>NZ_JQNP01000001.1:0-4800000 GCF_000745325.1 Janthinobacterium sp. RA13 | reverse complement strand
GCCGATCTGGATCAGCTACATGGCGAAAGCCCTGAAAAGCATTCCCGTCGAGGAACGCGCCGTGCCGGAAGGCCTGATCCACGTGGGCGACGAGTATTACTATGCGGAAAATCCACCGGGCACGGGCGTCGGTAGCCTGGAAGGCGCGGCGCGCGGCACGCCGGAGGAAGAGAAAGCCAAGGAAGCCGTGAAGAACGAGCTGTTTTAAGATCGTTTGACGCAAAAAGGGCAGCCTGAAGAGGCTGCCCTTTTTTATTGCGCGCGGCTAAAACAATTACTTCAGCACAACGGGAGCACCGGCCTGCTCGCTGGCCATGGCCGACAGGGCCGCGAACAGTTCCGAACCGTCGCGCGTGTTGATCCACTCGTCGCCCACGCGCTTGTAGTGGAAACCGCCGGAACGGGCGGCTACCCACATCTCGCGCATGGGGGCCTGGCTGTTGACGATGATTTTCGTGCCGTTATCGATGAATTCGATTTCCAGCACATTGCCGCTGCGGCTGCATTCGACGTCGAGCACGTCTTCATCGTTCAGCCGGTCCAGCGCCGCCTCGATCTGGGTCAGGGTGGCTTCGGCCAGGGCCAGGAATTCCGATTCGCTCATGCTACACTCCAAAGATCTTAATCAAACCGTGATTCTAATCGTGAAGTCATCCTCAGCGTTTTATATCGGCACCGCCATTGTGGTTTCTAGCGTCCTGGCCGGCTGCGGCCAGCCTGGCCCCCTGTACCTGCCCAAGCCGCCAGCGGCCAAGGGTGCGCCAGCCAAAGGCCCCGTCGAACCGGCGCCCGTGCCGCCGCCACCGGTGATCGTGCCGGCAACCTAAGTCGAGCGTACCGGGGTGGCTGCCTTGGCCGCCCTGACGCTCTTCTCCCGCTTGTTCCAGGCGAAAACCACGCGTATTAACAGCAGTAGCGCGACGATACTGCCAAAAAGTATCGGTTGCGCGAAATTATGCTTGCCCGCCTTCATCCACCAGAAGTGCAAAATGCCCAGCGGCGCGATGATGTAAATCAACCGGTGCAGCCACTGCCAGCGCTTGCCCCCCAGGCGTTTGACCATGCCGTTCGTGCTCGTCAGGGCCAGCGGAATGAGCAAGACGAAGGCGATGAAACCCACGGTGATGAACGGCCGCTTGAGCACATCCTTCCACATTTCCTGCACATCAAAAAAGTGATCGAACCATAAAAAAGTGGTGAAGTGCAGTGCCGCGTAGAAAAAGGCGAACAGGCCCAGCATGCGCCGCAACTTGATCAGCCAATTCCATTGCGTGAGGCGCCGCAAGGGCGTCACCGCCAGGCTGATGCAAAGGAAATACAGGGTCCAGTCCCCCGTGCCGCGCGTGATGAATTCCAGCGGCTCCACCAGTTGCCCCGTGTACGTCAGCCACACCATGCGGGCAAACGGCAGCAGTGCCAGCAAAAAAACCAGACTTTTGAATAGCGACAATTGTCTCGGCGTGGGGTTGAAGGCCATGGTCTTTCCTTAAAAGAACTTCTTCAGATCCATGCCCGCGTACATGGAAGCGACATCGTTGTAGCCATTGAACATCAGGGTCTTGCGCTTGCGCGTGAGGAAACCGTCCTCGCCGATGCGCCGCTCGGAAGCTTGCGACCAGCGCGGATGATCGACGTTGGGGTTCACATTCGAGTAAAAACCATATTCGGACGGCGCCGACAGGTTCCAGGACGTGCGCGGCTGTTCCTTGACGAAACGGATCTTGACGATGGATTTGGCTGACTTGAAACCATATTTCCACGGCAAGACCATGCGCACGGGTGCGCCATTCTGGTTCGGCAAGGTTTCGCCATACATGCCCAGGGTCAGCAGGGCCAGCGGATGGTTCGCCTCGTCGATGCGCAAGCCTTCCGTATACGGCCACTGCAGCACGCGGCTGCCCACGCCCGGCATCTGCTTCTTGTCGGCCAGGGTGATGAATTCCACGTACTTGGCATTGCCCGTCGGCTCGACCTTCTTGATGATTTCCGAGAAGGAATAACCGACCCACGGGATAACCATCGACCAGCCTTCCACGCAGCGCAAGCGGTAGACGCGCTCTTCCAGCGGCGCCAGCTTCAGCAGCGCGTCGAGGTCCAGGGTCATCGGCTTCTTGACTTCGCCTTCGATGCTGACGGTCCAGGGCCGCGTGCGCAAGGTGCCCGCGTTTTGCGCCGGGTCGCTCTTGTCCGTGCCGAACTCGTAGAAATTGTTGTAGGTGGTGGCGTCTTTATAGGCCGTCTGCTTTTCCAGCGCCGAATAGGCGGGATTGAGCTTGGCCGCCAGCTTGGGATTGATGCCTTGCGCGAACGCTTCGCGGCTGGCCATTTCCAGCAAGGCCGCACTGGACATCGAGCCCAGCGCCACTTGCTTGATAAAGCTGCGGCGCGATTCAAACACGGCGCGCGGCGTGATTTCGGAAGAATACGGCAACTCAATGCCGTTGGGACTGCGCTTGATCAACATGGCGGCTCCGGAAAAAGGTGATTGGATATACCTTACACCAGTTTTTCCGGGCCGTTCATGACGCTTCTGTCATGCAAAAATGAATTACAGTTTGCCGTAAGAATGTAATCCAGAAAGGAACATGTTGACGCCCAGGAAAGCAAACGTCGTCACCAGCAAGCCCACCAGCGCCCACCACGAGGCGACGCGGCCGCGCAAGCCCGTCATCAGGCGCATGTGCAGCCAGGCTGCATAGTTGAGCCAGACGATCAGCGCCCACGTTTCTTTCGGGTCCCACGACCAATAGCCGCCCCATGCTTCGGCCGCCCACAGGGCGCCCAGGATGGTCGCTACCGTGAAGAAAGCGAAGCCGACGGAAATGGCCTTGTACATGACGTCGTCAAGCACTTCCAGCGACGGCAAACGGTCGACCAGGTAGCCGCTCGATTTGAGCAGATACGCCGCGGCCACCATGGCCGACAGGGCGAAGGTGCCGTAGCCTATGAAATTGGCCGGCACGTGGATCTTCATCCACCAGCTTTGCAGGGCCGGCACCAGCGGCTGGATTTCGGCCGCGTCGCGCGTGACCGTGTACCACATCAGGAAGACGACGGCCGCCGAAATGACCAGCATGACGAAGGCGCCCAGCTGGCGCGTCGCGTAGTGCTGCTCGTAATACAGGTAGAACATGGCCGTGATCAGGGAAAACAGGATGAACACTTCATACAGGTTCGACACGGGGATGTGGCCCACGTCGGCGCCGATCAGGTAAGACTCGTACCAGCGCACCAGCATGCCCGTCAGGCCCAGCACGACGCCGGCCCAGCACAGCAGGGAGCCGACGGACGAGCCGAATTCCGAGCGCGCCACCAGGCCGATCCAGTAGAACAGGGTCGACAGCACGAAAAGCGTGCCCATCCACAGGATGGCGGACTGGCTCGACAAGATGTATTTCAGGAAGAATTTCTGGTTCGCCATTTCCAGATGACCCGCGTACAGCTCGATGGCGAACAGCGACAGCACGGCCGCCACGGGGATCAGCCAGCGCACGGGTTTCCAGTACCAGCCCAGCCACGCGAACGTGGGGGCGGCGGCCAGCAAGATGGCTTTTTCATAGATATCCATGAAGGCGCCAAAGCGCATCAGGCCGAACAGGGATGCCGCCAGCAAGCCGGCGCCATACAGCCAATCGATCAGGCTCAGGCGCTTGAAAAATCCTGGTTCCTGCGTATATATTTGCTTGTTTGCCAATTCCATCATTTTCTCCATTCCCGGCGACGCGCAAGCGTCCCGAAACTCAGCCAATCCAACTCAGCGCAGCTTACGCCGATTGCGGCAGCTTTGCCTTCAAAGTCTCAAATTCTTTTTCGAAATCCAGCGTCTTGCGTTGCGTGCTCATGGCCATCAGCGCTTCACTGCCGCCCTCGCCATCCTTGATCCACACCCACAGGCGGCGTTCGCGGATATAAAACATGGAAAATACGCCGATCACGAGGAACAGGCAACCGAGGTAGACGACGCTTTTGCCTGGTGAACGCGTCACCTGCAGCACGGACGCCTTGATTTCCGTGAAGTCGTCGAGTTGCAGATACACGGGCGCGCCATAGAAGAAGCTGTCGGACAGCGCATTCGTGGCCAGCTGCAGGAAACGGCCATGCTTGTCATCGGCCTCGATGGCCTTCAAACCATCCTGGGCGCGCGCCGCCTGCCACAAGTCCCACAGGCTGCCATTCAATATCTTCATGAAGATATCGGCCGCTTTTTCTTGCTCGGCGGCAGGAATTTTCTCCAGGAAGCGCGAAATGGCGAGGAAACCGCCCTCTTGTCCATTGCCGGCAAAGATACCGAGGCTCTTCGCGGCCGATTCCTGCAACTGGCCGCGCAAGGCTTCCGCGTTCGCCTGCGGCATGGCGCGCGCCGCATAGCGCGTGGCGGCCTGCTGGCGCAGCGCCGGATCTTGCAGCGCGGCACGCAAACGCATCCATTCGTTCACGCTGTAATTGTCATCGGCGGGAATGCGCAAATAGCTGAACGGGTCGCTGGGGTTGACGCGCATGCCGGCCAGGAACACCGTCGTGCCATCCACGGTGACGGGCTGCATGTAGTTCTGGTACTCGCGCGCCTGGCCCGTCTTGTCGCGCAATTTGTATTGCACCGATGGCCCCACGTTCTTGAGGTCCTTGTTATTCGCATTCTTCGCGGCCGAGCCCAGGCGCTTATCGAGGCCGACGGCGAATTTATCGTTGAAACTTTCCGCCTTGCTGACGGCGCGCACATCCTGGCCCGCGCTGAGGTTTTCCACGTTGAAGGGGCGGAAACCCGACCATTCCACCGTGTAGGAATTGCCATCGCTGCGTTCGAGCGGCGTGCTGCCGCCCACTTCGCCGCCGATATCGAAGCGTTTCGTCGTCTTGCCCGTCATGGGAAAACCGGTCAACTTGAGCTTGCTGCCGCCATCCTCAAAGCTGGACTGGTACAGGGCCAGGCCCTTGTACAACAGCGGCTGGTTGACTTTGATGGTGGCAGGAAAACTTTCTCCCGTCACATGATCGGTGATGACGACATCGCTGGCGAACAGCTTGGGCATGCCGGTGCTGTAGAAATCGATGTGGAATTTTTTCAGCAGGATGGTGATGGGCAAGTCCTGGATCAGCACGCCATCGGCCTGGGGAATAATGGCCGTGTTGCTCGACGAGCCTTCCGGAATCATGGTGTTGCCGCGGAAAGTAGGGTTCGACAGGCTCAGGCGGTGCTGGGCGGGAATATCGGCGATCACGCCGCTGCCGGAGAACGGCGTCTTGCCAAAGAACCATTGCTGTACGCGAATCGGCATTTCCGAATCGAGCAAGCCGCCCACGCAAATGATCACGATGGCGCCGTGGGCAAAGATATAGCCCCATTTATTGGCCGCGCCCCGCTTGGCGGCGACCAGGGTGGCGTTGTCCTTCTCGACCACCTTGGCCCCGTAGCCGGCGTCTTTCAGGCGCATCACCATCTGCTGGGCCAGCACGGCGCGCGGCAGCGGCGCCTGCCATTCCAGCTTGTGGTGGAAATTGCGCAGCGATTGCTCGCGTACGGTTTCACGCCAGCTGCGCATGTCCTTGAGCATCTTCGGCGCATTGCGCACGATGCACAGCGAGGTCGAGGCGACGAGGAAACCCATGATGACGAGGAACCACCAGGCCGAATACACGGAATACAGGCTCAGCTTGTCGAAAACGGTGAACCAGAACGGGCCGAACTGGTTGACATAATTGGGCATGGGCTCGTTTTGCTTGAGCACGGTGCCGATGATGGACGCGACGGCGATCAGGGTCAGCAGGCTGATGGCAAAGCGCATCGACGAGACCAGCTCGACGAATTCAGCCAGGCTGCGGCGTTGGGTCTTTAACTCGATTCCGGTCGTGCCTGTGCTCATACGTGGATACTCATACGGGATATGCAATCTTCAAGAAAATGTAGGCATGGAGCAGAGTGTTTCTCCGCGCAAGGCGGCAGCATACTCCTGTTTGGCCCCTGCCATGAAAAAGGGCAGCCCGTTGACTCGGCCGCCCTTGTTCACGCGCACTGATGCGCCTGGCAATCGCTTGCCACTATGAAAACTTACTTCAGGCCGGCGATATAGTCGGCCACGGCAGCGATCTCGTCATCCGACATGCGGGCGGCGATGGTGTGCATTTCAGCGCTGTTCTTGCGGGCATCGGCCTTGGTGCTGCGGAACATCGTCAGCTGGGCCACCGTGTAATCCTGGTGCTGGCCGGCGATGCGCGGATACTGGACGGGAATGCCATTGCCCGTCGCGCCATGACAGCTGGCGCAGGCGGCAACTTGCTTAGAAGCAATGCCACCACGGTAGATTTTCTTGCCCAGGTCGATCGTATCCTTGTTTTTCGCGGCGCCCGGCTTGGACAGCTGCGTGCCCAGGTAGGCGGCGATATTCTTCTTGTCGGCGTCGCTGAGCATCTTCGCGTACGTCGTCATGACGGGCTGGTTGCGCTGCGGCGTGGTGAAATCGACGAGTTGCTTGTAAATATAGCTTTCGTGCTGGCCGGCCAGCTTCGGATTGACCGTGATGGTCGAATTGCCGGCCGCGCCATGGCAGGAGACGCAGGCAGGCAAGCCGCGCGCCGCATCGCCATCGGCGTACAGGGTAGCGCCCTTGGCAGCGTCGGCCTTGACAGCCGGTTTCGGTGCTTCGACCGCGGAGGCAGTTGCCGATACAGCCAGCAAAGCGAGCAGCATGGATTTGAACAACGGTGAAAACGCACGATTCATTCAGGCACCCTGAGACAGTGAGAAATTAGTGGTGGACATTGCCGCGCCCTGTGGATTTTTGCTTTATTTTCAGGGCCGCAAGCCGCATCGCTGCTACGCCGGCAACAATAAACAACCCCTTATTGTACAATAGCTTCTTGGCGTTATCGCTCCCTTATCGCTCCCTTTTGTTGCTTTACTATTCCCATGTCAAAACTCTGGCAAGCCCGCTTCTTTACGACCGTCAACCAATTGCGTGACCTGCCCGATACCACGGTGCCGGAAATCGCCTTTGCCGGCCGCTCCAATGCCGGTAAATCGACCGCCATCAACATCTTGTGTAATCAGAAAGGCTTGGCGTTCGCCTCCAAGACACCTGGCCGTACCCAGCACATCAACTACTTCTCCATCGGCGGCGCCCACGTGGCGCAGCACCGCAAGGATGCCACCATCGTCGAAGAGATCGAATGCCTGCTGGTCGACTTGCCGGGTTATGGCTACGCGGAAGTATCGGGCTCGGCCAAATTGCACTGGCAGCGCCTGCTGGGTGACTACGTGCAACGCCGCGAACAATTGGCTGGTTTGATCCTGATCATGGATTCGCGCCGCCCGTTCACCGACCTGGACATTCAAATGCTGGAATGGTTCGCCCCGACGGGCAAACCGATCCACTGCATTCTGACCAAGGTCGATAAGCTGAACCGCAATGAATCCGTGAACGCCTTGCGCCAGGCGAAAGCCAAGCTCGACAGCTATGTGGATGAAGACGGCGTCGGCTTCCCGTTCACCGTGCAACTGTTCTCGGCTCTGAAGCGCGTCGGCATCGACGAAGCCAACGACAAGATCATGGAACTGGCCGGCATCAGCGAAGATGGCGCGGCCCAGATGGTCGAACTGATCGAGATGGAAGACGACGTCGAGCCGGAAGCGGGAACCGACAAACCGGCTTGATCAAGATCAACGCTGCGTAAAAAAGGCTGCCCGTTCACTGAACTGACCCCAAATAGTTGGACGGTTTAGTTTATTTACTAGGTGGACAAGGGCTGAGTTCTGTATTGCACAGGACTCAGCCCTTTTAATTTGAGCTTGATACGCTCGTGATTATAGTAGTGGATGTACTGTTTGATGCCACGCTGCAATTCATCGACACTGCTGAACTTGTTCAGGTAGAAGAACTCCGTCTTGAGCACGGCAAAGAAGCTTTCCATGGCTGCGTTGTCGAGGCAGTTTCCCTTACGGGACATGCTTTGCTCCACACCCTTATCGCGCAGCATTTTCTGGTAAGCAGGCATCCGATATTGCCATCCCTGGTCAGAGTGCAGCATGGGTTTGTCTTTCGCCTTCAGTTTGGCCAGCGCTTTCTGGAGCATCGCGCTCACCAGTTTGAACACGGGCCGCCTGGACGTTTCAAACGCCACGATTTCCCCGTTGTACAGGTCCATCACCGGCGACAGATACAGCTTCTCGCCGGCAACGTTAAACTCCGTCACGTCCGTCACCCATTTCTGATGGGCTGCCTGCGCCTGAAATTGGCGCTGCAAGACATTCGCCGCCGCCTGCCCCACTTCGCCCTTGTACGAGCGATATTTCTTGGGGCGCACCAAGGACCTCAACCCTAACTGGACCATCTGCCTTTGAACGGTCTTATGATTGACCTGCAGGCCCAGCTGCCGAATCGCCAACGTCACGCGCCGATATCCATAACGCCCTTGATGGCGGGCGAAAATGGAACGAATTTGTTGCTTCAGTGCCTGATGCTTGTCGGCTACCTGCGCCACCTTCTGCTGATAGTAAAAGGTGCTGCGCGGCAGGGCCGCGAGCTTGAGCAAGGCCGCCAGCGGAAATTGTTGCCTTAGTTCGCCAACTACTTGCGCTTTTTGCGCGCTGTTGTCTGCTGCTCTTGCTGCTGAACCAAGGCTTTCAACTTTTTTAGATAGGCGTTCTCCATGCGCAAGAAATTCACCTCGGCGAGCAGTTCTTCGCGGCTACGGGTTGCATCATCCACATGGGGTTGAGGCTGGGGCGGTTGAGAAGTGGGCATCTTTGTCGGTCTGCCGCGCTGTCGCGGCTTCAGGGCGTCTATACCACCGCTATGATAGCAGCGCTCCCAGGCAGGGATGCAAGAGGGACTACGGATATTGAATACCGCCGCGGTCTGACGATAGGAGAGCTGGTTGGCCCACATGTGCTCGAGCACCTGCAACCGTCGCTCGGCCGGGTAGTGGCTAAACTTTTTGCTTAAGCCAGCCTGTCCGTGCAGGTTAAATAAATGAAGCCATTGCCGAACCATGGCATGATCCAGACCATGTTGCCGGGCGATTGTTTGGACTCCTGCCTCACCCCGCATGCATTGCTGAACCACATCCAGCTTGAACTGCGTACTATGCTTAGCCATAGAAAAACCCCGAAAGTTGGTGTCCAACTTTCGGGGTTCAGTTCATTCACACGGTGCAGCCTTTTTTTATTGCAGCGCGTCCTGGCGCCTAGCGCCGTCCCGGCCCTGGCCGCTTTTCGGAAAAGAATTCCTGGCGCAGGAAAGCCATCAGCTCGGCCGTGTCTTCCACGCGGGCGCTGAGGTTGACGTTGCGTCCCAGGCGCCGCGATTCCCAGACGAAATCACCAGGCTTTTCAGCACGGATCAGCTGGATCATCTTTTTCACGATGGCCGTTTCGATATCGGGCTCATTGCCCAGCTCGACTTTTTCCTGCTTCAGCCAGTTGCGCTTGAAGTTGCCGTTCCAGCCCTTGAACTTGACTTCCGCGCTGAACGAAGTCTGGTTGACGATGGAAAACACGCCGCCCGAATCCTCGCGGTCGCTGCCGGAATTGCGCCCTTGGGCGCCGGCGATATTCGCCTTGGCCACGCGCATGGCGCGGTCGTTTTCGCTTTCCTCGGCCGGCGGCGCGGGATTTTGCGCCTGGCGCTGCTTGCGACGCTGCTCGATCATCGAGCTCATGTCTTCAGCGGGCGGCGGCGGCAACGGCACTTTCGATACCAGCGGCGGCGTAAAGGTTTCCAGTTTCGGCTTGTCGCGCGGCACGTCTTTCGTCACCACGCGCTTGCTCGGCGCCGGCGGCGGTTTCACCTTGGCCACTTTCGTGTCCTTCGGTTTCGGCGTGGGTTTCGGTTGCGGCTTCGGCTGCGGCTTGTCTTTCAGCGGCGCGATGTAGACCATCGCGCTTTCCTTCTTCGGCGGCGGGATCTTTTCGATCGTGTCGCTGCGCAACAGGACATACGCCGCCAGCAGCACGTGCAGCAAGACGGACACGCCGAGCGCCACCTTGCGCATGGTGCTGGTCCTGGACCCGTAGGCCGGTGGCGGCTGGATCACTTGCCCGCAGGTGGGGCAAACATCGGAATCGGCAGCCATCAAATGGGTCGTGTCATGCAAAATGAATCGTGCTTTCTGTGTAGCGAAGAAATAACATTACAGGGCAGCCATAGTGCCAGAGTCCCTAGCCTTTGGGAACACTTCCTCGGCATTTCCAACCCGAAGCGTACAGGATAGCGACATTCCTTGCAGCGGTATCAGCGTACCCGAGCCATGCCTTGACGGTTGTTACCGTATGTATCACGGCCCATACAAAACCGGCGCCACATTCACTGAGGAACGGGGCGCCGGTGGTGGCCGTGTGGCGGCTCAGGACTTGTTGTCGAGCGCCACCAATTGCTCGTCCGTCAACGGCCCCGTGCCGCTGTACTTGTCGAGGAACAGATAGATCACGGGCGTGATGAACAGGGTAATCACTTGCGAAAACAGCAACCCTCCGACCACGGCCAGGCCCAGCGGCTGGCGCAATTCCGCGCCGGCGCCCAGGCCCAGAGCGATCGGCAAGGCGCCCATCAGGGCCGCCGCTGTGGTCATCATGATGGGACGGAAACGCAGGATGCACGCCTGGCGGATGGCCTCGGCCGGCGCCAGGCCGTCGTTGCGCTGCGCATGCAGGGCGAAGTCGATCATCATGATGGCGTTTTTCTTGACGATGCCGATCAGCATCAAGATACCGATGATGGCGATCATGGTCAGGTCCATGCCGAACAGGCGCAGGGTCAGCAGCGCGCCCACGGCCGCCGACGGCAAGCCGGCCAGGATGGTCAGCGGGTGGGTATAGCTTTCATACAGCACGCCAAGCAGCACATAGATCACGGCCAGCGCGGCAATGATGAGAATGATCTGGCTCGCTTGCGAGCTCTGGAACACGGCCGCGTCGCCGCCATAGCGCGTGATGATGGAGGCCGGCAAGCTCATGTCCTTGGCCATCGCGTCGATCTTGCCCGTGGCAATGCCCAGCGGCACGTCCGGCGCCAGGTTGAAGGCGATGGTGACGGCCTGCAACTGCCCCTGGTGATTGACGGACGTGGGGCCGATCGTGCGTTCCACGTAGGCAATACTCGACAGTTTCACCAGCTCGCCTGTCTTGCTGCGCACGGACACGCGCGTGAGCGCATCGTCATACTGGCGGTCGGCCGTGGCCGCTTCCAGGATCACGTAATAGCTGGCCGCCGACGAATAAATGGTCGACACTTGCCGCTCGCCAAAAGCGCTGTACAGGGCCGTGCGGATATCGGACATTTGCACGCCCAGCAGGTTGGCCTTGTCGCGGTCGATCCGGAGCGATGCCTGCAAGCCCTTGATCTGCGAATCGCTGGTAACGTCGCGGAATGCGGGATCCGTGCGCATGCCGGCAATAAACTTTTCCGCCCAATCATTCAAGGCGTCGGGACTGACGCTTTGCAAGGTGTACTGGTAGCGGCTCTTGCTCTGGCGTCCGCCCAGCTGCAAGTTTTGCACGGGACGGAAATACACGGCCATGCCGGGCACGGTACCCGCCGCGCGGCGCAGGTTTTCCAGTACCACCGGCATTTTCGGCCGCTCGCTGCGCGGTTTCAAGACCATGAACATGCGGCCCGTGTTGCCGCCGCCGACGAACGAGGTCACATCCTGCACGCTCGGGTCCGCCTTGAGCACGGCCGCCACACGGGCTTGCAAGTCCTGCAGTGCCGCAGAGGAGATGTCTTCCGACGCTTCCGTATTCACCTGGATCTGGCCCAGGTCTTCCTCGGGGAAGAAACCTTTCGGAATGGTCGCGTACAGCAGCACCGTCAGCGCGAAAGTGCATACGGCAACGAACAGCACCACATTGCGGTGCGCCAGGGCCTTGTCGAGCAGATGCACATAGCCGTTGCGCAATGCCGTGAAACCCGCTTCGAAATGGCGGCCGATAAAGGTTTTTTCGCCATGACTGGGGTCGCTGTCATTGTGCTCGCGCGAGTCGGCCGGCAGGAAGCGGCTGGCCAGCATCGGCACCAGGGTCAGCGACACGACGGCGGACACCAGCACGGCCAGCGAGACGACAACGGCGAACTCATGGAACAGCAAGCCGATCACGCCCGGCATGAAGAAGATGGGGATGAACACGGCCACCAGCGAGACGGAAATCGAGATGATGGTAAAGCCCATCTCTTTCGCCCCTTCCAGGGCCGCGCGTATCGGCTTCTTGCCCATCTCGATATGGCGCACGATGTTTTCCAGCACCACGATGGCATCGTCGACGACGAGGCCCACGGCCAGGGTTATGCCCAGCAGGGAAACGTTGTCGAGACTGTAGCCAAGCCAGTACAGCAGGGCCAGTGCGCCCAGCAGCGAGATCGGCATGGTAACGGCGGGAATGAAGGTGGCGGCCGCGCGGTGCAGGAACAAAAAGATCACCAGCACCACCAGCACCACCGTCAGGGCCAGGGTCAGATTCACGTCGTGGATGGCTTCGCGGATCGACAGCGAACGGTCGTTGACCAGGCTGATCTGTATCGACTGCGGCAATTGCTCCTTGAAGCCCGGCAGCAAACGGCGCACGCCATCGACCACTTGCACGGTGTTGGCGTCCGGCTGGCGCTGCACCATCAGGCTGATCGAGCGCTCGCCATTGAAACTGCCGACGGCCTTGATCGATTGAAAGCTGTCTTCCACCTCGGCCACGTCTTTCAGGCGCACGGGCTGGCCATTGCGGCTGGCGACGATCAGTTCGGCAAAATCGGTCGCTTTCATCATTTGCGGATTGCCCTGGATGGTCAGGGTCTGGCTGGGGCCGTCAAGGATGCCCAGCGGGGAATTCGTGTTCGAGGTGCGCAAGGCAATGGCCAGCTCGTCCATCGTCAGGTTGCGCGCATTCATCAGGTCGGCACGGGCGCGCACACGCACGGCAAAGCGCTTCTGGCCATTGACGATGACCTGGGCGACGCCGGGCAGGGTCGACAGGCTCGGCGCGATCAGATTTTCCGCATAATCGTTGAGGTCCGACAAGTTCAGCGAAGGCGACGTCATCTGGATGAACAGCACGGGTGCATCGGCCGGATTGACCTTGCGGTAGGACGGCAAGTCCGTCATTTCCGTCGGCAACTGGCGCTGCGCGCGCAGCAGGGCCGCCTGCACGTCGACGGCCGCTTCGTTGACATTGATGCTGGCGTCAAACTCCAGGGTCAGCGAGGTATTGCCCAGGGTACTCGTGGATGTGATCAGGCTGAGGCCTGAAATGGTGGAGAACTGTTTTTCCAGCGGCAAGGCCACCGACGAAGCCATGGTTTCCGGGCTGGCACCGGCCAGGTCGGCACTCACGTTGATGACGGGCGTGTTGTAGCTCGGCAAGGCCGCCACGGGAATTTGCAGGTAGGCCAGCACGCCGGCCAGGATGATGGAGAGGGACAGCAGCACCACCATGACGGGGCGGCGGATGCTTAGTTCGGACAGGTTCATGCTGGCTTGCCCTGCGTTGCGGCGGCGCCATCGGCAGCCTTGTGTTTTTCCGCCAGGCGCACCTTGCTACCTGGACGCAAATTCTGCTTGCCATCGACGATGACTTTTTCATCGCCGGCCAAGCCGGTGACGACGGCATTCGGTCCAAATGCATACACGCGGGCAATCTTGCGCATCTTGGCCGTGCTGTCCGCTTCCATCGAGTACACAAACGTGCCGGCGGTACTCGTGATGATGGCGTTTTGCGGGATCACCAGTGCATCCTTGAGGGTGCGCACGGTCAGCTGCGTATTCACGTACTGGCCTGGCCACAAATCGGTGCCGCCATTATTGAAGCGGGCCTTGATCTTGATCACGCCCGTGGCGGGATCGACGGCATTGTCGATAAAGTTCAGCTTGCCATCGAGCTGCTTGCCGCCCGCATCCGACAGCAGCGCCTTGACCGCCACCTCGCCCGCCTTTTGCGCCGCCAGCAAGCCGGACAAGCTGCTTTCCGGCAAGGTGAAGACCACGTCGATCGGGTCGAGCTGGGTGATGCTGGTCAGCGACGTGGTCGGCTGCACCAGGCTGCCCGCGTAGACATTGATGGCGCCCACCCTACCCGCCTGCGGGGCGCGCAGGACGGTGTAGCTGGAGTCGACCTGGGCGGCGCGCAAGGCGGCCTGGTCGGCGGCCAGCAAGGCGCGTGCCGCGTCGAGCTGGCTTTGCAGGGTGTCGACGGCGCCCTGGGCGATGAAATTCTTGCTCAGCAAATCCTGATTGCGCTTGAGCTGGCGCTCGAAGTCCTGTACCGAGGCACGGTCGCGCAAGACCTGCGCCTGCGCCTTGTCGACATTCGCGTGCTCGCTGCGCGCGTCCAGTGTGAACATCAGCTCTCCCTGCCTGACGAACTGGCCTTCGCGGATATGCACCTTGCTAATCGTGCTGGTCGTCTGCGGGTGCAAATCGACGCTGCTGATCGGCATCACGCTGCCATTGGCTTGCAGCACCATCGGCACATCCTGGCGCACGGGCGTGACCACGCTCACCGTCGTCGGCGCCTGTCCGCCCTTGCCCCCTTTGCCATCCTGCCCACCGGCCACCTTGCCTGGCTGATGGTTGAAATACCAGATGCCGCCACCGATACACAGGGCCGCACCCACGAGGATTGCCAGACTAGTCTTTTTCATTGTTCTGTCACGCTGTTGCAGCGCAGGGCCGCAGGTTGAATGTAGTTGCCAGGGGGCATAAAGCACAATATTGTCGCACGGAAATGCTCACTTTCCTGCGTAATACTCTGGCACGATGAGGGTAACTTCCAGTCCACCGTCGACGTGATTGGACAGCAAAACCGTGGCGCCGTGCTGCTCGGCAATATTGCGCGCGATGGTCAGGCCCAGGCCCGTGCCGCCCGATTCGCGCGAACGCGACGTCTCGATGCGGTAAAACGGTTCGAACACTTTCGCCAGTTGATCTGGCGCAATGCCCGGCCCGCCATCGCGGATGCGGATGCGCGCGGCGCCGGGAATGCGTTCGACGGTGACCTGCGCGTACTGGCCATATTTGACGGCATTGTCGATCAGGTTCACCAGGCAGCGCCGCATGGCGATCGGACGCGCCATCAGGGCCATGCCCGCCTGTCCACCGAGGCTGACTTTCTGGCCGGCATCGGCCGCGTCGGAGCAAACACTGTCGAGCAGGGAGTCAAGATCGAGCGCCTGCATCGCTTCCGTGCTGTCCATCGAGCGGGCCAGGTCCAGCCCTTCCTTGACCATGCTTTGCATGGCCGACAGGTCGCCCACCAGGCGGTCATACAATTCCGTATCGGCCACTTTTTCCAGGCGCAAGCGCAAGCGCGTCAGCGGCGTCTGCAAGTCGTGCGTGATAGCTGCCAGCATCTGTGTCCGCTGGGAAATATGCTGGCGGATGCGCGCCTGCATGGCGTTGAAGGCGGCGCTGGCCTGGCGGATCTCGCTGGCGCCCGACAGGGTCAGCGGCGGGTGGTTAATGTCGTTGCCCAGGTCTTTCGCCGCCTGCGCCAGCTGCTTGAGCGGGCGCATGGTCATGCGCGTGACCAGGTAGGCGAGGATGGCGATGCTGATCAGGAAAGGCAGCAAGGTCATCCAGTCGTTGTGTTCATTGAACGGCGGCTGCTGGCGCGGCGGCAAGACCATCAGGCGCAGCACGTGGCCGTCCTGCATGCGCACGTCGAGGTTTTCGCACGTGCCGCCCCATGGCTTGGCGGAAAACATGCCCGGCCTCTGGCGCGGCTTGACGCAGGCGGCCGGCCGTTCGGCCAGCGCGCTGACCTTGAAGCCTTCGCCCAGCTTGGCTTGCAGGGCGGTGGAAAATTCCGTCGGCTTGCCCGGTACATGCTCGACGTCAGGACGCAGCTCCAGGCGCACGCTGCCCTTGTTGGCCACTTTCAGATAGGCGGCGCGCGAGGCCAGCGGCACCACGTCGGCCGCCATCACCAGCTGCTCGGCCCGCTCAACGGCGTGGTAGTCGCGGTATTGTTCGATGGCACGCTGGCGTTCGCCCACGGCCAGCCACTGTGTCAGCGCGGCAGAAGCGACGATGCCGATCAGCAAAAACATGAAGACACGGCCCGTCATGGAGCCCAGGAAGGCCTTCACGCGTGCGGCTCCACATTGACCTGGCCGGCCAGCACGTAGCCGCCGTTGCGTACGGTCTTGATGATTTGCGGCAAGCGGGCATCTTCACCGAGCTTTTGCCGCAGGCGGCTGATCTGGATATCGATCGAGCGGTCGAACGGGTCGGCGTCGCGGCCCTGCGTCAGGTTCAGCAGCTGGTCGCGGTTGAGCACGCGGTTCGGGTGTTCCAGGAACACGCGCAGCAGGCGGAATTCCGCGCCCGACAGCATGATCACCAGGCCCGTGGGATTGAGCAAATGGCGCGCCGTCAGGTCCAGGGTCCAGCCGGAAAAGCGGATTTGCTGCGCCTTGTCCGACGGCACGTTCGACGGCATGGCATGGCTGCGGCGCAGCACGCTGCGTATGCGCGCCAGCAATTCGCGCGGTTCAAACGGTTTCGGCAAATAATCGTCGGCGCCCATTTCCAGGCCCAGGATACGGTCCAGCGGTTCATTGCGCGCCGTCAACATGATCACGGGCACCGTCGATTGGGCGCGCAGCTTGCGGCACAAGGTCAGGCCGTCGTCGCCTGGCAAGTTCAAGTCGAGCACGATCAGGTCGGGCCGCGTTTCGTCGAGGATTTTCCACATGGCCGTGCCATCTGCCGCACCCAGGGTGCGGTAGGCGTTCGTTTCCAGGTAGTCCGCCAGCAAGCTGCGGATATCGCGGTCATCGTCGACGATGAGAATTGTAGAAGTGGGTTCCATGGTACGAATTATCCCCACTTCCCCTGCCCTTGCACAGCGCATTTGTATCGTCTTGTATATAGAAGACCCGAAGAAACATATAGATACAAACTGTCTGACAGCGGACACTTCGGGGAAACATGGAGAGTCCACCATGGATTCATGTGCAGCAACATGTACATCCCCCACTTTTACAAAGGAATCCAGATGAACGCCTCAATGACAACCCTGCGCAAGAATTTGATCATCGCCATGAGCGTGCTCGGCATGGGCGCGGCATCGCTGACCGTCCACGCCCAGGAAGCGGCCGCCAGCGCGCCTGCCGCCAGCAGCAAGATGCAACATGAGGGCCAGCGCGGCCAGCACCGCGCAAGCAATCCCGCCGAACGCATGGCCAAGTACCAGGCCCGTCTGCACGACAAGCTGAAGCTGACGGCCGCGCAAGAACCGGCCTGGGCCACTTTCACGGCCGCCAACGCGCCGAAAAAACCGATGGGCGACTGGAAAGCCAAGCACGAAGCGATGGCCAAGCTGTCGGCCCCGGAACGCATGGAGCAATGGATCGCCATGTCGAAGGAACGCATCGCGGATCAGGAAAGCCGCCTGGCCTCGCTGAAAACCTTCTACGCCGTGCTGACGCCGGAGCAAAAGAAAGTGTTTGATGACAGCGTGCCTGGCGGCAAGCACGGCGGCCACCACCGCGGCGGGCACCATGGCATGCATCAGCAGCCCAAAGCTGGTTAAGTTTTAACTGGCGCAGAAATAGAAAAAGCCTGCATTGCAGGCTTTTTCTTATTCGCGAGACAAGCGACGGCTTATTGCCCGTCGAGCTTGCGCAACGAGGTCAGGAAAGTGGCGGCGTTCTGGAAGCCGATTACGCGCGATTGGGCGATCTCCTGTCCCTGCGGGTTGAACATGATGATGCCCGGCGGGCCGAACAGCTGGAAACGTTTCAGCATGGCCTTATCGTCCGCATCATTGGCCGTCACGTCCACTTGCAGCAACACGGCTTGCCCCATCTTCTCGCGCACGGCAGGGTCGACAAAGGTCAGTTTTTCCATCTCGATGCACGACACGCACCAGTCAGCATAAAAGTCCAGCAAGGCCGGCTTGCCATTCAATTGCGCCAGCGCCGCGTCGAGCTGCGCCACGGTCTTTACGCGCGTAAATGGTTGCGCGTGCACCTGGCCACCGCCGAGGTGGGCCAGCGGCGCCAGCGGGTCGCGGCCACCGCTGGCCACGCCCACCAGTTGCATCGCGCCCAGCACGGCAAACACGAGGCCAAAGGCCTTGGCTACCCACGCGTTCTTCGCGCCGCTCTTGCCCACCAGCAGATACATGCCGTAGCCGACGAACAAGACCATCCAGCCCAGCATTTGCACGGCGCCCGGCAGCACGGGCGAGACCAGCCACCAGGCCACGCCCAGCTGCAGCACGCCAAAGAAGCGCTTGACGGCATCCATCCAGGCGCCGGCGCGCGGCAGCAAGGTGCCGGCCGACACGCCCACTAACAGCAAGGGCACGCTCATGCCCACGGCCATGGCAAACAGGGCACCGCCGCCGATGACGACGTCGCGCGTCTGGCTGATGTACAGCAAGGCGCCGGCCAGCGGAGCGGCCACGCATGGCCCCACGATCAGGGCGGAAATGGCGCCCATGACGAACACGCCCGCCAGGCGGCCCGACGATTGCTGGTTCGACACGGACGTCAGCTTGCCTTGCAGGAAAGCCGGTACTTGCAGCTCATAAAAACCGAACATCGACAGGGCCAGGCCCGCCATCAGCAAGGCAAAGAAACCCAGCACCCACGGATTTTGCAGTTGCGCCGCCAGGCCTTCCCCCGCCAGACCAGCCGCCACGCCCAGCGCCGTGTAGACGATGGCCATGCCCAGCGCGTACGTCAGCGACAGCAGCAAGCCGCGCGAACGGCTGACCTTGCCACCATCGCCGATAATGATCGACGACAAAATCGGCACCATCGGCAGCACGCACGGCGTAAAAGCCAGGCCCAGTCCCAGCAGCATGAACAGCGGCACGATGACGAGCAGCTTGCCGCCCTTCAGGGCCGCTTCGATCTTGCCCATCTCGCTTTGCGCCGGCGCGGCGCTTGCCGCCACGGGCGCCGCCGCGACCGGCTCGGGCGTGCTGGTGATGTTCGCCTGGGGAATGCTCAGCACGGACACGCCAGGCGACGCCTGCGCCTGCGGGCCGTTGACGGCCGCCGTGTCGACTGCCGGCGCGGCGGGCAAGGCGAATTTCGACGGCAAGCCGCCCGGCGCCATGCTCTGGCCGCCGCCACCGCCCACCAGCTGGGCCGTGGCATCCTGCGGCGCATAGCACAAGCCCTTGTCGGAGCAGCCCTGGCCCGTCGCCTTCAGGGTGAACGCGCCGGCCGCTTCAACAGGAATCGTGATGGTGAGCGTCTTGCGGAACGTTTCCACGTTCTTCTGGAAGGTGTCGTCAAACTTGACCTTGCCAGCCGGATACACGGGCGTGCCCAGTTTGGCGCCCACGGCCTCGAACTTGAAGCGCTCGTGGTACATATAGTAGCCATCGGCGATCACATAGGTGACGGCGATGGTGGACGGATCCTGCATGCGGGCGGAAAACTTGAAGGCCAGTTCCGGATCGAGGAATTCATCGTCGGCACGGGCCTGGCTGGCGCCAAAGACGGCCATGGCCAGCAGTAAACAGGTGGCAAACCAGAGCAGCAGTTGATGCAGGGGAGCGGCGCGCGCGGTGGCGCTGGAGGGGAAACGGGACATGAACTACCTTTTCGACCATTCGACAGAGGACGCGCGGAGCAGGCAGCGCTTGTGCCGGGCCGGCGCGAAAGAAGAATAGTACACCGCAGCAAGGATAGCTGCAGCAGAAAACAAAAAAGCCAGGCTAGGCCTGGCTTTCTCAGATGCAATTACTGGGATTACTCGCCAGCAACTTCAACTGCTTCGGTCGTATCTGGACGATCCATCAGTTCAACGAACGCCATAGGAGCGTTATCGCCGACGCGGAAACCCATTTTCAGGATACGTACATAACCACCGTTACGGTTGGCGAAACGTGGGCCCAGTTCAGCGAACAGTTTGACGACCATTTCACGGTCGCGCAGGCGGTTGAAGGCCAGACGCTTGTTTGCCAGGGAATCGGTTTTGCCCAGGGTCAGAATTGGCTCGACAACGCGGCGCAGTTCTTTTGCTTTTGGCAGGGTGGTTTTGATCGCTTCGTGACGCAGCAGCGATACTGTCATGTTGCGCAGCATTGCCAGACGGTGGGACGAGGTACGATTCAGTTTACGGAGGCCGTGACCGTGACGCATGATAAATCCTTTCGGTGAGTGTTTAAATTCCAGCTCTTCGATCAATGAGGCAGAAGCTTCATCGCGGGCCGGTTTGGTACTACAAAATAAAAGCCTGGGACACCTGTCCCAGGCAGTTTGCTACAACTACGAATTACTTTTCCAGGCCGGCAGGCGGCCAGTTTTCCAGCTTCATGCCTAAGGTCAAGCCGCGCGATGCCAGCACTTCCTTGATTTCGTTCAGGGACTTGCGGCCCAGATTTGGCGTTTTCAGCAGTTCGTTTTCCGAACGTTGGATCAGGTCGCCGATGTAGTAGATGTTTTCCGCTTTCAGGCAGTTCGCCGAACGCACGGTCAACTCCAGATCGTCGACTGGACGCAACAGGATAGGATCGACCAGCGGAGCGCGCGATGGCGCTTCGGCGGCGGCTTCCGTGCCTTCCAGGGCAGCGAACACATTCAACTGGTCCACCAGAACGCGGGCCGACTGGCGGATCGCTTCTTCCGGCGAGATCACGCCGTTGGTTTCGATGTTGATGATCAGCTTGTCCAGGTCGGTACGTTGTTCAACGCGAGCCGATTCAACGAAGTACGATACACGGCGCACTGGCGAGAACGATGCATCCAGAATGATGCGGCCGATGGTCTTGTTCGTGTCTTCCGACAGGCGACGCACGTTACCAGGAACGTAGCCGCGGCCTTTTTCAACCTTGATCTGCATGTCCAGCTTGCCACCAGCGGTCAGGTGGGCGATCACGTGGTCAGGGTTGATCAGTTCGACGTCATGCGGCAGGTCGATATCGGAGGCCAGGATCGCGCCTTCGCCTTCTTTTTTCAGGGTCAGGGTTACCGAATCGCGGTTGTGGACTTTGAAAACCACACCCTTCAAGTTCAGCAACAGATCGACGACGTCTTCTTGCACGCCATCGAGGGAGGAATATTCGTGGACGACGCCAGCGATCGTCACTTCGGTCGGCGCGTAGCCCACCATCGACGACAGCAGAACGCGGCGCAACGCGTTACCCAATGTGTGGCCATAGCCGCGCTCGAACGGTTCCATCACGACCTTGGCGTGACCTGCACCGAGAGCTTCAACATCGATAATACGTGGCTTCAACAAACTGTTTTGCATGAAATGTCCTTTTCAATACCCTCGGCTCATTACACCGATAAGGCTGATGGCATTAGTAAAACGCCCACCCGAAAGAAAACGAGTGGGCGGTGATGGTGCTAACTGCTATTAACGCGAGTACAGCTCGACGATCAGCGATTCGTTGACGTCGTTAGCGATTTCGTTACGCTCTGGCAGGGACTTGAAAGTACCTTCCATTTTCTTGGCATCAACCGAAACCCAGCTAGGCATACCAACTTGTTCAGCCAGCGACAGTGCTTCAACGATACGCACTTGCTTTTTCGATTTTTCACGAACAGCAACGATGTCGCCAACTTTGACTGCGTACGAAGCGATGTTCACAACGATACCGTTCACGGTGAACGCTTTGTGGCTGACCAATTGACGCGCTTCAGCGCGGGTCGAGCCAAAGCCCATGCGGTAGCAAACGTTGTCCAGACGCGTTTCCAGCAACTTCAACAGCGTTTCGCCGGTGTTGCCTTTACGACGGTCTGCTTCAGCGAAGTAGCGGCGGAATTGACGTTCCAGCACGCCGTACATGCGCTTGACTTTTTGCTTTTCGCGCAGTTGGTTACCGTAGTCCGAGGTGCGGGCGCCGGATTTGACACCGTGCTGGCCTGGCTTGACGTCCAGTTTGCACTTGCTGTCCAGCGAGCGACGTGCGCTCTTCAGGAACAGGTCTGTACCTTCACGGCGGGAAAGTTTTGCTTTAGGTCCGATATAACGTGCCACGATACTTCCTTTTTTTAAATGATAACGCCCCAGCCACATGCATGATCAAACACACTGATGCGGTTAGGCGCTAGTCTGATTTGGTTTCAATCAGACGGTGGCTGAAAACGAAAAACCCGTCAAACAGGATTTGACAGGCAAGAACAGCCGGGCAGTATAACCGTTTCCGGCTCCCTGCTCCAGCGTTTTCACACAACTGTACTGAGTTACAACAGACAGCAAAGCAGCTGGCGCCGAAGCGCCCTCTGCAACACTATCTTAGATACGACGACGTTTCGGTGGACGGCAACCGTTGTGCGGTACCGGCGTCACGTCCTGGATCTCGGTGATCTTGATGCCCAGGTTGTTCAGCGCGCGAACGGCGGATTCACGACCAGGACCTGGGCCCTTGATACGTACTTCCAGGTTCTTTACGCCACACTCAACAGCCACTTTACCAGCGGCTTCCGCGGCGACCTGCGCTGCGAACGGGGTCGATTTACGCGAACCCTTGAAGCCTGCACCGCCGGAGGTAGCCCACGACAAGGCATTGCCTTGACGATCGGTGATGGTAATGATGGTGTTATTGAACGAAGCGTGGACATGCGCGATGCCTTCAGCGACGTTCTTTTTAACTTTTTTACGCACGCGTGCTGATGCGGCGTTATTTTGCGACTTAGCCATAATTATTCCCTAGCGGATTATTTTTTCAGCGATTGAGCGGCTTTACGCGGTCCCTTGCGGGTACGTGCGTTCGTACGCGTACGCTGGCCACGGCAAGGCAGACCCTTACGATGACGCATGCCGCGGTAGCAACCCAGATCCATCAAACGCTTGATGTTCATGGACAGTTCACGACGCAGATCGCCTTCGACGATGAATTTACCTACTTCATCGCGCAGCTTTTCCAGTTCGCTGTCATCCAGATCTTTGATCTTTTTGTTGGTTGCTACACCGGTCGATGCACAGATTTTCTCTGCGCGTGGACGGCCCACACCGTAGATGGCCGTCAGGCCGATAACGGTATGCTGATGATTTGGGATATTAACCCCTGCAATACGTGCCATTTGTTATTCCTCGATTAACCTTGACGCTGCTTGTGACGTGGTTCCACGCAGATAACGCGGACTACGCCTTTGCGCTTGATGATCTTGCAGTTGCGGCAGATCCGCTTGACTGATGCGAGAACTTTCATTTTTGGGCTCTTTCTTTCGCTTCTTTGGTTTGATTCAGTGTGTTACTTGGTACGGAACACAATGCGGGCTCGGCTCAGGTCGTACGGCGTTAACTCCACCGTCACCTTGTCTCCAGGGAGAATGCGAATATAGTTCATCCGCATTTTACCTGAAATATGCCCGAGCACCACGTGTCCGTTCTCCAGCTTCACTCGAAATGTTGCATTTGGGAGATTCTCAAGAATCTCGCCCTGCATCTGTATGACGTCGTCTTTTGCCATTCGGTATGTTTACCGCGCTTAACGCGTCGGAATTCCGCCCTTGAAATTTGCTTTGCGCAGCAGCGAATCATATTGCTGCGACATCACGTAGTTCTGTACTTGCGCCATGAAATCCATGGTGACAACTACAATAATCAATAAAGAAGTACCGCCGAAATAGAATGGTACTTTCCACTGGGCTTGCATAAATTCCGGCAATAAACACACCAGGGTGATGTAGACTGCGCCGGCAAGTGTCAAGCGTGTCAGGATCTTGTCGATGTAACGGGCTGTCTGTTCGCCTGGACGGATCCCGGGAATGAACGCACCGCTTTTCTTCAAGTTATCCGCTGTTTCCTTGCTGTTAAAGACCAGCGCTGTATAGAAGAAACAGAAAAACACGATCGCCACTGCGTACAACAGCGCATGGATAGGCTCACCAGGCCCCATCGATGCTGCCAAATCTTTCAAGAACCGCACCGCAGGGTTAGCGTTGTCGGCGCCCTTTGAAAACCAGTCCACGATAGTGGCCGGGAACAAGATGATCGAAGAAGCAAAGATCGGCGGGATCACGCCGGCCATGTTCAGCTTCAACGGCAAATGGCTGGTTTGACCGCCATAAATCTTGTTGCCTACCTGGCGCTTCGCGTAGTTGACCAATATTTTGCGCTGACCACGTTCGACGAATACGACGAAGTACGTTACCAGTGCTACCAGGATCACGATGAAAATCGCGCTGAAGCTGCCGATCGAGCCATTCGACACTTGAGTGAACAAGCCACCCAACGCCGACGGCAGACCTGCTGCAATCCCGGCAAAAATGATGATCGAGATGCCATTCCCCAAGCCACGCTCGGTAATTTGCTCACCCAACCACATCAAAAACATTGTTCCGGTCAACAAAGTGACGACCGTCACGAAGCGGAATGCAAGACCAGGTTCCAACACCAGACCAGCTTGCGACTCCAGTGCGACTGCAATGCCTAACGCTTGGAACAGTGCCAGGGCAACCGTGAAATACCGGGTGTACTGGGTGATCTTGCGACGACCTGCTTCGCCTTCTTTTTTCAACGCTTCCATCTGCGGTGACACGATCGACAGCAATTGCATGATGATCGAGGCCGAGATATAAGGCATGATACCCAGCGCAAACACTGTAAAACGAGACAAGGCACCGCCCGAGAACATGTTGAACATGCCCAGGACGCCGCCTTCGTGCTCCTTGAACAGCGAGGCTAATTGTGTCGGGTCAATCCCGGGAACCGGGACGTGAGCACCGATACGATAAACCACCAATGCGCCAAGCAAAAACCAGAGCCGTCCCCAAGGGAAACCGGCCGCTGCACTTTTAGCAAGTTGTGGATTAGTCGCCAATTTTCGCTCCGATCAAGCTGTTAGCGGTCAACTCAGGCTACCGAGCCGCCGGCTGCTTCGATGGCTGCTTTCGCGCCAGCGGACACTTTCAAGCCCTTCAAATTCACCGCTTTGGTGATTTCGCCGGACAAGATCACGCGCACGTCACGGGCCAACACGCCCAGAACGCCAGCTTGCTTCAAGACCAGAATGTCGACATCGCCAACAGCCAGGTTGTTCAGATCGGACAGGCGCACTTCAGCTTTGAAGGTTGCGTGCATCGATTTGAAACCGCGCTTAGGCAGACGGCGTTGCAGAGGCATCTGACCGCCTTCGAAACCGACTTTATGAAAGCCGCCCGAACGCGATTTCTGACCTTTGTGACCACGACCCGAGGTTTTACCCAGGCCGGAGCCGATACCGCGACCGACGCGACGCTTGTAGTGCTTAGCGCCTTCGGCTGGTGCAATAGTATTCAATTCCATGATTTGCTCCGTTCGTGTAAGCCCGAAGGCTTACCCGACAACTTTAACGAGATACGATACTTTATTGATCATGCCGCGTACGGATGGGGTGTCTTGCAATTCGGAAACCGAATTTACACGACGCAGACCCAGACCGCGCACGGTAGCGCGATGCGATTCGCGCGTACCGATCAAGCCCTTGACCAATTGCACTTTGACTGTGTTTGTCATTTTGTCCACCTTAAGCCAGAATGTCTTCGACCGACTTGCCGCGTTTGGCAGCGATATCGGAAGCAGTGCTCATTTTCGACAGGCCGTCCAGCGTAGCGCGTACCAGGTTGTATGGGTTGTTCGAACCGGTGGATTTCGCCACCACGTCCGTCACGCCCATCACTTCGAAGATAGCGCGCATTGCGCCACCAGCGATAACGCCAGTACCAGGCTTAGCTGGGTTCATCAGGACCTTGGAGGCGCCGTGACGACCAACAACCGTGTGATGCAAGGTACCGTTTTTGAGCGGTACTTTGATCAGGTTGCGACGGGCTTCTTCCATTGCCTTCTGCACGCCAACTGGCACTTCTTTCGATTTGCCCTTGCCCATGCCGACGCGGCCATCGCCATCACCAACTACGGTCAGCGCGGCGAAACCCATGATACGACCACCCTTGACCACTTTGGTCACGCGGTTGATCGCGATCATTTTTTCGCGCATGCCATCATCCGGCTTGTCGCTTTGCATTTTTGCTTGCATTTTTGCCATGATTGATCCTTAGAACTTCAGACCGGCTTCGCGTGCGGCTTCTGCCAACGCTTTCACACGGCCGTGGTAACGGAAACCGGAGCGGTCAAACGCAACTTCGGTAATCCCTGCTTTCAACGCTTTTTCAGCGACGCGCTTGCCGATCAAGGCTGCAGCAGCGGCATTGCCGCCTTTGCCGGATTGGCCTGCCAGTTCAGCGCGAACTTCCGCTTCAGCCGTCGAGGCCGAAACCAGGACTTTAGCGTCCGGGCTGATCAGGTTGGCGTAAATGTGCAGGTTGGTGCGATGCACCGACAAGCGATTTACTTTCAATTCCGCAATCTTGATGCGGGTTTGGCGTCCGCGGCGAAGCCGTGATTCTTTCTTATCCATCGTCAGCCCCTAATTACTTCTTCTTGGTTTCTTTAAGCTTAACCACTTCGTCCGCATAGCGAACGCCCTTGCCTTTATAAGGCTCAGGAGCGCGGTAAGCACGAACTTCAGCGGCTACCTGGCCAACCTGTTGACGGTCGATACCTTTAATCAGGATCTCGGTCGGGGTTGGTGTTGCGCAGGTAACGCCAGCTGGCATGTCATGCACTACAGGGTGCGAGAAACCCAGGGACAGATTCAGCTTGTCGCCTTGAGCTTGCGCCTTGTAACCCACGCCTACCAGGTTCAGCTTTTTCTCGAAACCCTTGGTGACGCCAACAACCATGTTGTTGACCAGTGCGCGCAGCGTGCCGGACATGGCATTGGCTTCGCGGCTGTCGTTCGCCACGTCGAAACTCAGGGTTCCTGCATTGTTTTCTACTTTGACCTGACCGGTAAGGGCCTGGGAAAGTACGCCCAGCGGGCCTTTTACGGTGATCGCTTGTGCGGAGATGGCGACTTCGGCGCCAGCTGGCACTACGATAGGCATTTTAGCTACTCGAGACATGTGTAACTCCTTAAGCCACGTAGCAAATAACTTCGCCGCCGACACCGGTAGCGCGTGCTTTGCGGTCAGTCATGACGCCTTGCGGAGTCGACACGATCGCCACACCCAAGCCATTCATCACAACAGGGATCTCGTCTTTACCCTTGTAGACGCGCAGACCCGGACGGGACACGCGCTCCAAGCGCTCAATGACGGGACGGCCAACATAATACTTCAAACCGATTTTCAGTTCCGCTTTGCCACCAGCTTCGGCAACAGCGAAATCTTCAATGTAACCCTCGTCCTTCAGGACGCTGGCAATCGCAATTTTGACTTTCGACGATGGCATGGCCACGGTCGTCTTTTGCACGCCTTGTGCATTGCGAATGCGGGTCAGCATATCGGCGATAGGATCGCTCATACTCATTGCATATTCTCCTATTACCAGCTTGCTTTTGTCATACCCGGAATTTCACCACGCATGGCGAATTCACGGAGCTTGATACGACCCAGACCGAATTTACGGAATGTGCCGCGCGGACGACCAGTGATGGCGCAACGGTTACGTTGACGCGTCGGGTTCGAGTTACGTGGCAGCGCCTGCAGTTTCAGGCGAGCTTCGTAGCGCTCTTCTTCCGATTTCGATTGGTCATCGACGATGGCCTTGAGAGCTTCGCGCTTAGGGGCGAATTTCGCCACCAGGTCAGCACGCTTGATCTCACGATTAATCAGTGACAGTTTGGCCATGATCAGTTCCTGAAAGGGAATTTAAAGGCGGCGAGCAAAGCTTTGGCTTCGTCATCGGTCTTAGCGGTTGTCGTGATGCTGATATTCATACCGCGCAACGCGTCAATCTTGTCGTATTCGATTTCAGGGAAAATGATCTGTTCCTTGACACCGATGTTGTAGTTGCCACGACCATCAAATGCACGGCCGTTCACACCACGGAAATCGCGTACGCGCGGCAGAGCCACGGTAATGAAGCGATCCAGGAACTCGTACATGCGAGCGCCGCGCAGGGTGACCATCGTACCGATCGGGTAACCTTCACGGATTTTGAAGCCTGCGATCGCTTTGCGGGACTTGGTGGTCACTGGCTTCTGGCCGGCGATCTTGGTCAAGTCAGCAACTGCGTGCTCGAGAACTTTTTTATCCGCGATAGCCTCACCAACACCCATGTTCAGGGTGATCTTGGTCAGGCGTGGAACTTCCATTACCGACTTGTAACCAAACTTGCTGGTCAGGTCGGCAACGACTTTTTCTTTATAGAATTCTTGGAGACGTGCCATGATTTCTTAAGCCTTCACTACTTCGCCGGAGGATTTAAAGATGCGAACTTTCTTGCCGTCCACTTCTTTGAAACCCACGCGATCTGCCTTGCCAGTCGCTGCATTAAACAATGCAACGTTGGACACGTGAATTGGCATGGTCTTATCGACGATACCACCAGTTACGCCAGTCATCGGGTTTGGCTTAGTCGCTTTTTTAGCGATGTTAATGCCGTCAACCACGATATGTTCAGCATCGATACGCTGCTGTACCACACCACGTTTGCCCTTGTCTTTCCCGGTCAGAACGATGACTTCGTCGTTTTTACGAATCTTATCCATTACGACTCCTTACAGGACTTCCGGTGCCAGGGACACGATTTTCATGAACTTCTCAGTACGCAGTTCGCGTGTGACAGGTCCAAAAATACGGGTACCGATCGGTTCCAGCTTGGCGTTCAACAGAACGGCGGCATTGCCGTCGAACTTCACCAGGGAACCGTCTTGGCGGCGAACACCTTTAGCGGTGCGCACAACCACGGCGTTATAAATTTCACCTTTTTTGACACGGCCACGTGGCGCAGCAACCTTAACGGTTACCTTGATCACATCGCCAATGCCAGCATAACGGCGCTTGGAGCCGCCCAATACCTTGATGCACATTACTTCTTTGGCACCGGTATTGTCAGCCACTTCGAGCCGGCTTTCAGTTTGAATCATAGTATTCTCTTTCCCAACTTAAGCCGAAGAATCCACACAATGTAGACCCACGGTCAGTCTTGGTCCCGCCAGAGCCGCCCTGCTGGGCTTCACTGTTTGGGTGCATGACCTTCATACATCAACTGACCGCGAATGCTACTGTCTGTGGCCAGACACTTTGCGGCGTTACATGAACGAAGCCCGCAAGTATTACATACAATTTGCGGGCCTGCAAGTACTAATTAAAAGCCACCGCCGAAACGGTGGTTTTTATTTAAACGGTTGGTGCGGCTTGAACCACACGTGTCACCGTCCATGCCTTCGTTTTGGAGATCGGACGACCTTCCTGGATCTCGACCGTGTCACCGGCCTTGACTTGGTTGGTCTCGTCATGCGCGTGATACTTGTTCGAGCGCATGATGATCTTGCCATACAAAGGATGTTTTACGTGGCGCTCGATCAGAACGGTAACGGTCTTGTCCATCTTGTCCGAAACCACTTTACCGATCAGCGTGCGCTTGAGCGACTGTTTCACTGGTTCGTTCATTTGGCTTCCTTCAGATTCATTACCGTCTTCACACGCGCGATATCGCGGCGTACCTTCTTGAGCTGCGAAGTGTTGCTCAGCTGCTGCGTAGCGATTTGCATGCGCAGGCCGAACTGTGCCTTCAACAGGTCATTCAGCTCTTTTTGCAGAGCTGGCTGGTCCTTGCCGCGGAGTTCAGATGCTTTCATATACAACTCCAATTATTGGCCGACTTGGCGGATGACAAACGTCGTCGCCAGTGGCAGTTTAGCGGCGGCAAGACGGAATGCTTCCCGTGCCAGCGCTTCATCAACGCCATCCATTTCGTACAGTACTTTGCCTGGCTGAATTTCAGCGACGTAGTACTCAGGATTACCTTTACCGTTACCCATACGGACTTCAGCCGGTTTGTTCGAAATCGGTTTGTCCGGGAAAATACGGATCCAGATACGGCCACCGCGCTTGATGTGACGCGTCATTGCACGACGCGCCGCTTCAATTTGACGCGCAGTGATACGACCGCGCGCAACTGCCTTCAGACCGAATTCGCCAAACGACACGGCGGTGCCGCGGCTGTGCGAAATACCGGTATTACGGCCTTTCTGCTCTTTACGATACTTTCTGCGTGCTGGTTGCAGCATGATTATTCTCCTGCTTTCTCAGCTGGTGCTGCTGCGGCGGCCGGTTTAGCGGCGGTACGCACACGTGCACCTGGTGCTGTGGATGGTTTCGCACCGGCACCGGCTGGACGTGGACGGCCAGCTGGCTTGCCATCGTCACGGCGTGGGCCGCGGCTTTTCTTCTCGTCAGCTGGGGTATCGATGACTGGTGCATCGCCGTTAGGCGCGCGGTCACCTTTGTATACCCACACCTTGACACCGATGATGCCGTAGGTGGTCGACGCTTCGCTGGTACCGTAGTCGATATCGGCGCGCAGGGTATGCAGAGGCACGCGGCCTTCGCGGTACCACTCTTTACGCGCGATTTCGATACCGTTCAGACGGCCGGACGACATGATCTTGATACCGAGAGCACCCAGGCGCATTGCATTTTGCATTGCACGCTTCATGGCGCGGCGGAACATGATCCGTTTTTCCAGCTGCTGAGCGATCGAATCGGCGATCAGTTGCGAGTCGATTTCTGGCTTGCGAATTTCTTCGATGTTCACGTGAACAGGTACGCCCATGATCTTGGTCAGCGCGGACTTCAGTACTTCGATGTCTTCGCCTTTTTTACCAATGACCACGCCTGGACGCGAGCTGTAGATCGTGAAGCGCGCGTTCTTGGCTGGGCGCTCGATAACGATGCGGCCAACGGAAGCGTTCTTCAGTTTCTTTTTCAGGTAAGCACGTGCTTTCAAGTCTTCGTTCAGCATGGCAGCGAAATTACCGTTGCCTGCATACCAGCGCGAAGCCCAGTTACGGGTGACCGCCAGACGGAAACCGGTTGGATGAATTTTCTGACCCATCGTGGCTCCTTAGTTACCGACAGTCACGTAAACGTGACAGGATTGTTTCGAAATACGGTCGCCACGGCCTTTTGCACGCGCGGTGAAGCGCTTCAGGACCGGGCCCTTTTCGACGTAGATCGTTTTCACGAACAATTCGTCGATGTCCGCGCCATCATTGTGTTCCGCATTGGCGATTGCCGATTCCAGAACACGCTTGATGATCGCAGCACCTTTTTTCGGGCTGAATTGCAAGATGTTGAGTGCAGCGTCAACTTTCTTGCCACGGATCAGGTCAGCAACCAGGCGGCCCTTTTGGTCCGACAGGCGCACACCTTTGAGGATAGCTTTAGTTTCCATTATTTCTTAGCCTTTTTGTCAGCTGCATGGCCCTTGAACGTACGGGTCAGTGCGAATTCGCCGAGCTTGTGACCAACCATGTTTTCGGAAACATAAACCGGCACGTGCAGCTTGCCGTTATGAACCGCGATCGTCAGGCCGATGAAGTCAGGCATGATTGTCGAACGACGCGACCAGGTTTTGATTGGCTTTTTGTCTTTGGCTGCTTGCGCGGCTTCAACTTTTTTCACCAGGTGGGCGTCACAGAACGGCCCTTTTTTCAATGAACGTGTCATGTGCTACCCCTTATTTCTTGCCGCGGCGCGAGACGATCATGGAAGTCGTACGCTTGTTGCTGCGTGTTTTCTTACCCTTGGTCTGTTGGCCCCATGGCGAAACTGGATGACGACCAGCTGCTGTTTTACCTTCACCACCACCGTGCGGGTGATCGACCGGGTTCATGACCACACCGCGAACGGTAGGACGAACACCGCGCCAGCGCATCGCACCAGCTTTACCGATTTTACGCAGGCTGTGCTCGGCATTGCCGACTTCACCAACCGTTGCACGGCACTCGATGTGCACGCGACGTACTTCACCCGAGCGCAGACGCACTTGAGCGTAGGTACCTTCACGTGCCATCAGCACAACGCCAGCGCCGGCGGTACGTGCCATTTGGGCACCTTTACCTGGCAGCATTTCGACGCAATGCATCACGGTACCGACTGGGATGTTACGGATTGGCAAGCAGTTACCCGATTTGATCGGTGCTTCCGAACCGTTCATCACGCTGTCGCCAACGGCCATGCCTTTGGTTGCGATGATGTAGTGACGTTCGCCGTCGGCGTAGCACAGCAGAGCGATATTCGCGGTGCGGTTTGGATCGTATTCGATACGTTCCACTTTCGCTGGAATACCATCTTTGGTGCGCTTGAAGTCGATCAAGCGGTAGTGTTGCTTATGACCACCACCGATATGACGGGTGGTGATGTGACCGTTGTTGTTACGACCAGCGGTCTTGGATTTCTTTTCAACCAGGGCAGCGAATGGACGACCTTTGTACAGGTCGGCATTCACCACCTTCACCATGCCGCGACGGCCTGGCGAGGTTGGTTTCATCTTAACGAGTGCCATTATGCAGCCTCCTCGGAGAAGTTGATTTCCTGGCCAGGCTTCAGGCACACGAAAGCACGCTTGGTATGGTTACGACGACCGTTGAACTTGCCGGTGCGCTTTTGCTTACCTTCGCGGTTTGCAGTTTGCACGGACAGAACTTCAACCTTGAACAGCAGTTCGACCGCTGCCTTGATTTCAGGCTTGGTTGCATCCGGCAGTACGCGGAATACAATTTGCTCGTTCTTTTCCGCGACCATGGTGGCCTTTTCGGAAATCACGGGCGCCAACAGCACCTTCATCAAGCGTTCTTCGCTATGTTTCAAAATCGCGCTCATGCCAGCATCTCCTCAATCTTGGCCAATGCAGCTTTGGTGACCAGGATCTTCTTGTAGAACACCAGGGACATCGGGTCTGCGTGACGTGGCTCAACGACGAGTACGTTAGGCAGGTTGCGCGATGCCAGTTCCAGGTTTTCGTTCAGAACGTCGGTGATGATCAGAACCGAATCAAAGCCCAGGCCGTTCAATTTTTGCGACAGCAGCTTGGTTTTTGGCGCGTCGATCGTCAGATCGTCGATGACGATCAGGCGCTCTTCGCGAGCCAGCTGCGACAGGATCGAGCAGATACCTGCGCGATACATCTTTTTGTTCACTTTGTGGGTGAAGTTTTCGTCAGGCGAGTTCGGGAAAATCCGACCACCGCCGCGCCACAGTGGCGACGACGACATACCAGCACGAGCGCGGCCGGTACCTTTTTGGCGCCATGGCTTTTTCGTCGTGTGGTGAACTTCTTCACGGTCTTTTTGCTTGCGGTTACCACTACGTGCATTCGCTTGATAAGCGATGACGACTTGGTGGATCAGCGCTTCATTGTAGTCACGGCCGAAAATCGTATCGGCTGCAGCAACGTTCGAGGCGGCTTGACCTTGCGCATTCAGAAGCTTGAGTTCCATCGTTTAAGCTCCCTTCTTGGCTTTGGTTTTGATGGCTGGCGAGACAACTACCTGGCCATTTTTCGCACCTGGAATCGCGCCTTTGACCAGCAACAGCTGACGGTCGGCATCGATACGGGCGATCACGAGGTTCTGGATCGTACGGTTAACGTCACCCAGATGACCGGTCATGCGCTTACCAGGGAAAACGCGACCTGGATCTTGTGCCATACCGATGGAACCTGGAACGTTGTGCGAACGCGAGTTACCGTGCGTTGCACGGCCAGAAGCGAAGTGGTAACGTTTGATAACGCCTGCATAGCCTTTACCGATGGTAACGCCTTGCACGTCGATCTTTTGACCGACTTCGAACAGGGAAGCAGCGACAACATCGCCAGCTTTCAGTTCAGCGGCTTTGGCAGCGTCGACACGGAACTCTTTCAACAGAGTACCGGCTTCAACACCAGCTTTAGCGTGATGACCAGCAACAGCTTTGGTCACGCGGGAAGCGCGACGTTGACCGAATGCGACCTGAACAGCGGAGTAACCATCTGTTTCAGGGGTTTTGATTTGCGCAACACGGTTGTTCGATACGTCCAACACGGTGACAGGAATCGAATCCCCTTCATCCGTGAAAATGCGCATCATACCAACCTTGCGACCGAGAAGGCCTAGGCTCATTTTTTCTCCATTCCCACCTGCGATTGGGCGGGGCTTGTTTAACTACAAAGTAACGTAGGACTCAAAAAAGACGAATCCATACCGAAGCCGGCTAGTATATAGCACAAAAACCCTTGACGCAACAAGTTAACACGAGGTATGTCAAAGTGTTGCAAGACGCCCCTGCGGGAGTTGTCGGCGCGCCTGAAAAACGCTGCCGCAAGGCAATTTAACGGCCGCAAAGCACGGCGGCATGCGGCCTGCCGCACCGGGCGCCGCCGGCGGCAAGTCAGTGGCAGCCACGGAAACAACAAGGGCGCGTACACGGCGTACGCGCCCCTTGCCCTCCTCCATCTTGCCCTCCTGTATCAGGCTTGGCGCCCGGCGGAGGGCGACTCAGCTCAGACCTTGCACTGCTCGATGCAATGCTGGTAGACCATCTCGCAAATCGGGCTCGAGGCCGAACCGGGCATGCCGCCCGAGCACGTATTGGCCCGGATGGCGCATTCCAGCGTGCAATCATTGCCAGCCATGGCATACGAGGCGCTGCAGCCGATGGCAAACAGGAATACCGCGATTTTCTTGTACATGCATGTCTCCAATTGTGTGTTTTTCAGGAATTAATGCGCACCCAGGCAAGCTGCCGGGAGCAGGTGCTTACTTCTGGCAATTGGCCAGGCAATGCTCGTACAGGTCCTCGCAGATGGGGCTGCCGCCGAGATGCGCGCGGCAATTGGCCACTTTCTGCCCGCACTCGCCATAGCACTGCGTGACATCGCCGGCGGCAACCGCATACGAGGCGCCCAGGCCCAGCGCAAACAGGAAAGCCATCGTCTTCTTGATCATATTTCGTCTCCGTTTATCAGATGGAAGAACAAGCAGGAAGACACGCCATCCTCGCATCGCCCCGGGCCGGCGCCGCGGCGCCCGCCATTACTTAAAAAGCAATGCCAATAGAATACCGTAAACAATACCAACCAACTACCAATTATTCGTGACACGTTCCTCCCAGCCAAATAAAAAGCCAGCCAGGACATATCACCGTCACGGCTGGCTGCAAATGCGGAGGCGCATGGCGCCCGGATGCCCCCTATTCCTGCGGCGCTCCTTTGCCAATCTGATACCAGTCGACCTTGCGCGTCGCCACCATAATGGCGGCCAGGACGGCGAAAAGCAGGATGCTGCCCATTACCAGCGCATTGTTTTCCGAGTTCAGCAATCCGTACAGGGCGCCATACAGCATGGTCAGCGCCACGCCGAAGCCGATGCCGCGCCAGGCGTTGTGCAATACATGCGCCAGGTAAAAACTGGTCAGCGCGATACAGGCGGCGCTGGCGATCAGGTAGGCGGCAAGGAAAGCGATGTGCTCGGCCAGGCCCACCAGCAGCAGGAAGAAGATCACCAGCGACAGGCCCACCAGCAGATATTGCACGGGATGGATCGGCAGACTCTTCAGGATCTCGAAGATGAAGAAGGCGGCAAACGTCAGCGCCACAAACAGCAAGCCATACTTGGTGGCCCGGTCCGACTGCGAATACACATTGATCGGCTCGATGAAGCCGACGCTGAAACGGTCCACCTGGCCCAGCGGTGCGCTGTCGGGCACCTTGAACTCGCCCTCGATCGTGCTCAGCTGCGTTTGCGCATTGCTGGCCAGCGACGAGATATTCCATTCGACCTGAAAGCCATCGGCATTGATCTGGCGGTGTTTCGGCGACGGCAGGAAGCGCCCGCCAAACTGCGGATGGGGCCAGTTCGACTTGATGCTGATCTGGCTGTTTTTCGCCACCGGCACGAAATGCTGGCGTTCGATGCCGTCCAGTCCCAGGTCAAAACTGAATTTCACCTGCTGCGCTTGCCCCAGCGGCATGGCGCCCAGGGGTGCATGCAGGCCGCTGCGGAAGGCAAACAGGTCGGTGCCCTGTTCGAATTCGATCTGGCGCCCGCCCCAGTCGATTTTCGGGATGTTACGGATGCCGCGCACGTCCTCGATGGACAAGGCAACAAACGGCTCGCCCAGGGTCACGCGCGCGTCCGGCGTCTTGCGCGGCAACTGCTCAAGACTGGGCACCGTGAAGTCGCCCTTGAACGCATGCTGGCCGCTGTACACCAGCACCTGGTGGATGCCACGGTAGCGGCGGTCGGTCTCGATGGTGCCTTCCTGCAGCAAGAGGTTCGGGTACACCAGCAAGCGGCGCTGCATGACGCGGCGCTGCACCTGCGTCTGCGCCGGCACGCTGCCTTTCTGCTCCTTGTCGACGGCGATCTCGACCCGCTCGTCATACTGCTCCACATACGGAATCACGAGGATGGGCCCGATGATGGTTTGTTCGCGCACCGAATCGGCGGCGATGCTGTTGACGGCTTCCTGGCGGAATTCCATCCGCTCCTTGATCGTTTCCTGAATCATCAGCAAAGGCAGGCCGATCAGCAGCATCAGGCCGAACACGATCAACGCTTTGACTAACAGAGTTTTTTGCATGGCGCATCCTTGAAGTAAGGCGGCCAGTGTAAAAAAGCTGTGTGCGCTGACGATGCAGTCTGTGTGAAGCGGGAGAATAAAGTGCGCTAGGCTAGTGGCAGGCACAGGCGCGCGCAGGCGCCGCCCTCCGCATGATTGAGCACTTCGACCGTGCCGCCATGCAGCGAGGCCACCTCGCGCACGAAGGGCAAGCCCAGGCCCGTGCTCTTGCCGGCGCTCGGGCGCGGCAGGGAATAGAAACGCTCGAAGACGCGTTCCAGCGCATACGCGGGGATGCCCGCGCCACGGTCGCGCACGGCAATTTCCACCTGACTGCCCTGGCGCCGCGCCGTCAGGTCGATGCAACTGCCCGGTGGCGCAAAGCCGGCCGCGTTGTCGAGCAAATTGCCCAGCGCCTGGCGCAGCAGCAGAGGGTCGCCCGCCACGCTCGCCTCGTCGTGTTGCACCTGCAGGCGCACGCCGCGCGCCGCCAGGGTGGCGGCCGCGTCCTGCTCCACTTGCGCCAGCAATGGCCCCAGCGCGATGCGCTCGGGATGATCGAGGCGCTGCTGTTTTTCCACGCGCACGAGGGCCAGCAGCTTGTCGATCAGCTGCCGCTGGCGCGCATTCTGTTCCAGGATGCTGGCGAGAAACTGGCGGCGCTCGGCCGGCGGCATGTCTTCCTGCAGCAGCTCGGCCGAGGCCTGGATGGCGGCGATCGGGCTTTTCAATTCGTGCGCCAGGGTGTGCATCAGCTGCTCCACGTATTCCTTGCCTTCCAGGCGCGTGCGCATCGCCTCGAGCGCCCGCCCCAGAGTGCCGATCTCGTTCTTTCCCAGCGCCGGCAGCGCCACCTTGCGCCCCGCTTCCACGTCGCCGATGTAATGCATCAGCTTGCCCAGCGCATGGTGCAGCCACCAGGCAAATGCCAGGCCGATCAGCAGCGACAGCAGCAACAGGATGGCGCCGCGCTGCAATATCTTGCGCTGGCTGCGCTCGACAAACGCTTGCACGCTGGCGTTCGGCTTGGCCACCGTCAGCACGCCGATCACCTCATTGCCGTCGCGAATCGGCGCGGCCACGTGCATCACCGTCGACATCTCGTCGTCGGGCCGGCTGCGCGTGCTGCGCGCGCCATACTTGCCCTGCAAGGTCAGGTACACGTCATTCCAGCGCGAATAGTCGCGCCCCACGTCGCTCCCGCTGGAATCGAACAGCACGATGCCGTGCCGGTCCGTAATATAGATGCGGTAATCGAGGGTGCGCTTGCGCACGCCATTGATATTCACGTCCACGCCATGGCGCGCGTAATCCTGCATGCGTTCGGCCACGGGCGACTGCGCCAGCGTGCCCGCCTTCAGGTCGGGCGCCACCAGGCTGGCCAGCAGCTGCGAAGTGTCGACCAGGGTGTCTTCCAGGGTCGAGCGCACGCCCGGCTTGACCTGCTCCATGAAGACATTCAGCAGGAACCACGCGGCCAGCCCGACGATCAGGAAGTAGCCGAGCAGGATGCGCAGGCCGATCTTCATGCGCCGGCCAGGCTGTAGCCGAGGCCACGGTGGGTCTGGATGGGGTCGACCTGCGCATCGATGCCGCGCAGCTTGGCGCGCAGCGATTTGACGTGCGCGTCGACGGTGCGCTCAAGCGTGTCGGGCGCCCCGCTCCACACGCGCTCCATCAGCTGCGCGCGCGACAGCACGTGGCCAGGATGCTCGAGCAGGGTTTTCAGCAGCAGGTATTCATAGCGGGTCAGGTCCAGCGGCTGGCCGTGAAAGAGCACTTTCGCCTCCAGCGCGCGCAGTTCGAAGCGCGCAGGCGCGGCCGCGGCGGCAGGCGCGGCTATCGTCATGCCAGTCTCGCGGGGAGCTTGCGCAACACCGGCGCGGCGCAGGATGACGCGGATGCGCGCCACCAGTTCGCGCGGCGAAAACGGCTTCGTGACGTAATCGTCGGCGCCGATTTCCAGGCCGACGATGCGGTCGATCTCGTCGCTGCGGGCCGTCAGGAAGATCACCGGCACCTCGGAAAACTGGCGCAGCCGGCGGCACACTTCCAGCCCGCTCATGTCGGGCAAGCCCACGTCGAGCACCACGAGAACGGGCATCTGCGCGGCTTCGCCTGGCGTTGGGCGCAACGCGGCCAGGGCGTGCTCGCCCAGCATCACATGGCGCGGCGTAAAGCCGTCCGTGCGCAAGGCATAGGCGATGCTGTCGGCAATCGCCTGTTCATCTTCCACGATCAGGACAGTCTTGGACATGGCGGCGGCACGCATTAATGGACAAGCCCGGAGTATCCCTGAAGCACGCAAGCGGCGTCAATCGCGTGCGCTGGCAAAAAGCCGCCCATCCCAAAAAACTTATAGTATATTTATTACGGCATGACTCCACCGATACACCGTGTTTGACACCCGTCCGAGGAGACTATGAAGACCCATACCATCAGCCTGCTATGCGCCGTCAGCCTGCTGGCCGCCTGCGCGGCGCCAGCGACGCTCACCACCTCCAATGAACAGCACGACGCCTGCAACGCGGCCGAACTCAAGGGCCAGTTTGGCGAAGCGGAACTGGCTTGCGTACAGGCGCTGCGCAGCGCCGAGCAAGCCGGGGCCAGCGCGGATGTCCTCTCGCAGCGCCAGTACAACCTGGGCCGCATCAAGCGTTTGCAGGGCAAGAATGCGGAAGCGGAGCAGTTGTACCGGCAAGCGCTGGCCACGGAAGAAGCGGCGCAGCCGCGCAGCGACGCGCGCGTCGGCCGGCGCATGGTGGAACTGGCGTCGGCCCTGGCAGCGCAAGGCAAATGGCAGGAAGGCACAGGCTATCTGGAACGCGTGCTGCCGCTGCTGCCGAAGCTGTCGCCCGCCTCGCGCACGTATTCGGCGGAAGTGCTGCGCCAGTACGCGAAGCAGCTGCAAGGCGGTCCGCAGGCGGCACTGGGCGCGCGCTTTGAAGCCGTCGCGGCCAGCCTGCAATAAGAGACTTCCGGTGCCCGGCCTAGGGCTGGGCGACGTGGATGCTGGCCTTGATGTGCTTGAGGTGGGCCACGATGGTGAACGTCATCACCACCAGCAGCGACCACGAGCTCCATTTGCTGACATGCACGACCGACCAGGCGCCAAGCTGGTTCGGATAGCGCCATACGCCCCAGAAGGTGCTGATGTTTTCAGCCAGCCAGATGAAGAAGCCGACCAGCACGAAACCGAGCAGCAAGGGCATGCTGCGGTCGCGGTCGAGCGGACGGAACACCACGCTGGTGCGCGCGTACAGGCCCAGCGCGCAGGCGGCCAGGTACCAGCGATAGTCGCCGATGTAGTGGTGAGTAAAGAAGTTGGCGTAAATCAGCAGCGCGATCAGCACCGCCATCCAGTATGGCGGATGGTGGCGGATCCGCATGTCGAGCAGGCGCCAGGTCTGGATGATGTAGCTGCCGACGGCCGCATACATGAAGCCGGAAAACAGGGGCACGCCAAACACCTTGGTGTAGGCGAAGTCGGGATAGCTCCACGACTGGATCGTCCCCGACACCTTGAACACCTCCAGCGCGAAGCCGACCGCATGAAACAGGCAGATGGCTTTCAATTCATCCCACGTTTCCAGCCCGCTCCACAGCATCGCGCCCTGGATCGCCAGTGCCGCCAGCAGCAGCACGTCATAGCGCGGCAGGCCGAACAGGCCAGCGCGCGGCACCAGGAACACGGCAGCGAAAAACAGTCCCACGAACAGGCACGACCTCGCCTCCTTGATGCCGAAATACAAAAATTCGGTCAGGAAACGCGGCCAGCCGCGCAGGCGCTCACGGGGAGCTGCATTTAACAGGTGGGTATCGAGGGCATTAAGCATGCGGCAACTTTATCGTCCAGCCGCGGCACTGTAAAGCGATTTTGCAGAGATGCGCTGGCACCAATAGCAATGGGGCCGGGCGCACTCACGATCGTGAGCAGGCCCGGCCCCATCATCAGGCAGCGGGACACCCCGCCGGCCTGCTTAAAAACAATTATTGCAGTTTGATTTCGACATCAACACCAGCTGGCAGGTCCAGCTTCATCAGCGCGTCAACGGTTTTGTCCGTTGGGTCAACGATGTCCATCAGGCGTTGGTGCGTACGGATCTCGAACTGATCGCGCGAAGTTTTGTTGACGTGCGGGGAACGCAGCACGTCGAAACGCTGAATACGGGTAGGCAGTGGTACTGGGCCTTTGACGACAGCGCCGGTGCGCTTCGCGGTTTCAACGATTTCCAGAGCGGACTGGTCGATCAGTTTGTAATCGAAAGCCTTCAGGCGGATACGGATTTTTTGGTTTGGTGCCGACATGATATTTCCTTAAAAGAACGAACCGCGCGGTCTGCACGGCAATGAGGTCATACGGGAATTTCTGACGCAACAACCGTCAGGGTCGACATGATAGCACCAAAATGCTTGCCAACCCCGGCAGTTGAATAAAAAGAAGGGCGCCGGGCGACGACGCGTCTTCTTTTATGCAGGCTTAAGAATTAAGCCAGGATTTTTGCAACAACACCAGCGCCGACGGTACGGCCGCCTTCGCGGATAGCGAAGCGCAGACCTTCTTCCATCGCGATCGGGTTGATCAGCTTGACGGTGATCGACACGTTATCGCCTGGCATGACCATTTCTTTGTCTGCTGGCAACTCGATCGAACCAGTTACGTCCGTCGTGCGGAAGTAGAACTGTGGACGATAGTTGTTGAAGAATGGCGTATGACGGCCGCCTTCGTCTTTCGACAGAACATAGATCTCGCCAGTGAAGTGTGCATGCGGCTTGATCGAGCCTGGCTTGGCCAGAACTTGACCACGTTGCACGTCTTCACGCTTGGTGCCGCGCAGCAGCAGACCAACGTTGTCGCCAGCTTGACCTTGGTCCAGCAGTTTGCGGAACATTTCCACGCCGGTGCAAGTCGTTTTGACGGTATCGGTGATACCAACGATTTCGATCTCTTCGCCGACTTTAACAATGCCGCGCTCGATACGACCGGTCACAACGGTACCGCGACCCGAGATCGAGAACACGTCTTCTACTGGCATCAGGAAAGCACCGTCAACAGCGCGCTCTGGCGTTGGGATGTAAGCATCCAGCGCATCGGCCAGACGCAGAACCGCGTCAACGCCCATTTCGCCTTCTTTGCCTTCCAGCGCCATACGTGCCGAACCTTTGATGATAGGCAGGTCGTCGCCTGGGAATTCGTACTTCGACAACAGCTCGCGCACTTCCATTTCAACCAGTTCCAGCAGCTCTGCGTCGTCGACCAGGTCGCACTTGTTCAGGAACACGATGATGTATGGAACGCCAACTTGGCGGGCCAGCAGGATGTGTTCGCGGGTCTGTGGCATTGGGCCGTCAGCTGCGGAGCACACCAGGATCGCGCCGTCCATCTGGGCAGCACCGGTAATCATGTTTTTGATGTAATCGGCGTGGCCTGGGCAGTCAACGTGCGCGTAGTGACGCGTTTCCGTTTCGTACTCGACGTGAGCGGTGTTAATCGTGATACCGCGCGCTTTTTCTTCTGGTGCTGCATCGATCTGGTCGTATGCTTTAGCTTCGCCGCCGAATTTCTTCGACAGAACCGTTGCGATTGCAGCGGTCAGCGTGGTTTTACCGTGGTCGACGTGGCCGATGGTGCCGACGTTGACGTGCGGCTTGGTCCGTTCGAATTTACCTTTTGCCATTTTATTCTTCCTTAGAACAATGATTTAAATGTAGGGACCGGCATTCTCGTGAAAGCCGGCCCGGAACTTCTATTACTTAGCTTTCGAGCTTACGATTGCTTCAGTCACATGCTTAGGTGCTTCAGCATAGTGCTTGAATTCCATCGTGTAAGTCGCACGACCTTGGGTCGACGAACGCAACGACGTAGCGTAACCGAACATTTCCGACAGAGGCACTTCGGCCTTGATGATCTTGCCGCCACCGCCAGCAATTTCATCCATACCTTGCACCATGCCGCGACGCGACGACAGATCGCCCATCACGGTACCGGCGTAGTCTTCCGGCGTTTCCACTTCCACGGCCATCATTGGCTCCAGGATGACTGGCGATGCTTTGCGGCAGCCATCTTTGAATGCCATCGAAGCGGCCATGCGGAATGCATTTTCGTTCGAGTCAACATCATGGTACGAACCGAAGAACAGCGTGACTTTCACGTCAACGACTGGGTAACCAGCCATCACGCCCGAAGTCAGCGTGTCGCGCACACCTTTTTCAACTGCAGGGATGTATTCGCGAGGAACGGTACCGCCCTTGATCGCGTCAACGAATTCGAAGCCCTTGCCCGGTTCTTGCGGTTCGATCTTCAGAACCACGTGACCGTATTGACCACGACCACCCGATTGCTTGACGAATTTGCCTTCCGACTCTTCGCACACTTTACGGATCGTTTCGCGGTAAGCCACTTGTGGCTTGCCGACGGTGGCTTCAACGTTGAATTCGCGCTTCATGCGGTCAACGATGATGTCCAGATGCAACTCGCCCATACCGGCGATGATGGTCTGGCCCGATTCTTCATCGGTACGCACGCGGAACGATGGATCTTCTGCTGCCAGGCGGTTCAGCGCCAGGCCCATTTTTTCCTGGTCGGCCTTGGTTTTTGGCTCGACTGCCTGCGAAATCACCGGCTCAGGGAAGACCATGCGCTCCAGAACCACGCTGGCTTTCTCGTCGCAAAGCGTATCGCCAGTGGTGGTGTCTTTCAGACCCACAACGGCGGCGATGTCGCCAGCGCGCATTTCCTTGATTTCTTCGCGTTCGTTCGCTTGCATCTGCACGATACGGCCGATACGCTCTTTCTTCTGCTTCACGGAGTTCAACACCGAGTCGCCCGAATTCAGGGTACCCGAGTAGCAACGGATGAAGCACAACTGACCGACGAACGGATCGGTTGCGATCTTGAACGCCAATGCCGAGAATTTCTCATTGTCGTCAGCGGCGCGCTCGACTGGCTGCTCGTCCTCGTCCAGACCTGGGACAGGTGGAATGTCGATTGGCGATGGCAGGTACTCGATGACCGCGTCCAACATGGCTTGTACGCCCTTGTTTTTAAAGGCGGTACCGCACAACATTGGAACGATTTCGCTGGCGATGGTACGCTGACGCAGGGCAGCCTTGATCTCTTCTTCCGAGAGGTCGCCTTCTTCCAGGTACTTGTTCATCAGGTCTTCCGACGCTTCAGCAGCGGCTTCAACCATGTTCTCGCGCCACTTGGCAGCATCAGCGGCCAGGTGTGCAGGAATGTCGCCGTATTCAAACTTCATGCCTTGCGACGCGTCGTCCCAGATAACCGCTTTCATCTTGACCAGATCGATAACACCGGTGAAGACGTCTTCAGCGCCGATAGGCATCTGAATAGGTACTGGGTTGGCTTTCAGACGCGAACGCATCTGATCGTAGACCTTGAAGAAGTTGGCGCCGGTACGGTCCATCTTGTTCACGAAGGCCAGACGTGGCACTTTGTACTTGTTAGCCTGACGCCATACCGTTTCCGATTGTGGCTGCACGCCGCCGACTGCACAGTAAACCATGCAGGCGCCATCCAACACGCGCATCGAACGTTCCACTTCAATGGTGAAGTCAACGTGGCCTGGGGTGTCGATGATGTTGATGTGGTGAGCTGGGAAGTTGTTAGCCATGCCTTTCCAGAAGCACGTAACAGCAGCCGAGGTAATCGTGATACCGCGCTCTTGTTCCTGTGCCATCCAGTCGGTGGTGGCAGCGCCATCATGGACTTCGCCCAGCTTGTGGTTCACGCCTGTGTAGAACAGGACGCGCTCGGTCGTGGTCGTCTTACCTGCATCGATGTGAGCGGAGATACCGATATTACGATAGCGCTCAATGGGGGTCTTGCGGGCCATAATTAATCCTAAATGAATGGACAAAACCGAGCAGCATTTTTTTGCAAAAATGAGCCCGGCCTCGAACAACAGATGCTTGACAGCCGCCTTGCGGTAGCTGGCTTTATATTAGAAGCGGAAATGCGAGAACGCTTTGTTCGCTTCAGCCATACGATGGACTTCGTCGCGTTTTTTCATCGCGCCGCCGCGGCTTTCAGCCGCTTCCATCAGCTCACCGCCGAGGCGTTGTGGCATCGATTTTTCGCTGCGCTTGTTAGCAGCTTCACGCAACCAACGCATGGACAGAGCCATACGACGGACTGGGCGAACTTCGACCGGCACCTGGTAGTTTGCACCACCGACGCGACGGGATTTCACCTCAACCAACGGCTTGGCGTTGTTGATTGCGGTAGCAAAAACTTCGAGTGGATCTTTACCCGATTTTGCTGCGATGTGCTCGAAAGCACCGTAGATGATGTTTTCTGCAACCGATTTCTTACCGGACAGCATCAGCACGTTTACAAATTTAGCGACATCAGTGTTGCCGAATTTTGGATCTGGCAAAATTTCGCGCTTGGGTACTTCACGACGACGTGGCATATCAATTCCTTTCAATCTTCAGTTGAGCGCGCGTTCTTCGCACACTCGCGGACGACCATCATAGTCTTCCACTTACTCGACCAGATGCGGTCGACTACATTCACTTAGCTAGTTGCCACTGAGCGAAACTTGGGTTTGCTGCGTACAACTTATTACTTCTTGCCAGCTTTAGCGCGCTTGGTACCGTACTTCGAACGCGATTGCTTACGGTCTTTAACGCCTTGGGTATCCAGGGCACCGCGAACCATGTGGTAACGCACACCCGGCAAATCCTTGACGCGGCCGCCGCGCAACAGCACAACACTATGCTCTTGCAGGTTATGGCCTTCACCGCCAATGTACGAAATAACTTCGAAACCATTGGTCAGACGAACTTTAGCGACTTTACGCAGAGCCGAGTTAGGCTTCTTTGGAGTCGTGGTGTAAACACGTGTGCAGACGCCACGTTTTTGCGGGCTGTTTTCCAGCGCCGGCGATTTGCTCTTCACGGTCAAAGCGACGCGTGGATTGCGAATCAATTGATTGATGGTTGGCATCGTTATAAATCCAACAAAAAACTACGATTAATAACCCGGGCAAGATGCCCGGCGACTAAAACCTCGTCCCGCTTTCATCTACTGCGCACCGGAGGCGCCCGCAGCCACTCGATAAGGAGCGGCCATGAAATGCCAAGCAATACGTAAACGATGAGCAGAATAAAATCGAGAACTCGCTAGTTTAGACCTTGTGTTACAGGGGGTCAATCGGTTTACCACTTTTTGCTATAAAAAAAGGCAAAAAAGCGGCACTTTTGTAGCATTTTGACTAATCTTTGGCCGCAGCGCGCAGACGCCGCCGCCTCGCGGCGCTTGACGATTTGACATTCTTTCTCTGCCACCAAGCATCTGGCGCGCACATTCTTGTATGACCGCAAGACAACAAAAGGATTGATAATAGCGGACATTTTTCGCTGCCCTCCCTTATGCGCTCCTTGCTTCGCCCTGCCACTCTGTTCCTGCTCCTGACGTATGCCTTGCTGACGGCCGTACCCTTCATCCCCGCGCTGCTGGGACGTGCACTCGAGCATCCCTGGCAGATGCTCACGTTCGAGCTGCTGGCCTGGCTGGCCGTCTGGAGCGTGTTCAAGCGTCCCGCGTATTTCCACTGGCTGCTGGTGCCCGCCTTCCTGGCCCTGCCGACGGAAATCTACCTGTTCATCTTCTATGGCCAGGGTATTTCCACGCACCACCTGGGCATCATCTTCGAAACCAGCCCCAAGGAAGCGATGGAATTCCTCGGACAAAAAGTGTGGCTGATGGGCGCCGTCATGCTGGGCGTGATCGCCTGGTGCGCGCTGAGCTGGTATGCGGCCACGCGCACGCGCGACCTGGACTGGCGCGGCAAGACGCGCCCGGCCGCCTTCGTGCTGCTGCTCCTGCTGGGCGGCTTCTGGGCCTATGGCCATGAATTCGGTTTCGAGGCCAAGGTCCTGCATAGCGCCGCCGCAGCGGCCAAGGCCAGCGGGCCGGCGGCCGGCAGCAAGGCGGGCGCCTCCGGCTTCGGCGACGCCAGCTCGGCCGACGATGAAACGGCCGAGGAAGACGAGGAAAGCAGCACGCCGGAAAACGCCAGCATCGCCGGCGCCGATGAAACGGGCCTGGGCTGGCCCAGCCTGCCCCACTGGGCGCGCCTGCCCTACGCCTTCGACACCGTCAGCAATTCCTGGCCTTTCGGCCTGGCCGCGCGCGGCTTCGATTTCTACAAGGAACGTCGCTACCTGGCCGAGCTGGGACAGAAAAGCAGCAGCTTCCGTTTCGGCGCGCACCAGCAACAGCCCGATACCAACCCGGAAGTGGTGGTCATGGTGATCGGCGAATCGTCGCGCTACGACCGCTGGAGCCTGAACGGCTATGAACGCGACACCAATCCCCTGCTGAAACAGGAAGCCAACCTGGTGCCGCTGGCCGACGTCATCACGGCCGTTTCCGCCACGCGTTTGTCCGTGCCCGTCATCATCTCGCGCAAGCCGGCCACGCAAAGCCTCAAGGACGGCTTCTCGGAAAAATCCTTCCTGACCGCCTACAAGGAAGCAGGCTTCAAGACTTACTGGCTGTCGAACCAGATCTCGTTCGGCCAGTTCGACACGCCCGTGTCCGTCTTTGCCAAGGAAGCGGACGTGGTGCAATTCCTGAACCTGGGCGGCTTTACCAACAATTCAAATTTCGACCAGATCCTGTTCGACCCGTTCAAGAACGCGCTGGCCGACCCGGCGCCGAAAAAACTCATCGTGCTGCACACCCTGGGCAGTCACTGGAACTACAGCCAGCGCTATCCGAAGGCGTTCGACAAGTGGCAGCCGTCGCTGTTCGGCGTCGACAAGCCCGTCTACACGGACACGGCCATCAAGCCGCAGCTCAACAACAGCTACGACAGCTCCATTCTGTACACGGACTGGTTCCTGTCGAACGTCATCGGCATGCTGAAGGACGACGGCCAGCGCACCGCCCTGCGCAGCTCGCTTGTCTACGTGGCCGATCACGGCCAGACCCTGTACGACGGCACTTGCCGCCTGGCCTTCCACGGCCACAACACGCAGTTCGAATTCCATGTGCCCGCCTTCGTCTGGTATTCGCCGCAATTCCAGCAGCACTATCCGGACAAGGTGACGCAGCTGCGGCGCCATCAGAAGGCGCGCCTGTCGACGGAAAACATGTTCCATACGCTGCTCGACCTGGGCGACATCCGCTTTGCCGGCGAACAGCCCGAATGGAGCATCGCCAGCCCCCGCTTCAAGCAGCACAAGCGCTACGTCGACAGCTATGGCTGGACCAACTACGACAACGCCATCATCCGTGGCGATTGCCGCGAAGTGATCGACAAGAGCACGCCGGAAAAGCAGGAAAAGTAAGCGGCGGGCGGGCGACTGTCAGGCCGCCGCGGAATGGCGTTCGGCATCGCGCTCGGCATCGCGCAGCAAGGCCTCCGGCACGCCGCGCTTTTTCAACGCCGCGATCAGCCGCGCCGTCGAGCCCTGTGCCAGTTGCGCCTCATCGCGGCGCAAGCCGTCGCTCAGATAGGCCTTCAGCAGCGTTTGATAACCGGCAAAGCCGCGTAGTGGCGCGATCTCTTTCATGGCGTCCACCACGTCGACCGGAATGCGCAAGGTAATCGACGTCATGGGACGATCTTTCGCCAGGCGGGTTTTCAAGCGGTCAGACAGCATATGCAGTTTCCTCCTTGTGATCCGCCATACGGGCGGAAATAATGCGGATGGCGACGTCCTCGATCTCGACATGTACCACGAACAGCAGCCGCCCGGCAGCATCGAAACCGATGGCGGCATCGCGTGCCTCCTGATTGCGCGAGGCTTCCACCAGCACCAGCAGCGGGTCGCCAAATACCTGCGCAGCCTCCTCGAACCGGATACCGTGCTTGCGCTGGTTCAGCTGCGCCTTGGCAGCGTCCCATACAAACGCATCAGCCCCCAGGGTGAAGTGGACGTCCATGCAAAAAGATTAGCACACGTATTGACGATGTCAATACAAACCATCGCTTGGGAGCGCACGTCTTCAAGCCATGTCCAGCACTCCCGCGCAATCGGCCGGTTGCGCCATGTGCGTGCTGAGCCAGTCGAAGACGCGCCCGGCCTTGTCCGCGATGCCGGCGTCAAATCCGCGCTGGGCCAGCAGGGCGATGCCATTCGTTGCTTGCAGCACGCCGGGCGCCAGCAACAGCGCGCCGGCGTCATCGCGGCGCACGCACCATGGCGCCAGGCAGTCCTCAAGCAGCGGCCCCAATACCAGGTTGTGCGACGAGACGATCACCATGTGCTGCGCCGCCAGGGAGTGCAGCACGGCGGCCGCGGCCGCCACCGATTCGAGGTGATTGGTGCCGCGGAAAATTTCATCGATCAGGAACAAGGCCGGCGGGCCCTCCTCGGCCAGCGCCAGCAATTCGCGCGCGCGCCGCAATTCGGCGATATACAAACTTTCGCCGCCATCGAGCGAGTCTTCATTCTGCATGCTCGCGTACACGACCAGGTGCGGCACATCGGCGCTGTCCGCATAACAGAAACCAAAGGCCCGCGCGCAGACCAGGTTCAGGCCTATGCAACGCAGCAAGGTGCTCTTGCCGATACCGTTCTGGCCGGAGATGAAGCAGCCCTTGCCCTGCACGCCGAACGACAGCGGTGCGGCATTCTCCAGCAAGGGATGCCGCATGCCCTGCAAGGCCAGCGCGCGCGGCGCCGCGGTGCCCGCCCAGCAAAACACGGGGGCCGCACGCAGCTGCCGCGCCAGCGCCAGGTCCGCTTCCAGCTGGGCCACCTGGGTAAAGGTCTCGCGCAGGAAGGGCAGCTGCCGCGCCACCAGCTGGAGCGTGCGGAAATAGCGCTTGACGTTTTTCAGCAGCAGCCAGTCGCCATATTCGACCAGCAGCGTATCGATGAAGGGCACGTAATGCAGCAACGAACGCTCGATGGCGCGCGTCAGCCTGGCCGCCTGCGCGCTGCCGGCAGCCAATGACGAGGCTGCCGGCACATCGAGCCGCACCAGCGCGGCATGGGTTTTCAGCAGGTGGCGCAAGGTATCGAGCGTGCGTTCCCACAGCTTGGCGCTTTCGTAAAAACGCACTTGCACGGTCATCAGCGCAACACAGGCGGCCAGCACGCCAAACAGCGCCGGCCAACCTGCCAGCCAGCTGGCGGCGATGGCCAGCAACAAGGCCAGCGGCACCAGCCATAGCCAGGTACTCCACCATGGCGCTGCCGGCAGCGCCGCACCGAACAGGGTCTCGCTCACTTCCGTATCGGCCTGGCGCAAGGGACGGCAAGCTTGCTGCAGGCTGGCCGCCTGGGCCGGCTCGTCCAGCAATCGCCGGACGCGCGCAATGGAGGCCGGATCGGCCTGGCCACCGCTCAGGCGCCGGTGCAGCTCCTGCTGGCCGAAGATGCTGGTCTCGCGCGCCAGTTGCGCCGCATACTGGTCGAGCAGCAGCTCGTTCCAGGTCTGGCCATCGAGCGCTGGCGCCTCGCCCGTCAGCCGTTGCAGCATCGCCACGTCGCTGCGCGCAAAGGGATAGTCGAGCGCTGGCGCCAAGGCACGGGCAGGGAAAAGTTGCTGGAGGAACGGATGCATGGCGCCTGGGGAAGAGTCAAAAAAGGAGTCGCCACAGCAGATGCAGGCGATTGCCAATTTATCAAGCACAACTTGCGCGGACGGACATGCTGGACAGTGCGGACACTTCGGACAGCCGGACACGAGAATTTTTCTCCATTCAAATCAATGACTTAATCACTGGCACGGATCGTGCATTGGAAAACGCATCCTTCACGAGACATGACCATGATCCGCGATACTTCCTCCCAAGACGCCGTACTGACCGCCCCGCCGGGCCAGCGCCACAAGCAACGCGCCCTGCTGCTGGCCGGCGCCGTCATCGTCATCGGCACCGCCATCGCTGTCGTTGCCGGCTGGCGCAACAGCGAGCATTCCGTCAACAGCAGCCGCCTGCGCATCGCCGAGGTCACGCGCGGCACCCTGATCCGCGACGCGGCCGTCACTGGCCGCGTGGTCGCCTCGATCAGCCCGACCCTTTATTCGACCACGGTGGCCACCGTCACGCTGAAAGCCAAGGCGGGCGACACGGTGAAAAAGGGCGACATCCTGGCCGTGCTGGAGTCGCCGGACCTGTCCGACGCGCTCAAGCGCGAACAATCGAGCGTGCAGCAGCTGGAAGCGGAAGTGGCGCGCCAGCAGATCCTGGCCAAGAAGCAGAAACTGCTGGCGCGGCGCGAAGCCGATACGGCCGAAATCGAGCGCCTGTCCGCGCAGCGCACGCTGGAACGCTACGAAAGCGTGGCGCAGGTGGGCATCATCGCCAAGATCGATTACCAGAAGGCCAAGGATGCCTTGAATTCGGCCGATATCCGCAGCAAGCACGCGTCCCAGGCGGCAGGTCTGGAAAGCGAAGACGTGACCCTGGCCCTGAAAACAAAAAGCAATGAACTCGAACGCCAGCGCCTGAGCCGCGACAACGCCCAGCGCAGGGTCGACGAGCTGACCGTGCGCGCGCCCGTCAACGGCTTCATCGGCACCCTGTCGGTGGCCAACCGCAGCGTGGTGCAAGCCAATACGGCCCTGATGACCCTGGTCGACCTGTCGCAGCTGGAAATCGAGCTCGAGGTGCCAGAAACGTATGTCGCCGACATCGGCCTGGGCATGCGCGCCGAGATCGAAACGGGCGTCATCAAGGCGACCGGCAAGCTGTCGGCGTTGTCGCCGGAAGTAGTGAAAAACCAGGTGCTGGCGCGCGTACGTTTCGACGGCGAGCAGCCGGCCGGCCTGCGCCAGAACCAGCGCGTGGCGGCGCGCCTGCTGATCGATGAAAAACCGAATGTGCTGATGCTGGCGCGCGGCTCCTTCGTCGAAGCCGAAGGCGGCCGTTTCGCCTACGTCGTGCGCGATGGCGTGGCGATGCGCACACCGATCAAGCTGGGCGCGACCAGCGTGTCGGCCGTGGAAATCCTCGACGGCCTGAAGCTGGGCGACAAGGTGGTCGTCGCCGGCACGGAAAACTTCGAGAACGCGGCCCGCGTCTCGCTCAACTAACAACACTCATCCAACCAGGAGCCCTCCATGCTGCGCATGCAAAACCTGAGCAAAGTCTACCGCACCCACATGATCGAAACCCACGCGCTGCGCGGCTTCGACATCCATGTGCGACAAGGTGAATTCGTCACCGTCACGGGGCCGTCCGGCTCGGGCAAGACGAGCTTCCTGAACATCGCCGGCCTGCTCGAGGAATTCACGGACGGCGAATACATCCTCGACGGCGTCAACGTCCGGGGCATGGACGACAATGCCCGCTCGCGCCTGCGCAATGAAAAGCTGGGCTTCATCTTCCAGGGTTTTAATCTGATTCCCGACCTGTCGCTGTTCGACAACGTCGACGTGCCGCTGCGCTACCGGGGCTTCAACCGCGCCGAACGCAAGGAGCGCATCGAGGAAGCACTGGCCAAGGTGGGACTGGCGTCGCGCATGAAGCATTATCCGGCCGAATTGTCGGGCGGCCAGCAGCAGCGCGTGGCGATCGCGCGCGCGCTGGCCGGCTCGCCCAAGCTGCTGCTGGCCGATGAACCGACGGGCAACCTCGATACGCAGATGGCGCGCGGCGTGATGGAACTGCTGGAAGACATCAACGCGCAAGGCACCACCATCCTGATGGTCACGCACGATCCGGAACTGGCGCTGCGCAGCCAGCGCAATGTGCACATCATCGACGGCCAGGTGTCGGATCTGGTGCAGCACCGCGCCACGCTGTCGGCCAGGCCGCAGCACCCCGTGACAGCGTAAGGAGAAACCATGTTCCGCTACTATTTCACCTTGGGCCTGCGCAGCCTGCGCCGCAACCGCGCCCTGACGGCGCTGATGGTGCTGACCCTGGCCGTCGGCGTGGCCGCCAGCGTCTCCACCGTCACCATCCTGCACGCCATGTCGGGCGATCCGCTGCCGCACAAGAGCGACCGCATGTTCGTGCCGATGATCGACATCCTGCCCGTCAAAGGCTACGTCCCCGGCGACAAGCCCGGCTTCTCGCAAGCCCAGATGAGCTATATCGATGCGCGCAATTTCATGGCCAGCAAGATGGGCGTGCGCCGTACCGTCATGTACGGCGTGGCCGGTCCGGTCGAGCCGGCGCGCAAGGATATCGGGTCTTTCAATGCCCAGGGCATTGCGCCCACGCGCGATTTTTTCAGCATGTTCGACGCCCCCTTCCTGTACGGCCAGCCGTGGAGCGAAGCCGATGACGCCAGCGGCGCCGACGTGATCGTCCTGAGCCGCGCGCTGGCTGAAAAACTGGTGGGCTCGAACAACCCGGTCGGCCAGCGCGTGACGGTGCTGGGCCGGCCCTACATGGTGACGGGTGTCCTGGCGACCTGGGACGTGGTGCCACGCCCGCACCGCATCATCGGCAGCAAGGGCGCTTTCGGCGCGGAAGACGAATTCTTCATTCCGTTTGCCAGCGCGATTCGCCACGAGACGGAACACGACGGCGGCATGAGCTGCAACGGCGACAATAACGCACCCGGCTACCAGGGCAGGCTCGCTTCGGGCTGCACCTGGCTGCAGTTCTGGTTCGAGATGGCCAGCAGCGGCGAGCGTGGCCAGTTGCAGCAGTATCTGGATGCCTATGCGGGCGAGCAGCGCAAGCTGGGACGCATGATGCGCAATGCGCCCAACAAGCTGTACGACCTGAACGAATGGATGGCCTTCCTGAAGGTGGTCGACAACGACAACAAGCTGGCGGCCTGGCTGGCCTTCGGCTTTCTGCTGCTATGCCTGGTCAACACCATCGGCCTGCTGCTGGCAAAGTTTTCCGTGCGCGCCAGCGAAGTTGGCATCCGCCGCGCGCTGGGCGCCACGCGGCGCGACATCTTCCGCCAGTTCCTGATCGAAAGCGGCGTGATCGGCCTGGCCGGAGGCGTGATCGGCCTGCTGCTGGCGTTTGGCGCGCTGGCCGTGGTCAGCCAGCAGTCGAAGGAACTGGGCACCGTGGCGCACATGGATGTGCCGATGCTGTTGCTGACGTTTGCCATGTCGGTGCTGGCGGCCCTGCTGGCCGGTCTGCTGCCCACCTGGCGCGCCTGCCAGGTGACGCCGGCGATCCAGCTCAAATCCCAATGAACATCCTTTACCCAACATGAGGTCCAGCATGGAAATCCGTCCCATCCTGTCGGCGCTGATGCGCAGCAAAACCGGCGCCATCCTGGTGGCCGTGCAGATCGCGATCAGCCTGGCCATCCTGGCCAATGCCCTGCACATCGTCAACCTGCGCCAGGCCGTGGCCGCCCGGCCCACCGGCGTGGCCGCTGAAAACGATATTTTTTATGTCCATATCCAGAACATGAACCGCGGCAACCACCAGCGCCAGCTGTCCGAGCAGAAGCGCCAGGCGGCCCTGCTGCGCGCCTTGCCGGGCGTGCTGTCGGTGGCGCAAACGTCGCAGGCGGTGCTGTCGCGCTCGGGCAACTCCACCAGCGTGTCGGCCAAACGCAGCCAGGTCACGCCCAGCGCCAACATCTCGACCTACGTCACCCCCGATGCCCTGGTCAAGACCTATGGCTTGAAGCTGGTGGAAGGACGCGACTTCCTGCCTGAGGAGGTACCCGAGATCGATGAAGATGTCGACGACCGCTACCCCACGGTGGCCATCGTGACGCTGGCCGCGGCGCAGAAAATCTGGCCAGGCGAAACCAGCTTTGTCGGCAAGACGCTGTACCGGGGCAACGGCGCAGATGATCCCGAACTGCGCGTGGTCGGCGTCGTTGAACGGCTGCAGACGCAGGTGGGCCAGGTCAAGGCCGAAGGTGAATATTCGATCCTGATGCCGGCGCGCCTGACGGGCGGGCGCGATTCGCTGCTGTATGCGGTGCGCGCCGAACCGGGCCAGCGCGACCGCCTGATGAAGGAGGCCGAGCAAGCCATCCGCACTGCCACCAGCGACCGCTTGCTGGTACGCACCGATACCCTGGAAAAGCACCGCACGTCACGCTACCGGGCCGACCGCGGCCTGTCATGGATGCTGATCGCCGTGTCGACCCTGCTGCTGCTGGTGACGGCCAGCGGCATCGTCGGCATCGCCAGCCTGTGGGTGACGCAGCGCCGCAAGCAGATCGGTGTGCGGCGTGCGCTCGGTGCCCGCCGCGTCGACATCCTGCGCTATTTTTTGACGGAGAATTTCATGATCACCAGCGTCGGCGTGGCGTGCGGCGTGCTGCTGGCCCTGGGCTTGAACCAGCTGCTGGTGAGTCAGCTGGAAATGGCACGCCTGCCACCCGTTTATCTGCTGGCCGGCGCGCTGGTGTTCTGGCTGCTGGGCGTGGGCGCCGTGTACGGCCCGGCATGGCGCGCGGCCAGCATTTCGCCGGCCACTGCCACCCGCAGTACCTGAGCCGGCACCTGAGTGATATGCTGCGTGCATGCCTACCGTACTGATTATTGACGACAATGCCGCCGTGGCCATCGCGCTCGACGTGCTGTTCTCCCTGCACGAGATCGACGCCGTGCGCGCCGCCTCGCCCGAGGAAGGCTTGCAGCTGCTCGAGCGCCACGCCATCGACCTGGTGGTGCAGGACATGAACTTCACGGCCGACACCACCTCGGGCGAGGAAGGCAGCGCGCTGTTCCACGCCATCCGCGCGCGCTACCCGGATCTGCCCGTGATCCTGCTGACGGCCTGGACCCAGCTCGACGCGGCCGTCGACCTGATCAAGTCCGGCGCGGCCGACTACCTGGCCAAGCCATGGGATGACCGGCGCCTGATCGCTTCCGTGCAGAACCTGCTGGAACTGGGACAGGCCAACCGCGCGCTGCGCCAGCGCGTCGTGGCCGAGCAGCGCCAGCGCCACGCCTTGGAACACGACTTCGACTTGCGCGGCATGGTGTGGCAAGACCCGGCCACGGAGCGCGTCGTGCACCTGGCGTGCCAGGTGGCGCGGGCCGACGTGCCCGTGCTCATTTCGGGGCCGAACGGCAGCGGCAAGGAGCGCATCGCCGCCATCGTGCAAGCCAATTCCCAGGTCGCCGGCGGCCCCTTCGTCGTGCTCAATTGCGGCGCCGTGCCGGTCGAGCTGATCGAGGCGGAACTGTTCGGCGCGGAAGCGGGCGCCTACACGGGCATCACGCGCGCGCGCGACGGCAAGTTCGACGCGGCCGACGGCGGCACCCTGTTCCTCGACGAGATCGGCAACCTGCCGCTGGCCGGGCAAATGAAACTGCTGCGCGTGCTCGAAACGGGACGCTTCGAGCGCCTCGGCTCGAACCGCGAACGGCAAGTGAAAGTGCGCGTCATCAGCGCCAGCAACGCCGACCTGCCGGCGATGATCAAGGCCGGCACGTTTCGCGAAGACCTGTTCTACCGCCTCAACGTGATCGAGCTGCGCCTGCCGCCACTGGCCCAGCGCCCGCTCGACATCCTGGTGCTGGCGCGGCATTTCCTGGGCAGTGACAAAACCCTGGACGCGCAGGCGCAGGCGACCCTGCTGGCGCACGGCTGGCCGGGCAACGTGCGCGAACTGAAAAACGTCATGCAGCGCGCCAGCCTGCTGACGGCCGGCCCGGTGATCGGCGCGCAGGAAACGGGCTTGCCGCTGGTGGGGATGCCATCGCTGCGCGCGCCGCACGATGGCGCCGCGACGGAGCCGGACCGCGACAGCGTCACCGCGGCGCTCGCGCGCGCACACGGCGTGGTGGCGCAGGCGGCGCAGGAACTGGGGCTGTCGCGCCAGGCCCTGTACCGGCGCATGGAACGCCTGGGTATCGCGCGCGGCTGATGGCCTATCGTCCCATGCGCCTCTCCCTGCTCACGCGCTGGACGGCGCTGATCGTCACCCTGCTGGTGCTGGGCATCGTCATCGCGCTGCTGCTCGCGCATTTTTTGCCGGGCCAGCCACTGCTGGTGCTGGCCGGTACCCTGTTGTGCGTGCTGCCGGTGGCCGTCATTACCATCCGCGCCCAGCTGCAATCGATGCTGTCGCTGTTTCGCGCCTTGAGCGGCACGGTGACGAGCTACCAGGACGGCGACTTCGGCTTCAGCCTGCGCTGGCCGCAGAACGATGAACTGGCCGACCTGGTGGCGGCCCACAATGCGCTGGGCGACGTGCTGCGCAAGCAGCGCCTGGAGCTGGTGCAGCGCGAACTGCTGCTCGACACCATGGTGCAAAACACGCCGGTGGCCATGCTGCTGGTGGCCGAGGGCAGCGCCATCGTCTACGCCAACCTGGCCGCGCGCCAGCTGCTGCACCACGGCCGCCGGCTCGAAGGGCGCCACCTGGCCGATATCGTGCGCGAGGCATCACCGGCCCTGGCCGAAGCGCTGGCGCGCGCCAGCGATGGCTTGTTTACCAGCGGCGAGGGGGAACAGGAAGAGGTGTATCACCTGGCGCGGCGCAGCTTCAGCCTGAACGGGCGCAAGCACGAACTGCTGCTGTTGCGCCAGTTGACCCTGGAACTGCGGCGCCAGGAAGTACAGACCTGGAAAAAAGTCATCCGCGTCATCAGCCATGAGCTCAACAACTCGCTGGCGCCGCTGGCCTCGCTGGCCCATTCCGGCGCCGAACTGGTGCGCCGCGGCCAGACGGAACGCCTGCCGCAAATCCTCGCCACCATCGAGGAACGCACGCGCCACCTGGAAACCTTCATCCTCGGCTATGCGCGCTTTGCCAAGCTGCCCACGCCACGCCTGGCGCCGTGCGAGTGGCAGCCGTTCCTCGACGGCCTGGCCTCGCAGGCGGCCTTCACGCTCGACTGCGTACCGCCTGCGCAGGCGGCCGTGTTCGATGCGGCGCAAATGCAGCAGGCGCTGCTGAACCTGCTCAAGAATGCACTGGAATCGGGCTCGCGTGAGGAGCACATCGGCCTGCACGTCAGCCTGGCGCAAGGGCAGCTGCGCATCGAAGTGCGCGACCGCGGCCCGGGCATGAGCGGCGCCGTGCTGGAAAACGCGCTGGTGCCGTTTTATTCCACCAAGCGCAGCGGCACGGGACTGGGCCTGGCCCTGGCGCGCGAAATCGCCGAAGCCCATGGCGGGCGCATCACCCTGGCCAATCGCGAGGGCGGCGGTCTGGCGGTGACCTTGATCCTTCCATTACTGACTGGAAATTAATTTCCCGTGCAACGAATTTTTGATCACATGCTCCGCAATTATTTTTCAATATTATATTGATAATTAGAGTTTTTAATATTGCAACATCGCGAGCGCCATGCCCGTGTGTTAGAAATAAGCTATTTAAGTTTGCATAATGATATAAAAATAGCTCATTGACAATGAAATGTCCTGGCGATAATTTATCTGAGCGGCACGGTTTTTTTGAAACATCAATCGTTTTTTCGCGGGGATAAAAATGAAACTGAAATCACTCATCGCAGTAGCACTCCTGAGCGCAGCTTCCATCGGCGTAGCCCAGGCAACAGCGTACAACGTGGACCTGAGCAACACCACCGGCAACCTGTGGACGGGCGGCTTCAACGCCACGCCCACTCCGCTCGGCGGCTTTACCGATACGTTCACCTTCACTCCCGACGCCACTTTCGGCTCGACCGCGCAAGCCTTCCTGGCCAACCTGTCGGTCACGGGCAGCGATGCGGCCTCCATCAACTTCAGCGGCGCCAACCTGAACGGCATCGCGCTGACGGGCTTTGGCGGACCCACCGTCTTCGGCTATGCCCAGGGCGAGGTGCTGGCGCAAACCAGCCTGCTGTTCAACGGTCCGATGGTTCTCACCGTCATGGGCAACAGCAATGGCGGCAGCTATGGCGGCACCTTCAACCTGAACCTGGCCCCCGTTCCTGAACCGGAAACGTATGGCATGCTGCTGGCCGGGCTGGGCGTACTGGGCTTCCTGGCGCGCCGCCGCAAGCAATCTTGAGCTCTCCCCCAAAAAGACGCTGCGGCGTCTTTTTTTCGGCCGGCTGCTAAACTGGCGCCATGACGACCGACTTTACCTCCACCAGCCATACCGCTTTCAGCCACCCCGGCCACCCGCCGGCCACCACCACCGAACACCGCAGCATCCGCTATCTGCACCTGGGGACCAAATGGGTGCAGGGCGCCATGCGCCTGGACAAACCCGACGCCATCGAGCTCGAATATGTCCAGATGATGATGATGTGGATGCTGTTCAAGACGCAGCCCAGACGCATCGTGCAGCTGGGCCTGGGCAGCGCCGCGCTGACCAAATTCAGCTACCGCCGCTTCCCCGACGCCACGGTCACGGCCATCGAACTCAATCCGAACGTGATCGCCATCTGCGGCGCCCAGTTCGCGCTGCCGCCAAACGACGCGCGCCTCGACGTGCGTGAAATGAATGCGCTCGACTTCGTGCTCGATCCGGCCAACCACGGCACGGCCGACGCGCTGCAAGTGGACCTGTACGACGAGGACGCGCGCGGCCCCGTGCTCGACACGCCCGAGTTCTACCAGGCCTGCTTCGACTGTCTGACGGACGACGGCATCATGTGCACGAATGTCTTCGGCGACTTCCCCAACTACGACAAGAATTTGCAGGCGATGGAGCTGGTCTTCGACGCCGTCGTCTGGGTGCCGGAAATGGAAGATGAAAACATCGTCGTCCTCGCTTTCAAAAAATCGCCATCACTCGACTTCAGTGAGCTATACGAACGCGCCGCCACCATCAAGAAGCAGTTCAACCTGCCCGCCAAGAACTGGGTCAACGGCTTGAAGCAGTGGATGCAGGATCAGCAGTAAGCCCCATCAGGCGCGGTGCCCGTGCGATCTCATTCAAGAGCCTCTTCCCACCGCCCTTCGGCGCGATAAAACCCCAGCTTCTTGTCCCCCTTGAAGCGCGCGGCCTTCATCAGGCCAGCGAGCTCGCTGGAGATCAACAGGTCGCCCGATTGCGCATCCCTGGCGACCTGCCTGGGCGCCATGGCATCGTCGCGGAAAAACCTGCTCGTAAAATAGATGATGTTGCCCTTGTCATCTTTTTCAGCGATTGAACGCGCGAGGTCCACCGTCTGTACGCGTTGCGCCGCATTGACGATGTAAAACGGCTGCGCCACCAGTTCACCGCCCGCCATGATGCAGGCGGGGGCGAGCAATTCCACGTCCTGGCCTGCGGCGCCGGCGAGGAATTCGGCCAGGCGGGCCGAGACCAGCGGCACCTCACCGAGCAGCCACAGACAGTCATATTTCAATAGCCGCTCCTTGGGACAGGCAAAATGCACGGGTGGCTTGTCCATGCCGGGCGGAAAAGGCGCCCCCTGCAGCAGGTCCAGGTAGTCGAAGTTCGATCCTGCCGTCTCATACGAGCCATGTTCCTTGTCGTAGGAACCGGTGAGTTTGTCATTGTAATAAATCGGGGCTTTCCAGCTCAGTATCATGGGCAGTATTCTGATTGGGTTGGAAAGAGCCCTATTGTGACCGCTTCGCCTGCCCAGCCGCGCCAGCTTGCGCGAGCACTGCGCCCAGGCGGCGCGCCAGGCCATCCATGTTCTCGGCCTGCACCTGCGCATAACCGAGCAAAAAACCGTTCCAGCCTGACTCTTCTCCCGTCCCTTCGCCCGTGCCATGCGCGGACAGGGCCAGCGCCACGATGCCGTCCTGCGCGGCGCGGCGGCTCAGCGCCAGGTCATCCCATTGGTCGTCTTGAAAACGCAGCGCCAGGTGCATGCCGGCCGTGCCGCCATGGATGGCCGCACCCGCACACGCATGGCGCTGCAAGGCTTCGCTCAAGGCGTCGCGGCGCTGGCGATACAGGCGGCGCATGCGGCGCACGTGGCGCGCAAACAGGCCGCTGCGCAGGAACTCGGCCAGCGCCAGCTGCTCGGCCACGCGTCCGCGCGCGGCGCCCTGCGCCTGCATCTGCGCGAAGGCGCCGGCCAGCGCGGCCGGCACGACGATAAAGGCGATGCGCAAGGCGGGAAACATGGTCTTGCTGAAGGTGCCCAGGTACACGACGGGCGCGTCGGCCACCAGTCCCTGCATGGCCGCCAGCGGCGGGCCGCCATGGCGAAACTCGCTGTCGTAATCGTCTTCGATGATCAGGGCGCCGGCCGCGCGGGCGCGTTCGAGCAGCGCCATGCGGCGCGCGGGGCTGAGCACGCTGCCCGTCGGATACTGGTGCGACGGCGTCGTGTAGATCAGGCGCGGCGGCGTATCGCGCCAGTCGTCATCGGTCGGCGCGATGCCATCCATGTCGACGGCGATACCGGTCACTTGCAAGCCGGCGCCACGGCCCGCCGCCAGCGCGCCGCCATAGCCGGGATGCTCGATCCACAAGGTATCGCCCTGGTCGGCAAAGGCGCGCAGGCAGACATCGAGGCTGCTCTGCGTGCCGTCCGTGATGAACACCTGGCCCGCATCGCAAACAACGCCGCGCGCGGCGCGCAAATGCTCGGCGATGGCCATGCGCAAGGATGGCTCGCCGGCAGGATCGCCGTAATTGAGCTGGCGCGGCGTCAGCGCGCGCCACGCGCGGTCCAGCATGCGGCGCCACTGCGCCAGCGGGAATTCGTCGAGCGCCGGCACGCCAGGCGCGAACGCCCCCATGGCGTCGGCGGGAAACACCAGCGCCGCGCTGGCATCCTGTCCCGACACGCCGCGCAAATGCCGGGCCCGGCGCGATAATCCATCATGGCCACCGCTCACTGACGATGCCACCGGCACCCCGGCGCTGCCAGCGACGACTGTGCCGCGCCGGTCCGGCAAGACAAACCCTTCGCTGGCCAATTGCTCGTAGGCGTACAGCACGGTATTGCGCGCCAACCCCAGCTCGACGGCCAGCACGCGCGTGGCGGCCAGGCGCGTGCCGGGCGCCAGCTGTCCCCCGCGGATCGCCGCGCGCAGGCATTCATGCAGCAGGCGCTGGCGCGGCCAGCCCCGCTCGCGGTGCGTGCACTCGAACGCGTTCAGCAGCAAAGCAAAATCCATGTGCCTCCTTACATTGTGGCTCTAAATTATTTCTCACTTCTGGATCTTTTTTCAGGGCCAGATGCCGATTATAGTGCGGCCTTCCTCTTCAACCAACGGGACTTCCGCCATGACCGCTACCGCCCTGCCCCCCAGCCCCCGTACCCGCGTGCGCCGCGTCGCCGAACTGGCCAGCTACGAGCAAGCCACCCTGCACGCCATCCTCGACGCCGCCTACCTGTGCCATATCGCCTTCCACGACGAGCACGGAAACCATTGCATCCCGACCGCCTGCTGGCGCATCGGCGGCCACCTGTACATTCACGGCTCGAACGGCAGCCGCATGCTCAAGCAGCTGCTGCGCGAAACCGACGTGTGCGTGACGGTGACCCATCTCGACGGCCTGGTACTGGCACGCTCCGCCTTCAATCACACGATGAACTACCGCTCGGCGATGGTGTACGGGCAGTTTGAAAAACTCAGCGACATCGGCCAGCAGCATGCGGCGATGGATGCGTTGATGGAGAAGCTGGCGCCGGGACGCCTGGCGCAGGTGCGCGGCGGCAGCGCCAAGGAATACGCGGCCACCACCGTGCTGCGCATCGCGCTCGACGAATGCGCCGTCAAGCAGCGCAAGGGCGGACCGCTCGACGACGCGGGCGACATGGCGCATACCGTCTGGACGGGCGAACTGCCGTTTACGCACGGCCGTAGCGCGGCCATCGCCGATGCGCTCAACACCAGCGAGATGCCCGCGTATGCCGCCGTATGGGGGACGGAATCCGCTTGACCGGCCAGCGTGCTTGACCGATGATCGGCGTTGATGGCGATCGCCACCAATTGACCAACCGATCCAATCACGCATGGAGCATATGATGATGAAGCGAGTATCCCTGGCCGCGGCCCTGACGGTCATGCTGGCCTGTGGCGGCAGCGGCGCGGCACTGGCCGCCGATGCGGGCGACGCGGCCCTGAAGGCAGCCATCGCCGGCAGTGCGCGCACGCCGGCCAACGCGCTGCGTGACAGCGCCCGCCACCCGTATGAAACGCTGACGTTCTTCGGCATCAAGCCGACGATGACGGTGGTGGAACTGGCGCCTGGCGGCGGCTGGTATACGGAGATCCTGGCGCCCTACCTGCGCGACCACGGCAAGCTGATCGCCGCAGGCAACGATCCGCAATCCGCCAGCGAAGGCGCACGCCGTGGCGCGGCGCGCTTCCAGCAAAAACTCGACGCCAATCCAGCCGCCTTCGGCAAGGTGGAACTCGGTGCCTTCGCGCCACCGACCACCTACCGCATCGCGCCCAAGGGCACGGCCGACATGGTGCTCACCTTCCGCAATATCCACAACTGGATACCGATCGGCGAGGCGGGCATGCAGACCCTGTTCAAGGAAGTGTATGACAGCCTGAAACCGGGCGGCGTGTTCGGCGTCGTCGAGCACCGCCTGCCGGTGAGCCAGGCGCAGGACGCCACGGCCAGCAGCGGCTACATGCACGAAGCGTATGTGATCAAGCTGGCCGAAGGCGCAGGCTTCAAACTGGCGGCCAAGTCGGACATCAACGCCAATCCGAAAGACAAGGCGAACCACCAGGGCGGCGTCTGGGCGCTGCCACCGACCTACGCCAACAAGGATGTCGATCGGGCCAAATACACGGCCATCGGCGAGAGCGACCGCATGACCCTGAAGTTCGTCAAGCCATAGTGAGAATGTCGGGTTACGCGCTGCGCGCTAACCCGACCTACCGCTTTATTTCTTCGCTTCCTTCGGCTTCACCGGCACCAGGCTTAGGTCCTGGAAGTCGTAGCTGAAATCCGTCTCGGCCGACACGGGCGCCATTTTTACCCGGTCGATGCTGCCATCGGGATTGAGCGAGAACGTCACGTACGCATCGGCGTTGAAATTGCGCTCTTTCCAGCGCACGATGAAGGTGTCGTGCTGCCAGTGTTCCAGCTCGCCCGTCAGGTCCGGCGTGCGCGTGAAGCTGAGGATATGCTTTTTCCCCTCGGGCTTGATGATGACCTTGCCGTACCAGGCATCTTCATACTCGCAGTCGTACGCCGCCAGCGGCAGCGACGGCTGCGATTTCGCCGCGCGCGCGCTCGACGCCTTGCCCTGCTTTTTCACCTCTTCCGCATGCTGGTCCTGCTCCACCTTGGCCACCAATGCCAGCCAGTCCGACGGCGCCGCCTGCAGGTAATGGTCGAGGATGCGCCATTGCAGCGCCGTCATGGAACCGCCATTTTCCGCATTGGTCAGAATGGCCACGCCCAGTTTCGCTTCCGGCACCATCACCACGCGCGAATAAAAGCCCTGCAGCGCGCCGCCGTGCATGGCCACTTTCATGCCCTTGTAGTCGCGCAGCTGAAAGCCCAGGCCATACGCGCTGAAATTCGGTTTCGTCGCGGCCAGCGCCGGCTTCGGTTCGGAAATCTTGATCGGTGTTTGCGCCGTCCACATTTCGCGGCCCTGCTTTTCGCTGAACAGGCGCGCTTCCTTGCCATCCTTGTCTTTCACGCCGGCGATCTTGCCGCCGTCGAGCAGCACCATCATCCACTTGGCGATATCTTCCGCATTCGTGTTGATGCCGACGGCGCCCACGGCGTTCGGCACGGGCATCGATTTGACGGCGGCGATCTTGCCGTCGATCTTGCTGTGCGCACTGGCGACGTCGGGCTTGCCCGCATTTTCAGCCAGGCTGGTGGTGGTGCCCGTCATGCCCAGCGGCGCCAGGATGCGTTCATGCATGGCCTCGCCCCAGCTTTTCCCCGCCTTGTCGGCGATGATCTTGCCGGCCACGATGTACAGCAGGTTATCGTAGGCATAGCTGTTGCGAAAACTCGTGGCCGGACGGATGTAGCGCAGCTTCTCGATGATCTCGTCGGTGCTGAACGTGGTGGTTGGCCACCACAGCAAGTCGCCCGCGCCCAGGCCCAGGCCGCTGCGGTGCGTCAGCAGGTCGCGGATGGTCATGGCGCCCGTCACGTAGGAATCGTGCATCTGGAAGCCGGGCAGGTGCTTGGTGACGGGATCGTCCCAGGCCAGCTTGCCTTCGTCAACCAGCATGGCCAGCGCGGCGGCCGTGAAGCCTTTCGAGTTCGATGCCACTTCAAACAGGGTCTGCGCATCGACGGCCGCCGGTTCGCCCAGTTTGCGCACGCCAAAGCCCCTGGCGGTGATGACTTTGCCATCTTTGACGATGGCGATCGCCATGCCGGGCACGTCGAACACTTTCAGGGCGGTGGCAACGTCGCGGTCAAGATCGAAGGCAGGCGCGGATGCGGGTGTGGGTGCGGCGGCAACGACGGGGGCCGCGTCAACAGCCAGCGCCGGCACGGCGATGCTGGAAAACGCCAGCACGATGGCGGCGGCAAGACGGTTCATGGTATGCATGGTCAGGATATCCAAGGAAGGTTCAATGCGCTTGCGCGGCCATCAATTTATCGACGCTTTCCTGCGTCACCGGGTGGTAGCGTTCGCGCGCTTTCGCATACACGTCCTTGGCCCAGGCATGGCCCTGCGGCGTCTTCATCAAGGCGCTGTAGAGGGGCACGACGAACTTCTGGCGGCCGACGCTCATCAGGAATGCCTGCAAGGGCTGCTGCACGTCGTAGCCGGCGTTCACGGCGGCCAGGTAGAAGCGGTACGCAACTTCATTGTTGCCGCTCTTGCCCACGCCGTAGGCTTGGTCCAGTTCACGCAATTGCGCCGCGCTGGCCTTGTTGTTGATGTCGTTCAGGAAGTGCATCGATTCGATGGCGATCCACTTGTCCATGCCCAGGTCTTTCGTCGGCAATGTGCCTTTCAACCAGGCGTCGCGGTGCTGGTCGAGCAGCGCCAGGCGCGGCGAAACGACGCGCTGCGCGCTGGCCGGCACGCCCGTGCCATACAGCCATTCATCGAGCTCCGCTGCCGGCATCACGTCCGGATGCTGCGCCAGCAGATTCTTGCGCAGGTAGGCGATGAACTGCTCCGTCGTCACGCTCTGGAACGCGTGCTGGTCGAACCAGCCGCGCAGGAAGGGATCGAATACGGCGCGGCCGGCACGGCGCTCCATGGTGGCCAGGAACCAGGCGCCTTTCGGGTAGATGATGCCGTCGTCCGTGTACGTTTCGGCCGGATTGGCGTCCGCATCGCGCGTGATCAGCGCCGTTTTCGCCGCCGGCAATTCGCGGATCGAGGCGGCCAGTTCTTCCTGGTCGACCTGCACGCCCATCTGCGCCACTTCGCTGCCATACAGCTGCTCGACGATGCGCGTGGTGACGTAGGTGGTGAAGCCTTCGTTGAGCCACATGTGCTTCCACGAGGCGTTGGTGACCAGGTTGCCCGACCACGAGTGGGCCAGTTCATGCGCAATCAGGTCTACCAGGCTGCGGTCGCCCGCGATCATGGTCGGCGTGAGGAAGGTCAGGCGCGGGTTTTCCATGCCGCCATAGGGGAACGATGGTGGCAGCACGATCATGTCGTAGCGTCCCCAGCCATATGGACCATACAGCGCTTCGGCTGCCTGTATCATCTTTTCCGTGTCGGCCAGCTCGTATTCGGCCGCCTTGATGCGCGGCGGTTCCGCATACACGGCGGAGCGGGGACCGAGTTTGCGCACTTCCAGTTCGCCTATGGCAATGGCCAGCAGGTACGATGGAATCGGCTGCGGCATCCTGAATTTCCAGCCGCCCTTGCCCGTCGCCTTTTCGTCATTTTCGGCGCTCATCACGACGCGCATGCCCGCTGGCGCATCGATGCGCGCGCTATACGTAAAGCGCACGGCCGGCGTATCTTGCGACGGCACCCACGAGCGGGCATTGATGCTTTGCGACTGGCTGAACATGAAAGGCAGCTTGCCCGACATGGTCTGCTGCGGCGTGAGCCACTGCAGCGCGATGGCGTTCGGCGCCGTGTGGTAGTAGACGCGCACTTTGCCAGGCTGGCCCGTGGTGGTGATGCGCAGCGCCTGGCCCTTTTCCGGGTCGGCCTTGTCCAGCTGGTACGGCGCCATCTGCCATGCGCCGCGCTTGTCCTGTACCTGCACCTTGGCGATCGACAAATCGCGCGTATCGAGCACCAGGGTGCGCGCCGCCGGATCGATCCAGTTCAAGGACAGCTCGGCATAGCCGGAAAGCGTCTTTTGCTTGAAGTCCGCTTTCAGGTCCAGCTGCAGGTCGCGCGTGCGCACCTGGTCATAGCGCGCATAGCTGAGGGGGTCGGCGTGCGCGGCCAGGGTCACCTGGCAAAGTAGCGCACAGCCCAGCGCGCGCAGGAAGGTCAAAGTTTGCATGGTCGTCTTTTGAATGATTTGCGAAAGCCCCGGTCCGTGTGCGCCGGGGCGTCGCGCAGAATAGCACTTCCGGCGCAGGCCGGCAGAAAAAAGCGCCGGACCGGCCGGCGCTGTTTCACTGTTTTGTCTCGGCCTTGGCTGCCGGCTTGGCCTCGGGCGCTTTCAGCGGCGTATTAACATCCTTCATCAGGTTGTTCTTGTCGCGGTCCTGCTTGAACAGCTCCAGGCGCGATGGCGTGATTTTTCTCGGCCAGGCGTTATTGCTGGTGTCGATGTCGGCCGTCTCCCAGTACGGGTCCTGCACCAGGCCCACCATCGGCTCGTCCGTGACGATCACCTTGCTGATCTTGTGCGGCGCATAGCGCCACACTTCGGCCGGCACGCGCTCGATGATCTTCTTGCCGCTTTTCAGTTCGATTTCCAGGATCAAGGGCATCACCAGGCCGCCGAGATTCGAAAAGTCGACCAGGTACAAATGCTTGCCCATGTTGCGCTGTTCCAGCAGCTTGCGCTCCCACGGTTCCAGCGTTTCCTGTTCTTCCGCATAGCTGTTGCGGTCCTTGTTGGTGACCGTGAAATCATCGTGCCGGTTATAGAAATCCTTCAGCGCAGGATCGGCATCGACCTTCTTCGGCAGCGCCTTGTTGCGCTGGTCCGAGATCGAGATCGGCTGCGCGTCCTTCTGCGCCTTCTTCCACGCTTTCTCGACTTCCGGGTTCTTCGTGCTCACGCCATATTCGCTGATGCCGTCAATGCTGATGTCGACCGCGTCGGTGGTATAGAACCAGCCGCGCCAGAACCAGTCCAGGTCCGTGCCGGACGCGTCTTCCATGGTGCGGAAAAAGTCGGCCGGCGTCGGGCGCTTGAACTTCCAGCGCAAGGCATACTGCTTGAAGGCGAAGTCGAACAGTTCGCGCCCGAGGATGGTCTCGCGCAGGATGTTGAGCGCCGTGGCCGGCTTGTCGTAGGCGTTCGCCGTGAACTGCAGCAAGGACTCGGAATTGGTCATGATGGGCACCTGGTTCTGGCTGCGCATGTAGTCGACGATCTTGCGCGGCTCGCCATTCCATGAGGGGAAATGCTCTTCCCACGCCTGCTCGGCCAGGTACTGCAGGAAGGAATTCAGGCCCTCGTCCATCCACGTCCACTGGCGCTCGTCGGAGTTGACGATCATGGGGAAATAATTGTGGCCCACCTCATGGATGATCACGCCGATCAGGTCATATTTGGCCGTCTTCGAGTACGTGAGCTCCCCCGTCTTCTTGTCCTTCACGGGGCGTCCGCCATTGAACGCAATCATCGGATACTCCATGCCGCCCACGGCGCCGTTGACGGAGATCGCGTTCGGATACGGATAGTCGAAACTGTATTTGTTGTACTGCTCGATCGCGTGCACGACGGCGCGCGTGCTGTACTGCTGCCACAGCGGGTTGCCCTCGTTCGGGTAATACGACATGGCCATCACGCGCTTGCCGCCGCTGTCCAGGCCCTGCGCATCCCAGATGAACTTGCGGCTCGACGCCCACGCCACGTCGCGCACATTGGCCGCCTTGAAGTGCCAGGTTTTCATCCCCGCCGCGCGGCCCTTCTCCGCCGCCAGCGCTTCCTGCGGCGTGATCACCAGCAGCGGCGTGTTGCTGTTTTTCGCCCGCGCCAGGCGCTCTCGCTGCGCCGCGCTCAGCACGCTAGCAGGATTTTGCAGCTCTCCCGTGGCAGCCACCACGTGATCGCCCGGCACCGTCAGGTACAGCTCGTAGTCGCCAAACTCCAGGGTGAATTCACCGGAGCCGAGGAACTGCTTGTGCTGCCAGCCGACGGCGTCGTAGTAGGCGGCCATGCGCGGGAACCACTGCGCGATCTGGAAGATCGTGTTCTTGTCGTCTTCAAAATATTCGTAGCCGGAGCGCTCGACGAGCACCTTCTGGTCATTGATCTGATACGACCAGTCGATATTGAACGTGATGCTCTGGCCGGGCGCCAGCGCCGTCGGCAAATCGATGCGCAGCATGGTCTGGTTGACGACATGCGGCAGCGGCTTGCCGCTGGCCGCCTTCACGGCGGTGAGCTTGAAGCCGCCGTCGAATTCACGGCCCGTATGGAGGGCGCGCAAGTCCTCGAACTTCAGCGCTTCGTCCTCGCTGCCACTGAGCCAGGCCTGGCGCGATGGGGCGCTCAATACGCGGCGCTGGTCGGCATCCTGGCGCAAGCCATTCTGGTCCAGCTGCAGCCACAGATACGCGAGGCTGTCGGGCGAGCGGTTGTGGTAGGTGATCTGTTCGCTGGCCGTGATGGCGCGGCGTTCCTCATCGAGCGTGGCGCGGATCACGTAATCGGCGCGCTGCTGCCAGTAGGCGTGGCCCGGCGCGCCGGACGCCGTGCGGTAGTTGTTCGGCGTGGGCAGCAGTTCTTCCAGCTGGCGGAACTTGTCGTCGAAGGGCGCCGCGGCGCACAGGCCGGACAAGGGAGCAAACAGGGTCAAACACAAGGCAAGCAAGCGGACAAGGACCGGCATGGCGCATTCCATCTGGGAGTCGTGGACAGAACTGCATTCTAAGTCGAGTCTGTTTTCAAATCGATCATTGTTGTCGAAGTCCCACACACCAGGTAGCACCGTGCCCCGGCAGCACTGGCGCCGGCGCAGGCATTGGCGTATGATGCGCCTCGAACATTGGGGAGTAGTCGTCTCGCGGTCACGCCGCGGGAACCTGTATCAACATGATTGGCCCGCAGGCCATGGTGCAGGTGGTTGAAAAACTTGACGAGACCATTGATCCAGGGCGGCCGCATGGGCCGGAGTCGCCCGTGGATCATTGGTTAATTCGTCCGGCCCGCGTACCTCTTGCAATCTCATGGAAGCATTCCTCATCTCCACCGGCATCGTCGGTCTCGCTGAAATCGGCGACAAAACCCAACTCCTGGCCTTTCTGCTGGCCGCCAAATTCCGCAAACCCTTGCCCATCGTGCTGGCCATTTTCGTCGCCACCATCGCCAATCACGCCTTTGCCGCCGCCGTCGGCGCCTGGATCACCAGCATGCTGGGGCCGAACGTGCTGCGCTGGGTGCTCGGCGTCTCCTTCCTCGCCATGGCCGCCTGGACCCTGATCCCCGACAAGCTCGATGAAGACGAAACGAAGCTGGCCAAGTACGGCGTCTTCCTGACCACCCTGATCGCCTTCTTCATGGCGGAAATGGGAGATAAAACGCAGGTGGCCACGGTGGCGCTGGCGGCGCGCTATCACGATATTGTCTCTGTCGTGCTGGGCACCACTTTCGGCATGATGCTGGCCAACGTGCCGGCCGTCTACCTGGGCGACAGGATCGCCAACCGCGTCCCGCTGCGCCTCGTGCACGGCATCGCGGCGCTGGTGTTTGCCGTGCTGGGCGTGGCGACCCTGCTCGGTGCGGGTGCGGCACTGGGATTTTGACACAAGCACAGATAATTTCTCGTTTACAATATTCATGTTCATAATTACAATGTCGTGGACATGAATACTGGCGCGCCAATTCCGAACGGTCGGCGCGCTTTCTTGAGGAATCTATGCAGTTAAATGGAAAAGTGGCGGCGCTGTGCCTGGCCGCCTGCGCAAGCCAGTTCCCCGCCGCCATGGCGGCACCGGCGAACCCTCAGACGACAACGCAATCCGCACCCGAAGTGCGCACGCGCGACCTGTTGCTGCTCGGCGCCGGCCTGATCCTGCTGCTTGGCCGGCGCCGTCCCGATGACGACACCTGGCAAGACTAGACCAGCAGCAGCACCGCATACTCGCGGCCCTCGTCGCGCAGGGCGATGCTGTTGCCCTGCTGCGCCACGCCATCGAGCGACAAGCCCGCAGGGCGCCCCTGTGCCTGCTCCACCGTGATGGCATAGCTGCTGGCGCCGAAGCGGTAATGCAGCTTGAAGCTGCGCCACTCGGCCGGCATGGTCGGCGCCATGCGCAGCACGTTCGCTTCGCGCGTCAAGCCCAGCAGGGATTCGACGATCAGCCGGTACAGCCAGCCCGACGATCCCGTGTACCAGCTCCAGCCGCCGCGTCCCACGTGCGGCGCGACGGCATACACGTCGGCCGTCACCACATACGGTTCCACCTTGTAGCGCGCCACCGCCTGCGCATCAGCGCCATGGCGCACGGGACTGATCATACGCAGCAATTCCCACGCCTTTTCACCATCGCCCATGCGGGCAAACGCCATCGCCGTCCAGATGGCCGCATGCGTGTACTGGCCGCCGTTCTCGCGCACACCGGGCACATAGCCGCGGATGTAGCCGGGATTCAGGTCGGCCTTGTCGAACGGCGGATCGAGCAGTTGGATCACGCCGGAGTCACGGCGTACCAGGCGCGCATCGACCTGGCGCATGGCGCCGGCCACGCGCTCCTGGTTGGCGGCGCCCGACAGCACGCCCCAGCTTTGCGAAATCGAATCGATCTGGCATTCCTCGTTGGTGTGCGATCCCAGTGGCGTGCCGTCATCGAAATACGCGCGCCGGTACCACTCGCCATCCCACGCATGTTCCTCGACGTTGGCCGCCAGTTTCACGGCTTCGTCGCGGCAGAACTGGGCAAACGCGGCGTCGCCGCGCAGCAGGGCCACTTCGGCAAAGCGCTGCAGCACTTCGTACAAGAAGAAGGCCAGCCACACGCTCTCGCCCTTGCCATGTTCGCCCACCTTGTCCATGCCGTCGTTCCAGTCGCAGGAACCCATCAACGGCAAACCGTGCACGCCCAGGCGCAGGCCATGGCGGATGGCGCGCACGCAATGCTCGTACAGGTCGGCCGACTCGCCCGAACGCACGGGCAAGTCGTAATACGAATCCTCTTCCGGCTTGACGGCACGCCCCTCGATGAAGGGCGCCACTTCCGACAGCACGTTGACGTCGCCCGTGGCGATCACATAACGGCAGGCGGCCAGCGGCAGCCACAGGTAATCGTCGGAGCAGTGCGTGCGCACGCCCCGGTCCGACGGCGGATGCCACCAGTGCTGCACGTCGCCCTCGACAAACTGGTGCGCCGCGCACAGCAATAAATGCTTGCGCAGCAGCTGCGGCGCCGTGTGTATCATCGCCATCGCATCTTGCAACTGGTCGCGGAAACCGTAGGCGCCGCCCGACTGGTAATAGCCGCTGCGCGCCCACAGACGGCAGGCGATGGTCTGGTACATCAGCCAGCCATTGGCGATCACGTCGAGCGACGGATCGGGCGTTTCGATGCGCACGGCGCCCAGGGTGCTGTCCCAGTGCGCGCGCACCGCGTCGAGCGCACTGCGCGCCGCTTCCTTGCCCGCATGGCGCTGCACCATGGTGCTGGCGTCGGCATTGCGGCGCCCGCCCACGCCGAGGATGAAGACGATTTCGCGCTCCTGTCCCGGCTGCAGTTCGAACGGCACCTGGATGGCGGCACACTGGTCCAGCCCCGTGCCCGCCTTGCCGGACAGGCGCACGCGGCGCAGCGCCGCCGGCTGCGCCAGGCTGCCATTGCGGCCGATGAATTCATTGCGGTCGCAGGTGATGGAGCGGATGCTCGCGTCGGTATTAAAAAAGCCGACGCGGCCCGAAAACTCCGTGTTGTAGTTATTGCGCGCAAACAGGGCGCCGCTGATCGTGTCGACCTCGGTGGCCACGTGCATGCCGGACTTGGCGCGCAAGTCGGCCATCACCCATTCCACATAACCGGTGACGGACAGGCGGCGCGGCACGCCGCTGTCGTTGCGCACCTTGATCACCGAATATTTGACGGCCGCATCGAGCGCCACATAGGTGCACAATTCTGTGGCGATGCCGCCTTCGCTATGTTCAAACACGCTGTAGCCGAAGCCGTGGCGCGTCACGTAATCGCCGCTCCCGCGCGCGGGCAACGACGAGGGCGACCAGAACTGGCCGCTTTGCTCGTCACGCACATAAAACGCTTCGCCGGACAGGTCGGAGACAGGGTCGTTCTGCCATGGCGTGAGGCGGAATTCATGCGCATTCTCGCTCCACGTATATGCCTGCCCCGCTTCCGACACCACCGTGCCGAATTGCGCATTGGCCAGCACGTTCGACCACGGCGCCGGCGTCTGCTTGCCTTCTGCCGTGGTGATCACGTATTCGCGCCCATCGGGTGTGAAACCACCGAGGCCATTTTCCAGGATCAGCGCGCGCTCTGGCGCGCGGTGCGGCACGCCGCCCTGTTCGCGGGCCGGATCCTGCAGCAGCGGCGGCATGCGCAGCACGGGGCTCGGTGGACGCTTGACCTGCTCGGCCAGGGTGCCGCGCAAGTCGCTGATGATGGCGCGCGCCACCGATTGCAGCAAGATGCGGTCTTCGTTGGCGATCTGCTCGGCCAGGCGCACGAAAATGCCGCCCGGGCGGTCGATCGCCTGCGCGTCGATGCCCGAGGCGATCAGGCCCATGATCTGGTCGTGCAGCAGCTGGCGGTAGCCCGACTGTTCTTCGTACCAGATCACCAGGTCGACGATCAATCCCTTCAGGCGCCAGTAGGCGTGCGCCTGCACCATCTGGCGCGCCAGTTCGATATTGGCCGCGTCGCGTATCTGCAGCAGCACGATGGGCAAGTCGCCGGAAATGGCATACGCCCACAGGCCGGACTGGCCGCGCTGGTTCTTGATCAGGATGCTGGCCTCGGCGCGCAGGGCCGCATTCGGATAGATTACGGCGTTGGCCAGGCGCGCATACAGCTGCGCGTCCGCTTCGCTGGCATTCAACTGGCGCAGCACCACCTGGCTGTGCGTCCAGGCCAGCTCGAACACGCGGTCGGCCAGGTGGCGGTCCTGGTATTTGTCGATCAGGTGCAGGGCCGCCTCGCGCTGCTCCACCATGCCTGTCACGCTGTCGACCGTCACAGCTTGGTCGGGTTCGAGCGTGATGACGTAACGGATGGCCACGATGGGGTCGAGCACGGAGCCTTGGCCGCCACTGAGCGGGCCACCTTCCTGCAGCGCCTGCGGCAGCTGCGCCGTGTTGCCGCGACCGATGAAGCGCGCGCGGTCCGTCTCGAACGATACTTCGTAGCGCTCGATATCGTGCACGGTCATCACATGCAGCAGCCACGGCATCTGCTCCTCTTTCGAGCGGGGCCGGCGCGTGCATAGAATCGCCTTTTCATGCGCGAGGATTTCCGTCTGCACGAACAGCTTGCTGAACGCGGGATGGGCCGCGTCGGCCGCCGCCGGCGCCATCACCACTTCGGCAAAGCTGGTGATCTCGATGCGCCGCTGGCGGTTCGAATTATTGCTGATGCGCGTGCGGCGGATTTCAATGTCGTCCTCGGGCGAGACGACGATTTCCGTGTACAGGTCGAGGCCATGGTCGGCGCGGCGGAACTCGGCCCGCCCTTCGGAAAAAATCACTTCGTATTTCTTCGGTTCAGCCAGGGTGGGCTGGTACATGGTGGACCAGACTGCGCCATCATCGAGGTCGCGCAGGTAGCAGAAATTGCCCCAGTTATCACGCGTGCTGTCTTCGCGCCAGCGCGTCACGGACAGGTCTTTCCAGCGGCTGTAGCTGCCGCCCGCATTGCTCACCATGACGTGGTAGCGGCCATTCGACAGCAGCTGCGTTTCCGGCACGGCGCTGTTGGCTTGCGTGAGGATACGCATCGGCATGGCCTGCTCGGGCGCGCCGCTGCGCAGCACCGCCAGTTCGGCCGTGTTCGAGTAAAACGCGCCGGCCTGCGGCGTGCGTTCCTGCAGCACCAGCAAGGCCGATTGCAGCAGCGGATCGGACTCGAAACGCCGCTGCATCGGGCGGTCATGCAGCAAATAGCTGAGGGCCAGAAAACCCATGCCCTGGTGGTGCACCATGAAGGAGCGGATGATGGCGCTGCCCTGCCCGCGCGGCAGGCGCGCCGTGGTGAAATCGATGGCTTCAAAAAAGCCGTAGCGGCCCATGTAGCCGGCCGCCTGCATGCGCTGCAGGTTCTGGCACGACGCTTCCGGCTGCACCATCAGGCCCATCATGCTGGCATATGGCGCCACCACCAGGTCGTCGGCCAGGCCACGCTTCAGGCCCAGCCCCGGCACGCCAAAGGCGCGGTACTGATAGTTCAAACTGGCGTCGACCGTGTTGTAGCCGGACTCGGAAATCCCCCACGGCACATCGCGCTGGCGCCCGTAATCGATCTGCGCCTCGATGACGGAATGGTAGGTCTGGTCAAGCAGGGTATTCGGGTAGTTCGGCATCACCAGCAGCGGCATCAGGTACTCGAACATCGAGCCGCTCCACGACAGCAGCACGGGCTGGCCTGCCACCATGCACAGCTGGCGGCCCAGGGCGAACCAGTGCTCCTGCGGCAGCTGGCCCTGGGCGATGGCGATGAAGCTGGCCAGGCGCACTTCGGAAGCCAATAAGTCGTAGTAGCTGGGGTCCAGGCGCCGTTCGCTGACGTTGTAGCCGATGGCCAGCAGTTTTGTCGCCGGGTTGTACAGGAAGCCGTATTCGATCTGCGCGAAGTCGCGCGCCTGGCCCGCCGCGTGGGCGATGTCGCGCATGTGGCGGCCCGCCTGTTCGCGGCCCTGCGCCAGCAGCACCGCCAGTTCGGGCGGCGTGCCTTCCGGCGCTTCCAGGTTGGCCAGTTCGCGCAGGGTCGGCACGCGCATCAGCGCCGCATCGACGCCCGCGTGCGCCGCCCACGGCGCCAGTTGCAGCAACTCGGCCAGCGCCGCGCGGCACTGGCGCGCCAAGGCTCCCGCCCACATGGACAGGTCGCCATCCTCGCTTTGCAAGGTCAGCGACAGCAGCGCGTCAGCCGCGCCATTCGCGGCGGCGAGATAGGCATGCCATTCGGCCAGGCTGGCGGGCGCGGCCTGCGCCTGCAGCAGGGTCATGCTCTCGCGCATGGCCTTGCCTTCGCCTTCGGCGGCGATGAATTCCTGCAGCACCTGCGCCGTCGTGCGGATGCCCTGCACGATCTGCGCGCCGATGATGGGAGTGTCGTACAGTTCCACCAGGCCCGGCTGCAAGGTCAGCAGATGGCCGGCCAGGTTGCCGCTGTCGACGGTCGAGATATACATCGGCTGCAACGCCTTGAGCGTTTGCGTGTCGTACCAGTTATAGAAATGGCCCTGGAAGCGTTCCAGCTCGCCCATGCTGTGCAGGGTGGCGCGGCTGCGCTCGATCAGCTGGCCCAGGGTCAGATAGCCGAAATCGTAGGCCGTCAGGTTGGCCAGCAGCGCCAGGCCGATATTCGTCGGCGAGGTGCGGTGCGCCACCACCAGGTTCGGATGCTCCTGCATGTTATCGGGCGGCAGCCAGTGGTCGTCCGGCCCGACGAAGGTATCGAAATACGCCCAGGTCTTGCGCGCCACGCCATGCAAAAAACGTCCCTGCTCGGCCGACAAACGCGCCACGGCCCGTTCGATGGGGCGGCTGATCCACCAGGCGATGGCGGGTGCGGCCAGCCACAAGAGCAGCACCACGGCGGCGGCCGGCAAGGCCTCGGGGCGCCAGTGGAGCAAGGCGCCGAAGGTAGCCAGCGCCAGCGCGGGCGAGCACCACATGGCGCGCCAGCTGTCGGCTTGCGAACCTGACGATACATGCAGGTTCGAGGCACGCCAGTCGAGCAAATGCTTGTGCGATACGCCCAGGCGCCACAGGGTGCGGACGATGGCGTCCAGGCTGATCCACGCTTCGTACGGCAGGAAGACGAGGGTCAGCATGGCGTGCGAAAACTGCACGCCGCAGCGCCGCTCAAAGGCGGCCAGGTGCTGGCGCCACAAGGTGTCGCGCGGCTTGCGCAGCAAATCGTACAGGGCCGAAAACACGGGCGGCAGGAAGATGATGGCCAGCACGGCCGCGCTCCAGAAGGCCACGTGCGGCAAAAAGCCCCACACCAGCAGCAGCGACACAGTAGTGGCCGGCGCGACGACGCTGCGGCGCAGATTGTCGAACAGCTTCCAGCGCGACAGCATCGACAAGGGATTGCGTTCGCGCTTGCCGGCACGGCCCGGCACGCGGCCCAGCAACCAGCCGACCAGCTGCCAGTCGCCGCGTATCCAGCGCTGGCGGCGGCTCACGTCGGCGTCGTAGCGGGCCGGATATTCTTCATACAGCTGCGAGTCGCTCAAGAGGCCCGCGCGCAAATAACAGCCTTCCAGCAGATCGTGGCTGAGGATTTTATTGTCGGGCAGGCGCTGGCCCAGCACGCGCTCGAACATGTCGAGATCATAGATGCCCTTGCCGATAAACGAGCCTTCATAAAACACGTCCTGGTACAGGTCGGATACGGTGCGCGTGTACGGGTCGATGCCCGGTTCTCCGCCGCACAGCAGCTCATAGCGCGAGGCGTTCGCGCTGGGCAGCGCCACGGCCACGCGCGGCTGCAGGATGCCGTAGCCGGCCACCACGCGCGTGCCGGCCGCGTCCAGCACGGGGCGGTTCAGCGGGTGCATCATGGTGGCGATGAATTCGCGCGCCGCGTCGCGCGGCAGCTGCGTATCCGTGTCGAGCGTGATCACGTATTTGATCGTGCGCAGGCCGCGCAACTCGCCTTCCACCAGCGAGAATTTGTCGCGCGCGCCGCCGCGCAGGAACGCGTGCAGGTCGGACAATTTGCCGCGCTTGCGCTCCTGCCCCATCCACGCATTCTGCTGCGAATTCCACAGGCGCGGACGGTGCAGCAGCAGGAACGGCCCCACGTGGCCCAGCTCCTCGGGGTCGGCCGGGTCGCCGTTTTCCTTGAACTCGACACCCTCCACGCGGTACTTCTCGTTCAGGGCGCGGATGGTCTCCTGCGCCTGGCGCAGCAGGGCTTCATCGCCGGGCATCGTTTGCGCCTCTGCGTCGACGAAGTCCGTCAGCAGGCAAAAGCGCAGGTTCGGGTCGCGGTTGGCGAGATAGCGCACTTCCAGCGCCTCGCACAGGGCCGCCACGTTCTGCTCGCTGTAGATCAGGGTCGGCACGACGACGATGCCGCGCGCATCGGACGGAATGCCGGCCTGGTAATCCATGCGCGGCAGCGGATGCGGCGACGTCATCAGAGTCGCCAGCCAGTTCACCACGGCGACAGACAGCTGGCTGCTGCCCAGCAGCGCCAGCGCGCCCAGCGCCGCCAGGGGCCAGCCCTGCACGCCATGGCGCACGGCGCGCTCGAGCAGCAAGGCGCTCGTCGCCAGGCTCAGGAAGCAGATGGCGCCCAGGTAGACGGCCAGCGGCGCGGCGCGCGCCGTATGCTGCAGCGCTTCGACGAACGGCAGCCTGGCGCCGGCCTGCTTTTCCAGCACCAGCACGCCGCGGCCCACCAGGTAAAAGCCGATGTGGCCGCGGCGCGCGTCATTGCCGTTGCCATGCGTGTGCGCCAGCTGCACCACCATCTCGGCCACTTCCACCTCGCTGCGCGCGCTGCGTTTGGCGATGCGTTCGATGGCGTGGCGGTAGCTGTCGCGCGTGGCGAAATCCATCAAGCCATAGGTGCCGGCCGGGTCCAGGCGCAAGGTTTGCTCGACCACGCTCATGGTCTCGACGAATTCCTGCCAATCCATGGTGCCGAGAAAACGCAGGCTGCCGATGCTGTTGGCGATCGACACCTGGTCGGCCGCCTGCTGCCCGATCTCGGACTGGATCTGCTGCTCGATGGTGAGGCCCGACTCGGCCAGCTTGTGCGTCAGCCACGACAGCGCCAGGGTCAGCGAGGAACTTTGTCCCTGCAGGCGGCGCGACAATTCGGCCACGAAAGCGCTGGTCATAGGCGGATTCGAACGGGCCATGTCGGCCACCAGCAGGATCAAGCCGCTGGGATTGCGCTCGGCGATCTCCGTCATCTGGTCGGCCCAGGTGTTGGCCAGGTCGCGCTGCATGCGGTCGTCGGCCACGCGCACGGCGACGCGGCGCAGGTTTTCGATCAGGGCCAGGCGCAGCATGATGGGCACGGCCCACAGCTCGCCCAAGGTCAGGGTGGCCACGTCCTGGTAAGCCTCGACAAAGTGGCACAGGTTTTCCAGGTCGACCCTGCCATCGCCGTGCGAGATGATTTCCAGCGCAATTTTATACACGCGCGGACAGCCCGCGTCCGCGCCAGAGCTCAGCCGTGGCAACTCCTTGCTGTAGTTCTTCGGCAAGTGGCGCCGCGTGGTGCGGATCTGCTCTTCGATCAGGTAGAAATTATCGAGCAGCCATTCCGAAGCGGGCGTGACCTGGCGCCCGCTTTTGACGGTCGCCGTCAGCTCGTTGACGGTGGCCGTGATCAGGGCCGCATTGTCGGCCAGGCGCGCCAGCAAGCGGTCGCGGCCGTGATGCCGCCCTACCGCATGGCCGGCGGCCACGTGCTTGCCGTGGGCGGCCATCTGCATGGCGCTGAATAATTCGGAACGCAGGGGCAAGGCATCGTCGCGCGCGGCGTCGAAGGTGTCCGGTGCAAGGGAGTGGTCGCGGAAGATTTCTTTAACTTTGGAAATCTGTTCCTTGATCTGCTGCGTGACAACTGCTGTGTACTCTTTCAACTTGGGCCTCGCTAGGTGCGCGCAGGCAACCAGCGGCCACCGTCACGCTGGCCCAGTCTGGAAGAACACGATCGGACACTGGCGAAGACGGAAAGCGAAGCGCCGGAGCGTTGCGACGAATCTCAGGGTATAGGGAGATTTTCTGAACTTCATCGTAGGAGGGCGACGCAGGCAAGACCGTGCGCTAGCGTACATAGCTGGCGCTTTGGCAGCGTGTCGGCAAAGAAATTTGCAGACTGGACAATGAAAAAATGCCGCAAGGAAACGAATAGCTTGCTCCGTGACGATGATGGCACGGAGCAATATTTCAAGGAGGAAATTCAAGATGCTCAGGCCGCGATGGCCAGCGGGTGGCGCGTCGCTTCCGCCATCGCCATGCCGCCGTTCAGTTGCCATGCGGCGCCATGACCGAGGCGACGCAGGCAGGCGCTGGCGCGCGCGCTGCGGTTGCCGCTGCGGCAGAAAAAGACCAGCGGACGCTGCGGTTGCTGCAGCCATGCGGCCACCTGTCCCGCCAGGCGGCTCAGCGGTACGCTGCGCACCTCGCAACCCTCGAATACCGTGCCGGCGCACGCCGCGTGTTCATACGCTTCGCGTACGTCGACGAGGATGGCGTCGGGATGCTGGCGCAGAAAGGCGGGCAAGGCGGCCGCATCGAACTGGAGTTCGGCGGACGGCACGCTACCGTCCTGCACGCTGTGCACGGTGCCGCAAATACTGCCGTCGTCGCCTGACGCGCACAGCACGGTGTCTGGCGTCAGCAGCGCCGCATCCAGCAAGGGCGTCAAGGCCTCGGGCGCCAGGGTGCCGATGAAGGCGAAGCGCTGCTCCAGCAAATACACATGGTTATCACCGCATTCGATGCGGCGCAAACGCTGCTGGCCCAGTGCCAGCTCACCATCGATATCGACGTGACCGACTTGTTCGATCTCGAGTTCCTGCAGCAAGGCCAGGCGCGCCACGCCATGGTCGGCTGGCGCCGTCGTGTGCACGATGGCGCGCAAGGCCAGGTGCTGGCAGCGGATGAAGGCGGCCAGGCGCGGCACGAGTGCGGCGACGGGGTCGATGACGACGCAACTGGCGCTGGCAGCGTCGCTGAGCAGCCAGGTGCACTGGCCATCGACGCTGAGCTGAATCACGCCATCCTGCGGCGATGGCGCCAGCGCCGACGGCAGCAAACAGCTGCTGCGCAGCGCTTCACCACAGCGCTCGATGCGCGCGCACGCGGCGGTAATGGTCGCCGCGTCAATCAGAGGGCCGAACGACAAACGGATGGCCGAGCTGGCGCGCCATTGCGGCACATGCATCGCTTCCAGAACATAACTGGGGAGCGCTTTGGCGGCGGAACAGGCGCTGCCCGAGCTGACGCGCACGCGCGCCGCGTCGAACAGGTCCAGCAATTCTTTCGAGGACAGGCCCGGTACGGAAAAATTGAGCGTCGTCGACAACGACAAGTCGAACGGCATATTGAACACGATGCCGGGGAAAGCGCGTTCCAGGCTGGCCACCAGCTGCTCGCGGAACGCGGCCAGGTCGGCGTGGCTGCGGAAGGTCTTGCCATCGTCGAGCGCGGCCAGCACGGCGCCCAGCGCGGCGATGCCGGCCATGTTTTCCGTGCCCGAGCGCAAGCCCGCTTCCTGGCCGCCGCCCATCATCAAGGGCGTAAACGGCGCGCCGGCGCGCACATACAGCATGCCGATGCCCTTGGGCGCATACAGCTTGTGGCCGGAAAACGGCGCGTAATCGATGCGCGTGGCAGCCAGGTTCAGTTTCAGCTTGCCCAGCGCCTGCACGCAATCGACCATCCAGTAGGCATCCGCGCCGCGCTCCTGCAGCAGCCGGGCGATGGCGGACAAATCGCTGACGACGCCCGTTTCATTATTCGCCGCCATCGTGCACAGCATGGCGGCGTCGCCGATCAGCGCATCGAGCGCCTGCAGATCGTGGCGTCCCTGCGCATCGACGGGCAGCTTGCGCACTTCCAGGCCCAGGCCCAACAGGCGGTTCCAGTGCGCCAGGCTTTCCGGCACGGCCTTGTGCTCGGTCGCGCCATACAGCAGCAGGCTGCCGATGCGCTTGCCCGCAGCGCGCCGTTCGCGCAGCGCGCACAGGGCCGACAGCACGGCCGTCTGGATGCCTTCGGTGGCGCCGCTGTTGAACATCAGGCGGCCGTCGCCCACGCCCAGCAAGCCGCTGGCGCGCCGGCGCACGCCATCCATCATGGCCTTGGCCTGCAACCCCGTCGCGTGGGTGCTGCTGGGATTGCCATAGCCCTGCTCCATCGCTTGCCGGGCGGCGGCAACGGCGGCGGGCAGCACGCAGGTGGTGGCATTGCTGTCGAGGTAGATTTCTTTCATGATGGCAGTCTGACTATTCTATAAAAAGGGGGCAGCGCAGGCGGCTGGGACATATGAATAGTCTACCGGCCTGCCCCCGTGAAGATATGCCAAAAAATGCTGCAAACAAGGTACCATGCAGCATGTACATGCCACAAAACACGGAATAGCAAAATGAATTCACCAAGTACTCAGCTTGACAAATTCGACTGCGCCATCCTCGCCGCCCTGCAGCAGGACGGCACCTTGTCGATCGCCGCCCTCAGCGAGAAGATCGGCTTGTCCAGCACGCCGTGCTGGAAGCGGGTCAAGCGCCTGGAGGAAGAGGGCTATATCGAGAGCCGCGTGGCCATCGTCAACCGGCAAAAAGTGGGCTTGCCCGTGACCGTCTTCGTCAGCGTGCGCACGGGACAGCACGATGAAAAATGGCTGCGCCGCTTCGCCGCCGCCGTCATCGTCTTGCCCGAAGTACAGGAATTTCACCGCATGAGCGGCGACATCGACTACCTGCTGAAAGTCGTCACGACCGACATCAAAGGCTACGACACGTTTTATAAAAAGCTCATCAAGGCCGTGCAATTGACGGGCGTGTCGTCCGCCTTCTCCATGGAACAAATCAAGTGCAGCACGGAATTGCCGCTGGAATTGATCGCTCACGGCTTGCCTGCCTGAACGTTTTTCCGCGCAGTACGGATGCGCATGAAAGTCGCGCATGTTGATATCCTGCAATCGTTGCCGCACAGCAACGCTCATCAATTAAATACGGCATTCTCCCCATATCGCCACCCTATCGGTCGCTATACTGCGCACTTGCCTGTGCATGTCCGGCACCCTCTGCCAGGCGCGCGGGCCCATTCCCAGGGTCGCCCATGCAGCTGCTTCGTCACCTCTCCATTCAGAAAAAATTGATGTTCAGCATGGGCTTATGCCTGCTACTGTTCATGGGCATTTCCTCTTTCCTCAGCGTGCGCATGAGCAGCGACTATGTGCGCGAACGCGTCGTCGGCCAGGAACTGCCGGCCCAGGTGGGCGAGATCCGCAACGACGTGCTGCGCCAGATCAGCCAGCCGCTATCGGTGGTGCAGACGATGGCCAATGATGTCTTCCTGCAAGACTGGGAAGATGCGGACCTGGCGGAAAACGGCCTGGCCACGTTCCAGCGCTACGCCCGCATGCTCAAGGAAAAAAACAAGGCGGCCGTCGTCAGCTGGAGTTCACAAGCGGCGTCCAGGTACATGACCGATGCGGGCCTGATCCGTACGCTGGACAAGCAGCTGCCAGCCGATCACTGGTTCTTCAGCATGCTCGATGAAAACAAACAGCACACGATCAATCTGGACCGCGATCCGGCCTCGGGCAGTTTCATGCTGTTCCTGAACGCACGGGGCCAGACGGCCGGCGGCAAGGCCGTCATTGCCGGCATGGGCCTGAGCGTCGACGCCATGGCCGAGACCATCCGTAGCTACAAGGTCGGCCAGACGGGCCATGTTTACCTGGTACGCGCCGACGGCAACCTGCTGATCCACCGCGATCCCGCCCTGGCCGACGGCAAGCATCAATTGAAAGACTTGCCCGGTTTCAATGAAGCATTGAGCAAGACTCTGCTGACCGGCAACAAATACGCCTATGCCAGTTATGCGGCGCCGGCCGGCAAGCAGCTCGTGGCCGCCTCTTTCGTGCCGGAATTGAATCTGTATGTGATGGCCGAAGTGCCGGAAGCGGAAGTGTTGGGCAACGTCACGCGTTCGGCCCTGATCGCCGCCCTGATCGCCGGCCTCGTCGGTGGCGGCATCGCCCTGCTCATCATTTATGTCATCAGCCGCGCCATTGCCGGCCCCGTCGCGCGGGCGGCCGACATGCTCAGCGAAATCGCCAGCGGCAATGGCGACCTGAGCCGCCGCATGCCCGTTGAATCGGAAGACGAGGTCGGCGCGCTGGCTGCCGCCTTCAACCGCTTCGTCGCGTCGCTGAACGTGACGATACGCGAAGTTCGCGACAGTACGAGCTCCATTGCGAGCGCATCGAGCCAGATCGCGTCGGGCAACCTGGACTTGTCGGCGCGCACGGAAGCCCAGGCGTCGAGCCTGGAAGAGACGGCGGCGGCCATGGAAGAACTGACGTCGACCGTGAAACAGAACGCGGACAATGCGCGCCAGGCCAATCAGCTGGTGGTGTCAGCCTCGAGCCACGCCGTCAAGGGTGGTGAAGTGGTGGGACAAGTGGTGCAGACGATGGGCGCGATTACGGAAAGTTCACGCAAGATCGCCGATATTATCGGCGTGATCGACGGCATTGCCTTCCAAACCAATATCCTCGCCCTGAACGCTGCCGTCGAGGCGGCCCGCGCGGGCGAACAGGGCCGCGGCTTTGCCGTGGTGGCCACCGAGGTGCGCAATCTGGCACAGAGGTCAAGCCAGGCGGCCAAGGAAATCAAGGATTTGATCGTCGATTCGGGCAGCAAGGTGGAAGCGGGCAGCAAGCTGGTCGACTCGGCCGGTGCCACCATGCAGGACATCGTTGTCTCCGTGCAAAGAGTCGCCGATCTGATGGGAGAGATCGCTTCGGCCAGCCAGGAGCAAAGCCAGGGTATCGCGCAAGTCAATGCCACCGTGACGCAGATGGATGACGCCACCCAGCAAAACGCGGCCCTCGTGGAAGAAGCGGCGGCGGCAGCCCAGTCCTTGCAGGATCAGGCCGGCCGCCTGGCGCAGGTGGTCAGCGTCTTCAAGCTGGAAGAATCCGGGCATGCGGCGCAGCCCCAGCCTCGGCAGCCGGCGCACCAGCCCAGACTGCCCACGCCATCGCGCCCGGCAGCGCCGGCCAGCGATGCGTGGGAAGAGTTTTAAAGGGGATTAAATCGCCGGCGCTTTCACGCTGGCCGCTTGTTTGAAGAAATCATAAATGCCGCTCTCGCTCATGCGGCGGGCATTCGCCAGTTCGCCGCCCTTGGTGGCGTACAGCACTTGATTATTATCGCTCGAGACGAGCACGGCAGCCGGGATGCCTTTCTTGAGCGGATTGCCATAGGCATGCGCCACGTCCAGGTTATGGTCGAAGTTACCCACGTCGACCTTGACGACCTTGAACTGCTGCTGCATCAACTCGGCGTTCTTGCCTTCCTTCAATGCCTTGTCGAGCGCGCGGCAATCCTCGCACCAGTTGGCGCCAAAGATCAGCAAGACAGGCACGTGGGCCGCCTTCGCTTCGGCCAGCGCGCGGGCCACGTCGGCCTTGGCGTCGGCTGCCGCGTTGTACGGCAAATGCGGCGTGGCGACAGGGTTGCTCGGCGTTGGGGCAGCGGCAATGGCGGTGCCGGCAAGCAGCAGGCTGGCAAGGAAAATAGAAAAGCGCATGCGGGCTCCTGAGAGAAATCGTTGGGACCAGCTGAACAGCTGTCAGCTAGTGTGATTGTCTAGAATATGCGTACCTGTAGGAAATATCCACCATTTAATTGCACTGTGCTTATGCGGAAAACATATAAGCACGTATCAGCGCCAACAAGGAGTAGCCGCTTGAGCATGCCAGATACCCTGCCCCCGACCTTGTCCGGCGCCGCGCGCATGCTGCGCAGCGCCTATCCCGGCGGCATGCCAGACACGGCGTATTTCCCCGTGCTGGCCCTGCTGTACGAACACTTTTCCGACCGCAACCTGGCCGAGCTGATGGCCGCTGTCACGCACAAGGATGCGGCGACGGTCCTCAATGACATCTATGCCTGCGCCAGCAGCAAGCCGGCGCCGTCCGCCGTGGCAGCTGCCAGGAGCTTGCTGGAACAACACGGCCTGCATGCCGTCTGCGCCGAGGATTAATGCCCGCAGGCAGCGAAATGGAACGCATGGGATAATATTGGGCTCAGACTGAGCAACGCGGCCCGAACGCGCCCTCCCCCATGACGACTTCTTTCCTGGCACGCTGGCTGCCGCAACCGAACAACGGCAGCCGCCGCGAACAATTACGCGCCTGCGCGGGCGCCATCTGCGGCTTGCTGCTGACGGGCCTGATCTGCCATTTCCTGCTGGCCCCCGACAGTGCCAGCGTCTACCTGATCGCGCCCATGGGCGCCTCGGCCGTGCTGCTGTTCTGCCTGCCGGCCAGCCCGCTGGCGCAACCGTGGTCCGTGGTGGGCGGCAATGTCGTCTCCGGCCTGGTCGGCATGGCCTGCGTCAAATGGCTGGGATCGAGCGTGGCCGTGGCGGCGCTGGCCGCCTGCCTGGCCATCGGCGCCATGTTCGCCCTGCGCTGTTTGCATCCGCCGGGCGGCGCCGTGGCGCTCACCACCGTCGTTGGCGGCGCCAGCGTGCATGCGGCCGGCTTTGAATTCGTCTTCATCACCGTGCTGTTCAATTCCGCCGTGCTGGTCGCTTGCGCCGTGCTGTACAACAACCTGACGGGACGCCGCTACCCGCACATCCAGCAACTGGTCGCGCCGCATCCGCACGCCACCAAGGATGACGTGCCCAGCAACCGCCTGGGCTTTTCGCCGGACGACCTCGATGCCGTCCTGCGCCAGCACAGCGAAGTGCTCGACATCAGCCGCGATGATTTGCAAGCGATCTTCCTGCAAACGGAAATGCGCGCCTACCAGCGCCGCTTCGGCGTCGTCACCTGCGCCGACATCATGTCGAAAGACGTGCTCAGCGTGGAATTCGGCACGCCGCTCGATGTGGCCTGGCGCACCATGCGCGAGCACCAGGTGGGCGCCCTGCCCGTGCTGAACCGCGCGCGCCGCGTCATCGGCATCATCACGCAGACGGATTTCCTGCGCCATGGCGGCCTCGACGATTATCAAGGCATGCGCCAGCGCCTGCGCGGCCTGCTGCAGCGCAGCGGCCTGTCCCACAGCGACAAGCCGGAAGTGGTGGGCCAGCTGATGACGCCGTCGCCGCACACGGCGCGCCTGGGCACGCCCATCATCGATCTCGTGCCGCTAATGGCCGACGCCGGCTACCACCATATTCCCATCCTCGACGATGAAGAACGCCTGGCCGGCATCATCAGCCAATCCGACCTGATGGCGGCCCTGTACGAAAGCCGCTTTGCCGAGGCCGCCGCATGACGCCATTCCAGGCGCTGCTGACCGGCCCCGATGGCGGCCCGGCCGGCACGGCCGTCAGCGCGCATTTTTTCGGTGCGCAGTTGGCCATCGATGCGCCCGGCTATAACGTCGACGTGGCGCAGCTGGTCGTCAGCGTGGGCGGTGTCGACGGACCGGAACTGTTCCTGAACTGGCTCGACGACCAAGGCCGGCAAGCGTCGCTGAAACCGCTGACGGCTAGCGACATCGCCATCGTCTTGCGCGAAGCGCCGGCCGCGCTGCAGCCGCAACTGCAACGCCTGTGGGGCGAGCGCCAGCGCAACCGGCGACAAGTATCGGGCTGGCTGGCCGGCTTGACGGGCGCGACCATCGTCGCGGCCGCCCTGCTGTGGTGGCAAGGCGGCCATGCCGTCGGCGCGCTGGCAGGATTAATCCCTTTGTCGACGGAAAAACAGCTGGGCGAACTGGCCCTGTCGCAAGTGCGCGCGCAAGGCGGCATCAGCGAAAGCGGCGTGACGCAGCAGACGGTGCAGGACATCGGCCGCAAGCTGACGGCCGGTTCGCGCTACCAATACCGCTGGCTGATCAAGAACGACGACACGGTCAACGCGTTTGCCATGCCCGGCGGCATCATCGTCGTGCATACAGGCTTGCTGCGTCAGGCAGCCGATCCGGGCGAACTGGCCGGCGTGCTGGCGCATGAAGTGCAGCATGTGGAGCAGCGCCATTCGCTGCGGCAAATGATCAGCAGCCTGGGCTGGGGTGCCCTGGTGGGCGTGACCATCGGCGACATCAGCGCCGTGGCCGCCATGCTGGCGCACCAGGCGGGCACCTTGTATTTCAGCCGCGACATGGAAGAAGAGGCGGACCGCCTCGGTTTGCTCGCCTTGCAGCGCGCACACATCCGCCCCGACGGCATGCTCAGCTTTTTCCAGAAGCTCGATGACAAGGACAAGGCCAAGGTGCCAGGCTGGATTTCTTCGCACCCGCAAACGGCGGCGCGCGCGCAGCAGATCCGCAGCCTGATCGCCGCCACGCCGTGCTCTGCCTGCCTTCCCTTGACCAGCAGCCACTGGCAAGCGATGAAAGCAGCCTTGCCGCCTACGGCAAAATAGCAACATTCCCCTCGTACAATTTATCCAAACGTACTGGGCAATGGCGTATGCTTACGCCCCGGCTGCTCCATCGCGACCGGCCACCCCGACCTCGCTAAGCCTCCGTTCATACCCTCCTTACAAAGGACCTCGCGCATGAAGCATCGTTTTGCCGCCGGCACCCTCGGCACCCTGGCCATCTCCCTGTTGCTCGCCCATGCGCCCATGGCGCAAGCGGCCCAGTCCGCAGCCAAAAGCGTGGCCGTCAGCGCGCCGCAAGCCAAGCAGCGGTTGCAGGTCGTGGCCGATCAGTACTACGATGCGCTGGCCCGTTTCGAGCCGATCAACGCCACCGAGAGCGGCGACAACCGTTTTGACGACCAGCTCGGTTCAGCCATCGTGCCTGCCGCGCGCGCCAAACAGTTCGCGCTGTACCGCCAGTACCAGAAGACGCTGCGCAGCATTGCCCGCGCGCAGCTGTCGCACCAGGACCAGATCAACTACGATATCCTCGACTATGAACTGGCCACGGCGCTGAGCTTCGAGCGCTTCCCCGAATACCTGCTGCCCTTAAACCAGATGGACAGCATGCCCGTCACCCTGGCCAATTATGCGGGTGGCGAGGCATCGCAGCCTTTGACCACCGTCAAGGAGTATGACGCTTACCTGAGCCGTATCGGCCAGTTGCCGGGCTGGATAGACCAGGCCATCTCCAATATGCGCGTCGGCATGCAAAAAGGCATCGTGCTGCCGAAGGCGCTGACGGAATCGGCCCTGCCGCAATTCAAGAAACTCGTCAGCGCCACGCCGCAAGACAGCGTCTATTACACGCCCATCAAGAACTTGCCGGCCAGCTTTTCCGCCGCGGACAAGGCGCGCCTGACGCAAACCTACACCGTCATCATCGAAGCCAAGCTGATGCCTGCGCTGCAGCGCCTGTCCACCTTCATGGAACGCGATTACCTGCCAGCCAGCCGCGCGAGCAGCGGCTGGAGCGCCCTGCCCGATGGGGCTGCCTGGTACCAGGCGCGCGTGGCCAGCAGCACCACGACGGATCTGAAACCGGAGCAGATCCACGCCATCGGCCTGAAGGAAGTGGCGCGCATCCAGGAACAATATGCGATCGTGGGCCCGAAGATGGGCTACAACGGCCCGGCCGCCGGCTTGCCCGTGTGGGTGTCGCAGCAGGAAAAATTCCGCCCGTTCAAGACGGAACAGGAAGTGCTCGACGTCTATCGCAAGCTGAACGTGCTGCTGGACAGCAAATTGCCAGCCCTGTTCACCCTGGTACCGAAGGCGCCGCTGGACTTGCGTCTGGAACCTGAACTGAGCCGCGACACGGCCGCCGACCACTACACGGCGCCGGCTGCCGACGGTTCGCGTCCCGGCGTGTTCTGGTCCGTCGTCACGGATCCGAAACTGTATGGCGACACGGGCATGACCACCCTGTTCCTGCACGAAGGCAAGCCGGGCCACCATTTCCACCTGGCGCTGGTGCAAGAGATGGACTTGCCGAACTTCCGCCGTTTCGGCGGCAACAATGCCTTCACGGAAGGCTGGGCCCTGTATGCGGAAACCCTGGGCAAGGAAATGGGCCTGTTCGAGGATCCGGCCCAGTATTTCGGCCATTTGAACGACGAGATGCTGCGCGCCGTGCGCCTGGTGGTCGATACGGGCTTGCACACCAAGGGCTGGACGCGCGAACAGACGATCAAGTACATGCGCGACACCCTCGGCTATGACGCCGTGGCGAAAAGCGAGACGGAACGCTACATGGCCTGGCCGGGCCAGGCCCTGGGCTACAAGATCGGTTCGCTGAAAATCGTCGAACTGCGCCAACGCGCGCAGCAAGCCTTGGGCGACAAGTTCAGCCTGCCGAAGTTCCACGAAGTCGTGCTGAGCGACGGCACCCTGCCACTGAAACTGCTGGAAGCCAAGATCGACCGGTGGATCGCCCAGCAGAAGTAAATTAAGCCCCTCCCGCAATAGCGGCAGCGCCAGTCCGGGCTGCCGTTTTTTTCGTGCCGATATTTGATCTGGCGCAGTTCCAGCGCATCTCGCGCACGCCTGCCGGAACGCGTACCAGACCATGCTGCCTAATTCCCATACACAGAAGGGAGGCAGCATGCAAAACGAAGACATTAGCGATGGCGCCACGGCCAGGCCGCACGCATGGCAAGCGTCAATGGAGATACCCGATGATGCTGGCGCATCGGCCCATGGCCATGACGCCATTCTTCATTACACGAGCACGCGCGGCCAGGCCGATGGACGGCCGCAGCGGCACATTCCCGACGCTAGCGCGCACGGCAAGCATGCCATGATCAGGGCACTTGGCTGGCTCAGCATCGGCCTGGGCCTGGCCCAGTTAGTGGCGCCGCAGGGCCTGGCGCGGGCCAGCGGCTTGCGCGGCGTCTCGTCTGTCTGGATACGCGCCATCGGCCTGCGCGAAATGGCTTGCGGCGTGGCCTTGCTGCGCGGAGAAACCCGGCCGGCATGGCGCTGGTCGCGCATCGCCGGCGATGCCATGGATCTGTCGCTGCTGGGTGTGGCCATGGCCAGCCGGCGCAATGCGCGCACGCGCCTGGCGGCGACGGCAGCCGTGGTGGCGGGCGTGACGGCCATCGACTATATCGCCAGCGCACAACTGGCGCCGCGCAAGCTGAGCGAATTGCCCGCGCCCGGCGAAGCGGGGCTGGCGCTGCAAAAGAGCGTCATCGTCAACCGTTCCGCCGACGATTGCTACCGCGCCTGGCGCGACCTGGAAAACCTGCCCCGCTTCATGCCGGGCCTGCAGTCGGTGCAGGTAATCGATGCGCACCGCTCGCGCTGGAACAGCGTCGAAGGCGTATGGATAGGCGAACTGACGCAAGAGCGTCCGGGCCAGGGCATGCGCTGGCGCGCGGCGGAAAACCATGCCGAAACGGGAGCGCTGGAACTGTCGCCCGCACCCGACGGACGCGGCACCGTAGTGACCATGCAGCTGCACATGCAGCCGCCGGCCGGCAAGGTGGGCACTGCCGTGGCCGGCCTGTTCAGCCAGGCGCCCGCCTACCAGATCGAAACCACCTTGCGCCGCTTCAAGCAGTGGATGGAAACGGGCGAGGTCAGCACCACCGAGGGCCAGCCGTCGGGAAAGCGCAGTTTCAAGACGCGCTTGCTGCACAAGGCTGGCGGCACGGCACCGGCCCCTCGGCCGCAAGCAAACGGAGGTGTGTCATGAAAGCCAATTGCTGGCACGGCAAGCGCGACGTACGGATCGAACAGGTGCCCGATCCCGCCATCCTCAATCCCGGCGACGCCATCATCAAAGTCAGTTCCACGGCCATCTGCGGCTCCGACTTGCACCTTTACAATGGCGTCGTGCCGACCATGGAGCAGGGCGATATCCTCGGCCATGAGTTCATGGGCGAAGTGGTGGAAACGGGCTCCGCGGTACGCAAGCTCAAGGTGGGAGATCGGGTGGTGGTGCCGTTTCCCATTGCCTGCGGACGCTGCTTCTTTTGCGAGCAACAGCTGTACTCGGTGTGCGAGAACTCCAATCCCAATGCCTACATGGCGGAAAAGATGTGGGGCCACTCGGGCGCGGGCATCTTTGGCTATTCCCACCTGACGGGCGGCTACGCGGGCGGCCAGGCCGAATATGTGCGCGTGCCGTTTGCCGACATCGGCCCCATCAAGGTGCCGGACGAGCTCAAGGATGAACAGGTGCTGTTCCTCTCGGACATACTGCCAACCGGCTACATGGCGGCCGAAGCCTGCGCCATCACGCCAGGACAGGTGGTGGCCGTGTGGGGTTGCGGCCCGGTGGGACAGTTCGCCATCCAGAGCGCTTTCCTGCTCGGTGCCGAACGCGTCATCGCCATCGACCATTACCCGGAACGCCTGCGCATGGCACGCGAACTGGCCGGTGCGGAAACCCTGCATTTCGATGCGGTGGACGTGCCCGATGCGCTGCGGGAAATGACGGGAGGACGGGGTCCCGATGCCTGCATCGATGCCGTCGGCATGGAAGCGCACGGTTCCGGCATCAGCTATATCTACGACCGCCTCAAGCAGACGATGAAACTGGAATCGGATCGCCCCACGGCCCTGCGCGAAGCGTTGATGGCATGCCGCAACGGCGGCGTCGTTTCGGTGCCGGGGGTGTATGGCGGTTTCAGCGACAAGATCCCGTTTGGCTCCATCATGAACCGTTCATTGACCATCAAGACGGGACAGACACACGTGCAGCGCTACATGCAACCGCTGCTGGAACGGATACAACGGGGAGAACTCGATCCCGGCGCCATCATTTCCCACCACTTGACCCTGGACGAAGCGCCGCACGGCTACGAAATCTTCCAGAAGAAACAGGAACAATGCATCAAGGTGGTGCTGCATCCCGGCCCCTGATCCCACTTGCAGGCAACGCGGCCGTGGCAGACGAGCAATGCGCTGATCTCAGACGAGCTCAGACGAGCAGCGCGGCGCTCATCGAACGCACTTCCTCGTTTGACTCGGCCAGGATGCTTTGCAGGGTTTCGTTATCGATAATGAAATCGATGACGGAATCGGAGGGTGTGAGCATTTCCACGTACGTCACCTGCAAGGGCGACTGCACGGGCGACAGTTGTTTGGCCAACAATAAGGTGTCGAGCAGGGAGTCGGGCGGGATCGATAGCAAGCCATCGCGCAAGCCTTCGATGGCTTCGCTGACGGCTCGCGGGATCAAGAGCTTCTTCATGACTTCGCGGGAAATGATTTCTTCGGCCGATTCCATCCAGTGGTCCGCATCGTCGTCGAGCAGGCCGGGAAATTCATCGGCGCGCGACAGCAGGTAAAAGCCGCCCACCTCATGCACGATGCCGGCGAACAGCGCCGTGTCGGCATCGACGTGCGTCACGCGGCGGGCCAGCACGTGCGCCAGCGCCGCCACATGGGCCGTGTGCTCCCACAACTGGGTCGCCTTCTGGCGCAAGACGGGATCGATGATCTTGCTGCCGAACTGGCGCACCACCATGGCCGCCACCAGCGCGTATAGATTGCGGTAACCCATGCGCATGACGGCGGCGCGCACGCTGGTCACAGGCGCCGCATCGCCGCGGCTGTACACGGCCGAGTTGGCCAGCGCGACCGTGCGCGCCGCCAGCAAGGGCTCGGCCAATACCAGCTTGATCGCATGGTCGATATGGCAGTCCGGTTCAGCCAGGGCCAATTGCAATTGCAATGCGGAATTAACACTCGTGGGAAATGTTAATTCTCCGCGCACCGCCTGGGAAACAATTAAACCGAAAGCCTGTAGTTTATTCATCATACGATCAATCCGCCTCAGATATTATTCTGGCCAACAATTTCATGCATCGGAAATTGAATGCCAGGCCCGGCCTTTAGAATACAGATGGCATGTCATTCGCTTGTAATGAAGAATCAGGCAATGCCAGCGCATGCAATAGCGTTTCATCGCCGATCACAAACAACTTCGGCTGCTGTAATACCTGCAGCAGAAATGGCTGGCCTTCGCGCAGCCGCCGGCGATAATCGGCCAGCGTATATAGGTTGGGATTGATTTTACGCCTTAAGGTTCGCTCGGCCGGGGCCAATCCCGTCAACAGATCGCCATAATTGGCTTCTTCGCCCACCAGCAGCAAATCGATGGCGCTGCCAGGCATGTCCTGCCCCTTCGCCGTGGCGCCCGACACGAATGCCAGGTGCAACTGCGCACGCAAGGGAGCCAGGGTCATGCTGAGCACGCCGACGATGCCGAAGGTTTTCTGCACCAGTCCGCTCAATTCCGGATACACGAGGCTTTCCTTGTTGGGCCAGAAGCGCCGCACATTGCCGATCCGCTCCGACGTGATCAGCCCGGAATCATGCAGGCGACGCAATTCGCGCTGCGCCGACGCGCTGCCCAATCCCGTCAAGCGCATGATCTCGTTCAAGTGAAAACCTTCATTCACGCGGACAAAGAGCAGTCCCAGCAGTTTCTGCTGGGCGGGAGTAAACAGGGCTTGGGCAATCATGTGCCAGATATTAGCATGAGCACGCCGAAAATTGGCGTGGCATGCGTGCTTTTGCTATGCGACAACAGAGTGTGCCGGCAGGACGGCATCGTGCATAATCGCCATGGTTGCGCACTGCCGATCGATCGGAAAACGGCGTGCCCTCTCACACTCGCAGTTGCCAATGAACCATACTTTCAGGGGAACACTTGTATGTCATCAGCCACCAGCAGCGTGGTCGGGTTTGTCGGAGGACAGCTTGATACGGCGGCCTTTGAACACCTTTTATATGAAGACGCAGAAACAGAGCGCCTGTTGTCGGCGCAGCCGGCGCCCAGGTATGCGCATACGGGGCACACGCTGTATCACTATCTGATATCGCTCGACCTGCACAATCCGGCGGATGTGCTGAACGCGCAGGGCGCCCTGGCCGAGTTTTTGCACGCCGCCGGCATTCCGCTATGCGTCTCGGAAAAGCCTGGCCAGCTGCACGCGCTTTTGCTGGCGGCGCAGCCGAAGTGGCTGGATGTGGATCTGGCCTATGTGGCGGCACTGCTGGACAAGGCACCGCCGCATGCGAAAAAAAGTGAACGGACGCAGTGGCTGCGGGCGCAATTGCTCGCGTTATTTCGCTATGCGAAGAAGCCGCCCCGCTGGCTGCAAGCGCCGAGCTGGCCCATCGAGGCGGACGGTCCGCTGGTATTTCTGGGGCAACTCCCGGTGGACGGCTATTTTCATGACGAAGCCGCCGTCTATGTGTTTTACGATGCCAGCAAAAAAGAGTGCCGGTCAATACTGCAGACTTGCTGACGCCATGGCGTCCCTGGGTGCGGCGTCCTGTTTGCGTGTGCGCTGGAAGGCCGCAGTCATGGACATAAAAGAACGGCACCAGGAATTTCTCCCTGGTGCCGTTCTTATCAGCGAACAGCGCAGATGCATATATTTAATAAGTTAAATAATTAATGAATGACCGTTGAATGGCATACGCAATAAATCTTTTCTATTCACTGGAATTTCCATCAATTAAATGATTAAAAGTTTCCAGGAAAATAAAACGGACGACATCCATGCGATTGCAATTAACTATAAATTGTACGCTGCTTGATAAAGATGACGCTTCGTCGTGTGTCGCCGGGTTTCGATAGCCAAAAGATCGTCGGTAGTTTCCCGGGCCAGGGTGGCTTTATCGGTCAGCAGCAGTGCTTGACGCTCTTCCACTTCCCACGCTTCTTTCTCTTTGCGTGCGCGGTGGAAGGCTGCAGTAACGGACATAAAAAAACGGCACCCGAAGGTGCCGTTCTTGTCAGCTAGCAGCGTAGATTACGCTTCGTCGCCGTGGAGTTGCCGGGTTTCGATGGCCAGCAGGTCGTCGGTAGTTTCCCCGGCCAGGGTGGCTTTATCGGTCAGCAGCAGTGCTTGACGCTCTTCCACTTCCCACGCTTCTTTCTCTTTGCGTGCGCGGTGGAAGGCCGCAGTAACGGACATAAAAAAACGGCACCCGAAGGTGCCGTTCTTGTCAGCTAGCAGCGTAGATTACGCTTCGTCGCCGTGGAGTTGCCGGGTTTCGATGGCCAGCAGGTCGTCGGTGGTTTCACCGGCCAGGGTGGCTTTATCGGTCAGCATCAGTGCTTGACGCTCTTCCACTTCCCACGCTTCTTTCTCTTTGCGTGCGCGGTGGAAGGCCGCAGTAACGGACATAAAAAAACGGCACCCGAAGGTGCCGTTCTTGTCAGCTAGCAGCGTAGATTACGCTTCGTCGCCGTGGTGTTGCTGGGTTTCGATGTCCTGCAATGCTTCGGCAGCTTCGCCAGCCATCGAGGCTTTCTCGGCCAGCAGCAGTGCTTGACGCTCTTCCACTTCCCACGCTTCTTTCTCTTTGCGTGCGCGGTGGAAGGCCAGACCCGTACCGCCAGGAATCAGGCGGCCGACGATGACGTTCTCTTTCAGGCCGCGCAGACCATCGCGCTTGCCCATGATCGCCGCTTCGGTCAGCACGCGGGTGGTTTCCTGGAACGATGCGGCCGAGATGAACGAATCGGTCGACAGCGATGCCTTGGTAATACCCAACAAGACGTTTTCGTAGGTCGCTGGAATCTTGTTCTCAACGGCCATGCGATCGTTCTCGTCCAGCAGTTCCGAACGCTCTACCTGCTCGCCAACGATGTAGTTGGTGTCGCCGGCATTGACGATCTGAACACGGCGCAGCATCTGACGCACGATCACTTCGATGTGCTTGTCATTGATCTTCACGCCTTGCAGACGGTACACGTCTTGCACTTCGTCAACGATGTAACGTGCCAGCGCTTCGATACCCAGCAGGCGCAGGATGTCTTGCGGATCGGCCGGGCCGTCCACGATCATCTCGCCCTTGTTCACGACTTGGCCGTCATGCACCAGCACTTGTTTGTCCTTGGTGATCAAGAACTCATGCTTGTTGCCGTCCATGTCCGTGATTTCCAGACGCTGCTTGCCCTTGGTTTCTTTACCGAACGCAACCGTACCCGTGACTTCCGCCAGCATACCGGCATCTTTCGGCGAGCGCGCTTCGAACAGTTCCGCAACGCGCGGCAGACCACCGGTAATATCGCGCGTTTTTTGCGATTCGGTAGGAATACGTGCCAGCACTTCACCAACCGATACCTGTTGACCGTCCTTGACCATGATCAGCGCGCCGACCTGGAAGCCGATCGCCACCGAGTGTTCGGTGCCGGCGATCTTGACTTCTTCGTTCGCGTCGTTGATCAGCTTGACTTGCGGACGCAACGTTTTCGTCAACGAACCGCGACGTTTCGCATCGATCGCCACCAGGGTGGACAGACCGGTCACTTCATCGACCTGACGGGCAACGGTGACGCCTTCTTCGACGTTCTCGAAACGCACTTGACCGGCGTATTCGGTAATGATCGGACGGGTCAGCGGATCCCACGTTGCCAGGGCCGTACCGGCCTTGATGACCATGCCGTCCTTGACGATCAGGGTCGCACCGTACGGTACTTTATGACGCTCACGCTCACGGCCATGGTCATCGGTGATCAGCACTTCGCCGGAACGGGAAATGACGATTTGCGCGCCCTTGCCGTTCGTCACGTAACGCATGGTTGCCGTGAAGCGGATGGTACCGTTCGACTTGGCTTCCACCGACGATGCCACTGCTGCACGCGATGCCGCACCACCAATGTGGAACGTACGCATGGTCAGCTGGGTACCAGGCTCACCAATCGACTGCGCTGCCACCACACCGACGGCTTCGCCGGCGTTGACCAGCATGCCGCGGCCCAGATCGCGGCCATAGCACTTGGCGCACAGGCCGAAGCGCGTGTCGCAAGTCAGTGGCGTGCGGACCTTGACTTCATCGATGGACAGACGCTCGATCTCTTCGACCATGTCTTCGTCCATCAGGGTGCCGGCTTCGTACAGCGTTTCCTGGGTTTCAGGATTGACGACGTCATGCACCACCACGCGGCCGAGGATACGGTCACGCAACGGTTCGATGACTTCACCACCTTCGACCAGTGCCTTCATGACGGCGCCGTTCATGGTGCCGCAATCGTCCTCGATCACCACCAAGTCTTGCGTCACGTCAACCAGACGACGCGTCAGGTAACCGGAGTTAGCCGTTTTCAGCGCCGTATCGGCCAGACCTTTACGAGCGCCGTGGGTCGAAATGAAGTACTGCAAAACGTTCAGACCTTCGCGGAAGTTCGCGGTAATCGGCGTTTCGATAATCGAGCCATCCGGTTTGGCCATCAGACCACGCATACCGGCCAACTGGCGAATCTGGGCTGCGGAACCGCGCGCGCCGGAGTCGGCCATCATGTAAATGGCGTTGAACGATTCTTGCGTCGACTTGGTGCCGTCGCGGCGGATCACGTCTTCGACTTTGAGCTGGTCCATCATGGCCTTGCCGACTTCATCCGAGGTTTTGCCCCAGATATCGACTACCTTGTTGTAACGCTCGCCGGCGGTCACGAGACCCGAGGCGTATTGCTGTTCGATCTGCTTGACTTCCGATTCGGCCGTCGCGATCAGGGTCACTTTTTGCGGCGGTACCAGCATGTCGTCGACGCAGATCGAGATACCGGCGCGTGTCGCCAGGCGGAAACCCGATTGCATCAGTTTGTCTGCGAACACCACGGTGGCGCGCAGGCCGCACTTGCGGAACGACGTGTTGATCAGCTTGGAAATTTCTTTCTTTTTCAGCGCGCGGTTCAGGACGGAGAACGGCAAGCCTTTAGGCAGAATTTCCGACAGAATCGCACGGCCGATCGTCGTTTCGTAGCGGGTTACCGTTTTCTCGAATTCGCCCGTTTCGGCGTTTTTCGGGTATTCGGTAATACGCACGGTAACGCGGGTCGTCAGTTCGACTTCCTTGTTGTCGTAGGCGCGGATCACTTCCGACACGTCAGGGAACATCATCCCTTCGTTCTTCGCATTGATCGCTTCGCGGGTCGCGTAGTACAGACCCAGCACGATATCCTGGGAAGGAACGATCGATGGTTCGCCGTTCGATGGGAACAGGATGTTGTTCGATGCCAGCATCAACGTGCGTGCTTCCATCTGCGCTTCGATCGACAGAGGAACGTGGACCGCCATTTGGTCACCGTCAAAGTCGGCGTTGAATGCGGCGCAGACGAGCGGGTGCAGCTGGATGGCCTTGCCTTCAATCAGGACTGGCTCGAACGCCTGGATACCCAGACGGTGCAAAGTAGGTGCGCGGTTCAACATGATCGGATGTTCACGAATCACGTCTTCCAGGATGTCCCACACGACCGGCTCTTGAATCTCGACCAGCTTTTTCGCGGCCTTGATCGTGGTAGCCAGACCCATCAGTTCCAGTTTATTGAAAATGAATGGTTTGAACAGTTCCAGCGCCATCAGTTTCGGCAAGCCGCACTGATGCAGTTTCAATTGCGGGCCCACGACGATGACCGAACGACCGGAGTAATCGACGCGTTTGCCCAGCAAGTTTTGACGGAAACGGCCGCCCTTGCCCTTGATCATCTCGGCCAAGGACTTCAGCGGACGCTTGTTGGCGCCGGTCATCGCTTTGCCGCGACGGCCGTTGTCCAGCAGCGAATCGACTGCTTCTTGCAGCATGCGCTTTTCGTTGCGCGTGATGATCTCTGGAGCACGCAGCTCCATCAGGCGTTTCAGACGGTTGTTACGGTTGATGACGCGGCGATACAGATCGTTCAGATCCGAGGTCGCGAAACGGCCGCCATCCAGCGGTACCAGCGGACGCAGTTCCGGCGGCAGCACTGGCAGCACTTCCATGATCATCCAGTCAGGCTTGATGCCCGAACGCTGGAACGCCTCTAACACCTTAAGGCGTTTGGCGTATTTCTTGATCTTGGCTTCGGATTTCGATTCCTTCAGTTCCACGCGCAGGGTTTCGGCATCGCGGTGGATGTCGATCGAGCGCAGCAGTTCACGGATACCTTCGGCGCCCATGAAGGCGGTGAAGTCGTCGCCGTACTCTTCGTACTTGGCGGCGTAGTCGTCTTCCGACATGATCTGGCACTTCTTCAGCGGGGTCATGCCTGGATCGGTCACGACGTATGCTTCAAAGTACAGCACGCGTTCGATGTCCCGCAGGGTCATGTCCAGGACCATGCCCAGACGCGACGGCAGCGACTTCAGGAACCAGATGTGCGCGGTAGGCGAGGCCAGCTCGATGTGGCCCATGCGCTCGCGGCGCACTTTGGCCAGGGTGACTTCGACGCCGCACTTTTCGCAGATCACGCCGCGGTGCTTCAGGCGCTTGTACTTGCCGCACAGGCATTCGTAATCCTTGATCGGGCCAAAGATCTTGGCGCAGAACAGGCCGTCGCGCTCAGGCTTGAAGGTACGGTAGTTGATGGTTTCCGGCTTCTTGACTTCGCCGTAGGACCACGAACGGATTTTCTCAGGCGAAGCGAGACCGATCTTGATTGCATCGAAGGTCTCGTTGGTCTGTACTTGCTTGAATAGATCGAGCAGTGCTTTCATGTATCACTCCAGAGGTGATTAAATTTCTATATTCCTGAGACTACATTGCCCGGCGTGGTTTCCCAGCCGGGCTTTGTGTTTCCCAAACCAAATGACAGGGTGCTGTCGTTTAGTTGCGTTCGAGGTCGATATCGATACCCAGCGAACGGATTTCCTTGACCAGCACGTTGAACGATTCCGGCATGCCGGCGTCGATCACGTGGTCGCCCTTGACGAGGTTCTCGTACACTTTGGTACGGCCATTCACGTCATCGGACTTGACGGTCAACATCTCTTGCAAGACATACGACGCGCCATACGCTTCCAGTGCCCAGACTTCCATCTCACCGAAACGCTGACCACCGAACTGGGCTTTACCGCCCAGTGGCTGTTGCGTCACCAGCGAGTAAGGACCGGTCGAACGTGCATGCATCTTGTCATCGACCAAGTGATGCAGTTTCAGCATGTGCATGACGCCGACAGTGACCTTGCGCTCGAACGCTTCACCGGTGCGACCGTCATACATGGTCACCTGGTTCTTCGAAGCGGTCATGCCCAGGTTCTTGGCGATGTCGTCCGGATACGCCAGGTCCAGCATGCGGCGAATCTCTTCTTCATTGGCGCCGTCGAACACTGGCGTGGCGAATGGAACACCTTTTTTCAGGTTTTCCGCCAGCTTCATGATCTCTTCGTCGTCGAAGTTATCCAGATCTTCCGCGCGGCCATTGTCGTTGTAGATCGTCGTCAGGTACTTGCGCACTTGTTCGACCTTGGTTTGCGCCTTCAGCATTTCGCCGATGCGGATACCCAGACCCTTGGCAGCCCAGCCCAAGTGCGTCTCGAGAATCTGACCAACGTTCATCCGCGAAGGAACGCCCAGCGGGTTCAGCACAACGTCGGCTGGCGTGCCGTCGGCCATGTATGGCATGTCTTCCACAGGAACAATACGGGAAACCACACCCTTGTTACCGTGGCGACCTGCCATCTTGTCGCCCGACTGCAGGCGGCGTTTCACGGCCAGGTACACCTTGACCATTTTTTGCACGCCTGGTTGCAGCTCATCGCCTTGCGTCAGTTTCTTGCGCTTCTCTTCGAAGGCCAGATCGAACTGGTGACGCTTCTCGTTGATCGATTCCTTGATCGCTTCCAGCGCTACCGCTGCATCGTCGTCCGCAGGGCGGATGTCGAACCAGTGGTATTTGTCCAGATCGGCCAGGTAATCCTTGGTGATCTTGGCGCCTTTGGCCAGCTTTTTAGGACCGCCGTTGACAACTTTGCCGATCAGCATTTTTTCCAGACGCTGGAAGGCATCGCCTTCAACGATACGCATCTGGTCGTTCAGATCCAGACGGAAGCGTTTCAGTTCGTCATCGATAATTTGCTGGGCACGCTTGTCGCGCACGATGCCTTCACGGGTGAAGACTTGCACGTCGATCACGGTACCGATCATGCCCGAAGGCACGCGCAGCGACGTGTCTTTCACGTCCGAAGCTTTTTCGCCGAAAATCGCGCGCAGCAGCTTCTCTTCCGGGGTCAGCTGGGTTTCGCCTTTTGGCGTCACTTTACCAACCAGGGTGTCGCCGGCTTGTACTTCAGCGCCGATGTAGACGATACCGGATTCATCCAGACGTGCCAGCTGGTTTTCAGCCAGGTTCGAGATGTCGCGCGTAATTTCTTCCGCGCCCAGTTTCGTGTCACGGGCCACCACCGACAACTCTTCGATGTGAATCGAGGTGTAGCGGTCATCCTTGACGACGTTTTCCGAGATCAGGATCGAATCTTCGAAGTTCAGACCATTCCATGGCATGAAGGCCACGGTCATGTTCTGGCCCAGCGCCAATTCACCCAGGTCGGTCGATGCGCCGTCGGCGATCACGTCGCGCTTGGCAACACGGTCGCCCACTTGCACGATAGGACGCTGGTTGATGTTGGTGTTCTGGTTCGAACGGGTGTACTTGATCAGGTTGTAGATGTCGACGCCCACTTCACCAGCGGTCGCTTCGTCATCGTTGACGCGAATCACGACACGGCCTGCATCGATGTAATCGACGATACCGCCACGCAGCGCTTGCACGGTGGTGCCCGAGTCGACCGCAACGGTGCGTTCGATACCGGTACCGACCAGCGCTTTTTCCGGACGCAAGCAAGGCACAGCCTGGCGTTGCATGTTGGCGCCCATCAATGCACGGTTTGCATCATCGTGTTCGAGGAACGGAATCAGCGAGGCAGCGACGGAAACGATCTGACCAGGCGCCACGTCCATGTACTGGATGCGCTCTGGGGAGACCAGGATGGTTTCGCCGGCTTCACGGGCCGAGACCAGTTCATCGGACAGCATGCCTTCGTCGTTGATGGTCGCATTCGCCTGAGCGATGATGTAGCGGCCTTCTTCGATGGCGGACAGGTAGTCGATCTGATCGGTAATCTTGGAGCCTTCGACCTTGCGGTACGGGGTTTCCAGGAAGCCGTATTCATTCAGGCGGGCATACAGAGCCAGCGAGTTGATCAGACCAATGTTCGGACCTTCCGGTGTCTCGATCGGGCAGACGCGGCCGTAGTGGGTCGGATGCACGTCGCGCACTTCAAAGCCGGCGCGTTCGCGTGTCAGACCGCCGGGTCCCAGAGCCGATACGCGGCGCTTGTAGGTAATTTCCGACAGAGGATTGGTTTGGTCCATAAACTGCGACAGCTGGGACGAACCGAAGAACTCGCGAATCGCGGCCGAAATCGGCTTCGAGTTGATCAGGTCGTGCGGCATCAGGTTGTCCGCTTCGGCTTGGCCGAGGCGTTCCTTGACGGCGCGCTCAACACGCACCAGGCCGGCGCGGAATTGATTTTCGGCCAGTTCGCCCACGCAACGTACGCGACGGTTACCCAGGTGATCGATATCGTCGACTTCGCCGCGGCCATTGCGCAGTTCCACCAGGATCTTGATCACGGCCAACACGTCTTCGTTCGACAGGGTCATGGCGCCGGTCAGTTCATCGCGGCCAATGCGGCGGTTGAACTTCATGCGGCCCACGGCCGACAGGTCGTAGCGGTCCGAGTTGTAGAACAGGCCATTGAACAGCGCTTCAACGGAGTCTTCCGTTGGCGGTTCGCCTGGACGCATCATGCGGTAGATCGCCACTTTCGCAGCCATCTGATCGGCGGTGTCGTCGATACGCAGGGTTTGCGAGATGTAGGCGCCCTGATCCAGGTCGTTCGTGTACAAAGTCTGGATTTCGGAAATGTTGGCGTCGCGCAGGCGGCCCAACAAGTCTTCGGTCAGCTCATCGTTCGCGGACGCGACGACTTCGCCGGTGTCGCCATCGACGATGTTCTTCGCCAATACGCGGCCCAGCAGGTAGTCTTCCGGTACGGAAATGTGCTTGATGCCGGCAGCTTCGATATCACGCACGTGTTTCGCGTTGATACGCTTGTCTTTCAGCACCAGGGTCTTGCCCGACTTGTCGACGATGTCGAAACGCGCCACTTCGCCGCGCAGACGCTCGGAGACGAATTCCATTTCCGCGCCTTCGGAGCGCAGGTTGAAATTGTCGAAGACGAAGAAGTTCGCCAGGATTTGCTCATGCGACATGCCGATGGCTTTGAGCAGGATCGTTACTGGCATCTTGCGGCGGCGGTCGACGCGGAAGAACAGGATGTCTTTCGGGTCGAACTCGAAGTCCAGCCACGAACCGCGGTAAGGAATGATACGCGCGGAGAACAGCAGTTTACCGGACGAGTGAGTCTTGCCGCGGTCGTGCTCGAAGAACACGCCAGGCGAACGGTGCAGCTGGGAAACGATAACCCGCTCCGTGCCGTTGATGACGAACGAACCGGTGGTCGTCATGAGCGGCAATTCGCCCATGTAGACTTCCTGTTCCTTCATCTCTTTGACGACGGGCTTGGTTGGCGATTCCTTGTCCAGGATCACCAGACGCACTTTCGCGCGCAGCGGCGACGCGAACGTCAGGCCACGTTGTTGACATTCTTTGACGTCAAAGGCAGGATCGCCCAGAACGTACGACAAGAATTCGAGACGCGCAAAACCATTGTGCGACACGATAGGGAAAATCGAAGTGAAAGCCGACTGCAGGCCATCATTCTTGCGGCCGGACGGTGCTATGTCCTCTTGCAAGAAGCTATGATAAGACTCGAGCTGGGTCGCCAGCAGGAACGGAACGTGGTGAACGTTGGCGCGCTTCGCGAATGATTTGCGAATGCGTTTCTTCTCAGTAAATGAGTAGTGCATGGACACTCCGTGAGTGACAGAAAGGATAGAAAATTCAGGTTTTGCAAGTGTTCGTTTGCACCGCTGCGTGTGACACAGACGAAACCTCAAGGCTCTGCTTTCCGGCTTGAATCGAATAAAAACTGCTGCTACAACTACATGACAAATACGATGCAGACGACAAAGGAGCCAAAGTCGGATTTCCCCCCTTGCGAGGGGAAACCTCAGACTTTGACTCGGGCGCTAACTGCCGCCGGTACAGATATTACTTGATCGAAGCGGTTGCGCCGGCTTCTACCAGTTTCTTCTGTGCTGCTTCAGCGTCAGCTTTCGACACTGCTTCTTTCACAGTTTTTGGTGCGCCATCGACCAGGTCTTTAGCTTCTTTCAAGCCCAGGCCGGTGATTTCGCGAACTGCTTTAATAACGCCAACTTTGTTTGCGCCGAAGGTGTCAAGGATGACGTTGAATTCGGTTTGTTCTTCAGCAGCTGCTGCTGGGCCTGCTGCAGGACCGGCCGAAGCCATTGCTGCTGCGGACACGCCGAATTTTTCTTCGAATGCTTTAACCAGGTCGTTCAGGTCCATTACGGACATGGCGCTAACTGCTTCCAGGATATCGTCTTTGCTAATTGCCATTTTGAAACTCCTAAATTTATTACGTTAGTTACATCAGATTGGTACTGAGAGAAAAAAGCGCGCGCAATTAAGCGGCTGCTGGGGCTTCTTCTGCTGCTGCTTCTGCAGGAGCTTCGGCGCCTTCGCCTTTTTTCGCTGCCAGGGCAGCCAGACCACGTGCAAAGCCCGAAACCGGAGCCAGCATAACGCCCAACAACTGCGAAATGAGGACTTCACGGCTAGGAATGCTCGCCAACGCGGTGACAGCAGCTGTATCCAGCGGCTTGCCTGCGTAGTTACCTGCTTTGATGACCAGTTTGTCGTTGGTTTTAGCGAAGTCAGCGATGACTTTAGCTGCTGCAACGGCATCGGCCGAGATCGAGTAGATCAACGGGCCGGTCATGGCATCTGCCAGGCTGGCGAATGCGGTACCTTCAACGGAGCGACGAGCCAGAGTGTTTTTCAACACACGCAGGTACACGCCTTGGGCACGCGCTTTAGCACGCAGTTGCGTCAAGTGACCAACCTGGATGCCACGATATTCGGCCACGACGATCGTTTGCGCATTTGCTACTTGTGCGGAAACTTCGGCGACGACGGCCTTTTTGTCATTCAGATTGAGACTCACGGTCAACCTCCTTAAATGATGTTCGGCAATCACAACCGAGTGGTTGAGCGCCTTGCATCGGTTCGAACACGGCGTCCGAAGTCAAGAAGTACTAAACTGAGCGGATGGATTCACGCAGCATGAGGACTACAAAACTTGTTCGGGTACACCATCTGCGTTGGGCACTTGCCGTTGCCGGCAAGCCTATTAACCTTCTGCATGTGCGATCACAGTCGGCCCAACGGTCTTTGATTGTCTGCCTGCCTGGTGCGAACACCGGGCAGACAGCCCAAAGATGCGCCCGCAGCGCCCGAAGGCGCTACAGGACTTGATTCTGTTACTTAAGCTGCCAGGCTAGCCTGGTCAACACGGACGCCAGCGCCCATGGTCGACGACAGCGAAACTTTGCGCAGGTACACGCCTTTGCTCGATGCTGGCTTGGCTTTGTTCAGTGCGTCGATCAGTGCGACCAGATTCGACTTCAGATCTGCGTCAGCGAACGATTTACGGCCGATGGTAGCGTGGATGATACCGGATTTGTCGGTACGGTACTGAACTTGACCGGCTTTCGCGTTTTTCACGGCGGTAGCGACGTCAGGAGTAACAGTGCCAACTTTCGGGTTAGGCATCATGCCGCGTGGGCCCAGGATCTGACCCAGGGTACCAACGATACGCATGGTATCTGGCGAAGCGATAACGATGTCGAAAGGCATGTCGCCGGCTTTGATCTGCTCAGCCAGGTCTTCCATACCAACGATGTCGGCGCCAGCAGCTTTAGCCGCTTCCGCTTTTTCGCCCGACGCGAATACAGCTACGCGTACGGTTTTGCCGGTACCAGCTGGCAGCACGACGGAGCCGCGCACCACTTGGTCGGATTTCTTAGGATCAACACCCAGTTGTACCGATACGTCGATCGATTCATTGAACTTGGCCGTTGCGCACTCTTTGATCAGAGCGACAGCGTTGTCGAAAGCGTACACTTTGGTACGGTCGACTTTGGCTTTCAAAGCCTTGATACGTTTGGATAACTTAGCCATTATACAACACCTTCCACCGTGATACCAATCGAACGAGCGGAACCAGCGATGGTGCGTACAGCAGCATCCATGTCGGCAGCGGTCAGATCAGGGGTTTTCAATTTAGCGATTTCTTCAGCTTGTGCGCGGGTCAGCGTACCGACTTTGTCGGTATGTGGCTTCGGCGAACCTTTGGTGATCGCAGCAGCTTTTTTGATCAGGTAGGTTGCTGGAGGCGTCTTCATCACGAAGGTGAAGGACTTGTCAGCGAACGCGGTGATCACGACTGGAATCGGCATGCCTGGCTCCAGACCTTGGGTCTGTGCATTGAAGGCCTTGCAGAATTCCATGATGTTCAGACCACGTTGACCCAGAGCTGGACCGATTGGTGGGGATGGGTTTGCTTTACCAGCTGGCACTTGCAGCTTGATAAAACCAATGATTTTCTTTGCCATGATGGCTCCTATCTTGGATTGAGTAGTAGCGCCCCGCCGATCCTACCCTGGCGGGGCTCCTCTGACCGGATTTCGCTGAGACTGCCGCGACGCTCCTGGTGGCGCTGATACAACTTAAACTTTTTCGACCTGGCCGAATTCGAGCTCTACCGGAGTAGCGCGGCCGAAAATGGTGACCGAGACGCGTACTTTGGATTTCTCGTAGTTGACTTCTTCGACATTGCCGTTGAAATCGGTGAACGGACCATCCTTGATGCGGACTTGCTCGCCCACTTCGTACAAGGTTTTTGGACGGGGCTTTTCAACACCTTCCTGCATCTGCTTCATGATGCCGTCGATTTCGCGCGCGGAGATCGGCGTCGGCTTGTTCGACTTGCCACCAATGAAACCGGTAACCTTGCTGGTGTTCTTGACCAAGTGCCAGCTCTCGTCCGTCATTTCCATTTCAACCAGCACATAGCCAGGATAGAAACGACGTTCGGTGACGGACTTCACACCATTCTTGACTTCGACAACTTCTTCAATCGGCACCAGGATCTGGCCGAACTGGTCTTGCATGCCCGCGCGCTCGATACGCTCGGTCAGTGCGCGCATGACGCTTTTTTCCATGCCGGAATAAGCATGCACGACATACCAGCGCTTGCTGCTGACTGGCACGCTCAGCGCTGCACCAGTGTCCGCTACCGGAGCGTCGCCCGGAACGGACTCGTCCGCCGCTTCATCATGCACATTTTCGCTCATTATTTTTTCCAACCCAGAATTACGTCATACAACAAAAACTCGAGCAATTTATCCGTGCCCCACAGGAAAATCGCCATGACCAGCACAAAGGCAAACACGATCGCAGTAATCTGCGTGGCTTCTTTGCGGGTAGGCCAAACGACTTTCTTGGTTTCGCGCACAGCTTCTTTGGCGAAATTGAGAAATTCACGGCCGGTCGTCGAGATATACAAGAGCGCAACAGCAATAACCAAACCAGCCACAAGCGCGCTTGCACGCACCAGAGCTGGTTGGCCTGCCAGGTAATAAAACCCGACTACTCCTGCAATCGCAGCCACTATTGCCAGCGCGACTTTTATCTTGTCACTCGACGTGCTAACGGTTTGCACGGATTGATTTGACATTTTTCTACTTTCGGTGCCCTGCACCTTGACGGTGGCAGGGACGGAGGGCATCGAACCCCCAACCTTCGGTTTTGGAGACCGACGCTCTGCCAATTGAGCTACGTCCCTACGTAAAACTTTCGAGGAGTGCTATTCTACCACCCAGGACGCCCCGGGTGGAAGCATAACATTTCCTTATGCGAGGATTTTTGCAACCACGCCCGCGCCGACGGTACGACCGCCTTCGCGGATAGCGAAGCGCAGACCTTCTTCCATCGCGATCGGGTTGATCAGCTTGACGGTGATCGACACGTTATCGCCTGGCATGACCATTTCTTTGTCTGCTGGCAACTCGATCGAACCGGTGACGTCCGTCGTGCGGAAGTAGAACTGTGGACGATAGTTGTTGAAGAATGGCGTATGACGGCCGCCTTCGTCTTTCGACAGAACATAGATCTCGCCGGTGAAGTGTGCATGCGGCTTGATCGAGCCTGGCTTGGCCAGAACTTGACCACGTTGCACGTCTTCACGCTTGGTGCCGCGCAGCAGCAGACCAACGTTGTCGCCAGCTTGACCTTGGTCCAGCAGTTTGCGGAACATTTCCACGCCGGTGCAAGTCGTTTTGACGGTATCGGTGATACCAACGATTTCGATCTCTTCGCCGACTTTAACAATGCCGCGCTCGATACGACCGGTCACAACGGTACCGCGACCCGAGATCGAGAACACGTCTTCCACTGGCATCAGGAAAGCACCGTCAACAGCGCGCTCTGGCGTTGGGATGTAAGCATCCAGCGCATCGGCCAGACGCAGAACCGCGTCAACGCCCATTTCGCCTTCTTTGCCTTCCAGCGCCATACGTGCCGAACCTTTGATGATAGGCAGGTCGTCGCCTGGGAATTCGTACTTCGACAACAGCTCGCGCACTTCCATTTCAACCAGTTCCAACAGCTCTGCGTCGTCGACCAGGTCGCACTTGTTCAGGAACACGATGATGTATGGAACGCCAACTTGGCGGGCCAGCAGGATGTGTTCGCGGGTCTGTGGCATTGGGCCGTCAGCTGCGGAGCACACCAGGATCGCGCCGTCCATCTGGGCAGCACCGGTAATCATGTTTTTGATGTAATCGGCGTGGCCTGGGCAGTCAACGTGCGCGTAGTGACGCGTTTCCGTTTCGTACTCGACGTGGGCGGTGTTGATCGTGATACCGCGCGCTTTTTCTTCTGGTGCTGCATCGATCTGGTCGTATGCTTTAGCTTCGCCGCCGAATTTCTTCGACAGAACCGTTGCGATTGCAGCGGTCAGCGTGGTTTTACCGTGGTCGACGTGGCCGATGGTGCCGACGTTGACGTGCGGCTTGGTCCGTTCGAATTTACCTTTTGCCATTTTGAACTCCTAATGATTTGATTAGATTGCTCAGGCACACGCCCGACGGTCTGGTTTGAATTGCTTCTGTGCTGCCTGCTGCGAATTCTGGTGCCCTTGACGTGGATCGAACACGTGGCCTCTCCCTTACCAAGGGAGTGCTCTACCACTGAGCTACAAGGGCTGTAATTTGTTGCATGCGATGCATCAAGCATCTGAACGGAAACTGGAGCGGGTGAAGGGAATCGAACCCTCGTCGTAAGCTTGGAAGGCTTCTGCTCTACCATTGAGCTACACCCGCGAGGTATCGTTCACTTTATCTTCACTTGCTTTTTGCTACTACCCAGTTTTCCTTGCAAAAACTTGGTGGAGGGGGCTGGATTCGAACCAGCGTACTCATAGAGAACAGATTTACAGTCTGTCGCCTTTAACCACTCGGCCACCCCTCCGCGGGAACCGCAGAGTATGAAGCATCTACTCACAACTGTCAACCTTATTTACTGATGCCTGACTGCTGCATTTGCGTATAAAGAAGAAGTTGGCTGCTTCGGGGCGTGATTATAAGCTCCCGATTTGAGAATGTGCAAGGGTTGGCGCGAAAAAGTCTTCTTTTTTTGGATTTTTTTTATCGCCCCTGCCGGGAAGCCGCATTTTTCCGTCATTCGCCCCGCATTTCCCCCTTTACCGGGCATCAGGCGGATGCATCCAGGAGTTGCCCAAAGGCTTATATTTGCGCAACAACTGCTGATGCAAGCCCGACAGTACGGGCAATTTGGGATTGCGCGGGTCCAGCCGGCGCACGCCGGCGATAAACGTCAGCGCCTGCTGTCCCATGCGTTCATCCCATCCCTCGTGCTCCAGGCATTTCAGGACGGCCACGGCCGCATTGAAGACCACTTGCGGATTGTCGGGCAAGCGCGTGACGGCTTCGCCCATCAGGTCGACGGCGCCGCGGAAATCGCCCTCTCCCGCCCTGGCTGCGCCTGCCGCCACCATATCGGCCACTTCCTGGCGGCTTTGCCGCGCCAGCGCCTTGGCCAGCTCTTCGCGTCCCGCCTGTTCAAACACGGCCATGGCGCGCGTCATGGCGGCGCTGTCGGGCGCGTTGCGCATGACTTCGCGCATCACCTCGGCCGCCCCATCCTCGCGACCATGCGCCAGGCAGTGGCGCGCCAGTTCCGTTTTCAGCATGGTCGAGCCGCCCACGCTGTGGCGGTTGGCGGCCAGCGCCGCGTCCAGCGATTGCTGCAGGCGTTCCTCGTTGCCCGTATGCGCATGCAGCATGGCGCTGCACAGGGCGCTGCACAGTTCCGCATTCTTTTGCCCGCCCATCGACTTGTCGAGGTCGCGGATCACGGCGCCCGCCTGCAGCGGGTCGCCCTTGCGCACCAGGGTCTGCACCAGGCGCACATGGTCTTCCGGATCGCGGAATTCCGAATACTTGGCCTTGCTGACCACCAGTTTGAGGGATTTTTCCGCCATCTCGATATTGTCGGCCGCCAGGGCCGCCTCACCCAGACGGCGCAAGCGGCGCACGGCATGCGGCGACAGGGCCACCGCTACACTCAGGGCCTCCTGCGCCAGGTCCGGCTTGCCTTGCGCCAGATGCGTGCGCGCCAGCCAGTCATACGCGTCGAGAAAACGCTTGTTGTTTTCCAGCAGCCCTTCCAGCGTGCCCTGCGCCGCTTCGTATTCCCCCAGCAGGAACTGCGTCTTGGCCTGCCCCAGACGCGCCCAGCCGATGGACTTGGCCTGGTACAGGCCCGCGTAGATCGGTTCGGCGTCGGCCGCCTCGCCCAGCAGCAAATGCAGTTCCGCGCGCAGGCGCAGGAAATCGGTGGCATAACGGGGATACAGGCTGGCGCCCTCGGCGCAGGCGGCAATCGCCGCGCGCTCATTGCCCACGTCGATCAGTTCATACACGGGCACGAAGGCATTGCGCTTGTCCAGCGCGCGGCCGATGCGCTCGAGCATGTTGTCAGCGGTAAAAGGTTTGAGGATGTAATCGGTGGGCAGCAGTTCGACGGCGCTGACCACCTTGGCGAAGCTGCCTTCGCCCGTGACCATGAAGAACATGGTCGAGGCATGCATCAATTTGTGGTGGCGCAAGTCTTCCAGCATCTGCTGGCCATCCTGCCCGCCGTCGAGATCGTATTCGCACAGGATCAGATCATACGATTTGCTGCCCAGCATGCGGATCGCCTGGCCGGAACTGGCCGCGTCATCGATCTTCGCCAGGCCGCACAGGTTGAGCATATTGTGCAGGCTGGCGCGCATGCCCGGATGCGGCTCGATGATCAGCGCGCTGAGGCCCTTGAGTTCTTTCATGTCGTGATGTCCGAAAACTCCGTGGCGCGCCACACTGGTGCGTGGCGCCAGCCAGCATGAGGCTGCCGAGTATATGACGGCGCCGCGCACAAGGGAATGGCGGCGTGCCGAAAAATGCCAACGAAGTGGCGGCTCAAGCGGTGGCGTGCTCCGGATGCCACAGTTGCGGCTCGTGGTCGATCAGCTCCAGCAGCGCCGTCACCACCTCCGGATCGAACTGGCTGCCGCTGCGCTGCTCGATGTATTCGCGCACCTGCGGATACGGCCACGGCTCCTTGTACGGCCGCTCGTGCAGCAAGGCGTCAAAAACATCGACCACGGCAACGATGCGCGCGGCCACGGGAATGTCGCGCCCTTTCAGGCCGTTCGGATAACCGGCGCCATCGAAGTGTTCGTGGTGGCCGCCGGCGATCTGCGCGCCATACGTCAGGTAGCTGACGCCGTCGACCATGTTGGCGGCCCGTTCCAATATGCTGCGACCGACGCCGGCGTGCAGCTGCATCTGCGCCCGTTCCTCATCCGTATGCTTGCCCGGCTTGAGCAGCACGGCATCCGGCGTGGCCACCTTGCCCACGTCGTGCAGAATGCTGGCCAGGCCGATCATGTCGAGCAGCTGCGGGCTGAGCTCGTCGGCGTACACGCCGCGCTGCTGCATGCGCCGGGCGATGGCGTCGGACAACAGCTGCACGCGCCGCACGTGGCCGCCCGTGTCGCTGTCGCGGAACTCGGCCAGGTCGGCCAGCGCCACCACGGTCGCTTCCTGCGCCTTGCGCAGCTGGCCGAACATGTACAGGTTGTCGAAGGCGGCGGCGATGCGCTGGCAAAACACTTCCAGCAGATCGCGCTGGATCTGCGCCAGCGGCCACGGCGGCGTAACGGAAATGGCCAGCTCGCGGTTGCCTTCCGTATGAATGAACAGCACATTGGCCGGATGCTCGAACTGGCTGCGCTTTTCCGCGAACGCCTTGGCGATGGTGGGCGTGAGGGCATGGTCGGCCGGCAAGGCTTCCGCTTCGGCCAGCACGGCATACGTGCCCGTGGCGGCGACCACCTCGGGCCGCCCGGCGCCGCCCTGCATCAGGCACAGCACGCCGTCGGCGCCTACGTCGAGGATGGCGCTGACCTGGTTCAGCACGCCGGAAGCGAATTCGCGCAGGGAATGGATCTGGTACAGATTGGTGGCGCCGGCGAGGATCTTGCCCAGGCCGATGCGGCTGCGTTCGAGCATCATCAGGCTCTCGTAGGCGCGCAGGGCCGAAATGACGGTGGTAAACAGCTTTTGCGTCGTCAGTTCCGTCTTGGCCTTGTAATCGTTGATGTCGTATTCGATGATGACGCGCTGCTCGGGCGCCTGGCCCGGCTGGCCCGTGCGCAGCACGACGCGCACGATGGAGTTGTTCAGGTCGGCGCGGATGCGCTTGGCGAGGATCAGGCCCGCATCATCCGTTTCCATCACCACGTCGAGCAGCACCAGCGCGATATCGGGCGTGTCGCGCAGGATCTCGTATCCTTCACGGCCGCTGTAGGCGGAAAACAGTTCCAGTTCACGCCCCTTGAAACTGACATTGCGCAGCGCCAGCCGCGTGACCGCATGCACATCGACGTCGTCATCGACGATCAGGACACGCCACAGGCGCTGGTCGGGCGCGGCCAGCCCGGCAGGACTGGCCACCGGCTCATCTTCGTCGAGCAGCCAGTTATCATCTGCATCGGCTTTGAGGTCGGTCATGAATACTCCTAATGGATAAGTTCGATGTGGACGCTGCGTTGACGCCTATCAAGCATAATCAGATTAGATGCTGCTTACAACAGGATTCTGCGTACCGCCTTCGCTGGCGGGCGGCGACGAGGCCGAGGCGCCGCTGCGCGTGGCGCCGCCGCAATTGTCCTGGCCTGGCCCGACGGCCTGGTAGCGCACTTCATACTTGCCCGCGCTGAGCTGCTCCACCAGCAGCTTGTCGTACGCGAGGATGTACAGATAGCGCACATTCGAGCGCCGCTCCGTGTCATACAGCTTGACGAACACGGGCGCGGCATTGCCGCTGTTGTCGATGCTCACGGCCAGTTCATCACCCTTGTTACCAATCGGGAATCCATCGACATAGCCGGAATGGGCCGGCCAGGGTTCGCCATTCGGCGCCACCAGCGATGGGGACTCGGCTTTGCCGGCCCCATCACAGGCGGGCGGGACGCCTTTCAGGCTCAGCTGGGACACGGCCAGCACGCGGATCTCGGGCGTCTTCGCTTGCGGGGGTTCGGGCGCATACGGCTTGCCCACGGCCCAGCTATCGACGGCCACGGCCTCGCCTTTCGATGACGACGACGCCGCACTGGCCGCAGACGTGGCTGTTTCCGCATGGGGCTGGGCGCCATCGCGGGCCAGGCCGCTCCAGGCCGACGCCAGCGCGGCAGGCACGGGTTGCGACGTATCGAGCATCAGCAAGGCGCCCAGCCAGCCCAGCAGCAGGCAGACTAGCAAACTCAGCCACCAGCGCCAGTTGCGCCAGACGGGTTGCAAGCCGCGCCGCGCCTTGCCCTTCGGCGGCGGCACATCCTGCGCCCACGTGTGTTCATGCTGCTGGGCATGGCCTTTCGCGCGGCCATCGCGGCTCTTGCCTTCTTCCTGGTGGGTGCTTTCCAGCCATTCGATTTCCCACTCCTCGGCGGCGATCCACTCGTCGTGTTCCTTGCGGCGCTGGGGATCGGACAAGGTGCCATAGGCGCTGTTGAGGATCGCCATGATGCGGGCGGCCTTTTCGTCGCCGGGATTCTTGTCCGGGTGGTATTTCTGGCTGAGGGCTTTGTACGCGGCACGTATGACTTCCTGCGGCGCCAGGCGCGCCACCTTCAGGTTGTCATAGTGTGTGTGTATCTTTCCCATCGTTCTATCTTGAAATCGGTGCGCGGCGACGGGTTCTTGCAGGATGGAACCGTGCTGTGTCGGTCATCATATACGATATGACAAGATAATAACCACTGGCGGACAGGAAATTGCAGGGCGGCACTGCCCTGCCTTGATATTGCGGGCGCTTACAGGCGGTGGCTGCGGTCGCTGGACAACAGCGCTTCCGGCAAGTCCACCTGGTGCCCCACCACCAGCACCTTGAACAATTCCCCCATCTCGGCCGGCGACACCAGCTTTTGCACGGCGCTGGCTTGCGGCAAGTACGTTTTGACCTGCTGCGGATCGGTGCGCAGCAGCAAGTCGCCGAGGCCCGCGCCCAGCAGGAAGGAGGCCTGGTTCATGTAGGCGAGCACGTCAAGGCCCGCATCCTGCGCCGCCACCGCCATGGCCGTAAAGTCGACATGGGCCGTGATGTCCTGCAAACCGGGCAGATAAAACGGTTCCGCGTGGGCATGATGGCGGTAATGGCACATCAAGGTGCCCGTGGCGCGCAAGTCCAGGTAATACTCGTGCGCAGGAAAACCGTAATCGAACAGCACGGCCGCGCCGCCCTTGCCATTGGTCAGCATGCGCGCCAGAGAGCGCATGAAGCCGCAGGCCACGCCATGTATCTCGCTGACATAGCCCACCGGCAAGGCATCGGCGTCCGGCACCTGGGCGGCGATCTGCGCGGCCACGTCATCGCCGGCAAGCCGTTCGACAAACACGAACTGGCCGTCGGCAATGCTGACGTCGAGTTCGCACCAGCCGGCAGGCGTCTTGCTGATCAGGTTGACGGGCATGGCGTCGAGCACTTCATTGCCGAACACGGCGCCTTCGAAACTGTCGGGAAAACCGTCGAGCCACACCACTTGCGGGAAGGCCGCCAGCGCCAGCTCCTGGCGCGCGCGCAATTCGCCGGACAATTCGACGATCGCATACTGTTCAATGGCGATGCCGGCCTGCGCCGCTTCCGTCAGGATATCCAAGGCCAGCTTGCCCGTGCCGGCGCCGAATTCGAGGATGCGGGGGGCCGTTTGCGCCATAATAGCGGCTGCCACATGGGCCAGGGTGGCGCCGAACAGGGGCGAAATCTCCGGCGCGGTTGTAAAATCGCCATCTTTGCCCAGCTTGGCGGCGCCGCCGCTGTAATAGCCGAGGTCAGGCGCGTACAGCGCCAGCTCCATGAAGCGGACAAAGGGAATGGCGCCGTCATTGCGCGCGATTTCGGCGGCAATCTGGTGCTGCAAGGCATGGGACGCGGCCAGCGCGTCGCTATCGGGTGCGGGAAGAGACATTCCCGCATTGTAGCGAATCGGCGGCGCATGCCGCCAGTGTGGCGTCCACCGAATATCTCAACCATAGCAAAGACATGACAGAAGCAACGACAACGCCATTCGACAGCACTCCCCGCGTCGCCCTCGTCACGGGCGCCGCGCGCCGGCTCGGCCGCGCCATCGCCCTGGGCCTGGCGCGCGACGGCTGGGATATCGCCGTGCATTACCGCGACTCGCGCGAGGAAGCGCAGAGTCTGGTGGCGGAAATCGCCGCGCTGGGCCGCCGCGCGCAAGCGTTCCCCTGCGACCTGGCGCAGGAAGACGCCGTGCGCCAGCTGCTGCCGCAGGCGCAGGCGGCGCTGGGGCCCGTTACTTGTGTGGTCAACAACGCATCGTTGTTTGCATACGACAATGCCGGCGATTTTTCCTTCACCGCGCTCGACGCCCACATGCACGCCAACCTGGCCGCCCCCATCCTGCTGGCGCAAGCGCTGTACCAGGCCACCCCGGCAGGCGGGCAAGCCGTGGTCATCAACTTGCTGGATCAAAAACTGTACAATCTCAATCCTGATTTTTTGTCGTACACCCTGTCCAAGGCGGCGCTGTTGTCGGCGACCACCATGCTGGCCCAGGCGCTGGCGCCGAAAGTGCGCGTGGTGGGCATCGCCCCCGGCATCACCATGGTTTCCGGCGAGCAGACGCAAGCGAACTTTGCCAAGGCGCATGAAAACACGCCGCTGGGACGCTCCAGCACGCCAGAAGATGTGGCCGACAGCGTCTGTTACGTGGCCGGCGCGCGCGCGCTGACGGGTACGACCCTGCTGGTCGATGGCGGCCAGCATTTGATCGGCTTGCCACGCGACGTCATGTTTTTGACCAAATAATCAGCAGCCCTAGCAAACAACCAGCATTCCAGCATTCCCTAAAAGGTAAAACCTATGTCGTCCGCCCTGTTCCACCCTCGCCTGGCCGATTGCCGCCGCCTGTTCCTGCGCAATTACGAAGTCCTCATCAACATCGGCGTCTACGACTTCGAGAAAAAGGGCGAGCAGCGCGTCCTCATCAACGTCGACCTGTACATTCCCCTGGCCCTGTCGACGCCGAAGGATGACCAGCTGGAAGAAGTGGTCGACTACGACTTCATGCGCGAAACCATCGCCAGGCGCATGGCGCAAGGCCACGTGCAGCTGCAGGAAAGCCTGGTCGACGACGTGCTCGCCGCCATGCTGGCGCACCCGCGCGTGCGCGCCGCGCGCGTGTCGTCGATGAAACCGGACGTGTATCCCGACTGCGAAGGCGTGGGCGTGGAAGTATTCAAGATCAAGGATGAAGCATGAGCAATATGAACGACACCGCAGTCATGGAAACGACGACCACGGCCGTGGAATTCCCGGCCAACGTGGAAGCGCAGAAACTGGCGCGCAAGAAGGCGGAAAAGATCGCCCTGGAAAACAACAAGCTGCACAAGCGCTTGTGCCGCCTGGTGGGGCAAGCCATCGGCGATTTCAACATGATCGAAGACGGCGACAAGGTGATGGTGTGCCTGTCCGGCGGCAAGGATAGCTACGCGCTGCTGGACATTTTGATGACCTTGCGCGAACGCGCGCCGATTCACTTCGATATCGTCGCCGTCAACCTGGACCAGAAGCAGCCGAACTTCCCGCCGGAAATCCTGCCCGCCTACCTGACGGAACTGGGCGTGGCCTTCCACATCGAAAACCAGGATACCTACAGCATCGTCAAGCGTCTGATCCCGGAAGGCAAGACGACCTGCTCGCTGTGCTCGCGCCTGCGCCGCGGCATCCTGTACCGCGTGGCCGACGAGCTGGGCGCCAACAAGATCGCCCTGGGCCACCACCGCGATGACATCCTGGAAACGTTCTTCCTGAACATGTTCTTCGGCGGAAAACTGAAAGGCATGCCGGCCAAGCTGCAATCGGACGACGGCAAGCACATCGTCATCCGCCCGATGGCCTACGTGAAGGAAGAAGACACGCAGCGCTATGCGGAAGTCAAGGGCTTCCCCATCATTCCATGCGACCTGTGCGGTTCGCAGGAAAACCTGCAGCGCAAGCAGATCAAGGGCTTGATGCGCGAATGGGACAAGAAATTCCCCGGCCGCGTGGAAAGCATCTTCTCGGCCCTGTCGAACGTGGCGCCATCGCATTTGATGGACCCGAAACTGTTCGGTTTCAAGGATTTGAAAGCGGACGGCGTGGCCAGCCCCATGGGCGACATCGCGTTTGACGAAGAGCCATGCTCGACGCCGACGACGTTTGGCACGATTCCGCTGCAAACGCTGTAAGCCGCTGTTCTAAGCCCGTGTTGTTTCGCCGCCACCGCCCAGGTGGCGGCATCCCTCCTCTTTCCCCCTGCCTCCATTTGATGTACCGTAGTCAGCTCTGCCGGTACGCGATGTGTCACGCGCGCATTCCTGCCCGGCGGTCAGCACGCATTCTTCCGACAACCTCACTGGAATGAACCATGACGCCATCCGCGCTCAAGCGCCCCTTGCTGTTCTCCCTGCTGGCCCTCGGCCTCGCCACCGCCTCTGCCGCTCCCGCTCTCACCGACCGCCAGGCCGACCGCTGGGATCTGACGGCGCTGTACGCCAGCGACGCCGCCTTCGACGCCGACGCGAAAAAGCTGTCGGCCCAGCTGCAGCAACTGGGCGCCTGCAAGGGGCAATTGAGCACCCGCCTGAAAAGCTGCCTGGACCTGGTCGCCGATGCGCGCAAGCGCGTCAACACGCTCACCACCTATGCGGCGCAGTACTACGACCAGGATACGGGCGACAGCAAGGGTAACCAGCTGAACCAGCGCGCCGCCCTGCTGGGCAACGACTTCAGCCAGGCGACGACCTTTCTGCAGCCGGAAATCCTCGCCCTGGGCGCCAAGCGCATCGACGCCATGCTGGCGCAAGACAAGGGCTTGCAGCTGTACCGCTTTCAATTGAATAACATGCTGCGCAGCGCGCCGCATACGCTGGACGCGGCAGGCGAACAGCTGGTGGCCCAGTTCGGCCTGGCGACTGGCTCGGCCGCCAGCGTCTACCGCACGCTGGCCAATGCGGAAATCGCGTGGCCGACCGTGAAACTGTCGGACGGCACGCAAGTGCGCCTCGACCAGGCGGCCTATACCAAATACCGGGGCGACGACCGGCGCGCCGACCGCAAGCTGGTGTTCGACGCCTTCTTCGGCAAGTGGAAAGAGTATGAACGCACGTTCGGCGAAACCCTGTACGGCCAGTTGAAGACGGACGCCGCCTACGCGAAAGTGCGCCGCTATCCCGACTCGCAAAGCGCGGCGCTCGACGCCGACAACTTGCCGCCGGCCGTCTACCAGACCCTGATCGCGCAAACCAACGCCAACCTGCCCACCCTGCACCGCTACTTCAAGCTGCGCGCGCGCATGCTGGGCGTCAAGGACCTCGCGTATTACGACATCTATGCGCCGCTGCTGAAAAGCGACCGCACCTTCCCGCTGGCCGAAGGCAAGCAGATGATGCTGGCCTCGGTCGCGCCGCTGGGCCCTGACTACGTCAAGGCACTGAGTGCCGCCGTGGACGCGCGCTGGATGGATGTGTACCCGCGCCCGCGCAAGGTGGCGGGCGCCTACATGAATGGCGACGCGTACGACGTGCACCCGTTCGTGCTGCTCAACTACACGGACAATTACGAAGCCGTCAGCACCCTGACCCACGAATGGGGCCACGCCATGCACTCGGTGCTGGCCAACAAGGCGCAGCCGTCGATCTATGCGCCGTACAGCATCTTTGTCGCGGAAATCGCCTCGACGACGAACGAGGCGCTGCTGCTCAACGCGCGACTGAAGCAGGCCAAGGATGACGACGAGCGCCTGCTGTACCTGGGCGCGGCGCTGGAAAACCTGCGCGGCACCTACTTCCGCCAAGCCATGTTCGCCGAATTCGAAGCGGCCATCCACGGCAAGGTGGATAAGGGAGAATCGCTGACAGGCGAAGAGATCACGGCCATCTATGCCGGCATCCTCAAGCGCTACCATGGCGAAGCGCAAGGTGTCATGACCATCGATCCCGCCTACGCGCTGGAATGGGCCTACGTGCCGCATTTTTATCACGGCTTCTATGTGTTCCAGTACGCCACCTCGATCGCGGCAGCGCAGGATTTCGCGCAGCGCATCCTCGACAAGGAACCAGGCGCGCTGGCCGCCTACCTGAAGATGCTCAGCTCCGGCGGTTCCGCGTATCCGTATGAGCTGGTGAAGGCAGCCGGCGTCGACCTGGCCTCGCCGAAACCATACCAGGCACTGGCGGCGCGCATGAATGGGATCATGGACCAGATCGAGGCGATTGAAGCGAAGCGGGGGAAATAAGGCTGGAACGAGACGCAAAAGGCGTAGGTCGGCTTAGCGCAAAGCGCGTAAGCCGACAGCACCCGCAACGCCAACAAGGTGTCGGATTACGCGGTTCCCGCTAATCCGACCTACCGTTCTCCGTTTCCGCTGCCGCAAACGCCGCCGCATCGCTCTCGAACATGTCTTCCAGCTCCTCGCGCGCCTGGCGCGTGAGGGACATGACTTTTTGCTGGTCCTGGAAGTGCGGCGCCACTTCCAGCAGGGTTTTCAGGTTATGCCGGCCAAAGATGCCGGCCGCGCGCTGCGCCCGCTCCGCGCTGAAGCCCACCTGCTGCAAGGTCTGCTCGCCCAGCAGCAGGGCGGCCGCGAACGTCTCGCGCTCGATCAGGGTCACACCGCGCTTCATCAATTCATAGTAATGCGTGACGTTGCGCGCGCGCGCCAGTATCGTCAATTCGGGCAGGCGCAGGCGCACCGCGTCGACCAGGGCCAGGCTGTCTTCCACGTTGTCGATGGCGATCACCAGCGCCCTGGCCTTTTCGATGCCGGCCGCCACCAGCAAGTCCACGCGCGTGGCGTCGCCATAAAACACTTTAAAGCCGAACTTGCGCAGCAGGTCGATCTGGTCCGGGTCGTGATCGAGCACCGTCACGCCGATCTTGTTGGCCGCCAGCAGGCGGCCGATGATCTGGCCGAAACGGCCGAAGCCGGCGATGACGATGGGGTTGTCCTGCGCCTCGATATGGTCGTCGGGGCGGCGCTTCTTGTCGCTCTGCAGGCGCGGCGCGACGAATTTGTCGTGCGCCAGCAGCAGCAAGGGCGTGGCCACCATCGACAGGGTCACCACCACGACCAGCAGCGCGGCAGTCTCCGGCGCAAACACGTGCGCGGCCTCGGCGGCGGCAAACACGACGAAGGCGAATTCGCCGCCCTGCGACAGCAGCAGCGCAAAGAACAGCTGCTGGCCGCGGGGAATGTCGACAAACTTCGACAGCACGTACAGCAAGGCGATTTTCACCGCCAGGAGCCCCGCCACCAGTGCCAGGATCAGCAGCGGCTGGGCGCGCAGCACGCCGAAATCGACGGACATGCCGACGGCGATGAAGAACAGGCCCAATAACAGGCCCTTGAACGGCTCCAGGTCGGAAATGAGCTCATGGCGGTATTCGGAATCGGCCAGCAGCACACCCGCCATGAAGGTACCCAGCGCCATCGACAGGCCCACCGACTCCATCAGCACGCAGATGGCGATCACCAGCAGCAGGGCGAAGGCCGTGAAGATTTCGCGCAAATCCGTCCTGGCGATGAAGCGCAGGATGGGGTTCACGAGGAAGCGCCCGCCGATCACCAGCGCCGCCAGCACGGCGGCCAGCTTGGCCACGCGCAGCCAGCCCGGTTCGCCGCTGTGCGTGACGAGGCCGCCCAAGAGCGGCACCAGCGCGATCATGGGAATGGCGGCGATATCCTGGAACAGCAAAATGGAAAAGCCGGCGGAACCGGCCGGCGTAGTCATCAGCTTGCGTTCGCCCAGGGTGGCCAGCACGATGGCCGTCGACGACAGCGACAGCCCCAGCGCCCCGACCAGCGCCGTGCGCCAGTCTACGCCAAAGGCCATGGCCACGGCGCACAAGCCCGCGCTGACGACGCCCACCTGCGCCCCGCCCCAGCCGAAAATCGGCCGGCGCAGCAGCCACAAGCGTTTCGGTTCGAGTTCCAGCCCGATCAGGAACAACAGCAGCACCACGCCGAATTCGGAAAAGCTGAGGATCACCTCGACATTCTTGATCAGGCCCAGGCCCCACGGTCCGATGACGACGCCGGCCACCAGGTAGCCCAGCACGGCGCCCATGCCCAGACGCTTGGCCAGCGGCACCATGATGATGGCGGCGACCAGGTAAAACAGTATGTTGATGAGAAAGCTGTGGTGTTCCATGCGGGGTCCGGTAAAACGTGATTGGAATCGCAATCATGCCTGATTCGCCCCCGGCATGTCCAAATCCATGCCTGAAAGCAGGTTGGCACAGACAGCCAGACGATTGATCTGGCGCAGATGGCGCACGTCAAATAGGCGAAAAATCAAGCATGGCAGCCTGAGTGTCCCGGATACCCGGCCGGCCAATCGAGGAGCGGCCATCATGAGAGAACAGTCAGACGGCAACACCGAGTCCAGGTCGGCGCTGGTGGAAGAACAGCCAGCGATGCCTGTCCCGGGCAGCGAGCTATTGGCATTGCTGCGCCAGGCCCACGCGCTGGCCACAATGAAAGATCCGCCGTCACGTTCGATCACCACCAGCCTGATGCTGTTCACCCTGGCCAGGGCCGATGACCTTGTACAGCCATCAATACAGGCGCCGCCCGACGCGCTCTTTTTTAGCCGCGCACTCAAGGAACTGGCCGGTGAGAGCTTGCAGGCGACATGGTCCGGATATTTTTCGTTCCAATACAGCAGTATCAGCGCCCCCTTGGCCAGCGAGACCAGTACGGACGAGCTTACCTATTCGCTGAATGCCGAAAAATGGCTGAGCAATGCGGCTGTCGCGGCACGCCAGGCCGGTCGCGACAGCGTCACGGTGGGCGACTTGATCAGCGCGCTATGGTCCTTAAGGGAAGGCAAATTCATGTCCTTGCTGCACCAGATGGGCATCGACATGGCACAGCTGCAAGCCGCCTACGAACGGCACCCGCTGGCGAAGGTGGCCCAGCAATCAGCCGAAAACGTACTCGACATTCTGGCGCATGACCACCCTTCATTGCTGGACTACATGGAATTTGCGCAATACGCGATCGCGATCGTGGCTTTCCTCACCAGCGACCAAACCCGCGGCTCCATCAGTATCAGCATCCAGGCGCCATGGGGCGCCGGCAAATCTTCGCTGATGCGCCAGATCCAGCATCAGCTCGATCCTCCGAGGCCCGCCGAGCCAGAAAGCGGCACGTTCAAGACGCGCGATGTGCTGCGCTTTCTCGACCGGAAATCCGGGCCCGACAAGCAAGTATTCGTCGACGAAAGCAAGCGCTGGACCGTCTGGTTCAATGCCTGGAAATACGAAAGTTCCGAGCAAGTCTGGGCCGGCCTGGTGGACGCCATCGTCAGTCAGGTCAGCGACCGGCTGAGCCCTGTCGAACGCGAGCTATTCCTGTTGCGCCTGAATCTGTCGCGCATAGACGATGGCGTGGTGCGCAGAAAAATCTATGACCGGGTCGGCACTTTCTGGTGGATCAAGGTGCGCCGCTGGCTGCTGGGGGCCATGGGCCTGATCATCAGTCTGGTGAGCGTGTCGCTCATTCCGCCCGATAGTCTGCCTGCGGCGATCAGGACATGGCTCGATGCCGCTGCCGCGGCCATTCCGACAGCCATCGGCACGCAAATTGCGATTACCGTGTATGCGGTACAGGCCTTCTTCAGCAGTAGAAAAAAGGTAGCGGACGAGCCTGCCAAATTCAGTCTGGCGGAATATGTCCGCGTGCCCGACTATGCCAGGACGGTCGGCATCATGCACCAGATTCACCAGGATTTGCGACGCGTGATGCACTCTCTGCCCCAGCGTCGCACGCAACATGGCGATGGCGCGTCCGTCATCGCGCCACTGGTCATCTTCATCGATGACCTCGACCGTTGCTCGCCCGGCAAAATAGCCAGCGTCGTCGAGGGTATCAACACGTTCCTGGCAGGCGACCAGTCCGAATTCCTGTTTGTGATCGGCATGGATCCGCAGATCGTCGCGGCGGCGCTCGAGCACGCGCACAGGGACATCAAGAAGCAATTGCCCTCCTATGAAAAACTGGTGCCGCTGGGATGGCGCTTCATGGACAAATTCATCCAGCTGGCGTTTACCATTCCGCCCAGCCGGCATTTGAAAAATGGCAAATTTATCGATTATCTGATCGGCTCGGAATCGCAAGCCGGCGCTGCCGCGTCGGCAGGATCCGGGGCACAACAGGCTTCCCATGCCGGCGCAGCGGAAGCGCAAACGCGTGCCCGGACGAAAAGCGAGGCGCCGCAGGACGCCAGTGAGCGGCAGCGCCGCGCCAGCTCGCAATTCATGCGGGATGGCAAAGACGTGCAGACCGTCCTGCGCGGCATCAGCAAAGAGTATGCGTGCGGGCCACGGGAAATCAAGCGCACGCTCAATTTCGTGCGCTTTGTGCTGCTGCTGCGCATTGCACGGATAAGCCATGGCTTGCCGGTGCCGTCGCTGGCGCAATACCAGCGCTGGATCGTGCTATGCATACGCTGGCCGGACATGGCCCTGTGGCTGCAATGGGGTGGCTCGATGCCGCCCCATGCCAGCACCACGCCCAGCATGGATGATGTGGTCTCCAGGCGCTTGTGCTGTCTCGAGGAATGCAGCGCCTTGCCCGACAATGACCGTGAAAAATGGAGCACCAGCGCCGCTATCCGGCTAGGCCTGCCTTCCGGCCAAGTGAGCTGGCTGGAAGATCCCGAGATCTACCATTTTTTTTCGCATGAAACATCGCTGCCAAGGGAAGAGCGCCTGTCCAGCGGCGCGGTGATCGGGTTTTATTAATGTGTCGCGAATGCGCGGTCAGTGCCGGCGATGGGAGGCAGTCACGCCTCTCCAGCAGCATGGCTCAGGGAGCCTTTCCGTCAATCTGCGCGCGCAGTGCCGCCACGTCGACGCGCTTGAGGTAGCTTTCGATGTTCTTCCATACGGCGTGATAGCCGTACCCGCCATTTTTCAGCTCGTCGATCGCCTTCTCGCGCGGCCAGTCCTGGTACAGCATGCGGTACATGGCGGCCATCATGCCCGTGCGGTCGGCGCCGTGCAGGCAGTGCAGCAGCACGGGTCCCTGCTGTGCTGCGGCGCGGATGGCGCGCATGGTGTCGATCACGTGCTTGTCGCGGATGGCCCAGGTATTGATGGGAATGCGCACGGCGCGGATGCCGCTGCCATCGAGCACCTGCGTATCGGAGTGAAAGGAGCGCAGGCTGATCACCGTCTTCACGCCCAGCGCCTGCAGCTGGGCCACGTCGCTGCTATCGAGCCTGGCGCTGCGGTACAGGACGGGCGTGACCTGGTGCAGGTTCGACACCTGCGGCAGCGGCGTGGCCCACTCGGCATTGCGCTGCGGCGGCAGGGGCGCCTGCGCGCCGACGGAACCGGCCGCCAGGGCCAGGGACAACAGCAGGAGATACGACGAGGGCGGCAAGGTCATGACTTCCTCTTGTATGAAAACCACAGCAGTACGCCGGCCAGCAGCAGCGACACCCAGTAGTCGGTCGGCGCCCACCACAGCCAGTGCTTGTGCCAGGCGATGTGGGCCGGATTGAAGTGCGCCACGCCATAGGCGGGATTGAGCACGAACCACAGATAATCCTCGATGATCCAGAACAGCATGATGCAGCCGATGGCGCGACATTCAAGACGCAGCGACCATTGCGCCAGGAAGATCATGGGGAAATGGAAAAACAGGGCGATAAAGGGAAAGACCCAGGCATGGTAGCCCGTCATCGGCCGCCCGCCCCAGAAGATATCGAGCAGCCAATGGCTTTCGATGCGCCAGGTGGGCAGGTTCGCGGCCCAGCCGGCCGCGCCTTCGATCTGGATTTCCACCTGCGCAAAAAATAATCCCAGCAGCGCCACCCAGGCCAGGGTCAGGGCGATCTGCCAGGGTTTTGCTACGGCGCCCGTCATGCCACGCTCTGCGCCAGCACCTGCGTCAACACGTCACAGGCGGCGCGCGGACGGCCCAGGGCCAGCGCCTTTGCGCGCATCGCTTGCAACTGTTCAGGATGTTCAAGCAGCAGGCGCACGCGGTATTCCAGGGTGACGGCATCGAATGCCTTCAGGGCCACGCCCTGCTCCAGCAGATAATCGGCATTGCGCTCTTCCTGGCCGGGTATCGGCGAGTTGACGATCATGGGCAAGCCCAGCGCCAGGCATTCGGACGTAGTCAGGCCGCCCGGCTTGGTGATCACCAGGTCGGCGCACGCCATCAGGCGCTCGACTTCGCTGGTGAAGCCTTGCGCCAGCAGCCGGCCCGGATACTGGCCGGCCAGTGTCTGCAGCGCCGCCAGCGCGGCGGCGTTTTTCCCCGCCAGCACGATCAGCTGGAAGTCGCCTGGCAGCGCCAGCAGGCGCGCGGCGACCGTTTCAAGGCTGCCCAGTCCCGCTCCGCCGCCCATCAGCAAGATCGTCGTGCGCCGCGGGTCGAGGCCAAACGCCTGCGCGCACGACACGCGCTCGGGCGCCTGCGCGAACGCGGGCATGATGGGGATGCCCGTCACGTGGATGCGCTCGGCGGGGATGCCTTCGTGGCGCATGCGGAACGCCACTTCGTCGGTGGCGGCGAAATAACCTTCCATCTGCTCGTGCACCCACATGCGATGCAAGTCGAAATCCGTGACCTGCACCCACACTGGGCAAGCCAGCTGCTGCTGGCGCAGTGCGCGCGACAGCAGTTCGGCCGGCAGGAAATGCGTGCAGAGGATGGCGTCGGGCTGGAAGGCGGCGATCTGCGTCATCAGCGCGCGCGTATTGAGGCGCTCGACGGCGCGGCGCAAGCGCTGCATCGAGCTGTCGCGCGGCGCATCGTGGGTGGCATGATACAGATAGCCCCACAGCGCGGGCGCCTTGTTGACCAGCTTGATATAAAAATCCGTGTACAGCTTGCGGAAGGCGGGCGTGACGAAATCCATCACGTCAAGATGCAGGGCCAGCGCCGCAGGGCCACCACCGTGGCCATCGTGCGCCGCATATGCCTCGATGGCCTGCGCCGCGCGCATGTGGCCGGCGCCGGCCGAAACGCTCAGGAGTAGAATTTTTTGTGTCATGGAAAACCAATCCGGGGAACAGGTGAGCGCGGACGCGGAAAATTTATTGGCAGGATAACATTGCTGCAAGCTGGCCGGCTTGATCTGGCCCTGCGCGCGTGCAGGCCGGTGCTAGCCAATCACGGGGATGGGCAGGGCCGACACTTTCCAGCTGCCTTTGAGCTTGCGCTCCATCAAGGCCGGCAAGGCGCTGGCGTCGGGCGCGCCTTTTTTGGTAAATGCCACCGGCACCAGCAGATAGATGGTGACCTTGTCATCGTCGGCGATGTCTTCTTCCTCCGGCGCCGGATTCCAGCGCTTGTCGATGGCCAGCAACGCATCGACGCCGTCCGGCCACGCCAGGTCCGCCAGGTGCGGATCGTCGCGCCGCAGCAGCTCGCCCGCCGCCAGGCTGGCCTGGTCGAGCGTGCGCCGTCCCAGGCGTGCCAGCAGCGCCACGGGAAAGCGCCAGGGGCTGTGCTCCGCGAAGCCGTGCACGGTCAGCGGCCAGCGGGCCGGCAGGCACAAAGCCAGTTCCGTCATCGGCGATTGCTGGAACAAGCCAACCGTAAACAACAGCTTGAAATCGCGCTTGCCGCCGATGCAGCTAATGCCCAGCGAAAAGCGCGCGTCGCCACTGTCCGGACTGAACACGGCCGGCAGCACCCAGCCGGCGCTGTTGTGCATGAAGGTGCGGATCGATTCCTGCGGCGAGGCGGCCGCTTGCTGCGGCACGTCGAGTATGCTCACGCCGCCGGCGGCAGCGAGCAATCGGGCGATGGCGGGAAAGCCCCAGCCGGTGGCGATATCGACGGGCGCCTGGTTCCAGCGCGTATGCAGGCGGTTCGGATTGGCGCCCCGTTGCAGCAGCAATGCGACCACGTCCTGATGGCCGCCAACGCAGGCGCTGTCCAGCGGCGAGAGTATATTGTCCGGCAAGCCATCGACGGCGGCGCCCTGCTCGAGCAGCCAGCGGCAAGTATCGAGGTGGCCATGGCTGGCCGCCGCGTCCAGCGGCGTCAGGTTGCGGTACCCGGGCAAGGGCAGATCGACGTCCATGCCCAGCGATACGAGCAGGGCGCAGACCTCGCGGCTGCCGCCGGCGGCGGCCAGGTGCAGCAGCGATTCGCCGTCATCCATGTTGTAGCGGCGCAAGGTCAACAACAGCGGTGTGGCCTCGAGCAGGCTGCGCACCTGTTCCACCTGATTCTCGTCCACGGCGTCGCACAGGCGAAAAAACGCCTCGCGGTGCTGGTTATAGAGTGTTTTGTCGACCATGCCTGTTCCCTGCTCGTGGTGGCGGCGCCATCATCGAGCGGAGAATAGCATTTTCTTTCGATTAATCTGCGCGATGTGACAACTTCGGTGTGCGCGTCGGCGGCAATGCCAGGCCGGCCGGCGCGGCATCCGTGCGCAGCACCGGATACAGGTTCAGGCGCTCATCCCAGGAAGCGTGGCGGCGAGCGAAGAACTCCAGGCGTGCGGCCGGGCTCTTGGCAAATACAGGATCGCTGGCCAGCTTTGCGTGGAACTGCGCCGCCAGCGCCGGGTCGGCCGCCAGCTGCGCGCGCGCCACGTCTTCGGCCACGTATTCTTCCATGTATTCCTTGCGCTCGAAGGCCGTATTGAAACTGCCCCAGGCCAGCAGCGAATCGGGGGCGCGCGGCTCGAACAGGGCTACGACCAGGCGCGCCTTGGCCTGGTTGACGGGCACGTACAGCGCGCCCGCAGCGACCACGCGCTCCTCTTTCTGCCACTCGCCCTGCACGGCCGTCGTCTGGCGTCCCTCGAACGACTGCGCCCCGAATTTGACGGCCGTGGCGCGGAAGGTTTCGACCGGCAGCTTGCCCGGCGCGCCGGCGAGCACCTGGTACGACACGCCGTGCTGGCGCAGCTTGGCCGCCACCATCTGCGCCTGCGCGGCGGGCACCAGATAGCCGGCTTTCGGCGCAGCCTGCTGCAGGTCGGGCACGATCTCGTCGCGCAGGGGTACGTTCCAGATCTGCGGCGTCGTTTCGTCGTAGCGCGTCATCAGCGTGCCCGATACTTCGGATGGCGTGCGCGTGTAGGCGTAGCCGCGAAACGCGATCATGCGGCTCTTGTCCGTGGTTTTATACGTGAGCGGCAAGGTCGTACCGGCCAGCTGCGCGGCGCGCGCGTCCGCCTCGAGCGCCGTTTGCCGCCACTGCGCGCCATGCTGCGCCACTTGCGACAGCAGCGAGACGATGGTGTTGCGCGTGATGCGCACGCGGGTCGGATAATCCTTCCACGAATGGGTTTCCACCAGCATGCCGAAGCGGTTGCGCAGCTGGAAATAGCCGTGCGAGAAGCGCGGGTTCGGCGCCGAATCGACAAAACCCGATTGCGGATTGTCGTTCTCGGCAAACGAAATATAGAACGGCTTCGGGTCCGAGCCCTGCTTGGCCAGATCGGCCAGGACATTGTCGCGCAAGGCCGTGCCGGCCACGCGCAGTGCAGCATCGCCTGCATGCACGGGTTCGACCTGAATCGAGATATCGGGTTCGAACTGGGCGCCATCGGTGACGTGCAGGTCGACATACGCCAGCGGATCCCAGGCATTGACCAGCGCCAGCATGTGCTGCATCTCGGGCGTATCGGCCTTCATGTATTCGCGGTTCAGATTGTAGTTTTGCGCCGTGCTGCGCCAGCCCATTTCCACGGGGCCGCGCTGGTTCGGACGGTTCCACTGGCCGAAGCGCTCATGCCCGTCAACGTTAAATACGGGCACGAACAGCAGCACCTGTTTATCGAGCGCGCCGGGCGCCGCCTTGCCCTCCAATACTTCGCGCAAGGCCAGGAAACCCGCATCCTTGCCGTCGATTTCCCCCGCATGGATACCACCCTGCACCAGCAGTACCGGTATCTTGCGCAGCTTGGCCGCGTCCGGCGTCAGCGCACCCGTGTTCGAGACGGCCAGCGCCAGCATGGGGCGGTTTTCCGGCGTGCGGCCAAATTCCACGCAGCGCACCTGCTTTGGATAGCGCGCCTGGAACTGGCGGCACAAGACTTCCACCTCAGCGTAGCGGCCCGTATTTAAAAAGCCCGAGCGCTCGGCCACCGTGGTCAACGGCGAAGCGGCAGATACAGGGGCAGAAAACAGAGACAACAAGGCTGCGGACAACACGGCGTGGCGTAGCATGGGTCAAACTCCATCGAGAGAGGACAAGCGGGCAATTATAGAGTGGCGGTGAGGTAAAAACGCCGTGGCAAATAAAAAAGCCGGAACAGCGTCAGCTGCTCCGGCCTTGCTCTGGCACGCGTGAATTACGAGCCAAAGTGGTAGTTGAATTCGACCCATCCCTGGCGGCCTTGCGGGCTGTAGTTGCCGATCGGGTAGTACGGCCAGCCGTTGCTGGTGTCGCGCTTGATCTTGTCGAAGACGTTGTTGACGATCAGCGACACGGTGGCGCGGTCGTTGATGCGGTACACGGTGCTGATGTTGGCCAGTGCCGTCGGCGTCAGGTAGCCCTTGCCGGCAGAGTCAGGCACCTTGCCGTAGCGGCTGACGAGCAAGGTATTCGACCAGTCGCCTGCGCCCCAGTTGACGCTCAGGTTCAGCTTGTCGGGCCAGTCCCGGTTGGTCATCGATTTGGTTTCATCGGTCTCTGCGTCACCGGCGAATTGCTGCGATTTCTTGCTCAGCACCCGGGCGTAGTTGGCCTTGAAGGCGAAGCGGCCATAGTCTGCCGTGCGCAGCAAATACTTCAGGCTGACGTCGATGCCGCTGCTGCTTTGCTTGGCCGCGTTGATCGGGTTGACGGTGATGGTCTTGATCTCGCCCGCCTTGTTCAAGGCATTGGCCGCGTAACGCTCGATGCGGCCCACGGTATCGATACAGGTCGGCGAGCCGATGTCGGCCTTGCCCAGGCGGCAATCGGATTCGTCGCGCAGCAGCTTGTCGGCGTCCAGGTTCGTCACCAGGTCGTCGATCTTGATGTTCCAATAGTCGACCGAGACGTCGAAATTGGCACTCGGCGACCAGACGGCGCCCACGCCGAAGGACTTACCCTTTTCCGACTGCAGCTCGCGGCTGCCGTTCTGCACGTAATCGGCGCCCGGCGATTTATTCGCGTACTCGCAGCCGTCGATGGCCTGTCCGGCGGCGTCGCAACGGTAGTAATCGGTGGTGCTCGCATAATAGCCTTTGCCGCGGGCCTGGTAGATGTAGTTCATGTCCGGCGCACGGAAGCTGGTGGCGTAGTTGGCGCGGAACAGCAGCTCCGGCGCCGGGCGCAGTTCCAGCCCGCCGTTGTAGGTGAACTTGCCTTCCTTGCGGCCGGCAAAGCTGTAGCGGTCATAACGGCCAGCCACGGTACCGGTCAGCTTCTCATGCAGCGGCACATTCAATTCCGCGCCCAGCGCATAGCGCGAACGGGTGCCGGCCGTGGTGCCCGAACCGGTGGCGATATTGAAATAGCCCTGGTCGATGCGCGCATCGGGTTCGTTGCTGAAGCCCTGCTTGCTCGCCTCGGCAATCGTGGCGATTTTCACCGTGCCGGCAGGCAGCTGGAACAGGTCGCCATTCGTGGCCAGGCTCAGGGTATTCGTCCAGGCCTTGTCACGGCTGTCGCTGTAGCCGCTGATGCTGTCGAATTCGGCCGGCGTCAGGCGGCGCGACAAGCGCGCCGCATCCGGCGCGTAAATGGCCACGCCCTTGGCATCCGTGCCCAGCTTGGGTCCCAGGAAGAAGCTGTCGATGTTCGACAACATGCGCGGCGTGTGGCCTTCGCTCTTGTAGATGGAAGCGTTGTAGTTGGCTTCATACTGCCAGGCCGTGCCAGGAATACGGCCCTTGGCGCCCAGCGAGATGGCCGTGGCCAGGTCCTCCCAACTGCGCTTGTAGCGCTGCACGCCGCCGATTTCCTCGGGCGCCATGAAGCGGGTCCACTCTTCGTAGGCGCCGCTGTTCTGGTTCAGGAAGTAGCCGTTGCCCAGCGAGGCAGAGGTCCACGACGGGCCGCGCGTCGTGTTGACGGTCTTGTTCTTGCCAAGCAAAAAGTCGGCAAACAGGGTCGTATCGGCATCGAGCTCGTAATTGGCGCTGCCGAACACGTTCTGGCTGCTGTTTTTGGTCTGCGTGGTCCAGTAGGTCGGACGGGCTTTCGGGCTGGCGCAATAGCTGCCGTTCTTCGCCTGGTACTTGACGACGCTGCCGCCGAACATGTCGCCGAACTGGTTGCAGGTGTCGCCCAGGTCGACATAGCTGCCGGACGTGCCGGACGCAACCACGCGGCGCGAAGCAATCGTGGTCGGCACGCCGGAGCGGCTGGTCATGAAGTCGCGGTCCATGCTCCACAGCGGGTCGCGTTCACTCAGTTCCACACTAAACAGGGTATGCAGCTTGTCGACATTGCCGCCGCCCGTCAATTGCACGCGCTGGTTGCCGGCGCCGCCGCGCGAGGTACCGCCAACCTTGACGTTGATATCGAAGCCTTCCGCCTGCTTTTTCAGGATCACGTTGACCACGCCGGCGATCGCGTCGGAGCCATAGATGGCCGAGGCGCCGCCGTTGAGGATTTCGATGCGGTCGACAATGCTGGCCGGGATGTTCGCCAGGTTGGTGAAGTTGACGGCGCCGTCATAGGCGATGGGGAAGTCGGCCAGGCGGCGGCCGTTCAGCAGGATCAGGGTATGGTTTGGACCCAGGCCGCGCAGGCTGATGGTATTGGCCGACGGCGTGAAGGTATTGCCGTAATCCTCGCCCTGCGTAAAACCGCTGTTCTGCACCTGGCTGGTCAGCGCGTCGAAGACGTTCTTGTAGCCCTGCTTGGTGATTTCGTCGCCGGTCAGGATGGTGACGGAAGACGGGCCTTCCAGACTGGCGCGGGGAATGCGCGAACCGGTGACCACGACGGCTGGCGGGGTGGCCGCCGGCTGCTGATCCGCTGCGGGCGCTTGCGTTTGCGCGTGCGCCTGCCATGCGGTGCCGCCCAGGATGGCCAGTACGCCAAGGCTGAGCGGGGTTAACTTAAACTGTTTCGACATCGTTGCGCTTCTCAAGGTGGGAGAAAAGCGGGAAGATAGCAAAATGCCAGTCATTCCAGAACGAATGGATTCATCTTTCTATATATCAAAATTGTTATATAGAAAGATTCATGAGCAGGAAATCGTTACGCGCTGACCCTGGCGCATGGCAGGAATATACGCTTTAGCGGCGCATGATGGCAATTTCCTTGTGCAGTGGCCGCAACAGGCGCGTGGCCGTGTCGGCCGGACTCTCGATCGAACTCAACAGCCTGATGGCGCCCGTGGCCGGCGTGCAGCTGCCGCTGCTGCGGTAGCGCAGCGCCGCCGCCAGCATGCCTTCGGCCGGATCGCCCAGCTGGTGCTGGTAATCATCGGCCACGTCGCAGGTCGGCGCCATGCCGTCGGCAAAGTCGCCAAAGCCCTTGGCGTTGACGCCCTGGAACTGCACGGCAAAATACGTGGTGCCGCAATTGGGCGTGGGATAGAAACCGTAGGGCTTGCCGCACGTCGTGCCGCCGATCAGGTTCACTTGCACGTCTACGCCGCGCAAGCCGTTGATGATCGCTTCGCTGGCCGAACAGGTATTGCCCGTCGTCAGCAAGGTCACGCGCTTGAGACCCAGCGTAGGCAACGGCGTCCCCTTGGACAGGGGATTGGGCCCGGCAAAGCCCTGGCTTTGCGCATGGAATGGCACGGGTGCTTCCGGCCGCGTCTTGTCATTGAAGAGCACCTGCTCGAAGGTCTTGCCGGTGGTCACTTGCGGGCCGGCAATCATGTAAGCGAGTTCGCTGGCGACATCGAGGTAACCGCCGCCGTTGTAGCGCACGTCGAGCACCAGGTCGCTGATGCCGGCCGCCTGGAAGCGGCCCATGGTTTCGGCCAGCTGGCGTTCGGCCACGTTGTTGTGGGTGTTGAAGGTCAGGTAGCCCACCTTGCCCGTCGGCGTGTCGATGATGCGCTCGTTTTGCACGGCGCTGGTGCTCACGTCCAGCGCCGTCAGGCTCACGGACAGGGGCGCGCCGTTGCGGCTGAAGCCCAGCGTGTGCGTGCCTTGCGCCTTGGGGAACAGGCCGGCGTTGAGGATACCCACACTGGCAGCGTCCGGGGCATGGACGAAATCGACGCCATCGACGGTTTGCAGCACGTCGCCGCGCCGCAAGCCCGCCCGGTCGGCCGGCGAGCCTGGCTCGATGATCGAGATCACCGCCGTGCGCGGCGGCGTGCTACGCGTCAGCGCCAGCAGCATGCCGTAACCGAGTTCCACGCCGTTGAGCGAGGCTTCCCACTCTGCCGTCGACAAGGTGAAATGAAACTGGTCCTTCGGCTTGCCGGACGCCGTCGTGGCCGTCGTTTTCAGCACATCAAAATACGCCTTGGCCGTGGTGAAGCTTTGCGGCTGGTAGGTGGTCGGCACTTCGCGGTACCACAGATACGTTTCATCGATCCAGCTGCGCACCCATGTCTGCTCATCGAGCAAGCTGCCAGACTTGTCGATGCTGCTGCCGCTGCGCGGTGCCTCGCAGCGGTTCGCGACCGTCGAGGACGCGACCAACGCCGTCGGGCCCACCGGCGTCAAGGGTGGCACGACGGGCGCGCTGTCGCTGCCGCCTCCTCCGCCTCCGCCGCAGGCACTCAACAACAATACGAGAGGAACGGCCAGGGATGAGAGGCGCAGGGCAGGCATGACAAACTTTCTGAAAAGAAATTATCTAAAAATTATAATGCGTTTTGCCAGCAGACGTTGTTTTCTTTGATACAAAAAAATGGCGCCCGCAGGCGCCATTGCTACTGTGTTTCGCTCACCCCATCACGCCACGGTGGCCGCCACGGGCGCCGCCACGACGGGCGGCAGCGGCGTCGGTGCATTGAAGGCGATCAGCAGACTGGCTTCCTTCTCTTTCGCGGCCTTCAAATGACGCTCCTTCACGTGGCCATAGCCGCGGATGTCTTCCGGGATGCTGGCGATGGCCACGGCTTGCGCCAGCTTGGCCGTCGTCAGTTTCGGCAGCAAGCCGCCCACCGTCGCGCGGTACTCAAGAATCAGCGCGCGCTCCATCTTGCGCTCGGCCGTGTGGCCGAAGATGTCAAACGCCGTACCGCGCAAGCCCTTGAACCTGGCCAGCACGCCGAACGCCTTCATCATCCACGGGCCGAATTCCTTCTTCACCAGATGGCCCTGGGCGTCGGTTTTCGCCATGATCGGCGGCGCCAGGTGGAACTTGAGCTTGATGTCGCCTTCGAACATGGCGGCGATCTTCGCCTGGAAGGCGCCGTCCGTGTACAGGCGCGCCACTTCGTACTCGTCCTTGTACGCCATCAGCTTGTAGAAGTAGCGGGCCACGGCTTCCGTCAGACGCAAGTGCGGGCCATTCAAGGCGCTTTCGGCGGCACGTACCTGTTTGATGAAATCCAGGTACTGCTGCGCATACGCGCGGTCCTGGTAGGCCGTCAGCAGGGCCACGCGTTTTTCGATCAGGTCGTCGAGCGTTTCGATGCGCTTGAATTCCACCACCTTGGCTGGCGTTGTCATGCGCACCAGGCTGGCCGCGTCGTGGGCACCGGCGCGGCCCCAGTTGAAGGCGGCCTTGTTGAACGCCACCGAGACGTTGTTCAAATCGATGGCTTTCATGATGGCCGCTTCGCTCAATGGCACTTTACCCTTTTGCCAGGCATAGCCGAGCATGAACATGTTCGTCGCGATCGAGTCGCCCATCAGTGCCGTGGCGATCTGGCCCGCGTCGATGAAGTCCACGTGGTCGCTGCCGCACGCCTTTTCGATTTCCATGCGCGCGGAAGCACCGGGGAATTGCCAGTCCGGATTCTTCACGAAGGCGGCCGTCGACGAGCTGGTCGAGTTGATCATGGCCCAGCTGCGCCCTTCGCCCATGCGCGACAGCGCGTCACGGCTGGCCGTGACGATCAGGTCGCAGCCGATGACGAGATCAGCCGCGCCCGTGCCGACGCGCGTCGAGTGGATGTCTTCCTGGCGGTCCGCCAGACGCACGTGCGACATCACGGGGCCGCCTTTTTGCGCCAGGCCGCTCATGTCGAGCACGGAACAGCCCTTGCCTTCCACGTGGGCCGCCATGGCCAGGATCTGGCCGACGGTCACCACACCCGTGCCGCCGATGCCAGTGACCAGGATGCCGAACGGCTCTGCCGTCGAGGGAATGCTCGGTGTCGGCAAGGCCGGCGCGGCTGGCGCATCCTTGTCGGCGGCAGCAGCCTTCTTCGGCTTTTTCAAGCCGCCGCCTTCCACCGTCACGAAACTGGGGCAGAAACCCGTCGTGCACGAGAAATCCTTGTTGCAGGACGACTGGTTGATCTGGCGCTTGCGCCCCAGTTCCGTTTCCAGCGGTTCCACCGACAGGCAGTTCGATTGCACGGAGCAGTCGCCGCAGCCTTCGCAGACGGCTTCGTTGATGACGGCGCGCTTGGCCGGGTCCGGGTATTCATTGCGTTTCCGGCGGCGGCGTTTTTCCGAGGCGCAGGTCTGGTCGTAGATCATGGCCGACACGCCGGGCATGTCGCGCAGTTCGCGCTGCACGTCCATCAATTCCGAACGGTGGCGCACGGTGACGCCTTCCGCCCAGGCGTAATCGTCCGGGTATTTTTCCGGTTCGTCCGTGACGACGATGATCGGGCCCACGCCTTCGGCGGCGATCTGGCGCGAAATGATGGCCGGAGATAATGGCCCGTCGAATTCCTGGCCGCCCGTCATGGCTACCGCATCGTTGAACAGGATTTTGTAGGTGATATTCACCTTGGCCGAGACGGCGGCGCGGATAGCCAGGATGCCCGAGTGGAAATACGTGCCGTCACCAAGGTTGGTAAACACGTGCTTTTCATTCGTGAACGGCGCCTGCCCCACCCAGGTGACGCCTTCGGCGCCCATGTGGGTAAACGTCGACGTTTCGCGGTCCATCCACAGCACCATGTAGTGGCAGCCGATGCCAGCCAGCGCGCGCGAGCCTTCCGGCACTTTCGTGGAACTGTTGTGCGGGCAGCCGGAGCAGAAGAACGGCGTGCGGTCCTTTTGCGGATCGGGTTTCACGCTGATCGCTTTGAGCACATTCTCTTTGGCTTCCAGGTAGGCGATGCGCTCCTTCACGCGCTGCTCGACCGGGTGGCCCGCGTAGTAGCGCGAAATGCGGCTGGCAATCGCGCGGGCGATCATGGCCGGGTTCAGTTCATACGTGGCCGGCAGCAGCCAGTCGCCGTGACCGGTACCTTTCTGGTTGCTCCATTCGCCCGTGTCGTCGAACTTGCCGACCACGCGCGGACGCTCGCCATCCTTCAGGTTGTAGAGCTCTTCCTTCAGCGCGTATTCGAGGATTTGCCGCTTTTCTTCCACCACGAGGATTTCATCGAGGCCCTTGGCAAATTCGTGCACGCCGTCCGCTTCCAGCGGCCAGGTCATGCCGATCTTGTACAGGCGGATGCCGATGTCGGACGCCGTCTGCTCGTCGATGCCGAGGTCCGCCAGCGCCTGGCGCGTGTCGAGGTAGGATTTGCCGGCCGTGATGATGCCGATGCGCGCCTTCGGGCTGTCCCAGATGATTTTATTGAGCTTGTTGGCACGCGCATAGGCCAGCGCCGCATACCATTTGTAGCTGTTCATGCGTACTTCTTGTTCCAGCACCGTGTCGGGCCAGCGGATGTTCAGGCCACCGGCCGGCATCTCGAAGTCCGTCGGCAGGGTGATCTGCACGCGGTCCGGGTCGAAATCGACGGCGGCGCCCGACTCGATGATGTCGGTCACGCATTTCATCGACACCCATAGCCCCGTGTAGCGGCTCATGGCCCACGCATGCAAGCCGTAATCGATGTATTCCTGCACCGACGACGGATACAGCACGGGAATGCCGCACGCGTTCAGGATATGGTCGGACTGGTGCGCCGTGGACGAGGATTTGGCCGCATGGTCGTCGCCGGCCAGCACCAGCACGCCGCCATGCTTGGCGGAACCGGCGTTGTTCGCGTGTTTGAACACGTCGCCGCAGCGGTCGACGCCGGGGCCCTTGCCATACCACATGCCGAACACGCCGTCGTATTTCGCGTCTTCGAACAGATTCGTTTGCTGCGTGCCCCACACCGCCGTGGCGGCCAGGTCTTCGTTCAGGCCCGGATGGAATTTGACGTGGTGTTCATCGAGATATTTTTTTGCCTTGATCGCCGTCATGTCGACGGACGTCACAGGCGAACCGCGGTAACCGGTGATGTAGCCGGCCGTATTCAGGCCAGCCTTCAGGTCGCGCTCGCGCTGCAGCATGGGCAGGCGGATCAGCGCTTGCGTGCCCGTCATGAAGGCGCGGCCACGCTCCAAGGTGTATTTGTCGTTTAGCGAAATTTCGGACGCGTGCGCGCCCGGCTCAAGACTCGAGCCCTTGATTGGTGCATTCATTACTTGTCTCCATTATTCTCTGTGCTACGCGTGCAAAGTCGGTTGAACTCACACGTACCGGCCGCGCTTTGTGAGCATGCCGGTGCGGAAAAATGACTTGTTTGTCGTAGACTACCACAGGAAGGCGCGCAGTTCTTTTGCTGCACTGCACTCCTGCGTTCGTATCTTTTGCTGCTTTTTAGTGCTTCTTTTTGCGGGCATGTCGGGTTACGCCATTCTGGCTAACCCGACCTACATTGCTGGCCCCAGCCGTAGGTCGGATTAGCGCAGCGTAATCCGACATCCCGCTTATGAATCGGCTTACGCCGCGCTCGTATCTTTCAATACGCCGCGCTTGATCTGATCCAGCTCGATCGATTCGAACAGAGCGCGGAAATTGCCTTCGCCGAAGCCCTGGTCGCCCTTGCGCTGGATGATCTCGAAGAAGATCGGGCCGATCACCGTCTGCGTGAAGATTTGCAGCAGCAGTTCGCGTTCCGTTTCCGTGCTGTGGCCATCGATCAGGATGCGCAAACGGCGCAGTTCTTCCAGCTGTTCGCCGTGGTTCGGCAGGCGGCGATTGACCAGCTCATAGTAAGTTTCAATCGTGTCCTGGAAATCGATACCCGTATCGCGCATGCCTTGCACGGAGCCATAGATATCATCGGTGCCCAGCGCGATATGCTGGATGCCTTCGCCATGGTACTGGTCCAGGTATTCGGCGATCTGCGACTTGTCATCCGACGATTCATTGATCGGAATGCGGATCTTGCCGCATGGCGAAGTCATGGCTTTCGACTTCAGACCCGTATGCTTGCCTTCGATATCGAAGTAGCGCACTTCGCGGAAGTTGAACAGGTTTTCATAGAAACCGGCCCATTCCTTCATGCGGCCACGGTGCACATTGTGCGTCAGATGGTCGATATAGGTCAGGCCATGGCCGACGGGGTTGGCAACGGCGCCGGGAATGGCGACGAAGTCGACGTCATAGATGCTGATGTCGCCAATGCCGCCCGGTGCGGCCGCGTCCGGCTTGTCGGCGCCCTTGCCGCGCCAGCGGTCGACGAAGTACAGCAGCGAATCGCCCACGCCCTTGATGGCGGGGATATTCAGTTCCATCGGACCGGTTTTATTGTCGAAACCCCAGGCGCCCAGTTCCAGCGCGCGGCGGTAGACGAAAGCCGCGTCGTCGACGCGGATGGCGATGGCGCACACGGACGGGCCGTGATGGCGGGCAAAACGCTGCGCGAACGAATCTTGTTCGGCATTGATGATGAAATTGATGTCACCCTGGCGGTACAGGGTCACATCCTTGTGGCGGTGGCGCGCGATGGCCGTGAAGCCCATGTTCTCGAACAGCTTGCCCAATGCTTTTGGGTCTGGTGCTGCATACTCGACGAACTCGAAACCATCGGTACCCATCGGGTTATCCCAAGGCTGAAATTGCATGATGTCTCCTCCAAGAAGTAGCGCACAGTATAGGCGCGGTCTGTGGGCATTAAATGCCAAAGATCTCCCGAACAATCATGATTTGCGCAATAATATTGCGTGAAACACGAACCACCGGAGGAAGCATGAGCAAAATTACGCTGGATAAAACGGATCGCAAGATCCTCGCCGTCCTGCAGGCCGATGGCCGCCTGTCGAACCAGGATGTGGCCGAGCAGGTCAGCCTGTCGCCGTCGCCATGCTTGCGCCGCGTCAAACGGCTGGAAGAAGCGGGCGTGATCCGCCAGTACGTGGCCCTGCTGGACCCGGAAAAGATCGGCTTGGGGCTATTGGCCTACGTCAACGTGCGGCTGGAAAAGCACAGCGACGCCTCCGCCCATGCCCACAGCACGGCAAGAGTGCTGGCGCCGAATCTGGTGACGAACACCTCGCCGCGCGCCGACTTCGCCGTAGCCGTGGCGCAATGGCCGGAAGTGGTGGCCTGCTACGCGATGACGGGTGAAATGGATTATCTGTTGCGCGTGCACGTGGAAGACATGGAGCACTTTTCACGCTTCATGATGGCGACCCTGCTGCGCCACCCGGCCGTGCTGGACGTCAAATCGAGCTTTGCCTTGCAGCGCATCAAGGATACGACGGCCCTGCCCTTACTGTAACGGCGGTGACGGCGGTGACGGCGGTCCGGGCTTCTTCTTGCGCCCCGGCAAACGATCCCACAGTTTGAACGCGGCGCGCGCGTTGGCCTTGAACGTGTAGTCGAACATGGCGAACTGTTCCTGCACGGCTTCCTGCAGCATGCTGCTCGGGTTCGGCGGCAACAGTTTCAGATAGGCATCGGCTTCGCCATAGTCGCGCTGGATTTCCATGCCCGCTTTCTTGGCGATATGCATCATCGTCTTGTTGGACGACAGACAATGCATGTACAGCGTATCGACGTCGTTGTTACGGCAGTGAATCGCCGCCCGCTCGAACAGTTTTGAACCGACCCCCATGCCGCGCATGGATTTCGACACGGACACGCCAAACTCGGCCACCTGCTCCTTGTCCGTCACGATACTTTTCGCCGGCGACGTGTCCTTCGGCGCGAACGCCAGATGCCCCACGCCCACCAGCTTGAACAAGCTGTTGTAGACGCCATAAATCATGTCACGCGAGAAATCCATCTTTTGCACGTACTGGGCCACGAGTTCATCGGGCAGGGCGCTGCCAAAGCGCAGCAGGCGGTCGCTTTTCTCCAGAGAAAGAAAATGCTTCATCATGCGGCGCCGGTCGCGCTCATGCAACTGCTTGACGAGCACGCTCGGACGCCCGCCGCCGCTACGGCTGAGCCAGCGGCGAAACGGATTCTGGAACAATTTGGGCAGGGTCATGGCAGCTCCGTGCTGCTGATCGCGTTCGTGACGGCCTCGACCCGCGCCGCATGGATGAGCTCAGGAATGCGCTTCGGTTCCTGTGCGCAAGCTTGTGCCAGCGCACCCGCATCCACGCCGCGCACGGCCGCCAGCATGGCTTGCAGCCAGGCGGACTGCGGGAATGCCGGATCCTGGGCTTGCACATTGCAGGCGATGGCGTCCAGCATCTGTACGAAGCGCTGCGGCTTGCGCAGTCCGTCGCAGCGTTCGCACAGACTGACGATCGCTTCGGCGCTCAGCGCCAGCGCGCCGTTGATATTGTCCAGCTCGCGCGCCGCCATGACGGCCAGTTCGCGGCACTCGTTGGGCACGCGCAGGCGCTCGCTCAGCTGTTCTATGGCATCCTTGCTCATATGCAGCATCAAGACGGCAAAGCGCACGGGCAAGTCATGACCTTGCGCGGCGGCATGGTCGACCACTTGCAGCAAGCGTTCGCTGATGCTGATTTCGCCCATGATGCGCGCCAGCGCGCCGCACTCGTGCAGCACCGTCAGCATGCGCGACGGCCGCGCTTCCATCAATCCTTTTGCCACTTCCTGCCACACACGCTCGGCCACCAGGGCATCGACCTCGCCGTCCTGCACCATCCGGCGCATCAGTTCCATGGTGGCCGGTGCGACAGTGAAAGTATGAAAGCGGGCGGCAAAGCGGGCCAGGCGCAAGATGCGCACGGGGTCTTCACCGAACGCATCGGAAACGTGGCGGAAGACTTTGTTCTCGATATCCTGAATACCGCCGAACGGGTCGGTCAGGCTACCGTCCTCGGCCTGGGCGATGGCGTTGATGGTCAGGTCGCGGCGCACCAGGTCGTCTTCGAGCGTGACGTCGGGCGCCGTGTGGAAGACGAAGCCCCGGTAGCCGGGGGCCGTCTTGCGCTCCGTGCGGGCCAAGGCGTATTCTTCCTGCGTCTTCGGGTGCAGGAAAACGGGAAAATCCTTGCCGACGGGCCGGAAGCCCCGGCGCAGCATGTCGTCCGGCGTGGCGCCGACGACCACGTGGTCGTGGTCTTTCACGGGCAAGCCCAGCAGTTGGTCACGCACCGCGCCACCGACCGTGTATATCTTCATAACACTCTTTTCTTAATCAGGCAGTTCCGCGTCGTGCTTGGCAGCCACTTCCGTCTCGGCCAGCGCTTCCGTGATCCAGCGGGCCACGGCCGGGTGCGCCTGCACGCGCTCGCAATACGCGTTCAGCGCCGGCGCCAGCGACACGCCATACGTGCGAAAGCGCATGACGACGGGGGCGAAATACGCATCGGCAATGGAAAAGTCGCCAAACAGGAACTGGTGGTGGCCAAAGCGCGATAAACACTCTTCCCAGATTTCGCTGATGCGGCCGATGTCCGCCTGCGCGGCGGCCGTGCGGCCCCGTCCCGGCAACTTGGCCTTGATATTCATCGACATATCCGTGCGCAAGCCCGTGAAGCCCGAGTGCATTTCCGCGCAGACACAGCGCGCCATGGCGCGCGCGGCCACGTCTTGCGGCCACATGTGTTTATCGGGAAACTGCTCGGCCAGGTATTCGCAGATGGCCAGGCTGTCCCAGATCGTGATCTCGCCCGCCAGCAGCACGGGGACGCGGCCGCAAGCCGAATACTCGGCGATTTTGGTGGCCGTGTCCTGCTGGTCGAGCAGCACGCGCACTTCCTGGAACGGGATGCCGAAGGCCGTCATGGCCACCCACGGGCGCATCGACCAGGACGAATAATTCTTGTTGCCGATGATGAGGGTCAGGCCCGGTTCGCGCGCGGCGGCCAGGGTTTGCGTCAGGCTGGGATCAAGGATGGTCGTTTGCATGGTCGGCGAGCTTTAGTTGGATGATGGCAAATCGGCAGAAACAGCGCTGTTTTTCGGGCCCACGGTACCCAGGCGGGCTTTCAGCGACTGCGGGCTCTTCTCGAACAGGGCCGCATAATAGGTGGCGTTGGCCATCACGTTTTTCACGTAGCCGCGCGTTTCCGTGTACGGAATGATCTCGGCAAAGATGGCGCCTTCCAGCGGCCGCGTCATGGTGGCGCGCCAGATGCGCAAGCGCCCCGGCCCCGCGTTGTAGGCGGCGCTGGCCAGCACTTGCGAACCGTCGAGGCCCCCAAGCACCATGTTCAGGTAATTCGTGCCCAGCAAGACGTTGGTGCGCACGTCGCTCAAGGTTTCCGTGACGAAATCCGTCAAACCGATCTTCTTGGCCACATAACGGGCCGTCGACGGCATCACCTGCATCAGGCCGGACGCGCCCACGTGCGACTGCGCATCCATGATGAAGCGCGATTCCTGGCGGATCAAGCCGTACACCCAGGCCTTGTCCAGGCCCAGGGTTTGCGTGGCCGGATGCATGACGTCGTCGTGCGGCGTCGGATAACGCTGCGTATAGTCCACTTCCAGGCGTGTGCGGTCGGAGGTGTTGACCATGCGGTCGAGCACATTGTTCTGGCGCGCAAATTCCGCCGCCGCCAGATGCTGGCGATCCGTCATCGAACGCAATTCCCAGTTCCACTCGCGCGTGCCTTCGAAGCGCAAGCGCATGTTGAAAAATTTCAAGGCGCGCTGCAAGCCCGGATTGGCGGCCATGGCGGCGATTTCCGCCGGCGTGATGGGCTGGCCCGGCGGCGGTAAGACCAGGTGGTTGCCCAGCTCTTCATTGGCCAGCAAGCCATAGAAATTCGATTGTTCATTGATCGTGCGGTACAGGGCATCGGCTTGCGCGTTCGGGCGGCCCGGCGTTTCCGCCTGCTGCGCGCGCGCCAGCCAGTACACCCAGGTAGGATCGGCGCGCAGGGAGGCCGGCATGGCCTGGATGGCGGCTTTCACCACGGACCAATTGCCTTCACGCAAGGCGATACGCGTTTTCCACTGCATCTGCTCCTGGGTCAATGGCGCGCCATTGGTTTTTTGCCAATATTCAAACGCTTCCGGCGCCAGCGAGTACGACGCTTGCAGGGCCAGGCTGGCCCAGCCGATGGCCTGTTCCTGCGCCGTCAATTGCGCACTCGCCTTTTGCAGGCCTACCACGCCCAGTTTCAGGGTGCTTTTCGCCATGCGGCCGACGGCCACCAGGTACATCTCGTGGTCGGCGCGACTTAGACCCGCGCCCTTGGCCAGCACCAGCGCCGGCAAATCGATCGCTTGCGCCATCTTCGCGTCGGACGCGCCCAGCAGCAGCGCGATGCGGCGCGCCGGGCCCGTGGCATTCGTCTGGCCCGCCAGGCGGATCTGCGCCCACAGGTCGTTCGTGTCGAACTGGCCATTTTGCGCCAATGCCGCGATCAGGCTGCCGCACGCTTCGCCATAACCAGGCGGAGACACCAGCAGGTTGCGCGCCTCGGCCGCCACGTTCTGGCCCTTGGCGGCGCGCGACATCAGCGCGTAGCACTTGAGTTGGGTGTCATCGTCGAGGGCGAATTGCGGGTATTGTTCATCGAACACGACCCAGTCGCGCTTGCGGCCCAGCTCCAGCAGCCAGTCGTTGCGGAAACGGTCGGCGATGGCGCTGCCCTTGTAGCGGTTCAGGTAATCGCGAAATTGCGCCTCGGTCAGCAGTTTGATACGCGGTTTCAGCCGATAATAGTCAACATACGATGGAATCTGGTAATTCGTCAGGCGCCCCGCATAAAAGTCGGCTTTTTCGACGTCATCCTTGCGCGCGGCGTCGCGCAGCAGCAGGAAGGCATCGTCCTCGCTGCGCGTGTCGGGCGCGGCAGGCGTTGCGGTGGCGGATACCTGGGCCAGGGCGGCCAGGGGAGACAAGGCCGATGCAACACACAGCATCGTGCCGGCAATCCATTTCAGTGGGGAAATCAATGTACGACTCTCAATCTTAACTTGATGGTGATATGAATAGCTACCCTAGAATAACATGCGATCCGGCTGCACGGCCACCCATTGCGCCACAGGAAAAAGCCGGCTTGCGCAAAGCCTTGCTGGCGACCCGGCGCGCCCTGCCCGACGCCACGCGCGCAGGGTGGGATGCAGCCATCGCGCAGCGCCTGCTGGACTGGTGCGCGCAGGAAAATGTCGAGGAACTGGGCGTGTACTGGCCCCTGCACGGCGAGCCGGACTTGCACGATGCCTATGCGCAATTGGCCGCGCGCGGCGTGCAATTAAGCTTGCCGGTGGTGCTGGAAAAGCATGCGCCGCTGGCATTTTCCGACTGGACGCCGGGCGAGCCCATGGTCAAGGATGGCATGGGCGTGGCCGTGCCGGCCCGTTTGCGCCTGCGTGCGGCGCCCGCCACCCTGCTGGTACCCTGCCTGGGTTTTAATGAGCAACGTTACCGGCTCGGCTATGGCGGCGGCTATTACGACCGCACCCTGGCGGCCACGCCGCGTCCGCGCACCCTCGGCATCGCGTATGCCTGCCTTACGGCCAGCTTTCCCAACGGCGAATACGACATCGCCCTCGATCACATCGTGACCGAGGGCGATCTGCTCTGACGCATCAGAAGGTTTATTTCACCAGGCGCTGCCACAATGCGGTCGTGGGCGCCGCCTGGTTCATGCTATAGAAATGCAAGCCTGGCGCGCCGCCTTCCAGCAGGCGTTCGCACAAGCCCGTCACCACGTCCAGGCCAAAGGCCTTGATGGATGCGCTGTCGTCGCCGAAGCTGGCCAGTTTCAGACGCACCCAGCGTGGAATTTCCGCGCCGCACATGTCCGAAAAGCGCATCAGCTGCGTGTAGTTCGTGATCGGCATGATGCCGGCCACGATGGGCACGTTGATGCCCATCTTCTGCGTCTGCTCGACAAACTGGAAATACGCGTCGGCATTGTAGAAGTACTGGGTGATGGCCGCATCGGCGCCAGCCTGCACCTTGCGCGCGAACGCGTTCAGGTCGTCCTGCGGCGAACGGGCTTGCGGATGCACTTCCGGATAGGCGGCCACTTCGATATGGAAATGGTCGCCCGTCTCGGCGCGGATGAATTCCACCAGCTCGTTGGCATAGCGGAACTCGCCCGAAGCGCCATAGCCGCTCGGCAAATCGCCCCGCAAGGCCACGATACGCTTCACGCCGGCCGCCTTGAAGTCGGCCAGCACGGCGCGGATCGATTCGCGCGAGCCGCCCACGCATGACAAATGCGGCGCAGCCTGTTCGCCGGCCGCCAGGATCTCGCGCACGGTGTCCAGCGTACCCTGCTGCGTGGTACCGCCGGCGCCAAAGGTCACCGAGAAATACTTCGGATGCAACTCAGACAATTTGACACGCGTGGCGCGCAGCTTTTCCGCCCCTTCCGGGGTTTTCGGCGGGAAAAACTCAATACTGAAATTATGCTTTTCCATCGTCGTTACTCAAAAGTAAGGTCGACAGGGCCCAGGAAATGATGCTGTACAAGATGGCACCACCCACGGCAGACCAGAAACTGGCGACATGGAAACCATCGATTATCTGCGCCACGAGCCAGAACATGAAGCCGTTGATGATCAAAATGAACAGGCCCAGCGACAAGAACGTCACGGGCAGGGTCAGCAGGATCAGCAAAGGACGGATCAGCGCATTGACCAGCCCCAGCACGGCAGCAGCCAGCAGCGCGGTCCAGCCGCTGCTCATCGTCACCGAGTGCATCAGGTAAGGGACGGCAAACAGGGCTGCCGCATTGATAAACCAAATCAGTAGCAAGCGCATTTCTCTAGCCTGTCAAAAGTAGGGTCAGGCCGGCGGCAGGCGCCGGCCCTCAGAGGGTGAGTTACAGCCCCGGACTACCGATTAATAGCGGTAGTGTTCAGGTTTATAAGGACCTTCCGTGCGCACGCCGATGTAGTCGGCTTGCTCTTGCGTCAGTTCCGTCAGCTGCGCATTCAACTTTTTGAGTTGCAAACGGGCGACTTTTTCGTCCAGGTGTTTTGGCAAGGTGTACACGCCGACCGGGTAGTTGGCCGTATTTGCGTACAGTTCGATCTGGGCGATCGTCTGGTTGGCAAACGACGAGCTCATCACGTACGACGGGTGGCCCGTGCCGCAACCGAGGTTGACCAAACGGCCTTCGGCCAGCAGGATGATGCGGCGGCCCGACGGGAAGATGATGTGGTCGACTTGCGGCTTGATGTTTTCCCACTCGTATTGTTTCAACGAAGCGACGTCGATTTCATTGTCGAAGTGACCAATGTTGCAGACGATGGCCTGGTCTTTCATGCGTGTCAGGTGATCGTGCGTCAGGATGTGATAGTTGCCGGTGCAGGTAACAAAGATGTCGCCGTGTTCGCAGGCGTAATCCATGGTCACGACGCGGTAGCCTTCCATCGCCGCCTGCAGTGCGCAGATCGGATCGACTTCCGTTACCCACACTTGCGCCGACAGGGCGCGCATGGCCTGGGCCGAACCCTTGCCGACGTCACCGTAACCGGCGATGACGGCCACTTTGCCGGCGATCATCACGTCGGTGGCGCGCTTGATGCCGTCGACCAGGGACTCGCGGCAGCCATACAGGTTGTCGAATTTCGATTTCGTGACGGAATCGTTCACGTTGATCGCAGGGAAAGCCAGCTTGCCTTCCTTGTGCATTTGATACAAACGGTGCACGCCGGTGGTGGTTTCTTCCGTCACACCGAGGATTTCCGGCAGACGCTTCGAGTACCAGGTCGGGTCGGCCAGCAGATGACGCTTGATCGAGTTGAACATGCAGATTTCTTCTTCCGAACCGGGATTCGCCAGCACCGACAGGTCGGTTTCCGCGCGCACGCCCAGGTGCAGCAGCAGGGTTGCATCGCCGCCATCGTCGAGGATCATGTTCGAGTAGACAGCCTTGCCGTCCACGCTAGGCCATTCGAAGATGCGGTGCGTGTATTCCCAGTAGTCATCCAGCGACTCGCCCTTGATGGCGAACACAGGCGTGCCGGCGGCGGCGATGGCGGCGGCAGCGTGATCTTGCGTGGAGTAAATGTTGCACGATGCCCAACGCACTTGCGCGCCCAGTGCTTCCAGGGTCTGGATCAGCACGGCGGTCTGGATGGTCATGTGGATGGAACCGGTGATGCGCGCGCCTTTCAAAGGCTGCGCTGCCGCGAATTCTTCGCGGATGGCCATCAGGCCAGGCATTTCCGTTTCAGCAATCTTGATTTCTTTGTCGCCCCATGCAGCCAGAGTGATATCGGCGATGGTGTAGTCGTGTTGCGATTTGAGTACGGCGTTCATCACGCCCTCCTTTCAGTTGAAAAAGGTACGTGAGCGCAGTTGCAGGATATTCCGAGCCTGGCGAATTTCTTCGTCGCAACGCTCCTCGGACTGTGGATTTTAACATTGGCAAGGCCGGCGCGCCAGTTTGTTCGCCATTTATTGCCATGTAACAACACATAAAAAAAGCGCCCGCGGCCAGAGGCCGGGACGCTTTTCTTGCAAGTCTGGCTAGATTACTTCAGGCCGGCGGCGTCGCGCAGCAGGGCGACCTTGTCCGTGCGTTCCCACGTGAATTCCGGCTCTTCGCGGCCGAAGTGGCCGTAGGCGGCGCTCTTCTGGTAGATCGGGCGCAGCAGGTCGAGCATTTGCACGATGCCTTTTGGACGCAAATCAAAGTGCGCCAGCACCAGCTTGGCGATTTCCGCGTCGGGAATCACGCCCGTGCCTTCCGTGTAGACGGTGATGTTGATCGGCTTGGCCACGCCGATGGCGTAGCTGACCTGCACCTGGCATTGGCGCGCCAGGCCGGCCGCGACGATGTTTTTCGCCACGTAACGGGCCGCGTAGGCTGCCGAACGGTCGACTTTCGATGGATCCTTGCCCGAGAACGCGCCGCCGCCGTGCGGGGCTGCGCCACCGTAGGTGTCGACGATGATCTTGCGGCCGGTCAAGCCGCAATCGCCTTGCGGACCGCCGATGACGAAACGGCCCGTCGGGTTGACGAGGAATTTCGTGTCGGTCAGCCATTCGCGCGGCAGGATCGGCTTGATGATTTCTTCGATGACGGCTTCTTCGATCTGCTTGTGCGAGATTTCCGGCGCATGCTGGGTCGACAGCACGACGGTGTGCACGCCGACGGGGCGGCCATCGACGTAGCGCAGGGTCACTTGCGATTTCGCATCCGGACGCAGCCATGGCAGACGGCCATCCTTGCGCAGTTGCGACTGGCGCTCGACCAGGCGGTGCGCGTAGTGGATGGCGGCGGGCATCAGCTCGGCCGTTTCATCGCAGGCGTAGCCGAACATCAGGCCCTGATCGCCAGCGCCTTGATCCAAGTCAATCCCCGCACCTTCATCGACGCCTTGCGCGATGTCGGGCGACTGCTTGTCGTAGGCCACCAGCACGGCGCAACCCTTGTAGTCGATGCCGTATTCCGTGTTGTCGTAACCGATGCGTTTGATGGTTTCGCGCGCAACTTGAATATAATCCACATTGGCGTGCGTGGTGATCTCGCCAGCCAGCACCACCAGACCGGTGTTGCACAGGGTTTCGGCAGCCACGCGGGCGGCTGGATCCTGGGTCAGGATGGCGTCAAGGATGGCGTCGGAAATTTGATCGGCAACCTTGTCGGGATGGCCTTCCGAGACGGATTCGGAAGTGAAGAGATAGTCGTTTGACATTGCAAGCTCCTGTTTACTATGTGAATGTTCTGTCGCAGTAAAGAGGATGTTGCCTGCGACGCTTTAGCGATATTTATATTCCGCTTCGCAAGTTGTCTATTAACTCAGCGGTTACTGCATACGTGGTATTTTACGCTTCTTAAAAAATTTTGGCACGGCAACACGCCATTCCTGGAAACAGCTTATACATGTTAGTCCCAATTTTCCGCTTCCTGTCCATCTTTCCCCTGCCCGTCCTGCATGCCCTGGGCGCTGCGCTCGGCTGGGTGATTTACGCCATTTCCCCGTCCTACCGCCGCCGCATGCGCGAGAACATGCAAGGTGCGGGGTTTTCGCAACACTTGCACACGGCCGTGGCCGAAGCGGGCAAGAGCGTGCTGGAATTGCCCTTCATCTGGTGCGCGCCGGCCGAACGCGTGGCGCGCCATGCGACGGTGGAAAACTGGGAACTGGTGGAAAAGGCGCTGCAACACGGCCGCGGCATCGTCTTCCTGACGCCGCACCTGGGCTGCTTTGAAATCGTCGCGCAACAGATCGCGCTGCGCACGCCGCTGACCGTGATGTACCGCCCGCCCAAGCGCGCCGCCTTGAAACCGCTGATCGAAGGAGCCCGCGCGCGCGAAAACCTGATGCTGGCGCCGGCCAATATGTCGGGCGTGCGCATCTTCGCCAAATGCCTGAAAAAAGGCCAGCCCATCGGCCTGCTGCCCGACCAGGTGCCGCAAGAGGGCGAAGGCGTGTGGGCCGATTTCTTCGGCCGCCCCGCCTACACCATGACCCTGCCCGCCAAACTGGCGCAGATGGGCGGCGCCGAAGTCATCATCACTTACGCGGAACGCCTGCCGGGCGGACGCGGCTATGTCGTGCATTTCGTGCCGTTTACCGAATCGCTGGACAGCACTTCGGCCGAGCAGGCGCGCACGATCAACGCGGCCATGGAACAATTGATCGCGCGCAGCCCGGCGCAATACCTGTGGAGCTACAACCGCTATAAAGTGCCGCGCGGCGCACCGCCGCCCACGCCCGCCACGCCCGACGCCGCCGGGGAGCAGGCATGAGACTGCTGATCGCCTTCATGTGGTTGCTGCACTGGCTTCCCTTACCCATTCTCGGCCGTTTCGGCGTGGCCGTCGGCAGCCTGCTGTTCATCGCCATGCCCGCGCGGCGCGAGATTGCCCTGACGAATCTGCGCCTGTGCATGCCGGAACTGACGGAAAAACAACGCGTGGCCCTGGCGCGCCAGCATTTCCAGGCGTATTCGCGCAGCGTGTGGGAACGCAGCATCCTGTGGTGGTCGTCGGAAGCGCGCCTGAACCGCCTGATCAGGAAGGTGCCCGCCTTCCCGGGCCAGCAGATCGCGGCCAAGCCGACCATCCTGCTGTGCCCGCATTTCGTCTGCCTCGACGTGGCCGGCGCCGCTACCGCCATGGAGATCTCCGCCTCGTCGATGTATGTGCAGCAAAAGAACGCCGCCTTCGACCAGGCCTTGCGCAACGGCCGTTCGCGCTTCAAGCCGCCCAAGCTGTTTACGCGCCAGGACGGCATCAAGACGATTCTGCGCGCACTGCGCGACGGCTTGCCGTATTTCATGCTGCCGGACATGGATTTCGGCGAGAAGGACGCGGAATTCGTGCCCTTCTTCGGCGTGCCTGCCGCCACCCTGACTGCCACGGCGCGCCTGGCGCTGGCCGCCAAGGCGCAAGTCATTCCCGTCATCGCCACCTTCCTGCCCAATTACCAGGGCTGGCAAGTGACGTATTACCCGGCGTGGGATGACTATCCGGGCGACGACATCACGGCCGCCACGCGCCGCATGAACGAATTCATCGAAGAGCGCGTGCGCGAAGCGCCGGCCGAGTATTTCTGGACGCATAAGCGCTTCAAGACGCGTCCGGAAGGCGAAGCATCGTTCTATAACCAGCACAAGTGATACGGCAGACCATGAAACTCCACTTTACCAAAATGCATGGCGCCGGCAATGACTTCATCGTCATCGACGCCATCCATCAAGAAATCGACTTCACGCCGGCCCAGTGGCAGCGCCTGGCCGACCGCCGTTTCGGCATCGGCGCCGACCAGATCCTCGTGGTGGAAAAGCCGCGCCTGCCCGGCTGCGACTTCCGCTACCGCATCTATAACAACGATGGCGGCGAAGTCGAGCAATGCGGCAACGGCGCGCGCGCCTTCGTCAAGTTCGTCAGCGAAAAGGGCTTATCGACCAAGGACAGCATCCGCGTGGAAACCATGGCCGGCATCATCGCGCCGCGCCTGGAACTCGACGGCAGCATCACGGTCGACATGGGCGCGCCCGTGCTCGAACCCGCGCTGGTGCCCTTCGATGCCATCGGTCTGGACGGTGTAGCGCAAGGCAACGACACTGTGTGGCCGCTGGACCTGGCCTTGCCGGGCCAACCCTCTCCCGTGCTGGTGTCCGTCGTCTCGATGGGCAACCCGCACGCCGTGCAAGTAGTCGACGATGTCGATGCGCAAGACCTGGAAGTGACGGGCCCGCGCATCGAGCACCATCCGCGCTTTCCCCGCAGGGTCAACGCCGGCTACATGCAGGTCGTCGACCGTCATCATGTGAAACTGCGCGTGTTTGAACGGGGCGCGGGCGAAACCCTGGCGTGCGGCACGGGCGCCTGCGCCGCCGCCGTGGCCGGCATCCTGCGCGGCTTGCTCGACTCCCCCGTGCGCATCAGCGCGCGCGGCGGCGAACTGTCGATCGCCTGGCAAGGCCCCGGCCAGCCCGTCCTGATGACGGGTCCGGCCGTGACCGTGTTCGAAGGCACGATCGAACTGTAATCACCGCTGCATTATGCCGCCAGGAACTGCTGTTCCTGCGCGACATCAAGTTCCGCCAGGTAGCACTTCAGGCGGTACAGGCGCTGCCGGTAATTGCCTTCCGGCCCCGCCACGCCGCAATCGACGCGCTCGAACAAACGCACCGCCTGATCGAGCAGCTGGCGCTCCTGCGCCGTGCGGATCAGCACCAGGCGCCGCTTGCCGCGCCCATGCGTGGCGCTGATATCGATCAACAGACAATGCCCCTGGTCGGCCGCATGGATATCGAGCAGCAGCGCCTCGGCACGCGACAGATGAAAGCAGCGCGCCAATGCCAGCCGCGCCGCCAGCAGGGGGTGGCTCTGGCCCAGTTGCCGCAAATGCCCATCGGCGTGCAAGGCGGCGCACTGGCCCCAGTCGCCGGGTTCGCCTTGCGGCGCGATCTTTGCCAGCGCCGCCTCCGCTTCACGGCTGCCTTGCGCCTGCGCCTGCAGCAGCCAGTAGGCGGCCCGCACATCGTTGTTGACGCCGTCGCGGCGATTGCGCCAGGCATGCATGCCGCATTCGAGCTGGGCCGGGCCATGCCCCAGGTCGGCGGCACGCTCCAGGCAGGAATGGGCTTCGACCACATTGCGCTGGGAAAATTCCGGTTTCGTGTAGATGCGCGACAGCACGAACCAGGCTTCGGCCAGACCCTGCTCGCCAGCCTGGGTCAGCCAGCGCACGGCCCGCTTGAAATTGGCCGCGCCGTTACGCGTGGCCAGCCGCTGGCCATGCGCATCCATGCGCGCATAGCCGAGCCCCAGCTCCAGCTGCGCCGTACGGTCGCCGCCATGCGCGGCCAGCTCGCAACACTGCCAGCCCTCAGCATCGCCGCCAGGCGCCAGGGCCTGGGCGCAACGCGACAGCAACAGCACCTGCTGCGCGTCGAGGGTGATCGTGCGCGCCCCGGCGGCCGCCTGGCGCTGCAGCAGCTCGCGCGCCAGCGGCAAGCCTTGCGACAGGAAGCCCGCATGGTTGCCCTGACTCCATGCCTGCTCCAGCCAGGCATGCAGCGGCGCGTCGCCATCGATGGCTTTCTCGCCAGGCAGACTGGTGTCCGGCCCGCAGGCTGCGGACGATCCATCTTGCATGGATAACAACCATTGCGCATCGGGCAAGCCGGCGCGCACGGCGGCGTCCAGCGCCACGCGCGCCTTGGCGCGCAAGGCTTCACTGTGGCTGGCGGCATTGCCCAGCACCAGCTGCGCCAGTACCAGCCCCGCCTGCACCAAGCCCGCGTCGAATGCCTGCGCGTAATACGGGATCAGCACCTTGGCCGACGGTTGCGCCACTTCGAACGGCACGTGCGTACCGATCAGCAAGCACGCTTCCGCGCTATCCTCCTGGGCCGCCCGCGCCAGCCAGTGCAAGGCGGTCGGCAGGCTTTGCGGCACTCCCTGCCCAAACAGATACACGCGTCCCAACGCCAGCTGGCAAGCCACATCGCCCGCGCGCGCTCCCTTGATCAATCCTAATGTTTCGCGATTTGCCATCGATTCTCGATATTGAGTCAATGATTCTAATAATGGTGAGCCGTCTCCAGGCCCATCAATGCAGGCCTTCCCTTAGTGTAACGTCCTTGTGTCATAAATCCGCCAAAGCGGCCTCAAGAACTTGATTCACCGCAACAATGTCCAAGCCCTGACATGCCAATATCACAATGCGCAGCTACCGTGGCGATGGGGAAACGCTTGCCATCGGCGCAGGATCGGCAAAAACCGCGCGTTACAAAAATACAACAGGGGCATGCAGTTATGCCGCTTTTCACCAATCTTTTCACGCATATTTGACCAATCCCGCACGTCTTGCGCGCCGACGAATTAAGGTTCATTCATCGAAACGCGACAGTTAGCGTGTTTCAATCTGCTCGGATCTCGGACGGAACTCACTTTTAATAGGGAATAAGACATGAAAAAATCACTCGTTGCCCTCGCACTCTTCGGCGCCTTTGCCGCAACCGCACAAGCGCAGTCGTCCGTCCAAATCTACGGCACGATCGATGCTGGCCTGGGCAAAATGACCGGTTCGAGCACCGCTGTCACCAAGCGCGACAACAACAAGCTGGGTTTCAAAGGCACGGAAGATCTGGGCAATGGCTTGAAAGCCATTTTCCAACTGGAAATTCGCTATGAATCCGATACGGGTACGCTGGAAAGCAACTCCCGTCCGCTGTTCCAGGGTCAAAGCCGCGTCGGCCTGCAAGGCAACTTCGGTACCGTGCGTCTGGGCCGCGGCCTGACCGCCTTCCAGGAATCGAGCACCGCGTTCGAACCATGGTCGGGCATGCCTACGCCAGCCGGTTTCCAGACCGACATCACGGTGGCCGCCTACAGCAGCGATCCGCTGAGCGCAACCGGCAACTCGCGTAACCGCTTCTCGAATGCCGTGTTCTACAACTCGCCAGTCATCAGCGGCTTCCAGTTCAACGCCACTGTCGCCGCCAAGGAAGCCAATAACAATCCGGCATTCCCTGGACCTGGAGCTACGCCACCAGCCAACAACTACCCGGTGGCTGCCAATGCCGCGCCAGAGTCGAATCCGTACTCGGTCTCGGCCACGTACAACTACGGCCAGTTCGCCGGTATGGCCGCATATGAGCGCAATGGCGTGCAAGCCAAGCTGTGGTCGGTTGCCGCATCGTTCAATCCGGTAACGGAACTGAAACTGATGGCGTCGTACCAGCATCAGGATGATGGCAACTTCAAGATCATCAACACCGACACCAAAGCATGGCTGGTTGGCGCCAACTACGACGTCGGCCCAGGCAAGGTTCGCGCTGGCTACGGTCAAAAAACGCCAGACGGCGTGACCAAAACCAAACAAGCATCGCTGGGCTACGACTACAACCTGTCGAAACGCACCTACCTGTACGCGGACATCTCGAACCGCAAGGATGCTGTGTCGAAGACCTACATCGGTCTGGGCTTGCATCACAACTTCTAATGGCCGGCCAGTCACCCTCCGCGGGTGACTGCTGAACCAGGAGTACAAGGCGGCATGGGCAACCATGCCGCTTTTTTCATGGGCGCGCGGAAAATGCATCGCTACCGTCCCCTTTGCGCCTATGCCGGCGCACTCTCGGTTAGAATGAAGTGTTCAACTTTCACTGACAGATATTCTCAATGACCGCCACACTCGATTCCAGCACCGTCGCCCAGTACCTGAGCGAGCACCCGAATTTCTTCGAAGAGCATACCGCCCTGCTCGGCGAGGTCAAGCTGAGCAGTCCGCTGACGGGACGCACCATCTCGCTGCAGGAGCGGCAAATGGAAGTGATGCGCGACAAGTACAAGGCGCTGGAACTGCGCATGTCCAAGCTGAGCCGTGTGGCCGAGGAAAATGGCGACATCGCCAGCAAGTTCCACGGCTGGAACCAGGCCATGCTGCAAGTGCGCAACGATGCTGACATGCCGCGCGTGCTGGTCGACGCCTTGCAAAGCAATTTCGACGTGCCTTACGTCAGCCTGCGCCTGTGGCAAGTGCTGCCGGAACACGCCGACGGCTGGTTCACGGAAGATGTCACGGCCGACGTGCGCATGTTCGCCAACAGCCTGCAAACCCCGTACTGCGGCAGCAACCGCGATTTCGAAGCCGTGCACTGGTTGCAAGCTGACAAGATCGAATCGACCGTCATGATCGCCCTGCGTGCCCCGAACACCACGGGCACCTTCGGCCTGCTGGTGCTCGGTTCGCCCGACAGCGAACGCTTTACCTCGAGCATGGGCACGGATTTCCTCGTGCATATCGGCGCCACGGCCAGCGCCGCCCTGGCCGCGCTGCGCGCCGGCTCGCCTGCCTGAGTCAGCCATGAACGCGGTGCGCGGCAAGGCCGAGTGGCTTGACGCCTACCTGGCGCAACTGGCCACGCAGCGCAAGCTGTCGCCGCATACGCTCGACGCCTACGGGCGCGACCTGCGCGCCTTGCTGGAACTGAGCGGCAATACGCCCTGGACGGCGCTGGCGCACAACGAAGTGCGCCGCTACACGGCCAAGCTGCACGCCGGCGGCCTCGACCCGCGCTCGATCGCCCGCAAGCTGTCATCGTGGCGCGGCTTTTTCAACTGGCTCAGCGGCGAGACCACGCTCGACGCCAATCCCGTCGACGGCATCCGCGCCCCGAAGCGGGCCAAAACCTTGCCCAAAGCCCTGTCGGTGGACGACGCCGTACGCCTCGTGGCGCCCGCGCAACACCAGCAAGGCGCGGCCGAACCGGAACAGCTGTGCAACCGCGCCATGTTCGAGCTGCTGTATTCAAGCGGCTTGCGCGTGTCCGAACTGACCAGCCTGGACACCCATTACTGCAAGGCCGACGGCGGCCAGCCCGCCTCGCTGGGCTGGCTCGACATGGCCAGCTTCGAAGTCATCGTCACGGGCAAGGGCAGCAAGATGCGCAAGGTGCCGGTCGGCAAGGCGGCGCTCGTGGCCCTGACTGCCTGGCTGGGCGTGCGTCCGCCGGCGGCCGATGGCAGTGCTGCCTTGTTTTTAAGCACGCGCGGCACGCGCATCTCGCCCCGCGTGCTGCAGCTGCGCCTGAAGGCGCACGCGCTGGCCACCGAGATTCCCGCCAACGTGCACCCGCACGTGCTGCGCCACTCGTTCGCCTCGCACGTGCTGCAATCGTCGGGCGACTTGCGCGCCGTGCAGGAAATGCTGGGTCACTCCAGCATCACTTCGACCCAGGTCTACACGGCCCTCGACTTCCAGCACCTGGCGCACGTGTACGACCAGGCGCACCCGCGCGCCAAGCTCAAGTAGGCAGCCGCGCCCGCTGGCCAGCCTGATCCATATCAAGCGGATCGGCGCGCATTTGCAAGCTTTTGCAAAATTCCGGCATAATCGTCCGCATTCTTCCGCTTGCGCGGCGGCACCACCGATTACAAGGCATCTCTCATGGCACTGATTCCAACCACCATCCTCACCGGTTTCCTGGGCGCCGGCAAAACCACCTTGCTCAACCGCATACTGCAGGAAGACCATGGCATGCGCATCGCCGTGATCGAAAACGAGTTTGGCCAGGAAAACATCGACAATGAAATCCTGGTGCAGGATAGCAACGAACACATCATCGAGATGAACAACGGCTGCATCTGCTGCACCGTGCGCGGCGACCTGATCGTGGGCCTGACGGAACTGGCGCGCAAGCGCGACGCCGGCCTGCTGGCCTTCGACCGCGTCGTCATCGAAACGACGGGCCTGGCCAATCCCGGCCCCGTGGCGCAAACCTTCTTTGTCGACGAGGAAGTGGGCAGCCACTACATGCTCGACGCCATCATCACGGTGGTCGATGCCCGTCATGCCATGAAGCAACTGGACGAATACGAGGAAGCCCAGCGGCAAGTAGGCTTTGCCGACAAGCTGCTGCTGTCGAAAACCGACCTCGTCAGTGAAGAGGCCGTGGACATCCTGACGCGCCGTTTGAAGCGCATCAATCCCCGCGCCCCGATCGCCAAGGTCGATTTCGGCCGCGCCCCACTGGCCGAAGTGCTCGACATCCGCGGTTTCAACCTGAATGAAAAACTGGAACTGGACCCGGATTTCCTGGCCACGGAAACGGCGCACGTCCACGATCATGACCATGCACATGAGCACAAGCATGAGCACGCACATGAACACAAGCATGAGCACACTGCGGCCTGCGCCACCGATTGCGGCCATGCCGACCACCACCATGCGCAGCACAGCGACGATATCGCCGCCTTTGTTTTCAAAAGTACGCAACCGTTCGACAGCGCCAAGCTCGACGAGTTCCTCGGCGGCCTGGTGCAAGTGTATGGCCCGCGCATGCTGCGCTACAAGGGCGTGCTGCTGATGCAGGGCGCCGAGCGCAAGGTGGTGTTTCAAGGCGTGCACCAGCTGATGGGCAGCGACCTGGGCGCCAAATGGGGCGAAAACGAAGTGCGTGGCAGCAAAATGGTGTTTATTGGCAAGAATCTACCAAAAGACATTTTTATTCGCGGACTCGAACAATGTTTGGTATAAACTAGCCGGGTTTTGCAAAGTACCCGTTGCAAAGCAGAAACAAAAGGGAAAGTTAAGCACGCTTTCCCGCTGTCCGACACCCATCTTGCTGGTAGAAACCAACAAGTAGCCGTTTCTGATCGGCTAGTCAACAAATCGGGATGGCAATATAAGGCAAAGCGTGCCAAAATCAGCGACGAAAACGGCCCATGTCGTTCGCCTGTCATGAAATGCTGGCAAACTGCCGCTGGCCGCATGCCAGGCATGCAACCGATCCACCCAACACGCCTGTTGACGCGCGCATAGCGCGACTGGCATAGAGCGGTAAAAAGTTATCAACATGGCACCTTAGCCGGCCGGTAGTCCTGGCTTACGCCGGCAAGCCAAGGTCGCACGCAGTACAGCGGGACAGCAATGCCAAGCGGAACCTGTACAGTTGCTCGGTATCGCCGCATCAACTGATCAATTTGAAAACTCTGTCGTATCGAAGGTAAGCGAAGTTATGACCAAAACTAATAAATCGACCCCGGCCGCCAACCAAGACATCCCACTCATCAGCGAAGACCAAATTCGCGCCATGAGCGAAGATGACTACATGAATCCGGCACAACTGGCATTCTTCAAGGCGCGCCTGCAGCAGCTTGAAAAAGACCTGCTGAAAAACGCCGGCGAAACCACGGAACACTTGCGTGAAACCGTGCTCGTACCGGACCCTGCCGACCGCGCCACCATCGAGGAAGAGCATGCGCTGGAACTGCGCACGCGCGACCGCGAGCGCAAATTGCTGAAGAAAGTGCAGCAATCGATCGCCAGCATCGACGCCGGCGACTATGGCTGGTGTGAAGAAACGGGCGAGCCTATCGGCATCCCCCGCCTGATCGCCCGTCCGACCGCCACCCTGTCGCTGGAAGCCCAACAACGGCGCGAACTGAAGCAAAAGCTGTACGGCGACTGATCACCCTCCCCTTGCACGGCCGCCCCGGCGGCTGCGCGATGGCGCATAAAAAAGCACACAACCTTTGGTTGCGTGCTTTTTTTTCGTCCCGCGCCGACTACACTGAAGCAGGCACTGCAGCGGCAAGTGCCGCTTGCAATTGCCTTTTCCATCCCCACTTTTGTAGCATGGGCGCGCAATCGCATGGCCTTGCACGCATCGGCACGAATCTTTTGAGGTCACTATGGAACAATTTCACGGCACCACCATCCTCTGCGTCCGGCGCGGCAAGCAAGTCGCCTTGGGCGGCGATGGCCAGGTAACGCTCGGCAACATCGTCATGAAGGGCACGGCCCGCAAAGTGCGTAAGTTGTATCAGGGCAAGGTCCTGGTCGGCTTTGCCGGCGGCACCGCCGACGCTTTTACCTTGCTCGACCGCTTCGAAGGCAAGCTGGAAAAACACCAGGGCAATCTGCTGCGCGCCTCCGTCGAACTGGCCAAGGACTGGCGCACCGACCGCGTGCTGCGCCGCTTGGAAGCGATGCTGCTGGTGGCCGACAGCGAGTCGACCCTGGTCATCACGGGCAATGGCGACGTGCTGGAACCGGAAGACGGCATCGGCGCCATCGGCTCGGGCGGCACCTATGCCCAGTCCGCCGCCAAGGCGCTGCAGGAAAACACGGACTTGTCGCCGGCCGAGGTGGTCAAGAAATCGCTGACCATCGCCGCGGAACTGTGCATTTATACGAACATGTCGCACATCATCGAGACCTTGGAATAAGCGTCCCCCCAGCACAGAATACAGAAAGCCAACTATGATCATGAACATGACCCCGTCGGAAATCGTCACTGAACTCGACAAGCACGTGGTGGGCCAGGCCAAGGCCAAGCGCGCCGTCGCCATCGCCCTGCGCAACCGCTGGCGCCGCCAGCAGGTGGCCGAGCCCCTGCGCCATGAAATCACGCCCAAGAACATCCTCATGATCGGCCCCACGGGCGTCGGCAAGACGGAAATCGCGCGCCGCCTGGCCAAGCTGGCCGAGGCCCCGTTCATCAAGATCGAAGCGACCAAGTTCACCGAAGTCGGTTATGTGGGGCGCGACGTCGACACCATCATCCGCGACCTGATCGACATCGGCATCAAGCAGACGCGCGCGCTGGAAATGAAGAAGGTGCGCGCACGCGCCGAAGATGCGGCCGAAGACCGCGTCATCGACATCCTCGTGCCGCCGGCGCGCGACTTCGGCTTCACGCCGAATACGGCCGCAGCCGTGGATACGGGCGGCAGCGGCGACAGCACGCGCCAGACCTTCCGCAAGCGCTTGCGCCAGGGCGAGCTCGATGACAAGGAAATCGAGATCGAACTGGCCGAGGCGGGCCCGCAGATGGAAATCATGGCGCCGCCAGGCATGGAAGAAATGACGGAGCAGATCAAGTCCATGTTTTCGGGCGTGGGCGGGCAGCGCAAGAAGGCGCGCAAGGTCAAGATCCGCGAAGCCTTGAAACTGCTGGTCGAGGAAGAAGCGGCCAAGCTGCTCAACGAAGATGAGCTGAAGCAGAAGGCCATCCAGAACGTCGAGCAGAACGGCATCGTCTTCCTCGATGAAATCGACAAGATCGCCTCGCGCTCGGAGTCCGGCGGCGCCGACGTCTCGCGCGCGGGCGTGCAGCGCGACCTGCTGCCGCTGGTCGAGGGCACGACCGTCAACACCAAGTACGGCATGATACGCACGGACCACATCCTGTTCATCGCCTCGGGCGCCTTCCACCTGTCGAAGCCGTCGGACCTGATCCCGGAACTGCAGGGGCGCTTCCCCATCCGCGTGGAACTGGAATCGCTGTCGATCTCGGACTTCGAGCGCATTCTCACCAGCACCGACGCCTGCCTGACGATGCAGTACGAAGCCTTGCTGGCGACGGAAAACCTGAAACTGCAGTTCGCGCCGGAAGGCATCACGCGCCTGGCCGAAATCGCCTATTCGGTGAACGAGCGCACGGAAAACATCGGCGCGCGCCGGCTGCACACGGTGATGGAAAAGCTGCTGGAAGAAGTGTCGTTTACGGCCAGCGAAGGCAGCAGCACCACGGAAAACCTGCTGGTGATCGACGCCGCGTATGTCAATGAACGCCTGGAAGCGCTGTCGGTCAACGAGGACCTGTCGCGCTACGTGCTGTAAGAAGGAAGGGGGACACCGATGGCAAACAAGGCCTTGGCGACGCGGCAGAAAATGCAGTTCCGCGTCGAGCCCTCGCAAAAACCGCGCAATCCGGTCGCCACTGCCGCCCTGCAGCGCGCCGCCGGGGCGCACGTGAAAACCGTGTCAGGCCAGCGCCAGCAGGAAAAACGCCTGCTGGCGAAACTGCTGTTGAAGGTGGAAACAGACAAATAGGCCGCCCGCGGACACCCCGTTTATAGGGCGTCCGCCATCAGGCCACTCTCTGCCGCGGCAGCATCCCCTTAGAAACGGTAGGACGCGCCCAGCGAAAACATGTCGACCTTGGTCGTTTGCTTGCTGTTGTACTTGACGGGCACGCGGTCCCAGTCGAGGTGCAGCGACCAATTCTGGTTCAGCGCATACGCCGTGCCGATGCCGTAGGTCAGGCCGATCTTGCTCTTCTTGTCCGAACCGCCGCCCAGATAATCGACCTTGCCCTGCGTGTAGGCCGCGCCGGCACGCCCGCTCAGTGTAAACGCGTCAAACTGGTAACCGAGCACGCCCTGCATGCCGAGGCCCGTGAACTTGCCGCGGCCCGCGCGCTTGCCGGCGCCCGTGTCGAAACCGGATTTGACCTCGCCACCCGTGTACCCCACCAGCTCAATCGAAGGCAGGGCCACGCCGCCCTGAAACGGCAGCGCGTCGAAACTGTAACCCAGGTAGGCCTTGCCATTGCGCTTGCTGCTCTTGTCGCAATCGCTTTGCCCGGCGATGCAATCGAGGCCGGTGCTGGCGCGAAAGCCATAGCTGGCGCCCGCATAGAACGGACCCAGTGTCGGTTCGGCTGCGGCGGCATGCAGGGGAGCGATGGCGGCCAGCGCCAGCAGCGCTGCTGAAAAATGAAATTTGGAGAACATGGATAACCTCTACAAGTGGATGGATTGCCTGGTTGTAGCGCGCTGCGCGAGCCACAAGCGGGAGTGTCATCGCTTTTGTAAAAAAGTACTATCATCTTGTGCAAAGTGCCATTTACGGCTACATTCGGTACCGTCATCCGCTACCAAACTTGCATAAAGGAACTATCGTGAGTTCACCTGAACTGGTTTTGCGCGTGCTGCGCACCCAACTGCGCGCCGCCGGCATCACGTACAAGGTATTGGCCGAACGTATCGGCATGAGCGAATCCAGCGTCAAGCGCATGTTTGGCCAGCACGACATGTCGCTGTCGCGCCTGGCCCTGATCTGCAAGGCCTCGGGCATCGCCATGGAGGACGTGCTGCGCGGCGCGGCCGACATCACGCCGCATGCCGACACGCTCACCCTGGTACAGGAAAGGTCGCTGGTGGCGCATCCGCGCCTGCTGCTGGTGGCGATTTGCTGCCTCGGCCACTGGAGCCTGGAGCAGGTGGTGGAAACGTATGCGCTGACGCAGGCCGAATGCATCGGCTGCCTGGCCGAGCTGGACCGCCTGGGCTTGATCGAACTCAAGCCGCTGAACCGCTACAGCCTGCGCGTCTCGAACGCCTTCCACTGGCTGGCCGACGGTCCGGTGCAGCAGTACTTCCGCGAACACGTGGTGGCCGATTATTTCAGCGGGCATTTTGACGGCGCCGGCGAAACCCTGATGTGCATCCCGGCGCGCCTGTCGCTGTCGAGCGCGCAGGAACTGGTGCAAAAGATCCGCCAGCTGGCCGAGGAACTGGCGCGCCTGCACCAGAACGACCGGCGCCTGGCACCCGCCGAGCGCGACGGCTTTACCCTGCTGCTGGGCTTTCGCTCATGGGAATTTGCCGCCTTCACGGCCCTGCGCCGCAGCACGGCCGCCCCCGCGGCGCCCTACCAGACCGGCCCCAGGAACAGATAGAGCGTGCTCTCGCCTCCCTTGGTCGCGCCCGCCGCCACATAAACGGGACCGAAGCGCGTGTCGACGGACACAAAGGCGCTGCTGGCCTGAGTGAATTTGCTGCTTTTCCAGCGCTCGCTCTGATCGAAGCCGCCGCCCATCTCCAGCGAAAAGCCGGCCCGCACCACGCCGCCCAGGGTGCTGGGCAGGGAACCGATGCGGCGCGCCATCACGAAGCGCGCGAAGGCGATACTGCGTCCTCTCACCGATTCAAATTCCGTGCCGGACAAGCGCAGGAAACCACCGAGATTGAGCGGCGCTTCGTCACGCTGCGAGCGCGCCCATTCGCCATACACGTGACCGGCCCAGTTGCCACGGCCAAAGGCCTTCAGGCCCGTGATGGACGATTGGCCCAGGGCCGCCTCGCCCACCCCCGTGGTCGTATCGCGCGTCCAGATGGCCTCAAGCAGGGCGCCGCGCGTGGGAAAGCCCGGCGAATCGAGTGTATCGGCGCGAAATCGCACGAACTGCGTGGTGCCCAGCGCGCGCGATTCCGGTTGCGTAGGGTCGGCCGGAATCGCCAGTCTGCCCTTGACCTCCGTACGAGCGACGCCGAACTGCAGATCGCCCCAGGTACCGAACTGGCGTCCCAGCACCAGTGCCGCCGTCTGGCCGTTGTACGCCAGGCGCGCGCTGCGCCGGCCTTTGTCAAACACATCCATGGCTGACGAGGTGTACTGCAACTGCGGCGCGATATACCACGGGTTGCCGGCGCCCAGCGGCTGCCAGAACTGCACCCCATAGCCGCGTTCATTGCCGATCTGCGCCGTGCTGCGCAACTCGCCGCCCCAGCTGTTCAGATTCGAGCGCACGTGCAGCAGCTTCAAGGCAAAGTTATTGCTGTCCCTGAAATCGCTGGCCAGTTCCAGGCCCACGCGCAGGCGGTTGCTGGCCCATGGTGCCTCGACGGCCTTGATGCTCACCGTGCGCTGGTCGCCCGCGTCGACCACGTCCGTCTCCACGCGCGCCACGTCGCCGCGGCCATACAGCCTGGCCGCCGCCTTGAGCACATCTTCCTGGCTGACCGACTGTCCTTCCACCAGGCCCGATTGCGCCTGCAGGATGCGCGGATTGATCTCGCCTTCACTCTCCACGGCCAGGCGCGTGAGCGGCAGGGCCACGTCCAGCAGGGCCGGCGCCGCCAGGCGCAGCTGCTCGCGCGCCGCATACTGTTCCGGCGGCAGGGCCAGCGGCGCCAGACGGGCGGCCAAAGCTTGCGCCGCCTGCTCGCCGGCGCGCATGGCGCGCGCATAGTTTTCAAAGTCGAGGAAACTGACGCCCGTCAGGTCGGGCGCCACCAGGATATCCTGCGGACGCAATTCCTTGAGCGAGCGCTGCACGTTCTGCTCCGTGAGAATCTGCAGCATCTGCTGCGCCACGCCGATGGCGCTGCCCAGGTCTTTTTCCGGCGCCAGCGGCGTGCCCACGTTGACGGCGATGATGATGTCGGCGCCCATGGCGCGCGCCATGTCGACGGGCAGGTTGCGCACCAGGCCCCCATCGACCACCAGCCGGTTGTTCACGCGCACGGGCGCAAACACGCCCGGCACGGCCAGCGAGGCGCGCATCGACAGGAACAATGGCGTGTCGACCAGTTCCACCAGCTCGCCATTGACCAGGTCCGAAGCCACCGAGCGGAAAGGCAGCGGCAGCTGGCTGGCGGGACGGTCGCGCATGCCGGCCGGCAGCAGCCGGTTCAAGGCCATTTCCAGCGCCGCATTGCTGGCCGCCGCCGGCGGCGTGGAAATGCCGTTGCGGCTGGTGCCAAACTCGATGCGCGACGGCAGCAGCAAATCTTCCTCGCGGCGGCGGAACGCCAGTTCATCGCGCGGCGGCCGGTCGGCCACCACACGCGCCCAGTTGGTCTCGCGCGCCATCTTTTCCAGGTCCGCCACGGAAGCGCCGGCCGCATACGCGCCGCCCACCACGCCACCCATGCTGGTGCCGACCACCATGTCGATCGGCACATGCAGCTCCTTCAGTACTTTCAATACGCCGATATGCGCGAGGCCCCGCGCGCCGCCGCCCGACAGCACCAGGGCGATGCGCGGACGCGCCGGCGCGGGAACGGCGACGGTGGAAACAGGGGAAGACGTAGCGGCGGGGACGTCGGCGGCGGCGCCGGCTTGCGGCAAGGCGCACAGCGCCGCCACGCAGCCCGCCAGGACGGCACGGATCGAGAACATGAAGACTCCTGTCGCGATGGCGGCATGGCGCCATCGGCAAAATACGATAAAAACAGCGTTAGTTTGACGGCGGCGGCACGCTGCCGCTCACTTGCGGCGCCGGCATCATGGTCGCCGGCCGCTGCTGCTCCATCGGCAGCGGCGGCGGCACCAGGTTCGATGCCGGCGCAGGGGCCGCGGCCGGCGTCGGGGTGGCGGACACCGGCCCCGGCAAGGCCAGCGCCTTGTCGTCGGCCACCAGGTCGATGCGCTTGCTCACGCCGCCATCGCGCAGCAGCACATGGCGCGCATGCACCTCCAGCACCGTCACGCCGGGCACCACCTCGGCGCCTTCCGGCAAGGCCACGGAAGGCTTGCCATCGGTAGCGATGATGGCCACGCTACCGCGGCCATTACCGGCGGCTACCACACCCTTGAGCTGGTAGTTGCTGGCCGTGGCCACGCTGACCTGGCCGCCGAACAGCGAGGCGCCCGCCTCCACGCTGGCATCCTGCACCACCGGATTGGGGGGCGGATTGATGGGGCGCTGCGGCGCCTTGAACAGCTGCATGGCCCAGTAGGCCAACGACACGGACAGCGCCACGACGGCGAGCAAACTTGTAACTTGAGGCAAACGCTTCATGGCTTCCTTGGGTTTCTTATCTGACGAGCTGATTGATTTCGATAATCGGCATCAGCACGGCCAGCACGATCAGCAGCACCACCACGCCCATCGCCAGGATCAGGGCCGGCTCCAGCAGGCCGGCAATCGTCAGCGTGCGGCGTTCCAGGTCTTGCTCCTGCGCGCTGGCGGCGCGTTCCAGCATGGCCGGCAACTCGCCCGTGATTTCGCCGGCGCGTATCATGTGAATCAGCATGGGTGGAAAGTGCTTTTGCGCCGACAGCGCGCGCGCCAGACTGACGCCCTCGCGCACGGCACCGCTGGCGTCAGCCACCAGTTCCTGCATCGCCACATTGGTCAAGGTGTCGCGGCTGGTATCGAGCGCGCGCAGGATCGGCACGCCGGACCCCGTGGTAATGGCCAGGGTGCTGGCGAAACGCGCCGTGTTCAGGCTGCGCTCGAACTTGCCGTACAAGGGCGCCGTCAGCAGCCAGGTATGCCAGCGCCGTTTCAGGGCCGGCTGCTGCAGCGCGCGGCGCCAGGCGAACCAGGCGCCGGCCAGGATCACGGCCACGATGAGGCCATAGTTGCGCACGAAGTCCGACAGCGCCAGCATGATCACCGTCAGCATGGGCAGCTTCTGCTTGGTATTGGCAAATACGGAAACGATCTGCGGCACCACGTAGGTGAGCAGGAAGATCACGATGGAAAACGCCACCACCGTGACGATGGCCGGATACGTAAACGCCAGCTTGACCTTCTGCACCAGCGCATTGCGCCGCTCGATGTAGTCGGCCAGGCGCGAGAGCACGCGCGACAGATGGCCGATCTGCTCGCCCGACGCCACCAGCGCCCGGTAAATTTCCGCGAAGTCGCGCGGATGGCGCGCCAGCACGTCGGAAAACGCGGCGCCGCCGATCACTTCCGAGCGGATCGAGGCGATCAGGTCGCGCAGATACGGCCGCTCGGCCTGTTCCAGCAAGGCGGAAAAGGCCTGCTCCAGCGGCAGGCCCGCTTCCAGCAAACTGGCCAGCTGGCGCGTAAACAGGGCCAGTTCGGTGCTGGAGAGGCGCTCGCCAAAGCCGCGCCGCTTGGTGACGCCGGCGGCATCGACCTGCGCGGCGATCGGCTCGACGGCCAGCGGTACCAGGCCTTGCACGCGCAGCTCGGCGCGCGCGGAACGGGGACTGTCGGCATTGAGCACGCCCTTGCGGGTGGCGCCTTGCGCGTCGACGGCTTCATAGCGGAATGCGGGCATGGTGGCGGGCCTAGTCTTTGGTCACGCGCAGCAATTCAGCCTGCGTGGTGGTGCCGTCGCGCAGCCAGCGTTCGCCGTCGTCGCGCATGCTCAGCATGCCGTCCTGCAGGGCCACCGTGCGCACTTCCGCCTCCGACGCGCGGTTGTGAATCTGCGCGCGGATCTGCTCCGTCGTGCGCAGCAATTCGTACACGCCGACACGCCCCTGGTAGCCCGTCTGGCCGCAATGTTCGCAGCCGACCGCCTGCCAGTACTCGCCATCGAAGGTTTTACACGAACCGCACAATTTGCGCACCAGGCGCTGCGCCAGCACGCCTAGCAGCGACGACGACAGCAGGAACGGCTCGATGCCCATGTCGAGCAGGCGCGTGACGGCCGCCGAAGCGTCATTCGTGTGCAGGGTCGCCAGCACCAGGTGGCCCGTCAAGGAGGCTTGCACGGCGATCTGCGCCGTTTCCAGGTCGCGGATCTCGCCGATCATGATCACGTCCGGATCCTGCCGCAAAATCGCCCGCAAGGCCTTGGCAAACGTCATGTCGATGCGCGGGTTGACCTGCGTCTGGCCGACGCCGGCCAGGTCGTACTCGATCGGGTCTTCCACCGTCAGGATGTTCGTGGTGGTGGCGTTCAGCATCGACAGCGCCGCGTACAAGGTCGTCGTCTTGCCCGAGCCGGTGGGGCCCGTGACGAGCACGATGCCATGCGGCTGCGTGATCAAGCCGTCGAACTGCCCCAGCATGGGGGCGCTCATGCCCAGGTGCTGCAAGTCGAGGCGGCCCGCTTCCTTGTCCAGCAAACGCAGCACGGCCCGTTCGCCATGTCCGGTGGGCAGGGTCGAGACGCGCACGTCAACGGGTTTGCCGCCCACGCGCAGGGTGATGCGGCCATCCTGCGGCAAGCGCTTTTCCGCGATGTCGAGCTGCGCCATGATCTTGATGCGCGAAATCAGCGAACCGTGAATGGCCTTGCGGGGGCGCACCACGTCGCGCAGGCTGCCGTCGATACGGAAGCGCACGACGGAGGTCTGCTCGAACGGCTCGATGTGGATATCGGACGCGCCTTCGCGCAGCGCCTGCGTCAGCAAGGCGTTGATCATGCGGATGACGGGCGCGTCGTCGGACGATTCGAGCAAATCCTCGATGGCCGGCACGTCCTGCAGCAGCTTGGTCAGATCGAGGTCGGCGTCGAATTCATCGGCCATCTGCGAGGCGTCGCCGCCGCCGCCCGCGTAGGCGCCGGCAATGGCCGCATCGAGTTCGCCGCGCGGCAGCACCGTCAGCTGGATCTGGCCGAAACGGCGCGACACTTCGGCGATCGCCGCCGGCGCCGTCGATGCGGCCACCAGCACCTCGACGGGGGCGCCGTCGACGGCGCCGGGCCGGGCCAGCAAGCCGAAATCGCGCGCGTAGGCGTAGGGAAGCAGATTACTCATGACTGCCCCATCACTTCTGTGGCTGTTGCTGCGGCTGCTGCTGGTATTGCTGCAGCAGCGACTGCGGCGGCGTGGCCGCGTTGGCCGGCGCGCCTGGCGGCGGCGTCGGTGCCGGCGGCACGGGACGCGTCACCATGTTGCCGCCCACCGGCTGGCCATCCTGCAGGGCCGGCAGCACGGGCGTGCCCAGGTCTTTCAGCATCAGGTTGCCCGTGGCCGGCACGGCGGCCGTCTCGGCCGAACGCATGTAGTCGTAGCGGTCGGCCGCCAGGCTGCCGCTCTGTTCCTTGTTGCGCACGATGACAGGGCGCAGGAAGATCATCAGATTGGTTTTCTTGCGCTCGCGCGTCTGGTACTTGAACAGGTTGCCGATCAGGGGAATGTCGCCCAGGCCGCGCACTTTTTCCGCGTTGTCGCCCGTGCTGTCCTCGATCAGGCCACCGAGCACGATGATCTGGCCGTCGTCGGCCAGCACATTGTTCTCGATCACGCGGTTGTTGATGGTGATGCCGCTGACGGCCGTCGACGTGGATTTGTCCACGCTCGACGTCTCATGATAGATGCCCAGCTTGATGGTGCCGCCTTCGGAAATCTGCGGACGCACCTTCAGGGTCAGGCCCACTTCCTTGCGGTCGATGGTCTGGAACGGATTCGTGTTGGTGCCGGCCGTGCTGGTGTACTGGCCCGTCAGGATAGGCACGTTCTGGCCCACCTTGATGGTGGCCAGCTCATTGTCCAGGGTGATCAGGTTCGGTGTCGACAGGATGTTCGCGTTGCCGTCCGATTCCAGCGCATGCGCCACGGCGCCCAGGCCCAGCGCGCCGTTGATCTGCTTGAAGATGCCCAGGGTCAGGCCGCCCGTTGGCAGCACCTTGCCGCCGCCCAGCGCCAGCTTGGCGATATTGTTGTCGGTGCCGCCGGCGAACGACTGCAGCGCGCCCACGCGGTAGCTGCTGCCGCTGTCGCCGGAAAGCCCCAGCCACTGCACGCCGAACTCGGACGCCTTGGCCGACGTCACTTCGACGATCAGCGCCTCGATGTAGACCTGGGCGCGGCGCACGTCGAGCTGGTCGATCACGGCGCGCAGGTTGCGGTAGACGGCTTCGTTGCAGGTCAGGATCAGGGTATTCGTCGATGCGTCGGCCTGGATGAAGCCGGCCGCGCCGCCCGACGACAGTTGCTGCGGCCCGTTGCTCAGCGAAGCGCCGCCCGTGGTGCCGCTTTGCGTATTGCCGCCCAGGCCAGTGTTCATGCCGCTGTTGTTCTGGCTGATCTGGTTGTTCGTGGCGAGGTTGCTGGTATTGCCCTGCTGCGCCGAGGCGGCCGTGCCGTCCGACGTCACCACCGAGCGCAGGGTCTGCGCCAGCTTGGTGGCGTCCGCGTTTTTCAGGTACACCACGTGCACATTGCCCAGCTGCGTGGTGGGCTGGTCCAGCTTCGAGATCAGCGACTTGGCCAGATTGGCGCGCGCCGCCGATGGCGCGCGCAGCACCAGCGAATTGGTGCGCGGGTCGGCCAGCACGGACACCTTGCCCGCGTCGGCCCCTGCGGCGCCGGCCGCATTGCCGCCTTCCATCAGTTTATTCACCATCGAGGCCAGGTCGGAGGCGATGGCATAGCGCACGGGAATCACGTCCAGGTCCGTCGACGCGGGCACGTCGAGCGCGGCGATGATCTTCGCCAGGCGCTTGAGGTTATCCGCGTAATCGGTGATCACCAGCGAGTTGTTGCCCGGGTTGGCGTTGATCGTGTTGTTCGGCGAGATCAAGGGGCGCAGCACGGCCAGCAGGTTGGCCGACGATTCGTAGTTCAGGTAAAACACCTGCGTGGCGATCTGGTCGCCCTTCACCTGGCTGGCGCCGTTGCCCACCTGGGTTGGCACGGATTGCAGCTTGGCGTCCGCTTCCGGCACCACTTTCGCATAGCCGTCGCCGGAGACCACCGCATAGCCCTGCAGGCGCAAGGCCGAGGCCAGCAGCGCGAAGGCCTGCGTCTTGCTGATCGATTTTTCCGACACCAGCGTGATCGTGCCCTTGACGCGCGGGTCGATGACGAAATTGATGTTGGTGTAATGGCCCACCGCCTTGATCACCGATTCGATGTCGGCGCCGACGAAATTGAGCGCCGCTTCATCGCCGGGCGCGGCCCAGACGGGTGCCGGCATGCCGGCCACGGAACAGCACAGCAAGGCGGCGGCCGACAGGCGGCGCAGCGAGAAGGAGGAGGTAATGGGGCTCACGGATGGTTTTTTCATTGTCTGAACTCTAAGGCGATGATGTTTTTTTCGCTATTGCTACGGCGCTGTCCCAGCAAATTCAACAAACTCGCCAAGGTCTCTTCATATCCTGCTGCGGCCTGGGCCTGGCCGGAAAACTGCATGCGCCCCTGATTCAGGCTGCCGCTGCCGTCAAGCAGCAGCGGTCCCTTGATGGAGCGCAGTGCCAACGTCGCCTGCTGCCCCTGCCAATCGAAATCGAGCTCGTAACTGCCCAGCGGACGCAAGGACGACAGGCGCGAGGCCATGTCCGTCATCTGCAAGGTCGTGCGCCCGACGGCGGAAAACTGCTGTTGTTCCAGTGCCAGCTGCAAGGTGCTCCACGACAGGCGCATGCTGCCCGTCGGCGCCACGGTATTTAACGGTGCACCGAGGCCGCCCAGGCCATCGGCCGGCAGCAGCAGGGCCGCCGGGCTGACTTGCCAGTGCGACCACGAGCCGCGCAAATTGACGGCCTGCGACAGCGCCTGCGCATTCTGCAATTCCACATCGACCGATCCCCACAGCACCGACGGCGAAATGCGCCAGCTGAAGCGCCCCGGCAGCAGCGGCGTCACGGCGCCATTCGCGCTGGCCGCCCCGCCGACAAAGGCCGAGCCGCGCCACAGGGTACCTTGCGCGTCGCCCAAGGTCAAACGTCCGCCCGTCTGCTTTTCCACGAGACTGGCCACCCAGCCGGCCGGGAAAAACACCAGCAGGGTGACGCAGACGCTGACGATGATGGCCAGCAGCCAGCCAAGCAGGCGCATCATCGCGCCGCGCCCGGGCTCTGGTGCAGGCTCAAACTGGCGTCGACCAAGCCCGCCTTGCCCTGCGCCGTGATCTTCGCTTCCTGCACCGCCACGCGGCCTTCGCGGCGCAAGCCGTCGAGCCACAGCATGACGCTGGCGAACGGCACACCGTTCAGCTGCACGCGCGCGTATTCTCCCGTCAGCGACAGCGATTGCGGCGCCAGGCCGCGCGCTTTCAGCGACGCATCGAGGCTGTCACGGCTCATCGGCGCCACCTGCACCGGTGCCTGGCGCGCCAGGTCGCCCGCTTCACGCGCCAGGGCCTGCAGCTGGGCCGCGTTCTGGCGCAGCTCGGGCAAGCTCTTTTGCAAGGCGATGCGGCCCGTCCAGGCCGGCTCGAAAAACACGGCGTAAACGAGGGCCAGCCCCGCCACCACGCCGCCCATGGTCAGGAGCTTGCGCTCCTGCTGCGTGCGTTCGGCCCAGAAGGCCTGCACATTTTGCTGTTGTCCCGCCAGCGCGGCGCGCGCCTTGTTGACTGCTGCACTCATGCTTTTGCTCCCGTGGCCGGCGTGATCTTCCACACGCCCGGCGCCGTTTCATTCAAGGCCAGCTTGCGCGCAGCCAGACCATCGCGCACCTGCGCCTGGGCGCTGGCGTCGACCATGTCCGGCTTCAGTCTGACGATCAGGCTGCGCTCGCGGTATTCCAGCGAGGCCACCACGCCGCGCCCGGCCAGGCCGCCCAGCGCCTCGCCCAGGGCCGCGCTCATGCTCGTAAAATCATCCATGCTGGCCTGGCCGCCCTGCAGGCGGGCAGCGGCGATATTGCGCCGCATCTGCTCCGCTTCCAGGCCATACACGGGCGCTTCGTTCGGATACGCGGCCTTGAAGGTTTGCTGCATCGAGGTGCGCACGGTGGCGGCCTCGCGCTTCAGGCGCATCCATTCGATATTCATGCCGGCCAGGTTGACGACCACGGCCAGCAACGCCAGGCGCAGCGGCCAGCGCCAGCGGCGCCATTCGGTGGCCGATCCCGTCGCCGTGCCGAGGGCGGCGGCCAGATCCAGCCCAGCGCCCTTGGCGCCGGCGATCCAGTGCGCCCAGTGGTCCGGTTCCACCGTCACGCCAGCCATGCCGGCGGCCAGCTGTTGATAGTGCGCCAGCTCGGCCTGTGCCACATACACCGTCAGCGGCACGTCGCCGGCAAACGCGCGCGTCGTCAGCAGCGCCTGCTGCGGCTGGGGCGGCAAGACCAGGCCCAGGCCCTCTTGCGGCGCCTGGCGCAAGGCCAGTTCCAGACCGTCGCCGCTTGCCTGCAAGGATGCCGTCACGCTGCCCGGCTGCAAGGGCAGGCACAGCTGCGACGGTAGCAGCGCCACCTTGCGCGCGCCCTGCGCCAGCAAAGCTTTCACCAGCACCTCGGCCCAGGCGCGCTGCGCCACGGCCACCGTGCGCATGCCGGCAGCGTCGGGCGCGCCGGCGGCCAGCAGGCAATCCTGCGCGTCGCCGAGGATGTGTTCTTCCACCAGGCCCGGCAAGGCCGCGCGCAAACGGGCGCCGGCCAGCGGCGGCATTTTCAGGCGCAGCAGGGTCACGTCAGCCGCGGCCAGCAGCAGCACCACCTGCTTCGCGCCAGCGATCAGCTGGCCCAGGCTGCCCAGCGGCGCGCTGCCCTGTTGCAACAGGGCGCCGCCGTCGCCGGCCAGCACGAAGGAGCAGGCAGGCACGCTGTCGGTAGACGCCTTGGCCGGGTGACGGATATACAATATTGTCAAAGTGACTCGCTTTCAGCTGTTAATTTTCCCGCAGCCAGACCAGGCTGGTGGTGCGTTGCGGATCCGTTTTTCGATTGACAAGCGCCACGGCATCCAGGGCGGCACGGTCCAGCCGCACGCGGATGACGGTAAGGAAGTAGCGGCTCTTCACATCGAGTTCCACGCCTTCAATCAATGCAGCATTAATATTATTCTGGAAATTTAACTTATCGACAAACTTTTTGCGCGGATTGCTCAAAGTCAGGGCGCTGGCCTCGGACAGCGACATCATCGTCACGGCCGCCAGCACCTCGGCCGGGGCAGTGTTCACGTTCACGGGCGTTATTTCCGGCAATACGATGATGAAATCGCGCAGTTTTTCAATGATTTGCGGCGTGTAGCCGGGCACGGCCAGCAAATCCTCGATCTGCGTGAACGCCACCGGCTCGCTGCCGCCGCCCGATGGGGGCGTGGCGGCGGGCGTCTTGCCGTCGGTGCCGCTGTCCACAGTGCGCGGTTTCGGCTTCGCGCGCAGCACGGCATCGGCCGTCGCTTGCGCCAGGGAACTATCGAGCTGCAAGTTGGACAGCAAACGCTGGTAGGCCAGCACCTGTTTCGCATTGATGCCGCCCGTGGCTTCAAGCAGGTTCGTAATATTGAAGCGCGCCTGCGCATCGAGCGCGCGGCCCGAGACGGTGGCGTCGAATTTTTCCGTGTCGACCTTTTCACGGTCCACATAATCGTCGAGCCGCGCTTCCTCGATGGGCGTGGCCCAGACGCCATCGGCGGCCGTCAGCATGGGATTGTCCTGGCGCAACCAGAAACGGGCGAAGTCGACCATGCCGCGCATGGCCCACTGCGTCTGCAGGCGCAGGCGCTGGTTTTCCATCGAACGCACTTGCACCTGCTGCTGCCAGAACAGGCTGGCGACGACGGTAATCGCCAGCGCCGTCAGCAGCAGGGCCGTGATGACGGCCACGCCGCGCTGGCGCGAGGGAAACTTGAAGCGCGTCATCCCGGCCCCAATAAAAAGACTTTCGACAGGCCCGCGTCCTGGCCCGGCATCTGCAGGGTCACTTCCAGGCCCGGCACTTGCGTGGAAATGGCGGCGCCCGCCGTCAGCACGTTCCAGGCGCCATTGTTCCAGCCGCGCATGACCATGCTGTCGACGCCATTCATCAAGGCGACGTCGGCGCCGGAGGTATCCGTATCGTCGCGCGCCGCCTGCCACAGGGTGTCGAGCACGGCCAGGTCGCGCGTGCCGTTCGACTCGCGCCGCGTCAGCACGCCGCCGCGCAGGCGGTAAGTGACCACTTGCAACTGCTGTGGCTCCTGTTCCGAGGCGGCCAGGCGCACCAGGGTCAGGCGGTCAGTCTCCGCCGACAGGTTGATGCGGCCATTCAGCAGGGTATTGTTCTGGCCGGCGCCGGCCAGATGGTCGCAATCGCTTTGCATCTGGGCAAACGCCAGCTGCATGCCGCGCGCCTGTTCCAGCTGGCTGGTCAGCACTTCGCGCGAGCGCATGATGCTGTCCAGGCCGCGCCAGCCCAACACGGCGACCATGGCCAGGATGCCGATCGCCACGAGCAGCTCGATCAGGGTGAAACCGCCGGCAGGAACAGTGCGGCGCGCCATCAGTCGTTAAAGGAAAGTAATACCAGGCGCACGATGCGCCGGGCCGGGTATTGCGCGTCATACACGTTGACGCGCACTTGCCGGATGCGGGGATTCGGCGTGGCCACCACTTCCTCTTCACAGATCAGTTTCAAGTCGCCCTGCGGACAGTCGACCGTGCGCTTGCCCGTCTGCGGGAACGTTTTCGCCAGGCGCAAGCGCACCAGATGGTTTTCCGCCGACCAGGTGGCCATCATGGCGCTGCGCAAGCCGTCGCTGTTTTGCGTCAGGCTGCCGACGGCGCGCAAGGAGGCGCCCAGGGCCGTGCCGACGATGACGAGGGCGACCAGCACTTCCAGCAAAGTGAAGCCGCGCTGGCGGCGGTGACGTGAAAGCGGCATCATTGTTCGACCGTGAAGTGGCCGATGCCGTCGGCGCGGATGGCCACGCTGCGCTCGCCGCTGGCCAGGGTCAGGACAAAAGGCTTGTCGACCGGTTCGCGGCCGAAGATGATGCGCAGCGGCTGGGCCACGCTGTTCGAAGGCTGCACGCTGAGCAGCATGGGCGTGTTGGCAAACGCGCGCTCGCGCAGCAAATCGTCCTGCGTCACAGGTTGCCACAGCTTTTCATTGAGGACCAGGAAACGGTATTGATTTTCGTCAGCCTCAAACGCCACTTGCCGGCTGCGCACGATGGCTTCATCGCGCGCCAGTTGCAGCAGCAGCGCGATGCGCTCGGCTTCCTTTTGCAAGGCTTGCTGGCCATTCGGCATCGCATTCAGCGACACCAGGCCCAGGGTCACGCCGATGATGACCATCACCACCAGCAATTCGATCAGCGTGAAGCCGCTGGCGCGTGGCCGGGGCGGTGCGCGACCGGTGGTCATGGCAGGCATGCAATGGAAAACTTACAGTTCCCAGGAACCGATATCGGCGTCGTCGCCGCTACCGCCAGGCTGGCCGTCGGCGCCCAGCGAAATGATGTCGACTTCGCCTTTCACGCCCGGCGACAGGAACTGGTAGGGGTTGCCCCATGGATCCTTCGGCATTTTTTCCAGGTAGCCGCCCGCTTTCCAGCCATTCGCGGCCGGACCCGTGGTCGGTTTTTCGATCAGCGCCTGCAAGCCCTGCTCGGTGGTCGGGTAGCGCTGGTTATCCAGGCGATACAGTTTCAAGGCTTGCATCACGGTAGCGATGTCGACTTTCGCCGCCGCCACTTTCGACTCGCCCGTGCGGGCGATCAGCTTGGGCACCACCAGCGACGCGAGGATACCCATGATCACCACCACGACCATGATTTCGATCAAAGTGAAGCCGCGCGCGCGGCGCTGGCGTATCGGATGGTTTGCTGCGTTTTGCATAAGAAAGAGAGAAGAAGGTGAGTAATGAGTGCAGAGTATAAAGCGGAAATATGACAAAGCCTGTCATATAGGGAAAAATTTCTGCGAGGCCTGTCAGGCCGGCAAGACCACTTCGCCGCAAACGGCGCAGCCGGGGTCGCGCGCGACGCGCATGCTGCTCCATTCCATGTGCAAACCGTCAAGCAGCAGCAGCCGTCCGGCCAAGGACTCTCCCACGCCCATGATGAGTTTCAGCGCCTCGGCCGCCTGCATGGCGCCCACCACGCCGACCAGCGGCGCGAACACGCCCATGGTCGAGCACGCTTCGTCCGTGAACTGCTGCTCCTGCGGAAACAGGCAGGAATAACATGGCTGGGTGCCCGTGCGCGGGTCGAACACGCTCACTTGCCCGTCGAAACGGATCACGGCGCCCGACACCAGCGGCACCCTGGCCGCCACGCAGGCGCGGTTGACGGCATGGCGCGTGGCGAAGTTGTCGGTGCAGTCGAGCACCACCGTGCTGGATAAGACCAGTTCGGCCAGGCGCGCGCCGTCGAGGCGCTCCTGCAAGGCGATGATGTCGATCTCGGGATTGATGCCTGTCAAGGTCTCGCGCGCCGACAGCACTTTCGGCTGGCCCACGCGCTGTGTGGTGTGGGCGATCTGGCGCTGCAGGTTGGTCAGGTCGACCGTATCGTCATCGACCAGGGTCAGCTTGCCGACGCCGCTGGCGGCCAGATACATGGCGGCCGGCGAGCCCAGCCCGCCCGCGCCAATCACCAGCACATGCGCATCGAGCAAGGCTTGCTGGCCTTCGATGCCGATCTGATCAAGCAGGATATGGCGCGAATAGCGCAGCAGTTGGGCGTCGTTCATGGCGGCGACTACGGTTTTTGTACAGGAATCTTTTTGTCATCGGCCTTGATGTCGGAAGCAATTTCCGGCTTGGTGCCGATCTTCTCCGCCTTCGGGTCCACCTTGGCCAGCTGCACCGGCAAGCCCTGGAAGTGGTTCAAGGCTTGTTGCAGCTGGAAATCATCCTTGGCGCCGTATTCGAGCGGCTTGCGCTTTTTCGCCGTGGCGATCAGGCGCTGCTCTTCTTCCAGCTGATCCTGCATGCCTTCCATGGTCGGCCTGGCCGCTTCCGGCTTGCCATCGTTGCTGCTCAGGTGTTTCTCCAGGTCCGCCTCGCGGATGCGCAGGCTGTTCCAACCATCGCCCTCGGCCGTTTCATCGACCAGCAAGTCGGGCACGATGCCGCGCGCCTGGATGGCCCGGCCTTTCGGCGTGTAGTAGCGGGCCGTCGTCAGCTTGACGGCCGTATCGGCCGTGATCTGGCGCAAGGTTTGCACGGAGCCCTTGCCGAACGTTTGCGTGCCGATGACGGTGGCGCGCTGGTAATCCTGCAAGGCGCCGGCGACGATTTCCGAGGCGGACGCGGAACCGGCATTGACCAGCACCACCAGCGGCACGGTTTTCAGCGCGGCCGGCAGCTTGGCCAGCGGGTCGGCCTTGGCGCCCGGCGGCGCATAGAATTCGCGGCGGCCATAAAACACCTGTTTCGACTCGGGCAACTGGCCCTTGGTCGAAACGATCACGGAATTACCCGGAAGGAATGCTGTTGCCACGCCGATGGCGCCCGGCACGACGCCGCCGGGATCGTTGCGCAAGTCCAGCACCAGGCCCTTGAGCTTGGGGTCTTGCGCATACAGCGCGTTGATTTTTTTGACCATGTCATCGACGGTCGGTTCCTGGAACTGGGCGATGCGCAGCCAGGCATAGCCAGGCGCGACCATCTTGGCCTTGACGCTTTGCACGCGGATTTCCTCGCGCACGATGGGAAACACCAGCGGCTTGCTTTCGCCCTTGCGCGACATCGTCAGCACCAGCTTGGTGCCAGGCTGGCCGCGCATCTTCTTGATGACTTCTTCCAGCTGCAAGCCTTTCAGCGGGATGTTATCGAGGCGGGTGATCAGGTCGCCCGCCTGGATGCCGGCCTTGGCGGCGGGGCTGTCCTCGATGGGCGAGACGACTTTCACGTAGCCGTCTTCCATGCTCACTTCGATGCCGATGCCGACAAACTTGCCCTGCACGCTTTCGCGCATTTCCTTGAAGGCATTCTTATCCAGATACACGGAGTGCGGATCGAGCGACGCGACCATGCCGGAAATGGCTTCCGTTAAAAGTTTCTTGTCTTCCACCTTCTCGACATAATCGGACTTGATCAGGCCGAAGACGTCGGACAACTGGCGCAGTTCGTCGAGCGGCAGCGGGGCATTCGTGATTTTTTGCGCCACGGCCGGGAACTGCAGCGACATGCCGATACCGGCCAGGACGCCCAGACCGATCAGGCCGATACTTTTGACTTTGATACCCATGTATTCTTCGCAATCTACAAATTCGCTGCCGCAGCAATGGTGGGAACTGAATTAAAACTTCACCCAGGTGGCGGGGTCGAAGGCGCGGCCCTGATGACGCAATTCAAAGTATAGCCCTGATTCCTCGTTGCCGCCGCTGTTGCCCGCGCTGGCAATGGCGTCGCCGCCCTTGACGGCATCGCCCACCCTTTTCAGCAGGGATTGGTTATTGCCATAAATGCTCATGTACTGGCCGCCATGGTCGACGATGATCAAATTGCCGAAGCCGCGCAGCCAGTCGGAAAACACGACGCGGCCGCCAGCGATGGCGTGGATCTCGCTGCCCTCGCCCGTGCGGATGAACACGCCCTTCCAGCTGGGGCCGTCGCCGCGCTTGCTGCCGAAGCGGGCGGCGATCTTGCCGGCCACGGGAGGGCGCAGCTGGCCTTTCAGGCTGGCAAAGGCGCCGGCTGGCGCGGCCGGGCCCAGGCTCGGGCGTTCCGGCTCCGGCTCGGGCTTGGGTTCCGGCTTAGGCGCCACCTTGGCCACTTGCGGCGGCTCGTCGTCGTCGATCGGTTCCAGTTTCACGGGCGGCGGTGGCGGCGTTTGCGGCTTGATCTTGCCCGATTTGTTTTGTTGCTCTTTTGCCAGGCGTTCGCGTTCGGCCTGGGCCTGGGCGGCCTTGGCGCGCGCGGCCAGCAGGCGTTCGCGTTTTTCCGCGGCAATCTTGGCGTCGGCGGCCGCTTTCGCGGCGGCGCGCTGTTCGGCCAGCAATTGCTGGCGTTTCTTTTCGGCCGCGGCGGCGGCGGCCTGCTCTTCGATCAGTTTCGCCAGCTTGTCGACCAGATTGCCCATGCGCTGTTCGTCGCGCTCGACATTGCCCACTTCCTTGCGCTGCGCCACCAGGCGTTGCGACAAGCTCGTCAGCAAGGCGGCGCGGCGCGCCTTCTCCTGCACCAGCAGGGCTTTCTGGTCGCGCTCTTCCTGCGCGATTTCTTCCAGCTCATCCTTGGCGTTCTGCACGTCCGCCTGGTTTTTCTCCACGGCCAGCAAGTTGGCGCGCAAGGCTTCCAGCAGGCGGGCCTGCGCCTGCGATACATACGCCATCAATTGCAAGTCGCGGTTGATGCGGTTCGGGTTATCGCCCGACAAGAGCAGCTTGATGCGGTCTTCGTTGCCGGCGACATATTGTTCACGCAGCAACTTTGACAGCTGTGCCTTTTGTTTCTCGACGGTGGCCGTCAATTGCTGGTGCTCCTGCCCCAGCGCATTGAGTTTCACGCCCGTCTCGCTTTGTTCCTGCGCCAGGTCGCGCAAGGCGCGGTTGGCGTTGGAAATGGCTTCTTCCGACTCGGCCAGGGTATCGGCCGCGTCATCCTTGGCGCTTTCCGTGCGGCTGATGTCGCGCTTGAGCGCCGTCAGCTTTTGTTGCAATCCAGCACGTTGTGCTTCCGCGGCCGCCTTCTGCTTGCTGCGTTCGGTGGGCTTGGCGCCCTGCGCGGCACCGCTGGAAAGCAGCAGCGCCAGGCACAGCATGGCACCGGCGCGCCACGCCGGCAGGGGTCGATCAGCAGAGGGGGCGATGGCTGTGCCGCGGAAGAAAGACGACAAGTTACTTGGCCTTCCCTTGGTTCGCCACGGCCGCTTGCGCTGCCGCAATCGCTGCCGGGTCGCCCAGGTAGTAGTGACGGATCGGTTTCAGGTCGGCGTCCAGCTCATACACGAGCGGCTGGCCGTTCGGGATGTTCAGGCCGACGATGTCGCTGTCGCTGATGCCATCTAACATTTTGATCAGCGCGCGCAGGCTGTTGCCGTGGGCCGAAATGATGATCTTTTTGCCAGCACGGATGGCCGGGGCGATTTCTTCATCCCAGGCCGGCATCACGCGCGCCACGGTGTCTTTCAGGCATTCGGTCAACGGAATCGACGCTTGCGGCAAGCCGGCATAGCGCGGATCGTTGAACGAGGCGCGGTCGTCATTCGCTTCCAGCGGCGGCGGCGGCGTGTCGTAGCTGCGGCGCCATACCAGTACTTGCTCGTCGCCATACTTGGCGGCCGTCTCGCCCTTGTCCAGGCCTTGCAGGGCGCCGTAGTGGCGCTCGTTCAAGCGCCAGTCGTTCTTGATCGGCAAATACATCATGTCCATCTCGTCAAGCGCCAGCCACAGGGTGCGGATGGCGCGCTTCAGGACGGAAGTGTAGGCCACGTCGAACGTAAAACCTTCCTGCTTGAGGATCTGGCCGGCGGCCCTGGCTTCGTTGACGCCCTTTTCCGTCAGATCGACGTCGGTCCAGCCGGTGAAGCGGTTATCGAGGTTCCAGGTGGACTCGCCGTGACGCATGAAAACGATTTTGTACATAGTTCTATCTTCTCAAGGGGTTCAAATCAAAAAAGCAAAACGTAAAAAGACCTCGTCCAGCTTCTATTTTATAATGCGCGGATTGACTTAAACCATTGGACCCTACGTGAAATTCATTATCGACCACATTTTTCTGTTTGCCATCGTCATTATTTCCGGCGGCGCCCTCCTCTGGCCACTGCTGTCGATGCGCGGCAAGCGCGCGACCGTGCTGGAAGTCACGCAACTGATCAACCGCGGCAAGACCATCATCGTCGACGTACGCAGCGCGGAAGAATTCGCCACGGGCCACTTGCCTGACGCAAAAAATATTCCGCTGCCGGAACTGGCAAAACGCGTGGGCGAGCTGGAAAAATTCAAAACGCGCCCCATTGTAGTGGTTTGCCAGAAAGGTTCGCGTTCGGCAACCGCCGTCGGCCTGCTGGGCAAAGCTGGTTTCGCTGAGGCAACGAGCCTGGAAGGCGGCCTCGACGAATGGAAAAAGCAAGGTTTGCCATTGAAAACCTTGTCGCTGGCGAAATAAGCCGGCATTAACTGAAGGAATAATCATCATGACCGTACCCGTAATTGTGTATAGCACCGCCGTGTGCCCGTATTGCGTGCGCGCCGAGCGCCTGCTGGAAGCCAAGGGCGTGACCGTGCAAAAGATCCGCGTCGACCTCGACCCGGAAGAGCGCATCAAGATGATGGAACGCACGGGCCGCCGCACGGTGCCGCAGATCTATGTGGGCGATACTCACGTGGGCGGATTCGACGATTTGTATGCGCTCGATCAAGCCGGCAAGCTGGACCCCTTGTTAAATGGCACGGCAGCCTGATATAAAGCGGGTTCGAGAAATTGCTTGGTTTTTTGTCGTATGGTTTTGATACAATTGCCCTCGCACCTGATCTGGCCGTGCCTATCCGGCACGGTTTGAATACCGCAAGTACCATATTTGAACGGTGTGCCGTTCTTGTCCTTTACAACGAAAGCGTTCCATGTCCGACGAAAATCTGCAACCAGTCTTCCAAATCCAACGCGTCTACCTGAAAGACATGTCGCTGGAACAACCAAATTCCCCAGCTATTTTCCTGGAACAAGAAGCACCAGCCATCGAAGTGGCACTGGACGTGGGCGCTGCGCCTCTGGCCGACGGCATCTTCGAAGCCACCGTGACCATCACCGTCACCGCCAAAGTCGGCGAAAAAGTCGCTTTCCTGGTTGAAGGCAAGCAAGCCGGTATCTTCGAAGCACGCAACATTCCTGCCGATCAACTCGATCCGCTGCTGGGAATTGGCTGCCCGAACATCATCTACCCTTACCTGCGCGCCAACATCGCCGACGTGATCACCCGTGCCGGCTTCCCGCCAGTGCACCTGGCCGAGATCAACTTCGAAGTGTTCTACCAACAACGTCTGCAAGCTATTGCTGACGCCGCTGCCGCAGCTCCAGCAGCCAGCGAAACGCACTAAGCTCTTGCAAGACCCCGCCAGCCGTCAAGGCTGGCCTGACACGGCGGCCTGGCCGCCGTGTTTCGTTAAGGTTCAAAAATATCATGTTGAAAAGTGCGCTCTTGAGCAAGTTCCGCTGGATGGCCGGCGCCGTGCTGCTGCTGGCGACCGCCGCCAGCCACGCCGTCGATTTCAAAACGGTGGGCGCCGCTCCCGTGATCCTGTACGACGCGCCATCCTCCAAGGGAGGCAAGCTGTACGTGGCGCCACGCGGCATGCCGCTGGAAGTGGTGCTCAGCTACGGCGAATGGGTCAAGGTACGCGACGCCAGCGGCGAAATGGCCTGGACGGAAGCCAAGGGCCTGTCGGCCAAGCGCAACGTCGTGGCGCGCGCCGCGAACCTCAAGGTTCGCGCCAGCCCCGACGACACCGCCTCCGCCATCCTCCTCGTCGACAAGGGCGTGCTGCTGGAAATGAGCGAGCAGCCGAGCTTAGGCTGGGTCAAGGTGCGCCACAAGGATGGCCAGAGCGGCTACGTCAAGACCAGCGAAGTGTGGGGCCTGTAAGCACCGCGTCCGTTCCCCCTGCCCCGTTGAGGTTGCATGCAAGTTTCTCCTGAAGTCACTCCCGACCGTATTCCCGCCGCCCGCAAGATCACCATCCTGGGCGCCGGCGCCTGGGGCACGGCCGTGGCCATGGCCCTGGCCGGCCGCCACGACGTGCTGCTGTGGGGCCGCAACGGCGAGGCCATGGCCGCCATGGCCGCCAGCGGCGAAAACAGTTATTTGCCCGGTTTCCCTTTGCCGCCGCAACTGCGCATCAGTGCCGATTTCGACGCCGCCGTCGCGCATGCCAGTGGCGAACACGGCCTCCTGATCGCCGCCTGCCCCGTGGCGGGCTTGCGGCCCATGTTGCATCAGCTGAAAGATCAGTTGAAAAACAAGGCCATCGGCAACCTCGTGTGGCTGTGCAAAGGCTTTGAAGGCGGCACGGGTTTGCTGCCGCACCAGATCGTGCAGGAAGTGCTGGGCGACACTATCCCCGGCGGCGCCCTGTCCGGCCCCTCGTTCGCGCAGGAAGTGGCGCGCGGCTTGCCGTGCGCGCTGACCATCGCTTCGCACAATGCCGCCTTGCGCGGCGCCGTCGTCTCGGCCTTGCATGGCGGCACCATCCGCGTATATGCGAGCGAGGACCTGGTGGGCGTGGAAGTGGGCGGCGCCGTCAAGAACGTGCTGGCGATCGCCACCGGCGTGGCCGACGGCCTGGGCCTGGGCTTGAATGCGCGCGCCGCGCTGATCACACGTGGCCTGGCGGAAATCACGCGCCTGGGCGCGGCCCTGGGTGGCCAGACGGAAACGTTCATGGGCTTGACGGGCATGGGCGATCTGATACTCACCTGCACGGGCGACCTGTCGCGCAACCGCCGGGTCGGTCTGGGCCTGGCGCAAGGCAAGGCGCTGGAGACCATCGTGGCCGAACTCGGTCACGTGGCCGAAGGCGTGCCCTGCGCCAAGGCCGTGCGCGAACTGGCGCGCCGCATGGGCGTCGACATGCCGATCACCAACGCGGTGGCCGGCGTGCTGTTCGATGGGGATTTACCGCACGTGATGGTGCAGCAGCTGCTGTCGCGCGACCCGCGCGCAGAGGCGGCCTAAGGCGACCTGATGCGCCAGGAAAACCTAGCGCCCCGCCTTGTGCATGAGTATGGTGAGCAACAATAAACTGTCTTCGCGCGCTTCCAGGGCGTGTGCCTGGCCGCCGAGCAGATACAGCATCTGGCCCGGTCCCAGCACCTGCACGCCGCCATGCGCCTCCACCGCCACCTGCCCTTGCAGGCACAGCAAGGTGATTGCGCCGAGTACATGATGTTCGGGCATGGTCTTGCCTTTGGGCATGCACATGCGGATCAATTCCAGCTCATCCGTCTTGGCCAGCGCGATGGCGGAAAACTGCGACAGGTCGTCGCCGTCCCTGCGCAGCACCTCGATCACCTGTCCTGAACTTGCGTGCTCCAGTGCCATCATGTGCTCCTTCAGCAGTTACTCGGTGACTTCCTCCGGCTCTTTCGCGCCGCGCATCCACTCGACCAGCGGCCACGCATCCTTCAAGCCTTCCGCCAGGGTCGGCAGCAGTTGCTCGGGGGCGTTGACGGGCAGCGGCACTTCGGTCCAGACAAAAAAGCTTTTCAGCTTGATGAATTCGATATGTTCGGCGTCCGCGTCAAACCCCTTCGGCGGGCGCTGCAGCTTGCCCTCGTTCTGGATGGTGCCGAAGCGGGCCTTCAAACGCTTATTTTTCAGCACTTTGGAAAAACCTGGCGCATCGTTGAGCATATGCTCGCGCAACGCTTTTAATCGTCCGGGCGGTGGCATGTATTCGCCGGCGCCGAACAGCAAGTTGCCCTGGCCATCGATCTGCAGGTAATACGTGGGACCGCCCGCCTTGCTGGGGCGGCGCATGTCGTTCGGCGCGATGGCGGCCGAAAAACGCGTCTTGTACGGACTTTTATCGTGCGCAAAACGCACGTCGCGGTTGATGCGGAACAAAGCCTTCTTTGGATTGCAGTATTTCACGGCCGGATCGAACTTGCCGAGTTCAGCAATGAGTGACGTCACCAAGGCGAGAAATTCCTCGCGCAGGATGTCGTAGCGGGGCTTGTTCATCACAAACCAGGGACGGTTGTTGTTGTCGCTCAGTTCACGTAAAAATTGGGTCAAATCACGCACATGCATGTGTCAAATTCCGATCAGCAACTATTTGGAAAGCTCTTTCGGGATGGGGCGCTTGCCCACCATCACGTCGAGTGCCGCTTCGCGATTCTTGCGCAGCACCGTCATTTTAGCTTTTTCGCCGGGCGGCAGTTGGGCGATCAGATTCAGCATTTCCGTCGTGTCGCCGACGGGCTTGCCTTGCACCGTCAGCAGGATGTCGCCGGGCACGATGCCCGCCTTGTCGGCCGGGCCGTTGCGTACCACGCCGGCGATGATGGCGCCGCTCGTGCGCTGCAAGTTGAAGCTTTGCGCCAGCTCGGGCGTGATGTCCTGCGTTTCCACGCCAATCCAGCCGCGCACCACGTGGCCATCCTTGATGATGGCTTCCATCACCGTCTTGGCCGTCGAGACGGGAATGGCGAAGCCGATGCCGACGGAGCCGCCGCTTTGCGAGTAGATCGCCGTATTGATGCCGATCAGATTGCCGCGCGTATCGACCAGGGCGCCGCCCGAGTTGCCGAAGTTAATCGCCGCATCCGTCTGGATAAAGTTTTCAAAGCTGTTGATGTGCAGGTTGTTGCGGCCCAGGGCGGAGATGATGCCCATGGTCACCGTCTGGCCCACGCCGAACGGGTTGCCGATGGCCAGCACCACGTCGCCCACGCGCGCCAGTTCCGACTGGCCCAGCACGATGACGGGCAGCTTGTCGAGGTCGATCTTGATGACGGCCAGATCCGTTTCCGGATCCAGGCCCACCACCTTGGCCGGCGCCTTGCGGCCATCCGTGAGCACCACTTCGATTTCGTCGGCGCCTTCGACCACGTGGTTATTCGTCAGCACATAGCCTTCATGGCTGACGATGACACCGGAGCCGAGGCTGTTTTTCAAGTCGTCGTCATCCCCGTCGTCCGGGTCGCGGTCGCCGAAGAAACGTTTGAAGAAGGGATCGCGCGCCAGCGGATGGGCGCCGCGCTTGGGCACTTGCAGGGTTAGGATGTTGACGACGGCGGGCATGGCGCGCGCCGCCGCGTCGCGGTAGGAGCCGGGCGCCAGGCTGCTGGACGCCGTTTCCACCACGGGCACCGGTTTCGCGGGAGAACCCAGCTGCTGTACCCGGCTGGCCGGGCGCAGCGCGCCATACACAAAATACAGCGCCAACGCGATCGTCACGGTTTGCGCAAACAATAACCAGAATCGTCGCATACAGTTTTCTGCCCAGGTCAGCCGGCCCGTGCCGGAACGGCTTATTTTGCCAGATCGCCGCCGTTGCGTGCGTTCTGCTGCAGGGAGTCGCGGATTTCACGCAGCAGCACGATGTCTTCCGGCGTGACTGGCGCTGGCGCCGGCGCGACCGGTTCGCTGCGGCGGGCCTTGTTCATCAGGCGTACCATCTGGAAGATGATGAAAGCCAGAATGACGAAGTTGAGCAAAATGGTCAAAAAATTACCGTAGGCCAGCACGGCGCCCGCTTTTTTCGCTTCCACCAGGGTCATCGTCGTGGCTTGGCCATTCAGGGGCAGGTAGTAATTGGCGAAATCGAGGCCGCCGAAAATGCGGCCGATGGGCGGCATGATCACGTCTTGCACCAGGGAATCGACAATCTTGCCGAAGGCGCCACCGATAATGACACCGACCGCCAGATCGACGACGTTACCCTTCATTGCAAATTCTTTAAATTCTTGCATCATTGCCATGAATTTCTCCTTCGGATAGATATAAAAACATGCCGATCATACTATTGATTCCTGGTGACACCAACTTGTGGTTGTTGGCGAGACCAATTCCGGCACAGCCGTGCGCATCTAGTTCGAAAGAACTAGCCACCTCCTGCAAAAGTATATAAATTATGGTACAAGCAACGTTTTTGTTTTATTCGTTGTTTGCTTCACTTATAATTTGCGGTTGCCAGAAGTGGCTTTTTCACTTCCGGATAATCAACAAGAAACTGGCACGGGCTGCGCCATAGTCCGAAGTTCCGCAGGGATGTTGCCACTTTACCGTACAAAGATGCGGGTTGCGGCAATCAGTGGGATAGAGCTTCGGCGACGGGTTTTTCGCGGCTGCCACTCATAATAAAGATTCGCATTTTGACTGATTGGGGTTTGCATGAGTAACGAAAAGCAGGTCGATTCAGGCCGTCGCGGCTTGCTCGTCGCCACGTGCGCGGCGGGCAGTGTAGTTGGATTGGCAACCGCGGGAGCCTTGGTAAGCACCTTCCAGCCGTCGGAGCGCGCGAAAGCGGCTGGCGCGCCGGTCGAAGTAGACATCACCACCTTGCAACCCGGCGAAATGCGCACCGTCGAATGGCGCGGCAAGCCGGTCTGGATCCTCAAGCGCACGCCGGAAATGATCGCGTCGCTCAAGCAAACCGACGGCAAGGTCGCCGATGCCAATTCCCAGCGTAATCCCGCCGAATTCACGCCGGAATACTGCATGAACGAGGCACGCTCGATCAAGCCTGAAATTCTCGTCGCCGTCGGCATCTGCACCCATTTGGGCTGCTCCCCTTCCTCGAAATTTACCCCCGGCCCGCAACCGTCGCTGCCCGATGACTGGGAAGGCGGCTTCCTGTGCCCTTGCCACGGCTCCACCTTCGACATGGCAGGCCGCGTGTTCAAGAACAAGCCGGCGCCGGACAACCTGCAAGTGCCGCGTCATATGTATCTGAGCGACACCAAATTGCTGATAGGTAAAGACGAGAAAGGCGAGGCTTGATCATGGCTGCTTTCAAAGAAACGAAGTTCCCGGCAGACGCTCCCGTCGCCGAAAAAGCGCTGGGCTGGGTCGATGACCGCTTTCCCCTGACCAAGCTGTGGAACGACCAATGGGGCAAGTACTACGCCCCGAAAAACTTCAATTTCTGGTACATCTTCGGCTCGCTGGCCATGCTGGTGCTGGTCTTGCAGATCGTCACCGGCATCTTCCTGACCATGCACTACAAACCGGATGCGGCCCTGGCCTTCAATTCCGTCGAGTACATCATGCGCGAAGTGCCGTGGGGCTGGCTGGTGCGCTACATGCACTCGACGGGCGCCTCGGCCTTCTTCATCATCGTCTACCTGCACATGACGCGCGGCCTGCTGTACGGCTCGTACCGCAAGCCACGTGAGCTGATCTGGCTGTTCGGTTTCGCCATCTTCCTGTGCCTGATGGCCGAAGCATTCTTCGGCTACCTGTTGCCATGGGGCCAGATGTCGTACTGGGGCGCCCAAGTGATCGTCAACCTGTTTGGCGCCATCCCGCTGATCGGCCCTGACCTGTCGCTGTGGATCCGCGGCGACTACGTTGTTTCCGACGCGACCCTGAACCGCTTCTTCGCTTTCCACGTGATCGCCATCCCGCTGGTACTGCTGGGCTTGGTTGCAGCGCACTTGATCGCCCTGCATGAAGTCGGTTCGAGCAATCCGGACGGCATCGAAGTCAAAGAAAACCTGGGCGCCGATGGCCACCCGGTCGATTCGATTCCATCGCATCCGTACTACACCGTGCATGACCTGTTCGGCGTATCGATCTTCCTCGTCATTTTCAGCGCCGTCGTCTTCTTCGCGCCGGAAATGGGCGGATATTTCCTGGAATACAACAACTTCCTGCCGGGCGACTCGCTGAAGACCCCGCTGCACATCGCGCCAACCTGGTACTTCACGCCGTTCTACTCGGTGCTGCGCGCCACCACGGCCGACTTCATGTACGTGCTGATGGGTGTCGTGGCCGCCTACGTGGTGTTCATCTGGCTCAAGTCGCGCCTGTCGACGACCGTCAAGTCCATCATCGCCGGCATCGCCATCGTCGCCATCATCGGCATGCTGCCGCAGGTGCTGGACGCGAAATTCTGGGGCGTGGTGTTCTTCGGCGGTTCCGTCGTGATCCTGGCGTTCCTGCCATGGCTCGATCATTCGCCCGTGAAATCGATCCGCTACCGTCCGACCTGGCACAAATATGTGTACGCCATCTTCGGCCTGTCGTTCCTGATCCTCGGCTACCTCGGGACCCAGGCGCCAACGGATGCGAAAACCATCGTGTCGCAAGTGTGCACCCTGATTTACTTCAGCTTCTTCCTGCTGATGCCATGGTGGAGTGCAATGGGCAAGTTCAAGACCGTGCCGTCGCGTGTGACGTTTCACCCGCACTAAGCCGCTCTCACGCCACGCTCAAAGGACATACATCATATGAAGATTGCAAAAAAACTGCTCGCCATCCTGGCCTTCGTGCCTGCCATGGCTCTCGCCAGCGAAGGCGGCTTTCCGCTGGACAAGGCTCCTGACCGCCAGACCAACATGGCGGCGCTGCAACATGGCGCCAAATTGTTCGTCAATTATTGCCTGAATTGCCACGCCGCCGTGTCGATGCGCTACAACCGCCTGAAAGACCTGGGCTTGACGGAAGACCAGATCAAGCAGAATCTGTTGTTCTCCGGCGATAAAGTCGGCGACCTGATGACGACAAGCCTGGCGCCGCAGGACGCCAAGGCCTTCTTTGGCGTCGTACCGCCGGATTTGTCGGTAATTTCGCGCGCGAAATCATCTTCCGCTGGCACAGGCGGCGACTACCTGTATACTTACCTGCGTACGTTCTATAAAGACGACACTCGTCCGACCGGATGGAACAACATGGTCGTGCCGAATGTTGCCATGCCGCATGTATTATGGGAATTGCAAGGTGTTCAGTCTGCCAAGTTCGTGGAAGAGAATGATCCGCACGACGCTGGCAAGAAGATCCACAAATTTGCCGGCTTCGAGCAGGTCAAGCCAGGTACGTTGAACAAGATCGAGTATGACAATGCGGTAGCCGACCTGGTCGGCTACATGGAGTGGATGGCCGAACCGGCACAGCAGACACGCAAACGCCTGGGCGTGTGGGTGCTGCTGTTCCTGTCGGTCTTTGCTCTGCTGGCATGGCGCCTTAACGCGTCGTTCTGGAAGGAAGTCAAATAAGTGAGGCGCCGGCCATAGGCCGGTTTATGCCTGTTTCTGCGTTGTCCGCATGAGTGGACAAGCGACCTGGGGTGAGCCGTTCGCGGCTTCACCCCCTTTGTTTCTAAGGAACTATAAAAAATGATGGTTCTCTATTCGGGTACAACCTGCCCATTTTCGCAACGCTGCCGCCTGGTCCTGTTTGAAAAAGGCATGGACTTCGAAGTGCGCGACGTCGACCTGTTCAACAAACCGGAAGACATTTCGACCATGAATCCGTACGGCCAGGTGCCTATCCTGGTCGAGCGCGAACTGATCCTGTATGAATCGAACATCATCAACGAGTACATCGATGAGCGCTTCCCGCATCCGCAACTGATGCCGGCCGATCCGCTGATGCGTGCCCGCGCGCGCCTGATGCTGTTCAATTTCGAAAAAGAACTGTTCGTGCACGTGCACGTGCTGGAAAGCGAACGCGCCAAGAGCAACGACAAGGCCCACGACAAGGCACGCGCGGAAATCCGCGACCGCCTGACGACCCTGGCGCCACTGTTCCTGAAAAACAAGTACATGCTGGGCGACGAGTTCTCGATGCTCGACGTGGCTGTCGCGCCGCTGCTGTGGCGCCTGGACCACTACGGCATCGAACTGTCGAAGACGGCCGCACCGCTGATGAAATACGCCGAACGCATCTTCTCGCGTCCGGCCTATATCGAAGCACTGACGCCATCCGAGAAAGTGATGCGCCGCTAAAAGATATTCCCGGCAGGCAACGCCTGCCGGGGCATCTTGCGTCAGCAGCCAGTCTTTTGAATTACCGGTGCGCCCGCCTCATGCTTGATGGGGGGCGCTCCCGCCTCACAGTGCCTACCATGTCTGAAATCTCAACCAAACCTTATATGCTGCGCGCCATCTACGAGTGGTGCACCGACAGCGGCTACACGCCTTATCTCGCGGTCAAAGTCGATTCGCGCACCACGGTACCGATGGAATACGTGAAAAAGGGCGAAATCGTGCTCAACATCAGCTTCGGCGCCACCAGCGGCCTGAAGATGGACAACGACGCCATCCGCTTCCACGCCCGCTTTGGCGGCGTCTCGCGCGAAATCTACGTGCCGGTCGACAACGTGATGGCCATCTACGCCAACGAAAACGGCCAGGGCATGGCCTTCGAGCCCGTGCTGGGCAACGATGATCCCGATGCGCAACCGACGGACAGCCCGGCCTCCGCCGACGTGCCGCCGCCAGCGATCGCCCCGGTCTCCAGCGCCCCGACCCTGTCGTCCGTACCGACCAGCTCCCCCGAACAACGCGACAACGCTACCCCAAGCGACGACGAGCCACCAAAAAAAGGCGGCCGCCCGACCCTGACACGCATTAAATAGCGTATAATTCGCAACGCGCAGTTTTTGCCGACTTAGCTCATTTGGTAGAGCAGTTGATTTGTAATCATCAGGTGGCCAGTTCGAAACCGGCAGTCGGCACCAATAAATTCAAGCACTTAGCCCAATCCTCAGGATTGGGCTTTTTGCTTTCTGGATGCCATGTAACCCCTGTGTAACCCGGCTTGATCAATCAAGCCGGACTAACCAGCGGCCTGTCGCACCATGCACAGGTGACCAAAGAGCCCAAAAGGGCTCTTATCGAATAAGTCGCATGCACAGGTGCGACACCCTTGTCTCAAGCACCAAGAATGCGCCGGATACACTCTACCGGCCAGGCCAGCCGGCCGTTCACCCGAACCGGTCGCAGAGGTCCATTTTCGGCGGACGCCCATACCCGCAATGTCTGCGGTTTTCTCCCCAAGTGATAAGCAGCACATGCGGTATCGACATGTGTCCGCCGTTCCAGGTCAAGCGGCATGAAACCCTGCCAAGATTGAGAACCTGCCATCTGGTGTTGTACTGCTCGCGGTTGTTGCTGATCCATCCATCGCCTCGAAATTTGAGCGCTGGACAACAGGCCAACCTCAATGGTCAGCGCCATATTGTCCGGCACATGTCCGACAACGCCAGGGCACTGCCCCAGCCCAAGAATACTGTTCCGTATCGACGCCGCCTCTGATGCGCGGTCAATACGCAAGCGCCTTTCGGCGCTTGTCCCCCACCCGGCTTCAGGCACCGGGAGCAACTGCCATGCGGTCTCCCGCGTCGCGCTACCTGCAAAAGAGACAGGTCATTGGTGGCGCCACACCGATTTTTCAGATTCAGAGATGGGGACGGCAAACGTCGTCCGGCCAATGGCCTGGCTCATGTGTTGGATCGACACACGACCAGTTAAAGCTGATGAGGAGAAGCGCCAGGATGAGAAAAACAGGCGTGCCGGGTGCTGGAGGCAATGCTCCGCTTGTGACACGTCGATGGCGTCTGCTATGTGTCGCTCATTGTTCTGCTGGACCGAGGTAGAAAGCAGTTCGTTGGTCAGTCAAGAGACGAAATAGAAATGGTGCGCCATTCAAACTGGCGTTACTTGAAGAGCAATTCCCACCATAGCGGGCATTGTGTGTTGAGGTAGATATTTCAGTTTTCAGGAAGTAAATCCCTGGCCATTCCGCAGAGCGAATCAGCATCATGAAGCAACATATATTGCCTGTCAACAAGTTTCCAATCATGACCTTGAGGCACTGATACCCGTCCTTGCCCCCTGCAGACGCTGCGATCAAAATGATCGTTGCCACAGAGAAATTGGGGTGATATGATTTAAGTGTCGCCATGCGGCCTTATTGTAAATGCAATTTCCTGTAAAAAGTAAGCAACAAAGCAGTTCACAAAATCGTCAGCTTCTGACGCTTCTTCCAGCAAACGCTTGGCGATTGCTCGGCTGAACACGCTCAACATCAGCAACTCTTGGCACATCGGTAATTGCCGTATCCCTGAATCTTCTCGTGTATACGCCTGACGTTTCGTGATCTTCACGATTTGTCATCTTGCTCGACCATCTGCAACGTAGTGCCAACGTCAGCCCGGGCAGGAACTTATACGTCTGTGCTCCACCAACGCTAGCGCGCCCAGCATCGCCATCTTGGGCAATTCCTTTTCCGCCACGCTTTCTCCTCAACTCCTCTGCGTCTGCCTGGACCTTTCGTGATCAGCTTCACGACTAGAGCCATCAGGTCGATCCGTATGCAATGCAGTATCCGGGTGCGACCGGGCAGATGAGAGCAGTTCCTCGTCTATTCGCACACAACCGTGGGTACGTTTTACTCATACCTGTATGCATATTGGATCAAGGAGGATGGCATGTTTTTTAGCACCAACGAAATAGCGCAGCTTGCTATTACGTTCCCCTGGGGACACACGGCCCAAGTCAAAATCAAGGCAGCAAAACACGGCGTGGCACCGGACGACATCATCCAGGAAGGACGCGAAATAATTCTGGAAAAAGCTCCGGTATTTGACCCAGCCAAAGGCACCCTGTGCCAGTTCGTATTTGGCCACCTGGAGAAAAGAATGCTCCGTCAGCTGGGCGCACACACGTTTGCTGTTTCCATCGACAGCGACGAACATTTTGGTGACAGTACACGCAGCATCATCGCCAATCTGGAGGCGCCAGCAGTGTACGACGACGATTTACCTCCACCTTCAGATCAATCCAAAAGTTCTAAGGCCTTGTCAATCGCCAGTTTTGTGAGCGGAAAGTCGACTGCGGATCTTGCACGGGCCCTTGGCGTCACCCCGCGGCGAGTACGACAAATTCTGCAGCAATTTCGTGAGCAGTACGCGACATCGAACCAGTCTGAGCTTTTCTTTGACGAGGTGTGCGAATGACGTCAGGTAATTATCAAAAACATGCGGACTCTCGCGGCCCATCTCGCATAATCATCGCGCTTGACTCTCTCTACGCGCGAAAACTGGGGACAACGACGGCCGTATGGTTGCGTCAGGCTGAATACACTCAAAGAAAAGCTGGGAACGGTTGCTGGTGGTTCAAAAAAATTCTCGCAGATAGGGATGATAATAATCAGATGATTTCACCCCGCTGGGAAATCGACCAAAGTTTTGAGTATGAAACGGGCCTGACTCGTTCACACCAGGGGAATGCCCGAAAGGCAGCGAAAAAGCTCGGCGTGCTTCAGGAGCGGCGCTCGCGTAATGGAGGCCGACTTGAATACCGGATCGATCTGGATCTCTTGGCTAAGATCGTGTCCAAGTGGGCCGATGAAGAGCGCAATTTCCAACGTTCAGAAGCGTCGGAAATCACATTCGGCAACGGCAAATCTGGCGCCCTGGAAAGCGAAATTTCGCTTTCTAGTACAGAGAGTATACAGATTAAAAAAAGTAGAACTGCGCCATCAGGCTCGTCAGCCAAGCACGAGAACAGTAGCAAGAAGCGACAACCAAGGGCGAAGATCGCAGGCGTCCATTGCTGGAACGATCTCGACCAGAAACTTGCCAGTTCTATATTGGAAAAATATGGCGAGAAGGCGGTTTGCGACGCCGTATCACAACTTGAAAACGAGGGCGCAAAGCCATTGCCATCAGTCGTCGAAAAAATATTGTCACGCTCAAGCGCCAAGAATATGGTCGAAGAAACGCGCCAGCGGCTTGACAGCTATGACATCAGCGAAAGCGACCGAAAGAGGCGAACAGCAGCACGTGACGCAGTGGACATGTTATCGCCAAGCGAACGCGGCAAGCTCATCAAAAAATTCATTGATGAAAACATCGGCGGGGACGCGACATCATTCGAACCTATCACAGGTGAGTTTCGCAAATTGGATGAAAAATTGCATTGCAAACGCTGGCTGGAGGCACAGTTTATAGGTGAATTTTGATGCCAACGACGAATTGATCCTGGATGCAGACTCTAACTTCCCAATTAAAGCCTTTGAAACCGTTGCTGCACTTAAGGTTACTGGCTATGGGAATAGATCACCGAAAATCGGCAGCTTCGAGCATAAACTATAATAATCCTGACTTGACCTAACTATGACTGTCAGATGAGTTAAAGTCCTCATTGTCCGCTACTGAGAGGAGCGGACGTTGATCATTAGTCTGTGAATGTCCGGTCCAGGCTGGGTCGGGCAAACTTAGCGGAGCGCTGACATCAATTCAACATTATCGCCCTCTTTGAGCGAATTGATTTTTCGTCGACGATTGCTTCACTTGCTGACTCGCTGAAGAAGCGCTTTAAACCAAAGCACGTACCGCTTCAGAGGCGAATCCTTGCGAATGCAGTTGAAGGTCGTCTACCAATTCGGCCAGCTTGATCAAGCGCTTTTGTTCAACCAGCGCACTGCAATGTACATGTAGCTTCGAGCCGCTCCGTATGATCACTCGAGACCGCCCGAGGAATATATACGGAACACCGAGAGAACTCTCGAAATTGCGCGAATACAAAGCTCCTGCCCATCGCCCTTGCACCTGTGCAATTATTTGATGCTCGTCTGGATCCAGAGTCAAGTTCTGCAGACGCCATCTCTGCATGAGCAGATGGACATTGCTACCACCTGGCCCGATAGGTAAAGCTACCGTCTGTACCATACTTGTCGGGTCCGCATCGAAAAGCATAGAGGCACGTCGATTTGCCTCAAGCAGATACAGGGGTTCGGACGATCCCTGCTGACGTTTAATCATCGCCGCCGCGCTATACGCTAACTCCGTAAGCTGCTCTGGATAGAAGCCGATGAATTGCCCATCTGGCGCCGGAAAGCTCAACGTCGTCTGAGCTACGACGCAAGATCCCGACAGCTTCCGCAGACCCGACCAATCCAGATGGAGGACATTTGCTTCTTGGAGCCTACCTGAGGGATTGACCTCATAGAGCCTAAAACACAGTAAATCCGGATAGTCCTCGGCCGCTACGGAAAGTTCGCGCCCGGTGTACTGATCGAAGACATTGCCTCCACTGAGCTCGGACTCCACTGTGAGGCGGTAAATCGAAGCTGGATCGTAGGCACCGAGCTCCTTCAAGAATGTCCGATAGCCATCATGTATGCACTGGGTGATCACCCGACCCATCTTAATGCTCTGCTCCGATTCAAGGATCTGGCCGCGATCGAGAGAGTACTCCATTCCCTGAGGTGAATAAATATTCGCTACAGCATTGCCGACTCGCCATAGATCAATACATATGGTAGATGGTCTCAAGGGCGCAAAAAATCCGCAAACGGCCGTGGTGTACGTTCCCGACGTACGAACGAGTCTCGACATGACCGAGGTGTGTTCATTTAGGCGAAACGTGACGTTTTGCCCTTCCAAACGGTAGACCAGTCCTATGGCGACATCAACGCCTTGGCGTTCTCCTTGCCATTCGAACACATGCAGGCCATCTGCCTCCATTGTGATCATCTTGGGCCCCAGAAGCTGCGTAGCGGTGATGCCGGGAACAGTCGCCGGAATTGCGTCCACGCGCCCGTCAAGGACCAAATCAATAGGCACAGCCGCAGACACCAGAAGATTACGGCACTGCTCGAACGCATCGTCAATGGCAATGTCTTCACTCAGGGACAGTGTTACGGATGTCCCTGGATTCATTGGCCAGTCCCGGAAAACCGTATAGTCTTTGAGTTCATTGAGGGAGACTTCGAAATTAAGTCCGATGCCCTTGGCATTTCCATCTTCGAAAGCCAGAGACCGGATATCCGCCTTAGTCGCGATTGTAAAAACGGACCAAAAACCTGTTCCGAAGCGTGCTATTGGAGCATACGATTTTGTTGCATAAGCAGGCTCCTTAGCCCTGCTGCTCGCTACGCTCAGGAAGTGGTTCAGGATAGTCCTGAGCGACATTCCGCAGCCGTTGTCCGACACAGTAACTCTATGCCTCGCACGATCAAACTCAATCCTGATCTGCGGCTGGTAGTCATCGGCAGGGCTGGAATGATGCCTTCGGAACCGGCATGCCTCCACAGCGTTCTGAACCAATTCGCGAATCGGCGCGCCCGTTGATCTCTTCCAGACCGCGCTCGACGCTATCAAGTCGATTACAGCCCGTTTGCTCATTCTTACGCCCAAGCGCTCGAACGTAGCACCCGGCAAATCTAACCTCCGCACAAAGGGCTCAGGTCGAATTTTCAGCCGGGGGACTTTCGACTGTCGATCGATGTCGCAGTAACCACGAATCCACCCCTCCATATCATCAAACGTCCGATGTGCGAGCGCAAGGACGTCGCCATCGTCGAAGGTTCCACTCACGACCACCTGACCATCATCTGCCACCGCCAAGCTATCACGGATGCAGTCGTGCTTCCTATTCTCCCGGAAAGAGATCGCAGCCGCATTGCCTGAGGTCTGTCGAGCCAGATCGACCACACCATCCAGAACGCGCGTGTCACTGAACTCTATGGCGTCGGCGCTGCACAGAATAGCTGCAAGTTGCCGAACATCCAAGACACGGCCATCCGCAGCGAACGGTTTCCGCAGATTCACTTCCAACTCCGAAACGCTCAGGTTATGCGACTTCATAATCCAGTCCAGGGGGGCGACTAGATTTTCAGGAACCCCCATCGCCAAGGCATTTTCGTGGATATATGAGCCTCCCCGCTTGGAATGTTCTCGACGTAGGTAGTCCGTCAGCGGAACACTGGTTTTCCATCCATCCGTCGGAAGGCCTAACATCGCTCTAAGGGTTGGTTCCTCGTCAGGAAATACGGTCATGCCAAGATCATGAGCATAGGATGCAGCAATTAGGAGAAAAAGTTCAGGGTACCCAAGCGACTTGCTCGCCCCAATTTTTAGGCAACCAATCTGTAGCACGTCTTCCAGACGCCGCACAACTTGGAATCCGTGGTGTGCATCATGGCGGGTGTACAAAGGAAAGTGCTGGATCGTCGTTTCGAGGATAGGCGCGATCGTCTGCACAAAATGGACAGCCCGATCCGCATATTCCGGGCTTTGTAAAGCGAGGTGTGAAAATACTTTTGTACTTTTTAGTTCTTCGATGGGATCTCTCACCAGCACGCTTACCTCCTCGTTTAATTTCTATCTTCCTATTCTTTGGAAATCTGTCAATGAATGCACATTCCCCAGAACTCCCAGCTTGTGCCGGCCAATAGCCGAGTTGGCCCTTCACAGTACCACGTGGCAAGAGCAGACGTGAATTCGATTTTAACCTCGGAAGCAGACTATCTGGGCCACAAGAACAGTGGGTGCAAGATGACCACTTCGGTGCTGCGGGTGCAGTCAACCGGAACCGCTGGATGCGACGGCTCAAGGTACCAGAGTAAGCTGCCACTTCGAGGCGAACCCTTCGTTTACTTGACATGTGCTGTCAGGTACCGTAGCGCGCCATCAAGGCAAGCAAATTCAGCGAGCGCAACGCAATAAAGCCTCCTGCGAAGTTCTTTTCTTCAAAGCTCACCACCGTCTTTGTCGGATCGGAGTCGTAGTCGGGGATACAGAACTCGCTGCTGATTTTCGTCCCATTCCCTAGCTTTGATTGCAATTGATGTTCGTAAACGAACTGCTTTCTCACAGAACGATCACGCAAAGCAGCAATGTTCTGTGGATCATACAGATAGCCCGACGTCAAATATTTGAAGTCTACTATTACAGCTTTATTGGTGTCTTCCATGACTAAATCATGCAAATTCTCCAATAAATCCAGAACGGCTGACTGGTGTTTATTGATCTTCATTGCTTTCATCGCCAAATCGTAGCTAACCAGTCGTTTGCGAGCATCGCGGTGATCAACACTTCGCAAAGTATCCTGCTTATCAAATAAAACCTCCCACACCATGCCACATAAAAAATCATCATATAATTCGCGTGTCGGATCGTTTAGCAATTCCTTGGTGAGCTTTTGTCTTGACCATGAATCCGACATCTCCGACTGAGAGCTGGCAGACAATGCCCTTCCCATATGAAAAGCAGTAATGGAATTGGGTATCCTCGCTGCTTGAAGCAATGGTCGTAACTCATCAGCACCTTTGTTTTGAACGTTTCCGTCGCCTGATCGTATTTTTTTCAGCACCGCGACATAGGCAGCCGGAATTGCCACTGCGAGTGTTGCGTCCGCGAGGGTGGCCACGCCATGTCTTTTATAAAACGCATCCTTGATATTCTCTACAGTATTTAATAACACAGCATCTGGAAACATGTCTTTGAATACACCATCTAGCTTCGCTATGCTGCGCAGAGTTATCTTCTGATTTTCAATCAGCATTGTCTTCACGGCGGGTAACAAGGATAGGCTGGTAGCTAATCGCGGCGAAATATTGCTAACATCACAAGCCGCCAGCGTCGACGATTTCCTGCGCAATAAGTCCTCTAGGCATATGGATTCCCACACTGGTGCGAACGTACTAATGCCCCACTGCCATCCTTGGCCGGCTTGCATTAGGCTGCCACGCAAAAATCGATCGAGCACCTCATGGAAATCATGAAAGGCAGGATCTTTGTAAGCGGTGGTGCGTTCAATCGCATCCAATCTATCTAGCATCAGTATACGCGTGGCTTGCCAGCTATCGAAAGCAAACAAGCCATAACCTGGATTCAAGTGCAACTCGGCAAATTGGGTCGCCAGCACTTGGATATCGCGATGCAAGTCTTCATCTTCTCCGAGCCAACGCTTTACTTCCAACAATGCATAGCAATACATCTGCACCAACTCTACTGGCTCGTGATTCACCTCCAAACGAGGCATATTCATCGCATCGACGAAAAAGCTGTGATCTGCTGTAAAGGTTGCGCGCTCTAGCTCCCGATGAAGCCGTGTGACGTCAATGCGCTCACTACGGCCGTAGCGCTGTGCCAATGTCAATATTTCCAGTTCATCGAATCGCTGGAGGATGCCGTCAAGGATATCGAGCCGGCGATAGTAAAGCACTTCACCATGTTCCGCTCCTTGTGCTAACAACTCGGCACCACCATCGGAGCGCTGCGCAGAATCCCGATCATCAGCTAGCAGCGAGTTGCAGGTAACGCGAAATGTTTTCAAGGTGCGATACAACAGAAGAAAAGCTTCTTTCACCAACTGAAATTTCAGTGAGGGTTCGGCGCTATTAATCCGGTCCGCCCATGCCTCGCACCCCTTTGGCAGGTGCAATACCTTGTCACGAATGCCTACAAACGAGTACTTCTTGTCCCTATCATTACCGGCCTCGGCGCGTAAAGATGCAAAGTCGATCACTTGCCACTCCACGCCTGAATACGCTCAACAAACAGTGCAGATTTAGCACTGAAGTCACCAAACGTTTTCAATTCTTTGTTATCGCCAAAAAATTGCTCCAAAAGGCGTTTGTCCCGTATAAATACAGTGTCCCATAGAAAGAACATCAGCTTATTCTGAATCTCGCTGCCAGCCACGACACCTTTTCGGGTACGAATAAAGTAGTAGCCAATTAGCTTGTCCTCCACCTTACGTATTGATGCCGCATGACTCAAGATGAAAGCGTTTAATTTTCTAACAAACGCGCGCCAACTATCTTCATTCAAGTCATCGGGCGGGCTGCATGGATTACCATTGTCGATAGGAACATATTCCCAAGACCAGCGGCGTTTAAATGCGCTGTCCATATAATAAATTGACTCGTCGGATGTATTCATTGTCCCCGCCAAGCGCAAGTTCGGTGGTAGTTTTATTTTCCGTTCAGCCAGGAAGTCCAAATCTCCAGCAAATAACTCATCCAGTTTTTTGCGCCCTTCCTTTTCCGATTCATACATGCTGGGATATCGTATACATTGATGAACACCCATCATTTGAAGCAGGGCATCATGCTCCATTTCCGAAAGGTCCACGTCGTAGCTGGACCACCCGTCCTCTCTGCGGTCAAGTAACTGAAACGCTGTTCCGAAAATAGCAGCACTGTTGCCACGGTTGATTTCATCGATAACCAGTAATACCTCCTTAGGTGGTACCGGCGGATTAACTTGTATCGCTTCATGATGATAGCTTAGTGCCTTCGCCAACGCACGCATAAAATGCCCAGGATAATAACGATAGCTCACTCGTCCATCCGGCTGACTGAGTGGCATCAACCGCCCCATAAAATCGCCGTGTGTATATTCAGGATGAAAAATTGTCTTAACCACGAACGGTGACGGCACCATCGCTTTGACATGCTCGTCTATTTTATGGCTTTTTCCGGTACCCGGCGAGCCAAAAAGAATCCATTGGTAAGGGTGTACAGTGACTGGGTCCAAAACATTCGTTTGCATAAAAGCAATTCCATTGAGAAATAATTGCTTTGATTGTACATCGCAAACATTCATGGTTCAATATCTATTATAGGCTGAGACCTTAAGCTGTCTGATATAGAAAATTTTCCACCCCCCTTATTTTTAATCACGCACTGATCTTATGATCGCCCCTTACTGAATTGACGTAAACCCTGGGATAGCAGGGTACTCGGATAAGTTTTAAAAATAACCAAGATCGTCCGCTGGACTGACTTATTTAGCAATTGAATCCGCAGGCATACGCGTCGTATCACAGCCAGCAAAGTCGCGCTAGTGAGCATAAATTGATTGATGGCCAGCACTGATTAACTTTAGTCTGGTCTCTTAGCCGCGCTCTGACAGGCTTCAGTGCGGCTTGGAGCGTGTCGCTGCTTCCGGACGCCTCGAATGCTTGGGAGTGAACACAAATTGAAGAAGGCTTCAGGAATCTTCTGCAACAGAGAAGTCGGCGGCCATGGAACTAAATAAAGTACGAGATGCATACTTTCTTCTAATCTAAGCCCCCTCCCTCGTCACAGTGAAGCCCATCGCCAGCATGGTGAGCCGTCCTTGGCCATACATACTCAAGCTAAGCCGCAACACACTTTTTTATAAGGGTACACAACTGGCACTAAATTATGCCCGTTGAATTCATCAAAATACTTAAAGTTTTCGATACATTAGACGCGACGGTGCTTGGATAAATGTGGTTTTCCCAGAATCCATTCCGCCGCAATGACGCTTGCTATACAACGGACTTCCCTTTAATCATAGGTATCGGTACCGGCATCAAGCTAATCCAGGGGGCCTATTCCGACTGACTCAACTCAACGCCTCTGGAAACATCGTTGAACGCGAGTTTAGTGACTATGGACGTGGATCACAAAAAAACATCTATCTATTTGGACAAAAAACCATCGGAATCGACACTCTTCCTCAGAACTTAACTCGACTTGCACAAGGACGAACGGGACTTACGATTACTCTTGTCGCGGTCACATATACCGCTCAACCAACCCCTCTAAGGGAGTTATTTGATGAGTACCGATAAAGTCACGAACCTGACCATTTTTACTACCGACTGGGCGAAAGAAGATCCCCGCTCCGTGAAGGCCTACCTCAATGGCAAAGGCGATGGCCGGTTCCTGTGGTGGAACATCAATTGTTGGGTTCACCAGCATTTCTGGTCCAAAGCTTCACTCGATAAGATTATGTTTTGCTTCCACTCACGCCACCAAACGCTCACCTTGCTCAACCTGGAATATCGAGCCGACGTCCAAGAGGTGGCAAAGGCAATCCAGTCCAAGGGAGTTGTGGCAGGAATTCGATTCGCGATTTCCTCAGCCTGTAAGACGCGTTTGTCTGAAGGGTCCACGTACTCGCAGCTCTCCTGCCATAAGGATGCCAAGCCATGAACGAGGTTGGCGAAGGCAGGACATAGTGGTTTCACCCTGAACATCATGAAGACAAAAAAATGAACAAACTTATTGAGCATATTAAAAAAGTAGCGATCGACGACATCCGCCTCTTTTTCGAACCGTTCACTAAAGTGACACGCCTGACTCGCCGCCTGGCCACAGCCGTGATTTCTCGTATCAGACGATCAAAGGCAAAGGACAAGAAGGAAGGTGACCAATGAGAAGTGGCGCTTTCTATTTGTTACTTTATTTCCATCCGTTAGTGAAAATGCTCCTCACAATTGTGTGTCGGGTTTTCGGCTTCCTCTCGGTCATCATGCTGATCGCGATATTCTTCAACGACTCTTGGCCGGACATTCTCGCGATTACTGCACTATTCTTTGTGGTATCGATCAGCGCCGCGATTCTTCAGGCAAAGTACACCAGGCTTCTGCTGAAACTCCAACCGGATGAGACTGAATACATTTTTTACGATTGATTGAACAGCCAAGGCCGACCGTCACCTGATAGTCGGCCTTGGTACCTCACATACCTCGGTGAAACACGAGGAGAATCTGCAGCATCTTCCGGCCAACTGTTCGTTATCTCTTCCCCGCTTTATCTGTCCCTCAGCTATTTCTGATACATCCGTTATTCAGATACCTTGACTTTATCTGCATTTCAGATAATATCAATATATCTGAATAACGAATACCACACATGTCCTTCTCGCCTACTACCCACCGTCTCCTCACGGCGTCGCAGCTCGGCCAGTTGCTTGCATCGACCCGCAAACGGCATAAGATCACCCAGGCGACTGTAGGCACGCGTGTCGGCTTGAGCCAGAATCGCATCTCCTACCTGGAAAGCCATCCTGACGAAATCAGCGTCAAGCAGTTACTCAGCTGGTGCTCCGCACTCGAGCTGGAGCTGCAGTTGGGCGAGCGCGATACGTCCACCACAAGCAATTCGGCCGAGTGGTAGCCATGGGCCGCCGCTCACACAGCCAGACGCTCCATCTTTGCGCAAATGGCGACTATGTAGGACGCTGGACGGTCAAGGCCAACGGCGACTCCGAACTCCAGTACGATGCGTCCTGGCAAAGCTCAAGGCTCGGGCGCCCGATCTCCCTGTCGCTGCCGTTCAATCTGCGCAATGAACCGCTCAAGGGTGCCAGTGTTGCAAACTACTTTGAGGGCTTGCTGCCGGACAGTGACATCATTCGCAAACGCGTTGCGACCCGGTTCAAGACAGGCTCTCTCGAACCGTTCGACCTGCTCGCGGCTATCGGCCGGGACTGCGTCGGCGCCTTGCAGCTGCTGCCCGAAGGCGGCAAACCGGAAGGGCTGGCCCAGGTCGATGGCATCCCCCTTGACGAGGAAGACATCGAGCGGCACTTGCTCGAAGTGGTCAGCTCGGAGCGGCACGGCGCCGCAGATGACGCGGACGATGATTTCCGCATTTCGCTGGCTGGCGCGCAAGAAAAAGACGCCTTCTTGTGGTGGGATGGGAAATGGATGAAGCCGCGTGGCGCGACGCCCACAACGCACATCTTCAAGCTTCCGATCGGGATGGTAGGCGGAAAAAAAGCCGATTTCACCACGTCGGTCGATAACGAGTGGCTATGCCTGCGGCTGTTCAAGGAGTACGGGCTGCCTACGGCAAATGCCGAGATTGCGACGTTCGGCGAGCAACGGGTGCTCGTCGTCGAGCGTTTTGACCGCGTGCGATCAAACGATGGCACGCAGCTGTTCCGGCTGGTTCAGGAGGATTTTTGCCAGGCGACGGGAACATCACCGCTGCTGAAATACGAAAATGACGGTGGACCGGGGTTAAAACAGATGTTTACGCTGCTGCAGCAATCGCAGCAAAGCGCTGCCGACATGCACACGCTGATGGCCTCCCAACTTCTGTTCTGGATGCTGCGCGCACCCGATGGCCACGCCAAGAACTTCAGTATCCAGCTACTGGCGGGCGCCGGCCGGTTCAAGCTGACGCCCATCTATGATGTGATGTCCGGCTATCCTGTGATCGGCCCTGGCCCCAACCAGTGGTCCGAACGCAAACTCAAGATGGCGATGGCGCTACTCGGAAGCAACCGGCATTACCTCGCGCATGGCATACAGCGGCGACACTTCAACAGCACTGCAAAAGCGGTCGGCTATGGCGCGGACGCCGAACCGCTCCTGCTCGATTTCATTGCCCGCACACCCGCAATTGTAGATAAGGTCCGCGGCGAACTGCCTGTGGGGTTTTCGGAAAAGGTGGCCGACAAAATTCTGGGCGGCCTGCTTGATGCCGCAGCCGCCCTTCAACGGATGCCGCCAGCCTGACCAGTGCCTCGCAGACGGCACGGCCGCGCACCGGACACCGGGCACTAACACGAAAATGGCCAGTATTTTAACCTCGGTTAAACATGAGGAAAATCAGCAGCATCTTCTGGCCAGCTATTCCGTTATTCCTCCTCTAAAATCGCACACGCCTCGAACTGCAGCTCAGCCGGATCAATGCACAACTGGTACCGATCGTGTTCGACAAGGAGGTCATGAAACGAGCCATCCGGGGACTGTGCGACAGCTGCCTTGATCTTCTCTTGAACAATCCGTGTTGCCTCACCCAGCAGATCATGCCAGATGAGTGGAATGAATACATTGGCAAGCCAGGACCTGAGGGCTTCTCCACAGCCATCTTCACTGTAAAACGAAATGACTGACCAGTGCTCATTTCCCTCATCACAGGGGAACCTGGCATCATAGTAGGGATGGTTGTGGTACAGCCACATGAAAAGGTCTTCCAGTTGCGCGCTTTGCGGGAACGCCAACAAGAGTTCCGTTGGCATGAACTCAAAACGCAACATCGGGGGGCTCTTGTCATCATCGGGATCACTCGGGTTCGACTCCTCGCTCAGCGTCCCCCAAGGAAAAACATACCCCTGCTTATCAAGGTACTCGTCAAGCATGCTGAGTCCCCATCCATCTTTGGATAAACTGCATACCTGCTTGGCAGTAAAAATAGAATATTTGCCGTGCACAAGCTCTCGTATGAGCTTTGCTGGCATCCCAAGTTGTACAGGACACGCGCTGATCAACAAGTTCATCGCCGCGTCGATCACTACCATATCTCGATTGGTATTCACTCTACTTCTCCTATTAACAGAACAAAAAATCGTTCAACATTGCTTCAGCGCTGATGCGCAGCGCCAAAGGAGTCTCCAGCCCTGGAGACATCCATTCCACCCCGTGACGCCGGGCATGCTTCGCAAACAACATATGTGCCTGGTCTGCAGTCAAGACCAGGCCCGTGTGAGCCATCATTTCCTGAATAAACCGACAGTCCTCCAACCGCGCGGTGGGAACTTCGGGCAGTGCAACAGCGTCAAGAATCCGAAGTGCTTTCTGAATCGTCACGATCCCTTGATCGCTGTACGGAAAAAGTGCTGAGGACGAGCCGAAGGAACCGATGTACGCACTTGTCACGGACTGCCGGTTGTGTCCCAATGCTTGCGCCACCTTCGCCTTCACGACGCCGCTATCGGCGCCATCCAGCTGCCCTACGCCTCCACCCATCGTGGCTGGGATCATCCCGAGCAGCAACGCATGGTTCTCGGCAAATTGCGCGCGCAATCCATGTCCTGTTATGCCGGCATCGGCTTTGGTGAAGCCGAACGACGCCATCAAGTTCTCGTAGCGGCGGATGTTCTGCTCCAGACTGGCTATCTGGCCCGACCGGGAATACTCCCACCCAAGCGCTTTATTTTTCGACACACGTGCTTTGACGTAGTCGAGCAAATCGCGCTGCGCGTTTGAAACGATAGGAATATTTCGCCAACGACCGCCTTTACCCATCCCCGGAAAAACCTGCAGGTAGTGGCCGTAATCCTGAACGTGTGGATTGCATTTCAGGACCTCTTCGCGCCGCAGTCCAAAGCCCAACTCGAGACGTAACATCAGACCGAGGCACGGGTCGTGCTCGTCAACCTTGCGGAACGTCTCGACCAAATCAATGCCATGTCCGGACCAGGACTTCGTGGTTCGTGCGGCCGAACGCACTTTCAACAATTCAGGATCTATATCCGGCAGATATTTCTGGACAGCGCCAACCATGCCTGGCTTGCCGAGCATTGCGCAGAAAACCCGTAATCGGGAAAGGTCATTCTGGATAGTCTTGGCTTTCTTGTGCTGGCAATACCACCAGTGCTTGACGAGCACTTCGATGTGCCGTTCACCGAGATTCTTCGGGTCCTGAATCTTGTAGCCGAGTTCATGCAGCCGCCGAATTGATGCATATAAAACGTCTTTCGTCAGTGTCTGAGTGCGTTCGGATGCCACCTTGCCATTGACGCGGCGTGTACCTGCCAATTTCATGATGTCGTTTACTTTTTGCTGCCACATATGTCCTCCACAAGAACCATCGATACTTCTTATCACCAGATGCGGAAGCGCAGCGGGGCGGGGGTAAGGCTCCCGTCTTAAATAAACCGGTTTCGCATCAGCGGGCCTTACTGCCAACCACCGATGCGCCGAGCCCTTCCGGTACTCGGTTCCTCTTCCCGGGAAGAGAACTGAACATTGAGCAGTTTCTCGCTACGCACTCTCGGACCAGGTCCGGGCTTTGAGGGTGCGCGCCTCCAGTTATGGAAAGACCAGTGAGAGCTGGCGTGACGTTCTTAAGCGCCGTGCTTGACGCACATGCGGCCTAAGGGGTGACTAGCCCGATCACGATGTTTGCAGTTGAAGTATTGGAGGCTGGTGCTCTTCGGAGCGAAGAGTGAATGGAGATATAGCTATAGCGTGGCCGTCCGCCCTAACGACTCAAGTAGGAATGCCGATCTGTGATCGAGTTTTCCCTGCCATTGCGCTGAAAAGCCGATGACGACACGTTTTGGGGATCACTCTGTACCTGCCTGTAGAGCCTTGCAGACAAGACTAGACCAGATAAGAGCTGATTTTTTGATGGTGATGAGTGCTCGCGATCGGATGAAAGCGAACGATGCCAAAAGCCTGGCGTTGCGGAAAGCTGTTCTCTCTCATTGGACAGAACAACTTAAAAATTAATTTATAAAAATGCCGGAGGCCGACGCTGGGTACTTTATCCAAGCGTGACTAGCGTGTCAAGAAACATTGTTTGCAGTGCCGCCTGTCTGGATTTCCGCACCTGGTGATAGCTAATGACGGCGCATTTTCGAACCTCGATATTCGACACGGACTGCTTCCTGGTCCCTGTCGCGGCTCATGGTCACGATCAAAACCTGACTTGCGCACGCCGGCTTACGCTTTACATTAAATCTTTCACTGACACTTGGAGTTCTAAATGGAAAACATCTCAATCGCAATCGATGGCGGCCACTCAATGTTCAAAATACGCGCAGCCTCGCTGGCATCGCCAGACGAGCGTCATTCGTTTCAGATCCCCACTGTCGTTATCCCCGCGATCACGCTGACGAACGAGCAGACGCGACAAAAAGCTGAGCTCGAAACTGTCGAGGTGGATGGGCGCAGATACTTCTTCGGCGATACCGCGTTGCGACAAGGCCGTTCCGAAGTGTACACAGGACAAAACGCGGATTGGATCGAGAGTCCCCAGCACGATGCACTGGTGCTGGGAGCATGGCGCAAGGCCATGCAGGCGTTCGGCAATCCTTCGGCAAGGGTGCATCTGGTGATGGGCTTACCGGCCAAGTTCGTCGGGTCGCAGCGCGACACGCTGCGCGACCGCATCGTAGCTTTGCTGACCCCACGCCTCCTGCCCGGCCAGACACTCAGGGTGATGGTGCAGAGCCAAGCGGATGCACCGCTGCAGTGGCTCTCGATCCAGAATAACGGTTGCCTCCACCCACAGCGAGATCTCGACAGCGAGGCCTGGGGCGTCATCGAAATCGGCCACTACACAACCGACTTCGCGCTGTGCGATCGCGGTTCCATGATGGAGTACGCGGCCATATCGTGCGCAGGCATGCATTTGGTCTACGACGGCATGTCCAGCGCGCTGGCACAGGCCAAGCTGCCAACGTCACTGGACGTGGTCGATGCGGCAGTGCGCAACGGAAGCATCAAACACTTCGGGCAGCAGGTCGACGTCTCTCCCTTGCTCAATCAAGCGAAAGCAGGCTTCGAAGCCGTCGTCATGGATGAAGCCAACCGCGTATTTGGCCAAAAAGCAGCCGTATTGGACGGCATCATCATTGGTGGTGGAGGTGCTGAAATGCTTCTTTATGGACTCAAACAACGATATCCCAATGCTGTCACCAGCGACGAGCCGCGAATGATGGTCGCGGAAGGCTTCTGCCGCCTCGGCCTGCTGTCACTGTTGCAGTCCTGATCCAGGGATCTGCCATGTCGACACCAACGGATAAGCCCCCGAAAATCGGTACCGAAATCACGGTTCGAATCAGCCTGACTTTTCAGGAGGCTCCGGACGTCCACACGCTGCTGGCGATGACGCCAGTGCGCGAACGAGGCAAGCTCGTGCGCCTGGCATTGGAGCGATACATTGCCGAGATCGGTCACCCAGCAGGTGACGTCGAACAGCAGATCCATGCCATCTCGACATGGCTGAGGTCCCGAAGTGGGCGGGGAGAAGCGACGGTGGTTGCTGCACGTACTTCCGAAGCGAGCGGCCTGGTCGAGGCTGTGAGCGCAACCCAAGTTCGCGAAACGGAAAAGCCTGTGCCAGCACTAAGTGAACTGGCCCAGAAAGAGACATCCAGTTGCTCGTCACCCATTGCGAGATGGCTTCATACCTAGGCGGATGATCTGATAGGGCGTGTTCACCCGAAGCGACATAGATCCCTTCTAATCAAACCTTCTCAGTTAGTGCGGGATCTGCGAGCAAACGCGAAACGGCAGCTGAGATGTTTCGCTTGCCGCAACATCGCGGTCAAAGTCCGCGCGAGTGTAATCACGCGGATAATAGGAGAAGCTCTTTAATTGGAAATATGCATCTGCATCCATGTAGCGCCGAGACAATTCTAAGCTTGCGGCCTCAGCCGACTTTGCGTCGAAATCGTGGCTGAGGTGAATCATCGATATCCCACTGTCGTTCGCACTACTTGGGTCAACAGCCACAGCACCACTCCTTGACCATTCATCCAAAAGAATGTTTGCAGTTTTCGGCGGTCCATAGGCCATAACTGGGCCCACCGAAACTCCTGAGATCGAATCCTTATGCTCATCAAGAAACGAACGCGTTTCATCAAGAGTCTTAGTCGTTTCCCCTGCATATAGCAAAACATTGACTTTGGCGGCGATACCATGAGCGTTGCATGCTCGAAGCAAACTGGAGGCGCGTTTTAGATAGCGCTCCGGATCTTGAGATTTGCGCATATTTAGAATTTGTGTCGGCGATGCCGTTTCGAGGCCAAGATCGAGCACCTTCATGCCTGCTTCAGCGAGACAAGCAATCGTTTGAGGCGTGAGTGCATCAACGCGGCTTTCTGTCCGCCATGAGACATGGAGGCCGGCAGCCCGGACTGCATTTGCTAGGCCGGTGCCCCATTTCTCATTAGGGGCGAACATCGACGATTGAAAATAGGGACGGATCTCGCTATCGCCATACTGACTAACAACTGCTGCAAGCGTACTGGCAATCTGCTCTGGCGTACGCAGCTTCTCTAGCCGAATATCACGCTCCTCGCAGAAGGCGCATCCCATACCACACCCTCGTGAAGCCTCAATGCTTGGTTGATAGCGTTTGAAGCCAGATACCAATGGATGATTCAGGACGTCATCTGGTGTCGGCGCAGGCAGACGCCGCAAGACCGGTGTGCTCGTGAGCAGACTTGCTATCACCGGTTCTGCCAGCCCTGGTACAAGCAAGTTCGCCTCGGGCAGTTTGGCACGCAACCAATCAGGATCTGGACCAACTACCCACCGTCCGCCGACAATGATCTTGGCATCCGGATCCACGCTGCGCACTAACTGACAAAAGGTCTGCGCCCACGGAAGGGCATAGAAGCTAGGAATCGACAGCATCACCGGCAACCGAGATGGGAGTATGCCTTTCTCGAGCAGTGTGGCTAGTACGTCGGAGGGTTCCCTATGCTCCCCATGAATCAGTAAGGTTTCGGTCCCCATTGAATCTAGGATTGTAGCAAGCGACAATGCGCCATAATTAAGATAGAGTTGCCGGCGCGCGAGCATATGATCGCGCTTCTTGGGTGATAACATGCCGGCGGATACGAATGCAACTATATTTGAGCGCTTCATTAATTAAGATACCATCGTTTGCTTGAATTTTTAGAAAGAAGGATAAACGTGCCATTTATAAGTATCGAGGGTATTGACGGTAGTGGGAAGACAAATCAGGTGAGACTGCTTGTTGAACGCTTAAAAAGTGCAGGACAGGCTGTATTGCAGACAAAGGAACCAGATGGGGGCCATTTGGGTGCGGAGGTGCGAGCGATATTGACTTGCACAGATAGACAACTCGCTCCGGCAGAGCAGCTCTTGTTGGTAAGCGCAGCTCGATTTGATCATGTGCGAAGTGTTATCAGGCCGGCATTGACGAATGGCAAATGGGTTATCTCTGATCGCTTCATCGACTCAACTTACGCGTTTCAGGTCGCGGTATCCGACGCCGACCTCCACCAGCTATTCCAGTCGACTCGCGAGATCGTTGTGGGTACGACGCTCCCAGATTTGACGATCATCCTCGACCTTCCGCTCGATGTCGCACTTAGCCGGAGGGTACTGCGCCGCGATGGTGTTCTCGACCCGGCGGAAGCGACGCGAGATTTTGCATCAATTCGCGAGGCACTACTTACGGTGGCACGCGAGGATAAAAAGCGCTGCCATGTTGTCAATGCGAATCAAACGCTGGACGCGGTGGCGCAGGATATCTGGTGCATCGTTCAACGCTTGCTATGACTCGCAGTTGCGAATAGACAAGCGGAAATCGCAAATAGCCAAAAAATATTAAAACCGGAGCCTTTACATGAACCCGCAGACCCGAAGCTTGCTTACCCAGCGCGTGATCGACTCGCTCGCGATTATGGGCCCTGGTTCGATCTTCGAACGGTTTGGAGTCGTGTTTGTTGAGCGGCTATGTGATGTGAGACTTGTGCAGCGAGGGTCATCGGTTGGGGGCAGTCCTGTCGGCGGCGCGCTAGATGCAGTCTCGGAAGATGGTCGTGTCGTGGTCGAAGCTTCTATAATGAAAGGATATTTCTCCGGTTTGATGTCCAAGCCGTGGGGCGATCTGGATCACACCCTCAAGTTGGCGCCGCTCGCCCAAGACATCTATCTGCTAAGTTCTCAACGCGCGGAAACCGGCGTAATAGAGGCGATGACTAACACCGCCTTGCAGCAGGGACGGATGGCCGGCCGGAGGCTCCATCTCATGGACAGCCGGTCTATCGCAGAGGCGACCATTGATACGCTGATGCTTTATGACGACGCGATCGACGACCTGGCCCAGCATCTACCCGTCTTGGCCGAGATTCGCGATGATCACCCAGCGTCACTAAATGCTCCGCCGCTGAGCGCGCTTTATGTTAAAAACGAGGCGGTTGACACAGAACTGGACCGGTGGCTTGAGAGCAAAGCTTGTGTAGAGATTGTCGGAATTGGTGGTATCGGTAAGTCTCAGGCAGCTGCTGCTTGCCTGCTGCGTAACGAGGCCAACTTTCATTACAGATTCTGGGTAAATGGTCGAGACATCAACGGCATCGAGCAGCTTGCGTCAGTACCGGTCCGACGGGGTGGTGCCGAGCGCAATGTCAGTGCCCTATTACGCAGAAATCGCACGTTTTTGGTTGTGGACGACGCAAGTCCAGGCCTCTCCGTCGACCAACTTGCCAATTTGTGCGGACCAAATTCACGAATACTGATCACACGACAGAATTCTTCATTCGGAGCCTTCGCCATGCCTACAATGGACGCTCAACAAGCCTACACATTACTCAATAGAGGCCTCGATAAGCCGGTGTCCCAAAACGCGTTTCAAACGATCTGGCGCGCTATTGGAGGGCACCCGATGAGCTTGGCGTTGCTTAATACCGCTGCTCGCCAGGGCGTGTCGTGGAGCGACCTTGCCGAGGACTGCGCCAATGTCGCCAAAATGCCAGTTGACGGAGCAACGCTCGCTGACCGTATTCTCGGGCGGCTGAAACCAGCGCTTGAGGAGGAACTGTGCCTGTTCCAGTGGGCTGGCCAGAGCCATTGCGATCGCGCTTTCTTCAAGCATGTCGTTGGATTGATGCGTTTGAGATCCTTCGAACAATATGGTCTAACTGCACCTGAAAGCGCTGCGTCAATTCGCATTCACGATATCGTCTTTACCGCCCTGAAATCGTTGAATTGGCTGACAACCGAGAAAGCGCGAGAGATCGACGATCGACTTGCAGCGTTCATTATCCAGCAGATTCGCGGGAACGGACACGGCCTACAACTGATAGCATCGCAACTGAGAGGGAAAATCGTCAGGAATGTCGAAAATGGTGATAGACGCGCAGCTTTTCTATACGTCTTGTCGATGGTCTGGATGGGTAGCGCCATTCCGACCCATCTGTTACCAGATCCACAAGAAGAGGCCCAGCGGCTCAAGTCGCTGGGCGCTGTCGACAACGACGTGGCCATATTAGTCGTCCTTGAGTCGATCGAAGCGATCGGACGCAGTCTTCGACATGCATCAGGACCTGACGCTGTCATTGCATGGCTACCGACAATCCTTGGAGTATATGACGACCTTGCGGCTATGATAGGCCTCAGTCCCCGGCAGGCCGCCGAGATCAAGCATCATCGTGCTAAGGCGCACAGCACCTTGGGAGAATATACCGAAGCCGAGCGCTTGTTTGAGGAAGTTGTCGCAACCTATCCGTTGAACAAGGCCAAACTTCAGCTAGTCCGCTCTTTCAGTCGCAAGCCGAGAGACCACCAGAAGGCAAAGCAATATGCATCAGAGATCATCGCGGCGAAGCTGGGCGGCAGCAGCATCTCTCCGTCCTTGATGATGGCATTGGGCGATGCCCTCAATGGTGCACGTGCGTCCTGGGCAGGCGAACTCATCGCACAGCATGAGGAACTGTTTCTGTCAGAAGCACTGTACAGTGCCGCCATCGGTATACCGCAAGGCTATCACTCGGTCGCGAACTTCGTCCGCGCGCTGATTTGGTATGCACCGGATCGGGTGGAGGGGGTGCTAGCGCGTCTGCCCGATCCGTCGCCGTGGATGCTAGACGACGATCAAAGCCGCGGTGGCTACGCGGAGATCATGCTACTTGCATCAGACGTCTGCGACGAATCCTTTTATCTGAACCGTGCGCTTGATGCTTATGAGACCCTGAAAGTGCCGGACCACTATCAGAAGCGAAAATGGGGCGAAGCGCTTTACAAGCTTGGTCGCTACCAGGAGGCAGAGACCATATTTGAGACGATTGAAGACAAGAGCGGCCGGATATGGTTGGCTCATAATCTGTCGCAAGTGAAATTCAAGTTGGGCAAGTTCATGGAAGCTCTTAATCTAGTTAACGAGTCCGTAACGGGAGCGACGGGCGTGAACGAAAAATACCGCAGCAGCTTCCTTCTGCAGCGCGTCAAGGTAAAGATCGCGCTATGTCAGGATCCCACAGGCGATATCGCCGAGGGCCGTAGATACACAACCAACCCCGGCCTTCTCGAACAGTTTTCTATTATGGTGCAATGATTTCGGACTCCAACTTTGTAGTGCTCAAGTAAGCTCGGACACGACGATAGTTTTTTTCTGCATGTTCCGCTTGTAGCTGGATGGCGGCATCGCCACCAATGAGTCCTTTAACTCCAACGGATGCTGGCGATAATGGCCACGTTTACTTGGGAGAAGGAAGGCTGTTTATTTGCTCTCAGAATTGACACACTCTGTTTGACCAGCCTTCCACTGCCTGGCAATTTTCACCAACATGTATTTTTTCTCGACCTAATTAATATTCGTCGTCGCGCTCTTCGGAATCAAAAATGCCAAGCTCGACTTGCATCGTCCGCGAACCTGGTGCCAAGCCTATTACCTTAGCCAGCAACTCTTTCGGTGCATCCCGATGGAAGTTCAATATGTAGCAGTAGATCAGTCCATCAGCACTTTCGTTTGTGTCGATGTCAGGTTCGAGCGTATCGAGTTCTTCAGCAGTCAAACCCAAATGTTCGGCCAAGCGCAGATTGCGCTCTTCCTCATAACGTTCTTCCAATTGTCGGCTGCTCATTTTTTTCTCCGTTTAAATTAAGCTGGCATCCGGCCCGCATCGGGCGCCGCAAAGCGCATTTTCTTAGCCGCCATTACAGGCAAGCAATGTCCAACTTGCGGTGATGGGCCACGCGGCGCTGTCAACTATGCCACCAATATAACTAGCTGGTTGAGAAGGGCCTAGCACTGAGAGTGCTGCAGGGTATTCCCAGATAGCCGACGATGCGAGCTATCACTTGTGAATTACGCTTTGACTTTTTCGCCGCAACTTCCCCTTTCTAATCGCTATCTCCTTATCCCGTGCCGAGGTATACAGTTCGCGGTCTAAGGACTCTTCCACGTCGATACCGCGCTTAGCAACAATCTGACTTATGACTTCCAATGCAGGTAATAAAATCGTATTTGGTGTTAGCACGACCTGTCGAGGAATCATTGCGAATTCTCCGAGTCCATAGCCAAATAGACTGATCGAAAGTAAGCTGTATAGGAGCGCTCATTTTTATAACTCCTGCTGCGCCAGCTGCTTCCTAGGCGTAAAAACACCCTCACTGCGATTTTACCCCGATCGTACTGGGTCAGCGCGCTCGTGGCCTGTAGGCTTTTCTCGGCGTCATCAGCATGAAATATCGAGGCGCTGCTCGGCTGCAGTACAGTTTATTGCGAACTTGATAGTGTAGTCCTCTTTAGGATTGAAAACGATGAAAAACAAAAAATCTACTCCGTTATATAGTGCGGTTATGAACTCGTCAGTTTTTTTCGCTTAGTATTTTTTACTTTCTTGCATACCAAAAAATTGTACTGGCGAATCTTATTCGCTTTCCCCTAGGCATTCCTCTTCGGTGCCGCGCGCCCCGTAACTAACGATGCAATCACAATTCACGAAAGAAAAATGACGAAGCTGCTCTGTTACGTCGGAATAAAATATTAAGTAAGACATATTTAAAATCAATGACTTAAGATTTTCATCTACTGTTCGGCATCTATCTACGTTCTCGAATTAAGGCCAGCACGAAAACCATTTCAACAGCTAATTCCAGTATATTCTTGAATAAATTTTCATTGATGCCGTCGCCTGATTAAAATCGGAAACCAATGTGAGGTGTCCGCTAGCCAGAGGATCGTTCTTCGAATTTCATAGCAGCCACTATCAACATGCCAGAGCCCGTCGTACAGCATATGGACACAACGTGGCGGAGTTTCGGGGAGAGCTTGCATGATCATAAAATTGAACGCATCTGATCGCGACAGTCATTATCGGGAGCGCTCAAAGCGAGCATTGGGCACCGAGCTGGGATTGGATATGTAGACCATGTAGCGAATAGCGTCCAACGTTTCCCTCACATGCTCGACTGTAAGTGAGGTAGATTCTATGATATTTTCACCTCGAAGCAGCGCTTGAAAAGAAGAAATACGGGTGATATTGTTAAAATAAGTGAAAAATATAGCAACGACTTCTAAGATTAGGTCATAATGCCTTGGGGCAAAAACAATTCATACTGCAATTACCATTATTGGCGAATACCGATGGGACGTCCTTTTAGTGAAGAAATTGAACACCTTCCTGAGTCGATTACTTGGGCGGCATCCTTACAGATCGACAAGCTAAAACGCGCGGTAGCGACCTCGGCTGGCTCTAACTTGCTCGTGGTCGGCTCTGGAGGCTCTTCAACCGCGGCGGCTTTCATGTCGACGCTGCATGAGCGCTGCTTTGGTGAAGTCTCCCGCGCGCTCACACCTCTGGAGTATTCAACGCTTCCCTTCGGCTTGCGTAACACCTTCGCTGTCTTGTTGTCAGCCGAGGGCAAGAATAAGGATATCTTAGCCGTCGCGTCGCACATCGCCGTCAGTGGAATGGCCGGAATCGCGGTCACGCTCACAGAGTCCAACCCGCTCATCGCCAAGTGCGTCGAGAACGGCGCCCCAACACCGTTCGCTTTCGATATGCCTTGGGCCAAAGACGGCTATCTGGCTACGAATAGCCTGATCGCCATGATGGTGGTCATTGCCAGGGCTTATGCCACCGAGGATACGGCGTTAAATAACACGTTGCTTGGTCTAGATGCTTCTTGGCTCGCGCGGCGCCGTCAATTCTACAGACAAGAATTCACGCTTCGCAATTTGAGTTCTGCCGGCCAAGTCATCGTGCTATACGGCGAGCGCGGAAAAATGGCCGCTATTGATATCGAATCCAAACTGGCTGAGTCCGCGTTGGGCTTTTGCCAGCAAGTAGATTATCGACAGTTTGCTCACGGTCGCCATCTTCAGCTTAAATCCGCCGATAATCCTCCTCTCGTCGTCGCCCTGGTCTCGCCTTGTGATTCGTTGTTGGCCGAATCGACCCTGCAGCTCATACCTGGGCATGTCGAGGTGCTCAAAATTGAGCTGCCGGCCGATCCCGCGTTCGCGGAAATCGTCGGCGTAGTCGAGGCGATGCTTCTGACGGAAGCGATCGCGGAACATTACCAGATTGATCCTGGCCAGCCAGATGTCCCAGAGTTTGGTCGACGGATCCACTCGATCGATTTTTCCACCATGGTCAATTCTGCCGAGTGCACTCTACCGGTATATTTTCACAGAAAACTACCTTGGCTCGTTGCTGGTAAATCGGTGCCTGAGCAATTGACCATCTCACTTGACAGCTTCCTGTCGCGGCTAGAGGTAGCCAGATTTAAGGCGGTGGTATGTGACTTTGATGGAACGTATTGCGATACGCATTTACGGTACGATGGCTTAGATGCCCGACTTGTAGAGCCATTGGAGAGACTACTTGGGGCCGGCGTGACGATCGGGTTCGCGACAGGCCGCGGCGATTCCTTGCAGACCGACCTGCGCAAGAAAATTTCGCCCAAATACTGGTCAAAGATCTTAATCGGCTATTACAGCGGTTCAGAGATCAAAACCCTTAAGGAGCAATTCTCGCCCCCCGACCCCGACCACAGGTTCGTTGCTCTGGAGCGTTGGCTGCGCGCGACCGGGGCCATTCCTGATGACGTTACTCCAAAGGCCCATGGTGGGCAGTTCGGCCTTTCCTGCCCAAGCGTGCAAGTACGTAACGACGTCTTGTCTGCGGTAAATCACTGGATCGATTCGAGCAACTCGACCGGGTGGCGAGTATTCGGATCGGCGCACTCTATCGACGTGGTTACGGAATCGATCGGCAAGGAAAAAGTCATCAATGCCGTCTCCGATTTTGTAGGCTGCAGCGCATTTGAGGTTTTATGCATTGGCGATTCTGGACAATTCACAGGCAACGATTTCGAGCTGCTGAGCGCCCCCTTCGGCTTGAGTGTCGATAAGGTGTCTTTACTCCCCGACGTGTGCTGGAACCTGCTGCCACGTGGGAAAGGCAGCGCATCCGGAACCCTGTACTACCTTTCCCAGCTGGATATAGCAGATGGCATCTCTAAGTTCAGGCCAGATTTTTTTGAAGCCATCAGATCAGATTTACGTTTGAACGCTGGGGGGGGCAAGTGAAACTACAATTGGCTATGAAGGTTCTTGCCGATCTCATGTCGTGGGACGACGAGCGCCTCACTGCAGAGCTTCCTTGGCTCCGTCTGATGGTTAACTACAAATATGACCACTATCACGGTTACGGCCCAGGCGCGCGGTTTTGCGTCAATCTCATTTATTGGCTGAGCCAATTCAGCACGAAAAAGGAACGCGAAACTGCTTTCAAATTCGTCAGGACCAAGCTCATCTACATCAGCTCGCGCGAGATGCTTCATCTCGTTGGATTGTCGATGGCTGAGATAAGGCGATCGATGCGGCGCTCTGTCGCCCAGGCGATGAACATACCGGTGCATAAAACGTGGGACAACAAGGAATGCACCGCTCGACTTTACCAATTGCATATGCGCACGCTGTACGTTGCGCTTAGCGATGGTGCGAAGATTGATTCCTTCCGGCGACTCAACGAAGGCGCGGTCTCTAACGAGCAGATCGTAGCTTCGCCTGAGATATCAGAGAAGAAGTGGCGCGGGTTAATCAAAGATCTACGCAAACGGCTTGATGAAAATGGGTTGAAAGATGTCAATGCGCAGTTCGAGCGTATTTGCCTGATTGATGACTTCACCGCCTCCGGCTCGACGCTGATTCGGCAGGACGAAGGTGGATGGGCAGGGAAGATACCTCGATTTTGCGAGCAAAAATTTCCTGATGACTTTAACCCATTTACGCCAGATTGCATCATTCACGCGCATCACTATATCGCGACCGAAAAGGCCACGCAGACTGTTTTCGATGCAGTTGCTTTGTTCGCCGTTCAGCAGAAAGTATTGATCGAACTTACATTCTCTACTGTGTTTGAAAAGCATGTTGTTCTCACTGAGGACGACGAGGACACCGATCTCGTCGCGTTAATTAAGAAGTGCTATGACAGGGGAATCGAGGATAAGCACACCGGAGAGGGCATCTGGTTCGGATACAAGCAGTGTGGGCTGCCACTTGTTCTCGACCATAACACGCCTAACAATTCGATAGCATTACTCTGGGCCGCTACAGATCCCAAAAACCAGAGAGGTGTAAAAATGAGCCCATTATTTCCCCGCATAAAGCGACATTCAGAGCATGGACAATCCATTTAAAAAGCGCGCGACCGAGTTCATCGATGAGCCGGCGGCCCTGATTTCACTGGTCAGCCACGAGCCTCTCAAAATTTTCTTCGATGATCGTGCCGGCGACGCGATCTTTGAAAAACTCGTCACGATCATTGGCACGCCTGGCAGTGGGAAGACTACCATTGCGCGACTCATCGAACTCGATACCTTAATGACATTGATGCGCTCGGCAGGGGACAGTGAGGTACGAGATCTTATCTCAACGCTAAATGACGCCCGGATTATTCAAGAGCTGCAGCCCAATATCTTGGCATACCGAATCCCGGTTGGGTCGAACTTAAGAGACATATGGGAACTTCCCTATTCTGATGCCATCAAATCGTCGCTTCTCCGTTCTTTTTTACAGGCCAAGGGCGTCCTCGGCTGGCTTCGGAAATTGGAAAAAGAAGAGGTTCCTGTTCGCTCTATAAAAATAGATGTCAAAGAAAATATGCAAACTGAGGCGAATATTATTTTCGCCGATAACATCGAAAAATTCTTGGACTTCGCGCGTGGCGTCGAAGAGCAGATTTTCCGCATCATCACGGCCTTGGTACCGCCTTCGGAAGATAAGCTCGCCACTTTGACGAACAATCTGAGGTACAACGCGTTTGATGTCATTGAGACGATATCGGCGCCGCTCTTCGCAGGCAAGCCGCCGGTGAAGCTCAAGCCTTTAATAATCTTGGACGACGCGCATGAATTGCATCAGCAGCAGTTCGCGGATGTGAACAACTGGTTGCGCGGCCGGGAATTGCGTGTCGCCCGGTGGTTAATGACGCGTGTAGATGCGATCAGTACTGAAAAATTACGAGCGGCCTTAAGTGCGGCCCAAGAAGAAGAAAAGCCAGGAACCACCAAGGGACGTGATGAGATCATCGCCTTGCTTCAACGGACTGGTGGCCGGACCGCGTTTAAAAAAATTGCGAACGACATTTCCCGTCGATACATTGCCCAAATGTCGTCTTTCAGGAGAAAGCCCGGCACGACTCTGGAGACGTTCCTTGATGCGCGTCCAACACCACTGACGGACAATCAGCTCGCCGAGCTCACTCAGTCCGTTGAAAAACTGATCAGCGACAATAAATTCTCGCCGCAGCAAATGGGCATCATTGAAAGCTCTATTCCCAAGACCGTCACCGCCGATCAGCGTCTTATGTTGACGCGAATATTGATTAGCAGGGAACGTAAACGAGTACCCCAAACGCAGCTTTTCTTCGACGATCAAAACGACAATGAAGAAGCGGAGGATGATCTGCTCAACGTGAAGCCGTCTCTTGTCACCGGCGCTGATATCCAGCTTATGCACGATTATGGAAGGCCATTCTATTACGGGCTAGATCGCCTAAGCGATGCTAGCGACGACAACATCGAGCAGTTCATCAACCTTGCTGGCGCCTTAATCAATCAGATCGAAACAAAGGTCATACGGGGGCGCACGGCTCAACTGGACGCCCGCACGCAGCACAACGCGCTCACAGAACGTGCCGTAAAGACCATGAAGGAATGGGATTTTCCTCGAAGCCACTTGGTCAAAAAAATGATCGCGTTCATCGCCAAGAAATGTGTCAACAAGACGCTGGCGGCTAACGCGCCGCTTGACGATGGTGCTAACGCCTACGGTGTGCCGCAGTCCGAGATGGAGCATCTAGAGCGCACATACCCAGTACTGCGCCAGGTTTTGCATTATGGGCTTGCTTATAACGCTATATCGCTGCGCGAAAACTACCAGTGTAAGCGCAAGGTCTGGTGCCTAATCAAGCTCGGTGGTCTTCCCATCATCGAGCACAAATTAACCTTCAGTAAAGGTGGCTTTTGCGAAGGTCACTTGGTCGATCTCGCTGAAAGTATTGTCGAATGAACCGATTTTCGTCTAAATATTGCATTAACAACCGTGGTGAGGATGCCGTTCAGTTCGTGAGCGATCACGTGGCCAACTCCGACAGCGTGTTGTTCATTGGAACTGTTGGAATTCAGGGTAGCAGCTTATACTTCGCCCACTTGTTAGCCAAGGCAAAAAATGTCACGTTTAAATTTATTACAGAGTGCCGTCCAGCGGTATCTCCTGACCTAGAAAATCTGGGGAGTTTGCATAAGGCAGAGTTAGAAAGAATGCTCCCAAACGGCAAACTGGAGTTCATTGATGTCGAGATAATTTCGGGGGACGGCGCCACTGTCGCCGGCCGTAATGCGACCAAGGCGGCGCAGCCTTGGCTTAGCCAGCAATACAAGGATATCGTCATCGACGCTACCGGCATGTCGCGTGGTACATGCTTCCCCATCGTGCGCCAAGCCATGGAACTGCACAAAGAAAGCACGACGAATATCCACTTGCTGATGGCCTCTAGCGATCAGCCTGCGGTGAAACTCAAAAGCGAGTCTAATAGTCACGCAGATTGGATGCATGGCTTCCAGGAGGATATGGAAACTTACATCATGCGCGATGCACTGACGCTCTGGGTACCCCAGTTGACGGAAGACTCTCTGCCGTCGATGAATTCGATGTTCAGTGCGCTGATGCCACTGGCGGAGGTATGTCCAATCGTCCCGTTTCCATCGGCCAGGCCAAGACGTGGAGATGAGCTCCTGTTGGAGTACTTCGATGCGTTTGAATCGCAATGGGACGCCACTGCACAGAACGTGATTTACGCGCACGAAGCCGATCCCATGGATGTGTTCAGATCGATTAGCCGCATGCATGATGCGCGGCTCAAGGTTTTCCCTGACAAAAGTCAGTCGGTGACGGTGCTCTCCCCAGCGGGATGGCGACTCGGTAGCCTAGGTATGTTGCTCGCAGCGATCGATTTGAGCCTGCCAGTCTTGTATGTCGAGACGATAGGATATACTACGGATTCGAAGATCCCTGAGAGCGTGACAATTCCCGCTCCGTCGAAACTTTGGCATGTTTGGCTTGCTGGAGTCGCCTACGATGAAATCACCTGTTAGTTTTGCCCATATTTCCTCGCGCCGGCGTGTTGTCGGATCGGGCCTCATAGCGCTGGACGTCCTGCTGAATGAACATAAAAGCACGGTCTCCTCGGCGCTAGGTGGCTCTGCGGGGAACGTCCTGGCAATTCTCGCCCACATGGGGTGGAATAGTGTGCCTGTGGCAAAGGTGGGCACAGATTCGGCGGCAAAGCGCATCCGTGACGAGTTCGAGGCGCTCAATGCAGATGTGCAGTTTCTGGTTGAAGAGGGTCACTTTTGCACGCCTGTCGTTTTTCAATTGCCTGGCGATGCAGAGAAAACACATCGTTTCACCTTTGCCTGCCCTCACTGCGGCCGCAAGAGACATTTTTCCTACGCGCTGGATGATTACCTTGGGGCGCCCGTCCTATCTGCGATCGAGAGCTCCGATGTTTATTATTTTGACCGGGTGACGCCGCTATCATTGAGGCTCGCCGAGGACTACCGTGCGCGAGGTGCAATGGTTGTATTCGAGCCGTCGACGATCGGAAGCGATCATGCATCGTTTGGGCGCGCGCTAAAAGCCGCGCACATGATCAAATACGCCGATGATCGTATCGAGGATCTGCGAACCTTTGACTTAAGTAGCGTGGCCATTGAAATTCAGACGTCGGGCAAGGATGGGCTCAAGTTCCGTTCGCCATCGTCGGGTGATAATTGGGTTTATCTGGCAGCTTATCGCGCGCAGCATGTCGCCGATACTTCTGGATCGGGCGACTGGTGTACTGCAGGAATGCTGTATTCACTGTTCTCCGACAGGGACGCTGGCTCGACCGGTGACCTCACGAATCACGATTTGTCGAAAGCACTGCGTTTTGGACAGGCGCTCGCTGCGCTTAATTGCAGCTACGCCGGAGCACGCGGGCTCGCGCAGCAGCAAGGCCTTGATGTGATTCTCGAAATGGCCAGTGCTGTTCAGGGCATGACCAAAGTTCACTTCTGGCGCGCAGAGCGCCAGTTACGAATGGACACCTCTATTGAAAAGCACCACTTAGCAATAGAGGATCGTACTTATCAGAGACTATGCTGCGAGGGCCTCGCGTTCTGATTTCTTTCGCGTAGTTTTCTTCTTCGGTTTCTCTGCTTTTGCCTGCTTAGCGTGCAGTTCTTCTCGTACTTCCATCAGAAGCTTTCCAAGCATGTTTTTTCCGACGCCGTTGACCTCGCCCCAGAGCCGATTAACCGCGTTGTCCACGGTCGCGCTTTCTACGAGCCGTGCATCTCCAGTGGAGAGCAACAAGTCATAAAGGTCCTGATGCTGGGTAAATTTAGCCATTAAGACATTTTTCATGCGCTCAAATTTTATCTTAGACCAGTTTGGGCTCACATCCCAGACGTATAGACCGTGCGCAGCCATGGCCAGTAATGCCGGCGATGGTGCCGCCATCAGCCACTCTTTGACAGCCGGCTTACGTGCCTTTCCCGCCTGATAGGCATGCTCCGAAGTGGCAAAATCTTCACCCTCAAAAGTTACTGGGCGCCGAAAGAGATTGCTAAAAGCGCCATATGGTTTCTCGCTTGCTCGGTAGAATCGGATCTCGTCCATTTTTTCTTCCTTAGGCACTGTTTTACTCATTTGCCACACCTCGATTTTGATTTGAGTTCGTATTATCTGATACGTCATGTCACCAATTCTCCACACGACCTCGCGCGAAAGCATCGGGAGCATTGAAAGAATCGCTTCAATAGCGACTGGCGCTGCGCAGCCAACACGCATTCATTCTGAGAGCGTACGCTTAGAAACTCCGGCAAGCTTGGCCATTCCTGCGTGCGCAAGCCGCTGATTTGGGGCTCGTTACAGGCCAAAAACCACCATGTTGAGCGTTTCTCGTATTTTTGTATGCTTTTCTATGTCATAAATGCAGAAAATTGTACTTTTAGTGTTCATTTTCATAAAGAAATTTCTCTTAATAGCATAAATATACACCAATATGCTGTGTTTTTATACAGCATATTGGTGTATATTTTCCATAAATTTAATTTCGACTATGGCTTTTGCAGAGCTACGGGTGCGCCCATAAATTGACGCGGAGAGGTCATACCTAAAATAGGGAGAGCATACGGTCTACTACTCGCTAATCGGTCGACTAAGGTAGGTTAAAGGAAGCATTAACAGCAATGGCGAGGCGTGGGCAACTGGTTGGGCGATAGGCTTCCTCATAATGGTCATTTCAGCAATATGTACATATAAGATAGAATCTATTGCATTCAGGCAACATCTCAAGCCACTAACGACTAATAATGCTTAATGACGACAATACTTTAATAATTTACGATTACCTACGAAGTTACTTAAGCTCCCGTAACGCGCAGTATCGCTGGCAAAGATATAAGCTCCACACCCGCCTGCTCAAGTATCCAAACTTCAATCTTCGCGTGCCAGACACGAAGCAAGTCCAGCGGCCGGCGAATGTAATTTTGCTCGCGCACCCCTTGTGGCGCGTGTCCTTGAATCTGCGCGGCGATACCATTCGGCATTTCGATCCACTCGCTTAATGTGGCAAATGAGCGTCGCAGGCCATGCAGCGTAAGTTGCGGCAAATTCGCCACCGCTACGGCTTCGTTATGCGCAATTCGTGGCTCGGCGATGTGTCCCGATGCGGAAGCGGGACTGGAGAAGACAAAGGCATTCCGGCGCGGCAGGTTGGCCAGGAGCTGAGAAACAAAGGGAGTCAGCGGGACCATCCGAAAATCCTCGACCTTGTCGGACAGTTTGATACTGCCCCACTGGAAATTCACGTCTGCCCACTTCAGTGCCGCGAGCTCCTCGCGCCTGGCGCCGGTGAGCAGAAGAACCTGCAGGTAGGCGGCAATGACCGGGTTTCCAATCTTGCGCACTGCGCTGAACCATGACTGCAGCATCTCGCGTTGGAGAACGTCATGGCGCCGCTTCTCTTTACCCAGGCTCTCGCGCACCCGCGCGCTCTTTGTCGGATTGCTAGTGACCATGCTTAAATACGTCTTGTGCGAAGCGCACCAGTTCATGAAAGCCTTGAGCAGTCGCCATGCCAGCCGTGCGCTGGATGGACGGGTCTTTGCTTCCTCTCGTGCCCAGGCTTCCACGCGCTCGTTTGTCAGGTCGATGAGTCGCAGCGAGGACAAGGACCAGAGCGGACCGGCTTTCGTCAGGGCCGGACTGCGTTTCCGAGGCTGGCCACCATCCTGAATGATCTTTCGATGCGCGGCAATATGATGTTCTGACCAGCCGGCTTCTCGCGTGGCAATGCGATCGGCAATGTATTCAGGCCAGACACGGCCCAGGGTCACGGACTCCCGCAGCTGCTTTTCCTGTTCCGCCACAACGGCAGCTTCCTGCAACGCGCGCGCGTCGCGCTCTGCAGCGAGTGCATCTTCCCGTACCCTTCTTGGATCCTGCCCGTTATCGAGCAGGACCTTGAGGCGCCGTGCTTCGGCCTGGGCCTTGGCAATGTCCCATGTACGAGGATCGCCGATCGTCAGCCGTATGGTGGCGCCGTCCAGCTTACCCTGAAAAATATAGGACTTCGCGCCCTTCGACGTCACCCGCAAACCGAGGCCTGGTGAAGCGGTGTCCCAGAGGAATGACTGACTTTTTCCCCCCTCACAGGCGAACTCTTCTACCCTACCCGCCGCGAACTTTATTTTTTTCACTATTACCTCAAGAAGACGTGCTGTGTAAGCGCCATGTAACCGCCATGTAACCGCCATGTAACCCAAATGGTAGCATAACGATCAACACCCATCTGCATGAAATAAAAATCAAAATCATGTAAGTTTTTGATTTATAAGGATATACTTGAAAATCTCAACACCCTTCAACAGTCCTGAATACCGACTTGCGATGATTTGTAATCATCAGGTGGCCAGTTCGAAACCGGCAGTCGGCACCAAGAATTAAGCAATAAAATAAACGGGTTATGGTGAATTCACCATAACCCGTTTTTCTTTTTGCCACTTCCCTGGCACACTCGTGGCACAGTGAGCACAATCACCCACAACAATTGACATCGATGCGGCCCACCAGAGGGTCGCTAAAAGGCTGCAATCGCGTCCTTTAGGCGTCATGTGTGTGGTCTGCGCCGTCGTGCTCATCAGCACCAGTAGCCAACCGAATCGACAGACACTGAATCCCCAAGCACCAAGGGGAATCAGTTAAGCGCCGTGAAGTTACATAATCAAAACTTCCTCAGCTTTACAACCGTCCCGGTAACGTGGTTTCCTTGGTCAACTTAGGTTCGTCCAACAGCTTGGCTTTGAAACGGAGTAGTTCCTCTGGCGGCACATCGAAACGCTCAAACCACTTGTCGGCAGCAGCGCCACGGATACGCGGTTCACCAAACGCTGATGCTCCGTGTAGGTCATACAATTCCTTGCACCGCACGTCCTTCAACAGCATGTTCGGCAGCACGTAGCATGCTGGCTGTGGATCATCATCTACTGACGCAGGTGCCGCGTATGGCCCAGCCTGAATGACTATGCCATCGCTATACGGATATAGGGCAAACCAGTCCATCGGAAGCTCCGACCGCACCGCCGACATACCGCCGACCTTCTCCAATAATTCGCTGTTGATCGCGGTCAGCCATGACACTGTTTTGATTCCAGTCCCGGCACCCTTCATTGCCTTGATAGGACTGCCAATGTCGTAGTCATAGTATTCTTCTGAGGTGATCGCTTCAGTAGGTTCGTTGTCGTAGGCACGCACCAGCGACAGTACCAGCCTATTACCACCATACCCATGCACGGCTTTCAAAAGGTCGGCAAACTTAACGAACATCGCCTGAAACGCCAGTGGGTGTTCTTCCGCGAACAAATGGGGCATGGAAAAGCGTACTACCGATAAGCCCCACGTCCCCATCTTTGACTTCCAACCACGAATACCAGCGGCTTGGAACTCCCATTCTCCTGCGTCTACTTTCTGTTTTCCACTTGTGTACCCGAAGGATACGAGGCTGTCTTCTCCTAGCTGTTTCATTAATTCAGGCATTGGCTTGGCGTCACGGTATGGCAGGCAATCCTTGCCATCTTTGGGTTCTTCTCGCCACAGCCATGTCAGGTGTTCTTTTGCTATAGCTTCGTACTCCTTGAAGCATGCACAAATTGCATCCCGCACAGCAGGCGTATGGGCATCCTTAAAAAACAGCGTACCTGCCAGCGCAGGAATCGCCCCCACGTAGCCTTTCTCCGCACGCTCCATGAATTGACCACCGTGTAGTGGTTTAATGTACCCGGACACCAATTTAGGCGAGAATGCTCGCCATGGAGAGGTGTTTGATGAGCAAGCAAAGACGTACATTTTCCCCTGAGTTCAAGCAGCAGGCAGCATGCTTGGTATTGGATCAGGGATACAGCCACGTGGAGGCCAGCCGGTCGATTGGCGTCGGAGAATCGCTAATGCGCCGCTGGGTTCAGCAGCTTCAATTGGAGCGACAAGGCGTCACGCCACAGGGCAAGGCGATCACGCCGGATCAGCAGCGAATACAGGAACTAGAGGCGCGCATTGAACGTCTTGAGCGGGAGAAATCCATTTTAAAAAAGGCTACCGCGCTCTTGATGTCGGAAGGGATAGAACGTACCAGGTAATCGATCAGATTTGTGGTGACGAATCAATCGAGTTGATTTGCGCGGTGTTCGATGTTGCGCGGTCATGCCTGTATGCACATCGGGAGCGCGTGCGACACATTGATGTTGAGCGCATGGCATTACGTAGCCGCGTGCACGAGCTGTTCGTTGAGAGCCGAAGTTCAGCGGGGAGCCGTAGCATCATGGACATGATGCGCGAGGAAGGCACGGCCATTGGCCGCTTCAAAGTTAGTCGCCTGATGGAGGAGTTGGGGCTGGTCTGCAAGCAACCTGGCAAGCACGCCTACAAGCAGGCCACGGTGGAGCGTGTCGACATTCCGAATCATCTCAACCGAGAGTTCACGGTGGAGGCGCCAAATCAGGTCTGGTGCGGCGATATCACCTATGTTTGGGCGCAGGGGCGATGGTATTACTTGGCTGTGGTGTTGGATCTGTTCGCTCGCCGAGCCGTGGGCTGGGCATTCTCACTACGGCCCGACGCCGACCTTGTTGTGCAAGCGCTGGAAATGGCCTACGAGCAGCGTGGTCGACCGCAGGGACTGCTGTTCCATTCGGATCAGGGCAGTCAGTACGCCAGCCGAAAATTCCGTCAGCGATTGTGGCGCTACCGGATAAAGCAGAGTATGAGCCGCCGGGGAAATTGTTGGGATAACTCACCTATGGAACGACTGTTCCGTAGCTTCAAAACGGAATGGCTGCCGTCAACAGGTTACATGACGGCACAAGAAGCACAACGGGACATCAGCCATTACCTGATGCACCGGTATAACTGGATACGGCCGCATCAGTTCAACCAGGGACTGGCACCGGCCGTCGTCGAAGAAAAACTTAACATAGTGTCCGGGATGGGTTGACCACTACAACCGGGAATTGCCATCTTGGACTGATTCTCTTTCAGGAGTTTAATCCTGTCGATTTTTGAAAGTTCATCCATGCTCTTAGTCCTTTAGATTCGGGAGTTTCTTAGGTAGCTTAGGACGCCTTCCACCACGCCCGCCTTTATTGGCGACAATGTCAAGCATTCCCCTCAACTCGTCCTTCAGTTCTTCGGTCTTCAAATCCTCTGTACGCTTCTTGCGGTCTGGATCGTCGCAGCTACACATTGTAGGCGTCAGCAAGGCTAGTTTTCCCCTGCCAGCTATTGTTTCATAGTCCTCTGCCTGCGATTCGCCCCATGGATCACCATCGAATTTAATCTCGACTACCTGTTTGATATTGTCCTGTGTTGGCGGCTTTGTAGGGTCTTTTACGATCACAACATCCGGGCGGCGTACATAACCTTTGCCCGGCAACCATAGCGGATGCATAGGGTCGGCGTCCCAGTTCTTCTTAATCCAACCGGGCGCCCAACGGTGGACCATCGTTTTGGTATCGAAATCCATGATCGGCACTGGCGGGTACTTGGTCATATCGTAGTTGACTTCAAAAGCTATATTCCACACTTAAAAAGAACGAATGCGACGATACCGGCCATACGTAAGCGTAAAGCCAGTGCCGTCTTGAGCCTAGCGTCGAATTGCTAAGTAATCCTCAAGAAATTATTGTGAATTTATGACGAACAGAACCGGATGCTATGCAAGGCGCCCGCTGCGACGCAGAGCGCCGGTTATGGAAGTCAGAGATCACAATAATTTATTGGGGGTTACTTAGATGATGGCATCACACCACTGGGATGCGGCGTGTTTTTTAAGCCGAAGGGAGCTGCGCGGCGCAGTTCCAGGGCAGAAAGTCGTCGACCCGGTTGACCGGATGATCGGCGATGCTGGCCAGGACATGGCGCAGCCAAGCCTCGGGTTCAACACCGTTGAGCTTGGCCGTGCCGATCAGCGAGTAGATGGCAGCGGCACGCCGCTGAAGTTGGCCAGATGGGTCTGCGGATGGATGCCCTTGCGGTCCGGCGTGTAGGAAAACCAGACCGCCGCCGGAGGTGCTACCGGATGGCCGCGCAGCGCTAAGCGGCGGATTCAAATACGGCTTCCAAAAAGATATCTTCCAGAACATGGTGTTGAAACAGGCCACCGCTCAGTCCAACATTGTCAAGGATAACCCGCCAGCCTCGCTGTCATGGTACTTCCAAACGCCACTCGCTTACAAATACATGCGGCCCAGATTAGCTCGTTTTGGAATTACCACTTATTAAATTCCATAATATTATGATAATAAACTCTTTGTTCAAACGCGATACAGCGAACACATCCATTGCGTTCCGACCTGCCGTCCAAAAAATCGCGACGATTGTCCGCTTCCTGCAAAAAACTGAGGCGTTTGGAAAGAACTGGTTTCTGTCGCAGGATACGGAGGCAGAGTCGTTTCTGTCTCCGGTTTTCGATACCTCGGGAGAACTCACGACTGCCGCCGAAGCCGTACTCGAAACCAAGTTCAAGGGTGAAAAATTCCGATATCTCAGTGCCTGAAATGGCGAGCTCGGAGACGGTGATGGCGCGAGTATTGCGCTTGGGTTCAGCGACAGTGACTGGCCCTCTTGGAGTTTTGAGATTGACGGAGAGTGCGATGACCTTAAGCGCCTCGGTCTTGATGGATTGAAAGAGCTGCTGTCCATTATCGCGGGTTCCCTACGGCCGGTGTTGATCACGGTTGCACGTAATGATTATTTTGAAAAACAAGTCTTCAAGGATCGTCCAGGTGTTGGCTGGATGTTGTACTTGCCGCGCATACTCACGCTCCAACAGGTGCCCGAGGCACGCGCTTTAGTGCCAGTGATGGCGATGGACGAGCAAGGTAAAGACAAGCAGATCGGCACCATCATCGTCAGCGTCACCGACGAGCCTTTTTCTGATGAGAATCCCGAGCACGTCAAGATTGCCAATGCCATTGAAATTCGCCTGGTCGATCAGGACTTGTTGCCTCGCTATGTCGATATTTAACGAAAGATAGCTCGTCCCGCTCGGTTTGCCTGACATATTGCTGCATCGCACAATGACGTCCAGCACATTTAAGCGCAAGATGAGCACGTGCCTGCGCAAAGCAGGCTCCCGATGTCTGGCTTGCCTACCTGGGGAAATATCATGTCCGCACACACTTACAAGCTGATCGAACTGGTCGGCACGTCGACCGAGAGCAGCGATCAGGCGATACGCGATGCCATTGCCAAGGCGGCGCTGACGGTCAAGCATATGGACTGGTATGAAGTGACGGAATCGCGCGGGCATATCGTCGACGGCAAGGTGGCGCACTTCCAGGTCACGCTCAAGGTCGGCTTCCGGCTCGAATAGCGTACTGCGGCGCATTCACCGCCGCCCAACCGCTCCCCGGCTTTCCAGCCACTCGCGGCCGCCGCTGTTCAGCGCAGTCTCGATGACCTTTTCCGGCAAGCTGTAGACGGTCGCCCAGCTGGCGCGGCCGTCCTGCATGTTGGCGGGAAAGCTGTGCGTTTCAATCGGCCAGTGGTATTTGCGTTTCAGCGCCTTGACGATGGCGGCCAGCGAGACGCGGCCTTGCAGCGGTTCGGCGCCGGACTGGTCGCGGTTCGACAGCAGCACGGCCAGAACCTGGCCGCGGCCCGTGCGTGCGCCGGGGAAGGTGGGGGTTTTGTTTGCCATGGCCTATTTTACCGGGCAATGATCGGCAAGAGGCGATGTGCCGCACCTTTGATCTGGCGCAAGCGCCGCAGCGGTATTGCGGCCACGACGATTACCAACTGGAAACTGGCGGAAGGCGAGGAAGTGGCGCGCATCGGTTGCGGCTGCGCGCGCAATGCGGACGGCCACCTCGGTTATCACCGGGGCACCTGAGGCGGCGTCGGCCTTTCTTACACTTTGCTTCTTCCAGCTCAGTCCGCTTTACGCAAGTGTTTGATTCCATATGATTTTTTTGTGTGGCACGCAAGCTGCTTATCCCTGTCTACGAGATGAATCCAGGCAAGTCATTCTGGATTCTTTATCCCCCGGATTTTCCGAGACTGACCACGACAAGAGGCTGCGATGAACGTCAATCACACACGAAGCAAGACGCTGGGCTGGCTGGGCGCACTGGCGGCGGCAAGCCTGCTGGCCAGCGGTCAGGCGCAGGCTGGCGCATACGGCCTGGCCGTCAATGAGTTGAACAATTTCCGCATCGCCACCAGCGCCGGCACCTTGTCGCTGGCCGGCGCCAACCGCAATGCCAGCGACAGCGCCTTCTTTCAGGGCGGCGTGGCCGTCAATCCGCGCGCCGTCAATACGGGCCCGGCCGCCAACGCCGACGTGCTGCAAGTGTGTTCGGGGGGCGGCTGCGGCGGCTTGCCGCAAAATCACTACGCACCCAGCCCCAGTTCCACCCTGGAATTCGCCCGCGGCGATGCCCATGCCTTCGGCAACATGCTCACGGCCGCCGGCTCCACCGTGCGCGCCGTGTCGGAAGCCCAGCGCAACACGGTGGGGGCGGCGTCCTCCACGGCCGGCGACACGCTCACCGGTTCCGTCAACCTGACCTTGTCGAGCGCCGGCTTCATCACCTTCAGTTTCATGGGACGGCGCGACCTGCGCACCAGCGTGACGACCATGGGCGACAAGTCCAACGTATCGATCATGGATATCTTCAATATCTCCTGCAACAGCGCCAGCCCCGTCGGCTGCCTGTCGAACGCGAATGCCGATGGCGTACTCTTCCAGTTCGCACCCGATGGCGACGCCAACAATGGCAGCGACATCAACGGCAACCATACGGTCGGCAGCCTCGACCCGTTCAGCCTGAACATGACGGCCGGCACCAACGACCCGGCCACCGGGCGCGCCTTCACGAATGGCTTTGCGATGTTTTCCCTGACCTCGAATTTCGCCCTGCCCGCCGGCAGCTACACCTTGAACTTTTCCAAGTCCACGCGCACCGACATCGTCGTCATCGATCCCTTGCAAGTACCGGAGCCGGGCACCCTGTTCCTGCTGGGCGCGGGACTGGCCGCCCTGGCTTTTACGCGGCGCCGCCAGCCGAAATAGGCAGCCGCATGAAAAACACGCGGCGCCCGCAAAGGCGCCGCGTTTTTTATGCCGACAAAAAACCTGTTAACCGAGCCGCGCCAGCGCCTGGCGCGCCAGTTGCAGCTGCTGCAGATAATAGCGGTGCAGCATGGCTGGATCGCTCAGGTCGCGCCCCAATACCAGGCGCAGCTCGCTGGCAGGGCAGTCGGCGGCCTGGGTCTGCACCTGGGTTTGCACCTGCAGCCCCAGCTGGCGGGCCAACTGGCGCGCCGCCTGCTCCTGCGCGGGCCGGTACTCGACGCGCGTGCGCGCCACCTGGAAGCTGGTTTCATTGGCCAGACGCACCACCTGCACGGGAGCGCCGGCCAGGCTGCGCGCCAGCGCGGCGGCCAGGCCGGGCACGCCATTGCCGTTCACTATTTCCAGGCGCGGACGGGGCACGGCGGCAGCCGGCAAGGACCGCTCCACCATGGCAGCGGCAGCGGGCACGCCGCGCGCGGTGGCCGGCACGCGCTGCAGGCGCGCCATACCGTCGGTTTGCGTGATGTCGATGCGCGCCATGGCGGGTGCATCCGGCAGCGGCGCGGCCACCGGCGCCTCCTTGCGCAAGACGGCCAGGTCGCGCCGCAGATCGTGTTCCTGCAGACTCTGCGCCTGGCGCCGCATGACGGCCGCGCGCGCATGCTGTCCCAGCCGTTCCAGCACTTGCGCCAGATGCTGCCAGGCCAGCGCATTGAGCGGATCGAGCAGGCACGCCTGTTCCAGCGCCATCAACGCTTGCGCATCGCGTCCGCTCAGGGAATAGGCGTGACCGAGATTGCTGAACAGATAGGCCTGCTGCGGCTGCGGCGGACTGGCCTCCCGCGTCAGGGCCAGCCAATGGGCGATCGCCGCATCGTGTTCACCGCGCTGCGCATGCAGCACGGCCAGGCCGTTGCGCGCATTCACGTGGCGCGGCGCGGCGCGCAGGGCTTGCTCATACGCCGCTTGCGCGGCAGGCAGGTCGCCCGCGTCAAAGTACTGGCGCCCCGCCGCATAGGCGGCATCGGCGTCGGGCCACTGCGGCAGCGGCGCGCGGGCCAGCTGCGTGGTACAGGCGGCCAGGCCCAGACAGGCGCAGGCGGCGGCCAGGCGGGAAATCGTCAAGCGCATGGTAGCTCCTTTCAGCGGCTGGCCATGGCCGGCACGAGCACGCGATACACTTCGATCACGGCCGGCCCCATGAGCACCAGCATGAGGGTGGGAAAGACGCAAAAGATCAGCGGGAACAGCAGTTTCAGGGCGATCTTCGCCGCCGCCTCCTCGGCCAGCAGGCTGCGCTTGCCGCGCAGGTTTTCCGAATGCACGCGCAGCGAATCGCCCATGCTGGTGCCGAAGCGTTCCGATTGAATCAGCATGGCAACCAGGGTGTCGACATCTTCCACGCCGCTGCGCAAGGCCAGGTTGCGCAGCGCCTTTTCCTTGGAAAAGCCGGCACGCATTTCCATCAGCACCAGTTGCAATTCCTGCGCCAGCACCACGCTCTTGATGTGGATTTCGCCCGACACTTTGACGAGCGCGCGCTCCAGGCTCAGGCCCGCTTCCACGCACACGGTCAATAAATCGAGCGCATCGGGGATGTTTTCAAAGATGTCGCGCTGGCGCCGCTTGGCCGTGCTGGCCAGCACCAGGTTCGGCAGGTAGTAACCGACGGTGGCGCTAACGCACAGCAGCAGCAATAGCACGCTGCGCAGCTGCGCCGCCATGGCGCTGGCCGCGTACAGGCCCAGCACGGTGGGAAACAGCAGGGCCAGCACGGTTTTCGCGGCAAAATACAGGGCCGGCGCGCTGGCCTGCCGCCAGCCCGCGTTCATGAAGCGCGTGCGCAGCGGCGAGCGCTCCCAGCCCTCTTCCGGCAGCGACAGCTTGCTGAACGGCTGCGCCACGCGCGCCACCCTCTCCACCCAGCCAGAGTCGGCCACCGCCTCGCTGGCGGCCGGCGCCATGGAACCGAACAGGCGCTGGCGCAAGGTGCCGGGAAAGAAGATCACCCATGCCAGCAGGGCCAGCGCCACCACCACGGCAAAGACGATCACGAGGAACAGCAGTTGTGCACCGCTCATGCGACCTCCTGTTTTATATCCTGATACGGATGACGTTGCGCATCCACACGACACCCAATGCCACCATGCCGGCCGCGTACCACAGCAGTTTGATGCCGCTGGGATCGGTCCACAGCAGGCGGATATATTGCGGGTTGACCAGCGCCATGACACCGATCATCACCACCGGCATCAAGCCCAGCACCCAAGCCGACATGCGCCCCTCGGCCGACAGCACGCGCACCTGCCCCAGCAGTTTTAGCCGGGCGCGGATGATGCGCGCGATGCTGACCAGCACCTCGGCCAGATTGCCGCCCGATTCGCGCTGCACCAGCACGGCGATGACGAGGTAGCGCAAGTCCGTCAGCGGAATGCGCGCGGCCAGGTTTTGCAGCGCTTCGTTCATCGGCACGCCGTAATTGATTTCTTCGTGCGCCATCTTGAATTCGCCGCTGATCGGCTCATTGAGTTCATCGCCCACCATCTGCAGCACATTCGAAAACGAGTGCCCGGCGCGCAGCGCGCGGGCCAGGAAATCGGCCGCTTCCGGCAATTGCGCCTCGATCTTTTTCAGCCGCGCCGCACGCGCGCGCAGCACGACCATGCACGGCCCGCCGCCGGCCACGCCCAGCAGCAGCAAGGCGCCCGGCAGCGGCATGGGCCAGATGGCCAGCCACAGCAGCGCCAGCAGCAGCAAGGCGCCCGCGCCGCCCAGGAACTGCGCCACCGACCAGGACAAGCCCGATTGCAGCAGCAGGTGGTCGAGCTTTGCCGCCTGCGGCAGGCGCCGCAGCCAGCGCTCGAGACCGGGCGAACGCGCATAGCGGCGCTGCTTGAGGATGGAGACCCGCTCGCCGCCCGCCTCGCCGCGCGCCGCCATCAGCCGCAAGCGCCGGTTGATGCGCCGCGCCGCGCTGCCGTGCGTGCCCGACCACCACAGCCAGACCCCCTCCACCATCAGGATGCAGGCGGCGAACAGCAGCACGGCAAAGCCGTAGAAGACCAGGTCCATGCTGCCTCCTATTCGTAGATACGGTCCGGATCAAAAACACTATCGGGCACGGGCGCGCCGAACATGCGCAGGCGTTCCGTGAAACGGGGCCGCACGCCCGTGGCGCAAAAGTGACCGAGTACCTTGCCGTCGGCATCGACGCCCGTCTGCTCGAAGCGGAAGATTTCATGCATGGCGATAATGTCGCCTTCCATGCCCGTCACCTCCTGCAGGCTGACCAGCTTGCGCGCGCCGTCCGTCAGGCGCGACACCTGCATCACCACCGTCACGGCCGAACAGATCTGCTGGCGCGTGGCGCGCGGCGTCAGGTTCACGCTGGCCATGCCGACCATGTTTTCCAGCCGCGCCAGCGCGTCGCGCGCCGTGTTCGAGTGGATCGTCGCCAGCGATCCTTCATGGCCCGTGTTCATCGCCTGCAGCATGTCGAGCGCCTCGGCGCCGCGCACCTCGCCCAGGATGATGCGATCGGGCCGCATGCGCAGCGCATTGCGCACCAGCGCGCGCTGGCTTACTTCACCCTTGCCCTCGATATTCGGCGGACGCGTTTCCAGGCGCACCACGTGCGGCTGGCGCAGCGCCAGTTCGGCCGCATCCTCGATGGTGACGATGCGCTCGCTGCCGGGGATGAAGCCGGACAGCACGTTGAGCAGGGTCGTCTTGCCGCTGCCCGTGCCGCCCGAGATCAGGATGTTGACCTTGGCCTGCCCCAGCGCTTGCAGCACCTGCACCATGGGCGGCGTCAGGCTTTTGTAGTCGAGCAGGTTGGCGATCGTCAAAGGCTGCACGGCGAAGCGCCGGATCGACAGGATCGGGCCATCGACGGCCAGCGGCGGAATGATGGCATTCACGCGCGAGCCATCGGGCAGGCGCGCGTCGACCATCGGGCTCGATTCGTCGACGCGCCGGCCCACGCGCGAGACGATCTTTTCGATGATCTTCATCAGGTGCGCATTGTCATGGAAGGTCACGTCCGTCAGCTGCAGCCGCCCGCCCCGCTCCACGTACACCTTGTCGCAGGTATTGACGAGGATATCGGACACGCTGGCATCGGCCAGCAAGGGTTCCAGCGGGCCAAAGCCCAGCATCTCGTGCTGGATGTCGAGCACCAGGCTATGCCGCTCGTGCTGGTTCAGGACGATGCGCTCTTCCTCGATCACGCGCTGCACCAGCAGCGCCAGCTCGTGCTTGAACTGCTCGGCCGTCAGGCGTTTCAAGCGTTCCAGGTCGATACGGTCAAGTATCGTCTGGTGCATGGTCTTTTTGAGTTCCTGGTAGGCGTGCAGCGCCAGCGCGCCTTGTGCATTGGTGGCGGGGCGCACCGTTTCATTCGCCGCCAGGCGTTCGCGTAAAGTCATCTTGGCTCCCATGATGGCTCCCGGCGGGAGCCTTGACATCGATTGCAGTCCTAGGACTCGCTGCGGCTGAACAGGCGGTCGAACAGGCCGCGGCTTTCCGTCACGCGGCGCGCCGTCACCAGTTCCACCAGCTCGGCCAGACTGCGCGCCACGGCGCTGGTGCGCGACAGCTGCAGCAGCGGAATGCCCTGGTTGACGGAGTCGGTGGCGGCGATGTAATCGTTGGGCACCGTGTGCACCACTTCGGCGCCCAGCGCCTGCTCCAGGTCCGCCAGACGCAATCGCCCGCCCTTTTCATAGCGGTTGACGATCAGGCGCAGGCGCTCGCCCGGATAGCCGAGCGAACGGAAAATGTCGAGCAGGCGGCGCCCGTCGCGGATGTCGGGCAAGGCCAGCTGCAGCACCGGATAGATGGCGTCGGCGTTGTCGAGCGCGCGCAGCGACAGCGCATCGATCTGGCGTCCCACGTCGAGCACGATGTAGTCATAGTGCTGGCGCGCCACGGCCAGGATGCGGTCCATGTGCTCGGGCTGCATGTCGACCTTGTGCGCCGGATCGTCGGCCGCCGCCAGCACGCCGAAGTTCGGCGTCACGTGCACCAGGCACGAAGCGAGAAAGGCGCCATCCATGCGCGCGATCTGCGCGCAGATGTCGGACAGGGTCATGGCCGGCTTCTGGTCCGACACGTATAAAGTGGCGTCGCCGAACTGGCCGTGCAGGTCGATCAGCAGCACCTTGCAGCCGGCCAGGCTGGCCAGCGCATACGAAAAGTTCGTCGACAAAAACGTCGCGCCGCTGCCGCCCTTGCACGAGATGAAGGCGAGCACTTTACCGTCGCGCATCTGCGTCACGCCGGCCTGGATATCGACCCGGTCCATCGCCTCGTGGAAGGCCTTGTGCACCAGCGGCAGCTGCAGCACTTCGCGCATGCCGGCGCGCATGGCGCGGATCAGCACATCCTGCTGCTGGCCGCGCGTGAGCAGCATCAGCACGGCCAGCGGATACTGGCGCGCCAGGCGCTCGAGCAGGTCGGCTTCGTCGGCATCGATGCCGCTGGCGTCGACGATCACCAGTTCGGGCGCTTCGGGCAGCATGCGCTCGACGGCGTCGCGCAGACCGCTGCGCCGCTCCAGCAGCCGCAGCACGGGCATGCGGGCCGCGCCTTGCGCCGCGATTTCATCGTGCAAGCTGGCGTCACGGGTAATCATCAAGGCTTTCATCACGCCTCCTTCATTCAATGCACTACATTCGGCTGCGCCGGCGGCTTGGCGCTCATGGACAAAAGCCGGGATTGTCCGGATAGCCCAGCGACTCGGCCACCGCCATGGTGGTCCCGCTGGGCAAACGTATGGCGCCTGCACCGGAGGGAAACATCATCCCCAGCAGCGGCAGCACGGGCCGGTAGGGCACACGCTCGCAGCGCGCGCCGTCGCCGGGCTGACACAGGCGCGCGCGCACGAAGCGGATGCAGCTGGCGCCATGCGGATCGTCCAGGCAATTGATGCGGTTGCGCTGCGGGCACCCCGGCAGCACCGTCACCGGCACGGCCGCCAGCGCGGCGCCGCCCGCGCTTTCCGACAAATAATCGATGCGCACATGCGCGTCGCCGATGCCGCCACCCAGCGGCAGCGTGCCCGGCGTGGCGCGCAGCACGGCTTGCGTGCGCACGGCCTGCAAGGCGCCGGCATTGCTGAAATCAGTGACGGCGGCGGCGCGCGCCGCGCGCCGGGTAATCTCATGCACCATGTTCCACACGTACACGGCGCGCGCCATTTCCAGCATGGCGAACAGGAACAGGAAGAACAGCAGCGCCAGCATGGCGAATTCGACGGCGAAGACGCCGCGCTGACGCTGCCGGCGAAGGTGCGGGTCAATGCACATAGCGCAAGGTCGCGTTGGCGCGCAAGGGAATCGGCGCCAGTTGCGGCAACCACTTGCGGGTCAGCGCGGGCAGGAAATCCACCGGCATGTCGGCGGTGACCTTGATGCGCACCTGCAGCGGCGCCGTCGCGTAGCTGCCGCAGGCATAGGAATCGTCGGCGTACACGCAATCCACATTGACCCATGCGGGATTGATGCCCGGCCAGCTTTCCGCCATCGCCTCGGCCACCATCTCGCGCGCCAGCGCGGCGCCCTGGCTCGCCGTGTCGAACTTGCCCATCTGCGGCAGCGGCATGGTCGCCATGTAGCGCGCCGCATCGTGCGCGCTTTTTTGCAGGGCCGTGTACACCAGCAGCGCGCGGCCGAACAGCAGCACGAAGGGCAGCAGCGCCATGAAAAACAGCAGGATCAGCGCCAGTTCGATGGCGGCGACGCCGCCCTGGCGGCGCGCGGCGCGGCAGGGCGGCTTCATCGCAGCAGCTCCGCGGGACCGGCCAGCGTGCCCTCTTCCACCAGGCCGGCAAATTCGGCGCTCAATACGCCATTGCTGGCCGGCGCCGTCATGAAGAAGCGGCCGATGCCGCGCACCTGCGCCAGCACGTCGCCGCCGGCCGGCACGGGACAGGCCAGCAGGGGGATGTGCAGCAGGCGCCGCTGCGCCACGCCCGTGTTGCCGGTCGGCGCCGTCTGGAAGCCCAGCGTCTGGTAGGGCGGCGTGGCAGGATAGCCGGACTTGGCGGCCGGCGCGGCCGGGCTGGCCGGATACAGCTTGGGCCAGTCGCTGGTGGCAAACGGCAGATAGCCGCCGGCCGGCTTCGGGTTGCTGTACCTGGCCGCCCTGGAAAACGACCACAGCGGCCCGTAACTGCCGACGGCGGGCGGCGTCGCGTTCGATTCCGGATCGGCCACGGACAGCAGCGGATTGCCCGTGCTCAGGGCGCTCGGCGCATCGGGCGCATTCGTCATCCACCAGCTCGCGGCCGTATTTGGATAGGCGCGGATATTCGTGTCGGGCGGCGCCGTGACGGCATGGCAGCCGCTGCCCGCATGCTGGTTGAAGCGCGCATTGAAGGCCGTCCACAGCGCGGCGGGAAACGGCCGGTGCACGTGCACCTGGGCGCTGCCGATGCGCGGATACTGCACCGTGCCGCTGCAGACAAACGGCAGCACGCTCGCTTCGCCGACCTGCTGCGACACTCCCACCACGCCCGGCTGGCCCAGCGGATTGAGCACGAAATGTTCGGCCGCCGGGCCGTTCGGATTGAGTTTCAACAGGTTATACGCCACGCCGCGGCGAAAGCCATATTCCAGCAACTCGACGGCCGGCAGCAGTGCCGCATTCGTGCGCGGGCTCGCTGCGCTGGCCGACAGCGCGCAGACGGCCAGCGGCATCAGGTGCAAGCTGGTGCGCCCGGCCACGGCGCGCGCGCCCGTGTCCAGGGTGCGCAGCGCCGGCGACCAGGCGCCGAGAAACGCCGTCGCCACCCGCCCCAGCGAGGGGGTATTGGCCTGCGTATCGACGCGCACGAACAGCGCCGTGGCGGCGTCGGGCACGGCGCCCGCCGCATGCCACCCGCTGGCGGGCGCGTCGGGCGCGCTGGCGAAGCGGATGCTGGCGTCCGACAGGATGGCGCCCTGCATGCGGCGCCGCCATGCGCTGCGGTCGGCCGCACTGCCCTTGGCTTTTTCCACGGCAGCGAGCAAGCCCTCGGGCGTGCCCACCAGTTCCGCGGCGGCCGCCATCGCCGCATTGTCGGCCAGGTTCTGCAGTTCCGTCTTGCGGCCGATGACTTGCCCCACATCAAGCGCCAGGCCGATAAAGCCCAGCACCACGATGAGCAGGATGGAAAAGGCGATCAGCATCGCCCCGCGCTGGCGCTGGCGTCTATTTGCCACTGCCGCCTCCCAGCATGAATTGCACCGGCTGCGGCGCCTGGGCATTCGGTTCGGCAAACGACGCGCGGTAGCGCTGCATGACGGCGTGCGCGCTGGGTCCGTCAAGGCCATCGGCCGGCGTGCGATTGCCGGCGCTGGCCGGATCGCGCACCTGCTGCGCCATGGACAGGCGCACGGCGTCGCCGAAACGCCGGTCCAGCTGCGGCGTGCTGCCATGCGCGCAGGCGGCCAGCTGCAAGGCCAGGGCCAGAGCGACCAGGCGCCGCAGCGGTGTCAGGAACGCGTTCGACATGGCGTATCTCCCCATCTCATTTCAACTCGAAACCGTTGGCCGCGCGCGGTGCTGGTACCGACGGCGGCACGGACGGCGGCGCCAGCGTGCCTTCCATCTTGCCGCCCAACATCAAGTCCATGCGCGATGGCGGCGCCAGCTGCGCCGTCGGCAGCACGGCGTCGGCCGGCAAGGGTTTCACCAGGTGCGCGGTAATGACAAACAGCAATTCCGTGCGGTCATTCTGGAAATCCGTGCTGCGAAACAGCGCGCCGAGGATAGGCACTTCGCTAAGCCAGGGCACGCCCGTGATGTTGCTCACCTGGTTGTTCTTGATGAGGCCGCCGATGGCGTAGCTCTGGCCGTCGTACAGCTGCACCGTGGTCGAGGCGCGCCGCGTGGTGATGACGGGCAAAATAGAACGTCCGCTGATGCCGGCGGCGGAAATACCCACCCCCTCGCGCGACAGTTCCGACACTTCCGGCGCCACCTTCAAATTGATGCGCCCGCCCGACAGCACGGTCGGCGTAAAACGCAGGCCGACGCCGTATTCGCGCTCTTCCAGGGTGATCTTGTTGTTGTCCTGGCCGACGGGAATGAAGATCTTGCCGCCCGCCAGAAAACTGCCCTCCTGCCCGCTGATCGCCATCACCGTCGGCTCGGCCAGAATGCGTACCAGGCCATCCTGTTTCTGCGCCTCGATGGTCAGTTGCTGGCGGCCATTCGACTTGCGCACGTCGAGCAAGCCATTGGCCGTGCCACTGAGGAAATTCGACAGCAAGGTGGTGGCCCAGCTGCCGGAAGCAAAACGCAGGGTGGCGCCCACTTCCAGCCGTTCCAGCAGCGACTTCGACACTTCGGCGATCTGCACGGCCAGCATCACCTGCTGCGGCGCGCTGACGTCGAGCATGTTGATGATGCGGCTGTTCGCGCCGCCCGCGCCGCCACCGGGCGCCGTGGCGGCGAGGGGCATGGCGGCGCCATCGGCAGGCTTGGGCAGCGCCAGCGGCACCGTAGCGCGGCGCACATACGCGTGCGCCAGCTCGACGGCGCGCAGCACGGCGCCCGCATCCTGCACCGTGCCCGACAGCACCAGGGTGTCGGCCACGGCCGTGACGCGGATGGCTTTTTCTTCCGGCATCAGGGCCGCCAGGGTCGTTTGCAAACCGGCCGGGTCCATGCTGACGCTGACGTTCACCACGCTGCACACGCCGCTCCTGCCCTGGATGATCATGTTCGTGCTGCCCACCTCGACGCCGACCACATACAAGGTATCGGGCGCGACCAGCATGGCTTGCACGACGGCCGGGTTGCCGACGCTGCGCTGCTGCACGGCTTCAGGCAGGCGCAGCATGCTCGATTTGCCCACCTGCAGCTGCAAATTGCCGGGCGAGGCCGCTTCACCGCCGCAGCGCGGACCAGGATCGGCCGCCGCGCCGGCCAGCGGCGACAGCAGGCAGAACAGTATCAACAGGGCGCGGTTCATGAGCGTGTCCATGGTTGGCTAAAAACATTCGCGCGACTGGCGCGTCCCGTCGATGACGCCGCTGCACTGGCGCGTCGCTTCCGGCGGCGCCTTCGCCACGCGTACCGCGCGCGGCGCTGCGGCCAGCACGGGTGCGGCGGCAGGAACAGCTTCGTCAGCTTCGTGCGGTCCGCCCAGCAGGGTCAGCTTGGTGGCGCCCACCGTCACGCCCGGCTGCGGGTCGACCTGGTTGCGCAGCACCAGCGACAGGCTGCCCACGCTGCGCGCCAGGTCCAGGTTTTCCGCCTGCTCCGGCGTCACTTCCAGGGTCACCGCATTGACCACGCGCGGCTTGGTCTCGTCGCGCCCCACTTCCTGCGCCACGGCCAGCACCAGGATGCGTTCGAGCACGATCTTGGAAATGTTGCGGCTTTGCGGAAACGCGCGGTCGCCGGCATCCTGCTGGGTGCTCACGATGATGTCGACATAGTTGCCCGGCAAGGCGAAGCCGGCCACGCCGATCACATCGTTGACGCGCACGGTGATGGCGCGCCGCCCTTCCGTGATCAGCGCCGACAGGCCGCCCAGGGTACCGGCCGGCGCCAGCTTGGCTTCGCTCAGCGGCTCGCCGCGCAGCACGCTGGTTTTCAGCACCCGTCCCGCCAGTTTTGCCGGGTCTTGCAGCGCGCCCTGCGGCAAGCTTTCCGCCGGCCACTCGGCCAGGCGCAGCATCTCGGGCGTCAGGCGCTGGCCCAGGTTGACATCGCTGGCGGCGACGACGATCTTGCCCTTGCCGGCCGGCGTCTGGCGCAGCAGCCAGTGCGAGGCCAGCAGCACGGCCAGCAGACCCAGCACGACCGCCAGGCCCATCATCAGGAGGGCGCGCCGGTTTTTCATGCGATACGCTCGCACAGGCTGGCGGCCGGCATGTCGCAGCTGGCAAACAGGCTGCCCCAGGCCTGCTCCAGGGCGGCCAGCGTCAGGCGCGGCTCGCAGCCGGCAAAGCCGGCGAAGTCGCCTATGCGCGCCAGCAATTCCTGCGGATAGCTGGCCAGCAAGGGCCGTCCCTGCGCGCCATGCAGCTGCAGCAGGTGATTGACGGCCAGTTCGTCGATGGCCATGCCGGCCAGCCGGCATTGCTGGCGGAACAGGGCGCGATAGGCGTTCTCGGCCAGCGGCCCCACCTGCACCTTGTAGCCGATGCGGCGCAGCAAGGCGGCGTCAAACAGCTCGCCCGGCGGCACATTCGTGGCCAGCACGAGGGCATTGTCGAACGGCACGCTGATCTGCACCCCGCCGGGCAGACCCAGCTGATCGCTGCCGCGCGCCAGCGGCTGCATCAGCCGCGTCAGCAATTCCGGCGCGCCCAGGCGCTGGCGGCCCAGGTCGTCGATGATCAGCATGCCATTGTTGGCCCGCACATGCGGCGGCGCCTGGTAGCAGCCGCCGCTGGCGTCATGCCGCAGTTCCAGCATGCCGGCGTCGAGCTCGGCGCCCACGTGAATCACCGGGCGCTGGCACAGCACCCAGCGGATATCCGTACTGCGCCGCTCCAGCGCCTGGCGCGCATGGCTGACGTGCTGCGGCGCGGGCGGCAGGTGCTGGGCCGGATCGTACAACTGGATGATGTCGTGGCCGACGACGATGGCGTACGGCACGGCGACTAGACCGTGCAGCAATTGTCCCAGCTGCAGCGCCAGGGTCGACTTGCCGCTGCCGGGCGGACCGTACAGCAGCAGCGAGCGTCCCGAATGCAGGGCAGCTCCCACCACGTCGAGCATGCCCGGCCCCGCATGCGCGCCACCGAGCACGGCGGCCAGGTCGTCGCTGCCGACGCGCTGTTCCTGCGCCTGCCACGACTGGCGCGCCACCATGGCGCGGTACGCTTCCAGGGTGACGGGCGCGGCGCCGATATATGCGCAGCGCTCAAGAAAAGCGCTGGCGCGCTGCTTGCCGGCGCCCGTCAGCTGGTACTGCACATCGATATCGGATTCGCCGCGCCAGGCCACTTCGGCCATCTGCTCGGTCACCATGAAATCGAGCACTTCACGCAAGACATTGATCGACAGGCGCAAGCGCGTCGTCAGCGCGGACAGGTGCGTCTTGCCGCCCACAAACATCAGCTTGGCGATCAGTTCGACGACCAGCGGCCGCTCGAGTCCCGTTTCGCGCAAGCTCTTCGGCTGCGGCGGCAAGGGCGGCATCAGGTTCGCATCGGCAGGGCGCGGCGTGCTGTCGGTGCTCAGGGAATAGTCGACCTCGGTCATGCTGCGTCTCCTAGCCGGTTAGGACTGCATTGAACAGAATTCATTCTAGCGAGCGGGCATAGCGGCCCATTGATTCAGAGCAATGAATACCAATCAGAAATAATGCCTGCCTTGCACCAGCAGGCAGCCCAGCGCAATGGCCAGTCCGTACGGCATATTGCCCACGCTGGCGCCACTGCCCAGTGCGTTAGGCGCCAGGGGAATGCCGGCCATGCGCGCGATCATCGGCCACAGCAGCTGGCGCAGATTGACCAGGCAGGCGCGCCACTTGCCCTGCCAGGTGATCATCAGCACGGCCATCAGGCCGCCCAGGACAAACGTGGCGAAACAGATCTGCAGCACGGGCCAAGGGCCGGCAAAGGCGCCCGCCATGGCGATCAGCTTGACGTCGCCGGCGGCCATGCCGCGCAGCACGTACAAGGGTAAAAAGAGGAAAAAGCCCGTCGCCATGCCGCCCAGCCACAGCGGCAGCACGTTTTGCGGCCACAGCCACAGGTGCAAGGCCAGGGCGGCGAGGATGCCGGACAACACCAGCCAATTCGGAATCTTGCGGCGGATCAAATCACTGACGGCGGCCCCCGTCACGAAGCACAGCAACAGCAAATCGCACAAGGCAGTTGCAGGCATGGCACACCTCCCGAAAAAAACCCGCCACTGGCCGGCCAGCGGCGGGCACCCGCTTAGGGCGTCAACACCAGGTTCGACGAAATGTCGGTGAGGACGGCCAGCAAGTTGGTCTTGATCAGCAAGAAACCGGCCGTGATGGCGGTAGCCATCAACGCCGCAATCAGGCCGTATTCGATTGCCGTAATGCCATCCTCATCCTTGACAAACTGCTGTACTGCCGACAGGAAGGTATGCATGACAAGCTCCCAAAAGTGAATCACAAGTCCCTGGCGCAATCGGGTGTGAAACATTGCCCTTTCCTGCTAATATGTTTCCTGCCGTAAATTTCTGCGCCATTACATTGACTATAAAGCGTCCACGTTTTGGCAAATTGACGCGCCACAAGTTTCCACATGGAAATTATCAAACTCTGGTGAAATGGCGGCTGGCGCAAACAAATGTTGCGATCCGGATTGAAAGCCTGCGTCAGGGCAAGTTTTTTGCAATGCAGTGCATGAATCTCATGTATTTACATGAAATATTGCATACGTTAATTGCCTATTAGGCAAAAAGACATTATCCTGCTTAGCTCTTCTTTGGAAAGGCCTCTCGCCCGGTGGTACAGAGCGTCATGCCACCAAATAAATCTTGGCTTCTTGTAGACGGACGCGAACATGCTCTTGCTTGATGCAATGCTGGTATGACGACACTTGTGTGACTACTTTCCAGAGATCGACAATGGATTCCCTACTGAAACACATGGTGGACATGACCGGGCACCGCGACCACACGATGCTCGACATCTCCGTGATCTCGGCGGTCCAGGAACTCGCTGCCGCGTCGCAGACCCGTGTGCTGGCCCTGACCACCGTGCGTGGCCAGGTGTTCGTGCGGTCGCGGGCCATCATCGTGGCGGGCAGCGTGGCCCGCATGGAAGAGCATATCGACCCTACCCTGCCGGGCGAACCGCTGTCGGACTATCCGGCCCTGGCCGCCTGCATCAAGCGCCATGAAGCAAGCGCCGACACCCTGTGCGCCGACGGCCGCCACCTGCTGTGGCTGCCCATCTGGATCGGCGACCAGGTCACCACCTGCCTGGAAATCACCAACCCCACGCCGTACACGGGCGCCACCATCCAGGTGATCGGCGGCATCGTCAGCGTGTACCGCAATTTCCAGAACCTGCTCGATTACAGCGAACGCGATTCGCTCACCGGCTTGTTGAACCGCAAGACCTTCGACGACCAGCTGGCGAAAATCCTGCAAAGCCGCGGCGAACCGGAAGCGGAAAAGCCCCGTCCCGTCGATGAAGAACGGCGCCACCATACGGACACGGAACGGCAATGGCTGGCCGTGATCGACGTCGACCATTTCAAACTGGTCAACGATAAATTTGGCCACCTGTATGGCGATGAAGTGCTGATCCTGATCGCCAACCAGCTGCAATCGTCGTTCCGCTCGCAAGACCGCATCTTCCGCTTCGGCGGCGAGGAATTCGTCGTGCTGCTGCGCTCGATCACCCTGGACAATGCGCAGAAAATCATCGACCGCTTCCGCACCAATGTCGAAGCGCACGACTTCCCGCAAGTGGGCAGAGTGACCGTCAGCGTGGGCTTCGTCAGCATCAACGCCTACGAGGCGCCCGTCATCATCCTCGGCCGCGCCGACCAGGCCCTGTATTACGCCAAGAGCCATGGCCGCAACCTGGCCTGCCACTATGACGAGCTGGTGTCCAAAGGTTTGCTGACCACCATTACCTCGAACGATACGGCAGAGTTTTTCTAAGCGTCTGCAAGGGAAAGAAAACGCATGGGATCGACCTGCCACTTGGCGGCCGACTCATGGCCGACGATCTTGTCGGCGCCGCCGAAACCGAAACCGCGCGACAGGTCGACCGTTTCCGGCTTGATGTAAGTCTTGCTCTTCGTACTGAAAAACACATTCACCTTCGGCGCCAGCAGATTGCTTTCGTGTGCCTCGACAACGACGGCCAGGCGGCCCGATTCCAGCATCACCATGGTGCCGACCGGATAGATGCCCACGCAGCGCATGAAATCCTGCGCGAACACGGGGTTGAAATGGAATTTGCTCCATTCATAGATCTTGCGCAGGGCTTCGGCGGCGGGGATGCCCTTGTGGTAGCTGCGGTCCGACGTCAGCGCGTCATACACGTCGACGATGGCGGCCATCTGCGCCAGCTCGCTGATGGCGTCGCCGGCCAGCTGGTCGGGATAGCCGCTGCCGTCGCGCCGTTCGTGGTGATGCAAGGCGATGTCGAGGGGAATCGCGCCCACCTCGGGCGACTGGCGCAGGATGTCGTAGCCGTCGCGCGGATGGCGCTTGATCAGGGCAAATTCTTCCGGCGTCAAGGGACCGGGCTTGTTCAGCACGCTGTCGGGCACCAGGGCCTTGCCCGTGTCGTGCAGCAAGCCACCGAGGCCGGCCTGGTGCGTGGTGGCCGCATCGATGCCGCGCGAGCGGCAAAACGCCACCAGCAGCGCACATACGCTGACGGAATGCAAAAAGGTGTAGTCATCCTTGCTCTTGATGCGCAATAAGCCGACGAGGGCGCCAGGATTGCGCAGGATCGATTCGGTGATGTCTTGCACCGTGTGCTGCACGCGGTCGAGCTCGACCGCCTTGCCCAGGCGCACGTCGGCCATCACCGTGCGCACCAGGCTAGCCGCCTGCCGCCGCACCTGCGTGGCGCGCGCCAGCTCCATGCCCAGCGACACGCGCGTGACCACTTGCGGCGCCGCGGCGATCTGCACCAGTTCGCGCTCCGTCTCGGCGCGCGCCTGCGCCACGGTGGGCGCGTCCTGCACGTCGAGGCCCTTGCCACTGTCGATCACCACGTCGTGGATGCCGGCCTGCACGATCTTGCGGATCTCATCGTCGCTGCGCAACAGGAAACGGTTGCGCACGAAGGGATGCGTCATCCAGTCGCAGCTGAGGTCATGAATGTACATGCCCACTTTTAATTGAGACGAATCAACTTTCTTGAGCATGCTGTCATCCCACAAATACGCGGCTGGAGCACCGAAGGCGCTAGAATGAGTATAACAAAATTGTTATTCTGCTGGCCGCGTTCGGCGCCGTGGCGCAACACCCGGTTTTTTCCGCTCAACGCATCCTCAACGCACCGCTACTGGGACCTATGGAACTGCGCCAATTACGCTACTTTGTTGCCATCGTCGACCACGGCTCGCTGTCGCGCGCGGCCCTGGTCCTGCACGTGGCGCAGCCGGCCCTGACGCAGCAGCTGCGCCAACTGGAAGAGGAACTGGGCGTGCAGCTGCTGCACCGCTCGGCCCAGGGCGTGCTCAGCACGGACGCAGGCAAGGTGTTTTACGAACATGCGCAGGCGATCCTGAAACAGGTGGCCGACGCCCGCTCGGCCGTCACACAAAGCGCCACGCGGCCGTCCGGCAATGTCACCCTGGGCTTGCCGCACAGCATCTCCGGCGCCCTGGCCCTGCCCCTGCTGCTGGCCGCGCGCGAACGCTATCCCGAAATCACCCTGCAATTGACGGAAGAAATCACGGGCAACCTCAATGAACAGCTCAAATCGGGCCGCATCAACCTGGCCGTGCTGTTCGACGATGGCCAGCTGACACCGTTTTCCTGCAGCCCGCTGGTGGAAGAAGAGATGCGTTTCATCTGCCGCAGCGATTCGCCGTTCGCGCCCGCCGGCCATGCCGTGTCGTTCCAGCAAGCCCTGAGCGCCACCCTGATCCTGCCGGGCCTGCAGCATGGCGTGCGCCCGCGCATCGACAGCCGCGCGCGCGAACTGGGCCTGGAAACGGCGAACGTGATCGAGATCAACTCGATCGCCATCCTGAAATCGGCCATCCTGGCTGGCATGGGCGCCACCATCCTGCCGGCCGCGCCCCTGTTGGCCGAACTCGACAGCGGCGCCATGCGCAGCTACGCCATCCACAGCCCCGTTCTGTCGCGCACGGTGGCCCTGTGCGCGTCAAAAAATATCCCGCTGACGAACGCAGGCAACGCCGTGAAAAACCTCGTGCTGCAAGTGGCCGCCGAGCTGTGCGGCAGCGGGCGCTGGGTGGGGGCGAACGTGCTCTCGCCCATGGCATAAGTATTTCTTATACCCCCATCGGCAAAGCGTATTTGCCCCCTCCCCTGACTCGTTCTACACTGACCACATTAACTATTTTAAATTTAAAATAGTTATATGCCGCCCACACGCGGCCATCCCGTCTGCACAGCACGCGCCTTACCGGGCACGACCTTGTACAGCCGTTATCTGAAACACCCTTTTGGAGACAGCCATGTCCGTGACCACGGAAAACGGCTCCGCAGCGTTCGCTAGAAACGCCGGTGCCGCGCCATCTACACCGCTTGAACCTTCCCGTTTGACCACCGTCAGCCTCGACGACAAATACACGGCCACTTCCGGCGCCATCTTCCTGTCCGGCATCCAGGCTCTCGTACGCCTGCCGATGATGCAGCGCCTGCGCGACCAGGCCGCTGGCCTCAACACGGCCGGCTTCATCTCCGGCTACCGGGGATCGCCCCTGGGCGGCCTCGACGAGAACCTGTGGAAAGCCAAGAAACAGCTGGAAGCGCACCACGTGCAGTTCGTGCCCGGCGTCAATGAAGACCTGGCCGCCACGGCCGTCTGGGGTTCGCAGCAAGTCGACCTGATAGGCCCGGCCAAGTACGACGGCGTATTTGCCATGTGGTACGGCAAGGGCCCGGGTGTGGACCGCTGCGGCGATGTCTTCAAGCACATGAACCATGCGGGAACGTCAAAACTGGGCGGCGTGCTGCTGGTGGCTGGCGACGACCATGGCGCCTACTCATCGACCCTGCCGCACCAGTCCGACCATTTGTTCTCCGCCTCGATGATTCCCGTCCTGTATCCGTGCAATGTGCAGGAATACCTGGACCTCGGTATCCACGGCTGGGCCATGTCGCGCTTTTCCGGCTGCACCGTGGCCTTCAAGGCCCTGGCCGACACGGTCGAATCGTCGGCCTCCATCGATGCCGATCCGTTCCGCGTGGAAGTGAAGATTCCGCAGGATTTCATCATGCCCGAAGGCGGCCTGAACGCGCGCCTGTCGAGCATCCCGCTGGGCCAGCAGGCGCGCAACCAGGAAGCGCTGATGCAGGATTACAAGATCTATGCAGCCCTGGCCTACGCGCGCGAAAACAAGCTCAACCACACTACCATCGACAGCCCGAACGCCAAGCTGGGCATCATTGCGTCCGGCAAATCGTATCTGGACGTGCTCGAAGCGCTGGAAGAACTGGGCATCGATGAGCAGATGGCGGCCGACGTCGGCATGCGGCTGTTCAAGGTGGCCATGCCATGGCCGCTGGAACCGGACAGCGTGCGCGAATTCGCGCAAGGCCTCGATGAAATCCTCGTCGTCGAAGAAAAACGCCAGATCGTCGAATACCAGTTGAAAGAACAACTCTACAACTGGCGCGACGACGTGCGCCCTAGAGTCATCGGCAAGTTCGACGAAAAGGGCGAATGGGTGGCGCCGCGCGGCGAATGGCTGCTGACCTCGAAGGCCGACTTTTCCGTCTCGCAAGTGGCTAGAGTCATCGCCAGCCGCATCGCGCGTCTGATTTCCGACCCCGTCACCTGCGACCTGATCAAGGCGAGACTCAGTTTCCTCGACGCCAAGGATGCGGTATTGAAGAAAGCCGTGAACACGCCGTTCCGTCCCGCATTTTACTGCTCCGGCTGCCCGCACAACACCTCGACCAAAGTACCCGAGGGCAGCCTGGCGCTGGCCGGCATCGGCTGCCACGTGATGGCCACGTCGATCTACCCGGAAATGAACAAGCTGACCACGCACATGGGCGGCGAAGGCGCGCCGTGGATAGGCCAGGCCGCGTTCTCGGAATTGCCGCACGTGTTCCAGAATCTGGGCGACGGCACGTACTTCCATTCAGGGTACCTGGCCATCCGCGCCGCGCAGGCGGCCAAGGTCAACATTACTTACAAGATTCTCTACAACGACGCCGTCGCCATGACGGGCGGCCAGCCCGTGGACGGCCTCATCACCGTGCCCATGATGGCGCAGCAAGTGGCCGCCGAAGGCATCGCCCGCATCGCGCTGGTCACGGAAGACCTGAGCCGCTACAGCGACCGCAGCAACCTGCCCGCCCACCTGACCTTGCACGACCGCAAGGACATGGATGCCGTGCAGCGCGAATTGCGCGAAGTAGCCGGCGTGTCCGTGCTGATCTACGACCAGACCTGCGCGGCCGAGAAACGCCGGCGCCGCAAAAAGGGCGAGTATCCGGACGTGGCCAAACGCATGGTCATCAACGACGCCGTCTGCGAAGGCTGCGGCGATTGCGGCGTGCAATCGAACTGCGTGTCGATCTTGCCGAAGGAAACGGAATTTGGCCGCAAACGCACCATCGACCAATCCTCGTGCAACAAGGATTACTCGTGCGCCAAGGGCTTCTGCCCCAGCTTCGTCACCGTCGAAGGCGGCAGCCTGAAGAAGACCAAGACGGGTGCCAGCAAAGCGGGCGAGACGGACAACTTCGGCCCCCTGCCGGAACCGGTACTGCCCGCCTGCGACGCGCCGTACAACATCCTCATCAACGGCATCGGCGGCACGGGCGTCATCACCGTCGGCGCCCTGATGGGCATGGCGGCCCACCTGGAAGGCAAGGGCGCGTCCGTGCTGGACATGACGGGCATGTCGCAAAAGAACGGTTCCGTCACCTCGCACGTGAAAATCGCCAAGTCGCCCGCGCATATCCGCGCGCAGCGCATCGCCACGGGCGAAGCGGACCTGATTCTGGGCTGCGACATGCTGACGGCCGGCGCGCAGGATGCCGTGTCGAAAATGCGTCCGGGCCGCAGCCTGGCCGTCGTCAACCTGCACGAGCAGCCGCCGGGCACGTTTGCGCAAAATGCGGACTGGCAATATCCAACGGCCGAAGTGCGCCAGCTGATCGAGGAATCCGTCGGCGGCGCGGACGCGGCCGACTTCATCGACGCGACAAAACTGGCCACCGCACTGATGGGCGACTCGATCGCCGCCAACCTGTTCATGCTCGGCTACGCCTGGCAAAAAGGCCGCATCCCGCTGACGGAAGCGGCTTTGCTGCGCGCCATCGAATTGAATGGCGTGGGGATCGAATCGAACAAGAAGAGTTTCCTGTGGGGCCGCCGCGCCGCCGTCGACGTGCGCAAGGTCACGCAGATCGCCACGCCGTCGCAAGCGATCATCGTGCAAATGCCGCAAAGCCTCGACAGCGTCATCAAGAAGCGCGTGGAATTCCTCACGGCCTACCAGAACGCCGCGTATGCGGATGGTTATGCCACCTTGGTGAAACAGGTACGCGACCGCGAAAACACCCTGGGACTGGGCCAGAAGCTGTCGACGGCTGTCGCCAAGAGCTATTTCAAGTTGCTGGCCTACAAGGATGAATACGAAGTGGCACGCCTGTACACGGATGGCCGTTTCGTGGAGCAATTGCAGCAGCAATTCGAAGGGAATTTCTCCGTCAAATTCAACCTGGCGCCACCGCTGTTTGCCAAGAAAGATGCCAAGGGTCACCTCGTAAAAGCGGAATTCGGTTCCTGGATGTGGCGCGCCTTCAAGCTGCTGGCGAAGGCCAAGGGCTTGCGGGGCGGCACCTTCGACATCTTCGGTTATACAAACGAGCGCAAGATGGAACGCGCCCTGATCGTCGAATACCGCGAACTGCTGGCCGGCATGCTGGTCAACCTGACGGCGGAGAACCTGGCCACCTGCGTGGAACTGGCATCGCTGCCCGAGAAAATCCGCGGCTTCGGCCACGTCAAGGAAGCGGCCATCGATACTTACCGCAAGGATAAGGCGAGATTGCTGGCGGTACTGGCTGACGGAACAAAACACGCGGCCTAAGACTCTAAGCTACAGCGCTTGATTCGTAATGCGCTATGCCAGCAGCAGTACACACTGCCGGCATAGCGCATTTTTATTCATGCCTGCACATCTTTATCACACCAGAAAAACGACAACATCACATTCCTCATAAAAATCAGTCACTTACTATCACATGACCAAGCACTGGGTCACCCGGGCAATCGCGCTGCTTCAGTCAAGCCGCGACCCGGTACCGCATGAGATCAATGAACTGGATTGGAAGCCAAGCCTGTCTGGCAATAAAGAGCGGCTCATCGAGCATTTGATTGCCTTCACCAATGAAAATAACCCACGTAACGGCATCAATTTTAGATATTAAAATATATACATTTTTCAGTAAAAATTGTTTTCTTTAAGTTATCGGAAGTAATTTTTATATTTTTTCTCAGAATTTGCTTTTCCAGAAAATTCGATTTTCATTGCCACACAGATGAAATTCGTGCAAAACTTATTCGTTCATTCTGTATTTTCAACAGGGACGAGTACGTTTACGAATTTCTACCCACGTCATAGGAAAAGCAATGGATTTAATCGACCAACTCAGAGCACTTGCCTCCCGAATCGCAGCGACCAAGGATATTATCCAGACGGAGGAAGCCACAAAAAACGCGATGATCATGCCTTTCATCCAGATTTTGGGCTACAACGTATTCGATCCCACGGAAGTGACACCAGAATTAATTGCCGACGTCGGTACAAAAAAGGGAGAAAAAGTCGATTACGCTATTCTCAGTGATGGCAAGCCAATTATTCTCTTCGAATGCAAGAAAAGTGGTGGAGACCTGAGCATCAATCATGCTGGGCAGTTGTTCAGATATTTCCATGTCACTGCAGCACGATTCGGTGTGTTGACAAATGGGCTTACCTATAAATTCTTCACCGATCTTGAGCAACCCAACAAGATGGATGAAAAACCCTTCTTTGAGTTTAATATTCTGGACTTCAAAGAGCGTGATGTGGATGAACTCAAGAAATTTGCAAAATCTCAATTCGACGTCGATACCATATTGACGACAGCGAACGATCTAAAATATACGCGTGCTATCCAGAATCGTCTGGCAGAATGGACACTCAATCCCTCCGAAGAATTTGTAAAAATACTGTCATCAGATTTACTCGGAGGAAAGCGCTTTACACCCGCTGTCAAAGATCAATTTACCGTCATTACTAAACGGGCATTTGAGCAATTATTGGGGGAGCGCATCAATGATCGCCTCAAGGGCGCAATGACGCCGGAATCATCGCCGGCACAAGAACTGGTACCAGTCATTCCTCCTGAGGGTGTCGTTGAAAACCCGATCATCACGACACCAGAAGAGATCGAAGGATTGCACATCATCCGCGCGATACTGCGCGGTGTTGTCAGTTCGCGCCGCATAGTCATGCGTGATTCGCAGAGTTACTGTGCGATCTTGTTAGACGACAATAATCGTAAGCCAGTTTGCCGCCTACGCTTCAACAATACTGAAAAACTTGCCGTTGGCCTGTTCAATCAAAAGAGGGAAGAGGAAAAGTTTCCAATTGCCAGCCTAGACGATCTGTACACCCATGCAGAACAATTGAAGGCTACCGTCCTGATGCATTTGCCTGCGGAAGATGCAGAGAAAACAGCGTAAGAGATAGCATTAGATACTGTAGAACCAAGTCCGGGACGAGTCCCGGACTTGCAACGCATGCTTACTCAATCCGCGCAGCGCCCCACCGTCGCCCCCGGCAACAGCACCGGTTGCCAGATTTCCTGCAGCCGTTCCGGCGGCGTGCCGGCCAGCAGCGATTGCAGCATTTCAACCATCTTGGCGCCGGCGCGGCGCAGGTCGGGCTGGTCGATGGTGGTGACGTTGATGCCAATCAAGGTGTCTTCCACATTGCCCCAGACGATGACGGAGATTTCCTTGCCGATCTCGATGCCCGCATCCATCAGCGCGCGCACCACGCCGACGCCGGACAAATGGTTGTCGACGATGACGGCCGTCGGACGGGGCGAGCAGGCCAGCAATTGCTGCATGGCCTGGTAGCCGCTGCGGCGGTCAAAAGTGTTGTCGAGCAGATAGGCGGGATCGACCGGCAAGCCCGCTTGCGCCATGCAGCGGATAAAGCTTTCCTTGCGCTCATACGCAAAATGCAGCGCCAGCGGCGCGCTCAGCAGGGCGATGCGCTGGTGGCCGTGCGCCGCCAGGAAGGACACGGCCAGGTCGATGCCCGTGTCGTTGTCGTAGTCAAAATACGCGTACGGCGCGTCGATGCGCGTGCGGCCATTCGCGACAAAGGGAAAGCCGACTTTCGTCAGGTAAGCGATGCGCTCGTCAACCACCTTGGTGCGCCCCACCACCAGGCCATCGACCTGGCGCCCGCGCACCATGTTTTCATATGACGGCTGTTCATTCTGCGGCGACACGGGAGCGATGATCAAACTCATCTTCGACGCTTCGACGGCGTCGGACATGCCATTGACCACGGAAAGAAAGACGCTGTCGCCCAGGTCGCTGGGAAGCAGGGGATAGATCATGCCCAGCACATTGGTGCGACCGACGGCCAGGCTGCGCGCGAGCGGGTTGGGCCGGTAGCCGACTTTCTTGGCGGCGGCCAGGACGATTTCACGGGTGCGGGAATTGACTTCCGGATAGCCGTTCAACGCCCTGCTGACTGTCGTTTTCGACATGCCGAGGGCAATTGCGAGGCTCTTGAGATTCATGTTAACTACCTGTCTGTATGGCAAAAGAAACCAACTCTGACCGTCAATTATAGCCCAGAGCGCCAAACAGGCCGCGCAGTAACGTGCGCAGACATGGTACAAAAACAACAATACATTGACTATCTAAAAAGCAACGTTTTAAATGTGAGCACTTGTGCCTCTCTATGGCACTGCAGCGCCGATGGCTGATAAACAATGCTCGAAGGCGACAGCATGTGCTCACTTCGACAATCACTGGCTCACCTTTGGCATGCCGTGTCGACAACACAGGGCGCACGCGACAGCATTATCAAGAAAACATATTTACTGGAACTGTGCGAGAATTTGTCCTACTCTTGATTCAGGTAAAGGTTACCGCCAGACATGTTGCGTCTGGCGCCGCACATCTTCCTGGACTCCCCTCTTTTCTGTACACGCCTGGACATACTTTCAAAGGTGAACAATGTGGTCACGCTAACGTCTGTCAACAACTTGCAAGCCTCGCTGGCCACGGCGCAGCGCCGGGTCGAGCAAGGCCAGAACCAGGTACAGCGCGACAGTGAACAGCTGGCGCAAAGCCGCCAGCTGCTGGCGCGGGAACAGGAATCGCTGAGCCAGACGCAGCGCAGCAGCCAGCAAGCCCAGGCCGATGCCCCCACCGCCATCAAGGCGCCGCAGCTGGACCAGGCGATCAAGGTGGCCGTGCCGCAACAAGCCATCCCCGCCGCGCCGAAAAGCACGCCCCAGCTGAACGGCTATGGCCAGACCCTGGGACGCCTGATCGATGTGACGGCGTAAATTACTGGCCCATTTCTTCTTCGAGCATCGCCAGCCACCATTTTTCACCTTTTTTCGGCTGCGCCAGGTCGACCGCCTCGCCCATCTGCGGCGTGGCCAGGTTCACGCCCTGCTTGGCCGCCAGCCCCGTGATGCGGTCAAACGGTTCATGCCAGGCGTGCAGCCCCAGGTCAAAGGTGCCGTTGTGCACGGGCATCAGCCACTTGCCGCGCAAGTCCAGGTGGGCTTGCAAGGTCTGTTCCGGCTGCATGTGCACGTCCGGCCACAGCTTGTCGTAGGCGCCCGTTTCGATCATGGTCACGTCGAACGGGCCGTACTTGTCGCCGATCTGCTTGAAACCGTCGAAATAGCCGGAGTCGCCGCTGAAAAACACGCGTACCTCGGGCGCGTCGATCACCCATGACGCCCACAGGGTTTGATTGCTGTCAAACAAGCCGCGTCCCGAGAAATGCTGCGATGGCGTGGCAACGAGTTTCACGCCGGCAATCGTCGTGCCTTGCCACCAGTCGAATTGCTGTACCTTGTCCTTCGGCACGCCCCATTCGACCAAGGTGTCGCCCACGCCCAGCGGCGCAACAAAATGTCCCGTCTTGGCGGCCAGTTGCAGCACGGCAGCATAGTCGAGGTGGTCGTAATGGTTATGCGACAGGATGACAGCCTTGATCGGCGGCAAGTCGGCGATGCTGATGGGCGGCTGGTGAAAGCGCTTCGGTCCGGCCCACTGCACCGGCGAGGCGCGCTCGGAAAACACGGGATCCGTGAGGAAGAATTCATTGTTCAGTTTCAACAGCAGGGTCGAGTGGCCGAGGCGAAACAGACTGTTATCGGGCGCGGCCAGCAGCTGCGCCCGGCTCAAGGCTTGCACGGGCACGGTAGCGGCCGGCACCGTGCTGTCCGGTTTATCAAAGACAAATGTCCACAGCAGCTTGAGCGTCGCTGCCGTGCCCAGTTTGTACATTTCCACAGGATTGCGGAACTTGCCTTCGTGGCGTTGTGGGGATTCAGCGGGCGCGGCAGGCGCGGCGCGCAGGGTGCAAGAACTCATGATGATCAGGACTCCCAGAAAGAAGAGACGACGTGCGGCTCGGTGCAAGTGCATATGTGGCCCGGCAAGGAATGTACAAGGATTAAATTACACTACACAGTGTAGTTCCTATTTCTGGCAAAGTAAACCAGGAGGTGTAAAATATTGTTTTCAAAGGAGATTTTCAGCCATGGCCGCACCGCAACGCCTCACCGACCGCAAGCGCGTCGCCATCGTCGATGCCGCCATCGCCGAGTTCCGCGACCACGGTTTTGATGCGACCAGCATGGACAGGATCGCCGCCACGGCCGCCGTTTCCAAGCGCACCGTGTACAACCATTTCCCCAGCAAGGACGAGTTGTTCGCGGAAATCCTGCAACGCATGTGGGAAAGCAGCGTGGCCCAGCCCGCCGTGCCCTATGTTGCCGACCAGCCGCTACGGCCGCAGGTGCTGGCCCTGGTCGAGCAGAAAATGGTATTGCTGTGCGACCCAGCCTTCATCGACCTGGCGCGCGTGATCTTTGGCGAAACCATCCACTCGCCCGAGCGGGCGCAAGCCATGGTGGCGCGCCTGAATGAAAAGGAAACGGGCCTGAATATCTGGATCCGCGCGGCGCAGCAAGACGGGCGCATCAAGGCAGGCGAGACGCTGGAAGTGGCGCACCTCTTGATGTCGCCTTTAAAAACCTTTGCCTTCTGGCCGCAGATCACCATGGGCGAGCCTCTGCTGGGCCCGGCACGCCGGCGCGAAGTGACGGAACTGGCCGTCGATATCTTCCTGTGCTACTACGGCGTGGCAAAACAGACGGCATAAACGGGCGGCAAGTGGGCAGAGATGGTCTGCCAGTGTTCGCCCTCGTCGCCCGAGTACCAGGCGCCGCCCGTTGTCGACGCCATCAATAAACTGCGCCCATCATCGGCCAGCGCCAGCCCGTGGCGATAGATGAGGTCGTAGCAATGCTGCTGCGGCAAGCCCGCGCGCAAGACCTCGAAGGTTTTACCGCCATCGCGCGTGCGCGTGACGGCAAGCGCGCCATCGATGGGAATGCGCAGCACATCCGCCTGCGCCGGCACGAACCAGGCCGTGTCGCCATCGCGCGGATGCACGGCCACGGCAAAGCCGAAATGCGACAGCGGCGCCGTCGTGACTTCCTGCCAGTGCCAGCCGGCATCGTCCGAGCGCCAGATGCCGTTATGGTGCTGGCACCACAGCGCGTCCGGCGTGCCGGTGCTGCGCACGATGCGGTGCGGGTCTTGCACGGCTTCGTTTTCATCGAGCTCGGGCGGCATGTAGTCGGCGCGCATGCCCGTCGCGCTCAGGCTCCAGCTGGCGCCGCCATCGAGCGTTTGCCACACGCCGCCGCAGGACACGCCGACCAGCACCTTCTGGCTGTCGCGCGGGTCGACGCAAATGCTGTGGATACCAGGCACGTCGTAGCCGCCGCCAAACCACTGCGCCCGCTGCGGCACGTTCCACAAGGATTCCACCAGTTGCCAGCTGTCGCCGCGGTCGCTTGAACGGAACAGGCCGCCAGGCAGGGTGCCCGCCCACAGCACGCCGGGCTGGTCCGCGCCGCCCGCCGCCAGCGACCAGATCTGCTGCAAGGCCCAGTCCACGCTATCGGTGCTGTCTTCCGGCTTGGCGGGATAGGCGGGCACGGCGACTTCCTGCCACGCGCTGGCACCCGCGTCGAGGCGGTGCAGCTTGGCGCCGAAATGCCCCAGGTTCAGGGCGACATACAAGGTGCCGTCGCGGCCATCGTGCAGCAGCATGGAAACGGGATCGCCCGCAAACTGCACCAGCGCCAGCTGCCAGGCACCGGCCGCATCGACATCGAACTGGAACAAACCCTTGCGGGTGCCGAGATACGCGCGTTGAGCCATACTTAACCTCCGGAAAGTGCTTGCAAGATATAGACCTGGCTGTCGGGCCGCAAGACATCGTCGAGCACGCGCCGCTCGCGGCAGCGGGCGCCGTCGATGAATATCACCACATTGGGACGCAAAGCCCCCTGCTCGTCGAGCACGTAGCCGCGCAGACGCGGCTGTTGCGCAAACGCGCTATCCAAGGCGGCGCGCAGGCGTGGCGCGGCCACCTCGAGCGTGGGGACGTCGAGGAAGCGTGCCAGTTGTTGCGTAAAATGCAGATGCGCCATGCTGCCCTTCGACGTCGTCGGCCTCGACTCATTCTAGTCCGCTTTGCGGCCAATACAATTAAAATAGCGGCAAGCACACAAGGAGCCAGGCATGACGATTACCCCGGAAGAACTAGCGGTGCTGATGCAGGAAGTGGAAGTGGCCGATCCCATCGATTTTGCCGACTTGCCCTTCGACGAGCAGGAATTGCGCGGGCTGATCGCCAACCACCTGTGCGAGATGGCCGACGCGATGGAAAGTTTCAGCCCGGAAGACCGCAACCTGGCCCTGCTGGCCGTGGCGGCCAAGCTGGTGCTGGAAAACCTCGTGCTACACGTGCAGTTGCTGCGCCGCCACGGCTTGCCCGTCAGCGACAGCGTGGACGCGCTGCTGCAGCGCCTCAAGGGCGGCAAGTCCTCCTGATTCAGGCGCCCGTGCGCACGGCGCGCGCCTGCATGGTGAGGTCGCTTTCGGCCACGGCCACGCAGGGCAGGATGTAGCCGTCGAGCCGTTCATCGGGGCTGATGCCGGGCCAGTCCACCGTGTAGCGGATCTTTCCTTCGGGCATGTGACAGAGGCAGGTGCGGCAAGTGCCGTTGCGGCAGGAACTGAGCAGGCGGATGCCGGCCAGCTCGGCGGCGGCCAGCAGAGTCGTTCCCGCGTCGGCCGGGAATTGCCAGCCTTGCGGGACGATGGTGATGGTAAAGGGCGCACTCATGCATCCAGTGTAACAGTCAGCTTGCCAGGGTCGTCCAGCTCGCACCATTGGCATGGCTGCGCAGCACGGCTTCCGCAAAAGCCAGGCCGGCCACGCCGTCGGTGACGGTGGGCAGCCAGCTCGCTTCCCTGGGCACGGGCAAGCCCGATTGCAAGGCGCGGATGGCCAGGGCCGCGTCCAGGTACAGCTGCGCGAACGCTTCCAGGTAGCCTTCAGGATGGCCGGCCGGCACGCGCGTGGCGTGGCGCGCGGCGGCGCTGTCGACCCGGCCCGGACGCAGCAGTTGCCGGTTGCCACCCTGCGGCGTACACCACAGCTCATTTGGTTTTTCCTGGTCAAAATCGAGCTGCGCCTTGCTGCCGAACAGGCGCAGGCGCACCGTGTTTTCGCAACCGGTGGCCACCTGGCTGGCCCATAGAGTGCCCTTGGCTCCGTTGGCATAGCGCAGCATTACCTGCACGTGGTCGTCCAGGCTGCGATTCGGAACAAAGGTCGACAGTTCCGCCAGCACGGATTCGGGCGTCAGTCCGCTGACGAATTGCGCCAGGTGGTAGGCGTGCAGTCCCACGTCGAGCAGGGTGCCGCCGGGGCCGGCCTTGTGCGGGTCGTTATGCCAGTTGCCTTCGTTCATGCCGCCCGCCACGATGGCATCGGCCAGCCAATCCTGCGAATATTCCACTTGCACGAGGCGCAGCTCGCCGATCTCGCCCGCCTCGACCATGGCCCGGGCGTGGCGCAGCAGCGGGTAGCCGCTGTAGGTATGCGTGAGCGCAAACAGTAGATTTTTCCGCTCGGCCAGCGCCGCCAGCTTTTGCCCTTCCGCCAAGGAAATCCCCAGCGGCTTGTCGCAGATCACGTGGATGCCCGCCTCCAGGAACGCCGTGGCGACGGGCGCATGTAAATGGTTCGGCGTGACGATGGCCACGGCTTCGATGCCGTCAGCGCGCGCGGCCTCCGCCTGCGCCATGGCGCGGTAATCGCAATAGCTGCGCTCGGGCGCGAGGTGCAGCGCGGCGCCGCTGTCGCGCGCCCGCTGCGGGTCGGACGACAGGGCGCCCGCCACCAGTTCGTACTGGTCGTCGATGCGCGCCGCGATACGGTGCACGGCGCCGATGAATGCGCCCTGCCCGCCCCCTACCATGCCCAGCCGTAAGCGTCGCTGCATGTCGTCTCCTTATTTCAAGCCAAGCAAGTGATGAATTTGATCCTGGTCAACCGCACTGCCCGCGAAATCGTCAAATGCGTGTTCAGCCACGTGGATGATGTTATCGCGGATGAAACGTGCGCCCTCTGCAGCGCCATCTTCCGGGTGTTTCAAACAGCATTCCCATTCCAGCACGGCCCAGCCGGGAAAGTCGTACTGCGCCATCTTCGAGAAAATCGCCTTGAAATCGATCTGCCCGTCGCCCAGCGAGCGGAAGCGCCCGGCGCGGTCTTGCCAGTCGCCGTAGCCGCCATACACGCCCTGGCGCCCGTTCGGCCGGAATTCCGCATCTTTCACATGAAAGGCCTTGATGCGCGTGTGATAAATGTCGATGAAGGCCAGATAATCGAGCTGCTGCAGCACGAAGTGGCTGGGGTCGTACAAGATGGACGCGCGCGGGTGGTCGTTGACGGCGGCCAGGAAGCGCTCGAAGGTCACGCCGTCGTGCAAATCCTCGCCAGGATGCAATTCATAGCAAAGGTCGACGCCAGCCGCGTCGAACGCGTCGAGGATGGGCAGCCAGCGTTTGGCCAGTTCCGCGAAGGCCGTTTCCACTAGGCCGGCCGGGCGCTGCGGCCATGGATACAGATACGGCCAGGCCAGCGCGCCGGAAAACGTCACGTGCGCCTTGAGGCCCAGGCGCTGCGAAGCGGTGGCCGCCCACAGCAGTTGCTGTGTGGCCCAGGCCGTGCGGGCCGCGCTGTCGCCGCGCACGTGTTCGGGCGCAAAGCCGTCGAACAGCGCGTCGTAGGCCGGGTGCACGGCGATCAGCTGGCCCTGCAAATGCGTCGACAATTCCGTCACCTGCAAGCCGTGGCGCGCCAGCAGGGCTGTCACGTCGTCGCAATACTGCTGACTGGCCGCCGCTTGTTCCAGATCAAACAATCGCGGCGCCGTCGGCAGCTGCAAGCCCTTGTAACCCAGGCCGGCCGCCCATTGCGCCAAGTGCTCGAGCGAGTCGAACGGCGGCTCGTCGCCGAGAAACTGGGCCAGGAAAATGGCCGGGCCCTGGATGGTTTTCATATCAATGTCCTGTTAACCCAAACCGAAACCCGGGGTCGTACCCTGAGGGTACGACCCCAGCCCTGGTTTTGGGGTGTCGTTAAAAAGGCGAGTTCGGAAAGTAAAACTGCTTGGCGTTCTCGCGCGTGATCAGCACCGAGGGGATGATCGTATTGGCCGGCAATTTATCACCTTTCAGGCGCGCTTCCGTCGTCAGTTTGATGGCGTCGTACATGAACTTGGGCGAGTACGATACGTCGGCCACGATCAGCGGGTCGGAACCGTCCATGATCTTTTTCACGGCGCCCTTGGCGCCCGCGCCGCCGAACACTTGCTTGATGTCCGTGCGCTTGGCTTGCGCGATGGCTTTTTGCACGCCGATGGCCATGTCGTCATCGGCGGCCCAGACAGCGTCGATGTGCTTGAAGCGGGTCAGGTAATCCTGCATGACCTTGAAGGCATCGTCGCGGTTCCAGTTGCCGTACTTGGCGTCGAGCACCTTGATCTCGGGATGGCCCTTCATCACGGCGGAAAACGCGTCGTAGCGCTCGTTGTCGAGGGTGGTCGGCATGCCGCGCAGCACGACGATATTGCCCTTGCCATTCAGGCTTTTCGCCAGATATTCGGCCGGCAGCTTGCCGAACGCCGTGTTGTCGCCGGCGATGTAGGCATCCTGCGATTGCGTGTTCGTCAAGCCGCGGTCGACTACCGTCACGTAGACGCCCTTGTTTTTCACTTGCGCCACGGGCTGCGTCAGCGAGGCCGATTCGATGGGGAAGATCACCAGGGTGTTGATCTTGTTCACCGTCAACATGTCCTGCAACTGATTGGCCTGCTCGGGCGCCGTGGCGGCCGTCTTGACGATGATTTTCAGCCCCGGATGGGCTTTTTCCAGTTCCGCCTTGGCCTGGTTCGCCCACCAGACGATGCCCGAGGTAAAGCTGTGCGTGGCCGTGGGAATGGCCACGCCCACCACCAGCTTCTCCGCCGCCTGTGCACTCGGCAGCGCCCACGCCTGCATCACCAGCACTGCCATCCCTGCTACCCCTGCTACCCGTCTAAAGCTCTTCATGCTGCTCTCCTCCAAGGTTGTGGGCGCCCGTTGGCTGCCCTTTCAGAACGCCGCTGTGTTTTTATTTGCGGCCTCGCTGCAGGAAGGCGACGGCGATGATCACCACGCCTTGCACTGCGGCATTCAGGTAGACACTGATGATGCTGGTCAAATTCAGGATATTGCTGATCACGGACAAGAGGATGGCGCCGATCACGGTGCCGACGATGCGCCCCTCTCCCCCCTTCAGCGCCGTGCCGCCGACGACGACGGCGGCGATGGCTTCGAGTTCCCACAGCAAGCCCGTGGTCGGCGTGGCCGAGCCCAGGCGTGGCACGTACAGCACCGTGGCGATGCCCACGCAGACGCCCAGCAGCATGTAGGTAGCGATCTTGACTCTATCCACATTGATGGCCGCATAGCGCGCCACTTGCTCGTTGGAACCAATCGCCTGCACATGGCGGCCAAAGGTCGTGCGGTTGAGGATGATGGCGCCGGCCGCGGCAACAAACAGGAAAATCCAGATCGGGATCGGCGCGCCCAGCACGCTCGTGTAGTAGACGGGGCTGTACAGCTCGGACAGGGTCGCGTCCAGGGTCAGCGCGCCGCCATCGGCCAAGTACGTCAATACGGCGCGGAAGATGCCAAGCGTGCCCAGGGTGACGATGAACGGTTCGATATTGCCCTTGCTGATCAACAAACCATGCATCAGGCCGAATCCTGCGCCCAGGACCAGGGCCATGGCGATGCCCAGCACCAGCATGGTGATCGGCGCCAGGTCGCCGCCCGCGCCTTGCGCCAGTGCATTCATGAAATAGATCATGCAGCCGGCGATCAGGGCCGCCATGGAGCCCACCGATAAATCGATGCCGCCGGAAATAATCACGAAGGTCATGCCGACGGCGATGATGCCAATAAAAGCCGTGCGCGTGAGCACGTTCATCAGGTTGTCCAGGGTGGCGAAGTCGCCGTTGAGCAAGGTGCCCGCGATGCACAGAGATAAAAGGCCCAGCACGGGGCCAAAGCCCTTGATGCGCGCGCCAAATTGGGCCAGGGGGGATACGCTCGTATCAGTGCGTGCCGGTTGCATGGGCAATCAACTCCTCTTCAGTCAGGTGGTCAGCAGACAGGGTGGCTTGCAAGGTGCCGGCGCGCATCACGGCGACCCGGTGGCACAGGCCAATCAATTCGATCAGTTCGGATGAAATCACGATCACGGCGCGCCCTTCGGCGGCCAGGCGGTGTATCAGGAAATATATGTCGCGCTTGGCGCCCACGTCCACGCCACGGCTCGGCTCGTCGAGCACGACGACGCGCGGGTCCGAATGCAGGTATTTCGCCAGCGCCAGCTTTTGCTGGTTGCCGCCGGACAGCATGCGCGCGCGGCTGTCGAGGTCGCCTGTGCGGATATTGAAATCCGCGACGGCCTTGGCCAGCGCCTGTTTCTCTCCATCAACATCCAGCCACGGCCGCGCATAGCGCTCCATCGTCATCATCGTGAGGTTTTCGCGCAAGCCCAGGTTCACATGCAGACCTTTTCCCTTGCGGTCTTCGCTCAGGTAGGTCATGCCGTGCTGCATGGCTTGCTTGGGGGTACGGATATCGACCGGCTGGCCATTGAGATGGATCACACCCGCGCTGCGCGGACGCAAGCCCAGCAAGGCCTCGAACGATTCCGTGCGCCCCGCGCCCACCAGGCCCGCAAAGCCCAGCACTTCGCCGGCGCGCACTTCGAACGACAGCTCTTTCGACCAGCCGGGCACGCACAAGCCGTCGACCTTCAACAGTACGGGTGCGTCCGGCGCCAGCGCCACCTTGACCGGGAACATGTCCGACAATTCGCGCCCCACCATCAGGTTCGCCATCTGCTGGCGCGTGAGGCTGGCCGTCGGTTCGCGCGTGACGAAACGCCCGTCGCGCATGACGATGACCTCGTCCGTGTTGCGCTCGACTTCATCGAGCTTGTGCGAGATATACAAAATCGTCACGCCGTCCGCTTTCAGATGCGCCATCACGGCAAACAAACGCTGCGTCTCCGACGACGTCAGGGTGGCGGTCGGCTCGTCCATGATCAGGAAGCGGGCGCGGCGCGACAGGGCCTTGGCGATTTCCACAAGTTGCTTTTCAGCCACGATCAGGTCGCGGATTTTCGTGTCAGGCGACACGTCCAGCCCCACCTGTTTCAGGTAGCGCGACGCTTCTTCCTTCATGGCGCTCTCGTCGAGCAGCCAGCCGCGCGTCTTTTCGTGGCCAAGGAACATGTTTTGCGCCACCGTCAGGTGCTCGGCCAGGTTGAATTCCTGGTGGATCAGCACGATGCCGGCCGATTCCGCGGCGCGCGAACTGTCAAAGTGCTGGGGCTGGCCATCGATCAGTAGCTGGCCTTCGCTGACGGCTTCGTAGCCGGCGAGGATTTTCATCAAGGTCGACTTGCCGGCGCCATTTTCGCCGAGCAAGCCATACACGCGCCCGGGCGACAAGGTAAAACTGACGCCATGCAAGACGCGCACGGGGCCGAAATCCTTGCACACCCCCTCGAAACCGACGGCAACGCTCACTATGCACTCCCTCGCAAAATTAATTGGTGTTGCAGCAGCACGCCCGGCACGCTGGCCGCCGGGTTCGCCAAACGCTGCAGCAATAATCGCGCTGCCGTCTCGCCCAGTTCGCGCATCGGTTGCGCAATCGTCGTGAGACCGGGATCGATCTGCGCGGCGATGGCGATATCATCGAAGCCGATGACGGCCACGTCCTCGGGCACGCGCTTGTTCAGCTGGCGCAGCGCACTCAAGACGCCGATGGCCAGGGTGTCGGAGACGGCAAAGATGGCCGTCGGTGCGTCGGGTTGCGCCATCATCCGCAACGTGGCGGCCGTGCCCGCTTCGTAATCGAGGCTTTGCACCGTGTGCACCCACTGCGGCTGCACGGGCAGGCCGGCCGCCGCCAGGGTGTCCAGATAGCCTTGCTGGCGTTGCCGCGCATACAGATAGCGCTCGTCGGAGTTGATCAGTCCGATGCGCGTATGGCCGCGCGACAGCAGATGCGCAACGGCGTCGGAGGCGGCGCGGTGGTTGTCGATGCCGACATAGGGCACGGCCACGGCGGGGTCGAATTCGCAGCACGCCACCCACGGCAGGCTGACGGATTCATGCGACAAGGCATGTTGCACCGTGTCCGGATCGAGGCAGATGGCGCCATCGGCGCGGTGCATGCGCAGCAAGTCGAAGTAGGAGCGCTCACGGCCCGCGTCGGCGCCCGTGTCGCACAGCAGCACGAAGTAGCCGTGTTCGCGCGCCACCGTATCGATGCCGCGCACGATCTGCGCATAGAACGGGTTGCCCACGTCGGGCACCATGGTCAGGAGCATGCGGCTCTCGGCCGTGCGCAGGCTGCGCGCCAGATGGTTCATCCGGTAGCCGAGCGCGGCGACAGACGCCAGCACCTTGTCGCGCGTGGGCGCCCGCACTCCCGCCTGCTCGTTCATCACGCGCGAGACGGTGGCCACCGACACGCCCGCATGCGCGGCGACGGCGCTGATGGAGACGGTTTCTGTCGGCAAAGGGGATGGGACGGCTGCTGGCATGGTGCTTTTCAACAAAATGTAATCGATTACATTTATAAGCCAGTCGCGCGCCCGATGCAAACATTATCGATGCTGCGGTGCGCAAAAAATGGGCAAAAAGCGGCCCTGCGCGGACCGTCGGTAAGCTATTTCTGGGGCTGCAAGGCGCTCTGCTGCACGGCAAAACCGGCGCGCACGGCGGACAGGGCCGCCACCCACAGAATCAGACCGGCGCCGAGGCAGCCGACGGGATGGATGGGGCCATGGCGCAAGGTCAGCGGATAGCCGATGGCCCATACGCACAGCGCCATGCCGATGGCCAGGTGGCGGCGCGCCTTGAACAGCCAGGCCAGCGGAAAGAAATGCAAGCCCACGATCAAGATGACGGCAGGAATGAACCACGCCTGCAGCCCCAGGTTTTTCAGGACGTTGCCGACGATGAAGATGGCGATCCATTGCCCGGCGTTCACGATGTTGAACAGCCGGCCCACGCGTTTGGCCTGCGGCGATTGTTCCGCCGCCGCATGCGCGGCCCGGTGGCGCCGGAACTGGCGCCACGCCAGCATGAACAGCAAGACGGTGATTGCGGCAACCGGCAGCAACCTCAAGAGATGCGCGCCATACGTCTGCACGCACCAGGCAGCCACCCACAGGCCGCCAAACAGGGAAAAGAACATGGCGCCAATGGCGCTGCCCGCAAGGTTGGCGGGGGTCGATGGTGGCATGGTCATGGCGTGGTCTCTCGGTGAAAGCGCTTACTTCATCATCGCGCAAAACGTCTCGGGATTGCCGTCAAGGATGACGCCGCTAGGCAGGCGGTGGCTGCGCTGCTGGGCGCGCAACAGCGAGGCGGCCAGGGCCGAGTCACCATCGACGGCATACACGAAGACGGGCATGTTCAGGCTGGCGGCGTCGCCCAGCAAATTCGGATTGGCGTCCAGGCTGCGGGCGTCGACGTGCACACCCGTGGGCATGCCGATCTGCTGCTGCACGCGCTGCAGCCACGGCTTGTCCAGCTTGGGCGGACGGGCATTTTTTGCGATATAGCGGCTGATCCGGTTGGCGCCGGCCGCCTGCGCATTGCGCGCGTCAAACACCAGCAGGCCCAGGTAACCCTGCGGATCGGCGCGGCGCGCACAAGCGAGGTTGTTCGGCACGCCTGACGTCAGGAACCAGTTGCCGTGCTTGATGTTCGCGCGCAACTGCCCCACCAGGGTGGCGATCGGTGCGCACGAGGACACGACATCCTTGATTTCCGCGTTCAGGGTTTTACTCGGGAAAGCGGTGGCCAGGTCGGCGACGTCGCTGACGAACGGCGGTGTTTCCGGCGTGGCCACGCCACGGTTCTTCATGCTGGCGGCGCGCCAGTCGTCAGCCGTCAATTGCTTGACGGTACGGGGCGATCCCGTGTCAACGACTCTGCCCGTCAGCAAGTCGTGGTGCACCACCCAGCTGCCGTCGCCGAGCAGCTGCAAATCCGTCTCGACGCCGTCCCAGGTGCCGAAATACGTGTTGCGCAGCGCGCTCAGCGAGTTTTCCGGCGCATTGCCGGCGCCACGGTGGGCGTGTACCTTCATGCCCAGGCAGTCGGCCTGGACAGCCGTGCTGGCCATGGAAAGCAGCAAGGCCAGCGCGGCCGCCTTATTTTTGTCCCGGATGATAGCCATAGTGAATTCCCTGCAAAACGTGGATGCGGATCGCTTCGTTGACGGGGTAGCTGTAGCCCTGCCCCACCGCCACGACGTGCGTGATATTGGCCAGCAAGCCCTTGCCGGCGATTTGCCAGCGCGTGCTGTCGTCGGCGGCCTGACGGTTCCAGTCCAGCATCTGGCGGAACAGCTCGCTCTTCGTGACATTATTGTCCGAGAGGGTAAAGATACCCCAGGTTCCCAGGAAAGCGCCGGCCAGCACGCCCGTGGCGATCCAGGCGGAACGGCGGCTCAGCTGGCCATCGGCGCCCGCCTGCTCACCGCGGCGCGCCGCCAGTACCAGCAAGCCCACCGTGGCGATCAGGTACAGCAGTTTCGAGAAGTGGCCGATGGCGCCCAAGAGCGAGAAGAACAGGGCGACGGGCGGCACGATGGCCGCGCGCGCCGCTTCCTTGCCCTCTTCAAAATACTTGCCGCCCACCTCGAAGTCGTTGCGGCTGGCGCGGTATTCCACCAGCTTTTCCGCCGTCTGGCGCGCGGCGAACTGGTCGAACAGACGGCTGAACTCGGCCGGACTCGCATACGCGTCCTGCACCACGGCGCCCTTGGGCAAACGCAAGCCCTTGCTCGCTTCGCTGCCATCGCCGCCGTCCGGCCCGTCGCGCAGCACGGCCTGGATGCCGGGGCGCGCGACGAAGGCGGCGAAGGACAAGCCAGGCGGAATGCGGTCGCCCTTGATATGCAAGCCCTTGCTGGCCGCTTCCGACGCATAGCGGCGCTTGACGGCGGCGCGGAAGCTCAATTGATCGGCCGGATGCCAGTTGGCCGATACCGGCACTTTCTTGCGCACATTGTTGACGACGGCCGCCTTGCGCCGCGCCGGCACGGAATGCGGCTGCCAGCCGTGGCGCGACAGGCTTTGCCGGTAATCGTTCCACGCCGTTTCCTGCTGCTGGCGCAAGCCTGCATCGTCGTCGGGAATCATGCCCGAGTACAATTTCCACTTGTCGTGCACTTCGCCAATCGCCTTCTGATACTTGTCATAGTAACCGGCCGCGCCGCCGGCGATCTTGCGGACATTAAAATTGATCAACTGTTCCTTGGCCGGCTCCATGCGCTCATCGAGGTGGGCCACCGAGACGGCCAGGAAGGGAAACAGCGCCAGAAAAGCCTTGCCCTCGGGCTTGGCAAACAGGGTGGCGTCATCGACCAGGCCCTGCAATTGCAGGCTGCCGCCCACCAGCGAGCGCTGCATCAATGTCGTGTTGAAGGCCAGGCGGCGAAATTGCGCATCGCGCGTTTCGACCAGCACCGTGACCGTGGTCTTCAAAATGCCGAACACGACCGCCGCCGTGGCGACGCAGCAAAAGAGGATCTTTTTCCAGCTGGGGCCGCTGCCATTGTTCTTCAGGCGGCGGCGCCACATCAGTTGCAGCACCACCAGCGCGGCGGCGATGCCCGACAGGCTGCGGCCATAGAATTCCACGCCTTCCACGTCCTGCGGCTTGACGTCGCCGCCCACCACGTCGAGCAAACGGGCATTGAAGCCCAGCTCGAAGCACAAATACATGATCGTCAGGACGATCAGGATCAAGGTCTGCCGGATCTGCAGACTGCGCAAACTCGCGGCCATCTTATTTCCTCAAATCGATGACGACGGGCTTGATCTCTTCGGCCTGGAAGATCATCGGCGCCGCCGGGGCAGCCGCTGCGGCACGCGGCGCGGGCAGGCTGATGGCGGCGGGCGTTGCCGCCCTGGCTGCTGGTTCCTGGCGGCGCGCCCTGGCGCTGGCGCGGCTACCCGTTTTCGGCGCGGCGGCAGGCGCCGGAGCGGCCGCCGGCGGCGCCGGGATCACGCGGCCGCTGTCGTTGCCAGCCGGCATAGCGGCGATGGCAGGACCCGTGCCGCGCAAGGCGTCGTCGGCAAACGGCTGGGCGCGCGTATCGACGCCGGGCGGCACGGCCACGCTGGCGTTGAGCAGGCGGTTGTCCGTGTAGATCATGCGCGACAGGCGGTTATAGTTGGGGAAGTCGATATTGAGTGATTTTCCATCGGCCGCCACGTCCACGCGGGGGCGGTCCTTGCAATTGCCGACCGTCCACTGCAGCACGTCCGTGCCCTGGAAAGCCAGCACTTCATAGCGGTAGGCGCAGCCGCGCTCCTGGGTTTCCACGATCACCACCGTGCGTTCGCCCACGTTTTCCACCCTCGCCACGCGGGCCGTGATGGCGTTAGCCAGCGGCACGACGCGGAAGGCCTGCGACAGCTTGATCGAGTACTTGCCCTGTGGATCCTTGCGCAAAGTGCCTTCCGTGCCATCGCGCAGGCGGAAGGTGGAAATCGGCGTGCCGAACAGCTCGGCCGTATCGAGGCCCATCAACACGCCGCCACGGCCGTTCGGCGTCATGGCGCAGCCCGTCAACAGGACACCGGCGGCCACGCCGGCGATCAATGTGCGCCAGTGCGCGGATGCAAAATTCTTATACGTTGCCATGCTCTATAACTTTCTCTTATTTCGGGGTCAGGGATTGATGACGGCCAGCGGATTGCCCGGTCCCGGTGGCGGCAAGACTTTCTGGCGGTTGCGCGACAGCAAAGTAAAGGCGCCCAGGGTGTCCGGCCCGGCGACGATTTCCAGCTGCTCGCGCTGCAGCCAGGTGCGGATTTCCGCCTCCGTTGCCTCGGCGCGGAACAGCACGCGCGTGCGCACGCCCGTCTCGACGCCGCTGCCGCCGTTGCGGAACTCCGCATTGCCGACGACGGCGCCCTCTTTCGGCAGGAACAGCCACGCCGATTGCACCACCATCACGCTGGCGGCCACGGCCGTGACGAGCTTCAGCCAGCGGTTCGCATTGGCCGCCTGCATCGGCACCTTCGCTGCTGGCGCGGCGGCATCGGCCGGAGCGATCTGCAATTGCTGCAAGCCCTGACGCAGCAATTGCCGGTACGCCACGCGGCCATCCTTGCCCAGCTCGCTCGACAGCGGCGTGCCCGTCAAGGCGTAATCGTCGCCGGGCAGGGCCACGCGGGCGATCACGCCGGGCGCCGCCGTGGCGGCATTCGCGCGGCCATGCCGCTCCAGCCAGCGCGCCGCCTGCAGGCGCTCCTGGCTGAACACGCCCAGGCAGGCGCCCAGGTCCGTCACGGCCAGGGTCACGGGCATGTCGCACAGCACCAGGCCCGCGCGCGGGTCGGCGGGCGCGTCGCGCTCCTCGACCACGAGGCCGCAGGCGTCCGCATACGATGCGTCCGGCGTGACGAGCCAGCCGCGCCAGCGCTGCCGCGAGCTGTCCCAGGCGTCGAGCAGCACGGCGCCAAAGCCGGGACGGCGCGCCAGCAAATGAATCTGCCCACCGGCGATGGGCCGCCCGGCCAGCGGCGCCGCATCGCTGCAGCGCGCAAAGTGTTGCATAACGTGTTCCGGCACGGCAATGCCGCGCCAGTCGGGGGTATCGCCAGCCACGTCCTCATCCAGCAATTCGGCGGAAGACGGGGGCGATGGCAGGCGCGCGGCAACGATGGCCAGCGAGGGCGTCAATGCAGTCATGCCGATGGCCTTTCATCAGTATTCGGGTGGGTGGACGCGGGGTCCATGTGCAGGGATAACGCAGCCACGCACAAAATATCCAAAACTATTTGCGCCGCCTGCAGATCGCGCGCGGCCAGGGCGTCGCCCACGCGCAGCTTGAGCAGGTTCAAGACCCAGCTGCCCAGCAAGGTGGCGCGGTGGGCCGGCTCGACGATCTGGCGCCCCGCGCTATTGGCCTCGCCCTTCTGCCTGTGCACAAGGCCCAACTTGCCGCCGTGGTAATGCGCGGAAGCGATCTGCTCGGCCAATTCCTTGACGGGCATGCCGCCGCAGCCGCAATGGCGCAGCAGCAAGATCAAGTCGTGCGGCAAGGTCGTAATAAAACTGTCGGCCGCGTCGCGCACCTGCTGCGGCGTCAGCTGATAGTCGCGCAGCGGTTCCGCATACGCGTCGGGCGCGCGCAGCTCGCAGCCTTCTTGCGCATCGGCATCTTCGTCATCGCGCTGCTTGCGCAACTGGTCGATGATGAAACGCTTGAAGTACAAAAACAGGGCACCGACGTGGTGAGGCGCGGCCTCGCTGTCGCCGTGCAGGACTTTTTCGATGAAGAACTGGTGGCGCAAGTCGGCCAGCGAGTCGCCCAGCGACGCCGCCTCGCGCGGACGGCACGGCGTCAGCGCGGCGATGACGCGCTGGTAAAACTCGCCCAGTTCGCCTTGTGTCAGCTGCTGGCGGCGGGTCCAGAAAGCATGAATCCGTTCAAATTGTTCCGATTGCAAAGCCGGTCCGATCGTGTGTTGGGCGGCACGCGCCACTGGCCGGCGGCGACGTGCAGCGTGCGCTGGCCAGACAAGAGAAACTTGTCAGTAAGGTAAAATGCATTTGAGCAATTTTCTCATATCACAGTAAAAATCGCTAACTTTAGTTACTTTCACGACAATTCCCGAGACGCCGATGCATCGCCTGATTCCCCTGTTTTTCAGCCTCCTCTTTTTACTCTGCGGTAACGTCGCGCAGGCGGCCGTGGGCAACGCCGCCAGCGGCCCCGGCAAGCGCATCGCCCTCGTGATCGGCAATGCGGCCTATCCGCAGCCTCTATTGAATCCCGTGAACGATGCGCGTGCCATGGCCGAGCGCCTGCGCCGCCTGGGCTTTGAAGTGCTGTTGCGCACGGACATCAATGCGCAACAGCTGCAAAAGGCCTCGGCCGAGTTTTCCACGCAGGCGCGCGGTGCCGATATCGCCCTCGTGTTTTACGCGGGCCACGGCGCCCAGGCAGGCGAAGCGAACTATGTGTTGCCGCTGGGCGCCAACATGAATGCATTGAGCGCGGCCGCCATCGCCGCGCAGGGCGTGTCCGTTTCCAGCCTGGCCGGTGATTTGCAACGCACGGGCGCGCGCGGCGCCGTGCTGATCCTCGACGCTTGCCGCCAGGAATATACGCGCGGCGGCGCCATGGTGGTTCCCGGCGGTGGCAATGCGGCCAGCCACGGCTTTGCCGACACGCAAGCGCCACGCGGCGTGGTGATCGCCTATTCGGCGGGACCGGGCGCCCTGGCGCGCGATTTCTGGTCGCCCGATTCGCGCAACAGCCCCTACACGAGCGCCCTGCTCGACGCGCTGGACGCACCGGGCTTGCCCATGAGCGACGTGTTTTCGCAGGTGGCGGCCAGGGTTGCCGCCATGACGCACGACGTGCAAAAGCCCCGCGTGTCGTTTGGCGAAACGTCGGCGCGCCTGGTGCTGAACATGGGCAGCGGCAAGGGCGTCAGCCAGGCAACGCCGGGTGTACTGGCCAGTACGCAAGGCCAGGGCGGCATGCGCGCACCGGTCCCGGCGCCTGCGCCAACGGTGGAAAAGCCGGCAACGCCCGGCGTCAAGGTGTGGCCAGGCAATGTGCTGCAAGACATCAACTATGAAATCCGCATGCAGATCGCGGCCCGCCCGTTTCCCCGCCAGCAGCTGGAAAAGCGCGCACGGGGCGGCGATCTGGTGGCGCTGACGGCCCTCGGCTATGGCATCGGCGGCGGCGATGCTGGAATAAAACAGCCGAAGGCGGGCATGCAGTGGCTGGAAAAGGCGGCCGCGAAAGACTTTCCGATCGCCCAGACCTATCTGGCGGAATTGCTGATGGTCAAGGGAGATCCCGCTTCGCTGAAGCGGGCCGGCGTGCTGCTGGACGCGGCCTCGCAGGCGGGCTACAGCCCCGCCCATGCGTATAAATTCGACCTGGCCCGGCGCACGGGCGCGCCGCCGCAGGATGCGGCCCGGCATTTGCAGGATGCTTTCATGGGCTTGATGAAGGATTACCAGGGCGCCGCCAAGGACATGATGCAGCCGCCAAAAAAATAATTCAAAATAATTTTAGATTTCCCTGAACTGCCCCCGTTATCCGTGGGTACATGCAATAGAGCATGACAGTGACCAGGGAAATCTCATGCAAACATCCAGCCCAGCAACATTCACCACCGGCCAGCGTGGCCGCATCCTCGCCTACCAGCCAAGCGGACAGGGTTCCGTCAGCGTGGCCGGCATTCAACATGCGTTCGACGTGGCCACGCACTGGCGCTCGGACGTGGCGCCCGCCATCAACGCCGTCGTCGACGTGCGCTTCGATGACGCCGGCAGCCTCGCCACCGTCAGCGCCGTGGCGACGCAGCAACTGGCGCAGGAAGAAATGGCCGGCGCGGCGAAACTGGCGCGCGAAAAAAGCCAGCAGCTGTGGGGCCAGGCCGTCTCCGCCCTGGGCATCAAGGTGCTGGCCAGCCTCGGCGTCCTGATCGCCGGCGCCTTTGTCTTCAACACCATCGGCATCCGTTTGTTCGCCTCCGTCTCGCGCACCTACTGGCAGTTGCTGGGCTTGTCCGCCGACAGCCTGGAAAGCTTTGCCCGCGATGGCGGCGGCGGTTTTACGTCCGCACAATTTTTCTTCCTGCTGGCCATCGGCGCCTGCTGCGCCACCATGGTTAGCAAGCACCCGAAAGCGGCGCTGGGCAAGTGCGCGCCCCTGTTGTTCATCGTCATCCACAGCAGCTTGCTGTTCATCAAGATCAAGGGCGCCGTCAGCGACGCGGGCAACGCCATGGGCGGCATCATGGGCAGCCGCGCGGCCCGCATGGCCGAGCAGATGGCCAGCGAAATGCTGGGACAAGTGTGGCAAGGACTCTCTTTTGGCATCGGTTTTTACCTGGTGCTGGCGTCTGCCATCGTCCTGGCCGCGTACGGCGTCGGCGAATACAAACGTAAAACCATCGGCTAAGCCACCTCCACACATTTATTGAAGGAAATATCATGAACCGTACCCTCCCTGCCCTGCTCGCCATCGCCGTCTTGCTGTCCGCCTGCGGCAAGCCCTCCGACAATGCAACGCCGGCCGCCTCGGCGCCCGCCACCAGCGTGGCCGATATGGCCGCCAAGGCGCAAGTCAAAGCGGCTGCCGCCAGCCTGCCGCAAGCGGACGCTGCCACGCCAGCGTCCAGCTATGTTGACATCACCAGCGGCCACCAGTTGATGTACAGCTACCTCGCCCTGTCCGGCGTGCCGCCCGACTATGCGGCCGTGGCGCAACGCATCTCGCGCGAATATGCGGGCAGCAACGACGCCTTCCGCAAGCAGGAACTGCTCGACGCCCTGAAACCGCAGATCGACGCCAAGGTCAATGAGGCCAAGACGAAGCGCTACCTGCGCTACCAGATCAATGGCCAGGGCGCGCTGTCGCCGTACGCGATGGACAAGGCCGCCTTCCCCGCCAAGTTCGCCGACGCGGGCACGTATTACTACATGTACGACAACGGCGACTACAAGCTGGCGTTCACGAATGGCGACGGTTATTCGCTGCTGAAAGTGGACCAGGAGGCGGCGCGCAAGATCGAGGCGGCGCGCAGCGGCTACAAGGACTTCGCCATCGTCGTGTATGCCTATGCCCAGGAAGCGGACATGGCCAGCAACCAGGTCAAGGCGCAGATCGTCAAGGTGGCGATCAAGCTGAACGGGGAAGAAATTCTCGTCAGCCAGGCACGGTAGAACGGGCTCGGTTACACTGTTCGCCACATTGCATCGGAATAGTGACATGGGCGAACAGACACTGGCGGAACAACATCTGGCAAACGGGCAAGGGCTGCAGCAGCAAGGCAAGCTGATCGAGGCGATCAACGCCTACCAGGCCGCGTATAAACTGAACCCGGCCCTGGCCGAAGCACAACATTTCCAGGGCCTGGCGATGCTGGAGCTGGGCCAGGGCGCCATCGGCCTGGGCCTCATCAAACTGTCGCTCAAGCAACAGCCCGACAACGCCCTGTTCCACTACAACCTCGGTAACGTGCTGCGCGGTACGGACAACGAGGCGGCGCTGGCCAGCTACGCCACGGCAGCGCGGCTGGCGCCGCATGAACATGATTTCGCGATCAGCCATGCCGAATTGCTGATGGGAAAACAGCGGCTGGCGGACACCATCGCCGAACTGGAACGGGCTCACGCCCTGCGTCCGCAGCGCTGGCAAACGCTGCAGGGACTGGCCGAGCTGTATTACCGCACGGGACAGCAGGAACTGGCCTTGCAACGCTACGCGCAAGGCCTGGCGCTGCATCCGGCGCTGGCGCAAACGTGCCGCATCGGCTTTGCCAGCCCCGGCACGGAAAACACGGAGCGGCTGACCAAGCCCGACGTGCCGGCAAGCCTGCACGACTTCCTGCGCGAAACGGATTTGCACATCCTCGACGATTTCCTGCCCGATCCCGCCGCCTGGCGCGCGCAGGCGCTGGCGTTGCCGTTCGAACAGCAGCGCTATGCGGGGCAAAACTATCCGGGCAGCCAGACGGCGGGCCAGCCCAGCCAGGCCATCATGGAGCGCATCGCCACGACGCTGGGCCGCCCCATCCGTTTCATCTCGCCCGACAACGGCTCGTATCGCCTCAGCTATGCGGACGCGATGGCGCGCACGGATATCCACGTGGACAATGAGACGGGCAACAATTTCAATTTCTATGCGGGCGTGCTGTATCTGAATCCACCCGAGCAGTGCCAGGGCGGCACCACCTTCTGGCGCCACCAGCCCAGCGGCTGGTACCGGAGGTTGCCCGAGGCAGACGTGAAAGCGGGCGGCTACGCCAGCTTCAAGGATTTCCAGAAACGCTGGCTGCCGAACAGCAAAGTGCAGAAATTCAACGATTTACAGGAACAGCGCGACAGTTGGCAAGCCCTGCTGGAAGTGCCGATGCGCCACAACCGATTGATCGTGTACAAGGGACACTACTTTCACTCGATCAGCAATGTGTTTGGCGATACGCCGGAGAATGGGCGATTGGTGCAGCTGTTTTTCTTTGAGATGCCCGATTGAGCATGTTGCACGGATTTTGTCGGATTACGCCCTGCGGGCTAATCCGACCTACCTGTCACCGTGCCATGTGTAGGTCGGATTAGCGGAACGCGTAATCCGACAACACCAGCACAGCACTCAATACATATCCGCCGCCGTCGCCCGCACAGCTTTCAACAGCATATCCGCCCCCGGCGACAGCAAATGATCCTGCTGGCGGATGATGCCGAACGCATCCATCTTGCACGGCAACTCGATGGGCAAGATGCTCAGCACGTTCAGCGATTCGTAGTAATGCGCCACTTCCGTCGGCATCACGTGCAGGGAATCCGTTTGCTGCAGCAAGGACGTGATCAGGAGCAAGGCGGTGGTGTCGACCACGTCGACGGGCGGTTCCAGGCTGGCTCGGCGGAACATCATGTCGAAGCGGTGGCGCAGGATGCTGCCTTGCGGTGGCAAGATCCACGGCTGGCCCGCCAAATCCTTCAATTGCAGATTCTTGCGCGACAGCAGCGGATGGCCATTGCGCGCCACGGCGCTGGCCGGCTCTTCCGTCAATTCCTCGTAGATGAGTCCCGCGCTGCTTTCCTTTTCCAGGATGCGCCCGATCATGAAGTCGAGGGTGCCGTGCTGCAGCATGTCCATCAAGGTATTGCTGTGCTCCAGATGCACGCCGATGCGCATCAACGGTGCCTGCTGCTTGATGCGGGCAATCGCGCGCGGCAGCAAGGCCATGGCCGGCGTCATGATGACCCCCACTTCCACCTGACCCGTCAGGCCTGATTTGAGCGCGACGATGTCGTCATGCGCCAGCGACAAGCTCGTCAAGGCCATGCGCGCGTGCCGTATCATCGTCTCGCCGTAGATGGTCGGCTCCATGCCGCGCGGTAGCCTGTCGAACAGGCGCACGTCCAGCATCTCTTCCAGGTCCTTGATTTGCTTGGACGCGGCCGGCTGCGTCATGTGCAATTCTTCCGCCGCGCGGTGGATGTTGCGCTGCTCGTCAAGGGCGATCAACAGCAGCAATTGCCGCGTCTTCAGGCGGGCTCGCAAGAACCAGTTGGGGTTGAGGGTATCCATGAATAAATCATATCATGATCGATATCGGATACTGATGGATATCGATATTGTTGATATCGGTGTGTCTCCTTTTTTACAATTCAAAAACCCAAGAGCAAAGGCTGGGGTCAGACCCGGCGGGTCTGACCCCGGTACTAACCTGCCTTGCAGGCGGTGCTCGGGTTGGCGGCCGGGCCAGCCGTTTGATGGATGAATTCGATGGTGCCGTCCGGCTTGTATTTCAGCTCTTCCACGGCCACGGAACGCCGGTATTCTCCGCCGCCGGGCAACTTGTCGTTGTGATAGAAGATGTAGGACTTGCCGTTGAATTCGATGATGGCCTGGTGAATGGTTTTCACGACGGCATTCTTGTCCATGATGGTGCCGCGGAAATGCCAGGGACCGGTGGGCGTCGGTCCCGTCGAATACGCCGTCTCCTCGGGGAAATTGCGCGAATACGACAAATAATACGTACCGGCATGCTTGTGCATATAGGCCGCTTCCGTGAACGCATCCATGCCGAAGGTCAGAATCGGGCCGTCCAGCTCCGTCATGTTGGCTTTGAGCTTGGCGTATTTCAAGACCGTGTTGCCCCAGTAAATGTAGGCCTGGCCATCCGTATCGATGAAGACGGCCGGGTCGATATCGTCCCAGGGAATGGCCGTCTGCTTCGTCATGTCGTTCGTGATCAGGGCGCTGCCGCGCGCGTCGACGAACGGGCCCGTCGGGCTGTCGGACACGGCCACGCCGATGGCTTTGCCGGGGATTGTTTTATGGTCGACAGTCGAATAGAAATAGTATTTATTGCCGCGCTTGACGATGTCGCCGGCCCAGGCATCTTTGCCGGCCCACGCGAAGGTGGAAAAGCGCACGGGCGAGCCATGATCCGTCCAGTTCGCCATGTCGCACGAGGAATACACGCGCCACTCGTGCATGCGGTAATCCGTATCCGTGGCGCTCGCTTCATCGTGGCCCACGTACAAATACACCCTGCCATTGTCGACCAGCGCGGCCGGGTCGCCCGTGTAGATGTTTTTCACGATGGGGTTGGCAGCCTGCGCGCCGAATGGGGCGCAGGCGAGCGCCGCCGCCATGCCGATGGCTGCGGCAAGTTTATTCTTTTGAAACATGGTATTAACTCCGATTGGTATTCTTCTGGCCCATGGCCATCAGTCTTTGCACGACGCAAAAGACGAACAGCAAGCCGCCGATGACGATCTTGGTCCACCACGAGCTGAGCGTGCCGTCGAAGGCGATCAGGGTCTGGATGGTGCCCAGCACCAGCACGCCCGACAGCGCGCCCGCCACATAGCCGTAGCCGCCGCTGAGCAGGGTGCCGCCGATGACGACGGCGGCAATCGCGTCCAGTTCCGTGCCTTGCGCATGCAAGCCATAGCCAGACAGCATGTAAAACGAAAACAGCACGCCGCCCAGCGCGGCGCAAAAGCCGCTGAAGGCGTAAATGAACACCTTGGTGCGGCCCACGGGCAGCCCCATCATCAAGGCCGACTGTTCATTGCCGCCGATCGCATACACGGCGCGGCCGAATGGCGTGGCATGCGCCAGCCAGATGGCCAGCAGCAACGTGATCACGGCAATCACGACGCCGGGTGAGACAAAACCGCCGAGAAATTGCAATTGCGTCTGCGACATGGCCACGAACAACGGGTCATCGATGGTGATGGAATTGATGCTGATCAAATAGCACAGTCCGCGCGCCAGAAACATGCCGGCCAGGGTGACGATGAAGGGCTGCAATTTGAAGTAATGGATCAGCGCACCCATGCTGGCGCCAAATACCGTGCCCAGCGCCAGCACGGTGACGATCACCAGCAGCGGCGGCCAGTGCGCCACGTTGAGCAGCCAGGCGGCGATCATGGTCGACAGGGCCAGCACGGAACCGACGGACAAATCGATGCCGCCGGAGACGATCACGAAAGTCATGCCGACGGCGATCACCAGCAAAAAGGCGTTATCGATCAACAGGTTAAAGATCACTTGCGTCGACAGCAGGCCCGGATAGGCGGCGCCGCCCAGGCCCAGCATCACCACCAGCAGCAGGACCGTGACGAGCGAGGTGAAATACGGGGTGTGCAGCAAACCCTTCATGCTTTTCTCCGATGCAGCAATTGCTTGAATTCCGACGATTGCGACAGGCAGACGAGGAAGACGACGACCGACTTGACGACCATGTTGACTTCCGGCGGCACGCCCAGCGAATAGATCGTGTAGGTCAGGGTCTGGATGATGAGCGCGCCTATCATGCTGCCCACGAGGCTGAACTTGCCGCCGGCCAGCGAGGTGCCGCCCAGCGTGACTGCCAGGATGGCGTCGAGTTCCAGCATCAGGCCCGCGTTATTGGCGTCGGCGCTCTTGATGTTCGAGCTGATCATCAGGCCCGACAGGCCCGCGCAGGCGGCGCAAAAGACGTAGACGAAAAAGATCAGCGTCGCCGTCTTGATGCCGGCCAAGCGCGCGGCGACGGGGTTGATGCCGACGGCCTGGATGAACAGGCCCAGGGCCGTCTTGCGCATCAGCACGGCCGTGATGATGAACACGGCAGCGACGAGGAACAGCGAGAACGGCAAGCCGAACAGATAGCCGCTGCCGATGAAAAAGTACGGCTGGTAGTAGACGGTGACGATCTGGCCATCCGTCAGCAATTGCGCCAGGCCACGCCCCGCCACCATCAGGATCAGGGTCGCGACGATGGGCTGCAAACCCAGGCCCGCCACCAGCACGCCATTCCAGGCGCCGCACAGCAAAGCCGCGCCCAGGGCCGCGGCCAGGGCCCAGCCCATGGGAATGTTGCTGACATAGGTCGGCACGCCGTTGTCCATCACCATAGTGCCGCCGATCAGCATGGCGGCCACCGTGCCGGACAGGGCCACGACGGCGCCCACGGAAATATCGATGCCGCGCGTGGCGATCACCAGGGTCATGCCCAGCGCCGCCAGCATCAGGGGTGCGGCGCGGTTGACGATGTCGATCACGCTGCCGTACAGGTGGCCGTCGCGGATTTCCAAGTGAAAAAAGCCGGGGATGGCAAAGAAATCGACCAGCAGCAGCAAGAACAGCGCGGCCAGAGGCCGGCTCAGGGGGTGATGCAAGACACTGTGCAACATGGAAGCATTCGTAAGGGAAGCCGCACGCGCCAGTGGCGCGTTCGATGGCGTGGATAAACTCATGTGGCGTCTCCGGCGATCACTTGCAGCACGGAACTGTCGTCGAGCTCGCCGCGCGCATAGTCGCCGCAGGCTTTGCGGTCGCGCATGACCAGGATACGGTCGCTGCAGCGCAGCACTTCCGGCAATTCCGACGAGATGAACAGAATCGCCATGCCCTTGCGGCAGAGTTTGCTCACATAGCTCATGATTTCCTGCTTGGCGCGCACGTCGATGCCGCGCGTCGGTTCGTCCAGAATCAGCATGGCCGGCGAGGTCACCAGCCAGCGCGCCAGCAAGGCTTTCTGTTGATTGCCGCCCGACAAGCTGCCAATCGGCGTTTCGATGCTGGCCGTCTTGATGCCGAGCGCCTTGACGTACTCGTCGGCCAGCGCCTGCTGGCGTTTGAACGGGATGGCGCGCAGCAAGCCCGTGCGGGCCTGCAAGGCCAAGATGATGTTTTCGCGCACGGACAGCGACAAAATCGCGCCCTCGTGCTTGCGGTCTTCCGAGCAAAAGCCGATATCCTGGGCGATCGCATCGCGCGGCACGTTGAACTGGCGTATCTTGCCTTGCATGACGATGCTGCCGGAGTCGGCCTTGTCGGCGCCGAACAGCAAACGCGCCAGTTCCGTGCGGCCCGAACCGAGCAAGCCGGCCAGGCCCAGCAATTCACCCTGGCGTATCTGGAAATCCATGGGCAGCAAGGCGCCCTTGCGGCCCAGTCCCTGCGCTTCAAGCACAGTCGGACCAAAGCTGGCGGCGCCCGCTTCTTGCGCCAGATCCAGCGCCTGTTCCTGCGTGTCGGCCGCCACGCCGATCATTTTATTCACCAGCGCCAGGCGCGACAGTTCGCTGCACGCATACTCTCCCTCGCGCTCGCCATTGCGCATGACGGTGATGCGGTCGGAAATGGCGTAGGTCTGGTCGAGGAAGTGGGTCACAAACAGAATCGCCATGCCCTGCTCGCGCAGGCGGCGCAGCACGGAAAACAGCAGATTGACTTCCGCCTCGTCCAGGCTGGACGTGGGTTCGTCGAGGATCAGCACGCGGGCCGAAATGTTCAGCGCGCGCGAAATGGCCACCATTTGCTGGATGGCCAGCGGAAAGCTGGACAATTGCGCCGTGACATCGATATCGATCTGCAACTGCTGCAGCAAGGCACGCGCCTGTTGCTGCATGGAACGCCAATCGATGGCCCCGAAGCGGCGCGGATAGCGGCCGATAAAGATGTTTTCCGCCACCGACAGGTTCGGGCACAGATTAACTTCCTGGTACACGGTGCTGATGCCGAGCAACTGCGCATCCGAGGTGGATGCGGGGGCGATGGGCTTGCCATCGAGCAGAATCTGGCCGCTGTCGGGCGTGTAGACACCCGTCAGCACCTTGATCAGCGTCGATTTCCCGGCGCCATTTTGTCCCATCAGGGTGTGCACTTCGCCCGGATACAGGCGCAGGGCAACGTCGCTGAGAGCTTTGACGCCAGGAAAGGATTTGCTGATGCCGCGCAACTCCAGCAAGGGAGCTGGCGCGGCATTGTGTTGCGCTTGCGTATTCATCATGCGGCAAGCTTAGTACTTACGGTTCGGGAATTCCTTGGCGGCCACCTCGGCAGGGAACACGCCTTCCACCGTCGTGATGCGCGCTGGCACGGGTTTACCGGCCACGACGTCGCGGGCAATCGACATCAGTTGCGGGCCCAGCAGCGGGCTGCACTCGACGGTGACGTTCAGCTTGCCAGCGATCATGGCTTCGAACGCGCCTTTGACGCCATCGATCGAGATGATGATGATGTCCTTGCCCGGTTTCATGCCCGCTTCTTCGATGGCCTGGATGGCGCCGATGGCCATGTCGTCATTGTGCGCATACAACACGTTGATCTTCTTGCCCTCGGCCTTCAGGAACGCTTCCATCACTTCCTTGCCCTTGGCGCGTGTAAAGTCGCCCGTTTGCGAACGGATGATCTTCAGCTTCGGGTTCTTGCCGATGACTTCCTGGAAACCTTCCTTGCGGTCGATGGCTGGCGCCGAACCGACCGTGCCTTGCAGCTCGACGATGTTCAGTTGCGCGTCCGGGGTTTTCTTGGCGTGCTCGAGCAGCCATTGGCCGGCGCGGCGGCCCTCTTCCACGAAATCGGAACCGATAAAGGTCACGTACAGCGATTTGTCGGCCACGTTGACGGCGCGGTCCGTCAGGATGACGGGAATCTTGGCAGCCTTGGCTTCGCGCAAGACGGTATCCCAACCGGACTCAACGACCGGCGAGAAGGCGATCACGTCGACCTTTTGCGCGATGAACGAGCGCAGCGCCTTGACCTGGTTTTCCTGCTTTTGCTGCGCATCGGCAAATTTCAAGGTGACGCCATCTTTCTTGGCCGCATCCTTGATGGAGACGGTATTGGCGGTGCGCCATTCGCTTTCGGCGCCCACCTGCGAAAAGCCCATGACGAGGGGCTTGGCGGCAAAAGCGGAAGAAGTAGCGGACAGTGCGAGCAGCATGGCGCTGGCGAGGAGTGTGCGGCGTGTCAATTTCATTCTTGTCTCCAGTTTTTTTTGGAATACCATCACAGCCGGATGCCGGATGGGCGGTTTTTTATGAACCCATGGTAGGAGAAAGCAACATAGCCATCCAATCAATTCTTTTTCGCTTGCGATACCGATTTGCGTATCGGTAGAACAAGCAAAGTCGCCTCTTCCCTCAGCGCAGCAGGCGCAAGCCGTACAAGCCGCCCGCCACGGAATCCTTGCCGGCGACAAATTTCACGGTCAATTTGCCCTTGGCGGCCGCTACCAACGCCGCAGGCACGGCAATATCGACCGTATGCAGCTCTTGCGGCGCATCGGCCGCCACGGCGACTGCGTCAACCTTGACCCCGTTGAGCAAGACGTCGAAGACGCGGCCCGCATCCAGGGTGGACAGGGTCAGGCGCAATATCTTCGCTTCGGCTTGCGGGTCGCTCAGTTCATAGCTGAACCAGCCTGTGGCATGGCGCCAATGCCTGCCCTTGTTGACACCGTTTTCTCCACCTTCGGCCTGGAAGAAATGATCGGATTCCGGCTGCTGTTGTCCCGGCGCCACCTGGTCGATGGTTTGCGCATCGAGCGCCAGCCGCTGCGCTTCGGCTTGCCGTGTGGTTTCCTGCAGCTGCGCCAGCCTGGCCGGCGTGGACACGGGCCAGTACAGCATGTAGCGAGAGTCATGCAGGCGGAAGAACGGGATCAGTTTGATCTTCGCCGCATCCTTGCCCTGGATCAGCCCGGGCGCCGTAAACGTCAGCGGCTGGCCCTTCACGGGTTTGATCTTGTGCATGAACTCTTTTGTGTCGCTGACGAACAGCGGTGACGATTCCAGCGGACACACTTGCCCCTGCGCGATATGGCCCATGCGCGAGTCGTCGGCAAAATAGTTCAAGGCTTCGTTGGCGAACGGCTGCGTCCTGGCCGCCAGCACGATGGGGCCATGCAGCACGGCATAGTAATTCGACTGGTCCGGCATCTGTTCCAGACGCGTCGTCATGGGTAGCGTGACATCGACGGAGTCGCCGGACTTCCAGGCGCGCGTGATGGTCACATAGTCGCCCGGTGCGCCGTTCACACGCAGGGCCTTGCCATTGAGTTTGACGCGCAGCTTGCCCTTGGCTACCCACTGGGGATAGCGTATCTTCATGCTGAAGGTTTTATTTCCCTGCACTTTGATGCGCGTCGTGTCCTGGTCGGGAAACCGGGTCGATTGCACGATCTTGACGCCCCGCTCTGCCCAGTCCAGGGTGGACGCCATGAACAGGTTCACGTACAGGGCGTCGCCGTCATGCGCATAGATGAACTCGCCATACTTGGCCTGGCTTTCGATGCCGGAACCCACGCAGCACCACATGCCCTTGTCCACTTGCGAATATACGCGGTAGTGGTTCGGGCGCATGGGCGTGAAATACACGAAGCCGCCCGTGCCCGGGCGCTGCGACGACAGGATATGGTTGTACAGGGCGCGCTCGTAGTAATCCGCGTAGCGCACTTGCTCGTCACGCTTGAACAATTGCTCGGTGAGCTTGAGCATATTGTAGGTATTGCAGGTTTCCGGCCCTTCGACCTCTTCCACCATCGACGAAAAATCGTGTTCGTCGTGGAAATGCTCCTTGACGCTATTGCCGCCGATGGCCACCGTGCGCTTGTCGTGCACGGTTTGCCAAAAGAATTGCGCCGCCTGCTGCCAGTCGTGCCGGCCCGTCAGCGCACCGATGCGCTCGAAACCGATCACCTTTGGAATTTGCGTATTCGCATGCAAGCCCGTCAGCTTGTCCTGTTGCTCCACCAGCGGCTGCAATACCGCCTGGTGCGAGAAGCGCACGGCCAGGTCCAAGTAGCGCTGTTCGCCCGTCATCGCGTAGACGTCGGCCAGCACTTCGTTCATGCCGCCGTGCTCGGCGCGCAGCATGGCTTGCATCTGTGCGTCGCTCAAGGACCCCGACAGTTTCACGGCCCAGTCCGACAAGGCGATCAGCATGGCTTTCGCTTCAAGATTGCCAGCGTAGCGATAGGCGTCGCGCAAGCCCGCAAACACCTTGTGCAGGTTGTACCACGGCACCCATTTACCGTTGACGGAGAAGGTGTCCGCCTGCAACTCTCCCTTGGCGATAGCTTGCCAGGCCGCATTGCCATCGGGGATGCCGCCCAGATAACCATTGCCATTGGCGTCCTGGCATTTTTTCAGTTCCGCCACCACATAGTTCAGGCGTTCGCGCGCCTGCGCGTCGCCCGTGGACGCCACCATCAGCGCCAGCGCGGACACATAATGCCCGCCCATGTGACCATCGAGCCCTGTCGATTCCCAGTTGCCATAGCTGGGCTGCACCTGCGGCAAGCCCGCCTCGCGGCGAAACGGCGCCAGCAATTTTTCCGGTTCGAAGGCCAGCAGATAGTGCAAGTCCGTCGTTTGCGCGTCGAGGAATGGCCCCGCTTTCAAGCGCACGGACGAGAGGGGAAACAGCTCGGCTGCCTGCAGGACAGGCGTGGCAAGGCCGCTGGCGGCCAGCGCCAGCGTCAACAAGGTCTTGTGCATGGCGCGCCCTTAGGGTTTTGCGGCCGGCAATTGGCGGCTTTGATAGCGGTTCAAGTCGCGCGCATCGACCTGCGGCCAGCCATCCTTGTCCCACGTCATCGGCAGGATCTTGAGCTTCTGCAAATAATTGTCCGCCGTCTCATACGCGTGCAGCACCAGGTAATCCTTGCCGTCAAAGCTGTAGGCGCTGTTGTGGCCCAGGCCTTGCCAATCCTTGTCGCCTTTCAGCAGCACCGTGCCGCCGCCCTGCGCCATGTCGCGGCCATCCTTGTCCAGATACGGACCCGTCACGCTCTTGGACCGTCCCACGGCCAGGTGATAGGTGCTTTTTTCCTTCTGGCAGCACAAGCCCCAGGAAACGAAGAGGAAGTAATCGCTGCCGCGCTGGAAGATGAAGGGCGCCTCGATTTCCTCGGGCGCGGGCTTGAATTCGCCAGCCCTTGGCGGCAGCGGCACGCGGCGCGCGAGGGAGTGCCACTCTTGCGGTTCCGCAATGCGGGTCCAGTCTTTGTTGAGTTTCACCAGCTTGATGCCGTTCCAGAACGAGCCGAACGACATCCATGGCGTGCCCTTGGCATCGGTGATGATGTTCGAGTCGATGGCGTTCCACTCGTCGCGCTCGGGCACGGATTGCAGCAGCATGCCCTGGTCGACCCAGCGGTAATCGGGCGAGCGGGGGTTCAAGGTCGTGTTCACGGTCACGCCGATGCCGGACGTATTCTTGCCGAAACCGGACACCGAGTAATACAGGTAATATTTTCCGTCGTGAAATTGCACGTCGGGCGCCCAGATATGGTCGTCAAAGCTGGGGGCAGCTGTTTTTGCCCACGTGGGCTGGCCCGCGAAGACGCGCCCTTCCGGCTGCCAGTCGACCATGTTTTTCGAACTGTAAAAGGTGATGCCGGGACCTGTGCTGTACAAATAATACGTGTCGCCTTCCTTGGCCATCACGGGGTCGTGCACGCTGACCTGGGCCGCCTGGACGGAGCTGAAGGCAAGCATGGCCGCCAAGGCCATCGTTATCGAAAATCGCATCGTGTTCTCCACATGACCAGCCGGCCCGTCATGCGGGCCGGCTGGATACATCAACATCGGCAGGTTTATTCGACCGCCACCACCACAACGGCCTTGGCGGGCACCGACACGGTCAGCTTGCCGCCTTGCGCCTTGGCATTGAACGCCACCGGCTGCACGGCTTGCGGTTGCGCAAAGCTGTTGACGGCGTCCATCTTGCCTGCGGTCAGCACGCGGCCCGTCACGCTGGCCACTTGCTTGCCCGCCAGCGCCACGCTCACGTCGACGGCCTTGTGCGGGTTCGTGTTGACCAGCGACAGATACACCTTGCCATCCTTGGCGCGCGCGGCCGAGGCGCTCACTTCCGGAATGCTGACCTTGCCCAGGCTGTATTTGCCATTACCCTGGATGGCGACCGGCAGCGAGGTGGCGTCCTGGAAGGGCACATACATTTCAAACGCGTGATACGTGGGCGTGAGGAAATATTTGTCCTTGTCCGTGATGATCATCGCCTGCAGCACGTTGACCATTTGCGCGATATTCGTCATGCGCACGCGGTCCGCGTGGGCATGGAAAATATTGAAGTTCAGGGCGGCGACGAGCGCGTCGCGCAAGCTGTTTTGCTGGAACAAAAAGCCCGTGTTGGTGCCCGGCTCGACGTCGTACCAGGTGCCCCATTCATCGACGTACAAGCCCGTCTTTTTCGAGGGGTCGTTCTTGTCGATGGCGGCGATATTGTTCTTAATCAAGCTATCGATGCGCAAGGTGCGGCTCAGGGTGGAAATCCACTCATTTTCGCCAAAACCCGTGGCCGCGCCCTTCTTTTCCCACACGCCGGTCGGCACCGTGTAGTAGTGGAAACTGATGGCGTCCATCATGTTCGGCTTGATTTCGCGGCTCAGGGTGCTGGACCAGCTGATGTCGTCGTCATTGCCGCCGCTGGCGATGAATTTCGGGCGCGCGCTTTCCGGCGTTTTCATGAAGGTGTGATAGTGCTTGTACAGGTCGGCATAGTACTGCGGGCGCATATTGCCGCCGCAACCCCAGGCTTCATTGCCGATGCCAAAGTAATCGACTTTATACGGCTGGGCGCGGCCATTCTTGCGGCGCAGCTCGGCCAGGGTCGATTTGCTGTCCGAGGTCATGTATTCGAGCCATTCGGACATTTCCTGCGGCGTGCCGGAACCGAGGTTGCCGTTGATGTAGGTCTGCGCACCCAAGAGTTCGGCCAGGTCGAAGAATTCATGCGTGCCGACGGCGTTCGATTCTTCCACGCCGCCCCAGTTGGTGTTGACCTTGGTCGGACGCTGGGCGCGCGCGCCGATGCCGTCCTTCCAGTGGTATTCATCGGCAAAACAGCCGCCCGGCCAGCGCACCAGGGGCACGTGCAACTGTTTCAGCGCGCCCAGCACGTCATTGCGCCAGCCTTTGGTATTCGGAATGCTGGACTCCGGCCCCACCCACATGCCTTCATAGATACCGGTACCCAGATGCTCGGCGAACTGGCCGTACACGTTCTTGTTGATCACGGAACCGGGCTTGGCCACGTCGATGGTGACGCTGACGGGCGCGGCAAAGGCGCTGCCGGCCATGGCCAGGCTGAGGGCCACGATGCTGGTATGGATGAATTTCATGCTGTCTCCTGTTTTTGAGTGAAAAGCAAGGGCCGGGATCAACCCGGCGATGGAATGGCGAGGCCTCTCCTGCCGCGGGGTTGGGGCGGCAAGAGGGTATTTCTAGATCGGAGGTGCCGGTCAGTCCCGGCGCGGATTGAACGATGCGCTAAGGCTTAGATCCAGCCGGCATCCACAATGAATTCCTGGGAGGAACACATAGCACCATCGTCCGAGGCAAGGAACAGCACCATGGCGGCGATGTCCTGTGGCATCAGCTTGCTTGGCAAGCATTGGCTTTTCTTGATTTCCACTTCGGCCGCGTCGTCGACCCACAGGTCGATCTGGCGCTGCGTCATGACCCAGCCCGGTGTGACGGTGTTGACGCGGATATTGTGGGCGCCATAATCGCGCGCCAGGCCCCGCGTGAGGCCCACGACGGCCGCCTTGGTGGTGGCATACACAGGGTAGCCGCCCGACTTCATGTGCCAGGAAATCGAGCTGACGTTGATGATGGAACCGCCACCCTTGCGCTTCATGCCCTCGAAAACGGCCTGGCAGGTGAAGAACATGGGACGTTGATTGATCGCAATGCGCTCATTCCAGTATTCCAGGGTGACGTCCTGCGCCTGGTGGCGCTGGTCGTTGGCGGCATTGTTGACGAGGATATCGAAGTCGCCCAGCTTGTCGGCCAGTTCGGCCATGACGGCTTGCAAGGAGGGAATATCCGTGATGTCGCAATGGCGGAACAATGGCGCCGTCAGGCCCGCTTCAGCCAGGCGGCGGCACAGGGCCTCGCTCGCTTCTACGGCGATATCGACAAACGCCACCAGCGCGCCCTGGGCGGCAAACTCCGCCACCAAAGATTCGCCGATGCCGCTGCCGCCACCCGTGATGAACACGCGCTTGCCCTGCAAGCTGCCATATTTCGCCAATTGCTTCATTCTCGTCTCCGCCTGTGTATTTTTATTTTTTGATGATTAAAGTTTGCCCAGCACGCCATCGTGACGGCGCCAAATCCCCAGCGGATTATCGTCGTGCAGCGACTCTGGCAGCAAGTCTTGCGGCAGGTTCTGGTAGGACACAGGACGCAGGAAACGGTTGATGGCCGCCGTACCGACCGAGGTGCTGCGGCCGTCCGAGGTGGCAGGGAACGGTCCGCCGTGCACCATGGCCGTCGACACTTCCACGCCCGTCGGGAAACCGTTGGCCAGGATGCGGCCCACGCGGCGTTCCAGCACGGGCAGCAAACGACGCGCATCTGCCACGTCACCGGCATCGAGCTGCAAGGTGGCCGTCAGCTGGCCTTCCAGGCTTTCCGTGATCGCCAACAATTGCTCGATGTCGCGGCAGGCGACCAGCAGCGAGGCCGGGCCGAAGACTTCGTCGCGCAGATCGTGCTTGGCCAAAAACGCCTCGCCCGAAGTGACGAACAGGGCGGCGGCGCCCTTGCCTTCGTCGCCCGTGTTTTGCACCAGCGGCGTCACATCGGCATGCTGCGCCAAGGCGGCAACGCCCTTGGCATAGCTGCTGGCGATACCGGCCGTCAACATGGTGGCGGCCGGCGCCGGCGCCAGCGCTTCGGCGGCAGCGGCGGCAAAGGCCGTAAAGTCAGCGCCTTCCAGGCCCAGCACGAGGCCCGGATTGGTGCAGAACTGGCCCACGCCCATGGTCAGCGAGGCGGCAAAACCGCTGGCGATCGCCGCGCCACGGGCGGCCAGCGCTTGCGGCAGCACGAACACAGGGTTGATGCTGCTCATTTCCGCATACACGGGAATTGGCTGTGGACGTTCCGCCGCCACCTTCATCAGGGCGATGCCGCCCGAACGCGAACCCGTAAAACCGACGGCCTGGATGGCGGGATGGGCGACCAGGGCCTGGCCGATGCCATTGCCCGTGCCCGTCAGCAAGGCGAACACGCCGGCCGGCAGCTTGCAGATGGCAATCGCTTTCACGATGGCGCGCGCCACCAGCTCCGACGTGCCCGGATGGGCCGAGTGGGCTTTCAGCACGACAGGGCAGCCGGCAGCCAGGGCCGAGGCCGTATCGCCACCGGCCACCGAGAAGGCCAGCGGGAAGTTACTGGCCGCAAACACGGCGACGGGGCCGAGGCCGATCATGCGCAAGCGCAAGTCAGGACGCGGTGGCGTGCGGTCAGGCAGCGGGCTGTCGATGCGCGCATCGGTCCAGGATCCTTCGCGCAGCAAGCCGGCGAACAGTTTCAATTGACCCACCGTGCGGCCACGTTCGCCTTCCAGGCGTGCGCGCGGCAAGCCGCTTTCCGTCATGGCGCGCACGATCAGGTCGTCGCCCAGTTCGCCGATTTGCGCGGCGATGGTGTCGAGAAAATCGGCGCGCTGCGCATCCGTGGTGGCGCGGAACGGGTCGAATGCGGCTTGCGCCAGGCGGCATGCCTCGTCGATTTGCGCTACGTCAACCATGTGGAAGGCGGGCGCGATGTGCGCGCGCGCGGCCGGGTCCCACGCTTCGAAGGAGCCGCCATTGCCCTTGACGGCGACGCCGCCGATCAATGCATCACCGGTGATATTGAAACTCATAATGTGCTCACTTTCGCAAATTCGGTTGGGAAGACATCGAGGCGGTTGCGCAAGGCAGGGCCAAAGGCCGGCGCTTCGATTTCAAAGGTTTCGCCCGGCGCCACGCTCACGCCATCGGCAAAGCTTAACGTTGCCGTGCCGAAGAAGTGCACGTGCACGTCGCCAGGGCGCTTGAACAGCGGATACTTGAAGTGATGGTGTTCCAGGTTGGCAATCGTGTGCGACATATTCTCTTCGCCGCTGACAAATGCCTTTTCCCAGCGCACATTGCCAGCCGCGTCCAGCACGCGCGAGGCGCCGGCGATATGCGCGGGCAATTCGCCCACCAGCAGGGCCGGGCCCACGCTGCAGGCGCGCAGTTTCGAGTGGGCCAGGTACAGATAGTTCTGGCGCTCCGTGATGTGGTCCGAGAATTCATTGCCGATGGCGTAGCCGACCCGGTAGGGCTGGCCGTCATCGCCGATCACGTACAGGCCGGCGATTTCCGGCTCTTCGCCGCCATCGAGGGCAAAGTCCGGCATGCGCAGCGGCTGGCCGCCGGCGCGCACGATGGAGCCGTCGCCTTTATAGAACCATTCGGGCTGGGCGCCGGCCGTGCCGTCAGCCGGCTTGCCGCCTTCCACGCCCAGGCGGAACATTTTCATCGAGTCGCTCAGCGACTCCGCATCGCCGCCTATCTTCTTGTGCATGGCGTCGCGCGCGCCGGCGCTGCCCAGGTGCGTCAGGCCCGTGCCCGTCACGTAGCAGTGTGCTTCATCGGCGTGGTCGAGCGGCGGCAGCACGCGGCCGGCAGCGGCCACTTCGGCATAGGAATGCGTGGTGTTGCCAACGGTGGCATTGACCAGGTCCGCCAGACTGACCTTTTTGCGGATGGCGTCTTGCGCCAGCGCATACGTCGTGTTGTAGCCTTCGATGACGCGGATGACGTCGTCTTGCAGCAGGCCGACGAGGCGCCCGCCGTGTTCATTCGTAAATTGCAGCAACAGCATGGGATTCTCCGCTTAATGTGAGTGGCGCGGCACGGCGGAACCGCGATTGCCGACCAGGAAGTCGAAATCGCAGCCTTCATCGGCTTGCAACACGTGTTCGATGTACAGCTGCTGGTAGCCGCTCTTCGGCCCGGGCGCGCTGCCCAGTTCGCGCTTCGCCAGGCGCTCGGCGATTTCCGCGTCGCTGATGTCGATGTTCAGGCTGCCGTTGTGGCAATCGAGGGCGATCATGTCGCCATCCCTGACGATGCCCAGCGGGCCGCCGGCCATGGCTTCCGGCGCCACGTGCAGGACGACGGTGCCGTAGGCCGTGCCGCTCATGCGCGCATCCGAGATGCGCACCATGTCGGTAATGCCTTGCGCCAGCAGTTTCGGCGGCAAGCCCATGTTGCCCACTTCGGCCATGCCGGGATAGCCTTTCGGGCCGCAATTTTTCATGACCAGCACGGAGTTCGCATCGACATCCAGATCCGGATCAACGATGCGCGCCTTGTAATGTTCAAAGTCTTCGAACACGACGGCCTTGCCGCGGTGCTGCATCAGATGTGGCGAAGCGGCCGACGGTTTCAGCACGGCGCCGCGTGGCGCCAGGTTACCGCGCAGCACGCAGATACCGCCATCGGCCAGCAATGGGTTGTCCAGCGTGCGTACCACCTCGTCGTTGTAGATCGGCGCTTCGACGCAGTTGTCCCACAGCGACTTGCCGTTGACAGTCAGCGCATTCTTGTGCGGCAACAAATCGCCCTCGCCCAGGCGGCGTATCACGGCCGGCAAGCCGCCCGCGTAGTAAAACTCTTCCATCAGGAAACGGCCCGACGGCAGCAAGTCGACGATGGTCGGCGTGCCGCGGCCTACCTTGGTCCAGTCTTCCAGCTCCAAAGGCACGCCAATGCGGCCGGCAATCGCTTTCAGGTGGATCACGGCATTGGTCGAACCGCCGATGGCGGCATTGACCTTGATGGCGTTTTCAAACGCTTCGCGCGTCAGCACTTTCGACAGGCGCAGGTCTTCGTGCACCATCTCGACAATGCGGATGCCCGACATGTGCGCCAGCACGTAGCGGCGCGAATCGACAGCGGGAATGGCCGCGTTGTGCGGCAGCGAGGTACCCAGCGCTTCAGCCATGCTGGCCATCGTCGAGGCCGTGCCCATGGTGTTGCAGGTGCCTGCCGAGCGCGACATGCCCGATTCGGCCGACATGAACTGGTGCAGGGTGATCGATCCCGCCTTCATCTGCTCGTGCAACTGCCACACGGCGGTGCCGGAACCGATGTCCTTGCCATTGAGTTTGCCGTTCAGCATGGGGCCGCCGCTGACGACGATGGTCGGGATGTCGACGCTGGCAGCACCCATCAGCAGCGCTGGCGTGGTCTTGTCGCAGCCGACCAGCAGCACGACGGCGTCCATCGGGTTGCCGCGGATCGATTCTTCCACGTCCATCGAGGCCAGGTTGCGCGTCAGCATGGCCGTCGGGCGCAAATTCGATTCGCCATTCGAGAAGACAGGGAATTCCACTGGGAAACCTCCCGCTTCCAGGATGCCGCGCTTGACGTGTTCGGCCAATTGGCGGAAATGCGCGTTGCAAGGGGTCAGTTCGGACCAGGTATTGCAGATGCCGATGATGGGCTTGCCATGAAATTCGTGGTCAGGTATGCCCTGGTTTTTCATCCAGCTGCGGTACATGAAGCCATTCTTGTCCTGCGAGCCGAACCACTCGGCAGAGCGCAGGGCAACCTTCTTTTTTGTCTCAGACATGCCATTCTCCTGGTTGTGCCATGCCGGATCTAAGGTCGTCGGCCCGGGCAGCGATGTTGGAATACTAAAGAATCCTGCCATGCCTTTCCAATCAATTTTTAATGCGTTCCGATATCGAAAACGATATCAGCAGGTCCCAATGAAAACGCCCTGCGAGCGCGTGGCGGCAGGGCGTGGAAGGTTTTCAGTCCGCGTTACCCCAGCAAAGGCCGGGGTCGTACCCTAAGGGTACGACCCCAGATTTCGTTTGGGGTTAAACGATTATTCTGCGGAAAACCGATATACCGTTTCCGTCTGATACACCTGACCCGGGCGCAAAATGGTGCTGGGGAAGTGCGGCTGATTCGGCGAATCCGGAAAATGCTGGGTTTCCAGGCATAGCGCGCTGCGATAACTGTTGGCGCACAGCTTGCCGGGCTGGCTGCCATCGAGGAAATTGCCCGAATAAAACTGGACACCGGGCTCCTGCGTGTACACCTGCATCACCCTGCCCGATTGCGGATCGCGCACGGTGGCGGCCAGGCTCAGCCCGTCATCTGCCTGATTATTGAGCACAAAGTTATGGTCGTAGCCGCAGCCGATGCGCAGTTGTTCATGCGGCAGGGCGATGTTGTCGCCGATGACGGTGCTCTGGCGCAAGTCGAACGGCGTGCCGGACACGTCCGCCAGTTCGCCCGTGGGTATCGACCCCGCGTCCACGGGCAGGTAGCGGTCGGCGTTGATGGACAACTCGTGGCCAAGGATAGTGCCCTGCCCCGCCAGATTGAAATAGCTGTGGTTGGTCAGGTTGATCGGCGTGGCCTGGTCCGTCACGGCGTGGTAACGCAAGCTCAGCGCATTGTCGTTGTCCAGTTCGTACACGACGGTGACGTCCAGCTTGCCCGGATAACCGTCTTCGCCGTGCGGGCTGCTGCGCGTGAATGTCACGCCGACGGCATCGTCCCGGGTGAACGGCTCGGCTTGCCACATGACCTGGTGAAAGCCCTGGTTTCCACCATGCAAGTGATTCGGCGCATTATTGACGGCCAACTGGTAATCCTTGCCGTCGAGGCTAAAACGTCCCTCGGCGATGCGGTTGCCGTAGCGGCCGATGACGGCGCCCAGGAAAGCGCCGTTGGCCAGATACGGCTCGATGCGCTCGAAACCGAGCACCACGTCGGCAAAGCTGCCATCGCGGTCAGGCACGTGAATTTCACTGATGATGGCGCCAAAGTCGAGCACCTTGACTTGCATGCCCTGGCGGTTCGTCAGGGTAAATACGCTGACGGGCTGGCCATCGGGCAGGATGCCAAACGGCGCTTGCGTCACTGAAACAGAGTCAACTGGGGTCATGGCGTCGGATCCAGGGTTTACAGGGTCGATGAACGGCCAAACACGGGCATGCCTTGCGCATCCCAGCGCAGCGGTTTGACAAACGTGTGGCGGTCCGGGTTCCACAAAGGGTCGCCAACGATTTCCGTGTAGGTGCGGGCATGGTACACCAGCAATACGCCATCGCCGTCGCCATCGCCGGCCGTGGTGAAACTGTTATGGCCGGGGCCATAGATGCCGTGCTCGTAGCAGGTGGCAAACACGGGCTCGGGCGACTTGGTCCACGCCGCTGGATCGAGCAAGTCGGCGGACTCGTCGGCCCACAGCAAGCCCATCGCGTAGTTTTCATCAGTGGCGCTGGCCGAATAGCTGATGAATATCTTGCCGTTGCGCTTTAGCACGGATGGCCCCTCGTTGACCCAGAAGCCGCGGATTTCCCAGTCGAATTCAGGTTTGCTCAGCATCACGGGCGGGCCGGCCAGCTGCCACGGCGTGGCCATCGGCGCGATGTACAGGTTCGAGTTGCCCTCGATGGCCACATCTTTCTGCGCCCACAGGTAGTACAGCACGCCGTCGTGCTCGAACGTGGTGGCGTCCAGGCAGAAAGTGTCGATGCCCGTGTCGACCTGGCCCATGAATTCCCACTCGCCCTCAAGCGGATTGGCATTCGTATTGCGGATCGCATACATACGGTGCTGAAACAACTTATGTTTGATCTCGCGGCTCGGCGCGGCGGCGAAATACACATACCAGGCGCCCTGGTTGAAGTGCAATTCCGGCGCCCACACCAGCTCGCTGTACGGCCCCGTCTCCGGCTTGTGCCACACGTCGACCGTTTGCGCGCCGGCCAGGCCGGCGATGCTGTCGGCACGGCGCAGTTCGATGCGGTCGTACTGGGGCACGGAGGCCGTAAAGTAATAGTAACCGTCGCTGTGACGGTAGATATGCGGGTCGGCGCGCTGTTCGATCAGCGGTTTCAAGATGTCAGCCATATTGCTTGCTCCATTCAATTATTCTTAGGCGGCCACGTAGCCGCGCTTGTGCATTTCCGACTTCACGCCGCTGTAGTATGTATCGCTGATGCGGTATTTGAACATCAGCAAGCCCATCAGCAAGTGGAAGAAGCCGGGGATGACCGACAGCATCAGGGCGATGCCGTTCAGGGCGAATTGCGTTTGCTCATGGTTGGGCTGGTAGTCGAAATACGCCAGCAGCATGCCGACCAAAAAGCCGGCGACCGCCATGCCGGCCTTCTGGCACACGGAGATGCCGCCAAAGGCGAAGCCGGAGACGCGCTTGCCCGTTTTCACTTGGCCATAGTCGATGGTCTCGGCGATGGCCGACCAGAACACGGGCGCATGCAAGTCGACCACAAAGGACAGCAGGAAATACAGGGCGAAGGCCAGCACGGTGTCGCTCGGTGTGACGAAGAAATAGATCGCCAGGCTGATCAGCGCGACGCCGATCTGCGTGTAGCGGAACAATTTTACCTTGCAATAAAACTTGGTGATCCAGGTCGAGGCGATCATCGCCAGGATGGCGGCCACCACGCCCGTGGTCAGAAAAGCGGCCACGGTTTCCGTGCTGCCACCCAAGTAATATTTCGCATAATAAATGGCGACGGAGCCGCGCACCACGTAGCCCACCGTGCCCGTGACGCACACGCCGCACAGCACCAGCCACTGGTCGTTCTGCAGCAGCACCTTCAATTGCGCCAGCAGCGATTGCTTCTCCACCACATGCACGACGCGCTCGGTGGTGGTGAAATAGCAGAACAGGAACAGGGCCACGCCCATCACCGCCATCACGGCCATGGCGGCCTGGTAGCCGACGGCCGGGTTGCCACCGCCCCAGCGCTGCGACAGGATCGGCACGACGATGGTCACCATGAAGGCGCCGATCTTGGCGAAGAACAAGCGGTAGCCATTGGCCGACAGGCGCTCATGCGGGTCGCTGGTCAGGCCGCTGATCAGCGAGATATAGGGAATGCCCACGCCGGCCGTCATGATGGTCATCAGGATATACGTGGAATATGCCCAGATCAGCTTGGCGTCATAGCCCCATTCCGGCGTGGTGAAGACGAAAAACACGCTAATGCCGAAGGGCACGGCCAGCCACAGCAGGTATGGGCGGTAGCGGCCCGAGGCGAAGCTGTAGCGGTCGGTGATCTGCCCCATGACGAGGTCGGCGATGGCGCCCACCACTTTCACGGCCACGAACAGCAGGGCCAGGTCGCTGGTTTTCAAGCCATAGATATCGGTATAGAAAAAGGTGATGATCAACATCATCGACGAGATGACGACATTGAGCGCCATGTCGCCGGCGCCGAAGCCGACCTTTTCAACGGTAGATAATTTTTGCGTCTCCATGCTTTCCGTCCATTCTTTTTATGATGAATCGTGCGTGACTGCCCAACTGACACGGGCGTTGCCGGCCGAAACCATGGCAACGCCCTTAATTTTTTACGATGCGATCAAGCTACATCTTCCAGCGCAGTGATACGCCAACTGTCCGGTCATAGCGGCGCGTATCGCGCGCATACACGCCCGGCTCGTTCCAGTAATCCTTGAACTTGGTGTCGAGCAAGTTATTCCCATCGAGGGTCACGGTGAACTGGTCGTTGATCTTGTACGACAGCGAACCGTCGAGCTGGGCCGTGGCCGCCACTTTCAAGTCCAGGCCAGGGCCGCCCTGGTTGTAGCTGTCGATGAATTTCGAGCGCCAGTTGTAGGCCAGGCGGCCCGACCAGGCGTCTTTTTCGTACAGCACGACCAGGTTGTAGGCATAGCGCGACACGCCCGTGATGGCATGGCTGCCCGTCTCGTCATCGGTAGTGCCGCTCATGTAGGTGCCGTTCGCTTGCAAGCCCAAGCCGCTCAACAGGCCCGGCAAGCCGTCATAAAACTGCTGGTAGCCAATTTCCAGGCCTTGCAGCTTGCCGGCGGCCGTGTTGTACGGGCGATCCACGTCATAGGTCTTGCCGGCGATGGTTTCGCTGGAAATGCGTTGCTGGATGTAGCCGTCGAATTTGTGGTGGAACACGGTGGCCGTCACGGAACCGGCTGGCGCGAAATACCATTCCAGCGCCGCGTCAACATTGTCGCCCGTCACCGGTTTCAAGTTCGGATTGCCGCCCGCGCCCGTCGCCTTCACCGTTTCCGTCGAGTTGACCAGAGCCACGCCAGGGTTCAGCTGGGAAAAGCCCGGACGGCTGATGGTGCGGCCCGCAGCGAAGCGGCCGACCAGGTCCGAACGCAGCTTGATTTTCAGAGCCACGCTCGGCAGCACGTCGGTGCTGGCCGTGTCGCTGATGACGGGCGTGTAGACGTCATCTTGCGAACTGTTGCCTTGCAAGCTTTGCTCGGTGCGCACGACGCGCACGCCCAGGGTGCCGTCGACGGGGTAGGCGCCCAGCTTGAAGGCGACCTTCGCCTTGGTATAGATGGAATACGTCTTTTCCGTATCCTTGAAGAAGGAGCCCGGATCCATGGCGCGCGCCGCACTGCTGCCCGTGACGGCTTCGCGGATGGTGCCCGTGTTATTGAGCAGGAAGCTGGCGCACGGCGTGTACCATTGCTTCAAGCCATAGTCGGGGCCGCCGCTGGACATCGGTTCCGACAGGCAATTCAAACCGGGAATCGACGTCACGCTCTGGCGGCTGAACGGAAACGCGGCGCCGGACACGTCCGGTGCTTCCGCATTGCCCTCGAAACTCTTGATCGATTCGGCTTCGCGCTTCACGCCGCGCAAGCCGACGCTGATTTCCTTGAAGATGCCGCCGGCACTCGGCGTGTACGCCAGGTCGGCGCGCACATCGTTCGAGCTGCCCTGATCCCGGCCGTAGCGGTCGAAAAAGCCCTTCAGATAGTAATTCGACGGGTCTTGCAAATCGACGCCCGTGTAGTCGACATGCAAGGTGCCGTTCTGATTGGTATTGATGCGGGCATTCGGCACGACGGTAATCGCATCGAGAATCGGGTTGCGCCAGGCATAGGTGCTTTTGGTGCTGGCCACTTCCGACGTGAAACGCCATTCCGGGTTGATATCCCACAAGCCACCCACGGCAAACTGATGCGTCTTCGTCTGGTTCTTGTTCGCCTGCGTCGACATGATGGTGTTGACATTGGTGGACGTGAGCGTTTGCAGCTGGTCGGTGCCGGGAATTTTTGTTGCCGACACGGGCGTGCCCCACCACGGCAAGCCGACGAAGTAATCGGACTCGGCATCGAGCAGGAAGCGCGTGGCCATGCCTTCCGCATACAGTTCGACGTCGGCGTCCGGGCGCCATTGCAGCACGGCATTGGCGGTCGTGCGGCGGCGGTCGCCCTTGATCGGGAGCAAGCCCACCTGGTCCGGCCCCGTCAAACCGGGCGCCAGGAAACTTTTATCCACGGGCGCCGTATTGAATGCGCGCTCTTCATGGTAGCGGTGCTGCTGTTGCGACAAGCCCAGCAGCGCGCCCACTTCGCCAATACCCGTCTTCCAGCGGTTCGACAGCATGCCGCTGATGTTCGGGTCGGTGGCTTTCGATTTATCGCTGTAGACGGCGCGCGTATTCACGCTGGCCGTGAAATCCTTGAAGTCGAACGGGCGATTCGTGCGCACGTCGATGATGCCGGCCACGCCGCCTTCGACCTGGTCCGCGCCCTGCGACTTATAGACGTCCACGCGCTGCAGCATCGTGGCGGGAATGTCGGCCAGATTGACGTAGCGGCCCGTGGTGGTGAACAGTTCGCGGCCATTGAGCAGGGTCGTGACATCGCGCAAGCCGCGGATCATGACGGCGCTCGCCTCGCCCGAATCGCGGCGGATCTGGATGCCGGAAATGCGCGCCAGGGTTTCGGCCACGTTGTTGTCAGGGAATTTGCCGATATCATCGGCCACGATGGAATCGATGACCTGGTCCGAGCGCATCTTGATCTGCTGGGAATTCTGGGCCGAGCGGCGCACGCCGCTGACGGTCACGACCGACACTTCCGCAGCCGGCTCGGCACTGGCATCGGCAGCCACCGCCTCCTGCGCCCACACTGAAGCCGTGCTCAGCAAGCCAATACCGGCCAGTGCCGCAACGGCTGCCTTCAAAGTGAATGGACGAGGGGAAGTGGCCGCGAGCGGGCCGGTGGCGTTGCGCATCATGAATCTCCAGATATTGTATTGATATTTTTTGTATCGCTTGCATGTCGTTCGCATGCTCGGCGTTTATCTTAGGGGCTGGGCGATAATCTCTCCAATCAATTTTTCCACTGTTTCGATATCAATTTTGATATCGGCGCTGGAAGGACTTTGGAGGTTGTAAAGCGACAACGGCAGGGGCGTCAGGGATGTTTCAGGCAGGATCATGCCTGAAAAAAAAGCCGTACAGGCTTCAGAAAAACGCAGGCATGTATTTCAAGGGTAGCAGCGGAGCGGTGGGAGCGGGCGCTAGAGCAAGGCAATCGCGGAACGCAGCAACTTGCCCAGTTGCGGCAAGCCTTGCGCTTCGTAAGTGGCAATCAGTTCGGCGGCGGATCTGGTTGGTTTTCGCAATCGCGCCCGGTTTTCCTTGACGACACTGAGCATGCGTATCGGCGCGAGTTCATACTGCGCTACCAGAAAATCATCGGGGTGCAAGACTTCAATGTTGTGCCCTCGCATGATCGCGTCCGGGAAGTCTTTGAGATTGAATGTGACGATAGCGTCTGCATGCCCCACGATGGCTGCCGCCAACACGTGCCGGTCATCGGCATCGGGCAAGACCAAGGCATCAATCAGATATTCGTATGACTCGATTACGCCGTCCTCCACTGCCTCGGCCATCAGCGCGCTGGTGCGCGCCAAGGCCGAAGGGTCCAGATCAGGCCGCTTGAGCAGCAAGTTGCGCTGCCACTCCTCCTGTATCTGCGCAGTCCAGCGTGCGCTGAAGATACCGTCCGCCGCCAAACTCAGCAATAAATCGCGCAAGGGTGCCGGGTACAACACACAGGCATCGAGGACGGCAGTGTAACGGTAGTATCCGGCCATCAGTACCCCAGTTCAAGCTCCTGCGCCTGATCTGCCAAGGCCTGCAAGGCCTGTTGCGAACGCCGTTTGCGCTCATCCTTGTATTGCACCACATCCTCAAAGCGCAACCGGCGGTGCGTACCCACCTTATGATGGGGAATCTTCCCAGCCTCGAGCAGCCGCACCAGATAAGGCCGCGACATATTCAAATACATCGCCGCTTCCTGCGTCGTCACATCATGTTCCTTCGGCATGACCGTCACGGCCTTACCTTGCGCCAGGGTACCCAGGACATCGGCAAACAGGCGCAACACATTCGGCGGCAAGCGCAGCAAGGGGGCATCGCCCAAGTCTTGCGCTCCCTCTTCCAGAACGGCAATCTGCACGGCACGCGAATGATCCAGCGCACTGACCAGACAGCGTTGCGCCGCTTTCGCCAGTTCCAGATCTTCTTTATTTTCCAGACGATCGATTACATTCGACATGGCATTCCTCCCTGCTTTTCATTCAAGCTTACGAGTCAAACGCAATAAACGCAACCAAAATAGTATAACAATGTGTGCAGGGACAAGCACGGGGCAAGCCATCAACTGCGAATAGAGGGGAAGAATAATTGAGGAAACGACGAGGGACATCTTGGTGCGGCTGGCGGGGATCGAACCCACGACCCTTGGCTTCGGAGGCCAATACTCTATCCACTGAGCTACAGCCGCGTAGGGGGAATTTCTGAAGTGATGCGAAGGATACCGTTTTTCTTTACCTACGTCTACGGAAACTGTCGTATCGCTGGCAATTGCATGTCACTGCTCAATTTTTGTGCCTATAATTGTGGGTTTCATAAAGGTTTACATCCAAGCATGTAAAAATGCTACCTTACACGGCCATCAGTTTCAAATCTGGACTAAGGACATCATGAGCGACGCACATAACGAACAACAATCAGCGATCAAAACGCCTAAACAATTGCTTGCCGCCGTAGCTGGCTTCTTCCTCATCACCGTCATCGGCATCATCCTGCTGGTGCAGTTCGTCACGGCGCAAAAACTGACGGGCGCCGGTACCGACAGCCAGTCGCCGGAAGCCATTGCCGAGCGCCTGAGTCCGGTGGCCAACGCCGGCTTTACCTTCAAGGATGCCAGCGGTCCGAAAGTGCTGCAAAGCGGCGAAGCCGTGTACACGGCGACCTGCGTGGCGTGCCATGGCGCCGGCGTGGCCGGTGCGCCGAAGTTTGGCGACGCGGGCGGCTGGTCGGCCCGTCTGGCCCAGGGTTACGATACGGTCCTGAAACACGCCATCGAAGGCTTGCGCGCGATGCCGGCCAAGGGCGGCAATCCAGACCTCGACGATGTGGAAGTGGCGCGCGCCGTCGTCTACATCGCCAACGCGTCGGGCGGCAAGTTCAAGGAACCGGAAGTGCCGGCACCTGCCGCTGCCGCTGATGGCGCAGCTCCTGCAGCCGAGCCTGCCAAATAATTCAGCCAGCGCGCTGAATCAGGAACCGCCCGGATGGGCGGTTTTTTTTTCGTCCGCAGTTTGTGCCAGATCACACGGCGTGAAAAAGCCGCCCGGCTTGATAGCGGGGCGGCCCGGTGCTAGCGCGTCAGCACTGCTGTTACCACATGATGACGCGGTCTTTCGGTGGCAGGTACATCTTGTCGCCCGGTTTCACGTCGAAGGCTTGGTAGAAGCCGGGCTGGTTGCGCATGGTGCCGTTGGCGCGGAACTGGCCTGGCGAGTGCGGGTCCGTTTTCAGCAAGACCAGTTGCTGCGCTTCACGCATCTTCATGCGCCATACCTGGGCAAAGCCCGCGTAGAAGCGTTGCTCGCCCGTGAAACCGTCGATGACGGGGGCTTTCTTGCCGTTCAGCGACAATTTATACGCTTTATACGCGATCGCCACGCCGGAATTGTCGGCGATGTTCTCGCCCAGGGTCAGTTCGCCGTTGACGAAGTGGTCCTTGACGGGGCTGAAGCTGTTGTACTGCGCCACCAGCTGCTTGGTTTTCTTGGCGAAGTTTTTATGGTCAGCCTTGGTCCACCAGTCGCGCAGGTTGCCGTCGCCGTCGTACTGGGCGCCCTGGTCGTCGAAGCCGTGGCTGATTTCATGACCGATGACGCCGCCGATGGCGCCATAGTTGACGGCGTCGTCCGCGTTGGCGTCGAAGAACGGCGCTTGCAGGATGGCGGCCGGGAAGACGATTTCGTTCAGTTCCGGGTTGTAATAGGCGTTCACGGTCTGTGGCGTCATGCCCCACTCGTCGCGGTCGATCGGCTGGCCCAGCTTGTTCAATTCACGGTTGTAGTTCAGCAAGTGCGAACGCTGGATGTTGCCGATCAAATCGTCCGGCGCCACCGTCAGGCCCGAGTAATCGCGCCATTTGTTCGGATAGCCGATCTTGGTGGTGAACTTGGCCAGCTTGATCTGCGCCTGTTTCTTGGTGACCGGGCTCATCCAGTCGAGCTTGTCGATGCTTTGCTGGTAGGCCGTCATCAGGTTTTTCACCAGCGCTTCCATGCGCACCTTGCGTTCGGCCGGGAAATATTGTTCCACGTACAGCTGGCCCACGGCTTCGCCCAGCGCGCCTTCGACGGCGCCCACGCCGCGTTTCCAGCGCGGGCGCATTTCCGTCACGCCCGTCAGGGTGGTGCCATAGAAAGCGAAGTTTTCATCGACATACGCTTTTGGCAGGTAGCCGGCGTTCGCGTGCAGCAAGTGCCACTGGAAGTATGCTTTCCACGTGTCCAGCGGCGTCTTGTTGGCGATCTCGGCAAAACCCTTCAGGTAGCTGGGCTGGCTGACGATCACGTAATTGACCTTGCCGGCGATGCCCGTGTCCTTCAGGTAACGGGCCCAGTCGTAGCCTGGCGCCACGCTGGCCAGTTTCGCCAATTCCACCTTGTTGTAGGTCTTGACGGGGTCGCGGTTCTGCACATTGCTCCATTGCGCCTTGGCCAGTTCCGTTTCCAGCGCCAGGATGGCCTTGGCATTGGCGGCGGCATTCGCGTCGCCAGCCAGGCTGAGCATTTTTTCCACGTGGGCCAGGTACTTGGCCCGCGTATCGGCCTTGCCCGCTTCCAGGTAATAATCGCGGTCAGGCAAGCCCAGGCCGCTTTGCACGATGTCGGCCACGTATTTGGTGGAATCCTTGGCGTCCTGGTGGATGCCGAAGTCGTAAGGCGAAGTCACGCCCAGCTTGCTGAAGTGGGCGATCACGGCCGGCAATTCCGCCTTGTCCTGCAGCGCGGCGATCTTCGCCAGCTCCGCGTTCAAGGGGCTCAAGCCCAGGCTTTCCAGCTTGGCTTCATCCATGAAGCTGTTATAGAAATCACCGATTTTCTGTGCATTCGAACCGGCTGCGCGGGCTTTGTCAGCGGCGGCGCCTTCGACGATGCCGCGCAGCTGCGTTTGCGTATCATCAGCCAGCTTGGCAAAGCTGCCCCAGCTCGACTTGTCGGCAGGAATCACGGTTTCCGCCAGCCATTTACCATTCAGGTGCTGGAACAGATCGTCCTGCGCGCGCACGGCAGGATCGACGTACTCGACGGCGATGCCGGACGTCAGCGCCGCGGCGGCGACGGCCGTGGCGGGAGCGGCTTTCTTGGCGCTATCAGCGGCGCCAGCCATGCCGGACACGCCGGCCAGCAAACTCAGGGTCAATGCACTTAACAAATAACGATTCACGGTTGTCCTCTATATTATATTGTGTGGAATATAAGGGTCAGAAGGCCCAAGGCTTCTGGCCCGGTTTTTGACTGTAGCATACCGGCCGAAACGACAGAAAGAACTTTGGCCAGAATGCAAAAAAGACCACGCAAGTGGTCTTTTTTTGTTGTGACAAGATAACGTTTACATGGATCTGACGTTTACCAGATGATCACGCGGTTTTCCGGGGCAACATACATCTTGTCGCCCGGTTTCACGCCAAACGCTTCATAGAAACCAGGCTGGTTGACCATGGTGCCATTCGCGCGGTACTGGCCCGGCGAATGCGGATCGGTCTTGATTTGCACGATTTGCTGCGCTTCGCGCATCTTGCTGCGCCACACCTGGCCAAAGCCCATGTAGAAGCGCTGGTCGCCTGTCAAGCCATCGAGCACGGGTGGCGGCTTGCCGCCCAGCGAGATTTTATAGGCTTTATACGCGATCGCCACGCCCGAATTGTCAGCGATGTTTTCGCCCAGGGTCAGGGCGCCGTTGACGTTGTAGCCCGGCAATGGGCTGTAGCCATCGTATTGCTTGGTCAGCGCGTCGGCCTTGGCGGCGAAATTCTTGCGGTCGGCCGGGGTCCACCAGTCGCGCAAGTTGCCGTCGCCATCGGACTGGCTGCCCTTGTCGTCGAAGCCGTGGCTGATTTCATGGCCGATGACGGCGCCGATGGCGCCATAGTTGACGGCGTCGTCCGCGTTGGCGTCAAAGAACGGCGGCTGCAGAATCGAGGCCGGGAAGACGATTTCATTCATCGTCGAGCTGTAATAGGCGTTCACCGTTTGCGGCGTCATGCCCCACTCTTCGCGGTCGATCGGCTTGCCCAGCTTGGCCACCTGGCGCGCCGAAGCGAAATTCGCCGCGCGCATCATGTTGCCCACCAGGTCACCCTGGACGATTTGCAGCTTCGTGTAATCGCGCCATTTGTTCGGATACGCGATCTTCGGCGTGAACTTGGCCAGCTTGGCTTGCGCTTCCTTCTTGGTTTCCGGGCTCATCCAGTCCAGAGTGTCGATGCTGTCCTTGTAGGCGGCCAGCACGTTTTTCACCAGTTCCTGCATGTGCGCCTTGCGCTCTGCCGGGAAATATTGCGCGACATACAATTTGCCGACGGCTTCGCCCAGCACGCCTTCGACGGCGCCCACGCCACGCTTCCAGCGCGGCTGGTTTTCCGTCACGCCACTGAGTACCGTGCCATAGAAGGCAAAGTTCTCGTCGACGAAGTTTTTCGACAGATAGCTGGCATAGCTGTTCAGCAACTGCCATTCGAAGTAGGCTTTCACGGTGTCCAGGTCGCTTGCGGCCAGTACCTTGTTGTAGCCGGCCAGGTAACTCGGCTGGTTGACGATGACGTAATCGACCTTGTTGGCGATGCCCAAGGCAGCCAGGCTGGACTTCAGGTCGTAGCCGGGGGTCAGCTCGTTAAGCTTGTTGATGTCGGTCTTGTTGTAGCGTTTGACGGGGTCGCGGTTCTCGACCTTGGTCCATTGCACTTCGGCCAGGGCCGTTTCCAGCGCAACAACAGCCTTGGCGCGGGCGGCGGCATTCTTGTCGCCGGCCATGGCCAGCATTTTTTCCACGTGCGCCTGGTATTTTTCTTTCACGCCAGCCTGCTTGGCTTCCAGGTAGTAATCGCGGTCAGGCATGCCCAGGCCACTTTGGCTCACATACACGGCGTATTTGGTGGAGGCGCGGGCATCCTGGCCCACATACACGGCGTACGGGGTCGACACGCGCGCCTGGCTCAGGTGGGCGATCAGGGCGGGTACGCCCTTCTTGTCGCGCAGCGAGCGGATGCGGTTCAGTTCGCCGGCCAGCGGCTTCGTGCCCAGCGCTTCGAGCTTGGCTTCATCCATGTAACTGGCGTAGAGGTCGCTGATTTTCTGCGCTTCGGAACCAGCTTTCTTGTTTTTGTCCTGTTGCGTAGCGACGATGATGCCGCGCAATTGCGGCGTCGTGTCATCGCGCAACTTGGCGAACGAACCCCAGCTCGACTTGTCGGCAGGAATCTCGGCCGTGGCCAGCCACTTGCCATTCAAATGGGTGAAGAAATCGTCCTGCACGCGCACGGCAGGGTCGATGTACTGCACGTCGATGCCGGAAACGACGCCAGCGGCGGCAGGTGCGGCGCTTGGAGCCACGGTCGGGGCGGCAGCGGCGGATACGGGTTCGGCGGCATGGGCAAACGCAGCCAACAGGGTCAGGGTCAGACTGCTCAAGAGATAGCGATTCACGGATTGTCCTTATGGGGCATGTCAAAAAGACCGGGCGGATAGCTTCGGGCGGATAGCCTGCCGCGCCAGGCGCTGCAGGAATGTAGCACGTGAGCATGCCATTTGGCCATCCTTGCCCCGGAATCGCCCCTCAGTTACCCATGCTCACGCCCGTGCCTCCCATGCGAGGTCATGCAGGCTCCGGATAAAAAAAAGCCTGCGTCCGTGGACGCAGGCAAAACCACTTCGGGTCGAGAATGCGAGTCCACTATAGGGCCGCGGCACACGCTTTTTTTCGACTCTTACAAATGCTTACTCCCCTCAAGAGTAACTATACATCGCATACAAAACCGCAACATATGGCAAGCTGGCAGCCCCGTTTTCGCGCGTAGACTGGGCCCAGGCACGCTTTTTCCATGGCCGGCCCACGCCGGCAGAGATTCAGGTCTATACTTTCAACAAAGCGCCGCTCCACGGGGACTGGCGCTTGTGCAAGACACGCTAGCTGCAAAGGTGCAATGATGGGCAAACTCAAAAATACCGGCTTGATCGGCCTGGGCGTGGTGGCCGGCGTCGCCGTGTCGCTGCAATTTTCCGCCATGGCGCAAAAAAACGTCGAGCCGCCCCTGCCGCTGGAAGAGTTGCGCCAGCTGGCCGATGTGTTTGGCCTGATCAAGTCCGATTACGTGGAACCCGTCGAAGACAAGAAACTGCTGGAAGACGCCATTTCCGGCATGGTTGCCTCGCTCGACCCCCATTCCGCCTACCTCGACAAGAAAGCCTACGCCGAACTGCGCGAAGGCTCCGAAGGCAAGTTCGTCGGCCTGGGCATTGAAATTGGCCTCAGCGAAGACGGCTACATCAAGATCGTCTCGCCCATCGAGGATTCGCCCGCCTACCGCGCCGGCATCAAGGCTGGCGACCTGATCACCCGCCTTGATGGCCAGCCCGTGAAAGGCGTCAGCCTGGACGACAACGTCAAGCGCATGCGCGGCGAACCGGGCACCAAGGTGTCGCTGACGATTGCCCGCAAGGATGAACCACAACCGCTGGCCTTTACCATCACGCGCGAGGAAATCCATCAAAAAAGCGTAAAGGCGAAGATGGTCGAGCCGGGCTACGCCTGGCTGCGCGTGTCGCAATTCCAGGAACCGACCGTCGACGACATGGCCGCACAGATCACGGCCCTATATAAACAAGATCCGAACATCAAGGGCATGGTGCTGGACCTGCGCAACGATCCGGGCGGCGTGCTGCAGGGCGCCATCGGCGTCTCGGCCGCCTTCCTGCCGAAAGACGCGGCCATCGTCTCGACGAATGGCCAGCTGCCGGACTCGAAACAGGTGTTTTATGGCCGCGCCGAATACTATACTTTCCGCTCGGAAGGCGACGCGCTGGCGAAATTGCCGGCCGCCATCAAGAAAGTGCCGCTGGTGGTGCTGGTCAACACGGGCTCGGCCTCGGCCTCGGAAATCGTCGCTGGCGCCCTGCAGGATTACAAGCGCGCCACCATCATCGGCACGCAAACCTTCGGCAAGGGTTCCGTGCAAACCATCCGCCAGCTGACAGCCGACACGGCCGTCAAGCTGACGACGGCCCGCTACTACACGCCGAACGGCCGCTCGATCCAGGCCAAGGGCATCGTGCCCGACCTGCTGGTCGATGAGAATGCGGACGGCGATGGCCTCAACGGCTTGCGCATCCGCGAAGCGGACCTGACCAAGCACCTGAGCAACGACCGCGACAAGGAAAGCACCAAAGCGGCCCCCGTCAACGACGAGATGGAAGAGCAATTGCGCATCATCGCGCTGGAAAAAACCCGCAAGCCGCTGGAATTTGGCAGCAAGGACGATTTCCAATTGCACCAGGCGCTGAACCACCTGAAAGGTTTGCCAGTGCAGCTGGCCAAGGCCGAACCGGTGGTGGTGCAGGCCGACGTCAAGAAAGAACAGAAGAAGTAAGCAGTTTGGGGTCAGACCCGGCGGGTCTGACCCCATCACACGCAATACCCCCAGCACCGCTCCACGCGACAAAAATCAATCTTCCGCCACACTTCCCCTGCCCCGCAACACGAAACTCTCTACAGTCGAGCCTGTTTGTGTAAAATTTGCTTCACTTATCGGCGCCACGTCGATTGCCAAATTTGAAAGTTTAACCATGAAACAAGTCGTCATCAGCGGTACCGGACTGTACACGCCGCCATTTTCGATCTCCAACGAAGAGCTGGTCACCTGCTTCAATGCCTACGCGGAAAAATTCAATGCCGACAACGCCGACGCGATCGCCGCGGGCACCGTGACGGCGCTGGACCTGTCGAGCGTGGCCTTCATCGAAAAGGCGTCCGGCATCAAGTCGCGCTTCGTGATGGAAAAGGAAGGCATCCTCGATCCGGCGCGCATGGTCTCGCGCATTGCGGAACGGGGCGATGACGAACTATCGCTGCAGGCGGAAATGGCTGTCGCCGCCGCGCACGATGCGCTGGCCCGCGCCGGCCGCACGCCGGCCGATATCGACATGGTACTGGTCGCTTGCAGCAATATGCAGCGCGCCTACCCGGCCATGGCCGTGGAAGTGCAGGATGCGCTGGGCATCGATGGTTATGGTTTTGATATGAACGTGGCGTGCTCGTCCGCCACCTTCGGCATCCAGCAAGCCGTGGCCGCCGTGCAAAGCGGCCAGGCGCGCGCCGTGCTGGTGTTGAATCCCGAAATCACCAGCGGCCACCTGAACTGGCGCGACCGCGACAGCCATTTCATTTTCGGCGACGCCTGCACGGCCATCATCGTCGAAGCAAAAGACACGGCCGTGTCGCAGCATCAATTCGAGATCATCGGCACGGAACTCAAAACGCGCTTCTCGAATGCCATCCGCAACAATTTCGGCTTCCTCAACCGCTTTGACGAATCCGGCGTGGGCAAGGCGGACAAATTGTTCCGCCAGCAAGGCCGCAAGGTCTTCAAGGAAGTGTGCCCGATGGCCGCCGAGATGATCAAGGCGACCCTGGCCAAGGCCGGCGTGGAAGTGGCGCAAGTCTCCCGCTACTGGCTGCACCAGGCCAACCTGAACATGAATTTGCTGATCGCGCGCCTGATCCTGGGCCGCGACGCGCAAGAGAACGAAGCGCCCGTGATCCTCGACACCTACGCCAATACGTCGTCGGCCGGTTCCATCATCGCCTTCCATAAATATCAGGATGACATGGCGGCGGGCGCCACGGGCGTCATCTGCTCGTTCGGCGCCGGCTATTCCATCGGCTGCGTGGTCGTGCGCAAGCTCTGAGCGCATGGGTGTAACATCGCCTGACTCCTGAATTAGGCGATGTTCGAGGTGGATGACATGCGTTCGCGGCCACCTGGACGAAGATATAGCACAGGTTTTTTGCAATAAAGCCGCAGGAAATTTTCCGGCAGGGGCTTTGATGCGTTTATACTTGGTCGCTGAGCAACAGCTTTTTCTATCCGCACGTCCCCATAAGGAACCCCACACGCATGCCCCATGACATCAGCCTGATCACCACCATCGCCGCCGCCCTCGGGTTCGGCCTCATCTTCGGCTTCATCGCCGCGCGCCTGAAACTGCCGGCACTGGTCGGCTATCTGGCCGCCGGCATCATCATCGGACCGGCCACGCCCGGTTTCGTGGCGGATGCGGAAATAGCGGGACAATTGGCGGAAATCGGGGTGATGCTGATGATGTTCGGTGTCGGCCTGCACTTTTCCATCGAAGACTTGTGGGACGTGCGCAAGATCGCGCTGCCTGGCGCCATCTTGCAGATCGGTGTCGCCACGGCGATGGGCATGGGCCTGGCCCACTGGTGGGGCTGGACCCTCGGTGGCGGACTGATCTTTGGACTGGCCCTGTCCGTGGCCAGTACCGTGGTGCTGCTGCGCGCGCTGGAAGAACGGGGCATCCTCGATTCCCTGAATGGCCGCATCGCCGTCGGCTGGCTGGTGGTGGAAGACCTCGTCACCGTGCTGGTCCTCGTGCTGTTGCCGGCGTTTGCCGGTGCGCTGGGCGGCAAAGTCGCCCCCGGCGCCGAAACCGTCAGCCTGTGGCAAACCCTGGCCGTGACCCTGGGACAAGTGGCCGGCTTCATCATCTTCATGCTGGTCGTCGGCCGCAAGCTGTTTCCGTGGATTTTGTGGCAAGTGGCGCGCACCGGTTCGCGCGAACTGTTCACCCTGTGCGTGATCGCCGCCGCCGTCGGCATCGCCTACGCGTCCACCAAGCTGTTTGGCGTGTCGTTCGCGCTGGGCGCCTTCTTCGCCGGCATGGTGCTGCGCGAATCCGAACTGAGCCACCGCGCCGCGGAAGAGTCCTTGCCTTTGCGCGACGCGTTCGCCGTGCTGTTCTTCGTTTCCGTCGGCATGCTGTTCGAGCCGAACATCCTCATCGACAAGCCCCTGCAAGTGCTGGCCGTGTGCGCCATCATTATCTTCGGCAAGTCGATTGCCGCCTTTTTGCTGGTGATGGCGCTGCGTTATCCGCCGAAAACGGCCATCATCGTCTCGGCCAGTCTGGCGCAGATCGGCGAGTTCTCGTTCATCCTGGCCGCGCTGGGCCTGTCCCTGGGCCTGATGCCGCTGGAAGGCCAAAGCCTGATCCTGGCCGGCGCCATCCTGTCCATCGCCCTCAACCCGCTCGTCTTCAGCATGGCCAAGCCGCTGCTGCGCGTGATGAACAACAGCGATTTCGCGCGCAAGTTCGAGCGCACCACCGACCCGCTGGCCGAGCTGCCGATGACGGTACCGCAGGAAAAGCTGTCGGGCCAGATCGTCCTGGTCGGCTATGGCCGCGTGGGCCGGCGCATCGCCGCCGCCCTGATGGAACGGGGCATCCACTTCGTCGTGGCCGAGGAAAACCGCGAAATCGTCGACCAGCTGCGCAAGCAGGGCATTCCGGCCGTGGCCGGCAATGCGGGCGAACCGGCCGTACTGATCCAGGCGCACATCACGCACGCCACCATGCTCGTCATCGCCACGCCGGACACCTTCCACGTGCGCGCCATGATCGAGACGGCGCGCGCGCTGAACCCGAGCATCATGACGGTGGTGCGCACGCACAGCGAGGAAGAGGCGGAATTGCTGCGCGCGGAAAACGCCGGCAAAGTGTTCATTGGCGAGCACGAGCTGGCCAATGGCATGGCCGAACACGTGCTGCAGAGTTTTGATGCGGCGAAGAAGGGGCATGGCGGGCATTAATGCCGGCGCCCTTTCCGTCCAACAAGCCTGCCCGCTACCCAGCCGGCAGGCTTTCTTTTTACAGGCTGGCCGCCAGCTCCGCCCCTTCCCGTATCGCCCGCTTGGCATCGAGTTCCGCCGCCAGCGCGGCGCCGCCGATCTTGTGGAAGCGCGGGCCGCCCGCCTGCAGGGGCTTGCCGTCCTTGTCCGTTTCCGGCATGAGTTCCGTCAGGCTGTCCTGGCCCGCGCAGATGATCACGTTGTCCACCGCCAGCAGGCGCTGCTCGCCGCCCACGGTGATGTGCAAGCCCTGCTCGTCGATCTTGTCGTAGCTTACGCCGGCCAGCATGGCCACGCCGTTTCTCGCCAGCGCCGCGCGGTGCACCCAGCCCGACGTCTTGCCCAGCCCCGCACCCACTTTCGACGTCTTGCGCTGCAACAGGAAGATTTGCCGCACAGGATGGGGTGCTGCGGGCGGCACCAGGCCGCCGCCGGTCGCCGCATTCAAGTCCACGCCCCACTCGCCCGCCCACGTGGCCACGGGTTGCGGCAGCGGATGCGCCGGGTCGTGCAGCAGATACTCGCCCACATCGAAGCCGATGCCGCCCGCGCCGATGATGGCCACGCGCGCGCCCACGGGCTTCTTGGCTTGCAGCACATCGAGGTACGACAGCACCTTCGGATGGTCGATGCCGGGAATGGCCGGCAGGCGCACCTTGATGCCGGTGGCGACGATGACGTCGTCATAGCCGCCGGCCAGCAATTGCTCGCGCGTGACGCGCTGGCCCAGGCGCAGCTTGACGTCCAGCAGCGCCAGCCGGCGCGCAAAATAGCGGATGGTTTCCGTAAATTCTTCCTTGCCCGGTATCTGCATGGCCACCTTGAACTGGCCGCCGACGCTGTCGCTGCTGTCGAACAGGGTCACCGCGTGCCCGCATTCGGCGGCCACGCAGGCGGCGGACAAGCCGGCCGGTCCCGCGCCGACGACGGCCACCCGGCGCGGCACGGCCTTTTTCGCGTAAACAAGTTCCGTCTCATGGCAGGCGCGCGGGTTGACCAGGCAGCTGGCGCGCTTGTTGGCGAACGTGTGGTCGAGACAAGCCTGGTTGCAGCCGATACAGGTGTTGATCTCGTCGGCGCGGCCGGAGGCGGCCTTGGCGACAAAATCGGAGTCGGCCAGGAAAGGGCGCGCCATCGACACGAGGTCGCAGTCGCCCCGCTCCAGGATGGCATTGGCTTCGTGCGGCATGTTGATGCGGTTCGACGCCACCACGGGAATCGTCACTTCGCGGCGCAATCGGCCTGCCACGGAAGCGAAGGCGGCGCGCGGCACCGAGGTGACGATGGTGGGCACCCGCGCCTCATGCCAGCCGAAACCCGTATTCAAAATCGTCACGCCGGCCTGCTCCAGGGCCTTGGCCACCGTCACCACGTCGTCCCAGGTATTGCCGCCCTCGACCAGGTCGAGCAGCGAGTGGCGGTACATGATGATGAAGTTGGGGCCGACGGCGGCGCGGATGCGGCGCACGATCTCCACGGGCAGGCGCATGCGGTTCTCGATCGTGCCGCCCCAGCGGTCCTGGCGCAGATTCGTGCGCGCGCACAGGAACTGGTTCAGCAAATATCCTTCGCTGCCCATCACTTCGATGCCGTCGTAGCCCGCCTTTTGCGCCAGGCGCGCGCAGCGCACGTAGTCGCAGATGGTGCGTTCGATGCCACGCTCGCTCAGGGGACGGGGACGGAACGGCGAGATCGGCGACTTCTTGGCCGATGCCGACACGACGAACGGCTGATAGCCATAGCGGCCCGCATGCAGGATCTGCATGACGATCTTGCCGCCCTCCTCGTGCACGGCGCGCGTCACCTTGCGGTGGTTCGGCACGTCGCCGAGGAAATTGAGGGTGCCCCCGAACGGCAGCAGCCAGCCCTGGCGGTTCGGCGAGATGCCGCCCGTGACGATCAGCCCCACGCCGCCGCGCGCCCGTTCGCGGTAAAAGGCGGCCAGCTTGCCATAATGATAAAAACGGTCTTCCAGGCCCGTGTGCATGGACCCCATGATGACTCTGTTGCGCAAAGAGGTAAAACCCAGGTCGAGCGGGGCCAGCAGGTGGGGATAGGCAGTCATGGTGATCGGTCCGGTAGAGGTGGTATGCAGGCCGTACGGTAGCAAGCATTGCCGATCGCCGCAGTGTATTTCTCTAGACCGGGAGTTCTAAATCGCCCGGCGCGCGGGCCGGCGATGGGTACAGCTTGTGCCGGGCGCAAGTTTCCCGTAGGCTAGGTGCATGACGCGACTCTTCCTTTGCCTGCTGATGCTGTGCGCCGTCCCCGCGACCGCGCTGGCACAGGCGACACGCCTGGACAAGCTGAAGGTCGACGTCAAGCGCATCGAGGTCGACGGGCAGCGCATGTATGAAGTCGATGCCAGCGGCAGCGTGCAGGCGCCGCCGGCGTCCGTCTGGAAGACCCTGACCACCTACGAGCGCATGAATGAGTTCGTGCCCGACCTCAGCTCCTGCCGCGTGCTGTCGCGCAACGGCAATGAAGTCATCATCGAGCAGCAGGGCATGGCGCGCTTCCTGTTCATGAACCACCCCATCCACCTGGTGGTGCGGGCCACGGAAACGCCGTTCACGGCCATCGATATCGCCCTCGTTTCGGGCGACATGCGGCACTACGAATCGCGCTGGAATCTGTATCCCATCCCCGAAACGGGCGGCACGCGCATCGTCTTTTCCAGCCGGCTGATGCCGGGCTTCTATGTGCCCGGCATGCTGGGCACGACCATGATACGCGGCGATATCGAGCGCATGATGGCGGCCGTGCTCACCCGCATCGACAGCCAGTACGCCGACAAATCGGGCTAAAATTACGCCAGATACGTGTCGCGGTCGCGGATTTCCGCGAAGTTTTCCAGGCTGCCCAGCTTGACCGTCACGGGGTTCAGGCTCGCTTGCGGCTGCATCGAGCGCCAGGCGAACAGCCATTCCTGTTCCGCCGCTTCGGCGCGCGTCTTGGTGAAAGCGGCGCCCAGGGCGGCGCGCTGGCCATACTCAACGACGCCATCGATACCGGCCCAGCTGGGCAAGGTGCGCTGCACGGCGCGGTGCAGGCGTTCGCCGAATTCTTCCGTATTGTGGATGATCAGACAGGCGTCGGCCGGGGCGAACAGATCGAACAGTTGCTTGTCCCACACTTGCGAAAAGCTCAGGGTCAAACAATTGCCCGCAGGCGCCAGGCGGAACTGGCCCAGGCTCAGCGCCAGCTCGAGTTCGCTGCGCTGGCCGTAGCGGTGCAGGGTGGGGGGACGTTTGTAATCGTGCATGCTGGACTCGTTCTTCAATAGTAGGGTAAACCGGCGCGCCGCTTAGCGTGGCGGGCGGATATGGCGCCGGATGCGCTGGGCCGTCGCGGCCAGATAAATTTCGCGCAATAAATAGATAAAACAGCCGATCAGGCAAATCACGGCCAGCACAAAGAAGGCCGCGATGTATTTGTCCAGGGTCAGGTTCAGAATATCGCCCAAAAACAGCATGGCGATGATGACGCAGACGAAGAAACCGCACGCCGTGCTCAGCGAAATCGAATAATTGATCAGATGGGTACGCTGATACAAGGTATCTAGCTCATCCATATAGAAATCGTTGTAGCCGATGTCGAGCCGGTCTTCCAGCACGCGCGTGCGGTCGATGATGCGGCCCAGGCGGTTGGTCAGCACCACCAGCATGGTGCCGATACCGGTCAACAGGAAAACCGGCGCAATCGCCAGCTGGATGATATGGCCGATGTCGCCGATCTGTATGTTCATGGATAAAAAGTCGTGGGTTCACACCGGCGCCCGACCCTGGCGCCAGCACAGGCCATAGTGTAGCAGGTGGCGCACGCCGGCTGGCCGCTTTGCCAACCGGCGTGGTCTGGCGTCATGCGAAGCCGCGCCCCGGCACGAAGCGCTCGGTGGCGCGCACCAGCGCCGAAGCGATGCCGTGTTCGAGCGCGCCATGGCCCGCGTCCGGGATCATTTCCAGCTGCGCGCCGGGCCAGGCTTGCTGCAAACGGTAGGCCGACAGCGGCGGGCAGATGGCGTCGTAGCGGCCCTGCACGATGACGGCCGGCAAATGCGCGATGCGCCCCATGTTGCGGATCAGCTGGTCTTCCTCGAAAAAACCGAGATTGGCCATGTAATGCGATTCGAGCCGGCCCACGCCCAGGTCCAGCGCATCGTTCGGCGCATCTTCCGGCTGCGGCATCAGGTACACGCGGCGCCCTTCGAAGCGGCTCCAGGCGCGCGCGGCCGGCCAGTACACGGCCGGATCGCTGCTGAGGATGCGTTGCACGTAGGCCGCCAGCAAGTCGCCCCGCTCCTCGGCCGGAATGGGCGCGGCAAATTCTTCGTACAGTTCCGGATAAAACCAGCGCACGCCTTCGATGAACCAGTCGATTTCCGCCTGCGTGCACAGAAAAATGCCGCGCAACACAAAACCGAGGCAGGCTGCCGGATGCGCCTGGCCATACGCCAGCGCCAGGGTCGACCCCCAGGAGCCGCCAAACACCAGCCATTGGGCGATGCCGAACTGGGCACGCAAGCGTTCGATGTCCTCGATCAGCAACTGCGTCGTGTTGTTGCGCCATTCGCCCAGCGGCGTGGACTTGCCGGCGCCGCGCTGGTCGAACAGGATCACGCGGTAGCGCTGCGGGTCAAAAAAGCGGCGGTGCTGCGGCGACAGGCCCGCGCCGGGGCCGCCATGCAGGAACAGCACGGGAATGCCGTCGGGATTGCCGCACTCTTCCCAGTAAATGGTGTGGATGTCATCGACCGCCAGCATGCCGTGCCGGTTCGGCGACAGGGCGGGAAACAGGGGTGACAGGGTATCTGGCATGGCGGTCCTTGGAGTGGCGGTCAGGGCGCCAGACGCGAGTCCTGGCAACTATTCCAATTATAGTGCGCCCCCGGCGCCTCAGGCCAGCAGCAAAGGCAGGCGGTTCGACGACTTGATTTCGCGCATCGACAGGCTGGACTGGATCTCCGCCACGCCAGGCAGGCGGCGCAGCACGGTCGAGACGAATTCGCCATACGCTTCCAGGTCGCGCGCCACCACTTGCAGGAAATAATCGGCTTCGCCGGCCACATTGTGGCACGACAAAATCTCGGGAATCGTCGCGATCGCTTGCTCGAACTGCGACGGCTGTTCGCCGCCATGGTTGGCAAACACGACCCGCACGAAGGCCACCAGGCCGATGCCCAGCTTCTTGCGGTTGAGCAAAGCCTGATAGCCGGTAATGAAACCTTCCTCTTCCAGGCGGCGCAAGCGGCGCCAGACGGGGGTTTCGCTCAGTTTCAAGCGCTCGGCCAGGCGTGCATTCGACAGCCGTCCTTCATCCTGCAACAGCCTGAGTATCTGCAAATCGGTGGCGTCGAGGCTAACTTCTGAAATTTTCATCTAATTTTTGTTTTTATACGAGTGGAATCTACCCGAATACTAGGGCATGCAGGGCAGGAAAAGCAAGCACATTTCATCGCAGCAAGAACATAATGGAAACCGGCGAGCAGGCTGCACCGTGCGCATGCTCCCGCTTTCTTTTCGACTGGCCCATGTCCGATTCTACCTTCCTGATGTACCTGCTGGCACTGGCTGGCGCCTTTTTATTACCGGGCCCCGATATGGCGCTGGTACTGGCGACGGGCGCCGCGCGCGGCGTGGCCACGGCGCTGGTGACGGCCGTGGGCATTGCCGGCGCGCGCGCCGTGCATGTGGCGCTGTCGGGCGCGGGCCTGGCGGCGTTGATGGTGACGCATCCGCAAGCCTTGCAGTGGGTCAAATGGGCGGGCGCCGCCTACCTGCTGTACCTGGCGCTGCGTTTGCTGCAGTCGGCCCTGTCGAGCAAAACGGCGCAGGAAGCAGCCGCTCCCGCCACGGCGCATGGCGCCCGCGCCAGCCTGGTGCGCGGCTTCCTGACGAATCTGCTCAATCCGAAGGCACTGCTGTTTTGCAGCATGTTCCTGCCGCAATTCGTCGTCGGCAGCGAGCAGGTCGGCATGCAATATCTGCGCCTGGGCGCCGTGCTGGTGCTGATGGGCCTGCTGTTCGATGCCCTGTATGCGGTCCTGGCCGCGCGACTGGCGCGCCGCCTGCGCGGCAAACCCTCGCCTTACGGCAAGTTCGTGCTGCCCACCGTCTTCGTCTTGCTGGCCGGGCGGCTGGTGCTGGGCTGACCTTCAGGCGGAAGCGTCGCCCCGTCGGCAAAGAAGGCGGGATAATCGTTCAGCAGGCTGCGCTCCAAATCGTTGACCTTGCGAAATTGCCGCAGCGACGGCGCCATGGCCCGCCCCGCATCCCAGCTGCGCCAGGCATTCGGCGCATCGAACTGCGCCAGCAAGGCGTCGCCCAGGTCCTGGTACGCGGCCGCCATCTGCGGCCTGGCCTGCAGCACTTGCAGATACAAGGCGGTTGCTTCCGGCCATTGCCCCAGCTTGGCACGCAAATTTCCCTCGAACAAGGCCAGGACGGGCTGCGCCATCCCCGTTTGCCTTCTCAATTCCTGCACGGTAGCCAGCGCGTCCGCGATGCCCTCCTTGTCCTTGGCCAGCAATCCCCGCGTCAGATCGTGGATGGGCTGGCATTCCTGCATGGCCCGTATCTGCTGGGGCGACAGCTTGTCGACCAGTTCACCCGTGGAAAAATGGTCTTCCAGCATGGTCAAGAAAGCCTCGAAGGGCTTTTCCGCGGCAAAGAGCTTTTCCGCTTCGCTGCGCAGCGCGAGATGTGCCTGGGGGCCCAGCGGCGGCAGCGACGCCGCCTGCGCCAGCACGCTTTCGAGCGGCGGCGCATTGGCCGCCAGCGCGCGGGGCCGGTAGCCGGCCAGGGAATACGTGGCGGGCGCCCCCACCGTCATGGCGCTGATGCGGAAATGGCGCGCGACCTTGCCGCCCACTTCCTCATAGTGCAAGGTGAGGTCGGCGGGAATGCGCTTGCCATCGGCCAGCAGCTTCAGCACCAGCGGATGGCCGCCCCAGGTGTAGCGCAAGTACTGGGCAAACGCCGTCGCATCGTCATTACTGACGGGGCTGCCAGCAATGCCCAGGCGCAGCAGGGGGTGTCCGTCGAGCGACCACAGCACTGCGCCGTCGAGCACTTGCGGCGCCAGCGCGTTGCGCCGCCTGGCCGCCGGCACGGACAACGCCTGTTCTTCATACACAGGCGGCGTGACGTGGGCTTGCAAGCCGCCAGCCTGGAGCGCGCCAGCCATGCCCTGGCGATGCGCGATCTCGATGCGGCGAAAACCCGCCACGTCGAGCAGTGAATAGCTATCGTAGGTGGACGCCGCCATATCGATCAGGTGGCGGCGGCGCGTGGCAAAGTCGAGCACGGACAGGCTCTTGCCGTCACGCACGCTCAGGTAATGTTCGCCCAGCACGACGTCGCTTTCCTGCGTAGCACGCGCGGGCAAGCTGGTTTTCACGCCGGGCTGGTTGACACGCTCGGTCGTCACCGTGACGTGGAAGGCGACGCTGGCCTGGGCCGCGCTGGCGCCCAGGAAAATGATGGCGGCCACGCTGGCGCGGCGCAAGGCGGGAACAAGAATCATGGAGATGATGCAGTGGAGAAATACTGATTTTAAGGCAAATCCGGCCATCCCCTTGTTTTGCTGGCCAGCATAAAAAAAGACAGCCGCAGCTGTCTTTTTCGTTTTACCTCAACAACGATTACGACATGTGCTGGCCGCCGTTGATGGAAATGTTGGCGCCCGTGACGAACGCCGCTTCATCGGAAGCCAGGTAAGCGACCAGGCCGGCCACTTCTTCCGGCTTGCCCAGGCGCGCCATCGGAATTTGCGGGATGATTTTGCTGTCGAGCACTTCCTGTGGAATCGCCATGACCATCTTGGTGCCGATGTAGCCAGGCGAGATGGTGTTGACGGTCACGTTCTTGCGCGCCACTTCCAGCGCCAGCGACTTGGTGAAACCATGCATGCCGGCTTTCGCGGCCGAATAGTTGGTCTGGCCGAAGGCGCCCTTCTGGCCATTCACGGACGAGATGTTGATGATGCGGCCCCAGCCGCGTTCCACCATGCCGTCGCAGACGGGCTTGGTCATGTTGAAGACGGAATCGAGGTTGGTGCCCATCACGGCGTCCCAGTTCGGCTTGTCCATCTTCTTGAACGTCATGTCGCGCGTGATGCCGGCGTTATTCACCAGCACGTCCACAGGACCGATTTCCGCTTCCACGGCCGCCACGCAGGCAGCCGCCGAATCGTAATCGGCCACGTCGCATGGGTAGGCCTTGAAGTCATAGCCCATGTCCTTCGTCGTCGCCAGCCATTCCGCGACCTTCGGATTGCCTGGGGAATATGTGGTCACCACGCGATAGCCGAGCGCCGCCAGCTTGAAACACACCGCTTCGCCCAGACCGCCCATGCCACCAGTTACCAATGCAACTCTTGCCATTTTCATCCCCTCAGTGTCGTTCTATTGCTAAAAAGTTAATTATTTAAATAAAGCAGCACAAAACCGCCGCATGACGGCGGCGTACCGCATCGAACCAGGCCGCCGCGCGTATGCGCAACAGCCTGGGTTCGTGCCAGCTACTTAATCGCGCTCGATCGCGAGCGCCACACCCATGCCGCCGCCGATGCAAAGTGCTGCCAGGCCTTTCTTGGCGTCGCGGCGTATCATTTCGTGGATCAGGGTGACCAGGATGCGTGCGCCGGACGCGCCGATCGGGTGGCCGATGGCGATCGCGCCGCCGTTCACGTTGATCTTGCTGGTATCCCAGCCCATTTCCTTGTTGACGGCAATCGCTTGCGCGGCAAACGCTTCGTTGATTTCCATCAGGTCCAGCTCTTCATGCGTCCAGCCGGCTTTTTTCAGGCACAGACGCGATGCGGAGACGGGGCCCATGCCCATGACGGCCGGGTCCAGGCCCGACGAAGCGTAGGCCTTGATGCGCGCCAGCGGCTTCAAGCCCAGTTCCTTCGCTTGCGAAGCGGACATCATGATGACGGCGGCGGCGCCGTCGTTCAGGCCCGACGCGTTGCCGGCCGTGACAGTACCGTCCTTGGCGAACGCGGGGCGCAGGCCGGACAGCGATTCCAGGGTCGAACCAGGCTTGATGTATTCATCGCTGTCAAAGACGACGGTGCCTTTTTTGTTGGCGATTTCCAGCGGCAGGATTTCATCCTTGAACTTGCCCGCTTTTTGTGCCGCTTCCGCCTTCAGTTGCGACTGCAGCGCGAACTCATCCTGCTCGGCGCGCGTCACTTCGTATTTCTTGGCGACGTTTTCCGCCGTGATGCCCATGTGGTACTGGTTGTACACGTCCCACAAGCCGTCGACGATCATGGTGTCGATCATCTTGAAGTCGCCCATGCGGAAACCGTCGCGCGAGCCGTTCATCGCGTGCGGCGAAGCGCTCATGTTTTCCTGGCCACCAGCGATGATGATGTTGGCGTCGCCGCACTTGATCGCTTGCGCCGCCAGGTGCGTGGCCTTCAGGCCGCTGCCGCATACCTTGTTGATGGTGAATGCCGGGATGGAGCTGGGCAGGCCAGCCTTGATGACGGCCTGGCGCGCGGCGTTCTGGCCGACGGCGGCCGTCAGTACCTGGCCCAGGATCGCTTCGCCGATCAGGTTCGGGTCGATGCCGGTTTGTGCCAGCAAGCCCTTGATTACATGCGCGCCCAGTTCGGACGCAGGAATCTTGGCCAGACTGCCACCGAATTTGCCGACTGCGGTACGGCCGGCGGCCACGATTACGACATCATCCATTTATTTCTCCGATATGCAGGCCACGAGGGCCAAGGTCAAGGTGCTAATAGAATCCAATGAGAATCCGGGGAAGACACAGCAAGCTGCGTTTCATTCTAGCGCGGCATGCGCCGCAGTTCCAGCGCCGCACCGCAGGCGGCGGCGATGACAACCTGCTTGCGGTACTGGCGGGCGGACTGGCGCGGCGGATAGCCGCTGCCGGGCCGCAAAACGCTTACGCCTGGCGAGCAGGACGCGTGTTTTTATTTTTATCATACCCTTCATCGGCGCCGCCGAAAGTGGTTTTTAGAAAATTATTGAAGGGAATAATCAAGGGCACGGGCGTTTGCTTTACCACCTGCAACAGCTCGCCAAATTTTTGACGCGATGCAGCAAACTCACCCTTTGTCACAGTCTCGAATTTCTCCTGGGTTTCTTGAGCAACATCCTTTGCCTGGCGGCCATATGCACCGATGCGCTCGATGGCCAGTTGCGACTGCGTGCGCGACAGTTGCAGCAGCGCTTGCGTATCCTTCACGGACAGCAGCTGATTGCCCGCTACCGTAGCGGCGGCCAGCGCCGAGCGGGCCGTATCGAGCTGCAATTCCAGCACGCTGGCACCGCTGTCGACGACGGCCTGGGCATACGCTTGCGCGCTGATCAATTGTGCTTCCACCACGGCCTTGCCGGCCAGTGCCCATTGTTCGGAAAATGAAAACATGTCGTTTCTCCCCAAAGAGTAGGCGACGCCATGTTGCGCCGCACAGTGCTCAACTGTAAGCGGTGGTTCATTGCTGAACCTTGATATTTATCAAGCTTTCCTGTTGGTTTGTTTCCAACTCAACGTTGATCAAGACAACAACTTGATACCGTCGAGCGAGGCCGCGCACTGCTCGCGTATCACGCTGACGAAATCGCGCACGTACGCCTTGTCCTGCAGATGGTCCGGCACGGACACGTACAAATCGCTCCACAAGCCGTGCTCGCCCACCGGGCGCGCCACCACGTAATCGTAATCGACGTAATTCTTGATGGCCCAGTTCGGCAAGGCGGCGATGCCGCGCCGGCTCGCCACCAGCTGCAGCACGGCGACCGTCAATTCGGCCGTACGGCGTTCAAACTGGATGCCGGCCGGCCGCAGCACTTCGCGGATCAGGTCGATGCGCTCTTCCGGCACCGGATAGGTAATCAAGGTCTCGCCCGTAAAGTCGGCCGCCACCAGCCGGCGCTGCGCCTGCAGCCGGTGCTTCTGCGCCATCACCACCAGCATTTCAAAGCGGAACAGGGGAAACACGGTGAAATCGGGGCCATACGGCGAACCGATCACGAGGTCCGCCTCGCCCGAACGCAGCAAGTCCGCCGGTTCGCTGTGAAAGCCGGAGACAAGATCGATCTCCACTTCCGGCCAGCGCTGGCGGAACGCATCCATCACGGGCATGAGCCAGTCGAAACAGGTATGGCATTCGAGCGCCACGCGCAGCTGCCCCTTGTCGCCCTGCGACAGGCGCGCCACGTCGCGCTCGGCCAGCTCGATCTCGGGCAGCAGCTTGTCGGCCAGCTCCAGCAACCGGCTGCCCGTGGCCGTAAAGGCGATCGGCATCGATTTGCGCTCGAACAAAGGGGCCTTGTAGCGCTCTTCGAGCAAACGGATCTGGTGCGACAGGGCCGACTGGGTCAGGTTGAGCAGCTGCGCGGCGCGCACCAGGCTGCCGGACGAACGCAGGGCACTCAGGGTGCGCAGGTGGCGGATTTCTAGCATCGGGAAGTGGGGGGATGTACGTGAATTATTTTCATGTCATTCGATAAAATGTTTCGTTTTGATTATAGACCAAGTTGCCGCACACTCTAGCGCATTCACATTAAATCTCGATGACATCATGACCGTGCACACCCATATCCTTGGCTTTCCCCGTATCGGCGCCGCGCGCGAGCTGACATTGGCGCTGGAAAGCCACTGGCGCGGCGAGCTGTCCGAGGCAGCGCTGGAAGCGACGGGCCAGCAATTGCGCGCGCGCCACTGGGCGCTGCAGCGCGATGCCGGTCTCGATTACGTGACCGTGGGCGACTTCGCCCTGTATGACCAGGTCGCCAACCATATCCAGCTGCTGGGCTGCGAACCGGCCCGTTTCAACTTCACGCCGGAGCAGTCGCCGCTGGCGCGCTATTTCACGATGGCGCGTGGTGAAGCAACGCATGCGGAGCACGCGGGCTGCGGCCACGCGCACCATGCACACGCCGCAGGCACTGCCGCGCTGGAAATGAGCAAGTGGTTTGACACCAATTACCATTACCTGGTGCCCGAATTGTCGCCGCAAACTCAATTTTCCCTGGCCTGCGAGCACCTGCTGGCAGAAGTGGCCGAGGCGCAGGCGCTCGGTCACCAGGTCAAGGCGGCCCTGATCGGCCCCCTCACCTTCCTCTGGCTGGGCAAGGAAAAGACGCCAGGCGAGTCGAGCTTTGACCGTCTGGCCCTGCTGGAACAATTGCTGCCCGTGTACGGCGCCCTGCTCGACCGCCTGAAAGAGCAAGGCGTGGCCTGGGTGCAGGTCGACGAGCCGATCCTGGGCCTGGACTTGCCCGGCGCGTGGCGCAGCGCCTTCGAAAGCACGTACTGGCAACTGAACCAGGTGGGTATCAATATCCTGCTGGCTACATATTTCTCGCCGCTGGAAGAAAACCTCAGCCTGACGTGCCGCCTGCCCGTCGCCGGCCTGCACGTGGACGGCATCCGCGCGCCGCATGAACTGATCAGCGTCACGGACTGGCTGCCAGCGCATAAAGTCTTGTCGATCGGTATCGTCGACGGGCGCAACATCTGGCGCACCGACCTCGACGCGGCCCTGGCCGTGCTGCAGCCGCTGGCGGCCAAGCGCAACGGCCAGCTGTGGCTGGCGCCGTCGTGCTCGCTGCTGCACGTGCCGTTCAGCCTGGAAGCGGAAACGGAGCTCGACGGTGAAATCCGGACCTGGCTGGCGTTCGCCACGGAAAAACTGGCAGAAATCGCCGTTCTCAAGGACGCGCTTGAAGGCCATTCCGATGACAGCGCACTGGCCGCATTGGCCACTTCCCGTCAGGCCATTGCCAGCCGCCGCGCCAGCCATAAGCGGGGCGAACTTGGATCCGCCGAGTATGAAGCACCGACGCGCGCCGAAATCACCCACGCCGTCAGCCGCCAGGAAGCGCTGGGCCTGGACGTGCTCGTGCATGGCGAGGCGGAACGCAACGACATGGTCGACTACTTTGGCGAGCAACTCGACGGTTTTATCTTCACGCGCCACGGCTGGGTGCAATCGTACGGCTCGCGCTGTGTGAAACCGCCCGTCTTCTACGGCGACGTGCAGCGCCCGGCCGCCATGACGGTGGCCTGGACGGTGCACGCGCAAAGCCTGACGAGCAAACCGGTGAAAGGCATGCTGACGGGCCCGGTGACGATCTTGCAATGCTCGTTCGTGCGCGACGACCAGCCGCGCGCCGCCACGGCGCTGCAACTGGCCCTGGCCATCCGCGACGAGGTGCAAGACCTGGAAACGGCCGGCTTCGGCATCATCCAGATCGACGAACCGGCCATCCGCGAAGGCTTGCCGCTGCGCCGCAGCCAGTGGGACGCCTACCTGGACTGGGCCACGCGCGCCTACCGCATCGCCGTCATTCCACCAGCCCAGTTATGGATCAACCCGGACTGCGGCCTGAAGACGCGGGGCTGGGCGGAAACGGAAGCGGCTTTAAAGAAGGCTATGTCACCATTAGATGTGGGAATGCGCCCAAAGTTGCTTTCAATAATGTTTCCGGTGAGCGGATGCGCCTGGCGTCGAGTATCCAGCGCCATCCCAGATAGTTCGGCAGGTAGCGCGTGGCCACGCCATGAAACGGCCGTAGCCAATCCCGCAAGCGGCTGTGATAGGCGTTGACGTTCTGCACGTGGGCCGCGCCCCGCACGCGGATGCCGGCACGCAAGTTGACGGCCTGGTGGCTAACCCCTGCTTCACGGGCGAAGGCGCGGTAGGCGGCATGGCCGTCGGTGACCAGCAGCACGTCCTTGTCGATGACAGGCAACAAACAGTGATGCAACTGCGCCTTCGTCAGCGCCCCTTTGCCCGTGACGAAGTCGAGGGTCTGGCCCGTGCGGTCGCGCGCCACCAGGATGCAGACCTGTTCATTCGATATGCCGCGCTTGTGGGCATGGCCGCCCCGGCGCCGGGGCGGACGCGTCATATTTCTGGATCCCTTTTCCGATTCCAGCAAATATAACTCGTCTGCCTCGGCGATGCCATGCAGGCCATGCGGCCGGTCCGTCTTGGCCAGCGATAAAAACCGGTGACGCCAGCGAAACGTGGTGTTGCGGTGCACACCTAGCTGTGACGCTGCCTTGCGCACGGAATCCGATGCCAGCAGGCAATCGGCATAGTCGAGCCACAACGATTTATGGCGCAAGCGGGCCAGCGGCGTGCCGGTGAGCGCATTGAAGGTGCGTCCGCACGGCACGCAGCGGTAGCGCTGCAAGCCGTGCGCATGGCCATGTCGGTGCAAGCGAGGCGAGTGGCAGGCGGGACAGGTCAATCGCGGCTGCGCCACATTTTCCAGCAGCGCGACGGTCGCGTCGTGTGGCGCGCTGCCACGCAGCAGGGCAATGCCTGCTTGCCGCTGACGCTGGCTCAACTGAGCAAACTGCGCGATAAAGCTGATCCATTCAGCTGGCCGCATGATCTGCTCCCTGTGTGATTGATATGCAGAGTCAGACAGCATGGCCAAGGGAAAATTCCGACATTCCCCTACTTGCCGATGACAGAGCCTTAAAGAATATGCTCGCGGCGGCGCGGCAGATGCGCGCAGCTTGATCTCGGACCGCGCCCTCAGGGCGCATTCTCGGCTGCTTTCGGGGCGGCGCAGCGGTTTTCCGGGGCGCCGTCCGTTTTTTTTGACCTGAAGTAGGTGTTGCCCTGCGGAATAGCACGCGCCAGGCCCCTGATGCTGATTTTTTTGCAGTAGAATGCAAGAAATTTACTGCTCCCATTGTTGCCGTACGGAACATCTGGCCTGCCGCAGTTTCACTTTGATAAATGTTTATGTCCAAAAGCCCGTCGCAGAAGCCTATCGAAATCAAGATTTCCACCGTCGTTGCTGTCTCCGCCATTCTGCATAGCGCCGATACGCAGGCACTCGACGCCGCCCTGCGCGACATGACGGGAGGCGTGGCCGACTTTTTCGAGGACGACCTGGCCGTGCTGGACGTGGCGGCCTTGCCGCCCGGCAGCGTGCCCATCGATTGGGCCGCCCTCGTGGCCTTGCTGAAAAAATACCGTTTGAATGCCGTGGCCGTGCGCAATGCGCCGGCCGACATGCATGACGCCATCCTGGCGCAAGGCTTGAGCCTTGACAGCGGCAAGACGCGCGACGATGCGCCGCCCAAGGATGGCCCCAAGGATACGCCCACGGCCGCCGCCCAGTCGGGCGCCGACGCCCAGGTGATGGTGATCGACACGCCCGTGCGGGCCGGCCAGCGCATTTATGCGCGCGGCTGCGACCTGATCATCACCGCCGTCGTCAACAATGGCGCCGAAATCATCGCCGACGGCAGCATCCACGTATATTCCTCGCTGTACGGCCGCGCGCTGGCCGGCGCCTCGGGCAATGCCCAGGCCCGCATCTTCGCGCTGGCCATGGAACCGGAACTGGTCTCGATCGCCGGCGTGTACCGCACGTTCGAGGATGGTTTCCCCGCAGAAATGGCGCGCGGACCCGCGCAAATTCGTTTGGCTGGCGACAGAATCGATATACACTCTGTCAATCCGGTCACTCCCGTGAACCGCTCTTAAGCTGCACAATTCAAGAGATATCTGAAAAGGATTATTTGTGGCAAGAATTATTGTTGTGACGTCCGGCAAGGGCGGTGTCGGCAAGACGACCTCTAGCGCCAGTTTTTCCACTGGCCTGGCCATGCGCGGCCACAAGACAGCCGTGCTCGACTTCGACGTGGGCCTGCGTAACCTCGACCTGATCATGGGTTGCGAGCGCCGCGTCGTCTACGACCTGATCAATGTGATCAATAAAGAGGCCACCCTGAACCAGGCCCTGATCAAGGACAAGCACTGCGACAACCTGTTCATCCTGCCCGCGTCGCAAACGCGCGACAAGGATGCCTTGTCGGAAGAAGGCGTGGAACGCGTGTTGAACGACCTGATCAACATGGGTTTCGAATTCATCATCTGCGATTCGCCGGCCGGCATCGAGCATGGCGCGCTGATGGCGCTGACGTTCGCCGACGAAGCCATCATCGTCACCAACCCGGAAGTGTCGTCGGTGCGCGATTCGGACCGCATCCTCGGCATCCTGCAAGCCAAGTCGCGCCGCGCGCAGACGGGCGGCGAGCCGGTCAAGGAACATTTGCTGATCACCCGCTACTCGCCGAAACGCGTGGAATCGGATGAAATGCTGTCCTACCAGGACGTGCAGGAAATCCTGCGCATCCCGCTGGTGGGCATCATTCCGGAATCGGAGCAAGTGCTGGCCGCCTCAAATCAGGGTAACCCGGCCATCCATTTCACGGGCACGGACGTGGCGCAAGCCTATGAAGACGTGGTCTCGCGTTTCCTCGGCGAAGAAGTCGAGTTGCGCTTTACCAACTATGAAAAGCCTGGATTACTCCAGCGCATTTTTGGGGCGAAGTGATATGGCCTTGCTTTCTTTCCTCTTCCCCCCCAAGCCGAAGACGGCCACCGCGGCCAAGGAACGCCTGCAGATCATCATCGCCCGCGAACGCAGCGGACGCGATGGTCCGGACTTCCTGCCCGCCCTGCACAAGGAATTGATCGCCGTCATTTCCAAGTACACCAAGGTCAATGCCGACGACATCAAGATCTCGCTGGACCGCCAGGGCAACCTGGAAGTGCTCGACGTCAACGTGGTGCTGCCGGACGCGTAGAACTGGCCAAGCAACAAAGGCGGGCAAAAACAGTACTATAATCAAAGGGTTGACATTCAGTCAGCCCTTTTCGCGTTGTCCCCGACGACATTCACCTATGCTGCACTGGAGCCAACATTGAAAATCGAACGGATCACTCTGCAGAATTTCCGTTGCTTTGAAAATGTGCAGCTCGCTTTCGATCCCCAATTGACCGTCATTGTCGCTCTCAACGGCCAAGGCAAATCATCCTTGCTCGACGCCATCAAGATTGCCTTGTGGCCGTATATCGCCGGCTTTGACCTGGGCAGCATGTCGCTCGACACCACGGGCATACAGATCGACGATGTGTTTCGCGAAAAGCTGGCAGCGCATCAGATGGAATGGCGTTTACCTTGCGTGATTGAATCATTTGGCGCTATTGAGCCGATGGTCCATGATGCAGATGGTACTAATCTGGATTGGCATGGGAGACGCTTGCGCGACAGCGTCAAAAGATCGAGCAAAACAAAAAACAATGCTTTTTCCAATGAAATAGAGCTGTATGGCTATGCGCAGGCTTTGGAAAATGGCGTCTTTGCGAATGGTCAAATTGAAGCAGACGAATTGCCGATGCTCGGTTATTACGGCACGGGCCGATTGTGGAGTCAAAAGAAACTGGCCGGCAAATCGGAGAAAGTGGACCAGGCATCGTTTTCCCGCACCTGGGCCTATCGCGATTGCCTAGCACCTTCGTCAAGCTACAAAGACTTTGCCCAGTGGTACACGCGGGTATTCAAGGCGCTCAGGGATGCGCAGATCCGCAATCTCGAAAAGAAACTCGGGCCCGAAGCGAAGGTCGCCGACGATCTGCTTGCACCGGTACGCGCCGTCCAGCAGGCCATCGACGTGATTCTGGAACCGCATACAGGCTGGCATTGGCTGGAGTATAGCGCCGAACACGACGACCTGGTACTGGAACACCCGGAGCAGGGCAAGCTCAAGGTTAGCCAACTCAGTGACGGCATACGCAATATGCTGGCGCTGGTCGGTGACATTGCCTACCGCTGCTACAAACTCAATACCCACCATGGCGACAAGGCTGCCCTGCTCACGCATGGCATCGTCATGATCGATGAAATCGACATGCACTTGCACCCGGAATGGCAGCAGACTGTATTGCCTGATTTGCAAAGGGCATTCCCAAATATCCAGTTCATCGTCACCACCCACAGCCCCCAAGTACTCAGCAGCATCGACGCACACTGCATACGCCGGCTGGATTGGGAATTGGACGAAGAGAGCGGGCGCAAGCGCATGGTAGTCAATACCATCGATCAACAAACCATGGGCGTGGCAAGTTCGGACGTACTGGCCAGTGTGATGGGTATCGATCCCGTTCCCGATGTCGAGCCGGCTCGCCAACTCAGTCACTACATGGCGTTAATCCAGCAGAATTTGCATGAGGAACCTGGTGGCATGGCGTTACGTGCAGAACTGAACGCGCATTTTGGTGCCAACCATCCAAAAATGCTGGAGTGCGACCGCCTGATCCGCCTGCAAGCCTTCAAACGCAAATTGCCTTTGCGCGAGACGGGCGATGCATAAGCTGCAACGCGGTGCTGCGCCGGTGTGCCTGTCCACCTACCAGCATGGTCGGGACAACTGGCAGGCCGTCAGTGCCGAAGACAAGCGCGAGATATGGGAAAGACTGTATGAGATGCAGCAACATCGCTGCGCCTATTGCGAAGATGCCTTGCGCAACGACAAGAAACATATCGAGCACTTTCGTCAAAAGGGACGCGATCCAAAAGTGACCTTTCTCTGGTCTAATTTATTCGGATCATGCAACCGCATCGACAATTGCGGAAAATTCAAGGATGAGCTGCCACCTTACGATCCTGCCGACCTGATCAAACCGGACGAGGAAGACCCCGAACGTTTTTTCCTGTTCGTCAGCGACGGTAGCGTGGCCGTGCGCGAAGGATTGAACGCCACGGATAAAAAACGCGCAATGGAAACCATACGCATTTTCAATCTCAACGGCGCTTTGCGCCAAATGCGACGCAGTGTGATCGCTGGCTATCTCGACCAAGCAAAGGAGGTCAGGGAAATGGTGGACTCAGGCGATTTCACATTAGCGGAAGGAAAAGCATTTTTAAAAGACGAACTCGCCGCAACGGCGAATCAACCATTTGCGACGGCTATCAAACACATCTTGATCCCTACATAAAAGTATCAGCTTTGACTCGGTCTCACCGCGAGCAATTCCTGCGCCACCGCGGCGCAGGCGTTCACGTGCTGGTTGCCGATCTGGCGGAACACGGCGTAGCCGATGGCTGCCGCCACCGCCTGGCCGGCGAACGGCACGAAGCGCGCCACCTGCTTGGTGGCTATCTTGACGCCACTGCGCTTGAGCAGGTGGAGGATCAGTTCGCGCGACACCAACTTTCCCACCAGCATGCCACCCATGCCCACCGCCGCGCGGTAGGCCATCATCTTGAACTGCGGGTTCAGGCGCTCGATCTGCTCGGGCGTCAGGCCGAATTCGTGGTTGATATCATTGATCAGCATGGAAAACAGGCCCACGTCCGACATCAGGTCGATGCCGGGAATGGGAATGGCCGAGGCGCCCGCCGACATCATGGCACGCCGCTGCACCAGGCGCCGGCAACGCTCGCGCACTTGCTCGATCTCCGCACGACTGGCCGGTATCAGGGTCCAATCGGTAGTGCTCTTGTCTGGCATGGCCGTTTCTCCGCAGTATGAGGTAGATGAACAAGTGTAACGTAAAGGCCTGCGCTGCCGATTTCACTGGACACAGTTGCAATCTCTGTTATATTTCACTTGAGCATTCCTTAACATTACGATAAGCAGAGCGGACCGTCTGTTTGTTGCTACACACTCCAGCCAATTATGCGAATTGCCGTACTCGATAGCGACCATAGCCAGGCAGAACTGATCTGCCAGGTGCTCACCGCCGCCGGCCACGCTTGCCACGAGTTTCAAAGTGGTAAGGAAATGCTGGGCCAATTGCGCAAGGACAGTTGCGACATGCTCATCCTCGACTGGCATGTGAGCGATCTGGACGGTGCTGAAGTCTTGCGCCGTGCCCGGGAAAAACTGGCGCCCAAGGCACCCGTGTTGTTTATGACCAACAGCTCGGGCGAAGACGACGTGGTGGCGGGCATGACGGCCGGCGCCGACGACTACATGATCAAGCCCCTGCGGCGCAGCGAGCTGACCTTGCGCACCCAGGCGCTGCTGCGCGTGGCGTATCCGGCCCAGAATGGCGCCGAGACCTTGCAATTCGGTCAATATACGTTTGAAACCCGCCCCGGCCGCCTGCTGCGCGATGGCGAAGTGCTGGATGTGACGCACAAGGAATTCGCCCTGGCGCTGCTGTTTTTCCGCAACCTGGGCCGTCCCCTGTCGCGCGCCTACATCCACGAAGCCGTGTGGCAGCGCGACACGGCGCTACCCTCGCGCACCATGGATACCCACGTCTCGCGCGTGCGCAACAAGTTGCAGCTGAAACCGGAACACGGCTACAGGCTCGTGCCCGTCTACAGCTACGGTTATCGCCTGGAAAAACTGGGCGGCTGAATGGCGGCAAACGGCTGACCTGCTCAAAGCGCGGGCACAAAGCGTTATAATGTCGGCATAAGTCACCCCAACAGCCCTGAAATGCAACTGCTCGCCGTCGGCCTCAACCATACCACCGCTCCAGTGTCGCTCCGCGAACAGCTGGCGTTTGCGCCTGAGCACTTGGGTTCGGCGGTGATGGCGGCGCGCACCTGGTTCCAGCGCATCGACTTGCGCGACAACGACGAAGCGGCCATCCTGTCGACCTGCAACCGCACCGAGCTGTATGCGGCCAGCCACGTGCCGAATCCGCTCGACGCGGGCGCGCATTTCCTGGCCGACTATCACAAGCTCAACTACAGCGAGCTGCGCCCCCACTTATATATGCTGCCGCAGCACGATGCCGTGCGCCACACCTTCCGCGTCGCCTCCGGGCTCGATTCGATGGTGCTGGGCGAAACGCAGATCCTGGGGCAGATCAAGGACGCCATCCGCACGGCCGACGAGGCGGGCGGCCTGGGCACGTATCTGCACCAGTTGTTCCAGCGCAGCTTTTCCGTCGCCAAGGAAGTGCGCAGCAGCACGGAAATCGGCGCCCACAGCGTGTCCATGGCGGCCGCCGCCGTACGCCTGTCGCAGCGCATCTTCGACAAGATCGCCGAGCAGAACGTGCTGTTCATCGGCGCCGGCGAAATGATCGAATTGTGCGCCACGCACTTCGCGGCGCAAAACCCGAAAAGCATCACCATTGCCAACCGCACCATGGAGCGGGGCGAGGAACTGGCGCACCGCTTCAACGGCAAGGCCATCCGCCTGGCAGATCTGCCGGAGCAGCTGCACCAGTTCGACATCGTCATCTCGTGCACGGCGTCGTCCTTGCCGCTGCTGGGCCTGGGCCTGGTCGAGCGCGCCATCAAGGCGCGCCGCCACAAGCCCATGTTCATGGTCGATCTGGCCGTGCCGCGCGACATCGAAGCGGAAGTGGGCCGTTTGAACGACGTCTTCCTGTACACGGTCGACGACCTGGGCAAGGTCGTGCAGACGGGCCTGGAAAGCCGGCAAGCGGCCGTGGCGCAAGCCGAATCCATTATCGAGACGCGCGTGCAATCGTTCATGAGCTGGGTCGACGACCGTGCTATGGTGCCCGTCATCCAGCATTTGCATGAAAACAGCGAATCGTTGCGCCTGATGGAAGTGGAACGGGCGCGCAAAATGCTGGCCAAGGGCGCCGACATTGACGCCGTCCTGGAAGCGCTGTCGAAAGGCTTGACGGCCAAGTTCCTGCACGGTCCGCAGCAGGCGCTGCACCACGCGCAAGGCGACGAGCGCAAGCAGCTCGTCACCCTGCTGCCGAAACTGTTCCGCCCCCGCCGTTAGCGCAGCCCCGCTGGCCGCCCGCGCGGCCACCCCCTGCCCGCCTGCCGGGCCTGCTTCATCCCCACACTCTTTTACCGCGAATCGCTATGAAACCATCCATGCTGGCCAAACTCGATCAACTGGCGAACCGCCTGGTCGAACTCGACGAACTGCTGATGCATCCGGACGCCACGTCGAACATGGACAGCTACCGCAAGATGACGCGCGAGCACGCCGAGCTGGGCCCGCTGGTGGCTCTGTACCGCTCTTACCAGGAAGCGGGCAACGATATTACGACGGCGCAAGAGATGCTGGGCGATCCGGACATGAAGGAATTCGCCCAGGAAGAAATCGAAGCGGCGAAAGCCACCATGGCGCGCCTGGAACGCGAATTGCAGACCATGCTGCTGCCGAAGGACGTCAATGACGAGCGCAATATCTTCCTGGAAATTCGCGCCGGCACGGGCGGCGATGAATCGGCCCTGTTCGCCGGCGACCTGCTGCGCATGTACACGCGTTTTGCCGAGCGCAACCGCTGGCAAGTGGAGCTCGTGTCCTCGTCCGATTCCGACCTGGGCGGCTACCGCGAAGTGATCGTGCGCGTGGTGGGCAATGGCGCGTATTCGAAACTGAAATTCGAGTCGGGCGGCCACCGCGTGCAGCGCGTGCCGGCCACGGAAACGCAGGGCCGCATCCACACGTCAGCCTGCACGGTGGCCGTGATGCCGGAAGCGGACGAAGTGGAAGACGTCAACATCAACCCGGCCGACCTGCGCATCGACACCTACCGCGCCTCGGGCGCCGGTGGACAGCACATCAACAAGACGGATTCGGCCGTGCGCATCACCCACTTGCCGACCGGCATCGTGGTGGAATGCCAGGATGACCGCAGCCAGCACAAGAACAAGGCGCAGGCGATGAAAGTGCTGGCCGCGCGCATCAAGGACGTGCAGTTGCGCGAGCAGCAGTCGAAGGAAGCGGCCACGCGCAAGAGCCTGATCGGCTCGGGCGACCGCAGCGAGCGCATCCGTACTTACAATTTCCCGCAAGGCCGGCTGACGGACCACCGCATCAATCTGACCTTATATAAACTCGACTTCATCATGGATGGGGATTTGACGGATTTGACGAATGCCTTGGCGGCGGAGCACCAGGCCGAGCTTTTAGCGGCGCTGGGCGACTAAATGCTGACGCCGTTGCGTCGGCTTACGCTGCGCTAAGCCGACCTACGCCGACCTACGCCGCAGTGGTAGGTCGGCTTAGCGCGCAGCGCGTAAGCCGACAGCTTTAAGTAGCGGCTAAGCAATAAAAATCCAGCCTTGTGCGAAAATGATCAGCTCGATTCCATCCACCTCACCGTGTCGCCCATGAAAAATTCACGCACCGTCCTCCTGTTGATCGCCGCCCTGTGTTTCCTGATGCTGGGCGTGGCCATGTATTTGCAGCATGCCATGAACATGGCGCCGTGCCCGCTGTGCGTGATCCAGCGCTACCTGTTCCTCGGCATCGGCATCGCCTGCCTGGCCGGCGCGGCGGCGAACCGGCCCAAAATCGGCGCCAGCGTCGGTTTTCTGGCGGCCCTCGGCGGCCTGGGCGTGGGCGCCAAGCATTTGTACGTGCTGGCCAACCCCGGCTTCTCGTGCGGCATCGATCCGGTGGAAACGGCGCTGAACAAGGTCTTCACGGCCGAACTCATGCCCTTCATGTTTGAATCGTATGGCGCCTGCGAAAGCGCCGGCGAGCCGTTTTTCGGCCTGTCGATCCCGCAATGGGCATTCGCCTGGTTCGCCATCTTCGCCATCGCCATGCTGTGGACCTTGCTGCGCCGTCAGAAATAATTGAAAGCACCATGACAGAAACCTTGATTCCCGCCGGCAGCACTGTCGGCGCCCTGCAAATCCATCCACTGCTCGATCCGCTCGACAACCGCATCCTGCTGGGCCACGCGCTGGGCCTGTCGCGCGTGAGCCTGATCACGCAATCGGAGCGCGTACTCACTCCCGCTGAAGCCGAACGTTTATCGGGCTTGCTGGCGCGCCGCCTGCAGGGCGAGCCGATCGCCTACATCGTCGGCCAGCGCGAATTTTTCGGCCTGCCGTTCGAAGTGAACGACGCCGTACTGATCCCCCGCCCCGACACGGAAGTGCTGGTCGAACTGGCGCTCGAACGCCTGCCGCCCGGCGGACGGGTGCTCGACATGGGCACGGGCAGCGGCGCCATCGCCGTCGCGCTGGCGCATACGCGGCCCGACGCCGTCGTCACGGCCCTGGACGTCAGCAGCACGGCGCTGGCCGTGGCGCGCCGCAACGCCAGCGCCAACGGCGTCAACATCACTTTCATGGCCAGCGACTGGTTCGAAGCGCTGGGCACGGAAAAGTTCGACCTGATCGTCTCCAATCCCCCCTACATCGCCAGCGGCGACCGCCACCTGGCCGAAGGCGATTTGCGCTTCGAGCCGGCGGGCGCGCTGACCGACCATGCGGACGGCCTGTCGGCCCTGCGCAGCATCGTCTCCGGCGCCGCGCGCCATTTGGCAACGGGCGCCTGGCTGCTGATGGAACACGGCTATGACCAGGCCGTATCCGTGCGCGGCTTGCTGGCCGACGCCGGCTACAACAAAGTGCAAAGCTGGCGCGACCTGGCCGGCATCGAACGGGTCAGCGGCGCCCGCCTGGGCTGACCGCCGCCACCTGCGCAAAGCTTGATCCGGCGGCGCGCCAGATGCCATCGCAGTTTGTTAAAATATCAAGCGAATTCCTGACCGAAGCGCCGCCCCCGTTCCCCGGGGCGGACGCTGGCGACGCGGCGTTTTTTGGGCCGGCGCCGACGCATTTGCCAAAATTCGGTTAATCTCAGCACAAATTATTTATATGCTGCACAAGAAAGGAAGCTCAAATTGCCCAACCTGTTGACTCGCCGCCTGGCATTGCTGACTGAAGATGCCAACCGCGCGCTGCTGGGCGGCTTGCGCGGCATCGAGCGTGAAACCCTGCGCGTCGACCACGCCGGCCATCTGGCTTCCACGCCCCACCCGATAGCCCTGGGCTCGGCGCTGACGCACCCTGAAATCACCACCGACTACGCCGAAGCGCTGCTCGAATTCATCACTCCGGCTGAAGCCGACATCGGCGTCACGCTCGACAAGCTCGACACCGTGCACCGCCATGCCTACAGCCGCCTCGGCGACGAGTTGCTGTGGAGCCAGTCGATGCCATGCCAGCTGCCGCCCGAAGCGGACATCGAGATCGCCAACTACGGCACGTCGAACATGGGCATGCTCAAGCATGTCTACCGGCGCGGCCTGGCCTTGCGCTACGGCAAAGCCATGCAATGCATCGCCGGCATCCATTACAACTACTCGCTCGACGAACAGCTGTGGCAAGTGCTGGCCAGCAACCCGGACACCAGCGCCAGCGCCAGCGCCACGCAGGCAGCTGCCACGCCGAAAGACGTGCAGTCGGAAAGCTATCTGGCAACGATCCGCAATTTCCGCCGCTACAGCTGGCTGCTGATGTATCTGTTCGGCGCCTCGCCGGCCCTGTCCGCCGGTTTCCTGCGCGGCCGCGCGCACAAGCTCGAGACCCTGTCCGACGACACCCTGTTCCTGCCCTACGCCACCAGCCTGCGCATGAGCGACCTCGGTTACCAGAACGATGCCCAGTCCGGCCTGCGCCCGCACGAAAACAGCCTGGAAGACTACGTCAACGCGCTCACGCACGCCGTCAACGACCCATATCCGCCGTACGAAACGCTGGGAACCAAAAAAGATGGCGAGTGGATTCAGCTGTCCACCAACGTGCTGCAGATCGAAAATGAATACTATTCGACCATCCGCCCGAAACGCGTGATCCGCACGGGCGAGCGCCCGATCCAGGCCCTGTGCCTGCGCGGCGTGCAATACATCGAAGTGCGCTGCATGGATGTCGATCCGTTCGAACCGGTCGGCATCAGCCTGGAAACGGGCCGCTTCCTCGACGCCTTTTTGCTGTTCTGCGCGCTCGACGACAGCGGCCCCATTTCGGCCGAGCAAAGCGCCTGCTACACGAACAATTTCGCCCGCACGGTCAAGGAAGGCCGCAAGCCGGGCCTGACCCTGCGCCGCGATGGCGAGGAAATCAGCTTGCAGGCCTGGGGCGAGGAATTGCTGGCGCGCATCGCCCCCGTGGCGGCCCTGCTCGACTCTCGCCATGGCGGCACGCAGCACGCGGACAGCCTGGCGGCGCAAGCCGTCAAGCTGGCCGACCCCGATGCGACGCCGTCGGCGAAGGTATTGGCCGAGCTGCGCGCCAATGGCGGCTCGTTTGCCGCCTTCGGCCTGCAGCAAAGCGAACGCCATGCGGCGTTTTTCCGCGCGCATCCGCCAACATCGGAACAAAGTGCGTATTTCGACGAAATGGCCGCCAGCTCGCTGGCCGAACAGCGCGCCATGGAAGCGGCGCCAGCCGGCAGCTTCGACGATTTCGTCGCCGCCTACCGCGCCAGCACCCTGTGTTCGCACACCTGATCCTGCCTGACTTTTCGCCTGGCGCCCCATGCTGACCTTCTACAATGAATTGCACAGCCAGCACCGGGGCCGCTTCGAAATGTTTCGCGGCACCCTGGTGCCCTGCTTCGAGACACCGGAGCGAGCCGACATGGTGGTGGCCGAGCTGGGGCGGCGCAACCTGGGCCGCATCGTCACGCCCCACGGCGTGCCGCTGACCTCGCTCGAGCGCATCCACACGCCCCGTTACCTGCATTTTTTGCGCCACGCCTGGCACGACTGGCTGGCGCTCGCCCCCGACAACGCGGGCAAGGACGCCTTGCCATCCGTCTGGCCCGTGCGCACCTTGCGCAGCGACATCGAACCGGACGACTTCACGGCCAGGCTGGGCCTGTACTCGATGGACAACGGCACGCCGCTGACGGCTGGCACGTGGACGGCGGCCAAGACGGGCGCCGACTGCGCCGTCAACGCGGCCCACGCACTGCGCCTGGGCGAGCGGGCCACGTTCGCCCTGACGCGCCCGCCGGGCCACCATGCGGGCAGCGACTTTTTTGGCGGCTACTGTTTCCTGAACAACGCGGCCCTGGCCGCGCAGCATCTGCTCGACGACGGTGCACGCAAGGTCGCCATCCTCGATATCGATTACCACCACGGCAACGGCACGCAAAGCATCTTTTACCAGCGCGACGACGTGCTGTTCGCCTCCGTGCATGCCGACCCGCGCAGCGAATATCCGTTTTACCTGGGCCATGCCGATGAAACGGGCAGCGGCGCGGGGCTCGGCTACAACGTCAACTTGCCGCTGCCGGCCGGCAGCACCACGGCCAGCTGGTTCGCGGCGCTGGAAACGGCCTGCCTGCGCATCAATATGTATGCGCCCGACGCGCTGGTGGTCTCGCTCGGTGTGGATACTTTCGCCGGCGACCCGCTGTCGCACTTCGCCCTGCAAAGCGGCGACTACCTGCGCGTGGGCGAGCGCCTCGCGCATTTGAATTTTCCCACCGCCTTCATCCTCGAAGGCGGCTATGCGGTGAAGGAAATCGGCATCAATGTCGTCAATGTGCTCGAAGGTTTTGAGACGGCGGAGTAAGCCAGCCTACATATTCCGAAACAAACTCATGAACGGCTGGCTCACGGCCAGGGTTTCCGGCCGCGTCTTCAGGCGCAAGGCGCCGCGGCCCACCTCGTCGCGCGTGACCGACGCCACCATCTTCATGTTGACGATGGTGGAGCGGTGGATCTGTTTGAAGATGGCCGGATCGAGCACGTCGAGCAGTTCGCGGATCGGCTTGCGCAGCAGCGCCTCGCCTTCCGCCGTCATGACGGCCGTGTACTTGGTGTCGGACTGAAAATAGGCGATGTCTTCCACCATGATCAACCGCGTATCCTTGCCGCTGCTGGCCGTCAGCCACACCAGCGGCGGCGACTTGGCGGCCGCCGGCAAGGCACTGCTCAATTGCTGCAGCAGGCCGGCCAGTGCGCCATCACCCACCCGGGTCTTGCCGGCCCGTGCCTGCACGCGCTGCAAGGTCGCTTGCAAGCGCTCGCGGGCGATCGGTTTCAACAGATAATCGACGGCGCCCTTGTCGAAGGCGTCGATCGCGTACTGGTCGTAGGCCGTGACGAACACCACCTGCGTGGCGGGACTCGCCTCAAGCACGCCGGCCGCCACTTCCAGCCCCGTCAGGCCCGGCATGCGGATGTCGAGGAAGGCGACGTCGGGCTTGTGCGTGGCGATGGCCTCGAGCGCCGTGCCGCCGTCGTCGCAGGCGGCGACGATGCGCAAGCAGGGCCACTCCTCGACCAGCAGGGCCACGAGCGCATCGCGCAGCAGGGTTTCATCTTCGGCGATGACGCAAGTCATCTCAGGCTGATGCATGGGACACTCCTTGCGCCGTGCTGTCGGGCACCGTGATGGTGGCCGTCACGCCATCGGGGAAATTGGCGACGATGGCAAACGCGGCGGTATTGCCGTAGGTCAGGCGCAGGCGTTCGCGCACATTGCGCAGGCCGATGCCCGTGCCGGCGCCATCGTCGCTGAACCCCTTGCCGTCGTCGGCCACCGTGACGATCACCGTGCCATTGCCGCTGCGCGCCATGATCCAGATGGTGCCGCCGCCGCTTTTCGGCTCCAGGCCATGCTTGATGGCGTTTTCCACCAGGGTTTGCAGCATCATCGGCGGCAGCTCCGCCTGGCGCAGGTATTGCGGCACTTCGATCTGCAGGTTCAGGCGCCCGCCCATGCGGATTTTCAAAATATCGAGGTAGGCGCGCGCCCGCTCCAGCTCCGTGCCCAGGGTCGACATGGCTTGCTCCGTGCGCGGCAGCGAGTGGCGCAGGTACAGGATCAGGTTGCCCAGCATCTCGTCGGCGCGCACGGGGTCGCTGCGCGTGAGCAGCTGCGCGCTGGCCAGGGTGTTGTACAGGAAGTGCGGTTCCACCTGCGCATGCAGCAGGCTCAGCTTGGCCACCGTGAGTTCCTTTTCCGTCACCGTCTGGCGCGCCTCGGCCTGCTCACCGCGCCGGCGCTGCGCCACGCGGCGCGTCATCGCCCGCGTCACCGCTTCCGCGTTTTCCAGGTTGCTGCCATGGTCGACGAGGAACCAGTCCGTCCACGCGTTGCGCGCCGGTTCGCAGATCAGGGTCACGCTGCCCGCTTCGCCATTCGGCGTGACGGTGGCGAGGATCTGGTTCGGCCGCGGCTCGAGGAAGCCCAGCAGGCGCATGCGGGGCAAGCCCGTGTGCGTATAGGGCGCCGCGCGGCGCACTCTAGCCTGCACCTGCAGGCTGTCGCGCGCGCTTTCGACCACTTCGCTGCCCGGCAGTTCGCGGATGGCCGCGTCGATCATGTCGAATGCCTCGCCCGCCTCGAACGGTATCTCGATCTGGCGCCGCTGGCGGCTCGACAGGGTGCCGGCGTTGACGGTGCCGGCGATCAGCCGCACGCGCCGCACGTGCGAAAACGCATTCGTGATGACGGCGCTGGCCAGCAGCGCGCCAACGATGACAAAGAAGCCTTCCGTGTGCCCGAAGATATAGCGCAAGAAATTCTCGACCAGGATCGCCGTAGCGATGATGTAGGCGACCATCGTGGCCACGGTGATGCGCAGGATAAAGAAGAGGCTAGTCATGATTTTTCCTTGGGGTGTGAAGTGGAGCCAAGCATAACCATCGGCCCCACCGGCGGTGGCCATTATGCGATGGAAGCCCGGTAGTGGCGACAAAGGCATCAAAATAAAGCATCAATATGCGCCGCCCCGAAATAAAATCGCTTGCAATTAAATAGCGCACGATATATATTGTGTACATGGACGCCGGCAAGCGCTTCTGCAGACGGGGATCCTGGGGCGACAGCCCACGAAACAAGTAGCACACTATTTAGTCGTTAACTATTTAACTCACCGAGGAAAACCATCATGTCGATCAAACAAGTCCTGTACCGCGCTCAAGCTACCGCCACCGGAGGCCGCGAAGGCCGTGCCGTATCGTCCGACAATGTGCTGGACGTCAAGCTGACCACGCCAAAAGAACTGGGCGGCAATGGCGCCGTCGGCACCAATCCGGAACAACTGTTTGCCGCCGGCTACTCGGCCTGCTTCATCGGCGCCATGAAATTCGTCGGCGGCCGCGACAAGATCGCCCTGCCAGCGGACCTGTCGATCGAAGGCAACGTCGGCATCGGCGCCATCGACACGGGCTTCGGCATCGAAGTGGAACTGAAAATCTCGCTGCCAGGCATGGAACGCGCCGCCGCCGAAGCGCTGGTCGCCGCCGCCCACATCGTCTGCCCGTACTCGAACGCCACGCGCGGCAACATCGACGTGACCTTGACCATCGTTTAATGCATCACTGACGCGATTGTCCATCCATCCCCGGCCGCGCCATCAGGCGCCGTCGGGGATATTTTTTTTAGCGCAGCGCCTGCAGCAGCTTGTCCGCCAGGGCCGGCGCCGAGGCGGGGTTCTGTCCCGTGATCAGTTCGCGGTCGACCACCACGTTGCTGGTCCACGGCGCCTGGTTCTGCACATAGCGCGCGCCGGCCGCCTGCAAACCCGACTGCGGATAGAACTTCATCGTTCCGCCCTGCAGCGCGCCCTGCGCCGCCAGCTCTTCCTGATTACTGATCACCGTCATGCGGTAGCCGCTGTAGATCCAGTCCGCCGGGGTGGGTGGCGTGCGGCCCGCTTCCAGCGCGGCCGCAAACGCTGCCGCCTGCGGCAAGGCCGACAGCAAAGCGATGGGGCCGTGGCACAGCAGCGCCGTCGGCTTGCCGTCCGCGTGGAACCGGCGCAACAAGGCGCCCAGGCTGGCATCCTTCAACAGATCCTGCATCGGCGCGTGGCCGCCCGGCACCAGCACGGCCGCGTAGTGGCCATAGCCGATCTGTTCCACGCGCTTCAGGCTGATCACGGGCGAGCGGCCCGGCACCGTCAGCGCCAGCTGGTCCAGCAGCGCCTTGTGCGCCGCGTGCGCGGTGGCGTCGCCGCCAAAGTAATCGACCGTATCCGAGCTGACGTCCAGCGTGGGCGCCTGGCCCTGCGGCGTGGCGAACGTCACCGTGTGACCCGCGTCGAGCAGTTTTTTCACGGGTTGCATCAATTCATTCAGATAAAAGCCCGTCGGGAAGACCTTGCCGTCGCGCAAGTCGAGGTGATTGGCGTCCGACAGCACGACGAGGACCTCGGCCGCCTGGGCGGTGGAAAAGGCGGCGAGCAACAGGCTGCTGATCAGTAATTTTTTCATGGTGTGGCCTTTCTGTAGAGAGGTCACCAGCATATTCCGAATCAAAATGGAGAAAAATGATGAATAATGCACAGCACTGATGCGTAATACGACTGAATAAAATCTCTGACTGGAACCGACATGGACAAATTGCAGGCGATGCAGCTGTTTCGCCGCGTGGCCGAGCTGGGCAGCTTTCGCCGCGCCGCCGATGAACTGGACTTGTCGGCCTCCTATGTGAGCCGGCGCATCGGCCAGCTGGAGCAGGAACTGGGCGGGCGCCTGATGACGCGCACCACGCGCCAGCTGGCCCTGACGGAAACGGGCGCCGCCTACCTTGAGCACTGCCGCAAGCTGCTCGACGAACTGGCGCAGGCGGAAGACATGGTGGCACACTCGACGGCGCACGTGACGGGCCGCCTGCGCATCAATGCGCCGCTGACCCTGGGTGTGGGCGAGCTGGCCGAAGGCCTGGCCGATTTCATGGCCGACTGGCCAGCCTTGCGCCTGGACGTCGACCTGAAGGATGAATACGTCGACCTGGCGGCCGCCAACTACGACCTGGGTTTTCGCGTCACCACCGCGCTCACCGATTCGAGCTACGTGGCGCGCCACATCCACGACTACCGCCTGCACATCTGCTGCGCGCCGGCCTACCTGGAACGCCACGGCCCCTTGCGGGAAGCCACGGACCTGACGCGCCAGCGCTGCTTCATCTACAGCCACGCGCTGTTCGGCAGCCGCTGGCCGCTGCGCCATGCTGGACCGCACAGCGACATCGAAGTGCCGAACTGGGTGCGCACGAACAACACGCTGTTCATGCGCAGCCTGATCCTGCGCGCCCTGGGCATCGGCATCCTGCCCACCTTCGTCTGCCGCGAGGAACTGGCCAGCGGCGCCCTGGTCGAGCTGTTTCCGGACATCGAGCGCCCCAGCCTGGCGCTGTTCGCCATCTATCCGTCGCGCCAGCTGGTGGCGCCCCGCGTGACGCGCTGCATCGAGCACCTGAAGCAGTGGTATGCGCAGCGCTATCCCGCGCCGGCGGTCTGAAGCCGGTAAAATCATGGCCACTCTCAATCAAGGATGACCCATGATCAGCTGGCAATGGAACACGTTCGACGAACTCGGCCCCCACGATTTGTACCAGGTGCTGGCCTTGCGCCAGCGCGTGTTCGTCATCGAACAGCAGTGCATTTACCCGGACCTGGACGGCCATGACCAGCAAGCCATGCATTTGCTGGGCTGGCAAACGGTCGATGGCCAGCGCCGGCTGGCCGCCTACCTGCGCGTGCTGGCACCGGGCGCCAAGTATGTGGAAATGTCGCTGGGCCGCGTGCTGACGGCACCCGAGGCGCGCACCATGGGCGCCGGCAAGCAGCTGCTGGTGGAAGGCATCGCGCGCGCCGAACGCCAGCACCCTGGCCACGCCATCCGCATCGGCGCGCAGCAGTACCTGGAGCGCTTCTATCAATCCTTCGGCTTTGTCACCGTCAGCGCGCCCTATGACGAAGACGGCATTGAGCACGTCGACATGCTGCGCGCGGTGGAGCAACCCGCATGACGACGGCCCTGATTTCCTGGAGCGGCGGCAAGGATTCCTGCCTGGCCCTGTGGCGCGCGCGCAACACCGGCATGGCCGTTCCCCTGTTGATCACGGCCATGGATGAAGATGGCCGCAAGTCGCGCTCGCACGGCGTGCCGCCCGAGCTGCTTGAGGCGCAAGCGGCCAGCCTGGGCGCGCGCCTGCAGCGCTATCACGCCAGCTGGGCCAGCTACGAGGAACAATTCATCGCCATGCTGCGCGCGGCCAAGGCCGAGGGCATCGATCATGCGCTGTTTGGCGACATCGACCTGCAGCCGCACCGCGACTGGGAAGAAAAAGTCTGTGCGGCCGCCGGCCTGACGGCGCACCTGCCCCTGTGGGGCGGAGACCGCCGCGCGCTGGTCGACGAATTTCTCGCCGCCGGCTTCAAGGCCATCGTCGTGTGCATCAATAGCCAGCACCTGCCGCGCGCATTTTGCGGGCGCGAGTTCGACGCCGCCTTTTTGGCCGACCTGCCGCCCGGCGTCGACGCCTGCGGTGAAAACGGCGAATTCCACACCTTCGTCTACGACGGGCCCGCCTTCAGCGCACCGGTGGCGCTGCGCCGCACGCAAGTGCTGCAATATGACGCGCCAGCCAATCTGGGCGGCGCCACGTACTACTTCCAGGAACTGGCGCCCGCCTGACTCCGCCGCAAAAGCAACAAGGGCGACTCCATGGAGTCGCCCTTTGTCCGTGCACCTTGCGCGTGCTTACTTTTTCTCTACTTTTCGCAGCGTGATGTCGAACACCAGGCCAGCGTAAGGCGGAATCACCACCGCACCCGTCGAATCACGGGTGCCGCCAACGCCATAGCCCAGGTCATACGGAATGAGCAGGCGGCGCGTGCCACCCTCTTGCATGCCGACCAGGCCACGGTCCCAGCCCAGAATCATTTTGCCGATACCCAGGACGAACGTAAAACTTTTGGGCGGGATTACCGCATCGAACTGCACGCCTTTGCCGTCCGGCTTGCTCGCGTCATACAGCCAGCCCGTGTACACCACCGTCAGGGTATCGCCCGCGGCGGCGGCCGTGCCGGTGCCTTTCACCAGGTCGGGAAAGAGGAACTCTTTGACTTGCGTGTTCGGGTCAAGCACGACCGGCTTCTCGGTGTTGGCAGCAGCGCCGCAAGCGGTCAGGGCCACGGCGCAAGCGAGGGTGGCGATCATTTGAAATACCGATTTCATGGTTTCCCTTTAAATATTGGTGTGTGGCTAAGCCCGTACGGTGCGGACCGGTACGGGCTGGAGTTTAACAGGACTCGCGTAGCCCATTTGTAAGCAGACGTAAGCAGGGCAATAAATGTGTCTCGATGCAACGTTGACACAATATCTATATTTCCACCTGCGTGCCCAGTTCGATTACCCGGTTGCTCGGAATCTGATAATAGTCGGCCGCCGTGCGCGCATTGCGCGACATGGTGACGAACAGGTGCTCGCGCCACGGCATCATGCCCGCACCGGGCGTCGAGATGATGGTCTGGCGCGCGATGAAGAACGACGTCTCCATCATCTCGAAATCGAGTCCCTGCTGGGCGCACTGCGCCAGCGCGGATGGAATATCCGGTTCATCCTTGAAGCCGTAATGCACGTTGACCTGGTAGCACTGGTGGCCCAGGTCCACCACGCGCACGCGCTCCGATGGCGCCACCCACGGCTCTTCATGCATGAAAACGGTGAGGAAGATCACCCGTTCATGCAACACCTTGTTGTGCAGCAGGTTATGCAGCAGCGCATGCGGCACGCCATCCGTTTCGCCGCGCAGGAAGATGGCCGTGCCGGGCACGCGCAGCGGCGGCGCGATGAACAGCGACGAGAGGAAGTCGTCGAGCGGGATCGCATGCTTTTCCAGGTTCTGGAACACCAGCTGGCGGCCGCGCTTCCAGGTCAGCATGACGATGAACAAAATCGAGCCCAGCAGCAGCGGGAACCAGCCGCCATGGAACAGTTTCAGGGCAGTCGCCGACACCAGGTTGACGTCGATGATCAGGAAAAAGCCCGTGGCGGCCCAGCACAGGGCCAGGTTCATCTTCCAGCGGTAGCGGATGACGAAGAACGTCAGGATGGTGGTCGACAGCATCGTGGCCGTGACGGCAATGCCGTAGGCGGCGGCCAGGTTTTCCGAGGAACCGAAGCCGATGACGGCCAGCAGCACCACGGCCAGCTGCAGCCAGTTCACGGCAGGGATGTAAATCTGCCCGATTTCGCTTTCCGACGTGTGGCGCACGCGCATGCGCGGCAAGAAGCCCAGCGCGATCGCTTGCTTGGTCATCGAGAAGGTGCCGGAAATGGTCGCCTGCGAGGCGATCACGGTGGCCATGGTCGACAGGATCACCAGCGGATACACGCTCCACGCGCCCAGTTGCTGGTAAAACGGATTCGTGACGGCTTCGGGATGGGCCAGCAGCAGACCGCCCTGGCCCAGGTAATTCAGCGCCAGCGCGGGAAAGGCGATCAGGAACCAGGCCAGGCGGATCGGCTTCTTGCCGAAGTGGCCCATGTCGGCGTACAGCGCCTCGGCGCCCGTCAGCGCCAGCACCACGGCGCCCAGGGCAACGAAGGCAACGAAGCCGTTATTCATCAGGAAGGTCGCCGCGTGCAGGGGATTGAGCGCGGCCAGAATGGCCGGCGACTTGATGATGTTGACCACGCCCATGCCGGCCAGCGCGGCAAACCACAGCACCATAATGGGGGCAAAATAGCGGCCGATGCCGGCCGTGCCATGCGACTGCACCGAATACAGCGCCACCAGCACCACCATCGTCAGCGGCACCACATACGGACTGAAGGCGGGCGTGGCCACTTCCAGGCCTTCGATCGCCGACAGCACGGAAATGGCCGGCGTGATCACGCTGTCGCCATAGAACAGGGTGGCGCCGAAGACGCCGATCACCATCAACGGGAAATGCCAGCGCGACAGGCGGCTGACGGACGACAGCACCAGCGCCATCAAGGCCATGATGCCGCCCTCGCCGCGGTTGTCGGCGCGCAGCACCAGGGTCACGTACTTGAGCGAGACGATCAGGGTCAGGCCCCAGAAGATCAGCGAAACGATGCCCAGCAGGTTCTCTGGCGACAGCAGCAGGCCGTGGGCCGGGTCGAAGACCGTTTTGAGGGTGTACAGCGGACTGGTGCCGATATCGCCGTAAACGATGCCGACGGCCGCCAGGGTCATGCCGGCAAGGCCGCTTTTTTTATGTTCCGACGTCAAGATTGCACCCGTTTTTGTTTTGTTGCATCGCACAATATGATAGGTATTAGCAAATAGCAAGAGTATTTTTGCATGGTCCCGGGCTGCCCCAAAGTCGTGGTTTTATGCCGCTCCGCCTTGCTGCGCGGGCTTGCGGCCATTGATTTGTTGCCATTCTACGCCTCGCCAGCGGCGCCGGGCAGCCCCCGATGTTTTCCGCCATAATGACAGACTGTCTACTCTCCAGCGAAGCCCATCATGAATCCAGGCATGTTGTACGCCTCCCTCGCCTTCCTGTGCTGGGGCCTGTTCCCCCTGTACTTTCACGCCATCGGCGAGATCGCGCCACAGGAAATCCTGGCGCACCGCATGGTCTGGTCGCTCTTGTTCCTCGGTATCGTGCTGACCGTGCGCCGGCAGTGGAGCTGGCTGGGCAGCCTCAAAGCGCAGCCCAGGGTGGTGGCCAGCTTCGTCGCCAGTGCGTTTTTGCTCTCCGCCAACTGGTTCATCTATATCTGGGCCGTCAACAACGGCCACGTGGTCGACGCCAGCCTCGGTTACTTCATTACGCCCCTGATCAATGTCATGCTGGGCTTTTTGCTGCTGCACGAACGCCTGCGCCGCCTGCAGTGGCTGGCCATCGGGCTGGCCGCCTGCGGCGTGGCCTGGCTCACCTGGCAGGCGGGGCAAGTGCCCTGGATCGCCCTGCTGCTGGCGGCCACGTTTGGCGGCTATGGCTTGCTGCGCAAGACGGCCGCGCTGGGCGCGCTGGAAGGCCTGTCGTTTGAAACATTGATTCTGTTCCCTCTGGCGCTGGCTTACATGCTGTGGCTGGCCTGGCATGGCCAGAGCGGCTTCGTCAATACAGATTCCACCGCCACGCGCGCGCTGCTGCTGGCGTCCGGCCCCATCACGGCCATTCCCCTGCTGCTGTTTGCCGCCGGCGCGCGCCGCCTGCCGCTGGCCGTATTGGGCTTGCTGCAATACATCGCCCCCACGGGCCAGCTCCTGATCGGCGTGTGGGTCTTCCACGAATCGTTCACCCAAGAGCGCATGCTGGGCTTCCTCGTCATCTGGACGGCGCTGGGCCTGTATGCGGCCGAGGGGCTGTGGAGCAGCCGCCGCGCGCGGCTGGCTGCGTAATCCGGTTTTACCCGCCCCGGCTGCGCGCAGCGCTGGCCGGAAGCGGGCGTTTACCGTATCCTGTCCGTCTTTGTATATCACCCGAGATTTCTAATGGCAAATTACGTCTACACCATGAATCGCGTGGGCAAAATCGTCCCGCCCAAGCGCCAGATTCTGAAAGATATTTCCCTGTCCTTCTTCCCAGGCGCGAAGATCGGCGTGCTGGGCCTGAACGGCTCCGGCAAATCGACCCTGCTGAAAATCATGGCAGGCATCGACACCGACATCCAGGGCGAAGCCGTGCCGATGCCGGGCCTGAACATCGGCTACCTGCCGCAGGAACCGCAGCTGGACCCGGAAAAAACCGTGCGCCAGGAAGTGGAGTCGGGCCTGGGCGAAGTGTTTGAGGCGCAAGCCAAGCTGGAAGCCGTGTACGCCGCGTATGCCGAGGAAGACGCCGATTTCGACGCCCTGGCCACGGAACAGGCACGCCTGGAAGCGATCATCTCGACGTCCGACGGCGGCAATCTGAATCTGCAGCTGGAAATGGCCGCCGACGCGCTGCGCCTGCCGCCATGGGACGCCAAGGTCGGCGTGCTGTCCGGCGGTGAAAAGCGCCGCGTGGCGCTGTGCAAGCTGCTGCTGTCGAAGCCCGACATGCTGCTGCTCGACGAACCGACCAACCATCTGGATGCGGAATCGGTCGACTGGCTGGAACAATTCCTGCTGCGCTTCCCCGGTACCGTGGTGGCCATCACCCATGACCGCTACTTCCTCGACAACGCGGCAGAGTGGATCCTGGAACTGGACCGCGGCAGCGGCATTCCATGGAAGGGTAACTACTCGACCTGGCTGGAGCAGAAGCAAGCCCGCCTGAAGCAGGAAGAATCGACGGAATCGGCGCGCCAGAAGGCGCTGCAAAAGGAATTGGAATGGTCGCGCCAGAACCCGAAAGCGCGCCAGGCCAAGTCGAAAGCCCGCCTGGCCCGCTTCAACGAGTTGTCCGAGCACGAATACCAGAAGCGCAACGAAACGCAGGAGATCTTCATTCCCGTGGCCGAACGCCTGGGCAATGACGTCATCGAGTTCAAGAACGTGTCGAAAGCGTTCGGCGACCGCCTGCTGATCGACAACCTGAGCTTTACCGTGCCGCCAGGCGCCATCGTCGGCATCATCGGCCCCAACGGCGCCGGTAAGTCGACCCTGTTCAAGATGATCACCGGCAAGGAAACGCCGGACAGCGGCGAAGTGGCCATCGGCCAGACGGCGCGCGTTTCCATCGTCGACCAGAACCGCGATAGTCTCGCTGACAACAAGTCCGTGTTCGAGGACGTGTCCGGCGGCGCCGACATGCTGACGGTCGGCCGCTTCGAAATGCCGTCGCGCGCCTACCTGGGCCGCTTCAACTTCAAGGGTTCGGACCAGCAAAAAATGGTGGGCAACCTGTCCGGCGGTGAACGTGGCCGTCTGCACCTGGCGAAAACCCTCTTGATGGGCGGCAACGTCCTGCTGCTCGATGAACCGTCGAACGATCTGGACGTGGAAACCTTGCGCGCGCTGGAAGACGCCTTGCTGGAATTTGCCGGCAGCGTCATGGTCATTTCCCATGATCGCTGGTTCCTCGACCGTATCGCCACGCACATCCTGGCCTTCGAAGGCAACTCGCAAGTCACCTTCTTTGACGGCAACTATCAGGAATACGAAGCCGACAAGAAGAAACGTCTGGGTGAAGAAGGCGCGAAACCGAAACGTATCCGCTACAAGCCGTTGACCACGTAATTTCGGTCCGGCCATGCAAAAAGGCAGTTACCTCGCGGTAACTGCCTTTTTTTTCAGCACATTTCTAAACCATTAGAAATTGTAGCGTGCGCCTAAAGCGAGGCCAGTAGCCTTGCGGCCCTGGTCGGCGCTCTTGCCGAAGTGTTCCACTTCCGCCGTCAGCGAGACTTTCTCGTTGATCGCGTACTGGGCGCCGACGGAAGCGTACACACCCGTCTTGTCGTTGCCGCTGATGCCGCTCGACAGGCCCGTGCCGCTCAAGCTGTTCTTGACCTTGGCCACACCGAGCTTGCCGAATACGCCGACCTTGTCGGTCACGGGCATGGTGGCCTTGCCGGCCAGGTAGTAGCCGTGCGAATCGCTTTTCACGGAACCGTTGCCGGCGCCGGTGACATAGCTGTAATCCTTGCTGCCGAAATCGGCATAGCCGCCCTCGACCGCCCAGGTTTTATCGAAATCGTAACCGGCGAAGATCTTGGCGCCGGCCTTGTAGCCGCTGTGATTATCGGCGCTGGTGGCGCCAGGAATATCGAAGTTATAGCGGTTGCCCGTGACGCCAGCACCCACATAGGCGCCCTCGGCGTGGGCGGCGCTCATGCCGGTGAATGCGGTAACGGAAGCGATCATTGCAAACAGGATTTTCTTCTTCATCATGTTCTCTCTCTCAATTAGTTAATGTTCCTAGATTCGTGCCTGGATTCGCAGTTCAGCGAAGTGCGATGAGGACACAATAACAGCCGAAAAAAGCTACGTCTTTCTTCATTCCGTAAGAACTGTGACAAGATGTAAGCCGACATTGCAAACTGACAATAACCGTACAATGCGCACCGTTGAGCGAACTTAAGATAGACTTAAGAACATTAGCGATTTCAGTCCAGAGGAGAAGTGCATGCACAAACGCCAGTTTCTCGCCGCCGCCATGGCTGGCGCGGCCCTGCCCGCCATCGCCCGCGCGGCGCCCGCCGGCCTGCGCGGTCCTGCCTTGCTGACCATAACGGGCAGCATCGACAAGCCGAACCGGGGTCCGTTCGACGCCGTGCGCGACCAGATGATGCACAAGCAAAAGATCAGTTTTGAGCGGGCGCGGGCCTTCGACTTCGCGGCGCTGGCGAATTTGCCGGCGCGCACCATCCACCCCACCCTGGAATACGATGGCAAGGCGCATGCCCTGCGCGGGCCGTTGCTGGTCGATGTCTTGAAGGCGGCGGGTGCGCCCGAGGAAGATGCCGTACGGCTAGTGCTGCGTGCCGTGGATGGCTATGCGGCGGCGCTGACCATGGCGCAGGCGCGCACGCAGCGTTTTATCGTCGCCACCCACCTGGACGGGCAGGCGATGGCGCTGGGCGGCCTGGGGCCGCTATGGGCGATCCACGATGCGGACCGCATCGCGGCCGTGGCAGCCCTGCCCCTGGCCGAACGCTACACCAGCTGCCCGTGGGCGCTGTATCACATTGGCGTGGAGGCGGGTTGAAGCGGTTGAGGCAGATTAAGCGTAGGCTTCGGCCATCGACATCACGCGTGGCGTAATAACGATGCCATGCTCCTCGAACAGCGCCGTGATGGCCGCCAGATTGTGCGTGCACTCTTCGGTTTTCCAGCCTTTGAAGATATCCGTGCCATCTTTCTGGAAATGCAGGTCCAGCACTTTGCCCCCATCCTTGTGCAGGTAGGGCGAACTATAGGTGTTCTCGAAGCCGAGCACCTTCAATTGCCCCAGCAAGGCTGATGGTGGCTGGTCGGGATCGGTGGCGAGAAAAATGCCGAAGGTCTTGCCTGGCGGTTTGGCGGCGATGTCGACCTCGTAGATGCCAGGGGCCTTGCTGACGGACGTACTCTTTAAAAATAACATACAACACTCCCTGCGCGTAATGTCCCGCGCCTGAAACGGGCGGCAAGACAGGGGCGATGCGCAATGATTCCCCTCAACAAATCTTATTGCTTATTTGCATCTTTGTCGACAAATCGGCACTTTTATTTGGTAAGTCGTGGTTATCTTGTCGCGTTCGCCAGCGTAAATTATCAAGAAAGCCAGTTATCATTGCGCCAATACCCGCCCTGCTGCATGCTTTTGGCTTGCATCACGATTGCCTTTGCGCCGGCCGCCCTTCGTCTGCATGCGTCTTCTGTCGATCAAGTACCGCCTGCTCATCGTCCTGGCCCTGATCCTGGGGGCGGGTTTCATGGCCACCAGCCAGGCCAAGGAGCAAGGCCGCAACGGTGGGCACGCCGCCTGAGTCATTTCCCGCGCTTGCGTCTGGCCAGATCCTGCGTGGGCGCCACCAGCGCCCGGTATAGCTCGCCCGTGGCGGCATCCCAGCTTTGCACGGCCAGTTGCTGGCGTTGCACGGTGGCCGAATCGCCGCGCGCGATGGGGCCGGACAGCGCCGGCGCGGCGCCCAGGCGGAATACATTGGCCACCGCTTCCGTCACCAGCGGCTGCGCCAGTTCGCGCGCCACCGGCTCGGGAATGCCGGCCGCCTGGTAGGCGCGCAAGGCGGCGTCGAGCACCGTCACCAGGTAATTGCTGGCAAACACGGCAGCGGCGTGATACAGGGTCTTGGCGGCCGGATCGATGGGCACGGGGCGCGCGCCGATGGCGTTCAAGGCCGGCGTAAGGAAGGCCAGCGCCAGCGGGTCGCCTTCGACGCCGCAAAACGTGCCGTCAAAGGTGGCGGCCACTTGTGCCGGATCGGCAAAGCTGCGGATCGGATGCGCGCTGGCGACAAACGCGCCGGCCTGCGTGGCCGCCAGCAGCACGTTCGAGGCCAGCGCGCCGCTGCAGTGAAACACGATGGCGCCCGCCTGGCGCCCTTCGGCCACCAGCGCCGCGCAGGCCGGACCGATCTGATCGTCGGAGACGGCCAGCATGGTGACGTCGGCGTGGCGCAAGGCCGCATAGCTGTCGACGGGGGTTCCGGCGCCGATGAAGGCCACGGCCGCTTGCGCCGAGGCCATCGAGCGCGTGAGCACGTCCTGCACGGCGACGCCTTCCACGCCGGCGAACAAACTGCCCAGCACGCGGCCCACGTGGCCGGCGCCGATGATATTCAAAGTGACGTTCATGATGATTTTCTAGAAGCTCGATCCCGGCTGGCGCAGGAATTCCACCTCTTGCGGCGTGGAAGCGCGGCCCAGGATGGCGTTACGGTGCGGGAAACGGCCAAAGCGGGCGATCACTTCCTGGTGGCGCTCGGCGTAGTCGAGCATGCCGTCAAAACCGGGCTGCGCCTGCGACAGCAGCTGGAACAGCTCGACGGCACGCGCCTGCATGGCCAGGTCTTCTGCGTGTTCGAACGGGAGGTAGGCAAAGGCGCGCAGCATCGGCGGCAATTGCTGGTCCTGTCCCGCTTGCGTCAAGGCGATGGCCAACGCCAGCGCCCGGGCGTCGCCGGCAAAGGCGCGCGGCGTGCCGCGGTACACATTGCGCGTGAACTGATCGAGCACGATGAGGCGCGCCAGCGCGCCGTGCGGCGTCGCATCCCAGTCGCGCAAGCCGCCGTCGATGGCGGCATCGATCAGCGCGCCGAAACGCGCGCGTATCTGCGCGTCAAAGCCGTCATCCTTGCGAAACCATTCCATGCGCGACTGGCCATAGTCAGGGTTATCCGGCGGCAAAAACCAGAAATCGAGTACATCTTGGGCTTGTGCATCCATGTCCATCCTCTCGGCATCCGTATCAATTGCGGGCATGCGACAGCTGGAAGCCGGCGATGCCTTCGAAGGCGGCCAGTTCGGCCGACATGGCCGACAGGCTGGCGCCCGTGTTCTTGCCATGCGCGATGGCGACAAAGCGCCATTCCTGCATGCCTTCATTGCTGCCGATGGTCAGCGAGCCGCCGGCGATGTCGTAGCCGCGCTTGGCGGCCATGCGCCGCAGCGCATCCTCACGGGGAATAAAGCCTTGCTTGAAGCGCATGGTGATGGCCACCGCGTGGCGCGACGGCAGCCAGTTCTCCAATTTTGACAGAAAAATCATCGCCATCGCGCACAGGAAGGCCAGGCCCATGGCCGACAGATAAAAGCCGATGCCGACCATGATGCCGATCACGGACGAGGCCCAGATCGAGGCGGCCGTCGTCAGGCCGCTGATGTTGAAACCCTCGCGCATGATGACGCCGGCGCCGAGAAAACCCACGCCCGTGACGATGCCCTGGATCACGCGCGTGGGATCGCTGCCGACGATGGCGCCATGGCCGCCGTACCAGAACTCGGGATAGCCGCCCAGCACCGTCAGCGCGGCCGAAGCCATGCACACGAGGCTGTAGGTGCGCATGCCGGCAGCGCGCCCGTGATACGAACGCTCGTAACCCACCAATAAACCCAGCAGCAGCGCGCCCAGCAGGTTCAGCAGGATCACGCCATTCGTCGCCAGCTCGGCCGGCGACCAGTAGGCGCGCAGGAAGTCGATGGTCGGCATTTAATCCTGGGGCTTTTTGGCCAGCTGCTTTTCAAACGCCACATCGAGCTTGCTGACGCGGCGCGCCTTTTGCGGTCCCAGGCCATTGACGAAGGCGACAAAGGCGTCCAGTTCCAGCGGCGGGCACAAAGGCGGCAAGCCCGGGCCTTCCGTGAGAAAGAACAGTTCGTCGCCCGTGCGCGCCATCGTGTAGAGGCGGTGGCCGGTGCGTTCCTTGAGCCGCTCGATGGCGGAGGTGGCGCGGGTCGAGCGCATCAGATGGCTCCCGTGCGCTGTTCCAGCCACGCCAGCGCAGGCGCATCGGCCGGCGCGGACAACAGCGGCGCCAGGCGCGCGCGCACGGTCGCGTGATAGTCGTTCAGCCACGCCGCTTCGTCGTCGCGCAACAGCGAGCGTTCCACACAACGCGTGTCGATCGGGCACAGGGTCAAGGTTTCGAAGCGCAGGAATTCACCGAACTGCGTCGTTTCCGCAGGCACGTTCAGCACCAGATTCTCGATGCGGATGCCCCACTGGCCGGGGCGGTAGATGCCCGGTTCGATGGAGGTGATCATGCCCGCTTCCATGGCCGTCTGCGGCTCCGGCATGGCGGACTGGGAAATCGATTGCGGCCCTTCGTGCACGTTGAGGAAAAAGCCCACGCCGTGACCCGTGCCGTGGCCAAAGTCGATGCCTTCGGCCCACAGCGGTGCGCGGGCAATCGAGTCGAGCATGGGCGACTTCACGCCGCGCGGGAACTGCGCGCGCGACAGGGCGATCATGCTGCGCAAGACCAGGGTGAAATCGCGTTTGTGCTCGGCCGTGATCGTGCCGACGGGGACCACGCGCGTGATGTCGGTGGTGCCGCCCCAATACTGGCCGCCCGAGTCGATCAGCAGCAAACCGTCGCCTTCGATGGTGGCGGCCGAATCCGCATGCGCGTGGTAATGCATGATGGCGCCATGCGCATTGAAGCCGGCGATGGTGCCGAAACTGGGGCTGACAAAACCGGCGCGGCGGGCGCGCGCGGCCGTCAGGTGTTCGTCGATGCCGATTTCCGTCAACGGCGCGCGCTGCGGGTCGGCCAGGGTGGCGTCCAGCCAGCTGAAAAACTCGCACAGGGCGGCGCCATCCTGCTCCATGGCGGCGCGCACGTGCGCCGCTTCGCCGTCCGTCTTGCGCGACTTGGCCAGGGTAGTCGGGTTGATAGCTTCCACCACGCGCACGCCCTCGGCCACGGCCTGGCGCGTGCCGAACGTGATGCGGCGCGGGTCGAGCAGCAAGGTGGCGCCGGTCGGCAAGGCGGCCAAGGCGGCCGCCGTGCGGTCATATGCGGCCACGTCCACGCCTTCGCTTTCCAGGGTGGCGCGCAGGGCCATCGGCACCTTGCCGTCGGCAACGAACAGGGTGGCGCGCTCCGGTCCCACCAGCGCGTGCGCGAGGAAGACGGGGTTGTAGTGCACGTCGGCGCCGCGCAAGTTGAACAGATACGCGATATCGTCGAGCGTGGAAATGACGTGGTGGCTGGCGTCGTACACCGCCATGCCGGCGCGCAGGGCCGCCAGTTTCTGCGTGCGCGACAGCGATGGATACGCGGGCGCATGTTCATATACGGGCGCGGCCGGCATGACCGGGCGATCGGGCCACACGGCTTGCAGCACGTCGATGTCCGTGCGCAGGGTCACTTGCGCGCCCAGCGCCTGCTGCAGCAATCGCGCATTGGCCAGGCCCAGCACGGTGCCATCGACGGCCACCGTCTGCCCCGGCTGCATGGTCTCGCCCAGCCAGTCGATATACAGCACGCTGGCGCCGGACGGGATTTTTTTCAGGACGATGCCGCTGCCAGCCAGTTCCTCTTCCGCCTGTTCCCAGTAACGGCCATCGGTCCACACGCCGGCGACATCCTGCGTCACGACCAGGGTACCGACGGAACCCGTAAAGCCCGACAGCCATTCGCGGCCTTGCCAGCGGGCCGGCAGGTACTCGGACAAGTGCGGATCGGCCGATGGCACGATCAGGGCATCGATCTGCTGCGCGCGCATGGCGGCGCGCAGCAAGGTCAAACGGGAGGCGGGATTACTGTGAACGGATGTCTGCATGGCGGCGAAAAGGTGCTGTGCTGGGAAGCGCTCATGATACTCCGATTGCCGGCAATGCAGTACTCACGCAGGCCAGGATCAGGATGCGGCTCGTCTTCAATGCTGGAGCAGCTGGCCGGCGAGGCCGACGATTTTTTCCAGCAGCGCCTCATCGTGCGGCAGCCACGGCACGGCGCCCAGCTTGTTCCCCTTCGCTGCCACCTCGCTCGCCACCTCGGCGCCGTCCAGCGTGACCCTGCCGGTGGTCAGGTGAATCGCATGCCTGCCGACCATCAGGTGGCGCGCTTCGAGCGCCATGCGCCCGTCCTCGATCTGCTCCGCGAATACCTGTTCCAGCACCGTGCGCCGCATGCCCGCCATCGGCCCCGGCGCCAGATTGGCCAGGTAAAACAGGCGCTCTGCGCGCTGCGCGCTGTGCTCTTCTTCCAGCAGCGCCAGGGCGCTGGCGCTGACCAGCAGGTCCACCGCGCGGCACGCTTCCGAATACGCCACCGGCGCCATCGGCATCATCTGCGCGGGCGCCAGCCCGTTGGATGTGCAGGCGCCGCCCGCGCCTGGATAGACGTGTCCCCCGAGGCGCAGCAATACGCGCCAGGCGCCGAACTGGCGCGACAAGCCTTCATCGTAATCGAGCCGCCAGCCTTCGCGGCGGGCCAGTCCCAGCAAGGTAGGCAGCGACAACTGGTAGCCGGCAAATGGGGCGCCGCCATCGCCGGGCGGTGCATATATTTCACGATACACCTGGCGCAGCGGCTGGCGCACGCGCCGCCGCGCGAGCAGCGCCTGCCAGGCGGCGCGCTGCTCCCCGCTGCCGTGCAGGGGATGCCACAGGCCGATGTCGCCTTGCTCAGGCAATGCCACTGGCTGCCCCTGCGCACCGATGGCGCCCTCGCCATCGAGCATAAAGGCCAGCCCATCGCCCGTGCGCCAGACCAGCGCGCGCGCCACCGTCTCGATATCGGCATCGTCGCGCAAGGCGCGCCATTGGTCCAGGCCAAACCACACTTCGCTGGCGTAGCCCGCTTCCAGGCGGCGCGCCAGCATGGCCTGGCGCCGCTTGCCCATGGGGCCGGGCATGCCGACCCGCCAGGCGATATCGGGCCGTTCGGCCAGCGCCCGTTCGGCCGGTTTCAGATTGCGTTCCAGCTTCTTGCGGATGCCCGCATGGCGCACCTGCGCCAGCGCCGTGCGCAGGGCCAGCAAGCTTTCCGGCGTGGGGATGGTTTCCACCGCATGGCCCAATGCCATCGCCAGCGACTGCGACGGCGCGCTTTTTGCCGCACCGGGCGCCACGCAGGCCAAGGGCAGCAAGACGGCGATCACGGGACGGAACCATGCATCATCGCGGTAGGCGGCGACCCGCGCGGCGCGCGCCAGCACGGGAGAATCTGCCGTGGCAAAGGCGGCATCGGCCGCATACGGCACGCTGCCGTCGTGGATGGCGGCGATATGGCGCGCCGCCTGTTCCAGTATCGCCCGCGCAAAATCGACATACGCCGCATCGTCGGCCAGCACGGCGGCGGGATCCGCCTCGCCGATACTGTTGCGGTTCCAGAAGCTGCTATGGGGCGAACCGGCCAGCGCCAGCAGGGACGCCTGCGCCAGCTGCGGCAGCAGTGCCAATTCCTGCAAGGTCAATGGCATCGGATAACGGGCGTGACGCTCCTCCATCAGCTGCGCGAATTGGGCAGGGGCGTCGCCGCCAGCAAGGTGCGCCAGCAGCCAGGCCTGGTAGGGCCGTTCGGCCCAGCCCGAGGTTTCGCCGAGAATGCGCCGTGCCTGCGCCGCCGTGCCTGCCGGTGCCTCGCCCTGCAGGCAGGCCAGGCAGCCGATGACATACTCCCATTCCCAGTTGTAATCAGCGGCCGCGTCGAGCGCGTCAAGGAACATGGCGCCGGCCAGCAACGGCGCCAGTCCGGCCTCAGTCACCTGTTCCAGCAGCGTGTGCGCCAGATTAAACCGCGCGACATCATCATGACCGAAGCGCGCCGCGCGGTGCAGCGCCCCCCAGACGGCGCCAAGTTCTTCAGGCGTCCAGTCGTTGAAATCGACGGGCGGCCCCGTGAAACGCGCATGGTCGACGGCAGCACCCTCGAGGCGTTCACGCAGCGCTGTGGCACGGCTGGAGATTTCAGTCGCCATCATCGGCCTCGTAGCGGCGCAAGCCTTCCAGGTCCAGCACGCGGATGCCGCCGTAATCGAGGCGCAATAGCCCCTTTTTTTCCAGCACCTGCAAGGCCTGGTTGGCGCGCTGGCGCGAAGAACCGGACAGCAGGCCGATTTCTTCCTGCGACAGTTGCACCAAGGTGTCCACGCTTGGGTACAGATGCGAATGGAACATCGACGCCAGGCAGCGCGCCACGCGCGTGTTCAGGTCCAGCAGGCGCTCGTTTTCCATCATGCCGATGAACTGGCCCAGGCGCTCGTTGAGCTGCATCAGCAGGAAGCGCGTGAATGGCAGGCTTGTCTCCAGCAGCCAGTGGAAGGTGCTGGCAGGCAGGCGCGCCACGCGCGTATCGCGCACGGCGATGGTGTCGTATTTGCGCATCTCGCGCTTGAGCAGCGAACCTTCGCCAAACCAGCTGCCCGGTGACAAGCCCGTAAACGTCATGGCCTTGCCGGAAGCGGAAAAATTATTCATCTTGACCATGCCGCTGATGACGCCGATCCAGTTGTCCACCGGCTCGCCCTTGCGGCAGACAAAGCCGCCTTTCGGCACGAAAGTCTCGAACACATCGGCCTCGACCCGGGCCATTTGCACTGGGTCGAGCAATTGCGCCCAGTGGGCCGCGCGCACGGCATCCTTGAGGCTGATATCAGGGTAGGTCATTGTGCGATGCACCATCGAAAAGTGGGTAAATGTCCCCGAAAAGACAACTTGGCAAACTAACGCAAGCTACTATCATTGCACAAACGCCTGACACATAAAAAACACAGAGCGCCATCCAACGAGGTGGGGCCTGAGACAAGCAACAGGGAGACACTGGTGCAAACGAATACCACAGCAACAATGCCGACTTTTCCGCGGCGCTTATTGCAACACGGGACAGTACGATCCGACAAGCCCGCCTTTCGCGAAAAACACCTGGGCATCTGGCAAACCTGGACCTGGTCCGAGGTCAACGAAGAAGTGCGTGCACTGGCCTGCGGCCTGGCCGCCATCGGCTTCCAGCGCGGCATGAACCTGGCCATCATCGGCGACAATCGTCCGCGCCTGTACTGGGCCATGCTGGCTGCGCAAAGCCTGGGCGGCGTGCCTGTGCCACTGTACCAGGACGCGCCGGCCGCCGACATGGCCTACGTGCTGCAGGATGCGGAAATCCGCTACGCCATCGTCGAAGACCAGGAGCAGGTCGACAAGCTGCTCGAACTCAAGGCCCTGTATCCGCACGTCGCCCACATCGCCTATGACGATGAACGGGGCATGCGCCATTACCGCCAGCCGGAGCTGACGTCGTTTGCCGCCCTGCAGACGCTGGGCCGGGCCTATGACCGCGAACATCCGGGCTTTTTCGACGCCGCCGTGGCAGCGGGCCAGGGTAGCGACTCGGCCGTGATCCTGTACACCTCGGGCACCACGGGCAAGCCGAAAGGCGTGTGCCAGAGCCACACGGCGCTGCTGGCCGCCGGCGTTGGCGGCGTGGCCTTCGACAAGCTCACCGACGCGGAAGACATCCTGTCCTACCTGCCCATGGCGTGGGTCGGCGACTGCCTGTTCTCGCTGGCGCAGGCCATGGTGGCGGGCTTCACCGTCAACTGCCCCGAGTCGGGCGACACGGTGATGATCGACATGCGCGAAATCGGCCCCACGTGCTACTTTGCGCCGCCGCGCGTGTTCGAGAACATGCTCACCAGCGTGATGATACGCATGGAAGACGCAAGCAGCATCAAGCGCCATATGTTCAGCCATTTCATGGACGTGGCCAAGCGCTGCGGCGCGCAGATTTTGGATGGCAAGCCAGTCTCGCTGGCGGACCGCCTCAGCTACAAGCTGGGCGAGCTGCTCGTCTACGGCCCCTTGAAAAACGTGCTGGGACTGTCGCGCGTGCGCGTCGCCTACACGGCCGGCGCCGCCATCGGCCCCGACCTGTTCCGCTTCTACCGCTCCATCGGCGTCAACCTCAAGCAGCTGTACGGCTCCACCGAAACCTGCGCCTATGTGTGTCTGCAACCGGACGGTAACATCAAGTTCGACAGCGTCGGCTTGCCGGCGCCGGGCGTGGAAGTCAAGCTGGCGGCCAATGGCGAGGTGCTGGTCAAGTCGCCGGCCACCATGAGCGGCTACTTCAGGCGCCCCGACGCCACGGCCGAAGTGATCGACGCTGACGGCTACTTTCATACGGGCGACGCGGGCGTGTTCGACGGCGAAGGCCATCTGAAAATCATCGACCGCGCGGCCGACGTGGGCAAGATGAATTGCGGCGCCATCTTCGCGCCCAACTACATCGAAAACAAGCTCAAGTTCTTCCCCTTCATCAAGGAAGTGGTGGCCTTCGGCCATGGGCGCGACCAGGTCTGCGCCTTCATCAACATCGACATCGAAGCGGTGGGCAACTGGTCCGAGCGGCGCGGCATCGCCTATGCCGGCTACACGGACCTGGCGGCGCGCGCCGAGACCTATGGCTTGATCCGCGACTGCATCGAACAAGTCAACGCGGAACTGGCAACCGATCCGCTGATGGACCGCACGCAGGTACACCGCTTCCTGGTGCTGCACAAGGAACTCGACCCGGACGACGACGAACTGACGCGCACGCGCAAGGTGCGCCGCAAATTCATCGCCGAAAAATACGCGGTGCTCATTTCCGCCCTGTATGAAGGCAAGGCAAGGCAATACATCGAGACCCAGGTGAAATTCGAGGATGGCCGCCTTGGCTCGACCAGCGCCGACCTGCAGATCTGGGACAGCAAAACGTACCGGCCCCAAGGCCTGGCCGCATGATGGAGCACAGCACGATGCAAATGAACGAACCCGACGCCCATTTCGGCACGGCCCGCAAGACGGGCCCCGTGATCCTCGACCTGAAGAATATCTCGCTGTCGTTCGGCGGCGTGAAAGCGCTGACCGACATCTCGTTCGACGTGAAGCAGCATGAAATCCGCGCCATCATCGGCCCGAACGGCGCGGGCAAAAGCTCGATGCTCAACGTGATCAACGGCGTGTACCGTCCCCAGCAGGGCGAAATCATTTATCGGGGCGAACACCGGCGCGGCATGGATTGCTACGCGGCCGCCAAGTCCGGCATCGCACGCACCTTCCAGAACATCGCCCTGTTCAAAGGCATGACGGTGCTGGACAACATCATGACGGGCAGGAACCTCAAAATGAAGTCGAATTTCCTGCTGCAGGCCCTGTACTGGGGCCCGGCGCGGCGAGAGGAAATCGAGCACCGCAAGAAGGCCGAAGAGATCATCGACTTCCTGGAAATCCAGGCCATCCGCAAGACGCCCGTGGGGCGTTTGCCCTACGGCTTGCAAAAACGGGTGGAGCTGGGCCGCGCGCTGGTGGCCGAACCGGACATCCTGCTGCTGGACGAACCCATGGCAGGCATGAACGTGGAAGAAAAACAGGACATGTGCCGCTTCATCCTCGACGTCAACGACCAGCTGGGCACGACCATCGTGCTGATCGAGCACGACATGGGCGTGGTGATGGATATCTCGGACAGGGTGGTGGTGCTCGATTACGGCAAGAAGATCGGCGACGGCACACCCGACGAGGTGCGCAGCAACCAGGATGTCATCAACGCGTACTTGGGTGTAGCCCACTAGCACCGGACCAGGGATAACAATGAATATCAATTTTTTCTTTGAAGTGCTGATCGGCGGCCTGCTGTCGGGCGTCATGTACGCGCTGGTGGCGATCGGTTTTGTGCTGATCTACAAGGCCTCGGGCGTGTTCAACTTCGCGCAGGGAGCGATGGTGTTTTTCGCCGCCCTCACCTGCGTTGGCATCATGGACAAGTTTGGCCTGTCGCTGTGGCTGGCCATTCCGCTGACGATGGTGACCATGATCGTGCTGGGCATGGCGATTGAAAGGGTGGTCTTGCGCCCGCTCGTCAACCAGCCGGAAATCACGCTGTTCATGGCCACCATCGGCCTGACCTTTTTCATCGAAGGCCTGGCGCAGCTGATGTGGGGCTCGCAGGTGCACAAGCTGGACCTGCCCATCGAAGACGTGCCAATGCAGTTTTTGATGGACCGCTTCGACATCAACATCTCGCAGTTCGACCTGATGGCGGCCGGCATCTGCGCGCTGCTGGTGATCTGCCTGGCCTTGCTGTTCTCGAAAACCAAGGTGGGCCGCGCCCTGCGTGCCGTCGCCGACGACCACCAGGCGGCGCTGGCGGTCGGCATCCCGCTGCAGCGCATCTGGGCCGTGGTGTGGGGCGTGGCCGGCCTGGTGGCCATGGTGGCCGGCTTGCTGTGGGGTGCGCGCAACGGGGTGCAGTTCGCTCTCACCTTCATCGCCCTGAAAGCGCTGCCGGTGCTGATCCTGGGCGGCTTTACATCGGTGCCGGGCGCCATCGTCGGTGGCCTGATCATCGGCGCGTCGGAAAAACTGGCCGAAGTCTACCTCGGCCCCATGGTGGGCGGCGGCATCGAAGGCTGGTTCCCGTATGTGCTGGCCCTGCTGTTCCTGCTGGTGCGCCCGGAAGGACTGTTCGGCGAGAAGATCATCCGGCGAATATAAGGCCCCAAGAGCATCGTAGGTCGGATTAGCCGAAGGCGTAATCCGACAAACACCCCAACAGCCAGCAAAGGACCACCCCATGATTTACCGTGAAGCAGGACAATTCAAGACCAGCTACCAGGCTGACAACCAGATTTTCCCGATCCGGCAAGACCGCCTGGCGCTGACGGCCACGCTCCTCGTCGCCGTCTTCCTCCTGCCGTATGTCGCCTCGCCCTACATGCTGTCGGCGATCCTGATCCCCTTCCTGATCTTCGCCCTGGCGGCGCTGGGCCTGAACATCCTGACCGGTTACGCGGGCCAGCTATCGCTGGGCACGGCCGCCTTCATGGCCGTGGGCGCCTTTGCCTCGTATAACTTCATGGCCCGCCTGCCAGGATTGCCGCTGCTCGTGTCCTTCATCCTCGGCGGCCTGTGCGCGGCCATGGTGGGCATCGCCTTCGGCCTGCCTTCCTTGCGCATCCGCGGCTTTTATTTGGCCGCTTCCACCCTGGCGACGCAGTTTTTTGTCGTCTGGTGCCTGACCAAGATTCCGTATCTGACCAACTACAGTTCCTCGGGCGTCATCACGGTGCAGAAGATGACCATCCTCGGCTACCAGTTCGACACGCCGCAAAGCAAATACCTGCTGGTGCTGGCCATCGTTGCCGGCATGGCCCTGCTGGCCAAGAACATGATCCGCTCGAACGTGGGCCGCTCGTGGATGGCCGTGCGCGACATGGACATGGCGGCCGAGGTGATCGGTTTCCGGCTGATGCGCACCAAGCTGCTGGCGTTTGCCGTCAGCTCCTTCTACTGCGGCGTGGCCGGCGCACTGTATGCGTACGCCTACCTGGGCACGGTGGAACCGGAAGCGTACAACCTGGACCTGTCCTTCCGCATCCTGTTCATGATCATCATCGGCGGCGTCGGTTCGATTTTAGGCTCCTTCCTCGGCGCGGCCTTCATCGTGCTGCTGCCCGTCTTCCTGAACACCATCGCGCACGGCCTGTCGCTGCCCACCAGCGTGGCCTCGAACCTGGAGCTGATGGTGTTCGGCGCGCTGATCATTTTCTTCCTGATCGTCGAGCCGCACGGCCTGGCCAGGCTGTGGCAGATCGCCAAGGAAAAATTGCGACTCTGGCCCTTCCCCCATTAAGTTTTTGCAGTCGATGTCGGTTCACTTGAATACCAAATAAAACAAGAGGAGACACACAATGAAACACATCAAATCGCTCATGCTGGCCACCGCCATCGCCAGTGCCGCACTCACCATGGCCGGCAGCGCGCAGGCGCAGGACAAGGAACAGTACATCGCCCTGCCGTCCTACCGCGTGGGCCCTTACGCGGCCGGCGGCTCCGGCTTCTACGGCGGCATCATCGATTACTTCAACCTGGTCAACCAGGCCGGCGGCGTCAACGGCGTGAAAATCAGCTGGGAAGAATGCGAAACGGAATACAACCCGTCGCGCGGCGTCGAATGCTATGAACGCCTGAAAACCAAGCAGGGCGGCGCCACCCTGGTCGAAACCCTGTCCACCGGCGTCGCCTACGGCATCCTCGACCGCGTGGCGCAAGACAAGATTCCCATGACGATGATCGGCTACGGCCGCTCGGACGCCGCCAACGGCAAGGTCTTCCCGTATGTGTATCCGCTGATCTCCAGCTACTGGAGCCAGGCCGCCGGCATGATCAAGTACCTGGGCGACAAAGATGGCGGCATGGACAAGCTGAAAGGCAAAAAGATCGTCCACCTGTACCACGATTCGGCCTTCGGCAAGGAGCCGCTGCCCGTGCTCGAAGCGCTGTCGAAACAGTACGGCTTCGAGCTGGTCAAGATTCCCGTCGCGCCGCCCGGCAGCGAACAGCAATCGCAATGGCTGCAAATCCGCCAGGCCAAGCCGGACCACGTGATCCTGTGGGGCTGGGGCGTGATGAATTCCGTTGCCATCAAGACGGCGCAGCGCAACGGCTTCCCGCGCGACAAAATGCTGGGCGTCTGGTGGGCCGGTTCCGAGGAAGACACGATTCCATCGGGCGAAGCGGCCAAGGGCTACACGGCGATGACCTTCAATACGCCGGGCAACTACCCGGTGCTGGACGACATCCGCAAAAAACTCTACGCGTCCGGCAAGGGCAACCTGTCCGACCAGTCGCGCATCGGCTCCGTCTACCACATGCGCGGCGTGACGGCCGGCATCCTGTGGGTGGAAGCGATCCGCGCGGCGCAGGAAAAATTCGGCAAGGGCAAGCCGATCACGGGCGAGCAGATGCGCTGGGGCCTGGAAAACCTGAACGTCGACGATGCGCGCCAGAAGGCCGTCGGCGCGCTGGGCATGTTCCCCACCGTGAAAACCAGCTGCGACGACCATGAAGGCTCGGGCGCCGTGAAAGTGCAGCAGTGGGATGGCAAGAAGTGGACCGCCATCACGCCGAAATGGATCGTCGGCGACAAGGCCCTGGTGCGCAAACTGGTCGAGGAATCGTCGGGCAAGTACGCCGACGAGAAAAAGATCACGCCGGCGTGCATGAAGTAAGCGGCTTTCGGGGTGGTGTCGGATTACGCGCGTTGCGCTAATCCGACCTACCTGGATACGACGTAGGTCGGATTAGGCCGCAGGCCGTAATCCGACAAGCACCACCACCTATGAAAACGAAGCAGCCATGAACCATACTGCCACTGAAATACCGCCGCCCTACCTGTCGGTGAACAATATCGAAGTCATCTACGACCACGTGATCCTGGTCCTGAAGGGCGTGTCGCTGCAGGTCCCGCAGGGCAAGATCGTGGCGCTGCTGGGCGCCAACGGCGCCGGCAAGTCGACCACCCTGAAAACCATCTCGACCCTGCTGCGCGGCGAACGGGGCGACGTCACCAAGGGCGAAGTCCAGTTCAAGGGCGAGCGCGTGGATCAATTGACGCCGAATGAACTGGTCAAGCGGGGCCTGTCGCAAGTGATGGAAGGGCGCCACTGTTTCGGCCACCTCACGATCGAGGAAAACCTCTTGACGGGCGCCTACACGCGCAGCCTGTCGCGCGGCGAACTGAAAGACGCGCTGGACAAGGTCTATCACTATTTTCCGCGTCTGAAAACGCGGCGCAGCAGCCAGGCCGGCTACACCTCGGGCGGCGAGCAGCAGATGTGCGCCATCGGCCGTGCGCTGATGGCCAAACCGTCGATGATTTTACTGGACGAGCCCTCGATGGGCATCGCGCCGCAGATCGTCGAAGAGATCTTCGGCATCGTCAAGGATTTGAACCACAAGGAAAACGTCTCTTTCCTGCTGGCCGAACAGAACACCAATGTGGCCCTGCGCTACGCCGACTTCGGCTACATCCTGGAAAACGGCAGAGTCGTGATGGAAGGGCAAGCCCAGGAACTGGCCAGCAACGAAGACGTCAAAGAGTTTTACCTGGGCGTCTCCAGCGCCGGGCGCAAGAGCTTCCGCGACATGAAGTTCTACCGCCGCCGCAAGCGCTGGCTGGCCTGACGCAGGAAGCACATCATGGACCTGGAACGGGCGAAGGCAGTCTGCCGCGGTTTTCCCGGCGCGACCGAAGACATCAAGTGGACGAACGTGCTGGCGTTCTCCGTCGGCGGCAGGCTGTTCGCCCTGTGCGGCGCGGAAGCGCACAGCACGCGCGGCATGAGCTTCAAGGTTGATGCGGAACGCTTCCTGGAATTGACGGACCGCCCCGGCTTTCGCCCGGCGCCCTACCTGGCGCGGGCCAAATGGGTGCTCGTCGCCAGTCCCGACGCCCTGGACGACGACGAAATGGCCGCCCTGCTGCACCGCTCATACAGCCTGATTGTGGCGGGGCTGACGAAAAAAATGCAACGTGACATTGGAGAATCCGCAACATGACCGATACGCTCGACAGTCTGGAAGCACGCGCCCCCGAAGCGCGCGAACGCGAATTGATGGCCGGCCTGCCGCAGCTGATCGCGCGCGCACAACAGGCGCCGGGCTGGGCCCGCATTCTCGATGGGATCAACGCGGCCGACATCACCAGCCGCGCCGCGCTGGCGCAGCTGCCCGTGACGCGCAAGTCCGACCTCAAGCAATTGCAGCACGACGCGCTGCCGTTCGGCGGCTTGAACACGACGCCAAAAAACGCCCTGTCGCGCGTGTTCGTCTCGCCCGGCCCCATCTTCGATCCGGAAGGCCGCGGACCCGACTGGTGGCGCTTCGCGCGTCCCATGTATGCGGCCGGCGTGCGCGCCGGCGGCTTGCTGCAGAACTGCTTTTCGTATCACTTCACGCCGGCCGCCTTCATGGTCGAAGGCGGCGCCGCGCGCATCGGCTGCACCGTCATCCCGGCCGGCATCGGCCAGACGGAAATGCAGGTGCAGGCGATGGCCGACCTGAAGCCCGACACGTATATCGGCACGCCGTCATTTTTAAAACTGATCATCGAGAAGGCGCGTGAAATGGGCGCCGACATCAGCAGCGTCACCAATGCCGTGATGGGCGCGGAAGCCTTGCCCGAGTCCTTGCGCAGCTGGTTTGCCGAAAACGGCGTGCCGCACGTGTTCCAGACTTATGCCTCGGCCGATATCGGCAGCATCGCCTATGAAACGGCCAGCAATGGCAAGCTCAATCCGGGCATGGTCGTCGATGAAAACGTGCTGCTGGAGATCGTCCATCCGGGCAGCGGCATTCCCGTCGCGCCGGGCGAGGTGGGCGAAGTCGTCGTCACCGTCTTCAATGCCGACTACCCGCTGATCCGCTTCGCCACGGGCGATCTGTCCGCCGTGCTGGTCGATGCGCCGGAGTCGCCGTGCGGGCGCACGAATACGCGCATCAAAGGCTGGATGGGACGCGCCGACCAGACCACCAAGGTGCGCGCCATGTTCGTGCATCCGTCGCAGGTGCATGACATCGCGCGCCGCCATCCGCAAATCAAGAAGGCGCGGCTGGTCGTGTCCGGGCGCATGGCCAATGACGAGATGGCTTTGCATTGCGAAGTCGACGATCCGACGGACGCCAGCGGCGTGGAAGCCATCATCGGCTCGATCCGCGAACTGACCAAGCTGCGCGGCGACGTGCTGCTGGTGGCCGTGGGCAGCCTGGCGCAGGATGGAAAAATAATCGACGACGTGCGCGATTACAGCTAGGCGTAGCGCACGGATGGCGTTTGCGGGATAATACCCGCATTCATCATCAGCCCCATTCATCGCCATGCAAGAGTCCATGCAAGAATTTCATCACAACCGTGCCCGTGACCTGATCAAGAACGCGGAACTGCTGTTCGACCAAGATACCGTGCAGGCGTCGATCACGCGCATGGCCGATGTGCTCAACACGCGCTTCAACGCCGAGGACTCGAAAGAGTTCCCGCTGGTGCTGGGCGTGATGGGCGGCGCCGTCGTATTTACGGGCAACCTGCTGCCACAGCTGAGCTTTCCGCTCGAATTCGACTACATCCACGTGAGCCGCTACGGCGACGACGACAAGGGTGGCGAGGTGGTGTGGAAAGTCATCCCCCGCTCGAATGTAGCGGGCCGCACCGTCATCGTGCTCGACGATATTCTCGACGAAGGCGAAACCCTGGCGCACGTCAAGCAGCGCTTGCTGGACATGGGCGCCTCGGAAGTGATCCTGGCCGTGTTCGCCGACAAGGCCATCGGCAAGAAGAAGCCGGTACAAGCCGACATCGTCGGCCTGGTCATCCCGAACCGCTTCGTCGTCGGCTTCGGCATGGATGCGTATGGCTACTGGCGCAATCTGCCAGGGCTGTGGGCCATCAAGCCTGAGGATTTGAAGCAGGAGTGATGATTTATCGGATTACGCGCTGCGCGCTAATCCGACCTACGCCACCGGGTTCGAGTAGGTCGGATTAGGCCAAAGGCCGTAATCCGACAACTACCACCAGCGTTACAGCAACTACCACCAGCGTTACAGCTTCAACCGCGCGCGCGCCGCATCGTATTCGGCTTTCAGCCGCGCCACCATCTCTTCCACGCTCGGCACATCGTCCATCAAGCCCACGCCCTGGCCCGCGCCCCAGATGTCGCGCCAGGCCTTGGCGCTGCCCGAGCCGAAATTCATCGCGCTCTTGTCCGCTTCGGGCAAGGCTTCCGGATCGAGTCCGGCCGCTTCGATCGATTTTTTCAGGTAATTGCCGTGCACGCCCGTAAACAGGTTGGTGTAGACGATGTCCGCGGCGCTGGAATCGACAATGGCGTCGCGGTAGCCGTCGCTGACGTTCGATTCCTTGGTTGCCAGCCAGCGCGAGCCGATGTAGGCGAAGTCGGCGCCCATCGCTTGCGCGGCCAGCACGGCGTCGCCCGTGGCAATCGAGCCCGACAGCGCCAGCGGACCGTCGAAAAATTTGCGCACTTCGCCCACCAGCGCGAACGGCGACAGGGTGCCCGCGTGGCCGCCGGCGCCGCTGGCCACCAGGATCAAGCCATCGACACCGGCTTCCAGCGCCTTTTTCGCGTGACGGATCGAGATCACGTCATGCAGTACGATGCCGCCATAGCTGTGGATGGCGTCGAGCATTTCCTTGGGCGGCGCGCGCAGCGAGGAAATGATGATGGGGATCCGGTGTTTCACGCACACTTCCACGTCATGCGCGAGGCGGTCGTTCGACTGGTGCACGATCTGGTTGACGGCGATCGGCCCGACTTTTTTATCGGGGTTGGCGGCCTGGAAGGCGGCCAGTTCGGCCTGCAGCTCCGTGAGCCACGTATCGAGCAATTCGGCGGGACGCGCATTTAAGGCCGGGAAGGAACCGACGATGCCGGCCTTGCACTGCGCCGCGACGAGGGCCGGGCCGCTGGCGATGAACATCGGCGAAGCGATAACGGGTAAGGAGAGGTTTTGCAACGCAACAGGCAATGCCATGGCGGACTCGCTGGAAAGTTGATCGGACGTGAAAGACACACTGAGCTTGATTATAGTGCAGAAAAAGTACGATCGTGCTGAATTTATCGCCTGGCCGTTTCAGCCTTCGTTGAGCAAGTACTCACCCTCGACGCGTGCCGCCGTGGCTCTCACCAGCTGCGACACGGCCCACTCGGCCAGCGCGGCCGCCTCCTGGCGCAGGAAGCGCCGGTTGGCCTCTTCGAAGATGGGCATGCCGCGCAACAGGGCCGGTATGGCGGCGAGGGCGATGCGCTGGCGTTCCAGCAGCAGGAATTTCAGCAGCACTTTCACGGCGTTCTGCGCATTGCGCACGGGGTCGGACGCCAGGTAATCGAGGCGAGACCAAGCACGCTGCAGGGCGCCGGCGGCATCCGTGAAGGGCCGCCCGTGGCCGGGGATCACCACGCGCACGTCCAGGCCGGCGATCAGGTCCAAGGTGGTGCGCGCCTCAGCAAAACCGGAGCCGCCATCGAGTTCCGGGAAGATCACGCCAAAGCCGTTTTCCCACAGGGCGTCGGCGGAGATCAGGATGCCCTCGTCGGCGCAGTAAAAAATCAGCGAGTGCGGATCGTGGCCGGGCGCGCCCAGCGCTTGCCAGCGCATGCCGGCCAAGATCAACATGTCGCCGGGCGAGACGGTGGCGTCAAAACCGAAGCGCGGGCATTGCTGGCCCGTGGCCTGAAAACTCAGGGCGTCGACGTCCCAGGCGCGCACCTTGTCCGCTTCCGACACGGGAATGGCCGTATGGCAGCCGTATTCCTCTTGCAGCAGCGCGTTGCCGCCGCAATGGTCGGAGTGCAGATGGGTGTTGAGCAGGCGGTCCAGGGGACGGCCATCGAGACTGTGGCGCAGCAGGGCCAGGGTTTGCGGCGCATGCGTGACATAGCCGCTGTCGATCAGCGCCGTGTCGTCCCGGCCCTGGAACAGGATGTTATTCGACGACAGCCAGCCGCGTTCGAACACCTGCATGGCATCGGGGAACAGCGCTGGCGATCGCGGCATGGCTTCCTCAGTAGTCGGGCTCGAAGTCGAGCAGGGATTCTCGTCCTGGCAATTCGGCCAACACGGCGCGCTTGAAGTCGTCGTCGGCCTTGCTCCAGGCGATGATTTCGTCGAGCGTGCGCAAACAGCCTTCGCACAAGCCGCTGTTGCGGTTCATCTTGCACAGGCTGACGCAGGGCGACGGCACCGGCGAGGGGAGCGGAACGGCTGGCGGAGGTGGGGGAGCGACCATCATGGAGCGACATCGGTAAACGTGTAGGCTTGCATTATGCCGCGAAACGGCGCCGGCGAGTCGGCGGCATCGCCATGCAATGTTTCTGTGAGTATATTTTCCAGAGTGAAAATGATCAAAAACGTATCTTCGGGAAATTTATTTTGCGCTGCATTCTCACTCTGCGGGTACCCGTCCTACAACACGATCCGGTCAAATCCTGCTTGACTTGAGATATTACACAACTATACTACCATCCATACAGATGGCAAATGGATGCCACGTGGAGTTTTTGGAGAGATATGGCCAAGCAAGACAGCAAGCCCAAAATTGGGGAATCCGAGAAAATCACGATCAACCTCGGCTTGATCGACCTGGGGCAGATCGATTTGCTGGTCCAGGAGGGATTTTATTCCAACCGTACGGATCTGATCCGTACGGCCATACGCAACCAGCTGGGTACCCACGCCGACGTGGTGAAACAAACCGTCGCACGTAAAAGCCTGGTATTGGGCATGCAGCATTATTCGCGCGCCGACCTGGAGACGATCCAGGCAGCCGGCCAGCGCCTGCAGATACAGGTGCTGGGACTGGCCAGTATCGCCAGCGATGTCTCCGTGGAACTGGCACTGGCCACCATCGAGTCGATTTTCGTATTAGGTGCCCTGCACGCCAGCACCGTCGTCAAGACGGCGCTCGCAGGGCGAATTCACTAGCGTATTGGTTTGCGGCGATGACCCGGCCGATGCGCGGCACCGTTAAGGATGGTCATGAAACTACCTGTCAACATGCTGGCGCAGATGCGCGCCGCAACCCGTAATCTGATGGGCAGCGGTCCCGCCGCCGCCACCGAAGCAATCCAGCAGGCGCTGTCCGCCGCCGGCCTGGCGCCGCAGGCGGCAGCCACGCAAGCGCCGCCCATGCGTGATATCAATCCGGCACCGGCGCAGGCCCGGGCCGAGCCGCCGCAAGCTGACGCCGTACCACCCACGCCCGCGCAGGCGGCGCAGGACTTCGCGCAGGATTTCATGGCGCGCCTGGGCGTGCCGGCCGGCCTGGGCCAGCACAGCTTCGACATGCCCAGCTTCGAGCTGCCGAATTTCCACCCGCCCGGTTTCAATACGCCCGCCGCCACGCCGGTGGAAATGCCGGCAGGTGCCCAATTCATCGACGGCGTGTACCGCAACCATGCGGGCACGCGCTCCTACAAGCTGTATATCCCCAGCAGCTACCACGGCCAGGCCATGCCGCTGATCGTCATGCTGCACGGCTGTACGCAAAATCCCGACGATTTCGCCGCCGGCACGCAGATGAATGCGCTGGCCGAAGAAAAGGAGTGTTTTGTTGTCTACCCGGCGCAAACGCAGGGCGCCAACAGTTCGCGCTGCTGGAACTGGTTCAACGCCATCGACCAGCAGCGCGACCAGGGCGAGCCGTCGCTGATCGCTGGCATCGCCCGCCAAGTGATCGACGAATATCCTGTGAATGAACGCGAAGTGTTCGTCGCCGGCCTGTCGGCGGGCGGCGCCATGGCCGTCATCGTCGGCACCTTGTACCCGGATCTGTTTGCCGCCGTCGGCGTGCATTCTGGCCTGCCCTTCGCCTCGGCGCAGGACTTGCCGTCGGCGCTGGCCGCCATGAAGGGCGGCGCCATGCCCAATGCCCAGCGCAAGGCGCCGGCCGGCGGCGTGCCCATCATCGTTTTTCACGGCGACCGCGACACCACCGTCAATCCGCGCAATGGCGATGAACTGATCGCCCAGGGCGTGCGCAGCCAGGTCGGCGGCAAGGCGGCCAAGGCCGCATCCATCGACGGCAGCGTGCCGAACGGCCACCGCTACACGCGCACCACGCACAGCCAGGCCGATGGTTCGCCACTGGGCGAGCACTGGGTCATCCACGGCGCCGGCCATGCCTGGTCCGGCGGCAGCCATAACGGCAGTTATACGGACGGCAAAGGGCCGGACGCCAGCCGCGAGATGCTGCGTTTCTTCAAGACCGTCAGCTGAGGTTCTCGGTGTAGGGCGCGATCTGGCGCTGCTTGTCGGCGATCTCGCACACGCCGTCCGCATAGCGGTGGGAGATGGCGATGAACTGGTCCTGGATCTGCAAAAAGGCGTCGACGATCTCGGCGTCGAAATGCGAGCCGCGTCCTTCGACGATGATCCGCACGGCCTGCGCATGGTCCATGCCCTGCTTGTAGATGCGCCGGCTGATCAGGGCATCGTACACGTCGGCCAGCGCCATCAGGCGCGCCGAAATCGGGATGGCTTCGCCGGCCAGGCCTTGCGGGTAGCCGCTGCCATCCCATTTCTCGTGGTGGCTGTAGGCGATCTCTTTCGCGTACTTGAGGAAATCGACTTCGATGCCCAGCTCGTGCTCGGCCGCCAGGATGGCGTCGCGCCCCAAGGTGGTGTGCGTCTTCATGATGGCCATTTCATGCGGTTCGAAACGTCCCGGCTTGAGCAGGATATGGTCGGGGATGCCCACCTTGCCGATGTCGTGCAGCGGCGCCGTCTTGAACAGCAGTTCGATATTCTTGTCCGTCAAAAAATCGCGGAAACGCGGCAAGCCGCGCACCTTCTCGGCCAGCGCCTTCAGGTAGTGCGAAGTGCGGCGGATATGGTTGCCCGTCTCGCTGTCGCGCGTCTCGGCCAGCGAGGCCATGGCGTGGATCGTGACGTCCTGCAGCGCCGCCACTTCCTGCACACGGCGCTCCACTTCCGTTTCCAGGTAATGATTCTGGTCGCGCAAAAAATCCTGCATCTGCTTCATCGCCAGCTGCGTCCTGATGCGCGCCAGCACGATGGGCGCCGAAATCGGCTTGGTGATGTAATCGACGGCGCCCAGGGCCAGGCCCAGCTGCTCGTCCGCCACTTCGCTCATGGCCGTGACAAAAATCACAGGAATGCCGGCCGTGGCGGGATCGGCCTTCAGCGCGCGGCACACGTCGTAGCCGCTCATGCCCGGCATCATGATGTCGAGCAGGATCAGGTCGGGCTGGTCGCTGCCGGCGGCGATCTTCAGGGCCCGCTCGCCATTGACGGCGATCTTGGTGCGGTAATCGTCTTCCAGCACCGCGCGCAGCAGGTCGATATTGTCTGGCGTGTCGTCGACCACCAGGATGGTTGGCTTGCTTGCCGGCGCTCTCATGCCCGTCCTTCGCTCTGCATAGTTATCCTTGTCACAGTGTCAGCTCCAGCGCCTCGGCCACCTCGCCCAGCTGCGCCAGCGCACCTTCGAAATCGTATTGTCCCAGCATGCGCTTCAACTGGCGCGCGTGTTCCGCCTGCCCCGCCGCGACCAGCACGGGGCCGATGCCGTCGAGGTGCTTGACGGCCTGTGCATCGTCCTGCTGCAGCAGCTGCGACAACTCGCGCAAGCCCGCTTCCAGCTGCGCCCGGTCCACCGGCGCCACGTGCGCCACCGCCGCGCCGCCCGCCTCGGCCGCATTGCCGCGCGACTGCATCGCCAGCACGATCTTCGGCACCAGCTCGTCGAGCGCCAGGGTGCAGGCGGCCAGCGCCTGCGGCAAGCCGTCGTGCGAGCCCAGGCTGAGCAAGTGCTCGACCCGCGCGGCGCTGTCGGCCAGGCCGCCGGCGCCGATATTGCCGGCCAGGCCCTTCAGGGTATGCGCTTCGCGGATCGCCGTTTCCAGCTGGTTGTTCTCGATGGCGGCAACGATGCGCTGCATCGCGTCGAACTGGGTTTCCACAAAACGCTCCAGCAATTTTCGCATCAAAGCGGCATTGCCGCCCACGCGGCGCATGGCCTCCGCCATTTTCAGGCCGGCGATCACGGGCAGCTCCGCTTCCGGCTGCGCCACCACCGCCGCAACTTCCTGCGGCGTGGCCGGCGCGATCCAGCGCGCCAGGGTGCCGAACAGCTGCGCCACGTCGATGGGCTTGGCGATGAAATCGTTCATGCCGGCGTCCAGGCATTTTTCCTTGTCGCCCACCATGGCGTTGGCCGTCATGGCGATCACGGGCAAGTTCGAATAACGCGGGTCCTGGCGCAGCTTGCGCGTCGCCTGGTAGCCATCCATCACCGGCATCTGGCAATCCATCAGCACGCCGTCATAGGCGTTTTCCTCGATCTTCGCCAGGGCGATGGCGCCATTGCTGGCGATGTCGACGCGGATGCCGGCGTCGTTGAGAATGTGCTGCGCCACTTCCTGGTTCACTTCATTATCCTCGACCAGCAGCAGCCAGGCGCCGCGCAGGGCGCGCTCGTCGTCGCGGTAGCTGCTCTGGCGCTGCGTCTTGCGGCTCTGCCCCGTCACGCCGCCAAACACGAACGCAATCTGGTCGAGCAGGGTCGAGGCGCTGACCGGCTTGTTCAAGACGCCGTCGAGCGGCAAGTCGCGCTGGCGCGCCGCTTCCAGCAGCGCTTCGCGATGGAAGGCCGTGACCATGATGCAGGCCGGCGTCGCATCGATGCCGGCGGCATCGGCGCGGATGCCGGCCAGGGTATCGAGGCCGCTCATGCCCGGCATTTTCCAGTCCATCAGCACCAGCCCGTACGGGCGTCCCTCGGCGCGCGCCTGCGCCACGGCGCCGATGGCCAGCGCGCCGCCAAGCACGGCGCGCGCCTCGAAACCGAGCGCCGTCAGCATGCTGACGAAGATTTCACGCGCACTGGGGTTGTCGTCGACCACCAGCACGCGCAGGCCATGGAATTGCAGCGGCACTGGCAGACCGTCGCGCGGCACGGCAGCCAGGCCGAAGCGGGCCGTGAAGAAAAAGGTGCTGCCCACGCCCGCTTCGCTGACCAGGTCGATCTCGCCTTCCATCATTTCCACCAGGCGCTTGCTGATGGTCAGCCCCAGGCCCGTGCCGCCATGGTGGCGCGTGGTGGACGTGTCAGCCTGGGTAAAGGCCTGGAACAATTTGCTGCGCTGGGGCGGCGTGAGGCCTATGCCGGTGTCGCGCACATCCACGCGCAGCACGGCCGCATGTTCTTCCAGCTGCTGCAGGCGGATGGTGACCACGATCTCGCCCTTCTCCGTAAATTTGATGGCGTTGTTGGTCAGGTTGATCAGCACCTGGCCCAGGCGCAGCGGGTCGCCTTGCAAGGCGTTCGGCACGTCGGGGGCGATGTCGAACAGCAGTTCCAGCCCCTTGTCCTGGGCGCGCATCACGGACAGGTCGGCGATCTGCGCCAGCACGTCCTCGAGGAAGAAATCGACTTTTTCAAAAGCCATCTTGCCCGCTTCGATCTTCGAGAAATCGAGGATGTCGTCGATGATGGCCAGCAGGTTCTTCGACGCCGATTCCACCTTCTCCAGGTAGTTGCGCTGTGTCGACGTGAGGTCCGTCTGCAGCGCCAGGTGGGTCATGCCGATGATGCCGTTCATCGGCGTGCGAATTTCATGCGACATATTCGCCAGGAAGTCCGACTTCATCTTGGTCGCATCCTCGGCCACTTCGACGGCGTGGCGCAGGTCCTGCTCGACGGCCAGGCTGGTGCTCATGTCCTTGAGCGCCTGCAGCAATTCGCCCGTCTCGTCGCGCGACGTCACTTCGATGACGGAACTGAGGTCGCCATTGGCCACGCGCGTGGCGATCGCCACCGCCTCGCCCAGCGGACGCGTGATCGAGCGCGCCGACCAGGCAAAGGCCAGGCCCGTCAGCAAGGCCGCCAGGCCGATGCCGCCCATCAGCAGCAGCGAGGTGTCGATGTCATTGCGTATCCTGGCCGCGCTGTCGCGGATCAGCTGCTGCTGCAGGTCGTCGAGCTGGCCCACGTACAGCAGCACTTTTTCCAGCACCGGCAAGGTCTGCGTCTGTATGGCCTGCTCGGCGAGGGCATCCTCGCCGCGCTCGACCAGTTCGAACATCGCCTTGAGCGAAACATAATAGTCGGCGCGCGCCAGGTGCATCTGTTCCAGCAGGCGCCGCTCCTCGGGCCGTGCATCGAGGCCGTCGAGGATGCGCACCTGCTCATCGATGCCTTGCTTGATCGCTTCCAGGCGCGCCTGGTTCGCCTGGCGCAGCGCCAGCTCGTGCTGGTTCGGCAGGTTGCCGATGCGCGTGGCCGCCTCGCGCGCCAGCCCGTGGATCTTGCTGGTGGCCTTGGCGGCGACCCAGTCGCGCTGCAGGATATCGTCGGTCTCGGCGCGGATGGCATAGATGCGGCTGCCGGACAGGACGATGACGACCAGCATCAGCACGATCAACATGGCATAACCGGCATTGATGCGCACGCCGATACTGATATCCCTGAAGCGCATAACTTTCCTATAAGAAATTCTTGAAAATCGAAGTCTGACCGTATTCCCCTACAAAATGCAAGGTCTTTTGCAAAGGAAAAAGCGTGCCGATGCGCTTATTTGGCCGGCGTTGCTGCCGGGCGCGTCAAGCTGGCGATATGGGCTTGCAGGCAGGCGGGGCACCAGCAGCCGATGGCGGCGCTGCCGGGCACGGGAACGGCCGGCGGCAGGGAGATGCACCAGCAGGGCTCCTTGGCGTCCGGGTCAAGCTGGCCACACTGGAAAGTGGCGCCGCACAGGCTGCACTGGCTCATGGCTGTGTGTGAATTGGCAAGTGTGTGTCATGCTGCGCCGGGAGGCGACGCAGATGTAACGGGCAGTAAAAGGGCTGGCTGGGGGACATATCGGGCCAGACTATAGGATCATCAGGGAAAATACAACAAGATCGCCCTATAATGCCTCCAGGATTTTCTTCTTCCCTGTAAAATCGCACAAATCTATTTTCCGGACTCGCCATGAATCAACTAGCTAACTTGAACCTGGACATGAATGACGACTTGACGGCGGTGTCGCCGCAAATCAAGGCGCAGATTCTGGCCGAGGCCCTCCCCTACATCCGCAATTTCCACGGCAAGACCATCGTCATCAAGTACGGTGGCAACGCCATGACGGACGAACGCCTGAAGCACGGCTTCGCGCGCGACGTCATCCTGCTCAAGCTGGTCGGCATGAACCCGGTCGTGGTGCACGGCGGCGGACCGCAGATCGACAACGCGCTGAAAAAAATCGGCAAGCAAGGCACTTTCGTGCAAGGCATGCGCATCACCGATGAAGAAACCATGGAAGTGGTGGAGTGGGTGCTGGGCGGCGAAGTGCAGCAGGATATCGTCATGCTGATCAACCATTACGGCGGCCAGGCCGTAGGCCTGACGGGCAAGGATGGCGGCTTGATCCGCGCGCGCAAGATGCAGATGCCGGACCGCGAACATCCGGGCGAATTCCTCGATATCGGTTTTGTGGGCGAGATCGACGCGATCAACCCGGCCGTCGTCAAGGCGCTGCAGGACGACGCCTTCATTCCCATCATTTCGCCGATCGGTTTCGGCCAGGATGGCCAGGCCTACAACATCAACGCCGATGTCGTGGCGGGCAAGATCGCGGAAATCCTGAAAGCGGAAAAGCTGATCATGATGACCAACATCGCCGGCGTCCAGGACAAGCAGGGCAACCTGGTGACCGACCTGTCGGCGCGCGAAATCGACGAGATGTTCGCCGATGGCACGATCTCGGGCGGCATGCTGCCGAAGATCTCGTCCGCGCTCGACGCCGCCAAGTCCGGCGTGAACACGGTGCACATCATCGATGGCCGCATCGAACACTCATTATTGCTGGAAGTGTTGACCGAGCAGGCTTTTGGTACTATGATCCGTTCGCACTAAAAATAATTCGGCGCAATTCACCCAGCGCCGATTTTTTATGCCCTTGTAGCTCAGTGGTAGAGCACTCCCTTGGTAAGGGAGAGGCCACGTGTTCGATCCACGTCAAGGGCACCATCGACTTATCCCCGTATCTGAAAAATGTCCATGGCTGCGTTGCCTCGCCTCGCCGTACATGCGTACTGTCTTCGGCTCGGCGCCTTGCCCTGAACACTTTTCATCTACTCTGCCGCGTGTTTTGCGCGGCTGAGCCAGCGCTATCGCTAATACACCCGTTCGACCTTCAATCCGCGTTTACGCAGCAAATCCGGCACGCTCTTTTCGCCGACCAGGTGCAATACGCCGATGGCGGCCAGGCTGGACTTTTCGCGCGCCAGCAAGTTGGCGATGCCGTCGGCCAGGGCCGGGTTGCGGCCATCTAACAACACCTTTTGCACGAACTGCGCGGCGAACGAGGGGTCTGTTGCCGCCTTGGCCGCCAGCTTGTCGAAGGCGACCGCGTCGGCCGTGCGCCATGCGTTGGCGATCTCGCGCGCTTCCTGGCTTTGTTCCTGATCCTCGATCGACGCCACGCCGTCTTCCAGGAAGCGGCATTGATCCAGCGGTGTCATCGCGCCGAACAGCGCCATCTGGCCTTCCATCGATTCGAGTTCCAGCACGGGGATCTTGCGCGCCTTGGCTTGCTGCGACAGATAATTGTCGACGGCCAGATCGGAGCGGTAGCCCAGGGTGGAAAATTCGCCGATGGCCAGCATGCTGGCCAGCATCCACGGCTTCATCGGCGCCACCGATTCGGATGGAATGCCGTATTTTTGCAACAGCGGCGCCAGACGCGGCGCCAGCGTCTGGCGGCAGTCAGGCGGCACTTTGCTGCCCGGCGCCTCCATGCCGTATTTCAGCACGGCGCTGATGGCCTTGCGCGGATCGGCGCCCGGATCGATCTCCAGCGCCAGCGCGCCAGCGCCTTCCAATGCCCGCGTCACGGTCGGCTCGAGCGGATAAAAATCGGGCGCGCCGACGTGGATGGTACCGAACAGATACAGGGTGTGGCTGGCGTCCTGCACCTTGAACAGGGCGCCGCGGTTTTGCGCCACGGGCGGCGCTTCGGCAAAGGCCGCCGGCAACGGCAGCAAGAATAATCCGCAAAACATCACTATAATCTGGCGTCGCATGGTTTTCCTGATTGTTGATTTTTTCATCCTGCTTATCCTCTTGCCTAAAGACTCCTGTGCCTGTGCCCCATCTTAACCGCTCGTCGCCGGTCTGGCTGTTTGACCTCGACAACACGCTGCACAATGCATCGCACGCCATCTTCCCCACCATCACGGCCAATATGAACACGTATATTGCCCGCGTACTGGGCGATGGCGTCACGCCGGCCGATGACGCCATCGTCAATGCGGCGCGCGCGGCCTACTGGCGCCGCTATGGCGCCACCTTGCTGGGCATGGTCAAGCATCACCAGGTGCAGGCCGCGCATTTTTTGCACGAGACGCATGCGTTCGACGATTTGCGCGCGATGATACGCGCCGAGCGGGGGCTGGGGGCTTTACTCAAACGCCTGCCTGGCCGTAAAATTTTACTCACCAACGCGCCGCTGCGCTATTCGAGCGACGTGATGCGCCACCTGGGCTTGCGCCAGCATTTTTCACACCACATCGCCATCGAAGCGATGCATGTGCACCGCCAGCTGCGGCCCAAGCCATCGACCCTGATGCTGCGCAAACTGATGCGCAAGCACCACATCCGCCCTGGCCGCTGCATTCTGGTGGAAGACACCCTGGCCAACCTGAAGGGTGCGAAAAAACTGGGCCTGCGCACGGCCTGGGTCACGCAATACCTGAAAATGGCCGATCCGATCGGCGTAGCGAAGCTGCCCAAGGCGTTAAATCGCCCCGCTTACGTCGATGTCAAAGTAAAATCTGTCCGGCATTTGGCACGCCGCCTTCACCGTCTGCGTTGAAGGGGACTCCTGGGCTTACGGTTGACGCCGGAAGCCGCACCGCTAGCGGCGGTGACGGATATCCCCATCAAGGCAGCATTTTTTTTAACGACAAGAGAAAATATGGCAAGCACACCGCCGGGCCAACGCAGGCTACAAATTCTTCAGGCCCTCGCCGCAATGCTGGAGCAGCCGAAAGGCGAAAAGATCACCACCGCCGCACTGGCGGCCAGACTGACCGTGTCGGAAGCGGCCCTGTACCGCCATTTCGCCAGCAAGGCGCAAATGTTCGAAGGGCTGATCGAATTCATCGAGTCGAGCGTCTTCGGCCTGATCAACCAGATCGCGGAAAAGCACAGCGACGGCATGACGCAGACGCGCGACATCATCGGCATGCTGCTCAATTTCGCCATCAGCAATCCGGGCATGACGCGCGTATTGATCGGCGATGCGCTGGTCAATGAGGACGAGCGCCTGCAAGTGCGCATGAACCAGTTCTACGACCGCGTGGAACTGGCGCTCAAGCAGGCCTTGCGCGTGGCCGCCGCCGAAGGCCATGGCAAGGAAAGCGAAGTGGCGGCACGCGCCACCCTGATCGTCGGCTTCGTCATCGGACGCTGGCACCGCTACGCCAAGAGCGGCTTCAAGATCAATCCATCCCAGGAAGCGGCGCTGCAAATCGCCATGCTGCTGGGGTAAGTCACCGCCGCGGCTGTCCCATGCACACCGACTGTTTCGCCCTGCTCGACGACGCCAGTACCCCGGGCGCCGGTTCGCGCCTGTACACGGGCCTGGCGGCAGTCTTGCAGTGCAGCGAGGGGCAACGGTGGCCGGACCTGCTCACAGGGCTGCAAGAGGCTTTACAACGCGGCCAGTACGCCGTCAGCGTGTGCAGCTACGAGCTGGGCGCGCATTTGCTGGCCATGCCGCCGCGCGCGGCAGGCATCAACGCGCCGCCGCTGGCGCAAGTGCTCGTCTTTGACCATTGCACCCAGCTGTCGCAGGACGAGGTGGCGCAGTGGCTGGACTCTCGCGTCGGCGCGGACGCCGCGCCGGCCGGCGTGGCCGATATCCACGCGAACGTGGATCAAGCCGAATTCACGCGCGCGCTGCACCGCATCCACGACTACATCGTGGCCGGCGACACCTATCAGGTCAACTACACGTATCGCTTGCGCTTCGATGCCTTCGGCTCGCCCCTGGCCCTGTATGCACGGCTGCGCGCGCGCCAGCCCGTGCCCTACGGCGCGCTGGTGATGCTGCCCGATGGCGGCGCCCTGCTGTCGCTGTCGCCGGAGCTGTTCGTGCGCCATGCGCAGGGCGAGTTGATGGCGCGCCCCATGAAAGGCACGGCGCCGGCCGCCCCTGCCGAACAGGCGGCAGAAAACGCGCGCCGCGCCAGCGCCCTGGCCCATGATCCGAAGAACCGCGCGGAAAACCTGATGATCGTCGACCTGCTGCGCAACGACATCGGCCGCATCGCCGTCACGGGTTCCGTCAAGGTGCCGGCCCTGTTCGAAGTGACGCGCTACAGCAGCGTGCTGCAAATGACCTCCACCGTGCAGGCGCGCCTGCGCGCCGACGCCAGCCTGGCCGACATCTTCCAGGCCCTGTATCCATGCGGCTCGATCACGGGCGCGCCAAAACGCCGCACCATGGAAATCATCGCCGAACTGGAACCTGCCGCGCGCGGCATCTACACGGGCGCCATCGGCTGGTTCGATCCGCCAGCCGCCGGCGCCGCCCACGCCGTGGGCGACTTTTGCCTGTCCGTGCCGATCCGTACCCTGGCCTTGCAACCGGCGAGCCCTGACGGCATCCGGCGCGGCGAGATGGGCGTGGGCGCCGGCATCGTCCTCGACAGCGACCCGCACGAGGAATTTGCGGAATGCCAGCTCAAGGCCCGCTTCCTCACCGGCCTCACGAACGACTTCGAACTGTTCGAGACCCTGCATGCCAGCCGTGCCGACGGTTGCCGCCAGCAGGAACGCCACCTGGCGCGCCTGGCCGCCTCCTGCGCCTATTTTAATTTTGCCTGGGATGCAAACGCTGCCCGCTCCGCGCTGCACGCGGCCTGCGCGGCGCGGACCGACGATGTCCCTTTCCGCCTGCGCCTGGCGCTGCGCCAGGATGGCCGGTTGACGACGCACAGCGGCGCGCTCAGCGCCTTGCCGGAGACGGTCAACGTCATGCTGGCGCCCGATACAACGACTGCCGGCGACCTCTTCCTGCGCCACAAGAGCAGCGTGCGTGCGCGTTATGACGCCGCCTGGCGCGCGGCCGAAGCGCAAGGCGGTTTCGACATGCTGTTCTTTAACGAACGGGGCGAACTGACCGAGGGCGGGCGCAGCAATGTCTTCGTCCAGCTGGACGGCCGCTGGCACACACCGCCCCTGTCCTGCGGCCTGCTGCCCGGCGTGCAGCGCGCCGCCATACTGGCCGATCCCGCCTGGGATGCGCAGGAAACCATCATCACGCGCGCCATGCTGGCACGGGCCGAAGCCATTGTTGTGTGCAATGCGCTGCGCGGGGCGGTTCCCGCAAAGCTGGTTATTTGATATCCACCTGCATTTCATAGCCGCCGTAGATCATGCGCTTGCCATCAAACGGCAATTTTTCCGGGTCCATCATCTCGGCCAGGCGCGGGTCTTTCATGACCTTGTCGTTGATTTCATCGCGCTTGGCGCGCGACGCATACACGATCCAGGAAAACACCACCACTTCGCCATCCTGCAAATCCACCGCCTGCGGGAACGAGGTCAGCTTGCCCGGCTTGACATCGTCGCCCACGCATTCGCGAAATTCCAGCGCGCCGTACTCTCGCCAGACGGCGCCGCAACTGCGCGACATGGCCAGGTAGGCATCGAGCTTGGCTTTCGGTACGGGCACCACAAATCCATCGACATACGCCATGATGTTCTCCTTTGTTGAGACAAACGTGAACAACCAGCTTAGGACAATGATGGCAAGACGACAAGCGCGGCATTAAAAAAAAGCAGGCGATCAAGCCTGCTTGTGTGTTGGTAACTTACAGCGCCAGCGCTTTTTCCACCGCGCCAACGAGTTTCTTGTCGTCCGGCGTCACCTTGCTGGGGAAGCTTTCCACCACTTTGCCGTGGCGGTCGATCAGGTATTTATGGAAATTCCAGGCCGGGGTCTTGCCCGTCTGCTTGATCAGGTCCACGTACAGCGGGTTCGGCGCGGGGCCGGAGACGACGGACTTCGAAAACATGGGGAACTTCACGCCATAGGTGTTGTAGCAGAAATCGGCGATTTCCTTGCTGTTGCCGGGCTCCTGCTTGCCGAAATCGTTCGACGGGAAGCCCAGCACCACCAGGCCCTTGCTGCCGTACTTCGCGTACAGCGCTTCGAGCCCTTCATATTGATTGGTAAAACCGCAATAACTGGCCGTGTTCACCACCAGCACGACCTTGCCTGCGTACTGGCACAGGTTTTGCGGCGCCTCGTCCTGCAGGCGGTTGAAGGTCTGTTTCAGAATGGCGGGGCAAGCCGCTGGCGCGGCGGCAGCTGGCGCGGTGTCGGCGGCATGGGCCGGCATGGCCAGGCTGGCGCCGGCGGCAAGGGTGGTCAGTGCAAACAGCTGGGCAAGGGTCTTGGACATGAAGGGCACCATGGTTGAACGGAAAAAAACCATTCTATGTCAAACGCCGCGCGTGCGTACAAGACGCACAACAACGACAATTACTTGAGCGACATCAACGACGGTGCAGTACTTGCCCAGCGCACAGTTTTTTTACCTATGCTCGGCCTTCCTGTCCCTTTCCTTGCCTTCTGGAGCCGCCATGCCCTTCCCGCACCTGACCGCGCACCTGACCACACTAACCACCGCCGTGCTGGCCGCCAGCCTGCTCATCCTGGCGCCAGCATGCACGCACGCCGCCACGGCAGTCAAAGCCGCCAAAGCCGTCAAGCCCGCCGCGACCAAGGACGCCCCCGCCCTGCCCGGCTACCAGGCTGACCTGAGCCAGACCACCGTGTCCGGCCTGTCCTCGGGCGGCTTCATGGCGGCGCAGTTTGCCGTCGCCTACTCGGCCACCGTCGCCGGCGCCGGCATCATCGCAGGCGGCCCGTATTTCTGTTCGGGCCAGCCGGGCCGCTTCCCCTACATCCCCTACCTGACGAATGCCCTGACCACCTGCATGAATCCCGGCAGCGCCCAGGTGGCGCCACCCGTCGCCAGCGAATTGCTGCGCGCGGCGAACGATTTTGCGCGCGCCCGTCTCATCGACGACACGGCCAACCTGAAACGCCAGCGCGTGTATCTGTTCAGCGGAACGAAAGACCAGACCGTGACACGGCCGGTGGTGGAACAGGTAGGGAAATTCTATCAACTGGCGGGCACGCCGGCGGCGCAAATCCGCTTCGTCGACACGCTAGGTGCGGGCCACGCCATTCTGACCGACAGCAACACCGACAAGCCTTGCGCCGTGACGGAATCGCCCTTCATCAACGATTGTGACTACACGCAGGCGCGCGACATCCTGCAGCACCTGTACCCGGACCTGCAACCGTCGGCGACCAGCCTGACGGGCAAGCTGATCGCCTTCAATCAGCGCAGCTTCATCCAGAACGCGTACTCGAGCATGAACAATACGGGCTACGCCTACATCCCGAAAGCCTGCGACAGCGAGAGCTGCCGCGTGCACGTGGTGTTCCACGGCTGCCTGCAAACGACGCAGGCGATCGGCGACCGTTTCTATACGAGCACCGGCTACAACCAGGTGGCGGACGCCAACAAGATCATCGTGCTGTACCCGCAGGCTGAACCGAGCCCCGTCTACCCATACAACCCGAAAGGCTGCTGGGATTTCTGGGGCTACACCAGCATCAATCCGATCGACCCGGATTTCTACCGCAAGAGCGGCACGCAGATGGAAGCGGTCAAGGGCATGCTGGACCGGTTAGCATCGGCTCGCAACAGCCGTCGATAACAGACGTAACGGATGCTTGAGAAAATCGTAGCGAGCGGCAACGATTTCTGGCTAAGAAGCGCAGCTGTACTTTAGTACAGCGAGCATCGCAGGCCGGAAAGCGCGCCGCGCAGTAGATTTAATCAAGAATCCTAGATCCCGCCCATGCAGATGTATTTGATGACCAGGTAATCTTCGATACCGTAGGTCGACCCTTCACGGCCCAGGCCCGATTGCTTGACGCCGCCGAAGGGGGCGATCTCGTTCGAGATCAGGCCCGTGTTGACGCCCACCATGCCCGTTTCCAGGCCTTCGGCCACACGCCAGATGCGGCCGATGTCGCGCGAATAGAAGTAGGCGGCCAGGCCGAATTCCGTGTTGTTGGCCAGCCCGATCACTTCATCGTCCGTCTTGAAGCGGAACAGGGGTGCCAGCGGGCCGAAGGTTTCTTCGGTGGCCACGCGCATGTCGTTTGTCACGTCGGCGATGATGGTCGGCTCGAAGAAGCCATTGCCCAGCGCATGGCGCTTGCCGCCGGCCAGCAGGCGCCCGCCCTTGCCCAGCGCGTCGGCCACGTGTTCTTCCACCTTGGCGACGGCCTTGGCGTCGATCAGCGGGCCTTGCGTGACGCCCGCTTCGATGCCATTACCCACTTTCAGCTTGGCTACGGCGGCCACCAGCTTGTCGGCAAACGCGTCATACACGCTGTCCTGCACGTACAGACGGTTGGCGCACACGCAGGTCTGGCCCGCATTGCGGTATTTCGAGGCGATGGCGCCTTCCACTGCCGCGTCCAGGTCGGCGTCGTCGAAGACGATGAACGGCGCATTGCCGCCCAGTTCCAGCGACAGTTTCTTGATCGTCGGCGCGCACTGCTCGGCCAGCAAACGTCCCACCTGGGTTGAACCCGTAAACGTCAGCTTGCGCACGATGGGGTTCGACGTCATTTCGCCGCCGATGTCTTTCGGCGCGCCCGTAACGATGCTGAACACGCCGGCAGGCACGCCCGCGCGCTCGGCCAGCACGGCCAGCGCCAGCGCGGAAAACGGCGTTGCTTCCGCCGGCTTCAGGACCATCGGACAGCCGGCGGCCAGGGCCGGGCCGACCTTGCGCGTGATCATGGCGGCGGGGAAGTTCCATGGCGTGATGGCGGCGCACACGCCGATCGGCTCCTTGGTGACGACCAGGCGGCGGTCAGGCCACGGCGATTGCAGGGTCTCGCCCGCGACGCGCTTGCCTTCTTCCGCAAACCACTCGATGAACGAGGCGCCGAACTGCACTTCGCCCTTCGCTTCCGGCAGCGGCTTGCCCTGCTCGGTGGTCATGATCAGCGCCAGGTCGTCGGCGTTTTCCAGGATCAGGTCATGCCAGCGGCGCAGCACGGCCGCGCGCTCCTTGGCCGTCTTCTTGCGCCAGGCGGGCCAGGCGGCATTGGCCGCTTCGATGGCGCGGCGCGTCTCGGCTGCGCCCATCAGGGGCACCGTGCCGATATGCTCGCCGGTGGCGGGATTGTTCACATTGATCGTCTGGCCACCATCGGCATCCGCCCAGGCTCCATTCACGTAAGCCTGGTGACGCAACAAGGTAGGATCTTTCAACTGCAGCATATGGATCTCCGGTCTGGTTTGAATTATCGACGAGGGATACTATGCCACAGCGCAGCCGATTCCGCAGGCGCGGCGCTGAATTGGCCTGAGCTCTACTCGACCTTGAAAGACGACAGTTTCGGGTCCGGCGCCGGGTATTCCAGCTTCATGCCCTGCAGGGTTTCCAGCAGCAGGGAAGCGACCACCAGGTTGCGCTGCGTCTTGGAGTTCGATGGCACCACGTACCATGGCGCGTGGTCGGCATCGGTCTCGCGGATCGCCGTTTCATAGGCGCGCTGATAGCCATCCCACTTCTTGCGCTGGGCGATATCGTTGGGGTCGAACTTCCACTGGCGGTCGGGATCGTCGAGCCGCTCCTGCAGCCGTCCCCGTTGCTCGTCCTTCGAGATGTGCAGGAAGATTTTCAGGATGACGGTGCCCGTCTCGCTCAGCATGCGCTCGAAATCGCGGATCTGCGCGTAGCGGCGCTGGCATTCCGCCTTGTCGATCATGTCCTGCACGCGCGTGATCAGCACATCTTCGTAATGGCTGCGGTTGAAGATGGCGATCTCGCCCTTCACGGGCACGTGCTGGTGCACTCTCCACAGGTAGTCGTGCGCCAGTTCGATATCGGTGGGGCCCTTGAACGCCACGGCGCGGATGCCCATCGGGTTGATGTTGCTGAAGATGGCCTTGACCGTGCCATCCTTGCCCGACGTATCCATGCCCTGCAAGACCAGCAGCACCTTCTTTTTGTGCTGCGCGTACAGCATGCTCTGGCACTCGGCGATCTGCGCCGTCAGGGCCACGGTTTCCTCGCGGTCCAGGGCCTTGCACTGGGCCGGCGTCAGCTTCTTGTTGGCCGCCTTGGTGGCGGCGCCCAGCAAGCGCTTGCCGGCGAATTCCTCGTTCAGCTCGAAGCCCTTGCCGGCGCGAAATTGCGTGCGCGCCTTCATGCCGCCACCGCCAGCTTGCGGTGCTCGATTTTTGTGCAGTGATCCATCACCACGTCGAGGCCCGCCGCCCGCGCCAGTTGCGCCGCCGGCTCGTTGACGATGTCGAGCTGCAGCCACAGGCAGCCGGCCTTGACGGCGATGGCTTCCTCGGCGATGGGCAGGATATCTTCGGACTTGCGGAAGCAATCGACGATGTCGATGCGCGCCGGTGCCACCGCAGCGGCAGCCTGCGTCAAGGTGGCGTAAGCGCGCTGGCCCAGCACGTCGCGCCCGGCCAGGGCCGGATTGACGGGCAACACGCGGTAGCCATGCCGCAGCAGGTAGTCGGCCACTTCATGGCTGGCGCGTTCGGGCTTGTCGGACATGCCGACGATGGCGATGATGCGGCTGTCTTGCAGGATGCGGGCGATGTTGGGCATATTCTGGTCGTAGTTAAGCGTGCGACATTGCCCGCCTAGCGTAGCAGAATTATTCAGGGCAGGGAGCTATCCAGAAGACCTAGAAGTCCGCACGGCCGCCATCTTCGCCACGAAAGCCTGCGCGCGCGCCGTCACGGCCGCGTAGTCGCCCGTCGCGCCAGGGCCACTGAGGCTGCTGCCGATGCCCACGGCCACGGCGCCGCTGGCAAACCATTCATGCAAGTTCTCCACCGTCACGCCGCCCGTCGGCATCAATGGCGCTTGCGGCAAGGGCGCGCGCAGAGCCTTGATGTAGGCGGGGCCGAACATCTCGGCGGGGAAGACCTTGACGATGTCGGCGCCGGCCTGCAGGGCCGTGACGATTTCCGTCGGCGTCATCGCGCCCGGCATGGACAGCACCTGGTAGCGCTGGCACAGCGCGATCGTTTCCACGTTGACGCTGGGCGAAATGATGAACTGGGCGCCGGCCAGGATGGCGGCGCGCGCCGTCTCCGTATCGAGCACCGTGCCCGCGCCCAGCAGCACGTCATGGCCATGGCGTTCGCGCAGGGTCCGCAGCACGCCCAGGGTATCGGGCGTGGTGAACGCCACTTCCAGCGCCGTGATGCCGCCGGCGATGCACGCCTCGGCGATCTGCACGGCCGCCTGCGCCGAATCGGCGCGCACGATGCCGACCATGCCCCGTTCGAGGATGCCATTGAAAACCGTGTGTTTTTGCATATGCTTTCTCCTGTCAGGCCGGCAGGGCGCCAAAGCGCACTTCCGGCAAACCGCGCACGCCCACCTGGCGCGCGTGGAACAATCCGCCAGCCAGCGGTTCGCTCGCCAGCTGGGCCGGGGTCAAGTTCTCCTGCGCCGTCGTGACGAACAATTCGTCGTAGTGCGGGCCGCCCAGGCTCACGCAGCTGGGCTGCGAGACGGGCAGGCTGATCTTGCGCTCGACGCTGCCGTCCGGCGCGAAGCGCAAGACCCTGCCGGCGCCCCACTGCGCGCTCCACAGGTAGTCATCCGCATCGATAATGGCGCCGTCGGCCGCGCCCGGTCCAGGGTCGAGCACGGCAAACACGCGCACCCGGCTGGCGTCGCCCCCCAGGTAATCGTCCCAGCGGTAGATCGCCCGCTTCATCGAGTCGCAGAAATACATGGCCGTGCCGTCGACGCTGAAGCAGATGCTGTTCGAGATGGCGATCTGCGGCAGCGGCAAGCGCTCCAGAGTCAAGTCCAGGTTGAGGCGGTAAAAGCTGCCGATGGCATCGCGGCACGGACGTTCATCGAGCGTGCCGAAGACAAAGCGTCCCTGGCGGTCGCAGCGGCCATCGTTCAGGCGCGTCATGGGCAAGTCGCCCTCCACCATGTGCAAGCGCGTGACGACCCCGCTGCGCGCGTCAAACCAGGCCAGTCCGGAGGCCAGTCCCAGCAACAGCACCTCGTCGCTATCCGTCAGCGCGAAGCACGCCAGGCGCTCGGGCATGGCCCAGCTCTGGCGCTCGCCCGTGGCCAGCACCAGCGCATGCAGCTGGCAGCCTTCGATATTCGTCCAGAAAACGCGGCCGCTGCGTTCGCACCAGCGCACGCCCTCGCCCAGGAAGTTTTGCGCATCGACCAGTAATTGCGCCTGTGTCCCCATCATCTTTTTTCCTTGTTTTCAGTGAGATTCGCGCGGAACGGCCGAACCGCGGCAACCGACGAGGAAATCGAGGTCCGCGCCTTCGTCGGCCTGCGTCACGTGCTTGATGTACATGGACTGGTAGCCGCCCTTCATGGCCGGCTCGGGAGCGCGCCACTCTTCGCGCCGGCGCGCCAGCTCCGCCTCGTCGACGTCCAGGTGCAAGCGGCGGCCCGCCACGTCCAGTTCAATCATGTCGCCATCACGCACCAGCGCCAGCGGCCCGCCCACGGCTGCTTCCGGCGCCACGTGCAGCACCACCGTGCCGTAAGCCGTGCCGCTCATGCGCGCGTCCGAGATGCGCACCATGTCGCGCACGCCCTGCTCCAGCAGTTTTTTCGGCAAGCCCATATTGCCCACTTCCGCCATGCCCGGATAGCCCTGCGGGCCGCAGTTTTGCAGCACCATCACGCAGCTGGCGTCGATATCGAGCGCGGGATCGTCGACGCGCTTTTTATAATGCTCGATGCTGTTGAAGACGACGGCGCGGCCACGGTGCTGCATCAGCTCGGGCGAGGCGGCGGAAGGCTTGATGACGGCGCCGCGCGGGGCCAGGTTGCCATGCAGGACGGCGATGCCGCCTTCGTCCTTGAATGGCTGCGCCAGCGGCGTGATCACCTCGGGATTGAAATTTTCCGCTTCGGCCACGTTGACGGCCATGGTCGCGCCCGTGACGGTGAGCGCCTCGCCATGCAATTTGCCCAGCAGGTCGCGGATGATCACGGGCAGGCCGCCCGCATAGTAAAAATCTTCCATCAGGTACTGGCCCGACGGCATCAGGTTCAGCAGGCAGGGAATGTCGCGGCCCAGGCGGTCCCAGTCGCCCAGGCGCATGTCCACGCCGATGCGCCCGGCAATCGCCAGCAAATGGATCACGGCATTGGTCGAGCCGCCGATGGCGCCGTTGACCATGATGGCGTTTTCAAACGCGTCGCGCGTGAGGATCTGCGACAGTTTCAAGTCTTCATGCACCATGTCGACGATGCGCCGGCCCGTCAGCTGCGCCTGCAGCTTGCGGCGCGCATCGACGGCGGGAATGGCCGCGTTGCCGGGCAGGGTCACGCCCAGCGCTTCGACCATGCTGGCCATGGTCGAAGCCGTGCCCATGGTCATGCAGTGGCCGGCGGAGCGCGACATGCACGATTCGGCCTGCTTGAATTCGGCGGACGTCATGCGTCCGGCCCGCACGTCTTCGGAAAACTTCCATACGTCGGTGCCGGAACCGATCGGTTTGCCCCGGTAATTCCCGTTCAGCATGGGGCCGCCCGACAGCACGATGGTGGGCAAGTCCACGCTGGCCGCGCCCATCAGCAGGGCCGGGGTGGTCTTGTCGCAGCCCGTCAGCAGCACCACGCCGTCGATCGGGTTGGCGCGTATCGATTCCTCGACATCCATGCTGGCCAGGTTACGGAACAGCATGGCCGTCGGGCGCAGATTCGTCTCGCCCAGCGACATGACGGGAAATTCGACGGGGAAGCCGCCCGCTTCGAGCACGCCGCGCTTGACCATCTCGGCCAAGTCGCGGAAATGGCCATTGCAGGGCGTCAGCTCGGACCAGGTATTGCAGATGCCGATGACGGGGCGGCCATCGAAGGCGTCGCTGGGATAGCCCTGGTTCTTCATCCAGCTGCGGTGAATAAAACTGTCCTTGTCGTCGCCGCCAAACCACGCTTGCGAACGCAAGGGACGCTTGTTCTTGTTGCTGCTCATACTGTCTCCTGCGGGGAAATCAAGCCGCGCGCGGCGGCGATCAGCAGCGCACCGTGACCGGCCAGATGGTCTTGCTGCTGGTCGTCAACGATGATGCGCTTGCCATAAAAAAATCCGTGTTCTTCGATCAGCAGCCCGAGCGCCTGGCGCAGCATGGGTTTACCTGTAATGACGAGCGGGCTATCGGGCCGCATCTGAATGGCGGTGCTGTTGCGCAGCGCCAGCAAGTCGCCGCTGAGGACGGCGCCCATCAGGAAATTGGCCCGCTCATTGCATTCGATGGCGCTGAACTGGCCCAGGGTGCGCACGCTGAAGCAGGCGCGCGCCAGCCCCGTTTTTTGCGCCGCGGCCGCGCCGGCCAGCAGCATTTTCGGCACCAGGGTCTGGGCAAAACCGCCATCGACCGATTGCTTGATCAGGGTGTGCTGCGTGATCGCCTGCAGCAGCTCGCCCGCGATGGTGGTGCTGCAGCCGAGGATGCGGCGCTGTTCGTCCACGCTGATCAGTTTGGTATGCGAACCGGGCATGATCAGGGTCGCCGCGCCGCGCAACTGCAGGCGCTCGAGCAGCGCGACGACTTCCGTCTCTTCGCCGCGCATCATGTCCATCGCCTCGACGTTATGCAGACCGACGGCGCCATGCTGGTTGCGCACGCCGGGAATCAGCCACAGAGGCTGCGCCAGCACGTCGGGCAAGTCCACCGCCTGCATGCCTTGCGCCAGCTGGGCCAGGCCGGCGGGCGCCGGCAAATGCGGCACTTCCCGCACGCCCATGGGCGAAGTGATCATGCCCGAGGCCACTGCCAGGTTCACCTCGGACGGCGCGATGCCGGCGCTGGCCAGCACGCTGGCGATGGTGTCGCGCAGCGCCTGTTTCAGCGCGCCGTTATGGCCATCGATGGCGGTATTGCGCACGCCCGTTTCCAGCTGCGCCTGGGCGACGACGGCGCCTGCGCGCCACAGCAAGGTACGCGTATTGGTGGTGCCGGCATCGATGGTGAGTATGTTCATGGGCAGGTTCGCAGCGTCGGTCAGGACAAAAATGAATGAGGGAAAAACTACCTCATGGTAGAACTGCCCCGCATATCTGACCAATCACTTATTTGACATCATTGATACCGGTTCGGATATGTCAAACGCATCGATATCCTGCACGCCTAAACGGTAGGCAAGGCTGAAGCGCATCACCTGTCCCGGCTGCAATTGCACGCCCTGCGCCAGCAGGGAAAAACAGCGCGCATCGGAATACAAATGGCAACTGTCCTGGGTACTGGAAAAACGCAAGACCCGGCCGGAAGCGGGGTCGGCCACCCGCGCCGCCTCGCGCAGCTGGCCGCTGCCCGTCCAGTAAAAGTCATGCCGGAATCCCGGTAAATGCACGAGCGCGGGCCAGGCCAGGCGTGTAGCGAGCGGCGCCGGCTGACGGAAGTCGAAGGCGCTGCCCGCCACATCGAGCGGCGAGCCGTCCGTGCTACCGCCAGGCCAAGGCCGGTAACGGTCGGCGGCCAGGCGCAGCACATGGTCGCCCACGGCAGCGCGGCCGCCCTGCAGATTGAACAGGGGTGCGGCCAGCGCAAAATGGGAAAGCGTATCGGCCGTGGCGGCGCAGTCGAGGTGCAGGCTGCCATCGTCGTCGAGCCGGTAGGCCAGGCGCACCGACAGGCCGTCGTGCGCCAGGTGCATCAAAAGGTGGCCGTCGTCCGGCGGCGCGCACCGCCAGCCCGTGGATGCACGCGCCGCAGGGGGCGCGGCGCCCAGCACATCGGCCAAGCGGCCATAGCGGTCGGGCGCCCACCAGGCCCGCACGCTGGCATCGTGCGCGTCGATGGCCACGCGCATGCCGCGCGCATTGTGCAGCAGATGCATCATGGCGCCTGCCCGGGCGCTGGCGGCGGCCGGCTGCGCTGCTGGAATTCGCGCGGCGTGCAACCGAGTTCGCGCTTGAAGACGGCATGCATGTACTGCACCGTGGTAAAGCCGCAACGCACGGCCACCTCGGCCACCTGCCCCGGCCCGCGCGCCAGCAGGGTCTTGGCCGCATCGAGCTTGAAATGCAGGATTTCGTCGTGCACGCTGCGCCCCAGCTCGTGGCGGAAGTGCGCTTCGAGCGAAGAGCGCGACACGCCCACGTAATCGGCCACCTGCTCCGTCTTGATGCCCTGGCAGGCATACTGGCGAATAAAATGGCGCGCCTGCATCACCTGCGGATGCTGGAAAGGCTGGTGGCGCGTGGACGCGAGCACGTTCAGGCCGGCCGGCGGCACGAGGATGCGCGTACCGGACAGGCGCGCGCCATTCAACATCTGATGCAGCAAATGCGCGGCCGTGCGGCCCATTTCCTCGGTGCCCTGGATCACGGAACTCAAGGGAATACGCGTGAGCATGCGCGCCAGCGGGTCGTTGTCGATGCCGATCAGGGCGACTTGCTCCGGCACGGCGATCCCCGCGTGCATGCACGCTTGCAGCAGCTGGCGCGCACGCGCGTCGCTGACGGCGATGATGCCGACGGGTTTTTCCAGGCTGTTGAGCCAGGCGATCTGCTGCTCCACCGCCTCGTCCCACGAAGGCGCGCTGGTGGCGACGCCCCGGTACACGTCGGCGCGCATGTGGTCGCGCTCCATCAGGGTACAAAACGCCGTTTCGCGCTCCTGCGCCCAGCGGTTGACATCGGCCTCGGGCAGGCTGAAACAGGCGAAACGCGTCAGGCCCGCTTCCACCAGGTGTTCATAGGCCAGCTTGACGATCTTGAAATTGTCGGTCGCCACATACGGAATGCCGGCCGGGTAATCCTCGGCGCGCGCATACGAGCCGCCCACAGCCACCACGGGCAGGCGGCTGTGCGCCAGCGCTTCGCAGACGGCGGGATCGTCAAAATCGGCGATGATGCCGTCGCCCTGCCAGCGTTCGATGCCGGGCAGGCGGCAGCGAAAATCCTCTTCCAGGAACAGGTCCCACGACACGCGCGTCGTGTTCAGGTAGGCGGCGATGCCCGCGATGATGTCGCGGTCGTAAATTTTATTCCCGTTAAACAGCAGCGCGATCCGGTGCGCGGTCGGCATCTTCATGGTGTCTCCTCCCGTGCCAGATCGTTTCACGGCTATCTACGCCCCGCTCGCGTGCTGACATCGACCCACACGGCCAAAGTGAGGATACTGCCTTTCACGATCATCTGCCAGTAGGTATCCACGTCCAGCATGGACATGCCGTTATCGAGGCTGGCCATCACCAGCGCACCGATCAGGGCGCCGTACACGGTGCCCGAGCCGCCGCGCATCGAGGTGCCGCCGATGAAGCAGGCGGCGATGGCATCGAGTTCGCTGAAGGTGCCGGCCGAGGGTGAACCGGCCGCCAGGCGGCCCGTGTTGATCAGGCCAGCCAGCGCGCACATCAGGCCCATGATGCCGAAGATCCACAGCTTGACGGCTTTCACGTTGATGCCGGACAGGCGCGTCGCTTCCATATTGCTGCCGACGGCATAGATGCGGCGGCCAAACACGGTCTGGCTGGTGATGTAGCTGAACAGTCCCAGCAAGGCCAGCAGCAACAGCACGGGCAGCGGGATGCCTTCATAGCCGTTCAGGGTTTGCACGAAGGCGTACAGCACGGCGCCGATGACGGCCAGGCGCAAGCCGTCGGCCCAGGACGCCGTCTGCGGCAAGCCATGCTGGGCGCGGCTGGCGCGCGCGCGCCACGTCAGGAAGGCGGCCAGCAGGAACAGGCCGATGCCCAGCACGATGCCGGGCACTGCGGGCAGGTAGCCCTGCCCCAGGTAGACCATCGGCTCGGAAACGGGTGCGATCGTGATGCCGCCCGTGATGCCCAGCAGGATGCCGCGATACGCCAGCATGCCGCCCAGGCCCACGATGAAGGACGGGATGCCGCGGTACGCCGTCAGGTAGCCATTGAGCAAACCGATCACCAGGCCGCAGCCGAGTACGGCCGCCAGGTTCAGCGCCAGCGGCCAGTGCTGCGTCACGTCGAGCACGGCGGCGATGCCGCCGAGCAGCCCCAGCAGGGAGCCGATCGACAGGTCGATCTCGCCGGCGATAATCACCAGCACCATGCCGCAGGCGAGGATGCCGGTGACGGACATCTGGCGCAGCAGGTTAGACAGGTTGCGCGGCGTGAGGAAACTGCCCTCCGTCTTCCACGAAAAGAAGGCCCAGATCAGCGCCACGGCGATCAAGAGGGCCAGCATCTTATATTGGGTAAACAGCTGTTTGATACTGTGCGGTTTCATGCTGCGGTTTCCTTGTTTGCGGTGTTGGCGGCGGGCGCCGGGCGCTGGTCCAGCGCCGCCGCCAGCACGGTTTCCTGGCTCAGGCCATCGTTGATAAAGTCGCCGCGCAGGCGGCCTTCGCCCATCACCAGCACGCGGTCGGACACGCCCAGCACTTCGGCCAGTTCCGACGAGACCATGATGATGGCCACGCCCCGGTCGGCCAGCGCCAGCATCAATTTGTAGATTTCATATTTGGCGCCCACATCGACGCCGCGCGTGGGTTCGTCGAGGATCAGCACGCGCGGGCGCGTCAGCAGCATCTTGGCCAGCACGGCCTTTTGCTGGTTGCCGCCCGACAGGCTCGTGATGGACAGCGACGGGCTGGCTGCCTTCAGTTCCAGCTGCGCGATCTCGCCGCGCACGGCCGTCAACTCCGCCTCGCCATCGATGCGCGTGGCGCGCGCGAATTCCTCCAGCACGGCCAGGGTGATGTTCTGTCCCACGTCCAGGTCGGGCACGATGCCGTGGTGCTTGCGGTCTTCCGGCACCATGGCCAGGCCCATGGCAATCGCCTTTTGCGGCGAGCGGGTATCGATCTTGCGGCCATCGAGCCACACCTCGGCCTGGCACGGCCCCTGGTAGGCGCCGAACAGGGCCGAGACCAGCTCCGTGCGCCCCGCCCCCACAAGGCCGGCGATGCCAAGGATCTCGCCCTTGCGCAGGGTGAACGACACATCGTCGACCCGCTTGCGCTGCGGGTTGTCGGCGTCGATGCAGGTCACGTGGCGCGCCTCGAACAGCACTTCGCCGATCGGTGCCGGCTGCGCGCGTTGCGGGTACAGCTGGCTCATTTCGCGGCCCACCATCTGCGCGATGATGCGCTCGACGTTCATCTGCGCCATCGGCGTAGTGGCGATATGCTTGCCGTCGCGGATGACGACGATGGTGTCGCAGATGGCCGCCACTTCATCGAGCTTGTGCGAAATGTAGATGCAGGTGACGCCCTTGGCCTTCAGCGCGCGCAGGATATCGAGCAGCACGGCGATTTCCGACGCCGTCAGCGACGACGACGGCTCGTCGAGGATCAGCAGGCGCGCATTCTTGTTGAGCGCCTTGGCGATTTCCACCAGCTGCTGGTGGCCGCCGCCGTAATTCATCACGGGTTGCGCCACGTTCAGTTCGGGAATTTTCAGTTCGCGCAGCAGCTCGTCGGCGCGCTTGTACATGGCCGCGTAATGCATGCGCCCGCCGGGCAGGGTCAGCTCGCGGCCCATGAAGATATTTTCGGCCACTGACAGCTGCGGCACCAGCATCAGTTCCTGGTGGATGATGATGATGCCCGCGTCTTCCGTGTCGCGGATCGATTGCGCGCGCAGGGGCTGGCCATCCCACAGGATCTCGCCATCCCAGGTGCCATACGGGTACACGCCGGACAGCACCTTCATCAGGGTCGACTTGCCGGCGCCATTCTCGCCGCACAAGCCGATGCACTCGCCGGCCCGCACCTGCAGGTCGATGCCGTCAAGCGCGCGGACACCGCCAAACTGTTTGACGATGCCTTTCATTTCAAGCAGATAGTCGGACATGCTCACTCTCGTTGCGGGTACGGAAAAAATGACGGATGACGGCCGATGCGGGCAATCGCAGGAGTAGGTCGGCTTAGCGCGCAGCGCGTAAGCCGACACCGCCACCGGCGTTGCCGGAGCCGGCGATTGTCGGATTACGCTGCGCTAATCCGACCTACTGCCAACGCGAACCGACATCAAGCGGGTAATCAATTACCCAGCTGCGCCTTGGTATAGAAACCGTCGTCAACGAGAATGTTCACATTCGCCTTGGTCAGCGGCGTAGGCTTCAGCAGCACCGTGCTGACTTTTTTCAGGCCGTTGTCATAGCTGGAGTTATAAGCCGGCTTTTCATTGCGCGCCAGTTGCACGGCCAGCTTGGCCGCTTCCGCAGCGATGGTTTTCAACGGTTTGTAGACCGTCATCGACTGCGTGCCGGCGATGACGCGTTTCACGGCCGCCAGATCGGCGTCCTGGCCCGAGACCGGCACCTTGCCGGCCAGCTTTTGCGCAGCCAGGGCCTGGATGGCGCCGCCGGCCGTGCCGTCGTTCGAGGCGACGATGGCGTCGATCTTGTTGCCGTTGGCCGTCAGCGCGTTTTCCACGATGGACAGCGCTTCGGTGGCGCTCCAGTCCTTCACCCACTGCTGGCCGACGATCTTGATGTCGCCCTTGTCGATGAACGGTTTCAATACTTTCATCTGGCCTTCGCGCAGCATCTTGGCGTTATTGTCGGTCGGCGAGCCGCCCAGCAAATAGTAATTGCCCTTCGGCTGCAGCTTGGTCACGCCTTCGGCCTGCATTTCTCCCACTTTCTCGTTGTCGAACGAGATGTACGCATCGATATCGGCGTTCAGGATCAAGCGGTCATACGACAGCACCTTGATGCCGGCCTTTTTCGCTTCCTTGACGGTGTTGTTGAGGACAGTGGCGTTGAATGGCACGATCACCAGCACGTCCACGCCGCGCGAGATCAGGTTTTCGATCTGCGAAATCTGGCGCTGTTCGCTGGCGTCGGCCGATTGCACGAAGACTTTGGCGCCCTGCTTTTCGGCGGCGGCGATGAAGAAATCACGGTCGCGCGTCCAGCGTTCCACGCGCAAATCGTCGATGGAAAAGCCGATTTTCGGGTTTTTCGCATCGGCCAGGGCGGCGCTGCTGCTCAATGCCAGCATGGCGGTCATGATGGCTGCACTGATGATCTTGTTCATTGTGTGTCTCCTTGTGGATTTTATTAACAACGTTTTTTTAACTACGGGTACTGCTGAAAAATTTTATGTCTGTGGTGGTGTCGGCTTACGCGCGAAGCGCTAAGCCGACCTACCCCGACCTGCCTGCTAATGGTTATGGCGCGGCAGGGTCTGGCCCACGGCGCGGTATTTCAGCGCCAGCTCCATGCAGGCGCCCGTTTCCAGCTGGCCCACGCTGGCGCGGTAGAGCTCCTGCCATGGCGTGGCGCTGTCATTGACGGGCGGCGGCAGCTCTTTGGCGCGGCGCGCCAGCTCAATGGCATCGACCAGCATGTCGCACTGGCCCGCGTTCAAGTCCACGCGGATCATGTCGCCCGTACGCAGCAGCGCCAGGCCGCCGCCCACGGCGCTTTCCGGCGACGCGTTCAGGATCGACGGGCTGTCCGAGGTGCCCGACTGGCGCCCGTCGCCCAGGGTCGGCAGGTTCAGAATGCCGGCCTTGAGCAAGGCGTCGGGCGGCTGCATGTTGACCACTTCGGCCGAACCGGGCCAGCCCACGGGACCTGCGCCGCGCATGACCAGCATGCAGCTGTCATCAATTTGCAGGGCCGGATCGTTGATGCGCGCGTGGTAGTCGGCAGAACCATCGAAAACGATGGCGCGCGCCTCGAATACGCCTTCGCTGCCGGGACGCGACAGGTAGCGCTCGCGGAAGGCGGGCGAGATCACGCTGGTCTTCATGATGGCAAAATCAAACAGGTTGCCCTGCAAGGCCATGAAACCGGCCTTTTCCTTCAGCGGCGCGGCAAACGGGCGGATCATCTCGCGGTCCGCGCTTTCACGGTCCGCCAGGTTCGCCGCCATCGTCTGGCCCGTGACCGTCAATCGGTCCGCGTGCAGCAAACCCGCCTGCTGCAGCTCCCACATCACGGCCGGCACGCCGCCGGCGCGGTGGAAGCGCTCCCCCAGGTATTTTCCGGCCGGCTGCATGTTCAACAGCAGCGGCACGTCGTAGCCGTGCTCCATCCAGTCGCTCGAGTGCAATTCCACGCCCGCATGGCGCGCCATGGCCATCAGGTGCGGCTGGGCGTTGGTCGAGCCGCCGATGGCCGCGTTGACGATGATGGCGTCCAGGAACGCCTCGCGCGTGAGGATGCTCGACGGACGCACGTCCTCATGCGCCATGGCGACGATGCGGCGCCCCGTTGCATAGGCGATCTGGCCCCGCTCGCGGTACGGCGCGGGGATGGCCGAGCAGCCCGTCAGCGACATGCCCAGCGCTTCCGCCAGCGCATTCATGGTCGATGCCGTGCCCATGGTGTTGCAGTGGCCGGCCGACGGCGCCGAGGCGGCGGCGATCTGCAGGAATTTGTCGTTGTCGATCAAGCCGGCGGACAGCTGGCGGCGGCCCTTCCAGATGGCGGCGCCGGAACCCACCAGTTCGCCGTCCATCCAGCCGTCAAGCATGGGGCCACCCGACAGCACGATGGCGGGAATGTCCACCGTGGCGGCGGCCATCAGCTGCGCCGGCGTGGTCTTGTCGCAGCCCGTGGTCAGCACCACGGCGTCGATCGGGTAGCCGTGCAAAATCTCCACCAGGCCCAGATACGCGAGGTTGCGGTCCAGCGCGGCCGTGGGACGACGGCAGTTTTCAAAGATCGGGTGCAACGGGAATTCCATCGGGATGCCGCCCGCGTCGCGGATGCCGTCGCGCACGCGCTGCGCCAGCTCCAGGTGAATGCGGTTGCAGGGACTGATATCGCTGCCGCTTTGCGCAATGCCGATGATGGGCCGGCCCGAACGCAGCTCCTCGGCCGTGATGCCGTAGTTCATGAAGCGCTCGAGGTACAGCGCCGTCATGTCGATGTGGTCGGGATTGTCGAACCAGTCCTGCGAGCGGAAGCGCCGCGCCGGGTGTTTATCCGAGGTGCTCATGCGCCGTACCAGCCTGCGTCGACGTAGTATTCGCGTCCGGCGCACTTGGCCGCGTTGTCCGACGCGAGGAACAGCGCCAGCGCGGCCACGTCTTCCGGTTCCACGCGCAGCTGCAGGCATTGTCCTTGCAGGATCACGGCTTCCGCTTCCGGCGTATGCCACAGCTTTTCCTGGCGCGGTGTGCGCACGGCGCCGGGAATGATGCAGTTGACGCGGATGCCGTCGACGCCCAGGTCGCGCGCCAGGCCGCGCGTCAGGCCCTCGATGCCGGCCTTGGCCGTCATGTAGATCGACAGGCGCGCTTGCGCCAGATGCCAGGAAATCGAGCCCAGGTTGAGGATCACGCCGCTGCCCTTGGCGCGCATGGCGGGCGCCACGGCCTGGGCGCAGAAATACTGGTGGCGCAGATTGACGGCGATACGTTCGTCCCAGTACGCGGGCGTGACGTCCTGCAGTTCGTGGCGGTCGTCATTGGCCGCATTGTTGATGAGGATATCCGTGGCCCCCGCGCTGTGTTCGATCTCGGCGAAGGTGGCGGCCAGGGCGCCAAGGTCCGTCAGGTCGCAATAGCGGAAAACGGGCGGCTGCGGCAGGTGCGCCAGCTTTTCCTGCAGCGCCAGCGACGCTTCGCGGGCGATATCGAGAAAGGTGACGTGGGCGCCCTGGCGCGCGAACGCCTCGACGATGGCTACGCCGATACCGGTGCCGCCGCCCGTGATGACGACGCGCTGGCCTTCCAGGCTAGGGTAAGTTGCATGCTGCATGGTGTCTCTCTTTTTAAAATAATCGGATCAAAGCAAGCCGCGTTGCGCCAGGTTCTGGTACAGCGCGCGCACGCCGAACGTCCAGGGGGCAATCGCATCGCAGCGCTGCACTTCGTTGACCAGCGCGCCCAGTGCAGCGCTGGCAATCGTCACCCGGTCGCCCAGGTGGTGCGTAAAGCCGCCGCCCTGCGCGCCGCGGTCCTTCACGGGCGAGAACATGGTCCCCAGGAACAGCATGAAGCCGTCCGGATACTGGTGATACTGGCCGGCCGTCTGGCGCACCAGGTCGAGCGGGTCGCGGCTGATTTCGCGCATGAAGCTGGCGCCTTCGAGCACAAAGCCGTCGTCCGCGCCTTCGATCAGCAGCGACACTTCCGCCTGACGCACGGTGTCGAGCGTGAAGTGCTCGTCGAACAGGCGGATGAAGGGACCGATGGCGCAGGAACCGTTGTTGTCCTTGGCCTTGCCCAGCAACAGGGCGCTGCGCCCTTCGATGTCGCGCAGGTTGACGTCGTTACCCAAGGTCGCCCCCAGCACCTCGCCGCGGCTGTTGACGGCCAGGACGATCTCGGGCTCCGGGTTGTTCCAGGCGGACGATGGCAGCAAGCCCACCTGCGCGCCGCAGCCGACCGACGACATCGGCTGCGCCTTGGTAAACACTTCCGCATCGGGGCCGATGCCCACTTCCATGTATTGCGACCAGGCGCCGCGCTGCTGCAGCTGCTGTTTCAGGCGCTGCGCCGCGTCCGAGCCAGGCTTCAATGCCGATAAATCGCCGCCCAGGGTCATTTGCAGGGCGGTGCGCAAGCTCGCCGCGCGCGCCGCGTCGCCGCCCGCCTGTTCCTCGATCACGCGTTCGAGCAGGCTGACGGCGAAGGTCACGCCGCAGGCCTTGACGGCCTGCAGGTCGCATGGCGCCAGCAGCAACGGCTGGCCGGCCGGCGCGGCCAGCGCCTGCTCCAGCAGCGCCTGCACGGAGCCGAGCGCGATGCCGGGCGCATGGCGGGCGATATCGAGCGCATCGCTGCGCTCGAACAGTTCGGCCACCGTCGCCACCGTCTGCGTGATGTCGACCATCTCGCCGCTGCGCACGGCGACGACGCACGGGCCGTCACGCCAGATGCGGCCGATGAGGACGGCCTGCGCCAGGTCGGCGGGCAACAGGGAGGCGGGAGAAATCGGCTGCATGGCAAGCTTTCAAAAGGTCGTGACGGGATGGCGGGTCTTCAAGTCCGGACCGATTCTGCGCGCCGCCCTGTGTCGCCGCAATTACGAAAATCACCAAATTGAATGATGATTATTGGTATTGCAGCGCAGCATAAAAAGCCGCCACCCGCCCTCCATTTCCGCCCTGTGCGCAGGCGAAAAGGCGCGCCATGGCGCATTGCATCAATTGGCTTATCGATACCGTTTTGGATATCGGCTATGCGAAAAAAGTGATTGGTGAGGGATGGATGGACAAACTAGTATCAGCCGTGGCCTGCAATCGGCCATTCGCACGGAGCCCGCCCACTGGACGACGGCCCTGGCACATTCAACTATCGAAGACGGTGGAGACCTGAAATGAAAACAACAATGAAAATGCTGACCGCGAGCCTGGCGCTGGCCATCTCCGGCATGGCGGTAATGCCCGTGGCAAGCGCCGCCGACAAGGGCGCGATCGGCATCTCGATGCCAACCAAGTCGTCCATGCGCTGGATCGCCGACGGCGACAACATGGTCAAGGTATTCAAGGAGCGCGGCTACAAGACGGACTTGCAGTTTGCCGACGACGATATCCCGAACCAGCTGGCGCAAGTGGAAAACATGATCACCAAGGGCGCCAAGGTGCTGGTGATCGCCGCCATCGACGGCACCACCTTGTCGAACGTGCTGCAAAAGGCGGCCGACAAGGGTATCAAGGTCATCTCGTATGACCGTTTGATCCGCGGCACGAAAAACATCGATTACTACGCCACCTTCGACAACTTCCAGGTCGGCGTGCTGCAGGCGGGCTATATCGAATCGGCGCTGAAACTCAAGGAAGGCAAGGGTCCGTTCAATATCGAACTGTTCGGCGGCTCGGCCGATGACAACAACGCGCACTTCTTCTACAACGGCGCGCTGTCGGTGCTCAAACCGTACATCGACAGCGGCAAGCTGGTGGTGCGCTCGAAACAGATGGGCATGGAAAAGGTCGCCACCCTGCGCTGGGATGGCGCCGTGGCGCAAGCCCGCATGGACAACCTGCTCAGCGCCTACTACGGCAATGCGCGCGTCGACGCGGTGCTGTCGCCGTATGACGGCTTGAGCATCGGCATCCTGTCGTCGCTCAAGGGCGTCGGCTACGGCACGCCGAAACAACCGTTCCCCGTCGTGACGGGCCAGGATGCGGAAATCCCGTCGGTGAAATCGATCATCCGCGGCGAACAGGCATCGACCGTGTTCAAGGACACGCGCGAACTGGCCAAGGTCACGGCCAACATGGTCGACGCGATGATGAGCGGCAAGACGCCGACCGTCAACGATACCAAGACCTATAACAACGGCGTCAAGGTGGTGCCGTCCTACCTGCTGAAACCGGTCACCGTCGACAAGGCGAACTGGAAGCAGGTGCTCGTCACCGGCAGCGGCTACTACACGGAAGCACAAGTGAAATAAGCATCGACGGTACTGAAGGCCCGGCGCTGCCGGGCCTTTCGCTTCATGCGCGATCAAGAACAAGACTGCCGCACGACCGATGCCGACCAGCGCGGCCGTGCCAGAGAGGTTATATGACGAACACTATCCTGGAAATGCGCGGGATACGCAAAACATTCCCGGGCGTCGTTGCGCTCGACAATGTCAACCTGCGGGTACGCAGCGGCGAGATCCACGCCATCGTCGGCGAAAACGGCGCCGGCAAATCGACCCTGATGAAAGTGCTCAGTGGCGTCTACGGCCATGGCAGCTATACGGGCGACATCGATTACCTGGGCCAGACGCGGCACTTCCGCGGCATCAAGGACAGCGAAGAAATCGGCATCATCATCATCCACCAGGAACTGGCGCTGGTGCCTCAGCTGTCGATCGCCGAGAATATCTTCCTTGGCAACGAACCGTCCCGCATGGGCGTCATCGACTGGGAATACGCGCAAAGCAAGACGCGCGAACTGCTGCAGAAAGTCGGCCTGAAAGAGTCTCCGGACACCCTGATCACCAACCTGGGCGTGGGCAAGCAGCAGCTGATCGAAATCGCCAAGGCGCTGTGCAAGGACGTCAAACTGCTGATCCTCGACGAGCCGACGGCCAGCCTGAACGAAAGCGACAGCGCGGCCCTGCTCGACCTGCTGCTGGGCCTGAAAGCCCAGGGCATCGCCTCGATCCTGATTTCGCACAAGCTCAATGAAATTTCAAGAGTCGCCGATGCCATCACGGTGCTGCGCGACGGCAACACGGTCGACAGTTTCGACTGCCGCGTCGAACCCGTCAGCGAAGACCGCATCATCGAAAAAATGGTCGGGCGCGAAATGGCCGACCGCTATCCGCCGCGCACGCCGACGATAGGCGAGACCATTTTCGAAGTGCGCGACTGGCGCGTCTTCCATCCCGAGCATGCCGACCGCCCCGTCATCAAGGGCATCAACATGCATGCCAAAAAGGGCGAGATCATCGGCATCGCCGGCTTGATGGGCTCCGGGCGCACGGAACTGGCGATGAGCATTTTCGGACGCGCCTACGGCCAGCGCATCAGCGGCACGGTGCTCAAGAATGGCCAGGAGATCGACGTCAGCACCATCGGCAAGGCGATCGCCCATGGCCTCGCGTATGTCACGGAAGACCGCAAGGGCCTGGGCCTGATCCTCGAGGAAGACATCCAGAAGAACACCAGCCTGGCCAACCTGGACGCGATTTCCAAACACATGGTGATCGACGAGCAGCGTGAATTCGGCGTGGCCGAGGAGTTCCGCCGCAAGCTCAAGACCCGTTGCTCGAGCGTGGCGCAGAAGGTGGTCAATCTGTCCGGCGGCAACCAGCAGAAAGTGGTGCTGGCGAAGTGGCTGTTTTCGCGCCCCGACATCCTGATCCTCGATGAACCGAGCCGCGGCATCGACGTGGGCGCCAAGTACGAGATCTACAGCATCATCAGCGAGCTGGCCGCCGAAGGCAAATGCATCATCATGATTTCCTCGGAAATGCCGGAATTGCTGGGCATGTGCGACCGGATCTATGTCATGAACGAAGGCCGCTTCGCGGCCGAATTAAGCGCAGCAGAAGCGTCGCAGGAGCGGATCATGCGCGCGATCGTTACACACGGAGAAAACAATGGACAATAAATTGACAGCGGGCGCGCCGGCAGCGCCGGCGGCCGCACCGCAAGCGAAAAGCTATGCCGGCTTTTTGAAGAACAATATGCGCGACTACGGCATGCTGCTCTCGCTGATCGTCATCATGGGCTTTTTCCAGTACATGACCGACGGCACCCTGATGCAGCCGTTGAACCTGACCAACCTGGTGCTGCAAAACAGCTACATCGTCATCATGGCGCTGGGCATGCTGATGGTCATCGTGGCCGGCCATATCGATTTGTCCGTCGGCTCGGTGGTCGGCTTCGTCGGCGCGCTGGCGGCCGTCCTGATCGTCAACTACAACATGAATTTTGTCGCCGCCAGCATCATCTGCCTGCTGGCTGGCGCCGTCATCGGCGGCGCGCAAGGCTATTTCGTCGCCTTCTTCAAGATCCCGTCGTTTATCGTCACCCTGGCCGGCATGCTGGTGTTCAAGGGCCTGACCCTGGCGCTGCTCGCTGGCCAGTCGGTCGGCCCCTTCCCGGAAGGCTTCCAGATGCTCAGCTCGGGCTTTTTGCCCGATCCGTTCGGCGGAGAGAACCTGCGCGGGCTGTCGCTGCTGCTGGGCGTGATCGCCGCCGCGGCGCTGATCATCACCTCGCTGCGCAGCCGCGCCAAGCAACTGAAACACGGCATGGAAAACGAGCCGCGCGCCTTCTTCCTGCTGAAAAACGCGATCTTTGCCGCCGTGATGGTGTATTTCAGCTACCTGCTGGCGTCCTACCGCGGTTTTCCCAACGTGCTGGCCGTGATGTCGCTGCTCATCGTCGCCTACACCTTCATTACCAACCGCACCGTGCTGGGCCGGCGCGTGTATGCCGTGGGCGGCAACGAGAAAGCGGCGCGCCTGTCCGGCATCAAGACGGAACGGGTCAGCTTCTACACCTTCGTCAACATGGGCATGCTGGCCGCGCTGGCCGGCCTGATCTTCGCGGCGCGCCTGAACACGGCCACGCCGAAGGCAGGAACAGGATTCGAGCTGGACGTGATCGCCGCCTGCTTCATCGGCGGCGCCTCGGCGTCGGGCGGCGTGGGCAAGGTGATGGGGGCCGTCATCGGCGCCTTCATCATGGGCGTGATGAACAACGGCATGTCCATCATGGGCATCGGTATCGATTACCAGCAGGTGATCAAGGGCCTGGTGCTGCTGGCGGCCGTGTTCATCGACGTCATTAATAAAAATAAATGAGAAGAACAAGGAAGCACAGGTTCGAGCCTTAGGGGGCTCTGGCCGGCGCTTGCGCCGGCCTTTTTCATTTATGTGATCGCCAGCCGCGCAGCGCGATCCCCCCACCACGCCGCCTCCTCAAACACGGAAAAGCCCGACAAATCCGCATGCGCAAATAGAATCGCGCCATCGTGCTCGCGCAAGGCTTTGAGGCCCGCATTGCTGCGAAAGCCTGTCAGCGGCGCGGCCATGGCGTGGCCGCGCACGGTGATGTCGACGCGTTCGACGCAATTGGCAAAATCGCGTCCATACGCCGTTTTCAGGTCGACACTGGCCAGCGCCAGCAATTCTTCAGGGCCGGCCGTGTCGAGCCATTTGCGCGCTTCCTGCGGCGTGCGGTCGGACAGGGCCACGTAGGCGCTGAAGACGGTTTTCTCGGGCGGGCGCACGCGGATGTCCTGGTGCGTGGAGACGACATAGCCGAGGCCCGGTTCCTGGTACACGACGTTGTCCCAGCACAGGGGCGCATGCGGCAGTTCGTCGGGAAAGCGTTTCAGTAAAAAATTGGCCACCATCCATGGCGCATACGCGGGCGTATCGCGCTTCGCGTCAAAGCCATAGTCGGCGATATTTTTCACTACGCGGGCAGCCACATACAAGGGAATGGCGCAGATGGCCTTGCGCGCCTTGACCAGGTAGGTGCGCGGCTGGCCGTCGACCAGTTCCAGGCACAGCGCCTCGACGCCCTGGTCCGTCGTCTGCACGGAAACCACCGTGCCCGCATGACGTTTGACGCCCGAAGCCTGTTCCATGGCCGTGGCGACCGGCTGCATGCCGCCCGGCCAGGTCAGCCAGGCGCCATTGCCCGCATTCGCCGCCTGGCCCCAGCGGCTGCAGTAGTAATGCAGGCCGGCCCAGGCCGACACCTGGTCGTAGCGCGTGCCGTAGTCATCGCGGCAGCAGTAGTTCAGATACCAGTGCAGGGTGGGCGAGGTGTATCCCTCGCGCTCCATCCACTGTTTTAACGTGATGGTGTCGAGCGCCTGCCAGGCCGGGTCTTGCGACGATTCCACGGTAGGAAACACGAACACGCGCTTGCCGTCGTTGCCATGCGTCTGGCGCAGTTGCGCCACCTGCGCAAAGAAGCGCTCGTGCTGCGCCAGTTCCGCAGGCGGCACGCCTTCGGTGGGAATGAAGCCTTCCTGCCAGTGACCGTTGAACAGCAAGCGCTCTTCCGGCGCGTGCAGGATGTAGCGCTCGTCGTAGTACGGTTTTTCCGCCTGCGGATCGCGCTGGATAATCCCCAGGTCGAACAATATCTCTCGCACATGGGTCGACTCGGGCGACGGCAGCGGCAAATAATGGCCGCCCGTGGGATAGGCCAGGTCGGCAAAGTGCCCGCCCGCCGCGTTGCCGTAGGGCTGCGGGCCATCGATCATCAGGAAATCCTTGTGCCCCAGTTTATTCAGGCGCCAGGCGGCCGTCAGGCCGGCGATGCCGGAGCCGAGGATGGCCACGTCCGTGGTGATGGTTGCCGAGGGCGCCGGCAGCGCCGTGCGCTCGCGCAGCAGCTTGCGCAAATAGTGTCCCTCGCTGCGGCCCGGGTACAGCACCTTCGGCGTGATTTCCTGCCAGCGCAGGTAGGCGGCGATGCTGCCGATGCCGGCGGCCGCCGATGCGGTGCCGCCGGCAGCCCACAGCATGAAGGAGCGGCGCTGCATCAGCGGATCACCCGGTTCCAGTCTTGCTCGAATTCATGCACGAGCGACTGGGTATTCAGGCGATTTGGCGCCATCGGCAGCGGCTGCATGTCGGGCGGGAAGATGAACATTTCGCGCGTGGTGTCCGCATTCAGGTAGCGCATCGGCAGGCGGTAGGTCGTCGGCGGTGTGTAGTCGAGCTGGGGCGAGGCGAGGATAAAACCCCATTCGCCGAACGAGGGCACGTAGGCGTGATAGGGCCAGGTGCGCATGCCCACTTCACGCAGGGTCGAATTGATGGTCCAGTAGGCGTGCGGGGCAAAAAACGGCGACGTCGATTGCACCACCATCAGGCCCTTCGCCGCCAGGTGCTTTTTCACCAGGTCGTAGAACGGCACAGAATACAGTTTGCCGAGCGCGAAGCTGGACGGATCGGGGAAATCGACGATGGCCGCGTCGAACATGTCGCCGTTGTTGCGCAGCCAGACGGCGGCATCGGCATTGACGACAGTGACGCGCTTGTCCGAGAACGAGTTGTTATTCAGCTTGGCCAGCTCCGGGCGCGTGGTGAACGCGGCCGTCATGGCGGGGTCGAGGTCGACCACGGTGACGTGTTCGATCTGTGGATAACGGAGGATTTCGCGCAGGGCCAGTCCATCGCCGCCGCCCAGCACCAGCACGCGGCGCGCCCACGGCAAGGCTTCCAGCACGGGGTGCACGAGCGCCTCGTGGTAGCGGTATTCGTCGCGCGAGGAAAACTGCAAATTGCCATTGATGTACAGCCGCGTATCGTCCTTCCAGCGCGTGATCACCAGGCGCTGGTAGGGTGTGGTGGTGGAATACACGATCTGGTCGCCGAACAGGCCGTGTTCTCCCCAGGCCACCATGCGGTCCGACATGGCAAAGCCGGCGACGAGCAGCAGCATCACGGCGCAGGCGCGCAGCAGACGCCCGGTGAGATTTTTCAGCTCGGCGCGGAACACATAAATGCTCCACAGGCCCACGCCCACGTTGAGCATGCCGAACAAAAAGCCCGTGCGCACCAGGCCCAGATACGGCGACAGCACCAGCGGGAACAGCAGGGAGACGGCCAGCGCGCCCAGGTAATCGAAGGTCAGCACGCGGCTGACAAGTTCACTAAATTCCGTCTGGCGCGTGTTCAGGGCGCGCATCACGAGCGGCACTTCCATGCCGACCAGTGCGCCGATCAGGAACACCATCACATACAATAAGGTGCGAAATGGAGCGGCCATCCACGAAAAGGTCATGAACAGGATGGCGGCCGACAGGCCGCCGATCAAGCCCACGGCCAGTTCGATGTCGACGAAGCGCGACAGTACGTCGTCATCCTTGACATACTTTGAAAAGTGAGCGCCCACACCCATCGCAAACAGGTAGCAGCCAATAATGGTGGAAAACTGCAGGATGGAGTCGCCGAGCAGGTAGCTGGACATAGCGCCGGCGATCAGCTCATAGGCGAGGCCGCAGGAAGCGACCACGAAGACGGACAAAATCAGAATCTTTTTGTTCATTGGACTTTTTTTGTTCTAATATGCGTTGACGTTATCAAATGCTCATTGCGAGGAATGCCGTGCCCGACATCCTAAACTATCTGATCCACCTTTTACTGGCCGCCGCGCTGCTGATTGTATTTTTTATCATCTACACGCGCGTCACGCCGTATAACGAAGTGCTGCTGATCCGCCAGGGCAACCAGGCGGCGGCCCTGTCGCTGGGCGGCGCGCTGCTGGGCTTTTCCGCCACCATCGCCTCGTCCCTGATGCACACGGCCGGCTACCAGCAATTCTTCGCCTGGGCCTTCGGCGCCATGGTGGTGCAATTGCTCGCCTATGTGGTCACCACGCGTTTGCTGCGCATGTCGAAGGACCAGATCGAATCGAACAACAGCGCTTTCGGCGGCTTGCTGGCCGCCATTTCCCTGTCGATCGGCGCCATCAACGCCGCCTGCATTTCCTGACGTTTTACCTCATCAAGGACACCATCATGAGCCTCGGCAGCTTTATCAAGAAGCAGTTTATCGATGTACTGCAATGGAACGAAGAGACGGAAGGCGTACTGGCCTGGCGCTTCCCCATGCAGGATTTCGAGATCCAGAACGGCGCCATCCTGAATGTGCGCGAATCGCAGGTCGCCGTCTTCGTCAATGAAGGCAAGATCGCCGACGTCTTCGGTCCCGGCACGCACAAGCTGACGACGCAGACTTTACCGCTGCTGACCAATCTGAAAAACTGGGACAAGCTGTTCGATTCACCGTTCAAGTCGGACGTGTATTACTTCAGCACCCGCGTGCAGACGGGCCGCAAGTGGGGCACGCCGCAGCCGATCACCATCCGCGACAAGGATTTCGACATGATCCGCGTACGCGCCTTCGGCATGTACTCGTACCGCATCGCCGACGCCCGCACCTTCTTCACCGAGATCAGTGGCACGCGCGAAGTCTATACGCGCGACGAGGTGGAAGATCAATTACGCGGTATTTTGATGTCGAGCATGGCCAGCTCGCTGGGTGGCGCGAACGTTCCCTTCCTCGACATGGCGGCCAACCAGGCGCTGATGGCGCAGGAAGTCAAGGATGGCCTGGCGCAGGCGTTTGCCCGCTATGGCGTGGGTCTCGACGAATTCAACGTGGCCAGCATCAGCCTGCCCGAGGAATTGCAGGCGGCGCTCGACGAGCGCATCTCGGCCGGCATGAAGGGCGGCCTGGGCGCAGACAAGATGAGCGGCTTTACGAAATTCCAGGTGGCCAATGCGATTCCGCTGGCGGCGCAAAACGAAGGCGGCATGGCCGGCATCGGTGCGGGACTGGGCGCCGGGCTGTCGATCGGCCAGGTGATGGCGCAAAGCATGGGCGGCGCGCTGCAGCAGCCGGCTCCGGCCGCACCTGCGGCGCCACCGGCTCCTGCGGAAGTGCCGATCGAAGCGCGCCTGGAAAAACTCAAGGGCTTGCTCGACAAGGGTCTCATCTCGCCGGCCGACTACGACGGCGCCAAGGCTGAACTGCTGAAAAAACTGATCGGCTAAATATTAGCGAAATACGACTGCATGCAAACTGTTTCCTGTCCCAGCTGCGGCGCGGAAGTTCACTTCCGCTCACATGCTTCCGTGCTCGCCGTGTGCGAGTACTGCCACAGCACCATCCTCAAGGACGCCGATTCCGTCAGGGACGTGGGCAAGATGTCGGCCGTCCTGGAAGACTATACGCCGATCCAGATCGGCACGGCCGGCGTGCACGATGGCGTGCACTTCACCGTCGTCGGCCGCATCCAGCAGCGCTACAGCGCCGGCACGTGGAACGAGTGGTATCTGCTGTTCGACGATACAAGCACGGCGTGGCTGGGCGACTCATCCGGCCTGTACACCTTGACGCGCGAGCGCAGCACGCAAGGTAGCTTACCCGTCTTTGGCGAGCTGGCGCCGGGCAAGCGCTACACGATCTGCGGCGAGCCATACACGGCGGCCGAGATCCGCAACGCGGAATGCATCGCCGGCCAGGGCGAACTGCCGTTCAAGGTGGGCGCCGGCTGGCGCATCCAGGTGGCGGACTTCCGCAACTACGCCAGCTTTGTCACGCTTGACTACACGGATGGTCCGCAACCGGTCGTCTACCAGGGCGTCGCCGTCACCCTGGATAGTTTGCAGTGCCAGCTGCTGCGCGACGACGATGCCATCGCCAAAAGCGCCGGCAAATACCGCGGCAAGCTCGATGCGCTCGACTGCCCGTCCTGCGGCAGCGGCATCAAGTACGTACCTGGCGCGGCGGCGCAACTCGTGTGCCCCGCCTGCCATGCGCAGCTCGACGCCAGCGGCCAGGAAGCGCAAGTGCTGGCCATCGGCAAGCAGGTGCACGACAACGCCGACATCACGCTGGAACTGGGCGCCAGCGCAAAGATCAGCAATGTCGATTTCACGGTGATCGGCATGATGCGCCGCGCCGACGACGAAGGCAGCGAGTGGAACGAATACCTGCTGTACAACGCGCGCGCCGGCTTCTTCTGGCTGGTGGAGACGGACGATGGCTGGTCGCGCTCGAACGTGCTGCCGAACTGGCCCAACTGGGCATCGCTGGACGCCGCTACCTGCACGCTCGATGGCGCCACCTACCGCAAACTGTATGACTACGGCTCGCAGGTCGTGTATGCGGCGGGCGCCTTCAACTGGAAAGTGGCCGTCGGCGACAGCACGCATGTGCATGAATTCGAGCAGGGGCAGACCAAGCTGGCGGCGGAGCTCACCGGTGAGGAAATGACCTGGTCGCGCTCCGTGCCCGTCGCCTATGACCAGATGGCCGCCTGGTTCGGCGCCGCCTTCCATGGCGCCAGCAAAACGACGAATATCCAGCTGAGCCATCGCGGCATCGCCAAGGTCTTCATCGTCATCGTGCTGGTCCTGAATGCGATCCCGATGTTTGTCTCGTTCTCCAGCACCCTGATGTGGAGTTTGCTGGGCTGCCTGGCGCTGTTCCTGCCCGCCGCTTTTCTCGACAAGAATGCAAAGAATCCCCCATGAGTAAATACGTGATCTATGCCCTGATGGTGACCTTCAGTGTCACGGCCGCCAACTGGGTGCGCATGTTCAAGGTGGCCGGCAGCAGCAGCGGCAGCAGCTGGAGTTCGCGTACGGGCAGCGGCGGCGGCAGCTATGGCGGCGGCTCCAGCGGCGGCAGCCACAAGTAAGCATGGCAGCCACACCGCATCTGCCCCTGGGCACCCATTTGCTGGCCGATTTGTCGGACATCGCGCCGGAACGCCTGCGTGACTGCGCCGCGCTCGAGCGCCTGCTGCGCGATGCGGCCGTCGCGGCTGGCGCGCAAGTACTGCACAGCCATTTCCACAGCTTTGGCGCCGGCCAGGGCGTCACCGGCGTGGTGCTGCTGGCCGAGTCGCATATCTCCATCCACACGTGGCCGGAATGCGGCTTTGCCGCCGTCGATATCTTCATGTGCGGCGCGGCGCGGCCGCAACTGGCGCTCGACGCCATCAAGGACGCGCTGCAGGCGGCGCACTGCCAGCTGCAGTCCGTGCGGCGCGCGCCACCCGGGCAAGCATAAGCCCGCTGGTGGATCGCGGGGGGATCGCTTACACTGTCGGCTCATCTCCCAACCGTGACTTCCATGCGCCGTTCCGCCCTGCTTGCCCTGCCCCTGCTGCTGCTGGTTTCCGCCTGCAACGACTACACGGCGCCCAGCCTGTACCAGTCCACCACGCCCGAGTGCAAGACGTGGACGGAGGGTTCACGCTTCGAGCTGCCGCGCGGTATCAGCGTGTATGCCACGCCACCCGTCACCCTGAAGGAAGGCGGCACGGAGCTGGCGCTGATTTTTACGCTTCCCATCGGCACGCAAGCCAGTTTCACGCGCCTGTCCTTCCTGCTGGAAGAGCCGAAAAAGCCCCCCTTCGCCGAAGCGAAAGTGCTGACCATCTACCAGCGCGGCATGAACCGCAAGGCGGAAATCGTCGACGTCATCGAGCAGCTGCCCATCATGTTTTCCGCCGTCGGTTCAAGCGCCGAAACCCAGTGGCGCCTGCGCCTGCAACTGCCGCGCCAGCTGCCGCAGCGCTTTGACCTGTCGATGCCCGACATGCTCGTCGCCGGCAAGCGCTATCCGGTGCGCACCTTTACCTACCGCTACTTCCCCGAGCGCCAGGCTTACGGCATGTGCAGCTGAGCCACACCTTCCGTTGACGCCGGCGCACGCCGCTGGCACACTGGGGTTTTCCATCACACGTGAGGAGTAGACAACATGCGCCATTCGGATACTGCCGTGCTGTCGGCTGCCTGATCACCGTTTTTCTCCGCTAAGGCTCTTGGCCCGCAACTCCCCATACGCGTGATCGCGTAGCCGACGTTCCCTTTCTTTCGTGCCAGTCATGGCGACTGGCGGTGCCTGCACGCGCAGGCTGCATGTCCGCACGCGGACGACAGAATCTGGAATCACGCTACCATGATCGCATTCGATTTTGCGCAACTACGCCTTATCGGGCTGCAGCAGGCCATCGCCAGCGCAGCCACCCAACTCGAACTCTCTTCCCCAACCGCCCAACTGCTGCGCGTTTGCGCCGTGCACCGCGACAGCATCGGCGTGCACGACGGCATCCTGGAACAGCCGGCGCAAATCCTGCCGCGCCTGCTGCACGCGCTACAGGCGCAGGACCATATCCTCACAGTGGGCGACTGGGTCGCCGCCGAAGCCGACGCGCACGCTACGCTGTGGATAACGGCGCACTTATCCCCAGTCACGCAGATCGCCCGGCGCGGCAATGACGGCCGGCGCCAACTGCTCGCCAGCAATGTCGATACGGCCTTGCTGGTGATGGGACTGGACGAGGATTTCAACCCGCGCCGCCTGGAGCGCTATCTGTCCATCGTGCTGGCGGCCCAGGTCAGCCCCGTGGTGGTGCTGAGCAAGGCCGACGTGGCCGACGACGTGCCGGGCAAGCTGGCGCAGCTCAGACAGCGCCTGCCGCCCCACGTGCCCCTGTTTGCCATCGATACGCGGCATGCATATGACGTGGCCATCCTGGCACCGTGGTTGAATGCTGGCCAGACCCTGGTGCTGCTCGGTTCATCGGGCGCCGGCAAGTCCAGCCTGACCAATACCTTGTGCGCGACGGAGCAAACGACCAACGGCGTGCGCCATGGCGACGGGCGCGGCCGGCATACGACGACGGCCCGCTCGCTGCACCTGTGCGCCAGCGGCGCCTGCATCATCGACACGCCGGGCTTGCGCAGCTGGCGCGCCGATGCCGATGCGGATACGCTGGCGGCCACATTTGACGACATCGCGGCGCTGGCGACGACGTGCCAGTTCCGCGACTGCCGGCATGCCAGCGAGCCCGGTTGCGCCGTGCGCGGCGCCGTCGATGGGGACCGCCTGCGCAATTATCACAAGCTGCTGCGCGACGCGCGCCGTATCGACGAGACGCCGCTCGAGCGCATCGCCGCGCGCGCCAGGTGGAAGACGGTATTGAAGGCGGGACTGGAAAGGGGCAAGGACAAGCGCCGCTGATTTCTGCATAAAAAAAGGCTATGTCACCGTCAAATGTGGGAATGCGCCCAGCGTTGCTTTCAATAACGTTTCCGGTGAGCGGATACGCCTGGCGTCGAGTATCCAGCGCCATCCTAGGTAGTTCGGCAGGTAGCGCGTCGCCACGCCATGAAACGGACCCAGCCATTGCCGCAAACGGCTGTGATAGGCATTGACGTTCTGCACATGGGCGGCGCCCTGCACGCGGATGCCGGCGCGCAAGTTGACGGCCTGATGACTGATGCCCGCTTCCCTGGAAAAAGCCCGATAGGCGGCATGGCCATCGGTGACCAACAAGACGTCCTTGTCGATAACGGGTAACAGGCAATGATGCAGCTGCGCTTTCGTCAATGCCCCTTTGCCTGTGACGAAGTCCAGGGTCTGGCCCGTGCGGTCGCGCGCTATCAGGATGCAGACCTGCTCACTCGATATGCCGCGTTTGTGGGCATGGCCGCCCCGGCGGCGGGCCGGACGCGTCAGATGCCGCGATCCCTTTTCCGACTCCAGTAGATATAACTCGTCGGCCTCGGCGATGCCATGCAGGCCATGCGGCCGGTCCGTCTTTGCCAGCGATAAAAACCTGTGGCGCCAGCGAAACGTGGTGTTGCGGTGCACGCCCAGTTGGCTAGCCGCCTTGCGTACGGAATCCGATGCCAGCAGACAATCGGCGTAATCGAGCCACAGCGATTTATGGCGCAAGCGGGCCAACGGCGTGCCGGTGAGCGCATTGAAGGTGCGTCCGCAAGGCACGCAGCGGTAGCGCTGCAAGCCGTGCGCATGACCGTGCCGATGCAGGTGCTCTGAATGGCAGGCGGGACAGGCCAATCGCGGCTGGACCACACTTTCCAGCAGCGCGATGGTCGCGTCGTGTGGCGCGCTGCCACACAGCAGGGCAATGCTTGCTTGCCGCTGACGCTGGCTCAACTGAGCAAACTGCGCAATCAAGGTGATCCATTCGGCTGGCCGCATGATCTGCTCCCTGCGTGATTGATATGCAGAGTCAGACAGCACAGTCCAGGGAAGATTCCAGAATTTCCCCTAGTTGCCGATGACAGAGCCTAAAAAAAAGGCAGCCCGAAGGCTGCCTTTCTTGTGCGGCGCAGATGAATTACATCTTGCGCAGCTTCTGGATCGCTGCCAGTTGCGCAATCGCGCTGGCCAGCTCGGCTTGCGCTTGCGCGTAGTCGATGCCCGAATCCTTGTTGTGGATATTTTCTTCCGCCAACTTCTTCGCTTCCAGCGCTTTCGCTTCGTCGAGGTCGTGACCGCGGATCGCGGTATCGGCCAGGACGGTCACGGTATCCGGTTGCACTTCCAGCAGGCCGCCGGCAACGAAGACGAACTCTTCTTCAGCCTGGCCGACTACCTTGATGCGGACCGCGCCCGGACGGATGCGGGTAATCAAAGGCGTGTGGCGTGGGTAGATACCCAGCTCGCCTTGTTCACCCGGCAACGCGACGAATTCTGCTTCACCTGAAAAAATCAGTTCTTCAGCGGAAACCACGTCAACGTGAATTGTGTGTGCCATGTGTGTCCTATCGGGTTGAAGAACCCCGCCTTGTAAGGGGCGGGGTTAGGCCCAGACTTAACTTAGTTAAGTTTCTTGGCTTTTTCGATTGCTTCTTCGATCGTGCCGACCATGTAGAACGCTTGTTCCGGCAGGTGATCGAGTTCGCCCGAAGCGATCATTTTGAAGCCCTTGATCGTGTCTTTGAGCGAAACGTATTTACCAGGCGCGCCGGTAAAGACTTCAGCGACGTGGAAAGGCTGCGACAGGAAACGCTGCATCTTACGTGCGCGGGCGACCAGCAGTTTGTCTTCCGGTGCCAGCTCGTCCATACCCAGAATCGCGATAATGTCGCGCAATTCCTTGTAGCGTTGCAGGGTCGTTTGCACGGCACGCGCGGTGTCATAGTGCTCTTGACCAACGATCAACGGATCGAGCTGACGCGAGGTCGAATCGAGTGGGTCCACGGCTGGGTAGATACCCAGGGAAGCGATGTCACGCGACAGCGCAACGGTCGAATCCAAGTGAGCAAACGTGGTAGCAGGCGACGGATCGGTGTAATCATCGGCTGGAACGTAGACGGCCTGGATCGAGGTGATCGAACCGGTCTTGGTCGACGTGATACGCTCTTGCAGACGGCCCATTTCTTCAGCCAGGGTCGGTTGGTAACCCACAGCCGACGGCATACGGCCCAGCAGTGCCGACACTTCGGTACCAGCCAGCGTGAAGCGGTAAATGTTGTCGACGAAGAACAGAACGTCCTTGCCTTCATCACGGAACGATTCAGCGATCGTCAGGCCGGTCAGCGCGACGCGCAGACGGTTACCTGGCGGTTCATTCATCTGACCGTAGACCATCGCCACTTTGGAGTTCTCTGGATTTTCCAGATCGACCACTTTCGCGTCAGCCATCTCGTGGTAGAAGTCGTTACCTTCACGCGTACGCTCACCAACACCGGCGAACACGGACACGCCGCTGTGCGCTTTGGCGATGTTGTTAATCAGTTCCATCATGTTCACGGTCTTGCCTACGCCAGCGCCGCCGAACAGACCAACTTTACCGCCTTTTGCAAACGGGCACACCAGATCGATCACCTTGATGCCGGTTTCCAGCAGTTCTTGCGAAGGCGACAGTTCGTCGTATGCAGGAGCGGTGCGGTGGATCGACGCGATCTGCTCGTGCGACACGGGGCCGCATTCGTCGATCGGGTTGCCCAGCACGTCCATGATGCGACCCAGGGTTGCTTTACCGACTGGCACCATGATAGGTTTGCCGGTGTTCTGAATCATCATGCCGCGACGCAGGCCATCGGACGAGCCGAGTGCAATGGTACGGACAATGCCGTCGCCCAACTGCTGTTGTACTTCCAGGGTCAGTTCCGAGCCTGCCATCTTCAAGGCATCAAATACCTTAGGCATCGCGTTGCGGGGAAACTCAACGTCCACCACAGCGCCGATACACTGAACGATTTTGCCATCAGCCATGTTCGTTCCTTCAATATAGTTAAATTCGTTTAAACCGCAGCCGCACCGGCGACGATTTCGGAGAGTTCTTTGGTAATCGCAGCTTGGCGGGTCTTGTTGTAGATCAGCTTCAATTCGCCGATCACACTACCCGCGTTGTCGCTTGCAGCTTTCATCGCGACCATCCGTGCCGATTGCTCGGACGCCAGATTCTCCGCGACTGCCTGGTACACCAGCGCTTCTACATAGCGCTCCAGCAATTCGTCGATGATGCTTTGTGCATCCGGCTCGTAGATGTAATCCCACGAGTGTGCGCTCTTGTCGGCGACCATTTTGTCAGCCGTCAAAGGCAGCAGCTGTTCGACCACTGGTTCCTGCTTCATCGTGTTGATGAATTTGGTGTAGCACAGATACACTGCGTCGAGCTTGCCAGCCTGGAACTCTTCGAGCATGACCTTGACGGGTCCGATCAATTTTTCCAGATGGGGCGTATCACCAGTCTGAATGGCAGAGGCGACGATCTTGACGCCGATGCGATTCAAAAAACCCAAACCCTTGTTACCGATGGCAACTGCTTCAATCCGGTTGCCAGCTGCTTCCAGCTCGCGCGACTTCGACGTCACCTGGCGCAGGATGTTGGTATTCATGCCGCCGCACAGACCCTTGTCGGTCGTCACAACGATGAAACCTACTGCCTTCGCTTGCGTACCCTGGGCAGCTGCCAGGAACGGGTGCGTGTATTCCGGATTGGCATTCGCCAGATTGGCGGCGATATTCCGAATCTTGTCACTGTAGGGACGAGCGGCCCGCATCCGGTCTTGCGCCTTGCGCATTTTGGACGCGGCGACCATTTCCATCGCCTTGGTGATCTTCTTCGTATTCTCTACGCTCTTGATCTTGCCTCGTATCTCTTTGCTTGATGCCATGAGTCCTTACTCCTTCTGCGCGTAGGGCGGCGCCTCACTCAAGGTGGGCGCCGCCTGGCCGCTTAATATGCGCCGGATTTCTTGAAATCAGCAATGGCCGCCGACAGAGTTGCTTCGCTGTCTTTGTCGAGTTGCTTGGTTTCTTCGATCTTGGCCAGCAGAGCAGCTTGCTTGGTCTTCATGTAAGCGTGGACACCAGCTTCGAACGACAGCACTTGCTTGACTGGCACGTCGTCCATGAAGCCTTTGTTCACCGAGAACAGCGATACGGCCATCAGCGAGATCGACAGTGGCGAGTATTGGGCTTGCTTGAGCAATTCCGTCACGCGGGCACCACGGTCCAGCTGCTTGCGGGTCGATTCATCGAGGTCCGAAGCGAACTGCGCAAATGCGGCCAGTTCACGGTACTGCGCCAAGTCGGTACGGATACCACCGGACAGGTTTTTGATGACCTTGGTCTGGGCGGCGCCACCGACGCGCGATACGGAAATACCGGCGTTAATTGCAGGACGGATACCGGCGTTGAACAGCGAGGTTTCCAGGAAGATCTGACCGTCGGTAATCGAAATCACGTTGGTTGGAACGAATGCGGACACGTCGCCAGCTTGCGTTTCAATGATCGGCAGTGCCGTCAGGGAACCGGTCTTGCCTTTGACGGCGCCGTCGGTGAACTTCTCGACGTAGTCGGCGTTCACGCGTGCTGCGCGTTCCAGCAGGCGGCTGTGCAGGTAGAACACGTCGCCTGGGTACGCTTCGCGACCTGGTGGACGGCGCAGCAGCAGCGAGATTTGACGGTATGCAACAGCTTGTTTGGACAGATCATCGTAGACGATCAGGGCATCTTCACCGCGGTCACGGAAGTATTCGCCCATGGCGCAACCGGAGTACGGCGAGATGTATTGCATGGCGGCCGATTCCGAAGCGGAAGCGGCGACAACGATGGTGTATTCCATCGCGCCGTGCTGTTCCAGCGAGCGCACGATGTTCTTGATCGACGAGGCTTTTTGGCCAATCGCGACGTAGATACATTTCATGCCCTGGCCTTTTTGATTGATGATCGCATCAATCGCCACAGCCGACTTGCCGGTTTGACGGTCGCCGATGATCAGTTCGCGCTGGCCGCGGCCAACTGGAACCATCGCATCGATCGACTTCAGGCCGGTTTGCATTGGTTGCGAAACGGATTCACGGGCGATCACGCCCGGTGCGATTTTTTCAATCGCGGCCGTCAGTTTGGTCTCGATGGCGCCTTTGCCGTCGATCGGCTGGCCCAGCGCGTTGACAACGCGGCCGAGCAGCTCAGGACCGACTGGCACTTCCAGAATGCGGCCGGTGCATTTCACCGTGTCGCCTTCGGAGATGTGCTCGTAGGCACCCAGAATCACGGAACCGACGGAGTCGCGTTCCAGATTCATTGCCAGGCCAAACGTGTTGCCTGGGAATTCCAGCATCTCGCCTTGCATCACGTCCGACAAACCGTGGATGCGGCAGATACCGTCGGCGACGGAAATAACCGTGCCTTGATTACGCACTTCAGCGCCGCCGTCAAGACCTTGGATCCGGCTCTTGATCAACTCGCTGATTTCAGATGGGTTGAGTTGCATACTAACTCCTAAAAGTGTTTCTCTCAGCTTGCGCGAGGGGTAAGGGTCTGTCTAAGCTGGCCTGCCGAAGCGCGTGTCTTACGACACCAGTGCAGCGTGCAGTTGCTGCAGCTTGGCGCGCACCGAGGTATCGAGCACTTGGTCGCCAACGACCACGCGCACGCCGCCGAGCAGCGATGGATCCACTGTGACGGCAGGGTTGAGCTTACGACTGAATTTCTTTTCCAGCGTTGCGACCAGCTCGGCCGTTTGGCCTTCGCTCAGATCGAAAGCGCTCGTGATCTCGGCGTCAGCCGCACCTTCCAGGCCATTTTTCAGGGCATGGAATTGCGCGCCGATTTCCGGCAGCAGGCTGATGCGGCCATTTTCGATCAACATCGTGACGAAGTTTTTCACTTCCTCATTGAGCGGCGATTTCAACAACGACAGGATGGTGGCGGCGACGTCGCTTTCCGAAACTTTCGGATTGCGCGCGTACGCCTGTACCTCGGGGTGGCTACCGATCTGTGCCAGTTCGGACACCAGCTCGGACCACGCCGCGAGGTTGCTTGACTCCTTACCAGCTTGGGCTACGCGGAACAAAGCTTCCGCGTAGGGACGGGCGACGGTTGCGAGTTCTGCCATGATTACAGCTCGACAGCAAGACGCTGCAACATTTCGGCGTGAGCCGTAGCGTTAACTTCACGCTTCAAGATCTGCTCGGCACCCTTGACAGCCAGGTCAGCCACCTGAGCGCGCAATTGTTCGCGTGCTTTCGACAGTTGCTGTTCGGCGTCCGACTGGGCTTGCGCAATGATACGCGCAGCTTCAGCTTGTGCATTTTGCTTGATCTCTTCAGCAACCAGCTGCGCGCGCTTTTCAGCGTCCGCAACGCGTTGCGACGCTTCTTCACGTGCACTGTTCAATGCCTCTTGCGCACGCTTTTCAGCGACTGCCATCGAAGCCTGACCTTGATCGGCCGCAGCCAATCCATCCGCGATTCGTTTGGCACGCTCATCCAGCGCGTTGTTCAGCGCTGGAAATACGAACTTCATCGAGAACCAGACCAACACCGCGAAGGTGATCATCTGGCCGATGAGCGACATATTGATGTCCATACCTTTGCTCCTAACTAAAAGTTTCTCCTAGGGTTGGAGCGAATTACTGAGCAACAGCCGTCAGAGCGGACAGGAACGGGTTAGCGAACGTGTACAGCAGAGCAACACCAACGCCGATCATCGAGATAGCATCCAGCAGACCAGCGATAACGAACAGTTTGGTTTGCAGTTGTGGCATCAGTTCTGGTTGACGTGCCGAAGCTTCCAGGAATTTGCCACCCAAGATAGCGAAGCCCAGAGCGGTGCCGATTGCGGCCAGGCCGATGATGATTGCTGCTGCCAGAACGGTCATGCTTTGTACTTGTGCGATCAGAGCTTGCATAAAATTCTCCTAAATTTAAAAACGAAAGATACTAAAAAAACAAAATATAAAGTTAATGATTAATGTTTCTCAACCGCGAGGCTCAGATACACAACCGTCAACGCCATAAACACAAAAGCTTGCAAAGTTACAATCAAGATATGGAAAATTGCCCATGGACCACCCAACGCCCACTGTGCCCACCAAGGCAACAACGCGATCAAGATGAAAATCAGTTCGCCGGCATACATATTGCCGAACAGTCGCAGCGACAGGGAGATCAGTTTTGCAACCAGCTCAACCATTTGCAGCAAGAAATTGACAGGTGCCAGGGCGATCGTGGCGATCAGGCCATTCGCATGGAACGGTGCCGTGAACAGTTCCTTGATCCAGCCGCCCAGGCCCTTGGCCTTGATCGAGAAGGCGATCACGCACAACACGACCGACAGCGACATGGCGAAGGTGTGGTTGACGTCGGCGGTCGGCACGGCGCGCAGTTTATGCACGCCAAACCAGCTCAGGATCTTCGGCAACAGGTCAACCGGCAGGAAGTCCATCGCGTTCAGCAACCAGACCCACACAAAAATAGTGATGGCCAGCGGCGCGATGACCTTGCTTTTCGCGTGGAAGGCCCCATTAATAGTGTCATTGACGATTTCCATGACCATTTCGACGAAGTTTTGCAACTTGCCAGGGACACCAGCCGTCGCGCGGCGCGACGCCATATAGAAAACAGCCAGGAAAACAAAGCCCAGAATGGCCGAAATCCAGAACGTATCCAGATTGATCATGCCGTCGGCACTTCTCAGGTGGGCCAGATGGTGACTGATGTATTCTGTGGCGTTGGCCGGGGCAGCATGGCCCGCTTCAATAGCGTGTTCTGTGGTCATAATGAATTTAGATTTGTCGTTTCAGAGCTCAACAGGCCCCAAAACCAATGATTAAACAGCGAGCAATGAAAACCAGTATGCTAAGGTTGCCACCGCGAAACCCAAGATCAGCCATAACCAGGCGGCCGACTGAAACAACACCAGTGCCAATATAAACAGCACCGCTGTGATAAATATTTTCACCACTTCTGCGCGCAAATGCGCCCGGAATGCCTTGTTGGCGTCGCTAGAACCGCGAACCACCAACAGGGCATACACCAGGCTACCGATGACTGCGATAGCGCCGCCGTATGCGGCGGACCAGCCTCTGACATTGCCACCAAAAAACAGGGTGACCGTGGCAAAGCTGATAGCGATTGCTAGCTGCAATGCAACTACTTTGTAGACTGGCTTGGCAATACTTTGTTGTGAATCACTCAATTGCCAAGTTCCCAGAAAAATCTACACACGCAAAGACACGGGATTATAGTTGGCTTTGATCTATAGAGTCAAACGTTGCTGCACCGCAGCAGGGCAATTGCTGCGTGAAACTGACGCTTTACCGACTATTCGCCGCCTTTTGCACCACTATATGGCAAAGCCGCTTGTCTGGCCGCTTCCAGCCGTGTTATCAAGGAATCACGTGGTCCATCCGGAAAGCATGGCCGGATTGTCCACACCGCAGCTCCCCTGCCTTTGCAGCTTGCTATTTAACCACGCAAGCGGGTCAACAAACCATCGAGCACGTCAAGATCGGCAAAATCAATCACCAATTGGCCACGGCCCTTGTTGCCCATCTTGAACACCACGGGCGTGGCCAGCGCATCGGACAGCTCTTCTTCCAGGCGCGCGATGTCGCCGGACTTTTCCTTCTGCCGCGGCTCGACCGGGTTGGCCGCTTCCTCGACCGTGCGCGTCACGAGCTTTTCCGTTTCGCGCACGGACAGGCGCTTGGCCACGACCTGGTTGGCCAGCGTGATCTGGCTGGCCGCATCGACGGCCAGCAACGCGCGCGCATGGCCCATGTCGATATCGCCGGCCATCAACATGGTTTGCACGGGACTGGCCAGGTTCATCAAACGCAACAGGTTCGACACAGCGCTGCGCGAGCGTCCCAGCGCAGTGGCCGCTTGCTCATGCGTAAAACTGAAGTCGGCGATCAGGCGGTGAATGCCCTGCGCTTCTTCCAGCGGATTCAAGTCTTCGCGCTGGATGTTCTCGATCAGCGCCATGGCCGCGGCGGCCAGGTCGTCCACGTCGCGCACCAGCACCGGCACTTCCGTCAGGCCGGCCAGTTGCGACGCGCGGAAACGGCGTTCGCCGGCGATGATTTCATATTTGACAAGCCCGCTCAAGGTGTCTTGCCCGATCGGGCGCACCAGGATCGGCTGCATCAGCCCTTGCGCCTTGATCGAGGCGGCCAGTTCGTTCAAAGCCCCCTCGTCCATGCGCGTGCGCGGCTGGTATTTGCCGGCTTGCATTTGCGACACGGGCAAGTTCGACGGTTGATGCGTGTCCGCACTGGCGAAGTCGCCACCGCCGCCGCCCAACAGGGCGTCGAGTCCGCGACCCAGTCCTTTTAATTTTTTCGTAGCCATGCTGTCCTAATCGTGTTTTCCGAGTAAGCGCTTACATCTTGATGTGCAGACGCTCGCCCCTTGTTTACATATGTTTGATGCGTTCGACCATCTCGGCGCCGAAGGCGATATACGCCTGGGCACCTTTCGAGCTGGGGTCGAAGGTCACGCCGGGCAGGCCGTACGATGGCGCTTCGGCCAGACGCACGTTGCGCGGGATGATGGTATTGAATACCTTGTCGCCGAAGTGCTGTTCCAGCTGGGCCGACACTTGTTGTGATAATGTCATGCGTGGATCGAACATCACGCGCAAGAGTCCGATGATCTTCAGATCCGGGTTCAGGTTGGCATGCACCTTCTTGATGGTATTGACCAGATCGGACAAGCCTTCCAATGCGTAGTACTCGCACTGCATCGGGATGATCACGCCATGCGCGGCGCACAGGCCGTTCAGGGTCAGCATCGATAATGCCGGTGGGCAATCTACCAGGATGAAATCGTATTCGCCGTCCACTTCGGCCAGCGCATCCTTCAGGCGGCGTTCGCGGTTGTCGAGTTCGACCATCTCCACTTCGGCGCCGGCCAGCTCGCGGTTCGACGGCAAGACATCGAAGCGCCCCGCTTCCGAACGCTGGCGTGCCGTTTTGACATCGGACTCGCCCAGCATGACTTCATAGGTCGACGCCTTCAGGCCGGCCTTGTTGATGCCGGCGCCCATGGTCGCATTGCCCTGCGGGTCGAGGTCGACCAGCAGCACGCGCTGGTTCAATTTGGCCAGACCGGCGGAGAGGTTGACGCTTGTTGTGGTTTTACCAACACCACCCTTTTGATTTGCTACACAAAAAATTTTGGCCATGTATCTTCTAGTTGTAAAGAGATGCAAACTTCATCATGCGCCCCGGCATCTGGCCGAAACGATTTATACTGTTTATTTCATTTATACGATATAAATCGTTTATATGGTTTATATAATTTATACCGTATAAATTGTTTATATCATTTATTTTCCGGCTTTTAAATTCTTGCTATAAATACCAGATGACGCTCTGCATTTAGCCCTGGCACCTGAATCGCTCGTAATTGCGTCACTTGCCAGTCCGCCGGCAGTCGCTCTCTCTCGTCTGGCGGTGCCACCCCTTTCAAGGCGATGAATTGCCCACCCTCGGCCAGCACGTGATTCGACCAGTTGACGAAGTCGGATAGGTCGGCAAAGGCGCGCGAGGTGATCACGTCGAATTTCTGCTGCACTTCCAGCTGTTCCACCCGTTTCGTGTACACGGTGACGTTGCTCAAGCCCAGTTCCGCCTTCACTTGCGTCAAAAATGCCGTCTTTTTATGCACCGTGTCGATCATCGACACTTTAATATCAGGCCGCGCGATGGCCAGAACCATGCCCGGCAAGCCGCCGCCGGCGCCCACGTCGAGCACATTCTTGGCGTCCGCGAACGCCGGCACGGCGGCCAGCGAATCGAGCACGTGCAGGGTCAGCATCTGCAGGGGATCGCGCACCGACGTCAGGTTGTACACGCTGTTCCATTTGGCCAGCAAGGCCAGGTAATCGAGCAGTTTTTCCGTCTGATCCGCGCTCAGGTCGAGCCCCAGCGCGGCAATGCCTTCATTCAAAATAGGGGCCAATGCGGCCCGGTCAAACTGCTTCATTCAACAACCTCGTCCTTTAAAGTGGTGGTCTGTATTTCGGCCTGACCTGCACCAAAACCGCGCTTTTTCAGGTGCACCAGCAGCAGCGAAATGGCCGCCGGCGTCACGCCGGAAATGCGCGAGGCCTGGCCCAGGGTTTCAGGGCGCTGCTTGTCGAGTTTTTGCCGCACTTCGACCGACAGCGCGCCGATATCCAGGTAATTGAAACCTTCCGGCAAAGCCAGGTTTTCATAGTGTTCGTGGCGCTCGATTTCCTTGCTCTGGCGCTCGATGTAACCCGCATATTTGAGCTGGATTTCCACCTGTTCGCGCACGGCAGGGTCCTCCACGCCGGGGCCGGCCAGGGCCTGGCCTTCCATGCCCGTCATGCTCATCAGGGTGTCGTAGGCGACGTTCGGGCGGCGCAGCAAGTCCGCCAGCGAATACTCGCGCTCGATGGCCTGGCCGACGATGCGTTCCGATTCCGCAGCCGCCAGGATGCGCGGATTGACCCACGTGGAACGCAAGCGCTCGAGTTCGCGCGCCACCGCTTCGCGCTTGGTCTCGAAGGCTTGCCACTGGGCGTCGCCGACGCAGCCCAAAGCGCGGCCGATTTCCGTCAAACGCATGTCGGCATTGTCTTCGCGCAGGCTCAAACGGTACTCGGCGCGGCTGGTGAACATGCGGTACGGTTCCTGCACGCCCTGGGTGATCAGATCGTCGACCAGCACGCCCAGATAAGCCTCGGAGCGGCCCGGTACCCAGGCTTCCTTGTCCTGCGTCAGCAAGGCCGCATTCAGGCCCGCCAGCATGCCTTGCGCGGCCGCTTCCTCGTAGCCGGTGGTGCCGTTGATCTGGCCAGCGAAGAACAGGCCGGCGACGGCCTTCGTTTCCAGCGACGCCTTCAAGCCGCGCGGGTCGAAATAATCGTATTCGATGGCGTAGCCGGGACGCAGGATGTGGGCGTTTTCCATGCCCTTCATCGACTGCACCAGGGCGATCTGCACGTCGAACGGCAGGCTCGTGGAGATGCCGTTCGGATAGAACTCGTGCGTCGTCAAGCCTTCCGGCTCGAGGAAGATCTGGTGCGATTCCTTGCCCGAGAAACGGTGGATCTTGTCTTCGATCGAGGGGCAATAACGGGGGCCGACGCCTTCGATGACGCCCGTGTACATGGGGCTGCGATCGAGGCCGGCACGGATGATGTCATGCGTCTGGCTATTCGTGTGCGTGACCCAGCACGGTACCTGGCGCGGGTGCATGGACGTGTTGCCCATCACGGAAAACACGGGCACGGGATCGAGGTCGCCCGGCTGCTCTTGCATCACGGAAAAGTCGATCGTGCGGCCATCGATGCGCGGCGGCGTGCCCGTTTTCAAGCGACCCTGCGGCAGCTTCAGCTCTTTCAAACGGGCCGACAGCGAAATGGAGGGTGGGTCGCCGGCGCGCCCGGCCGAGTAATTGTTCAAGCCCACGTGGATCTTGCCGTCGAGGAAAGTACCGGCCGTCAGCACCACGGCGCGCGCGAGAAACTTCAGGCCGATCTGCGTGACGGCACCAACGACGCGGTCACCTTCGACGATCAGGTCATCGACGGCTTGCTGGAACAGCCACAGGTTAGGCTGGTTTTCCAGGCGCGTGCGGATGGCGGCCTTGTACAAAAGACGGTCGGCCTGGGCGCGCGTGGCGCGAACTGCCGGGCCTTTCGAAGAGTTCAGGATGCGGAACTGGATGCCGGACTCGTCGGTGGCAATCGCCATCGCGCCGCCCATGGCATCGACTTCCTTAACCAGGTGGCCCTTGCCGATGCCACCGATGGAAGGGTTGCACGACATCTGGCCCAGTGTCTCAATATTATGCGTGAGCAATAGCGTCTTCTGCCCCATGCGGGCGGAAGCGAGGGCCGCCTCGGTACCGGCGTGACCACCACCGACAACGATGACGTCGAATTCTGTAGGAAATAACATGATAAATAGGTAACAGTGCAAGTAAAAATGCGGGAAGAGAGCTCCGATTATAGAGTCTTTTTGCAAGCGCAACCTTGCAACGGCCAATTTTTGCTTAATTTTTACTCAGCAGTGGCAAGTCAACGGTGTTTTCTGTTTCACGTGGAACACGAATCGCATCCAGGATGGAGGTGCGGCACTGGACAATGTTTGCTACAATTGCCGCATCGTCTGCATTCGTGGTCACGCCAGTGGCCAACGGGACGATCATCCAGGAGGACGGCCTCCCCCATCATGGGAACACACCGGGACGGCCCGCTCTGTATAAGGAGCCGCCATGGCCTGGATACTCTTACTGATTGCCGGCATGTTTGAAGTCGTGTGGGCATACTCGATGAAACTCTCCGAGGGTTTCACCAGACTCACTCCCTCCGTCATTACCATCGTCATGATGATCGCCAGCTTCGGCTTGCTGTCGCTGGCCATGCGCACCCTGCCCCTGGGCACGGCCTATACGATCTGGACGGGCATCGGTGCCGTCGGCGCCTTTATCGTCGGCATCGTCTTTCTGGGCGAGCAAGTCAACACCATGCGCGTGTGCGCCGCCGTCCTCATCGTGTGCGGCATCGTGCTGATGAAACTGTCGTCCAGTCACTGAGAGGAATCCCATGCTCCTCGAAAACTATTTTCCCGTCCTGCTGTTCATTCTGATCGGCATCCTCGTCGGCATCGTGCCCATGCTGCTGGGGCGCACGCTCGGTCCGCACAAACCCGATGCGCAAAAACTGTCGCCGTACGAATGCGGCTTCGAGGCATTCGGCGACGCGCGCATGAAGTTCGACATCCGTTTCTACCTGGTCGCCATCCTCTTCATCCTGTTCGATATCGAGGTGATCTTCCTGATGCCGTGGGCGGCCAATGTCAACGAACTGGGCCTCGCCGGTTTCTGGGCCGTCGTGGGCTTTCTCGCCGTGCTGACCATCGGACTAATCTATGAGTGGAAGAAAGGCGCGCTGGAGTGGGAATAACCCCCGCTTCTGGTTTCACGTGAAACAGGCGCGGGGCGGGAAAGCGGAGTAAGCTTGGCTTCTGTCCTTATCGTCAGGAGCCTGCATGTCCGCCTTCCAGTTCCGCACCGTGCCGCACCTGATCGTCGAAGCGGGCGCCGCCGCCCAGCTGGGCGTACACATCGCCCATCACTTCCCCACCGTGCGCCGCGCCCTGCTCGTCACGGACGCAGGCTTTTTGCGCACGGGCCTGGCGGATGCCTCCCTGCGCAGCTTGCAAGCCGCCGGCATCGAAGTCCACGTGTTTTCCGACGTGCAAGCCGATCCGCCCGAAGCCATCGTGCTGGCCGGCGTGGCCCAGGCGCAGATGTTTCACGTGGAACTGATTATCGGCCTCGGTGGCGGCAGCTCGCTGGATGTGGCCAAGCTGATCGCCGTGCTGGCGCCGGGCCACCAGGAACTGGCGCAACTGTATGGCATCGGCAATGTCCACGGCCAGCGCCTGCCCCTGGTGCAATTGCCGACCACGGCTGGCACGGGCTCGGAAGTGACGCACATCGCCATCGTCACCACGGGCGCCACCAGCAAGATGGGCGTGGTCGCGCCGCAACTATATGCGGACCTGGCCATCCTCGACGCCAGCCTGACCCTGGGCTTGCCGCCCGCCGTGACGGCCGCCACCGGCATCGACGCCATGGTGCATGCGATCGAAGCGTACACCAGCCGCCTGCTGAAAAACCCTTTGTCCGACATGCTGGCCACCCAGGCGCTGTCGCTGCTGTCGAGCAACCTGGTCACCGCCTGCCGCGATGGCAGCAACTTGCCGGCGCGCCAGGCCATGCTGCTCGGTGCCATGCTGGCCGGCCAGGCGTTTGCCAATGCGCCCGTGGCTGCCGTGCACGCGCTCGCCTATCCCATCGGTGGACTGTTCCACGTGCCACATGGCTTGTCGAACGCGCTGGTACTGCCGCACGTGCTGCATTTCAATTTGTCCCATGCGGCACCCCTGTATGCGCAGCTGGCCACCATCCTGCAGCCCGGCATCGCGGGCAGCGAGGAGGCGCGCGCCGTGGCCTTGATCGATACGATGCAGGAGATCGCCCTGGCCACCGGCATCGCGCGCACCCTGCGCGAGGTCGGCATCGCGGCCAGCGACCTGGACCGGCTGGCCGATGAAGCCATGCTGCAGACGCGTTTGCTCGGCAACAATCCCCGTCCCGTCACGCGCAGCGACGCGCGCGCCATCTATGCGGCCGCACTGTGAGCCAGCAAACGGAGCCAGTTCCTCCACCCTGCTACACTGCCGCCATGACGCCTCCCGACATCCCCATTCATCCTGACAGCACCAGCTTTCCGCACGGTGCCTGTGCCGGCTGCCATGACGGCACACCGCTGCCGTTTGCCTTCGAGTATGCGTATCAGCCCATCGTCGACCTCGCCACGCGCAGCATCTATGCGCACGAGGCGCTGGTGCGCGGCCCCAACGGCGAAAGCGCCGCCAGCGTGCTGGCGCAAGTGAACGACGCCAACCGCTACCGCTTCGACCAGGCTTGCCGCGTCAAGGCCGTGGCCGGCGCCGCCAGGCTGGGCATGCAGGGATATCTGTCGATCAACTTCCTGCCCAACGCCGTCTACCGTCCTGAAGTGTGCATCCGCAGCACCCTGGAAGCGGCCAGGCTGCATCACTTCCCTACCGATAAAATCATCTTTGAAGTGACGGAAGGCGAACGGGTACAAGACCGTCCCCATCTGGTCGAGATCTTCCGCGCCTACAGGCGCTTCGGTTTCCAAACGGCCATCGATGATTTCGGCGCCGGCTATGCGGGTTTGAATCTGCTGGCCGAATACCAGCCCGACATCATCAAGATAGACATGGACCTGGTGCGCGACATCGATACGCACGCACCGCGCCAGGCCATCGTGCGGGCCATCGCCAGCCTGTGCCGTGAACTCGGTATCCGTGTGCTGGCCGAAGGCATCGAGACGCGCGCCGAGCGCGATTTTCTTTCCGGCTGCGGCACTTCGCTGATGCAGGGCTACTGGTTTTCCAAGCCCGTCTTCCAGGGACTGGGCGATATCCCGGATACGGCCTGGGCATAAAAACGGCCACGTGAAACGTGGCCGCAGCGTCCACAGGCGAGACAGCCTAGTTGGGAATATCGACGACAGTCCCCGTCACGCCGATGACATTGCCAGGTGCCGGCGTTGCCGCAATCACCGGCACGTTGACATTCGTGATCAGGGTCGATGCATCGGCACGCGTCACCGTGCGCACTACCTGCGATGGCGGCAAGGCTTGCTTGGCATTCAAGTGCGCATACATGGCATCTAACGCCCGGTTCAGGTACACGTGCAGCGGCACGATCAGGGTCGGCAAGGCGCTGCTGAAGGAATCGAAGTGGTTGGCGTTCGTTACCTCGATATAGCGCAGCTTGCTATTGCTCCCCTCCACGGCAGCGTTCAGGCCCAGATAAGCGCGCGAAGCGTGATTGAGGGGAATCAGGGTGTCGCTGCGGCCGTGCACGATGATGGCCGGCTTGCCGTTCAATTTTCCGCTGGCCGCGACCTCGGCCATGCCTGCCCGCACGCGCACGCTTTGCGCAGCCAATGTCCCCTGCAAGTTGGCGCCGCTGACGGTGTCGCGCCCCGTCGCCAGGCTGCGCAGGCACAGGAAGCCGTCGAGCGACTGGTCCGCCAGGCTGTTTGACGGCGACACGCCGGCCGTGTACACCCTGGCGCCGCCCACGCTGTTCTCGTACACGACATTGCCAAGAATACCGTTTTGCGCGGCAAAGCTGGCCGCCTTTTGCGCCGACGTGAACGCGATCGGATTGCCGCCGCCATCCGTCTGCGCAAACGTGAAACCGCACACTTTATCGGTCACGGAGAATTTTCCATACGCATATGCATACGTGACGGCCACGAGGATGTTGGTGCCCGCGTGCGCTGCCTGCAGCGGATCGGAATCGACCAGCCAGCCATACGCGCGCAAGCGCTGCCTGGCGTCCGCCTGCTGCGCCGCCAGGTCGGCGCCGTTCAATAGCCCCTTGGCCACGAGCGCCGTGCAGCGTCCCGCATTGCCGGCCACGGAGGCGATGCACGGCTGATACAGGGCCGCATAGGTGGCGTAGTCGAACAGCGCACGGCCGGGATTGGCGACCGCCGCCCCGCCCTGGCGCACAGTGTAGGCGCTCGACGCCGCCGGCTGGATTTGTGGCTCGCTGACCGCCACGCCGCCGATCAAGCCCTTGCTATCCTGTTCCGCCGCCAGCAAGGCCGAGCCGGCGCCGTTGGAAATGCTCGAGGCAATCGTGATGGTGTTCTTTGGCGTCAGCCGCACGACGCGCGAACTACCGTCGCGGGCCAGCACGCCGTAGCGCTCGTTCAACACGTAATACGCCATCTCGACGGCCTGCAAGGTGACCTTGCCCCAATCCTTCTCGGGATTTTGCTGCGAGTGCGCATGCTTGAAGGCGATGCGGTTCGGATTGCTGCCCACCCAGGCCAGCCGCTCGGCATCGCTCAAGTCCGGCGCGAAGAGCGCGTTCTTGCCGGCGGCCACCCTGCCCACGCGCAGGCCGTTCTGCAGGTTGACGCTGTCGTCCTCGAACACGTACAAGCCCGTGCCGGAACCCTTGTCCGCATACGCCACGGCGCAGCCTTTTTTCAGGCCCCACTCGCCCGAGCTGCCGATGGCGCCGTAAATGCCACGCGAGCCGCTCGACGTGCCCGTGACGATGCACGCATGGTCGGGGTCGAAGCTGGCCGGCACCTGCACCATCAAGGTGACGTTCTTCTTGCCCGAGCCATCGTCGGCATAGGCGATGTATTCGCTGCCCGCGACCAAGCCCTCGCCCGTGCCCACGTTCCCGGACGCATCCACGTTCGGTCCGTACAAAGTACCGTAGCCGCTGTTGGCGGCAATGTCGAGCACGGCGCGGTAATTGGCGTAGATGGCATTGCGGCGCAGTTCGAGCGGCGTCGGCTGTTCCACGTTCGCATACGCGGGAGTTGCTCCCGCCAGCCCCGTCTTGCCCAGGCCGGCCGTGAGTAAGTCGTTCGTCTTGCCGTCGTAGTCGGCCCGCGTGATGGTGCCCAGGTAGCCGGGCATCTGGTTCAATTCTTCCGGCGCATGGTTGCTGCCGCAGGCGGCCAATGCCAGCAGGGTGCACAGGCTTGCGCCAGTGCCTGCGCGCGTGATCGTCGTTTGCATGGTGGTTCTCTCCGTTAAGGTAACAGTGGACGCACAATGAAAAACGCCGGACGATTCGTCCGGCGTTGCTTGAAAGTCAGACCGCGGCTTTGGCTGGCCTGCCGCCGAAGCGCGCGATGGCTTCGCCGACGATGCCGCGCCGGAACATCAGCACGCAGATGACGAAGATCACGCCGGTCACCATGCCCACCGATTCGCCCAGGGTGCCGAACCACTCGATGCCCGTGTGCGTGGCCAGATAGGTACCGACATCGCCCAGCTTGTTTTCCAGCGCGATGATCAAGACGGCGCCAAGGATGGGACCGGACAAAGTGCCCATGCCGCCCACCAGGGTCATCAGCACGACCAGGCCCGACATGCCCCAGTACACGTCGGTCAGCGTCTCAAAGCCCAGCACCAGGGTCTTGGTGGCGCCGGCCAGCGCGGCCAAGGAGGCGGACAGCACGATGGCCATCAGCTTGTACTTGTTGACGTCGTAGCCGAGCGAGATGGCGCGCGGCTCGTTTTCCTTGATCGCCTTGAGCACCTGGCCGAACGGCGAGTGGATGGTGCGCACGATCAGGGCGAAGCCGGCAACGAAGATGGCCAGCACGACGTAGTACAACACCGTGTCATTGCCCAGGTCTATCGTACCGAGCAAGGTTCCACGTGGAACACCCTGCAAGCCATCCTCGCCGCCCGTGAACGGCAGGCGCAAGGCGAGGAAGTACACCATCTGCGCCAGCGCCAGGGTGATCATCGTAAAGTAGATGCCCTGGCGGCGGATCGCCAGGCCGCCGATCACCAGGCCCAGCAAGGCGCCCGTAGCGACACCAGCCAGCAAACCCAGTTCCGTTGGCCAGCCCCAGGTGCGCAGCGCGTAGCCGGTGACATAGCCGGCGCCGCCAAAAAACGCCGCATGGCCAAACGAGAGCAAGCCCGTATAGCCGATCAGCAAGTTGAAAGCGCAGGCAAACAGGGCAAAGCACAGCAACTTCATCAGGAAGACGGGATAGCCGTAAAACGGGGCCGCCAACGCCAGCAGCAGGGCAATGGCGTAGCCTACATTCTTATTCATCGTGGTAGCTCCAATACATGACTGATGAGGATTACTTTTCTTTGCCGAACAGGCCGGCGGGACGCAGCAGCAGCACGATGACCATCACCACGAACACCACGGTGGCCGAGCCTTCCGGGTAGAACACGCGGGTCAGGCCCTCGATCACGCCCAGGCCCAGGCCCGTCAGGATGGAACCCATGATGGAACCCATGCCGCCGATCACCACCACGGCGAACACGACGATGATCAGGTTCGAGCCCATCAGCGGCGAGACCTGGATGATGGGCGCCGCCAGCACGCCGGCGAAACCGGCCAGGGCCACGCCGAAGCCGAACGTCAGGGTGACCATCAGCGGCACGTTGATGCCGAACGCTTCCACCAGTTTCGGGTTTTCCGTGCCGGCCCGCAGGTAGGCGCCGAGCTTGGTTTTTTCGATGACGAACCAGGTCGCCAGGCACACGGTGAGCGAAGCGATCACCACCCAGGCGCGGTAGTTCGGCAGGATCATGAAACCGAGATCCGTCGCGCCGGCCAGCGCTTCGGGCACGGCATACGGCTGGCCAGAGACGCCGTAGAAGGAGCGGAACACGCCTTCCATGATCAGGGTGATGCCGAAGGTCAGCAGCAAGCCATACAGGTGGTCGAGTTTATACAGCCAGCGCAGCATGGTTTTTTCGATCAGGATACCGACCAGGCCGACGAGGATCGGGGCGATGACCAGCATGGCCCAGTAACTGATGTCGAAATAGCTGAGGCCCATCCAGGCCAGGAAGGCGCCCATCATGTACATGGCGCCGTGCGAGAAATTAATAACGTTAAGCAAGCCGAAGATGACGGCCAGACCGAGGGACAACATGGCATAGAACGAGCCGTTGACGAGACCCAGCAGCAGCTGGCTCATCATCGCTTGTATTGGAACGCCGAAAATTTCCATGGCATCACAGTATAAAAAGCACCGCCGGACAGCGGTGTGGTATCAAGGGAAACGCGCCGCCGCAAACGGGTGCGGCGGCGCAAGGCGTACCCTGCGGGCGAAGTGCAGGACGGAGCGCACGCGCAGCGGCGGGCACTCCGTGGAGGTTGCTACAGCATTACTTCCACAGCGAACACTTCGATTCAGCCTTGGTCACATACGCCTGTGCGCCGGGCACGGTGGCGACCACCTTGTAGTAATCCCATGGATATTTCGACTCGGACGGTTTCTTCACTTCCATCAAATACATATCGTGCACCATGCGGCCATCGGGACGCACTTCGCCATTCTGGGTGAACATGTCGTTGATCTTGGTCTTTTTCAGGTAGGCCATGACCTTCTCGGTGTCATCCGTGCCGATCGCCTTGACGGCTTTCAGGTAATTCGCCGCGGCCGAATAGTCGGCCGCCTGCAGCATCGACGGCTCTTTCTTCATCTTGGCGAAATAGCGTTTCGACCAGGCGCGCGTGTCAGGATTCAAGTCCCAGTACCAGCCGTCCGTCAGGTACATGCCCTGCGTCAGGTTCAGGCCCAGCGAATGGATGTCATTGATGAAAATCAGCAAGCCGGCCAGTTTCATCGATTTCGTCAGACCGAACTCGTTGGCCGCCTTGATGCTGTTGATGGCGTCGCCGCCGGCATTGGCCAGGCCGAGGATTTGCGGCTTGGACGATTGCGCCTGCAGCAGGAAGGACGAGAAGTCCGAGGCGCCCAGCGGATGCTTGACGCTGCCCAGCACCTTGCCGCCGGCCGCCTTGACGACCTCGGCCGTGTCTTTTTCCAGCGAGTGGCCGAACGCATAATCTGCCGTCATGAAATACCAGTTCTTGCCGCCCTGCTTGACGATGGTGCCGCCCGTGCCGCGCGCCAGCGCCACCGTGTCATAGGCGTAATGCACGGTGTACGGCGTGCACTCTTCATTCGTCAGGCGCGAGGAGCCGGCGCCGATGGCGATGAAGATTTTTTTCTTTTCCGCCGCGACCTTGGCCATGGCCAGGCTGGCGCCGGAATTGGTGCCGCCGATCAGCATGTCGACGCCCTGCTGGTCGAACCATTCGCGCGCTTTCGAGGCGGCGATGTCAGCCTTGTTTTGATGGTCGGCGGAAATGAATTCCACCTTCTTGCCGGCCAGCACGACGCCAGCATCGGCGATCGCCATCTTGATGGCTTCCGCGCCGCCGAGGCCGTCGACGTCGGAATACACGCCCGACATGTCGGAAATAAAGCCGATCTTGATGGTGTCGCCCGATACCTGGGCATGCGCGGCGGCGGACAAGCCCAATGCGCACAGGGTGGCGGTGGCAATGGCGATAGCGTTACGTTTCATAGTGTCTCCGTTGGGATTATTGTTTGCTATTCAGTCGATTGCTGGACGATGACGAGTACAACAGACTACATGGGGACTACACGCCAAGCAGCTCGGTCAGTACCGGCATCTTGGCCTCCAGTTCGGATGCAGCAAAAGTCTCGACGATCTGACCGTGCTCCATCACATAAAACCGGTCCGCCAGCGGCGCGGCAAACCGGAAATTCTGTTCCACCATGACGATGGTGTAACCCTTCGCTTTCAGGGTGGTGATCATGCGCGCCAGCCCTTGCACGATGACGGGCGCCAGGCCTTCGGAAATTTCATCGAGCAGCAGCAAACGCGCGCCCGTGCGCAGGATGCGCGCCACGGCCAGCATCTGCTGTTCCCCGCCCGACAGGCGCGTGCCCTGGCTGTGGCGGCGTTCCTGCAAGTTCGGGAACATGGCGTAGATTTCCTCCACCGACATGCCCTTCTCGCCGCTGGCCAGGGTCGGCGGCAGCAGCAGGTTTTCCTCGGTCGACAGCGACGAGAAAATGCCGCGCTCTTCGGGACAATACCCGATGCCCAGGTGGGCGATTTTGTGCGTAGCCAAACCTATCGCTTCGACGCCGTTGACTTTGATGGAGCCCGTGCGTGCGCCCGTCAAGCCCATGATGGCGCGCAAGGTAGTGGTGCGGCCGGCGCCGTTGCGGCCCAGCAAAGTCACCACTTCGCCCTGCTCCACTTTCAGGTTCACGTCGTGCAGGATGTGCGACTCGCCATACCAGGTGTGCAGCTGTGCGATTTCCAGTGCGGGTGCCTTGTTGCTAACGGTCATCAATGTGCCCCTTCCAGTTCGGCGTGGGTGGTGCCCATGTACGCTTCCATCACTTGCGGATTGCGCGACACTTCCGCGTAACTGCCTTCGGCCAGCATGGCGCCGCGCTGCAGGACAGAAATCTTGTCGCAGATGCCGGAAACCACGCTCATATTGTGTTCCACCATCAAAATCGTGCGGCCAGCCGACACTTTTTTAATCAGCTCCGTCACGCGGTGCACGTCTTCGTGGCCCATGCCCTGCGTCGGTTCGTCGAGCAGCATCATTTCCGGTTCCATCGCCAGGGTGGTGGCAATTTCCAGCGCCCGCTTGCGCCCGTAGGGCATGTCGACCGTGATGGTGTCGGCAAACTCCGTCAGGTCGACCTCGGCCAGCAAGGCCATGGCGCGGTCGTTGAGCTGGTTCAATGCCCGTTCGCTTTGCCAAAAGTGGAACGAGGTACCGAGCTGGCGCTGCAAGCCGATGCGCACATTTTGCAGCACGGACAAATGCGGGAAGACGGCGGAAATCTGGAAGGAACGGATCACGCCCATGCGCGCGATCTGGGCCGGTTTGGCGGCCGTGATATCTTTCCCATTGAACAGGATCTGTCCGGAAGTGGGGACCAGGAATTTGGTGAGCAAGTTAAAACACGTGGTCTTGCCGGCGCCGTTAGGACCGATCAAGGCGTGGATATGGCCGCGCTCTACCTTCAGGTTCACCTCGCTCACAGCGGTGAAACCCTTGAATTCCTTGGTCAAATTTCTTGTTTCCAAGATTACGTTTGACATCGTGTCTCCTAGTTGTACTTTTTGTACTACTTAGTCATTTTTATAATACACAACTTAAATTTAACGCACAATACAGTATAACTACGGGGATTTTTCACCAGCCCGAATGGCGCAAACTCGCACGCTTGCCCGGCTATTTCCACGCCGCATGTATCATTTGCGCCGCTTTTTCCGCGATCATCACGGTGGGCGAGTTCGTATTACCAGAAGTAATGTACGGCATGATCGAGGCATCGACGACGCGCAAACCCGCCACGCCGATCACGCGCAACTGGCTGTCGACCACGCTCGACGGATCGCTGGCCTGGCCCATGCGGCAAGTACCCACCGGGTGAAAGATGGTGGTGCCGATCTGGCTGGCCGCCTGCGCCAGCTCTTCCTGGCTCTGGAATTGCACGCCGGGCTTGTATTCTTCCGGAGAGAATTGTTTCAGGGCCGGCGCGGCGGCGATGGCCCGCGTCAGCCGCAAGGCGTCGGCCGCGACCTTGCGATCCTGCTCGGTACTCAGATAATTGGGCACGATCTTCGGCGCCGCGTAGCTGTCGGCAGACGCGATGTGGACGTGGCCGCGCGAAGTGGGACGCAGATTGCAGACGCTGGCCGTAAACGCGGGAAACGCGTGCAAGGGTTCACCAAATTTGTCGAGCGACAGCGGTTGCACGTGATATTGCAGGTTCGGCGTGGCTTGCAGCGGATCGGACTTGGCGAACGCCCCCAGCTGCGACGGCGCCATCGACATGGGCCCGCTCTGGAACAGCGCATACTGCAGGCCGATCTGCATCTTGCCCAGCATATTGCCCGCCATGATGTTCAGGGTTTTCACGCCCTGCACCTTGTATACCATGCGCAGCTGCAGATGGTCCTGCAAATTGCCGCCCACGCCGGCGGCATCGACCACGGGAACAATCCCATGCTGCTGCAGCAAGGCGGCCGGGCCGATACCGGACAGTTGCAGCAATTGCGGCGAACCGATGGCGCCCGCCGTCAGCAGGGTTTCCCGTTTGGCCGTCGCCTGCCATTGCGTGCCGCCGCCCGTAAACACGATGCCCGTGCAACGGGGACACGAGTCCGTGGTCTCGAGCAACAGGCGTTCCACGTGGCAGCCCGTCATGATGGTCAGATTCGGGCGGCGCGATGCCGGTTTCAGAAACGCTTTCGAGGTATTCCAGCGGATGCCGCGGCGCTGGTTGACGTCGAAATACGCGCTGCCGCTGTTGTCGCCACCATTGAAATCGCTGGTTTTCGGAATGCCGACCTGCTGCGCCGCATCGCGGAACGCGTTCAAAATATCCCACGACAGCCGCTGTTTTTCCACGCGCCACTCACCACCGACGCCATGGTTTTCCGAGGCGCCGCCGTAGTAATCCTCGCTTTGCTTAAAGAGCGGCAAGACCTTGTCCCAGCGCCAGGAAGCGTCGTCCGTCAAGTCGGCCCAGTGGTCGTAATCGCCGGCCTGGCCCCGCATATAGATCATGCCGTTGATGGAAGAGCTGCCGCCCAGGACTTTTCCGCGTGGATAGATCAGGCTGCGCCCGCCCAGTCCCGCGTCCGCCTGGGTGGAATACAGCCAGTCCGTGCGGGGATTGCCGATGCAATGCAGATAGCCGACGGGGATGTGGATCCACACGTAATCGTCCTTGCCGCCCGCTTCCACGAGTAAAACGTTGGCATCCTTGTCGCGCGTTAGCCGGTTGGCCAGCACGCAACCTGCCGTGCCGCCGCCCACGATGATGTAGTCGTATTCGCCTGCCGATTCCAATGAAGCTCCTTTCGGTATGCCATCAAGCTGTCGCGCGGCGTGTCTCCCCGCCGCGTTCCGCTACCAGAGTCTGTCTTTCTTCATGCATGCATGGCTGCTGAGCCGCCTTGAGATTACCACCAGTGCAGGGCCAGGGCGACATTAATCGTTGCCACAGATACGGACAAGCGTCACGGCCAGGTAAAAAGAGCACAAAACAAGGGGCTGCAAGCTGTGGATAACCGTATGGATATCCACAGGGACGATATGTGTGTAAACGAAAAATTTTTTCAGCGGCTTTTTTTTGTCCAGAAACCGTCCCAGGCAGATACAACGCTTACTCAGCGCTTATCCGCACGCCAAGCGATTGTTTACAAGGATAAATCGGCACTTATCCACAGAAGATGCGCCCGTTAACTACTATTACTATTCTTGTATACGATCTTGTTAAGGTAAACCCGACAACGCACGCTTTGCCTGCTCTGCGTCTTCGGGAAGGTTCGCAAGCCTGTCTTCAAAAAAAAAGCCGACGAGCTACCTTGGCTGACAAAAAAAATCGCGCCAACAACTGAGCGACGAAAACCGGCACGGCCGATATCACGCGCACTGCACTGCCAAACCGTTTTGCAAAATGGATACGTCAACAGACCTGAGCAGGCACAGTGCCAGCAAGCGCTTCGATGTCGAAAAGAGGGAAAATTTACAACGATTGTGGATAAGTCACTTGATATCCACAGGATGACTTGTGAGTAAGCACGAAGTTATGCGCAGGCCCGCATTTTATACAATTTTGCTCCTCGCGTGATACAGCGATTATGCACGCTTTATTTTGCGCGTAAACGATTGATCCTGTTGAAAAAAAGCGACTTATCCACAGAAAAAAACGCGTTTACTATTACTACTATTTTTATATATGGATCTATTGTAAACCGACAAAAAAAGCGGAAGTCCGGGGATATTTCCAGAAAGCATGCAAAACCGTCAAAAAAAAAAGCCAACGGCGACTTCACGACCCACTACCAAACCGTCTTCCAGGAATCACCTCGATGCCAGTCTCGGTGAAAGAACAACGCTCGTGGCCGCTTACTGTTGATTGCCAGACTTGGATCCATGCTGACGAAGCACGTCAAACATGCCACTACAGCAAGAAAATCCGCGATTTTTGCGTGCAGGTGTGGATAAGTGCCTGCATATCCACAGGATGAGATGTGGGAAAAGTCGATCTTTGTCCACAAGCCGATTTTTATCCCAAACAAGTCCTGCGTAGATACAATGCTTGTGCGCCTACTTTTTTGTGCGCTAAGTTGATGATTTTTCGATGGTATACCGACTTATCCACAAAAAAATGGCCGTTTACTATCACTACTATTTTTATGTATACATCTTTATTTAAAACACAGAGACAAACGCGAACGGTGGAAAAGTCGCCGAAACGGCTGTTTTCACCATGTAAACCGTTTTGCAATCCCCAAAACCTGTAAAAACAGCATGAATTCACACAAAAATATGCGTTTAGGCATCATCAGTGCCTTGCACGAAGAACAGCAGGGGCTGGTAGAAGCCATGCAAGGCCCCCAGAGGCGTTCGCACGGCATGCGCGACTACACCCTGGGAACCCTGTGGAATATCGACGCTGTGTGCGTCCTGTCGCGTCTGGGCAAGGTTGCCGCTGCCATGACAGCTTCTATCCTTGTGGAAAAGTACGGAGTTACCCACATCGTCTTCACCGGCGTGGCCGGCAGTGGGGATAAACGTGTGAAAGTGGGCGATATCGTGGTGGCCGAAGCGCTGCTGCAGCACGATATGGACGCTCGCCCTTTGTTTCCCCGCTTTGAAGTGCCGTTGACGGGACTGCAGCGCTTTGCCACGGACCTGGAACTGAGCACGCAACTGGCTGGCGCCGCGGAAGATTTCCTGCGTGACGATGTGTCCAGCGTGCTCAAGGCGGCCGATATTGCGCAATTCGGTCTGCAACATGCGCAAGTGCACCGCGGCCTGATCGCCAGCGGCGACCAGTTCATCAGCAGCGCCGCGCATGTGAACCAGCTCAAAGCTGATATCCCCGACCTGCTGGCCGTCGAAATGGAAGGCGCCGCCGTGGCGCAAGTGTGTTTTGAACTGGGCGTGCCGTTTACGGTCATGCGCACCATTTCCGACAACGCCAACGAAGAGGCGGCCATCGACTTCATGCGTTTCGTGCAAACCGTCGCTTCGCCGTATGCGTTGACGGTGATTCAGCAATTGTGCCAGCGCCTGGCTGGCTGATTTTTCATCCAGCGTGCATAAAAAAAGGGCAGAACCACTGGTTCTGCCCTTTTGCGTTGACTGCCTGCTTAAAATTTAGACACTCAGCATCATCAAACTCGCGTTACCGCCGGCCGCCGTCGTATTCACGCACAGCGCCCGCTCAGCGACGAGGCGCCACAGGGGGATGACACCCTCCTGCGTGGTGGCGATGGTGCCCACCAGGGCCCCTTCCCGTGCCGCCAACAGCGGTTTGAGTTGCGCATCGAGGCTAGGCTCGATCATGGCGATCTGGAAATCATGCTTGACCGACTCCAGGCTGCTGACGACCTGGATGCGATCTTTCAGCGCCGCCGGCAAGTCACCGGGAATCAGATCCGGCGCTTGCGCCAGCACCAGGGCCTGATTTCCGGTGGCCAGCACGGCCGCCAGCTGGTTCATCAAGGTGCCGGACGTGGCGGCAGCGCAGAGTATCGTGCCGCGCGCGGCAAAGCTCAGGGTATTGCGCTCGCCGGTCGGGCCTGGCAAGACGGTGGTGCTGCCCAGCAAGGTCGTGCGTGCGTATTCCTGCGCCAGTTGCTCGACCTTGTCGTGGCCGTGCATCTTTGCCCACACGGTCAGCGCGTCGAGCGCTGGCGGCGCCTGGCGCTGGTGCTGCGCGCCGGCCGGCGCATTGCGTTGCAGGCGTTTCAGGTACAGGGGGCCACCGGCTTTCGGTCCCGTGCCCGATTTGCCTTCGCCGCCGAACGGTTGCACGCCGACGACGGCGCCGACGATGTTGCGGTTTACATAAATATTGCCCACATGCGCGCGCTTGGTGATGAAATCGATGGTTTCATCGATGCGCGTATGGATGCCCAGGGTCAAACCGTAACCGCTGTCGTTGATCGATTGCACCAGTTGCGGCAGTTCGGAGCGCTTGTAGCGGATCACGTGCAGCACGGGGCCGAAGACTTCCTGCGTCAATTGTGCCAGCGACTTGATTTCCAGCACGGTCGGGGCGACGAACGTGCCTTTGACGGTCGGCAAATCGAGCGAATAATGGTCGATGGCCATGGTTTTCATCTTGTTGATGTGCGCCAGCAAGTTACTTTGCGCTTCCGCATCGATGACGGGACCGATATCGGTAGCCAGACGGTCAGGATTACCAACGCGCAATTCCTGCATGGCGCCCTTGAGCATGTGGATGGTTTTGTCGGCGATTTCCGTTTGCAGGAACAGCACGCGCAAGGCCGAGCAGCGCTGTCCGGCGCTATCGAAAGCGGACGACATCACGTCTTGCACCACTTGTTCCGGCAAGGCGGACGAATCGACGATGAGGGCATTCTGGCCACCCGTTTCGGCGATCAGGGGAATGTCGATGCCTTCGGCCACGGCGCGCGCGGACAAGTTGCGGTTGATCAATTGCGCCACTTCCGTCGAGCCCGTGAAAATCACGCCTTTTACGCGCGTGTCATTGCACAGGCCGGCGCCAACGACCTCGCCGCTGCCGGGAAGGAATTGCAGCGCGCCGCGCGGCACGCCCGCCGCATGCAGCAATTGCACGGCGCGGTGGGCGATCAGCGGCGTTTGCTCGGCCGGCTTGGCCAGCACCACGTTGCCGGCGGCCAGGGCGGCGGCCAGCTGGCCCGTAAAGATGGCCAGCGGGAAGTTCCACGGACTGATGCAGGTGACGGGACCGAGCGCCAGGGTGTTCGGCGCGTGTTCCACCTGCGCCGCGTAGTAGCGCAGGAAGTCGACGGCTTCGCGGATTTCCGCGATCGCGTTCGGCAGGGACTTGCCCGCTTCGCGCACGGCCAGGGCCATCAGCTCGATATGGTGCTCTTCGAACAGGTCGGCTGCGCGCAATAACGCTTGCGCGCGGATCGACGGTTCCGTCGTTTGCCAATCCATGGCGTAAGCGCTGGCGCTGGCCAGCGCCGTTTCGACGTCGGCCGGACCGGCTTCCATGACCTTGCCCACGACATCGTCGTGCTGGGCCGGGTTGTGCAGCATGTGCGTGGGGCCATTCAGGCTGACGGCGCCATCGATCAGCGGCGCGGCCTGCCAGGTCTGCTGCTGCGCCAGGCCGGTGGCCAGGGTGCGCAAGGTGTCTTCATTCGACAGATCCAGGCCGGCCGAGTTCTTGCGTTCGTTGCCAAACATGTCCAGCGGCAGCGGAATCGACGGGTGCGGCAAGCCGCCCTGCAGGCGCGCCTGCTCGAGCGGATCGCGGATCAGGCTATCGATGGCCACGCTTTCGTCGACGATCTGGTTGACGAATGACGAGTTGGCGCCGTTTTCCAGCAGGCGGCGCACCAGGTAGGCCAGCAGGGTTTCATGCGAACCGACAGGGGCGTAGATACGGCACGGCTTGTCGAGGTTATCGCGTCCGACGACCTGGTCGTACAAGGTCTCGCCCATGCCGTGCAGACACTGGAATTCGTAGTCGGTAATGCCGTCGCGTTTCGCCCAGGTATAAATGGTCGACAGGGTTTGTGCGTTGTGCGTGGCAAATTGTGGGTAGATATCCTTGCTGGCGGCCAGCAGCTTTTGCGCACACACGAGGTAAGAAACGTCCGTGTAAACCTTGCGCGTGTAGACGGGATAGCCTTCCTGGCCGTCGACTTGCGCGCGTTTGACTTCCGCATCCCAATACGCGCCTTTTACCAGGCGCACCATGAACTTGCGGCCGCTGCGGCGCGCCAGGTCGATCAGGTAATCGATGGCGTACGGGCAGCGTTTTTGATATGCCTGCACCACGTAGCCGATGCCGTCGAAGCCGGCCAACTCTGCATCAAAGGCCAGTGCTTCCATCAGGTCGAGCGACAGTTCCAGGCGGTCCGTTTCTTCCGCATCAATGTTGAAGCCGATGTTGTACTGTTTGGCCAGCAACAGCAGCGCTTTGACTTTCGGCAGCAATTCTTCCATGACACGGGCGCGCTGGGCACGGCTGTAGCGTGCGTGCAGGGCCGACAGTTTCACGGAAATGCCGGGGCCGTTCTTGATGCCGCGGCCGTTCGACGCCTTGCCGATGGCGTGGATCGCCGTTTCGTACGAGGCATAGTAATTGGCCGCGTCCTGCTGCGTCAGGGCCGCCTCGCCCAGCATGTCGTACGAGTAGCGGTAGCCGCGCGTTTCATTCTCGCGACTGTTCTTCAGCGCTTCCTCGATGGTCTGGCCCGTTACAAACTGGTTGCCCAGCATGCGCATGGCCAGGTCGACGCCCTTGCGTATCAGCGGTTCGCCGCCTTTGGCGATGAGCTTGGTCATGGCCGAACCGAGGCCCGATTCGCTGCTGGTACTGACCAGTTTGCCCGTGATCAGCAAGCCCCAGGTGGCCGCGTTGACGAACAGCGATGGCGATTCGCCCAGGTGTTTTTTCCAGTCACCCTTGCTGATTTTGTCGGCGATCAGGCGATCAGCCGTTTGACTGTCGGGTATACGCAACAGCGCTTCAGCCAGACACATCAATGCAACACCTTCTTCCGACGACAGCGAGAACTCGTGCATCAGTGCATCGACGCCGGAGGCGCGTGTGCGTTTTTGGCGCACGTTCGAGACCAGACGGTGCGCCAGCGCTTGCCCTTCGGCCGTCGTTTCGGCACTGCAGGGGCGCACTTGTTGCAACAGCCACTGCACGGCGGAAACCTCATCGCGCCTATAGGCGGCGGTGATGGCGGCGCGTTGTGGTGTCGCTTCGGGCAGGATTTCTGCCTGGAACGCAGCAAAAGGAATCGGGGTAAAAGCCGAGGGGCCTGCAGGGTGCATAAGTGCTCTTTACAAGGAAAAGGGGACGAAAACTGACGTAATTCTTGCTCTTTTTTGGTGCAAAAAAATACAGAAAGTCGGACGTTAAGATGATTCGATTGTAAAGGGGATTCTTATGGATTAATTCTGGTAATACAGGGGACTAGCAATAGATAGTTTTTGATGCGACAATTTAACCAAATAATATTAATTTGGGGGTGATGGTAATGCTGGACAAGATCAGTAAGAAAATCTTGATGGAATTGCAGAGCGATGGACGCATCAGCAATGTGGAGCTGGCCGCGCGCGTCAACTTGTCGCCGGCGGCCTGCCTGGAGCGCGTGCGCAAGCTGCACGAATCCGGTTACATCATGGGCTATACGGCCCAGTTGAACCCGCAGCTGCTCGACGTGTCGCTGCTGGTGTTCATCGAAGTGGTGCTCGATCGCACGACACCGGAAGTGTTCGACGCCTTCAAGCATAGCGTACAAATCATTCCAGAGGTACTGGAATGTCATATGGTCGCCGGCGGTTTCGATTACCTGGTCAAGGCGCGGGTCAAGGATATGGCCGCCTACCGCGAATTCCTGGGCAAGACCTTGTTGCAGAAAGGTGTGCGGGAAACCCACACTTATGCCGTCATGGAAGAGGTCAAAAACACCACCAAATTGCCAATTAAGTGACCCTGGTGTAGCGGCCCCGTTTTTCTGATTGAGCTATCGGAACAAATGTTGTAGGGTAGAACTACAATTCTGCTATCCGGTAGCCGGCCTGAAAACGACGCGCAGACGTTGTATTCAGGGTGCAAGGTGGGCAATCGTGCCCACCCGCATACGGCCACAGCACGTCCCTCCCGGGACGTGACGGGTTCGCGCAGCGGGGGACAAATGAAGCAGTTGCAGCATCAGCTGGTGCGTTTCTTTGTATTCACGATCCTGGCCATGGCCGTCGCCTGTTGCCTGGCCTATTTGCTGCTGTTGTCGGGCGGCGAGCATCCCTATCTGATTGCCTGCGTGGCCGCCGCCATCGGCGCCGCGCTGCTGGCGTTTGCCGGCCGCCCGCGTGGCGAACCGGGCTTGCACCAGTTCGCCGACACGGTGGGCAACGCCATCGATGCCATCATGATCGGCGCGGCGGAAACCTCGTATTTTGTCGATTCCGTCAAACAGAAGGTGGAACTCGACGTGCGCACGGCCAGCGACATCGCCGACAGCTCCGTACAAAATGCCGCGATGACGGAAAAGATCGCCGCCAATGCGGAACGGGCCGCCAAGGTGGCCGCCGGCGTGCGCGTGGAGAGCGTGGCGGCGCGCGCCGAGGTGGATCAGGGCTTGCGCCGCATCAATAGCGCCCGCGAAGAAGCGCAAGGCGCTTCCAGCAACATGCTGAGCTTGCAGGAAAAATCCAAACGCATCACGGGCTTTACGGAAGCCATTTCCGATATCTCCGCGCGTACCAACTTGCTGGCGCTGAACGCCGCCATCGAAGCGGCGCGCGCCGGCGAACACGGCCGCGGTTTTGCCGTGGTGGCCGGGGAAGTGCGGCAATTGGCGCAGCGCACCAAGGAAGCCTCCGATGAAATCAGCGTGATGGTGCGCGAAATCAATGAACAGGCGGAAAAAGCCGCGCGTGGCATGAGTTCGCTGGCGGCCGGTGTCACGGAAGCGGCGCGCAACGTGGAAAGCGTGCATGCCTCGCTCAGCCATATCGAAGAATCGTCGGGCGAGTCGGAAGACGAGATCGGGCAGATCGCCCGCGCCTCGCGCGAGCACGTCGACACGACGCAAGTGATCGCCGACGCCATCCTGCAAATTCGCGACAGCATGCTGTCGACGAATGCCGAATTGCCGCGCGCCACGCAGTCAGCCATGGCCCTGGCCGAGCGGGCCGAAGTGATCGCCGGGGCCCTCGGCGAATCGAGCGTGGTCACGCCGCACGACGAGATCCGCGAGGCGGCCCAGCGCGCCGCGCGCGAGGTGGGCAAACTGTTCGAGCAAGCGATCGCGTCGGGGCGCATCACGCGCGAAGCCCTGTTCGACCGCCACTATCGCCCCATCCCGAACACCAATCCGCCCAAGCACAACACGAAGTTCGACGCCTTTACGGACAAGGTGTTGCCCGACCTGCAGGAAGGCGTGCTGGCGGCATTACCCCACCTGGCCTACGCGGGCGCCGTCGACAACAATGGCTATTTTCCAACGCACAACAAGAAGTTTTCCCAGCCGCTGACGGGCGACTACGCCACCGACATGGTCAACAATCGCACCAAGCGCATCTTCAGCGACCGCACGGGCAAGCGCTGCGGCAGCAACACCAAGGCCTTCCTGTTGCAAACCTATAAACGCGACACGGGCGAAGTCATGCACGATTTATCCGTGCCGATCCACGTCGATGGCAAGCACTGGGGCGGTTTCCGAATCGGTTATCGCTCCAGCAATCACGCATAGCAAAACGCCTGATGAGAAATCATCAGGCGTTTTTTCTTGCGCAGGCTACGGTTTATTCAATATGCGGCTTCGGCGCCACGCCGCCGCCGGCTGCCGTCGCCGTCCGTAAAGTGGGCGTGTTCATGCTTTCCAGATGATTGCGCAGCCATTTGTGGGCGGGGCTGCGGGCGTCGCGCTCGTGCCACAGCATGTCCAGGTGGACGGCCGGCAAGGTCAATGGCAAATCCTTGTACAGCAGGGACTCCGTCATGCCCGTCGAGGCGATCAGATGGCGCGGCAAGACCGTGATCAGGTCGGAATTGGCGACCACTCTGCCTGCCGTGAAGAACTGGTTCACCGTCAGCAAAATGCGCCGCTCGCGGTGGATCTGCGACAGCGCTTCGTCGATCAAGCCATGCGCGCGGCCGGAAAAGCTGACCAGTAAATGGTTCGCCGCGCAGTAGTTATCCAGGGTCAATTCCTTGTCGGCCAGCGGATGGCCGCGCCGCATCACGCACACATACTTGCCGGAATACAGGCGCTCGTGGCGGATGGGCGAACCTGTTTCGCTCGACAATTGCGCCGCCACGCCGGGAAAAAAGCCGACGGCCAGGTCGATATCGCCGCGCAGCAGCATCGGGCGCGGTTCGCGCGTGGTCAGCGGCATCATGCGCACGTTGACGCCGGGTGCTTCCCGTTCGATCGAACGCATCAATGACGGCAGCCAGAACGCGGCCGTCGCATCGGCCATGGCCATGCGGAAGGTGGCGTGGGTTTTCGACACGTCGAAGGTTTCCGGCGTGACGGCCGCTTCCAGGCTGGCCAGGGCCGAGCGCACGGATGGCCACAGGGCTTCGGCGCGGGGCGTGGGTTTCACGCCATACGCCGTGCGGATCAGCAATTCGTCACCGAGGCTCTCGCGCAGGCGTTTGATGGCGTTCGATACCGCCGGCTGCGTCATCGCCAGGTGGCCGGCTGCGCGCGTCAGGTTTTGTTCCGTCATGACGGCGTCGAAAACACGCAGCAAGTTCAGATCCAGCGTCAGAAAACTCATGGAAAGCCCAAGATAAAAGTTGAATTGATTACTTAAAATTGATTACTTAGGAGTGTAAACCGCGCCGGGCACGAATATTTTCACTCGTCAAAAAATATTACAGTTTTCCATTCACGATTCATATAATTGGTATCAAGAAATGGAATTAGATTTATATGTTGCACTGCACTATAGTACTGGCAAATTCTATAATGCACTGGAACACTATGTCTACCTTCGCCTCCGCCCTGTACGCAGTATCCGCACCCGTGCTGGAGATTTCCCTGCTGAACACCCTGCAACTCGTGCTGGTGATCGTTGCCGTGGGCGCCTTCGCCCTGCTGTTCAAGCCTTTGCTGGTGGGCATCGCCCGCGCCATGATGCTGGTGGTGCGTCCCAAACTGAGCCGCGAAGAGCGCCTGGCGCGCCAGCAGATGCGCGAAGCGCAAGCCTTGCAGCGCACCTTGGGCAAGATGGATGGTGTGTCGCCAAGCAACGCCGCCGAACTGCGCGCCCTGTCGACCCGCGCATAAGCTCGCTGTTGCAGAAAGACCAGCCGGCGCGAGCCGGCTTTTTTTACGCCCGCGTTTTCGTTCAGGCCATGTCACCCAGCAAATGCGCGCGCAATACCGTGTCGGCCGGATGGGCGCCGATCCAGATTTTCAGCAGCGCATTGTAAAAGGCCAGGTCCGGCACCGTGTCGCCCACCTGCTTGCCGTTCAGCTTGCACAACGTCCCCTCTTCCGGCAGCCAGTCCACGGTGAGAATGTCGCCCTTTTTCAGGCCGGGCACCATTTCGAACATGGCGCCGAACTGCATCGTCTGGCTCAGCAGGCGTGTGCGGTCGGCCTGCTCGGAACTGCGCTTCAAGCCCTGCATGAAGGCTTGCCCAAGCTCGTCGGAAGTGATGTCGCGCAGCATGACGATTTCCAGGCGGCGCGGTCCGGGCAGGGCCAGGATGTCGGCCAGCTGGGTTTTCTTTTCAGGCAGGTACAGCGCAATCGTGTAGACCTTGAAGATGACCTTGTAGCGTACGCCGGCGCCGTTGAGTTTTAATTCGCGGCTGGCCAGCTGCACCGTGTCGTCCAGCTTGACGCCGCCGATCTCGACGGCCAGCGCCGGCTGTGCCAGGAAGGCGCTCAGGCAGGCGGCCGCGAGGGAGCGGCCCAAACGGGATGTGCTTATTTGCATCTTCTACCTCCGTGGAAACCATGGGCTGTGGATAAGTCAGCACACAGTGTAGAACAGTTGGCAGAAGCTGGCGCCACGCAGAAGTGGCCTGGATGTGGCGCGGGAGAAAAGCTTAAGTCTTGGCGGGCAATTCCGCCTGCAGGCGTTCGTACTTGGCCATCAATTGCTCCGGGCTTTCGCGCCAGGCGGGATTGAAGGGGATGCAGCTGACGGGGCACACTTGCTGGCATTGCGGCTCGTCAAAGTGGCCCACGCATTCGGTGCACTTGTTGGGATCGATTTCGTAGATTTCCGCGCCCATGTAGATCGCGTCATTCGGGCACTCGGGCTCGCAAATGTCGCAATTGATGCATTCGTCGGTGATCAGTAATGCCATGATTTCACTCTTACTTATTGCGATGAAGCAGCGTTGGCGGCAATCTTGTTTTGCAGCCAGCGGTTCACCGAGGGGAAGACAAACTTGGAGACGTCGCCGCCCAGCGCCGCGATTTCGCGCACGATGGTGCCCGAAATGAACTGGTACTGGTCGGATGGCGTCAGGAACATGGTTTCGACATCGGGCAGCAGGTAGCGGTTCATGCCCGCCATCTGGAATTCGTACTCGAAATCGGAAACGGCGCGCAAACCGCGCACAATGACTCTCGCTTCATGCTTGCGCACGAAATCCTTGAGCAGGCCGGAAAAGCTTTCCACTTGCACGTTCGGGTAATGGCCAAGTACTTCGTTGGCGATTTCCAGGCGTTCGTCGAGCGAGAAAAACGGTTGCTTGTTCTTGCTGTCGGCGACACCGACGATCAGCTTGTCAAACAGACCCGATGCGCGGCGCACCAAATCTTCATGACCGCGCGTGAGCGGATCGAATGTTCCTGGATAAACGGCTACAACCATTGCGGCTCCCTGACGATGCACCAATATAGACGCGCATTATGCCTGAAATTGGTGACCACCTTGGTGCAGTGCCTCGGGCCAGGGAGCTTTTTTGCCTCATTTATAGGCAGATTCAGGCAGTTGCCGGCACTTTGTTGTAAGTTAGCAAATGATAATAAACGGTGCCCGCCTTGTCGGCGCGGATGACTTCCCATGGAGCCATCCACTCCGGTTTTTCCAGTGCGCTGGCTTTATCGAAGACCAGCGGCAAGCCCGATTCCGCGTACACCATGCCGCCTTCCTTGAGCAGGTTGGCGCACAAGGGCAACACTTTTGCCAGGAAATCCTGCTGGTAGGGCGGATCGAGGAAAATCAGGTCGAAACGCTGGCCGCGCGCTGCCAGGCCTTGCGCCGTCAGCAGGGCGTCGCCACGCAGCAGTTGGACATTGTCGGCGCGCAATTTCGCCTTGTTCTCTTCCAGCTGGCGGATCACGGGCGTGTGCGTGTCGACCATGGTGACGGAGCCTGCGCCGCGGCTGGCCGCTTCAAAACCCAGCGCGCCGCTGCCGGCGAACAGGTCCAGCACCTGGGCGTTGGACCAGTCGCCGTCGCGCAAGTGATTGATCCAGTTAAATACGGTTTCGCGCACGCGGTCCGGCGTCGGGCGCAAGCCCAGTGCCTGCAAAACAGGCAGCACGGAGCGCTTCCACTGGCCGCCGATGATGCGCACCTGGTTCGGTGGCGGCGCGTGGTGGACGGGGACTTTGGCGGGTTTTTTAATCTTCTTTTGCATGGGGGATTTCTTCAATTCGGTGGCGGCCACTATAGCATATGGCCCCCTCCCCCCTGCTGGCGCTGCCTGTCTATTTGGCTTGCGTGGCCAGGGAATTGAAATCGTCGATCCAGCCCTGCATGCGCTTGACGGCGTGGGCTTTTTGCGCCGGCGTGGCGCTCTTGATCACCGTCATGACCATCTGCGCCGTGCTGCTTTCGTAGGCATCGAAGAAGGCCTTGCGCTCGGAATGCTCGAGGCGCTCAAAACTGTCCTTAATCAGGGTCGTGATCAAGGCCACGGTCGCTTCCTTGCCGAGTTTTTCCTGGTGAACTTTCTTGACCAGGTTCAACACGTTCTGCTGGCGCCGCATGCGTTCGTCGAGCCAGATCTCATTGTTCAGCGGACGTGCGTCCGACGCCTTGCGGATGAGGGCTTCCTGCTCGCTGCTGAAGCTGCCGAACCACAGTTCGAATTGCTCCATGGCTTTCTTGTAGCGCAGCTTCTGGCGCTTCTCCTGATCGCCGCTCAGGTATTTCTTGCGGTAATCATCATTGTTCGACTTGAACTTCTTTTCCATCTGCGCGATCTGCTCGGGTTTGAGCGAGCGCGCCAGGTCGGCCAGCTCGGGCGCCGCCTTCAGCAACAGCGCCTGGGTGCGCTGCTTGATCTCGCTGTAGTCGGCCATCAGGTCCGCCTGCGTGATATTGCCTTGCAATTGCTTCTGGCCCGTGTACAGGATTTCCACGTAATCCTTCAATTGCGTCTTGCGGTGCCAGTCGAACAGCTTGTCGATATCCTCGCGCACCCAGCCCTTCTGGTCGCGGTCCAGGTCGACATACGCGTTCAGCCACCAGTACAGCACGGTATCGCCATTGTTGTAGGCCAGGCGCAAGCCGCTGCAGCCGGCCATGACGACGAGCAGTAAGGCCAGCACGGCATAAGTAAAGCGGCTGGAAGGCGTGGAAGACGGGGCCTGCGTGTTAAACTTTTTCATATTCTTAACTTATAAAAGACGGTCTATGAACGTTGTCATTCTCGCTGCCGGTATGGGCAAACGCATGCAGTCGGCACTGCCCAAGGTATTGCACCCGTTGGCGGGCAAGCCGCTGTTGTCGCACGTCATCGACACGGCGCGCGGCCTGGCGCCGTCCCGATTATGCGTGATTTACGGGCATGGGGGCGCAGCGGTGCTGACGTTGCTCGACGGCTACAAGGTGAACCATGCCGTGCAGATCGACGCCGCCGAGCAGGCGCAGCAACTGGGCACCGGTCATGCCGTGCAACAAGCGCTGCCTTTGCTCGATGACAGCGTGCCGACCCTGATCCTGTACGGCGACGTGCCGCTGACCAGCGCCGCTTCCCTGCAGCAGCTGGTGCAGGCGGCTGGCAACGACAAGCTGGCCATCCTGACCGTGGAACAGGACGATCCCTTTGGCTTGGGCCGCATCGTGCGCGAGCATGGCGCCATCGTGCGCATCGTCGAGGAAAAAGATGCCACGCTTGACGAGCGCGCCATCAAGGAAATCAACAGCGGCATCATGGTCGCGCCTACCGTGCAGCTCAAGCAATGGCTGTCGGCCTTGTCGAATGACAATGCGCAAGGGGAATACTATCTGACCGATATCGTTGCCCAGGCCGTCGCCGACGGCGTGGCCGTCACCTCGGCCCACCCGGCCGCCGTGTGGGAAGTGGCGGGCGTCAACAGCAAAGTGCAGCTGGCCCAGCTGGAACGCATCCACCAGAACAATATCGCGCAAGCCTTGCTCGAGCGGGGCGTGACCCTGCTGGATCCTGCCCGCATCGACGTGCGCGGCGAACTCATTTGCGGCCGCGATGTCACCATCGACGTCGGCTGCGTGTTCGAAGGCCGTGTCGAACTGGGCGACGGCGTGCGCGTGGGCGCCAACAACGTGATCATCAACGCCACGGTGGCCGCTGGCGCGCACATCAAGCCGTTTTGCCATATCGAGGACGCCATCGTCGGCGCCGCCTCCATCATTGGCCCTTACGCGCGCCTGCGCCCGGGCACGGTCCTGGCGGAAGACGTGCACATCGGTAACTTCGTCGAAGTGAAAAACAGCCAGATCGCCGCGCACAGCAAGGCCAACCACCTGGCCTACATCGGCGACGCCACCATCGGCTCGAAGGTCAACATCGGCGCCGGCACGATCACTTGTAATTACGATGGCGTGAACAAGTTCCGCACGGTGATTGAAGACGATGCCTTCATTGGCAGCGACAGCCAGCTGATCGCGCCCGTCACCGTCGGCAAGGGCGCCACCCTGGGCGCCGGCACGACCTTGTCGAAAGATGCGCCGGCCGGCAAGCTGACGGTCTCGCGCGCGCGCCAGGTGACCATCGACGGCTGGACGCGTCCTGTGAAAATCAAGAAATAAGCGCACCGCCCTCGGTTCGCATGACGCCGTCAGCCTGTCCGGGCTGGCGGCGTTTTTTTACGCCTGTGGATAATCCTGTGGAGAGTTGGCTGGCAACCCGGGATAAGTCGCGCCATTTTTCTCATCCTCTATTTCCTCGACAGTATCGTGTGTGGATAAACATGTGAACAAGCATGCTTACAAGTGATGGATAAGCCCGGTATAAGCTGCGTATAAACGGCAAAAAACCTGTGGAAAAGACGGGATAAGTTATCTGACCCAGCTTACCGCTCCAGCGTGCAAGCCAGTCTGCGCAGAGTGCAAAAACATTCCCCTATTTTTGCTTGCCTGGATTGTGGATAAACTTGTGCATAATCTGCTGGCAAGCCATGAATAACTTATAAGTCATTGTATTGTAAGTATATTTGTGGCCTATTCATACAGGCTGCCTGTGGGTAAGGCTGTGCAAAAGCCTGTGATTAAGGCGTGGGCAAGCGATGGATAAGCCGGGATAAGTTTGATCCTGGAGACTATGTATATTTATTCAGAGGTCTCACGCGAGGCCAGATGTTGCGGCTGTGGAAATCTGGAATTTTTTGTGTTGTGGATAAACTTGTGCATAAGCCGGCGAAAAACCAGGGATAAGCCGGGATAACTTGTCTGCAGCCTGCTTCACACGGCGATGCGCGTCTCGAATTTGCTGCGGAACGTGGAAAAATAGCTTTTCACGTTGCGCACATTCGCGTGCGCGGCGAACAGGCGGTGCGCCAGCGCGTGATACGCGGGCATGTCGGCCACCTGCACCATCAGCACGAAGTCGGGCCCGGGCGAGACGCGGTAGCATTGCAGCACCGCCGCTTCTTGCGCCACCAACTCTTCGAATTCCGCCATGCGTTCCGCCGCCTGCACATCGAGCGTGATTTCCACGATGGCCGTCAGGCGCGCGCCCACCAGCTGCGGCGCGACGATGGCCACCTGCCGCTCGATGACGCCGCTTTCGCGTAAATGCTTGACTCTGCGCAAACAGGTGGGCGCCGAGACGTGGACTGCTTGCGCCAGCTCGCTGTTGGTTTGCGATGCATCAATTTGCAGGGCGTTCAGAATGCGACGATCGATCTCGTCGAGGGTAATGTTGCTATTGTTCATGATTTTAATGAATTGGGAAATATATCGAGTTTAAATGAAATAATATTTCATCGCAAAATGGTCGTGAAATATTCAATCAAAAATACATAGATTTAGAAAGCATATTTCATGCGCTCTGCATTAGCATGCTTGCATTGATTAAATTTTAGACAGAGGTTTCCATGTGCGGCATCGTCGGCGCAGTAGCGCAACGTAATATCACTCCCATCCTGGTCGAAGGCTTGAAGCGCCTGGAATACCGCGGCTACGATTCCTGCGGCATCGCTCTGCATGCGGATGGCCGTTTGCAGCGTTCGCGCTCCACCTCGCGCGTGGCCGAGCTGGAAAAGCAGATCGCGGAAGAAGGCTTGAGCGGTTTTACGGGCATCGCCCATACGCGCTGGGCCACGCATGGCGCCCCTGTCTCCTTCAATGCCCACCCGCACTTTTCCCCCACGGAAGAGAACGCCCGCGTGGCGCTGGTGCATAACGGCATCATCGAAAACCACGACGAACTGCGCGCCGAACTGACTGCGCTCGGTTACGTCTTCCAGAGCCAGACGGACACGGAAGTGATCGCCCACCTGGTCGAGCACATGTATAACGGCGACCTGTTCGAGACCGTGCAGCAAGCTGTCAAACGCCTCGACGGCGCGTATGCGATTGCCGTCTTCTGCCGCGACGAGCCGCACCGCGTGGTCGCCGCGCGCCAGGGCTCGCCCCTGATCGTCGGCCTGGGCAACGGTGAAAACTTTGTCGCGTCCGACGCCATGGCCCTGGCCGGCACGACGGACCAGATCATCTACCTGGAAGAAGGCGACGTGGTCGACCTGCAATTGTCGCGCTGCTGGATCGTCGACGTCGACGGCAAGCCCGTCGAGCGCGAAGTGAAGACCGTGCACGCGCACACGGGCGCGGCCGAGCTGGGCCCGTACCGCCACTACATGCAGAAGGAAATTTTTGAGCAGCCGCGCGCCATCGGCGACACGCTCGAAGGCGTGACGGGCATCATGCCGGAACTGTTCGGCGACAACGCCTATGCCATCTTCAAGCAGATCGACCGCGTGCTGATCCTCGCCTGCGGCACCAGCTCGTATGCGGGCATGACGGCCAAGTACTGGATCGAGTCGATCGCCAAGGTGCCCGTCAGCGTGGAAGTGGCCAGCGAATACCGCTACCGCGACAGCGTGCCGCACCCGAACACCTTGGTCGTGACCATTTCGCAAAGCGGCGAAACGGCCGACACCCTGGCAGCCCTGAAACATGCGCGCAGCCTGGGCATGCAGCACACCTTGACCATCTGCAACGTGGCCACCAGCGCCATGGTGCGCGAATGCGCGCTGGCCTACATCACGCGCGCCGGCGTGGAAGTGGGCGTGGCGTCCACCAAGGCGTTCACGACGCAGCTGGCCGGCCTGTTCCTGCTGACCCTGTGCCTGGCGCAAGTCAATGGCCGCCTCTCCGAAGAACAGGAAGCGGCGCACCTGAAAGCCATGCGCCACTTGCCCGTCGCCATCGCCTCCGTGCTGGCGCTGGAACCGCAAATCATCGCCTGGTCCGAAGAATTCGCGCGCAAGGAAAACGCCCTCTTCCTGGGCCGCGGCATGCACTACCCGATCGCCCTGGAAGGCGCGTTGAAGCTGAAGGAAATCTCGTACATCCACGCCGAAGCGTATCCGGCCGGCGAACTGAAACACGGTCCGCTGGCCCTGGTGACGAATGAAATGCCCGTCGTCACCATCGCGCCAAACGACGCGCTGATCGAAAAGCTGAAATCGAACATGCAGGAAGTGCGCGCCCGCGGCGGCCAACTGTACGTCTTCGCTGACGTGGATTCCCGCATCAGCTCCGGCGAAGGCCTGCACGTCATCCGCCTGCCCGAGCACTACGGCGACCTGTCGCCGATCCTGCACGTGGTCGCGCTGCAATTGCTGGCCTACCACACGGCACTGGCGCGCGGCACGGATGTGGACAAGCCACGCAATCTGGCGAAGTCGGTGACGGTGGAGTAAGGGGGCCGGATTCAGGCTTTCTTCTGTGGACAAACAATAAAGTCTGACAATAAATAATAAAGTCTGACAAAAAATAATAAAGTCTGACAAAGGCCGCCTGGCGTGGCTTTTGGCCCTGGCAGCGGCCTTCAAGCGGTGTGTTTCCTTCCTCATGTCAATCAAAGAATAAGGTCTGCCCAGGCACTGCCGGCGTACTTCTGGCCCTGCCAGTGCCCTAGACCCATCAGGGCATAATTTCCGATTTGTGTAATGGTGTCCCTAGACGTGGTGTATGAGATGTGATTCTCAAGGGGATGGGTCCCTGGTCAGTTGATCACGGCAGAGAGCCGTGCAGACTGATTTTCGCTCAAGGAGCGCAATCCTTTAAGCTGCATGTATCGCGGCTTCAGCGACGCCACGCAGACCGCGCCGGGTCAGGCCGCGCAAGAAGTCCGTCTAGAGCGGTTCTCCTTCGGAAAGACCCGTGGCCACGCCAAGAATTTCGCGCACGCCGTCGGTATCGACGGCCACAGCGATTATTACGGCTACCGATACCACCCGTCCGGCTTGGCGCGATTTAACGCAAGTGGCGACGATCCACAGGTAGGGCCAGTCACGCTCGATGGGCCGGCCCAGGAAGGCTTGCACGCGCTCATCGATTTCCTCGCACAGCCGCGAAACTTGGCTCTTGGACACACCAGTCATGCCCATGGATTTCACCAGTTCATTGACCGAACGCGTTGAAATGCCCTGGATATAAGCTTCCGGGATTACCGCCGTCAGCGCTTTCTCGGCCGTGCGCCGCGGCTCCAGGCCTTGCCGGCCCGTGTTTCATAGGCCCGGTCGCGGTAGTCGTTGCGGCTGTTGGTGCGCTCCTCGCTGCGCTCGCCGTAGGCGGCCTGAGACAGCGCTTCGACGTCCATTTCCATCAGCCTTTGCAGCGCGTGTTGCAGCGTCTGGCGGATGACATATGCGTCTGCCCCCCTTTTCGGCCATATCGATTTCACCTATGTGGCGCTGAGACCCGAGGGCCAGCCCGATTTGGGTCACCGGTGAGCACGTGCAGGATGCATCACAACAGGCAGTAAACTGGAATGTAGCTTAAAAGCTGCTAACCTAATTATCACACCGCCAAAACTCTACGACGTTCGGTTTGAATCTAGCGCTTTGAATCCCTGACCATTACCATATGTCATTTTTCGCAAAGATCTACAGGATTTCGCTATGGGAAAGAGACGATTCAAGACCGAAGCGGATATTGCGCGCTTTGTGAAACAGGGGTACGGACAAGGGGAAGGCTCATCCTACAAACCGTGGCTGCGCGTGCAAGATATTCCATCACTAGGCCGGTCTCGCAAAGCCCCAGGCATAAAATCTGGGCGCATGCACCATTTTTTTTCCGACCTGGAATTTCGCTATTTCCTTCTGCTTGAATTTTCTGACCTGGTGGTAGACATCCGCGAACAGTACCCATTGTTTGCGACATCGAAGGCCCGGGACATCGCTGCGGAAATGGGCATCCAGTATCCGGTTTTTGTAGGCACGCAACTTCCATTTGTGTTGACGTCCGACTTCGTGGTCACACTTCAGGAACCCGGACAAAAAAAACGATTGGCGATCAGAACCTGCAAGTATGAGAAAGACCTTGTTGATCCCAATAGTGGGCTATGGACTATTGATAAGCTTGATCTGGAGCGGGCAATATGGGCCGAAAGCTCTATAACGGACTGGAAGATTGTGACAGAAAAAGTGGGTAGCCAGATCCTCTTCGACAATTTGGAATGGTTACACAGGTCTGCACGGATGGAAGAACCCGTAGATGCTTCGCCAGACCAGCAAAGCCGATTCACGGAGCTCGTTCTAAAAGCGGCGGATGGCGATCGGACCATGGCGTCTTTGGTACGTGCCGCCTCAACGACGACCGGCGTCCCATACCGATCAGGTATGAAACTCTTAAAGCACTTACTCTGGAACAAGAGCATTGTGATGGACATCGCTAGCACCCCGTTGGACCCCACTTTGAAATGCCCGAAACTGTCGATACCGGCCATTCGTGAAACGAACAGGAGGGCCGCATAATGCTAACTGTTAATGCAGTTCTGAAGGCGGTTTTCGCCGAACCGCCGTTTGAGCACCCGATGCGTGTTCTTTGGACAGACCGAGAGATTGACCTGGTCATGTTGTTTGCTCTCAAAGAGCCGTATGGTGTGCCGACGCCGATGCTGCTTAGCGACGTTGAATCAATGCTTGCTGCTGATAAGTTGCGCAAGGTATCGATGCGCCTGCCCTCATTCATGCTGCAAACAGAAGACGAGCTAAGCGATGCCGCCAAAGCTAAGCGAACTCAACTATGGGGTCTGATCGGTCCTATTTTTGCTGACAAGCAAATTTATCTGCCAGGCAAACTTGGGCCCACCATTGCGGCGTACGCCAGCAAGATAAACAAGCCAAAGAAAACGATCTATCGCCTTGTCTACCGTTACTGGGCCTTTGGCATGACGCCAAACGCTTTCCTCGGGAAGTATATTCACTCCGGGGCACCTGGTGTCGAGCGAGAGTACTCGGGCGAGAAGAAGGCGGGGCGTCCTGCGCGCTATTTGGGCGAAGAGAGTCAGACAACAAAAAAACTTACTGAAGACGATAAGCGGATCATCAAAATCGGTTATACGCTGTACAAAAATAATGGAACCCGGCTCATCATTGATGCATACAATAAGATGCTGGACCACTTTTATCGTGTAGAAGTTGCGTCTCCAGATGGCAGTTGTGGAGGTGCGCCACTCAAGCAATTGGACCAAGTACCCTCCCCCACACAATTTTCCTATTGGGGTAAAAAAGCCTTTGACGCGATGGATGTCATGCGAGGCCGAAAGGGTGAAACCAAGTGGGCGATGGACCACCGGCCTATCGTTGGGAACGCTCATCATGGTTTGCGTGGTCCGTGTCACCGGTTCGAAATTGACGCCACGATTGCGGACGTTTATCTGGTTAGTCGCTTCAATCGCAATTGGATTATCGGCCGCCCGGTTGTATATGTTGTCATTGACGTGATGTCGCGAATGATCGTCGGTCTGCATGTGGGCTTGGAAGGACCTAGCTGGAACATAGCGCGGCACGCGCTATTTAATGCTTTCACTGACAAGGTAGCCTATTGTGCTTCCTTCGGGATCGTTATCGATCCGGCGGATTGGCCTTGCGAGCACCTTCCACATGAGGTTGTTGGCGACCGGGGTGAAATGTTAGGTGAGGCTGCGGAGCAGGCGATGCATAAGCTGTCTATTACGCTCGATATTCTTCCGCCGTTTCGCGCTGACTGGAAGGGTACAGTCGAAAGCTCGTTCCGTCTCCTGCAAAGCCGTGGCCAGATCCGCTGGATGCCTGGTGGGCTCAAAAGCCGGGAGAAGGAGCGTGGGCAACGAGATTACCGTCTAGATGCCACGCTGGACCTCCATCAATTCACGAGCATCATGATCAGGTCTGTGCTGGATTGGAATCATCATAGTCGTGACCCTAAACGTCTTTCAAAGGTCATGATTGGGCAGAACGTTGAGCCCACACCTATGGCGATTTGGAACTGGGCGGCGCAAAACGACTTGATCGAGCCAAATGAGCGAACCCGCGAAGAGATCTATCTGCATCTGCTGCCTCAGGCCCGAGGCTCGGTGCAGGCAGGTGGGATTTACATTAACGGAATGTTTTACAACAATGTGCTAGATCTGACTGGAAAGCGTTCGGCGAATGCCAGGGCCAATGGTCGCGAAAGTATCGACATTTGGTCTGAACCGATGGCCGATCACATCTGGATCAAGGATAGATCCGGCGCCTTTGTGCAATGTCCGCTCCGCTCTTCTGAAGCGCGATGTGTCGGTATGCGCACTGAAGAGGTAGTCGATATGCTCGCGATAACTGGGGCAATTTCTCCAGAGAGCCAATATGCCGCGCTCAATAGCAGGGTCGATCTCGCTGGATTCGTGGAGTCTACCGTTGCAACGGCGAGCGCAGCGAAGCAAGAAGCGCAGGCGCCTACATCTGCTGCGGCTGCGGTGGCTGGCATTAAGGGCAATCGAGCCCTGGAGCGCGACATACAGAGAGCCGATGCTTCCGCAGCAGCGCTTGGTGGCAATAGCGAACCATTTGTGCCTGGACCTACGCATGCTCCAGCTCCAGCCAAAAGGGAGTCAAGCGTAGCCAGCGAATATGCGGGTGCGAGAGGGGCTGAGGTGATTAGTTTGTTGAGCCGTGCCGGTAGAAATAGGAGCAAATAAGTGGTTTCAATTCAAGCATTTTATGAGGACTCTCCAGTATTGGAGTACGCCGGTAATCCCTTAATTGAGGCCTTGCCGCCTATTTTGTCTGAAGAAGATGCGGTGGAAGGTTTGGCCTCGATTCCCCCTTTACCGGGAGAAGAAAGAGCACTTCCTAAGCATATTCGCATGCATTGCTTAAATCGGATATCGCATCTGATCCAGCCATTTATGATTCATCTAGAACTGGAAGCTGTCATCTCTTCAGTTCTACGTAGTGGTTACATCGGGCGAAATCCGATGGATGCAGCCACGTGGCGGCACTTGCATTCCATCAGAGCCCAAAGTGGCTCTTCAATTACCAACGTTACAGCCTCAACGTTCAGTTTGATTGGACTGAGTGGAATGGGGAAAACCACTGCCTTGAAGGCGGTCCTGAATCTTTATCCACAGGTCATCACGCATACCCGATACCACGGGCGCGATTTCATTCATACCCAGATTGTTTGGCTGCGATTTGATTGTCCAAATGACGGATCATTGGTTGGATTGTGCCAAGCGTTCTTTCGCGCTGTTGATGCCGCGCTTGGCGACGATATTCACGCAACCCATTATCGAACTAAGCGCAGTGTATCGAGTTTGATTCAAGCGATGGAGCAGACGGCGAGCACGTATTTTGTCGGCGCCATCTTCATTGATGAGCTACAGCACCTTAACGCGGCAAAAACGCCTGGCAAGGAAAGCATGCTTAATTTCTTCGTCACGTTAATCAACACCATAGGCATTCCAGTCGTATTTGTGGGAACCAACGCTATGGCAAGACTTTTTGCTGATGTTGTCAGAAACGCCCGCAGGGTTTCCGGTCAAGGCGTGTACGATTTCAAACAACCGGAAGAGCATGATAAGACGTGGAATTTGTTGCTTGAGACAATGTGGGACTATCAATGGGTTCAAAATCCTTGCGAGTTGACCGATGCGTTAAAAGCCACCATCTATGATTTGACCCAAGGTGTCACCGACTTTCTGGCCCGGTTCATGATCTTGGGACAACGATATGCAATCCAATCGGGCATCGAGCAACTTGATGCGACCGTTTTTAAGCATATCGCTGGCACCAAGATGAAGTTATTGTTGCCAGCGATTGAGGCTTTACGAAGTAAAGATCCAGGCAAGATGAGCCAGTTCGAGGATTTGTTACCGCTCGACGATCAATTGGAAAAAATCATGCAGGACGATCTCTATGTCGTTCCTACGGCCATCTCAATCTTGCGTGCACAGCAGCAGAAAAGACTCGGGGGGGCGGCAACAACAGCCGATTCTGAATTAGCTGCCAATAAAGCCGCCGCTGCGCAGCAGAGCGCCGTTGGTGATAAGTACGCTGATTCTCCACAAAATACTAGCTCTGCCGCACCAGCGAAGGTGGCCCGTGTGATACCCATGTCGGCGAAAATACCGACCGTTTCGCAAGCGACGAATGTGCTCCGCGCCGCTGGCTGGTTGGCCAGTGACCCATTCGAGTTTGAGCCTGCGTATATGGCCGCATAGAAGATGGGGCAGCTATGTTACGTTACTTCCCTGCCTCATTTCCGGATGAAACGTTATATAGCCGCCTGTGCCGTTACCATCGTCTTTCCGGTCAAGAGGTTGACAGGGTGTCGCTGCATGAGTTGATCGGCGGACACACTCATGTCGTCGTCTCGGATTTACCAAGCAAATTGGACACGTTAGTGTCTAGGCTCCCGAACGAGGCCAATGTTAGCGTTGACGACATTGCTTCTAACAATACGCTCTTGGCTTTTTATACGGCCTTTATGCCAGCACGGCGTGCGAGTTCGGTATATGCAGCCATGCGTGGTGACAGCGCCTCTGGCATCAAGATGTCCATCGGCTTAATAGCAAGCCGCTTGGGAGGCCATAACCAACTGAGATTTTGCCGGATCTGCGCGCAGGAGGAATACTTCACTACTGGCCAGCCTTACTGGCATCGCGTCCACCAATTGCCTGGAGTGCTCGTATGTCCTGTCCACAAACAAACACTCTGTGCGCTAGCCGCTGAAACGATTGAGCTCAATAGACATAAGCTGCTCCTGCCGGATGATAAAGCCATAGCGGGCCATTTTGACGACATTCACTTGTCCGACATACAGCAGGAAACCGCTTTGCGACTTGCTCTGTTGAGTGGTGACGTGTTGCATGGCCGTATGCAAACCAAGGGCGCAGAAGGCATCCACCGTCTGCATCGTTCAAGTGCGGCTGCGCATGGCCTCATCCGTGCCAATGGCAGAATACGCATTGACGACCTGGATCAATTGATCGGACTTTATTGCAATTGCTTGCCGGTGAATGTCGAATTTAGTGTGGTGCGATGCAGGCTTTTTGACTGCGCGCTCAAGCTGTTAAGAAAGCCGCGGGAAGCAATCGTCCATCCCATGCTGCATATCGTTCTGATGGACTGTTTGCGTTATGTTGAGGATCGGCCTAACCTTCAATGTGCTGAAGCGGTGCCGGACATGCCGCTTACCTCACGTGCACGCAAGATAATTGATCTGTCAGTACTGGCTGAAAAATTGTCTTTCCAAGGCGCGACCTTATCTGGCGTTGCTGGCGTGATGGGGATCAGCGTGACGACAGCGGCTGTCGAAGCTGCCCGCGCTGGAATCAGGGTTTCGAAGCGCCCCAAGCATATTACCGCAGAGCGCGTGACTGATGTCGGAACATCCCTGAGGCTTGGGCTATCTATTGAAGAAGTGGCCCAGAAACATGCAATTTCTATCGTGTCGGTGTATCGGATCTTGCGTATGGATGCGGCGTTGGCCCAGGAGTATGAAGAGAAGCTGTTCACATTGGTAAGAGAGCAATATCGCCAGCGGTATATGGACTCGCGATCTGACAAAGCCGCCTATGCCTGGCTGCGCAGGCATGATGGGCTGTGGCTTACAGAGCAACTTAAAGCATGCCCAGCCATGCGGACTAGGAAAAGCTGCGTGGATTGGCGCCAGCGAGATACAGCACTGGCGCACCATATTGTGGAGATCGAAGCGCAGCTGCGCAGCATGCCGGGTAAGCCAACGTATATCAGTGAGACAAAGCTAAAAAGGCTCACGTCAATGGCTGACACAATCAAGCACAGCTTGCCCAATCTCCCATTGACCGAAGCAGCGCTTAAAACGTGCGCTGAATCTGCACAAGCCCACCAACGCCGGCGCATTATGTGGGCTTACTGCGAGCTGAAAAAACGGCCTGACTTCCACCACCAGCTATGGGAAGTGCTGCGGCTTGCTGGAGTACGTAAATTGCATCCCTCCAACGAAGCACTGGCGTACTCGCTCCTTTAAGTTTTGCTTCTACCCATCCCGTCGATGCCGTGCCTTCATCTCCAGAACGTGAGGATTTAGATTGGCGATCCATGCACTCGGGCTCTTGCCAGAGCGGATAAATCGCGATACAGCGGACGCCACTTCAAACGTGGAGTGGTTCCTCTCAAGATGCTCGGCAATGCCGATGGTCAGATTATGGCTTGGCAGTCTGCCACCGGATTTCCGTTGAAATACGCTGTGGTCGATATGCATTTGAAAAAACTGGAGCAAGCGTGATGCCGGTGTTTCGTAAGTCCTGCGCTGGAAGACACGGTGAGCCATTTTTGCAAATTCTTGGTCGCGTATATTAGCGTGGCAGCTGGTCCCCAGCGCTAGCGGCTTCCAACCGCATTGACAAGGGACCATCGGCACTGAGCAGAATTTTCCAGCGATTCGGAAGGGTTCCTCGCAGCGCGGACAAGTATCAATAAGACTGGTGCCGTGCCTCCAGCAGACTTTGACGCCCGGCAGTTGATGCGACCGATGGAGATAAGGCAGTTGGCCGGCTGCGCTCTCGTCAGAAGCGCATCTTAAGCATACGTTACTTTCGGCAAACTTCGGATCTGGATACTCCCAATCGGGTGCTGTCAGTACTGGCATGACGAGAGCGACGAAACTATTCAATTCAAGAAGCTGACCCAGCCTTATATGCGGCTGCCCAGGCAGGCGCCGCACCAACGCACTCAGGGCGAAAGGTGCAGCGTCGGTGAAGTTCATTTCTCTGCTCGGTACGCTGAAAAGGGAGATAAATGTCTTCTCGTGATTGGGCTCGGCCGAGAGCAAATGGTAGCGAGAGACCCGTCCGTAAAGTGTTTCGCCGGGAAAAGATTCTGGAAAAAACGGGAGCCTGGAAATGTTGTGATTCACAGCATGAGTCATCTAGCAAATGGGTGATAATTGGATACAGTTTCGCTGGGTGTTGACGCTGGCGCCGGATCTACCTGCCCCAGGTATAACGAAGCGATCATCGATGGATGAAAAATTGGATGGCATGGAGGAATAGGTGATCTTGCCAAAACTTTTGTCTCTTCCATGGGTTATGATAAAGGACGACATGATCGATGCACTAACCGTTTAGGAGCAAGTCATGAACATCAACCCCATTCGTTCAGAAGCAGACCATCGTGCGGCACTAAAGGAGATCGAATGTTTAATGAGTGCCAGAATGGGCACGCCAGACGGGGATCGCCTCGAAGTTCTGGCAATTCTGGTCGAGGCCTACGAGGCCAAGAATTTCCTTGCCGAACCGATAGACCCGATCGATGCCATCAAGTTTGTACTGGACCAGAAGGGACTTTCATTGCGTGACCTGCAACCAATGATCGGTGGCTTGAACCGCGTCTACGAAATCATGAACGGCACACGTGCCCTTACTTTGCCTATGATACGGCGTCTGCATGCTGGGCTTGGCATTCCCGTAGCGATGTTAATCAAGCCACGCAAACCAGTAGACCAGGGCACTTAGTAATTAGAAACTATCGCCCTCGCACTCATCATCCATCAACCGCATTAGTAAGCGTCTGCCCAGTGACGTCTTGGCTAGTTGCGGGATTTGATCGATGATGGCGTCACAGCGATTGACGTTTTTATACAGCCTGGGCCAGAAGCCGACCTTGACGGCTTGAAATGCTTTCGTTTCAAATCGATAAAAAAATGCCGCATAATAAATGAAACGGTGTGCTACCCCACGTAGCAGGCCTCACATGGGGGAGACATGGCACAAGTGCTGAGAATACTGGTGGTTGATGATGTTGAAACAATGCGCAAGGTCACGGCTGGCCAACTGGCCTCGCTTGGCTACGGATCGGTGGATCTCGCAGCCGATGGCTCTGAAGCTTGGCGCATGATTGAGCGCAAGCGTTATGATTTGGTGATCTCCGACTGGAATATGCCGGCGTTGACCGGCATCGCCCTACTGCAGATGATTCGTTCCAGTCCGCGCCATGTGCACATTCCGTTCATTATGATCACCGCCGAGGCCGAGCGCAGCCGCATCGAAACGGCCATCAGCAGCGGTGTCAGCGACCTGCTAGTCAAACCCTACACGGCGGGCCGGCTGGCCACCAGCATCAAGCGGGCGATGGCGCATCAGGTTGCAGCACCGGCGCCGGATAAGGAAACGAACATCGACGCGCCGCAGGCCGCCACACCCGTGGACGATGTGATCGTCAAGCCACCGGCGGCGGTCCATTTACAATCAAGGGAACCGTTGCCTCCGACATTGCTCCTGGTCGACGACACCGCTGACAACTTGTACGTGCTGGCCAATGTGTTCAAGGGCCGCTACCGCATCAAGGCAGCGCACAACGGCGAGAAAGCACTGGCCTTGTGCTGTGGCGACACGCCGCCAGACCTAGTGCTGCTGGACGTGATGATGCCCGGCATGGACGGTTTTGAAGTGGCGCGCCGCATGCGCGAGCATCCCAGCGCAGAAAATGTACCCATCATCTTCGTCACCGCCCTTACCGACGACGCCGCGCGCCTGCAAGGCATGGAGTTGGGCGCGGTGGACTTCATTACCAAGCCAATCGACCCGGCCCAGCTGAAGCTGCGGGTCGACAACTTCATGCGCTACGTCGAGCTGCGCCGCCACCTGCAAGCCGATTACGACAACATGCTCGCCATCGCCCGCCTGCGCGATGACGTCGAGGCCATGACGCGGCACGACCTCAAGGGACCGCTGGCCGGCGCCATCGGCATAGTGCAGTCGCTGATCGACGCCGCCGACATGGACCGCCGACAGCTTGAGAATTTGCGGCTGGCCGAGCAGGCCATGCTGCAGGTGACCGACATGGTCAACCTGTCCACCGAGCTGTACAAGATCGAGACGGGAAAATACGTGCTCCATGCAGCGCCGCTGCCCATCAGCGACATGTTGCGGCGGGTGGTTGAGACGGCACGCGCCACTTACGCGGGTAAGCAGCTGGTGTTGGCGGTCGACACCGATTTCGATGTCGGCATCGACGCTCCGCTAGCGCTGGGCGATGCCATGCTGACCTATTCGCTGCTGAATAATCTGATCAAGAACGCCTGCGAGGCAGCGCCAGAGCGCACCCGTGTCATTGCCACGCTGTACGCCGGAAGCCCGTTGCGCATCGAGATAGTCAACAAGGGTGTGATCCCGGAACCGATACGCGAACGCTTCTTTGACAAGTTCGTCACCGACGGTAAGTCCGGCGGCACCGGCCTGGGCACGTATTCGGCACGCCTGCTGGCGCGCGCGCAATACGGCGAGGTGGCCTTCGCCGTCGATGACGAGCTCCAGACCACCACCCTGATTGTCAGCCTGCCGTCGGTGCCGCCCCCGGCCTAAGGCGAATCGCGCGGCGGCCTTGCTTGTCAGGCTGGCTGCACCACGGCATCAAGCGCTTCCAGCGCAGCGTCGAAGTCGAAGCGTTCAATTGCCTGGCTGACTTTGCGCAGCTGTCGCGCCAGCGGGTGGCCGGCGGCTTGCGATTCCAATGTCTCCAGCACATCCAGCGCGGCGGTGTCGCTGTCGGCCAGCAGCTTGCGCAGCTGGGCAAGTGTGGCGGTCGCGTCCGGCGGCAGGGCGGGAGCCGCTGCGATGGCCCCGGCCCGGGTGTTCTCTGCCGCTGCAGTATAGTTGCCCAGTGCCGCCAGGCCGAGCAGCACCGGCGCCAGTTCGTTTTCGACCGCCGTCAGCAGCACAGCCAGTTCGGCTTCGGCTACACCAGCTTTGCATGCCAGTTCCAGTGCGGTAGCTGTCGCCGCCACGCCTTTGGCACCGACGTTGCCGGCGGTGCCGCGCAAGGTGTGGGCAACCCGCGCCGCCGCTGTGGGGTCATCGCTTTGCCGCGCAGCCTCAAATTCCTCCCGCAGTCTAGCGTGGCCGTCGCGGAAGCGCACCAGCATGCGCAGGTAAAGGTCCTGCCGGCCCATGCTGGTCGCCAGGCCGGCGCGCTGGTCGATACCGGGGAGTTCGGCAGGTAGGGCCGCAACCACTTTGCCTGCGGAATCTGGCTGCCCCGCTGGGGGTGCTGCTAATGCCGACTGCGCCGGGCGGATCCACTTGCTCATGGTGGCGAACATGGCGGTGACGTTCAGCGGCTTGGAGATGTGGTCATTCATGCCGGCAGTCAACGCCATTTCGCGGTCGCCGGCCATGGCGTTGGCGGTCATGGCGATGATCGGCAGCTGAGCGTAGCGGGGTTGGGCGCGCAGGCGGCGGGTGGCTTCGTAGCCATCCATCACTGGCATCTGGCAGTCCATCAGCACGCCGTCGAAGGCGACGGTCCCGGCTTGAGCCAGTAGGTCCAGCGCCTGTTGCCCATCGCCTACGATGGTGAGCACGATGCCAGCGCTTTCAAGCAGCTCGCGCGCTAGCTCCTGGTTCATATCGTTGTCCTCGGCCAGCAGCAGGCGGGCGCCGGCCATGCGGGCCTGGTCGGCCGCGCTGCGGTCCTGTCGCTCTGCCTGGCGCGTTTCGGCCACCACGCCCTTGCCCAGTACCTCGCCGATTGCTTCGAGCAGCGTCGACGGGGTGACTGGCTTGGTCAGCACGGCTGGCAGCGCCACCTGCTGGAGCGCCGCCGCTTCCTGAGCGTCGTCCCGGCCGAAGGCAGTCACCATGATGACAGAAGGGATGTGAGTCACGGCGCCGCTCTGCATGCGCTGCAGCGTTTCGACGCCGTCCATGCCCGGCATGCGCCAGTCCAGTAGCACCAAGTCGTAGGGCAGGCTTTTGCGCTCAGCCTCGACCATGGTGCGCAGCGCGCTGTGGCCGCTGTCGGCGAGGTCCACCTCCAAGCCGAAACTGCGAGCCATTGTCGACAAGATTTCGCGCGCGCTGGCGTTGTCGTCGACCACCAGCACGCGCAGGCCGAGCAGCTCGTCGGCGTGGAACATGCGGCGCGGCTGCACCTCGGTCTGGCGTCCGAAACGGGCGCTGAAGTGGAAGGTCGAGCCCTCGCCTGGCATGCTCTCGACCCAGATCCGGCCATCCATCAGCTCCACCAGCTTCTTGGAGATGGCCAGACCTAGCCCGGTGCCTCCGTATTTGCGCGTGGTCGAGCTGTCTGCCTGGCTGAACGAGTGGAACATGCGTTCGCACTGCTCGGCCGTCATGCCGATACCGCTGTCGCGCACCCAGAAGTGAAGCTCGACTTGATCCCCGGCGTCGGCAGCCATCTCGATCCCGACCACGATCTCACCGCGTTCGGTGAACTTGGCGGCGTTGTTGCCGAGGTTGACCAATACCTGACCCAGCCTCAGCGAATCGCCTACCAATGCGGTCGGCAGGTCGGCCGAAGTGGCGAACAGTAGTTCCAGGCCTTTTTCCTCGGCCTTCAGGCCGATCATGCTGGCGAAATTCTCCAGCACGTCCTCCAGCCGGAACGGGGCCTGCTCTATGTTCATCTTGCCCGCTTCGATCTTGGAGAAGTCAAGAATGTCGTTGATGATGCCCAGCAGGTTCTCGGCCGAGCGGTGCACCTTCTCGATGTAGTTGCGCTGTTTTTTGTCGAGATCGGTGCGTAGCGCCAGATGGCTCATGCCGATAATTGCGTTCATCGGCGTACGGATCTCGTGGCTCATGTTGGCCAGGAAATCGCTCTTGGCGCGCGTAGCGTCCTCGGCGATCTCCTTGGCGCGCAGAACCTCGGCCTCCGCCAGCTTGCGGTCGCTGATGTCGCGCACCGAGGCGCACACGCAAACGCCGCGCTCGGCGATAGCCGGCAGCCGCGACAGGCCGATCTCGACCGAGAAGCGGCTGCCATCCTTGCGCATACCGTGCAGGTCGGCGCCTGTCATGCCCATCTGGCGTGCCGTGCCTTGCTCGATGAAACCATTGCGCGAGCCGACGTGGCGCCCGTGCGCCTCCGGCGGCACCAGCGTTTCGATCGGCAAGCCGGCCAACTCGCCGGCCTCGTAGCCGAACAGCTGGTCGAGCTGCGGGTTGGTCATCATGATCAGGCCGTGCACATCGATTACCAGCATGCCGTCCGGCGCAGCCTCGATGATGCCGCGATACCAGGCCTCGGTGGCTTTCAGCACCACCTGCTGCGCTTCGAGTTCGATCGCCATGGCCTGCACCGCGTGGCTGCGTGCCTTGATTTCCAGCGACATCGCCAGTTTGGGCAGCAGCTCGTCCATCAGCACCCGGCCCGATTCGCTGGGAGCGTCGAAGCCGGCCAGCTCCAGCACGCCCATCAGGCGCTCGCCGTGCAGCAGTGGCAGCACCTGCAGGTGGCGTGGGCGCGACCGCCCCAGTTGCGAGTGAATCTGCACGTAGTCGTCCGGCAGGGCGTCGAGCCGGAGCGGCTGGCGGTCCTGCGCGCACTGACCCAGCAGGCCACTGCCCAACGCCAGTTGCGGCGCCGGCGGATGGTCCGGATCGGCGGCGTAGCTGGCGGCAAGGCGCAATGCGGCGGCGTTTTCGTCAAGCAAGTAGAGCGCGCCCTGGCCAGCCTGCACCAGCGGCGCGAGTAGCGTCAACAGGCGCTGCGCGGCCTGGTCAAGGCTGGCCGCTTGCTGCAGTTCGGCCTGGATCGAGGCTTCCTGCGACTTGATCCAGCGCTGCATGTCGAGCTGGCGCGATTCGACCTGCAACTTGGCGATGGCGCGGGCCAGGTCGCCCGTTTCGTTCTGGTAGTCAGTATGCGGAATCACGCTGTCGAGCTGGCCGGCGGCCAGCGCATCGACCGCCTCGCGCAGGCGGTTGACCGGGCGCCGGATCGAGATGCTGATCCACCAGGCGCATAGCAGCGCCACCGCCAGGCCACCGATCAGTAGGGCGTAGGTGAGGGTGCTGCTGGTGAGGGCGAATTGGCGAATCTGGTAGATGGTGCTGCGGGCGTTGGAATCCTTGACGGCGGCGATCTCGGCCATCTGCCGGTCGGCGGTGCGCATCGCGTGCTGGAAGCGCTCGCTGTTGAGCAGGGCGTTGGCTTCGGCGTTGCGGTGCAGCCGCGCCAGTTCGATTGCCTCGTCGGCGATGCGCTCGGCGCGCGCCAGCATGCTTTCAAAGACGTTATGGCGTTGCTGGTTGTCGATGCGCAGCAGGGTGGCGCGGGCCTCGTCGACGGCAAAGTGTAGCTGCTCGCGCGTCTTGTCTAGCTGTTCGAGCGCCTTGTCGACGGCAACAGGGTCCGGGGCGTTGGCCACCTTGTGCAGCATTAGCTCGAAGCGGTTGAGCTGGATGCGGGCCTCCTTGACCTGTACGATGCCGATCATGCCCTCGCTGAGCAGGCGCTGCATGTCGCTACTCAACTGGTCTTGGGTGCGCAGGCTTTGCAACCCCAGCGCCAGGGCCAGCAGCAGCACTGCGCAAAAGCCGGCCGCAAGCTTCTGGCGCAGGCGCAGCCGTTCAAGATAAGCCAGGGGCGAACGCATGCCGGCGCTCACTGTGCAGGCAGGGTGTGTGCGATGGCTGCAGCCTGCTTGGCCATGTCCTGGTCGCTGTCGGCGTAGCGCGCGGCGATCTGCTGGAAGGCGGGCAGGTTGGCCAGGAAGGCGTCGCAGACGTCGGGATCGAAGTGCGAGCCGCGCCCCTCGGCGATGATCTGCACTGCCTTTTCATGCGGCATGCCTTCCTTGTAGACGCGACGACTGATCAGGGCGTCGTAGACGTCGGCCACCGCCATCAGCCGCGCCGAAATCGGGATGGCGTCGCCGGCCAGGCCTTCGGGGTAGCCGCTGCCGTCCCATTTTTCCTGGTGTGAGTAGGCGATCTCCTTGGCCAGGCGCAGGAAGTCGACGTCCATGCCCAGTTGTTGTTCGGCGTGGGCGATGGCGTCGCGCCCGAGCGTGGTGTGGGTCTTCATGATCTCGAATTCCTCGGGTTCGAAGCGGCCAGGCTTGAGCAAGATGCGGTCGGGGATGCCGATCTTGCCGATGTCGTGCAACGGCGCCGACTTGAACAAGAGCTTGATGGTGTCGGGGTCGAGGAAAGCGCGGAAGCGCGGATGCTCGCTCAGATGTTCGGCCAGCACCTTGACGTAGTGCTGGGTGCGGCGGATGTGGTTGCCGGTCTCGTTGTCACGCGTCTCGGCCAGCGAGGCCATGGCGTGGATCGTGACATCCTGGATCGCGCCCAGCTCGCGCGTGCGGCGCTGGACTTCCTGTTCCAGGTACTCGTTCTTGTCGCGCAGGAAGTCGGCCGCGTCTTTGACCTTGAGTTGGGTGCGTACGCGCGCCAGCACCACGGGCGGGCTGATCGGTTTGGTGATGTAATCGGCCGCGCCCAGCTCCAGACCGTGCGTCTCGTCCTCGCTGGAGGCCATAGCGGTCAAGAAGATGATGGGTATGTCGCGCGTGGCCGGGTCGCCCTGCAGTGCCTGCGCCACTTCGTGGCCGGTCATCCCAGGCATCATGATGTCAAGCAGGATGAGGTCGGGCGGCGGTGCATCGCGCGCGATGCGCAGTGCTTTCTCGCCGTTATTCGCTGCTTTGACCGTATAACTATCCTTGAGCAAGTTGGCCATCAACAGAAGATTATCCGGCGTGTCGTCCACGACAAGGATTACAGGCCTGATGGGACGGGTATAAGATGAGTTCATGCCTAAATGCTCCAATCAGGTCCGCACTAATTTGTTGCCTAGACTATATCTGTGTCCTGTGTGCAAGTAAACCGCATATTAGTTTTGCTATGCGAATCGCTCCCGTCCTACACTACATTCTCCGATCTCTAGGTATATATGGATTGCTCATCACTCAACATTTCGAAAATGACAGTGTGGGGAGGGTGCGCTTAGGGAGACCTCTGCCGCCAAGCTGAACTTCTGCTTTGAGGCCAGGCTGTGTGGAAACGCAGAAAAATTCTGGTTCTTCAAAAATCGGCCTCTCAAAACGCGCGCTACCCCGTTTTCTCGGTGGCGGGAATGGTAACCCTACCCACAAATATTTTGAGATTTGAAGTTTTCACCCAGCCTGGGGCGGAACCAGCCGCTCCCTGCCTCTGCTGGTGGCGTTACGGAAGTTGTCAGTTCAGGGACGACGTCGTTCGCAGCCATTTCGTTATCCCTTTGGATTAGTCGCAGCTATTCAGCGAAAAATCGTCGCAGCTTTTAGCAAAATCAAGTTGGCCTAGCCCTGTGCCGCAATACCTTTCGTCGCGTCTATTTCAGAAAGTCACAACACCGCTGGGAAGCGGCGTGATCTCAAAGGGCTGCTGGCAGCTTGCAGTTCCAAGGCAAGAAGTCATCAACCCGGTTGACGGGATGATCGGTGATATGCGTCAGCACGTGACGCAACCAGGCTTCGGGTGCGACACCGTTCAGCTTGGCCGTGCCGATCAACGAGTAGATCGCGGCGGCCCGTTCGCCGCCGCTGTCGGCGCCGGCGAACAGATAGTTGCGCCGACCAATGGCGACACCACGCAAGGCGCGTTCGGCCGCCGAGTTGTCAATCTCGATGGCGCCGTCGTCGCAGTAGCGCAGCAGCGCCGGCCAGAGCTTGAGCGCGTACAGGATCGCCGCCGCCGTGTCGGACTTGCGCGACAGCGTATCGAGCGTGGAGCGCAGCCAGTGCTCCAAGTCCTCGAGCAGCGGGCGCGAGCGGGCTTGCCGAACTTGTCGTCGTTTGTCGGGCGGCTTGCCCCGGATCTCGGCCTCGATCACATAGAGCTCGGCGATCCGGCGCAGCGCCTCGGTGGTCAGCGGCGTCGCGCGCGCCGCGTGCAGGTCGTGGAATTTGCGCCGCGCGTGCGCCCAGCAAGCCGCTTCCTGGATCGTGCCGTCTTCGAACAAAGCGTTGAAGCCAGCGTAGGCATCGGCTTGCAGCACGCCCTCGAACTTGGCCAAGTGGGTTTGCGGATGGATGCCCTTGCGGTCGGGCGTGTAGCCAAACCAAACCGCCGCTGGCGTGGTGTCGCCGGCGGGCCGGTCATCGCGCACGTAAGTCCACAGACGGGCCGTCTTGGTTTTGCCATTGCCGGGCGCCAGCACCGGGATCGGCGTGTCGTCGGCATGCAGCTTCGACGCCGTCAGCACGTGGCGGCGAATGGCATCGACCAACGGACGCAGCAATGCGCTAGCGGCGCCGACCCAGTCCGCCAGCAGCGCACGATCGAGGTCGACGCCTTCGCGGGCGTAAATGACGGCCTGGCGGTACAGCGGCAGATGATCGGCGAACTTCGCAACCAGCACATGCGCCAGCAGGCCGGGGCCGGCGATGCCGCGCTCAATCGGCCGGCTTGGCGCCAGCGCCTGGACGATGGCGTCGCAGCAGGAGCACGCCAGTTTCGGACGAACATGGCGGATCACGCGGAAGCTGGCCGGCACGAACTCCAGTTGCTCGGCCACGTCCTCGCCCAGCGGCCGCAGGCCGCCGCCACAAGCCGGGCAAGCATCGGCCGGCGGCGCATACACCTTTTCGTCTCGCGGCAAATGATCGGGCAACGGCCGGCGCACAGACTTCTTTCGCGGCGCCTGGTCTGCCGCCGGCATCTCGCGCGCCGCCTCGGCCTCGTCGGCTTGCAGGTCTTCCAGTTGCAGCTCCAGCTGCTCGATTTGATGATCCAGCTTTTCCGATTTGCGGCCGAATTGCATGCGCCGCAATTTGGCGATCTGCAGCTTGAGGTGCTCGATCTCGACGGCGCGCGTGTTCAGCTGTTCGCGCAGCCCTTCAACCACCTCGTTTTGAGCGAGCAGCAGCACCTTCAAGGCGGCGATGTCGTTGGGCAGGTCGGCTGGGCTGAGCATGTGCCAAGTTTACGCGAGCCTTGTGTCGTTTACAAGGCCGACGTTGGTCTCCAGGTCCGTTCCGGCCGCCGCCAGTCGATGCCTTCAAGCAGCATCGACAGTTGCGCCTGCGTCAACGCCACCGAACCGTTGGTAGCCTGCGGCCAGATGAAGCGACCACGCTCAAGCCGCTTGGCCAGCAGGCACAGGCCATCGCCGCTCCACCACAGGAGTTTGATGAGGTCGCCGCGCCGGCCCCGGAACACGAATACGTGGCCGCTGAACGGATCTTCCTCCAGCGCCGTCTGCACTTTGGCAGCCAGGCCGTTGAAGCCGGAGCGCATGTCGGTGGTGCCGGCGGCAAGCCATACCTTGGTGCCGGCGGGCAGGCCGATCATCGTAGAACCCGATCGAGCACCTGCGCCAGCGCGGCCGCGTTGGGCTGGCCTTCGATTCGCACGCGCACTTCGCCCAGCTCCAGCATGATCGTGCCGTCGGCGTCGGCGTCGGCGGTGGAGTTGCCCGGAGCAGGCGCCGTTGGCGCCAGCACCACTGGCAATAGGCCATCGTCGCGAATCAACGCAGGCACGCCGAGGCGTCCTTGTTGATAGAGGCGGCGCCAGCTAAACACCTGGTTGGCGTTGACGCCGTGTTCGCGTGCAATGCGAGCCACCGAGACGCCCGGTTCCAGCGACAACGCCACCAATGCGCGCTTGAACTCTAAAGAATGCTGCCGATAATGGCCGCGCGCATTCGTCGAAGTGATTGGTTGAAAATTTGTGTCCATAATCAGAATTTGTGGGCACAAATGCTGTGCCAAAATTCGATCATGAATGACGGTGGTCAGGGAGTCCAGACGGCGCTGGGAAGACGCTTACCCGCATTATCGCTTGCGTCATTAGCCCACAGGCTTACAGAGCTTGGACAAATCTGCATCAAAGATAAATTCATTACCTTGTTTTTGGACTGTTGGGTGCCGCAAATGCTGTCGAGTTTGTTGATGCTTACTCGCCTGTTGGGTGTTTGCGTAGGACTTTATGTCTAGCGGCGAATGCTGCGCGCAGCTGGGAAAAGGAAGTGCAGTCGGAGAGACGAAAACGAGGGGGATGTGAACCAATGAACGCGATGCACCCCGCAGGTATGATCACTGGCTGTTAATCATCTAGTGGGAGAAAACTTCCAAACTCAGCACCGCGTTGAGAGCCGTCGTCTTACCTAGTAGATATCGGCAGTGGTCGCATCGATTTTAAACCGGTGGCAGGGGCCAAAAAATCCGTCGCCGGCACGACCGCGCCGTGCGTGGTGGTCCTTAGTCCATTTCCACTCCCCCTTGCGCGTGCGCAGGGAAGTCAGGAGTGGCGATCACTTCGCAGTAGTAGCGCCGCTATGCGCGCGTACATGGGCGCACTACCCGAAATTGTCGAACTCGGTGCCGTCACTCGCCGGTTGGCAGCGGGGCGAGCAACGTTCTGGGTGGATAGAACCCTTGCCGTCCATGGGCGTGGTCGTCGGTGAACTCGATGGCGTTTAAAGCGCGGGCTGTAGCCGGATGCACCGCTTCGTTTTCCAGAACAATGATCTGGCCAGGGCCTTCGAAGCGTGACAGCCAGCCGTAGAAGCTTGTGTTAACCGTGGCGGTTGGAATGTCTCGATCCATGTTGTCTGCCTCCTCCTTTTGAGCGTAAGCCTTCAGCGGCGAATCCAGCACTACTACGCCCAGGTGGGGATGACCTTCCTTCAGTGCGTGCTGCATCAACGCGATAGTCATGGCGGAAAGGAATAGGCCGCGCTTGCCCGCGCCATAACTGAGACGCCGACGACCGTCGATGACCAAGTCGCAGGCAGCTGGGTCAACGTACACCGATTTGATGGTCATGAACCCCCAGTCGTTGAGCATCTGGCGCGCGATCGCGCCGACTTCGTCGCCGTGTGACCCCACGTTGCGGACCAGGGCAGTCCTTTTCTGCTTCGTTTCCTGCTCGAGACGGGTGATCTCACCCTTCAGCCGATCAATTTCGTCGAAGGCGTCTAACCATGACGAGAAACGCGTGTGGGACTCGGCAAGCTCGCGCGGATCCGCATCAAATTCCTGCCCCGCAGTCCGCAGGACAGATGTCTCCTGCTCTTCCAAGAGCTCAAGAGACGTCGTCAAACGTTGCACATTGGCGGCAGCATGTGCGATGCGCCCCTCCTCGTGGGCCACGGATGCCCGAAGGCCGCGCCGTAGTTCACGAATTTTCTCGGCCTCTGCGGCAATTGCTTCTCGGTACATTGTTGGCGGTCTAGGTTTCAGATTGCCGGAATCCACGTGCTGATAAATGGGCGTGTCACAGAGTGGGCACGTCGTCTCTTCTAAGACCTGGAAGAAGGCTATGCCCTCATCCGTGGCTCCGAGCCGGGCAAGGTCACTTGAATACTTCAGATCCAGCAGTGTGAAACGCTCGCGGATAGACGTAGCGCTCGCGAACTGTGTCGATGCAAGAGTCAGAGCCCCCCCTTCCGCCGCGATTTGCCGTCGCAGCTCCTTCAGAACTAGCGAGCGCGCCTGGAGCTGCGTGGTGAACATGTCAAGACACTCGTCGACCCGTGTCAAGGCAGCGACGGTCGATGCGCGATCTGTGTCAGCTGGAATGAGGCGCTGCAAACGCGCCAATTCCGATTCGGCGACCGCCAACTTACCTTTGGCTTGGTCTTTGACGGAATTGCTTTTGTAGAGCTCCACGGCGGAGTCGTCGAGCCCGCTGAGAAACAGCGAGTAGGAAGAGACGCGCTTGTCGGACCCATGACCTTTGCCCTTGGTCGCGTCTCTTGAAATCATCCCGGGCTGGGAAAGCAGCGCCCAATGCCTCAGGTCGTCACCGGTGATGGCGCCCTTCTCACTTCGTGTGCGAAGCACCTTCTTGCCTTCCGCTCCTGACAGCTTGACGAGCAACTCTCCAAGATCCTGCTCCAAGTCGTCAAGGGGGTTCGGCGCACCGTCCGCAACCCAAATATCATCCAGCCGCACCAGCACGCGCGCGGCACCGCCAGCCATTGCCTTGCGCACAAGGTACTCATGTTTATCGTGCAGGAAGGCAAGCTCAAGCAAGTCGTAACCTTCAGACTCTGGGAAATGCTCTAGAATCCCTGTCCCGCCCAGCAAGAACCAGATGCAGTCCCAGATGTGGGACTTGCCTGTGTCGCTAGGGCCTCGAATGAGGGTGTGATTTCCATCAAACGTCACCACGGCGGGCAACAGGCCAGGACCGTTTGCCGACAAGTACTTCAGCGTTATTGCCATTGGCGTCCTCGTGTGTTGGCAGCTTCAAATTCGGCACCCCACAGGTGCCCTTGCTGAGCGAAACTTCTGGTCATGTCTCGCGAGCTGATCGTGGCGAAGGTCGCGGCCGCCCACTGACACCGGCCTTTCAGTTCACGCAGGTATGGAGACGTCAGCGCTCCGACCATGCTCCTTGCGTTATCCCCCGCGAAATAGGTTATGCCTGTCTCGTCCATGGTAGCGGAGACGAGGCTGCGGGTGCTCATCAGGTAGAGGCTTTGGGCGATTAGCTCGCGGCGGCTCAGGTATTCGCTGCCGCGGTAGGGCACCGGGGTGTGCAAGCTAGGGGGGCCGCCGAGATCGTCTGAATACACGACGGCGTAGTCAAGAAGAACGAGTTTCTGGAGGTCGGCACCGACCGGATGCAAGGAGTTGAGCAGGTAGACCATCCGAACGCCCAGTTCATACGGCGAGTTGAAGGCGGCGATGGGCTTGGACTTTTTCATTTGACCCACTTGAACCTCCCCTCGTTGACGAGGTGATGGCAGGTGCCAGGCAGATCGCCGCCGCGAAGCTGGGGCGACAAGCGGCTCTCCTGTACTTGCAACGACGATGCCTTGTCGACAACTGCGTCGATACGGTCTATTCCTGTCTTAAGACGGAGTTGGACGACGGTCGGCCGGATGCCTGCGTGGACCATATCCAGCAGCCGTTCAAACTCCTGCTCCTGTGGATAGATGTCACGGCTAAAACGCTGAAGGCCTTCCGCGCAATAGAAGGTCTGCCGCTGTGCAGTGAGGTGTTCCTCGTAATCGCTACCATGCACATTCACCCGAGTCACGGGCGAGGCTCTGTGTTCGGTGTATGCGCGCAGAAGCTCGTCGAGGTATATATCTTCGTCCCTAGCGGGCTGGACAGGCATCGGGTCATCGTCGCCGCGGTTGGGCACGATTCCGAACAAGTCATGGTGGGCAACCTTATCAAGTGAGTGCCAGTCCAACAGGTCGTGAACAGGACACTCGATGAAGCGATCGAAATCAAAGTCGTCGATGGCAGCCTGGACGTCTTGGGTCAGCTCTGCCGCTCTGCCTTTCATGCCGCTGTGCTCGTTTTTCCATGCATCAAGGAACTTCGCCTTGAAAGCTGCGTTACCTGAGGCCATCGTGTTGTGAAGGTCGTTGCCGACAGCCCGCGGACAGCAGAAATAATAGTGACTCGGGCGGGGGTAGGTTTTCAAGGCCAGTTGCTTGAAGAACTTCGCCATCTCCGGAAAGGCGTCGCTATGCGTGAGCCCTTGAGCGTAGTGCTTAGCTTGGTACAGATCCCAGCCGTCACGCACTAACGTTTGGCCGAACCGGGCCTCAATGTCACGACCGCCGTCACCCGCGCCTCCTAGGCGCTTGACAACAGCATAAGGGATCCCGCCGGGAAAAGGGCGTATGCGCGCGGCAGCCAAGATCAAGTCTTCCCATTGGTCAGGATTGAACAGAAGGATTTGTGACGACGGCTGAATGACGCCGCCCTTCGCTACCAGCTGGGTTTTTCGCGGTTTGCGAGTTGTTCCTGGTTTTGGTGGCATAGTGACGATCAGTTGAATCTCCAAGGCGAGAGATGCATATAAGGCAATGATAGCAGCATGCTGACAGGAAAGCACCCCAGCGGGTCATCGATCTCACTGCGCCCGGCGGTGACCAAGCACGGCTGTAGAACTATTAGCGAAATATTGCAGGATTGAGTTATCCACCGAAAAAGATTTGTCCCAGGTTATGCCAGATGTCCCAAGTATTGATGATATGGACATGATGAGTCGCGGCAATAAGCATCTTCACGCCAATTTCAGACGCAACGAACTGCTCAGTCAAAGCTTTGAAAAGCTTGTACCAATTCAGCAGGGCGGGCGCATTTTCCAGGGCAATTGCGAGCGGGGATGGTTTCGTTTTTTGAGACATAGGGTACTCTCCTTAGGTTGAAAAATAGGCCATACGCTTATTACAGCTACTGGTTTTAAATTTATTCGCCGTCCGCCCTCGGCTTGATCACTTGGCCGGCGTCGCACACGACTACCTGTGCGGTTGCGCAGGCGGCGTGCCACTCAAAACTACTGTCACGACTTGCTGTGCGTGCAGGTTTTCACCACATCTTGCCAATCCGACGGCTTGCTTTCCTCTGGTGGGTTTTCCAGCGGATATGCAAGTACTCATGGCAATGACGCGTTGATGCAATCCACTGCCACCTATGTCAAGCGTGGAACTGGCGGCAAGAACAGTCGTCTGTCTCGTCTAGCACCGGGATTTATTCCCAACGGCTAAATCAGCGCACAGCTGTCAAAAAGATTGGTCAATGGGAGGGAAGTAAAGCGAAGTGGAAGCAAGCCAATGAAAGCGATGTACCCGGCAGGTACGATCACTGGCTGTTCATCCAATAGTGGGGGTTAAAGATACTGCGGTAAGACGATGGGAATGCCTTGCGGCTGCTTGTGCTGTAATGGGTGGCTCTAATGGCGCCTTCCGCTGTCTATAGTGTGGGTTAGGCGTTGTGTTCTGTAGATTATGCGACTTCTACCGGAGCAGGCTGCTGCTTGTCCTTGTAGTGTACCAAAAGGTGCCGAGCGCCCTTTTCCGAAAACTAGTCGTGATTACTAGACTAATCACGACGTATCGGTTTGTTCAGTTTGAAGGAATCTGTGAATCGCCAAGAGTGCGCACCGCGCCTGGGTCGTACCGCGCTTGCGCGTCACGGTGGATTACTTGCTGGAGAAATTTGCGCAAATGGAGGAGTTACAAGTACCGCTGGAATCGCTGGCGGCGTACACTGCCTATGCCAGCAATTCGAAGTATTTGCCACGGTAGGAGTGGTTGCTAGTAGGCTGCCAGTTCATTCCCTGCCCACTCCAGGCACCGACACTGGAAGTGTTCAACGCTCTCTATTGTTTCCGCTAGCGCAGCCATCGTCAAAGGCATAATCAGGCTTGTTTGCGAGACGTCAAAGCTCGAGCTGACAGCATAATCGCCATCGAATTTCATCGGGAGAAGGATGGCACTGTGACAAAAGTCAAAAAATGGCCGCTTTCCATGCTTGTAAGTTATTGAAAATAAAGGAAAATGTGTCGGATCATCGAAAGAAGCGTTGACCCACGTAGTGGAGTATTATAAATAGCGCTCTGTGACAGCGAGAAATTCAAGCCATGCCTCTAAACGCCCTTAAATCGCTAGGCCCGTGTCTAACCACGGAACTCGCTCAGCATCTCGTAAAGATCTATGGCATAAGCCAAGTCACGGCCCGGCAGAGAGTTGCGCGTGCGGCCGGGCCGGTAAAAAAACTGAAGCACCTGCCGTTCGCGCGGGGCGTCAGGTTCGTTTACTTGGAAAAGGACTTCCGCTCTCCTTATTATTGGGATCGTCTTTTCGCGGCGATTCTGGCGAGTAACAGCGCCTATGCTAGGGCGCTTGTAGCAGTACAGGCGCGAGGCATAGTTCCCATAACGCACTTCAGTGCCGCTTGCGGCGCGCCTATCGCTCAGAAGAAACACATCTCCGCAGGAACTGTCCTGGAAAGGATGGTCGCTGCAGGCGTGCTAGAGCGTGTAGAGGTGCCAGGTATAGGCGAATGCGTCATGACGGGACGACTCAGCGAGCGCGTTGAACACATGTCCCCCGACGCGGCAGCAAAGTTCCGAGCGCGACTGATCGCGGAAGGCATATTACTGGACAGCGTTAAAGAATGGTTGCGTAGGCTGGGAATGGCGAGCTTTAACAAGGTCAAGGTCCGGGGCGTTGCGGCCGATTTGCCTATGGTGGGCACTTACGCTTGGGACCTCACAGCGCCTAGCTACTTGGGCCCCCTGTCTGGTTGGGGCAAGGACGGTGTCTTGAAGCCTGGCCTGATCGCTTGCGACGTGTTATTGGCAGGTTCGCTTAGTCTCGCAAGCGCCGAAGCGTTCCTTTACAAGGTTGACGCGCTCAAGGCGCTCAAGAAGCTCGGCAGAACCTTATTCATCTACGTTTCCGAATACTTCTCGGCAGAAGCATTTCAAGAATTAAGAAGCGCGGGGATACTCCCAGCGACTCCTGAGACCTTGTTCGGGAAGGACGTAGCAGCCGGTTTCAGAGAACTCAACAAGGTTCTTGTTGAAGCCGCCGTCAGGTCGGTTTCGCCGGACCGGTTCGACATGCTGTTTAGCAGTCTTGGCAAACTGGAGGGTGCTGTTGGAAATATGCGTGGTTCCCTGTTCGAACTGCTTGTGGCAGAAGTGACCAGGCGCGACCATCCCGCCTTAGTGGAGCTCAACAAGATATGTAGAGGCAAGGAGGGAGCAAGGGCCGAGGTGGACGTTTGGCTTGTAATCCCCAATCGCGAGGCACATTTTATAGAGTGTAAAGGCCACGCACCCGGATCTAGTATTGACGACGAGGAAATCGAGCAATGGCTCAATAAGCGCATACTAACCGTCCGCCAACATATTGATCAATTTCTAGATCCGAAACCTACCAAGCTAGTTTTTGAGCTCTGGTATACCGGGGCACTGTCAAGTGAGGCACTGACGCGAATTGAACGGACGCGCGATGCCAATCGGAAGAAGTTTGAAATAAAGCTGGTTGGTGCGGAGGAGATCCGGGCAAAGGTCCGCGCCCTGAACGACGCGTCATTGCTGAAGACTTTCGAGCAGCATTTCCTTCCGCCTCAGTATACCGTCCCACATCATCTGGCCTCTGGCTTCGTAGAGAATATGACTTCTGACGATGAGTCAGAACGCGCCCGGCGTCAATCAGATTTTGGTGCCATTGTTAGAGACTCGCGTGCCATCGTTAGAGATTTCGGTGCCGAATCTTGAATAAGTCAGAGTACAATCGCTATCTCAAATCAACCCTTAGGAATACCTACATGACTACCAGCTATGCAGAATTGAAAGCGCAAATCGCTGAACTCGAAAAGCAAGCTTTTCAGGCTCGTGAGGCTGAGATTTCGAATGCGAAAAACAAAATCCGCGAGATTATGCAGGCGTATTCACTGACTATTGCTGACTTGGGTGGGACAGCTAAGGTAACCAAACCACGCAAGCCAGTCGAGGTAAAGTATCGCGATAACTCGACCGGCCAAGACTGGACCGGGCGTGGCCGCGCTCCAAAGTGGCTGGAGGGGAAAAATAAAGAAGATTATTTGATTAAATGATGGATCGGCTGTTTGGCTATCAAAGCACTTGTCGCAGAAGAAATTCGGCGATAGTCAAATAGTTGATAATCCGCTGAATAATCGGCACAGATAAAAATCGTGAGATTATGAAATTTGTTCCTTTGACCCTAGATCGGGTTCCAGAAGCAGAAAAAGAGATTGATGATGTTAGTCAACGTATTCGCCAACGCTTAGAACACGTTGAAATGATTTTCAATCTGCATCATCAATTTCGAGATATTAAACTTGTTCAACACGTTGGTGATAACGGATGGACGCATCCTTGGCGTTATTTTGATGCGCTAATGTATTATCTACTCTTGACGTGCTTTGACTTGTTAGGGCAACCGGCTGAGTGGGTATCTTTTTCAGAGTGGCTGGAGTCCAGTAAGAAGATCGCCGAGCGCAAATTAGCAGTTGCGAGTATTCCAGAGGGTTCCGATCCTATTACTGTTACTCAACATATCAATAGAGTTTATCAAAATATTTACGGGGTCAAAAATTCTTTCTATAATTTTATTTCGAACGTCCTGACCGATGCAGAGCGTACTGAGTTATATTTTAACATTGAAATTGTAAGGGGAAGAAAAGATGGCGACCCGCACACCAGTTATCCAGCGCTAGGTTACGTTAATGACGATAAGAAAAAGCTGGAGTTCTTGTACAATCTTCGCAATAAGTTTACGCACAGCGCTGTAACGATGGGTTCACCAAACGCCGGGATATCTCCTCACGCTTATAAAGGAATTGAAGAGAACGGTAAGATCTTAAGGGGATATGTCGAGATTTACCGGGAAGCAAAAAAAAATGAGTGGTTGATCTATCAAGTTCGCGATTGGCCATTTGTGCTGCACAGAATTATTTTGGCGGCGCTAACTCGGCGCGAAGAAGCGTTTCACAAGAGTAATGGGCGCATCTAATTTTGCGTCAATAGAAAAAATTACGAATTGTTTGTTTGCGAGCAAGATTGCCCCTGTCGACTTGGCTCTCCCTCCAGTGCCCCTAAATGGTTGGAGGGTAAGAACAAAGAGGACTATTTGATCAAATAATTTGTACATATTGAGACTTGCGGGCGCGAACCGTTAGCTGAGGTATTCGCCTGCGTCTCAGTGCCACGGGCTTAGCGGCGTCGTTGACTTTCCGCTGAAAATTAGCGATACTCGCACCACGACATCATTCGTGGTCGGCGCACGCAAATTACGGATTCCCTTTACCACTTTACGAAATAGTGGGAGGCGGATCCGTGCGTCCACACGATCAGCCTCCTGAATCTCACCTAGGAGCTGAAAAATGAAGGATCTCGTCCCATCCCCCCTCGCTACCCCTGCGCTTCGCAAGCTTAAAGGCCGTGCGCTTGCGCGTATCGATAGCGAGCAGAAGATGCTGGCCTCCGGCCCGCTAGGCGCGGAGCGACTGGTACTCAATATCGCACTTGACTACATGGAACGCCACCCAGGCATGTCCCCGAAAGATGCCGTTTTCGCGGCGCAAGCTTACTGCGATCGAGCACTTAGTTAAGCAAGGATGGCCATGAATAAGCAAACGACTTCTGTTTCGCATAATAGCGCCACTTATGACCTCCGCATAGGAGGTTGGCTTCAGCATCTTCATAGCGATCTCTCAGATGCACTCAAGGAGATCGCTACAGAAGACATTCTGCTGCCTAACGGGCAACAAGTAGGCGATTACAAGGCTGAAAAAAAGGACGAGTACAACGCTCAGTCTGACAGCTACTATTCGTCACCCAAAAGGTATCTAAATGTCTGCTCAGTGCGCGACTTTCGGCTTGACTGGGACACCCTAATCAAGGAGATCAAAAAAGAAATAATTGGCACATGCGTTCCTCTGTTAATGGCAAAGCACAAGCTCTCTGAGCCAGAGCAATATGAAATCCTAAAGGCAGCGAGCAACGGGCACGTTGCTGCAATGTTCTGGATAGGTGCTCGCCTCAGGGAAAAAAAGGATGATAATTGTCTACGGTGGTTATCGATGGCTCACAACCGGGGGCATGTCGGGGCGTGCTACGAAATGGCAGCATATCTTGAATCCCAAGGTAATCATAACGAAGCTTTACGTTGTTTGATAGTATCCGCCGATGGAGGGTGCGATCTCGCCTACATGAGCATTTTCAGTATTGATAACTTGATTACTATGTCCAAGATCGAACAAGTTAGTCTGGAAAATATGTTAGATGAGATTGCTGCAACTCATTCGTCAAGCGCTAGATATCTCGAAGGCATGCTATTATTTTTTCAAGGCAAAGAAACAGAAGGGCTCGCTGTTTTAAAAGCCTTTTTGAAAAGTCCGAAAAGACAACCACCGAAAGGTAGTATTGATGAGGTGTATGAAAACCAAATCAAGGTGGTCAGTAGTTTCGTTGAGGGTATCTTGGCGGATATTGCTTATGGGATACATCCGCTAGATGCCATCCACGCTCGTTGCGAACAGGCTGGATTCATTAAATTTAAGGATTACGATGAAGTAGTCAAAGCTGTTGAAAAGATGCGCCTATCTACGTAAAAGACGGATTCGCTAGGCAGGTCCGCTGTCCTACCGCTGCTGACGAATTGTCTTTTTTCTCCAAAATGAATGTTTGGCTGATGTTGCTCGCTTGGACTCAGCTGGACAGGAGGTAGCCACAGCGATTCAGCTTGCTGCCGTTTTGGGCCTGTTTTTTTGCCAGGCACGACCGACGACCTAGGGGGACGGATGCTGCCGGTGCTGAGTGTGACACTGCGTGTCAGGTCAAGTATGAGCTAGTACGAATGATTGTTAGGCTGATAGCGCGACATGCTTGTATTTGACAACGATATTATCGCCAATTGACAAATTAATCGCCTGGTTGTGCAAGACCAGTTCGTAAACAGAGCGGCCATCTTCTACAAACAGCGGTGAGTCAGCGATAGTCAACGGAAACCCTGGAGGTTGCGACAAGATGATCTTTTTCATTCGACTTACCTTATTTCCCAAAGGTTAAAGAGAACACGTGCCCGTCACTTTTACAAGTCAGCTTGCTTGTCATTCCATTCTCCTTGAATGCGAACTGTGTGTAGCGCGGTTTGAATTCTTGGTCGCGAATGCCGAATCCACGAATCGTTTCGTCAAATATCAGGTAAGGACCTTCGTGACCGTGGACATTGTTCTTGAATGTCACCTCCATTGATCCCGAACTACCACCTATTTTTTGGAAGAGACAGGTCACTGGTGAGTGTATATGTAGATCACGGCGCAGGCCAAGGACGGCCATGCAAGTTTGAACAGCGTGGATTGAATCGGTACTCACGATTTTCCTTTCCGATGCGAGGGATGTAGTGCAACCACGTGTTTCTGCGCCAAGGAAGACGCATACCGAAGGCCACCCTATCACGGATTCTCAACTTTCAACAAATGCTGGATCTGGGAAGTGGTCCAGCGGGGTAGTTTTCATTACGCCTGAGCACGAAGGAATGTGAACGTTATCGTATAGCCAACGCTAGCCGAGAGCCAGCGCCAAGAAGTGACGACACCGCGGCTTATTGGCTTTCGAGGTGAATGGCAGTCTAGGAACGTCAATAAGCATATGATCGCAATACAACTCCAAGACCTGAGCCATTCGCTAGGGGAGTCAGAGACAAACAGCCGAAATTCTAAACAGACTGCCAGCGGCACGGTCTTCGTCAATCTGGAAGATGAGACCGGGACGTTACCGTCATTGGCTGGTCAACACTTGTTGAGAAACACCGCCAGGAGCTGATGGGTGCGCGGCTGCTTGGTGTGCGTCCCATGAACGAATCGCGCGTGGAGATCCAGCGCCTGCGCGCCACGACCTCGCTACAAGATTTTTTATACATGCCGATAATGTGAGAAAATTTACAACAGGAAACCAAATCATTTTCTCTTGAGGCAGGATATGGACCGAACCAAACGATTACTTGCAAAAGGATATTTTCCGTCCCAGCTTCCGCCGTGCTTCACTACCAAAGACCTTGGGGATCACCACCAAGACCTATACGACGAGTGGTTCAAGCTTCAGCCAGAGCCAAAACAGGGGGCGAAGATACCGAAAGCTCCGAGTAGCAAGCCTGAGCTATTCAGTGTCGCCAGGGTCGGGCATAAACGACGTGTCACAAGCCTAACCAACCCTATTGCTCAGACATTCTTAGCGAAACATATCTCCGAAAATTGGGGCGCGATTGTAACCCATTATAGGCAATCCCTCTTAAGCTCCAGTCATCCCCGTTTCCTGCCTAAAGGGGAACGAGGAATCACGATCCCGTCCATGCAACTCCTATATGAACGGAAAGTTCTCCGTGCGGCAGGATACAGATATATGCTGAGGACCGACATATCAAGGTTTTTTCCAACAATATATACACACTCAGTCCCTTGGGCCGTCCACGGCAAAGCCATCTCTAAAAAAAATAGAAAATATATAAAAAAATATTTTGGAAATATTTTGGATCTGTCTTTGAGGCAATGCCAAGAAGAGCAAACCTTTGGACTTCCCATTGGACCAGATACCTCTCACATCATCGCAGAGTTAATTGCTACGTCGGTTGATGTAGAGATGAAGAAGCGTCTGAAGTACATGCCCGCAGGTTTTCGATATGTCGATGATTACTTCATGTTTTTTGCGACCGCAGCCGAAGCTGATGCTGCCTTGGCAGCGTTAATAAGAGCGCTAAAGGAATTCGAACTTCAGATTAACTTCGAAAAAACTTTGACCTGTGCGGTGATTGAGATTTCCGACGACTACTGGACGCACCAGTTACGCAGTTTTGAAATTGCACAAGGCGGAAGAAAGCAAGTTTCAGATATTCACCACTTCTTTGAGTTGTCCAAAGAACTGGCAAAACGAAATTCTGACGAGAGTGTTATGGCGTATGCGCTAAAGAAGGCTTCTTCGGTTTTGATCAAAAAGGAAAACTGGAAGCATTTTGAAGCACATCTTTGTCAAGTTGCTTTAGCTTATCCGAACACACTCCAAATTTTTGCACGGATTGTTTCGACCTACGCCGGAGCAGGTTACAAAATTAGTTTCACGAAGATTGCAAGAGCGCTAAATGCAGTGATCGAAGATCACTGCCAATTAGGACACCATAGCGAGGTTGTCTGGGCATTGTGGATCTGTAAGGAACTAGACATCGCGATTTCGGATTCAAATATTGAACGAATCTCAGATATGCATAGCTCCGTTTGTGCATTAATCCTTTTGGATTTGCACCAACAAGGGAAATTGAGTAAAGCTCCGAAAATAACATATTGGAAACACGCCGAAAGTGTAGACGCATTGTACGGTGATTTATGGCTTCTTTCATACGAGGCAGGTGTACGATCGTGGGGAGGGTTCAAGGATACCCATGTTTCAGGAAACAATTACTTCTCACTCATGCATGCGCGAGCAATCAGATTTTATGACGAGAATGCGAAAACGCCTCCAATTTTTCATATCAAAAAAGATGTACTTGCTGATCGTAATTTGGAAGACGAAAATGAAATTTACGATCTAGATGATGTGGACGACCTAATAGAATTCGACGACTATGAAGTCGGCTACGGGGCGGGAATGATCATTGACGATTTTGAGGATCTTGATGCTCAAAAAAAGGATGCACAACAACATCAGTTGCCCCTTGATGACGATGAAGATGAAATTCCATTTGACTAAAATGTAGAGGAATTTGTGCATATTTCAAAACTTACGCTTGTCAATTACCGTAACTTTCAAAGGTCAATATTCCGCTTTTCAAAGGGAATTAACACAATTATTGGTGAAAACGGATCGGGAAAGTCGAACGTATTGCGAGCAATAAGATTATTGCTGGATGACAGTATGGTACGAGCTTCGTATAGGTTAAACGAAGAGGATTTCAATCGAGGTCTTACCTCATGGCAGGGACATTGGATCATAATCAGTATCGAGTTTGAGGACATCAGCTCTGACGAAGCAATTCAAGCTCTCTTTGTTCATGGAACAGGCATCGGAAGCACGTCGGGAACTGTCACGAAGGCGACCTACAATCTCATCTTCCGGCCAAATAAGCAAGTCAGGATGAATCTAGCAGGCGTGGACGATTATGATGTAACTGCGATGAGTGAAATTCTAAGTAAAATAACAATTAACGACTATGAGACGATATTCACCGGAAAAAGCAATGTCGATTTTTCGGATCCTGAAGTTTACAAGCGTATAGTCGGTGATCTTGATCACGCACATTTCAACTCCAATGTTGAATTTCCTGAAATTGGCTCTCGAATCCCTGGGACTCTTTCGGTTGCCAGGGAAGTTTCATTTACGTTCATTCAGGCGTTGCGTGATGTGGTATCGGAATTCCACAATAATCGAACGAATCCGCTGTTGACGCTCCTGAAGAGCAAGAGCGGTCAAATTGACCACGTGCAGTTTCAGCCGATAGTTGAGCGAGCGCGGCAACTCAACAAAGAAATTGAGGGACTTCAAGACGTACAAAAAGTCCGATCGGACATTGTAGAGACCATACATGGGGCCGCTGGACAAACCTACTCTCCCGCGTTGATGGCGATTCGTTCTGAACTCCCCGACGAAGCGGACTTGCTGTTCCAATCCCTGAAGCTATTCGTCGGTGAGTTCGACTCCAAACACGAAGGAAGCATTCAGGAACTGAGCCTGGGCGGTGCGAATCTGATCTTTTTGACCTTAAAGCTTCTGGAATTCAAATACCAACACGAACGTCAAGCACTCGCGAACTTCCTACTTATTGAGGAGCCAGAGGCCCATTTGCATACCCATGTACAGAAGACGCTTTTCGATCGCATTAGCTATTCGGAGGCGCAGATAATTTACTCTACGCATTCCACGCACATATCTGAAGTAAGCAACATTGAGAATGTTAATATTTTGGGGAGAACTGGAACGGCATGTGAAGCGTACCAGCCAGCATCAGGGTTAGATCCTGATCAGATCGGGAGCGTCCAGCGCTATCTTGATGCGGTGCGTAGTAACTTGCTGTTTGCCAAGAGCGTGCTGTTAGTGGAGGGAGATGCCGAAGAAATTCTGATTCCGCTGATGGTAAAGAAGGTACTCGGCGTCAGTCTAGATGAGCTAGGAATCAGCTTAGTGAACATCGGCAGCACAGGGTTTGATAACGTCTCGGTTTTATTTCATCAAGACAGGATTCGCCGCCGTTGCGCGATCATCACTGACCAAGACACAGCGTTCATGGCTACGCTTCCTGCGCCGGGAGATGATGCAGCGACCATTGAATATAAGGCGAAACTATATCGCGCTCAGCAAGTCGGAGCGGTACGAAAACTTAAGCTCGACAGCCAAGCAGCCGCGAATCCATGGGTAAAACCGTTCTACGCATTTAATACGTTTGAGGTTGACTTCATCGCATCCGGGAATGGCGCAAAGGTTGTGGCATTAGTCGGGGCGGTATATAGCCAGCCCGTGACAGTTGCCCAAGCGACCGCAGAACTTAACTCTGGGGTTCTAGCTCAGTATGGGCGGCGAGTGCTTACGATGGCAAATTACGAAGGAAAGGGGTGGTTTGCTCTGCTTCTTGGGAAACAGATTGATCCGAGAACGATTATCCCTCCGTACATCAGGCAGGCAATCGTATTCGCCCACGGTCAGTTCTCGACCGAGCTGGTCTTCAACATTCTGAAGCACCGGATAACGGTGAACACCCCCGTAGGACTACCTGCGTCACCCGCACTGTATGCGCTTTGGCAGAGACTCCTCCAGTTCCGAGAGGGCGCTATTGATTTCAATTCGATTCGAGCCGACGCAGCAGCGGCATTACCGGGCGATCAAATCCTGCCATTTCTTGGTGATATTCCATGACGTTCACATGGACTGAAAAGGAACTCAATGATGAGCAATCAGCGGCTGTACGGGAACAGGACAGCGTGTTTCTCATTGCGTGCCCTGGGAGCGGAAAAACCAGAACGCTCACTTACAAGATCGCTTACGAACTCTCGCGCCTAACCAACCAGAGGCAGTTTGTCACTGCGCTCACGTATACCCACCGGGCGGCTGACGAAATTCATGAGCGTATCAACGATCTTGGTGTTGACACCTCTCAGCTTTGGATAGGAACGATCCACTCATTTTGCCTTGAGTGGATCTTGCGGCCATATGCAATCTATGAGCCATCCCTAGCCCACGGATACCGAATCATTGATAGCTATGAGCAAGAGAAACTTCTCGAAGAACTTTGTCGTACTCAGCGAGGCATAACGTATTGGGACTGTGAATATTATTTCATTGACGAAGGTTACGTACTAGGATGTCGAGATCAGAATAAGCATCAGCGGCTACACGCGATATTCGAGATGTATTTCAAACGCCTCGCTGAGAATCGGCAGATTGATTTTGAGTTGATTCTTTATTATTCTTCGCGGCTAATCAAAAGCCTCCCACACATTGCTACAGTTCTGGCCAACATCTTTCCGTGGCTACTGATCGACGAATACCAAGACACTAAGCGTATTCAATATTCGATTGTCGCCGCGATAGCACGAGCCGGACACGAGCGTACAAAGCTATTCGTTGTCGGCGATCCGAATCAGGCGATCTTCGGATCATTGGGCGGCTTTGCAATGCCGGTGGCTGAGTTACGCGGCCTCAGCGGAATCCAACTGAACGAACGGGCATTAACGGGCAACTATCGATCTACTGACAGGCTGATTCAGTATTTTTCCAATTTCACGGTTCAGGCTACTCAAATCCGAGGCGCAGGAGAGGGCCGGACATTCCCCAGCATAATCAGCTACAACTCATCTCTACACCGCGATCAGTTGGAAACCGAGTTGGTGAGACTCATTCGGCTTAGCCTTGCTCAAGGCGTACTTCCTCATCAGATTTGCATATTGGCTCCTTGGTGGATCCTTTTAGCAGGTGTTACAAGACGCCTTGCTGGGGCCTTACCTGATCTTCAGTTCGACGGACCTGGCATGGTGCCGTTTAGCAGAGATCAAGACAATTTCTGGTTCCGGCTCTCTAGGATTGCTTTAACTGAAGCGTCTCCGACACAATACGTTCGGCGGATGCGTTGGGCCTCCGAGATTATAGGAGATCTAAATAGCCAAAATCTGAATAAGCAGGAGCTATCTGCAAAATTCTTACTCCGAGAAAGTAATTCTATTGTACTGGACGAAACTGATGGCTTGTCCTATCTAAAAGCTTACTTCGCCACGCTCATGGATCGGTTAGGGATAAGTTGGCAGTCTCACGCTCTGCTAGTAGAACACTATCGAGCATTTTTCGATAGCGCAGAAGCGCGGATTGAGCGCCTGACAAGAGAGGGCGGCGCATACATGGGCGGGATCGAGTTTTTCCGTAAAGTCTTCCAGCATCGGAGCGGAATAACCGTCAACACGATCCATGGTGTTAAGGGCGCAGAATTTGACGTGGTGATCGCATTTGGATTGTTGCAAGGTATGGTTCCTCATTTTACTGAAGAGGAAGACATTGACGGCGGTCTAAGTAGTGCAAAAAAACTGATCTATGTCATTGGTTCCAGGGCACGAAAACACCTTTATTTAATTTCGGAACAAATGCGTATGCAGCCAAGAGGGCGAGGACCATATCCAGCCACGCAAGTGTTAGGTAATTGTGTTTTTGGCTACGATTAGCAAGGTCGTTCGTGCGAAAGCAAAAAATCGCACACATTGTTCATAATTCCGACTGGTCCATAACGTTCGAGCGTGAAATTTCTTGCATCTCGCGGTAAATATTTTGATCTATATAGTAATTAACAGATAATGCATTTGAAATTGTAGTTGGGTTAACTTGTTCACCTGTCGCCATTATTTTTTTCAGTGTCCAAACCATTCTCCTGATAGAAAAACTGTCCCGAGATGTCTGGAATATCGAAATTAATTCCGGGGTTCTTTTGACGATCGCGCTAACTGTTTCATGCGATAACCCTACTTTTTGAGCAATCCGGCGCGCATCAATCTTGCGAGGCGGCCCCTGTTCGGTCAGAAATTCCTTTGCAGCGCTAAGAACCAATTTTGCGCGTTCATCAAAGACTGTGCTGGGATCTTCAAACTCACTAGGACGCGTTGCAATTTGAAAAAGTTCTAGAAGCTTCTCCCGCCATTGTTCGTCGCGAAATCCACCCTTTTGTGGCAGTCATTGACCTGGGATCGTGGCAAAGAACTTTCAGATCGTGTCCTCTTCACGGTCGAGTCCGGGGTGAAGGTACTCTTCGCCGATCCGCGTAGCCCAAGACAGCGCGGCACAAACGAAAACACGAATGGCCTATTGCGGCAGTACTTCCCAAAGGGTACAGACTTGTCTCGGTGGAACGCTCGAGAAATCCAGGCGGTTGCCAATGCACTGAATTCGAGACCTCGGAAAACGCTTGGTTGGAAGACCTCAGCAGAAGTACTGGACGAATACATTCCGTGCTCGGGATGTAGCTGCTGATAGCCGACCAAGCTTCGACGCATTTGTGTCAAACTTTATTATTGCAAGAATCTAGGCACCAGTGTGAAAGTCGTCCTTTGTGTCAAACTTTATTTCGCTCGTCGGTACGAAGCTAAAAGGATAAGTCATTGATTTTTAATGGACCGTTGTGTCAGACTTTATTATTCGTCGACATCTTCTTCAAGGGGGCGGGGCGGTGCTAGAACGGTACTGCTCCACCCACTTCACCGACTGCGCTATGCCGCCAAACGGAAAGAAATGCAGGCTGACCTTGCCATGTGCTTCTGTCAGCCCGGCGGTCAGGCGATCAACAAACACATCCGGCCCTGCCGTGCCGAACAGCTTGCCGATGGAAACCCCGTACTTGGATAACATCGAGGCGCAAGCGCCCACGCCGCACATTGCAGCATAGCGCGCCAGCACCGCGATGCTCGCGGGGCCTGGCACGCCCACGCGCACGGGATGGTTGATGCCACGCGCGCGCAGCGCTTGCAACCACGTCAACACGATGTCGGCATCAAAGGCGAATTGCGTGACGATCAAGGGCGTCATGCCGCGCTTCTCGATGCTGTGACACTTGCGTTCAAGCACCTCCCACTGTTCAGCCGTGTTCATCACCGGATGGCCTTCCGGGTGGCCGCCCACGCCGATCACCTTCATGCCCGCGCGCTCGAAAACGCCGGTGTCGATCAGCGAGGCACTGTCGGAAAACGGCCCCATCGGGGTGGACGGATCGCCAGCGATGATGACGCAGCGCTCGACGCCGGCTTCAGCGACCGCGCGCTGGATGAATGACTCCAAGCCAGCGAGCGAGACGATACGGCGCGCAGACAAGTGCGGCATGGGCTCAAAGCCGAGCTTGCGCACGGCGCGCGCCGCAGCCAGCCGCGCGTCGTCGTCCTCGCGTGCCAGGTAGGGGATGGCAATCGTGGACCCAGGCAATATCCGGGGCGCCGCCGCGCTCAACGCAGCAATGTCCTTCGTACTGGCTTCCAGGGAATAGGCATCAGTGATGTTGCCAGCGGGCCAGGGCTGAGCGGGATGCATCAAGGGGCCGACCATAGCTTCACTACGCATGAGCGCTGGCAGGCTGGCGCGCCAGTGCGATGAAGGCCTTCACGTAGTCGATGGCGGTGTCCGTCTCGCGTGCGCCCAGGAAAATCTGCTTGGCGATGCCGCGCGGGCCCAGCCGTACAGGCACCACGTCCATCTTGGCCGCGTATTCCTCGACCAGCCAGCGCGGCAGGGCGGCCACGCCGCGGCCGCTGGCCACCATCTGCAGCATGATGTCGGTCGTTTCGATGGCCTTGTGGCGCTTGGGCGTGACACCGGCCGGCAAGAGGAACTGGTTGTAGATATCCAGGCGCTCGATGTCGACGGGGTAGCTGATCAGTACTTCCTGGGTCAGTTGCTGCGGTTTTACATAGGTCGCCGACGCCAGGGCATGGCCCTTGGCCACGACCAGCACCTGCTCGTAGTCGAACACGGGTTCGAATGTCAGCCCCGGCTTGTACAGCGGGTCGGGCGTGACCAGCAGGTCGATCTCGTAGCCGAACAGCGCGCCGATGCCGCCGAACTGGAACTTTTGCTTGACGTCCACATCCACGTCGGGCCAGGTGGCCAGATAGGGAGACACCACTTTCAGCAGCCACTGGTAGCAAGGGTGGCATTCCATGCCGATGCGCAACGCACCGCGCTCGCCTTGCGCGAACTGGCCCAGGCGCTCTTCAGCCAGGTCCAGTTGCGGCAGCACCCGGTTCGCCACCGCCAGCAGATACTGGCCGGCCTGCGTCAGGCGCAGGTTGCGCCCTTCGCGCAGCCAGACGTCGGTGCCCAGCTGCTGCTCCAGCTTCTTCATGCTGTGGCTCAGGGCCGACTGGGTCAGGTGCAGCACGCCTGCGGCGGCCGTCAGCGAGCCTTGTTTTTCGACCTGCTGGACGATGCTGAGGTGGATGCGTTCAAGCATTGAAATGAGCCATATTCATGGATGTATGAAATAAGACCATTATACTTCATCGATTCCCCCCGCTATCATCCATCTCCTTGTCGTTGGCATTCTTCGCCCTCGCGCATCACTCCCTATGAAAGCAAACATGACACGTCCACTTCGCTTAGTCGCGGTTTCCGGCGGGCTGCAGCGCCCTTCCAAGGCGGCAGCCCTGGCCGAGTACCTGATGGACCTGATCGCCGATGAAGTGCTGTGCGAGCAACACCTGGTCGAGCTGGGCCAGCTCGCACCGCAGCTGGCCGGCGCGACCTGGCGCTCCCACCTGCCCGAGACGGTGGAGCGGGAACTTGCGGCGGTCGAGCAAGCCGACATTGTGGTGGTGGCAACGCCTGTCTTCCGTGGTTCCTACACGGGACTGTTCAAGCACTTCTTCGACTTCATTGACCAGGACGCCTTGATCGACAAGCCGATCTTGCTGGCGGCCACCGGCGGCAGCGAGCGCCATGCCCTGATGATTGACCACCAGTTGCGGCCGCTGTTCAGCTTCTTCCAGGCACGCACATTGCCGCTGGGCGTCTACGCGACCGACAAGGATTTCCTCGGCTACCGTCTGCAGGACGAGGCCCTGATCCAGCGGGCCGCGCTGGCCGTCCAACGGGCATTGCCCTTGGTCGGCTTGACGCGCCATGCGAGACATGCCGCCGCTGAAGCGCTGGTCGCGGCCTGATACGCATCACCACGGTCAATCAACATATTCACCTTTTCGCAGACATCAGGACAGATCACCATGAGCAAAGATTTTGTATTCAGCATCAAGAGCATTGTTTTCGATGAAAACTATCACCCATCGGACAGCACGCGCTTGACGACCAACTTTGCCAATCTGGCCAGGGGCGAGCGTCGCCAGGAGAACTTGCGCAACACCCTGAAAATGATCGACAGCCGCTTCAACAATCTGGCGCACTGGGACAACCCGAAGGCGGACCGCTACTCGGTAGAACTTGAAATCATTTCCGTCGCGTTGAATATCGATGCCGAAGGCGACAATATCCCATTGATCGAGATATTGAAGCCGAACATCATCGACAAAAAAACCAATGAGCGCATCGATGGCATCGCCGGCAATAACTTCTCTTCGTACGTGCGCGATTACGACTTCAGCGTGCTGCTGCCGGAGCACAACAATAATCAATCCACATTCAGCACGCCAGAGAACTTCGGCGATTTTCATGGCAGGCTGTTCAAGCACTTTGTCGGATCGACTACTTACAAGCAGCATTTCAAGAAGCTGCCGGTGATCTGCCTCAGCGCTTCGAGCAGCAAGACCTATCAGCGCACTGAAAACCAGCACCCCATCCTGGGCGTCGAGTATCAACAAAATGAGTTCTCGTCGACGGATACATATTTCGAAAAAATGGGGATGCAGGTGCGCTATTTCATGCCGCCAAACAGTTCCGCGCCGCTGGCCTTCTACTTTATCGGCGACCTGCTGGGTGATTACAGCAATCTTGAGCTGATCGGCACCATCAGCACGATGGAAACATTCCAAAAGATTTACCGGCCCGAGATTTACAACGCCAATTCCGCGGCAGGGAAGTTGTATCAGCCTAGCCTGAAGAACCAGGATTACTCACTGACACAGATTGTCTATGACCGGGAAGAGCGCAGCCAGCTGGCAGTCAAGCAGGGCAAATATACGGAAGAGCACTTCATCAAGCCATACAAGCATGTTCTTGAACAATGGTCTGCGAACTACGCTCTCTGATTAATCACAATACACGACATCAATCATCATGAAAAAATTATTGCCTACTTCCACCGCCGGCAGCTTGCCCAAACCTTCCTGGCTGGCGCAGCCTGAAAAACTGTGGTCGCCGTGGAAATTGCAGGATGAGGAATTAATCGAGGGCAAACAGGACGCCTTGCTTTTGTCACTGCAAGAACAGCAGCTGGCAGGCATCGATATCGTCAGTGACGGCGAGCAAACCCGCAAGCATTTCGTCACCACGTTCATCGAGCATCTGAGCGGCGTGGATTTCGACAAACGCGAGACCGTCAGGATTCGTGACCGCTACGATGCGAGCGTGCCGACCGTCGTTGGCGCGGTGAGCCGCCCGAAGCCGGTGTTTGTGGAAGACGCCAAGTTTTTACGTCAGCAAACCAAGCAGCCGATCAAATGGGCGCTGCCAGGCCCGATGACGATGATCGATACGCTGTATGACAGCCACTACAAGAGCCGCGAAAAACTGGCCTGGGAATTTGCCAAGATCCTCAATCAGGAAGCCCGTGAATTGGAGGCGGCCGGCGTCGACATCATCCAGTTTGACGAACCCGCATTCAATGTCTTCTTTGATGAGGTCAATGACTGGGGTATCGCCACCCTGGAACGGGCGATCGAAGGACTCAAATGCGAAACGGCCGTCCATATTTGCTACGGCTACGGCATCAAGGCCAATACGGACTGGAAAAACACGCTGGGCTCCGAGTGGCGCCAATATGAAGAGTCTTTCCCCAAGCTGCAGCAATCGAATATCGACATCATCTCGCTCGAATGCCACAACTCGCGTGTGCCCATCGACCTGATTGAACTCATTCGCGGCAAAAAAGTGATGGTCGGTGCCATCGACGTGGCCAGCAACACCATTGAAACCCCGAAGCAAGTGGCCGACACCCTGCGCAACGCGCTGCGCTTTGTCGATGCCGACAAACTCTACCCGAGCACCAACTGTGGCATGGCGCCCTTGTCGCGTCAGGTAGCACGCGGCAAGTTGAATGCGCTCAGCGCTGGTGCGCAAATCATCCGGGGAGAACTTTCCTAATCGGCTGGTGACGTTACACCTGCGCCTAAGCCAGGCGCAGCAGCATTGTCCGCAAGCGCTCCGCCATCCGTGCCCGCAAGGCCGCGTTCAGCAGCGGCGCCACCTGCGCAAAAGCGTTCGCGATGCGCACCAGCAGGGCATCGATATACTCCTCCGCCTGCCCGCGTGTGGCGAAGCCAAAACGGGTCACATCGCGCAGCATGGCGTCGCGCGTGATGTCGCGGCGGCCGGCGCTCACTTGCATGACCAGTGATTGCGGCTCGTCTTGCGTATCCGGTACGACATCGAAGGCGGGCGAGAGGCGCCAGCGTTGCTCTTCCAGATGGAACAGCACGGCGTGGTTGCGCGGATGGTCGTCGTTGTTGCCGACGACGCCGTTGAAGACCATGCGGCCAAACAGTTCGATGCCGTCTTCTGCCGGTGCGCCGATGCGCCGCAGTTCTTCGGCCAGGCGGGGGTAGCTGGCGCCATCGCTGTCAGCCACTTCCACCGGTGGATATTGCACTTGCAGCAGCGAGGCGGCGCTGACGGTCATGATGCGCCGCGCGCCGCGCCGGTCGTAGCGCAGGATGCGCACCACGCTGCGCTCGGCCGTCAATGCATGGTGGCGCGTGTCGGCGAAACGCAGGCCGGCCGCCCTGCCCCATTGCATGGTCGCGTGTTCCAGCAGCGCCAGGTCGACCGTATCGGTCATCAGGCCCGGCTTCACCAGCCAATAGTCTTCGCCGTCCTGCACCGTGGCCTTGGGGCGCGCGCCGCCCATGCTGGGGGTGGCGAACAGGCGCTTGCGCAAGGGCGCATTGAGTGGCGGCCGGCTTTCCGCGATGGCCAACAGTTCCTGCACCAGCGCGTCAAGCTGATGCAGCCTGGGGCTGGCCAGCTTGGCAATGTTCGGTTTGGGCGTGTCGCCCACGGCCAGCGCACCCCAGCGGTCGCCGTTGCCGGACAGGCGCAAGAACTGGATCGCCGTGGCTTTTTCGCCCAGCTGGTGTTCGCGGCGTATCAGCATCTGTCCCCAGGAATCCGGACTGGCGTCGCGCAGCACGTCATGCAGGCCGCCATAGCGGCGCGCCAGGTGTTCCATGCCGGGAATGAAGGGCAGATTGACGGGATCGATGGCCCAGGACAAGCCTGCATCGGCATAGCTGGGCGCGTACCGAAAGCTGCCGATGCCGGTGCGTGCATTGAGCACATAGCGACCAGCCACCACCCATTCGCCGTTGTCGGGCCGCTGCAGATAGACAAACAGGGGACGGCTAGAAGTAGCCATCGTCGTGCTCGTTTACGGCGGGGCGGCTGCGGATGTTGGCGCTGTCCATTTGCCACAGCGCCGCGTCCGGTTCCGGCGCCGTGATGGCAAGGATGCCGAGCACGTGGAAGGCGGCCAGGAACAGACCCACGTTGACGGATGCCTCGCCCCGTTCCATGCGTTGCAGGGTGGGGTGCGAAATGTCGAGGCGGGCGCACAGGTCGCGTGCCGTGATGTTTTGCTGCACCCGCTGCTTGCGCACGCACTGGCCCCATATCCTGAGCCGCTCGTTGACGAGCGTCGGCATGGCATCTTCCGGGCGGGCACGTTTTGTCATAATCAGGAAGTGAACATGGAAGTGAACATATTTTTTATATTGTAGTCCTTAATTGCAAGCATATGTACGCAACAGTTGAGCTAGCAGTTGAGCTTTAAGGTAAACATAAAATTGAATTTAATACGACTAAATTCAATCTTATGTTCATGGTACACGCCGGCGCGCTATTTTAAAATTCCTCCCACTGCGCCGGTGCGCTGGCGCGTTGCGGCGCCGCTGTCACGGCCACGCGCATTGCCGTGCCGGTCGCTGGCCGCGCGGCAGATGTTGGCACGGTCGTCGCAGCCACGCCGCCCAGTTTAAATACGCTCACCACCTGCGCCAGGGTCGCCGCCTGCTCCTGCATGGCAGCGGCCGCGGCGGCCGATTCTTCCACCAGGGCCGCATTTTGCTGGGTGACGTTGTCCATCTCGCTGATGGCCTGGTTGATTTGCTCGATACCGGCCGTCTGTTCCGCGCTGGCCGAGGTGATGTCTTCCATGATGTCGGTCACGCGGCGCACGCTGTCGACCAGGTCGGTCATGGTGTCGCCGGCTTGATGCACGAGCTCGCTGCCGGCCGCCACGCTCCGGGTCGAGTCGTCGATCAGGGTCTTGATTTCCTTGGCGGCCGCTGCCGAGCGATGCGCCAGGCTGCGCACTTCCGTGGCCACGACGGCAAAGCCGCGTCCCTGTTCGCCTGCGCGCGCCGCTTCCACGGCCGCGTTCAAGGCCAGAATGTTGGTCTGGAAGGCGATGCCGTCGATGACGCCGATGATGTCGGCGATCTTGCTCGACGAGGCGTCGATTTGCCGCATGGTCGCCACCACTTGGGCGATGACGGCGCCGCCGCGCTGCGCCACGCCGGAGGCCGTGTCGGCCAGCACATGCGCCTGGCGTGCATTGTCGGCATTCTGCTTGACGGTCGAGGTCAGCTCTTCCATGGATGACGCCGTCTCTTCCAGCGAGCTGGCTTGCTGCTCCGTGCGCGCAGACAGGTCCAGGCTGCCCGCCGCCACTTCGGACGAGGCCGAGGCGATCGTTTCCGTGCCGGCGCGCACCGTGCCCACCGTGTGCGCCAGGCTGTCGTTCATGCGCTTGAGCGCCTGCAACAGTTGCCCCATTTCATCGCGCGACTGCACGGTGATCTGGCTGCGCAGATCGCCTGCGGCCACCGTGTTGGCCACCTGCAGCGCCGTGGCGACGGGACCGGTGATCGAGCGCGTGATGCCATACGCCAAGGCCGCCGCGATGGCCAAGGCCGCCAGCGACATGCCGATCAGCAAGGTGCGCGTGTTGGCATACGTGGTATTGGCGTTGTCGCCCGCCGTGGTAGCCAGGGTGTTTTGCAAGCTGATCTGTTCAGCGATCAATTGCTTGTAGACCAGCAAGACGGGACGCAGCTGGCCGTACAGGTAGGCGCTGCTGTCGTCCGGCGTGCCGCTCCTGATCAGTTCAAGCAAGGCTTCCTGCCCTTGCGCGTAGCGTGTGTTGGCGTCGTTCATCTTCGCCAGCAACGCGCGTTCACGGTCGGAATCGAGCATGCCCGCGAGCTTGCCGAGATTGCCGGCCGCCGCCTGGCGCGCGGCCAGGATGGCGTCCGTTTGCTTGCGCTGGTCGGCCGGATCGGCGCTGAGCATCATGTTGCGCAGGGCAATGGCGATGTCGTTGATGTTGGCCGAGACGCTGTTGGCGAGCTCGATCTTCGGCATGCTGTCATGCACGATATGGCCGGTGCCCTGGTTGATCTTGCCCAGCATGGCAATGCCCAGGCAGGAGATGATGATCAGCATGGCGCCGATGGCGCCAAAGCCCACTGCGAGGCGTGTGCCGATGGTCAGGTTGGATAAAAACTTCATGGCGGTCTCAATACGGAGGGAATGGTGAAAAGGTCGGCGGCGTGCAGATGGCTGCCGCGCCGCCAAGCGGACGACGATCCTAGACCTTTTTGAATCATATTTCCATAGGGCAATATGCCTAGTTTCCCTCCGGGGCACACGCCGGTTCCGCTTATCCTGCGGCTTGGCGGTGTTTTCAGCTATATTGGCAGGCACCTGCCGGGCGGCACGCCTTGACCGGCGCCGCCGCCAATCCGGCCGTTTTTCTCATTTTCAGCCATAGGTCCGCATGACTTCTTTCCGTCTCCGTTTCTTTCCCTTCCTGCTGGCGTTGTTGCTGGCCTGCTCGCTGGCTCCCCCGCCCGCCTGGTCGCAACCCGTCGATGACGCCGCCACGGCCGACCAGCGCCTCGATGGCTTGCGCAAGCAGATCACCGGCATCCAGAAGGCGCTCGACGGCGAGGCGGAGCTCGATGACGCGACCCTGTCGCAGATGCGCGCCGATGCGCTGGCGGCCAGCGCCGAGGCGGACAAGGTGGCCGATGCGCTCGCACCCACGCTCACCAGCGTGCAGGCGCGGCTGGCCGAGCTGGGCAAGCCGGCGGCGGGCACGAAAGATGCGCCCGACGTGGCGGCGCAGCGCAGCCAGCTGGACCGCACCAGCAGCGCCCTCGATGCGCAGGTCAAACTGGCGCGTTTGCTGGCCGTGGAAGCGACGCAGGCGTCGGAGCAGGTGTCGACGGTGCGCCGTGCGCAGTTGCAGGCGCGCCTGGGCGAACGCACGGCGTCGATACTCGCCGGCTCGTTCTGGAAACAGTTGCATGCCGAATTGCCGCAGAACCTGCAGCGCCTGCGGGCGCTGGAGCTGGAGTTGGCGAACGCGGCAAGCGCCACGCCGTGGTCGGCCTGGGGCGGCTTGCTGGCCGCCATCGTGGCCGTGATCGGCGCCAGCATCTGGATTTCGCGCTATTTGCTGGTGGTGACGTCCACGCGCGTGCCGCACGGCCGCTTGCGCCGCTCCCTGCATGCGCTGGCCGTGCTGGTGCTGGCGCTGGCCACGCCGGGCCTGGTGGCGGAATTGCTGGCCATGGGGCTGCGCTGGGAGGGCGGCCTGTCCGAAAAGACCTCGACTTTCCTCAGCAGCTTGATCGGCATCATCTGTTTTGCCGGCTTTACGGCCGGGCTCGGCCACGCGCTGCTGTCGCCGCGCCGCGTCTCGTGGCGTTTGCTGCCCTTGCCCGATGCGCTGGCGCACCGCATGCGCAATTTTCCATCGATGTTTTCCTTCATCGTCGTGCTCGTGTGGGCGACGGAAAGAGTCACCATCGTCATCAATGCGGGCCTGTCGACGGCCGTGGCCGTCAACTGCATCGTCGCCCTCGTGATGAGCACGACCATCGCCTACGGCCTGATGCGCGCCGAGCGCTGCTGGCGCCAGTTGCGCGAGGCCGATCCCGCCAATCTGATCACGCCGTTGTGGCTGCGCTGCGTCACGGTGCTGCTGTGGCTGGCGCTGGCGTCGAGCGTCATCAGCTTGCTGATCGGCTATGTGGCCTTTGGCAGCTTTGTTGCCAAGCAAATCGCCTGGGTCATCGTCGTGCTGTGCAGCACGTATTTGCTGACGGTGCTGGTTGACGACATCTGCATGCTGCTGGCCTCCACGCCGCCACCGCCGGACGCGGCCCATCCCGTGCTGGCCACGCCCAAGGCGCGCGACCAGGCGGCCGTGCTGCTGTCGGGCATCGGCCGCGCCATCGTCGTGCTGCTGGCCCTGATGCTGCTGCTGGCGCCGTTCGGCGAAGGTCCCGGCGAGCTGTTCCAGCGCGTCGGCAAGCTGCAGGATGGCCTGGCCATCGGCGAGGTGGCGATCCGCCCGGCCGCCATGATCCAGGCCCTGCTGGTGCTGCTCGTCGGCTTTGTCGCGCTGGGCTTGTTCAAGCGCTGGCTGCAAAACAGTTATTTGCCGACCACCAATCTCGACACGGGCATGCAAGTGTCCTTCATCACCCTGTTCGGCTATATCGGCGGCGTGCTGGCCGTGGCGCTGGCCCTGTCGGCGGCCGGCATTGGCCTCGAACGCATCGCGTGGGTGGCGTCGGCCTTGTCGGTGGGTATCGGTTTTGGCTTGCAGGCGGTGGTGCAGAACTTCGTTTCCGGCTTGATCCTGCTGGCCGAGCGTCCCGTCAAAGTGGGCGACTGGGTGTCGCTCGGTGGAGTGGAAGGCGACATTCGCCGCATCAATGTGCGCGCCACGGAAATTCAGCTGGGCGACCGTTCGACGGTGATCGTGCCGAACTCGGAATTCATCACCAAGACGGTGCGCAACGTGACCCTGGCCAATCCGCTGGGCCTGGTGCAAGTCAAGCTGCCGCTGCCGCTGGGCACGGATGCGCAGGTGGCGCGCGCGCTGATCCTGTCCGTCTTTGTCGACAATCCCGACGTGCTCGACACGCCGGCGCCGAATGTGCAGCTCGACGGCATCGACAATGGCCTGTTGCTGTTCAACGCCACCGGCTTTGCCTCGTCGCCGCGCCTGACGTCGGGCATTCGCAGCGCGCTGCTGTTCGAACTGCTCAAGCGTCTGGACGATGCGCACATCGCCATTGCCAAGCCCAGCACGATGGTGCTGAGCACTGTGCCGGCGCAGCCCGAGGCGCCGGCCATGTCAGCCGTTGCACCGGCGCCGGCACCGGGGCCGCCGCTGACGAGCTGATCAGCGGATAGTCGACCACAGCAGGGCCGCCAGGTACAGGCCGATGCCGAACGCCGTGTGGGCCATCAGGCTGCGCAGGCGGGCGGCGTTTGGGTGCGGCGTCTTGCTGGCGGCCAGGCCGGCGCCCATGCCCGGCTGCAAGATGCAAAATGGCGCGGCCACGCTCACCAGGCCCGCCAGCAGGGCCGGCGCGAACGTCGGCTGCTGCACCCACGTCTGTCCCACCAGCGCCAGCAGCACGGCCGCAAACAGCACGCCGATCAGGTAATGAGCCGTCCAGCCCAGGACGGCTTCATCGCGCACGGGCGCCGCCTGGGCAATATTTGTGTGCGTCATGGTGCCGCGCGGCAGATGGCCAAGCCAGCGCCCCACCATCGCAAAGTTCAGCGAGGGGATGCACCAGTAGCGTTTCAAGGCTACCGCCCACACATCCATCACCGCCGTCGCGCCCACGCCGATCGCCAGCGCATCGAGCCAGAGTATTTGCATTGCTGCTCCTAACATTCAATTGATTGCTTGAATGTTATAAGGGTGCTAGCATCGTGTCAATGAAAAATGCTGATATCGAATTGCTCACCGGTTCTGCCGGGTTTGCCCATATTTTAGGCAGCGCGCCGCGTCTGCGCCTGCTTGAGCAGATCGCGCATGGCGAGTATGCGGTGGAGCAGCTGGTGGAGTTGACGGGCCTGTCCGTGGCGAATACCTCCCAGCATTTGCAGCAGTTGCGGCGCGCCGGTTTCGTGCAGGCGCGGCGCGATGGCAAGCGCGTGCTGTACCGGCTCGGCAGCGGCCCTGTCATGCAGTTGCTCGATGCGCTGGAAGTGTATGCGCAGCACCAGCGCAGCGAGTTGCAGGCGCTGGGCCGGGGCGACCATGTGGAAGCGATCACGGGCGACGAGTTGCAGGAGCGCATGCGCGAGGCCAGCATCACCGTGCTCGACGTGCGTCCCGCGCAAGAATTTGCCGCCGGCCACTTGCCCGGTGCGATCAATATTCCTTTTGATGACTTGCAGCGCCGCCTCGGCGAATTGCCCGCGAACGCAGAGATCGCCGCCTACTGCCGCGGCCCGTATTGCGTGCTGTCCGTGCAGGCCGTGGCGGCCCTGCGCCAGCACGGCTTGCAGGCGCGCCGTCTGGGCAGCGGCTACGACGACTGGCAGGCGGCTGGCTTGCCTGTCGTCAAGGCGGCGTGATGGCCATCCCCGGCAGCAAGCAGGAATTGATCGCCGCCATCAACAGCACCTATGCGAAGTTGATACAGGAGCTGGCGTGCGTGCCGCCGGCGCTGGCGCGCGCACCCGTGCTGGAAGGACAAGTGGCGGGTACGCGCATGAGCGTGTGCGACCTGCTCGCCTACCTGGTCGGTTGGAACGAGCTGGTCTTGCACTGGCACGCGCAGCTGCGCGACGGCAAACGTATTGAGGACATCGCCTTTCCCGCCGAAGGTTTCACGTGGAACGCTCTGGGAAAACTGGCGCAGCGCTTCTATGCCGACTATGCTGAACTGGGCATGGACGACTTGCTGCTGCGCCTGGAGCAGGCCAAAAACCAGCTGCTGGCGCTGATCGAAAGTCATGATGACGCGCAATTGTATGGCCAGCCCTGGTACACGCATTACACGATGGGGCGCATGATCCAGTTCAACACGGCGTCGCCGTATGCGAACGCGCGCACGCGCTTGCGAGCCTGGCTCAAGACCGTGTAGCACAGTGAGCTGTGGGCTTGCACGATTGCATCAGTACGTTCAGGAAATTTTTCAGGCAGGATAGTGGTTTCAAGCGCAACCGACTGAAGGATCACCATGCTGACCATCGCCCTCGCCCAGCTCAACCCAACCGTGGGCGACTTTGACGGCAATGTCGCCGCCATCACCGCGCGCATGCAACGCGCCAGCGAGGACGGCGCCGACCTGCTCGTGTGCCCCGAATTGTCGCTGTGCGCGTATTACCCGGGCGACCTGTTCGAGGATGCCGCCTTCCTGCGCGGCATGCAGCAGGCGCTGAATCAGCTGCTGGCAGCGTCCACGCGCTGGCCGGCGCTGGTCACCGTCATCGGCACGGCGCGGCCCAATCCCGGCGTCGGCAAGCCCCTGTACAACGCGTTGCTGGCGATGCGCGACGGGCAGATCGTCGCCGAATACTACAAGCAGCTGCTGCCCACCTACGGCATCTTTGACGAAGGCCGCCATTTCGAACCGGGCCCGCCCGGCGCCTGCACCTTGACTATCGCCGGCAGCAAGGTCGGCTTCATGATTTGCGAAGACGGCTGGAACGACGACGGCCGTGCCTACGCCGTCAATCCCTTCGACGCCCTGCACGCGGCGCAGCCGGATCTGGTCGTCAGCATCAACGCCAGCCCGTCCGACATCGGCAAGCGCGCGCAGCGCCACGCCGTGTTTGGCGCCGCCTGCGCGCGCGTGAATCTGCCCCTGCTCTTCGTCAACCAGGTGGGCGGCCAGGACCAGCTCGTGTTCGACGGCGCCTCGTTCGCCATGTCACCGAGCCAGGGTGTGCAATTCGAGGCGGCCCGCTTTGTCGAGGATTTCCCATTGCTGCGTTTTGCCGGCGGCCGTTTTACGCGGCCCGATGGTCAGCCTTTCCCCGTGCCCGACCCGGACGGCATCCCCGCCGTGGAGTTTGCGCGGCGCCAGATCGTGCTGGGGTTACGCGACTACGCGCGCCGCTGCCGCTTTACGCAAGTCGTCGTCGGCTGCTCGGGCGGCATCGATTCCGCGCTGACCCTGGCCCTGGCCGTCGAAGCGTTGGGCGCCGACAACGTCGTGGGCATCACCATGCCATCCGTGTTTTCCAGCGCCGGCTCCGTCACCGATTCCGTCGCCCTGTGCGCCAACCTGGGCATCGCCCTCTACACGCATCCGATCCGCGACATCGTGGCGCAATATGAAATCGGGTACGCGCAAGCCTTCGACGGCAAGCTGCAGGGGCTGCCGCTGGAAAACCTGCAGGCGCGTGTGCGCGGCACGATATTGATGGAGTACTCGAACGCGTTTGGCGCCCTGCTGCTCACCACCGGCAACAAGAGCGAAATCTCGGTGGGCTACTGCACCTTGTATGGCGACACGAACGGGGGCCTGGGACTGCTCGGCGACCTGTATAAAACGGAGGTCTTCGCCCTGTCGCGCCACCTCAACGCCAGCGCCGGGCGCGAACTGATCCCCGTCGCCGTGCTCGATAAACCGCCGTCGGCGGAACTGGCGCCGGGCCAGCGCGACACGGACAGCTTGCCGCCGTATCCCGTGCTCGATGAGATTCTCAAATGGCATATCGAGGGACGCCGCCTGCCGGCGCAAGAAAGCGCGCAAGCACTGACCCTGGTCGACCAGCTGCGCGAGACGGACGAGGGACGGATTCTCGTCACGCGCATCCTCGGCATGGTCGCTCGCAATGAATACAAACGGCGCCAGGCGGCGCCCATCATCCGCGTGCGTTCGCGCGCCTTTGGCAGCGGGCGTCAATTGCCGATCGCCGCCCACTACCCCACCGGAGACGACGCATGACCTTATCCTATTCCGCCGACGCGGCCATCCTGATCGGCCGCTTCCAGCCTTTTCACAATGGCCATGCGGGCTTGCTGCAAAAGGCGCTGGCGACGGCCGCGCAAGTGGTGGTGGTGCTCGGCTCGGCCTTCCATGCGCGCAGCCCGAAGAACCCGTTTACGTGGCAGGAACGGGCCGCCATGATCGCCGCGACCTTACCCGAGGCGCAGCGCGCGCGCGTGCATTATGTGGCCGTGCGCGATTACTACGACGATGGCCTGTGGGCCGATGCCGTGCGGCGTGCCGTGGCGGGCGCCGTGCCCAAGGCCCAGCGCGTCACCCTGGTGGCCTGCTTCAAGGACGCCACCAGTTACTACCTGCACCATTTCCCGCACTGGCAGTTACTCAATCTGGAGATCGATCCCGGTGCCCCCATCGGCGCGACGGCGATTCGCAACGTGCTGTTCGAGGCGGAAGATGTGGACGTGTCGCTGAGCGTCGTGGCGCAGCTGCTGCCGGCCGCCATCGGCCAGTATGTCAAAGCGTGGACCTTGCTGCCATGGTACGCGCCGCTGGTGCAGGAATACCGCGCCATCGAAGCCTATAAAGCGCGCTGGCGCGCGGCGCCGTATCCGCCCATCTTCACCACCGTCGACGCGCTGGTGCAGACGGGCGGCCACGTGCTGCTCGTGCGCCGCGGCGGCTATCCGGGCAAGGATTTGTGGGCGCTGCCCGGCGGCTTCCTGGAGCCGCGCGAACGCCTGCTGCAAGGCGCCTTGCGCGAGCTGGCGGAGGAAACCCAGCTGGGCGTGCTGGCGCCCACCCTCGTCGAGGCGCTGGTCGGCGTGGCCGTGTTCGACCACCCGGACCGCAGCCAGCGCGGGCGCACCATCACGCATGCACATTACTTTGACTTGAAGACGCGCCAGTTGCCGGAAGTGACGGCGGCCGACGATGCGGCGCTGGCGCAGTGGGTGCCCGTGGCGTCGCTGCCGGCCATGGAAGAGCAATTCTTCGAAGACCATTTCCACATCCTGAACCACTTCCTCAAGCTCACGCACGAGGGGCGCTGAGGGGACGCAGTTCCCGGCTTCAGGACGTGATGCGTTCCCAGCCGTGCCGGACGGCCGCCTTGAAGTTGTCCCACGCCGATTGCGGATACGTGTGCTCCCACGTGGAACGCAGATCCGCTTCCACGTCGTCCCACGGGCGGCCCCGGTAGCTGTCGCTGCTGGCCATCGAATGGCCATAGCGGTAGGCGGGATCGTAGTCCTCGAAGCGCGCGCCGGTGGCGATATAGGTGGCGCTCCAGTGGCTGCGGTAGTACTGCTCGTCGTCGTAACTGGTGCCGGGCAGGTTGTCGGCGCCGGGATAGCGGCGCGCGTTGGCGCCCGCGTTGGACGGCAGTGGTGGCGACGCCATGTCGCTGGCAAATTGCTGCGACCCTGGCGACTCGTTCATGCTGCCCTGCTGCGATGGCGCATCCGACTGCATGCTGGCGCCCTGGCGCCGTGCGCTGTCGTCCTGCGGCGCGCCCTGCCAGCCGCAGGCGCGCCAGTGCTCGGCGTGCGCATCGATGTCGAGCGGCGCGTAGCGCTCGACGATGTCGGTGGCGCGCTGGATATCGGCGTCGCTCGCGCCTTCCAGGGTCAGCACGACATGTCCGCGCCGCACGGCTTCCGCATAGATGTGGCGGTCGGCGTGGTTGCCGAACAGGTCCGTAAAGAAATGTTTGATATTGTCGAGCAGGCTGTCGCTGTCGTCGCGGCGGATGTTTTCCGTGGCGGAAGTATCGTCACTGCCCGCATCGTGCAGGCGGATGCTGGCGCCGGAAAAGCCCGCCGTGATCAGGTCGTGCCGGGCGCGCTCGGCCATGTCGCGCAGGGCGAAAACTGCTGCCAATGTATGTGCCATGATGGTCTCCAATCGGTGAACAACGTCCTGTCAGTGTAGGCCGTGCAAAACGAAAGGGGCGCCCGTTTGCCCCTTGGAAACCGTTGTAGTGATCAAATATTGACGAAGTGAAATTTCAATCCGGCGTGCCCACGAAGGCGCGCACAAAGTCGATAAAGGCGCGCACCTTTTCCGCGATATGCTGGGTGTTCGGATACACGGCATACACGCCCTGCTGCGGAAAGACGACGTCGGGCAGCAGGCGGCGCAGGCGTCCCGCGCGCACTTCCGCCTCCACCTGCCATTGCGGCAGCAGGGCCACGCCGCAGCCGCCCAGGGCAAAGCCCAGCAGGGCCGAGGCGGAGTCGGAATGGATGGCGGCGTCGTCCTGCGCCGTGAAGGCGGCGGCACCGTCCGGTGTCTGCACGTCCCAGCGCAGCGGCGCGGCCAGGCGGCTGTGCGCCAGCCAGCGCGCGCGCTGCAGTTCGTCCAAGGTGGCGATGCCCTTGGCAGGCAGGCTGGCCAGGTAGGCGGGCGAGGCGACGGGCCAGATCGCATACGGCTCGATCAGCGCGGCGCGGTAGCTCGAATCGTTGAGGGAACCCATGCGGATGGCCAGGTCGTAGCGGCCCGAGATCAGGTCTTCATGCGAGGACGACGAGGAATGCTGGATCTGCAGTTGCGGGTGGGCGGCGGCAAAGGCGATCAGCGCGGGGATCACCGTGCGGCTGCCGTATTCGACGGTGGTGGTCAGGCGCAGGGTGCCGCGCAAGCCCTGGTGGCCCTGGCGCGCCGTTTCGATGGCGCCTTGCGCTTCGCTCAGCACGCGCTGGCAATCCTCATAAAAGCGTCGCCCCACGTCGGTCAGCGCCAGGCTGCGCGTGCTGCGCGTCAGCAGCGACACGCCCAGCTCCGCCTCCAGCTGTTTCAAATTAAAACTGACGACGGCCTTGCTCTGGCCTAGCACGGCGGCGGCCGCCGTCAGCGAACCGGCATCGACGATGGCGATAAAAATACCCAAACGGTCAAGACTGATCATAAATAAGGATGAGGAGGCATGCGGGTTGTAGAGGTTTGTCAAAATCTATTTGACAGTGTAATCGGGGCTGGCCCGTTACGCAAATGGCGATGGACGCTTAAGCTGGCCGTTTGCCATTCGGAGCACCATGGACTATCGCAAAAAAGTCGCGGCCATCTATCTGCTGGGGTTTTTCGTTGACCTGATCAACATGTTCATCACCAGCGTCGCCTATCCCGACATCGGCCATGCCCTGCACGCCTCGGTGGCGCAGCTGGCCTGGATCAGCACCGCCTACATCCTCGGCCTGACCATCGTCATCCCCGCCAGCGCCTGGCTGGCTGCCTATTATGGCAGCAAAACCGTGTTCATGGCATCGTTGCTAACTTTTTTATGCGCCAGCATCGGCGCCGGCCTGGCGCCATCGATTGAAGCGCTGATCGCCTGGCGCTGCGTGCAGGGCCTCGGTGGCGGCTTGCTGATCCCGCTGGGGCAAAGCATGACCTACCAGCTGTACCAGCCTGCCGAGCGTCCGGGCCTGTCCTCCGTCATCATGCTGGTGGGCTTGCTGGCGCCCGCCCTGTCGCCCGCGCTGGGCGGCGTCATCGTCGACAGCCTGTCGTGGCGCTGGATTTTCTATTTGAACGTGCCGTTTGCCGCGCTGGCGCTGCTGCTGGCCGCCAGCTGGCTGCGTCCTGACCCACCGCGCGCGCAAGTGCCCCGGCTCGACGTGAGCGGCCTGCTGGCGGGCAGCACAGCCATCCTTTTGCTGTTGCTGGGCCTGACGATGCTGGGCACGCCGGACGAGCTGCTGGCCGGCGCCGGCGTGCTGGCGCTCGGTGTTGTCTGCGCCTGGGCTTACGTGCGCGGCGCTTTGAGAAAATCGACGCCGCTGCTGAACCTGCGCCTGGCCAGTGAGCCGCTGCTGCGCATCGCCATGCTGATGTATCTGCTGGTGCCGGGCGTCTTCATGGGCGTGAGCCTGCTGGCCATGCTGTACCTGCAGGGCGTGCTGGGCATGTCGGCATCGACGGCCGGTGCGCTGATGCTGCCGTGGGCGCTGGCCTCGTTTGCGGCCATTTCGCTGACCGGCAAAAGCTACCGCCGCGTGGGTCCGCAACCGCTGTTCATCGCGGGCGCCCTGCTGCAGGCGGCCGGCATGCTGATGCTGCTGCGCGTGGAGGCGGCCGATCAGCTGTTCTGGCTGGCCGGTGCGTATGCCGTGATGGGCTTTGGCGGCGGCTTGTGCAGCAGCACGGCGCAAAGCACGGCCTTTTTGCGTACGCCGGATGGGCAGCTGAGCCAGGCCAGCGCCGTGTGGAATATCAACCGCCAGCTGGGCTTTTGCCTGGGTGTCGCGCTGCTCAGCGTACTGCTCAATGGCTTGCTGGCGGCGCAGGGCATCGCATCGCTGGACGACCCCGCCCAGCACCTGCGTGCGGCGCAGGTTTTCCACTGGTGCTTTGCGCTGGCCGCAGCGTCGTGCGTACTGCCCCTGGCACTGTGCCTGCGTATCGACAACCGCGCCGTTCTCGACCTTTTACATCACCATGGAGTAGCAAAAAAATGACTGCAACGAATCCCTATTTTGACGACGTTTTATCCACGCATGTGCTGATCCGCGGCTGGCTTTCTGGCGAGGCGATGGCAGCGGAAAACTGCGCCGATTTACTCGCGCGTTTTTCGCCCGGTTTTACGATGGTGGCGCCGGGCGGGATGCGCCTCGACCACGCCGGATTGACCGGGTTTTTCCAGGGCGCCGGCGGCAGCCGACCGGGCCTCGCCATGCGCATCACGGACTTGCAGCTGATCCAGGAAAGCGCCACCGGCGCCACCGTCTCCTACCGCGAATTCCAGTCGCTGCCGGGCGCGGAAAACACCGAGCGCTGGTCCACCGTCGTGTATGAGAAAACGCCCGATGGCGCCTTGCTGTGGCGCCACCTGCATGAAACGTGGGCGGCGCGGGCGGATTGATCCTGCAGCGTGGCGGCAAGAAGCAGGGCCGCAAACACTGAAAGGCGCCGGCGCGCTCAGGCCGGCTTGGCCGTCATCAGGTAAAACACGACGATGAGGGCGAAGAAGGCGGGCACGCCCAGCGCCGTCCAGATGCGCAGGTAGCGCCAGTACAGCGCGGGCAAGGCGACGCCGTCGCGCGCGCTGGCCTGCGCCATGTCGCGCATGCGCATCTGCAGCCACACGACGGGCAGCCAGCAGGCGCCGGCCACCAGGTACAGCACCACGGACCAGACGATCCAGCGGCTGTTCAAGGGATATCCGGCCAGGTGGGCCAGGTAAAAGCCGCTCAGGGGCTGGAACACCACCGTGGTGGCCGTAAACAGCCAGTCGGCGCGCACCACGTGGCGGCTGACGACGGCGATGGCGCGCACGTCGCGGCTCAGGCTCGTGAACAGCATGTAGAAGGCCGAGCCGATGCCGGTGCCGAACAGCAGGGTCGACGAGACGATGTGCAGCCATTTGACGAGCAGGTATTCCATTATTTTTCCTCCAGTTGATACAGCAGCCACAGGGCCGCCAGCATGGGCAGGTTTTTCGTCAGGGGCCCGTAGGGGTGCCACAGGAATTCCGGCAAGAACACGGCGATCCAGACGGTGTAGAACACGATGAGCATGGCTTGCAGCGGCCATAGCCAGCGCCGCCACGGCGGGCGCAGCGCCAGGGTGGCCATGCCCAGCAGCAGGTCGAACAGGCAGGCGCCGGCCAGCAGCGGCGGCGCCCAATCCGGCGGCACGCCGCTGCGCTCAAGCAGGCCGATACTGTCTTCGAGCGGATAGACGCCGGCCGAGACGATGGCCGTGGCGATCCACACGATGGCCATCGACAGGCGCAGCACGGGCAGCAGCCAGTCCAGCTGGGCGCGCACGGCCGCGCCGCGCGCGTCGCTGATGAACTGCGCCACGGGCCGCGGCGCGCGCCCCAGCAAACGTCGCGTGAGCCCCGCATCGGCGGCATTGCCGCGATCAAGCATGCCCAGGGTGGCGCGGTCGGGCATGGCAAAGCCCTGCAGCCTGGCCAGCAGCAGCATGGGCGGCAGCAGTAGCCGCGGTAGCGGCGCGACGCGCAGCCGTCCCAGCCCCATGGCCGCGCGCAGGGCCGCCAGGTAGGCCGCAAACGGCAGCGCCTGCGGCCCCACGACGGGCACGCGGCGCGTTTTCTGGCCGCCCAGCGCGCCCGCGCCGCGCACCAGCGCCACGATGACATCGGTCAGGTCGTCGATATGCACCGGCTGCACCAGCTGCGGCGCGCGGCCGAAGCGGGGATACACGGGCAGGCTGGCCAGCATGCGGAACAGGCGCGCACTTTCGCCGTCGTCGCCATACACGAGCGAAGGCTGCACGATGACGGCGCGCAGCGGCAGGCTGGCGAGAAAATCGTCGGCCGCCTTCTTGCTCAGGTGGTAAGGCGAGACGGCGCCTGCGTCCGCGCCCAGGGCCGACAGCTGTATCACCAGCTGCACCTCGCTCTCGGCGCAGGCGGCGAACAGGGCGCGCGGCGCCTGCGTGTGCAGGGCCGCGAACGTCTGCGCGCCATGCTCGGCGATGATGCCGACGCAGTTGATGACGACGTCGATGCCGTCCAGGCGCGGCAGCCATGCGGCCTTGGCCGTGTCGCGCGCAAAATCGGCTTCGATCAGGCGCACGCGCTGCTCCTTGCCGCCGCGCGCATGCGGCGGCGCGCGGCGCGTCGTGCACGCGAGCTGGAAACCTTCGGCCAGCAGCGCGGTCGAAACATGTGTTCCGATGAAACCGCTCGCTCCCGTCAGCAGTATGCGCATGCATGCCTCCTCTTGACGGGATTGGATAGGTCTTTTGCGTTTCAGTTCACTGTGCGATCACACCACTGGAGAAAAACCATGCCCGCCCTGCCCCCTTCCATGCGTCATGGCGCCCTGTCGGGTAGCCTCGCCTCCATCCTGTCCGCCGCCGCCCTGGCCCTGTGTGGCCGGCGCGAAACGGGCAGCGTGTTCGCCGCCGTCAACGCCGTCAGCCACTGGCTGTGGGGCGACCAGGCGGCGCGCCGCGATGATGCCTCGCTCAGGCACACCCTGGTCGGCTATGTCATCCACCATTGCAGCGCCATGTTCTGGGGCGTGCTGTTCGAGCGCTATGCGGCCCACATCCTCGACCGGCGCCGCGTGGCGTCCACCGTGGCGGCGGCGGCCGGCGCCACGGCCGTGGCCTGTTTCACGGATTACCAGCTGACCCCGCACCGCCTGCAGCCCGGCTACGAGATGCGCCTGTCGCGCCCCTCGCTGCTGCTGGTGTACGGCGCCTTCGGCGTCGGCCTGGCCGCCGGCGCGCTGTGGCTGCGGCGGCGCTGAGGCGCTGCGCGAGTCACTTTCCTACACGCCGGCCCGCCGCGCGCCTATCTTGCCGGCCGTTGCGTGCCAGTAGCATGGACCTTCATCCACCAACCGAGGAGAAGCGCATGCAGGACGAACATGGCAACACCCCGCAGCATCCTGCCGACCAGGGGCGCAACACGCGCATGGACAAGACCGATGCCGACAAGGCGCAGGGCGATCCCTACGCCAACCAGGGCGGCGGCAAGCTGGCCAGCGGCAATGCCAACAGCGGCCACTGGGCCAACGACGTCATCACGCCGCAGGGCGGGCCCGACCCGGTGGAGCAGGAAAACCTGCCCACCCTGACGCAATCTGACGACAACGCCCACGTCAAGGGCGCGGCGCAGCGGCCGCAAAGCGAAGCGGGCAAGCTGGCCGATGACCGGCCGGGCCGCAACGAGTCGAAAGACATCCACAGATCACTGAATCAGCACGAGTAGACCGGCGTGCTGCGAACGAGGAGAGCACCATGTTTGCACACAACAAGCGACTGCAATACACGGTCAGGGTGGAGCAGCCCAATCCCGGGCTGGCCAACCTGATGCTGGAACAATTCGGCGGCCCGCAGGGCGAGCTGGCCGCCGCCTGCCGTTACTTCACGCAAGCCTTGTCGGAGGACGATCCGGGCCGCAAGGACATGCTGTTCGATATCGCCACGGAAGAACTGAGCCACCTGGAAGTGATCGGCAATATCGTCGTCATGCTCAACAAGGGCGCCAAGGGCCGGCTGGCCGAGGGCGTCGACCAGGCGGCGGAGCTGTACCGCAACATCACGGGCGCGGGCAACGACAGCCACGTGACGCAAGTGCTGTACGGCGGCGGCGCCCCGCTGGTCAATTCGGCCGGCGTGCCGTGGACGGCCGCCTACATCGACACCATCGGCGAACCGACGGCCGACCTGCGCTCGAACATCGCCGCCGAGGCGCGCGCCAAGATCGTCTACGAGCGCCTGATCAACCTGACGGACGACCCGGGCGTGAAGGAAGCGCTGGGTTTCCTGATGACGCGCGAAGTGGCGCACCAGAAGTCGTTTGAAAAAGCCCTATATTCTATCGAGCCGAATTTCCCGCCGGGCAAACTGGCGGGCGACCCGCAGTACGCGGACGTGTATTTCAATATGTCGCAGGGGCCGGGCGAGGAGCGGGGGCCGTGGAACCAGGGCGGCAAGTGGCAGTATATTTCCGACCCGCGCCAGCAGATGGCCGTCGATGGCGGCACGGGCGAGGCGGAAGTGACATTGCCGCAGGACGAACTGGCCACCGTGCAGCAGATGGCCGCGCGCACGGCCTCGAATCTGGACGCTGACCCGCTGACGGGCGCGGAACTGGGCATGCGGCCCAATGGCCGCGATGGCGGCACCCCGTCCATGCCCTTGTAGCGCAACAGGCCGGGCTTCACCAGCGTGAACACGCCGCGTGCGCTGCAAACCTTGGCCAGATACTGGTCCTGGTCTTGGTCTTGGCCTCATGCACTGGGCTTTGCCCTGTGCGGCGGCGCATTGCTGCTCCTGTTGCTGTGCTTGCTGTACGCGCTATCGGCCCAGCTGGCGCTGCGCCATGCGAGCCTGGCGCCGGCCCTGATCGGCGGCGGCATGGCCGCTGCCGTCACGGCGCTGGGGACCGTGCCGGTGCTGCTGTCGCACAAATTTTCGCAGCGCAGCTACGACTGCTTCCTCGGTTTTGGCGCCGGCGTGATGCTGGCGGCCACCGCGTTTTCTCTGGTGCTGCCGGCGCTGGCGGCGGCCAGGCAGCGCGTGGCAACGCCCATGCACGCGAGCCTGCTGGTGGCCTTTGCCATGGGCCTGGGCATGCTGCTGATCGTCGCGCTCAACCTGGTGGTGCGCGAACGCGTGCGGCACGGCGCGTCCGTCGCCGCCAGCAGCCTGAAAAGGGTGTGGATTTTTGTGCTGGCCGTCACCTTGCACAACTTGCCCGAGGGGCTGGCGATCGGCGTCGGCTATGCGGGCGTGGCGCTGGAACGCGCCAATGCGCTGGCGGCCGGCATCGCCATCCAGGACGTGCCGGAAGGGCTGGTGGTGGCGCTGGCGCTGCGCAGCGTGGGTTACGGCCGGCGTCTGTCGGTGGCCATGGGCGCCGCCTCCGGCCTGGTCGAACCGGTGGCGGCGCTCGCCGGTCTGGCCCTGATCGGCCTCTCGTCCGCCCTGCTGCCGTGGGGCCTGGCGGCAGCCGCCGGCGCCATGCTGTTCGTCATCGTGCACGACGCCATTCCCGAGGCGCAGCGCAGCGGTAATGGCGGTTTTGCCAGTATCGCGCTGGTGTCCGGTTTTCTGCTGATGATGGTGCTCGATACGGCGCTCAGCTAAGCAAGGCGCAGTGGCGTTCTAAGTGAGATCGTGCAAGTCCTTTTGCAGCGCCGGGCCGGTGGAAAACCGCGAAAACACGATTTCAAGTTCAGCGCGTTCCGGGGTGCAGCACATGGGGCCGACGAGGTAGCGCGATGCCGTGGGAAACGGCGCCAGGCGCAGCAGCGGCCACAGCTTGCCATCGGTCGAATACTGCACGCGGATCACGCCGTTTGCCACCGTCACGCGCAGCCAGAAACCGTCCGGCATGGCGGGTGCGATGCTGACGGCCCAATCGGAGGTATCGACCGTCAGCACGGTGCTCAATAGCAGCTGGCCGTCGGAAAATTCGACGCCGCATTTGATCCAGTTTTCCGCATCGATACGCACCATCATGCCCGCCTGGTCGTACAGCGCCGCATACTGCGCCGATACGTGCACTTGCGCCGTAAAATCGCCGTCGACCTCAGTGCCGAAAAAGTGGCCGCTGTCGCGGATAAAACCGTATGACGTCTTGCGCCAGAAATCCGTGTTGGCGTCCGTCGTCACGCGCAATTGCACGCCGTCGTCGGACCAGTTTTCCGGTGCATTGAGCCAGCTGCCTTGCTTGAACATCGCATCTCCTCATGAGCAAAAAATGCTACATAGTTTGCCCCCATCCCAGTGCCTTGTACAGGGCAATCGCATCGATGTAGGACGCCGTTTCCGCCAGCAGCGCTTCGCGCCGGATATCGAACAAGGCGCGCTGGTTTTCCAGCACCGCCTGGTAGCTGCCGGAACCACCCTGATAGCGCGTGCTGGCGACGCCGAGGGCTGCGTTGCCATGGCGTGCCGACTGCAGCAATGACGCCAATCGCGTCTGGTTTTCCGCCAGTTGCGTGACGGCGTTTTCCACGTCTTCCTGCGCCATCAGTATCGTTTGTTCATAGCGCGCCAGCGCGCCCTGCGCTTCGGCTTGCGTGCCGCGCAAACGTGCCTTGACGCTGCCCAGGCGGAAGGCAGGATAGCTGACCGATGGCGCCACCTCGAAGGCGCGCGCGCCGCCGTCGAACACGCCGCTGCCGCGCAACGCGAAGAAGCCGAGGAAACCGCCGAGGCTCAGGCGCGGATACAGGTCCGCCGTGGCGGCCCCCACGTCTTCGCTGGAGGCGGCCAGCAGGCGATCGGCGCGCACCACGTCGGGACGCTGCTTGATCAGGCGGTTCACGTCGCCCAAGGGAAGCTGGCCCGCCAGCGGCGCCTGTTGGCGCGGCGTGGTGGCCAGCGCGATGGCGCCTGGCGCTTGTCCGCTCAAGACATCGAGCCGGTACTGCGCCTGACGCAGTCCCGCTTGCAACGGCGGCAGCATTGCCTCGCTGCGCGCCAGGTTGGCCAGCGCGTTGTGGCGCTCTTCCGGCAAGCCGCCGCCGACGCGGATGCGCGCATCGATCAGGGCGACGGTATCGCGCCAGCTGTGCACCTGCGCCTGCGTCAGCGCCAGGTTGTGCTGGTGGCCCAGCGCCTCGTAGTAATTGCGCGCCACCTCGGCGGCGATCGTCAGCTGCACCTGCCGCAAGTCCGCCTGCGCCGCGTCGGCGCGCGCCTGCGCCGAACGGCTGATATGCGCCAGGCGGCCAAACAGATCGATCTCCCATTGCGCATCGAAACCCACGCGCGTGCTGGCGCTGGCGGCGCGGCTATCAGGTGTGTCTTGCTGCACCTGGCGCTGCCATCCCGCCTGGCCCGTGACGGTGGGCAGTTCATCTAGCCGGCGTTCGTCGAAGACGGCGCGCGCGGCCAGCAGGTTCGCCTGCGCCTGGACGATATCGAGGTTGTGTTCAAGCGCGCTGGCGATCAGCTGCGACAGGCGCGCATCGTCGAAGAACGTCCACCAGGCGGCTTCGCTGACGGCGCTGCTAGCGGGTGCGAATTGCGCCTGCTGTGGGCTGGCCAAATGGATGGCGGGCGTGCCCGGCGTGACGTAGGCGGGGCTGACGGCGCAGCCGGCCAGCACGGGGAAAAGAGAGACAAGATAGCGGTAGTTTTTCATGGGGTTTCCTTCAGCGCCTGCGACAGATCGCGTGCGCGCGGCGTGGCATGGCCGGCCGTGTGGCGGCGGGCCAGAAAGGTGTACACGGTGGGCAGCACGAACAGCGTAAAGAAGGTGCCGATCAACATGCCCGAGACGATCACCACACCGAGGCCGAAGCGGCTGTTGGCGCCCGCGCCGGAAGCGAACAGCAGCGGCACCAGGCCCACCACCATGGCGGCCGTCGTCATCAAAATCGGGCGCAAGCGGATCTGCGCCGCCTTGCGGATGGCCGTGATGCGGTCGAGCCCTTCATGCACCTGCAATTCGTTGGCAAATTCCACCATCAAAATGCCATGCTTGCTGATCAAGCCGATCAGGGTCACGAGACCGATCTGCGTATAGATGTTGACGGTGGCGTAGCCGAGGGCCAGCGGAATCAGCGCGCCGCAGATCGACAGGGGCACGGTGATCAAAATGATCAACGGGTCCGTCAGGCTTTCATACTGCGCCGCCAGCACCAGGTAGATGACGACGACGGCCGCCAGGAACGCCAGCAGCAGCGCATTGCCTTCCGTGGCGAACTGGCGCGCATCGGACTGCCAGTCGTAGCTGAAGCCCGGTGGCAGGGTCTTGGCCACGCCATCGAGGAAGGCCACGGCGTCGCCCAGGGTCACGCCCGGCGCCGGCACGCCCTGGAAGGTGGCCGCATTTTGCTGGTTGAACTGGGTCAGCATGTTCGGTTCGATCTGTTCCGTCACCGACACGACGGCGGACAGGGGCAGCAGGCTGCCGTCGTCGGCGCGCACGTACTGCTGCGTCAGGGCTTGCGCCGTGAGTCGCTGTTCGCGCGGGCTTTGCGCGATGACGTCATAGGCGCGGCCATCCATGCCGAAGCGGTTCAGATAATTTTCACCCACCAGCACGGCCAGCGATTCGCCGATGTCCTGCATGCGGATGCCCAGGCTATTGGCTTTTGAACGATCCACGCGCACTTTGACCACCGGGTTGTTGTAATCGAGGTCGCTGTCGACGACGGCAAACAGGCCGCTATCGCGTGCGCGCTGCTTGACGTCTTCCATGGTGCGGAACAGGGTGGCGTAATCCTGCGCGCTGCGCAGCACCATCTGTACGGGCAAGCCGCCGCTCGATCCCGGCAAGGGCGCCAGCTGGAAGGCGAAGATGCTCGTGCCTTCCACGTCGCCTACGGCGTGTTGCAATTCGGCCTGGATGACGGCCGCATTGCGCGCGCGTTCGGCCCACGGCGTCAGGTTGATGCCGCCGATGCTCGATGCCGGTCCTTCGCCGCCGTTGATGATCCAGCGCGAGTCCGTTTCCGGGATATTTTTATAGATATCATCGAGCTTGTACGAAAAGCGCTCGACGTAATCGAGGTTGGCGTGCTGCGGCGCCTTGATCGCCGTCAGCACGCTGGCCTGGTCTTCCGCCGGCGCCAGCTCGCGCTGCGGCAGCAGGTACAAAAACGGCAAACTGACCATCACCAGCGCGGCGAAACCGGCACTCAGCCAGCGGTGGTGCAGGGAGCGGTCCAGCAGGCGCGCATAGCGGCTGGTCAAGCCTTCGAAGAAATGCTCGGCGGCGCGCGCCATGCGGCCTTCCGATTGTTTCGGCTGCAGCAGCAAGGAGCTCATCACGGGAGACAAGGTCAGCGCCACCACGCCCGAGACCACCACGGCGCCGGCCAGGGTCAGCGCGAATTCCTTGAACAGCGCGCCCGTGAGTCCCCCCATCATGCCGATCGGTGCATACACGGCGGCCAGGGTGATCGTCATGGCGATCACGGGGCCGGCCACTTCGCGCGCACCGACCAGAGCGGCCGCCACGGGCGTCTTGCCTTCCTCGATATGCCGGTGCACGTTTTCCACCACGACGATGGCGTCATCGACCACCAGGCCCACGGCCAGCACCATCGCCAGCAAGGTCAATAAATTGATGCTGAAGCCGAAGGCCAGCATCAGCGCCGCCGCACCCAGCATCGACAGGGGGATGGTCACGACGAGAATCAGCACGGAGCGCAAGGAACCCATGCACAGGTAGATGACAATGACGACGATCAGCAGCGCTTCGAGCAGGGTATGCGCCACCTCGTCGATGGACGACTGGATAAAGCGCGCCGTCTCGAACGCCAGTTCGACTTTCACGCCCGGCGGCAGGGTTTTCTGGATCTCGGGCAGCAGCTTTTTGATGCCGTCGACGATCACCAGCGGGTTGCCGCCCGGTGTGGGCGACAGGCCCAGGTACACGGCCGGCACGCCGTCCATGATGCCGCTCGTCTCCGTGGCGGCCGCTCCCAGCTCCACCGTGCCCACATCCTTCAAACGCACGAGCGACGCGCTGTCATCGCCGCCCTTGCGTATGACCATGTCGCGGAACTCCGCCACGCTGGTCAGATCCGTGTTGACGCTGATGTTAGACACGACGAACTGTCCTTTGACTTTGCCGGGCGCCGCCTGGTAGTTATTGCGCCGCACGGCATCGGCCACGTCGGCGGCAGTCAGGCCCCGCGCCGCCAGTTTTGCCGGGTCTATCCACAAACGCATGGCCAGCTGCTGGCCGCCATACACGTCGACTTTCGCCACGCCGTCGATGGTGGCGAACATCGGCTGCACCACGCGCGCCAGGTAATCCGTCAGCGCGGGCGCGGACACGCTCTCGCTGGCAAAGCCCACATAGGCGACGGCCGAGGAGTCGCCAGCCGAGCGCTCGATGACGGGGTCAAACGCGCCTTCGGGCAGCTTGTAGCGCACCTGGTTGACCTTGGCCATGACTTCCGTCAGCGCCTGCGTGGAATCGCGGTTCAATTCCATGCGCACGGTGACCGTGCTGCTGCCCTGCACCGACGACGAGGTGAGGTAGTCGATGCCTTCCACCGACGACACGGCTTGCGCAATCGGCTGCGTGACAAAGCCCTGCATCAGTTCCGCCGAGGCGCCCGGATACGTGGTTTTCACCGTGATGGTGGACGATTCGAGCATCGGATACTGGCGGATCGGCAGCTGCAGCATGGCGATCACGCCCAGCATCAGAATCAAGGTGCTGATCACCAGCGCCAGCACGGGGCGGCGTACGAATAAATCGGTAAATTTCATGGTGATGTCTTTCGTTTACGAGCCGGCCTTGGGCGCGGCGCGTTTTACTTCGTCCAGGGTGTTGGCGACGGCTTGCACAGCCATGCCGTCGGCCAGTTTCAGCTGGCCCGAAGCGACCACGCGCTGGCCTTCGCGCAAACCGTCGATAATGGCCACGCGGCCCCCTGCCCGCTCGCCCAGTTTCACGCCCACGCGCTTGACGGTGAGCGGCTGCTTGCCCTCCTGCTGCGCGACGAAGACCGTGTCGCCATACGCGCTGTAGGTCACGGCCGTTTCCGGCACCGTCAGTTGTTGTCCTGCTTCGCGCGCCACGCGCACGTTCGCGTACATTCCCGCCTTGAGCGCACCGCGCGGATTGGTCAGCGCCGCCTGCACCTGCACCATGCGCGAGCGGGCGACCAGCGGATCGATGGCGTTGATCTTCGCCGTGAAAACGTCGCCGGGATACGCGTCCACCAGCACTTGCACGGCCTGGCCGGGCGCCAGCTTCGCGCTGCTCTGTTCATCGAGGGCAAAGTTCACCAGCAGCGCCTTCGTGTCGATCAGGCTGGCCACCGTATCGGCCGCGTTCAGGTACTGGCCCGCGTGCACCTTGCGGATGCCCAGCTGGCCGGCGAACGGCGCGCGGATGGTCTTTTGCGCGATCAGCGCCTGCGTCTGGCGCACGTCGCCCAGGGCCGCGTCGCGCGCGGCCAGGGCGCTATCGAGCTGCTCCTGCGTGGCCGCTTTTTCTTTCACCATCTGCACCGTGCGGGCATGGCTGCTTTCCGCGTTTTTCAGTTGCGCGCGCTGGCGCAGCAGCATTGCCTGTTCTTGGGCGTCATTCAGTTGTACCAGCACGGCGCCAGCTGCTACCTGCTGGCCCGATGCGAAACGGATCTGCGTGATGCGCCCGCCCGTCTCGGCCGCCACCTGCACCTGGCGCGCCGCTTCCAGTTCACCCACGCCGGCAAAGTAGCGTTCCTGCGTGCCCCGCACGACGGGCACCAGCGCCACCTTGGTGGCGGCAGTGGCGGCAGTGGCGGCGGCATCGGCCGCATGGGAGTCCGCGCGCGGATACAGCGCGGCGCCGGCGACGGCAAGGGTGATGGCCAGCGCGGAAGCGCCGACGAGTTTCGTATGCATGATGAAGTCCTTTTTACAGCGGGGAAGAAGAGGCGCAGCGGAGGCTGATCAGGTCCGCTGCGCGTTGAAAAGTACAAACAGCGCGATGGTCCACAGCAGCAGCACCAGGTGCGTCGTCTGCAAGCCTTCCTGCGCGATCCAGTAGCCGAACCACAGGCCGCCCAGGTGCATCAGCAGCAAAAAGGCGGCCATGGCGCACAAGGCCAGGTTCAGCCAGGGCAAGCCGGCGGCCAGGCCGCCGCCGAGAAACAGTGTCACGCCGGTCCAGGCGGCGATGGCCGCCAGCAGCTGCAAGGCCAGCACCACGCCCAGCGACAGCCGGTGCAAGGTCAAGGACGTGAGCGCGCGGCGCAGCAGCGGCGTCTGGATGGTCGGGTCCTGGCGCAATGGATCCATGCGCATGGTGTTGCCGATGGCCCAGACGGCGCCGTGGAAGGCGTGCAGATTATTGAGGGAGGCCAGGGTCAGCCAGGTGGCCAGGCCGGTGGCGAGGATGGCGTGAAACAGCCAGATGGAGTGCTGCAGCTGCATAAGAAATCCAGTCCAAAGAGTGTCTTGCCGGCACGCGGACGTGGAAACTCCTCGACAGCGGGGAGCTACCGGCCTATTATGCAAGCAATTAGTTGGTTAACTGGCCCCATGATAGTTGAGCGAAATGAATTACACAAGTAAACGTTTGGATAATAGCGAAGCACCGCAAACGACGGAGCGCATCCTGTATTTCATCAAGACCAAGGGACCCGTCTCCACGGCGACCCTGGCCAAGACCTTGGACATGACGGGCGAGGCGGCGCGCCAGCAAGTGCAAAAGCTGGTGGCGGCAGGCTTGATTGAAGGGCGCCAGGAGGCGCAGGCGGGCGCCGGCCGGCCGCGTCAGAACTGGGTCTTGACGGAAGCGGGCAATGCGCGCTTTCCCGACACGCATGCGCAGCTGACGATCAAGCTGATCGGTTCCGTGCGCCAGCTGTTTGGCGAGGCGGGACTGGATAAACTCATCACGCAGCGCGAAGAGGAAAGCCGCAGTGCGTATGCGCTGGCGTGCTCGGCGCCGGATTTGCCCACGCGCTTGCAGCAACTGGCGGCCGTGCGCGATGAAGAGGGCTATATGGCGCGCGTGGAAGCGGACGGCGACGACTGGCTGCTGATCGAAGACCATTGCCCCATCTGCGCCGCCGCACGCACTTGCCAGGGCTTTTGCCGCTCCGAAATGCAGCTGTTCCAGGAAGTGGTGGGACCGCACGCCAGCATCGTGCGCGAGCAGCATGTGCTGGCCAACGCCATGCGCTGCGTGTACCGGATCAGGGTGCTGCCCTAGTCTTTCGGAAACAGGGGGCGGGTAGCAAGCGCCACCAGCCCCGCCAGCCACCACACGACGGACCAGTTGCTGGCCGCCAGCAAATGCGGGATGGCGATCGGTGTGAGGAACAGGCCCGCATATACGGCTGTGTTCGCCATGCCCAGGGCCGTGCCCGCGTTGGCGCCCCCCGCTTCCGTGGCCAGTTCCGTGTAGGCCACGCCATGCCAGGCGGACACGGCGATGCCGGCGAGCACCACGGCGGCCATCAACAGCCAGCCCGGCGCCTTCAGCCAGGAGATGCATCCGAGCAAAATGAACGCGGCCAGCGCTACCAGGGCCGAGCCGCGCAGGTAAGCGGGCCGGTTCGCGTGGCGGTCCGTATGGCGCCCGCTCCAGATGCGCATCACCATGGCGCCCGCCTGCAGGGCCACCATCACGGCCGTTATGGCGGCCAGGCCCAGGTGGCCATGGTCGTGCAGGAACACGGTGGCGTAGCTGAGCACGGCAAACTGCGGCACGCACAGCAAGCCGATGGCGGCCACCATGCGCCAGACTTTGCGGTTCTGCAGGGGCGGCTTCACTGCAGATAGGCCCGTGGACGCGTTGTGCGGGCCCGTGGCGGCCTCGGCAGAGAAATCGGGCTCATGCATCCAGCGCCACGTAAAAAACGCCGACAGGCCGCATACGAGGGCCAGGGCGCCAAACACGGGCATGAAGCCGTAGCGCGATGCAAGGCTGGGCAGGACGAGGGCGCCGAGGCCGCCGCCCATGGGCACGGCCGTCTGGCGGATGCTCATGGCGAAACCGCGTTCGCCGGCGCCGAACCAGCGCATCACGGCGCGGCCGCTGGCGCCATTCACGCTGCCGCCCAGCACGCCGACCAGCGCCAGCCCGGCCGCCAGCGCCCACAGGGGCGGCACGGCGCCGTCCGCCGGCGTGATCCACAGCAGCAAGGTCAACAGCGCGAGCATGGTGCCCAGCAAGCCGGTCAGCAGCACGGGCCGGTCGCCCCAGCGGTCGGTAGCCATGCCCCATGGCAATTCGGTCAGGGCCACACCCAGGCCCATGGCGCCCAGCGCCACCCCCAGTTGCGTATTGCTCAGGTGATAGCCGCTGCGCAGCCAGATGGCCGTGGTGGGCATGCCGTTGGCGGCGGCGGAAAAGCTGGCGTTGGCTGCCACGCCGACGGCCAGCACTTTCCAGCGGTGGGCATTGCCCAAGGCGGGCGTGGTGACGGGAAGGGAAACGGCAGGGCAGCTGGAGTTCATGGCAGGAAGGGAAAAGTGGTTGACCCTGACAGTGTTGCGCAGTACGATCGTTCTGAATATCAGATAATTTACTAGTAACCATCCCACAAAACCGGACGATTGTATTGATGCCATGAGCCTGCTGAATTTTGACATCGCCTTTTTGCGCAGCTATGTGGCTGGCATCGAACTGGGCAGCTTTGCCCGCGCGGCCGACAAGGTGGGCCGTTCCACCTCGGCCGTCAGCGCGCAGCTGAAAAAACTCGAGGAGCAGGCCGGCATGCCCCTGTTCCGCAAGGATGGCCGGGGGCTGGCGCTGACGCCGGCCGGCGAAGTCCTGCTCGGCTATGCGCGCCGTTTGCTGGAACTCAACGACGAGGCGGCCGTCGCCTTGCGCGGCGCGGAACTGGAAGGCTGGATCCGGCTCGGCTTGCAGGAGGATTTTGGCGAAGCCTTGCTGCCCGACGTGCTGGGACGCTTTGCCCGCGCGCATCCGAAAGTGCGCATCGAGGCGCACGTGGCGCGCAACACGGCCTTGATGCAAGGGCTGGCCATGGGGCAGCTGGACCTGGCCCTGCTGTGGGGCGGTGCGTGCATCGCCGACGTGGCCGAGTATCCGCCGCAGCAGCGCCAGCATATTGCCGAACCGGCCATGCGCTGGATCGCCTCGTCCAGCCTGGCCTGGCGGCCCGAATCGGGCGAACCGCTGCCGCTCATTACGTTCGACCGCGACTGCCTGTTCCAGCGCTGCGCCACGCAGGCGCTGGACCATGCCGGCATCGCCTGGCGCACGGCGTTTACCAGCCCCAGCTTGGCGGGACTGTGGGCGGCGGCCGCCGCCGGGCTGGGCGTGACGGTGCGCACCGGCCTGGGCTTGCCCTCAACCGTGTGCGCGCTCGATCACGTGGCGGCCGGTTTGCCCGCCCTGCCCCCGTTGTCGCTGGAACTGCTGCGCGCGTCCAGCGTGTCCAGGCCGCCCGTCGAGCGCCTGGCCGGCCTGATCATCGAATCGCTGCAGCAAGATGCGGCGTAAAACGCCTGCCATTCACGTGCGCGCAATCAGCACTTGCATGGGCGCCATGGGAAAATCGCTGGCGCCGTACTGCTCCACTTGCGGCCAGCCCGTGTCGCGCAGCAATTGCGCCAATTCCCCCTGGCGCGTTACCGTGCGGCCCAGCATGCGCATCGGCAAGTAATACGGCAGCACGCGCGCCGCGTCAACGGCTGCCGGAGCGATTTCCGCCTGCACGCAAACGAAGACGCCGCCGGGTTTCAAGGCCGCATGGATCTTGCGCAAGGCCGCCGCCATGTCGGGCACGAAGTGCAGCACGGACGAGCACCAGATCAGATCGTAACCGTTGCCGATATCGTCGCCGTCCAGGTCGCCGCCCACCGTCTCCAGACGGTCAGAGAGTTGCGCATGGGCGATGTTGGCGGCGGCCACCGCCACCGTTTCCGGCCAGTCGAAAACGCAGCCGTGCAAACCCGCATGGGCTTGCGCCAGCGCAATGGCAACCCAGCCCGGACCGCCGCCCAGGTCGAGCAGGCGCAGCGGCGTGTTGCCGCCGGCAAACGGGGCGATCCGTTGCATCACGGACAGGGCCGCGCGCATGGTGACGGCGCGTTGTTCCTGGCCGATCTGCTGCTGTGCGGCAACGGCCCAGTTGACCCCATTTGCCGTGCTGTAGGGCGCGGCCTTGCCCCCCTGGCGCACCAGCGTACCGAGCTGGGTGGCGAAGTGGCGCAGCGCATGCAGCCGGTACAGCCAGGCGTCGCCGCAAAAGGCCACCGAGTTGCGGCAGAAATACTGCAAGGTGGCGGCCGTGCAGCGGTAGCGCTGTGTGTCTGCCTCGGCATCGGCCGTATCGCGTTCCAGCACCTGCATGCTCCAGAGCAGTTCCAGCAACAGGGCCGTGTGCGGCGCGTGCAGCGACAGGGTGTCGGCCAGCTGCGCCGGCGTGTGCGGCGTGGCCAGCACCTCGAAAATACCCAGTTCCAGGGCGGCGGCCAGCCCGTCCGCCTGCACGGGCGCGACGGCCAGGTCCCAGTACGGTTGCAAGGCATGTTGCGTGGTAAACGGCATGGCATTTCCTTTCGGCGAGGTGGGCAAGAACGCCTATTTTATGCAACAATGAGAATAATTATCATTTGCATTTGTATGCGGCACGGCGCATTTTGTATGCGCGACGGCGCGGAAAACAGGGGGAGCGATGAGGGAACAGGACAGGGAAGCGGCAGGCTGGACGCGGCGCCAGCTGGATCCCGGAATGGGTGCGTGCCGCGCGGACCAGCGCCAGGTCGACCAGGGCTTGCTGCTCGTGCATTCCGATTACCGCCCGCGCCTTGCCCTCGTCGAGCCATCGCAGCATGACGACGCGGGCGGCATGGTCATTACCATCGGCCTGGAAGGCGCGTCCGGCTACACGACGCGCGATGGCGGGCAATTGCGTTTCCTGGGCGGCCATACGACGGTGACGGCGTTTCACCACGTCAGCGGCGAACGCCGTTTCGAGGCGCATCAACGGGCGGCGCAATTGCGCGTGCTGGTCGGCGAAGACGCGCTGGCGCGCTACTGGCCGGAAGGCCTGACTTCATTGTTACCGAACGGTGGTGCGCGCCAGCTGGCGCATGCGGCCACGACGCACAGCAGCGCCCTGCACGCGCGCGCGCTGCTGCGCGCGACGGATCCGTTGGCCGTGCATATCGGCGTGCTCAGTATCCTGGCGGAACAGTTGCGGGCGCTGCGGCCGGCGCCCGCACCCGCTGCCTTGCCGCGCTGGTCCGAGGCCGATATCGCCAAACTGGAACGCGTCCATGCACTGATGCAGGAACAGATGGCGCAGGAACTCACGCTCGATTACCTGTGCGCGCAAGCGGGACTGAGCTTGTTCAAACTCAAGCAGGGATGGCGCTACCGCTACAACGACAGTCCGCAGCGCACCCTGCTGGCGCTGCGCATGCAGCGGGCAAAGTTACTGCTGGAAAATGGGTGTCAGGTGGCGCAGGCAGGCTGGCAAACGGGTTATCGCCATCCGGCCAATTTCAGCACCGCGTTCAGCCGTTATTTCGGCTACGCGCCGAAGACCGTGGGACGCGCTGGCACGTAAAAAGCCGGTGTAGAATCGGCGGGCAGCACATACTCATACGACCCACAAGGAGACATGATGGCCCGCAAAATATTTGTCAATCTGCCCGTCCAGTCGCTGGAACGCTCCGTCGCGTTTTTCACGGCGCTGGGCTTCAGTTTCAATGCCCATTTCACCGATGAAACGGCGACGTGCATGATCGTTGCCGACGACATTTTCGTGATGCTGTTGACGCACGACAAATTCAAGCAATTTACCCCGAAGCAGCTGTGCGACACCACCGTGGCGACGGAAGTGCTCGTGTGCCTGTCGGCCGAGAGCCGCGGCGAAGTCGATGCGCTGGTGGCGAAGGCCGTCCAGGCGGGCGGCAGCATCTACAAGGAGCCGATGGATTTCGGCTTCATGTATGGACATAGTTTCCAGGATCCTGATGGGCACCAGTGGGAGTTAATGTACATGGAACCGAGCGCCGTACCTGGCTGATACGTGGCGGTGTCGGATTACGCTGCGCTAATCCGACCTACGCAATTTGGCACGTTCGTCGCGTAGGTCGGATTAGCGGCGGCACGCCGCGTAATCCGACACGATTCGCTTGGCCAGCTCAGGAAGCCAGCGCCAGCAAATCGACCACTTCCAGCCCCGCCAGGTCCTGCGTCGTGTTGCCCGCAAACGCGGCGCGGCTAGGCTGGCCGTTTTTCAGCCAGGTGCGCGTGACTTCCTTGATCTGCGCCAGGGTGCAAGTTAATACGCCGGTGCGGAATTGCTGGCGCACGGCTTCCGTCGTGCCGCGCTGCTGCATATTCCACGCCGTCAGCGCTTCCGCATACGGCGAGTGCGGCTTGTCGAGGCCCTTGATGACGCAGATGATGGCTTCTTCCACTTGTTCCTGCGAGAAATCGCCGTCGAGGATTTGATCCAGCGTCGTGCCGAAGTCGGCGAACGTGCCGGCCAGGCGCGGGTCGCGGTACGAACTCAGGGTGAACGTGCCGGCGCCGGCCGCGTAGCTGGCGCTGCCGCCATACGCGCCGCCTTTTTCGCGCAGGGCCGTATGCAGCACCTGGTTGGTCATCAGTTCAGCGGCGACGGCCAGGGCGGAAGCGTCCGGATTGTGCACGCCGGGCACGGCCCAGGAAACGAAGCAATGGTTGATCTGGCTCGTCGCATGCAGGGCCGTGTTGGCCAGCGGCAAAGCGGCAGCTGCGGCGGCAACGGCTGGCGCGTCCGCGTCCGTGCTGGCTGCCGGCAACTCGAGCAAGCGGGCCAGGGTGATGCCATCCTGCTCCAGGCCGGCGCACAGCACGGTTGGCTGCTGCGCGATGATGTGTGCGTGCAGGGTGTCGAGCTCGCGCGCGATTTCCTGCAAGCCTGCCGACGTTTTGCTCAGCTGCTGCAAGCGGCGATAGAACGGCAAGGCAGCCGGGCCGCCGACGATGTCGTCGAAGCGGCGCGTGGGCGACAGTGGCGCTGCCGAGGCCAGCATGGCGTAGCGGTTGCCCGATTCGGCCAGGCTGGAGAGTTTGTCTTGCACCAGGCTTTCGATCAGGAAGGCCAGGCGCTCTTCTTCATCGAAGCGGGGCTTGGCGATCCAGGCCGACAGCACGGCGGCAATCGCCGCGTGTTCTTCGCGCAAGCCGCTGGCCGAGAACGACAATTCCACGCGCATCGCCTGTTGTGGGCGGGGAATGGCTTCCAGGCCGATGTGGAACGAGGGCACCATGCTCTGGCGCCAGGCGCTGGCGTCGTCGAACGACATGTCGCCCACGCCCAGTTCCGGCGCCAGGTCCGTGTACAGGCGCAGCCATGGCCACGACGCCTCCGGCAGGTTCGACACGTCGTACAGCACGTTGGCATAGCTGATGCCGTTCGAGGCGATGCTGAACGCCACGGCGCCGTCGACGGCGGCTGGAATCGGCAAGGCCGGGCGTGGCAAGGCGCTGACATCGCCAGGGCGGATGCGCGGCAAGACTTCGGAATTCGATGGCAGTTGCTGATGCGCTTCCAGCGCGGCGGACTCGGCCACGATGTGCTCGCGTTCGGCATCCGTCAGCGTCGCTTGCAGGGCCGCCAGCTTGGCGTCTTCCTGGGCGGCGCGGGCCGTGAAGTAGGCGCTGTCGGGTACCACGTGCGTCGTCAAGCGGGTCGGGTTGGCGATCAGCTCACGCACCAGCTGCTTGAAGAATGCCGGATCGTCGATTTGCTGTTCCAGCGTTTCCAGGATGGCCGCATTGTCGAACGCATCCATCACGTCGCCGCCATACATGGCCAGCGGCAAGGCGTGCAGCAAGCGTCCCAGGCCGTAAGGCATGCGGCCGCTGCTGATTTCGCGCTGGCTGTATTTGATGTCGCGCAAGGCGGCGTGCAGCACGGCGGCGGGAATGCCCTCTTCCGCCGTTTCTTCCAGCGCCGTCCAGATGCGCTGGTGCGCATCGGCGATCTGTTCTTTGGTTAAACCTTCCATGCCGATGTGGAACACCATCTGGCGGATGCCCGCGTCGCGGCCATTCATGTCCGATGGGCGGCCATAGCCGGCCGATTCCATGGCGCGCATGACGGGCGCCGACGATTCGCCGAGCAAGCCGTGCGACAGCAGATGCGCGTGGTAGTAGGCGATGGGGTCGCTCGATTCGCCCATCAGCCAGGCAAATTGCAGGCCGAATTCATCGTCGCGCGCTTCCTGCGAAGGAATTTTCACGATGTTTTCCTGCGGCGTCGTCCATGCTGGCGCCAGCTGCGGCAGGCGGCGTTCGGAGAAACCGCTGAGTTTGGACAGCACGCGCTCGGCGACTTGTTGCTGCACGGCCGACGCTTCGATATTGCCGGCGGTCATGATCACGGCTTGCGACGGGTGATAGTGGCTGGCGTGGAATTCTTTCAGCATGTCATGCGTCAGTTCGGGGATATTCAGCGGATCGCCGCCCGATTCGACTTCATACGTCGTGCCTTTGAGCAAGGCGCTGGCGATGCCGCTGTCGAGCGCGCGCATGGGACTGTTGAAAGCGCCCTTCATTTCATTGAAGACGATGCCCTGGTACACGAGCTTGTCGCCTTCGAACGCGTGGCGCCAGCCTTCCTGGCGGAAATTCAGGTAATCGAGGTTGGGGAAGAAGGCCGCGTCCAGGTAGACGTCAAGCAGGTTGAAGAAATCCTTGCGGTCGGTGCTGGCGAACGGGTACACGGTGCGGTCCGGATAGGTCATCGCATTCATGAACGTGGCCGTCGAGCGGCGCAGCATCGAGAAGAACGGGTCGCGCACCGGGTAGCGCGACGAGCCGCACAAGGCCAGGTGTTCCAGAATGTGGGCGCGCCCGTCGCTCACTTCCGGCACAGTGGGAAAGGCCACCAGGAACACCATCTCAGCCTGCTCGGTATGCATGTGGATATGGCGCATGCCCGTTGCTGGCTCGACATATTGCTCGATGGTTGCCTGCAAGACTGGAATGAAGTTGCTGCTGACTTTTTCAAATGTGCTCATGCGGTATGGGATCTCTGCGGTAGGTGATTCGGAGTGTCGGTGGGGCTGCATCACATGTGGGGGCAAAGTGGCGCAATGCCAGGGCCTGTCGCCAAGCGGGGTGTCAAGGCCAGGCCACTTTGATGCCTGCGTGAAGTTTTTCCCTATTGTACTAGGAGTATTCGCGCGCCGCCGCCCGGGCCTTGCTGGCAGCCGGAAAAGCGACAGTCTTGCCAAATTGATCATTCGCGGGTGGGTGGCGTCTCCGAATGAACGCTTAGCGTACCATGCGCCTTTTGTCATCCAGACTGAACCGAAGGCGCCTATCTTGTCCCGACTTTCCTTTCGCCAACTGTTATTTGCCGCCTTCATTTTGACGACGGGCATTTTGACGGCCACCTCCGTGCAAGCCCTGCTGACCCTGGAACACCTGGCGCGGCTGGGGCGCGAGACGGCGGCGCAGGCGATTGCCCTGACGGAACAATCGCAGCGCCTGTCCGAGCGCACCCTGGCCATGGAGCGCAGCGCGCGCCAATTTCTTGTGCTCGACGATCCCGTCTTCCGCGAACGCTACGCGGCGGCCCGCGACGAAGCGACGGCGGCGCTGCAAGTGCTGAACCGCGCCACGCCCGAGTTCGCCACGCAATTGGCCGACGAATGGACGGCGCAGGCGCAAGCGGCGTGGGAAGTCTTACAGGCCGGCAAGCGCCGCAAGCGCGATGGCCACGCCGTCGTGTACCGCGCGTTTGCCCGCATGACGCAAATCAATGACAGCCTGGCGCGCGAAAGCAAGACGGAAATCGGCAGCCGCAACGACGCCCTGCTGGCCGAGCTGGAACGCCAGCGCCGCCTGCTGGGCGTGCTGGTCGGTGGCGCCGTGCTGCTGGCGGCCGTGCTGGCCACCTGCTTCGGCTTCCTGCTGTCGCGTCCGCTGCGCCGCATCGAGACGGCCATCGGGCGCCTGGGCGACAAGCGCTACGACCAGCCCATCGTCGTCGGCGGCCCGGCCGACACGCGCCGCCTGGGCCAGCAGCTCGACTGGCTGCGCCAGCGCCTGGCGGACCTTGATGCCGACAAGGAACGTTTTCTGCGCCACATTTCCCACGAGCTGAAAACCCCGCTGGCGGCCCTGCGCGAAGGCGTGGCTCTGCTGGAAGATGAAGTGGCAGGCAAGCTCAGCGATGGCCAGCGCGAAATCGCCGGCATCCTGCAGCAAAACACGGCGTCCCTGCAAACGCAAATCGAAGACTTGCTGCGCTACAATACCGCCGCTTTTGACGCCCAGCACTTGGCGCACAGCAAGGTCGATTTGCTCGTCTTGCTGCAAGATGTGGTGGCCGGCCAGCGCCTGCAATGGCTGGCGCGCCGGTTGACGGTCGAAGTGCAGGGCGCATCCCTGATCATGCAAGCCGACCGCGACAAGCTGGCGACGGCCCTGGCCAATTTGTTGTCGAATGCCGTGCGCTTCAGCCCGGAAGGCGGCACCGTGCGCTTTGCCCTGTCTTGTGCAGGCGGCCGCGTGCGCATCGATTGCATCGACGAGGGCGCCGGCGTGGCGCCCGAGGATGCCGCGCGTATTTTTGAACCGTTTTACCAGGGAGTGCGCCAGGCGGCCGGCGCGCGCAACGGCAATGGCATCGGCCTGTCCATCGTGCGCGAATATATCGCCGCCCACGATGGCAGCGTCACTCTTTTACCGCGCCCCGCCGGCGCGCATTTTCGGATAGAACTGCCCTTATGATGACGAGAAATTCCCTGGCCGGCATGGCCGTTTGCGTGCTGCTCTTGAGCGCTTGCGCCGCCAAGCCCCCCATCCAGACACCCGTGCTGGTGCAAACGCCGCCGCGTGTGGTGGTGGTGATGGACCCCCAGCTGACGGAACTGCTCGCGTATCAAGGCGCCTTGCGGCTGATGACGCCGTCGGAACTGGTGAAAGCGCAGCTGGACCTGGCGAAAGCCGACCATGCGCCGCACAACACGCTGCGCCGCGCCATGCTGCAGGCGGCCTTGCGCGGTCCCGGCGACCTGGCCCGCGCGCAAGCGTTGCTGGAACCGCTGGCCACGGCCACGGGCAAGGATGCGCAACTGCTGGCGCCGCTGGCGCAATTGCTGGGCAGCCAGTATGCGGAACTGCGCCGCCAGGAAGAGAGCATCGACAAGCTCAACACGCAGCTGCGCGACGCTCAGCGCCGCAACGACTTGCTCAATGAAAAACTCGAAGCACTGAAAAACATCGAGCGCAGCCTGTCCGTGCGCCCCGCCGCGGGAGCGCCGAAATGAGCGAGCACGCCCATATCTTGTTGGTCGACGATGACCCCGACCTGCTGCGCCTGCTGACCATCCGCCTGAAGGCGGGCAATTACCGCGTGACGGCCGTGGGCAGCGCGGAAGCGGCGCTGGCGCGCCTGGCCGTGGAATTGCCGGCCCTGGTCATTACCGACGTGCAATTGCCGGGCCGCGACGGCTTGGCCCTGTTCGATGAAATCCGCCGCCAGCATGCGGCCCTGCCCGTCATTTTGCTCACAGCCCACGGCACCATCCCGGACGCCGTCGACGCGACGGCGCGCGGCGCGTTTGCGTATCTGACGAAGCCGTTCGACGGCAAGCTCTTGATGGAAAAAGTGGCGTATGCGATTAACTTGTCCACCGTCATGCCGGCGCCAGCATCGGGCGATGAAAGCTGGCGTGCCGAGCTGATCAGCCGTAGTTCACAGATGGCCGAGTTGCTGGCCGAGGCCAAGCTGGTGGCGGGCTCCGACGCCAGCATTTTGATCCGTGGCCCCAGCGGCACGGGCAAGGAATTGCTGGCGCGCGCCCTGCACAACGCCAGCCGCCGCGCCAAGGCGCCGTTCATCGCCGTCAACTGCGGCGCCATTCCCGAGCAACTGCTGGAATCGGAACTGTTCGGCCACGTGAAAGGCTCGTTTACGGGCGCCGTCGGCAACCGCGAAGGCTTGTTCCAGGCGGCCGATGGCGGCACCCTGTTTTTGGATGAGATCGGCGACATGCCGCTGCCGCTGCAGGTAAAACTGCTGCGCGTGCTGCAGGAGCGGGCCGTGCGCCCCGTCGGCGCCGACCAGACGCGTCCGGTGGACGTGCGCTTGCTGTCGGCGACGCACCGCGACCTGGACGTGGCGATGACCGAGGGGCAATTTCGCGAAGACCTGTATTACCGGCTCAATGTGGTGACCTTGACCCTGCCGCCGCTGGCCGAGCGCCGCGAAGATATCTCTCTGCTGGCGAACCATTTCCTGCAGAAACTGGCAGCCAAGTATCAAAAACCGTTGAACGGCTTCGCGCCCGATGCCTTGACTGCGCTGGTGGCCGCTCCTTGGCCCGGCAACGTGCGCCAGCTGGTCAATGTCGTCGAACAAGTGTGCGCGCTGGCCACGGCGCCGTTGGTACCTTTGTCGCTGGTGCAGCGGGCCCTGCGCGTGCCATCCTTGGAAGCGCTCAGCTATAACGAAGCCAAGCAGCGCTTCGAGCGCGACTACCTGATTCAGCTGCTGCGCCTGACGGACGGCAACGTGGCCGATGCCGCCCGCCTGGCCGACCGCAACCGCACGGAGTTCTACCGTTTATTACAGAAATACGAGCTGACGCCGGCCCTGTTTCGGGGCGATGGCGACCCTGTCGCTGAATAGCGACAAAAATAAAGCTTTTTAAATCAGGGACTTAGTCAGAAACATTAATATTGTTGCCATAAGCTGTCGCTGTCTGGCGACAAAATTCCCCGTTTTTCCGGCCAGATCGCCGCGAAATGGGCTGGAAAAATCGAGGGTGAATCTAAGTCGTTGATTTTAAATGAAATTTAAAAGCTGGCACGGTGCTTGCTGTATGGGTAGATGTGACGCTTCAAAGTGTTGCTTTATCCAAGTAAGAAGCTTTTAACTTCATTGAGAGGAACTACCATGCAAACATCGAAACTGTTCAATACCCTGGTCGCCGCTATCGTACTGTCGGGCGCCTCGATCACCGCTTCGCATGCCGCTGACTCCGCACCAAAAGCACAAGCTCCTGCTGACACCGTCGTGGCCGCCAACGCTGCCGCAGCCGTCCCTGATGAAACCATCACTTCCTCGGCCAAGGCCGCCCTGAGCGCCGATGCGCAAGCCGCTGCCCTGCCAGTCAAGGTAGCAACCCAGCAAGGCGTGGTCGTCCTGTCGGGCGACGTGCCGAGCGCCGAAGCGGGTGACCGCGTCGTGCAGATCGTCGCTTCCGTGAGCGGCGTGAAAGAAATCAAGAACGAGCTGAAAGTCAAAGCCGCCGGCTAATCCCCCTCGCGCTGTACTTTACTCCGGGTTGCCCTGTCTGCGGACAGGGCATTTTTTTGTCCGCGCGGTTTACTCGTCAAGCCATGCCGCCAGGCAAGGAGCTGGGCAAGGAGCCGGACAATGCAGGTAGAATAGCCTGCACTGGCGCCGCTCCCGGCGCTGTTTGTCATCCCCGGCACAGCATGCTGTTGCAAGGCTGCGCCGTTACCAGGCTACCGCATGTCCTCTTTTTCTCCCGCTGCCCTGCTGCGCAATCTGAAACCCGATAATTTCACCCTCGTCCTGCTCGTCACCGTGGCGCTGGCCACTTTCCTGCCTTGCACGGGCCAGACGGCCGTGGTCTTCGGCAACATCACCACCGTCGCCATCGGCGCCCTGTTCTTCCTGCATGGCGCCAAGCTGTCGCGCGAAGCCGTGGTGGCCGGCGCCATGCACTGGCGCCTGCACTTGCTGGTGCTGGCCAGCACCTTTGTCCTGTTTCCGCTGCTGGGCCTGGCCCTGCGCCCGCTGGCGCTGACGTTTCTCACGCCCGACCTGTACATGGGCATCTTGTTTCTGTGCGCATTACCTTCCACGGTGCAATCGTCGATCGCCATGACGGCCATGGCGCGCGGCAATGTGCCGGCCGCCATCTGCAGCGCCTCGGCCTCGAACTTTATCGGCATCTTCCTCGCGCCCATCCTCGTCGGCTTGCTGGTGGCCAAGGGCGCGGAAAGCAAGTCGTCGGTGGACGCCGTGCTGTCCATCGTCATGCAGCTGCTGCTGCCCTTCCTGGCTGGCCAGTTCCTGCGCCGCTGGATCGGCCGCTGGGTCGACCGCCACAAAGCCACCCTGAAATACGTCGACCAGGGTTCGATCTTGCTGGTGGTCTACACGGCCTTCAGCGAAGCCGTCAGCGAAGGCCTGTGGCATACGATTTCGGTGGAAACGCTGGTCGCCCTGGGCCTGATCAGCACCCTGCTGCTGGCGCTGGTGCTGGGTATTTCCACCTTTGTCAGCCGCCGCCTGGGGTTCAACAAGGAAGATGAAATCGCCATCGTCTTTTGCGCCTCGAAGAAAAGCCTGGCCAGCGGCGTGCCCATGGCCAAGGTGCTGTTTTCCACGCGTTCGCTGGGCATGGTGATCTTGCCGCTGATGCTGTTCCACCAGATTCAGCTGATGATCTGCGCCGTGATTGCGCAAAAGTATGCTCGGCGCGACGAGGCGGCGGTGGCGCGCGTCTAGGGTCTAGGGGACGGGCCGGGCCTTGCTGCGCACTGGCCACGTCAGCGCGTCAAGCAAGGTTCCCGGCGCCTTGCCCGTGTCCAGACCCGTGGGTGGATACTCTTCCGCGCGTGGAATATGGTGGGTGCCGAACAGCCGGTCGAAGACGGGGAACAGCCCGGCGAAATTGCGGTTGAAATGTTCCGCTTGCACAGAGTGATGAACGCGATGGTACTGCGGTGAATTGAATAACATCCAGTAACGGCCAAAGCCGACCCGGACATTCATATGCGGGAAAACATGATACAAGCCCAGGATTCCGTACATTCCCAAAATCACCAGGTTGGTCTTGAACAAGATCCCCGCAAGCAGATAGATACTCAGTGCCTTGATGCCCGCTTCGGCCCAATAGTGCCTGGTCGTCGTGCTGGCATTCATGGCCGCATCGCTGTGATGGAAGGAATGCATGGCCCACAGGGCGGGTACGTGGTGTTGCACGCGATGAAAGGCGTATTCCAGAAAATCCATGCAGAAGGCATACACGATGAATGCCGGCGCCAGCATCGAGCCTGACGCGTCGAGATCGATGAGCCCGCCGCTGGCGGCATAGATGACCATATATGCCAGATTGAAGCGCGACGCGCCCGCAGGCTGCTGTTCCAGGGGATGGCGCTTCTCGATGGCCAATGCCAGGAGAATGATCGCCAGCAGCATCGAGGGGCCAAGCAGTATCGCCGCATATCCCATCGTTTAACCCTGGAAAATAGTGGATCTTCTTGTTAAAAATAGTCCGGCTATCCCCAACTGTCAATGCCATTGGCATTGCCTTGACCTGGGCAATGGCAGAACGCTATATATAAGTGTATATTACGGTCCTTGTCACCGTTCACTTTACAAGGATACGACCATGCGCCTCACCTCCCTCGCCCGAGTCATTGGCACCGCTCTTCTCGCCACCGCCGCCACCTCCGCCCTTGCCGGCGAAGTGGTCGTGTCGGCCGCGGCCAGCCTGACGAATGCGTTCAAGGATGCGGCGCAAAGCTACGAGGCGCAGTATCCGGGCAGCAAGGTGTCCCTGAACTTCGCCGCCTCGGGCGTGCTGCTGCAGCAGATCGTCAAGGGCGCGCCCGTGGACGTGTTTGCCTCGGCCGATCAGGAAACCATGGATGCGGCGCAAAAGCAGGGCCTCGTCTTGCCGGCCGACCGCATGGACTTCGTCGGCAACAGCCTGGTGCTGATCGTGCCGCACGATAGCAAGCTGGGCATCAAGAGCCTGACGGATCTGACGCACAAGGATGTGACCCGCGTGGCCATCGCCAACCCGGCCAGCGTGCCCGTCGGCCGTTACTCCGAAGGCGCCTTGAAGAAGGCGAAGCTGTGGGAAGCCGTGCAAGCGAAGGCCATCGGTACGCAGAACGTGCGCCAGTCGCTCGACTACGTGGCGCGCGGCGAAGTCGATGCGGGCTTTGTCTACGCCACCGACGCGGCCATCATGAAAGGCAAGGTCAACGTGGTGCTGGAGGTGCCATTGGAAGCGCCCGTGCTGTACCCGATCGCCACCATCAAGGGCAGCGGCAATGCGGCCGAAGCGAAGCGCTTCGTCAGCTATTTGCAGACGGCGCCGGCGCAAGCCATCCTCGCCAAGTACGGATTTAAAAAGCCATAAAGCAAACGACTGCACATGGATATCGCCTGGACCGCGCTGGCCCTGTCGCTCAAGGTAGCGGCCTGGGCCACGGCGCTCAACTTGTTGCTCGGCATCGGTACGGGCTATTTGCTGGCGCGCACGCGTTTCCCTGGGCGCGAGTTGCTCGACGCCCTGCTGACCCTGCCGATGGTGATGCCGCCCACCGTGCTCGGTTATTATTTGCTGGTGCTGCTGGGCCGGCGCGGCACCCTGGGCATCTGGCTGCAGGATAACTTCGGCATCAACCTCATCTTTACGTGGCAGGGCGCCGTGATCGCCTCCACCGTGGTCGCCTTTCCCCTCGTCTTCAAGCCCGCGCGCGCCGCCTTCGAGGCCGTCGACGGCCAGCTGGAGCAGGCGGCCCGCGTGCTGGGCATCTCGGAAATGGCGATCTTTTTCCGCGTCACGTTACCGCTGGCCTGGCGCGGCATCCTCGCCGGCGTGCTGCTGGGTTTTGTGCGCGCGCTGGGTGAGTTCGGCGCCACCCTGATGGTGGCCGGCAGCATCCCCGGCAAGACGCAAACCCTGTCGGTGGCCGTGTTTGAAGCCGTGCAGGCGGGCAAGGATGACTTGGCCAATACGCTGGTCTTGATCACCTCCCTGGTCTGTATCGTGGTGCTGCTGACTGCTGGTCGCCTGGCGCCCGGGCGCGTCGCTCATAAATGACCACTATGCAACTCGACCTCGACCTCCGCGCCACCTTGCGCTCCGGCAAACGCCGCTTCGACCTGCAGGTGCGATGCACCTCCGGCAGCCAGCGCATCGCCATGTATGGCCCGTCCGGCGCCGGCAAGAGCATGACCCTGAAAGCCATTGCCGGACTCTTCACGCCTGATGCAGGCCATATCCGCCTGAACGGGCGCACCCTGTTCGATTCGGCCGCCGGCATCAATCTGCCGCCGCAGCAGCGCAATCTCGCCTACCTGTTCCAGGATTACGCGCTGTTCCCGCACCTGACGGTGCGCCAGAACGTGGGCTTCGGCCTGGCGCGCGGCTGGTTCAACCCGCGCGCGCGCGAAAAATTGCAGAAAGTCGAGCATTGGCTCGATGCCTTCCACTTGCAGGAACTGGCGCATCAGTTCCCCGACGAGTTGTCCGGAGGCCAGCGCCAGCGGGTGGCGCTGGCGAGGGCGCTCGTGGCCGAGCCGAGCGCGTTGCTGCTCGACGAGCCGTTTGCCGCCCTCGATCCGGCCCTGCGTGTCAAAATGCGGCTGGAACTGAGCCAGTGGCAGCAGCGTCTGGACGTGCCCATGATCCTGATCACGCACGATCCGGAAGATGCGCGCATCCTGGGCGAACATGTGCTGTACTTGCGCGACGGACAGATCGATAACAGGGAAGACCACATGGCATTGGGTGAACGCATTGGATAAATCAGCGGCAGCGGAAATCGGCCTAGAAGGCTCGGTATGGATGACGGTGGGTGGAGAAAACCTGGGCGGCGCCGGCAGGGTGGAATTGCTGGGCGCCATCGCCGAATGCGGCTCCATCACGCAGGCGGCCAAGTTGGTAAAGATGAGCTACAAGGCGGCCTGGGATGCCATCGACGCGATGAACAACCTGGCCGGCGAACCGCTGGTCGAGCGCCTGACGGGCGGCAAGGGCGGCGGCGGCACGCGGCTGACGCCACGGGGCCGCCAGCTGGTCGACAATTTCCGCATCATCGAGCGTGAGCATGCCCGCTACCTGCGCCAGTTGGGCAGCCAGGCCGAAGGCATCGCCGACGATCTTTTACTCATACGGAGAATGGCCATGAAAACGACGGCGCGCAATCAATTCCTGGGCAAGGTGGCCGAACTGAAACAGGGCGCCGTCAACGACGAAGTCACCCTGGAATTGCCCGGTGGCCAGCACATCGTGGCCATCGTCACGCAGGGCAGCAGCGCCAGCCTGGGCCTGGTGCCGGGCGCGGAAGCGTTTGCGCTGATCAAGGCTTCGTCCATCATCCTCGTGGCCGACAGTGAAGGCGCGCGCTTTTCCGCGCGCAACCAGCTGGCCGGCACGGTCACGCGCGTGCAGACGGGCGCCGTCAACACGGAAGTGGTGCTGGACTTGCCGCGCGGCGGCACGATTGCCGCCATCATCACGAATCAGAGCAGTACCGACCTGGGTATCGCGCTTGGCAGCAGCGTGACGGCGATGTTCAAGGCGTCGAGCGTGATTCTGGGCGTACCCGCATAAGTGCGTAGGTCGGATTAGCGCTTGCGCGTAATCCGACATGATCCGCCAACAATGTTGTCGGATTACGCGGCGTGCCGCCGCTAATCCGACCTACCTTTTTAATCTTTCAGCCGCGACAACCAATCCCCCGCCGCCGCCAGCGCCAGTTCCAGCTCCTGCGCCGTGTGCGCCAGCAGCGCCGGCACCTCATCAAGGCGGCCCGCATCGATGGCTTCCTCGGTGGCGAACGCGGCGCGGATCAGGCGTTTCGTGCCCAGGGTGCCGACGGAGCCGCGCACGCTGTGCAGGATGCGCGCCACGTCGCTGTGGCGGCCAGCCTGCAACGCCGTTTCGGCGTCGCGCACGGGCGTCATGCCCTTGTTCAGCGCGTCTTCGACCATGCGCCGCAGCACGCCGCGCCCCTTCGCGTCGCGCCCCATCACGCGCATCAGCGGCGCCATGGAAAACACTTCCTCATCGGCGACGCGTGCCGGCTCGGCCGTTTGCACTTGCGGGCGCTTGGGCAGGTGGCGCAGGATGACTTCCATCATCTCTTCCACCACGACGGGCTTGGCGATGAAATCGCTGATGCCGGCCGTCATGCAGCGCTCGCGCTCGGACGCCAGCACGCCGGCCGTCATGGCGATCACGGGCAGGCCCAAGCGCAGTTCCGTGCGGATGATGTGGGTGGCGCTGAAACCGTCCATGACGGGCATCTGCATGTCCATCAGCACGATGTCGTAGCGCAGCGCTTCCGTGCGCAGCCGTTCCACGGCTTGCAAGCCGTCGCCCACCACGTCCAGGGTGGCGCCCATGTGTTCGAGGATGCCGCGCGCCACGGCCTGGTTCAAATGATTGTCTTCCACCAGCAGGAAATGCACGCCAGCCAATTCCGTGCCCAGCGGCTGGTGCAAGATGCGCTGTTCGCCGCCGTCGTCCTTGGCGATCAGCGCCTGGTGCAGGGCATCGAACAGGCTCGATCCCGTGATCGGCTTCATCAGCACGACGTCGGCCTCGGCCGCGCTGGAGATTTCCTCCAGGTGGTTGCGGGCGAAGGCGTTGACCATCACCACGATGGGCTGGCGCTGGCCGCTGGCCGCCTGGCGTATGGCCTTGGCCGTGGCCAGACCGTCCATGACGGGCATGTGCCAGTCGGCCAGCACCACGTCGTACGGTTGCTGCTGCGCCAGCCGTTCGCGGTACAGTTCGATGGCGGCAAAGCCGGAGTCCACTTCGTCGGCCAGCCAGCCCCACGCCTCGATCAGCTTGACGATCAGTTCGCGCGTGGTGCGGTTGTCGTCGGCCACCAGCAGGCGCAGCTGTCCCAGAGCCGGCGTGCGCCGCGTTTCCGCCGGTTGCGCCAGCATCTCGAAGGGCACGCTGAACCAGAAGCGGCTGCCCTTGCCTTCGCTGCTGGCGACGGCGATATCGCCGCCCATCATGTGGATCAGCTGCTTGCTGATGGCCAGGCCCAGGCCCGTGCCGCCGAAGCGCCGCGTGATGCTCTGGTCACCCTGCGAAAACGCGGCGAACAGCTGCTGTTGCTGCAGTTCCGTCATGCCGATGCCCGTGTCGCGCACTTCGAAGCGCAGCCAGGCGCGGCCGCTCTCGCTCTTGCTCTCGGCCAGGCTGACGGCCACCACCACTTCGCCGCTCTCGGTAAACTTGATGGCGTTGCCGGCCAGATTGACGAGAATTTGCTGCAGGCGCTGGGCGTCGCCCACGAGGCGCCGCGGCACGTCGGGTTCGACGGCGATGGCCAGTTCCAGCTCCTTTTCGCCCGCATTCATCGTCATCGTCGTGGCCAGGGTATTCATGACTTCGTCGAGGTCGAATTCGACGGGCGACAATTCCATGCGGCGCGCCTCGATCTTCGAATAGTCGAGCACGTCGTTGAGGATGCCCAGCAGCGACTGGCCCGCCACTCTGACCATGGTCAGATACTTGCGCTGTTCCGTGTCGAGTCTGGTATTGCCCAGCAAATACACCATGCCCAGCACGGCATTGAGGGGCGTGCGGATTTCATGGCTCATGTTGGCCACGAAATCGCTCTTCGCGCGGTTGGCCGCCTCGGCCCGGTCGCGTTCCTGCTCCAGCTCCGCCGCGCGCGCTTCGAGTTCCTGCTGCAGGCGGTCGCGTTCGCTCATCAGACCGTTGAACGCTTCCGTCAGTTCGCCGATCTCGTCGCGCTGCTGCACCGGCACGGGGGTAAAACGGCTGCCGCTGTTGCGCAGGGCCAGCAGGGTGTCGCGCAGGCGCACCAGCGGCGACAGCAGGCGCACGGTGACCCAGCCCAGAACAAAGGCGGCCAGCAGCGAGGCGAGGATGCTCCACAGCACCAGCCGGTACAGCACGCCATCGAACGGTTCGAAGGCATCGTCGACGGGCAGCGAGCTGGCCAGCAGCCAGTTCACCGATTTCAGGCGCTTGAAACTGTTGACGGCCGTGATGCCGCGGCTGTTGGTGCTGACCATGCTGCCTTCGCCATCTTCCTTCAGCAGCTGGGTCGTCGTCAGATTGGCGTTCGGCTGGCGCGGCTGCAGCAAGCGGCTGGTATCGGGGTGCAGCACGTAGCGCGGCACGGCGCCGCGCGTGAGGATGAAGTAATAGCCGCTCTTGCCGACCTTTTCCGAGCGCAAACGCCCCAGCAGGTTGTCCTTGTACAGGCGCAGCACGCCGATCACCACGCCGGCCACCTGGCCATCGGCGGTGAGCACGGGCGCCACCATCTGCACGATGGGCATGCCGCTCGATTTACCGAGCATCGGCTCGGTGATCATGGGCTGGCGCGTGCGCAGGACGGTCTGGAAATACTCGCGCTCGGCAACATTGATGCCGGCGCGCCCCGGCACTTCCGGCATGTCGGCCACGACGGCGCCTTGCGCGTCGAGCACCAGCACGTCGTCGAACAGCACCAGCATCGAGCGGCGCGAATAGTATTCGCGCAATTGGGCGGGCCGGGCGATCAGTTCCGGCGGCTGCTGCCGGGCCGTCAGGGTGACGATCTGCAGCAGCATGCCCAGCTTGTCGTCGAGCTCGGCAGCGGTGCGGCTGATCAGGGATGACTGCTGGCTCAGCAGTACTTTAGTGAAATCGTCGCGCATGTGCTGCACCTGGATCATGGTGACCAGCGCGATCATGGCGATCGAGGTCAGGCTGGTGGCCAGCGCGACTTTTGCTTTGATGCCGAGAGGCTTCATGATTTCCTTTTCAGTACCGGGCGGCACAGGCGGCAGATAATGCTGTCAGGAATTTTCCTATCAATACCCCAGCTTGGCAAGCGGCGCCGCGCAAATTGCCCTCCCCGCATGGGCTTTTGACGATGTTGCCATATAATTAAAGTCGGAACGTCGTTTATTCAGCGAAATTGCCGTGAAATTGGCACACGGCAACCCTGTATGCAGTAAACTTGTTGTTGCATTTTCTAAAAGGTACCGACATGACTGAAGCGCTACTCACTCCAACCTTGCCTACAGTGAACGTGGAAGCGTTGCGTGCGCGATGCTCGACCTGCAGCATGCATCAATTGTGCCTGCCGATGGGCCTCGATATGGGCGACATGGACAGGCTGGACCAGATCATCGGCCGCCGCCGCAAAATCGTGCGCGGCGCCTCGCTGTTCCGCATCGGCGACTCGTTCCAGAACCTGTACGCGATCCGCCTGGGGCACTTCAAGACGTACCAGATCAATCCGGGCGGCGAAGAGCAGGTGACGGGTTTCCAGATGGCCGGCGAACTGCTGGGCATGGACGCCATCAGCGCCGACCGCCACCACTGTAATGCGGTGGCGCTGGAAGACAGCGAAGTGTGTGAAATCCCGTTTTCCAGCCTGGAACAATTGCTGGGCAATATGCCGACCCTGCTGCGCCATTTCCACCGCATGATGAGCCAGGAAATCACGCGCGAGCAAAGCGTCATGCTGTTGCTGGGCAATATGCAGGCGACGCAGCGTTTTGCCGCCTTTATCGTCAACCTGGCGTCGCGCTACGAAGCGCGCGGCTATTCGAGCAGCAAATTCCAGCTGCGCATGTCGCGCGAGGAAATCGGCAACTACCTGGGCCTGACCATCGAAAGCGTCAGCCGTTTATTGTCGAAATTCAAGAAGGAAGGCTGGCTGCGCGTCTCGAACCGAGAAATTGAAATCTTGCAGCCGGCAAAACTGAAGGCCATCACGGCCGGTACCGACGTCTGCAAATAAGGCTTACAGTTCCTCGTCGGCGTGCAGCGCGATGCTGCGTTGCAGCGGCCAGGTCCAGATGCCGGACAGGCGCCACTCGCGCTTGTCGTTTTCCACCAGCACTTGCCAGCGGCTGCGCTCGAGCATCGGCAGCGCCACCGAGAAATTGCCGGCCGCATCGGGCCGCACCAGCAGCTTGATGTCCTTTTCCGGCAGCGTCGCATGCGCCAGGTGCAGCTGCAGCGGACCCTGGTAAGCTTTGCCGAAGCTGTGCACGGAACCACTGAGGCGCGCTGACGCCACGTCGTAGGACAAACTGGTAGCCATCGCCAGGTCGCTGGCGATCGTGTCGCGCTTCAAATCCTGGTTGATCGCCTTGCCCTGCTTGTAATAGTCGCCCACCACCAGCGCATCGGGTTGCGTAAACGCGATATAGCCCATGAAGCTGCCGACGACCACGGACAGGCCGGGACCGATCATCAGCAGCCATGGCCAGCGATGCTTGTACCAGGGATCGGCGGGGGCTTGCAGTTTCAGACTGTCGGACATGGTGATTCTCCTGTGTAAACGGCCAGTCCCCATGCGGGGACCGGCCTTCCTGCTTTAACGCGGCACGATGAATACCGCGCTTTCACGCACATGCAGCGAGGGGTTGTCCAGCGATTGCAATTCGATCGCAATCTTGTTCGACCCCTTCTCGCCGACGCCGTGCGGCACGCGCAGGCGGATCGGCCAGCCCAGCGTTTCCGTCGGCTGCAAGGTCACTTCTTCGCGCGTCAGCAAGGTCAGGCCCGGCAAGCCGGAAGCGCTGATCTTGAAATGCTGGCTTTGCTCGGACGTGTTCATGATCTGCAGGCGGTAGACGTTTTCGATCATGCCGTCTTCCACTTCGCGTCCCATCGAACCGCGGTCGCGGATCACATCCATTTTCAGGGGTGTGCGCAGGGCCAGCGAGGTACATACGGCGATGATGATCAGGGCCAGGATGGAAGTGTAGATCAGGACGCGCGGGCGCATGGCGCGCTGGCGTATCTGCTTCGAATTGAAGTTGTTTTCCATCGCATGGTCGGTGCTGTAGCGTATCAGGCCACGCGGCCGCTCGACCTTGTCCATCACGCTGTTGCAGGCATCGACGCAGGCGGCGCAGCCGATGCATTCATACTGCAGGCCGTTGCGGATATCGATACCGGTCGGACACACCTGCACGCACAGGGTGCAATCGATGCAGTCGCCCAGCTTGTCGTTGTTGCCGGCCTTCTTGCTCATGGCGCCGCGTGGTTCGCCGCGCTTGGCATCGTAGGTGATGATCAGGGTGTCCTGGTCGAACATGGCGCTCTGGAAGCGCGCGTAGGGGCACATGTATTTGCACACCTGCTCGCGCAGCCAGCCCGCGTTGCCGTAGGTTGCCAGGCTGTAGAACAAGACCCAGAACCATTCCCAGGGACCGAAGTTCAGGGTGGTCACCGACTGCGCCAGTTCCTTGATCGGCGTGAAGTAGCCGACAAAGGTAAAGCCCGTCCACAGGGCGATGGCGCCCCATGCCAGGTGCTTGGCCGTCTTCTTGAACGCCTTGCGCACGGAGGGGCCCTGCTTGTCGAGGGCCATGCGCGCGCTGCGCGTACCCTCGATGCGGCGTTCGACCCACAGGAAAATTTCCGTGTATACCGTTTGCGGGCAAGAGAACCCGCACCACACCCTCCCGGCAATGGCCGTGACGAGGAACAACAAATACGCACAGATGATCAGCAGGGCCGCCAGATAGATGAAATCCTGGGGCCACAGCACGACGCCGAAAATGTAGAACTTGCGCGTGGTCAAATCGAACAGCAGGGCTTGCCTGCCATTCCAGGTCAACCACGGCAAGCCGTAGAACGCGAGCTGGGTAAGCCATACGCATACCCATCGCCAGGTAGCGTAGCGTCCTTTGGCCTCGCGAGGGTAGATTTGCTCGCGGGCCGCATACATCTTGATGACTTGAGGTTCCATTTTTACTTGGCGGGTGCCTGCGGATTCGACAGACTCCAGACATACGCCGACAGCACGTGTACCTTGGATTCGCCGAGGAAATCGCTGAAGGCAGGCATGGTGTTGCTGCGTCCCTTGCGTACGGTTTCCATGATGGTATCGGCGCTGCCGCCGTACAGCCAGGTCTTGTCCGTCAGGTTCGGCGCGCCGAGCATCTGGTTACCCTTGGCATCGGCGCCATGGCAGGCCATGCAGGCGCCAAACTTGGCCTTGCCCAGCACCGACTTGACGGGATCCGAGGTCGAACCGGACAGGCTCAGCACATAATGGGCCACGTTTTCGACATCCTTTTCGGAGCCCAGGGCGGCGCCCATCGGTGGCATCTGCCCATTGCGGCCGTGCAGGATGGTGGTCTTGATGATGTCGGGTTCGCCGCCATACAGCCAGTCCTTGTCCGTCAGGTTGGGGAAGCCCTTGTTGCCGCGCGCATCCGAGCCGTGGCATTGCGCGCAGTAGGTCAGGAACAGACGCTGGCCGATGGCTTGCGCCTGCGGATCGGCGGCCACCGTCTTCAAGTCCTGGCTCAGGTACTTGTTGAACAGGGGACCGTAGTCGGCTTCCGCCTTCTTCAGCTCTTCCTCGTACTGGCCCGTCGATTTCCAGCCCAGGCTGCCGGCATAGTTGCCCAGGCCTGGATACAGGAACAGGTAGGCCAGCGCGAAGACGATGGTGATGTAGAACAACCACATCCACCAGCGCGGCATCGGCGTATTAAGTTCCTTCAAGTCCTCGTCCCAGACGTGGCCCGTGGTGCCGTCGGCAGGGGCGCCCTCGACCACTTTGATTTTCGACTGCGAGTACAGCAGCACGCCGCAGCCGATGATGCCCAGCAGGGACAGCACGACGATGTAGATATTCCAGAAGCCATTGGTAAAGTCAGCCATGGTGATGCTCCTTCGCCAGATTCATCTCGGCCTCGGCCGGATAGTCGAGCGCGTCATCGGCGAACGGCAGGCGTGCCGCCGCGTCGAAGTCGCTGTTGCTGCGGCTGAACGTCCACCACAGGATGCCCACGAACGTCGTAAAGGAAACCACCGTCATGACGCTGCTGGCGCTGTCAAACAGGTTTTCGATTGCCATGCTAATTCCTTGTTTTGATTAATGTACCGAGGCCTTGCAGATAGGCGACCAGGGCGTCTTCTTCCGTCTTGTCCTGCAGCTGCGCGGGGCCGGCGGCGATCTCTTCATCGCTGTACGGCTGGCCCAGGCGTTTCAGGGCGCGCATCTTCGGCATGATTTCGTCAGGCACCAGCTTGGTCTTCGCCAGCCAGGGGTAGGACGGCATGTTCGACTCGGGCACCACGTCGCGCGGGTTGTTCAAGTGCGTGCGGTGCCATTCGTCGCTGTAGCGCGCGCCTACGCGGGCCAGGTCGGGCCCCGTGCGCTTGGAACCCCACTGGAACGGATGGTCGTAGACGAATTCGCCAGCGACCGAATAGTGGCCATAGCGTTCCGTTTCCGCGCGCAGCGGACGCACCATCTGCGAGTGGCAGTTGTAGCAGCCTTCGCGCACGTAAATGTCGCGGCCCGCCAGGCGCAGCGGCGAATACGGCTTCAGGCCGGCGACCGGCTCCGTCGTGCTCTTCTGGAAGAACAGGGGAACGATCTCGACGGCGCCGCCGATGCTGATCACCACCGTGACCAGGGCGATCAGCAGCCAGGGGTTTCTCTCAATCCATGCATGTGAAAATTTCATTTGCTTATGCTCCTATCAGGCGTGCGCCGCGTTCAGTTCCGGAATGCGGGCGACGGGGAGTTTGCTGCCGCGCAAGGTCATCCAGGTGTTGTAGCCCATGATGCACATACCCGACAGGTACAGCAGGCCACCGGCCACGCGCACCACGTAGTACGGATACGTCGCTTTCACGCTCTCGACAAAGGTGTAGGTCAGGGTGCCGTCCGGATTGACCGCGCGCCACATCAGGCCCTGCATCACGCCGGCGATCCACATTGCGGCGATGTACAGCACGATGCCGATGGTGGCCACCCAGAAGTGCACATCGACCAGGCGCGTGCTGTGCATCTGCGTGCGGCCCGCCAGGCGCGGCAGCAGATAGTAGATCGAACCCATGGTGATGAAGCCCACCCAGCCCAAAGCACCCGCATGCACGTGGGCAACGGTCCAGTCGGTGTAGTGCGACAGCGAGTTGATGGTCTTGATCGACATCATCGGACCTTCGAAGGTGGCGATGCCGTAGAACGACAGCGAGACGATCATGAATTTCAGGATCGGATCGGTGCGCAGCTTGTGCCAGGCGCCCGACAGGGTCATGATGCCGTTGATCATGCCGCCCCAGCTTGGTGCCAGCAGGACCAGCGAGAAGACCATGCCGATCGATTGCGTCCAGTCAGGCAATGCCGTGTAGTGCAGGTGATGCGGGCCCGCCCACATGTAGGTGAAGATCAGCGCCCAGAAGTGGACGATCGACAAACGGTACGAGTACACGGGGCGCTCGGCCTGTTTCGGGATGAAGTAGTAAACCATGCCCAGGTAGCCAGCGGTCAGGATGAAACCCACCGCGTTATGGCCGTACCACCACTGGATCATGGCGTCCTGCACGCCCGCATACGCGGAATACGATTTCGTGAACGAGGCTGGCATGACGGCGCCATTGACCACGTGCAAAATCGTCACGGCCAGGATGTAGGCGCCGAAGAACCAGTTGGCCACGTAGATGTGTTTTACCTTGCGCTTGATCAGGGTGCCGAAGAACACGATGGCGTAGGCGATCCAGACGATGGCGATGAGGATGGCGATAGGCCATTCCAGTTCCGCGTATTCCTTGCCGCGTGTCATGCCCATGGGCAGGGTGACGACGGCGCACAGGATCACCGCTTGCCAGCCCCAGAACGTGAAGGCGGCCAGCTTGTCGGAAAACAGGCGCACTTGGCAGGTGCGTTGGACAACGTAGTACGAGGTAGCGAACAGGCCGCAGATGCCGAAGGCGAAAATCACCGCATTCGTGTGCAGCGGACGCAAGCGTCCGTATGTCAGCCATGGTATATCGAGGTTCAGGGCAGGCCAGGCCAGCTGAGCGGCGATGATAACGCCAACCAGCATGCCGATGATGCCCCATACCACAGTAGCGACCGCGAATTGCTTCACGATCTTGTAGTTATAGTTCAGCGATTGATCCACAAAGACTCTCCCTGGAATTACTATTTATGATGGTGGCCAGAGAGTAAGTGTTTGACCGAGAAAAAACTTTGATGTGGATCAAAATTCCCCGGATGAAATAAGCGTAGCGAACTGGCATCGAAATAAAGTGATATTTCGGTCAAAAAAGCCATGCAAGATCCCTGCAACAGGGGCTTGATGTGGCGTAAAACGTGCATGGCGGCAAGGGCTTACAGTGGCGAGTCCAGACACGCCCAAGGCCCGCCATGGAAGACCCTGAACGCTGCGACCCGTTGGATGCCCAGGTGGACCTGCTCGTGGGCAAGGCCGATGGCACGACCCTGTTCGATCACGGCAAGCTCGCTTGCCTGGTGCAGGCGCCGTTGCCGGGCATCGTCATCTTCGTGCATGGCGTCAATTCCGACGGCGAGTGGTACCGCGCGGCCGAAGCCGGCCTGTGCGCCGGCCTGAACACGCGCATGAAGCGCTGCGACGAGCACATGGCGCATGCCACGGCGCAGGGCGGGCAGTTGACGCCGGTGAGCTATCGGAGCGAGCTGAGCGATGACGGCTACGTCGATCCCGACTATACGGCCAGCACCTTTATCGCGCAGCCAGCGCACTTTTCCCCCGTGATCCAGTTCCGCTGGGGCTACAAGGCCAGCGACAAGGAGTTGCAGGCGTATGGCGATTCGGTCTACCTGAACGAACACGCTTACTGGGGCGGCGGCCCGTTCGCGAATGGCTGCTCATCGCTGCCGGATCTGTGGGGCGAGGGCTTGTCGGACGCCCTCTTCCTGTGGATACACATCGAACACCTCAATCCCGTCAACGACCGTATCGTGTATGCCTGTCCGCCGCGCCCCTACTTCGTGCTGGCGGCTTTGCGCCTGGCGCACCTGGTAGCGGCCATCCGCCAGCAGCAGGCCGACGTGCCGATTACCCTCGTCTGCCACAGCCAGGGCAATATGGTAGGCATGGCGGCCGCGTTTCTGGGCAACAAGATGGCTGACGTGAAAGATGCGGCAGGCAAAAGCGGCCGTTGCGTGGCCGATACTTATGTCTTGTGCAATCCACCGTACAGCCTGTTGCGCAGAAACGACACCGAAGGCTGGTTGCAGGGGCAAGTCAGGGATGTCGATGGCAATGTAGGCCGGCAAAGCGGCAAGGCGCGCCGCCAGACCCTGGCGGCATTTTTCGACATCGTGCGTGGCCAGGCCAAGGAGCCGCCCCTGTCCTCCTTCGCCGATTTCCAAATATGATCCCAACAAGGGTGTGCGCGCCAGCAGCAGCGAGGCGGGCAGGACGGCGACCAGGCGCACCGCCGCCGCCACCTCGGCCATCATGCGGATGCTGAAGATCCCCATCCACGCCATCCCGCCCAACGACTGGCGCATCCCCGTGACGGCGCCCGCCTTGCCGGAAGTGTTTACACCGCAGGCCGTGCGCTTCGGTGTACCCAGCCCCAAGTTTGACCAGGATATCGATCCGCCCGGCACGCACCGCCAGGTGGGCAAGGTGCGCCCGGCAGGCGAGCCGTATGCCGATACAAGCGTGGGCGGCACGCCGCAGGGCGACCGCGATACCGAGGCGACATTGCGCTACGAAGACCATGCACGCCTGCGCATGAAGGCCCGCCGCGAAAAGCTGGACGGCAATGACGGCAAGGCCATGATGGAAGACGACCTGTCCACCGCCACGCCGGAATATTTGCAATGGCGCAAGCAGGAAATCCAGGGGCAACTGGCGGCCACCTGCGACACGCATGCGACCGACCATTCCACCATCCTGACCAATCCGCAGCACGCGGAAAAGGCGCTGGCGTATGACGTGGCGATTGGGGTGGGGCATATCGGCGAGGAGGCGATGCGAGAGTTGAGAGTGATTGCGGATTGGCGATTGTTGAAGGAGTTGGAAAAAAGGGGTAATTCAAACAGAATTTTTTTTGAATATTTCAAGCTTGGTTTGTTTAGAAAAAAGCCGTTATTGGCGTGGGTTCAAAGTTATGGCAGCACAGGGCGCATGCCTTCGGAAATTGTGGATGAGCGTATGTACAAGCGCCCGGAGACCTCCTGATGCGTAACTTGATTGCTACTTTTCCGCGCAGGCTGGGCTGGAGCATGTGCGTATTCAGTCTTGTGGCTGGTATTGCACTCTGGTCGATATTGCAGACCGGGCCAATCGATGTTCCTCTTGAAGAAGGATTGCTGATGAAACGACTATTGTTAATGCCGGCATTGCTGGCGCTTGCCGTCCTTTTCCTGACCTCGGCCTGCGCCAACAAGGCGCCTGTCGCAGTACCGGTTGCCGCCGTCATCCCTGCTGCGCCCGCGCAGCCTTACATTGCGCAGGTCGTGGGCGTGCAGTGGCTCAATCCCCTGCAGCGACGCGACTATCCGACCGAGTGGCAATTGCTGTGGACACTTGGGCTGGCCAAGCCAAACAAGGACGATAGCAAAGTGAAAGAGAACCCTGTGCGCTTTGGCAAGGTGCAATCGATTGGCATGATCGCTTCCGGCAACAAGGGGCGGGAAACATTCAATGGGTATCATGAAAAGTATGTGGAAGAATTGATTTATCTTTTCCGGGATATTTACTTTTCCAACAAAGAGTATTTTTACAACGCCCATTCGCTGACTGACAAATCCACGCGGCGTGAACTGGCGGGTATTCACGTCGAATATGCCTTGCCGGCTGGACGCCTTGATCCGGACGAGGCGAGAAAATATGTCGTTGAAACGATTACTGATGCCTTCAGCATCGGCAACCCCTCCTTCCCCGATTCCTGGACCACGGCCACGCCGCCCGACGTGCGCGTCACCATGGGCGGCGCGAATGCGGGCTTTACGTCCCTGGCGGCGGGCCTGGCCTACCTGCAGGCCAATCCCGACAAGACGGTGTGGGTGATGAACTGGGATGCGCCCAGTTATCCGCCCAAGGATGAGCAGATCAATGAAAACATGGTCTTGCTGGTGCTGGCCGGCCCCGGCTACAAGACGGAGCGTGCGCCGCTGGCCTGGCTGGGCTTTCCCGCCACGCGCCAGGTCGCCGATTTCACCGCCGGCAAGGGACAGTCTCCGCGCGCCGCGCAGGCCTGGAGCCACGCCATCGACGCTGCCGCCCGCAACGTGCAATTGAATGACGATGCCATCGGCTACGTCATCCACGATGCCGGCGCCGCCTATCCTGTTTCGTCAGAACGGCTCGGCCCGCTGGCGCAAAGCCTGACGCAGCAACTGCCCGACTTCGATTTCAACCAGCAGACGTTCAACATGCCGGCCTTGCTGGGCGAGACGGGCGCCGGCACGGCGCTGACGAACGTGGCGCTGGCCATCGCCCATGCCAACCACGTGGGCCGGCCCGTACTGGTGGCGGGCAGCAGCGACAGCGAAAGTGTGACTGCCGTGGTGGTGGCGCCGCCGGCCGTGGTGCGGCCCGTCGACCACGAACAGCCGTGGTTCCGCGCACGCGGCGGCAACACGGTGTTCCTGCCGTGGTGGGGCCGGCGCTTCGATGCACGGCCGGGGTCGCAGGGTTATTCGCGCTGAGGCGGCGTGGCGTCGGGCGCTGGCGTATCGTCGTCCTGCAAGACGCGCAGGCCCGGTCCGACGAGGTCGTCGAACTGGCCGCTGTCCGAGGCCGTGAAATACACCCACAGGGCGATGAAGACGACGACGACGCTCAAGGGGATGAGGAGATACAGTGCTTCCATGTTCAGGCTTTCCGCAGGCGCAGGGCGTTGGCGATGACGACGGCCGAGCTGGCAGCCATGCCGACGCCGGACAGCCAAGGGTTCAAAAAACCCAGCGCGGCGGCCGGGATGGCCGTCAGATTGTACAGGGTTGCCCAGCCCAGGTTTTCGCGGATGATGCGCATGCTGCGCGCGGCCGTCTTCGCCGTGTCGAGCACGGACACCAATTGGTTTGAGAGCAGCACCGTGTCCGCATGCGCCTGCGCCAGGGCGGCGCCGGAACCCATGGCGAAAGACACGTCGGCGCCGCTCAGCACGGCCGCGTCGTTGATGCCGTCGCCGACCATCGCCACGACGGCGCCCGTCGCCTGCAACTGCTGCACGAAATCGAGCTTTTCATCGGGCAGGCATTCGCCGCACGCCGTGTTGATGCCCAGTTCCGTCGCCACGCTTTGCGTCAGCGCTTCCTGGTCGCCACTGAGCAGCACGACTTGCTTGCCGCGCCGGTGGAAATACGCGACCACGTCGCGCGCTTCCGGGCGCAGCGCGTCGCTGAGTAAAAAGCGCGTCAGCCAGCGCCCCTGCGTGCCCAGGTACAGCGGCGTCATGCCCTGCATGCCAACGGCCGTGTCACCCAGCGGCGGACCGGCGATGGCGGCGACAAAGGCTGCGTTGCCCAGGCGGTAGCGCACGCCGTCGACGACGCCTTCGAGTCCCTGGCCCTGCACTTCCTGCAACTGTTCCGCATGCACACGCGCGTTCTGTTCTCCGGCAGCTGCCAGGATCGCCTGCGCCAGCGGATGGGCGCTACCCGCTTCCAGCGCGGCGGCCACTTGCAGGCAATCGTCTTCGCTCAGGCTGCCGAGCCCCTCGATTTGCCGCAGCACGGGCCGGCCCAGGGTCAGTGTCCCCGTCTTGTCGAAGACGATGTGGGTGGCGCGGTGCAGGGTTTCCAGCACATGTGGCTGGACGATCAGCACGCCGCGCCGCAGCAGGCTGTCGGTGGCGGCCGCCAGCGCCGTCGGCGTGGCCAGCGACAGCGCGCACGGACAGGACACGACCAGCACGGCAATCGCCACGGGCCAGGCCTGCGCCGGGTCGTGCCAGCTCCAGAAGGCGAACACGGCGACGGCGAACAGCAGCAGGCCCAGCACGAACCAGGCGGCGACCTTGTCGGCCCACTGCGCGATCTGCGGCTTGCCGCTGCCGGCCCGCTCGATCAGTTTCAATAAATCGGACAGGGTGCTTTCGCGCGCCGGTTTGAGCACGCGCAAGATGAGCGCCGCGCTGGCGTTGATGGCCCCGCCCGGCACCTGTTCGCCTGTCTTGCGTCGCTGCGCCGCGCTCTCGCCCGTCAGCAGCGACAGGTCCAGCGCACTGCTCCCCTCGACGATGACGCTGTCGGCGGCGATCGCCTCGCCCGGTTTCACCAGGATGATGTCGCCGACGGCCAGGCTGCCGGCCGGCACCAGGGTGGTGGCGCGGTTGTCGGGAAAGCCCGCCATCAAGGACGCGGAGGCGGGCAAGGCGTGCTGCAGGCGTTCGAGGGCCGAGGCGGCCTTGCGGCGCGCCTGCAGCTCGAAATAGCGGCTGCACAGCAGCAGAAAAATGAACATCGTGGCCGAGTCGTAATACACCTCGCCGCGCCCCGTAAAAGTCGCCACCACGCTGCCGAAGAAGGCCGCCAGGATGCCCAGCGCGACGGGCACATCCATGCCCAGGGTGCGCGCGCGCAAGCTGGCCCAGGCGCCCTGGAAAAACGGCATGGCGGAGTAGCAGATGGCCGGCAAGGTCAGCAGCAAACTGGCCCAGCGCATCAGGCTGGCCATATTGTCGTCCAGGGTGCCATCCTCGGCCAGGTAGGACGGCGCCACGTACATCATCACCTGCATCATCGACAGGCCGGCGACGAACAGTTGGCGGCCCAAGGTTTTGCTGGCTTTTTGCAGGCGCTCGCCATGGCGCACGGCGTCATACGGATAGGCCGTGTAGCCCACTTGCCGCACGGCTTGCAGGATGTCGCCCGGTTCGCACTGGGCGCGGCTCCAGCGCACATACAGGCGCTCCGTGGCGACGTTCAGGCTGGCTGCCTGCACGCCGGGCAGGCGGGTTAATTGACGCTCGATCAGCCAGACGCAGGCGGCGCAGCGGATGCCTTCGACGGACAGGGTCGCTTCGCAGCTGCTGGCGTCGCGCGCGAATTGCGCGTCGTCATTGCTGTACAGGCGCAGTTCGGGCGGCACCATGGTCGCATCGGCTGCATTGACGGCATATTCGTCGCGGTCGCGGTAGTACGCGCTCTGGCCGATGTCGACGATGGTTTGCGCCACGGCTTCGCAGCCGGGGCAGCACATGGCGCGCGGCACGTCGTCGATGGTGACGAGCCAGCTGGAGCCGCTTGGCACGGGCAAGCCGCAATGGAAGCAGGCGGAAGGTTGTAGAACAGCATTCATAGGTTTGTTTTCATGCGTCTTTTCATGGATGGCCCGTGACGCACAGGGCGTCGAGCCAGCCCAGCGAGACGCCATTCGCGGCGCGCAGCAGGCCCAGCAAGCCAAAGCCCAGCACCAGCAAGCCGCTGGCGATGCGTACGGGACGGCGCTGCATCTGCGCGCGCAGCCGCGTACCCAGTAAACCCATGCCCAGCAGGGTGGGCAAAGTGCCCAGGCCGAAGGCGGCCATCGTGGCCGCGCCGTTCAGGGCCGAGCCTTGCATCATGGCCGTCAGCAGCGCGCTGTAGACCATGCCGCACGGCACCCAGCCCCACAGCCCGCCGACTGCCAGCGCTTTTAACGGCGTATCCATCGGCATCAGCGGTTTCAGCAGGGGGCGCACGCGGCGCCAGACGACGTTGCCGGCCGCTTCCAGATGGGCCAGGCCGCGCCAGGCATCCATCAGGTACAGGCCCAAAGCAACCAGCATCAGGTTGGCCAGCCAGTAGCCGGCCACTTGCAGGGACGCCAGGTGCAGCATGCCCGCGCCCGCCAGGCTGCCGGCCATGGCGCCGGCCAGCATGTAGCTGACTATGCGCCCGCCGTTGTAGGCGAGCACGCGCAAGACGCCCTGCAACTGCGTCGATTGCAGCGCCGGGCGCGCCACAGCGATGGCGATCACGGGCCGTGTTGGGGCCGGTGCGCCGCCGCCCAGCGACAAGGCGCCGACGATGCCGCCGCACATGCCGATGCAGTGCACGCTGCCGGCCAGGCCGACCAGGAACATGGGCACGAGGCTGAGGGCGTTCATCTGGCGGTGTTACACCGTTTTCGAGTAGCGCAGCGGCTGCACCGCGTCGGGCGCCGTGTTGGCGCGCGCCAGGGTCAGGTAGCGGTCGAAGACCATGCAGATATTGCGGATCAACAAGCGCCCTTTCGGCGTGACCGTCAGCCAGTCTTCCTCGATGACGAGCAAGCCGTCGCGCGCCAGTTCGCGCAGCTTCTCCAGTTCGGCGGCGAAATAGCTGCGGAAGGTGACGGGGTGCGCTTGCTCGATGCTGGCGATCGACAGTTCGAAATTGCACATCAGCATCTGGATGATGATACGGCGCAACAAATCGTCCGTGTCGAGCTTGATGCCGCGGGCGATCGGCAGCACGCCTTCGTCGAGTTTTTCATAGTACGCGTCGAGCGTCTTCTCGTTCTGGCTGTAGACGGCGCCGACGGAACTGATGGCCGACACGCCGCAGGCGATCAGGTCCGCTTCCGCGCGCGTCGAATATCCCTGGAAGTTGCGGTGCAAACGGCCCTGGCGCTGGGCCACGGCCAGGTCGTCCGTCGGCTTGGCGAAATGGTCCATGCCGATGTAGACATAGCCGGCGGCCGTCAGGCGCGCGATGCACAGGCCCAGCATGGCCAGCTTGGTGGCGCTGTCGGGCATGTCGGCGTCGAGGATGCGGCGCTGCGGCTTGAACAGGTGCGGCATGTGCGCGTAATGGTACAGGGCGATGCGGTCCGGGCTGGCGTTGATCACCTTGCGCAGGGTTTCCGTCATCGTTTCCAGGTTTTGCTTCGGCAAGCCATAGATCAGATCGATGCTGATCGAGCGGAAACCGGCGTCGCGCGCCGCCTGCATGATGGCCACCGTTTCCGCTTCCGGCTGGATGCGGTTGACGGCTTTTTGCACGTCGGCGTCGAAATCCTGCACGCCCAGGCTGATGCGATTAAAACCTTGCGCGCGCAGCGAGAACACGCGTTCGCGCGAGACGGTGCGCGGGTCGATCTCGATCGAATATTCGCCGTCTTCATCGGAAGCGAACTCGAAATGCTGGCGCAAATGCGCCATCAGTTCGTCCATCTGCTTTTCGCTCAGGTAAGTCGGCGTGCCGCCGCCGAAGTGCAATTGCTCGATCTGGTTCATGCCGGCAAACAGCTTGCCCTGCATGGCGATTTCCTGCTTTAAATAGCTGAGATAGGTGGCGGCCTTGCTGCGGTCTTTCGTGATGATCTTGTTGCAGGCGCAGTAGTAGCAGAGGGTATCGCAGAACGGCACGTGCACGTACAGCGACAGCGGACGGCGGCCGCCGCGCATGCGCAGGGCGGCCAGCGCTTCGAGGAAGTTGCCATAGCCAAAGTCGGCATTGAAACGGTCGGCGGTCGGGTAGGACGTGTAGCGCGGGCCGGACTGGCTCATCTTGCCGATGATGACCGGGTCGAATTCGACGACGGCGTCCAGGTCGGCGGAAGCACTGCTGAGTAGTGTAGGCATGATGTGTATGAAGTCTTGAAAGGTTTAGGCGGCCAGGCGTTTCATGGCGGGTTTGCCGGCGTTCGCGGCGCCTGCGGCACCCGATTTGCCGCCAGGCATGGCGACGCGGCGCGGTGGCGGCATCTTGCCGAAATTGAACAGGCTCACGGCTTGCGACAGGCTGGCCGCTTCTTCCGCCAGGCGCGTGGCGGCCGCGGCGGCTTCTTCCACCAGGGCCGCGTTCTGCTGCGTCACCTGGTCCATGTGGGCGATGGCCTGGTTGACCTGATCGACGCCGATGCTCTGTTCGCGCGAAGCGATGGAAATTTCCTGCATGATGGCCGTCACCTGCTTGACGGAGCTGACCACCTGCTCCATGGTGGCGCCGGCGCGGTTCACCTGCAGCATGCCGGCGCCCACCTTGCCGACGGAAATTTCAATCAGTTGCTTGATGTCCTTGGCTGCCACCGACGAGCGCTGCGCCAGGTTGCGCACCTCGCCCGCCACGACGGCAAAACCCCTGCCCTGCTCGCCGGCGCGCGCCGCTTCCACGGCCGCGTTCAGGGCCAGGATGTTGGTCTGGAAGGCGATGCCTTCGATCAGGCCGATGATGTCGACGATTTTCTTCGACGAAGTGTTGATGTCGTCCATGGTGGTGATCACTTCGGAGACGATCTCGCCGCCCTGCACGGCTACTTTCGAGGCGGCCACGGCCAGTTCATTCGCCTGCACGGAATTGTCCGCGTTCTGTTTCACGGTCGACGAGAATTCCTCGATGCTCGATGCCGTCTCTTCCAGGCTGGCCGCCTGCGATTCCGTGCGGCCGGACAAATCCATATTGCCGACGGCGATCTGCCTGGTGGCCACGGCCATGGTTTCCACGTTGATGCGTACGTCGCGGATGGTGGCGATCAGGTTGCTGTTCATCTGTTGCAGCGCGCGCAGCAATTGCCCCATTTCATCCGTGCTGTCCGTTTCAAAACTGCCCGACAGGTCGCCGGCGGCAATCGCCCGCGCGCCGTTCAGGGCCTTGCCCAGCGGTTTCAGCACGGACATGCGCAAGGTGTACCAGAGGAAAACGTTGATCAGGAAGCCGAACAGGGTGGCGCCGAAGATGGCGTAATTGGTGATCTTGCCGCCGCTGGCGAACAGGCTGATGACGCACACCAGCAGTTGCAGACAGTTGACGATGGACGTGGCGGCCCAGATGCGCAGGTTGAGCGACATGTGCGTCAGCTTGTGCAGCAGGTGCGCCAGGCCCGGGCGCACGATCTGCCCGTTCTTGATGACGATGTTGCCGCCTTCCTTGTTGCGGATGGCCGCATAGGCTTCCTCGGCCGCCTTGACCTGCTCTTTGTCCGCCTTGACGCGCACGGACATATAGCCGATGGTCTTGCCCGCTTCGCGGATCGGCGTGACGTTGGCGCGCACCCAGTAAAAGTCGCCGTTCTTGCAGCGGTTCTTGACCAGGCCCGTCCACGGCGTGCCGGCCTGGATCGAGGCCCACAGGTCGGCGAACGCTTCGGCCGGCATGTCCGGGTGGCGCACGATGTTCTGGGGCGAACCGAGCAGCTCGGCTTCGCTGAAGCCGCTGACCTGGCTGAAGTACGGGTTCACATAGACGATATTGCCGTTCATATCCGTTTTCGACACGATGGCCTGATCGTCCAGGACGAGGACTTCACGGTTAGTCACTGGCAAATTTTGTCGCATGGTCGCGGCTTCCTGATCAGTTAAATAGGCAATTGGTGAGTAAGACTTGCACGATTGCAAGAATGGAGATCAGTGTAAGGAGTCGCCTGCGCAAATTTATTGATGTAGATCAAAATCCTCCAGATTGGTCGTGCTTGCACGCATTTAGCGATAGCAATGCGGCATTGTTTTAAAGCTACTGGTTGCCGGCGGTGGCTAATCCACGCCCGCCGTCAGCGGACGCAGGCTGCCGACGGCGTAGCCTTGCGCGTAGTCGATGCCCAGTTCGCGGATGACGGCCAGGGTGGCATCGTCTTCCACGTATTCGGCCACCGTTTTCAAGCCCATCACGTGGCCCACTTCATTGATGGCCTTGACCATGGCGCGGTTGATGGCGTTGCTGGCGATGTCGCGCACGAAGACGCCGTCGATCTTAAGATAATCGACGGGCAGGGCCTTCAGGTAGCCGAACGAGGAAAAGCCGCTGCCGAAGTCGTCGAGCGAGAAGCGGCAGCCCATGGCCTTGAGCTGGCGCATGAACACTTGCGCCTTGGGCAGGTTGGCGATGACGGCCGTTTCCGTGATTTCAAAGCAGATTTGCTCGGGCGCGATGGCGAATTGCACGAACTGCTCGGTGATGTAGTCGTGCAAGCCGGCGTCGGCCAGCGACATGCCCGACAGGTTGACGGAATACAGGGCCGGTGCGCGGCGCCGGCTTTCCGCCATCGCTTCGACCGGCGGCAGGCTGTCGCGCACGCTTTCGATATGCGCGCAGACGGCGCGGATGACCCAGCGGTCGATGGACAGCATCATGTCGTAGCGTTCGGCGGCGGGGATGAAGGCGCCCGGCAAGATCAGGTCGCCCTGGCTGTTGCGGATGCGGATCAGCACTTCGTCGTGGTGTTCCTGGCTGTCGTGCAGGTGCACGATGGGCATGGCGTACAGGCGGAAATAATCGTGCGCGAACGCTTCGTTCAGGCGTGAAATCCACAGCATTTCGCCATGCCGCTGGGCCAGCATGACGTCTGACTCCTGGTAGACGTGGATGCGGTTGCGGCCCTGCTCCTTGGCCAGGTAGCAGGCCTGGTCGGCCGCGCTCAGCAGCTCGCTCATGGACTTGCTGTCCCGGCTGATTTCGACCATGCCGATGCTCACGCCCAGCTCGAAGCTGCGGCTATCCCAGGCGAAACGAAAATCGCGGATGGACTGGCGCAGCTGTTCGCCGATCACCCGCGCGTGGTCGAGCGGACAGTGCGGCAGCAGCACGCCCAGTTCGTCGCCGCCGAGGCGCGCGAGGATGTCGCTGTCGCGCATTTGCGCCTGCAGCATTTTCGCCAGCAACTGCAGCAGCACGTCGCCGGCGCCATGGCCGCAGGTATCGTTGATGACCTTGAACTGGTCCAGGTCCAGGTACAGCAGCGCATGCACATGGCCTTCTTCCTTGGCCGTGTGCAGGGCGCCAGCCACCAGGTGCTCGAATTCGCGCCGGTTGATCAGGCCCGTCAGGGTGTCGTGCGTGGCGTGCCACGACAGTTGCTGGCTCAGCTTGCGCTCATGGCTGACGTCGCGGAACACGACGACGGCGCCGAGGATGTCGCCATTGCGCGACCAGATGGGTGCGGCTGACTCTTCCACGGCGATGCGCCGCCCGTCGCGCGTGACCAGCTGCGCATGCGTGGAAATGCCGATGGCCTGGCGCTGGCGCAAGCACTTGATGGCCACGTGATCGAGCGGCGCACCCGTGTGTTCATCGACAAGGTTCAGGGTTTCCCAGATGTCCAGGCCCTGGGCCAGCTCGTTGCTCCAGCCCGTCAATTGCTCGGCCACGCGGTTCAGGTAGCGGGTCTTGCCGAACGGATCGGTGGTGATCACGCCGTCGCCGATGGAGCTGAGCGTCACTTCGGCCAGCTCCTTGCTCTCGGCGATCATCAGTTCGCGCAGCATGTGCTCGGTGACATCCCAGATGATGCCCAGGGTGCGGTCGGGCTGCCCGGCCGCATCCATGAAGATGTGCGCCTTGGCCGCCAGCCAGTGTTCGCTGCCATCGGGCCAGACGACGCGGTATTGCAGGTCGTAGCCGCCGCGCCGGCGCACGCCGTCCTGCAGCACTTTGATCACCTTGTCGCGGTCGTCGGCGTGCACGCAGTCGAGAAAGCTGCGAAATGGCTGCGTCAGCGGGCGCTCTTCCAGGCCCAGCAAGGTGGCGCCCCTGGCCGACCAGCTGACCGTGCCGTCGATCACCTGGCCGTCGACGATGCGCGAATCCCAGATCGCCATATGCGCCGCCTCCAGTGCCATCTGCAAACGTTTTTGCTGGTCGCTCATCGTCTTCTCCCTGCACGGATACAGGGATAGATGCGCTGCTGCTATTTAAGTTCCCGGTATTTCGGCGGGCGTGGCGGCCGAGGCGCGCGCCACGTCGCGCACATTCTTTTGCACGGCCACGGCGGCAAACAGACTGAGCAGGAATGCCATGGCATAGAAACCCTTCTCGCTGTTTTGCAGGGTGGCGTTCCACAGGCCGACCGTCAGCAGCAGCAAGGCCAGCAGCACGGAAATCCAGCACAGGCCAAAGTAAATCCCTGTCACGGCGATGCCCTCGGCACGGTCGCGCACGGATTTTTGCAGCGAGATGGCGGCGAACAGGCCATACATGAGGATCGTGAAGTAATAACCCTTCTCGTTGAGCGGCATGCTGGCGTTCCACAGGCCTGACAGATAGGTGATGACGCCGATCAGCAGTGCCGCCCAGGAGGCGCCGATAAAGGCGCTGCTGGGGCGTGGGGCGTGGGAAGAATGCATAGGGTCTCCATGGGCAGGCAGGCGCCGCCGGCATGGCCGGGGCGGCAGGCACGGATGCGCCTGCCGCCCCATCAGACCAGAAAGTTTATTTGCTCGATTTGATCTGGCGCAATAAAGCTGACACGGCCGTGACGCCGGCCAGCACCAGGCCACCGGCGATGAGGCCGGCCACCGCGTTGATCAGGCTGGGCGTGATGGCGGCCAGCACGGGGCCGATGCCAGCCACGCCGGCCACCGCTTCTTCCGCATGGTGCAGCATGCCGCTGGCCCACGGCCAGCCATGCGTCAGAATGCCGCCACCGACCATGAACATGGCCAGGGTGCCCACAACGGAGAGAAATTTCATCAGTTTCGGCGCCGCCGACACGAGCATGCGGCCAAAGCCGCGCACGCCATCCATCAGCGCGCCCGCGCCCTTGCGCGCCGCCAGATAAAAGCCCGCGTCGTCGAGCTTGACGATGCCGGCCACCAGGCCGTACACGCCCACCGTCATGATGAGGGCGATGCCGACGACGACGGCCACCTGCTCGGCGAAGGTGGCCGCGGCCACCGTGCCCAGCGCGATGACGATGATTTCCGCCGACAAAATGAAATCGGTGCGGATGGCGCCCTTGATCTTGTCCTTTTCCAGCGCGACGAGGTCGACCTGCGGGTCGCGCAGCGCCTGGGCCAGCTCGGCCTTGTGGCTGTCGTCCGGATGCAGGTATTTATGCGCGATCTTTTCAAAACCTTCGAAGCACAGGTAGGCGCCGCCCACCATCAAGAGCGGCGTGATGGCCCACGGCGCAAATGCGCTGATGGCCAGCGCGGCGGGCACGAGGATGGCCTTGTTCTTCAGCGAACCGACGGCGACCGCCCACACGACGGGCAGTTCGCGCTCGGCGCGCACGCCGGCCACTTGCTGCGCGTTCAGGGCCAGGTCGTCGCCGAGCACGCCGGCCGTTTTCTTGGCGGCCACCTTGGTCATCAGGGAAACGTCATCGAGGATGCTGGCGATGTCGTCGAGCAGGGCCAGCAGGCTGGAGCCGGCCATCTCAGCGCGCTCCCACAGTGGTGGCAGACAATTGTGGAGCGAGGAAAGTGTTGTTTTTCATGATGTTATTCTTGGTTGTACGGCAAGGGATGACTGCGATCTTACCCCAGGGCGGGCCGGCAGGGCCGCACTGAGCGGGTTAAAATTGCTCATCGCCCCCCTTTTTTTGGAAACCGCATGCACTTCGCCACCTGGATCACCTTTGTCATCGCCGCCTCCATCATCGCCGTCTCGCCCGGCTCGGGCGCCGTGCTGTCGATGTCGCACGGCCTGTCGTACGGGGTGAAGAAGGCCAGCGCCACGATTATCGGCCTGCAGCTGGGGTTGCTGGTGGTGCTGGGCATCGCGGGCGCCGGCGTGGGTTCCTTGCTGCTGGCCTCGGAAGTGGCCTTCAATATCGTCAAGACGGTGGGCGCCTTGTACCTGATCTACCTGGGGCTGTCGCAGTGGCGCGCCAAGGTGGCCGTCACGGGCAACCTCACGGGCGACCTGCATGCCGATGCCATGGTGCCGTCCTGGCGCCGGCGCGTGCTGACGGGTTTTCTGACCAATGTGACGAATCCGAAAGGCATCATCTTCATGGTGGCGGTGTTGCCGCAGTTCATCAGCCCTGCTGCGCCGCTGCTGCCGCAATTGTTGATACTGGCCGTCACCATGTGCACGATCGACCAGATCGTCATGCACAGCTACGCCTTCCTGGCCTCGTCGATGCAGCGCTTTTTCCGCGATGCCAGCGCCGTGAAAAAGCAGAACCGCTTCTTTGGCGGCTTGCTGATGGCCGTCGGCGCCGCTCTGTTCTTCGTCAAGCGCGGCGGCCAGGCGGCGGCGTGAGCCAGATCAACATGCAAACATTTGTAAGCCCGCTTGCGGTACTTGCCCGATAGGACTGTAATCGGCATGTTGTCTTCCTTTCATCTGCGTCCTGCCTGGAGCGCGCCATGCGTCCGACCCTGCCCCTGCTGAAAACCATCTGCGCCGTGCTGTTGTCGTCGGCATGTACGCTTGCCCTGGCGCAAGACCCGCCCGCCCGCGTGGGCCGTATTTCCACCGTCGAAGGGCAGGTGCTGGTGCGCTCCGGCGATGGCGAGGCGCAAAACGCCCTGCTGAACTGGCCCGTCACGACGGATAACCGCTTGAGCACCATGCGCGGCGCGCTGGCGGAGTTTCGCGTGGGCGCGGCCGCCGTGCGTCTCGATGGCGATTCGGAGCTGGAAGTGAGCGAGCTGGATGACGACAGTTTCAAATTGCACCTCAGCTATGGCGCGGTCAGCGTGCGCGTGCGCAATCCCGACGCGCTGCGCGGCTTCGAGCTGACCACGGCCCAGGCCCGTGTGATCCTGAGCCAGCCGGGCTGGGTGCGCATCGAGGTGGGACGCCAGAGCGGCGCCAGCGTCGTCAGCGTGCTCGACGGGGCGGCCGACGTGGATGGGGCGACGGGCAGCGTGACCTTGCGCGCCGGCCAGCGCGCCGAACTGACGGACGAGGAATTGCGCACGGGCGCCGTGCAGCGGATCGCCTTCGACAATTGGCCCGAAGCCTTGCCCGCCGCCGCGCCGGCCTTGCGCTATGTCACGGACGATACGACCGGCTATGAAGAGCTGGACCGCTATGGCGCCTGGCAGGAAGATGCGCAATACGGCCCCCTGTGGCTGCCCAGCGCGGTGCCGGCCGGCTGGGCGCCGTACAGCGACGGGCGCTGGACGTGGATCGCGCCGTGGGGCTGGACCTGGGTCGACAATGCGCCGTGGGGCTATGCGCCCTCGCACTACGGCCGCTGGGTACGGCTGGGCCAGCGCTGGGGCTGGGCGCCTGGCCGCGAGCGCGGCCGCGTGCCCTGGGCGCCGGCCTTGGTGGGCTGGGTTGGCGGAAATCACGCGATGAACCGCGGCCAGCGTCCCGACGTGGGCTGGTTTCCCCTGTCGCCGCACGAGCGTTACGTGCCCGGCTACCGCGCCAGCGCAGACTATGAACGCCACATCAACCGCGGGGCCGAGGGGCGCCGTCCCGTGGCGGGCGAACGCGAACGTCGCAACCGCACCATCCTGCCGGCCCCCGTGCTGCAAAGCATGCCCTTGAGCACGCCGCCTGCGCCGGCCGGCAACTGGCAGCGTCCCCCTGAGGCGCCGCGCCAGCAAGATGGTTTTCGCCGCGACAGGGCCAACCGCCCCGGTCGCCTGCAGACGGACGATGGCCAGACGCAGATGGCGCCGTCGCCCATGCAGCCGAACCGCCCGCCCGTGCCGGTACAGCCACCGCGGCCGCAACAGCCGCAACAGCCCCTGATGCCGGTGATGCCGGCTTTGCCACCTGTGCAAGACCCGGTGGCGCACCCCGCCTGGCGTGGCGAGCAGCGGCCGCGCGCCGAGCGCGCCAATCCGCCGCGTGAGCGCCACATTGAACGCGGCGCGCCCGGTCGCGCTGGCCGGATGCAGGAAATGGAACGCTGAACGGGCCGCTGGCGCTGGCCGTCTGTCCGTCCGGTCATGGATTATCGACGTTCAAGCCGCCAAACCGACAGTTCGTCACATTTCAGCGGTCAAGCCGCGGTGTTTTGTCTACAGTGGCGTCATTGCAAGACAGCGCAATGCCTTCACGGCTGACAGCACCGATTTTCCGGCTATTTTGTCCAAACGAAATAGTTTTCGCCAGCTTACAAAGCTGGCTTTTTTTTTCCGCGCCCCTGGCGCCGTGGCAAGGGGCGCAGGCGCTGCCAAAGTTGGCTACAATACGCCTTTGGCACTGACCGGCACTGATTGGAATTCCCATGCAAACCACCCCTCCCAGCGAACACATCATTCCTCCCAGCGAGTCGCTGATCGAATACCCGAGCGACTTCCCCATCAAGATCATGGGCCCGACGCATGTCGACTTCGCGCCGACCATGCTGGAGCTGGTGATCAGCCACGATCCGACCTTCCACGCGGGCCGCATGGAAGAGCGTCCTTCGGGCAAGGGCAATTACACGGGCCTGACCGTCACCGTGCGCGCCGTCAGCCGCGAGCAGCTCGACGCCCTGTACATGGCGCTGTCGGGCCACCCGATGGTCAAGATCGTCATGTAAGGCTGGCTGCCGCCACGCTGGCCCGGCTCTTCGTGAGCAGCCAGACGGCGGCAAAGGCGCTACTCGCCGCCGCCGTCACCCACAGCAGCGGCTTTTCGCTGCCGTCCGTGATGGCGGCGATGACGGCGCCGCAGGCGGCCGTAATTGCCATCTGCACGAAGAAGAACAGGCCCGAGGCGCTGCCCGCCTGGTCGCCATACGGCTGCAGCACGGCCAGCTGGCAGGCGGGAATCGCCATGCCCACCGACACCATCACCAGCAGCATCGGCGCCACCAGCGACGCCACGTGCTGTGGCGCCAACGTCCCCGCCAGCAACAGGCTGGCCGCGCCCGCCACATTGAGCAGCACCGCCACGCCCAGCATATGATCGGCGCCCAGACGCGGTCCCAGCGTGCGAAACAGGCTCGATCCCGCGATATAGCCGCTGACCGTCAGCGCGAACACCAGCGCATACGAGTGCGGCGACAGGTGCATGCCCCTTTGCAACAGCACGGACGATTCCGCGATGAACGGGAAGTACGTGCAATACACGCAGCCGATGGCCAGCGCATAGCGCAGGAAATAGCGGTCGCCCAGCAGGCGGCGGTACAGCGCCAGGGTGTTTCTTTGTGGCACGACGCTGGCCGGTTTGGTTTCCGGCACATACGCGGCGATCAGCCCCAGCGACAGCGCGCCCAGCAGGCACAGCACGCCAAACACGGCGCGCCAGCCGAACGCCGCGTCGAGCACGCTGCCGGCCAGCGGCGCCAGGATCGGCGACAAACCCATCACCATCGATATTTTCCCCAGCATGCGCGCCTGCGTGGCGGGATCGAAGCGGTCGCGCACCATGACCCGGCCGATGATGGTGCCGCTGCAGCCGCCGAATGCCTGCAGCACGCGCGCGGCGATCAGCACGTGCACGTCGGAAGTCACGCTGCAGACGATGCTGGCGAGCACATAAATGGCCGTGCCGGCCAGCAGCACGGGGCGGCGTCCGTAACGGTCGGCCAGCGGCCCGCAAGCGAGCATCGAGGCGGCCGAGCCGGCCATGAACAGGCTCAGGGTCAGTTGTAACTGGGCATCGCTGGCGTGCAGGGCATCGGCCATGGCCGGCAGCGACGGTAAATAGATGTCGATGCTGATGCGCGACAGGCAAACCAGCAGCAGCACGATGGCGCCCCATGCCCACAGGGGAAGTGTTGTTCGTTGATTCATGTTTTTCGGTATGCAAGAGATGACGGACGCACCAGAACGGTGAGAGTAGGATGTTTGTGGTGTAATGCGAAGTGCCAGTCATCAGAAAACTCATTGGACCACTTGGACGATCATCATGCCGCGAGGAAAATCACCGCACGCCCTGGACTTGCCTCGTCCCACCAGTTGGCTCGACAAGGCGGGCGTCAACAAGCAGGATGGCGCGTATGAAGCGCTGCGCTCGGCCATCCTGACGAAGATGCTGCCGGCGGGCAGCCGTTTGCCGTCCAGCCGCACCCTGGCGGAACGGTGGGAGTTGTCGCGTGGCACCATCGAAACCGTGTTCGACCGCCTGCACGCGGAAGCCTACGTGACGCGCGTGCCCGGTTCCGGCACGCGCGTGTGCGCCGTCGTGCCGGAACGATTTTTGATGGCAGGATTGGCAGATGCCACCCCGGCCGGGCCATTTTCCGAGCCCGTTCCCGTGTCCGATACGGGCGTGCGCGACGGCTTGCCGTTTGTTGCACGGCGCGCCGATGCCAGCCTGTTTCCCATGGCCGCCTGGTCCAAGTGCGCCACGCGGGCGCTGGCCGACGCCACGCCGGAGCAGCTGTGCAGCGCCGATCCGGCCGGCTTGCCCCAGCTGCGCCAGCAGATCGCCGATTTCCTCGCCAAGTACCGCGGCATCCGTTGCGACCCGCAAGACATCGTCGTCACGACCGGCATCCGCCACGCGATCGACTTGCTGGCGCGCAGCATCGTGCGCGATGGCGATAAAGTCTGCCTGGAAGAACCGGGCTACCCGGCCGCGCGCGCCCTGTTCGCTCTCGCTGGCGCCGTGCCGGTCGACATAGCCGTCGACGCCGAGGGCATCGATTGCGCCGCCCTGGCCGCGCACGCCGACGCCCGCCTCGCGTACGTGACGCCGGCGCACCAGTCGCCGCTGGGCGTGACCATGTCCGTCACGCGCCGCCTGGCCTTGCTGGAGTGGGCGAACGACAGCGGCGCCTGGGTGGTGGAAGACGATTACGACAGCGAATTCAATTACCAGAGCGCGCCGCTGGCGGCCCTGAAGGCGCTGGACCAGTACCAGCGCGTGATTTATTGCGGCAGTTTCAATAAAACCCTGTTTGCCGGCCTGCGCGTGGGTTTCATGGTGCTGCCGCCGGCCTTGCGCCCGCAGTTGCTGCGCATGCTGCAGTTGACGGGCAGGTCCGTCGGGGTGACGGAGCAGCTGGCGCTGGCCGCCTGGATGGAGGATGGCGCCTTCGTGCGCCATTTGCGCCAGGCGCGGCTGGCCTACAAGGAGCGGCGCGATCTGCTGCTGGCCTGCCTCGAGCAGACCGCGCCCGGCCGCTACACCATTTCCGGCCAGCAGGCGGGCTTTCATTGCGTGCTGTGGCTGCCGCCGGACAGCGACGAGCGGGCGTTTTGCGCGCGCGCGGCGCAAGACGGGCTGGCGCTGCAGCCGCTCGGCGACTTTTGCCACAGCGCAAAGCTGGCGCCGGCCGTGCTGCTTGGCTACACGGCCCTGAATGCGGCCCAGATACGCCATGCTGCACAAAAATTGGGCAGATTGCTGCTGTTGCCAGAGTCCGCCCCGGAATGAAACGGCGGCCTGGCTTATAATCACGGCTTCGCCGCAGCGTCCGCAGGGCGCCGGCAGCTGATTACAGAATCTGTCATGACCACCACCCGCACCGAAACGGCGCTGATCCGCGAGCTGGGCCGCGTCGATTACGAGCCGACCTTTGCCGCCATGCGCGCCTTTACCGACGCGCGCACGACGGACACGCGCGACGAACTGTGGATCGTCGAGCATCCGCCCGTATTTACGTTGGGCCTGGCGGCCGACCGCGGCCATTTGCTGGCCGGCGCGGAAAACGTGCCCGTGGTGCAGACGGACCGGGGCGGCGAAGTGACGTTCCACGGTCCTGGCCAGGTGGTGATTTACCTGCTGATGGACTTGCGCCGCAACAAGCCGGGCGGCAAGCTGTACGCGCGCCAGTTCGTGCATAAAATCGAGCAAGCCATCATCAACGTGCTGGCGGCGTATAATCTCGCTGGCGAGCGCATCGATGGCGCGCCTGGCATCTATATTGCCGGCGGGCCAAGCAAGGGTGCGAAGATCGCCGCGCTGGGCTTGAAAGTGCGCGGCAACGGCTGCACCTACCATGGCGTATCGCTCAATGTGGCGATGGACCTGGCGCCGTTTTCCTGGATTAACCCTTGCGGCTATTCCGGTCTGAAGACGGTGGACATGCGCAGCATGGGCGTTTCGGCGCCGCTGGCCGAGGTGCAGCGGGCCCTGGCCCAGGAATTGACCGTATTACTCGATGTAAGCGAAGTAAACAGCGCCGCAGGCGCGCCTCAGGCAGCGGATGCCTGAGCAAACAAACCAACATGCCCGTCAAGGGCTTGCAGCCATGACTTCTGAGACCATTTCCAGCACCGCCCCCGCCGCTACTGCCGCTCCAGCGTACAACCCGAGCGAAAAGCAAAAAGGCGCCAGCAAGACCTCGCGCATCCCGATCAAGATCATTCCGATCGAGCAAGTCGAGCGCCTGAAAAAGCCGGACTGGATCCGCGTCAAGGCCGCCTCGGCTTCGACCCGTTTCTATGAAATCAAGGACATCCTGCGCGAAAACAAGCTCGTCACCGTCTGCGAGGAAGCCAGCTGCCCGAACATCGGCGAGTGTTTTGGCAAGGGCACGGCCACCTTCATGATCATGGGCGACAAGTGCACGCGCCGCTGCCCGTTCTGCGACGTTGGCCATGGCCGCCCGGATCCGCTGGACAAGGAAGAGCCGGCCAACTTGTCGAAAACCATCGCCAAGCTGCGTTTGAACTACGTCGTCATCACCTCCGTCGACCGCGATGACTTGCGCGACGGCGGCGCCGGCCACTTCGTCGAATGCATCCAGCAAACGCGCGCCCTGTCGCCGAACACCCGCATCGAAGTGCTGGTGCCCGACTTCCGTGGCCGCCTGGAAAAAGCGTTGCTGTTGTTCAAGGATGGCTTGCCCGACGTCATGAACCACAACCTGGAAACGGCGCCGCGCCTGTACAAGGAAGCGCGTCCCGGCTCCGACTACATGCACTCGCTGAAGCTGCTGAAAGATTTCAAGGCCATGTACCCGGACGTGAAAACCAAGTCCGGCATCATGGTGGGCCTGGGCGAGACGGACGAGGAAATCCTGCAAGTGATGCGCGACATGCGCGAGCACGACATCGACATGCTGACCATCGGCCAATACCTGGCGCCCTCGAACAGCCACCTGCCCGTGCGCCGCTACGTGCACCCGGACGTGTTTAAAATGTTCGAAGAAGAAGCGTACAAGATGGGCTTCACCCACGCCGCCGTGGGCGCCATGGTGCGCAGCTCGTACCACGCGGATGAACAGGCGCACAGCGCCGGCGTTGAATCGGCGCTGAATTTCTAAGCACTTGAGTTGTATCAAAAACCGTCCGCTTTAGCCGGGCGGTTTTTTTTTGCCTGTTCGTATCGTGTCACCTTATGCGGCTGAGCGTCCTATACTGGCATGCTGAAAAAGCATGGTTGACGGATAAGCTATGAGGTGACGCATGGACGTACGCATCGACGCATCGTGGAAGGCGCGGCTGGAGGGCGAGTTTGCCCAGCCCTACTGGGAACGCCTGGCCGCCTTCGTGAAACAAGAGTATGCGGCGGGGCCGTGTTTTCCGCCGGGTAAAACCATCTTCCGCGCGTTCGACCTGACGCCGTTCGGGCAAGTCAAGGTCGTGATCCTGGGGCAAGACCCGTATCACACGCCCGGCGCGGCCATGGGCCTGTGCTTTTCCATCCCCGATGGCACACCGCCGCAGCCCAGCCTGCAAAATATTTTCAAGGAATTGCATAGCGACGTGGGCGTGGCGCGCACGCGCACGGATTTGTCCGACTGGGCCGAACAAGGCGTGTTCCTGCTCAACAGCGTGTTGACGGTACGCGCCGGGGCGGCCGGCTCGCACGCGGGCAAGGGGTGGGAGAAATTGACGGACAGCGCCATCCGCCACCTGTCCGCCGAGCGCGAGCACCTGGTGTTCATCCTGTGGGGCGGCTATGCGCAAGCGAAGCGCACCCTGATCGATCCCGGCAAGCACCTGGTGCTGGCGGCACCGCACCCTTCACCGTTGTCGGCCAGCAAAGGTTTCTTTGGCAGCAAGCCGTTCAGCCAGGCGAATGCGTATTTGCAGGCGCATGGCCAGTCACCCATCGCCTGGGGTGACGGCTGATTCCTGACGGCAACCGACAGCGGCAGGCGTTGCTCCCTGCCGCTGTCTTCGCGCGTAACGGTTAAAAGCTGGTTGAGAGGCCTGCATAGAAGCTGCGGCGGGCGCCATACTGCGGTGCCCCCACGCCCACGCCGGAACCGTCGCGCAGCAGATATGATTTGTCGAACAGGTTGATCAGGGCCAATCGTCCTTCCACCTTGCCCACCGGCGTGTTTTTCCACGTGTGCGTGAGCGCCGTGTTGACGGTGAAGTAACTCGGTAAATGGCCGGAATTCGGTGCGCCGCCGTCCGGCGTCATGCGCAGGCCGCTGCCATACAGGAAGTCAGCGCTCACTTGCGAATCGCCAAAGTGATAATGGCCGCCGCCCGACAAGGTGTATTTCTGGTCATGATCGAGGTAGACATAGTGTTGGCTGATGTAGTTCAACTCATCGGCGCCAAACAGGGCTTGCCCCGAATTGATGTTGCGGCCCTGCGCCTTTTGCGTGCTGGCGTTGAGGAACAGACCCCAGTTTTTCTCGCTGTAGATGGCGGACAATTCCAGGCCCTTGGCGTAGCCATCCGCGTAGTTGAATGGCGTCAAAATCAATGCCTGGCCGAACTGGCCTTCGTCCAGCAGGTTCTTGATCTTTTTATAGTACACATCGGCCGTCACGGTCAGTTTCGAATTGACCTGGTGGCTGATGCCGACGTCGTAGTAATGCGTGCGCTCGGCCTTGACCTTGTCGGACTGGCCGATTTCCGGCGCGTTCGTCGTGTTCGCGTACAGGTCGATGCTGCCTTGCGCCGCCAGTTCCTGCGGTGGCGGCGTGAAGTAGCGCGAATAGCCGGCGTGCAGGGCCGTGCCCGGCGCCAGTTGATACGCCAGGTTGACGCGCGGGCTCCATTGCTGCTCGCTCGTGTAGGCCGACACCTTGTCGTAACGGGCGCCATAGTTCAGTGTCAAAGGCTTGCTGATGTGCCACTCGTCCTGCAGGTAGAAACTGGCCAGGGTGCCCGTCTTGCCGCTGTTGTCGAGTATCGACATGGGCGTGCTGGACGTCTGCGCGCCGTCGATTGCCGGGAAGACGGCCACCGTGTTGTCGCTCGTCGTCTTCTGGCGCGTGTAGGCCAGGCCCGCGCGTACGGTGTGGTCCTGGTGCCATTTGTAGCTGGCGTCGAATTGAAAGCCGGAAGCGCTGTTGGCGCGGCGCGAGTCCGAGGCCACGCCGTTGTAGATCAGGTCGCCGATGGCGTCGGGCGTGAAGTGCAGTTCCGAATACTGGTGGAAGGCCGACACCTGATAATTGACGTCGCCCAGGCTCTTTTGCAGCGACAGCACGAGGAAGCGGTTCACTTCGCGCTGGTTTTCATTCAGCTGCGACGACGGTAACGTGGACGTGCCCGCCTGCGCATCGCTGTGGCCATTCAGGCTGAAAGCGGGCGCCTGGTCCGGATTGTTCGGGATCTGGAAGCGGCCGTTATACGTGCCGAACATGGCGCCCAGGCGGGTGTTGTCATCGAGGAAATACGACAGGCTGCCGAACGATTTGTTTTGGCGCGTCTTGTCGTGCAGGGCGCTGCGCGTGTCTTGCGGGTTTTCCACACCGAGCGAATTACCCAGGTAGCTGCCGGACAGGTAGTAATTGAACTTGCCCACGCTGCCGAAAAATTCGGCACTCGGCTCCACGTGGTCGTGGCTGCCGACCATGATGCCGATGCGCCCACCCGGGCTCAATCCACCCTCTTTCGTTTCAATATCGACGATGCCCGCCGTGCGCAGGCCGAACTGGGCCGGCAAGGCGCCCGTCATGAAATCCGTCTTGTCGATCAAACGCGTGTCGATCGACTGGCCGAAGCCGCTGATGCTTTCAGGCAGTTGCACGCCATTGATGCGGTATTGCACATTGGCATGGTCGTCGCGCACGTGCAGGGCGCCGGAACCTTTTGAGTCCTGCGACACGCCCGGCAGGCGCAGCAGCACTTCATTGAACGGCGTGTTGTCGCCCTGGCCCAGCATGTCGACCATGTGGCTGTCGATGCTGTAGATGGTGGTGCCGACTTTCGGCGACAGCTCGATGCGTGCGCTTTTCAGATGGGCGGAGGTGACTTCCACCTTTTGCATCTCTTGTGGTGCGGCATCTGCCGCAGCGGTGGCTTCGGCGGCATGCGCGGAACTCGTAAACAGGCTGGCAAGGGCGAGCGACAGCGCGCTCAGGCGTGGTGTGTGTTGCATGGTAAACCTCAAAATAGTCAACGCCAGGCGGCACGGCGCGCATGATCGCGCGACTAGGGGCAGCCTGAAAAAGGAAAAACAGCGTGGGAACTACAGTGAAGCGGCAGGCGGGCCGCGCACGGGCGGCAGGATGAGGGTGGCGACGGGCGCCAGGGGTGCGGGCGCGATGGCCAGCAGGCGGTACGGCAGTAACTGGGCGGGTGGCTCGGTGATGGCCGGCGGCACGGCGATGTCGGCCACCTTGTCGATGACGGTGGCGCACAGCGCGCACTCTTCCGCGTCGAGGGTCGTCTTGTGCAGGTGCGAGGCGGCCGTCGATAGCAGGAACACGAGGGCCAGCGCACTGAACAGCGCCACGCACAGCCGCCACGGCGTGCGCGCGAGGGCGGCGGCACCGTGATGAGCAAGCTTGCGGGTGGGCTGGCGGGAAGACATGGGCGCATAGTAGCAAGAAAATCGCCCCGTTGTCAGCGCTTGTTGCAATTCGATTGCGGTGAGAGGACCTTACAGGGTGGCGCGCAGTGCGCGCGGCGACAGGCCGTAGTGCTGGCGGAAACGGGCCGCGAAGCGCGAGGGCGAGGCGTAGCCGCAGGCGGCCGCGATGTCGCTGATGGGTAAGATGCCAGATTGCAATTCCTGCAAGGCCAGTCCCAGGCGCACGTCTTCCAGAATGGCGCGGAAGTGGCGCTGTTCCAGGGCCAGCTGGCGGCGCAGGGTGGACGCGCCCAGGTGCAGATGGCTGGCAACTTTGGCCACGCTCCAGTCGGCACCCGGGTCCAGCAGCAGCACTTGCTGCACGCGCGCGGCCAGCGGATCGCGGCGGTCCAGCAGCAAGGGGCCGCAATGGCCGCCCAGGGCCAGGGCCAGCAGCAAGCCTTCCGCCTGGTGCGCCAGCAGCGCGGGCGGTGCTCTTCCCGCCAGGCTGGCCATCAGCTGGTCCCAGGCCAGTGCCGCGTGCACGTCGAGCGGCACGCACAGGCTGGCCGTGGCCGCCTGGCGCAGCTGGGCGTCGACGAGGCTGCCATGGCGCGCACGAAAACGGGCGATCAGGGCCGGTGAAAAACTCAGCACTTCAGCCCGGTAGCCTTGCGCGCCGGGCAGGTTGGCCACGCCCAGTTCCTGTCCTGCCGGCATCAGCACCACGTCGTGCGTGCCGGCGCGGGCCTGGCGAGCGCCCCATTCCAGCAGCTTCGTTCCCTGCCGCACGCGGCACAGGGCGCTCTGGAAGACGGGCACGCGGCGCAGGGTTTGCGCGCGGCGCGCCTCGATGGTGCCGTGGGCGATGCGCAGCTCGCTCAGGGCCACCGCGTCCATCTCATCGGCCATACAGTCCCGTCAGCTGCGCCTTGCCCAGCGCGTTGGCGTTGAGCATGTAGCCAAGCATGGCGCCGCTGGCGTGCTGGTCCAGCGGCAACTTGTCCGTTTTCAGCGCCCAGATCGTGATCTGGTAGCGGTGCGCCTTGTCGCCTGGTGGTGGGCAGGCGCCGCCGTAGGCGCTGTCGCCGTAATCGTTGCGTCCTTGCATGGCGCCTGTGGGCAAGGTGGCCGCCGTCGTTCCCGCAGGCAAGGATGTGGTGGACACTGGCAAGTTAAACACGCTCCAGTGCCACCAGCCGCTGCCCGTGGGCGCGTCCGGGTCGTACAGGGTGATGGCGTAGCTGTTGGTGCCGGCCGGCGCGCCGTGCCATGACAATTGCGGCGACAGGTTGCCGCCCGTGCAGCCAAAGCCCTGGAACACTTGCGCCGGCGCCAGGGTCTGGCCAGGGGCGATGTCGGTGCTGGTGACCGTGAAATCGGCGGCGTGGGCGCCCAGGTGCAAAGCGAGACCCAGCGTGACGGCGAGCAATCGGGAGGTGGTCATGGCTTTCCTTTCGATGAAGTATAGGGGAAAGTGTATGTCGTGCAACATTAACTTGCGATGCCGATGCGCTCGCTGATGGTGCCGAAACGCTCGTTTTCACCTGATTTCAATGTTTCCATGAGCGTGTTGTTGCGTTTGCCGCTTCCTTCCTGCGCATGATTTTCACTGCGGAGCTTTCATGCTATCGTTCTGCAGCCCAATTTCCCCGAGTCGCCTCCCCATGTCCAAACGCCCGATCAAGTGGTTGTTCGCCAAGCTGCACCTGTATGCGGGCCTGTGGTTTGGCGCCCTGTTTGTTTTGCTGGGCTTGACTGGGTCCGCCATCGCCTGGATGCCGGAACTCGACGCGTATCTGAATCCGACCTTGTTGCAGGCGAGCACGCCCGCGCCCGGCCAGGTGTTCCAGGTGACGCCGCGTACGGTGCAAGCGGTGGTGGACGGACTCGCTGCCGACCCCGCCTACGGCAAGCCGGCCCAGCTCAATCCACCCGCCGATGCGCGCGACGTGTACGTGGCCTCTTACCGCCAGGCGGACAAACCGTCTCCCTTCAGCCAGGCCATCGTGCGCCAGGTGATGGTCGACCCCTACACCTTGCAAGTCAAAGGCGAGCGCGACTGGGGGCGTTTCGGCATCACGCGCCCGCTGCTGATGTCGGGCATGTTTCATTTGCATCGCTATGGTTTGTCCGGTGAGGTGGGCAAGACGATTACCGGTATCTCGGGCGTGATGCTGTTGCTGATGGCCTTGAGCGGCATTTATCTGTGGTGGCCGCGCCTGCAGTGGACGGCGGTCAAGCGCGCGCTGACGGTGTCGCATGGCGGTTCCTGGCCCCGTTTCAATTACACGTTTCACAAGGCGGCCGGCTTCTTTGCCGCGCCCGTGTTGGCCGTGCTCGCTTTTTCCGGCATCTATTTCAATTTGCCCCAATTGATCGTGCCGCTGGTGGAACTCGTCTCGACGGCGCCGGACAAGGCCAAACTGAAAAATCTGCAGCAGGATGGCGAGCTGCTCGATGCGGGTCAGGCCATGGCCGCCGCGCAACAGCTGTATCCGCAGGCGCGCGTGTCGCGCATCGTGCTGCCGGCGAAAAAGGATCAGCCCTACGACGTGCGCGTGCGCCAGCCCGGTGAAATCGCCGAGGGCGACGGCGCCACGCGCATTACCCTCGACGCGCGCAGCGGCTTGCCCCTGCGCATACGCGACCCCTTGCGGGCGCCGGCCGGAGACGTCTTCCTGGGCTGGCAATTCCCCCTGCATTCAGGCCAGGCGTTCGGCGTGGCCGGGCGCGCCTTCATTACCGTCTTCGGTTTGATCCCCTTGCTGTTCCTGCTGACGGGGACATTGGTGTGGTGGAAACGGCGGCGCGGCCGGAAATAGGCGGCCGCCAGACCGGTGTGGGAAAAGTTGCTATCATCATAGTATTTTCCGGCGTATCACGGATTCACCCGCACAAGGACCAGCATGAGCAATCCCGACATCACCGTAGCAATGTTGAATGAACGCGGCACCGGCCGCCTGCCCGGCCACCTGGGCATCGTCATCACGGAAGTGGGCGACGGCCAGCTGACGGCGGAATTGCCCGTGCTGCCGCACTTGCTGGCGCCGAACGGCTACCTGCACGCGGGCAGCGTGGTGACCCTGGCCGACACGGCTTCCGGCTATGGCTGCATCGTCAACCTGCCCGAAGGCGCCAGTAATTTTACGACCATCGAACTGAAATCGAACCACCTGGGCACGGCCCGCGAAGGCACGCTCACCTGCACGGCCAAGGTCGAGCACAAGGGCCGCAACACGCAAGTGTGGGATGCCGTGGTGAAAAGCAAGGAAACGGGCAAGACGATCGCCCTGTTCCGCTGCACGCAGATGATTCTGTATCCAAAGTAAGCTGGTAGGTCGGGTTAGCAGCAGCGCTGCGTAACCCGACATTCCACTACAGCCTCACCCAGTTACCCTTGTACAAGATAGGCCCCGTCGGTCCGTCCGGATTCGGCGAACCGCCTTTCGGCTCCAGGGTGACGGCCAGCAGGGCCACGTCGTTGCCGATGGCGCGCTGGGACAGGGCCAGTTTCACGTTGCCCTTGTCGGCCAATAAGCCCAGGGAGCGCGGGTTGCCGCTCTTCGGCACGGCCCACAGTTCCAGATCCTTATCGCTCGGCACGGGCGCGTTGCCCACCATGCGCACCTCGAGCGCGCCGTGGCGGCTGTCGGCCGTCAGCAGCAGGGCCGTTTGCGCTTTCTCGTCCGTCAGGCTGGCTACATAGCTGATTTGCGGCGCATCCATCACTCGCGTGGCCACGACGATCACCAGCAAGGCGGCGATGGCGCTCGACGCCATGCCCAGCGAACGCCAGAACGACAGCGAATCGCGGAACAAGGACCAGCCGCCCTGCGGCTTCAGGTGCAAACGCTGCTCGATCTGCTTCCACACGCGCTTGGGCGGCGCCACCGGCGTGGCGAATTCGGCCATCGGTTCCAGGCGCTGGCGCCATTCCGCCGTGATATTGCGCAAGTCGGCGTCGTTGTGCAACCAGCCTTCGAAACGCCGCCGCGCGCCCCCTTTCAGGGTGCCCAGCACGTATTCGGACGCCAGTTTCTGGCGCAGGGTGTCGTTGCCACGGATATTCATGATGCCTCCCGTTTCGCCAGGCACGTGCGCAGCCGTTCCAGGCTGCGGCGTATCCAGGTCTTCACGGTGCCGATCGGCAGCGACATCTGCTGCGCCACTTCGCTGTGCGACAGGTCATGATAGAAGGCCAGGGCGACCACCTGCCGGTGCAGCCCTTCCAGGGCGGACATGCAAAACGCCAGCGCCTTGGCGTCACCGCTCAGTTGCAGTGACTCGATCGGCGTGGCCTGGGGGTCTCGGAGTGCATTCATGACTTCGCTATCAAACTGTTCGGCATCGATTTCCACGGTATCGTCGCTGCGCCGCAGCACATCGAACGCCTTGTTGCGCACGATGGTGGCCATCCAGGTCATCGGCGCCGCCAGATGGCTCTGGTAAGTGGCGGCGTTGTTCCAGATGGCGACGAACCCCTCTTGCAAGGCTTCTTCAGCGAGCTCTTGCTTATGCAATATACGCAGCGCGAAGCCAAACAGTTTCGATGAGGTGGAGTTATATAGCTGACGGAACGCGGTGGCGTCCTTGTTGCCGGCGGCGAGCAGCCAGGTTTTCAGTTGTTGCGGGTCGAGCGATTGAGCGGCTAGGGACACGGCTGGCCTTCACAAGGGGATTGGGATCACGCCTGGGAAGGTTATAACGGTTTGGCAACACTTGGCAACAAGGTTTTGTGCCGTGTTATCCCGCGATGGCCGATTCCAGCAACTTATGCAGTTCGGTGAATTCCGGCTTGCCCACGTAGCGCTTGAGGATCTTGCCCTGCTTGTCGAGCACGAAGGTGGTGGGCGTGAGGGCCACGTCGCCGTAGGCCTTGGCCGCTTCGCCCGTCACGTCGAGCGCCACCTTGAACGGCAGCTGGCGCGTTTCGGCGAAGTTCAGCACATAGTTGGCCGGATCGTATTTCATGGCCACGGCCACGAATTCCAGTCCCTGTCCCTTGTACTTGTTGTAGGTGTCGACCATGTCCGGCATTTCCGCCACGCAGGTGGTGCACGAGGTGGCCCAGAAATTGACCATCACGACCTTGCCGCGCAGGCTGGCCGACGTGATTTTTTCGCCATGGATGCCGTGGAAGGTCACGTCCGGCGCGCTTTGCTTGTCATTGAGCGACAGATAAGCGGCTGCCGCCACGCCCGCCACGAAGACGGCGATCAGGGCTGGCTTGACCCAGGACTTGCTTGCGGATGGCGAAGTTGACATGGTTTTCATTTGAAAAGCGCGGCGATGCGGCCATTATAGCCGTATCGCCGCATCAAAGCCGTAGGTCAAACGGAGGAGGTGCTTACTGCTGCACCGTGTCGCTGACCGTGTTCGTCGTGCGCTGCTGCGGCGGGTCGGGCTGCAACTGCTTCAGTTCCGCTTCCGAAATGTAGTCGAACAGCTTGACCACTTTCTGCACGCCGCCCACGCCGCGCGCCACGTCGGCCGCGACCGTGCCTTCGCGCTGGGTGACTCTGCCCATCAGGAAGACGGTGGCGTTCTCGGTGACGACCTTGAACGAGGCGGCCGAGATGGTTTTCATGTCGACCAGGCTGGCCTTGACCTTGGTGGTGATCAGCGCGTCGTTCGAGCGCGACGTATAGCTGGCCGGACCGGCGATGATCAATTCATTGGCCACCGATTCCACGCCCTCGATATTGCGCACTTCGCGCTCGACGGCATTTTTCATCGCCTCGTCGCGCACTTCGCCCGTAAGCAGGACGCGGCGGTTGAAGCTGGTGACGTTCACATGGCCCACGTCGCCGGTGATGGAGGGGATGCGTGACTCGCCTTTGAGGGCGATCGACTTGTCTTCGGTCTGGGCGCCCAGGGTGCGGCGGTCCGCTGCGGCCACGCCGCCCATCACCGCGCCGCCGACCATCAATTCGATGCAGCCGGTGAGCGAGGTGAGCATGGCGCCGCACAAGAGTGCGGTGGCCAATGGGCGTTGTACGCGTTTCCAGCCTGGGCCAGTACCGAATTTAGTCATTCACGTCTCCTCCGAATAGCGCGACGTCGATGCCGTCGCAGATGCAATGTATGGTGGTCAGGTGGACTTCCTGGATGCGCGCCGTGCGCTCGGCCGGCACGCAGATATGCACGTCGGCGTCCGTCAGCATCTTGCCGATGGCGCCGCCGTCCTTGCCCGTCAGCGCCACGACGCGCATTTCGCGTTCGAGCGCCGCTTCCACGGCCGCCATCACGTTGGCTGAATTGCCCGACGTGGAGATGGCCAGCAGGATGTCGCCGGCCTGGCCGAAGGCCTGCACTTGCTTCGAGAAAATCTCGCGGTAGCTGTAGTCGTTCGCCACGGCCGTCAGGATCGACGTATCCGTCGTCAGCGCCAGGGCCGGCAGCGGAAAGCGTTCGCGTTCGAAGCGCCCGACCAGTTCGGCTGCGAAATGCTGGCAGTCGGCGGCGGAACCGCCGTTGCCGCAGGCGAGGATCTTGTTGCCGTTGGACAATGCATAAAACATCAGGTCGATCGCCTGCGCAATCGGTTGCGCCAGTACGGTGGCGGCCTGGATCTTGAGTTCGGCACTTTCGTGGAAGTGCGAGAGGATGCGTTGATTATTCATAGTCTGCCGATTATAGTGCAGGCGCGCGGCATGGCGGACAAGCACTGTTAAAAATGCTTACATATCGAGGATGTTCTTCAGCCAGCTGATGCGTCCGCCGTCGATGGCCAGCGCGTCGAAGCGGCAGGGCGGCACGGTTTTTTGCCTCAGCAGCCAGGTTTGCGCCGCCACCACCATGCGCCGCTGCTTGGCTGGCGTGATGCTGGCCAGGGCGCCGCCGAAGGCCGCACTGCTGCGCAGCCGCACTTCGACGAAGACGACCGAGGCGCCATCGCGCATGATCAGGTCCAGCTCGCCGCCCTTGCACAGATAGTTGCGTTCCAGCAGTGCCAGCCCTTGCAGCAACAGATACGCGAGCGCATCGTCTTCCCCTTGCCGTCCCCGTGCCTGTTTATTCTGGAAAGGCAGGGGTGGCATGGCGAGTCCTTATTGGGCCGGCGGCACAGAGACAGGCGTGGGCGCGGCCGGCGGCCAGGTGCCCAGCACGCCCTGCTGGTAGGTGGCGGCTTGCTCCGTGCGTTCGAACACGCTTTGATTATCCTCAAAGCGCACGGCCAGGCGACCCGTCACGCCATCGAGGGTAAATGGCGCGTTCGGCCGCAGCGCCACTTCGCGCGCCACGCGGAAGGCATCGATGCCCAGCGCGTACAGGCGTTCCATGTCGGCCGTCAGCCGGCGTTCGGCTGGCTGCTCGGGCTGTGGATACACCATCACTTGCGGGTGGTCGCGCTGCACCTGCCATGGCAAGTCCAGCAGGCGCGCACCGTCGAGCTCGGGGCCGCTGGCGCCGCGTCCCGTACCGGGATTCAAGGATGAGGTGCCATACAGCGGCAGATCGCTGCCGATGGCCACGCGCAGCTGGCGCGCCTGGTCGGCGTCGAGCGCGGCAAACAGCAGGCCCGGCGGCGTGGCGGCCAGGCGCGCGCGCAGCTGCACCAGTTCGGCATCGCTCAGGTAGCCATTCGTGGCCGTCAAGTCCATCGTCTCGATCTTGCCGCCCTGGCGCAGCCATTCCTGCTTGAAGGCGGCGCTGATGCGGCGCTGCGAGGGCGAGCCGGCCGACAGGACCAGCGCGCTGGCGCCCGGCTGTTCGCTGGCGGCCCAGGCGGCGACCTGGCGCGCTTCCGCTTCGATCGACAGGCCCATCACCAGCAGCTTGGCCGGCAGGCGCGCCTCGCCGCGGTTGTCCGGGTGGTTCAGGGCGATCGTCGGCTTGCGTACCAGATCGCTGTTCGCCACGGCCGTCACGGCCGAGCGCGACAAAGGCCCGACGACGATGTCCTGTTCCTCTTGTGCTTGCGCAAACTTGTTCAGCACGTCGCTGCTGCCGTCGCCCGTATCGATCACCGTCACTTCAAAGCCGCTGCGGTCGCGCTCGTACGCGGCCATGAAGCCGGCGCGCAGCAATTCGGCGGCCGGTCCCAGGGAAGCCGAGCGCAGCGGCAGCAGCAGGCCGATGTGGTGGACCTTGCCGTCGGACGGCGCCGGCGCCGTGGCGGCCGGCATGTCGAGTGGCGTGCCGGTGGCCGGCTTGGTGGTGATGGGCGCCAGTGGCGCGCCGTTGCCGTCATACGCGGTAATATCGGGCACGGCCACGGCAAACGTCACCGGTTCGGGCGCGGGAGGCTTGGGCGGCACGGGCGGTGGCAGCGGCTTCGGAGGCGGCAGCGCCCTTGTGTTAGATTCAATAGGCGCGCACAATTGCCCGGGCGCGTCGCAAGGCGTGCTGCAAGCGCTCAGCATGCCGGTCGCGGCACAAACAAGCAGTAACTTCACACTATTAGCAAGCATTTAACCTCCAAAATGACCGTACAAGAAATCAGTTCCATCGCCAGCCTGCCCATCATGACAGAGGCGGCGCACCAGGTCTATCCTATCGCAACATTGTATATAGTGGCCACGCCCATCGGCAATGTGACCGATATCAGCCTGCGCGCACTGCATCTGCTGAGCCTTGCCGATGCCGTCGCCTGTGAAGATACGCGCAACACGTCGCACCTGCTGACGCGCTTTGGCTTGAACAAGCCTCTGATTGCGGCGCATCAGCATAACGAGCGCGAAGTGGCGCAAACCCTGATCGCCCGCCTGCACGCCGGCGAGCGCATCGCCCTTGTGTCCGACGCCGGCACGCCGGCCGTCTCCGACCCCGGCGCGCGCATCGTCGACGCCGTGCGCGCGGCCGGCCTGCGCGTGCTGCCCCTGCCCGGCCCGTCGGCGGCCATCACCGCCATTTCCGCCAGCGGCTTGTTGAATGACCAGTTTTACTTTGTCGGCTTCCTGCCAGCCAAGGCCAAGCAGCGCGAAAACATGCTGCACAGCCTGCGCGGCGTGACGGCGACGATGGTGTTTTATGAAGCGCCGCACCGCATCCTCGACTGCGCCACGGCCCTGGTGGAAGCGTTCGAACCGACGCGCCAGGTGGTGTTCGCGCGCGAACTGACGAAACTGTTCGAGGAAATCCACCGCTGCCCCCTGTCCGAGGCGGAGGCGTGGATACGCGCCGATGCGCACCGCGAAAAGGGCGAATTCGTCGTCCTGCTGGAGGGCGCCACGGAAACGCAGGACGCGGAAGACGTGGAAGCCGAGCGCATCCTGAACATTTTATTGGCCGAGTGCAGCGTCAAGCAGGCGGCGAACCTGACGGCGCAAATCACGGGGCGCAAGAAGAATGCGCTGTATGAAAGGGCGTTGCAGTTGAAGGGGCAGGAATAAAGAAGAAGTCAGGCTGGTGGCCTGACATCGAGCGCTAGCGCTGCTGCGAGCAGCAGCTCCACGTGTTCAATCAGCTCATCGACAAAGCCTGCCGTGACATCGAGCTCGCCTTCGTATTCGGCCAGGTTGCGCTTCTTGTGCGCCTGGCTTAATAGTAGCCACTGCTGTGGCGTGAAACCCAAGGTGTGTTCCAGACTCTGGAAAACGAGATAGCGGTTGTCGCTGCGATAACCATGTTGGCGCAGCGCAGACAAGGCGGCCGCATGCGCCGCGTTATACGCCAGGTCGAAGCGGCTTTCCAGCGACAGTATCACCTGTCTGGCGTCACGCAGGCGCACGGTGGCCGAGCGCAGCAAGCCGGCCCGTTCGCGGGCGTCGGGTGGCTCAGCCTTGAGCTGGCCGATGCGCGCCAGATTCGCCAGCGCTTGCGAGCTTGATGAATTCATCGTCGCCCCCTTTGACAAAAATCTTGGGCTGTTCGAGGATGCGCACGACGAACGACTTGCCCTCGTCTATTCTCTGCCGCCATTCTTCTGGCGTGTACAAGGTCGGGTTGATGCTGCGCCCCAGTTGCTGCTGCACTGGCTGCAAGGCCGTCAGTAACTGGGCGTTTGATGCCATGCTGCCGATCACCATCAGGTCGATATCGCTGTGCGCCTGTTCCGTGCCCTTGGCCATGGAACCATACACGAAAGCCAAGTCGATTTCCTGCCAGTGCGACTGCAGCGCAACGCGCAGCACATCGGCCACGCCGAAGGTTTTCAGTACGATGCTGCGCAGCTCGTCGAATATCGGCGCATCGTGATTCGCCTGGTAATGCTTCTGGTTGCCCACCTTTTTCACCGTGACCAGGGCCGATTTCACCAGCTTGGTCAGCTCGCGTTGCACTGCACCCGAACCGATGGCCGCGAAGGCGATGATTTCATTCGCATAGAAAGAGCGTTGCGCCTGGCCAAAGAGCAAGGCCAGCACGCGTTGCTGTGTCTTGGAAAACAATGTGTCTGCATAGATACCCATATTGGGTATGTTAGTACCCAATATGGGTATAGTCAATCTTCTTCACCACTTGCAGCCGCTATCCTTCTTGTCCAGCAACATCATCACGGGCGCCAGCAAGCCTGCGCCTGAGTAGGCAGTGCGGCAGTCGCCGCGCTTGCCTTGCGCGATGTCGCGCGCCAGCTGGGTTTCCGTTTGCAGCGGCTTGTCGGGGATTTGCCCCACGGCCGTACCCACCTTGGACGGGTCGCGCTCGCCGGCCATCTTGCGCGCCGTCCTTCTGGCCGCGTCCATGTCGAACTTTGGCGTCTCTTGCGTGATGGTATCGGCGCTGGCCGCTGGCGTGGCCGGTGATGCCGGCACCACCGTGATGGCTTGCGGGCTCGATGCTGGCGCCGTGGCGGCCGGCGGCGTTTCCCGGACAGTGGCGAGTTTAGGCTTGCTGATGGGCTTGGGTTCGCGCTTCGGCTTGGCGACTTCGACGGGCGGCGGGGGCGGGGGAGGCTTGGCGGCCAGCGGACGTATCCACACGGCGATCGATTCCACGCGCGGGGCCGTGTCCATCCGCGCGGCCGGCTGCACGTGGCGCCACAGAGTGATCAAGGCGCCATGCAGCAGCAAGGACACGGCGATGCCCAGCACGATGCCGCGGCGGTTCGGCATGGGCCGGCCACCGTCGTTTCTTTCTATCCTGAACTCCATTGCCGTTGTCGCCTTCATGTCTGATCGGGAAAACTTGCCAAGCCAGTGTCGCATACTTCAATCGTTTTGAAAAATACATGGGTTCCAGTGCCGCCCGTAAATAATTTACATAGAGTTTCACCTGACCCTTGACCGAAGTCGATACGGCCTGTATTATCTTGGTCTTCGGAGTGTGGCGCAGCCCGGTAGCGCACCTGGTTTGGGACCAGGGGGTCCAAGGTTCGAATCCTTGTACTCCGACCAAATTTGTAGAAAAAAACTCAAGAGTTTCGGCTCTTGGGTTTTTTTTCGTCTGTACAGTTCACGTCGGTCGGGGTAGGTCGGGTTAGCGCGCAGCGCGTAACCCGACAACACCGCAATGCCAACAATATTGTCGGATTACGCGTGGCGTTGCCACGCTAATCCGACCTACCTCAAACAGCGGCGCGTTTCGCCGCGATGGCGTTGCCCGCCCGGCTGGAACCCTTGCGTCCCAGTTGCTGCGAGATGAACTGGCCCGCGTCGACCACCAGGTCGAGGTCGATGCCGGTGGCAATCCCCAGCCCTTGCATCATGTACAGCACGTCTTCGGTCGCCACGTTGCCAGTGGCACCCTTGGCGTAGGGGCAGCCGCCCAGGCCCGAGACGGACGAGTGATAAATCGCGATGCCCGTTTCCAGGCTGGCGTAGATATTCGCCAGCGCCTGGCCGTAGGTATCGTGGAAGTGGCCGGACAGGCCGCCCACGTGGAAGGCGGCAATCGCGCGCGCCATCACCGCCTGCGTTTTGCGCGGCGTGGCCACGCCGATGGTGTCGGCGATGTCGATCTCGTCGCAACCGAGGTCGCGCATGCGGCCCACCACGTCGGCCACGGCGTCCAGCGGCACTTCGCCTTGGTAGGGGCAGCCGAAGGCGCAGCTGATGCTGCCGCGCAGGCGCAGGCCGTGTTCCTTGGCCGCCTTCGCCACGCCTTCGAAGCGGGCAATCGATTCGGCGATCGAGCAGTTGATGTTCTTTTGCGAGAAGGCCTCCGAGGCGGAGCCGAAGATCACCACTTCATCGGCCTTCGCCGCCAGTGCCGCATCAAAGCCCTGCATGTTCGGCGTCAGCGCCGAATAAATCGTGCCAGCGCGGCGCGCGATCTTGTCCATTACTTCCGCGCTGGTGGCCATCTGCGGCACCCATTTCGGCGAGACGAACGACGCCGCCTCGATGTTGGCGAAGCCGGCCAGGGTCAGGCGGTCGACCAGCTCGATCTTGACAGCGGCGCTGATGGTTTCCTTCTCGTTTTGCAGGCCGTCGCGCGGACCCACTTCGACGATCTTGACTTGCTTGGGCAAACTAGCTTGAGCATTCATTTCAATATCCTTGCAAACGGTTGACGATGCCGGCGACGACTTCTCCGGCTTGCAGGCGGCGCATCTTGGCGGCGATCTGCGCCACGCTTTCGCGGCGCAGGGTGGCGGCCGAAATATGCGGCGTGATGGTGATGCGCGGTTCTTGCCAGAACGGGTGCTGCTGCGGCAGCGGCTCGTTGCGGAACACGTCGAGGGTCGCCCCGGCGATATGCCCGGAGCGGATCAGGGTTAATAAGTCCGGTTCGGCCAGATGCGCGCCGCGCGCCACGTTGATGACGTAGGCGCCGGGCAGCAGCATCGACAGGCGCGCGCGGTCGAGCAGGTTGTGCGTGTCCGGCGTGAGCGGCAGCATGCATACGAGCACGCGCGTGCCGCGCAAAAATGCTTCCAGCCCCTCTTCGCCCGCGTAGCATTGCACGCCATCGGCGTGTTTTGGGCTGCGGCTCCATCCCCGCAAGGGGAATTCGAACTGCGCCAGCGCTTGCAGCACGCGCGTGCCCAGCACCCCCATGCCCAGCACGCCGACGGGGAAATCCGTCTTGTCGAAGGCAGGCAGCGGCTGCCAGATGCCGGCGCGGCCCTGCGCCTCGTAATCGTCGAAGCGGCGGAAGTGGCGCAGCACGGCGTGGCTCACATATTCGGCCATCTGCACACCCATGCCCGCGTCATCGAGACGGATCAGCGGCACGTGGGCCGGCAGCGCATCGCCAAATTTCAACAGCGCGTCGACGCCGGCGCCCGTGTTGAAGATGGCTTTGACGTTGGCCAGCTCGGGCAGCATGGCGGCGGGCGGCTGCCACACGACGGCGTAGTCGCACGGCGCGCACGTGTCGCCTTCGCGCCAGAAGATAATGTCGGCCTCGGGCAGCAAGTCGCGCAAGTCGCTGATCCACGCCGTTTCCTTGCCGTCCGAACGTTGTAACAGGATGCGCATGTGCTTACCTCTATGCGGCAGCCTTGAAGGCCAGCAGCGGAGCCCCATCGGCCACCTGGTCGCCGACCGCGTACAGCACGTCTTCCACCAGGCCGTCGTGCGGCGCGGCGATCGTGTGCTCCATCTTCATCGCTTCCATGATGACCAACGGCTCGCCCTTTTTGACGTCCTGGCCCTTGTTCACCAGCACGGCGACGACCTTGCCCGGCATCGGCGCCGTCAGGCGGCCGCCTTCCGCTTCCACTTCGCCCGCATGCGCCATCGGATCGTTGTAATGCAGTGTGTAGTGCAAACCATTGCTAAACACGTGGAACTGTTCTCCATCGCGCAGCACCGTGCCGTGCACGGCACGCTCGCCCAGTTTGATGTGCAGCTCGTTGCCTGTGTGCGCCGTCAGGGTGAGGGCTTGGCCGTTGAACAGCCAGCCATCCGTCTTGTAGGCAACGCGCGCCGTATAGGCCTTGCCCTCGCCGGCCAAGGTGAATTCATCGGCGAACGACAGGCTGCGGCCCAGGGTGCTGTTCAGACGCCAGCCCAGGGCATTGCCCCACGGGTCGGCGCGCTGCAGCGATTGCGCTTCGGCGGCCGCTTTTTCTTCCAGCAGCAGGGCGACGGACGCCAGCGCCAGGGCCGTGTCGGGCGCCGCCTGCAGGGCGGGGAACAGCGACGCTTGATTACGCTCGATCAAACCTGTATCGAGGTCGGCGCTGGCGAATGCCTGGCCTTCGACCAGGCGTTTCAAAAAAGCGATATTGCTGGCCAGGCCGACGATCTGGTAGTCGGCCAGCGCCTGCGCCATGCGCGCCAGCGCTACGCGGCGGTCCGCGCCCCAGACGATCAGCTTGGCGATCATCGGGTCGTAGAATGGCGAGATCGCGTCACCCTCGCGCACGCCCGAATCGATGCGCACAGCGGCCGGAACCACCGTGCCACCGAGTTCGAACGTGACGGCCGAAGGCGACTGCATGTGGCGCAACGTGCCGATCGATGGCAAAAAGCCCTTCTCCGGATTTTCCGCGTAGATGCGCGCTTCGATGGCGTGGCCGTGGATCGCCAGCTCATTCTGTTTTTTCGGCAGCGGCTCGCCAAAGGCGACGCGCAACTGCCATTCCACCAGGTCGGTGCCGGTGATCATTTCCGTCACCGGATGCTCGACCTGCAGGCGCGTGTTCATCTCCATGAAGTAGAACGAGCCATCCTGGTTGGCGATGAATTCGACCGTGCCTGCGCCGACGTAGCCGACGGCCTTGGCGGCGGCAACGGCCGCCTCGCCCATGGCCGCGCGTCGGTCGGCTGGCATGCCCGGCGCAGGCGCTTCTTCCAGCACCTTTTGATGACGGCGCTGCACCGAGCAATCGCGCTCGAACAGGTAGATGCAGTTGCCGAGCGTGTCGGCGAACACCTGGATTTCGATATGCCGTGGACGCGACAGGTATTTTTCGGCCAGCACCTTGTCGTCGCCGAAAGAGCTGATCGCTTCGCGCTTGCACGAGGCCAGCGCGGCCTTGAAGTCGGTGCTGTTTTCAATGACGCGCATGCCCTTGCCGCCGCCGCCAGCGGACGCCTTCAGCAGCACGGGGTAGCCGATCTTGTCGGCCTGCGTGTGCAAAAAGTCCGCATCCTGATTCTCGCCGTGGTAGCCGGGCACCAGCGGCACATTCGCCTTTTCCATCAGCGACTTGGCGGCCGACTTCGAGCCCATGGCGCGCATGGCGGACGCCGGCGGGCCGATGAAGACGAGGCCCGCCGCCTGGCAGGCATCGGCGAAGTCGGCGTTCTCGGACAGGAAACCATAGCCGGGGTGGATCGCCTGGGCACCAGTGGCCAGCGCCACGGCGATGATCTTGTCGCCGCACAGATAGCTTTCCTTGGCCGGCGCCGGGCCGATCAAGACGGCTTCGTCGCACACGGCGACGTGCTTGGCATTGGCGTCCGCTTCCGAATACACGGCGACGGTCTGGATGCCCATGCGGCGCGCGGTAGCGGCGACACGGCAAGCGATTTCACCGCGGTTGGCGATCAGGATTTTAGTGAACATGGTCTCTCTCTATTCTCTCAAAAAGGGGCAGCTGTCTCTTGTTATGGACGTTGTGTGCTGGCGTGTCGGCTTACGCGCTTTGCGCTAAGCCGACCTACGCATTGGTGAGGCGGTATTCGTAGGTCGGGTTAGCCGGCACGGCGTAACCCGACAAGGCTGTCATCAGCAGCCGCACTTCTCTTTCTGCACCGAGTCGAGCATGGCGCCGCGCGTCTGCAAGCCCAGTTTACCGAGCAAGACGCGGTCGTCTTCCGCTTCCGGGTTGTCGGTGGTGAGCAGCTTGTCGCCGTAGAAGATGGAGTTGGCGCCAGCCAGGAAGCACATCGCTTGCACGGCTTCGCCCATCTGGCGGCGGCCGGCCGACAAACGCACGCGCGCTTTCGGCATGGTGATGCGGGCAACGGCGATTGTGCGCACGAATTCGAACGGGTCCAGCGCTTCCAGGCCAAACAAAGGCGTGCCTTCCACCTGCACCAGGTGGTTGACGGGCACCGATTCCGGATACGGATTCAGGTTTGCCAGCTGGGCGATCAGGCCCGCGCGTTGCAGACGCGTCTCACCCATGCCGACGATGCCGCCGCAGCATACTTTCAAGCCCGCTTCGCGTACGCGGCCCAGAGTGTCCAGGCGGTCCTGGTATTCGCGCGTGGAGATGACGTTGTCGTAGAACTCGGGCGCCGTGTCGAGGTTGTGGTTATAGAAATCCAGGCCCGCGTTTTTCAGGCGGTCCGCTTGTCCCTCTTCCAGCATGCCCAGGGTGGCGCAGGTTTCCAGGCCCAGCGCTTTGACTTTGCTGACCATTTCCTCGACTTTGTCCATGTCGCGGTCTTTCGGGCCGCGCCAGGCGGCGCCCATGCAGAAGCGCGTGGCGCCGTTGGCTTTCGCCTGGCGGGCCGCGTCGAGCACCGTGTCGATGTCGAGGATTTTTTTCGCTTCCACGCCCGTGTCGTAGCGGGCCGCCTGCGGGCAGTAGCCGCAGTCTTCCTCGCAGCCGCCCGTCTTGATCGACAACAGGGTCGCCAGTTCCACGTCGCCGTCGGGGAAGTTGATGCGGTGCGTTTGCTGGGCCTTGAACATCAGGTCATTGAATGGCAGGTCGAACAGGGCCAGCACATCGGCGATGGGCCAGGTGGCCGCTTCTGGCAGGGTGATGCGCGCCGCAGGGCGGTGCAGTTCGACGGTTTTTGCTGCTTCTTGGACTACGGACATGGTGATTCCTTCGCTTCTATTTTTGGATACGTTTTAAGTGTTGGGGTGCTGCGCCGGCCAGTTGGGCAAGCCGGTGAAATCGAGATAGGACGCCGCCGCTTGCGCGCTCGGCTGCGCCAGGCGCGGCACCCTGCCCAGCAGCGGCGCCGGGATGCGCTCGATCAGCGCATCGATATTTTCGTCGAGGAAGCGCATTTCCACTTCCAGGGTGTTGGCGACCCAGCCGATCACCGTTAAGCCGCGCGCTTCGATGGCTTCCAGCGTCAGCAAGGCCTGGCTGATGCAGCCCAAACGCATGCCGACCACGAGGATCACGGGCAGATCGAGTTGCTGCGCCAGGTCGGCCGAGTCGAAACCTGGCGACAACGGCACGCGGAAACCGCCCACGCCTTCGACCACGACGGCGTCCGAGGCGGCGGCGATTTCCAGGTAGGCGGCCAGGATCGGCACGGATTCAATGCTCACTCCCTCGAGCGCGGCGGCGATGTGCGGCGCCGCCGCTTCCTTTAGCATGTAGGGCGTCGTCAGGCTGCGCAGCATGGTGACGTTGCCGGCGGCGATCAGGCTGTCGGCGTCTTCATTATGCAGTTCGCCGTCGCGCATTTCGGCGCCGGCGGCCACTGGCTTCATGCCGCAGGCGCGCACGCCGCGCGCGACCAGCGCGTGCAGCAGGGCTGACGACGTCAATGTCTTGCCGATTTCCGTGTCGGTGCCGGTGACGAAACAGGCAAAGCGCGATGGCAGGCCGGTGGCCGCCGGCGCCGCTTGCACGGCCGGCGCCAGGTCCGCCAGCACGTCCGCCACGATAGGGGCATCAAGGCTCATGGCGAGTCCTTTCCAGGGTGTTGACTGCATTGATCAATTGCGCCACTTCCTGCGCCGTGTGGCCGGCCGACAGGGTCACGCGCAGGCGCGCCGTACCGACAGGGACGGTGGGCGGGCGGATGGCGCCGACCCACAGGCCCTGTTGGTACAGTTGCGCGGCGACGGCCAGCATGTCCGCATTCTCGCCGATGATGACGGGCTGGATGGCGCTCAATGACGGCAAGGCTTGCCAGCGCTGCAGCTGCAAGCCGTCATTCCATTGCCCCACCAGTGCCGCCAAGTGGGCGCGGCGTTGTTTTCCTTCTTCGCCGGCGATGATGTCCAGGCTGGCCAGCAGTGCATGCGCGAGCGCGGGCGCGGCCGCCGTCGTGAAGATGTAGGGGCGTGCCTTCTGGATCAGGGTGTCGATCACGGCTTCATGCGCGCAAACAAAGGCGCCGCCCACGCCGGCCGATTTGCCCAGGGTGCCCACGTACACGAGGTAAGGGGAACGCAGATTGAAATGTTCGAGCGCGCCGCGGCCATTGACTCCCAGCGCGCCGAAGCCGTGCGCGTCGTCGACCACCAGCCAGGCGCCGTATTGTTCGCACAGGGCCAGCAGCGCGGGCAGCGGTGCCAGGTCGCCATCCATGCTGAAGACGCTGTCGGTGACGACGATCTTGGTTTTCGCCGTGCTGGCCGCCAGCAGTGCCGCCAGGGCCTCGAGGTCGGCGTGCGGATACACGCGCGTCTTGACGCGGGCCAGGCGCGTGCCGTCGATCAGCGAAGCGTGGTTCAGCGCTTCCGAAAAAATCTCGGTGTCCGCATCGCCCGCCGACAGGGCGGTCAGCACGGCCAGGTTGGCCATGTAACCGGTGCAGAAATACAGGGCGCGCGCCTGTTCCAGGTTGGCGCCGACGAAAGCGGCGAGCCGTTCTTCCAGCTGCGCGTGCGCGCGGCTATGGCCGCTGATCAGGTGCGAAGCGCCGCTGCCGGCGCCATACAGGTCGGCGCCTTCTTTCAGCGCTTCCACGATGCGCGGGTGCGCGGCCAGTCCCAGGTAATCATTGCTGCAAAAGGCCAGCATGTCGCGCCCGTCCACCGTCAGGCGCGGCGCGCATGGCGTGTCGACGGTGCGGCGGCGGCGGATCAGGCTGCGCTCTTCCAGTCCGTGCAACTGCTGCTTCAAGCGCGCGATCAGTTCCATCTCAGGCTCCGATCACTTTGTTGAAGACGGCCAGGGTCTGCTGGCCCAGGCCGGTAATTTCCTCGTCGTCGAGGATGTACGGCGGCATCAGGTAGACGGTGGAGCCGATGGGGCGCATCAACAGTTCGTGTTCCAGCGCCGTGCTGAAGAAGCGGCGCGAAAAATCGGGCGCCGCGTCCACCGCATCGAAGGCCCAGATCATGCCCTGCTGGCGGAAGTGTTTTACTTTTTCATGCTGCGCCAGCGGCGCCAGGGCGCGCGTGATTTTTTCAGCGCGCACGCGGTTGGTCACCAGCACATCGTCTTCCTCGAAAATCGACAAAGTCGCCAGCGCGGCGCGGCAGGCCAGCGGGTTGCCCGTGTACGAGTGCGAATGCAAAAAGCCGCGGCGCACGTCGGTGCTGTAGAAGGCCTGGTAAATGTCTTCGCGCGTCATGACGAGAGACAGAGGCAAATAGCCGCCGCTGATACCCTTGGAGAGGCAGACGAAATCGGGCCAGATGCCGGCCTGCTCGCACGCAAAGAAGGTGCCTGTGCGGCCGCAGCCGACGGCGATTTCATCGAGGATCAAATGGACTTGATATCGGTCGCACAGGGCGCGCACCAGCGACAGGTATAAGGGGTCGTGCATGGCCATGCCGGTGGCGCACTGCACCAGCGGCTCGATGATGATGGCGGCGATCTTGTCGGCTTTTTGCTGGAACAGCTGTTCCACCTCAAAGGCCGCGCGGCGCGCCACATCTGCCGCCGTTTCACCTTCGGCCGCCTGGCGGAAGTCGGGCGACATCACCGTCTGCGTGGCGCGCAGCAGGGGGCCGTAGGCATCCTTGAACAGGGCGACGTCGGTGACGGCCAGGGCGCCGATGGTTTCGCCGTGGTAGCTGCCCTTCAGGCAGACGAATTCCTGTTTCTCGCTCTTGCCGCTGTTGCGCCAGGCGTGAAAACTCATTTTCAGGGCGATTTCCACGGCCGACGCCCCGTCGGACGCGTAAAAGCTGTGACCGAGCACGCCGCCGGTGAGCGCAGAGAGCTTTTCCGACAGTTTGATCACCGGTTCATGCGTGAAGCCGGCCAGCATGGCGTGTTCCAGCCGGTCCAATTGATCCTTGAGTTCCGCATTGATGCGCGGATTCGCATGGCCGAACAGGTTCACCCACCAGGAGCTGATGGCGTCCAGGTAGCGTCGGCCTTCGTGGTCGTACAGCCAGGCGCCGCGGCCATGGCTGACGGGGATGAGCGGTACAGTCTCGTGGTGCTGCATTTGCGTGCACGGATGCCACACGCTGCGCAGACTGCGTTCGACCCAGCCCGATTGTTTTTCTGCTTTCAAAACTGCTCCAATGATATTGCTAGCCCATGAGCCAGCTCGGCTTGCGCTTGTCGAGGAACGATTGCACGCCTTCGCGTCCCTGTTCCGACGCGCGGATCTGCGCGATGCGCTCGGCGGTATCCGCCAGCAGCGCGTCGTCGACCGGCTGGCCAACGATCTCGCGCACCAGCGTTTTCGCTTGCGCCACGGCGTGCGGGCTGTTGCCCGTCAGCGCCTTGAGCACCTCGGCGGTTTTCGCGTCCAGCGCGCTTGCCTCGACTACCTCGTGGGCAAAGCCGATGCGCAGCGCTTCCTGGGCGGAGAATCGCTCCGCGGTCAGGAAATAGCGGCGTGCCGCGTTTTCGCCCATGGCCTTGATGACATACGGTGAAATAGTGGCCGGGATCAGTCCCAGCCGCACTTCGCTCAGGCAGAAATGCACGTCTTCCGCAGCCAGAATGATATCGCATGCGGCGACGAGGCCCATGCCGCCCGCATAACAGTCGCCCTGGATCTTCGCCACGACGGGCTTGGGACACAGGTAAATCGTGCGCAGCATCTGTGCCAGCTGCAGCGCGTCGGCCTGGTTTTCGGCATGCGTGTAGCCTGCCATCTTCTTCATCCAGTTCAGGTCCGCACCGGCGCAGAAGGCCGCGCCATTCGCCGCCAGCACGATGGCGCGCACCATGTCGCTGCGCCCCAGGCCCTCGAAGGCGCGCGCCAGTTCGGCGATCGTCGTCTCGTTGAAGGCATTGCGCACGTCGGGACGGTTCAGGGTCACGGTGGCGACATTGCCCTCGATGACCAGCTTTAAGGTTTCAAATTCCATGGTTTTTTCCCCTTACATGCGGAATACGCCGAACTTCGTGTCCGGGATTTCCGCGTTGAGCGCGGCCGACAGGCCCAGGCCCAGCACCATGCGGGTGTCGGCCGGGTCGATCACGCCGTCGTCCCACAGGCGCGCGGTGGCATAGTACGGGTGGCCCTGGTGTTCGTATTGATCCTTGATCGGCTGCTTGAAGGCCGCTTCCTCGTCCGCGCTCCACTCGCCGCCCTTGCCTTCGATGCCGTCGCGCTTGACGGTGGCCAGCACGGAAGCGGCCTGGTCGCCGCCCATGACGGAGATGCGCGCATTCGGCCACATCCACATGAACCGGGGTGAAAACGCGCGGCCGCACATGCCGTAGTTGCCGGCGCCGAAGCTGCCGCCGATGATGACCGTGAATTTCGGCACGGCGGCCGTCGCGACGGCCGTCACCATCTTGGCGCCATTGCGGGCGATGCCTTCGTTTTCGTATTTGCGGCCCACCATGAAGCCAGTGATGTTTTGCAAAAACACGAGCGGGATCTTGCGCTGGCAGCACAATTCGATGAAATGCGTGCCTTTCAGCGCCGATTCGGAGAACAGGATGCCGTTATTGGCGATGATGCCGACCTTGACCCCATAGATGTGCGCAAAGCCGCAGATCAGCGTGGTGCCGTAGCGGGCCTTGAATTCGTCGAAATCGCTGCCGTCGACGATGCGCGCGATCACCTCCCTCACGTCGAACGGTTTGCGCGTATCGACGGGGATGACGCCATACAATTCCTGCGTCGGGTATTTCGGTTCGACGGATGCGCGCAAAGCCATCTGCTGCGGTTTTTGACGGTTCAGGTTCGAGACAATGGTGCGCGCCAGCGACAGCGCATGCAAATCGTTTTGCGCCAGGTGGTCGACCACGCCGGACAAGCGCGTGTGCACGTCGCCGCCACCGAGGTCTTCGGCCGTTACGACTTCACCGGTGGCCGCTTTCACCAGCGGCGGGCCGCCGAGGAAAATCGTGCCCTGCTCCTTGACGATGATCGATTCATCGCTCATGGCCGGCACGTAGGCGCCGCCGGCCGTGCAAGAACCCATCACGACGGCGATCTGCGGAATGCCCTTGGCCGACAGATTCGCCTGGTTGTAGAAGATGCGGCCGAAATGGTCGCGGTCGGGGAAGACGTCGTCCTGGTTCGGCAGATTGGCGCCGCCCGAGTCGACCAGGTAAATGCACGGCAGGGTGTTCTGGTCGGCGATTTCCTGGGCACGCAAGTGTTTTTTCACCGTCATCGGGTAATACGTGCCGCCCTTGACGGTGGCGTCATTACACACGATCACGCATTCCTGGCCCGAGACGCGGCCGATGCCGGTGATGATGCCGGCGGAAGGCGCCGCATCGACGCCCTTGGCGTCCTGGTACATGGCGTAAGCCGCCATCTGGGAAAACTCGAGGAAAGGCGTGCCGGGATCGAGCAGCATCTGGACTCTGTCGCGTGGCAGCAGTTTGCCGCGCGCCAGGTGCTTGGCGGCGGCCGCCTCGCCGCCGCCGGCCGCGATCTTTTCCACCTTGTCGCGCAAATCGTCGACGATGGCTTGCATGGCCGCGGCATTGGCCTTGAAATCTTCACTGCGCGGATTGAGTTTGCTTTCGATGTGCGGCATTGCGGTTCCTTTTTATGATCGCCCGGTCTCTCGGGTCGCGCTATTCGGGAAAACTGCCGTCGAGATAAAACCAGCGCAGGGCGCCGCCGTCACCAGCTTCACGCACGAAGCGGCTCACTTCATGCAGGCGGTGCGCGCGGCCGTTGACCTTGTAGCGGGCCACGAATTCGACGCTGTCGCGGTGTATCTCTTCGGCTAGATCTGCTGATACTGCTTTACGTTGACGTAAACGTAAAGCAGATTTTACCTCAAGTCCCAGCCAGTGGACTTTTTCTTCTTCGGCAAATAAAGCATCGGTGGGACGGGTGCTGGCATGCCAGGTGGCAAGCAGATACGCTTCGTCGCGCAAGGTGAACGCCGTGTAGCGCGAACGCATCAGCGTTTCGGCTGTGGGCGGCAAGGCGTCGCCCGCGATGTACGGGCCGCAGCAGCTGGCGTAGGAGGCGCCGCCACAGGGGCAAGCGGCAGATGTCGGGAGTGTGGGCATGCGCTGGCAAATAGGGGAACTGAAAAGTTCCGCAATTATCCGCCATATCGGCAACGGCGCGTGCGCGCCGCCTTGACTGGCTATTTTTTCGGACTGAGGAAGTCCAGCGCGAACGGCGGCGCCTTGCCGGCCATCAGGTCGGCCAGGATGCGCGCCGTGCCGGCGGCAAAGGTAAAGCCCAGCGGGCCATGGCCCACATTGAGCCACAAGTTGGCCACTTTGCTGGCGCCCACCAGCGGCGCGCTGTTCGGCGTGGCGGGACGCAAACCGGCCCAGGCCGTGGCCTGGTCGTAATCGGCGCCGTGCGGCATGGCTTCGCGCGCCAGCCGCGTCAGGCCCGCGATGCGGTTCCAATCGATGCTGTTGTCGGCGCCCACCATGTCGACCATGGCGGCCACGCGCAGGTCGCCACCGATGCGCGCATACAGCACCTTGCGCTCAAAATCCGTGATGCTGATCTCGGGCGCCCGGTCTTGCGCGCGGATGGGCGCCGTCAGGCTGTAGCCTTTCAGCGGGTACAGGGGCAGATAGATGCCTGCCGTGGCGGCCAGGTCGCGGCTCTGGATGCCCGCCGCCAGCACATAGTGATCTGCCTGCAACAGGCCCAGGCTGGTGTCGACGCCCGTGATCCTGCCCTTGTGCGTGACGAGGCGGCGCGCCTCGCCTTTTAATATGAGCGAACAATTCGGGTGCTGCAGCAGGCGCGCTTCCAGCGCCAGGCAAAAGGCGTGGCAATCGGCCACCGCTTCGCCGGGCGTAAAAATGCCGCCCGCCAGGGAGCCCTGCAGGGCGGCCAGCGCCGGTTCGCGCTGTACCGCCTCCGTCGGCGACAAGACGACGCGTGCCTCTTCCGACTCGGGCCGCGCCACGGCCCGCTGAAAGATGGCCAGTGAACGGTAGACGATGAGCTTGCCCGCATCGCGGCGGGCATACGCTTGCGGCGGCACGGTCAACTCCAGTTGCGCCATGCCGGCGCGGCTCAGTTCGCCTAATTCCAGCAGCTTGGCCGTCGTGCGGGCGTTGCTGGCGCTGTTGCAATTGCGCAGGAAGCTGGCCATCCAGCGCCATTGGCGCCAGTCGGCCTCGGGACGGAAGCGCAGCGGACCATCTTTCTGCAGCAGCCATTGCAGGGCCTTGAAGGGCACGCCCGCGTCCGCCAGCGGGGCCACATAGCGATAGCTGAGCTGGCCGCCGTTGCGGTAGCTGGCGGCGATTGCCACCTGTTCATTGCGTTCCAGTAAGGTGACCTTGTAGCCGGCCTCGGCCAGCCACCAGGCCGATGTCAGACCGACGACGCCGCCGCCGATGATGATGACGTGTTGCTGCATGTTGCCTCGCTGCGTTGCGCCCCCATGGTGCGGGAGCATTCGGGAAGAGCTTAGAGGCTGGCCGCCAACGCAGCCAATGAAACATCATGGTGCAGCCATAACTTTCAGGAATGCACCATTTCAAGGCAAGGATGGATGCTTGTCCATCGCACCACCGTAGAGTGCGGTGAGGATCAATTCCTCGCTGCGCAGCCAGCATAGGACTGGATGGTTTCCTACGCTAATGAAAATTGCTTATTTATCTACAATGCAAAGCCATACGTACGGTAAAACATTGTTTTTTTAAGTGTATAACCGTTATTTATGGTCATTTTCCATTTATTCATGGGTGGACGGGCTACGCGCAGGCGCCATCGCTATTACACTAGGAGGACAAGGAGAACTGTATGAGCCAGACCAGCGTAGAACTCAAGGTCGATTTAAATGACAATTCGCCTTTATATATGCAGATCGCCCGCAAGCTGAGCGATGACGTACGCAACGGCCGCTACCAGGTAGACCAGGCCCTGCCATCCGAACGTACCCTGTCCGAACTGCTCGACGTATCGCGCGTGACTGCCCGCAAGGCCATCGACCAGCTCGTCGAGCAAGGCCTCGTCGTGCGCCGCCGTGGTTCGGGCAACTATATTGCCCCGCGCATCGAGCAGCCGCTGTCGAACCTGTCGAGCTTTTCCGAGCAGTTGCAGCAGCGCGGCTACCGTCCCGGCTCGCGTTGGCTCAAGCGCGAAGTCGTCATCGCCAGCAGCGATGAACAGCTGAGCCTGGGCCTGGCGCAGAACACGAAGGTGGCGCGCCTGGAACGATTGCGCCTGGCTGACGATGTCGTGATGGCGTATGAGGTCAGCGTGCTGCCTTTCAGCGTGGTGCCGGATCCGGCCGCCATGGGCGACTCGCTGTATGAATACTTGAGCAGCATCAAGAAGGCCCCCGTGCGCGCTTTGCAGCACATCCGCGCCATGAATGCGACGGACGTGCTGGCCAAGCAACTGGGCATCCCCGATGGCCAGGCCGTGCTGTTCATCACGCGCATCGCCTACCTGGAGACGGGCGAAGCGGTGGAACTGACGCATTCGTATTGCCGCAGCGATCATTACGATTTTGTGGCCGAAATGCGCCGCGCTCCATAAATCTACTGTTCGAGCAGGCGGATCATGGATTCGGCCACGCCGACGGACGACTCCCAGCTCATGCCGGTCACCAGCCGGCCATCGACCTCGACGTGGCTCTGTCCGTTGGCGCCGTGCCTGAAGATGCCGCCATGGCCCTTGATGCTGGCTTCTGCCGAAAAGGGATAAGCCTTGTATACCGGTGATTCCTTGTTGAGATACGCATCGGGGAAGGAGGTGAGCGTCTTGCCCTGGATCAGGAAAGTACCGTCGCTGAGCTTCAGGTTCTTGATGCCCTCGGTGCCATGGCAGATGGCCGCGATCACCCCGCCCTGTTGTTCGTAGATACGCAAGGCGATGTCCTGCAGCGGCTTGTTGTCCGGGATGCCGACGATGGCCGCGCCGCCGCCGACGAACGCCATGCCCGCATACTCATCCGCCCTGACCTTGGCGACGGGCCTGGTATGGGCCAGTGCCCACATGAAATCACTGTCGTACAGATACTTCTTGAGCAGCGCGTCGGACGTGACGATCATTTCCAGGGGAATGGCGCCCCCCTCGGGACTGACGAAGTCGACCGCGTACCCTGCTTTGCGAAAGACATCATAGGTATAGGCAAGCTCGGGAAAATTATTGCCAGCGTTGATTTTTGTGCCTGGATATTCATGCACATTCGACACGACCAGCAGCACCTTGCGTGCGTGGCGCGGGGCTGCCGGCTCGCGATCGGCCGACTTGCTGACGATCTTCCAGTTGCCGGCGATCTTTTTCAACAGAAAGACATCCACATAGCGCACCCCTTGCTGGGGAATGTGGATCTCGGCCTTGGCGGTGGCCACCTTGCCGCTCACCTCCACCTTGATCAGCCGCCCGTGGCGTCCATTGAATTGCCCTTTTTTCTCCTCGCTAAAGAGTTTGGCGTATTCCGGACCGCTCAACTGCCATTCCGTATTATCTTTGCCGTCCAGGTACAGGCGTGAATTTGCATGGAAGGCCTGGTTGATCTCTTCCTGCACGTTGAAGCTGGTGCCATGCAGATACAAGCGCACGGTTTCCCGGATGGCATGTTCGTCCTGGTCCGTGGTGGCGGCGGTGCCGACGGCTGTGATGCTTAGCAAGCAACAGGCGAGTATCGTTCGCAATAAAAACTGAATCATGGATTTACCCTGCATGTAGAACTGCGTTTATCGGAGCAACGACTATTTCAGATCGCTGGTGGTCGATAAGTTATCGAAATGCAGGGGAATTGATGTCGCCAAACAGGATGTCAGACTCCGGAATGGCGATTCCGGAGCGGTTTTACGCGGAAATGGCCCCGGCCGCCTGGCTGGATTGGGCGCGGAAGCTGGCGGGCGTCTGTCCAGCCACTTTCTTGAAGGTCGAGTAGAACGTGGAACTGGAATTGAACCCGCAGCGCTCGGCAACGGTATCCATATTCAGTTGCGGCTCGCCGGTCAATACCTGTTTCGCTTCGGCGATACGGTATTCGTTGACGTAGGTAGTGAAGCTCTTGCCCAGCTTGTCGTTGAGCACCTGCGACACCTGCGCCTGCGTGCATCCGGCCCGCTTGGCCAGTTGGGCCAAAGTCAGATTCGGGTTCAGATAGGATTGTTGCCCGCTCATCTGTTGTTCCAGCGCAGCGAGCACGGCAAGCGCATCGTCTTGCGTCAGGCGGCTATGCTGGTACTTTGGCTTCGGCTCGGCAGGCGTCAAGCTTTCCTTTCTCAGCAGAAAGAGCATGAACGCGACATGCAGCGAGAAGGTGAACGACAAGGCGCCGACAATATAGGACGTGAACGGCGTGCTCGCGTACGCCGCCAGCATGACACAGCTGCCTGCAAAGACGCTCAGCAGGAGCACGCTGCTGGTCGCCATCCGCTGTCCGTCATTCCACCACGTGCGGCGGCCTTGCCAGAGCAGCCCGGCGCTCGCCAGCAGGTAGCCCAGCCAGAACACATGAATCGCATGGCTCGACAAGTTCCACACAGAACGATACGCGGAATACGGAAAAGCAACGCCAATGCCTATGATCAGGAAGGACAGACCCAGATGCCAGCGCCATTGTTGTCCGGCAGGTAGTTGCGCGCGCCCGGCCAGAAAAGCGCGCACATACAGATAGGTCAAGGGACCGATCAGCAGGCAGGCGGACAGACCCAGCTGGCGGAACTCGATGGCGATCGCCGGGTTGAAAAAGAGAAAGGCGGATTTGGCGGTGCGCACCCCGACGGCCAGCAGCAATGCACCGAGCATGCAGTCGGCCAGGCAGCGAGGCCGGCGGCTGAAAAAATAGACGGCCAGGAAAATGCCGTTGATGGCGCCCAGGGCGCTAAACAGGAACAGCAATTGGCGAGCGATCATGGGGCGTGTCGTGGATGTTGGCGTCGAACCCAAGTATAGACACAAACGGGGGCGTATCGAAGTACAACTAATACGCCACGTTCCTGCATCAGCTATAAACGGCCGTTATGCCCGCCCGCCATCCTTTCATGGTTGATCTTGCTCGTTGGTATTAAACTGGTTTCACCTTCAACCATGTTCTGAAATCATGTTGAAAACTGAAACCCCGAGCCGGCGGCATCCGGATCTGGACCTGTATCCGGTGGAGCAACTGGTGGCGGCGCTGGTCGATGACCAGTTCTGGGCCGTCGAGGCCGTCCGGTTGGCCTCGCCCGACATCGCCGCCGCCATCACGGCCGCCCTGCCCCGCATCGCGGCCGGTGGGCGGCTGCTGTATGTGGGCGCGGGAACGTCGGGCCGCCTGGGCGTACTCGACAGCGTTGAACTCAATCCCACGTTTTCCTGGCCGCCCGAGCGCGCCGTCGCCATCCTGGCCGGCGGCGCGGGCGCCATGTTCACGGCCGTCGAAGGGGCGGAAGATGATTTATCGCAAGGTGAGAAGGATTTGCTGGCCCTGCAGCCGCAGGTCAATGACGTGGTGATCTTGCTGGCCGCCTCCGGCGCCACGCCGTATGTGCTGGGCGCCTTGCTGGCCGCGCGCCAGGCGGGCGCCTTGACGATAGGCATCGCCAACAATGTGGATGCCCCCGTGGCGCACGAGGCACAATGCGGCATCGTGCTCGACACGGGTATGGAAGTCATTTCCGGCAGCACGCGTTTGAAGGCGGGCACGGCGCAAAAAATCACCCTGAACACGATTTCCAGCGCGCTGATGGTGGGTTTGCATAAAACTTACGGAAACTTGATGGTAGACTTGAAGCCGACCAACGCCAAACTGATCTGGCGGGCGGTGCGTCTGACCATGCACGCCACGGGCGCCAGCGAAGTGCAGGCCAGGACCGTGCTGGAGCAATGCCACTATCACGTCAAGGTGGCGATTGTTGCCTTGATCAAAAAAATCAACACAAACCAGGCACAGGCATTGTTGGCCGGCGCGGACGGCAGTGTGCGGGCGGCACTGGCGGCGTGATCCGATGGCGCGGCATTCTTCTGTCTGGGAGACAAAGAAGGATGTATGGAGCTAGTGAAACAAACCGCCCCGGCGCGCGCGAATAAGCCGTCAAATAAGCCGTGGCTGTGGATCCCTTCCCTGTATTTCGGCCAGGGCATTCCCTATGTGGTGGTCATGACCTTGTCCGTGATCATGTACAAGAACTATGGTTTCAGCAATACGGATATTGCCCTGTACACCAGCTGGTTGTACTTGCCGTGGGTCATCAAGCCCCTGTGGTCGCCCTTCATCGATATGTACCGCACCAAGCGCTTCTGGATCGTCGGCTTGCAGTTGGTGATCGGCACCGCGCTGGCGCTGGTGGCCCTGACGACCTCCTTGCCGCACTTTTTCCAGATCAGCCTGGCCATCTTCTGGCTGATGGCCTTCAGTTCAGCCACGCATGACATCGCCGCCGACGGCTTTTATATGCTGGGCCTGGAAGAGCACCAGCAAGCGGCCTTCGTCGGCGTGCGCAGCACGTTTTACCGCCTGGCGATGATCGCCGGCCAGGGCGGCCTTGTGTACCTGGCTGGCTATCTGACGCATGCGACGGGCAATGTGCAGCTGGCCTGGTCCGTCGTGTTCGCCATTCTGGCGGGCCTGTTCATCGCCCTCTTCCTGTATCACTATTTTGTCTTGCCGAAACCGAAGGATGACCGCCCCAGCATCCAGGGCGCCGGTGTTTCTCCGTTGCAGGAATTCGTCGCCACCTTTGCTTCTTTTTTCAAGAAGAAGGATATTGTCGTCATCCTCGGCTTTTTGCTGCTGTTCCGCCTCGGCGAAGCGCAACTGCTCAAATTGGCCGCGCCTTTCCTGCTCGACCCCGTCGCCAAGGGCGGCCTGGGCCTCAGCACGGAACAGGTGGGCCTCGTCTACGGCACCATCGGCGTGATCGCCCTGACCCTCGGTGGCTTGCTGGGAGGATTCATTATTTCCCGCTTCGGCTTGAAACGCTGTTTATGGATCATGGTGCTGTCCGTGCACTTGCCGGACCTGGTCTTTGTTTACCTGGCCAGCGCCTTGCCCAGCAGCATCTATGTGATCGCCGGTGGCATCGCCCTGGAGCAATTCGGCTATGGCTTCGGTTTCGCATCCTATATGTTGTACATGATCATGGTCTCCGATGGCGCGCATAAAACGGCCCATTACGCCATTTGCACGGGTTTCATGGCCTTGGGCATGATGTTGCCCGGCATGGCCAGCGGCTGGATACAGCAAATGCTCGGCTACCAGCATTTCTTCATCTGGGTCTGCATCGCCACCATTCCTGCTTTCATCATGGCCGCGCTGGTCAAGATCGATCCCGAATTCGGCAAGAAGGCCGAGGCCTGATTCTTTTGAACCGTGCGCCCGCATGGATGGCGGGCGCACAGTAAAATGCCCGCACCGATAGACCTGCGCTTCACCACTGCAAGGAATTGTTTTGTTGTCTACTTTCAAAAAACGCCTGGGCGCCAGCGCCGGCGTATTGGCCGCGCTGGCCACCGCCACATTGCTCAGCAGCTGTACCAGCACCAAGCTGCCGTCCGCGGTGACGCCGGGCGAGGCGGGTTTGCCGGCCGTGCCGCCCGTACAGCACATCACGGGCGAGGTGCCGCCACCGGCGCCGCGCGAATTCCGCGCCGCCTGGGTCTCGACGGTCGCCAATATCGATTGGCCCAGCCGCAGCAATTTGCCGGTTGCCAAGCAGCAAGCCGAAGCGCTGGCTATCCTCGACCGTGCCAAGTCCTTGAATCTGAACGCGATTGTGCTGCAAGTGCGGCCCAGCGCCGACACGATTTACCCGTCGCAGCTGGAGCCGTGGTCGGAATACCTGACTGGCAAGCAAGGCCAGCCGCCATTGCCCATGTATGACCCGCTGGCCTTCTGGGTGACGCAGGCGCATGCGCGCGGCCTGGAGTTGCACGCCTGGTTCAATCCCTACCGTGCCCGTCACGCGACGGCCAAGTCGCCGCTGGCGCGCGACAGTTTCGCTTCCACCAACCCGGCGTCCGTCAAGCAATACGGCCGCTACCTGTGGATGGATCCGGGCGATGTCGCCGCTTCCAAGCACACGACGGACGTGGTGCTCGATGTGGTGCGCCGCTACGATATCGATGGTGTGCACATCGACGATTACTTTTATCCGTATCCGATCGACGCGCCCGGCGCCGGCGCCGGCGCCGGCGCCGGCGCGGAAACAGCCGCGCTGGATGCGGGCAATGGCGGCGCCAAGCGCGAATTGCCGTTTCCCGATGAGCCTTCCTGGCAGCAATATCTGCTGGCTGGCGGCCAGCTGGACCGCCCTTCCTGGCGCCGCCAGAACGTCAACCAGCTGATCGAGGCTTTGTATACAGGTATCCACCGCGAAAAGAGCTGGGTGCGTTTCGGCATCAGCCCATTCGGCATCGGCCGTCCGGACCGCCGCCCTGCCGGCATCGTCGGCTTCAGCCAGTACGATAAACTGTATGCGGATGCGGAACTGTGGCTGGCCAAGGGCTGGCTCGATTATCTGTCGCCGCAGCTGTACTGGCCCGTGGCGCAGGCGCCGCAAGCGTTTGGCGTGCTGCTCGACTACTGGCTGGCGCAAAATCCGTATGGCCGCCACGTGTGGCCAGGCCTGTACACGAGCCGCATCGACAATTCCGCCAAGTCTTTCACGCCGCAAGAGATCATCAAGCAAATCGAAGTGACGCGCACGCGGCCCGGCGCGAATGGCCAGGTGCATTTCAGCATGGTGCCTCTGATGCAGAACCGCAAGGGTGTCAGCGACCAGCTCAAGGCGAGCGTGTATCAAAGCCCTGCCCTGATTCCCGCCACGCCATGGCTGGGCAAGGAAGCACCGGGCACGCCCGTGCTGGCCTTGCGCCGCGATTCCAGCAGCCTCAACATCAAATTGACGGCGGGCGGCGGCAAAGCCGTGGCGCAATACGCCGTCTGGGCCCGCTATGGCGAAGACTGGCGTTTTACTGTGGTCACGGGCGTGCAAGGCGAGCTGACCCTGGTCGACGATGCCACCGGTAAAGTCAATGCGGTGGTGGTCAGCGCCGTGGACCGCCTCGGCAATGAAAGCCCCCGCGTTACCGTGCGCGCACCATTTACGGTCGCCGCCAAGTAATTTTACCGGTTACCGGCAATCCATAACCTGCAGGCATGAAACATGCGCAAGCTTTCATGCCTGCAAGCTCCGCTTGGCTTTACACTCATGTCATGATTTCCTTCCCCGCAACCAATATTGACACTGCCGTGCTCGGGCTGGGCATCGACGCGGGCGGCACGCAAACGCGCTGGGCTTTGGCCGACGCGGATGGTGCCATCGTGGCCGACGGGGCCGTGCAAGGCTTGTCTGCCTTGCAAATGAGCAGCGAAGCAGGCCGCGCAGCCGTGCACGCCACGTTTGCGAAACTGTCTCAGGCTGTGCTGGCTATCGGTCAGCCGCGCGCCGTGGTGGCGGGCTTGACGGGTTTTGGCGGCGGCGATGTGACGCTGGCGCAAACGCTGGCCACCTTGCTGGCGCTGGACGCCGTTGACATGACGATCTGCAATGATATCGACATCGCCTATCGCGACAGTTTTGAACCCGGCGAAGGTTATCTGGTCTACGCTGGCACGGGCTCGATTGCCGCCTGGATCGATGCGGATGGCGTGTTTCACCGCGCAGGCGGGCGCGGCGTGTTACTTGACGATGGCGGCGGCGGTTACTGGATCGCGCGCGAAGCCTTGCGCCATATCTGGCGCCGCGAAGACGAGGCGCCCGGCAGCTGGCAAGAGGCGCCCATGGCCGCCGCCGTGTTTGCGCAACTGGGCGGCAGCGACTGGTCATTGTCGCGCGCCTTCATGTATGGCCAGGACCGGGGCGCCATTGGCCGGCTGGCGCTGGCCGTGGCCGCCAGTGCCGATGCCGACCCGCTGGCGCTGGACATCTTGCAGCGCGCGGGACAGGAACTGGCGCGCTTGGCGCTAGCCTTGGTATCTCGCCATGGTCCGCGTCCCGTGGTGCTGGCGGGCCGCGCGGCGCAATTGCACCCGGCCATTGCTTCAGCCATGCGCGCCGCTTTGCCTGTATCGTTGACGATGGAACAGAAAGTTGCCCGTCCACATGAGGCGGCGGCCAGGATCGCCGTCAAGACGGCCGTCAAGACACAGGCCAAGACTGAACATTTTATTAACCCGAACACGGATCTTTCATGAAAAAAATTGCCCTCGCCCTGCTGGTGGCCCTGCTCTCCGCCTGTACCACGCCCGCGCCGCACCTCGACCACAGCTTGAACGCGCGCGGCCAGAGTCCGCGCGTGAAATTCATCGTCATCCATTACACGGTCAGCGACCTGCCCCGTTCGATCAAGATCCTGACGGAACAAGTGGTCAGCAGCCATTATTTGCTGACGGACACGGACAAGCCGAAGTTTTACGTGCTGGTCGACGAATCGCGCCAGGCCAACCACGCGGGTGTGAGTAACTGGAAGACTTATACACAGTTGAATGTCAGCTCGATCGGCATCGAGATCGTCAATCCCGGCTACAAGGACACGCCGGAAGGCCGTCTCTGGTATCCATTCCCGCAGGCGCAGATTGATGAGCTGATTCCGCTGCTGAAAGATATCCAGGCCCGCTACAACATCGCGCCGGAAAATATCCTCGGTCATAACGAGATCGCCCCGCAGCGCAAGCAGGATCCGGGTCCGCTGTTCCCATGGCGCCAGCTGGCCGATGCGGGCCTGATCGTCTGGCCGGACGCGAACCGCGTTGCCGCGCAGCGAATCATGTTTGAGCAGCAAGTGCCGGATGCCGTCTGGTTCCAGAAAAAGCTGGCCCAGCACGGTTATGCGACGCCGAACACGGGCGTGTTCGATGAAGCGACGCGCAATGTGCTGATCGCCTTCCAGATGAAATACCGCAACACCTTGTTCGACGGCACACCCGACGGTGAAACGGCGGCCCTGCTGGAAGTGCTGACGACGCCAGTCCCAGCGGCGCCAGCTGTTGTTGCAACGTAGCATAGCCGTTCCAGCCCATGACTTTTTCTTATATGCTGAACGTTGACGGCCCAGGCGGCCACGGCAAGGTAAAGGAATAGCTCATGCGGCTGCGTCATATCGAAGTGTTTCACGCCATCATGCAAGTTGGCACCATCAGCGGCGCCGCCCAGGTGCTGCATATCTCGCAACCGGCCGTGACCAAAGTCTTGCAGCATTGCGAATTGCAACTGGGCATGCCGCTGTTCGAGCGCGTGCGGGGCAAGCTGTACCCGAAACCCGAAGCGCACCGTCTGTTTGTCGAGACGGAAAAGCTCAACCGCGATTTACTGGGCATCCGCCGTCTGGCGGCCAGCCTGAAGGGCCATGCGGTGGAAACCATCCGTTTGGTTTCCACGCCGACGATTGCCATCAGCGTCTTGCCGTTCGCCATGACGCAGTGGCGGCGCGACTTTCCCCACACGCGTTGCCAACTGGCCACCCACCATACGGGCGAGATCGTCAATACCTTGCGCCTCGGTGAAGCGGACCTGGCCGTGTCGCTGCAAGACCCGCGCCATCCGGGCATCGTGGCCGAACCGCTCGCGCAGGGCGTCATGACGGTGATCGCGCCGGCCGGCACGTGGCGCGCGGCCGATTGCGGCACACCGTTGACGGCGCATGGTCTGAATGGTGAGCTGATCGGCCATGCGGACAACGATCCGCTGGGCGAACTGGTGGTGGCCGCCTGCGAGGCGCAAGATATCCACCCCGTCTTTTCTACCGTGGTGCAGACCTATCAAATCGCCCGCTCCCTGGTGGAGGCGGGCGCTGGCATGGCCGTGGTCGATCCGTTTACGGCCGCGTCCGGCTCGCCCGAGCTGTTGCAGCGCCGTCCATGGGCACCGACGATACCGATCCAACTGTATTTATTGACGGCGAGCCACTCGCCGCTGTCGCATGGCGCGCGGCGCCTGGCCGACAGCATCGGCGTGGCGGCGCGTAATTGCCTGGAAAGAGGCGTCTGATGTCTGTTGCAAGTTTGCAATTGGAAGCGGTTGGCAGCGATCCGCAATTTCGTCACCTGAGCAGTATCGCCGGCATCGCCGTCGACTTGCGCTATGCCACGCCCGACAATTTTGTCGGCCGCGACTTATACAGCCCGATTGATTGCGCCTGGCTGCACCGCGATGCGGCCGCCGCTCTGGAACAGGCCGTGGCCTGGCTGGCCGAGCGGCGACCCGATCATCATTTATTGGTACTCGACGCCCTGCGTCCGCAACGGGTGCAGCAGCAACTGTGGGATGCGCTGCAGGGAACGGAGTTGCTGGGCTATATCGCCGAGCCGTCGCGCGGCTCGATCCATTCGTTCGGCATGGCGCTCGACATCACCATCGTTGGGCCCGATGGGCAGGAACTCGACATGGGCACGGGCTTTGACGACCTGAGTGAGCGCTCGCACCCGGCGCTGGAGCTGGTGATGCTGGAAAGGGGAGAAATTACGCAGGGGCAAGTGGACCATCGCCGATTGTTGCGCGACGCCATGTTCCAGGCGGGCTTTTTCGGCATCAACAGCGAATGGTGGCATTTCGATTGCGGCGACCGGGTGCTGGTGCGCCAGACCTACACCCGGGTTCTTTAATTAGAAGACTTTCAGGCCCTTCAGCATCACGATCAGGATCAATACGGGCGAGACAAAGCGCAGCAGAAACAGCAGCACGTGCGCCAATTTTCTGTTTTGCAACTGGCCATGGTTGCTGATCGCCTCGATGAAATGCTGCTTGCCCCAGGCCCAGCCGGTAAACAAGGCAATCGCGATGCCGCCTACCGGCAGGAAGATATTCGATGACACAAAGTCGAACAGATCAAACATATTCAAATTAAACAGCTTGAAGTCTGCCAGGGTGCTGTTGCTCAGCGCGCATACGGAACCGAGCACGGCCAGCAGCAGCATGGTCACCACGGTGGCCTTGGTGCGCGTCCAGCCGAAGCGTTCATGGAAGATTACCACGGGCACTTCCATCAGCGACAGCATCGCCCCCGTGGCGGCGACTGCTGCCAGAATGAAGAACACCACCATCAATGCTTGTCCCATGGGAATTTGCGAAAACACGGCCGGGATCGTGATGAACACCAGCGACGGTCCCGCGCTGGGGGCGAAGCCGAACGTGAACACGGCGGGGAAGATGGCGATGCCGGCCAGCATGGAGACACCGAGGTCGGCCGCCATCACGCGTAAAGTCGTGACGGGGATATCCTGGTCATCGCGGAAATAGCTGCCGTAGGTCATCATCGTACCCATGCCGACGGACAATTTAAAGAAGGCCAGGCCCATGGCCGTCAGCACGACGGAAGCCGTCAGCTTGGAAAAATCAGGACGGAACAGAAACGCCAGGCCTTCGGCCGCTTTATCGAGCGACAGGCTGACCGCGCAGAGCAGGAGCAATAGCAGGAACAGCAGCGGCATGAGTTTCTTGGCGATCGCTTCGATGCCCTTGGTTACGCCCAGCATCAATATGCCGCCGATAAACAGCAGCACGCCCCATTGCCACAACAGCGATTGCAAAGGATTGCTGATCAGCGAGGCGAAAGCCGCTTCCGTCACTAGCTTGTCGCTGCTGAGGATAGAGCCATCGATGGCCTTGGCGATATACGCAAACACCCAGCCCACCACTTCCGAATAGAACGCGACGATCAGGAAGGCGGCGACCATGCCGATCACGCCGACCAGCCACCAGGGCTTGCCCTTCGGTGCCAGCTGTTCCATGGTGGAGATGGGATTGACCTTGGCCCGGCGTCCCAGGGTGATTTCCGCGATCATCACGGGCAATCCCACTAATAAGGTAGCGAGCAGATAGATGAGCAGGAAACCGGCGCCGCCATTGGCGCCTGTCAGGTAGGGGAACTTCCAGATATTGCCGAGGCCGACTGCGGAACCGAGGGTGGCGGCGAGGACGCCGAAGCCAGTGGTAAAGCCAGCCCGTTTCAGGGTCAGGCCTGATCCTTGAGCTTGTTGTTTCATGGTGAATCTTCTATGGTGGGACGCGAATTTGCGCTGAGGGGGCGAAATTGTAGCAGTTGGCCGCAAATACCCCGGAAAAGCCTTGCTACTACGGGGGCGCTTTGCTATAGTTCGCCTCCCCAATGAGACGCAGTCACTGCGGCAGTTGGGGATCACCGGAAACGGCGATGAGTAGTAAAGAAGGAGTTGACGGATTTAGCGAAATGCTTCATACTCTTCCTTCTTCGCAGCTGACAAACACAACGCTTTGTCGATAGCGCGAAAGCAGTAACCGAATACAGTTCTTTAACAATTAACAGTCGATAAGTGTGGGCATTTGATGTAAGTGCAGCGTCAATCTTCGGATTGGCGTCTAACTTAAAATATCAAATGTTCACAAGAAATAATGAAATAGGATACTTCTTCGGAAGTAGCCTGTCAGTTTTTTGAGTGAGCGACCCATCAGCAATGATGGTGCCTGTAAAAGGGCAAAGTAACAGAGATTAAACTGAAGAGTTTGATCCTGGCTCAGATTGAACGCTGGCGGCATGCCTTACACATGCAAGTCGAACGGCAGCACGGAGCTTGCTCTGGTGGCGAGTGGCGAACGGGTGAGTAATATATCGGAACGTACCCTAGAGTGGGGGATAACGTAGCGAAAGTTACGCTAATACCGCATACGATCTAAGGATGAAAGTGGGGGATCGCAAGACCTCATGCTCGTGGAGCGGCCGATATCTGATTAGCTAGTTGGTAGGGTAAAAGCCTACCAAGGCATCGATCAGTAGCTGGTCTGAGAGGACGACCAGCCACACTGGAACTGAGACACGGTCCAGACTCCTACGGGAGGCAGCAGTGGGGAATTTTGGACAATGGGCGAAAGCCTGATCCAGCAATGCCGCGTGAGTGAAGAAGGCCTTCGGGTTGTAAAGCTCTTTTGTCAGGGAAGAAACGGTGAGAGCTAATATCTCTTGCTAATGACGGTACCTGAAGAATAAGCACCGGCTAACTACGTGCCAGCAGCCGCGGTAATACGTAGGGTGCAAGCGTTAATCGGAATTACTGGGCGTAAAGCGTGCGCAGGCGGTTTTGTAAGTCTGATGTGAAATCCCCGGGCTCAACCTGGGAATTGCATTGGAGACTGCAAGGCTAGAATCTGGCAGAGGGGGGTAGAATTCCACGTGTAGCAGTGAAATGCGTAGATATGTGGAGGAACACCGATGGCGAAGGCAGCCCCCTGGGTCAAGATTGACGCTCATGCACGAAAGCGTGGGGAGCAAACAGGATTAGATACCCTGGTAGTCCACGCCCTAAACGATGTCTACTAGTTGTCGGGTCTTAATTGACTTGGTAACGCAGCTAACGCGTGAAGTAGACCGCCTGGGGAGTACGGTCGCAAGATTAAAACTCAAAGGAATTGACGGGGACCCGCACAAGCGGTGGATGATGTGGATTAATTCGATGCAACGCGAAAAACCTTACCTACCCTTGACATGGCTGGAATCCCCGAGAGATTGGGGAGTGCTCGAAAGAGAACCAGTACACAGGTGCTGCATGGCTGTCGTCAGCTCGTGTCGTGAGATGTTGGGTTAAGTCCCGCAACGAGCGCAACCCTTGTCATTAGTTGCTACGAAAGGGCACTCTAATGAGACTGCCGGTGACAAACCGGAGGAAGGTGGGGATGACGTCAAGTCCTCATGGCCCTTATGGGTAGGGCTTCACACGTCATACAATGGTACATACAGAGCGCCGCCAACCCGCGAGGGGGAGCTAATCGCAGAAAGTGTATCGTAGTCCGGATTGTAGTCTGCAACTCGACTGCATGAAGTTGGAATCGCTAGTAATCGCGGATCAGCATGTCGCGGTGAATACGTTCCCGGGTCTTGTACACACCGCCCGTCACACCATGGGAGCGGGTTTTACCAGAAGTAGGTAGCTTAACCGTAAGGAGGGCGCTTACCACGGTAGGATTCGTGACTGGGGTGAAGTCGTAACAAGGTAGCCGTATCGGAAGGTGCGGCTGGATCACCTCCTTTCTAGAGTTTGCACGAATCATGTAAATGGTTCACGCATCAAATGTTCACACTTATCGGCTGTTAAATGAAGAAGAAACAGTAGTCGTAGTAGTTCCGCGTTGGGGCTGTAGCTCAGCTGGTTAGAGCACCGTGTTGATAACGCGGGGGTCGTTGGTTCGAGTCCAACCAGCCCTACCAGTAAAAATTCCCGGGGGATTAGCTCAGCTGGGAGAGCACCTGCTTTGCAAGCAGGGGGTCGTCGGTTCGATCCCGTCATCCTCCACCAAAGTTTTACTCGAAAGTGCAAATGTAAGCCAGTCAAACAGACCCGGTTTAGATTTGATCTTTTAGCGATCAAAGCTGTTTCGTTCTTTAACAATCTGGAAGAAGTAAAGATTATTTATTGATCGGTTTGCCGTAAAAAGCGAATCGATGGGTAATGATTGTATGTATCAACAAACAAGCAACAACGTTGTACTTTCTTATCCCTGTAGCGCTCTTTTCGTTTGAAAGAATGAAGAGGCTAACGTTATAGGGACAAGCGAATAAGTGCACATGGTGGATGCCTTGGCGATTACAGGCGATGAAGGACGTAGTAGCTTGCGATAAGCTGCGGGGAGTGAGCAAACACACTTTGATCCGCAGATTTCCGAATGGGGCAACCCACCCTTTTAGGGTATTGCATACTGAATACATAGGTATGCAAGGCGAACGCGGCGAACTGAAACATCTAAGTAGCTGCAGGAAAAGAAATCAACCGAGATTCCCAAAGTAGCGGCGAGCGAAATGGGAAGAGCCTGTACGTGATAGTCGGACCGATAACAGAATCCTCTGGAAATAGGAGCCATAGTGGGTGATAGCCCCGTATGTGAAATTGGACCGGTGATACTAAGCGTACGACAAGTAGGGCGGGACACGTGACATCCTGTCTGAATATGGGGGGACCATCCTCCAAGGCTAAATACTCGTAATCGACCGATAGTGAACCAGTACCGTGAGGGAAAGGCGAAAAGAACCCCGGAAGGGGAGTGAAATAGATCCTGAAACCGTGTGCATACAAACAGTAGGAGCGGACTTGTTCCGTGACTGCGTACCTTTTGTATAATGGGTCAGCGACTTACATTCAGTGGCAAGGTTAACCGCATAGGGAAGCCGTAGAGAAATCGAGTCCGAATAGGGCGATCAGTCGCTGGGTGTAGACCCGAAACCAAGTGATCTACTCATGGCCAGGATGAAGGTGCGGTAACACGCCCTGGAGGTCCGAACCCACTAATGTTGAAAAATTAGGGGATGAGCTGTGGGTAGGGGTGAAAGGCTAAACAAACTTGGAAATAGCTGGTTCTCTCCGAAAACTATTTAGGTAGTGCCTCAAGTATCACCATCGGGGGTAGAGCACTGTTATGGCTAGGGGGTCATTGCGACTTACCAAACCATTGCAAACTCCGAATACCGATGAGTGCGAGCTTGGGAGACAGACGTCGGGTGCTAACGTCCGGCGTCAAGAGGGAAACAACCCAGACCGCCAGCTAAGGTCCCAAAGATTGGCTAAGTGGAAAACGAAGTGGGAAGGCTAAAACAGTCAGGATGTTGGCTTAGAAGCAGCCATCATTTAAAGAAAGCGTAATAGCTCACTGATCGAGTCGTCCTGCGCGGAAGATGTAACGGGGCTAAGCCAGTCACCGAAGCTGCGGATATCCTTTATTGGATATGGTAGGAGAGCGTTCTGTAAGCCTGCGAAGGTGTCTTGTAAAGGATGCTGGAGGTATCAGAAGTGCGAATGCTGACATGAGTAGCGATAATGGGGGTGAAAAGCCTCCACGCCGTAAGCCCAAGGTTTCCTGTTCAACGTTCATCGGAGCAGGGTGAGTCGGCCCCTAAGGCGAGGCAGAGATGCGTAGCTGATGGGAAGCAGGTTAATATTCCTGCACCGTCGTATGATGCGATGGGGGGACGGATCGCGGAAGGTTGTCTGACTGTTGGAATAGTCAGTTTCTGTCTCATAGAAGGCGCTTAGGCAAATCCGGGCGCGGAATTCAAGGGGATGGGACGAGTGAACTTGTTCACGAAGCAATCGGAAGTGGTTCCAAGAAAAGCCTCTAAGCTTCAGTCATACGAGACCGTACCGCAAACCGACACAGGTGGGCGAGATGAGTATTCTAAGGCGCTTGAGAGAACTCGGGAGAAGGAACTCGGCAAATTGGTACCGTAACTTCGGGAAAAGGTACGCCCCGGTAGCTTGATTGGTTTACTCCATGAGGGTGAAAGGGTTGCAATAAACTGGTGGCTGCGACTGTTTAATAAAAACACAGCACTCTGCAAACACGAAAGTGGACGTATAGGGTGTGACGCCTGCCCGGTGCTGGAAGATTAAATGATGGGGTGCAAGCTCTTGATTGAAGTCCCAGTAAACGGCGGCCGTAACTATAACGGTCCTAAGGTAGCGAAATTCCTTGTCGGGTAAGTTCCGACCTGCACGAATGGCGTAACGATGGCCACACTGTCTCCTCCCGAGACTCAGCGAAGTTGAAATGTTTGTGATGATGCAATCTACCCGCGGCTAGACGGAAAGACCCCATGAACCTTTACTGTAGCTTTGCATTGGACTTTGAACCAATCTGTGTAGGATAGGTGGGAGGCTTTGAAGCGGGGACGCTAGTTCTCGTGGAGCCAACCTTGAAATACCACCCTGGTTTGTTTGAGGTTCTAACCTTGGTCCGTTATCCGGATCGGGGACAGTGCATGGTAGGCAGTTTGACTGGGGCGGTCTCCTCCTAAAGTGTAACGGAGGAGTTCGAAGGTACGCTAGATACGGTCGGACATCGTGTTGATAGTGCAATGGCATAAGCGTGCTTAACTGCGAGACTGACAAGTCGAGCAGGTACGAAAGTAGGACATAGTGATCCGGTGGTTCTGTATGGAAGGGCCATCGCTCAACGGATAAAAGGTACTCTGGGGATAACAGGCTGATTCCTCCCAAGAGTTCATATCGACGGGGGAGTTTGGCACCTCGATGTCGGCTCATCACATCCTGGGGCTGTAGCCGGTCCCAAGGGTATGGCTGTTCGCCATTTAAAGTGGTACGTGAGCTGGGTTTAAAACGTCGTGAGACAGTTTGGTCCCTATCTGCCGTGGGCGTTGGAAATTTGAAGGGGGCTGCTCCTAGTACGAGAGGACCGGAGTGGACGAACCTCTGGTGTACCGGTTGTCACGCCAGTGGCATTGCCGGGTAGCTAAGTTCGGAAGAGATAACCGCTGAAAGCATCTAAGCGGGAAACTTGCCTTGAGATGAGATTTCCCAGAGCCTTGAGCTCTTTGAAGGGTCGTTCGAGACCAGGACGTTGATAGGCTGGGTGTGGAAGTGCAGTAATGCATTAAGCTAACCAGTACTAATTGCCCGTACGGCTTGTCCCTATAACCTTAGCAGGTGCAGAGGATAAGACGGTACAACGTTGCGTGTGTGTTGATACTACTATTCATTACCCAATCTTTGCTTCTTCCAGATTCAGGCTTTGTCGTCCTACAGGAGACAAATGCCAGTACAAGTTATGCCTGATGACCATAGCAAGTTGGTCCCACCCCTTCCCATCCCGAACAGGACCGTGAAACAACTTTGCGCCGATGATAGTGCTGCAACCAGTGTGAAAGTAGGTTATCGTCAGGCTTGTTATTCGCAGTAAGAGAAAAACCCGTCAAGCAATTGGCGGGTTTTTTTTCGTCTGGAGATTTATCAAGAGATGTGATATTGATCGGTGCTACAGTACGCAATAGACTCAAAACGCGTACAGATGGACTATCAACAACTTTCTGCCCAGCGCCGCAACCATCCTGCCTGGCGTTTGCTTGCCGCTGATCATGCACCGATGATCGCCAGTTTCCTGCACCGTCATTTTATTGCTCCTAATATCCGTACCATCGCACGCCAGCAACTGGCATCGCATCTGGATGATCATCTGTATCATTTGCATGAACTGGCTGGTGAGGTGTTGTTTCCCAAAAGCGCGACAGCGTATCTGGACGATTGGGCTTCCGATGAACGAGGCTGGCTGCGCAAATATTATCCGAGCGGCCAGGATGAACCCCACTATGATCTGACGTCGCCGACCGAACAGGCGATCGCCTGGCTGCTCGGCCTGGGGCAGCGCCAATTCATCGGCACCGAATCGCGCCTGATGACAGTGTTCGATTTATTGCGACAGATTCTCGACGGAACCGAATTGAATCCGCGTACCCGCATCGCCGAGCTTCAGAAACGCAAGGCAGCCATCGATGCAGAAATCGGACAGATCGCCCAAGGACGGCTCGACATGATGGAGCCTGGTCAGGTACGCGAGCGCTTCCTGCAAATGTCGTCCACTGCACGCGAGCTATTGTCCGATTTTCGTGCCGTGGAACATAATTTTCGCAGCCTGGATCGCTCGGTGCGTGAACGTATCGCCGCATGGGAAGGCAACAAGGGCGAATTGCTGCAGGAAATTTTCGGCAAGCGCGATGTGATCGCCGATTCCGATGAAGGCAAGAGTTTTCGCGCCTTCTGGGATTTGTTGATGTCGCCATCTCGCCAGGATGAATTGACGGCGTTGTTGAATGCGGTAATGGCGCTCGATCCGGTACGCGAACTGGCACCCGATGGCCGCTTGCTGCGTATTCATTATGACTGGCTGGAGGCGGGCGAAGTGACGCAGCGTACGGTGGCCCGTTTGTCGGAACAGTTGCGACGCTATCTCGACGATCAGGCCTGGCTGGAAAACCGCCGCATCATGCAGTTGATACGCGACATAGAAAAAAAGGCGCTCGATGCGCGTGCGGTGGTCGAGCATGCCGCTTTTATCGAGATCGATGCCGCCGCACCGAATGTGCTGGCGCCGATGGATCGCATCTTGTTTACACCGCCCTTCAAACCCGTCATTTTGCATGGCGTGCTCGATGAAGCCGCCGAACCGGTGCCGTCGGATGCCTTGTTCGAGCAGGTCCATGTCGACCGCCTGAAACTGGCGTCGAATATCCAGCGCGCGCTACAGCAGCGCAAGCAAGTGTCGCTCGCCACGCTGATCGCCGAATATCCGCTCGAGCAAGGCCTGGCGGAACTGGCCACTTATCTGAGCCTGGCGACGCAGGAATTGCCAAGCGTGATCGACGATACGCAAGAAGAAACGATACACTGGAGCGATGCGCAGGGTCGTGCGCGGCTTGCCACCGTACCTCTTCTTATTTTCAGTGCATGATGAATTCATCCAGCGAAACTCATTACAGCCAGATCCTGATCGCCTTGATGCAAGGCGTGTTGTACCAGGAAAACGATGTCGCCTTATGGCAGCCACTGCTGCTGTTGCAAGCGCGCGTGCGCGATTATTACCAGCAAATCGGCCTGGAATTGATACTCGACGAAGCCGAGGGCTATGCCTATCTGCGCCAGCGTGCCACACCGGAAGGGGAAGTTGCACTACCGCGTCTGGTGCCTCGGCGCCAGCTCAGTTATCCGGTCAGTTTGATCCTGGTGCTGTTGCGTAAAAAGCTGGCGGAGTTCGATAGTCAAGCTGGCGATACGCGTTTGATTGTCAGCCGTGAGCAGATCACCGAACAATTGCGCCTTTTCCTGCCCGACACCGCCAATGAAGCGCGTTTGCTTGACCGCATGGAGGCGCATTTGAATAAAGTGGTCGAACTGGGCTTCCTGTATCGTTTGCGTGGACAGGATCAGCAATTTGAAGTGCGGCGCATTTTGAAGGCCTTTGTTGACGCGCAATGGCTTAGCGATTTTGAACAACGCCTGAACGATTACGCCAGTCATGGCGCGGGACTGTCGGAGGATGCGGAATGACGGCGCGGGATCATGAGGACGGCGTAAGTTCCCAATTAGATTTTGCGGAGCCGGCGCTACTTGAACGTGCGGGCTTCCGGCTGCATCACTTCGAAGTCCTGAATTGGGGGACCTTTCATGCGCGCGTGTGGAAAATGCATCCGGGCGGCGACAATCTGCTGCTGACCGGCGACATCGGTTCGGGCAAATCGACGCTGGTCGACGCGATTACCACCTTGCTGGTTCCCGCTCAAAAGATTTCCTATAACAAAGCCGCCGGTGCCGACGCGCATGAGCGCAGCCTGCGTACCTATGTGCTTGGCCATTACAAATCGGAACGCGGTGACACGGGCAGCACGGCGCGCGCGGTGGCCTTGCGCGACCAGAATACCTATGCCGTGATCCTTGGCGTGTTTTATAACGAAGGCTACGATCAGACGGTGACCCTGGCGCAGGTCTTCTGGCTCAAGGATGCGCGCGGCCAGCCCGAGCGTTTTTATGTTGTGGCGGACAGCGCCTTGTCGATCGTGGATCAGTTCGCTGGCTTCGGTACCGATATCACCCAGCTGCGCAAGCGCCTGCGCGCCAGCAAGGGTATAACCCTATACGACAGTTTTCCACCGTATGGTGCCGATTTCCGCCGCCGCTTCGGCATCGGCAATGAACAGGCGATGGAGTTGTTTCACCAGACGGTGTCGATGAAATCGGTCGGCAACCTGACCGACTTCGTGCGTGAGCACATGCTTGAAGCATTTCCCGTCGAAGAGCGGATTGCCGCCCTGATTGCCCATTTCGATGATCTGCATCGCGCGCACGAAGCTGTACTCAAGGCGAAGCAACAGATCGAGCAATTGCTGCCGCTCACTGCCGATTGCGCACGCCACGCCAGCTTGCAACAGCAGGATGAGCAGTTGCGCGGCTGCCGCGAAGCGCTGCGGCCGTGGTTTGCTGCCTTGAAAAGTGAGTTGCTGGAAAGCCGCCTGGAGCAACTGGTGCTGGAACTGGAAAAAACCGCCGCGCGCCTGCAGCGGCTGCAACAGCAGCGCGGCGAACAAGGCCTGCGCCGCGATGAAATACGGGAAGCCATTTCCGCCAACGGCGGCAATCGCCTGGCGCAGATCGACGCCGAGATCGCGCGCCGGCAAACGCTGAAGGATGAGCGTGCGCGGCGCGCAGCGCTCTACGAGCAATTGGCGCAAGCGCTGGGCTTGCCTGGTGCTGCCGATGACGAAGGCTTTCGCGCCAATTTGCGTGCTATCGACAGTGGCCAGGCGCAATGCGTCGCGCAGCGCGACGAGTGCCAGAACACCCTGACAGAGGCGGGTGTCATGGTGCGCGAACTGGGCGCCAGCCATGGCGAGTTATCGGCGGAGCTCGCATCGTTGCGCCAGCGCCGCTCGAATATTCCAGGCCAGATGCTGAAACTGCGTGACTTGCTGTGCGGCGCGCTTGATCTCGATGGTGATGAGCTGCCCTTTGTTGGCGAGTTGATCCAGGTACGCGACGATGCTGGCGCGTGGGAGGGCGCGGCCGAACGTTTGCTGCACAATTTCGGCCTGGCGCTGCTGGTGCCGGAAGCCCATTATGCGGCGGTGGCGGCATGGGTGGACCGCAGCCATCTTGGAGCGCGCCTGGTGTATTTTCGGGTACGCGCGGTCAATGTGCCGGAAGCACGGCCGCTGCATGCGGACTCCCTGGTGCGCAAGCTGTCCATCAAGCCGGATTCGGCGTTTTATCCCTGGATCGCCGGTGAACTGGCGCGGCGTTTCGACTACGCATGCTGTGAATCGCTGCAGCAATTCCAACGTGAAAAATTGGCCATCACGCACAACGGCCAGATCAAGGCGGGTGGCGAGCGCCATGAAAAGGATGACCGTCATCAGTTGCAAGACCGCACCCGTTATGTGCTGGGCTGGACCAACCAGGCCAAGATCGCGGCGCTGGAAAAGCAGGCGCGTGATTTGTCATTGCGCATCACCGCCCATCGTGCACGCATCAGTGCACTGGGCATTGATGTCAAAACGCATCAGGACCGCCTGGGTCACTGGCAGCAACTGGCAGTGTTCCAGCATTTCGACGAACTGGACTGGAAGCCCTTGCTGCTGGCGATCGAACAATTACTGCGTGAAAAAGAGGCACTGGAAGCGGCGTCCGATCTGCTGCAAGAGCTGCAGGGCCAGCTTGAGGCGTTGACGCAAGCGCAAGCCAAAACGGATGACGACATTAGCCGCCACACCACCGAGCACGCCAGACTCAGCGAACGCCAGGAGCAGGCCAGCGGTCACTTGGGCGATTGCGCACAGTTGCTGGACGCCACGCCGTCGCACGCGCGTGAGCTGTATTTTCCCTTGCTGCAGCGGCTACAGGGGGAAGCGCTGGGCGAACACAAACTGACGGTGGAGTCGTGCGACAACCGTGAAAAAGACATGCGCACTTTCTTGCAGGCGCGTATCGATGCCGACAGCAAGAAAATCGCCGGTTTGCGCGATCGTATCATCAACGCCATGAGTGATTACGTCACGGCGTGGCCGCTCGATACGCGTGAAGTCGATGTCAGCATCAATGCCGCTGGCGAGTTTGGCAAGATGCTGGCGGCACTGCAGGCCGATGACTTGCCACGCTTTGCGCAGCGCTTCAAGGAATTGCTCAATGAAAACACGATACGCGAAATTGCTGGCTTCCAATCACAGCTCAAGCGCGAACGTGAAACCATACGCGAACGTATCGATATCATCAACCGCTCGCTGCACGATATCGATTACAACCCCAACCGCTATATCGCGCTGGAGGCCGAGCCCAACCTGGACGCTGACCTGCGCGATTTCCAGGCCGACTTGCGTGCCTGCACGGAAGGCGCGCTGACGGGATCGAGCGATGAAGAATATACGGAAGCCAAATTTCTGCAGGTCAAAACGATTATCGAGCGCTTCCGTGGCCGCAGTGGGAGCGGCGAGGTGGACAAGCGCTGGACGCGCAAGGTGACCGATGTGCGCAACTGGTTTGTGTTTTCGGCCTCCGAGCGCTGGCGTGAAGATGACCGCGAGCATGAACATTACACTGATGCAGGTGGCAAGTCCGGCGGTCAGAAGGAAAAGCTGGCCTATACCGTGTTGGCCGCCAGTCTGGCATACCAATTCGGCCTGGAGTGGGGCGTCGTGCGTTCGCGATCCTTCCGTTTTGTCGTGATCGATGAGGCGTTCGGCCGCGGCTCGGATGAGTCCGCGCGCTATGGGCTGGAACTGTTCAAGCGCATGAATCTGCAATTGCTGATCGTCACGCCGTTGCAAAAAATCCATATCATCGAACCCTATGTTGCCGGCCTTGGCTTCGTGCATAGCGAAGAGGGCCGGCAATCGATGTTGCGCTGCCTGAGCATCGAGCGGTACCAGGCCGAGCGCCAGGCTCGCGGCGCATGAGTGCCATGAGCAGCAACTGGACCACGCCGGCCGACATTCGTACACAGTTACTGCGCCTGTGGGACAGCGGTCGCCTGCTGGCTGCGCATGTCAATCAGAGCGCGCTGTTTCCTTTGCACCTCAATCTGCGCCAGCCAGCCTCGGCGAACCTGGGCGAGCAATTCGATGAAGTGCGGCGCTGGATCCACCAACTTGACGAAGGCAGCAAGAGTCACAAGGGCTACGGCTACACCATCGAATGGCGTGATATCAATCATCGCCAGTTGGGGCGCAATCGCATGCCGGCTGGCTTGACCGTGGACGAAGAGGGCGACGCCTTGCGGCTGATCGGAAAAATGGCGGAGAAGCGGCATTTCGAGCAATTGCTGACGCTGACGCTGCAGGTTTTTCCTGCTTTGGCTGGCTGGATCGCGCGCCGTCCGATGCTGTTGCTCGAGCACGCGCCCGCATGGGAACGCATCGTGCTGATTTTGCAATGGTTTGTGGCGCATCCACGTCCGCAGCTTTACTTGCGCGAACTCGACATCGCTGGGGTGGATGGAAAATTCATCGAAACGCGCAAGGCCTTGCTGGCGGAATTACTGGATCAGCTAATGCTGCCCGAGGCGATCAACGCGCAGGCCGTCGGGGCGCGCCAATTTGAAACGCGTTATGGATTATTGAGCAAACCGGTATTGATACGTTTTCGCCTGCTCGATCCGCGTCATTATATCGCTGGTTTGTCTGACCTGAGCGTACCGGTAGCGCAGTTCGCTGCCTTGCATGTCAATGTAAAACGCGTCTTTATTACCGAGAATGAAATCAATGGCCTGGCGTTTCCGGAGGTTGAAGACAGCATGGTGATTTTCGGTGGCGGTTATAGTGTCGAACGCCTCGGCGATGTGCCCTGGTTGGCTGACAAGGAAGTAATTTACTGGGGCGATATCGATACGCACGGTTTTGCCATACTGGATCGCTTGCGCGCGTACTTGCCGCAAGCACGCTCCATGCTGATGGACATCGCGACCCTGGAAGCGCACCGCTTGTTGTGGGGAAGTGAAGAGCCGCATAAACGCCACGGTGGTAATCTGACCCGCTTGACGCATGAGGAACTGGCCCTGTTTAAAATACTGCATGAACATGCTTTGGGCGAGTGCCTTCGCATGGAGCAGGAAAGACTGGGTTTTCGCTGGGTCAGGACAGCGATACAAAACCTTGACTAATAAATCTTGGATGAAAGACTTGCTGCTATCGCGACGTAGGGCTATAATTCGCCCCCTCGCTGAACGACGCATGCAAATGCCGAGTAAAGCAGGAAAAAAGAAGGTTGACGAAATGCTGCAAACGCTTCATACTCTTCCTTCTTCGCAGCTGACAAACACAACGCTTTGTCGATAGCGCGAAAGTAGCACCGAATACAGTTCTTTAACAATTAACAGTCGATAAGTGTGGGCATTTGATGTAAGTGCAGCGTCAATCTTCGGATTGGCGTAAAACTTAAAATATCAAATGTTCACAAGAAATAATGAAATAGGATACTTCTTCGGAAGTAGCCTGTCAGTTTTTTGAGTGAGCGACCCGTCGCAAGACGGTGCCGGTAAAACGGCAAAGTAACAGAGATTAAACTGAAGAGTTTGATCCTGGCTCAGATTGAACGCTGGCGGCATGCCTTACACATGCAAGTCGAACGGCAGCACGGAGCTTGCTCTGGTGGCGAGTGGCGAACGGGTGAGTAATATATCGGAACGTACCCTAGAGTGGGGGATAACGTAGCGAAAGTTACGCTAATACCGCATACGATCTAAGGATGAAAGTGGGGGATCGCAAGACCTCATGCTCGTGGAGCGGCCGATATCTGATTAGCTAGTTGGTAGGGTAAAAGCCTACCAAGGCATCGATCAGTAGCTGGTCTGAGAGGACGACCAGCCACACTGGAACTGAGACACGGTCCAGACTCCTACGGGAGGCAGCAGTGGGGAATTTTGGACAATGGGCGAAAGCCTGATCCAGCAATGCCGCGTGAGTGAAGAAGGCCTTCGGGTTGTAAAGCTCTTTTGTCAGGGAAGAAACGGTGAGAGCTAATATCTCTTGCTAATGACGGTACCTGAAGAATAAGCACCGGCTAACTACGTGCCAGCAGCCGCGGTAATACGTAGGGTGCAAGCGTTAATCGGAATTACTGGGCGTAAAGCGTGCGCAGGCGGTTTTGTAAGTCTGATGTGAAATCCCCGGGCTCAACCTGGGAATTGCATTGGAGACTGCAAGGCTAGAATCTGGCAGAGGGGGGTAGAATTCCACGTGTAGCAGTGAAATGCGTAGATATGTGGAGGAACACCGATGGCGAAGGCAGCCCCCTGGGTCAAGATTGACGCTCATGCACGAAAGCGTGGGGAGCAAACAGGATTAGATACCCTGGTAGTCCACGCCCTAAACGATGTCTACTAGTTGTCGGGTCTTAATTGACTTGGTAACGCAGCTAACGCGTGAAGTAGACCGCCTGGGGAGTACGGTCGCAAGATTAAAACTCAAAGGAATTGACGGGGACCCGCACAAGCGGTGGATGATGTGGATTAATTCGATGCAACGCGAAAAACCTTACCTACCCTTGACATGGCTGGAATCCTCGAGAGATTGAGGAGTGCTCGAAAGAGAACCAGTACACAGGTGCTGCATGGCTGTCGTCAGCTCGTGTCGTGAGATGTTGGGTTAAGTCCCGCAACGAGCGCAACCCTTGTCATTAGTTGCTACGAAAGGGCACTCTAATGAGACTGCCGGTGACAAACCGGAGGAAGGTGGGGATGACGTCAAGTCCTCATGGCCCTTATGGGTAGGGCTTCACACGTCATACAATGGTACATACAGAGCGCCGCCAACCCGCGAGGGGGAGCTAATCGCAGAAAGTGTATCGTAGTCCGGATTGTAGTCTGCAACTCGACTGCATGAAGTTGGAATCGCTAGTAATCGCGGATCAGCATGTCGCGGTGAATACGTTCCCGGGTCTTGTACACACCGCCCGTCACACCATGGGAGCGGGTTTTACCAGAAGTAGGTAGCTTAACCGCAAGGAGGGCGCTTACCACGGTAGGATTCGTGACTGGGGTGAAGTCGTAACAAGGTAGCCGTATCGGAAGGTGCGGCTGGATCACCTCCTTTCTAGAGTTTGCACGAATCAGAAATGATTCACGCATCAAATGTTCACACTTATCGGCTGTTAAATGAAGAAGAAACAGTAGTCGTAGTAGTTCCGCGTTGGGGCTGTAGCTCAGCTGGTTAGAGCACCGTGTTGATAACGCGGGGGTCGTTGGTTCGAGTCCAACCAGCCCTACCAGTCATTACCCAGGGGGATTAGCTCAGCTGGGAGAGCACCTGCTTTGCAAGCAGGGGGTCGTCGGTTCGATCCCGTCATCCTCCACCAAAGTTTTACTCGAAAGTGCAAACGTAAGCCGGTCAATAAGACTTGGGTTTAGGTTTGATCTTTTAGCGATCAAAGCTGTTTCGTTCTTTAACAATCTGGAAGAAGTAAAGATTATTTATTGATCAAGTCTATGCGTGCAGCAATGCATGAGGCGACTTGATGGGTAATGATTGTATGTATCAACAAACAAGCAACAACGTTGTACTTTCTTATCCCTGTAGCGCTCTTTGATTATTTAGGTAATCAGAGGCTAACGTTATAGGGACAAGCGAATAAGTGCACATGGTGGATGCCTTGGCGATTACAGGCGATGAAGGACGTAGTAGCTTGCGATAAGCTGCGGGGAGTGAGCAAACACACTTTGATCCGCAGATTTCCGAATGGGGCAACCCACCCTTTTAGGGTATTGCATACTGAATACATAGGTATGCAAGGCGAACGCGGCGAACTGAAACATCTAAGTAGCTGCAGGAAAAGAAATCAACCGAGATTCCCAAAGTAGCGGCGAGCGAAATGGGAAGAGCCTGTACGTGATAGTCGGACCGATAACAGAATCCTCTGGAAATAGGAGCCATAGTGGGTGATAGCCCCGTATGTGAAATCGGACCGGTGGTACTAAGCGTACGACAAGTAGGGCGGGACACGTGACATCCTGTCTGAATATGGGGGGACCATCCTCCAAGGCTAAATACTCGTAATCGACCGATAGTGAACCAGTACCGTGAGGGAAAGGCGAAAAGAACCCCGGAAGGGGAGTGAAATAGATCCTGAAACCGTGTGCATACAAACAGTAGGAGCGGACTTGTTCCGTGACTGCGTACCTTTTGTATAATGGGTCAGCGACTTACATTCAGTGGCAAGGTTAACCATATAGGGAAGCCGTAGAGAAATCGAGTCCGAATAGGGCGATCAGTCGCTGGGTGTAGACCCGAAACCAAGTGATCTACTCATGGCCAGGATGAAGGTGCGGTAACACGCCCTGGAGGTCCGAACCCACTAATGTTGAAAAATTAGGGGATGAGCTGTGGGTAGGGGTGAAAGGCTAAACAAACTTGGAAATAGCTGGTTCTCTCCGAAAACTATTTAGGTAGTGCCTCAAGTATCACCATCGGGGGTAGAGCACTGTTATGGCTAGGGGGTCATTGCGACTTACCAAACCATTGCAAACTCCGAATACCGATGAGTGCGAGCTTGGGAGACAGACGTCGGGTGCTAACGTCCGGCGTCAAGAGGGAAACAACCCAGACCGCCAGCTAAGGTCCCAAAGATTGGCTAAGTGGAAAACGAAGTGGGAAGGCTAAAACAGTCAGGATGTTGGCTTAGAAGCAGCCATCATTTAAAGAAAGCGTAATAGCTCACTGATCGAGTCGTCCTGCGCGGAAGATGTAACGGGGCTAAGCCAGTCACCGAAGCTGCGGATATTGTTCTGTGATTTATCACAGATATATATGGTAGGAGAGCGTTCTGTAAGCCTGCGAAGGTGTCTTGTAAAGGATGCTGGAGGTATCAGAAGTGCGAATGCTGACATGAGTAGCGATAATGGGGGTGAAAAGCCTCCACGCCGTAAGCCCAAGGTTTCCTGTTCAACGTTCATCGGAGCAGGGTGAGTCGGCCCCTAAGGCGAGGCAGAGATGCGTAGCTGATGGGAAGCAGGTTAATATTCCTGCACCGTCGTATGATGCGATGGGGGGACGGATCGCGGAAGGTTGTCCAACTGTTGGAATAGTTGGTTTTTGGCTCATAGAAGGCACTTAGGCAAATCCGGGTGCGGAATTCAAGGGGTTGAGACGAGTGAACTTGTTCACGAAGCAATCGGAAGTGGTTCCAAGAAAAGCCTCTAAGCTTCAGTCATACGAGACCGTACCGCAAACCGACACAGGTGGGCGAGATGAGTATTCTAAGGCGCTTGAGAGAACTCGGGAGAAGGAACTCGGCAAATTGGTACCGTAACTTCGGGAAAAGGTACGCCCCGGTAGCTTGAATGGTTTACTCCATGAGGGTGAAAGGGTTGCAATAAACTGGTGGCTGCGACTGTTTAATAAAAACACAGCACTCTGCAAACACGAAAGTGGACGTATAGGGTGTGACGCCTGCCCGGTGCTGGAAGATTAAATGATGGGGTGCAAGCTCTTGATTGAAGTCCCAGTAAACGGCGGCCGTAACTATAACGGTCCTAAGGTAGCGAAATTCCTTGTCGGGTAAGTTCCGACCTGCACGAATGGCGTAACGATGGCCACACTGTCTCCTCCCGAGACTCAGCGAAGTTGAAATGTTTGTGATGATGCAATCTACCCGCGGCTAGACGGAAAGACCCCATGAACCTTTACTGTAGCTTTGCATTGGACTTTGAACCAATCTGTGTAGGATAGGTGGGAGGCTTTGAAGCGGGGACGCTAGTTCTCGTGGAGCCAACCTTGAAATACCACCCTGGTTTGTTTGAGGTTCTAACCTTGGTCCGTTATCCGGATCGGGGACAGTGCATGGTAGGCAGTTTGACTGGGGCGGTCTCCTCCTAAAGTGTAACGGAGGAGTTCGAAGGTACGCTAGATACGGTCGGACATCGTGTTGATAGTGCAATGGCATAAGCGTGCTTAACTGCGAGACTGACAAGTCGAGCAGGTACGAAAGTAGGACATAGTGATCCGGTGGTTCTGTATGGAAGGGCCATCGCTCAACGGATAAAAGGTACTCTGGGGATAACAGGCTGATTCCTCCCAAGAGTTCATATCGACGGGGGAGTTTGGCACCTCGATGTCGGCTCATCACATCCTGGGGCTGTAGCCGGTCCCAAGGGTATGGCTGTTCGCCATTTAAAGTGGTACGTGAGCTGGGTTTAAAACGTCGTGAGACAGTTTGGTCCCTATCTGCCGTGGGCGTTGGAAATTTGAAGGGGGCTGCTCCTAGTACGAGAGGACCGGAGTGGACGAACCTCTGGTGTACCGGTTGTCACGCCAGTGGCATTGCCGGGTAGCTAAGTTCGGAAGAGATAACCGCTGAAAGCATCTAAGCGGGAAACTTGCCTTGAGATGAGATTTCCCAGAGCCTTGAGCTCTTTGAAGGGTCGTTCGAGACCAGGACGTTGATAGGCTGGGTGTGGAAGTGCAGTAATGCATTAAGCTAACCAGTACTAATTGCCCGTACGGCTTGTCCCTATAACCTTAGCAGGTACAGAGGATAAGACGGTACAACGTTGCGTGTGTGTTGATACTACTATTCATTACCCCAATCTTTGCTTCTTCCAGATTCAGGCTTTGTCGTCCTACAGGAGACAAACGCCAGTACAAGTTATGCCTGATGACCATAGCAAGTTGGTCCCACCCCTTCCCATCCCGAACAGGACCGTGAAACAACTTTGCGCCGATGATAGTGCTGCAACCAGTGTGAAAGTAGGTTATCGTCAGGCTTGTTATTCGTAGTAAGAGAAAAACCCGTCAAACAATTGGCGGGTTTTTTTTCGTCTAGAGATTCGTGGCTTATGTCTGTGGTGTTTGTCGGCTTACGCGCTGCGCGCTAAGTGACGGTTTAAAAACTTCATAGCAACTTTTGTGTCAAAGCGTCTTTGACGTTTTGGAGTAGCTGTCATGTGGACACAAGAGAATCGTAGCAAGCATCAACAGGTACGGACACCGCTCAAACGTGGTTATCCTACGGATGTGAAAGATGAAGAGTGGCACCTGATCGCACCGCTGTTGCCGAAGCAAGCGAAGACGGGAAGACCTCGCAAGACGGATCTGCGCGCAGTGATCAATGCGCTGCGTTATATGGTGCGATCTGGATGCGAGTGGCGCATGCTGCCCAATGATTTTCCGCCCTATCAGACGGTTTATTACTGGTTCCGGCGACTGATGCGGCGCATGCTGTTTCGCACCATTCATGACTTGGCGCTGATGCTTGATCGCTTGTCCAATGAGCGGGAGGTGCTGCCGAGTGCCGGCATTGTCGATAGCCAGAGCGTGAAAGCGCCAGGGGCACGAACGAGAGGCTATGACGCCAACAAGAAAGTCAGCGGGCGCAAACGCCATATTGCGGTCGACACGGATGGTCGCTTGCTGGCGATGAACCTGACACCAGCCGATATCGCCGACTCCACTGGTGCTCAGATGGTACTCGACGGCTTGGTCAAACGCTGGCCGTGGGTGAAGCATCTGTTTGGGGATGCGGCATACGACCGCAGACAACTGATGGACAAGGCAGAGTTTCTCGACTTTACGGTGGAGGTCGTGCGGCGCCTGCAGCGGCAGCAAGGTTTCGCTGTTCAGCCAAGGCGCTGGGTGGTCGAGCGAACGTTTGCATGGCTGATGCGTTACCGACGCTTGGTGCGCGACTATGAACAGCGCATTGACGTGTCGGAAAACATGATTTACTTGGCCATGGGATCGCTGCTGCTGCATCGACTAAATTTCCGCTAAGTTATTAAACCGTCTCTAAGCCGACCTACGTCGATTTACCGCCGGCCGGGTCGGGTAGGTCGGATTAGCGCGGCAAGGCCGCGCGTAATCCGACAACTACGCCAGCACGACCAGGGTAGCAAAACCATACAAAAGACGAAAAAAAAGCAGCGCTGCGCGCTGCCTTTGTATCACTGCTGCCCTTTATTGACCGGCCACTACCGGCGCGGCGCCACTCCTGGCCACCCACTCGATCAGCGCATCGACGGCCGCGCGGCCGTTGCCATTACCCACCAGGTCGCTATTGATCATGGCGACCACCACACATAGCTGGTTGTTGGCGTCGGGTACGTAGCCGGCGATGGCAACCACATTCTTCAAGGTTCCCGTCTTGATGCGCGCGCGCGCGGCGGCCGGGGTGTTCAGCAGGCGCTTGCGCATGGTGCCGTCCAGCGCCACGATGGGCAGGCTGGACTGGAACTCGGGCGCCCACGGACTTTGCTGCATTGCCTGCAAGACGCCTGCCAGCTGCGCAGGCGCAATGCGCCCTGTGCGCGACAAGCCGGAACCGTTGTCGACCAGCATGCCCTGGGTGTCGATATGGTGTCGCTGGAACCATTCCTGGATGACTAGCCGCGCGCGCGTGGCCGTGTCTTCCGGCGCCGCCATGGCCACGGGGCGGCTGCCCAGCCAGCCATCGCTTTGCAAGCTACCCAGGCTCAGGAACAGGGTACGGGCCAGGGTGTTGTCGGATGTCTTGTTAATATCGCGCAAGACTTCCGGCAAGGCGCGCGCCACGTGGTCGGCCAGCATGCGCGTGCCGACCGGTTCGGCCGTCGGCGGCAAGCCTGTTGCCGGCGCTTCGCGCACCGTGCCCGTGATCGTGCCGCCCAGGCGTTTCCAGGTGGTACGGAACAAGCGGTCCGCATAATCATTGCGGTCGAGCACATTGATGCTGGTGGCCTTGCTGCAATTTTGCGGGAAGGTGCCGTGCAGGATGACCTGCAGCTTGCCGCTCGCATCGCGCCGGTATTCGGGCGGACGCCAGCCGTCTTCCCATCTGGCGCAACTGCCCTTGATGAGCTTCATGTCGCTCGTGATGCTGACGTTCTCCAGCGGCGGCTGCATCAGGATGCTCAATTGCCGCTCCGTCGAAGTCATATTGATATCGAGCAGATTGGTGTTCAGTAACAAGGCATCGGGGATGACGTTGTAGCGGAATTCGGCCGACTCATCGAACGGCGCTGCGCCGATATCGGGCCGGGCCGGCTGGAACAGTTGGCGGTCGAGGATCAAATCGCCCTTGATTTTCACGATGCCCTGGTTGCGCAGGGTCTGCAGCATGTGTGCCAGCACGTCCGCATTGAAATCCGTGTCGGCGCCGCCGCGCAGGATCAAGTCGCCCTTCAGCACGCCATTGATGACGTCGGCGCTGGTGCGCAACTCCGTGCGGCCGCGAAAGATGGGACCCAATTGCTCCAGGCCCACGGCCGCCGTCACCAGCTTCATGGTGGAGGCCGGTTGCATGCTGCGCTCGGCGCCATGCGACAGCACGGTGGTGTTGCCGCGCAAGACGATGGCGCCCATGGCGTCTTCGGGGATATTCGCGCTGCGCAGCAGCAGGCTGACGGATTCGGGCAATTGCGCGTGGGCGGTCGACAGGCCAAGACCGGCCAACAGCGCAGCCATCAGAACAGGACGTAACATGGTGCTCCTTAGTGGAAAAAGACGTAGGCGACGAAGACGGCCGTGATTACGCCAGCCAGATCGGCGATCAGGCCGGCCGTGATCGCATAGCGCGTCTTGCGGATGCCGACGGAACCGAAGTACAGGGCCACGATATAGAAGGTGGTGTCGGCCGAGCCCTGGAAGACGCAGGCCAGGCGGCCGACGAAGGAGTCGACGCCGTAGGTATTCATGGCATCGATCATCATGGCTTTCGAGCCGGAGCCGCTGAGCGGCTTCATCATGGCCGTCGGCAGGGCGGGCACGAAGTCCGTATTGATGCCCAGGTTGGCAAAGAACCAGTTCATGCCGCTCATCAGGAAATTGAACACGCCCGCGTTGCGGATCACGCTGATGGCCACCAGCATGCCGACCAGGTAGGGAATCACGGTAATCGAGGTCTGGATGCCGCCTTTCGCGCCCTCGATGAAGGCGTCGTACACATTCACTTTCTTGCGCAGGGCGCCGATGATGAAAATGGCGATGACGCTGATCAACACCAGGTTGCTGACCACCTTGGAAACCAGCTCGATTTCCTGTTTCGTCAGGTATTGCGTGAAATACCAGATCATGGCGACGATGGCGCTCGTCATGCCGCCCATCCAGCCCAGCACGACACGGTTGAGCAAGTTGATGCGTTGCTTGATGGACACCGTGATGATGCCGACCACGGTGGCCACATAGGTGGCGATCATGCAGGGGATAAAGATGTCGGACGGATCGGCCGCGCCGAGGATGGAGCGCTGCGCCATGATGGCCAGCGGAATCAGGGTCAGGCCCGAGGTGTGCAGCACCAAAAACATGATTTGCGCATTCGTCGCCTCTTCCTTGTTCGGATTCAAGGTTTGCAGGCTTTCCATGGCCTTCAGGCCGAACGGCGTGGCCGCATTGTCCAGGCCCAGCAGGTTGGCCGAGAAATTCATCACCATGTGGCCCGTGGCCGGGTGGTCTTTCGGAATTTCCGGAAAGATGCGCGAAAAGAAGGGGGCGATCACTTTGGCCAGCCAGCCGACGATGCCCGCCTTTTCGCCGATGTTCATGATGCCGAGCCATAAGGTCATCACGCCGGCCAGCGGCAGGGCGATATCCATCACGCCCATGCGCGCCGTCTCGAAGGTGCCGTCGATGATGCGCTTGAAGATATCGGTATCGCCGAGAAACAGCCACTGCAGCACTGCGGCCAGAAAGCCAACGAGGAAAAAGCCGGACCAGATGTAATTAAGTGCCATATGCGATCAGTTCTGTGTGTCGGGAGTGAAAAATGTCTGCAAACAAAGTATAGGGGCAGCCCGATACGAGTTGATGAAAGAATGCAGCAATCGCATGCCAAAAAGTTATAAGCTGGCAGCCTGTTTTCATTGGCGCCCCGTCGCTTGCCCGCGTAGTGTGGGGGATGCCTGTCGCTTACCGCTGTTCCTTACCCTTGTCTGCACTGGATCATTGATGATGTTTTTACGCAAAACCGCCTGCGCCGCCGGCCTGGCCCTGCTGACGCTGTTCACTGTAGCGGCCCACGCCGCCGCCGATGCCCGCGCGAACAAGACCTTGCACTTGTTTTTGAGCACCAGCGAGACGGGCCTGGACCCGGCCGTGGCGTCCGACCTGGCCAGCCTGAATTTGATGGAAAACATTTTTGATCCGCTCTTGCGCTACGACTACCTGGCGCGGCCGGTGCAACTGCAGGGCAATACGGCGCGCGGCATGCCCACCGTGGAAGACGGCGGTCGCACGTATATCTTTCACTTGCAGCCAGGTATTTTCTTTACGCCCGATCCCGCTTTCAAGGGTCAGCCGCGCGAAGTGACGGCGCAGGATTATGTCTACAGCCTGACGCGGCTGTATGACCCCAGCCTGAAGTCGCCGTGGTTGTTCTTGCTGGAAGACAAGCTGGTGGGCGATGCGGTCCTGAAAGCCAAATTCAGCTACGACACGCCGATCGCCGGCCTGCAGGCGCTGGACAAATACACCCTGCGCATCCGCTTGAACGGCGTCGATCCGAACTTCCTGTTTTACCTGGCCATGCCGGCGACAGCGGTGGTGGCGCGCGAAGTGGCCGAAGCGTACCCGGCGGCAGGGCAGATCGGCAACCACCCCGTGGGCACGGGGCCATTCCTGGTCAAGGAATGGAAGCGCAGCGACAAGATCGTGCTGCAAGCCAATCCGACTTTCCGTCCCACCGTGTTCCATACGGAAACCAAGGCGCTGGCCGCCTTGCCTCCGGACGCGCGCGCCATCGCCACCGCCCTGGAAGGCCAGCGTCTGCCCCTGGTCGGGCGCATCGAGGTGCGCATCGTTGAGGAATATCAATCGCGCATGCTGGGTTTCCTGAAAGGCGAATTCGATTACCTGGAACAAGTGCCCGAATCGATGACGGACATGGTGCTGGAAAACGGCGCCCTGAAACCGGCGCTGGCCGCCAAGGGCATGCAGCTGACGCGCTTCCCTGTGCTGCAGACGTATTACATGTGGATGAATATGGACGACCCCGTGCTGGGCGGCACTGGCAAGGACAAGCTGGCCCTGCGGCGCGCCATCGCCCTCAGCTACAACAGCCGCGAAGACATCGCGTTATTAAAAAAGGGACTGGCCTTGCCGGCCCAGTCGCCGCTGCCGCCGAATGTGCTCGGTTACGACAAGAACTACCGCAGTCCCGTCGGCTACGATCCCGTGCTGGCGCGCGCCTTGCTGGAGCGCTTCGGCTACAAGGCGGGTCAAGATGGTTTCCGCACGCAGCCCGATGGCACGCCCTTGATTTTGACCATGCACACGGAGCCGAGCACGGTGGGCCGCTTGCGCGACGAACTGTGGCGCCGCAACCTGAACGCCATCGGCGTGCGCGTGGAATTTAAAAGCGACAAGAAGACGGAAATCATCAAGGCCTCGCGCCTGGGCAAGGTGCAGATGTTCGAGACCAACTGGATCGCCGACTTCCCCGATGGCGATAACTTTATGCAATTGTTGTACGGTGGCAACGTTGGCCGCGCCAACTATGCCCGCTTCAATTTGCCCGATTACAATAAACGCTATGAGGAGGCGCGCCTGCTATCCGATACGCCGCGCCGCCGCAGTCTGTACTTCGACCTGTTTCAGCTGATCCACGCCTACACGCCGTGGGTGCTGCTGACGCATCCCATCTCTGCCGACCTGCAGCAACCGTGGCTAAAAAACTACAGGCGCCACCCTGTGGAATTCACGTCCTGGCGCTATCTGGACGTCGATATGCGCAAGGGTAGCCCCGCAGGCAAGTGACCATGTCACTGAAAAGGGCATTCATTCCAAAAAGTTATGGTTAGGAAAGCATTTTTCATTGGCTGGTCCCGGATGCATCGCGCTACTCTGAAAATGAAAACAAATAAAGTCATGCGCAAATGTCATAAAAAAATGTACTGCGAGACAGACGTTGCGACATATCTAACAGCCTGACTTGAGAACTCAAGTTTCGATTGCCCAAATAAAGGAGAGACCCGTGAAATTGAAGAAGCTAGCGCAATTGGTGGCATTGATGGGGGTGGTGGGGCCGGTGATGGCACAGGAAGCGGCACCAGCAATGCAACGGGTCGAAGTCACGGGCAGCAGCATCAAACGTGTGGCCAAGGAAGGCGCGCTGCCGGTGCAAGTCATCAGCTTTGAGCAGATGGAAAAGCAGGGCATCACGACGGCCGAGCAACTGGTGCGTACCCTGTCGGCGAATGGCACGGGTGCCGAGAACATGACTTCGGGCAATAATGTGTTTGGCGCCGATGCGGACCGCCTGGCTGGCGGCGCCTCGTTCGCCTCGCTGCGCGGCCTGGGACCGGGCGCGACCTTGGTGCTGCTGAACGGCCGCCGCGTGGCCACGCATGGCGCCAGTGGCCGTGCCGTCGACTTGAATTCCATTCCGCTCGGTGCCATTTCACGCGTGGAAATCCTCAAGGATGGCGCGTCGGCCATCTACGGCACGGACGCCATCGGCGGCGTGATCAATTTCATTCTGAAAACCAATTACAGCGGCGTGGAAGCGTCCGTTTCCACTAACGACACGCAGGCAGGCGGCGGCGCCACGCGCCGCGCTTCCATCCTGGCTGGCACGGGCTCGCTGGAAGAGGACGGCTACAACCTCATGGCCAGCCTGACCGTCGACAAGGCGCAGCGTCTGAACGGCAGCGACCGCTCCTTCGTCAATGGCTACCAGCCGGGCCGTGGCCTGTCGCCTGACACCACGGGCACGCCGTTTGCCAACCAGATGGCGGGGGCCGGCACGGCATTGGGCACCGCGTTCCAGCTGCCTGGCGATGCGAATCAATACCTGCAAGCCAATCCCCTGAGCTTCCAGGGCAAGTGCGACAGCGTCGCCGGCATGTCGCAATACCAGACGGCACTGTGGAAAGACGTGACGTCGCCGTTGCGCACCAAGTATTCCTGCGCCTACGACTATGGTGCCGACTATGTGCTGCAATTCCCTGTTGAACGGGCCAATTTCCTGTCGCGCGGCACGTTCAAGCTGGCACCCGACCACCGCATGTTTGTCGAAGCGCTCGGTTCGCGGACCAAGGCCACGGCGATTTTGACGCCGATGCAGGTGCAGACCAGCATCGCCAACAAGGCCGTGTATCCGGTGGGTGGCGCGTATTACCAGGATTTGTCGGCCTATATTCCCACGTTCGACAATACCAAGCCGATTGCCTACAAATGGCGCGCCAATGACGTGGGCAACCGCACGCAGGAAAACACGACCGACAATGCCCGCGTGCTGCTGGGTTTTGAAGGCAACTTCGGCAAGTGGGATTACAAGACCGGTATTTCCTACGCGCAAAGCACCACCAAGACCAAGCTGACGGATGGCTATTCCTACACGGACAAGTTGTACGCGGCACTGGGGACAGGCATCATCAATCCGTGGGTGGGCGCGGGCCAGAGCCAGACGGAAGCGGCCAGGCAATTGATCGAGTCGACCAAGTTCCGTGGCGCCTTCCAGCATGGCAAGACGACCCTGACCCAGATCGATGGCGCCGTTTCCGGTGAGCTGTTCCAGCTGCCGGCTGGCGCCGTGGCGATGGCCGCCGGTTTTGATTTGCGCCGTGAAGGCTACAGTTTCGGACAGGATGTCGATGCCAACCTGATTCTGTTGGCGCCAGGAAATGCCGCATTGAAGGATGTCAGCCGCAACGTCAAGGCCGTGTATGCCGAGTTGCTGGTACCCGTCATGAAAGACCTGGAAATGCAGCTGGCCGTGCGCCGTGATGATTACAGCCAGGTGGGCGCCACCACGAATCCGAAGATTGCCTTGCGTTACCAGCCGGCCGACTTCATCCTGTTCCGCGCCTCGGCCAGCAAGGGATTCCTGGCACCGAGTTTCGACCAGCTCTATTCAGGTGTATTGACGCAGGAATTGCCGAATGGCGTGAAAGATCAGGAAGGCTGCGCCAAAAATCCTGGCGTGAAGGAATATTGCAGCATCGATCGTCTCAGCTACACGACGGGTGGCAACCTGAACCTGAAGCCGGAGACGTCGAAGCAGGGCAGCGTCGGCATCGTCATCGAACCGGTGAAGGGGTATTCCGCCTCGTTCGATTACTGGGCCATCAATACCCAGGACCAGCTCCTGAAACGCACGCCGCAAGTCGTGCTGGCCAATTACCAGGCGCTGAACCAGTACATTTTCCGCAAGGCCGATGGCACCATCGATTACGTACAGGCGGGCTGGTTCAATGCGGGCGGCAGCCGCGTGCGCGGCCTGGACGTCAGCTTGCGCGGCGAAGGCAAGGTCAAGGACGCGAAATGGACGGCCACCCTGGACGGCACGTACATGGACAGTTTTAAATTTGCCGAATACAAGGGGCAAGAATACAAGGAGCTGGTCGGCAATTTCTACACGCGTGATTTGTACCTGCGCTGGAAACACAACGCCAGCTTCAGCGTGTCGCGCGGCGACTGGAGCGGCTTGCTGGTCCAGAGTTTTGCTTCCGGCTACAAGGACCAGGTACCGAATGACGGCAAGGGCACGCCGCCGCCGGGCTTCAAGGCCGATGTGTCCAGCTACACCACGTATAACTTGTCGGGCACGTACACGGGCTTCAAGAATACCACCTTGACCCTGGGCATCCAGAACCTGTTCGACCGCGATCCACCATTCACCGCGCACAACGTGGATGAAGTGGTGGGCGCCGGCTGGGATCCGCGCGTGGCCGACGCGCGTGGCCGCGCCTTCACCTTCCAGCTGAAGTACAAGTTCATGTAAGGCGGCCATGCCGGCGGCAAGCTTGCCGGCATGCTACTCTCGTGCGGCGGCGCCTGGCGTCGCCGTTTTTATTTCAGGAAAGGGCCGCATGTCCAGTCAGACCAATCTCAGCCGGCGCCACTTCGGCGGCTTGCTGGCCGCCACCCTCGGGGCGGCAGGCACACCGGCCTGGGCGGCGGCCGCGCAAGGGAAGGGCAAACGCATGCAACAGCCACACGCATTGATCAAGCCGGCGCGCCTGCAGCCGGGTGACCTGGTCGCCATCATCGCACCGGGCGGCTTTACGGATGAAGACGCCATCGCCAGGGCCCAGCGCAATATCGAAGCGCTGGGATTGCGCGCCAGCCTGGGCGCGAATATTCGCGCCGTGCACGGCAACTATGCGGGCACGGTGCAGCAGCGCCTGGACGACCTGCACGCGGCGTTCCGCGACCCGGAAGTCAAGGCGGTGTGGGCCATTCGCGGCGGCTCCGGCTGCATTTCGCTGCTGGCGCTGCTCGATTACGCCTTGATTCAGCGCAACCCGAAAGTGCTGATCGGCTATTCCGACATCACGGCCTTGCACCTGGCCATCGCCAGCCAGACGGGCCTGGTGACCTTCCACGGCCCCGTGGCTTCATCGACGTTTTCCGAGTACACGGTGACGCAGCTGCAAAACGTGCTGATGACGCCGCAAGAGCAGTACACGATCCCGATGGCGCAGGACAACCACCGCCGTGCGCAGACGCAGCCGAACTTCGCCATCCGCACCGTGCACGGCGGCCAGGCGACGGGGCGCTTGACGGGCGGAAATCTGTGCATGGTCAGCGCGCTGGCCGGCACGCCGTATGCGGCCGATTTCCGCCAGCATATTTTGTTCCTCGAAGAAATCAATGAAGTGCCGTACCGCATCGACAGGATGTTGTGCCAGCTCGACCTGTCCGTGGGGTTCAACAAGGCGGCGGCCCTGATGCTGGGCATCTTCGAGCATTGCGAGGCGGCCGACGGCGACACGTCGTTGACCCTGAACGACACCCTGGACCAGCATTTGCAGCCATTGAAGGTGCCGGCCGTCAGCGGCTATTCGTTTGGCCACATCCGCCACCAGTTCACGCTACCGATGGGCATCCTCGCCACCCTGGACGCGGACCGGCAAACCTTGACCTTATTGGAGCCAGGCGTCTGCTAGCGTACGGTGCAGCGGGGTGATTGTCAGTATGCTAGTGTGATTGCAGGCGTGGCACGAGGCCGCGTCGCCTTTTCACCGCACCCGACATGATCAACCGCCACGCCAGTACCTACATCCTCAGCCATCCGCTGGCCTTCGTGCTGCAGGTGCTGAAGGGCTTTCGCGCCAACCAGGGATTGCTGCTGGCGGGCGCCGTCGCGTATTACTCGCTGCTGTCCATCGTGCCCCTGCTGATGCTGGTGGTGGTGGCCCTGTCGCACGTGATCGCGCAGGACGAATTGCTGCAAACCATAGGCCATTACCTGGAATGGCTGGTGCCGGGGCAATCGAAAGCCATCGTGGGCGAGATCGCACATTTTCTCGACAACCGGGGCGTGATCGGCTGGCTGCTACTGCTGACCATGCTGTTCTTCAGCTCCTTGGCGTTTACCGTGCTGGAAAACGCCATGAGCGTGATCTTTATCCACCGCGTGGCCATCCGCCGCCGCCATTTCCTCATTTCCGCCGTGCTGCCGTATTGCTACATCCTGTGCCTGGGCGTGGGCATCTTGCTGATTACCCTGGTGGCGGGCGGCTTGCAGGTGATGGGCGAGGAAAGCGTGCGTTTCCTGCGCCACGACTGGGGCCTGGAAGGCGTGTCCGGCGTGCTGCTGTATCTGCTGGGGCTGGCGGGCGAAATTCTCGTGCTCAGTTCGATCTACCTGGTCATGCCGGTGGGAAGATTATCGATCACGCATGCGCTGATCGGCGGCGTGACGGCGGCCCTGCTGTGGGAAATCGCCCGTCACGTGCTGGTCTGGTATTTTTCCACCTTGTCGCAGGTCAATGTTGTGTATGGCTCGATGACGACGGCCATCGTCGTGATGTTCAGCCTGGAAATCGGCGCCACCCTGCTGCTGCTGGGCGCGCAAGTGATTTCCGAATACGAAAGAGTGGCCCGTGGCGGGCAAGAGGACAAGCCGCTGGCGCTAAGGACTTGATTTTAAATATTTATTGCACCGCACAAAATGCTGTGCTATACTCCGTTCAGTGATTGAGATTTGGCAGCAAATCATCTCACCATCCAGTTTCAGCGCGGCGACCGACAGGTGTAATGTCGATGGCGTGACAGTGCGAAGAAATGGATTTTGTAATTCCGGATACGATGGTCGATTTTACACTTGGAGTCACCATGCAGATAGCATGGGAGTCCGAAAATCAGGAGGCACTTTGCAGATAGCACTGGCGTCCATGACACGATTAAAGCATTGGTAATACATTGGAACGAAGCCCGCGCTAGCGGGCTTTTTTTTCGTCTGGTGGGCGCGTTTATAAACCTACTGCGCAGCCCGCTATCGAATTGGCGTTACTCGCCGTACCGAAGTACGGCTGCGTTACTCAATCCGATATCGAGCTTGCTCGCTACGGTTTCTAAAAGCGCTGAGACCGCTACTTCTAGATATTTTTACAAGGCTCTGGCGATAAGAATTTTCTGAATATCGCTGGTTCCCTCATAAATCTGGCACACGCGCACGTCGCGGTAGATGCGCTCGACGGGGAAGTCGGACACATAACCATAGCCGCCGTGCACCTGGATGGCGGCCGAGCACACTTTTTCCGCCATTTCTGACGCAAACAGCTTGGCCATGGCCGCTTCCTTCAGGCAGGGCAAGCCCGCATCCTTCATCGATGCCGCGTGGCGGATCAGCTGGCGCGCCGCTTCGATTTGCGTGGCCATGTCGGCCAGGCGGAATTGCACGGCCTGGTGTTCATAGATGGGTTTGCCGAAACTTTCGCGCTCGCGTGCGTACTGCAGGGCTGCTTCATACGCGGCGCGCGCCATGCCCACGGCTTGCGAAGCGATGCCGATGCGTCCTCCTTCCAGGCCGGACAGGGCGATCTTGTAGCCTTGTCCTTCTTCACCGATCAGATTTTCCGCCGGGATGCGGCAATTGTCGAACAGGATTTGCGCCGTGTCCGACGAATGCTGGCCCATCTTCTGTTCCAGTCCCGCCACAATGTAGCCCGGCGTGTTCGTCGGTACCCAGAAGGCGCTGATGCCGCGCTTGCCAGCCGCCTTGTCGGTAACGGCCATGACGATGGCCACGTCCGCATACTTGCCGCTGGTAATGAACTGCTTCGTGCCGTTGAGCACGTATTCATTGCCGTCGCGGGTGGCCGTCGTGCGCAGGGCCGAGGCGTCGCTGCCCGTGTGCGGTTCAGTCAGGCAAAACGCACCGAGCATGGCGCCTTGCGCCAGCGGGCGCAGCCATTGTTCCTTTTGCGCGTCGTTGGCGTACATCATGGCGATGCTGCACACGGGGCAATTATTCACGGAAATGATGGTCGAGGTGCCGCCATCACCGGCGGCAATTTCTTCCAGCACCAGGGCCAGCGACACGTAGTCGAGGCCGGCGCCACCGAGCGCTTCCGGCACGGCCACGCCAAAGGCACCCAGCGCGGCCAGTTCCTGCAATTCTTCTTTCGGGAAATGATGTTCCTTGTCCCAGCGGGCCGCGTTGGGCGCCAGGCGCTCGCGCGAAAAACTGCGCAGCGCTTCCTGGATCATCGTTTGTTCTTCATTGAGTATCATGGGACGTCGTCTCGTATTTTTATAGTGGAGGCAGGAATTACCAAGCGATGGGCTTGCCATCGTAGTTGCGGAACACGGCCTTGTCCGTGGCCGGCAGGCTGGCCAGGGTGGCGCGGATGCCGGCAGCGCTTTGCTCGGATGAAATATCGGCACCGGCGCCGCCCATGTCCGTGCGCACCCAGCCCGGGTGGAAGGCCACGCAGCTGACGCCTTGCGGGCCATGCACGAGGGACGTGTCGATCAGCACGGAATTCAAGGCCGCCTTGCTGGCGCGGTACAGCGAACCGCTGGGATTGCCCCGCTCGCTCAAGGAGCCCATGTGCGAGGACAGTACGGCCAGTTTCCCTTTGGCATTGCCGACCAGCGGCGCCAGGAGCGGCAGCAGCCGCATGGCCGCCAGCACGTTCGTGTGCATGACGGCATCGAAATCTTCTTGCGTGGGGGTACCGTCGTGACGGGGGCCGTACACGCCCGCGTTGAGGATGGCCACGTCGAGTTTTTCATCGTCGAGCTTCCAGCCCAGGCCGGCACAGCCTTCCACATCCGTCACGTCGAGCTGGTGCGCTTCCGCGCCCAGTTGCGCGAGGGCGTCGCAAGCGTCTTGCGTGCGCGCCGTGGCGATCACCCGCCAGCCATCGTGGCGGTATTGACGGACGATTTCGTGGCCGATGCCGCGCGAGGCGCCGATGATCAATGCGGTAGGCATATTTATTCTCCCTGAAAATAAAATGAAAGCGCACACCGTAAACCGCGGTGCGCGCCCGTGCTCAGGAAGAGCTTATACCAGTTCGATCGCCATCGCCGTCGCTTCGCCGCCGCCGATGCACAACGCTGCCACGCCGCGCTTGCCGCCGGTTTTTTTCAAGGCGCCCAGCAGGGTGACGATGATGCGCGCGCCCGAGGCGCCGATCGGGTGGCCCAGCGCGCACGCGCCGCCGTGGATGTTGATCTTGCTGTGCGGAATGTCGAGGTCGTGCATGGCGGCCATCGGCACGGCCGCGAACGCTTCATTGATCTCGAACAAGTCCACATTGCTGCTGTTCCAGCCCGTCTTGGCGTACAGCTTTTTCACCGCGCCGATGGGGGCTGTGGTGAATTCGTTTGGCGCCTGCGCATGCGTGGCGTGGCCATGGATTTTCGCGATGACGGTGCAGCCGAGTTTTTTCGCCGTCGACTCGCGCATCAGCACCAGGGCTGCCGCGCCATCGTTGATCGACGAGGACGAGGCGGCCGTGATGGTGCCATCCTTCTTGAACGCCGCCTTCAAGGTCGGGATTTTTTCCAGGCGGGCTTTTTGCGGGCCTTCATCGATGCTGACCACGGTGTCGCCGCCGCGGCCGGAAACGGTGACTGGCGCGATTTCCCACTCAAAACTGCCATCCTTGGTGGCCGCTTGCGCGCGTTTCACGGATTCGATGGCGAACGCATCCTGCGCTTCGCGCGTGAAGGCGTATTGGCTGGCGCACTCTTCGGCAAACGTGCCCATCGAGCGGGCATTGCCCTTTTCATCGCGGCTGTAGGCGTCTTCCAGGCCATCCATCATCATGTGGTCATAGATCATGCCGTGGCCGATGCGGTAGCCGCCGCGCGCCTTCGGCACCAGGTAGGGAGCGTTGGTCATCGATTCCATGCCGCCCGCCACCACCACGTCGGCGCTGCCGGCGAGCAAGGTGTCATGCGCGAACATGGTCGTCTGCATGGCCGAGCCGCACATTTTCGACAGGGTCACGGCGCCCGTGGAATCGGGCAAGCCCGCCTTGCGCAAGGCCTGGCGCGCGGGCGCCTGGCCTTGGCCAGCCATCAGGCAATTGCCGAAATACACGTGTTCCACGGCATCCGGCGCCACGCCGGCCCGTTCGACGGCGGCGCGGATGGCCACGGCGCCCAGGTCGCTGGCGGTGACGTTGGCAAAGTCGCCCTGGAAGGCGCCCATGGGGGTGCGTGCGGCACCGACGATTACGACTGGATCATTCATGTTGGATCTCCGGTTAAAGGTGGGGATGGTGACTGCATACAAAAACGCAGGTGCTGCGGATACGGGAAGACGTCCTCGATATGGCCGTCTTCGATGCGCTGCTTGCGCGCCTGCCAATATTGCGCCGTCAGCAGGTCGGCATGGTGCTGCATGAAATACTTGCGGATGCGGGGATTGCCCAGCAGGAAGGTGCCGAATTGTTCGGGAAACACATCGTGCTTGCCGATGGGATACCACGGTTCGGCCGACATTTCCTCCTCCTCCGTGCGCGCCTCGGGAATGACGCGGAACTGGCAATCGGTGATGTACTCGATTTCATCGTAATCGTAAAAAACGACGCGCTGATGACGGGTCACGCCAAAGTTTTTATACAGCATGTCGCCGGGGAAAATATTGGCCGCCACCAGTTCCTTGATGGCATTGCCGTACTCGACGATGGCGTGTTCGACCAGGTCAGCGCGGCCTTCCTTCTCGGCATTGCTCAGCCACATGTTCAGCGGCACCATGCGCCGCTCGATGTACAGGTGGCGGATGATGATCTGCTCGTGGTCTTCTTCGATCAGCGAGGGGGCGAACTGTTTCAGCTCGGCCAGCAGTTCTTCTGCAAAACGGGCGCGGGGAAAGGCCACGTTGGAATACTCGAGCGTGTCGGCCATGCGGCCCACCCGGTCGTGGTGTTTCACCAGCAAATACTTTTGCTGGACTTGCGCGCGCGTGGTTTCCTTGGGCGGCGGGAAAAAATCCTTGATGACCTTGAAGACATACGGAAACGAGGGCAGGGCAAACACCAGCATCACGAGGCCGCGGATGCCGGGCGCGCTTTCGAAGTGGTCCGATGAGTGTTTTAAATGCTGCAGGTAGTCGCGGTAAAACAAGGTCTTGCCCTGCTTCTGCAAGCCCAGGATCGTATAGATTTCGCTGCGCGGTTTGCGCGGCAGCAAGCTGCGCAGGAATTGCACATAGGCCGACGGCACTTCCATATCGACCAGGAAATAGGCGCGCGTAAATGAAAACAGCACGGCGATTTGCTGTTGCTCGAACAGCACCGTGTCGAGCACCAGCTTGCCGTGCCGGTTGTGCAGGATGGGCACGACGAACGGATATTCGCGGTTGCCGTTGATGCCCTTGCCGACCAGATAGGCGCCCTTGTTGCGGTAAAACAAGCTGGTCAGGACCTGGATCTGGTGGTTCGGTTCGATCCGCTCGCCGCCGAACAGCTGCTGCAGCCGCGCTTCCACCTGGGCCACGTCACGCTCGAGGTTGGCAAAGGCGCAGTCCAGCTGGAAGTCCGTCACCATGCCTTGCAGGGTATGGCGCAAGCCATCCTTGCCCGGGTAATACACGCGGTAGGTGGGGATTGGATCCTGCGTTTCGATGTATTCCGTGGACACGACGGGGCGCACGAAAATATAGTCGTTATTGAAATACGTGCGGTGCAGGATGTTGCAGCAGACGGAATTGAAGAAGGTTTCCGCCAGTTCCGGCTGCTTGTGTTCCGTCAGCATGCCGATGTAGTGCAGCTTCAGTTCGCGCCACACTTCGTCGCTCAACTCCGACTCTTCGTACTCATCTTCGAGCATCTGCACGCATTCCTGCACGCGCTTGTCATAAAAGTCGATGCGTTCGCGGGCTGCCGTCTGCGCCGCGCTCCAGGCGCCTTGCTCGAAATACTGCTTGGCTTGCTGGCTGGTTGCGCGGAACAAACGATAATGCTTGTCGAAGCCGTCGCGGATGGTGCGCGCGATATCGAATGCAATCTGGGAAGAGAGCAATTTGGGGAAGGCAATGTGCGTCATAGTTGTGCTCGCATGAATGGCTCATCACCCAGTCGATCGTCGCGCGCCCGTGCTTACTTGGTTTCCGCAAACAGTTCGCGGCCTATCAGCATGCGGCGGATTTCGCTGGTCCCGGCGCCGATTTCATACAGCTTGGCATCGCGCCACAGGCGCCCGGCCGGATACTCGTTGATGTAGCCGTTGCCGCCCAGGGCCTGGATCGCTTCACCCGCCATCCAGGTCGCTTTCTCTGCACTATACAGAATGGCGCCGGCCGCATCCTTGCGCAACTGGCGCACGGCTTCCGGCGTGGTGGCGCGGTCGCAGGCCTGGCCCACGGCGTAGACATAGGCCTTGCAGGCCATCATGGTCGAATACATATCGGCCAGCTTGCCCTGCATCAACTGGAATTCGCCGATGGCCTGGCCGAATTGCTTGCGGTCATGCACGTAGGGCACGACCAGGTCCATGCAAGCCTGCATGATGCCCAGCGGGCCGCCGGACAGCACGGTGCGCTCGAAATCGAGGCCCGACATCAGCACGTTGACGCCCTTGCCCAGGCCGCCCAGCACGTTTTCGGCCGGCACTTCGCAATCCTGGAACACCAGTTCGCCCGTGTGCGAGCCGCGCATGCCCAGCTTGTCGAGCTTTTGCGCGATGGAGAAACCCTTGAAATTCTTTTCGATCAGGAACGCCGTCATGCCGCGCGGACCCGCTTCCAGGTCGTTTTTCGCGTACACCACCAGCACGTCCGCGTCGGGGCCGTTGGTGATCCACATCTTGGTGCCGTTCAAGACCCAGCGGTCGCCCTTGAAGTCGGCGCGCAGCTTCATGCTGACGACGTCCGAGCCCGCGTTCGGTTCCGACATGGCCAGCGCGCCGATGTGCTCGCCCGTGATGAGCTTTGGCAAATACTTGGCTTTTTGTTCGGCCGTGCCGTTGCGCTTGATCTGGTTCACGCACAGGTTCGAGTGGGCGCCGTAGGACAAGCCGACGGACGCCGAGGCGCGCGAGATTTCTTCCATGGCAATGATGTGCGCCAGGTAACCCATGCCGGCGCCGCCGTACTCTTCGCTGACGGTAATGCCGAGTAAACCCATGTCGCCCATCTTGCGCCACAGGTCCATGGGGAACTGGTCCGTGCGGTCGATGTCGGCCGCGCGCGGCGCGATTTCGGCGGCGGCGAATTGTTGGATCGCTTCACGCAGCGAGGCGATGTCGTCGCCGTGGTCAAAGGTCAAGCCTGGGAGATGGAGCATGTCGTCCTCGTCGTCGTTATCTTCGTTATATTGGTGGCGGTCATGGATGCCGGGTCAGTGAAGCTATGATACTCAGTTGTGACGTTTACGTAAACGTCAACCGATGCGCGGCAGCGGTCTGCTGCCCGCGCCTTTAGTTGGTTTGCGCCTTATCAAGGTTCAAGTCCGCCAGCATGCGCGCGCAAGCGTCTTCATGCGCGCTGATTTCCGCCAGCGCCATTTCGATATCGATGCGCTGCTGCTCCAGCGTTTGCCGGTGCTGCGCCAGCACGCCCAGGAAGCGGTCCATCTGCGCGCGCGTGTCCTTCGGCGACTCGTACATGTCGACCAGGCTCTTGATCTCCGACAACGCCAGGCCCAGGCGCTTGCCGCGCAGGGTCAGCTTCAGGCGGGTGCGGTCGCGCGGCGTGTAGACGCGGCTGCGCCCGCCGGCGCCTTCGCGTTTCGGGCTGAGCAAGCCCTGGTCTTCATAGAAGCGGATGGCGCGCGCCGTGATGTCGAATTCCCGCGCCAGTTCGGTAATCGTATAGGTCGTCATGGGTGCGGGCGGTGTCGGTTGCATGGGCGGTCGATAGCTGGATGGATACTGTGAGGCAATGGGTGGCAAAGTGCCGTTTACGTCAACGTCAATACTATTGTAGCGTGCCCTGCCCGTGCTGCAACAAAGAAAAGAGAAGGCGTGAACGCGGGAATTTGGCGAATCAGACAACAATTACTGAAAATAAATTGATTCTTCTTGCGCAAACGCGCTTAAGATCGAGAGTTGGTGGCCAAGATGACACCAAAAAGAGCTTTCCTGGCATAACGGCGACATTCTTTTCGCTGCGATGGCAGTAAAATTTTTGGACGCAGTCTCTTTCCAGTGGGCACGATCAAAAAACAATGTCTCGCGATAAGCACGCTGTTCAGATCGTTTCCATGTTGGAAACAAAATGGCCCTTCTGAAAACTTTGTCTACAAGAAATTGTATGGCATGGGCATTGCGTGTATCGGTAGAGCAGGGCATTATCCGATACCGTACGTTGTAATGCCAAACCGAGGCTTTGAATCGTGCTGCAGTGCGAAAATCAAGGCTAACCGCGAATTTGACCCGAAGCCACGCAGAATCGCAAGAGAAAATTCGGCCCACTTTTTGACCTGAAAAGGCCGGCCGGAGTGTTAATTGTTAATTGATACTCTTTTCAAATGTAACAATCTGTATGGTCATTCAAGAAACTGACTTTCATGTTACAACATGAAATAGTACACCTATGAATTCTTCTAACGAACGCGAAAGCTTCAGCCAGCGACTTCAGTTGGCTCTCAAAAACGCCCATTATTCTCCAGACAGCCCGACCAGACTGGCCCGGGAATTCAATATCCGTTTCGACGGGCGCCCGATTACCGTGCATGCAGCTAGGAAATGGTTAGTAGGTGAAGCAATTCCGACGCAAGAGAAATTGCGCATGATTGCTCAATGGTTGGGCGTTCCGGCGGAATGGTTGCGCTTTGGCGGCCCGGAAAGCGCCACGCCGAATGGCGAAGCGGGCAGCGCTTTGTCGCGTTTTGAGTCCGCCGATGTGAAATTAATTGCCGATTTGCAAAGATTAGATGAACATCATCGTCAAATCGCGCGAGAATTTATTCGCATGCTGGTAAGAGTCAACTACCAAAAGTAAGCATTCAGGCCCTCCCCGGCCGGCACCGTCCGCCTTTCGTGGGCGGTGCTCCCCCTGTCCTTTTATTTGCGCAAGGTCATACTGGAGACATGATTTTGCCGCACAATAAGACCTCGCATGTTGCGCTGCAGCGGAATTATTTGACAATAATCCCGCACGCAGCGGCGCAGCGGCCAATACCAGCGCATAATCACATCAGAAGCAGCCAGTTCATCCACTACGGAGCCGAGCATTTGAGCCGTCTTATGAAAAGTAACTACAGCAATACCGCGCAGCTGAAGGACTTGATGACCGTGCCCCCCATGACTGCCGCGCAACATGCGGAAGTGATGCGCAAACGGATCGCCCACCGCAGGATGGTTGAAGAAGCCAGGGATTTGAAGCAGGCAAGTGCCACGCAGTTCGAAAAACGCTGAGTGGTGGATGCCTGACCAAAGCTACTGCGCGTCGCGCTTTGCGGCCGGCGATGCTCACCGTGCTTCAGCACGGTTGCGCTTCTCGGCCACAAATCACTGACGCTCGCTACGCTTTTGTCAGGCATCGTGACGCCAGAGCTAGATCGTGACGCCAACTAGAGGATAGGGGTGTCGCCAGTGGACTTAAGACCATTCCACCGCGGCGCCAGGGCATGCTCAATGCCGAGCAGGTCGATGACGCGCGCCACCGTATGGTCGACCATTTCCGCGATGCTGTGCGGGTGGTGATAAAAGCTTGGCAAGGGCGGGAAGATGATGCCGCCCATTTCGGTCACGGCCGTCATATTGCGCAGGTGCGCCAGGTTGAACGGCGTTTCGCGCACCATCAGGATCAGGCGGCGGCGCTCCTTGAGCACCACGTCGGCTGCCCGCGTGATCAAATTATCCGACAAGCCATGGGCCACGGCCGCGAGTGTCTTCATCGAGCACGGTGCGATGACCATGCCGTCCGATTGAAACGAGCCGCTGGCGATAGAGGCGCCGATATCGCGCAGCTTGTGCACCACGTGCGCCTGCGCTTCGATGTCCTTGCGCCCCACGCCCGTTTCCTGGTGCAGGGTCAGTACGGCCGCATCCGACAAGACCAGATGCGTCTCGACGCCGGGGATGGCGCCGAGTAATTGCAGCAGCCGCAAGCCATACACGGCGCCCGTGGCGCCCGTGATGGCCACGACGATACGGCGCGGCCGCTGCGTTTGGCTATCAGGCATCCAGCAGGGACTTCAGCTCGCCCGATTCAAACATTTCATTCATGATATCGGAACCACCGATGAACTCGCCTTTGACATACAGCTGCGGAATGGTTGGCCAGTTCGAGTAATCCTTGATGCCCTGGCGCACTTCCGGGTCATCCAGCACGTTGACGGTAGCGATGTTTTCCACGCCGCACGCTTTCAGGATCTGGATGGCGCGGCCGGAAAAGCCGCACTGCGGGAATTGGGCCGTGCCCTTCATGAACAGCACGACTGGCGTGCTCGTCACGGTTTCTTTGATCCAGGTTTGTACGTCGCTCATAGCTGCCTCTGATGGGGTAAATAAATAGATGCCGTCATTTTATAAGAAAACGCCGGCACGGGTATGCGCTCAAGTCATAAATCGGGCAAGTCAGCCACGTTGACGCTTATAAGGTCTTGCCCAGGCACACCGATTGTGCCGCACCCACGTATTTGCCCCAGGCAATGACGGGTGCATAGCCGTGTTTGGCATAAAACGCCACGGCGCGGGTATTTATCACGCGGGTGGACAGGTGCAAGGCCTGGTAGCCATTCCGGCGCGCCTGTGCCTCCACATGGGCCAGCAGGGCCGCGCCCACGCCGCAGGAGCCGGGGCGCGCATACATGCGCTTGAGTTCGCCTATGGGGCTGTCCGCCTCGCCCAGCGGCCGCAGAGCGGCGCAGCCGAGCAATTCTCCAGCCGCATCGCGGGCCAGGTAAAAGCCGCCGCGCGGCGTTGCCGCCTCGACATCGAAGGAAGAACGGCCGCTGTCGCCATTGATGCGCAGCAATGCCTCCGACAATGCATCGAGCAGCAGCTGCGCATCCAGGCTGGCAGCGTCCACCGCCAGGATGATCAGATCATGCCTGGCGGCCATGGACTTAGCCGCGCAGCTTGGCGAACGCGGCGGCCATGCTGCCGGCCGGCTCGGGCGCGTTGCGCGACTGCGACTGGTGCTGCGCCATGCTGCGGCGGTCGTTGCGGTCGCCCTTTTGCTCGGGCTTGCTGCCCGCCTGCGGCGCGCTGTCCGTCAAACGCATGGTCAGGGCGATGCGCTTGCGCTTTTCATCGACTTCCAGCACTTTGACGCGCACGACCTGGCCAGCTTTGACCACCGTGTGCGGGTCTTTCACAAACGTGTTCGACAGGGCCGAAATGTGCACGAGGCCATCCTGGTGCACGCCGATGTCGACGAAGGCACCAAAGGCGGCCACGTTGGTGACTACGCCCTCTAAAATCATGTCCGGGCGCAAGTCGCGGATCTCTTCCACGCCTTCCTTGAAGGTGGCGGTGGTGAATTCCGGACGGGGGTCACGGCCCGGCTTTTCCAGTTCCTTCAAAATGTCGGAAATGGTCGGCACGCCGAATGTTTCATCCGCATATTTTGCCGGGCTGAGGGTTTTCAGCAAGGCCGTTTCGCCGATGACGGCCTTGATGTCCTTCTTGATGTCCGCCAGGATCTTTTCCACAAGCGGGTACGATTCCGGGTGGACGGCCGAGGCGTCCAGCGGGTTTTCGCCGCCCATCACGCGCAAAAAGCCGGCTGCCTGTTCGTAGGTTTTATCGCCCAGGCGCGGCACGGCTTTCAAGGCCGCGCGCGAGGTGAACGCGCCCTTCATGTCGCGGTAGGTGACGATGCTTTGCGCCACGCTGGCCGACAGGCCGGACACGCGCGCCAGCAGGGGCGCCGACGCCGTATTCACGTCCACGCCGACGGCGTTCACGCAATCTTCCACCACGGCATCGAGCGAGCGGGCCAGCTGGCTTTGGCTCACGTCGTGCTGGTACTGGCCCACGCCGATCGATTTCGGGTCAATTTTCACCAGTTCGGCCAGCGGGTCTTGCAGGCGGCGCGCGATCGAGACGGCGCCGCGCAGGGACACATCCATGTCCGGCAATTCTTTCGAGGCGAATTCGGACGCCGAATACACCGACGCGCCCGCTTCCGAGACGACGATCTTCGTCATCTTCGCTTCCGGATGCTGCTTGATCAGGTCCTGCGCCAGTTTGTCCGTTTCGCGCGAGGCGGTGCCGTTGCCGATGGAAATGAGCGACACATTGTGCTTGGCGGCCAGGCGGCCCAGCGTATGCAGCGAGCCATCCCAGTCGTTCTTCGGCTGGTGCGGGTAGATCACGGCCGTGTCGACGACTTTACCGGTGGCATCAACGACAGCAACCTTGACGCCCGTGCGCAGGCCAGGGTCCAGACCCATGGTGGCGCGCTGGCCGGCCGGCGCTGCCAGCAGCAGCGCTTTCAAATTGGTGGCGAAGACGTTGATGGCGTCGAGTTCCGAGCGTTCGCGCAGCGCGCCCATCAGTTCCGTTTCCAGGTGCATGAAGCTTTTCACGCGCCAGGTCCAGCGTGCCGTGTCGGCCAGCCATTTGTCGGCCGGGCGGCCTTGTTGCTTGATGCCGAAGCGGGCGGCGATGCGGCCTTCGCACGGGTTGTGCGGCGCATCCCATTTCGGCTTTTCCGCTTCCGTGTCCAGACGCAGGGTGACGTCGAGGATACCCTCGCGGCGGCCGCGCAGCAGCGCCAGCGCGCGGTGCGAAGGGACGGTCGAGATGGTTTCCGAGTAATCGAAGTAATCGGCGAATTTTTCGCCTTCGTCCTGCTTGCCTTCCACCACTTTCGATTCGACGATGCCGTGTTCCTGCACGTATTCGCGCAAGGTTTGCAGCAGGGTCGCGTCTTCGGCGAAACGCTCCATCAGAATCTGGCGCGCGCCGTCGAGGGCCGCCTTGGTGTCCGCCACGCCCGGATTGTTGCCGTCGGCACTGGTAAACGCGTCGCGCAGGAACTTGCCCGCTTCCATTTCCGGCGTCAGTTCCGGATTGTCCAGCAAGCCGTCGGCCAGCGGCATCAAGCCCGCTTCGATGGCGATCTGCGCCTTCGTGCGGCGCTTCTGTTTGTACGGCAAGTACAAATCTTCGAGGCGCGTCTTGTCTTCCGCGTGCATGACGGCGTCCAGCAGCTCGGGCGTCATCTTGTTCTGTTCCGTGATCGAGGCCACGATGGCGGCGCGCCGCTCTTCCAGCTCGCGCAGGTAGCGCAAGCGCTCTTCGAGCAGGCGCAGCTGGATATCGTCGAGGCCGCCGGTCGCTTCCTTGCGGTAACGGGCGATGAAGGGCACGGTGGCGCCTTCGTCGAGCAGTTCGATGGCGGCGGCAACCTGCACCGGTTTGGCGGCAAGTTCAAGGGCAAGACGTTGTTCGATAGTGGGCAGCATGGTTGTTTCCAGAGCGATCAAGCCTGGAATGATACGCAATCGGCGCGATTGCGCAATCTTGACAGCGCAAATGGACTGTGCGTTGACAACAAGGTCAGCGGGCCGGCAGCAGCGGGCTGGCGGGCGCGGGAGCTGGCGGCCTCTGCGGCGTGACGGATTTGCCAAAGGCATTGCCCATGCGGTGTTCGAGGGCGGCGCGGTTGTACAGGCCCAGCTGGTTCGACGGGCGCTGCATGACGGCTTCCGCACCGGACAGGGCAGGCGGCGGCCGGTTCATGGTGTTGCTGTTTGGCAATAATTTTTCACTCAGGCAAGACATCGACGGCGCGCGCTGGCCATCGATGTCCACTTCCACGCAAGCCTTCTGCGGCGCGGCGGCCTTCACGACGACGGTGTGCTCGTCCGCCTGTACGGGCAGGGCGGCGCAGGCCAGCAGCAACAGTGAGAACAGGCGTGCCATGACGGCTCCCGGAGCGGTGGATGAAGCGTTCAGCATAGCAAGATCATGTGTCGCGGCGATGACACAGGCGGGGATGCGGGCTGGCGCCATGTCATGCAGTTGTCATTTTATGAAGCTACCATCTTGCCATTCTGCAGACAACATTGCAGTCAAGACACTTCATGAGCAGGATTTTTCGTTGCTTCCCCTGGAAAATGACACTAAGCCACCGCCGCGCCGCAAGGGGCAATGCCCTGTCCGCCTGCTTGCTGATGACATTGATGACCTTGATGACATTCGTGCGGCCGGCTGCGGGCGCGGACGGTGCTGATGCCGGCGCGCACGCCCTCCTACGCTTCGACTTGCCCGCCCAGCCGCTCGATGTGGCCCTGGTGGCGTTTGGCGAAGTGACCGGGTATTCCGTGCTCGTCAGCAGCCAGCTGGCGGCCGGTAAAGTGGCCGCACCCGTGCGCGGCGACTATACGCCGGCCGAAGCGCTGCAGCGCCTGCTGGTCGGCACGCAGCTGGGCGCGCGCTTCAGCGGCAGCAATGCGTTTACCTTGCTGGCGCTGGCCGATGCGCCCGTGGCAGCAGCGCCCGTGCCGGCCGAAGTGACCCCCGCCAGCGCAGCATTGCAAGGCTATGCAGCCATCCTGCAGCGCTCGCTCACGCGCGCCCTGTGCCGCTTGCATCCGGAGACCTTCGGCCGCTACCGGCTGGCCTTCCAGCTGTGGCTTGACGAGCGGGGCAAGGTGCGCGCCGTGCATGTGCTCGAACCGAGCGGCGTGGAACAGCGCGACCGCGCCGTGCTGCAGCGCCTGCGCAGTTTGCTGATCGATGGCGCGCCGCCGGCGGGCTTGCCGCAGCCGCTGACGATTTTACTGACGCCGCGGCCTGATCCCGATGCCGATTGCGCGCCCTACCTCGTGGCCGGGGCGCCCTGAGCATGCCGGAACTGCTCAAAACCACCTTGCGCAAGCTGTTCCTGGAACGCTACGGACAGTTTCGCCGCCACCTGCAGCGCCGCCTCGGCTCGGAAGACCTGGCCAATGACGCGTTGCATGAAACGTATTTGCGGGTGGAACGGATGAACGCGCCCGAAGCGATCAGCTACCCGTCCGCCTACTTGATGCGCATCGCCATCAACATTGCGGAAGATCAACGCCGCGACAATGCACGCCTGCTCAGCCTGCCCGACATCGACGATCTGTACGAGATGGCCGATGAGCTGGCCGACCCGGCGCGCACCTTCAGCGCGCGCGCCGAACTGGAAGAATTGGAACGGGCCTTGCAGGAATTGCCGAAACGCCGGCGCGCCATCGTCATCGCCGCCCGCGTCGACCAGTTGCCGCACCGCGACATCGCCGAGCGTTTCGGCATTTCCGCCCGCACCGTCGAGAAGGAATTGCGCGCCGGCCTCGAACATTGCTGCGAACGCATGGGACGCGATTTCATCCAGCGCTTCGGTCCCGGCGCGGGAAAAACGTCTAAACATCATGACTGAACAAGCGGAAGACGATATGGGTGTCATCCAGAAGGAAGCGCAGGCGTGGGTCGTGCGCCTGGCCTCGGGCCAGGTCAGCGAGCGCGACGCGCAAGTGTTTCGCCACTGGTGCGCGCGCAGCCGCAAGCATGCCAACGCCTTTGCCGAGGCGCGCGCCGTGTGGGGCGCCATGGCGCCGGCCGCGCGCGCCGTCAAGCGGGCGCAGGCGCCTGTCAACGTGGCGCGGCGCGCCTGGCTCGGCGGCGCCGTGGCCGCCTCGCTGGGTTTACTGGTGCTGCGTCCGCCCACGGATCTGTGGCCGGCCGTGGCCGGTCTTGCCGCCGACTATGCCACCGGCACGGGCGAGCAGCGCGAAGTGGCGCTCGACGGCGGCGTGCTGGTGCAGATGAATACGCAGACGCGCCTCGATGCGGCGCCGCTGCAGGATGGCGCCGCGGCGCTGGTGCTGCTGGCGGGCGAGGCGGAATTCCAGGCTGGCTTGCGCGGCGCGGCGCGGGTGCGCGTGCAGGCGGGCGACGGCACCGTGTCGGCCGGCAGCGCGCGCTTCAATATCCGGTTATTCGGCCAGGAAGTGTGTGTAACGTGCCTGGCGGGCCGCTTGCGCGTGGCGCAGGCCGGCAACGACGCGGAACTGGCGGCCGGCCAGCAACTGCGTTACCGGCCCGAGCATTTCGGCATCGCCCGCGCCGTGGCAAAAAGCGACGTCAGCGCGTGGCGCCACCGGCTGCTGGTTTTTAAACAAAGCACCCTGGCCGAGGTGGTGGACGAGGTGAACCGCTACCGTCCCGGCAAGCTGATCCTCAATGGCGAGGCCTTGAAACTGACGCGCGTGCAAGCGAGCTTTTCGCTCGACCGCCTCGACGACGTGATCGCCCTGATCCAGGACGCGTATGGCGCGCGCGTGACGCGGCTGCCGGGCGGCATCGTGCTGTTCGGCTGAGCCCCGCCTTGGCGCCCCGAGGTGCTCACCCAATTATGACATTTTCATGACCTTTTGCAGTCCCGGACCTTGTTCCCTGTCAATGCTGCTGGAAGCCGCGAATCAGTGCCTGCCGCCCGCCACCGTGCGTGCCGCGCGCCGCCTCGCGATATCGGTCAGCAACGGAACATGAAAAGGGAATGTCGCCATGCAGCGAAGCAAGTCGGTCACGAAACACGCATCCTCCTCCGCCATGGCGGGCAGCCACAACGGGCGCCCGGTGCGCTTGAAACCGCTGGCGCTGGCCATCGCCATGCTGCTGCAGGCGGGCGGCGCGCAGGCGCAGCAGCCGTTCAGCGGCGCCTGGTTCGCGGGCAAGGGCGCGCAGCAGGGCACGGCCGCCGCCACGGGACGCTTGCCGAATGGCCAGCCGGCCACATCGCTGAACAATCCTTTGCTGCAGCAGCAAAAGGCCGAAGGCAAGCTGCAGCAATCGCTGAACAACCTGTTGCTGGCCGCGCGCGGCATCGCCGCCGAACAGGCGGTGCAGGCGGCCGCGCGCCAGGCGGCGCTGGCCGCCGGCGGTGCGTCCGATGGCCTGGTCAAGGGCGGCTTGCAGGTCGACACTAACAGCCTGACGGCGGGCTGGCTCAACGCCCAGGGCCCGGTGCAGACCCAGGCCGACGGCAAGACCGTCGTGAAGGTGGTGCAGACGGACGACAAGGCGATTTTGAACTGGGAAAGTTTTAACGTCGGCAAGAACACCACCTTGCAGTTCGACCAGAAATCGAACTGGTCCGTCTTGAACCGGGTCAACGATCCGCTGGCGCGCCCCAGCCAGATCCAGGGCCAGATCAAGGCCGACGGCACGGTGATGATCGTCAACCGCAATGGCATCGTGTTTACGGGCAGCAGCCAGGTCGATACGCGCAACCTGGCGGCGGCCGCCATGGGCATGAGCGACAGCCAGTTCAAGAGCGGCCTGTACGGCAAGGCGCAGGGCGCGGGCGCCGTGCCGACCTTCGCGAATGATTTATTGCTGGGCCAGAATACCTTTACGCATGGCAAGGCCGAGGCCGACGTCGTCGTCGCCGCCGGCGCGCGCATCGACACGCGCAAGCCGCAGACGGTGACGGAAGGCGGCGGCTATGTGCTGCTGGCCGGCCGCAGCGTCGACAATGCGGGCGCCATCACCACGCCGAATGGCCAGACCACCCTGGCCGCCGGCGACGCCATCGTCGTGCGCCCGGGCCAGGGCACGGACAAGAACCAGTATTCGAGCACACGCGGCAATGAAGTCGAGATGCTGCGCACGGCCGGCAGCGGCGCCGGCGCCGTCGTCAACCGCGGCTTGATCCAGTCGGCCGGCGGCGACATCACGCTGAGCGGCAACACGCTGCGCCAGGACGGCATGCTGCTGTCGAGTACCTCCGTCAACGGACGCGGCGCCATCCACCTGTCGGCGGCGGGCGAGGACGCCAAGGTCACCATGGGACGCGGCAGCGTCAGCGCCATTTTTATCGACGACAACGGCGCCACCGCCCTTGACGTGCAGCGCGATACCTTGCTGAAAGATACGGGCAAGGGCACGGACACGCCGCTGGACCGGCGCGACCAGTCGCTGGTGCGCATCGTTTCGGCCGGCAACGTGGAATTCGAAGGCGATTCGCTGACCCTGGCCACGGGCGGCCAGGTGCTGGTCGACGCGGCCCGCCGCAGCCACGTGGCGCGCGACGCCGCCATCGACGTCTCCGGCGCCGTCGGCGTGAAGGTCGACATGAGCAGCAACAATGTGCTGATCAATGTGCAGGGCAACGAACAGCGCGACGCACCGGGCAGCCGCGACGCGAAATACCTGAACAACAGCGACGTGTGGGTCGACCGCCGCGACCTGGTGCTGGTGCCGGCCGGCACGAATGGCTACGCCACGGATCGCTGGTACACGGCCGGCGGCTTGCTGGAAGTGAGCGGCTACCTCAATACCAGCGGCCACGGCATCGGTGAATGGGCGGCCCAGGGCGGCACCGTCGGCTTTGGCGGCGGCGAAGTGGTGACGCAGGCCGGTTCGCGCATCAACATCGCCGGCGGCTCGCTGGACGTGCAGACGGGCATGGTCAAGCAGACGTGGCTGAAGGGCGCCGATGGCGCGATGTACAAGCTCAGCACTGCACCCGGCGACAATCTGTACACGGGCTTGTACCGCGGCTATGAAAGCACGCATGCGCGCTGGGGCGCGAACACGACGGAGACGTACGCGAATGCCTTGATCGGCCCGCGCGAACGCCTGGAAAACGGCTACACGGTGGGCCGCGACGCGGGCCGCCTGATCGTGTCCACGGGCGCGGCCGTGCTGGAAGGCGATATCGACACGTCCGTGTTCCAGGGCGAGCGCCAGCAGCGCAAGCGCGATGACGGCATGGATAGCTACAAGCAGGCGCAGACGTCGGCCGCGCGCGCCGGTCAATTGATCGTCGGCAAAATGACGCCCGTCTTCGATACGAAGGCGGGCCAGCTGCGCGACAGCCCGCAAGCCGTGCTGGAAAAAGTCGAGATCGGCAAGGTGGCGCCCGTCGCCGATGGCCAGCTGCTCACTGAAGCCTTGCCGGCCGCGCGCAGCAAGACCCTGCAGCTCGATGCGGACTGGCTCAATGGCCTGGAACTGGGCGCCCTGAATATCTACGCCTACGACAAGCTCGACGTCAACGCGGACGTGCGCGTGGCCGATGGCGGCGACGTCGCCCTGCACGCCACCGACGTGGCCATCAAGGCGAACGTCAGCGCGCGCGGCGGCAGCATCGCCGCCGGTGACATCATCTCGCGCTACCTGGCGAATGCGGGCGCGGTATGGGTCGAAGGCAAGCTGGTGCCGGACAACCGTCCCACGGGAGCGGCCGGCGTGCGCGTGGCGCCCGGCGTGCGTCTCGATGCGCGCGGCCTGTGGAGCAACCTGGAACTCGATCCGGGCGCGGTCGCCGGCTTGCCGTATGTGAATGGCGGCAAGGTCACATTGAAAAGCTCAGGCGGCGTTGAGCTGGCGGGCGGCAGCGTCATCGACGTCTCGTCCGGCGCGGCCCTGATGAGCAATGGCAGCCTGCAGGGCGGGCGCGGCGGCGACATCACCCTGGCGGTCGATCTGCCGACGGAGAAAGCGCCGACGGGCGCCATGCTCAAGCTCGACGGGGAATTGCGCGGCCATGGCGTGAAAGGCGGCGGACGCCTGGTGATCGACAGCGGCGCGGCCGTCAGCATCGGCGGCAAGCTGCAGGGTGGCGACGTGTTGCCAGGTGGCAGCAGCGCCCCCATCGGCCTGCGCCTGGCCGATGAATTCCTGATCGCCAAGGGCGAGAAGATCCCCTTCGATTTTGCACTCAGTACCAGCCTGATCAAGCCGGGACAGGCCTTGAGCAAACCCGTGACGGCGGACGTGTCGGCGCAGAAACCGCTGGTGCTGGGAGCCGACCTGCTGGTGCCGCCGGGCGCCTATGTCACCACCGCCAGCGGCGCGTCTGTCTACCAGGGTTCCATTGCGCCCGCCGGCAGCGTGCTGACTGCCATCAATAGCCTGCCTGCCGGCTTCGTGGTCTCGGCGGCGGTCTTTCCAAACGGCTTGCCGATCCAGCCGGTGATGACGCAGTATGCGGCCGGCAGCGTCGCCGCCGACGACTTGCGCGCGCCGCGCGGCATGCTGCTGCCGGCCGGCACGGTGCTGGGGCGCGACGTGACCGTCCAGCCTATGCTGGCGCTGGACGCCAGCCTGTTCCAGAGCGGTTTTGCCGACTACGCCATCACGGGCCGCGATGGCGTCGTGGTGGTCAAGGATGCGCATGTCGATGTGAAGATGCCCGTGCTGCGCTTCAATCCCGCCACGGGCCACACGGTGGCGAGTGGCACGGATCCGGCTGCCGCGCTGGAACTGTGGACGCCGGAGCTGTACCAGGAAGATGCGCGCAAGGCCCGTCTGACGCAGCGCGCCGGCGCCGACCTGTCGCTGACGGCCGGCAGCCCGCACGTGAAAGGGGATCTGGCGGTGGCGCAAGGCGCCGTCGTCACGGTCGATCCGGGCCGCCAGATCAGCCTGACGGGCAATGCGCAGATCACCATCGATGGCCGGCTCGAAGCCCGGGGTGGCAAGATCGCCGTCCTGCCCGGCACGTTTGGCACGGGCAATGATGTGGATGTACCGAACGGCAAGGGACAAGCCACGTCGATCTGGATCGGCGACAGGGCCGTGCTCGACGTCGCCGGCCGCGCGACGGTCGCCACCGACATGCGCGGCGACCGCTATGGCCGTGCCGACAAGGGCGGCAGCATCGAGATCGGCGCCCGCTACAAGGCCGACGCGGCCAGCGTCGACGCGGCCGATGCCTTTGTCGTCGTGCGTCCTGGCGCGCTGCTTGACGCCAGCGGCGCGCAAGCCACGCTGGACTTGCCGAACCAGGGCGCCGTCAACGTGGCCGGCAACGGCGGTTTGATTTCGCTCAGTTCGTATAACGGCATCTTTGCCGACGGCACTCTGCGCGCCGTGGCCGGGGGCGCCGGTGCGGCCGGCGGCACCCTGGCGCTGGCGCTGGACACGCCCAATTATGGCAAGGTCAACCGCTACAACTTGCAAGGCGACAACGTGGACAACGCGGTGCGCGTGCCGCGCGAAATGCAGCTGGCGCAGGTGCAGGGCGACAGCGCCTTGCCCGAGGACTTGCGCGCCGGCCAGCAGGATGCGGCGCTGCGCTACGGCAGCGCGCGCCTGGGCGCCGACCGCGTGCAGGCGGGCGGTTTCGACAACCTGGCCCTGCATGTGAACGGCATGCTCAGTTTTGACGGCGACGTCAAGCTGTCGCTGGGCCAGAGCCTGCGCCTGAGCGCCACCTCGCTGGGGCTGGCGCAGCAGCCTTTGCCTGATGGCCAGGACAAGGCGGGCAGCCTTGCCAGCCAGGTGCACCTGGCGGCGCCGTACGTGCGCCTGGGTACGGCCGTGCGTGCGCAGAAGGACGATTACATCGTGCCCAATGCCGTGAAAGGTTCGAAGAACCTGGGCAAGGGACGCGGCATCCTGGGCGTGCCGCTGGTGGCCGAGGATTCCCTGCTGCAGATCGATGCGGGCATGCTCGATATCGCGGGCGAGGTCAACATGGGTACGCGCGGCACCATCGCGCAGAGCAGCGGCGCCGACCTGGTGGTCGAGCGCGATGCCTTCGAGCAGCTGACCCTGAACAGCCGCGGCGACATGCGCCTGTCGAACAGCGCCGCCCTGTACCAGCCCGGCAATGCCACGCTGGTGGCCGCGCAAATCTACCCGGCCACGGGCGACAGCGGCATGGTCACGGTGGGCCAGCAGAGCGGCATCGACGAATACGGCAACCTCCGCGTCACGCTCGATCCGCTGCGCACGCTCAATATCGGGCGCAGCGGCGACGGCGCCACGCCAAACCAGCCGTTCTCCGTGTTCGGCACCCTGAGCCTGGTTGCGCCCACCATCAACCAGCATGGCGTGCTGCGCGCGCCGCTGGGCCAGATCAACCTGGGCGCCGAAGGCTTTGAAGCCAATACGGGCCGCGTCAACCTGTTGCCTGGCAGCCTGACCTCGGTCAGCGCGAAAGGCTTGACGATGCCGTACGGCGGCACGCTCGATGGCTTGAGCTACCTGTATGACGGCAACGATGTCGTCTTCAAGGGCGTGGGCAACGGCCCCGAGATCGCCTTGACGGGCGCCGCCATCGACGTGCAGGCCGGCGCCGTGCTCGACATGTCGGGCGGCGGCACCTTGACGGGCGCGGCCTTCCTGGCCGGACGCGGCGGGTCCACCGACGCGCGCCTCAATCCGCTGGTGCAGATGAAGCCGAACGGCGGCTTTACCTTGCCCGGCCTGAATACCAATCCCGTGTACGCCATCATTCCCGGGGTACAGCCTGACGTGGCGCCTTTGATGGCGGAGCAGGGCGCGGGCCAGCCCGCCGTGGGACGCCAGATCACCATCGCGGCGGGCGTGCCTGGCCTGGCGGCCGGCACCTACACCCTGCTGCCGTCGAATTTCGCCCTGCTGCCCGGTGCTTTCCGCGTGGAACTGAATGGCCTGGCCGGCGCCGTCGAGACGGGCGGCACGATCGCCATGCGCAACGGTTCGTTTGCCACGGCGGCGCAGACGGGCGTGGCGGGCACGGCGATCCGCGACGTGGTGGCGCAACAAGCGATCCTGACGCCGGCCGACGTGCTGCGCAGCTATTCGCAATACAATGAAACGGGCTATGCCGCCTTTGCCGTGGCGCAAGCCACGCGCGACGGCGTGCCGCGCGCCGCGCTGGAGCGCGATGCCAAGGGCGTGCGGGTGCAGCTGATCGCCCCATCCGTGCACAGCGTCAAGGATAACCACACGCCGTTGATGATGGATGGCAGCGCCCTGTATGCACCGGCCGAGGGCGGCTTCGGCGGCTCCCTGTTGCTGGGCACGGGCAACCATGCGTCGACGCGCTACGAAGTGCTGGCCGACGGCACGGCGCCGCTGGCCGATTTCGATGGCGTGTCCGTGCATGCGTCGCAGATCAATGCCTTCGGCGCTCAGCGCGTGGGCATCGGCGGCTTGCCGCGCGTGAACTACAGCGATTTTGGCACGGGCAGCAACCAGCACGCCAATATCGCCGCCATCAACGAATCGGCGGGCGGCATCGTGCTGCGCGACGGCGCCATGCTGAAGGCGGCCGAAGTGTTTCTGGTGACGGCGAGAAAAGACGGCGGCATCATCCTGGAGCAGGGCTCCGGCATCAATACGCTGGGCCGCGGCAAGGCCGCCTGGGATTCGCGCGATGGCTATGTATACGAGCCCATGGGCAGCGTGCTGGCCGTCTCGAACGGCTGGCTGGACATGCTGCCGGCCGCGCCGCCGTCGTCCGAATCGTATGGCCCCGGCATCATCGATATCGGCGCCTGCACGAAAGTTGGCGGCGCCTGCGGCGGCAGCACCTCGCTGTATTCCGAGGGCACCATCGCGGCCGTGACGGAGCGCGCGTTTACCCTGCGCGACAACGTGCGCTACGGCACGCGCAACCTGGTGCTGGGCATGGGCTCCATCAATGTCGGCAGCGAGGCGTCGCTGGCGGACGCCAGCGCCCGCGGCGCCTTGCCCGACGGCCTGGCACTGAACCAGGGCGTGCTCGACCGCCTGCTGCGCGGCGACACCAGCACGGGCGCACCGGCGCTGGAAAGCCTGGGTTTGACGGCGCGCAATTCCTTCAACTTCTATGATTCGTCGCAACTGTCGACCATCGACGCGGCCACGGGCAAGTCTTCGCTGTCGCGCCTGGTGCTCAATACGCCGGCCATCTACGGCTATGGCGGCACGGACGCGCTGGCGCGCATCCACACGGACACCCTCGTGTGGCAGGGCGCGACGAATGCGCCCGGCGCCGTGGTCGCCAATGGCCCCGGCACGGGCAGCGGCCGTTTGCAGGTCGACGCCAGGCGCATCGAGTTCGGCTTCACGCCGGACAGCCGTCCCGACACCATCCATCACCTCGACCGTCTGATGCTGGGCTTCGGCCAGGTGGCGCTCAATGCCAGCGAACAGCTGACGGCCAACAACAAAGGCGGCCTGTCCGTCTACCAGTCGCAAAGCGCGTGGGATACGGCCACCAATGGCTACCGTTACAGCGGCGGCGATTTGCTGATCAACACGCCGCTGTTGACGGGTGCGGCCGGTTCCGTCAACCGCATCACGGCGGGCGGCGACCTCAAGGTGAGCGCACCGGCAGGTGCGGCGGCCGCCACGCCGACGAATGCGGCGCTGGCCGGCGCCCTGGGTGCGGAAGTGGCGCTCAGCGGCAACAGCGTCAGCGTCGATACCTCGGTGGTTCTGCCAAGCGGAAAGCTGACCCTGTCGGCCGAGCGTGATGTATTGCTGGGCGACAAGGCCAAGCTGGACCTGGCGGGCCGCAAGATCGATTTCTACGACACCAGCAAGTACAGCTGGGGCGGCGACGTGATCCTCGACAGCCGCGCAGGCGATGTGCGCCAGGCGGCCGCTTCCGTGATCGACGTGTCGGCCGTGAACAACCGCGCCGGCAAGCTCAGCGTGGTCGCCACGGGCGACGCGGCAGGCACGGCCGACTTGCGCGGCAGCCTGCTGGGCGGCGCCAGCGGCCATTATGACGCGGGCGGCACCCAGGTGCCGTACGCGGCGGGCGGCGTGGAGGTGCGCGCCCAACAGATCGGCGACTTCGCCGGCCTGAACCAGCGCCTGAACACGGGCAAGGTGTTCGGCAGCCGCAGCTTCCAGCTCAAGCAGGGCAATCTGACCATCGGCGACGAGGTCAAGGCGCGCGAAGTGAGCGTCTCCGTCGACGGCGGCAGCTTGACGGTGAGCGGCCGCATCGACGCCAGCGGCGAGCAGGTGGGCAGCATCCGCCTGGCCGGCCGCGACGGTGTCACCATCGAGTCAGGCGCCGTGCTCGATGCGCACGGCACGGTGCTGCGCACGGACAGCTATGGCCAGGTGATCGAGGCGCCGAACCGCGCCGTGATCGAACTGGCCGCGCCAGGCGGCCGCTTGAGCCTGGAAAACGGCGCGCGCTTCGACCTGCGCAGCGGAGACAAGGGTGGCAACTACGGCAGCATCGACCTGAACGCGCGCCGCCTGGGCGGCGCCACGGGCGACGACATCGACATCGACGCGGCCGGCGCGCTGAACATCGCCGGCGCGCGCACGGTCAACGTCAATGCCTTCTGGCAATACAAGGATGCCCCGGCCGGTACCGGCAAGGATGCGGACGGCCGCAGCTACCAGAGCATCAACCAGGCTTACCTGGACGAGAAACACGCGGACAGCCAGGCCTTCATGGTCCACGCGCTGGCCAACGGCAACTTGATGAACAACAAGCTGCGCGGCTTGCGCGGCGACGCCAACGCTTTTCACCTGCGCCCCGGCGTCGAGATCGTCAGCGCCACGCCGGGCGGCGACTTGCATATCGATGGCGACATCGACCTGTCCGGCCACCGCTACGACGGCGTCAATCCGCTGGCCCGCCTGAGCGGCGTGTACGGCTCGGGCGAGGCCGGTGCGCTGGTGCTGCGCGCCGGTGGCAAGCTCAGCGTCTTTGGCAGCATCACCGATGGTTTCGATACCAGCGCCCTGCCAGTCACGGTCGATGACAAGGGCTGGCAGCTGGTGAAAGGCCGGCTGCCGTGGGGCGGCGAAGTCGTCGTGCCGCAAGCGGGCCTGGTGACCCTGGCCGAAGACACGTATTTCAAATCGGGCACGAGCGTCAATTTCGCCGTGCCGATGAAAGCCATGGAGTTGCGCAGCGGTACCTTGCTGGCGGCGCGCGCCACCTTGACGGCGGAGTTGAATCTGCCGGCCGGCAGCGTGCTGGGCGGCGCCGTGCGCAATGCCGACGGCAGCGTGCTGTACGCGGCCGGCACGGTCTTGCCAAAGGCGCTGACCTTGTCGAGCGGCATGCAGCTCGATGCCGGCCTGCGCCTGCCTGGCGCGGCCAGGGTGGCGGCCATGCTGTGGCCGGCGAACGTGGCCCTGCCTTTCCCCGAAGGCAGGCCGTGGGATGTGGCCGATGCCACGAATGCCGTCAATGGCGTGGTGCTGGCCTCGGCGCTGGCGCTGGACAAGGGCAGCGTGCTGCCCGCCGGCACCGTGGTCAGGCTGCCGGGCGACGTCACCATGGTGTCGCTGCGCAGCGCGGATGGCAGCGGCAGCCAGGGCCGCAACCTGGCGCTGGCGCCCATGCTGGCCCAGGGTTCGCAAGCGTGGTCGCTGCGCCTGGTGGGCGGCGCCGATACGGCGGCCGCCGACACGCGCGCGCTGAAACCGCATGCGAAGGACGCCCATCTGATGCTGGCCGATGCGCATTACGGCATGGGCAAGGTGACTTCCATCAAGCCGGGCACGGGTTTGCCGGCCAAATATATCTACAGCGATGCGGCTATCGCCGAGGGCTACGGACCGGGCGACGTCAATGTCGAAGACTTTGGCGGCGAGGAAATCATGCTGGAGTACTTTGCGCACTTTGTGATCAAGGTGGCGGAGGGCACGCCGCCCGTTGAGGTGATCAGCGTGGAGCCGGCGCGCCAGCCCCTGTTCAGCGTGCTGCGCACGGGCGCTGGCGACCTCGATTTGCTCGCCGCGGGCGACTTCGACATGCGTTCCCTGTATGGCGTCTACACGGCGGGCACGCAGTCGGCCTCGCCGCTGGTGGGCGGCAAGGACCTGTTCAATCTGCCGCGCGCGCGGACCGTCAAGGGCCAGCTGCTGGGGACGGACGGCGATGCCTTCATCCCGTTCGTCGACGGCGGCAGCCAGAGCCTGTACCGCGCCTGGTATCCCGAGCATGGCGGCAACCTGCTGCTGCGCGCCCAGGGCGACGTCAAGGGCGATACGCTGGCCGCTTCCGTCAGCCGGCGCGAAGACGCGATCGGCTGGCTGCGTCCACAGCAGGACACCAGCGACATCGGCACCTGGCTGTGGCGCCAGGGCAGCGGCAGCACGGGCGGCGGCGTGCCGACGGCATGGTGGATCAACTTCGGTACCTATATTCCGGGCACCGAAGGGGCGGACCTGTATTCGGGCATGCCTTTCCTGTCGGGCTTTACGGGCATCGGCACCCTCGGTGGCGGCAATCTGCTGCTGCAGGCGGGCGGCGACGCCGGCATGCTGGCCTCGCGCGCCGATGCGGGCGGCGAGTTCGCGCCGCGCAGCCAGGGCCTGAACGTGGCCGTGGGCAGCACGGGCAGGGTGACGCCGGACGGCAAGCTGTTGCTGACGGGCGGCGGCGATCTCGATATCCGCATCGGCGGCGGGCTGAACCCTGTGGCCGAGGTGCGCAGCTTCGACAGCAATAGCGACCGGCCGAACCCGAACACGCGTTTCGAACGCCAGCTGCCGGGCCTGAACAGCACGCTTACCAACCTGCGCGGCGCGCTGCGCCTGGAGGCGGGCGCCGTGGGCGGCATCGAATTGCGCTTCGACCGCGCCGATCCGAAGGAATCGCGGCCGTATGAAACCTACACGGCGGGTACGGCGATCGCCAGCGGCGGGCCTATCCTGGTGCCGGGCGACAGCGGCGTGCGCATCGATGCGCGCGGAGATGTGGTGCTGGGCGGCGTGGCCGATGCGGGCCGCGTGAAGCAACTGGGCTATGGTTCGCCGTTCAGCTACCAGGGCGTGGAGCGCACCGGCGAAGGCTGGAGCTGGTTCTCGCTGTGGACGCCGGCCACGGCCATCGACCTGTTCAGCGCGGGCGGCAACCTGACGCCCACCTCGTCCTGGATCAATGCGACGGTCGGCGACAACTACGCGCCGTCGGACGGGCGTTTCGTCATGCCGTCCGTGCTGCGCGCCGTGGCCGCCAGCGGCAGTTTGTACTACGGCAATGCCAGCCTGGGCAGGCTGGGTGATGGCGGCAAGGTCGACATGCCGCAAAACGGCGTGATCCTGGCGCCGTCGCCTGTGGCGCCGCAGTTTGTCAGGACGGGCGCGGGCCAGCTGGAAATGCTGGCCGCCGACTCCATCCATGCGGCCGGCTATCCGATCACGCAATCGGGCGCCGATCCGCGACGCTTGCCGAACCCGTTCAATCCCGGTTTCGTCGGCGCCCTGGGCCCGGTGTGGTTCGGCCACTTGCCGCTGCATAACGTCAGCCAGGAGGCGCTGGCGCCTTCAGCGCTGAAATTGCTGGGGGCGACCAGCAACGGCGCCAGCGGTGCGCAGCAGACGTATCCGCTGTTCAGCATGACCCCGCCGACGGTCTCCGATTATGTGCCGGCGGGCCAGGTGCCCGCGCACTTCTATGCCAACAGCGGCGACATCGTGGGCTTGCGCACGGGCGGCATCGTGTACCGGGGAACACTGAAGGGCGAAACGGGCCCGCTGGGCGTGTGGTACGAAGGCGGTGGCGCCGTGGCCGTGCGGGCCGGGCGCGACATCGTCAATTCCGGCACGCCGCTCGGCAGCGTCGAAGGCGTGCCGGACGGCGCGGCGGGATGGACCGGCCAGCCCTTTGCCAACAGTCCCGAGCTGCCGGAAAAGCCGATCGTCTTCGCCAGCTCGTCGGCGCGCGGCAACCTGTTCGTGCACCGCCATGCTGATGACGTTTCCGTCGTCAGCGCCGGGCGCGATATCCGCTACAGCACTTTCTATGTGGCGGGACCGGGCCAGCTGAACGTGAGCGCCGGGCGCGACCTGTACATGGCCGACAAGGCGGAATTGCGCAGCCTCGGCTCCATCGTCAATGTCGGCCAGGACAAGCGCGGCAATGGCGCCGGCATCAGCGTGGCGGCCGGCGTGGGCCGCAACGGTCCCGACTATGCGGCCTTCGCGGCGCGCTACCTGGACCCGTCCAGGCTGGCCGATCCGGCCAAGCCGCTGGCCGACCAGGCCGGCAGCGCCGTGTATGTCTACGGCGGCAAGCTGACCCTGGCCGACTGGCTGCGCGGCCAGTTCGCCTACAGCGGCGATGAGGCGGGCGCGTCCGCCTTCCTCGGCACGAAGCAGGCGGAACTGGAAAAGGCTGGCCAGCAGACGGGCGCCGTGCGGCGCGACCTGGCGCGCGAATACGCGCAGGTCAGCCAGCTGCACCTGGTGAACTGGCTGACGACGCGCTTTGGCGGCGACAGCGGCCTGGGCATCCGCTACGACCCGGCCACCGATGCGCGCAGCTTCTTTGCCGCCTTGCCGAAGGAGCAGCAGCAGGTCTACCTGAGCAATGTCTACTTTGCCGAACTGAAGGCGGCGGGGCGCGAATACAACGATCCGGACGGCATGCGCCGCGGCAGCTACCTGCGCGGCCGGGAAGCCATCGCCACCCTGTTCCCATCGCAGGACAAGGCGGGCCAGAAGATCGAGTACCAGGGCGACCTGACGATGTTCAGCAGCGCGCTGTACACGGTCAACGGATACGGCGGCGTGTACACCAAGCGTCCCGTCGCGGGCGTGCGCTACCTGAGTCCGCAGGAATGGGTCGAGGCGGGCCGTCCCGACTACAACGTGCCTTACGTGACCGTCAACGACGCGGGCATTCACACGGATGCCGGCGGCGACATCGGCATCACGGTGCCGGGCGGGCGGGCGCTGATCGGCGTCGATGGCGGCTATGCGCCGGGCGAAGGCTCGGGCGTGCTGACGCAGGGACAGGGCGACATCCAGATGTATGCGAAAGACAGCATCCTGCTGGGCCAGAGCCGCATCTTCACCACCTTCGGCGGCAACATCCTGGCCTGGTCGGCCACGGGCGACATCAATGCGGGCCGCGGCACCAAGTCCACCGTCGTCTACACGCCGCAGCGCCGTACCTACGACAGCATCGGCCTGGTCAGCCTGTCGCCGAGCACGCCGGCCACGGGCGCCGGCATCGCCACCCTGAACCCGATCCCGGAGGTGCCGCCCGGCGACATCGACCTGATCGCCCCGCTGGGCAGCATCGACGCGGGCGAGGCGGGCATCCGCGTCTCGGGCAACGTCAACCTGGCGGCCTTGCAGGTGATCAATGCGGAAAACGTTCAGGTACAGGGCAAGTCGGCGGGCCTGCCCGTGGTCGCCACCGTGAACGTGGGCGCATTGAGCAACGCCAGCGCGGCCGCCACGCAAGCCGTGACGGCGGCGCAGGACGTGCTGCAGCGCGAACGGGCCGCCACGCGCCAGGCGCAACCGTCGCTGTTCACGGTGAAGGTGCTGGGCTTTGGCAACGAGCAGGCGGACGAGGGCGGTGTTGGCAAGCACCAGGGCGGCGAACCGCAGGCGTCCAGCTATCAGCCGGCCGGCGTGGTGCAGGTGCTGGGCGCGGGGCCGTTGACGGCGCCGCAGCTGCAGGCGCTCACGCCGAACGAGCGGCGCGGCCTGCAACCGTGAGTTTTATGAACATTTGATGACATTCGGCAGTCGCCGCGCGCGGCGGCTGTCTAGGCATCAGTAGATCAGCATTAGCAACAAAAAAACGCCGGCCCAGCGCCGCAACACAGGGCAACCGTTTGATTTTAAGGTGAATGGAAGATGCGTGAGATGAAAAAACAGGGCAAGGGGGCAGCACCCGCGGCACCCGCGACCGCCTTGACGATGCTGTGCCTGGCCATGCTGGCGCTGCCCGGCATGGCGCGCGCGCAGGACGCGGTGCCGGCAGCCGCTCCCGTGGCCGCGCCGGAACGGCAGGTGACGATCGAGGAATACCTGGTGCGCGGCAATACCGTGCTCGATGCGCGCGCCATCGAAGAGGCGGTCACGCCCTTCCTGGGGCCGGGCCGCACCCTGAAGGACGTGGAAGGGGCGCGCGACGCCCTCGTTGCGGCATATCAAGCCCGCGGCTACCAGTCCGTCTACGTGGACTTGCCGGAGCAGCAGGTGGAGCAGGGCGTGGTGGTGCTGCAGGTGAGCGAAACGAAGGTGGGACGCTTGCGCGTGGTCGGTGCGCAATACAACTCGCCGCTCGACGTGCGCCAGCAAGTGCCGGCCCTGACGGAGGGCAAGGTGCCCGACTTTACCCAGGCGCAAGTGGAGCTGACGGCCCTGAACCGTGGTCCCAAGCGCCAGGTGATGCCGCTGGTCAAGCAGGGCAGCCTGCCCGGCACCATGGACGTGGACTTGAAAGTCGAGGACAGCAGCCCGTGGCGCGCCAGTGTCGGCTTGAACAATGATTACAGCGCCGATACCAAGAAACTGCGCAGCAGCGTCTCGGTCGGCCACGACAACCTGTGGCAGATGGGGCATAGCGCCACCATCAGCTTTTTCGGCACGCCGGGCGACCTGAACCAGACCAAGGTGTGGTCCGCCTCGTACGTGGCGCCCATCGGCACGCAGGGCTGGAGCCTGGAAGCGACGGGCTACCAGTCGAACAGCAACGTGGCCAGCACGGGCGGCACCAGTGTGCTGGGCAAGGGCCACGCGCTGGGCATGAAAGTCAACTACACGGTGCCCAACAGCGGCATCTGGTGGCACAGCTTTAGCGCCGGCATCGATTTCAAGGATAACCAGGAAGCGCTGCAGCTGAATGGCGCCGGCTCGAGCATTCCCTTGAAATATGTGCCGCTCAGCGTGGCCTACAACGGTTTTGCGCAGACGGATGCGGCGACCTACGGCCTGGGCCTGTCGCTGGTGGCCGGTACGCGCGCCGCGTTCGGCTATGGCAGCAACAGCGCCGCCTACGACAACAAGCGCTACAAGGCTACACCCAGCTTCCTCGTCCTGAAGGGCGACGCCAACGCCACCTACACCCTGGGCAGCGGTGCGCAGCTGCATGGGCGCATGTCGGGCCAGCTGGCCGATGCGGCGCTCGTGTCGGGCGAGCAGATGGCCGCCGGCGGCGCCAATTCCGTGCGCGGCTACCTGTCGGCCGAAGCGACGGGCGACTACGGCATCTCGGGCACGGTCGAATGGCGCACACCCCAGCTGACGTATTTCAGCCGCCTGGAAAACTGGCGTTTGTTTGCCTTTGCCGATGGCGCGCGCCTGCGCTTGCGCGACCCGCTGCCGGAGCAGAAAGATCTGTTCGGCCTGGCCTCCGTGGGCGTGGGCAGCAGCTTCCAGTTCCTGCGCTACCTGAATGGCCGCATCGATTTTGCTTACCCGCTGCGCGATGGCCCGCGCACGCACAAACACGTGCGCCGCATCAATTTCAACCTGTCGGCCAGCTACTGACGGGCCAGCTCACCAGCACTGCACTTTTTTAGACTTTTCTTCGGAGAATCACTGTCATGCAACGTTTTCTTTTTTTGCTCACGATCCTGGGCACGCTCGTTCCCGGCCTGGCGCATGCCTGGTGGCAGCCCGACTGGGCTTACCGCAAACCCGTCACCGTCGACGCGGGCCCGAAGGCGGGCGCCGTGGGCGGCGATCCTGGCCGCATTCCCGTGCTGCTGCGCTTGCATTCGGGTAACTTCAACTTCGAAGGCGTCAGCGACAACGGCGCCGACCTGCGCTTCGTGGCGGGCGACGATAAAACGGTGCTGAACCACCAGATCGAACAGTTCAACCCGCTCTTGGGCATCGCCCTGATCTGGGTCGACGTGCCGGCCCTGACGGCCGGTACGCCGCAGCAGTTGTGGATGTACTACGGTAATCCGAAGGCGCCCGCTTCCGGCAATGGCCAGCGCACCTTCGACCCCGATTACAGCCTCGTGTACCACTTCACCGAGCCTGGCGTGCCTTCGCGCGACAGCACCGCCTACGGCAACCATGCCCAGACGGCCGTGCCGGCGCTCGACGGTTCCGTCATCGGCGCCGGCGCCCGCCTGGGTACCGCACCGCTGATGCTGCCTGCCTCGCCTTCGCTGGCGCTGGCCGCCGGCGCGCCGTTCACCTTTTCCGCCTGGGTACGTCCCGACAACCTGGGCCCGCAGCAAGTGCTGTATGCGCGCCGCGATGGCGCCAGTGAATTGCTGATCGGCGTCGACCAGGGCGTGCCTTTCGTGCAGGTCAATGGCCAGCGCAGCAAGCCCGGCCAACCGATCCAGGCCGCGCAATGGTCGCACCTGGCTGTCAAGGCCGACAAGAACAACGTGGCCCTGTACGTGGGCGGCCGTCCGGCCGTGTCGCTGGCCACCGCGCTGCCAGCCTTCACCACGGCCGCCTCGGTGGGCGCCGATGCGCCGCCGGTCGCTGCCGGTACCTCCACGCTGAACAACTTCACGGGCGCCATCGACGAGCTGCGTCTGTCGCGCACGGCCCGCGCCGACGCCCTGCTGCTGGCCGACGCCGTCTCGCAAGGTTCCGAATCGCGCCTGGCCGTGTTTGGCGCCGATGAACAGCAAGCGGGCAAAAGCCATTTCGGCTTCATCATCGCCGCCATGCCGCTCGACGCCTGGATCGTCGTCGGCGTGCTGGGCCTGATGATGGTCTTGTCGTGGATCATCATGATCGGCAAGGGCCGCAGCTATGGCGCCATCTCGCGCGCCAATGCGCAATTCATGCAGTCCTTCCACGAAGCGGCCGGCGCGCCGCTCGACCATCTGGCGCGCAACGGCAAGCTGAGCAACACCGTGAAGACGGATTCCTCGCTGTGGCGTTTGTATGACGTGGCCATCGACGAGATGCGCCGCCGCCACGACCGCGGCTACGACCTCAATGCCGTTTCGAACGCGACCATCGGCGCCATCCGCGCCGCCATGGATGGCGTGATGGTGCGCGAAAGCGAGCGCATGTCGAAACGCATGATCTGGCTGTCGACCACCATCGAAGGCGCGCCGTACGTCGGCCTGTTCGGCACCGTGATCGGCATCATGCTGGTGTTCGTCGTGGCGGCCATGGCCGGCGCCGTGGACATCAACTCGGTGGCGCCGGGCATGGCGGCGGCGCTGCTGTGTACGGCTGCTGGCCTGGGCGTGGCGATTCCCGCGCTGTTCGGCTACAACTGGCTGTCCTCGCGTTCGGACGCCATCGTCGCCGATATGGCCGTCTTCGTCGACGAATTCGCCACGCGCCTGGCTGAAGAGCAGGGCGACGGACGCCAGATGCGTCCCGTGCTGCAACAGGCGTGAGGGGCGCATAACCATGGCCACCTCCGCCAAGTTTACCCCCCGCAAGCGTAGCGGCGGCATCAACATCACGCCCTTCGTCGACGTGCTGCTGGTGGTGCTGGTGATTTTTATTCTGACCAGCAACGCCAGCATTCCCGGCATCAAGGTCGACCTGCCCAAGGCCAGTTCGGCCATGGCGCTGGAAAAACCGAAGACCAAGGCCATCACCATCGACAACGCGGGCCAGGTCTTCCTCGACGCCTATCCCGTCACCTTGCCCGAGCTGGAAGAGCGCTTGCGCACGGAAAAGGCGCTGACGCCCGACTTCCCCGTGATCGTGCGCGGCGATGCCGCCGTGCAATACGCGAAAGTGGTCGAAGTGCTGGACTTGCTGCGCCGCATAGACCTGAACCAGGTGGGTCTGGTGACCGGCAAGCCGGCATGAGGAGCGCAAGGTGAAGCGTGACGACATGATGAAGATGGCCGCCCCGGAAGCGTCGGGCGCGGCGCAGTGGTGGCGCCGCTGGGGCGGCGTGGCCGGCGGCGTGCTGCTGGCCGGCGCGCTGGCCGCGCTGGTCTGGTATTTGCTGTCGGACACGGCCGCCACCAAGCGCGAAGTGGCGGCCCCGCCCATGCTGATGCTGCCCCCTCCGCCGCCACCGCCGCCGGAACCGGAAAAACTGCCGGAACCGACGCCGGACAAGGTGGTGCCGGAAGTGTCGGAGCCGGAACCGACGCCGGCCGACAAGCCCATGGATGACGCGCCGGAAAGCCCGTCGCCGGACAAGGGCGACCCCGTCACCATCGACGGCGCGGCGCAGGCCGGCAGCGACGCCTTCGGCATCCAGGCAGGGCGCGGCGGCGGCATGACGGGTGGCGGCGGTGGCGGCGGCCTCGGCGCGGGATCGTATGGCCGCTATGTGGCCAACGCGCTGCAACTGGCCTTTGCCCGCGACCCGCGCACGCGCCAGCTGGCGTTTGCCGACATCCGCGTCGACCTGTGGCTCGATGCGGAAGGCCGGACGTTGAAGGTCCACCTGGTGCAAGGCACGGGCAATGCGCAGACGGACGAGCAAGTGCTGGCCATGGTGCGCGATTTCCGCGCCGATGAGCGGCCACCGGCGTCCCTGCGTTTCCCGGCCCGCGTTTCCATTAAAGGTCGGCGCCCGTAAGCGCATGAACCAATTCCTCATTTACCGAAAGAAGCGATGAATTCCTTATTTTCTCCCTCACAGCACCTGCGCCGCCTTCCGCTGGCGCTGGCTGCCCTGGCCCTGAGCGTGGCGGCAGGCGCGGTACAAGCGCAGACGGCACCGGCCGACAGCACCATGGTCAAACTGATCCGCGGCCTGATCCAGAGCGGCGCCCTGAACAAGGATGCCGGCGAGGCGCTGCTGGCGCAGGCGCAGAGCGAAGCACTGGCGCAAGCGCAGGCCCGTCCGGCCGCCGCGCCGGCCGCCCTGGCGCAGGTGCAGCCGGGCGACGTGCGCGTGCCGTATATTTCGCAAACCGTGCGCGAACAGATCCGCGACGAGATCAAGGGCCAGGTCATGGCCGAAGCAAAAGCGGGCGGCTGGGCGGCGCCGAATGAAACGCCGGCCTGGACCAAGCGCATCCGCCTGGAAGGCGACGTGCGCGCGCGCTACGAATCGCGCTACTACGACATGGCCAACAGCAATATCGAGATCGACTGGCGCTCGCTCAACAGCGGCAGCGGCTACGACGTCAATTCGAACACCAACCTGGCCCTGCCGGCGTTGCTCAACACGCGCGAAGACCGCAAGCATTTGCTGCGCGCGCGCGCCCGCCTGGGCATCCTGGCCGACATTTCCGACACCACGCAAGCAGGCATACGCCTGGCCAGCGGCAATGACGACAGCCCCGTGTCCACCACGCAAACCCTCGGTGGCGGTCTGGGCAAGAAAAACATCTGGCTGGACCAGGCCTGGCTGTCGTATCAGCCCGCTTCCTGGCTGAAACTGACGGCGGGCCGCTTCGATAACCCGTTCGTGTCCGGCGACGAACTGTTCTCCAGCGAACTCAATTTCGACGGCATCGCCGCCAAGGTGCAGCAACCGCTCGGCGACAGCAAGGACGTCACCGTTTTCGGTACCCTGGGCCTGATTCCGCTCGAGTATTCGTCCGACAATGCGCCTAGCCGCAGCCAGGCAAAAATGTCCAGCGAAAACAAGTGGCTGCTCGGTGCGCAAGTGGGCGCCTCGTGGAAAATCAATAGCGACCATCAATTGCGCGGCGCCTTGGCCTACTACAACTTCCGCAACATCAGCGGCGAGTATTCGCAGCCGTGCGCGCTGTACGCGGGCGCCGATGGCTGCAACACGGACTGGTCGCGTCCATCGAGCATGCAAAAAGGCAATAGCTTGATGTTATTGCGCAATATCGCCCTGAACCCGCTGGACCCGGCCAATACGCCGCAGCCGCAATTCGTGGGCCTGGCCTCGAAATTCCGCCTGGCCAACCTGAATGCGCGCTGGGATAGCAAGGTGGCGGGCGGCACGGACTTGCGCATCGAAGGCGATTATGTGCGCAACATGGCGTATGACAAGAACGCCATGTGGGCGCGCGCCAAGGGCGGCATCATGAACAACTTCGGCGGCACGGGCGGCGTCTCACAAGCCGATTTCAAGAGCGGCGGCAATGCCTACATGCTGCAGGCAACCCTGGGCAAGGCCAGCCCGGCCGCGCGCGGCGACTGGAACGTTTTACTGGGCTACAAGCGCATCGAACCGGACGCCTTGCCTGACGCCTACAACGATTCCACCTTCCACCTGGGCGGCACGAATGCGCGCGGCTACTACCTGGGCGGCGCGTATGCGCTCGACAAGAACACGTGGCTGAACGGCCGCTGGACGTCGAGCCGCGAAGTGTTCGGTTCGGCGCTGTCGATCGACACCTTGCAAATCGAATTGAACGCGCGTTTTTAAGGAGCCACGATGTTGATATCCAAGAAAATGCGCCTGCCTTTGCTGCTGCTGAGCTTGCTGGCCGCCGGCACGGCCCAGGCGCAGAAGGGGCAAAGCATGGAAGAGCGCTTGCGGGCCGAGTTGCGCAACGTGACGGCGCAATTGCAGCAGACGCGCGGCGAGCTGGAATTGCTCAAAGCCAAGGGCGTACCTGTCGCCAAGGCGGCGCCCGCTGCCGCCGCGCCCGCCAGCGATGGCTTGAAAAAGGAGCTGGCGCGCAGCCAGTCGCAGCTGGCGCAGGAGCGTGCGCAGCGGGAAAAGCTGGGCGAGCAGCAACAGCGCAGCACGGCCGCCGCGCAAGAGGCAACGGCCAGCCTGGCGCAGTACCGCCAGGCCAGCGAACGGCTGGCCGCCACGGGCAAGCAGCTGGAAGTGGAGCGTGCGCGCCTCGACGGCGAAGTGACGGCCCAGCGGGGCGCCCTGGCGCGCTGCGAAAGCAAGAATGCCCAGCTGTATGCGGCCGGGCAGGACATTCTGCAAGCGTATGAAGGGCTCGACGTGCTGGACGTCATGAAGGCGCGCCAGCCGTTCGCCGCGCAAAGCCGGGTAAAACTCGAGCAAATCGCGCAGCAGTACGGCGATCAGCTGTACCAGGGCCGCTTTGATGCGCGTCAAACAGAAACACCGGTCGCGTCCACGCCGGCCCCCCAATAATTTTTTTTGAAATGAATGGAATGACGATGGAAAATACCAACAATTTGCTGAGCACCCTGAACGCGGAACAAACGGCCGACGCCATCAAGGCGGCCGGCTGCGCCGTGACCAGCATCGAACACGACGGCGTCGTGCGCCTGCACAGCGCCAGCCATGGTATCGGCTTCCAGGTGCTGTGGGGCAATGAAGCAGTGCCTGGCCAATACGCGGATCTGACCCTGAGCTGCCCGCTGCGCGTGCAGGGCGGCGACTTGCCGGCCGGCTTGCTGGCCGAATGGCACCGCAGCAAGCGTTTTGCCCGCGTGGCCCAGCATGGCGATTTCGTCGTGCTGGAAATGGATGTGCTGGTCGCCGGTGGCGTCACCAAGGAGTACCTGAATATCAATCTGCAACTGTGGACGCAGATGATGGGCCAGTTCTTCTTGTTTTTGCGCAACTTTACGCCAGCCGATACGAGCACCGCACCGGTAGTCGAAGCCGCCAGCGTGGCGGAAGAAGAAACTGTGCCGGCCTGATACATCGTCGAGCGGCGGCAAAAATGGCCCGTGACGGGCCATTTTTGCCGTCTGCGGGTCCCAAGTGTCGTATTAAATACTTATTTTTTAGGCATCGCGCATTAAAACTGCTCAAAGAGCGTGTGTGAATCAAGCCAGCAACGGCCGTATGGCGGATAATATTGCCTGTTGCCGATTTGGATACGACCTTTACACAAATATGCGCCCCATGGATTTTACCCGCGACGAAACCAGTGAAACCCCAGTTGCCCCGGCCAGCGCGCCGGGAGCGCCTTTGCCGTATGCCGTCGCCACCTGGCTGCAGCGGGTGGAGGCTGCCGCCCATCCGAAAGCCGTGCTGACGATTGCCGAGCCGGACCCCAAACTCAACGCGCATCGCCTGATCTACGTGCTGGCGCCCACCAGCGGTGGCCGCCACGTGGCCCTGTGCCTGTACAAGGCGCGGCTGCGGCCGAATGGCGACGTGGCGGCGGCATCCCCCATCAGCGAGATCTTTTCGCTGCTGTCGGCGCCGCCCACATTCCTGACACCGGCCGACGAAGACCTCGTGCGTTTCTTCGTGGCCATGCGCAGCGGGCAGAATTCGCAGACGGGCAGCGCCACGGAGCCGAAGGGCAAGGTGGGCGCGGCCCTGCTGAAAATGCTGGCCGAGCAAGATAAACTGTTGTGGGCCAATTCCTGGGCCGACGTCGGCAATGGTCTCGTGTACCCGTTGAAGGAAGGTCCCGTGCGTCCCGCCCGCCTGTTCTGGCGCGACGAAGGCAAGACCATGCGCCTGGGCTGGCAAGTGGACCCGCCGGAAGGCGCGAAGCACCATGGCGCCGACCAGATCGACTACATGCTGCCCACGGATCCGCCGTGGTACATCGACAATCTGTCGTGCGGCGTGCTGGAACTGAACCAGGGCGGCTCCGACATTTCCCTGGCCGATTTGCAGGCGCTGGTGGCGCAGGCGCCGCCGCTCAATGCGAACGACAAGGTGCGCGTGTCGCAACTGCTGCTGGCGCAGGGCTTGCAGCATTTGATGCCGCTGCCGCAGCCGTTGCCGCAGCGCTTGCGCAAGGATGTGCCGGCGCAGCCGGTCTTGCTGCTCGATAGCGCCATGCTGGCCGATGGCAGCATCCAGCGCTGGAGCGACTTCGCCGTGCTGTCCTACGACTACGATGGCGAGCGCGTCGCGTTCGATCCGTCGCAGCGCGTGGTGCGGCAAGTGGGCGAGGTGACGGAAATCATCCAGAGAAACACGCTCGACGAAGCGCGCGCGCTGGCCACCCTGGCCGAGCTGCAGTTCAAGAAGCCGGGCTCGGCCCCCTTGAGCGGCTTGAAGGGCGCCTTGCAACTGCCGTCCCAGGCGGAATGGCTGCGCTTTGCGGAGTCCGGCATCGATGCCTTGCTGGAGCAGGGCTGGATCGTGGAAAAAACGGCCAAGTACCGCTATGACGTCAGCGACGTGGGCGACTGGTACGCGGACATCGACGACCAGGACCCGGACAGCGGCAACGCCTGGTTCGAGCTGGAACTGGGCATCGTCGTCAATCACGAAAGAGTGCCGCTGCTGCCCGTGCTGGTGCAGCTGATCCGCAACGCGCCCAACGATTTCAACCCGAAAGTCATCGACGCGCATGCGGACGATGACCAGATGCTGGCAACCTTGCCGGATGGCACGCGCGTGGCCCTGCCGTGGGGCCGTGTGCGCCCCATCCTGAACACGCTGGGGGAACTGTATTTCAGTGACAAGATCAAACATGCGGTGCGCATGTCGACCCTGGATGCGGCCCGCCTGGAAGAGCTGGCGCGCGGCCTGGAGATGCAGTGGACGGGCGGCGAGCAGTTGCGCGCCATGGGCCGCAAGCTGAGCCAGTTCGGCTCCGTGCAAAAAGTGGCGGCCCCAGCCGGCTTGCAGGCGACCTTGCGCGATTACCAGGCCGATGGCCTGGCGTGGATGCAATTCCTGCGCGACCATGACCTGGCGGGCATCCTGGCCGATGACATGGGCTTAGGTAAAACCGTGCAGACCCTGGCGCATATCCTGGTGGAAAAGGAAGCGGGCCGTTTGACGCATCCGGCGCTGGTGATCGCACCGACGAGTTTGATGGGCAACTGGCAGGACGAGGCGGCCAAATTTGCGCCCAGCCTGAAAGTATTGCTGTTGCAAGGCAAGGACCGCGCCCAGCAATTCGACCAGATCGATCAATGCGACCTGGTGCTGACGACCTACGCTCTGTTGCCGCGCGACGAGGAAACTTTGCGCGAGCACGATTTCCACCTGGTTATCCTCGACGAATCGCATTACATCAAGAATACGCGCAGCAAGGCGGCGCAAAGCGCGGGCCTGCTGCGCGCGCGCCACCGCCTGTGTTTGTCCGGCACGCCGCTGGAAAACCATCTGGGCGAGCTGTGGTCGCAATTCCACTTCCTGCTGCCGGGCTTGCTGGGCGACGAGAAGACGTTTAATACCCAGTTCCGTCATCCGATCGAGCGCCAGGACGACCCGCTGCGCCGCATGCTGCTGAACCGCCGCATCAAGCCCTTCCTGCTGCGCCGCACGAAGGACAATGTGGCCAAAGAGCTCCCGCCGAAGACGGAAATGGTGCGCAAGGTGGAATTGACGGGGCCGCAGCGCGACCTGTATGAAACCGTGCGTCTGGCGATGGATCAAAAAGTACGCGAAGAAATCGACAAGAAGGGCGTGGCGCGCAGCCAGATCGTCATCCTCGAAGCGTTGCTGAAACTGCGGCAAGTGTGTTGCGACCCCCGCCTGGTGAAATCCTTGCCGGCGAAGAAGCAGTCGGCCGGTTCGGCCAAGCTGCTCGACCTGATGCAGATGGTGGAAGACTTGCTCGACGAAGGGCGCAAAATCCTCGTCTTCTCGCAATTTACCAGCATGCTGGAATTGATCGAGGAAGAACTCGAGTCGCGCGACATTCCCTACGCCTTGCTGACGGGCGAAACGAAAGACCGGGGCGCGCAAGTGGCGGCCTTCCAGCAGGGCGCCGTGCCGATTTTCCTGATCAGCCTGAAAGCGGGCGGCGTCGGCTTGAACCTGACGGCGGCCGACACGGTGATCCACTACGACCCGTGGTGGAATCCGGCGGCGGAAAACCAGGCCACGGACCGTGCCTGGCGCATCGGCCAGGACAAGCCCGTGTTCGTCTACAAATTGATCGCGAAGGGCACGCTGGAAGAAAAAATCCAGCTGCTGCAGCAAAAGAAATCGGAGCTGGCGCAATCGATCCTGGCCGAAGGCGAATCGCAGAAGATGGCCCTCACGCAGGAAGACTTGCAGCAGATTTTCGCCCCACTGGAAGATTAACGCCGCCGCACGCTTATACTTGGCGCTTCTTTCCTGCCAGGTATAACGCATGCTGCCCTTTCTCCTTCTGCTGCTTGCCGGCGTCATCCTCATGGCGCTGCGTTTCGTCCAGTTGCGCCGCGCCCTGCTGCGCGCGCGGGCGGGCGAGACGCAGTTCCGCCTGCTGGCCGAGCACGGCCGCGACGCGGCCTTCCTGCTCGACGCCACCAGCCTCGAAATGCTCTACATCAGCCCTGCCGCGCAGCGCCTGACGGGCCATGACCTGGCCGCCTTGCAGAGCCACGCGGCGCGCCTGGCGCAAGACGTGCCGGCCCGGCTGCAACGCTGGCGCGATGGCGATACCAGCCGTTTGACCTTGCTGCGCGAAGTGGAATTGCCGCACGCCGACGGTCGCTTGCTGGCGCTGGAAATCAGCTCGACCATCGTGCCCGCGGCGGCGGGGCGGGGCGTGACCTTGGCGGGCACGGTGCGCGACGTCAGCGCCATCGAGGCGCAGGAAGCCGAGCGGGAAAAGGAGCAGAAGCGCTTCGCTTCGATGCTGTCGCATGAATTTCGCACGCCGCTGGCCACCATCGACGGCGCCATCCAGCGCCTCGTCTCGACTTCCACGCAAGCGGACGAGGCCACGCGCAAGCGCTACGTGAAAATCCAGACGGCCGTCGACCGTTTGTTGTCCATGATCGACGACTACCTGTCACCTGAACGCATGGCGGCCATCGGCCGCGAGCGGACCGTCGACGGCATCGCGCCGCTGGCCTTGCTGCAGCAAGCGGCCGCCACCGTGCCGGCCAGCCACACGGTGCAGCTGGAACTCGACGAAGACTTGCCGGCCAGGCTGCGCTGCGACGTGCCCGGCATGGCCCTGTGCCTGAAAATTCTGCTCGACAACGCCGTCAAGTTCAGCCCGCCGGGCAGCGCCATCGCCTTGTCGGCCAGGCTGGTGCCCGAGGGCGGCGTGGCGCTGTGCGTGCGCGATGCGGGTCCCGGCTTGCGGGAAGAGGAACTGGCGCAGCTGTTCGACAAAAGTTTCCGTGGAATCGATGCCACGCATCCCGGTGCGGGCCTGGGCCTGTACATGGCGCGCGCCGTGGTGGAGGTGCATGGCGGGAGTTTGCAGGGGCATAATCTGCCCGAAGGAGGGGCGCTTTTCCGGATTTGGCTGCCGCTTCCTGTCTAGACAAGGAAAAGCCTTGCTTCCGCTGAAGGCAACCGTGATAATTCCTTGACGTAAACCTATTGTGCCGTCCATGATGGTGTAGAAGTGCATGGCATGATTTTGCCCTCGGTGTGCTCACTAACGGAAGAATGGCGTTGCAATGACGAAAATACTGATCGTCGAAGACAATCTCGACTACGCCGAAGACATGGCGGAGTTCCTCGTAGAGCTCGAACACGAAGTCCATATCACCAGCTCCGCTGGCGGCATGTGGACCGCGTTGAGTCATGGCAATGTTGGCGTGGTCGTACTGGACCTGGGCTTGCCTGATGAAGACGGCTTCAACGTCATCCCCCGCATGCGCCAGCTGTATCCGCAAATCGGCGTGCTGGTGCTGACGGGGCGTGTCGCTTTCGACAGCCGCATCCTGGGTTTGCGCCTCGGTGCCGACCACTATCTGACCAAGCCGATCAAATTCCCCGAACTGGCCGCCCACATCGAGGCGCTCGACCGCCGCGTCGGTCCGCAAGATCCCGTACCCGAGCCGGGCAAGTGGACCTTGAAAGTAAGCGCGCGCCAACTTGAGCTGATGGGCGCCGTGATCGCCTTGACGGAGAAGGAATTCAACTTCCTGCACCTGCTCACCATCAACACCCGCCCCGTACCGCGCGACGTCATCGTGGCCGGCATGGGCGGCGAAGATCCCGATGCGGGCCGCAGAGTCGACATGCTCGTGTACCGTCTGCGCAAGAAAGCCAAGACGGGCCTGGGTCAGGACTTGCCGCTGCGCAGCGCGTATGGCGAGGGCTACAGCCTGTCGGCCAGTTTCAACCTGTCCTGATAGTCCCTATTGCGGCGTCCGCAAGTGGCCGGCGCGATAAAAGGGACAGAGTCAACCGCTTTTTCCAGTATGCCAAATAAAACAGGGTCAGAGTCGCGCCTTGTGCAGTAAGTGTGTAAAATCAAGGCCTTAGCCTATTTTACTGACGCTTGCCATGGCCCGTTTGCCCCGCCTCATCATTCCAGCACTGCCCCATTACGTGATCCAGCGCGGCAGCAACCGCCAGCCCGTGTTCCAGGACGCGCTTGACTACGCGCAATTTCTTTCCTGGCTGAAAACCGGGGCAAAAATGTTCAAGGTGGCCATTCACGCCTACGTTTTATTGCCTGATCAGCTACATTTGCTGGTCACGCCCGGCGATGCGACGGGCCTGGGGCAGCTGATGCAGTGGTTGGGACGCTATTACGTGCCGTATTTCAACCAGAAATACGGCCGGGAAGGCGCACTGTGGCAGGGACGCTACAAAACATCCGTCATCGATCCCGACAATTTCTTCCTCACTTGCTGCCGCTACCTGGAATGCGTGCCCGTGCAAACGGGCCTGGCGCCTCAGGCGCTCGACCATGCTTGGTCCAGCTATGCCCACCATGCGGGCGTGCGACCTGATCCCGTCATCACCGACCACGCGCTGTACTGGGCGCTGGGCAACACGCCGTTCGACCGCGAGGCGGCGTACCTGCGCCTGTTCGAGCAAGGCCTGGGCAGCAGCCAGGTGAGGGTCGTGGAGCAGGCTGTGCTGAAGGGCTGGCCGCTCGGTTCCGACGCTTTCAAGCAGGCGCTGGAGCAGAAAATGCAGCGGCAAGTGCTGCCTGCCAAGCGCGGCCGTCCCCGCAAAATCGTGGCCGCTGCGCACGCCAATTGAAAAGCATTCGCATTTAAAACAAAAAATGGTTCCTTTCCGCGCTTTTATTGAAATTGCTTCGACTATGTCCCTATTAAAATTTTAGAGCGATGGAATAGAATTTAATTCGACTCCGACCCTAATTGTTGTGGTTGAGTTTTTTGTTGCGTTGCACTACTCTAGTTTTTCGATAGTCATATGCAGCGGAGAAGCCCATGAAAGCGCAAGGCCTGTACGACCCAGCCAATGAACACGATGCCTGCGGCGTCGGTTTCGTCGCCCATATCAAGGGCAACAAGACCCATTCGATCGTCGAACAGGGTTTGCTGATACTGAAAAACCTCGATCACCGGGGCGCCGTGGGCGCCGATGCGCTGATGGGCGATGGCGCCGGCATCCTGATCCAGATTCCTGACCAATACTATCGCGAAGAAATGGCCAAGCAGGGCGTGGAATTGCCGCCGCCTGGCGAATACGGCGTGGGCATGGTCTTCCTGCCGAAGGAACACGCATCGCGCATCGCTTGTGAACAGGAAATCGAACGCGCCGTGCGCATCGAAGGACAAGTCGTGCTGGGCTGGCGCAACGTGCCCATCGATACGGACATGCCGATGTCGCCCACCGTGCGCGCCAAAGAGCCCGTCATTCGCCAGATCTTCATCGGCCGCGGTCCGGACATCATGGTCACCGACGCGCTCGAGCGCAAACTGTATGTGATCCGCAAATCCTCGGGCCACGCCATCCAGGCCTTGAAACTGCTGCACGGCAAGGAATTCTTCGTGCCGTCGATGTCGGCCCGTACGATTGTGTACAAGGGCTTGCTGCTGGCCGACCAGGTGGGCGTGTACTACAAGGACTTGCAGGACGCGCGCTGCATCTCGGCCCTGGCCCTCGTGCACCAGCGTTTCTCGACGAATACTTTCCCGGAATGGCCGCTGGCCCACCCGTACCGCCTGATCGCGCACAATGGCGAGATCAACACCGTCAAAGGCAACTTCAACTGGATGCGTGCGCGCGAAGGCGTCATGAAGTCGGCCGTGCTGGGCGACGACCTGCAAAAGCTGTTCCCCCTGATCTATGAAGGCCAGTCCGACACGGCGTGCTTCGACAATGCGCTCGAGCTGCTGTTGATGGCAGGTTATCCGATCGCCCAGGCGATGATGATGATGATTCCGGAAGCGTGGGAAAACCACACGACGATGGATGACAACCGCCGCGCCTTCTATGAATATCACGCGGCCATGATGGAACCGTGGGACGGCCCCGCCGCCATGGCGTTTACGGATGGCCGCCACATCGGCGGCACCCTGGACCGCAATGGCTTGCGTCCCGCGCGCTACATCGTCACGGACGACGACCTGGTGGTGATGGCGTCGGAATCGGGCGTGCTGCCGATCCCCGAGTCGAAAATCATCCAGAAATGGCGCTTGCAGCCTGGCAAGATGTTCCTGATCGACCTGGAAGCGGGCCGCATCATCGACGACCAGGAACTGAAAAACACTTACGCCAACGCCAAGCCGTATAAAGCGTGGATCAACTCCGTGCGCATCAAGCTCGACGAGATCAAGCTGGCCGAAGGCCAGGCCAAGCTGGACCGCGCCCAGGGCGAAAAAGAGCAGCCATCGTTGCTCGACCGCCAGCAGGCGTTCGGCTACACGCAGGAAGACTTGAAATTCCTCATGGCGCCAATGGCCGTGGCCGGCGAAGAAGCGACGGGCTCGATGGGCAATGACTCGCCGCTGGCCGTCATGTCGAACAAATTGAAGCCGCTGTATAACTACTTCAAGCAGCTGTTTGCGCAAGTGACGAACCCGCCGATCGACCCGATCCGCGAAGCGATGGTGATGTCGCTCGTGTCCTTCATCGGCCCGAAACCGAACTTGCTCGATACCAACAACGTCAATCCGCCGATGCGCCTGGAAGTGGCGCAGCCCGTGCTGGGCTTTGACGACATGGCCCGTCTGCGCAACATCAGCGCCCACACGGGCGGCAAGTTCAAGTCCTACGAACTGGACATCTGCTACCCGCTGGCCTGGGGCAAGGAAGGCGTGGAAGCATGCCTGGCCTCGCTGTGCGCGGAAGCCGTCGATGCCGTGAAATCCGGCCACAACATCCTGATCGTCTCGGACCGCGCCATTTGCGCAGACCAGGTGGCGATCCCGGCGCTGCTGGCCACCTCCACCGTGCACCAGCACCTGGTGAGCAAGGGCTTGCGCGCGTCCACCGGCCTCGTCGTGGAAACGGGCTCGGCCCGTGAAACGCACCACTTCGCCTTGCTGGCCGGCTACGGCGCGGAAGCCGTTCACCCGTATCTGGCCATGGAAACCCTGGCCGAGATGGCGCACGGCTTGCCGGGCGACTTGTCGGGCGACAAAGCCATCTATAACTACACCAAGGCGGTGGGTAAAGGCTTGATGAAGGTCATGTCGAAGATGGGCATTTCGACCTACATGTCGTACTGCGGCGCGCAAATCTTCGAAGCCATCGGCCTGAACAAGTCGCTGGTCGACAAATACTTCAAGGGCACGGCCTCGAACGTGGAAGGCATCGGCGTGTTTGAAGTGGCGGAAGAAGCGCTGCGCCTGCACGCGCTGGCCTTTGGCAACGATCCCGTGCTGTCCGACAAGCTCGACGCGGGTGGCGAGTACGCCTTCCGCGTGCGCGGCGAAGACCACATGTGGACGCCGGACGCGATTGCCAAGCTGCAGCATTCCACGCGCAGCAACAATTTCTCCAGCTACAAGGAATACGCGCAAATCATCAACGACCAGAGCCGTCGCCACCTGACCCTGCGCGGCCTGTTCGAGTTCAAGCTCGACCCGACCAAGGCGATCCCGCTCGATGAAGTGGAACCGGCCAAGGAAATCGTCAAGCGTTTTGCTACCGGCGCGATGTCGCTCGGCTCGATCAGCACGGAAGCGCACGCGACCCTGGCCGTCGCCATGAACCGCATCGGCGGCAAGTCGAACACGGGCGAGGGCGGCGAAGATCCGAACCGCTACACGCAGGAATTGAAGGGCATCCCGATCCGCCAGGGCGACACCATGGCGTCCATCGTGGGCGCCGAGCAGATCGTCGTCGATATTCCGCTGCAGGAAGGCGATTCCATGCGTTCGCGCATCAAGCAGGTGGCGTCGGGACGTTTCGGCGTCACGGCCGCCTACCTGAACTCGGCTGACCAGATCCAGATCAAGATGGCGCAGGGCGCCAAACCGGGTGAAGGCGGTCAGTTGCCTGGTCATAAAGTGTCCGAATACATCGCCAGCCTGCGCTTTTCCGTGCCGGGCGTGGGCCTGATTTCGCCGCCGCCGCACCACGATATCTATTCGATCGAAGATCTGGCGCAGCTGATCCATGACTTGAAGAACGCCAATCCGCGCGCCTCGATTTCCGTCAAACTGGTGTCGGAAGTGGGTATCGGCACGGTGGCCGCCGGCGTGACCAAGGCGAAAGCCGACCACGTCGTCGTTGCCGGCCATGACGGCGGCACGGGCGCCTCCCCATTGTCGTCCGTGAAGCATGCGGGCACGCCGTGGGAGCTGGGTCTGGCAGAAACGCAACAAACCTTGGTCTTGAATGGCTTGCGCAGCCGCATTCGCGTGCAGGCCGACGGCCAGATGAAGACGGGCCGCGACGTGGTCATCGCCGCCTTGCTGGGCGCCGACGAGATCGGTTTCGCCACGGCGCCGCTGGTGGTCGAAGGCTGCATCATGATGCGCAAATGCCATTTGAACACGTGTCCAGTAGGCGTGGCCACGCAAGATCCGGTGCTGCGCGCCAAGTTCTCGGGCAAACCCGAGTATGTCGTCAATTACTTCTTCTTCGTGGCCGAAGAAGCCCGTCAGTTGATGGCGCAGCTGGGTATCCGCACGTATGACGAACTGATCGGCCGCGTCGACTTGCTCGACAAATCGAAGGCGATTTCGCACTGGAAGGCGCAAGGCCTGGACTTCTCGGCCATCTTCTACAAGCCGGAAACCCCGGATGGCCAGGCCTGCCGCCACGTGGAATTCCAGGACCATGCGCTGGAAAAGGCGCTCGATCACAAGCTGATCGCGCAAGCGCGCGCGGCGCTGGAAAAGGGCGAGCGCGTCTCCTTCATCTCGCCCGTGCGCAACCTGAACCGCACGGTGGGCACCATGCTGTCCGGCGAGGTGGCGAAGAAATACGGTCACGCCGGCTTGCCGGATGACACCATCCACATCCAGCTGCAAGGCACGGCGGGCCAGTCGGCCTGCGCCTTCCTGGCGCACGGCATCACGATCGACCTGGTGGGCGAGGGCAACGATTACGTGGGTAAAGGCTTATCCGGCGGACGCATCATCGTGCGGCCCAATACCGAGTTCCGCGGCTGGGCCGTGGACAACATCATCATCGGCAACACGGTGCTGTACGGCGCCATCGCCGGCGAAGCCTTCTTCAATGGCGTGGCCGGTGAACGCTTTGCCGTGCGCAACTCGGGCGCCACCACGGTGGTCGAGGGCCTGGGCGACCATGGCTGCGAATACATGACGGGCGGCACCGTGGTGGTGCTGGGCAATACGGGCCGCAACTTCGCGGCCGGCATGTCGGGCGGCATCGCCTATGTGTATGACCCTGCCGGCGACTTTGCCAGCAAGTGCAACACGGCCATGGTCAGCCTGGACAAGGTCGTGTCCGCAGCGGAACAGCATCTCGACCGCGACGCCTGGCATACGCAGCACCGCGAAGGCGTGCCGGAAGCGGACGAGGTCATCCTCAAGCGCCTGATCGAGCGTCACTTCAAGCACACGGGCAGCACGCGCGCCCGTGTCCTGCTGGATGACTGGGCCGCGGCGCGCGGCAAGTTCGTGAAAGTCTTCCCGAACGAATACAAGCGCGCGCTGATCGAGATGGCAGCTGACGCCGCCATGGAAGTGCAAGCCGTCGCCGCCTGAGCCAGCCGAGATGAATGTGAAGGGAGCGGCCGCGCCGCTCCCGCCAGCTAAAAATACAAAGGAACTATCGTGGGTAAAATTACCGGCTTCATGGAATTCAAGCGCCAGGACGAACACTATCTGGAGCCTGCCGCGCGCCTGAAGAACTACAAGGAATTCGTGCTGCACCTGTCGGACGCGCAAGCGACGGTGCAGGGCGCGCGCTGCATGGATTGCGGCATTCCCTTCTGCACCACGGGCTGCCCCGTGAATAACATCATTCCCGACTGGAATGACCTGGTGTACCGCGGTAACTACCGCGAAGCGCTCGACGTCTTGCATTCGACGAATAACTTCCCGGAATTTACGGGCCGCATCTGCCCGGCGCCATGCGAATCGGCCTGCACCCTGGGCATCCACGAAGATCCGGTCGGCATCAAGTCGATCGAACATAAAATCATCGACATGGGCTGGGAACACGGCTGGGTCACGCCGCAGCCGGCCCCTTTCAGTACCGGCAAGAAAGTGGCCATCGTCGGTTCCGGTCCTGCCGGCCTGGCGGCGGCGCAGCAGCTGGCGCGCGCCGGCCACGCCGTCACCGTGTTTGAAAAGAGCGACCGCGTGGGCGGCCTGTTGCGCTACGGCATCCCCGACTTCAAGATGGAAAAGTCGCACATCGACCTGCGCGTGAAACAGATGGAAGCCGAAGGCGTCGTGTTCCGCACCAGCGTGCTGGTGGGCAAGGATTTCCCTGCCCACGTGAATAACTGGGCCAAGGAAACCATTTTCCCGGAAGACCTGGAAAAAGAATTTGACGCCGTCATCATGGCCGGCGGCGCCGAGCAGCCACGCGACTTGCCCGTGCCGGGCCGCGAACTGAAAGGCGTGCATTTCGCCATGGATTTCCTGCCGCTGCAAAACAAGGTCAACGCGGGCGACAAGCTCAAGGACCAGATCAAGGCCACGGGCAAGCACGTGGTGGTGATCGGCGGCGGTGACACGGGTTCCGACTGCGTCGGCACCTCGAACCGCCATGGCGCCGCCTCGGTGGCCCAGTTCGAACTGATGCCGCAGCCGCCGGAACAGGAAAACAAGCCGCTCGTCTGGCCGTACTGGCCGACCAAGCTGCGCACCTCGTCCTCGCACGAGGAAGGCTGCGAGCGCGACTGGGCCGTGGCCACCAAACGTTTCGAAGGCAAGGGCGGCAAGGTGGAAAAGCTGATCGCCTGCAGAGTCGAGTGGAAAGACGGCAAGATGAGCGAAGTGCCAAACTCGGAATTCGAGATGAAGGCGGATCTGGTCTTTCTGGCCATGGGCTTTGTTTCACCAGTACAACAAGTGCTGGAAGCGTTCGGCGTCGATACGGATGCGCGCGGCAATGTCAAGGCGACAACGGATGGCGCCGGCTGCTACCAGACCTCGGTGGCCAAAGTGTTTGCGGCCGGCGACATGCGCCGTGGCCAGTCGCTGGTGGTCTGGGCCATCCGCGAAGGGCGCCAGTGTGCGCGCGCCGTCGATGAGTTCCTGATGGGCGCATCCTTGCTGCCGCGTTAAAAAAAACGAGCAATTGTCCGTTTTTTGCCAGGGCCACGGCGCGGATCGCGACGTGGCCTTTGTTATTTTTACTTGTCAAGTCAACAGCTGTGAATGTCATCGGACGGGGACGCGATGTGGCGGCCGAATTTCCACTACAATATCTGACTTTCGATTCATTAGTGTTGTATTCTTCCCCTTTACGGGCCTGTCCCAAGGGGTGTCTCAGCAGAGGTTGGCGTTTCTGCACTACAATACGCCATTAAAATAGTGAGCTTCGTCGTGCCAAATCTTGTTGAGATCCGTGATTTACACTTTGCCTATGGAGAACGTTCGATTTTATCGGGCCTTCAAATGGATTTCCCACGTGGAAAAGTTGTGGCCGTCATGGGTGGCTCCGGCAGTGGCAAGACGACCGTATTGCGCCTGATCGGCGGGCAGCTGCGCCCCAGTTCCGGTTCCGTGAATGTGGACGGCCAGATCGTGCATACCTTGGGAACCGACGAGCTATACCAGCTGCGCCGCAAGATGGGCATGCTGTTCCAGCACGGCGCCCTGTTTACGGACTTGACGGCGTTCGAGAACGTGGCGTTTCCCCTGCGCGAACACACGGACTTGAATGAAGAGCTGATCCGCACCCTGGTGCTGATGAAGCTGCACGCCGTGGGACTGCGCAATGCAGCGCAATTGAAGCCGGCCGAGATCTCGGGCGGCATGGGCCGCCGCGTCGCGCTGGCGCGCGCCATCGCACTCGACCCCGAACTGATCATGTACGACGAGCCGTTCGCCGGCCTGGACCCGATTTCCATGGGCGTGACGGCCAATTTGATCCGCAATTTGAACGATGCGCTGGGCTCCACGTCTATCCTGGTATCGCACGATGTGAAGGAGTGTTTCGCCATCGCTGATTACGTCTATTTTCTGTCATCGGGCAAGATCGTGGCGCACGGCACGCCGGCCGAGATGGCCGTGTCGACGCATCCCTACGTCAAGCAGTTCGTCAATGCCGAGGCCGATGGCCCCGTTCCGTTCCATTATCCGGGCAAGTCGCTGGCCGACGACCTGGGTCTGCAGACGGGGGGCGGCCGATGATCGCGCGTTTCCTGGCGGCGATCGGAGCGTGGTTGCGTCGTTCGGTACAAGACCTCGGCTTTGCCGTGCGCTCGTTTTTTATCATCATCGCCTCGTCGGGCGGCCTGTGGCGCCGTCCGCGCCTGGTGATTGAGCAACTGTTTTTTATCGGTAACCGCTCGCTGGTGATTACCGCCGTCTCCGGTCTGTTCGTCGGCATGGTGCTGGGTTTGCAAGGCTATTACACCTTGACCACGTACGGCGCCGAGCAGTCGCTGGGCTTGCTGGTGGCGCTGTCCCTGACGCGCGAACTGGGCCCCGTCGTGACGGCGCTGCTGTTCGCCGGCCGTGCTGGCACCTCGCTGACGGCGGAAATCGGCCTGATGAAGGCGGGCGAGCAGTTGTCGGCCATGGAAATGATGGCCGTCAATCCGATCCAGCGCGTGCTGGCGCCCCGTTTCTGGGCCGGCGTGATCGCCATGCCGATCCTGGGCGCCATCTTCACGGCCGTCGGCATCGTCGGCAGTTACCTGGTCGGCGTGGTGCTGATCGGCGTCGATGAAGGCTCGTTCTGGTCGCAGATGCAAGGCGGCGTGGATGTATGGAAAGAAGTGGGCAATGGCACCATCAAGAGCCTGGTGTTCGGCATCGCGGTGACGTTCATCGCGCTGTTCCAGGGGTATCAGGCACAGCCGACGCCGGAAGACGTGTCCGGCGCCACCACACGCACGGTGGTCATTTCGTCGTTGATGGTGTGGTGGCTCGATTTCATGATGACGGCTTTGATGTTTAGCAAGTAATTGCCGATAGGCGACAAAATTATCGGCCTGGGCAGTGTTCTGCGCAGGTGGCGGCAAGTAAAAATTATTTAGGATTGTTTATGCAACGTAAATCTTTGGATGTCTGGGTCGGCTTGTTCGTCTTGCTCGGTGTGGCGGCATTGATGTTTCTGGCGCTCAAGGCCGGCAATATGAGCTCGCTGTCTTTCAGCAAGACGTATACCATTAGTGCCAAGTTCGACAATATTGGCGGCCTCAAGCCGCAGGCGCCCGTCAAGGGTGCTGGCGTGGTGGTGGGCCGGGTCTCGGAAATCGTCTTTGACGACAAGACTTACCAGGCGCTGGTGAAACTCGACATCGAAGATGGCTACAAATTTCCGAAAGACAGCTCGGCCAAGATTTTGACGGCCGGTTTGCTGGGTGAGCAATATATCGGCCTGGAAGCAGGCGGCGATCTGGCAAACCTGGCAGAGGGCGACAAGATCGCCCGTACTCAATCGGCCACAGTGCTGGAAGACCTGATCAATCAGTTCATCTACAGCAAGGCAGCGGAAGGAAAGGACAGCAAATGAGCGAGTCGACCAAACAATCCCAAGGCAGCCTGGCGCGTATCGGCCTGGCCCTGGCCATCGCCGCCAGCGTGAGCGCTTGCGCCACCGGCACCAATCCGCGCGACCCGCTGGAAGGGTACAACCGCGCCATGTTCAAGTTCAACGACACCGTCGACCAGGTGGCCCTGAAACCGGTCGCCACAGCCTACAAGAAGGTGACGCCTTCGTTCGTGCAAACGGGTGTGGGCAACTTCTTCGGCAATTTGTCCGATGTGTGGAGCGCCATGAACAACTTGCTGCAAGGCAAGGGCGAAGCGGGCTTGCAAGACGTCGTGCGCGTCAGCATGAACTCGACTTTCGGCATCTTCGGCCTGATCGACATCGCCTCGCAGGCGGGCATTCCGAAGCATAACGAAGACTTTGGCCAGACCCTGGGCTGGTATGGCGTGCAGTCTGGTCCGTACGTGATGCTGCCGCTGCTGGGCCCATCGACCGTGCGCGACACGGCGGCCCTGCCGCTCGATATCGCGGGCGACCCATGGCGCTACAAGGATCCGGCCTATGTGCGCAATATCGGTACGGTGACGCGCGTGGTCGACAAGCGCGCCGCGCTGCTCGACGCGACCAATCTGATGGAAGCGGCCGCGCTGGACCGTTATGAATTCATCCGCGACGGCTTCCTGCAGGCGCGCGAAAGCAAGGTGTTCGATGGCGATACGGACCGCCGCGACCGCAAAGTGCCAAAAAACGACAGCAGCGACTACGAGCCCGAGTACGAGCCAAAACCGCAGCCTGCCAATGACGCGCCTGCGGCCACGGCCGCCGCGGCGGTGGCGCCAGCGGACCTCGTAACATCTGGTAGCAATACCGTTGCCTCCGAAGCCAGGCCGCAGGAGTAAACTGGATTCAAGAACACCACGGCTGCGATCAACGCCAGCCGGTGCATAGCAACACCATGAAAGGTAGAACCATGAAATTGATGAAACAACTGCTGGCGATGGCCACCATCGCCTTTGCCACCGCCGCCCAGGCCGCCCCCGCCGTGGAAGCGCCGGACGTGTTGGTCAAGCGCATCAGCCAGGACGTGATCGACACGGCCAAGTCCGACAAGGCCATCCAGGCTGGCGATATCAAGCGCGTCACCGAATTGGTGGAAAGCAAGATCTTGCCGTACGTGGATTTCCAGCGCATGACGGCCCTGGCCGCCGGCCGCCACTGGCGCGATGCCACGCCCGACCAGCAAAAGCAGCTGGCCGCGGAATTTCGCACCCTGCTGATCTACACGTACTCGGGCGCCCTGTCGCAGATCAAGAACGAAACCGTGGAATTCAAGCCGCTGCGCGCCGATCCTAGCGATACGGAAGTGGAAGTGCGCTCGCAGGTGAACGTGGCGCGCGGCGAACCCGTGCCCTTGAACTACCGCGTGGCGAAAACCCCGTCCGGCTGGAAGATCTATGACATCAACGTGCTGGGCGCGTGGCTGGTGGAAACGTACAAAAGCAGCTTTGCCAGCGAGATCAGCAAGGGCGGCATCGATGGCCTGATCAAGACTTTGTCGGCAAAAAACAAGGCCCTGGCCAGCCGTCCCGCTGCCAAAGCCAAATAATCGGCTATCATATAGCTCCTGACCCAGTTCCAGACCAGCGCAGCCCGACGCCATGCCCGACTCTCTCGACACCTTGCAGTCCCTGACTTCCCTGACCGTGCACAATGCCACTTCGGCATTGGAGCAGGGTCTGGACGCCATCCGCTCGGGCCAGACGAAGTTTGACTTGCGCAACGTCAAGGCCGTCGATTCGGCAGCCGTCTCCGTCATGCTGACGTGGCAACGCGCCGCGCAGGATGCCGGCGCCGTGCTGGAGCTGAAAAACCTGCCGAACAACCTGAAAAACCTCACCAAGCTGTATGGCGTGTGCTCGCTCGTGTCGAGCACCCTGAGCGCCGACGACTGCGCCAGCGCCGGCGGCCACGCCGAACGCAGCCCGTCCGACCTGCATCATCATTGATCCTGTCCCACTCCCCGCATCAGCAGTAGCTTTCAAGCCGGCAGGCCAGCAGCGCCGCCGGATTGATCTCCAAGTGTTCCACGAATTTTCCAACTATAATTGACTGTTGCGCCGTCCTCGCCTGAAGGCGGCGTCCTGCACCGGCCTGCCGGCCTGGATGTCTCCGGCAACTGGCGCATCACACCAGACGCATTACACTTGAAACAAGCACATGACCGCAATTCAAATCACGAATGTAGAAAAGAGCTATAAATCGCTCAAGGCGCTGGGCGGCGTGTCGCTGGCCATCGAGGAAGGCGAATTCTTTGGCCTGCTTGGCCCGAATGGCGCCGGCAAGACCACCCTCATTTCCATCATCGCCGGCCTGATACGCCCCGACGCGGGTACCGTCAAGATCCATGGCCACGATGTCGTCACGGACTTCCGCAATGCGCGCCGCAACCTGGGCGTGGTGCCGCAGGAACTGGTGTTCGACCCGTTTTTCACCGTGCGCGAAACCCTGCGCCTGCAATCCGGCTACTTTGGCTTGCCGAACAACGACAAGTGGATCGACGAGGTCATGGAAAACCTCGACCTGACCGGCAAGGCCGACACGAATATGCGTGCGCTGTCCGGCGGCATGAAGCGCCGCGTGCTCGTGGCGCAGGCGCTGGTGCACAAGCCGCCCGTCATCGTGCTCGATGAGCCGACCGCTGGCGTCGACGTGGAACTGCGCCAGACCCTGTGGAAGTTCATCTCGCGCCTGAACCGCGAAGGCGGCCACACGGTCGTCTTGACCACCCACTACCTGGAAGAGGCGCAAGCCATGTGCCAGCGCGTGGCCATGCTGAAAACGGGCAAGGTGGTGGCGCTCGACACCATGTCGGCCCTGATCCGCCGCATCGCCGGCTCGCAGCTGCAGGTGCATCTCAAAAACGGCAGCCTGCCGGCCGACCTGCGGCACCTGGTGCTGCACCCGGAAGAACAGCAGGCGCCGAACAAGTTCAGCCTGCGCGTCAACGAATACAGCGAAGTCGAAAAAATCCTCGCCCGCCTGCGTGAAGCGGGCGCCGAAATCGATGAAATGCAATTGCAACAAGCCGACCTGGAAGATATCTTCTTGCAGATCATGGATAAAGGTACCGTATGATTTCGACAGGATTTCGCACCCTCGTCTACAAAGAGACGCTGCGCTTCTGGAAAGTGGCGACGCAAACCGTGGCCGCGCCCGTGCTCACGTCGATGCTGTACCTGCTGGTGTTCGGCCATGTGCTCGACGGCCGCGTGGAGCCGAGCCCCGGCGTCAGCTACACGGCCTTTCTGATTCCCGGTCTGGTGATGATGAGCGTGCTGCAAAACGCGTTTGCCAATTCCTCGTCCTCGCTGATCCAGTCCAAGATCACGGGCAACCTGGTGTTCGTGCTGCTGACGCCCCTGTCGCACTGGGAAATCTTCTCGGCGTATGTACTCGCTTCCGTCGCGCGCGGCCTGGCCGTGGGCTTTGGCGTGTTTGCCATCACCTGCTGGTTCGCCGACCTGTCGTTTGTCGCGCCGCTGTGGATCGTCGTCTTCGCCTTCCTCGGCGCCGCCATGCTGGGCACCATGGGCCTGATCGCCGGCATCTGGGCCGAGAAATTCGACCAGCTGGCCGCCTTCCAGAACTTCCTGATCATGCCGGCCACCTTTTTGTCGGGCGTGTTCTATTCGATCCATTCGCTGCCCGCCTTCTGGCAGACGGTATCGCATCTGAACCCCTTCTTTTACATGATCGACGGCTTCCGCTACGGCTTCTTCGGCGTGTCCGACGTCAGCCCGTGGCTCAGTCTTTCCATCGTCGCCGGCTTCCTCGTGATCCTGGCGCTGGCGTCGATCCGCCTGCTGAAGAGCGGCTATCGTTTGCGTCATTAATTGCGCCGTTGATTGCGGCACATCACATCACTACATTATTCAATATCAAGGACTTATCGTGACCACCACTCCAGAACTGATCCACGGCTATCTGTCGGCCGGCCTCGAATGCACGCACCTCGAAGTGGAGGGCGATGGCCAGCACTTCCAGGCCGTGATCGTCTCGCCCGCGTTTGCCGGCAAGCGTTTGATCCAGCGTCACCAGATCGTCTACGCGGCGCTGGGCGACCGCATGCGCGAGGAAATCCACGCGCTGTCGATGAAAACCCTGACACCTGAAGAATTCCAAGGATAAGCACATGGACAAGCTCCTCATCAACGGCGGCAACCGCCTGAACGGCGACATCGCCATCTCCGGCGCGAAGAACGCCGCCCTGCCCATCCTGTGCGCGGGCCTGCTGACCGCGGGCGACCTGGACCTGACGAACGTGCCGCATTTGCACGACGTGGCCACCATGCTGAAACTGCTGGGCCAGACGGGCCTGAAAGTGCAGCAGGACGGCGACCGCGTGCTCCTCAACGGCAGCGCCATCGATACCCTGGAAGCGCCGTACGAACTGGTGAAAACCATGCGCGCCTCGATCCTCGTGCTCGGCCCTCTGCTGGCGCGCTTCGGCGAAGCCAAGGTCTCGCTGCCGGGCGGCTGCGCCATCGGTTCGCGTCCCGTCGACCAGCATATCAAGGGCCTGGAGGCGCTGGGCGCCGAGATCCGCATCGAAGCGGGCTACATCTACGCCAAGTGCGCCAAGCTGAAAGGCGCGCGCATCGTCACCGACATGATCACCGTCACCGGCACCGAGAATCTGCTGATGGCCGCGACCCTGGCCGAAGGCGAGACCATCCTGGAAAATGCCGCCTGCGAACCGGAAGTAACCGACCTGGCGCACCTGCTGGTGGCCATGGGCGCGAAGATCGACGGCATCGGCACCAGCCGCCTGGTGATCCAGGGCGTCGACGCGCTGCACGGCGCCTCGCACGCGGTGATCGCCGACCGTATCGAAACGGGCACCTTCCTGTGCGCCGTGGCGGCCACCGGCGGCGACATCACCCTGCGCAATGTACGCACCGATATCCTCGATGCGGCGCTCGACAAGCTGCGCGCCATGGGCCTGACGATGACCTTCGGCGCCGACTGGATCCGCGCCGAGATGTCGGCCCGTCCGAACCCCGTCAGCTTCCGCACCACCGAATACCCGGGCTTCCCGACCGACATGCAGGCGCAGTTCATGGCCGTCAATACGATCGCGAATGGCGCCAGCCGCGTCACCGAGACGATTTTCGAGAACCGCTTCATGCACGTGCAGGAAATGAACCGCCTGGGCGCCGACATCACCATCGAAGGCAACACGGCCATCATCGCCGGCGTCAAGCAGCTGCGCGGCGCGCCCGTGATGGCGACCGACCTGCGCGCTTCGGCGTCGCTGGTGATCGCGGCCCTGGCCGCCGATGGCGAAACCCTGATCGACCGCATCTATCACCTCGACCGCGGCTACGACCGCATGGAAGTGAAATTGTCGGCCGTGGGCGCCAACATCGTACGCATCAAATAACAAGGAACGAGCATGAACGGATCGAATAACGGTGACAGCTCCCAGCTGATTCTGGCGCTGTCGAAAGGCCGCATTTTTGAGGACACCATGCCGCTGCTGGAAGCGGCCGGCATCAAGGTGCTGGAAAACCCGGAGACCTCGCGCAAGCTGATTTTGGCCACCAACGATCCGAACGTGCGCGTCATCATCGTGCGCGCCAGCGACGTGCCGACCTACGTGCAGTACGGCGCGGCCGATTTCGGCGTGGCGGGCAAGGATGTCTTGCTCGAACACGGCGGCGAAGGCCTGTACCAGCCGATTGACCTGAATATCGCTTCCTGCCGCATGTCGGTGGCGGTGCAGGCCGGTTTTGACTACGAAAAGGCCGTGCATCAGGGCGCGCGCTTGCGCGTGGCGACCAAGTTCGTGCACACGGCGCGCGAGCATTTCGCCGCCAAAGGCGTGCACGTCGACCTGATCAAGTTGTATGGCTCGATGGAGCTGGCGCCTTTGGTCGGCTTGTCCGACGCCATCGTCGACCTGGTCAGCACGGGCAGTACCCTGCGTGCGAACAACCTCGTCGAGGTCGAGCACATCATGGAAATTTCGTCGCGCCTGGTGGTCAACCAGGCGGCGTTAAAACTCAAGCGCGAGCGCTTGCAGCCGATCATCGAGGCGTTTGAACGCGCCTCGCAAACCGCTTCGCAAGCCTAGACTTATTCAGTAGCAGAAAGCCGATTATGCCGATACAGATACGCAAGCTCGATTCAAGCCAGGATGGTTTCCAACAATCGCTCGACACCTTGCTGGCGTTCGAGGCGGGCACCGATGCGGCGATTGAAACGTCGGTCGCAAAAATCCTCGCCGATGTGAAAACGCGCGGCGACGCCGCCGTGCTGGAATACACCAACCGTTTCGACCGCATCCCGCATGGCGGCGCGGCGGAAATGGCGGCCTTCGATATTTCGCAAGCCGAATTGCAGGCGGCCCTGAACGGCTTGCCATCGGCGCAGCGCGAGGCGCTGCAGATCGCCGCCCAGCGCATCCGCGCCTTCCACGAACGCCAGCGCGAGGAGTTGCGCGGCTTTAGCTACACCGAGCCCGATGGCACGGTGCTGGGGCAAAAAATCACGCCGCTGGACCGAGTCGGCATCTACGTCCCGGGCGGCAAGGCAGCGTATCCATCGTCCGTGCTGATGAACGCCATTCCCGCGCACGTGGCGGGCGTGGGCGAGATCATCATGGTGGTGCCGACGCCGGACGGCGTGAAAAACCAGATGGTGCTGGCCGCCGCCGCAATCGCCGGCGTGACGCGCGTGATCACCATCGGCGGCGCGCAAGCTGTCGGCGCCCTGGCGTATGGCACGCAGAGCATCACCGCCGTGGACAAGATCGTCGGTCCCGGCAATGCCTATGTGGCCGCCGCCAAGCGCCGCGTGTTCGGCATCGTCGGCATCGACATGATCGCCGGGCCATCCGAAATTCTGGTGCTGTGCGACGGCACCACGGACCCTGACTGGGTGGCGATGGACCTGTTTTCGCAGGCCGAGCACGACGAACTGGCGCAGGCGATTCTGCTGTGCCCTGACGCCGATTACATCGCGCAAGTCGAAGAGAGCATCGCCAAGCTGCTGCCGACGATGCCGCGCCAGGCCACCATCAGCACCTCGCTGGCCGACCGCGGCGCCCTGATCAAGGTGCGCAGCATGGAAGAAGCGTGCGAGATCGCCAACAGCATCGCCGCGGAACACCTGGAAATCTCGGCGGACAACCCGCAGCAGTGGGCCGAGCGGATCCGCCACGCGGGCGCCATGTTCCTCGGCCGCTTCTCGTCCGAATCGCTGGGCGACTATTGCTGCGGTCCCAATCACGTGCTGCCGACCTCGCGCACGGCGCGTTTCTCGTCGCCGCTGGGCGTGTACGATTTCCAGAAGCGCTCGTCCATCATTCACGTCAGTGAAGCGGGCGCGCAAACCCTGGGCCGTGTCGCCGCCACGCTGGCGTATGGCGAAGGCTTGCAGGCGCACGCGCGCAGCGCCGAACTGCGCCTGAAGCCGCAGCCATGACGAAGTTGGCGGAGCAGCCGGACTGGGTCAACCGGGTCTATTGCGAAGATGCGCTGGCGGGGCTGGCGCGCATTCCCGATGGCTCGGTGGACCTGATCCTGACGGATCCGCCGTACAACCTGGGCAAGGATTACGGCAATGCCTCGGACCAGCAGTCCGTGGCCGACTACCTGCGCTGGACGGAAGAATGGATCGATGCGGCGCTGCCCAAGCTGAAGGCCAACGGCAGCCTGTATATTTTTCTGACCTGGCGCTATTCGCCGGAGATCTTCGTCATGCTGAAGCAGCGCATGGCGATGATGAATGAAATCATCTGGGACCGCCGCGTGCCGTCCATGGGCGGCAGCGTGCGCAGCTTTTCTTCGGTGCACGACACCATCGGCTTCTTCGTCAAGCGCAAGGATTACTACTTCGACCTTGACGCGGTGCGCATCGCCTACGACGCGGCCACCAAGAAAGCCCGTTCGCGCTCGATCTTCATCGGCGCCAAATGGCTGGAAGTGGGCTACAACCCGAAAGACTTGTGGAGCGTGTCGCGCCTGCACAAGGAACACCCGGAACGGGCCGACCACCCGACGCAAAAGCCGCTCGAAATCATCGAGCGCATGGTCAAGGCTTCGTGCCCGCCCGGCGGCGTGGTGCTCGACCTGTTCATGGGCAGCGGCACCACGGCGCTGGCGGCCAAGCGCTGCGGGCGCGATTTCGTCGGCTTTGAACTGAATCCCGACTACTGCGCCATCATCGAGCAGCGCCTGGCGGCATTGACGCAGGAGCTGGCCGAACCGGCCACATTGGCCGCGCCCAAGCCCGCCAGGGCGGCAGCGAAAAAGCCGGCGGCTGCCAAAAAGCCGGCCGCCGTGAAAAAGCCGCCCGCCGTGAAAAAAACGCCGGCCCGCAAGGCGCGCAGCGCTAGCGTGCCGGAAGACGTCGTCATTTAATTTCATCAGGAGTGTTTGCAGCATGTCTTTCCTCGATCAGTTAATCAGCAACACCGTGCGCTCCGATGTGCGGGCCGTCAAAAGCTACCAGGTCGCCGATGCCAGCGGTTACATCAAACTCGATGCGATGGAAAACCCGTATCCGCTGCCGCCGCATCTGCGCGAGGAATTGGGCGCGCGCCTGGCCGGCGTGGCGCTGAACCGCTATCCGCCGTCGTACGCCAGCCTGCAGGCAGCCATCTGCGCCAAGCTGGGCGTGCCCGCCGGCTATGACGTCATGCTGGGCAATGGCTCCGATGAACTCATTTCCATCCTGGCCATGGCGTGCGCCCACCAGGAGCCGGGCAAGCGCGCCGTGCTGCTGGCGCCCGTGCCCGCCTTCGTCATGTATGCGCGCTCGGCGCAGTTTGCCGGCATGGATTTCGTCGGCGTGCCCCTGCAGGCCGACTTCAGCCTGGACATGCCGGCCATGCTGGCGGCGATTGAACAGCATCGCCCGGCGCTGGTGTTTCTCGCGTACCCGAACAACCCGACGGGCAACCTGTTTGCCAGCGCCGACATCGAGCGCATTCTCGCGGCGCTCGGTGACACGGGCATCGCCGTCGTCGACGAAGCGTATGAACCGTTCGCGCAGCACAGTTTCATGGGCCGCTTGCCCGAGTTCGAGAATCTGGTGGTGATGCGCACCGTGTCGAAACTGGGCCTGGCCGGCATTCGCCTCGGCTACATGTCGGCCGCGCCGGCCCTGCTGGCGCAATTCGAGAAAGTGCGCCCGCCATACAATGTGAATGTATTGACGCAGGCGGCGGCCGAATTCGCGCTCGATCACATCGACGTGTTGAATGCCCAGGCGGACTTGCTCAACAGCGCGCGCGACGATCTGGCGCTGCGCCTGGCGCAGCTGCCCGGCGTGACGGTATTCCCGTCGAAGGCAAATTTTCTTCTGATTCGTGTGGCGGATTCCGACGATGTTTGCGCAAAACTGCTTGCCCGCAGGGTTTTAATTAAAAATATGAGTAAAATGCATGCTGCGCTGGCCAATTGCCTGCGCATCAGCGTCAGCACCCCGGAAGAAAATTCCCTTTTTTACGATGCCTTCAAGGCATCCCTCGTTTAGCCTACCGCCAGAGCCTCCCATGAACCGCACCGCAGAAATCACGCGCAACACCAATGAGACGCAAGTTCGCGTCGCCCTCAACCTGGACGGCACGGGCCAGCAAAAGCTCAATACCGGCGTGCCCTTCCTCGACCATATGCTGGACCAGATCGCCCGCCACGGCTTGATCGACCTCGATATCGAAGCGACGGGCGACGTGCATATCGACAACCACCATACGGTGGAAGACGTGGGCATCACGCTGGGCATGGCCGTGGCCAAGGCCATCGGCGACAAGAAGGGCATCCGCCGCTACGGCCACGCGTATGTGCCGCTGGACGAGGCGCTGTCGCGCGTGGTGCTCGATTTCTCGGGTCGCCCGGGCATCGAATACCACATCCCGTTTACGCGCGCCATGATCGCCGGCTTCGACGTCGACCTGACCCTGGAATTTTTCCGCGGCTTCGTCAACCATGCGGGCGTGACCTTGCATATCGACAACCTGCGCGGCACGAATGCCCACCATCAATGCGAAACCGTGTTCAAGGCCTTTGGCCGCGCGCTGCGCATGGCTGCCGAGCTCGACGAGCGCGCGGCCGGCATCATTCCATCGACCAAGGGCAGCCTGTAAGCGCCGCTCTCGCTATATTGTAGATTCCGGGATCAAACATGAATAAAATTGTGGTGGTGGATTACGGCATGGGCAATTTGCGCTCGGTGGCGCAGGCCTTGCGCGCCGTGGCGCCGGAAGCCGACGTGCGCATTTCCGGCACTGTGGAAGACATCGACAGCGCCGACCGCATCGTCTTGCCGGGCCAGGGCGCCATGCCCGACTGCATGCGCAGCCTGCGCGAATCGGGCGTGCTTGAAGCGCTGCTGCGCGCCGCCGACAGCAAGCCCGTGCTGGGCGTGTGCATCGGCGAGCAAATGCTGTTCGACGGCAGCGAAGAGGGCAATGCGGCCGGTCTGGGCTTGCTGCCAGGCAAAGTCGTGCGTTTCCAGCTCGACGGCCAGGTGCAGGAAGACGGCTCGCGCTTCAAGGTGCCGCAAATGGGCTGGAACCAAGTGCGGCAAACGGCGTCCCATGTCATGTGGGATGGCATCGCCGACAACGCGTATTTTTACTTTGTGCACAGTTATTTTGCTCAACCTCAAGAGGCGGCGCACACGGTGGGCGAGACTGTCTATGGCGCGCCGTTCGCCTGCGCCGTCGCCCGTGATAATATTTTCGCGACACAGTTTCACCCTGAAAAAAGCGCTGCCGCTGGCTTGCAGCTGTACAAGAACTTCGTTCACTGGCAACCTTAACGTTAGCTCTCCGGCTTTTTGTCCGCCTTTCACTCACTTTTAAATCACACTGACCATGCTGCTCATTCCCGCCATCGACCTCAAAGACGGTCACTGCGTACGCCTGAAACAAGGCGATATGGAACTTGCCACCGTATTTTCCGAAGACCCGGCCGACATGGCCCGCCATTGGCTGATGCAAGGCGCGCGCCGGCTGCACCTGGTCGACCTGAACGGCGCCTTTGCCGGCAAGCCGAAGAATGAAGGCGCCGTCAAGGCCATCCTGAAAGCCGTGCAGGATTTCGCCGTGGAAAACGACATCGAGGAAATCCCCGTGCAGCTGGGCGGCGGCATCCGCGACCTCGACACCATCGAGCGCTACCTCGACGCCGGCATTACCTACATCATCATCGGCACGGCGGCCGTGAAAAGCCCCGGCTTCCTGCACGATGCCTGCAGCGCCTTCCCCGGCCACATCATCGTCGGCCTCGATGCCAAGGATGGTAAAGTGGCAACGGATGGCTGGAGCAAGATGTCGGGCCACGAAGTGATCGACCTGGCGAAAAAATTCGAAGCCTACGGCGTCGAATCGATCATTTACACGGACATCGGCCGCGACGGCATGATGGGCGGCATCAATATCGACGCCACCGTCAAGCTGGCGCAAGCCGTCAAGATCCCCGTCATCGCCTCGGGCGGCCTGCACAATATCGGCGACGTGGAAGCGCTGTGCGCGGTCCAGGCCGAAGGCATCGAAGGCGTGATCTGCGGCCGTTCCATCTATGAAGGCACGATCGACCTGGCGCAGGCGCAAGAACGCGCCGACGCACTGACCGACGCCGCCGTTTAAGCCAGCCCGGCCGGGAGCGTGCCTGCGCACGCCCGGCCTGGCGACAATCTGGATACCATCATGCTTGCAAAACGTATCATCCCCTGCCTCGACGTGACCAATGGCCGCGTCGTCAAAGGCGTCAATTTCACGGAATTGCGCGATGCCGGCGACCCGGTGGAAATCGCCCGCCGCTATGACGAGCAGGGCGCCGACGAAATCACTTTCCTCGACATTACCGCTTCCAGCGACAACCGCGGCCTGATCTTCGACATCATCGAAGCCGTCGCGTCGCAAGTGTTCATTCCGCTGACCGTGGGCGGCGGCGTGCGCGTGGTGGAAGACGTGCGCCGGCTGCTCAACGCGGGCGCCGACAAGGTCAGCATCAATACCTCGGCCGTGACGAACCCGCAACTCGTGTACGAGGCGTCGCAAAAGCACGGTTCGCAATGCATCGTCGTCGCCATCGACGCCAAGCAAGTGTCACCCGGCAAGTGGGAAGTGTTTACCCATGGCGGGCGCACGGCCACGGGCCTGGATGCGTTCGCATGGGCCAAAAAGATGGAAAGCCTGGGCGCCGGCGAGATCTTGCTCACCAGTATGGACCGCGATGGCACCAAGGTCGGCTTCGACCTGGGCTTGACGCGCGGCGTGTCCGACGCCGTCAGCATTCCCGTCATCGCCTCGGGCGGCGTGGGCGGCTTGCAGGACCTGGTCGACGGCATCAAGGTGGGCCGCGCGGACGCCGTGCTGGCCGCCAGCATTTTCCACTATGGCCAGCACACGGTGCAGGAAGCCAAGCGTTTCATGGCGCAGCAGGGCATCCCCATGCGCCTGGCGTAAATAGCAGCAGTCAATATCAGCAGGATAGAAGAACATGCAAAACGGAACCATCGTAGCAAGCAATGCCAAGTGGCTGAAAAAGGTCAAGTGGGACGAGCACGGCCTCGTGCCCGTGATCGCGCAGGAAGCGGGCAGCAATGACGTGCTGATGTTTGCCTGGATGAACCGCGACGCGCTGGCGCGCACGGTGGAGCTGGGCGAAGCCGTATACTGGAGCCGTTCGCGCAAGAAACTGTGGCACAAGGGCGAAGAGTCCGGCCACACGCAAAAGGTGCTGGAAATCCGCCTCGATTGCGACGAAGATGTGGTCTTGCTGAAAATCGAACAGGCGGGCGGCATCGCCTGCCATACGGGCCGCCATTCGTGCTTCTTCCAGAAATTCGAAGGCGACGAAAAAACGGGCGAATGGCAGGTCACCGACCCCGTCCTGAAAGATCCTGAGACGATTTACGCGGAAAGCAAGAGCAAATGAGTGAAACCCTGAAGCGCCTGGCCGCCGTGATCGAATCGCGCAAGCTGGCCAATGGCGGCGACCCCGCCACCTCGTATGTCGCGCGCCTGTTTGCCAAGGGCGACGATGCGATTTTGAAAAAAATCGGCGAAGAAGCGACGGAAACCGTGATGGCCGCCAAGGATGCGCGCCGTGACAACGACCCGTCGAAGGTCCTGTACGAATGCGCCGACCTGTGGTTTCACAGCTTGGTGATGCTGGCGCAGTTCGACCTGACGCCGCAGCAGGTGCTCGACGAGCTGGCGCGCCGCGAAGGCCTGTCCGGCCTGGAAGAAAAGGCGGCACGCAAGGATGAATTGCGCGACGCCGGCGAAACAGACAAACACTGACCTACTGGAGCGTGCGTGGATAACTGTATTTTTTGCAAGATTGCTGCAAAACAAATTCCTGCGTCCATCGTGTATGAGGACGAGGACTTGCTGGCCTTCAAGGACATCAACCCGGCCGCCCCCGTGCACCTGCTGCTGATCCCGAAGCGCCACGTGGCCAGCCTGTCCGACTGTGACGACAGCCATACGGACATGCTGGGCAAGCTGCTGCGCCTGGCGCCGAAACTCGCTGCCGAGTTTGGCTGCGCCGTCACGTATGACGCCGATGGCACGCCTGCCGGCGGCTTCAAGACCATGCTCAACAGCGGCCCGAACGGCGGGCAAGAGGTGTATCACTTGCACATGCATGTGTACGGCGGTCCCCGTCCCTGGCGCGGTCAACACTGATTTCGCTGCGCGCCGGGTTCACGTGTATACTACCGGCATTGGTTGACGCTATTCGGGCACCGTCCCGCAAGGAGAATGTGATGGGTTCATTGAGTATTTGGCACTGGGTAATCGTTCTGGTCATCGTCATGCTGGTCTTCGGCACCAAGAAACTGGGCAATATCGGCGGTGATATCGGCAAGGCCGTCAAAGGCTTCAAGGATGGCGTCAAGGGTGAAGATGACGCCCCGGCAGCCAATACCCCTCCTGCTGCGCCATCGCAAGTGGCCGACAAAAGCACCATCGACGTCGAGACGAAAGAGAAAAGCAAGTTCTGATAGCGTGGCGGGGCGCTTGCCTCGTCCGGTAACAGCCCTTGTCCGCTTATGATCGATCTCGGTCTCTCTAAAATCGCCATCATCGGCGTGGTTGCGTTGATAGTCATCGGCCCTGAAAAGTTGCCGAAAGTGGCGCGCATGGCCGGTACTCTATATGGCCGCGCGCAACGCTACCTGAACCAGGTGAAATCCGAAGTCTCGCGCGAAATTGAAATGGAAGAGCTGAAAAACCTGCAGAAGGAAGTGCAGGATGCGGCCCATTCCGTCAAGCAAAGCGTGGAGAAATCCATGCATGGCGTGGAAAACTCGATCTCCGGCAACCTGGCCGAGGTGGAAAACGCCTGGCGCGGCGATTCGAGCGCGTATGATGCGCATCACGATGCCCATGAAGCCATGCTGCGCGCCACCAATGACGACCTGGCCCGCAAGGCGCGCGAATTCCGCCGCAAGAAGCTGGTGCGCAATTCCGCCATCCCTGGCTGGTACAAGCAGCGCCACGGCGGCAAGCTGCACGTGCAGTCGGCGGCCGCCCGCGTGGCGCGCTTCCGTCCGCGCGCCAGTTCCTCCTCCTTTTACTCATGAGTAGCAAATCCCCGGTGGAAGAAACTTTTATCTCGCATCTGGTCGAGCTGCGCAACCGCCTGGTCAAGGCCTCGATCGGTATCGCCGTCGTCTGCGCCGTGCTGTTTTACTGGCCCGGCCCTTCGCATATCTATGATTTTATTGCCGCGCCGATGATCGCCTCGCTGCCGGCCGGCTCGAAAATGATCGCCACCGGCGTTATCTCGCCCTTCCTGGTGCCGATGAAAGTGACCCTGGTGATCGCCTTCATCGTCGCCTTGCCCTGGGTGCTGTACCAGATGTGGGCGTTTATCGCCCCCGGCCTGTACACGCATGAAAAGCGCCTGATCGCGCCGCTGGTCATCTCGTCTTCCCTGCTGTTCATGGCCGGCGTGGCCTTCTGCTATTTCTTTGTGTTTGGCCGCGTCTTCCACTTCATCAGCGACTTTTCGCCCTCGTCGATTGCCGTCACGCCCGATATCGAAAACTACCTCGATTTCGTCATGTCGATGTGCCTGGCCTTTGGCGCCACCTTCGAAGTGCCCGTGGTGGTGGTGATCCTCGTGCGCATGGGGCTGGTTAGCATCGCGAAACTCAAGGAAGTGCGTCCCTACATCATCGTGGGCGCCTTCGTGATTGCCGCCATCGTCACGCCGCCGGACGTCGTCAGCCAGTTCTCGCTGGCCATCCCGATGTGCCTGTTGTTCGAGCTGGGCTTGCTGGTGGCACCCATCTTCGTCAAGGCCACGCAGGCGCCGGAAGAAGCGTCCTAGTCGCAAATAGACAGACAGGCAAAAGCCGCTGACTTCCTCGGGAGCAGCGGCTTTTTTTGTCAGGAAAGTTGCTAGGTGCTCACTGCAGCATCAGTTTGCTGAGTATGCCCAGGTTGAGCAGGATCAGGGTGCTCATCATCCAATAGACGTGTTTCATGTCCGCGCCATGGCGCAAGTCCATGCGTTCCAGGCGGGCGTCGAATTTTTGCTCCAGTGCATCTATTCTGGTATCGAATTTCAGTTCCAGCGCATCCACTCTGGTATCGACCTTTTGCGCCGCCAGCTTGATTTCCCCCAGCAGATTGCGCTCCAGCGCCGCCAGTTCGCCATGCACGACCACGGCCGAGCCCAGTACTTCGCCCAAGGCCGTGGCATGGGCTTCCGCCTGCTGCGTGGGCACGCCGGCCGAGGCGAGGCGTTTGGCGTAATCGAGGGTGTCGAACTGGATGGGCATATGCATGGACGCTCCTGAATCCAGCGTAGCAGGAAAATCGGCAATTGCCAGTGAGGAGTGCGGTGGCGCCTGCCTTCCCGTCAGCTTAATGGACCGGCATGCCGGTAGTTTGCGATGGCGCAAACGCATGCAAAAAGGGTGCCGCAGCGCCCTTTGCAAGGTATGAAGGCGTACCGCTTAATTCATCAGTTCCTTGATGACTTTCACGGGCGCGCTGCCGTAGCTGAGGAATTGTTCGTGGAAATCCTTCAGCACGAACTTGTTGCCCAGCGCCTGCTTGCGCTGTTCGCGCAAGTCCATGATTTCGCTGTAGCCGCTGAAATAGCTGGTCAGTTGCACCGAGCTCAGCTGCACACGGCGCCATTTTTCCTTGGCTTCACGCTGGGTCTGGAAGGCCTGGCGCGTCAGCAGGTCGAGCGCTTGCGCTTCCGTCATGCCCAGCACGTGCACGCTGTAGTCGAGGATGGTGTTGGTGACGCTGCGCAAGTTCCACTTCGAGTACATCAGCCACATTTCCGGCGCGTTGTTGCCATAGCCCGATTCGAGCATCATGCGCTCGCCATACACGGCCCAGCCTTCGATCATGGCGCCATTGCCGAAGATGGACTTGACCAAGGACGGCGACTTGTTGGCGTACACGAGCTGCGTGTAGTGGCCGGGAATGGCTTCGTGAATGTTCAGGATCTGCAAGATCCAGTGGTTGTATTCGCGCAAGCTGCTTTCCGCCTGTTCCGGCGTTTCGCCATCGAGCGGCGTCACGTTGTAATAAGTGCGGTCCTGCGGGCGATACGGGCCGGGCGCCTCGATGCTGGCGCCGGCCACGCCGCGCTGGTAGGCCGGAGTTTCACGCACGACCAGGGGCTTTTTCGGGTCCATCGTCAGCAGGTTGTGGCTGGTGACCCATGCCTGCAGTTCGGGAATCTGGCGGCGGATTTCCGGCACGAAATCGGCGGCTGCCACGTGGTTGCTGGACAGCTTGTCGATCACCATGCCGATCTTCGCCGTGCGGTCCGCCGGCTTGGCCGTGGCGCCCATGGTTTTCACCCACAGCTCGTCGGACAGGCTATCCATGTGCTCGAGCAGCTTTTCGCGCGCGGCCAGGGCTTTCTGGTACATCTGCTCGGCGCTCACGCTGGCCTGGATATCGTAGGTAAATTTCTGTTCGTACAGCTCCTTGCCGATGCGGAAGGAGCGCGCGTTGCCGTTCTGCGCCAGTGCCGCATCTTGTTCCGTCAGCCAGGCCGCGTAGCCTTGCACGGCCGTGCGGGCCGCGGCGATGCGCGCGTTGTACAGCTGTTTTTCCGTTGGCGTCAGGATGGAGCCCTGCGCCGTCTTGTTCAGGTCGTCAAGCACGCTGAGCACGCCGGCGCTTTGGGCGATGGCCAGCTGTGTGTGTTCGCGCGTGGGGTTGACGATGCTGGCGCGCGCGGCCGCATAGTATTGCGGCACGGTGGCGATGCGCTTGAGCAAGGTGCGCAGGCGCTGCGGCTGGGCCGCGTATTCCGTGTTCAGGATGAAGTCGATGGAACCGGCCACGTTGTACTGGGCGGGATTCCATTCGAATTCGCGGAAGGTGGTCAGATACCAGCGGTCCGATTGCAGTTTATTCGTCAGCAAGGCCAGGTCGGTACGTTGCTTGTCCGACATTTTGCCGGCATTCAGCTTGCCGAACTTGCCCAGCCATTCTTCGATGAAGGCCAGTTGCTTCTGGCGGCTGGCCGCGTCGGGAATGCTCAGGTTGGCGGCGCCATCGTACTTGCCGACCGAAATCGCGCTTTCCGGATCCAGGCGCCACAGGGCCGTGAGGAACTGGCCGCTGAGGTTATTCATGGAGCGGTCGCTGCTGTTTTCGCTGGCGACGGCCGCGACCGTGGCTGCCGTGGCAGCCGTCACGACGGCCGCTTTCTTGCCGACGGTTTTCTTCTTGCTGCTGCTGGTGCTGGCCTTGCCGTTTTTCTGCGGCTTCTTGGCGGCGCTGGCCGGTGTCAGGGTAAACGCCATCATCAATGCGGCGAGCGCAACTTTATTTTTTATCAGCATAGTTTATCTCTTGAATATTTTGTCGTTTGTCCTCATCAGAAAATAATTAACTGATAATATAAGTAACAAACAACTATTGAAAGGTTGGCCTTGCTTGCCTGGGCGGCCCAAAGATTAGCATTAATTGCCGCCGCTGCGCAGTTTTTTGCGCCGGGAGCGCGCGGCGCTAGACGACGATGGCGTTGCCGTGCAGCAGTTCCTGCTGACGCGCATTGATGGCCGCCACGGCATCCTTGCCGCGCGCCATGCCGGTGGCGTGGATTTCCGTTTCCTGCGTGTAGCGCTGGCTGACGCGCACCGTGTAGGACTGGAACAGCCAGCTCCAGAAGTTCGTTTCATAGACGGCTTCATCCATGTCGCGCCATTTCACGCCCGTGAGTTTCTTTTTCCACGGCAAGATACCGGAGGCCAGCCACACGCCCGCCTCATCGAGGTACAGCTGGTAGCTGCGGATCGTCAGCAGGCGGTAGCCGACGATCAGGGCCGAGCCGATCAGCACGACGAAGGCGGCGCGCGCGTTGTACTTGAAGGCCAGCGGCAGGGCGGCAAAAAACAGCAGCACGGCAATGAGGAAAGTGCTGACGTAGGCGGTCCAGGATTTGCCGCACAAAAAAGTGGCGCGCTGGCCGGCGCTGGTGGCGATATAGTCGGTCATGGGGCAGGAAAGAAAAACGGAAAAACGATCATCGCATGGAACGCGGCTTCGCCGTTCATTTTTTCAAGCCCTCTTGCAGCATGCCTAGCATGTCATGGGCCGACATGCGCGCGGCCGTGTCGCTGCCTTCCAATAAGCTGTCGGCCAGGTCGCGCTTGTGCTGATGCAATTCGACGATGCCTTCCTCGATCGTGTGCTTGGCCACCAGCCGGTAAATGGTGACGGGACGCAATTGCCCCATGCGGTGGGCGCGGTCCGAAGCCTGGTCTTCCACGGCCGGGTTCCACCACGGGTCCATGTGGATCACGTAATCGGCGGCCGTCAGATTGATGCCCATGCCGCCCGCCTTCAGGCTGATCAGGAAGACATCGCCTTCGCCCGCCTGGAAGGCATCGACGCGGCGCTTGCGCTCCTGCATGGGCGTACTGCCGTCGAGATACTGGTAACTGACGCCATGCTGCTCCAGGTGCTGGCGAATGAGGGTCAGATGGTCGACGAACTGGCTGAAGACAAGCACCTTGTGGCGGTTTTCCAGCAAACCCGACAGCAACTGGGCGAACGCGGCCAGCTTGCTGCTGGCCAGGCCCAGCTCGGGCGCCACCAGTTGCGGATTGCAGCAGGCGCGGCGCAGCTTCATGATCTCGGCCAGAATCTGGATCGCCTTCTTGGAGGCCGGCCCTTCCACCATGGCCAGTTTTTCCAGCGCTTCGCGGCGCAAGGATTCGTACAGCGCCGTTTCCTGCGGCGACAATTCCACTTCGAGCACGATTTCTGTGCGCGATGGCAGCTCCGACAGCACTTGCGTCTTGGTCCGGCGCAAGATGAATGGCGCGATCAGGCGGCGCAAGCGCAAGCGCGCGCCGGCCGCCGCCCGCTTGTCCTGATCCTTCTCGATGGGACCGGCAAAGCGCAAATTAAACTGGTCGAGGGTGCCCAGCAAACCTGGGTTAATAAAACGGAACAGATTCCACAATTCGCCCAAATGATTTTCCAGCGGCGTGCCGCTGGCCACCATGCGGAAATCGCCTTGCAAGGCCATCACGGCTTGCGAGCGCTTGGTGGCGCCGTTCTTGATCGCTTGCGCTTCGTCAAGCACGATCGTATGCCAGCGCACGCCGGCAAACAGCGCCGCTTCCTGCTGCAGCAAGCCGTAGCTGGCCACCACCACGTCGAACGGTTGCAAGGTATCGAGCATGTCGGCGCGGTCGCCGCTGCCGAACAGCTTGATGTTCAAGGTGGGCGCGAAGCGCTGCGCTTCGCTGATCCAGTTCATGCAGACGGACGTGGGCGCGACAACGAGGGTGGGGCCGTTCGGCGCGCGCGCCAGGATCAGCGCCAGCGCCTGCAAAGTCTTGCCGAGTCCCATGTCGTCGGCCAGGCAGGCGCCCACGCCCCAGTGCGCCAGGCGCGCCAGCCATTCGTAGCCGGCCAGCTGGTAGTCGCGCAAGTCCGCTTGCAAGGTGCTGGGCAGTTGCGGTTGATAGTCGTCGAGGGCGCGCAGGCGCAACAAGTGTTCGCGCCACAATTTGCCGGCCTTCACGCCGCCCGCATCGTTGGCCAGCTCTTCCAGCGCGAAGGCGGCCAGCGGGTGGATGTGCACGCCATCGGCATGTGCCTCGCCATACGCGGCCAGCTCGGACAGCCGGCGGTGCAGTTCGTCGCTGAGTGCGAGGAACTGGTTGTCGCCCAGGGCCACGAAGCGGCTTTTATTGTTCTGCATCAAGTCGAGCAGGGCGCGCAAATCCATCACCTTGTCTTCATCGATCTGCACTTCGCCGCTGGCGGCAAACCAGTCCTTCTCGCTCTTGATGTTCAAGCGCATCTGGCCGCTGTCGATGCGTTTCGACACGCGCATGGTTTCGCCTTCGGGCCACGCCAATACCATGCCGGCGGGATCAAGCGCCTGCAATTCCAGCAGCAGTTGCAAGCCCAGCGCAGGCTGGCCCAGCAGCCACTCGCCATGCTCCTCTTGCGCCTCTTCCAGCACCAGGCAGCGCCCGATGAGCTGGCGCTGCGCTTCGCGTTCCGCGTTCAGGTCGCGCCGCGCTTGCACGGCCCGGCCTGCCACATCGGCAAACACGCTTTCGGCGCCGCTGCCCGGCGCGTAATAGGCGCCGTTGTCGAGCAGTGGCCGGACTAAAATCTGCATTTTCAGGCCTTGCTGGTAGGGCAGCAAATGCACGTGCAGGCGGTGGTCGGCCGTGATCGCTTCCGCGTCGCCGGCGCCGCCGCCGATATCCGATTGCACGGTGACCATGGACGAGATGGCGCCGATGGCCTGCATCACCTGTTTTTCCGCATGCAGGGGCACGGACAGGCCCAGGCCCACGATGGCGCCGATGCGCCGGTGCTCGTCGAGGATGTGCACCACGCGCAAGCGCGTTGGCGTCTCGCGCTGCACCACGACATTGCTGCCGCTGTCGGGCAATGGCGGCTGCATGCCCAGCCACAGCTGTCCCTCGTGCGATTTGATCAGGAGCTCGGGCGCGCCGGCGATCAGTTCCACGCGCGTGTCGGGGTGATCGAGCCAGAAGACGAGCGGGTGGCCCACCAGCAAGATGGCGGCCTTGTCCAGCTCGATTTCATAGCGCGGCGCCGACGAATAATATTGTTTGAACGGTGCGATGCTGCCCGCCGCGCGGGCGTCTTGCGGCGTGAGGAAATCGATGTCGCCCGCCTCTTCGGCCAGGCGTTTGAGACCCATGGCGCGGCCCTTGCTCCAGCCGCCCCGTGCATCGCGTTTCTGCTCGCGCACTTCCACGGCCGTCAGGCCAAAGCGCGGGTCGAACGCCACCAGCCAGACGAGGCGCGAGACGCCGCCCAGCGCTTCGGCGGGCGCGTTCTGCTGCAGGTTGATGAGCGCGCTCAGCTGGCGCTGCCACGCTTCCTGGCGCTCGAACCACGGCGCCATGTCCGTCAAGCCATGTTGCGCCCGCTTGGCTGTGGCATAGCGCTCCTGCTGCGGCTCGCCCATCAAGCCCAGCAAGCCGGCCGCCTGCGCCGCGATCAGGTCGTAGCCGGCCGCGTCCGCCTGCTGAACCAGCGCTCGCAGCTGGTCCTTGCGTTCGGCTAGTTGCGGCAGAGCCAGCCAGTAGTACAGCAAGCCCTGGAACAGCTGCGCCTGCAGCCCGGTTTCCCAGCTGCGCGTGGGAATGCTTTCCGCCAGCTGCACGCCGGCACGCACCAGGCGCAAGGTATTGAGTTGCTGGTAGACGATGCTGTCGTGGTTCGGCTGCGCGTGCAGGGCGATATCGAGATAGGTTTCCGCGGTTTTCAGCAGTTTGGCGTCGTTGCCGCGCAGCAGGGCCAGCACGTACAAATGGCCGCCGATGCCCGTGAAGCACAGCTTGCGCTTGCCCGCCTCCTTGCGCAGCCCTTTCAGGGCCGTTTCGAAGCCTGCCACGGCTTGCGCATGTTCGCCGCGCAACAGGGCGATGCTGCTGTCGACAAACAGCGCCTGCGGCCCCTGCTGGCCCGCCAGGTAGCGGGCTGCCGCGTCGAGTTCGCCGCACAGCAGGGCGTCTTCGGCCAGGGCCAATGGCAGGGCCGCGCCGATATGGTCGCCGGCGGCCGCCTGGCGCGCATGGTGGGCGCGCGCGTAGGTGCGGATGGCGTGCGCCGTACCTGGTTCACGGGGGGCGTTGCCCAGCAGTACGGCCAGGATGTCATCTTGCAGTTGCGGCATGACGAAAGACAACATTTCCGGCTCGAACGGGCGGCCGAAAATCTCGATCAGCGGATGCAGCTGCTGCGCTTCATAGCACGCCATGCAGGCGGCCAGAATGGCGGCCACGTGGCGCACCTCGTCATTGCGCAACAGGGCGATGCGCAGGCGCGCCACGCCTTGCCGGTAGCTGCGCAATTCCACATAGCCATCCCAGTTGCGGCGCACGGGGTTGATCAGTTCGATAGCCTGGCACAGGTCGCGAAACACCAGATGCTCGATGGCGGCGCGCATGGCGGGCCAGCGCAGCCTCGCTTCGCAGGCAAAACCGCGTCCCACCACCTCGCTGGCCAGCGCCAGGCGCGCCAGTCGCTGCAGCATGCCCGTGACGACAGCCAGGGTAAATGGCGTGCCGTCCGGTTCGACGACATTGGCGCGCTGCAAGTGTTCATACACGGCATGCTTGCCCACCGGTTCGCCCGTGATGGCCAGCAGGGCCAGGATCATCTGCTCATGCTGTTCCAGGGCGGCGAATTCGTCCAGCAGATGTTGTTCTACATGTTGCTCGTTCATGCGGGCAAATTGGCGATATGCACGGGCGGCTCGCCGGCCGCCACGGGCAGGCCGAACACGCGCTGGTAAAAATACAGTTCCGCGTCCAGCGTGCGCACGATGTTTTCCGCCTTGCGGAAGCCGTGGCCCTCGCCTTCGAGCGGGACATACGCGACGGGCACGCCGCGCACCTGCAGGGCGTCGACCATCAGCTGCGATTGCTGCGGCGGCACGACCTTGTCATCGAGGCCCTGGAAGAAGATCATCGGGCGCGACAGTTTATCCGTGTGGTGGATGGGCGAGCGCTCAAGGTACAGGGCCTCGGCTTGCGGCTGCGAAGCGATCAGGTAATCGGTGTAGCGTGATTCGAACTTGTGCGAATCGTTGTCCAGGCCCTTCAGGTCGGAGACGCCATAGTAACTGGCGCCCGCTTTGAAGACGTCGTGGAACGTCAATGCGCACAGGGTCGTCAGGCCGCCCGCGCTGCCGCCGCGGATGATCAGGCGTTCCGGGTCGGCCAGGCCGTTGGCGGCCAGGTAGCGCGCGCCGGCGATGCAGTCTTCCACGTCGACGATGCCCCATTGCCCGCGCAGCGCGTCGCGGTATTCGCGGCCGAAGCCGCTGCTGCCGCCATAGTTGACGTCAAGCACGCCGATGCCGCGGCTGGTCCAGTACTGCGTCGCCAGTTTCAAGGTATTGCTGGCCATGCTGGTGGGTCCGCCGTGGCTGATGACGATGACGGGCGGCAAGGTGCCTGCCGGCGCCTGCACGTCGGTGTTGTGCGGCGCATAGAAGAAGGCGTGCGCCGTGCGGCCATTGCTGCTGGCAAAACTCAGGCTGCGCGGTACGGACAGATAAGCGAGCGCAGGCAGCGCCGTGATCGACTGCGCCAGCACTTCCAGCTCATGGTTAGACAAATCGATGCGCGCCAGTTCCAGCGCGATGGTCGGGCTGCCGCCCAAGAGCACGACGAAGCCGGGGCCCACGCGCAGTTCGCGGATTTCCTGGTAGGGATGCGGAATCGGTTCGAGCTTGGCCGCCGCCACGTTCAATTGCGCCAGGTAGCTGACGCCGGCCTGGATATACGTGCAGACGATCTCGTCGTCGGAAAGGAAGCCGTACATGCTGCCGCCAAAGGTCCAGTGCGGCGTGGCAAATTCCGCTTCCATCGGGCACAGGGCTTCGATGTCGGCGCCATGCAGGCGGTACAGATTCCACCAGCCGCTGCTGTCGGAGACGAAATGCAGCAAGCCGTTCGGCGACCATTCCGGCTGGCAAATCGACTCGCGCGCGCCGCCGGCGATCAGGCGTGGCGAACCGAGGCTGCCATCCGCGTGCACGTCGGCCAGCCACAGCTCCGTGCCTTGCCACGGCAGGCGCGGGTGGTCCCAGCTGATCCAGGCCAGCTGGCTGCCGTCCGGCGACAAGCGCGGCGCCGCATAGAAATCGTGGCCGCGCGCCAGCACCGTTTCGCGTCCGTCGAAGCCGACGGCGGCCAGGCAGTTTTCCGGCTGTGCATGGCCTGCTTCCGGATGCTGCTCGCGCACGGCGATCAGGCGGGAACGGGCCGCGTCAACAACGAAATCCGCGTGGCGCGTATTGCCGCCCGTGGTGAACGCTTCGGGCACGGCGTCGCCAGCCACGCGGTACAGGCAGTTGTCGGCGAAATGCGAGAAATACACGCTATCGCCGGCCACGGCATATGCGCCGCCGCCGTATTCATGCACGCGGGTGCGCACATTGAAGGGTGCCGGCGTCAGTTCATCGACACGCGCGCCGCGCTGGCGCAGCAAGGTGTTGCGGCCCGCTTCGCTGGCGCGTCCGGCCAGCCAGAATACATCGGCCCCATCCGCACCGCCCAGGGCCAGCTGCGTCAGCGGCGAGGCGCCGGCGGCGACGATGGCCGCGCTGATCGGCGATGGCCAGATGCCATAAGGGGTGCTGGATGCGGTCGAGGTCATGCGGGCTCCGTGTAGTGAGGGGATCAAGGGCCGCCAGGCAGGGTCAGGGCGCGCGGCGGCGTGCATCATCATAATGGAAGGGCTGGCACAACGAAAGTCATCGGTGTGCGTGGCAAATGCTGCAAAGCGGCACCGGAATCAATGATTTGGCGGCGATTGGATGCGATAATACCGCTTCTTCAAGCTATTGATTGCCTTCCATGCCACAATTTGCTCCGCTCCAGAATGATACTTTCCTGCGCGCCCTGCTGCGCCAGCCGACCGAGCACACGCCTGTCTGGCTGATGCGCCAGGCGGGCCGCTACCTGCCCGAATACCGCGCCACGCGCGAGCGGGCCGGCTCCTTCCTGGGCCTGGCAAAGAATCCCGATTACGCGACCGAAGTGACCTTGCAGCCTCTGGAGCGTTTCCCGCTCGACGCGGCCATCCTGTTTTCCGACATCCTGACGGTGCCCGACGCCATGGGCCTGGGCCTGTATTTTGCCGATGGCGAAGGGCCGAAGTTCGAGCGTCCGCTGCGCACGGAGCAGGACGTGAAGGCATTGCAGGTGCCGGACCTGGAGTCGCTCGACTATGTTTTCAAGGCCGTCACGCAAATCCGCACGGAACTCAATGGCCGCGTGCCGCTGATCGGTTTTTCCGGCAGCCCGTGGACCCTGGCGTGCTACATGGTGGAAGGCGGCGGCTCGAAAGAGTTCCATACCATCAAGAAGATGCTGTACAACCGCCCGGACCTGATGCACCACATTCTGGCGATTAACGCCACCTCCGTGGCGCAGTACCTGAATGCGCAAATCGATGCCGGCGCGCAAGCCGTGATGATTTTCGACTCGTGGGGTGGTGCGCTGGCCGATGGCGCCTACCAGGAATTCTCGCTGGCCTACATGCAGCAAGTGGTGGCGCAATTGAAACGCGACAAAGATGGCGTGAAGATTCCCGCCATCGTGTTTACCAAGGGCGGCGGCCAGTGGATCGAGCAGATCGCCGACATCGGCGCCGATGCCGTGGGCCTGGACTGGACCGTCAACCTGACGCGCGCGCGCCAGCTGGTCGGCCATAAAGTGGGCTTGCAGGGCAACCTCGACCCGGCCATCCTGTTCGCCAGCCCGGATCAGATCCGCGCCGAAGTGGCGAAAGTGCTCAACGCCTTTGGCGCGCCATCGGCTGGCACGGGCCATGTATTCAACCTGGGCCATGGCATTTCCCAGTTCACGCCGCCCGAATCCGTGGAAGCCATGGTGGAAGCCGTGCACAGCATGAGCCGCGCCATGCGCAGCGGCCAGTAAGTATCCGTTTTCCCCTGGCGCAGGGGCGGAAAAGGCAGGCTTTCCAGCGGAAGCCTGCCTTTTTCTTTGCTGCGCCCTAGCAAGAAATACCGACTTATGCACAATTTTTTTTGCTGCGGAAATAAGAGGCAGCGTCAAAGCCATGCCCGGGGGCGCTTTGCAAGTGCTTGATTATTAAGACATAAAAAATGCATTGTCCGGCGGACTTTGTTGCTATTGATAAGGTTATTCTTTCGTTCGCCTGCCTTATTCCTTCATTGTCCACAAAGTTATCAACAGATTCTGTGGATAAAATTGAAAAGTATTTTGTTAACCGATACTTAGCGTCGATGTTCAGGTTTCACCTGAAGTGCATGTTGCAGTGCATGATAATTGAACAATGTTTCGCCGCCCGGCAGCAAAAAACGAACGCTTGCCCGGCAATTGTCAACTTTGCCGCATGCCGCCGCTGTTTTTCCCGCTCGGGCGTCGAAAAACACCGCTGATTTCTGTATAAATACATTACAAATGGTTCAGTTATGCACAGCGGCGGAAATGCCCCCCGGATTTCCAGCCTCCCGGGCATCAATTTTTAAGCCTTTGATTTTAAATGCTTAATTTTTCTTGCGTGCCGCTCTTGACGGCGATCGAAATTTTCTATCCACATTTTTCTGAAAGTTAATTTTGCTTTGTCCACAAAGTTATCCACAGAATTTTCTTCAGGCACGATGACACGCTGTCGCGCCTGCCGTTAGGCGTTTGATGGGTGAAACAAGTATCATGGCCCGCTGGCTTGATGCCGGACATCCCGCGCGCCATCGATCCTGCGGCGCGCATTTTTTATTCAGATAGGCCCACCTTCCATGTCGCAGTGCATTTTGACGTCGTGCATCCTGAAAATCGCGCTCGACACGCCCTTGAACGCCCTGTTCGATTACCGCTGGAACGCGGCGGTGGATGCGGACGTCGCCGCGCCGTTGCCGCAAGTGGGCCAGCTGGCGCTGGTGCCGTTCGGCCGGCGCGAAGTGATGGGGCTGATCGTCGGCATCTCAAGCAGCACCGACGTGCCCGCCGCGAAATTGAAGGATGTGCTGGCCGTGCGCAGCCAACTGGCGCCCCTGTCGGAACAGTGGCTGGCGCTGGCCGCCTTTGCCGCCGATTACTACCAGCGCCCGCTGGGCGAGGTGGCGCTGCCGGGTTTGCCGAAGAATTTGCGCGTGTTGACCACCGTGGCGCTCGACCGCGCCATCAAGAAACTGGGCAAGCTGGCCGACGCGCATGACGGCACGCCGTTGAACATGCCGGCCCTGAATGCCGCCCAGCAAGAAGCGGCGGACGCCATCGGCGGCGCCCAGGGTTTCAAGCCGACCCTGCTGTACGGCGTGACGGGCAGCGGCAAGACGGAAGTGTATCTGCAAGCTTGCGCCCAGGTGCTGGCACGCGAGGATGATGCGCAAATCCTGATTCTGGTGCCGGAAATCAACCTCACGCCCCAGCTGGAAGGCAATATCCGCGCGCGCTTTCCCGGCGTCATGCTGGCCACCTTGCACAGCAGCCTGTCCGAAGGCGAGCGCATGCTGCACTGGCTGGCCGCCCACCAGGGCCAGGCGCGCATCGTGCTCGGCACGCGATTGGCCATCCTGGCGTCGTTGCCGAAACTTAAACTGATCGTCATCGACGAAGAGCACGACCCATCCTACAAGCAGCAGGAAGGCTTGCGTTATTCCGCGCGCGACCTGGCCGTGTGGCGCGCCTGGCAATTGCAAATTCCCATCGTGCTCGGTTCGGCCACGCCCTCGCTGGAAAGTTGGCACCACGCGCAGACGGGGCGCTACCGCAAGCTGGAATTGCGCGAGCGGGCGGTGAAAAATGCCGTCTTGCCACGCGTCAAGATCCTCGACATGGAGCGCGACAAGCCGAAAGACGGCCTGACATCGCACCTGGTGGCGGCATTAAAACTGCGCATGGAGCGCGGCGAGCAGTCGCTGCTGTTTCTGAACCGGCGCGGTTATTCCCCCGTCATCTGTTGCGAATCGTGCGGCTGGATCAGCAATTGCACGCGTTGCACCTCGTTCATGGTGCTGCACAAGCCCGAACACCGCTTGCGCTGCCACCATTGCAGCCTGGAATTGCGCATTCCCCGCCATTGTCCCACCTGCGGCAACGTCGACCTGCAGCCGCTGGGACGCGGCACGCAGAGGGTGGAAGAGGGCTTGCAGCAATTGTTTCCCGAGGCGCGCATCTTGCGCATCGATGCCGATTCCACGCGCAAGAAGGGCAGCGCGCAGGAAGCGTTCGACACCGTGCACCGGGGCGAAGTGGATATTCTGATCGGCACGCAGATGGTGGCCAAGGGCCACGATTTCAAAAAGCTGACCCTGGTCGGCATTTTGAATCCGGATACGGCCCTGTTTTCCCAAGACTACCGGGCCAGCGAACGCCTGTTCGCGCAGCTGATGCAGGTGGCGGGCCGCGCCGGGCGGGCCGCGCAGACGGAAGGGGGCAGCGTCAGCGAAGTGCTGATCCAGACGCGCTATGCGCGCCATCCGCTGTACGACGCCGTCGTCAACCACGATTACGACCACTTCGCCACCACCTTGCTGGAAGAGCGGGCCCAGGCGGCGCTGCCGCCCTACCTGTTCCAGGCCCTGCTGCGCGCCGAGGCGCCCGAGCTGGCGACGGCCATCGAATTCCTGCAGGCGGCGAAAGAGTGCATGGAACACCCGCAGGTGACCATCAACGACCCGATTCCCATGAGCATGACGCGCGTCTACAACGTGGACCGCGCCCAGCTGCTGCTGGAATCGCCCTCGCGGCCCGCCCTGCAGGCGTTTTTAAAAGAATGGCTGGCGGAATTGCGCGCCATGAAGTCGCGCGTGAAATGGTCGCTGGAAGTGGACCCGCTGGATATTTGACTAGTTCAGGTAGTCGCGCGCCGACTTGACAATCTGCTCGGACAGCAGCTTGGTAAACGGCGTGTCCAGGGTCCACGCATGCCAGCTCAGCGGCACGTCCAGGGTGTTGCCCGGCATCAGATCCACGAGACGGTCTGTTGCCAGCGCCTGCGCGGCCAGGCGCTGCGGCATCAGGCCGTAGGCGAGGCCATCCTGTACGCAGCCGCGGCGCGCCGCTTCCACCGGTAAAGTATGGTGCGGAAACGGTTCGCGCAGGTTCAATTGTTCAGCGAGGAAACGCGCCAGCAAGCCGTGCTGGCCCACGACGGCCGGCGCCAGTTGCACCGCTTCGGCAATAAAACCATCGCCGAACCAGTGGCCCGCAAACACGGGTGTTGCCACGCACACATAGCGCAAGGTGCCCAGAGGCGTGACGCTGGTGGCGGCCGCCGCGTCGATCGCTGTGCCGGACTCGGCTGCCACGCAGCCAAACACGGAGCCGTCGCGCACCATCTGCAAGGCGCCGTCGCTGTCGGCCAGGCGCACGTCGAGCTGGCAGCGCGGCGGCGCCAGCAGGGCGGACAAGGTGTCGGGGAACCATGTGGCCAGGCTGTCGGCATCGATGGCGATGGCGATTTCCGGCATGCTGACGCTGTTGCCCAGGTCGATGTCGAGCGACGCTTCCATCAGCTTGACGTTGCGATGGTGCACGATCAGGCGCTGGCCCAGGCCCGTCGGCACGGCCGGCTGGCCACGGATGATCAGCAATCGCCCGCTGGCGTCTTCCAGCGCCTTGATGCGCTGCGAGACGGCCGACTGGGTGATGCCCAGCGCCAGGGCGGCCTTGTCGAAACTGCCATGGCTGGCCACGGCGTCCAGCACGGCCAGCGCGCGATAATCGAGTGATCCCATTAGCTCAGCTTATAAATTTTGAAAATGATTAGTTATACTAATGCATATATTGCTGCAAAGTAAAACCTTATTTTCGGCAAACGGGTAGTATCGAACGCTGTGAGCAACCTCGGTGGGATGGATAGCACGATGAAAACACTACAAGTGGATGTGGCCGTGATCGGCAGCGGCACGGCCGGCATGACGGCGCACAAGGCGGCGCGCATGCAGGGCAAGCGCGTGCTGATGATCGAAAGCGGACCGTACGGCACGACCTGCGCCAGGGTGGGCTGCATGCCCAGCAAACTCTTGATCGCGGCGGCCGAGGCGGCCCATGCCGTGGCTGCCGCACCCGGTTTCGGCGTGCACCCGGGCCCCGTGCGCATCGATGGCCGGCAAGTGATGGCCAGGGTGCGCAGCGAGCGCGACCGCTTTGTCGGCTTCGTGCTCGACGGCGTCAACGCCATCCCCGACGACGAAAAACTGCGCGGCCATGCGCGTTTTATTGCCCCCGGCACATTGCAGGTGGATGAACACACGCTGGTGGAAGCGGCCAGCGTGGTGATCGCCACCGGTTCCACGCCCAGCGTGCCGCCCGAGTGGCAAGCGGCCAGTGAGCGTGTCATCACCAGCGACGCCGTGTTCGAATGGACGGATTTGCCCAGCTCGGTGGCCGTGGTCGGCAGCGGCGTCATCGGCCTGGAACTGGGCCAGGCGCTGGCGCGGCTGGGCGTGCGCGTGACCCTGTTTGCGCGCGGTAATAAAGTCGCGCAGCTGACGGACCCGCTGGTGCTGCGCGAGGCGGATGCCGTGCTGGCGCGCGAACTCGATATCCGTTTCATGACCAAGGTCGCGCACATGGAAAAAACGCCTGACGGCAACGGTATCCTGCTGACCAGCAGCGATGGCGCCGGCGTGGAAAAAACCGAGCAGTTCGAGTATGTGCTGGCCGCCATCGGCCGCGCGCCAAACGTGGACAAGATCGGCCTGGAAACGGCGCAAATCGAGCTCGACCGCCACGGCATTCCCCTGCATGACCCGCATACCATGCAGTGCGGCAAAAGCGCCATCTTCATCGCCGGCGATGCCGACAACGAACTGCCGCTGCTGCCCGAGGCGGCCGATGAGGGCCGCATCGCCGGGGAGAACGCGGCGCGCTTTCCTGACGTCAAACCTGGCTTGCGCCGCACGCCGTTGGCGATTGCCTTCACGGAACCGCAGATCGCCACCGTGGGCGCCACGTACCAGCAATTGTGCGTGAGCCACGCGGGCCGTTTCGCCGTCGGTGCCGTGTCGTTCGGTAACCAGGGCCGCAGCCGCGTGATGCTGCAAAACCAGGGCTTGCTGCGCGTGTATGCGGAATTCGGCAGCAAGCGTTTTCTCGGCGCCGAGCTGATCGGCCCGCGGGCGGAGCACCTGGGCCATTTGCTGGCCTGGGCATGCCAGGCGCAGCTGACGGTGCCGGCCATGCTTGACATGCCGTTTTACCACCCCGTCATCGAGGAAGGCGTGCGCACGGCCTTGCGCGAGCTGGCGCTGCACCTTGAAAAAGACCCGGAACACGCGCCCGGCTGCGCCGACTGCACACCGGGACCTTGAAGGCAACTTTATGATTTACATAATTTTGTAGACAAGCTCACATGATTGCGCGATCATCGCTGCCACATTGAAATATTGATTAAAAGCAAAAAACATTTCAATTGGTATATGCCGCCCATGCCGTAATGGTAAAAAGGGTAGCGGCTGGCGATGACACGGAGACGATGTGAAAATTCGGCGCATTTATGCGGGAGAACTCGCCCTGGGCGTGGCCCTGCCCTGGGACGTGCATGGCGAAACGGGCAGCTTGCTGGCCAGGCTGGGCCATGTCATCAGCAGCGAAAACCAGATCGCATTGCTGCTGGCGCACGGCGTCATCGCCGATACCAGCGCCGACGTGCCGCGCACGGCCACGGAAGCGCCGTCGGCCCTGCGCATGCTGAACCTTGTCACGGCCGGCCTGGCCCTCGTCTTGCCGGCCATTGCCGCCGGGCAGGCGGGCAGCCATGCATCCCTCGCGCCGCTGGCGCAACTGGTGGAAGAGGCCGTTGCACTGGACGCCGACGTGGCGCTGGCCTGCATCCTGCACAACCAGGGCGCGGGCGACTTTGCCGTACGCCACAGCGTCGACACGGCCGTCATCACGGCCCTGCTGGCGCGTGCTCTGAAACTCGATGATGATGTTGTGCGCAGCGTGGTGCTGGCCGCGCTGAGCATGAATGTGGGCATGCTGGAACGCCATGCGGATTTTCAGCACAAGGCGGGGCCGCTGGACGCGCAGGAGCGCGCCTATTTGCGCGCCCATCCGCAAGCCGGTGTCGACCTGCTGCGCGCGGCGGGCGTGACGGACGCCGTCTGGCTGCAGGCCGTGCTGCAGCACCATGAAAACATCGATGGCAGCGGCTATCCGCTGGGTACGCAAGGCGAGGCGATCGGCATCGGCGCGCGGCTGATCATGCTGGCCGACCGCTATTGTGCGCGCGTCTCGAAGCGCAGCTACCGCCAGCCCTTGCTGCCGAACGTGGCCCTGCGCGAAATGCTGATGGCCGACAAGGCTACCCTCGATGCGCCGCTGGCGTCGCTGCTGGTGCGCGAGCTGGGCATCTATCCGGTCGGCACCTTCGTCAAACTGCTGAATGGGGAAATCGGCGTCGTCACACGCAAGGGCTTGAACGCCACCACGCCGCACGTGCAGTCGCTGGTCGGCCCCCGCGGCGCGCGCCTGGACGTGCCGCTGCGGCGCGATACGCGCGTGGACTTGCACGCGATTCGCGAAGTGCTCAGCGCGGAGCAGGCGGGACTGCAGTTTAGGCCCGATCAGCTGTGGGGCCGCAGCGCCAGAGTTTGATTTAGTTCAGCAGACCCGCATCCAGCCGTCCTTCGAGCGCCAGTTCGCGCATGACGCGCACGGTATCGATATCGGACTCCTTGTAGGCGGAACGGCGGAAGTCGTCATACAGGGCGTTGGCCTCGTCGGTGGCCGCGTCGTGACCGTCGTCGTACTGGAAGCGCACCCACAGGCTCGCTTCATCGGGCATTTCGATGGTCATCACGAGCGAGGACGCGCTGATGTCCTGTTGCGCCGGCACTTCGTAGCGCACCTGCAGTTGCGGCACCAGCACTACCCTGTCGTTGATGACCAGTTCGCCATAGCGCAGGCTGCGCGCGAAACCGGCATCGCTGCGCTCGCTGATCCGGCATTCATCGAGGTGCGGCACGAACAGCTTGGGCGACTCGGCACGCAAGACGAGGCCGCGCCAGACTTGCTCCAGGGTCAAGGTGTCGATCAGCGGGTTCAAGGGATCGTTGATTTCAATCAGGTGTTCAAATTTCATGGGACTGCCATTCGGTAAGTGGGCGCGCACGGGCGATATAGGCGGAATGGTACTCCAGGCGTGGCCGTGCCGCACGCATTGCATGGGCCAAGATGGCGGCATATGGCGATATATCAATGCCATTGCCTGTTTTTTAGGCATGGTCCGCCATGCAAATAGCCCACGCGACGCTGTTACAATGGGCTGCTGTTCCCTGCGGAAATACCCTGATGTCCAAAGCACCACAGTTCGGTCTGAATGCGCCCCAAAGCGAAGCGGTTACCTACCTCGACGGCCCTTGCCTGGTGCTGGCGGGCGCCGGCTCGGGCAAGACGCGCGTGATCACGCAAAAGATCGCCCATCTGATCGAAGACCGGGGCTATGACCCGCGCACCATCGCCGCGCTGACCTTCACCAACAAGGCGGCGCTGGAAATGCAGGAACGCATCGCCAAGCTGTTGAAACAGCCGCGCCAGGCCAAGCAGCTGACGGTGTCGACCTTCCACTCGCTGGGCGTGAAAATCCTGCGCCAGGAAGCCAATGGCGTGGGCTTGAAGGACCGCTTTTCCATCATGGACAGCGATGACTGTTTTTCCCTCGTGCAAGATCTCGCCATTACCACCGATAAACAGGTCATTCGTGGCATCCAGAACGCCATGTCCCTGTGGAAAAATGGCCTGATCGACCCGGACATGGCCCTGGCGCAAGCCAAGGATGAAGATGAGGCGAACGCGGCGCGCATCTACCGCAGCTATGTGGCAACCCTGTCCGCCTACCAGGCCGTCGATTTCGACGATTTAATACGCCTGCCGGTGGAACTGTTCCGCAACAACGGCCCCGTGCGCGACAAGTGGCAGCGCCGCCTGCGCTATCTGCTCGTCGACGAGTATCAGGATACGAACACCTGCCAGTACGAACTGGTGAAATTGATGGTGACGGGCATCGGCAAGAAGCCGATGTTTACGGCCGTGGGTGACGACGACCAGGCGATCTATGCGTGGCGCGGCGCCACCGTGGAAAACCTGAAAACGCTGGAAACGGATTTCCCCGATCTGCGCGTGATCAAGCTGGAGCAAAATTACCGCTCCACCATGCGCGTGCTCAATGCGGCCAATGCCGTCATCGGCAACAACCCGAAACTGTTTGAAAAGTCGCTGTGGTCCGAGCACGGCCTGGGCGAGCCGATCAAGGTGCTGGGCATGCAGACGGACGAGCAGGAGGCGGAGCAGGTCGCCATCATGATTTCGGCCGACCATTTCGAGCGCAAGAACAAATTTTCCGATTACGCGATTCTGTACCGCGGCAACCACCAGGCGCGCATCATCGAGCAATGCTTGCGCAAGGAACGCATCCCGTACACGATCTCGGGCGGCCAGAGTTTCTTCGACAAGGCTGAAATCAAGGACATCATCAGCTATCTGCGCCTGCTGGCCAACGAAGACGACGACCCGGCGTTCATCCGTGCCGTGACGACGCCGCGCCGTGGCGTGGGCCAGTCGACCCTGGAAGTGCTGGGCGCGTTCTCGGGGCAGTGGCAGTGCTCGCTGTTCCAGGCTGTGTTCAAAGGCGGCATCGAAGCCAAGCTGACGGACCGCCAGCTGGGGCCGCTGCGCGACTTCTGCAACTTCATCAACGACCTCGAATCGCGCGCCAGCCGTCCCGGCGCGGCCGGCAGCGGCGACAACGCGGCCGAAGTGCTGGACGACATGATGAAGGAAATCCACTACGAATCGTATCTGTACGATGCTTTCGAGGAACGCCAAGCGCAAAGCAAGTGGCAGAACGTGCTGGAATTCGTCAACTGGCTCAAGGAACGGGGCCGGGGCGGCAAGGACCGCGACGGCGAAGAAAAGAACGTGCTGGAATTGACGCAGATGGTGGCCCTGATGACCATGCTCGAGGGCAAGGACGAAGAGCAGGACGCCGTGCGCATGTCGACCCTGCACGCGTCGAAAGGCCTGGAGTTTCCGCACGTATTTCTGGTCGGCGTGGAAGAGGGGATTTTGCCGCACAAGGGCGACCCCGACGCGCCGGCCGAAACCATCGCCGCACGCATCCAGGAAGAGCGGCGGCTGATGTACGTGGGTATTACGCGGGCCCAGCGCACCTTGCACATCACCTGGTGCAAGAAGCGCAAGCGGGCCGGCGAGCAAGTCCATTGCGACCCGTCGCGCTTCATCAAGGAAATGGAACTCGACGTGGGCGACGCCGTGCCGACGGAGGCGGAAGTGATTTCGCCGAAAGAACGTCTGGCGCGCATGAAAGCCTTGCTGGCCGCGCCGAAGGCTTAAGCGGCGTTCACGCTTCCACGGCGCCGTCGGGCGTGGTTTTCGGCACGATGGCCAGCTGCATGCCCAGCGCATCGAGCATCTTTAAAATGGTTTCGAAGCGCGGTTTGCTGCCTTCGCGCAAGGCTTTATAGGCGCCTTCACGCGTGATGTCGGCCCGGGCCGCCACCTTGCCCATGCCGTAGGCGCGCACCACGTCGTTCATGGCGGACTGGAACAGTTCGGCATTGCCGGTGGCGACGATTTCGCTCATGTAGGCGGCTACGGCGGCCTTGCTGGTCAGGTGTTGCGTCGGATCAAATTTGCTCAGGCCTAATGCTTCCAGGTCATCGAGATCGAAGGTGGCGTGATGAATGTCTTGGTTCATGTCTTTCGTGCTCCTGTCGATGGGCTGGCTGCTGCTTTTTGCTTCCGGATGGCCGCTTGTTGGGCCTTCAATGTTTTCAGTATCGCTTGCGCGTGCTTGATGTCGCGCTGCTGGCTCGACTTGTCGCCACCGAGCAGCAGCAAGATCAGGGTGCCCAGGTTGGTCTCGTGAAAATACACGCGCCAGCCCGGTCCTGTCTGTAAAAAACGCAGCTCGCACACGCCTTCACCCACCGGTCGCCAGTCGCCCTTTTTACCGTGCTGCAAATGCTTGATGCGCGCATCGATGGCGGCGGCCGCCACGTCGTGCAGCGAGTCTTCCCAGCGGCGGTATTCAGCCGTCTTGCGCGTGTCGATCAGGTCAGGCAAAGTGGATACGTCCATTGTAATCGTTTGTTCTCATTCGTCAAGCGGTTTGATTCAGCCATAAGGGAAGAATAGGCAGAAATCGCCGCCTGGCCGATGGGGAATGGACGAGGTTTGTGCTGGCTCACGCCGTGACGGCGGTAGAATGCCGCTTTCAGTCAGGAGTCACCGTGAGCACCATGGACAATGCAGAACAGATGGAAGTACGTTTCGTCGATATCGAAATCAAGCTGGCGCAGCAGGAAGACCTGGTCGAGTCGCTGAACCAGATGGTGTACCAGCAGGGCAAGCGCATCGACCAGCTCGAAGCGATGCTGCACAAGCTGGGCGAACACGTGCGCGACGGGGCGCAGCAGGCGAATGGCGGGCTGGTCAACGAGCGTCCGCCGCATTATTGAATCGGCATCGTGACGCGGGGCGCATGAAAACCGTTCATCACTGGCTGGCGCGCTACCATCGGTAGTTGCGGGTGACGCAAGTATGTCAGGCTGTTATTATTTCAGGCTGGCCCGCGACACAATCGCGGCTCTCTTGCGTTCCTTGAAAGTAGACATGACCCGTCCAACAATGCTCGTCATCGCCGCCAGCCTGATGCTGGCGCCAGCCGCCGCCGCTTTTGCCGCCACCGCGGCCGCAGCGCTGCCTGCTTCGAACCCGTTTGCGCAGGCCAGCAGCCTGCCATTCAACTATCCACCGTTCGACAAGGTGCAGGACGCGGACTACGCGCCCGCCTTTACGGCAGGCATGGCCGCCAACCTGGCGGAAATCAATGCGATTGCGAATAACCCGAAAGCGGCCACGTTCGACAACACCATCGTGGCCATGGAACGCTCGGGCCAGTTGCTGAGCCGCGTGCGCACCGTGTTTTCCGTGATGTCCGGCTCGAATACGAATGATACGATCCAGGGCCTGGAACGCGAACTGGCGCCGAAAATGGCGGCCCACAGCGACGCGATCATGCTCAACGACAAACTCTTCAAGCGCATCGACAGCCTGTATGCCAAGCGCGACAAGCTGGGCCTGGATGCCGAATCGAAACGCTTGCTGGAACGCTATCACACGGATTTTGTACGCGCGGGCGCCAAGCTGTCGGCGGCGGACAAGGAAAAGCTGCGCGCCTACAACGGCCAGCTGGCCGCCCTGTCGACCAAGTTCGCACAGAACGTGCTGAAGGAATTGAACGCCTCGGCCGTCGTTGTCGATACGCGCGAAGAACTGGACGGCCTGTCGCCGGCCGCCATCGAAGTGGCCGCCGGCCTGGCCAAGAAGCGCGGCCTGGACGGCAAATACGTGATCGCCCTCGTCAACACGACGGGCCAGGCGCCGCTGTCGCTGCTGACCAACCGCGCCGTGCGCGAACGCATCATGGCCGCTTCGCAAGCGCGCGGCAGCCGTGGCGGCGAGTTCGACAATACTCAGGAAGTGCTGGAGCTGGCGAAACTGCGCGCCGAACGCGCCGCGCTGATGGGCTACCCGAACTACGCGGCGTATTCGCTGGAAGACCAGACGGCGCACGACACCACCGCCGTGAACGCCCTGCTGGGCGAACTGGCGAAGCCAGCCGTCGTCAACGCCCGGCGTGAAGCGGACGATATCCAGAAGGTCATCGATGCGGGCAAAGGCGGCTTCAAGGTGGGCGCCGCCGACTGGGCCTTCTATAGCGACAAAGTGCGCGCCGAACGCTACAACTTTGATGAGACGCAACTCAAACCGTACTTTGAAATGCACAGCGTATTGACCAAGGGCGTGTTCTTTGCTGCCGGCAAGTTGTACGGTCTCACGTTCAAGCAGCGCACCGACTTGCCCGTCTACACGTCCGACATGCTGGTGTACGACGTTTTCAATGAAGACGGCACGCAACTGGCCATCTTTACGCTTGACCCTTACGCGCGCAGCAACAAGCGCGGCGGCGCCTGGGCGAATGCCTACGTGGGCCAGTCGACCTTGCTGAACCGTAAGCCCGTCATTGCGAATAACCTCAACATTCCAAAGCCGGAAGCGGGCCAGCCGACCCTGATGACGTTTGACGAAGTCAACACCATGTTCCACGAATTCGGCCATGCGCTGCACGGCATGTTTTCGAACGTGATATACCCGCGCTTCGCCGGCACCAGCGTGCCGCGCGACTTCGTCGAATACCCGTCGCAAGTCAATGAAATGTGGGCGCTGTGGCCGGAAGTGCTGCAAAACTACGCCAAGCACTACCAGACAGGCGCGGCTATCCCGGCCGAACTGCTGGCGAAAGTGACGGCGGCCGACAATTTCAACCAGGGCTACAAGACCACGGAATACCTGGCATCGGCCTTGCTGGACCAGCGCTGGCACCAGCTGACCCCGGCGCAGATCCCGACCGACGTGCTGGCGTTTGAAAAAGCCGCCTTGACGGATGCCGGCGTCGATTTCGCCCCGGCGCCGCCGCGCTACCGCACCACGTATTTTTCGCACGCGTTCGCGGGTGGTTACTCGGCCGGCTACTACGCCTATCTGTGGTCGGAAAAGCTCGATGCCGATACGGTCGAGTGGTTCAAGGAAAACGGCGGCCTGACGCGCAAGAACGGCGACTGGTTCCGGACTAAACTGCTGTCGCGCGGCGGCAGCGCCGATGCGCTCGACATCTACCGCAACTTCCGTGGCCGCGATGCGAAGATCGAGCCGTTGCTGCAACGCCGTGGCCTGAACGGCAAGTAAATCGTCTGATTCCGGCGTCAAAGCCGGGTGCATGAAAAAGGCTGCCAAGCGATTGGCAGCCTTTTTTATTTGGCGATGTTGATTGTAGACCGTGGTAAACCGCGCAGTTGGCGTGATGCACCACAGGATCGCCCATGTTGGATGACGCCTGTGTGACAGACTGCTATGATCTGCCACTGGCCCGCGACGCGATCGCGGTTCTTCCCGCGCTTCCTGAAAGATGTCATGATCCGTCCACAACTGCTCGTCATCGCCGCCAGCGTCATGCTGGCCCACGCCGCCCCATCCGCCATGGCTGCCGCCACTGCAAAATCGGCGCCCGCCGCTGCCGTCAGCGCCCAGAACCCCCTGCTCAAAGTGAGTCCGCTGCCATTCCAGATGCCGCAGTTCGGCCTGATCAAGGATGAACACTATGCGCCCGCGTTTGCCGAAGGCATGAAACGCCAGTTGGCCGAAGTCAACGCGATTGCCAGCAACCGCCAGGCGCCCACGTTCGAGAACACCATCGTGGCCCTCGAGCGCACGGGACAGCTGCTGCACCGAGTGCAAAGCATCTTCAGCAACATGACGTCGACCAACACGAACAGTGTGCTCGAAGCGGTGGAAGTGGACGTGTCGCCGAAACTGGCCGCGCATGGCGACGCGATCACCCTGAATCCGAAATTGTTTACCCGCATCGACACCCTGTACGCCAAGCGCGACAAGCTGGGCCTCGATGCCGAATCCTTGCGCTTGCTGGAACGCTATCACACGGATTTCGTGCGCGCCGGCGCCAAGCTGTCCGATGCGGACAAGGAAAAACTGAAAGCCTACAACGCCGAGCAGGCGGGCCTGGAAACGGCCTTCGCGCAAAACGTGCTGAAGGAAACGAATGCCAAAAGCATCGTCGTCGACACGCGTCTTGAGCTGGCCGGCATGACGGACAGCGATATCGATACGGCCGCCGCAGCCGCCAAGGAACGCGGCTTAAGCGGCAAGTTCCTCATCGCCCTGGTGAACACCAGCGGCCAGCCGCCATTGGCCGTATTGACGGATCGCAAGACGCGTCAGCGCCTGATGGATGCGTCGCTGAACCGCGGCAGCCAGGGCGGCGAGTTCGACAACCGCGCCATCGTATTGAAACTGGCCAAACTGCGCGCCGAACGGGCCACCCTGCTCGGTTACGCCAACTACGCCGCGTACTCGCTGGAAGACCAGACGGCCAAGACCACGACGGCCGTCAACACCTTACTGTCGGAATTGGCGAAACCGGCCGTTGCCAACGCGCGCCGCGAAGCGGCCGACCTGCAGCAAGTGGTCGATGCGGAAAAGGGCGGTTTCCAGGTAGCGGCGGCCGACTGGGCCATCTACACGGACAAGCTGCGCAAGCAACGTTTCAATTTCGATGAAAACGAACTGAAACCGTACCTAGAATTGAACAGCGTGCTGAACAACGGCGTCTTCTTTGCCGCGAATAAACTGTACGGCATCAGTTTCAAGGAACGTAAAGATCTACCGGTGTACAACCCGGACGTGCGCGTGTATGACGTGCTGGACGCCAACGGCAAGCCGCTGGCCTTGTTCATCGCCGACTTCTATGCGCGCGGCAACAAGCATGGCGGCGCGTGGATGAATGAATACGTGTCGCAATCGTCTTTGATGGGCACGCATCCGGTGGTGGCCAACCAGTTGAATATTCCAAAGCCGCCCGCCGGCCAGCCGACGCTATTGACGTTCGATGAAGTGACGACCATGTTCCACGAATTCGGCCATGCGCTGCACGGCATGTTCTCGAACGTGAAATATCCGCGCTTTGCCGGCACCAGCGTGCCGAGCGACTTCGTCGAGTATCCATCGCAAGTCAATGAAATGTGGGCCGTCTGGCCGGAAGTGCTGCAAAACTACGCCAAGCACTACCAGAGCGGCGCGGCCATGCCGCAGGAATTGCTCGACAAGGTGACGGCGGCGAAGAAATTCAACCAGGGGTTCATGACGACGGAATACCTGTCGGCGGCCCTGCTGGACCAGCGCTGGCACCAGTTGGCGCCAAGCCAGATCCCGACCGACGTGCTGGCCTTTGAAGCGGCATCGTTGAAAGACGCGGGCGTCGATTACGCGCCCGTGCCGCCGCGCTACCGCACCAGTTACTTCTCGCACAGCTTCTCGGGCGGCTATTCGGCGGCCTACTACGCTTACCTGTGGTCGGAAAAGCTGGACGCGGAATCGGTCAACTGGTTCAAGGAAAACGGCGGCCTGACGCGCAAGAATGGCGACTGGTTCCGTAATAAACTGCTGTCGCGTGGCGGCAGCGTCGATGCGCTGCAACTGTTCCGCGACTTCCGCGGCCGCGATGCCACCGTGGAACCATTGCTGGAACGCCGCGGCTTGAACGCCAAGTAAGACGTCCTCATCAGAAGCTTGCGTTGCGTTGACCTGGCGCACGCAAGCTTTCTGTGTCGGCGGCGTAGAATTGAGTAAGATGTAAACAAGAAGGCAGTCGAAAGAAAGAGTTTATGAGTCAGCAAGATTTGAATGGCATTACCCTGGAAGGTATCGTGACGCGCCTGCAAGCCCATTACGGCTGGGATGGCCTGGCCAAGCACATCGATATCAATTGCTTCATCAGCGATCCCAGCATCAAGTCGAGCCTGAAGTTTTTGCGCAAGACCCCGTGGGCCAGAAGCAAGGTGGAACAATTGTTCCTGGACACGCAATTTACCGACTGACAGGAAAAAACATGGATAGCAAACTCAAGGAATCGTTGCAACAGCTGCAATCGACCATCGCATCTGGCGATCCTGTGGATGAAGAAACGCATGGTTTGCTGCAAAAGCTCAATGGCGATATTCAGCAACTGCTGGAAAAGCGCGCCGCGCAGGAGCAGGAAGAAGAGTCGATCACCTATGGCCTGGCCGAGCGCAGCCAGGAATTGTCGGCCAAGTTTGCCGTCAAGCATCCGAAACTGGAGCCGGCGTTGCGGGAATTGGGTGAGATTTTAGCTAATATGGGGATCTGATGTAACCCAGGGAAAAGCTGGGGTCAGACCCCGGAAGGGTCTGACCCCAAGGGCCTTTTTTCCTCAAGTGATTGAAAAATAAACGTTTTTTGTACTGAAATCCAACAGTAAAAAGCAGGCCGTCAGGTTGGAAATGGCCAATTCCGGTACAATCCGTACCCTATGAGCTCCCCTACCAATTTATTTGCGACCGTTCCCAAGCGGTCTGCCCGCGCTGCCGTGGCGCCTTTCCTGCCGATGTCGCGTGCCGAGATGGACGCGCTGGGCTGGGACCAGTGCGACGTCATCCTCGTCACGGGCGACGCCTACATCGACCATCCGAGTTTCGGCATGGCCCTCGTTGGCCGCCTGCTCGAAGCGCAAGGTTACCGCGTCGGCATCATCAGTCAGCCGGACTGGCTGTCGGCCGACGCCTTCCGCATCCTCGGCAAGCCGCGCCTGTACTACGGCATTACCGCCGGCAACATGGATTCCATGGTCAACCAGTACACGGCCGACCGCAAGATCCGCTCCGACGACGCTTACACGGCGAACGCGGAACCGAATAAACGCCCGGACCGCGCCGTCACCGTGTACGCCCAGCGCGCGCGCGAAGCGTATCCCGACGTGCCCATCGTCATCGGCAGCATCGAAGCGTCCCTGCGCCGCATCGCCCATTACGATTACTGGTCGGACAAGGTCCGCCGTTCCGTCTTGCCCGATTCCAAGGCCGATTTGCTGATCTTCGGCAATGCCGAGCGGGCGCTGGTCGACCTGACGCATCGCCTGGCCGCCGGCGAACACATCAAGGATATCCGCGACTTGCGCGGCACGGCCTTCATGGTGCCGTCCGGCTGGTTGCCTGGCGACGACTGGGGCGTGCACAACTCCACCCGCGTCGACGTGCCCGGCAAGGTCGATCCGCACTACAGCCCGTACGAGATGGTGCAGGAAGACAAGACCGCCTGCGCCACGGAAAATGCGTCGAAATCGGCCGAAGTCATCAAGCCGATCCGCATCATGAGCCGCGAAGAGCGTCTGGCCATGGCCAAGGAAAAGCACGACAAGACGGTGGTGCGCCTGCCCGCGTATGACGTCGTCAAGGATGACCCCGTCATGTATGCGCACGCCTCGCGCGTGTTCCACCTGGAATCGAATCCCGGCAATGCGCGCGCTATGGTGCAGGCGCACGGCGAGCGCGACGTGTGGCTCAACCCGCCGCCGCTGCCGCTGGCCATGGACGAGATGGATGGCGTGTACGACATGAATTACGCGCGCGCCCCGCATCCAAGTTATGGCAAGGCGCATATCCCCGCCTGGGAAATGATCCGCTTTTCCGTCAACATCATGCGCGGCTGCTTCGGCGGCTGCACCTTCTGCTCGATCACGGAACACGAAGGCCGCATCATCCAGAGCCGCTCGGAACCGTCGATCCTGCGCGAAATCGAGCATATCCGCGATAAAACCAAAGGTTTTACGGGCACCATTTCCGATATGGGTGGCCCGACGGCGAATATGTACCGCCTCGCCTGCAAGGAAAAAGAGATCGAAGTGTCGTGCCGCCGCCTGTCGTGCGTGTACCCGTCCATCTGCGTGAACCTGGGCACGGACCACAGCAAGCTCATCTCGTTGTACCGCAAGGCGCGCGCCATTCCCGGCATCAAGAAAGTGCTGATCAGCTCAGGTCTGCGCTACGACCTGGCCGTGCGTTCGCCCGAATACGTCAAGGAACTGGTGACGCACCACGTCGGTGGCCTCTTGAAAATTGCGCCCGAGCACACGGAAGAGGGGACTTTGTCGAAGATGATGAAGCCCGGCATCGGCGCGTATGACGAGTTCAAGGAAATGTTCGACCGTTTCTCCCTGGAAGCGGGCAAGAAGCAGTATCTGATCCCGTATTTCATTGCCGCCCATCCGGGCACGACGGACGTGGACATGCTGAACCTGGCCCTGTGGCTGAAGAAAAACAATTTCAAGCTGGACCAGGTGCAAACTTTCATGCCCACGCCGATGGCCATGGCGACGACCATGTACCACACGCGCAAGAATCCCTTGCGCAAGGTCACGGCGGATTCGGAAGTGGTGGAAACGGCCCGCAGCGGCAAAATCCGCCGCACGCATAAAGCCTTCCTGCGCTACCAAGATCCGGCCAACTGGCCGATCCTGCGCGAAGCTCTGGTCAACATGGGCCGTGGCGACTTGATCGGCAATGGCGACAAGCATTTGATTCCGGCCTGGACCTCGTCCGAGTCGGGCGGCCTGGCCGCAGGCGAACGCAGCCGCCAGACGCATGGTGCCGGCACGCCGGACAAGTTCAAGGTCACGCCGGGCAAGAACCGCATCGCCCTGGGCGGCACGGCCGCCGCGCCGAAGGCGACAGCCGTCGAATCGAAAGTGCGTCCATCGATCCTGTCGACCATCAAAACGAAGGCCAAGCCGGCCGCCGTGCCGATGGGTCGTGGCGGCAAGCCGCCAGCCAAGGGCGGCCATGCCGCACCGGCACGGGGCGGACGCAAGTAAGCCAGCGTCACTGTCCCCGGCATCGACTGAGAACCCGGCAACGCATACAGCGTTGCCGGGTTTTTTGCCATCTGCGCACCAACATGGGGCGCAGCACGCCATGCTGGCAGGATTTTTACCAATATTTAAAAATTGAATAGAGCAAAAGGCAATTTTCCCTTGTGGCAACTTGGTATTTGAAAATATACTCGTTGAACATTTACCCGTACGTCAACAATACTGCCATTCTGGCAATCGCCAGCGTACGCGGCTCCCAGCGTTTAGATGAAAAGAGATGCCAATTGAAATGCCTTTCCTGCCAGGCCGAGAATAAGCCGGGCGCCAAATTCTGTTCTTCCTGCGGCACGACGTTTGCCGTTGCCACGACCGTTGCCGCGCCGGTGCCGGGAAAATCCTGTGGCCAGTGCGGCCATGACTGCAAGCCGGACGCCCGGTTCTGCCCCAAGTGCGCGTTCAGCTTTGCCGTGGCGCCGGTGGCCGCAGCGGTGCCGCCGCCGCTGCCAGAGCCGGTCATCGCGCCGGAGATTGCTCCCGTCATTGAACCTGTCATTGAACCCGTCATTGAACCCGTGTCGGTGCCTGAGCCTGCCCCGGCACCGGTGGCGGAACCGGTCGCGCCACCTGCGCCGCCGCCGGTGCTGGAAAAGCGCCGTGCTGATCCTGTCCCTGCGCCCGCCCCTGCACGGGAACCAGAAGCCGCTCCCGCAGCAGTGACAGACAGGGTTCCCGACACGCCGGATGACAGCCTACCGGCTGGCAAGCGCATGAAACTGATCGCCGCGGCCGTCGCAGCGGTGGTGCTGCTGGGCGGTGCGGGCGCTTACTATTTCTTGTCAGGCAAGCCGCCTGTTGCCGTGCCTGAACCGGAGCCAACCTTGGCAGTGCAGGAAGACCCTGCGGCTGCCGCCGAGCAGCCGCTGGCCATCGATGACGCTGCGCTCGATGGCGGCTCGGCGGGCGACCTTGCCGCGACACCTGCAGCCGAGCCTGAGCCAGAGCCAGCGGCAGCGCCTGCTCCGGCACCCGAGCCGGCTCCAGCAGCGGCCCCAGCCCCTGTCGTGGAAAAACCGGCCAAGCCCGTCAAGGTGACCCCGCCACCGGCGCCTGTCAAACAGACGACCGGCCTGGAAAGCGTGATCACGGACAGCCTGTCGGAAGCGAGCCACTGCATGAGCCAGCGCAAATACGACTGTGCCATTGCCAATGCGAATGCCGTGTTGCGCATGGACAAGGGCAACCGCCCTGCGCAGGACATCAAGCGCAAGGCGAAGGAAGCGCAGGACAAGGCGCTGTCGCAAATTCAGATCGAGTAAGCCGCGGCTTGCCTCCCATTCCTATTTTGATTCTTTCGGAGAATAACGTGAAAAACTTGAAACAAATGGCCAAGCCCCTAGTGGCGATGCTGGTCGTGTCGTCGATGCTGGCCGGCTGCGCCGCGCCGGGCGGCCCTGGCGCCACAGGCAATACCACCACCGCAGGCACGGAAGCGGCCAGTGGCGAATGCAATACGGCCATGCTGGCCGGCATCGGCGCCGTCGTGGGCGGCTTGCTGGGTGGCGGCAACAACACCGTGCGCGGCGCGGCCCTGGGCGCCAGCCTGGGCGCGCTCGCCTGCGTGGCCCTGAATTATCAAAGCCAGCAAGTCAAGACGGCGCAGCAGGTGCAGACCGACTACAAGGTGGCCAACAAGGGCAAGCTGCCCGAGCAGTCGACCCTGGTGAAATACGAGACGGGCTTTACGCCGTCCTCCGTGCGTCCGGGCCAGAAGGCGCAGACCAATTCGTACATCGAAGTGGCGGCCGGCACGCGCGATCCGAACCCGCTGGTGGAAGAGGAATTGAGCCTGTACAAGCCAAATGGCGACCTGATCAAAACCGTGCGCAAGGTGGTCAGCAGCAATAACGGCAGCGGCGCCTACAAGGGCGGCTTCTCGATTCCCATGCCTGAAGGCGTGCCGCAGGGCATTTACCCGGTACGCACGGCGCTGTACCTGAATAGCAAGCGCGTCGGCGGCCAGGACGTCAAGCTGCAGATCGTCCAGCGCCAGGCGCCCGCGAACGAGTTGCAACTGGCGCTCGCCTACTGACACAGCATGACCATGGGACGGCCAGGCAGGCCGTCCCCTCCCGATTCACCCCTTCCAGGCCAGACATGACCATTTCCACACAAACACATCAACCTCTTCCCTTTTCCTCCGCCGTGGGCTCGCTGATCGAAGCGACCGACGCCATCAGGAACTTTCGCGCGATTGCGCTGCTGGCCCTGACCTTCATCAGCGCCGTGCTCGTCGGTGGCGTGCTGACGATGCTTGCCGGCGGCATGAGCAGTCCGCTGCTGGTCTTTGTCGGTGGCCTGATGGCTTTCCTCGTGATGTTTTACGGCTCCAACGCCGTCGGCATCATGCTGATGCGCGATGCGCAAGGCCAGCCTGGCATGAGCCTGGTTGATGCCATGCTCGTTTCGCTGTACACGAGCCACCGCCTGATCGCGGTCGTCTTCCTTGAATTTTTGATCGTGCTGGCGGCCATGATCACCATCGCCATCATCTTGTTTGTATGCAAGATTCCCGTGCTCGGCCCCGTGCTGTACACGGTCGTCTTCCCGCTGTCGGCCATCGTGCTGGGCGTGCTGGTGTTTGCGCTGTTCTACGTGATGCTGCCGCTGGCCGGCCCTGCCGCCTGGTCGGGCGCCACCATATTCCAGATCATTGCCCGCCTGAACCTGATCGTGCGCACCAAGCTGGTGTCCGTGATTCTGCTGGAAGTGCTGCTGTTCCTGATCACGACGTTTGTGGCGCTGCTGATCTTTGGCGTGGTCGGTACCGGCGTATCGCTGACCAGCGGCATGTCCGCAGGCATCCTGGGCCTGGGCGGCCAGATGAATATGTACACCCTGGCTTCGGGTCTGAATGGCGGTTCCGGCTACATCATCGCAGCGGGCCTGGGCGGCGGCTTGCTGCTGGCGGCCGCGGCCGTGGTACCTGGCCTGATCTTCACCAAGGGCGTGTGCATCATTTACCTGAACGCCACGCGCAATGTCGATTTCAGCGCCTCGGAAGCGAGCCTGAACGACGGCCTGGCCACGGTCAAGAAAAAAGCCGAGGAAGCGCGTGACCGTGCGCGCGCCCTGGCCGAGCAAGCTGCGGCACCGGCCACGCCAGCCGCTCCCGCTGCTTCGGCCGCTGCGCCGGCCGACAGCCTGCAATGCCCGAGCTGCAAAGCGCCGGTCGCGTCCGATGACGTGTTCTGCGGCGCATGCGCGCATAAACTCAAGTAAGGCACACCATGGCTCACTTCTGCACCAAATGCGGCACCGCCCATGTCCCCGGCGCGCGCTTCTGCGATGAATGCGGCAAGGCTGTCAACGCCGCACCGGCGCCCGCGTCCGCTCCTGTACCGGCATCCGCACCAGCCGCGACGCCGGCGCTGTCCGGCGTGAAGCGGCGCCACGTGGTGATCGCCGGCGGCGTGCTGGCGGTGGTCGTCGTGGCTGGCGGCGCCCTGGCGTGGCTGCTGAAGCCAGAGGCGGCCTCGGCCAGCAGTTTTAGCCGCGCCATCGATGCCCACCTGGCCGCTGACGAGGCGGTGCGCGACAAGCTGCTGTGCCTCACCAACTTGCCGTACCAGAAGGAAGAGATCCGCGTGGCGTCGTACGACAGTTCGACCCGGCAATGGCTGGATATCCTCGTGCGTAGCGGGCTGTACAACGCCCCCGTCGAACAGGGCAGCGGTGGTTGGGTTGCGCAATCGCAATTTGTCTACGCGCTGGCCGCGCCGGGCAAGGCGGCCTTGCGCGGTGACAAGCTGTGCGTGGCCAAGGGCGTGAAAGTGGCCAAGGTCAGCGGCTACGATCAGGTGCGCGACCTGGGCGTACAGCAAGTGGCGATGGCCAAGGCCACCCTGACGCTGACCGATGAGGCGGCGTGGTTCGCCAAGTCTGCGGATCGCGCACTGATCCTGCAGCGCTTGCCGGACGGCGATCTGCAAGTGCGACTGCCGATGGCGCTGGTCGACAAGCAATGGCAAGTCATCGACGAAACACAGATGAGCCAGGCGGCCATGAGCGGTGTGATAGGCAAAGCGCCAGCCGCGCAGGGTGCGGGCATGCTGGACAAGCTGAAAAGCGTGTTCAGCTTTGGCGGCCACCCGGCGGTGGGGAAATGGCAGGCGGCGATGGGCAACGTCCTGGAATTTACAAGTGACAGCGTGATCAATAACGGCACCTCGACCAAGGCCACCTTCACCACCAAGGGCAATACCGTGACGATCGCTCCGGAAGGCGCGGGCGAAGCGGCCATGGATATTATCGTCAGCGACGATGGCAGCACGGCGCAGATCAGCATGGGCGGCGTGCGGGTAACGACCCTGCGCCGCGTGCGCGATTAAATCTGTCAGGCGGCGCAGCTTGCCGCCTGATCTGCTTCCCCGAGCCCGGCCATGCCGGGCTTTTTTACGTCCGCAGGCAGCGGCGCGCACGCCCATTTGTCTTGACATCAAGATAGTTCGCGTCCACACTGAGTTTTTATCTTAGTGTCGAGATAGTTGTATGGCTTCTTCTTCCGTCCGCCCCGCCTGGGGCGATATTCTGCTCACGGCGCTGGCGCCCCTGATCTGGGGTTCCACGTATATCGTCACGTCCGAACTGCTGCCGCCCGACCGGCCCTTCACGGCGGCCCTGATCCGCGTGCTGCCGGCCGGCTTGCTGTTGCTGCTGGTCATGCGGCGCCTGCCCGCGCGGCGTGACTGGATGCGCGTGCTGATCCTGTCCGCGCTGAATATCGGCGTATTCCAGGCGCTGCTGTTCGTGGCCGCCTACCGCTTGCCGGGCGGCCTGGCGGCCGTGGTGGGCGCCATCCAGCCGCTGCTGGTAATGGGCCTGGCCTGGGGCGTGGAAGGGCGCCGTCCGGCCCGCCTGGCCCTGGGGGCCAGCGTGCTGGGCGTGGCTGGCATGGGTGTTTTGTTGCTGTCGCCGCGCACCGTGTGGGAACCGATCGGCATCGCCGCCGCGCTGGGTGGCACGGCCTGCATGGCGGCCGGCACCTATCTGACGCGGCGTTGGAAGCCGGACTTGCCCGTGCTGGCGCTGACGGGCTGGCAATTGCTGCTCGGCGGCCTGATGCTGGCGCCCGTCGCCTGGCTGGCCGACGCGCCCTTGCCGGCGCTATCCCTGCAGCAAGTGCTGGCCTACGCCTACCTGTGCCTGGCCGGCGCCCTGCTGGCGTACGCCTTGTGGTTCCGTGGCATCGCCAGGCTGTCGCCCGTGGCCGTCTCCTCGTTGGGACTGCTCAGTCCCCTGATGGCCGTCGTGCTGGGCTGGGCCTTGCTGGGCCAGACCATGACGGGCTGGTCGATGCTGGGCTTGCTGCTGGTGCTGGCCAGCGTGCTGGCCGTGCAGTGGGCCAGCGCCCGTCCCGCAGCAAATTCCTGAATCCACGCATTTTCCCTCGCCAGGCTGATCGCATCAGCCTGGATGTTTCCCTCTGGGCGCCGCCTTTTTGCTGCACCGCACATACAGTTTTGCTTGCACTGTAATAGGGCATTGAGGCACTATTCGCTTCGCGCAAACGTTTGCGCGCAACGAATTTCCTAAAAAGCATGCAGTACACGTGCTTGACCAACAACTCTGGAGACGCTCATGACATCCCGTATTCGCCTGAAAATGATTGCCGCCGCTGTCCTCGTGTGTGCCTTGCCCGCCGTGCCGGCGATGGCGCAGACACCTGCCAAACCGAAGGTCGCATTGGTGATGAAGTCGCTCGCCAATGAATTTTTCCTGACCATGGAAAATGGCGCCAAGGCGCATCAGAAGGCCAATGCCGCCAAGTACGACTTGCTGTCGAACGGCATCAAGGATGAAACGGATACGTCGAGCCAGATCAAGCTGGTCGAGCAAATGATCGTCTCGCGCGTCAACGCGCTGGTGATCGCCCCGGCCGATTCGAAAGCGCTGGTGCCGGTGCTGAAGAAAGCCATCGACGCGGGCATCATCGTCGTCAATATCGACAACAAGCTCGACGAAGGCGCCCTGAAAGAGAAGGGTATTTCCGTACCGTTCGTTGGCCCGGACAACCGCAAGGGCGCCAAGGTCGTCGGCGACTTCCTGGCCAAGCAGATCAAGAAGGGCGACCCGGTCGGCATCATCGAAGGCGTCTCCACCACCTACAACGCGCAGCAGCGCACCCTGGGCTTCCAGGACGCCATGAACGCGGCCGGCGCCAAGGTCGTCAGCGTGCAGTCGGGCCAGTGGGAAATCGCACCCGCCAATACGGTCGCGGCCGCCATGCTGAACGCCAATCCGAACATCAAGGCTTTGCTGTGCGGTAACGACAACATGGCCATCGGCGCCATTTCCGCCATCAAGGCGGCCGGCAAGACGGGCAAAGTGCTCGTCGTCGGCTACGACAACATCAACGCCATCAAGCCGATGCTGGCCGATGGCCGCGTGCTGGCTACCGCCGACCAGTTCGGTTCGCAGCAAGCCGTGTTCGGCATCGAGACCGTGCTGAAAGCGCTGGCGCAGAAGAAGAAACAGGTCGATCTGGGTGGCGTCATCGAAACCAAGGTCGAACTGGTCGCCAAGGGCGCCAAGTCCTGATCGTTTGATCCCGCCGGGGCCAGCGCCATCGCAACCTTGCTGGCGCCGGCCCCGCCGTCTTTTTCCGCGGAGTTTTATCATGCCCATCGACATCCCCCCGGCGCCATCAGCCGCCACCCCTCTATTGACCCTGGATAACATCGGCAAGTCCTATGTCGGCCCCGTGCTGGGCGGCGTGGGTCTGCGCTTCGCCCCTGGCCAGGTGCTGGCGCTGACGGGCGAGAACGGCGCGGGCAAGAGCACCCTGTCGAAGATCATCTGCGGCCTGGAGCAAGCCACCACGGGCACGATGCTGCTCGACGGCAAGCCCTACCAGCCCGCCTCGCGCGGCGCCGCCGAGGCGCTGGGCATCCGCATGGTGATGCAGGAACTCAATTTGATTCCCACCCTGTCGATCGCGGAAAACCTGTACCTGAAAAACCTGCCGCAGCGCTTCGGCTTCATCGACCGTACGCGCCTCGAACGCGACGCGCGCGAACAGATGGAAAAAGTGGGCCTGGGCGGCCTCGATCCGTGGACCCTCGTGGGCGAACTGGGCATCGGCCACCAGCAAATGATCGAGATCGCGCGCAATTTGATCGGCGCCTGCCGCTTGCTGGTGTTAGATGAGCCGACGGCCATGTTGACGCACCGCGAAGTGGAATTGTTGTTCCTGCAAATTGAACGCCTGAAAGCCGAAGGCGTGTGCATTATCTATATTTCCCATCGCCTGGAAGAACTCAAGCGCGTGGCCGACCGCATCGCCGTGCTGCGCGATGGCCAGCTCGTCTGCGACGACGATATCGCGGGCCATTCCGCCGCCGACCTGGTCAGCCTGATGGTGGGCCGCTCGGCCGACGATGCGGTGGACTTGAGCGGGCGCACCATCGGCGCGCCGCTGCTGCGCGTGCGGGGACTGGCGCGCGGCAAGGTCGTCAACCCGACCTCGTTCGACTTGCGCGCCGGTGAAATCCTCGGCATCGCCGGCCTGATCGGCTCTGGCCGCACGGAATTGCTGCGCCTGATCTTCGGCGCCGACCGTGCCGATGCCGGCGACGTGTTCCTTGGCGACAGCGAAACGCCGGCCGCCTTGCACTCGCCGCAGGCAGCGGTGAAGGCCGGCATCGCCATGATCACGGAAGACCGCAAGGGACAAGGCTTGTTGTTGCGCCAGTCCATCGCCGTCAACACGACCCTGGCGGCGCTCGACACGGTCAGTGGCGCGGGCTGGCTCAACGACGCGTCCGAAGCCTCGGTGGCCGACGATTATATTCAACGCCTGGGCATCCGTTCGCGCAACAGCGCGCAAACGGTGGCTGAATTGTCCGGCGGTAACCAGCAAAAGGTGGTGATCGCCCGCTGGCTGTACCGCGACTGCCCCGTGATGTTGTTCGACGAGCCCACGCGCGGCATCGATATCGGCGCCAAGTTTGATATTTATCAGGTGCTGGCCGAACAGGCGCGCCAGGGCAAGGGCCTCGTCATCGTATCGAGCGACTTGCGCGAACTGATGCTGATCTGCGACCGCATCGCCGTCATGAGCGCCGGCAGCATCGTCGACACCTTCGAGCGCGGCGCCTGGAGCCAGGACGCGCTGCTGTCGGCCGCCTTCTCCGGCTATTTGACCCCCACTTCCACTCCAGCTGCGGCCTGATCCGCCGGAAAGATTCCCATGACCACTACCTCTTCCCCATCGTATCTGCAGCGCAGCCTGGCCGACCTGAAAAACTATGCGGGCCTGATCGGCGCCCTGGTCGCCATGTGCGTGCTGTTCTCGTTTGCCAGCGAAAACTTTTTCACTCTGGCCACCTTGAGCACCTTGTCGAACAATATCCCGACCCTCGTCGTGATGGCCGTCGGCATGACCTTTGTCCTGATCATCGGCGGCATCGATTTGTCGGTCGGTTCCGTGATGGCGCTGGCCGCGTCCGTGCTGTCGCTGGCCGTCGTGCACTGGGGCTGGCCCGTGTGGAGCGCGGCCCTGCTGGGCATGTTCGTTGCCGCCCTGTGCGGCGCCACGACGGGCCTCATTTCCGTCGGCTGGCGCATTCCCTCGTTCATCGTTTCCCTGGGCGTGCTGGAAATGGCGCGCGGCATGGCGTATCAGGTGACGAACTCGCGCACGGAATACATCGGCAGCGCCGTTGACGGCATCAGCTCGCCGATCGCCTTCGGCCTGTCGCCCGCCTTCATCGCCTCGATCGCCATCGTCGTCATCGGCCACCTGGTGCTCACGCGCACGGTGCTGGGACGCCACTGGATCGGCATCGGCACGAATGAAGAAGCCGTGCGTTTGTCCGGCATCAATACAAAACCATCGAAAGTGCTGGTGTTTGCCTTGATGGGTTTTCTCGCCGGCGTGGGCGCGCTGTTCCAAGTCTCGCGCCTGGAAGCGGCCGACCCGAACGGCGGCGTGGGCATGGAATTGCAAGTGATCGCCGCCGTCGTGATCGGCGGCACGAGCCTGATGGGCGGACGCGGTTCCGTCATCAGCACGTTTATTGGCGTATTGATCATTTCCGTGCTGGAAGCGGGCCTGGCGCAAGTGGGCGTGTCCGAACCCGTGAAACGCATCGTCACGGGCCTGGTGATCGTCGCGGCCGTCGTGCTCGATACCTACCGCCGCCGCGGTGAACGTTCATAATACTGGCCCATGGCAACCATCAAACAAGTGGCGCAGGCGGCGGGGGTGTCGTTTACCACCGTGTCGCACGTCCTCAACAATACCCGCCCCGTCAGCGACGAGGCGCGCCGCGCCGTGCTGGCGGCGGCGGAGGCACTGCATTACGTGCCCAGCGCGCTGGCGCGCTCCCTGCGCAGCCGCAGCACGGGCACCATCGGCCTGATCATTCCGAATAATACGAACCCGTATTTTTCGGAAGTGGCGCGCGGCATCGAAGACAGTTGCTACGCGGCCGGTTACAGCGTCATTTTGTGCAATTCCGATGACGACCCCGTCAAGCAGCGCGACTATTTAAATGTGCTCTTGACCAAGCGCTGCGACGGCCTGATTTTGTCCGCGCTGGCCGACAGCGATGGCGAATTGCTGCGCAAGATGAAGGTACCGGCCGTACTGCTCGACCGCGCGCCCAGCGACCTGTCCATCGATGCCGTGGCCGTCGACAACCGCGCCGGTGGTGCGCTGGCCGCGCGCCATCTGCTGGGGCTGGGACGCCGGCGCCTCGCCTGCATCGCCGGCCCGCGCGAAGTGAGCATTTCCAATGACCGCATCGCTGGCGTGCGCAGCGCCATGGCGGACGCAGGCGTAGTCCTGGCCGATACGCTGTGCCGCCATAGCGATTTCACGAGCGCGGGCGGCTATGCTGCCGCGCTGGACTTGCTGGCGCTGCCGCCAGGCCAGCGCCCGGACGCCTTGTTCTGCTGCAATGACTTGATGGCCTTTGGCGCCTTGCGCGCCGCCGCCGAGCGCGGCATCGCCGTGCCCGGTGAACTGGCCGTTGTCGGCTTCGACGATATCGACCTGGCCAGCTTCGTACATCCGGCCTTGACCAGCGTGGCGCAAAATACGCGCGAGCTGGGCCACATCACGGCCGCCTGCCTGCTGGCGCGCATCGCCGACCCCGCCTTGCCGCGCCAGCAGCGCAGCATCGCACCCGAGCTGCACGTGCGCGGCTCCAGTGTCGCCGCAGTGCCTGCTTCTGTACCTACTTCTTTACCTGCAACTGAACTGATGGGAATGACATCATGATCGTGGTTATCGGCAGCATCAATATGGACCTGGTCTTGCGCGTACCGCGCATGCCCCTCCCCGGCGAAACCCTGACGGGCGGCGCTTTCCGTACGATTCCTGGCGGCAAGGGCGCCAACCAGGCCGTGGCTTGCGCACGGCTGAGCGGCAAGGTGGCGGGCGCCCAGCAAGTGGCCATGGTCGGCTGCGTGGGCGACGATGCGTTTGGCGCGACCTTGCGCGCGGCGCTGGTGGGCGACGGCATCATCGACAGCCACATCACCACCTTGCCGGGCGTGGCCTCGGGCATCGCTTCCATCCTCGTCGACGACAATGGCCAGAACAGCATCGTGATCGCCGGCGGCGCCAACGATCTGCTCAGCCCCGCGCACATTGACGCGGCAAAAGAGCTGATCGAACAGGCGGACATCGTCGTGCTGCAGCTGGAAACGCCGATGGCCACCGTCGTGCATGCGATCAAACTGGCCCGTTCCCTGGGCAAGACCGTGGTGCTCAATCCCGCTCCGGCGGCCAGCCTGCCGGCAGGCGTGCTGGAACTGGTCGACTACCTGATTCCGAATGAAATCGAAGCGGCCATGCTGGCCGGCGTCAGCCCGGAAGGCGCGGACGCCAAGGCGCTGGCCGCCGCGCTGCAAAAGCTGGGCAGCGACAACGTCATCATTACCTTGGGCTCCAAGGGCGTGCACGCGGCCCTGTATGGCGGCGATTACACCTTCCCGGCCGAAGTGGTGCAAGCCGTCGACACGACGGCTGCCGGCGACACCTTCATCGGCGGCTTTGTGGCGGGCCTGGCATCCGGCATGGACGAGGCGGAAGCGATCCAGCAAGGCCAGCGCGCGGCCGCCTGGAGCGTCACCAAGCCCGGCGCGCAAACCTCGATTCCCCACTTGCACGAGCTGTTCTGAACCCATGAAAAAATCACCGCTGCTTAATATCGCACTGTCGCAACTGATCGCTTCGCTGGGCCATGGCGACATGCTCGTCATCGGCGACGCGGGCTTGCCGTCGCAACCGGGCGTGCCCCTGATCGACCTGGCCCTGACGCGCGGCATTCCCGGCTTCATCGATACCGTGAATACCGTGCTGAGCGAAATGCAGGTGGAATACCATTTGCTCGCCAGCGAATTGCCGCAGCATAATCCGGCCATGGCGGCGCAGGTGGCGGCCCTGGCCTTGCCCGATGCGCGCCAAGTGACGCACGAGGAGTTCAAGCAATTGAGCAAGGGCGCGCGCGCCATCGTGCGCACGGGCGAGTGCAGTCCGTACGCCAACATCATTCTGGTGGCCGGCGTCGTGTTCTAGCGCAAACAATGGCGACATTGTTTGCCAAAAACATCAACGCTATTGTCCTCACTGAAATAGTTATCCATTGGCAAAAGGGGCGGCTACAATAGCCTTACCCCTGCCAGCTTGGCAGCTTCCTGTGGTGTTGCGCCATGCCGATGAAAGCCCCCGACGCTTTCCGCTGCTGTTTCTTCCTGCTGCTGTGCCTGGTCACGCCTGCGCGGGCGCTGGAACCCGTCTCCCTGCATCTCAATTTCACGCACCAGTTCCAGTTCGCCGGCTATTACGCAGCCATCGAGCAAGGCTATTACCGCGAGGCGGGGCTGGAGGTCAAACTGGTCGAAGGCGGTGGCGGACAAATCGCCGAGGCAGCCGTGCTGGCGGGGCGGGCCGAGTATGGCGTGGGCAACAGCACCTTGTTGCTCAGCCGCCTGGCGGGCAAGCCCGTGGTGGTGCTGGCCGTCGTGTTCCAGCATTCGCCCAGCGTGCTGCTGATGCGCCAGCAGGGCGGCGCGCCCGACGTGCGCAAACTGGTGGGAGCGCCCGTGATGATCGGTGCGGCCAGCGACGTGGCCCTTGCCTCCGATGAAGTGTCGCTGTTCCTGGCGAAAATGGGCGTCGCGCCGCAGCAGATGCGCCACTTGCCGCCCAGCTACCGGATCGAGGATTTTATCAATGGCAAGGTCGATGCGATTGCCGCGTACTCCACCAACGAACCGGACTACCTGGACCGGGCGGGCTTTCCCTACTACCAATTTACGCCGCGCACGGCCGGCATCGATTTCTACGGCGACAACCTGTTTACCAGCGAGCAGGAACTGCGCCGCCATCCCGAGCGTGTCAAAGCGTTCCGCGCGGCCAGCCTGCGCGGCTGGCAATACGCGATGGCGCACCGCGAGGAAATGGCGCAACTGATCCACGCCAAATACAGCCAGCGCCACGACCGTGCGCACCTGCTGTACGAGGCGCAGCAGATGGAATTGCTGCTGCAGCCCGTGCTGGTGGAGCTCGGCTACATGAATCCCCAGCGCTGGCAGCACATCGCCGACACCTATGCCAGCATGGGGGTGCTGCCGCGCCATGCCACGGACAGCCGCGCCTACAAGGGTTTTCTGTACCGCCCCGTGCCGGGCGCCGACCTGGGCTGGCTGTATCTGTCGCTGGGCCTGGCGGGCAGCCTGCTGGCCGTATCGGCCGCCTTTCACTTCAACAACCTGGCCCGCGAGCGCCGCCGTACCGAGGAAACCATCCGCCAGGGGGAATTGCGCTTTCGCACCATGTTCGAGGAAGCGCCCATGGGCATCGCCCTGATCGATACCGTGAGCGGACAGTTTCTCGACATCAATCCACGCTACCTGGCCATCAGCGGGCGCAGCCTGGAACACATGAAACAAACGAGCTGGATGGAGATCAGCCATCCCGATGATGTGGCTGGCGAACTGGAGCAGGTGGCGCAGTTGCTGGCGCGCAGCTTGCACGGCTTTCGCCACGCCAAGCGCATCGTGCGGCCCGATGGCGGCGTGGTGTGGGTCGACGCGTCGGTGACGGCCATCGCCACGGCGCGCCATGGCGAACCGCACCACCTGTGCATGCTGGAAGACGTGACGGACAAGCGGCAAACGGAAGCGCTGATCTGGCAGCAAGCCAATTTCGATACCCTGACGCAATTGCCGAACCGGCGCATGTTCCACGAACGCTTGCGCCAGGCCTTGGCCCAGGGCCGGCGCGATGCGAGCCGCGTGGCCATCCTGTTCATCGACCTCGACCATTTCAAGGAAGTCAACGATACGCTCGGCCACCACCAGGGCGATATCCTGCTGATCGAGGCGGCGCGGCGCATCCGCGTGGGCGTGCGCGAGACGGACACGGTGGCGCGCCTGGGCGGCGATGAATTCACGGTGATCCTGTCCGACCTTGATGATCTGCAGCAAGTCGACCGCATCGCGCGGCAGATACTCGACGGCTTGCTGGCGCCGTTCCTGCTGGGGCAGGAGCAGGCGTTCGTCTCGGCCTCGATCGGCATCACCCTGTATCCGGACGACGCGGGCAATATCGAGGACTTGCTCAAGCAGGCGGACCAGGCCATGTATGTGTCGAAAGGGGCGGGGCGCAACCGCTACAGCTACTTTACGCCCGCCATGCAGGTGGCGGCCGTCAACCGCATGCGCCTGGGGGCGGACTTGCGCACGGCCTTGCGCGAGCAGCAGATGCAGCTGTATTACCAGCCCATCGTCGAGCTGCACAGCGGTAAACTTGCCAAGGCGGAAGCCCTGCTGCGCTGGCAGCATCCGCAGCGGGGCGTGGTATGCCCGCCGGATTTCCTGGCGCTGGCCGAAAGCAGCGGCCTGATCGTGGAGATCGGCGACTGGGTGCTGCACACGGCGGCTGCGCAACTGCTGCGCTGGCGCGCGCAAGGCCAGGCCATCGGCTTGCCGGGGCTGCAACTGTGCCTGAACCAGTCGCCGCTGGAATTGCAGCGCGAAGTGGAGGCGCCCGGCACCTGGCTGCGCCAGCTGATGGCGCTCGATGTGCCGGCCTCGGCCATTGTGCTGGACATGCGCGAAGATGTACTTTTACCTAACGGCAATAGCATGGCGCCACGCCTGCAGCACCTGCGCGAAGCGGGTCTGCAGATCGCCCTGGACGATTTTGGCAGCGGCCATGCCTCGCTGACGCAGCTGCAGCAGTGCGGCATCGATTACCTGAAGCTCGATGGCATGCTGGTACGCAAGCTGGCGGACGGCAGTAGCGAGCTGGTGCTGTGCGAAGCCATCGTCACCATGGCGCATAAACTGGGTTTGCAAGTCATCGCCGAGGGGGTGGAGACGCAAGCACAGCGCGCGCTGCTGCTGGAAATCGGCTGCGATTTTGCGCAAGGCGAGCTGTTTGCGCCGCCGCTGTCCATCGAAGCGTTCGATGCGCTGCTGCACGCGCAGCGGCCCTTGCACCCTTGAAACAGGCATCGCCCGCCACCAGATTTCATCCAGGCCTGCGGGACGGGGCTCCCGGCTTGAACGGGCTTATACTCGACGGGCTGGCGCCTGCGCCCGGCTTTGCTGTCACCGGTAGCTAACGGGGTGCGCAGGCAATATTTCTTCCATTCACTCAACTCGAGGTGACCTCATGGGCATTTTCAGCAATATCTACAATAAAATCTTCCACCATTCATCCGACGCCGCACCAGCCGCCACGCCGGCCGCCGCCACGACCGCAGCTGCCGCAGCACCGGCGGCCGCACCTGCCGCGCCAGCGGCTGCCGCGCCCGTGGTGGACGTGGAAGTGGTGCTGGTCGACCTGGCCAGCAAGAACGCGGAAAAACTCAATTGGCGCACGTCCATCGTTGACCTGATGAAACTGCTTCAACTCGACAGCAGCCTGGCGTCGCGCAAGGAACTGGCGCAAGAGCTGCATTTCACGGGTGACACCAACGATTCGGCCAGCATGAATATCTGGTTGCATCGCCAGGTGATGATCAAGCTGGCGGAAAACGGCGGCAAAGTACCGGACGAACTGAAGAACTAAACACCTGGCGGCGGCAGGGGTATCCACTGTCACCGCTATCCAATCGCGTGGGAACTGCCTATCATGGAGTTCCCATGATGTCGTGATAGCTAAAACCAATTGAAACTATTGTGACAATCAATTTTGCATATGGGTTAAAACCCCTTACACTAGAGTCTTACTGATTCACCACACGAGAGGAAATGAAATGTCGCTGATCAATACCCAAGTTAAACCATTCAAGGCAACCGCATACCACAATGGCAAATTCGTCGACCTGACGGAAGCGTCGCTGAAAGGCAAGTGGTCGGTATTCGTCTTCTACCCAGCCGACTTCACCTTCGTTTGCCCAACCGAACTGGAAGATCTGGCCGATCACCACGCTGAATTCCAGAAGCTGGGCGTCGATGTCTACGGCATCTCGACCGATTCGCACTTCGCGCACAAAGCATGGCACGACACCTCGGACGCGATCAAGAAAGTGCAATACGCACTGATCGGCGACCCAACCGGTACCCTGTCGCGCAATTTCGAAGTCATGATCGAAGAAGAAGGCATGGCACTGCGCGGTACCTTCGTCATCAATCCGGACGGCTTCATCAAAGTGCTGGAAGTGCATGACAACGGCATCGGCCGTGACGCATCGGAACTGTTGCGCAAAGTGAAGGCAGCTCAATACGTTGCCGCTCACCCAGGCGAAGTGTGCCCAGCCAAATGGACGGAAGGCGCAGCAACCCTGACCCCATCGCTGGACCTGGTCGGCAAGATCTAAGTCTCGATGCAACACGTAGCAAACAAGTAGTTACCGCGATGCCGGACCGGGCGTCCGGCCCGGCATTCGCCTAAATATTTGTAAAGGAAGAAAAAATCATGTTAGACGCAACCCTCAAAACCCAACTGAAATCCTACCTGGAAAAAGTGGTGTATCCGCTTGAGCTGGTCGCTTCTCTCGATGACAGCGCAAAAGCCCGCGAGATGAAGGAATTGCTCCAGGAAATAGTCCTGTTGAGCGACAAGATCACGCTGGTCGAGCGCCTTGACGCTGGCGTACGCGCCCCGTCGTTCAGCATCAACCGTGCAGGCTCCGACATCGGCGTGCGTTTCGCCGGTGTGCCGCTGGGCCACGAATTTACCTCGCTGGTGCTGGCGCTGCTGCAAGTGGGCGGCCACACCATCAAGTTCGACGAGGCCGTGATCGAGCAGATCCGCAACCTCGACGGCGATTACGAATTTGAAACGTTTATTTCGCTCTCCTGCCATAACTGCCCGGAAGTGGTGCAGGCCCTGAACGCCATGGCCGTGATCAATCCGCGCATCAAGGTCACCACCATCGATGGCGGCGTGTTCCCGAAAGAAGTGGAAGAGCGGCAAATCATGGCCGTGCCGATGATGTTCCTCAATGGCCAGCACTTTGGCCAGGGACGCACGAATGTCGAGGAAATCCTCGCCAAGCTCGACACCAATGCCGGCGCACGCCAGGCCGAAGCGTTGAACAAGAAAGACGTGTTTGACGTGCTGATCGTCGGCGGCGGCCCAGCCGGCGCGGCAGCGGCCATCTACGCGGCCCGCAAAGGCATCAAGACGGGCGTGCTGGCCGAGCGTTTCGGCGGCCAGGTACTCGACACCCTCGCCATCGAAAACTTTATTTCGGTCAAGGAAACCGATGGTCCGAAGTTCGCCATGGCGCTGGAACAGCACGTCAAGGAATACGAAGTCGACATCATGAACACCCAGCGCGCCGCGAAACTGACGCCGGGCAAGTTGGTGCAGATTGAAACGGCCAATGGCGCCATCTTGAAAGCCAAGACCGTCATCCTGGCCACCGGTGCCCGCTGGCGCGAAATCAACGTGCCGGGCGAGAAGGAATACCGCAACCACGGTGTCGCCTACTGCCCGCACTGCGATGGCCCGCTGTTCAAGGGCAAGCGCGTGGCCGTGATCGGCGGCGGCAACTCGGGTGTGGAAGCGGCGATCGACCTGGCCGGTCTCGTGAAACACGTGACCCTGATCGAATTCGGTGCGGAATTGCGCGCCGATGCGGTGCTGCAACGTAAGCTGCACAGCCTGCCTAATGTGACCGTGATCACGTCGGCGCAAACGACCGAAATCCACGGCGACGGCAAGATCGTCAATGGCCTCTCCTACACGGACCGCGTCAGCGGCGAGTCGAAAAAGGTCGAGCTGGAAGGCGTCTTCGTGCAAATCGGCCTGGTGCCGAACACGGAGTGGCTCAAAGGTACTGTAGCGTTGTCGCGCCACGGTGAAATCGAAGTGGACGCCCGCGGCCAGACCTCGATCCCCGGCGTGTTTGCGGCCGGCGACGTCACCACGGTGCCGTACAAGCAGATCATCATCGCCACCGGTGAAGGCGCCAAGGCAGCGCTGTCCGCCTTTGACCACCTGATCCGCTCGGATGACGAGGAAGTGGTCGAAGAGTCGGCAGCGAAAGAAGCATTGACGGCGTAAATCTTTACGCTGAAAAAACCGGAACGGCCGCGAGGCCCTTCCGGTTTTTTTATGCGTAGAAGAAACTTAGCTGCCCGCGTACAGGGGATTGGCGGCCACATACACCCGGATGCCATCGACGGCCATGTCCTTCGGCGCGATGTCGCTCAGGGCGAAGACGGTCTTGTTGTTGAAAGTTTGCACGTGCCATGTAAAACGCTGGCCGGCGCGCGCGATGGTGACGGTTTCGCCGCGCGTGACGTTGATGTGGCGCGTGTCGGGCTGCAACTCGATGCCGCGCTGGGCGGCGGCGTGCGGGGCGCTGCTGCCATAGTCGGCGGCCGTGCCCGTGGGGCCGGCAGCGATGGCGGAGGTGGCAAAGGCGGCGCACAGGATGGCCAGGGCGCGGCGGTGGGTGTTCAACATGCTGATCTCCAAGAATAGGCTGGACGCGGTGAATAACCGCGCCGTTTTATGGTGGTGGCTGCACCGGGATCGCCGGTTTTTGCAACACGGCATCGTAAGCTGTCCTTGGCCGATCTGCAAAGCTGTATTTCCTGTCTATATTTCCACCGTCGCCGCCAGCGGCACGTCCGGCGCCAGGTGGCTGGTCAGCACGATGCACTGGCGCGCCAGGCGGGACGGGTCGGACAGGCGCTGGCGCAAGTACGCCATGGCGGATGCATCGAGGCCGTTGAACGGTTCATCGATCAGCAGCAGGCGCACGGGCAAGGCCAGTGCCAGCGCCAGTTGCAGCTTTTTGTGCTGGCCCAGGGACAGGGCGTTGATGCTTTGCTGCAGGGTGGACGTCAGGGCAAACGCGCTCAACTCGTCGTTCAGCAGGGCCTGGTCGCAGCCCGGATACAGGGCCAGGTGCAGGTCCAGAAACTCGTGCACTTGCAGCCAGGGCAGGGCGGGTAGGTCGCCGCCGCAATAGAAGGCTTGCGCGCGGTAGGCCAGCGGCATGCAGCCACTGTCGATAGCGTCCAGGCGGATGGTGCCGCGCGCGGGCAGCAGGGCGCCGCCCGCCAGCTTCAGCAAGGTCGTCTTGCCGGCCCCGTTCGCGCCGCGCAGCCAGCTGATGCCGGGACCGCATTGCAGATTGAATCCCTGGAACACGCTGTGCGTGGGGAAGTGAAAATCGAGGTGCTCGATGTGCAGCACGGGAGAGGTGGCATTCAATTCCATAATTCGCTTCCGATGGCGCTCAAGGCAAGGATGGAGAAAACGACGAGGGCGACGCGTCCGCGCGCCGTGAGGCGGGGCAGGCCGACGATGGCCAGCAGGGCGGCGCAGGCCGTGATGGCGTAGACGCTGGTCACGCGCTGCTGCAAGGTTGCCGGATCGATGACGTACAGCAAGACGCCGGCGCCCAGCAGCACGGTCAACGCCGGCAGCAGGCTGGCCGCGCAGGCCAGGCGGATGAGGTTGCCGCTGGCCAGGGGCCAGGCGTTGAGCACGGGACGCAGCACGGCGATCTGCTCGCGCACGGCCTTGTCGCCGCGGTCCGTCACGATGACCAGGCTGGCGCTGGCCAGCAAACCGAGCAGCGGCGCGGGCACGAGCGGTGCGCGCAGCAGCCAGGCCAGCATGCTGGCGCCAGCCGTGGCCAGCAGCACGCTTTGCTGCAGGCCGGTCACATTTTCGTTGCGCCAGAACGGCAGCCAGAATAGCTGTCGCCACAGGAACACAGTGCGCCAGCGGAGCCTTTGCGGCACGTATGCCGTCATCGTTGACGGGCGCGCCGCTTGGGCGGGCCGCGGCGCGCGCAGGCGCTGCGCCACGATCAGCGTCGTCAACAGCCAGGTCAGCAGCCAGACGGCGATGGTGGCGGCAATGCCGGGCGCGGCGACCGGACGCAGCCAGGGTGGCGACTGCGCCAGCCAGATGCTGGCCGAGACGGCATAGGCCAAGCCCAGCGGCAGCATCAGCAGGCCGGCCACGGCGATGTCGGCCTGCCAGCGCAGGCGCGGCGGCAAGGGCAGCTGGCGCAGCCAGGCGGCGGTACTGGCTGGCAACAATCGCTTGCGCAGCAGCCAGGCGGGCATGCACATCAGCAGCACTTGCGCACCCAACAGGCCCAAGGCGGCGGGCCAGGGTAAGGTCATGGCGAGGAAACCGGGCAGGGCGATGACGCTGAGCAGACCCAGCAGGACGGGAGCGGCCAGGAAAAAGAAGATCTCCATGGAACTCGTCAGGCTGGCGGCAAATTGCAGCAAAGCATGATGGGCCAGGCGCAAGCGCAGGGCAAGATAGGGGGAAAAGCTGCGGGGCAGGCGCATCAGGCAGGAGTGGAGTCAGGGTAGCGCTGATTCTAGAGCATTTGCGGCCCCACAATGGGAAAAGCCCTTCGGTTCAGAGAACCAAAGGGCTTTTCTTTTATTGGCGGAGCGGACGGGACTCGAACCCGCGACCCCCGACGTGACAGGCCGGTATTCTAACCAACTGAACTACCACTCCAAGCTCGTATGATCTGTGTTGCTGATCCATGAAGCACTGGATAATTTTCTGTATTGGTGGTGGGTGCTGAGAGGCTCGAACTCCCGACCTACGCCTTGTAAGGGCGCCGCTCTACCAACTGAGCTAAGCACCCGCATACCCAGAAAACTATCCCGACGTTTGTCACCACGTCTGGAAGAGGCACTATTATAGGGGGCGCTTTCGTGCTTGTGCAACTATTCTTATGGGATAAAAGCATTTTTTTGCTGAAAAACGCAAAAATGTTGAGGCGAGGGGGGATTGGCGTGTTTTTGGCTTCTGAAATGGGAAAAGCCCTTCGGTTCAGAGAACCAAAGGGCTTTTCTTTTATTGGCGGAGCGGACGGGACTCGAACCCGCGACCCCCGACGTGACAGGCCGGTATTCTAACCAACTGAACTACCACTCCAAGCTCGTATGATCTGTGTTGCTGATCCATGAAGCACTGGACAGTTTTCTGATTTGGTGGGTGCTGAGAGGCTCGAACTCCCGACCTACGCCTTGTAAGGGCGCCGCTCTACCAACTGAGCTAAGCACCCGTTGCTTGTCTCAGAAAACCATCCCGACGTTTGTCACCACGTCTGGAAGAGGCGCTATTATAGGACGGCTAAAATCCTTCTGCAAGCGCTTTTTTCACATTATTCCGTGATATTCCACTGCGACAGCATCCACGCCATATTGAATGCGTTCTCGGCGATGGCGTTATAGCGGCCCGAGGCACCGCCGTGGCCTGCACCCATATTCGTTTTCAACAGCAGGGGATTGCCGTCCGTTTTATACGCGCGCAGCTTGGCCACGTATTTTGCCGGCTCCCAGTACATGACCTGGCTGTCGTTCAGGCCCGTCGTCACCAGCATGGCGGGATAATTCTTGCGCGCAATGTTGTCGTAAGGCGAGTAGCTGAGCATGTAGTCGTAGGCGGCCTTCTGGTTCGGGTCGCCCCATTCCAGATATTCTCCCGTGGTCAGCGGCAGGCTGGCGTCCATCATGGTGTTCATCACGTCGACGAACGGCACGGCCGCGTGCACGGCGTGGAACAGGTCGGGGCGCATGTTGACGACGGCGCCCATCAGCAAGCCGCCCGCGCTGCCACCCTGGATGATGAGGCGGTTCGGGCTGGTCCATTTTTCGCGCACCAGATAGTCGGCGCTGTCGATGAAGTCATTGAAGGTGTTTTTCTTCTTCATCAGCATGCCGTCTTCATGCCACGCTTCGCCCATGTCCGTGCCGCCGCGGATATGCGCCTGCGCATAGATGACGCCCCGCTCCAGCAGGCTGATGCGGCTGATGGAAAAACTGGCTTCCGTCGAGATGCCATACGAGCCATACGAGTACAGCAGCAGCGGCGCGGAACCGTCGAGTTTCACGCCCTTCTTGTAGACGATCCACAGCGGCACTTGCACGCCATCGCGCGCCTTGACCCACAGGCGCTGCGTCGTGTAGCGGCTGCCGTCAAAGCCGCCGACGATTTCCTGCTGCTTGAGCACCGTGCGCTTACCATCTTGCATGCTGACGTCGATGACGGTGGGCGGCGTGACGGGAGACTGGTAAGACATGCGAAATTGCGTGGCGGAAAACTCGGGCGTGCCGGCCGCCGTGGCCAGGTAGACGGGGTCGTCGAACTGCACCGTTTTCCAATTCTTTTGCGCAAAATCAAGGATGCGGGCGCGGTTCAGGGCGCGCGCCTTTTCCATCACCACCAGGTAGCCCTGGAAGACGTCGATGGACTGGATCACGGCATCCTTGTTGTGCGGCACGACGCTCTTCCAGTTCTTCGGCTGCGGGGCAGCCACCGGCGCGCTGACGACACGGAAATTCTTCGCCTCCTTGTTGGTCAGAATATACAACTGGCCGTCGCGGTGCTCGATGCCGTAGCGGTGGCCTTTTTCGCGTTTCAGCACGCTCTGGAAACTGCCTTGCGGCGTGCTCGTTGGCAGCAACAGCACTTCGCTGGTATCCGTGCTGCGCGCGGTGAGCACAAAGTAGCGATGGTCGCGCGTGCGGCTCACGCCGATGGCGAACTGTTCCACCGGCTCGTGGTAGACCTGCTGCAAGGTGCCGCCCAGCGGCAGGCGGAACAATCGGTCCGCGCGCTTGGTGGTGGCGTCTTCCTGCGTCAGTATCAGGGTGGCGTTGTCGGCCGCCCACGCCAGCGACGTCACGCGCGGCATGCTGTCGCCCAGCAGTTTGCCCGTTTTCAAATCCTTGACATGCAGCTCGTACTGGCGGAAACCCGTCGTGTCGGTGGTGTAGGCCAGCAACTGTTCATTCGGGCTGACGCTGAAGGCCCGCACGGCAAAGAATTTGTGGCCTTCGGCCAATTGATTCTGGTCCAGCAGGATTTCTTCAGCCGCCTGCGCATCGTAGGCGCCACTGGCGCCGACGGGGCGGCGGCAATGGATCGGGTATTGCTTGCCCGCTTCCACGCGCGTGTAATAGTAGAAATTGCCCTGGCGCGCGGGCACGGACAGGTCCACTTCCTGCATGCGGCCCTTGATTTCCGCATATACCTTGTCGGCCAGCGGCTGGATCGGGGCGGTCACGGCCGCCGTGTAGGCGTTTTCCGCATTCAGGTAGTCGATGACGGCAGGATCGGTTTTCTTTTGCAGCCAGCGGTAGTCGTCCGTGACGACCGTGCCGTGGCGCGTTTCCTGCCAGGCCGTTTTGGCGGCGACCGGTGCGCTGGCGGCTATGGTGGTGGTGTCGGCCAGCGCGGATGGCGCCAGGGTGGACAGGAGCAGGGCCGGCACGATGGATGAGCAGACGGCCAGTTGGCGTAAGACGTGAGGTACTGTGGACAAGGCAACTCCCTAGGTTTCGTTGTTGTGCAGCGATTCTATTCTTGCTAAATAGAAAAGCCAATCATGATTTCAATCAATACCGTCCCGGTGCTTGCATCCACTGGCATTTGCAGCGATACTGTATATAATTACAGTATCCGACAGCATCCCGCCGCGAGGTGTCCTTGACCGCATCTGCCCCTACATTGCCTGAATCCCGCCGCTGGATAGCCCACCTGGACATGGACGCCTTCTTCGCCTCCGTGGAACTGTTGAAATATCCGGAACTGCGCGGCGAAGCCGTCGTCATCGGCGGCGGGCGCTTGCAGCAGCCGGTGCTGCAGGAAGATGGCACGCGGCAGTTTGCGCGCATGCGCGACTACGTGGGGCGCGGCGTCGTCACCACCTCGACCTACGCGGCGCGTGCGTTTGGCGTGTTTTCCGCCATGGGCATCATGAAGGCGGCGAAACTGGCGCCCGACAGCATCCTGCTGCCGGCCGATTTCGAGGCTTACCGCGACTATTCGGCCCGCTTCAAGCAGGCCGTGGCCCAGTTGTGCCCCATCATCCAGAACGTGGGCATCGATGAAATCTATGTCGACCTGACCGAATACGGCGAGCAGGCGCCGGCCATGGCGGCGCGCCTGAAGGCGGCCGTGTCCGAGGCGACGGGCCTGTCGTGCTCGATCGGCCTGGCGCCGAACAAATTGTTGGCGAAAATCTGTTCTGACCTGGAAAAGCCGGACGGCCTCACCATTTTGTCGCCCGAAGATATCGCCACGCGCGTGTGGCCCTTGCCGGCGAAAAAGATCAACGGCATCGGCCCGAAGGCGACGGCCAAGCTGGAAGCCTTGGGCATTGTCACCATCGGCGAGCTGGCGCAGGCCGACATGGCCATGCTGCGCACGCAGTTTGGCGACCTGTACACGGGCTGGCTGCGCCAGGCGGCGCTGGGCATCGACGAGCGGCCCGTGCAGACGAGCCGGGAAACCAAGTCCGTCAGCCGCGAAACGACGTTCGAGCGCGACTTGCAGGTGGTGCGCGACCGCGCCACCTTGTCGGAAAAGCTGGAAAGCCTGTGCACGCGCGTGGCCGGCGACCTGGACAAACAATCGCTGGCGGGGCGCACGGTGGGCATCAAGCTGCGCTTCGAGGATTTCAGCACCGTCACGCGCGACATCACCTTGCCCAGCGCCACGGCAGACGCCGCCGCCATCCTGCGCGCCAGCCGCGATTGCTTGCGGCGCGTGCCATTTGAAAAGAAAATCCGCCTGCTGGGCGTGCGCATCTCGACCTTGTCCGATCCGGCCATCGTGACGCGGCAGGCGCCGGCCCAGGCGGAGCTGTTTCCCGCCCTGTAGCGGCATTCCCCACGCATCAACTACACCGCGCCAGTCCGCGCTTTTGACGGCATTCCCGTGTCGAAAGTGTAGAATGGCGTTCCCCTGGCACTACTGAAACAAACGGAAGACAAAAACTATGTGGTTCAAGAATCTTCAGATTTACCGCCTGCCCGCACCATGGGCCTATACGCCAGAACAACTGGAAGAGGCCTTGTCCTCGAACAAATTTACGCCGGCGACCAGCATGGATCTGATGCGCCAGGGCTGGGATACGCCACGCCCGAACGGCGGTCTGGTCCACGTGGTCAACAAGCAGATGCTGATCCTGCTGGGCACGGAAAAGAAACTCTTGCCAGCGACCGTCATCAACCAGGTGGCCAAGGCCCGCGCTGCCGAGATGGAAGAAGCGCAAGGCTTTGCGCCTGGTAAAAAGGCCATGAAGGAATTGAAGGAGCGCGTGGCCGACGAGCTGCTGCCGCGCGCCTTCAGCATCCGCAGCAACGTCTGGACGTGGATCGACCCCGTCAATGGCTGGCTGGTGGTCGATGCCGCCAGCCCGGCAAAAGCCGATGAAGTCATCAAGCTGCTGTTGAAAGCCGTCGACAAACTGCCGCTGGAAAGCCTGCGCGTGCAGCGTTCGCCCGTGGCGGTGATGACGGAATGGCTGCAAGCGGACGATGCGCCGGCCGGCTTCACGGTCGACATGGATACGGAATTGCGCGCCACGGGCGAAAGCAAGGCCACCGTGCGCTACGTGCGCCACACCCTGGAAGCGGACGACGTGCGCCGCCACATCGCGGCCGGCAAGCAGTGCACGCGCCTGGCCATGACGTGGAACGACAAGATTTCGTTCGTGCTGACGGAGTCCCTGGCCATCAAGAGCGTCAAGCCGCTGGACGTGATCAAGGAAACGGAATCGAGCACGAAGAACGACGAAGAGCGTTTCGACGGCGACGTGATGCTGATGACGGGCGAGCTCGCCAAGCTGATGGCCGACGTGGTCGAAGCCCTCGGCGGCGAAGCGACTGCATAAGCGTAGCCATGCCGGTACGAAAAAGGAGCTGCGGCTCCTTTTTTTCGCCTATGCAATGTGTTGCTGCATAAAAAAAGCGCCTTGCACGGTGAGGTGCAAGGCGCTTTCGAGACCAGCTAATTCACAACGTCAAATTAGAACTTGTAGTTGCCGGTGATGTAGAACGAACGCAGCATTGGATCGGCGTAACGTGGGTCGAAACCAACCTGGTGGCCCGACGAAGCGCGCAGCGACAGCGGCGGTGCACGGTCAAACAGGTTTTTGATGCCTGCGCGGATCGTGGTTTGCTTGTCAAAGGCGAAACGTGCTTGCCAGTCGAACGTCGTGTACGACGGTACTTGCAGGCGGAAGTCCTCTACTTTGGCTTTGGTGTCCTCGTTGTACACGGTTGCTGCCGCATCGGTGTAACCGTTACGGTAGTTGACCGTTACCGTGTTGCTCAGGCGGCCCGTATCCAGGGTCGTCGTCAGCTTCATCAGGTTGCGGAACGTGACTTCGTTGGTGTCGCCGAAGAAGTCCATGTTGCTGGTGAACACGTTGTTGCTGCCTGCCTTGGTGTAGTTCGCGTGCAACATGTGCGTACCGCTCAATTGAGCAGTCAGCTTACCGAAGGAAAATTTGTGGTTGGCCGACAGATCCCAGTCGATACCACGGTATTCCTTCTTACCAACGTTGACCGACAGTTTCTTGAACGCGTAGTAGGTATTGCCGGTCGATGGCTCCTTGTATTTGTCGAAGCTCGTCGCATATTTGACCGGATCGGCAAATGCTTGCTCTTCGGTGATTTCCGAGACGGCATTGCGCAGTTTCACGTCCCACAGGTCGGCGCCGAACGAGAAGGCCGCGCTAGGCTCAACACGGAAGCCCAGGGTGAATTGCTTCGATTTTTCCGATTGCAGTTCTGGATTGCCTTCCGATACAGCATTGTATTGAATCGGTTCGCCGCGGCAGAACTCGGTACCTGGGTATGGGCAGGCAAATTTCTTGGCGGTAAAGCCGGCATTGACCAGTGGCTGAGCGATGTCCAGCATGCTTGGCGCCTTGAAGCCCGTGCCGTAGGAACCGCGGATCAGCACGGTTTGTACCGGCTGCCAGCGTGCCGATACCTTGTAGGTATTGGCGCTGTCTTTTTTGCCGACTGTTTTTTTGTTCAGCTTGTCATCGATCGCCTTGACCGCATCGTAACGGCCGCCAACGGTCATTTCGAACGACTTGGTCAGCGGTGCCAGCAACTCGACGAAGGCGCCGTAGGTGTCGCGGCTCATGTCGTAGGCGGCCTTCGTATTGAAGTTGTAGAGGTCATCGCCAGTGGCATTGCTGCCTGGCGATTGCTCATAGATATAGGTGCGGTAGTCGCCACCGATACCGAGGCTGGCTTTGCCGCCTGGCAGGTCGAACAGTTCACGCGAGCCGTGCGTGTCGATGCCGCGCATGGTGGTCGATGCGGTACGCACGGAGCCGACGAACTGTGCGCCGGCGATTTGCGCTTGCACGGATGGTTTTTGCGTCGTTGCAAACGCATCGAAATCCGGATTGGCGAGGATGTCCTTGAAGCCCTGATTTGTCGCGTAGCCGCCCGTGTAACGCTCGTTGATCGAGTTTTGCGACCAGGTCAGGCCGCTTTCGAAGTTCCACGCGCCCAGTTCGCCTTCGACGCCCAGCACAATGTGCTTGGTTTCGGTGATGGTGTTGCTGGCGCGCAGGCCGAAGTCGTTGCTGCGGTAGTTGGCCGTGACCGATTTGATATCGCCCTGTTGCGCTGGCGACAGGTAGGGTTGTACGTAATTGGCGTAGGCTGATGGATTGTTGAACACCAATTTCTCAACGCCGGTGACAGGGTCTTTTTCCGTTTGTGCGATCGAGATGGGGATCGGGTTGGCGGCGATACGCGCCGTCAGGTCGTAGCGCGAGTAGGCCAGTTCGGCGAACGCGTTCAGGCTGTCATTGAGCTTGTACGTTGCTTTGGAAAACAGGCTGTCGCGTTTCGATTGTGGCACGATTTCCACGGTGGAACCCGTGTCGAAGCCGCACGCGCGTGCATTGCCGGCCGTGACGAAGGAATCGTCAGGGCAATTTCCTTTGTTTTGCAGTAAGTAAGGCGTGAAGGAAGTCGATGAGCTGTTCTTCGTTTTGTACGCTACAGTGGCGCCTGCTGGCGATGCCGAGGTGCTGGTGCGGTCCCAGATGTAGTTCTTGCCGCCGCGGTTGAATTTCAAGTACGACGTATCGGCGAAATTGCGGTCGGTGGCGCGCAGTTTCGACTGCTCATCATGGCGGTACGACAACAGTACGTTGAAGCGGTCTTCTTCCAGGTCGCCGAAACCATAGGTGACGCTGGTGTTCCAGGCGTTACCGCCCTTGGCTTCCGGAGCGCTGTAAGTGGCTTCCAGGGTGGCGCCTTGCTGGTTTTTCTTCAGAATGAAGTTCAGTACACCGGCAATGGCGTCCGAGCCGTACAGGGCCGAAGCGCCGTCGGTCAGGATTTCGACGCGCTCAACGGCGCTCATCGGGATGGCGTTCAGGTTGACCGTGGTGCCGGAACCTTGTGGCGCGATGCGGCGGCCGTTCAACAGCACCAGGGTGTAGGACTCGCCGATACCGTGCAGCGATGCACTGGTATTGCCGCCCGAATCAGAACCGGCAGCAACTGCGCCGATGGTGAAGCCTTGCATGGCTGGCAGAGCCTGGATCAGGTCGGCTACCGAAGTGGCGCCCGATTTGGCGATCGCTTCTTGCGACAGACGCTGCACAGGCAAAGCGCCTTCGACAGCGATACGCTTGATGCTCGAACCGGTAATTTCAACTTTTTGAATTGCTTCGTCCGCCATGGATTGGCCAGAGAACAAGACGCTACCTGCCAGAACGGTCAGGGCCAGGCGTACGCTGCGTACGCCAATTTTTTCTTTAAATGCCATTGTAACAATTACTCCGTAGTAGTTTTAATAACGACAAGCAGTACACGAGCACGTATAAGCCATCGGATAGATGACCAGCGGTGCTCGTGTACGGTAGGCGGAACCACGTCGGTGGGAGGTGGAAGACTACTTAGCGCAATATTGTTATAAATGCACTTTTGACTTGTCGAGGCGAACATTATGTCGTCTCAGCAAGAAAAAATGCATATCAACCGTGTCGGATTTGGCAATAAATTACGGATACAGAAGAATATTTAAGTTAATTGTTAAATTGCAGTTTTATATTTAATAATATCGGTGTTTTTAAAAATGATGAATGGCGTTTTTTTACAACATAAAATTATTGTATTGGCAATTCGATGTTTTACCTGCAATAATTCGACGAAATCTGTCGCATTGCAGAATTTTTGAAAGGCAAAAAAACGTAAAAAAAGCCCGTTGAAAACGGGCTGGTCGAATTGTGACAACGTGCCAGTCAGACCGTGTGCCGGTCTGCCTGCCGCGTCCTGTCCGGCATCGGCTTACAAAGGCTGGAATACGCCGGCGGCGCGGTTCTTTTGCACATTGTCCCAGGCGAAGATCTGGCCATTCATGGCCACGTACACGCCGGCTGGCAAGGTTTGCGCCACGCCGCAGGCAAAGCCGAGGTTGAACAGGGCGTCGGAATTGTCGATTTCGTAGGGAATCATGGCGCCCGTCAATATCACCGTTTGCTGCAGGTTCGCCGCGCCCAGCACTTGCGCCGTTTCGCGCATGGTGTCGGTGCCGTGGATGATGACGATGGCTTTCTCCTGCGCCGCGCGGCACGAGGCCAGCACGCGCTGGCGGTCCGCATCTTGCATGTCGAGTGAATCGAGCAGGGGCAATTGCTCCAGCGCCACGGGGGCCGTCATGCGCGCGCGGGCAATCGCTGCCGGCAAATGACTGTCGGAAAAGCCCAGGGTACCGTTCAATTCGTTGTAGTGTTTGTCGAAAGTGCCGCCAGTGGCGAGTATGCGCAAAGTCATGATGTGGTCACGATGTCAGTGGAGAATGACGCGCATGATAGCGTGGATTGTGTGCCTTGCGTGAATGGCGGGCCGCGGCGGGCCGTTGCGGATCGCATCTGGAAAATTTGGCCATCTGTGAGTACACTGGTTTCTTTGTTTGCCTGCCACCCCGACTCCGTATGAAAGCGCTCGCTCCCGGCACCGTCATTTTTCACCGCCACCGCGGTTACGGGGTGATCACGTCCGTCAATTTGCTGACGGGCTGGATCGCCGCCCGTTTCGGCAGCGAAGCGCGCACCCTGGACCTGAACCTGTCGACCGACGACGTGCAGTTTGCCGATGGCGAAGCGATCCTGTTTAGGCGCGCGCCACCGGACCGCATGCCGCACGCGCGCCTGATGGCCATGGTGCGCGAGCTGCACCAGGCCGGCTATCAAAAACTGTATCTGTATTCCTGGCCCAAGCCGTCGGGGCTGCACTGGCGCTGGCATTTGTTTACGGGGCCGCGCGACTGGATGCAGCGGCCCTGGCGCGAAGGCTGGTACGGTTCGGGCGCCGATTACAACGTCAACCCCGTGATGGGCTGGGGCGATACGCCCGGCGCCACCACTGGCGAGCTGATCGACGCCCTGGCCCGTTTCGACCCGCAAGGCCTGGCGCAGGCGCTGGGACGCGACGACGACCATAGCGCGTGGTTTGGCCGTGTCTGCGACGCCTTATTACCCAATTACATGTACAGCCTGGACATGCAGCGCACGCCAGGCGAACCCTTGCCCGACATGCCGCCCGTGCCGGTCGTGGCCGTGCGCGCCGGCGTGGCGCCGTACCGTGGGCCGGACATCGCCTGGCCGCCCGGCTGGGCCGGCCTGTGGCGCGGCCGCCACGTGCTGCCCGCGCCCGCCATCCGCATCACGGGCGAGCCGGACTTGCTGAAGGGCTTTCAGCGTTCCTGAAGGGCTTGCCGCGCATGCTGCAATGCTTCGGGATTGAGCAGGCGCGTGCATTGACCCTGCGTAAAATCAACGATGTTTTGCAAGGCGTAGCGGAAATACAGCTCATAGCTGTCACGCTCGACGTAGCCCAGGTGTGGCGTGGCCAGCACGTTCGGCAGCAGCAGCAATGGCGAGCCTGGCGGCAGCGGCTCGTCCGTAAACACGTCCAGCGCGGCGGCGCCCGGGCGCCCCTGCGGCAACGCCGCTTCCAGCGCGCCATCGGCGACCAGCTCGGCGCGGCTGGTGTTGACGAACAGGGAAGTGGGCTTCATGCGCGCCAGGTCCTCGCTTGTTACCAGCCCGCGCGTGGCGTCGGATAGGCGCAGGTGCAAGGTCAATACGTCTGCCTGTTCAAAGAAGGCCTCGCGCGATGTTGCCGCCGTATCGCCGGCCGCCACGGCCGCCGCTCGGCTCGCTTCGCTGCCCCACACGAGGATGGTCATGCCGAAAGCGCGGCCATAGCCGGCGATCAATTGACCGATCTTGCCGTAGCCCCAGATCGCCAGAGTGCGCCCCTTCAATACCGTGCCGAGCGTGTTGCGCTGAGGTTCCAGCGACGACGTCTGCCACAGCCCTTCCTGTAAATGTTGCGCGTAGGGCACGATCTTGCGCTGCGCCGCCATGATCAGCGCCCACGTCAGTTCGGCCGGCGCCGTGGGCGAGCCGATGCCTTCCGCGATGGCGATGCCCAGCTCGGTGGCGGCCGGCACGTCGATGTGTCCACTGACCTTGCCCGTTTGTGAAATCAGTTTCAGGTTCGGTAACTTCGACAGCAAGGCCCGGTTGAAACTGCTGCGTTCGCGGATCAGCACCAGGGCGTCGAACGGCGCCAGGCGGATCGCCAGCTGGCCCAGTCCCCGCGCCGTATTGCTGAACACTTTGACCTCGTGGCCATCGAGCAACTGGAAACAATCGAGGCCGCGCACGGCATCCTGGTAATCATCAAGTATGGCAATTTTCATGGTGGATGGCCGATTTTAGTGAGGATTTGGTAGGGAAATAACAGGATACGGAAAATGCTGAATAGCCTACTACATTAGTCAAGCTATTCTCCTACATTTTTGCGAGAATAGCTGTTACGCGGGTGTACAATCGCCGGCACTTTTGAAGCTTCCTGATTATAGTTATAGCGCAAACTGTTCCTGCAGCCTGGGTGCATGATCCAGGTACACGACACCAGAGCCCTGCCCGCGTGGACACACCGCCCGCAGTGAGCCGCAGCCACTTCTCAACGATGCTGCCTGTCTTGCCGGAACGACCAGAATTTCTTTTATTGGTATTGGAGGTAATATGAATCAGCCCGTCATGGGTGGCGTCGCCGCACTCAACGTCCCAGCTTATATTAAACAACAGAAACTGATCAACTGGGTGGCCGACATTGCCGCGCTGACCAAGCCAGAGCGTATTTACTGGTGCGATGGCTCGCAAGAAGAGTACGAGCGCCTGTGCGCTGAAATGGTTGCCAGCGGCACCATGAAAAAACTGAATGCCGAGAAGCGCCCGAATTCCTACCTGGCCTGCTCCGATCCGAGCGACGTGGCCCGCGTCGAAGACCGCACGTATATCTGCTCGGCAACGAAAGAAGCGGCTGGCCCGACGAACAACTGGACCGAGCCTGGCGAAATGCGCCACACCTTGAACGGCCTGTTCGACGGCTGCATGCGTGGCCGCACCATGTACGTCGTGCCATTCTCGATGGGCCCGCTGGGCTCGCCGATCGCGCACATCGGCGTGGAACTGTCCGATTCGCCGTATGTCGCCGTCAACATGAAGATCATGACCCGTATGGGCCGTGCCGTGTACGACGTGCTGGGCACGGATGGCGAGTTCGTGCCGTGCGTGCACAGCGTGGGCGCACCGCTGGCCGCTGGCCAGGCCGACGTGAAATGGCCGTGCAACAGCACCAAGTACATCGTGCATTTCCCTGAAACGCGCGAAATCTGGTCCTTCGGTTCCGGCTACGGCGGCAACGCCTTGCTGGGCAAGAAATGTTTCGCCCTGCGCATCGCCTCGAACATGGGCTACCAGGAAGCGCAAGCATCGGACAACAATCCGGGCTGGCTGGCCGAACACATGCTGATCCTCGGCGTGGAATCGCCGGAAGGCAAGAAGCATTACGTGGCGGCGGCGTTCCCGTCGGCTTGCGGCAAGACCAACTTCGCCATGCTGATCCCGCCGGCAAGCTTTAACGGCTGGAAAGTGACCACCATCGGCGACGATATCGCCTGGATCAAGCCCGGTGCCGATGGCCGTTTGTACGCCATCAACCCGGAAGCCGGTTATTTTGGCGTGGCGCCGGGCACCAACGAAAAAACCAATTACAACTGCATGGCGTCCATGCGCGACAACACGATCTTCACCAACGTGGCGCTGACGGACGATGGCGATGTCTGGTGGGAAGGTTTGACGAAAGAAGCGCCTAGCCACCTGATCGACTGGCAGGGCAAGGACTGGACGCCAGCGTCCGGCACCAAGGCCGCGCACCCGAACGCGCGCTTTACGGTGGCGGCAACGCAAAACCCGGTGATCGACGCAGCCTGGGACGATCCGGCCGGCGTGCCGATCTCGGCCTTCATCTTCGGCGGCCGCCGCTCGACCACCGTACCGCTGGTGACCGAAGCGCGCAACTGGGTCGAAGGCGTCTACATGGCCGCCACCATGGGCTCGGAAACGACGGCCGCGGCCGTGGGCCAGATGGGCGTCGTGCGCCGCGATCCATTTGCCATGTTGCCGTTTATCGGCTATAACATGAGCGATTACTTCCAGCACTGGCTGGACATGGGCGTCAAGGTGGGCAAGGTCAACCCGGCCGCCCTGCCGAAGATCTACTGCGTCAACTGGTTCCGTACGGACGAGGCTGGCAAATTCGTCTGGCCTGGCTTCGGCGACAATATGCGCGTGCTCAAGTGGATGCTCGAGCGTATCGAAGGCAAGGCGGGCGGCGTGGAAAACCTGTTCGGCACGACGCCGCAGTATGGCGACCTGAACTGGGATGGCTTGCCATTCACGCAGCAACAGTTCGACACCATCACGTCGATCGACAAGGCCGCGTGGGTGGAAGAGTTGAAATTGCATACGGAGTTGTTTGAAAAACTCGCGTATCATCTGCCGCAGGAATTGGCAGATCACAAGGCTGCGCTGGAAAAGCGGCTGAGTGCATAACTAAGTTAGCGTAAAGCGGCATCTGACCAGCGCAGTAGCTTGTCAGGTGTTGAGAGTTGTAGTGGGGGAGAAACACGCTGGCAAAGACTGGCGTGCGATAAATGACACGCCGGCAATGACTGGGGTGCTATCAAAAAGAGAAACGGCGCGGATTGCATGAGCAATCCGCGCCGTTTTTTATTGTGCTGCCACCCTTATTGCTTGAGCAGCGGTCCCAGGTACTTGCCCGTCACGCTGGCCGGGTTCAGCGCCACATCTTCCGGCGTACCCGAGGCGATGATCTGCCCGCCGCCGGCTCCCCCTTCAGGGCCCAGGTCGACGATCCAGTCGGCCGTCTTGATGACGTCGAGGTTGTGCTCGATGATGACGAGGGTATTGCCCTGGTCGCGCAGACGGTGGATGACTTTTAATAATAAATCGATGTCGTGGAAGTGCAAGCCGGTCGTCGGTTCATCGAGGATGTACAGGGTGCGGCCCGTGTCGCGCTTGGACAGTTCCAGCGACAGTTTCACGCGTTGCGCCTCGCCGCCCGAGAGGGTGGTGGCGCTCTGGCCCAGCTTGATGTAGCCGAGGCCCACGTCGAGCAGGGTTTGCAGCTTGCGCGCGATCAGGGGCACGGGTTTGAAGAATTCATGCGCTTCTTCCACCGTCATGCCCAGCACTTCCGTGATGTTCTTGCCCTTGTATTGCACTTCCAGGGTTTCGCGGTTGTAGCGCTTGCCGTGACAGACATCGCACGGCACGTAGACGTCGGGCAAGAAGTGCATCTCGACCTTGATCACGCCATCGCCCTGGCACGCTTCGCAGCGTCCACCCTTCACGTTGAACGAGAAGCGGCCCGCGCTGTAACCGCGTTCCTTGGCCGTCGGCACGGTGGAGAACAGGTCGCGGATCGGCGTAAACAAGCCCGTGTAGGTGGCCGGGTTCGAGCGCGGCGTGCGGCCGATCGGCGCCTGGTCGACGGAAATGACCTTGTCGAAATGCTCCAGGCCGCTAATCGAGTCGTGCGGCGCCGGCTCCGTCTGCGAACCATACAAATGGCGCGACAGGGCAGGATATAACGTATCGTTGACGAGCGACGACTTGCCCGAGCCGGATACGCCCGTCACACACGTCATCAAGCCCACCGGCAAGCTCAGCGACACTTTTTTCAGGTTGTTGCCCGTCGCGCCAGTGATGACCAGCTGCTTTTCCGGATTGCTGGCGTGGCGCTTGGCCGGCACGGCGATTTTCAGCTTGCCGTTCAGGTACTGCGCCGTCAGCGATTTCTTGTTCTTCAAGATCTCGGGCAGGGTGCCTTCGGCGATGATTTCGCCGCCGTGCACGCCCGCGCCGATGCCCATGTCGACGATGTAGTCGGCCGTGCGGATGGCGTCTTCGTCATGCTCGACCACCAGCACGCTGTTGCCGATGTCGCGCAAGTGTTTCAAGGTTTCGATCAGGCGGTCATTATCGCGCTGATGCAAACCGATCGACGGTTCATCGAGCACATACATGACGCCCGTCAAACCGGAGCCGATCTGCGATGCCAGGCGGATGCGCTGTGCTTCGCCGCCGGAAAGCGTGTCGGCGCTGCGGTCCAGCGACAGGTAGTCGAGGCCCACATTGTTGAGGAATTTCAGGCGCGAAATGATTTCCTTGACGACCCGGTCCGCGATTTCTTTCTTGGCGCCCGTCAGTTTCAGCTTTTCAAAGAATTCCAAGGTCTCGCGCAGCGGTTTTTCGGCCACTTCATAGATGGCCCGTTGCTGCTTGCCCGTGCCGACCTTGACGAAGCGCGCTTCCACGCGCAGGCGCGCGCCGTCGCATGAGGGACAGCATTTTTCATTGATGAACTTGGCCAGCTCTTCCTTGACGGCCATCGAATCCGTCTCGCGGTAGCGGCGCTGCAGATTGTTGACCACGCCTTCGAACGTGTGTTCCTTGATGACGGTGCGGCCCCGTTCGTTCACATAGCTGAACGGAATTACTTGCTTGCCGGAACCGTACAGCACTGCTTGTTGAGAATTGAGATCCAGCTGCTCGAACGGCATGTCCAGGTCGAACTCGTAAAAGGCGGCCAGGTTCGACAGCATCTGGAAGTAAAACTGGTTGCGGCGATCCCAGCCCTTGACGGCACCGGAAGCGAGCGACAGGTTCGGGAACGCGACGATGCGTTTCGGGTCAAAGAATTCAATGTGTCCCAGGCCGTCGCATTCAGGGCAGGCGCCCATGGGGTTGTTGAACGAGAACAGACGCGGTTCCAGTTCCTGCAGGGAATAGCCACACACATTGCAGGCGAATTTATTCGAATACACGTGCTCCTGGGCCGTATCCATCTCGTAGGCAATGGCGCGGCCGTCGGCCAGGCGCAGGGCCGTCTCAAAACTTTCCGCCAGGCGCTGTTTGATCTCCTGGTTCACCTTGACCCGGTCGATGACGACGTCGATCGTGTGTTTTTCCGTCTTCTTTAATTTCGGGAGGTCATCGACTTCATAGATTTTGGCCGCATGCGTGCCGCTCTGCACGCGAAAGCGCACGAAGCCCTGCGCCTGCATCTGCTCGAACAGATCGACGTGTTCGCCCTTGCGGTTGGCGACGACGGGCGCCAGGATCATCAGCTTGGTGTCTTCCGGCATGGCCAGCACGGCGTCGACCATTTGCGACACGGACTGGGCCGCCAGCGCGTTTTCCGGATGGTCGGGGCAGTACGGCGTGCCCACGCGCGCATACAGCAGGCGCAGATAATCGTGGATTTCCGTCACGGTGCCGACCGTCGAGCGCGGGTTGTGTGACGTTGCCTTCTGTTCGATGGAGATGGCGGGCGATAAGCCTTCGATCAGGTCGACGTCGGGCTTTTCCATCAACTGCAGGAACTGGCGCGCATACGCCGACAGCGATTCGACGTAGCGGCGCTGGCCTTCCGCGTACAGGGTGTCGAAGGCCAGTGAGGACTTGCCGGAGCCGGACAAGCCGGTAATCACGATCAGCTTATTGCGCGGCAAATCGAGATTGATATTCTTGAGGTTATGCGTGCGAGCGCCGCGAATGCGGATCTGTTCCATGTGATTGCCTTGCTTTCAGTGAGTGGTGCGGCCGGCGCATTGTGCCTGGGTGCGGATGAGGAGCCACAACGGGTCAACCTGTAACTATAGCCGGGTTTTGCTCTGCATGCCTGAGGCAGTCACGGGCGGATTGCGCCGCCAGGCGAACGTGCCCCGACAAAGTTTGATACAGATGCGTGCAGACGTTTAAACACTGTATATAATACCAGTATTCAAGTTTCTTGTTTTCACCTGCCGTGAAAAAAACGTGCTGTCGCGCAGGAGAGGGCGTCCGCCAGAAAGCGGATGCTTTGCGCCGCGTGGTCGCTTATAATCCTCGTTTAGTACACTAAACTAACGCGCGGGACACCGGCTCCCGCTGCAGTTCATCAGGAGTTATTCATGGCATCAGTCAACAAAGTCATCATCGTCGGCAATCTGGGCCGTGACCCGGAAATCCGCTACATGCCTAGCGGCGACGCGATCGCCAACATCGCCGTGGCCACTTCGTACAAATCGAAGGACCGCAACACGGGCGAACAAAAAGAATTGACAGAGTGGCACCGTATCTCGTTCTTCGGCCGCCTGGCGGAAATCGTCGGCCAATACCTGAAAAAAGGTTCGTCCGTCTACGTCGAAGGCCGTCTGCAAACCCGTAAATACACGGACAAGGACGGCGTCGAGAAGTACGCAACCGACATCATCGCGGAACAGATGCAAATGCTGGGCGGCCGTTCCGGCATGGGCGGCGACGCCGGCGGTGGCGATGACAGCTACGGCGGTGGCGGCGGCTACGAAGCCCCGGCCCCGCGCCAGGCGCCAGCCCCGCGTCCAGCCCCGGCGCCGGCGCCACGCCCGGCACCGAAGCCAGCACCGAACTTCTCGGACATGGACGACGATATCCCGTTCTAATTCGTACTAAATCGCAGTTTTGTTGATGCAGGCCCGTTTCTCTTAGTGAGAGCGGGCTTTTTCTTTACCCACACAATATTTTGTGGCTTGCTACCTATTTAACTGAACTACTAGTTGAAAGACTTTGTGGGTTTGATACCCCATGTTTGTGCCTTATGTAACATGGGTTGCTTTTAGGGCCGCTTGATGGAGGATTCGTCAAGCTAACGACCTGCAGTCCAAGTTGTGCAGGCGCTTGGGGATGATGAAGTCACCGATATGGGACATTGAAAAACGACAATTGATACACGACGAAGCTATGCTAGAATTAAAACGGGATGAGGGGTGGTTCCCTTCCGCAGCAAGTTCCGTAATTGCGGGCTTAGAGAGAATAGACTGTACAACTTAGTCCCTCAAAATTTTACAGCTGATTGAGGCTGGCGACTATTCGGTCGCGAATCGCGCACTGGCACCGCTGTCCCGGAGCGCTCTTTGGCAACTCGCCAAGGGGTGTTCATGCTCTTCATATTTTATTATCCCTATCCCCCATCTTCTCAGGTATTACCCCTGGCGCCCGCGCGCATCGGCATAGCGCAATTACGCCTCGGGAATTTCAAGACGTTCTACTCGTTCAGTCTCCCGGCCCCCTTCGGTCACTCTTCGTTTTTACCACGCTATCAACGCAGGTTTCTATACCTTGATAGATACCGAAGGAAGGGGCGAGTGGCCAACACGACTCACTTCGTCTGCGCCAGCCGGAGCTAAGCCGATTGGCGTCGGCAGTCCAGTATCGAGTCGTAGACCTTGAAGAAATGAAGAAAGACGCAGGAAGGTCCAATGTCATCCACATCGGGCGCATGGGTCTACGCAGGAAGAGCGATGACAAACCGCGCCGGCCGGTGGATGTTCAAACGCAAGCGTCACGTTTTCCTTACATTGCTACCTCCGGCCGATAGTCAGTTGAATAATCAAGTTCTGAAAATTGTATCCACACATTATGTGGACCGCAGCGGCCGGTAGCCGCGATATCAAGGATTTCGTCACATGCTGAAATGGGAATACATCAACCAAAATCGTGCAGCTTGTTTCTGTGAGTATGCGACTGGTTTTATCAATGGCCGGGAGGTGTTGGTCGTCAAGCAGACCGCACATTCGAAGACCGCTATCATGAACATGATGGAAGAAATTACCTCTGGTTTGCTTGCTGGGCCGCTACGTGCCACTGACGCCACGCAATTGCGCGTGTTCACATTCTGCCCATCGGAGAAACCCTCTGAGCCTCAGTGGCAGGAAGTGTCGTTCGGAACCATCGTCCGGCGCCCGACCGAGCAGGGACTTGTGCAAGCAATAATAAATTCGCTGTTCCCGCTTAAGCAGCCCTATGTGGTCTCGGAAGCACAATGGGACAGGGTCTCATCTGCCATACAAGTTCAATTGGAAAACATTGATCCTGACAGACTGGCTCGTTAGGTTGGCTTCGTTCATTGACACAACTTTTTATGCCAATACTTGTTAGTAGGCATAACCGTTCTGATCGGATTACCCCGATCACTAAGCAAAGCCCTGCACATCCTTGATGTGCGGGGCTTTTTTTTGCGGCGGACAGGATGGGTTGCCACGCCAGCAGGCGGGCGCGTCCTGTGCACAATATTTTCCAGGGGTAACAAAAAACCGTGGCTTGCCGCTTTACTGTCCAGTCGTGACAAAACGAGAGAATGTCGTAGATGAAAGCTTATAAAATAATCTACGCCACCGTTTGCCGGTGGCCGGAAGCGTGCTTTTTTTGCGGTTCCGAGCGCAGGTCCATCACTCAAGGAGAAACTTATGATTAGTAACACCCAAGTGGTTCATGGTACCGGGTCTTTCAACACCTCTGGCTATTCCCTGAAACGCGCCAGCCGCGACATCGCTGCTGCCAGCAATGTCGCCGTGGCCGCACTGGATATTGCCGCGCTGGAAAACAGCCGCATGCACGGCGCCGCGCCGAAATGCTCGCGCAATAACCTCGAGTGCATCGTCGGCCCGAGCACCGTGCTGTCGTCGATGTAATCACTGACTGTGCCCAAGGTGGTGCTAGCCCCTAGCCCACCTTGGGCTTTCTCCGAGGGAGGCTCAATGAATCGAGAATTAATTGTAGTAACGACCCATGGAACATCCAGTTTTGACATCGGCGAGGATGAGCGCGTGCTCGATGCCCTGGCGCGCAATCATGTGCCCTGGACGGCGGTGGCCACCTACCTGCGCGATCCCTCCGGCGCCTATAGCCTTTTTCCTTGCTTGAGTGAAACTGGCAGCGCGATCCCGCCGGACCGGCAAGTCTATGCATTTTTTCAAAGAAATATTGATCCTTTCCTGCATACCAACAACACCTTGCAGGTGTCGCCGCCGGCCAACAATGAAGAAGCCGTGGCTGAATATATCTACGCCAACGGCGCGGCAAAGGGCGGCCCGAATATCCTGAAACGCCTCTCGTCGAACGAGTGCAAGCTGGCCGTGCGCGATGCCGTGGCACAAACGCTGCGCGACACCTTGTCGCCTGGTGACAAGCTGGTGGTCGGCGTGAGTGGCGGCGGCGACAGCAATGCCTTGCTGTATGCCTTGTCGCAATTTGACGAATTCCCGATTGACATCCATCCGGTCATCATCGAAGGACCGGGCGAGTGGAATTCCGGCGTGCCGCGCGCGCGCGAGCTGGCGCAGGCCTACAATCTGCCGCTGACCGTGGTCTCGGAAGAAGAATCGAAAGCGATACTCGGCGCCAGCGCTGGCGGCCTGGGCATCACCGACCGGTTTGCCCGGGAATTTCCCGACGATGACTTCGAATTCCTCGGCACCCTGATCATCCGGCGCGTACTGACGAGCGTGGCCAAATCGCTGGACGCGAAATTTATCGCCACCGGCCTCAATTTCGAAGACTTGCTGGGCGAGATGTTCGCCATCATGGCAACCGAACGGCGTTTATTGCCGCTGCCGGCCCGCCCGATCGGCGATGTCACCCTCGTCTATCCGCTGTGGATGACGCCCAAGAAAATTATCGACGGCTGCTTCCCCAAGTATTCATTTTCGAATTACGCAGACCGTTATCCGGGCTATGCGGAGGGACGCAACGCGTACTATTCGATGGCGTACTGGATGGCGTCGGCGTTTCCCGGCCTGCCCGAAAAAATGTTGCGCTGGGCGGCAAAGGAAGGCTCCGCCGGGGAAACGGTGTTCCCTGTGGATGAGGTGCTGGGCTATGAGACGCTCGAGCCCGTGAACTGGGCGCTGCGGGAACGCTTCCTCAGGATGTTGCGCACCACTGCCTAGGCTGCCGGACAACCGCTGGCGCGCCTTGCCCAGGGCAAGCTTCGCATCGCCGCGCGCCACGGTTGTTCGGCCGTTATTGATACTCGATTATCTACCGTTGGGAATGCTATGTCCGTCATCACAGAACACACGGCACGCCTGGCTGCCGCCGCGCACGCCCTCACGGCCATCCGGAACGCCTCGGCGCACGCGCTGATCACGGAGCGCGAGGTGGCTGGCAAGATCGCCTGGTCCATGACCTTGCATGCGGCGCAGCAGGCGCTGTCGACGGTACAGGATTGCTGCCATAGCTTTGCCCTGGGTGCGGCAGCCGCCAATCCGCATGGCGCGGACGAGGGCGTGCACATCGACGCGCATTTCGCCACCCTCCGGCACAGCATGCAGGCGCTCGCCTCGCTTGGCTTGTGGGCCAAGAGCGAACTGGCGGCACAGAAAGTCCTGTGGCTCCTGCCTGCCATGCACAGCGGCTGCCAGCGCCTCGAAGGCCAGGTGCTGCCGGCGCAGTGGGATTGTCCGGAGTTGCCCGGGCGCCCCGAGCAGCTGGAAATCGTCGACTACGTGCGCTATGAGCTGGACCGCGATTATCCGCGCAGAAAATTGCACCAGCAAATTTTTAATGTGGAAGTGTGCGCCGGTGAAGTGTGCGCCATGCTGGTGCTGCGATTCCCGGAGTTGCCGGGCGACGTGGCCGAATCGCTGACCTTGCAGTGCGTGGAAGAATTCCGGCACGCGCAGCTGCTGCTGGGCGCATTGGCGAACGAAGGGGGCGGCATCGGCGAAACGCCGGTGTCCCTGGGCATCTGGAAAAGCTGCCGCGCGGCGCAGAATGCGGCCGATTGCATCGGCCTCGAGCAAGTCATCGGCGAAGGCTTTTCGCTGGGCGCCGACCTGTACTATGCAGAGCTGTACCGTGCCATCGGCCGCGCCGATATTTCCCTGCTGCATGAATGCATTTATATCGACGAGGTCAACCACGTGAAGAATGGCCTGGCCAGTTTTCACACGCTGCTGGGCGCGCAGGCCGTGCAGCGCCTGCGCACGCTGGAAGAGTCATCCAAGGTGAGCGTGGTTGGTGGGCGGTTTTTCAATGCCGCCGCGCGCCAGTATGTCGGTTTCAGCGCGACGGAAATCGAACGCCAGCGGGACCGTTCGCAAGCGGTGGAGTTACCTGACCTGCAGGGGATGATGGAATGAATTTCGACGCAGCCCGCCAGTTGGTGGAGCAACACATCCTGCCCGCCTATCCGCATGCCGTAGCGGCGATCATCGGCGGCTCCATCGCGCGCGGCCAGGGAACGGCCACCTCGGATATCGATCTGCTCGTGTTGTTCGAGAACGTGCCGCATGCCTGGCGCGAGACGCTCAAGCTGGGCCAGCAGACGGTGGAATTGTATGGCCATGACCTGCACTCCTTCGATTACTTTTGCCGCAAGATGGATCGTCCCGGCGGCCGCATACCGATGGCGATGATGGTGATCGAAGGCAGGAATCTCTTGCCGCAGACGACCACATCCGCCGCCCTGTACCGGCTGGCGCAAGCCATGTACGACGAAGGCCCGCCGGCGCTGACGGGCGATGCCCTGGCCAGCCGGCGCTATGAAATCACGACCTTGCTGGAAGACCTGGTCGACAGCACGGTTGCCGAGGAAACACTGGCGATCGCCACCAAGCTGTATGACGTGCTGGCCAATTTCGTGCTGCGGGCCGGTGGCGCATGGAGCGGCGTCGGCAAGCATCTGGCGCGCCGGCTCAGGGCCTACAGCCCGGTGATCGCGGACGACCTGCATGCCGCCATGCGCGCGATCCTGCTCGACCCGCCGGCCGGCAAGCAGGCGTTTGGCGACCTGGTCGCGCGTGCGCTGCAGCCGTATGGCGGCCCTTTGCTCGACGGGTTTGCCCTGCATGCGCCGGCGGAATGGAAGAGTGACACGCCAGCGCTTGCCGCCTGAGGCGGCTGGCACCGTGTTGATGCGCACGGTGCAGGGGCGGCCGGTACAGCTATTCGGTTTTCCGCTGGTCTTCATGACCGTCCTGATCGACGTCCTGTGCGCGGGACTGGTGGCCCCCGTCTTGCCGCGCCTGCTGCTGCAATTGAGGGACAGTCCCGCCCAGCCCGTGTTATGGCTCGGTTACCTGGGGATGCTGTTTTCGCTGTCGCAAATGTTTGCCTTGCCACTGCTGGGGGCGCTGTCGGACCGCTTTGGCCGGCGCCCGCTGCTGCTGCTGTCGAACCTTGGCGTGGCCGTGTATTTTTTCTGTCTGGCCGATACGGAAACGCTGGCCCAATTGGTGCTGGGGCGTATCTTGTGCGGCATCACCGCCTCCAGCTTTGGCATCGCCTATGCGTTTATTGCCGACTGTTCCGAGGGCGCCGCGCGCAACCGCGCGTTTGCCTCGATGGGCGCGGCCTACAGCATGGGACTGGTGGCCGGGCCGGCCCTGGGCGGTTGGCTGGGCAATATCGACGTGCGCCTGCCCTTCTATCTTGCCGGCTGGCTGTCGCTCGGCAATCTCGTGTACGGCGTGCTGGTCTTGCCTGAATCTTTGCCGCCGGACAAGCGCGTTCCCGTCAGCTGGCGCATGAGCAATCCATTCGGCGCCGTGTGCGAGCTGGCCAGGCGTCCCGAACTGCGTTTCCTGACCCTGGCGTATCTGCTGGTGGCCAGCGCGCACTGGTCGATTGCCGTGGCGTTCGTGTTTTACACGCAGCAGCGCTATGGCTGGGACTCCACCCAGGTCGGCTTGATGCTTGCCGTGCTGGCAGGCTGGGGCGGCGTGGCGCAGCTGAAATGCGCCCCGTTTCTGATGGCGCGATACGGCCCGCGGCGTACGGCCATGCTGGCCTATGCCGGCTGCTGTGCCGGCTTCTTGTGTCTTGCCCTGTCGCGCCAGTCGGCGGGGGCGTATCTGGCCATTTTTTTGCTTGGCGTGGGAGAAATGGCCAACCCGGCGCTGCAGGGTCTGCTGACGAGTGCCGTGTCGGCGCGGCAGCAGGGCTGGCTGCAGGGCGCCGTCAAGAGCGCCGGCAGCCTGGCGGGGCTGGCGACACCGGCCCTGTTCGCCATGCTGGTCGCCGTCGATCCTGCCAGCCACGACAGCGGTGCTGCCTTTGTCCTGGCCGCCATCCTCTTGCTGGCCGCCTGCCTGGCGCTCGCCGCCAGCAAATACGCGGCGGGCAGCAAGCCGGCGTGACGTGGATCAATGCGCCGCGGCTTCTTTGATGCTCATTTCCAGGCTGTAATTCGCCACCGCATTCCTGCGCGCCGCATTGCGCATCAAATACACCTGCACCGCGTACTCGCCATCGGCCGGCAGTGCCGCCTGGTAAGTGTTGCCGCTGGTCGAGCCGATGAACAGGGCTTCATCCTGGCCTTGCTGGCGGATGTTGAAGTAGTTCGATGGCTGATTGGTTTTCAGCTTGATGCTGAGAGTCTTTCCCGCCTTGCCTGACACCGTGTATTCGGCCGTGGCATAGCCCTTGATCTTGCCCTTGACCGTATGCGTGGCCTGGTTCGCCGTCAATGTCACGTTTTCCTTGTGGATGGGATCGGCGCTCCAGGCGGGCGTGGCAAAGACGAGTGCCGCCAGCAGCAGGCAGGCGTGGATGGGCAATGGACGATGCGGCATGCGGTTTTCCCCTTGAAGTGGACACCAGCGCGGTTGCTGGCGATGCTTGCCATCTTACGCCAGGCACAAAAACCGGCCGCGCACTGGTCGAAGGCGCGGCCGGTTTTTGTTGCATCAATTGCGTTGACGCAAGCCTAATTGAAACTGACTTCCTTGCGGTTATCGCGCGCCACCCGGTCGATCATCTTGTTGTACGGATCGACACCCACCTCAAACGGTTTTTCCTTCACCGTGATGGTGATCACGGGGTCGCTGCCCGACAGCACACGCTTGTCCGTGAACAGGACCTTTTCATCCTTCTCCTTGCCGCCCGGCGCGCGCGCGAAGATGGCGATCTCTACCGGTTCGTCGTAGGCGCGCGGGCTTTCCTTGCCCTTGCCGTCCGATTCCAGCTTGGCCAGGTGCAGCTGCATCGTGACGTCCCACTGGCCATCCTTGCGCTGCACGGCTTTCGCTTGCGTCACGCGGTTGTCGTAGAAGACGATCTTCTCGAACAGGTCCGTGATCAGGGCCTGCTTGTCCTGCGGCGTTTCGGCGCGGATGTAGGCCAGCAATTCCGACGACGTGGTGAACGGCGCCTGCTGGTAACCCTTGTCCTGCAGATAGCGTTTCAGGGCACGATTCAGCGCTTGCTCGCCGATTTCATCGCGCAGGCGGTAGAACACCAGGCTGCCCTTGTTGTAGTGGATGTATTGCTGTCCCTCCACGCGCGCCAGCGGCAATTCCTCGATGGCTTCGCCGCCGCGTCCGCTCAGGTAGCGGTCCAGTTCATAGCGCAGGAAGCGGCGCATCTTGTCGCGGCCGTATTCCTTTTCCATCACCATCAGGGCCGAGTATTGCGCCAGGGACTCCATCAGCATGGTGGCGCCCTGCACGTTGGCGCCGATCACCTGATGGCCCCACCACTGGTGCGCCATTTCATGCGCCGTGACGTAGAACACATAGTCGATGTCCTCCTTGTCGCGCAGGTCGGCGATGAAGCCGATGCCTTCCGAATACGGGATCGTATTGGCGAACGACTGCGCAAAGCTCTGGTAGCCCGGGAATTCCAGAATACGCACCTGCTTGTGCTGGTAGGGCGTGAACTCGGTGCTGAAATAGTCGAGCGACTTTTGCACGGACGTGATCATGCGGTCCGTGTTGTAGCCGTGTTTCTTGTCGAAATAGACCTCGATCGGCACGCCGTGCCAGTCGCCCTTCTTCACGTCCCAGCGCGCCGACAGGTAGGCGAAGAATGGCAGCATCGGCTGGTCCATCTTGTAGCGGTAATAGCGGCGGCCATCCTTTTCCCAGCTGCCTTGCAGGTAGCCGGGCGCCAGGGCGATCTGCTCGCCGCTGGTGGACACCGTCGTGTCGAAATGGATCCAGTCGGCATCGCCACCCAGCACCGTGTCGCCATACGCTGACTTGTCTTCCAGCTTGGCCATGCGCTGCGGCTCGCCCAGGCCCCGCTTGCGGCGCTCGTTGCGGTCCGTCAACTCCATTTCCTTGGCATAGCCGAAGTGCGGAAAATACGCCTGGTTGTTGAAGAAGCTGCCGTTCAGGTTGACCTGGTCCGGCGTGCCGCTGTTGGTAAAGCCTTCATGCGTGACGGCCACCGTGAAGTCGAGCGGCAGGGTGGCGCCGGGCGCCAGCGGCTGCGCCAGCTTGAGGATGCTGAAGCCGAGTTCCTCGTCGTTCAACGTCACCTTGTGCTCAGGCAAGTTCAACCAGTGCGTTTCCAGGTCTGGGTTGCGCTGGATGCGCAAGGTGTCGAGCGCTTGCTGCGTCTTGTTTTGCAGCACGTAGTGGCCCTTGATCAAGACTTTGCGCTGTTCCGGATAGATATCCACGTTGGCCTGGATGTCGGTGATCTTCGGCTGCGGCAAGTCCTTGTACTGCTTGTACAATTTCTCATAGCGGGCCTGCTTGTCCATGCTGACGTCGGACGATTCGTACTGGTTCAGCACATTCGTGTTGTAGAAGATCCAGCCGCCCGTGCCGGCCCAGCACAGCAGCACCACGGCCAGCGCAGCGCCGGCGCGGCCGTGCAGACGCTGGCGCGCCAGACGCACGCGCGCGCGCCAGTCGGCGGACAGGCCGCGCACCCAGAAGGCCCGCGCCAGCATGACCAGCGCCACGGTAAACAGGCACCAGTACAGCGCAAACCAGGCCCAGCCGGTCAGGAAGTGGCCATAGCCATTCATGTCCGAATACTTGATGGCCGGCGTGGCGGCGAAGTTGTACAGGTTGTGCTCGAAGTGCAGCATGCCCAGCACGGCTTGCGCCACCATCAGCAGGATCACCAGCAGGTAGCCGATGAACTTGTTATTCGACAGCACTTGCAGGGTGAGGGCGCACAAGCCCATCAGCACGAAGAAGAGGGCGCCCAGCAGGGTGCCTTTCAGGTATAGGCCCAGTTCCACGGGCGCGCCGCCCTTGACCAGCTGGAAACCGATGGCGGTGATGATGCCCGCCAGCAGGTAGCCGGCGATGACGCCGATCAGCGCCGTGCACTTGGCCAGCAGGGGGACCCAGTTGGGCACGGGCATGGCGTCGCTGACGTCGGCGATCCTGACGTGACGTTCCTTGAAGATCAGTTCACCCGCATAAAAGGTGACGATGATGATCAGCATGAAGCTGAAGCTGTTGCTGATATTTTGCAGCATCAAATGCGTCATCGGATACACGGCCGTACCGTACATGTTCTTGCCGACATTCGCGCCGGCGATCAGGTTGATCACGGCGAACAGCAGCATGACGAGGAAGGGCACGCTCTTGAAGACGCCGGCCGCGTCGAAGCGCAGGATTTGCCACCACTGGCGCCAGGCTGTCGCCGCGGTGAAGCGGGGCAGCGTGCGCGGCAGGTGCAGCGGCGCCGAGATGGCGGGGGTGGCCGTCTGCACCTTGTGCTTGCCGAACAAACGCTTGCCCGTACCCGTGCGCTGCGGCTTGAACAGCGCCACCGTGGCGAGGAACAGCACGGCCGTGATGCCGATCCACAGCAGGCGGTTGGCCAGCAGGAAGCCGGACAGGGGCGGCAGGCTGGCATTCGATTCGGCGGACGTGAAGTAGCGCGTCATGCGGCCAAAGGCGCGCAAGCCGAACGGGTCGAGCAGGACGGCAATCCATTCATTGTTGATGTCGCGCGTAAAGACGCCGGCCATGGCCCACAGCACGAAAAAGCCCAGCACGCCCACGTAGACGAGCATCATCGAGCGCGTGGTGGCGGCCAGCAGCATCAGCAGGGCGCCGATGAAGAGCAGGTTCGGAATGACGATGACGGCAAAGCTCCACACATACGTGTGCAGCGAAAACGCGCCCACGCGCTGTGCATCGACCCAGGGCATGAGGGGGCCGAGCATGGTGGCCAGGGCGATGGCGGCGAAGATCACCAGGCAGGCGACAAAGCCGGCGGCGAAACGGCCGAACAGGTAGTCCCACTTGCGCATGGGTGTGGCGAACAGCATGTCGGCCATGCCCACTTCGCTATCGCGCAGCACGGCGCCGGCGATGAAGACGGTGACGAGGAACATCGACAGCAGGCTGAAAATGCCCAGCATCTGCGCCACCACGGTGGGTGCATTGCGGTTGATGTTGCCGATGGCACCGCCGATCTGAATCGAATCGCTGCTGCTGGCGCCAAAGGCCAGCAAGGCCATGATGGCGGCAAATACCCACAGCAGCGGCTGTTTCAGCTGATAGCCGAGGTCAAACTTGAAAAATTCCTTCCACATGACGCGCTCCTCAGGCCAGAACGGCGGCTGGGGCTGCGGCTGGCGCGGCGGCGCCGTCGCGGGCAGCGTTGCGCACGTGCAGGAAGTACACGTCTTCCAGATCCGGGGCGATCTGCGCGAAGCCGCTGTCGGGCTGGTTGTCGGCATACACATTGATTTGCGGCTTGCCGCCCACCAGGCGCGTCGACAGCACATTCAGGCTTTGCTGGTATTGCGCCAGCTCTTCCGTCGTGACGCTGCGGCGCCACACCTTGCCCAGCAGCGTGTCGATGGCCGCCTGCGGCTCGCCCTGCACCAGTACTTGACCCTTGACGATCATGGCCATGCGTGGGCACAGGTCCGTCACGTCGTCGACGATGTGGGTCGACAGGATGACCACCACCTGCTCGCCGATCTTCGCCAGCAGATTCAGGAAACGGTTGCGCTCGTCCGGGTCCAGGCCCGCCGTCGGTTCATCGACGATCACCAGGCGCGGCGCACCCAGCAGCGCCTGGGCGATGCCGAAGCGCTGGCGCATGCCGCCCGAGTACGTGCCCAGGTTGCGCTTGCGCGCTTCCCACAGATTGGTTTGCTGCAACAACGCTTCCACGGCTTCCTTGCGCGGCCCCTTCTCCGTCAAGCCTTTGAGCACGGCAAAGTGGTTGAGCAGGTTTTCCGCGCTGACTTTCGGATACACGCCGAAATCCTGCGGCAGATAGCCGAGCTGGCGGCGCAGGCCGGCCTTGTCAGTGAGTACATCGACGCCATCGAAATGGATGCTGCCGCTATCGGGATCTTGCAATGTCGCAATGGTGCGCATCAGCGAGGACTTGCCCGCGCCATTTGGCCCCAGCAGGCCGAACATCCCGTTGGGAATCTCCAGGCTGACATTGTTGATGGCCTTGACGCCATTGGCATACGTTTTGTTCAGCTGTTTGATCGATAGCATGTGCAGCACTCTCCAGAGCTTGGGTATGAAAGCCGGCAGATGCATGTCTGCCGGTCTGTGGAAGGGGATCGCCCTTGTTTTGCAGCCGCGATGGCGGATGTTACTTAAAAACAATAATATATAGCCAATTGGGAGAAAATTAATTTTTTTGCGACCAAGTGAGGAAAGGCAGGCATGAAATGCCGGAGGGCGGGGATGAGTGACGCAGTGCTACACTCGCCCGCTTCAGTGACGCCATGGTGCGGAAAGGATGGGGATATGCCTGCAATGCCAGTAAACATGACTTTGCGCGCCATTGCATCGGGCGAAGAGGCGGCATTGGCGCAGCTGTTTCAACTGTACTGTTATGACAATTCCGCCTGGAGCGCAGAAAGCGTGCTGGCCGATGGCCGCTACGACGTGTGCGATGCGGGGCTGGCGTCGTATCTGCATGCCACCGGCCACACGGCCAGCTGGATCGAGGTCGATGGCGAGCTGGCCGGTTTTTTCCTGACGGAGCCTGGCATGGCGGGTGGGTTGCCGGTGCAGGAATTCAGCGACTTTTTCATCCTGAAGAAATACCGGCGCAGGGGCGTGGCGCTGGAAGTGCTGCGGCGTGTGCTGCTCGGTAGCGCGCAGACGTGGCTGGTGGCGACGTTTCGCGACGATGCCGCTGCCTGCGCGTTCTGGCGGCAGGCGTTTGCGCGCCTGCCGTTTGCCAGTGTCGAGGCGTACGACGATCCGGCCTTGCCGCAGTTCCAGCTGACCTTGCTGAAACCGGCGGCCTGAGCGCGTTTAGAAGCGCACTTTCACATACGCAGAAGGTCCCGTCAGGCGCACGTTCAAGTCCGCATCGCGTTCGCTGTCGCGGTGCAGCTTGATTTTCGAGATGCCGTAATCGGCCACGAAACCGATATTTTTGAACGGAAACCATTCCACGCCGATATTGCCGCCGTAGATGTGGCCGTTGATGCGCCCGCCATTTTTCTTGATGCCCGATGCTTCCGCATACATGCGCAAGTCCGGCGTGAAGGCATGGCGCCAGCCCACTTCCAGCAGTGGCGCGAACGCGTGCTCGCCGATGGAATCGCGCGCCGTGGCCGTCTCGCCATTGACGATGCCGGTGGCCGTGCCGTTCAGGTTTGCATTGTAATAGGCCGCACCCAGGCCGATGCCGAAAGTGTCGTTGCCGCTGCCCAGCCACCACCGGTACGACATCTTGGCCAGGTCCAGTTTCAGATCGGCATCTGCGCTGGCCGTGCCCGTCACGGGCTGGCCATTGATGGTGGTCTGGCCGCTGAGCGTGGGGGTATAGGATTTGTCATAGCGGTAGTAGTCGAACGCCAGGCCATGGCGGTCGCCGATCAGCAATTCGGCCTTGATGCGCGGAATGGTCGTATGTTTGGGATTCGATTCGGGCGCATCGATGCGGCCAAACTGCGTGTCGGCGCCGATATTGATGCGCGGATCGGCGGAAAACGCCCCCACCGACAGACTGACACGGTCCAGTGCCGGCGATGGCTCGGCCCGCGCCGTGGCGGCCGCCGTGGCAATACCCAGCACACCCAGCATCATGGCGCCGCGCAAGGCGAGGTGGTGCGGGCGTGGTGGGGACAGGCGGGTGGACACGGACATGGCAGACATGGGCAACTCCTCAAAATAAAGTGAAAACTGTCGCAACGCTTGGGCGACCAACGCTGGGCAACAGTGCGATGAGGAAATGGTAGCAACTGTTACATTTCAATCACGTAGCCGCACGGCGCAAATTACCGTCGGATTTGTCCTACCGCGTGTAACGGCTGGTACATGCCGACATTGCCTGCGATGGGGAACGCGGGCAAAATGGTGCGCAAGAGGAGGAGACACCGCATGAGAATCGCCGCCATATCCGATATCCACGGCAACCTGGACGCGCTGAACGCCGTGCTGGCCGACATCGCCCCGCGTGGCGTGGACGTGACCGTCAACCTCGGCGATATCGTCTCGGGCCATCTGCAACCGCGCGCCACGGCGGCGCGCCTGATGGGGCTCGGCCTGCCCACCATCCGCGGCAACCACGAGCGCCAGCTGCTGGGCGACCCGGCCCGCATGGGCGTCTCGGACGCCTATGCGCGCGCGCAACTGTTGCCGGAGCAACTAGCCTGGATCGCGGCGCTGCCCGCCACCTTGCGCCTGCGGCATGACGTGCTGCTCGTGCATGGCACGCCCAGCAGCGACCTCGTGTATTTTCTCGACAGCGTCACGCCGCAAGGCAGCCGTGCCGCCACTCCGCAAGAGGTGGCCGAACGGGCCGGTTCGGCCGACGCGGCCTTGATCCTGTGCGGCCACACGCACATGCCGCGCCAGGTGCGTTTGGCCGATGGGCGGTTGATCGTCAATCCGGGCAGCGTGGGCTTGCAAGCCTACGACGACGACCATGGTTATCCGCACCTGATGGAAAACGGCACGCCGCATGCGCGCTATGCCATCGCCGAACAGGGAAGCGATGGCGCCTGGACGGCACAGCTGCACAGCGTGGAATATGACTGGGAAAAAGCGGCCGGGCTGGCGCTGGCGAACGGGCGGCCCGACTGGATCACGCCCTTGCGCACGGGCCGGGTTGGTTGATCAGCGGAACTCTTCGGCCACCAGGTTGTACTTCTGCATCTTGTGATACAAAGTCTGTTTCGGCAAGCCGAGCACGGCGCTCACTTCGCTGACGTTGCCGGAATATGCACGCAGTTCCTGCTCGATCAGCGCGCGTTCGAAGCCGTTGACCTGTTCCGCCAGCGACAGGGGGCTGGCCAGTCCGGCCGCCAGCAAGCTCGAGGCGCCGCCGGCGATGCCCAGCACGAAGCGGTCGGCGATGTTGCGCAATTCGCGCACGTTGCCGGGCCAGGAATGGGCCATCAGGTTGCGCATCTGCGCGCTGGAGACCACGGGCGCGGCACGGTTGTAGCGGGCGGCGGCGGCCAGCACGAAGTGTTCGAACAGGATGGGAATATCCTCGCGCCGTTCGCGCAGCGGCGGCAGATGCAGCACGATCAGGTTCAGGCGGTAGTACAGGTCGCTGCGGAATTTCTGTTGCTGCGACAAGTCCTCCAGGTCCAGCTTGGCCGCCGCGATGACGCGCACGTCGACGGGCGTGGGCACGTTCGAGCCCAGCCGTTCGATATAGCGTTCCTGCAGCACGCGCAGCAATTTGACTTGCAAGGACAGGGGCAGCGATTCGATTTCGTCGAGGAAAAAAGTGCCTTGATCCGCGTGCTCGATCTTGCCCACCTGCCGCTTGGCCGCGCCCGTAAACGCCCCCGGTTCGTGGCCGAAGACTTCGCTTTCGAATATGCTTTCGGGAATCGCGCCGCAGTTGACGGCGACGAAGTTGTGCTTGCGGCGGTGGCTGAAGTCGTGCAGGCAGCGCGCCACCATTTCCTTGCCCGTGCCCGTGTCGCCGTAGATCAGCACGTCGGCCGGTTCGTCGGCAACGTCGAGTATTAGGCGCCGTATGTCGCGCATCGCCACGGAATTTCCCAGCAGGCGCGATTCAATGCCGCCGCCGTCTTCCAGCTGGCGGCGCAGGCTGTGCACTTCCAGGGTCAGACGGCGCGTTTCCAGCGCGCGCAGGATGACGTCGACCAGTTGCTCGGAAGAATACGGCTTTTCGATGAAATCATAGGCGCCCGTGCGCATGGCGTGCACGGCCATCGTGATGTCGCCGTGGCCCGTGACGAGGATCACGGGCAGGTTGGCATCGAGCGTCTTGACCGCTTGCAGCAATTCCAGGCCGCTCATGCCGGGCAGACGCACGTCGCTGACGACGATGCCGGGAAAATCGGGCGTCAGCAGTTTATAGGCCAGCTCGGCCGAGTGAAACGCCAGCACGTCCAGGCCGGCCAGCTGCAGTGCCTGCTCGCTGCCTTCGCGTACGGTGGGGTCGTCCTCGACCAGCAAGACCTTCAAGCCGTCAAACATGTTTTTCCTCCTGCGTTGCAATCTGTAGTTCGATGGTGAAGATGGCGCCGCCGCCAGGGGCGTTCTCGGCGCGCAGCACGCCACCGAACTGGCGCGTGATCTGTTCGGAAATGGCCAGTCCCAGGCCCAGGCCCAGACCCTGCGGCTTGGTCGTGAAGAACGGTTCGAACAGGTGTTCATACACCTCCGTCGACAGGCCCGGCCCCGTGTCGGCCACGTGGATCAGCACGTGCTCGGGCGTGCATTCGACGGCCACACGCAGGCTGCGCACGTCGCTGCCGTTCATGGCGTCGAGCGCGTTCGCGTACAGGTTCACCAGCACCTGCTCGAGGCGGTTGCTTTCGCACATGGCGAAGATGTCTTCGGGCGGCAGTTGCAAAGTAAAACGCACACTTTCCACCTGCAGCCGGCGCTCGACGAGGAACAGCGCATTGCTGATCGCCGTGGGGATCGAGACGGAGGTCAGGCTGGTCGTCGATTTGCGCGCAAAAATCTTCAATTGACCCGTAATGGTCCCCATCCTGGCCGCAATTTGCGAGATCTTCGCCAGGTTGCGCCGCGCGTCGTCGAGCCGGCCCCGTTCCAGCAGGATGACGGCATTGTCGGACATGGTGCGCAGCGCCGTCAGCGGCTGGTTCAGCTCATGCGTGATGCTGGCCGACATTTGTCCCAGCACGGCCATCTTGCCGGCTTGAAACAGTTCGTTTTGCGTGATGTGGAGTTTCTGCTCGGCCTTGCTGCGCACCTCGATTTCCTGGCTCAGGCTTTGCGTCATGGCATTGAGTTCCGAGGTGCGCTCCTCGACCATGGCTTCCAGGTTGTCGTAGGCGTGTTGCAAGTCTTCGCGGGCGCGCAATTTTTGCGCCACGGCCGCGCGGCGCTGGCGCAGGTAAAAGAACAGCAGCATGAAAAAGCCCAGCAGCACGCAAGAGAAGGCGGCCGCCGCGCGCGCGCTGGCCTTGGCCTGCGCCAGGTCGGACAAATAAATGAAAGTCCAGCCTTGCGGCGATTTCAGCTTGATCTGCGTCATGACGCTGGAACTGATCTTCGGTGGCGCGTCGGCATGTTCCTGCTCGCGCACGCTGATCACGCGGGCGCCATTGCCCAGCTGGCGGTCGGAAACGAAGGGGATGGCGGCCAGCTGCTTCGAATAGTACTGGCGCGTGCGGTTGAGTTCCTCGACGATCGCCGGCGACAGCGGCGCCAGGGTCTTGTATTTCCAGTCCGCCATGGAGCTGAGAAAAATCACGCCGTGCTCGTCGGCCAGCATGACCTTGTCGGCGCCCTGCACCCAGCGTTTTTCCAGGGTTTCCAGGTTCACCTTCACCGTTGCCAGGCCCAGCATGTGGCCATTTTGGTAGATACCGTGGGCAAAGAAGTAACCGGGTTCGAGCCGCGTCGTGCCCACGCCATAGAAGCGGCCCGGCGTGCCGCGCAGCGCGTCCTGGGCGTAGGGGCGGAACGAGATATTGTCGCCAATAAAGCTGTCGGGCTGCTGCCAGTTGCTGGCGGCCCGCGTGTTGCCGTCGAGGTTGCTGATGAAAATGGTCGAGGATTTCGCCTGGGCATTCATCTGCTCGAGGTAATGGTTGACCGTATCGACCAGCACCGGGTCTTCCGGGTGCTGCAGCAAACGGATCACGTCGCGGTTCAGCTCCAGGGTCTTGGGCAGGAAGTCGTATTTTTCCAGCGCATTTTCCAGGCTGCTGACATACACCTCGAGGCGTTGCGCGCCGCTGGCCTGCAGCTTGCCGATGGCGATGCGCTCCGTCCAGAAATACACGAGCCAGACGGTGGCCAGACAGGCGGCCAGCACCACGCCCCAGGCCAGCGTTTCGCGGCCCGAACGTTGCGACAGGCGCTGGCGCCAGGAAAGGGAGGGTTTACTACTGCTATTCATAAAATCAGCTGCCAACTTGCAAGAACCCACAGTATCGCATTTAAATATTGCGTAAAAAGAAAAAGCCGCCGGACATGCATCCGGCGGCTCACGCTTTTATGTCACGGACAGTTCAAAGTCCTTAGAACGTATGGCGCATGCCCAGGTTAAAACCGCTGTTGCCGGTGCCATCGTCGGTGGCATTGCCAACCTTGTAGGTAGCGCCGTTCTTGTTGCTGATGTGGCCGTAACCTGTGTACAGGTCGCTGCGCTTGGACAGCGCATAGAAGGCGCCGATGGCCCACTGCTGGGCGTCACGGTTGGCATTGCTCTTGTCGTTGTGGCGGATGTACGACGCGACCAGCTTGGTGGCGCCGAACGGGGCGCTGAAGCCAACGAGGATGTCATTGCTCTTGCTGTCGTCGAGGGCGCGGTTGTCGGCGTAGCCGAAGTTGCCTTGCAGCACGCCAAAGTCGTAGCGCGTGGCCAGCAGGGTGTTGCGCGTTTGCTGGGTCGCCAGCGCATTTTCCTGGCGGTGGTGCGTCAGGGTCACGTTCAGCGGACCGTCGATGTAGTGCACGGCGCCGCCCATGCTGCGGTTTTTCGCATTGTCGCCGGCTACTTCGCCAAAGCCATACGCCAGGTCGGCCGACAGCTTGCTCCAGGTCGGCGTGCTGTATTGCACCATGTTGTCGATGCGGTAATTCGTCGCCATAATATTCGACGCCGTGCCGGCCAGGCCGATGACAAACGGATCGGCCACGTCGCGCAGGGCCAGGTAGTACGGCGTATATTGGCGGCCCAGGGTGACGGCGCCGGCGCTGCCGGTCAGGCCCACGTACGCCTGGCGGCCGAACAGCCGGCCGCCCTGGCCCGAGGTACCGGTATCGATATTGAAACCGCTTTCCAGCACGAAAATGGCGGCCAGGCCAGCACCGAGGTCTTCCTTGCCTTTGAAGCCGATGCGCGAGCCCGAGGCGACGCCGGAGGCGACGCGGTTCAGGCGGTCTCCAGCCGCATCCTTGTCAAACACCAGGCCGGCGTCAGCCACGCCATACATGGTCACGCTCGATTGGGCCATGGCGCCAGTGGAGGCTGCGCCGAGGGTCAGCAGGGTAAACAGGACTTTTTTCATGAAAATCTCTCTAATAAGTTGGAATGACTACTGATCGCACTACCTGACTGCTTGTTACTCAACATCGACAACAAATAAATGGCCCGCTTGTGGCGGGCCATGGCGCTATCAGGCTTTGCTAGCGTGATCCGCTTCGCCCCAATGGCTTTCCGTGTTCTGGCTGGCCGCGTTGGCCGCCGCGGCTTCTTCCTCGGTGGCCAGGCCACCTTCCCACTTGGCGACGACGGCCGTGGCGACGGCATTGCCGACCGCGTTGGTGGCCGAACGGCCCATGTCGAGGAATTGGTCGACGCCCATCAGCAGAAGCAAGCCCGCTTCCGGAATATTGAACTGGTTCAGGGTAGCGGCAATCACCACCAGCGAGGCGCGCGGCACGCCGGCCATGCCTTTCGAGGTCAGCATCAGCAGCAGCAGCATGGTGATCTGCGTGCCGATCGACAGGTCGATGCCGTAGGCTTGCGCGATGAACAGCACGGCGAAGGTGCAGTACATCATCGAACCATCGAGGTTGAAGGAGTAGCCCATTGGCAACACGAAGCTGGAAATCTTGCGGTCCACGCCGAACTGATCGAGCGCCGTCAGCAGTTTTGGATACGCCGCTTCCGAGCTGGCCGTCGAGAATGCCAGCAGGAATGGTTCGCGGATCAGGCCGACGAGTTTGAAGATGCGCGGGCCGATGACGACGAAGCCGGCGCCGATCAGCAGGGCCCACAGGCACAGCAGGCCCACGTAGAAGCCGCCCATGAACTTGGCAAACGTGACCAGCACGCCCAGGCCGTGGGTGGTGATGACGGAAGCCATCGCGGCGAACACGGCCAGCGGGGCCAGGTTCATGATGGTGCCGGTGATGCGCAGCATGACTTGTGCCAGCTGGTCGACGACGGCCGTCAGGGTCTTGCCCGATTCGCCCAGGCCGGCCAGTGCGCCGCCGAAGAAGATCGAGAACACCAGCACTTGCAGGATTTCATTGTTGGCCATGGCCTCGATCGGCGACTTCGGCACCAGGTGTGTGAAGAAATCTTTCAAGGTGAAGGCGGCCGTTTTCAGATTCGTCGACGCGTGGACGTCCGGCAATGGCAAGCCCAGATTGGTGCCCAGTTGCATCAGATTCGACAGCACCATGCCCAGCGCCAGCGAAACGAGCGAGGCGACGACGAACCAGCACATGGCTTTCAGGCCGATGCGGCCAGCCGTCTTGCCGTCGCCCATGTGGGCGATGCCGACCGTCAGGGTGGAGAACACCAGCAGCGCAATGATCATCTTGATCAGGCGCAGGAAGACGTCGGTGACGATGGAAATATTGCCAGCGATTTGAGCGCTGAGCTTGGCATCAGGGAAGGCGGTGTTGCATCCATAGCCCACGGCAATGCCGAGGATCATGGCAATCAGGATGTACAGGGTTAATGGCCGTTTCTTTTTCATTTTGACTCCTCCGGTGAAACGCCGCTGTGAGCGGATTATTGATAGCGAGCAACTCAAGCTTGGAGTCAATATTTCTCAAAAACAAGCCCTTGCGTGCCAGCGATTATTTGCAGCAAAACCTGTACATAGCAAAGGATATGCCTGAAATTGGAATTTGCTACATAACTTCTTAAGTTGTTGATTTAAGGTCGATTTTTTGTTGCTAGGATGTTGCAACTTTGCACGCTTGCGCGAAATATTGGACGCGCAAGCGCATCGCTGTATGACTTTTCATACGCTAGTCGCGGCGGGGTGGCGGTAGGCCCAACAAGGCAAGATTATCAGGACAATAAAAAAGCCCCTCCGAAGAGGGGCCCGATGTGGCGCAGTTTCTATGCTATTGATTTCAGAACTTGATATTCGCCGTCAGGCTGAACGAACGCGGCTGGCTTGGGGTGTAGCGGTAGCCGGATTTGTTGATGGCCGCCACATAGGTCTTGTCGGCCAGGTTGTAGGCATTCAGCTGCAAGTCGAGGTTCTTGTTGACGGTATAGGTTGCCATGGCGTCGAAGACCCAGTAGGCATCCACGCGGGCCGGCGTGCCGACGGCGCCATCGGTGCCGCGCAGCATTTCACCCACGTAACGCGCGCCGCCGCCGATCTTCAGGCCGAACGGCAGGGTGTACGAGGTCCAGCTGGTGAACGCCTGCTTTGGCGTGTAGGTGAGGCTCTTCTCGCCGCTGGCCGTGAAGACCTTGTTCGACTCGACCTTGGTATTCATGCGGGTGTAGCCGGCGCTGACCAGCCAGTTCGGCATGATCTCGCCCACCACGCCCAGTTCCAGGCCTTGCACGCGCTTCTTGCCGGTCTGGTAATAAATGGTCGAGATCACCGGATCTTGTTCCAATTCATTTTTGACGGTGGTCTGGTAGACGGCGGCCGACAGCGACAGTTTTTGCTTCAGGAAGTCCCACTTGGTGCCGATTTCCTTGGTGATGGTTTCCTGTGGGTCATAGTTCGGGTTTTGCGCGCTGTTGGCGGCGGCGTTCAGGTTGATGTTGACGCCAGGTGGCGCTTTCGACGTGGCCAGCAAGGCGTACACGCTGCTGTCCGGCGTCGGCTTGTACATGGCCGAGATCTTGCCGTTGGCCAGGGTGTCGCTCAGGGTCAAATGGGTAGGAATCGGCGTGCCGACCGGCAGTTTTTGTACCTGATCCTTGCCCACGGCCGCTTGCAGGGCGACGGCGTCATACGTGGTGTTGAAATGGTCGAAGCGCACGCCGCCGTTGAAGATCCACTTGTCGCCGAACTTGATGGTGTCGAACACATACAGGCTTTGCGTGTTGACTTCGCCTTCCGTGAAGGCGCCGCTGCGCACGGGATTGTGGCCGGTGACGGTGTCGCGCGGATTCGGATTGTACAGATTGGCATCCGGCAAGGTGCCCAGGCTGGCTGGCACATAGCTGTAGTTGGTCTGTTTTTCGCTCGTGAACTCGGCGCCGGCCACCAGGGAGTGCTTCAGCACGCCGGTGTCGAATTGCGCGCTGACCACGGTCTGGTTGGTCAGGATCGTGTTTTCCTGGTCCTTCACGGTGCGCAGCGAGCGCGCCAGGGTCCAGGTCGAAGGGTCTCGCATCACCCCGTTCGTCTCCGTATTCAGGTTGCCGGCGCTGCCCATGAAGGCCGTCAGCAGGTAGTCCTGCTGGGTCTTGCCGTAGCGCGTGGTGTTCTGGAGCTGCACGTTGGACGAGAAATCATGGTCGATGCGCAAGGTGCCCATGTCGGCCTTGATCTTGTCGTAGTCCGAGGTGGAACCGTAGAAATTCTTCGGATCGACCCTGGCGGCGCTGTTCAGGTAGCTGCGGATGATCGGCTTATCCTTCGTGGCGACGTCCGGCGTCGAGTAGCCTGGCAAGCCGATGGTCGGCACGCCGCCGTCGGGCACGTTGTTTTGATCCACGTGCAGGTAGCTGGCCGTGATGCGCGTTGGCTTGCCGATGCCGAAGGTGACGGTGGGCGCGAAGGCCCAGCGCTTGTTCTTGACTTCATCGCGCGCCGCGTTGCCGCTGTCCTGCGTCATCAGGTTCAGGCGCAAAGCCGTGCCGGTATCGCTGTCGAGGACGCGGTTCCAGTCGGCCGTGGCGCGTTTCTGCTTGCCGCTGCCCGCCGTCAGCAGCGAATTGAATTTGTTTTCCATGGTGGCCGTCTTGCTGACCAGATTGATCGAGCCGGTCGGCGAACCGCGGCCGCTGTCGGTGCCCGCCGGGCCCTTCAGTACGTCGATCTGTTCGATGTTGAAGACGTCGCGCGAGATGGAGCCCACGTCGCGCACGCCATCGACATAGATGCTGCCGGACGAATCGAAACCGCGCATGTAGACGGCGTCGCCCGTGTTCGTGTTGCCGTTTTCACCGAGGAAGAAGGTACCGACGCCTGGCGTGTTGCGCAGCGCTTCCGTCAGGGTCAGCGCGCCTTGCTGTTCGATCAATTCCTTCTTGATCACGACGATGGTTTGCGGCGTATTGACCAGCTCTTCCGTGTATTTCGGCGACGAGGCTTTTTCGGCCTTGAAGTCGTTTTCCTTGGAACCCACGACCTTGACTTCGTTCAGCATTTGCTGCGATGCCGGGGCACTTTGACCGGCCGGGTCGGCCGCCTGGGCGGCGACGGGCAGCAGCATCACGGCCAGGGCGGCGCCGATGTGCTGGTTGAAACGGGTTGGGGCGTGTTTGCGGCTCTTGATTGCCATCTTGCTCTCTCGATAAGGTCAGGGTAGTGGTTCCTGGCTGGCTCTGCGCCGCTGTGCTTGGGCACGCGGGCAAGTGGCTGGCGATGGAGACGGAAGGCCGTATTGTAATAAATGGGCGTTATTTCGTAAATGAGAATCGTTATCAGTATCGTTTACGCAACGGATTGGGTGTGCCGTAAAAAAAACACTGTCATGGCCCATGAATGCTTGCTTTGCGCCCCGGCCGCTGCTATGCGCGCAAGGCTCCGCCGGCGGGAGTATGATGAGCAACCTTTACAAATTTCCGCCGAGCATGCTGCAGACTCCCGATGCCTTTGTCCCCCTGATCGATGCCCCCGAACCGGCCCCGTCCGCCGAGCAGACGCTGACGTTTGTCTTTCACCGCGGACGTTTATTGCTGCGCACGCCCGAATTGACCCTGCCCACGGCCGCCGAGGCGGCCGCGCTCGATATCGACCTGAGCCGCGCACAGCCCGTGGGCCTGTGGCAGGGCCGCTATTGCCAGACGGTCTGGACCGACGAAGAGTTGCCGCCGGGCGCCGGCCTGGCCTGGCACGGCATGCGTTCGTTGTTCAATGCCGTCGACGACGCGTTCCTGGGCCTGGCCAGCCGCGCCGTGCAACTGGCCGAGTGGGCGCGCACGCACCGCCATTGCGGCGTGTGCGCCACGCCCATGCAGCGCACGCGCGGCGAACGCTGCTTCACCTGCGCCGCCTGCGGCATGCTCGCGTATCCGCGCATTTCGCCCGCCATGATGGTGCTCATCCGCAAGGGCGACCAGGTGCTGCTGGCCATGCACAAGCACTCGCCATCGCAGCGCTTCAGTCCGCTGGCCGGCTTCCTGGAGGCGGGCGAATCGATCGAGGAAGCCGTGCACCGCGAAGTGATGGAAGAGGTGGGTTTGCGCGTGCATAACTTGCAGTACTTCATGAGCCAGTCCTGGCCATTTCCCCATTCGCTGATGATCGCGTTTACGGCTGATTACCTCGATGGCGAGATTCGTCTCGATGAAAACGAGATCGCCGAGGCGCGCTGGTTCGGCCCTGGCGATGTGTGGCCGGAAGCGAGTTCGAGCGTGTCGATTTCCGCGCTGCTGGTGGGCGCGCACCGGCCGCCGGCAGTGCCGTAAAGCGGGAGCTGCTCGGGCAGCTTGCCGCATTTTCTATATACTGGCGGCAATTGAAAATTTTAGGGTGGTGTAGCATGTCTCAAGAAGAATTCTCCGAAAACGACTGGCGCCGGCTGATCAGCAGCTTTGGCGAAGATCCGCAGCGTCCTGGCTTGCTGGAAACGCCGGCGCGCGTGGCCAAGGCGTGGAAGCACTGGACGTCCGGCTATGGCCAGGACCCGGTGGATTTGCTGAAAGCGTTCGAAGATGGCGCGGAACAGTACAACGAGCTGATCGTCGTGCGCGGCATCCCCGTCTACAGCCATTGCGAACACCATCTGGCGCCGTTCTTCGGCAAGGCCACCATCGGCTATGTGCCCAACGGCAAGATCGTCGGCCTGTCGAAACTGACGCGCCTCGTCGATTGCTTCTCCAAGCGTCTGCAAGTGCAGGAACGCATGACGATGCAGATCGCCAATGCCCTGATGGAAGTGCTGGAACCGAAATCGGTGGGCGTGGTCGTACGCTGCCGCCACCTGTGCATGGAAAGCCGCGGCATCCGCACGCCGGGCGAAGAAACCATCACCTCGGCCATGCTGGGCGAGATGCAGCCGAACCTGGCGCTGCGCACGGAGTTTCTGGCACTGGCGCGCGAAGTCTGATCTTCGGCGCCGATGCGGGACGAAGGCGGCATATGCCGCCTTTTTTTATATTCTTCCGGACTCCCGCTCCGCCAGGTAGCGCGCCGGCGGCTTGCCCACGGCCTTGCGGAACATGGTGACAAAACCGCTGGTGTTTTCATAGCCGAGTTCCAGCGCCACCGCTTTCACGCTGCGCCCTTGCGCCAGCCGTTGCAAGGCCAGGATGACGTGCAATTGCCGGCGCCAGCGGCCCACGCTCATGCCCATTTCCTCCAGTGACTGGCGGGTCATGCTGCGCTCGCTCATGCCGATGCGGCTGGCCCACTCGGCCAGGGTGCTCTTATCGGCGGGCTGCGCCAGCAGCAGCGCGGCCAGGCGGCGCAAACGCGCATCGCGCGGCATCGGCAAATGCAAGTCTTCCACGGGCGCGGCCGCCAATTCATCGAGCAGGGTAAGCACCAGGCGTTCCTGCGCGCCCTGCAGCGCGGCCAGGGTGGGAAAGCCGGCCGCCTTGGCGATCAGTTCGCGCAGCAACGGCGAGACGGCCACGGTGCAGCAAACGGAGGGCAAGGCCGGCGCCATGGCCGGCTCGACAAACAGGCAATAGCACTCCGCTTCGCCCACGCCCTGCGCCGAATGCATCAGGCCGCCTGGTATCCACACGGCGCACTGGGGCGGCACGATCCACACACCGCTTTCCACCTTGCAATGCATCACGCCGCGCGTGGCATACAGCAACTGCCCCTTGCGGTGCTGGTGCGGCGCCTGCTCCGCCTCCTCGGGCACGCTGGCCAGGCCCACGGCCAGCAGCGGACGCAACACGCCATCGATGTCGAAATCCATGAGGGACGCGGTGGCGTCCAGGCCCAGCTCGGTGGTGAGCATGCTGGGCTGCAATAGATGGGGCATGGGGACGCTTTGGCTGGATTGAATAATATTGTGGCTATTTTATGCAATGACGTCCGGCCGCGCCATCGGTATCGTGTGCTGATCCGCAGCCCCGCTTCAACGGCAACCGCCGCCGCCAGTGTTCTGATGAAGGTAAGGAGGAACGGCAACCCTTTGAAGGAGTCATCATCATGCAGCTTGATCTATCCAATTTCCCCCTCGTCTGGATGCGCCGCGAGGCAGCGCCTGTCCAGCCCGATATTCTGTTTGCCCAGTTTGACGCGCTGCTGGCGCGCCGCCAGGCGTTTGTCATTCTCAGCGAGGAAGGTTTTGACGAGGACGGGCATGAACACCCGCAGGAAGAGCGCAAGCGGGCATCACTCTGGATGAAGCGGAACAAGGCGGCCATCCGCGCGTATATCCAGGGCATGGTGCTGGTTGAACCGAGCGCCGCCAAGCGCCTGGCCGGCAAGGCCTTTGCCGTGATGTTCGGCAAGTTCTGGGGCTATCCCCTGCATTTCGGCACCAGCCGCGACGACGCGCTCGACATCGCGCAACACCTGATCAAGGCGTGGCTGCCGCCAGCCGACGGCGGCACGGCCGCGCATCAGTAACGATAATCGTTAATAAAATGTTTGGTGAAGTTGTACTTGCTGCCGCCGTCGAGCAAGTCGACCAGGCGTTTCGGTGCCGAGGCCGACATGAAGGCGTCGGCCGCGCCGCCCGTGCTGCGGAACCGCATGCCGGGGCTGAGGATCTGGTTGGCGCCGATTTTCAGGTGCTGGAAGCTTTTTGTTTTCTCATTGTTGAGAATAAAATGCAATTCCTGCTTGAAGGTCAGGAAGGGGATCTTCAGCCACCAGCCTTCGTCCGTGCCATAGCTGGCGACGCTGGCAAAATGCGTGTTCTTGTCCGTCAGGGTGGGTTTGCCCAGGCGGTCGTTGATGCGTTTCATGGCTTCATTCTTGGTCATGCTGTGCTTTCGTGATTCATCAAGTATATGGCGTGCATTTTGACACAGGCACGTCACCCCCGCCTGCCTTGCCGCCCCTATCTGCAGGCTTTTTTACTGCAATGCAGCATCAATTCTCATCAATTGTCGCAACGCATTAACAACACCGGGCAAAAATCATTGCTTCCCGGCATTGTAAATATCGGTCGTTCGAGCGTATGCTGGAGTCGTCTGAACGGTGCCGCCAGAGCACCGTCGCCGCCGCATTCCTGGCCAGCCGGGCAGGAAGCGGGCCACACCCCTTCGCCGCACAATAGAGAGTTGGAGACACAGCATGAAGAAATTGACGTTCCAGCAGAAGTTATGGATTCCCCTGATTTGCAGCCTGTTGTGCATCACCGTTATTTTTGTCTATAACGCTCTGGAAGTGCGCAAGATCCGCATCGAAGAACGCAGCGCCGACCTGAGCAATGCCGCCGACCTGGGCCTGGGCGCCGTCAAGATGTTCGGCGACCTGGCCGCCAGCGGCGCCCTGACGAAGGAAGAAGCGCAGAAGCAGGCCACGGCCGTCATCAAGAGCATGCGTTTCGGCGAGACCGGTTATTTGTCCATCATCAACCTCGACGCCGTCGTCGTGATGAATCCCGCCGCGCCGCAAACGGATGGCAAGAACATGTCGGACTTTAAAGATGCCAACGGCACCTATCTGTACCGCGACATCGTGGCCGTCGGCAAGAGCGATGCGGGCAAGGGCTTCGTCCACTATTATTTCCCCCGTCCCGGCCAGAAGACCCCCGAACCGAAGATGAGCCGCGTGGTGGCCTACAAGCCATGGAGCTGGACCATCGTGGTCGGTGTGTACATGGACGATATCGACGCGGCCTTCCGCCAGTCGCTGTTGACCTCGCTGGGCGTGCTGGTGCTGGTGTGCGGCCTGCTGGCGGGCGTCGTCGTGGTGATCAACCGCAGCTTGCGCCATGCGCTGGGCGGCGATCCCGAGTATGCGGCCGATGTGGCGGAAAAGATCGCGAATAACGATTTGAGCGGCGTCGTGCGCACGCATGCCAACGACCGTCACAGCGTGCTGTACGCGATGAAAACCATGCAAACCAACCTGGTCGATGCAATCAGCGAAATCCGCCACAGCGCCGAGACGATTGCCACGGCATCGAGCGAGATTGCCAGCGGCAATATGGACTTGTCGGCACGCACGGAAATGCAAGCCAGTTCGCTGGAAGAAACGGCCGCCTCGATGGAGGAATTGACCTCGACCGTGACACAAAATGCGGGCAATGCCGTGCAGGCGAATGAACTGGCGCAGTCCGCTTCCGCCGTGGCGCGCCAGGGCGGCGCCGTGGTGGCGCAAGTGATCGGCACCATGGACACCATCAACGCCTCGTCGCGCAAGATCGTCGACATCATCGGCGTCATCGATGGCATCGCCTTCCAGACGAATATCCTGGCCTTGAACGCGGCCGTGGAAGCGGCGCGCGCGGGCGAACAGGGACGCGGCTTTGCCGTCGTGGCCAGCGAGGTGCGCAATCTGGCACAGCGCTCGGCGGGTGCGGCGAAGGAAATCAAGGAACTGATCGGCGCTTCCGTCGACAGCATCGCGGCTGGCAGCACCCTCGTTGCACAGGCGGGCACGACCATGGATCAGGTGGTCGCTTCCGTCTCGCGCGTGACCGACATCATGGCCGACATCACGGCCGCCTCGCACGAGCAAAGCACGGGCATCGGCCACGTCAACCAGGCGATCACGGAAATGGATAGCGTGACGCAGCAAAATGCGGCACTGGTGGAAGAGGCGGCGGCAGCGGCGTCGAGCATGCAGGACCAGGCGGCCGTGCTGGCGCAACTGGTGGCGCGCTTCAAACTGTCGGCGCAAGAGCCGGGAACATCGCCGCGCCTGGCGGCCACTTCGGCTGGCGCACCGCGCGCCGTGGCGAAAAAGCCGCTGCGCAGCCTGGCGGCGCGCTAAGGTTTTACTGGACTGGCGCTGCCGCTGGCGGCGCCGGTTCGAATTCCAGCTTGTCATCAACGACCACGTATTGCCCGACCGGCTGGCCCAGGTCGGCTTTCGGGTCGTTTTCCATTTCCGTCAGTTCATTGCAGGTATTCGTTTCTGCCTGCCACAACTGCTTGCCCATGCGGATATTCCACAGGCCATCGCCGGCCGCAAACAGCTCGACGGTGATGTCGGCCGGCGCATCCGTCGACAGGGTATGCAGGCGCTGGCATTGCGGCAGATTGGTCGCCATCAGCTGCACTTCCACGGTATCTTGCCAAAAATAACGTTGCTGGCGGCGCACGGTCAGGGAATGGTCCTGTCCATCGAACATGTAGATGGCGAAGTCCTGGACACAGCCTGACAGCAGGACGGACAGCGTGACGATCAGGAGTTTGCGCATGGTCGGCTTTCGTTGATGGTTCTCGGGAATGGCGGCGTTCAATTCTTGCGGCGAGAGTGGGCGCTTGCGCTGCCTGGGCGCCGTCTTGTTTTTCGCTTACGTGGCATTATATCCATGCATATCAGTTGCGGCGCGACAATAGTTATGCCAAGTGCGCCTGCCCCTACTTATCTACCTGGAAAGACCACGATGATCGACCTGTATTACTGGACCACGCCCAACGGGCACAAAGTGACGATGTTCCTGGAAGAAGCGGGCATCCCCTACAAGCTCATTCCCGTGCATATCGGCAAGGGCGAGCAATTCAAGCCCGAGTTTCTTGCCATCGCGCCCAACAACCGCATCCCCGCCATCGTCGACCAGGCGCCGGAAGATGGCGGCGCGCCGCTGTCCCTGTTCGAGTCGGGCGCGATTTTGCAATACCTGGCCGAGAAAAGCGGACAATTCCTGCCGGACGATGTGCGGGGACGTGCCGAAGTCATGCAATGGCTGTTCTGGCAAATGGGCGGCCTCGGCCCCATGGCAGGGCAAAACCACCATTTCGTGCAATACGCGCCCGAACCGATCGACTATGCGATTACGCGCTACGTCAACGAAACGAACCGGCTATATGGCGTGCTGAACAAGCGCCTGGCGGACCGCGCATTCGTGGCCGGCGACAGCTATTCCATCGCGGACATGGCGATCTACCCGTGGATCGTGCCGCACGAGCGCCAGCGCCAGAAACTGGAAGATTTCCCGCACCTGGCGCGCTGGTTCGCGGCGATTGCCGCCCGTCCCGCCACCGTGCGCGCATATGCGCGGGCGGCGGAAATCAATGTGCAGCCGACCGTCAGCGGCGACGCGAAAAGCGTGCTCTTCGGGCAGACGGCGAAGACGCTCGGCTAAGCTTAATTTCCCCGATACGTGGAAAAGCCGAAAGGGCTGAGCAGCAGCGGGATGTGATAGTGCTGCTCGGTCTTTTCCACGTGGAATTGCACGGGGATTTCCGGGAAAAAAGTTTCCTGCTTCAGGCGGGCATAGTGCTCGCCTGTCTTGAACACGATGCGGTAGTCGCCCGCCTGCATGGGCGCATCCACCGGATACATGGCCGCGATGCGCCCCTGCGCATTCGTCACGGCGCTGCCCAGTTGTTGCCAACCGTCGCCCTGCTTTTGCTCCAGGGTCACCGTCACGCCCGCCGTCGGCTGTCCGCTCTGCAAGTCGAGGATGTGCACGCTCAAGGGATTGGCGGCGGCCAGGGCCATGCCGGACAGGCTGGCGAAGGCCAGGGCGGCGGTGATTTTTTTCAGATAGGTCATCGTTGCGTCTTTCAAAGGGTGGGGGAATCGAGTTCAGGAATGGCGGCCAGGGCGGCATGGGCGCAGGCACGGTCTTGCAGGGCGCCGCCGCCACCGGCCACGCCGATGGCGCCCACTACTTCGCCCTTGGTTCGCAAGGGCAGGCCGCCGCCCAGCAGCAACAGTTCCGGCAGTGTCGTCAAATTGGCCATGTCGGGGTTGTCGCGCGCGGCCACGGCCAGCGCCTGGGTATCGTTTTTCGTCGACAGGGCCGTGTAGGCCTTGCGCCGGCTGGCATCCGTGTTGTGCGGTCCGACGCCATCGGCGCGCTGCACAGCGACAATATTGCCGCCACGGTCCAGTACGGTAACGACGATATGCCGTCCTTGCGCCTGGCAAGCGGCCATGGCCGCGTTGGCCAGCTTGTTGGCCGCCGTCAGAGAAAGGTCATCGACCTTGCGCAGCTGGGCGTGGGCTGGACCGGCCAGCAGGCACAGCAGGGTACTGCCGAGTAACAGGGTTTTCATGTGGCTGTCCGTTGAGTAAAGTGACGCCAGTATGGCCAGTGTTACCCTACGAGAAGATGATCGCCGCATGACATTTTTATCATCCGCGGCCGTCTGCGCGCGGCGTAAAATGGTTTTATATTCTTTTAGAAAGTGGCCATGCGCATCCTGGTAATCGAAGACGAACCGAAGACGGGCGACTATCTGCTGCGCGGCCTGGCCGAGTCCGGCTTTACGGTGAGCCTGGCGCGCAATGGCCGTGACGGCCTGCACATGGCAAGTACGGAGTCCCCCGATCTCATCGTGCTCGACGTCATGCTGCCCATCATGGATGGCTGGCAAGTCTTGCGCGCGCTGCGGCTGCAGGAAGGCGGCGCGGACGTGCCCGTGATTTTCCTCACGGCGCGCGACGAGGTGCAGGACCGCGTGAAGGGGCTGGAGCTGGGCGCCGACGATTACCTGGTGAAGCCGTTCGCGTTTGCCGAACTGGTGGCGCGCATCCGTACCCTGCTGCGGCGCGGGCCGCCGCGCGAAGACGACGTCATCCGCATCGGCGACATGGAAATCGACGTGATGAAACGCAAGGTCAGCCGGCAAGGCCAGCGCATCACCCTGACGGCGAAGGAATTCGGCTTGCTGCATTTATTGGCGCGGCGCCAGGGCGAAGTGCTGTCGCGTTCCATCATCGCCTCGCAAGTGTGGGACATCAATTTCGAGAGCGACACCAACGTCATCGACGCGGCCATCCGCCGCCTGCGCAGCAAGCTCGACGACCCATTCGAACCCAAGCTGATCCACACCTTGCGGGGCATGGGCTATGTCTGCGAATTGCGCGCGCCCACGGTGGCTGATAACGGCGCGCCCGCATGAAACTGGCGCAACTTCGCCACTCGCTGACCCTGCGCGTCACGCTCGTCTTCGTGCTGATCGTGGCCCTCGTGTCGGCCGGGCTGGGCATGCATTTGTACCGCTCGTTTGTGGCGGAAATCGAGCGCCGCGACGATATTTTGTTGCTGGGTAAACTGCGGCAGATCCAGCAATTGCTCGGTAATGCGGGCACTCTCGACATCATCCGCGAGCGGCCCCAGTATTTCCGCGACACCATGAGCGGACAAGAGAACTCCCTGGTGCGCATCGTGCGCGCCGATGGCACGCGTTTGATCGATGTCAATCCGAACGGCGAGACGGTGGCGCATGCTGTTCCTGTCGCCGTCGATGCGCCCGTCACCGACGGCGCCATCGTCAGCTGGACCAGCCGCGACGGTTATCCTGCCAGGGTGGTGGCTGCCAGCGCGCGCATTGGCGAGCCGGCACAGATGGCCGACATTTCCGTCGCCCGGGTCTACGGCGACCGCACGGCCATGTTTGCCGCCTACCGCTGGCAGATTGTCGTCTCGGTGGCCGTCAGCGCGCTGGTGGCGGCACTGCTGGCGAGCTTGATGCTGCTGCGGGGATTGCGGCCACTGCGCAATATCGCGGCCCATGCGGCCCTCGTGCGGCCGGGCAAGCTGGAGCAGCAGCTCGATGCGCGCGGCGCGCCCACGGAACTGCTGCCCCTGATCCAGGCCTTGAATGCCATGCTGGCGCGGCTGCAGGAAGGCTATGCACGGCTGTCGCAGTTTTCCGCCGATCTGGCGCATGAATTCCGCACGCCCGTCACCAATCTGCTGGGCCAAAGCCAGGTGATGCTGGCCCGCCCGCGCAGCGCGCACGAGTATGAACAGCTGGTGTCATCGAATGTGGAGGAGCTGGAACGGCTGTCGCGCATGATCGACAGCATGCTGTTTCTGGCGCGCGCGCAGCAGGATGAAATGGTGCTCGTCAAGCAAGTCTTGCCTGTACAGGACGAGTTTTTGCGTCTGGCCGATTTCTTTGAAGGCCTGGCCGAGGAGCGCGAGCTGGCGCTGGCTTGCCACGGCAGCGGCAATGTGACGGCCGAGCCGCAACTGCTGCGCCGCGCGCTGGGTAATTTACTGTCGAACGCCATTCGCCACGCGGCGCCAGGCAGCACGATTTTGCTGCGTTCGCACGCGACGAACGAGGGCGTGGAACTGAGCGTGAGTAACCTCGGCCCCGCCATCCCCGCGCGCCACTTGCCGCACCTGTTCGAGCGTTTCTATCGCGCCGACCCGGCCCGTAGCGATTCGGCCGCCTCTACCGGCCTGGGCCTGGCCATCGTCACGGCCATCATGCAGTTGCATGGCGGCAGCGCGAGCGTGGCGTCGGATGCGGCCGCCACGACGTTCACTTTAGTGTTTCCGCTCGAGGACCGTAGGTCGGATTAGCGCGCAAGCGCGTAATCCGACATCACGCGCCAACCATATTGTCGGATTACGGTCCTGCGGACCTCGGCGGCCCCACCTAATCCGACCTACGCCGTAAAGCATGGTCATGGGGCCGTCAACCCATCTCCACCAAAAACTCATGCATCCCCGTATGCGGCAACTGCGCGCACGCTGGCGCAAAGTGCGGCAACTGTCCCCACAGCAAGGGGTTGCCGACGACGTACACATAGTGCTGCGCGCGCGTCAGGGCCACGTTGAGCAGGTTGGACGTGGCGGCAGCCCATTGCGCGGCGCCCACCGTGCTGTCGTCGGCGCCAAGGACCAGCATCACCACGCTTTGCTCCTTGCCCTGGAAGGTGTGCACGGTGCCCACCATCTGGCTGCTCCACTGGCGCAATTCGCGCGCCGTGGGCGCCTTGCCGTAGCCGAGGCGGCGGTCCCAGTCCATGTCGACGATGCGCGAACGCAATTCATTGCGCACGGCCTTGAACGGCGTAATCACATACATGTCGGGCAGCTTGCCATCGCGGCGATACAGTTTCAGCAGCACTTCCAGCACGAAATCGAGCTGCACGGGCACGACCTGCTTGTAGCTGACGGCGCCGACGGCGTCGATCCAGCGGCTGGGGCCACGCGTGAGACCCCGCGCGCCGGCCGGCGGCGTGCGGTCAGCCAGCCCGTAGACCATCTTGTCTTCGTAGGCGATGCTGTTGGCCAGCGAAAACATCGGTTCCACGCAGCGGCGGTGCACGCGCAAGGGGCTGCCTATCCACAGCGGCTGTGCGCTGCCGGCGCCGACCTGCGCGCCATAGCGGTTGGCCTTGTCCGCCAGCGTCTGCACGGAAACGCTTGTCGGCGCATAACTGCCATCCTGCGTGTGCGGCGACAGGGCGGATAACGTTTGCACGAGACGGCCCGGCACCGTGAACACAGGTTCGATCTGCAGCGGGTCGCCGACGACGACGGCGCGCTTGGCGCGCCACAGGCTGCCCAGCGCCGCCTGTGGCACGGCCTGGCCCGCCTCATCGATGAACAGCCAGCCCAGCGATTCAGGACCCATGCCCTGGAACTGGCGCGCGAACGAGGCAAACGTGGTCGACACGACGGGCACCACCATGAACAGGCTGTGCCAGACCATGGCGATGTGCGACTGGTCGTAGGCGCGCTTGTTTTTCAGTAATTTCGACACGGCCAGCAAGTTGCCGCCAAAGCCGGGACCACCCTTCTTTGCCACTTCCGCCAGCCACGCTTCATGCAGGGCCAGGGCCTTGGCGAACAGGCGCGAGCGCAGGCGCGCCAAGGCCGGTTCATGCCACAGGCCGCCAATTTGCAGGGCGTCGCCGTCCAGCTCGTTCAGGGTCGCTGGCGCGATGATGGTGGGGAAACGCATGCGCGCGCGGCGCAGCAGTTCCGTGCTGTCATCCCATTCGCGCTGGCGCGATTGCGCCGTGCGCAGGGCGATGTGCAGGCTGTTGCGGGCGCGCTCGCAGCGCGGCTCCAGCTCGCCTTTGAGCAGCAGCTTGATGGCGGACACGTCGCGCGCGGCCTGGCGTTGCGCTTCGGCATTGGCGACGACGGCCTCCTTGTAAGCACGCGCAGGTGCCGTGCGGAACAGCCGGGCAAAGAAACCGGGTTGCGTCAGCGCCACCAAGCGTTCCTCTTCCAGCAATTCCTTCTTGCTGGCGAGCAAGGTATCCTGCTGCGCCAGCGCGTCGGTCAGGGCGCCATTCGCCGCATCCATCTCTTGCTCAGCGGCGATCAGCGCTTGCTGGCTGGCCTCGATGAAATCTGCTTCCGTGCAGGTACCCACGGCTTGCCACAGGGCCGCGTATTGGGCGTGCTCGGCCAGGGCCTTTTCCACCACATGTTCCGTCTCGCGAAACTCGCGCGCCGCCTGGGCGAAGCTCACGCCCTGGTAGTTGGCCAGCCACTGGCGGATATTCTGCGTGTTCGGCGTCTTGCGCGCCGTGGTTTTGTCCCAGTCGTCGTCATAAAAATTGCTGACGAAGCGGCGGCGGTTGGCGCTATTGCCCAGCGCACAAGACATCAGTCCCCACGGCGCTTCCTGCTCGTTCAGGGCGCGGTTGGCGCCATTGCCGTCGGCCACGACCCGGCGCGCCACGCTTTCAAAATAGCGCGTGCGCGCCCATTCCTTGCCCAGCTGCTTGGGTTTTGGCAGGTCGCCGGAAATGTTTTCTACCGCTGCATTGTTCGACGAGGCGACGACCATTTCAAAGCCCGTCAGTTCCGGGCGCAAGCGGGCGATGGTGATCGGGTCGCGCACGCCTTCGAAGGCCACGGCCACCTTGCCGATGAAGGCGTCGCCGGCGCGGTCCAGGCAGGACAGCACGCTGGCGCGGCGCACGATGTTGTCGGCGAACAATTCGCGCAGCAAGGTCGTCTTGCCCGTGCCCGGCGGACCGTTGACGGAAAAGATGCCCCGTTCGCTCAAGCCCGTGCGCGCGCCATGGATGGCGAACTGCTGCATCAGGCTCATGGCGTAGCTGGCGTCTTCCAGCCAGTGGCCCCGGTTCATGTTGGCCGGATTGAGCATGGCGGCCAGCGCCTGGCGTCCGGCCGGGCTGTACAGATCGATGCGCTCATCCTGCGCCAGCGGCGTCAGGTAGGCGGCGACCGTCGCGGGAAGCTTGCCGCCACGTAAGGCGCGGATGATCTGTTCCAGGTCATCGAGGTAAAAACTGTTGAGAATGTCGACGCTTGCTTCCACCGCGTCGCCAAAATCCAGCGTACGGTTCTGGCTGGACTCCAGCGTATCGGCTTCCGTCACCGCAGCGCGTTTCTTGCGTGTGCGCACTTGCAGCACGGCCAGCGGTTGGCCGGCCGACGGATGGAAGCCGGCCCAGTCGCGCAGCAGATCGGCCAGGGCCGCGATTTCCATGCCGGACAGGGGCGACGAGACATTGCCGGCCTCGTCCGTCACCTGCTGTGGCGTGCGGCTGGCCGCGAAGTTGCGCAGGCTGTCTTGCAGCGCCAGCTGGCTGTCGCTGAAGGCGTCCAGGCTCAGGCCGGACCAGTCCGGCGTACGGGCGCGGCCCAGCGCCCACGGCAAGGTTGACACGGAGACGGGATCGAACTGCGGCTCGCCCAGCGCATTGAGGTTCAGGCGGGCAAAGCACGAGCGTCCCAGCAGTTCTGTTTTTTCTGTTTCGGCCATGTTTTCCGGGCCGTTGGCCGGCGGGCAAGCCTTGTTGATTTCGGCCTTGTCGAACACGCCGAGGAACAATGAGTAGCCGTCGATCTCGCGGTCGGACGGCACTTGCCATTGCGTGGCGAACTGCAGCGGCAATTGCGCCAGCTGTTCGCGGTGCAGGAGACGCACGGTGGACTGGTCTTCAACGTCCGTGATTTGATTCAGGTCAAACGGGATAAAGAATTCGATCTTGTGCCAATACTCCAGGATAGCCAGGAGGCGCTGCTGTTCTGCCTGATTCATGATGACCAATATTTTGTAAAGCGAGCGAGGATTGTAAAGCGTATGCGCGGTGCACGTTTTGCACTTTCGCCTATTGCGCGGGCTTTGCCGCAAAAAAAGTGGTGATTGCGGACGAAAAAAAGCCAGGCAGCAACTTCCTGCCTGGCTTTCTTGCGGGGAGGGTGTTGCTATTCGTTAAAACTCTTCCCATTCGCTCTCGGCGCTGGCATTGCTGCGGCGCGCCGGCGCGGCCGTGACGGCCTTGCGTGCGGGTGCGGGTTTGGCTGCGGGGCGGGCGATGGCGGGCGCTGCTGGTGTTGTGCGCACTGGCGTCAGCTTGGCTGCGCTGGCGACATGGTTGCCGGTTTTAAAGAAGCCCACCACGTGCGCCAGTTCGCCCGCCTGTTCCTGCATGCTTTGCGAAGCGGCCGCCGCTTCTTCCACCAGCGCCGCGTTTTGCTGCGTGACTTCATCCATCTGGGCAATGGCCATGTTGATCTGCTCGATGCCGATGGTCTGCTCGTGCGTGGCGGAGGTGATTTCGCCCATGATGTCGGTCACGCGCACGATGCTGTCGACGATGTCGCCCATGGTCTGGCCCGCTTCGTTGACGAGGCGCGAACCCGTGTCCACGTTGGCGACGGAGGCCGCGATCAATTCCTTGATTTCCTTCGCTGCGCCAGCCGAGCGTTGGGCCAGATTGCGCACCTCGCTGGCCACGACGGCAAAGCCGCGTCCCTGCTCGCCGGCGCGCGCTGCTTCCACGGCCGCGTTCAAGGCCAGGATATTCGTCTGGAAGGCGATGCCGTCAATGACGCCGATGATGTCGACGATCTTGCGCGACGAGGCGTTGATGGTGCCCATGGTGTCGACCACTTGCGAGACGATGCTGCCGCCGCGCACGGCCACTTCCGACGCGCTTTTCGCCAGTTGGTTGGCCTGGCGCGCATTGTCCGCGTTCTGCTTCACGGTCGAGGTCAGCTCTTCCATGGCAGAGGCCGTTTCTTCCAGCGAGCTGGCTTGCTCTTCCGTGCGGGACGACAGGTCGAGGTTGCCAGCGGCAATTTCGCTCGATGCCGTGGAGATCGCCTCCGTGCCGTGGCGCACTTGCGCCACCACGCCCAAGAGGCTGGTGTTCATGGCTTTCAGGGCGCCCAGCAGGCGGCCCGTTTCATCGCTGGAATTGACGACGATGTGCGACGACAAGTCGCCCGAAGCCACGGTTTCGGCCACGCTGACGGCCGCATTGATGGGCTGGGTGATCGAGCGCGTGATGATCCAGGCAACAAAAGCGCCCAGCAGCACGGCCACGCTGCCCAGGGCAATCATGGAGGCGCGCGCGCTGGCGCTCAGCGTTTCGGCGTCCGTTGCGGCCTGCGCCGCCTGCTGCGCTTCATACGCGACCAGGCTGTCAAGCGCGCCCAGCACGATCTTCAGGCTCGGTGCCGCCTGCTGCGTCAGAAAGGCGATCGCCTCTTCCGTCTGCCCCGCATTGCGCAGCTCGATGACCTTGTTGTTCAGCGGCGCGCCCGATTTCAGGGCGGCATCGAGTTCGGCCATCAGCGCCGTTTCCTTGTCCGTCGAGATTTTCTTTTGCAAGGTTTCCTTGGCTGCGCCGTATTTCTTGCGCGCTTCGCCAATTTTCGCCAGTTCCGCCTGCACCAGCGCTTCCGTCGGCGCCACCACAATGCTCGTGATCGCCAGGGTAATATTGCGCACGTTGTCGCTCATGGTATTGGCGGCCGCCATCTTGACGTTCTTGTCGGCCACGATGTCGTGCGTGCGCGAGCTCAGTTGCCCCATGGAATACAGGCCGACGAGCAAGACGGCGACCAGCAGACCGAGGACGACAGCAAACCCGATCCCGAGCCGGGTGCCGATTTTGAATTGTGTGAGTGACATGATTGCTTTCGTGTTGCGGAAGTGAGGGAAAACGGCGACAGGCCACGGCTACGGGTTTATACGTAGCCACGGCCAGTCTGTAATTGTTCCTCAAAATTCCGCACTGCAATACAAAAACTTGTATCAAGTCCGCGAAAAGCTGAAAAACTGGTAGCAACTTAACTAAGTTGTCGTGTGGAAACAACGAGCGCGGCGCTGGATGCGGGCTTAGTTTTTCGGAAACACGTGGGTGGCCAGGAAATCGATGAAGGCGCGCAGTTTCGGCGTCAGGTGGCGGCTGCTGGGCCACAGGATGCGGAAGGTGCCATCGTGCTGGCGGTGCGCGTCCAGCACCGGCTGCAAGCGGCCTGCGGCCAGCGCGGCGCGCACGGCGAAGTCGGGCAGGGCGGCGATGCCCAGGCCGCTTTCGGCAAAGTGCAGCAAGGTGTCGACATTGTTGCAGTTGAGCAGGGCCGGCAAGCCGGCCGCCTGCAGGGCAGGCCACTCGGGCAAGGGCCAGGCCTCGACCTTGCCGCTACTGGGAAATTTGTACAGCAGACAAGTGTGCTGCGCCAGGTCGGCGGGAAGCCGCGGCGTGCCATGTTGCGCCAGATAGGCGGGTGCGGCCACCAGTTGCAGCTGGAACTGGCCCAGCTGGCGGCTCATCAAACGGCTGTCGGCGCTCTCGCCCGCGCGCACGACGGCGTCGTAGCCTTCCTCGATCACGTCGACCCGGCGGTCGCTGAAGTCGAGGTCGAGTTCCACCAGCGGATAGGCGCGCGCGAACGCGGCCAGCACGGGATTGAGCAGGCTGCCCACCTGCGGCAGGCTGACGCGCAGCCGCCCTTGCGGTGCGCTCTTGCTATTGGATAACTCCAGCTCGGCCGCTTCGATCTCGCCCAGGATGCGCCGGCAGCGTTCCAGGAACACCGTGCCCTCGCTGGTGAGCGCGATGCTGCGCGTGCTGCGCTGAAACAGGCGCACGCCGAGGCGCTCTTCCAGCCGCGCGATGCTCTTGCCCACGGCCGAGGCGGAAATGCCGAGCACCCTGCCCGCCGCCACGAAACTGCGCGTTTCGGCCGCCTGCACGAAGGCCGTGAATCCCGCCAGGTTGTCCATGTGGTTCCTCTTTGATTGCGGATGCCAACGTCCGCACAGACAGAAACTATAGCCTGTTTTTCTTTGATCGCGCCTGGCTTACCTTGGCAGCCTGATCATTTGAAAGGCTACGCCATGATGTACAACTTCTCTCCTGCGGCTTTGTCCGCCCGCATCGATCCCTTGCTGGACGTTGTGTTGCACCAGCAGCGCCTGGTGGGCGCCGTGGTGCTGGTGCGCCAGCGTGGCCAGGAAATTTACCGCCGCGCGGCCGGCTACCTGGACCGCGAGGCGGGCACGCCCATGGTTGAGGACGCCGTCTTTCGCCTGGCGTCCGTGAGCAAACCCATCGTCTCGGCGGCCGCGCTGGCGCTGGTGGGGCAGGGCCGCCTGGGCCTGGACGACCTGGTGACGCGCTGGCTGCCGTATTTTTCGCCGCGCCAGCCGGACGGTGCCGTGGCGGCGATGACCGTGCGGCATCTGCTCACGCACACGGCCGGCCTCGACTATGGCTTTTTCCAGCCGCCGGGCGGCGCGTATGCGCAGGCCGGGGTGTCGGACGGCATGGATGCATCCCGCATTTCCCTTGAGGACAACCTGCGCCGCCTGGCCACGGTGCCGCTCGCGTATGCCCCCGGCGAGCGCTGGGCATACTCGATTGCCACCGACGTGCTGGGCGCCGTCATCGAACAGGCGGCCGGCATGCCGCTGGCGCACGCCGTGGAATACCTGGTGACCGTGCCACTGGCCATGCGCGACACGGGTTTTGTGGCGAGCGACCCGGCGCGCCTGGCCGTCGCGTATGCGGACCGGGCAGCGGGAGAATCCCGGCCGCGCCGCTTGCGCGACGAGGGCGAAGACCATCTGCCGTTTCTCGATGGCATGGCAGGTTTTACCCTGTCACCGGCGCGTGCCCGCGATGCGCACGCCTACCCGTCCGGCGGAGCCGGCATGGTCGGCTCGGCGCCTGACTTCATGTGCCTGCTGGAAACCCTGCGCCTGGGCGGCGCGCCGTTGCTGCCGCCGGCGCTGGCGCGCCAGATGGGAGAAAACCAGACGGGCGGCTTCGACTTGCCGTTCTGGCCTGGTCGTGGCTTCGGCTTGGGTTTTACGATCTTGACGGACCCGCTTGCCGCCTCCACGCCGGAATCCACGGGCAGCTGGCGCATGGGCGGCACGTATGGCCACTCCTGGTTTGTCGACCCGGCGCAGGAATTGTCCGTGGTGGCGTTCACGAATACGGCATTGGAGGGCATGGCGGGGCTGTTCGTCGCGGAACTGTGCCAGGCAGTATATGGTGCAAAGGAAATGCCATGACACGCCCGCACCCGATCGTCTTCCTCGCGCTTGGCTTGTTCGGCGTCTACTGCATCGAGTTTGGCGTGGTCGGCATCTTGCCGATGATTATGCAGCGCTACGGCGTGACGGCCGCGCAGGCGGGGTCATTGGTGAGCCTGTTCGCCCTGGTGATCGCCGTGGGCGGTCCCTTTCTCGTGCTGCTGGCCACGCGCTGGCGCCGCAAGCCCGTGCTGATCGTCTCCCTGCTGGTGTTCGCGCTGGCCAGCGTGGCCTCGGCGTATGCGCCGCGCTTCGGGCTGCTGCTGGCGCTGCGCGTCGTGCCAGCCCTGTTCCACTCCGTGTATTTCTCGCTGGCCATGGTGGCGGCCGCCGCCCTGTATCCGCCGCAGCAATCGGCGCGGGCCGGCGCGCACGCATTTACGGGCACCAGCATGGGCATGGTGCTGGGCATTCCGCTCACCACGTGGATCGCCGCGCAGTATGGCTACGAGGCATCGTTCCTTGCCTGCGCCCTCGTCAATGCCCTGGCGGCGCTTGGTTTATATGTGTTCTTGCCGGACACGCCGCAGGAAGCGCCGATGGCGTATGGCCGCCAGCTGGCCGTGCTGCGCAAACCGGCCCTGTGGTTCACTATTGCCGCCGCTATGCTCGTGTTTGCCGCCATGTTTGCCGTGTATGCGTATGCGGCCGCGTACCTGCAGCAGAAAGCGGGCTTGTCGGCGCGACAGACGGGGCTGGCGCTGGTGGTGTTTGGTGTCGGTGGCGTGGCCGGCAATCTGTTCGCGGGGCGCCAGCTGGGCACGCAGGTGCTGCGCACGGTCCTGCTGCAACCCGTGCTGCTGGGACTGGCGTACTGGCTGCTGTACCGCTATGCGGGCAGCGGTATCGGCTGGGCGCCCATGGCGGTGCTGCTGCTGTTCTGGGGCGCGGCGCACACGAGCGGGCTGATCGTCACGCAAGTGTGGCTCAGCAGCGAAGCGCGCGAGGCGCCCGCGTTCGCCATCGGCGTGTACATCGCCGCCATCAACCTGGGTGTGACGGTCGGTGCATTGGCGGGAGGCATGGCCATCGAGTCCTGCGGCATGCCGGGGGCCTTGGCCTGCGGCGCGCTGCTGGGTGCCTTGGCGCTGGCGGCGATTGCCGTGAAAGCGTGGCTGTACCGGCCGTCGTCAGTCTTCGATATGGTTGGGGATGCGAAACAGTAAATCCGTGTCGCCGATATCCACGCCCGCTTGCGACAGCAGGGTGCTGGCCTGGCCCCGGTGGTGCGTCTGGTGGTTGAAGAAATGCATGAGCAGGCTGAAAAACGCGCGCCGGTTCGGCCCCTTGCTGTTGCGGTAATCGAGCAGGTGGTCCAGGTCTTCTTCGCGGATGGAGGCGGCCCAGGCTACGATGAGCTCATCCAGCCATTGCCGGTGCGCGTGCATGGCGGCAAAATCCTCGGCCGTGAACAGCGGGTGCGTGAGCGAGGCGGGCGGCGTGATGGCGCGGATGGGGTCGAGCAGGGGGAAGCCGGCCGGGTGTTTCGCATAGCGCTGCAGCCACAGCGTGTCGCCCACCATCACGTGGTTCAGGGTGGCCAGCAGGGAACCAAAAAAGGCGCCCCGCTCGCGCTGCAGCTCGCCGGGCGGCAGGCTGGCCGCCGCCGCATAGACCTTGGCATTCATCCACTGGTTGTAATCGGCCATCAGGCAAAGGTGGGCGCAACGGCTCATGCTGGACTCCCTCAGTGGATGAATGACAATATTAAACGGATTTCAGGAACGCGCGTATGCCGGCCAGCAACATTTCTATGGCCATCGCCGTCAGGATCAAGCCCATCAGGCGCTCGAACGCCGTCATGACCCTTGGACCCAAGGCCCGCTGCAAGCGTTCGGCGCACAGGAAGACGGCCAGCCAGACGACGGCCACGGCCGTCAGCCCCGCCACGTGGGCGATGACTTCGTTCATTTCATGCGAGGAAAACAGCAGCACGGTGGCCAGCGCCGACGGGCCAGCCAGCGCGGGGATGGCCAGCGGCACGATGAACGGCTCGCCGCCCATCTCGTGGTCGCTATTGCCCGCGTTTGGCTGTGGAAACACCATGCGCATGGCGATCAGGAACAAAATCACGCCGCCGCCGATGCGCAGGGCCACTTCCGACAATTGCAAGGCGTTCAGGAAATGGCGGCCGAAGAACATAAACAGCAGCAAGATGCCGAAGGCGATCAGGCACTCGCGCACGACGACTTTCCAGCGCCGCTCGATGGGCACCCGTTTCAGGGCATTGACGAACAGGGAAACGTTGCCGAACGGATCGGTGACGAGCAAGAGCAGGATAAATGTCTGGAAGAAATTCTGTGTCATGGTGGTATGAATGAGGTCAACACCGCTGCCAGGATGGGCGCGGTGCGATAAGGCTTGCGATGATAACAAGAGCGGCGGCTATCGCCCATGATTATTGATGCATAGCAGCATTTTTTTTATGCAGCGATGACTTTAGCCTGGTAAAACGCGGTCGGCGTGGTGCCGAAATGCTTTTTGAACATGGCCGTGAACGCGCTTTGGCTCGTGTAGCCGTTGTCCATGGCCACGTCGATGACCTTGCTGCCGTGCGCCAATTGTTCCAGCGCCCGCAGCAATCGGGCTTGCTGGCGCCACTGGCCAAAGCGCATGCTCGTCTGTTTCTGGAACAGTCGGTGCAGGCTACGCTCGGTGATCGCCAGTTCCTGCGCCCAGTGCGCCACCGTCTGCTGTTCGCCCGGTTGTTCCATCAGCCGCGCGCAAATGCCGCGCAGGCGCGCATCGGTAGGTAAGGGCAGATACAGGGGCAGCACGGGCAGGCTGTCGAGCTCGTGCAACAGCAGCTGCAGCAGATGCCAGTCGCGGCTGCCTTCCGTGAAATCGGGCGCGATGTCGACGGCCGCCACGATCAATTGCCGCAGCAGCGGACTGATGTCGAGCACGCAGCTGTGGCTAGGCAGCAATGGAGAATTGGCGCAGTTGACGAACACCGTGCGCATTTTCACCGCGCCGCTCATGCGCACCTTGTGCGCGATGCCGGGCTGCAGCCACACGCCGCGCGTGGGCGGCACCACCCAGCGCCCGCCCTGCGCCTCGATGGTCATCACGCCCTCGATGGCATACAGCAACTGCGCATGCGTGTGGCGGTGCGCGGAAATCACGTGGCCGTGCGCATAGTCGACGGCCAGCGCCATGGCACGCGCCGTAACGGGCAGCAATTCCTGAAAGGCGTGGGAGGAACAATCCATCAAATAAGGTCAGTTTTGCGACAGGTATGGACATCTTAGCGCGAGAAAGCACAATGTGCCTGCGGCATGATGGTTCCCCGCAATGATTTATGGAGTTACGCATGCCTGTGCGCGCTTATCTGTATCCGTTCCTGGCCATGTTGCTGTGGGCCGGCAACGTCGTCGTCTCGAAGCTGGCCGCGTCCAGCATCGCCCCCACGGCCATCACTTTTTATCGCCTGGTGCTGGTCTTGCTGGTGATGACGCCGTTTATCGCCCGCCCCCTGTGGCGCAACCGCGCCGCTATCCGCCGCCAGTGGTGGCAGCTGGCCCTGTGCGGCCTGATGTCGATGGCGCTGTTCCAGAGTTTGTCCTACCGCGCCGCGGAAAGCACCACGGCAACGAATATGGCCATCGTCACGGCACTGGCGCCCCTGATGACGGCCCTGCTCAGCGTGCTGCTGCTGGGCGAGCGCCTGACGGTCGGCATGGCGGCCGGCGGCGTGCTGTCGTTTGGCGGCTTGCTGTACCTGGTCGGACGTGGCGACGTGCTGGCGCTGCTGCATCAAGGTGTGCATGCGGGCGACGCGCTGATGCTGCTCGCTTGCCTGAGCTTTGCCCTGTACGGCGTGCTGCTGCGCCGCTGGCGTCTGTCCATTCCCGCTTGGCAAGCTATTTATTGCCAGGCCCTGGCGGCGCTGGCGTGCATGCTGCCGTTCTTCCTGCTGCTGCCGCCCGGCAGCGCCAGGCTGGACGCCACCACCTTGCCGCTGATCGGCTACGCGGGCATCGGTTCGTCCATCGTGCTGTCCTACCTGTGGATCGAAGGCGTCAAACTGCTGGGGCCGAACCGCTGCAGCATCTACGTCAACCTCCTGCCCCTGCTGACGGCCCTGCTGGCCATCGTCTGGTTGCACGAAAGCATGCATGTGTACCACCTGGTCGGCGGCGGCATCTCGCTGCTGGGCGTGCTGCTGGCGCAGACGGTGCAGCGGCCCCTGTTTGGCCGGCGTCCTGGCGTGAGCGGTCTTGCCTGAACGGCCATGCATAATGGCGGTTTTCAGGCAGTGGAGTGGGCATGCGGCAAACTTTTTGGATGAGCACGATGGCGGCGCTGCTGGCGCTGGGTAACTTGGCGCCAGCGCAGGCGGCGGTACGTTTCTATGAAGGCCAGCCCATGGCCTACGCCACTGCCGTCGAGCGCCGCGACGGCGGCGTGGTGCTGGCCTTCCTGCGGGAAAGTGGCGAAGTCAACGGCTACTACTGCCAGTGCAACGGGGTCAGTGAAAAACGCATGAACCTGGACAAGTACGGCAAGGCCAGCATCGCGGCCGTGTTCCAGCTTGACCTCGACAGCGAGGGCGAAACGACGTTCGTGCTCAGCCGCAACGGCGGTCAGTACGGCTTGCATGCCTACCGCTACGAGCGCAGCGGCGGCAGGATGTTCAAGGTGACCACCTTGCAGCCGACCCTGGACGCCATCGTGCGCGGTGCGAAAACCATGGACGAGGCGCGGGTGCGCGCTGCGCTGGCCCGCTTGCAGCTGATCGACTACAGCATCGCCTACGCACCGACGGGCGTGGCCGAGTTCGACGCCATCGAGCATGGCCACGGTACCCTGGTCGGCTATTTCAATATCGATGGTGACTTGTTGCCCGGCAAGCCGGCCGATGCGCCCGCGTTTGCCTATAAAAAAACCTTCGGGGAAAAGGATGGCCATTTCCTCACGGTGACCTATCTGCTGGGCAAGGGATGGGAAGGGGGCCGCGCGCCCAGTTATCACATCAAGTGGATCACCTGGGAAACGCAGCCGCAGCGCTTTGCCGCCAGCCAGGATGGACTATTTATCGAATACGACGTGAATTGCTGCAGGGGCAGCGTGTTTGCCCGCGGCCTGTATGCGCAGGGCAAGCGCACGGGGCAGTGGCACTATGAAGAGCCGCTCACCATCCGCTCATTTGGCGCCTTTGTCGACGACAAGGCTGAAGGAGCATGGACGTATGTAAGCGGCGAAGAAACGACGACGGGCATGATGCAGCGTGGCCAGCGCACGGGCCGCTGGGAAGTGAGTCCGGGCGTCGAGGAATGGCGCGACGAGGGCAAGGGTAACTACCAGGGCTTCGATACCTACCTCAAGGACAGGCTGGATGGACCCAGTGAGCGCCGCGTCGAAGGCGTGGTGCACTGGCAGGGCAACTATGTCAATGGCAAGAAGCAGGGCCAGTGGGTGGAGCCTGGCGGTGGCGGCAACTACGTCAATGATGTGAAACAGGGGCCGTGGAAGAAAGCGGCGCCCGATGGCGGCTGGCAAGTGTTGACGATGGTTGACGGCAAGCCTGACGGCAAGCTGGAGCAATACGCGGCCAGCGGCCAGCTGGAACTGGCCGAACATTATCGCCTGGGCGAGCTTGAGGGCCCGATGGAGAGTTTTTATCCGGACGGCAAGCGGCGTTACCAGGGCAGCTTTGCCGGCGGCAAGCGCGACGGGGCGGAAACCCTGTTTTATCCCGATGGCGAAGTGCCGCAATTTCACCGCAACTGGCACAAGGGCGTGCTGCATGGCGTCAACATCGAAAATTTCCAGAACGGAAAACCGAAGCAGATCGGCGCCTATACCATGGGCAAGAAAACGGGCCGCTTCCAGTACTTCCGCGACGATGGCCAGCTCATCGAAGAAACCATGTATTAACTAATTGGCTAACATAAATGGCATTCCGGCGCGAGCGCGCACGATTGCGGAATGCCAGTTCTGCGCAAAAAACATCATCCGCTTGTTACAAAGCGTGAAAATCCATGCTGGATGTTGCTACTAGTAATCTTTCCCTGTATCTTGCAGTCAGGAAATAAAAGTACAGAAAACCTCAACCCTGTTGATCTGTCTTGCACTCCTGACGATATGCGCGGGCCGCCTTCCCCCCTGCCGCCGCACACGCCGTATCGACCTGTCCTGAACAATTCACGTGACCCGCCCATCTGGCGCTTGCTGCTATCCCGTTTGGTGAACGCAGGCATGGTTGCGCCCTTACCAAGGAAACTGCATGCTGTCGAATATAACAATAAAAATGCGCCTGATTGCCACCATGAGTGTGCTGGGCCTGCTGATCGCCTTGCTGGGCGTCATGAGTATCATCAGCCTGAAATCGGCCAACAACAGCCTCAACGAGGTCTACAGTAATCAGCTGGCATCGACGCAAGCGATCGGCGAATCGCAGATTCTGCTGGGCCGCGCCCGGTTCACGATGGACCGCGTGATGGTGCATCCCGATGCGGCCGACGCCAAGGATATCCTGGCCCGTGCGGAACAATTCATGGAAGCGTCCAACAAGTCCTGGAAGGTGTACCTGGCCTTGCCGCAAAGCACGGACGAAAAGCGCCTGTCCGACGACATGGACAAGAAGCGCAGCGATTACATGAGCAACGGCTTGCTGGTCATGAGCAAGGCTTTGCGTGAAGGCAACGTTGCACAAGCGGACGGTTTGATGATGACGGGGCTGACGCCGCTGTACCGTACCCTGGACCAGGCCGCTGAAACATTGACGCAATACCAGGCCACTTCGGCCGCCGCGATGTATGCGGCCAGCCAGTCCAGCTACCGCAGCCAGGTGGCCATGGCCATCGGCGGCATGATCGTCGGCGCCTTGCTGACCATTATTTCCAGCTTTTTGCTGCTGCGCGCCATCTTTAACCCGCTGGATCAGGCCCTGCGCCATTTCGGCGCCATTTCCGACGGCAACCTGGCCAACGACATCGTCATCACGCGCAACGACGAAATGGGCGCCTTGCTGACGGGCTTGCTGAAAATGCAGGAACGCCTGTCGACCACCGTGCGCGGCGTGCGCGACGGCAGCGGCGCCATCGCCACGGCCAGCAATGAAATCGCCTCGGGCAATCTGGACTTGTCCAGCCGCACGGAGCAGCAAGCGTCGAGCCTGGAAGAAACGGCCTCCTCGCTGGAAGAGCTGACCTCGACCGTCAAGCAGAATTCCGACAATGCGCGCCAGGCCAACCAGCTGGCCGTGTCGGCCTCGGACGTGGCGGTGAAAGGTGGCGCACTGGTGGCGCAAGTGGTCGATACCATGGGCACCATCAGCGAATCGTCGAAAAAGATCGCCGACATCATCGGCGTGATCGATGGCATCGCCTTCCAGACGAATATTTTGGCCCTGAACGCGGCCGTGGAAGCGGCCCGTGCCGGCGAGCAAGGCCGCGGCTTTGCCGTCGTCGCCACGGAAGTGCGCAACCTGGCGCACCGCTCGGCCAGCGCCGCCAAGGACATCAAGATGCTGATCGAAGCGTCGGTGCAGAACGTGGGCGCCGGCAGCGAACTGGTCAGCCAGACGGGCACGACGATGGACGAGATCGTGGCCAGCATCCGCCGCGTGACGGACATCATGGGCGAAATCAGCGCCGCCGGCCGCGAACAGGAACTGGGTATCGGCCAGATCAATCAAGCCGTGGCGGAAATGGATACCGTGACGCAACAGAATGCGGCGCTGGTGGAAGAAGCGGCAGCCGCCTCGGAATCCATGCAGGAGCAGGCGGCGGCACTGGCCGAGATGGTCAGCATCTTCAAACTCGACGCCAACCATAGCGGCCCTGCCGCCAAGCCTGCCTTGCGCAAGCCTGTCGTGGCTGCCGCCAGCACGGCCTTGAAACGCCCGGCGCTGCGCCTGGCGCCAACCCGCGCCGCCGCAGCACCTGCCGCTGCCGCAAAGCCGCGTCCCGCCAAACCCGCGGCCGATAATAGCGGCGAGTGGGAAGAGTTTTAAGTTACTGCGCCGGCAGGGTGGCCTTGCTGCCCTGTTCCTGCAAGCGCGCCGCCTCGGCCAAGGCCTGGGCGCGCGCTTCTTCCGCTGCCTGTTCCGCTTTCTCATGCGCATCGTGTCGTGCCTGCAATGCCGCCCGCGCGCGCACGAAGACGATCTTGATGGCCGCCATCACGGGCACGGACAGAAAGATGCCCACCACTCCCCCCAACTGGTCGCCGGCCAGCAGCCCGACGATCACCATCAGCGGGCTCACTTCCACGCCTTCGCTCATCAAGTACGGATTGACCACGTAATCCTGGAACAAACGGTAGGCGGCGATAAAGCCGATCAGCCAGAATACGTGCTCGAAGCCGCTGAAACCGGCCACGACGACGGCGATGACGGCGGCTGCCAGCGGGCCGGCAAACGGGATGAATTCCAGCAAGGCGGCCGCGCCGGCCAGCAGCAGGCTGTACGGTACGCCCATCAGGGAAAAGGCGATGCTGTAGGACACAAAGGTGGCGATCGACAACAGCAGCAGGGCGCGCACATAGCGCGACAGCAAGATGTCGAGGTCATCGATGATGGCGCCCCAGAGCTTCTTGTTCGGGCGGTTCAGCAGGGACAGCAAGCCGTCGCGCATGTCCGGCCCTTCCTTGATCAGCAAAAAGCTCAGCACGGGCACCAGCACCAGATAGATCAGGTTGCTGGCCGCATGCATGACGGTCAAGCCCAGTTCTTTCGCCAGTGGCATGGCTTGTCCCGTACCGCTGCTCAGCTGCGACTGCATGAACGACAGCAGGCGCGCGCGCAACGGTTCCATGAATTCCGGCAACGGGATGCGCTCGGCAAAATTATTCCCCTTGAGCAAGGTCGGCAACTGATCGCTGAGCTTGATCGCCTCTTCCTCGATGCGCGCGCCAAAGATGGAACCCAGTATCGCCACCAGCAAGATCACCACGAGAAAGACGATGCCGATGGCGGCCGTGCGCGGCAAGCGTTTCGGGCCATGGCGTTCCAGCAGGCCGATCAGTGGATACACGAGGTAGCTGAAGAAAATCGCAAAGACCACCACGATCAGGGTCGACGAGACCTTGTAGGTGAGAAATAGCAGGAAGGCGATGAGGAACGCCGTCCACACCATCTTGGCAACGCGCAAGTTAAAACCGAACATATGAATTCCTTAGGGCAGGAGGCGACGCAAGCGTGACTGGCTTGAAGGGCAGGGTGGGCAAGGCAGGGACAGGGCCGCGCCGCACGGCCGGAAATCATACCGCAAAATGCCAAAATGCCATGCTCTTGTGCGTAATGGCAATGCTTTCCCTGCTCTTGCGCTTATTTTTCCCGCCAGCTGGCCACGGTGATGACGACGCCATCGTCCTTGTTGGGCTCGCGCAAGGTCACCGTATAGCGGCCGCTCGTATCGCTGCCGGTGAACACCACCTTGTCGTCATGGCCCTTTACTTGTGCGCCCTTGGCCAGCTTGGCGTAGGTGTTGAGCACCCAGTGGAAGTCGGCATAGCTGCGCAGGGTGATGTCCGCATCGGGCATGGGCTCGTCGCCCGCCTCGGCCGCTTCCGTGGGCGTGCGCATGGGCAAACCGGCCAGGCCGGCCGGTGTGACGATCTTGCCGCCGCTGGAACTGCTGTTCAACTCCGCATTCGGTAGCAGCAGGTGCAGCAAGCTGGCGGGAAAGCCGGGCGGCACGTCGCGCGGCTCCCAGCCGGGCTGGTTTGGGCGGGTGGTGATGTATTCCACTGCTGCAATGCTTTGCCGCTGTTCCGGCGCAGCCTGTGCCAGCATGGCCGGCACTTGTCGCGCCCAGACCAGCAGCGGCGCGGCCGTCTCGTCCTCCGCGCCTGGCGGCAGGAACAGGGTCAGCACGGCGTGCGTGGACGGCAGGCAGGCGGGGGCGGCGTCGCCAGTGGCCTGGCAATGGCCGTTGACGAGGCCCAGTGCCAACAGCTTGCGTTGCGGATCGAACAGCATGGCGGCGCGCCATGCACCGTGCGTGCCGGCATCGATGGAGGCCAGCACCGAGCGTCCGTCAGGCAGCATGGTGCGCGTGATGTCATCGAGTGAATGCATGCTGTCGAGCACCTGGCGCGCGATCAGGGTGTTGCCTTGCGTATAGCTGCCGCGCGCATAGCCGAGCAGCTTGAAGACGTCGGCGCGGATCTCCGGGTGCGCACTCAGGCGCAGCGGCGGCGACGGCACGGGCACGGTGGCGGCCACGAAGGCGGCATCTTCGGCAGAAACGGCTTGTGCCATGCTGGAAAGCGGCAAGCACAGGGCGGCGCACAGCGTCAGCATGCGCAGAGTGATTTTTCCTGGGGTGTTCAATGGACATCCTTGTCGAGACGCCATGCCGGACCGGTTGCCGGCATGCGCGGGCCGCGATCTTAGCATTTCAGGAATAAATCCCTTTCTGCCAAGCTTGGCTATTGAATCACTGTCCCGTTGTCATGGCCAAGATCACCATTTCCATCCTCAAGATCGGCGCCCTGGACAGCTGGGACGAGGTGGACCCCGAGCAGCGCGATCCGTGGAAGATGGCGCCACAAGCTTTGCTGGCGCTGCTAGATGCCAAACCCGGCGGCAATGCCTAGGCGGCGTTGAGCACGTAGCGGTTCTTGCCGCTTTTCTTGGCCTGGTACAAGGATTCATCGGCGCGCCGGTAGCTGTGCGACAAGTCCGCTTCCTTGATCAGCTCCGCCATGCCGATGCTGACGGACACCTTGCGTTCCGGCACGAAAGCCGCCTCGACGCTGTCGACCAGTTGCGCGGCAAAGGCGCAGGCCGCGTTTTTTTCGCCCAGGTAAATGACGGCAAACTCCTCGCCACCCAGCCGGCCGCACAGGTGCTCGCCCGACAGTTCAGATATCACGTCGGCGATCTTTTTCAGTACCTCGTCGCCCACGTCATGGCCGTACACGTCGTTGATTTGCTTGAAGTCGTCGATGTCGATCATCAGGAAATACGCGGGCGTGCGCGCCGTGCGCTGCAGGGTGCGGGCGCCTTGCGTAAACATGCGGCGGTTGTTAAGCCCGGTCAAGCCATCCTTGTAAGCCATCGTCGCCAGGTCGCGCTGGGCACGGTAGTTATGAATGCGCAAGACGAGAAAATAGATATTCAGCGCCAGGCCGATGATCACACTGATGGTGACGGCCAGCACGGGCCAATGCTGGTCTGCCTGGCCCGCATGCACGGGAAACTGCCCCAGCCCCAGAATGGCCCACACGCACAGCGACACCCCCAGGTAATACGCGATGTCGCTGAAGATGGGCGCCGTCGTCAGGGTGATCATCACACCCAGCGGCAACACCCAGAAAGCGGGATCGTCCGTGCCCAGCATCAGCACGCGAAAACTGAAAGCGATGAACAGCACGCTGATGGTGCCGCTGACGATGATGGCCTGCAAGGACTTCGCATACTTGGTCAACACCAGCCCGAGCACCATGCCCGTCACGCCCAGCGCCGCCTGCGCATGATCGAGCGAGGCGCGCGGCAAGGTCAGGCTGAACGTGACCAGCCAGCAGACCAGGCCAAACGTCAGGATGGCTATCGAAATGAAATGCAGTTCCTTGAAAAAGCGCTGCTGCTGCTCCCGTTCTCCTGAAAAGAACAGGTAATAAAAGGCAGGAGACAGGCTGCGTGAAGTGAACATTGCATTTGTCCAGGCAGACAACACGCCTTGCGGCAGGGGCGCCTCCCGGCAACGGCAGGCGGTATGGCGCGCGCACAAAATAGTTGCGCTCAGGAACTAGTGTACTGGTTTCTTGGGGGGTGTGGGGGATTGAGGCGAGGAAAACGATGGGCAGTGTCCTGCTGCCGCCACAGTATGAAGGAAGGGCGCTTATTGCTCGATCAGTACAGTTATACCGAAGCCATGCTGAAAACCACCTGGCGCTGCAAGACCAATCAGGATATCACCGCCAGCATCGTCGGCGTCTTGACGCGATGTTGGGCGGCAAGTCGGAACAAGTGTTGTAAACCTTTGGGAAGTGCTGCTGCCGAAGGCGGCTTGATAGCGTCAACATAAAATAAGGATTTCATTATTTCACTTTTCACCTTAAGTTAAAGTAAGGCCTCTATTCATGTTAACTTCAGCGAATCTATGCAACGTGGACTCACAGGGAACGGATACGGCAAGGGCAGCCCATCAGTTTTCGATTGCTGACGGAAGTGTATCAAGCGCTGATGACGTTGGGCAGGGGCATACAGCGCAGTCCAGGCGAATTTCGTCGCAATCAGGTGTGGATCGGCGGCCATCGCGCCGACGAGGCAACGTTCGTGCCGCTGCCTGCCAGCCCGCTCGCTGACTGCTGGACGGCACTGGAAAACTTCATCAACGACGTGCCGCAGCCGAATGCCTGTAACTACGGAATGTAGACTACCGAAATCATGCCATCAGATGCTTTCCCAATTCTTGAATCTGCCACAATCGGCTGGATAACTCATCAAGTTCACGGGTGATCAAACATCGGCTTCCTACCGAGTAACCTATTCCAATATATCCTGTTGCATAGGAGGAGAGACGCCGGCATCGGCGCCTCTCAACAGAGCATAAACGATATCTCCAATTTTTTTCGCGAGAAGGGGAGGAACAGCATTTCCCACCTGATGGAACTGTTCGGTCCTGTTCCCCTGAAAAAAATAGTTGTCCGGGAAGGTTTGCAGTCTTGCTGCTTCCCGCACCGTCAAACTGCGGCACTGCGTTGGATCGTAATGGATGAAATAGTGACCATCCTTGGAAATGTGACTGGTAACCGTCGTGGCTGGCCGCCCGCGCAACTGGACACGGAATCGATCAGAAAACTTGCCCGTTTCCCAGTTATCATGATTAGGTCTCAATCCCTGCAGTGAGAATTCGCCATGTCCTTTCGGCGACCAGCCAAATGTGTCGGCAAACGCCGCCGCGTACGCATAGCGCCGCAGATCTGTGCGCATATGTCCCCGGGCGTCATGATTCAGCCAGACCGAAAGCATCGGATCGTAATACCAGCCATCGAGCAATTCCGGACTCTCTACATCCTGCGTCAGGATGCCAAGCTGCTTGTTACCTGTGCCGAGTCCTCGTTTGATCGAAACAGATGCTTCCCTGAGCACCTCCTGCAATCCAGCATCGCCATGGGCGTCTCTTACCTCACGTGCCATCTCGCTGAAATGGTTCGCCACCACGTCGCCCCAGCCTTCATCCGAGTCGGGCTCTTTGCTCAGCCGGCTGCGTAGCTTGGGAAGAGAGCCAATAACTTGCTCGACTGTAACCTCACCTGCTTTCTCGATCTGCGCGGGAATACCCAAGCCGATACCCTCGCGCACACCGATAAGAATCACGCGGTGTCGTGCCTGTGGTATTCCATGCTGTTCTGCTTTGATGACGAAATCGTGTACATCGATATTGCGTGGAGAGTCTTTGGCGGAATATCTGGTTGCACACGTAAGGGAATGGATGCGGTACCCACTTCCGGAAGCCGGCATTTCCATTGCTTTGTCGGGATCCGAAAGATCTTCAAGGATCGTCTCGAAAATCTTTTTCCCACCAACAGTTGCTGTGAGAATGCCTTTTACGTTCTCCATCACGAACACAGCGGGACGGTATTTCTGAATAATTCGCAGGTATTGCTTATAGAGGAAATGTCGATGATCCTCTTCAGGACGGTATTCGACATTGCTTCGGTTGCGAGCTCGCCCCACGATCGAGTAAGCCTGACATGGAGGGCCACCGATCAGCACCCATGGCGTGTCTGGACCAAGCTCATGTGCAGAAATTCTCCGGTCAAGCTGCTCGTTATCATGAGGCTTCCCCAGCTCCAGTTGTAGAGCTTCATCTCCTGCCTCCACCCATGCATCATGGTTGTTTTCGTCGTACGGACATTCCGATTCGCCGTTGCAAAAACGATAATAAGATTCGATGGAATTTCCACCTCGACGTTTGAGTAGGCGATAGAAAGCCCTCAGACGAAGTGTACTGTGCGCAGAGGAACTCATTTCTGCCGATACAATTATTCTGAAAGGGTCACTTTCTACTGACGAAAATCCTTCACCAAGACCTCCAGGCCCAGCAAAGAGGTCAACGATAGGAATATTTCCCGTAAAACTGGATTTCTGTTTGATGAGCAACTTTGCCTTGGATAAAAATTCGTATGGGTACGTAGGATACCAGGAAAAATGGACATAGTCGATTCAGCTACCCGGTCGAGAATGATGTCAGGGATTCAGTCGAAAAATACAAAACCCGAGATGCTCGTACGCCGATACCTTCATGCGCAGGGATTCCGTTATCGGCTGCATACGCGTGAACTACCTGGGTCGCCCGATCTTGTATTGCCAAAATACCACGTAGTGATTTTTGTACACGGCTGTTTCTGGCATCGACACGCGAGCTGCCGTTTTGCGACTCAGCCTGCATCCAATATCGAGCGATGGGAAACGAAGTTCCAGAGCAATTTGGAACGGGATGCCAAGAATATGGCTGCGTTGCAGGCAAAAGGATGGCGCGTGTTAGTGGTTTGGGAGTGTGAACTCAAGCGCGAACCCTTGGACAGACTTCAGCGGCTCGCTAGCGAGATCACGCAACAAACCATTGATCAGCTGGAATTCATCAAATTGCGTTCAGAATGCTCTGGTTGATGGGACGTTGAAGTAATAGCATCCGATGTGAGCGTGCCAGAAACAGCAACGGACAAAAATGGCGATCTTCCTACCAAATAGAACAATGTCGGGAGTGCCCGGTAAATCATGGCGGTGAAGTCGGAAAACGTAAGCCCGCAGTAAAGATAAGCTCTTTACAAAAACTTTCGGTTTGGGGTTTTCTCCCTTAATGTCAAACATCGTCCGACTTCAAACATATGGTTTAACGATGTCTGTCATTAAGCTACCTATCCCCGACGAATTGGCTTCTACATTGCCTTGAGTTCTGGTATGTCAGTAGCCGGCGCGGAATAACTGGCATTCATGACCTCGTCCTTGCACTCAGGCTTCTTGGCCCATTCCGATACCATACGCCCACCGGCAGAATTATGTAGCACTTCATTCACTTCATTGGCCCACACAGCCAGTTGAGCGAGAAACTCAGGCGATACAGATTGCTTGGTCCAAATACGTTCCAAGTCGATGCGGCTTCCAAGTTTCTCTGACATGAGCGCTACGGTATAAGCCGTGACGTTGGCTTGGAACGCCGGGAACATAGGCCGTAGATGTTTTTGAGCATCGCGGTAGATCTTCGCCTTGGCGATCATCGCTTTGAAGTCCTGAACATTTGGCAGTGGAATTTCTTGGCCTTCAGCGGGGGTAAGACTCGCCATAAAGCGATCGAAATTCTTTTGTGATCCCAAGCTTACGATATCTGGCTTACGGTCCCACGCGGTCAAATACTTCGCCAAATCGGTTTTTGTAATACGACGAGCAGTAGGGATTGCATCTTTAAGTGCTTTGAGTTTTGCTGGAGTGGAGCCCTCGCGGGTAAGCAGGGTGTTATAGCTACCCGACGCTCGCTCGTAGAACCACTGGCCGACGCCATCTGGGCAATAGATTGAGCGAGACAGTTTTTCAATCTCAACATGGAACGGCTTGTTCGCAGACAAGTCCGATTGTTTCACCGCATTCTGACTGTTCGCAAACCGAGAGATGTCCGAGACGAGAGCCTCCTCCTTCGAGGCATCCGTCGTCTTCATGACAATAATCTTGGCTGGAACCCGCACATGGCTCAAGTCCGTCGAAGGAAATTTCTTTTTAGTGAAGTAGAGGGAGGCCGTAGTCTGGCCGCCATTGACGATTTGTAGGCCTTTGAGCCATGCGATGCCGGAGGAACCGTCATTCGCTTTTCCAAGTATCATCTCATCGGCTACAACAACAATACCGTTGTTATAGGCCATAAATCGCTCAGGTGCTGATCGCAGCGTGCTTTGAATCCCCGCATTTACGCCTTTGCCTTTTACACTCAGGAAGGAACGCACGTTTGCTTCAAGCAGCCGTGCACCGAACCGTTCATAGAGAAGACGCAAGGCCTCACCAGGCACGGCAGTTAGGGCGTAGTCGTAGTCATCATTTTCACCAGGCACAAACACACAGGGCAGAGGTGCGCCCGATACCTCGGCAAAGTCCACCACCAGCTCATCCCGTGGCTTCCCTTCGGACCAGTGTCGATGCAGCCTTTCTATGTCCATGACTTCGAGGCGAACGGACTTGCCGCCGACTTCTCGAGTCTTGAAGCTCTTGGATTTCGCTACCTTGTCTGTGATCACATAGACTCGGATCTGCTCCAAGTCGTTATAGATAGCTTGTAGGGTCTCTGCGAGAGACCGAACGTTGGTGGATGGGTCCAGCTTGGGCGCCATCTTTCCTTCGGCGCAAAGCGTCAGAAAGCGAAGGCATTGTTCGACTGCGGTTTTGGTCTCGGAGTCCGGGATCGGCGTCGGATCGTCAACGCCGGCATAGAGGCTGACGAATAAATCTAGCTGATCCAAGTCCTCCGAAATTGCATAGCCGCTAAGACGCAAATTTGCTGAGCCGAACTTGCCTTCAAAGTGGCATTCAACCGGCTCGAATGTCATGCCGATTTCCGACATGTGATCCATTACAATGCCCGAAAAAACCAGCTCCTCATATAGCGCACCTTCTCGCATTTGCGAGCGAACACTAGCCTGCGTTTCACGCAAAAAATCAGTCAAATTCATATCTTCATTGCCCCTAATTTTTTCAATGCTTCATCGATCTCAACCACTTTGCCTGCGGCCTTATCCAGATCGATCTCGTAGCTTGCTTTCGTGATACCCAATGGGACATTTCCGAGAGTCAGACGTGGGAAATCTTCGCTCACCTCAATGATGCGAGTGCTAGCTTGTGTAAATCGTCTGGTATATCGCTCAGCGTGTTGCTCGATATACCCTGCGGCAAGCAGTCTCTCCGAGATAAGGCGCTCAGCTTCGGCGTCCCCTTTGACAATGCACTGCATCTCATCGACTATCTCTGGCATGGTCTTGCCGGTGGTGATTTGTTTCAATCGAACACTGATCACAAACAGCGGCTGCCGAACAGAGTCTTCAAGCTGCTCAAGAGATCCTATCTTTGCGGGGAACCCAATAGCAGACAGTGTAGACTTTACTTCTAATGCCCCGGTTCCCAACTCAAAATCTTGAAGTGCGTCGAGTGGGCCACACCATGAATCAACAGCGACTGGCGCTGGGACCCCCGCGTCGATGATTAATCGAAGCACATAAAGCTCTCCAACCAATCCAATTTCTGCTTCAGGACTGAGGGTCTGAAATCCTTTCCTCATGAACTCTTGCCAAGCTCCGACGCGGCCCAGAAACACACGCAGTAGTTTTTGCTCGTTCGCTCTCGCAGCCACTGCATCATCGAGTGCTCCGACCACATCCGAGGCCATGCTAGCGAAGAGATCTTCGCTGCCTGTGGGTTTTCGTGTCAACGCAAGCCACATCTTATTGTCACCTTGCGGGTCCACTCGCTCAACCGCAAAGCCTTGGCCCTCCGGCAGCTTGTCGGCTGCTGATAAATGTATTGACGGGAACCCGACAAATACAGCCTCTGCGTTATCTGGCGAGCGACGGCCTGCCCGTAGCTCAAGCGGCAATGCTGGAGCAATAGGAATGGCTTGCCAGCCCATCTCTTCACCGAGGCCGGAAAGAGATGACCACGCCATTAAGAATTCATCACTCTGACGGGCCATATTCTTGGGTCCAGTATAAAAGATTGACTTTGTAATCCACGCTGATAGGCTTTTCGCTTGCAGGAAACGCGATGGCGAAAGCCATGATAGGTTTTGTCCATCCTGGCACAATTGGATCTTTCTTCGTATTGTATGGGGTCAGTGGATACAACAGCAGCAGTCCTCTGTCGGCGCTCGCCCCCAAGTTTTTGCGTGCCTCACGAATGCCTTTCCCGCTCGGCTCTGTGGGAGGATTGACTCGACCGCGAGCTGGCTCAGGTTTCCATGCCGCCCGAGTTAAAGCTAGAGCCTCTCGCCATTGCTCATCATTTAGATCTATGCCTTCATCCTTTGGATCCGTCAAAACTCCAATTGCAAATTTTGAAGGTTCTTTTTTTTCAGGCGTTTCGTCTAGTTTTCGAAATGGAAATGAAGACACTTTAATCTGACCGAATTGGTGAGCGTCACCGTCCCCGCTGCCACTGCCGATGAGTGCTACACTCCACTTTTTGAGCTGATCAGTGTCATTCATCCGGGTAATGAAATCGGAAAGTACAGCAGCTTTGGCACTTGTTGCAGCTGGATCTGTCACATAGTTTTCCAAGAAAGTTATGATGCTGGCTGCATCGACATCTCTCCATAGTCCCGTGTTATTCCATCGTTGAGCTTCGCCATCACGCTGATATTCGATATCATGCTGAGATGGAGCTCCAAGATGGCTGATGAGCATATCAGTAGCATCCAGATTTTTTTTCTGAACGTCTGCGTCTCTGCGAAAGAGAATCGTTTGAGGTCTCGTTCCGCTGTAAGTGAGTGACAGCGTTTCAGAATTTCGCATCTTTAGTGGAGACGTAACAGTCAAAAGTTCGTGAGACTTGACCTTCAGCCCGTATTGTTCTGGCGTCAGCTTCGCCTCTGCCATGAAGTCAAATTCTTCACGCAGCTCTTCAGATGCGTCAGCTATGTGTTCAAACCACTTTATTAGGTCTGGTGATGTGTACAGACGACAGAGATCCAAGTAGCCTGGTCGATATCCAAACCAACGGCCCATCTGCATCAAGGTGTCATACATTTTCGTAGTTCGGACGAAGTAGCTAACACAAAGGCCTTCGAGTGTCAGACCTCGTGCAAGTTTATCACCTCCCACTGCGATAACTTTTAATGCAGCACCCGGCGTAGCGTAATCCAAGGCATCCTTTGCCGTTCCGTTGATGGAGCGGACTTGTATATCGTGGAGGATGTTGGGGAGAACAGCTACTACGTCTTCCCATGCAGGTAATACGGGTGGTTGTTCTTCATTAGTAGATAGCTTAGCCACTTCATCGCGTGTCCGAGAAAAATCACTTTCCCACAATTTATACAGTTGAACTAAAAGAGTCTCGGAATCAGTTCCTCTAATGATTCGCTGTTTCATGCGGCGGACAACTTCTTCAACCTGAACTCTCACATGTTTTTGTACATCTACGTATCGTGTGACGTGAATTAGCATGGAACTATGCTGCTTTCCCTGTCCGCGAAGCTCACGCACAGCACTGGCCAACACAAATGAATGTATTGCTTCATGTAACGACGGTGGAACGGTCTCCTGACCTTCATAAAGCGGCTCGTGAGTCTTTTTATGATTAGGTGGCATCCATCCTGATAGAGTCTTCTTGTCGTAGTCGTCCAAGATTTTTCGCGACAAAGGTAACGCTCCCTGACGACCATCTTTGGTTATCCGCCCGAACATGCGAGCTGGACCTACATAGTTTGAAGGTGCGGACAAATTGATGATGAACGCCTTTGGGAATAGGTCCGGGCCCTCTTTTTTTGTGCTGCCTTTTTGATGAATAAAAATGTTTGCAAAGGGTGTAGCTGTGTAGCCTACATAAGCTTTACGACTGAATGCATGTAGAATTTGGCGAATCAGACTATTAATTGTCTTCGGCTTATATTCCTCATTAGGCAGCCCATTTTCATCTACGATATCTTCGCCAGTGTCAACCGATGCATTATCGGCTTCGTCATCAATGACAAGCAACGGTAGCTTTGTCACTAGCTTTCGACCGTCTTCTGAATCTGTGGAGTCTGCGACACGATTCTGGATCCATTTGAGCAAGGCTGTTAGAACGGTTTTCTGCTTCTTGACTACAAACAGCCATGGGCGTGCTTCAGGAGAAATGCCTTGGAAATGGCTCGCGATGGCCTTACTAAAATCGCCGTTGTCTGCACGTGTTGTCGCGGAATGTGTCTTTAGATCTCCACCAAATTCTGCGACGCCTATAGGCATGCCCGGGGATCGATCTAGAGTAGTCTCATAACCTAAAAAACTTTCTTCAAGACGCATCTGGGTCTGTGACCGTAGATTGTTGTGAAGGCCAGCAAGCACAATGATAATTTTGTATTCGGCATCAGCAGCTTTGCAGATTAGACCGGAGTAGTTACTTGTCTTGCCTGATTGGACGTGACCCACGACGAGACCTCGACGATCCCATGAGTCTGTCCGCTGCGGATCCTCTAACAACTCAAGGATGCTATCCGTGGCTTCGTCAATGCCCTCCACAACGGTATCCGATAACTTGGATTCCAAGAAGTCTTGGTAGCGACGCCAGTATTGCCAGTTCGTTTTACGAGCAGCATTCAACCAATCTTTATGGTTGGTGTTGTCCTTCATAGTAGTAGACTTACCCATCCAGTGGCTAAATCGCTGGATCAAAATAGAGATCACCACCTGTTGGTCGATGATGATCGGTTCGTCTTCCGTGAACATGTCCACCGCCTTTTGCACTTTGGCCGCAATGTATCCGGGCGTGACTTTTGACTTGTCTTTCTCGGCTCGAATCAGTCGCTGTGCAGTAGCGATGACATTTTCGATTAACTCGTTCTGTGCTGCGTCCTCTTCAGATACAGTCATGTTTTAGCTCCCAGTTTTGCCACAAGTGTTGGATATTTTTGGAATGGCTCAGTGCGTAGCATAGACTTGCGCGCCTCCTCCACACTGAGACCTTTGCGTTCAATGAGATCGTCAAAAAGAACGGCCGCAACTTCGACGATGGCTGCGTTTGGCTCTCCATCAAAGTTGGTCCGAGGAGTCTCTTTATTCTCTGCGGTATCGAGCCAGATACGTTGCACCGGCACAGTTTCTTCGATGACGCGAAGCATTGACTTAATGAGTGGTTGAAGCTCTCCCGCACTTGCCAAGACCGCTGCAATTGATGGGTGATTTTGATCTATTCGATAGCGTATGCCGGCTTTGAGGCGATCCACACGCCAAGCTTGTTCAATGGGCACATTGCCCTGTGCCGGAGCGGGTGTCCCTCGGTATGCAAATACCCGCCGTGCTCGTTCGCGAGTGTTTTCGGCGAGCGACATCAACCAAGGACGCAGTGATACCGGTGGCCGTGCAGTGGATTTTCGAACATCAATTTTCCAATCGGCGTCTGCCGTATTCGGGATATCGAGTCGAATTCGGGCAAGGCGATGGGCCTCTTCTCGGTTCCAAGCACGAGCGTTGCCCAATCCTAGCCATCCGCCTGCGACAAGAAGGCGCTCATTTCGATACACGTAAAAGCCCTGCTGTGCGGTCCAGCCTTCAGGGCCTGCATTCTCCTCAAATTCAGCAGACGTTAGCTTGTCGCGGTGCGGTAACACATGACATTGAACTGCGACATTCCCGTAACTGGTCGAGTGGTTCGTGACTGGCGAGGTCCATGACTTCGCAGAATGACCTGACATAAATGGATCCCAAGGAGCTACAGCTCTGCCGTTGAGTAGTAGTTTGAGCTTGGCACGCGGACCTTGAAGCAGGCGATGAAAAATCATTGCCAAATGCGATTCAATTGTATCGATCAGGTCATTAAAGTTATCAGCTGTATAGCCATCCGTAACGATTCGATCCATCAACTCCCAGAGTACCAGCGTGCCAGATTTCGCGGCGATGAATGCGTTGATATAGGCGGACGAGCCAGAAGCCGGGCCTTCAAATAAAAGCCAGCCACCCTCCGGGTTTGCCGCCAACTCGTCCAAGTCCCAACGCAAGCAGCTGTCGGTTTCGTTTTTTATGGTCTTTACAGTTAGGCGGCGGCATTGCGAAAACGACGCTGTTTTTAGCCCCATCCCAAAGCGACCAAGATCATGCGAAGCACGAACATCAAGTGGATTTTTATCACCCAGTCGCATCGCACTTTCTAACTCGGCATCGGTCATACCTCGGCCGTTATCCAAAATGGAAATGCGACTCGCAGTGCCCTCCCAAATGAAATCAATGCGGACTTCGTTTGCTTCGGCAGAGATGCTGTTGTCGATGATGTCAGCCAGTGCCGCAGACGTTGAATAGCCTAAACCCCGGAGAGCCTCAAGCATTGCCATTGCGTGAGGTGGTGCACTACGTGTTTTTAACGTCATTTCCAGTAGCCTTTTCCTGGCGAAAACTCAAAACCGACAGCCAACAGCTTGCGAACGAGTTTGCGATATTGCCCATCGCTGGTGTGCGCCACGTCTACCCAAATTTTTCCTGACGTCCCTTGGCGATCATCTAACACATGAACACCTGCGTCCTCCATTTGGGACAACAGCCGACCTAAAGACTTTGATGGCATCGGCAATTGGATGAGTGCACTAGATTCATGAGCTTCATTAGGTGAAGACGTCTCTACATAAGTGATTGTGTCTTCATTGATCTCGCTGAAAGGATCTATCCTAGGCGTTTGGCCGACTGCCGTAATGATCTCCTCTACGATGGCACCGTCTGCCTCATCAGCTTCATCTGCTGACACGTCGCAACTTAGCGGTTCTTTCCCTCTCACCGGCAGACTTCCATAGAGCGCCAATAAGAGCCGATTTGAATAAATAGGATTGCGTAGCTTTCGAAGAGATTTGGCTTCGATCTGACGGATGCGTTCTCTTGTAACTCCGTAAGCCACGCCAACCTCTTCAAGAGTGAACGAGTTATTCACTCCGATACCAAAGCGGAGGCGAGTCACCTTCTCTTCTTTCCGTTTGAGCGTCAAAATTACAGAGTCCACTGTCCGGCAGAACTGTGATTCTGCACAGGACTCGAACGGATCTGGCGACACCAGGCTGTCATAAGCACTCGCATCGATCAGCTCCTCATCAAAGTCATCATCAATGGATGTCGGCTCTTGCGGAATTCTCTCAAGTGTTCCGAGAATCCGTAAGCTGATACCCAGACTCTCTGCGATTTCTGCTGGCTCCGGTGGACGCCCATTTTCCGATTCAAAGGCTCGCGTTTCTTTTGAGAGTTTTTGAAGCTTGTCGTGAACATGAACAGGAATTCGTATTGTGCGGACAGTATCTGCAACGGCACGGCCGACTTGCTGGCGTATCCACCAAGTCGCATAAGTCGAGAACTTATAACCTCGTCGCCAATCAAAGCGTTCGACCGCCTTCATCAGACCGATATTTGCTTCTTGGGCCAAGTCGTCAAGAGGCTCGCCGCTATATAGATATTTTTTGGCGATATGGAATGCCAGTTTCAAGTTGGCAGCAGCCATCTGTTCACGAGCTTGCAGATAGCCCGTAATTGCGGCTACAAATGCATCAGCCGATTCATGAGAGTCCGTAGCTGCGGTCTTGGCTAGCCCGAACAGGAATGAGGTAGTAAGTCTCAGCGAATCAAGATGCTCTCTGATTTCATCAGTACTGCTAGCCGACACCGGATTTGTCACCGATTCACTTAAGCGAAGCAGGGCATCGAAGAAAAGACTGGCTGCGTTGTCGGATGTTATAGGAGACTCTTCGGCTTCCTCATCGCTCTCATCACTACTGCTCTCCACTGCAGCCAAAATGACAGGTTCGTCGTCTGTATCGTTTAATTCAGGTTGTGCCTCAAGCGGCCCCATCGACATGGAGAACAGCGTTCGCTTCTTGGCCTGAACCAAGCGACCGGCAGCCAATACCTCCTCGACACCATATGGCCAGAGAGCCAAGGCATACAAGGCTCGCTTGTGTTGTTGTTCCATTCGCTGAGCGAGTGCAACCTCTTCGTCGCCAGAGATCAACTTGATCTTTTGGAAGTCCCTGAGATAGAGGCGTAATGGTTCGGCTCGTCGGGATGCTGTACTGTCGATAAAGTGCATGGCGTTGTCGATGCGTTCTTCTTCTTCCTCACTCTCTTGAGGTGAGACAAAAATAGTGAAATCTTCGTCGGGTGCTGCATACTCAAATCGCTCATCGACCTCGGCCCCCAAATCGTTCACGACCAAGGTCAGCAAGGCTTCAAATTCTGGGTTGGCACTGCCGTCCGCATTCATCGATAAGGATTCGATTTCCATGCTCGGCACGCTGCCTTCTCTATACGCTCTCAAAAGCAGTAGTCGTAAGTGGCTCCTTGTTTCAACGTCGTCTTTGCGTATGAACGGAACGGATTGTTCAGGCAGGAATGCATCGACATCATCCCAGTCTGCCGACGAGTCGATCGGTTCGTGTGCTGAGATGGCGGCTTGAGCTGCACTGGCTTCTGCCACTAATACTGGGTCCAGCTCAGGCGGAAGAAGCTCATCTTCGGGCTCCCAGTCGAACAGGGAAAATCCTTCCTCGTCATCTTCTAAAATGGGGGGAGGCATTGGGGCGGCGATGGACGCTTGCGGGCTTTCTTCGGCCGAGGCTACATCAAAAGTCGGCTCAGCGACGCTCTCATGATCAGTGAGGGTAACGGGGACGTCATCAATCGCCGGTGCCTGTGCTGGTTCAGATATCGTCAGGGGCTCAGGGACTAGGGGCTGTAACACCTCAACTGCTTGTTGAGCACCCGCTGCAATCGCGATCGCATGAGCGGTTCGACCTACCGAGTCAAGCAAAGCACCGTCAGCTCCGGCGTTCAGCAATAATCGGCACATGGCAGCTTTATTCTTGGCGGCCGACAGCATGAGCAAAGTTAACCCGTTCGAGTCGCGGGCATTGATATCATCGCCGCGATCGATATGGAGCTGGACGGCACTTTCCACGCCAGCCATAACTGCCATTTTAAAAAATTGATTGAGAGGAGTCATGCTATCTGCGCCCATATTGTGGTGAGCGTGACTTGCCAGCGTCCTGATTCCCTGCATTCATGTAGGCTAAAAAGTATTATAAATAACAATTATATTTTATCAATTCTACAGTAATTGCTTTCAGTAAACATAAAATAATGCAGAGTGATGATTTAATGTTGGTGATGTCCAATGTATATTTGGCCAGCATCAGAAATTATTTGAGAGTTTATCTCAAAATTTTTTGGGTTTGGATACAAAAACGGCGGCCATTTTGCGTGGCCGCCGATACTTTAAATAATGAAATCTATTTCATGTACTTTGGAATCCTAAACTACAACATGCTTATACATCAATATTCCCCGCCCGCAGCGCATTATTTTCGATGAACGCCCTGCGTGGTTCCACATCATCGCCCATCAGCGTGGTAAAGATCTGATCCGCCGCAATCGCGTCTTCGATCTGTACCTTCAACAAGCGGCGCACGGTTGGGTCCATCGTCGTTTCCCACAGTTGATCCGGGTTCATTTCGCCCAGACCTTTGTAGCGCTGTTTCGAGACGGTGCGTTCGGCTTCGTCGCGCAGCCATTGCATGGCCTGGTGGAAGTCGACGACGGCGATTTCCTTGATGCGCTCGCCTTCGCCGCGGCGCACGAAGGCGCCTTCGCCGATCAGGCCTTCGAAGGTGGCGGCGCCGCTGCTCAGCACGGCGTAGTCCGGGCCTTGCACGAAGTCGGCGTCGATGGCGCTGACTTTGATGTTGCCGTGGTGCATGCGCTCGATGCGCAGCATGTGTTTTTCCGACAGGTCGTCGGAACGCACGTGCACTTTTACGGCGCTGTCGTTGATGGCCGTCTGCAGGGCCAGGGCGGAGGTTTCCGCCAGGTCCAGGGTCGACAGGTCCAGCTGCACGCCCGTCATGATGGCCGTCAGGGCGGCGCGGTCGATGACGCGCGTCAGACGGGTCATGATGGTGTTCGACAGGTTGAACTTGCGCACCAGTTCCGTCAATGTTTCGCCGGAAATGCCTTCCGCGCCGGTGCGCGGCACCAGCACGGCCGTGTTCAGCGCCACCGTCATCATGTAGCTCGCTTCTTCGGCGTCATCTTTCAGATAGCGCTCGTCGCGGCCGGCTTTGACTTTGTACAGCGGCGGTTGCGCGATGTAGATGTGGCCGCGCTCGACCAGTTGCGGCATCTGACGGTAGAACAGGGTCAGCAGTAGGGTACGGATGTGGGCGCCGTCGACGTCCGCATCGGTCATGATGATGATGCGGTGGTAGCGCAGTTTCTCGACGTTGAATTCGTCCGGTCCGATCGAGGTGCCGAGCGTGGCGATCAGGGTGGTGATCTGCTCCGACGACAGCATTTTTTCGAAACGGGCTTTTTCCACGTTCAAGACTTTACCGCGCAGCGGCAGAATCGCCTGGAACTTGCGGTCGCGCCCTTGTTTTGCCGAGCCACCTGCCGAGTCACCCTCGACGATGTACAGTTCGCACAGGGCGGGGTCTTTTTCCTGGCAGTCGGCCAGCTTGGCCGACAGGCCCAGGCCGTCCATGATGCCTTTGCGGCGCGTCAAATCGCGGGCCTTGCGGGCCGCTTCACGGGCGCGCGCCGCTTCGACGATCTTGCCGCAAATGATCTTGGCGTCGTTCGGTTTTTCTTGCAGGTAATCAGCCAGGGTCTTGGCGACGATCTCTTCGACCGGGCCGCGCACTTCCGACGACACCAGCTTGTCTTTCGTCTGCGACGAGAATTTCGGTTCCGGCACTTTCACCGACAAGACGCAGGTCAAGCCTTCGCGCATGTCGTCGCCGCTGATTTCCACTTTCGCCTTCTTGGCGAACTCGTGTTCATCGATGTATTTGTTGATGACGCGTGTCATCGCCGCGCGCAGACCCGTCAGGTGGGTGCCGCCATCGCGTTGCGGGATGTTATTCGTGAAGCACAGCACTTGTTCATTGTAGGCATCGTTCCACTGCATCGACACGTCAACCGAGATGTTCGTTCCCTGGTCCGACAGGCGCTCGCCCGTGGCCTGGAAAATGGTCGGGTGCAAGACCGATTTGGCCTTGTTGATGTACTCGACGAAGCCGCGCGTGCCGCCTTCGAAGGCGAAGATTTCTTCCTTGCCCGTGCGCTGGTCGGACAATTTGATCTTGACGCCATTGTTCAGGAACGACAGTTCGCGGATGCGCTTGGCCAGGATTTCGTAGTGGAATTCCACGTGCGTGAAAATCTCTTCATCGGCCCAGAAATGCACGTCGGTGCCGCGCTTGTCCGTCTCGCCGATGACCTTGATCGGCGAGGTGGCGATGTCACCCACCATGACGATCTGGCGGTCTTGCGGCACGCCGCGCACGAATTCCATGTGATGCACTTTGCCATCGCGGCGGATGGTCAGTTTCAGCAATTTCGACAGGCCATTCACGCAAGACACGCCCACGCCGTGCAAGCCGCCCGATACTTTATAGGAGTTCTGGTCGAACTTGCCGCCCGCGTGCAGCTCGGTCATGACGATTTCCGCCGCCGACCGCTTCGGATCGTGCTTGTCGTCCATTTTCAGACCGGTCGGCACGCCGCGGCCATTGTCGGTGATCGAGATCGAATTGTCGCTGTGGATGGTGACGTTGATGTCCGTGCAGTGGCCGGCCAGCGATTCATCGATGGAGTTGTCCAGCACTTCGAAAACCAGATGGTGCAAGCCGGTGCCGTCCGAGGTGTCGCCAATGTACATGCCCGGGCGTTTGCGTACGGCTTCCAGGCCTTCCAGGATCTGGATGGAGGAGGCGCCGTATTCTTCCGTTTTGGCCTGGATCGGGGTGTCTTGTGGATTCTCGGACATGGACTGCTTTCTCAATTAACTAGTACTGTTCCGGGGTCAGAGCCTGTTGGGTCTGACCCCAGCTTTTCATTGGGTTTCTTGATTGCGTGATATCGCATTTCAACCCAACGGCGAAATGCTGGGGTCAGACCCGGCGGGTCTGACCCCTGATTTAAATCCGCATCGGCATGACGACATACTTGAAGTCGGCATTGTCCGGGATGGAGATCAGGGCGGACGAGTTCGAATCACCGAGCGCGATGTTGACGTATTCGCATTTCAGGTTGTTCAGCACGTCCAGCAGATACGTCACGTTGAAGCCGATGTCGACGGAGTCGCCGCCGTAGTCGATTTCCAGCTCTTCGACGGCTTCTTCCTGGTCCGCATTGGTCGAGCTGATCTTCATGCTGCCCGGGGTGATGATGCAGCGCACGCCCTTGAACTTGTCGCTGGTCATGATGGCGGCACGTTGCAGCGAGCGCAGCAGTTCATCGCGGCCGATGGTGAAGTCGTTTTTGTAGCCTTTTGGAATCACGCGCGTGTAGTCGGGGAACTTGCCTTCCACCAGCTTCGAGATCAGCTCGATGTCGGCAAAGGTCAGTTTCACCTGGTTGGCGGCGATGTCCAGTTGCACCGGCTCATCGTTCTCTTCCAGCAGACGCTGCAGTTCGATGATGGTCTTGCGCGGAATAATGACTTCCTGGCGCGCGAAGGTCTGCTCGGTGGCCACCTGGCAAAACGCCAGGCGGTGGCCGTCGGTGGCCACGGCGATGACATTATTGCCATCCAGAACCAGCAGCAAGCCGTTCAGGTAGTAGCGGATGTCTTGCTGCGCCATCGAGAAATGCACCATGTTGAACAGGTGTTTCAGCGTTTTTTGGGGCAGGGTGACGGACGCGTTGTAGCTTTCCGCCTGTTGCACGGTCGGAAACTCTTCCGCCGCCAGGGTTTGCAGGGCGAAACGCGACTTGCCCGTTTGCACGGTCAGCCGCTTGTTCAGCAGGGTCATCGTGACGTCGCCCGATTCGGGCAGGGCGCGCAGGATGTCCAGCAGCTTGCGCGCGGCCACGGTGGTGCCGGTGACGTCCGCGCCGGAACCGATTTCCGCGTGCGTGGTGATCTGCACTTCGGTGTCGGTCGACAGGAAGGAGACATTTTCACCGTCTTTGCGGATGAGGATATTGGCCAGAATCGGCATAGTGTGCCGACGCTCGACAATACCGCTCACGATCTGCAGTGGCCGGAGAAGGGTATCTCGGGTGGTTTTGACCAATTGCATATTTATCCTCAATGTATAGGTTGAACAGTACGACGTTTAACGTATTAATTTAACAATTGTTGCCATGGGGAGCCCCGACAGACCGGCTGCGGCGCCCTCCCAGATGATAAGGGTAAAGCACGTTTTGAGCCAGTCTTGCCCAAGCGGCCTTAGCCTTTTAGTGTTTGCTCCAGCACATGCAATTCATGGTTGCATTCCGGGTTCTTGGTGCGGTCCAGCGCGATCTTGCGCACGGCATGCAGCACCGTGGTGTGGTCGCGGCCGCCGAACAGCTCGCCGATTTCCGGCAGGCTCTTCTGTGTCAATTCCTTGGCCAGGTACATGGCGATCTGGCGCGGCCGGGCGATATTCGCCGGGCGGCGCTTCGAATACATGTCGGCAACCTTGATATTGAAGAAGTCGGCCACGGTTTTCTGGATGTTTTCCACGGAAATCTGGCGGTTCTGCACCGACAGCAAGTCCTTTAGGGCTTCCTTGACGATATCGATGGTGATGTCTTTGCCATGGAAACGCGAGTACGCGAGGATCTTGCGCAGCGCGCCTTCGAGCTCGCGCACGTTTGAGCGCAAATGCTTGGCGACAAAGAAAGCCACGTCGTCGGAGAAGGTCACGCCTTCCTGCTTGGCTTTTTTCAGCAAAATTGCCACGCGCATTTCCAGTTCCGGCGGTTCGATGGCCACCGTCAGGCCCGAGTCGAAGCGCGAGATCAAACGGTCGTCCATGCCCGTGATTTCCTTCGGATAGGTATCCGAGGTGATGATGATCTGTTTCTTCGCGGCAATCAATGCCTCGAACGCATAGAAAAACTCTTCCTGCGTGCGGCTCTTGCCGCCAAAGAACTGGATATCATCGATCAGCAGCATGTCGAGCGAGTGATAGTAGTGCTTGAAGTCGTCGAAACCCTTGCGCTGGTAAGCGGTCACTACGTCGCGAACGTACTGTTCTGCGTGGATGTAGCGAATTTTTGCACCCGGATTGTCGGCCATCACCTGGTTGCCGATGGCGTGGATCAAGTGGGTTTTACCGAGGCCGACGCCGCCATAGAAGAACAGCGGGTTATACGACACGCCCGGATTGTTCGCCACCTGGATGGCGGCGGCGCGTGCCAATTGGTTGGCCTTACCGGTCACGAAGCTGTCGAAGGTCAGGTCGGTGTTGATGCGGCTCTGCTCGCGGCGCGGCGCCGCGCCGATGCTCAGTTCCGGCACGCTGGGCTGCGGTTCCGCGGCGCGCGCGCTGGGCGCGCCGCCATTCGGATCGCTGGCCGGGGTGCTGGCGGTGACGGGTTTCTTCGGCAGGGCCAGGCGCGGGTCGAGCACGAACTGCACTTCCGTCGGCGCTTCGAAGTACTGAATGGCCAGGGCAGTGATGCGGCTGGCGAACTGGGTCTTGACCCAATCGAGCTTGAAGCGATTGGGCGCAGCAATGCGCAGCTTGCCCTCTTCGTAATCGAGAGGGATAAGCGGTTTGATCCACGCACTGAATTGTTGCGGTGTCAGCTCCAGTTCCAACTGCGCGGAACAGGCCTGCCAGAAATTATCCATGTATGTCTATGTGAAAAGGTGTGGGAGGGCGTATCGATTCTGCCCTGCGTTCACCGTGTTGCAAGGCCGGCGTCGCGCGAGGGCTCGCCACACGTAACGCGCTATTCTACTCCCGACTGAGAAAGTTATCCACAGGCACGACGCTTATTTTTCTGTGGCGGGGTGGGGCGCCGTGTGCATAAGAGGCGACTTATCCCCCGGTTATCCCGTCACAGGCAGTGCTGGCGCGGCCTGTGGCGGGGCCTTGCAAGCAGATGGGGGTCGGCGCGCAAATTTCCAGACGATCACGGCAATCCTTGACAAGAGGGGGGCATATGCTGAATAATTCAGGGTTCCCCGCCCGTATTCCGTGTTTATTCATTTGGAACGACAATATGGACTAAGCGTGGATTAAGCGGGCGATGAGATTGGCCAGCTTGTGCTTTGGCATAAGTGCGCGATTGTCATTGGCACCAAAAACTGACGGGACGTCAGACCCGATTTTGCATTTTTTTTGTTTTTAGCGAGACCAACATGAAACGTACTTACCAACCTTCCGTCGTTCGCCGCAAGCGTACGCACGGCTTCCGCGCTCGTATGGCTACCCGTGGTGGCCGTGATGTGCTCAACGCACGTCGCGCAAAGGGCCGCAAACGTCTGGCCGTCTAGGCTTGTCGTTGACAGCTGATCGCGTGGCTAGCTGTACTCCAGTCGGCAATCAACGCGAAGGTTCACACGACTTCGCGCGCTTTCGGCGTATCGTTAAAACGGATGAATTTTCATCCGTTTTTCGTTTGCGCCCTTCGCAAAAAACAGCGCATTTTGTGCTGTACACCCGACACAATCAATTGCCGCATGCGCGGCTGGGCGTCGTTGTGGCCAAGCGTTTCGCGCCGCGCGCGGCGACCCGCAACACGATCAAGCGCGTCACGCGCGAGCTGTTTCGCAACAGCGCGATGCCGCCGGTCGACTGCGTGGTGCGTTTGTCACGCGCCGTCAACAGCAAGGATGGCCCGGCTACCACGACCCGGCTCAAAGCCGAGCTGCGTGAGGAATTGAGCCGCCTGTTTGCGGCGCAAATCGCCGCCCAGGCCCGTTCTGTTGCTGCGCCACCACCATCCGCGCCATGAAAACCCTGCTGCTGTTACTGCTGCGTGCTTATCAGTTGCTGATCAGCCCCATGCTGGGACAGAATTGCCGTTTCTATCCGAGCTGTTCGCATTACGCGATGGAAGCGCTGCGCGTGCACGGTACGGCCAAGGGCAGCCTGCTGGCTGCCAAGCGCCTGTGCCGTTGCCACCCCTGGAATGAAGGGGGCGTCGACCCGGTGCCGCCGGCCGATGGCAAACAATCTTCAACGACCGCTTGCGGTTGCAACCACTCCTGACAAATACCCTAATGGATATCAATAAACGTACCATCCTGTGGATCGTGTTTTCCGTCTCGCTGGTAATTCTCTGGAACGAATGGATGATCTCGAACGGCAAGCCGTCGATGTTCTCCGCGAACACGGAACAAACCGCCAAGGCGCCTGCGACCCCTGCCAAGACGGCTGCTCTGGCTGCCTCGGCTGCGGCAGGCGTGCCTGCCCTGCCGGGTGAGGCTGTCGATCCCGCCGCGTTCAAGCGCGAAGTGATTACCATCACCACCGACGTCATCAAGGTCGATATCGACACTCTGGGCGGCCAGGTCAAGCGTCTGGAATTGCTGAAATTCAAAGGCGCGGGCAATCCGGGCTGGTTTGGCGGCTGCTTCGGCCTGTTCAAGGTATGCCAGCCTGATGACGGCAAGCAGAATGAAGTGCTGTTCGATGAAGGCGCGAACCACACCTACCTGGCGCAATCGGGCCTGGTCGGCGGTCCTTTCCCTACCCACGCGAGCGGTTTCACCGTGCAGCCTGGCGTGCGCACCATCGGTGACGGCAAGCAAGTGCAACTGGTGATGGAAGCGGTTGAAGGCGGCGTCAAGCTGACCAAGACGTTTACCTTCAAGCGCGGCGACTACGTCATCGACGTGCGCCACGACGTCTCCAACATGGGCGCGGCACCTGTCACGCCGCAGCTGTATCTGCAACTGACGCATGACGGCAACAAGCCGGTCGGCGACTCGTTCTTCAACAGCAGCTTCACCGGTCCGACGCTGTACACGCCGCAAGACAAGTACCAGAAGCTGACGTTCGAGAAAATCGAAAAAGCGGCCGTGGAAGACGAGAAGAAGGGCAACGACAACGCCATGAAGGGCCTGCACCCGGCCACGGCGAATGGCGGCTGGTTTGCGATTTCGCAACACTTCTTCGTGTCCGCATTCGTTCCGCCCGAGAACGCCAAGCGCGACATCTTCACGAAGAAAGTCGGCCCCAACCTGTACGCCATCGGCAACGTGCTGCCGCTGCCTACCCTGGCGCCAGGCGCCTCGGCCAGCATGGACAGCAAGCTGTACTCGGGTCCGCAAATCGCGCACCTGCTGGAAAACGTCTCGCCTGGCCTGGAACTGGTCAAGGATTATGGCTGGCTGACCATCATCGCCAAGCCGATGTTCTGGGTCATGGAACAGATCCACAGCGTGCTGGGCAACTGGGGCTGGACCATCATCGCCTTCACGATCCTGATCAAGCTGCTGTTCTTCCCGCTGTCGGCCGCCGGCTACCGCAGCATGGCGAAGATGAAACTGGTCACGCCGAAGATGCAAGCGATCCGCGAACGTTTCAAGGGCGATCCGCAAAAGATGAACCAGGCCACGATGGAGCTGTACAAGACGGAAAAGATCAATCCGCTGGGCGGCTGCCTGCCGATCCTGATCCAGATGCCCGTCTTTATCGCGCTGTACTGGGTCTTGAACGCGTCCGTGGAAATCCGCGGCGCGCCATGGATCGGCTGGATCACCGACCTGGCCCAGCATGACCCATGGTGCATCCTGCCCGTGCTGTACGCGATCTCGATGTTCATCACGACCAAGCTGAACCCGGCCCCGGCCGATCCGATGCAAGCGAAGATGATGCTGTTCATGCCACTGGCATTCTCGGTGATGTTCTTCTTCTTCCCGTCGGGCTTGGTACTCTACTGGGTCGTCAACAACGTCCTGTCGATCGGCCAGCAATGGGTGATCACCAAGAAATACGCGCCTGCCGTCAAGTAAGTCCGGCCAGCGAATCGAAAGCCCGCCGAGTGCGGGCTTTTTTTTAATCTACAATATCCCCATGAAACTCGACTCTTCCCCTATCGCCGCCATCGCCACCGCTCCGGGTCGTGGCGGCATCGGCGTGGTACGCGCCTCCGGCAAAAACCTCGCTCCGCTGATGACGGCCCTGTTCGGCGCGCAGCAACTCAAACCGCGCAACGCCACCTATCTGCCATTCACGGAAGCCGACGGCGCCATCATCGACCAGGGCATCGCCATCCACTTCAAGGGTCCGCATTCGTACACGGGCGAAGACGTGCTGGAATTGCAGGGCCATGGCGGCCCCATCGTGCTGCAACTGCTGCTGGCGCGCGTGCTGGAAGCGGGCCGTGACAGCGGCTTGCGCCTGGCCGAACCGGGCGAATTCACGCGCCGCGCGTTTTTGAATGACAAGCTTGACCTGGCGCAAGCCGAAGCTGTGGCCGACCTGATCGACGCCTCGACGGAAGCGGCGGCCAAGTCCGCTTCGCAATCGCTGTCGGGCGCGTTCTCGAACACCATCCACGCGCTGGTGGAACAGGTGACGGGACTGCGCATGCTGGTCGAAGCGACCCTGGATTTTCCGGAAGAAGAAATCGATTTCCTGGAAAAATCGAATGCGCGCGGTCAATTGAAAGCCGTCATCGAAGCGTTAAACAAAGTGTTTGCGCAGGCGGCGCAGGGCGCGCTGCTGCGTGAAGGCTTGAATGTCGTGCTGGCAGGCCAGCCCAACGTGGGTAAATCGTCGCTGCTGAACGCGCTGGCCGGCGCCGACGTGGCGATCGTCACACCGATCGCCGGCACCACGCGCGACAAGGTCAGCGAAACCATCCAGATCGAAGGCATTCCGCTCAACATCATCGACACGGCCGGCATTCGCAGCGCGGGCGACACCATCGACGCCGTCGAGCGCATCGGCATCGAGCGCACCTGGGGCGAGATCGGCAAGGCGGACGTGATCCTGCACCTGCTTGACGCCGACCACGGCCCCACGTTGGCCGACGAAACCATCGTCGCCGCCTTCCCAGAAGGCGTGCCGGTGGTGCGCGTGTGGAACAAGATCGATCTGTCCGGGCATAAACCCGGCGTCGATAGCATGCCGGACGCCACCCACGTGTATCTGTCGGCGCACGAGCACATCGGCATTGACCTCTTGCGCGCCGAGCTCTTGCGCATCGCAGGCTGGCAGCAGACGGGCGAATCGCTGTACCTGGCGCGCGAACGCCATCTGATCGCCTTGAAATCGGCCGGCAAGCACCTGGACATCGCCGCCGAACACGCGGCGCAGGACGACCAGTCGCTGGACCTGTTCGCCGAAGAACTGCGCCTGGCGCAGGTGCAGCTGTCGAGCATCACGGGCGAGTTCTCGCCTGACGATCTGCTGGGCGTGATTTTCAGCCGTTTCTGCATCGGCAAATAAGGAGGTTCGATGAAGCTGCTGCTTGCTCTGCTGTTCAGTTGCCTGCCCCTGCTGGCCAGTGCGCAGGAAAAGTTGCCGAAGGACGTGGCGCGGTTCGTCGAGAACGCCCAGATGTGCGAGCATTTTGCCGGCGAGTGGGATGACAACGACAAGGCGCGCCAGCGCGAGATCACGCAAGCCGTGGCCAGTTCGTGCGGGCAGGCGCAGCGGCAGTGGAAGCGGCTGCGCGTGAAATATGCGCAGCAACCAGCAATTCACAAAGTCATCGACGCGCATGCGAATGATGCGGTCAGGAGCTTTCGGAAATAAGTATCAGAGGTGTTTTTTTGCATACACCTCGAACGGCGAAAAGACCGGGGTTCGATCTGTTCGCCGAAGAGCTGCGCCTGGCGCAGGTGCAACTGTCGAGCGCCACGGGCGAATTTTCGCCTGATGATTTATTGGAGGTGGTTTTCAGCCGGCTCTGTATCTGCAAGCAAATTCATATTGATTGCGGAACAGCAATATCTTGCCGTGTGACGGTTTTATAGTCGGAATTCCCAACCAGGAGTTCCTATGACATATCCTTCATTCCCGCGTGGCACCGCTATTGTTTTTTTCGCATTGGCGCTTGTTTCTCCTATCGCGGTTTTGGCTGCCGCCCCATTGCAGTTGACGATCGACACTGTGCTACCGCCTGATCCTGGTGCTGCTGGCAAACAAACGCTTGCCGGTATTGATAGCAATGATAATGGCGTGCGCGATGATGTCGAGTTGTTTCTGCTGCGGCATTTTTCGCGAGATGCCCGGCTTCTGCGGGGCATGGCAAATGTTGCCATCAGCACCCAGGCGGCTATTCTGGCAACCACACCCTCGGAATCGTCACATGCGCATTCGATGGCGATACGCAGCGGTGAATGCCTGGCTGGCCTTGGCGAGCTGGTCCCCGAGGATGAAAACAAGGTAGGTCAAGTGATGGCCTTGCTTGTCAATACACCCCAGCGCAAGGAAGCCATCCAGGCGCACGGTGCGCGTCTTGCCAATATGACTTTCGTCATGCGGCAGAAGACAGAGTGGGAGCCTTACTGCATGGAACGGGCCGATCTTGTGGGGCCGAGTGTGCAAAGCCAGCCTCGTCGCGAATAGCGCCATTTGCTGCCATGTATCCCACGGGAGCGCTGTCTATTGAGCATGCTCATACCGCATCAACTTTAATGACGTAATCTTGCTGAGCGGCCTTGAAGTGCCGCTAGGAAAGGAAGCGCCATGGACCGCAAACAGCCCGATGTCGTGGAGTGCGAGGATGAGGTAGTGGCGCGGCCACTGCCGGCCATGCCGGAATTGATCGCAGCGCTGCCGCCAAAAGGCGCGTGCTGGTATTGCGACAAGCCGCTCGACGCCGTGCGCCGCTTTTGCGGCAAGAGTTGCGGCATGGCTTACGCGGAAGAGGCGCAGTACCACCCTTGAGCGTGGGGACTAGCGCCGCCGCAGCAGCGCCGCCAGTGCGCCGTCGAAATCGAACTCATGCGCGGCGGCCGCCACTTCCTGGTAGACGTGCACGCCCAGGCTGGCCGCCAGCAGGCTGGCCGAGTTTTCCAGGATGTCGATGGCCGCGCCGTCGCCTTCGCGCAGGTGGCTGGCCAGGCGCGCCAGCAGCAGCTGGATGGCAGGTGCGGCCGGATCGGGCGCCACGTCCTGCGCCGCCGTGTGGGTTGCCTCTGGCGTGCCCAGCATGCTGCTGACCGCGCCGAGCAATTGATCCTGGGCCAGTTCCAACTGCAGCATCTGCCGGGCCAGGTCGGGCGCTTGCGCGCGCAGTGCGGACTCCAGGGTGGCCGCCAGGCCGTGCACGTGGCGCGCGCCGATCATGCCGGCGGCGCCTTTTAATGTATGCGCCTTCAGGCGCGCGGAAGCGTAATTGCCCGTGTCGAATTCGGCGCGGATCTGGCACGGCGTGGTGCCGTGGTCATGCAGGAAGCGGCGCAGGATTTTCAGGTACAGGATGCGGTCGCCCATGATGCGGCCCAGTCCGTTCTCGACATCGAGAATCCGGACCATGTCGGACGCCGCAACGGCGGCATCATCATCGCAAGTGGCGTGTGGTTTCATCATGCCTGGTGTGCAGAGGGCCCCAAAACTTGTCAATTGCATTCATGCAATATCCGCTATTTTACATCCAGTTGCCCTTGCTACTGCGTCCGCTTGGCAGACACTGCCAGACTAACGCGTCGTGAATGACCAGCTGCGCGTGACGTTCGCGCCATTGACTTTGCCGATGAAACTCACGTCATAGGTGGTGGCCGCCAGCAGGGGGGCCAGCGGGATGATGGCCGCCACCGAGCGCGATGTATTGATGGCATCGCTCTCCTTGCTGAGCAGGCGTACCGTCAGGTCCGCGCCGGCGCCACGCGGGCGCATGGTGAAGGTCGTCACGCTGAGGGTGGCGTCGAAATTCGCATGGACGCTGATCGGGTAGCCGACCACGTTCTGGTTGGGCACGGGATCGGGCTCTTCTTCATCGCTGGAGAAACTGGTGGCGACCTTGGTCTGTCCGTTGAAAGGGTAGCTGACGATCTGTCCGGCCGGCAAGCCGGGGCCATAGCGGCTATTGCCGGCCAGGTCGGTGGTGAAATAGGCATAGCCGCTGTTGTTGACGGCCGCACCGGCGCCACCTTCCTTGAAGATAGGTTCAAAGATGAGGAAGCGGTGATACACGGCCGTGATCAGGTTTTCCGCCATGTAGAAACCGGAGTTGGTCGCCACGCCCGCGATGACTTCGCCCCAGACGGAGGTGACGCCATAGTTCGATGCAGTCAGGCGGTCATACAGTGTTTCGCCGGTAAAGCCGGGTTTGCCTTTAACTTGATTGTGCACCACCACATTATTGCTGTTCAGATAGTTGGAGTGGCCGAGTGCCGCGTTGTCGATCAGGCTATTGCGTACCAGTGGCGCCAGGCCGATCTGGCTGCGCCGGTAATTGATCCAGTTGAAACCATCGGTGGCGATATTGTTGCTGACGACGGGAGCGCCCGGTTCCTGTATCAGCTGCCCGGCCGCGGTCGAGGTGCTCAGCGACGTCTTGTCGCCGCCATCGCCACCGCCACAGGCGCTCAGCAGGGCTGCGCTCAGCAGGGCGGGTATCCAGTATTTCCAACGCAGTGACGAGGCAATCAAGTTGACTCCTGTATAGGTAGGCGGACAGCGGTGGGTGCCAGCGTGCTGCCCTGTGAAATGATTCTAAGGCATTTTTATATGCCGTAGAGCATCCATGACAAGATATGTCGCGCGCTCGTGCGCAGACGGTGCCGCAGCTGCGCAGGGTAGAATGAGCATAGTGCAGCGTTTGCCGCTGCGTAGCCTCATTACCGATTTCTTTGATTGCCCACAAATTTGAACACATTGCCCAAGTCGCGCCTGCAGCGCGCCAAGTACGCCTTGCCCAGCATGGTGACTTTGCTTTCGATAGCCTGCGGTTTTGCCAGCATCGTCATTTCCGTCGATAACGCGACTGTCGGCGACGCCGATGCCTACCGCCTGGCGGCCGCCTTGCTGGTGCTGGCCGGAGTATTTGACGCGCTCGACGGTTATGTCGCGCGCCTGACGAACACCAGTTCGCAGTTCGGCGTGCAGCTCGATTCCATCGCCGACGTGATGAATTTCGGCTGCGCCCCGGCCGTCTTGTTGTACTGCTATGGTTTTGTGCAGATGGGCGTGCACGATCCGCTGCTGCTGCGTTTTGGCGGCATGGCCAGCTTCTTCTTTGTGGCCTGCGGCGCCATGCGCCTGGCGCGTTTCAATGTGAATGTGGGGCGCACCGATCCCCTGTATTTCGTCGGCATGCCGATCACGGCCGGGGCCGCCTGCGTGGCGGCCGTGGTGGTGGCGTGGCCAGCGCCCATCGATTCCATGCTGCACAGCTATCTGCTGATGCTGCTGCTGGTCGGCGTGGGCAGCCTGATGGTGTCGACCTTGCGTTTCCCCAGCTCCAAGCAAAAGAAAAGCCTGGCCGCGCTGCTGGTGCTGATCGTCGCCATCGCCCTGCTGGTGTGGCTGAAGACCAGTTTCTTTGCGCTGTTCTTCGCCGTCTACATCGCCGCCACCCTGCTGCTCAACCTGGCGTGGTACCTGGGCTGGCGCGGCATTGCGCTGCCTCAAGTATTCAACGATCCGGACGAGATAGATTAGGCTACCTCGTGCCCGCGCGCGGCGCGCAGGATGGCGAACCAGTCGCTGCGGCTGAGCGTAAACTGCGTGCCTTCCACGGCCACGCCCACGGCCTCGATGCGGCCCGTGCCCGTCAGCGGCAGGGGACGGCAAGGCAGTTGCATGATCCAGGCAAACACCACGCTGGCAAACGGACGCTGCAGCTGATCCGCGATCTGCTTGATGACATTGCGCAAGTTCTCCACATTCGCATCGCCGCCCTGGAACAGCCGGCCGCCCGCCAGCGGCGACCAGATCATCGGCGCCACCCCCACGTCCTGCAAGCCGTCGAAGGTTTCATCGAACAGGGGCGCCACGTGCAGCGGTGAGCATTCCACCTGGTTCGTCACCAGCGGGAAGCGCCGGTGCAGGCACTCGAACTGGTGGCGGCTGAAATTCGACACGCCAAAGTGCAGCACCTTGCCCGCCTGTTGCAGCTGAGTGAAGGCACCGGCGATCTCGTCGAAATCCATCAGCGGGTCGGGACGGTGGATCAGCAGCAAGTCCAGGCGGTCCGTGTGCAACTGGTGCAAGGTGTGCTCCACGGAACTGGTGATGTGGGCCGCGCTCGTGTCGTAATGCTGGATGGCATGGCCGGGGCGGTGCGGCGACAGCAGTTTGATGCCGCATTTGCTGACCAGTTCCATCTTGTCGCGCAAGCCCGGCTGCAAGGCCAGTGCTTCGCCGAACAGCCCTTCGGCGCTGTAATCGCCATAGATATCGGCATGGTCGAAACTCGACACGCCCAGCGCCAGGCATTGCTCGATGAAAGCCAGGCGCTGCTGCGCCGACATATTCCACTCGCCGATGCGCCACATGCCGGCGACGATGCGCGACAGTTCGGGACCGTTGCTGCTCAAACGGCTGCGCGGCGCTTGCAGGCTGGCGGGAAATACATGGCTCATGGGCTGGCTTTCAGGTGGTGGAGACGAAGGTGACGCCACGATTATAGCCAGCTACGCTACAGCATGCTGCGGAGAAAGCGGCGGCGAGACAGACGAAAAAAATGCCCGCAGCATCTGCGGGCATTTTTCATGTGGTACGAGAAATAATTACTTCATCCACAGGCGCATCGAATCCCAGGCGCGGCCGAAGATCGTTGCCTGGTTGATGGTTTCCAGCGCCACGACAGGCAGTTCCAGCAGAACTTTGTCGTCGACCATCATTTTCAGCTTGCCGACCGGGGCGTTCTCAGCCAGTGGCGCGACCAGCGGGTCCTTGCGTTCCAGCACCGGTTTCATCTTGGCAGCCGTGCCTTTTGGTACGGTGACGAGCACATCGCGTGCGAAGCCGATTTTCACGGTGCCTTTCGAGCCCTTCCACACTTCCGGCGTAGCCACGGCCTGGCCTTTCGAGTACAGCTTGACCGTATCGAAGTTCTGGAAGCCCCAGTTCAGCAGCTTCTGGCTTTCCTGCGTGCGGGCCTGGTCCGACGTCGTGCCCAGCACCACGGAGATCAAGCGGCGCTCGCCGGTGCCGCCCGGACGGCGTGCCGAGGCGATCATGCAATAGCCAGCCGCTTCCGTGTGGCCCGTTTTCATGCCATCGACGGTTGGGTCCAGCCACAGCAGGCGGTTGCGGTTAGGCTGGGTGATCTTGTTGTACGTGAAGCTTTTCACGGAATCGATTTTGTAGAATTCCGGGTAATCGGCGATCACGCGCTTGGCCAGCACGGACAGGTCTTGCGCCGTGGAATAGTTATCGGGGCTAGGCAAGCCATGCGGATTGGCAAAACGCGTGTTTTTCAGGCCCATGCGCTGGGCTTCGCGGTTCATCAGCACGACGAACGTGCCTTCATCGCCGGCAACGGCTTCTGCCAGGGCCACGGCGGCGTCGTTACCCGATTGAATCATCAGGCCGTGCAGCAAGTCGTCGATCGAGACGGGGGTGGCCGGGTCGATGAACATCTTCGAGCTGCTCGAATCGACTTTCCATGCACGCACGGACACGTTCACTTTTTGGTCCAGCGCCAGTTTCTTTTCGCGGATGGCGGCAAACGTCAGGTAAGCCGTCATGATTTTGGTCAACGAAGCCGGCTCGATGCGGGCGTCCGGATCTTGCGAAGCAATGATCTGGCCGCTGGTGGCGTCAAGCAACAGCCAGGACTTGGCGGCGATGGTCGGGGCTGGAACGCTCTGGGCGTAGGCGGCGGAAAAGAAAAATACACTGGAGGCCAGTGCCGCTAAAAGTTTTTTCATGGAGGCTGGTCTGCGAGAAAAAGATGAAGGCTGAGGGCCATGTCGTTGCAACTTACATGGCCGCGTGGAAAAAACGGATCAATTATAGCCGTGGAGGCGCTAGTAAGCCCACACTTCAATGATCATCTGCTGCTATTGCGGGTTTGTCACCATGCCACAGGGCAATCACGAGGTTCTTGATGTGATTGAGCTTGCGGTGGAAAAAGTGGTCGGCGCCGGGGATCACGATCACGGGTATGTCTTGTGGACGGGCCCAGTCGAAGACGGCGGACAGGGGGATCGTGTCGTCCAGTTCGCCGTGGATCAGGATGGTGTCGGCGGGAATATCGGCCATGGCCCATTTGCCGGCCGCGCTGCCGATCAGCGCCAGGCGCTCGACGGGCGTGCCGGCGGCGGCCAGACGTTCCTGCAGTTTCGATTGCACGAAGGTGCCGAACGAGAAACCGGAGAGTGCGACGGGCAAGCCCGGGTACAGGCCGCGCATGTGTTCATATAACAACTGCATGTCGTCCGTCTCGCCCGCGCCATGGTCATGCACGCCTTCGGAAGCACCGACGCCGCGGAAGTTGATGCGCGCCACCACGTAACCGAGGGCGACAAACGCGCGCGCCAGGGTTTGCGTGACCTTGTTATCCATCGTGCCGCCGTACAGCGGGTGCGGATGGGCCACGAGGGCGATGCCGCGCGGGGTGTCTGCCGGGAAATCGAGCAAGCCTTCCATGCTGCCTGCATGGCCGGCGAGGGTAAATTTTTCCGAGTTTCTGTTCATGATGCTCATACTGGTGGCGTAGGCTTAATTTGAAGTTAAAACGTTGAAATTAAATATGCGGCTCAGATTTTCAGGCGTTCGACGATCTTGCCGCCCACCAGGTGCGTATCGATGATTTCATCGATATCGCTGGTGTCGACATAGGTGTACCAGGTCGCTTCCGGATAGATCACCAGCAGCGGGCCTTCCTCGCAGCGGTCCATGCAGCCGGCCTGGTTGATGCGGATCTTGCCCGCGCCATTCATGTCGAGTTCCTTGATGCGGCGCTTGCAATGCTTTTGCGCCGCTTCCGCGCCATGGTCGCCGCAACTGTTGCGGCCGTCTTCACGTTTATTCATGCAGAAAAAAACGTGGCGTTCAAAATACGGTGCGTCGCTCATACTATTCTCCCGCTGATTCATCAATGCGCCATGATAACGCTTATGGGTGGTCTTCGCGACGCTGGCGCTGCGCGTCATCCTGCCGGTTCAGGCGGTGCGAGGGCAGGCACAGGAACCACAGGGCCATGAAGGGCCACAGCAAGGCGAGGAATTGCGCCGCGCCATTGAAGTTGAGGAACTTGCCTTGAAACCAGCCTTGCAAGGTCGACATGAAGTAGGGGTTGATCGGCGTCGTATTCACCATCACCAGGCTCAGCAGCAAGGTGGCGGCCGCGATGCGGCGCTGCGCCACGTGGGGCGCGAACGCCAGGCCGCCCAGCATGATCAGGCCGATCAAAAAGCCGCCCTGGGCGCCCGGCGTGATCCAGACGAAAGCATTTTCCGGCGCAAACAGCAGCGCGCTGGCCATCGAGCGCACGGTCAGGGCGGCGGCGATGAGGGCCAGCATTAATATCGTGCGCGGCGCGGCGCGGCGCAACAGGCACAGCAAGGTCAGCACGGCGCCCGTCATGCCGCAAGCCGTGATGATGGTTTCCGAAAGCCAATATTGCTCGACGGTCAATATCACGTCGGGGCGCAGATACGCGGCCAGGTCGATCTCCATGCCCGCCAGGCGCGACAGCCAGTCCGACAGGATGGGCAGCAACTGGCCCAGGCCGAACAGATAGCCTTGCGGATAAATCTGCGCCAGCGGCCACAGGGCCACCAGCACCAGGCCCTGGCTGGCGTGCTGGGCAAACCAGCGCTGGCGCAAGCGGTACAAATGGCTGTGGTCGAGCAGCTTGCGCGCCGTCAGGGCGCCGATGATGGAACCGATGCAGCAGCCGGCCGCATTCGTATAAAAATCGAGGTTCGACGAGACGCGGCTGGGCAAATAGGTTTGCACGGCTTCCATGCTGCCGGAAATCAGCATGCCGCACAGGCTGGCGACGATGACGGCAAAGAAACCCGTGATCCTGGGAAACAGCGAATACACGATCAAGGCGCCCAGCGGGATGTAGCCGACGATATTCACGCCGACATCGAAGCCCGTCCAGTAACGGGGCATACGCGTGTTTTCCAGGAACGTCAGCGGCGACAGGCCATTGCTGTGCCAGCCCGTGAACGGGAACCAGCTGGCGTACACGATCAGGAAGACGTAGGCGAGCAGGGTCGCGCGCGACACGGGCGAGGAACGGACGGGCGGCAGCGGCGCCGCCGGACTGGCTGGGGATGCGGGCTCGGTCATTCTTTCGTGATATTCAGCGTGCCCAGCCAGGTCAGCAGGTCGGTGGCGATGGCGTCCGAGGCCGCGGCCAGCGCCTGCGCGCCGCCTTGCGCGTCGGCGCTGCCGGCCGGGCCGCTGCGGCTGAAGGTTTTCTGGTCGATCAGGTGGTGGCCGCGGAATACCGAGGCGCGCAGCGACACGTGGCCACTGCTGTGCGTCTGCGTGTCGAAGTTTTGCGAAAAATCATCGACGTCGATGCGCAGCAGGGGCATGCCGGCGGCCGCGTCCGTGGTCGACAGCACTTTCACGCCGCTTTGCGCGACGCGGGTTTTCAGGCGCTGGCTTAATAGTTGCAGCGGCGGCGTGTTCCAGCGGTTGTAGGCGTACGGACGCGATTGCTGCGCATCGGCGTACAGCAAGCGGTAATACATGCGCTGGCTGTCCAGCCAGGACGGACCGTTGGCGTCGGCGATCACCAGCACGGGCACGGCTGGCGCTGCGGCTTGCGTTGCCGCCTGCGGTGCTGCCGGGCCGAAATCATAGAAGGTGGGGACGGGGCCGCGGCTGGCGCAACCGCCCAGCAGGAATGCGGCGGCCAGAATGAGTGCGCTGAAATGGCGAGGGATAGGCATGCGGTGTTCTCCTTATTTGCCCGGTGCCGAAAAACCGGGCTCGCCCGGGCCGGGCGGGATGTCTGGGGCGCCGAACAAGATGCTCTGCGGCTGTTCATTGAGCGTGCTCATGGTGGTTTTCAGGGCGCGCATCGAGGAACGGGCTTCGCCGCTCAGCTCGATTACCTGCGGCAGCACTTCCAGCGACACGCCATTGGCCACCGTTTCCACGGAAGTGCCGACCCGGTCGACCGTGCCATTGACCTTGTCGAGCACGCCGCCGGGCGCCTGGATGTCGTTGCCCAGCTTTTTCCACGTGGCCGTCAAGTCCGACACGTTCTTGCTGGCCGTACTGACGGCCGTCAAGGTTTGCCGCGTTTGTTCCGTCAGTTGCGGCAATTGCGTCAGGGTCGGCTCCAGCTGCTGCGGAATGGCGCCGAAGGCCTTGGCCGCCTTGCCCACTTCCGTGAAGGCGCCCAGCATGGCCGCCTGGTTGTCGGGGCTGAGCAGGTTGTTGACTTTGTTGGTGATCTGCTCGGCTTGGTCAAGAATGCGCTTGCCACGCTTTTCCAGCTGGTCGAGCAAGCCCGCGCGCAGGGGAATCTGCGACGGCTTGTCCTTGCTGGTGCCCAGCAGTTTCGAGCCCACGTGTTCATCGTCGAGCTGGATGTAGGCGATGCCCGTCACGCCCTGGTAGCCGAGGGTGGCAAAAGTGGTATTGGTGACGGGGGTGTCGGGCGCCACGCTGATGTGCACGAGGATTTGCCCCGCCTTTTGCGTGTCGAAGTCGATGGCGTCGACCTTGCCCACTTCCAGGCCCCGGTAGCGCACGGTGGCCTGCGGGTTCAGGCCCGGCACGGACAGGGTGGTGGCGAGCAGGTAGGGGACTCTTTCCACGCGGTCGCGGTTGAACCAGACGCCGAACAGAATCGCGGCCACCAGCAAGGTGAGTGTAAAAAATCCCGTCATCAGGGCATGTGATCTGTTTTCCATTACTTCTCCGCTTTCTTGTCTGTGCCGGCGTCGTCGCCTGGCTGCGCCGCCTTGCCCGCCGCCGCCTGTTTCTCATCGAGGACGGCCAGCGCGCGCTTGCCGCGGTCGCCGAGGAAAAATTGCTTGATGAACGGGTGGTCGACTTCGATCACCTCGCGTGTGGGGCCGATGGCGATCACGTGTTTTTCCGCCAGCACGGCGATGCGCGTGGACAGGGCGAACAAAGTGTCGAGGTCATGCGTGACCATCACCACCGTCAAGCCCAGCTCGCGGTGCAGCGACTGGATCAGGGCAACAAAACTTTCCGACAGGTCCGGGTCCAGGCCCGCCGTGGGTTCGTCGAGGAACAGCAGCTTCGGCTCCAGCGCCAGGGCGCGCGCCAGCGCCACGCGCTTGATCATGCCGCCCGACAAGTCCGACGGCATTTTGAGCGCATGTTCCGGGCCCAGGCCCACCATATTCATCTTTAATAGTACCGCGTCGTGCACCAGCGCTTCGGGCAGCACGCGCAATTCGCGCATCGGCTGGGCCACATTGTCGAACACGGTCAGTGCCGAATACAGTGCGCCTTGCTGGAACAGCATGCCCCAGTGGTTGCGCAATTGCTGCAACTGGTCGGAACTTGCCTGGTTGATATCTTCGCCAAACACTTTGACGCAGCCGCGCGCCGGATGTTCCAGGCCCAGCATCTGGCGCAGCAGCACCGTCTTGCCCGTGCCGGAGCCGCCCACGATGGAAAGGATTTCGCCCCGTTCGATTTCCAGGTTCAAGTCCTGGTGCACGACGGTACGGCCGAACTTGGTCCACAGATTGGTGATTTCCACCACGGGCGCGCTGCCATGCAGGTTGAACTGGCCCCCGTTGCCTTCGCTCACCTTGCAAGCGATTTCGGTATCGTCCGTCATCAGTAGCCCACTCCATTGAAGACGATGGCGAACACGGCGTCGGCCAGGATCACGACCGTGATGGCCGTGACGACGGCGGTGGTGGTGCCGCGTCCCAGGCTTTCCGTGTTGGCCTTGATGCGCAGGCCGAAATGGCAGGAGACCAGTGCGATCAGCATGCCGAAAATCACGCCCTTGCCCAGGCCGATCATGTAGTTGGCCAGCGGCACGGCATCGGGCAGCTTCTGGATGAAATAGCGCGCCGACAAATTCAGTTCCACCTTGGCCGCCACCATGCCGCCGATCAGCGCGGCCGTATCCGTCCAGATGACGAGCAGGGGCATGGAAATGGCCAGGGCCAGCACTTTTGGCATGATCAGGCGGAAACCGTGCGAAATGCCCATCACCAGCATGGCGTCGAGCTCTTCCGTGACGCGCATGACGCCCAGCTGCGCCGTGATGGATGAACCGGAGCGCCCGGCCACGAGGATGGCGGCCAACAAAGGCCCCAGTTCGCGGATGACGCTCATGCCCAGCAGGTTGACCAGGTAGATGTCGCCGCCAAAGGCGCGCAGCTGCTGTGCGGACAGGTAGGACAGCACGACGCCGATCAAAAAGCCGACCAGGGCCGTGATGCCCAGCGCCTGGAAGCCCGCATGGAAGATATTGGCGGAAATTTCACGCCATGGCCCGCGCATGGGATGGCGCGCGAAGCGGCCGATATCCTGTGTCACCTGGCCGACCAAGGCAATAAAACCCTTCAAATGTTCGAAAAACAGCAGGATGGCCATGCCCAGCTTCATTACGGGCGTGAGGCGGTTGGCGCGCGAGGGCGGCGTTGCCAGCGGCCCCGTTTCTTCGATGCGCCGGAAAAACTCTTCCTGCGATGGCGCCAGGGTCAGCTGCGCGGGGCGCTGCTTGCCCCAGGCATTCCAGAACAGCTGGGCGCCAATATGGTCCATGCTGTCGATGGCCGACAGGTCCCATTGCACCTTGGCATCGCCCTGCAAGGGCTTGAGCTGGGCATCGATGGCCTTGATGGCATTGTCATGCGCCAGCGCGTGCACCTGCCAGGTGCCGCTGGCAGTGACAAGGGCTCCCTGTTGGGAGCTGGTCTGGGAGAGGGTCAGTTTCGGCGATTGTACAGTCGGCATCGTGCCAGTTTAAGGGAGAATGGCGCAGACCGCCACCGCTGTTCAATCGCCGGCCCCTCAGGACGCCAGGTGGCGCGCCTGCCGCTGCGGCAGGGCGACGTCCGGGCGCAGCTTGGCGCTGCCAGTACCCACTTCGGCTGGCTTGGCATGTGCGGCGGCCTGCGCGCCGCCCGCATAGTCGCTCGCCACGAGGGCGTTGGCCTCGACCGCGCTCATGCCGCGCGTCTGCAGCCATTGCGCTACCAGCTTGGCCAGGCGTTCCATGGCGATGCGGTGGGTGGCGTCCGTATGGGCATACAGCCAGTTCGAAAAATCCATGAAGTTTTCAAACGGCGCATCGCCGAGCATCCATTGCACCGTATTGGCGAAGCGGCCCGAGTTGGCGACCAGGTCCCAGTAGCGGGCGAAGCGCACGAGACGCTGCATGCTCATGAAATCGAGCTGTTTATTCGCCAGGATGGTGTACGGCGGGTGCGGGTCGAACACCATGCCATAGTTTTCCGTATGGCGAATGATGGGCGTGCCGCGCAGCCGCTTTAAGATGCCGAACTGGATTTCATGCGGTTTCAAGGCCACCAGCTTGTTGAAACCGGCCGCGAAGCTCGCTTCATCCTCGCCCGGCAAGCCGGCGATCAAGTCCACATGCAGGTGGGCGTTTGATTTTTCGCAAAGCCAGCGGATATTGTCGGCCGCCTTTTGGTTGTCCTGCTTGCGGCTGACCAGCGATTGCACGTCCGGATTGAAACTCTGGATGCCGATCTCGAACTGCAGCGCGCCGGGCGGAAACTTGCTGATGCCTTCTTTCAAGGCGTCGGGCAAATGGTCGGGCACCAGTTCGAAGTGGGCGTAGATCGGGTCGTCCGGATTCGCCTCGATCTTGTCCAGGAAGAACTGCATGATCTTCAAGCTGGTCTTGATATTCAGGTTGAAGGTGCGGTCGACGAACTTGAACAGGCGCGCGCCGCGTGCATGCAGGGATTCCATCTCGGCCAGGAAATTTTCCAGCGCAAAGGGCCAGGCCGTCTTGTCCAGCGCCGACAGGCAGAACTCGCACTTGAACGGACAGCCGCGCGACGCTTCCACGTAAATCGTGCGGTGGCGGATATCGTCGTCTGTATACAAGGAGTAGGGCAGTTGCAGTTCCGCCAGCGGCGCTTGCACGCCCGCGTGGATCTTCATCAGCGGTTTTGGTCCGTTGAGGATCTCGCCGCACAGCTTGGGGAAGGTGACGTCGCCCCAGCCCGTGATCAGGTAATCGGCCAGTTTGACGATTTCCTGCTCGCCCGCCTCATGCGACACTTCCGGCCCGCCCAGCACGATGATGACCTCGGGCGCGACCCTCTTGAGCATGGCCACCAGCTTGGTGGTTTCCTCGACGTTCCATATGTATACGCCAAAACCGATGATGCGCGGCTTGTTGACGAGGATGCGTTCGACCAGTTCCGTGGTTTTCGTGCCGATGACGAATTCCTGCAGCCGCGTCTGCGCTTGCAGCGGCCCCATATTGGCCAGCAAATAGCGCAATCCCAGCGAGGCGTGGGTGTAGCGGGCGTTCAGGGTGGAGAGCAGGATGGTCATGGCGGCGATGGAAACGGCGAAACCGCTATTTTACGCTGTCGCGTCAGCTGTGCGCTGCGGCCACAAATGCCATGTTACCATTTGTCAATAATTACTAACTTGTCAATGCTACGGCAGGGTAAAGGGATACACGGTGCTGGCGAAAAACGTACTCAATAAAAAAGTCCTGGTCGGGACGCTGGCCGGGGTGGCCGTGGTAGCCGCCGCGCTGGTCGGCTACCGGGTCTTCGGCTGGGGCGCGATGGGGCCGGTCAACGGCTTGAAGCTCGATTTGTCGCGGCCCGACGCGCTGGTCCGCACGAAAAGCCTGTCGGCCTTGCCGCGCGACTTGCTGACGGTGCCGCTGGCGCGCGACGTGCTGCGCGAGGATTTCCTGTTCTATTACGAGCAGAGCGAAGACCGGCTGGGCCTCAAGGGCAGCTTGCGCCGCATCGCTTATGAGCATGAATTGGGCTGGGGCGACCAGCTGCTGCGCATGGTGCTGGACCAGCCGGCGGAAGTGGCCTTGTGGCGCGACGCCGACGGCTCGCTCAAGCACTTTGCCATTGCCGTGTCGCGCAGCCAGCTCACGCGCCTGCTCGAGGAAGCGGGCAAGATCGCCTTGAAGGATACGCAGATGCGCGTGGCCGGCAGCTTGCGCGTCGATGGCGACAGCGTGCCCGTCTACGCGCTGAACTATGCCTACCAGCGCACCTTGCTGTTTGCCGCGCACGGCCAGCGCCTGGTCATCCTGTCCCATCCCGGCATGCTGTATGGCGGCAGCGATGGCAAGCATGGCGATGGCACGGCCGAGAAAACCGTGGCCAGCCTGCTGGCGCCAGAGCCGGCCAAACAAAACGTTTTTCATCCGCAGTTCCATCTCGACGGCGCCGCGCCCGAGGGCCACAGCATCGCCGTCAAGGCAGATTTCCTGTCGTTCGGCTACCAGCCCTTCTTTGGCGCCTTAGAGGCGCTGCGCTTCGATTTTCAACAGGGCGCCTGGCAATCGAAGGTGCTGCTCAATGCCGATAAGTTGAACAAGAGCGGCAAGGACGGCTACGACAGCAGCGCCTTGTGGCCCGTGCTGCCGCACAACCCGAGCGCCTGCTTCAGCGTGCCCGTCGACTGGACCGCGCTGCAGCCCGTGTTGAAGCACCTGGGCAGCAAGACATCGGAACCGGTGGCGCCGCTGGCCGAACACTTGCAAGGCCCTGCCGCCGCCTGCTGGTACGGTAACTCGCGCCTGCATACACCGGTGTTTGTCGCCACGCGCAGTGCGCAGGCCGGTGATGACGCTGTCTATGGCAGCCTGTTCGAGGCGGCCATCGGCGGCAAGGATCCCGTGCGCAAAACGACAGGTAAAGATGGCGCCGTTCGCTGGGAGCGCAGCGTCGCCACGGCGCTGGGCCAGTCCACGCCGGCGCTGGCCGTGGCCGGCAATACCGTCGTTTTTTCCGCCGACGGCAAGCTGGTGGACCAGGTGCTGGCCGTGCGCCGCAAGCAGGCGCCGGCCGCCAGCGACCTGCTGCCCGATGGCGCGCGCACCATCGGCCTGATCGCGCCGGCGTCGCTGGCCCGGCTGATCCAGCTGGAAGCCTTCGATACCCTGCCGGCGAATAACGAACCGGTCTTGCGCGCAGCCGCCAACGAACACCTGGTGCCGCGCCTGAACGCCTTGAAAAAATATCCGCCGCTGCGCATGGTGCTCAAGCGGCAGCCAGCCAGCGGCACGTCGTGGGAAACGCTGGAATGGCAAGAGGCCGCGCGATGACGCTGTGGCATGGACGCCGTGCCGCCTTGCGATCGCTGGCGGCTTGCGCCGCCACCGTGGCAATGCCCGCCTGGGCCTTGCGCGTGGCCGCCGAACCGCAGGTGCAGCTGTCGCAGGCGCAGAGCCGCGCCTTCCAGGCCTGGATGCTGCGCATCGTCAACGCGCAGATCGAACGGGGGCCGTCGCCGCGCTGGACGCACCGCGATTGCGCCGGCCTGGTGCGCTTTGCCGTCAATGAAGCGCTCACCGTGCATGACGCGAAGTGGCTGCATGCGAACGGCATCGCCAGCGACCGTCGCCTGCCGCCCGAGCTGGAACTGGACGCGAAGCAGGCCGCCTTGCGCAACCGCTGGGTACAGACGGGCGGCCAGGTCGGCCACTTCGTCACGGCGCTGGCGCTGGTGCAGCACAACAGCCGTTTCATCGCCCGCGAAATCAGCCAGGCGCTGCCCGGCGACCTGCTGTTTTTCGACCAGGGCGACGAACAGCACCTGATGGTCTGGATGGGGGCGCGCATCGCCTACCACACCGGCACCGTCACCCCCGACGACAATGGTCTGCGGACCGTCGATATCAAAGAACTTACGAGCTGGAAGGACACGCGGTGGCAACCTGTGGTCAACAATCCCAATTTCGCCGGTGTGTTCCGGCTGGCGTTTTTATCATGAAGCTGCTATTTATGGGCCTTCTCGCGCTGCTCATGCTGGGCAGCGCCTCCGCGCAGGAACGCGAGCCGAGCAACGAGTCTAGCAACTACGCCACCTTCAAGGGTGAACCCTTCTTCCTGCTGTCGGACGCCAGCTACGGCAGTGTTGATGAAGCGCGCGTGCGCCTGGAAGTGCCGGGCCGCGACATGGGGCGCATGAATCTGGAAGCGTATTCGGGCGCCGACATCGTCGTCTACCGCGTGCCCGAACCGATGGAATTCCTGAAAAAGCAGCGCAATCTGCACCGCATCCAGGTCGAGGGCAATTACCAGGGCGAGGGCCTGGCCAACACCTTGAGTTTTCTGTGGGATCGCTGGTGGAAGCAGTCGCGCCTGGCCTGGCGCAAGCTGTTTTCCGGCGAGGCGCGCCTGGCCGTTACCAAAGAGCAGCCGCAGCTGGCGACGAATGACGCGATCCGCCGGCGCACCGTGTTCGCCAATCATCCGCAGTACAAGCCGATCAAGGGCATGGAGCTGGTCGACAGCTTCCGCTATCCGATCTGGCAGGCCAGGGCCATCGCGCCGCCCAAAGGCGTCAAGCTCGATGGGTCCAGCAGCGACTTCATCGTCGCCGGCGCCGGCAACGTGATGATCCCGTTGGGCAAACGCAAGCCGGGCTTGTACCTGATCGAAGCGATCATCGGCGAGCACCGCGCCACCACGCTGGTATTCGTGTCGGACACGGTGGCCGTCACCAAGGTATCGTCCGGCCAGATGCTGGTGTGGACGGCACGGCGCGACAACAGCGCCGCCGTGGCCGGCGCCAATGTGGCATGGACGGACGGTACCGGCGTGCTGCAATCGGCCACCACGGGTGTCGACGGCGTCGCCTCGCTCGAGCGCGGCAGCCCGGAACACACGTATGTGCTGGGCCAGGACCGCGACGGTGGCGTGTTCGTATCCGAGAATTTTTACTATGACAGCGAGATCTACAACACCAAGATCTATGCGGTGACGGACCGGCCCCTGTACCGGCCCGGCGACGAGGTCAACGTCAAGTTTTTGGGCCGCGAATTCACCTCCGCGCGCAACTCGCAGGCAGCCGCCGCTGCGCCGATCAGCTTGAGCGTGCTCAATCCGAATGGCACGCCGCTGCTGACGCAAACGCTGCAGCTGTCCGGCGACACGGGCGCGGACACGCGCTTCCGCCTGCCCACGGAAGCGACCGCCGGCGGCTATGAACTGCGCTTCAATTACAAGGATGGCGTGTATGGCGCGGCCTTCCGCGTGGCCGAATACGTCAAGCCGCACTTTGAAATCAACGTCCAGCCCTCGAAGCCGGAATTCAAGACGGGCGAGGCCGTCAAGGGCAGCATCGCGCTGCGCTACCCCGATGGCAAACCGGTGAAAAATGCGAAGATGACCTTGTCGCTGCGCGGCCAGCAAAACACCATGGTCGAAGGCGAACTGCGTTACAGCGGCCTGTTCCCGGTGGCCTTGAAGACCGAGGAAGTGACGAGCGACGGCAGCGGCAATGTGGACTTCAGCTTGCCTCCGGCCGCCGATCCTTCGCGCTACATCCTGACCGTGCTGGCGACCGATGGCGCGGCCTACCGCGTCAAGGCGACGCGCGAGCTGATGATAGAACGCTCGAGCAGCAGCTACCAGCTGAAGGCCACGCGCCAGTTTTCCGATCCGGGACAAAACGTGCATTTTGACTTGCTGGCCGATGGCCAGGGCGCGGCCAAGCCCGTGCGCTGGGAGATGGTGCAGCTGGAAAAACAGAGCAAGACCGACGGCGCGTTCGACCCAAACGCCAAGGGCTGGGACGTGACGTTCCCCGCCTCGGGCTCGTATCAGCTGGCGCTGCGCGACGAGCGTGGCAACTTGCTGGCCGCCGCCAGCCACTGGGTGTCGGGTGATGGCGTGCAAACGACGCCGGGCAGCATCGAGATCGTGCTGGACCGCGCCCGCTATCGTCCGGGCGACACGGCCGAAGCCCTGATCACCTTCTCCGACAAGGTCGAGCAGGCGCTGTTCACGTTAGAACGCGACAAGGTGGAGCACCATGGTTTGATGGCCGGCGGCGCTGACTGGTACCAGGCGAAACGCGTGGCGCCGCGCCAGTGGCGAGTGCGCATTCCGGTAAAAGAAGAGCATGGCCCGAACATGACGTTCTCTGTGGCGTACACGCGCGATGGCGACTTCGTCTTCGAGAACGCCGGCCTGCAAGTGATCGAGCCGCGCATCGCGCTGCAGTTCAAGGCGGACAAAGAGGTCTACCAGCCGGGCGAGAAGGTCACGCTCGATGTGAAGGCGACGCTGGACGGCAAGCCTTTGAGCACGATGGTGGCGCTGGGCGTGGTCGATGAAATGATCTATGTGCTGCAGCCGGAAATCGCGCCGGACATCGGCGACTTCTTCTATCACCCGCGCCGCAACAACGTGCGCACCACGGCCAGCCTGTCTTTCATCAGCTACGACATGGCGCAGGGCCGCACGGCCGGCGCACCGGCGCGCCACAATTACAACGAGCGCGGCGTCAAGGTGCTCGAACGTCCTCGCCGCGACAATATCGATACGGCTTACTGGGCGCCTTCGCTGAAGACCGATGCGAATGGTAATGCGCGCGTGAGTTTCACCATGCCCGATGCGCTGACCCGCTGGCGTATCACGGGCCGCGCGATGGATGAGCAGGGGCGCGTCGGCCAGCGCACCGCCTATCTGCGTTCCGATAAAAACTTCTATGCCAAGTGGACGGCGCCCGACTGGATGCGTGCTGGCGATGCGCCGCGCGCTTCGGTGGCCGTGTTCAACCAGACAGGCAAGGAGCAGGCGCTCGACGTCGTTCTCTCTGGCGGAGCGCAGCCGAAGACGGAAAAACTGTCTGCCAAACCGGGTGTCAATTACGTCGAATTTCCGTTGACTGCTGGCGGTGGGCCGCTGCGCCTGGAAGTAAAACAGAATGGCAAACTGGTCGACTCCTTGGACACGGCCATGCAAACCTTGCCCGCGGCCTGGAGCAGCCCTCGCTCGCTGGTGCTGCCGCTTGATGGCGCCACCGGTGATATTCCACTCAAGCTGCCGGCGGACGCGCGCAATATCCGCGTCTCGTTCGCGCAAGGCGCGGCCAGCCAGTTCGCGCGCATCGCCGACGATCTGATCGACTATCCATATGGCTGCGTGGAGCAGACGGCCAGCCGCTTGATTCCGCTGGCGCTGGCTACGCAAAGCCTGGGGCCGGACGCGGGTGCTGCAAGCGAGCGCCTGCAAACGCTGCTGACTGCGCAGCGCCTGCGTCTGGTGTCCATGGCCGGTCCGAACGCCGTCTTCGGCTGGTGGGGTAATGCCACGGCCGGCAATGCCCTGATGACTGCCTACGCCTATTACGCGGACTGGTACGCGGCGCGCGCGCTGCGCATCGAGCTGCCGCCCGAGCACTGGAACAAGCTGCTGGCCGTCTACAGCGAACATGGCTTGAAGGATGCGATGGGCGACCGTGCGCTGGTGTTGTGGATGGCGCGCGAGATGGGCCTGCCCACGCAGACGCTGGCGGCGGGCCTCGTGGACGACAGCGCCATCGCCGTCCTGGGCGGCAAGCCGCGCCAGCCTGGCGACACGAGCAGCCTGCTGCTGGGCGGCGCACTTGACCGCGAAGCGCAAGCGATGGGCCTGGGTCTGGTGGCGCTGGTGGCCGCCCAGAACGGCATCGCCCTGCCGCATTCGCTGCAGCTGCAAGTGGCCAGCTCATGGCAGGTGTTGAGTGTATCGAAAGCGCCGGTGGCGCAGGCCTTGCTGATGCTGGCCGGTGAAGTGCCGGCTACCCAGGCCGAGGTGGTGCTGGCCAGCGTGCGCGCCGAGATGCCGACCCTGGACCGCGCGATGACCTTGATGTGGGTGCAAAAGAAGCTGGGCGGTGCATCGTTCGGCAAGGGGCCGGTCGTTACGCTGGACGGCGCCTGGCAAAAACGCGACAGCCGCAGCGGCCAGCCGGTCTGGCGCTGGAGCGATACCAAGAGTATTCCCGATAAATTGCGTCTCGCCGCATCGACCGCGGCGCCGGCCGGCACGGTGGCCGTGCTGCAGTACGATAGCCACGCGGCCGAAGCGCCAACCTTGCCGGTTGCCGTCGAACGGCGCATCCTGCGCATGAAGGCGGGCAAGGGCGGTTACACGACGGAGCTGGTCAAGCCGGGCGAGGCGCTCAGCACGGACGCGCTCTACCTCGATGAAATTACCTTGAAAGCGGCGCCGGGCGCGAAGCACCGTTTTGGCTTGCTGGAAGTGGCGCTGCCGCCGGGCGCCATGGTCGAATCGACCACCTGGGGCATGGTCATGGCGGGCGACAAGCCGGCGGCGCTGGAACGCGCGCGCCACACCGAGCGCCGCGACGGCTACGCCGTGCCGGTCGAGCCTTTGGCCGGCGAGGTGACGGTGCGTCATTTGATTCGCTTTGCGCAGAAGGGCAGTTACGTGCTGCCGCCAGCGCGCTTTTACCGCATGTATCAGCCGGAGCAGAAAGCCTTCGAAGGCGGCGGCAAGACCACGCGCGCGTTGAAGGTCGAGTGATGGGCTTTGTACGTCCGGCCTTGATGCTTGCCACGCTGCTGGCGACGCCCGCTTTTTCGGCCTCCTTGGATGTGGCCTGGTGGCGTGACGGCAAAATCGAAGTGCGGCAGCTGCGCCAGGGCGGCGCCACGCTGCCACTCTCGCCGCCGTTTGACGGCGCGCGGCAAGTGCCGCTGGCCAGCCTGTGGAAGCTGTTCGTATATGTGTATGCGAGTGATAACAAGGTGGCGATGCCGGACTACCGCTGCGGCGGCCGTGATCCGGAAGAAGTGTATTGCTGCGATGCGGGCCAGAGCATCGGCCACGACGCGGCGCTGGCGCAATCGTGCGGCCCATTTTTCTCGCCCAAGCGCCTGATGATCGCGCCAGCGTCATGGCGGCAGTACTGGACGGGCCGCCTGGGTAGTGCGCCGGCAGGGGACTTTGCCTGGCTGTCGGATCCCGCGCAGCTGGCACCAAATCGCATGGTGCGCCTGGACAGCCTGCTGCGCGCGCTCGACAGCATCCCGGCCGCCAGCCGCGTGGACGCGGAAGCGGCGCTGCTGCGCGTGGTGCTTGATGGACGCGGCGCCGGCACTGCCCGCTGGTTCGGTAGCCAACTGCGCGTCAAAACGTATTCCTGGCACGAGCAGCGCCGGGCGGACGAACGCATCGGCGGCGCGGCCGGCTGGCTGGCCGACGGCACGCCGATCTGGTTTGGCGGCGCGGGCGGCAGCAGCAATGTCTTTGAACAGTGGGCGCCCAGGCTGGCCGCCAGCTTGCCGAAAGTGGGCGCGGCCGACGATGGCGGCTGTGTGGTGGTCGATTACTTCAAGCGCTATCCGATTCGCGCCGTGCGCGGCGAGCGTGGCGTGGCTGCGGTTGGGCCGCTGAATGGCCGCTACCATGTGCAGTTCGACAATGGCCAGAACCTGGCCTTGCGCAGCAGCGGTGAACTGATGCTGCTACAAGAGAAGGGCGGCCGCCCGCAACTGCGCGGCCGCTTCGGCGTCAATGAGTATGTGGCGCGCGTGCTCGATCGCGAAGCGAGTACTGGCGAGCCGGAAGCGGCCAAGGCGCTGGCAATCGCCGCGCGCACGTATCTGCAGCAGAACGCGGTGACGGTGGCCGGCTGCCAGCAGATTGCCGACAGCAGCGCGACCCAGCGCGTCAGTCCCAGCCCGGCCACGCCGGCGGCGCTGGCCATTGCGCGCTGGACCGACCAATTGATCATCGATGGCGTCACCGTGCGCTATCACAGCAACCAGGCGTCCGAAGGGACCATGGCGTGGAGCGAGGCGGTGCGCCAGGCGAAACAAGGCAAGCACTATGATGAATTGCTGGCGACGGCCTATCCTGGGGGTGCGCTGAGCACCTTTGGCAATACGGGCGCGCGTTGCCGGCGTCTGGCGCAGAACGAGGAGTGGCTGGCGCGCTCCGTGCCGCGCTGGCAGCGCGTGCTGCTGCGCGAGGCCGGCTACGAGGCGCCGCCGCAAGCGCCGCTGGTCTGCGCCTTGCAGAGCGGCGCGCCGTATTCGGAGCAGTCGCGCAACCGCATCTACATGCGGCCGCTGGCCACGCGCGAAGACCGCATCACCCTGGCCCATGAATACCTGCATCTTGGCCTGCGCAACCATCCGCGCGGCCAGGACGAAGAATATGTCGAGCGGCTGGCCCGCCGGCTCGTCGACCTTAACCTGGAGGCCCTGTGAGTTTTTATATCCGTTGCGCGATTCCCCTGATGCTATTGCCACTCTGGGCGCAGGCCCAGGTCACCATCGACGCCCCCAAGAGTGGCTGGCGCAATTCGGCCGGCGCTAGCGAGGAATACACGCAAGCGGTCAACTACCCCGCCGCGTCGGTCAACCTGCAGCCGGGCCAGGCCGAAACGGCGCAGATACGGGGGCGCATCGCCGGCGCCGTCAAGGGCAAGCCCGCTACGTTGGTGGTCAATGGCGTGGCGATGCCGATGGAAGTGGGTGAGGATGGCAGCTACAGCCGTCCCTATGGCTTCGGCAGCGGCTCGAACAGCGTGGAAGTGCGCTCGCCCGATGGCAGGAGCCGCGCGCGGACCCAGTTCGTCGACAGCTACCAGGGCAAGACCCAGGCGCGCTTGCGCGTCGTGCTGTCGTGGGACAGCGCCGGCACCGACCTCGATATGCACGTGGTCACGCCGGACGGTGGCCACGCCTGGTACGGCAATCGCGTCTTGAAAGATGGCGGCGCGCTGGATGTGGACGTAACCACCGGTTATGGCCCGGAGATCTTTTCCAGCGCGGCGCCCCTGAAGGGCAATTATCACGTCTACGTCAATTACTACGGCAGCGGCGAGAATACCGCCATGCTGACCGTCGCCCGCATATCGGTCATCACCAACGAAGGCACGCCGCGTGAAAAGCTGCAGAGCTTCCAGGTGCCGATGCGGGCCGCCGGGGAGCTGACCCTGGTGAAGTCATTCGTGTTGCCATAAATGGCTCTTGCGGAGCCGCGGCACCTTGGCTATAATTCGCCCCCTCGCTGAACGACGCATGCAAATGCCGAGTGAGACGAGAGAAAAGAAGGAGTTGACGGATTTAGCGAAATGCTTCATACTCTTCCTTCTTCGCAGCTGACAAACACAACGCTTTGTCGATAGCGCGAGAGTAGTAAATAAGCAGCACCGAATACAGTTCTTTAACAATTAACAGTCGATAAGTGTGGGCATTTGATGTAAGTGCAGCGTCAATCTTCGGATTGGCGTCTAACTTAAAATATCAAATGTTCACAAGAAATAATGAAATAGGATACTTCTTCGGAAGTAGCCTGTCAGTTTTTTGAGTGAGCAAACACCTCGCAATGCGAGGGGTTTGAACTAGTTAAATAGTTCGACCATGCCGGTAAAACGGCAAAGTAACAGAGATTAAACTGAAGAGTTTGATCCTGGCTCAGATTGAACGCTGGCGGCATGCCTTACACATGCAAGTCGAACGGCAGCACGGAGCTTGCTCTGGTGGCGAGTGGCGAACGGGTGAGTAATATATCGGAACGTACCCTAGAGTGGGGGATAACGTAGCGAAAGTTACGCTAATACCGCATACGATCTAAGGATGAAAGTGGGGGATCGCAAGACCTCATGCTCGTGGAGCGGCCGATATCTGATTAGCTAGTTGGTAGGGTAAAAGCCTACCAAGGCATCGATCAGTAGCTGGTCTGAGAGGACGACCAGCCACACTGGAACTGAGACACGGTCCAGACTCCTACGGGAGGCAGCAGTGGGGAATTTTGGACAATGGGCGAAAGCCTGATCCAGCAATGCCGCGTGAGTGAAGAAGGCCTTCGGGTTGTAAAGCTCTTTTGTCAGGGAAGAAACGGTGAGAGCTAATATCTCTTGCTAATGACGGTACCTGAAGAATAAGCACCGGCTAACTACGTGCCAGCAGCCGCGGTAATACGTAGGGTGCAAGCGTTAATCGGAATTACTGGGCGTAAAGCGTGCGCAGGCGGTTTTGTAAGTCTGATGTGAAATCCCCGGGCTCAACCTGGGAATTGCATTGGAGACTGCAAGGCTAGAATCTGGCAGAGGGGGGTAGAATTCCACGTGTAGCAGTGAAATGCGTAGATATGTGGAGGAACACCGATGGCGAAGGCAGCCCCCTGGGTCAAGATTGACGCTCATGCACGAAAGCGTGGGGAGCAAACAGGATTAGATACCCTGGTAGTCCACGCCCTAAACGATGTCTACTAGTTGTCGGGTCTTAATTGACTTGGTAACGCAGCTAACGCGTGAAGTAGACCGCCTGGGGAGTACGGTCGCAAGATTAAAACTCAAAGGAATTGACGGGGACCCGCACAAGCGGTGGATGATGTGGATTAATTCGATGCAACGCGAAAAACCTTACCTACCCTTGACATGGCTGGAATCCCCGAGAGATTGGGGAGTGCTCGAAAGAGAACCAGTACACAGGTGCTGCATGGCTGTCGTCAGCTCGTGTCGTGAGATGTTGGGTTAAGTCCCGCAACGAGCGCAACCCTTGTCATTAGTTGCTACGAAAGGGCACTCTAATGAGACTGCCGGTGACAAACCGGAGGAAGGTGGGGATGACGTCAAGTCCTCATGGCCCTTATGGGTAGGGCTTCACACGTCATACAATGGTACATACAGAGCGCCGCCAACCCGCGAGGGGGAGCTAATCGCAGAAAGTGTATCGTAGTCCGGATTGTAGTCTGCAACTCGACTGCATGAAGTTGGAATCGCTAGTAATCGCGGATCAGCATGTCGCGGTGAATACGTTCCCGGGTCTTGTACACACCGCCCGTCACACCATGGGAGCGGGTTTTACCAGAAGTAGGTAGCTTAACCGTAAGGAGGGCGCTTACCACGGTAGGATTCGTGACTGGGGTGAAGTCGTAACAAGGTAGCCGTATCGGAAGGTGCGGCTGGATCACCTCCTTTCTAGAGTTTGCACGAATCAGAAATGATTCACGCATCAAATGTTCACACTTATCGGCTGTTAGTAAGAGAAGAAACAGTAGTCGTAGTAGTTCCGCGTTGGGGCTGTAGCTCAGCTGGTTAGAGCACCGTGTTGATAACGCGGGGGTCGTTGGTTCGAGTCCAACCAGCCCTACCAGTAAAAACCGAGTAGTAAATCTCAGGGGGATTAGCTCAGCTGGGAGAGCACCTGCTTTGCAAGCAGGGGGTCGTCGGTTCGATCCCGTCATCCTCCACCAAAGTTTTACTCGAAAGTGCAAATGTAAGCCAGTCAAACAGACCCGGTTTAGATTTGATCTTTTAGCGATCAAAGCTGTTTCGTTCTTTAACAATCTGGAAGAAGTAAAGATTATTTATTGATCGGTTTGCCGTAAAAAGCGAATCGATGGGTAATGATTGTATGTATCAACAAACAAGCAACAACGTTGTACTTTCTTATCCCTGTAGCGCTCTTTCCTCATGCAAATGATGAGAGGCTAACGTTATAGGGACAAGCGAATAAGTGCACATGGTGGATGCCTTGGCGATTACAGGCGATGAAGGACGTAGTAGCTTGCGATAAGCTGCGGGGAGTGAGCAAACACACTTTGATCCGCAGATTTCCGAATGGGGCAACCCACCCTTTTAGGGTATTGCATACTGAATACATAGGTATGCAAGGCGAACGCGGCGAACTGAAACATCTAAGTAGCTGCAGGAAAAGAAATCAACCGAGATTCCCAAAGTAGCGGCGAGCGAAATGGGAAGAGCCTGTACGTGATAGTCGGACCGATAACAGAATCCTCTGGAAATAGGAGCCATAGTGGGTGATAGCCCCGTATGTGAAATCGGACCGGTGATACTAAGCGTACGACAAGTAGGGCGGGACACGTGACATCCTGTCTGAATATGGGGGGACCATCCTCCAAGGCTAAATACTCGTAATCGACCGATAGTGAACCAGTACCGTGAGGGAAAGGCGAAAAGAACCCCGGAAGGGGAGTGAAATAGATCCTGAAACCGTGTGCATACAAACAGTAGGAGCGGACTTGTTCCGTGACTGCGTACCTTTTGTATAATGGGTCAGCGACTTACATTCAGTGGCAAGGTTAACCGAATAGGGAAGCCGTAGAGAAATCGAGTCCGAATAGGGCGATCAGTCGCTGGGTGTAGACCCGAAACCAAGTGATCTACTCATGGCCAGGATGAAGGTGCGGTAACACGCCCTGGAGGTCCGAACCCACTAATGTTGAAAAATTAGGGGATGAGCTGTGGGTAGGGGTGAAAGGCTAAACAAACTTGGAAATAGCTGGTTCTCTCCGAAAACTATTTAGGTAGTGCCTCAAGTATCACCATCGGGGGTAGAGCACTGTTATGGCTAGGGGGTCATTGCGACTTACCAAACCATTGCAAACTCCGAATACCGATGAGTGCGAGCTTGGGAGACAGACGTCGGGTGCTAACGTCCGGCGTCAAGAGGGAAACAACCCAGACCGCCAGCTAAGGTCCCAAAGATTGGCTAAGTGGAAAACGAAGTGGGAAGGCTAAAACAGTCAGGATGTTGGCTTAGAAGCAGCCATCATTTAAAGAAAGCGTAATAGCTCACTGATCGAGTCGTCCTGCGCGGAAGATGTAACGGGGCTAAGCCAGTCACCGAAGCTGCGGATATCTAGCAATAGATATGGTAGGAGAGCGTTCTGTAAGCCTGCGAAGGTGTCTTGTAAAGGATGCTGGAGGTATCAGAAGTGCGAATGCTGACATGAGTAGCGATAATGGGGGTGAAAAGCCTCCACGCCGTAAGCCCAAGGTTTCCTGTTCAACGTTCATCGGAGCAGGGTGAGTCGGCCCCTAAGGCGAGGCAGAGATGCGTAGCTGATGGGAAGCAGGTTAATATTCCTGCACCGTCGTATGATGCGATGGGGGGACGGATCGCGGAAGGTTGTCCAACTGTTGGAATAGTTGGTTTTTGGCTCATAGAAGGCACTTAGGCAAATCCGGGTGCGGAATTCAAGGGGTTGAGACGAGTGCACTTGTGCACGAAGCAATCGGAAGTGGTTCCAAGAAAAGCCTCTAAGCTTCAGTCATACGAGACCGTACCGCAAACCGACACAGGTGGGCGAGATGAGTATTCTAAGGCGCTTGAGAGAACTCGGGAGAAGGAACTCGGCAAATTGGTACCGTAACTTCGGGAAAAGGTACGCCCCGGTAGCTTGAATGGTTTACTCCATGAGGGTGAAAGGGTTGCAATAAACTGGTGGCTGCGACTGTTTAATAAAAACACAGCACTCTGCAAACACGAAAGTGGACGTATAGGGTGTGACGCCTGCCCGGTGCTGGAAGATTAAATGATGGGGTGCAAGCTCTTGATTGAAGTCCCAGTAAACGGCGGCCGTAACTATAACGGTCCTAAGGTAGCGAAATTCCTTGTCGGGTAAGTTCCGACCTGCACGAATGGCGTAACGATGGCCACACTGTCTCCTCCCGAGACTCAGCGAAGTTGAAATGTTTGTGATGATGCAATCTACCCGCGGCTAGACGGAAAGACCCCATGAACCTTTACTGTAGCTTTGCATTGGACTTTGAACCAATCTGTGTAGGATAGGTGGGAGGCTTTGAAGCGGGGACGCTAGTTCTCGTGGAGCCAACCTTGAAATACCACCCTGGTTTGTTTGAGGTTCTAACCTTGGTCCGTTATCCGGATCGGGGACAGTGCATGGTAGGCAGTTTGACTGGGGCGGTCTCCTCCTAAAGTGTAACGGAGGAGTTCGAAGGTACGCTAGATACGGTCGGACATCGTGTTGATAGTGCAATGGCATAAGCGTGCTTAACTGCGAGACTGACAAGTCGAGCAGGTACGAAAGTAGGACATAGTGATCCGGTGGTTCTGTATGGAAGGGCCATCGCTCAACGGATAAAAGGTACTCTGGGGATAACAGGCTGATTCCTCCCAAGAGTTCATATCGACGGGGGAGTTTGGCACCTCGATGTCGGCTCATCACATCCTGGGGCTGTAGCCGGTCCCAAGGGTATGGCTGTTCGCCATTTAAAGTGGTACGTGAGCTGGGTTTAAAACGTCGTGAGACAGTTTGGTCCCTATCTGCCGTGGGCGTTGGAAATTTGAAGGGGGCTGCTCCTAGTACGAGAGGACCGGAGTGGACGAACCTCTGGTGTACCGGTTGTCACGCCAGTGGCATTGCCGGGTAGCTAAGTTCGGAAGAGATAACCGCTGAAAGCATCTAAGCGGGAAACTTGCCTTGAGATGAGATTTCCCAGAGCCTTGAGCTCTTTGAAGGGTCGTTCGAGACCAGGACGTTGATAGGCTGGGTGTGGAAGTGCAGTAATGCATTAAGCTAACCAGTACTAATTGCCCGTACGGCTTGTCCCTATAACCTTAGCAGGTACAGAGGATAAGACGGTACAACGTTGCGTGTGTGTTGATACTACCAGTCATTACCCCAATCTTTGCTTCTTCCAGATTCAGGCTTTGTCGTCCAATTGGAGACAAATGCCAGTACAAGTTATGCCTGATGACCATAGCAAGTTGGTCCCACCCCTTCCCATCCCGAACAGGACCGTGAAACAACTTTGCGCCGATGATAGTGCTGCAACCAGTGTGAAAGTAGGTTATCGTCAGGCTTGTTATTCGCAGTAGAGAAAAACCCGTCAAGTAATTGGCGGGTTTTTTTTCGTCTGGTGGTTTGATATGCCGTGGATGGTGTCGGCTTACGCGCTGCGCGCTAAGCCGACCTACGTCTGCCTTTGTCATTTTCACCACATGTTGTGCACGGCGGGCATCGTCATGTTCTCTTCATATTGACACTGTACGATGACTTCCATTCTCATCAAGTAGTGTGTGCACCCATGTTGGCCAAGCTTAAACTCGTCAAAACTCCCAAAGGCATCGATAGCGCCTTGATGCTGTCGGCCATGCTGATAATTTGGATCGGCAATTACAGCAACCTCGACCTCATGATCGCCGACAGTATGTTCGACGGAATGCGCGGGCAATTTGTCGGCGCTGGCAGTGCGTGGACGCGCGGTTTCCAGTTCTGCATGACCTTGCTGGCCGCAGCTGCGATTGCTCTGGCGGTCTGGGACACGCAGCGTCCACTGGCCTGGCCGGCCTCACGCCGCAGCGCCTTGCATGTCGTGGCGCTGTCGGCTGTCCTGGTGCCATTAAGTATTTATTTGCTATCCTCATTCAGTGATGTGCCTTGCCCCACGGATTTGTTGCGCTACGGCGGAATGGCGCCGTACACGCGCCTGCTGGAAACATTACCGGCCAGCGCATCTGCCATGGTCTGCCTGCCCGCTACACAGGCGAATACTGCCTGGTGGATGCTGGCCTTGCCATTGTTCTGCCTGCCCGGACGGCCGCGCACGGCGTTTCTGCTCGTCGGAGTCATATTGCTGTGCGGTTTGGTCGCAGGCTGGCAGCAACAGTTGCAAGGTACGCAATTTTTTACACACACCTTGTGGTCTGCCTGGATCGCTTCTTTCCTGATATATCTGCTGCATAAGCTGCTCCGGGCCGAGGACGCGTTGGCCTGAAACACAAAAGTACGTCACAATCTGCCTGTGTAGTTGTCGTTTCATACAAAAACAGGAGCACCATGAACGAGCAGATTGCGAGAGAAGTGGTATTGGTCCGTGCTATCGAGACGGCCGACCAGAAAAAAGAAGTCCTCAGTGAGGATGACCGCATGTATGCCAGCCGCAGCGCGCGTGAGCTTGCGCAGTGGCAAGCTTCGGGCAAGCAGGCCGAAGTGACAGGTGACGATTTCCTGCAGCAGCGCTCGGAACTGATCCTCAAGCGCATCACCGAGCGCACGCCCGCCTTCGCCGCTTTCGCGAAACGCCGCAATGGCATGAAAACCCTGGCGCTGGCCCTGCCCCTGCTGGCTTTGCTGCTGGGCGCCGGGCTGGACCGCATCACAGATCCCCATCGTGTCGACTTGCTGTCGGCGCCCTTGCTGCTGATCATCGCCTGGAATGTGCTGGTCTACCTGGGCTTGCTGATCTGGCTATGCATCCCTTCGCGTTCCCTGGGCTGGCCGAAGGCGGGACTGGTGCGCCACCTGAGCGTGGGCCGCCTGGCGTTGCCGCGCAAGTTGCCGCACGCCTTGTCCTCGGGCTTGCTCAGTTTCATGGGGGAATGGGCGCACTTGAGTGCCAAACTGACGGCCGCGCGCCTCAGTCGTACCATTCACCTGAGCGCCGCCATGTTTGCCATCGGCGCCGTTGCCTCCCTGTATGCGCGCGGTTTCCTGTCGCAATACGCAGCCGGCTGGGAAAGCACCTTTTTGAATGCCGGCCAAGTGCACAGCCTGCTTTCGACCTTGTTTGCGCCGGCTATTGCTCTGTTTCATTTGCAAGGCTTTTCGCTGGCGGAAATCGAAGCGCTGCGCTTCCCGCAAACGACGACCGTCGAAGGCGGCGCGCGCTGGGTGCATTTGTATGCGGCAACGATTTTCCTGCTGGTCGTCGTTCCCCGCCTGATCCTGGCCCTCGTCAACAACTGGCGCGCCGCACGCCTGGCCAGGAACTTTCCGCTGGATCTAGATCAACCGTATTTCCGCAAGCTCAATGAAAGCATCGGCGTGGCCACGGGCGGCATGCTGCGCGTCTTGCCATACAGCTTTACTGTTGATGAAGCACGCCACATGGGATTGGGCCAGCTGTCCATCATGCTGTTCGGCGAGCAAGGCCGCATGATGCTGCGTCCATCGACGTCGTATGGCGAAGAACCGCAGGACGTCTTGCGCGACACGGACTTGAATGATCCGCAAGTCAATATCACGGCCGTGCTGTTCAATCTGACGGCGACGCCGGAGAAGGAAAATCACGGCGCCTTTCTCGATTACCTGGCGCAATCGTCGGCACGCGGCATCGCCGTGCTGATCGACGAGTCCAGCTACCTGGAGCGCGCGGGCGAACAGGTGGATAACGGCGCGCGCCTGGCGGAACGAATCGCCTTGTGGCAACAGTTCTGCCAGTTCCACAAAACCACGGCCACCGTGGTCAATTTGCTCAACCCTGCCTTGCGCCCGCTCGATGCCGGTGTCGGGCTGAAAGTATCGGCAGCAGCATGAGTGTGAATGTGAATAAAGATGTGCAGGAGGATGCGGTGCAGATTCAGTTTGCGCTGATTTCGCACACGAATAATGGCAAGACTACCCTGGCGCGCACTTTGGTCGGCGTGGACATCGGCGAAGTGCGCGATGCCGCTCACGTGACGGTGTTTGCCGAATCGCATACCTTGCTGGCCACGCCGCAGGGCGATGCCTTGCAATTGTGGGATACGCCAGGCTTTGGCGATTCCGTGCGCCTGCTCAAGCGTCTGGGGCAGTCGGGTAATCCCATCGGCTGGTTCCTGCGCGAAGTGCTGGACCGTTACCGCGACCGTCCGTTCTGGCTCAGCCAGCAAGCGCTGCGCACGGCCAAGGACTCCGCCGATGTGGTGCTGTACCTGGTCAACTCCTCTGAACACCCAAAGGATGCGGGCTACTTGCCGGCGGAAATGAAAATCCTTGCCTGGCTGGATAAGCCCGTGGTGGTCTTGCTCAACCAGATGGGGCCGCCGCGTCCTGGCAATGAGGAGCACGGCGAGCAGGCACGCTGGCGCGAGCACCTGCAGCAGTATCCGATCGTGCGCGACGTCCTGGCGCTCGATGCCTTTGCCCGCTGCTGGGTTCATGAGCGCGTGTTTTACGAAGCCGTGGGTAAATTGTTGCCGCAGTCGCAGCAAGGCGGTTATACGCGTCTGTTTGCTGCCTGGCAAGGGCAGAATACGGCGCGTTTCCGGCAGGCCATGCACCTGCTGGCCACGCAGTTGGCTGTTGCCGGACAGGATCGCGAAGCCATTGATCCGGCGTCCAGGGGCTTGTTGAAATCGGCCTTGCAGGTGGTGGGTATCGGCAAGAATGCAGAGCAGCAACGCCAGGAAAAGGCCATGGCCAGCCTGGTGGCGCGACTCAATACGCATAGCGGTACCACCACGCGTGAGCTTTTGATATTGCACAAACTCGACCCGACCGATGCGCATAAGATCAATAGCCGGATACGGGAGAACTTTGCCGTGCGCGCGCCTATCGACAAGGCGCAAGCGGGGCTATTGGGTGCCATGATTTCCGGTGCGGCGACGGGCCTGTCGGCCGACCTGATTTCCGGCGGCCTGACCTTGGGCACTGGCGCTTTGCTTGGCGGCGTGGTCGGTGCGCTGACGTTTGCAGGCGCAGCCTGGGGCTTTAATTCCGGCACGGACCGCAATGAGCCCACGATGCAATTTACCGATGCTTTCCTGCGCACCCTGGTGGTGGCGGGCGTGCTCCGTTACTTGGCGGTGGCGCACTTTGGCCGTGGCCGCGGCAATTTCGTTGAAAGCGAAGCGCCGGCCTTCTGGCAAGATGAAGTCGAGCAGGCGGTGGCGCGCCATGAGGGCGCATTGGCCGAGTTGTGGAAAGAGGTGCGCCGCGAGAAATCAACTGAACTGGCGGCCGAGCGTGTGCAGCCCATCATCGCGGCGATCACTGCCGATGTACTGGCGCGTCTGTACCCGGACGTGGCGCAGCCGATGTAAATACGGGCTTCCATCGCCTATTTCCAACAGGGTTTCCCATGTGCACACATAAAATCGCCGTCATTGCCGGTGACGGCATCGGCAATGAAGTCATGCCGGAGGGCTTGCGTGTCATTGAGGCGGCCGCCCGCCGCTTCAATATCGACTTGCAGTTCACGACAATGGCTTGGGCCAATTGCGATTATTACCTGGAGCATGGGCAAATGATGCCCTCGGACTGGTTCGCCCAGCTCAAGGATTTCGACGCCATCTATTTTGGCGCCGTGGGCTGGCCGGACAAGGTGCCCGACCATATCTCGCTGTGGGGTTCGTTATTGAAATTCCGGCGCGAGTTCGACGAATACGTCAACTTGCGGCCTGTGCGCCTGATGCCGGGCGTGCCGTGCCCGCTGGCGCATAAAAAGCCTGGCGATATCGATTTTTATGTGGTGCGTGAAAATACGGAAGGAGAGTATTCATCCGTGGGCGGGCGCATGTTCGAGGGGACGGAGCGCGAAACGGTGCTGCAGGAATCCGTGTTTACCCGCAAGGGCGTCGACCGTATCCTGAAGTATGCGTTTGAACTGGCGCAAAGCCGGCCTAAAAAACACCTGACATCGGCGACCAAGTCGAATGGCATTGCCATCAGCATGCCATATTGGGATGAGCGGGTGGAAGCGATGGGCCCGAGCTTTCCCGATGTCCGCTGGGATAAATACCATATCGATATCCTGGCGGCCCGCTTTGTATTGAGCCCCGAGCGCTTCGATGTGGTGGTCGCTTCAAATCTGTTTGGCGATATCCTGTCGGACCTGGGGCCCGCCTGCACGGGAACGATTGCCATTGCCCCATCGGCCAATATCAATCCGGAGCGGACTTTTCCTTCCGTCTTCGAACCGGTACACGGTTCCGCACCCGATATCTATGGCCAGAATATCGCCAACCCGATCGGCATGATCTGGTCGGGCGCCATGATGCTGGACTTCCTCGGTAATGGTGATGCCAATTACACGGCGGCGCATGACGCGATTGTGCGCGCCATCGAGCAGGTGCTCGAGCATGGTCCGCGCACACCGGACATGGGCGGCAGCGCCAGTACGACCGATGTCGGCATGGCGGTTGCCGAATTACTCAAATAAAGCTTGCCGCCCATGGGCGGCTTTGCTATAGTTCGCCTCCCCAATGAGACGCAGTCACTGCGGCAGTTGAGGATCACCGGAAACGGCGATGAGTAGTAAAGAAGGAGTTGACGGATTTAGCGAAATGCTTCATACTCTTCCTTCTTCGCAGCTGACAAACACAACGCTTTGTCGATAGCGCGAAAGTAGCACCGAATACAGTTCTTTAACAATTAACAGTCGATAAGTGTGGGCATTTGATGCAAGTGCAGCGTCAATCTTCGGATTGGCGTCTAACTTAAAATATCAAATGTTCACAAGAAATAATGAAATAGGATACTTCTTCGGAAGTAGCCTGTCAGTTTTTTGAGTGAGCGACCCGTCGCAAGACGGTGCCAATAAAATGGCAAAGTAACAGAGATTAAACTGAAGAGTTTGATCCTGGCTCAGATTGAACGCTGGCGGCATGCCTTACACATGCAAGTCGAACGGCAGCACGGAGCTTGCTCTGGTGGCGAGTGGCGAACGGGTGAGTAATATATCGGAACGTACCCTAGAGTGGGGGATAACGTAGCGAAAGTTACGCTAATACCGCATACGATCTAAGGATGAAAGTGGGGGATCGCAAGACCTCATGCTCGTGGAGCGGCCGATATCTGATTAGCTAGTTGGTAGGGTAAAAGCCTACCAAGGCATCGATCAGTAGCTGGTCTGAGAGGACGACCAGCCACACTGGAACTGAGACACGGTCCAGACTCCTACGGGAGGCAGCAGTGGGGAATTTTGGACAATGGGCGAAAGCCTGATCCAGCAATGCCGCGTGAGTGAAGAAGGCCTTCGGGTTGTAAAGCTCTTTTGTCAGGGAAGAAACGGTGAAAGCTAATATCTTTTGCTAATGACGGTACCTGAAGAATAAGCACCGGCTAACTACGTGCCAGCAGCCGCGGTAATACGTAGGGTGCAAGCGTTAATCGGAATTACTGGGCGTAAAGCGTGCGCAGGCGGTTTTGTAAGTCTGATGTGAAATCCCCGGGCTCAACCTGGGAATTGCATTGGAGACTGCAAGGCTAGAATCTGGCAGAGGGGGGTAGAATTCCACGTGTAGCAGTGAAATGCGTAGATATGTGGAGGAACACCGATGGCGAAGGCAGCCCCCTGGGTCAAGATTGACGCTCATGCACGAAAGCGTGGGGAGCAAACAGGATTAGATACCCTGGTAGTCCACGCCCTAAACGATGTCTACTAGTTGTCGGGTCTTAATTGACTTGGTAACGCAGCTAACGCGTGAAGTAGACCGCCTGGGGAGTACGGTCGCAAGATTAAAACTCAAAGGAATTGACGGGGACCCGCACAAGCGGTGGATGATGTGGATTAATTCGATGCAACGCGAAAAACCTTACCTACCCTTGACATGGCTGGAATCCCCGAGAGATTGGGGAGTGCTCGAAAGAGAACCAGTACACAGGTGCTGCATGGCTGTCGTCAGCTCGTGTCGTGAGATGTTGGGTTAAGTCCCGCAACGAGCGCAACCCTTGTCATTAGTTGCTACGAAAGGGCACTCTAATGAGACTGCCGGTGACAAACCGGAGGAAGGTGGGGATGACGTCAAGTCCTCATGGCCCTTATGGGTAGGGCTTCACACGTCATACAATGGTACATACAGAGCGCCGCCAACCCGCGAGGGGGAGCTAATCGCAGAAAGTGTATCGTAGTCCGGATTGTAGTCTGCAACTCGACTGCATGAAGTTGGAATCGCTAGTAATCGCGGATCAGCATGTCGCGGTGAATACGTTCCCGGGTCTTGTACACACCGCCCGTCACACCATGGGAGCGGGTTTTACCAGAAGTAGGTAGCTTAACCGTAAGGAGGGCGCTTACCACGGTAGGATTCGTGACTGGGGTGAAGTCGTAACAAGGTAGCCGTATCGGAAGGTGCGGCTGGATCACCTCCTTTCTAGAGTTTGCACGAATCAGAAATGATTCACGCATCAAATGTTCACACTTATCGGCTGTTAGTAAGAGAAGAAACAGTAGTCGTAGTAGTTCCGCGTTGGGGCTGTAGCTCAGCTGGTTAGAGCACCGTGTTGATAACGCGGGGGTCGTTGGTTCGAGTCCAACCAGCCCTACCAGTAAAAACCGAGTAGTAAATCTCAGGGGGATTAGCTCAGCTGGGAGAGCACCTGCTTTGCAAGCAGGGGGTCGTCGGTTCGATCCCGTCATCCTCCACCAAAGTTTTACTCGAAAGTGCAAATGTAAGCCAGTCAAACAGACCCGGTTTAGATTTGATCTTTTAGCGATCAAAGCTGTTTCGTTCTTTAACAATCTGGAAGAAGTAAAGATTATTTATTGATCGGTTTGCCGTAAAAAGCGAATCGATGGGTAATGATTGTATGTATCAACAAACAAGCAACAACGTTGTACTTTCTTATCCCTGTAGCGCTCTTTCCTCATGCAAATGATGAGAGGCTAACGTTATAGGGACAAGCGAATAAGTGCACATGGTGGATGCCTTGGCGATTACAGGCGATGAAGGACGTAGTAGCTTGCGATAAGCTGCGGGGAGTGAGCAAACACACTTTGATCCGCAGATTTCCGAATGGGGCAACCCACCCTTTTAGGGTATTGCATACTGAATACATAGGTATGCAAGGCGAACGCGGCGAACTGAAACATCTAAGTAGCTGCAGGAAAAGAAATCAACCGAGATTCCCAAAGTAGCGGCGAGCGAAATGGGAAGAGCCTGTACGTGATAGTCGGACCGATAACAGAATCCTCTGGAAATAGGAGCCATAGTGGGTGATAGCCCCGTATGTGAAATCGGACCGGTGATACTAAGCGTACGACAAGTAGGGCGGGACACGTGACATCCTGTCTGAATATGGGGGGACCATCCTCCAAGGCTAAATACTCGTAATCGACCGATAGTGAACCAGTACCGTGAGGGAAAGGCGAAAAGAACCCCGGAAGGGGAGTGAAATAGATCCTGAAACCGTGTGCATACAAACAGTAGGAGCGGACTTGTTCCGTGACTGCGTACCTTTTGTATAATGGGTCAGCGACTTACATTCAGTGGCAAGGTTAACCGCATAGGGAAGCCGTAGAGAAATCGAGTCCGAATAGGGCGATCAGTCGCTGGGTGTAGACCCGAAACCAAGTGATCTACTCATGGCCAGGATGAAGGTGCGGTAACACGCCCTGGAGGTCCGAACCCACTAATGTTGAAAAATTAGGGGATGAGCTGTGGGTAGGGGTGAAAGGCTAAACAAACTTGGAAATAGCTGGTTCTCTCCGAAAACTATTTAGGTAGTGCCTCAAGTATCACCATCGGGGGTAGAGCACTGTTATGGCTAGGGGGTCATTGCGACTTACCAAACCATTGCAAACTCCGAATACCGATGAGTGCGAGCTTGGGAGACAGACGTCGGGTGCTAACGTCCGGCGTCAAGAGGGAAACAACCCAGACCGCCAGCTAAGGTCCCAAAGATTGGCTAAGTGGAAAACGAAGTGGGAAGGCTAAAACAGTCAGGATGTTGGCTTAGAAGCAGCCATCATTTAAAGAAAGCGTAATAGCTCACTGATCGAGTCGTCCTGCGCGGAAGATGTAACGGGGCTAAGCCAGTCACCGAAGCTGCGGATATCTAGCAATAGATATGGTAGGAGAGCGTTCTGTAAGCCTGCGAAGGTGTCTTGTAAAGGATGCTGGAGGTATCAGAAGTGCGAATGCTGACATGAGTAGCGATAATGGGGGTGAAAAGCCTCCACGCCGTAAGCCCAAGGTTTCCTGTTCAACGTTCATCGGAGCAGGGTGAGTCGGCCCCTAAGGCGAGGCAGAGATGCGTAGCTGATGGGAAGCAGGTTAATATTCCTGCACCGTCGTATGATGCGATGGGGGGACGGATCGCGGAAGGTTGTCTGACTGTTGGAATAGTCAGTTTCTGTCTCATAGAAGGCGCTTAGGAAAATCCGGGCGCGGAATTCAAGGGGATGGGACGAGTGAACTTGTTCACGAAGCAATCGGAAGTGGTTCCAAGAAAAGCCTCTAAGCTTCAGTCATACGAGACCGTACCGCAAACCGACACAGGTGGGCGAGATGAGTATTCTAAGGCGCTTGAGAGAACTCGGGAGAAGGAACTCGGCAAATTGGTACCGTAACTTCGGGAAAAGGTACGCCCCGGTAGCTTGATTGGTTTACTCCATGAGGGTGAAAGGGTTGCAATAAACTGGTGGCTGCGACTGTTTAATAAAAACACAGCACTCTGCAAACACGAAAGTGGACGTATAGGGTGTGACGCCTGCCCGGTGCTGGAAGATTAAATGATGGGGTGCAAGCTCTTGATTGAAGTCCCAGTAAACGGCGGCCGTAACTATAACGGTCCTAAGGTAGCGAAATTCCTTGTCGGGTAAGTTCCGACCTGCACGAATGGCGTAACGATGGCCACACTGTCTCCTCCCGAGACTCAGCGAAGTTGAAATGTTTGTGATGATGCAATCTACCCGCGGCTAGACGGAAAGACCCCATGAACCTTTACTGTAGCTTTGCATTGGACTTTGAACCAATCTGTGTAGGATAGGTGGGAGGCTTTGAAGCGGGGACGCTAGTTCTCGTGGAGCCAACCTTGAAATACCACCCTGGTTTGTTTGAGGTTCTAACCTTGGTCCGTTATCCGGATCGGGGACAGTGCATGGTAGGCAGTTTGACTGGGGCGGTCTCCTCCTAAAGTGTAACGGAGGAGTTCGAAGGTACGCTAGATACGGTCGGACATCGTGTTGATAGTGCAATGGCATAAGCGTGCTTAACTGCGAGACTGACAAGTCGAGCAGGTACGAAAGTAGGACATAGTGATCCGGTGGTTCTGTATGGAAGGGCCATCGCTCAACGGATAAAAGGTACTCTGGGGATAACAGGCTGATTCCTCCCAAGAGTTCATATCGACGGGGGAGTTTGGCACCTCGATGTCGGCTCATCACATCCTGGGGCTGTAGCCGGTCCCAAGGGTATGGCTGTTCGCCATTTAAAGTGGTACGTGAGCTGGGTTTAAAACGTCGTGAGACAGTTTGGTCCCTATCTGCCGTGGGCGTTGGAAATTTGAAGGGGGCTGCTCCTAGTACGAGAGGACCGGAGTGGACGAACCTCTGGTGTACCGGTTGTCACGCCAGTGGCATTGCCGGGTAGCTAAGTTCGGAAGAGATAACCGCTGAAAGCATCTAAGCGGGAAACTTGCCTTGAGATGAGATTTCCCAGAGCCTTGAGCTCTTTGAAGGGTCGTTCGAGACCAGGACGTTGATAGGCTGGGTGTGGAAGTGCAGTAATGCATTAAGCTAACCAGTACTAATTGCCCGTACGGCTTGTCCCTATAACCTTAGCAGGTACAGAGGATAAGACGGTACAACGTTGCGTGTGTGTTGATACTACTATTCATTACCCCAATCTTTGCTTCTTCCAGATTCAGGCTTTGTCGTTCTACAGGAGACAAACGCCAGTACAAGTTATGCCTGATGACCATAGCAAGTTGGTCCCACCCCTTCCCATCCCGAACAGGACCGTGAAACAACTTTGCGCCGATGATAGTGCTGCAACCAGTGTGAAAGTAGGTTATCGTCAGGCTTGTTATTCGAAAAAACCCCTTCCGGTGATCCGGTTGGGGTTTTTTTTCGTCTGGTGGTTTTATCTAGCACCGGTGGTGGCGTCGGCTTACGCGCTGTGCGCTAAGCCGACCTACGGTCAGACCCTCCATACCGCCAACGTAAAAATAATTGCCAATGCAACAGACGAAAAAAAGGCAGCGCTACGCGCTGCCTTTGTCATGTATCACCTTCATTAAAAGTGATAAGCGACTTTGACGTTCAGGTAATTGACGCCGCTATTCGGTTTCTTGTAGCCGCCATTCGAGAAATGCTGGATCTTCGCAGCGACTTCCCATTTGTTATTGAAGATATAGCCAACGCCGATATGGTCGCCGAACTGGAAGTGGGTCGACAGGCGGTCATCGTCGTTGTTGTACAGTTTCGACAGCATGTGCACGCCGATGCCGGCTTCCGCATAAAAACCCAGCTTGTTCGTGTTTTCAAAACGGAACACGGGGGTAAAGCCCAGGTCCCACAGCTTTTGATGCTGGCCAGAGACATTCTGATAGCTCTTGGCATCCCAGCCGCCTATGCTGGCATCCCAGTAACCGCTCAGCTGTGTGCCATTCGATACGAACCAGGCCTTATCCCAGTTCGAGGTTACGCCGGCGCGTACCATTTGTACCTTCACGCCCTTGGCATACTCGCCATAGACGGAGTCGATCAGTTTGTCGTCGGCGGCAAAGCCGGCATTGGCTGCCATCAGCGCGGCAACGGCGGCGATGGATTTGAGGATATTCTTCTTGAAGGACATAGAGACTTTCATCGTAAAATTGGCCGTCAGGCTTGTCTTGTTTGCGCAGGCACCCAAGTAACCCCACAATAAATTATTGTGATTTCTGACTTCCATAACCGGCGCTCTGCGGCGTTGCTCACTGCTAGCAGTGCTTGCACTGCGTCGCGGCGAGCGCCTTGCATAGCATCCGGTTCTGTTCGTCATAAATTCACACTAATTTCCCGAGGATTACCTAGTCTTGCACACTACTCCCGCCACCTGTTTGATCTCAGAGGTTGAATTGACATTGTCTACAAAAATCGCATTTCTCGGTATTGGCCTAATGGGAGGGCCGATGGTTCGGTGCCTGCTGCGCGCTGGATATTCTGTCACAATTTGGAATCGCACGCACAGCAAGGCCCAAGTCCTGCGTGCGGCAGGGGCGCAGCCGCTTGTTTCCGTGGCTGAGGCTGTCAAGGGCGCGGACGTGGTCATCTCGATGCTGGAAGCCGGTCCCATCGTGGCAACAGTGCTGCAACAGGCGTTACCGGCCCTGGCAGCCGGCGCGATCTGGATCGACATGAGTTCCACCAAGCAAGCAGAAGCCCGGCAATTTCACGCCACCTTACATGCGGCAGGCCATGGCTTCATCGATGCACCCGTGTCGGGGGGCGTCGGCGGGGCGCAGGCGGGTAGCCTGGCCATCATGGCTGGCGCCAGCGCCGGCGATTACGCACGGGTTGAAACGATTCTGTCGGCAATGGGCCGCCCGACGCTGGTGGGGCCGGCCGGCAGCGGGCAGGTGGCCAAGCTGTGCAATCAGCTGATCGTGGGAGCCACCCTGAATATCGTCGCCGAAGCGCTGTTGCTGGCCCAGGCGGCCGGCGCCGATGCGAGCGCCGTGCGGGCAGCGATCCGCGGCGGTTTTGCCGAAAGCAAGATTTTGGAGGTGCATGGTGAGCGCATGCTGGAGCGCAATTTTGTAGCCGGCGGCCAGGTGAAAAGCCAGATCAAGGATATGCACAACATCCTCGCGGCGGCCGAAGCGGCCCACGTCACCTTGCCGGTGACGCAACTGGTGACGCAGCGCTATGAAACCCTGGCCATCAGCCATCCGACGGCCGATCACGCGGCCGCCTTGCTGGCACTGGAAGCGTTGAATCCGGGCCAGCGCCTCGGCACCGTTCCGGATCAACTGAGCTGATTCAAGCGATGGGCAGGCTCGCTTCGGCCAGCTTGACCCAGAAACTGGCGCCGATGGGCAGCAGATTGTCGTTGAAGTCGTAGCTGCCATTGTGCAAGACGCACGGACCCAGGCCGTGGCCGCCATCGCGGTGCTCGCCATCGCCATTGCCGATGAAGATGTAGCAGCCGGCCTTTTCCTGCAGGAAGAAAGAAAAATCTTCCGCGCCCATGGTCGGCTCGACATTCGCGTTGACCTTGTCCGCACCGACCACGCTTTTCATGACTTCGACGGCAAACGCCGTTTCCTTCGCGTGATTGACCAGCGGCGGATAGTTGCGCTTGAAGCGGAAGTCCACTTCCGCGCCAAAGGCGGCGGCCGTGTGCACGGCGATGTCGCGCATGCGCTCTTCGATCAAGTCCAGCACGGGCGTGGTGAAGGTGCGCACGGTGCCGACCAGGCTGGCGTCATCGGGAATCACATTGGTGGCGCTGCCCGCGTGGATTTGCGTGATCGACAGCACGGCCGTGTCGAGCGGACTCTTGTTGCGTGTGATCACGGTTTGCCAGCTTTGCGCGATTTGCACAGCGACCATGACGGGGTCAATGCCCTTGTGGGGCTGGGCCGCGTGGGCGCCCTTGCCTTTGACGGTGACGTGGAATTCATTGCTGGACGCCATCATGGGCCCTTCCACCACGCTCAAGGTGCCCGTTTCGGCGCCCGGCCAGTTGTGCATGCCGTAGATGGCATCCATGGGGAAGCGCGTAAACAAGCCGTCTGCTATCATTTCGCGCGCGCCGGCGCCGCCTTCTTCCGCTGGCTGGAAGACGAGATACACGGTGCCGTCGAAGTTGCGGTGCTGCGCCAGGTAATGGGCCGCGCCCAGCAGCATGGCCGTGTGGCCGTCGTGGCCGCAGGCGTGCATCTTGCCCGGATGGCGTGAAGCATGCTCGAAGGTATTCATTTCCTGCATCGGCAAGGCATCCATGTCGGCGCGCAAACCGATGGCGCGTGTCGACGTGCCATTCTTGATGATGCCGACCACGCCAGTGCGGCCCAGGCCGCGTACCACGGGGATGCCCCATTCCGTCAGTTTGGCGGCGACCACGTCCGAAGTGCGCTGTTCTTCGTAGCACAGCTCGGGATGCGCGTGCAGGTCGCGGCGAATACCTTGCAGCTCGGATTGAAACGCCAAGATCGGATCAACTAGTTTCATGGGACTCTCCTGTGGATGCTGGCACGCAGCAATGTATGGCGCGCCGTACCGCGTTTGTTTGATCGAAAACAGACGCGGCTAATAGTGCATTGTAGCCCTTGTTTGCCGGGTAAATCCAGCGCACGGACGTGCTTGCCACGGCGCCAACAGCAAGCGCGCGGAATGGTTTACAGTATCGCCTTCCCCCAACGTTTTTGGATTGCCCCATGACCACCACCCAAGTGCGCGCCGCCTGCCCGCTCGATTGCCCCGATACCTGCGCCTTGCTGGTCACCGTGACCGATGGCGTGGCCACCGCCGTCAAGGGCGATCCCGACCACCCGACCACGGCTGGCGTGCTGTGCACGAAGGTGTCGCGCTTCACGGAGCGCACCTACCATGCGGATCGGCTGCTGCATCCGCTGCGCCGCGTGGGCAAGAAGGGCGAAGGCAAGTTCGAGCGCATCAGCTGGGAAGAGGCATTGCAGACCATCGCGGCCCGTCTGAAACCGATCGCCGCGCGCGATCCGCAGGCGATCCTGCCGTACAGCTACTGCGGCACCATGGGCCTGGTGCAGGGCGAATCGATGTCCTCGCGCTTCTTCAACCAGCTCGGCGCGTCCCTGCTGGACCGCACCATCTGCGCCTCGGCCGGCGCCACCGGCTACCGCTACACGGTGGGCGCCAGCATCGGCACGGACATGGAGCAGTTCCAGAACGCGAAATTGATCATCATCTGGGGCGGCAACCCGATCGCCTCGAACCTGCATTTCTGGATGCGCGCGCAAGAAGCCAAGCGCAATGGCGCCACCTTGATCGCCATCGACCCCTACCGTTCGCTGACGGCCGAAAAGTGCCACCAGCATATCGCCTTGCTGCCGGGTACCGATGCGGCCCTGGCGCTGGGCTTGATGCATGTGCTGATCACGGAAGATTTGCTCGACCATGACTATATCGCCCAGTACACCATCGGCTATGCTGAACTGAAACAGCGGGCCCTGGAATGGCCACCCGAGCGCGTGGCCGAGGTGTGCGGCATCACGGCCACGGAAGTGGTGGAACTGGCGCGCCTGTACGGCCAGGCTTGCCGCTCTGGTGACGGCGCCGCCATCCGCACCAACTACGGCGTGCAGCGCGTGCATGGCGGTGGCATGGCCGTGCGCAATATTGCCTGCCTGCCCGCACTGACGGGCGCCTGGCGCCACCCTGCCGGCGGCATGCAGCTGTCGAGCTCGGGTTCCTTCCCCGTCAACCGCAAGGCCCTGCAGCGCCCGGACTTGCTGAAAGGCACGCCGCGCACCATCAACATGAGCACCATCGGCGACGATCTGCTGAAAACCAGCTCGCCCGAGTTCGGCCCGCAAGTCGAAGCCGTGATCGTCTACAACTCGAACCCGCTGGCCGTGGCGCCCGATTCCTCGAAAGTGGCGCAGGGTTTTGCCCGCGAAGACTTGTTTACGGTCGTGCTTGAGCATTTCCAGACCGATACCGTCGATTACGCCGACATCGTGTTGCCCGCCACCACGCAGCTGGAACACGTCGATGCGCATTCCACCTACGGCCACCTGTACATGATGGCGAACAACGCGGCCGTGGCGCCGCTGGGCGAAGCGAAGGCGAATACGGAAATTTTTCGTTTGCTGGCGCAGCACATGGGCTTTGATGATCCGTGCTTCCAGGAAAGCGACGATGCGCTGGCGGCCAAGGCCTTCGACACGACGGATGCGCGCGCCGTGCATTTCGACTGGGAATCGCTGAAACGCACGGGCTGGCAAAAGCTGGCCATGGCCGAAGCGCCATTTGCCGAAGGCGGTTTCCCCACGCCATCGGGCAAGTGCGAGTTTTATTCCAGCGCCATGGCGCAGGCGGGACTCGATCCCTTGCCGACGTATATCGCGCCGCACGAATCGCTGGCCAGCAATCCTGCGCTGGCGGCCCGTTTTCCGCTGGCCATGATTTCCCCGCCGGCACGCAATTTCCTCAATTCCACGTTCGTGAACGTGAAAAGCCTGCGCGCGGCCGAAGGCGAACCGCATCTGGACATCCATCCCGACGATTGCGCCACGCGCGGCATCGCGGCCGGCGACATGGTGCGCATCTTCAATGACCGCGGCAGCTTTGTTGCCAAGGCCAGGGTGACGGACAAGGCGAGACGCGGCCTGGTGGTGGGCTTGTCCGTGTGGTGGAAGAAACTCGCCAGCGATGGCAAGAACGCCAATGAAGTGACGAGCCAGCGCCTGACGGACATGGGCCGCGCGCCGACCTTCTACGATACGCTGGTCGAAGTGGAAAAGGCTGGCTGAGCATGGCCCGCTGGCCGGCCCGCTTGCTTGTCGGCATGCTGTGCCTGCCGCTGAGCGGCTGCACGCAGCTGCGCTACTACACGCAGGCGGCGCAGGGGCAATATGCCTTGTGGTCGGGCGCGCGCCCCATCGGTGACTGGCTCGACGACCCGGCCACCGAGCCGCGCCTGAAAGTGCGCCTGGCCAAGGCGCAGCAGATTCGCCGCTTTGCCGTCAGCGAGCTGGATTTACCGGACAATGGCAGCTACAAGAACTACGCCTCCCTGCGGCGCCCCTTCGTGCTGTGGAACGTGGTGGCCACGCCGGAACTGTCGTTGCAGCCGCTGCAATGGTGTTTCCCCATCGCTGGCTGCGTGAATTACCGTGGTTACTACAGCAAGGAAGAGGCGCTCGCGTATGCCGACGAATTGCGCGCCCAGCATTACGACGTGCAGGTGGGCGGCGTGCCCGCGTATTCCACGCTGGGCTGGTTCGACGATCCCCTGCTGTCGACCTTTATCAATTACAACGATGCGGAACTGGCGCGCCTGATCTTCCATGAACTGGCGCACCAGGTGGTGTACGTGCCCGGCGATTCGGCCTTCAACGAGTCGTTTGCCAGCGCCGTGGAAGAGGCGGGCGTGCAGCGCTGGCTGGCGCGCGAGGGCAATGACGCGATGCGCGCCGCGTACGCCCAGTATGCGGCGCGGCGCCAGGATTTCCTCGCCTTGCTGCTGACATACCGGGGCGAACTGGAAGCCGTGTATGCGAGCGGCGCCAGCGATGCGGAAAAGCGCGCGCGCAAGGCGCAGGTGTTTGCGGCATTGCAAAACGCGTATCAGGTACTGAAGCAAAACTGGGGTGGTTTTGCCGGTTATGACCGCTGGTTCGAGCAGCCATTGAGCAATGCGCACCTCGCTTCCGTGTCGACCTACAATGAATTTTTGCCTGCCTTCAAAAAATTGCTGGAAGAAAAAAAGAACTTTCGTGCTTTTTATGCTGCAGTGCACACAATGGCCCAGATCAAGAAGCCTGAGCGCAGGCGTGCGCTGGAACAATTGTCCAGCCCGTGACCCGTAAAGATTGTCCAGTATGCCGAGCCGGACGATCCTGCAACAGTGTATTTATCATGTTGCATTGCAGCATAAAATACCCCTAGAGTTGCCGCTCGAATACTGTTGAAAGCGCTTGCATGGAAGCCCGGCGCCCGATAGCATCGCATTAGTAGCATAGAGCAATTGCTCGTCAGAATGCTCAAACTGACTGCAGGACGACAGAATCCGCAGCAATGATCCGCGTCGGCAAGATGCGCCGGCTCCCCCACGATTATTCGAGACAAGAGGCACAGGATGGAAAAAATTTGGCTGAAGTCGTATCCTCCCGGCGTTCCCGCCGACATCGATCCTGATCAATATCGTTCGCTGGTGCATGTGCTGGAAGAAGCGTTTCAAAAATATGCGGATCGCAATGCCTATGTCTGCATGGACAAATTTCTCACCTATGCCGAACTCGACACCTATTCGCGCCAGCTCGGTGCCTGGCTGCAGAGCCGTGGTTTGAAAAAGGGGGCGCGTGTCGCCCTGATGATGCCGAACGTGCTGCAGTATCCGGTGGCCATCGCCGCCGTCCTGCGCGCCGGTTACACGGTGGTCAACGTCAATCCTCTCTATACGCCGCGCGAACTCGAGCATCAGCTCAACGATTCGGGCAGCGAAGCCATCATCGTGCTGGAAAACTTTGCCCATACCTTGGAGCAAGTGCTGGGCAAGACGGCCGTCAAGCACATCGTCGTCGCCAGCATGGGCGAGATGCTGGGCGGTTTGAAAGGCATGATCGTCAATTTTGTCGTGCGCAACGTCAAGAAGATGGTGCCCGCGTATTCCTTGCCGAACGCCATGCGTTTCAAGCAGGCGCTGGCGCTGGGCAGCCGCATGAAACTCACGCCTGTCGAGCTGAGCATCAATGACGCCGCTTTCCTGCAATACACGGGCGGCACGACGGGCGTGTCGAAAGGCGCGACCTTGAGCCACCGCAATGTGATCGCCAATGTGCTGCAAAGCGAAGCGTGGTCGGGCGCGGCGCTCGACCAGAACAGCACGGAACAGATGATCGTCGTCTGCGCCTTGCCGCTGTACCATATCTTTGCCCTGACGGCGTGCGCCATGTGGGGCACGCGCGTGGGCGCCCTGAATATCCTGATCCCGAATCCGCGCGATATCCCGGGCCTGATCAAGGAGCTGGGCAAGTACAAATTCAATCTGCTGCCAGCGGTCAATACCCTGTATAACGCGCTGGTGAATCACCCCGACTTTGCCAAGCTCGATTTCTCGGGCCTGAAGATCGCCAATGGCGGCGGCATGGCGGTGCAGCAAGCCGTCAACGACAAGTGGCTGCAAGTGACGGGTGTGTCCATCATCGAAGGCTATGGCTTGTCGGAAACGTCACCGGTCGCCACCTGCAACCGGGCCGACAGCACGGCGTTTTCCGGCACCATCGGCTTGCCCGTGCCCTCGACCGATATCGCCATCCTCGACGATGACGGCAAGGAAGTGCCGCTGGGCCAGACGGGCGAAATCGCCATCCGTGGCCCGCAAGTGATGAGCGGCTACTGGAACCGTCCCGATGAAACGGCCAAGGTCATGACGCCCGATGGATACTTCAAATCCGGCGACGTGGGCATCATGGACGAGCGTGGCTACGTGAAGATTGTCGACCGCAAGAAAGACATGATTCTCGTTTCCGGCTTCAATGTGTATCCGAACGAAGTGGAAGCCGTCATCGCGGCCCATCCGGGCGTGCTCGAGTGCGCCTGCGTGGGCGTGCCGGACGAACACTCGGGCGAAGCCGTGAAAGTGTTTGTCGTGCGCAAGGATCCGAACCTGACCCAGGCAGTGCTGGCCGCGTACTGCAAGGAACAATTTACAGGCTACAAGCGGCCGAAATACATCGAGTTCCGCGATGAACTGCCGAAGACCAACGTCGGCAAGATTTTGCGTCGCGCCCTGCGTGACGAAACGAAGACAGCAGCATAAACAGTGTGGGATGCGCCAGGAGGCGCATCCCTTTTACAGATAAAGATGAGGCGAGATGGACAAGATTTGGTTGAAGTCGTACCCGGACAGCGTTCCCGCAGAGATTGATTGCACGCAATACCGTTCCGTCACGCATTTGCTGGAAGAGTCGTTCCAGAAATATGCGGACCGCAATGCTTTCGTGTGCATGGATAAATTTCTGACTTACCGCGAGCTCGACAAACTGTCGCTGCAGATGGGCGCCTGGCTGCAAAGCAAGGGTCTGAAGACGGGCGCGCGCGTGGCGATCATGCTGCCGAACGTGCTGCAGTATCCGGTGGCCATGGCGGCGATTTTGCGCGCCGGCTATACGGTGGTGAACGTCAATCCGCTGTACACGCCCCGAGAATTGCAGCATCAGCTGACCGATTCGGGCAGCGAAGCGATCATCGTGCTGGAAAACTTCGCCACGACGGTCGAGCAGGTATTGCCGCATACCCAGGTCAAGCATGTGATCGTCGCCACCATGGGCGACATGCTCGGCGGACTGAAGGGGACCATCGTCAACTTCGTCGTGCGCAAGATCAAGAAAATGGTGCCCGCGTTTTCTTTGCCGGGCGCCATCAGTTTCAACAAGATGCTGGCTGAAGGCGCACGCCTGAGCCTGACGCCGGTGCAGCAGGGCCATGACGATATCGTCTTCCTGCAATACACGGGCGGCACGACGGGCGTGTCGAAGGGCGCGATGTTGTTGCACCGTAACGTGATCGCCAACGTTCTGCAAAACGAGGCGTGGATGTCGCCCGTGATGACGCCTGAAATGCGCGCCACCTCGATGGGATTCATGTGCGCCTTGCCCCTGTATCACATCTATTCGCTGACCGTCAGCGCGCTGATGGGCATGCGCTTGGGCGGCATGAGCGTGCTGATTCCCAACCCGCGCGACATCCCCGGTTTCGTCAAGGAATTGTCCAAGCACAAGATTGTCGTCTTCCCGGCCGTCAACACCTTGTACAACGCGCTGCTGAACAATGCCGACTTTGCCAAGCTCGATTTTTCCAGCTACAAAGTGTGCAATGGCGGCGGCATGGCCTTGCAGCGCAACGTGGCCGAACGCTGGCTGAAACTGACGGGCTGCCCGCTGATCGAAGGCTATGGCATGTCGGAAACGTCGCCCGTGGTGACGGGCAACCGCGTCGACATCACGGAATTCACGGGCACCATCGGCTTGCCTTTCCCTTCGACGGAAGTGGCGATCCTGAACGACGATGGCGTGGAAGTGCCGCTGGGCGAGCCGGGCGAGATCGCCGTGCGCGGCCCGCAAGTGATGGCCGGCTACTGGCAGCGTCCAGACGAGACGGCCAAGTCGATGACGGCCGACGGTTACTTCAAGACGGGCGACGTGGGTGTCATGGATGAGCGCGGCTACGTAAAAATCGTGGATCGCAAGAAAGACATGATCATCGTCTCCGGCTTCAATGTGTATCCGAACGAAGTGGAAGACGTGGTCGCGTCGTGCCCGGGCGTGCTGGAATGCGCCTGCATCGGCGTGCCGGACGCCAACGCGGGCGAAGCCGTGAAAGTGTTTGTCGTGCGCAAGGATCCGAACCTGACGGTGGAACAGATCCGCGAGCATTGCAAGCATGAATTGACGGCCTACAAGAAACCGAAATACATCGAGTTCCGCGATGAATTGCCGAAGACCAACGTCGGCAAAATCTTGCGCCGTCAATTACGCGACGAAAAGAAGGTTGCCTAAGAACACCTATCAAAACCTACTGCGCGTCGCGGGTCGCGGTTTCTGATGCTCACTGTGCATTCGCACAGTTCCGCTTCTCAACCACGACGCGCATCCGCTCGCTACGGTTTTGTTAGGCGTTCTGATTCGCTGCCAGGGCCGTGTCCGCCGCCAGGTTTTGGCCTGGGCGGGCGGGCAAGCCGAAGCAGGGGCGTAACCAGTTCACCTTGCTGATCAACAGCGACGTCCCCAGCCAGCAAGTCGCCACCGTGCCGGCCAGTATCAGCAGCGGTTCCGCCACTGGCCCAAGCTTCAGGGGCACGAGCCAATAAGCCAACAGCACGATCGCGCTCTGGTGCAATATGTACCAGGGAAAGACGGCCTGGCGCGCCCAAGGCAGCCAGGCAAACGGTGTATTGAGCAAGGTGTGCGACCAGCCAAGGATGGCGCAGATGGCCAGCCACATGTACAGGTTGCGCATGGGCCAAGAGCCGGCCGATGCCCAGGTCAGCAGGTTCTCCGAATACACCAGGTCAAAGCCCAGATACACGGCAAACGCGCAGGGCGCCAGCAGCAGCGCATGCCAGCGCAAGCGTGCCAGCTCTTGCCACACTCCTTTGTCATTGCCCAGCCACCAGCCATACAGATACATGGTGAAATAGACGGCGTGCGCGTACCAGTCCTTCACCAGCGCGTGGTTTTCCGGATAGCGCAGTTTCAGGAAGGCCGTTGCCGCCAGCGCTGGCAGGGCTGGCAGGATCAACAGGCGCCAGCCGCGCAACCCCGTAAACAGCGGCCTTGCCTTGGCCAGCAGGGGCTGCAGCGCCACCAGCACGATGGTGTACAGCAACAAATACACGAGATACCACAGATGATTCCAGGTAAAACTGGTCTTCCAGCCCGTAAATGCGCCGGCCGGCCAGGCATGGCCGCCAAAGTAATCCAGCAGAAATTGTCCATAGCCAGGCTCGACCAGGCCGTTCGTGACGCCTTCGCAATACGGCTGCACGGGTATCACCACGAGCACGCCAAACAGCAGGGGCAGCAACAGGCGCTTGACCCTGCGCCACAGGAAGGCCTGCCTGGACGTTTGCGTCATCATGGCGCAGGACACGCCGGAAATGAGGAACACGATTTCCATGCGCCAACGGTTGATAAAGACCATGGGATAGTTCAACGTTTCCGTCAGGTAGCTGCTCTTCATGTGGAAGGCGGCGCCGTCCAGGTACAGCATGGCCGTGTGGTAGACGATCAGCAGGCTGAAGACAAGAAAGCGCAAGGCATCGATATCGTAACGGCGAGAGTTGGTGGTCATGGTCGCGGGATCCGTTGGTCAGGAAAGGCCCCAGCATAGGCAGGCCGCGCAGGGCAAACCAGCGAAAAGTGACCAATTGCGGGCTGTTTGTGACGAGCGGTGATGCTGGGACGGCTTTGGGACCTTACAATCATGCAACTCATCCACCGTCCGACACCATGCGCCTGTCTTCCACCGATTTGTTGCAACGATATCAACGCTGGCGCCAGATCGCCGAACCAGCTTTCTGGATCGTCCTGTATCTGCTGCAAACGTCGCTCAACTGCTGGATCAGCTGGACCGACCGCCAGCGCGCGGGGCTCGCTACGCCTTTCTGGGAAGTGGCCGTGTGGGAGTGGAGCAGCAACCTGGTGTTGCTGGCGCTGGTACCGCTGGTGATCCTGGCCAACCAGCTGCGGCCGCTGCATCTGGTGTTCCAGCGCCAGAACCTGCGCTGGCACCTGGCCGCCTCGCTGGTCTACAGCCTCGTGCATGTGCTGGCCATGGTGGCCTTGCGCAAACTGGCCTACTGGAGCGCCGGCAGCGATTACGATTTCGGTAACTGGTGGCGTGAATTGCCATACGAATACGTCAAGGATGTGCGTACTTACTTCTCCATCTTATTGTTCACGGGCTTTTACCAGTTGCTGCTGATGCGCTGGCAAGGCGAGGCGACCCTGCTGGGCGAACCTGACGAAGGCCCGGCTGTGGAACCGGTGCTGCAGCCGGAACGCTTCCTGGTACGCAAGCTGGGCAAGGATTTTCTCTTGCCCGCCGGCGACATCGAATGGATACAGGCCTGGGGCAATTATGTGAATTTGCACGTGCGCGGTCACGATTACCCGCTGCGCTCGACCATGGCCGCCATCGAGCGCCGCCTGGACGGCAAGCGCTTTGTGCGCGTGCACCGCAGCTATATCGTCAACCTTGTATTTGTGCGGAGCATCGTGCCGCTGGAATCGGGCGATGCGCGCGCCGTGCTGTCCACGGGCGGTGAAGTGCCCGTCAGCCGGCGCTACCGCGATGCCTTGAAAAGCATGTGCTAGATGCGTTGCACGCCAGCCTTGCCGTCGCGCACGACAAAGCTGGCCAGTGTCGCGATGCTCGACGAGTTGTCGCGCACGTTGTCCAGGCCCTGGAACAGGGTCGTGGTTTTCTCCGGCGTGATCTCCATCAACATATAGCCGCGCTTGTCGCTGCGCCCGTAGCGGATGTGCGGGTTCATCGCCACGTACTGTTCCGTGCGCGCCTGCGGGCGGGAACTCGAGGTGATGGAGGTACCGCAAAACTCGGTGGCCAGCACGGGATTGTTCTTGCCGGTGGGCCGCATGGCGTTGCGGCTCAGTTCGGTGGCATAAAAGGTGTGCACGTCGCCAGACAGCACCAGCGGGTTGCTGGCCTTGCTGCTTTGCAAGGCGTCGAGCAGGTGCTGGCGCGCCATCGGATAGCCATCCCAGCCATCGGTCCAGACGCGTTCGTCGCCGGGCCGCAAAATCGGCACCTGGCTCGATTGCGCCATCAGGGTTTGCTGGGCCAGAATATTCCAGCGCGCGGGAGAATCATCGAGACCGGCTTGCAGCCAGCGCTGCTGTTCTTCGCCCAGCATCGTGCGTTGCGGTTTCAGCAGGTCGGGGCAATTGCGCGTGGTGACGGAATTGGAGCCGCCGCGGCCCGGTTTGGCGCACGCGTGGTGGGCGCGGTATTGCCGGTCATCCAGCATGTGAAAGCGCGCCAGCCGGCCCCAGTCGTAGCGCTGGTAGATACGCATGTCGACAAATCCCCGCCGTCCCAGCGGCAGCAGGCGTAGCGGCATGTGTTCATAAAACGCCTGGTAGGCGGCCGCGCGGCGCTGCAAAAAGGTGGGCGTGAGCAACTCGTCGCGGTCATTGCCGTAATCGTTGGCCACTTCATGGTCATCCCAGGTGACGATCCACGGCGCGGCCAGGTGCGCGCCCTGCAAGTCGCGGTCGCTCTTGTATTGCGCGTAACGGGCGCGGTAGTCGTCCAGGCTGAAACTTTCATGCGTACGCACGGCCCGGCTTGGATGCTGGAGCTGGTACGGCCCCCATTCATAGATGTAATCGCCGAGGAAGGCCACCAGGTCGGGCGCGGCTGCGGCGATGTGCCGGTGCGCCGCATACGCGCCGAATTCCCAGTGCTGGCACGAAGCGACGGCCAGTTTCAGCGAGGCAGGCATGGCGCCGGGCTCGGGCGCCGTGCGCGTGCGGCCCACGGGACTGACGGCGTCGCCAAAGATAAACCGGTACCAGTACCAGCGTCCGGGCGCGAGACCTCCCGCGTCGACGTGCACGCTGTGCGCGAGAGCGGGCATGGCCGTGGCCTGGCCCTTGGCGGCGATACGGCGAAACGCCTCGTCTTCGGCCACTTCCCAGCGTACGTTCAGGGCGATGGCGGGCGTGGCGGCTGCGTGCAGTGGGTCGTAGCAGATGCGCGTCCACAGCACCACCGCATCAGGTAACGGTGAGCCGGAAGCGACACCGAGCGCAAACGGATAACCTGTGCCATTCATGCGCGTGGCGGCGCTCGCACTGGAACCGGACAGCACGCTGCCGGCGGCGGCCAGCGCCGTGATGCGCGCAGCGCTCTGCAGGAAAATGCGGCGCAGGCTATCCATGCCGTCTGAAAATAAAACGTGGGATTATTGCGACAATCAAGACGACAACAAGGTCTCGATCGGCGGCACCTTGCGCGGCTTGCGGTCAGAGTCCGTCGCCACGTAGATCAGGGTTGCTTCCGTGACTTTCACGATGCACGCCTGCAGGCGGTTGCGCTCGGCATATACCTCGACATTGACGGTGATCGAGGTATTGCCGACCTTGACGATGTCGGCGTAGAAGGAGAGCAGATCGCCGACGAAGACGGGGTTTTTGAAGACGAAGGAATTGACGGCAATGGTGGCGACGCGGCCGTTGGCGCGCCGCGTGGCCGGCAGGGAACCAGCGATATCGACCTGCGCCATGATCCAGCCGCCGAAGACGTCGCCGTACACATTGGCGTCGGACGGCGCGGGCATCATGCGCAATTCCGGCATTTTTCCGGCGGGCAGGCCGGAGGCGAGGCAGTTGTCGGGGCGGTCGGGGGAGGTGCTCATCTTTTATTCTCATGAAAGGCTACAATTGCCCCGATTGAACCATAAAAAGCCGACATTCGCCATGCGCCGTTCCCAGACTCCCCCTCCGCCCCGCTCGCCAGCCTCCGCCAGCCACAGCGATTTCGCCACCATCAAGACCTTGTTGCCGTATCTCTGGGTCTACAAATGGAGAGTATTGCTGGCGCTGCTATGCCTAGTGGGCGCCAAGCTGGCCAACGTGGGCGTGCCCCTGATCCTGAAAAAACTCGTCGACGCCATGACGATCACAGCGGCCCATCCGCAGGCGCTGCTGGTGCTGCCCGTCGGCTTGCTGGTGGCCTACGGCTTGCTGCGCCTGTCGACCACCTTGTTTACGGAATTGCGCGAATTCCTGTTCGCCCGGGTCACCCAGCGGGCCGTGCGCACCATCGCCCTGCAAGTGTTCCGCCACCTGCATGCGCTGTCCCTGCGTTTTCATTTGAACCGCCAGACGGGCGGCATGACGCGCGACATCGAACGGGGCACGCGCAGCGTCGGCTCGCTCATTTCCTACACCCTGTTCAACATCTTGCCGACCCTGGTGGAAATCACCCTCGTGCTCGGTTACCTGGTCTTGCATTACGACATCTGGTTCACCGTGATCACGGCCGTGGCGCTGGTGTCCTACATCGCGTTTACCGTGCTGGTGACGAACTGGCGCACGCATTTCCGCCGCACCATGAACGACCTCGACTCGAAAGCGAATACCAAGGCCATCGATTCGCTGATCAACTATGAAACCGTGAAATATTTCGGCAACGAAGATTACGAGGCGAAGCGCTACGATGAAGGCTTGCAGCGCTATGAATCGGCGGCCGTGAAATCGCAGACTTCCCTCTCCCTGCTCAATACGGGCCAGTCCCTGATCATCGCCACGGCCGTCACCTTGATTTTGTGGCGCGCCACGGTGGGCGTGATCGCCGGTACGATGACCCTGGGCGACCTGGTGCTGGTGAACGCCTTCATGATCCAGCTGTATATTCCCCTCAATTTCCTGGGCGTCATTTACCGCGAAATCAAGCAAAGCCTGGCCGACATGGAGCGCCTGTTTTCCTTGCTGAACGAAAACCGTGAAATCGCCGATACGCCGGAAGCCAAGCCGCTCGTCACGCGGGGCGCGGCCGTGCGTTTTGACCACGTGAATTTCAGCTACGAAGCCAAGCGGCAAATCCTGTTCGACGTGGATTTCCAGATTCCTGCAGGCACGACGACGGCCGTGGTGGGCCACAGCGGTTCGGGCAAGTCGACCCTGTCGCGCCTGCTGTTCCGCTTCTATGAAGTCGATGGCGGCGGCATCACCATCGATGGCCAGGACTTGCGCGGCATCACGCAGGACTCCCTGCGCGCGACCATCGGCATCGTGCCGCAGGACACGGTGCTGTTCAACGACACCATCGAATACAACATCGCCTATGGCAAGCCGGGCGCCAGCAAGGACGCCATCGTGGCGGCGGCAAAGGCGGCGTCGATTCATGATTTTATTGAAAGTTTGCCAGATGGATACAACTCCATGGTGGGCGAGCGGGGTTTGAAACTGTCGGGTGGCGAAAAGCAGCGCGTGGCCATCGCCCGCACCCTGCTGAAAGACCCGGCGATATTGATCTTCGACGAAGCCACGTCTGCGCTCGACTCAAAGGCCGAGCAGGCGATTCAGTCGCAGCTGAAAGAGATCGCCAAAAACCGCACCACCCTGGTGATTGCGCACCGTTTGTCGACGGTGGCCGACGCCCAGCAAATCCTGGTGCTCGACCATGGCCGCATCGTCGAGCGGGGCACGCATCCGCAATTGCTGGCCGCGAATGGCCTGTACGCGCAGATGTGGCAACGCCAGCAGGCGAATATGGATGATGAGGCGCAAGAGGACGAGTTGGCGGGTCTGGCGCCGGCAAAATAAATCGGGAATGTGAAATCAGTAGGAAAAATGCTACAGCCGCGCTGATTCCAGCGCGGGTATAGCGCCTATTTGCGGGCAATCGCAGAAAATGGCTGGTCCGGTGCTGAAAATGAAATAAAATTAATTCCAATGGTGGCGTCTGCACCACAGTTGTTTCGTTCGGAGTCCATCCGGTTTGTCCGCCCAGGAGAATTTATGAAATTGACCAAAATAATCGCCACGCTGCTTAGCGTCGGTGTCATCAGCAGCATGTCGCCAGTCCAGGCTCAGGAATTGACCGGCACCTTGGCCAAGATCAAGAAAGCCGGTTCCGTCACGCTCGGTGTGCGCGACGGCTCCGTTCCCTTCTCCTATCTCGATGACAAACAGCAATACCAGGGTTACTCGATCGACCTGTGCATGAAAGTCGTCACGGCCCTGCAAAAGCATCTGGGCTTGAGCGAACTGAAAGTGGTGATGAGCCCCGTTACGTCGGCCAACCGCATCCCGCTGATGGCCAACGGCACCATCGACCTCGAATGCGGCTCGACGACGAACAACCTGGAGCGCCAGCAGCAGGTGGCATTCGCCCCCACCATGTTCGTCATCGGCAACCGCGTGCTGTCGAAAAAATCCTCGAACATCAAGACCCTGGAAGACTTGCGCGGCAAGACCCTGGTTGCCACTGCCGGCACCTCGACCATCAAGCAGATGACGATCCTGAACAAGGAAAAAAACCTGGGCATGAATATCGCCGTCGGCAAGGATCATCCTGAATCGTTCCTGATGCTGGAAACGGGCCGCGCGGTGGCCGAAGCCAACGACGATATCCTGCTGGCGTCGCAAGTGGCCAACTCGAAAAACCCGAACGACTACGAAATCACCAAGGAAGCGCTGTCGGTCGAGCCGTACGGCATCATGCTGCGCAAGGGCGACCCGGCCTTCAAGAAAGTGGTCGACGACGCGTTGATCCGCCTGTACAAGAGCGACGACATCAACCGCATTTACGCGAAATGGTTTACCTCGCCGATCCCGCCGAAAAACATCAACCTCAAATTCCCCATGCCGCCGCAATTGAAGGCCGTGTTTGCCAACCCGACCGACTCCGGTGACCCGGCGGCCTATGCGGCCGTACCGGAAGCGCAGAAGACGTCGGACAAGCGGAAAAAGTAAAGATTGCGTAACAAATCGGGGGGCGCAAGCCTCCCGTTTTATTTGCGGGGCGGGTGGCCGGCTGGCCGCTGTCCTCGGGCTGCATGCGAAGGATGATCATGAATTACAACTGGAATTGGCGCATTTTCTGGGAGATTTCTCCCGATGGCGTGGGCACGTATATGGACACCCTGTGGTCCGGCCTGATCTGGACCCTGGCCACGGCCGGTACGGCCTGGATCATGGCGCTGATATTGGGCCTGGTGATCGGCACCATCCGCACCTTGCCAAACAAATGGCTGGTGGGCGTAGCCAATGCCTACGTCGAACTGTTCCGCAACGTGCCGCTGCTGGTGCAGATGTTCCTCTGGTATTTCGTCATGCCGGAACTGCTGCCGCCTGACCTGGGCGCCTGGGTCAAGTCGCTGCCAAATGCGCCCTTCGTCACGGCCGTGCTGTGCCTGGGATTCTTTACCTCCTCGCGCGTGGCGGTGCAGGTCACGACGGGTATCGAGGCGCTGCCGCGCGGACAGAAACTGGCCGGCACGGCGCTGGGCCTGACCCTGCCGCAAACCTACCGCTTCATTTTGCTGCCGATGGCCGCACGCGTCATCATGCCGCCGCTGACCAGCGAATTTTTGAACATCATCAAGAACAGTTCCGTGGCGCTGACCATCGGCTTGATCGAACTGACGGCCAGCGCGCGCGCCATCCAGGAATTCTCGTTCCAGGTATTCGAAGCGTTTTCGGCCGCCACCATCATCTACGTCGTCGTCAATCTGCTGGTGGTGGTGCTGATGTACCTGATCGAGAAAAAGGTCGCCATTCCGGGCTTCATCGTCGCCGGCGCCAAGACGGGAGGACATTGATATGTTCGGTAATTTCGACTTCGATGTCATCTCCCGCTCGTGGGTCTACCTGTTCCAGACCGGTATGATCTTCACCCTGAAACTGACGGCGCTGTCCATGGTGGGCGGCATCGTGCTGGGCACCCTGCTGGCGCTGATGCGCTTGTCCGGCAGCCGCCTCATCTCGGGCGTGGCGTCGAGCTACGTCAACCTGATACGCTCGATCCCGCTGGTGCTGGTGATCTTCTGGTTCTACTTCCTGGTGCCGTACATCGCCGCCTGGATCATCGGCGCGGAAGAACCCGTGAAAGTGGGCGCGTTCTCCTCCGCGCTGATCACCTTCATCATGTTCGAGGCGGCATACTATTGCGAGATCATGCGCAGCGGCATACAGTCGATCCCGCGCGGCCAGGTCTGGGCCGGTCAGGCGCTGGGCATGAACTACTCGCAGACCATGGCCTTCATCGTGCTGCCGCAAGCGTTCCGCAACATGATCCCCGTGCTGCTGACGCAAACCATCGTGCTGTTCCAGGACGTGTCGCTCGTGTACGTGCTGTCGATCCCCGATTTCGTCGGCGCCGCCTCGAAGATCGCCCAGCGCGACGGCCGCCTGGTGGAGATGTACGTGTTTGTCGCCGTCGTGTATTTCGTGCTGTGCTATGCCTTGTCGTTCCTGGTAAAACGCCTGCAGAAACGCGTCGCCATCATTCGCTAACCGTAAAAGAAAGAACAAGATGATTGAACTCAATAACGTCAGCAAATGGTATGGCCAGTTCCAGGTACTGACCGACTGCACCACCAATGTCGCCAAGGGCGACGTGATGGTCATTTGCGGCCCGTCCGGCTCCGGCAAGTCGACCCTGATCAAGACCGTCAACGGCCTCGAGCCGATCCAGCAGGGGCAGATCTTCGTCGACGGCATCAGCGTCAACGATCCGAAAACGAATTTGTCGAAACTGCGCGCGCGCATCGGCATGGTGTTCCAGAATTTCGAGCTGTTTCCGCACCTGTCGATCCGCGAAAACCTCACCATCGGCCAGATCAAGGTGCTGGGCCGCAGCGCCGACGAAGCCAATGCCAAGGGCTTGAAATACCTGGACCGCGTGGGCCTGCTGTCGCAGCAGGACAAATTCCCGGGCCAGCTGTCGGGCGGCCAGCAGCAGCGCGTGGCGATCGCCCGCGCGCTGTCGATGGATCCGATTGCCATGCTGTTCGACGAGCCGACATCGGCGCTCGACCCTGAAATGATCAACGAAGTGCTCGACGTGATGGTGGGCCTGGCGCAGGAAGGCATGACCATGATGGTCGTCACGCACGAAATGGGCTTTGCCAAGCGCGTGGCCAACCGCATCGTCTTCATGGACCAGGGCAAGATCATCGAAGATTGCAGCAAGGACGACTTCTTCAACACGACGCGCTCGGACCGCGCGCGCGATTTCCTGGCCAAGATCATTCACTGATCCCAAGTTTTCTCGATAAAAGCGGCCGGCCTTCACCGGCTGTTTTTGCGTTCACAGTACGCTTGCGCCCGGTTTTCCTCACGCACCCTGGCCGCTAAGGCTGCCCCGCGACTGGTAAAATGGCGCTATTCGCAATGACCGCCTGAGAGCAGCCGCCATGTCCACACTCGATCACACCCCAGTCGCCGTTCCATCTTCCATCACCATCACCCGGCCGGATGACTGGCATCTGCACCTGCGCGACGGTGCCGTCATGGCCAGCGTGCTGCCGCACAGCGCGCGCCAGTTCGGCCGCGCCATCGTCATGCCGAACCTGAAACCGCCCGTCACCACCACGGCCGATGCCAGCGCCTACCGCGAGCGCATCCTGGCCGCCGTGCCGCAAGGCGTAAACTTCGATCCGCTGATGGTGCTGTACCTGACGAACAACACCTCGCCCGACGAAATTCGCCGCGCGCAAGATAGCGGCATTGTGCAGGCTGTGAAACTGTATCCGGCTGGCGCGACGACGAATTCCGACCTGGGCGTGACGGACTTGAAGAATTGCTACAAGGTGCTCGAAGTGATGCAGGAAGTGGGCATGCCCTTCCTTGTGCACGGTGAAGTGACGGACCCGGAAATCGACATTTTCGACCGCGAAGCCGTCTTCATCGAGCGCGTGATGCGTCCGCTGCGCAGCGCCTTCCCGGCCCTGTCCGTCGTGTTCGAGCACATCACCACCAAGGATGCGGCGCAGTACGTGGCCGAAGCGGAAGGCCCGATCGCCGCCACCATCACGGCGCATCATCTGCTGTACAACCGCAACGAGATTTTCAAGGGCGGCATCCGCCCCCATTACTACTGCCTGCCCATCCTGAAACGCGAAGAGCACCGCCTGGCCCTGATGACGGCCGCCGCCAGCGGCGACGAGCGTTTCTTCCTCGGCACCGATTCTGCGCCGCACGCGCAAGGCGCCAAGGAAATGGCCTGCGGCTGCGCCGGTTGCTACACGGCCCTGCACGCGATGGAAATGTATGCGGAAGCGTTCGAACGGGCCGGCGCGCTCGATAAACTGGAAGCGTTTGCCAGCTTCCACGGTCCGGCTTTCTACGGCGTGCCGCGCAACACGGACACCATCACCCTGAAGCGCGAAAGCTGGACCTTGCCGGCCTCGCTGCCGCTGGGCGACAGCCATGTCATTCCGCTCAACGCGGGCGAGCAGATCAACTGGAAAATGGTCTAAGCGTTCATGCTGCCATCGATAGACTGGACCCGCCCCTGGTTTGCCACGGTGCTGCCGGCGCGACGGCAGCTGGATCTGCAGCGCGACACGGTGATTGCCGCGCTGAACGCACGGGCGCGGGCGCTGGACTTGCGCAATCCCACCGGCTTGCCGCTGGCTTTCGTGCCGCAAGCGGACCTGCCCGAAGGCGTGGCCTACGAAGAGTTCATCGGTGCGACGGGCGGCGTGCCCACGCGCGACAATCTGCACGATTTTTTCAACGCCCTCGTGTGGCTGACCTTCCCCCGCATCAAGCGGCAGCTGAATGCGCTGCAGGCGGCGCAGATCGCCCTGTCCGGCGTCGGAAAATCGCGCGGTCCCGCGCGCGATGGCGCGACGATTTTTGACGAGAATTCCGCCTTGCTGGTGCTGCGCGACAGCGACGCAGGGCGCGCGCTGGACGCGGCCTTGCGCGGGCACGACTGGCGCAGCGCGTTCATCGCGCAGCGCGACAAATTTGGCGCGGGCGGCGACGCCGATGTCTGGTTGTTCGGCCACGCGCTGATGGAAAAACTGGTAGCGCCGCGCAAGGCCATCACGGCGCACACGCGCGTGATCTTCGCCGGCGACGCCTACTTTGCGCTCGACGATGCGGCACGCCGCGCCTGGCTCGACGAGCGGGTGGCGCAAGACCTGGCGCAGCAAGGCCTCACCACGGCGGACTTCACGCCGCTGCCCGTACTGGGTTTGCCCGGCTGGTGTGAAGGCCAGGACGACGATTTTTACAATGACGCGGCGGTGTTCCGCCCGAAGCGCAAGGCGGCTGGCGCAGAAAGAGATCAATAGTATGGAAAATACCGTCCGCTGGGGCATCCTCGGCACCGGCAAGATCGCCCGCGCGATGGCCAATGGCTTGCGTGACGCGCCCGGTGCGCAACTGGTGGCGGTCGCCTCGCGCAGCGAGGCTGGCGCACAGGCTTTCGGCGCCGAATTCGGCATCGGGCGTTGCCACGGTTCCTACGAGGGGCTGGCCATGGACCCTGACGTGGACGTGATCTACATCGCCACGCCGCACACCCTGCATGCGGAAAACGCCTTGCTGTGCCTGGCCGCCGGCAAGCACGTCGTGTGCGAAAAACCGTTCACCATGAATGCGCGCGAAGCGCAGGCCGTGGTTGACATGGCGCGCGAGAAAAAGCTGTTTTTGATGGAAGCCATGTGGAGCCGTTTCCTGCCCGCCGTGCAGGAAGCGCAGCGCATCATCGCCAGCGGCGAGATCGGCGTGCCGCGGCAGGTGCAGGCTGATATCGGCTTCGTCGCCAATTTCCCGCCCGAACACCGCATGTTCAACCCGGAACTGGGCGGCGGTGCGTTGCTCGACGTGGGCATCTATCCGCTGTCGATGGCGGCCTTCTTCCTCGGCCCCGTATCGCAGGTGCAGGCGCTGGCCGAGATGGGCGTCACGGGCGTCGATGAGCAGGTCGTGTTCTCGCTGCTGCACGCGGGCGGCGGTACCTCGTCCTGCGCCTGCAGCCTGCGCGCGCAGACGCCGACGGAAATGACCATTTCCGGCAGCCTGGGACGCATCCGCCTGCCCAGCCGCTTTTACAAGCCCGATCACTTGACCGTCGAAGCGATGGATGGCGCACGCCGCGTCGTTGCCGCGCCGCACCTGGGCAATGGCTACGCGCACGAGGCCATCGAAGCGATGCGCTGCATCCGCGCCGGCCTGCTGGAAAGCCCCCTCATGCCGCACGCCGACAGCGTGGCGCTGATGCGCAACCTTGACACCATGCGCGGCCAGATCGGCCTCGTCTACCAAGCCGACCAGGCGTACACAGGAACCCCATGACATTGCACTCATCCCGTCCCAGCCTGAAAACTGTTCTCATCGCCAGCGGCGTCGTCCTGACCCTGGCGATGGGCGTGCGCCACGGCCTGGGCTTCTGGATGCAGCCAATCTCGCAAGCCAATGGCTGGACGCGCGAAACGTATTCGCTGGCGCTGGCCATGCAAAACCTGATGTGGGGCGTCTTCGGCCCGTTCGCCGGCATGGCGGCCGACCGTTTCGGCACCATGCGCGTCGTCATCGTCGGCGCCATCAGCTACATGGCGGGCCTCGTGTGGATGGCGCTCGTGACGCAGCCGACCCTGTTCATCGTCGGCTCCGGTATCTTCATCGGCCTGGCGCTGGCCTGCACGGCGTTCGGCGCCATCAGCGGCATCATCGGCCGCAGCGCGCCGCCCGAGCAGCGCTCGTGGGCCTTCGGCATCTCGTCGGCGGCCGGCTCGTTCGGCCAGTTCCTCATGATGCCGGTGGAGCAGCAGCTGATTTCAGCCGTGGGCTGGCAAAATGCCTTTTATGTGCTGGCAGCGCTGGTGCTGCTGGCCATGATCCCGATGGCCTTCTACCTGCGCGAGCCGCCCGTCTCGCACGCCAGCGGCCCGCAGCAAAGCGTTGGCGCCGCCTTCAGCGAAGCCATCGCCAGCCGTTCGTTCTGGCTGCTGCTGGCAGGGTATTTTGTCTGCGGTTTCCAGCTGGTCTTCATCGGCGTGCACTTGCCGGCCTACCTGAAGGACCAGGGCCTGATGAACCCGAACATCGCCGTCACGGCGCTGGCGCTGATCGGCCTGTTCAACATCGTCGGCTCCTACTACGCGGGCAAACTCGGTGGCAAGATCGCCAAGCGCTACTTATTGTCAGCCATCTACGTGACGCGCGCCGTGGTCATCACCGTGTTTCTGCTGGCGCCATTGTCGGCGTGGTCCGTGTACCTGTTCGCCGCCGGCATGGGCGTGCTGTGGCTGTCGACCGTGCCGCTGACGAACGGCATCATCGCCGGCATCTTCGGCGTGAAGCATTTGTCGATGCTGGCCGGGATGGTGTTCTTCTCGCACCAGGTGGGCAGTTTCCTCGGGGCGTGGCTGGGCGGCTATCTGTACGAGCACCAGGGCAGTTACCACATCGTGTGGATGATCACCATCGGCCTGGGCTTGCTGGCCGCGCTGATCAACCTGCCCATCGACGAGCGCGCCGTCAAGCGCGTGGCGGTGGCCGCGTAATGGCCAGTTGGCGCACATGGCTGTGGCGCCTGGCCGGCGCCGCGCTGCTGGCCCTCGTCTTCCTGGCCTATCTGCGCCCCGACTTCATGCTCGACCTGGCGAACCGCTTCTGGATGTGCATGTAGCAGGCATCCGGTCCTACACCTTCAAAAATTCCTCTTTCCCACCCAGCCAGCGCGCCAGATGCGCTTCCACGGTGGCCGCTGCGGCGGCCGTGGTGGCATGCAGCAGATCGTGCGCCACGTCGCGGGCCTGGTCTACCAGCCATTGATCCGTTTCCAGGTCGGCGAAGCGCAGCATGGCCTGGCCGGACTGGCGCGCGCCGAGGAATTCGCCGGGGCCGCGGATTTCCAGGTCGCGGCGGGCGATTTCAAAACCGTCCGTCGTTTCGCGCATGGTCATCAAACGCTGGCGCGCCACGCCACCCAGGGGGCCCTGGTACAGCAGCAGGCAGACGCTGGCCGCCGTGCCGCGGCCCACGCGGCCACGCAGCTGGTGCAGCTGCGACAAGCCAAAACGCTCGGCGTGCTCGATCACCATCAGCGAGGCGTTCGGCACGTCGACGCCCACCTCGATGACGGTGGTGGCCACCAGCACGTGGATATGGCCGGCGATGAAGGCATCCATCACTTCCTGCTTTTCCGCCGGTTTCAAACGGCCGTGCACGAGGCCCACCTGCAGCGCGGGCAGGGCTTCGGCCAGCATCATGCAGGTGTCGGTGGCCGTCTGCAGCTGCAGCGCTTCCGACTCCTCGATCAGCGGGCAGACCCAGTACACCTGCCGGCCTTCCAGCGCGGCCGCATACACGCGGGCGATGACTTCGTCGCGCCGGTTCTGGTCGATGGCGCGCGTGACGATGGGGCTGCGTCCGGGCGGCAGCTCGTCGATCACGGACACTTCCAGGTCGGCGTAATACGTCATGGCCAGGGTGCGCGGGATCGGCGTGGCCGACATCATCAGCTGGTGCGGCACGGCCGCGCTGTCGCCCTTGTTGCGCAGGGTCAGGCGCTGACCCACGCCGAAGCGGTGCTGCTCGTCGACGATGACCAGGCCCAGTTTGGCAAACAGCACGTTGTCCTGGATCAGCGCATGCGTGCCGATCACCAGTTGCGCTTCGCCCGATTCGATCAGGGCCAGCGCCGCCGTCTTTTCCTTTTTCTTCAGGCTGCCCGTCAGCCACGCCACCTTGACGCCCAGCGGCTCCATCCAGGCGGCGATCTTGCGGAAGTGCTGCTCCGCCAGGATCTCCGTGGGCGCCATCAGCGCGGCCTGGTAGCCGCTGTCGATCGCTTGCGTGGCCGACAACGCGGCGACGACCGTCTTGCCGCTGCCGACGTCGCCCTGCAGCAGACGCTGCATCGGATACGGCTGGTGCAGATCGGCGCGGATTTCCTCGAGCACGCGCGCCTGCGCACCCGTCAGCTTGAAGGGCAGGGCGGCGCCGAAGGCATTCGATAAATTGCCGACGATGGGCAGGCAGGCCGCGCCTTTCGAGCGGCGCGCGCGCTGGGCGCGTTTCAGCGACAGCTGCTGCGCCAGCAGTTCATCGAACTTCATGCGCACCCAGGCCGGGTGCGAGCGGTCCATCAGCGCGCTTTCATCGATGTCCTGCGGCGGGTAGTGCAGCAGGTGCACGGCGGCGCGGAACGGCGACAGCTGCATCTGCTGCAACAGCTCGTCCGGCAAGGTGTCTTGCCAGTCGATGCGACGCATGGCGTCGGCGATCTCGCGCCGCAGCACGTGCTGCGACAGGCCTTCGCCGGACGGGTACACGGGCGTCAGGGCCGTCGGTAGCGGCGCGCCTTCGTTGACCACCTTATACGTCGGGTGCACCATCTCGGCGCCGAAAAAGCCGTGTTTGAGTTCGGCGCGCGCACGCACGCGCGTGCCTTCGGCCAGCTGCTTGACCTGGCTGCCATAAAAATTCATGAAGCGCAGCAGCAAATTGCCCGTTTCGTCGGCGATCGTCACCAGCAATTGCTTGCGCGGCTTGAAATTGACTTCGCACTTGGTGACGATACCCTCGACTTGCCACGACTCGCCACCGCGCAGGCAGGCGTCGCGTATGGTGTAGACCTTGGTCTCGTCCTCGTAGCGCATCGGCAGGTGCAGCACCAGGTCCATATCCGTGCGCAAGCCCAGTTTGGCCAGCCGGCTTTCCGTGCTGACCACTTTTTTGACGGCTTTCGGCTTCGCGGCCGGCTTGGCTGCGGGAGGAAGATCGGGCTTGGGTTCGGACATATCGGAGATTTTTGTGCCGCTAGCGTAAAATAGAGGGTTGTCCGGCACACCCTGTGCGTACCGCGGTTGTAAATTGTTGCGGCGGATTATTGTAATGCCTGTATAGGCGCACAGTATAGTGCCAGATGTTCCATTGCGCACTCCTAATCATTTTTGACGTACTTTTGAAGCAAAACGCATGTATTCGCTTTCCGATTTCGATTTTAATTTGCCGCAAGAAAACATTGCGCAAACTCCGTTGGCCGAGCGCAGCGCCTCGCGCCTGTTGCATCTGGACGGCGACACCCTGGTTGACCGCAGCTTTGCCGACATCGTCGGGCTGTTGCAGGCGGGCGACCTGCTGGTGATGAACGATACCCGCGTACTGAAAGCGCGTTTCTTCGGCGTCAAGGAAAGCGGCGGCAAGATCGAGGCGCTCGTCGAGCGCGTACTCGATGAGCGCACCGTGCTGGCCCAGGTGCGCGCGTCGAAGTCGCCGCCGCCCGGCTGCCGCATCCGCCTGGCCGATGCCTTCGATGTGACGGTCGGTCAGCGCGCCGGCGAATTCTTTACCTTGCACTTCGAGGCCGACGTGTTCGAGCTGATCGAGGCGCATGGCCGCTTGCCGCTGCCGCCGTACATCGAGCACGATGCGGACGAATTCGACGAAACGCGCTATCAGACCGTCTTCAACAAGGTGCCCGGCGCTGTCGCCGCGCCGACGGCCGGCCTGCATTTCGACCAGGCCCTGCTCGACCAGTTGAAGGCCAAGGGCGTCAACTTTGCCTATGTGACCCTGCACGTGGGCGCGGGTACCTTCCAGCCCGTGCGCACGGAGGTGCTGGCCGAACACAAGATGCACACCGAGTGGTACACCATGCCGCAGGAAACCGTCGACGCCGTGCGCGCCGCCCAACTTGCCGGGCGCGACGTGGTGGCCGTCGGCACGACCAGCTTGCGCGCGCTGGAATCGGCCTCGCAAAGCGGCCAGCTGGTGGCCGGCAGCGCCGACACGGCCCTGTTCATCACACCCGGCTATGCGTTTAAAACGGTGACGCGTTTGATCACCAACTTCCATTTGCCGAAGTCGACCCTGCTGATGCTGGTGTCGGCCTTTGCCGGCTATGAGCCGATCCGCAGCGCCTACGCGCATGCGATCGCGCAGAATTACCGTTTCTTCAGCTATGGCGACGCGATGCTGCTCACCACGCAATCGCGCGCTCCGTTGAACCTTGATACTCCCGTGAAAGACTGACATGCTGGAATTTAAACTACTCAAGACCGACACGAGCGGCCTGACCAAGGCACGCCGCGGCACCTTGAAACTCAACCATGGTGTCGTGCAGACGCCGATCTTCATGCCAGTGGGCACTTACGGCTCCGTGAAAGCCATGTCGCCGCTGGAACTCAACGAGATCGACGCGCAGATCATTCTGGGCAACACCTTTCACCTGTGGTTGCGTCCTGGCAACACCGTCATGGAAAAATTCGGCGGCTTGCATGGCTTTATGGGCTGGAACAAGCCGATTTTGACGGATTCGGGCGGTTTCCAGGTGTTTTCGCTGGGTGCCATGCGCAAGATCACGGAAGAGGGTGTGCATTTCAATTCGCCGATCAACGGTGATAAATTGTTCCTCTCGCCGGAAGTGTCGATGCAGGTGCAGCGCGTCTTGAATTCCGACATCGTCATGCAGTTCGACGAATGCACGCCGTACGAAATCCAGGGCCGTCCGGCCACCATCGAGGAAGCGGCCAAGTCCATGCGCATGTCCTTGCGCTGGGCGCAGCGCTCGAAGGACGAGTTCCACCGCGGTGAAAACCCGAATGCGCTGTTCGGCATCGTGCAGGGCGGCATGTTCGAAATGCTGCGCGACGAGTCCCTGGCCAAGCTCGAAGAGATCGATTTTCCCGGCATCGCCATCGGCGGCCTGTCCGTCGGCGAACCGAAGGAAGACATGATGCGCATGCTGGCCCACGTGGGCCCGCGCCTGCCGGCCAACAAGCCCCATTACCTGATGGGCGTGGGCACGCCGGAAGATCTGGTGGCCGGTGTCTCGAACGGTATCGACATGTTCGATTGCGTCATGCCGACGCGAAACGCCCGCAATGGCTGGCTGTTTACCCGTTTTGGCGACATCAAGATCAAGAACGCCAAGTACAAGGAAGACCAGGCGCCGCTCGACGAGACCTGCAGCTGCTATGCCTGCCGCAATTTCTCGCGCGCCTACCTGCACCATCTGCACCGCTCCAAGGAAATTCTCGGCGCGCGCCTCAATACCATCCACAACCTGCATTACTACCTGGACTTGATGCGCCAGATGCGCGAGGCACTGGACGAAGACCGTTTCCACGCGTTTACGCTGCAATTCCACGCGGAACGCGCACGCGGAACTTAAGAAATCCTTAGCTTGCACCCTGGCGGCAGCATGGCCGGAAGTTTTGTGTATTGGTGCTTGGACTGGGGCGATAAAGCATTGCATAATGCTTTTTTAGCCCCATTTAAAGTTGCCATGGCTGCAATTCGGGTTATGACGTATAGCCAATGCTAGAATACAGCGCTATTTTTTCAAACTGATTAGAACTGGAGTCACCGTGTTTTTCATTTCCAACGCTTATGCGCAAGCCCCAACCGAAGCCCTGGGCCTCGGCGGCAACCTGACCAGCTTCCTGCCGCTGGTATTGATGTTCGTGGTCATGTATTTCCTGATGATCCGCCCACAGCAAAAACGCGCCAAAGAACAACGGGCGATGATGGACGCGCTGGCCAAGGGTGACGAAGTCGTCACCGCCGGCGGCATGCTGGGCCGTGTTGTCAAGGTAGTGGACGCTTACGTCACCATCGAAGTGGCGGCCGGCACCGAAATCACGGTGCAAAAGAGCTCCATTACCACCTTGCTGCCTAAAGGCACCCTGAAGGCACTGTAATTCCTCGCTGTCATTGCTTCTGCAATGACAGACCCGGGGCGGCTATCCGCCGCCCCTCGGGACGCCTCCGACGCTCAACACTGAACGCTGAATCACTATGAATCGCTATCCTGCCTGGAAATACATCATCATCGTCGTCGCCTTATTGCTGGGCGCACTTTATACGGCGCCCAATTATTTCGGTGAATCACCGGCGCTGCAAGTAACCAGCGGCAAGTCGACCGTCAAAGTGACGGGCGATCTGATGACGCAAGTCGAGCAAATATTGACGAAAGAAAACGTCAAGTCGGAAGGTGTCACCATGGATGGCGCCGGCAACCTCGCCTCCGTGCGTGTGCGTTTCGCCGATCCCGATACCCAGTTCAAGGCGAAACTGGTGCTGGAAAAGGACCTCAATCCCGATTCCACCGATCCCGCGTACATCGTGACGGTCAACCTGCAAGCCAATACCCCGATGTGGATGCAAAAGCTGCATGCCTTGCCCATGTTCCTGGGCCTGGACTTGCGCGGCGGCGTGCACTTCCTGATGCAGGTCGATGCGAAAGCCGTACTGAACAAGAAAGTCCAGGGCGTCCAGTCCGCTTCGCGTAGCGTGTTGCGCGACAAGAATATCCGTCACGCCGGCATCGAGCGCGTGGGCGACAGCGTGCAAATCAACTTCCGCGACGCGGAAACGCGTGTGAAAGCTAAAAATGTCCTGTCCGACCAGATGACGGAGCTGACGTTTGCCGATGCGGGCGAAGGCAGCGACCTGAAACTGAACATCACCCTGAAGCCTGCCGCCCTGAAGGCGACCATCGACGAAGGCGTGAAACAGAATATCTCCACCCTGTCCAAGCGCGTCAACGAGCTGGGCGTGGCCGAGCCGCTGATCCAGCAGCAAGGCCCTGACCGCATCGTGGTGCAATTGCCTGGCGTGCAGGACGTGGCCCGCGCGAAAGCCATCATCGGCCGCACGGCGACCCTGGAAGTGCGCCTGGTCGATGAAAGCATCGTGCCTGGCACCGAACTGTCGAGCGCCATTCCATTCAACTCGGAACTGTTCACCGTCGGCAAGGGCGTGCCTGTCGTGCTGGCGAAAGACGTGATCCTGACGGGCGACTATATCTCCAGCGCCACGGCCAGCTTCGACCAGAACCAGCAGGCTGCCGTGTCGATCGACCTGAACGGCGACGGCGGACGCAAGATGCGCGAAGCGACGCGCGAAAGAGTCGGCAAGCGCATGGCCATCGTGCTGTTTGAAAAGGGCAAGCCGGAAGTGCTGTCGGTTGCCACCATCCAGCAGGAACTCGGTTCGCGCTTCCAGATCACCGGCATGGGCGGCGCGGAAAACGCCAACGAACTGGCGCTGCTGCTGCGCTCGGGCGCCCTGTCCGCACCGATGACCGTCATCGAAGAACGCACGATCGGACCGCAACTGGGCGCGGAAAACATCGCCAAGGGCTTCCATTCGACCCTGTACGGCTTCATCGCCATCGCCATCTTCATGATCGCCTATTACATGCTGTTCGGCGCCTTCAGCGTGCTGGCCCTGGCCACCAACCTGCTGTTGCTGGTCGGCTTGCTGTCGATGATCCAGGTGACCCTGACACTGCCAGGTATCGCCGCTATCGCGCTGGCGCTGGGCATGGCGATTGACGCCAACGTGCTGATCAATGAACGTATCCGTGAAGAGCTGCGTGCCGGCAATACGCCGCAAGCGGCGATCGCCGCCGGCTTCGACCGCGCCTGGGCCACGATTCTGGACTCGAACGTGACCACCCTGATCGTCGGCCTGGCACTGCTGGCCTTCGGCAGCGGTCCTGTGCGCGGCTTCGCCGTGGTGCATTGCCTGGGCATCCTGACCTCGATGTTCTCCTCCGTCTTCGTCTCGCGCGGCGTGGTCAACCTCTGGTATGGCCGCAAGAAAAAGCTGACGACCTTGTCGATCGGCACGGTGTGGGTACCGGGCGCCAGTAAATAAACGGCGGCCCAGACTCACTCCATAGCGACAACAGCGATAGCGTCCGGTGGCACAGCCGCCGGACGCACAGAAAAGAACTCAGAGGATTTCATGGAATTTTTCCGGATCAAAAAAGATATTCCCTTCATGCGCCATGCGTTGATTTTCAACGTGATTTCGGCCGTGACCTTCATTGCCGCCGTCTTCTTCCTGTTCCACAAGGGCTTGCACCTGTCCGTGGAATTCAAGGGCGGCACCGTGCTGGAGGTGAAGTACCCGAAAGCGGCCAACCTCGAAGGCATACGTGGCACCCTGATCGGCATGGGCTACGAAGAACCTGGCGTGACCAGCTTCGATACGGCGCGCGACGTCATGATCCGCCTGCCGGTGGAAAAGGGCGTGACTGCCGCGAATACCTCGCAGCGCGTGTTCGAAACCCTGTGCAAGGTCGAGCAAGGCACGACCAAGGGCATCGATACCGTCACCGACAAGGGTGAGCATGTGATCAAGAGCGCCTGTATGGACGCCGCCGGCAATGAAGCGCTGGTGCTGCAGAAAGTCGAATTCGTCGGCCCGCAAGTGGGCGACGAATTGACGCAGAACGGCCTGAATGCGCTGGTGGTGGTGATTCTGGGCGTGATGGCATATCTGGCCGTGCGCTTCGAATGGAAATACGCTGTCTCGGCGATTATCGCCAACTTGCATGACGTGGTGATCATCCTGGGCTTCTTCGCCTTCTTCGAGTGGGAATTCTCGCTGACGGTACTGGCGGCGATCCTGGCGGTGCTCGGCTATTCCGTCAACGAATCGGTGGTGATCTTTGACCGTATCCGCGAAAACTTCCGCAAGCAGCGCAAGGCAACCGTGCATGAAGTGATCGACAACGCGATCACCAGCACCATTTCGCGTACCATCATCACCCACGGCTCGACCCAGATGATGGTGCTGTCGATGCTGGTCTTCGGTGGCCAGACCCTGCACCACTTCGCACTGGCGCTGACCATCGGTATCTGCTTCGGTATTTACTCGTCCGTGTTCGTCGCGGCCTCGATCGCCATGTGGCTGGGCGTCAAGCGCGAAGACTTGATCAAGCCGATCAAGGAAAAAGACGAAACCGACGGCGCCGTGGTGTAAGCGCAGGTTTTTTTGCAGGTCGAATGAAGAACGATCACCGTTTGCGGTGGTCGTTTTTTTTATGGCGGATGACGATGAAGCGTTTTTTATGGGCAGGTGTGATGGCGGGCGTGACGGCGTTGGCCGGCGCCGCCGATTTCAGCCGCACTGGCAGCGGCAGCATTGCCATGCGCGGCCCGGTCGCCGAGGGTGACGTGGACAAGCTGCGGCGGCTGGCCACGCCGGGCACCAGGCTGTTGCGCGTCAATAGCGATGCTGGCGACGCGCAGGCGGCGATGCAGCTGGGCCGCCTGGTGCGCCAGCTGCGGCTCGATATCGCCGTCGACACGGTGTGCGCAGGCAGCTGCGCCCTGTACGTTTTTCCCGCTGCTCGCGGCAAGCGCATTCCGATGGACGCCGTGCTGGCGCTGCAGGAATCGGCGTTCCTTCGCGCGCAGGCGGACCGGGCGCAGCTGCGGCGCACCCTGGTCGAAGCGGGCGTGGCGGCCGAGGACCTGGACAGTGAAACGCAAGCGCTGGCAGCTCAATTGGCAGAGACGGCGGCGCTGGAAGCGGCGTTTGCCGCGCAGTTGGGCTTTTCTCCCGCCTTTTACCGCGACTTCCGGCAAGTGGCGGCGCAGGCCGAGAGCGTGCGCCAGCGCTTTCCCGACCAGGAGGCGGCCGTCTACTGGTGGCCGGCCGGCACCCGCCTGCGGCGCTGCTACGGTATCGGCGATGTGGACGAAGGGACGCGCGCGGCGCGCCTGGCGCCCGATGGCTATCTGTACGTGCCGGCCCTGTCCGCCCTGGTCATGGGCGACCAAGGCTTGCAGGGCTGTCCATGAGCCGCAGCGGCCGTTTGTTCCTGCTGATGGACGCCATGCGCGCCAGGCGCGTGCCCGTCACGGCGGCCCAGCTGGCGCAGCAGCTGGGTGTCTCCGAACGCACGATTTACCGCGATATCCAGACCCTGGCCGAACTGGGCGCGCCCCTGCAGGGGGAGGCCGGCATTGGCTATGTGCTGCGCCGTGGCGCCTTCCTGCCGCCACTGATGTTCGGCGCCGATGAACTGGAAGCGCTGGTGCTGGGTGCGCGCTGGGTGCGCCGGCAGGGCGATGCGGGCCTGGCGCAGGCGGCCAGCAATGCCCTGGCCAAGATCGCGGCCGCCTCGCCGCGCGACCTGCGCGACAGCATGGCCGAGACCAGCTTGTGGGTGCCGCTGGGGCGCCCCGCCGATGGCACGCAGGCGGCCGACCGTTACGTGCAGCCCGTGCGCGAAGCGATCCGCTACGAACAGAAAATCACGCTCGCCTATCAGGATGAGCATGGCAGCGCCACCTCGCGCACGGTGTGGCCGTTCGCGCTGGCCTTTTTCGAAGGCAAGCGCCTGCTGGCCGCCTGGTGCGAGCTGCGCGGCGATTACCGGCATTTTCGCATCGACCGCATCGCCAGCGTGCGGCAGCACGAGGAACGCTATCCCACGCGGCGCCACGTGCTGCTCGATGCCTGGCGCAAGGCGCACGAGATTGATCCGGAATCCTGATTTCGCTCCTGACAAAAACTGTCAGTGACGGCGACTACGATGGTGACTTCCTCACTCACCGGAGCCATCTACTATGCGCCTGTACCACCACCCCATGTCCTCGAATGCCCGCCGTGCCCTGATGACGGCGATCCACCTCGGCCTGCCTCTGGAACTGGCCGAAGTCGACTTGATGAATGCGGACGACCGCCGCCGCCTGGGCGAACTGAACCCGAACGGCAAGGTGCCCGTGCTGGCCGATGGTGATTTCCTGCTGTGGGAATCGTGCGCCATCATGCAATACCTGGCCGAGCAGGTGCCGGGTCAGACGCTTTATCCGCAGGCGCCGCAAGCCCGCGCCGACGTCAACCGCTGGCTGTTCTGGGCCGCGCAGCACTTCGCGCCGGCCATCAGCGTGCTGGCCTGGGAACGCGCCTGGAAGGGCATGACGGGTAATGGTCCGGCGGATCCGCTGGAAGAGGCGCGCGGCGAGCGCGACCTGCATGAGTGTGCCGTGGTGCTGGACGCGCATCTGGCGGGGCGCAGCTGGATCCACGGAGACGATGTGACCCTGGCCGATTTCGCCGTGGCCGCGCCGCTGATGTACAGCGAGGCCGTGCGGCTGCCGCTGGCGCAGTACCAGCATATCCAGGCGTGGTTTGCCCGCGTGCGGCAGCTGCGCGCCTGGCAGGAAACGGATGTGGAGCTGTTGCCGGGATAATCTGCGCGCTAAGTGTGCCAGCGCACGGAGCTGGTGCGGAGCAACGCATAAGATAGGGCTGTCTCTTTCAGGACATCCCTAGCTTTGGACTTTACCCGCTTTCGAGCGGGTTTTTTTTTGAATAGCGGCTTGATAAATTGATAATCGCTGCGCAGATGGGATGCATCTCCCTTCCAGCAGGTACGCCATGTTCATGCCACGCCATCCGAAACCCCTGTTGAGTACCAAGGCGGCCGCCATGCAAGTCGTCCAGCAAAAGCAGGGAACGCAGGCCATGGACAAGCATGTGCTGATCGTCGACGTGCCAAAGCCGGCGCCAGGCGTGTCGATCATGCCGCCGGTGCCGGTAAAACAGGATTAATGCACCAGCACCTTCAGCAGCGACTGCACTTCATCGTCCGATTCTTCCATGATGCTCGACAGGGTCGCATCGTCGCCGATCACGCAATCGATGCTGCCGGCGGCGCGGGCGGCGCGCACGGCGATGGCGGCCGGGCTTTCGTTGAGGGGCGACGAGACGGGCGCCAGGTCATTCGCCAGCAGCAGGGTGTCGCCCAGCGATTCGGGCGGAATGGCGCGCAAGCCTTCCCACAGCGCACCGATGGCGCCCATCACCGCTTCCGGCACCTTCAGTTTGGCCAGGACGCCGTGGCCGATGGCCTGTTCGCCATGTTCGACCCAGTCTTCTGGTTCGCCGTCGAGGATGCCGGGGAATTCGGCCGCGCGCGACAACAGATAAAAGCCGCCCACTTCATGCATGATGCCTGCAAACAGGGCCGTATCGGGGTCCACCTTGGTGACGCGGCGGGCCAGTACCTGCGACAGGGCCGCCACGTGGGCCGTATGCTCCCACAGCTGGTTGGCCTTCGCTTGCAGCACGGGATCGGTGATGGTGCTGCCCAGCTGGCGCACGATCAGCGATGCCACCACCGATTGCAGGGTGCGCACGCCGAGCCGCTGCACGGCGTTGCGCACGCTGGTGATTTCATTGCCGGAACGGTTGAACGCCACGGAATTGGCGATGGCCACCGTGCGCGCGGCCAGCAGCGGGTCAGCCTGCACCAGCTTGGCGGCGGCCTCGATATGGCAGTCGGGATCGGCCAGCGCCTCTTGCAGCTTGAGCGAAGCGTCCACATTGGCAGGAAAGGTCAGCTCGCCACGAGCGGCTTGTGCGGCGATGCTTTTAAAGGCGTCGAGTCTGTTCATTGAAAAAATTATACTCGCAATATTTCCGTACGGAACTTTTTAACCATGATCTTTTCGCAAACAGCTTAGCAAAAGGCAAGCAAAGCCCCGTAAACGGAAAAAGGCATGCCCCGGTATCGGCGGCATGCCTCTTTTGATAACGCGAGCGTTATCAGTCTGCTTCGCTAAATATCGCGTCGCAGCCTTCAACGAGCTCATCGCTGTCTTCAAGCTCATCCGTCAAGCCCAGGTCGAACAATTCCTCGACGGCGTTCATGAAGCTGTTGTGCTTGGTGGCGCCGATCAGGCGGTAGATTTCGCCGTCTTCGTTGCGCACGCCGATGATCAGTTTTTCCTGGCGCACCAGTTCCGGCGTGCTGGCGTTGAGCAGCAGGTTGCCGATGATGTGTTTATCGAAATGAGCAGGCTTTTTGCCTTCGAGCAGTGAGGTTTTCAACTTGGTTTCCTTTGTCTTGTTTGAATGTATTGTTTGAATGTCTGTGCTTGGTGAATGGTCAGCCGTTGGCGATGGCCTGTTTCAAGCCCGCCAGGGTGCTTTCCAGGCGTATGAAATCGTCTTCGGTATAGCCGTCGAACAGGCGCTGGCCCTGTTTTGTCAGCTTGGGGAACACGTCATGGAACACCTGTTCTCCCTCGCAGCTCAGGCGCACGTAATAGGAACGCTTGTCGCGCGGACAACGTTCGCGGATTACCAGCCCCTTTTGTTCCAGCCGGTCCACCACGCCCGTCAAGGTACCCTTGGTAATCAGGGTTTTCTGGCCCAGTTCCTTGTAGGACATGCCACAGGTGTTGCCGAGCGTGGCGATGATGTCGAATTGCGCATGCGTCAAGCCGTACTGGCGCACGAAGTCGCCAGAAAACCGCTCGAAGCCTTGCATGCATTCGGCCAGCAGCCGGATACTTTTTAAATATCGTTCACCCATGGGGGTGATTATATCCTTCCGCCCCGCTTTTTTCCGCCGCGCCAGGATGGACCCTTGCACGGAGGGCTGGAGAGGGCGGAAGTCCGGTATCATGTGGGCAACTCAGCCCTTGCCCCAGGCCCGCCTCGCCGATGTCCTTCGCTAATCTTTCCCGTATCGGCCTCGACAAACCGCTGCGTTTGCTGCTGGTGCATGCCGGCGATGCCGAGTCGATCACCTGGGCCGGCCTGGTGCAGCCGCTGCGCCTGTGCGCGCGGGCGCTGGGGCCGGACGCCTTGCGACTGGACGTGCGCACGCCGGAACAGGTGGCCGCGCAGGGCGGCAACTGGCATATCGCGCTGCTGGTGGCCGACGAGACGGAAGCGCCGCTGCGCGCCGAGCTGTGCCGGGCCGTGATCGAACGCTGCCGTTCGGCGCCATTCTGGGGCGGCGTGGGCGCGGCCGTGCTGTGGCTGGCCGACGCGGGCGTCATGGATGGCGTGCGCATCGCCTTGCCGTGGGCCCTGTACGCGGATGCGGAAGCGAAGGCGGAACGGGCCATTTTAACGCCGCACCTGTTCGATATCGACGGCCCGCACATCACCTGTTGCGGCGGCGCGGCCAGCATCGACTTTTCGCTGACCCTGATCGAGACCATCTTTGGCGCCGACGTGCAGGCCCTCGTCAAGGAAGCGCTGTGCGTGGACAAGGTACGCGGCAAGGAAGAGCGCCAGAGGGTGGCCCTGCAGGCGCGTTTCGGCGTGCTGCAGCCGAAATTGTCCGAAGCGGTGACCTTGATGGAAGCCAATATCGAGGAGCCGCTGTCGACCGACGACATCGCCAGCCTGGTGGGCCTGTCGCGGCGCCAGCTCGAGCGGTTGTTCAAGCAATACCTGGGCAGCCTGCCATCGCGCTACTACCTGGAACTGCGCCTGCAGCGCTCGCGGCAATTGTTGCTTGATACGCATTATTCCATCGTGCAAGTCGGCCTGATGTGCGGCTTTTCTTCCGGTTCGCACTTTTCCACTGCCTTTGGCACCCTGTTTGGCAATACGCCGCGGGAAGAGCGGCAGCGCAAGCTCATGCCTCCCGCGTAATTAAGCAAGCCCGGCTGTGATGAATTGTGAAAATCCTTGTCGCAGATTCAAAAGAGTTTTAGCATCCCGCTTTTTATAATGCAGTACACACGTAGCTGTCGTAGCTGCGGAGTACCTAACATATCGATGGGGAAATGCTATGAATGCCAAGCTTGATTCGACCGTAACGGCTCGTCCAGTCACCCGGGAAACCTTTGACCAGGTCCTCGTTCCTACCTACGCCCCTGCAGCCATGGTGCCCGTGCGCGGTTCCGGTCTGGATCTGTGGGACCAGACCGGCAAGCATTACCTCGATTTCACCTCCGGCATCGCCGTCAACAGCCTGGGCCACTGCCATCCGGCCCTGGTCGACGTGCTGACCAAGCAAATCAATAATTTGTGGCATTTGGGCAACGGCTACACCAACGAGCCTGTCCTGCGCCTGGCGCTGGCCCTGACGGAAGCGACCTTCGCCGACCGCGCCTTCTTCTGCAACTCGGGCGCGGAAGCCAACGAAGCGGCCCTGAAACTGGCGCGCAAGTACGCGCACACCAAGTTTGGCGCGCACAAGTCGCGCATCATCTCGTGCTTCAGCTCTTTCCACGGCCGCACCCTGTTTACGGTCTCCGTCGGCGGCCAGGCCAAGTACACGGAAGGCTTCGAGCCGCTGCCGCCGTCGATCGACCACATCGCCTACAACGACATCGAAGCGGCGCGCGCCGCCATCGGCGATGACGTGTGCGCCGTGATCGTCGAGCCGGTACAAGGCGAAGGCGGCGTCGTGCCGGGTAACCCTGAGTTCCTCAAGGAGCTGCGCGCCCTGTGCGACAAGACGGGCGCCCTGTTGATTTTCGACGAAGTCCAGAGCGGCATGGGCCGCACTGGCGCGTTGTTCGCCTACATGGGTTACGGCGTCACGCCGGACATCCTGACGGCCGCCAAGGCGCTGGGCAACGGCTACCCGATCGGCGCCATGCTGACCACGAATGAACTGGCGCAGACCTTGGCCGTCGGCACCCACGGCACCACCTACGGCGGCAACCCGCTGGCCGCCACCGTGGCCTTGACCGTGCTGGAGACGATCAACACGCCGGCGTTCCTGGCGCGCGTGAAAGAAGCGAGCGTCAACACCATCGCCATGCTGCAAGGCTTGATCACGGATTACCCGCAAGTGTTCTCCATCGTGCGCGGCAGCGGTTTGCTGCTGGGTCTGGTAGTCAGCGATGCCTGGAAAGGCCGCGCGAAAGACATCCAGAAAGCGGCCGAAGCGCAAGGCTTGATGGTGCTGATCGCCGGCATGGACGTGGTGCGCCTGGCGCCGGCCCTGATCGTCTCGGACGAGCAGATCGCCGAAGCAGGCCGTCTGCTGCGCGTGGCCATCGATGGCATGCTGAAAGCCTGAAGCTAGCCCCGCTCCCTGTTTGATCACCGGCCCGCCGCTTTGCTGCGGGCCGGCTTGGTTCTACCCGGGTATTCAGCCCAAGTATCGTCAGCATTGAAGGAGTACCCATGTATGTTGTCCGTCCGGTAGAAATTGCGGATATCGCAGCCCTCGAAGCGCTGGCCGCGGTAACCATGCCGGGTGTCCATACCCTGCCGAAGACGCGCGAAAAAATCGCCGCCTCCGTCGAGCGCTCCATCGCCTCGTTTGCCGCCCATGTCGACATCCCCAGCGAAGAGTCGTATCTCTTCGTGCTTGAATCCCTGCTCGACAAGAGCATTGCCGGCACGGCCGCCATCTTCGCCTCGGCCGGCTCGAACGGCACCTATTTTTCCTTTCGCAACGACGTCATCCAGCAAGTCTCGCGCGACCTGAACATCAGCCACAGCGTGCATGCGCTGACCCTGTGCTCGGAGTTGACGGCGTACTCGCAGCTGTCCGGTTTCTATGTGCGCAACATGGAGCAGGCGGGCCTGGAAGCGGCCCTGTTGTCGCGCGCGCGGCTGCTGTTCGCCGTGCTGGCGCCGCACCGCTTCGGCGACCGCTTCTTCGTGCCGCTGGCCGGCATCACGGATGCCAACGGCCAGTCGCCATTCTGGGATGCGCTGGGCCGCAAATTCTTCCAGATGGATTTCCTCGATGCCGAGAAAGTCATCGGCGGCGCGCGCAATCGCACCCTGATCGTCGAACTGATGCCGCATTACCCCGTCTACGTGCCGCTGCTGCCCGGCGACGCGCAGGCGGCCATGGGCCAGATCCATCCGAGCGGCGAACTGGCATTCAATTTGCTGACGGAAGAAGGCTTTGAAGCCGACGACTACGTCGACATCTTCGATGGCGGTCCGATCCTGCAAGCGCACAAGCATGCGCTGCGCTCATTTACGGGTTCGCTCACGCGCCGCGTCGTCGCAGGCGTCACACCCAGCCGCACGGGCCTGAAAGTGCACTATGCGGTCGCTTCCGGCGCCGAACGCAATTTCCGCGCCGTGACTTTTACCTGCGATGCGCTCGAAGCGCAGGACAGCGTCGGCTTGCCGGCAGACTTGCTCGAGGCGCTGGCCGTGGCCGAAGGCGACAGCGTCATTTGCGTGCGTATCTAAGGGAGTTAATTTTATGCTAGTAGTACGCGCCATCAACGCCAATGACCTCGATGCCCTGTATGGCCTGGCCAGCCAGGTCGGCACCGGCATGACCACCCTCAAGCCGGACATGAAAATGCTGGGCGACCGCCTGGCCATCGCCTGCGCCTCGTTCGCCGAAACCATCCCGCCCGAAAAGCGCGACTACATGTTCGTCATGGAGGATACGGATACGGGCCGCCTGGCCGGCGTGTGCGCCATCAAGGGCGCCGTGGGCCTGGACGAACCGTTCTATAACTACCGCATCGGCACCCTGGTCCATTCCAGCCGCGAACTCGATGTGTTTACGCGCATGGAAACCCTGTACCTGTCGAACGACCTGACGGGCAGCACGGAACTGTGCTCGCTGTTTCTGCACCCCGATTACCGCAGCGGCAACAACGGCAAGCTGCTGTCGAAAAGCCGTTTTCTCTTCATCGCCCAGTTCCCGCAGCTGTTCACGGAAAAGCTGATCGCGGAAATGCGCGGCTACCAGGCACCGGACGGCAGCTCGCCGTTTTATGAAGGCCTGGGCCGCCACTTCTTCAAGATGGATTTCCACCACGTCGACGATTTGACGAGCCTGGGAAAAAAATCGTTCATCGCCGAACTGATGCCGCGCCAGCCCATGTACGTGGCCTACCTGCCCGACGAGGCGCAGGAAGTCATTGGCAAGGTGCATCTGAGCACGGCGCCCGCGCGCCGCCTGCTGGAACAGGAAGGCTTGCACTTCGAAGGCTATGTCGATATTTTCGACGCCGGTCCCGTGCTGCAGGCGCGCGTGTCCGAGTTGCGCGCCATGCGCGACAGCATGCCGGCGGTGCTCGACGCCGCGACTGTGCCAGTGCCTGCACCTGAAGTGTGCGGCGACGTTGCCCAGACCGAGCCTTACCTGGTGTCGAACACCGACCTGAAAGATTTCCGCATGATCGTCACCAGCGCCAATCCACACAGCGGCAAGATCGCGCTCGATGACGATGAACTGCATCTGCTGCGCTGCCATCACGGCGACACCGTGCGCACCTTGTCACTCAACCCGAGGAAGCATCCCCATGTCTAAATCGTCCAACCTTAATTCATCTACCGCAGCATCGAACTTCATCAACGGCGCCTGGCTGCCGGGCACGGGCCGCGAACTGCTCACCATCGACCCGTCGACCGGCAAGCAGACCTGGGCCAGCCTGGAAGCGACAGAGAATGAAGTCGAACAGGCTTGTCAGGCCGCCCGCGCCGCCTTTGAAGCGTGGGCAGAGACGCCCGTCGAAGAGCGTATCGCCATCTGCGTGCGTTTTCGCGAACTGCTGAAGGAACATGCGGAAGCGCTGGCGCTGCTGATCTCGGAAGAAGTGGGTAAACCCTTGTGGGAGTCGCGCACGGAAGTGGCCACCATGGCCAACAAGATCGATATCTCGGTGCAGTCGTACAACGCGCGCACGGGCATCACGCAAAGCAAGATCGCCGATGGCGACGCCGTGCTGCGCCACCGCCCGCATGGCGTGTTCGGCGTGTTCGGCCCGTACAATTTCCCCGGCCACCTGCCGAACGGCCACATCGTGCCGGCCCTGATCGCCGGTAACACCATCGTCTTCAAGCCCAGCGAATATGCACCGCGCACGGCCATCAAAACCGTGCAGCTGTGGCAGCAGGCCGGCTTGCCCAATGGCGTCGTCAACCTCGTCAACGGTGGGCGCGATACGGGCGTGGCCCTGGGCGCCAATCCACACCTCGACGGCGTATTGTTTACGGGTTCGTGCCAGACGGGCATCAGCCTGCACCGCCAGTTCGGCGGCCAGCCGGGCAAGATGCTGGCGCTGGAAATGGGCGGCAATAACGCTTTGGTGGTGTGGGACGTCAAGGACGTGGACGCGGCCGTGCACCACGCGATCTTCTCTGCCTTTGTTTCGGCCGGCCAGCGCTGCACCTGCGCGCGCCGTTTGGTGGTGCAGGATAACGCCGCCGGCGCCGCCTTCATCGCGCGCCTGGTGGAAGTGGCCGCGAAACTGGGCATCGGCGCGTCCGACGCCCAGCCGCAGCCATTCATGGGTCCAGTGGTATCGAGCGCCGTGGCCGCGCGCCTGGTGCAGGCGCAATCGGACATGGTTGCCAAGGGCGGCACCACCTTGCTGCAGATGCGCCAGTTGAATCCCGAGGCGGGCTTTGTCACGGCTGGTATCGTCGATGTCACCGCTGCTACCGGCATCCCCGACGAGGAATGGTTCGGCCCACTGTTGCAAGTGATCCGCGTGGCCGATTTCAACGCTGCCCTGAAGGTCGCCAACGCCACCGAATTCGGCCTGGCCGCGGCGCTCCTGTCCGACGACCCGGCCCTGTGGCAAACCTTCCAGGTACGCGCGCGCGCTGGCATCATCAACTGGAACCGTCCGACCACGGGCGCGGCCAGCACGGCGCCGTTCGGCGGCGTCGGCAAGTCGGGCAACCACCGTCCGAGCGCGTATTACGCGGCCGATTACTGCGCCTACCCGGTCGCCTCGATCGAGAACAGCGCGCTGGAAATGCCGGCCAAGCTGTCGCCCGGCCTGAATTTTTAAGGAAACTCCCCATGCACAGCACGCGTGAATACAATTTTGACGGCCTGGTCGGGCCATCGCATAACTATGCCGGACTCTCGTTCGGCAACGTGGCCTCGTTCAGCAATGTGAAAAGCGCTTCGAATCCGAAGCAGGCCGCCTTGCAGGGCCTGGCCAAGATGCGCGCCCTGGCCGCGCGCGGCTTTGCGCAAGCCTTGCTGCCGCCGCAGGACCGGCCGAATTTCCGCCTGCTGCGCTCCATCGGCTTCACGGGCACGGATGCCGAGGTGCTGGCGCGCGCCTACAAGGAATCCCCTGTGATTCTGGCCTGCGCGTATTCCGCCTCGCCCATGTGGACGGCGAATGCCGCCACGGTCAGCCCGTCGGCCGACACGCAAGATGGCCGCGTGCATTTCACGGCCGCCAACCTGAATAACAAGCTGCACCGCGCCTTCGAGCACGCGCAGTCGGCGCGCAGCCTGCGCGCCATTTTCAGCGACGACAAGCACTTCGCCGTGCACGAGGCGCTGCCGTCGACGCCCGCCTTTGGCGACGAGGGCGCGGCCAACCACACGCGTTTGGGTGCCAGCCACGGCGCGCCATCCGTTGAATTGTTCGTGTATGGTCGGGTGGAGTTCGACCCTTCCGCGCCATCGCCGAAGCGCTATCCGGCGCGCCAGACGCTGGAAGCGTCGCAAGCCGTGGCGCGCCTGCATGGCCTGGACGCGAAGCGCACAGTGTACGTGCAGCAGAATCCGGACGTGATCGACCAGGGCGTGTTCCATAACGACGTCATCGCCGTCGGCAATGGCAATGTGCTGTTCTACCATGAACAGGCGTTTGCCGATGAAGAGGCAAGCCTGTCGCAGCTGCATCGCGCCATCGCCGCCACGGGTGCCGAGTTGCACGCGCTGCGCGTGGACACGGGCCAGGTACCGATCCAGGATGCGGTGACCAGCTATCTGTTCAACAGCCAGTTGCTGACGAAAGAGGGCGGCAAGATGGCGCTGGTGATACCGCAGGAGTGTCAGGAAAACCGCGCCGTGTCGCGCTACCTGGAAGGTCTGGTGGCCAGCGGTGGTCCGATTGACGAACTGATTCATTTCGATCTGCGCCAGAGCATGCGCAACGGCGGCGGGCCCGCCTGCCTGCGTTTGCGCGTGGCCCTGATGGAAACCGAGGCGCGCGCCATGCATCAGGGCGTGATCATGACGGAAACGCTGTACCATCGGCTGGTGCAGTGGGTGGAAAAACACTACCGCGACCATCTGGAGCCGGGCGACCTGGCCGATCCGCAGCTGGCGCTGGAAGTGCATGCGGCGCTTGAAGAATTGACGATCATCCTCAACTTACCGGGATTGTACGACTTGTAGGCGATAGAAAAACACACAGAAAATCCGAGACAACTATCCGTAGCACAGACAGAATTGGACGGGCGACCCCCGTCTCTTGACACCGCTGCCGCCCAGCCACAAGCCCGAACGACAGCGTTGGACATTCACATTACCGTAATGGAGATGCAAGATGAATCACACGCCACAAGATTTGCGTACACAAACGCTGGAGTTGATTAACGCGGCTGGCAATGCAGGCAAGGCGGCAGCGCCTGTCGTGCAGCTGGTGCAGGCATGGCTCGATTCGCTCGACGCCGAAGACCTGGCCGACATCGCGCCCGACAGCCTGGCACCCGTGCTGGTGGACGGCTTCACGCAAGCGGCCAAGCGCACCGGCAACGGCTGCCAGATTGCCACCCTGCGTTATGCGGATGGCCGTGGCGGCATGGCGAGCGCCTTGCTGATCCTGAACGAAGACATGCCTTACCTGGTCGACTCCATCGTCATGACCATGCGCCGCCAGCACCTGGCCGTGCGCGGCGTGATGAACACCGTGCTGCCCGTGCGCCGTGCCGCTGACGGTAGCGTCGAAGCGGTGCGCCAGCCGGGCGACCCGCTCGAATCGTATGTGCTGGTGCTGCTCGACGAAGAGCTGGCGCCGGAAGCCCTGGCCGCGCTGGTCACTGCCATCGACATGGTGGCGCGTGACGCCGCCATCGTGCGCCGCGATGCCGCCGCCATGAGCGAGCGCCTGGCCACCGTGGCCACGGCCGCAGCGCAGCATGGCGAAGAAGGCGCGGAAGTGGCCGCCTTCCTGGAATGGGTCCGCAGCGGCGGCTTTGAAGTCTTCGGCTACGCCTATTACCGCGTCAAGCCGGGCGTGCGCGAACTCGAACGCGACATTCCCAGCCGCGTCGGCGTGCTGCAGGATACGGCGCATCCGGTCTACGGCACCTGCCTGGCGAATATCCCGGGCGACTTCGACACCCTGGCCAAGCGCGACTCGGCGCTGTCCATCGTCAAGGCCGACGTGGCGGGTACTTTGCACCGCGACCAGCAGCTGGACTTCATCGGCGTGCGCGACATGGATGCGCAAGGCGCGATCCTGGGCGAGCATTGCTTCGTCGGCCTGTTTACCCGCGCCGGCAATTCCACCCCGCTGGCCGCGCTGCCGTTTGCGCGTGGCCGCGTGGCCAAGGTACTGAGCCTGGCCGGCGTGCGCCAGCAAGGCTTCCGCGCCGAGAAATTCCGCGAAATCCTCGAATCGCTGCCGCGCACGGAAGCGCTGGAAGCGGACCTCGACTGGCTGGCGCAAGTGTGCGGCGCCGTCGTCTCGCTGTACAAGCAGCCGCGCACCAAAGTCTTCGCGCGTCGCGACGTGTATGCGCGCCACCTGAACGTGCTGGTCTACCTGCCGCGCGAGCGCTACAGCGCCAGCGTGGCATCGAGCCTGGCAAAAGCCCTGCAAGCCAGTTCCGGCGCCACGCATGTGAGCACGCAGACCCTGGTGGCAGACGGTCCCCTGGCGCGCGTCTACCTGATCGCCCACGCCGCGCGCTACCCGCTGGACCTGGAAACGGATATCGAACAGCCGCTGCTGAGCGTGCTCGATGGCTGGCATAACGGCTTTGCCGCCGTGGCCGACGCCGTGCCCGACGTGGCCCTGCGCACCAGCCTGCGCAAACTGTGCGCGACTTTGCCGCTCGATTACGTGGCCGCCACCGCGCCGGCCATCGCCTTCCGCGACCTCGACACCATCCTGCGCAACACCGATCCGGCGCACGTGGCCGTGCGCATCGAGACGGGTGCCGTTACCACCATCCGTTTGTACTCGGCCAACAAGGTGCCGCCGCTGTCGACCATCCTGCCGGCCCTGCACAATGCGGGCGTGGCCATCGACCGCGAACAGGCGTATTCGGTTTCGCTGTCCGACGGCACGCGCTATTTCGTCACCAGCCTGACGGTCGATGCCGCCAGCGCGGCGAAACTGGCGCAACCATCTGTTGTCGCCGTGGCGCAGGAATTGTTTGCTTCCCTGTTCAACGACACGGCCGAAGATGGTCGCCTGAATGGCCTGGTCATTGAAGGCGGCTTGTCGACGCGCGAAGTGCAATTGGTACGCGCCTACACCAGCTACTGGCGCCAGACGGGCAGCCGCTTCTCGGTGCGCTACATTGCCGAAAGCCTGCGCAAACAACCGGCCCAGGTCAAAGCCCTGGTCGAAGCCTTCCTGCAGCGCTTCGATCCTTCGCTGTCCGACGCGCAGCACGCGCAAGCCCTGGAAAGCATCGCCGCCATCAAGGCCGGCCTGCCCTCCGTGAACCATGCCGATACCGAGGAAATCCTCGGCGCGCTGGCCGACCTGATGGCCGCCACCCTGCGCACCAGCTACTTCCAGAACAATCAACAAGGCGACAAGATCATCTTCAAGTTCGACACCAGCAGCCTGGCGCTGGTGCCGGAACCGCGTCCTTACCGCGAGATTTTCGTCTTCTCGCGCCGCTTCGAAGGCGTGCACCTGCGCGGCGGCCCTGTCGCTCGTGGCGGCTTGCGCTGGTCGGACCGCATGGAAGACTACCGCACGGAAGTCCTGGGCTTGGTGAAAGCGCAGATGGTGAAAAACGCCGTCATCGTGCCGGCTGGCGCGAAGGGTGGTTTTGTCTGCAAGATGATGCCGAAGGATGCCGTGCGTGAAACCATCGCGGCCGAAGGCGAAGCCGTCTACCGCCTGTTCATTTCCAGCCTGCTGGAAGTGACGGACAACCGCTCGCTGGGCAATATCGTCCCGCCAGTCGACACCGTGTGCTTCGATGACGCCGACCCGTATCTGGTGGTCGCTGCCGACAAGGGCACGGCCACGTTCTCGGACATCGCCAACGGCATCGCCGTGCAGCGCGGTTTCTGGCTCGGCGACGCGTTTGCCTCGGGCGGCTCGAACGGTTACGACCACAAGAAACTGGGCATCACCGCCAAGGGTGCGTTCGAAGCCGTCAAGCGCCACTTCTATGAAATGGACCACGACCTCAATACCACCCCGATCACCATGGTCGGTGTGGGCGACATGTCGGGCGACGTGTTCGGCAATGGCGTACTGCTGTCGCGCCAGCTGAAACTGGTGGCCGCATTCGACCACCGCCACATCTTCCTCGATCCGACACCGGACGTCGCCGTCTCGTTCGAAGAACGCGCGCGCCTGTTTGCCTTGCCGCGTTCTTCGTGGGACGACTACAACAAGGACTTGATCTCGGCAGGCGGCGGCGTGTATCCGCGCACCGCCCGCACGATCGAACTGTCGCCGCAGATCCGCGCCGCGCTCGATATCGCGGAAACTGCGCTGGCGCCGGAAGAACTGATGCATCGCATCCTGAAGTCGCCCGTGGACCTGTTCTACAACGGCGGCATCGGCACCTACATCAAGGCGTCGACGGAGAGCCACGCGCAAGTGAAGGACCGCGCGAATGACCACATCCGCGTCAGCGGCAATGAGCTGCGCGTAAAAGTCGTTGCCGAAGGCGGTAACCTGGGTGCGACGCAGGCGGGCCGTATCGAGTTCGCGCTGGCCGGTGGACGCATCTTCACCGATGCGATCGACAACTCGGCCGGCGTGGATTGCTCGGACCATGAAGTGAACGTGAAAATCTGGCTGGACGTGGAAGTCAATGCGGGCAAGCTGACGGAAGCCGAACGCAATCGCGAACTGTATGCGATGACGGACGACGTCGAGCGCCTGGTCTTGCGCGACAACACGCAGCAGACGCATTTGCTGGTGCGCGAGTTGCAGGCGCAAAGCGAAAGCGCCGTGCAGGATGGCTATGCCGCGCTGATCGCCAGCCTGGAAGAAGAAGGCGCCCTGTCGCGCGAACTGGAGCAACTGCCGTCGGTGGCCGAACTGGCACGCAGGAAGAGCGATGGCCGCGGTCTTACCACGCCGGAACTGGCGGTGGTGATCGCCAACGTGAAGAACCGCTTCAAGCGCATCCTGTCCGCCTTGCCGTTGACGGGCGAAACATGGGCCGAGCCGGTCCTGAAACCGTACTTCCCGTCCCTGCTGGTGGAAACGCGTTCGGCGCTCGACCACCCGCTGGCCAACGCCATCCTGGCGACCGTGCTGGCCAATGAAGTGATCAACCGCTGCGGCCCGCTGATGATCCGCAACCTGGCGGCGGAACATGGCGTGGACGAATCGACCGTGATCCTGGCCTGGGGTCAGGCATGGGTGGCGCTGAACCTGGCGCCCGTGTTCGATGCGCTCGATGCGGACGCCTTGACGATTCCACGCGACGTGTCGATCAAGGTCGACGCGCAAACGCGCGTGCTGCAGCAAACCATGATCGCCGGTGTGCTGTCGGTGCCGGCCGAGCAATTGCGCGGCGCCGGTCTGGCCGAACTCACGCGCCTGTTTGGCGCGGAATCGAAGCGCGAGCTGCTCAAAGCCGTTGGCATCAAGTCGGAAGCGGCGCTGGTGCCGGGCTTGAGTCCGGCCTTCGTGCAGGCGTGGGATGCGGTCGACGCGCTGGAAGTCGTGGCCGGCTTCCTGTTCCCGGCCCTGTCCGTGCCGCGTCCTGCTTCGATGGATCTGGCCGCCTTCCTGCAAGTGGGTCTGGCCCTGCGCAGCCAGGCGGGCATCGACACGCTGGAGCGTGGGCTGAAGCTGGCCGCGCAAGGCAAGTCGCAGGAACAGTTGCGCAACTACGCGCAGCAAGCGCTGCGCCGCACGCAACAGCGTCTGCTGACGCAGGTGCTGGCGCGCGCCGAGCAAGGCAATGCGGGCCAGGCCGTCGATGCCGTGACGGGCGCGCTCGGCCTGTCGGCCTATGTGGCAGCGACGGAACTGGAGCAAGCCATGCTGGACGTGTGGACCTTGTCGGAAGCCGTGAATAAAATCACGGCGAAAACCCCAGCGGAAGCGGCGGTGTAATGACGCAAGAAGTAACGCAGGTAATAGCACCGGTAGTAACACCGGTAGTGCAGGCGCTGGCGCAGGCCGATTTCAGCGGCGTGGCGCAGTTGTTTTCGGACGCCGGTTTCACGGTGGCCTTGCCGGCGCCCGGCATGCTGCAAGTCGTCAAACCGGGAGCCGGCCGCGCCAGCGTGGCCGTCTCGGTGGGCGTGCATGGCGACGAGACGGGGCCGATTGAAGTGCTGGCGCATCTGCTCGACGCCTTGTCGCGCGATGCGTCCGCACTGGCCGTCGACCTGCTTGTCTGCGTGGGCAATGTCGATGCGATCCGGGCCGGCAAGCGTTTTATTGACGCCGACCTGAATCGCATGTTCCGCCCCGTGCGGGGCAGCCTGGCGCAAGCGGCGGAAAGCGCGCGCGCCGATGAAATGATCGCCGCCACGAAAGCGTTCTTTGAAGGGGCGGGCCCCGTGCGCTGGCACCTGGATTTGCACACGGCCATCCGGCCTTCCGTGTATCCCACGTTTGCCATCGTGCCGGACCTGGTGGCCGACGACGCCAAGGCGCAGCTGATCGCCTGGCTGGGCCAGGCGGCCATCGGCGCCATCATCATGAACCCGCAGTCGGCCGGCACCTACAGCTATTATTCGGCCGAGCATTTCGGCGCGGCCGCCAGTACGGTGGAGCTGGGCCGCGTGGGCACCCTGGGGCAGAACGATTTGTCCCTGTTCGACGACGTGTCGCGGGCGCTGGACGGCTTGCTGCGGGGCTTGCCTGCGCAGCCGGTCAAGGCGCAACCGCACGTGTTCAAGGTGGCGCAGGAAATCATCAAGCACAGCGATGAATTCCGCATGGCGTTTGATCGCAGCACGCAGAATTTCACGTCCCTGCCGCAGCACGCCGTGATCGCCAGCGATGGCGACCACGTCTACACGGTGCGGCACGCGGAAGAACTGGTGGTGTTTCCGAACCCGGACGTGCGCGTGGGTTTGCGTGCGGGCTTGATGGTGGTGCGTACCTCCTGATCGTCCAGCCAAGCACGGCATCAAGCGCCAGCCGGGGAAACCCGCCTGGCGCTTTTTTCATAAAAAGATGCCGCACAGAAATAATTATCCATTAAGCAATCAACTGGTTTAAAATATTTGCCCTTTTGTAAATTCCTGGACCGATCATGTTGAAACGCCTGCTGACAGCGCTGCTGTGCCTGACCCTCTCCGGCCTGACGGCTGCCGCCCCTGCCGAGGAAAAGGCTGCTGCAACGGAAATGACGGCCGAGCAATTCCTCGCCCAGTTGCACCTGCAGCGCGGCAAGATCACTTTGCCGGGCGGCATCGCCACCCTGGATTTGCCCGCCAACTTCCGTTATTTGTCGCCGACGGACGCCGAGCGCGTATTGGTCGACGCCTGGGGCAATCCTCCGGGCATGGAATCGCTGGGCATGATCGTGCCCGCCAAGATCAGCGTGCTTGAGCGCGATAGCTGGGGCGTGGTGGTGACGTATGAAAAGGAAGGGCATATCAAGGATGACGATGCGGACAGCATCAAGTACGACGAATTGCTCAAGGATATGCAGGCGTCCGTGCTGGAAAACAATGCGGAGCGCAAAAAGCAGGGCTATCCCGGCATCCATTTGATGGGCTGGGCGGAAAAACCCAGCTATGCCAAGGATACGCACAAGCTGTACTGGGCCAAGGATTTGATGGTCGATGGCGGCGAGCACTCGCTGAACTACAACGTGCGCGTGCTGGGCCGTGAAGGCGTGCTGAACCTGAACGCGATTGCCAGCATGCAGCAGATCGCGACGATCAAGAAAGAGATGCAGCAAGTGACGGCGTTCACGGAATTTACCGACGGTAACCGCTACACGGATTTCGACAGCAAGACGGACAAGGTGGCCGAGTATGGCCTGGCGGCGCTGGTGGCTGGTGGCGTGGCCAGCAAGCTGGGCCTGTTTGGAAAATTGCTGGCGCTGCTGCTGGCCTTCAAGAAAGTGCTGCTCCTGGCCGTCGTGGGCGGCGGCGCGGCCATCTTCAAGTTTTTCACTGGCAAGCGCAAGGACAAGCCGGCGCCGATACAGCCGCAGGAGTCCGTTGAACAGCCAGCGCATTTACCGGACGGCAAGGTCAACCTGGACAAGTAAGCTTGTGTGCGTACCCGCAGGCGGCGCCTCGGGTACACTGATTCATCGTTCACTATCAGGAGTCCGCCATGTCCGTGTCCATGTATCAGGCAACCATTCCCGTCTTCATCCGCGGCTTGCGGGTCGTCTCGGCCCTGCTGGAAAAAGCGCAAGCCCATGTGGAGGAAGATGGCATCGTGCCCGAGATTTTACTGGGCGCGCAGCTGGCGCCCGACATGCTGGACTTGACGGCGCAGGTGCAGCGCGCCAGCGATACGTCGAAGATGTCGGTCGAGCGCCTGAGCGGCGTGCCGTCGCCGAAGTTCGAGGATAACGAAGCATCGTTCGAGCAGCTGCAGGAACGCATCGCCAATACCATCGCCTACATCGACAGCGTGAATGCGGGCCAGATGGCGGGCAGCGCGCAGAAGGAAGTCGTGCTGAACTGGACGGACGAGGGGACAACATTCTCGGGCGACGATTACCTGCTCAGCTTTGCCTTGCCGAACTTCTATTTCCACGTCTCCATGGTCCACGCCATTTTGAGAAACAATGGCGTGGCCGTGGGCAAGCTCGACTATCTGGGACCGTACGATTAACGTTGTGGCTGTTGCACCTGGTTCTGCACCGCATTGCCCAGCATGCCGCCGCCGATCACGCCGGCCACCGTCGCCAGCGCCTTGCCGCGGCCGCCACCGACCTGATTGCCGATCAAGCCGCCGATGACGGCGCCCGTGCCTATGCCCACGTAGTTCGGTTGTGCCGGTGCCGGCGCAGGCACTGGCTGCTGGCGCACGGGTTCGCGGTAGGCCGTGTCGCGGTAGCCGTCGTTGTTGTCATTGTAGGCAGGACGCGCTTGCGCCACTTGCGTGTGGCGCACGACGCGCTTGTGCACGACGGGCGCCGGTGCCGGTGCCGGTGCCGGGGCGGCTTGCGCGACGACAGGCGCGGCCACCGGTGCAGTCACGGGAGCGGCCAAGGCAGCGGCGCTGGCCGGCGTCATGGCGGCCACGTCGGCAGGGATGGCTGGCGTGGCCGGCACGTTCGCCCGCGAATTGGGCAGGATGCCGGCGATGGACGCCGCGCCCACCAGGCACAGGACCGTCACGGAAATGGCGGCGCCTGCCATCAAAGGGTGGATGCGGCTGGCGGTAGTCGTCGTGTTCATGTGTTCTCCTGGGGTGGTGCTGCGGGTGTTATTGATGTGTCCAGATTAGCGGCTGCGCCGGCCCAAGGCTAGCCCTTGCGCTGTATCAAACGTAAGCAGGTGTAAGCCGCGCTTTGCAAAGCACAGTAGAATCGGTGCTTCCCCTTTTCCGAAAGTCCGCCATGAGCCAGCTATTCACGCCATATGCCCTTGGCCCCTTGCAGGTGGCCAACCGCATCGCCATCGCGCCCATGTGCCAGTACTCGGCCGACAACGGCAACGCCACCGACTGGCACATGATCCACCTGGGTCACCTGGCCCTGTCCGGCGCGGGCTTGCTGATGACGGAAGCGACGGCCGTCTCGCCCGAGGGACGCATCTCGGCCGAGGACCTGGGTCTGTGGTCGGATGCGAATCAGACGGCGCTGTCCAACGTGGTGCAGGCCATCCGCCGCCATTCTCCGATTCCGCTGGTGGTGCAACTGGGTCACGCGGGGCGCAAGGCGTCGAGCCGCGCGCCATGGCAGGGCGGTGCCTGCGTGCACCTGGCCGACGGTGGCTGGCAAACGGTGGCGCCATCGGCCATCGCCCATGCGCCCGGCGAAACCGTGCCGATCGCCCTCGATGAAATGGGTTTGCTGCAGATCAAGGGCGCCTTTGTGGCGGCTGCGCAGCGCGTGCATGCGCTCGGCATCGAGGGCATCGAACTGCACGCGGCGCACGGTTATCTGCTGCATCAGTTTTTGTCGCCCCTGTCCAACCAGCGCACGGATGCGTATGGCGGTAGCCTGGAAAACCGCATGCGCTTTCCGCTGGAAGTGGTTGAAGCCGTGCGCGCCGCCGTGCCCGCCACGGTGGCCGTGGGCGTGCGCATTTCCGCCACCGACTGGGTCGAAGGTGGCTGGGAAATCGAGCAAAGCGTGCGTTTCGCGCAGGAACTCAAGCAGTTGGGCGCCGACTTCATCCATGTCTCCAGCGGCGGCATTTCGCCGCAGCAGCAAATCCCCGTGGGCCCCGGCTACCAGGTGGCGTTTGCCGAGCGCATCAAGCGCGACAGCGGCTTGCCCACGATTAGCGTGGGCTTGATCACGGAAGCGCAGCAGGCGCAAGACATCATCGCCAACGGCCAGTCCGACATGGTGGCGCTGGCGCGCGCCATCCTGTTCGACCCGCGCTGGCCCTGGCATGCGGCGGCCCAGCTTGGCGCGCAAGTGCAGGCGCCACCGCAGTACTGGCGCTCGCAGCCGCGCGAATTCAAGAACCTGTTTGGTGACACGACGCTGGGCCAGCGCTAAGTCTCGGGCGGGAGCGTCTTTCGCTGCCAGCTGGCGGCTTAAGGCGTATGGGTAAAGGCGGGGCCCGTGGCGCTCACTCCCACCGCGGAGCGGCCATCGATCAGCATGCCAACGGAGCGGCCAAAGAAGAAGCTCGCCCCCATGTTCAAGGTCTGGTAAGGCGCTCCGACGGCGCCAGCCAAACCCTCAAACGCATGGGCGCCCGGATTTGCGTTGAACGCGGCCAATGCGTCGACGGTGAGGATGGAGACGGTCGATACTGTGCCGGCGCGGCCAGTGTTCGAGGCAGTCAGCGACAGGGCGCCGCCGGGGCAGAAGAAGGAGGCGATTGCACCACCGCAGGAAATGAAGTTGCCGCCAGCCGGGAAGAAGTTAATGGTCGAGCCGCTGTCGATGAAGCTGTTGCTCAAGGTGCGGCCATTGAAGTCCGACGAAAAATAGCCGAGATTGGTGGCGCCCAGTACCGAACTGCCCGCCGGCAGGGCATTATTCGAGCGGGTTCCCAGGCCAAAGATCAGCATGCCATCGGCGCGGTTGGCAACATGGTTCGACAAGGGGGGCAAGATGATGATGTTGCCGTTGTTGTCGGCGCCAAAGCCTGTGAGGGGATTGCCAACCTGGTCAGCCAGCGGCACTGGAATTTGGCGGCATGGAGCCGACGAGCACGCGTAGTAGACCGGAGCGGCGAAGACAGTGCACGCGGAGCCGCAGTCTTGCGCGAACAAGCCCACGCCAATGATGCCCTTGGCGCCCATGTCCGCGGCCGTTTTCAGCAGGGTGCCCTGAGTTTGGCAACTGGCAGGGATGCTGGCAAATTTGGCATCCGGATCGGCGATGATCTGGATCGCCATGTTGGTGGCCAGTTTGCCGCCTTGATTGGTGCCGCCCATGCGGATGTCGGCCTTGCGGACGCTGCCCCAGGTGGTGCCGGAAATGAAAGAAATACACTGGCCCAAAGGCTCGCCGCCCGAGGTGGCGCTGGCCAGGCTCCCCAGCAACTGGGAGGGCATGTCGGCGGCAAACACGCGCAGGCCGACCGAGCCGGTGTCGACCAGGACATGGTCGATGACGGCGCAGTTGCTGGCGTTGCCCGGAGCGCAAATTTTGACATCGACAAAGATTGCATTCGGCGTATTGCCGTTACCGTTCGCGGGGCCGGCATCGACATAGACAGGCGCGACATTGTCGTCGCCGATGACGGCGGCGACCGGATTCAACGGCGAGCCGCCGGGCTTGTTCTCTGGCGGCTTGATGATGATCGGTGGATCGATCGGGGTGACGGGGGGATCGGTGACCACAGGTGGCGCCACCACGACCGGTGGAGTGACGACAGGCGGTGCCACCACTGGCGGTATCACGGGCTGGGTCCCGTCCGCGGGGGATGGAACGGATGAGCCGGAGCCGCCGCCGCAAGCGCTCAGGGCAATGGCGCTGGAGAGGGCAATGGCGGCGGACATCATTGTCGCGCGGCAGCGGTGCGCGAAGGAGGTCGTTTTCATGGAATCCTTGATGGTGTTGAGTTGGAATAGCGGGGGAAGGCGGGCGCTTAGCGCAGCTTCGCCAGGTCAAAGCCTGCGGGTAGCCGCGAACTCAGGTAGGAGTAGCCCGCATAGGCGCGCAGGTGTCCGCTTGAAACGATGGTCCAGTCGCCGGCGGTGGCATTGAGCAGGCGCGGCGAGCGTATCCGCGACGAGCGTTGGGCGACCTGGGCGCGATCAAGGGCGGGTTTGTAGGCGCCCAGCAGGGATGCCAGGTCGGGCATGGTTGGGGCGGCCCACGACACGGCGAAGACGAAGCCGCCGGCATCGGCATACTCCGTGGCGACACCGCCATCGGGCAGGGCTATCCTGTGGCTTGAATACGGCAAACTCGTCGAGGCCGATGCGTCCAGGACGGTTGAAAAGGAGCGCGCGTGCATGGCCTTGGCGTCGGCGACGGGGCCCTGGGCCGGCGAGATGATGTCGCCCAGGCCTGCCTGGGCGACAGGAGAAAAAATGCACAGCAGACATGCCAGGACAGCGGGGAGCATGGAGACACGCGCATGGCGCCACATTGGCGCGGCTCTGCGGTTGGCAAATTGTCGCCAGTATGCATCGCGCCGATTCGATGGCCAGAAAATAGTCGCTGCGGCTAGCGCAGGCGAAGAAGAGGACGCCATCGCCAGGTGGTTTGTGAGTCGCGCTGGCCCGCTTCGTGGATCATTAAACATACCGACACCTTTTCATTTTCTAATCATAAATAATCGCCACTCTTTACGACTTGCGTCATTGCGAGTCTGCAGGGAGGCGTCTCTATCGGCAATTGTTCGAATGCCGCTCCGGCACCGGCGTCCACCGCTGTGATGGGCCACGGTGGATGGAATTCTTGCTTTGCGACAAGAGGGAAAATACAGTAGCCGTTGAGAAAAAGATTGAATCTGTCCGACACATGCCGATCAAGTTGAAAAAACAGGCTCTGTCATCGGCAAGTAGGGAAATGTCGGAATCTTCTGCTAAACTCCGGTTTCTTCCCTCATTCCTTCCAGGACGCTTCGACATGCGCCATTGATACTGCCGTGCTGTGCACGGCCTCGCCCATCCCGCCACAGCGCCTTGCGCCGCGCGGGTTCGCCAGCCCTGTCTGCACGTACCAGGAGTATCCATGCCCGCATTACTACAACTCGACCGTCTTTCCTTTGTGCTGCCCGATGGCCGCACCCTGTTTTCCGATTTGCAATTTGTCTTTGCACCGCAACGTATCGGCCTCGTCGGCGATAACGGCGTGGGCAAGAGCGTGCTGGCGCGCCTGCTGGCGGGCCAGGCGCAGCCGTCTTCCGGTACCGTGCGCTGTGACGGCAGCGTGCATTACGTGGCGCAGGAACTCGATCCGCAGCGCTATCCCACCGTGGCGGCCCTTGCTGGCATGCAGGACTTGCTGGCGGCGCTGGCGCGCATCGCCGAAGGCAGCGTCGATGAAGCCGATTACGCGCTCGTGGGAGATCGCTGGGATGCCCACGCCCGTTTGCGCCAGGCGCTCGATGCGCTCGATTTGCGCCATGTCAATGCCGCCACGCCCACGGCCAGCCTGAGCGGCGGCGAACGCCAGCGCATCGCCCTGCAAGGGGCCTGGCTGTCGCAGGCGGACTGGCTGGTGCTCGATGAACCGAGCAACCATCTCGACATGCAGCAGCGCGCCCGCCTGGTGGCGCAGATGGCGCGCTGGCCGGGCGGCTTGCTGCTGGTCAGCCATGACCGCGGCTTGCTGGAGCACGTCGATGACATCGCCGAGCTGTCGCCGCAGGGCTTGCGCAGCTATGGCGGCAATTACGCCATGTATGCGCAGCAGCGCGCGCTGGAGCAGGCCGGTTTTGCGGCCGCCCTGCAGGCGGAAAAGGCGGGCGCCAGACGCGAACAGCGTGAAGCGCAGCAGCAGGCCGAACGTCAGCAGAAACGGGTGGTGCGTGGTGAAAAGGACGGCCGCGAAGGCAATCAAAGCAAGCTGCTGCTCGACGCGCGCAAGGAGAAAAGCCAGGATAGCCAGGGCAAGCTGCGCCTGCGCGCGCAAGAGGCGCAGCAGGCGCGCCAGCAAAGGGTGATGGATGCCAGCGCCCGCTGCGCGCCCGAGGCCGAACGTCTGCTGCTGGCGCCCGACAGTGCCGTGCCGAACGGCAAGCTGATCCTGGAATTGCGCGATCTGGTCTTGCCCTATGGCCAAGCCCAGCCTGTGAGCCTGGTCATCAGCGGCGCGCGCCGCCTGGCCGTGACGGGTAATAATGGCAGTGGCAAGTCGACCCTGTTGCGCGTGATCGCCGGCCAGCTGGCGCCCGCCAGCGGCGAGCTACTGTGCCATGCGCGGATGGCGTGGCTGGACCAGCATGCCGGACTGCAAGACGGCGAGTGGAGCGCCGTGCAGCGCTTGCAGGCACGCAACAGCCTGCTGCCGGAAGGCGAGCTGCGCACGCGGCTGGCGCTGCTGGGCATTGCCGGCGCGCGCGCCACCATGCCCAGCCGTTTGCTCAGCGGCGGCGAGCGCATGAAGGTGGCGCTGGCGGCCGAACTGTATGCGCAGGCGCCGCCGCAACTGCTGCTGTTAGACGAACCCGACAATCATCTGGACCTGGCCAGCCTGCAGGCGCTGGAGCAGATGCTGCTGCAATATCGGGGCGCGCTACTTATGGTTTCGCACGACCAGGCATTTCTGAAGGCGATAAACCTTGACCCCGAGGGCTTGACATTGCATCAGTGACAATTTAATGAAAAAAGTCACGCTCGATGCCTGTAGAGCATGCTTCATGAACCGATGCTGAATTTTGTTTGATTGTCGGTATAATCCACTGAATAACCGGGCCTATTTGTGAACTAAAACTGCTGGTTCACCAATATGATGACGTTTAATCTGGCACTGTTGTCGGTCACTACCGCGCTGCCAGGGCGTCATCCTGCGTGCCCTGCCGTGCATGAATTTTGGTTTCGCTTATATTGTTTTCTTGGAGAAATAGCATGTCGTTTTACGAAAAACTCAAAGCCCTCAACATCGAACTGCCAGTCGTTGCCGCGCCAGCTGCCGCCTACGTGATGCATGCCCGCACGGGCAACACCGTCTTCCTGTCCGGCCACCTGGCCAAGAAGGATGGCAAGGTATGGGTTGGCCAGCTGGGCAAGGACGTCACCACGGAAGAAGGCAAGATCGCCGCGCGCGGCATCGCCATCGAGCTGATCGCCACCCTGCAAGACGCGTGCGGCGGCGACTTGAACAAGGTCAAGCGCATCGTCAAGGTCATGAGCCTGGTCAATTCCACCTCCGCATTCACGGAACAGCACCTGGTGACCAATGGCGCTTCGGAACTGTTCGTCGAAGTCTTCGGCGACAGCGGCAAGCACGCCCGCTCCGCCTTCGGCGTGGCGCAAATCCCGCTGGGCGCTTGCGTCGAGATCGAGCTGATCGCCGAACTGGCCTGACGCAGTAGCCTGACCACATGAGCATGCCGGCGCTCAGCCGCCGGCCAGCCTTTTCCTCCATTCCAGCAAGAGCGGAACCGCCATTGGGGTGGAGGGATCGGTGTATTCAAGAAAAAAACGGAGACACGTAATGAAAACGAGTGAACAAGGCTTGCACCGCGGCCTGGGCGAGCGGCAGATCCGCCTGATGGCGCTGGGCGCCGCGATTGGCGTGGGCCTGTTTTTGGGTTCCGGCAACGCGATCAAGATGGCCGGCCCCGGCATCATGCTGTCGTACATCATCGGTGGCGCGGTCATCTTCATGATCATGCGCGCACTGGGCGAAATGGCCGTGCACAATCCCGTGGCCGGCTCCTTCAGCCGCTATGCCCAGGATTATCTGGGTCCCCTGCAAGGCTATCTGACGGGCTGGAACTACTGGTTCCTGTGGCTGGTCACGTGCGTGGCGGAAATTACCGCCGTCGCCATCTACATGGGCATCTGGTTCCCCGACACGCCGCGCTGGATCTGGGCCTTGGCGGCCCTCGGTTCCATGGGGGCCATCAACCTGCTGGCCGTGAAAGCCTACGGCGAGTTCGAATTCTGGTTCGCCCTGATCAAGGTGGTCACCATCATCCTGATGATCATCGGCGGCACGGGCATGATCGTCTTCGGTCTCGGCAACGATGGCGTGGCCATCGGCATCTCGAACCTGTGGACGCACGGCGGCTTCTTCCCGAACGGCGCGCAGGGCGTGCTGATGTCGCTGCAGATGGTGATGTTTGCCTACCTGGGCGTGGAAATGATCGGCCTGACGGCCGGTGAAGCGGCGAACCCGAAGAAATCGATTCCCGACGCCATCAATTCCGTGTTCTGGCGCATCCTGATTTTCTATGTCGGCGCACTGTTCGTGATCCTGTCGATCTACCCATGGAATGAAATCGGCACCACCGGCAGCCCCTTCGTCATGACGTTCGAACGCCTGGGCATCAAGACGGCTGCCGGCATCATCAACTTCGTCGTGCTGACGGCGGCCCTGTCGTCGTGCAATGGCGGCATCTTCAGCACGGGCCGCATGCTGTACAACCTGGCGTTGCAAGGCCAGGCGCCGAAAGCGTTTGCGGAAACCACGGCCAGCGGCGTGCCGCGCCGCGCCATTTTGGTATCCGTCTTCGCGCTGCTGCTGGGCGTGCTGCTGAACTATCTGGTGCCGGAAAAAGTGTTTATCTGGGTCACCTCGATCTCCACCTTCGGCGCCGTCTGGACCTGGGGCGTGATCCTCGTCACGCAGATCCAGTTCCGCAAGACCTTGACGCCGCTGGAAATCAAGAACCTGGCCTTCCGCATGCCGTTCGCGCCGTATGGTTCCTGGATTTCGCTGGCCTTCCTGGCGCTGGTGATCGGCCTGATGGCGTATTTCCCCGATACGCGCATCGCCCTGATGGTGGGACCGGCCTGGCTGATCCTGCTGACGGTGCTGTACTACGCGCTGGGCCTGGCGCCGAAAGCGCGCCGCGACGATGTGCCGCAAGGCTACGAAGCGGGCTGGCCGCCGGCCGATGCGCCACACGGCAAGAAGTAATTCAGCTGAACTGAGCTGAGCCAGAAGCGCGCCCCTGCCCCTGCAGCGGCGCGCTTTTTCTTTCATGGAAGCAATTTTTTCTTCAGCAGCACTCTTGCGGGTTTAGCGGCGCACGCCAGTCGTTGTTTCCTTACATCAAAGTTCTGTTTAGCTGAGCCGATGAAAGCCCTATAATCGCTTAGTTTTGAGAATGGACGCGATCTTTCCGGTTTTTTGCCAGGTAGGGCCGGAGCGCTATTTGTTTTTACCCGTCATGTTCCGAACAACACCTGACAAAACCGTAGCGAGCGGATGTGAGTCGTGGCTAAGAAGCGCAGCTGTGCGAATGCACAGTGAGCATCGCAGGCCGCGAATCGCGACGCGCAGTAGGTTTTTGCAGGTGTTTAAGTGCATGCCTCATAAAGGAATGTTAGTGAGCCAAACCCTGGTCCAGAAACTCTGCCGCACCAAGCCGATCGATACCACGGTCGAATATGGTGAAGGCCTCAGCAGCAGTGGCTTGAGCCGGTCCATCGGCCTGTTTTCCCTCACCATGATCGGCGTCGGCGCCACCATCGGCACGGGCATTTTCTTTACCATGGTCGAAGCCGTCCCCAAGGCGGGTCCTTCGGTCGTCCTGTCTTTCCTGATCGCCGCCATCACGGCCGGCCTGACGGCCTTGTGCTATGCGGAATTGTCGTTCCGCATACCCGCTTCCGGCTCCTCGTATTCGTTTGCCTACGCCACCGTGGGCGAGTTTCTTGCCTTCATCATGGCCGCCTGTCTGCTGCTCGAATACGGCTTGGCGGGCAGTGCCGTGGCCATCGGCTGGTCGTCCTACTTGAACAACTTCCTGGAAAACGCGTTTGGCTGGCACATCCCGGAGATGCTGCGCACGCCGATGATCGTTTCTGGCCCGCATGGCATGGAGTTTCATGCCGGCCACATCAACCTGCCGCCGATCTTTTTGATCTGCATGTGCGGCTTCCTGCTGTTGCGTGGCGCCAAGGAATCGGCCCTGATGAACGCCATAATGGTCATCATCAAGCTGGCGATCCTCGTGTTTTTCATCGTCATCGCGTTTTCCGGTTTTAACGCCGACAATTTCTTCCCCTTCTTCAATACCGACAACAGCAAGGGCTTTGCCGGCATGACGGGCGTCACGGCCGCGGCCGGCACCGTCTTCTTCTCCTTCATCGGCCTCGATACGGTGGCGACGGCGGGCGACGAAGTGAAAAATCCCACGCGCAATGTGCCGCGCGGCATCCTCGGCGCCTTGCTCATCGTCACCGTGTTTTATTTGCTGGTGGCCGTGGCCGCCCTCGGCGCGCAACAGGCGAAATTGTTCGAAGGCCAGGAAGCGGGCCTGGCGGTGATCCTGCAAAACGTCACGGGCAAGACCTGGCCCGCGCTGGTGCTGTCGGCCGGCGCCGTCATTTCCGTCTTCAGCGTGACCCTGGTGACGATCTACGGCCAGACGCGCATCCTGTTTGCCGTCAGCCGTGATGGTTTGATCCCGAAATCGTTCCAGAAGATCCACCCGCGCACTCTGGTGCCGGTCAGCAATACCATCATCGTCTGCCTGGTGGTGGCCGTGGTGGCCGGTTCCGTCGATGCGACTTACCTGTGGGACATGGTCAGCATCGGTACCCTGACGGCCTTCATGGTCGTCTCGATCGCCGTGCCCGTGCTGCGCCACAAGCAGGGCGCCAACCGCATCGAAGGCTTCAGCGTGCCGTTCGGCCCGTACGTGATTCCGGGTCTGAGCATTCTGGCTTGCCTGTACATCATGCGCGATTTGCCGCATACGACGTTTGTCGTGTTCAGTGTGTGGATGGCGGTGACGGTGGCCATTTACTTCCTGTACAGCATGCGGCATTCGCATCTGGGCAAGAAGGCCCGCTAATGCAGTCTGTTCCATCCGAAACCGCCGCGCTTGCCGGCGGTTTTTTTTATTTCTAACCGGAATTTACATGATGAAAATAACTGATCTGGCCGCTTGCGGCTTGCTGGCAAGCAGCCTCCTGGCCACCCTGGCGCAGGCCGCGTCTGCATCCGAGCCAGCATTGCGCGATTACCGCGCCGTGGCCTTGTCGGCCAATGGCCAGCGCATCGCCGCCATCGAGTCGAGCAGGGTGGAACAGCCACTGCCGCAGCGCCCGCATGCGGTGATCGTCGTGCGCGACGCCGCCAACGGCGCCATCGTGCAGCAATTCGATCCGTGTGCCGTGTGTTCCTACGACAAGCCCAGCTGGTCGCCGGACGGCAGGCAACTGGCCTTCATCGGCTATGACGCCAAGGCGGGCACGGCGCAGCTATATCTGGCCACCCTGTCGCAGGCGCCGGTGCGGATGTTGACCAGTATCAAGGGCGTAGCCAGCACGGCGCGCTGGTCGCCGGACGGCAAGCAGCTGGCCCTGCTGGCGACGGTGGGCGCGCGCAAGCTGGCCGGCGCCGTCGAGGCGGGCGCGCGCCAGGTGGGCGAAGTGGGCAGCGAAGACGATGCCCAGCGTATCGCCGTCGTGCCGGTCAGCGGCGGCGAGCCGCGTCTGCTGTCACCAGGCGACACCTATGTGTATGAATACAGCTGGACGCCCGATGGCCGCGGCTTTGTTGCCACCAGCGCGCAGGGCAATGGCGATAGCAACTGGTGGGTCGCCAAGCTCAGCCATATCGATGCGGCCACGGGCGCCCTGCGCGTGATCGCGTCGCCGGCCATGCAGCTGAACCTGCCCTCGGTCTCGCCGGACGGCAAGACGGTGGTCTTCATCGGCGGCCTGATGAGCGATTTCGGCTCCATCGGCGGCGATATCTACACGGTGCCGCTGGCTGGCGGCACGCCGCGCAATCTCACACAAGACTACCGCGGCACCTTCAATGGCGTCGTCTGGCGCGGCGCCGGCTTGCTGGCGACGGCCCTGATCGATTCGCAGCTGGCGCTGGTGCCCGTCGATGCGCAGACCGGCCCCAGCCAACCTGTGATGCTCGGTGAACTGAGCAGCAGCGGCAGCGATGGCCGCTTGTCGTTCAGCGCCGATGGCCGTCACGCCGCCGCCGCGCAGGAAGATTTTACGCACGCCAGCTACCTGGTGGCGGGACCGGTGGGCCAGCTGAAAAAGATCACGCGCGACAATGACGGCTTTGCGCCACAACTGTCGGTGCAGAACGTGGGCTGGAGCAACGAGCAATACAAGGTGCAGGGCTGGCTGCTGGGACCGTTGAAGACGGAGGCAGGCAAGCGCTACCCGATGGTCGTCAACGTGCATGGCGGCCCCGGCGCGGCTGCCTCGCCCCGTTATGTAGCGGCGAGCACCCTGATCCACGAATTGACGCAAAAAGGTTATTTTGTCTTCCTGCCCAATCCGCGCGGCAGCTTTGGCCAGGGCCAAGCCTTTACGCGCGCCAACATGGCTGACTTTGGCGGCGGCGACTGGCGCGACATCCTGGCCGGTATCGACGCGGTGGAAAAAGTGGCGCCCGTCGATGGCCAGCGCCTGGGCCTGATCGGCCATTCATATGGCGGCTTCATGACCATGTGGGGCGTCACGCACAGCGACCGCTTCAAGGCGGCTGTGGCGGGCGCGGGCGTGTCGAATTGGATCAGTTATTACGGCCAGAACGGCATCAATCAGTGGATGATCCCGTTCTTTGGCGCCTCCGCGTATGACAATCCGGCCGTCTACCGCAAGGCGTCGCCCATCGAATCGATCAAGGCGGCCAAGACGCCGACCCTGATCTACGTGGGCGAGCGCGACGTGGAAACGCCTGCCGCCCAGTCGCTGGAATTCTGGCACGGCTTGCGTGCCATGGGCGTGCCGTCCAGCCTGTTCATCTACGATGGCGAAGGCCATTCCTTCCGCAAGCCCGAGCACCAGCGTGACTTGCAGAAGCGTACTATCGGTTGGTTTGAACAATACCTGAAGTAAGCTGTGCAGGCTTAGCGCGGTGCCACAATATGCACGATCGCCGCGCTATGTATCACAATCTTGTCCGCATCCGCCTGCAACAGGCGGATGCGCCGCTGCACCAGCGGCCAGCCAGACCAGGCTACGTCGCTGACGGGCGGCGCTGGCAGGGTAGCCAGCGGGGCGCTGATGGCAGCCTTGTCGTCGAGCTGTTCCAGCGCGCGCGACAGGGTCAGACACACTTGCGTATGGCTGTGGCCAAGCAAGGCATTGACGGGCGCGACGGGCAGCTGGCTGGCATGGCGCCCGAGGATGGAGCGCAGCGCCGCCACGTGGGCGACCAATAAATAATTTTGCACGATGAACAGGTTGATGTCTTCCACGGCGCGCTGCTTGCTGGCCGGTTCATCGAGCATGCGCACCAGCGCCGAGCTGAGCGCAGCCAGGCTGTCCATCAATCGTTTGCGCTCGATGCGGTAGGCGAAATCATCAAAACATTTGCCTTGCAGCAGCGCGAAGCTGGCCTGCATATAACTCACATTTACAGTCAACACCTGGCGCACCAGGCGTGGCAGGCTCTGGTATTCCCAGTTGGCCAGTACAAAGCTGAACACGGTGGCCACCGCCGCGCCGATCAGGGTATCGATCAGGCGCTCGCTGACGAGGTTCGGGTTGCTGGGCGCCACCAAATGCATTTGCAGCAAGATCATCAGGCTGACGGCGATGGCCGTGTAGCGGTAGCGCAAATAGATGAAGGTGGGCGTGGCCACGATGGAGAGAAATAAAATGGCCATCAGCACGATATTACTGTGCACGTAGCGGATCACGATGGCCGTGACCACGCAGCCGATGATGGTGCCGATGATGCGGTCGGCGCGGCGCTGGCGCGTCATGCTGAACGTGGGGCGCAGGATGATGACGATAGTCAAGACAATCCAGTAGCTGTGCGCCGCATATGGCAGCCAGTGGCCGATCAGCAATCCCACGGAAATGGCCATCGACACGCGCAGGGCGAAGCGGAACACGGGCGAGTCCAGGCGCAAATTCGACAGCAGGGTTGTCAGCTCATATTTCTGCTGCGACAAGAAGGGCGCCATGTCCGCACCGCTCCAGAACGGCACGTCGGCATAGACTTTTTGCGTGGCCAGGTGCAGCTCGGCGATCATTTTCAGAATCGCGCGGATCTTGTTGCGCTGCGCGCGCAGGGTGGCCAGCGCTTCCTGCGCAGCGTCACCTTTTGCGTGAAGGCGGGCAATTTCCGCTTCGATGTCGGCCCATTCCTTGTCATAGATGATCTGCGCGTACGAAGCGCGCTTGCGCGTGACGGCGTAGGCGACGGCTTCGATGTCGCGGGCCGCCTTGTAGGCCAGGTCGTGCAGGGATTTCAGCACGTCGGAGTCGGCCAGGTGCTGGCGCAGCAGCGCGTAATCCGTGTGCGTGGAAAGGATCAGTTCATACAGATCGAGCATGCATACGTGCACCTGCACGACGATGGCGTCCTTGCTGTTCTTGTGGCTGCGCAGAATCAGGTCGCGCGACGCTTGCTGGCGGTCGGCCAGGATGCTTTGGTGGCGCACCAGCTTGTTGAATTGTTCCGTCAGATTAAAACGCGTGTCGTAGAAGTCGGCCTTGATGTCGATGTAGGCGGCCAGTTCGAACAGGGCTTCGGCCAGCACTTGCTGTTTGATGCGGTGGCGCAAGACCCAGGCAATGGCCATGGCGTAGGCCAGATAGATCAAGCCGCCCAGCATGAACAGGCCCGCATGGTGGAACGATTGCTGCCACGTCATCTGATGCTCCATCGACATGGTCATGATGAACAGGGCGGCCAGCTGCAAGGGCATGGATTTCTTGCCGTACACCACCATCATGCTGGCGAGGAAACTCACGAGGACAAGTACCGTCATCAACAGCCACTGCACGGGGCCGCACAGGCTGATCAATAAGGTTACGGCGCTGCACAGCAGCACGGAAGCGAGCATTTCATTGAACTTGTGGCGCAGCGGGCTGGGCATGTCCATCAGGGTGGTGCACAGGGCGCCGATGCACACCGTCATGGCGGTGGCGCTGTCGCTGATTTCCTGGGTCAGCAAGGCCAGGCCGACCAGGCCGATGGCCACGCGCAAGCCCAGGTAAAAATAATGGCTGTAAATGAAGGTGCGCAGGTTCAGTGCGTAGTGCATGGGATTACCTTGTGGGCAGGGCACAGAAAGAGGCGCCGCACCGGGGTCTCCGATGCGGCGCCAGGATGTTGCATTCGCTACAGCCCCTGAGTTACATCAGGGCGATCACCGGATAGCGCCGCCATTCCGGCTCGGCAAAGCGCTGGCAGTGTGCAAAAATGAAGTCGAGCACGGCTTCCTGATTGCTCAGCAAGGCCGGATTGGCTGCTTTCCACTCGGCAAACTTGGCCGCCAGCGCCGGTTCGTCGCGCAGCAGTTCGGAGGCCATGTCTTCGAACACGTAATCGGAAAACGCTTCTTTCTTTTCCAGCACGCTGTTGAAGAAACCCCAGCGGAAGAAGCTGTCGTGCGCCTGCGGTTCCAGGGTTTCCACGGCGTAGCGGGCGTTGTCCTGCTCCAGGGACACTACATAATCGCCGGCCTGTACGGTGAACTGGCCCGTGCGCGCTTCCACGTCGACCATGTCGTGGAACATGTGGCCTTCGTAGGCCGTGGCGCGCGTGCCGACGGATGCGATGTGGTAGTAGCGTGCCGTTAGCGTCTGTTCGGTGGTGATGCGGCTCATTTCGACGCCGTTCCAGCGCAAGCGCTCGATGACTTCGCGCCACGCTTGCGGCACGATGTAGGCTTTCGGGGCGGCCACGGTGACGTCCGCATCGAAGCGGTTGTAGTAGGCGATATCGCGTTCCCACGGCTGCGAGCGGTCGTAGGACAGGCGCTGGTAGTCGCCCAGGATACTCGGCGTGTATTGCGCCGCATAGCCCTTGAAGGGGACGGTCGACGGCTGCTCTTCGTTCATGGCCCAGTGGATCGGCCACTCGGCTTGCGTGCGTCCGGCCGCCTTGGCTTGCGCGCGCAATTGGCGGATTTTCTCGCCGTGTTCCACCGTGAACGCCATCGTGATGTCGAGCAGGGCGCGCATGGAAGCGTAGCGGTCGGCAAACGGTTTCAGCATGTGCGTTTCCGGCATGAAACCGATAACGTGGTGCAGAGCCGCAAAGCCGGTCGAGAAACGGGGCACTTCAAGGAATTCGGCGATGCCGTGGTCGGGACTGTCCTTGACGGGGTTCACGTACGGGCAGGTGGGCCAGCCGGCGCTTTCCATGTGCGCAAAGATGTGCGGCAGCATGGTGTCTTGCAGGAAGGGGCCGAGGCCATTGCCCAGCTTATCCGTCTGCGTGTGGATCAGGGTCATCGTGTACGGGTAGTCGGCGCCGTTCGACGTATGCGTGTCGACCATCACGTCCGGGTCCCAGCTGGCCAGCAGGCGGTTGAACACTTGCGCGTTCAGGCTGTCGCACTTGATGAAGTCGCGGTTCAGGTCCAGGTGGCGGCTATTGCCGCGGAAACCGAATTGCTCCGGGCCATCCTGGTTCACGCGCGACGTATTGGCGCGGTTCAGGCTGCCATCGACGTTGTAGATCGGAATGAAAAGCAGCACGGTGCTGCCCAGCGCCGCCAGGCGTTCCGGCTGCGTACACAGGTCGCGCACGATGGCCATGCAGGCGTCGATGCCTTCCGGTTCGCCCGGGTGGATGCCGTTGTTGTTGAAGAACACGGTGCGCCCCGCGCGCTTGATCTGCTCGCGGTCGAACACGCCGTCCGCGCTGACGACGCCAGCGTGGATGGGCACGCCCGAGTCGGACAGGCCGATCTGTTCGAAATGCAGCACTTGCGGGTAGCGTGCGGCGAGATCCTTGTAGAAGGTGATGCATTCCAGCCAGGTCGTGGTCTGGTTGTGGTTACCGAGTTCGTAGGTCGTGCGCAAGTCTGGTGGCATAGCGGTCTGAGTCTGGGAGGGGGAAGGCGCGCTGGGTAAGTACGCCCGCTAGGCGCCAATTGTAGCACCGGCGCTGCCGCCTTGAGGCGCCGCAGGGGCTAGTCGCCGTACTTGTGTTATGAATACGTTTCACGCGCAAGGGAGGTGGCATGGGCAAGATGGCGACTGCGATGGCGATGGCGGTGCTGGTGTGGTGGGCTTGCCAGGCGGCACAGGCGGCGCCCTTGCGCTTGCCGGCGGGCAAGGGACCTGTGGCGCAGGGCGGGTCCGTCACGGCCAGTGCGCAGGGTGCGCTGATACGCTACCGGGGCTGGCTGCTGGCCGTCGATGGGGCGGTCTCGGAAGAACGGCCTGACGTCGTGCTGACGTCGGCGGTGGCGGGCCACGCGCCGCAACTGCAGACCGGGTCCACGCAGCACAGCTTGCCCCTGTGGTCAGCCTTCGAGCTCGTCAAGGGGAGTGCGCGCCTGCGCATCACGGCGCTGCCGGGGCCGGATGAGCTTCCCGCACTGCTGCTCGATTTTGGCGAGGCCGATTATCGCATCGTGATTCCCGCCGCTACCATCGCGCGGCAAGCCTATCCGCTGCTGGCGCAGCGCTTTCCCGGCGCCGACCTGGCCTTGCTGCTGCAGGACGGACGCAGGGTGATGTTGCCGCTGGGAAGTGGCCGGGCGCAAGTGTTTGGCGAGGAGCAAGCCGTGCCTTACCGCTTCACCAAGGTAAAACGCTAGGCGAAAAAAAGCCACTCCCTCAGGAGTGGCTCAGCTTAAAGCGCCCGTTGCCGGGTTATTGCTTCTTGTTATTCAGCGCCCATTTCTTTCAGCAGGTTGTCTGCGTGGTCGATGTGTTTCATGTTCCACAGCATGTAGCGCAGGTCGACCTGGATCGAACGGGTATTGGCCTTGTTGTAGTCCCAATCGGAAATGATCGAGTCCAGGGTGCCATCGAAGGCCAGGCCGATGAATTCGCCTTTGGCGTTCAGGGCAGCCGAACCGGAGTTGCCGCCGGTGATGTCCAGGGTGGCCAGGTAGTCGACCGGTACGGTTTTCAGCTTCGGATCGACGAATTTACCGAAGTCCTTGGCTTTGATCGCGGCCAGTTGATTGGCTGGTGCATTGAACTCGCCCTGGCCCGTGGCTTTGGCGGCGACGCCATTGACGGTGGTGAAGGCGGACCAGGTGGTGCCGTCGGCGCCATGGTCGCGGCCGGCTACTTTGCCGAACGTGACGCGCAGGGTGCTGTTGGCGTCAGGATAGACGGCTTGGCCCTTGCTCTTCATGAAGGCAATTTTGGCTTTCATGTAGTTGGCGTAGGCTTGCTGGATCTTGCCTGCCAGTTCTTCGTCTTCCGCTTCGTTTTTCAGCGAATCCGGGTACATGGCGACGGCTGCCTGGATGAAGCTGTCCTTGCTGGCCTGGAATTCGGCTGGCGTGCGTTTCAGCCATGCTGCGCGCTCGGCCTTGTCGGCCAGCTTGCTGCCCGCATACAGTTTGTCCAGGGCGGCGGACAGGTCGGCTGGCGACATGCCATCCTTGATGCCGATGGCGGCGTCGAAGCTGGCGCGGCGCTGTGCTGCCGGTTGCGCGGCGTACTTGGTCAGGCTGTTCAGTACCAGTGCCTTGTCGACTTTTTCATCGTAGGTACGTTCGACCGAGGTGATGCCCGCTTCCAGGCGTGGCAAGTCGCGCGTCTGGTAGCCGGATTTGCGTTCCGTATCGGACTTGGTGCCTTCGTTCGACAGGCGGTACAGGCTGCGTGCCGTGTTCAGCAGGCGTGGCTGTGCGTAGCCCAGGAAGAAATCGCGCTTGGTGTCGGCATCGCGCTCGGCGATCAGCTTTTCCACTTGCTCGATGTCGCCGGCAAATTCGGCCTTGCGTGCTGGCGTGGCGTTGACCCAGGTCTTCAGGGCTTCGTGTTCCGCCGTCTTGCGTGCCAGGAAATCGCTGCCGGCGTAGGAGTCCAGCATGCCTTGGCGGTTCTTGTAGTAATTGTTGACGCCGGCAACTTGACCCGCGTACTTCAGGGCAACATCCTTGTTGTCCTTGGTTTCGCGCGCGATGATGGCCAGGGTTTCGCCCGATGCTTTCACGAAGGCCGGGTAGTTCCAGTCAAACGTGTACGCCACTTCCGATGGCAGGCGGTGACGGTTGGTGCGGCCAGGGTAGCCCAGGACCATCACGAAATCGCCTTCTTTCAAGCCATCCTTGGCCAGTTTCAGCACGTGTTTTGGCTGGTAAGGCACGTTGTCCTTGCTGAAGTCGGCAGCTTTGCCGTCTTTGCTGACATAGGCGCGGTAGAAACCGTAGTCGCCTGTGTGGCGCGGCCACATCCAGTTGTCGGTGTCGCCGCCGAACTTGCCCACGCCCGCTGGAGGCGCATGCACCAGGCGCACGTCGCGGATTTCCAGTTGCTTGATCAGGTAGAACTCCAGGCCGCCGTAGTAGGCCGACACGGTGCAGCGGAAGCCGGCTTCTTTTTCGCATTCGGCGACCAGTTTCTTCTGGTTTTTCTCGATCGCGTCGATGCGTGCCTTGCCTTGCAGCTTGGCCACATCGGCGGTGATGATCTTGTCGCTGACATTGGTTACGGCCGAGGTGACGAAGATGCGGCTGCCTGGGGATGCCGGCAGTTCTTCAGCGAACGTCTTGGCCAGGAAACCGTTGGCCAGCAAATCGCGCTCTTTGGTCGAATTGACCGCTACGCTGTTGTAGACGCAATGGTGGTTGGTGGCAACCAGGCCTTGCGGCGAGACGAACGAGGCCGAGCAACCGCCCAGGCTGACGATGGCGCCCATCGGGAACTCGGTCAGTTTAGTCAGGTTGGTCGGATCGAGTTTCAGTCCGGCCGCTTTCAGTTCCTTGGCTACTTGTGGTAGCTGTTGGGGCATCCACATGCCTTCGTCGGCGTGTGCGAAGTTGCTCAGGATGGCGAGCGCGATTAAAGATTTTTTCATTCGAGTTCTAGTCTTTTACATGAAGGGAAGTCGGAACCAACGTGTACCCAGTGTTTTTTCTCAGCGGGCGACATAGAGTATCCGTATCGAACTCGCACTAGTCAATCACATTTTCCCGACAGCATGTTTGTAGTGGCTTGTGGAAATTGCACTATTTTCGGCATTGCAGGGGCAGGAGCGGGCTGCGAACGGGCATTTTCTTGTGCCGCGGCTGTGGTATTGTCCATACAATTGTCTTGCCAGCAATAAAAATGGCCGGGCGCTTGCGCGGCCCGGCCACTTGCTGATGCGCTGCGATTGGTCTGCTCAGCGTATTTTGCCGCGGCGCAAAAGATTCACGATGCCCAGCAGGATCACGGCGCCCAGGAACGAGACCAGCAGCGAAGCCAGGCTGAAATTGTCGCTATTGATGGTGCCCGTGCCGAACAGGGGGGCCAGCAGCCAGCCGCCCAGGAAGGCGCCGACGATGCCGACGACGATATTGAGAAAGATGCCCTGTTGTGCATTGGTTTTCATGACCATGCTGGCCAGCCAGCCGATGACACCGCCAATAACGATCCAGATAATGAAATTCATGTAATCCTCCGCGCGATGGATGAGTGGTTGTGCCAGAGCGGTGCGGCCTGCACGTCATGGCAAATTGATACTGATGCCGCACGATAGAAAAGTCCAGCGGATTCGCATGGCGCATGCAAAAGCCCGCCTGGCTGCGGGCAGCGAGGCGGGCTTGTCATGCGGCAAGGTCGTGTTTAGTCGGCCTTGATGGCTTCCACCTGGATGGCCAGCTTTACTTCCGGCGAGAACGCCGGCATGCCGTAGTTCAGGCCAAAGTCGCTGCGCTTGAATTCCGCCGTGGCGTCGGCGCCGCACACTTCACGCTTGTAGCGCGGGTGCATGATGCACTTGAACTTGCTCACGTTCAGCTTGACGGGTTTGGTCACGCCCAGCAGGGTCAGTTCGCCGTCGACTTCCACCAGCTGCTCGCCGTTGAACTTGAGCGACTTGCTCTTGTAGGTGATCTGCGGGAATTTCTCGACATTGAACATGTCCGCTTTTTTCGCGTGCGTGTTCATGGCGTCCAGGCCGAAGTCGATCGAATCGGCATCGATGACGAGGTCCAGGCTGCCCGTCTTGGCGGCGCGGTCCAGGGTGACCGTACCCTTGGTCTTGTTGAACTTGCCGCGCCACACGGACATGCCCATGTGATCGGCTTCAAAGCTGGGGAAAGTGTGCGTCGGATCGAGGTTGTAGGTGTCGGTAGCGGCCATGGCCGAACCCGCGCCGGCGGCTGCCAGCATGGCGATCATCAAGTGCGAAAATTTCATGCAGATCCTATAGTTGAACAGGTTTTGGGGTTGTTTTTCATAACGCCTGAAAAACGTTCAGGGCAAGGCGCCTTGCCGAAGGCAGTGCGAATAGCACGACGAGGCAAGAGCAACGCAGCCATGGACGTTTTCTCAGGTGTTACTGGGCTGCGACGTGGAATTTGATCGTAACCTCGTCTGCGACCATGCTCGTGTCTTTCCACTCGCCTTCGCCGATGTTATAGGTCAGGCGCTTGATCGGCAGGGCGCCGTCAAATGCATATTTTCCGCCATCGGCTTTCACCGCCAGGGGGAAGGTGACTTCGGTGGTCTTGCCTTTGATGCTCAGCTTGCCGGTGACCGTCAGCTTGCCCGCGCCGGCGGCCTTGATGCTGCTCGAGACGAAGGTGGCTTTCGGGAACTGTGCCGCGTTAAACCATTCCTTCTTGGCCACTTCCTTGTTGTACTCGGGGTCGCCGATATCGATGCTGGCCGTCTCGATTTCCACCGACGCCTTCGAGGCGTCCGGCGTGGCCGGGTTGTAATCGATGGCGATATTGAATTTCTTGAACTTCGCTTCCACCGGCACGTTCATTTGCTTGAACACGGCCGACACGCTGGTCTTGGCGGGATCGACTTTCAGCAAGGTGGCGGCGGTGGCGGCCACGGACAGGCCCAGCAGGGAAGCGAGGACGAGGCGTTGGGTGGTTTTCATCTTGTTTTTTTCCTGTAGTTTTTCAGTGAGCAAGGGGAAGTCGGTGTTACGGCAGCATGCGCTTGAGGACGCCGTCACGGTCGATGAACTGGTGCTTCAGCGCCGCCAGCACATGGGCGGCCACGGCGGCGGCCATCGTCATGTTCAGAACATAATGAATTTCTTTTAAGAGCGGCTTAAGTTCCGGGTTCGGCGCCATGATGACGGGCAACTGGAACAGGCCCAGGTAGACCACGGGCACGCCGGCGGCCAGGGTGTACAGGTAGCCGGAGACGGGCACGGCGAAGATCAGGATGTACAGCAGCACGTGCATGGCGTCGGCCGCCTTCTTTTGCCAGGCAACCATGCTGGCCGGGTGCGGCGGCGGCACGTTGGCCTTGCGCCACAGCAGCCGGATGGCGGCGATGGCCAGCACGGTCACACCGAGCCATTTATGCCACGAGAAATATTTGAGCTTGGTGGGCGTCAGGCCGGGAATATCGACCATGACCAGGCCCATGATGAAGGCGCTGATGATCAGCAGGGCGGTCAGCCAGTGCAGGATGATGGCGGTGGTGGTGTAGCGTTGCATCGACGGCTTTCTTGAAAGTAGTACGTGTTAGGACTAATTCGGCCTAATATACCAAAGAAAAGCAAATTGCGCTGCGTGCTGCAGATTCTACAAGAAAGATTGCCGGAAAAACCGCGGGGCGGGCAGCATTTGTGTGCTGGCCGCCCCGCGGGAGTGGGATAGCAAGATCCCCATGTGGAAACTGCTTAGATGGCTTTGGCCAATTGCGCGGCGATACCGATGTAGTTCGCTGGCGTCATGGTCAACAGCACGTCCTTGGCATCCTGCGGAATGGCCAGGCCATTGACGAAGGTTTGCAGCGCTTCTTTCGAGATGCCCTTGCCGCGCGTCAGCTCTTTGAGCTGCTCGTACGGGTTTTCGATGCCATAGCGGCGCATCACGGTTTGTACGGGCTCGGCCAGCACTTCCCAGGTCGCGTCCAGGTCTTGCGCCAGGCGCGCGTGGTTCACTTCCAGCTTGTTCAGGCCGCGCAGGCAGCTGTCATAGGCCAGCAGGGTGTAGCCGAGGCCCACGCCGATATTGCGCAGCACGGTCGAATCGGTCAGGTCGCGCTGCATGCGCGAGACGGGCAGTTTTTCCGACAGGTGTTTCAGCACGGCGTTGGCCAGGCCCAGGTTGCCCTCCGAGTTTTCGAAGTCGATCGGGTTGACCTTGTGCGGCATGGTCGACGAACCGATTTCGCCCGCTTTCAGCTTTTGCTTGAAGTAGCCCAGCGAGACATACGTCCAGATGTCGCGGTTCAGGTCCAGCAAGATCGTGTTGGCGCGCGCGAAGGCGTCGAACAGTTCGGCCATGTAGTCGTGCGGCTCGATCTGGATGGTGTACGGATTGAAGACCAGGCCCAGGCGCTGTTCGATGACGGCTTTCGAGAATGCCGGCCAGTCGAAGCCGGGATAGGCGGACAAGTGGGCGTTGTAGTTGCCGACGGCGCCATTCATCTTGCCGAGGATTTCCACTTGTTCGATGCGTTTCACGGCGCGCTGCAAGCGGGCCACGACGTTGGCAAATTCCTTGCCCAGGGTGGTCGGGCTGGCCGTCTGGCCGTGTGTGCGCGACAGCATCGGCACGTCGGCGTTGTCGTGCGCGATCTGCGTCAGCCTGGTCACCAAGCCTTGCAGGGCCGGCAGCATCACGCCATCGCGCGCGGCTTTGAGCATCATGCCGTGCGAGGTGTTGTTGATGTCTTCCGAGGTGCAGGCGAAATGGATGAATTCCGACGCCGCCACCAGTTCCGGCACGTCCGCCACTTGTTCCTTCAGCCAGTACTCGACGGCCTTGACGTCATGGTTGGTGACCGCTTCGATGGCCTTGATGCGGGCCGCGTCGGCTTCCGAGAAATCGGCCGCCATCTTGTCGAGCAGGGCGGTTGCTTCCGCCGAGAACGGCTTGATCTCGGCGAAACCGGCTTGCGACAGCGCTTGCAGCCAGGAGATTTCCACTTTCACGCGGTGGTGCATGAAACCGGCTTCGGACAGGATCGGGCGCAGCAGATCGGTCTTGCTGGCGTAGCGGCCATCGAGCGGAGACAGGGCCGACAGCGTGGAATACGGAGTAGTAGAAGTCATGAGAGCGGACGCAAGTTAAAGAAACGGTTGGCGTGTGGCGCGCGGGGAGGGCAGGGCTATTGCAATACAGCAACACTGACGGCGCCACAGTAAAGGGCGATTTTACCACCGCTGGCCGCTGGCCAGCCGTCCCTCGGCTGCGGATGGCCCCCATTTTGGCCGAATCCGGCCCCGATGCGGCGTGCCTGCCACACCCGAGTGACCGTCGGGCGCGTGCTGCCAAACACCGCTGTCGCCGATGCTATACTGCTTGCTGCTCCCTTACCTTAAAGTACCTATGAAACTGATCGGTTCCCTCGCCAGCCCGTATGTCCGCAAAGCCCGTATCGTGCTGGCGGAAAAAAAGCTCGACTATGTCTTCGAGCTGGAAAACGTGTGGGCGCCGGAAACCCGCATCGCCCAGGCCAATCCTCTCGGTAAAGTGCCCTGCCTGGTGATGGAAGATGGCAGCACGCTCATCGATTCGAAAGTCATCGTCGAATACCTCGACACGCTCACGCCCGTCTGTAAACTGCTGCCGGCCGGCGGCAATGGCCGCGAGCGGGCCGATATCAAGAACTGGGAAGCGCTGGCCGACGGCATTCTCGACGCGGGCGTGCTGGTGCGCCTGGAGCGCACGCAGCGCCCGCCCGAGCAGCAAAGCGCGGCCTGGATCGCGCGCCAGCTGGACAAAGTCACGCTGGGCCTGGCGGCTTTGGCATCGCGTCTGGGCGAAAGCGCGTATTGCGCCGGCAAGAACTACACCCTGGCCGACGTGGCCGTGGGCTGTACCCTGGGCTGGCTCAGCTTCCGCTTCCCGGAAATCGACTGGCGCGCGGATCACCCGGCGCTGGCGCGTTTGTTCGACAAACTGTCCGAGCGGCAGTCGTTCAAGGACACCGCGCCGCAGTGAGCGCACGATGACCGGCAACGATACGAAGGCGCAGCAACGCCTGCAGATGGCCGATATCGCGCGTCTGGCTGGCGTGTCCACGTCGACCGTGTCGCGCGCGTTGAGCGGCAGTTCGCTGGTCAATGAAGAGACGCGCGCGCGCGTCATCGCGCTGGCCCGTTCGCTCAAGTATTCCATCAATATCGGCGCGCAAAACCTGCGCCTGAAACAGAACCGCACCGTGGGCGTGGTGGTGCCGTATGACGCGGCCACGCGCCAGCACCTGTCCGATCCTTTCTTTCTGAGCATGCTGGGCAGCCTGGCCGATGCGCTGACGGAGCAGGGTTTCGACATGCTTATCTCGCGCGTGGATGCCGAAACGCTCGATGCGGCCGCCCAGTCCTTCGACAGCGGCCGCGTGATCGGCATCATCCTGATCGGCCAGTGGCGCCACCATGAACAACTGAACCAGCTGGCCGCGCGCCAGGTGCCCATCGTCGTGTGGGGCGCGCAATTGCCGCAGCAGCTGTATTGCACCGTCGGCGGCGATAACATCGCCGGCGGCCGGCTGGCCACGGAACACTTGCTGGCGGCGGGGCGCCGGCGCATCGCCTTCTTTGGCGACGCCAAGCTGCCCGAAGTGGCGCAGCGCCATCAGGGCTATGCGCAGGCGCTGGCCGCGCAGGGACTGGCGCCCGACCCGCAACTGTACGTGGCCGGCTCCTTCCTGCCGCAGGGCGGCGCGACGGACGTGCAGGAACTGCTGGACCGCCAGCTGCCGTTCGACGCCATCTTTGCCTGCAGCGACTTGCTGGCCATGAGCGCCATCAGCGCCCTGCGCGCGCGCGGCGTGGCCGTGCCGGAACAGGTGGCCGTGGTCGGCTACGACGATATTGAACTGGCCGCGTATTTCCATCCGCCGCTGACCACCGTGCGCCAGCCGATCCGCGCCGCCGGGCGCGCGCTGGTGGCCTCGCTGCTGGCGCTGGTCGACGGCGCACCTGCGCCATCGCAGCAATTGCCAACCGAGCTGATCATACGCGCCTCGGGCCGCTGAAGAGCGCGTTGCCTCTCGGCTGCAACCGATTGCAATAAATTCCAATTTATCCGTATATTTTCATGCTGCGCCGCAGCATGAAAACCGTCGTATTCGCCTCATATCCCGCATGTTTGGCTCTGTGTCACCCGTAAAATTCTCTTGAAAACAACATAAAATCCATGTTGCAGTGCTCGATTGCAATCGATTGCAATAAATTCTTATTCGTTGAATAATGACGTACCGGCTCAGCCAGCGCGCCACGGCATGCGGCGGCCAGGACTCATAACAAGCGGATACCTCGATGTATCGGCATACAACACTGGAGACAAGATGAAGACACGTACTGCTCAACGCGGCTGCATGGCCGCCGCCGTCGCCCTGGCCTTGCTGCAATGGGGCGCCGCCCAGGCGCAAACGACCGCCGATACCACCAGCGCCGCTCCCGCCGATGGCCTGAACCTGGAACGCATCGTCGTCACGGGCACCACCGGCGGCACGTCCAAAATGAAATCGAGCAATTCCGTCAGCAGCATGGAGCTCGACACCATCCTGCACAACGCACCGACCAGCGCCGCCGAAGTCCTGCGCTCGGTACCGGGCTTGCGCGCCGAATCCTCGGGCGGCGAAGGCAATGCCAACATCACCGTGCGCGGCTTGCCCATTTCCGCTGGCGGCGCGCGCTATGTGCAGATCCAGGAAGATGGCTTGCCCGTGCTGCAGTTCGGTGACTTCAACTTCACCACGCCCGACAGCTTCGTCAAGATCGATTCCACGCTCGACCACCTGGAAGTGGTGCGCGGTGGTTCGGCCTCCACCCTGGCCACCAATTCGCCGGGCGGCATCATCAATTTCATCAGCAAGAATGGCAAGGAGAAGGGCGGCAGCGTGGCCCTCAGTCGTGGCCTGGGCTACGACCAGACGCGCGTCGACTTCGACTACGGTGCGCCGATTTCGGAGCGCACGCGCTTCTTCATCGGCGGCTCCTGGCGCACGGGCGAAGGCATCCGCCATAGTGGCGTGAACAGCGAAAAGGGCGGCCAGATCCGCGGCAATGTCACGCATGAATTCGACAGCGGCTTCGTGCGCCTGTCGTTCAAGCACCTCGACGACCAGTCGCCCACGGCCTTGCCCGTGCCGGTCAGCGTGCGCAATGGCCGCATCGGCGAAATCGCCGGCATCGACCCGCGCAAGGCCAGTTTTTATTCGCCGTACTGGGTGCCCGACATGGTGCTGAACAAGGATAACCAGCGCGTGGCCACCCGCGTCAACGACGGTTTGCACGTGAAGAGCGACACCGTGGGGCTGGAAGCGTCGTTCAAGCTGGGGCAGGGCTGGAGCGTGAGCGAAAACTTCCGCTACGCCGACAATTCGGGCCGCTTCACCGGCGTGTTCCCGTCGAATAACGGCAGTGACGGCAGTTATGTGTTTGCCAGCGGCCCAAACCAGGGCAAACCCTACACGGGCCGCGCGTTTTCCGCCGTGGTGTTCAACACCTCGATCGACGACGCCAGCAATACCCTGAGCGACACCAAGCTGGCCAAGACGTTTGTGCTCGACAGCGGCAAGCTGACCACCACGGCCGGCTTGTACCTGTCGCAGCAAAAGCTGGGCCTGACCTGGAACTTCAATGAATACCTGATGCAGGCCACGGGCGACCAGCCCGCGCTGCTGCAAACGGCCAGCGGCACACCCGGCTACATCGGCCCGGCCTTCGGCGCCTGCTGCTCGCGCGCCGTCGACATGGAATACCGCACGACCTCGCCCTATCTGAACCTGGCCTGGGAAAGCGGCGCGCTGAACCTCGACGGCGGCCTGCGGCGCGACCGCCAGCATGCCAGCGGCACGGCCAACCAGGCCACGGGAGCGCAAGCGTATCTGCCGTCGACGGTGCAGCAGGTCGACTACACCCTGGGCCATACCTCGTACTCGCTGGGCGCGAACTACAAGCTGCAGGCGAATCTGGCCGTGTTTGCCCGCGTCAGCGAAGGCGTGGCCTTCAATGCGGACCGCATCCTGTTCGGCACGCCGCTCGATGGCAGCGTGCCCGTGGCGATCAACACCGTGCGCCAGCTCGAAGGCGGCGTGAAATGGCGGCGGGGACCCCTGAGCACTTTTGTGACCGTGTTCCAGGCCAAGACCAAGGAAAGCAATTACGAAGCGACCACGCAGCTGCGCACGGCCAACAGCTATGAAGCGAAGGGCGTGGAACTGGAAGCGGCCTACAGCGCCGGCGACTTCCGCATCAATGGCGGATTGACATTCACGGATGCCGAGATCACGGGCACGGCGGCGGCCGACGTGGCGCTGATCGGCAATACGCCGCGGCGCCAGGCGCGCGTCGTGTACCAGATCGCGCCGACCTATGAGTGGGGGCAGGCCACCCTGGGCGCGAGTCTGGTCGGCACGGGCAAGTCCTGGGGCGACGATGCGCACACGATCACCTTGCCCGCCTACCAGGTGCTCAATGCCTTCGTCAATTACCAGCTCACGCCGCAGATGCAGGTGGCGCTGACGGCGAACAATCTGTTCAACAAGATCGGCTATACGGAAGTCGAGGGCGATGGCCATGCGGCCCGCTCGATCACGGGGCGCGCCGTCAAGGTCAGCCTGAAATACGCATTTTAAGCAAGGATAGATTCATGATGTCGATACGCAGCCCCCTGGCGCGCCTGCTGGCGCCGCTCCCCACGCACTTGCGCGACGATGCGGCGCGCCGCTATGCGCGCCAGGAGGCGGTCTTGCTTGACCGCCTGGGCAGCCTGTATGGCCAGCGGCCGGACTTCCTGCCCTGGCTGGGCGACCTGATGGAAAGCGTGGGGCGGCTGTATGCGGCACGTGCCCCCGAGCTGCTGCGCCAGGATGCGCAGCGCGCAGCGCAGCCGGACTGGTTTGCCAGCCAGTCCATGCTCGGCTACAGCGCCTATGTGCAGCGCTTCGGCGGCAACCTGCAGGGCGTGGCGGCGCGCATTGCCCACCTGCGCGAACTGGGCGTGACGTATCTGCACCTGCTGCCGTTCCTGCGTGCACGCGCCGGTGAAAGCGATGGCGGCTTTGCCGTCGCCAGCTTCGAGGAAGTCGACCCTGCGCTGGGCAGCAATGCCGACTTGCTGGCGTTGACGGCGCAGTTGCGCGCAGCCGGCATCAGCCTGTGCTCGGACCTCATCCTCAACCATGTGGCCGACGACCATGCGTGGGCGCTGGGCGCCAAGGCGGGCGATCCGTTGCTGCGCGATTTTTTCCATACCTATCCCGACCGTGTGCAGCCGGACCGCTACGAGCGCACCGTGGGCCAGGTTTTTCCGCAGGCGGCACCGGGTAATTTCACCTTCGTGCCGGAGCTTGATCGCTGGGTCTGGACCACGTTTTACCCGTACCAGTGGGATTTGAATTACGCCAATCCGGCCGTCTTCGCGGCCATGGCCGGCGCCATGCTGGGCCTGGCCAACAAGGGCATCGAGGTGTTCCGCCTCGATTCGACGGCCTTCCTGTGGAAGCGCGAAGGTAGCGATTGCATGAACCAGCCCGAAGCCCACAGCCTGCTGCAAGCGTTGCGGGCGATTGCCGCCATCGTCGCGCCGGGCGTGCTGCTCAAGGCCGAAGCCATCGTGCCCACGCCCAAGCTGCCCGCCTACTTTGGCAGCGATGCGGCGCCCGAATGTCATATCGCCTATCACAGCAGCCTGATGGCTGCCGGCTGGGGCGCGTTGGCCGAGGAAAGCACGGACTTGCTGCAGCAGGTGATCGCCGCCACGCCGCCGCTGCCGCCGGCCGCCAGCTGGCTCAGTTATGTGCGTTGCCACGACGACATCGGCTGGAACGTGCTGCTCAATGAAGCGGGCGCGGACGGGCCGGTGCGCCTGGCGCGCATCGCGCAATTCTTTGCGGGGGCAACGGGCAGCTATGCGCGCGGCGCCGCCTTCCAGAGCAGCAGCGCCGACAAGGCGCATGGCAGCAACGGCATGGCCGCCTCGCTGGCCGGCCTGCAAAGCGCCACCACGGTGCAGGAGCAGGAATACGCGTTGCGGCGCCTGCTGCTGCTGCATGGCCTGGCCTTGAGCTTTGGCGCTTTGCCGGTGCTGTACATGGGCGATGAACTGGGCATGACCAACGATGACAGCTACACGCAGCACGCCGACCGGGCGATGGACAGCCGCTGGCTGCAGCGTCCCGCGTTCGACGACAGCCTGCTGGCATGGCGCCACGATGGCGTGAGCGCCAGCGGCCGGCTGTACCTGGCGTTGCGCCAGCTGGTCGATGTGCGCAGGCGCTTGCCGGCCCTGGCCGCCGCCGCGCCGCGCAGCGTGCTGCCCGCCGGTACGCCGGCCGTGCTGGCGCTGCTGCGCGGCGACGCGTTTCTCAACCTGAGCAACTTCAGCGGCGCCAGCCAGCGTTTCACCTTGCCTGCGGGCGAATGGCGCAACAGCCTCGATGGCAGCGTGCTGTCCGGCACGGTGGGCTTGCAGCCATGGCATATGCTGTGGCTGGAAAGGGAACAGTCATGAGCGACGCCAGCGCGCACCGTCCGCATCTGTCGTTCTGGCAGATCGTCAACATGAATGTCGGTTTTTTCGGCATCCAGTTCAGCTTTGGGCTGCAGCAAAGCAGCATGAGCCCCATCTACACATACCTGGGCGCCGACGAGGCGAGCCTGCCGTACCTGTGGCTGGCCGGTCCCATGACGGGGCTGCTCGTGCAACCCTTGATCGGCGCCATGAGCGACCGCACGGTGACGCGCTGGGGCCGCCGCACGCCGTATTTTCTGATCGGCGCCATCCTGTGCAGCCTGGGCCTGCTGGCCATGCCGTTCAGTCCGACTTTATGGATGGCCGCCAGCCTGCTGTGGATACTCGACGCGGCCAACAATGTGACGATGGAACCGTACCGCGCCTTTGTCAGCGACAAGCTCGACAAGAAGCAGCATTCGCTGGGTTTTCTCACGCAAAGCGCGTTTACGGGGCTGGGGCAAACGCTGGCCTACCTGACGCCGTCATTGTTGGTCATGCTGGGCATGAACAAGGATGCCGTCAACGGCAGCCATATCCCGCATATCGTCATCGCCGCCTTCCTGATCGGCGCCGTGTTCTCGCTGGCCTCGGTGCTGTGGACGCTGAAGACGACGCCGGAAAATCCGCTCACGGCGGCCGAGCTGGCGGCCATCCGCAGCCGCCCGCCCGGCTGGCGCCACACGCTGTCCGATATCGGCGCGGCCCTGCGCGACATGCCGCCGACGATGAAACAGCTGGCCCTCGTCAACCTGTTCCAGTGGTACGCCCTGTTCTGCTACTGGCAGTACATCGCGCTGTCGCTGGCGGCCACGCTGTTTCACACGACGGACCCCGCATCACAAGGCTTTCGCGACGCGGGCCTGCTGAACGGGCAGGTGGGCGCCTTCTACAATTTCGTCGCCTTTGTCGCTGCCTTCGCGCTGGTGCCGTTCACGCGCCGCTTCGGCCCCAAGCGCATGCACAGTGTGTGCCTGTGCGCGGCAGGTGTCGGCATGCTGAGCATCCCGCTGATCCACAGCCCGGCGCTGCTGTTGCTGCCCATGCTGGGTATCGGCCTGGCCTGGGCCAGCATCATGGGCAATCCCTATATCATGCTGGCCGGCTGCATCCCGCCCGAGCGCACGGGTGTCTACATGGGCATTTTCAATATGTTCATCGTCATCCCGATGATCATCCAGATATTTACTCTGCCGCTGTATTACCGCAGCTGGCTGGGCGGCAATCCGGAGAACGTCATCCGGCTGGCCGGCGCCCTGTTGCTGTGCGCGGCGGTGGCGGTGCTGTTCGTCAAGCTGCGCCCGCCGCAGACCGGCAAGGCTTGACGGCAGGCGAAAAAAAACCGGCGCTGCCGGTTTTTTTTTGATGCTGTGAAAGGATTACTCTTCAATCGCCATCTGGCTTTGCAGATAATTTTGAATACCGACTTTGGCGATCAGGTCGATCTGCGTTTCGAGCCAGTCGATATGCTCTTCCGTGTCTTCCAGGATCATCAGGAACAGGTCGCGCGAGACGTAGTCGCCCGCTTTTTCGCTGATGGCGATGCCTTCCTTGACGGTGGCGTGCGCGGCGCGTTCCAGCTTCAAGTCGCATTCCAGCATTTCCGGCGTGTTCTCGCCGATCAGCAGCTTGTGCAGCGCTTGCAGGTTAGGCAGGCCGTCGAGCATCAGGATGCGGTCGATCAGCTTGTCGGCGTGTTTCATTTCGCCGATCGATTCTTCATATTCCTTCTTGCCCAGCTTTTCCAGGCCCCAGTGCTTGTACATGCGCGCATGCAGGAAGTACTGGTTGATGGCCGACAGTTCGTTGGTGAGCTGTGCGTTGAGCATGCGGATGACTTCTTTATCGCCCTTCATGGGATTTCCTTTGTTCTGTATTGCGTTCGATGATGAAACCGCAGGCTGCTGGCGTTCACTGCCGGGTGGCGTTGGCTGCCTGGTGGCGCGCAGGTTGCCGGTTTCGCTATGCCCGCATGATAGCGCAAAATGTCGGCGATTTCCGGTGCTAAACGGCATTTTTCCGTCTTTTTAACGTAAATATCGTGCGAATAAAACCCATTCTCAAGTGGATTGCCCACTTGCGCCGTTTTTTATTTGTTAAGGAAAATGAAGGCCATTCTCATTCGCGTTTCCGCTGCTGTTTGGCCGCCGCTGGCGCGACTGCATGGCCGCGCCGAAAAGGCGGGAAATGTTGCTCCGTTCTTGCTTTTGTGTCTTCTTGGCCGCTGCCGGCGATGCGATAATCAGGCAGCGATATTTACTGAAAAAGGATAGCAAGATGATGCTGCATATACCCGGCGTGCTGACGCCGGAACAGGTGACGCAGTTCCGCCAGCGCCTGGCGCAGACGGACTGGGTCGACGGACGCGCCAGCGTCGGCGCGCAAGGGGCGCAAGTCAAGCGCAACCGCCAGCTGGCCGAAGGTTCGCCGCTGGCGCTGGAACTGGGCGAGATCGTCAGCCGCGCGCTGATGGCCAATCCGCTGTTCTTTGCCGCCGTGCTGCCGCTGCGCATCCTGCCGCCGTTCTTTAACAGCTATGCGGGCGGCGAGCACTATGGCCTGCATATCGACGGCGCCATCCGCACGCCGAAAAACGGCATGCAATCGATGCGCGCCGATGTCTCCTCGACCGTCTTCCTGAGCGAGCCGGACGAGTACGAAGGTGGCGAGCTGGTGGTGGTCGATGCGTATGGCACGCATGAAGTGAAACTGCCGGCCGGCGACGTGATCGTGTATCCGTCGAGCAGCGTGCACCAGGTGCTGCCCGTCACCAGCGGCGAGCGCATCTGCTCCTTCCTGTGGACGCAAAGCATGGTGCGCGAAGACTGGAAACGCAGCATGCTGTTCGAGCTCGATCAGAACATCCAGAGCGTGCGCGCGGAGCATGGCGATTCACCGGCGACCGTGGGGCTGACGGGGCATTATCACAACCTGCTGCGGATGTGGGCGGAGATGTAAGGCTGGGGTCAGACCCCCGGCGACGTTGGCGCTGAACTGGGCGTTGGCGGTGTTGAGGGTCTGACCCCATAGCAGGCAAAAAAAAGTCTGCCTGGCCCGGGGATGTAGGCTGGCAGACTGAAACAAGCAAATCGCTTGACGAAAACAGGCGCAAAAAAGCAAGCAGGGCACAGGGTGCGGTGCTTGCGGGCTGGCAGCGGCGCCGTGGCCGCCGGAAGGCTAGCTCAGTTGGAAGGTCAGTGGTACTAAAACGTACACGGGAACAGGCTTGCCGTTTTCGATCATCGGCTTGAACAGCGCGCGCTGGGCGGCCTGGCGGCCCGCTTCGTCGAGGTTGTTGTAGCCGGTCGATTTCTGGATCAGGATTTGCTCGGGCAAGCCTTTTTCGTTGATCAGGATGCGCAACACCACGGTGCCGCTTTCGCCCAGGCGGCGCGACAAATTCGGGTAGATCAGTTGCGGCGCCTTGATGTATTCGACGCTGCTGACGGTGCGCGGCGTCGATGGTGCCGGCGGCGTCGGCGATGGTGCCGATGGTGCCGTCGGCGCGGCGGTGGCAACAGCCGGTGCCGCTTCGGCGCGCGTCGGTTGCGGCGGCGTGATCGTCGGTTCGCTTGGCGCCACGGCGATCAGCGGCAGCGGCGGGATCACGGCGCGCGGCACGGGCGCGCTCAATTCCACGGTTTTCGGTACGGACGGTGCCGGCGGTTTCGGCGGCGCCGGCGGGGCGATGATGCTGATGGTGGTGATGGTCGGCATGGCCGCCGTGACGACGCGGCTCAGCAGGCCGCTCTGGATGGCGTAAAAACCGGCGATATGCAGGACGACGATGGCCATCAGCGGCGCGAATTTGTTGCGCTTCTTGTCGAAGTCGGCAAATTGCTGCACGGCCTGCACCGTTACGGGCGGGGGCATCATCGTCATGGCGTTCATCGCTTTCTTTAGTTTGTCAGTACAGCTCGCATCAATACGGTTTCTTGCAGCGCCACGGTGGCGTTCAGGTGATCGTTCAGCACTTCCCGCGCACAGGTGTGGCATTTGCCGCAGCAGGTGGCCACGCCCAGGTCGCGGCGCAGTTCGGCCATGCTGGACAGGCCAAGATCGACGGCTTGACGGATTTCACGATCAGATATGTTGTTGCAGACACATACAATCATTGATACACCTTCTGGCTGGAGGATGAACAGACACTAGTGCTGGAAAGCATTGTTGCTAGTGTTTTAATGAGAATCATTATCATTACGTTTCATTGTCGCGCAAAGTGCGGGACAATGCAAGCGATTTTGATCAAGTGTGCGGCAGTTGGCGGCCTGGCGCGGCGCATCGATATGCCATTTTTTCGGATGGTGCAGCCCTTGGTGGGGGCGGCTCTCCGGGCTAAATAAAAACTATTCGCATTCATGTTTATAATGCTGGTATTGTCTCGGACGGTTGCCGTCTGGACAGATGGAATGGCCGCTTGTCGGTAATGCGCAACAGTTGCGTTTTACCTCACAAACCTGGAACCGGCGGAAGGCGCCCGCGCCGCAGCCGGTATCAGGTGTTCTTAATTTGAACGGAATTTGCTCATGACTCTAGTTCCACCCATGATGACGCTCGATGCGCTGGCAGTCGGCCAGAGCGGCACGGTGTTGCATATCACGCCCCACACGGCAGGACAGACGGAGGACGGCGTCGACCTGGTCCGCCGCCTGATGGAGCTGGGATTCGTTCCAGGTGAACGCATCCGCATGCTCAAGCGCGGCATTCCCGGCGGCGATCCGCTGGCCATCAAGGTGGGCAATGCCACATTCGCACTGCGCCGCTTCGAAGCGGCGCTGATCACGATTCAACCGCTGCTTCAACCGGAATGACCATGGGTGCTGTCGAAACGATCGTCGATGCGGGCGTGCACAAGCCGCCGCATCAGCCACAAATTGCCTTGCTGGGCAATCCCAACTGCGGCAAGACCGCCCTGTTCAACCGTTTGACGGGCGCGCGCCAGAAAGTGGCGAACTACGCCGGCGTGACCATCGAGCGCAAGGAAGGCCATTTCACCTCGCCCGCCGGCAAGCCCGTGCGCCTGCTCGACCTGCCGGGCGCCTACAGCCTGTCGGCCACCACGCCTGATGAAGCCATTACGCGCGACGTGGTGGGCGGCCTGCGCCGCGGCGACCCGCGTCCGGACGCCATCATCTGCGTCGTCGACGCCACCAATTTGCGTCTGAATCTGCGCCTGGTGCTGGAAGTCAAGCGCCTGGGCCTGCCCATGCTGCTGGCCCTGAACATGACGGACGTGGCGCGCAAGCGCGGCATGCTGATCGACACGGCCAAGCTGTCGGCCGAACTGGGCATGCCCGTGGTGGAAACCGTGGCGGTGCAGCACGACGGCGAAAAAGCCCTGCTGAACGCCATCGACGCCATGCTGCCGCTGCCGGCCGTGGAAGCGAAACCGCTGGCGGCCATCGATGCCGTCAGCGTCGAAGAAACCCAGCGCGAAGTGCGCCGCATCCTGGCCGCCGTCAGCAATGACACGAGCGACAAGGGCAACCTGACGGAAAAGATCGACGACGTGGTGCTGCACCCCGTCTTCGGCCCCATCATCCTGGCCGTGCTGATGTTCCTGATCTTCCAGGCAGTATTTGCCTGGGCCGCCACGCCGATGGAAATGATCACCGATGGCGTGGGCCACCTGGGCGCCGTGCTGACGGCGAACATGCCTGACGGTCACCTGAAAAGCTTGCTGGTGGAAGGCATCATCGGCGGCGTCGGCAGCGTGCTGGTGTTCCTGCCGCAGATCCTGATTTTGTTCTTCTTCATCCTGAGCCTGGAAGACTGCGGCTACCTGCCGCGCGCGGCCTTTTTGCTGGACCGCCTGATGGGCGGCGTGGGCCTGTCCGGCCGCGCCTTCATTCCGCTGCTGTCGAGCTTTGCCTGCGCCATTCCCGGCGTGATGGCGGCGCGCACGATCCAGAATCCGCGCGACCGCCTGGTCACCATCATGATCGCGCCGCTGATGACGTGTTCGGCGCGCCTGCCCGTGTATGCGCTGATCATCGCCGCCTTCATCCCGGAACGCCAGGTGTGGGGCTACCTGAGCCTGCAAGGCCTGGTGCTGTTCGTGCTGTACTTCGCCGGCATCATCTCGGCCATGGCCGTGGCCTGGGTCATGAAGCGCGGCATGGGCGTGCGCGGCAACCAGCCGCTGATGCTGGAACTGCCGGCGTATCACTGGCCGCACCTGCGCAACCTGGCCGTCAGCCTGTGGGAGCGCGCGAAGATCTTCCTCACGCGTGTCGGTACCATCATCCTGAGCCTGATGATCATCCTGTGGTTCCTCAGCACCTTCCCCGGCCCGCCGGACAACGCGATCCACCCGCCGATCTACTACAGCCTGGCCGGCATCCTGGGCCGCGGCCTGGAAGTGATCTTCGCGCCGATCGGTTTCAACTGGCAGATCTGCATCGCGCTGGTGCCGGGCATGGCGGCGCGCGAAGTGGCCGTCGGCGCCCTGGGCACCGTGTACGCGCTGTCGCAAACGGGCGACGCGCTGGCCACCACGCTGGAGCCGCTGATCGCCCATTCGTGGTCGATGGCCACGGCGCTGTCCCTGCTGGCCTGGTATGTGTTCGCGCCGCAGTGCCTGTCGACCCTCTCCGTGGTGAAACGCGAGACGGGCGGCTGGCGCTATCCGCTGCTGATGGCCGGCTATATGTTCGCCTTGGCCTATGCCGCTTCGTTCATCACGTACCGCATCGCCCTGATGCTGGGCGCTTAGGAGAAAAGCATGTGGCAAACCCTGATCGTCGCCCTGATCGTCGCAGCCGCGCTGCTGCATTTTTCGACCAAGTACCTGCCGGCGGGCGTGCGCCGCGCCATCGTGCGCGGACTCGTGCGCTGCGGCCTCGATGAGGCGAAGCTGTCGGCCTTCTTCAAGGTGGCGCCCGGTTGCGGCAGCGGCAGCGGCTGCGGTTCCTGCGGCTCCTGCGACAGCTCGCCGCCACCGTCCGCCACGCCGCCGGCCGACGGCAGCAGCAAGCGTGTGATCCTGATGCAGGTGCAGCGCCAGGATTGATGTACATGTAGCCACGGGCGCGCCCGTGGGCTACACTGGGCTTTCCGCATGGCAAGGAGTGGCAATGGCGATACTGTTGATCTTCATGTTTTTGTTTGCGGTCGCCACCTGGCTGCTGGCCAGCCGGCGCGGCCGCCACGGGGGACTCTGGTTCGGCATCGGCCTGTTCCTCGGGCCGTTTGCCCTGCTGGCGGTGGCGGCGCTGCCGCCCGTGCCGGCGCGCTGACCCAGTATTGTCAAAACCCGCAGATGCGGGTTTTTTTACGCCTGCGCGCCCGTGTGGCGCAGCCGGTACTGGCGCGGCGAGCATTTCTGATTTAGATCACACAGAACTAACCTAACGCCAAATACCTCTACCGAGCTGATGCTTTGTGCCCATGACTTCCTAAGCGTTTTGCGCTGGCCTCCCGATCATGCGTGACACTTCCACTCTACGTTGAGTCACGCGCTTCTTTTGCTATCGCATTTTGTCTTGGGGTATGTTTTTTTACATATCGAAGTATGTCTGTAGTGCAGTGGGTTGCGCTCGCGTCTAAGGTCGCAGCATCCAAGTCACCAAAAGTGCAAACAGCCAATAGTCCCGGCCGCAGACAAATTATTACATGGTTCAGTGTGTGGGCGGCGAGGAGGTCGGGGCTTCCTGGTATCCATGTACAAACACTGTATATCTATACACGTACTCTAAAAAAGGTGTACAATTTCACTTAGTCCACCGTGAAAACAAATTTTTCATTTTAAAAACAAAGACTTAGAAATTAAATGGAAGAATTAGATACAATAAAATCAGATTTAGCCCAGATGGTTAGGCTGTCGCTATCAGAGCAACCTGATGATGTACGCCTATATGTCGCGCGATTGGTGCGAAAGTACCGTATCACTGAACCTCGACTGGCTGAGCAACTAGATTTATTTCTGAGAAACAAGCCAACACGAACCAATGCGCCATTGCGTCGTGCGCCCGTGCTACCAAAGAGTACACAGCACGAGTTGCCTATTGATGATGAATCTCAACTAACACTACTTCGCGTATTCAATGATCCTCGGGATTTCCCTGCTCCATTGTTTTCCGAAGATTTGAGCGCGTCCTTAAATCAGTTGTTGGAGGAGCGTCGTCAAACTGACCGGTTATTGGCGGCTGGGCTGCTGCCATCAAGATCGGCAATTTTCGTTGGTCCCCCAGGCGTGGGTAAGTCTTTGACTGCAAGATGGATTGCGGCTCAGCTAGGATTGCCACTTTACATCTTGGACCTCACTGCAGTGATGAGTAGTATGTTGGGTAAGAGTGGTGTCAACCTACGCGCTGCGCTCGATTTTGCAAAGCGAGTTCCCTGTGTCCTTTTCCTTGATGAGATCGATTCGATTGCCAAACGCCGCAGTGATGAGGCGGATGTTGGTGAACTAAAAAGGTTGGTTAATGTAATTTTGCAAGAAGTCGATAATTGGCCGGCAACCGGCTTGCTTGTCGCAGCGACTAATCATCCTGAATTAATTGATCCGGCACTGTGGCGGCGATTCGACCTTGAAATCAAGTTTGAGCTGCCTGATGATGTTGCTATCAAAGAATCAATACGGCGTTTCTTGGGCAATGATTATGCGTTGCTGGTCAAGTGGGTGGATGTACTGACCTATGCATTTAAGGGGTTGTCGGTTAGCGATATTGAGCGCGCAATTCAAAAGTTCCGCCGTTCGCTAGCATTAGGAACAGCGTCGGATGCAGATATTATTGAAGAATTTATTCGCAGCAGAACCCAAATGCTTGCACACTCTGCCCGTATCGAATTGTCCGTCTTGCTTGCAAAAATTGGAATGTTGTCTCAGCATGCGGTCTCGGATCTGACTGGAGTCAGCCGCGACACCATTCGTAAGTATTCCAACGAATCGAAACCAACGAGAGAGGGGCGTAAGAAAGCATGAATAAACCGAACTTCCTGATTGGACGCGGTGAACTACTGGTGCGTGATATCAAGGGACCTAAGCGCTTTGGCGACAAGGCTGAGGTTTATCCGTATTCCTATGCGATTGAGCGACTCCAGCCACAGTTGAAAAGCGCCTCTCAAGCACTGGACAATCTACCTGCAGAGGCCTGCCCACTTGACTTTGGCGTTGCATTGCTGACGCTCAATCCTGCATATATCGCACGCTCGTATTTCCCCGTCGCGTTGTTGCGTGCTGTGGGTTTGGAATCGATCGGCAGCCGGGCAGTAAAGATTACTCCCGAAGCTTGGACGAAGAAAGGGGTGCCTACCGAATCGAGCACGACTCAATTGTTCATTGCGGGCAAACGCAGCGTATTTCGTAGTTTGCCTGAATGGATCAGCCATACTGAGCAGGAGTCCGACGAGGCACTCGATATTGCACATATTGAAGAGTTTAAGGTGTTCTCACCAGAAGCCAGAGTGCGTGACTATGGTAGTAAAAAAGAACGTTTTTTTGAGATCGGACTTCATCTTCTTCAGAGCGATAGCTCGACATTCATTCAGCGAGCTTTTGTAAAATACGCTACGGAGCTTGATGTAAAATTGCATGACGATTTATCCTTTCGTGCTGGTAGTCTATGGTTTGTTCCGGCAGAAGGTAGTCGCCGAAGCGTTGAATTGTTAGCTCAGTTTACGTTCGTGCGCATCATTAGGCCAATGCCGAAACTTCGCGGCATACGGCCGATCACCCGCACATCAAACATCTCAATTACCTGTCAACTACCTACTGCCCAGCCGTTGTCTTCCGAGCCGAGAGTGGCGATTCTAGATGGTGGCCTACCATCGCAGCACCCTATTTCGCCTTGGGTAAAGGCTTATCATCGTCTAGATCCCAAGGCAGATGATGACATGGAGGCAAACGAGCACGGTTTGGCTGTGACGTCGGCGTTCTTGTTTGGTCCCCTTCCGCCTAATGGTATAGCTGAACGGCCTTACTCATACGTTGATAATATCCGCGTCCTTGACGACGATTCGCACACGGAAGATAGCCTTGAGATGTACCGGACGCTTGGATTTGTTGAGCAGGTGCTACTGTCGCGCCAGTATGAGTTCATTAATTTGAGCTTGGGTCCAGATCTGCCGATCGAGGATTCCGATGTTCACGCCTGGACAGCCGTCATTGACGATCTGCTTGGGGACGGTGACACTTTCATGACCATCGCAGTGGGTAATAATGGTGAGCATGACCGAGAATCGGGGAACGCACGTGTACAAGTTCCGTCGGATTGCGTTAATGGTGTTGCTGTTGGGGCTGCTGATAGCACCAATGCACAATGGGCACGAGCGGCCTACAGCGCAATCGGACCTGGTCGCAGTCCTGGTGTGATGAAGCCGGATCTTCTGGCTTTCGGTGGAGAGTCGTCGGAGTATTTTCATGTGCTGACACCATCCAATCGAATTCGTATGTCACCACAAATGGGTACAAGCTTATCAGGGCCAAATCTTTTGCGATCTGCCGTGGGCATGCGGGCGATCTTGGGGACGGATTTATCACCTCTCACTCTCAAAGCGCTTCTGATCCACGGTGCTGATCAAGCTGGACATGACAAGTGTGAGGTTGGCTGGGGAAAAATTCCAGAGGATCTGATGACGTTGATTACATGTCCAGATGGCGTCGCCCGTATTATCTATCAGGGCGAGCTCAAACCAGGAAAGTACCTGCGTGCACCGCTCCCCCTACCGCAAGGTGGTCTCACGGGAAATATCTCATTGAGTGCCACATTTTGCTACGCTTGCCCGATCGACCCGCAGGATGCGTCGGCTTATACGCGCGCCGGACTTGATGTTGTATTTCGTCCGAATTCTGCCAAAGTGAAAGCAGGTGCCGCAAATGCGAACACCGTGGGCTTTTTTGATATGAAGCAATTTGCTACCGAGGATGAACGCCGTTCTGATATGGGGAAATGGGAAACCGTACTTCATGGAAAAAAGAGTATGCGCGGCACATCGTTGAGTGATCCTGTATTCGACGTTCATTACAATGCTCGTGAAGGAGGCGGAAAAGCAAGTAATGCTGAAAAAATTCGCTATGCATTAATTATCACGATTCAGGCACCGAAGCATGCTGATATTTATAATGACATTTTGCATGCTTACACAAATATTCTGACGCCAATCCAACCTCAGATTTCTCTACCAATTCGTGTGTAATTCAATTGGAGCCGTAATAGTTATTAAGTGAAAGCCCTTCTCTGAAGGGCTTTTCAATTTGTTGTTGCCACTTATTCTTACGCGTCTTTTTTGTCAGGTGTCATGGATCAAGCTTTACCGGCCAGTTTGTCGACCACCGGCACCAGCGCTGCCGGGCGGCAGCCGAAGGCGGCCAGGCGGCCTTGCGCGTTGGGCGCCAGGTCCAGGTCATACGGCAAACGGCCCGCCACCAGCCACAGTGTATCCTGCGGCAGGGCTTCGACGAGGCGGCGCTGGCCATCGACGAACATGGCGTTATACGTTTGCAGCACGATCTGCCGCGCGCCTTGCGCAAAGGCGATGGCCTCGTTAACTTCGTCGTCCAGCGCTTCGGCCGACAAGGCGTACTCGCGCACGTCCAGGCCCGCTTCGAGCAGCGCCGGCAGCATCGAGCTGCGCGCCTCCTTGTTGCGGCCCAGCGCCACTTCGTCGATTTCGCTGCGCGAACGCACTTCCACCGTCAGCAGGGTCACGGGCAGGCTGGCGTCGAGCGGGCGGTAGTCGCCCTGCACGCGCAAGGCGGCTTTTTGCAGCAGCTGCGACAGGGCCATGGCGGCTGGCTGCATCAGCGCCGGCGGCGTGACGGGACGTTCGCGCCAGTCGCGCACGGCGCGGTTGCGCTTGAGTTCAGCCACGCGCGCGCAAGCGGCGTCGATGCGGTCGATGGCGATGTCGCCGCGCTCCACGGCCGCGATGACGGCGTCGATGGCGGCCGTCTGCTGCGCTTCGCGGTGCGAAATGAGGACGATGTCGGCGCCCGCCTGCAAGGTGGCGATGGCGCCCTGGGCGATGCCGATGCCGTCGGCAATCGCCGCCATTTCCAGGCAGTCGGTGATGACCACGCCCTGATATTTCAACTCGCCGCGCAGCAGGTCCGTCAGCACGCCTTTCGACAGGGTCGCCGGCACCTTGGTATCGGCCTCGAAAGCGGGGAAGACCACGTGCGCCGTCATGATGGCGTCGACGCCGCCGGCAATGGCCGCGCGGAACGGCGCCAGTTCCACGGCGTGCAGGCGATCCTTGCCGTGCGGGACCAGGGCCATGGCGTAATGCGTGTCGGTGGCCGTGTCGCCGTGGCCGGGGAAATGCTTGGCGGTGACGGCCATGCCGCTGGCGCGCTGGCCGCGCATGGCCGCCATGCCGTAGGCGATGACGGTGGCGGCATCCTCGCCATACGCGCGCACGCCGATGACGGGGTTGTTGCGGTTGTTGTTCACATCGAGCACGGGCGCGAGCAGCAGGTTGATGCCCAGCTGGCGCATTTCATCGCCGCTGATCTGGTTCATGCGTTCGCAGTCGTCGATGGAGCCGGCAGCCTGGAAGGCCATCGCGGCGGGAATTGGCGTCACGCCCTGCTCGATGCGCATCACCATGCCGCCTTCCTGGTCGATGGAGATCAGCAGCGGAATGTCGGACACTTCCGCGTTGATCTCCTGCAGTTCGCGGCACAGGGCGGACACTTGCGCGGGCGTGTGCACGTTGCGGCGGAACAGGATCACGCCGCCCACCTTTTTTTCGCGTATCAAGGTCTTGATATGCTCGTCCGCCTGCAGGGCGTCGAAGCCCACCATGAATAGCTGTCCTACTTTCTCGCGCAAACCCTGCTCCATGCTGCAACTCCTCCGGTATGTATTTTGACGACGGCATACGTATTCTGGCACCGTGGTGGCGCATCGTGGCGGTCACCGGAAAGCTGCCTTGGTTTTGTACTCGTTTTGGTATTGTATTGGATTTGGGTTTTTGCGCAAGTGGTTATTAAGTGGTATTGCTCCACTTGCGTAGTGCCGGCATCAATCGAGGCGCTGGAACGAAGCCGCTTGCGCCTTGGGCCAGTACAGGCCGAACACGGGCGGCAGTTGCGGCAGCTGGCTCGGGTCGAGCAGCTGGCCCGCTTCCAGGAAGGGCAGCAGGGCCGACGCCAGTTTCACCTGATTCGGCGAGATGCGGCGCACCAGGTGATGCGGACGCAGTTCCTGCGGGTGCGCCAGGCCGGCGGCGGCGATCAGTTCGGCCAGCGCCTTCATGGTGTTTTGATGGAAGTGCGCCACGCGGGCGATCTTGTCGGATACCACCAGCGCGCGCTGGCGTTGCGGGTCTTGCGTGGCCACGCCCGTCGGGCAGCGGTCCGTGTGGCAGCTTTGCGACTGGATGCAGCCCAGCGCGAACATGAAGCCGCGCGCCGAATTGCACCAGTCGGCGCCCAGCGCCAGCAGGCGGGCGATGTCGAAGGCCGTGATGATCTTGCCCGAGCAGCCGATCTTGATCTTCGCGCGCAGGTTGGCGCCCACCAACGTGTTATGCACGAGCACCAGCGCTTCCTGCAGCGGCGTGCCCACGTGGTCCGTGAATTCCAGGGGCGCGGCGCCCGTGCCCCCTTCGCTGCCGTCGACGACGATGAAGTCGGGCGTGATGCCCGTTTCCAGCATGGCTTTCACGATGGCGAAAAATTCCCACGGGTGGCCGATGGCCAGCTTGAAGCCCGTCGGCTTGCCGCCGGAGAGCGTGCGCAGGCGGTCGATAAAGTGCAGCATTTCCAGTGGCGTGGAAAAGGCGCTGTGCGCGGCCGGCGAGACGCAATCCTCGCCCACCATCACGCCGCGCGTGGTGGCGATCTCGATCGTCACTTTCGGGCCGGGCAGCACGCCGCCGTGGCCGGGTTTCGCGCCCTGCGACATTTTCAGCTCGATCATTTTCACTTGCTCGGAGCTGGCGTTGGCGATGAAGCGCTCTTCCGAAAACGTGCCGTCCTGGTTGCGGCAGCCGAAGTAGCCGGAGCCGATTTCCCACACCAGGTCGCCGCCGTTTTCACGGTGATAGGGGCTGATGCTGCCTTCGCCCGTATCGTGCATGAAGCCGCCGCTGCGCGCGCCGCCGTTCAGGGCCAGGATGGCGTTGGCCGACAGGGCGCCAAAGCTCATCGCCGAGATATTGAAGACGCTGGCCGAATACGGCTTTTCACGCGGGCAGTCCGGATGGTTGCCGATCTCGATGCGGAAGTCGTGGCCCGTCACCTTGGCGGGCGCGATGGAATGGTTGATCCATTCATAGCCCGCTGCATACACGTCGAGCTGGGTGCCGAACGGACGCTTGTCCGTCTGCTCCTTGGCGCGCTGGTAGACGATGCTGCGCTGGCTGCGCGAGAACGGCGTCGCCTCGCTGTCGCTTTCCAGGAAATACTGGCGGATTTCGGGGCGGATGCTCTCGAAGAAAAAACGGAAATGCGCGAGGATGGGGTAGTTGCGGCGCAGGGCGCGCTTCGTTTGCAGCAGGTCGCTGATGCCGACCAGGGTCAGCGCACCGGCCAGCACGGGCAGCCAGTAATGATCGTAGTAAAACAGGGACAGGACAAAGATGGCTGCCGTCGCAATGAAGGTCAGGTAGCGAAATGGTACTAGGTGCATGGGCACTCCGGTGAAGTCAGACTGATACTGCTGAGTCTACCTTCGAATCGCGGAACGTGCTGGTGGGAAAGAACGCGGCGCCCCGTGGACGCCGCGCGGGATTAGCGCTGTGCGGCGCGGATACGCTCGACCCGTTCAGTGCTGGCCGGATGGCTCGACAGGTAGGGCGTGCCCTGGTCCAGCTTGCCCAGGGCGACAAACACTTGCGCCAGGTGTTCCAGCGGGATGCCGTTCTGGCGCAGCATGGCGATGGCGTAGTCGTCCGCGTCGCGTTCGACGTCGCGCGAATACTTCAAGTCCAGCAGCAGCGGCGGCAGGGTCGCCACCACCGTCGACACGTCGCCGAACAGCAGCGCGGCGCCGGCGCCGACGGCCGAAGTCTGGATGATGCGCCGCGTCAGGTGGCGCTGCTGTAAATGCCCCAGCTCATGCGCCAGCACGCCCATGATGGCCAGGTCGTCCGGCAGCAGTTCGATCATTTCATCGGTCAGCACGATGTCGCCGGACGGCAGGGCGAACGCGTTCGGACCGATCTTGCTCTTGCGGAAAACGATGCGGTGCTGGGGCGTGCCGTCGCCGGGCGTGGCCAGGCGCGCGAACTGGGCGCGCAAGGCTTGCTGGCGCGCGTCAGCAAGCTTGCTCGCCTCAAATACGTGCTGGTCGAGGAAATCGAGCACGCCCTGGCCCAGCTGGCGCTCGACGGACTGGGGAATCGCATACGCGACCCCTTTCGCCACCACGGGCAGCAGGTACTGATAGCTGAGCCATAGGGCCAGCACCGTGGCGACCGTGGCCAGCAGGGCGCCGCGCCAGCTTTGCTGCAGCCGCACCACCCAGCCGTCGCGGTGGCCCGTGGCGTGCAGCAGGCTGTTGAAGGCCGCCTGGTCGGCGATCTCCAGGTAGGCGCCGTCGGGGAAGCTGACCTTGCGCACGGCGTGGCTGCTGCGTTCGGACACGTGCAGCTCGCCCAGCGGGCAGCTGCGCGCGATATCGCCGGCCAGCACGGCGACTCCATCGCGCACGCTGAGCGTCACGTGGTACAGGCGCGAACTCTGGCCGTCGAAATAGCGGGCGGCCAGCGCGGCGTGGTCTTCTTGCGTGTCGGCGTGCATTGCTTACATCGACAGGTCGAAGTCCAGCAGGTCGGCCATGCCTTCGCCCGTGGCCGACACTTGCTGGCCCGTGGCGGCGACAAACTCATCCAGGCTGCCGTGCACCAGCATCGACGTCGCTTCCAGGCGGTACTTCAGCCAGCGCACATGGGCGAATGGCGCGAACAGGCCCAGTGTGACGACGACGCCCAGCAGGTTGGTCAGCATGATGAAGGTGGTACGGCCCCAGGTCAGCTGCGACTGGAACTGGTGCTGCTGCAAGCGCGTATGGTTCCAGATCAGGTTCTGGATCATGGTCATGAACAGCGGCAGCACGGTGAACGCCCACAGGTACAAGGCGCCGATGGCAAACAGCAGGCTGCCAACCTTGGCCTTGTCATTCATATTGGCCGCAAACGAGGTGAACACGCTGCCGAAGACGACGAAAATCAGGACCAGCAGGCCGCCCAGCAGCAGCGCGAAGAACAGCAGATAGGTCTTGTAGAAGCTGCCGACCGTGGCGTCAAAGCTGAAATGGGTGGCGCCGAAACGGCTTTGCGTGTGCTGAAAGCGCTTCAGGCGCTGGTGCAGGAATGGCGTCATCAAGCCCAGGGTGAAGGTATTGAGGATGGGCAACCACAGGAAATACTTGTAGGCTTCCCGGGCGCTGCCGCCGAAACCGAAGCGGATGCCCCGGTAGCTGGTGTTGTACAGCTTGAACTGCAGGCTTTTCCATATCAGCCAGGGCAAAATGGCGGCCAGCAGCACGAACATCAGCAGGCCCACGATGGGCGAAACCTTCAGGGCGATGTTGTAGCCGCCGATCAGCACGACGGCCGCGATGCGGCCCTTCAGGATGGCCACGGCATTGCCATGGTATTCGAAGCTGCTGCCAGCCAGGTGGGTGCTCGAATAGAAATAGCGGTTGCGGCGCACCTTGGCCCAGGCGGAGTAAATGCCCAGGGTGACGATGCTCAGCAGCAGGTTGACGATCCAGATGCGGAAGTATTCGCTGCCGGTGGCGCTGAAGGTGATGGCTTCGCGCTGGGTGTTCGGGGTGTTGGTGTCGATATCCACGCCAGGAATCCTTGCAGTTGAAAAAGAATTAAGATGCATGATTGTCAATAAGTTGTCAAGAAAAATATTGTTCAGGCGTAATACATTTTCGCATGAATGGGCGAATTGATGCCGCGCGCGTCCTGTGCGCGGTGTCCGGCTATACTGGAACTCAACCATCGTTTACCGGAAATCGCCATGATCGTCGTCCACCATCTGAACAATTCGCGCTCGCAGCGCGTGCTCTGGCTGCTTGAAGAGCTGGGCCTCGACTACGAGGTCAAGCGCTACCAGCGCGACCCGAAAACCATGCTGGCGCCCGCTTCCTTGAAAGCCGTGCATCCGCTGGGCAAGTCGCCCGTGATCACCGATGGCGCCAACACCATCGCCGAATCGGGCGCCATCATCGAGTACCTGGTCGAGCGCTACGGCAATGGCCGTTTGATCCCGGCGGCTGGCACGCCGGACAAGCTGCGCTGGACTTACTGGCTGCATTTCGCGGAAGGCTCGGCCATGCCGCCGCTGCTGATGAAGCTGGTGTTCGACAAGGTCGAATCGTCGCCGATGCCGTTTTTCGTCAAGCCGATCGCACGCGGCATCGCTAGCAAGGTCAAGAGCAGCTTCATCCTGCCCAATATCACCAGCCAGCTGGCCTACATGGAAGCGGAGCTGGAGAACAGCAAATGGTTTGCCGGCAATGAATTCACGGCGGCCGACATCCAGATGAGTTTTCCGCTGGAAGCGGCCGCCATGCGCGGCGGACTCGACGAGCGCCTGCCGAAGCTGACGGCGTTCCTGCAGCGCATTCATGCGCGGCCGGCCTACCAGCGCGCGCTCGAACGTGGCGGGCCCTACGATTTCGCCAAATAAGCGGCATTCAGGCCCGATGTGCGGGGAACCATACGGTAAAATGCCCGATTCAACCAGTATCCACTTACCGCATGGCCAGACTCCTCGCTATCGACGGCTTGAATATCGTACGCCGCGTCTACGAAGCCAGTCCTGAACCCGATTCCGACCTGAAGGCGGAGATCGCGCTGCGCCATGCGCTGTCGTCATTCCGCACCCTCATCAACGACCACGAGCCGACGCATATCCTGCCGGCCTTCGATTTCGGTGGCCCGACCTGGCGCCACGCCCTGTATGCCGGTTACCGCGAGGGGCGCCAGCCCATGCCGCAGGTGCTGCGCGACGCCTTGCCCGGCTTTTACGACACCCTGGCCAGCTTCGGCATGCACGTGGTCAGCATTCCCGAGGTCGAGGCCGACGACGTGATCGGCACGGCCGTCATGCGCTGGCTGCACGAGGGGCGCGGCGCGGCCGTCATCGCCACCACCGACAAGGACTTGCATGGCTTGATCGCGCACGGCGCGCTCGTCTGGGATCACTTCAAGGGCATCTGGCACGACCACGCCTGGGTCGAGAAAAAGTTCGGCGTGCCGCCGGAACTACTGCCCGACCTGCTGGCGCTGATGGGCGACGTCACCGACAGCATCCCCGGCGTGTCGAAGATCGGCCTGAAAACGGGCGCGAAACTGTTGCGCGCCTACGGCAATATCGACGCCGTGATGGCCGGCGCGGGCATTTTGCCCGGTGCGCTGGGCGAAAGCCTGCGAAAAGAGCGGGAAATACTGTATCTTTCAAGAAAGTTAGTGGAACTCAAGACCGACGTAACCTTGGGTGTCACCTGGAACAAGCTGGCGTGGGAAAAGTAGAGCGCCAGGCAAGAACAATCAAGCAAGGGAAGTAAATCATGATGTTAAAGACAGTCCTGATCGATAGCAGCGCCGTGGCGCGCGGCCTGCTGAACACGGTCCTGACCGATGGCGGCTACGATGTCTGCGGGCAGACGCATACGAGCGCGCTGGGGCTGGCGCTGCTGGTCAAGCACCACCCGCATTTCGTGTGCATCGCGCGCGAGCAGGTGGAAGATGGGACGAATGTGGTGCAAACCATCCGCGCCCAGTATCCGAAGACGCTCATTTTCATGGTCTCGGGCGGCATCGATGCCGCCTCGCTGCAGGCCGCCCACGCCATGGGCGTGTCGGGCTTCATCGTGAAACCGTTCATGGCCGACACGGTGCTGAAAACCGTGCGCAATACGGTGATTGCCATGGTGCGCAAGCAGCAGCAGGCCTTGGCTGCCGCCGCGCAAGGCAATAGTTAGACGCCTTCCAGGCCGCTCGCGCTGGCGATAATGCCGCCGCCGAGGCACACGTCGCCGTCGTACAGCACGGCCGACTGGCCTGGCGTGACGGCCCATTGCGCCTGGTCGAAGGCCAGGCTGAAGTGTTCATTCCCGTCCGGCAGCAGCTGGCAAGCCACGTCGGCCTGGCGGTAGCGCGTCTTGGCGCTCAATGCACCTGCTTGCGGCGCCACGCCGGCAACCCAGCTGGCCTGGTCGGCCGTCAAGGCCGGCGACAGCAGCCACGGATGGTCATGGCCCTGCACCACCCACAGGGTATTGTTGGCGATATCCTTGCGCGCCACATACCAGGCGTCGCTGCTGCCGTCCGCATTCTGGTACGACTTCACGCCGCCGATGCCGATGCCCTTGCGCTGGCCCAGGGTATAAAAACTCAGCCCCACGTGTTCGCCCACGGTCTTGCCGTCGGCCGTTTTCATTGGGCCCGGCTTGTACGACAGGTAGCGGTTCAAAAATTCGCGGAACGGGCGTTCGCCGATAAAACAGATGCCCGTGGAATCCTTCTTTTGCGCGTTCGGCAGGGCCAGTTTCTCGGCGATCTGGCGCACTTGCGTCTTCGGGATTTCACCGAGCGGGAACAAAGTCTTGGACAACTGCGCCTGGTTCAATCGGTGCAGGAAGTAGCTTTGGTCCTTGCTGGCGTCGACGGCTTTCAGCAGTTCATAGCGGCCCGCATCTAGAGGCGCCTGGCGCACGCGCGCATAGTGGCCGGTGGCGATCAGGTCGGCGCCCAGGGTCATGGCGTGGTCGAGGAAGGCCTTGAACTTGATTTCGGCGTTGCACAGCACGTCCGGGTTCGGCGTGCGGCCGGCCTGGTATTCGCGCAAGAAATCGGCGAACACGCGGTCCTTGTATTCGGAGGCGAAATTGACGGCTTCGATATCGACGCCGATGACGTCGGCCACGCTGGCCGCGTCGATCCAGTCCTGGCGCGTGGAGCAGTATTCCGAATCGTCGTCATCTTCCCAGTTTTTCATGAACAGGCCGATGACTTCATAGCCTTGTTCCTTCAGCATCCATGCCGCGACCGAGGAATCGACCCCGCCCGACATGCCGATAACGACTTTCTTCTTGCTCATCTTGCTTTCCAGTTACTTTAATAATATGGCAATGCGTATTGCTATGCGCTATTGAAAACGGACGCATGCGTGTGCAGCAGGGCCAGCGGCGCGCGCCGGCCGGCCAGGTATTCGTCCACGCACTGCAGCACCAGCGGGCTGCGGTGGCGTTCCTGGCACGCGGCCAGTTCGTCGCGCGTCATCCACAGGGTGCGGATGATGCCTTCGTCCAGCGGGCGGTCATGCTCGGCGCCGGCCGTGCCGCAAAAGGTGAAGCGCAAATAGGTCACGTCCTCGCCCGTGCGCAGTGACTGATAGCGCGACATGTACATGCCGACCAGTGCCGTGGGGATGAAATCGTAGGCCGCTTCTTCCAGCGTTTCGCGGATCACCGCCTGTTCCAGCGACTCGAACGGGTCGAGGTGACCGGCCGGTTGATTGATCTTGATGCCTTCGCTGGTCTCTTCTTCAATCAGTAAAAACAGGCCGTCGCGCTCGACGATGGCGGCAACGGTGACAGAGGGTTTCCAGATTCTCGGCATGATTCCATCCTTGAAAGAGCCGACATTTTATCTTGTTCTGCGCGCGCGGTTTGAACCCGGCCTTCTGTTGCGCGGACATATTGATAAATGACAACGTTTTAGCAAATAGCGGTGGGAGGTACTTACGTCTTTCCCGGGGAGCGCACTAGCATGGGGGCTTAGGCGGCAAGATGGCAGGAAACGCCCGCTAATATAGGCTTTACCGGTGGTCAAAACAAGCGCGCACACGTGCTCGACTGTGGTGAGATTGACACACCTTTCCCACAATACGGGCGCCATACCGCATGGCGGAACGAGGATTGGTATTACGGGTAAATTAGTGTCGTACGACTAAAAGTTGCTGGTTCACAAACGTTTAACGCGCTGCTTTCCGTGTTAGATTCTAGTCAGTTTATCAATTAGCGGAGGCATCATGAGGATAGGCATACCGGCCGAAACACGGCCTGGTGAAACGCGGGTGGCGGCTACGCCCGAGACAGTCAAGAAGCTGGCAGCCAAGCATCAGATCGTCGTGCAGTCGGGAGCGGGCTTGCAAGCATCGATTCCCGACGACGCGTATGCCGCCGCCGGCGCGCAGATCGGCACCGCCCAGGAAGCCTATGGCTGCGCCATCGTGCTCAAGGTGCGCGCGCCCGATGCCGAAGAACGGGCCCTGATGGCCAGCGGCACGGTGCTGATCGGCATGCTCAACCCGTTTGACGCGGACAATATCGCCGCCATGGCCACGGCCGGGCTGTCCGCCTTCGCGCTGGAAGCCGTGCCGCGCATCACGCGCGCGCAGTCGATGGACGTGCTGTCGTCGCAGGCGAACATCGCCGGCTACAAGGCCGTGCTGGTGGCCGCGAATACCTATCAGCGCTTCATGCCGATGCTGATGACGGCGGCCGGCACCGTCAAGGCGGCCCGCGTGCTGATCATGGGCGTGGGCGTGGCAGGTTTGCAGGCGATCGCCACGGCCAAGCGCCTGGGCGCCGTCATCGAGGCGTCCGACGTGCGCCCACCCGTCAAGGAACAGGTGGAGTCGCTGGGCGCCAAGTTCCTCGACGTGCCTTTCCTCACCGATGAAGAAAAGGAAATCGCCAAGGGCTCGGGCGGCTATGCGCGCGCCATGCCGGCCGACTGGATGCGCCGCCAGGCTGAACTCGTTCACGAACGGGCGAAACTGGCCGACATCATCATCACCACCGCGCTGATTCCCGGCCGCGCCGCGCCCGTGCTCATTTCCGAAGAAACGGTGAAAGCCATGAAGCCCGGTTCCGTCATCGTCGACCTGGCCGTGGAGCAGGGCGGCAACTGCCCCTTGTCCGAACTGGGCAAGACGGTGGTCAAGCACGGCGTGTACATCGTGGGCGAACCGAACCTGGCGACCCTGGTGGCGGCCGATGCCTCGGCCCTGTATGCGCGCAATGTGCTGGACTTTTTAAAGCTCATCATCGACAAGGACGATCAATTGCTGATCGACCGCGAGGATGAAATCATCAAGGCCAGCCTGGTTTGCGCGGGCAATGACATCCTCAGAAAATAACGCGGCGCCGGAGAGAACAACATCATGGAAATCAGTCACACCATCACCAACCTGATCATCTTCGTGCTGGCCATTTATGTCGGCTACCACGTCGTCTGGACCGTCACGCCGGCGCTGCATACGCCGCTGATGGCCGTCACCAATGCCATTTCCGCCATCATCATCGTCGGCGCCATGCTGGCGGCTGGCCTGACGCAAGGCCCGCTGGCGCAGGCGGCCGGCACCCTGGCCGTGGCGCTGGCCGCCGTCAACGTGTTCGGCGGCTTCCTCGTCACGCAGCGCATGCTCGAGATGTTCCGTAAAAAAGAACCGAAAGCCAAGCAAGGAGCAAAAGAATGAGTCACGCCATGAGCTTCGTCACCATGAACCTGGTGACGATGATGTACCTGATCGCCTCGGTGTGCTTCATCCAGGCCTTGAAAGGCCTGTCGTCGCCCTCGACGGCGCGCCGCGGCAATGCCTTCGGCATGAGCGGCATGGCCATTGCCGCCGTCACCACCGTGGCGCTGATCCTGAAACTGAAGGAGCAGCAAACGGGCGGCATGGGCCTGACCCTCGTCATCATCGGCATCGTCACGGGCGGCGCCATCGGCGCCTACCTGGCGAAAACCGTGGAAATGACGAAGATGCCGGAACTGGTGGCGGCCATGCACTCGCTGATCGGCCTGGCGGCCGTGTGCATCGCCGTGGCGGCCGTGTCGGAACCGTGGGCCTTCAATATCGCCAAGCACGGCGAGGCGCTGCCCATCGGAAACCGCTTCGAGCTGTTCATCGGCACCTTTGTCGGCGCCATCACGTTCTCCGGTTCCGTGATCGCCTTCGGCAAGCTGTCGGGCAAATACAAGTTCCGCCTGTTCCAGGGCGCGCCCGTAAGTTTCAAGGGCCAGCACATGCTCAACCTCGTGCTGGCGCTGGTGATGATCGCGCTGGGCCTGGTGTTCTGCTTCGCCGACGGCGTCGAGCCGGCCTGGACGCCGTTCATCGTCATGACCGTCATCGCCTTTGCGCTGGGCGTGCTGATCATCATCCCCATCGGCGGCGCCGACATGCCGGTGGTGGTGTCGATGCTCAACAGTTATTCGGGCTGGGCCGCGGCCGGCATCGGTTTTTCGCTGAATAACTCGATGCTGATCATCGCCGGTTCGCTCGTGGGATCCTCGGGCGCGATCCTGTCGTACATCATGTGCAAGGCCATGAACCGTTCGTTCTTCAACGTCATCCTCGGCGGCTTCGGCGGCGATGCGCCGGCCGCTGGCGCGGCGGGTGCGCAGGAACAGCGTCCCGTGAAATCGGGTTCGGCCGACGACGCCGCCTTCATCATGGGCAATGCGGAAACCGTCATCATCGTGCCCGGCTACGGCCTGGCCGTGGCGCGCGCGCAGCACTCGCTGAAGGAACTGGTGGAAAAGCTCACGCACAAGGGCATCACCGTCAAGTACGCGATCCACCCCGTGGCGGGGCGCATGCCGGGCCACATGAACGTGCTGCTGGCCGAGGCGGAAGTGCCGTACGACCAGGTTTTCGAGATGGAAGACATCAATGGCGAATTCGGCCAGACGGATGTGGTGCTGGTGCTGGGCGCGAATGACGTCGTCAATCCGGCGGCGAAAGACCCGAAATCGCCGATCGCCGGCATGCCGATTCTGGAAGCCTATAAGGCCAAGAGCATCATCGTCAACAAGCGTTCGATGGCGTCCGGCTATGCGGGCCTGGACAACGACCTGTTCTACCAGCCGAACACGATGATGGTGTTTGGCGATGCCAAGAAGGTGATCGAGGATATGGTCAAGGCAATCGAGTAAGGTCGCTCGATGCAAGACGAGCGGCCCGCCTTGTGCGGGCCGTTTTTATTGGCTGGCTGCTGCCGCGACGACCTGGTTGCGTCCCTGGTGCTTGGCGACATACAGGGCCTTGTCGGCATCCGACATGGCCGCGTCCAGGCTGGCGCCCTGCACCAGCGGCGCCACGCCGATGCTGATGGTGACGTGCAGCGCGCCGCCGTCGGGCAGCACGGTGACGGCCGCTGCCACGGCGGCGCGGATGCGTTCGGCCACCTGGTGCGCCTGCTGCAGGCTGGCGTCGGGGAAGAGCAGGCCGAATTCCTCGCCGCCGAGGCGCGCCGCCACGTCGGTGATGCGTCCCGTGTCGCGCAGCGCCTGCGACACCGTGCGCAGCACGGCGTCGCCCACGGCATGGCCATAGCGATCGTTGATCTTCTTGAAATGGTCGAGATCGGCCACGCCCACGCTCAGGGCGGCGCCGCTGCGCGCCGCGCGCGCCATCGCCTGCTCGGCTTGCGCTTCATAGGCGCGCCGGTTCGGCAGCGACGTCAGCGCATCGTGCAGCGCCTGCTGTTCCAGCTGCGCCAGCAGGCTGGCGTTCTTTGCCGCCAGTTCGCGCCGTTCGCGCACGTCGAGCAAAAAGGCGCCGAAATAGCGCATGCCGTCGACCACGCCCAGGTCCATCGCCTTCATTTCGATGGGGATCATCTGCGTGTCGCGGTGGCGGATGGCGAATTCGCGTATCTTGCCCAGCACGCTGGAGGTGCGCGAGCTGCGGATGTAGTTGATCACGTGGTTGTCGTGCTGCGCGCCGACGGCGTCGGGCAGCAGGCCGTTCAGGGTCTGGCCCAGCAATTCTCCGCTGGCATAGCCGGACAATGCCTGCATGGCGCCATTGATATAGCGGATGCGGCACTGCTCGTCGATGATGATGACGGCGTCGAGGGCGTCTTCCAGCAGGCGGGAAAACAGCACTTCGGGAAGAGCGGCAGGCGGTGCTGCGGGCAATGCATCTGTCATGGAACGGTCGCCAGAAACCAGGTGACAGCCATTGTCGCATCCGCGGGCCGTTTACTCCATGCCGGATATGTTCCCTGTTTCTTTTTTGCCCCAGCTCTTTCCTTATTGCTAAGCCTTAGCGGCGGCCGTACATCATCAGCCCAGCCAATGCCTTGCGTGCAGGGGGAAATGCGTCCAGCAGGCCCAGCGACAGGCCCAGCAAGCCCTGTGTGGGAGCGCTGCCCGTGAAGATGCGCGCCATGGTGTCGGTGACGCGCACGGTCAGCCCCCGGTCGGCCTGGCGCAGGCTGGCGTAGCGTTCCAGCCCGGCCGGGCTGCCGTCCTGCGCCAGCACGCGGGCCAGCACGGCGGCGTCGCGCAAGCCCAGGTTCAAGCCCTGTCCCGCCACCGGGTGCAGGGTTTGCGCCGCATTGCCGATGGCGACCGTGCGCGGCGTGCCGCCCCCTTGGGCGTTCAGGCCCAATGGATAGGCCAGGCGCGCCGTCGTATGCGTAAAGCGTCCCAGGCGGCTGCCGAAGGCGGCGCCCAGGCGCGCCAGGAAGGCCGCGTCGTCCAGGGCCAGCAATTGTTCGGCGCGCGTGGGCGGCACGCACCACACCAGCGCGTAGCCATCGTCCTGAGGCAGCAGGGCCAGCGGGCCTTCGTCGGTGAAGCGTTCATACGCGCGGTGGGCGATGGGGCTACTTGTGCGCACATGGGCGATGATGGCGCTCTGGCCATAATCGCGGCTGACGGCGCGTTCCTGCTGCTGGCCGAACAGGCCGCCCTCGGCTTGCACCAGCAGGCTGGCGCGCAAGCTCGAGGCGGCGCCCGCCTGCTCGATCTGCACTGTGACCCCGTCGGCATCCTCGGCACTGCCCGTCACCAGGGCCGGGCGCAGGCTGGCCACGCCCAGGCGCTCGCACACGTCGGCCAGCGCGCTGACGACGGCGCCGTAACGGGCGACATAGCCGAGCGCTTCGACGCCATGCTCGCCGCGGTCCATCAGGCTGCGCCCGAACTGGCCGCGGCGCGAAACGTGAATCTGGTGGATCTGCGTCGCCTCCACAGGCCAGGCGCCCGCTTCCTCGAGAATCTGGCGGCTGCCGTGCGACAGGGCGATGGTGCGCGGGTCGCGCCTGGCTTGTTCGATGGATTTGGCGTCGAGCAGGACGATGCCGGCGGCGCGGCCGCCGCGCTGCACCAGCAGGGCGGCCAGCGCCATGCCGACGGGGCCGGCGCCGCAGATGGCGAGATCGAAAGTGGACGGTGTATGCATGCGGCGGCGTTAATCCTGTGACATCAGTTGTTCGATTTCAGCGACGCTCTTGGGCGCCGAACTGAAGACTTCATGGCCTTGCGGCGTGACCAGCACATCGTCTTCGATGCGGATGCCCGTATGCCAGAACTGCTCCGGCACGCCCGCGCCCGGGCGCACATAGATGCCCGGCTCCACCGTCAGCACCATGCCCGGTGCCAAAGCGCGCCACGGCTTGCCGGGGGTATCCGTGTCGCGGTAGGCGCCCACGTCGTGCACGTCCATGCCCAGCCAGTGGCTGGTGCCGTGCATGTAGAAGGGCATATACGCCTTGTCGGCGATGACGTCCTGCACGCCGCCGCTTTTCTGCCGGTCCAGCAAACCGAGGTCCAGCATGCCCTGCGCCAGCACCTGCACGGTCGCCTCGTGGATGGCGCTGTGCGGCAAGCCGGGACGCAGCATGTCCAGCGACGCCTGCTGCGCCGCCAGCACCAGTTCATACAGCGCCCGCTGCGGGCCGCTGAAACGGCCGTTGACGGGCCAGGTGCGCGTGATGTCGGAGGCATAGCCATCGAGTTCGCAGCCGGCGTCGATCAGTACCAGTTCGCCGTCTTGTAAGAGCGCGTTGTTGGCGCTGTAATGCAGGATGCAGGCGTTGCCGCCGCCGGCCACGATGGAGGAGTACGCGGGGAATTGCGCGCCGCTGCGGCGAAATTCGTACAGCAGCTCCGCTTCCAGCGCGTATTCGTGCATGCCGGGCCGCGTGGCGCGCATGGCGCGCACGTGGGCGGCGCTGGAAATGGCGGCCGCGCGGCGCATCAGGCCCTGTTCTTCCGTGTCTTTCAGCAGGCGCATGGCGTCGAGCATGTCATTGACGTCATGCGCGATGGCGGGCGCCGTGACGCCGCTGCGGGCCTTTTGCCGCACGTTGTGCCGCCAGACTTTTACTTGCGCATCGAGGCTGCCGCCCAGCGCATAGTAAATGGCGGGGCAGTCGGCCAGCAGGCGCGTCATTTCCACGTCGAGTTCCTCGATGGGGAAGGCGCTGTCAAAACCGAAGCTGGCACGGGCTGCCTCGGGGCCGTGGCGGAAACCGTCCCAGATTTCGCGCTCCGTGTTCTTGGCGCGGCAAAACAGGATGGCGCGCGCGGGCGCCGTGGCGCTGGCGGCCACGAGGGCCACGGCGCTGTCGGGTTCCGTAAAGCCGCTCAGGTAATAGAAATAGCTGTCGTGGCGATACGGATAATCGCAATCGCTGTTGCGCGGCACCTCGGGCGCCGTGGCAATGACAGCCACGCTGCCCGGCAGCATCTGCGACAGCAGCGCCGCGCGCCGGGCCGCGTAGTTGGCCATCATGCGGCGGGCGCCTTGGCTGTCACGCCATTGAGCGCGTCGAGCTGTGCCGGCGTACCCACATTCGTCCACTCGCCGGGATAGACTTCACCGCCCACGCGGCCCTGGTCCGCATACCGGCGCAACAAATCGCCGAGCTTGGCGTGGCTGCCGGGCGCGATGCCGTCGAACATTTCAGGGCGGTACACGCCGATGTTGGCGAAGGTCCACTTGGTGTCGTCCGTATTGTTGATCGCGAACAAGGTCAGACCGAAGTCGCCCTGTGGGTGGAAGTCGGGATTGGGCACCAGGTAAGTCCAGGCGATGTCGCGCTGGTCGGCCGGATACGGCGTGCCCAGCACGTCCTTGTCGGCCAGCACGTCGAGTACCTGCTTGAAGTCGAAATACGGGCAATAGATGTCGCCGGAAATGGCGAGAAAGGGTTCATCGCCCAGCAGGTGGCGCGCCTGGGCGATGCCGCCTGCCGTTTCCAGCGGCGTGGTCTCGGGCGAATACGCGATGCGCGCGCCGTACGCGCTGCCGTCGCCCAGGGTTTCCTCGATCAGATGGCCTAGGTGCGAATGGTTGATGACGATGTCGGTGATGCCGGCGCGCACCAGGTTCAGCACATGCCAGACGATCAGCGGACGGCCGCGCACTTTCAGCAGCGGTTTGGGACAGGTATCGGTAAGCGGACGCATCCGTTCACCGCGGCCTGCGGCAAAGATCATGGCTTTCATGGTGAGACTCGTTTTCTGTTTCGTTCGGTAAAGGTTGCGTGGCGTGAGCCGTACAATAAGTTAATTCTGCAGTAGCGACACCTGGCAAAACCGTAGCGAGCGGCAGTGATTTGTGGCCGAGAAGCGCAACCGTACTCTAGTACGGTGAGCATCGCCGGCCGCAAAGCGCGACGCGCAGTAGGTTTTGGCCGGTGTCCTCAGAAGGTGTAGCCGACTTGGGGCGTTTTGTTCTCGAGGGCATCGAGCAAACGTACCAGCGGCTTGAGTTCCGTGTAGCGGTTGGCCGTCTTGCGCACGTAGTCGAGCACGGTTGGCAGGTCGCCCATGTACAGATCCTTGCCATCGCGGTAATTCAGGCGCGCGAACAGGCCAAGGATTTTCAGGTGGCGCTGCAGGGCCGTGAATTCGAAATCGCGGTAGAAGGCGTCGATGTCGGGATTGACTGGCAAGCCCAGCTGCTTGGCGCGCTGCCAGTAGCGGATCACCCAGTCGAGCACCAGTTCCTCATCCCACTGGATATACGCGTCGCGCAGCAGCGAGGCGATGTCGTAGGTGACGGGGCCGAAGACGGCGTCCTGGAAGTCGAGGATGCCGGGATTGGGGATGGAACCATCGTTGATGTGCATCAAATTGCGCGAATGGTAGTCGCGGTGCATGAACACTTGCTGCTGCGACAAGATATTCGCCGTGATGGCCTCGAAAACCTTGTCCAGCTGGGTCTGTTGCACATCCGTCAAGGTGGCGCCCAGGTGCTTGCCGATAAACCATTCCGGGAACAGATTCATTTCGCGCAGGATGAAGGCGCGGTCGAATTCAGGCAAGACGTCGGGCTGGCTGGCCAGCTGGATTTTCATCAGCGATTCCAGCGCTTCGGCGTACAGCACGCTGGCATTGTCGTGGTTCAGGGCGTCGAGATAGGTGGTCGTGCCCAGGTCGGACAGCAGCAGGAAGCCCTGTTCCAGGTCTTGCGCGATGATCTCGGGCACGGACACGCCGGCGCCTTTCAGCAAGCCGGCCACCTTGATATAGGCGGGCACGTTTTCGCGCTCGGGCGGCGCATCCATGGCGATCAGTGTACTTCCTGGCAATGTTGCATTGCCTGGCAGCACGTCGAGACGGTAGTAGCGGCGGAAGCTCGCATCGCTGGAAGCGGGGCGGGCGGATTCGGGCGCGACGAGGTTCAGAGGGGCCAACCAGGCTTTCAACAGGGTCAGGCGAGCGTCGGCGGAGGCCGGCGCGGTGGAGGAATTGGGGGAGAATGACATTAAGCGGCCTGTGGAATCGGGTTGATGGTGCGTATTCCCATATAATAAGGGATTCAAATCAAAAAATCGCCTGTCATGGTGCTTGCCCCTTCCAATTCATGAGCTGGTTTTCGGCCTCCCCCCCTTCGCAGCGCTGGGCTTTCGCCATCAGCGCGCTCGTCGCCGCCACGACGGTGCCTGTCCACGCCCAGAAAGTGCCGCGCCCGGTTCACGTGGAAGATCCCGACGCGCCCACCGTCATGACGGCGAACAGCATGAACGGACGCCCCGAAAGGGAGATCAATCTCGACAAAAATGTCGTGATTGAGCGCGGAAAAACCACAAAAATGACGGCCGATACAGCTTGTTACAAACAAGTTGAAGATCAGTTCGACGCCGAGGGCCATATCAAGATGTGGCGTTTCGGCGATTACTACACGGGCGACGTCCTGAAGCTGAACATGGAGACCGGCAAGGGTTTCCTGCTCAACCCGACGTACCGCTTCGAAGTGGGCGGCGGCCAGGGCAAGGCCGAGCGCGTCGACTTCATCAACCCCGACGAAGCCACTGTCATCGATGGCACCTACAGTACCTGCGAAGGGCCGAATCCGGACTGGTACCTGAAATCGAGCACCTTGAACCTCGATACGGGCCGCGACGTGGGCACCGGCAGCAAGACCATCATCTATTTCAAGGACGTGCCGATCCTGGGCACGCCGGGCATTTCATTTTCGCTGTCCGGTGCGCGCCGCTCGGGCTGGCTGGCGCCCACGCCGGGCTTTGCCTCGAAGAACGGCTTCGAGCTGCTGATGCCGTATTACGTGAACATCGCGCCGAACCGCGACCTGACCCTGTTCCCGCGCTACATCCAGCGGCGCGGCATCCAGCTCGGCGCGACGGGCCGCTACATGGGCGAGACGGATGCCGGCCTGTACCAAGGTGAAACGTCGTTCGAGTTCTTGCCTAACGACAAGCAAACCAAGACCAACCGCTACATGATCAAGTCCAGGCATGAGCAGGCGCTGGCCAAGGGCTGGAGTTACAGCTGGGATCTGCGCGAGGCGTCCGACAATAATTACCCGAACGATTTTTCGAAAACCGTCGCCACCGCCACCGAGCGCCAGTTGCTGCGCGAATTGCGCACCGATTACCGCACCGAGGACTGGAACCTGACGGCGCGCGTGCAGAATTACCAGGTGCTGCAGGATCCCGATCCCAACGTGACCGTGCCGCGTCCGTATGACCGCTTGCCGGCGGTGAACTTCCACGCTGGCAAATATGACGTCTGGGGCGGCTTCGACTGGACCTTCGACGCGGAAGCGACGCGCTTCGCCCACCCGACCCTGGTGCAAGGCTCGCGCCTCGTGGCCGTGCCGCAGGTGAGTTTCCCCATCATGCGCCCTGGCTACTTCGTCACGCCCAAGCTGATGCTCAATGCCAGCGCGTATCAGCTCGACAATGACGCCAGGACCAAGGCGCTGTTTCCGGATACGTCGTTTACGCGCGCCGTGCCGACCTTCTCGGTCGACAGCGGCCTGGTGTTTGAACGCGACACGAATCTGTTTGGCGCCAAGGGCGGCACGCAAACCCTGGAGCCTCGCCTGTTCTACGTCTACACGCCGTACCGCGACCAGTCGCAGTTTCCGAATTTCGATACGGCCGACGGCACTTTCAACCTGACGCAGATATTCACGGAAAACCGTTTTGTCGGTAGCGACCGCATCGGCGACGCCAACCAGGTCACGGCCGCCGTCGTCTCGCGCTTCCTGCAGTCGGACGGCACGGAGCGCATGCGCCTGACCTTTGGCCAGCGTTTCTATTTTGCCGACCAGCGCGTGCAGCTCAATTCGACCACGCCCGTCAACCAGTCGCGTTCCGATATTCTGCTGGCGGCAACGGGCCGCGTGTCCGAGACTTGGACCGCCGACAGCCTAGTGCAGTACAATCCCAGCGATCGCCGCCTGATGAGCTACAACTACAGCTTGCAATATCAGCCAGGTCCCAAGAAAGTATTGAATTTCAGCAATCGTTTCCAGCGTGACAGTTTGCGCAATGCGGAAATATCGACGCAATGGCCGTTGACGGACCGCCTGTATGGCGTGGGACGCATCAGTTACTCCATCAAGGATCGCAGCATGCTGGAAAGCCTGGTCGGTCTGGAATACAAGGGCGACTGCTGGGTGTTCCGCATGGGCGCGCAGCGTTTCGTGACGACGGCCAAGACTGTCTCGACGCCGATCTTCTTCCAGCTGGAATTGACGGGCTTGTCGAACGGCCTGGGTCTGGGCGCGAATGGCCTGGAAACTTTTACAAAAACCATCCCTGGTTACCAGACACTGAGCCAGCCACTCCGTTAAGATAGGCACCGTTGCCGCCGCCGGTGTCCCCGGCGCTGGCACAAACCGGTTTTTTTATTCACCTGAACTCATGAGCGCTCTACACATTATGCGTAATGCCAGTATGCACCAACTCAAAATTGCAACGGTTTTGTTGTGCGCCATTTCCGGCGCCGCGACCAGTAGTGTCTGGGCGCAACAGGCTGCGTCAGCGCCTGTCGCCACGCCCGCTGCCGCTGCCCCAGCGCCGGCCAAGGGGTTCACGCCACCGGCCTCGAGCAGTGGCCAGACCATCGACTCCATCGCCGTCGTCGTCAATGATGAAGTGATTACGCGCAATGAAGTAGTTGCCCGCATCAAGAGCGTGGAGCAGCGCATGAAGGCGCAGAACGTGCCCTTGCCCGATCCGGCCGACCTGCGTCGTCAATTGCTGGAGCGCATGATTGTTGAGCGCGCACAAATGCAGCTGGCCAAGGAAATGGGCGTGCGCGTGGATGACCAGACCCTGGACCGCGCGATCGGCCGTATTGCTGAGCAGCAAAAAATGACGGTGCAGGAATTGCGCAACCAGATGGAAAAAGAAGGCACGCCGTTTGCGACCTTCCGCGAAGAAATCCGCGATGAAATCATCATGCAGCGCCTGCGCGAACATGAAGTCGACGCCAAGATCCAGATTTCCGATTCCGAAGTGGATAACTTCCTGGAAGCGGAAAAAGCGGCCGCCAGCGAACAGGTGGAGCTGAATCTGGCGCAGATTCTCGTGCGCATTCCGGAAAACTCCAGCCCCGAACAGATCGCCGCGCGCCGCGCGCGTGCCGAAGAAGTCAGCCGCCAGCTGCGCACGGGCGCCGATTTCGCCAAGATGGCCGCCACCTATTCCGACGCCAGCGATGCGCTGAGCGGCGGCGATATCGGCTGGCGCCATAGCGACCGCGTGCCGCCCCTGTTCACGGAGCAACTGCTGAAACTGAAACCGGGCCAGATCACGCCTATCATCAAGAGCAACACCGGTTTCCATATCCTCAAGCTGGTGGACCGCCGCAGCGCGGCCGAAGCGCAAGCCGTCGCTGCCGTGCAGCAGACGCATGCCCGCCATATCCTGCTGAAAGTAACGCCGACCCTGTCGGCTGCCGAAGCCAAGCGTAAATTGCTGGAATTGAAAGAGCGCCTCGACAACAAGGCCGCCAAGTTCGAAGACCTGGCCCGTTTGTTCTCGAATGACGGTTCGGCGGCCAAGGGCGGAGACCTGGGCTGGCTGTATCCAGGCGACACCGTGCCGGAATTCGAAACGGCGATGAATGCGCTGAAACCGGGCGAGGTGAGCGAGCCGATCGAATCGAGCTTCGGCTTCCACCTGATCGAAGTGCTGGAACGCAAGAGCGACGACGTCTCGAAAGAGAAACAGCGCGCCGCCGCACGCAATGCCTTGCGCGAACGCAAGCTGGAAGAAGCGACGGAAAACTGGGCGCGCGAAGTGCGCGACCGTGCCTACGTCGAATTCCGCGCGGACGACCAGTAATGCCGCTGATTCATTGCGCATGAGTAACTTGCCCCCTGCACGCCGCCCGGCCATCGCCATCACTTGTGGCGAACCGGCCGGTGTTGGCCCGGAAATTTCCATACGCGCGGCCTGGGCCATGCGCAATGAGGTCAACTGCATCCTGCTGGGCGACGCTGCCTTCCTGGCGCTGACGGCCAGCCTGATCGATCCGGAGATCCGACTGGCGGCGCTGTCGCTGCAAGCCGTGCGCAACAGCGGCTTGCCTCAGTTCGGACCGGGCCGCCTGGCCGTGATCGATATTCCCACCGTCAACAATGTCATTCCCGGCGTGCTGGACAAGGAAAACGGGCGTTCCGTGCTCGCGACCCTGGACGCGGCCGTGGAAGGCATAGCAGCCGGCTGGTTCGGCGCCATGGTCACGGCGCCCTTGCAAAAAAGCACGATCAACGACGCCGGCGTGGCCTTTTCCGGCCACACGGAATACCTGGCAGAAAAAACCAATACACCGCAAGTGGTGATGATGCTGGCTGGCGAACCGGGACATGGCGAACCGACCCTGCGCGTGGCGCTGGCCACCACGCACCTGCCATTGAAGGACGTGTCCGCCGCCATCACGATGGACAGCCTGGCCGTCACGCTCGATATTCTCCAGACGGACCTGCAACAGAAATTCGGCATCGCCGCGCCGCGCATCCTCGTTACCGGCCTGAACCCGCATGCGGGCGAGGGCGGGTATCTGGGACGCGAGGAAATCGACGTCATCGCCCCGGCGATTGCCGCGGCGCAAGCGCGCGGCATCGATGCGCGCGGACCGTATCCGGCCGACACCCTGTTCCAGCAAAAATATCTGGCCGACGCCGATTGCGTGCTGGCCATGTACCACGACCAGGGCTTGCCTGTGCTGAAATACGCGACATTCGGGCGCGGCATCAATATCACCCTGGGCTTGCCGCTGATCCGCACCTCGGTCGACCATGGCACGGCGCTGGACCTGGCCGCGCAAGGGCTGGGGCTGGCCGATTGCCACAGCATGGAGCAGGCCCTGCAAACGGCGCTCGACATGCTGCGCGCGAGTACCCCGACCAGAGCGTAGGTCGGGTTAGCCGCAAGGCGTAACCCGACGCTGCCTGCTCAACGATCCCGCCGGCCTGTGCCGGCTTTACCGCATTGATAGAAAAAAATTATGAAACACGTTGCCCGCAAACGCTTTGGCCAGAACTTCCTGCATGACCGCTTCGTCCTCGACGACATCACGGCCGCCATCGGGCCGCAGGCGGACGATGCCATGGTCGAGATCGGTCCCGGCCTGGGCGCCATGACGGAGCAGCTGCTGCGCCATTTGAAACAGATGCATGTGGTCGAGCTGGACCGCGACCTGATCGTGCGCCTGGAAAAAACGTTTAACCCGGCCAAGCTGACGATCCATTCGGGCGACGCGCTGAAGTTCGATTTCGCGCAAATCCCCGTGCCGGCCGGCCAGAAGCTGCGCATCGTGGGCAACTTGCCGTACAACATCTCCAGCCCGCTGCTGTTCCACCTGGCGGATTTCGCGCCGCTGGTGCAGGACCAGCATTTCATGCTGCAAAAGGAAGTCGTCGAACGCATGGTGGCCGAACCGGGCAGCAAGGCGTATGGCCGCCTGTCCGTGATGCTGCAATGGCGCTACAAAATGTCGCTGCTGTTCATCGTACCGCCGACAGCGTTTGACCCGCCGCCGAAGGTGGAATCGGCCATCGTGCGCATGATCCCCGTGGCCGAGCGCCTGGCGTGCGACCAGGCGACGCTGGAAGCGGTGGTCATGAAGGCCTTCTCGCAACGCCGCAAGGTGATCCGCAACTGCCTGGCCGGCATGTTTACGGAAGAGCAGATCAAGGCGGCCGGCATCGACCCGACCCTGCGTCCGGAAACCGTGGGGCTGGAGCAGTATGTTGCTTTGGCGAATCTGCTCAAAGCACCGCAGTAAGCATTGTCAAACCCAAGGGCGAGGACTGGGGTCGGACCCTCAGGGTCCGACCCCGGCTGTTCATCCGTTGGGTTTATTCAAAACCACTGGTCGACCTGCTGCAAATCCTGCCGCAGCGCTGAAAAACAGTCGTCCACGTGGTGGTTGCGGCTGATTTCATTGCGCCGCATCAAGGCGATCTTGCGCTTGCACGTGGGTTGGCGCAGCGGTGCCACGTGCAGGTCCTCGTCGTTGAGGAAGGTCGTGTACAGGCTGGGCATGATGCCCACGGCGATGCCGGCGCGCACCACGCCATACAGCGATTCGCTGTGTATCATCTGGTACAGGCTCGACGGGCTCAAGCCATGCTGGCGCAGCGCGCTCGAGGCGAATTCCCAGATGCTGCCCTTGGTGAACACGACGATTTCCTGGCCCGCCAGTTGCTCCCAGCGCACTTCCTTCAGTGGCGCCAGCGCATGGCGTCCCGCCGTCACCAGCACCAGCTCGTCTTCAAACAGGCCCACGCTTTCCAGCGACACGGAGCCGGGCACCTCGATGCCCACGCAAAAGTCCAGCTGACCCGAATGCAGCGCGTGCAGCAAGCCGTCGTTGGGCATGTCCGACAGGACGATTTCCACTTCGTCGCCATGCTGCTCGCAGTAGCGCGCCACCACCACGGCCGTCATCGCCATGGCGGACGGTATCGCGCCGATGCGGATGCGGTGCCGGCCGCTGCCGATGGCGCGCTGGATATCGGCAAACGTGTTGCTCGCCGTATTCAATAAATGCGTGGCGTAATCGAGCGCCAGCTTGCCTTCGCGCGTCAGTTCCAGCTGGTGGGTTGTGCGGTTAAACAACTTTTTCCCCAGTTGATTTTCCAGCAGCTTGATCGACGCGCTGAGGGCTGGCTGGGTCACGCACAATTCCTGTGCAGCCTTGCTGAAGCTGTTTACCCGGGCTAAGGTGGCAAACGCTTGCAAATGTCGTAAGGAAATCTTCTTGCTCAACTCATGCATGGGTTTTGCTTATTAGAAAAAGTAATGGATTTATAAAAATAAACAAATTTTCTTATCCCGCAATTTACCATATTCTGGACTGGTCTTTACTTGTCTTGAAGGCAACAATCTTCAGAGAAGCGCTTGCCAGGCGGCGCCGGTACTCGCGGTGGCACGCCATGCAGGGGACGCATCAATACAATAATTCCAAAAAACTCAGGGTTTATTCTTTTTAGGGTGGCGGCGATGAACAAATGGATGACGGGAACGATGGTCGTGGGTGGCTTGCTGGCGGCGCAGGGCGCGGCGCAGGCGCAAAGCAGCGTGCAAGTGTATGGCTTGCTGTCGGCCGGTATCGGCTATGTCTCGGATGAGGGTAACGGCAGCCGCACGCATGCGCTGAGCGGCACGAATCAGAATCCCCGCATCGGTTTCCGCGGCCAGGAAGACCTGGGCAACGGCACCAAGGCCATCTTCGTGCTGGAAAACGGTTTTAACGTGATGACGGGCGCGGCCTCGCAAAGCGGTCGCCTGTTCGGCCGCCAGTCGTATGTGGGCCTGTCCAGCAACGACAAGGGCACCCTGACTCTGGGGCGCCAGTACGAAGCCGTCAAGGATCTGCTGGGCCCGGTGGTCATCGCCAGTAACGGCGTGCATATCGGCGACAACGACAATGGCTACAACAACTTGCGCGTGCAAAACGCCGTCAAGTACGTCAGCCCGAACATCAGCAACGTGTCGTTCACGGGCTTGTATGGTGTCAGCGAAAATCCCCAGGATTCCAACCGCAACCGCGTCTACAGCATGGGCGCCGGCTACAAGGTCGATGCCTTCAGCTGGGCCGTCGCCTATACCAAGATGGATCACCCGAACAGCCCGGACGCGCCGAATGGCGCCATTGGCAATGACTATGGCAGCCCCTTGTTGATCTTCAACAAGAGCGCCGTCAGCGGCGCCGGCGTGAATGACCAGGCCATCGCCGGCACGGGAGGCTTTTATAATGTGGGCAAGACCAAGTTTGGCGCGCTGTACACCAACGTGCGCTACCACTACCTGGATCAAAGCAATCTGACCTTGCAAAACGTGGACCTGAACGTGAACCACAAGCTGACGGAAGCGCTGAACCTGGGCGCCTCGTATTTCTTTACCACCGGTAAATATGACGTGATCAACAAGACGCCGAAATGGCATCAGGTCAACTTCCAGGCCGATTACTTCCTGTCCAAACGCACCGATGTCGCCATCACCTGGAGCTACCAGAAAGCGGCGGGCGACGCGACGTTCGCGCGCGTGTTCGGCTTTGGCGCCTCGGGCGGCAAGACGCAAAGCGTTCTGATCGTCGGCATGCGACATTATTTCTGAGTCTGATACATCTTTACAGGCGCTGTCCCGCAGCGCCGTCCCCTGAAAGGAAGCATCTTGAAAAAGCACCTCATGTTGGCGTTGAGCCTAGGCTTGCTGGCTAACGCCGCCCACGCGGAAAAACGCGAGCTGGTCATTTCGGCCTATCCGATTGCCCAGCCCTTGTTCATGAAGTATGTGTACGAGCCGTTCAAGGCCAAATGCGGTTGCGATATCAAGGTGGAAACGGGGAATAATGCGGACCGCATCGCCAAGCTGGTGGTGCACGCCAAAAATCCGGTGATCGACCTGGTGCTGCTGTCCGATTCCGGCATGCTGGAAGCGGCGCAAAAAGGCGTCATCCAGCCCATGGATTATGCCAAGCTGAGCAATTACAAAGCCCTGTATGACGTGGCGAAAAACCCCATCGGCGGCAACTTCGCCGTCGGCTACACCTTGTACTCGGTCGGCCTGGTGTACCGCAGCGACAAGATTGCCCCGCTGACGTCGTGGAAGGACCTGTGGCGCCCTGAACTGAAGGGCCGCGTGGCCTTCCCCGACGTGAGCACCACGCAGGGCCCGTTGATGCTGCGCATGGCCGATGCGGCCTGGGGCGGCAAGACGGACGACTACGCCACCGGTTTTGCGAAGATCGTCGGCATGAAGGGCAACGTCGTCACGTTCTCGAAGAACAGCGCGCAGCTGGCCGCCCTGTTTGCGCAAGATGAAATCTGGGCCGCGCCCGTGGCGCGCTTTACGTGGTCGCAAATGCTCAAGACGGGCCTGCCCCTGAAATGGAGCATCCCGGCCGAAGGCCAGGCGGCCGGCATGAATGTGATGGGCATCGTGGCCGGCTCGAAGAATGCGGACCTGGCGTACCAGCTGATGGATTTCTGGCTGTCCAAGGAAGTGCAGACGCAGCTGGCGACCAACCTGGTCGACTCGCCCGTCAACAAGGACGTGCGCCTGTCCGTGGCTGCCGCGCAATTCAATACCTATGGCGCCGATCAGATCACTTCGCTGAAATTCGTCAAGCCGGAAACCATCATCAAGCAGCGCAGCAACTGGATGACGCAGTGGAACAAGGCCATGAGCAAATAGTGGTGACGAGGAGAGAACACCATGTTTGCTGATCCAAAAAAGCGTCTGGGACTGCTGCTGGTCCTGCCGGCGCTGATCTTTATCGTTGTCTGCTTCCTGCTGCCCGTGCTGGCTTTGCTGGTCGACGCCTTCCGCGTCGGCGACGGCATGCAGTGGGGCGTTGACCGCTTCATTGACTTCTTCTCGCAGGAATTCAACCGCACCATCTTTTGGCGCACCCTGCGCATCGCCGCGCTGGTGACGCTCGCCTCCATCATCCTCGGCTACCCGGCCGCGCAAGCCGTGGCGCGCGTGTCGCCGAAGTGGCGCGGGCTGGTGGTCGGCATGATGATCCTGCCGCTGATGGTCTCGCCGATTGCGCGTACCTATGCGTGGATCGTGCTGCTGGGCCGTAACGGCGCCATCAACGCGGCACTGGTCAACATGGGCTTGACGGAAGAGCCGCTGCGTTTGCTGTTCAGTGAGTTCGCCGTGTTTGTCGGCCTGCTGCAATTGCTGCTGCCGCTGATGCTGATGTCGCTGGCGGGCGCGCTGGAAAACCTGCCGCGCGACGTCGAGCCGGCCGCGGCAACGTTGGGCGCCAATCCATGGCAAGTCTTCTGCAAGGTCACCCTGCCGCTGACGCAGGAAGGCCTGGTTGTCGGCGGCACCCTGGTATTTACGGGCTGCGTGACGGCCTACGTGACGCCGGCCCTGCTGGGCGGCACCAAGGTGCTGATGCTGGAAACCCTGCTCTACCAGAAGGTCAGCGTGGAGAGCGATTTCGGCGCGGCGAATGTCATCGCCGTCATCCTCGTCTGCATGACCCTGCTGGTGAATGCCGGCCTTAAACGTATTTCCTCGAGCCGGAGTTCCGTATGAAAGAAAGCCTGTTTTCGCGCGCCGTCCTGTGGCTGGTGTTTTTGTTCCTGCTGGGGCCTTTCGCCATCGTCGTGCTGGCCGGCTTTTCCGGCGGCGAGACGCTGGCGTTCCCGCCCGAGTCGTATTCGCTGCGCTGGATACTCGAAGTGTGGTCGGCGCCCGAGTTCCGCCGCGCTTTCCAGACCAGCCTGGAGATCGGCCTGATCGCCACCGTCATCGCGCTGCTGCTGGGCATACCCGTCGCGTATGCGTTTTCGCGCATGCCGCCGCCCGGTATCGGTGCCATCCGCCAGATCCTGACGTCGCCGCTGATCATTCCCGCTATCCTCGTCGGCCTGGGCTTGCTGCACCACCTGGTGCTGACCATCAACGCGCCCGTGTATGTCGGCCTGCTGATCGGCCATATCGCGCTGTTGATTCCGTATTCGGTGCGCGTCGTGTACGCCAGCCTGGTGAATTTGCGCGTGGATATCGAGGATGCCGCCATCACGCTGGGCGCGTCGCGCCTGCGCGCGTTTTTCATGATCGTGCTGCCGAATATCCGCAACGCCGTGATCGCCGCCTTCTTCCTCGCCTTCGTCACCTCGTTCAACCAGGTGCCCGTGTCGCTGTTCCTCACGGGTCCCGGCATCAGCACCTTGCCGATCGAGATGCTGGGCCATATGGAAAACAGCTTCGATCCGTCGATCGCTGCCCTGTCGACCTTGCTGGTCTTGTTCACCATGGCCTTCGTGATGGTGACCGAGAAGGTGCTGGGCATTTCTAAATACATGTAAGAGGCAACACACCATGAGTTATCTGGAACTGCACAAGCTGAACCTCGGCTACGCGAAGAACACGACGTCCGTGAAAGACCTGGACTTGCACGTCGAGCAGGGCGAACTAATTTCCCTGCTGGGCCCCAGCGGCTGCGGCAAGACCACCACCATGCGCGCCATCGCCGGCCTGATGCCGCTGCAGTCGGGCCGCATCGTTTTGGATGGCCGCGAAATCGGCAAGCTGGCGCCCAATAAACGCAATATCGGCATGGTGTTCCAGTCGTATGCGCTGTTCCCGCACCTGAATGTGTACGACAACATCGCGTTTGGCCTGCGCCTGCGCAAGGTCGCGCCGGCCCTGCTGAAAACCAAGGTGGAAGCCGTGATCGGCGCCGTGGGCCTGACGGGGTTCGAGACGCGCTTGCCGGCGCAGATGTCCGGCGGCCAGCAGCAGCGCGTGGCGCTGGCGCGCGCCATCGTCGTCGAACCGGCCCTGTTGCTGCTCGATGAACCGCTGTCGAACCTGGACGCCAAGCTGCGCGTGCAGATGCGCGCCGAACTGCGCCGCATCCAGCGCGAACTGGGCATCACCATGCTGTACGTGACGCATGACCAGGAAGAAGCGCTGGCCCTGTCCGACCGCATCGTCGTCATGAATGGCGGGCGCATCGAGCAGCTGGCCGCGCCGGAAGCCGTCTTCAATACGCCGTCGACGCGCTTTGTCGCCAACTTCATGGGCTTTGAAAACCTGTTCGACTACCGCGACGGCGCGCTGCACCACGCGGGCGCCAGCCTGCCGTACACGTCTCCCGTCGCTGCCGGCACCACGGTGCTGGGCTGGCGTCCGGACAAGGTGCGCGTCTGCGCCTTTGATGACGCGGCGGGCCAGTATCCGGGCACCGTGCTGGCGCGTGGCTTCCTGGGCGACACCGTCGAATACCTGCTGCAAACGCCGCTGGGCCAGGTCAAGGGTATCTGTGCGGCCGGCGGCGCCGCCTGGCGCGAAGGCACTGCCGTCTCGTTCGTGCTGCCTGCCGGCAGCGCCCTGTGTTTGGCTGCGTAACCTCGTTTGGAATCATCATGGACAAACCCTTGAAAAAGATCTGGCTCGACACCGATCCCGGTTTCGACGACTGGCTGACGATGCTGCTCTTGAGTAGCAATCCGGACATCGAGTGGCTGGGCGTGAGCGTGGTGGCGGGCAATGCGCCCGTCGCCATCACCTACGACAACGCCTTGCGCATCAAGGCCCATGACGGTTTGACGGTGCCGATCTACCGCGGCTGCGAAGAGCCGCTGGCCGGCGTCATCGAAACGGCGCAGCGCATCCTCGGCGACAGCGGCATGCCGACGACGGGCGAGATCCTGCCACCCGGCGCGGCCACGGACGCTCCCGGCCACGCCGTCGATGCGCTGATTGACGCCGTGCGCAAGTATCCTGGCCAGATCACCATCATGGCGATTGCGCCGATGACCAATATCGCAACCGCGCTGGCCAAGGCGCCCGACATCGCGGAAAAAATCGTCGAAATCATTTTGATGGGCGGCTCGACCGACCAGGGCAACCATACGGCGGCAGCCGAATTCAATATCTATGCGGACCCGGAAGCGGCCGCCCAGGTGTTCCAGGCCGGCATCCCGCTGCGCATGTTCGGCCTGAACCTGTGCCGCCAGCTCTTGGTGACGAATGCGGAAGTGCGGCAGCTGCGCGCCATCGGCACGCCGCGCGCGCAGCGGCTGGCCGGCTACCTGGAAGCGTATGTGCGCATCCGCAGCGCCGACGGTTCCGTGCCCATGCCCATGTACGACCCCGTGGTGGCCCTGTACCTGGAAGCGCCGCAGCTGTTCCAGTTCCAGAGCGCCCACGTGGCCATCGAGTTGACGGGCGAACTGACGCGCGGCATGACGGTGTGCGAGTTCCGCGTGCCGCGCCGCGCCGCCATCAATACGCAAGTGGCGATGCTGGCCGACGGCCCGGCCGCCATCGCACTGCTGATGCAGCGCCTCGCCGGCATTCTCGCCTGATCCACTCCATTACGAAACGAGTTTCATGTCTAATTCCCCCCTGAGCATCGAACAGTTTTTACGCGCCATGCCGAAAGTGGAGTTGCATTGCCATTTGTTCGGCACGGTGCGCCAGGCAACCTTCCGCGCGCTGGCCGCGAAGACGGGCAATGTCGTCACCCCCGAGGAAATCGACTCTTTCTACACGCGCGGCGACAAGCCCGTCGGCGTGCTGCGCGTGCTGCGCGCGCTCGATGCGCACCTGATCGTCTCGCCGACGGACCTGTATTGCCTCGCCTACGAATACCTGGAAGACGTGCATGGCCACGGCGTGCGTTATGCGGAGTTCTTCTGGAATCCGACCGGCACCGTGCGCGTCTCGGGCATCCGCTATGAAGCGGCGCAAGACGCCATCGTGGCCGCCATCCGTGATGCGCAGCGCGACTTTGGCGTGATCGGCCGTTTGATCCCCAGCATCGACCGCGAAGCGGCTCCCGCGGAAGCCGTGCAGATGGTGGAATGGATGAAGGCTTACCGCGCGCCGGAAGTGATCGGCATCGGCATCGACTACCGCGAAAACGACCGTCCGCCCGAGCTGTTCATCGACGCCTACCGCGCCGCGCGCGAGGCCGGATTCAAATGCACGGCGCATGCGGGCGAATTCGGCATGCCGTGGATGAACGTGGCGACGGCCATCGAGCAACTGCAGGTGGACCGGGTCGACCATGGCTACACCATCGTCGACAACCCGGAACTGGCGCAGCGCTGCGTGGAGCGCGGCCTTGTCTTCACCGTGGTGCCAACCAATTCCTATTATCTGCGCACGCTGGCGCCCGAGCGTTGGGCGCTCGATCACCCGATCCGCGCCATGGCCAAGCTGGGCCTGAAACTGCATCCGAACACGGACGACCCGACCCTGCACCACGTGACGCCGACGGGCGCCTGGATGATGATGCGCGAATTCGGTTTCGGCCTCGATGACATGCGCGGCTTCATGTTGAATGGCCTCGACGCGGCCTGGATAGACGAGTCCACGCGGCGCGACTGGCGCGCGGAGTTTGCGCGCGAATTCGATGCGTTGCGCGCCCGGGTCGCCGAGTAAATCAGGCCGACGCTGGCGGCGGTGCCAGCAGCGACGGAAACGCCCGCTGCGGGCAGCTTTGGCGCTCGCACACCTTGCAGCCCGTGCCGATGGGCGTGGCGCTGCTCGGGTCGTGCAAATCGAGTCCCTTCGAGTAGATCAGCCGGTGCGCCTGCGAAATGTCGCAGCCCAGCGCCACGGCAAACGTCTTGCCCGGTGCCCGAAAGCCCGGCGAGGCCGTGCTGACCTGGCGCGCGATCCACAGATAGGTGCAGCCGTCCGGCATGCTGGCCACTTGCGTGAGTACTTGTCCCGGATGGCTGAAGGCGTCGTAGACGATCCACAGCGGGCACGTGCCACCCACTCTTGAGAAATGAAAGTCCGTGGCCGACTGGCGCTTCGAGACGTTGCCTGCGCGGTCGACGCGCACGAAGAAAAACGGCAGCCCGGCCGCGTCGGGGCGCTGCATGGTGCTCAGGCGGTGGCACACGGCTTCGAAGCCCACGCCGAACTGGTGCGCCAGGCGCTCGATATCGTAGGCGCGCGTTTCCGCCGCCTGCAGGAAGCGCTGGTACGGCATCAACAGGGCGCCCGCGAAATAATTGGAAAACGCCAGGCGCGCGCTCGTTTGCGCGGCCGCGCCGGAGAGTCCCGCCGCCAGCACGAGAGCGTCGATCAGCTCGCTGTGCTCGAGCAGGCTGATTTGCGCCGCCATCTGGAAGGCGCGCTGGCCGCCCGTCAGGGTGTCGGGCAGCCACAAAATCTGTTGCTGGGCGTCGTAGCGGTGCTTGCGCACCATGCCCGCGTCGCCATCGGACAGGCGCACTGCGATGCCGTGGCGTTCCAGCAGCCGGCCTTGCAGCGCATCGAGCGTGCGCAGGGCGGGATCGAATTGTCCCGCCACCAGTTCCGCCGCCCGGTCCAGCTCATCGATGTAATTTTGCCGCCGGTTCAGGTATTCGCGCACTTCCTCGTCCGTGGACGGCGCCGCCGAGCTGGCGCCGCGGCTGCCGTCGTCGAGGCGCGCGGCCAGCGTGTCGGCCCGTTCCGCCATCACCCGGTAGCGCCGCTGCAAGAGCAAAATCGAGCGGGCCAGTTCCGGCATGTTTTCCACCAGCATTTTCAATTCCGCCATCGAGGTGGGCGGCGCGTCGGGCAATTCGCCGAACACGTCGCGCACGTCGGCCACGAGGCTGGCGCTGTCGTGTTCGGAAAAGATTTGCGGATCGACCCCCAGCACGGTGCCGATGCGCAGCAAAATCGGCACCGTCAGCGGGCGTTGGTTGCGTTCCATCTGGTTCAGGTAGCTGGGCGAAATGCCCAGGGACTTGGCCAGCGCCACCTGCGTCATGCGCCGTTCCTCGCGCAGCCGCTGCAGGCGCACGCCCATGAAAACCTTTGCCATCGCGTTTCCTCTTCCCCGGTTTGTGGAATCTGCAAATTTACAACATTTGCAGATTAACAGATTCAGCTTTGCATTATCTCGCATTTTCACGCCTTGTTCGCGGCGGCGATTGTGCGAATAATGCAAACAGACTGATACCCACACAAGGAGACACCGAGTGACCACGCAAACTGCAATTCCGACCGTTCCCCTCTTGATCAACGGCGAGTGGGTTGAATCCCAGACCACCGTCTGGCGCGACGTCGTCAACCCGGCCACGCAGGAAGTTCTGGCCAAGGTGCCGTTCGCCACGCCGGACGAAGTCAATGCGGCCATCGCCTCGGCCCAGCGCGCCTTCAAAACCTGGCGCAAGACGCCGATTGGCGCGCGCGCACGTATCTTTTTGAAGCTCCAGCAGCTGATCCGTGAAAACATGGCCGACCTGGCCGCGACGCTCACCATGGAACAGGGCAAGACCCTGCTCGACGCGGAAGGCGACGTCTTCCGCGGTCTGGAAGTGGTGGAACATGCCGCCAATATCGGCACCCTGCAAATGGGTGAATACGCGCAAAACGTGGCCGGTGGCGTCGATACCTACAGCGTGATGCAACCGCTGGGTGTGTGCGCCGGCATTACCCCGTTCAATTTCCCCGCCATGATCCCGCTGTGGATGTTCCCGATGGCGATTGCCTGCGGCAATACTTTTGTTTTGAAACCATCGGAGCAAGACCCGCTGGTGACGGAAAAACTCGTGCGCCTGGCCTTGCAGGCGGGTATTCCGGCCGGCGTGCTGAACGTGATACACGGTGGTGAAGACGTCGTCAATGCCCTGTGCGACCACCCGGACATCAAGGCGATCTCGTTCGTTGGCTCCAGCAAGGTGGGCACGCATGTGTACCAGCGTGCCAGCCTGAACGGCAAACGCGCGCAATGCATGATGGGCGCCAAGAACCACGCCGTCGTGCTGCCGGACGCCAATAAAGAACAGACACTGAACCAGCTGCTGGGCGCCGGTTTCGGCGCGGCCGGCCAGCGTTGCATGGCCGCCTCCGTCGCCGTGCTGGTGGGCGAGGCGCGCGAGTGGCTGCCGGAATTGTCGGCCAAGGCGCAGACCCTGACGGTGGGCGCGGGCAAGGACAATCCGGATCTGGGTCCCGTCATTTCGTGCGCGGCAAAAGAGCGCGTGTTCAGCCTGGTCGCCAAAGGCATCGAGCAGGGCGCGGTGCTGACCCTCGATGGCCGCGACGTCAAGGTCGATGGCTATCCGAACGGTAACTTTGTGGGACCGACGATTCTGTCCGGCGTGAAACCTGGCATGGTCGTGTATGACCAGGAAATCTTTGGCCCCGTCCTGATCGTCGTCGAAGTCGACACGCTCGATGAAGCGATTGCCCTGGTCAACGCGAATCCGAACGGCAACGGCACGGCGCTGTTCACGCAAAGCGGCGCGGCCGCCCGCTACTTCCAGGAAGAAATCGACGTGGGCCAGGTCGGCATCAACGTGCCCATTCCCGTGCCCGTTCCCCTGTTCAGCTTTACGGGTTCGCGCGGCTCCAAGCTGGGCGATCTGGGTCCGTTCGGCAAGCAAGTCGTGCTGTTCTACACGCAGACGCAAACGATTACCCAGCGCTGGTTCACGGACGCGGCCTCGGTGGGCAAGGTCAACACCACCATCAGCCTGAAATAAGGAGCTGGCATGGACTTTGAACTGAGCGACGAGCAGCGCGAGTTCCAGCAGGCGGCGCGCGCGTTTGCCGAAGGGGAACTGGCGCCGCACGCGGCCCATTGGGACGCGGAATCGATCTTTCCCGTGGAAACGATCGCCAAGGCGGGCGAGATGGGCTTTTGCGGCCTGTACACGCCGCAGCGCTGGGGCGGCCTGGGCCTCTCGCGCCAGGATGCGGCCATCGTGTTTGAAGAGCTGGCCGGCGGCTGCACCTCGACCACGGCCTACATCACGATTCACAACATGGCCACCTGGATGCTGTCGCGCTGGGGCCAGGAAGCCCTGTGCGACGAGTGGGTGCCGGCCCTGGCCGCTGGCCAGAAGCTGGCCAGTTATTGCCTGACGGAACCGCAGTCGGGTTCCGACGCGGCATCCTTGCGCACCAAGGCCGTGAAGGACGGCGACTTTTATGTACTCGACGGTACGAAAGCCTTCATTTCCGGCGCGGGCCAGACGGACATGCTGATCGTCATGGCGAGAACCGGCGGCGAAGGCGCGGCCGGCATTTCCGCGTTTGCCGTGCCGGCGAACTTGCCCGGCATCGTGTATGGCAAGAAAGAAGAAAAGATGGGCTGGAACAGCCAGCCCACGCGCATCATCAGCTTCGACCAGGTGAAAGTGCCGGCTGCTAACTTGCTGGGTGCGGAAGGCGAAGGCTTTGCCATTGCCATGAAGGGCATCGACGGCGGACGCATCAATATCGCCGTGTGCTCGGTGGGTACGGCGCAGGCGGCCCTCACGCGGGCGCAGGTGTACATGAAGGAGCGCACGCAGTTCGGCCGCGAACTGGCGCAATTCCAGGCTCTGCAATTCAAGCTGGCCGACATGCTGACGGAACTGGTGGCGGCGCGCCAGATGGTGCGCCTGGCGGCCTGGAAACTGGACCAGGAAAGCCCGGACGCCACGGCGTATTGCGCCATGGCCAAACGTTTCGCCACGGATGTCGGTTTTAATGTGGCCAACGATGCGCTGCAATTGCACGGCGGCTACGGCTACATCCGCGAGTATCCGCTCGAGCGCCACGTGCGCGACACGCGGGTACATCAAATCCTGGAAGGGACGAATGAAATCATGCGCCTGATCGTCGCGCGAGCGATTTTGAAAGACGGCGCCACGGAGACCTTACGATGAGCAAAGTGTATACAAATTTACTGCTGGAACGCCGTGGCCACACGGCCCTGGTGACCCTCGACAACCCGCCAGCCCACACGTGGACCCTGGCCAGCCTGAACGCGCTGACGCAGCTGGTGGCCGACCTGAATGCCGATCCGGACGTGTATGCGCTGGTGATCACGGGTGGCGGCGCCAAGTTCTTCTCGGCCGGTGCGGATCTGAAAGTGTTTGCCGACGGCAATAAGGACACGGCGTTCGCCATGGCCGCCGCCTTTGGCGAGGCCTTCGAGGCGCTGTCCGCGTTTCGCGGCGTCAGCATCGCCGCCATCAATGGCTATGCCATGGGTGGCGGGCTCGAGTGCGCGCTCGCTTGCGACATCCGCATCGCCGAAGAACACGCGCAGATGGCCTTGCCGGAAGCGTCGGTCGGCTTGCTGCCGTGCGCGGGCGGCACGCAGCATTTGCCGTGGCTGGTGGGCGAAGGCTGGGCCAAGCGCATGATTTTATGTGGCGAGAGAGTCGATGCGGCGAAGGCCCTGGCCATCGGCCTGGTCGAGGAAGTCGTGCCAACCGGCAAGGCTGCCGCCACGGCGCTGGCCCTGGCCGCCAAGGTGGCGCGCCAGAGCCCCAGCAGCGTGACGGCGTGCAAGACCCTGATCCAGGGCGCGCGCAGCCATCCGCTGGTCAATTCCTTGCCCGACGAGCGCACCCTGTTCCTCGGTCTGTTCGATACGCAAGACCAGAAAGAGGGCGTGCAAGCGTTCCTGGAAAAACGTCCGGCGGAGTGGAAGAATGGTTGAGACCGTCAAGATAGAAGAACGCGACTGTCCCGGCGGCATGAAGCTGGGCGTCATCACCCTCGACGCGCCAAAGTCGCTGCACGCCCTGACCCTGGACATGATACGTGCCATCGATGGCGCCCTCGTGCGCTGGGCCAGTGACGCTGCCATCGCCTGCGTGGTGCTGCAATCGTCGACCGACAAGGCCTTCTGTGCCGGCGGCGACGTGCGCAGCCTGCGCACGGCCGTGGTCGAGCAGCCGGATGTCGTGCCGAACCCGCAGGCGCTGGCCTTCTTTGCCGAGGAATACCGGCTCGACCACCGCATCCATACGTACGTGAAACCGTTGCTGGTATGGGGCGGCGGCATCGTCATGGGCGGCGGGCTGGGCCTGATGGCGGGCGCCAGCCACCGTGTCGTGACGGAAAGCACGCGCATCGCCATGCCGGAAATTACGATCGGCCTGTTCCCGGACGTGGGCGGCAGCTGGTTCCTGGGCCGCATGCCGGGGCGCAGCGGACTGTTCCTGGGGCTGACGGGGGCGCCGATGAACGCGGCCGACGCCCTGTTCACCGGTCTGGGCGACTATTTCCTGCGCCAGGAAGAGCGCGCCATGGTGCTCGACTCTCTGGCGCTGGCGCAATGGCAAGCCAGCCCGCAAGCGAACAGCGAGCAGCTGAATCGCCTGCTGCGCGGCTTCTCGGCGCCGGCATCCATGCTGCCCGTCTCGGAAGTGCGCGCCAACTTCGACGCCATCGCCGTGCTGACGCAAGCGCCCACCTTGCCTGAAGTGGTGGCGGCCATTGCCGCGTATGACGGCGATTCGGCGTGGTTGCAAAAGGCGGCTCACTCGCTGGACAAGGGCGCGCCCACTTCGGCCGCCTTGGTGTGGGCCATGCGTGAACGCACACGCCACATGAGTCTGGCGCAAGTGTTCCAGCTGGAACTGACCGTGGCGGTGCAGTGCTGCGCCCATGCCGATTTCCGCGAAGGCGTGCGCGCCTTGCTGATCGACAAGGACAACGCGCCGCAGTGGCAGCCGGCCAGCCTGGCCGAGGTCAGCGATGCGTACCTCAATGAATACTTCACGGCGCCGTGGACACAGCATCCATTGGCCGATTTACCCATTTAAACATTTAAGTAGTGCATAAAAATGCTCAGGGCTAGGCGCCTTGCCGAAGGCAGTACGACTAGTACGACGAGGCAAGGCAACAACGCCATGGGCTTTTTTAGGCGCTACAGGAGACATACATGCAACATATCGCTTTCATCGGCTTGGGCAACATGGGCGCGCCGATGGCCCGCAATCTGGTGGCCGCCGGCTTCCACGTGTCCGTGTTCGACCTGGCGCCGGCGGCAGTGGCGTCCCTCGTTGAGGCGGGCGCCACGGCGGCTGCGTCCGCCAGCGCGGCCGTGCAGACGGCCGACGCCGTCATCACCATGTTGCCAGCCAACAAGCACGTGCAGGAACTGTACCTGGCGGCCGGCGGCGTGCTGGACTCGGCCAAGCCCGGTGCCTTGTTCATCGATTGCAGCACCATTGCGGCCGATGTGGCGCGCCAGGTAGCGCAAGCGGCTGGCGAGCGCGGCTTTGCCATGATCGATGCGCCCGTCTCGGGCGGCACGGCGGGCGCGGCGGCCGGCACCCTGACCTTTATCGTCGGCGGTAGTGTAGCGGCCTTGCAGCAGGCGCGGCCTTTGCTGGAAAAGATGGGCAAGAACATCTTCCATGCGGGCGAGGCGGGCGCGGGCCAGGTGGCGAAGATTTGCAACAACATGCTGCTGGGGATCTTGATGGCGGGGACGGCCGAGGCGCTGAACCTGGGCGTGGCGCATGGCCTGGACCCGAAAGTGTTGTCCGATATCATGGCCAAGAGTTCGGGCCGCAACTGGACCCTGGAAGTGTACAACCCGTGGCCCGGTGTCATGGACGGCACGCCTGCTTCGCGCGATTACACGGGCGGCTTCGGCACGGCGCTGATGCTGAAAGACCTGGGCCTGGCGCAGCAGTCGGCCCTGTCGGCGAACGCGCCCACGCCCTTGGGCGGGCTGGTGCGGCAGTTGTACCAGATGCATGCGCAAGCCGGTTATGCGCAGCAGGATTTCTCTAGCATCGTGCAAATGTTGCAGCCGGGCTTGAATAAACCCGTTTGAGGAATTTTGGGCAAAAAAAAGCCCGCTGGTAAAAGCGGGCTAAATCCAATTCTTGGAAGAGTTGGAGGAGACAGATGCATTATGCTGCATCGCCACATATAACTCCAATTTATCTTTGGAATATCAACTATAGATTTCCGTGATATCTCTTCCCGGTAGCCGCGCAGCGGCTACCGTTGCCGCCACTCAGGCCGGATTGCAAACGATCTGCACCGTCGTCACATTCGCTTCGCCCATGGTGCCGCCGCCTGTACCTGGCTGTACCGTGCACTTCAGCCCCTTTGGCTGGGTTTCGGAGACGCTGATGCCATAGGTGTCGCCATAGGCGACCGAGCCGGACATGGTAAAGGTCGTGGCATCCTTGGCCACCGTTGTTGTCGTACTGCCGTTAATCAGCACCAGGCCGTCCACCGTCAGGCCGGAAACCGTGCCGCCCACGGTATATTTGTTTTGCGAGCAAGTAACCGCGGCGCTGATATTGATGTAATGGCCAGCCGAACCGGAACCACCGCTGATGCCGCAAGTCATGTGGGCTGGTTGTTTATTGACGGTGATGTTGTAGTCGGTGCCATAGTCGATGCGCTTGCCGAAGGTAAACGACGTTTTGCCCGCAGGAACCGGCAGGGTGTCGCTGCCGTTGGCCAGGATCAGTCCTTCATTGTTCAAGCCTGTGATGGTGCCGCTGACATCATACGAGGCCTTGCCGCCGCAAGCGGCCAGTCCCAGGGTCAGCAGCAGTGCGGCGAGTGGGCGCAAGCAGGATAACTTCATGTATTTCTCCAAAAAATAGGTGACGGATCGCAAGGATTACTGCGGCGTGCAGTCAAGTGTGGCCGCGGTCGTGGCGGTGGAGCCCATCGTGCCGACCGTATCGCTGCCGTCCGCACTGCTGGAACCCTGGAAGCGGCACTTCAGGCCCGTTGGCTGAGCCAGTATGGAAATGCCGTACGCGGCGCCGTCATCAACACTTGCGAATTCGTAGGCGGTGGCGCCAGCCAGCAGGGTGGTGCCGTTGGGGCCCATCACCAGACGCAAGCCATCGGCGCTCAGGCCCGTGACCGTGCCGCGAAGCGGGTAGGTATTGGTCTTGCAGATCACCTGGGCCGTGGTCACAGAGTAGCTCGATGCCTTGCCGACGCCATTGATAATCGTGCAAACGGCGCCCTTGGGCTGTTGCGCGATGGTGATGTCGTAGCGGTCATCGTTCTTGACCAGCTTGGTGAAAACAAACTGGCCCTGGCCCGCAGGGACCGGCAAGCGTTCCCCGTCATTCTGGAGAATCAGGCCATCCTTGGCCAGACCGCCAACCGTGCCTTGCAGATACAGGTTGCCGCCGCTGCCGCCGCAGGCTGCCAGTGTGGCGGCGCAAGCCGCCGCCAGCATCGAGCGCAGGTACAAATTTTTCATACAGTCTCCAAAACGAATTAGGTTGGGTAGCGCAACGCGGACGCTGGCGCCGCATTGGAATGGCGCCTATTTTAGTCTATCTGGCAAGCTGAATGATCTTGCCTTGTATCACCCTGTAACAATTTTTCGCCGGGAAGCGCTGGCCCGGCCCCATTTCACGGGGGCGCAGCCATGCCGGCGGCGGCGATCGGTGCGACAATAGCTATACCCTGCGCACTGTGACGCAGCATCCCATTGTGAGTCCCATGTCCCTTGCTCCTGTAAAACCCGCCGTGCCGCCCAAGGCCATCCTCTTCGACCTCGACGATACCTTGTGGCCCATCGCGCCCGTGATTGCCGCCGCCGAAACCCTGCTGCACGACTGGCTGGCCACGCATGCACCCAAGGTGGCGCAGCAGTTTTCCATCGAGCTGCTGCGCCGGCACCGTCTGGCCATGCTCAATGAACAACCGCATTTCCATGGCAACCTGATCGAGTTGCGCCGCGCGGGCCTGCTGGCCGCCTTCGAGGCGGCCGGCGAGGATCCCGCCCTGGTCGACGGCGCCATCGCGCAGTTCCTTGCGGCCCGTCATCGCGTCCAGCCATATGACGACGTCTTGCCGGGCCTGGCCTGGATGGGCCAGCGCATGCTGGTCGGCTCCATCTCGAATGGCAATGCGGACCTTGAAATTATCGGCCTGGCGCAGCATTTCAAGGTATCGATCGCCGCCAGCGACTTTGGCGTGGCCAAGCCCGACGCCAGCATCTTCCTGGCCGCTTGCGCAGCGCTGGACGTGGCGCCCCATGAAGCCGTGTATGTCGGCGATGATCTGTATTTCGATGTGACGGGAGCGCAGGGAGCGGGCATGCGTGCCGTGTGGATGAACCGCAAGGGCAGCGATGCCCACCTGGCCGCCGGCGTGCAGCCCGACGCCATCTGCGCCAACTTTGATGAATTGCTGTTGTGGTTGCAGGAGCAACTGGAAGATTGATCGCCGCAGGACGGGCGAACGTGCATAATAGGCGCTGTTGCTGCACGTTCGGCCGCTTTCGTTGCCGCTTGCTTAACAAAACACTTGCTTAAATAAAACACCATGCAACTCGATACACGTGCCCAAACACTGCTGAAAGCCCTGGTCGAGCGATATATCGCCGACGGCCTGCCGGTCGGTTCGCGCGCCTTGTCGAAAATTTCCGGCCTCGACCTGTCGCCGGCCACGATCCGCAACATCATGGCTGACCTGGAAGAGCTCGGTTATGTCTCCAGTCCGCACACCTCGGCCGGACGCATCCCCACGCCGCGCGGCTACCGCATCTTTGTCGACACCTTGCTGACCGTGCGGCATCTGGACGAGCACATGGTGGAGTCGCGCATGCGCCTGCAGACGCCGCAGCCGCAAAAAACCATCGCCAACGCGGCGCAGATGTTGTCGTCGCTGTCGCAGTTTGCCGGCGTCGTGCTCAGCCCGCGGCGCGAATCCGTGTTCCAGCAAATCGAATTCTTGCGCCTGTCCGAAAAACGCATCCTGCTCGTCATCGTCGCTCCCGGCGGCGACGTGCAGAACCGTCTATTGCTGACGGAGGCCGACTATACGCCGGCGCAACTGGTGCAATCGGCCAACTATATCAACCAGAATTATGGCGGCCTGTCCTTCGACGCCGTGCGCGTGCGCCTGCAGGGCGAGCTGCGCCAGTTGCGCGACGACATGGGCAGCCTGATGCAGGCGGCCGTGGAAGCGGGCAGTGAAGCGATGGCCGACCATAGCGACGACATGGTGATTTCCGGCGAGCGCAACTTGCTCAGCGTGAGCGATCTGTCATCGAATATGCATTCGCTGCGCCAGATGTTCGACATGTTCGAGCAAAAGACGGGCTTGATGCAGTTGCTCGACGTGTCGAGCAAGGCGACGGGCGTGCAGATTTTCATCGGCGGCGAATCGAACCTGGTGCCGATGGATGAGATGAGCGTGGTGACGGCGCCGTATGAAGTCAACGGCAAGATCGTGGGAACGCTGGGAGTGATCGGGCCGACGCGCATGGCTTACGAACGCGTCATCCCGATTGTCGATATCACGGCCAAGTTGCTGTCAAGCGCGCTCAGCCATCATTGATCGTACTGCCTGACGCGCCAGCCGCTCCGTGGGACCGGCAAGCGTGGATCAGGCGGTTTTGTGCGGGCAAGCTGTCTTGGTGCAGTTGCCGTAGATGGCCAGGGCGTGTTCGGCGATCTTGAAGCCGCGCTCCTCGGCCACTTTTTGCTGGCGGATTTCGATTTCTTCGTCGAAGAATTCTTCGACCCGGCCACAGTCGAGGCACACCAGGTGGTCGTGGTGGGAGCCTTCGTTGAGCTCGAAAATCGCCTTGCCGGTTTCAAAATGGTTGCGGTTGAGCAAGCCAGCCTGTTCGAATTGCGTCAGGACGCGGTAGACAGTTGCCAAACCGACATCCATATTGTCGGCCAGCAGAATTTTATACACGTCTTCCGCGGTCAGGTGGCGTACCGGGCTACTCTGGAAGATATCGAGTATCTTCAGCCGTGGCAGGGTGGCTTTCAGGCCGCTTGCCTTGAGATCACTAGGATTGTTACTCATGTTTGTTGCTCGTATGTGGGTCAGGTGCTTTATCATATAGCGTTTTGTCGGGGAGTGCCAAAATATGCTTTTTTTTGGCGGGCCGGTCACTCCTGGCGTTTTGTTCATCCAATTGAGGTCATTTATGCGCGTAACACCGGCTGTATTGCCATCTCTCTGGCACCGTATTTCATTTCGAGCACCAGTCGTGGCAGGCATGGTCTGTGTCGCGCTGGCCATGTCCGGCTGCGCCAGCCGTGGCATTCTGGGCGAAAAGCCGGCAGCTGCTCAAAAAGAAGGCAAGGAACTGGTCCCCGAACAGGGCGCACAAACGACCACCATCACGCCGCTGCAAAAATTCATGTGGTTTTTCTCGCCCTACCGTCCTGACATTCAACAAGGCAACTTTGTCTCCGAAGAGATGCTGGCCCAGTTGAAAGTGGGCATGACGCGCGACCAGGTGCGTTTCGTCCTCGGCACCTCGCTGCTGACCGATATCTTCCATGCCGACCGCTGGGATTACCCGTTCCGCCTGGCCCGGGGCAGTGGCGAAACCACCAGCAGCCGCGTGGTCGTGTACTTCGGCAAGGATGGCAAAGTGGAACGTTTTGAAGGCGGCAACTTGCCGACAGAGAAAGAATACATCGACCGCATCGCCGGTCCGTCGCCATTCGCCAAGGTTGCCAAGGCTGACGCGCCTGCCGCCGCCCTGCCATCGCCCGTGGCGCCAAGCGCCGTGCCGGTGCCGGCCGATGCCGCGCCAGCCATTCCTGTGAGCAAGCCTGCGCTTGTACCTGCACCTGCAACGGCGCCTGCCGCCGAGCCTGCACCTGCACCTGCTGCCGAACCCACCAAATAAGTTGTTGTAAGAGAATAAAATGACTGAACTGAAAATTGCCATCGCTGGCGCCAGCGGCCGTATGGGCCATATCCTGATCGAAGCCGTCAGCAACGCGCCTGACGCTGTTCTCGCTGGCGCGCTCGACCGCGCTGGTTCGCCGTCCGTCGGCCAGGATGCCGCCGCCTTTCTCGGTAAACCTGCCGGCGTGCTGATCGAGTCAAGCCTGGCCACCGGCCTGGCCGGCGCCGATTACCTGATCGACTTCACGCGTCCCGAAGGCACTTTGCAGCACCTGGCGTATTGCGCCGAGCACGGCATCAAGATGATCATCGGCACCACCGGTTTCGATGACGCTGGCAAGGCCGCCATTGCCGCCGCCGCCGAAAAGACGGCCATCATGTTCGCGCCGAACATGAGCGTGGGCGTGAACGTCACCATGAAGCTGCTGGAACTGGCCGCGAAAAGCCTGTCCGAAGGCTACGACATCGAGATCATCGAAGCCCATCACCGCCACAAGGTCGATGCGCCGTCGGGCACGGCCCTGCAAATGGGCGAAGTGGTGGCCGGCGCCCTGGGCCGCGACTTGAAGGAATGCGCCGTGTACGGCCGTGAAGGCGTGACGGGCGAACGCGACCCGTCGACCATCGGCTTTGCCACCATCCGCGGCGGCGATATCGTCGGCGACCATACGGTGCTGTTTGCCGGCATCGGCGAGCGCATCGAGATCAGCCACAAGTCGAGCAGCCGCGTCACCTACGCCCACGGCGCCCTGCGCGCCGCGCGTTTCCTGGCCGACAAGCCGACCGGCCTGTTCGACATGCAGGACGTGCTGTCGCTGAAGAACTGAGGAAGCTATGGCCACTGCCATCCTGAATGGAAAAGACATCACCGACGTAGCGAGCTTTCACGCGCAATGCGTGCCAGCCTTCGGTTTCCCCGCGTTTTACGGCAACAGCATGGATGCCTGGGTCGATTGCCTCAGTTATCTGCGCGACGACGAAAACATGACGCAGTTCCGTTTGAAACCAAACGAAGTGCTCGACATCGTTGTGCAGGATGCGGAAGCGATGAAGGCGCAAGTGCCGGACTTGCTGGAAGAAATCACGTTCTGTATCGCCGGCATCAATGAGCGCTATGAGGATTATGGCGAGAAGCCGGCGTTGAAATTGACGCTGAAGTAATTCCGGGGGCAGTCGCTTCGCGATCGGAATGCGCCCGATTCGGGCGCATTCCCCCTCAGGGTCCGACCCCAGCCGTTCCGCCGTTGGGGTGAGTTACACCACCTTGCGCTCGCGCAAGCCGTCAATCTCCGTACTGTCCAATCCCAGCCATTGCTGCAGCACTTCCTGCGTATGCTGCCCCAGCAATGGTGGCGGCAAGCGGTATTGCACCGGCGAGCTTGAGAGGCGCACGGGATTGGCTACCAGCGCCACCGTGCCCGCCGTGGGATGCGGCATCTCCACTTTCAAGCCACGCGCCACCACTTGCGGGTCGGCAAAGACCTGGTCGATGCGGTTGACGGGACCGCACGGCACGGCTTGCGCCTCGAAGGCGCTGATCCACTCGGCCGTCGTGCGCATGACCGTGGCCTGGCGCATCAGGGGGATCAGGATGGACCGGTTTGCCACGCGCTGCGGATTGGTGGCAAAACGTTCGTCCAGCGCCCATTCCGGGTGGCCGGCGACGGCGCAAAAGCGCGAGAATTGCCCGTCATTGCCGATCGCCAGAATCATGTCGCCATCGGCCGTAGGAAAATCCTGGTAGGGCACGATGTTCGGATGCGCATTGCCCATACGCTGCGGCACTTTGCCGCCGCACAGGTAATTGGCGGCCTGGTTGCCCAGCGCCGCTACTTGCACGTCGAGCAAGGCCAGGTCGATATGCTGGCCCAGGCCCGAGCGTTCCCGTTCGGCCAGCGCCGCCTGCACGGCGATGGTGGCGTACAGGCCCGTCAGGATGTCCGTCTGCGCCACGCCCACTTTTTGCGGCCCGGCACCGGGCTGGCCATCGGGTATGCCCGTGATGCTCATCAAGCCGCCCATGCCCTGGATCAAAAAGTCATAGCCGGCGCGCGCCGCGTACGGCCCATCCTGGCCAAAGCCCGTGATGGAGCAGTAGACGAGGCGAGGATTGAGCGCCAGCAAACTGGCCGCGTCCAAACCATATTGCTTCAAGCCATCGAGCTTGAAATTTTCCAGCAGCACGTCCGATTCGGCCGCCAGCTTGCGCACCAGCGCTTGCCCTTCAGGGGCGGCCAGGTCGATGCACAGCGAGCGCTTGTTGCGGTTGGCACACTGGAAATAGGCGGCCTCGGCAGTATCACGGCCGTCCTCGTCTTTCAGGTACGGCGGGCCCCAGGAGCGCGTGTCGTCGCCGCGGCCCGGCTGTTCAACCTTGACGACGTCCGCACCGAGGTCGGCCAGCATTTGCCCGGCCCAGGGGCCGGCCAGCACGCGCGACAGGTCGAGCACGCGCAAGCCGACCAGCGGCGCGGGCCGCAGGGTGGAAGCCAAGGCGTCCATTAGTTGAAGGCGGCGATGCCGGTGATGGCGCGGCCGATGATCAGCGCGTGCACATCGTGCGTGCCTTCATAGGTGTTGACCACTTCCAGATTGACCAGGTGGCGGATGACGCCGAACTCGTCGGAAATACCGTTGCCGCCCATCATGTCGCGCGCTACGCGGGCAATATCGAGCGCCTTGCCGCAGCTGTTGCGTTTCATGATCGAGGTGATTTCCACGGCGGGCGAACCTTCATCCTTCATGCGGCCCAGGCGCAAGCAGCCTTGCAAGCCCATGGTGATTTCCGTCAGCATGTCGGCCAGTTTCTTTTGCACCAACTGGTTCGCGGCCAGCGGACGGCCGAATTGCTGGCGGTCCATCGTGTACTGGCGCGCCTTCAGGTAGCAGTCTTCGGCCGCGCCCAGCGCGCCCCAGGCGATGCCGTAGCGGGCGCTGTTCAGGCAGGTGAACGGGCCCTTCAGGCCGCGCACGTCGGGGAAGGCGTTTTCTTCAGGGCAGAACACTTCATCCATGACGATTTCGCCGGTGATGCTGGTGCGCAAGCCGACCTTGCCGTGGATTTCCGGCGCCGACAGGCCTTTCCAGCCTTTTTCCAGCACGAAGCCGCGGATCGCGCCTTCATCGTCCTTGGCCCAGACGACGAACACGTCGGCGATCGGGCTGTTGGTGATCCACATCTTCGCACCCGACAAGCTATAGCCGCCCGGCACCTTGCGCGCGCGCGTGACCATGCTGCCAGGATCGGAGCCGTGGTTTGGTTCCGTCAGGCCGAAGCAGCCGATGAACTCGCCCGTCGCCAGTTTCGGCAGGTATTTCTGTTTCGTTTCTTCGTTGCCGAAAGCGTTGATCGGCACCATCACCAAGGATGATTGCACGCTCATCATCGAGCGGTAGCCCGAATCGACGCGCTCGACTTCGCGCGCGGCCAGGCCATAGCAGACGTAGTTCAGGCCGGCGCCGCCGTATTCTTCAGGGATCGTTGTGCCCAGCAAGCCCAGCTCACCCATTTCGCGGAAGATGGCCGCGTCCGTGCGGCCATGGCGGAACGATTCGAGGACCCTTGGCACCAGGCTGCCCTGGCAATAGTCTCGGGCCGCTTCCAGCACGGCGCGTTCGTCGCCCGTCAGTTGTTCTTCCAGCAGCAGGGGGGAATTCCAGTCGAATACGGTTTTGCTCATCACAGGCCTCGCAGGTGAGCGCCGGTGATCGGCGCAAGATTGAATATGGCTCATGGTAGGTTTTTGCCTAGCCTTGCGCAAACGATTTTTTCGCACCCAGACATGCGTGCTGCGCATATCTTGCGGCATACTAGGGGTCTTTCACTGGCCGGATACCCCCCATGTCACGCAAAATCCCCATGCTGCAAGCCTTGAACTGCTTCGAGGCGGCTGCGCGGCACCAGAGCTACACGCATGCGGCGCGCGAACTGTCGCTGACGCAAAGCGCCGTGTCGCGGCAGATTTCATCGTTGGAAAGTTTTCTCGGCGTGCAACTGTTCCAGCGCACGCGCCATGGCGTGCTGCTGACCAGCGCCGGCGCCGCGTATGCGCGGCAGATCGCGGCCCGCCTCGATGGCCTGGAGCGCGACACGCTCGACACCATGGCGCGCCAGGGCGGCGGCGGCGCCTTGCAGCTCGCTTCCGTGCCCACGTTTGCCACGCGCTGGCTGATGCCGCGGCTGTCGTCACTGGCGGGGCTGCACCCGGACATCGTCGTGCATATCGATGCCTACACGAAACCATTTATGTTTGCCGATACGGAATACGACGGCGCCTTATACGCGGGCACGCCAGAGCAACTGGCGCGCTGGCCCGGCACGCGCGCCACCTTGCTCATGCATGAAGAAATCGTGCCCGTCGCCAGCCCGCGCCTGCTGGCCGCGCGCAGTGAGTGGCAGCCGCAGGATTTACTGGAACTGACCTTGTTGCAGCAAAGTACGCGCCCAGGCGCCTGGCGCCAGTGGTTTGACGCCATGCAGGTCGAGGGGGAAGGACGCGATGGGGCGCACTATGGCGCCCGCTATGAACTGTTTTCCATGCTGGCCATGGCGGCCGTGCAAGGGCAAGGCGTGGTTTTGCTGCCACGCATGCTGGTCGAAGCGGAACTGGCGCGCGGCGAATTGCGCATCGCGTGCGAGCGCCCACTGCGCGGTCAGCGCGCGTATTACCTGATCACGCCTGAAACGGCGCATGAAAAGACGGCCCTGCAGCAATTTCGCGCATGGCTGCAGGGCGAAGCCGCCTAAACGACCTTGCTGGTATCGAAATGGGGATTGTCGATCAGGCCGATCTGGTTGCCGAACGGGTCGAGCAATTCCACCGTGCGGATGCCGTCGCCCACGTCCGTGATCGGATGGTGCAGGCTGCCGCCCAGTGCCACGATGCGTTCGACTTCCTGCTCGATGCCGTCCACGCCCCAGTACGTCACGCTGCCCTGCGTGCCCGGCTGGCCATCCGGCAGCAAGCCCAGCTCGAAGCCGCCGATATTAAAACCGACATAGAACGGCTGGTCGAAATACGGCGCCGTGCCGAATACCTGGCTGTACCAGGCCTTGGCCTTGTCCAGGTCGGGGACGGGATAGGTGACGGTGCGTAAACCCTTGATCATGTTCTGCTCCTGGTGAATGAAGAATCACGCCATCATGCCACTGGCGCGCGGCGCGTGATTGTAAAAATGGAAGGTGTTCAAGTGCGCCTGCCCGCCAGCCACGCCTCGGGCGAGCTGCGGGCGAAATCCTGGAAGTCGTGGATCAGGTGCGACTGGTCGAAATAACCATATTGCAAGGCCACTTGCGCCCAGTCCTGTTGTCCCGCCAGGTTTTGCATGCCGGCGCTGGCCGCGCGAAAGCGGCAGATGCGGGCAAACAGCTTCGGGCTGATGCCCACTTGCTGACGAAATTGCAGCGCCAGGTGCTGGCGCGACACGCCCAGCTGCCGCGCCAGGCCGTCCACGCGCACTTGCCCCGCTGCCGCCTCGATGGCGGCGATCGCATGCTCGGCCGCGCCCGCCTGACGCCGTGGCGGCGCGGTGCGCAGGCGCAGCAGCAGATATTCCTGCAAGATGGCGATGCGCTGCGTGTTGCTCAAAGGCTCGCTCCATAGCGCATCACCGAGGCGCGCCGCCAGCTCGCGGCCCCACAGCTGCTGCAAGCCCGTGCGGCCATCGCTGAGTTCGCACAAGGGGAGCTGGAAGAAGCGTGCCGCCGCGCCCGGCTTGAAGCGGGCCGCCACCGTTTGCACGAGACCGTGGCTGACGACGGCAATCGGCGCCGTCATCATGCCCACGGCAAAGCTGGCGTCCTGCTGGTCCTGGCACAGGATGTCGATGCAATTGTCGGGCAAGACCTGGTGCGTGACGGGTGTGGTGCCCGTTTGCACGCGGCACGTCCAGACGCAATCGAGCCAGGGCCGCAGGGCGGGGAGGGGCGGATATTCCTGGTAGACGATCATGGCCGGTTTTGATGCAAAGAACAAGATTGTGCATATATTACACAGCAGAATTGCGCGCCGGCCAAAATTTGCCAGACCGGGCCGCCAGCGCGCCGTGCTATCGGGCGGCGACAACCAGTATAATGCTCGGTTCATATCCACTATTGGCCGGGCCACGCTGGTCGCACATCATCATGCAAGATAAATATAGTCCCGCCGACGTCGAACAAGCCGCCCAATCGCACTGGAAGGCGATCGACGCCTATAAAGCCGTCGAACACGACCCACGTTTCCCTAAAGGCAAGTATTTTGCCTGCTCGATGCTGCCTTACCCTTCGGGCAAGCTGCACATGGGTCACGTACGCAACTATACGATCAATGATGTGATGTACCGCTACCTGCGCATGAACGGCTACAACGTGCTCATGCCGATGGGCTGGGATGCGTTCGGCATGCCCGCGGAAAACGCGGCCATGGCCAACAACGTGCCGCCCGCGCAATGGACGTATTCGAACATCGCCCACATGAAGCAGCAGATGGAATCGATGGGCCTGGCCATCGACTGGTCGCGCGAAATGACCGCCTGCAAGCCCGAATACTACAAATGGAACCAGTGGATGTTCCTCAAGATGCTGGAAAAAGGCATCATCTACAAGAAGACCGGTACCGTGAACTGGGATCCGATCGACCAGACCGTACTGGCCAACGAACAAGTCGTCGATGGCCGCGGCTGGCGTTCGGGCGCGCTGATCGAGAAGCGCGAAATCCCCATGTACTACGCGCGCATCACCGACTACGCGGAAGAATTGCTGGCGTATGTGGACGACAAGCTGCCGGGCTGGCCCGAGCGCGTGCGCATCATGCAGACCAACTGGATCGGCAAGTCGACGGGCGTGCGCTTCGCCTTCCCGCACCAGATCAAGGATGCCGAAGGCAGCCTGATCGGCGACGGCAAGCTGTATGTGTTTACCACCCGTCCTGATACGGTCATGGGCGTGACCTTCTGCGCCGTGGCCGCCGAGCACCCGCTGGCCATCCACGCCGCGCAAAGCAATCCTGCGCTGGCCGCCTTCAACGCCGAATGCAAGCTCGGTTCCGTGATCGAAGCGGACATGGCGACGATGGAGAAGAAGGGCATGCCGACCGGCCTGTTCGTCACCCATCCGTTGACGGGCGCGCAAGTGGAAGTGTGGGTCGGCAACTACGTCTTGATCACCTACGGCGATGGCGCCGTGATGGGCGTGCCGGCGCACGACGAACGCGATTTCGGCTTTGCCAAGAAATACAATCTGCCGATCAAGCAAGTGATCGAAGTCAAGGGCCAGGAATTTTCGACGGACGCCTGGCAGGAATCGTATGGCAGCAAGGATGGCGTCTGCGTCGCCTCCGGCAAATACGACGGCCTGCATTTCGCGTCCGCCGTCGATGCGGTGGCCGCCGACCTGGCGGAACTGGGCCTGGGCGAAAAGAAAACCACGTTCCGCCTGCGCGACTGGGGCATTTCGCGTCAGCGCTACTGGGGCACGCCGATCCCGATGATCCATTGCGCGGACTGCGGCGTGGTGCCGGTGCCGGAAAAAGATTTGCCGGTGGTGCTGCCGGAAGACTGCGTGCCGGACGGCACGGGCAATCCGCTGAACAAATATGAAGCCTTTCTGCAGTGCGACTGCCCGCAGTGCGGCAAGCCGGCGCGCCGCGAGACGGACACCATGGATACCTTCGTCGATTCGTCGTGGTACTACATGCGCTATACCTCGCCAGGCTCGAACGACGCCATGGTCGACGCGCGCAACGATTACTGGATGCCGATGGACCAGTACATCGGCGGCATCGAACACGCCGTCATGCACTTGCTGTACGCGCGCTTCTGGACCAAGATCATGCGCGACTTCGGCCTGGTCAAGTTCGACGAGCCGTTCGTCAACCTGCTGACGCAAGGCATGGTGCTCAACGAAACGTATTTCCGCAAGGACGCCGTGGGCAAGACCACCTGGTTCAATCCGGACGACGTGCGCCTGTCGCTCGATGACAAGGGCCGTCCGCAAAGCGCCGTCCTGGTGGCCGATGGCCAGCCGGTGGAAATCGGCGGCACGGAAAAAATGTCGAAGTCGAAGAACAACGGCATCGACCCGCAAGCGCAGATCGAACAGTATGGCGCCGACACGGCCCGTTTGTTCACCATGTTCGCCTCGCCGCCGGAACAGACGCTGGAATGGTCCGGCAGCGGTGTCGAAGGCGCGAACCGTTTCCTGCGCCGCGTGTGGAACTTCGGCTACGCCCGGTCGGCGACGATCCAGGCCGCGCTGGCTGGCGGCGCCGCTCCTGCCACGGGCGACGCGCAGAAAAACCTGCGCCGCGAATTGCACAAGCTGCTGCAGCAAGCCGATTACGACTTGAAGCGCATCCAGTACAACACCGTCGTGTCGGCCTGCATGAAGATGCTCAACACGCTGGAATCGGCCAAGCTCGATGACAGCGCGCAGTCGAAGGCGCTGATCGCCGAAGGCTTCTCCATCTTCCTGCGCCTGTTGAACCCTGTCGCGCCGCACATCACCCACGTGCTGTGGCAGGAACTGGGCTACGCTGGCGTGCACGGCGACCTGCTCAACGTGGCCTGGCCGCAAGTTGACCCGGCCGCATTGGAACAGTCCGAGATCGAGATGATGATCCAGGTGAACGGCAAGCTGCGCGGCTCGATCACGGTGGCCAAGGATGCGGACAAGGCCAGCATCGAAGCGGCCGCGCTGGCGTGCGAAAGTGTGCAGAAGTACGTCGAGACCACGCCGAAGAAGATCATCGTCGTGCCAGGCAAGTTAATCAGCATCGTGGTGTAATCATGACGACTTCCTCTCAAGTATCGCTGTTGGGCCGCCGCGCCGTGCTGGCGTTGGGCCTGACTGTTTTGCTGTCGGCCTGCGGCTTTCATTTGCGCGGTTCGAACGGCAGTTTCATGCTGCCGTTCGCGACGATGTACATCGGCTTGCCCGACACGTCGCCGCTGGCGATCGGCCTGAAGCGCTATATCCGCGCCATTGGCAGCACGGAGGTGGTGAGTACCAAGGATGGCGCCGACGCCGTCCTTGAAGTGCTCAACGACCCGGAGAGGAATCGTACCAAGACCATTTTGTCGCTGAACAAAAATGGCCGCGTGCAAGAGTACCAACTTGGCTATTCGATCAATTTCCGCGTGCTGGACAAGGAAGGCAACCAGTTGCTGGCGCCGACCACCATCAGCCTGGTGCGTCCGATCACCTTCGACGAATCGCAGGTACTGGCCAAGGAAACGGAAGAAGCGGCGCTGTACCGCGACATGCGCAACGACCTGGTGCAGCAGATCATGCGCCGCCTGGCCGCCATCAAGCCGGTGCTGCCGGCCATGTCGGTGGCGCCAGTGGCGCCCGTGACGCCGGTCGCGCCAGCCCCGCAGCAGTAACGGGGACGCCATGCAATTGCGGATAGACGCGCTCGACGGGCATGTGGCCAAGCCGCTGGCGCAGCTGTATGTGATCACCAGCGACGAACACTTGCTGGCGCTGGAAGCGGCCGACAAGATCCGCCGCGCGGCGCGCGCGCAAGGGTTTTCCGAGCGCGACGTGCTGACGGTGGAGCGCAGCTTCAAGTGGGGCGAACTGCTGGCGGCGAATCAGGAGCTGTCGCTGTTCGGCGATAAAAAATTGATCGAGCTGCGGATCCCCACCGGCAAGCCGGGCAAGGATGGCGGCGCGGCGCTGCAAAGCTACGCGAAAAACCTCAGCCCCGACAACCTGACCCTGATCACCTTGCCCAAGCTGGACTGGGCCACGCAGAAGGCGGCCTGGGTCGCCAGCCTGCAGCAGGCGGCCGTGTATATCGACATTCCAAATGTGGAACGGGCGCAGTTACCGGCCTGGATATCGCAGCGCCTGGCCGCGCAGGGACAAAGCGCCGAACGGGCCAGCATCGACTTCATCGCCGAGCGGGTGGAAGGCAATTTGCTGGCGGCGCACCAGGAAATCCAGAAACTGGGACTGCTGCATGCCGCGGGCAAGCTGACGTACGAACAAGTGCAGGACGCGGTGCTGAACGTGGCCCGCTATGATGTCTTCAAGCTGTCCGAAGCCATGCTGGCCGGCGACCCGGCGCGCCTGGTGCGCATGCTCGAAGGCTTGAAGGGCGAGGGCGAGGCGCTGCCGCTGGTGTTATGGGCCGTCTCCGAGGAAATCCGCACGCTGTTAAAATTGAAGGCCGGCATGGCGCAAGGGCGTCCATTGGGCGCGCTGCTGAAGGAATACCGCATCTGGGGTCCGCGCGAGCGGATGATGGAACCGGCCCTGCGGCGCATTTCGCTGCCGGTGCTGGAAGCGGCGCTGCAGCAGGCGGCGCAGGTGGACAAGATGATCAAGGGCTTGCGCGCCAAGGGCTACGCGGGCGACGCCTGGGACGCCATGCTGCAACTGGGCCTGAAGATCGCCAAGGGTTAACTTTTATGGATACGAGCATGGACATCACAGAATATATGCAGGACGTGGGCATGCGCGCGCGCGCCGCCTCGCGCGCCATGGCGCGTGCCGACAGCGCCACGCGCAACCGCGCCTTGAGCCTGATCGCCGCCGCCATCGTGCGCGATGCCGACCTGCTGCGCGCGGCCAACCAGCGCGACCTCGATGCGGCAGCCGCCGCCGGCCTGGCGCCGGCCATGCTCGACCGCCTGACCCTGTCCGACGCCGCCATCGCCACCATGGTCGAAGGCTTGACGCAGATCGTCTCGCTGGCCGATCCGATCGGCGAAATCTCGAACATGAAGTTCCGCCCGACGGGCATCCAGGTGGGCCAGATGCGCGTGCCGCTGGGCGTCATCGGCATCATCTATGAAGCCCGTCCGAACGTGACGGTGGACGCGGCCGGCCTGTGCATCAAGAGCGGCAACGCGACGATTCTGCGCGGCGGCTCGGAAGCGATCCATTGCAACCGCGCGTTGGCCAAGCTGGTGGCGGAGGGTTTGCAGGGAGCGGGCTTGCCGGCTGATGCCGTGCAAGTGATCGACACCACGGACCGCGCCGCCGTCGGCGCGCTGATCACCATGCCGCAATTCGTCGACGTCATCGTGCCGCGCGGCGGCAAGGGCCTGATCGCGCGCCTGATGGAAGAGGCCACCGTGCCGATGATCAAGCACCTCGACGGCATCTGCCACGTGTATATCGACGCCAAGGCCGATATCAAAAAGGCGATCGATATCGGCTTCAACGCGAAGTGCCACCGCTACGGCACCTGCAACACCATGGAAACTTTGCTGGTGTCGCGCGCCGTCGCCGCCACCGTGCTGCCGCAGCTGGCCGAACTGTATTTGACCAAGCAGGTGGAACTGCGCGCCGATCCGGAAAGCCATGCGATCCTGGCCGCCGCTGCCTATCCGCACCTGGTGCCGGCCACCGAGGAAGACTGGCGCACCGAATACCTGGCGGCGATCCTGTCGGTGAAGGTGGTCGACGGCATCGACGAAGCGATGGATCACATCAACCAGTATTCATCGAAGCACACGGAATCGATCATCACGGAAGACTACAGCGACGCGCTGCGCTTCCTGCGCGAAGTCGATTCCGCCTCGGTGATGGTGAACGCGTCAACGCGTTTCGCCGACGGCTTTGAATATGGCCTGGGCGCCGAAATCGGCATCTCGAACGACAAGCTGCATGCGCGCGGTCCGGTGGGACTGGAAGGCCTGACCTCGCTCAAGTACGTGGTCTTTGGCCACGGCGAAGTGCGCAAATAGTCTCTTTCGCGGGCTGCCCACAAGGCGGCCCGTGCTCTCGTTTTTCTCCACCTCCGACACTGGAAACCCCATGCTCTTTCTCTGGACCAAAGCCTTCCACATCATCTTCGTCATGTCCTGGTTTGCCGGCCTGTTTTACTTGCCGCGCATCTTCGTGAACCTGGCGATGGAGACGGAAACGGTCGCCACCGAGCGCCTCTTGCTGATGGCGCGCAAGCTGTACCGCTTCATGTCGCTGCTGGCGCTGCCGGCCATGGTGCTGGGGCTGGCCTTGATGTGGATGCTGTATGGCGGGGGCGAGGGCCGCATGAAGATGCCGGGCTGGATGCACGCCAAGCTGACGTTCGTGGTGCTGCTGCTCGGCTATCACCACGCCTGCGGTTCCATCCTGCGCAAGTTTGAAAAAGGTCTCAACAAGCGCAGCCACACCTGGTTCCGCTGGTTTAATGAAGTGCCGGTGGTGATGCTGCTGGCCGTCGTCGTGCTGGTCGTGGTCAAGCCTTTCTAAGGGAGTCGAGATGAGTGCAAGCCAGAGCAAAGTCGTGCAGTATTTCTTCGCCCCTCACTCGCCATGGACCTATCTGGGTCACGCGCGCCTGATGGCCATCGCCGCCAAGACGGGCGCGCAGATCGACGTGCGTCCCTTCGACCTGGGCAAGGTCTTCAGCGTGTCGGGCGGTCTGCCGCTGGCCAAGCGCGCACCGCAGCGCCAGGCGTACCGCCTGGCCGAACTGGCGCGCTGGTCGGCCTTCTTGCAAGTGCCATTGACCTTGCAGCCGAAGTTCTTCCCCGTGTCGCCGGAAGCCTCGGCCAAGCTGATCATCGCCACGCGCCTTGCGCACGGCGTGGAAGCCTCGCTGAACCTGACGCACGCCATCATGCGCGGCCTGTGGGCCGAAGAGCGCAACATCGGCGACGAGGAAACCTTGGTGCAGATCGCCATTGACGCCGGTTTCGATGGCCGCCAGTTGCTGAAAACGTCGGAAACGGCCAGCGTGCAGGCGGAATACGATGCCAATACGGAGGCAGCTACTGCCGCTTCCGTCTTCGGTTCGCCGTGGTACATCGTCGATGGCGAAGGGTACTGGGGCCAGGACCGCCTCGATTTTGTCGAGCGGGCGCTGGACGCAAAATAACAAAGAATGTAGGTCGGATTAGCGCCCCGCGCGTAATCCGACAAGCTCAGTCGCTAGCGCATGTCGGCTTACGCCCTGGCGGGCTAAGCCGACCTACGTGATATGCAGGATTTTTAGTTAATTGTTTTTCAACGGATAAAAGGTATCCTAATTATGGCTTCATATTTTTGCCCATGCCCGCGCGGCATGGAAGCGGCGCTGGCCGAGGAACTGGGCGAGATCGCCCAGGATAGTTCGACCATGAAGGTCCACAACCAGGTACCGGGCGGCGTACACTGCTCGGGCGACCTGCTGGACTCCTATCGCATCAATCTGCATTCGCGCATCGCTTCGCGCGTGCTGATGCGCATGGCCCATTCCGGCTACAAGACGGAAAACGATATCTATGACCTGACCCTGGCGCAATCGTGGGAAGACTGGTTCGGCGTGCACCACACGATCCGCGTCGACGTCACGGCCGTGAAATCGCCGCTGCGCAGCCTGGAATTCACGACCCTGAAAATCAAGGATGCGATCTGCGACCGCTTCCGCGACCAGTTCAACGAGCGTCCTTCGGTCAACACCAAGACGCCGGACATGCGCATCGTCGGCTTCCTCGACGCGCACACGTTCACCGTCTACCTCGACACCTCGGGCGAAGCCCTGTTCAAGCGCGGCTGGCGCGAAGAGACGGGCGACGCGCCGTTGCGCGAAAACCTGGCCGCCGGCCTGCTGCGCGTGTCGGGCTGGAAGCCTGGCATGGTGCTGTTCGACCCGATGTGCGGTTCCGGCACCATTCTGGCCGAAGCGGCGCAGATGCTGCAGGGCATTCCGCCGGGCGCTTCGCGCCAGTTCGCGTTTGAAAACTTCCACGACTTCGATCCGGCGCCGTGGAATGCCATGAAAAACGCCATCAAGGTCAATCCGCTGCCGGCCGAACCGACCATTTTCGGTAGCGACATCTCGGGCGACATGGTCGCCATGACGCGCCACAACCTGCGCTGCGCCGGCGTGCGCTTCGACGTGCCGCTGAAACAGATCGAGGCGCAGGAAGTCAAGCCGCCAAGCGAGGTGCCGGGCATCATGCTGACCAACCCGCCGTACGGCGAGCGTATCGGCGTGCGCGGCGACAGCACCATCCCGGAAGATGAACTGTCGACGTCCTTCTATTCGGCCATGGGCACGACCCTGAAGCAGCGTTTCGCCGGCTGGACCGTGTTCCTGTTTACGGCCGACCTGGGCTTGCCCAAGCTGCTGCGTTTGAAAGAAGCGCGCAAGACGCCATTCTTCAACGGCGCGCTGGAATGCCGTCTGTTCCGTTTCGACATGGTCGCCGGCTACAACCGCCGCGAAGAAGCCAAACCGAAACCACAGCAGTAAGCGTTCACCGCAAGACCCCCGCAGTAACCCCGCGCGCGGACCGCAACCGGTCCGCGCGCCACTTTGGATCCGCCATGTTTCCCACCCCTCCGGCCGATGTGCCGCCCGACCCGGTCACCCCCGTTCCGCCTCCCACGCCGAGCCACATGGCGCCGCTGAGCCGCGGTGCGCTGGCGATGATGCTGGCCGGGCTGTCGATGCTGGGGCCCCTGTCGATCGACACCTATCTGCCCGCGTTTGGCGCGATCCAGGGTTCGCTGCAGGCGTCGCCGCTGGAAGTGCAGCAGTCGCTGACGTTCTACATGCTGGCCTTTGCCGGCATGGTGCTGTGGCATGGCGCCATCTCGGATACTTTTGGCCGACGCAACGTCATTCTCGTGTCGCTGCTGATGTTTGCCATCGGCTCGCTCGGTTGCGCTTCGGCGCACACGGTGCACTACCTGTGGTTCTTCCGCATCATGCAGGGCGTGTCGGCCGGCGCCGGCGTGGTGATCAGCCGCGCCATCATCCGCGACCTGTATGCCGATGCGGCGGCGGCGCGGCTGCTGTCGCTGGTGACGATGATCTTTTCCATCGCCCCGGCCGTGGCGCCGATTCTCGGCGGCTGGATCGTCATCTGGTTCGACTGGCGCTCGATCTTCCTGTTCCTCGCCTTTTACACGGTGGTGCTGCTGGCGTTCTGCTACTGGCGTCTGCCCGAAACCCTGCCGATGGAAAAGCGCCAGCCGTTCAATCCCCGTTTCCTCGCGTCGAGCTATGGCCAGATCCTGCGCTCACCCCTGTTCCACATCAAGGCTGGCATCGTCGCCCTCAATTTCGCGGGCCTGTTCCTGTTCATCACCGCCGCGCCGGAAATGCTGCCCAAGCAGCTGGGCCTGGGGCCATCGCAATTCGCCTGGCTGTTCATTCCCTGCGTGAGCGGCATCTTCATGGGCGCCGCGGCGGCCAACCGCATCGCTGGCAAGGTCACGTTCGCGCGCCAGATCGGCATCGGCTTTGCCTTCCTGCTGTGCGCCGCCAGCGTCAACGTCGTGTATCACCTGTTCCTGCCGCCATCGCTGCCCTGGTCGGTGCTGCCCCTGTTCTTCTACACCTTCGGCATGTCGCTGGTGGGGCCGGGCGCGACCCTGCTGGCGCTCGACCTGTTCCCGCATATCCGCGGCACGGTCGCTTCGTGCCAGTCGTTTGCCAGCACCTTGCTGGGCGCCGTGGTGGCCGGCGTGATCTCGCCGCTGCTGTCCGGTTCCGTGCTGTGGCTGGCGTCGGGCCAGCTGGCGTTTACGGGCCTGGCGCTGGCGCTGTGGCTGATATCGCGGCGCTTCCGCCACCGTTTGCTGGGTTCCTTCAAGGCATAAGTTTCCACTGCAGAACGCTGGATTTATTTCAACTTAATTTTCTATATTGCAAGTAATATCCGGCGCTTATGATAAGATGACTTCTTTCCCGGCATCCTCTCAGGCAATAGATTTTTTGGTTACAGGAGTGGAGGATTCCTCTGAACGTGGCCGCGCTTCGCTGCTAAGCGCTCATCCTTTTCGAACCGGCAATGCCTGATACGATGCATCAATCTGATCAAGATATTCGCAATCGCCTGCTGATTGCCCGCCTGCCGGCCATGCCGCAGATTCTCCTCAAGCTGATCGCCCACCTGCAGGCCGACGATGCCGGCATGCCAGAGCTGGCCGCCCTGATCGCCAAGGATGCGGGCATGACCAGCAAGATCCTCGGCGTGGCCAACAGCTCGGCCTACCATCGCCAGAGCAAGGTCGTCAGCCTGGAGCAATCGCTCGTGTCGCTGGGCACGGACATGATCAAGACCCTGGTCATCAGCGAATCCGTCTTCCAGACCTTCAACAGCTTCCCCCATTCCGGCAGCACGGATTTGCGCGCCTTCTGGAAAAGTTCGCTGTCGGCCGCCGTCATGGCGCGCGCGCTGGCCAAGGCCATGGCCTATCCGCACGTCGAGGAAGCGTATCTGGCCGGCTTGCTGCACAACGTGGGCCGCCTGGCCTTGCTGGCCACGGCGCCGAAGGAATACGCATTCAATTTCACGGCGCGCGACGATGCCGCCCTGTGCGCGGTGGAGCAGCGCACCTTGCAGATCACGCATGCGGAAGCGGGCGCCTGGCTGATCGAGCGCTGGCATCTCGATTCCTTCCTGGCCGACAGCGTGCTGTATCACCATGAACCGCTGGCGCGTCTGGAAGCGAGCCATCCGTTGATCCGCATCGTGCGCCTGGCGCACCTGCTGTGCTGCCATGCGGACGATGCGGACGAGGCCGAGTCCATTGCGCAGGCGGCAAGCCTGTGCGCGCTGGACGTAGCGGTGCTGGATGACCTGGCCGGCAGCGTTGCGCGCCAGGTGGCGCAGGCGGCGCAGCACCTGGGCATCGACCTGGCCGGCGCGGACGATATCGCCACGCCGCCCGCGTATGCGCCGCCATCCGTCGATCCGGTGCAGCAGCTCCTGTCCGACGAAGTGCGCAATATGGTGCTGGTGTCCGAAGTGGGCCAGACCTTCGCCCGGCAGCAGGGCGAGAGCAGCCTGCTCGAAGCCATCACGCGCTCGGCGCGCATCCTGTTCGATTTCGACACCGCCGTCATCCTGCTGCAAAACCCCACCGGTCATGCGCTGGTCGGCGTGGCGGCGGGCGAACATCAGCATCGCCTGGCCGGCTTCTCTATCCCGCTGGCCAAGGGCGGGCCCCTGGCGGCATCCGCGCTCGAATGCCAGCTGGCGTTCCTGAAACGCGACATGCCGGCGTTGGGTATCGTCGAGGAGCAGCTGTTCCGCATTCTCGGCACGGACAGCCTGGTTTGCATGCCTCTGGCGGCGGGCCAGCGCAGTCTGGGCGTGCTGATTGGCGGCGTCGCGGCGTGGCAGATTCCCGCTTGCCAGAAGCGCGAGGGTTTCCTGCGCGCGTATGCCAACCAGGCCGCCACGGCGCTGGAAACGGCCATCAGCGCGCGCGGCCTGGCGCGGCGCCAGCTCGATCACGTGGCCGAGGAGTACCGCGAAGCGTCGCGCCGCGTCGTGCATGAAGTGAATAACCCGCTGTCCATCATCAAGAATTACCTGAGCGTGCTTGATCACAAGCTGGAGAAGCAGGAGCCGGTGACGGGCGAGATGGCTATCCTGAACGAGGAAATCGACCGGGTCGGCCAGTTGATCGGCGGCCTGGCCGATCTGCAGCCGGTGCCGGCCAGCGGCGTGACCGATTGCGCGCGCGTGGTCGACGACGTGCTGCGATTGTTCCGCGCCACCGATTTCCTGCCGCCGAAGATCGAAGTGGTCACGCGCATGCAGGATGCGCCATGCGAGGTGGAGGCCGATGCCGGCATGCTCAAGCAAATCCTGCTCAACCTGCTGAAAAACGCCGTCGAAGCCTTGCCCGACGGCGGGCGCATCGAAGTGGTGAACCGTGGCCACGTCAACCGCGACCGCCGCCTGTACCTGGAACTGTGCGTCAGCGACAATGGCGCCGGCCTGGCGCCGGAAGTGCTGGCCAATCTGTTTTCCCCTGTGCGCAGCAGCAAGGAAGGCGCGCATCACGGCCTGGGCCTGTCCATCGTGCACGACCTGGTCACGCGCCTGCATGGCGTGATCGGCTGCCGCAGCAGCAAGTCCGGCACCTCGTTTGAAATTTTACTGCCCATTCCCGTGCCGGCGAGCGCTGCAACCGCGCTGCCCGCGCCCGGCAATATCGCCTTGTCCTCGTAACGTCCATGAACTCCTCCGCCATTCCGTTTGACCTGGAAAACAGCCCGCGCATCCTGCTGGTCGACGACGAGCCCCGTTTGCTCGCCTCCCTCCACGAATTGCTGAAGGACGGCGGCTACCAGCTGTACACGGCCACCTGCGGCAGCGAGGCGCTGGCGCAGCTGTCGAAACTGCGCTTCGACCTGATCCTGCTGGACTTGCGCCTGCCCGACATGAGCGGCCATGAAATCATGGACCACATCAACCGGCGCGGCATCGAGGGCGACGTCATCGTCATGAGCGGCGACGTCGGCATCGAGGCGGCCATCGGCGCTCTGAAGCGCGGTGCCTACGATTATCTGCGCAAACCCTACAGCCGCGAGGAGCTGCTCAAGACGGTGGAGAACGCGCTGCAAAAGCGCAAGCTGGCGCTGGAGAATGAGCGCATCGCGCTGCAGCTGGAAAACTCGGAAAAGATGTACCGTTACCTGGTCGACAGCTCGCCCGACATCATCTACACCCTGAACCATGAAGGCCGCATCACCTTCATCAACGACCGGGTGCACCAGTTGCTGGGCTTTAGCCGCGAAGAGCTGATCGGCAGCCATTATTCCATCCTCGTGCATGATGAAGACCAGGAGCGGGCGCGCTACGCCTTCAATGAGCGCCGCATCGACGAGCGTGCCTCGCGCAATGTGGAACTGCGCCTGAAGTGCCATAGCGGCAGCGGCAGCGACCGTACCTTCAACAACACCTTGATGACGGTTCCGCTCAATTCGATCGGCATGCACGGCCACGATCAGGAAGCGAAAAAGCAGGAGTACTTCGGCACCTACGGCGTGGCGCGCGACATCACCGACCGCAAGCGCGCCGAGGAAGTCATATCCTACCAGGCCTATCACGACATCCTGACGGACCTGCCGAACCGCATGCTGTTCAAGGACCGCCTCGGCCTGGCCGTGATCCAGGCGCGGCGCAAGCTGACGGAACTGGCCGTGATGTTCATCGATCTCGATCGCTTCAAGCTGGTCAACGATACCCTGGGCCACGTGAAGGGCGACGAATTGCTGCAGCAGGTGGCGCTGCGCCTGAAGGATTGTTTGCGCCGCGGCGATACCCTGGCGCGCCAGGGCGGCGATGAATTCACCATCGTGCTGCCGGAACTGCGCGACCGCCAGGACGCGCGCCTGATCGCCGACAAATTCCTCGAATGCCTGCACCAGCCCTTCGATCTCGATGGCAACCAGGTGCATATTTCAGCCTCGATCGGCATCGCCATCTATCCGGGCGACGGCGAGACCATCGACGAGCTGCTGCGCCACGCCGACATCGCCATGTACCAGGTCAAGGCGCTGGGCAAGAACGGCCACAGTTTTTATCACGAGTCCATGCTCGACGTGTCGCACCAGAAGATCGCGCTCGAGCAAAGCCTGCGCAAGGCGCTGGAACTGAACCAGCTGGAGATGTATTACCAGCCGCAGGTCGACGTGATGACGGGCCGCATCGTCGGCGCCGAAGGCCTGATGCGCTGGAACCACCCGCAACGGGGCTTGCTGACGGCTGGAGAATTTTTGCCGTTCGCCGAGGAAAACGGCTTGATGCTGCCGATCTCGGACTGGATGCTGGGCGCCCTGTGCCGCGATCTGGTGCAGTGGAATGCGGCCGGCGGCGAAGCCGTGCGCCTGTCGCTCAATCTGTCGCCGCAATACCTGGACCGGGGCGACTTTTTCGAGAAGATGCGCGGCGCGCTGACGCGCTATGGCATCGCGCCGGAAAAGATCGAAGTGGAGATCACGGAAAACATCTGCATCCGCAACCCGCAGTATGCGATCGAGCAGTTGAACAAGCTGTGCCAGCTGGGCGTGTCGGTGGCCATCGACGATTTCGGCACCGGTTATTCGTCGCTGTCGTACCTGCACCGCTTTCCCATCCACACGATCAAGATCGACCAGTCGTTTGTGAAGGAAATCCACGACGAGCACGGACACTATCCCGTCATCCTGGCCATCATCTCGATCGCGCGCGGCCTGGGCCTGCACCTGATCGCCGAGGGCGTGGAAACGGAAGGCCAGGCGCGCTACCTGCAGGACAAGGGCTGCACCACGATGCAGGGCTATCTGTATCACCGGCCCATTTCGCTGGGCAGTTTCATCGGCGTGCTGCAGGAGCAAAATCGCCTGATCGCCGATGCCGCCCCCGCGCTGCCCCAGACGCTGGCCATCGAGGCTTGACCGTGCCGCTTGCCGATCCCCGCTCCACGGCCGCTCATTCCACGGCTGCTCATTACACAGCTGCTCATTACACAGCTGACTATTTGCGCCTGAAAGGCCTGGCCGAGAAGGGCAATGCGAACGCCCAGCACAGCCTGGGCTTCATGCATTTCAATGGCCAGGGCATCGAACAAAGCTATGCGCTGGCGCTGCACTGGTACGGCCTGGCCGCCGCGCAGGGGCTCGAACACGCGCAATACAACCTGGGCGTGATGTGCCAGAAGGGGCAGGGCGTGCCCCAGGATTTTGCGCAGGCGGCGCATTGGTACCAGCAGGCGGCCGAGCAGGGGTACGCGGCGGCGCAGTACAACCTGGGTTGGCTGTATGCCAAGGGCCAGGGGCTCGCGCAAGATAGCGGGCTAGCCATGCTGTGGTTCAGCCGCGCGGCGGAACAGGGCGACGCCGGTGCACAAAACAACCTGGGCATGATGTATGACAATGGCAAGGGCGTGCCGCAGGACTTCGTGCAAGCCATCAATTGGTACCGCAAGGCGGCAGAGCAGGGTTATGCGCGGGCGCAGTTCAACCTGGGCCTGCGCTACGACAATGGCCAGGGCGTGCGCCAGGACCGCCAGCAGGCGACGGCCTGGATGCGCAAGGCGGCCGATCAGGGCTATGCGCCGGCCCAGTTCAATCTGGCGCTGCGCTATGAAAATGGCGACGTGCTGCCGCAGGACAGCAAGCAGGCGATCAACTGGTACCGGCGCGCGGCCGAGCAGGGCCACGCCAGTTCGCAATTCAACCTGGGCCTGATCTATGACAATGGCCAGGGCGTGCCCTGCGATAAACAGGCGGCGCTGGAATGGTATGTCAAGGCGGCGGGGCTGGGCCATGCGGCGGCCCAGCACAACCTGGGCCTGCATCATGAACATGGCGCCCACGATTACGCGCAGGCGCAAGCGTTTTACCGCCAGGCCGCCGAGCAGGGCTTTCCCGCCGCGCAGTACCAGCTGGGACTGTTGCATGAGCATGGACAGGGCACGCCTGCCGATGCGCAGGAAGCCATCTTCTGGTACCGCAAGGCGGCCGACCAGGGACATGTGCGGGCGCAGTTCGACCTGGGCCTGCGCTATGAACATGGCCAGGGCGTACCGCAGGATCTGTCGCTGGCGCTGGAATGGTACCGCCGCGCCGCCGAGCAGGACTACGCGCCGGCGCAATACATGCAGGGCGTCTTGCATGACCGCGACGACGGTCCCGCGCCCGACAGCCAGCAGGCCTGCGCCTGTTATTGCCGCGCCGCCGCGCAGGGCCACAGCCTGGCCCAGTTTGCGCTGGGCCTGCGGCATGACAATGGCCAGGACGTGCCGCAGGACTATGCCGCCGCCTGGGACTGGTATGCGCTGGCCGCGCGCCAGGGCCATGCGCGGGCGCAGATGAATCTGGGCTTGATGGCGGCCAGCGGCCAGGGCGGTCCGCTCGATTTGCAGCAGGCATACATCTGGCTGTCGATGGCGGCGGCGGCCGGCGTGGCCGGCGCTGAAAAATCCCTGCGCCAGACGGCGGCGCGCATGCGCGAGACGGATCTGGCGCGGGTGCGCGAACAACTGGCGGCGATAGCAGGCTGAGCTGCGATGCCCGCGTTAGCGTGCGCGGATACAACAGCAGGTGCTGTATAGTCCTTTCCCTTCGCCATCTGTGGCTCTCCTTGTTTTCCCCAAGACGCAAAAAATTGCTGCGGTATTTGCGGTTTTGATGTGCTAAGGTTCCAGCAGAAGGTGGTCTGTCTATTCTTTAGAAAAGGAAAACTATGCGCCTGAACCCTTCCACTGGCCGTTCGGCCGCCCTCCTGTGTGCGCTGGTGTTGCTGTCGTCCGGCGCCGGCGCCGGCCCCCTGGATGCCCTCAGCAACCAGGATGCGAGCAATGGCTTGAAAGCGGCGCTGGAAGCCGGATCGGCGGCCGCCGTTGCCAAGTTGGGCATCGAAAATGGTTTTCTGAACAATGACAAGGTCAAGATCAAGTTGCCCGGTATTCTGGAGCAAGCCAAGCCCTTGCTGAAAATGACGGGCCGCGGCCAGCAACTGGACGACCTGGTGGTGTCGATGAACCGTGCCGCGGAGTCGGCCGTGCCGATGGCCAAGCCCTTGCTGCTCGACGCCGTCAAATCGATGAGCGTGAGCGATGCGAAAAATATCCTCTCCGGTGGCGATACCTCCGTCACGGATTTCTTCCGCCAGAAGACCTCGGCGCCCCTGGCCGTCAAATTCCTGCCCATCGTGAAATCCGTGACCGACCGTTCCGGCCTGGCCAGCAAGTACAACAGCACCATGAGCCAGATCGGCAAGACGGGACTGGTGCCGCAGCAGCAATCGACGGTGGAAGGTTATGTCACGGACCGTGCGCTTGACGGTCTGTACCTGATGATCGGCGAGGAAGAAAAAGCCATCCGCAGCAATCCGCTCGCCTATGGCAGCAAGATTATCGGCAAAGTGTTTGGCAGTTTGAAGTGACAGTTCAAGCGTCATGCAGGGCCGCAGGCGGCGTTTTCGCTGCATGGATAGGTGTGGTGCAAGGGAAACAAGTTAAGCATTTGCTACAAGAAAACAATGTTAAAATTCTGCGACATACATTCCTGAGGCATGGTTAAGCAACGATCAATTGTCCGGGAGTGCCCAGTTTTAGTGGCGAACTGATGCGTGGCATTGCAAGATGCCCGTCGGTTGGCCTTTTTTCGTTTCATTCACGTTTCCCCAAGCTCATTGATTTTCTGAATATATTGTCAGGAATTCCAGGTGCAGGATCTTTTAGGTAGCCGGATTTGTTAAGCGTACTCAGAAAATCAATCAAATATACCTGGTGTGGCTGTCTGGTGCTTGGCGCGCCTTCGGTGATGGCCGCGACCCCGAATCATGGTGGTCAATCCGGCTACATCAATATGCCCAGCGCCGTGGTGGAAACGGACGGCACCTTCAGCGTCGGCTACAGCTATGACAGCCCGTATGGCCAGTTGTGGGCGACGGCGAATATCCTGCCTTTCCTGCAAATGACGGGGCGCTATGTGTCGATCACGGGCATTCCTGGCTTTACCAATGCGCCCGGCGAATATGGCAGTGGCTATGGCCGCTACAAGGATAAAGTCGTCGACGGTAAATTGCGCCTGTGGACGGAAACGGAGTGGATGCCGTCCGTTGCCGTCGGCATGACGGATTTGTTTGGTACCGAGTTGTTCAAGGGCCAATATGTCGTTGCCACCAAGACATTTGGCGCCAGCAAGAATATCGAAGCGAGCCTGGGCTATGCCCATAAACGCCCGGACGGCGTGTTTGCCGGCGCGCGCTGGACGCCGACTGCGCTGCCGCGCTGGTCGGTGGTGGCGGAATACGATACAACGAATTATGTGCGCGACTTCCGCGCCAGCGAAACGGACGCCGGCAAGCGCCGTAAAGGCGCTTCCGTGGGCCTGGAATACCGCTGGGGCTGGCTTGCCCTGCAAGCGGCACGCAGCCGCGACCAGTTCAGCGTGAACGCCTTTGTCAGCATTCCATTTGGCGAACGCGAGTTTGTCCCCAAGGTGTACGAACCGGCGTATTTCGTCGATGACAAGAATCCGCCACCGCTGCCGAGCAAGGAAGAATGGCACCGCGACCCCGTGTATGGCGCCGACCTGGTCAATGCTCTGGTAAAACAGGACTATAAAAATATCCGTGTCGAGCAAGAGGGCAATGTCCTGAGCCTGAGCCTGACCAACAGCCGGATTTCGAACATGGGCCGCGCCGTTGGCCGCGCCGCGCGCACGGCTGTCGCTTTCACGCCGAAGGGCGTGACGACCTTGCGCATCACGTATACCAAGCTGGACCAGCCAATCGCCACCTACGAATTCTTTGATTTGCCAAAACTGAACGACTATTTGACAGGCAAGATCGACCGCAAGGCCTTCCTCGACGTCGTGCTGCTGCGCTATCCGGAGAAAAGCGATGTCATCCGGGACGATCAGCAAGGCTGGCTGCAGGAATTCCTCGATAAGCCGTCGCCCGTCGTTGCCGCTGCACCTGCACCTGCACCTGCGCCCGTGCCGGTACTTGCCGCAGCTCCCGCGCTTGCCGCCGCACCGGCTCCCGCCAGGGCCGCCAACGTCCTGAGCGATGATGGCAAGCTGGCCGTCGGCGTTGGCGTCGATGGCGACGTGGTGCAAATCAAATCGCTGGACCGGGAGGCAAACCGTTTCAAGATCGCCCCCAAGGTGGGCTTCTTCTTCAATGACCCGAGTGGCGCTTTCCGCTATTCGATTTCGGCCGTGGCCAACTACGACCGCCGCTTGGGCGACGGCCTGTACCTGAATAGCGCCGCCAGCCTGCAGTTGCTGGAAACGGTATCGGGCGTGAAGCAGCCATCGAACAGCAATCTGCCGCACGTGCGTACGGATGTCGCGGAATATTTGCGCGGCGGGCGTTTCTCGCTGAGCCGCGTCTTGCTGAACAAATACAACAATCCTGCCGAGCGCGTGTATACCCGCATGTCGGCCGGCCTGTATGAAGACATGTTCCGCGGCGTGGGCGGCCAGGTGCTGTACCTGCCGAAGGATAGCCGCTGGGCGGCCGACGTGGCCGTCGATGCCTTGCAACAGCGAGGCTACAAGGGTTTGCTCGATTCGCGCGACTACAAGACGGTGACGGCGATCGGTTCCCTGCATTACCGCTTGCCGCACGACATTACCGTGACGGCGCGTGCCGGCCGCTTCCTGGCAAAAGACACGGGCGTGCGCATGGAATTCAAGCGCCGCTTCCAGTCCGGCATCGAAGTCGGCGCCTGGTACACGCATACGAACGGCAACGACATCACCAGCCCCGGCACGCCATCGAAGCCGTACCAGGACCGTGGCATCTTCATGTCCGTGCCGCTGAACAGCATGTTGCCGATGGACACGCAATCGACGGCCGGTTTTGCCATTGCGCCATGGACGCGCGACGTGGGGCAGATGGTGGCCTCGCCGGGCGACCTGTACGACATGCTCGAGCGCTCGCGCGCCGACATGCACAGCTACGATGGCCTGGGCAACTTTGCCGAGCGCCCGGACGAACAGCATCTGCCTGCCGTCAATCCGCCGGACCGGCCGTTTGTCAGCCCATGGCCCGCCATGCGCGCGCGCCTGGAGCAATCCGCATCTGCTACGCCTAGCGCCCCTGAATGGCTCAAGGCGACGGCGGTGGTCGGCGGTGTGGTGGTGGCTTCCGCGCTGGCCGACAAACCGGTCGACCGTTTCGTCAAGAAACATGAAGATTCCAAGGTTTATCGCAACTGGGACAAGCTGGGCAAGGCCATGCCCTATGCGGCAGTGGGCGCCGCTGCCGCCGCTTTTGCCCTGGGCGATGAGCGCATGCAAAATACGGGACTCATTTCCCTGCAATCGGTTGCTGCGGCAACGGGTTTGGCGGTGGCCGGCAAATATGCGTTTGGCCGCGCCCGTCCAGAGGAAGACCTCGGAACGTGGAGCCGCGTCGGCAGCGGCAATTCCCGCTCGAACTCCTCATTCCCTTCTGCGCATGCCGCGATCGGTTTCGCCGCCGTGACGCCGTTTGCCAAGGAATATGATGCGCCATGGCTGTACAGCGTGGCCGCCGTCGGTTCCGCCGGCCGCGTGTTTGGCCGCAAGCACTGGGTCTCCGACACGGTCGCCGGCGGCATCCTCGGTTACGCCATGGGCAGCTGGCTGTGGCATGCGCAGCGCGACCAGAGCAAATCGGGCCTGTCGATCAACCCCGGACCGAAAGAAATCAGCGTGACCTGGCAGGGCAAGTATTAAGCGCATGGCGCTCCCTTTACTCATACAACATTCATCCAGACAAAGACCAGCATGAAAAAGCAATTTCGCACTCCCCCGCCTTTCGTGAAACACGTGATTTTCTCGGCTTTCCTGCTGGGTGCCACTTCTGCCTATGCCGTGGAGCAGGAACTTGGCGCGGGTGAGATCCCTCGAACGGATCTCTCGCGGGCACAAGCGAATGATATAGGAAGCAGCAGCTTGCCCAGCATTCGTAGTGGCATCAATGAGCAGCGTCACGCAAAATCGCCACCTGCCAATCCCGGCAACCAGCGTAGTACGGCTGATGTGTCCGTTGGCGCATTTGAAGCGTATGTCGATGGCGTCACAGGGCAAAAATTAAGTGTCTTTGGCAAGGATCTGTTCAGCGATGTACCGTCCACCTTCGCACCGCTCGATGGGGTGCAGGTAAACCAGGAATACGTGATCGGCACGGGCGACGAGTTGCAGGTACGCGGCTGGGGCATGGTCGATATCGACGTCAGCGCCACGGTCGACCGCAGCGGTGCGATTTTCATCCCGCGCGTTGGCTCCATCAAGGTCAGCGGCGTGCAGTACAAGGACTTGCAAGGCTACCTGAAGAAAGCCATTGGCAAGATCTATACCAATTTCGACCTGACAGCGAGCATCGCGCAAACGCGTGCCGTGCAAGTGTACGTGGTTGGCCATGCCGTTCGTCCTGGCACCTATACCTTGAACTCCATGAGCACTCTGCTTAATGCCCTGTTTACGTCGGGTGGGCCGGACGCCACCGGCAGCATGCGCAATATCCAGCTCAAGCGTGGCAAGGATACCGTCAGTACCTTCGACTTGTATGACATGCTGGTCAACGGTGACAAGAGCCGCGACGTCACCTTGCGCGACGGCGATGTGATCTATATCCCTGAAGTAGGTCCGCTGCTGGCGTTGACGGGGAGCGTGAAACGGCCCGCTATTTTTGAATTGAAGGGCAGTTCCAGCCTAGCTGATGTGTTGAGCTGGGCCGGCGGCTTTGATTCTGCCGCGGAAACGAAGCAAGTGATCGTTGAGAGAAACGTCGATAACCAGTACAGGACGGTGCTGGAGTTGGCTGCCGATAAAGTCATCAGTCATACCCAGCTGGTCAGTATCGCAGTCAAGCCTACCGATATCTTGCGGGTGTTCGCGCCTGGTGCAGTGCCCGTCCAGGCACAAATCCAGAATGAATACGTGCGCGTGGCGGGCGAGGCAAAGCAGAGCGGTATTTTTTTGTTGAAAAAAGGTGAAACGCTGCGCGAGCTGATCGCCCGTGTCGGCGGCGCCAATGAAAACGGCTACTTGTACGCCACGCAGCTGAACCGCGAATCCGTACGTCGCGCCCAGCAGATCAAACTGAATCAGGTTGCAGACCGCTTTGAGCGGGAGCTGGAATCGAATGCGACCCAGCGCATGGCCGCTTCTGGTGACAAGGAAAATGCGGCGAAAACCGCTGCCGAAGTGGAGCAGCAGCGCCGCATCGTGCAAAAACTGCGTTCCGTTAAGGCCGAGGGCCGCATTGTGCTCGATTTGCCCGGCGTTGACACACAAGTCAAAAACCTGCCGGATTTGCCGTTGCAGGACGGCGATTCCATCCTGATCCCACGCCGTCCTGGTACGGTAGATGTGCTTGGTTCCGTCTTCCAGCAAAATGCGTTCGTCTACCGTCCGCAACGTACGGTTAACGATTATGTACAACAAGCCGGCGGCATCACATCCAACGCGGACAAATCTGAAATGTACGTGATTCGTGCCGACGGCACGGCGCAAAGCGGTCAAGGCACGGGCTGGTTTAGCGGTCTGGGTGGCACGGCGTTGAACCCTGGCGATACCGTCGTGGTACCAGAGAAAATTGAACGTAGCACGTTCATGCAGAGCCTGAAGGACTGGACTGCCATCTTTTATCAGTTTGGTTTGGGTGCGGCTGGTTTGAAAGTATTGAAAAACTAGAGTGCCTGTAAACCGTAAAGTACATCTTTGGTAGTGGCTATTGATGGCCGAGCGGTTTTACAGTACTTTGCCGTTTATCGCGTGACAATTCAGATACCATCGGTGATTGCTTGACATATAGTTATTCCGATGGTTTTTTAAATATTCAGCCCCTAAAAAATATTCACGTTATTTTTATTGTGCGTGAAATAACGAAGTAGCGAGAAAAAGATGTCAACTTTAAATCCTCCAAATAATAGTGGTGACGGGATGGCTGGAAAATCAGAATATTTGAATATTTTTGATTTTTTCAAAATAATAAAAAAAAATAAAAGGATCGTATTCCTGACGCCGTTGGCATTCGCCATAGCAACAGCGGCCGTAAGTATGTTGTTACCTAATATATATACTGCGTCAGCGAAAATCCTGCCACCGCAGTCACAATCGGGCGCATCTCAGCTGCTTGGGCAGCTCGGCGGCCTTGGCGGTCTCGCTGGCGCGGCCTTGGGTAGCAAGAATACAGGTGAGACATACGTCGGCATGCTAGGCAGCCGTACCGTTGGCGATAATCTGGTCCAGCGATTCAACCTGATGGAAATATACAAAGCCGATTTCAAAAGTGACGCCCGTAAGGCACTGAAGAAAGCGACCACGATTACTAATGGACGTGACGGCATTATTGTCATCGATGTCGATGATAAAAATCCTGAACGTGCCTCACTTTTGGCCAATGGTTATGTTCAGGAGCTGCAAAAACTAACGGAATCGTTGGCGATCACGGAAGCTTCAAAACGTCGGCTGTTTCTTGAGAAACGTTTGGGTGAATCTAAAAAAGCTCTTTATGAGTCAGAGCTGGCATTGAAGGAAATTCAGGAGAAAACTGGGCTCATTAAACTTGATGGTCAGGCACAGGCAACGATTACGGCCATTGCAATGATTAAATCACAAATCGCCTCGAAAGAAGTTGCCTTGGCGGCAATGCGTACCTTTGCCACCGCAGACAACCCCCTGTATATCCAGAACAGACAGGAAATAAATGGCTTGAGGGCTCAGCTGGAGAAAGTGGAGCGAGGTAGCAATCAGGGAAATGGTGATATTTCCATTTCCACCGAAAAGTTACCGGGTCTGGGCATGGAATATATCAGGAAAGTCAGGGATGTGAAATATAACGAACTGTTGTTCGAAAACCTGGCGAAGCAGTTTGAGATTGCACGTATTGATGAAGCACGCGATAGTTCGATGATCCAGGTATTGGATGATGCGGTGATTCCGGATAGGAAGTCAAAACCTACCCGCAGCATATTGGTGATGATATTTTTGATGTTGGGTGGTATTGTCGGTCTGGTCTGGGCATTTTCAAAAGAAGCGTTGGCACAAGCTGGAAATCCATTTCTAAAAAATAATGAATAATTATGCTGGAGGAAAAATTGCCTTCGATTTTTTTTGGTGGACGCTCAAATGTTTTTGAAATATGCCGGCTCGAAAGTCGCGAGGGATATTGTTAAAGTTCTTTCTGGAAACGTTGTAGCTCAAGGACTATCATTTCTCGCGATAATTATCATATCGCGGGATCTTGGCCCCAAGAGCTATGGCGATTTTGCCCTGATCATTGCCATTTTCACGTTCCTTACCCAGATATCTGATTTTGGTACGTCTACTTCTTATGTGAAGTTTTTGAGTGAAAATAAAGCCGAGGAGAAAATAATATTTTCTTCGGTTTTGATATTCAAGACACTGACAGGTATTCTATTCTCTGCGGCGATCTGGTTTTTTTCATCCAATATATCAGAGTATTTTTTCTCGATAGGCCGGTATGAGTATTATTTCAGGTTGGCCGCCATTGCTATTGTTTTTCATTCTATATTGGGAACGGTTATTGCCCATTTTCAGGGGCTGGAGAAATTCAGGCAGTATTCTCTCGTCAGCATTTCGCATTATGCTCTTCGGTTTGTGGCGGTAGTCGTCGTTATCTTTGCTTTTGCTGCAGGAAAAAGGTTCGAGTATTTTATCTATATTTATTTCTTCGCTGTCGTGATTGTCTCACTGACCGCTATTTATATCTTGAAGACCGGATTTTTATTCAAGTGGAAATATGTTGAAGAAATTTACAAGCTGGGATTTTGGATATTTTTCTCATCTGTAGCGGTCGTTATAATGATGAGAATTGATGTGGTCATGCTGAAGAAATTAGGCGATGCCGAGGCGGTTGGATTCTATTCTGTCGCGTCAAATGTGGCAATGATTCTGCCATTGATTACCATGTCGATCACGGCGACATTGATGCCAAAAATGGAAGCTTTCTTAAGGGAAAGCACCATTAGAGAATTCATTAAGAAAATACTCAAAAAAGTAAAGTATGTGATCGGCATCAGTTTGCTTTTACAAGCGGCGTCACCGTTGATCATCTATATACTATTTGGTGAAGCATATTTAAAAAGTATTCCAGTCTTGCTGATACTTGTCGTTTCTTATATGTTTGGCGTCATCGTCAATCCGATCTCTTTGATCTATTACCAGATAAAGAAACCATTTCTGTTGACTGCTGTGAACTGGGGACAACTTTTGATCGGCTACTCCCTCAATCTGCTGCTGATTCCCGATTTGGGAGCGATAGGCGCCGCCATTTCTTCACTCGGCATACATATATTCAGCAGTTCGATTATTGTTGGATACCTTTATTTTTCCAAGGTTCGAGATTTCAGTTTAAAAGAGAAACTAATATAAGAAATTGGACATAATATGCGTGTGGCTTTAATGACGGAATACAATCACATTGGTGGTGGTGAGTCAAATTTACTCAACTTGTGTGAAGAGCTGAGCAAGAGTATAGAAGTTGTACTTTTTTGTGACGGTGCAGTTTATCAAAGAGCTAGCGAACTTGGACTTGCATGTAGAAAAACTGATTTATCGGGAAAAAAATGGTTCCGTTTTATTCCGTTCCTGTCTTTCCCTGTTGAGCTCAGAAATGAGTTGAATAGTTTTGATGTGGTTCATTCTTACTCATTAAATGTTCTTTCCCGCCTGGCTTTTCTGAAGCGTCCTGTTATATGGACTACGCATGGTTTCTGGGAGAGCCCTTTTGGACTGCGCGCGAAAGTCATCAATCTGATTGTTGATAAAGTAGTAGCAGTTTCTACAGATGTATACGATATTTGTAGCTTTGGATCAGAGAAGCTGTCCAAGATTTTCTTGGGCACGAAAATGAAAGGAATCCAAGGAGCTAAAAAGGAAATTGATCCCCGCAATATTACTATATCCTGTATTGGCCGTTTTCAACGGATAAAAGGTCAGGATATTCTGTTGTCAGCGTTGATAGATATTGCAAAAGAGCGGCGCGACATTAATATAAAAATACACTTTGTTGGTGGCGTGAATAGTAATAAAAAAGAGGATATCGATTTCCATGCGGGATTACATAGTATTGTAGAAACGCAAAGGCATGAGAATCTGGAGGTTGTTTTTGATGGATTCCAGGCAGATATTTCTCCCTTTCTGATGGCTAGTGATTTTATCGTCGTGCCTTCGCGTTATGAATCTTTTAGCATGGTAGCAATTGAAGCTCTTGCATATGGCAAGGCAGTGATTTGTCCGAATATCGGTGGCCCTAAAGATATTATTAACGCCAAAAATATTGGAATCTTGTTCACTCCGGAAGACCCCACAGCGTTGAAGAAGTCAATATTGGAAATGATCGAGAGTTTTGAGATGTTTGATCCAGAGCAAGCCAAGATTAGGGCTGAGGATTTTTCTATTGTTCGCCAGGCTCGTGAACATTTGACGATTTATCAGGACGCCTGTAATGGGTAAAGTATTGATTGTTGCGACCAGTTATCCGTATCCCGAGTATAGGGATGGCCTGGCGAAGATAAATGCAAATTTGCTCAAGAAAAATGATTATTTTGATGCCGATATGCTTTGTATCGGTGATTTAGGCGACTTGAATACTTGCGATGTTGGAAATATATTTAAAATTCCTCCAAAGAAGAAAAAAGATAAATTTTCTCAAATTTTCAGTTTCATCTTTTCGATGAAGCCACTTAATGTATCAAAATATTCTGAGTATGTTCGTCAATACAAGGATTTTTTGCTCGAACATCACTCTCGTTATTCGGTTATTCATCTTAGTTCCCCTTATCTAGCGGAAATAGCTATTGGCATGCCATCAGAAATTGTCAATAAGATGATTATTTTTCCTATCGACTGTATGACGCTGTTCTGGTGTCGCCGCAAGAAAAATGAAGAGAATTTTATTAAAAAAATAATTTATTCTATCGAGTTTCTAAAGTGTTCATTATTCGAGAAGAGATATTATAATATATTCAAGGCTGCCGTCTTTGTTTCGGATGTCGACCGAGATTATGCTAGGGCAATTACCAAAAAAGATAATTATTACTCTATTCCTAACGGTGTAGATGTAGATTACTTCAAGTCAGATAGTTTGGCTCAAAGGGATAAAAATTTCCTGATTTTTACGGGAGACATGTCATATGCCCCAAATAAGGATGCGGTCAATTTTTTAGTTAATAAAGTACTCCCCAAAATAGACCAAAAATACCAACCACATCTGCTTCTGGTAGGGCAAAAGCCGGATGAAACCACGTTATCTTTTGCTAGTGAACATATCACGGTAACCGGCTTTGTCGAGGATCTGAGGCCATACCTGAACCGTTCCAAGGTCTATATTTCTCCTTTGCGCTTTGGGAGTGGAATTAAGAACAAAATTCTGGAAGCCATGTCCATGGGGATGGTTGTCATTGGGACGAAGGTAAGTTTTGAAGGGATCGGATGTACCCCTGGTCATGATTGTGTACAGGTTGAGGTTGATGAATTTAAAATGGCAAAAGCCGTGGAAGAAATTTTTCAGAATCAGTTAGCTTATACGTCAATGTGCAAAAATGCCAGGGACTTGGCTGAGAAGAAGTATTCGTGGGACTCCATAAGAAAAGCATACGGATTGATTTATGAAAATCGCTTTAGTAACTGACAAATTTTCTACCGGTGGGGGATTGGAACATATTTATCAACTATGTCGCGGCATGCCGGATGTAGAGTTTGGTGTGTTTGCTAAAGATGGGAATGCCAAGGATAAATTCCTTTTACTGAACAATGTTACTGTATTCAATAACGGATACACATCGGAAGCCATTGTTGCCTATGCTCCTGATGTGATTCACTTCCACCATTTAAGGCCGTTGCTGGCATTTAGAGGTAAAGCCAAGAAAACCATGTTTACAGTACATGGAATTCATTTGCACCAGTATGAATTCAAAAACGGAGTGGTGTCAAAAATTCAATATTTTATCCGATTAAACCTTGAGAAATTTTTATACCGAAAAGTTGATAAGATAATTTCGGTATCATATGAGGATGAATATTTTATTGAGGAAAAATATGGAGTCAAGGCAAAAACTGTATTTAACGGAATTCAATTCGATGCAATAAAAGATATTAAGGGAAGTCAAGATAGCTATAGAATGTTATTGGATATCCCTTTGGATCGGAAAATCTTTCTTACCGTCGCGCGTTTTGATTTTCCTAAAGGATATGATGTATTAATCAAGGCGATTGGACTTCTGAAGCAGCAAGATAAATTAACCAACCAACTGTTTGTCTTTGCTGGCGATGGTGCGGAACTGACCTCGATGCAGGAACTAGCCGTTACACTAAAGATCGATACATATGTGCGATTTTTAGGGCGTCGGACGGACGTCTATGAGTTGATGAGAACGGCTGATGTTTTCATACTTCCAAGCAGGTGGGAAGGGTTACCCATTACATTAATCGAATCGCTGGTCTCACATTTACCAGTTATTGCTAGCAATACTTATGGCGTAAAAACGGTTTTTAATGAAATAAAAAATAACATTTCTCTTTTTGAAAATGAGAATCCTTCAGATTTGGCAAAGGTTATTCTTGAAGAACTTACCTACGAGCCATGCGATATGAGTATTTTTTCACTTGCTCCCATGATATCGGCTATGCAGAAGGAATACTCAAATGTATAAAATAAGAAAATTTCTGATATTTTTTATATTTTCCTTTTTTTTATTAAGTGTCGTTTCCATGCCTATGGCATTGTTGGATAAATTCACTATTGCAGGAAGTGAATTTTCGGCATCATATATATTTGTATTTTTCATGATACTCACTTTCCTGGTTTTTGCTTTGTCGAGTATAAGGAAAAATTTTCCAATTGAAATAGATAAGAATTTTTTGTGCGTAATTGCTCTTGCCTTCAACTTTTTATTTTTTTCCTTGCTTAATGAACCAGATGGCGGGTTTTTTCTTGGAATCTCCTTTTGGATAATATCAATATTCATTGGTTTGAATATAGATAATTTGAGTAAAAATAAATTTCTAAAAATAATATTTTTTCTCGCCTGGACTTTATCCATTTTCGGGTTGATATTATATTTTCTGAATTTACCATTGCTTGACTTGAAAACGGCTGGCCGCGAACTTTATTTTATAAACTCGAATGGGTATTATCGGGCATCATCTGTATTCTTGAACCCGAATAGCTTTGCATATTTTTTGGTTTTCTATTTTTGTATTTTCTCTACATCAAAAAAATATGACATAAAGTACTGTACCGTATTCCTGATTGTTTTTCTTGCTTTCTACTTTTCCGAGTCCAGGTCCGCCATGCTGTCCCTATTCCTGATTTTCTTGTTTGCCATCTTTGTAAGGATAAGGCCGGCCAATTTGTCAGGGAAATTGTACTTCCTTAATATAGCCATTCTTTTGGCATTGTTCTTCTTGTTGTTATTGTCCGGAGATCTTTTTTCATATGATATCAGGTTTGAAAAATGGCACATGGCACTTGATATCTTTTTTGGAAATTATGAATACCTGTTGAAGGGAATTCCTTTTTCTGTTCCATTGTACTCTCAAGGAATTACTTTTAGCGATAATATGTTTTTGTATATATTATTCAGGCTGGGTTTCTTTGGTTTCTTTGGTTTCTTTGTATTTTATATTTCTGTATTAAAAAAATCATGCACAATCTTGGCGAACGAAAGTGCCCATAGCCAAAGTGCACCATATGCAATGTATTTTCTTGTATCATCAATTTCAATGTTTTATTCAAACTTCTTATTGTTTTATCCAATAATGATTTTGCATGGAATTGCGGTCGGCGTCGTTTTGCAAGAAAAAAATGTTAAAAGTAGGTGTGAAAAATAATGAAGATTGCGATTGTTCATGAGTGGTTTGTAAACTATGCGGGCTCAGAGAAGGTCGTCGAGAAAATTCTGGAGTGTTATCCCGATGCAGATCTGTTTGCTTTGGTTGATTTTTTGCCAGACGATAGCAGAAAATTTATTATGAATAAAAAGGTGAAAACATCATTTATTCAGAAATTACCAATGGCAAAGAAGTCATACAGAAATTATATTGCGTTGATGCCAATTGCAATAGAGCAATTTGATCTTTCATCTTACGATTTAATTATTTCCAGTTCGCATGCCGTGGCGAAAGGTGTATTGACAGGGCCTGATCAATTACATATCAGCTATGTCCATTCTCCAATTCGATACGCTTGGGATTTTCAGCATCAGTATCTGCAAGAGTCAGGGTTGACAAAGGGATTGAAATCCATATTGGCGCGCTGGATTTTGCATAAAATAAGATTGTGGGATACCCGTACATCCAATGGTGTTGATTATTTTTTGGCCAATTCTCACTTCATAGCAAGAAGAATTATGAAGTCATATCACCGGCAAGCTACTGTAATTTATCCTCCAGTTGATGTAGATGCATTTACGTTTCAGGACGGAAAAGAGGAATTTTATCTCACCGCATCAAGAATGGTTCCTTACAAAAAAATTGATTTAATTGTGGCCGCTTTTTCATTAATGAAGAACAAGCGGCTTGTAGTCATTGGTGATGGTCCGGATTTCGAGAAAATAAAGTTGAAGGCTGGCGAAAATGTCGAATTATTGGGCTATCAGGAATTTGATGTATTAAAAAAATATATGATGAATGCCAAGGCTTTTGTTTTTGCTGCAGAGGAAGATTTTGGTATCACCCCGGTAGAGGCTCAGGCTTGTGGCACACCAGTTATTGCCTTTGGCAAAGGTGGTGCGCTTGAAACTGTTTTGCCGTTATCGCATGAGACACCTACGGGAGTGTTATTTTCACAGCAGACAGTCGAGTCGGTCATCGAAGCGGTGAATACATTTGAAAATAACTCTGCACAGATATCGGCGGAAAACTGCAGAAAAAATGCTGTACGATTTAGTAATGACCGTTTTAAAAGCGAGTTTGTTGAATTTGTCAAAAAATCCCATGAAGGCTGCAATGAGAGAAGATTTACAGTGCCTGAGAAATTATTGACTTGAGAGACTAAAGTTACTGCCGGAGAGAGAATCCATCGTATTTCTATTTGCTTATCTGCGGAATATGAAATACAGAATCTCGGTTTCATGCCATGAATCAACTGATGGAGTCAACTTTATCCAGTGGAATTTGTCAGCGCTGGCTCGCCACCATTTTCCTGTGAGTGCCGCGCGTCTTCATGCCAGGCTGTTTGGTTGACGCGGCTATACCGCTGCTGGCGCGACTGTTGCCAGGATCGACTTGCCAGTTGGCACCAAGTTCGGGCTGGCCGTTAGCCTGACCGCCATGTGTGCCAGCATGAAAGCCGCTCCGTCTCTCAGCGATGTGGCGCCGTCCTCTGGCGCGATACGGCGACCTGCTCAGGATTGCGCCGGGTAAAAGAAGGCCAGACCAAGCATGTGCATGGTCTGGCCTTGATTTTTACAAGCGCGACAGACGCCGCTGCTTTTTTTAAAACTTGCAATCCTATTATAAAATTATAATATTTTTGCCACGGCAAGTCGTGGAACTGATCGATCAGGCTTCCTGATGATCATTAATGACATCTACTCTTTGCAATGAAAGGACATCCGCATATATGGAACCTGATTTGCCGGGAGTTGTTCACTATTGACCGCCGATGGCGGTTGGTGATCACCTACAATATACGCTTCAGTACACCCCATATCAGCACTCATGCTCAAGGTGGCTGCCATGCTGCCAATAGCATTGCGCGCAACAATTTGCGAATCGCCGATAGCATCGATATCCCGGAAGTACTGGGTTGAAGTTTCGAGCATGGACGAGGCGACAGGTTCATGACTGGATAATGAAAGCATGTATAAGAATGCCTTATCTTCATGACGTATCAAGTCAATGCCAAAAGTAATCATATCCTCATCACAAATACCTGCAAATGGTCCTGGGCAGGTATTGAGTTGTCGCATTTCCGGTTGAAAGTATGCATTATCGATACCCAAGTGCTTCCAGACAGTATCGCGTGCATAAAACATTTTTTGATAACCATGCACTCCAAAAACTTCGTACCCCTTGTTTTTCATGTATGCGGGTACGCAGTTATCGGCAACCGATGAAAAATTGGTGCCAGAATCGAGTTTTATATATTGGGAACATAACTCACGGATCTCTCCCTGCATGGTGGAACCGTGGTAGTCGGTAAAACCCGAGTCAAGCACTTTGACACCGTCGCGCTGTAACCGCTTCTTAACTGACACCAGCGAGGCATGGCTCTCTCCCCATGACTCGACAACCATCAAAACCATCTTTTTGGGCATCTTTTCTGCACCCTTGATATGATTTAAAAATGTTGGCTCGGCAGTTTTTCCCAAAAAATTATTGTCATTCGAGATATCATCAAAAAACAATGTCTTGATTGCAAACGGTGATGGTGTAATGATCGCTTTCCGTAGCGATGTTGGACCCACATCAAAAATCGACATGGTGGATTTTAAAATAAGTAAAACAACTCCAATAATTAATGCCAATTTCCTGAATCCTAGGGAACTTCTTCTATATATGTCGGAGAAAACGAAGAATGACATTACTGCCACAAATAAAAAGCAGGTAACTAATACAGGCGTAGGAGCATTTCCCATTACTGTAAAGAAATAGAAATTATAAGCGTTCGGCCGGATATTCCAATTTGCCAAGATGGAAATTAAAAAGATAAAGAACCAGGCGGTCTTTATCAAGAGAGACAGCCAAGGCTTGAGGCGTTTTTCCATGTAAGGAAAAAATAGCGGCTCGATACATATGTATATCCTGCCGAATGCAAAACTCCAGATAATGCTGGGTAACAATATCCATAAAAGACAGCGGAAATATATGAATTTTTTAGATTGAAGAGAAAAAAATCGATCTTCTTGTAGTGTATAAGGTGAACTCATGAATTTGGAAATGCAAAAAAGGAATTTTATTGGCGCGAGGAAGTATCTCAGAAAGCACCAAAAGATGTGAATATTTGGCAATGTTTTTTTTGGGTATTTATTGTAACACGCTTGTCATAAATTCTGCCTAGCATACCCACATTCAAAAACGCCGTATAGTCGTGCAAAAAAAAACGCTGTATTTGACTCATTTTTATGACAGTTCAGTGGCAGTGAACCAGTTGGTCTTGAAGCTGGCTGTCTTGCACTGACGTGGCCAAGTTGGCCGGGAATGTGTTGGTATACCCATGTTCTGAGCTGTGGCGCAACGTCAAAGTATGGGCTCGACGACCGGGCATCATGTCATCAACACTTCGAATACCCGGCATCGCTCGGCGATGCAGCCTCGCATGGACCTTGGTAGCCGCGATTGCACTGGAATGGCCTGCGATAGCGTATAGCTTGGCCTTTTGATTCTTCAGGAGGCTAAATTTTGGAAGCGAGGTTAGCAGTGTTTAGGCGAAGACGTCGGCATTGGCCAGCAATGCGCCGAGTTTGTCCTTGCCCGACAAGACCGGTTCGTCATCCAGTGGCCAGTCGATGCCGATTGCCGGGTCATTCCACAGGAGACTACGTTCAAACTCCGGCGCCCAGTAATCGGTTGTTTTGTAGAGGAATTCGGCGTTGTCGCTGGTGACCACGAAGCCGTGGGCGAAGCCTTCAGGAATCCATATTTGTCGTTTGTTGGCCGCTGATAAGGTCACGCCTGCCCAGTGGCCGAATGTCGGCGAGCTCTTGCGTAGGTCGACGGCAACGTCGAATACTTCGCCGGCGGTGACGCGTACGAGTTTTCCTTGCGGCTGTTGGATCTGATAGTGCAGGCCACGCAACACGCCCTTGGCCGACTTGGAATGGTTATCCTGTACAAAGTCACGTGTGACGCCGGTCAGTTCGGCAAAGCGCTTCTGGTTGAAGCTTTCGTAGAAAAAGCCCCGGTCGTCGCAGAACACGGTGGGCTCGAGAATCAGGACATCAGGTATGGCGGTTTTTTGAATTTGCATGATGTGAAATGAGCAGTGCAGCCTTTAGTATATTTTTTCTTCGAGCAGGCGCAGCAGGTATTGACCATAGGCGTTCTTTTTCAAGGGTTGCGCCAATGCCTTGAGCTTGGCAGCGTCGATATAGCCGCGGCGGTAGGCAATTTCTTCAGGGCAGGCGATTTTCAAACCTTGGCGATTTTCGATGGTGGCAATGAATTGTCCAGCTTCCAGCAGCGATGCATGCGTGCCTGTATCGAGCCATGCCATGCCACGTCCCATCAATTCGACGTTCAACTGGCCAAGTGCCAGATAGGCACGGTTAACATCAGTGATTTCCAGTTCGCCTCGCGAAGAGGGAGCGACATTGGTGGCAATGTCACACACCTGGCTGTCGTAGAAATACAAGCCGGTGACGGCGTAGTTCGATTTTGGCTTGAGCGGCTTTTCCTCTATGCTGATGGCGCGACGTTGCGCATCGAACTCTACCACGCCATAGCGTTCCGGATCGTTTACGTGATAGGCGAACACGGTAGAGCCGCTGGTGCGTGCGGAGGCTACGCGTAACTGCGATTCAAAGTCGTTACCGTAATAAATGTTGTCGCCCAGAATCAGGGCCGATGGTGCATCGCCGACAAACTCCTTGCCAATGATGAAGGCTTGTGCGAGGCCATCCGGACTGGGCTGTACAGCATAGGTCAGACTGATACCCCAATTGCTGCCCTCTCCCAGCAATTCCTGGAAGCGCGGTGTATCTTGTGGCGTGGAAATGATCAGGATGTCGCGTATGCCGGCCAGCATCAGGGTGGTCAGCGGATAGTAGATCATCGGCTTGTCATATACGGGCAGCAACTGCTTCGATACGGCCATGGTGACGGGGTACAGGCGCGTGCCGGAGCCGCCAGCGAGGATGATGCCCTTGCGTTCGATGGTGGTTCCCATTATTTTTGCTCCTGGGCCGTATCGCGTGCCGCGTAGTTTTTCTCTACCCACTTCAGGTAGTCGCCCGACTGGACGTCGCGTACCCATGCCTGGTTGTCCAGGTACCACTGGACGGTCTTGCGGATGCCGGTGGCGAAGGTTTCGGCCGGTTTCCAGCCCAGTTCACGCTCGATCTTGCGCGCGTCGATGGCATAGCGTCGGTCGTGACCAGGGCGATCCTGCACAAAGGTGATTTGTTCGCGATAGCTGCCGGATACCTTGGGATCGAGCGTGTCGAGGATGTCGCACAGGGTGTGCACGACTTCCAGGTTGGCCATTTCATTCCAGCCGCCTACGTTGTAGACCTCGCCCAGGCGTCCCGCTTCCAAGACGCGGCGAATCGCCGAGCAATGGTCGCTCACGTACAGCCAGTCGCGCACTTGCATGCCGTCGCCATAGATAGGCAAAGCTTTGCCGGCACGGGCATTGCTGATGTTGAGCGGAATGAGTTTTTCCGGGAAATGGAAGGAGCCATAGTTGTTCGAGCAGTTGGTGGTGAGCACCGGCATGCCGTAGGTATGAAAATAGGCGCGCACCAGATGATCGGACGCCGCTTTCGATGCCGAGTAGGGGCTGTTGGGCGCATACGGCGTTGTTTCCGTGAATGGCGGGTCATTCGGCCCCAGGGTGCCATATACCTCGTCGGTCGAGACGTGCAGGAAGCGGAAGCCCTCCTTGGCTTCGCCTGTCAGGCCGGACCAGTAAGCGCGCGCCGCTTCGAGCAGGCTGAAGGTACCGTTGACGTTGGTTGAAATGAATTCGCCGGGGCTATGGATCGAACGATCGACATGGCTCTCTGCGGCAAAATGCACGATGGCGCGGGGCTGGTGCTCTGCCAGCAGGCGGGAGATGTGGGCGGTGTCGCAAATATTGTAGTGGTCAACCCATCCCGGACACTATGTTAAGTTTTTCTTCGACGACGGCCGGTGCCAGTCCTTGGTTGAACTGATGCGGCCGTATCCAGTTATACCGGTGCATCAGGTAATGGCTGATGTCCCGTTGTGCTTCTTGTGCCGTCATGTAACCTGTTGACGGCAGCCATTCCGTTTTGAAGCTACGGAACAGTCGTTCCATAGGTGAGTTATCCCAACAATTTCCCCGGCGGCTCATACTCTGCTGTATCCGGTAGCGCCACAATCGCTGACGGAATTTTCGGCTGGCGTACTGACTGCCCTGATCCGAATGGAACAGCAGTCCCTGCGGTCGACCACGCTGCTCGTAGGCCATTTCCAGCGCTTGCACAACAAGGTCGGCGTCGGGCCGTAGTGAGAATGCCCAGCCCACGGCTCGGCGAGCGAACAGATCCAACACCACAGCCAAGTAATACCATCGCCCCTGCGCCCAAACATAGGTGATATCGCCGCACCAGACCTGATTTGGCGCCACCACCGTGAACTCACGGTTGAGATGATTCGGAATGTCGACACGCTCCACCGTGGCCTGCTTGTAGGCGTGCTTGCCAGGTTGCTTGCAGACCAGCCCCAACTCCTCCATTAAACGACTAAGAACACCTAACAAAACCTCTGAATATATCGCCAGCAGATGAGTATGCAGGCAAGCGAGAGGAATGCTTGGTGGATATCGGCTCGGCGCTCGTAGCGGATACGCAACCGGCGGAAACGGTGGAGCCAACCGAGTGTGCGTTCGACCACCCAGCGCCATTTACCCAGGCGTTCGCGCGACTCGATGCCGTAGCGGGCTATACGTGGAGCGATGCCACGGCTGCGCAACCAGGCCCGATGGGCACGCGAAGCATATGCCTTGTCGGCGTGCAGTTTGGCCGGACGTTTGCGTGGCCGGCCCGCTAGCCCGGATACGGATGGGACAGTTTCGAGCAGCGGGATCAGCATCCGGGAATCATGTACCTGAGCCCCCGATATGCTCGCCACCAGAGGCAGTCCGCGTTGGTCGACGAGCAGATGGTGCTTGCATCCGAGCTTGCCGCGGTCGGTGGGATTGGGGCCTGTATGCTGTCCGCCGAGGGGGGGATGGCACGCTGGCCGAGTCGACACTGGCGCGTTCCCATTGAATCTGATCGTATTCCCGCAAGTGGTGCAGCATGGCTTCGTGGATGCGTTGCCACACACCAGCCTGTTGCCATGCATGCAGGCGCCGCCAGCAACTCATGCCGCTGCCACAGCCCAATTCACGAGGAAGATATTCCCAGGGCAAGCCTGTCTTGAGGACGAACAGGATACCGGTCAAGGCGGCGCGGTCGTCAATGCGAGGGCGTCCTCCCTTTGGGGAAGGTTGATGTACTGGCAGTAAAGGCTGGATCAGCGCCCACAGGTCATCAGGAAGAAGTGCTTTGGCCATGTGATCGGCTCCCAAAAACGATGTCAGGTGAGTTTGACCAGCTTCGGGGCCGTTTGTTTCTATGGGTGAGGTTTTGTTAGGCGTTCTAACTTTGAAGCGGCCAATGGCCGTGCCTTCCTCGCGCATCATGTCCATGATGCTACGGCTCCCCGCTGAACTTCGGCTCTCAACGAACAGCTCGTGGACGCGGCTACGCAATGCCACGCGCTCAACATCAATGTGTCGCACGCGCTCCCGATGTGCATACAGGCATGACCGCGCGACATCGAACACCGCGCAAATCAACTCGATTGATTCGTCACCACAAATCTGATCGATTACCTGGTACGTTCTATCCCTTCCGACATCAAGAGCGCGGTAGCCTTTTTTAAAATGGATTTCTCCCGCTCAAGACGTTCAATGCGCGCCTCTAGTTCCTGTATTCGCTGCTGATCCGGCGTGATCGCCTTGCCCTGTGGCGTGACGCCTTGTCGCTCCAATTGAAGCTGCTGAACCCAGCGGCGCATTAGCGATTCTCCGACGCCGATCGACCGGCTGGCCTCCACGTGGCTGTATCCCTGATCCAATACCAAGCATGCTGCCTGCTGCTTGAACTCAGGGGAAAATGTACGTCTTTGCTTGCTCATCAAACACCTCTCCATGGCGAGCATTCTCGCCTAAATTGGTGTCTGGGTACATTAACAACGCCTAACAAAACCGTAGCGAGCGGATGTGAGTTGTGGTGGAGAAGCGCAACTGTACGAAGGTACAGTGAGCATCGCAGACCGCAAATCGCGACGCGCAGTAGGTTTTGATAGGTGTTCTACACCACTACATATCGCCGCGTACAAAGTTATGCCGCGGGTCTTGCTCCAGGCTTGCCAGATTGCTGAGATTGCCAGCATAGGTGAGTTTGTCAAAATTGACTACGGGCTCATCGTTGAGCGCCAGCCAGTCGCGTACAAAATTGGAACCGATGAAGCCGGCGCCGCCAGTCACTAAAATCATGCTGTTATCCTTTTATTGGAGCATTGCCGCAATGCCCCCTCGTCTGACTGACTTGAGTGCGAGGGAAGTTACCCATTTATAAAATGCCACCATGTCGGGTTGATGATGTTATTAATACGCGCCATCTTTTTTGAAAATGACTTTAACCGTTTTAAGCAGGATTACAATGTCATTGAATAAAGACCAGTTCTTGACATACCAGGCATCCAGATAAACGCGCGTATCATAGCTGACGTCATTCCTGCCGCTGACTTGCCATAGGCCTGTGACCCCGGGTTTCGCTTCCAGATAATAGTCTACCTGGGGGCCGTAACGCTCCAGTTCCGCATCGACAACGGGACGCGGCCCGACGAGGCTCATTTCGCCTTTCAGCACGTTCCATAGCTGCGGCAATTCATCGAGGCTGGTCCGACGCAGGAAGTGGCCGATCGAGGTGATGCGCGGGTCGTTCTTCAGTTTGAAATCACGGTCCCATTCGGCACGGGCTTCAGGATCGCGCTCCAGTAACTCCTTGAGCAAAACGTCGGCGTTCACGGCCATGGTGCGGAATTTGTAGCAGAGAAAATGCTTGCCATTCTGCCCCACGCGTTTGTGGCCGTAGAAGATGGGACGGCCAGATGCCATGACCTTGGCCGCGATCCACAGCAAGATGGGGGCGCCGACGATCAGCACGCAGATCGAGGCCGCCAGATCAAAGCAGCGCTTAATCAGTTGCAAGCCTGGCCGTGCGAGGTTGTTGCGCATGGTCAGCAGCAATACTTCATGTGCAAAGAAATGGTTGACCTCCATACCGTACAAGGGTAGCCCGCGTACGGCTGGCACAACTTGCATATTGGCAACGCAACGGCTGACTTGCTGGATCATGCTCTGATAAGTGTCGATACCGCCTTGTTCCAGGGCGACAACCGTATGCGGGTCGCCCAGCAACCTGAGCGTTTGTTCCGGGTTTTCACCTAGCTGAATGCAGGGCACGACTTGCTTGCTGCGGTTCACATAATGTTGTCCCAGGCGGTCTTGGCCTTCCGGTATCAGGAACGCAATCAGGCGATATCCCATCAACGCTTCCTCATCGAAGGCGCGCGCTGTTTGCAAGGCATTGTCACCCCATCCGATGATGACCATGGGGCGTATCCAGCCGCCAGCTTTCATCAGCAGGTATTTGACCATGCCGCGCAGCAGCAAGACACAGCATGGCACCAGCAGCCAGGTGGCCAACAGTGCCTCGCGCGAGGAGTCGCGCTTGTCGAGGAAGACCAGGGCAGCGTCGATCAGACCCATGACCATGGCGACCTTCAGGAGTTCCTTGATTTCATTCGAATAAGGACGGCGTTTGGCATGATGCCCCTTCAGTTTGAAGATAGCCACAGTAACTACGGATAGCAGACTGTAACTGAGCAGGCGCGAGCTATCCAGGCCAAAGCTGTTCAAGTCGCTGGCATCGAGCGTCCATTTTCCGGCAAACCAGAATGCCATGAACATGGCAAAGGCATCGGCAAAGGTGAGAAAATATTTCTCTGCCCTGCTGCTGCAATACCATTTCACTTCTTGTACAAAGATGCCTTCGATTGGTTTCATGATGACTTGCTAAACCTTATAAACTTCAGTGTAAATTCTTGCGGTGCCGCATGCATGGTGATGACGTATATGTTCTATCAAACGCGGCCGTAGCGGTCTTCAAAGCGGACAATATCGTCTTCCCCAAGGTAGCTACCCGATTGAATCTCAATCAATTCCAGCGGTAGCTTGCCCGGGTTGGCCAGGGAATGGACGACGCCGAGGGGAATATACGTGGACTGGTTCTCGGTCAGCAAATATTCCTTGTCGCCATTGGTGATCTGCGCCGTGCCGGAGACCACGATCCAGTGCTCGGCGCGGTGGTGATGCATTTGCAATGACAGCTTGGCGCCAGGCTTGACAGTGATCCGCTTGACCTGAAAGCGCTCGCCATTGCCGATGGAATCATAGGAGCCCCACGGACGGAAAACTTCACGGTGCATGGTGGCCTCGGGACGCTCCCTGGCGACCAGTTGCGCAACCAAGGTTTTTGTTTGTTGTGCCTGGTCCGCATCCATGACCAGCACGGCATCGGCCGTTTCCACGATCACGGTATTGCGCATGCCGATGGCGGTGACCAGGCGGCTAGTGCTGTGTACCAGGCAATCGTTGCAATCCTGAATCAGCACATCGCCATGGGCGCTATTGCTATCGGCATCTTTTTCCGCCACGTCGAGTACGGCTTTCCAGGAGCCAATATCATTCCAGCCCGCATCGAGGGCGATGGTCGAGGCATGGCTGGTGCACTCCATGACGGCGTAGTCGACGGCGATATCGGGGCTTGCGGCGTAGGCATCCTTGTCCAGGCGAATGAAGTCGAGGTCGCTCTTTGCTGCGGCGATGGCAGCGCGGCAAGCGGCCAGGACGGCGGGCTGAAAGCGTTCCAGCTCTTCCAGGTAGCGGCTGGCGCGGAACAGGAACATGCCGCTGTTCCAGAAGTAGTCGCCGCTGGCGATATATTGTTCTGCAAGCGCCAGGGCCGGCTTTTCCACGAATTCAAGTACGCGTTGGACTTGCCCGTTTGCAGCGCCCTCGGCGCGAATATAGCCGTATCCTGTTTCTGGACCCGTTGGCGTGATGCCGAAAGTCAGCAAATTACCTGCCTCTGCAGCAGTACGCGCCAGCGCGATGGTCCGATGGAACGCCGGGGTATCCAGAATGACGTGATCCGATGGCAGCACCAGCAGGAGCGGATCTTCGCCGTTCTCCATTGCATGCAAGGCGGCCGAGGCGATCGCCGGCGCCGTATTGCGGCGCATGGGTTCGAGTAACAGGCGGCTATGTTCCAGGCCGATCTCACGCACTTGCTCCGCGACAATAAAGCGCGAGGATTCGTTGCATACCAGCAGTGCTGGCGACGCGCTGTCGATATCTGCCAGGCGTTGCAGCGTTTGTTGCAGCATGCTGCCTTGAGTGGACAAGCGCAGAAACTGCTTTGGGAACGCCTCGCGCGAAAGAGGCCATAAACGTGTGCCGGAACCACCACAAAGAATTACCGGTAGGAGGGGAATAGTCATCTATGCTTCAATGTAAATGTAATTATTGCCAATGGGGGCAATATTCTAATGAATTACAGCGATCTCTGTCTTTTCTCCCGACGCTATTGGGCCTGGGAGGCAGGTAGTTCAGCTCATCCTGTATTGTAGTTTGCTACCCCGGTATTCCTGCTTAGCACACAACGTTTTCAAGCAAAAAAGCAACAAAGACGCATAGGGCACTGATACTGAGAATGAGTACGGCTCCTGCGGCGCAATCCTTGGCGATCTTGATACTGGGATGGAGGGCCGGGTGGAGGTGATCAATCAAATTTTCGAGGGCGGTGTTGAAGAGTTCCGCAGCGAGGACCATGCCACAGTTAAGCAATAACAACGCCCACCAGATCATCGCTGGCCGGTAGCAGGCAAGTACAAGCAATACCAGGAGGGCGGCAAGGCATTGCAGCCGGAAGCTCGATTCCATGCGGAAGGCGGCACTCAAGCCTTGCAGGGCAAATCCCATGCGTTTATGGAAAGGCTGGTTTTTCATTGGCTATGCATGATTGGTCAGGGCGTTTCATGTTCCTGACGGCCGGTGCGCTTCAGCGCGCGCATTATTGAAGAAAAATAAAAAGCCCGTTTTCAAGAAATGAAAAAGGGCTTTTAGCGAGGAAGTGGCGCTGCGTATGACAAGGCCAGCTTCTCGGGGGACCAGGCCAGCGTGTCGAGGTTTGACGTCAATCCGCAGGCTTGGTCTTGTCTGTTTCAGCCAGAGGCGTCGACAGATTACTTGGCGTGGCTTGAGGGCGTGTGCGCGGTGGTCGAATCCGAGCTAGCAGCACCAGCCACAACGGCAACTGCTGCGCCGATTGCGATCAGGGCGCTCGTGCTCAGGCCGGCAACAGTGCCGCCGACGGCAGCGCCGGTAGCGCCAGCAGCTGGTGCAGCTGCTGCTGGTGCAGGAGCTGGTGCCGATTGAGCCATGGCTTGTGCGGAAGCGAAGCACAGGATTGCCGAAGCGATCAGAATTTTCTTCATGGGATATCCTTTTAGGTTGAACAGCGGGAATGCTAAACTGTCACGCGATTGTAGCAACATTTCTCCAGCTAGTCTGTGCCACACAGTTCACGGTAACAATAATTTATTCTATTTTAGCGGTATACCAAACTATTCATCGTGTCCGGCCGCCCGCATTGTTGTGCTATATCAACAAAAACGACATCGTACCGATGTGACTTTATTTGTCTTTTTTATAAACTATCGCGAGAATTGGCGGAAAATTCGAAAGCGACCCGCAAGTTTGCCAAGTCCTTGCCATCCCGCGTAAAATGCAGGCTTCGCGGGTGTAGCTCAATGGTAGAGCAGAAGCTTCCCAAGCTTACGACGAGGGTTCGATTCCCTTCACCCGCTCCATTTTTCGCTGGCGCCTGGCTTGATGCGGCGCAGCCACTTATTTCTCCATTCCCATGTCTTCTGATACCCCAGCAAACGGCCCGGCGCGGCCGATGATGTACGATCCGACCGAACACCGCATCCGCAGTTTCGTGACCCGCGCGGGACGACTTTCCGTGGCGCAGGCGCGCGCGCTCGAGACCCTTGGGCCGCAGTTCCTGCTGCCTTTCGCCAAGGAATCGATGGATTTCGAGCAGGTGTTCGGCCGCAAGGCGCCTGTCATCCTGGAAATCGGCTTCGGCATGGGCGCGACGACGGCGCATATCGCCAAAGCCATGCCGGAGAAGGATTTTATTGGCGTCGAAGTGCATACGCCCGGTGTCGGCAGTCTGTTGAAGCTGATCGGCGAAGAGTCGCTGACGAATCTGCGCCTGCTGCAGCACGATGCGGTGGAAGTGCTCACGCACATGATTCCCGCCAATTCGCTGGCTGGCATCCACGTTTTCTTCCCCGATCCATGGCACAAGGCGCGCCATAACAAGCGCCGCCTGATACAGTCGCCGTTCGTCAAGCAGTTGACCGAGCGCCTGGCGCCGGGCGGCTATCTGCATTGCGCCACCGACTGGGAAGATTACGCGGTGCAAATGCTGGACGTGCTGGGTGCCGAGCCGCAACTGCGCAATAGCGCTGAGGGCTACGCGCCGCAACCGGCGTATCGTCCGCTGACCAAATTTGAAAACCGTGGCTTGAAGCTGGGCCATGGCGTGTGGGATCTGGTGTTCATCAAGAAATAACCTGGCGGTTTGCCCACCTGTGCCGTTTGCACGAGAACAAGCCTGCCGCGGCGACGCTGCAGGCTTTTTTAATGCGCGCGCTAGCGTGCGCTGGCTAGGCAAGGCGGGCGAATTACGGTAGTCTTATCTTTTTTGCATTGGTTGATATTATGTCCAAGAAAATACTCGTGACGGGCGCATCCGGTTTCATCGGTTCGCATACGTGTGTGGAATTGCTGGCTGCCGGCTTTGATGTCGTTGCGGTGGATAATCTGTGCAACAGCGCGCGCGAAGCGATGGCGCGCGTGGAGCGCATTGCCGGTAAAAGCGTGCCCTTCTATGAAGCGGACGTGCGCGACCGCGTGGCCATGGCCGCCGTCTTGCGCGAGCACGCCATCGATGCCGTGATCCATTTCGCGGGATTGAAGGCGGTGGGGGAATCCGTGGTGCAGCCGCTGATGTATATGGATAACAATGTGTCGGGTACCGTGGCGCTGCTGGAAGTGCTGGCGGCGGCGAAGGTGCAGCGTTTTGTCTTCAGCTCGTCGGCCACCGTGTATGGCGATCCGGAAGCCTTGCCGATCCTGGAATCGTCGCGCCTGTCCGTGACCAACCCGTATGGACGCTCGAAGCTGATGGTCGAGCAGATACTGGCCGATCTCGTGCATGCCGATGCGCAATGGCAAGTCGGCGTGCTGCGCTACTTTAATCCCGTCGGCGCGCATGCCAGCGGCTTGATCGGCGAAGATCCGGCGGGCATCCCGAACAACCTGATGCCCTTCATCGCCCAGGTGGCCGTGGGTCGCCGCGAACGCCTGGCCGTCTTCGGCGATGACTACGCTACGCCGGATGGCACGGGGGTGCGCGACTACATCCACGTGGTCGACCTGGCGCTGGGTCATGTGGCCGCGTTGAACCGCCTGTTTGCCACCGAGGGCGGCTTCACCGTCAACCTGGGCACGGGCCACGGCTACAGCGTGCTCGACACCGTACGCGCCTTCGAAGCGGCCAGCGGCCGCAAGGTGCCGTACGACATCGTGCCGCGCCGCCCCGGCGACATCGCCAGCTGCTACGCCTCGGCCGACAAGGCAAAGGAATTGCTGGGCTGGCAAGCACAGAAAAACATCGACGACATGTGCCGTGACCACTGGCGCTGGCAGCACCAGAATCCGCAAGGCTACGCAGCTTGACGCAAATCGAGCACCCATAAAAAATCCCGCTCACACGCAAGTGTGGCGGGATTTTTTTTAGAGCGCCAGCAAACCAATGGCGCCTGAAAAATGTCTGGGGCTAGGCGCAAAGCCGAAGACAGTACGCTAGTACGGCGAGGCGAAGCAACAACGCCCCCAGGCATTTTCTCAGGCAGCCATTATGGATACAAGCCGCGCACTTCGCGAGCTTGCAGCACGCGTGTGCATGCCAGGATGAAGGTCGCGGTACGCATCGACACTTTCTTCTCCTGCGACACTTGCCATACCGAGTCGAACGCTTCGCGCATGATGCGGGTCAGGCGGCTGTTGATTTCTTCTTCCGTCCAGAAGAAGCTCGAGAAGTTCTGCGCCCACTCGAAGTAGCTGACGGTCACGCCGCCGGCGTTGGCCAGCACGTCCGGCACGATCAGCACGCCGCGGTCGGTCAGGATGTCGTCCGCTGCCGGCAGGGTCGGGCCGTTGGCGCCTTCCAGGATGATCTTGGCGCGGATGACTTGTGCGCGTTCAGCCGTGATCTGCTGTTCCAGCGCGGCCGGGATCAGGATGTCGCAATCGATGCCCCAGAAATCTTCGCGTGGCACGAATGCCTCGGCGCCCGGGAAGCCTTCGACGCTGCCCACTTCGGCCACGTGTGCCAGCAATTGCGGGATGTTCAGGCCGCCGGCATGCACGACGGTGGTCTTGTGGTCTTGTACCGCGACCACTTTCGAGCCGGCTTCAGCGAACATGCGGGCAGCGACGCCGCCCACGTTGCCGAAACCTTGCACGATGACTTTCGCGCCTTCGAGCGACATGCCGACCTTGGCGGCCGCATCGCAACCGACGACGAAGACGCCGCGGCCCGTCGCATCGCGGCGGCCCAGGCTGCCGCCCAGCGAGATTGGTTTACCCGTCACCACGCCGGTCGACATATTGCCGCCGATCATGGCGTAGCTGTCCATCATCCACGCCATGACTTGTTCATTCGTGTTGACGTCCGGCGCCGGGATATCCTTGTTCGGTCCGATGATCATGCTGATCTCGCTCGTATAGCGGCGGGTCAGACGTTGCAGTTCGTTGCGCGACAGGGTCTTCGGATCGACACGGATACCGCCCTTGGCGCCGCCGTATGGCACGTTGACCGCTGCATTCTTGACCGTCATCCAGGCCGACAGGGCCATCACTTCCGACAGGGTCACGTCCTGGTGGAAGCGCACGCCGCCTTTGCCCGGGCCGCGCGACAGATTGTGCTGCACGCGGTAGCCTTCGTAGTGGGCAATGGTGCCGTCATCGCGCTCGATAGGCACGTCGACCGTCAGGATGCGCTTTGGACGCTTCAGCGTTTCCACCCAGCGCGACAGGTTGCCCAGGTACGGCGTAACGCGGTCGATCTGCTCGAGGTAGACGCCCCATGGGCCCAGGTCTTCAGGATTCAGGTAGGAAGGAAGTGCGTGCTTGCTGGTCATGCTTGATAAGCTCCTGGACAATACGAATACGTTAGAGGCACAGCCGAGATGCAGCTGCGCGCAGCGGAACCGCATCGTAGGCGATAGCCTCATGCCCCGGCCAATGCTTTGTGCGCATCCGGTTATGCATTTATTGCATAGTTGTATTGCCAGGATTGCCAGTCAGGATCGGGTAGCCTCGGCTGCGCGCTTGCGGCGCTTGCCCATGCGCGCTTTGCCTTCCTGCGCCTGCACCAGGTACTGCCACAGGCTTTCGACGATCTGCTTGCCAGGGCGCAGGCTCGATGGGCGCTCGCGATATAAACGGATTTCCAGCTCGATTTCCCAGCCGGGCGCGCCGCCGTCGGCGCGTGCCAGATGCTTGTATTTGACGTCGCGCATGACGGCCGATTCGGGCAGGAAGGCGATGCCGCGTCCCTCCAGCGCCATCATTTTGAGGCCTTCGGCCATGTCCGTTTCGTAGCAGGTTTCCAGGAACAGCGGTGCCTTGGCGTCGGCCAGAAGCAGTTCCACCATGCGTCCCAGGTAGGCATTGCTGGTGTAGGAAAGGAAGGGCAGCGGCTCCTTGGCGCTGCCGGGCAGGACGAAGTCCGGCACCTTGTCCTGGCCGCAGCGCGCATACGCGCGCAGGGTTTCGCGGCCCATCACCAGCATGTCGTAGCGGCCCGGGTCCAGCTGCACCGGCTGGCGCGGATGGTGGTAGCACAGCAGCAAATCGCAGCCGCCGTCGACCAGCTGCAGCACGGCGTCGTGCACGTTCAGCGCCATCAGGCGGCTGTTGATCGGCGCAAAACCTTCTTCCAGCGCCGTCAGCCACTTCGGCATGAAGGTCAGAGACAGGGTATGCGGCACGGCGAAATCGACGCTCGTTTGCGTGGCGGCGCGCTTGCCGCGCAACAGCGCGCGCACGCCATTGATTTGCCCCAGCATTTCCAGCGCCTGTTCGTAGAACACGGCGCCGGCCGGCGTCAAGCGCGTCGGGTAGGACGTGCGGTCGACCAGGTCGATGCCGAGCCAGTTTTCCAGCGACTGGATGCGCCGCGAGAAGGCTGGCTGGGTGACGTGGCGCAGGGCCGCGGAACGGCTGAAATTATGCGTTTCAGCGAGCGAGATGAAGTCTTCCAGCCATTTGGTTTCCATCGCGGCAGCGTTCTCTTATCAAGGGCAGGGGCAAGGTGAAGTGCTCAGGGCGTCTCGGGCGATGCCGCCGGCTGGTACAGCGCGGCTGGCAGGCCGAAGAAAGACGGCGGGCCCAGGGTCGTGCCATCGAGCGAGCCGCCCGCGTTCAGGGCCTTGTTGATGGCCGCCAGCAGGGAGCTGCGGTCGGCCAGGTTTTGTATCAGCGCGCGCGGGCCGTTGTGGAAAGTGTGCTGGGCGATGTCCGCGGCGACGACAAAGATCGGTTCGCGGCGCAGGGGAAACTCCACCCATTCGCCGTCGTCGTCCTGCGCGCAGAACGTATCGGGCAAGGTCATGTTTTCGGCGCCGGGAAGGTGCGACGCCAGCACCAGGCCGAAGGCTTCCGGCACCACGTCGGCCAGGCGGCGCACGGTGAGGTCGTCCTGCACCAGGGCGCGTACTTGTGCTTCCACCGCATCTTCGGCGTCAGGCTGGGCGCCGAGGATTTTCACGGCCTGGTAAATCAGGTCCGGCGAGAGCGCTTCCATCAAATCTTCCATCAAATCATCTCCAGAATCATGGCGACGATTTCGTCGCCGTACGAGGCCAGTTTTTTCTCGCCCACGCCGCTCACGCCGCGCATCTGCTCGAGCGAAGTAGGCTTGGCCTTGGCGATTTCGCGCAGGGTGGCGTCGACAAAAATCACGTACGCCGGCACGTTGTGCGTGCGCGCCGTCTCCACGCGCCACCAGCGCAGCTTGTCGAAGATCGCCTGTTCGCTGGTGGACAGATCCGTCTCGACATAGCCCTTCGCCACGCTGGTGCTGCGCTTGCTGGTTTTCACCGGTTTCTGGTACTGGCGCAGCTGCACTTTCTGGCCGCCCTTGAGCACGGGGCGCGAAGCGTCCGTCAGTTTCAGCGAGCTGTATTGTTCATGGTCGACCGAGACGAGGCCCAGCGCGATGGCCTGGCGCAAAATCGATTTCCATTCCGCTTCGCCCAGGTCCGAGCCGATGCCAAACACCGACAAGGAATCGTGGTGCCAGGTCTTGATGCGTTCCGATTCCACGCCGCGCAGCACGTCGATCACGTGGCCGCCGGCGAAGCGCTGGTCGACGCGGTAGATGGCCGACAGCAGTTTTTGCACGGGCACGGTGCCGTCGAAGGACACGGGTGGCACTAAACAGGTATCGCAATTGCCGCACGGCGAAGCCGGTTCACCGAAGTATTCGAGGAGGCGCATGCGGCGGCAGCTGAGCGTTTCGCACAGGCCAAGCATGGCGTCGAGTTTCACGCCCAGCACGCGCTTGAAAGTGTCGTCCGCTTCCGATTCGTCGATCATGCGCCGCTGCAGCACCACGTCCTGCAAGCCGTACGCCATCCAGGCGTTGGCGGCCATGCCGTCGCGGCCCGCGCGCCCCGTTTCCTGGTAATAGCCCTCGATACTTTTCGGCAGATCCAGATGCGCGACGAAGCGCACGTCGGGCTTGTCGATACCCATGCCGAAGGCGATGGTGGCGACCATGACGATGTTTTCTTCGCGCAGGAAGCGCGCCTGGTTGGCGCTGCGCTTGGCGTACTCCATGCCGGCGTGATACGGCAGGGCGCGGATGCCGCTCTGGTTCAGAAATTCCGCCGTCTCTTCGACCTTTTTGCGTGACAGGCAGTAGACGATGCCGCAGTCGCCCGTGTGTTCCGTGTTGATGAAGTCGAGCAGCTGCTTGCGGCCATTCGCCTTTTCCACGATCTGGTAGCGGATGTTCGGGCGGTCGAAGGACGAGACGAACTGGCGCGCGTCTTCCAGCTGCAAACGCAGGGCGATTTCGGCGCGCGTCTGCGGGTCGGCCGTGGCCGTGAGCGCGATGCGCGGCACGTCCGGGAACTGCTCGTGCAGCACCGACAGCTTGATGTATTCGGGACGGAAGTCGTGACCCCACTGGGCCACGCAGTGCGCCTCGTCGATGGCGAACAGGGAGATTTTCGAGGCCTGGAACAGGTCCAGGCAGCGCTGCGTCATCAGGCGCTCGGGCGCCACGTAGACGACGTCGATGCCGCCCGTGCGCACCAGGCGTTCGATGCGGCTCGCTTCTTCGTAGGTTTGCGTGGAATTGAGGAAGGCGGCGCGCACGCCGACTTCGGCCAAAGCGTCCACCTGGTCCTGCATCAGCGCGATCAGCGGCGAGACGACGACGCCGACACCGTCGCGCAGCAGCGCGGGAATCTGATAGCACAGCGACTTGCCGCCGCCCGTGGGCATCAGTACCAGCGCGTCGCCGCCATGGCTGACGTGGTCGACGATGTCGGCTTGCTGGCCGCGGAAGGCCGGGTAGCCGAAAACGGTTTGCAGCAGGTGCAGCGCGCGCTGGTTAAGATCTTGATTCATAGTGCCTTATTCTGCCCAAACAACCCAGCCGTAGTGGGCGCTGGCCAACACCAGCAAGCCGAACACAATGCGGTACCAGGCAAAAAACGTGAAGTCGTGCGAACTGATATAGCGCAGCAGCCAGCGCACGCACAGGAAGGCGGAGATGAAGGCAGACACGGTGCCCAGGCCAAACAGGGGCACGTCGGTGGCCGACAGGATGTCGCGCGCTTTGTACAGCGAGTAGAAGGTGGCCGCCAGCAGGGTTGGGATGGCCAGGAAGAACGAGAATTCGGTGGCCGTCTTGCGCGACAGGCCCAGCAGCATGCCGCCGATGATGGTCGAGCCGGAGCGGCTGGTGCCGGGGATCAGCGCGAACGCCTGCGCGCAGCCCACTTTCAGGGCGTCGAACGGCGTCATTTCATCGACCGAGTTGACGCGCACGGTGACGGGATTGGTGCGCGCGCGGCGCTCCACCAGCAAGATCACGATGCCGCCAATGATGAAGGCCATGGCCACCGGTACTGGCTTGAACAGCGCATGCTTGATCATCTTGCCGATGGCCAGGCCGATGATGGCCAGGGGCAGGAAGGCGATGGCCACGTTCAGCACGAACTTGCGCGATTTGGCTTCGCTGCCGAAGGTGGTCAGCACGCTGCCGATGCGCTGGCGGTATTCCCAGCACACGGCCAGGATGGCGCCGGCCTGGATGGCGATCTCGAAGACATCCATGACCTCTTTCGAGACATCCTTGGTAAAGTCGAGCAGGCTGCCGGCCAGGATCAGGTGACCCGTGGACGAAATCGGCAAGAATTCGGTAAAACCTTCGACCAGCCCCATGATGATGGCTTTTAACGCAAGAATGAGATCCATAGGTATAAACGGGTATAAGTGGCAGGATGGGGTGAGTGTGCGGCGCCCGCAATGTGCGCGGGGTCGAAGCTTACCATGCCGCAGGCCCGCGGACCTTATTTGGGCGCAGTTGGGCGGCGCTTTTTTAGCGCCGTCCGCCAGGCGAGGGGAGGCTCAGGAAGCCTGTTTTTCCGGCGCCACCAGGCGCGCGCTGGCCGCCACCAGCAGCAGGGCGGCGCCCAGCATGGCGAAAGCGATATTCAGGCTGGTGGCGTGGGCGATGAAGCCGATCACGGCCGGACCGGCCAGGATGCCCGCATAGCCGATGGTGGTGATGGCTGCCACGGCAAGGCTGGCTGGCATGGCATGCTGATTGCCCGCCGCCGTAAACAGGATGGGCACGATGTTCGCCGCGCCCAGGCCGATCAGCACGAAGCCCGCCATGGCCAGGCTGGCGTGCGGCGCCATGACGGCCAGGAAGAAGCCTGCCGCTGCGCACAGGCCGCCAAAAGTAAGCACCCGCTTGCCGCCAAAGCGGCTGACCACCTTGTCGCCCGTAAATCGACCGACCGTCATGGCGATGGCGAAGGCCGCGTAGCCGAGGCCGCCCTTGGCTTCTTCGACGCCGCGCGTGGTGGTGAGGAACAGGGCGCTCCAGTCGAGGATGGCGCCTTCGGCCAGGAAGACGATAAAGCACAGCAAGCCGATGAAAATGACGGCGCCATGCGGCATGACGAACAGCGGCGTCTTTTCGCCGGAAGCGGACGCCGTCGGCAGCAGATGGCCTTGCGCCGCGCCCAGCACGCCGCACAGCAGCAGCATCACCACCACGCAGGACCAGGCCGGCGTCAGGCCCAGCCACAGCAGCAGGGCCATGCAGGCCGCGCCGGCGAAGCCGCCCACGCTGAACAGGGCGTGAAAGCCCGACATCATGGCGCCGCCGTTGGCTTTTTCGATGATCACGGCCTGGATATTGATGGCCACGTCGAAGGTGCCCATGGCCGCGCCAAACACCAGCAGCACCAGGCCCAGTTGCAGCGGCGTGGCGGCCAGCGCCAGGCCGGGCAGGATGGCGGTCAGCAGCAGGCCGGCGCCGGCGATGACCTTGCGGCAGCCGAAGCGTGCCGTGAGCATGCCCGTAAACGGCATCGCGCACAGCGAGCCGGCGCCCAGGCACAGCAGCAAAATACCGAGAGTGGCTTCATCGAGGCCCAGGCGCGACTTGGCGTAGGGAACCAGCGGTGCCCAGGCGGCCATGCCGAGGCCGGCGGCGAAGAAGACCAGGCGCGTGGCGCGTTGTTGCAGGGTGCCGGTGAGATGCATGGGGGAACTTTTCAAAGGTCGGGGTGGATAAAATCAGGCGCGGGCGCGCAGCACTTGCACGCCCAGCCGTTCAAAGGCGGCGATGTGGACAGCGTCGGCATCGGCTTCCAGCACCAGGTGCTGCAGCAAGCCCGTGGCCAGCACGCCGAATGGTGCGGCCGTGCCCAGCTTGTCGCTGGTGACGGCCACCACCACCGCCTTGCTGGCGCCGGCGATGCTGCGCTTGAATTCGGCCTCGTCATAATTAAAGGCCGTCACGCCCGCGTCCGCGTCGGCGCCGCAAGCGCCGAGGAAACACAGGTCGGGATGCATGCGCTCGACGGTGCGCAAGGCTTGCGGACCCAGGCTGGCGCCGGCGCGGCGGTCGACCCGGCCGCCAGCCATGATCAGCTCGATTTCCGGGCGTTCCATGAGCGCCATGGCAATGGCTGGTGCGTTGGTGATGACAGTGAGCGCCAACTCTGGCAAGGCGCTGGCGATGGCCAGGTTGGTCGAACCCGCATCAAAAAACAGCACCTGGCCCGCGCGCACGAGTGACACGGCCGCCTGCGCCAGGCGCGCCTTGCGTTCCGGCGCTTCCTGCTTGCGCTGCGTCAAGGTGCCACCGTCGGGCGCCAGCGGCAGGGCGCCGCCATACACGCGCTGGCACAGGCCGGCCGCCGCCATCTCGCGCAGGTCGCGCCGTATTGTATCTTCGGACACGTCGAGCTGGCGCGCCAGATCGAGCGCCAGCACGCGTCCATCGGCATGCAATTGTTGCTGGATCAACGCGTGGCGTTGTTTAAGGAGCAGGGTGGCGGACATCGGTATATGTTTGAAACGTGCAGGAATGTGCATGAATATACGCAAACGTGCAGATGGAGTCAAGCGTACGCTACGCTTCCGTCAAATATGGCCGAAAAAATATAAACTCTGTTAGTGTTGTAAAAAATGGAATGAAATAAGGGAAGCCATGTTTTCAGTTACTTCTTTCAAGGCAAGCTTGCCAGGCCGCGCCCTGCGCCGCAGTGGATGGTTGATCCTGGGCATGATGATCGTGTTGAACGCGCTGCATTACTTGCGCAATGGCACGCTGGGCTGGAGCGATGCACGCGATTCCGTGTTCCTGCTGTTAATCTATTTCGGGATTGCCACATTGCTGGAATACAAGCGCCAGCGCGACGCCGAGGAAGCGGAGGACGCGCGCTGAGCACGGGGCAGGCAGGGACGCCGTTCGTCGCGCCGCTCAGGGCGCCGTCAGCCGTTCCAGCTCGGCCAGCCAGTGCACCGCGTGTTCGCGGCTGTCGCCGCACATCTCTGCCGATGGCTGCAAGCCGCCGCAAAACGCGGGCCGCTGCGGCTGGCCAAAGATCTTGCAACGGTTGTCGTCGGCCAGCTGCACGCAGCGCACGCCCGCAGGTTTTCCATCCGGCATGCCGGGAATCGGGCTGGTGATGGACGGTGCGGTGCAGCAGGCGCCGCACGAGGGACGGCATGCCAGGGTGGCGGATGGTGACATGGGATTTCAGACGGGCGGGTGAGGAGCCGACAGTATAGCAAGCCGGCTCCCATGCGTCGCCAGGGCGTGCTTAGCGCACGATGCTGACGCGCTTGCCCGACAACGTGCGGCGGGCCGGATCGCCATGCACGGTGATGCGACCGGAACCGCTGGCGCGGGCGTTGACTTCACTCTGGACGGTGACGTCGATGTCGCCGGAACCGTTGCTCGCCAGATAGGCAACGTCGCTGCGCAGGGCCGCCAGGTTGACGTCGCCCGAGCCATTCACGTTGGCGTCGAGGCGCTGCACGGCGCCGCTGGCGCTGATGCTGCCCGAGCCGTTGACGGCCACGTTGATGCGCTCGCCGCGCACGCTGCCCAGCTGGATGCTGCCCGAGCCGTTTTGCGCCGCGTCCGTATTGCCGCTGGCAAGGGCCGCCGCGTTGATGCTGCCCGAGCCACCGTTGGTCACGCCGAAGCGGCCCACCGTGCCCGACAGTTCGCTCTTCATCGAACCGCGCTGCTCCAGGCTGAAATCATCGCCATTGAGGCCACTGACCACTAGGCGGCCCGAGCCGGAAATATTGATCTTCTTCAATTGCGGCGTCGTATAGATGACGTGGATGCCATTGCTGCTGCGAATGTTCGTATCGCTCCAGAGGCGCAGGGTATTGCCGTTCACATCGCTATGGATCAGCGGTTGCAGATTGCTGTCCGCTTCGATCACCAGCGATGCCGTCGGGCCGACGCGCACGTCGATCTTGATGTCGATGCGCTTCATGTTGTCGATGTCGAGCGCGCTGATGTTGCTGACCTGGCGCACCTCGCGGCTCACTTGCCCGCTGCCCTGGATGGCATTGCCGCTTGAATCGGCATAGCGCACTTCGCCATCGTTGGGGTTGATGACGATGGCGCAACCGCCAAGGGCAACGGCACAGCACAGGGCCAGCAAGGTACGCATGGTGTTTCCTTTATGATTGTTTTAGTTCAGGACAAGAAAAAAGCCGGCTGCCGCGCCGCGGCTGCCGTGCTGTCGATGAGAAGATAGCAAGGCGATACCTTGGCTTGCAGGGAAATGCGATGAACTGCGCAAAATGGGGGCTGAAACGCATTCTGCTTCACCCGGCGCCGCAGGTCCGGCGCCAGATGGCGGTGCCGCCAACGCCGGCACGGAGGGTACAATGCCTGTGTTCGGGATGCCGGGCGATGCCCCGCGCTTGACCTTGACGGTAGACCGGTCTACCATTAATGACTCAAAAGTAAGTTACTTGGAAAGATACATGCAAGCCCCGATTGATACCAAGCCCCGCTGGGAGCGGCGCAAGGATGCCCGCCCGCAGGAATTGCTCGCCGCCGCCCTCGACCTGTTTGTCGAACGGGGCTTCGCATCGACGCGCCTGGAGGATGTGGCCAAACGGGCCGGTGTGTCGAAAGGCACCCTGTACCTGTACTTTGAGAACAAGCAAGAGCTGTTCAAGGCCGTGGTGCGCGACAATATCGTGCATTCCATCGGCGAGGCGGAAAACAGCATGGCCGCCTCGGACAGCAGCAGCGCCGAGTTGTTGCGCAGCATGATGATGCAATGGTGGGAAGAGTTTGGCGCCACCAAGCTGGCCGGTTTGACCAAGCTGATGCTGGCTGAAGCGAACAATTTCCCGGAACTGGCGCAGTTTTACAACGAAGAGGTGGTCGCGCGCGGCAATGCGCTGATCGCCACCCTGCTCGAACGGGGCATGCAGCGCGGCGAATTCCGCCAGGTCGATCCCGTGCTGGTCAGCACCATCCTCAGCGCGCCCGTCACCATGCTGATGATGTGGACGCACTCTTTCCTGCCGTGCGAGGTCAAGAACATCGATCCCGTCGCCTATATGGATGCCTTTATCGACATGAGCTTGCGCAGTCTGCAGGTGGAGGCGCCCCGGAAAAGCTGACGCGCCGTGTCCTCTGCTACCGTTCAGTTGCCCCTATCCAAGGTTCGCCCCCTCAAATCTGCAGATCGTCGCAAATTTCCTCCATTCCCCGCCTTTATGGTTAACATGTGCTTTCAGCCAGTTCAACGATAAAATGGCGGATTATTACTTCACTTACCGAGTCCAAAGATGAATATCGAACAAGCCCGCTTCAATATGATCGAACAGCAGATCCGTCCATGGGACGTACTGGATATCGATGTATTGGAGCTGTTGAACGTGGTCAAGCGTGAAGATTTCGTGCCGGCCGCCTATAAAAACCTGGCCTTCGTCGATACCGAAATTCCACTGGGCGGCGGCGAATGCATGTTGACACCGAAGTTGGAAGCGCGCATTTTGCAAGACGTAGCCGTCAAAAAGCATGAAAATGTGCTGGAAATCGGCACCGGTAGCGGCTACATGGCCGCTTTGCTGGCGCACAAGGCGCGTCATGTGACGAGCGTGGAAATCGTTCCCCAATTGAAAACCCTGGCCGAGCAGACCCTGGCCGCCAACGGCGTGACGAACGTCACCGTGGAACTGGGCGATGGCGCGCAAGGCTGGAGCAAGGGCGCACCGTATGACGTGATCGTCGTGTCCGGTGCCCTGGCCGTGTTGCCGGAAGCACTGTTGCAACAAGTGAAAGTCGGCGGCCGCATCCTGGCCATCATCGGCGAAGCGCCGATCATGTCGGCGCACCTGATTACGCGCAGCTCGGACAAGGCTTACGACACGCGCAAGCTGTTTGAAACCAATGTCACGCCGCTGCAAGCCGTGGCACCGTCGCATTTCCAGTTCTGAGGCGACCGATTCGATGGAGCATTTGAGTGCACCGCAGCTGGCCGCCTGGCTGGCTGACCCTTCCCGCCCGCGTCCGCTGTTGCTGGATGTGCGGGAACAGTGGGAGTTCGACCTGTGCCACCTCGACGGGGCCACGCTGATGCAGATGAATTCGATTCCTGCGCGCATCGATGACCTCGATGAAGACGCCGAGATCGTCTGCATCTGCCATCACGGCATGCGCAGCATGCAAGTGGCGGCCTTCCTGGAGCGCAATGGTTTTGGCAAGATCAGTAATTTGACGGGCGGCGTGCATGCCTGGGCGCTGCAAGTCGACAGCGCGATGCCTACATACTAAGTTATTTGCAGTAGATGCACCCAGGCATGTTTTCCCGCATGCCTGCGGAGGCCTGTACCCCGCTGATCCGGCGGGCGCAAGGCAAGCGGTAGCAGATTTTTGATTCCATCAACTTTTGACGACTCCAACGGAGAAATGCAATGCGGAAACCCCTTATCGCCGTGCTGATGACCAGCGCCTTTGTCTCGATGACATGCTCGCTGCAAGCGCAGGCGGCCGATCTCATCCAGGTGTACCAGCAGGCGCTGGCCAATGACGCGCAGTATGCGAGCGCGCGCGCGGCCCTGTCGGCCGGGATGGAGCGGGTTCCGCAGGGGCTGGCAGGCTTGCTGCCGCAAATCTCCGCCTCGGGCAGCAATACGCGCGGCAATCAGGAGCAAATCGTCCAGAACAATGGCGGCAACAAGATCACTTCGCCATCCGTCAACGTGCGCACGAATAGCTACAACCTGACCCTGGCGCAGCCGCTGTTCCGTTGGGACCGTTGGGAAACCTATCAGCAAAGCAAGCTGGCGCAAGCGATTGCGGAAGCGCAATTTGCGCAAGTACAGCAAGACTTGATCACCCGCGTGGCGCAGGCGTATTTCGACGTGCTGAGCGCGCAGGACAACCTGGGCGCCACGCAGGCGCAAAAGGTCGCCACGACGGAGCAGCTGGCATCGGCCAAGCGCAACTTCGAAGTGGGCACGCAAACGATTACCGACACGCACGAAGCGCAAGCGGCGTATGACTTGGTGGTGGCGCAGGAATTTGCCGCCATCAATGACCTGGCCAACAAGCGCAGCGCCTTGCAAACCATCATCGGCGAAGCGCCAACGTCGCTGGCGCCGATGCGCACGGGCGTCGTCATCAGCGCGCCGGAACCGGCTGCCGTCGAGCCGTGGGTATCATCCGCCGAAGAGCAGAACTACGGCGTCGTCACGGCCCAGTTCAATGTGGAATCGGCCAAGCGCGACATCGGCCGCAACCGCGCCGGCCACTACCCGACCCTGGACCTGATCGCCAACACGGGCCATAGCTACAGTTCCGGTGGCGGCAATGGCAACGGCAACAACAATAACGCCATCGGCGTGCAGTGGAGCATCCCGATCTTCAGCGGCTTTGCCGTCACCAGCAAGGTGCGTGAATCGATCGCGCTGGAAAACAAGGCCCGCAACGACCTGGAAACGGCACGCCGCACGGCCTCGCAAGGCGCGCGCCAGGCTTTCCTCGGCGTCAACAGCGGCCTGGCGCAAGTCAAGGCGCTGGAAGCGGCGGAAGTGTCGAGCAAGTCGGCGCTGGAGTCGAACCAGCTCGGCTATCAAGTGGGCGTGCGCATCAATATCGACGTCTTGAATGCGCAGAAACAATTGTTCTCCACGCAAAAAGACCTGTCGAAAGCCCGCTACGACACCATCATGAACGGCTTGCGCCTGAAGGCGGCGGCCGGTACCCTGAAGGAAACGGACTTGATGCCCGTCAACGCCTTGCTCGACAAGTAAGCGCGGTCTTGCTCTGAATGAAAACCAGCCCCGGCAACGGCGCTGGTTTTTTTTCGTCTTGAAGTGGTGTTACACGGCGCGGCTGTTGGCGAATTGGGTCAGCACGACACCGGCCACCACCAGCCCCGCACCGGCCCAGTGCAGCGGAGAAATATGTTTGACGGCAAAGCCCAGCAAGCCGTAGCGGTCGATGGCCAGCGCGGCCAGCATCTGTCCTCCGATGACGGCGGCCATGAAGGGGCCGGACCCCATGCGCGGGGCCAGCATCAGCGCGGCCGTAATGTAAAACACGCCGGCCGCGCCGCCCAGCCAGGACCAGCCCGGTCCCCGCATGGCGAGAGCGACATCGGGCGCCGGTACCCGCCAGACGAGCATCACGAGCGAGGCGAGCACGGCGCTGACGGCCAGCGAAGCGAGGGTGGCCCACAACGGGTGGCCCAGGTTGCGGCCCAGTGCGGCATTCGCGCCCGCCTGGAAGGGGACGACGGCGCCGGCCAGCATGGCCAGCGGGGCAAATACGGTAATCCATCCATGCATGGTGACACTCCCACAGTTGAGTTGATGGGACCATCGTATTATGCTGTCATGATTAAATCCAATTCGTACTTTGTCAGTCAATCATGCACCAAATGAATAATCTGCGCGCCGTCGATTTGAACTTGCTGGTGATCCTGGACGCGCTGCTCAGCGAGCGCCATTTGTCGCGCGCGGCCGAGCGCTTGCACATGAGCCAGCCTGCCGTCAGCCATGCGCTGGCCCGCTTGCGCCACTTGCTCGGCGACCCGCTGCTGCTGCGCGGCAAGGGCGGCTTCCAGCCAACGGCGCGCGCCCTGGAATTGGCGCGGCCGCTGGCCGAAGCCTTGCAAAGCGTGCGCTCCGTGCTCGGTGGCGCCGTCTTCGAGGCGGCCAAGGCGCAGCGCGTGTTTCGCCTGGCCATGTCGGATTACGGCGCGGCCTTGATCTTGCCCGCTTTGCTGCGGCGTCTGCGCGTGGAAGCGCCCGGTATCGACCTGGCCATCAGCTATGCCAGCCGACCGGCCGTAATCGCTGGCGTGCAGGATGGCGAGATCGATCTGGCGCTGGGCGTGTTCCCGCAATTGCCCGAGCAGTTACACCGTGGAACTTTATTCGAGGAAACGTTCGTGTGCGCGCTGGATCCGGCTAGCCTGGCGGACGGTGAAATGCTGAGCCTGGAAACCTATCTGGCGCGCCCGCACGTGCTGGTGGCGTCCAGCGAAGGCGGCATGGCGGCCGAAGTCGACGCGGCCCTGGCCCAGCTGGGCAAGGCGCGCCGCATCGCCGTGCGTGTGCCGTACTGGACGGTCGCACCGGATGTCGTGCGGGGGACGGACTTGATCCTGACGGTGGCGCAGCGGGCCTTGCAGGGAAGCGTGGCGCAAGGGCTGGCGCTGTATGCTGCGCCGTTTGCCATCGCGCCGTTTGCGTTTGAAACGATACGGCACCGCCGTACGGATGGCGATGCGGGCATTGCCTGGCTGCGCGCGGCCATTGCCCAGGCCGTCGAGCCAGGCTGAGGTATTACAAGCCGCCGCCCTGGCCGTCGAACTTGCGTTCGATCAATTCGATCTTGTAGCCATCCGGATCGGTGATGAAGGCGATGACCGTGTTGCCGCCTTTGACGGGACCCGGTTCGCGCGTGACGTTGCCGCCATTCGCGCGTGCCGCGTCGCAGGCGGCGACGATGTCGTCGGCCGAGATGGCGATGTGGCCGTACGCCGTGCCCAACTCGTAGCTGGTGGTGCCATAGTTATACGTCAGTTCCAGTTCCGCGTGGTCGGGGTTCGAACCATAGCCGACGAAGGCCAGCGTGTACTGGTATTCCGGATTGTCACTGGTGCGCAGCAGCGTCATGCCCAGGACCTTGGTGTAAAAATCGATGGAGCGCTGCAGGTCGCCGACCCGTAACATGGTGTGCAAAATACGCATCGTAAATCCTTGATGATGATAGGGGAATGGCAGGATTTTATGCGTTTTACGGCTTTCTTGCCGAGACCGCCCCTGCCGCCCGGTGATGGAACAGCAGCGGACGGCATGCCGGCGTTACTCCAGATGGGCGTCCAGGGTGATTTCCGTCGCCAGCAACTTCGATACTGGGCAACCGAGCTTGGCGCGCAGGGCCGCGTCCTGGAACGCTTCGTCGGTGGCGCCGGGAATGGTGGCCACCAGGGTCAGGTGCACGGCCGTGATGGCATAGCTGCCATCGATTTTTTCCAGGCTGACGTCGGCCGTTGTTTTCAGGGCCGTGGCGCGCAGGCCCGCCTCTCCCAGCTGGCCGGACAGGGCCATGGTGAAGCAGGCCGCATGGGCCGCGCCGATCAGTTCTTCCGGATTGCTGCCGGGACCGTCTTCGAAGCGCGTATTAAAACCATAGGCTACATTGTCGAGCGCACCGCTTTGGGTGGAAATAAACCCTTTGCCATCTTTAAGGCCGCCACTCCAGACGGCTGATCCTGTTTTTTTCATGATGTACTCCTTGCGTGGTTCGAGCATCCATCATGCGCGAGCCTCCTTTGCCCTTCCGTTCGTTGCGTCACACAGGGGGCGCATGCCGGGGGAGCACGTGCAGGGCTTCGTCACTCACGGCGCCGGCGTCACACGCCAGATGACATTGCCCACGTCGTCCGCCACCAGCAGCGCGCCCGCCTTGTCGACGGCCACGCCGACGGGGCGCCCTTGCGCCTTGCCGTTCCCGTCCAGGAAGCCGCTGACGACGTCGTGTGGCGGCCCGCTGGGCACGCCATTGGCGAAGGGTACATAAATGACTTTATAGCCGCTGAAGGGCTTGCGGTTCCATGAACCGTGCTGGCCGACGAAGGCGCCGCCCCGATAGCGTTCGGGCAGCAAGACGCCGTCATAAAACGCCAGGCCCAGCGAGGCCGTGTGCGCACCGAGCGCGTAGTCGGGCGCGATGGCGGTGGCCACCAGTTCGGGGCGCGGCGGCTGGACCCGCGCATCGACGTGCTGGCCGAAATAACTGTAGGGCCAGCCATAGAAGGCGCCGTCCTTGACGGACGTCATGTAGTCGGGCACCAGGTCGTTGCCCAGCTCGTCGCGTTCATTGACGGCCGTCCAGAGGGCGCCCGTCTTGGGTTGCCAGGCCAGGCCGACAGGGTTGCGCAAACCCGTTGCATACACGCGTGCCTTGCCCGTCGCGCGCGTGACTTGCCAGATGGCGGCGCGGCCATCTTCGGCCGCCATGCCGTTCTCGCCCACATTGCTGTTGGAACCGACGGAGACATATAAAAACTTGCCGTCGGCGCTCGCGACGACGTTCTTGGTCCAGTGGTGATTGATGGGCCCGCCCGGCAAATCGATCACCTTGGCGCCCGGCGCCGTGATGGCCGTCTGTCCAGTTTTGTATGGGAAACGCAGCAGCGCATCGGCATTCGCGATGTACAGATCGTTACCCACCAGGGCCATGCCAAATGGCGAATTCAGTCCTTGCAGGAAGACGCTGCGCGTCTGCGCCACGCCGTTCGCATCGATGCCGCGCAGCAGGGTGATGCGGTTGGCGCTGGGCGTGGCGGCGCCCGCTTTTTTCATCTGCATCTGCATGATGGCGCCCTTGATGCCTTTGTTATCGTCCGGCTTCGGCGGCGCATTCGTTTCCGCCACCAGCACGTCGCCATTCGGCAGCACGTACAGCCAGCGCGGATGGTCGAGGTCGCGCGCATACGCGTGGATGGCCAGGCCGGCCGCGGCCACGGGGCGTTGATCTGCCGTCCAGCGCTGCACGGGCGCCACGTTGACGGTGGGAATCAGTTGCTTGTCCGGCGCGGGCAGGGCGGGCTGCGAGCCAAAGCCCACGGGCATGGCGGGTGCCTGGGCGTGGGCGACAGATGCGCCACAGGCAGCGGCCAGCAGGAATGAACAGACGTAACGGTGCATGGCGTACTCCAGAGCAGCAGTGCGTGACAGTTGGAGTCAGCGCGCCTTCTTTGGTTCCAGCTGCGGGTCGGGACGCGCTTGCTGCGGTGCAGCCGGTTTGACCTTTTCCACGCCGGGCTGGGCGCGCCGGTCCGTATCGACCAGGCCCTGTTCCAGGTCGCTGGCCGCCTGCTGCATGATCTTGCGCGGGCGCACGTTTTGCGCATCGGGCGATTCATCGCGTTCGTGCGGCAGGCGGTCGACGCCGTCATTCTTGACCTTTTCATCGGTATTGATCTTGCGCTCGCTATGCTGGGTAACCATATGGCCTCCTGACAGTAAAGTAAAACCAGTGTCACGCCGCGGCAGGCCATCTGCAAGCGGATTTGTCCATGCAGGGAGCGCTGGCGCACGCATGGACGATTCTTTTTCTGCGCTACACTGCGTGCAACACCAAGAACGCCCCTTGCGGGCACACGGCAGCCGCACTATACTGTGCATATATACAGTATCATGCGATGCCGGCGTGCGACGCGACAGCCTGGGGCGGTTTGCCACCGAATTCATTACCGAGACTCTTATGCCCGTCGATACACACGCCGAACAGCGCGCCGAACAGCCAGCAGCGACATTGCCAGCCCCGGGCGAGCGCTTCAACCTGGGCGCCAAGACCATCGCCCTAGTCGTGCGCCAGAATACGGATGGCATTGCCGAGCCCGTAAAAAGCATCGTCGATTTCCTGCAAGTGCTGGGCCACACGGTGGTCTTCGAGGCGGAGACGGCCGCGCACCTGAACCTGGCGTTTCCCGGCGTGCGCGCCATGTCGCCGGCCGAGATCGGCGCCGCCGCCGATTGCGCCATCGTCATGGGCGGCGACGGCACCATGCTGGGCATTGCGCGCCAGCTGGCGCCATTCGACGTCCCCTTGATCGGTATCAATCAAGGACGATTGGGTTTCATGACGGATATCCCGCTCGAGCGCATGCTGCCCGTGCTGGCGCAAATTCTCGGCGGCCGCTTCAAGGCCGAACGCCGCACCTTGCTTGAAGGCAGCGTGCTGCGCGACGGTGTATCGATTCACGTGGGCATGGCCGTCAACGATGTCGTCGTCTCGCGCGGCGCTGGCGCCGGCATGGCCGAATTGCGCGTCGAGGTCGATGGCCACTTCATGTACAACCAGCGTTCCGATGGCTTGATCATTTCCACGCCGACGGGCTCGACCGCGTATTCGCTGTCGGCCGGCGGCCCGCTGCTGCACCCGACCCTGGGCGGCATCGTGCTCGTGCCGATCGCCCCGCATGCGCTGTCGAACCGGCCCATCGTCCTGCCAGATTCCAGCCAGATCGTCGTGGAAATCGTGCGCGGGCGCGATATCAGCGTCAATTTCGACATGCAGACCTTTGCCAGCCTGGTGCAGCAAGACCGCATCCTCATCCGCCGTTCGCCGCACACGATTACCTTCCTGCATCCGGAAGGGTGGAGCTACTACAACACCCTGCGTGAAAAGTTGCACTGGAATGAGTACCCGTCGGGCGAGGGCAAGCTCAGCTAACATTTTTCTCCACTTCAACCCGCGGTGCGCCGCCCAACCACTGAAGCCATGCTCCATACACTGTCCATTCGCGATTTTGTCATTGTCGATACCATTGAACTGGAATTTTCCGCCGGCTTCAGCGTGCTGACGGGCGAGACGGGCGCCGGCAAGTCCATCCTCATCGATGCGCTGACCCTGGCGCTGGGCGGGCGCGGCGACGCCAGCGTGGTGCGCGAAGGCGCGGCCAAGGCCGACATCACGGCCGATTTTTCCGTCAGTGATGTGGCGCAAGCGTGGCTGGTGGCCAATGAATTCGCCAACGACGATGGCGGCGCCCTGCTGCGCCGCGTGATCGACAATGCGGGCCGCTCGAAAGCGTATATCAACGGCATCCCCGCCACGGCCGCGCAACTGCGCGAACTGGGCGACATGCTGGTCGACATCCACGGCCAGCACGCACACCAGTCCCTGCTGAAAAGCGAAGCGCAGCGCGCCTTGCTCGATGGCCAGGCGACGGCGCGCGAAGCGGGCGCGGAACAGGATGCGCGGCAAGTGGCGGCCCTGCACAAGCGCTGGCGCGCCCTCGTGCGCCAGCGCGAAGAATTCGAAACGAATGCCGCCAACGTGCTGTACGAACGTGAGCGCCTGGAATGGCAAGTGGGTGAACTGGAAAAACTGGCCGCCAAGCCCGGCGAGTGGACGGACATCACGAACGAGCACAGCCGCCTGTCGCACGCGGCCAGCCTGCTGGAAGGGGCGCAGGAAGCGCTGGCGATCATTTCCGAGCAGGAAGACCATCCGATCGTGTCGCAACTGTCGGCCCTGAACCAGAAGCTGGGCAAGCTGGTCTCCGTCGATGCGGAATTGCAGCCGATTGTCGACCTGATCGAATCGTCGCGCATCCAGCTGCAGGAATCCGTGTACGCGCTGAACAATTACCTGGACCGGGTGGAACTGGACCCGGAACGCCTGCACCAGCTCGACGCACGCATGGAAGCCATGCACAGCACGGCCCGCAAATTCCGCGTCACGCCCGAAGAATTGCCCGAAGAACACGCGAAGCTGTCGGAAAAGCTGCAGCACCTGGCCGACGCTTCCGACATCGAAGGCTTGCTGCGCCAGGAAGCGAAAATCGAGGCCGAATACCGCGCCGTGGCCGAACGGTTATCAGACACGCGCCGTGCCGCCGCCCTGGAGCTGGGGCAAGCCGTCACGCGCGCGATGCAGGAACTGAGCATGACGGGCGGCAGTTTTGAAATCGCCCTGCACCCGTGCGAACCGGCCGCCCACGGCCTGGAACAGGTGGAATTCCTCGTTGCCGGCCACGCGGGCACGGCGCCCCGGTCCCTGGCGAAAGTGGCTTCCGGCGGCGAACTGGCGCGCATCGCGCTGGCCATTTCCGTCATCACCTCGCATGCCACCACCACGCCGACCCTGATCTTCGACGAGGTCGACAGTGGCATCGGCGGCGCCGTCGCCGAAGTCGTCGGGCGCTTGCTGAAACGCCTGGGGCAGGGACGGCAAGTGCTGTGCGTGACCCACTTGCCGCAAGTGGCCAGCCAGGCGAATCAGCATTTCCAGGTGGCAAAAAGCACCCTGGACAATGGCAAGACGGCCTCGCGCATCGACATGCTCGACGCCAAGGCCAGGGTGGAAGAAGTGGCGCGCATGCTGGGCGGCCTGGAAATCACGGCCACCACGCGCAAGCATGCGCGTGAACTGCTGGCAATTTAAACGCAGGCTTAAATCCGGGGTCAGACCCCCGGATGCGTTAGCGCTGAGCTTGACGTTAGCGGCATTGAGGGTCTGACCCCAGCACTTCGCTATTAACTCAATGCAACTATAATAACTGGCTAATCCATCCAACGCCTTCGAAGAGCCTTCATGTCATTTCAAACAGAACCTCCGTACACGCATGGCAGCATCGACCGCAGCGCCGTGGTGCTGGTCAACCTGGGCACGCCCGATGCGCCGACGTCGTCGGCCGTGCGGCGTTACCTGAAACAATTTTTGTCGGATCCGCGCGTGGTGGAAATTCCCCGCCTCGTCTGGTGGTTCATTTTGAACCTGATCATCTTGCCGTTCCGCTCCGGCCAGTCGGCCAAGAAATACGCGTCGATCTGGACGCGCGAAGGCTCGCCGCTGAAAGTGCATACGCAAAAGCAGGCCAAGCTGCTGGCCGGCGCCCTGGCCGAGCGTGGCCACGACGGCGTCACGGTGGCCATGGCCATGCGCTACGGTTCGCCTTCCTTGCCCGACGTGCTGGCCAAGCTGAAAAGCGAAGGCTGCGAGCGCATCGCCATCCTGCCCGCCTATCCGCAATATTCGGGCACGACGACCGGTTCCATCTACGACGCCGTGTTTGCCCATTACGCCACCGTGCGCAACGTGCCGGAATTGCGTTTTATTAAGCAATACCACGAGCACGACACGTATATCGACGCCTTGCGCGATTCCGTGCTGAACCATTGGGAAGCGCATGGCCGTCCGGAAAAACTGGTGATGAGCTTTCATGGCGTGCCCAAGCGCACCTTGCTGCTCGGTGACCCCTACCACTGCCAATGCCTGAAAACGGCGCGCTTGCTGGCGGAAAAGTTGAAATTAACTAAAGAGCAATATGTGGTGACCTTCCAGTCGCGCTTTGGCAAGGCCGAATGGCTGCAGCCGTACACGGCGCCCACCCTGGTGGCGCTGGCGCAGCAGGGCGTCAAGCGCGTCGACCTGCTGTGTCCCGGCTTTACCAGCGATTGCCTGGAAACGCTGGAAGAGATCGCCATGGAAGCCAAGCATGATTTCGAGACGGCCGGCGGCCAGCAGTTTCACTACATCGCTTGTTTGAACGAAACACCAGCCTGGATCGCGGGCCTGGCGGAAATTGCGGAACAGCACATGATTGGCTGGCCGACGATGAAGACGGCGGCGCAGCGCGAGGCGGACAAGAAAGCGGGCGAACAGGCGCGCGCGGCGGCCCTGGCCTTGGGCGCGACGCATTAAACGTAATGACTTTTGACAACAAAAAGCCGCGCTTGCGCGGCTTTGTCGCATCTGGCGCGGCCAAGAGGTTTTCCAAATAGCAACACCGCCAGTGGCGATGGTCGTGGCGGGGCTGGTAAAATGCCCGCTTTGCCGTGGGAAGCCAGGAAAATCAAGGGATGCGCGCACGGATCGCTGGCCAAAATGGATAGCGTTTTGTAATACGCTGTAACATGGATCGATGTAATTCTGGTTTTGCCATGCATACCCCTTGAAACAATAGGATATAGCCCCATCTGCCCGTTAGTGTTGTAAAGATAGTTAGACTAACTCATTTAAGTCATTGATTGTAGGAGCTTTTCAGATGCAAGATCAGGAAAACCAAGCTGTACCTAATCCGCAAGCGGACGCCGCGGCGACTGCCCCATCGACTCCCGCAGAGCCTACTTTGGAAGAGCAGCTGGCGAGTACCGAAGCGCGTCTTGCAGAGATGCACGATGCCTTCATGCGCGCCAAGGCTGATGGCGAAAATATCCGCCGCCGCGCACAGGAAGATGTTGCTAAAGCGCACAAATTCGCAGTCGAGAGCTTTGCCGAAGCCATGGTGCCCGTCAAAGACAGCCTGGAAACGGCGCTGACGGTGGAAGCACCGACCATCGAATCGCTGAAAGAAGGCGTCGAGATGACCTTGAAGCAACTGAACGCCGCGTTCGAGCGCAACCGCCTAGTGGAAGTATTGCCAGTGCAGGGCGAGAAGCTCGATCCGATGAAACACCAGGCCGTTGCCGTGGTGCCGGCGGAGCAGGAAGCCAATACCATCGTGTCAGTCCTGCAAAAGGGCTATATGATTGCGGACCGCTTGCTGCGTCCAGCCATTGTAACGACCGCGCAAGCAAAATAATCAGAGTGCGGCATCAAGCAAGCCTTGAAACCATGCCGCTTTGCCACATATAAGAACCATCTGAAATCTAGCAAATAAAAGGAAATAAATCATGGGTAGAATTATCGGTATCGATCTGGGAACCACGAATTCCTGCGTTTCCATCATGGAAAACGGTCAACCAAAGGTAATCGAAAACGCTGAAGGCGCACGCACGACGCCGTCGATTATTGCTTATCAAGAAGATGGCGAAATTCTCGTCGGCGCGCCAGCGAAACGCCAGGCCGTGACCAATCCGAAAAACACGCTGTATGCAGTCAAGCGTCTGATCGGTCGCAAGTTCGACGAAAAAGAAGTCCAAAAAGACATCGCTCTGATGCCGTACCAGATCATGAAAGCCGACAACGGCGATGCATGGATCGGCGTACGCGACAAAAAACTGGCGCCGCCGCAAATTTCGGCTGAAGTCCTGCGCAAGATGAAGAAAACGGCAGAAGACTACCTCGGTGAAGAAGTCACCGAAGCCGTCATCACCGTGCCTGCGTACTTCAACGACTCGCAGCGCCAAGCTACCAAGGATGCCGGCCGTATCGCTGGCCTGGACGTCAAGCGCATCATCAACGAGCCAACCGCGGCAGCGCTGGCGTTCGGTCTGGACAAGACCGAAAAAGGCGACCGTAAAATCGCCGTGTATGACTTGGGTGGCGGTACGTTCGACGTGTCGATCATCGAAATCGCGGATGTTGATGGCGAGAAACAATTTGAAGTGCTGTCGACCAACGGCGACACCTTCCTGGGCGGCGAAGACTTCGACCAGCGCGTCATCGATTACATCATCGACGAGTTCAAGAAGATCAACGGCATCGATCTGAAAAAAGATCCGATCGCCCTGCAGCGCATCAAGGCTTCGGCCGAGCGCGCGAAGATCGAATTGTCGTCGTCGCAACAAACAGAGATCAACGAGCCGTACATCGCCATGGCGAACGGCGCACCGGTCCACTTGAACCTGAAGATGACCCGCGCCAAGCTGGAATCCCTGGTGGAAGAGCTGATCACGGCCACGATGGAACCATGCCGCATCGCTATCAAAGATGCAGGCGTGAAAGTGTCGGACATCGATGACATCATCCTGGTCGGCGGTATGACGCGTATGCCGAAGGTGCAGGAAAAAGTGAAGGAATTCTTCGGCAAGGATCCACGCAAGGACGTGAACCCGGACGAAGCCGTCGCCGTGGGCGCAGCGATTCAAGGTTCGGTCCTGTCGGGCGAACGCAAGGACTTGCTGTTGCTGGACGTTACTCCTCTGTCCCTGGGTATCGAAACCCTGGGCGGCGTGATGACCAAGATGATCCACAAAAACACGACGATTCCGACCAAGTTCAGCCAAGTGTTCTCGACGGCCGACGACAACCAGCCTGCGGTGACCATCAAGGTCTTCCAGGGTGAGCGCGAAATCGCCGCCGGCAACAAGGGCCTGGGCGAATTCAATCTGGAAGGCATCCCGCCAGCATCGCGCGGCACGCCACAGATCGAAGTGACCTTCGACATCGACGCCAACGGCATCTTGCATGTGGGCGCGAAAGACAAGGCCACCGGCAAGGAAAACAAGATCACGATCAAGGCCAATTCCGGCTTGACCGAGGCTGAAATCCAGAAGATGGTCAAGGATGCCGAGCTGAACGCGGAAGAAGACAAGAAGGTCAAAGAATTGGCCGAGTCGCGCAACCAGGCCGATGCTCTGGTACACTCGACCCGGAAATCCTTGACCGAATACGGCGACAAGCTGGACGCGGGCGAGAAAGAGAAGATCGAAGCGGCGATCACCGACCTGGAAGCGAGCATCAAGGCGGGCGACAAGGCTGAGATCGACGCCAAGGTGGAAGCACTGTCGAGCGCATCGCAGAAATTGGGCGAAAAAATGTATGCCGACATGCAAGCGCAGCAAGCTGCCGGCGGCGCGGAAGGTGCACAGCAAGCCGCTGGCGCATCGGACGCAGGCGCCAAGCAAGACGACGTTGTTGACGCTGACTTCAAAGAAGTCAAAGACAGCAAGTAATGTCTTGCGCTCCCATGAACTGGGGGCAGCCGGGCTGAACGCTACATCGCGGGATTAGCCGCGAAGACCGGCCGAGCCGAGTCGCTGCGCCTAGCGCAGCACTCGACTCGGCTTTTTCGTGTAATTTTTACATCAGTAGATAGACTGCAAGGTGCCGACAACATGGCAAAGCGTGATTTTTACGAGACACTCGGTGTCGCAAAAAATGCTTCGGAAGAAGAGATCAAAAAGTCTTACCGTAAACTGGCGATGAAATACCATCCGGACCGCAATCCGGATAGCAAAGAATCGGAAGAAAAGTTTAAGGAAGTCAAAGAAGCCTACGAGATGCTGACCAATCCGGAAAAGCGCGACGCGTATGACCGTTATGGTCACGCTGGCGTGGACCCGAACATGGGCGGCGGTGGCGGCTTCGGCGGCGGTGCTGGCGGCTTTGCCGACAGCTTCGGCGATATCTTCGGCGACATCTTTGGCGGTGGCGGTGGACGCAGCCGCAATGCGGGGCCACAGGTGTACCGTGGCGCCGACTTGCGCTACAACCTGGAAATTACACTGGAGCAAGCTGCGCACGGCTTCGACACGACCATCCGCGTGCCGAGCTGGGACAAGTGCGACACTTGCCACGGCAGCGGCGCCAAGCCGGGCACGTCGCCCACCACCTGCGGTACCTGCGGTGGCCACGGCCAGGTGCGCATGCAGCAAGGTTTCTTCAGCATCCAGCAAACCTGCCCGAAATGCCATGGCAGCGGCAAGGTCATCACTGACCCGTGCACGCCATGCGGCGGCGCCGGTCGCATCAAGCGCAACAAGACCCTGGAAGTGAAAATTCCAGTCGGTATCGACAACGGCATGCGTATCCGTTCGTCCGGCAACGGCGAACCGGGCACGAATGGCGGTCCGTCGGGCGACCTGTATGTGGAAATCCACATCAAGCCGCACGCCGTATTCCAGCGCGAAGGCGACGACCTGCATTGCGAAATGCCGATCTCGTTCACCAAGGCGGCTTTGGGCGGCGAAATCGAAGTGCCTACCCTGAACGGCAAAGTGTCGTTCACGATCCCGGAAGGCACCCAGTCGGGTAAAACCTTCCGCCTGAAAGGCAAGGGCATCAAGGGCGTGCGCTCCGGTTACGCGGGCGATCTGTTCTGCCACGTGGCTATCGAAACGCCCGTGAAACTGACGGAAAAACAGAAAGACCTGCTGCGCGACTTTGAAAAGTCGACCACCGAGGGCGGTGCCAAGCACAGTCCGCAAAGCAAGACCTGGAAAGACAAGGTCAAGGATTTTTTTGAATAAGCACACGTAATACCATGCGCCGGGATGCTTCAACATCCCGGCGTTTTTTTCATCACGACTGAACAATGTGCGCGCATCGCCGGCCTATGGGCGCGATCTGCCGCCAATGCAGTCGTACGTACACAATGGGAGCGATATGACCGAACAGAAAAATGGCCCGGCCCTGGCGGAACTGCTGCAGCGTAACCGCCGCTGGGCCGACTCGATGGTGGCGAAAGACCCGAACTTCTTCAAGAACCTGGAAGCGCAAACGTCGCCCGAATACCTGTGGATCGGCTGCTCCGACAGCCGCGTGCCAGCGAATGAATTGCTGGGCATGGCGCCTGGCGACGTGTTTGTGCACCGAAATATTGCCAATGTGGTCGTGCATTCCGACCTCAATTGCCTGTCCGTCCTGCAATTTGCCGTGGACGTGCTGAAAGTCAAACACGTCATCATCGTCGGCCATTACGGCTGCAAGGGCGTGCACGCGGCCATGACGGGCACGCGCATCGGCCTGGTCGACAACTGGCTGCGCCACGTGCAGGACGTGGGCCAGAAGCACGAGCGCTACCTGGGCGACGTGCTGACCAGCCGCCAGCGCGGCGACCGCTTGTGCGAACTGAACGTCGTCGAACAAGTCTTGAACGTGTGCCAGACCACCGTCGTGCAAGATGCGTGGGAACGGGGCCAGGAACTCAGCGTTCACGGCTGGGTCTATGGTTTGAAGGATGGCTTGCTGAATGACCTGGAAGTGACCGTCACGGCTGGCCACGAGCTGGCGCCGCGCATGGCGACCCGCCTGGCCCGCTACGAAGCAATCGCGTAATCGATGCTGGCGCCGTGCTTACGGCGCCGCATTGTCCAGGCGGCCCAGGTAATCGGCCGCCTCCCGCACGCCCTCCTGCGCCGCCTGGCGCAGCCAGGTTCTGGCCTGGGGAATGTCCTGCGGCGTGCCCCGGCCTTCGGCCAGCGCCACGCCATAGTGGTAGCGCGCCAGCCGCGCATAGGCCGCGTCATCGTTCGTATGCGCGCCGCGCCGCATCAGCGCCGTCGCCTGCTCCATGTCCTTAGGTACGCCGATGCCCGTTTCATACAGCTGGGCCAGCCAAATCATCGAATACACATCGTTCCAGCGCCGGATGCAATCTTCAAAGATGGCGACGGCGGCCGCATGGTCGCCCGTCTTGTCGGCCGCATAGCCGTACAAACACTTGATGCGCTTGTCGCTGTGCACATAGGCTTTGTAGCTGAGATCGCTTTCACCCTCGCTATCCTGGGCGTGGACGAAAGCAGGGAACAGCAAGGCGAGCAGCAGGGCGTAGGTGGGCATGGCTTTCCTGATCAACGATTGAAGCCTGGTAGATAAGCAAGTTGCGTGCTAGCGCGATTCCCCGGCAAAGCTGGCGCAGCTGCGCCATTGCGTCACAGTGCCTGTTGCAGCGTGGCACAACGTGCCGCGCATATCCATATAGTAAATGCTTCGTTTGCAGGATGGGCGAGCAGGCATACAGTGGACTTCCCCAGACTTTTGGCGAGTTCCCATGTCGGCCGTCCTGAAACCCAAGTACTCCACCAGCCATTTCCGTATCGAGACGTTCGATGCGCCCCTGGGCGCGCAAGTGCTGGGGCTGGACCTGGCGCAGCCGCTGTCGCTGGACGACTTCCAGCGCCTGCACCACGCCCACCTCGACCATCACGTGCTGGTGTTCCGCGACCAGCGCATCACGCCGCGGCAGCAGGTCGATTTCAGCCGCCGCTTCGGTCCGCTGCAAATCCACGTGCTGCGCCAGTTCCAGCTGCCAACGCAGCCGGAAGTACTGATCATCTCGAACATCGTTGAAAACGGCCAGCCCATCGGCCTGGGCGACGCGGGTCATTTCTGGCATTCGGATTTGTCGTACAAGGAAGTGCCCAGCCTCGGTTCCATGCTGCATGCGCAAGAGTTGCCGCAGGACGGCGGCGATACCGTGTTTGCGAATATGCACCTGGCGTGGGACAGCTTGCCTGCCGCGCTGCGCCATGCCGTACGTGGCGCCCGTGCCGAGCACAGCTACCTGAGCCAGTATGAGGAATTGCGCCGCCGCAACCCATGGCGTCCTGCCCTGACGCAGGCGCAGATCGATGAAGTCCAACCCGTCACCCATCCCGTCGTGCGCGCGCATCCGGAAACGGGACGCCGCGCCCTGTTCGTCAGCGAACATTTCACGACGCGCATCGTCGGCTTGCCCGCCGACGAAAGCCGCGCCCTGCTCGACGAACTGTTTGCCCACAGCGTGCGCCCCGAGCACCTGTATGTGCACCGCTGGCAGCCGCATGACCTGGTGTTCTGGGATAACCGTTCCCTGATGCATTTGGCGACGGGTTGCCCGCCCGAGCAGCGCCGCAAGCTGTATCGCACCACGATTGAAGGCGATGCGCCCTACTGATTTTTTTGAACGTAGTTGACCCAAGGAGTGTCCATGTTGCCGATCTTTAGCTTTTCCCGCCGCCTGCTCGCCACCATCGCCGTGCTGTGCATGGCCATGCCCATGGCCCGGGCCGAGGGGCAGATCCGCATCGCGGGCCAGCATGGCATCACCTTCTTGCTACTCAATATTGCACAGGAACAAAAGCTGATTGAAAAGCATGGCAAGCAGCAGGGCGTCGATGTGAAAGTCGAGTGGATTACCCTGTCCGGCGGGCCGGCCATCAATGACGCTTTGTTGTCGGGCAATATCGATATCGCAGGCGCCGGGCTGGGGCCGCTGCTGACCATCTGGGACCGCACCAAAGGCCGGCAGAATGTGCGCGGCGTGGCGTCGCTGGGCAACTTCCCCTACTATTTGGTCAGCAATAATCCCAAGGTGAAAACCCTGGCGGACTTGACGGACAAGGACCGCATCGCCCTGCCTGCCGTCTCCGTCTCCGTCCAGGCAAGGATATTGCAAATGGCCGTGGCGAAACAGTGGGGCGACAAGGAATTTGCCCGCCTCGATAAAATCACGCAAACCCTGCCGCATCCGGACGCGGCCGCCGCCATCATCGCCGGCGGCACGGAGCTCAGCGGTCACTTTGGCAATTCGCCGTTCCAGGAACAGGAACTGGCGCAAAACCCGAATGCCCACGTCATCCTGAACTCGTATGACGTGCAAGGCGGGCCCAGCTCGTCGACCTTGCTGTATGCGACGGAAAAATACCGCAAGGACAATCCCAAGACGTACCGCGCCTTCATCGCCGCCCTGGCGGAAGCGGCGCAGTATGCGAGCAGCAACCCGCAAGGCGCGGCTGACATCTATATCAAGGTCAACAAGAGCAAGGTGGACCGCAATCTGCTGCTGAAAATCTTTGCCAACCCGCAAGTGCAATTCAAGATCGCGCCGCAAAATACCTATGGCCTGGCGCAATTCCTGCACCGCGTGAGCGCCATCCGCAACCTGCCCGACAGCTGGCGCGATTATTTCTTTGACGATCCTGCCATTACGCAAGGAGGCTGACATGAACGCGCCCGCTTTTCACCTGGTCCGTCCTCCCGTTGCGCTACAGCCGCTGCTCAGCGTCAAGCATGTCAGCCTGGAATACCGCACCGAGCAGCGCACCGTGCGCGCCACGCATGACGTCAGTTTCGACGTGTTTCGCGGCGACCGCTTCGTGCTGCTGGGGCCATCGGGCTGCGGCAAGTCGTCCTTGCTGAAAGCCGTGGCCGGTTTCATCGCGCCGCGCGCGGGCAGCATCGCCATGCAGGGCCTGCCCATCCACAAACCGGGGCCGGACCGTGTCGTCGTGTTCCAGGAATTCGACCAGTTGCCGCCATGGAAAACGGTGCTGGAAAACGTCATGTTCCCTTTACTTGCCAGCAAGCGCCTGGACAAGGTGGCGGCCCGCGAGCGCGCTCATCACTGGATCGCCAAGGTGGGCCTGGCTGGCTTTGAAGATGCCCATCCGCATACCTTGTCGGGCGGCATGAAGCAGAGGGTAGCCATCGCCCGTGCCCTGGCCATGCAGCCGGAAGTGCTGCTGATGGACGAGCCGTTCGCCGCCCTCGATGCCTTGACGCGGCGCAAGATGCAGGAAGAACTGAGCCGCCTGTGGGAAGAGCTGCGCTTTACGCTTGTGTTCGTTACGCATTCGATCGAAGAAGCTTTGGTCGTGGGCAACCGCATCCTGCTGCTGTCGCCCCATCCGGGCCGCGTGCGCGCTGAACTCAACAGTCATCAATTCGGCTTGCACAGCGCGGGCAGCGCGGAATTCCAGGCCGCCAGCAGCCGCATCCATGGCTTGCTGTTCGATGAGGAAGTCGCTCCTGTGCCGCAAGCAGTGGCCGCGCAGCGGGAGGCCGTATGAGCGCGCTGCTGGAGCCGCCGATCCGCCAGGAATTCGTGTATGCGGCGGCGCCGCCGGCCGGCGTCACCGTCGAGCGGCCGCTGTCGCGCTGGCAGCGTGTGAGCCAGCATGCGCTGTGGCGCAAGGCTTTCATTTTGCTCAGCCTGGCCCTGCTGTGGGAAGGCGCGGCGCGCTGGACGCAGAACGATTTACTGTTGCCCAGTTTTGTCCAGACGGCGCAGGCGTTTATCGGTGGCATCGCCAGCGGTGAATTGCTCACGCGCACGGCCGCCTCCCTCGTCGTCTTGCTGCAAGGCTATGCGGTGGGCGTGCTGGCCGCCTTCGTGCTGACCTTGCTGGCCGTGTCCAGCCGCATCGGGCGCGACGTGCTGGAAACCCTGACGGCCATGTTGAATCCCTTGCCGGCCATCGCCTTGTTGCCGCTGGCCCTGCTGTGGTTCGGCCTGGGGCGCGCCAGCCTGATCTTCGTCATTGTCCATTCCGTGATGTGGCCGCTGGCCCTGAACACGTATGCGGGTTTCCAGGGCGTGCCCGAGACTCTGCGCATGGCGGGCCGCAATTACGGCTTGAACGGCTTGCGCCTGGTGCTGCACATCCTCGTGCCGGGCGCCTTGCCTTCCATCGTCTCGGGTCTAAAAATAGGCTGGGCATTCGCCTGGCGCACCCTGATCGCGGCCGAGCTGGTGTTCGGTACGACGTCGGGGCAGGGCGGCCTGGGCTGGTACATCTTCCAGAACCGCAACGAGCTGTACACGGACAAGGTGTTTGCCGGCCTGGCGGCCGTCATCGTCATCGGTTTAATCGTGGAAAACATTGGCTTTCGCAGCCTGGAACGCGTGACTCTCAAGCGCTGGGGTATGCAAAGATAGTTATTTCAGCATGCTGCGCGCCGCCGCGATGATTTGCCGCGACAGTTGCTCCATGCGCGGCGATTGCACTTTCCACGTGTGCCAGTACAGGGCCACGTCGGCCGGGGTCTTGGGCGTGAGCATTTCCACCAGCTCGCCATCCGTGTTCGCCTTCAATAACAGTTCGGGCACCATGCCGTAGCCGAGGCCATAGCGGATGGCATTGAAGTGCGAGGTGGCACCCGGCACGTAATGGCAGGGATAGGCGCCTTCGGGCAGCCCCAGCGCTTCCTGCAGAAACGACGATTGCAGGGTGTCCTTGCGCGTGTAGGCGACGACGGGCGCCGTGCGCGCCGCCTTGCGCGTCAGGCCATTCGCGAACCATTGCTGGCGGAACGCGGGCGTGGCCACCAGCCAGTAGCGCATCACGCCCAGCGGCTCGGCCGTGCAGCCGCGCATGGGCTTGGCTTCCGTGCTGATGCAGCCGATGGCCATGCCCGTTTCCAGCAAGGTATACGTGTGGTCCTGGTCTTCCACGGTCAGGTCCAGCAGCACGCGCTCGCGTATCAGCACTTCCGACAGGGCGGGGAAGAACCAGGTGCCCATCGAGTCCGCGTTCAGCGCCAGCACCAGGGTCAGCGGGGCATCCTGCTGCACCGCCAGTTCCGCCTGCAAGTCCGCTTCCAGCAGCTTGGCCCGCTTCAGGTACTGCATCAGCCGCTGGCCCATGCGCGTGGCGCGCGCGGGGCGGCTGCGCACGATCAGCGCATTGCCCAGCTGGCTTTCCAGCGCCCGCACCCGCTGCGAAATGGCCGGTGACGTCAGGTGCAGCCGCAGCGCCGCCTGCTCGAAGCTGCCCGTTTCGACGACGGCGCGGAACGCTTCCGTGTGCTTGGGATTCAAATTCATGATGGATGCCTGACATAAGAAAAATTTATCAATACTAAATAATACTTACTTTTGATAAGGATGGGTGTGTTGCAATGCACAATGCCTCTTTGATGGAGTGCCATGCGCCAGCGCGCGGCCTCCTGGCAGCAAGGAATACCACCATGGAAGCACAAGCGAACGACAGCACCACCCGCAAGCCCCAGTCCAAGCTGGCGCGCAATCTGAAATTCGGCCTGGGATTGACTCTGGGCCTGGGCATGGCCGCCGCGCTGGCGGGCGGCTGGTGGCTGCGCCAGGCATGGCAGGATTTGCCGGCCGTCGAACACCTGGCCCAGTACAAGCCCGCGCTGCCGCTGCGTATTTTTTCCAGCGAAGGCGAGCTGCTGGCCGAATACGGCGAAGAGCGCCGCGAGTTCCTGCCCTTGAAAGACATCCCGCTGCGCATGCGCCAGGCTTTGCTGGCCATCGAGGATGCGCGCTTTTATGAACACGGCGCCGTCGACTTCTATGGCTTGACGCGCGCTACCCTGGCCAACGTCGTCACGGGCCACCACGCGCAGGGCGCCAGCACCATCACCATGCAGGTGGCGCGCGACTTTTTCCTGTCGCGCGAAAAGACCGTGCAGCGCAAGCTGACGGAGATGCTGCTCGCCTACAAGCTGGAACAGCACTACGGCAAGGACAAGCTGCTGGAACTGTATATGAACCAGATTTACCTGGGCGAGCGCTCCTACGGCTTTTCCGCCGCCTCGAACATCTATTTCGACAAACCGCTGGCTGAAGTCAGCATCGCCGAAGCGGCCATGCTGGCCGGCTTGCCGAAAGCGCCGTCGGCCTACAACCCCGTCGCCAATCCCCAGCGCGCCACCGTGCGCCAGCATTACATCCTGCAGCGCATGCGCGAACTGGGCTACATCACGCCAGTGGAATACGATGCGGCGGTGGCGGAAAAACTGGCCCTGAACAAGGACCGCAACAGCTCCGTGCATGCGGCTGCGTATGCGGTCGAGGAAGCGCGTCAATTGATCTTGCAAAGCTATCCCGAAGGCGCTTACAGCATGGGACTGGACGTGACGACCACCATCCGCATGGCGCCGCAGCGGGCGGCCGACAAGTCGCTGCGCGATGGCTTGCTGAATGCGCAGGCGCGGCGCGGCTACCGTGGCCCGGAAGCGCGTCTGGCCCCCTCCGCAGACAGCGTGGCGCGCCAGCTGGCCGCCTATCTGGACAGCGGAGATTTGCGCGCCGCCCTCGTGCGCAAGGTCGAGACTTCGGCCAAGCGCCAGGTGACGGCGCAGCTGCGCAATGGCGACGAGATCGTGCTCACCGCCTCGGAAGCACGCCTGGGCGGCAAGCTGGCCTGGGATGGCAAACGCGCCATCGTCGCGGGCAGCGTCATTCGCGTAGTGCACGACGCGGCGAAAAAACGCTGGCTGGTGAGCCAGCTGCCCGAGATGGAAGGCGCGCTCATTTCCGTCGAGGCGCACAGCGGTGAAATCGTCGCCATGGCGGGCGGCTTCGATTTTTACCGCAACCACTACAACCACGCCATGCAAGCCTACCGCCAGCCCGGTTCCAGCTTCAAGCCTTTCGTGTATTCGGCGGCGCTGGAAAAGGGCTATTTCCCCGGCACGGCCGTGGACGACACGCAGCGTTTGCTGCTGCCGCAGGAAACGGGCGCGCGGCCATGGCGTCCGCGCAATTACGGCAATAATTATGAAGGCTTCATCAGCGTGCGGCGCGGCCTCGTGCGCTCGAAAAACCTCGTGGCCGTGAGCCTGATGCAGGCGGCCGGTCCCGGCTACGTGCAGCACTACGCCACGCGCTTCGGCTTCGAGGGCGCGCGCAATCCCGTCTCCCTGCCGCTGGCGCTGGGTGCGGGCGCCGTCACGCCGCTGCAGCTGGCGCAATCGTATGCGGTGTTCGCCAATGGCGGCATGCAGATGCCGCCAAAACTGATCAAGCAAGTGCGCAGCCGCAGCGGAGAAGTGCTGTTCAGCGATGCGGCGCCACGTGCCAAGGATGCGCCGGCACCGGGCACGCAAGTGATCTCCACGCGCAATGCCTACGTCATGGACAGCATGCTGCGCGACGTCGTCAAGAGCGGCACGGGACGCGGCGCGCTGGCGCTGGGGCGTGGCGACGCGGCCGGCAAGACGGGCACGTCGAACAACGCCTATGACGCCTGGTTCGCCGGCTATTCCTCGGGGCTCGTCTCCGTCGTGTGGCTTGGCTACGACCAGCCCAAGAGCCTGGGCAACGCCACCGGGGGGACGTTGGCGCTGCCCGTCTGGCGCGACTACATGCAGGTGGCCGTGCAGGGCCGCCGCGAACAGGTATTGGCCGAGCCGCCAGGCCTGTCCCTGCTCGATGGCGATTACGTGTATGCCGAATACCTGGCCGGCGACTGCCTGCAGGAGAACTTTGCCTTTATCCACAGCAGCGTCGGCTGCGGCAGCGGCGGCGCTGATACGCGCATGGCGCATGGTGAAGCTGGCGATGGCGGCTCCGGCACGGGCACGAATGAAGCGCGCACCCTGAGCGAAGCGCGCGAACGCGAACAAATTCTCAAATCATTTTCGGAAGAATAAGACCATGCTGTTATATACGATTTACCTGGTGGCGATCGTCGCCGAAGCGATGTCCGGCGCCATCATGGGCATGCGGCGCGGCATGGACTTGTTCGGCATCTGCATGATCGGCACCGTCACGGCGCTCGGCGGCGGCACCGTGCGCGACGTGCTGCTGGGGCACTATCCGCTGGGCTGGATCGCGCATCCCGAATACCTGCTGTTTACCATTGGCGCGGCCATCGTGACGGCCTTTGTCGCGCGCTATTTGCACCATTTGCGCGCCATCTTTTTGCTGGTCGACGGCCTGGGCCTGGTGGCGTTTTGCGTGATCGGCTGCGACATCGCCATGTCGGCCAAGATGCATCCGGCCATCGTCGTGCTGGCAGGGATGATCACGGGCGTCTTCGGCGGCCTGCTGCGCGATATCCTGTGCAACCAGATTCCGCTGGTGTTGCAGCGCGAAGTGTATGCCACCGTGGCCCTGTTCACGGGCGCCCTGTACGTGGGCCTGCTGCACTTCAAGGTCGACAGCTCGGTGGCGCAGCTGGCGTCCATCGGCGCCGGCTTCCTGTTCCGCTTCCTGGCCCTGCATTTTGAATGGCGCCTGCCGAATTTCAATGGTGACCGCATACGGGGTTTTGAATAAAATAAAACGCTACGTGATTATTTTCACGCGCGTTTAACCCCTTTTTCTGCGCTGCCGCGTTTCATGTTGGACACCCCAGCCAACCGGAGAAGAAGCGATGTCCAGCGCCCTCAAGATCACATTGATACTGTCCCTGCTGCTGTCGGCAGGCAGCCACGCCGCCGGCACGGCGCCAAGGAAAACCCTGGCGCCGTTCGCCAGCGAGCAAGCCTTGAGCAGCTATCTGCAGCAGTTGCAGGCGCGCCAGGCGGCACTGCAGAAGGAGCAGCAGAAACTGCAGCGCGCCACGGCGCAGTCCATGTCGGCGCCGCCGGCTCCTCCCGCCTCTCCCGCGCCGATGATGGCGAAATCCGCGCCGGCAGCATCGGCAGAAGCGGCGGAATCGGTCACCAATGTGCAGACGGCGGGCGTGGACGAAGGCGGCATCGTCAAGCTGCATGGCAAGCACCTGGTGATGCTCCGGCGCGGCAAGCTGTTCACCGTGCAGGTGGGTGGCAATGCCTTGCAGCCCGTGTCCTCGCTCGACGCCTTCGCGCCGGGTAGCGACCCGTCGGGCAGCTGGTATGACGAGATGCTGCTCGACGGCGACACGGTGGTGGTGATCGGCTACAGCTACAGCCGCGGCGGCACGGAGATCGGCCTGTTCGACATCGATGCCGACGGCAAGCTGGCCTACCGCTCCACCTATCACTTGCGCTCCAACGATTATTACTCCTCGCGTAATTACGCCAGCCGCCTGATCGGCAGCAAACTGGTGTTCTACTCGCCCCTGTCGCTGAACCTGCGCCGCGGCGATCCGTTTGGCGGCTTTCCCGCGCTGCGCCGCTGGCGCCCCGACGCCGTGCCGTCCGACTTCAAGCGCATCGCTCCGGCCACGCGCATCTACCGCACCGATGAAGAACCGGAAACGGGCTTCGGCCTGACCCTGCACACGGTCACCGTGTGCGACCTGGCGCAGCGCGACATGCGCTGCGAAGCAACGGCCGTCATGGGGCCCCAAGGCCGCGTGTTTTATGTGTCGGGCGAATCCGTTTTCGTGTGGACCACGCGCCGCGGCCGCGACTCGGGCGTGTTCCGCATTCCCCTCGATGGCAGTGCGCCCAGCGCATTGAAAGTGGCGGGCGCACCCGTCGACCAGTTCTCGTTCCTTGAAAGTGGCGATGGCCACCTGAACGTGCTGCTGCGCGCCGAAGGCCAGGGCGACGCCATGTGGGACGGCGCGCGCGGGCGCGGCGACATGGCCTTGCTGCGCGTGCCATTGGCCTCGTTTTCCGATGGCCGCGACAGCGCGCCCGCCAGCAGCTACAAGGCGCTGCCAGGTGGCGGCGGCTACGGCTTGCAGAATCGCTATGTCGGGCCGTATCTGTTGTACGGCCATCCCGGCAATGCAGGACGCCGTCAGGCGGACCAGGCCTGGCCGCGCCAGCCCCTGTATGCCGTGCGCTGGGCCGATGCGGGCAGCGTGCAAGCCTTGTCGCTGCCGCATGGCGTCGAGCGCATTGAAGCGCTGGGCAATGACGCCGTGGTGATCGGTGCGCAGGGCAAGGATCTGCACTTCAGCACCATCGGCCTGGGGACGCATGCGGCGATTGCCACGCGCTACATCCGCGCCGATGCGGCGCAGGGCGAGTCGCGCAGCCACGGCTTTTTCTACAAGCCGCAAACGGCTAGCGAAGGCCTGATCGGCCTGCCCATCCTGGGCGCGGACGAACGGCCTGGCCTCAACAAGCCGGCCGCCTCCGTCCTGTATCTGCGCAACAGCGGCTTGCAGTTGACGGAACTGGGCGCGCTGGCGGCGCGGCCGGGCCAAATGCCGGACGACGGCTGCCGCGCATCGTGCGTGGACTGGTATGGCAATGCGCGTCCCTTGTTCCTGCAGGGCCGCGTCTTCGCCCTGCTCGGCTATGAAGTGGTGGAAGGGGCGCTCAAGGATGGACAGATCCGCGAAGTGCGCCGCATCAGCTATGCACCCATTGCGTCCCCTGTTCGCTGACGGCGCAGGGAAATTGCCGCTGCCGCGTAGTTCGGCTACACTGCTCCGCATGCCCGACACCCTCATTACCGCGACGGATGAAGACCTGATGCTGCGCTACAGCGCCGGCGACCTGCCATCGTTTCGCGAATTGTACCGGCGCCATGGCCAGGGCCTGTACCGCTTCGTGGCCTGGCGTTCGCCGCGCCGCGCCTGGGTGGACGAGATCGTGCAGGATGCGTGGGCCAGCCTGCACGCGGCGCGCGCCGGCTACCAGCCGCAAGCGGCCTTTCGTACCTATCTGTACCAGATCGCGCGCAACCGCCTGATCGACCTCCTGCGCCAGCGCGAAGGTCAGGAACACGGCGACGTGGGCGAACTGGTGGACGAGGGTGCATCGCCGCCGCAATCGCTGGAACAGAAACAGCAGCACGCATTGCTGCATGCGGCCATCGCCGCGCTGCCGGTGGAGCAAAAGGAAGCGCTGGTGCTGCAGCAGTTCAGCGGCATGAGCATTCTGGAGATCGCCGTGGTGACGGGAGCGGAAGCGGAAACCGTCAAGAGCCGGCTGCGCTACGCCATGCAGAAATTGCGCGCGGGCTTGGACAGCGCCGCTGGCGCGGGAGGACAGGCATGAAGACGCACGATCAAGATAATGACGATTTGCATGACGAGGAATTGAAGGCCCTGCTGGCCAGTCTGCCGCAGCCCGCGCCTTCCAGCGCGCTTGATGCGGCCATCCTGGCGGATGCGGAAAAAGCCTTGCGCCAGCCGACGGCCGCGAACGACAGCGCCGATGGCGTGCTGCGCACCCTGCCGGCCAAAAAATCGCCGGACTACCTGCAGCGCTGGCGCGTTCCGCTGGGATTGGCCGCCGCCGTGCTGTTGACGGTGAACCTGATCGGCGTGGACTGGTTCGGTTCGAAACCGGCGCAATTTCCCGTGGTGGGGGAACCGGTCACGCAAGAGGTGATGCGGGAAGCCGCACCTGCGACTGAGTTTGCGCCACTACCGCCAGCACCGCGCGCCATGGCCAAGGCGGCACCGAGGCCGCCGGCGCAAGCCGAGCCAGTGCCAGCACCCGTGTCAGCACCCGTTTCTCCGCCAGCGCCACCGGCCCCGCCACCACCTCCGGCAATGCGGGAGGCGATGGAGCAGCAAGCGGCTATGCAGGCCGAAGCCAGCCTGCAGCGCCAGGCGCCGGCACAGCGGGCGCTGGCCATGCCCGCTCCCATCGTGGCAAAGTCGGCGCCGCTGCCACCACCGGCCAGGCTCGATGCTTCCGTGTGGCTGGTGAAGATCGACGCCCTGCTCAAGGCGGGCGAAGGCGCGCTGGCGCAGGAGGAGTGGACGGCCTTCCGGCAGGCGTATCCTGATTATCCGGTGGCCGGGGAACTGCGGCAGCGGCTGGAGAGTAAGTAAAAAACGCTAGACGATCCCCTTCCTGCGTTCCCACACGGCGCTGCCGACGAAAATGGCGGCGCACACCCACATCACGGCCGGCAGGGCGTTCACGCCCACCGATTGCATCAGGACGCCCGTCAGCAGGGGGCCGCCGCCGCTGGTGATGCCCCAGGTGGCGTTGACGATGGCGCTGGCGCTGGTCAGCGACAGGCCCGTAAACCGTTCGCCGCAAGCCACTAGCGCCAGCATGTAGATGCCGCCCGCCGCCGCGCCCAGCAACAGCAGCAAGGTCCACCACAGCCACGGCGTGCCGACGGCGAATGGCAGCAGCGGCAGCAGCAGGCAGACGGCCACGCCGCAGCCCGCGTGGACTTTGGCGCGGCCGTAGCGGTCGGCCATCCATCCCAGCGCGAATTGCAGGCCCGTGTCGCCCACCAGCACCACGGTGGCCGACAGCAGGGCCAGGTCCGTGCCGATGCCGTGCTCCATCGCGTACAGGGGCAGCAAGCTCAATGCCAGCGTATCGAACAGGGCGAAGAAGGCGGCGCCGAGCACGATCATCGGCATGCGCGGCAAAATCAGGGTCCACTTCACACCATGCTCTTCCGGTTCCTTTTCCGGGCCGCTGTTCGAGATCAGCATCAATCCCGGCACGGCCAGCAAAAATAGCAGGCCGCAGGCGGCGAAGCTCCAGGAAATCTTGTCGTTGAACAGTGCCACGAGGGCAGGGCCGATCAGCTGGAAAAACGTAAAGCTGGTGGTGTACATGGCCACCACCCTGCCGCGCGAATTATCGGGCGCCAGCCGGTTCACCCACGCTTCGCCGATGGTAAACAGCACGCCCATGGCGCCGCCGAACAGGAAGCGCAGCACGCTCCACGCCAGCAGGTGGTCGGTACACTGCATGGCGATCGTCGTCAGTGACGCCACCCACACGGCGCCCAGCATGGTGGCGCGCGCGCCGAAACGTCCCACCCAGCGCGAGACGAATGGCGAGGCGGCCAGGATGCCCAAGGCGGCGACGGCCGTGATCATGCCGATGATGTCCGTGCCCACGCCGCGCTGGTGCAAGGTCAATGCGGTGAGCGGCATGGTCGCGCCCAGACCCAGGCCGACCACGCCGATGCTGACGACGAGGGCGAAGAAGTCGCGCCATGGCATGTGCCTCATGGCTGCCCCCGCAGGGTGGAAATGGTGTTCGGGATGACTGGAAAACGGTGTGGATGCATGGGAAAGGTAGGGACTTTGCCTGTGGCGCTGGTGTTTGGCGCCGGACGGGCATATGATGATTTTATCAAGAGCAATATTGCAAAGCCGTAGTGTAGGCGATGTGTGCCACCGCTGGCCATTCCCATCCGTGTGGCCGCTCCCTGCGGCTCTGCTGTACAGTGAAGCGAGCGGCAGCGCCGTCATGGCGCTGTCATTGGATCGTCACGCCAGCGAGGAAGCTCCATGCGCCGTCCCATCGTTCTCGTTCCCGCCTGCCAGCGCCAGCTTGGCAGCCACGCCTGGCACATGGCGCAGGATAAATACCTGCACGCCGTGCTGCGCGGCGCCGGCTGCATGCCGCTGCTGCTGCCCGCCTTGGGCGCGGACGCGGACCTGGAGGCGGCGCTGCACGTCGCCGACGGCGTCATGCTGACCGGCTCCGCCTCGAACGTCGACGCTCGCCTGTATGGCGAAGACATCCTCCATCCCGACCTGCCGCAAGACCCCGCGCGCGACGCCACCACCTTGCCCCTGATCCGCGCCGCGCTGGCGCGCCAGTTGCCCCTGCTGGCCATTTGCCGCGGCTTCCAGGAAGTCAACGTGGCCCTGGGCGGCAGCCTGCACCAGGCCGTGCACGCGGTGCCGGGCATGCAGGACCACCGTGAAAACGTGCTCGATCCTTTGGAGCGCCAGTACGTGCCTTCGCACCGCATCAAGCTGATGCCCGACGGCCTGCTGTCGCGCCTCTTGGGCGGCGAGAGCGAAATGATGGTCAATTCCCTGCATGGCCAGGGTGTCGCCCGTCTGGCCGATGGCTTGCTGGTGGAAGCGCTGGCCGACGACGGCCTGGTGGAAGCGTATAGCGTGGCCAGCGCCGCCGGTTTTACGCTGGCCGTGCAATGGCATCCGGAATGGCAGGTGGAAGACAATCCGCAGGCCATGCGCCTGTTCGGCGCCTTTGGCCAGGCGTGCCGCGATTACCAGGAACAGCAGCATAGAAAGAAAGGATGACAGGCGCGCCGCACCAGCACCATGCGGCGCTTAATCAGGAAAAGCGCAAGACCAACGAGAGGGAAACATGGCAATACGCGAAAATTTCACTTATACGGACATGGATTTGTGGCTCAATGAAAAGCGCGTCACGGAAATCGAATGCCTGGTCCCCGACTTGACGGGCGTGGCGCGGGGGAAGATCCTGCCGCGCGGGAAATTCACCCAGGAGCGCGGCATGCGCATCCCGGAAGCGGTACTGGGCATGACGGTGACGGGCAATTACCCGGTCGACGATGGCGGCTATGACCGCGCCATTTCCAGCACCGACCGCGACATGATCTTGAAGGCCGATCCCACCACCATCACCATGGTGCCGTGGGCCACGGATCCCACCGCGCAAGTCATCCACGACTGCTATTTTGCCGATGGCGCGCTGGTCGATTTCGCCCCGCGCTCCGTGCTGCGGCGCGTGCTGAAACTGTATGCGGACAAGGGCTGGAAACCCGTGGTGGCGCCGGAACTGGAGTTCTACCTGACGGCGAAAAACACGGACCCCGACTTGCCATTGAAGCCGCCCATCGGGCGCAGCGGCCGTGCCGAGACGAGCCGCCAGGTCTACAGCATCGACGCCGTCAACGAGTTCGACCCATTGTTCGAGGATATCTACGATTACTGCGAATTGATGAATCTTGACGTCGATACGCTGATCCACGAAATCGGCGCGGGGCAGATGGAAATCAACTTCCTGCACGGCGACCCCCTGGGCCTGGCCGACAAGGTGTTTTTCTTCAAGCGCACCCTGCGCGAAGCGGCCTTGAAACACGATATGTACGCCACCTTCATGGCCAAGCCCATGGCGGGCGAACCAGGTTCCGCCATGCACGTGCACCAGAGCGTCGTCGATGCGAAGACGGGCCTGAACATCTTCAGCAACGAGGATGGTTCGGCCGCGCCCATCTTCAAGCATTACATCGCGGGACTGCAGCGCTACATGCCGTCGGCCATGGCCATCGTCGCGCCCTACGTGAATTCCTACCGCCGCATCGTGCGCCACACGGCCGCGCCGATCAATATTCAATGGGGCCTGGACAACCGCACGGTGGGTTTTCGCGTGCCCGAATCGGGTGTGCAGGACCGGCGCGTGGAAAACCGCATCATCGGCGCCGACGCGAATCCCTACCTGGCCCTGGCCGTCACTTTGGCCTGCGGCTACCTTGGCATGACGGAGCAGCTGGAAGCGACGCCGATGATGGTGGGCAGCGCCTACGACATGAAGTTCGAACTGCCGCAAGGCTTGCCCGAGGCCCTGCAGTTGCTGCGCGCGGAAGACAAGCTGCGCACGGTGCTGGGCGAGCGCTTCATCGACGTGTATGCGGCCATCAAGGACCTGGAACACCAGGAGTTCATGACCGTCATCAGCCCGTGGGAGCGCGAGCATCTCTTACTGCACGTATAAAGGATCACCTATGAGCACAAGCAACAATCCGCTGGCGCCGAGCGCCGCTTTTGTATCCTCCGTGGCGCAGAAAAACGCGGCGCCGCAGGTGTACGATACAAACGCCATCCAGCAGATGGACTCGGCCCACTACCTGCATCCGTTCACCGATTTCCAGGACCTGGCAAGCAAGGGCGCGCGCGTGATGGTGCGCGGCGACGGCGTCTATCTGTGGGATAGCCTGGGCAAGAAGATCGTCGACGGCATGTCGGGCCTGTGGTGCGTCAACGTCGGCTATGGTCGCACGTCGATCTCGCAAGCCGTCTACCAGCAAATGGAGACGCTGCCGTTCTATAACAGCTTCTTTGGCACGACGAACGTGCCGGCCGCGCAGCTGGCCGCCAAACTGGCGCAGATATCGCCGCCGCAGTTCCAGCACGTGTTCTTCACCAGTTCCGGCTCGGAAGGCAACGACACGAATTTGCGCATGGTGCGCCGCTACTGGGATATCCTCGGCTACAAGGAGAGACATACCATCATCAGCCGCCACAATGCCTATCACGGCAGCACGGTGGCGGGAGCGTCGCTGGGGGGCATGGATGGCATGCATGCGCAGGGCGGCATGCCGATACCGGGCATCGCGCATATCGGCCAGCCCAATTACCTGGAGTCGGGCCATGGATTGACTCCCGAGGCATTCGGCCTGAAGGCGGCTGGCTGGCTGGAAGACAAAATCCTGGAAATCGGCGCCGACAAGGTGGCCGCCTTCATCGGCGAACCGGTGCAGGGCGCGGGCGGCGTCATCATCCCGCCATCGACCTACTGGCCCGAAATCCAGCGCATCTGCGACAAGTACGGCATCTTGCTGATCGCCGATGAAGTCATCTGCGGCTTCGGCCGCCTGGGGCGCTGGTTCGGTTCCGAACTGTTCGGCATCAAGCCCGACCTGATCACCTTTGCCAAAGGCGTCACCTCTGGCTATGTGCCGCTGGGCGGCGTGCTGGTGGGCGACCGGGTCGCTAAAGTCTTGATTGAACAGGGCGGAGAGTTCACCCACGGCTTCACGTATTCCGGCCACCCCGTGGCCTGCGCGGCCGCGCTGGAAAACATCCGCATCATCGAGGAGGAACAGCTGGTGGCCAAGGTGGCCGATGATACGGGGCCTTACCTGCAGCAGTGCTTCGCCAGCCTGGGCGAACACCCGCTGGTCGGCTATGCGGACAGCTGCGGCCTGGTCGCGGGCCTGAACCTGGTGCGCAAGAAGGGCGCCAGCGTGCACGAGAACGAGCTGTTCGACGAAAGCCAGGGCGTGGGCATGATCTGCCGCGGTCACATGTTCGACAATGGCGTCATCATGCGCGCCGTGGGCGAACGCATGATCGTCGCCCCGCCGCTGGTGATGACGCGCGCGCAGATCGATGAAATGGTGGGCTTGATACGGCTGTGCCTGGACAAGACGTATGCGGAGGTGAAAGCGAAGGGGTGGGTGTAGGTTTTTGCTGAACCCAAAATCTAAGCGCCGGGGTCGTACCCTGAGGGTACGACCCCAGTCTCTGCTGTTGGGTTTTTATCGACATCTGTACAATTTTTAGACCCGATAAGCGGCAGTTCCGCTAAACTTCCATCCTGGCCGCTCTTTGTAGCGGCCAGTTTTTCATTTTGACAGCCACTTACCCAAAGCACCCACATGACGATAGCAACACCAGCCGCGTCGGCCAGCGACGCCCCAGCGCCTTTCTTGCTGATTGATCAACTGGTCAAGGAATTCGATGGCGTGCGCGCCGTCAATGATATTTCCGTGACGATCAACAAGGGCGAGATCTTCGCCTTGCTCGGCAGTTCAGGTTGCGGCAAGTCGACCTTGCTGCGCATGCTGGCGGGCTTCGAGACGCCGACGTCGGGCAGGATCGCCCTGGCGGGCAACAGCATCGTCGATGTGCCGCCACACCAGCGCCCCATCAACATGATGTTCCAGTCGTACGCGCTGTTCCCGCACCTGTCCGTGTGGGACAACATCGCCTTCGGCCTGCGCCGTGATGGCTTGCCGAAGGCGGAAGTGGCGGCGCGGGTCGAGCAGATGCTGGCGCTGGTGCAGCTGGGCCAATACGCGAAGCGCAAGCCGCATCAGCTGTCGGGCGGGCAGCAGCAGCGCGTGGCGCTGGCGCGCAGCCTGGCCAAGCGGCCGCAATTGCTGCTGCTCGACGAGCCGCTCGGCGCGCTCGACAAGAAACTGCGCGAGCGCACGCAGATGGAGCTGGTGAACATCATCGAGCAGGTGGGCGTCACCTGCGTGATGGTCACGCACGACCAGGATGAAGCCATGAGCATGGCCACGCGCATCGCCGTCATGAGCGAAGGGCGCATCCTGCAAGTGGGCGCACCCGGCGAAATCTATGAAACGCCGAACTGCCGTTTTGTCGCCGACTTCATCGGCAGCGTCAACCTGTTCGACGGCCGCATCACGCAGGACGAAGCCGATCACGTGGTGATCGCCACGCCCGATGGCGAGCACTATGTTTCGCACGGCATCACGGGCAACCTGGGCATGGATGTCTCGGTGGCCGTGCGCCCCGAAAAAATCGGCATCCAGATCGCGCCACCCACTTTGGAAGAGCGCGCGTCACCAAAGGAACACGGCTACAACTGCGCCCAGGGCGTGATCGTCGCCATGGCGTATTTTGGCAATGAAACCAGCTACCATGTGCGCCTCGACAGCGGCACGGTGGTGAAAGTCTCGCGCACCAACGCGGCCCGCCACGACGCCGCGCGCCTCGAGCGCGAACAGCGCGTGTGGGTGTGGTGGGATGGCGCCGACATCGTCGTGCTGACCAGCTGAGGCCATCATGACGTCCCTCCTGCAATCGCTGCGCAAGCTCGTCACCCTGCGCTGGCTTACCGGCCGCAATGCCGTCATCGCCGTGCCGTCGCTGTTCCTGACGGCCGCCTTTTTGGTACCGTTTCTGATCGTGCTGCGCATCAGCCTGTCCGACATGGACACGGCGGGCAGCCCGTTCGGCGGCTTGCTGTCGTATGTCGACGGCATCGTCGTGCTGAAGGTCAAAATCGCCAACTACCTGTTCATCGCCGCCGATGAACTGTATCTGCTCACCTATCTCAGTTCATTGAAATACGCGGCCATCACCACGGCCATCTGCCTGTTCATCGGCTACCCGTTCGCCTACTTCATGGCGCGCGCCAAACCGTCCATCCGGCCCGTGCTGATGATGCTGGTGATGCTGCCGTTCTGGACCTCGTTCCTGCTGCGCGTGTATGCGTGGAAGGGCATCCTGGCCAACCACGGCTTGCTCAACGACCTGCTGATCGCGCTGGGCGTCGTGAGCGAACCGCTGCACATGATGAACACCTCGTTTTCGCTGGTGGTCGGCATGGTGTACGCGTACCTGCCTTTCATGATTTTGCCCCTGTACGCGAACCTGGTCAAAATGGACATGCGCTACCTGGAAGCGGCGGCCGACCTGGGCGCCACGCCCTTGCAGGCGTTCTGGCGCATCACGGTGCCCCTGTCGAAGTCGGGCATCATCGCCGGCGCCATGCTGGTGTTCATTCCATCCGTGGGCGAATACGTGATTCCCGAGCTGCTGGGCGGCCCGGAAACCCTGATGATCGGCCGCGTGCTGTGGGATGAATACTTCACCAATAACGACTGGGCCATGGCGTCGTCGGTGACGGTGCTGGTGGTCTTGCTGATCCTCGTGCCGATGGCCATTTTTAACAAATACAAGACGGACCAGGACGCGGAGGAGCGCACATGAACGGACGTACTTTCCTGCAGCGCTGGTTCGGCCGCGGCTGGCTTTCGCTCGGCTATCTGTTCCTGTACCTGCCCATCATCGTACTGATCGTCTTCTCGTTCAACAGCTCGCGCCAGGACATGGTGTGGAGCGGTTTTTCGCTGCGCTGGTACAGCGAGTTGATGAGCGATACGGAGATCATCTCGGGTTTTGGTTTGTCGCTGAAAATCGCCTTCATGTCGGCGACATCCTCCGTCATCCTCGGCACCTTCGCCGCTTTTGCACTCTCCAGCTACCAGCGCTTCCGCGGCCGCACCGTGTTTTCCGCCATGGTCAGCGCGCCCTTGGTGATGCCGGAAGTGATCATCGGCCTGTCCTTGCTGCTGATGCTGGTGTCCATGCAAAAGGTCTTCGGTTTTCCCGAGCGGGGCGTGCTGACCATCTGGCTTGGCCACACCCTGCTTGGCATGGCGTATGCGGCCGTGGTAGTGCAGTCGCGCCTGCAGGAGATGAGTAAATCGCTGGCCGAAGCGGCCATGGACCTGGGCTGCCGCGCGCACCAGGTCTTCTTCCTCGTGACCCTGCCGAACATCACGCAGGCGCTGGCGTCCGCCTGGCTGCTGACATTTACTTTGTCACTGGACGACGTGGTGCTGTCGGCTTTCCTGTCCGGCCCCGGTTCGACGACGATGCCGCTGGTGATCTTCTCGCGTGCGCGCCTGGGGCTGGACCCACGCGTGAACGCCATCGCGGCACTGACCATCCTGGTGGTGACCATCGCCGTCATCGCGTATGCCGTGATGCTGGCGCGCGCGGACCGCAGACGCCGCAAGCAACTGTCTGCGGCCTATTTGGAAGACTAGAGTAAGCTGGCGTTTTCACCTTGCAGGAGACGACCATGACGGAAAATACCAGCTGGCATGCACGGGCCGCAGCGCTGACGATCGATGGACGCGCAGTTATCAATGGCAAGCGGACAGGTTCCATATCCGGCCAGACTTTCGATAAGCTGTCGCCCATCGACGGGCGCTTGCTGGGGCAGGTGGCCCGCTGCGACACTGCCGACGTGGATGCGGCCGTGCAGGCCGCCCGCGCCGCCTTTGACGACCGCCGCTGGGCAGGCAAGTCCCCCGCGCAGCGCAAGCGGATATTGATCAAGTTCGCCGACCTGGTGCAGCAATACGGTCCCGAGCTGGCCCTGCTGGAAACCCTGGACATGGGCAAGCCGATCAAATACAGCCAGAGCGTGGACGTGGGCTCCACGGCCAACTGCCTGCGCTGGTATGGCGAGGCGATCGACAAGGTCTACGATGAAATCGCACCGACACCCGCCAACAGCCTGGCCCTGATCACGCGCGAACCGGTGGGCGTCGTCGCCGCCATCGTGCCGTGGAATTACCCGATGATCATGGCCGCCTGGAAGATCGCGCCCGCCCTCGCGGCCGGCAACAGCGTGATATTGAAACCATCCGAAAAATCGCCGCTGACGGCCTTGCGCCTGGCCGACATCGCGCTGGAAGCGGGCGTGCCGGCGGGCGTCTTCAACGTGCTGCCCGGTTACGGCAACGAGGCCGGCGCCGCGCTGGCGCTGCACATGGATGTCGATTGCATCGGCTTTACGGGTTCCACGCGCACGGGAAAATTGATCGTGCAGATGGCGGGCCAGTCGAACCTGAAACTGGCGTGGACGGAATTGGGCGGCAAGTCCGCCAACATCGTCTGCGCCGATTGTCCGGACCTGGACAAGGCCGTGGCGGCCGCCGTCGGCTCCATCTTTTTCAACCAAGGTGAAAGCTGCAACGCGCCTTCGCGGCTGTTCGTGGAGGAATCGATCAAGGATGAATTTATCGCCAAGGCGCTGGCCATGCTGCCCCGCTTCCAGCCCGGCGACCCGCTCGACGAAGCCACCGTCATGGGCGCCATCGTCGACGCCACGCAGATGAAGACCGTCATGGGCTACATCGCTTCCGGCAAGCAGGAGGGTGCGCAACTGCTCGGTGGCGGCGAGGCCGTGCGCCTTGATACGGGTGGCTATTACGTGCAGCCGACCATCTTTGGCGTGGACGCGGGCATGACGATCGCGCGCGAAGAGATATTTGGGCCTGTCTTGTCGGTGCTGGGTTTTACGGATATCGCCGAGGCGGTACAGCAGGCCAACGCCACGCCGTACGGCTTGCAGGCGGCCGTGTGGACGTCCGACATCAGCAAGGCCATTCAGACGGCGCGCGCCCTGCGCGCGGGCACCGTGCACGTCAACCAGTACGACGGCGACGATATCACCGTGCCGTTCGGCGGCTACAAGCAGTCGGGAAACGGGCGCGACAAGTCATTGCATGCGCTGGATAAATACACGGAGCTGAAGACGACTTGGATACAGGTGGGCTAGTGTGCGTCGATTATCGCGATAATTAGCTCCTATATGATCTAATTATTGGCAAAAATATGCTAAATTAGGCGTTATAGGGACTATTTTGGGGGCGGTATGGAGTGTCATTTTCAAATCTTTCATGAGGAAGTATGGAAAGATTGTGCATTGCTTACTCTGCTCGAACCCGCCGGCGGCAACCCCCGTACTGCCACGCTGTTTGAATACGACCTCGATTATGCCTTCGAGAAAAAAGTCGAACCCGTATCGCTGCGCTTTCCCATCACGGCAGATATGCAGAGGTTGGCGCAATGGCCAGCCTTTGTGTTTGACCTGATCCCCCAGGGGAGTGGGCGGGCGTATCTGCTGGGGCAGCTGCAACTGGCGGATGGTCCTGCCGCCGATTTTCCGTTGATGTGCGCCGGTGCCTTCAATCCCATCGGGTGTGTCCGCGTTGCCGAGGCAGTGCAATACTATGAACAGCATCTTGCCCGCCACGAGACCGACACACCCATGCACGGGTTGTCATTGGAAGACATCATTGGACGCGGCGAGGCATTTCACGAACGCATGCTGGTACACAGCATGCTGGCAGCAGGTAGCCTCGGTGTCCAGGGCGCGGCGCCGAAATATTTGCTGACGACGGACCATGAGGGAATGTGGCATGCGGATGGCGCATTGGCCGACGAGCGCGCGGCAGCGCATTTTATCGTCAAGCGGGCGCGGGGCAAGACCCCGAGCGATGACAAGGTGCTGAGAAATGAAGCGGCCTACATGCGCGTGGCGAGCGCGATGGGCTTGCGCACGGCTGGCGAGCTTCGCTACCAGGAAGATACCCTGTTCATTCCACGCTTTGACCGGATAGTCCGGGATGGCAAGGTACTTCGCCTGCATCAGGAAAGTGCGGCTTCGTTAGCCGGCATCGTTGGATTTGAAGCTTCGCCCAGCCAGTTCGAGCTGTTGCAGGCATTGCGCGCCGTCGTCAGCGACAAGACCACCGAGACCGTTGAATTCCTCAAGCGCGACATATTGAACCTGGCCATGCGCAATACCGACAACCACGCACGCAATACCGCCGTTCAAAAGATCGGTACCAACGTGCGTCTCACGCCGTTGTTCGATTTTGCGCCCATGTATCTGGACCCGGCAGGCATTGCGCGGGCAGCGCGCTGGTACCATCCGGTCAGCAAAAAAGAGCTGCATGCATGGCCTGCCATTCTGGCCGCCATGGATATTGCCGACGTGGAGCGCAATCACATTCAGGTTGAACTTTACCGCTTCGGCCAACGACTCGTCGAGCTGGAGCGGCGCATGCTGCAGGCAGGCGTGGATGATGATATCGTCGCCTTTCTCAGGCCTCACATCGCCACGCAGATCGAACAATTGAGCGCGCTGGGGGAGCACTGAGATGGCGCGCACCCATATCGACAAGGAACAGCTCAGGCAGCGCAGGGCGGTGCTCTACGACGCCATCGCGCGCGGTGAAGTCACGCTCCAGCATGCGGTGAAGGAGATGCGCGCCATCTCGCGCATGACGCAGGCGCAATTTGCGGAACACCGAGGAGTCAGCCTGAAAACCATCAAGGAAATCGAGAACGGCAAGGGCAATCCGACCATCCAGTCGCTGAATCGCATCGGACAGTTTTTTGGACTGGAGGTGGCGTTTGTACGGACAGAAACGCTACGCGAAAAAAAAATCGCCCCGGCAAGTACCGGAGCGATATCGCCTCAATAGGCTAAGTAATCCTCAGGAAATTATTGTGAAATTATGACGAACATAGCCGGATGCTATGCAAGGCGTCCGCCGCGACGCAGTGCGAGCACTGCGAGCGGTGGGCAACGCCGCAGAGTGCCGGTTATGGAAGTCAGAAATCACAATAATTTATGGGGGTTACTTGGATCAGAAGCAGTGTTCCAGCGCCGGGAAGCTGCCATCCTTGACGGCTTTGACGTAGCCGGTGACGGCGTCGTCGATGCTGGCCGCGCCTTCCATGAAGTTGCGCACGAAGCGCGCTTTGCGGCCTGGGAAGACGCCCAGCATGTCGTGCATGACGAGCACCTGGCCCGAGCAGTCGGGACCTGCGCCGATGCCGATGGTCGGAATCGTCAGCATGTCGGTCACTTCCTTGCCCAGTTGCGTCGGCATGGCTTCCATCAGCACGATGGCGGCGCCCGCGTTTTGCAGCACCAGCGCGTCGTTCTTCAGTTCCGCCGCGCTTTCCGTGCTCTTGCCTTGCACTTTATAGCCACCCAGCTGGTGCACGAATTGCGGCGTCAGGCCGATGTGCGCGCAGATGGGAATGCCGCGCTCGGAGAGGAAACGCACGGTTTCGGCCAGCCAGGCGCCGCCTTCGATCTTGATCATGTGCGCGCCGGCCTGCATCAGGATGACGGCGTTGGCATAGGCTGTCTCGGGCGTGCCGTACGCGCCAAACGGCAGGTCGGCAACGATCATGGCGGACTTGCTGCCGCGCGCCACGGAAGCCGTGTGGTAAGCCAGTTCGGCCACGGTGACGGGCAGGGTGGAGCTATGGCCATTGCAGACCATGCCGAGCGAATCGCCGATCAGCAGGATCTCCACGCCGCAGCGGTCCATCAGGGACGCGAAGCTGGCGTCATAGCAGGTCAGCATGGTGATCTTTTCGCCGGCGGCGCGCAGCGTAGCCAGCGTGTGGATGGTCACGGCCTTGTTGGCGACAGGCTTGGATGGCGCCGGCGCCGGTGTGGCGGCCTTGTCTTTTGCGGCCAGATCTGTTCCTTGCAAATAAGCGGACATAGGTATTCTCTAGAGTGAAAGGGGGTGATGCGATTGCGACGCCGCTAGTGTAGTACTTTATGCGGCGTGCTGCAGGGACGGCATTGTAGTGTATGTCTGGCGCAGCGGTTCAGAGCTGGCTGATGGCCTGGCCGGCCACCGTGGCCAGGTAGTCCTGCGCCGGCCCGAGTCCGGGCACGATGATGGCGGGCGCCAGTGCCAGCAGCGGCACCAGCACGAAGGCGCGCTCGGTGAGGCGCGGATGGGGCACCGTCAGGGTGGCGCTGGCGATCTGCTCATCGCCGTACAGCAGCAAGTCCAGATCCAGGGTGCGCGGGGCGTTGCGGTAGGGCCGTTCGCGCCCGTGCGCCGCCTCGATGGCGTGCAAGGCCAGCAGCAGTTCCTCTGCCGGCAGGGTGGTGCTGATGCGCGCCACGGCGTTGATGTAGTCGTCACCGCTCGAATCGATGGGCGCCGTGCGGTAGCTGGCCGAGGCGTCCAGCAAGCTGGCGCCGGGCAAGCGCGCCAGGCGCGCAAGCGCATCCTGCACATTCGCGCGCGCGTCGCCCAGGTTGGCGCCGATACCGATGTAAGCAATGACTACCATTATTCGCCGCTGTTGCTGCCGGTGGTCGAACCGCCGCCCGTGCTGGTCTTGCTGCGCGTGCTGCGGCGTGGCGGACGCTTTTTCTTGACGGCGCCCGGTGCGGCATTGGCGCTGACGAGCAGCGCTTCGCGCGTTTCCTCGTCGCCTTCATAAAAGGCCGTCCACCATTCGCCGATGTCCATGTCGATCTCGCCCGAGGCGCAGCGCAGCAGCAGGAAGTCGTAGCCGGCGCGGAAGCGCAGGTGTTCGAGCAATTTATACGGTGCCTTGCCGACCCGGCGCTCGAAGCGCGGCTGCATCGACCAGATGTCGCGCATGTCGGAACCGATCTTGCGCTGCAAGGCCAGTTTTTCCGTTTGCGAATCGAGCACGTCGTCGGCCGCCAGGTGCAGCGCGGGAATGGTCGACTCGCCGGCGGCGCGGTAGGCCGTCCATTTTTCCAGCACCTGATGCCACAGCAGCGAGGCAAACAAAAAGCCCGGCGAGACGGTCTTGCCGGCGGCGATGCGCTGGTCCGTGGCGTCCAGCGCCAGGGTGACGAATTTCGCGCCCAGCGGCTGCTCCAGCACCACGTCGAGCAGCGGCAGCAGGCCGTGATGCAAGCCTTCCTTGCGCAGTTGCTGCAAACAGGCCAGCGCGTGGCCGCTCATCAGCAGTTTCAGCATTTCATCGAACACGCGCGGCGCCGGCACGTTGTTGATCAGCGGCGCCATGATGGGGATCGGCGCGGCCGTGTGCGGCTCGATGGTGAATTTCAGCTTGGCGGCGAAGCGCACGACGCGCAGCATGCGCACGGGGTCTTCGCGGTAGCGTTCTTCCGGTTTGCCGATCATGCGCAGGGTCTGGGCGCGGATGTCTTCCACGCCGCCGTGGTAGTCGAGCACTTCCTGCGTGGCCGGGTTGTAGTACATGGCGTTGATGGTGAAGTCGCGGCGCAGCGCGTCTTCGTGCTGCAAGCCGAAGGTGTTGTCGCGCAGGACGCGGCCATGTTCATCCTTGGGCGCGGAGTCGGCGCCGGCGCCGCGGAAGGTCGTCACTTCCAGCAAATCCTGGCCGAACATCACGTGCACGATCTGGAAGCGCTTGCCGATGATGAAGGCGCGGCGGAACAATCGCTTGACCTGTTCCGGCGTGGCGTTGGTGGCGATGTCGAAGTCTTTCGGTTTCACGCCCAGCAGCAGATCGCGCACGGCGCCACCGACGACAAAGGCCTCGAAGCCCGCTTCCTGCAGGCTGCTGGTGACGCGGATCGCATTCGACGACACCAGTTTCGGGTCGATTCCGTGTTGCGCAGGACCGAGCACGATGGGTGCCGTGGTGTCGCGCGCTGCCTCTTTTTTAACGCCGAGGATCTTGCGGATGAATTTTTTAATCATTGAATAAGTGAAGTGATGGCCAGCCGTGGAGGGATGCGTGTGCGCTCAAAGCGGTGTTGGGGTTGGTCGCGACCGGGTGGGTCACGACCGACAGCAGGGGAATGTCGTTGTGCGAATCGCTGTAAAAATAGCTGCGCTCGAACTGCCCCAGTTCCTTGCCCATCTTTTCCAGCCAGGCGTGGGTGTGGGTCAGCTTGCCCGCGCCCAGGGTCGGCGTGCCGACCAGCTTGCCCGTGACATTGCCTGCGTCGTCATACTCGGGCATGGCGGCCAGCAGGTGCTCGACGCCCAGCGCATCGGCGATGGGTTTGGTGATGAAATGGTTGGTGGCCGTGACGATGGCCAGCAGGTCGCCCGCGTCCTGGTGCTGTTTCAGCAGGGCCACGACTTCCGGGCGGATGGCCGGCATGACCACTTCGGCCATGAATTGCCGGTGCAGCGCTTCCAGGCGTTCGCGCGGGAATTGCGCCAGGGTGCCGAGCGAGAATTCCAGGTATTCCACCGGATCGAGCGTGCCGGCCTGGTATTGCGCGAAAAATTCGTCGTTGCGGCGGGTGAATTCGGCGGCGTCCACGGCACCGATGCGTACCAGGAATTCGCCCCACTCGTGATCCGAGTCGATGGGCAGCAGGGTGTGGTCGAGGTCAAACAGGGCCAGATTCATCATTCTTTCGCTTCCGCCTGCAGCAACTCGCGCAACAATGGCAAGGTGATCGGGCGTTGGGTTTCAAGGGAGTAGAGGTCGAGAGAGTCCAGCATCGTCGACAGCGAACGCATGTCGCGCCGGAAATGGGACAGCAGATAGGGTAACACGCCGGGCGACAAGGTCAAGCCGCGGGTGGTGGCCGCCTGGGTCAGGGCGGCGATTTTTTCATCGTCGGTCAAGCCGTGGATCTGATAGATCAGGCCCCAGCCCATGCGCGTGCGCAAGTCTTCGCGCACGGGCAGCACGGCCGGTGGCACGGCGCCGCTGCACACCATATAGGCCTTGTTGGCGCGGATTTCATTGAACAGGGCAAAGGCGTCGATCTGCGCCAGCGGCGACAGCTTTTCGCAGTCGTCGAGCAGGTACAGGTCGACGTCGGGCGAATACACGAATTCGGACTCGATCGAGAATGGCGAAATGTAGCGCGCGCGCTCGGTGCTGGCCAGGGCCTTGAGCAGGTGGCTCTTGCCGGCGGCCAGTTCGCCCCACAGGTAGGCAAAATGTTCGCGCGACGTGCGCGCGGCGAACTGGCGCATCAGCTGCGCCACTTCGGCATTCTGTCCCACCTCGAAGGTATCGAGGCTGTGCGCCTGGTCTGTGCCTAAATCGAGCACCAGTTGTTTCATGGCGTACGCCTTGTCCTGTTTTTCATTACTGCGTATGCGTCGTCGTCGCTGTTGTTAGTTTAACATTTTTTGTGTCGGGTGCCTGACAGAAGCGTAGCGAGCGGCAGCGATTTGTGGCCGAGAAGCGCAACCGTACTGTAGTACGGTGAGCATCGCCGGCCGCAAAGTGCGACGCGCAGTAGCTTATGTCAGTCACCTTGTCATGCATTATAGAAGGTGCTGGACAGGTAGTGGCGTCTTAGATGCTTAAATGCGACCATCAGCACGGCAGAAGCGGGTAAAGCAAGCAAAACGCCGACGAAACCGAACAATTGTCCGAAAGCCAATAAGGCGAAGATCACGGCCAGCGGGTTCAGGCCGATGCGCTCGCCCACCAGGCGTGGCGTGAGGAAAAAGCCTTCGATGACCTGGCCGCAGCCGTAGATGACGGCGACGGCGATGACGCCGCTCCAGTCGGCAAACTGCAGCAGGGCGGCGATCAGCGCCAGCATCAGGCCCAGGCCGAAGCCCAGGTAGGGGATGAAGACCAGCAAGCCCGTGATGATGCCCACAGGCAATGCCACTTCAAAACCGGCGATGGCCAGCGCCACCGAGTAATACGTGGCCAGCACCAGCATGACGAGCAACTGGCCGCGCAGGTATTGCGCCAGCAAGGTATCGACTTCCTGCGCCATGCCCACCGTGCGGCCCACCCAGCGGCGCGGCACGGCGCCGGCGATGCGCGCCAGCATCGGGTGCCAGTCCAGCAACAGATAAAACAGCACGACGGGAATGAGCACCACGGTGGCCAGCCAGCCCAGCACGGCCGTGCCGCCGATACGGGCCGAGGCCAGCACCGTGCTCCAGATTTCATCACCGCTGGTGGCCATCTGCTGGCTCAGCATGCGTTTGATGCCCGTGCCATCGAGGCGAACGCGGATGCCGAGGTCGCGCAGTTTCGGCGCCAGGAACTCGTTCGCCTTGCTGAGAAATTGGGGGATTTGCGCCTGCAGCAGCGGAATTTCTTTCTGCAACACGGGCACGACGATCAGCACGAGCGCCGTAATGGCGAGGAAAAACAACACTACGACGACCAGCACGGCCAGCGGACGGGGCACGTAAAAACGCTTGTAATGGAGGCGCTGCAATCGGTCCACGCCGGGATTGAGCACGTAGGCGAGGATGGCGGCGGCCAGGAAGGGCGTCAGGATGGGGCCGAGGCTGACGAGCAGCAGCAAAAATGCCAGCCAGACCGCGATCCAAAATGCTGTTTGCTTCTGTTCGGCGGTGATGGCGAATGGCATGTAGTTTGTGCTGTTGCGTTAAAAAAAGGCAGTTAATTACGAAATGGCGGGGCAGTTTGATAAAATAGCGACTTGATCGACCGAATTCACCCGCTGGCGTCCTGCCGCACGATGTTGAAAAACATGCTTGCGCGCGCGTGCCGGCGGGTATCCGCCTTCTATTTTACCGCCTCCGCTGCCACCACACCATGAACCAGACTTCTAATGTTTCCCTTTCCTACCGTGACGCTGGCGTCGATATCGACGCAGGCGACGCTTTAGTCGAAGCAATCAAGCCGTTTGCCAAGCGCACCTTGCGCGAAGGCGTGATGGGCGGCCTGGGCGGTTTTGGCGCCATGTTTGAAATCAGCAAGAAGTACAATGAACCGGTGCTGGTCTCCGGCACCGACGGCGTCGGCACCAAATTGCGCCTGGCGTTCGAACTGAACCGTCATGACACGGTCGGCATCGACCTGGTCGCCATGAGCGTCAACGACATCCTGGTGCAAGGCGCCGAGCCGCTGTTCTTCCTCGACTACTTCGCATGCGGCAAGCTGGACGTAGCCATCGCCACCGACGTCATCAAGGGCATCGCCCAAGGTTGCGAACAAGCTGGTTGCGCGCTGATCGGCGGCGAAACGGCGGAAATGCCGAGCATGTACCCGGCCGGCGAATACGACCTGGCAGGTTTTGCCGTCGGCGCCGTGGAAAAATCGAAAATCATCGACGGCACCAAGATCGCCCCGGGCGACGTGGTGCTGGGCCTGGCCTCGTCGGGCGTGCACTCGAACGGTTACTCGCTGGTGCGCAAGATCATCGAAGTGGCGAAACCTGACCTGGAAGGCGACTTCCACGGCCGTAAACTTGCCGACGTGCTGATGCAGCCGACGCGCATCTACGTCAAGCCGCTGCTGGCGCTGATGGATGCCATGGAAGTCAAGGGCATGGTGCACATCACCGGTGGCGGCCTGGTGGAAAACATCCCGCGCGTGCTGCAGCCTGGCCTGGTGGCCGAACTCGATTCGAAGGCATGGACCATGCCGCCGCTGTTCACGTGGCTGCAACAGCACGGCGGCGTGGCTGACGCTGAAATGCACCGCGTCTTCAACTGCGGCATCGGCATGACCGTCATCGTCTCGCAGGAAAACGCGGACGCCGCCATCGCCCAGCTGCAAGCGGCCGGCGAAACCGTGTCGCGCATCGGCACGATCCGCGCGCGTAACGGCGACGAGCACCAGACTATCGTCATCTAAGTTGTAGCTTGAATGGAAAAGGCAGGCACTCGCGAGAGGCCTGCCTTTTTCACGTCCGGAGGTCTTACCTTGCGTGCGCCGGCTTCATGCGGCCATCCGGTTGCGAGCCTCCTTTTCCGATCATGGCCACGCTGACGGCCGAGACGAGGGAGGCGAACAGGATGTAGCCGACGATGTGCCACGGCTCGCCATTGCCCGTTTTCAGCAGGTAGGTGGCGATGATGGGCGTCAGGCCGCTGGCGAAGATGCCGGAGAACTGGTACACGAAGGAGATGCCCGTGTAGCGCACCTTGGCGTCGAACAGGTCGCAGAACAGGGCCGCTTCCGGGCCGTACACGGCCGAATACAGCACGCCCAGCGGGATGATCACGGAACACCACAGCAGCAGCGGATTGTCGGCGTGGTGGAGCATGATCCAGAAGGCGGGAATCGACGACACGCCCGTGATCAGCGAGCCCCAGAAAAACACCTTGGTACGGCCGATGCGGTCCGACAGGCGGCCGAAGAACGGGATGCAGAAGCACATCACGACGGCCGACGCCATCACGCCCATCAGCGCTTCCGTGCGGTCGATCTTGATGGTGTTGGTCAGATAGGTGATGGAAAACACGCCGAAGATATTGAAGAACACGCCGTCGATATAGCGCGCGCCCATGCCCTTCAAGACGTTGCCCGGATAGCGTTTCAGCAGGTCGAAGAACGGGATTTGCGTCTCCGCGTTCTTCTCCTTGACGGCCTGGAACTCGGGCGTTTCCATCACGTTCAAACGTATCCACATGCCGATGAAGACGAGGGCGGCCGACAGGATGAAGGCGACGCGCCAGCCCCAGGACAGGAACTGCGCATCGCTCAAGCTGTAGGAGAGGATGGCCACCACGCCGGAAGCGAGGCACAGGCCGATGGCCAGGCCAATTTGCGGCAGGCTGGCGTAGAAACCGCGCTCCTTCGGCGGTGCATATTCATACGCCATCAGTACGGCGCCGCCCCATTCGCCACCGAGGCCGATACCTTGCAGCACGCGCAGGAACAGCAGCAGGCCGGGCGCCCAGTAGCCGATGTGGTCATAGGTCGGCAGCACGCCGATCAGGAAGGTGGAGACGCCCATGATCATCAGGGTCATCACCAGCATGCTCTTGCGGCCGATCTTGTCGCCGAAGTGGCCGAAGATCACGCCGCCGATGGGGCGCGACAGAAAGCCCACGGCGAAGGTGCCGTAGGCCAGCATGGTCGAGACGAGCGGATCGCCGCCCGGGAAATACAGCTTGCTGAACACGATGCCGGCCACGACGCCGTATAAAAAGAAGTCATACCACTCGATGGTGGCGCCGATCACGCTGGCCATCACGACTTTCCGTAGCTCTTTGGCCTTTTTCGGATGGTTCGTATTGTTATCCATAATATCTAGTCTCCAATCGATATCGATTATGTGTTTTTTTCTGATGCTTGGCTTGTCGCCGAGTCATTGGAGGCGGGGCCGTCTGCCCGCCGCTGGCATCCTCCTTTGAGAACGAAATGGGGGCGAGTCAGGCTGCCTTGGGCAGGCGCACGGCGTCGGCCAGGATCATGTCGGCCGCTTTTTCGGCGATCATGATGGTGGGTGCGTTCGTATTGCCCGAGACGATTTCCGGCATGATCGACGCGTCGACCACGCGCAGGTGCTGCAGGCCGTGCACACGCAGGCGGTCGTCGACGACGGCCATGGCGTCATGCCCCATCTTGCAGGTGCCGCTGGGGTGGTAGATCGACTGGCTGAAGCGCCGCGCCGCGTCCAGCAGTTCCTCGTCCGTCTCGAATTGCGGGCCGGGCACGAACTCGGAAATGATGTGCGGCGCCAGCGACGGGGCGGCGGCGATTTTTCGCGCCACGCGCAGGGCGGCAATTGCCGTTTGCTGGTCGCGCGGGTCGGACAGGTAATTCGGGTAGATGCCCGGATACGCAAACGGATCGGCGGATTTGATCGACACGTGGCCGCGGCTGTGCGGGCGCAGCTGGCACACGGACGATGTAAACGCGGAAAACGGATGCGCGCCTTCGCCCGGCTTGTCGGCGCTCAGCGGCTGCATGTGGAACTGGATGTCGGGCCGCTCCACCTCGGGCGACGACTTGGTAAACACCGTCACCTGGCTGGCCGCCAGGGTCAAAGGCCCCGAGCGGGAAAATACATATTGCATGCCTACCCACAGCTTGCCCCACAGGCTGTTGACTTCATCGTTCAGGGTTTTCAGCCGCGTCTTGAAGACGAGGCGGATTTGCAGATGGTCTTGCAGGTTCTGTCCCACGCCAGGCAAGTCGTGCACCAGCGGCACGCCTACTTCATCGAGCAGGGCGCGCGGTCCGACGCCCGAGCATTGCAGGATTTGCGGCGAGCCGATGGCGCCCGCGCATAAAATCACTTCGCCGCTGGCGCGCACCTGGCGTAGCTGGCCATCCTGCCGGAATTCGATGCCGACGGCGCGCTTGCCCTCAAACAGCACGCGGGTGATTTGCGCGCGCACTTCCACGCGCAGGTTGACGCGCTTGCGGGCCGGCCGCAGGAAGGCTTTCGCCGTGCTCCAGCGCAGGCCCTTGCTGGCCGTCTGCTGGAAGTAGCCGACGCCTTCCTGCGTGGCGCCGTTGTAATCGGCATTGAAGGGGATGCCGCTTTCCGTGGCACCGGCAATGAAGTGTTCCGCGATGGGACGGCGCAGGCGCAGGTCCGACACTTTTAATGGACCGCCGACGCCGTGGTAATCGCTGGCGCCGCGTTCCTGGTCTTCCGATTTCTTGAAATAGGGCAGCACTTCGGCATAGCTCCAGCCTGCATTGCCCAGTTCGGCCCAGCGGTCGTAGTCTTCCTTCTGGCCACGTACGTACAGCAAGCCGTTGAGCGAGCTGGAGCCGCCCAGCACCTTGCCGCGCGGCCATTGCAGCTGGCGCCCGGCGATGCCGGCGTCCGCTTCCGTGCGATAGCACCAGTCCAGCTTGGGATCGTGCATGGTCTTGAAATAGCCGACCGGCACGTGTATCCACGGATTGTTGTCCTTGCCGCCCGCTTCCAGCAGCAATACCTGGTTGTTGCTGTCATGCGACAGGCGGTTGGCCAGCACGCAGCCGGCGGAACCGGCGCCGACAACGATGTAATCGTAGTGTGTTTGCAACATTGCTCTTGTCTCCTGCGTTGCGGTATCTAGCTGCCTCGACGGGCATTTTTTGCGATACACTGGTCTTTATTGATTATTTTTGGAACATCTGGTTCCATTTATAAAAGACGTGCAGCACCGGGACAAGCGGAAACAGCCGCATACGCGAGAGGTGAAACAGAACATGCATGATGCGTTTCAAAAACGGCCGACCGAGGCCGAAGAAGGAAACCAAGCGGGTGCTGGCACGGCGGCCAGCCATGGCGACGAGGCGCGAGGCTTGCGCGTGCTGCGCCTGATCGAGCACCTGGCCAGCGCCAGCCAGCCCTTGACCCTGTCGCAGCTGGCCGCGCGCATGCAGGTGCCCAAGGCCAGCATGATGCGCTTGCTCGATACCCTGGAACAGCATGGCTATGTGCTGCGCACGCCCGTGGGACGCGGCTATGTGCCCGGCGCGGCATCCACCAACCTGGCGCTGGCGACCCTGCGCAACAATGCCCTGATCCGCGTGAGCCGCAGCATCCTGGGCAGCCTGGTGGCCGTCACGGGCGAGACGTGCAACCTGGCCATTCCCGAAGGCAATGCGATCGTCTACGTGGACCGGGTGGAAACGCAGGAACCGCTGCGCCTGCACCTGGTGCTGGGTTCGCGCGCGCCCATGCATTGCACGGCCAGCGGAAAATTATTTCTGGCGCACATGACCCTGCTGGAGCGGCGCGAGCTGCTGGCCATGCTGGGCCTGGAAGCGCGCACGCCGAAAAGCATCACCGACCCCGTGCTGCTGGAACGCGAGATCGTGCGCATCGCCCGCCTGGGCATCGGCATCGATGACGAGGAATTCGTGCACGGCATGGTGGCCGTGGCCGTACCCATCTGCGCGGCCGACGGGCGCATCGTGGCGGCCGTGGCCTGCCACGCGCCCGTGGCGAGAAAGTCCGTGGAGCAACTGCTGCAACACGTGCCGCAGTTAAAAGAAGCGGCCGTCAAGCTGCGGCCGCTATTGCTGGCGGAAAACAGCTAAGGTTTCAAGACCTTTGCTACTTTGGCCGCGCGCAAGCGGAACGCATCGGGCATGCCCGAGCCCAGCAGCGGACGCAGATATAACCTGAAAGCATCGGTGACATCCGTGCCGCTGGCGCTGATGAATTCGTCTTCCATGGTGCGCGTCTTGCCCGCCACTTCGGAAAGCGGCAGCAACTCGTAATCGACGGAATAAAAGCCCGTGCGCTTGATGGCAACAGAGCCGTCACGGTCGCCCCACATGGCGAACTGCACCGCCTTTTCGCCCACTTCGCGCGCTTCGCGTTGATCGACATCAGAGACGCAGCCGATGAAGGAGCGCTGCAGATAGCCGAAGGTATCGCCGCGCACGCGCTTGATGCCCAGTTTGGCCTTGATTTCGTCGCACAGCAGGTCGGCCAGCGCGCCCGTGCCGGACAATTGCACATTGCCGTGCGCATCGCGTTCTACTTCTTTCGCCAGCAGGCTGGCGATCGGTTCGCCCGAGGCGTCGTGGATGCCTTCCGAGACGGCGATCACGCAGCGGCCATATTTTTCATAGGTCGCCTTCACGTCGGCAAGGAAGTTCTCGAGCACGAAGACACGCTCGGGCAGGTAGATCAGGTGCGGGCCATCGTCGGGGAACTTCTTGCCCAGCGCCGAGGCGGCCGTCAAGAAGCCCGCGTGGCGGCCCATCACCACGCCCACGTACACGCCGGGCAAGGCTGCGTTGTCGAGGTTGGCGCCGGCGAACGCTTGTGCGACGAAACGCGCGGCCGAGGGAAAGCCGGGCGTGTGGTCGCTGCCCACCAGGTCGTTGTCGATGGTTTTCGGGATGTGGATGCAGCGCAGCGGATAGCCGGCCTTGTGCGCTTCCTCGCTGACGATGCGCACCGTGTCGGACGAGTCATTGCCACCGATATAAAAAAAATGTTCGATCTCGTGCGCGCGCAGCACTTCGAAGATTTGCTGGCAGTAGGCGATGTCGGGCTTGTCGCGCGTGGAACCGAGGGCCGAAGACGGCGTGGCGGCCACCAGTTCCAGGTTGTGGCTGGTTTCCTGCGTCAGATCGACGAATTCTTCATTGACGATGCCGCGCACGCCATGCAGCGCGCCATACACGCGCGTGACATGCTGAAAGCGCCGCGATTCGAGCACCACGCCCACCAGCGACTGGTTGATGACGGCGGTGGGGCCGCCTCCCTGGGCAACAAGAATTTTTCCAGACGGCATGGGATTTCCTCGTAAATGGAACGGCCCTCCAGCCTACTCCTTTTTTGCCGCGGCGCTGTCTTTTTACCCCAGGTCATGATGCGCTTTTATTCCGGCGCACGGATATGCTCGACCAGCCCCGTGCTGCGGCGTCCCGGCGCCGGCGTCAGCCAGCTGACCAGCACGGCGGCGGCCAGGCCGGCCGGCACGCCGAAGATGCCGGCGGAAATAGGCGCGATATGCATCCATTGACCGCTGGCATTACCGCCCAGCATGGTACTTGTGTGCAGCATGTAATACAGGCATACGCCAAAGCCCATCAGCATGCCGGCCAGCGCGCCCTGATAGTTGGCGCGTTGCCAGAACACGCCCAGCACCAGCGGCGGGAACAGGGTCGAGGCGGCCAGGGAAAAGGCCACGCCCACCAGCGACAAAATGTCCGCCGGCTTTTGCGAGGCCGCATAGGCGGCGATGAAGGCCACGGCCAGCAGCAGCAATTTTGAAATCGTCACGCGCTTTTGCGTCGAGGCCGTGGGATCGACCACCTTGTAATACACGTCGTGCGACAGGGCGTTGGAGATGGCCAGCAGCAAGCCGTCGGCCGTCGACAGGGCGGCGGCCAGGCCGCCGGCCGCCACCAGGCCGGAAATCACGTAGGGCAGGCCGGCGATCTCGGGCGTGGCCAGCACCAGCACGTCGGCATCGATGGAAATTTCCGCCAGTTGCACGATGCCGTCGCGGTTGACGTCGACGATGCTGATCAGGGGACTGAGCTTGTCCACGTTGGCCCAGTACGACACCCAGGTGGGCAGGTTCGCGTATTGCGTGCCCACCAGCGCCGAGTAAATGTCGTATTTGACCAGCACAGCCAGCGCGGGAATCGTGAGGTAGATCAACAAGATGAAGAACAGGGTCCAGAAGACGGAGACGCGCGTCTCGTGCACGGAGGGCGTGGTGTACGATCGCATGAGGATATGCGGCAGGGCGGCCGTGCCCAGCATCATGCAGAACACGAGAGCCAGGAAATTGTTGCGCTTGATGTCAGACTGTTCCCGGTCGGCGGCGGGAAACGGCTGCGCGTGCGGAATGATCGGCTCGGCGCGTTTCTGGTTTTGCGCCTGCGCCGTCTGCCACAGCACGCGTGCCTCGTCCGGACTCTTCGGATAGGCAATCAGATAGCGTTCCGCGTTGCGGATGTCGAACAGTGAGGCATTGCGTTGGCGCAAACTATCGAGCTGGCGCTGGGCCGTCAGATGGCCCTGTTCCCAGGAAGCGGGCAAGCCGTCGATGCGCGCCTGGTAGCTGATGGCGCGCTGGTGGAAGATGGCGCGCACCTCGTTTTCTTTCGGATCCGTTTCCAGCACGTGTTCGCGCGCGCTCAGTTGCGGCAGTACCTTGCCGTAGGCGATCTGCGGCACGGGATTGTCCGCATGCTTGACCGACAGCCATATGGCGGGAATCAGAAAGGCGACGAGGATGATGATGTACTGCGCCACCTGCGTCCAGGTGATGGCGCGCATGCCGCCCAGAAAGGAGCACACGAGGATGCTGGCCAGGCCCAGGAAGATGCCGACGGAAAAATCCACGCCCGTGAAGCGCGAGGCGATCAGGCCGACGGCGTAGATCTGCGCCACCACATACGTAAACGACACGATGATGGTGGCGGCCACGGCCACCACGCGCACGCTGGCGCCCCGTTTGTCGGTGCCGCTGCCATAGCGGGCGGCGAGGAAATCGGGAATCGTGTACTGGCTGAACTTGCGCAGGTAGGGCGCGATCAATAGCGCCACCAGGCAATAGCCGCCCGTCCAGCCCATGATGAAGGCCAGGCCGTCGAAACCGTTCAGGTACAGGCCGCCCGCCAGGCTGATGAAGCTGGCTGCCGAAATCCAGTCGGCGGCCGTGGCCATGCCGTTGAACATGGCCGGCACCCGGCGCCCCGCCACATAGTATTCGGTGACGTTCGAGGTGCGGCTGATGACGCCGATGGTGGCGTACAGGGTGATGGTGACGAGCATGAACAGGTAGCCGATCCATGCGCGCGGCATGCCTTCCTGCTCCAGCACGGACAAAGCCAGCAGGAAGGCGGCGAAACCGGCCGTAAACAGCAGGTAGTAGCGGCACAGGCGGGCAAAAAAGCTGCGCTGGGCGCTCATGTTTGCTCCTCGGCATGAAAAGCCCGGTCCAGGCGCCGCATGCGCCAGGCATAGAAGGCGATGATGGCCAGGTACACCAGCGAGGCGCCCTGGGCCGCCATATAAAAGGGCAGCGGCCAACCGAACAGATTCAGATGCAACAGTTCGCGCGCATAAAACACGGTCAGGAAGCCCGTCAGCAGCCAGACCAGCAACAGGATGGCCGTCAGGCGCCGCGTCTTGCGCCAGTGCACATCGCGGCGCGCCTGCAGCTCGGGGCTGGGCGTGCGCGCCGGCCGCGCCGGGGGAGCGCTTGGGCTTGGCTTATCCATACGTGATGTCATCCTCTTCTGGCGCGTCCGGCAACAGCAGGGCGATGCTCAGGCGCAACAGGGTGCCCGGCAGCTTCGGCGACTGCGCGCGCGGATTGTTAAAAATATCGACTTCGGCGCCATGCTGCTGGGCAATTTCGCGCACGATGGCCAGGCCCAGGCCGCTACCGTCGACATTGCTGCCGAGAATGCGGTAAAAGCGTTCGAACACGTGGGCCCGCTCGGCCGGCGCAATGCCGGGGCCCGTATCTTCCACTTCCAGGATGGCCAGCTCCAGGGTGCTGCGCACGCGCACGGTGACGCTGCCGCCGGCTGGCGTATAGCGCAGGGCATTGTCGATCAGGTTGCTCAGCAGCTCGCGCAGCATCATGGCATTGCCGGAAATCATGATCGAATACGCGGGCTGCTCGAAGCCCAGGTCGATATGCTGGGCAAACGAGGCTTGCACCCAGTCCTGCACCACGCCGCGCGCCAGTTCGCTCAGCTCGATTGGCTCGAACGCCGTGCCCGCCTGCGGCTGGTTTTCCGCGCGCGCCAGGGCCAGCAGCTGGTTGACCAGGCGCGTGGCCGCTTCCGAGCTTTTCGCCAGTTGCAGCAGCGAGCGGTGGATTTCGTCGTGGTCGGTCTGGCGCAGGGCCAGCTCGGACTGCATGCGCATGCCGGCCAGCGGCGTCTTCATCTGGTGCGCGGCATCGGCGATGAAGCGTTTCTGCATGTCGATCGACAGCGACAGCCGCGCCAGCATTTCGTTGAGGGAACCGACCAGCGGCGTGATTTCCTCGGGCACCTGGCCCGATTCGATGGGCGATAAATCGTCGGGCGGCCGGGCGCGTATGCGCTCCTGCAACTGCGCCAGCGGCGACAGGCCGCGCGCCAGGGCAAACCAGACCAGGGCCAGGATCACGGGCAGGATGATGAACTGCGGCAAGATCACGCCCTTGATGATTTCATTGGCCAGCTGGGCGCGCTTTTCCAAGGTTTCCGCCACTTGCACCAGTGCGCGGCTGGGCTCGTCGTCGTTGCTGGACGGAATGTCGAGATAGCTGAACGCTACGCGCACGGGCGCGCCATGGATGGTGTCGTTGCGAAACAGCACCATGCCGCTGCGGTATTTGTCGGGGTCCTGCGGCGGCGGCAAATCGCGGTCGCCGTCGATGTATTCGCCGCGCGGCCCCACCACCAGGTAATACAGGGTGTCGATATCGTCGCCGCGCAGGAAGTCGCGGCCGCTATTATTACTGCTCTTTTCCGGCACGCGGCGCAGCATGGCGCCGTCGGCCTGCTTGACCTGCTGCGTGAGCACGGTCACGCTGTCTTCCAGCGCATGGTCGAACGGCTGATTGGCGATGCCCTTGGCCACCAGATAGGTGATGGCGATGCTCATCGGCCACAGCAGCAACAAGGGCGCCAGCATCCAGTCGAGGATTTCGCCGAACAGCGAATGCTCGATGGTGTCGTCCTGTTCCGTGGTGGGCGGCTCGAACCAGTCGTCGTCGTCCGGCTCGTCTGCTGGCGCCTCGCGCGCCTTCACTTGCTGGCGGGTCCGCTGGCCGGGCTGGCCGACTCGCCTGCTTCGGCGTGCAGGCGCGCCGCTTCCGAGTATTTTTCCAGGCAATAGCCGAGGCCGCGCACGGTGGCGATGCGCACGCCGCCCACCTCGATTTTCTTGCGCAGGCGGTGCACATACACTTCGATGGCGTTGTTCGACACTTCTTCGCCCCATTCGCACAGGTGGTCGACCAGCTGCTCTTTCGAGACGAGGCGGCCGGTGCGGCCCAGCAAGATTTCCAGCAAGCCCAGTTCGCGCGCCGACAGGTCGAGCATCTGGTCGTTGATGTAGGCGCTGCGCCCCACCTGGTCGTAGCTGAGGGGGCCGTGCTTGATGATGGTGGCACCGCCGCCGGCGCCGCGGCGCGTCAGGGCGCGCACTCTTGCCTCCAGTTCCGACAGGGCGAACGGCTTGGCCATATAATCATCGGCACCGAGGTCGAGGCCATTCACGCGTTGCTCGATGGAATCGGCGGCCGTCAGGATCAGCACCGGCAACAGTGAGGCGCGCGCGCGCAGGCGGCGCAGCACTTCCAGGCCGGACATCTTGGGCAGGCCCAGGTCGAGGATCAGCAGGTCGAATTCCTGGGTGGACAGGGCCGTATCGGCCTCTTGCCCCGTCTTGACGTAGTCGATCGCATAACCGGACTGGCGCAGCGAGCGGGTCAGGCCATCGGCCAGCACGCTGTCATCTTCGGCAAGTAAAATACGCATGGTGCACTTCCTATGCTTGCGGCGGTAGAAGTTTGTATTGTGTTTCATTTTCCGCAAGGTGGCGAGTTTTTGTGAGAAACCAGGCTTGTATTGATCTGTTTCAAAACAAATCCACGTTCCGCTTGCATTGATCACTGTTTTTTTATACAGTACTGTCTGTGTAAAGAATTTAACCCACTGGCGCTATCGCAGGCTGCACGGTTCACGTAGATGCGTCACGTGAATCCGCACCTGTAGAACGGCTGAAAGAACATATGGACGATAAAAAAGCTGTAGTACCCGCATCGGAAAAAGCCAAGGCGCTCGCCGCCGCACTGGCGCAGATCGAGAAGCAGTTTGGCAAAGGTTCGGTCATGCGCATGGATGCCAGCGCACCGATCGAAGAAGTGCAAGTCGTGTCGACCGGTTCGCTCGGCCTCGATATCGCCCTGGGCGTGGGCGGCTTGCCGCGCGGCCGCGTGGTGGAGATCTACGGTCCGGAATCGTCGGGTAAAACCACCCTGACCCTGCAAACCATCGCTGAAATGCAAAAACTGGGCGGCACCTGCGCCTTTATCGATGCCGAGCACGCGCTCGACGTCGGTTACGCGCAAAAGCTGGGCGTGAACCTGCATGAGTTGCTGATCTCGCAACCGGACACGGGCGAGCAGGCGCTGGAAATCTGCGACGCCCTCGTGCGTTCGGGCAGCGTCGACCTCGTCGTCATCGACTCCGTTGCCGCACTGACGCCACGCGCCGAGATCGAAGGCGACATGGGCGATTCCCTGCCAGGCCTGCAAGCGCGTCTGATGTCGCAAGCCCTGCGCAAGCTGACCGGTTCCATCAACCGCACGAATACCCTGGTCATCTTCATCAACCAGATCCGCATGAAGATCGGCGTGATGTTCGGCAGCCCGGAAACGACCACCGGCGGCAATGCGCTGAAATTCTACGCCTCCGTGCGCCTCGATATCCGCCGCACCGGCTCGATCAAGTCGGGCGACGAAGTGATCGGCAACGAAACCAAGGTCAAGGTCGTCAAGAACAAGATCGCGCCACCGTTCAAGGAAGCGCACTTCGACATCCTGTACGGCGCCGGCACCTCGCGCGAAGGCGAAATCCTGGACCTGGGTTCGGATGCCAAGATCGTGGAAAAATCCGGTTCGTGGTACAGCTACAACGGCGAACGCATCGGCCAGGGCAAGGACAACGCCCGCGCCTTCCTGCAAGAGCGTCCGGCGCTTGCCCGCGAAATCGAAAACAAGGTCCGCGCGTCGCTGGGCGTGCGCGAACTGCCGCCGCTGGCTGTTGAAAAGCCGGAAAAAGCCGATAAAGCCGCCGACAAGGCTGCCAAGGCTGCGGAAGCCAAGCCAGAGTAGGCCGGGTTCGCGCGGCAAAGCCGCGCGTAATCCGACAACACCACAGACGCCAACAATGTTGTCGGATGACGGCCCAATGGGCCTGATCCGAGCTACGCATGGCTTGCTGCAAGGTAGGACCATGATCGCCGTCCCGCGCTGTTGCGCCGGGCGGCGATTGTGTTTGGGTGGTCTGATCGTGGAATGAAAGACAAGGTGGGTGTATGGCCGCAGTACAACTGAGCCTGAAGGGCAGGGCGCTACGCTTTTTGTCGATGCGTGAGCACAGCCGCATGGAATTGCGGCGCAAGCTGCAGCGCCATGCGCAAGAGGGCGATGACGTGGAAGCCTTGCTCGACAGCCTGGAGCAAGCGAACTGGCTGTCGCAGGAGCGCTTTTCCGAGTCGCTGATCCACCGCCGCTCGGCCCGTTTCGGCAACAGCCGCATCATGGCGGAGTTGCAAAGCCATGGCATCGGTGGCGAGGCGCTGCAGGAACTCAAGGCGGGCCTGGCGGAAGGCGAGACCGCGCGCGCGTGCGAAGTGTGGCGCCGCAAATTTGGTGAAGTGGCGCAGGATGCCGAGCAGCGCAACAAGCAGATGCGTTTTTTGATGCAGCGCGGCTTTTCGCAGCGCGCCGTGCAGGTGGCCCTGAAGGGGCTGGATCCCGACGAGGAATAAGGCAGTTCATGGCGGCCCCGCCGTGCCGCCATGAAGTGCGCTCTCAAACGCCGTCTGTTTCCCGTATGGCGACGCCGCGCGATCGGGTATGCTGGCGCTCGAACGCTGTGCGATGCGCGCGGCACCACTGATCGTGACAGGATGCAAGATGAGCAACTGGAATGCCGGCTATATGGCCGAAATCGCTTATACCTATGGCTATTACGAAGAATTGAATCCCTTGCGCTTGCGGCTGCCCCTGCTGGCCGCCGGCCTTGCCTTGCCGGCCAGCGGCACGGCTTGCGAGCTGGGCTTTGGCCAGGGCATCAGCGCCAACATCCATGCGGCGGCGTCCGCCACGCGCTGGCATGGCAATGATTTCAATCCTTCCCAGGCCGCCTTTGCGCAGGAGCTGGCCAGCGCGGCCGGCGCCGGCGCGCAGTTCACGGACGAATCGTTCGCGCAGTTTTGCCGACGCGACGACTTGCCCGATTTCGACTTTATCTGCCTGCACGGGATCTGGAGCTGGGTCTCGGCGGACAATCGCGCGCTGATCGTCGACTTCCTGCGGCGCAAGCTGAAAGTCGGCGGTGTCGTCTTCATCAGTTACAACACGCAGCCAGGCTGGGCCGCCATGATGCCGATGCGCGACCTGATGGCCGAACATAGTCGCGTCATGAGTGCCCCGGGCCAGGGCGTGCTGGACAGAGTCGCTGGCGCCATCGATTTCGTCGACAGGATGATTGCCGCGCAACCGCGCTTCCTGGAGGCCAACCCGCTCCTGGCGGACCGCATCGACAAGCTCAAGGCGATGGATGGACATTATCTTGCCCATGAGTATTTCAATGCCGACTGGCAGCCGATGGCCTTTTCCAGCGTCGCGGCCATGCTGGGCGAAGCCAAGCTCGAGTTTGCCGCGTCCGCCACCTATACCGCTCTGGTCGACATGCTGAACCTGACGGCCGAGCACCAGCAATTCCTGGCCGAGATACCCGATCCCACCTTCCGCGAGACGACGCGCGCCTTCCTCGTCAACGAGCAGTTCCGCAAGGATTACTGGGTCAAGGGCGCGCGCAGGCTGACGCCGCTCGCCCAGGCCAGCGCCTTGCGGGCCGTGCGCGTGATGCTGGCCGTGCCGCGCGACGAAGTGGTGTTGAGCGTGCATGGCGTGCTGGGCGACGCCGATATGGATGAGCGCGTGTATGCGCCCGTGCTCGATGCCATGGCCGACCATCGCGTCTATACGATAGGCGAGCTGGAGCAGCAACTGGCGGGCAGCGAAGCCAGCCTGGCCGCCTTGCTGCAGATCATGCTGGTGCTGGTCAGCAAGGGCAGCGTGCTGGCTGTCCAGGACGAGGCCGACATCGCCGTGGCGCGGCCGCAGACGGCGCGCCTGAATGCGCACCTGCTGGAACAGGCGCTGGCAAGAACCGATTTGAACATCCTCGCCAGTCCCCTGACGGGCAGCGGCGTGGCTGTACCGCATTTACAACAGCTCTTCCTGTGGGCGAAACTGCAAGGTTGTTCAACGCCGCAAGAATGGGTGCGCGCGACATGGCCGGTGTTGCTGCGCCTGAACCAGTTGGTGACGAAGGACGGGCAGCCCTTGTTGACGGAAGAGGAAAACCTGGCCGAACTGCTGGCGCACGCACAGCATTTCGCTGCGCGTAACTTGCCTATTTTGCGCATACTGGGCGTGACAGACTGAGGCGCGGCGCCGGCCAGCTTGCCAGTGCCTGCCGACCTGCTTCCGAGTTATTTAAATTGTGAATGTTTGTCATTCATTTTGCGATTTTCATTGATAATTTGCGGCGGGCGGCCAGACCAATAAATAATTATGTTGCGGCGCAACTAGCGCCCTGTGTGCTACACTTTTAGGGTTTTTGCGGCGCCGCAGGTGCGGTTGCTGTTCGTAGAAGCTGCGAACGGCGTGCTTTATGCACATGGCTGCTTACTAATTATGGCCGCGCAAGCGGCATCGGTCTTATGCCCCTGTCAACTCCCGTATCCCGGCGCGCCCTACGGCACTCCCGCGTTATCGACGTCCAAGCGTATGTGCGCGACGACGGCCTGTGGGATATTGACGCCCGTATCACCGATATCAAAAGCTATGACGCGACCCTGGCCTCGGGCCCCCGTCCCGCCGGCGCCCCTCTGCATGACCTCCATTTACGCATTACCGTCGATCGCGAACTGACCATTGTCGAGGCCGAAGCTGCCTCCGATGCCGTGCCCTATCCCGGTTTTTGCGATACCATCGGCCCCGCTTACCGGGCGCTGATCGGTCTGAATTTATTGAAGAATTTCCGCCGCGACTTGAAACAGCGCCTGGCGGGAATCGCTGGCTGTACCCATTTGACCGAACTGGCGCAAGTCTTGCCGACTGCGACGGTTCAGGCATTTGCCGGCGATGTCTGGTCGACCCGCGACGGTGCGAATGCTGACTTATCGCATGAAAAGCCGTTTCAACTCGACAAATGCCACGCCCTGCGCACCGATGGCGGGGCGGTGGCACAGTATTACCCGCGCTGGGTAGCCAAGCCGTGACCCCGGCGCTTTCCTGTTTTTTTTGCACCACTAACCGTATTTTTACACATCAGTATCAGAAGGGAAGCCAGCATGAAAATCCATGAGTATCAAGCCAAAGAAATCCTCCGGCAGCACGGAGTGACGGTACCACGCGGTATCCCGTGCATGTCCGTCGAAGAGGCAGTCAAGGCTGCGGAAACCCTGGGCGGCCCGGTGTGGGTCGTCAAGGCACAGATCCACGCAGGTGGCCGCGGCAAGGGCGGCGGCGTGAAAGTGGCAAAATCGATCGAGCAAGTCAAGGAATACGCTGACCAGATCATGGGCATGCAGCTGATCACGCATCAGACCAGCGCCGAAGGCCAGAAAGTCAACCGCCTGCTGGTGGAAGAAGGCGCCGACATCAAACAAGAACTGTACGTGTCGCTGGTCACCGACCGCGTTACCCAGAAAATCGTCCTGATGGCGTCGTCCGAAGGCGGCATGGACATCGAAGAAGTGGCCGAGAGCCACCCTGAGAAGATCCACCACGTCACCATCGATCCAGGCACCGGCCTGACCGATGCCCAGGCAGACGACATCGCCGCCAAAATCGGCGTGCCTGCCGGCTCCATCGCCGACGCCCGCGTCAACCTGCAAGGCCTGTACAAAGCGTACTGGGAAACCGATTGCTCGCTGGCCGAGATCAACCCGCTGATCGTTACCGGCAGCGGCAAAGTCATCGCTCTGGACGCCAAGTTCAACTTTGACCCGAACGCCCTGTTCCGTCATCCGGAAATCGTCGCCCTGCGCGATCTGGACGAAGAAGATCCAGCTGAAATCGAAGCGTCGAAATTCGACCTGGCCTACATTTCGCTCGACGGCAACATCGGTTGCCTGGTGAACGGCGCCGGCCTGGCCATGGCCACCATGGACACGATTAAACTGTTCGGCGGCGAGCCAGCCAACTTCCTGGACGTCGGCGGCGGCGCCACGGCGGAAAAAGTCACCGAAGCGTTCAAGATCATGCTGAAAAACCCAGGCCTGAAAGCCATCCTGGTGAACATTTTCGGCGGCATCATGCGTTGCGACGTGATCGCTGAAGGCGTCATCGCCGCAGTGAAAGCCGTCTCGCTGAACGTGCCACTGGTCGTGCGCATGAAGGGCACCAACGAAGACCTGGGCAAAAAGATGCTGGCCGATTCCGGTCTGCCTATCATCGCAGCCGACACCATGGAAGATGCAGCCAAGAGCGTCGTTGCCGCTGCTGCCGGTCAAGCTTAATTAAGGAATCAACATGTCCATTCTGATCAATAAAGATACCAAAGTCGTTACCCAAGGGATCACCGGCAAGACCGGCCAGTTCCACACCCGCGGTTGCCGCGACTACGCGAACGGCAAAGCTGCCTTCGTGGCAGGCGTGAACCCGAAGAAAGCCGGCGAAGATTTCGAAGGCATTCCAATTTTCGCTAACGTGACCGAAGCGAAAAAAGAAACTGGCGCCAACGTGTCCGTGATCTACGTACCGCCAGCAGGCGCGGCAGCGGCGATCTGGGAAGCTGTCGAAGCTGAAATGGATCTGGCCATTTGCATCACCGAAGGCATTCCTGTCCGCGACATGATGGCTCTGAAAGACCGCATGGCTAAAGCCAACAGCAAAACCTTGCTGCTGGGCCCTAACTGCCCAGGCCTGATCACGCCAGACGAAATCAAGATCGGCATCATGCCAGGTCACATCCACAAGAAGGGCCGTATCGGCGTGGTGTCGCGTTCGGGCACCCTGACCTATGAAGCAGTGGGTCAGCTGACCGCACTGGGCCTGGGCCAATCGTCGGCAGTCGGCATCGGCGGCGACCCGATCAACGGTCTGAAGCACATCGACATCATGAAGATGTTCAATGACGATCCAGATACCGACGCGGTCATCATGATCGGCGAAATCGGTGGTCCAGACGAAGCCAACGCGGCTTATTGGATCAAAGACAACATGAAAAAACCGGTCGTTGGCTTCATCGCTGGCGTGACCGCTCCTCCAGGCAAGCGCATGGGCCACGCCGGCGCGCTGATCTCGGGCGGTGCCGATACGGCACAAGCCAAGCTGGAAATCATGGAAGCTTGCGGCATCACCGTGACCAAAAACCCGTCGGAAATGGCGCGTCTGCTGAAAGCCATGCTGTAATTTCAGCCTGGTCACCGCAGTACAAAAAAGGAGCTTCGGCTCCTTTTTTTTGTCCGCAAGACAGGCCGATTCCCGGCCTGGGCGGACGATGCTGGTCCGAACCTGCCCAAATGTGTCGCTTTTCTTTCCATGCGTGCCACCGCTGCCCGGGCGCGCCGCTGGCATGGCGCTTGCAACGTACCTGGCGTGAGCAATGCACCATGGGAGGATACGATGCACGCGCAAAGCGGATTTACCCTGATAGAACTGATGATCGTGGTGGCCATCGCCGGCATCCTGGCGGCCGTGGCCATTCCCCAGTATGGCGACTATACGATGCGGGCCAAGGTCAGCAACGTGCTGGCGGCCGCTGCCCCGTTAAAAACGGCCGTGGCCCTGTGCGTGCAGGAAAACGGCGGCGAGGCGGCCGCCTGCAGCACGCCCACCCAGGCCGTGCCCAGCGCCATTCCCGTGTTCAGTGCCACGCGCGAAGTGGCCAGCGCCACGGTGAATAAGGGCGATATCGTGCTGACCCTGGCGGCCGACCTGGGCACCGGTATCGGTGGACAAACCGTGACGATGACCATGAAGCCGGGCACGAGCAGTCTGACCTGGTTCAATAGCACCACCGTGACGAATCCGGCGGCGAAGGAGGCGATTACCAAAAACAATATTCCCGACGTGACGCCGACGCTCTAGGTGACGCTTGTCTGCCCGGTGTCAGACGATTTTTTGCCGGTCCGCGATCAGCGCTTCATAGGTGAGGTTTTGCAGCAGGGTGTAGTGGGTCGGTTCCAGGTCGATGAATTGCACGCCATACGTATAGATTTCCGCCACCTCGGCGGCATGGCCATTCGACGGCTTGCCCACGCTGACGTTCTGGATGCGGGCGCGCGTATTGACGCGCATCTGGTGCTTGTTCGGCTGCACCAGCAGGGTAAAGCTCAGGGCCACGCCCTCATCGTCCGGTGTGAGCATGCCGGGCGCCTCGATCAGCGCGCCCGAGACGCTGAGGTTGACGATGAACACGGGCACGGCCGCCACGTCGCGGTAGCTCAGCTGTGCCGGAATGTCCACTTTCACGCGCATGGCCGTGCGCAGGCTGGTGCCCTGGATGGCGTCCGGAAAGCTCAGGTGCACATAGTTGAGCGGGCGGCCAAAGATGCGCAGCACGCTGCAGGAAAACGAACACACGGTGACGCCGGAAAACACGCGGATGGTCAGCTTGTCGCCCTCGTTGAGCACGATGGAAGCGCCGTTTTCCATGGGAATCTTGACGATCAGGTACTCATCTTTCACATAGCCGATCAGGGTCGAGAAATGCTGGATGGGCTTGATGGTGCGGTGTGTGATGAACTGGATGCGGCCACCCACCTGCAGATTCATGGCCTCGAAGTCGAAGTCCTGGAGCTTGGTTTCCACGGCGGGCTGCTTGCTTGTCATGCGATGCTCATCTGGATATGGACGACTCGCAGTATGCATGATTTCTTGATGAAAAAGCATTTATATCAATGAAATTCATATTGGCATCGAAAAATGCCAGGTGCACGCGCCGCCGCGCGGTGCAGGCTTTACAATTGCTTCAATATTGACGAATGTAAATCCTATGCCGCGCAGCTACTTCTGGACCATGTTGTTCCTCATCCTGCATCAAATCGACGCTGCCTACTGGAAAGAGTGGGAGATGTTCCATCTGCCGGGCGGCGTGCAGGGTTTTCTCGTGTTTAACCTGGCGGCGATTGCCGTGGTGCTGGTGGGCTATAAGCACGTGTTGCTGTCCACCGCGCGGGCACCTTTTTATGCGAGCTGCTGCGCGGCCCTGGGCGTGGCCACCTTCCTGATCCATACCGGCTTTGCGCTGGCAGGACAGGAGCAATTTCACTTGCCGCTGTCCAAGGCCATCATCGCGCTGTGCCTGTCCGGCGGCGCCTGGCTAGTGTACGATTTGCGCCGCTTCCAGGAGCAACTGGCGCGCCAGGCAAAATAATTACAGCTCGGCATGCCAGTCACCCGACTTGCCGCCATGCTTTTCCAGTACGCGCACATTCGTCATGACCATGCCCCGGTCGACGGCTTTGCACATGTCATAAATTGTCAGCAAGCCGATCTGCACGGAAGTGAGCGCTTCCATTTCCACGCCCGTCTTGCCCGTCGTGTCGACCTGGGCGCGGCAGTGCACGCTGTTGGCCGCTTCATCGACTTCAAAATCGACGGTGACGCGCGTGAGGGCCAGCGGGTGGCACAGGGGAATCAGGTCGCTGGTACGCTTGGCGCCCATGATGGCGGCGATGCGGGCGATGCCCAGCACGTCGCCTTTTTTTGCATTGCCTGAAATGATCAATGCCAGGGTGGCGGGCTGCATGCGGATGGTGCCGGCGGCCACGGCGCTGCGGCGCGTGTCTTCCTTGCTGCCCACGTCGACCATATGGGCCTGGCCCGTGGCGTCGAAATGGGTCAATTCCCCGGCGGGGGCTTGCTTGTCTGCTGTTGTCATGGCGTCAAAAATAGGTGAGGAGTGGGGCGCGGCACGCGTGGGAATGGGTGCCGCTAACAAGGTATGATAGCACCCGTGAATTCAAAAACTCCCCTCCAGACCGTACTTGAAAACGCCGCCGCCGCATGGCTGCGCCAGCCATGGCGTGTATCCCTGCTGGCCGCGCTGTGCTGCGCTGCCCCTTCTGCGCTGGCGCAAACCTATACCTCCGCGCCAGCGGCGCCGGCCGCCAGCGCGGCGGCCAAGCCGGCGAGCAGCTGGACGCCGCTGGCCGTGCCGCCGGCGCCAAACCTGCCGAACCTGGGCGACACCTCGCGCGAAGACCTGTCGCCGGCGATGGAGCGCAAGATCGGCGAGGAAATCATGCGCGGCATCCGCGGCGACCGCGACTACCTCGATGACGCGCCCTTGCTCGAATATCTGAATACCTTCGGCAACGCGCTTGTGGCGGCGCGTCCCAGCGTGCGCGGCGAAACGAATTACGATTATTTCTTCTTTGCCGTGCGCGATCCCCAGTTGAACGCGTTTGCCTTGCCTGGCGGCTTCATCGGCGTGCACTCGGCCCTGGTGCTGGCGGCGCAAACGGAGGCGGAACTGGCGTCCGTGCTGTCGCACGAGATCGGCCATGTGGCGCAGCGCCATATCGCGCGCATGCTGGGCCAGCAGCGCCAGGATGCCCTGATGCCGCTGGCCGCCATGCTGCTGGCGGCGCTCGCTTCGCGCGCCGGCGGCGACGTTGCCATGGGCGTGTTTGCCGCCGGCCAGGGCCTGGCCATCCAGCGCCAGCTCAATTTCGGCCGCGACGCCGAACGCGAGGCGGACCGCATCGGTTTCCAGATCATGGGCGAAGCCGGTTTCGACACCACCGGCATGGTGGCCTTCTTCGGCCGCATGCAGGCGGCCAGCCGCTCGTACAGCGACCTGATGCCCGCCTACCTGCAGACCCACCCGCTGACGACGGAACGCATCGCCGACATCCAGGCGCGCATCCGTGAGCAGCCGTACAAGCAGCGGGCGGACAGCCTGAGTTTCCACCTGGCCCGCGCCCGCGCCCGCGTGCTGCAGGATGAAAGCGTGCAAGGTTTGTTGAATGCCAAGGCCCTCTTCAAGACGCAGCTGGAACAGCAAAGCCGCTTCCAGGTGACGGCCGCCCACTACGGCTTGTCCTTTGTCGCCGTCAAGCAGGGCAAGCCGGCGGAGGCGCAAAAGGAACTCGATGCGGCCAATGCGGCACTGCACCAGCCGGCCGCGCCAAATGTGCTGACGTCGGGCGGCACGCAGGGTCCCAATTCCCTGCTGGCCGCGATGGCGCTGGAAGTGCTGTTGATGCCGGCGCAAAAGAAGGAAGTGGCGCAACAGGCGTTGAAGGCGGCCGACGCTGCGCGCCAGCAGTTCCCCCTCTCGCGCGGCATTGCCCACCAGTATGCGGAAGCGTTGATGGCTGCCGGCAAGCTGGAGCAATCGACCCTGTATTTGCGCGAGCAGGTGCAGCTGTACAAGGAAGAGCCGGAACTCTACGATTTACTGGCGAAAGCTTATGCGGACCAGGGCAAGATGACCTTGCAGCACATGGCGCTGGCCGAATCGTACGTCTTGCAGGGCGCCACCATGGCCGCGCTGGACCAGCTGACGATCGCCCGCAAATCGACGGACGCGACCTTTTATGACCAGGCCGTGATCGATGCGCGCGAACGCGAACTGCAGGAAAAGCGCCGCGAACAGATCAAGGACCAGAAGGGCTAGTCCTGATCGGCTTGCGGCACCGGCTGGAAGTCGAAGGTTTGCGGCACGGCATCGTAGCGCAGCGGCTGCACGGCAATGTGCTTGCCCGCGTGCAATAGGGTCAAGCTGCCCTGGTGCAATTCCAGCCAGTCCAGCAAGTCGTCGTTGCTGGCCACTTGGCCATCGACATGTAGCGCATCGAGCACCTGCGACAGGTCGCGGTCATCCACCTGCGCCACGATATCGCCATGGCGCAAGATCAGCATGCCGTCGTCGCACCAATACACTTGCTCGATCTGTTCCAGCGGCGCGCCCGTCTGCAAGACAAAACCGTGCTGCGGATCGCTGCGGGCGATATACGGCGTCGCTTCCAGGTTCACATACACGCGCTGCGGGCCGTTCTGAAAAAACCAGCAACCGCGTTCGTCCTGGGCGTAATTGCGGTTGATGAAATTCAACAGGGCCGCGTGGGCGATCTTGTCGCCGGGCAGTTGTTGCTGTTGCGCCTGCTGGTCGCGCATGCGCCAGTGGCCGCGCGCATCCAGGCCCAGCCAGCCGTAGCAGTGCGGTACGTTCGGCCATTTGGCCAGGGCTTGCTTGACGAGTTCATCCATGTGTAGCGTTTTCCATGTGAGTGGGCGCACCGCCAGCGTGCCAGCTTTGCGACACAGACGGCGCCATGTTGCCGTTTTCAAAAAAGGAGAGCAGCCGTTGCGGCAGCCAGCGTGTGCTTCCCGGCAACTTGCCGGCGGCAAAGCCGACGTGGCCGCCGTGGCGCGGATACTCGAGCGTAACCGTCGGCGCGGCGCTGCGCGGCAGGAAGCGTCCGGGCAGGAAAGGATCGTTTTGCGCATTCAGTACCAGGGTCGGCACGGTGATGTCGTGCAAGACGTGCTTGGCGCTGGCGCGGTGCCAGTAATCGTCGGCGTCGCGGTAGCCGTGCAGGGGGGCCGTGACGACATTGTCGAAGGCGTGCAAGTCGCGCGCGGCCAGCATGGCGTCACGCGCGAACAGGCCGGGGAACTGCTCCAGCTTGGCCAGGCATTTCGGTTTCAAGGTGTTCAGGAACATGCGCGTGTAGAGCCGGTTGGCGCCCGAAGACAGAGCCTTGCCCCCTTGCGCCAGGTCCAGCGGGGCCGATACGGCCGCGGCCGCATCGATGAAATCGGCCTGGTGCTGCGACTGGCCCAGCCAGCACAGCAGGGCGTTGCCGCCCAGCGACACGCCGGTCGCGTAAAATTTACCGGTGGCGCGCGGGCGCAGGCGCTGCACGATCCAGTCCACTTCCTGCGCATCGCCCGAATGGTAGAAACGCGGGGCCAGGTTGGCTTCGCCCGAGCAGCCGCGAAAATGCGGCACGGCGCCGGACCAGCCGCGCGCGGCCACCTCGGCCATCAGGGCGCGCGCGTAATGGCTGTTCGACGAGCCTTCCAGGCCGTGGAACAGCACCACGAAGGGCTGGCCAGGCTGGCCGTCGACCAGGTCGACGTCGACGAAATCGCCATCGGGCGCTTGCCAGCGTTCGCGGCGGAAGGCCACGGCCGGCTTGGCAAGGCACACGGCCGGATAAATCGTCTGCGCGTGGCCGCCAGGCAGCCACAGCGGGGCGGTATAGAAAAGAGACAAAGCCATCAGTGCAGAATCTGCGCTCCCGCGGCATCGGCCGGTGCGCCACCGGGGGCGATGGAGGCGTGATGCAAGACGATGCGCCAGCCGCGCGGCGTTTTTACGTACACGTTCGTGGCCAGCAGGTGCGCCGGACCGCCTTCTTCCTGGGTCACGCCTTCGATGACCGTGTGCACCGAGCTCATCAGATTGTGCGTTTCATGCAGCTGCGCTGGCACGATGTGCAGGCCGCCGCCGGTCAGGATGGTTTCCCACGAGGCGCGGATGGCGGCGTGGCCGATCAGGCGCGCGCCGCCCGGGTGGATGCAGACGATCTCTTCATCGTCGGCCCATAGCGCCATCAGCGCTTCGAGGTCGGCGCGGTGCAAGGCATCGTAGAACGCCGCTTCGACTTCGGCGGCGCTGCCATTGAGTTCTTTCAGACGTTTCATGACGACTCCGGCTTGATCGGTACAGCTCAGTGTGCAAATGAAAACGGCGCGCTGGGGGCGCGCCGCTGGGCAGTTTAATGGTGGCCGGCGCTGGCGCCTTCCTTCAGGGTGTAGGCCGTGCCGCAGTAAGGGCACTTGGCGATACCGTCCTTGTTGAATTCCAGGAACACACGCGGATGCGACGACCACAATGGCATGGCCGGGTTAGGGCAGTGGGCTGGCAAGTCTTTACTGTCGAGTTCGACCGCTGGCTGGGTGGTTTTTGTCATCTTGTCATGCTCCGTGAGGCTGTATGGAAGGAAGTCGGCTGCTGCCAAAAGCACGATTTTAACGGATTCAGGCAGACAGCAAAAATCATGGCTAAAATGTCGGCTCGATCATCTTCGGCTGCGGCGCGGGTTTTTGCGGAAATATGGCAGCTGCAGCGCCACACTGACTGGATTTGCCTTGCCGGTATTACCGTTGCGCCATTGCGCCCCGCGCACCATTGTTGTGCAGTTACCACACTACCTCGGCCGGAGCGCCGCGTGAACGCCGTCCCGGCCGCCAAGGACGACGCCCTGCTGAAAGACGCCTGGCGCGCCGGCCTGAACCTGGGTGCGCCCACCCTGCTGGGCATCGCCGCCTGGGGCATGGTGGTGGGCGTGGCCATGGTGAAAAGCGGGTTGACGGTTGCGCAGGCGGGGGCCATGACCCTGTTTGTCTTCGCCGGCTCGGCCCAGCTCGCATCTTTGCCCCTGCTGGCCGCGCAGGCGCCTGTGTGGGTGATCTTCGCCACGGCCCTCGTCGTCAATTTGCGTTTTGTCATCTTTTCCGTGCTGCTGGCGCCGCATTTTTCCCATCTGCCGTGGCGCCAGCGCTTTGCGCTCGGCTATGTGGCGGGCGACATCACGGTGGGCCTGTTCCTGCAGCGCTATCCCCATGAAACGCCGGACCCGGCCAAGCTGCCCTTCCTGAAAGGCTTGATTTACCCCAACTGGCTGGCCTGGCAAATCGGTTCCTTCATCGGCATCGTGCTGGGCGCCGTCGTGCCGGCCGAATGGGGGTTGGGTTTTGCGGGCACCCTGGCGATCCTGTGCGTGACGGTGCCGCTGATTCTCAGCCGCGCCGCCCTGTGCGGCGTGCTGGTGGCGGGCGCGGTGGCCGTGCTGGCCTTCAGCCTGCCGTACAAGCTGGGCTTGCTGGTCGCCGTGGTGGTGGGCATGGTCAGCGCCATGGCCGTGGAAGAATTGACCGAGAAATGGACAAAACGTCATGTTTGACGGCATCGACCTGGGCGGGAGCGACGTGTGGATCGCCATCGCCGTGCTGGTGGTGGCAACGGCCGCCACGCGCAGCACCTTTTGGCTGATCGGCCACCACGTCACCATTCCACGCCGCGTGGGCGAGATGCTGCGCTATGCGCCGGCCTGCGCGCTGGCGGCCATCATCGCGCCCGACCTGCTGATGGAGGGGCAGCAAGTGCACTTGGAATTGTCGAATTTGAAACTCTTGTCGGGGATTGCCGCCACGCTCTTTTTCGTGATCCGCCGCAATATGCTGCAAACCATCGTCTTCGGCATGCTGGTTTTCACGGGCTTGCGACTGTTGCACGTTTTTTAGTAAAGCAGGACAAATCGGGGATTTGCTCTGGTCATTGCGGTAAAATAGCGCACTTCCTTCCACTCGTCATCTGGATCGCCATGTCAGCTGTTCTCAACTTCATCCGTCTGCAAGATTTGATCGCCCAAAATGCACTGCAAGGCAAGCGCGTGTTTATCCGCGCCGACCTGAATGTCCCGCAAGATGACAGTGGCAAGATCACCGAAGATACGCGCATCCGCGCCTCGGTGCCGGCCATCCGCGCCGCCCTCGACGCTGGCGCCGCGGTCATGGTGACGTCGCACTTGGGCCGTCCGACGGAAGGCGAGTTCAAGCCTGCCGACAGCCTGGCGCCCGTAGCCGCCCGCCTGTCCGAGCTGCTGGGCCAGGAAGTTGCATTGAAACAAAATTGGGTCGATGGCGCCGGCCTGGAATCGCTGGCTGCCGGCCAGGTCGTCCTGCTGGAAAACGTGCGCGTCAACAAGGGCGAAAAGAAAAACAGCGATGAGCTGGCGCAAAAAATGGCCAAGCTGTGCGATATCTACGTCAATGACGCGTTCGGCACGGCCCACCGCGCGGAAGCCTCCACGCACGGCATCGCCAAGTTCGCCCCCGTCGCCTGCGCCGGTCCGCTGCTGGCCGCTGAACTGGATGCGCTGGGGAAAGCCTTGCACGCCCCGGCCCGGCCATTGCTGGCCATCGTTGCTGGTTCGAAAGTATCGAGCAAGCTGACCATTTTGAAAGCCCTGTCCGACAAGGTCGATAACCTGATCGTCGGCGGCGGCATCGCCAACACCTTCATGAAGGCCGTCGGCTTGAACGTCGGCAAGTCGCTGGTGGAAGCGGAACTCGTCGAGGAAGCCAAGGCCATCATCGAGATCATGGCCAAGCGCGGCGCGCAAGTGCCGATTCCCGTCGACGTCGTGTGCGCCAAGGAGTTTTCGCCCACGGCCGTTGCCACCGTCAAGGACGTGGCCGACGTGGCGGACGACGACATGATCCTCGATATCGGCCCGAAAACGGCGGCCCTGCTGGCGCAGCAAATCGCCGCGGCTGGCACCATCGTGTGGAACGGCCCGGTCGGCGTGTTCGAATTCGACCAGTTCGGCAACGGCACCAAGACTCTGGCCCTGGCCATTGCCGAGTCGAAAGCTTTCTCGATTGCTGGCGGTGGCGACACCCTGGCGGCGATTGCCAAATACGACATTACCGATAAAATCAGCTATATCTCGACCGGCGGCGGCGCTTTCCTGGAGTTCCTGGAAGGCAAGACTTTGCCAGCCGTCGAGATCCTCATGCAGCGCGCCGCTTGAGGCGCTGCCGTTAGCCGTTCAGTACCAAGCGCAGCCTGATCGCTGCGCTTTTACCTTGCCGGGCGGCATAGCCGCCAGGTCTTGCTCACCTTCGCTCGCGCACAAGGACTCCTATGCCACGCGGTACAAAAATCGTAGCAACAATCGGCCCCGCTTCCACCGACTTCGATATCCTGGTGAAAATGATACGTGCGGGTGTCGACGTGGTGCGCTTGAATTTTTCCCACGGCAAGGCGCAAGACCATATCGACCGCGCGGCGCTGGTGCGCCTGGCGGCGGCCGAGTGCGGCCGCGAAGTGGCCATCATGGCCGACATGCAAGGGCCGAAGATTCGCGTCGGCAAGTTTGAAAACACCCGTATCCAGCTGGAGGCGGGAGAGCGCTTCATCCTCGACGCCAAGTGGGGCGAGAATGGCGAACTGGGCAACCAGGAAAGAGTCGGCCTCGACTACAAAGCCTTGCCGCGCGACTTGCACAAGGGCGACGTGCTGCTGCTGAACGACGGCCTGATCGTGCTGATCGTCGAGCGCATCCACGGCAGCGAAATTCACACCACCGTCAAGATCGGCGGCGAGTTGTCGAACAACAAGGGCATCAACCGCCAGGGCGGCGGCCTGTCCGCGCCCGCGCTCACGGCCAAGGATATGGAAGATATCAAGACGGCCATGAGTTTCCAGGCCGACTATCTGGCCATTTCCTTCCCGAAATGCGCGACCGACATGGAAATGGCGCGTCAGCTGGCCAATATCGCCGGCGAGCCGTACCACCACAAGCCGATGATGATCGCCAAGATCGAGCGCGCGGAAGCCATTCCTGCCCTGCAGGAAATTCTCGACGCTTCCGACGGCATCATGGTGGCCCGTGGCGACCTGGCCGTCGAGGTGGGCAATGCGGCCGTGCCAGCCTTGCAGAAACGCATGATCAAGATGGCGCGCGCATCGAACAAGCTGGCGATCACGGCCACGCAGATGATGGAATCGATGATCGTCAATGCCGTGCCAACCCGCGCGGAAGTGTCCGACGTGGCCAATGCCGTGCTCGACGGCACGGACGCCGTCATGACGTCGGCCGAAACGGCCTCGGGCAAGTACCCGATCGAGACGGTGGAAATGATGGCCGCCATCTGCGTGGAAGCGGAACAGTCCGAATACAACAAGCTCGACGCCGATTTCCTCAACGTCACGTTTACCCGCATCGACCAGTCGATCGCCTACGGCGCGCTGTTTACGGCCCACCATTTGCGCGTCAAAGCCATCGTGGCGCTGACGGAATCCGGTTCCACCGCCTTGTGGATGAGCCGCCACAGTATCGACACGCCGATCTACGCGCTCACGCCCAGCGTGACGACTTTGCGCAAAGCCGCGCTGTACCGCAATGTTCGGGCGTATCATCTGATGCAGAACGCCCCCAGCGCGCAAGTGCTGAAGCAGGCGGAAGACTTGCTGGTGGAACAAGGTATCGTCCGCAAGGGCGACATGATCGTCGTTACCTGGGGTGAACCGATGGGTCAGGTGGGCGGCACGAATGCCCTGAAAATTGTCAAGGTAGGCGACCTCGAAGCAGTGCTGATCTGATGTAAAGAATTCAGGCGCCGCCGCGGTCATCGACCGCGAAGCGCCGCAACGGTTTCTATTGTTATCTGGAGTATTACCATGTCTCTCGTATCCATGCGTCAACTGCTGGACCATGCCGCCGAAAACGGTTATGGCATTCCTGCTTTCAACGTCAACAACCTGGAGCAAGTGCAAGCCATCATGGCCGCCGCCGATGCGCTGAACTCGCCGGTGATCATGCAGGCGTCCGCTGGCGCGCGCAAGTACGCCGGTGAAGCGTTCCTGCGCCACCTGATCGACGCCGCCGTCGAAGCGTATCCGCACATTCCCGTCGTCATGCACCAGGATCACGGCCAGTCGCCGGCCGTCTGCATGGCCGCCATCCGCTCGGGTTTTACTTCCGTGATGATGGACGGTTCGCTGGAAGCGGACGGCAAGTCGGTCGCCTCCTACGACTACAACGTGGAAGTGTCGCGTGAAGTGGTGAAATTCTCGCACGCCATCGGCGTGACGGTGGAAGCGGAACTGGGCGTGCTCGGTTCGCTGGAAACCATGAAGGGCGACAAGGAAGACGGCCACGGCGCGGACGGCACCATGACGCGCGAGCAACTGTTGACGGACGTGGCGCAAGCGGCCGACTTCGTGCAGCGCACCCAGTGCGACGCCCTGGCGATCGCCATCGGCACCTCGCACGGCGCCTACAAATTCACGCGCAAGCCGACGGGCGACATCCTGGCCATCGACCGCATCAAGGAAATCCACGCGCGCATCCCGAATACCCACCTGGTGATGCACGGTTCTTCGTCGGTGCCGCAGGAATTGCTGGCCATCATCCGCGAATTCGGCGGCGACATGAAGGAAACCTACGGCGTGCCAGTCGAGGAAATCCAGGAAGGCATCCGTCACGGCGTGCGCAAGATCAACATCGACACCGACATCCGCCTGGCGATGACGGCTGCCGTGCGCAAGTACCTGTTCGAGAACCCGTCGAAATTCGACCCGCGCGACTTCCTGAAGCCAGCGCGCACCGCCGCCGAGCAAATCGTGCGCGCGCGCATGCAGGCTTTCGGCTGCGAAGGCCAGGCGTCGAAAATCAAGGTCATCACGATGGAAAAAATGGCCGAGCGCTACAAGGCCGGCGAGCTGTCGCAAATTGTGAAGTAAAATTCTGTCTGGAACGGGCCGGAAGCAATGCTCCGTGCCCGATTTTCTCGACCGGCGGGCACCCCCTGCCTGCCGGTTTCGTTTCATCCAACTATTCCCCCGCTATGAACAGCCTCTATCAGACTTCCATCCATTCCCTGCCATTGCTGGGCCACGGCAAGGTCCGCGACAACTACGCCGTTGGCGACGACAAGATTCTGATCGTCACCACGGACCGCCTGTCGGCCTTCGATGTCGTCATGAACGAGCCTATCCCCGGCAAGGGCAAGGTCCTCAACCAGATGAGCGACTTCTGGTTCGAGAAACTGGGCCATATCGTGCCAAACCACCTGACCGGCGTGGCGCCGGAATCCGTGGTGGCAGCTGATGAAGTGGAGCAAGTGCAAGGCCGCGCCGTCGTGGCCAAGCGCTTGAAACCGATCATGGTCGAGGCAGTCGTGCGCGGCTACATCATTGGTTCGGGATGGAAAGATTACCAGGACACGGGCAGCATCTGCGGCATCGCGCTGCCAGCAGGCCTGCAACAGGCGGAAAAACTGCCGGAACCGATCTTCACCCCGGCGGCCAAGGCCGAATTGGGCGAGCATGACGAAAACATCAGTTTTGCCGAAATGGAAGAGCGCATCGGCGCCGACCTGGCCGCCAAGATGCGCGACGTGGCCATTCAACTGTACAAGACGGCCGCCGAATACGCTGCCACGCGCGGCATCATCATCGCCGACACCAAGTTCGAATTCGGCCTGGACGACAATGGCGTCATGCATCTGATGGATGAAGTGCTGACGGCCGACTCGTCGCGTTTCTGGCCTGCCGATTCGTATCAGCCTGGCATTTCGCCGCCATCGTTCGACAAGCAATTCGTGCGCGACTATCTGGAAACCCTGACCTGGGGCAAGACCGCACCGGCGCCTGCGCTGCCGGCCGACGTCATCGAAAAAACCCAGGCCAAGTATTTTGAAGCCATCGAACGCCTGACGGGCGAGAAGCTGAAGGCCTGAGATGACTGAGCAAAACAAGCCGCTGGTCGGCGTCATCATGGGCTCGTCCTCGGACTGGGACGTGATGCAGAACGCGGTCGCCATCCTGAAACAGTTTGGCGTGCCGTACGAAGCGCAAGTCATTTCCGCGCACCGCATGCCCGACGAGATGTATGCGTACGCGAAAAGCGCGCGCGCGCGCGGCTTGCGCGCCATCATCGCCGGCGCCGGCGGCGCGGCCCACCTGCCTGGCATGGTGGCCGCGATGACCATCGTGCCCGTGCTGGGCGTGCCCGTGCCGTCGAAATACTTGCGTGGCGAAGATTCCATGCTGTCCATCCTGCAAATGCCCAAGGGCGTGCCGGTGGCCACCTTCGCCATCGGCGAAGCGGGCGCGGCGAATGCGGCGCTGACGGCGGTGGCGATGCTGGCCGCCAATGACGACGCCCTGGCCGAGCGCCTGGAAGCCTTCCGTGCCACGCAAACGGCCGCCGCCAAGGCCATGGTCTTGCCTGAATAATGTGTTTGAAAAATAATGAATAGTAAATCGACTTCCCCATTGCTGCCTGCCGCCCATCCATCGGCGTGGCTGGGCGTGATGGGCGGCGGCCAGCTCGGCCGCATGTTTGCCCAGGCCGCCCAGAGCATGGGTTATCAGGTTGCAGTTCTTGAACCTGTGCTGGAACCGGCCGCCACTTGCCCTGCGGGGCAGGTGGCGCAGCGCCTCATCAATGCCGGCTATAGCGATGTCGCCGGCCTCGACGCCCTGGCGGCGCAATGCCTGGCCGTCACCACGGAATTCGAGAACGTGCCGGCCGACAGCCTGTCGCGCCTGGCCGAACGCGTGTTCGTGGCCCCGAACGCCCATGGCGTGTCGGTGGCGCAGGACCGCATCGCGGAAAAGCGTTTCTTTGTCGACTGTGCGGAGAAATCGGGCGTGCTGCCGGCGCCGCACATGGTCATCGCCACGCAGCTTGACATCGACGCCATCAGCGACGACTTGCTGCCGGGTATCTTGAAAACCGTGCGCATGGGCTATGACGGCAAGGGCCAGTTCCGCGTGCGCACGCGCGACGATGTGCGCGCCGCGTTCGCGGAAATGGGCGAAGTAACTTGCCTGTTGGAAAAGATGCTGCCGCTGGCGTATGAAGTGTCCGTGCTGACGGCGCGCGGCGTGGATGGCGAATCGGTCGTCTATCCGATCGCCGAAAACGTGCACCGCGACGGCGTGCTGTTTACCACCACCGTGCCGGGTCCGAACGTGTCGGATGACTGCGCCGCCAAGGCGCAGCGGGCGGCGCAAGCCATGGTGGCCGAACTCGGCTATGTCGGCGTGCTGTGCATCGAATTTTTCGTGCTGGAAGATGGCAGCCTGGTGGTCAATGAAATGGCGCCGCGTCCGCACAACAGCGGCCACTACACGATGGATGCCTGCGTCACCAGCCAGTTCGCGCAGCAGGTGCGGGCCATGGCGCGTCTGCCGCTGGGCGACGTGCGCCAGCATTCGCCGGCCGTGATGCTCAACATCCTCGGCGACGCCTGGTTTGCCGGCGACAGCGATGCTGCCTGCGAACCGGCGTGGGACCAGGTGCTGGCGCTGCCGGGCGCTTGCCTGCATCTGTATGGCAAGGATGATCCGCGCCGTGGCCGCAAGATGGGCCACCTGACCTTCATCGCCGCCACCTTGCCGGAAGCGCAGCAGCGCCTGCGCGACGCTTGCCTGATTTTGGGAATCGCGCCGTGAGCGTGTCCGCGCAAGACTTGGCAGCTGCTGCCGCCGTGCTGGAGGCGGGCGGCCTCGTCGCTTTTCCGACGGAAACCGTGTACGGCCTGGGCGCCGATGCGGAAAACCCGGCCGCCGTGGCACGCATCTATGAAGCCAAGGGCCGGCCTTCCGACCACCCCGTGATCGTGCACGTGGCGCCCGGCGCCGATCTGGCGCACTGGTCCGACGACATTCCAGTCGAGGCGCAGCAACTGGTGGACGCTTTCTGGCCCGGTCCGCTGACTCTGATCGTCAAGCGCGCCGCGCATATTCCCGACGCCGTCTCCGGCGGCCAGGACACGGTGGGCTTGCGCTGCCCGTCGCATCCGGTGGCTATCGCCTTGCTACGCACTTTCAAGGGTGGCAAGGGCGGCCTGGCGGCGCCGTCGGCAAACAAATTCGGCAACGTCAGCCCGACCACGGCGCAGCACGTGCGCGATGAATTCGCGGCGGAACTCGCCAGTGGCTTGCTGGGCCAGGTCCTCGATGGCGGGCAGAGCGACGTGGGCATCGAGTCGACCATCGTCGACCTGTCGCGCCTGGCCACACACGGTCCCGTGCTGTTGCGTCCCGGCCATATCAGCAGCGAACAGATCGCCGCCGTCATCGGCCGCGCACCGGCAGTGGCGGACGCTGCCGCGCCGCGCGCCTCGGGCACCTTGGAATCGCACTACGCGCCGCACACGCCTGTTGCGATGCAGCACAGCGACGACGTGCGCGCCACCCTGAACCGCCTGCTCAATGACGGGCGCCGCGTGGCCCTGATCCATTACTCGGATCTGCCGCCGGCCAGCGCCAGCGTGCGCCTGGCCGCGACACCTGAAAATTACGCACATGCGCTGTATGCCTCGCTGCGCACGATGGACCAGGTCGGCGCCGAGCTGATACTTGTCGAAGCCCCACCCACCGGCCCCGCGTGGCTGGGCGTCAACGACCGTCTGCGGCGTGCCGCGTTCGGCTCAAGTGGTATCTTGCAGCAATTCCTGTCCTTCTGAAAAAAGCCCCGCAAGGGGCTTTTTCTTGATGCAGCGCAATAGCGATGCTTGCCACGAAACATAGTAAATCCGCCATAATCCATCTGATCGCCCGGCCATGACAGGGCGCCGTCAGTGTTGTTATTTCGTTGATTTTTAAAACATATTTTCTATACAAGCCTGAGGAACGATGGCATATTAGTTGGGTAGCGAATAGCACGCCCGTTCGTTTAGAAACCAGAAAAAAGACCGAGGAGACAAAATGCATCAAACCAAATTCGCGCTGGCCGTGCTGGCAGCGGCTGTCCTGGCAGGTTGCGGCGGCGCCAGTGGCGGTGATCAAGCCTTGAAAGTCAAATACACGGCGCAGGTGTCGTTCGGCGACAGCCTGTCCGATGTCGGTTCGTATGCCGTCGCCGGCGTGGCGGCGAGCGGTGGCGGCAAATTCACCATCAATGGCGACAATACCAAGATCAATCCTGAGCTGACGGGCAAGAACTGGACCGAGCACCTGGCCGCGCAATTCGGCTTGCCGGCGCCATGCGCCGCCGAAACGGGCCTGGAAGGCAGCGTACCGAGCCTGCAGGCCCCGCGCGTCAAGCATGCCGGCTGCTTCGGCTACGCCATGGGCGGTTCGCGCGTCACCAACCCCGTTGGTCCGAACAACAAGCTGGCGGGCGGTGCGCTGGGCGCCCTGACCGTGCCCGTGGTGACGCAGATCGCGAACCATCTGGCGGTTTCCGGCGGCAAGTTCAGCGGCACGGAAGTCGTTTTCGTGATGGCCGGCGGTAATGACGTGCTGTTCCTGCTAGGTCAATTGCAAGCGGGCGCGACGGACGCCGGCAAGAAGGCGGGCGCTGCCGCGGGTGCGCAAGCATTCGCCACCAATCTGACCATGGCCCTGGCGGCCGGCGCCACCAATCCCAACACGGCAGCGGCAGCCATCGGTGCGGCGGTAGCGACCGCCAGTGCGGCGCCTGGCGCGACATCGACATCGATTGTGCAGGCCGCCGTCTTCGCTGCAGCCAACCAGCCGGGCAATGCCGCCGTCGGTTCGCCCACCGTGTATGGCCCGCTGGTCGCCAAGGCGCAAGCCGATGCGACGGTGACGGGCAATGCTGCCGGCGCCAAGGCCGGTGCCGAATACGCTGCTGCCCAGGGGCCGTTGCTGGTTGCCGAGATGAAAAAAGCTGGTATCGAACTGGTGGCGCAGGTCAAGGACCAGATCATTGCCAAGGGCGCCAACAATGTGGTGCTCAACAACCTGCCGGACGTGGCCGGTACTCCATCGGGCCTGAGCAAGGATGCCAATACCAAGGCGCTCATCAATGCCATGGTCAGCACCTTCAATGGCGAGCTGAGCGCCGGCTTGAACGGCAATGCGAAAGTCTTGCTGGTCGACGTGTATGCCGTCAGCCATGACCAGGGCGTCAATCCTGGCCCGTATGGCTTGACCAACGTCACGGAAACGGCATGCGACCTGTCGCCAGCGAAAAATTCACTGGGCAGTTCGCTGGTCTGCAATGGCACCAACCTGAAAGCGGGCGACGTCAGCCACTACTCGTATGCCGACGATGTGCACCCTACGCCGTTCAACAACCTGTTGCTGGCCCGTTACGTGGCCAAGGACATGGTCGTGCGGGGCTGGCTGTAAGGATGGCCGCGCCAGCTACGTCGACGGGACGTGGCTGGCGCTGGCAGCGACAAGTTTGGATAGCCCGGCTATCCGCACATAATGATCAGGAGACAAGATGAAGAATCGTTTGAATACCGCTGTACGCGTGCTGGCCGCGGCTGCCGCGATGGCCATGGCGACGGGCGCTTCGGCGCAAAGCGCAGGCACCTGGATGGTCAAAGCCGGCCTCAACAAGATCACGCCGCACGTGGACAGTGGCGACATTTCCGCGCCGGCACTGCCTGGCACGAAAGCCGACGTCAAGTCGGATACCAAGCCCATCCTGACCTTTGCCTACATGATCACGGACAATGTTTCCGCTGAAATGATCCTCGGCGTGCCGTACAAGCATGACCTGATCGGCGACGGTTCCATCAAGGGTACGGGCAAGCTGGGGACGGCGGAAGCCTTGCCGCCGACGGCCTTCATCCAGTACCGTTTCTTCCAGCCTAATGCGATGATCCGCCCCTACGTGGGCGCGGGCTTGACGTATGCTTATTTCCAGAAGGAAAAAGGTTCGGGCCAGATGACGGCCTTGCTGGATCCGGGTGGAAAACCAGTGACGTACCGCATGGACAACAAGCTGACCGGCAGCCTGGTGGTCGGCGGCACCGTGGCCTTCAACGAGCGCTGGTTTGCCGACGTGGCCGTGGTCAAGACCTACCTGAAAACCAGGGCGAAATTCTCGACGGGGCAGACGCAGGACATCAAGCTCGACCCGGTTGCGGTGAGTGTCAGCATCGGATACAACTTTACGCTGTAAAACAAAAAATCCGCCTCGGCGGATTTTTTTTTGTCCCGTTCCCGCTCAGGCTGGCGGGGTATTGAACTTTCCATTGTGGAAGATCAAGGGCGGCTGCGCGGCAAACGCGCATTGTTCCACTTCGCCCACGAAAATGACGTGGTCGCCTTCGGGATAGCGGCTGCGGTTGTGGCATTCGAACCAGGCCGATGCGCCTTTCAGGATGGGCTGGCCCGTGCGCGACAGTTCGTAGTCGACGTCGTCGAAGGGATTCGGCGTGCGGCGTGAAAAGCGCGTCGCCAGTTCCGCCTGGTCGGCGCCCAGCACATTGATGACGTAATGCGAGTTGCCGCTGAAAATGGGCATGCTGTTCGCCACGGAACCGAGGCTCCACAGCACCAGCGGCGGCGACAGCGAGACGGAATTGAAGGAACTGGCCGTCAAGCCACGGAAACTGCCGTCGGCCAGGCGCGTCGTGATGACCGTCACGCCGGTGGCAAACTGTGACAGTGCCTGGCGGAAATGTGTCGTATCGAATTCTTGCGCTGGCGCGCGGGGAGAGCGTGTGTTCATGGGTGACCTGTCTATTTGCTGACATTATGCCAAAAATCGGCCGCGCCAGCGCAATCGTGGCCAGCATGTCCCTATGTGCGGTGCTTAACGCGCCGTTTCAAGCGGCGCTGCAGGCCGTTGCGCTTTACGTTACAGTGATGAAATGATACGTCGCAGAGGCGTTGCGGGAGGGCATCATGCATCAACAGACGGAAGTGGCGGTATTCGGCGGTGGCTGTTTCTGGTGCCTGGCCGCCGTGTACGGGGAAGTGCGCGGCGTGACGCGCGTCGAGGCCGGCTACACGGGCGGCAAGGTGCCTGACCCCAGCTATGAACAGGTGTGCACGGGCGAGACGGGCCACGCGGAAGTGGTGCGCCTGGAATTCGATCCCGCCATCATCAGCTATCACGACTTGCTGGAAATCTTTTTTACCTTGCACGACCCCACGACCTTGAATCGCCAGGGAAATGATGTTGGCACGCAATACCGTTCCGTCATCCATTACCAGTCGGCCGCGCAGGAAAGCGTGGCGCGCAAGGTCGTGGCCGAGATGGCCGGTGTGTGGGATGCGCCCATCGTCACGCAGCTGGCGCCGGCCGCCACCTTTTATCCAGCCGAGGAGTGCCATCAGAATTATGTCGAGCAGCATCCCTTGCAGGGCTATTGCGCCCTGGTTGTCGTGCCGAAGGTGGAGAAATTCCGCGCCATGTACGCGGGACGCCTGAAGTGAACGCCCCGCGTGCCTGTCAGTTCTCGAGCACGGGCGCCGGCTTGGCGTCCTGCGCATACATGTAGTTGCGCGACCAGGGCAGCGTGGAAGAGCGCCGGCCCGCCTTCACGCAGACGATCTGGTACAGGCTGATCAAATCTTGCTCGAAGGCATAGGCGCAGCCGGCCAGGTAGACGTGCCAGATGCGGAAGCGCCGCTCGCCCGCCAGCGGACGGATCTGCTCGGCGTGGGCTTCGAAATTCTCCGTCCACAGGGCGCAGGTGCGCGCATAGTGGCGCCGCAGGTTTTCCACATCCAGCACTTCCAGCCCGCCTTGCTGCATGGTTTTCAGGACATTGCCGATGTGCGCCAGCTCGCCGTGCGGAAACACATATTTTTCGATGAATTCGCCGCCGCCATACGGCGTTTCGCCATTCTCCGGATCGGTCGAGGTGATGCCGTGGTTCATCGCCATGCCGTCCGGCGCCAGCAGCTTGTGGATGATGGAAAAGTAGTCGGGCAAGTGTTTCAGGCCCACGTGCTCGAACATGCCCACGCTGGTGATGCGGTCGAACTGGCCGGTCACGTCGCGGTAATCTTGCAGGCGGATGTCGATCAGGTGGGCCAGGCCGGCCGCCGCCACGCGCTCGCGCGCCAGCGCGTACTGGTTTTCCGACAGGGTCACGCCCACGCAGCGGGCGCCATATTGCTGCGCGGCGCGCATGACGAGCGCGCCCCAGCCGCAGCCGATGTCGAGCAGGGTCTGGCCCGGCTGCAGCTGGATTTTCTTCAGGATATGGTCGATCTTCTTGACTTGCGCCTGCGCCAGGGTCTCATCGCCCTGTTCAAAATAGGCGCAGGAATACACGAGGGCGGGGTCGAGAAACTGTTCATAGAAGGCGTTCGACACATCGTAGTGGTAGCGGATGGCTTCGGCATCCTTGCTCTTGTCGTGTGTAAAGCTGCGCACGATGCGGGCCAGCTTGCCTTCCGGCTTCAAGGTATTGCGCGCCAGGGCATTGCAGATGGAAATCATGTCCATCGCTTTGCCCTTGACCTCGATATTGCCTTCCACATAGGCCGAGCCCAGGTTGGCCAGCGACGGGTTCAGCAGATAGCGGGCCGAGGCGACGGTCGGCAAACGGATGGTGACGCTGGGCGTTTCGCTGGACAGGTCGACGTGCTGGCCGTTCCACAATTCTATGCGTAGCGGCAAGGCGGTCTTGCTGCGGATGCTGGCAATCCAGGACTTGAGTTGGTTTTGTACAAACAAAATGGCCTCCAATGCAGCGGCCGCCGTGGCAGCCGCAAATTGAGAAACAATGTCATTTAGTAACTTCTATCCTCATAGCCTACACCGATATTGACCAGCTTGCTTTGCGCCGCCCCGCCTATCCTGCTCAAGGTTGCAAGCGTTGCATGCTCCATTGCCCGTCAGCACCACGCGTAAACACGATGCGGTCGTGGAAGCGCGAACGGCGTCCCTGCCAGAATTCGATGCGTTCCGGCTGCAAGCGGTAGCCGCCCCAGTGTGCCGGGCGCGGCGGCTGCGCGTCGCCGACGGCGGCCACCACGGCCTCATAATTGCTTTCCAGCGCGGCGCGGTCGGCGATGGGGGCGCTTTGCTGCGAGGCAATCGCAGACAGCCGGCTTTGCAGGGGGCGCACATTGAAATACTCGTCGCTCTCGGCCGCCGTGGTTTTCACCACCGTGCCTTCGATGCGCACTTGCCGCTCCAGCTCGCGCCAGAAGAACAGCAGGGCGGCGTGTGGATTGTGTTCGAGCTGCTGGCCCTTGTCGCTGTGGTAATTTGTGTACCAGGTAAAGCCCCGTTCATCGAACTGCTTGATCAGCACGATGCGCGAGCTGGGCTTGCCTTCAGGACTGACGGTGGACAAGTCCATGGCGTTCGGTTCCATCACTTGCGCGTTGACGGCCTCGGCAAACCATTTCTGGAACTGGGCGATGGGATCGGCCAGCACATCCGTCTCGCTCAGGCTCGATTGCACGTAGTCGGTGCGCATGGCGGCCAGCACGGCGGCCGGGTCCGGCACTGCGGGCACTTCCGGCGCGATGCCGCGGCGGCGCTGCATGGCCGTGCCCAGCCGCTCCATTTGTTGCGCGCTGAACAGGCGCTTTGCCATCGGTGCCAAATGCCCCTCTTCCTTAGTCATGTGGGCCTGGTAGGCGGCGACATAGGCGGCCACACCCTCGGCGGCCAGCTGCATGCCCGTGCCGGCCGCGATGGCGTCCAGTTCCGGGCGCAGGGTCAGCCAGGCCTGATCCATGCGCTGGTGGTCGGCGAGGATTTCCGGTACCAGCGTGGACAGCAATGCCGCATCGTCGCCCGTGGCGGTCGCCTGCAGCATGGGCATCAAGTCCTGCTCTTCATCGTCATGGTGCAGATGGGCGGCTTTATTGAAATATTGCAACACCGCCTTGGCCGCCTGCTGCGCGTCCGCCGTGTTGCCGTGCTGCGCCAGATGGCCCAGCAGGTTTTGCAGGGTCGTCAGCTGCTTGCGGATCTTGTCGTGGCAATGCTTGAGCACGGCGATGGGCTGGTCAAAGCCGGGAACGGAGTCGAACAGGGGAGAGGTCATGGCGAGTTCTCGTGGTGGGCGGTGTGGGGGCGTGGCGACAGTACGGCTTGTCGCTGTGTCAATTCGGCTATTTTAGAATATCCGCCAGCGCAGTGTCCGTTAAAATGGCGCCATGCATACCTCCACCAATGAACAAATTTCCATGGACTTGACCGAGATCGATTTTGAGCGGCGTTTCGGCGGCATTGCCCGCCTGTACGGCGCCCCCGCGCTGGAACGCTTCCGCGCCGCGCATGTGTGTGTGATCGGCGTGGGCGGCGTCGGTTCCTGGATCGTCGAAGCGCTGGCGCGCAGCGCCGTCGGCCGCCTGACCCTGATCGACCTCGATAATGTTGCCGAATCGAATATCAACCGCCAGATCCAGGCCATGAGCGACACCATCGGCCAGGCCAAGATCACGGCCCTGGCCGAACGCATCGAACTGATCAACCCGTTTTGCCAGGTCACGCAGATCGAGGATTTTATTACCCCTGATAATCTGGAGCAGTTGCTGGGCGGACGCGATTTCGACTACCTGGTCGACGCCATCGACAATGCCAAGGCGAAAGCGGCCGTGATCGCGTATTGCCGCGCGCGCAACATACCCATGCTGACCATCGGCAGCGCGGGCGGCCAGACGGACCCGACCCTGATCACCGTGCGCGACCTGTCGAAAACGGAACAGGAACCGCTGCTCAAGCGGGTACGAAAACTGTTGCGTACTGAATATGGTTTCCCGCGTGGCGTGAAAAACAAATTCAATGTCGATGCCGTGTTTTCCATGGAACCGTTGAGCACGCCAGAGAGCGCGGAAGCGTGCGCCATCGATGGCAGCACGCCGGCCGGCGTCACGGGCCTCAATTGCGCCGGCTTCGGTTCCAGCGTGGTGGTGACGGCCAGCTTCGGCATGGTGGCGGCCGCCCATGCGCTGAAAAGCTTGCGCCAGGACAAATCAGCCGCCGTGCCGGACGCCGCCTAGCTTAATTTCCTACTGGCCAAGATGCGGTAGTCACCGCTGCTTTTGATCGATTCCACCAGCACCAGCTCGTCCGCCTGCCAGGCAATGGGCGCGAAGTCCCCGATGGCCGGTGGCGGCGCCTGGCGCGCCAGGGTGATGTGCGGCGTGAAGCGGTCGTGTTCGAAGCGCGGCGCCAGTCCCTGTTCCGCCAGGCTCTGCATGCAGGCCGTGCGCAAGTTGAGCAAGGCCGGCGAGGGCTGCGCCAGGGCGGCCCAGGCCAGCGCCAGCTGCGCAAAATGGCTGGCGTGGTCGAACAGCAGGGGCATGGCGCGCGCCTGCATGTGTTCCAGGATACCCAGCAGGGCCGGCAGATCGCTGACCCGGCGCTGGCCCAGGAAGGCCAGGGTCAGGTGCAGCTTGTCCGCGCGCACAGGTTTGCCGTCCAGACGCGCCTGCCAGGCGGCCAGGGCCGCGCGCGTGGCCGCATCGGGCCACAGCGCGTAAAACAGGCGGGGGCAATGGGTATCGGGCGACAAGTTTTTCCTATCGTTGCGGCGGTTTGCTATTATTGGCGTTCCCTGCCGGTTTGCTGGCGCAGGGATCTCACCGAAACTCACTGAAAGAATACATCATGACGCGTAGCTCCGTTTTGTTTGCCCTGATCTGCTCCGTCGCCGCGTCGCTGGCGCAGGCACAGGCGCCAGCGCCTGTTCCCGCCTCCGCCGTCTCGCTGAGCCCCGGCCCTGTCGCCGATAAACTGATCCTGATCGACAACAAGGTCGGCACGGGCAAGGAAGCGTCCGCCGGCAATGCCGTCACCGTGCACTACACGGGCTGGCTGTATCGTCCGCTGGCGAAAGATTCGCGCGGCAAGAAATTCGACAGCTCCGTGGGCCGTGGCCCGTTTGACTTCCCGCTCGGCAAGGGCATGGTCATCAAGGGCTGGGACCAGGGCGTGGCCGGCATGAAAGTGGGCGGCAAGCGCACCCTGATCATTCCAGGCGAACTGGCTTACGGTCCGCGCGGCGCCGGCAATGGCGACATTCCGCCGAACTCGGCACTGATCTTCGACGTGGAATTGCTGGACGTGAAGTAATTGTTCGGTTTGGCGGCGGCGCATCCCCGCGCCGCCGCCATTTACGTTCTGAAACGCGGTAGACTGGGTTCTTCTGTAATTGCTGTGGAGACCACCCCCATGAACATCGCCAACGACGTCACTGAACTGATCGGCAACACCCCCCTGGTGCGCATCAACCGCATCGCCGCCGGCAGTGTGGCCACCATCCTGGCCAAACTCGAATTCTACAATCCCGCGCACAGCGTCAAGGACCGTATCGGCCTGGCCATGATCGTCGCCGCGGAAGCCGCTGGCAAGATTCATCCTGATACCGTCATCGTCGAGCCCACCAGCGGCAACACGGGCATCGCGCTGGCCATGGTGTGCGCCGCGCGCGGCTACCGTTGCACCCTCGTCATGCCCGATACCATGAGCCGCGAGCGCCGCATCCTGCTGCGCGCCTACGGCGCCGAGCTGGTGCTCACGCCCGGCAGCGAAGGCATGCTGGGCGCCATCCGCAAGGCCGAGGAACTGGTGGCGGCCGACCCGCGCTACCTGATGCTGCAGCAATTCAACAATCCCGCCAATCCCGCCATCCACCGCGCCACGACGGCCGAGGAAATCTGGCGCGACACGGATGGGCAAGTCGATATCGTCATCGCCGGCGTGGGCACGGGCGGCACGATTACCGGCATCGGCGAAGTGTTGAAGGAACGCAAACCCGGCGTGCAAGTGATTGCCGTGGAACCGGAAGCGTCGCCGATGCTGTCGAAAGGCACCAAGGGACCGCACCCGATCCAGGGCATCGGCGCCGGTTTCGTGCCGCAGATCCTCAACACGACCATCTACGACGAAATCATCTGCGTCAAGAACGACGATGCGTTCGCCACGGCGCGCCTGGCCGCCAGCGACGAAGGCTTGTTGGTCGGCATCTCGTCGGGTGCCGCCCTGTGGGCCGCCCTGCAAGTGGCGCGCCGTCCGGAAAACGCGGGCAAGACCATCGTCACCATCATTCCGTCGTTTGGCGAACGCTACTTGAGCACGGCTTTGTACGCGGGCCTGGGCGACTGATCTTTACTGTTAAACAGTAGCGACAGGTCTATCCCTTCCGCCAGCGCCAGGTTGCCCGCGTCGCCCGGATGCAGGTGGTCGCCCGAGTCGTAATCGGGCAGCAGGCGCAGCGGGTGGGCCGGGTCGCGCGCCAGCGCGTCGAAGTCGAGGACGGCATCAAACAGGCCGCTGGCGCGTATCCACGCATTCAATTGCTGTCGCAATGCATCTTTATCAAGCTGATAATAGTCGCTCAGGGGCGTGCCGGGCAGAGCGCCTGCGAACGGCGTCAGGGTGGCCGCGATCACGCGCACGCCGCGGCTGCGCGCCTGCTCCACCAGCTGGGCGTAGCCGTTTGTTAACTCCTCCAATGTCGGCCGTTTTTCCCGTGGCGCAAACGCCGTGCCGGGCCAGCTGATGTCATTGATCCCCAATAAAACGATGACCGTGCGCACGCCAGGCTGCGCCAGCACGTCACGCTCGAAGCGGGCCAGGGCATTGTCTCCCATGCCGTCGGACAACAGTCGCCCACCGGAAATGCCCGCATTGACCACGGCCACGCCGTGCGGCGCCAGGCGTTCGGCCAGGAAATCGGGCCATCGCGCATCCATCCCCAGGCTGGCGCTGGCGCCATCGGTGATCGAATCGCCAAGGATGGCTACAGTTTGCGCCCCCGGCGCCGCCTCCACCTGGATGGCCGTCAGTAAAAGGCGCGCCGTGGTGGCTTGCACGCCGGGCCCGTCATCGATGCGCGCCGCCTGCGTCTGGTCAAGCGGGGCGATCCACGTCGTCTCGCGGCCATCCCAGTGAAACGTGGAGACGGGACTGGCTTGCGGCAAATGGATGCTCACCGTCAGCCGGGCCAGGTCCGGCACGGACAGCTCGACGGGGTCGCTGACGAGCGGTGCGCCCGGCGCCACGCTGGCCGCCGGCTGGCCGGAAAACGTCAGCGTGCGCACGCTGCCGGGTTGGATGGCTGAGCCGGACGCGGCCAGGGCCACCGTGGCCGCGCCAATGCGCAGCGGCGCCTTGCCATACGCATTCGACAGCACGATGCGCACGCGCGGGCCGCCCACGCTGAGGCGCGCCACCTGGCGCACGGTGTGCCCGTGCAGCACGGCGGGCACATTGCTGGGGAACAGGAAATCGCTGCTCCACACGGCTTGGGGGCTGGCCGTCCAGCTGGCCAGCCAGGTGGGTGCGGGATCGACCGCATGCGCGGCGGGAGCACTCAGCGCCAGGCTTAGCAGGATGGCGGGGAGAAGGGACAATCGTTGCATGGCGGCTCGCTTCATCAAGGGGAATGTGGGCATGATGAAAGCAAAGCCATTTATGCACTAGACTATCTCATCGAAGAACATTTATGAGTTGAATTCACAATGGCCAGACTGGAAGTGAACCGCTCCGGCGAGCTGGAAGTGTTTGTGCGCGTGGTCGAGCTGGGCGGCTTTTCCGCCGCCGCGCGCACCTGCGGCATGACGCCATCGGCCGTCAGCAAGCTCGTTGCGCGGCTGGAGGAGCGCCTGGGCGCGCGCCTGCTGAACCGCTCCACGCGCCAGCTGCGGCTGACGGCCGAAGGCTGCGGCCTGTACGAACGGGGGCGTCACGTGCTGGCGGCGCTGGACGAGGCCGAGCGCTGCGCGGGCGTGCAGGATGTGCCGCGCGGCAGAATCAAGGTCAATGCGAACGTGCCGTTCGGCCAGCATTTTTTGTTGCCGCTGGCGCCGTTGTTTCTCGAACGCTATCCCGAGGTGACACTCGACATCGTGCTCACGGATGCCGTCGTCGATATCCTTGAGCAGCGCACGGACGTGGCCGTGCGGGCTGGCCCGCTGAAAAGTTCAAACTTGCTAGCGCGCAAGCTGGGCCAGACGCGCATGGCCATCGTGGCGGCGCCCGCCTACCTGGCGCGGCGCGGCATGCCGCAGACAGCGGCCGAGCTGGCATCGCACAATTTGCTCGACGCCAATTACGCGCGCGCCCGCTCGGGCTGGCCGCTGCGCCTGCCCGAGGGCGACGTCGTCGTGCCTGTCGTCGGCAATGCGCAGGCCAGCGATGGCGAAGCCTTGCGGCAGCTGGTGCTGGCGGGACTGGGGCTGGCGCGCCTGGCCGCCTTCCAGGTGCGCGCCGATATCGCGGCCGGCCGTTTGCAGGCCGTGCTGGAAGAGTTCAACCCGGGTGACAGCGAGGAAGTGCATGCCGTGTTTGTGGGCCAAGGCGGACATGTGCCGCTGCGCGTGCGCGTCTTTCTTGATTTCCTGGCGCAGAACGTCAAGCTGAACTGATGCATTAGGCTACAGACGGACACGGCCGCGCAGTACAATATCGGACGGGCCGCAATGGTTCGGCCCGTATTGTGCCTTTGAATGGAAATATGTTCCTGGTAAAACCTGAACGCCGCCGCCTGCTGCAGGTGGGCGCAACCGTGGCTGTCATCGCGCTGGGCCTGGCCTCGCGCGCCTATCCCCAATTCGTCCCCGCCGCGCTCGGCAAGTATCCGGGCGACGCCCTGTGGGCCATGATGATCGTCTTTGCGCTGGGCATCATCGCCACGCGCATGCGCACGTGGCAGCTGGCCTTGTGGTCTCTGCTGATCTGCTTTGGCGTCGAATTCGGCCAGCTGATCCAGGCGCCGTGGCTCGTCGCGCTGCGCGCGCATCCGCTGGGACACCTGGTGCTGGGCTCTGCCTTCGGCTGGGTCGATCTGATCGCCTACACGGCCGGCGTGGCGATCGCGGCGCTGGTGGATAAAGCGGCGCTGTTCAAGCGCCGCTAATCCTGATTACTTCACGTTGCCTTCAGCATCGCGCAGTTCCACCGGCGCCAGTTTCAGCTTGCTCAATTGCGGGGCGATCTTCGCCTTGTCGCCCACGCCGATGACGATCAGCTTTTCCGGCTGCAGGTATTTTTTCGCCACCTGCTGCACCTGCTTGTCCGTCACGCTGGCAAAGCGCTGCGGCAAGGTCGTGTAATAGTCGAGGCCCAGACCGTAGATATACGCGTTCGCCATGCTGGCGCTGATGCTGGCGTTCGTGTCGAACTGGCCGGGCAAGGACAGCACTTGCGAGTTGCGCGCATTCGCCAGTTCCTTGTTGCTCAATGGCTTGGCGATCATGGCGCGCAGTTCCTTGACGGTTTCCGACACGGCCGGACCCGTCACATCGGTGCGCACACTGGCGGCAATCGAGAATGGTCCAGGCTGGTTGCGGTACTGGAATTGCGAGCGCACGCCATACGTGTATCCCTTTTCTTCGCGCAAGTTGGTGTTCAGGCGGCTGGTAAACAAGCCGCCCAGCGCCGCGTTCATCACTTGCAGCGGCGCGTAGTCGGGCGTGGCGCGCGGCACGGCGATGGCGGACAGGCGCACGGCCGTTTGCGGCGCGCCCGGCTTGTCGACCAAAATCAACTTGGCCTTCGTCGTCTGCGGCGCGGCGGCTACGGCCGGCGCCACCGTGCCTGGCTTCCAGCTGCCGAACTTCGCTTCAGCCAGCGCCTTCAATTCCGCTTCGCCGATATCGCCCGAGACGATCAGCGCCGCATTGTTGGGCAGATAATGCTGCTGCCAGAAACCTTGCAGGTCGGCGCGGCTGGCCGCTTTCAGCGCCGCTTCCGTGCCCAGCTGGATGTAGCCATACGGGTGCTGCGGGCCATACAGGGCCGCCGCTTCCACTCTGGCCGCGACAAAGCCCGCGTTTTCGCGCTGCTGCGCCAGCTGTCCGATGCGGCTGGCGCGCTGGCGCTCGACTTCTTCCTGCGGGAATTGCGGGTGCAGCACCACGTCGGCCAGCACGTCGAGCGCCTGCGGGAAGGTGGCTTTGAGCGACGTCAGCTGGGCGAACGAGGCATCCGTGCCGGAGCCGGTGCTCAGCAGGGCGCCCAGTTGCGCCACATCGTCGGCGATCTGCGGCGCCGTGCGCGTGGCCGTGCCTTCCTGCAGCAATTGCGCCGTAAAGCTCGATAAGCCCGGCTGCGCCAGCGGATTGGCGCCCGAGCCGCTCTTGATCACCAGCTGGCTGGACACGAGCGGCACGGCCCCGTTGTAGTGGTGAATCACGGTCAGGCCGTTCGCCAGGGTGAACGATTTTCCTTGCGGTAAAACAATCTTTGGTGCGGGACCAGCCTTCGGCACGGCATTGCGCCATGGCTCGTCCGCATTGATGGCCGTGCCTGGCGCAGGCTTGACCTTGCCCGGCGCCGGTGTCGGCACTTCCGCGCCCAGGTCCGGCGTGCCCGGTACGCCGTAGACGACCACGCGCGACTGGTTTTTCAGGTACTGGTCGACGGCGCGCTGCACGCCGGCCGCCGTCACCTGGCGGTAGCGCGCGATATCCTTGGCCAGGTAGCCGGGGTCGCCCAGGTACTGGTTGTATTCGTTGAGCAAGTTGGCCACGCCGCGCCCGCCCATTTTTTCCACCTGGCTCAGCATGTTGGTCTCGATGCTGTTGCGCGCCCGCTCCAGTTCCTTCTCGGTCGGGCCCTTGGCGCGCAGTTGCTCCAGCTCCGCCTGCAGGGCTTGCTCAATTTCCTCGGGCTTGCGGCCCGGGCGCGCCGTCGCGTCGATGGTGAAGATGGAGGTGAGGGCGTTCGAGCCCTGGCTGGCGCCCACGTCTTGCGCGATCTGCTTGTCGTACACCAGGGATTTATATAAACGGCTGGACTTGCCGCCGGCCAGGATGTGCGCGGCGATCGACAGTTCCGCGTCATCCTTGGTGTAGGCGGACGGCGTCAGCCAGGCCATGAAGACGCGCGGCAATTCGACCCGGTCCTGCACCACGATGCGGCGTTCCTGCGTGATGGGCGGCGTCACGACATCGGGTCTCGGCACGGCCGGGCCGCTCTTGAAGCTGCCGAAATATTTATTCACCAGCTCCTTGGTTTTCGCCTTGTCGATATCGCCGGCGATCACCAGGCTGGCGTTGTTGGGGCCATAGTATTTGCTGAAGAATTCCTTGATGTCGGCCAGTTTCGCGTTCTGGATGTCCGCGTGCGAACCGATGACGCTGGCGTAATACGGGTGGGTCTTGGGAAACAACTGGTGGTACAGGGCTTCCTGCACGATGCCGTAGGGCGCATTTTCCACGCTCTGGCGGCGTTCGTTGCGCACCACGTCCTGCTGGTTCGTCAGCGCAGTCTGGTCGAGCACGTCCAGCAGGTAGCCCATGCGGTCGGAATGCGTCCACAGGGCCAGTTCCAGCTGGTTCGACGGTACCGTGTCGAAATAATTGGTGCGGTCGAAATCCGTGCTGCCGTTCGAATCCGTGGCGCCCGCGCCTTCGAGCAACTGGTCGGCCATGCCGCGCGGCACGTGCTTGGTGGCGGCAAACATCATGTGCTCGAACAAATGCGCAAAGCCCGTCAGGCCCGGCGCTTCATTCGCGGGACCCACGTGGTACCAGATATTGACGGCCGTGACGGGCAATTTATGGTCTTCCACGAGAATGACGTCGAGGCCGTTCGGCAAGGTGTATTTTTCGTAGGCGATATGCGGCACGGCCGCCGCGCCCGTCGTGACGGCCGCATCGGCGGCGTGGGCGAGGGTGAGCGGGGCGCCGTACAGCGACAGCAACAGGGCGGGGAGGGCCAGCAGTTTGATCGGTTTCATGCATGCTTCCAGGGATAGGTGGAGAAGACGCTGCGGCTCGCTCGTGGCTGGCGCAGCGGTACGTTACTACGGCCGGTGCTACGGTCGGTGCTACAGTGTATACAGCAGGGCCGCGCCGCCCAGCACCAGCAGCGCGCTGGCGACGGAGACGATGGCCGCGGCGCCCAGCAAGCGCCATTCGCGCGGAGAAAACCAAGCGGTGGACAGGGGCGCTTGCGGCGCAGGCTGGGGCGCGGCCGCCGGCAAGCCGCCCGCCGCGCGCGCCTGCGCCGCCTGCGCCGCCAGCGCCTGCGTGGCGGCGTCCAGCAGGACCAGCTGGCGCTCGACGGTTTCCGCCAGCACGGCTTCGTTCAGCGCCACGAGAGCGAATATCGGGTCATCGACGTCGACCTTGATGCCCGTCTTGTCGAACACGTGGCTGCGCAGTTTGTGCCGGTCCATCTACCACTGCACCTTGTCGAGCTGTTCGAAGATGTCGCGGTAGACGACCTTGATACGCTGCTTTTCCATGATGTTGAACTTGTCGTTCTGCAGCACTTCCTGCATCGTCAGGCGCGCCGTGTTCATCTTCTTGACGTCCGCGCCGAAGGTGTCGGGATTGCGCTGGCTCAGGGTGATGCTGCCTTTCACGCGCGCGCGGTTGTCGCTGTACGACTGCGATTCGACGAATTGCTTGCCCGACGCCGATTGCAGCAGGCCAAAGTGTTCGTTTTGCCACAGCACCAGCGGCACTGTCGTCGACTGGGCCGTCGCGACAAAGCCCGTGGCCGTGTCGTGCAGGGTGTCGCCGCCGCCGACGATGGTGTGGATGTACACCTTGCGGCCCGATTCTTCCAGCAGCGAGAAACAGTCGTTTTCCAGCAGGTAGCCCATCAGCGGCGAAAAGGTGTTGGCGCCATTGTCGATCACGCAGTTGCCGTCCGTGTCGAGGATGTCGATCATCAGCGCGTCGAAGCGTTTCGGGTCGATGTTGCGCGCATCCGTCATCACGGGCACATGCTTGACGTTCATCGCCTTGTAGCGCGAAAAAGTCGCGTTTTCCTGGTCGGTGTCATAGCAGCGCAAAGGCGTATTGTCCTTGCCGCCTATCCACTGGGCCAGCAGGGTAGAGACGAGGGTCTTGCCGATGCCGCCCTTGCCCTGCAGGATGAAATGTACCGTGTTTTGCATTGCGACTACTCCAAGTTGTTGCGTCAGTGACAATCAAAGATCCGTGACAGCGGCGACTGGCATTTTTACCACAATCCTTTGCAAATATGCCATGCGGAACAGCGAATCTGGTTATGATGTTAATCAGGATACCATTGATACAGAGCAAGTTTTGTGTGAAAAATGCACCCCAGAGTGTGAACGAGGACGCAGTGCCGATCTCCAGTCTCGATAAAGCCGACATTGACCGTCTGAATCAGCAAGCCCTGGCTTGCCTGGTCGGCAACCGCCGCCAGGCGCGCCGGCTGGCGCAGATGGCGCTGGCGGCGGCGCAACGGCAACAGTATGCGCGCGGCGGCGCGTATGCGGAACTCAATCATTGCTGGCTCGCGTATTACGCGGGCGAGGCCGAGCCGTCGTGCGAGCGTCTGGGCGCGTATTTTCAGCACAGCGGCGACCTGGAAGGGGGCATGGAAGTGGCCGCCCTGCAGGGCGCATATGCGAGCCGGCGTGGCGATTTTGCCGATGCCGAGCAGCATTTCCTGCAGGCGCGCAGCCAGGCCGCGCAGATCCCCGATTCCTTGCACAAGTTCATGCTGTACGCGCGCCTGGGCGTCGATGCCCTGAACCGTGGCGATACGCAGGACGGCCCGCGCAACTTTTTGCTGGCGCTGGACATCGCCGAACGCTTCGGCAGTCCCGCGCACCGGGTCAACAGCCTGTCGAACCTGGCCTCGTCGCAGCATGACCTGGGCAACGATGAGGACGCGATCCCCCTGCTGGTCGAGGCGCTCGAGATCATCGGCACGCAAAAGCTCAAATACCAGCAAACCATCGTCTCGGCCAACCTGGCCATGTGCTTATTGGCCACCGGCAAGCCGGCCGAGGCGCTGGCGCTGGTGGAGCCGTTTTACGAGTGGCCGGAAGAAGACCTGGCCGTGCGCGCCTTCCTGTTCTGCATCGCCGCCCACGCGGCCATCCTGCTGCGCCAGCCCGAGAGCGCCCTGCAATTGCTGTTGCGCGCAGAAGAATATGCGCGCCGGGGCCAGGACCTGGAAGAGCAGATGCATGCGTGGCTGGTGCGCGGCAAGCTGGACTTGCATGCGGGCCAGACGGCGCAGGCGCTGGCCTCGCTGACGCAGGCGCACAGCCTGCTGAGCTGGACGCGCAATCCGTTTCACCAGCAGCAGATTTTGCGCGGCTTGTCCGATATCAATGCCCAGCTGGGAGAATGGCAGGCCGCGTATGGCTATTTGCAGCAATACCAGGCCGCCTACGAGGCCAGCAGCAAGTCGGCGCGCGCCTCGCGCAGCCTGATGCGCAACCTGGAAAAGGAAATGCACAGCCTGAAGGCCGAGCGCGACAAGGCGCTGGAACTGCAGGCGGCGCGCGAGACGGAAAACGCCAAGCTCGAGCACCTGAACCGCGAACTGGCGCACCAGATCCTGCACGTCAATTCCCTGCAGGACAGCCTGAAGGAACAGGCCATGCGCGACCACCTGACGGGCTTGTACAACCGCCGCCATTTTGAAACGTGTCTCAATGCCATCCTGCACGAGGCCGATGCGGATGCGCCCGTGGCCATCGCCATCATCGACCTCGATTTTTTCAAGCGCGTCAACGACACCTACGGACACAACTTCGGCGATGAAGTGCTGATCCAGTTCGCGCGCCTGGTGGAAGGCCAGTTGCGCGGCAGCGACATGGTGTGCCGTTATGGCGGCGAGGAATTCTGCCTGCTGTTGCGCGAAGCCGACAGCCTCATCGCCGCGCACAAGATCGACGATATCGCCGCGCGCTACCGCCAGCTGCTGATCCAGCAGGCGCCGCACAGCTTGACGGGCTGTACCTTTTCGGCCGGCATCGCCGAATATCCGCGCCACGGCGCTGGCCGCCACGAATTGCTGATGCGCGCCGACAGCGCCCTGTACGCGGCCAAGCAGGCGGGCCGCGACCGCGCCTGCATCGCCGACGCTACTGGATAAAGCGCAGCAGTTCGCGCAGCGCGTGCGCCACGGCCTGCTCGCGCACGGCTTGCCGGTCGCCCGCGAATACCCGCCGCTGCGTCTGCACGCGTCCGTCCATGGCCCAGCCGAAACAGACGGTGCCGACGGGTTTGCCCGGCACGCCGCCCGTGGGGCCGGCGATGCCCGTGGTCGAGACGGCCACCTGGGCTTCGCTGTGGGCCAGGGTGCCTTGCGCCATGGCGGCGGCCACTTCCTCGCTGACGGCGCCGTGTGCGGCGATCAGTTCGGCAGGTACGCCCAGCATGCTGGTCTTGGCCCCGTTGGAATAGGTGACGAAGCCCCGTTCGAACCAGGCGCTTGAGCCTGAGACGTCCGTGACGGCCTGGGCCACGCCGCCGCCCGTGCACGATTCGGCCGTGGCCAGCAGCAGTCCCTTCGCCTGCAAGGCCAGGCCGACGGCGGTGGAGAGGGGGACGAGTTCCTTGCTCATGGATGGCTCCTGCATGCGGTGAAAATGATGGCAAGACTGTAGCATGGTCAACGGTAAAAGAAACTTTCCCCGGTCACAGCGAAAATGCGTACACTCTTTTATACATTTGCTACCACTTCGGGCCGGCAGGCGGGCCGCCGCTGCGCTACCCGGGTGCGCATCGCTCGAACAGGCAAGCGGCATGGTGCCGCGCCTTCGGATTGCATTATCTTTACTCGGTTGTCATGGTAATTCTGAACTGGACCTGGTGGCGTCATCCTGGCCCCCTGCGCCGCCCCGCGCGCGGCCGCCGCCTCCCTCTTCGCTGGGGCTGGCTATTGCTGCTTTTGGGCGTGCTGTGCGCCGATGCGCGGGCACAGGTGCCGGGGGAGCTGGAACGCCAGGTCAAGGCCGGGTATCTGTACAAGTTTGCCGGCTTTGTCGAATGGCCCGACGGCAGCTTTGCCCGGCCCGACTCTCCGCTGGTGATCGGCGTGGCGGGCGCCGATGCGCTGGCCGAGCAGCTCGAACAGAGCGTGGCCGGGCATAGCGTCAACGGCCGCGCCGTGCAAGTGAAAAAAGTGCGCCGCGGCGAAACGCTGGCCGGGCTGCACGTGCTGTACCTGGGCGCGCTGGAGAAAACGGCGCTGCAGGAAATGCTGGCCGCCAGCCGTGGCCTGGCGTTGCTGACGGTATCCGATTCGGATGAGGTCTACGCGATGGGCAGCATGATCAATTTTGTGATGGCCGAAGACAAGGTCCGCTTCGACGTGGCCTTGAAACCCGTGGCGCAGGCGCATATCCGCATCAGCGCGCGCATGCTGCTGGCCGCCTACCGCGTGCAGACGGGAGGCGCCTAGATGATCAGACTGCGTTCCATCCGCCACAAGCTGATGTCGGTGGTCTTGCTGACCACCCTGGTGGCGCTCGTCATTTCGCTGGGCACCATCGTCGTCTACGACTTGCGCGCCTACCACCGCAATCTGGTGGCCGACATCAGTACCCAGGCCGAGCTGCTGGGGCATATGAGCTCGGCCGCGCTGGCCTTCGACGACGAGCGCCTGGCGCTGGAAAACCTCAACCTGATGCGCATCCGTCCGCGCGTCACGGCCGGCGCCCTGTACAAGGCCGACGGCAGTCTGTTCGCCAGCTACCGCGCGCATCAGCACGTGGGCGAGCTGCCGTCGATGGCGGGCAAGGAAGGCGTCAGCATCGCGGGCAAATCCGTCGAATTGTTCAAGCCCATCGTCGACAATGGCGAACTGCTGGGCACCGTGTATCTGCGCGCCGATTACGAACTGGCCGGCCGCACGGCCGATTACCTGGCCATCGCGCTGAGCGTGACGGTGCTGGCGCTGCTGGTGGCCTTGCTGCTGCTGCGCCGCCTCGATTTCGTCATCACGCAGCCGATCCTCGATATCGCCGACGTGGCGCGCGAAGTGATCGAGACGGGCGACTATTCGCGCCGCGCGCGCAAGCTCAGCGTCGACGAAGTGGCGCAGCTGGTCGATTCCTTCAACAAGATGCTGGCCGAGATCGAGCTGCGCACGCAGGCGCTGGAGCGCTCGAACGGCGAGCTGGCGAGCGAAGGCGAACAGCGCACCGAGGCGCAGCAGGAAGTCATGCGCCTGAACCAGGAACTGGAAGTGCGCGTGCACGAGCGCACGATGCAGCTGGAAATGACGAATGGCGAACTGGCCATGGCGATGGAAGAGGCGCGCAGCGCCAACTATGCCAAGTCGGCGTTCCTGTCGTCGATGAGCCACGAATTGCGCACGCCGCTCAACGCCATCCTGGGCTTCGCGCAAATCCTCAGTTCCGACCGTCTGCCGTCGACCCTCGAGCAAAAGAAGGAGTTCGCCGGGCATATCCTGAAATCGGGACGCCATTTGCTCACCCTGATCAATGAAATCCTCGATCTGGCGAAGGTGGAATCGGGCACGGTCAGCCTGTCGCTCGAACCCGTGGGCCTGGACGCCATCTTGCAGGAATGCCGCGACATGATCGCGCCGCTGGCCAGCCAGCGCGGCATCGGCATGGCCTTCCCCGACGCTTGCCCGCTGAACGTGCTGGCCGACCGCACGCGCCTCAAGCAAATCCTGCTGAACCTGCTGTCGAATGCGCTCAAGTACAACCGCGAGCGGGGGCAGGTGGCCATCGATTGCGCGCCGCAGGCGGGCGGGCGGGTGCGCATCAGCGTGCGCGACACGGGCGTGGGCCTCGACGGCGAACAGGTGGCGCTGCTGTTCCAGCCTTTCAACCGGCTGGGGCAGGAAGGCGGCACGGAAGAAGGCAGCGGCATCGGCCTGGTGGTCACCAAGCGCCTGGTCGAGCTGATGGATGGCAGCATCGGCGTGACCAGCGTGCCCGGCGAGGGCAGCACCTTCTGGATCGAGCTGCGCGTGGTCGACGCCTTGCCCGCACCCGACACGCTGGCCTTGCCGCGGCCGGACCTGGCCGGCGCGCTGCTCGAGCACAGCGGCCCCGTGACCTTGCTGTACGTGGAAGACAATCCTGCCAACCTGACCCTGGTCGAGGAAATCGTGCGCTACTGCCCGCAATTGCAACTGCTGACGGCGACCGATGGCCGCCTGGGCGTGGAAATGGCGCGCACGCACTTGCCGCAGCTGATCCTGATGGACATCAACCTGCCGAACGTGAACGGCACGGACGCGCTGAAACTGCTGCGCGCCGATCCGCGCACGGCGCACATCCCCGTCATCGCCCTGACGGCCAACGCCATGCCGGGCGACGTCGAGCGCAGCCTGGCGCTGGGCTTTTACCGCTACCTGACCAAGCCGATCAACCTCGATGAATTTACCGAGGCGATCAACAGCACCCTGGCCTATGTGGCGCAGCAGCGCCGGCAGAAGGGAACCGGCGCACCATGATCAGCCAGGCCGATATCTATGCGGCGAAAATTCTCATCGTCGACGACCAGGAAGTCAATCTGCGCCTGCTCGAGCATTTGCTGCACAGCGGCGGCTACACGGCCCTCACCAGCACCCTCGACGCGCACGCCGTGGCCGGCCTGCACCAGCGCCACCAGTTCGACCTGATCATCCTCGACCTGGTGATGCCTGGCATGAGCGGCTACGAGGTGATGGATACCTTGCGCCCGCTGGAACTGGAAGGCTATTTGCCCGTGCTGGTGATCGCCGCCGACCCGGACGCCAAGCTGGCGGCGCTGGAAGCGGGCGCACGCGACTTCATCAGTAAACCGTTCGATGCGCTCGAGGTACTCACGCGCATCCGCAACATGCTCGAAGTGCGGTTGCTGCACCGCGCCGCGCGCCACTACAACATCCTGCTCGAACGCACGGTGGGCCAGCGCACGGCGGAACTGCAGCGCTTTCGCGGCGCCATGGACGCCACCACCGACGCCATCTTCCTCGTCGACGTGCTGGGCATGACCCTGGTCGACGTCAACGATGGCGCGTGCCGCCTGCTCGGCTATGCGCGCACCGAACTGCTGGCGCTGGCCCCTGGCACCTTGCTGCCGTCGCCGCCGGCCCCGCCGCTGGCCGCGATGCCGGGCGGCCCGGCCCACCTGGCCACGGAAGTGACGGAGTGCGAACTGGTGCGGCGCGACCTGAGCCTGATCCCCGTGGAGCTGGGCTGGCACTGGTATGCGCAGGCGCCCGTGGGGGGAGGGCAGGGCACGGGCGGTCTGCTGCTGATCGCCGTGGCGCGCGACATCAGCGAGCGGCGCCAGGCGCAGGAGCGCCTCAAGCACCTGGCCCATTACGATGGCTTGACGGGGCTGCCGAACCGCAGCCTGTTTTACCAGACGCTGGCCCAGGCTGTCGAACTGGCGCAAGAGAAAAGCTGGCGCATCGTGGTGCTGTTCATCGCGCTCGACCGTTTTAAAAGCATCAACGACACCTTGGGCGCGGCGCTGGGCGACGAATTGCTGCGTCAGTTCAGCAACCGCCTGGTCGAATGCGTGCGCCTGCGCGACACGGTGGGGCGATTGGGCAACGACGAATTCGCGTTGATACTCACCATGAGCCGCAACCAGCAGGAAGCCGTGGCCGTGGCCAACCAGGTGCGCGAAGCCTTGAGGGCGCCATTCGATTTGCGCGGCCATGCGGCCACCCTGACGGCCAGCATCGGCATCGCCATGTATCCGGACGACGCCACCGACCCGGAAACCCTGATCAAATACGCGAATACGGCCATGGGCGGCGCCAAGCAGGCGGGCCGCGACGGCTACCGCTTTTTCACGGCCGGCATGAACGTGCAGGTGCTGGCGCGCCTGGACCTGGAACTGGCGCTGCGCCATGCGCTCGAACACGAGCAGTTCATCCTGTACTACCAACCGAAGGTGGATTTGCGCACGGGGCGCATCAGCGGCGTCGAAGCGCTGCTGCGCTGGCGTCGTCCCGGCTACGGCCTGGTGGCGCCGGCCGAATTCGTGCCGGTGCTGGAAGACACGGGACTGATCGTGCGCGTGGGGGCCTGGGTGATCCAGGCCGCCTGCCGCCAGATCGCCGAGTGGCGCGACAGCGAAGTGGGACCCGTGCACGTGGCCGTCAATGTGTCGAGCCGCCAGTTTGCCGAAGGCGACCTGGAAGGCGAAGTGACGCGCGCGCTGGCGCAGCATGGCGTGGCGCCGGAATTGCTGGAACTGGAACTGACGGAAACGGCGCTGATGTCGAATGCCGAGCGCACCATCGTCGTACTGGGCAAACTGAAGAAAATCGGCGTGAAGGTAGCCATTGACGATTTCGGCACCGGCTATTCGAGCCTGGCGTATCTGCAGCGCTTCCCCATCGACAAGCTGAAAATCGACATCGCCTTCGTGCGCAACATCACCAGCAATCCGAATGACGCGGCCATCGCGCTGGCCATCGTCAGCATGGCGCACAGCCTGAAACTGAGCGTGGTGGCCGAGGGCGTGGAATCGCGCCCGCAGCTCGAATACCTGCGGCGCAACCGCTGCGACGAAATCCAGGGTTTCTATTTCAGCCGCGCCCTGCCGGCGCTGGAGCTGGGACAGATGATCGTCGCCGGCGCCGGCCTGCCGCCCGGCCACGACCCGGCCGCGCAACCGGCGCAAACGCTGCTCATCGTCGATGACGACGTCAACGTGCTGTCGTCATTGCACCGCCTGTTCCGTCCCGAGGGCTACCAGATCCTCACGGCCAGCACGCCGGCCGAAGGGTTTGAAATGCTGGCCCTGCACAGGGTCCACGTGATCGTCTGCGACCAGCGCATGCCGAGCATGAGCGGCACGGAATTCCTCAGTAAAGTGAAAGAGCTGTACCCGGAAACCATCCGCATCATCCTGTCCGGCTACACGGGCCTCGAAGCCGTGCTCGACTCGATCAACCGCGGCGCCATCTACCGTTTCTATACGAAACCGTGGGACGACACCCAGCTGCGCGACAACATCCGCCTGGCTTTTCAACACTACTGGATGGTGAACCAGCCGGGGCTGGCGCGCGTGGCGGTGCGTTAGCTCAATCGCTGAAGTGGTCGAAAGAGCTCAAGGCCAGATCCAGCGCTACTCCCTTTGCATCCACCAGCCGCAAGCCTGTGTGCGCCTCGATGCGCCCGACCCTGGTGACAGGCGTGCCGCAGCTGGCCGCCAGGGCGGCGATGGCGTCGCGTGACGCTGCGGGCGCCGTGAAGCACAGTTCATAGTCGTCGCCGCCGGCGGCCGTGTAGCGGCGGCGCAGTTGCATGTCTTGCCGCGCCAGCACGGGGCCGGCGGGCAGGGCGTCGACGTCGAGGGTGGCGCCTACTTGCGACGCTTTTAATATGTGGCCCAAATCTCCCACCAGGCCGTCCGAAATGTCGATGGCCGCATGCGCGAGGCCCGCTTCGGCCAGCGCGCAGCCGAGCGCCACGCGCGGCGTGGGCGTGTGCATGCGCGCACCAGCAGTGGCCAGGTCCTCTGGCGCCAGCTCCTGTTCCATGCGGTAGCCAGCCAGCGCCAGTCGCGCGTCGCCCAGGGTGCCGCTGACCCAGATATCGTCGCCCGCTACGGCCGCGCTGCGGCGCAGGGCCTGGCCCGGCGCCAGTTCGCCAAACACGGTGATGCAGATATTCAAAGGACCCTTGGTGGTGTCGCCGCCGATGAGTTCGCAATTAAACGCGTCGGCCAGCGCAAACAGGCCGTCGGCAAAGCCGGCCAGCCAGGCGCGTTCGGCTTGCGGCAGCGCCAGGGCCAACGTGAATGCCACGGGACGCGCGCCCATGGCGGCCAGGTCGGACAAATTCACGGCCAGGCTTTTGTGACCGAGCATGCGGGCGTCGGCGCCGGCAAAGAAATGCCGGTCCTCGACCAGCATGTCCGATGAGATGGCGATCTGCTTGCCGGCGCCGGGCGTCATCAGCGCGCAATCGTCGCCGATGCCCAGGGTGGCGCGGCCGGGGCGCTGGCGCACGAAATATTGTTTGATCAGGTCGAATTCGGAAAGCGCGTCGTGTGGGGCCATGGCGTGGTCAGTTCGTTGAATGAGGGTGTGGCCCGGCTATTATAGGCTGGCCTACAATACGGGTCTTTTCCACTGCCGAGCAACCTGCCATGCCCATTCTCGATATTCACGACCTGCTGCAATCCTGGCTCGACCATGGCTGGCTGCGCGACCCGCAAGCCGTCGGCCTGGCCTCCTTCGAGGCGCAGGAACTGGTGGCGTGGGGCTTCGACGCCATCAGCGACGGCGGCCAGTTGTGCCTGTATGAAGACGAGCGCCTGTTCCGCAGGGGCAAGCGGTCTGTGCAGGCGTCGTTCAAGGCGTATCTGCAGCGCGGCCAGCTGGGCGCGAATGGCCTGGATCTTGGCTATCAGGTGCACCTGGCAGGTTTCCTGCGCGCGGCGCGGCAGCCTTTGCCGGCGTTTCGTGTGCTGCTGGAACAGGGGGAGCGCAGCGGCGCCTTGCTGTTCGAGAATGGCCTGGTGCTGCAGTTTGCCGCCAACTTGCGCGGCAAGCCACGCCATTACTATCTGACCTTGGTCGAGGGCCACGTGGCCGATGCCCAGCTTCCCGACCGCGACAGCGATATCGACTTGCGCGCGGCCAGCGCGCGCCATGTCCAGGCCATCTACGACAGCCGCGACCCTGCCGAACTGCAGCGCCTGGCCCGGCGCGGCAATGCGGCGCTGCGCGAACTGGCGCACCTGCTTTCCTAAATTTTCTTCGCCTGCGCCATGCCGTGCAGCAGCTTGGCCAGCAACTGGTCGAGCTGGCGCTGCTCCTCCGCGTTCAAAGCCGAGAGCATGGCGCGCTCGTTCTCCACGTGCAGCAGCACGAGTTTTTCTATCAGTTCCAACCCCTTTTGCGTCAGGGCCACCAGCACGCCGCGCCGGTCCGTCGGGTGCTTCTGGCGTTCGATCAGGCCGGCCGCTTCCAGCCGGTCGATGCGGTTGGTCATGCCGCCCGAGGACAGCATGGCCGCTTCGTACAGGGCCGTCGGCGTCAAGCTGTAGGGCGCGCCCGAGCGGCGCAAGGTCGCCAGCACGTCGAATTCGCCCGGTTGCAAGCCGTGTTCGGCGAACAGCGGGTTGAGCCAGTCGCGCGCCATCAGCTGCGCCACCGTGCCCAATTGGCCCACCAGCTGCATGGCGCGCGTATCCATCTGCGGCAGCTCGCGCTGCCATTGTGCGGCGGCAAATTGCGCGCGCGTGTGTTCTTGCGGGGTGTCTGTCATGGGGATCCATTTATCTTGACCTCAAGATAGATTTCTATCTTTATGTTAAGATACTTTTCATCGAGTCATATTTGATGACGCATTAAACCATGTGCCTCCCAGCGAGGCAAGGACTATCCCATGCCTTCCACACGCCCTGCCGCTTCCCCTTCATCTTCATCTTCAGCTTCTTCGGCCCTGCTGGTGGCCGCCATCATCCTGCTGGGCCTGAACCTGCGGCCCATCCTGGCCGCCATCGGCCCCTTGCTCGACAGCATCCAGGCCAGCACGGGCCTCAGCAATGCCGACGCGGGCTTGCTGACCACGGTGCCCGTGTTTGCCATGGGCTTGTGCGCGCTGGCGGGCGCGCAGTTGCAGCGCCGGCTCGGCGTGGCGCGCGGCATTAGCTTGGGCATCGCCATCATCGCCGCCGCCTGCGCGCTGCGCTGGCCCTTGCACGGCAGCGGCGGCCTGATCGCCACGGCGGCCCTGGGCGGCCTGGGCATCGCGCTGGTGCAGGCGCTGCTGCCGGCCTTCATCAAGCGTCATTTCCCCGAACGGGCAGGCCAGCTGATGGGCTTTTATACGACGGGCATCATGGGCGGCGCGGCCATTGCCGCCGCGTCCGCTTCACCGTTGGCGCAATCGCTGGGCTGGCAGGCGCTGCTGGCACTGTGGGCGCTGCCTGCCGTGGCCGCTGCGCTGCTGTGGCGCCGCGCATCGGCTGCGCGCGTGGACGTGTCCGGCGGCGCGGGCGCCAGCCTGCCCGTGGGCAGTGGCCGCGCCTGGCTGCTGATGGTATTTTTCGGTATTGGCACGGGCGCCTACACCCTGGTGCTGGCCTGGCTGCCGCCGTTTTACACGGAACTGGGCTGGAGCGCGGCCGACAGCGGCTTGCTGCTCGGCGCCTTGACCCTGGTGGAAGTGCTGGCGGGACTGGTGATTTCCAGCGTCATCCACCGCTTCCCCGACCGCCGCATCCTGTTATTGCCCGTATTGTTGTCCGTGCTGGCCGGCCTGGCTTGCCTGATCGTGGCGCCCGTGCAACTGGCCATTCCTGCCGTGATATTGCTGGGCTGCGGCATCGGCTCCCTGTTCCCCTTGTCGCTGATCGTCAGCATGGACCACGTGCGTGACCCGGCCGGCGCCGGCGCGCTGCTCGGTTTTGTGCAGGGCGGCGGCTACATCATCGCCAGCAGCATGCCGTTCATTGCCGGCCTGATCCGCCAGCACTCGTCCAGCCTGGCCCAGGCGTGGATGGTGATGGCGGGCGGCGTGGTGCTGTTGTTGCTGATCGCCGTGCGCTTCGCGCCCGGTGCGCGGCTGGCGTCGCCGGCGGCAAAAATCGCGTAGGCTGTCGGCTTGTCCTTGATAGAAAGATCCGCCATGGCTGACCATCCCGCCACGCCACCATCCCTGCTGCCCGCCAACCGCCGCATCGTGCTGTCCGGCGAGGATGCGCTGCGCATCCTGCGCGAGATCGAATTCCTGCTGCAGTCGCTGCATCACATCGGCCGCCATTATTATCCCGATGGCGACGATGACGGCGCCGATGCCGAGCGTCGCGCGCGGTATTGCGCGGAGACGACGCGCTTCATCGACGCGCAGCAAGCGACGACGCGCCTGGCGCTGATGCGCAGCATTTTGTCCGCCCAATTCGACACGACACTGGGCGCGGACGACATGGACGATATCGAGCGCGCCGTCGAAGCGTTGCCGCTATGGCGCGCCTCCGATGATCCATCACAAAAACTAATTGAAATCTAAAATTTGATAGTTTTTCCTGTTCAGGACGTTTGCATCGCCGGACGGCCTTACAATGCTAGGTTATGCGTTTTCGTGATATCAGACTGTGGCTAGCGGAAAATACCTAGCTAATTGAAAGAATCGGTCTGATAAAATCCGGAACACCCGATCGACCAAACAGGAAGGCAGCACAGCATGGATTCGTCATCTGATAAAAAAGAAGAATTGCGTCAACAATTGCGCTTGGCCGCACTCGAGTATCACGAGTGCCCGCGCCCCGGCAAAATCAGCGTGACGCCGACCAAACAACTGACCAACCAGCGCGACCTGGCACTGGCCTACTCGCCAGGCGTGGCGGCACCGTGCGAAGAAATCGTCATCGATCCGGCGAATGCCTATAAATATACGGCGCGCGGCAACCTCGTGGCCGTCATCACCAACGGCACGGCCGTGTTGGGACTGGGCAATATCGGCCCGCTGGCCGCCAAGCCGGTGATGGAAGGCAAGGGCGTGCTGTTCAAGAAATTCGCCGGCATCGACGTCTTCGACATCGAGATCAACGAGATGGACCCGGACAAGCTGGTCGACATCATCGCTTCGCTGGAACCGACCTTCGGCGGCGTGAACCTGGAAGACATCAAGGCGCCCGAGTGCTTCTACATCGAGCGCCAGCTGCGCGACCGCATGAAGATTCCCGTCTTCCATGACGACCAGCACGGCACCGCCATCATCGTCGGCGCGGCCATCCTGAACGGCCTGAAAGCCGTCGGCAAGAAAATCGAAGACTGCAAGCTGGTCGTGTCGGGCGCGGGCGCCGCGGCGCTGGCCTGCCTCGACCTGATCGTCGACCTGGGCTTCCCGCTGAAAAACATCTACGTCACCGACCTGGCCGGCGTCGTCTACAAGGGCCGCACGGAACTGATGGACCCGGACAAGGAACGCTTCGCGCAAGACACGCCGCTGCGCACCCTGGCCGAGATCATCCCGGACGCCGACATTTTCCTCGGCGTCTCCGCCGGCGGCGTGCTGAAACAAGACATGGTGCGCAAGATGGCGCCAAACCCATTGATCCTGGCGCTGGCCAACCCGAATCCGGAAATCCTGCCGGAAGAAGTCAAGGCCGTGCGCAGCGACGCCATCATCGCCACGGGCCGTTCGGATTACCCGAACCAGGTCAACAACGTGCTGTGCTTCCCGTACATCTTCCGCGGCGCCCTCGATTGCGGCGCGACGACGATCACGCGCGAAATGGAAATCGCCGTCGTGCACGCGATCGCCGACCTGGCGCATGCCGAGCAGTCGGACATCGTGGCCACCACCTATGGCATCAGCAACCTGTCGTTCGGTCCTGAGTACCTGATCCCGATGCCGTTCGATCCGCGCTTGCTGATCAAGATCGCGCCAGCGGTGGCCAAGGCGGCCGAGGATTCCGGCGTTGCCACGCGTCCGATCAAGGACTTGCAAGCGTACGCGGACAGCCTGCAGCAATTCGTCTACCGCAGCGGCACCTTCATGAAGCCGCTGTTCCTGATGGCGAAATCCACGCCGGCCGAACTCAAACGCATCGTCTACGCCGAAGGCGAAGAAGAGCGCGTGCTGCGCGCCGTGCAAGTGGTGGTCGATGAAAAACTGGCGCGTCCTATCCTGGTCGGCCGTCCACCGGTGCTCGAAGCACGCATCCAGAAATTCGGCCTGCGTCTCAAGCAAGGCGTCGACTTCGACGTCATCAACCCGGACTTCGACGAGCGCTATCGCGATTACTGGAACACGTATTATGCGATGACGAGCCGCAAGGGCGTCACCGAGGAATACGCGAAGCTGGAAATGCGCCGCCGCCACACCCTGATCGGTTCGATGATGATCCACAAGGGCGACGCCGACGGCATGATCTGCGGCACCTTCGGCACCACCCAGCTGCACCTGAAATACATCGACCAGGTGCTGGGCAAGCGCGCCGGCAGCAATGTCTACGCCGCCATGAACGTGCTGATCATGCCGGAGCGCCAGCTGGTGATGGTCGACACGCACGTCAATGAAAACCCGGACGCCGAGCAGCTGGCCGAGATCACCATCATGGCCGCCGAAGAGATGACCCGTTTCGGCCTGTCGCCGCGCGCGGCCCTGCTGTCGCACTCGAACTTCGGTTCCAGCGACAGCGCCTCGGCGCAAAAGATGCGCGCCGCCTTGGCCATCGTCAAGGAACGCGCGCCGGACCTGGAAATCGACGGCGAAATGCACGGCGATACGGCCCTCGACAGCAAGCTGCGTCAAAAACTGATGCCCAATTCGGCACTGAAGAACGACGCCAACCTGCTCGTCATGCCGAACATCGAATCGGCCAACATCGCCTACAACCTGGTGAAAACGGCGGCCGGCAACGGCATCGCCGTGGGCCCGATCCTGCTCGGCTGCGCCAAACCCGTGCACATTCTGACGCCATCGGCCACCGTGCGCCGCATCGTCAACATGACGGCGCTGTGCGTCGTGGATGCTGTCGCCCAGCGTAAAGCCTAAGCCTTAGCAGCACATGAAAAGCCGCCCCGTCCGCAAGGAGGGGCGGCTTTTTTACATGGGTGGCACGGGCAGGGCCGTGGCCGGATGGCGGCGCAGGTAATAGTGGCGGTACAGCATGATCTCGCCCCACACCAGCAGCAGCGCGGCCAGCGCGAGCAGGCCCAGCGTGATCTTGAGCGAATTGAAATAGGCGCCGGCCTGGCGTTTGACGGCGTCGATGAAAATCATCGGCACTGATTTGTCGAGTTTGCTGAAATCGGCCTGGCGCGCCACATCGGTGGTCAGGCGCACTGCCAGGTCGGTGCCCAGACTGGCCAGGTCGCCCGTCGCCTGGCCACGGAAGCCGGCGCCCTTGAGCGCTTCGCCCAGCACAGTTGCCCTGGCGATCAGCTGTTCCTGCAGCACCTGCGTCAGCAGCACGCTGCCGCGGCGCAGGATGAATTCATTGATCCAGCGCGCCTTGCTGCGTTCCCAGTAACTGCCTGATGTAGGCCGGTAATACATGTCTTGCACGAAGGGTTCGATCAGGCTGCGCATGCTGATAGCCTGGCCCGGGGCGATCAGCCTGACCTGCTGTTCCAGGTAGACGCGCAGCGCCGGCATCTGCGCTTCGACCACAGGCTGCAGGTCGCGCTCAAGGGCCTGGTTGACGACGCGGTGCACGCTGTGCACGGCGCCAAACCCGCCACCGAGGAGCGGCAGCGCGACGAGGATCAACACATAGCTGAGCTTGGCGGCCACATGCCAGGCGGGCGGGCGGCGCACCAGCAGGCATTTTCTGGCCAGCTGGTAGCAGATGCCGAGCGCCAGCACAAAGCCGATCACGCCATACAGCAGCATCCACGGCAGGACCGTCCACAGCAGGTCGCTGCCGAACGGCGCCAGGGTGCTACTCCAGTTGAGCAGTTGTTGCTTCATGTACATTGCCTTGAGGTAAGTAATCAGGCAATTATAGCTATTTAGCAAATAAACATGGCGCGCTTGACGTCAATGCGCCATCAGCACCGGTACCGTCATCTGGCGCAAGATCGTTTCCGTCACGCCGCCGAGTAAAATTTCGCGGAAGCGCGCGTGGCCGTAGCCGCCCATCACCAGCAAGTCCGCATGCACTTCGGCGGCCATGGCCAGCAGCGCCGCGCCGATGTCGCCCGTGGTGGTGGCCGAACGCACCTCGACGGGCACGCCATGGCGGCTCAGGTAGGCGGCGATGTCGGCGCCCGGGTGGCGCGCCGGCTGCGCGTGGCCGGCCGGCGGGTGCAGCAGGGCCAGCACCACCAAGCGCGCCGCGCGCAAGAGGGGCAGGGCGTGGCCGATGGCGCGCGTCGCTTCCATGCTGCCATCCCAGGCCACCACGACGGTGTTGTCCACTTGCGCGAATTGGCCGCTGCGCGGCACGATCAGCACGGGACGGGCCGCGTTCAGCATCACGTAGGGCACCAGGTCGCTCATGGCGCCGGGCAGGGCTTCGCTGTCGTCGTGCTGGCTGAGCACCGTCAAGTCGCTGTAGCGGGCGCTGACGGCCATGCCGCCATCTTCATCGTCTTCGATCAGGCGCCGTTCCAGCGAGGCGGCGCCGGCCTGGCGCGCCAGCGTTTCAAACTGGGCCAGCGCCTGTTCCGCCTGCCCGTGCAGGGCTGAAATCTGCGCCGCCACGGCGCCGCCGCGCATGCCGCGGTTGTTTTCCACGTAAAAGCGCGACAGGCCCGTCATGGCTGCGCCGATCAGGTGCGCCTGGTGCGCGTGCGCCAGCCGCGCCGCGATGGCGATGCGCTGCGGCGCATGGCGCGACAGGTCGGCGTGGACGAGGATGGATTTATAGGCCATGGTGTCATTCGCTAGTCAGGATGGCAACAAGGCTAGAACGGCAACAGGGGCAAGTCCAGCATTGCCGTGCTGACGGACGTTTTTCTTATGCGGGGCTTGATATGGGTCAAAAAAATACGGACCATGGCCATCTGCAAGGCCACAGCCAGGAAATTGCGAGCTGTTTGATGCGCGTCAAAATGCCTGGCCCACAGCCAGCCATAATGGGATTGAACTCCTTGCCCTTCCAGTGGTCTGCATCGGCGCCGGCGCCATCTGTCCGGCACTTGCTTGTGTGACGCAACAACGCTGGCCGTGGCGGGAGTTCACTCGTCAAGCCGGCGCCTGGTGTTCGGCTTTCTCCGCCCAGCGCAGCCGGATGGCGTCGATGGCGGGCAGTTCCTGCACAAACAGTTCGACCAGGCGTGCATCGAAATGGCTGCCTTGTTGCGCTTGCAGATAGCCCACGGCGTCCGTCACCGACCACGCGCGCTTGTACGGGCGCACCGAGGTCAGCGCGTCGAAGACGTCGGCCACGGCGACGATGCGCCCGGCCAGCGGAATCGCTTCGCCCGCCAAGCCGTCCGGATAACCGCTGCCATCCCATTTTTCATGGTGCGACAGGGCGATTGCGCGCGCCAGCGCCAGCATGCCGCCTTCGGCATGTTCGCCGATGATGTCGCCGCCGATGCGCGCATGCGTCTGCATGATGGCCCATTCGTCCGCGTCGAGCTTGCCCGGCTTTTGCAGGATGCGGTCGGGGATGCCGATCTTGCCCACATCGTGCATGGGCGCCGCGTGCAGCAGGTCGTCCGCGGCGGCCTCGTCCATGCCTGCGGCCACGCCCAGCAGGCGCGCGTAATGGCTCATGCGGATCACGTGCAAGCCTGTTTCATTGTCCTTGTATTCGGCCGCCAGACCCAGGCGCTGGACGATCTGCAGCCGCGTTTCCTTCAATTCATCGATGCGCACCAGCGACAGGTGCGTGCGCACGCGGGCGCGCACGATGGCGGGGCTGAGCGGCTTGGTGATGTAATCGACGGCGCCCGCTTCAAAGCCGCTGAGTTCGTCGCGCATGTCGTTCAGGGCCGTGACGAAAATGACGGGGATGGCGGCTGTCAGCGGCGCCGCTTTCAGCTGGCGGCAGGTGTCGTGGCCGCTCATGCCGGGCATCATCACGTCGAGCAGGATCAGGGCCGGGCGTTCCTGCTGCGCCAGTGCCAGCGCCCGCGCGCCATCCTTGGCGAACAGCAGCGCGTAATCGTTCTGCAAGATCTGGCGCAGCAACTGCAAATTGGCCGCCTCATCGTCGACGACGAGAATCACGGGCCGGGCGGATGCATTCATGGGGACTCCGGGGCGTAGGTGTGCAGCAAGTCGTGCAGCAGCGACTGCGCCAGGGGGAAATCAAAGTCGTCGATGGCGTGCAAGAGTGGGGCCAGTGCGTCCGCTTGCGCGCCCATGGCGTGCTGCAACTGTGCTTGCGCCGCGTCATCGAGTTCGCCGCGCCGCAAGGCGCTTAATAGTGTACTGGCCGCTTGTCGGGCGGCGGGCGCGTCGATGGCAGCCGCCGTTGCCACCGGCAAGGCAGGCGGCGCCAGCCGGGCGATGGCGGCCACGGCCGCCGGCCATTGCGTCAGCAGGGCGCCCAGCGTTGCGTCGAGCTGTTGTGCCGTGGCGGGGCCGGGGCTGGCGCAGCATTGCTCCAGCGCCGCCAGGCTGGCGGCCAATTGCTCCAGGCCGAGGTTGGCCGCCACGCCGCGCAGTTGGTGACTCTGCGGCAAGAGCGCTAGGTGGTCGCGCGCCTCGATGGCGGCCAGCAGGGCCGGCGGCAGGCGGGGATGCTCGATTCCGAAACGGGCCAGCGCCGCGCGGTAGGCGCCGTCGTTGCCAGCCCAGCGCTGCAGGGCGCCCGCATGGTGCAGCACCCGTCCGCCAGCGGGCGCCGGCGCGTGGCTGGCGTCGGTCGGGTCCGCCGCCAGGCCCAGCACGCGGGCGATTTCCTGCGACAGCGCCTGCCATTCGACGGGTTTTGTCGCGAAACCGTCCATGCCGGCCGCGCGCGCCGCCTTGCGGTGCGCATCGAGCACGCTGGCCGTCATGGCGATCACGGGCACGCGCGGGCGGCCATCGCGCAGGGCGGCGGCACGGATGGCTTGCGTGGCGGCCAGGCCATCCATGCGCGGCATTTGCAAGTCCAGCAGCAGCACGTCGAAGTCGTCCTGCTGCGCCAGTTGCAAGGCTTGCGCGCCATCGCCGGCCGTGATCACCGTGTGGCCGCGCTTGCCCAATAGTAAGCTCAGCAGTTCCAGGTTTTGCGGCACGTCGTCGGCCGCCAGCACGCGCAGCGGCGGCAGGCGCACGCTGCGGCGTTCGCTGGCGGGCAGCGCCGCCTGGCGTGCCGGCAACAAGGGCAGCATGACGTGGAACACGCTGCCGTGCGGCAAGGCGGCGTCGGCCCAGATGCGCCCTTGCATCAGGGTCACCAGCTGCCGGCTGATGGTGGTGCCCAGGCCCGTGCCGCCAAAGCGCCGCGTGGTCGATGCGTCGGCCTGCACGAACGGATCAAAAATGGCGTCGCGCCGTTCCGCGGGGATGCCGATGCCGCTGTCCCGCACCAGCAGGTGCAGCTGGCCATCGTCGCGGCGCGCCGTCAGGCTGACGGCGCCGCCGGGCGTGAACTTGATGGCGTTGTCGAGCAGGTTGCCCAGCACTTGCCGCATGCGCAATTCGTCGCCATGCAGCACGGCCGGCAGTTGCGGGTCGTACTGCACCTCCATGCGCAAGCCTTTGGCGCGCGCGTGGATGCCATACGTGGACGCCAGTTCATCGACCAGCGCCAGCAGGCTGTAGTCGCGCAATTCCAGCGCCACGGCCCCCTTGTCCAGCTTGGCCGTATCGAGCACTTCGTTGAGCAGGCGCAATAGCGAGCGGCCGGACTGGCGCACGGTGTCGAGGTGGCGCCGCTGTTCCGGCGCCAGCGGCGAGTCGAGCAGCACATCGGTAAAGCCGAGGATGGAATTCATCGGCGTGCGGATTTCATGGCTCATGTTGGCGACAAAGCTGGCCCGCGTGGCGGCCGCCAGCTCCGCTTTTTCCTTGGCCATGCGCAAGTCTTCCTCCATTTGCCGGCGTTCGCTGATGTCGAGGATGACGCCGTCGACCCAGCGCACGGCGCCGGCCGCATCGTGCACGACGGTGCCCCGTTCCCACAGCCAGCGCGCCGTGCCGTCGGCATGCAGCAAGCGGTATTCGAGCAGGTAGGGCTCGCCGCTGGCGACGCTGCGGTTGAAGACGTCGATGACGTAGGCGCGCTCTTCGCTGGCGATCAGGCCCGTGATGCTGCGGCGCGGCGCCGCGCCGAGAAAGTCGGCGGGCGGATAGCCGGTGACAGCTTCCACGCCATCGCTGATGAACAGCATGGGCTGGTTTTCCGCCGTGGTGCAGCGAAAGGCGATGCCGGGAATATTGCCGATCAGCGAGCGCAACTGCTGCTCGCTTTCGCGCAGGGCGGCCAGCATGGCGCGCCGTTCGCTGATGTCCGTAATGAACAGCACATATAAATCCTGGTCGGCCAGGCGCGCGCTGGCCATCGAGCGCTGCACGGCGACCGGGGCGCCATCCTTGCGCAGGTAGACGATTTCCTCGCTGGTATGGACCGTCTCGCCTTCGCCCGTGCGCAGGTAGTGCAGCAGGCCGTGCTGTTCCGACTGGCGCACGTCGCTGACCAGCACGCTGACATGGCGGCCGACAATTTCCGCCGACCGCCAGCCGAGGATGCGCTCGGCGGCGCCGTTGAAGTCGACGATGTTGCCGTGGCGGTCGATGGTGATGACGCCGTCAACCGTGCTCGTCAGCAGCGAACGGGTCCAGTGTTCGCTCTGGTTCAGGTGGCGAAACAGTTCGCGATAGCGCAAGATGCCCACGGCCGAGGCGACCAGGATGGTCAGGGCGATGGTCAGCAGGGTCACGCTGATCACCAGCATGGGCCGGTTGGCATCGGCATCATTGCCTGGAGGAATCGTCCCCACGAAGCGGGCCGCCTGCATGCCCATGTAGTGCATGCCGGTAATCGCGCACCCCATGACGCAGGCGCTGATCAGCGTGCGCTGCGCTGCGACTATGCGGCTGCTCCAGCCGCGCAAGCCGAAACGTATCCACAGGGCCAGGGTGGCCAGCGCCACGGCAACGGCGAGCGACAGCGCAAACAGCAGCGGATCGTAGCGCAGCGACAGGCCCATGCGCATGGCCTGCATGCCCGTGTAATGCATGGCGCCGATGCCCAGGCCCACCAGCAGGCCGCTCCCGAGCAGCAGCGGCGCCGTGACGGCGCGCCGGCTGATGGTGGCCAGGGCGACGAATGAGGCCGCCACGCTGGGCACGATGGACAGGAGGGTCAGGCCCGGATCGTAGGCGACGCTGGTGCCCAGCTCGAAGGCCAGCATGCCGATGAAATGCATGGCCCACACGCCACAGCCGAGCGCCAGGCTGCCGGCCAGCAGGCACAGCAGGTGCAAGCGGCGGCTGATGCTCGCCTGCGCGCGGCTGTACGCCGTCATCTGGAAAGCCATCCACGACGTGAAAATGGCGATCACGAGCGACAGCAGCACGAGTCCCGGCGCATGCTGGCCGTGATGCAGCTGGGCCGGATCGGCGGGAAGGTGGAACAGGTGCTGGACGCTGGCAGGTATCATCGTGGGCAAACAGGTGGCGCGTGTGGCGCTGGCGTGGGCGCCTGCCGCCACGGCGGGTGATCGATGCGGATTACCTTACCAGATTTCCGGAAACAAATATCTTAATTGTAATTATTTTCCCTGTCGTGCAAGTCATTTCCAGGGGGATGAGTGGGGCGCTCACCTTGTCGTGCCCGTGGAATGGCCGTGCTGGCGAGGAAATTGCCATCAGGAATTGTGTGGTTTTTTTGCAAGGTGCGACGCCTTGCCATGCGTCATGCTACATTCGCGTCCTGTTTTTTCTGAAAGGATGACTATGCCTTTAAGTAACAACTTCTTGCAGCATAATCAGCAAGCCTGGGATGCCCAGGCTGCACAGAACAGCCCATGGTCGCAGCCTGTCGACCGCGCCACCATCGCCGCGGCGCGTGCCGGGCAGTGGCAAATCCATTTGACGCCCGGCTCCTTGCCGGCCGGCTGGCTGGGCGAGGTGCATGGCAAGCGTATCCTGTGCCTGGCCGGCGCCGGCGGACAGCAGGCGCCCGTGCTGGCGGCCGCCGGCGCGCACGTGACCGTCTTCGATTTGTCCGGGCAGCAACTGGCGAAAGACCGCATGGTGGCTGAACGTGACGGCTTGCATCTGGCCACCGTGCAGGGCGATATGCGCGACCTGAGCCGCTTTGCCGATGCCAGTTTCGATGTCATCGTCCATCCTGTATCGAACCAGTACGTACCCGACATCGGCCCCGTATGGCGCGAATGCGCGCGCGTGCTGGCCGACGGCGGCGTGCTGCTGAGCAGTTTTTTCAATCCGGCCGTGTTCATCGGCGACCGCGACCCGCAATGGGCACAGCAGGGCTTGATACGGCCCCGCTTCGTGCTGCCGTATTCGGATCTGGAGGATATGGACGCCGATGCGCTGGCATTGCGCATGGAGCAGGGCGATGCGCTGATCTTCGGTCACGGGCTGGACAGTCAGATCGGCGGCCAGCTGGCGGCGGGCTTCGTGCTGGCGGGGTATCACGAGGAAATGCATCCGCACCCGCGCTTTGAAATTGAAAAATACTTGCCCAGCTTTATCGCCACGCGCGCCATCAGGCAGGCGCGCGCGGTGTAGTGCTTATCAGTTGTACGGCTGCAAATCGAGCCACACGGCATATGACAGGCGCTTGCCATTCCACAGTCCGCCACCGCGGATGACGGCGTCGCACGAAGTCAGCTGGCCCACCAGATCCATGCGGCCCAGGTTGCGGCGCAGGCGCAGCGCGTCGTTGTGCGACAGGTAGCCGACCAGCAGGCCATCGATGAAGACGGCGATGGCCTTGTCCTGGAACGGGTTGGCATCGTCGCAGACGAGCAGGGCCAGGCATTTTTCTTCCGCATTGCCGGGACCATGCTCGCCGGCCAGTTTGGCGATGGCGCTCTGGTACATCGCTTCGTTTTCCACTTCCGACGCAAAGCGTCCCTCGTCGCTCCAATGATGCGCGGGGGCGCCCGCAGGAATCGCCGGCACGTACTGGCGCACCGAGACGAGCGGCTTGTGCAGCGGTTTGACGGGCGTGCGGCCGCTGAAGACGTAGTACAGCAGGGCGATGACGATCACGATGGCAAGCAGGTAAAGCATGGTATCTCTCTGATTTCTAAGGGGGGAGCCGGGATCGCGGGCGCGCCGCGCGGCGTTGCCGCTACTATAGCAAGTTCGCCGCCCGGTTCCGCGTAAATCTGGCCATGATTTGCCGCCGGCGCCGCAGCGCCAGCGGGTCGTTCAGCACGATGGGCGAGGCGCCCGTCAGGCCCGAATAGTACTGGCCATGCTGGCGCAGGACGATGGCATAGTCGCGCGGCGCGTGGCCGTGCGCCAGCATGCGCGCGTCGCAATCGACTTCGATGGCAAAGCGCAGCCGGTGCAACTGCCACCACAGGGGCAGATTCCACGGCATGAGAATAATCAAGGCGTATGCCAGGGCCAGCAGCAGCGGATCGTGCGCGGCCAGCCGGCATTGCGCGTGCGCCAGCAGCAGCGCCTGTTGCTGGGGCGAAATCAGTTGCAGCCAGACGGGCATCACGATGCGCGGCCGCAGCAGCCCCGCCACGCAGGGACCGATGCCGCCGCTCAAGTACACGGGCGTGCCCAGCAACGATGTTTTCTGCCAGCGCCGCTGGTGCGACAGCAGCCAGACGCTGCGCAGCGCCAACAGCAACAGCATGCCGCTCGATAAGACAAACCAGCCCAGTTTCAGCTGCGCCTGTTCCGCCGGCATGGCCGCCAGCACGCCGGGCAGCCATGCCAGCGGCAAGATGGCGGACGCGGCGATGGCCGCCAGCCACAGCCAGCGCGTCGTGCGCCCGCGCCGCTGCAGCAGGCGCTCGGCGCCCCAGGCGGCAGCGCTCAACAGCAGCGCCAGCGCCATGCTGGCAGCCAGCCAGGCCGGCACTAGCGTACCAGCGCCATGCCGACGGAGGCGGGCGCCGTGTGCTTGAAACCGAATTGCGCATACAGTTCTTGCGCCTGGCCATCGGCGATCAGGCTGACATACGCGCTTTGCGGCACCTCCGTTTCGATGAATTGCATGATCTCGCGCATGATGCGCTTGCCCAGGCCCTTGCCCTGGTGGGCCGGCAGCACGGCGATATCGGTGACCTGGAAGAAGCAGCCGCCGTCTCCGATGATGCGCCCGATCCCCACCACCTCGTCGCCATGCAGGATTTGCACGGCAAACAGGGAATTCGGCAAGCCCTTGGCCGCCGCCGCCGTGCTTTTCGCGCTCATGCCGGCGGCCACGCGCAAGTGCTGGTAGGTGGCGATGGAGGGGATGGCCAGGCGGGTGATATAAGGCGATGCAGCGGTCAAGACGATCTCCTGTGCAATATGGATGGAATGACCATTATAGGGGCACGCTTTATTCGCCGCACACTATGTCGTCCGCGCCGCTTTTGCGCTATGGTGGCGTCATCCACATATTTGTTGAAAGCACGCCATGTCCGCAGGATTTACCGCTACCGAGTTGTCCGTCATTAATGAAGACGACGCCCTGATCACTACCCTGGCCGCGCCAGCCGGCAAAGGCGAGCCCGTCTACCTGATGCTGCAGCGCGCCGACGAGTATGACGAGCAGGACGTGGCCATGGGCATGGACGAGCCCTACATCGAATACTGCGGCCAAGAATTTGCCTGGTACGGCCACATGCACGCCGTGATCCTGCACCCGAACCGTTTATCCGTGCAGATGGATGCCGAGGCCGCCATGCAGATGGATGACGACGGCCAGATCGACGTGCGCTTCAACTTGACGCCCGAGCGCTACGCCCAGCTGCAGCAGGCGCTGCGCACCACGTTCGAAGGCTGCGATTATTATCGCGAGGAGCGTTGATTTGCGCGGACGGCGCCGACCAGCTGGCCGGCTTGCTGTCCCTGCGGGCGCGCTGGCGTAAAAAAACCCGCTACATCTGCTGACGTGCGGGTTTGATCTGGTACAACTGAAGTGTTCTGTGGTGCCGGGAGCCGGAATCGAACCGGCACGCTGTTTCCAGCGCGGGATTTTGAGTCCCGTGCGTCTACCTATTCCGCCATCCCGGCAACGCGAGACGCATTATCACTGATTTATCGTGATCCGGCAAGTTTTTCGCTTTACACACTGTTTAGCGCATTTGCCGGGCGTCGTGCGATTCAGTTATGCACGCAGTTCAGCAGACGCGCGATGATGTCGTGGTTGAGCCAGACGACCGGTGCTGGCGGTTCCGACATGGTGTGGAACATCAACGGGCCCGTGCCTTCCAGCACCAAGGAACTCAGGTGGTCGGTGATCAGTTCCTTGCGGTCCTTGTGCAGCTTGGTGATGTCGTCCGAGGTACCGATCATGACGTCGGCCAGCTCTGGCGTGTTGTCCATCGGCCAGGCGGCGAAGTTGCGGAACTGTACGCTGGTGGCGTCGCCGTTGTAGGCGGCGATACGGTCGAGCAAGTCTTGCAGCGCAACGCCGTCTTCCAGCAAGCCCTGGCAGATTTTCCATTGCTCTTCGGCCCAGGCCGCGCCGCCTTCTTTTTTCAGCGCGTCGAGCAGGGGGAATAGCGACAGTTCCACGCCGACAAAAATGTCGGACGAGTTCGTGCGGATTTCCGGGCAGTTGAAGACGGTGGCCTTGATGCCTTTGTCCCACGCGGCCTTGGCCACGTTTTCCAGGCGCATCTTCGCCAGGCCTTGCGTGTAGTTGCTGTAGGTTTGCCACTGGTACTTGCCGTCGATCAAGATCTCGGTGCCGTGGTAGCCGTAGGCGCTGTAGCGCACCTGGCCGCCCGTTTGCTCGATGCGGGCGCGGATGGCGGCGCTGCCGTCGATCAGGTGTTGCAGAGTGTTGGCCGTGACTTCGTCGAAGTTCATCAGGATCAGCTTGCCCAGGTCGCTGTCGAGCAGGGCGCGCGAGGACATGAAGCGCTCGCCGCGGCCTTTATAGATGCGGTTGGCGATGGCCAGGAAGACTTTGACCTTTGGAATGCCGCCAGCCATGGTGTGGGCGAAATACACATTGCTGCCGTCAGGAATCAGGCTGTCCAGCTCGGCCATGGCTTTGGCCACGGAAGCGCTGAAGCGGGCGATGCCGGCTTCGCGGCAGCGTTCGATCTGCGCCCAGTCCAGCTTGTCTTCCTGCCAGCTTTTCAGGGTCATGTCGGCCAGCAGGGCTGTCGGCGTCGGTTCGCCGGCTGGCGCGTCGAGGTCGAAACCGGCCATCAGCGGCACATTGATGATGCGGCCGCCCAGGTTGGCTTCGGCTTCGGCCAGCTCTTCCGCGTTCAGCGGACGCAGCGCCATGTTTTCATCGCGGCGGCCGACTGTCATGCCGACGATATTCATGCCCGCCTTGCGCGCTTCGTCCAGCAAGCCATTCACATAGCCGCGGCCGAACAGCTCGCCGAACAGCACAAAGGTGTCGCCCTTGCGGAAGATATTTTTTTGCGGGATGTCTCTTAAGGACGTGATCTCGGTCATGGTGTCAATTCATTCAAAAAATAGCAGGGGAGGCGCATACCGCACAGCCTGCTGGTTCAACATAGTGATAAATTATGCGCCCTTTCAGTGGCGACAATCTTCTTGCGAACGATTCTCGTCCGGAGCGGCATCTTCTTCTTTGGAACAGCTCTTATTCTTTCGCCATGGCGTATTTTACGCTGCCACGGCGCACAGCGCCCGTGGACAGGGTCAGATAAGCCCGGCAGGCGCCGATATTACCTCAGCTTGGCCGCGCAGGTAAGCAGAATTGATCTAAAACAAATCCTGCTGGCCGGACACAAGCCGTGAAAAATCGTCGCCCAGGAAGGGCAGGATCGCGTCGGCCACCGGTTGCAGCTGGCGCGTCAGGTAATGGTGGTAGTCGATGGGCGAGCGCTGCGTTTCCAGCGGTTCCGGCCCCGCCACCGTGATGACATAGCTGATCCAGCCGCCGTTCTGGTATTGCAGCGGCCGTCCCTGCGCCAGGTTGTAGGCGTCGGCCGTGCGCGCCGCGCGCACATGGGGCGGTACGTTGCGCTGGTAGTCGTCGAGCGGACGGCGCAGGCGTTTGCGGTAGACCAATAAAGCGTCGAATTCGCCGCGCACGGTGCGCGCCACGTAGTCGCGCACATAGTCCTGGTAGGCGGCGCGCTGGAAGATGCGCCGGTACAAATCCTGCTGGAATTGCTGCGCCAGCGGCGTCCAGTCGCTGCGTACGGTTTCCAGGCCCTTGTAGACCATGTCCTCGCTGCCATCCGGCTTGCCCACCAGGCCCGCGTAGCGCTTCTTGCTGCCTTCTTCCGAGCCGCGGATGGTGGGCATCAGGAAACGCCGGTAATGCGTTTCGAATTCCAGCTCCAGCGCATTGTCCAGGCCGAATTCATCGCGCAGATAGGTATTCCACCAGGCGTTCACATGCGCGACCAGCGCGCGGCCGATCTTGCCCGCCGCTTCGTCGCTATGCGCCGTTTTCAGCCACACGAAGGTGGAATCCGTGTCGCCATAAATCACCTGATAACCCTGCCCGGTGATCAATTCTCGCGTGCGGTGCATGATGTCGTGGCCGCGCAGGGTGATCGACGAGGCCAGGCGCGGGTCGAAAAAGCGGCAGCCGCTCGATCCCAGCACGCCATAAAACGCATTCATGATGATTTTTAACGCTTGCGACAACGGTGCATTGCGCTCGCGCTTGGCCGTCTCGCGGCCTTGCCACACCTGTTCCACGATGGCCGGCAGGCAATGCTTGATCCTTGAAAACTGCGCGCCACGGTAGCCGGGCACGGTATCGGCTTCATCGCCGCTGGTGCCCACCACCAGGCCGACTGGGTCGATCAGGAAGGTGCGGATGATGGACGGGTACAGGCTTTTGTAGTCGAGCACGAGCACGGAGTCGTACAAGCCCGACTGCGAATCCATGACGAAGCCGCCGGGGCTGTTTTCGCCGGACACATCGCCCAGGTTGGGCGCCACGTAGCCTTGCCGGTGCATCAGCGGCAAGTACAGATGCTCGAAGGCGGCCACGGAGCCGCCGCTGCGGTCGGCCGCCAGGCCCGTCACGCTGGCCCGTTCCAGCAAGAAGGTCAGCAGCTCGGTCTTGGCGAAGATGCGCGTGACCAGTTCGCAATCCTTGAGGTTGTAGCGGGCCAGCGCCGGTTTGTCTTCGCGAAAACGCCGGTCGATCTCGGCCATGCGCTGGTAGGGATTGTCGATGGACTTGCCTTCGCCCAAGAGCGTTTGCGCCACGTTTTCCAGGCTGAACGAGGAAAAATTCCACGTCGCCGACTTCAAGGCTTCGATGCCGTCGATGATCAGACGGCCCGCCGCGGCCGCAAAATAGTGTTCCTGCTTGCCGCCGTGTTCGCGCCATTCCATCACGGCGCCGCCGCGTCCCAGTTTCAACGGTATCTGGTAGCGCTCGGCGTGCTGGCGCAGCACGCGCAAGTCGAACTGCACCAGGTTCCAGCCGATGATGGCGTCAGGGTCGTGGCGTTCCATCCACGTGTTCAGGCGTTCGAGGATCTGTGCGCGGCTGTCGCAGTATTCGAGGTCGAAGTCCAAGGCGTCATCGCCGCCGTTTGGCGGCCCCAGCATGTAGACCTGGCGCTGGCCGCAGCCTTCCAGGGCCAGCGAATACAGCTCGCCATGCGCCGTCGTCTCGATATCGAGCGACACCAATTGCAATGTGGGGCGATAGCCGGGTGCCGGTTTCAGCTGCACTTCCGTTTCTCCGCTGAAGGTCACCGGTGCCGTGATGAAACGCTCCATCAGGTAGCGTTCGGGCGGGCGGATGTCGGCTTCATACACGTCGATGCCGTGCGCCCGCAGCTGCTTTTCCAGCTTCAGCAAATGCCGGTATTGCTTGCAGTACAGCCCCAGCACGGGGCGGTGATGAAAATCGCACAGCGACAGGGGACGCAGCTCCGCGTGGCGCTCGCCGCGCAGCAACTGTTGCGCCTGTTCCTGCTGCTCCATGGGGAGGAAGGCGACGGCCGTTTGCACGGGCAGGCGCACGTGGCGGGGCCCGGCATCCGTTGCCAGCCAGAAATCGACTTCCGTGCCGTCGCGCGTGTCGCGCCAGTGGCGGGTCAGGATGAAGCCCTGTTCGAGCGGGTGCTGCGTGTTGCCTGTCATGGTGCCGTGAGTGTCTGGTGTACTGGCCTGCACATTACAGCAAGCTGCGCAGGACGGGGGCGGTTGCGGCTATAATTTTCTGCATCGAAGACGATAACAAGAGCGCGTCGCGCCATACACCCTGGAGACAGCATGCAAGCAATGAGTTATGTACACGGCGCCCACGAGACGCCGTTGATCGGCGAAACGATAGGTGCCTACCTGGACGGCATTGCCGTCCGCTACGGCCAGCACGACGCCCTGATCGTGGCGCACCAGAACGTGCGCTGGACGTATCGTGAGTTCCAGCAACGCGTGCACCGTCTGGCTGCCGGCTTGCTGAAACTGGGCTTGCAGCCGGGCGACCGGGTTGGCATCTGGTCGCAAAACTGCGCGGAATGGGTGCTGACCCAGTTCGCCACGGCGAAAGCCGGCTTGATCATGGTCAACATCAACCCCGCCTACCGTCGCTCGGAACTCGAATACGTGCTCGACAAAGTGCAGTGCAGCGCGCTGATCCTGTCGCCCAGCTTCAAGTCCAGCGATTACCTGGCCATCGTGCAGGACGTGGTGCCGGAAATCGCCCGTTCGCGCGCTGGTGCCCTGCAGTCGCCGCGTCTGCCGCAATTGCGCCACGTCATCCGGCTGGGTACGGACGCCACGCCGGGCATGCACAACTTCGACGCCCTGATGGATGGCATTGCCGACGCCGACCTGGCGCACCTGGAAGCAGTCAGCGCTGGCTTGCAGTTTGACGACGCCGTCAACATTCAGTTCACGTCCGGCACCACGGGCGCGCCGAAAGGCGCCACCTTGACGCACCACAATATCCTGAACAACGGTTTTTTCATCGGCGAAGCCATGCGCCTCACCGAACAGGACCGCTTGTGCATCCCCGTGCCCTTGTACCACTGCTTCGGCATGGTGCTGGGCAACCTGGCTTGTGTCACGCATGGCGCGGCCATGGTGTTTCCTGGCGAGGGCTTCGACCCGAAGGCCGTGCTGGAAACCGTGCAGGCCGAACGCTGCACGGGGCTGCACGGCGTGCCGACGATGTTCATCGCCATCCTCGACCATCCTGATTTCAAGCAATATGATCTGTCCCAGTTGCGCACTGGCATCATGGCCGGTTCGCCCTGCCCGATGGAAGTCATGACGCGGGTTATCGAATTGATGCACATGGCGGAAATCACGATTGCGTATGGCATGACGGAAACGTCGCCCGTCAGCTTCCAGACGGCGATCGAGGATCCGCGCGAAATGCGCGTGTCGTCCATCGGCCGTGTCCACCCGCACCTGGAAGTGAAAATCGTCGATGCGGAAGGGCGCATCGTGCCGCGCGGCGAAAAGGGCGAATTGCTCACGCGCGGCTATTCCGTGATGCAGGGCTACTGGGGCGATCCGGAAAAAACGGCCGAGGCCATCGACGCGGCGCGCTGGATGCACACGGGCGACCTGGCCGTGATCGATGAGAACGGCTTTTGCAGCATCGTCGGCCGCTCCAAGGACATGGTGATACGCGGCGGTGAAAACATCTATCCGCGCGAAGTCGAGGAATTCCTGTACCGCCACCCGAGCGTGCTTGACGTGCAATGCGTGGGCGTGCCCGATGCCAAGTATGGCGAAGAGTTGTGCGCCTGCATCATCCTGCGTCCGGGCACACAGGCGACCAGCGATGACATCCGCGCCTTTTGCGATGGGCAGATCGCCTATTACAAGATTCCCCGCTATGTGCGTTTCGTCGAGGAATTCCCCATGACGGTGACGGGCAAGATCCAGAAATACCTGTTGCGCAAGCAGGTGGCGACGGATTTGGGCTTGAGCGTGGAATAAATTTTTCGTCAGCGCATAAAAAAACACCGGGACGCTCGCGCGGCCCGGTGTTTCGCATTGATTCAGCGTAAAGCTTAAGCCATCGCGGCTTGTGGTGCGCGCGCTGGCGTGCGGCGGCGCACGAAGGCGAGCAGGCCCAGGCCGGCCAGCAGCATGGCGTAGGTGCCTGGTTCCGGCACGGCCGAGACGCTCACCGTGTTGAAGCCGGCGCCGTTCATCGACACGTGGCCATAATTGATCGAGCTGACCGAATTGGCGACCAGGGTGCCGTTCATGCTGCCCGAACCGGAAAACGCGCTGTTCGGTGCCAGGATGCTGCCGTTGATGCCGACGTTGTTCAGGTTGGTGGTGGTGGCGTTGGCGAAGTTCAGCAGCGTACGGTCGGCGAAGCTGCCGAAATTGTCGAAGCCGCCGCTCATGGTGATGTTGGTGGCCGTGCCGTTGATGATGATGCTGGCCGTGCTTTTCAGCGACGATACGTCCAGGGTCAGGTTATGCAGGTCGTTCGCCGCGATGGTGAAGACGTTGACGTCGGCGTTGACATCGCCGACCAGCTTGAAGCCGCCGTATTGCGAGATCACGGTGCCATTCGATTGCAGCTTGGCCACATCGCCCGACAGGGTCGTCAGTTGCTGCTGGGCAGCCGCAAAGTCCAGGGTGGAGGCATTGCCCTTGCTGAAGGTGCCCGATGGGTACCACGATGGCGCCGTCACGCTGCCGCTGGCATTGCTCACGCCATACACGCCCGTACCATTGATGGTGCCGCCGCCGATGTTCAGGCTGTTACCGGCGACCAAGGTGTTGACGGCGCTGCCCGGCTTCTTGTTCGAGCCGACGCTGTAGCCGTCCAGGTAGATATTGCCGCCAGCGGCCAGGCTGCCGCCGACGCTGGTAAAGCCGCTGGCGTTGCTGCTGCCGATGTTGCCGAAGATAAAGGCCGAGTAGCCGTTGGCGACGCCGAGGTCAATCACGGTCGCCTGGGCCGAAGCGCTGAAGGAGAAGGCGAACAGGGCGGCGCTGATGAGCGGCAAGGTGCGGGTAGTAAATAATTTCATGGACAATCTCATGGTGAATGGGGGGACGAATCGGGCGGGAAAGCAAGACACCGCCATCGCGCAAGCCAGCATTATAATCTAAAAAACAATTTTAGTTCAATTTAGGTAATTAACTATATTTAAAAGCAACACTTTTCCTGTCGCCAGTGTTTGTCTGGCGGACATGAAAAAACCGGGACTGGCCCGGTTTTTCGTGTGTTACCTGACGCGCTGGTACAGGCGGAAGCGTTCCACGTCATCCGTGGGACGGCGTCCTTCCCACAGCTTGATCCAGTCCGCGCCATGGTGCTCGGGCAATTGTTCCTTGCTGTCGGGCACCTTGATGCTGTCTTGCAACAAGAACACATCGCATTGCTGTTGCCCCACCTTGGCGAACGGCAAGTGGCCGAAGTAGGCGAACGAGGCACGCTGGGCAGCGCCGACGTTGCTGTTGATGCACTTGCTGCCTGGCGGCAGGTGGACGGAAATCTGGTGCGCCACGCTGGCGTAGCTCTTGCTGTAGTTCAGCGGCGGCAGGTACAAGGTCATGATCAGCACCCAGATCAGGATCAGGCCACCGGACGACAGCACCACGGCGCGCCACAGCACGGCCGGCTGGCGCGAGATGCGCCAGTGCACCAGCGCCACCCAGCCCGCGCTGGCGCAGGCGGCCACGAAAAAGGCCAGCAAGTCCAGCTCGGGCTTGAAGCCTGGCATGAGTTTCAGGGCATTGTGCGACGGTTTCGGCGGCCAGCCCGTCAGGATGGCGAACCAGAACACCCACAGCGCGAGGGCGCAGATGGTCAGCACCATCACGGAGAACCAGTCGATGGCGTTGATGGCGCCCCGTTTCATCGTCAGCAGGCCGAACGCGGCCATCACGGCCAGCGGCGGCAGCAGGGGCAGCAACTGGCTCGGATCCGGATCGGGATGACACAGGCCCAGGATGGCCAGCATGGCGACAAAAGTCAGCGGCACGACGATGTGCAGCACGTGGTGCTGGCGGCGCCAGGCATACACGGCCCAGGCGGCGAACGGCCAGGCGGGCCAGAAGAACCAGATGCCGACACGCAAGAAATATTGCAGGCTCTTCAGGCTCGGGGCGCTGAACTGGCGGCAATTCCATTCCATCCACGCTTGCAGCGGCGAATGGCCGTACGGCTGCAGCCACTCGCCCGGCAGCAGCCAGACGAGGGTCAGCGCAACGCCGATCAGGATGGCCAGCGCCAGGTGGCGTATGCTGCGCAGCAAGGGCAGGCGCAGGAAGATGGTGCACAGCAGCAGGGCGATGCTCAGCGCCGCCGGCGTGATCCAGCCGCGCGCCAGGGTCAGGCCGCCCATCGCCAGGCCCAGCAGGGCCGCATTGCGCACGGACGGGCCTTCCATGTAGCGCACGGCGCGGTACAGCAAATAGGCCATCAGGGACACGTACAGCGCTTCGGCCGTGATGTCATGGCTGTGCTGCAGCAGGCCCAGGCAGCCCAGGTAGATGAGCACGGCGGCATCGGCCAGGGTACGGCCGAAGTCGTCCGGCTCGGGCTGGCCGCCGAAGGCCAGGCGCAGCGGCTGGGCGTCGTTGCGGCGGCCCAGGTTGAAGGCGGTGTACCAGACGGACAGGGTGCTGACGACGAAGATGCCGATGGTCGACATGCGCGCGCCGAAGACGTCGCCGTCGATCCAGCCGAACAGCTTGATGAAAATGGCGCCCAGCCAGAAGGCCAGCGGGCCTTCGTCGGGCAGCGACAGACCGGCCACGTTGGGCCACAGCCAGTCGTTCAGGCCGCCATGCGCCATGGTCCACATGATGCCGAAACTGGCGGCATCATCGTTCTTCCACGGTTCGCGGCCGATCAGGCCAGGCAGGATGTACAGCAGGCCGAGCGCAAACAAGGCCCATCGTGGCAGCGCGAGTGTGGCAGCGGCGGGAAGGCGGACTGGCTTCATCGATAATCGGTATCAGAATAGTGGCAAGACGCGACGAATGGCGTCGGGTATGCGCGAGTATAAAGTAAAGCGGCCAAAGACAAAAAAGGCAGCCGTGGCTGCCTTTTCTCTGGCAGCCGAAGCTGCCCTTTTTTGCCGCAAAGCGGCAAAAATCAGCCTGCTGCGACTGCGGTTTTCGAACCAACCGAACCGAACTTCTGACGGAACTTCTCGACGCGACCAGCGGTATCGACGATTTTGTGCTTGCCCGTGAAGAATGGGTGCGATTCAGCCGAAACCTCGATCTTCACCAGTGGGTATTCTTTACCGTCGTGGGTGATTTTTTCGCGGGTCTGGATGGTCGAGCGGGTAACGAATTTGAAATCGCACGACAGATCGTGGAAAACAACTTCGCGGTATTCTGGATGGGTATCGACTTTCATGGTCTTCTCTCTAGTTTGGTAGCCAAACAGCACTTCGTCGGTCGTCCAGCTTCTTGACCCGATTGCCGATCACTTGCCAGGGTTTAAAATAATGCAACCGTCGATTATATAGCGCTTTCGGGCCGCAGGCAATAAAAAAGCCGCTCGAAAGCGGCTTTGCATCGATAACCCAAGGCAAAAACTGGGGTCGGACCCTGAGGGTCCGACCCCGGCGGTTCAAGGGTTCACACCAAATCAGCCGCCGCGGCGCATCATGTCGAAGAACTCTGCGTTGTTTTTGGTCGCTTTCATCTTGTCCAGAATGAACTCCATCGCCTCGATCTCGTCCATCGAGTACAGCAACTTGCGCAAAATCCAGATTTTTTGCAGTTCGTTCGGCTTGATCAGCAGTTCTTCGCGGCGGGTACCCGATTTGTTCAGGTTGATCGCCGGGTAGACGCGTTTTTCGGCCAGACGGCGTTCCAGATGCACTTCCATGTTGCCGGTACCCTTGAATTCTTCAAAGATCACGTCATCCATGCGCGAACCCGTTTCGATCAGCGCCGTGGCGATGATGGTCAGCGAGCCGCCTTCTTCGATATTGCGCGCGGCGCCGAAGAAGCGTTTTGGACGTTGCAGCGCGTTCGCGTCGACACCACCGGTCAGGACCTTGCCCGAGGCAGGGATGACGGTGTTGTAGGCGCGCGCCAGACGGGTGATCGAGTCGAGCAGAATCACCACGTCTTTTTTCATTTCGACCAAGCGCTTGGCTTTTTCCAGCACCATCTCGGCCACTTGCACGTGGCGCGTGGCCGGCTCGTCGAAGGTCGAGGCGACGACTTCGCCGCGCACGGAGCGTTGCATTTCCGTCACTTCTTCCGGACGTTCGTCGATCAGCAGCACGATCAGGGTGATGTCCGGGTGATTGGCCGTGATCGCATGCGCGATGTGCTGCAGGATCACGGATTTACCGGATTTCGGCGATGCCACCAGCAAGCCGCGCTGGCCTTTGCCGATCGGGGCGATCAGGTCGATGATGCGGCCGGTGATGTTTTCCTGGCCATTCATTTCACGTTCCAGGCGCAGCGGCTCGTTCGGGTGCAGCGGCGTCAGGTTTTCAAACAGGATGCGGTGTTTCGACATCTCCGGCGATTCGCCGTTGACCTTGTCGACTTTGACCAATGCGAAATAGCGTTCGCCATCTTTCGGGGTCCGTACCTCGCCTTCGATCGAATCGCCGGTGTGCAGATTGAAGCGGCGGATTTGCGAAGGGGAGATGTAAATGTCGTCGGTGGACGCCATGTAGCTGGCGTCGGGCGAGCGCAGGAAGCCGAAGCCGTCAGGCAACACTTCCAGGGCGCCGTCGCCAAAAATCTGTTCGCCGGACTTGGCGCGTTTTTTCAGGATAGCGAACATCAGCTCCTGTTTGCGCAAGCGGGCTGCGTTGTCAATGTCAAGACCGATCGCCATCTCAAGCAGGGCGGATACGTGTAGGGCCTTTAGTTCGGATAAATGCATATATGTTGAGTGTCCCGAGACGGGAGGTAAAGGTAGGGGAGGGGACTGCGTGGCGTTGATTAATTATTGGGGAAGGCTGTGCACGAATGAGGGCAAAGCCGCTTCCCGGTGGTTCCAGTCAGGCGGCGCTGCGGGCGCAGCGCTGCCCATCATACATTAAATGTTGCTGTCGACGAAAGTGGTCAACTGGCCCTTGGCCATGGCGCCCACTTTTTGAGCAGCTGCAACACCATCCTTGAACAGGATCAGGGTCGGGATGCCGCGGATGCCGAACTTGGCAGGCACTGCCTGGTTCGCGTCCACGTCCATCTTGGCGATCAGGATGCGGCCGGCGTATTCCTTGGCCACTTCTTCCAGGATCGGGGCGATGGCCTTGCAGGGACCGCACCATTCTGCCCAGAAGTCGACCAGTACGGGCAACTCGGATTGCAGGACGTCTGCTTCAAAAGATGCATCGCTAATGTGTTTGATATTTTCGCTCATATTTTCCTCAAATGAGGGTGGGATCAATAATGCCTGGAATTAACCATACGCTGGTTCGCCATCCATGCTTCCTGGAATGCAATGAGAAGATGGGGACAATGGGCACGACTTCAATGTCTTGGAAGGTGCGACCAGAGGTATGCAGGCGGGGATGGCTGAAATAATAACCCATTTTTTCAAAGCGTGGCGATTATTGCAGAAAAACTTGAGGCATATCGTCGCTGCAGTTGCCGGCAGGGCGGCAAAGCCGCATGCCTGCTGGCCTGCAGCGCCGTGTCCGCCCTCCCGGCCGGCCTGCGCGCTCAGGCTTGTACGCTGGCCTGACGCGCCGTGTGCTGCAGTTGCAAGTTCACCATCAGCTGCAATTCCGCGCTTTCCATCGGCTTGCGGAAGGTGCCCAATATATGCAGGCCGTTGGCCATGGCCAGGCGTTCGGCCGCCAGGCGCACGGCCGAATGCAGGCCCGACAGCAGAACCACGCCGCCGCGGAAGCCGTTTTCCGCCGCCATGCGCAAAAATTCGATGCCGTCGATGTCGGGCATGGACAGGTCGCAGATCAGCAGGTCGGGTTGGTGCTGCTTGAGGGTCGACAGCGCCTGTTCGCTGTGCGACTCGCAGCGGATGTCGAACGAGCCCATTTGCTCAAGCATGTCGCTGAGCACGTCGAGCATGAAAACGTCGTCGTCCAGCAGCAGCACGCGCAATGGCGCCAGGCCTGCTTCGTTGTGTTCCTGGCTTGCTTGGTTTGATACAGTGTTCATCGTCATGTCTTTCTGTTGATATGCATCGCTGTCGATGCCGATACCTTGCCGCAATCCAATTTGGCGGTAGCTAATCGTCATTGGCAAAGCTGGTGTTATTCATGATTTGTTCGGTAATCTGTTCCAGCAGGGGCCACAGGCGCGTGACGATGCGCCGCGCCCGCTCCGCCTCGTCGTCCGGTTCGCCCGGCGCCAGGGTTTCCAGGTTGTGGCACAGCTCGGCCAGTCCCAGGGCGCCCACGGTGCGCGCCGACGACTTGATACGGTGCCCCAGTTCGCGCACCTGGTGCACGTCGCCGCGCGCCAGGGCCGCATCGATGTCGCCAAAGCCATCCTGCGTGGTCTGCAGGAACTTGAAGGCGAACTTGCGCACCTTTTCCGGGTTGTAGCCCAGCAACTTTGCCAGGATGGACAGGTCGATCACTTGCGGGTCGCCGGCCAGCGTGGTCTTGAAGGCGGGCGCGGCGCGGCTGCGCGCCGGTGGTGGCGGCGTCTCGCGCGCCGGCAGCCAGCTGGCGATGGTCTGGTACATCATGGCCGGCTGGATGGGCTTGGAAATGAAATCGTCCATGCCCGCCTCCAGGCAGCGCACGCGGTCTTCGCTGGTGGCCGTGGCCGTCATGGCCAGCACGCGCAGGTGCGCCAGCTGCGGGTCGGCGCGGATGTGGCGCGTCGCCTGCAAGCCATCCATCAGCGGCATCTGCACGTCCATCAGCACGCAGTCGAATTGGGTCTGGCGCAGCAGGTCGAGCGCCTCTTCGCCATTGTTGGCCAGACAGACGGAGGCGCCCGCTTCTTCCAGCAATTCCAGCGCCACCTGCTGGTTGAAGGTGTTGTCTTCCACCAGCAGGATGCGTGCATGCTTGAGCGTGCGCATCACCAGGGCCGCGTCGGCGCTGGCGCGCATGGCCGCCGCCGTCTGCACCATGCTGTCGAGCATGGCGGGCGCGGCCTGGTCGGAAATGCCCAGGTTGGCCGTGAACCAGAAGGTGCTGCCGGCGCCGGGACGGCTGTCGACGCCCACGTCGCCGCCCATCAGCTGGGCCAGCTGCTTGCAGATGGCCAGGCCCAGGCCCGTGCCGCCATATTCGCGCGTGGTGGAGGTGTCGGCTTGCTGGAAGGACTGGAAGAGTTTGCTCATTTCATCCTGCGACAGGCCGATGCCGTGGTCGCACACTTCAAAGCGCACGAGGCAGTGTTTCGCGTCCGCCACCACCCTGCGCACTTTCACGGTAATGCTGCCCTGTTCGCTGAACTTGATGGCGTTATTGGCGTAGTTGATCAGCACCTGCCCCAGACGCAGCGGGTCGCCCACGAGCACGGCGGGCAATTGCGGGTCGATCTCGAACAGCAGTTCCAGGTTCTTGCCGGCGGCGCGCGGCGCCACCACCGTCATCAGCGTTTGCACGACGTGGTCGAAACTGAAGTTGACGTGCTCGATTTCCAGCTTGCCCGCCTCGATTTTCGAGATGTCGAGGATATCGTCGATGATGCCCAGCAAGTGTTCACCGGCGAAGCGGATTTTTTCCAGGTAATCGCGCTGGCGCGGTTCCAGGTCCGTTTTGAGGGCCAGATACGCCATGCCGATCACGCCATTCATCGGCGTGCGGATTTCATGGCTCATGTTGGCCAGGAATTGTCCCTTCGCCAGGCTCGCTTCTTCGGCCACCTGCTTGGCCTGATCGAGCTGTTCCGTGCGCTGCGCCACGCGCTCTTCCAGATGTTCATTGAGCTCGCGCAAGGCGCTCTCGCTGCGCTTGTGATACGTGATGTCCGTCAGGCTGGCCACCACCATGCCCACCTTGCCGTACTCATCGCGGATGGCCTCGGTATTCACGGACAGCCATGACAGGCTGCCGTCGGGCTGCAGCACGCCCATCAGCACGTCGCGCATGGCTTCGCCCGTCGACAGGGTAATGTGCACGGGATGGCTGCGCTGGTCGAAGGCGGAGCCGTCTTCGCGGATGGCTTGCCACAGGCTGTTGCCGGCCGGACTGGCCGCCAGCATGCGCTCGGCGGCGGCATTGCTTTCCAGGATGTGACCGTGGCTGTCCTGCACCACCAGGCCATTCGTCACGGCGCCGAACACGGACGCCATGCGCTGGCTCGAGTTCGACAGCGCGATCGACGCCTGGCGCCGCTCGGTGATGTCGGTGATCATCGCCAGGGTGCCGCCCGGCTCGCCATTGTCCGACTGGATGCTGGTGCTCGACAGCAAGCCCCACAGGCTGGACTGATCTTTGCGGAAGAAGCGGAAATCGACCTGGTCCGGCTGGCTGGCGAAGCTGCCGTGGCTGGCCAGGCGGCGCTGCATCAGCAGCTGGCTGTCGCGGTCCATGAAGTCGAGCAGGGGACGGCCCAGCATTTCCTGCACCGTGTAGCCGAGCATGTGCGCCATCTTCGGGTTGACGAAGGTGGTCTTGCCGTTCGCATCCGTCATCCAGATGCCTTCGGCGGCCGTCTGCACGATCAGGCGGTAGCGTTCCGAACTGGCGTGCAGCGCTTCCTCGGCGCGTTGCCGCTGCGTCATGTCGCGCAGCGAGACGATGGAAAACACTTGCCCGGCCATGCGCAGCGGCGACAGGCTGACCTTGGCGGGGAAGTGCGTGCCGTCGCGGCGGCGCGCCATCATCACCCGGCCAGGCAGGCTGTGCCGTCCTTGCGGGTCGCCCGCGGAGTGGCTGGTCGTGCTTTCCGGTACCAATTGCTCCAGCGACATGCCAATCAATTCGGCCAGCGGATAGCCGAAGCAGCGCGCGCCGATCTGGTTGGCGTAATGCACCTTGCCCTCGACATCGGCCACCAGCATGGCTTCGGGCGCCGCTTCCAGCATCGAGCGCATGCGCGATTGCTCGTCCTGCTTGCGCTCGCTGATGTCGCAGACGATGCCGCTGGCCTGCGTGGCGCTGCCATCCGAGGCGCGCGACAGGACGGCGCCGCGCGCCAGCAGCCAGCGCCAGTGGCCGTCGCTGTGGCGCAAACGGAATTCGCAATTGAAGGTGCCAGGCGCCTGGCCGTCCAGATGCTGGCGAAAGGCCAGGCTCAGGCGCGCTCGGTCATCGCGGTGGACTTCGGCCAGCCAGTCGGCCAGTGCATGTTCGAGCCTGGCATGCTTGTCGCCCAGGACGTCCTGGTACTGGGGCGCGAACTGCAGCCGGTCGGACTGGCGCCGCCAGGTCCAGCCGGCCATGGTGGCGCCGCGCAAGGCTTGCACGGCATCCTGTTCGGCCTGGGCCTGCGCGGGCTGGGGCTGGTGGCGCAACTGCTGGCGCAGGCGCCAGGCTTGCCAGCAAGCCAGTCCCGCCAGGGCGGTGGCGCTGGCGGCGGCATACGGCCACAGCAATGCCGGCGTCATGCCGTGCGCCGCCTGCACCGGCAGCGAAAGCGTCATGCCTGCCGCCAGCATCGTACGCGCGAGCCGGCGCAGCGCAGGGCGCCGTGGGCGTGGTGCGCCGAAACTCGTGTGGCTGCAATACGACAAATGCATCCCTTTCTGGGGCGTGATTGGACTAGGCTGGCAGTACATGAGGCGCGCTCAAATAAACGCCTGCGGCGCTTTCTGGCGGCAACTATAGCATCGAATATTTACTCGGAGTATTTAAGTTCGGAAACGGCCAAAACGGGATTTTTTTTGCCCCGAAATGGCTGTTTTTTTCGCGATTTAGTGAGAATTCGTGAGAAAGTTTGCGCGAAATCGTGCTACTCAATCGCGGTGGTAGCCTCAGGTAAAGCTGCCGGCGAACTGATAGCGGTGTCCGGGATGCCACATGGTGGCGGTCGAGGCGATCTTGCCGCCTGAACGCGTCTGGCGGCGCAGCACCAGGCAAGGCTGCTTGGTGTCGATGGCCAGCATTTCGGCGATGTCGCGCGGCGCCGACAGCGCTTCGATGCTGTAGGTGGCGCCTTGCAGAGGGGCCGCTGCCATCAGGTATTCGTTCGGCGTGATGCTGGAAAAATCCTGCGTCATGTAGTCGGGTGCGCATTCGGGATTGACCCAGCGGTCCTCGACCTGGATCGGCACGCCGTTTTCAAAATGCACGATCAGCGAATGAAACAGCGGGTGTTCCGGCGGCAGGCCGAATTGCTTGGCCAGCAAGTCGGAGGCCTTGGTGCGTTCCAGCAATTGCAAGCTGCTGCGATGGATATGTCCGCGCGCCCGCACTTCATCGGCGATACTCTTGATTTCCAACAAGGTCGCCTGGTATTTTTGCTGCGCCACATAGGTACCGGAACCCTGGCGCCGCGTCAGTATTTGCTCGCTGGTCAGTTCGCGCACGGCGCGGTTGACCGTCATGCGCGAGACGCCGAATTGTTTTACCAGTGCTTGCTCGGAGGGAATCACGTCGCCTTCCTTCCAGCGTCCGGCGGCGATGCCGGCCAGCAGAAAATCCTTGATGCGCTGGAAAATGGGCGTATTTTCTTGTGTAGTGTGGTCGTCCAATGCGGTTTCTCCGGGGCACGGGCAGGGCGCGCCGCCGGCTGGAGGCGCGATGGCCGATTTTAGCACCGAGCACGATGCCTGCCGCCAGCCTTTTTTTGAATTCAAAAGCAAGCGCCGGAGTGTGGCGCCGGCCAGCGCTGGCTATGCTGGCTACTTGCCAATGACAAGCACGGAGTCCGACATGGATCACTCTTACACCACCGATGATGAGCGCTGGGATGCCCTGCAGCGGCGCGCCCCCGACGCCGACGGCGTCTTTTATTACTCGGTACGCACGACGGGCGTGTATTGCCGCCCTTCCTGCGCGGCGCGTCCCGCCTTGCGCCGCAACGTGGCTTTCCACGCCACGTGCGAGCAGGCGGAGGCGGCCGGCTTTCGGCCCTGCCTGCGCTGCAAACCCAACTTGCCGCCGCTGGCCCAGCGCCAGGCGGCCATCGTGGCCGACATCTGCCGGCTGATCGACGCCAGCGACGAGCTGCCCGACCTGGACTCGTTGGCGCAGGCTGCCGGCATGAGCCGCTTTCACTTCCACCGCGTCTTCAAGGCGCACACGGGCATCACGCCGAAAGCGTACGCGGCGGCGCGGCGCGGCGAACGCCTGAAGGCCGGCTTGCAGGGCGCGGCGAATGTCACGGAAACCTTGTATGCGGCCGGCTTCAATTCCAGCGGCCGCCTGTATGCCGCCACGCCGGGCTTGCTGGGCATGACGCCGGGCGCCTTTCGCGCCGGCGGCAGCGGCGCCGTGATCCGCTTTGCCATCGGCGCCTGCTCGCTGGGCGCCATCCTCGTGGCCAGCACGGACAAGGGCATTTGCGCCATTTTGATCGATGACGATCCGGAAGTGCTGCTGCGCAACTTGCAGGACCGCTTTCCCCAAGCCGAGTTGCACGGCGCGGAAGCTGAATACGAACAGACGGTGGCGCAAGTGGTGGGCCTGGTCGAGGCGCCGGGCCTGGGACTGGACTTGCCGCTCGACGTGCGCGGCACGGTGTTCCAGCAGCGCGTGTGGCAAGCCTTGCGCGAGATTCCTGCCGGCAGCACCGTCAGCTATGCCGAGTTGGCCCGGCGCATCGGCGCTCCGCACGGCGCGCGCGCCGTGGCCGGTGCCTGCGCGGCCAATGCCCTGGCCGTCGCCATTCCCTGCCACCGGGTGGTGCGCAACGATGGCGCGCTGTCCGGCTACCGCTGGGGCGTGGAGCGCAAGCAGGCGCTGCTGGAACGCGAGGGCGAACGGTGAGGGCGCTGGACTGGCGCCAGATCGAGGATGATCTCAATCAATACGGCTGCGCCGTCGTGCCGGGCTTGCTGGATGCGGATGCCTGCGTGGCGCTGGCGGCGCAGTATGAGGACGCGTCGCGCTTTCGCAGCAAGGTGGTGATGCAGCGCCATGGTTTTGGCCAGGGCGAGTACCAGTATTTCGCGCATCCGCTGCCGGAGGTGGTGGCCGCCTTGCGCACGGGCTTGTATTCCCCCTTGGCGGCGATTGCCAACCGCTGGCACGCCGCCATGGGCATCGAGACGCGCTTTCCGTCCAGCCACGCCGATTTCCTCGCGCGCTGCCATGCGGCGGGGCAGACGCGGCCCACGCCCTTGCTGCTGCGCTACCGTGAAGGCGATTACAACTGTTTGCACCAGGATCTGTATGGCGAGCACGTGTTTCCGCTGCAACTGGCCGTGCTGCTGTCGCGCCCGCAAGACGATTTCTCGGGCGGCGAGTTCGTGCTGACGGAGCAGCGCCCGCGCATGCAGTCGCGCGCCGAAGTGGTGCCGCTGGCGCAGGGCGACGCCGTCCTCTTTCCCGTCGCGCAGCGTCCCGTGAATGGCACGCGCGGCACTTACCGCGTGAACATGCGCCACGGCGTGTCGCGCCTGCGTTCGGGCTTGCGTCACACCTTGGGCATCATTTTTCATGATGCGAGCTGAATGCTAGCGGCGGCGCTTGAGTTTCCAGGATTACATGGCATGATGGCTACTCCCTGTCACTTTTCATTGCTGCCATGTCCGCGTTGCTCCGCCTGTTATGCCTGTTGACCATGTTTTTGTTGCCCGCAGCCCATGCGGACGAGGGCGTGCCCGCGCTCGTTGCGGAGGCCGCATCCGTCGTGGCGCCATCGCAGCTTGCTGCGGCCAGGACGGCGCCGCTGATGTTCGCCAACCGCAAGGTATTTGTCTTCCGCGCCGCGCTGGCCGGCTATCCGCCCGATGAGCGGGCCATCGGTGCGCAGCGTCGCCTGGACAGTGTGCTGGCGAAGAATGGTCCCTTGCAGACGAGCACGCGCATGATTCCCGAAGGCACGCAAGTGCTGCTCGATGGCGTGCAACTGTTCGTCGTCGTGCCCGGCGACGTCAACCAGCTGGCCGGCGACACGACGGAAAGCGTGGCGAAAACGGCAGCCGGCGAACTGAGCAAGGCTGTGCTCGACTACCGCGAACAGGGCAGCTGGCGCTACCTGGCGATTGCCGCCGCCGTGTGCGCCGTCGCCACGCTCGTGTTCTGGCTCGTGTGGATGGGCCTGACGCGTTTGCACCACTGGGCCAAGCGCCGCAGCGGTGTGTTGCTGGCCTCGCGCCTGCGCGACGTGCGCCTGAAAAACGTGCGCGTGCTCGACGCCGAGCACTACATCGCCTTTGCGTATCAACTGCTGAGCGCCGTGCTGTGGGGCTTGCGTCTGATGGCCACTTATCTGTGGGCCGCCTTCGTGCTGGGGCGCTTGCCGTACACGCGTTCCTGGGGCGAAAGCCTGAGCGGCTACCTGTTCGATGTGGCGGCCGACGTCTTCCACGCCATCATCGGCGCCTTGCCGGGGCTGGTGCTGGTCTGCGTGATTTTCGCCATCGCGCGCCTGATCGCCGCCACGGCCGCCTCGCTGTTCAAGCGCGTGGAAAGCGGCGAATTGCAAATCGGCTGGCTCGACAAGGACACGGCCCTGCCCACGCGCCGCATCGCCAGCGTGGTGATCTGGCTGTTCGCGCTGGCCATGGCATATCCGTATCTGCCCGGCTCGCACACGGCCGCCTTCCAGGGCCTGTCCGTGCTGGTGGGCCTGATGGTGTCGATCGGCGCGTCGAGCATCGTGGGCCAGGGCGCCAGCGGCCTGATCCTCATGTACACGCGCGCCCTGCGCAAGGGAGAATATGTGCGCGTGGGCGACAGCGAAGGCACGGTGGTCGACGTGGGCATGTTCGAGACGCGTTTGCGTACAGGCCTCGGTGAAGAGGTCGCCTTGCCGAACGCGTGGGTGATGTCGCAAACGACAAAGAACTATTCGCGCGCCCAGCCCGGCGGCGGCTTCGTGCTCGACTCCACGGTCACCATCGGCTACGCCACGCCGTGGCGGCAAGTGCACGCCATGCTGGAACTGGCCGCCTCGCGCACGCCGGAACTGTCGACCACGCCAAAACCGTACGTGATGCAGCTGGCCCTGCAGGATTATTATGTGCAATACCGCCTCGTCGCCTACGCCAGCGCCGAAGTCCCCCGCCAGCGTGCCGAAGTACTGAACCGCTTGCACCAGAATATCATCGATGTCTTCAACGAATTCGACGTGCAGATCACGTCGCCGCACTACATCGATGATCCGAAAGAGTCGCAGGTGGTGCCGCCGGAGGAATGGTTCAGGGCGCCGGCGAGGCGGGGGGAGGAAGATAAATGACGTCGGACTATGGGAGGGATGGATGGGGTGGGCAGATTTCAGTGCGCCACTCCTGCATGTCGCTGCTAATAGGAATGACTTGCTGACCGTCAGCAGCCGTAGCTTTCACGCAGAATTTTCCTTGATAGCCATAGGTTGGATCGGATGGATCTTTGGGGCGGCCATTCAGGAATACGCTATAGAAATGTCCGGGTATCAGCTTTCCAGCGCGTATGCCCGTCGCACCGGTAGGCACGTTTCCATAGCGGATGCATGTGCTGGCACGGATGGATAAGGGCATGTCTGGCGGTAGGGAGAACCCCCATACTTCCTTTACCGGTTGCACGGACATGTCAGAAACCATGAGTGCGCCAAGAAATGGCAGGCCATTGCGTGCCTCTTCTTTTTTTGTAATGGAGAAGCAGGGCATGCCGTTGACAGAGTGAATGAGGGCATCAGCGATGCGCGACCACGCCGAGGCATCGATAGCCGTCAGGGTGGCAAGCAGGAATAGCAGCGTGTGACGATATGGCATGGCGACCCTCGCACTATCTGATGAGCGAATGTTCTGGACAGATTTCATCTATCCAGGCTTGGCTATCGCTGTCGATACGGAGAATTTTTCGCTCCCCGGAGATGCCGGTGATTAAGCAAAATTTCCCCACGTAACCGCGAGTAGGGTCCGATGGATCGGCTGGCCCACCGTTCAGAAAGACGTCATACATGCGCCCCGTTTTCAGTGGCGGGGCTTTGGGTGGTTTGACCTCTGCTGTTGCTGGTGCAACTCCATACAGAAGACAGGACTTGGCATGCACAGGAATAGTCGCTGCGCCCGGTAAAAGAAAGGACCATACTTTGACTGCTGGCTTGACGGATACATCTGTCAGTACGACCGCACTAATCTGCGGAACCCCGTTACGCGCTTCTTCCTTTTCAGAAATAGAGAAACAGGGAGTGCCATTTTTTAGCTGTACTTCCGCGTATGCCATGCGGGACATGCCGAAAGCGTCATGGTATGTCAAACAAAGGCTCATGCTCAGCATTACGGCCAGGCAGATTTGCCTTGCTTTTCCTATCTTTAAAAAACTCATGTAGTACCTCTTCATAAAGTTTTAGTGAGTGTTGATATTTAGGTTGACGCATTGCGTCTGGATCTTTTAAGTACTTCAATGTGTGATAGTCGGCGAGCAGATCACCCTGGGCTTCCATGTTGTAGTCTGATAATTTTTTCTTCGGAAGTAGCACATACTTGTAATCCAAACCTAGCCTGACAAGTCCCCGTATCGCTACTGGATAATTCAATTGATGCTGCCAAACATGCACCATTTCATGCATGAACCAGTTTTTTGGCCTTGGTTTCTCCTTTGAGAAGTCCTTTCGGAATTCCGACTCATGAAAATACATCTCCCCATCCGGTGTCATGGCCACATTTTTGGGCTGCAAGCCAAACCATAGATACGGCTCCCCATGCACCTTGACCTTGTCGTAGTCGATCGCATCCTGGAACAGCATCCACGCCATGTCGATCTCGCCCTTGGTCAGCGGGCGAACCTTGTCCTTCACTTTGACCTGTTTCACGGACGAACCGACATCCTTGTCGGTCGTCTTGATGCCTTCCAGCTGAATGACCTTGACCGCAGGCGCAGCGTGTTTTGGCGCGGCGGCGCAGCATGGTGATTTATCCGCGTGCGGCAGGAATTCGGCCTGGATGATTTGCGCCTCAAGCTTGCTGGTGACGCGCCCCGTGCGCCCCTTCGCATCCGTCGTGCCCGTCCACGTTTCGCCATTGCTCAAGGTGAGCCGGTAGTCGGCGTGCGCCAGCGGCACGTCGGCTTGCGAGACGAATTCCAGCTGCTCGTCATAACCGCAGCACCAGCATTCGTCGGGCTGGCCGGCCAGGCGGTGCAGTTCGCAGCCGCTTGTCGCGTTGCGCAGGGTGGCGCCCAGCACGGGCTGGCCACCGGCGCTGAAGGTGACGATCATGCTGTCGAAGCGCGCGCCCAGGCTGCTCTTCTGGTGCGCCACGAGCTTGAAGAACACGTCGCACGCGGTGGTGCTGATGACATGGTGCCTGGCCATGGGGTATTCCACCTGAAAACCTCAGCGTAGACCTGTGGAGCCTTGCAAGTATTGACTGGGCGCAAGGCCTGCGCGCTTGCGTTAAGATGCCGGGCGTTTCAATGAGAAGAAAGAGTCCCCATGTCCAGTCCATCCAACATCGAATCCTCCCGTACCGCCCGCAGCTTGGCCGCCGCCCTGGTCGGCGATCCGTTCTACCGCACCGTCACGGTGGCGTGCGGCGACGACGAGGCGGCGCGGCACGCCATGCTGGAAGCCTACTTCGCGCTGGCGCTGGCCGAGGGGTGGCAGGCGGGGCGCGTCGATATGGCGGATGACGCGGGCAATGGCGCCGCCATCTGGACGACGGATACGCCGGCGGCCGTGCGCCAGGCCGCGTATGCGCAACGCGAACCCGCCTTGCACGCGTTGCTGGGGGAGCGCGGCTTCGCGCATTTCACGGCCATCGTCGGGAATATGGAGCTCGCGCTGGCGCCGCACGGGTTGCAGGATGCCTGGTATCTGTCGATCGCCGGCATCGCTCCGGCCGCGCAAGGGCAGGGGCTGGGTGCGTCCGTGCTGGCGCCGGGCCTGGCGGCCGTCGATGCGGCCGGCGCCGCGTGCTTCCTGGAGACGTATAACGAACGCAGCCTGCCGTTCTATGCCCGCCTGGGCTTCGTGGTGGCGGGGCGGTACGCGGAAGCTGTCACGGGCTGCGATTACTGGCTGATGGTAAGGGAGCCTCACGCTGCCTGATTGACCATTTTGCTAATTTCTATACACTCGTCTTTTTATTCAAGACCTGGAGATGGAAATGCCGACCCCGCGCCGCACCCTGCTCGTTCTCGCCTGCCTGGGCGCCCTGACCCACGTCTACGCCCATGCCGATACCGTCATCGACAACGCCAACGGCTACACGCTCAATGCTGCCGGCAAGGTGGTGCGCTTCACGGCGCTGGCCTTTGACGATGCGGGCAAACTGCTCGCCGTCGGCAGCGCCGCGCAGGTGAAACGCAAGGCGGCCAAGGGCGCCCTGCACGTCGACGTGCAGGGAAAAACCGTGCTGCCGGGCCTGATCGACGCGCATGGCCACGTGTTCGGCCTGGGGACGATTGCCAGCGGCGTGATGTTGTACGGTTCGTCCTCGCTGCCGGCCGCCGTGCAAGCCGTGGGCGACTTCGCGCGCGCGCATCCGGATCGCAGCTGGGTCGTCGGCAATGGCTGGAACCAGGAAATCTGGAAGCTGGGGCGCTTTCCCACGGCTTTGGAACTCGATGCGGCGGAAAGCGCGCGGCCCGTGTGGCTGCGCCGGGTCGACGGCCACGCGGGCTGGGCCAACAGCCGCGCGCTGGCGCTGGCCGGCATCACGCGCGCCACGCCAGATCCGGCGGGCGGCAAGATCGAACGCGACGCGGACGGCAATGCCACCGGCGTGCTGGTCGACAATGCCATGGACTTGATGGACGCCGTGCTGCCCAAGCCGGGCGACGTGGAAAACCGCGCCGCCCTCGATGGCGCGCTGGCGCAGCTGTCGCAGGTGGGCCTGACCAGCGTGCACGATGCGGGCATCGGCCAGATGCAGGACCGGCTGTTCCGCGACTACGCGGACCATGGCAAGCTGACGGTGCGCGTGTACGGCATGATTGCCGACACGACGGAAGACTTTGACGCGCTGTCGAAAAACGGCCCCTTAAATAGTTATGCGCGCGACCTGTACGCCCTGCGCGCCGTGAAACTGCTGTCCGACGGCGCCCTGGGCAGCCGCGGCGCGGCCCTGCTGGCGCCGTACAGTGACGATCCGTCCACCAGCGGCCTGCTGTTCTTCAAAGATGACGCCATGCGCGCGAAGATGGAAAAAGCCATGCGGGCCGGCTACCAGGTGAACGTGCATGCCATCGGCGACGCGGGCAACCATCAAATCCTCGATGGCTATGCAGCCTTGACCGCGCAATACCGCAGCGTGGGCCTGCGCCACCGCATGGAGCATGCGCAGGTGGTGCAATTGAGCGACATCCCCCGTTTCAAGGCGCTGGGCATCGTGCCGTCGATGCAACCGACGCATGCCACGTCCGACCAGAACATGGCGGAGCAGCGCGTGGGCCACGAGCGCATCAAGGGCGCGTATGCGTGGCGCACCTTCCTTGCGCAAGGCTCGCGCATCGCCTGCGGATCAGACTTTCCCATCGAGTCGCCGAACCCGTTCGAAGGCATCCACGCGGCCGTGACGCGGCAAAACAGCGAAGGATTCCCGGCCGGCGGCTGGTATCCCCAGCAAGCCATGACGGTCACCGAGGCGCTGCGCTGCTTCACCCTCGACGCGGCCTGGGCAGCGCACCAGGAAAAGGTCATCGGCAGCCTGGAGGCGGGAAAATGGGCGGACTTCATCGTCGTCGACCAGGACCTGTTCACCGTCGCGCCGGCCGCCATCGGCAAGACGCAGGTACTGCAGACATGGGTGGCGGGCAAGCGCGTGTTCGAGAAAAAGTAGGCTGTTTTCGCTTGTAAAAATCTGTTGACTTGGTTGTATAGACAACCTATGCTGGGAGCACAAGGGCGGGTCAGGTACCGGGTCAGGTACGCCCGCTCGCACCCTACGAGGAGACAGCATGAACAGCACAATGGACACCGATCCACGCTTTGATGCCAGCCGTACCATCCGCGCGCCGCGCGGCACGGTCATGGCTTGCAAGAGTTGGCAGGCCGAGGCGGCCTACCGCATGTTGCAAAACAACCTGGACCCGGAAGTGGCGGAAAATCCGCAGCACCTGGTCGTCTACGGCGGCATCGGCCGCGCCGCCCGCAACTGGGCCTGCTTCGACCAGATCCTCGCTTCCTTGCGCGAACTGGAAGACGACCAGACCTTGTTGATCCAGTCCGGCAAGCCGGTGGGCGTGTTCCAGACCCACGCGGACGCGCCGCGCGTACTGATCGCGAACTCCAACCTGGTGCCGAAATGGGCCAACTGGGAACACTTCAACGAACTCGATCGCCAAGGCTTGTTCATGTACGGCCAGATGACGGCCGGCAGCTGGATCTACATCGGCACGCAGGGCATCGTGCAGGGCACGTATGAAACCTTTGCCGAAGCGGGCCGCCAACATTTCGGCGGCGACTGGGGCGGGCGCTGGATTTTGACGGCGGGCCTGGGCGGCATGGGCGGCGCGCAGCCGCTGGCCGCCACCATGGCGGGCGCCGTCTCGCTCAATATCGAATGCCAGCAAAGCAGCATCGACTTCCGCTTGCGCACGCGCTACCTGGACAAGCAGGCGGCCAGCCTGGATGAAGCCTTGGAGCTGGTCAAATATCACACGGAACGCAAGGAAGCCATTTCCATCGGCTTGCTGGGCAACGCGGCCGAAGTGCTGCCGGAACTGGTGCGCCGCGCGAAAGCGGGCGGCCTGGTGCCCGACCTGGTGACGGATCAGACCTCCGCGCATGACCTGGTCAACGGCTACCTGCCGCGCGGCTGGAGCGTGTCGGACTGGAAGGCGGCGCAGCAAGACCCGCAGCGCCATGCGCGCCTGACGGTGGCCGCCGCCGACTCCTGCGCCGCCCACGTGCAAGCCATGCTCGATTTCCACGCCATGGGCGTGCACACCGTCGATTACGGTAATAACATCCGCCAGGTGGCGTTCGACCAGGGCGTGCAGAACGCCTTCGACTTCCCCGGTTTCGTGCCCGCGTATATCCGCCCGCAGTTCTGCGAAGGACGCGGCCCGTTCCGCTGGGTGGCCCTGTCGGGCGATCCGGAAGACATCTATAAAACGGATGCGAAGATCAAGGAGCTGTTCCCGCACCACACGCAGGTGCACCACTGGCTGGACATGGCGCGCGAGCGCATCGCCTTCCAGGGCCTGCCGGCGCGCATCTGCTGGCTGGGACTGGGCGAGCGCCACATCGCCGGCCTGGCCTTCAACGAGATGGTGCGCACGGGCGAACTGAAGGCCCCCATCGTCATCGGCCGCGACCACCTCGATACGGGCTCCGTCGCCAGCCCGAACCGCGAGACGGAAAGCATGAAGGATGGCACCGACGCCGTCTCCGATTGGCCGCTACTCAACGCCATGCTGAACACGGCCGGCGGCGCCACCTGGGTCTCGCTGCACCATGGCGGCGGCGTAGGAATGGGGTATTCTCAGCATGCGGGCATGGTCATCGTGGCCGATGGCAGTGAAGCGGCGGTGAAACGCCTGGCCAGGGTGCTGGTCAACGACAGCGGCTCGGGCGTGATGCGCCATGCCGATGCCGGCTACGAAACAGCGGCCGCCTGCGCCAAGCGCAACAATCTGAACCTGCCGATGCTTAATACGAAGTGAAAGCAAACATGACACAGCACTCCAAAAGTTGGACCCTGAAACCGGGCGCGATGACCCTGGGCGACCTGCGCGCCGTGTGGGCCGCCCCCGCGAAACTGATTCTCGCCGCCGAAGCCTATCCCGTCATCGAGGTGTCGGCCGCCGCCGTGCAAGCCATCGTCGCCAAGGGCGATGCGGCGTATGGCATCAACACGGGTTTTGGCTTGCTGGCCAAGACGCGCATCCCCGATGAAAAACTCGAGCAATTGCAGCGCAACCTGATCTTGTCGCACTCGGTCGGCACGGGTGAACTGCTGTCGGACGCCGTCGTGCGCCTGATCATGCTGATGAAGATCGGCAGCCTGGCGCGCGGCTATTCCGGCGTGCGCCCGTTGATCGTCGACACCCTGATCGCCCTGTACAACGCGGGCATCATGCCGGCCATTCCCGCCAAGGGTTCCGTCGGCGCCTCGGGCGACCTGGCGCCGCTGTCGCACATGACCTTGGCCATGCTGGGCGTGGGCGACGTGCGCGTCAACGGTGAATTGATGGCGGCGCCCGAAGCGCTGGCGCAGGCGGGCATCGCGCCCGTGGTGCTGGCGGCGAAAGAGGGCCTGGCGCTGATCAACGGCACGCAAGTGTCGAACGCGCTGACGCTGCATGGCTTGTTCATGGCCGAGCGCCTGCTGGAAGCGGCCATGGTCACGGGCGCACTGTCGCTCGACGCGGCCAAGGGCAGCGACTCGCCGTTCGACGCGCGCGTGCACGCCGTGCGCGGACAGCCGGGGCAAATCCTGGCTGCGCAGATGTACCGCCAGCTGGTGGCGCATAGCGCGATTCGCGCCTCGCACCTGGAAGGCGACGAGCGCGTGCAAGACCCGTACAGCCTGCGCTGCCAGCCGCAAGTCATGGGCGCCTGCCTGGACCTGATTGGTAACGTCGGCCGCACCCTGCTGATCGAAGCCAATGCAGTCACGGACAATCCGCTGATCTTCCAGGATGGTCCCAACGGGCAGGCGGAAATCGTCTCGGGCGGTAATTTCCACGCCGAGCCGGTGGCTTTTGCCGCCGACACGCTGGCGCTGGCGATTGCTGAAATCGGCGCGCTGGCCGAGCGCCGCATCGCGCTGCTGATCGACGCCACGCTTTCCGGCTTGCCGCCCTTCCTCGTGCGCGACCCGGGCGTCAATTCCGGCTTCATGATCGCCCACGTGACGGCGGCCGCGCTGGCGTCGGAAAACAAGTCGCTCGCGCATCCGGCCAGCGTCGACAGCCTGCCGACGTCCGCCAACCAGGAAGACCATGTGAGCATGGCCACGTTCGCCGGGCGCCGCCTGGACGACATGGCACACAACACGGCCGTCATCGTCGGTATCGAGCTGCTGGCCGCCGCGCAGGGCATCGACTTCCATCGTCCGCTGAAAACCTCGCCGCACCTCGAACATATACACCAGCAGCTGCGCCAGAAAGTGCCGTTCTTCGACGCCGACCGTTTCTTCGCGCCCGATATCGAAGCGGCCAAGCAGATGGTGCTGCAGGGTGAGTTGAGCAGCACGTGCAAGAATTTGTTCGCCCCGTTGTACGCCTGAGCGGGCGCAAGGAGACAAGCATGGATTTCCGCTTCAACGAAGGCAGCATCCCGCTGCTGGTGTCGATGCCCCACGTGGGCACCGACATACCCGACGATATCGCCGCGCGCATGACGCCGCAGGCCCTGATCAAGGCCGACACGGACTGGCATTTGCGCGAACTGTATGGCTTTTTGCAGGAGATGGACGCGTCCGTGCTGTCGGCGCGCTGGTCGCGCTACACCATCGACTTGAACCGGCCGCAGGAAGACACGAATCTGTATCCGGGCCAGGATACGACGGGCTTGCTGCCCAGCGATACCTTTCACCGCGAGCCGCTGTACCTGGCCGGCCGCGAACCCGATGCGGCCGACGTACAGCAGCGGCTGCGGCGCTACTGGGCGCCGTATCATGCGCAGCTGCGCGCGGAACTGGACCGCCTGCTGCGCGTGCATGGCGCCGTGGTGCTGTGGGATGCCCACTCCATCGCCTCGCGCGTGCCGCGTTTTTTTGACGGCAAGCTGCCCGACCTGAACTTCGGCACGGCCGATGGCGCCAGCTGCGATGCGGGCCTGACGTCGACCGTGGTCGATATCGCGCGCGCGCAGGAGACATTTACCGTGGCCTTGAATGGCCGCTTCAAGGGCGGCCACATCACCCGCCATTACGGCCAGCCGGCCGGCCGCGTGCATGCGATCCAGCTGGAGATGTGCCAGTGCCTGTACATGAATGAGCCTGGCATGGATGACGCGGCGCCATTTGGCTACCGTCCCGACCTGGCCGCGCAAGTGCAGCCGCTGCTGCGCCAGATGATGGCAGCGGCCGTGGCATGGGTGGCGCGTTGAGCGGCTGTCTGTTCGCGCGCCATGCGCTGCTGCCGCAAGGCTGGCGCCGCGACGTGCTGCTGGAGTGGGACGCGGCCGGCGATCTGACGGCGGTGACGGAAAACGCCGCAGCGCCTCTTGGCGCGGAAGTGGCCGAATATGTCTTGCCCGGCATGGTCAACCTGCATTCGCATGCCTTCCAGCGGGCGCTGGGCGGCATGACGGAAGTCGCGGGGGACGGGCCGGATAGCTTCTGGACCTGGCGCGACCTGATGTACCGCTTCGCGCGCCACATCACGCCGGAGCAAATGGAAACCATCGCCGCGCAGCTGTTTGCCGAATGCCTGCGCCATGGCTACACGGCCGTGTGCGAATTCCACTACCTGCAGCGCGATATGGCCGGCGCGCTGTATGCGCGCCCTGCGGAAACGGCGGAACGGGTGCTGGCCGCGGCGCGCCTCAGCGGCATCGGCCTGACCATGCTGCCCGTGCTGTACAGCCATGCGGGCTTTGGCGCGCAAGCTTTGAAAGAGGAACAGGCGCGCTTTCGCACCGATGCGGATGACGTGCTGCGCATCGTCGAAGCGCTGGCGCCGCGGCGCGGCGGGCAGGTGGAGGTGGGCTTTGCGCCGCACTCGCTGCGCGCCGCCGGCGTGGCGCAGATCCGTGAAGTGGCGCAAGCGCTGCCCGCGGGCCGTCCCATCCACATCCACATCGCCGAGCAGCAGGGTGAGGTACGCCAGTGTCTGGACTACAGCGGCCGGCGCCCGGTGCAGTATTTGTACGATCAGATCGACATCGATGCGCGCTGGTGCCTCGTGCATGCGACGCATGTGCAGCCCGATGAAGTGGCGCTGATGGCGGCCAGCGGCGCCGTGGCGGGCCTGTGTCCGACGACGGAAGCGAACCTGGGCGACGGCTTGTTTCCGCTGGCCGAATTCATCGCCGCCGGCGGGCGTTTCGGCGTCGGCAGCGACAGCCACGTGTCGCAGTCGCCGGTGGAAGAATTGCGATGGCTTGAATATGGCCAGCGCCTGCAACGGCAGCAACGCAATGTGGCCGCCACGCCGGAACAGCGCCATGTGGGCGACTATCTGTGGCAGGCGGCCTTGCAGGGCGGTGCGCAGGCGTCCGGGCGCAAGCTCGGCGCCCTGGCGCCCGGCTGCCGCGCCGACTTGCTGGTGCTCGACGACGCGCATGTGAACCTGTGCGGCGTGGCCATCGCCGATGTGCTGGGCAGTGTACTTTTCTGCGGCAACGACAAGCTGGTGCGCGACGTGCTGTGCGGCGGCCGATGGCAGGTGCGCGATGGGCGCCACGTGGCGCAGGATGCCATCGCCGCCGCCTACAAGCGCACCCTGGCGCAACTGAGGGCGCTCTGATGGCGATCTTCATCCCGCAGGAATGCCTGCGCGCCGCGCCGTGGAAAAACGGCGGCGGCAGCACGACGGAAATCGCCATTGCCCCCCCCGGCGCCGGCTTCGATGATTTCGACTGGCGTATCAGCCTGGCGACGATCACGGCCAGCGGGCCGTTTTCCAGCTTTCCCGGTATCGACCGCAGCCTGATGCTGGTCGATGGCGACAGCGTGCAACTGACGTTCGACGGCGCGCGCAAGGTGGTCTTGAGCGCGGCGCAACCGATGCTGTGGTTTCCCGGCGAGGCGGCCGTGGAGGCGCAGGTCAAGGGAACGACGACGGATTTCAATGTGATGACGCGGCGCGACCGCTGCCGCCACCAGCTGGAAAAAATCACGGCCCCGTGCAGGCTGGTACGGCGCAGCGCGGCGACCTTGCTGTTTGTCGCCGGAGAAGGCCACGTGCTGGCGCGCGGCGCGGAACAGCAGTTCGCGCTGGCCCGTTATGACGCGCTGCTGCTCGATGCCGACGATGCGTCGGAGTGGCGGCTCGACGCCTTGCAGCGTTCGGCCGTGTTGTGCGTCGACCTGTTCATCTAGGAGAGAAAAGCCATGCAAGACTGGGATATGGTCATCCACAACGTCCACCTGGCCACCATGGTACACGGTTATGGCGAATTGCTCGACGCGGCCATCGCCGTCAAGGATGGCCGCATCGCGTGGTTCGGCCCCGGCGACGAGCTGCCGGCCAGCGGCGCCGTGCTGCACGATGGTCAGGGTTGCTGGCTGACGCCCGGCCTGATCGACTGCCATACGCACATCGTCCATGCGGGCAACCGCAGCGACGAATTCGAGGCGCGCCTGAATGGCGCCAGCTATGAAGACATCAGCCGCGCCGGCGGCGGCATCATGTCCACCGTGCGCGCCACCCGCGCGGCCAGCGATGACGAGTTGCTGCGGCAAAGCCTGCCCCGCGTGCTGGCGCTGCTGGCCGAGGGCGTGACGACCCTGGAGATCAAGTCCGGTTATGGTCTCGACGCGGACAGCGAGGCGAAGATGCTGCGCGTGGCGCGCAGGATAGGGCAACAGCTGCCCGTATCTGTGCGCACCACCTTCCTCGGCGCGCACGCGCTGCCGCCCGAATATGCGGGCCAGGCCGACGCGTATATCGACCTGCTGTGCGCGCAGATGCTGCCGAAGCTGGCGGGCGCTGGACTGGTCGACGCCGTCGACGCGTTTTGCGAGCGCATCGGCTTTACGCCGGCGCAGACTGAAAGGGTGTTCGAGGCGGCGCGCGCCTTGAATCTGCCCGTGAAACTGCATGCGGAGCAGCTGTCGGACCTGGGCGGCGCGGCGCTGGTGGCCCGTTACGATGGCCTGTCGGCCGACCATCTGGAATTCCTGTCGGAAGAGGGTGTGGTCGCCATGGCGCAACATGGCACGGTGGCCGTGCTGCTGCCGGGCGCGTATTACTTTTTGCGCGAAACGCAGCCGCCGCCGGTGGCGGCTTTGCGCGCGGCCGGCGTGCCGATGGCCGTGTCCACCGATTGCAACCCGGGCACGTCGCCGATGACGTCCCTGCTGCTGGCGATGAACATGGCGTGCACCCTGTGGCGCCTGACGCCGCAGGAAGCGCTGGCCGGCTGCACGCTGCATGCGGCGCGCGCGCTGGGCTTGCAGCATGAAACGGGCAGCCTGGCGGTGGGCAAGCGCGCCGATTTTGCCCTGTGGCGCATCGCGCGCCCGGCCGACCTGGCGTATGCGCTGGGCCTGAACCCGTGCGCGGGCGTGGTGCATGGCGGTGTCTGGCGCGCGCCGGTGGTAAGCTTGCCGGATTGATCATCCGTCCTGGAGCGCCGCGTGCGTGTTGTTTACCTGTTGTTGTTGCTGGTCTTTGCCGCCGCGCCCATGTCCTCCCTTGCCCAGGATGGCGGCACCCTGAAGGTGGGCTCGAAGCGCTTCACGGAATCGTACATCCTCGGCGAAATCATCCAGCAGAGCGCCGCGCCGCACGTCAAGGCGCAGCACCGCCAGGGCCTGGGCAACACGGCCATCGTGCTCGCTGCGCTGCAGGCGGGCAGCATCGACGTGTATGCCGAATACATGGGCACCATCGGCAGCGAAATCCTCAAGCACGACAAAGCCATCGACCTGGCGCAGATGCGGCGCGAGCTGGCGACGCTGGGCTTGGGCGTGGCCGTGCCGCTGGGCTTTAACAATACCTATGCGCTGGCCGTGCGCAGCGATGAAAAAACCATCGCCAGCCTGGCGCAGCTGGCCCAGCACCCGGCCCTGACATTCGGCCTGTCGCATGAATTCATCGGCAGGGTCGATGGCTGGCCGGGCCTGGCCGCCCGCTATGGCTTGCCGCAGCGCCCGCGCGGGCTCGATCACGGCATCGCTTATGAAGCGCTGGCGCAGCGCCAGGTGGACGTGATCGACATCTATTCGACGGACGCGAAGATACGCCAGTACGGCTTGCGCGTGCTGGCCGACACGCAGCAGTATTTTCCCCGCTACGACGCCATGCTGCTGTACCGGCTCGACGTGCCGCAGCGCTTTCCCGCCGCCTGGCTGGCGCTGCAAGGCTTGCAGGGGCGTATCAGCGAGAGCGACATGATCGCCATGAATGCGGCCGTGGAAATCGATGGCAAGACTTTTTCCGACGTGGCGCGCCAGTGGCTGGCCTCCGGCACGCAGGCGAACAAACCGGCCGCCGCGCGCGGCAAGCTGCTCGATAAAATCATCGGCGACGATTTGTGGACACTGACGCGCCAGCATCTGACCCTGGTGCTGCTGTCGGTGGCATTGGCGTGCGTGATCGGCATTCCGCTGGGCGTGCTGGCGGCGTTTTCGGCGCCGCTGCGGCAAACGGTGCTGGCCTTCGTCGGCGTACTGCAGACGGTGCCCTCGCTGGCCCTGCTGGCGATATTGATCCCCGTGCTGGGCATGATCGGCACCGTGCCGGCACTGGTGGCACTATTCGTGTATGCCTTGCTGCCCATCGTGCGCAACACGTGCACGGGCATCCTGCAGGTGCCGCAAGGCTTGCGCATGGCGGCGCTGGCGCTGGGCTTGAATAAGCGCGACCGCTTGCTGCACGTGGACTTGCCGCTGGCCTTGCCCGTCATGCTGGCGGGCGTGAAAACGGCGGCCGTGATGAGCGTGGGCACGGCCACCATCGCCGCCTTCATCGGCGCGGGCGGTTACGGCGAACGCATCACCATCGGCCTGGCGCTGAACGACAACGACATGCTGCTGGCCGGCGCGATCCCCGCAGCCGTGCTGGCCCTGCTGACGCAAGGCTTGTTCGAGCTGGTGGAGCGCTGGGCCGTGGCCGGCCGGCAGCACTGACGGCATCACGGTTACAGCGAATGCAGTTTGGAGCGCACCGAGACGACGGCCTGGTGCAGGATGCGTTCAGCCTGGAAGTCGTTCTCGCGCTGTTCGGCGATGGCTTGCAAGTCGCGCGTATAGCGCTCCAGGCGGGAGCGCAGGTAGGCGCGGTAGATTTTCATGACGAGCGGTTTGGCAGAAACATTCATGATGTGGCTCCCAGGTGCGTAATGATGCGTTCATTTTGTGTGAGCGGAATGCCGCCACTTTGCGCCATATCAAATGCCATGACCCCGTCAAATTGGCGTGTTTGACATTGCACAATGCCCGCCAGGGCGAAGATGCCACACTGAATCTTCCCTGCTCGCCCGGTCATCATCAGGTGCCGCAGGCCCTGATTCCTTCAAGCATATTCAAGGAGCGTCGCATGGTCATTTTTGCCGTGGTTGCTGGCTGCATCGCCTGCCTGACAGTGTACCAAATCTATAGAAAATCGCAGGGTGGCGGTGGGGTTGCGCAACAACATATCGGCTTGCACGGCACATTGATTGAACCACGGAAATAATCAGTGTCTTTCAAGCGACACTTGGTGAAACTTGGTTAGCAGATTTAAGTCAAATGTAAGGCCCGGTAAGCAAATGTAAAGGTCTGCGCTATCGCAAGCGACAGCGTTTATATTGATAACCGTTGATTGCATTCTCCCCCTCCCACTTGACAATGGGTTCTACCCCGCGGTGCCGCTAGCCCGCGGGGATTTTTTTTGGGCAATTGGTTTATGCAGATATCGGCGTGCCTGCCGACAATTGCGTCAAGGCATCTCCAGTGACCCGGCAGATGCGCCAGTCCGGCATCACGTCCGCGCCCATGCCCTTGTAGAAATTGATCGCGTTTTCATTCCAGTCCAGCACCGACCATTCGAAGCGGCCGCAATCGCGTTCGACGGCCAGTTGCGCCAGCGCTACCAGCATCTGCTTGCCATAACCCTTGCCGCGCACCGATTGCTTTACATACAGGTCTTCCAGGTACAAGCCCTTGCGGCACAGGAAAGTGGAAAAATTATGGAAGAACAGGGCAAAGGTCACCACTTCGCCATTTTCCGTGCCCACCAGCGCTTCGCATGCGGGGTGGGCGCCGAACAGGCTGTCGTGCAACATGGATTCCCTGGCGATTATCATGTGTTCGAGTTTTTCAAACACGGCCAGTTCGTGGATCATGCCAAAGATGGCGGCCACGTCGGATGCGGTCGCGGGACGGATGGCGAGGGAGGAAGAGGTGCTCATGTTGCCTTTGTTGATGGAGTGGTGGAAAGGGAAGCGATGGTATTCGTCTTGCGCGCCCCCGACGTCAGGGCCCAGGCCACGCTGGACAGGCACAACACCATGCCCACCCATTCGATGGCGGCGGGCCGGTAGTGTTCGAACTGCACCGACAGCAGGACGGAAATGACGGGCGTGACGACGCCGATGTACACGGTCTTTTGCGTGCCGATGCGGGCGATTAAGGTGAAATAGGCGCTGAAGGCGATCACCGAACCGAAGATGGCGAGGTACACCAATCCCATCCAGTAACTGGGGCGCGTGGGCAATTGCCAGGACTGTTCCGTGGCGACGGCCCAGACGGCCACCATCAAGGTGCCCCACAGCATGGTCCAGGCCATGGTCAGCATCACGTTGCCGGAGTGTTCGCGCACTTTCATGACGAGGGCGTTGCCTGCAGTGCTCGACACGGTTGCCACCAGCGCCAGGATAAAACCGAGCAGAAAATGGCCATTGCCGCCGCCCAGAATATCTTGCAGCGCCGCGCCGATGGACTGGTAAAACAGCAGCACGATGCCGCAGATGGCGACGAATGCGGCGCAGCAGGTGCTCAAGGTGATCGGTGTGCCGAAGGCGATGCGGTTGAGCAACGGCGTCCAGAAGACCATCAGCGCAAACAGCACGCTGACGAGGGCCGACACCAGATACTGTTCGGAACTATACGTGCACACATAGCTGAGGGCGAACGAGGCCAGTCCCTGCAGCAGCATCCATTTTTGCGCGCGCCAGGGCAGGCGCAGGCGGTCGCCGCGCACGGCGCACCAGGCAAACAGGGTGGCGGACGCGAGGCCGAAGCGGTAGACCACGGAAACGGCGGGGGCGACATCGCCCAGCTGCAAGGTGATGGCCCAGAAGGTGGAGCCCCAGATCAGGCAGGCAATGATGAACAGGAGAGGAGAGGACATCGCGCAAGTATACGGGCATCGCGCGTCCCGGTCGAGTTTGGCAAATGCGCAGGCAGGCATTGAGCCAGCGCAGTGCTTCTGGAAAATGTTGAATTTATGAAAATATTTACTTTATTATCAAGTAAATATTTTCTGAATTGCATTTTTGAAGGGGACCGCCATGCCAGCCTCACTGCAGATCAAAGTATGGAGCGTGCTTGTGTATGTCGTCGTGACGGCTGTGATTGCCATCTGGCTGCACCCCTCCGCCTTGCTCGCTGCCGGCGCATTCGGCTGAGCGCATGCGCCGGCAAGCGGATCAATGCGTGACGCGGGTCTTGCGGCCATCGGACAGCAGGCGCACGCGCTCGCCCGGGCGGAACAGCTCGTCGGCGTCCTGCACGATGGCGCGCATGTCGCCATTGTCCAAGCGCACGGTGATTTCCAGGCCGGCCTTGTTCGAGGCATTCGCTTCGATGCTCTTGCCGGCCATGCCGCCAGCGACGGCGCCGAGGATGCTGGCCGCGATGGCGCCTTTGCCGCCGCCGATAGTCGAGCCGGCCACACCGCCCAGCGCCGCGCCAGCCAGCACGCCCGTGCCCGTTTCACCCTTGTCGATGGTTACCTGGCGCACGGATTCAACCGTACCCATGCGAACCGATTGTTCATTCTGCGCCTGGCGCGCATTGTAGACATTTGCCGAGTTCGGTTGTACGGCGCAACCGGCCAGGGTGGCGAGCAATGCCACTGCAATAATTGGTGCTTTCATATGGGACTCCCTTGGACAAAAGTTGCTTGCCGATTGCGTCGACCGGCAGATGATGACTTATCATAAGGACACTTGCCTCAGATAACTAGTTACGAATGGTAAAAATCTGTTACCAACTTCGCGTAAGCGCTTGCCGCTCAATACGCCAGCCGCAGGCGCCTGTATAAAAATCCCAGCACGAACAGCGGCCCCACCAGTAAAAAGCGCAAGTCGTCGAGGAACGACGGTTTCTTGCCTTCGATCTGGTGGCCGATGAACTGGCCTATCCAGGCCAGCACGAACAGTGCCAGCGACACGGGCAGGATGGTCAGCGCCGGCATGAGCAGAAGCAGGCCCAGCATGGCGGCCAGCATCGCCAGCATGCCCGCAGCAAACGGGCGCGACAGCTTGTAATAATAGTATAAGGCCAGAATACTGCCGAGCAGCGCCACGCTGGGATGCATGCTCCACAGCAGCCCCAGCAGGCTGAAAACGATCAGCGGCACGCACACGATGTGCACCCATTCATTGACGTGGTTGCGGTGGCTTTCGCCATACTGTGCCAGCAGGGTGTCGATGGTGCGCATGGGCGGTCTCTTGTGTAGGCAGGGTTGTCCGGGAATTCTACACCGTCGCGTGGCCGGGTAAAATGGGCCATCATTTTCCTTTTCGGAACGCTCATTTGAATAGCCCAGCCATCTTGCCAGCCATCTTGCCAGACGCTGCCGCCGATCCGCGCAAGCGCTGTTTCGACCCTGTCGTCAATGCCGATACGCGCTTGCTGATACTGGGCAGCCTGCCCGGCGAAAAATCGCTGGCGCACAGCCAGTACTATGCGCATCCGCAAAACAGGTTCTGGATGCTGCTGGGCGAAGTGCTGGGTGTGGAGTTGAAGAACCAGCCCTATGAGGAACGTCTGGCGACCTTGTTGGCGCACGGCGTGGGCCTGTGGGACGTGGTGGCGCAGGCGCAGCGCACGGGCAGCCTGGACAGCAACATCCGCGAACGCGACGACAACGACCTCGTGGCCCTGGCCGCCAGCCTGCCGCAGCTGCGCACGATCGCTTTCAATGGCGGCACGGCCGCGAAGCTGGGCATCAAGGTGCTGGGTGAACATGCGCAGCGCTACCGCATCGTCAGCTTGCCGTCGAGCAGTCCCGCCTACACCTTGGCGTATGCGCAGAAATTGCAGGCGTGGCTGGCTTTGCGTGGCTGATGTCAGGCGGCAAGCCTGTGCATGAGGCGCTGCGCCCGTTCTTGCCGGTACTGGCGCCGCCAGAACCAAGCGATGCAAATCAAGCCCAGCAGGGATGGCGCCAACTGCGTCCAAGGCTGGCCCATGCGCAGCAGGTTGCCGGCGGCAGCGGAAAGCATGGCGAACAGCGAGGCGAGCAGCTTGTAGATATGTTCATAGCGCCACAATATGCCGTGCCAGCGGCGGGGAAAGGCCCAGCGCGCGCCGTCGTAGACGAGGATGGTGGCCAGGCCGCCCAGCGATGACAGCACGACGATGGCTTGCTGTCCGGAAGCATCGTGCTGCAGGCGCAACAGGATCAACCCGCCCGCCACCAGCGCGGCTGCCGTCATCGCGCCATCGACGGCTTGCGGACCGGCATCGCGCGTGTAGACGGCGCGCCAACCGCTCAGCAACTGGTACAGCACCAGCACCGTCAGCACGGCAAAGACGGGACGATAGTCAAACAGCAGATTGCCGATGGCGGCCGTGGCGCAGACCAGCAAGGTCAGCCACGCGAACAGCCTGCCGCGGCGGCGGTGCCGCGGCGTGCCCTTGGCTGTCACCAGCAGGAACAAGCCCATGCCGATGGCGGCGCTGCCGGCCAGCACATGGGTGGCAATATTGATCAGTTGCGGCTGGGGCATGCGCATCTCCGGAAGGTGCGCCAGGCTGGTCGCACGCTAACGGGAGATGGTATCTTGATAACTGCCGCTTGTCGAGATGGCGGGGCAGGACTTACGCCGGCGCGTACGGCTGCGCTTCCAGCGGCTGTCCCTTGGCATCGAATTTCAGCGCGACGGACAGTTGCGTCACGCCGATGGTGGCCAGCGCATCGCAGATGTCGTCGACTTCGTCCTGCAGGTCGGCAGCCAGGTCCAGCGGCTTGTCGGCGCTGTGCAGCAGCTGGCCGTTTGCCGTGCTGACGTTGACGCGCAGCAGCATTTCGCCATGTTCATCGGCCGGGCCGACGACGACTGATACATCGCTGGCGTCGACTTTGTTTTCCGCCAAGGCATGGTTGATGCCGGACATCATTTGCAGCATCGCGTACTCGCTCATGCCTTGTTCCTTGCCGCCGTGGAACAAATCCTGGTACAGGAAGCTCACTTCCAGGGCGCTGCCGGCCGGCGCCATGCAGCGTTTCACCAGCTCGCCCACTTCCGTCGTCCATTGCTGGTAGCGGGCCATGCGCGCGTCGAACCAGGCGTCGAGCGCCGCTTCGTCCTTCGGTTCCGCATAGAACGGGTCGTCCACGCGTTTCAATGCAAAGCCCAGCAGGAAGCGCAGTTCGACGGCCGTGTCCTGCGGGCCGAAGGCCGTTTCGCTCCAGCCGACGATGCTGCTTTCCAGGCCCGGCGTGGCGACGATTTTCTTGTCCGTCATCGACGAGTACGCATCGCGCACCATTTCGTGCAAATGGCTATACGTGATGCGGTCGATTTCATCGAGGTCGTAGGCATGGCTCATCAGGACTACCTTGGCCTTGGCGCTTTCCAGTTCTGCCTGCTGGAAACTTTTCACCAGTGCTTCGAAAGCGTCCTGGTCCTGGAAACCGTCCGCTTCCTTCAGGCCGCCCGTGCTTTGCACCAGCAGGGGCACGACGAAGGCGTTGATTTCCATCGCCGGTGCGTTGTCGCGGCGGATCACGGAAATGGACGCCGCTTCCTCGATATGGCTGCGCAAATACTGGTAGGCGCCCACGTCTTCGTATTTCGAACGCTCGATGGCGTCGTACAGGATTTCATCCTTCTTTTGATTCAGGGCCTTGCGGATCAGGCGGCCAAATTCCACGGCTTGCTCGGCCAGCACCGTGCCTTGCGATTCGCTGTCTTCCTGCTCCGCCAGGTTCAGGGCCATCGTGCACAGCATGCGTGTGACGGATTCATCCTTGTCTTCAGGCGTGTTGGCGGATTTACGGGGGACAGGGCGCTTATTTTTGGGCATGGCGATCAACAGGTTAAGAAATACGGGTCAGGCAAACGGAAACAGGCGCCAGGGCTCAGGCCAGGCGCCGGGACAGATCATACAGGCGGACGCGGCCGCCTGATACCTCAATGGTCGGTATCGAACATCTCGTGCAATTCGTCGAGCAGGTCGGCGGCTTCTTCCTGAGACAGGCCGAGATGCTGGCAGGCAAGCTCGCCGCCCTTGTCCCACTCGAGCGAGGTACTGTTGCCATGGTAGCGCTGAATGCCCTTTTCGGCCAGCAGCGACAGGGCGACGAGCGAGCGGATGGCGTCGTCCGTGGACGGGTCCGCCAGCACCGTGTAGTCGTGGTGATGCAAAATGGCCCAGGAGACATCGGAGGACAGGCCCCAATTGCGCGCCAGCAAGCAGCCGATGGCCGCATGGTTGGTCTGGTGGCGCGCGTCTTCCAGTGCCGTAAAACAATTGTTCGCATCGTTGGCCGCCGCCGCATACGTGTTGACGTAGTCGGGAAAGCGGTTCATCAGCAGGGGCACGCCGATATCGCAGAACAGGCCGAAGGTGTGGGCGATGTCGGGCGGGGCGATGCGCAGCTTGCGCGAGGTAAATACCAGGGCGCGCGCGCGTTTGGCCGATACATCCCAGAAGTTGGTCAGTTCCACGCCTTCCGCTTCCAGCGCCTGGCGTGCCAGCAAGCCCGTCATCATGGCGCTGCACTGGTTGATGCCAAGAAAATTGATGCCTTGCTCGACGGACTTGGCTTTGCGCGCGGCGCCATAGAACGGCGAGTTGGCCAGTTTCAGCAGGGCGCCGGACATGCCGACGTCATCGGCGATGATGCGCGCGATGCGGCGCGGCGACGGGTCCTGTTCCGCCAGTTCGCGCTGCAAGTCGACCAGCAGGCTGGGACGCGGCGGGATGCGGATGGAACGCATCAGGGCGTCAACCGGATCTTCCTGCACTACCTGCTTTTGCGCTGCCGCTCTCATCATCACGCTTTCATCATCATTTTTGTGCCCGGTGCTTATTCTGTCGCGCGCTGCCGCTGCCCGCTTCATGAGCGTCTGGCGCAGTGCCCGACGATTATCGCTGTTTATGCATGGCAATAGTTCATCTCTGCAATATATTCTCGCAAAAATCCCTGTTTTGGCCTGCTCCAGCCCCGATTTTCGTCATTTTACGACGCTGCCCATGAAGATGATTGTGATGAAAAGAGCAAGTTTCATTTGTTTTCAAGGCGGGGCAGGGCGTGCGGCGGGATGCGCGGCGGTACAATTGCCGGATGAAAAAAATCCTCGCGGGTATCGATTTTGCGGACGATTCCAGCAGCGTGGCGCGCCAGCTGATCGGCGTGACGGTGCTGGTCGACGGCGTGGGCGGGCGCATCGTGGAAACGGAAGCGTATGACCGGCTGGACCCGGCTTCGCACACGTATGGCGGCATGACGCCGCGCAATGCGGCCATGTTCGGTCCGCCCGCGCACGCCTATGTCTACCGCTCGTATGGCATCCACTGGTGCCTGAACTTTGTGTGCCGCGAGCCTGGCCATGGCGCGGGCGTGCTGATCCGCGCCATCGAACCTTTGGAGGGCCTTGACATCATGCGCGAGCGGCGCGGCGTCGACGATGCGCGGCTGCTGTGCTCGGGGCCGGGCAAGGTGTGCCAGGCGCTCGGTGTCACGCACATGCACAACCGGCTGGCGCTCGATGCGCCGCCGTTCATGCTGTTGCCCCGCGAACAAGAGGTGACGGTGCAGGCGGGTTTGCGCATCGGCATTTCCAAGGCGATGGACACGCCGTGGCGTTTCGTGCTGGCCGGCTCGCGCTATCTCAGCAAACCGATGCGCGCGCCAGCCGCCTAGCTGCGGCGGCGCTGCGGCGTCGTGTTTGTGCCGGGCAAGGCGGACTTGCCGCGCAGCGGGCTGTGCAGTGCGCGCCGCTCCTGCTGCGCACTGGCCGGATGCTGGAATGCTTCTTCCTCGGTCGGGCCGCTCGGCGCGGCGGGGCGCTGGTCCAGGGTGAAGACGCTGACTGCCGCCGACAATTTGACGGCCTGGTCCTGCAAACTGGCCGCCGCCGCTGCCGCCTGCTCCACCAGGGCCGCATTTTGCTGGGTGACATCATCCATTTGCGTGACGGCCTGATTCACTTCCGTGATGCCGGACGCCTGCTCCGCGCTGGCATCCTTTACGCGCTGGATGATTTCATTGACTTGCTGCACCGAGGCCACGATGGCGCCCATGCTGTCGCCCGCTTGCTGCACGGCCACGCTGCCGCCATCGATGGTGGTCACCGAGGTGGCGATCAGAGTCTTGATTTCCTTGGCCGCCTGCGCCGAGCGCTGCGCCAGGGTACGCACTTCGGACGCCACCACGGCAAAGCCGCGGCCTTGTTCGCCTGCGCGCGCCGCTTCCACCGCCGCGTTCAGCGCGAGGATATTGGTCTGGAAGGAAATACCGTCGATCACGCCGATTATATCCACGATCTGGCGCGAATTGGCGCGTATCGTCGCCATCGTCGTCACCGCCTGCTGCATCGACGCGCCCCCTTGCACAGCCAGGGTGGATGCTTGTCCCGCCAGCTCGCAAGCCAGCTGGGCATTGTCGGCGTTGTCATTGACGGCTTGCGTCAGCGCTTCCATGGCGCTCGATGTTTCTTCCAGCGAACTGGCCTGCATTTCCGTGCGCGCCGATAAATCCAGGTTGCCGGTGGCAATTTCGTGCGAGGCCGTGTCGATTGATTGCACAGCGTCCATGATGGTGCGCAAGGTTTGGTTCAGGTGGGCGATGGTCTGGTCCAGCACGCGCGAGGTGGCGGCGATTTCGTCATTGCCCTGCTTGGGCGCGCCGGCCGTCAGTTTGCCCGCCGCCAGGTCTTGCACGGCGTCGGCAATGCCGCGGATTTCCACCAGCATGGCGCGCCGCACCAGCATGGTCACGACGATGGAGACGAGGATAGACAGCAGCACCGTCAGCAGCAGGCTCCAGCCCAAGGTGCGAAACTCGGCGCTGGCCGTCGCATGGGCCTGGCTGCTGAGCGTCGTTTCCAGAGCGGACAGTTGCGCCAGCTGCGTGTTGAACTGGCCAAATTGCGTTTCCGCCTTGAGCATGGAATTGGTGGCGATCGATTGATCCATCTGCGCCATTTCCATGGTTTCCAGCACTGCCTTGCGATAGCCGGCCAGCGCTGCGATGGCCGCATCGACCAAAGTGCGCTCGGCGCCCGTGGCCGTGGAACGCAGCGTGGTCAGCTGGGTGCCGATGGCCGCGTGGCGCACCTTGATCTGTTGTTCAAGTGCATCGAGGCGGGCCTTGGCGAAGCTGCCATTGGTCCACGACAGCAACTGGTACATATTGCCATGCACCTGCCTGGCTTCGCCGAGTACATCGGCGGCCGCCTTCAAATGCGTGATGCGCACCCGCACCATGTTTTCCAGCGAGGCATTTTGCCGCACCATGCCATACCATGCGCCGGTCGAGCTGAGTATCAGCAACAGCAAGACCAGTATGGGCGCCAGCAATAATTTTGGTCCGATGCGTAATTGATTGAGCATGCTTGACTCCTGGCTATGGCTGTTCACACCGCAGGCGGCGCGCGGTGTGCATGCGCGCCGCCCCTGCCTTATTTTTTGTAGATCCCCGCTTCCAGCACCACATCGTTGACGCGCAGGATGTACGTGGTCTTCGGTTCGATCTTGCCGCTGGTGGGATTCTTGTACTGGTAATCGACCCAGCCCTTGCCTTGTTTTTGCGCCAGTTCAATGATTTCACGGCGATATTTCTTGCCATTCGCATCGGGCACATCCGTCAAATCCTTGCCCACGATGGAAGGATTGATGGGGTGGGCCAGCACGATGCCCGTCTTGATGTCGCGCATGTCCACGTATAGCGAGCCCTGCACGAAGTCCGGGTCTTTCGCCGTGATTTTCTTCATCATTTCTTCCTTGCCATGCGCCTTCATGAAGGCGGCGCCCCGTTCGGCCATGGCGATGGCGTCTTTTTCCGTTGGTTCGACGGCGGCACTGACGCTGCCGCCGGCAAATGCCAGGCACAGCAGGCTACCCGTGAATAAGCGTTTCATGAAAGCTCCTTGTGATATCGAGGGATATGTTGCCAAGTCGTAATTTACGTCGCCGACGCTTCCCTCAAATTGCGATGGAACAAACTAAGGTGTTGCTTGTAGGCAGCATGCAACGTATCGACGGCTTGTTGATATGTAGCAATTTGGTTCCGAACGGCAAGAATTATGATGACTTTCACAGCATGCCGGGCGGGTCTGGCATGAGGGGGGAGAGGCTGGAATTGGACGATGTAGGGCTGATTTCATGCAAGTTATCGCTATTTACAGGCAAGGAGCTTATCGTGTCCGCACCCATTACCGAGCCGTTTTCACCCAAGTTCAAGCCGTATACGCGGCAGACCATTCAACAGGCGCGGCAGTGGGAATGGCTGCCGGAAGAGCAGCGTGAAGCCGTGCAAGTGGTGTCGCACGTCTTGCCGTTTCGCACCAATGAATATGTGCTCGATCAGCTGATCGACTGGAACAATATTCCTGACGACCCCATCTATCGCCTCGTCTTTCCCCACCGCGACATGCTGCCACCCGAGCAGTACGCGCACTTGCGCGACCTGGTGCTGGTCAAGCAGGACAAGGCTGCCATCGATGCCTATGTGCATGGCTTGCGCCTGGGCATGAATCCCCACCCAGCTGGCCAGATGACGCATAACGTGCCGAAGGTCAACGATGCGCCCGTGCGCGGCTTGCAGCATAAATATGCGCAGACGGTGCTGTTTTTTCCCAGCGCGGGCCAGACCTGCCACGCGTATTGCACCTTCTGCTTCCGCTGGCCCCAGTTCGTCGGCATGGACGACATGAAGTTCGATGCGCGCGAATCGCATGAGCTGGCCGCCTATCTGAAACTGCACCCGGAGGTGACGGACGTGCTGATCACGGGCGGCGACCCGATGATCATGAACACGCGGCAACTGGCCGCCTACCTGGAGCCGCTGCTGGCGCCGGGTCTGGAACACATCCAGAACATTCGCATCGGCACCAAGGCGGTGGCGTATTGGCCGCAGCGCTTCGTGTCCGACCGCGATGCGGACGACTTGATGCGCCTGTTCGAGCGCGTCGTCAAGGCGGGCAAGAACCTGGCCGTGATGGGCCATTACAGCCACGCCGTTGAGTTGCGCCAGGACATCGCCCAGCAAGCCGTGAAACGCATCGTCTCCACGGGCGCCACCTTGCGCATGCAGGGGCCGCTGATCCGCCACATCAATGAAGATCCGGCAAGCTGGGCCGAGTTGTGGCAGACGGGCACGCGCCTGGGGGCGATTCCGTATTACATGTTCGTCGAACGTGACACGGGGCCGCGCGGCTATTTCGAGTTGCCCTTGGCAAAGGCGCACGAGGTTTTCCAGGCCGCCTACCAGATGGTGTCGGGCCTGTCGCGCACGGTGCGCGGACCGTCCATGAGTGCATTCCCTGGCAAGATCGTCATCGACGGCATAGTCACCATCAATGGCGAAAAACTGTTTGCCCTGCAATTTTTGCAGGCGCGCAATCCGGACTGGGTGCGGCGGCCGTTTTATGCGAAATTCGATGCGGAAGCGACGTGGATGGATGATTTGAAGCCGGCCTTTGGCCACGACAAGTTTTTCTTTGAAACGGATGAGCCTGTGCCGCACGTGCCGCATAAAGTCATCCGTCTGGCAAAGGCCGCCTGAGCATGCACGGCGCCGGCGCTTTTTCCCGCTCCGGCGTGGCCGTGTTTTGCCTCGTGTTCCTGCCGTTCGCGCTCGGGCATTACCTGTCGTGCCTGCTGCGCGGCGTGAATGCCGTGCTGACGGCCGAGTTGCTGGGCGCCATCGCCCTGACGCCAGCCCAGCTGGGCCTGCTGACCAGCGCTTTTTTTCTCGCCTTTGCGCTGGTGCAATTGCCGGTTGGCATGGCGCTGGATCGCTACGGCCCCCGCACGGTGCAACTGTGGCTGCTGGCGCTGGCAGCGCTGGGAGTGTGGCTGTTCAGCCGGGGCCACAGCTTTGCCGAACTGATGTGGGCGCGCGCCTTGATGGGGGCGGGCCTGGGCGGCTGTTTCATGGCCGCCGTGAAAGCGATTTCGTGCGCCATCGCCCCAGCCCGCCTGCCGTCCGTGCATGGCTATCTGATCGCCGTGGGCGGACTGGGCGCGGCCACGGCTACCATGCCCGTCAAGCTGGCCCTGCACTATACGGACTGGCGCGGCGTCTTCCTGGGCCTGGCGCTGGCGGCGCTGGCCATCGGCTTGCTGATCCGCCTGCTGTCGCCGGCCATGTTCGCGCCTGCCGTAACCATGAGCAAGGTCAGCGTGTGGAGTGTCTATCGTGACCCGGCCTTTCGCCGCACCATCGCGCTGATCCTGCTGCCGCACACGGTGTTCTTTGGCGTGCAGGGTTTATGGATAGGCCGCTGGCTGGCCGATGTGGGCGGCTTGTCCGATGACAACGTGGCGTATCTGCTGTACCTGGGCATGGCGGCCGTCATCTTCGGCGCCATCGGCATGGGCATGCTGACGGAATGGGCCGGGAGGCGCGCGATTGAACCCATGCAAGTGGCGGGCGCCGGCATCGTCCTGTTTGTCGCCGTGCAAGTGGCGATGGCATGCAATGTGGTGCCCAGCCTGTCGTTGCTGTCCGTGCTGTTTACCTTGCTGGGCACGGTGACGGGCCTCGAATATGCGATCGTCGCGCAAAGCATGCCGGCCAGCTTGACGGGCAGGGCGGCCACCTGCCTCAATCTGCTCATTTTCACGGGCGCTTTCCTGGTGCAGGCGGGCTTTGGCCTGATCCTCGGCTGTTGGCCCCTGAACAGCCAGCAGCAGTATCCGCCGCAGGCCTACCAGGTCGCGTTTGGCGTGCTGGCGGCCTTGCAACTGCCGGGACTTGCGATGTTTTTCATTCACCGCTGCAGGCGTGCCGGACCATCCGGTAAAATGGCAGCCTGCACAGCGGCAATGATCAACTCCAAGGAAGACTATGAAACTCGTTCGTTATGGACGTCCAGGCAAGGAAAAACCGGGCCTGATCGATGAAGAAGGCAAACTGCGCGACCTGTCCGGCGTGATTGCCGATATTGACGGCGCACAACTGTCCGACAAAGCCCTGCGCAAGCTGGCCAAGCTCGACGAAAAGACCTTGCCTTTGGTGCGCGGCAATCCACGCTTCGGCGTGCCGCTGGCGAAAGTCGGCAAGTTCATCGGCATTGGCCTGAACTACGCGGACCACGCGGCCGAATCCGGCATGGCTATCCCGGCCGAACCCATCGTCTTCATGAAGGCCATTACTTGCCTGAATGGCCCGGACGACAATGTCGTGTTGCCAAAAGGCTCGAAAAAGACGGATTGGGAAGTGGAACTGGGCGTGATCATCGGCACGCGCGCGCAATACGTGAGCGAAGAAGACGCCCTGAAATACGTGGCTGGCTATTGCGTCGTCAACGATATCTCCGAGCGCTCGTTCCAGCTGGAACGGGGCGGCCAATGGGATAAAGGCAAGGGCTGCGACACCTTCGGCCCCATCGGCCCGTGGCTGGTGACGCGCGATGAAATCATCGACGAGCAAGACCTGGACCTGTACCTGGAAGTCAACGGCAAGCGCATGCAGACTGGCAATACGCAAACCATGATCTTCACGGTGGCGCAGATCGTCAGCTACCTGTCGCAATTCATGACACTGGAACCGGGCGACGTCATCGCCACGGGCACGCCGCCGGGTGTGGGCCAGGGCCGCAAGCCGCAGCGTTTTCTCAAAAAAGGCGACAGCATGCGCCTGGGCATCCCCGGCCTGGGCGAACAGCAGCAGGACGTGGTCGCCTGGACTGCCTGATGGCCGGTAGCGATATCGACCGCTTGCCGCCGTTGCCGCTGGACCAGCTTGACCAGCAGCAGCGCGCGGCCGCGCAAGCCATCATCGATGGCCCGCGCGGGGCGCTGTACGGCCCCTTCGTGCCGCTGATCCGCAGCCCCGAGCTGATGGAAACGGCGCAGCGCATGGGCGAGTATTTGCGCTACCGCAGCGCCATCGGCACGCGGCTGTCGGAACTGGCGATCCTCGTGACGGCGCGCCAGTGGGACCAGCAAGTCGAGTGGGCCATACACGCGCCCCTGGCCGTGCAGAACGGCATCGCGCAAGCGGCCGTGGACGCCATTGCTGAACGGCGCGTGCCGCTTGCCTTGAAAGAAGATGAGCAAGCCGTGCACGACTTTTGCATCGAGTTGCAGCAGAACAAGCGGGTCAGCGACGCCACGTATGCGCGGGCGCTGGCGCTGTTTGGCGAGCACGGCGTGGTCGACTTGATGGGCATCAATGGCTATTACACCTTCCTGGCCATGGTGATGAATGGCGCACAGACGGCCGTGCCGGCCTTGGGCGTGACGCCCTTGCCCGCATGACGAGAGGAGTTTAGAGGACTTCTTCGGCAAAGATGGACAAAGTGTAATGAAGTTGAAATTATTCAATATATAATTTTACTTCCCTTCCATTGCCAACAAGCTCAATGAAAACTCGTCCGTGCTTCACCCTGATGGGCCGTATCTTGCTGATACTGGCCCTTGGCCCCTTGATGACGGTGCGTGCGCTGGCCGCCGAGACGGCCGCCAGCGCCAGTGCTTCCGCCCTGGAAAACTCCGTCGTCAAGGTGTTTTCCACCCTGCGCGGGCCGGACCCCTATAAACCCTGGAGCAAGGCCGCGCCGCAAGAGGTGACGGGTTCCGGCGTCGTCATCGAAGGCCGCCGCATCCTCACCAATGCGCACGTGGTCGGCTATGCCAGCCAGGTGCAGATCCAGGCCAATGGCGCCGGCGACAAGATCCCTGCGACCGTGCTGGCCATCTCGCGTGGCATGGACCTGGCCTTGCTGAAAATCGACGACGACAGTTTTTTTTCCAGCCACAAAGCCGTGCCGCGCGCGAATGTCTTGCCGGACGTGCGCGATGCCGTGCTGGCATATGGCTATCCGACGGGCGGCACCTCATTGTCGATCACCAAGGGCATCGTCTCGCGCATCGAATTCGTGCGCTACAACTTTCCCGTCTCTGGCCTGCGCATCCAGATCGATGCGGCCATCAATCCGGGCAATAGCGGCGGCCCCGTGATTGCCGGCGACAAGATGATCGGCTTGGCCTTTGCCGGCATGCTCAATGCGCAAAATATCGGCTATATCATCCCCAACGAGGAAATCGAGCTGTTCCTGCGCGATCAGGAAAGTGGCGCGCCCAAGGGCAAGCCGGCCATGCGCGACGTGACGCAAACACTGGAAAACCCCGCGCTGCGCACCTATCTGAAGCTGGCCAAGGGCGTCGAGGGCGCCGTCGTGATGTCGCCGGCCAGCAAGGATGCGGCTTATCCGCTCAAGGAGTGGGATGTCATCACGCATATCGGCGACTTTCCCATCGATAACCAGGGCATGGTCAAGCTGAATGCCAACAGCCGCGTGCGCTTCCAGTACCGGGTGCAGCAGCTGGCGAAAGACGGCGAATTGCCGCTGACGGTGGTGCGCCAGGGTGCGCCCCTGAAAATCAAGGTGCCCGTCTCGGCCGCGCATCCGATGCTGATCGCCGGCCTGCAGGGCAATTACCCATCCTATTTCATCTTCGGCCCGATGGTGTTTTCACGCGCCACGACGGAATTCATGGCCGCGCCCAATGGCAACCCGGCAATCCTGGGCGGCATGGCGTTTGCCGGCAATCCGCTGGCCACGCGGCGCGGCGATGCGCCCGATAGCGAGCGCGACGAACTGGTGGTGATCGCCGCGCCCTTCTTCCCGCACAAGCTGATGAATGGCTACAGTACGCGTTTCTTCTCAGTCGTCGATTCCGTCAATGGCGTACGCGTGCGCAGCCTGGCGCACCTGGTGGCCTTGCTGCGCGACCAGACGGATGAGCTGCTGACGTTCCGCTTCCAGCAGCGCGATGCGGAAATGGTCGTCGTGCCGCGCAAGGACATGCTGGCGGCGACGGAATCGATACTGACGGACAATGGCATCCGTTCGGAAGCATCGCCCGACATGCTGAAAATCTGGAATGAAAAAACGCCGGCGAACTGATCGTTCCCGGCGTTTCGCAAGACAACAGGCGCGGCGCACACCGCCCCTGTTTTATTTTATGCCAGCACTTTTTTCAGCCACGCGCCGATGGCGTCGATCTCTTCCTGGCACAGCGAGTGCTGCATCATGTACTCGTGCCATTCCACCTTGTAACCCATGCCGGTGAGCAAGTCGCGCGACTGCTGTGCGCGGCCGACCGGTACCACGGGGTCGGCCGTGCCGTGTGCCATGAAGATCGGCGTTTCCAGGCTTGCCGGGGTGCGTTCGGCCGCCGTCTTGTCGGCCAGGGGCAGATAGCCGGACAGGCACATCAGGCCAGCCAGCGGTTCCGCGTGGCGCAAGCCCGTTTGCAAGGTCATGGCGCAGCCTTGCGAGAAACCGGCCAGGATGATGCGGCTGGCAGGAATGCCGCGCGCCTTTTCGCGCGCGATCAGCGCTTCAATTTGGGCTTGCGAGGCGCGCAGTCCACCCTCATCTTCGCGGCGCACCAGGTCGTTTTCGCGGATGTCGTACCAGGCGCGCATCACGTAGCCGTTGTTGATGGTGACGGGCATGGTGCCCGCGCTGGGGAAAATGAAGCGGATGGCGGGACAGCCGCGCAAATCGAGTTCTTTCACCAGGGGAACGAAGTCGTTGCCGTCGGCGCCCAGGCCGTGCATCCAGATGATGGAGACGGTGGGATTCGGTGCGCTGTCGAGTTCTATGGTTTCCAGCAAGGTGCTCATGTGTTTTCCTCAGGTAAAGGTTGCGCCGGACGCAGCGCCGATTTGGGACGGAAGGCCTTGCAGATGGCCGGGTCGGTTTCCATGTAGGGACCGCCGATGAGGTCGATGCAATACGGCACGGCGGCAAAGATGCCGTTGACCAGTTGCACGCCGTCGGCATCTTTCAAGCCTTCCAAGGTTTCCTTGATGGCTTTCGGCTGGCCCGGCAAGTTCATGATCAGGGCGGCGCGCTCGGGCGTCTCGCGGATCACGGCTACCTGGCGCGACAGGATTGCCGTTGGCACGAATTGCAGGCTGATCTGCCGCATCTGTTCGCCGAAACCGGGCATTTCCTTGGTCCCGACGGACAAGGTGGCGTCTGGCGTCACATCGCGCCGCGCCGGTCCCGTGCCGCCCGTCGTCAGTATCAAATGGCAGTGGCTCAGGTCGACCATGTCGATCAGGGTGTTTTCGATCTGCGAGCGCTCGTCCGGGATCAAACGCTTTTCCAGGCGGAATGGCGTGCGGATGGCGGCGGACAGCCAGCTTTCCAGGGCCGGGATGCCCAGGTCTTCATACACGCCGCCGCTGGCGCGGTCCGAGATCGACACGAGGCCGATAATCAATTCGTCTTCTATTGTGGTCATGGGGCACCTGTTTATGTCGTAAAAAAACCGGGCTGATCCCGGTTTTTAGCTACTTTCGGGGTCAGACCCGCCGGGTCTGACCCCAGTTTTTTTACTCGTCGTCTTCGCCTTCAACGTCATCTTCGTCGGCATCTTTCTTGCCGCCGTTGTTCTTCTTGGCGATCTCTTTCAAGATCTGGAAGATTTCGCGGTAGGCCTTGGGCGGCTTGTTTTCGGCCTGCTCCTTGCGGGCATTGCGGATCAGGGTGCGCAGGTGCTGCACGTCCAGTTCCGGGTTTTCCGACAGCAAGACGGTCAACGCCTTGTCATCCGTCAAGAGCTTGTCGCGGCGGCGTTCCATCGCGTGCATATTGGCCGTGTCGGCTTTCGACAAGCCTTTCCAGCTATCGATGGTACGTTGGATGGCGGCAACTTCTTCCTCATCCAGGGTGCGCATCTTCTTGCCCACGTATTGCAACTGGCGGCGGCGGCCTTCGTGATCCTTGATTTGCTGGCATTCGAGAATGGCGTCGCGCACGTCTTCCGGCATCGGGACGCGCTTGACGCGGTCACGTGCCTCATTGACGAGTTCTTCGCCCAGCTTTTGCAGGACGGTCATCTGGCGTTTGAGTTCCGACTTCGAAGGACGTTCATATTCCTGTTCGAATTCGGTCGATTGGAAGCCGCAAGCTCCCCGGTTTGGATTTGGCATGATAAGGCGGGATTGGCCGCGTAGGCCGCACCTGTAAACTGTAAACGACTGCTATGATAACCTTTTTAGCGGCTTTCCGAAGAAAACAGCGCATGAACGACTCCGTATTTACCCATAGTCAAGAGCAATTGCAGCAACTGGCCCGTGATGTGTTGTCTTTTGCGCGGGAAGCGGGCGGCACCGACGCTGCCGTCGAAGTCAGCGAAGGCGGTGGCCTGTCCGTTTCTGTACGAAAAGGCAAGATCGAGACGATCGAGCAAAACAAGGACAAGGGCATGGGCGTGACCGTCTTTGTCGGCAAGAAGCGCGGCAATGCCAGCACCTCCGATTTCTCTCCTGCCGCCCTGCGCGCCACGGTGGACGCCGCCTACAACATCGCCCGCTTCACGGCCGAGGATGATTGCGCCGGCCTGGCCGACGCCGACATGCTGGAAATGTCTCCCCGCGACTTGCAACTGTTTTATCCATGGCGCATTTCCACCGAGGAAGCCGTCGTGCTGGCCCAGCGGGCCGAAGCGGCCGCGTTTGCCGTCGACCCGCGCATCACGAATAGCGAGGGCGCCAGCGTGCACGTGCAGCAATCGCACTTTGTGTCCGCCAATTCGCGCGGCTTCATCGGCGGCTATCCATTCTCTCGCCACACCCTGTCCGTGGCGCCCATCGCCGGCAAGGGCGCCAAGATGCAGCGCGACGACTGGTATTCGTCCGTGCGCGACGCCGCCAAAATGGCTAGCCCGGAAGCCATCGGCCGCTACGCCGCCGAACGCGCCCTGTCGCGCCTGAACGCGCGCAAACTGGGCACGCGTACTTGCCCCGTGCTGTTCGAAGCGCCGCTGGCGGCCGGTTTGCTCGGTACTTATGTGCAAGCGACTTCGGGCGGCGCCCTGTACCGCAAGTCCACGTTCCTGAACGATTCCCTGGGCACGCAAGTGCTGCCCTCGCACGTGCAGATATTTGAGGACCCGCATGTGATCGGCGGCGTCGGTTCCGCGCCGTTCGACGAAGAGGGCGTCAAGACCGTCAGCCGCGACGTCGTCAAGGATGGCGTGGTGCAAGGCTATTTCCTGTCGACTTACACGGCCCGCAAGCTGGGCATGCAGACGACGGGCAACGCGGGCGGTTCGCACAATCTGTACCTGACCTCGAAGCTGACGGCCGCCAGCGACGATTTTAGCGCCATGCTGATAAAGCTGGGCACGGGCTTGCTGGTGACGGAATTGATGGGACAAGGAACGAACTACGTGACGGGCGACTATTCGCGCGGCGCCTCCGGTTTCTGGGTGGAAAATGGCGTCATCCAATACCCGGTGGAAGAAATCACCATCGCCGGCAACATGAAGGACATGCTGCGCAACATCGTGGCCGTGGGTGCCGACGCTTTGCGCCGCGGCACCAAAGAGACGGGTTCCATCCTCATCGAGAGCATGGTGGTGGCGGGCGGCTGAGGCGCAAGCTGTTCGATGCCTGGCGGCAGGTGCTGCCTCGGCACGCTTCCCAAACGCTGGCCGCGCGGGCAAAAAAATGCCCCGGTGAGCGGGGCATGGGATCAAGCGGGCCGGTTCGGCCCTGGCGCTCAGGCGCGCAAGGTGGACAGAATCGGTTGCAGCACGGCCGCACCCAGGGCGGCGCTGCGGGCGCCGCTCCAGCCCGTTTGCGGGTCGGGATCGTTGGCATTGTCCTTGAACGGCAATTCCAGGGTCAGCGACAGGCAGCCGAAGGCGTGCGTGATGTGGGGCGAACCCATGGTCAGCACTTCCGGCGTGAACGGGCCGTCTTCGTAGCCGTGCTCATCCTGGAAGTCGGGGCTGGCCACCTTGAAGTCGGCGATGAAGCGGTCTTGCTCGGCTTTTTGTGCTGGCGTGAAATTTTCCAGCGCATCGCTGCCAGCCACGAATACATATGGCAGACCTTCGTCGCCATGCACGTCGAGGAACAGGTCGCAGCCGATTTCATGCATCTTCTGTTTCACCAGGAATACTTCCGGGCTGCGCTCCATCGTTGGCGTCATCCATTCGCGGTTCAGGTTGGCGCCGGCCGCGTTGGTACGCAGGTTGCCGTGCACGGAACCGTCCGGGTTCATGTTCGGCACCACGTAGAAGACGGCGTCCTGCAGGCACTGGCGGGCAAACGGATTGGCCTGGTCCAGCAAGGCTTCGAGCATGCCTTCGACAAACCATTCGGCCATCGTCTCGCCTGGATGCTGGCGCGCGATGACCCAGACTTTTTTCTCGGCATCGGCGTCGCCGACCACCAGCAGATTCATGTCGCGGCCCTCAACCGTGCTGCCCAGGTCGATCAGGCGCACCAGCGGCGACGCTTGCGCGCTGTCGATCAGGGCCAGGTGGCGGTCCCATGGATACGGTTCGAAGTAGGCGTAGTACACGCTTTCTTCTTCCGGCGTATGTTCGATGGTCATCACGGTGCCGTCAAAGCTGGTCGGCACGCGGAACCAGGTTTCGCGGTCGTAGCTGGCGACGGCCTGGTAATCTTTCCAGCCGTCCGGGTAGGCCGACTTGCCGGCGTTCATGAAGCGGATCGTGCACGCTTCGCCTTGCGCGCCTTGCAGGCGGAAGTAAAACCACTGCGTGATGTCGGCGTGGGAATCCTTGCGGATGTTCAGCTCGATGGAGTGGGCATCGTCGGCGCGCAGCACCTCGATCGCGCCGGCGTCGAATTGCTGGCTGATTTTAATGGTCATGTGTGTTCCTGATAAAAACGTATGGGTTTTGCATCGTGTGCAATGGCGCGATGATACCCGTTTTAGCGGCGCCTTTGTGCTGGCGCAAACGACGGCGGACATGCTTTGCTAACGTGATAGCTCCAACATGAGGAGAGCATCATGGATGACAACGGCAAACACATACGCGAACTGGAAAAGAAAGTCAGCGCCCTCAGCGACGCCCTGGCGCACCTGGGCAAGGGCACGACCTTACAGGAATTGCTGCGCATCATACGTTTCCCCGGCTATACGACGCCGGCCGAATACACGTTCAACGTCGCCATACTCGACACCATGCTGGTGCAGGCCAATGCGCTGGAAAAGCTGGGGCAGGATTTGCTGGCGGGAGCGAAGCAAGTAGTGGTGAAACAGTGAGCAGACAGTAACTTATTCCTGAACGCCTGAAAAATGTTCAGGGCAAGGCGCAGGGTCGCAGGCAGTACGAACGTACGCCCAGGCCCTGCAACGCCGCCATGGACGTTTTGTCAGGTGTTCAGACCGCCAAATCGTTCGTAGAACCACGGCTCGACATTCGGCGCCTGCTCATCCTCGCGCCGCAGGGTAGCCAGGATATGTTCCTCGGCGGCCGCATACGTGATGCGGTACAGGTCGCGCGCCAATGCGTAGGCTTGCGTGCCGGGCCACGGTTCGGGCAGCAGCTCGACGGGCAGTTGCGGGTCGTGCAGTTGCACGCGGCGGTAGGCGTGCGTCAGCAGGGAGCGGATGACGAACGCCTGCTCCGCATCGAACACGGGTTCTTCCTGCAGCAGGGTCAGCAGGGGCTGGAAGCTGGCGATGAATTTTTCGTAGCCGGCCATCACTTCCGACAAGTCCCAGCAGTCGCCCACCATGTCGCGCAGCGGGCGCGTGCTGACGCCCGGCAATTCCGTGGTGTGGCAAACATACAGCTTGCCCTGCACCTCATTGCGCACGAGGATATCTTCCAGCGCCTCCGCATTGCTGGCCGGGTGGCCAAAGATGCCGGGAGAAATCAAACCATATCCGGCCCACAATAATTCCTTGCGCAGCGCCCCCCGCTCGGCGGCGCCGATGCTGCCGGCCGGCCCGATCACCAGGGTCCAGCTGCCATCCCAGTGCACGACCAGCGGCGCATAGATGCGGCGGTAGGCGCGTTCGAAGCGGGCCAGCGCCTCCGGGCGTATCGTATAGGCGCTGCGGCGGCCGTCGCGCTGCGAGCTGAGCCAGCCTTCCTGCGCCAGGCGGAATACGCTGGTGCGCAATAACCGGTCATTGACGCCGAATGGCGCCAGCAGTTCGATCAGGCTGCCCAGCCAGATGGCGCCGCCGCGCGGCACGATGGCGTCGCCAAAGATGGTCATCACCAGGGACTTCGAGCGCGGTGGGTCGCTTTCCAGGAAATCGGCTATCCATGCTGTGCAGCGGGTGTTCTTCATGTGGTTCCGGTCTGGCCGTGTTGCGGTCGAATCAATAAAAGCAGCAGTTTACTTGGCTGCGCGGGTAGCGCGGCAATAATTTGCCGGAAGCGCGGGTGGCGCTTCGTAGTGTTTTCTCATAAGCAATATCATACGCACAAAAAACCCGCACAAGATACGAAATTTTAAAATGATTCATATCAAGTGTATGCAAATCGTTTTTTGTATCGTATTATCTGTTCATCGCACCGCGTTGCTGCGCAAAATCAAAGACATGGGAGACAGATCATGTACGCACAAATGGTTGAAACCGGCCTCAAGAACGTCCGTTCCCTCGACGACATGGGCCAGGAAGAGCGCGCTTTCCAGGCGCGCATCGACGAAGGCATCAAGATCGAGGCCAAGGACTGGATGCCGGACGCCTACCGCAAAACCCTGATCCGCCAGATTTCGCAGCACGCGCACTCGGAAATCGTCGGCCAATTGCCCGAAGGTAACTGGGTCACACGCGCGCCGACCTTGAAGCGCAAGTCGATCCTTCTGGCGAAGATCCAGGACGAAGCGGGTCACGGCCTGTACCTGTACAGCGCCGCGGAAACGTTAGGCGTGTCGCGCGACGACTTGTTGGCAGCCTTGCACTCGGGCAAAGCCAAGTATTCCAGCATCTTTAATTATCCGACCCTGTCGTGGGCCGACATGGGCGCCATCGGCTGGCTGGTCGACGGTTCCGCCATCATCAACCAGATTCCCCTGTGCCGCTGCTCTTACGGTCCGTATGCGCGCGCCATGATCCGCGTGTGCAAGGAAGAATCGTTCCATGCGCGCCAGGGCTACGACATCATGATGTCGCTGTGCAAGGGCACGCCCGAGCAGAAAGCCATGGCGCAGGATGCCTTGAACCGCTGGTGGTGGCCTTCGTTGATGATGTTCGGCCCGTCCGACGCCGCCTCCGTCAACAGCGCCCAGTCGGCGCAATGGCGCATCAAGCTGTTCTCGAACGACGAATTGCGCCAGCGCATGGTCGACCAGACCGTGCCGCAAATCGAATACCTGGGCTTGACCGTGCCCGATCCCGACCTGAAATTCAATGCGGAAACGGGCCATTATGAATTCGGCGAGATCGACTGGTCCGAGTTCAACAACGTCCTGAAGGGCAATGGCCCGTGCAACCGCGAACGCCTGCAAACGCGCGTCAAAGCGTACGAAGACGGCGCATGGTTCCGCGATGCCTTGGTCGCGTATGCAGACAAGCAAGCTGCTAGCAAAGCGGCAGCGTAAATACATAAGACAGATAGGGGATAGCAACATGAGCAAAGAATGGCCATTGTGGGAAGTTTTCATCCGCAGCCAGCACGGCCTGGCGCACAAGCATGTGGGCAGCCTGCACGCTTCCGACGCCACCATGGCGGTCAACCATGCGCGCGATGTCTATACGCGCCGCAATGAAGGCGTGAGCATCTGGGTGGTGCGCGCGGCCGATATCGTTGCCAGCAGCCCCGGCGACAAGGGCGCCCTGTTCGAACCGTCGAACAGCAAGGTGTACCGCCATCCCACCTTCTTCCCGATGCCGGAAGAAGTCAAGAACCTGTGATGGGAGCGCCTGTAATGGATGACAAGGTCAATTACCTCTTGCGCCTGGGCGACAACGCCCTGATCCTCAGCCAGCAGTTGTCGCAGCTGTGCGGCAAGGGGCCGGCGCTGGAAGAAGACATGGCGCTGACCAACGTGGCGCTGGACTTGCTGGGTCAGACGCGTTTGTGGTTCAGCTATGCGGCCGAACTGGAAAACGCGGGCCGCGACGAGGACGACATCGCCTTTTTGCGCGACGCCCACGACTTCAAGAACTGCCTGCTGGTCGAGCAGCCGAACGGCAATTACGCCGACACGATGATGCGCCAGTTCTTCTTCGACAGCTGGCACTATTTCCAGCTGCTGGAACTGACGAAATCGGCGGATGCGCGCATCGTCGAGGTGGCGCAAAAGTCGATCAAGGAAGTGACCTATCACTTGCGCCGCAGCGGCGACCTGATCGTGCGCCTCGGCGACGGCACGGCGGACAGCCACGCGAAAACGCAGGCCGCCGCCGACCAGCTGTGGATGTACACGGGCGAGATGTTCACGTATGACGCCGTCGACCAGGCCATGGTTGCCGCCGGCATCGCGCCGCCATCGGACGTGCTGCGCCGCGCTTTCCTCGAACACGTGGCCGAGATATTCGCCGAAGCCACCTTGACCATGCCGGCGCCCGACGCCTGGATGCAAAAGGGCGGCAAGCAGGGCACGCACACGGAGCACCTGGGTTTTATTCTGGCCGAGATGCAGTTCCTGCAGCGCGCCTATCCCGGGGCGGAGTGGTAATGAACACGGTCGCTGGCGCCGCGGCGCTGGACGCCGCCCAGGTCTGGGCCTGGCTCGGTGACGTGCCGGACCCGGAAATCCCCGTCATTTCGGTGGTGGACCTGGGCATCGTGCGCGCCGTCGACGTGGTCAGCAGCGAAGAGTGCATCGTGACGATCACGCCCACGTATTCGGGCTGCCCGGCCATGCAGGTGATCGCCGATGCCGTCACGGAAGCCTTGCGCAGCCACGGTGTGGCCAAGGTGACCCTGGTGAATCAGCTGGCGCCCGCGTGGACCACGGACTGGATGAGCGAAGCGGGCAAGGCCAAGCTGAAAGGCTATGGCATCGCCCCGCCGCAGCAGCAGGTGATCGACATCAGCGGCCTTGGTAGAGGAACAGCGGGTGGCGTCAAGCGTCAGCCCATGCCGAAGCTGGACGTGATCTGCCCGAACTGCGGCTCGACGCATACGCAGCTGACCAGCCAGTTCGGCTCCACGCCGTGCAAGGCCCTGTACAAATGCATCGATTGCCGCGAACCGTTTGACTACTTCAAGTGCCACTAAAAAAATCAGGCACACGTTCCGAAGAAACTGGAGATGAAGCATGAGTAAATTTTATCCGCTGTGCGTGGCCAACGTGCGCAACGAAACGCGCGACACCATCGCCGTCACGTTCGACGTGCCAGCTGAATTGCAGCAGCAGTTCCGCTTCCAGCAGGGCCAGCACCTGACCCTGCGCGCCAATATCAATGCGGAAGACGTGCGCCGCTCGTATTCCATCTGTTCCGCGGTGCAGGACGGCACACTGCGCGTGGCCATCAAGCGCACGCCGGGCGGCGCATTTTCGACCTGGGCGAACGACACCCTGAAGGCCGGCGCCACCATCGACGTGATGCCACCCATGGGCCATTTCAACGTGCCGCTCGACTGCGTCAACCGCAAGCACTACCTGGCCTTCGCGGCCGGCAGCGGCATCACGCCCATCCTCTCCATCATCAAGACGACCTTGCTGACGGAACCCCTGAGCCGCTTCACCCTGTTCTACGGTAACCGCGCCTCGTCGTCCGTCATCTTCAAGGAAGAATTGACGGATCTGAAGGATGTGTACCTGGAGCGTTTGAACCTCGTGTACGTGATGAGCCGCGAGCAGCAGGACATCGAACTGTTCAACGGCCGCATCACGCAGGAAAAATGCGAGCAATTTCTGCAGCACTGGATCAAGGTCGAAGACTACGACAACGCCTTCATCTGCGGCCCGGAAGACATGATGCTCGGTGTCTCCGCCGCCCTGCAGGCAGCCGGCATGCCCAAGCAGAATATCAAGATCGAACTGTTCGCCGCCAGCATCCCGAAAAATGCCCACAAGCCGCGCGCCCAGCTGGCCGCCGACGCCGTGCAGGAAACGGAAGTGACCGTCATCATGGATGGCAACCACACCACCTTCACGATGGACAAGGACAAGGAATCGATCCTCGACGCGGGCCTGCGCGCCGGGCTGGACATGCGCTACTCGTGCAAGGGTGGCGTGTGCTCGACCTGCCGCTGCAAGATCCTCGACGGCAAAGTCGAAATGGACGTCAACTACGCGCTGGAAGACTATGAAGTGGCGCGCGGCTTCGTCCTCAGTTGCCAGAGTTTCCCTCTCACAGACAAGGTCGTGGTCGACTTCGACCAGGCTGAATAACATCAGACCCCAAGCGAAGACTGGGGTCGGACCCGCCGGGGTCATTCGTCCCAGTGGGGCGAATGACGATTCCGCAGGAACTGACCTTCCTTGCGCTTGGGTTGACAACTAAAAATACGAGACACGCCATGACCTACCAAAACATCCTCTTCACCATCGAGCAGGGTATCGCGACGCTCACCCTGAACCGTCCCGACAAGCTCAATAGCTTCACGCAAGCCATGCACGAGGAAGTGCGCGATGCGCTTGCGAAAGTCAACGCCGACAGCGCCGTGCGCGTCTTCGTATTGACGGGCGCGGGCCGCGGCTTTTGCGCGGGCCAGGACCTGTCCGACCGCGCCGTCGAACCGGGTTCGAAAAGCGTGGACCTGGGCGAGTCGGTGGAAAAGAACTACGCGCCGCTGGTGCTGGCCCTGAAAGCCTTGCCGATGCCCGTGATTTGCGCCGTCAATGGCGTGGCCGCCGGCGCGGGCGCCAATCTGGCGCTGGCCTGCGACATCGTCATCGCCGGCAAGTCGGCCAGCTTCGTCGAAGTGTTCTGCAAGCTGGGCCTGATCCCGGACACGGGCGGCACCTTCTTCTTGCCGCGCTTGATCGGATCGGCGCGCGCCATGGGCCTGGCCATGCTCGGCGAAAAACTGACGGCCGAAAAAGCCGAAGACTGGGGCTTGATCTGGAAATGCGTCGAGGATGCCCAATTGGCGGAAGAAACGCGCAAGCTGGCCGTGCATTTTGCCAGCGCGCCGACCAGGGGCCTGGCGTACACCAAGCAGGCGCTGGCCGCCAGTGGCGCCAATACCTTGCCGCAGCAGCTGGCGCTGGAAGCGCGCATGATGAGCGATCTCGGTCAGAGCGACGATTACCGCGAAGGCGTGGCCGCCTTCATGGAAAAGCGCGCACCGCAATTCAAGGGACACTGACATGACCGCATTGGCACACAACAGTATCGTCGCCGTCATCGGCAGCGGCGCCATGGGCGCCGGTATCGCACAGGTGGCCGCGGCCGCCGGCTACAGAGTCAAACTGTACGATACGCGCTTTGACGCCGTCAGCAAGGCGCTGGCCGACATCGGCAAGATGTATGCGAAGCTGGCCGAAAAGGGCCGCATGACGGTTGACGAAGCGGCTGCCGCCACGTCGCGCCTGCAGGCGGCCGGCAGCCTGGCCGACGTGAGCGATTGCGCCCTGGTGGTGGAAGCCATCGTGGAAAACCTCGACGTCAAGCGCAGCCTGTTCGCCGAACTCGAAGCGCTGGTCAGCGACGACTGCATCCTGGCGACGAACACGTCGTCGATTTCCGTGACGGCCATCGCCGCCAAGCTGCGCCGCCCTGAACGCCTGGTCGGCATGCACTTCTTTAATCCTGTGCCCCTGATGGCGCTGGTCGAAGTGATCAGTGGCCTGGCCACCAGCGAGCAAGTCGCCGCCGCCGTGTATGACACGTCGATCGCCTGGGGCAAGAACCCCGTGCATGCGAAATCGACGCCCGGCTTCATCGTCAACCGTGTCGCCCGTCCGTTTTACGCGGAAGGCTGGCGCTTGCTGAACGAACAGGCGGGCGACCCTGCCACCATCGACGCCGTCCTGCGCGAAGCGGGCGGTTTCCGCATGGGCCCATTCGAGTTGATGGACCTGATCGGCCACGACGTGAATTTCTCCGTCACCCAATCCGTGTTCGGCGCCTACTTCAACGACCCCCGTTTCACGCCGTCCGTGCTGCAGCAGGAAATGGTCAACGCCGGTTTCCTCGGCCGCAAATCGGGCCGTGGCTTTTATCTGTACGGCGAAGGCGCGCCGGCCCCCGTGGCGCAGGCGGAAAGCGCGCAAGCGACCCCGGAATTCGTCGCCCTGTCGGCCGCCATCGGTGGCGATGGCCGTGGCCACAGTGGCGTCATTCGCAGCCTGGTGCAGCGCCTGGAGCAGGCCGGCATCACCGTTAGCCGCCGCGTTACGCAGGAAGGCCAGGCTCACGACGAAGCGCCGGCCCTGCATTGCAACGGCGCCGCGATTTATCTCACGGACGGACGCAGCGCCACCCAGCGCGCGCACGACAACCAGCATCCGGACACGGTGCTGTTCGACCTGGCGCTCGATTACGCCGGTGCCAAGCGCATTGCCGTGGCGCGTGCCGACCAGTGCAGCGATGCCGCCTACGCAGCTACCGTCGGCCTGTTCCAGGCGGCCGGTTTCATCGTCACGCGCCTGGACGACGTGCCTGGCCTGGCCGTCATGCGCACGGTCGTCATGCTGGCCAACGAGGCGGCCGACGCCGTCAACCAGGGTGTGTGCACGGTGGCTGCCGTCGATATCGCCATGCAGAAGGGCGTCAACTATCCGCGCGGACCGCTGGCATGGGCCGATGCGGTGGGCGTCCGGCAGATCGTGACCGTGCTGCACCACCTGGCACAAGGCTATGGCGAAGACCGCTACCGTGTCTCGCCGCTGCTGCGCCGCAAACTTGCCACTGGAGCGACGTTTCATGCCGAATGATATGTCAAATAAGGACCACAACATGACCGCACAAGCCCTGGCCGAAGCGGCCGCCGCCTCGATGCTGTCGCGCGATAACGCCACCGCCGCCATGGGCATCGCCCTGGCTGACGTGGGCCCCGGCCATGCGCGCATGACGATGACGGTGCGCGCCGACATGCTCAACGGCCACCAGACCTGCCACGGCGGCTTTATCTTTGCCCTGGCCGACAGCGCCTTTGCGTTTGCCTGCAACAGCTACAACATGAATACCGTGGGCGCCGGCTGCAGCATCGATTATCTGGCGCCGGGACGCGAAGGCGACGTGCTCACAGCGCATGCCGTCGAACAGGCGCTGGCCGGCAAGAGCGGCGTCTACGACGTCAAGGTCAGCAACCAGGATGGCCGCGCCATCGCGCTCTTTCGCGGCAAGTCGATCCGCGTGGCGGGCGAAGTCATTAGTGATTGAAGGTACAAGAGCAGGCTTGAACTGCCGCTGCAGCTTTAAATAGTTAAAGAACCAATTAGGAGACAATGATGGTCCAACGAATTCCCGCCCCGAATGACCTCGAGCCGATCGAGCGCGCCAGCAAGGATGAACTGCAGGCGCTGCAGCTCGAACGCATGAAATGGACGCTCAAGCACGCGTATGACAACGTGCCACATTACCGCGCCGCTTTTGACGCAGCGGGCGTGCATCCGGACGACCTGAAGTCGCTGTCCGACTTGTCGAAATTTCCGTTCACGGACAAGAAGGTCTTGCGCGACAATTATCCGTTCGGCCTGTTCGCCGTGCCGCGCGAGCAAGTGGTGCGCATCCACGCGTCGAGCGGCACCACGGGCAAGGCCACGGTAGTTGGCTACACGCAGAACGACATCGATACCTGGGCCAACGTGGTGGCGCGCTCGATCCGCGCCGGCGGTGGCCGCGCGGGCGACATGGTGCATATCTCCTACGGCTACGGCCTGTTCACGGGCGGCCTGGGCGCGCATTACGGCGCTGAACGCCTGGGCTGCACCGTCATCCCGATGTCGGGCGGCCAGACGGAAAAGCAGGTGCAATTGATTCAGGATTTCAAGCCATCGATCATCATGGTCACGCCGTCGTACATGCTCAACATCATCGAGGAATTCACGCGTCAGGGTCTCGATCCGGCCGAATCGTCGCTGAAGGTGGGCATCTTCGGCGCCGAGCCGTGGACGGACGCCATGCGTGCGGAAATCGAAGCGCGCGCCGGCATCGACGCCGTCGACATCTATGGCCTGTCCGAAGTAATGGGGCCTGGCGTGGCGTCGGAATGCATCGAAAGCAAGGACGGTCCCGTCATCTGGGAAGATCATTTCTACCCCGAGATCATCGATCCGGAAACGGGCGAAGTGCTGCCGGATGGCGAGGAGGGTGAACTGGTCTTCACCTCGCTGTCGAAGGAGGCGCTGCCTGTCATCCGCTACCGCACGCGCGACCTGACCCGCTTGCTGCCGCCCACCTCGCGCTCGATGCGCCGCATCGGCAAGATCACGGGCCGCTCGGACGACATGCTGATCATCCGCGGCGTGAACGTCTTCCCCACCCAGATCGAAGAGCTGATTTTGAAGATGCCGAAGCTGGCGCCGCAATACCAGCTGGTGGTCACGCGCGACGGCCACCTCGACAAGCTCGAAGTGATCGCCGAGCTGCGTATCGATCTCACCGCCACCATCTCGGCCAGCGAGACCGATGGCCTGGCGCGCGAGCTGGAACACCGCATCAAGACGCATGTGGGCGTGAGCACGCGCGTGCGCCTGGTGGCCGCCGCCGGCATCGAACGCACCCTGACGGGCAAGGCCCGCCGCGTGGTCGACCAGCGCCCGAAGCTTTTCCCCTGATAGCCCGAACAAGGAAGCAAACATGAACGAAGCCTTTATCTGTGATGCCGTGCGCACTCCCTTTGGCCGCTATGGCGGTGCACTCTCCAGCGTGCGCGCCGACGACCTGGGCGCGCTGCCGATTGCCGCGCTGATCGCCCGCAATCCTTCCATCGACTGGGCCGCCATCGACGACGTGTTCTACGGCTGCGCCAACCAGGCGGGCGAAGACAACCGCAACGTGGGCCGCATGGCTGCGCTGCTGGCCGGTTTGCCGGCAGCCGTACCGGCCAATACCATCAACCGTCTGTGCGGCTCCAGCCTGGACGCCGTCGGCATGGCGGCCCGCTCCATCAAGGCGGGCGAGGCGGAGCTGATCATTGCCGGTGGCGTGGAAAGCATGACACGCGCGCCTTTCGTGATGGGCAAGGCTGACAGCGCATTCTCGCGCGCGGCGAAAATTGAAGACACGACCCTGGGCTGGCGCTTCGTCAATAGCAAGATGAAAACCCAGTACGGCATCGACACCATGCCGGAAACGGCGGAAAACGTGGCCGTGGAATTTGGCATCAGCCGCGCCGATCAGGATGCGCTGGCCTTGCGCAGCCAGCAGCGCTGGGCGGCCGCTAACGCGGCTGGCGTCTTCGATCGCGAAATCGTGCCTGTTGCCGTGCCGCAGAAAAAAGGCGAGCCGAAGATGGTGGCGATGGATGAACATCCGCGTCCCGATACTTCGCTGGACATGCTGGCAAAGCTCAAGGGCGTGGTCAAGCCGGATGGCACGGTCACGGCTGGCAATGCCTCTGGCTTGAACGATGGCGCCTGCGCGATTTTGCTGGCGTCCGCCGCCGCCGTGGATAAATACAAATTGACGCCGCGCGCAAAAGTGCTGGGCATGGCCACGGCTGGTCTGGCGCCGCGCATCATGGGTTTTGGCCCGTCGCCCGCCTCGCGCAAGGTGCTGGCGCAGACAGGACTCACCATCGGGCAGATGGATGTCATCGAGCTCAATGAAGCGTTTGCGGCGCAGGCGCTGGCCGTCACGCGCGACCTGGGCCTGGCGGACGATGCGGCCCACGTGAACCCGAATGGCGGCGCGATTGCCATCGGCCATCCGCTGGGCGCATCGGGTGCGCGCCTGGTGATGGCGGCCCTGAACCAGCTGGAACGCACTGGCGGGCGCTATGCGTTGTGCACCATGTGCATCGGCGTGGGGCAGGGTATTGCTGTGGTAATTGAACGCGTATAAAAAAGTAAAAAAGGCGCAGGCTGGTAAAAAAGCGCCAACCATACATTGACCGTAGTGCCAACCTGGTGGAGACCATAATGATTGCCAATATCTTCAAGAAAACCCTGATCGCCGGCGTACTGGCCATGTCCGCTGCGGGCGCGTATGCGGCCGAGAACATCAAGATCGGTTCCGTGCTGTCCGTCACGGGACCTGCCGCCTTCCTGGGCGACCCTGAATTGAAAACCCTGCAGCTGTATATCGAGAAAATCAATGCGGCCGGCGGCGTGCTGGGGCGCAAGCTGGAGCTGGTGCACTACGACGATGGCAGCGATGCGGCCAAGGCCAACGGTTTTACCAAGCGTTTGATCGAGTCGGACAAGGTCGATGTACTGATCGGCGGCACCACCACCGGTGCGACGATGGCGATGGCGCCGCTGGTGGAGCGCGCCAGCATGCCGTTCATTTCGCTGGCAGGCGCCGTGGTGATCATCGATCCGGTCAAGAAATGGGTGTTCAAGACGCCGCATACGGACCGCATGGCGGCCGAGAAGGTGTTCGAGGACATGAAGAAGCGCGGCATCAGCAAGGTGGGCCTGCTGTCGGAAACGAGCGGCTTCGGCGCCTCGGGCCGCAAGGAATCGCAGATCGTCGCCTCCAAATATGGCATCACCCTGGTGGCCGATGAAACCTACGGCCCGAAAGACACGGACATCACGGCGCAGCTGACGCGCATCAAGAATACCGCTGGCGTGCAAGCCGTATTCGTCTTCGGCCTGGGCCAGGGTCCGGCCGTGGTGACCAAAAACTACGGCCAGCTGGGCATGTCCGCGCTGCCGCTGTACCAGTCGCATGGCGTCGCGTCGGACGAGTATCTGAAGCTGTCGGGCAAGGCCGCCGAAGGCGTGCGCCTGCCAACGCCAGCGCTCTTGATCGGCGCCATGCTGCCGGACAGCGACGCGCAGAAGGCCATCGTGGTCGGCTATGACAAGACGTATAAAGAGCGCTACAAGATCGATCCGTCGACCTTTGGCGGCTATGCACTCGATGCCCTGAACCTGTCGGTCGACGCCATCAAGCGCGCCGGGGGGACGGACCGCGAAAAAGTGCGCACGGCGCTGGAAACGACCAAGGGTTTTGTCGGCACCACCGGTGTCTTCAACATGTCGGCCAAAGACCACATGGGCCTGGACCTGTCGGCGTTCCGCATGGTTGAAGTGAAGAACGGCGAATGGCAATTGTCGAAGTAATGTTCGAGAATGTAAGCCAGAAGTACCTGCGCGGGCTGCCCTCGAAGGCGGTCCGCGCGCAGCCGAACATAATGGAGACACCATGGAAGTCGCTCAATTTCTACAATTTCTGTATTCCGGGATGACGGTCGGTTCCGCCTACGCACTGGCGGCGCTGGGCTTTACCATCATCTACAACACCAGCGGCGTGATCAACTTCGCCCAGGGCGAATTCATCATGCTGGGCGGGATGCTGGCCGCCGTGATGTCGGCCGCCGGCGTGCCGCTGCCGCTGGCCATCATCCTGGCCGTTATCGCCACGGGCCTGGTGGGCTTGCTGATGGAAAAAACCGTGATCGAACCGGCGCAAAATGCGCAGGTCATTACCCTCTTGATCATCACCATCGGCGCCTCGCTGGTGCTGCGTGGCCTGGTGCAAATCTGGCTGGGCAAGGATACGCATACACTGCCAGCGTTTTCCGGCGACGCGCCGATCGAATTTCTGGGCGCCAGCCTGCTGCCGCAAAGCCTGTGGGTGCTGGGCGTGACGGTCGTCATCGTACTGGTGCTGGGCTGGTTCTTCGGCCGCACCCTGATGGGCAAGGCCATGCTGGCCACCTCGCACAACAAGCTGGCCGCGCAACTGGTGGGCATCAACACGCGCAAGGTACTGCTGTTTTCGTTCGGCCTGTCGGCCCTGCTGGGCGCGGCGGGCGGCATTCTCGTCGCGCCGATTACGTACACGTCGTATGACGCCGGCATCATGCTGGGCCTGAAAGGCTTCGTCGCCGCCGTACTCGGTGGCCTGGGCGGTGGCGCCGGTGCGATTGCCGGTGGCCTGATCCTCGGGATTGCCGAAGCCATGACGGCCGGCTATATCTCCTCGGCCTATAAAGACGCGGTCCCCTTCGTGCTGATCCTGTTGATCCTGTTCTTCCTGCCGCAAGGCTTGTTCGGCGCTAAAAATTCGGAGCGTGTATGAAGAATTTCTTTACCCGCTCGCGCCACGGTGGACTGCTGGTACTGGCCCTGGTGCTGGCCATCCTGCCGCTGTTCCTCAGCAATGCGTTCTACTATGATGTGGCGATCCGCATTGCCCTGAACGCCATCGTCGTCATCGGCCTGAACCTGCTGATGGGCTACACGGGCCAGATCAGCCTGGGCCACGCCGGTTTCTACGGCCTGGGCGCCTATGCGTCGGCCGTGCTGACCACGCACTACGGCTGGCCGCCGCTCGCTGCGCTGGCCGCCGGCGCCGTCGCCACGGGTCTGCTGGCGCTGCTGCTGGCCCGCCCCGTGTTGAAACTCAAGGGCCATACCCTGGCCATGGCCACCCTGGGCCTGGGCATCATCATTTCCATCGTCATCAACAACGAAACGCAGTGGACGGGCGGCCCCGATGGCATCGGCGTGTCCGCCTTCAGTGTCGCCGGACTGGAAATCACCGGTGAAAAATCGTGGTATCTGGTGTGCGCCGTGCTGCTGTTGCTCGTCACCTGGCTGGCGCTGAACTTGATCGATTCGCCCGTCGGCCGCGCGCTGCAGGCCATCCACGGTTCGGAAGTGGCGGCCCGCGTGGTCGGCGTCGATACGACCCGCTTCAAGGTGCGCGTGTTCGTGCTGTCGGCCGTCATTGCCAGTATCGCGGGCAGCATCAGCGCCCACTACATCGGTTTTATCACCCCCAACCTGGCCGGCTTCTTCCACTCGATCGAGCTGGTGACGATGGTGGTGGTGGGCGGCATGGCATCGATCTTCGGCTCCATCATCGGTGCGGCCCTGCTGACGATCCTGCCGCAGCTGCTGTCCAGTTTTGAAGGCTGGGAAACGGTGGTGTTTGGCGTGATCCTGATGGCCACCATGATCTTCATGCCGAAAGGCCTCGTGCCGAGCCTGGCCAGCCGTTCGCGCAAGCGTTCCGCTACGCCAAAGGCACCGCCTCAATCTGCGCAGGAGGTGTGAGATGCTGACGATTAACAATCTGAGCAAGAGCTTCGGCGGCGTGCATGCGGTGCAGGATGTCAGTTTTACCGTCAAGGAAGGCAATATCCATTCCGTGATCGGACCGAACGGCGCCGGCAAGACGACCCTGTTCAACCTGATCACCGGCGTGTACACGCCGAGCAAGGGCGAGATCCTGCTCAATGGCGAGAACGTGGCCGCCATGTCGCCCGATGCGTTGGCGCGGCGCGGCATGAGCCGCACCTTCCAGAATCTGCAAGTGTGCATGAACATGACGGCCATCGATAACGTGATGGTGGGCGCCCATCTGCGCCTGAACCAGAACCTGTTCGCCTCCATGCTGCGCTTGCCGTCCGTGCGCCGCGCGGATGCGGCCTGCCGCGACGAGGCGGCGGGCCTGATGGAGTTTGTCGGCGTGGGCCGGCATATCGATGACGAGGCGGGGCAGATGTCGTATGGCGCCTTGAAACGCCTGGAAATCGCCCGCGCGCTGGCGGCCAAGCCGAAAGTGCTGCTGCTCGATGAACCGGCGGCGGGCTTGAACCACACGGAGACAGGCGAGATCGAAACCTTGATCCGCAAGGTGGCGCAATCGGGCGTGACGGTGGTGCTGGTCGAGCATGACATGAAGCTGGTGATGAATCTGTCGGACCATATCCTGGTGCTCGACTATGGCAAGAAGCTGGCCGAAGGGACCGCCGCCGAAGTGCGCGCGAACCCTGACGTGGTGGCGGCGTATCTGGGAGTGGCGGCATGATGAAGATGGACAAACCTCAGACACCGCTGGTGCTCGACATCCAGGGATTGACCAGCCATTACGGCCGCATCCAGGCCCTGCACGGCATCGACTTGCAGGTGCGCCAGGGCCAGCTGGTGGCGCTGGTGGGCGCGAATGGCGCCGGCAAGACGACCCTGCTGCGCGCCATCTCCGGCGTGCAGCCGATCAGCGCCGGCAGCATTGCCTTCGCCGGCCAGGACGTCAGCCGCATGAGCGCCGACAAGCGCGTGCGCAGCGGCATTTGCCAGGTGCCGGAAGGGCGGCAAGTGTTCGGCCCCATGACGGTAGAAGACAATCTGCGCCTGGGCGCGTTTACACGTCCCGCACAGGACGTGGCGGGCGACATGGAGCGCATGTACGGCCTGTTCCCGATCCTGAAGGAAAAGCGCTTGCTGCTGGCCGGGACCTTATCTGGCGGACAGCAGCAGATGCTTGCCATGGCGCGCGCGCTGATGGGCCGTCCGCAACTGCTGCTGCTTGATGAACCGAGCATGGGCCTGGCGCCCTTGCTGATCGCGGAGATCTTCCGCATCGTGGCCGACCTGCGCGACCAGGGCATCACCATCTTCCTCGTCGAACAGAACGCGCATGCGGCCCTGTCGATTGCCGATGTCGGTTACGTGATCGAGACGGGTGCGATCACCTTGTCCGGTCCGGGTCCCGAATTGCTGCATAACGAGCAGGTACAGAGCGCGTATTTGGGGATGTAAAGGCGGCAGCGGAGGGCCGGGGTCAGACCCGCCGGGTCTGACCCCAGTTTTCCGCTGCGTCTAGTAATAGCGTGCATGGCGCGCAGATGAATAGGAGTTTTTATGGTCAAAGTCTACGAAATCAACGGCGTCACCCCCGTCGTCCACCCCAGCGCCTATGTGCACCCGTCGGCAGTGCTGATTGGCGACGTGATCGTCGGCCCGCGCTGCTATATCGGTCCGCTGGCCTCGATCCGCGGCGACTTCGGCCGATTGATCCTGGAAGAGGGCGCCAACCTGCAGGATACCTGCGTCATGCACGGCTTCCCCGGCTGCGACACGGTGGTCGAAGTCGACGGCCATATCGGCCATGGCGCCGTGCTGCACGGCTGCCGCATCGGCCGTAATGCGCTCGTCGGCATGAATGCCGTGGTGATGGATAACGCCGTCATCGGCGAGGAATCCATCGTCGCGGCCATGAGTTTCGTCAAGGCGGGCATGATCGTCGCGCCGCGCAGCATGGTGGTGGGCACGCCCGCCAAGATCATCCGCGCGCTGACCGACGATGAAATCAAATGGAAAAGCTCGGGCACGGGCCAGTACCACGAACTGGCCGTGCGCTCGATGCAGACGATGCGCGAAGTGGAAGCCCTGACGGAAGTCGAGGCGAACCGCCAGCGCCTGAATTTCGAATCGGCCTTGCCGCTGCATTTGCACAAGAACGCCGCCGCGCAATAAGCAATATGGGCGTAGGTCGGATTAGCGGGGCCAAGCCCCGCGTAATCCGACGCCACCGCCAACATCATTTATGGAGAAAAAAATGGCTCAAATATCCACCCTGCAAAGCCTGATCGCCGGCCGCTGGCTGGGCGAAAGCGCCGCCGTGCCCCTGCACAGCGCCTTGAACAACCGCGTCATCTATCACACGCATGCGGAAAAGATCGACTTCGACGAAGCCGTCACGTATGCGCGCAATACGGGCGTGCCGGGCCTGATGGAGCTCGATTTCCAGCAGCGCGCCGCGCGCCTGAAGGCGCTGGCCTTGTACCTGGTCGAGCGCAAGGAAGAGCTGTATGCGATTTCGCATTTGTCGGGCGCCACGCGCGCCGACAGCTGGGTCGACATCGAAGGCGGCACGGGCACCCTGTTCGCCTACGCCAGCATGGGCAGCAACGAGCTGCCATCGTCGAACGTGCTGCACGAAGGCCCGGCCATCGCGCTCGGTAAAAAAGGCGGCTTCGCCGGCACGCACATCCTGGTGCCGCGCGGCGGCCTGGCCGTGCACATCAATGCCTTTAACTTTCCCATCTGGGGCTTGCTGGAAAAATTCGCGCCCAGCTTCCTGGCAGCCATGCCCTGCATCGCCAAGCCGGCCACGGCGACGAGCTACCTGACGCAAGCCGTCGTGCGCATGATGCATGAATCGGGTTTGCTGCCGGCCGGCAGCTTGCAGCTGGTGATCGGTTCCACGGGCGACTTGCTGGACCGCCTGAATGGCCAGGATTTCGTCACCTTCACGGGATCGGCCGCCACGGCCGCCAAGCTGCGCACGAACCCGAACCTGATTGCCCAGTCCGTGCCCTTCAACGGCGAAGCCGATTCCCTCAACTGCGCCATCCTGGCGCCGGACGTCACGCCGGACGACGTGGAATTCGACCTCTTCGTCAAGGAAGTCGTGCGCGAGATGACGGGCAAGTCGGGCCAGAAGTGCACGGCGATTCGCCGCATCATCGTGCCCGAGCACCTGATGGACGCCGTCGGCACGCGCCTGCGCGAGCGCCTGGCCAAGGTGGTGGTGGGCGACCCGTCCATCGAAGGCGTGCGCATGGGCGCGCTGGCATCGAAAGAGCAGCAGAACGACGTGGCGGAACGTGTCGCCACCCTGTCGCAGGGTAACGAGGTAGTGTTCGGCGCGGCCGACGGTTTTAGTCCCCTCGGTGATGGCGCCCTGGATGGCAGCTTCTTCTCGCCGACCTTGCTGCTGTGCCGCGACGCCTTCGGCAATGACGCCGTGCATGACGTGGAAGCGTTTGGCCCCGTCAGCACCATGATGGGCTACCACGATATCGATGAAGCGCTGGCCCTGGCCGCGCGCGGCAAGGGTAGCTTGGTGAGCACCCTGGTGACGCGCGATCCGAAGATCGCCGCGCGCGTGGTGCCGCAAGTGGCGGCCACGCATGGCCGCGTGCACGTGCTCGAGCGCGTCGCGTCCGTCGATTCGACGGGCCATGGCTCGCCGTTGCCGCAGCTGAAGCACGGCGGCCCTGGCCGCGCGGGCGGCGGCGAAGAGCTGGGCGGCGTGCGCGCCGTGCGCCATTACCTGCAACGGGCGGCCGTGCAAGGCTCGCCGACCATGCTGGCGGCCATCACCGGCGAATACGTGCGCGGCGCGGACGTCAATGAAAGCCCGATCCACCCGTTCCGTAAGCACTTCGAGGATTTGAAGACGGGCGACTCGCTGCTGACGCACCGCCGCACCGTCAGCGAGGCGGACATCGTCGCCTTCGGCGGCATCTCGGGCGACTTCTTCTACATGCACTTCGACGAAATCGCGGCCAAGGAATCGCAGTTCGGCAAGCGTATCGCCCACGGCTACTTCGTGCTGTCGGCCGCCGCCGGCCTGTTCGTCTCGCCCGGCGTCGGTCCCGTGCTGGCCAACTATGGCCTGGACAACCTGCGCTTCGTCGCCCCCGTTGCCATCGGCGACACCATCCGTGCGCGCCTGACGTGCAAGCGCAAGGTCGACCGCAACCGCAAGGACGTGTTTGGCGTGGGCCAGGGCGTGGTCGCGTGGGACGTGCAGGTGACGAATCAGAACGAGGAACTGGTGGCCAGCTACGACATCCTGACCCTGGTGTCGAAGCGCGAATAAGCATTGCTGTAGCACCGCATCGGCCGGCGCCGCCCGCGATCTTCGCGCGGGCGGCGCTTTTTTTATTCGATTTCTTTTCGTCTTGAATTATCCATAAGTGTATGAAAAATATAGCGAAAGTGTGGTTTTGCACGGCGTGCTATTTAGATAAACCCCTCTAGAACGCGTGCTTTTTTCGTGAAAAGGGGCGAATTCACTCATTGCCTCAAGAAAACTTTCCAACGTAAAACCTTTTCTCTGTAGCATGGTTTTACTCACTGGTCACGCCGTCATGCACGCTCCTCGACGCGATGGCGGCGCGAAAAAAACGGACCCGGCCCTTTACGGCCGGTGAGCCATCGACCGCGAGTCCCATTCCACGTTCACCGCTACGGGTATTTAATTACTATGAATAAACACGTCCTGATTTTCCTGCTGGCCATGCCCCTGGCCATCAGCCATGCCTACGCCGAAGAGGCCATTGGCCCCGCCGTCAAGATCAGCGGTTACGGCACGGCCGCCCTGACCATGGCCGATACCGACAACGCCCAGTTCGCGCGCCCGAACCAGGCGGCTGGCGCCAGCAAGACAGCCCGCACGGGTGTCGATTCCAACCTGGGACTGCAAGCCAATGTCACCGTCAATCCGTGGCTGTCGGCCACCGTGCAGGGCCTGGCGCGCAAGGATGGCGAGGACGATTTCGGCGCCGAACTGGCGTGGGCCTTCGCCAAGGCCAAGGTATCGGACAGCTTCAGCGTGCGCGTTGGCCGCATGGGCCTGCCCGTCTTCATGATTTCCGATTACCGCAACGTCGGCTATGCCAACACCATGCTGCGCCCGCCCGGCGAAATGTATTCGCAGGTTCCCCTCAACAGCATCGACGGCATCGACGGCACTTACCAGTTCAGCGCGGGCGACACCAGCATCACCACGCAGCTGGCACTGGGACGCACCAAGGCCACCCTGGCCACGGGTCCCGCTTCGACCGTGCAGGTGGAAGGCAAGTCCATCGTCGCCCTCAACGTGGTGGCCGAGCATGGCCCCGTCACCGTGCGCTTCGGCCGTGCCGAGACCAGGCTGACGATCAACGATTCGCCCAGCCTGAATACCTTGATGGGCAGCTTGCGCGCGGCCGGCAGCGGCTACAGGATCGCCCAGCTGGGCGCTCTGGCCGATGCGCTGGAAGTCAAGGACAAGAAGGCGTCGTTCACGTCCGTGGGCCTGGGCCTGGACTGGAACAATGTGCTGCTGCAGTCGGAATATGCGAAGCGCAAGACGGACAGCTATGTCAGCGACAGCACATCGTGGTACATGATGGGCGGCTACCGCATCGGCGCCTTTTTGCCGTACTACAGCCACGCCAGCCTGAAGGCCGATGGCCGCGTGAACAACACGGTGCCTGCATCCTGCCCGGCCGGCTATCCGGCCGCCTGCACGCCGACCCTGCGCGCCCTGTCGGCGGGCGTCGACACGCTCGCTTATGCGCGCAACCAGCTCGAGCAATCGACGGACAGCATCGGCGTGCGCTGGGACTTCCACCGTTCGGCCGCGCTGAAAGTGCAGATCGACCGCATCAAGCCGAAGAACGGCCCTGGCCTGTTCGTGCAAGCCAAGCCGGGTTTCCATGGCCCCGTCACGGTGGCTGCCGCCGCCATCGATTTCGTTTTCTAAGGAGCGCCGCATGAAACCATTGATTTTGAATGTGGCTGCCTTGCTGGCCTTGTCGACCGCTGTTCCCACCATGGCCGAAGTGGTCGTGGTGGTCAATCCGAAGAGCGCCGCCGGCGCCATGACGAATGAACAGGTGGCGCAGTTTTTCCTCGGTAAATCGACGGCCATGACGCCGATCGACCAGCCGGAAAGCGCTCCCGTGCGCGCCGAGTTCTACAAGAAGGTGACGGACAAGGAGCCGTCGCAGGCGAAGGCCCTGTGGTCCAAACTGGTCTTCACGGGCAAGGCGACCTTGCCGAAGGAAGTGGCCAATAGCGCCGACGTGAAGAAGGCCGTGGCCGCCGATCCGAAAGCCATCGGCTATATCGAAAAAAGTGCCGTCGACGCCAGCGTCAAAGTGGTGCTGACGGCGCCATAAAGCCGGCCCGGGCCGCGCGCCATGCGACGGCCCGGTACACATACATCAGGAGACAGCAATGAGCATCAAACGCAAGATATGGGCGCTGCCTGTCGTCTCGGCCGTGATTTTCGGGCTGGGGCTTGCCGTCAGCGCCTATCTGTCCACGGCCACGCTCAATTCCATCCACGCGACGGAAAGCGCCGACTATCCCGTGCTCGACATGGCCAAGTCGCTGACCCTGGACGTGGCGGCCGTCGGCGACGCCCTGCGCGACGCCGTCAGCGAAGGCGACAAGGAGCGCATTGCGCAAGTTGGCGGCCAGGCAGTCAAGCTGCGCGAAAAACTGACCGCCTTCGCGGCGATCCCCGGCCAGCGCGAGCAGGGCCAGCGGCTGGCCAGGGAATTCGATGCCTACTATGCGCCGGCCCTGAGCGCGGCGCGCATCATGCTGGAAATGGAAGAGGGCGACCCGCAAGCGACCGTGGCGCGCATGCAGGGCGCGCTGGCGGTGCTCAACACGGACCTGGCCAAGACCAACGAACAGGCGCAATTGCAGTTCAAGCAGGGTATCGAACGCAGCGCGGCCAATGTGCGCAATGCGCTCAATACCAGCATCGCCGTGGCGCTGGCCGTCATCGTCTGCCTGGTGGCCGTGTCGCATTTCGTCGTGCGCGCCATCTGGCAGCAGCTCGGTGGCGAACCCGAATACGCGCGCCAGATCGCGCGCGCCGTGGCCGATGGCGACCTCTCGATGGAGATCGCCACCGAGGCGGGCGACCAGGCCAGCCTGCTGGCGGCATTGAAAGAGATGCGCGGCCGGCTGGCCGGCATGGTGTCCGGAATCAAGGCGTCGGCTGAAACCATCCAGGTGGCCAGCGCCGAAATCGCCCAGGGCAATGCGGACCTGGCCGCGCGCACGGAATCGCAGGCGGGCAGCCTGGATCAGACGGCGCGCAGCATGGACAGCCTGACCTCCACCGTGCGCGACAACGCCGCCAACGCGGGCCAGGCGCACGAACTGGTGGTGTCGGCATCGTCGGTTGCCGTGAAGGGCGGGCAAGTGGTCAGCCAGGTGGTTACCACCATGGGCGAGATCAACGATTCATCAAAACGCATCGTCGACATCATCGGCGTCATCGACGGCATCGCCTTCCAGACGAATATCCTGGCCTTGAATGCGGCCGTGGAAGCGGCTCGCGCCGGTGAACAGGGACGGGGCTTTGCCGTGGTGGCGTCCGAAGTGCGCAACCTGGCGCAGCGCAGCGCGGCTGCGGCGCGCGAAATCAAGCAATTGATCGGCGATTCGGTGGCCAAGGTCAACGTGGGTTCGAAGCTGGTCGACGAGGCGGGGCTGACCATGGGCCAGATCGTCGACTCCGTGAAAAAGGTGGCCGACATCATGGCCGAGATCAGCGCGGCGAGCCAGGCGCAAAGTGCCGGCATCGGCGATATCGGCGTGGCCATCGGCAGCATGGACCAGATGACGCAGCAAAATTCCGCGCTGGTGGAAGAAGCGTCGGCGGCCGCCGAATCGCTGCAGGAGCAAGCCGTGCAACTGGGCACGGCGCTGGCCGTGTTCAAGCTGGCGCAGGGCGCTCCTGCGGCTTACCTGGCGTTGCGGTGATGTCGGATTACGCGCAAGGCGCTAATCCGACCTACCTGACATTGGTGTGTGCGTAGGTTGGATTAGCGCAGCGTAATCCAACACAAGGGCGTCACGCTACGCCCGCAGCCCGAACGGATCGTCGATGCTGTGCGCCGGCTGCGTGAACCAGCGCGGACCGTCTGCCGTCATGTAAAAATGGTCTTCGTGGCGGATGCCGAATTCGCCGGGGATGCAGATCATCGGCTCGTTCGAGAAGCACATGCCCACGTCGAGCGGCGTCGTGTCATTGCCCACCAGGTAAGGCCACTCGTGGATATCGAGACCGATGCCGTGGCCCGTGCGGTGCGGCAGGCCTGGTAATTTGTAGCCGGGGCCAAAGCCGTCGGCTTCCAGCGAGACGCGCGCGGCACGGTCCACGTCGCCGCAGGGCACGCCCAGCTGCGCGGCCGCGAACGCGGCGGCCTGCGCAGCCTTTTCGCTGTTCCACACGCTGCGCTGGCGTTCGCTGATGGCGCCAAACACATAGGTGCGCGTGATGTCGGAGATGTAGTTCATCACCTGGCAACCCGTGTCGATCAGCACCGTGTCGCCCGCCTTCAGGGTTTGCACGTAATTGACGCCATGCGGATAGGCCGTCGCCTCGCCGAACAGCACGATGCAGAAATACGAGCGGGGCGCCCCTACCTTGCGGTGCGCGCGCTGAATGAATTCTTCCACTTCCACCGTCGTGATGCCTTCGACCAGCATGCTGGCCGTGGCCACGTGCACGGCCAGTGTCATGTCCATCACGCGCTGCATCAGGGCGATTTCCGCCTGCGACTTGCGGCTGCGGCAGTACGCGGTGACGGCGCGCGCGTTTTCCAGCGCATAACCGGGGGCCAGCGGTTTGATGCCGTCGTAGATGAAGTAGGCGGCGCTTTCGCAGATGCCCACGCGCGGCGGCGCAGCCGCATCCTGGGCGATCCCCATGCGCGCCAGCACGTCGACGAACAGCTGGTACGGGCTTTCATGCTCTTCCCAGCAATTGACCTTGCCTTCGATGAGCATGAAGCCTTGCAAGGTGCTTTCCTCGAACGCGGGGGCGATGTATTCGATCTCGCCATTGGCCGGCAGGATGGCGCCCACCATGCGTTCGCTGGCATACCATTTGGTGCCCGTGAAATAGGTGAGGTTGGCGCCCGCGTTCAGGTAGATGGCGGCGATGCCCTGCTGGCGCATGAACGCTTGCGCCCTGGCGATCCGTTGCGCATGTTCGTCCTTGCCGATGGCGACCATGCCGCCCGTCATGTCCGACAGCGATGCCAATGCCTGTTCGATGGAAGTGCCACCTATGCTCATGCCTGCTCCTTTGTTCGATGCTGAATATGGAATGCGGGCATGATATCAGTTCGCGCCTTTCGGCTTGAGCCCGGGCGCGCCGCCGGCCGCGTCGGGCGGGGCCAGCACCAGATCGTGCGGATAGGTGAAGTGCCAGTCCGCATAGCGCTGCTTGCGGCGCAGGCTGGCGTCTTCATCGAGAAAATTGTCCTGCTTGATGGGCAGCTGCGGCGACAGCGAATGGATGCCGACGATGCGTCCCTCCTGACGCAGCACCCCCCATTCCGCCTTGCCCGTGACGGGATCCGCATACAGGCGGCGCAAGTGCCGCCGGGCGTTGGCGAAACGCGGGTCGCGCAGCAATTCCTGCAGGGTCAATGGATAGCGGGGCCGCCCGTCGCCCGGCGTGCTGTCGTAGTAGCGGCCCAGCGCATTGCGAAATTCATGGCCGATGAACAGCAGCTCGCGCTCCTTGTCGCGCCGCGCGGCCGTGGCATGCAATTCGCTGGCCAGCACCAGGCCCACGCCCATGAAGGCGACCAGCATCAGGGTCCAGATATACGCGAAGCCCCGTGCGCGGCGTCGAAAATCAGAGCTGCTCAAAGGGGATGCCCTCGCGCGTCTTGCCCTTGGCGCCGCTGCGCACGTCGGCCACGCCGCCGATCTCGCCATTCGGCGAAGGGATCAGCTGCCAGGTGGCGGCGGACTCGGTGACGGGGTCCAGCGGCACGCTGCGGAAATAATGGTGGGTCACCAGGTCGGACAGCGCGGCCGGATACTCGCCCTTGTCGGCATAGTATTTATCGAGGCCGCTCCTGAGCACCTGCAGGTTTTCCTTCAGGGCGACTTCCTTCGATTTTTCCACCGAGCCGAAATAGCGGGGAATGGCGATCGTCAGCAGCAGCGAGATGATCGCCAGCACCACCAGCAGTTCGACCAGGGTAAAGCCGCGGCGAGGAGAAGAGGCTGGCATCGGGTTCACCATTGATTGAGCGGCACGCCGTTCAGGCCCACCTTGGTCGAGCGCGAGGCGACATCGAACACGTCCTCGCCTTCGCTGGGATTGTCGGGCGGCGAGGCATAGGCGCGCTTGCTCCAGCTGTCGGCGGCGCTGCCTTCTTCCCTGGGCTGGAACGGGTCGCGCGGCAGGCGGCGAAGGAAATAGATGTTTTGCTTGGACGGGCTGCGCTGGTCGGGCACGCCCTCGACCAGTTCCTCGAGTTTTTTCGGATAGCCGGATGCGCCCAGCGACAGCTTGATGCGGCCATTGTCCGAAGCGCGCTTGTAGGCGTCGATCGCTTCGCGCATTTCGATCAGGGCGCTGCGCAATTGCTGTTCCTTGGACCGTTGCAAGGCCACCTGCGCCATCGGCACGGCCACCGTGGCCAGGGTCGCCATGATGGCCAGGGTGATCATCAGCTCGATGAAGGTAAATCCCCTTGGTTTCACTGGCCACCTCACTGGCCACCCTTGCCTGATTTTTCGCCGGCGGCGGGTGCTTCGTCGCCGCCCGTCATGGGCGAGCCGCTGCGCGGCGCGGATTGCTCCGGCGCGGCGATGACCTCGGGGGAGCCGCCCACGCTGGCGCGGCCACCCACGGAGGCCTCGGTGCCCGAGTTGAATTCGGCTGTCGTCAGGTCCGGACGGCGGATGCTGCGCAGCAGGCGCGGTGTGATCGACAGCACGATCTCGCTGCGCATGGCGTCGTCCTTCTGGCTGCCGAACAAACGGTTCAGCACGGGCAGTTCGCCCACGCCCGGCACCTTGTTGGCCGTGCCCCGGTCTTCGTCGCTGATCAGGCCAGCCAGCACCTGCGTCTCGCCATCCTTCAGGCGCAGGACCGTCGAGGCGCTGCGCGTGCCGATCTGGTAAGCCTGCGTGCCCGTCTTGCTGATCACTTCCTTGACGACGTTTGACACTTCCAGGTTGATCTTGATGGCCACTTCGTCGTCCAGGTAGACGTTCGGTTCCACGTCGAGTTTCAGGCCCACGTCGATGTAGTTGACGCTGTCGGAACTGACGCCGTTATTCGTCGTGACGGTGATGACGGGCACGCGGTCGCCGATGAGGATCTTGGCTTTTTCCTTGTTGCGCACGCGGATGCGCGGATTGGCCAGGATATTGCTGTCGCTGTCCGTCTTGTTGGCGTTCAGGGTGACGCCGCCGATACCCAGGTTGATATTGTCGCCATTGATGCGGTGCAGGTCCGCCACCTTCAGGCCGCCAAGGCCGCCCGTAATACCTGCAGCACCGGCCAGTGTCAGGCTGGCCTGGTCCGGCCAGCGCACGCCCAGCTCCATCAGGCGCGTGCGCTTGACTTCCAGCACCTCGACTTCCAGCATCACTTCCGGATCGGCCAGGTCTTGCACGTTGATGATGCGCTCGGCCATGCGCACCATTTCCGGCGTATCGCGCAGCATGATGATGCCCAGGCGTTCATCCGTGACGACGTCCTTGGCCTTGAGCAGGGTCTTGATGGAAAACGCCACCGTCTTGACGTCGGCATTGGCCAGAAAAAAAGTGCGCACGACGAGCTGCTGGTAATCCTTCACCTTTTGCGGTGTGTTCGGATAGATCGTGATCGATTTGTCGCTGGTGACGCTTTGCTCCAGCTGGTTGGCGCCCAGCAGCATGGCGATCGCCTCTTCGATGCTGGTGTCGCGCACGGAGATCGTGGCGCGCAGCGCGGGATCGACTTCCTTGTCGAAGACGAAGTTCAGGCCCGAGACCTTGCTGATGAAGTCGAACACGGAACGCAGCGGCGCGTCGCGAAATTCGAGGGTCACGGGTTTGCGGTAGGCGGCCGCCAGCTTGCCGCCGGCCGGCAGGCTTTTCGATTGCGTTTCGCCGATGCGGCTTTTCAGGGCCAGCGCCTCGCGCTGTGCGGGGCGCTCCTGCAGCACCTGGCGCAAGGCTTCCTGCGCTTGCGCGATATTCGCCTCGCCGCCGCGCTGGTAGCTGGCCTGCGCTTCCTGCACCAGCTTGCGGTGCCGTTCATCCTGCGCCACGCCGGCCATGCCCCGCTGCGCCACGTCGTTGCTGGTGTCCAGCGCCAAGGCCTGCTGGTACAGCGCCTGCGCTTCGGGCAGCTTGCCCTGCTGGCGCAGCGCTTCCGCAGCGCCATTCAGCTTGTTCAGCGCGCGCATCCTGCCATTCGTGACGGCGATGCGGTACTTGGCGTTGGTCGGCTCGGCTTGCGCCGCCTGTTCCAGCAGGGCCAGGCCCTGTTCCGTGCGGCCCGCGCCCAGCATGGCCTGGCCATCGTTGTAGGCCTGGTTGCCGGCGCAGGCGGCCAGCAGGGACAGCACAGGCAGCAGGGTGATGAGATTACGAGACATACGTGCGGCGCATCGTTTCAATTGAGATCCCCTACGGCGAGTGTCTGTTTCAGGTTGAGCGGCAGATAGGTAAATTGCAGAGAACCCTGCACCACGCCGTCGAAGCGGTAGCGCTCTTCGAGCGTGTCGCCTGGGCGCGCCACCACGTTGCGTTCACCCGCCTGCAGGAAGTAGGCCGCCTTGCCTTCGTCGACGAAGCGGCCGAGGAATTGAAAGGGCAGCGGTGGCGGCGCGTTCGCATCCACGCGGGCTGCGGGCAGCGCGGCCTGCGCCGCCTGCTGGTCGAGCATGATTTTTTTCGGCGTCTCCGGTTGCCAGCTTTGCTTGGCGAACAGGGTGGCCGCTTCCTCGTCTTCCAGCGCCCGGCGCGGTTCGATGGCCAGCGCGCGATGGGTTGGCGGCGCGGCGACTGCAGCGAGCGGCGCGACCGCCACCCGCTCCACCTGGCGCGTGGTGGCCGTTGCCGGTCCCACGATGCTGCCTTCATCCTCGGGGGCGAACAGGGCGGCCAGCAAGGTCGCCACGGCGGCGCCTGCCAATACGGCTTTTTTCATCGGCGCACCTCCGCTTTTTTCACCAGCAGGATGAACTGGATGCGCGCGTCGATCTCGCCCGCCTCGATTTGCTCGCGCTTGAAGAGCACGGAGTCCAGGGTCAGGGTGGGCAGCGCCTGCAGGGCGTCGACGATAAAGGTTTGCAGCTGCGCGTATTCGGCTTTCACGGGCAGGGTGATCTGGTAGCGCAGGAAGGCCGTATTGCCGTCTTCCTGCGGCTTGTAGTCGGCCTTGGCCAGGGTGACGCCGCTCTTTTGCGCCACTTCCAGCAAAGCTTTCAACTGGTCGGGAATGCTGTCATGCGCGGGCAGGTAGGCGTGAAAGGCGGCCAGGCTGTCGGCATCCGCATCGAGCGTGATTGTTGCCTGCGGCAGTGCCGATTGTCTGGCCGCCGAGGCCAGTTGCGCCGCCAGTTGCCGCTGGCGTTCTGCCAGCGCATCGCCCTGCTGCATGGCGAAAGCGGCCAGCGCCAGGCAGGCCGCGCCGAGGGTACAAGGCCAGCCCAGGGTGCGCCCCAGCCGCTGCGCTTCCCACGCCAGGCGCGGCGGCATGCGCAGCTGCAGGCGTGGACGGGCCACGGGCGTGCCGGCTTTGAATACGGGTTTTATTGCCGCCATTGCGCCTCCAGCTGAAAACGGTAAGGGTGTTCGGGAGTGTTCGCGTTCATCTCGTGCTTGAGCAAGTACACGGAGCTGAACATCGGTTGCTGGTTCAGGAAGGCCAGGTAATTGAGCATGTCCTGCGGCGTTTCCGCTTCGGCGGCGATCTTCAGGACGCTGGCGCCATCCTGTCCCTGCTGCGCGTTCAGGTCCAGCCCCAGCAGGGCCACGCGCACGTCGCGCGGCGCCTGCACCGTCCTGACCAGGCGCGTGACGGGCAGGTTAAGCTGGCGCACGGCGGCAGCCACCTGTTTCAGTTCGAGGTCGCGTTCGCGCTGCTGGCTCGCCGAGAGGGGCGCGCGCTCGGGACGCGCGGGCTGCAGCTGTGCCAGTTGCGCTTCCAGGCGCCGCGTTTCCTGCGTCTGCACCAGCCAGTACACGGCGGCCGGCAGCAGCATCAAGCCGCCCGCCAGGCACAGGGCCAGGCGCCAGCCCTTGAAGGGTTGCGCCGCTCCAGGCGGCAGGAACTCCAGGCGGCTCAGGCCCATGCGGCCTCCCGCATCAGGTGGGCGCCGCTGGCCACGGCGACGGGCACGAAGCGTTCCGGCACGTTCGTTTGCGGCACGCCGCTCAAGTCGATCAGCGCCACCTGGTCGATGGCGTCCAGCTGTGGCGCACGCAAGTTCCAGCGCTGCCAAGCCCGGTCCAGTTCATCGCCCCAGTCCGTGGTGCAGGACTGGCTGTGCAGGGCCGTGATGCGCCCGCCGCTCGCCGTTGCCAGCAGCAGCCGTCCCGCTTCCAGCAGGGCGAAGGCGGCAGGTTTGCCGCCGGCGATGCTGCGCCAGGCCGGTCCGACAATGGGTTCGATGGACAGGCAGCGCCGGCCATGCGCGGCCGCCGCATCCTGCACGCCTTGCAGCATGGCCGCATCGATGCCGCAGGCCAGGCGCGGCTTGCCATAGGGCACGTCGTCGGCGGCCAGGCGCCAGGCGCGCGCGCCATCGCCGTAGACGGCGGCGAACTGGCTGTGCAGGAAGCGCTGGGCGCTGGCCGCATCGAGCAGGGCGCCGCTCCACGGCACCATCAGCATGGCGCACCAGCGGCTGGCCAGGCTGACGGCCAGCGGCAGTTTTTTGCCGCCATCCTGTTCGAGCCAGCCGCGCAGGGCGGCCAGCGCCACTTCCCAACTGGCGTCGGGGTTCGCAATGGGCAGGTGGAAGGCGCTGTCGGGCACGGGACGGCCGGCGCGGCGCAGCACGCCGTGCAATCCGTGCGGCGCCAGGTGCAGGCAGACGGTGGTGCGGGTAAGGCGTTCAATAAGTGACACGATTGAGCTCCGCTAAAGTGGTTTCGCCGCGCCGCACCAGGTCCAGGCCAGCTTCGCGCGCCAGGCGGAAACCGTTGCGCGCCGCTTCTTCCTTCATCTGGCTCAGGGGCGCGCGCGTGCAGATCATTTCGCGCATCGCGTCGCTGAGCATCAGCACTTCGGCGACGGCCTTGCGGCCCTTGTAGCCGGTGCCGCGGCAATGGCCGCAGCCCTTGCCGGCCATGAATTGCCAGTCCTGCACCTGGTGCAGGGCCAGGCCGCTGTCGCGCAATTGCTGCGCATCGGCCAGCACCTCGGCGCTGGCGTCGATGGCGCAGTGGGCGCAATTGAGGCGCAGCAGGCGCTGCGCCACGATGCCGTTCAGGGCCGCCGCAAAGCTGTAGGCGTCGACGCCCATGTGCAGGAAGCGCCCGACCACGTCGAAGACGTTATTCGCGTGCACGGTGGTAAACACCAGGTGGCCCGTGAGCGCGGCCTGCACGGCGATCTGCGCCGTTTCATCGTCGCGGATTTCGCCGATCATGATTTTGTCGGGATCGTGGCGCAGGATGGAGCGCAGGCCGCGCGCGAACGTCAGTCCCTTCTTTTCGTTGACGGGGATCTGCAGCACGCGCGGCAAGCGGTATTCGACAGGGTCTTCGATGGTGACGATCTTGTCGCGCCCCGTATTGATTTCCGTGATGGCCGCGTACAGGGTGGTGGTCTTGCCGGAACCCGTGGGCCCCGTCACCAGCAGCATGCCGTGTGGCTTGGCGGCCAGGCGTCGGATCTGCTCAATGGCGTCCTCGTTCAGGCCCAGGCTTTCCAGGCGCAGCGCCTGCGCCGCCTCCGTCAGCGCGCGCCGGTCCAGCAGGCGCAGCACGGCATCTTCGCCAAAGATATTGGGCATGATGGAGACACGGAAATCGATCTCCGCCCCTTTCACGCGCACCTTGAAACGGCCATCCTGCGGGATGCGGCGCTCGGCGATGTCGAGATCGGCCATCACCTTGATGCGCGAGATGATCTGTTCGGCCATTTGTAATCCCTGCACCTGGCCCGCCTGTACCAGCACGCCGTCGACGCGGTATTTGATGACCAGGCTGGCCACGTCGCATTCGAGGTGAATGTCGCTGGCCTGGAATTTCAGGGCGTCGTAGATGGTGGAGTTCACCAGTTTCACCACCGGGCTGCTGTCCTCGCTGATGCGGATCAGCGAGATATCCTCGATGCTTTGGTCCAGGCCCGGTACATCATCACCATGCTGCATTTCCTGCATCGCCTGCTGCACGCTTTCCTGCTGCAGCAGATAGGCGGCAAGGTCGTCCGGGTGCGCCAGCGCCACCGTGAAGGGCGTGGACAAGGCGAAGTCGGCCCACTGCAGCAAGTCTTCGGCAAACGGGTTGCCGATGACGAGCACGGGCGGCGCGCCGGGAACGCCAGGTTGCAGCAGCATGCAGTCGCGCTGGGCGCAATCCGTGTAGGGCAGCAGGCCGAAGGCGGGCAAGGCCGCCTGCAGTTCGGCCATCGTCCAGGCCGGGTAGCGGAACAGGGCGGCCAGCTGGCGCAAAAAGACTTCAGGCGGCAGGGCCGCCGTTTCCTGCAGCACGGTCATTTGCGGGCGGCCCTGTTCCAGTGCGCTGGCGTGGGCCCGGCGCAGCATGGCCGCATCGAGCACGGCCCGTTCTTCGTCGCGCGCGTTCATGTCATGCACCACATGGTAAAAACCGTCACGATAAGCTCCCCGCCAGTTCAAAGATCGGCATGTACATCAGCACCACCACGCCGCCGATGACGACGCCGATGATGGTCATCAACAGCGGTTCGAGCAGGCGCGATGCCCAGTCCACCCAGCGGGCGAATTCCTCGTCGTGGAACTTGGCCGAGCGTTCCAGCATGTCGCCCAGGCGGCCCGTGTTCTCGCCCACTTTCAGCAGCGATTGCGCCACCGGCGTGGCCATGCCGGCGTGTTCCAGCGCGGTGGAAAACGGCATGCCTTCCTGCACCGCGCGACGCGCCTGCGCCAGCTGCTCCTGCTGCGCCGGCAGCAGCATGGGCGCCACCATGGCCAGCGCCTTGTGCAGGGGGATGCCGGCGTGCAGCAGCAGGCTGAGGGCACGGTAGAAGCGCGCCAGGCGAAATTCCGCCGCCTTCGCGGCCAGCACGGGCAGGCGCAGGAGGCGCAGCACCAGCGCCATGCGCATGCTGCGGTTGGCGATGCCGAACACCACGGCGGCCACCACGGCGGCCAGCGCGCCGGCGCACAGCAGTGGATGCGCGGCCAGGGTCTGGCCAAAGCCGAGCAGCATTTGCGACATCCACGGAATCTCGCGGCCCGAACTTTCGTAGACGACGCTGAATTTTGGCACCACGTAGCCGAGCAGGAACAGGGTCACCAGGCCGCCGACGACGAGCAGCATGCACGGGTAGATGGCGGCGGAAATGAGTTTTTTGCGGATGGCGTCGAACTGCAGCTGGTAGGCGACGAAGCGGGCCAGCGCCTCGGGCAGGTTGCCCGAGCGTTCGGCCGCATGCACGGTGGCGATGTAAATGTCGGGGAAGATGTCGGGAAAATCGGCCAGGGTGTCGGAAAAGCTTTGCCCTTGCTGCAGGGTCAGCACGATGGCGGCCAGCGTGGCCCTGGCGCCCGCGCGCGTTTCCTTGTTGTGCAGGGTGGCCATGGCCTCACCCAGGTTCAGGCCCGCTTCGAGCAGGGCCAGCAGCTCCTGGCTGAATTGCAGCAGGGGCAGGCCCTGTTTGCCGGGACGCAGCGCGGCGCCCGCGTCCAGCGCGGTGCCGGCGTCGACGGCCAGCACGCGCCAGCCGCCGCGCACGGCCGCGCGGATCGCCTCGGCCTCGCTGGCGGCGTCGATGGCCAGCGCCTGGCTGCCCGCCGGGCCCTGCACCTGGAGGTGGAACTGCATCGTCGGCTCAGGCGAGCATGGCGAGGGCCTGGGGCGTGAAAATGGGGTGATGTGAAAAGGGGAAAGCGCGTGCGGACAAGGTCGAAGTAGGCATCGGTCAGGAACAATCCAAAAAAAGTTCAATTCGTCGCGGGTACCGGCAGCAGGCAAGAGGCAATCACTGCCTCAGGGTAGACTGGAATTGCCAGGAAATCAATCGTGCCGTGCGGGCAAGCCTTGTATCGATGGCTTGCCCGCATGTTCAGCCCTCAGCCGCTTACTGGGTAACCAGGCTGACCTTGTCGATCACGAACGAGGTTTGCAGCGATGCGTCCTCGGTGGCGGCAAACGAGATCTGCACGGTCTGGCCCTTGTAGGCGATCAGGTCGAAGGTGCGGATCTGGTAGCCGGCCGCCTTGTTCACGTTCGAGTACGAAGCCAGGGTGCCCAGCACCGTGCCGGCGCTGTTCTTCACGGTGACGACCAGCTTGTCGTACACGGTATTGCCTGTTTCAGCCGTGTCGATATGCAGCGCGAAGCTCAAGCTGGCCGAGGTGGCCGCGGCCGGAATGGCCACGCTTTGCGTCAGCGATTCGCTGGCCGTGGCGCCATTGCCGCCCAGCCAGGCGTACTTCGTGCCTTCGTACGCGGTTTGGCCCGTGAAGGTGCCGATGGCGCCCGTGGTGCCGCTCCAGCCCGTGGCGCCGGACTCGAATCCGCCGTTCGTCACGCGCTCGGTAGCGCTGCTCGTACCCACCGTCAGCGTGGCGTTGTTCGACGTGGCCGTCACGGCAGGCGAGGACGAATCCGTCACCGTTGCCTTGAACACGGCGCCGCTGTCGGCCGCCACGGCCGTGAAGCTGTAGGCTGGCGACGTGGCGCCGCTGATCACGGCGCCGTTGCGGAACCACTTGTAGGTGTACGGTGCCGTGCCGCCGCCCGCGCCCACGGCGAACGAGGCGGTGGCGCCCGGTGCGACGGTGATGCTGGCTGGCTGGCTGGTGATCGTCACCGCGCCGCCCGTCGTCGATTCATCGACGTCGGCGCCCACGTTGATGGCCGCATACGCGCGCTTGACGGCGATCGATTCGGCGCTGCCCACGCCATACAGTTCCTCGGCTGCCTGCAGCACTTTGTTGCGCGCGTCGGCGTAGTTGGTCGACGAGGTGAACTTGGTGGTGGCGGCCTTGAACCAGATGCGGTAAGCCTTGTCGCTGCCGATACCGGTCATGGCCAGCGGGCTTTTGTTCAGGTAGGAGCTGTAGTAGTCGCTGCTGGACGTGGAGTTCGAACCTTGCGACAGGAAGTAGAACATGCGGTTGTTCGGGCCGCTGCTGTAGTGGACGTCGAGGTTCTTGATGGTGCTGCTCCACGCATTCGGGCTGCTGCCATCCTTGCTTGGCTTGTACAGCCAGCGCAGCGGCTGGCCATTCTTGGCGATTTCCTTGCCCGTCATCCAATCGTTGCCCGTGTTGGGGATGGTCGTGCCCGTGCCGCCGGCGCGCGCATACGCTTCCACCATTTCACCGGCGATGTCCGAGCTCGATTCGTTCAAGCCGCCCGATTCTTGCGAGTAGATCAGGCCCGAGGTGGCGTCCGTGATGCCGTGGCCCATTTCGTGGCCGATCACGTCGATGGAGCCGAGGTTGTTGAACGAGCTGCCGCCGTCGCCGATGTACATGCACTTGCAGCTGCTGTCGTAATAGGCGTTGTCGTAGGCCGTGTTGACGTGGGCGGCGATGTGGGTGGCCGTGTTGTTGCCATCCAGGCTGGACCAGCCCAGCACGTTCTTGTGCGTGTCGTAGGTGTTCATCAGGCCCCACATCGCGTTCACGGCCGCCGTCTGGCCGTTGGCGTTGGTGGTGCTGCCGCCGTTGATGTATTGCTGGCCGTCGCCCCAGGTGTTGCTGGTGCTGCTGTACACGCTGCCCGAGGTGGTGCCGTGGTTGGCGTTCGTGATGGCCATGCCGCCGAAGCTGCCGCCCGTGCCGCGGCTCGGGTCCTTCATGGTGTAGGTGCTGCCCGTGAGCGTGGTGTTGAGCGGTACCTGGCCGTTGTACTGGCTGTTGCCGATGCCGGCCACGGTTTTCAGGGCTTTCCATTGACGCAGGATGCGGCCATCCCTGGCGCTGACGACGGTGTCGTAGTAGACCGGTTTGCTACCGCTGATCATGCGCGTTTGCACCAGGTAGGCCAGCTCGTAGTGGTCGACCACGTCCTGCACGTCGAGGGCGTTCAGCGCGGCTTCCGACTTGTTCTCGGCGCCGGCTACGCGCACGGTTTTCATGACGGGGTAGATCAGCAGCTGCGCATGCGGCGGCACGTGGTCGACGGCCTGCACGCCGATGCTTTTCACGGCGGCGGCGATGGCGGCGGCGGCGCTGACGGCCGGCGTGGTGTCGATATCGGTGGTGGCGCTGCGGGTGACGGAATTGACGCCGCCGCTACCGAGGCCGGAAGCGCGGTCCGACACGGATTCGCTGACGATGTCGCCGGCGTTGTTGCTGACGACGACCGTCTCGGAGCCGAAGACGGGCAAGCCCTTGTAGGTGTGCTGCACGCGGCTCACGCGCGTGCCGCTGACGCCCGGATGCTGGGCGCCGACGGCAAAGCCATGCTCGGTATTCAAGCCGCGGCTGCGTGCCTGCGCGGCCAGCTTGTTGACCAGGCCGGCGTTCTCTTGTGGAGAGGCCAGGGTCACCGGGGCAGCCATCAGGGTCTGTGGCAGCGGCGTGGCGGCGTCCGCCGTGGTGGCCATCAGCGGCAGGGCGGCGATGGATGCGGCAACTATCGTCAAACGTAAATTCATTTCTGCTCCATGGTATCGGTTAAGGAAATGGTGAATGAGCTGGCCGCGATGCCTGATGGCCACCCCGGCGTGCCTGGCAGGCGGATAGCCTGCCGTTTTGTGGTGGCGTGACGCCGGGTAGGGGGACACTAAACTTGTCGAGATCGCCATGTCAAAAAATTCAAGAAATGGGTCATCAGGCGAATTTTTGTTAAGAATTGAACATTTATCGACGCTGCATCATCGGAAAGTTTGATCTACCACAAGCTGTAACTTTTGTTTTGGACTACTTCCCCTAATGGCGCGCTCTGTTGGAAAAACACTGTTGCATTTTCTAAATGTTGCGATCTACACTAGCTCTTCGCATTGTCCCCAGTGGACCAGGCGACGACAAAAAAAGCGCACGCGGCAATGACCGCGTCCAGATACAGCGCATCGGGAAAAAAATCGGGAGTTTCACATGACGTCAGTTCTGTTTTCTGCTGTTGGTTTCAGCCATTTCCCCTCTGGAGCGGCATTCATGCTGCATCCGCCTTCCTAGCCGCCGCCAGCCGGCTCTTCCCCCGCGAGGGGGGCTTTTCAGTGAGTCCGACCGCGCCGCCCGGCGTGGCCGCTGGCGCAGTGCATCTTTTTTTCAGGAAGGGTTGCCGGCTCCTGGTGCGTGCACCGGAATCACCGGCCTGACGAACTATGCTTTCGATAGCGACCAAAGTGGAACAGATCGTGATGGAATCGGCCTTTCTCAGCGAGGGATTGGGCCGCGGCTTGCTGAACCTGTCGGAACTGGCGCGCCAGCTGCAGCCGCAATTGCAGAGCGACTTATGGAAACCGGTGGGGCAGGCCGCCGTGGTGATGGCGCTGCGCCGCCTGGCCGAACGGATGCCGCAGCAGAAAAGCGGCGAGATCGTACTGGCGCACCGCGCGGGAGAACTGTCCACGCGCAGTGAGTTGATGATTTTTACCTACCGCTATTCCGACCAGACCTATGATTGCCAGCGCCAGTTGCTGGCGCTGGCCGCACCCCAGCGCGGCACTTTCATTACCGTCACGCGCGGCGTCAACGAGGTGATGGTGATCTGCAGCCGCAGTTTGCATGCGCTGGTGGACGAGGTCTTTGGCGGCGAGCAGGAACTGGCGCGCCTGGAACGGGTGACGGCCGTGACCCTGCACCTGGCGCCCGAAACCTGCTATACGCCGGGCGTGTATCACGCCATCCTCAAGCGCCTGGCCTGGGAGCGCATCAACCTGATCAACATCATCTGCACCTATACGGAGCTGACCTTGCTGCTGGAGGCGTCGCAGACGGGGGCCGCCTTTTCCGTCCTGTCGAAAATCGTCGCGCAATGAGAAAGGCTCTGTCCCCGCTAAGTAGGGGAAGTCCCAGGAATCTTCCTGTGCCCCTGCTGTCTGACTGTACATCGCAGACAAACGGGAGCCTTCCATGCAGCCAAGCCAGTGGAAAACCTTTATCGCCCAGTTCGCCGCCCTGAACCGCCGCCAGCGACAGGCAGGCATTGCCCTGCTGCGGGGCAGCGCGCTACACGACGCGACCGTCGCGCTGCTGGAAAATGTGGCCCAGCCGCGATTGGCCTGCCCCGCCTGCAACAGCAATCATGCGCACCGGCACGGTCATGCACACGGACTGCAGCGTTATCGTTGTGTGCCATGTGGCCGCACCTTCAATGCGCTCACCGGTACGCCGCTGGCCCGATTGCGGCATAAATCGTTGTGGCTCGACTACGCCGATTGCCTTCTGGCATCCGATTCTGTGCGCAAGGCGGCGTTACAGCTGGGCGTACACCGCAACACCACGTTCCGCTGGCGTCACCGTTTTTTATCGCTGGCAAAGACAGACCGGCCCCATTGCCTGCATGGTATTGCCGAAGCGGACGAATTGTATGTGCTGGAATCGGAAAAGGGATCGCGGCATCTGACGCGTCCGGCCCGCTGCCGGGGCGGCCATGCCCACGAGCGCGGCATTTCCAATGAACAGGTTTGCATCCTGGTAGCGCGCGACCGCACAGGACAAACCCTCGATTTCGTTACGGGTAAAGGAGCGTTGACGAAAGCGCAGCTGCATCATTGCCTGTTGCCCGTCATCGACAAGGACATCTTGCTGGTCACCGACGGCCATGCCGCCTACCGGGCCTTCGCTCGAGAATCGGGCATCAGTCATCAGGCCGTTAACTTGCGCGCTGGCATCCGCGTGCAGGGTGCCGCCCATGTGCAGAACGTCAACGCCTATCACAGCCGACTGCGGCAATGGCTGGGTCCCTTTCACGGCGTCGCGACGCGCTACCTGCCGAACTACCTGGGCTGGCGCTGGATACTAGATGCCGGGCGCATCCGTTCGCCAGAAACATTATTGAAGGCAACGCTGGGAGCGTTTCCACACCTGACGGTGACATAGCCATGAAAAACGCCCCGCCACATTGCTGCGGCGGGGCGTCAGGCAGAGTAGTCGCTGCTTATTTTTCCAGCTGTGTACGCACGCGGGCGATCGCGGCGCGGACCTGGCGTGGCGCCGTGCCGCCCACGTGGTCGCGCGCGGCCACGGAGCCTTCCAGGGTCAGCACGGCAAACACGTCGTCGTCCGTCAACGGGGAAAACGCGCGCAACTGCTCCAGCGACAGGTCGGCCAGGTCGCAGCCGGCGTCGACGCAGGCGCGCACGGCCAGGGCCACGGCTTCATGGGCGTCGCGGAACGGCAAGCCCTTTTTGACCAGGTAGTCGGCCAGGTCGGTCGCCGTGGCGTAGCCCTGCAGGGCCGCCGCGCGCATCGCTTCCGGTTTCACCGTGATGCCGCCAGCCATGTCGGCGAAGATGCGCAGGGTGTCGATGACGGTGTCGACGGTGTCGAACAGCGGTTCCTTGTCTTCCTGGTTGTCCTTGTTGTAGGCCAGCGGCTGGCCTTTCATCAGGGTCAACAGGCCAGTCAGGTGGCCGTAGACGCGGCCCGTCTTGCCACGCGCCAGTTCCGGCACGTCCGGGTTTTTCTTTTGCGGCATGATCGACGAGCCGGTGCAGAAGCGGTCGGCGATGTCGATGAAGCCGATGCGTGGGCTCATCCAGATCACCAGTTCTTCGGCCATGCGCGACACGTGCATCATCAGCACGGCGGAGGCGGCGCAAAATTCGATGGCGAAATCGCGGTCCGAGACGGCGTCGAGCGAGTTGTGGCAGACGTCGTCAAAGCCCAGCGTTTTTGCCACGCGCAGGCGGTCGATGGGGAAGGTGGTGCCGGCCAGCGCGGCGGCGCCCAGCGGCAGGCGGTTGACGCGCTTGCGGCAGTCGGCCATGCGCTCGGCGTCGCGGCCGAACATTTCGACATACGCCAGCATGTGGTGGCCGAAGGTGATCGGCTGGGCCACCTGCATGTGGGTAAAGCCCGGCATGATGGTGTCGGCATGCTGCTCGGCCAGGTCCGTCAGCGCGCTGCGGAAGGTGGTCAGCAGGGCGGTGATGTCGTCGATGGCGGAGCGCACATACAGGCGGATGTCAGTCGCCACCTGGTCGTTGCGCGAACGGCCCGTGTGCAGGCGCTTGCCCGCATCGCCGACCAGTTCGGTCAGGCGTTTTTCAATATTCAGGTGGACATCTTCCAGGTCCAGCAGCCATTCGAACTGGCCTGCGGCGATTTCCTGCGAGATTTGCGCCATGCCGCGCTGGATTTCCGCGTAGTCGGCCGGGCTGATGATGGCTTGCGCATGCAGCATTTCCGCATGGGCCAGCGAACCTTCGATGTCGAACAGCGCCAGGCGCTTGTCAAAAAATACAGAAGCTGTGTAGCGCTTGACGAGGTCCGAGACCGGTTCGGAAAACCGGGCCGACCAGGCTTCGCCCTTTTTGGAGAATTGATCAGTCATGAAAGAAGTCCTTTAGTGTAGGGCGATTATAAACAAGGTTGGCCGGCGGTAGGGCTTTTAGGGGCTTGCAGGGCGCTGAAATGGCCAGGAATGGGGCTGGCAAGCGTCAAATGCCACGGCGCGGGCACGTTGTCCGTTCCATCCGCGCTGTTTGTATTCTGTCCCGCGAATCGTGCGTTTGGTCGCAATCCGATGGCGGTTCAGGGGGGATCGGCCTACAGTTCAATCATCGCAGCACACAACCCGCCACTCAAAGGACATCATCATGAACATCGCTAAAAACATGGAAGCCATCTTCGTCGCCATCATCGCCATCATCGCCATCGCCGCCGCCACCAGCCTGGCCACCGCCGCCGTGCCGAAGTTCCGCGCCGCGCCGGCAGCTTCCGCCACCTTCGCCGCCAGCGCCGGGCAAGTCACCATGCACACCGTGTACGTCAGCGCCAAGCGCCTGAGCGCGGAAGAAAAAGCCGCCCTGTAAGCGCGGCAATGCCATGCAGGCAGTATCAGTAACAGCAGTAGCCGCACCGCATCTTGCAGCACCTTGCAGTATCCCATCATGGGCAATCGGAACGGGCGGCGCCCCCGGTTCTCTCCAACCCAGATGACAGCAGCAATACCCAACACACAGTAGCCGCAGGCAGAACGCGCGCTTCCAGCCAGGCAGCCTATTTTCACCAGACAGCCCTCAGTGATCATCGGCATCGCGCCGGCGGCAGTGGACAGCCACGCCCTGGCGCATTTCGTTCAATGCCCAGCGCAGCGGCAGCCTCGGCGCGCACCGAGGCGTCGTGATCGGCCAGCAGCGCCGCCGCGGCGGGAGCCATTTCGGGAAAACGCATTTCACTGAAGGCCCAGACGGCAAGCTGGCGCACGACAGGCTGCGGGTCGAGCAAGGCCAGCAGCAGCGCGGCCAGCGCGGCTTCCTGCCTTTCATCGGGTCACTTGGTATTCTGTCCCTTCTTTTGGGCGGTTTGTCGCAATCCGGTGGAGATGGTGGGCCGATGCGCCTACAGTTCCATCATCGCAGCAGACAACCAGCCATCCAAAGGACACCATCATGAACATCGCTAAAAACATGGAAGCCATCTTCGTCGCCGTCATCGCCATCGCCGCTGCCACCAGCCTGGCTACCGCCGCCGTGCCGAAGTTCCGCGCCGCGCCAGCCGCTTCCGCCGCCCTCGTTGCCAGCGCCGATCAAGCCACCATGCATACCGTGTATGTCAGCGCCAAGCGTCTGAACGCCGAAGAAAAAGCCGCGCTGTAAGCATGGCGGCAGCGTGCCAGTTGCAGCTACGGCAGCAGCAGGCAGAGTACCCCCGTCATCAGCAGTCAGAAGGGGAGGCAGCCGGATTCTTTCCTGCCCAGGTGACAGCAGCGCGCAAATCGCCGATGATCAGTTTTTCCCACGACAGGCGGACAGCGTGATGCCACACTTGAAGATCAGTAGCGACAAGGCGGAACTTGACGTTCCGGCCATTCACCATTTTCTCAGTACGCAATCGACATGGGCCATCGGCATCGCGCAGGCCACCGTACAGCGTGCCATTGACCATTCGCTATGCTTCGGCGGCACGCTGGACGGCCGTCAAGTGGCGTTCGCCCGCGTGGTCAGCGACTACGCCACGTTTGCCTATCTGGTCGACGTGTATGTGCTGGAAGAGTGCCGCGGCCGCGGCTACAGCAAGCGCCTGATGGAGGCCGTGATGGCGCATCCCGACTTGCAGGGTTTGCGCCGTTTCATGCTGGCCACCAGCACGGCGCATGGCTTGTATGCGCGTCACGGCTTTACGGCGCCACTCAGGCCGGAGACGCTGATGGAGCGGTATTTTCCCGATATTTATCGGCGTTGAACAGCTGACGTGGTTTGTGCGCGCCCCCAGTCTTGGCCTGATATCGCCATTTTCCTGATCAACAACGCGACAGCTCCCTATCGGATCCTGACTCCATGACTTCTTATTTTCTCTGGCCTCTCCTTGTCGCATCGCTCACGGCGACTGCCGCGCCGATGCCGGAGGCATTCAGTCCGGCGCCTTGCGAGACGGGTATTTTTCGCCAGGACCAGACGGGCTTCGTCGCCCTCACCCAAGGGGGAAAAGGGTACGCCTATACTTTCAGCGACGGGACCGTCGGCAACACGCAGGATGCCGGCGCCTTGCTCGCGTGCGGAAAGGACGCCGTGCTTGTCAACGGCAAGGAACGCTGGCCGAAAGTGGCATTGGCCAAAGCGGATACGCGTTTTGAATCGCATGGCATCATGCTCGCGGGCCGTTTGCTGGAAGCGCCGGGCGCCGGCAAGGATACGCCGCTGGTCGTGTATGCCCATGGTTCCGAAAGCAGCGGCTGGATAGACCGCGCGCGCGACCCTTACCAGATGGTTGGACGGGGCGTGTCCGTTTTCGTGTATGACAAGCGCGGCACGGGGCTGTCCGAAGGCGAATATACGCAGAATTTCCCACGCCTCGCCGATGACCTGGTGGCTGCGTCGCGTGAAGCAAAACGGCTGGCGCAAGGGCGCTACGGCCGCTTCGGCTTGATGGGCGTGAGCCAGGGTGGCTGGATCGCCCCGCTGGCGCAGGCGCGCGCCAAGGCGCAATTTCTCGGCATTGGCTATGGCCTGGCAGTCGATATCACGGAACAGGATGCGGCGCAGGTCGCCAGGGAATTGCAGGATAAGGGCTATGGCGACGACGTCATCGCCAAGGCCAGGACGGTGACGGATATCACGGCCAGAATCGTCAAATCCAGCTACCAGGATGGACTGGACGACCTGTCGGCATTCCAGCAGCAGTTTGGCAAGGAAGCGTGGTTTGGCCTCATCAAGGGAGGCTACACGGGGGTGTTGCTGGGCATGCCGGCCGAGGAGTTGCGAAAGCATGGCATACCGCGGTTCGACAAGCTCGATATCGACTGGTCGCTCGATCCCGTGCAGGTTGTCAGTCAAGTCACGGCGCCGCAGTTATGGGCCCTGGCGGAGGACGACCGCCAGGCACCGCCGGCTGTCACCGTGGAGCGCCTGACGGCGTTACGTGGCCAGGGCCAGGCCATCTCTGTCTACGTTTTCCCGCAGGCCGATCACGGCATGCGCGGCTACGTTCAGGCGCCGGATGGAACGCGCAAGTCCACCGTCATCACGCCCGGGTTTTACGACCTGATGGCCGACTGGGCAAAGGGCTGCATCCATGGCGCCTACGGACAGGCGTACCGCAAATAAGAAAGCCACGGCGATGGTGCCGCCGTGCTTACTGCCACTGCATCAGGCACGGCGGAATCAATAGCAGAAGCGCCAGCACCAGGTAAATCAGCTGCAGCGGAATCATCCACTTGGCCCACGTAATCCAGGGCACGCGCGCCAGCGCCAGCACGCCGACGGTGATGCCGGACGTGGGGATCATCGGCGTGGTGAATTCGCCGAACTGGAAGGCCAGGATGGCGGTCTGGCGCGTCACGCCCACCAGGTCGGCCAGCGGCGCCATGATCGGCATGGTCAGCGCCGCCTGGCCGCTGCCGGAATGGATGAAGAAGTTGATCACCGACTGCATGAAGAACATCTTTTGCGCGGCGAAGACGGGGCTCGACGACGCCACCAGGGGCGTCAATGCATGCAGCATGGTGTCGATGATCTGCGCGTCGCGCGCCAGGATCATGGTGCCGCGCGCCAGCGCGATGACGAGCGCCACGCTGACCATGTCGCGCGCGCCCTGCACGAACGACGCCACCAGGCTGTCCATGTCGAGCCGGCCGACCAGGCCGACGACGATGGCCATCACCAGGAACAGGGCGGCGATTTCATCGATGAACCAGTCGTACTTGACGACGCCGACGACCATCGTCAGCAGGGTCGCCATGAAAATCCACAGCACCGCGCGATGCGTGCGCGTCATGCCGGCAAAGCTGCTCAGGTCCAGTGTGTGCTCGCTGCGCTTTTCGATGTCGAGCAGGTAGGTCGGGCTTTTTTCCGGATGGCGCTTGATGCGCGCCGCGTACCACATCAAGAACACGATGCTGACCGCCGTGGCGATGGCCCACACGATCAGGCGGTAGCCGATGCCGGAAAAGATCGGCACGCCGGCGATACCCTGAGCGATGCCGACGTTGAACGGGTTCAAAAAGGCGGCGGAAAAGCCCACTTGCGAGCCGATGAAGGGAATCGACACGCCCGTGATGGTGTCATAGCCCAGGGCCAGGGCCAGCGGCACGAAGATCAGGATGAAGGGAATCGCTTCCTCGTTCATGCCGAAGGTGGCGCCGCCCAGCGAAAACATGGTGAAGAAGACGGGGATGATGGCGGCGCGCACGAAGCGCGAACTGGTGTGCGCCTTGGCGATGGCCTTGATCAGCGAATCGAAGGCTTCCGTTTTTTGCAGCACGGCGAAGGCGCCGCCGACGATCAGCACGAAGCCGATGATCAGGCTGGCGTCGACGAAGCCCTTGATGGGCGCCATCATCAGTGCGGCGAGTCCCTGCGGCTTGTTGTCGACGTAATGAAACGTGCCGGGGATGATCAGCTGTTTGCCGTTGACCAGTTGGGTGTCGAATTTCCCGCCTGGCACCAGCCACGTCGCCAGGGCGATCATGGCCAGAATGCCGCACAGCAGGACGAAGGTATTGGGGAGCTTGAATTTTCTCATGGGTGTCACTTATTGGCTCAGCAGGCTGCCGCCGCGGAAGGCGACGGCGCCTGCGACCTTGCCGACGTTCATGCCGCGCAAAACGTGGCGGTGGGCGCTGCGCGCAAAAAAGACGCCGGCGACCGTGCAGCGCAAGGTCGTCGTCTCACCGCTGACGGGGTCGATCAGGTCGGCCACGGCGTCGCCGGCGGCCAGCACCTCGCCCATTTCGCGCAGGTAGACCAGCACGCCGTGATGCGGCGCGAGGATCGGTTCCACGCCGGCCAGCGGCGTGGGCTCGCATTGCGGTGCGGGCAGGTCGTCGCCGGCGCCGGCTATCTCCAGCACGCCCTCGATGGCGAGAAAACGCAGCAGGGCGGCAGCGTCGCGTTCGGCCAGGGCGTAGCTCACTTCCACTTCGCCGCGCAATTCGACGGTGGTCGACAGGCAGGCGGCGGGAATCGGATAGCGTCCGCCGAAGTGCGCGTCGAGATCCCACCACAAGCGGCTGCAGGCTTCGTCGAACGGCTCTTCGCCGGCCGCCAGTTCCAGCAGCACGGCGCGCGCGCCCAGCAGCGCGGAAAGGGGCGCGATCTGCGCCGCCAACGGCGTGCCCGTGTAGATGTGCAGGGCCGCCTCGTTATCGCAATGCAGATCGAGCACGATGTCGGCGTCGATGGCCATGCCCAGCAGGGTTTTCTTCAAGGTCTCCGCATCCGTGCCCGGCCGCCAGGCGGCGACGGCGGCGCGCGCATGCTCGCGTATCAGGGCCACGTTGGCTTGCGCATCCTGTCCCAGCAGGCCAGCCAGCGTGTTTTTCAGTTCATCGGCCACGTGGCGGTAGGCGCGGTTGAAGTTGATGCCGGTGGTCAGGTCGAAGCGGCCGAACGGCGCGCCATGGATGGCTTGCGCCAGGCCGATCGGGTTGGCGGCCGGCACCAGGATGATTTCGCCGTGGATCTTGCCGGCCGCTTCCAGCGCCAGCAGTTCACGGCGCAAAAATTGCGACACCAGCATGCCCGGCACCTCGTCCGCGTGCAGCGCCGCCTGGATGTACACCTTTTTGCCGCTGCGGCTGGTGGCTGCCACGGCGCCGAAGTGGAAACTGCTCAATTGGCACGCTACGCTGGCGTGCGCGGTGGAGATGGGATGCTGGTGTACTTGCATGGTGGGTGCCCCGAAAAGGTGCATGGTTGATGGATTCCGGTCGATTATGTAGCAATATTTTCACGAAGTAAATCAATGAAAATCCTTTTACAAATATTTGTTGAGTTTTCTTTTTGATATGAGTACAGTAAGTTCCAGCGACCCGATTTCGCCTTCCGCCAGTGATCCGCAGTCCCCAAGAATACAGGCCGCCAGTGATATGAGAGCATCCGCCAGTCCTGCCAGAAGCAGCGCCCCCAAGCCACTTGCCACCGCGCTGGCGTCGCCCGATGCCGCCTTCGCGCAATCGCCGCTCGGGCAGGCGCTGATGCACGTGCTGGCCGGCGGCTCGGCTTCGCAGCGGCAGATCGCCGACTACCTGCTGCGCAACCAGATGCGGGTGACGGCGCTGGGCATCGAGGAACTGGCCGACAGCTGCCAGGTATCGACAGCCACCATCAGCCGCTTCGCGCGCGACATCGGCCAGAAGAATTATTCGGCCATGCGCGGCGCCATGGCCGAAACCCTGCAATCGCTGTTGCAGCCGGTCGACAAACTGCGCCGCACGATAGAGCGGCGCGCGCGCGCCACCTCGCCTGTCACGCAAAGCCTGGAATATGCGGCCGCGAACATCGCCGCCACGTCCGATGCCCTGTCGCCGCAGGCCATGCAGGCCGTGGTGCGCCGCCTGACGCGCGCCAGGGTCGTGTATGTGATGGGTTTCGGCCTGTCGGCCAACCTGGCCGGCATGCTGGTGCAGCACCTGCAGCCGTTTTGCCCGCATGTGGTGGAAGTGGTGGGCATCGGCGGCTCGGAAGTGGCGGCCGGCCATCTGGTCAACCTGACGGCGCACGACGTGCTGGTGGTGATCTCGTTCCCCCGCTACACGCTCGACTGCATCGGCCTGGCCAGCTTCGCGCGCGACCGCGGCGCCTGCATCGTGGCGCTCACCGATTCTCCCGCCTCACCGCTGGCCGAACTGGCCGACCACGCGCTGTATGCGCAAAGCACGCATCCCGTCCTGCCCAGCAGCGCCAGCACGGCGCTGGCCATGATCGAGGCGCTGGCCGTGGCACTGATGGTATCGAACAAAAAGAACGTTGAAAAAGCGGCCCGCCTGAGCGACGTCATCGCCGCCTATCTGTACGGCGGCGAGCATGGTGTGCAGGGCTCCCGGAAAACAGCTTCAAAGCAACGCAAGGCAGTCGCAAAATCATTATAAAAATCAGGCATCATTATTGGGGAGAGTGGCAATGCAGATGAAAAGACAGGACGGTGGCTCCTTGCCGCGCGAGTCGGCGCTGGCGCAAGGCGTGCGCCTCGCGCTGGGCGCCCTGAGCGTGTCGGCGGCGCTGGGCATGCTGGCTGGCGGCGCGCAGGCGCAAGAGCAGAAACAGGAGCCGGTGCGGGATGAAGAGCCTGCGCCGAAAAAAATGCAGCGCGTGGAGATCACGGGGTCGGCCATCAAGCGGCTGGAGTCGGAGACGGCGCTGCCGGTGCAGGTCATCACGCGCGCCGAGATCGAGAAGGCGGGCGTGACGACGGCGGCCGAGCTGATGGCGCGCGTGTCGGCCAACGTGGGTGGCCTGACCGATGGCGCCAGCATCAATATCGGCGGCGACCAGCGCGGCTTCAACAGCGCCAACCTGCGCGGCGTGGGCACGTCGTCGACCCTGGTGCTGCTCAATGGCCGGCGCATGGCCAACTTTGCCTCGCCCGGCGACGATGCGGGCGTGGACCTGAATAACATTCCCGCCGCCGCGCTGCAGCGCGTGGAAGTGCTGCTCGACGGCGCCTCGGCCCTGTACGGCACGGACGCCATCGGCGGCGTCATCAATTTCATCACGCGCAAGGATTACCAGGGCGTGGAGCTGAACGTCTACGGCAGCCGGACCGATGAAGGCGGCGCGGGCAAGCGCACGGCCAGCATCACGGCCGGCACGGGCGACCTGGCGGCGGATGGCTACAATGTCTTCGCCGTGGTCGACCTGCAAAAAACCGACCGCCTCAGTTCCTCGCAGCGCAAGTTCATTCCAAACCTGCAGGTGCCGCAGCGCCTCGGGCATTTGCTGTCGAGTTTTACCAGCCCGGCGAATATCCGCCTGTCGGGGGAGCAGCGCGACTATTTGCAGGAGAATGGCTTCCTGCTCAATGGCCAGCCGATTACCAACCGCCAGATCAACCCGTCGATCCCGAACTGTTCGCCGCCGGCCAACCTGTACTTGCCGGCGGGAACGGGTGGTGTCGATGCCTGTACCTACGATTACATGGGCGACACGGAGCTGTATCCGAAGACGGACAAGCAGAACCTGCTCGCGCGCGGTGTACTGAAGCTCAATAACGACCACCAGCTGTACGCGGAAGTGGCGCTGAGCCGCTCGCGCAGTTATTACGTGGGCTCGTCGGCGCGCGTGATCGGCTATCTCGATTACAGCAAGGTGCCGCAGCTGGCCAATACCGGCCTCGATAGCATCGTCGACGAAGACGGCAATCCGACTGCGCGCGAACTGGAACTGCGCATGCGGCTGAACGAGGCGGGCATGCGCACCAGCCAGTTGACCAGCGAGAGCCAGCGCTTCGTGGTGGGCGCCAGCGGCACGCTCGCCGGCTGGGATTACGACGTGGGCTTCAATCACAGCGTCAATGTCGTGAAGGACCGCGATACGCATGGCTATGTCCTGTACGACAAGCTGTTGGAAGGCATCGCCTCCGGCGACATCAACCCGTTTGGCCCATCGAGCGCGAAGGGCAAGGCGCTGCTCGACAGCATCCAGGTCAATGACGAAGTACGGCATGCGCGCGGCACCATGGATGCGCTGGACTTCAAGGCATCGCGCGCGCTGATGGCCTTGGGGGGCGGCGACATGGCACTGGCCGTGGGTGGCGAAGTGCGCCGCGAGCGCACCGAATTCCGTCCTTCGGCGTTGCTGATGAGCGATAACATCAACAACGACGCGGCGCCTGAAGGCGGCGTGGCCACCAGCGACAGCCGCAAGGTGCAAGCCATCTACAGCGAATTGCTGCTGCCGTTTACCAAGCAGTGGCAGGCGCAGTTGTCTGGCCGTTACGACCATTACCAGCAGGTGGGCGGCGCCCTCAGTCCGAAGATCGGCCTGACCTACATGCCCAGCAAGCAGGTGCTGTTGCGCGCTTCGGCCGGCAAGGGCTTCCGCGCACCATCGATGTCCGACCTGCACCGGCCCACTGCCTACAGCAGTACGGCGACCCTGCCCGATCCCGTGTATTGCGCGAGCGAGAACAATGATTATTCCGTCTGCGCGGATAATTGGGATACGCGCCGCTACAGCAACGACAAGCTGAAACCGGAGCGCAGCCGCCAGTTCACGGCCGGCCTGGTGCTCGAACCGAGCCAGCACTGGACCTTCAGTGCCGACTATTGGAACATCAAGCGCACGGACCTGATCAGCGAAATCGGCGACGACATCATCCTGGGCAACCTGGCCAAGTACGGCGACCTGGTGCACCGCGATGAAGACGGCTTGATCGACTACATCGAGCTGCGCAAGGAAAACCGCGGTGCGCAAAAGGCGGCGGGTATCGATATCACGGCCGACCTGCATGGCGTGAAAACGGCGTGGGGACGCTTTGGCGCGCACCTGAGCGGCACATATGTGCTCGATTCAAAAATCCAGACCAGCCCTGGCGAGGTCTTTATCAGCAACCTCAATAAATTCGTCACGGAAGGCGTGGTGCAGCGCTGGCGCCATACGATCACGCTCGATTGGGACAACGGTCCGTACTCGGCCAGCCTGTCGAACACGTATTCGAGCGGCTACGATGACCAGAATTCGGCCATCAACACGGACGATGGCAGCGTCGTCAAGCCGAACCGGGTCAAGGCCTACACCTTTTGGGACATGTCGGGCGCGTACGCCGTCAGCAAGCAGTTCAAGCTGCGCGCGGGCATACAGAATCTGTTCAATACCAGCCCGCCGTATTCGAACCAGGCCTATTTTTTCCTGTCCGGCTATGACCCGAGCTACACGGATCCGCGCGGCCGGCGCTTTTATGCGAGCGCCAATTACAGCTTCAAGTAAGCAGTTTTACATAGAAACCCGGAGATACCGCAACAGCGCTGTCATATGCAGCAAGTAGTATTGCAGTTTGATGCATTTGGGTTGCAAGCAGCAGTATTGGCAGCAAGGGCGCGTGCCTGTATCAACCAGTGCGCGCCACTTTCCTTGTATTCGAAAGGCACCATGAAATCATCCGCAAGCCTGTATCACACCTTCCGCGCCGCGCTGCTGTTTGCGCTGGCATTGTGCAGCGTCCATGCCGTGGCGGCGCCGGGCGGCAGCGCCATCGGCAGCGCGCCGCAGGGCACGCTCGTCATCATCGGCGGCGGCCTGCGCGCCGACAATGCCGAAGTCTGGCAGCGCATCGTCAAGTTGTCGGGCGGGCCAGGCGCGCGCATCGCCGTGCTGGCCTCGGCCGCGATGAACCCGGAAAAATCGGGCGAAAGCATCATCAAAAAGCTGAACCAGTATGGCGCCGACGCCTTTTTCGTGCCGCTGGCCGTCAAGCTGCCGAACAGAGATTACCGCAAGGCCGCCGAAGACCCGGCCATCGTCACGCAGATCAAGTCGGCCAGCGGCATTTATTTTGCCGGCGGCGACCAGGGACGCATCACGCAAGCCTTGCTGCGCCCGGACGGTAGCCGCACGGCCGCGCTGGAAGCCATCTGGTCGGTCTACCGCAACGGCGGCGTGATCGCCGGTTCCAGCGCCGGCGCGGCCATCATGAGCACCACCATGTTTTACGACGCCAAGCCCGTGCTCGACATGCTCAAGATGGGCGTGACGGACGGCCGCGAGATCGCGCCTGGCCTGGGTTTCATCGGCAGCGATGTCTTCGTGGACCAGCATTTGCTGGTGCGCGGGCGCTTTGCGCGCATGATCCCCGTGATGCTGAAAAAAGGCTATCACCTGGGACTGGGCATCGATGAAAACAGCGCCATGGTGGTCGACGCCATGCGCGACGTGGAAGTCATTGGCTACAGCGGCGCCTTGCTGATCGACCTGTCGGGCGCCATCAGCGACCGTGGCGTGAAAAATTTCAATATCAGCAATGCCGCCATCAGCTACCTGGACCGGGGCGATAAATTCAACCTCGTCACGCGCGTGTTTACGCCGTCGCCGGACAAGGCCGACAACAAGCTCGATCCGAACCAGCCCGACATGCGCGAGCCCGTGTTTACCAACGATATCCTCGGCAACAACGCCGTGCTCGACTTGATGGGCAATTTGATCGACAACGCGCAGCAGGAAGCCATCGGCATCGCCTTCGGCAACCCGCGCGACCCGTATCCGGACCTGGGCTTCGAGTTCCGCTTCAGTAAAACGGTCAACAGCGTCGGCTACAGCTCGACCGAGGCGGAAGCGTATTCGGTGCTGAAGCTGCGCCTCGACATCCGCCCGATCCAGCTGCGCCAGCCGCTGTACCGCTACAAGTAAGTGGCGTGCTGGCGCCGCCAGCGCGGCCACGCGGCGACCGTCAGGGCCCGCAGCAGCCACTCGACGGGGCCATACGCATGGCCGCGCAGCCACCAGCGGCTCAATGGCAGCTGCGCGCAAAAGATGATGATGGCCAGCGCCAGCGCACCCAGCGGCGACACACTGCCCATCAGCCGGGCGCCATACGCGAGGAACAGCACGGCGCAGATGGCCGATTGCAGCAGGTAGTTCGACAGGGCCATGCGGCCCGTGTCGGCCAGCAGCGCAAACAGCGTGCCGTCGCGCAGGCGCTCGAACAGCGATAGCGCCAATGCCAGGTAGGCGCCCGCCAGCAACGGCGCGGTGGCCAGGCCCACGGCCAGTCCCGCCACCTGCCATGCCTGGCTGTCGCCATACACGGACGTCCACGCATAGAAGGCGGCGCCGGGCAGCCCCGCCAGCACGCCCGCCCACAGCAGGCGGCGGCGCAGCGGCAGATAATCGCTGGCGTGCAGCAGCATCTCGCGCTTGCCGGCGGCCAGGCCGCACAGGAACATGGCCAGCGCACACGGCGCCTGCACCAGCAGCAGGACGAGCCAGATGTCATTCAATTCGCGCAGGTGCTGATGGATGACGGCGGCCGGCGTGGCGCGATAGGCGGCCAGCGCGCTTGCCGCCTTTTGCGCCATCGCCACGGCGTTGTCGGCGGTGTCGCCCGCTGGCTGCAGGCTTTGCAGCCAGGCCATGCCCGCCCAGAATGCCACGCAGACGGCGACGAGCGTCAACGCCAGGGACAATGCCTGGCGTTCGCCGCAACGGTGCAGCGCCAGCAGCACGATGCCCAGCAGGGCGTAGGTCGTGAGTATGTCGCCATGGAACAGGAACACGGCATGCAGGGCGCCGATCAGCCACAGGCCCGCTTGGCGGCGCAGCATGCGTGGCACGAACGGCGCCTCGGCGCGCGCGGCCGCCTGCATCTGCAAGGTGAAGCTGTAGCCGAACAGGAAGGAAAACAGCAGGTAGAACTTGGTCTCGAACAGCAGCGCGACGAGGAAGTGGGTGGCGCGGTCCACGCCGCCGTGAAAGGCGGGATCGGTCAAGCCCAGGCCGAACCACGGCGTGGCGAAGGCGCCGATATTGACGACCAAAATGCCGAACAGGGCGCAGCCGCGCAGGGCGTCGACGTCGGCGATGCGCGCGGGCCGGGTTTGCATGACGGCGCTCATGCCAGGGCAGGGCGCAGGAAGCGCGCCAGCAGCAGGTGCAGGCTGGCGCGTTGCGCCAACGGTGCATAATCGGGATCGACGGCGACCCGGTTGAAGATGCCGTCGATTAGCGCGGCGATCCAGCTGGCCGTTTGCGCCGCGTCCAGCGCGGCGTCGACCTGGCCTCCTGCGGCTGCCTCTTCCAGCAAGGCTTGCAGGCCGCCGCGCAGGCTGGCGTCGTTGCGCGCCACCCTGGCCGCGATATCCGTGTCGCGCATCGCTTCGGCGGCAATGTCCAGCGCCAGTCCCGCAAAGTCCGCGTCGGCCGCCAGCGCCAGCACCAGGTCCATGAAGTCGAGCAGGGCGCCGTAGGCATCGGCGCTGCCTTGCACGCCGGCGAAATAGGCGGCCGTCTCGCTGCCTTCCTGGTCGACGATGGCGGCGATGATGGCTTGTTTGGTGGGGAAGTAATGAAACAGGTTGCCGGGACTCATGCCCGCTTGCGCGCAGATGGTGGCGGTGCTGGTCTGGTGAAAGCCCTTGCGCGCAAAGCAGTGGCGCGCGGCGGCGAGAATGGCGTCGCGGCGGGCCGCGTGTTTATCGGGATCGATGGTGCGCATGGACTTGCCTTTAATTAATCGACTGGTCAGTCTAATATAGGCCGATTGGCTCGCGTGGTCAAGCGAACCGTCTGAAAAGGGCGCTTTGCACGCTTGCTTCCTGTCGCTACAATGTGCCGCAGCGGTTTTTCCCGCGCCTGCCGGCAGGCCCGCCGATTGTTTGGAAAACCGTTCCCTTCACCTGTTTTTCTACCGTTTTAGGAATGACATGCAGCAGACTCCGATTCGATCCTTCCTCTGCGCGCTGGCGCTGGCCGCCGGCATCGTCCCTGCCGCGCACGCTGCCAGTGCCGCCCAGCCGGCCACCATGCGTCTCGATTACCAGCACAGCGGCAATGCGCTGGGCGAGCATTACGCGGTCGAGCGCGTGCTGGTCGAACCCCTGCCATGGCCGGGCAATTTGGCGCGTCCCCTCGACGACAGCAACCGCGGCAACAACCTGCTGGAAGTGGTCGACATCAAGTCGGGCAAGGTGCTGTACTCGCGCGGTTTTTCCACCATCTTTGGCGAATGGGCCAGCACCGATGAAGCGAAAACCACGACGCGCGCCTTCCAGGAATCCGTGCGCTTCCCGCAGCCAGAGCACCCGGTGCGCGTGCGCATTCTCAAGCGCGACGAGCGCGGCCTGTTTTCCGTGGTGTGGAGCACCGATGTTGATCCGGCCGCGCAGGACGTGATCCGCAAGCAGCCGCCGGCGCCCGTCAAGCCGATCCCGATCCGCATCAGTGGTCCATCGAGCGACAAGGTCGACCTCTTGATCATGGGCGATGGCTACACGGCGGCCGAAATGGGCAAGTTCGAAGCGACGGCGCGCAAGCTGGCCGACCATCTTTTCACCGTCTCGCCATTTCGCGAGCGGGCCAAGGACTTCAATGTGTGGGCCATGGCCGTGCCGACGCAGGAATCGGGCGTATCGCGTCCCTCGACGGGCGTGCATCACGCGTCACCCTTGGGCACGCGCTACGACATCTTCGGCAGCGAGCGTTATGTGCTGACGACGGACAACCGCGCCCTGCGCGACCTGGCGCAGTACGCGCCGTATGAGTTCATTGAAATCCTCGTCAATAACGATACCTATGGCGGCGGCGGCATCTTCGGGCAGTTCAGCACGGCGGCGGCGAACAACGACTGGGCCAACTACCTGTTCGTGCACGAATTCGGCCACCATTTCGCCGGCCTGGCCGACGAGTACTACACCTCGCCCGTGGCCTATCAGTCGAATGGCGAACGCCAGGAACCGTGGGAGCCGAACGCCACGGCGCTGCGCGATCCAGCCAGGCTGAAATGGAAGAACCACGTGAAGGCGGGCACGCCGCTGCCCACGCCGTGGCCGAAGGAAGCGTACGACAGCCATGCGCGCGAATACCAGAAGCAGCGCGCCGCCCTGCGCGCGGCCAACCGTCCCGAAAGCGAGATGAGCGACCTATTCAAGGCCGACCTGGCGTACACGCAGCAGCTGTTCTCGAAGGCGCCGCAGCGCCATGCGGTCGGCGCCTTTGAAGGCGCGAACTACGAGTCGTCCGGTTACTACCGTCCCGAGATGCAGTGCATCATGTTCGACCGCAGCGAGACGTTCTGCTCCGTGTGCCAGGATGGCATCAGCACCATCATCGACCTGTATTCGCGTCCCGCCCCGGTATCGGGCAAATAAGACCGCTTCTGTCATTCCCATAAGCAGTGAGGCAAGGCGGGCCATGTTGCAACGCAATAGCATGGCCCCCATTTTTTACCATTTTCCGCCTGGCGCCTCGCGCCATGGCGCAGCACAGCTTGTTTTCCAGGCAATCTCCCCTTCCTTTGCGCGGCCGCTTTTACGCACGCCAGCCCCATGTTGTTATCAAATAAGCACTGCGATTCGCTTGCTTGTCAATTAGTTCATTTAAATAATATTGATGTAGAATTTGATGTATATCAATGTTGCATTGCCGCAATCGCACTTATAGTTGACCTAGCTCAAAAGCGTTATGCATGCGGACCGGCCTCATCGCGAATCACGTATCTAAATGCTGTAGAGTAATTTTCGCCCCGCACCAGTTCCCCGAAAATGCACTGGTGCGTGCCTCGAATTTCAGTGACGGAAGCCGATTCATGAAGATGCAGACCCCCGCGCCTGACGCGTGCAGTACCTTACACCCCCACTCTCCGATTGCCTTGCCGTATGCGCGCGCCGGCGGCGTGACCCTGGCCACGTGCGCCGCCGCCATGCATGCCGGCGCCGTGCGCTGCGTGCAGGCGGCCACGCCGTGGCCCGCCCTGCGTCCACTTCAGGCATGACGGCCCCCTTGCGGCACCTGCCTTTGCAGGGCAAGCGGGGCCTGGTGGTGGGCATCGCCAACACGCAAAGCATCGCCTGGGGCTGCGCCAGCGCCCTGCGCGCGGCCGGCGCCGAACTGGCCGTGACCTGGCTCAATGACAAGGCCAGGCCGCACGTCGAGCCGCTGGCGCAGCAAGTGCAGGCGGCCATCATGGCGCCGCTCGACGTGGCCGTGCCGGGCCAATTGGAGGCGCTGTTCGCGCAGATCGAACGGCAGTGGGGACGGCTCGATTTCGTCGTCCACTCCATCGCCTATGCGCCGAAGCAGGATCTGCATGGCCGCGTGACGGACAGTTCCGCCGACGGCTTTGCGCAGGCGATGGATGTCTCCTGCCACTCCTTCATGCGCATGGCGAAACTGGCCGAACCGTTGATGCCGGACGGCGGCAGCTTGACCACCATGAGTTACCTGGGTGCCGAGGAAGTCATCGCCGACTATGGCCTGATGGGTCCTGTAAAAGCGGCGCTGGAAGCGTCGGTGCGCTACCTGGCGGCGGAACTGGGCCCGCAAGGCATCCGCGTGAACGCCATTTCGCCCGGTCCCCTGGAGACGCGGGCCGCTTCCGGCATCGCCCATTTCGACCGCCTGATGGCCGACGCCATCGAACGCTCGCCCATGCGGCGTCTGGCCACCATCGAGGACGTGGGCGCGCTGTGCGCCTTCCTCGCCGGCGACGGCGCGCGCGCCATCACGGGCGGCACTCTGTATGTCGATGGCGGCTACAACATTCTGAATTGACTGGAAGATGATGACCAAGGCTGTTTTTACTTTGCCACACCGCGCCAGGATGGCCGCGCTGGCCACCACGCTGGCCCTGGCCGGCTGCGCCTCGATGGCGCCGCCGTATGCGCCACCGCCGCTGCCCGTGGCGGCGCAGTACCCGGAAACCGATACGGCCGGCGCAAGCGCGCCCGACGTCGCCTGGCAAGCCTACTTTGCCGACCCGCGCCTGCAGGCGATGATTGCGCAGGCGCTGGCCAGCAACCGCGACATCCGCATCGCCGCCCTGCGCGTGGAGGAGGCGCGTGCCGCGTATGGCATCGTGCGCGCGGAACAATTCCCCACCATCGCGCTGGGCGCCTCCGGCAGCCGCGCGCGCGCGCCGGCCGACCTGAGTCCGACGGGCCGCGCCATGACGAGCGCGCAGTACCAAACGGGCTTGAACGTGGGCGCCTGGGAGCTCGATTTCTGGGGCCGGGTGCGCAGCCTGAAGGATAGCGCGCTGCAAACCCTGCTGGCCAGCGACGAGGCGCGCCGCGCCGTCGGCGTGGCCCTGGTGGCGCAGGTGGCCAATGGCTACCTGGGCTTGCGCGAACTCGATGAAAGGGTGGAACTGGCGCGCGCCACGGTCGACAGCCGCGCCGAATCGCTGCGCATCTTCACGCGCCGTTTTGAAGTCGGGTCGATTTCCAAGCTGGACCTGACGCAGGTGGAAACCCTGCTCAGCCAGGCCCTCTCGCTGTCGGCCCAGCTGGAGCAGGCGCGCGCCGTGCAGGCGCATGCGCTGGCGCAGTTGGTGGGCGGCCCCGTCGACCTGACGCCGGTGGCTGGTGAGGTGAGTCGCTTCGACGACGCCAGCGTGCTGCAGCCGCTGCATGCGGGCCTGCCCTCAGCTTTGCTCACGCAGCGCCCCGACCTGATCGCGGCCGAACACCAGCTGCGCGCCGCGCAAGCCAATATCGGCGCCGCGCGCGCCGCCTTCTTCCCGACCATTTCGCTGACGGCTGCCTACGGCACGGCCAGCGCGGAATTGAACGGCCTGTTCGATTCGGGCAGCGGCGCCTGGAATCTCGCGCCGCGCCTGGTGCTGCCGATCTTTGATGCGGGCCGCCTGCGCGCGAATATGGACCTGGCCGAAGTGCGCCGCGACGTGGCCGTGGCCAATTATGAAAAGAGCGTGCAGGGCGCCTTCCGCGAAGTGGCCGATGCGCTGTCGAACCGGCGCTGGCTGGCGCTGCAGGTCGACATCGGCAAGACGACCCTGGCCGCGCAGAGCGAACGGGCGCGCCTGGCCAAGCTACGCTACGACAATGGCGCCGCGCCCTACCTGGAAGTGCTCGATGCGCAGCGCGACCTGCTGACGGTCGAGCAGCAGCTGGTGCAGACGCGCCGCGCGCTGCTCTCGAGCCAGGTCAGCCTGTATGCCGCCCTGGGCGGCGGCGCACCCTCCGCCGCCGCTTCCACCCACTAATTTGATCGCCTCGATACCATGAATGCTCAATTGAAGAAAAAACTCATCCCCGCGGCGCTGGTCGTGGCCGTTCTCGTGCTGGGCTATGTGGCATGGCAAAAAATGCGTCTTACGGGCCCTGGCGAAGGTTTTGTCAGCGGCAATGGCCGCATCGAAGCGACGGAAGTCGACGTCGCCACCAAGCTGGCGGGCCGGGTCAAGGAGATCCTCGTGCGCGAGGGCGACTTCGTCAAGGCTGGCCAGCCGCTGGCCAGCATGCAGGTCGATTCGCTGACGGCCCAGCGCGACGAGGCGCGCGCGCGCCAGCAGCAGGCGCTGGACGCCGTGGTCGGCGTGCAGGCGCAGGTGGCCGTGCGCGAAAGCGACAAGGCGGCCGCGCTGGCCATGGTGGCGCAGCGCGAAAGCGAACTCGATGCGGCCAAACGCCGCCTGGCCCGCTCCGAAACCCTGTCGAAAGAGGGCGCTTCCTCGGTGCAGGAACTCGACGACGACCGCGCCCGCGTGCGCAGCGTGGCCGCCGCCCTGAATGCGGCCAAGGCGCAAGTGACGGCGGCGCAAGCGGCCATCGACGCGGCAAAAGCGCAGGTGGTCGGCTCGCGCTCCGCCGTCGTCGCAGCCGAGGCTACCACGGCGCGCATCGATGCCGACCTGGCCGACGGCCAGCTGGCGGCGCCGCGCGACGGCCGCGTGCAATACCTGGTGGCGCAGCAGGGCGAAGTGCTGGCCGGCGGCGGCAAGGTGCTCAACCTGGTCGACCTGTCGGACGTTTATATGACCTTCTTCCTGCCCGAGACGGCGGCCGGCAAGGTGGCGCTGGGTGGCGAAGTGCGCATCATCCTCGACGCGGCGCCGAACTATGTGATTCCCGCGACGATCTCGTTTGTCGCCGCCAGCGCGCAGTTCACGCCGAAGACGGTGGAAACGGCCAGCGAACGCCAGAAACTGATGTTCCGCGTGAAAGCGCAGATCAGCCGCGAGCTGCTGCAAAAGCATCTGGCGCTGGTGAAGGTGGGCTTGCCCGGCGTGGCCTGGGTGCGTCTCGATGCGAAGCAGCCATGGCCCGCTGAATTGACGGCCAAGGTTCCGCAGTGACTGTGGCTTCCACTTCCCCAGTCGTCAGCATCAAAGGCGTCAGCCAGCATTACGGCAAGACGGTGGCGCTGGACGGCATCGACCTCGACGTGCCGGCCGGCCGCATGGTGGGTTTGATCGGTCCCGATGGCGTGGGCAAATCGAGCCTGCTGTCGCTGGTGGCCGGCGCGCGCGCCGTGCAGCAGGGCACAGTGATGGCGCTGGGCGGAGACATGCGCGATGCGCGCCACCGCGACGACGTTTGCCCCCGCATCGCCTACATGCCGCAGGGCCTGGGCAAGAATCTGTATCCGACCCTGTCGGTCGAGGAAAACCTGCAGTTTTTCGCGCGCCTGTTCGGCCACGACGCGGCCGAACGCCGCCGCCGCATCGACCAGCTGACCCGCAGCACGGGCTTGCAGTCCTTCCTTGCGCGTCCGGCCGGCAAGCTGTCAGGCGGCATGAAGCAGAAGCTGGGCCTGTGCTGCGCGCTGATTCACGATCCCGACCTGCTGATTCTCGATGAACCGACCACCGGCGTCGATCCGCTGGCGCGCGCGCAGTTCTGGGACCTGATCGCTGGCATCCGCGTGCAGCGCCCGCAAATGAGCGTGATGGTGGCCACCGCCTACATGGACGAGGCGCAGCGCTTCGATTGGCTCGTGGCCATGGACGACGGCAAGGTGCTCGATACGGGCACGCCGGCCGAACTGCTGGCGCGCACGCAAAGCGATACCCTGGAAGCGGCCTTCATCAAGCTGCTGCCCGAAGCCAAGCGCGCGGGCCACCAGCCCGTCGTCATCACGCCGCTGGACGCCGCCAGCGCGCAGGACGTCGCCATCGAGGCGCAGAACCTGACCATGCGCTTCGGCGATTTCACGGCCGTCGACCATGTGAATTTCCGCATCGGCCGCGGCGAGATCTTCGGCTTTCTCGGTTCGAACGGCTGCGGCAAGTCGACCACCATGAAGATGCTCACGGGCCTGCTGCCGGCCACGGAAGGCAAGGCCTGGCTGTTCGGCAAGGAGGTCGACTCCAGCGATATCGACACGCGCCGCCGGGTCGGCTACATGTCGCAGGCCTTTTCTCTGTACAGCGAGCTGACGGTGCGCCAGAACCTGGTGCTGCACGCGCGCCTGTTCCACGTGCCAGAGGGCGAAATAGGGGCGCGCATCGACGAGATGGCGCAGCGCTTCGATTTGCGCGCGGTGATGGACGACTTGCCTGACAGCCTGCCGCTGGGCATCCGCCAGCGGCTGTCCTTGGCCGTGGCCATGGTGCACAAGCCGGAAATGCTGATCCTCGACGAGCCGACGTCCGGCGTCGACCCCATCGCGCGCGACAATTTCTGGCGCCTGATGATCGAGCTGGCGCGGCGCGACCACGTCACCATTTTCATTTCCACCCACTTCATGAACGAGGCCGAGCGCTGCGACCGCATCTCGCTGATGCATGCGGGGAAAGTGCTGGTCAGCGATGTGCCGGCCGAACTGGTGCGCAAGAAGGGTGCGCCCTCGCTGGAAGCGGCCTTCATCGCCTACCTGGAAGAGGCGGGCGGCGGCACGGCAGCGGCGACGCAGGAAAGCGAGGCGCCCGTGCAGAAGGCTGAAGCGGCCGCACCACAGCAGAAGCAGCAGCGCAGCCGCTTCAGCCTGGGCCGCATGCTCAGCTACATGTGGCGAGAGACGCTGGAGCTGCGCCGCGATCCCGTGCGCCTGACCCTGGCGCTGGGCGGCTCCGTGCTGCTGCTGTTCGTCATCGGCTTCGGCATCAGCCTCGACGTCGAGGACTTGAGCTACGCGGTGCTCGACCACGACCAGACGACGTTGAGCCAGAATTACACGAATAACCTGGCCGGCTCGCGCTACTTCGTCGAGCGTCCGCCCCTGCGCGACTATGCCGATATCGACAAGCGCATGCGCAGCGGCGAACTGTCGCTGGCCATCGAGATTCCGCCCGGCTTTGCGCGCGACGTGCAGCGCGGCGCGCCGGCGCAGGTGGGCGCGTGGATCGATGGCGCCATGCCGATGCGCGCGGAAACCGTGCAAGGCTACGTGCAGGGCATGCACCAGCTGTGGCTGGCCGACCAGGCCTTGCACCGTTACGGCATCAAGATGAACAACCCCGTCGCCATCCAGACCCGCTACCGCTACAACCCCGACGTGAAAAGCCTGCCGGCCATGGTGCCGGCCGTGATTCCCTTGCTGCTGCTGATGCTGCCGGCCATGCTGGCGGCGCTGTCCGTGGTGCGCGAAAAGGAACTCGGTTCCATCATCAACCTGTACGTGACGCCCGTCACGCGCCTGGAATTCTTGCTTGGCAAGCAGGTGCCATATGTGGCGCTGGCCATGTTCAACTTCCTCCTCATGGCGCTGCTGGCGGTCACCGCCTTCGGCGTGCCGATCAAGGGCAGCTTGCTGACCTTGATCGGCGCCACTTTCATCTTCAATATCTGCGCCACCGGCATTGGCCTGTTCGCCTCGACCTTTACGCGCAGCCAGATCGCGGCCCTGTTCGTGACGATGATCGGCACCATGATCCCGGCCATCCAGTTTTCCGGCCTGCTCAATCCCGTTTCCTCGATGGAAGGCGTGGGCAAGGCCATCGGCCTGATGTACCCGGCCACGCACATGCTCAATATCAGCCGGGGCGTGTTCAACAAGGCGCTGGGATTCGGCGACCTGCACGCCTCGTTCTGGCCATTGATCATCGCCATCCCCGTGATCCTCGGCGTGACCGTGGCGCTGCTGAAGAAACAGGAGAGCTGATATGCGGCACCTTGAAAACATCTACCGCCTGGGCGTGAAGGAAATCTGGAGCCTGATCCGCGATCCGATGATGCTGATCCTGATCCTCTACACGTTTACTTTGGCGATCTACGTGGCCGCCACTGCCAAGCCGGAAACCCTGCACATGGCCTCGATCGCCATCGTCGACGAGGATGGCTCGCCGCTGTCCGGGCGCATCGCCTCGGCCTTCTTCCCGCCGCAGTTCACGCCGCCGGCCATGATCAACCAGAGCCAGGTCGATGCGGGCCTGGACGCGGGCCAGTACACCTTCGTGCTGACGATACCGCCCAAGCTGCAGGCGGACGTACTGGGCGGACGCCACGCGGAGCTGCAGCTGAACGTGGACGCCACGCGCATGAGCCAGGCTTTCAGCGGCAGCGGCTACATCCAGCAGATCGTCGCCGGTGAAGTATCCGAATTCGCCAAACGTTATCGCGGTGCGACCGTCTCGCCCGTGGAACTGGTGATGCGCGCGCGCTTCAACCCGTCGCTGAGCCAGGCGTGGTTTGGCTCGCTGATGGAGCTCATCAACCAGGTGACGATGCTGTCGATCATCCTCACCGGGGCGGCGCTGATACGCGAGCGCGAACACGGCACCATCGAGCACTTGCTGGTGATGCCCGTGACGCCGGCCGAAATCATGCTGGGCAAGGTATGGTCGATGGGCCTGGTGGTGCTGCTGGCCGCCGCCCTGTCGCTGAACCTGGTGGTGCGCGGCATGCTGCACGTGCCCATCGAAGGCTCGATCGCGCTGTTCCTGTGCGGCGCGGCCCTGCACTTGTTTGCCACCACGTCGATGGGCATTTTCCTCGCCACCGTGGCGCGCAGCATGCCGCAATTCGGCATGCTGTTGATCCTCGTGCTGCTGCCGCTGCAGATGCTGTCGGGCGGCAGCACGCCGCGCGAAAGCATGCCCGAACTGGTGCAGAACATCATGCTGATCGCGCCGACCACGCATTTCGTCGAATTGAGCCAGGCGATTCTGTACCGGGGCGCCGGCATCGACGTGGTGTGGAAGCCGTTCCTGGCCCTGCTGGCCATCGGCACGGCCCTGTTCACGTTTGCCCTTGCCCGTTTTCGCAAGACCATCAGCCAGATGGCATAGCTCCCGCGCCGGAATGGTCCGGCGTTTTTTGCATGAAAAGGATAGCCATGAAGATCGAAGCTGCACCATTTTTCTCCACCGGCGGCTTGCCGTCGCTGGGCGTGCTGGGCGACTATGCGCGCGATTCGTGGCAGCGCATCGTGCTGTATGCGGACGTGATGCGCCGGCGCGGCAACCAGTACCAGGAGCACATGGCCGAGGAAGTGCCGAACGTGCTGGACTTCCCCGCCGAACTGGTGCTGTCGGGCCTGGAGCTGGCGCGTCCCGTCAACTACGGCCTGGCGCGCATCCTGACGCCCGATGCGCCCGAACCTGATCCATCGAAGCGGCCCTTCGTCGTCGTCGATCCGCGCGCGGGACACGGTCCCGGCATCGGCGGCTTCAAGGCGGAAAGCGAGATCGGCGTGGCCCTGCGCGCCGGCCACCCGTGCTACTTCATCGGCTTCCTGCCCGATCCCGTGCCGGGACAGACGGTGGAAGACGTGATGCACGCCGAGGCGGCCTTCCTGGAAAAAGTCATCGCCCTGCATCCGCTCAGCGAGGGTAAACCCGTCGTCATCGGCAATTGCCAGGCGGGCTGGCAAATCCTCATGACGGCGGCCATGCGCCCGGAATTGTTCGGCCCCATCATCGTGGCTGGCGCGCCCGTGTCGTACTGGGCCGGCTGGCATGGCCGCAATCCGATGCGCTACGCGGGTGGCCTGATGGGCGGCAGCTGGGCCACGGCGCTGGCGGGCGACCTGGGCAAGGGCCGCTTCGACGGCGCCAGCCTGGTGCAGAATTTCGAAAAGCTCAATCCGGCCAATACCCTGTGGAGCAAGCAGTACAACCTGTACGCGAACATCGACACGGAAGCGCCACGCTACCTGGAATTTGAAAAATACTGGGGCGGCCACGTCTTCCTGAACGACGTCGAGATGCAGTACATCGTCGACAATCTGTTCATCGGCAACCGCCTGGCCACGGCCGAATTGATCACCTCCGACGGCGTGCGCCTGGACTTGCGCAACATCCGCTCGCCCATCGTCGTGTTTTGCTCGAATGGCGACAACATCACGCCGCCGCCGCAGGCCCTGGGCTGGATCACGGACCTGTACCGCGACGACAAGGACGTGCTGCTGCACGACCAGACCATCGTCTACGCCGTGCATGACAGCATCGGCCACCTGGGCATTTTTGTGTCGGCCAAGGTGGGGCACAAGGAACACCAGAAATTCGCCAGCAATATCGACCTGATCAACCTGCTGCCGGCCGGCATCTACGAAGCGCGGATCGTCGACAAGACGCCCGATACGCCGAACGCGGACCTGGCCAGCGGCGACTATGTGCTGCAGGTCGAGCACCGCGGCATCGACGACGTGCGCGCCATCGTGCAGCCGAGCGTGGAAAACGACCGCAAGTTCGCCGCCGCCGCGCGCGTGTCCGAAGTGAACCTGGCCCTGTACCGCACGTTTGCGCAGCCGTGGGTGCGCGCCATGGTCACGCCGCAATCGGCGCGCTTTTTGCAGCTCGCGCATCCGCTGCGCGTGTCGTACGAGCGCTGGACGGACCACAATCCGCTCGCCAGGCTGGTGGCCAAAGAGGCCGACAAAGTGCGCGCCCAGCGCCAGCCGGTAGCGCCCGATAACCCGCTGCTGGCCATGCAGGAAGCCATTTCCGGCGCCATCACGGCTGGCTTGAACGGCTGGCGCGACTGGCGCGATACGGTGCAGGAAACCACCTTCGACCTGGTGTACGGTTCACCCCTGGTGCAGGCGCTGACGGGACAAGCCATCGGCGACACGACGCCGCCGCGCCCGCATCCCGGCATCTCGCCCGAGCATGGTGAATACGTGCGCTGCGAAACGCGCAAGATGGACGAGGACATGCAGCGCGGCGGCCTGGTGGAAGCGGCCGTGCGCGCGCTGTTCTACATCTACCGCTTCCGCATGATCGCCGACGAGCGCAGGGTCAACCTGGCCCTCAAACTGATCAAGCCGCAATACCGGCAGGATGTCAACATGGAGGAATTCCGCGGTATCGTGCGCCAGCAGGCGCGCTTGATGCTGCATGATTTCGATACCGCCATCGCCGCCTTGCCGGCCTTGCTGTCGCGCGCCGACCCGGACGACATCGGCGCGCTGGCCGAATGGCTGCAGCAAGTGCTGCAAGTGCCCGAGGCGCCGACGCCGGACGAGGAAGCGAGCCTGCAGCAGATGCTGGACGTCTTTGACCGGGCGGTCAAGGAGCAGCAATCGGTTGTGCGCACATCCAGGACTGAACCGAAAGCCAAACCGGCCAAACACATTACCCCTGCCTAGAAGACCACGATGACTACTACCCAAGACGATGATCTGAATATCGTACGCAACCGCACCTTCGACCAGATCGCCATCGGCGACACCGCCAGCATCACGCGCACCCTGAGCATGGACGATATCGCCCTGTTCGCGGTGATGTCGGGCGACGACAATCCGCAGCACCTCGATACGGAATTTGCCGCCGCCACCCGTTACGAGGGCGTGATCGCCCACGGCATGTGGGGCGCGGCCCTCATTTCCGCCGTGCTGGGCACGCGCCTGCCCGGCGCCGGCACCGTCTACACGGGCCAGACCCTGCGCTTTTTGCAGCCCGTGCGCGTGGGCGATACCCTGGCCATCAGCGTCACCGTCACGGCGCGCGAACCGCGCAACCGCCACGTGACCCTGGCCTGCCGCTGCGTCAACCAGCATGGCGCCGTGGTGCTCGACGGCGAAGCGCAGGTGATCGCGCCTGCCGAACAGATCGAACGCAAGCGCGCCACCTTGCCCGAAGTACGCCTGCATAACGGCGACGGCACGCGCCGCCTGCTGGAGCAGGCGCGCACCTTGGGACCGATCCGGGTGGCCGTGATCCACCCGTGCGATGAACTGAGCCTGGCGGGCGCGCTGGACGCCTATGCGGCTGGCCTGATCACGCCCGTGCTGGTGGCGCCGCGCGCGCGCCTGGAAGCCGTGGCGTTGGAGGCTGGCCTGAGCCTGGACGGCATCGCCATCGAGGACGTCGAGCATAGCCATGCCGCCGCCGCGCGCGGCGCCGAACTGGCGGGCAAGGGCGAAGTGGAAGCCTTGATGAAGGGCAGCCTGCACACGGATGAACTGATGTCGGCCGTACTGTCGGCCAGCGCCGGCCTGCGCACCAAGCGCCGCATCAGCCACTGCTTCCTGATGCAGACACCCGCGTATCCGCGCCCCTTCATCATCACGGACGCGGCCATCAATATCGCGCCCAACCTGGCCATGAAGGCCGACATCGTGCGCAACGCCATCGACCTGGCGCACGTGATCGGCGTAGCCTGCCCGCGCGTGGCCATTCTGGCCGCCGTGGAGACGGTGAATGCGGACATGCCGGCGACCCTGGACGCGGCCGCCCTGTGCAAGATGGCCGACCGTGGCCAGATCATGGGCGCCATCCTCGATGGCCCGCTGGCTTTTGACAACGCCGTGTCGATCGCCGCCGCCTCCGTCAAGGGCATCGTCTCGGAAGTGGCGGGCCGCGCCGACATCTTGCTGGTGCCCGACCTGGAAAGCGGCAACATGCTGGCCAAGCAGCTCGAATACATGGGTGACGCGGACAGCGCCGGCATCGTGCTGGGCGCGAAAATCCCCGTCATCCTCACCAGCCGCGCCGATTCGCGCGCCAGCCGCATTGCCTCGTGCGCCATCGCCGTGATGCTGGCCAACCATTACCGGAGCACGCCGCCATGAACGCAGCAGTCCAACATGCCGATGGCACCCTGATCCTGGTGCTCAATTGCGGCTCGTCGAGCATCAAGTTCGCCCTGTTCGAGCAGGCGGGCGGCGTGCTGCCGCAGCAGGCGCAATGGAGCGGCAAGGTCGAAGGCATCGGCCGTGAAAACGCCACCTACCGCGCCGGCGGTTTGCCGGCAGTCGCCTTGCAACTCGATCCGGCGCAGCCGCATCATGCGGCGCTCGAATACATCCGCGCGCAAGTGGTGGCGCAGCTGGACGGGCGCCCCTTGCGCGCCGTGGCGCACCGCGTGGTGCATGGCGGCAGCAAGTATTTCGCCCCCGTGCGCATCGATTTCAAGGTGCTGGCCGACCTGAAAAGTTATGTGCCGCTGGCGCCCCTGCACCAGCCGTTTGCGCTCGAAGCGATCGAGGTGCTGCTCGAATCGCGGCCCGACATCGCCCAGGTGGCGTGCTTCGACACGGCTTTCCACCACACGGTGCCGCAGGTCGAGCAAATGCTGGCCCTGCCGTACGATGCGTGGGAGCGGGGCTTGCGCCGCTACGGCTTCCACGGCCTGTCGTATGAATACCAGTCGCTGGTGCTGGAGCAGCGTTTTGGCGCCGTCGCGCGCGGCAAGGTCATCGTGGCCCACCTGGGCAGCGGCGCCAGCCTGTGCGCCATGGAGAACTTGCACAGCGTGGCCACCACCATGGGCTTTTCCGCGCTCGATGGCCTGATGATGGGCACGCGCTGCGGCTCGCTCGATCCGGGCGCCGTGATCTACCTGATGGAAATCGAAAAGCTGTCGCTGGAAAAAGTGGCGCATGTGCTGTACCACGAGTCGGGCTTGCTGGGCGTGTCGGGCGTGTCGGCCGACCCACCGGTCTTGCTGGCGCAGCAGGACCGGCAGGATGCCACGGGCGAGCGTATCCGCGCCGCGCTGGCTTTATATATCCGCCGCATCGTGCGCGAGATCGGCGCCCTGACGGCCGTGCTGGGTGGACTGGACATGCTGGTGTTTACGGCCGGTATCGGCGAGCACAGCGCCGAGCTGCGCCAGCGCATCTGCGACGAGCTGGGGTTTATCGGCCCCGTGCTTGACGGGGAGGCGAATGCGCGCAACGCCAGCCGTATTTCCACCGATGCCAGCCGCATCGTGGTGGGCGTGGAGCCGGCCAACGAGGAGTGGGTGGCTGCCCGCCATGCGGCGCTGGCCGTGAGCGCATGAGGTCCTGACGCTTACGGCAGCGCTCGATGGGAAGTTTGCCGAAATGCATATATTTCCCGTTGAGTGCGCTAACGCACTGTGTGGTTTGCCCGTTATCTTTACTATGAAGTCATGCCATTGCGCTACATCAAGAAACAGCGCGATGCCTGGCAAATTTTGAACATTTTGCCCGCCTTTAGTAAGAATAAAATTAAACCATATTGAAAGGTCTCATCATGAACAAATTACTCGCCACCCTGATCGCTACCCTGTTTGCCACCGCTGCCATCGCGCAAACGCCAGTTACCCCAGCCGTTGCCAGCGCCCAGGCGTCTGCGCAGCATGACATCAACAAGGCTGCCAACAAGGAAGCCAAAATCGATGCCAAGGCTGACGCCAACGTCGCCAAGGCTGAAATGAAGGCTGACGAAAAGAAAGCCGACGCCCAGCACAAGGCCAACAAAACCAAGGCCAAGGCCCACGACAAAGTAGTCGATGCCGATCCGGAAGACAAGATGAAGGCACAAGCCAAGGCTGACAAGGCCGCCGCCAAGGCCGATGCGAAAGCGGGCAAAACCGCCGTGAAAGCGGACGCCAAGGTCGCCAAGGAAAAAGTGGAAGCGAACGCCGATAAAGCCATCGCCGCCACCAAGACGGAAGAAGTCAAGGCCAAGGCAGACGCTGAAGTCAAGGCCGCCGCCGCCAAGTAATTCCCTGTTTGCGGGCCACGGCCTGCAAGCCCAAAAGACAGCTTCGGCTGTCTTTTTTTTTCGTCCAGCACTTTTCCTTGCTTGCGCTTGCCAGTCTTGATCTGGCGCAAATGCTCCGCTTTTCGCCGTGCCATAGTGAACTGGCAAACAGACGAAGGAGACATCATGAGCACCGCTAAAACGAAAAAATCACCGGCCACCGGGTCGGCGGAAGGCGCGCCAGCCATGTCCGCCACGCAGTCCATGCCGGTCGAGGGCGACATGCAGGCTGGCGCCGATGCGGCGGGCGGCGACGCCATGCCGGGGCTGCGCCTGGGCGTGTCATATGCCGACCAGGCGGCGCTCACCCAGGGGGCGTCCGCTGCGGATGCCTACGCCATGCCGGGCGGCGGCATGCAGCAGGCGCCGCAGGGCATGGCGGGCGCCAGTTGCATGCAGGTCGGCGGTGGCGGCATGGGCGGCGATGGTGGCGATAGCGGAGGCAATGGCGGTGATGGGGGGCAGGGCGGCGGCACGCCGCAGACGCGCACCTGCGCCACGATGGACGTGCATCGGCGCCTGCTGACCGAAGACCCATCGTATGCGAACGTGCGCGCCGATATCGAAAACCTGGCCGGATTGTACGAGGGCGACGCCAGCATTGCGGGGCGTGCCGGCGTGACGCACATCCCGGTGGTCGTGCACGTGGTGTGGAATACGGCCGCGCAGAATATTTCGGATGCGCAGATCGCCAGCCAGATCGATGTGCTGAACCGTGATTTCCGCCGCGTCAACCCGGACGTCAACAGCACGCCGGCGCCATTCCTGCCGCTGACGGCCGATGCGCGCGTGGAGTTCGCGCTGGCCACGACCGATCCGCATGGTGCGGCCACCAGCGGCATCGAGCGGCGCCAGACGACGGTGGCCTCGTTTGGCGCGGACGATGCCGTCAAGTCGCAGGCGACGGGCGGCATGGATGCCTGGCCGGCCGACAGCTACCTGAATATCTGGGTTTGCCAGCTCGGCGGCGGCTTGCTCGGCTATGCGCAGTTTCCCGGCGGTCCGGCCGCGACCGACGGCGTGGTGATCCTGCAATCGGCCTTTGGCACGACGGGCACGGCGGCGCCGCCGTTCCACCTGGGGCGCACGGCCACGCATGAAATCGGCCACTGGCTGAATCTGAACCATATCTGGGGCGACGACGGCACCGGTTGCTCGGGCACGGACAACGTGGCCGACACGCCGAACCAGGGCGGGCCGAACACGGGCCAGCCCTCGTTTCCCCAGGTGTCGTGCAATAACGGGCCGAATGGCGACATGTTCATGAACTACATGGATTACGTCGACGATCCCGCCATGTTCATGTTCACGGCCGGCCAGGTGGCGCGCATGCAGGCTTGCCTCGATGGCCCGCGCGCCAGCATCGGCACGGGAGGGACGGGCGCAGGCGCCACGCCGCGCCAGAGTTCTTCACCCGTCGTCGCCTGGGGCGCGAACCGCCTCGACGTCTTCGTGGTGGGCACGGATCGCGCGCTGTACCACAAGGCCTGGAACGGCACGGCCTGGGCGCCGTCCGTCACCGGCTATGAAGGACAGGGCGGCATTTGTACCAGTGCGCCGCAGGTGGTGTCGTGGGCGTCGAACCGGCTCGACGTATTCGTCACGGGCACCGACAGCGGTTTGTTCCACAAATGGTGGAACGGCACGGCCTGGGGACCGTCGCTGACTGGCTATGAAGCGATGGGCGGCTTGTGCGTGGGCGACCCGCGTGCCGTGGCCTGGGGACCGAACCGCCTCGACGTGTTTGTCGTCGGCACGGACCGCGGCCTGTATCACAAGTGGTGGAACGGGTCCGCCTGGGGACCATCCTTGACGGGGTACGAAGCCATGGGCGGCGTCTGCCTGGGCCAGCCGGAAGCCGTGGCGTGGGGGCCGAACCGCCTCGATGTCTTCGTCGTCGGCACGGACCGGGCCCTGTACCACAAGTGGTGGAACGGCACGGCCTGGGGACCGTCGCTGACGGGCTACGAGCGCCTGGGCGGCATCTGCACCTCGTCGCCGAAAGCCGTGGCGTGGGGACCGAACCGCCTCGACGTTTTCGTCACGGGTACCGACGGCGCCCTGTATCACAAATGGTGGGATGGCGCGCAATGGGGGCCTTCCAACGATGGTTTCGAGCGCCTGGGCGGCGTTTGCGTGGGCGAGGTGGAAGCCGTGTCGTGGGGACCGAACCGGCTCGACCTGTTCGTCATCGGCACGGACAGCGCCCTGTACCACAAGGCCTGGAATGGATCCGCCTGGTCTCCCTCCGTGACGGGTTTTGACAACCTGGGCGGCGTGTGCACCTCGCGGCCGCGCGCCACGGCCTGGGCGCCGAACCGCCTCGACGTGTTTGTCACGGGCACGAACGGCGCCCTGTTCCACAAGGCGTGGAACGGCGCGGCCTGGTCGCCGTCCGTGAGCGGTTATGAAAGCCTGGGCGGCGTGGTATCGTGTTTCTGAGGGAGGAATCGCCATGCACGGCATGACAACGCCACTGCCCAGCGGCAGCTGGACGCACTCGTTCGAGGAGGATGCGGACGGTATCGAGGTGTACCGGCCCACGGCCACGTTTGCCTTTCCGCCCAGCCGCAAGGGGCGCAAGGTGCTGGAGTTCGGCGCGCCAGCCGGCGCCATGGCGCAAGGGGCGGCAACCTTGACGTCCATGGCGCCCGGCCCCGACGACCGACCCCGCGCCGGCCCCGTGACCCGGCTGGTGCCCCTGGGCATGGGCCGCTATGCGCTCGGTGATGGCGCAGGCGCGCAGGACGTGATCGACATCGTCGAAGCGACACCCGACGTGCTGCGCCTGGCGCGGCGCTAAGGCTGGCCGCGCAGCTTGTGCGCGAGCGCCGTGCGGTTGCCCACGCCCAGTTTCTGGTAAATCGCATGCAGCTGGTTGCGCACGGTGGCTGGCGACTTGCCCAGTTCCCTGGCGATGCTTTTATACGGCAATCCTTCGGCCGCCATGGCCGCCACCAGCCGCTCGGCCGGGGTCAAACGCTGCATGGCAGCCTGCCTGAAACCTTGTTTCTCATCCTTGTTCTCCTGTCAGTTGGCGGCATGCCGGTGGCATGCCTGCAGGGATAACGGGGACGCGGCGCGTATCTGCAAAACTATCTGTAAAACGATGTTGTCCATTGCGCCAGGCGAAAAAAAAGACAGGCGAACCTGTCTTTTCGTGTGGCGCGATGCCGGTCAGCCGATGGCCGCCATCGACACCGGTTTCAGCTTGGCCGCCAGCGCCTTGCCCTTTTTCGCGCGCTTGCCGAAATGCTCGGCCAGGGCCGTGGCGCCCAGCGACGCATCCTGCGGTTTCGAGGCCCGGCCGATGCCCGAGACCACCACGCCGCGCTGCGTGATCGGCTGCACGGCCAGCAGCTTGTCTTTCGCATCGAGGTCGATCAGCTTGACGCCGGTGCCGCCCTTGGACAGGGTTTTCATTTCATCGAGGCCGAACACCAGCAGGCGCGCGCCTTCCGTCAGGCAGGCCAGGGCGCTGGCCGCCTCGGGGATGACTTTCGGTTCGAGCGGCAGGTCGCCGTCGTCCAGGGTGATGAAGGCCTTGCCGCCTTTCAAGCGGCTCGTCATGTCGCCCGCCTTGGCGATGAAGCCGTAGCCTGCGCTCGACGCCAGCAGCAAATTGGTGGCGCCATTGCCCGCGAAGTAGTGCAGGATGCGCACGGCGTTGCCGGGCGTGCCGCCGCTCAGGTCGCACAAGGTCGTGATCGGCACACCGTCGCCGCGTGCATTGGGCAGCGCGGAGACGGGAACCGAGTAAATCTTGCCGTTGTTGCCAAAGCCCAGCAGGGTGTCGACCGTGCGGCACTCGAAGGCGCCATGCAGGCTGTCGCCCGCCTTGAACGTGAACTGCGCCGCATCATGGCCGATGCCGGTGCGCGCGCGCACCCAGCCTTTTTCCGAAATGATGACGGTGACCGGTTCATCGACCACCTTTTGTTCCGCCACGGCTTTCTGCGCTTCCTCGATCAGGGTGCGGCGCGCGTCGCCGAACTGCTTGGCGTCCGTTTCGATTTCGCGGATGACGGCGCGCTTCATCGAGCCCGGGTTGTCGAGCAGGTCTTGCAAGGACTTTTCTTCCTTGCGCAGCTCGGCCAGCTCCTGCTGGATCTTGATCGTTTCCAGGCGCGCCAGCTGACGCAAGCGGATTTCCAGGATGTCGTCGGCCTGGCGTTCGGACAGTTTGAACGCTTCGATCAGGGCCGCCTTCGGCTCATCCGAATTGCGGATGATCTGGATCACCTTGTCGATATTGAGCAGGATCGCTTCGCGCCCTTCCAGGATATGGATGCGGTCCTTGACCTTGCCCAGTTTGTAGCCGGTGCGGCGCGTGACGGTTTCGAAGCGGAAATCGATCCACTCGCGCAGGATGTCGCCCAGCCCTTTTTGGCGCGGACGGCCATCGCCACCGATCATCACCAGGTTGATCGAGGTCGACGATTCCAGCGACGTATGCGCCAGCAGCATCAGCATGAATTCCGTCTGGTCCTGGTTCTTCGACTTCGGCTCGAACACGAGGCGCACGGGGGCGGCGCGGCCCGATTCGTCGCGGATGGTGTCGAGCGAATTGAGGATCAGCGCCTTCAGGGCCACCTGGTCCGGCGACAACGCCTTCTTGCCCAGCTTGATCTTCGGATTCGTCAGTTCCTCGATTTCTTCCAGTACCTTTTGCGACGAGGTGCCCGGCGGCAGTTCCGTCACGACGGCTTGCCACTGGCCGCGCGCCAGCTCTTCGATTTTCCAGCGCGCGCGCACCTTCATGCTGCCACGGCCGCTCGCGTACATGTCCTGGATTTGCGAGGGCGGCGTGATGATCTGGCCGCCGCCGGGGAAGTCGGGGCCGGGAATGATGGCCATCAGCTCGGCATGCGTCATCTTCGGATCGCGGATCATGGCGACGGCCGCCTTGGCCACTTCGGCCAGGTTGTGCGACGGGATTTCCGTCGCCAGGCCCACGGCGATGCCGGAGGCGCCGTTCAGCAGCACCATCGGCAGGCGCGCCGGCAGCAGCTTCGGTTCTTCGGTCGAACCGTCGTAGTTGGGCTGGAAGTCCACCGTGCCCATGCCGATTTCATCCATCAGCAGCTTGGCGATCGGCGTCAGACGCGCTTCCGTATAACGCATGGCCGCCGCGCCATCGCCGTCGCGCGAGCCGAAGTTGCCCTGGCCGTCGATCAGCGGGTAGCGCAAGGAAAAATCCTGCGCCATGCGCACCAGCGCGTCGTACACGGACTGGTCGCCGTGCGGATGCAATTTACCGAGCACGTCGCCGACCACGGCCGCCGATTTGCGGGGCTTCGCCGTGGAGTTCAGGCCCAGCTCATTCATCGCATACAGGATGCGGCGCTGCACCGGCTTCTGTCCATCGCACACGTCGGGCAGGGCGCGGCCCTTGACGACGGAGATGGCGTAATCGAGATAGGCGCGCTCGGCAAAGGTGGACAGGGTCAGCGCTTCGCCGTCGAATACCGGTTCATCCGGCTCGATCGGCTCAGGCTGGGCATCGTCAAATAAATTGGTTTGTGTGGACATGGCGCTTGTTTCGGTGTTAAGTGGTTGCGGTTGAATTCGTGGGGCTGATTATGACAGCCCGGGTTTTGTGACAGATGTGCGGTACGACAGATAGATATAGCGCAGGGTCAGATACAGCACGGCCAGGGCCAGCTCGACGCTGTGATGCATCATCGGCATGGCGCGGATGGCCGGGGCGTGGCCGGCCAGCACGACACTGGCGAGTGACGGCACCAGCACCACCGGCCAGATCGTCTTCCATTTGAAATCGGTGGGGGAAAACAGCAAGCCGGCGCACGACCAGGCATACAGCGCGGCGCCGACCAAGGCGGCCGGCAGCTGCTGCACATACAGTAGCGACAGCAAGCCCGCGCAGCCGATCAGCCATGCCGCGCGCAGGCGGGGCAAGAGCGCCTCGGGGAAGCCGCAATCGCCATACAGGCCGGTGGCGCAGCGCAGGGCCAGCGCCGCCAGGCAAAATATCAATGGCATGGCCTCGCCGATGGCCAGCGCCGACGGGCCTTTGCCGCTCATGAACATGGCCGCGAACAGCGACAGGCCCAGACACAGGAGCAGCAGCATGCCATGCAGCAGCTGGCGGTTCATCGCATACGCGAGCAGGGCCGACGCGCACAAGCCGGCCGCGGTGACGAGGCGCATGCTGTCGCTGCGCTCGGGCAGGAACAGCAGCAGTGCCAGCACGAGGTAGGGCGCGATCCAGCCCAGTTGCCGCAAGCCGGGCCGCTGCCACAGCACGGGCAGGCGGTCCTGTAGCGCTTCTTGCAGCGCTTCCAGGCGCGCGAACAGCGGCGTTGGCCAGCGCAAGGCATGCATGGCCAGCAGGGAAAAGGCCAGCGCCTGGAAGCCCAGCAGGCTGGCATAGGCGGCCGTGTCAGCGAGCTTGAAGCCGGCAGCATCGAGCACGCCCGCGAGCATAAAGTGCAGCACGAAACCGAGGCCGCCCGAGGCCAGCGCCGTTTGCTTGAAGTAGCGCTTGGCATGGACGGCCTGTTCCCATTGCTCGAACAAATCCGTATCGAGCTTCCAGGCCAGCATCTCGGCGTGCTGCCAGCGTATCGCGTGCAGCAGCTCGCGCAACTGCAGCGTGAATTTTTGGTCGAACAACTGGCGCGCGTAGGCGCTTGGCGATTGCTGCGACATAATGCAATCGAGTCCAGGGTAGCTGTCGCGGTTGTCGCTGAAATGGGCGAACGAGCGGTCGGCCCGGTAGCGCTGCACGGCAGCGCGCACCAGGTCCCCATGGCTGCGCGCCAGGTAGGAAAAATCGCGGTCCCAGCCCAGCTGCTCGAACAGGGCCTGGCGCAGCGACAGGTCATAGCCGGCGCTGGCGCAGTAGCGCAGCGCGCACAGGTCGAATTCCTCGCGCACGTCGAGGTTCAGCATGGCGTCGTCCTGCAGGATGCCGGCCAGTACCTCGCCGGCATCGGCGTGCCGCGAATGATCGAGGAATGCCTGCCACAGGCTGGCCGCTTCCTGCGCCGGATCGATGGCGACCACGCCCCACAATTCGGATGGCGGTGCGGGTTCCTGGGCAATGAAGCCCCACAGTTCCGCAGGCGGTTCCTGCGGTTCCTGCGCTTCCCGCGCGGGTTCGTCGATGACGCCCCACAGTTCGGCGGCTTCCATGACCGGCGTTTCTACCGCTGCCGCTTGCGGTTCCGGGAATTCCTCGGCAAACAGGTGCGCATGGCGCAGCGCGTACTCATACGCTTCGCGCAGCTCCTGGAAGGCGGCCGGATCGTCTTCGGGACGCGTCACCTTCAGGCGCTTCGCATACGCGCGCTTGAGGGCGCGCTCGTCGCCCGTCGGCTCCGTGCCCAGGATTGCCCACAGGCTGCGCTGTCCGTTGTCCATGCCGCCGTCCATCTACAGGAAGCTCTCGCTCTCGACCTGGCGCAGCACGTCATCCAATGCCTGGCGCGCCTTGCGGATGGTGTTCGGGTCCTGCGTTTCCAGCGCGGCCTGGAAATTGGCCGTGTGCGCCGCCAGGTACTGGCGCACGTCGCCCAGCGACTGTTCGTACAGGCGGTCGGCGCGCGTGACCAGGGTACGGTTTTCCATCTGCTCGCGCGGGTGGATCTTCAGGTCGGCCAGTTCCGCAAAACGCTGCTCGATCTGTTCCGGCGTCATCACGCCCGCGTTGTCGCTGATGATCATCTTGTGGCGTTCCTGCGTGGCCAGCACCGTCACTTCCGCTTCCAGCACGCCGCTGACGTCATAGGTGAAGCGCACGTCGATGCCGATCTCGCCCGCCTTTTTCGCGGGGATCGGGAAGCTGATCTTGCCAAGGAAAACATTGTCGGCCACCAGGCGCGACTCGCCCTGGAAGATCGCCACGTTGATTTCCTTCTGGTTGTCGTGGATGGTGGTGATGTTTTCCGTGCGCGAGACGGGCACCACGGAGTTGCGCTCGATGATGGGCAGGTAATGCCCGCCTTCATACTGGTTCACGCCGACCTGGCGCGAAATCGAAATGCCGAGTGAATACGGCGCCACGTCCGTCATGACCACTTCGTCGAGGGCCGCGTCGCGCATTTTCAGGCCTGCCTGCACGGCGGCGCCCAGCGCCACGGCTTCGTCCGGATCCAGGTGGATGGCAGGGAAGCGGCCGAACATGCGCGAGACGAGTTTGCGCACCAGCGGCATGCGCGTGGCGCCGCCGGCCAGCACCACTTCATTCAATTCCGCGGCGCGGATGGTGGCGTCGCGCAGCGCCCGTTCCACGGGCAGGCGCAAGCGGGCCAGCAGGGGCTCGCACAGCTGCGCCAGTTTGTCTTCGCCGATTTCCCAGCTGTATTCCTTGTCCTGGTAGCGCGTGGCCATGCGCGCGGACGGCTGGTCTGACAGCAGGCGCTTGACGCGCTCGGCTTCATCGCGCAGCAGTTGTTGCTGGCGCGGGTCGAGCAGGCGGCTGCCGACGGCGTCGCGCAAGCCGCTGCCTTCCATGAAAGCGTCGACCAGCACGGTGACGAAGTCTTCGCCGCCCAGAAAATTGTCGCCGGCCGAGGCGCGCACTTCCATCACGCCTTCGAACAGTTCCAGGATCGACACGTCGAAGGTGCCGCCGCCCAGGTCGAAGACGAGAAATTTGCTTTCCTGTTCCTTGTCGCGGATGCCGTAGGCCAGCGCGGCGGCCGTCGGCTCGTTCAGCAGGCGCTCGACGCGCAAGCCCGCCAGCTGGCCGGCGATGCGCGTGGCCTTGCGCTGCGCATCGCTGAAATACGCGGGCACGGTGATGATGGCTTCCTCGACCTTGTGGCCGAGGAAGGCTTCGGCATCTTCCTTCAGCGCGCGCAGCACCATCGACGACAGTTCTTCCGGACGGAATTGCTGCGTGCCGAGGGTGATCTTCTTTTCACTGCCCATGTAGCGCTTGAAGACGGCCGCCGTCAGCTGCGGGTGCGTCTGCAGGCGCTCGCGCGCGGCGCGGCCCACCAGCACGGTGCCGTCGTCATCGATGCTCACGCACGACGGCGTCAGGTGCTCGCCGAGCGCATTCGGGATGATGGAAGCCTTGCCGTCGCGCCAGATGGCGACCAGGCTGTTGGTGGTGCCCAGGTCGATGCCGATGATCATCAGATATCTGCCTCCGCCTCATTGCCGTGTTCTTCGATCCAGGCGCGGCGCCCGGCCGCTTCGCCCTTGCCCATCAACATATTGAAGCGCGAGGCCGAGGCCATGTGGTCGACTTCACCCAAGGTCACGGGCAGCAAACGGCGCGTGTCCGGGTTCATCGTCGTTTCCCACAGCTGCTCGGCGTTCATTTCGCCCAGGCCCTTGAAGCGCGAGATCGACCAGGCGCCCTGTTTCACGCCTTCCTTGCGCAGCTTGTCTTCGATGGCGACCAGTTCGCCGTCGTCGAGCGCATAGATCTTCTGCATCGGCTTCTTGCCGCGCGCTGGCGCGTCCACGCGGTACAAAGGCGGGCGGGCGATGCAGATGTGGCCCTTGTTGATCAGGACGGGGAAGTGCTTGAAGAATAGGGTCAGCAGCAGTACCTGGATGTGTGAGCCGTCCACGTCCGCGTCGGACAGGATGCAGATCTTGCCGTAGCGCAGGCCGGACAGGTCGGGCGAGTCGCCCACGCTGTGCGGATCGACGCCGATGGCGACCGCAATATCGTGGATTTCGTTATTGGCGAACAGGCGGTCGCGGTCCGTTTCCCACGAATTCAAGACCTTGCCGCGCAGGGGCAGGATCGCCTGGAATTCCTTGTCGCGGCCCATCTTGGCCGAACCGCCCGCCGAGTCGCCCTCGACGAGGAACAGTTCATTGCGCGCGATGTCCGACGATTCGCAGTCGGTCAGCTTGCCGGGAAGGACGGCGACGCCCGAGGATTTTTTCTTTTCCACTTTTTGCAGCGAGCGCTGGCGCGACTGCGCCTGCTTGATCACGAGATCGGCCAGCTTCTTGCCGTAATCGACGTGCTGGTTCAGCCACAGTTCCAGCGGCGGCTTGGTGAAGGTCGAGACGAGGCGCACGGCGTCGCGCGAATTCAGGCGCTCCTTGATCTGGCCCTGGAATTGCGGGTCCAGCACCTTGGCCGACAACACGAACGAGGCGCGCGCAAATACGTCTTCCGGCAGCAGCTTCACGCCTTTCGGCAGCAGCGAGTGCATTTCGACGAAGTTTTTCACGGCGCCGAACAGGCCGTCGCGCAAGCCCGATTCGTGCGTGCCGCCATTCGAGGTGGGGATCAGGTTGACGTACGATTCGCGCACGATGGCGCCTTCTTCCGTCCATGCCACCACCCAGGCCGCGCCTTCGCCTTCGGCAAAGCCTTCCGAATCCGGGCCCGCGTACTGCGCGCCTTCGAACAGGGGAATCAGGGTTTCGCCATTCGATACCTGCGCCAGCGTTTCAGTCAGGTAGCCGCGCAAGCCTTCCGCGTACTGCCATGTTTGCGTGTCGCCCGTTTTCGCGTTGGTGAGCGTGACGGTGACGCCTGGCAGCAGCACGGCTTTCGAGCGCAGCAGGCGTTGCAGCTCCGTTTGCGAGATGTTCGGCGAATCAAAGTATTTCGCATCGGGCCAGGCGGTGACGCGCGTACCGGATTTTTTGCCGTCGCGCGGGGCGGGGCGGGAAGTCAAGGGCTCGATCACGTCGCCATTCGCGAACACCATGTGGTGCAGGCCGTTGCCGTCGCTTTCCTTGCGCCAGACGGTGATTTCCAGGCGCGTCGACAGCGCATTGGTGACGGATACGCCGACGCCGTGCAAGCCGCCCGAGAACGCGTAGGCGCCGCCCGAACCCTTGTCGAACTTGCCGCCCGCGTGCAACCGCGTAAACACGATTTCCACCGTCGGCACGCCTTCTTCCGGGTGCAGGCCGACGGGAATGCCGCGGCCATTGTCTTCGACGGTGATGCTGCCGTCCGTGTTTTGCGTGACGGCGATATGCGTGCAATGACCGCCCAGCGCCTCGTCGGAGGCATTGTCGATCACTTCCTGAATGATGTGCAGCGGATTTTCAGTGCGGGTGTACATCCCCGGGCGCTGCTTGACGGGTTCCAGTCCTTTCAGGACACGGATGGATGATTCGCTGTAGTCGGATGCTGGTTTTTTAGTGGCCATACGTGTTCAAGCTAAGTAAAGACAGTGGTTGGAACGCCAGACCAGGGCACTGCGGGCGCAATGACAGCGGCGGCGATAACTGTATGAATATACAGTATATCCCGTCCAGCGTCACTGGGGGAGGGCAGTGCGGCAGGCTTGGCGTCCTTGTGCGGACGCTCGCGCATTCTATCTTGTCCCGCGAGCAATAGCGCTACTCCAAGGCAACAACAGTGCGCCGCGCGCGTGGTTTTACGCCAATTGTGATGGATTTTATGCGGTAAAGCTTCCGTTTTTACATCTTGTTTACATGCAGCTCCCCAGTCTTTACGAATTTTTTAGACCCTTTTGGCTAATCTGCTCACTATCAAAACAAACCTGTGTGAGGGTGGGAATGGATCTCGTGTATCTCGGCTTGATTGCCGTGTTTTTCGTCGTGGCGGCCGGCTTTGCCGTCGCCTGCGACAAATTAGGGAGCGTCAAATGAACGCGTTTTATGTGCTGGGCGCCGTCGTCTCGGCTGGCCTGCTCGTGTACCTGCTGGTAGCGCTGCTGAAGGCGGAGGAACTGTGATGACGACGCAATCGATACTGTTATTGGTAGCTTTCCTGGCCGTGCTGCTGGCCGCTGGCTATCCGCTGGGCCTGTACATGGCCAAGGTGGCGGGCGATGCCCCCGTGCGCGGCCTGGGCTGGCTGCAAAAGCTGGAAAACCTGCTGTACCGCTGGTCCGGCCTGCCCGCCGACAAGGCCATGGGCTGGAAAAGCTATGCCATCGCCCTGATCGTCTTCAATACCGTGGGCGCCGTCTTCGTCTACGGCCTGCAGCGCCTGCAGGGCTTCCTGCCACTCAATCCACAGGGCCTGGGCGCCGTCAGCCCCGATTCCTCGTTCAATACCACCGTCAGCTTCGTCGCCAATACCAACTGGCAGGGCTATGGCGGCGAACAGACCATGAGCTATCTGACCCAGATGCTGGGCATGGCGTGCCAGAACTTCTTCTCGGCGGCCACCGGCATCGCCGTGATCTTCGCGCTGGTGCGCGGCTTCGCTTCGCGTTCGGGCAAATCGATCGGCAATTTCTGGGTCGACCTGGTGCGTTCCACCCTGTACATCCTGTTGCCGCTGTCCCTGGCCCTGTCCGTCGTCTTCATGGGCGAAGGCATGATCCAGAATTTTTCCGCCTACAAGGAAGTGACCCTGCTCGACCAGGTTTCGTATGAAACGCCGAAAGTGACGGCCGACGGCCAGCCCGTGCTCGATACGGCCGGCAAACCCGTGATGGAAGCGCAAGTGGCGGCGACGCAGACGATCGCCATGGGCCCCGTCGCGTCGCAGGAATCGATCAAGCTGCTGGGCACGAATGGCGGCGGCTTCTTTAATGCCAATTCCTCGCACCCGTATGAAAACCCGACCGCGCTGTCGAACTTCCTGCAGATGCTGGCCATCTTCATCATTCCCGCCGGCCTGTGCTTCACCTTCGGCCGCATGGTGGGCGACCTGCGCCAGGGCTGGGCCGTGCTGGCCGCCATGAGCCTGATCTTTGTCGTCATGACGGCCGGCGTGATGAGCGCCGAGCAGCAAGCCAATCCCGCCTTGCAAGCGCTGGGCGTGGATCAGCAGGCCAGCAGCCTGCAATCGGGCGGCAATATGGAAGGCAAGGAAACGCGCTTCGGCATCAGCTCCTCGACCCTGTTCGCGGCGGTGACGACGGCGGCATCGTGCGGGGCCGTCAATTCCATGCACGACTCCTACATGCCTTTGGGCGGCATGGTGCCGCTGTTGCTGATGCAGTTCGGCGAAGTGATCTTCGGCGGCGTGGGCACGGGCTTGTACGGCATGCTGATGTTCGCCATCCTGGCCGTCTTCATCGCCGGCCTGATGATCGGCCGCACACCCGAATACTTGGGCAAGAAAATCCAGGCGTATGAAATGAAGATGGTCTCGCTGGCCATCCTGATCACGCCAGCCCTGGTCTTGACGGGCACGGCGATCGCCGTGATGGTCGAACCGGGCAAGATCGGCGTGGCCAATCCGGGCGCGCATGGCTTCTCGGAAATCCTGTACGCCTTCACGTCGGCAGCCAACAACAACGGCAGCGCGTTTGCCGGCCTGTCCGCCAACACGCCGTTCTACAACGTGATGCTGGCGATCGCCATGTGGTTCGGCCGCTTCGGCGTGATCGTACCCGTGCTGGCGGTGGCCGGTTCGCTGGCGGCCAAGCAGCGCCTGTCGGCCAATGCCGGCACCATGCCTACGCACGGCCCCATGTTCATCGGCCTGCTGATCGGCGTCGTCGTCCTCGTCGGTGTATTGAATTACGTTCCCGCGCTGGCCCTGGGCCCGATCGTCGAACACCTGCAACTTTTCATCAAATAAGAGGCTACCATGTCACGCACAAGCCTGACTTTGTTCGATTCCGCACTGATCGGCCCCGCCGTCGTCGATGCGTTCAAAAAACTCGACCCCCGCACGCAGTGGCGCAGCCCTGTGATGTTCGTCGTCTACGTGGGCAGCATCATCACGACCTTGCTGGCCATCCAGGCCCTGAATGGCGAGGGTGAAGCGCCATTCGGCTTCATCGCCGCCGTCGCCGTGTGGCTGTGGTTTACCGTGCTGTTCGCGAATTTCGCCGAAGCGCTGGCCGAAGGCCGTAGCAAGGCGCAGGCGGCCTCGCTGCGCGCCCTCAAGCAGACGGTGATGGCAAAGAAAATGCAGACGCCGAAATACGGCACTTCCTGGCTGCCCACGCCGGCCACCGACCTGCGCAAGGGCATGACGGTGCTGGTCGAGGCGGGCGACGTGATTCCCGCCGACGGCGAAGTGACGGCCGGCGTGGCCTCCGTCGATGAAAGCGCCATCACGGGCGAATCGGCGCCCGTCATCCGCGAATCGGGTGGCGACTTTTCCGCCGTCACGGGCGGCACCCGCGTGCTGTCGGACTGGCTGCTGGTGCGCGTCTCCGTCAACCCCGGTGAAGCGTTCATCGACCGCATGATCGCCATGGTCGAAGGCGCCAAGCGCCAGAAGACGCCAAATGAAATCGCCCTGACGATTTTACTGGTGGCCCTGTCGATCGTGTTCCTGATCGTCACCGTGACCCTGCTGCCGTATTCGCTGTTTTCCGTGGCGGCGGCCGGCAGTGGCACGCCGGTGACGATCACGGTGCTGATCGCGCTGCTCGTGTGCCTGATTCCGACCACCATCGGCGGTTTGTTGTCCGCCATCGGCGTGGCCGGCATGAGCCGCATGATGCAGGCCAATGTGATCGCCACGTCGGGCCGCGCCGTGGAAGCGGCAGGCGATGTGGACGTGCTGCTGCTCGATAAAACGGGCACCATCACCCTGGGCAACCGCCAGGCGTCAAGCTTCGTGCCCGCCCCCGGCGTGACGGAGCAGCAGCTGGCCGATGCGGCGCAACTGGCGTCCCTGGCCGATGAAACGCCGGAAGGGCGCAGCATCGTCGTGCTGGCCAAGCAAAAGTTCAATATCCGCGAACGCGAGATGGCCAGCCTGCACGCCACCTTCGTGCCCTTCACGGCGCAAACACGCATGAGCGGTGTGGATATCCCGGGCGAGCAGCAGGTGCGCCAGCTGCGCAAGGGCGCGGCCGATTCCATGAAAAAGTATGTGGAAGCGCTGGGCCAGCCGTATCCGGCAGAGGTGGCGCGCGCCGTCGACGACATCGCGCGCCGTGGCAGCACGCCGCTGGTGGTGGTCGACGATGGCCGTGTCATGGGCGCCGTGGAGCTGAAGGATATCGTCAAGGGCGGCATCAAGGAGCGCTTCGCGGAATTGCGCCGCATGGGCATCAAGACCGTCATGATCACGGGCGACAACAAGCTGACGGCGGCGGCCATTGCGGCCGAAGCGGGCGTGGACGATTTCCTCGCCGAGGCGACGCCGGAAGACAAACTGAAACTGATCCGCAGCTACCAAGCCGAAGGCCGGCTGGTGGCGATGACGGGCGACGGCACCAACGACGCTCCGGCGCTGGCGCAGGCCGATGTGGCCGTGGCCATGAACTCGGGCACGCAGGCGGCGAAAGAGGCGGGCAATATGGTCGACCTGGATTCGAACCCGACCAAGCTGCTGGAGATCGTTGAAATCGGCAAGCAGATGCTGATGACGCGCGGCTCGCTGACGACGTTCTCGATTTCGAACGACATCGCCAAGTACTTCGCCATCATCCCGGCCGCCTTCGTGGGCACCTATCCGCAACTGAAGGCGCTGGACATCATGCATTTGGCCAGCCCCGCCTCGGCCATCATGTCGGCCGTGATCTTCAATGCCCTGATCATCGTCGTGCTGATTCCGCTGGCGCTCAAAGGCGTGCAATACCGGGCCATCGGCGCGGCCAGCCTGTTGCGCCGCAATCTGCTGATCTACGGCCTGGGCGGCATCGTCCTGCCCTTCATCGGCATCAAGCTGATCGACATGCTGCTGTCCGCACTCAATTTAGTCTAAAGGAACCATCATGAGCACCATCGTACGTCCCGCCCTGGTCCTGTTTGCCGCGCTGACCGTGATCTGCGGCGTCGTCTATCCGTTTGCCACGGCCGGCATCGGCCAGCTGGTTTTCAGCGATGAAGTTAACGGCAGCATCGTCGAGCGTGGCGGAAAACCCGTCGGCTCGACCCTGATCGGCCAGTCCTTCACCTCGCCCAAGTATTTCTGGGGCCGTCCATCGGCCACCGCGCCGATGGCCAATAACGGCGCCGGTTCGGGCGGCTCGAACCAGGGACCGAGCAATCCGGCCCTGGTGGACGCCGTCAAGGCGCGCATCGCCGCCCTGAAGGAGGCTGACCCGGGCAATACGCGCGCCATCCCCGTCGACCTGGTGACGGCGTCGGGCAGCGGCCTGGATCCGGAAATCAGCCTGGCGGGCGCCCTGTACCAGGCGCCGCGCGTGGCCCGCGTGCGCGCCGTGCCGCTGGCGCAGGTGGAAAACGCCATCGCCAAGGTGCAGAAAACTGCGTATATCGGCTTTTTCGGCGAACCACGCGTGAATGTGCTGGAACTGAATCTGGCGCTCGATGCCATGGCAAAGTAAGCTGGCGACGGCGCGTAGGTCGGCGTAGGTCGGCTTAGCGCAGCGTAAGCCGACATCACCACTGGTGCGTCCAACGACGTTGTCGGATTACGCGCTAGCGCGCTAATCCGACCTACGAATGCAATAAGGCGGCAATGATGCGTAGGTCGGCTTAGCGTAGCGTAAGCCGACACCACCACCAGCCAGGCCAACAATGTCGTCGGATTACGCGCTTGCGCTCCTCGGCGGCCCCGCTAATCCGACCTACGTGCTTACGCCACCGATTGGCGCCACGGCAAAATAACAAGATAGCATTACGCAAGAAGATTAAAATACAACATGCTCCCCAACGACAGCCAACGCCCCGACCCTGACACCCTGCTGGCGCAAGTGCAGGCGCAGGAAAAGAAAGCCGCGCGCGGCCGGCTGCGTATTTACTTTGGCGCCTCGGCCGGCGTCGGCAAGACTTATGCGATGCTGGCCGCCGCGCGCAAGCTGCTGGCCGATGGCCAGGATTTGCTGGTGGGCGTGGTGGAGACGCATGGGCGCCAGGATACGGCGGCCCAGCTGGACGGCTTGCCCGTGCTTCCGCTAAAAGCGATCGAGTATCGGGGCAAGACCCTGTTCGAGTTCGACCTTGACGAAGCGCTGCGGCGCGCGCCGCCGCTGATATTGATGGATGAACTGGCCCACTCGAACGTGGCCGGTTCGCGCCATCCGAAGCGCTGGCAGGATGTCGAGGAATTGCTGGCGGCCGGCATCGACGTGCTCTCCACCGTCAACGTGCAGCACCTGGAAAGCCTCAACGACGTGGTGGGGGGGATTACAGGCGTGCGCGTGGCCGAAACTCTGCCCGATACGGTGTTCGACCGCGCCGATGAAGTGGTGCTGGTCGATATTCCCGCCGATGAACTGCTGCGCCGCCTGAAGCAGGGCAAGGTGTATCAGCCGCTGCAGGCCGAGCGGGCGTCCCAGCATTTTTTCCGCAAGGGTAATTTGATCGCCCTGCGCGAACTGGCCTTGCGCCGCACGGCGGACCGGGTGCAGGATGACGTGCAGGCTTACCGCGTCGAGAAGTCCATCAATCCTGTGTGGAAGACGGGCGCCGCGCTGCTGGCCTGCGTGGGGCCGCATGCGGGTGGCGAACACGTGATCCGCAGCACGGCGCGCCTGGCCAGCCAGCTGAATGCGGAATGGCATGCGCTGTACGTGGAAACGCCGCGTTTGCAGCGCCTGCCGGCGAGCCAGCGCGAGCGCATTTTGAAAACCCTGAAACTGGCGCAGGACCTGGGCGCGCGCACGGCTGTTATGCCGTCCGCCGACATCGCCGGCGCCGTGGTCGAGTATGCGCGCAGCGCGAATATCTCGAAAGTCATCGTCGGCCGTGGTCGCGCCAATGCGCTGGCGCGCCTGTGGCAGGCACCGCCGGCGGCGCGCCTGGCCAGCGTGGCGCCCGATATCGATTTGATCGAGGTGGGCTTGCCGCCAGCCGATGCGGCGCCGCGGCGCGCAGTCGGCGACGATGCGGAGGTGCCGCGCCGGACCTCGCGCCACTGGCGTTACATCCTGGCTGCCGGCGCCAGCCTGGCCACGGCCCTCGCCTCGGTACCGCTGCAGCCTTATCTTGACCTGGCCAATATCGCCATGCTGTCCTTGCTGACGGTGGTGCTGGTGGCCGTGCGCCTGGGACGCGGACCGGCGGCGCTGGCCAGCCTGGTGGGCGTGGCTTGTTTTGATTTCGTCTTCGTGCCACCGCGCTTTTCGTTTGCCGTGGGCGATTTCCAGTATGTGATTACCTTTGGCGTGATGCTGGCCGTGGGTCTGATCACGGGCCACCTGACGGCCGGCCTGCGTTTCCAGGCGCGCGTGGCCTCGCACCGCGAAGCGCGCGCCCGCGCCCTGTATGAATTCTCGCGCGAGCTGTCCGGCGTGCTGCAGACGGAGCAGATTTTCGACATCACGAAAAGCGCCATCGAACGGGCTTTCCGCGCGCGCGCCACCCTGCTGCTGCCCGATGACGAGGGCAGCTTGCAGGCCCCGAATGGCGGCGAGCCGCTCGATATCGGCATCGCACAGTGGGCCTTCGACCATGCGCAGGCGGCGGGAACGGGCACCGACACCTTGCCGGCGTCGCCCATTTTCTACCTGCCGCTGATCGCGCCGATGCGCACGCGCGGCGTGCTGGCGCTGCTGCCGCTCGAGGGCGCGCAGCGGGGGCGCTGGCTGCTGGTGCCGGAACAGCGCCAGCACCTCGATACCTTTGCCGCGCTGGCGGCCATCGCCCTCGAACGCGTGCATTACATCGACGTGGCCCAGGGCGCGCTGCTGCAGATGGAGTCCGAACGGCTGCGCAATTCGCTGCTGGCGGCCCTGTCGCACGACTTGCGCACGCCCTTGACGTCGCTGGTGGGCCTGGCCGAATCGCTGGCCTTGTCCCGGCCTGCGCTGTCGCCCGCGCAGCTGGATATGGCGCGCTCGCTGCAGTCCGAAACCGTGCGTATGAGCGCCCTGGTGGCGAACTTGCTGGACATGGCGCGCATTGAAAGCGGCCAGGTGCGGCTGAACCTGCAATGGCAGGCGCTGGAAGAGGTGGTGGGCAGCGCGCTGCGCGCCAGCGGCCCGCAATTGCAGCAGCATGCCGTGCAGACGCAGCTGGCGCCGGACTTGCCGCTGGTGCGCTACGACGCCGTGCTGATCGAGCGGGTGCTGTGCAACCTGCTGGAAAACGCGGCCAAGTACACGCCGGCCGGCAGCACCATCACGGTCGCGGCCGGGGTGCACGGCCAGTTCCTGCAGGTGACGGTGTTTGATGATGGCCCAGGCTTGCCGCCCGGCCGCGAAGAAGCCATCTTTGAAAAATTCACGCGCGGCGAGCGCGAATCGAACAAGCCGGGCGTCGGACTGGGGCTGGCCATTTGCCGCGCCATCGTCGAAGCCCACGGCGGCACCATCCACGCACAGCCGCACGCGCCGGGACAGGGCGCGGCCATCGTCTTCAGCCTGCCGCTGGGCACGCCCCCGGCGCCGCCGGAGCTCGAGCCCGACGACGCCAATGATCATGAAACAGGAAAACCAACATGAACGAACCTTCCGCCACCGCCTTGCTGGTCGAGGATGAACCGCAAATCCGCCGCTTCGTGCGCGCCGCGCTGGAAGACGAGGGCTGGCAGATTTTCGAGTCGGCCACCATGCAGCGGGGCCTGATCGATGCGGGCACGCGCCGGCCCGACCTGATCGTGCTGGATCTGGGCCTGCCCGACGGCGACGGCATCGACTTCATCGCCGACATCCGCAAATGGTCGGCCGTTCCCATCATTGTGCTGTCGGCGCGGGTCGACGAGCAGGACAAGATCCGCGCGCTCGACGCGGGCGCGGACGACTATCTGACCAAGCCGTTTGGCGTGGGCGAATTGCTGGCCCGCGTGCGCGCCACCCTGCGCCGCCAGCGCCAGCCCGCCGCCAGCGATGACGGCGTTGTACAGTTTGGCGACGTGCGGGTTGACCTGAAGGACCGGCTGGTCACGCGCAACAAGCAGCTGGTGCACATGACGCCGACGGAATTCCGTTTGTTGTCCGTGCTCGTGAAAAACGCGGGCAGGGTGGTCACCAATCCGCAGCTGCTGCGCGAAGTGTGGGGGCCGTCGAACAGCGAAAACGGCCATTACCTGCGCATCTACATGGGCCATCTGCGCCAGAAGCTGGAAGCCGATCCGGCCCAGCCGCAGTACCTGCTGACGGAAACGGCCGTCGGCTACCGCTTGCTGCTGCCGCTCTAAACCGATTCTTTTCCCCCGTTTGAAACAGGCGCTGCGCGCGCCAGGGGGACGCTTTACTTAAAATTTTTGCAGCGATTTTTTGCAGCGGCGGGCCAGCTGCGCCATGTTGGCAAAGGCCCATACCACCCATGAAGAAGAATAACCATGAATAAAATGCTACTTGCACTTGCCGTCGCGACCGCCTTTACGGGCAGCCTGGCCCACGCGGAAGAGGCCAAGCCCGACAATGAAGTGAGTTTCAACGTGGCCGGCGTGTCCGACTACCGCTACCGCGGCATCTCGCAGACGCGCTTGAAACCGGCGCTGCAGGGCGGCGCCGACTACGTCAACAACCCGACGGGCCTGTACGCGGGTGCCTGGGCGTCGACCATCAAGTGGACCAAGGATGCGGGCGGCAGCGGCGACGTGGAAGTGGACCTGTATGCGGGCAAGCGCGGTCAGTTGAACGACGCCATTGGCTATGACGTGGGCGTGCTCGCGTATGTGTATGCGGACAACGGCTTGAATCACGTCGCCGGCCTGGCCAACGCGGACACGCAGGAAGTCTACGGCCAGCTGTCGTACGGCCCCGCCTACATCAAGTATTCGCACGCCGTCTCGAACCTGTTCGGCATCGTCAACAGCAAGAACAGCGGCTACCTCGATATCGGCGCGTCGATCGACTTGACGAACGGCTGGACCGGCAACCTGCATGCGGGTCACCAGAAGGTCAACAACAATGATGCGGCCAGCTACACGGACTGGAAAGTGGGCGTTACGCGCGACTTCGGCATGGTGACGGGCGCGCTGGCCGTGATCGGCACGAACGCGGGCAAGTCGGCCTATGCCTCGCCCGTGAATGGCAAATTCATGGGCAAGACGGCGCTGCAGCTGACGGTCAGCAAGACGTTTTAATTAACGGAGATGAGAGAAGAGGCGGCGCATGCGCCGCCTTTTTAGCGTTTAAGAGCGCAGGTTGAAAACGGCGCAATACAGCTGTCCCAGGCTGACCACGCGGGCGGCCGGAATCTGCGCGGCCAGGGCATGGGCGGGCGCCGCCTGGGTATCCATTGCCAGCAGCACGCGCAGCTCGGGATTGACGCTGCGCGCGTGCGCGATGCGGCGCGCCAGGCCTGATTGCGCAGTGGCGTCGACGACACCGTCGAGCGGCACCACCAGTACGCGCGCGGCGATCAGGGCCGAACGGCTGCCCATGGAGTCGCGGCCTTCGCTGTCGATGACGATGTCGTGGTAGCAGTGCACCAGGTGCTCGAGCTCCGGTTGCAAGCCCTTGGCGCTGATGGCGCGCGCCATCAGGCGCGGCCGCGTCAGGCTGCCGTGCATGGCGCCGTCGTGCATGTTCCTGGCCTGCGCCATGGCGCCCTGGCGCGGATCGGCATCGAGCAGCAATACTTTGCGTCCGGCCAGCGCGCGCGAAGCGGCCAGCCGCCCGGCCAGGATGGATTTCTCCATTCCCCCGCGTTCATCCGTGATGGCGATGATCATCTTGGCGTACGGCTGGCATGATGTTGGCAGAGGAGACCAGCTGCAGCAGACAGCCTTCGCGCGGCACATCCCTGTCGCTGGCTGTCCATGCGGGCAGTGCCAGCAGGGGCTCGAGCGTCGCGGCCAGGGCGGCCTGGCCGGCGGCCGACATCGGTGTCATCGGCAGGCGCAAGGCGTTGCGCAGCTTGCCCTGCATGGCCAGCGCCGCCTTCACGGGGCCAGGATTGGGTTCGGCAAACAGCAGGCGGATGACGGGCAGCATGACCTTGAACAGGGCGCCGGCGGCGCCGTGGCGGCCCTGTTTGACCAGGTGGTACAGCTGCGCATACAGGTCCGGGCGTATCTGGGCGGCGGCCGACATGGCGCCGTGGCCGCCCATGGACAGGCTGGCCAGCAGCAGCGCATCGTCGCCGCACAAGACGTCCAGGTGCGTGTCGAGCAGCAGTTCGCCCAGCTGCTGCAGCTTGCCGCCCGCTTCCTTGATGGCGACGAAGTGCGAGTCGCGCGCCAGCAGCGCCGCCGTCTGCGGTTCGATATTGACGCCCGTGCGCGCCGGCACGTTGTACAGCACGATGGACTGGTCGGTGGCGGCGGCGATGGCCTGGAAGTGGCGCACGATGCCGTCCTGCGAAGGGCGCACATAGGCGGGAGCGGAGACCAGCAGGCCGGCCAGCGGGTGGTCGTTGTAGCGCTGCACCGTGGCGACGACCTGGCGCGTATCGCTGCCGCCGATTCCCATCACGACGGGGAAGCGGGGACCGATGGCTTCGAGCACGCTATCTAACAGCATGGTGTGTTCGGCGGCGCTCAGCATGGCCGCTTCGCCCGTGGTGCCGCACACCACCAGGCCATCGATGCCGCTGGCGGCCAGCTCGCACGCGAGCTGCTGGGCCGCGTCGAAGTCGATGTCGCCATCGCCATCATGGAAGGGCGTGACCATCGGCACCCAGATGCCCTGGAAGTGCGCGGTGATGCGCATCGACGACATCGCGTGGTCGCAGGCATACTGATTCATAGCGATTTCCCCTGGCTGATGCGGCCAAATTCCGCCGCTGGCAGCAGGCGCATGACGGCGTCCATGGTCAAGCGCAGGGCAGGTTCCGTCACGCACAGCCAGACTTTCATGCGTTCGGCATGGTCGACCGCCTCGACGCGCATGAACGACAGCATGCCGCCGCACGTCCTGACGACCAGCTGGCGCAGCTCGGCCAGGCAGGCTTTATCGACCGTGATGTGCATGAGGAAGGTGGGCAGGCGGGGATGGCGGTGGGGCAGTGCGTGATGTGCAGGAAGGCGTGAATGGGGTTCCATGGTGGCTTTGCAGCGGTGGTTGAGGTACGTTCAAGATTAGCAGCGGGGGCGTAAAGATTCTCTAAAAAGCGGGGCCGCCAGCGTAAACGGGGCGTATGCGTTTGCCGACGGCGTGTTGCGCGGATGCCCCGCGGGTATGCTTTTGTTACAAAATTGAATCGTGCTTTCGGAGGCAGGGGGTTATATTGAAACCGTTCTCCGCTTTCAGTCAGCCCCGCCATGTCAGACGAAAAAGATCCCCAGCTTCCCCCTTCCACCGATCCCGCAGCGCCAGAGCCAGCGCCATCACGGCCCGACCGCGTGGGTCGCCGGGCACCCGATGACGAGCACCGCGCGCGCGATGCGGCCCCCCGCTACCTGAAGGATAACGACACGCCGCTGGCGCTGGCCTGGCGGGTGATTTCGTCGCGCTACCGCTCCATGCGCGACAAGGCCAGCCGCGATTTCATGCGGCGTACCCTGCGCATCGGCATCTCGGCGCGTATTTTCCACCCCGAGCCGGGCGCCACTGGCTTGCGCAGCAAGAACCTGCAATACCTGGAAGAGTCGATCGCCCAGTGGGTCATGTCGCGCGACGTGCTGGTGTTCATGATCCCGACGGTCAATACCAGCGGCCAGCTACACCCGAGCAACATCACCCTGCGCCACTATGCGCGCCATCTGGACGGCCTGGTGCTGCAGGGCGGCGCCGACGTCTCGCCGCAGACGTATTCCGAGGCGGCCACGCGGCCGGAATGGAACGGCGACCGCGCGCGCGACCTGTACGAACTGGAACTGCTGCACGAATTCGTCGATGCGGGCAAGCCCGTGCTGGGCATATGCCGCGGCTGCCAACTCATCAACGTGGGCTTTGGCGGCACCCTGTACCAGGACATCGCCTCGGACGTGGAAGGGGCCACCTCGCACGTCAACGACCTGTATGACCGCCACCGCCACACCATCGTCTTCCCGAAAGGCTCGTCCTTGGCGGGCATGTTTCCTAAAACGGGCGAGGCGCTCGTCAATTCCATCCACCACCAGTCGGTCAAGGATTTGGGACGCGACGTCACCGTGGAAGCGTATTCGCAAGGGGACAATATCGTCGAAGCCATCCGCTATCAGCGGGCGCGTTTCGTCATGGGCTTGCAGTGGCATCCGGAATTCCATTCGGCGGGCGGCGTCGAACTGCTCGATTGCACGCCCATCCTCGATAATTTCTTGCGCGCGGCGCGGGAGACGCGGTTTTGAGTACGCATCTGATCCGCCGGCGCACGCTGCTGGCTGGCCTGCTGGCGCTGCCCCTGACGGGCTTGCGCGCGGCGCCGCGCCCGCACGACGGGGCGCTGGCGTTTGCGCTGACGTCTGCCGCACGCGCCCGCACGCTCAAGGCGCGCGTGGCGCCGGCCATTGCGGAACAGGTGCTCAAGGCGGCACGCAAGGATGCGACGCGGCCCGTGCACTTGATGGCCGAAGTGCGCACGGGCGGCTTGCTGAAGGGAGAGGGCGGGCGCGAGACCAGCCAGCAGGCGCAGGAAGACTGGCGCCAGGCGCGCTTGCAGGCGCTGGCCTGGCGGCTGTCGGGCGAGCTGGCGCATTTCGAGGCGGCGCGCCAGCTGCTGCTGGCCTGGAGCGGCAGCTATGCACCCTCGTTCAGTCCCGTCGACGAGACGGAGCTGGCCAGCCTGCTGATGGGTTTTGACCTGGTACAGGAGCGCTTGAACGGCGTCGAGCGCGAGCAGGTGCAGGCGTTTTGCCGCACCCTGGCACAAGGGTATCTGAGTGACCCCATCAAGGTCGGCGGCCCGTCCACGGCGCGCAACAACTGGCACAGCCACCGCATCAAGATCGGCACGGCCGCCGCGTATGTGACGGGCGACGCCTTGCTGATCGCGCGCGCGAAAGAGCGCTTCCTGGCGCACGTGCCGCGCAATATCGGTGCCGGCGGCGTGCCCTTCGACTTCGAACAGCGCGACGCCCTGCATTACACCACCTACAGCCTGGAGCCGCTGCTGACGACGGCCCTGATGGCGCAGGCGCATGGCGACGACTGGTACGGCGCGCCGGAAGCGCGGCGCCTGGCCGAGGCGCTGGCCTGGCTGGCGCCGTATGCGCAGGGCAAAAAGACGCACGAGGAATTCGCCAAAAGCGCCGTGCCCTTCGACCGCAAGCGCGTGGCGGCCGGCGAAAAGGGCTTTACGGGGAATTGGGAGCCGAAGGGCGCCGCCAATGTGTACCTGCTGGCGGCGCGCTTCGATCCCGCTTACCTGTCGCTGGTCCTGGACTTGCGCCCGCCAGCCTGGGCGCTGGCGCTGTATGGCGCTTAGTGAGAACTGCGCGTTAAAACTTCGTGCGCACGGTGAACATCACATTACGCGGTTCGCCATAAAAACCTGTTCCGAACAGGCCCAGACCCGTCAGGTATTTTTTGTTCATCAGGTTGTTGACGTTCAGGCTGGCCGTGACGTTCTTGCTGATGTCATAGCGGCCCAGCAGGTTGACCAGTGCATAGCTGCCCTGCTTCAGGCGCGCATTGTCGTTGACGGCAGGATTCCAGACCTCGCCGTGGAAACTGCTTTGCCAGGTCAGGCCGCCGCCCACCGTCACTTTGTCCAGGCTGGCTGGCAGGCGCCAGCTGCCTTGCACTCTTGCCAGGTGGGCCGGCTGCGTGGTTTTCATCGTTTCTGCGAACACTGTCTTGCCATCCTTGTCGCGCACATGTGCATACGTGTAGCCGGCGCTCAGTTTCACATCCTTCAGCACCTCGCCCGTCACTTCCATTTCCACGCCGCGGCTGGTGACGCCATCGATGGCTGTATACGCTACTTCGCCGTTGACTTCACCCACGGAACTGGCCACATTGCTTTGACGGATATGGAACAGGGACGCGCTGGCATTGACCTTGCCATCGAGATACTCCGCCTTCACACCCGCTTCCGCACCCTTGCCGCGCACGGGTGCGAGGAAGTTGCGCTTCACGTCGCGGCTGCTTTGCGGCGCAAAGATGGTCGTGTAGCTGCCGAACACGGAATAGGTCCTGTCGAGGTCATACACGACGCCCGCATACGGCGTGATGACGTCGCTTTCGTCCATGCGCGTATGGCTGGGCGTGGCATTGTCGAATAAGCTGCGCTTCTGGTCCATCTTGTAGTTGCTGATCCGCGTGCCGACGATTACCGATAGTGCATCGCTCGGGCGCAGGCGCACGGCGCCATACAGGCCGCTCTGGCGCGTGTTGTCGTTGTCGTGGCCCTGGTGTTCGAACGCCGGCTCCGCATACTGGCCACGCCAGTCGAAGTAGCTGCCGTCCAGGGGCGGATAGACCGATTTGTAGACGGGGCCGTCCTGCTTGGCCGTCGATGAAGAATAGCCCAGCATGGCTTCATGCTGGCGACCGAACAGGGTAAACGGGCCGCTGGCGTCCACGTTGAAGGTGGTCTGGCGGCGCTCGCCCGCGTATTTGCCCATGTAGAAACTGGCGCCTTCCCCTGTGACGGGGTCAGGATAGCCGCCGCTGACCGAGCTCAACACGCTGTCATGCTTGCTGCGCAGCTGGTTGGCGCTCAATGTCAGCTTCCACTCGTTGGCGAACGTATGTTCCAGCGACGTGAACAGGGTGGTGTTCTGCATGTCGCGGCGGCTCCAGTCGGTGGCCGGATTCCACGAAGTGGGGAAATCCGTGCGGGTGCCGTCGGACAGCAGCACGGGGAAACCCGTCCAGGTGGAGCCGCGCGGCTTGTAATCCTGGTGCGTGAAGCCGGCCGTCAGCAGGGTGACTTGGGTCAGGTCCGCCTCGATGATGCCGTAGGCGACGGACTTCTGCTGCGTGTAGCGGTCCAGGTAGGAGTGCTTGTCCTGATAGGCACCCACCAGGCGGCCGCGCACCGTGCGGCTGTCGTTCAGGGGGCCGGAGACATCGGCTTCGCCCCGGTAGTTGTCCCACGATCCCGCGCCCAGGGTGGCCGAGCCTTCGAAGTGGGCGGTGGGGCGCTTGCGCACCATGTTGACGGTGGCCGACGGATCGCCCGAGCCGCTCATCAAACCCGTCGCGCCCTTCAGCACCTCGATGCGGTCATAGATGGCCATATCGCTGTTGGTCGTGCCCCAGTCGTAGACACCGTCATAGATGGCCGACACACCGTCGTACTGGAAATTGGTGACGGCAAAGCCGCGCGCCTGGAAGCTCCAGCGGTCGCTGTCGTAGTTTTGCACGCTCACGCCATTGACGTTTTTCATGACGTCGGAGACGGCGTTGCTGTTCTGGTCATCCATCTGCTGGCGCGTGACGATGGTCAGCGACTGCGGCGTTTCGCGCTGCGTCAAGGCCAGGCCCGTGGCGCCGCTGGCGGGGCCGCCCGTGTAGCTGCCCGTGCCGCTGGTGGCGGCATTGCGCTCGGCCGCCGCCACCACGGTGACGCCACTCATGACGGCCACACTGCGGCTGTCCGCCGTAGGGGCGCCAGCGCTGGCGGGAACCTTTTGCAGCAGGTAGCCGCCATTCGCCTGCGGCACGGCCTGCAGGCCGCTGCCGGCCAGCAGCACGCGGAAGCCGTCCTGCACGCCATAGTTGCCTTGCAGGCCGGCGCTGCGCAAGCCTTGCGTGGCATCGCTGGAAAACGACAGCAGGATGGCGCTGTCGCTGCCGAAGCGCGTCAGCACGTCACCCAGCGCGCCGGCCGGAATGCTGTAGACGCGTACTTGCTGGCTTTGCGCCTGAGCGAATGCCGGCAGGGCCAGGGCCATGCCGATCTGCGACAGGGCGCAGGCCAGGACGGTGCGGGTAAGGAGGGAACGCGAAGCGTGGTGCATGGAATAAAACCTTTCGTGGATGCGCAAGATGGAGACTGTCTATCTTCCAAGTCACGCGAGCACGCCGAAACAGCTCACTTTGCAGAAAATATTTTTCAGCGGGCCGCCAGTTCGATGCGCACCACCTGATGGCCCCAGAAGCGCGTGACGGTATTGCGCCGCAGTTGCAGGCTGGCGCTGACGGCGTCGAGGATGGCGCCCACATCGGCCAGCGGGTAGGAGCCGGAGACGCGCAGGCCGGCGACGGCGGGCGCGCAGGCCAGCGGATGGTCGCTGTAGCGCGACAGATCGGCGAGGAAATCGGCCAGGCGCATGTCGCGCGCCACCAGCATGCCATTGAGCCACCCGCCGCCATATGGCGCCAGCGCCTGGCGGTGTGCACCCGTGCCGTCGAAATGCGCGCCTTCGCCGGGACGCAGCACCAGGCGCTGGGCGCCATCATCGGCCAGCACGGCGACGGCCCCTTCGAGCACGCCGGCGCTGGCATAGCCTTCGTGCAGGCGCACGGTGAAGCGCGTGCCCAGCGCCTGCAGACTGCCGTGCGGCGTGCCGACGAAGAAGGGGCGCTGCTCACCATCCTTGCCGGTGGCGATGAAGATTTCCCCGGCCAACAGTTCGATGCGGCGCTGCGCGCCGTCGTAAACGATATTCACGGCGCTGCTGGTGTTGAGCGTGAGTTGCGTGCCATCGGCCAGGGTGACCACGCGGCGCTGGTTGACAGCCGTGCGATAGTCGGCCATCCAGCCGCGCCATGGGCTGCGGCGCTCAAACGCATACAGCGAGGCGCCGCAGGCCAGCAGCAGGACCAGCGTCTTGACGGCGTGGCGGCGCGGCGCATTCGCTTGCACGCAGGCGCGCAGCAGGGTCGCGTGCAGGGCGGGCGGCAAATTATCGTGCTGCGTTTGCAGCTGCTGCCACGCCTGCGTGGCGCTGCCTGCCCGCTGCAGATGGCGTTTGACCGTCGCCAGCGAGATGCCGAGCTGGCGCGCGATGTCTTCCTGCGGCAGTTCGTCGAGCTGGCGTAGCAAAAAAGCCCGTTTCACGGCAGGCGGCAAGCCGTCGAGCATGCGATCCAGTTCAAACACGGTGGCCAGCAGCAGCGCCCGGTCTTCGGGCGACGGTGTGTGCAGGGGCGGCAGTTGCGCCAGCACGTCGAGGTAAGCCTGTTCCAGCTTCTGGCGGCGGTAGTGGTTGAACAGCACGCGCTGCGCGACGGTGGCGAGCAAGGCGCGCGGCTCGCGCGCGGCGACGGCGTCTTCGCGGTCAAGCAGGCGCACGAAGGTATCCTGCGCCACATCGGCGGCGCATGCCGTGCTGCCCAGCTTCTTGCGCAACCACCCCTGCAGCCAGCCGTGGTGGTCGGCATACAGTGTCGCGATGTCCTGGCGTTGTAGCGGCTCTGCCAGCGGCATCGCGTTCCCCTTGCATGGCCGGCCCGGGTGGGCTGGTGTTTTTAAACAATAATAAGAATCATTCTCACTTATTGTAACAAGCGGGGGTGGGGGCTGTAAATGACGGGCAGGCGCGGTGTGGTTTTTTGGGTTGAGGGGCGGGTAGGTCGGATTAGCGCGCAAGCGCGTAATCCGACGCCACCACCGGCGCTAATGATGTTGTCGGATTACGCGCCGCGGCGCGCCGCTAATCCGACCTACGTTACCAGGCAGAGCAACGTCAGTAGTTCATCGGCTCGCCGCGAAAACATCGAATCGCCGAATCGACCATGCCCTCCGCGCTGCCCTGCACATTGCGCTGCTTGCGCAGGTATTGCGCATCGCTCCACTGCTTGGCCACGTCCGACAGGTGTTTCAGGGCTGGCGTGCTGCCCAGCGCCTCGGCGTGCGGTTCCATCTTGCGCAGGGTGGTCATGATGTCTTCGCGCAGCGACATCGTTTCGTAGGTTTTCGGATGCGTGATGGCGCCATCGAGGCCGAAGCGGCAAGCCTGGAAGCGGTTGTAGTTATATACGAGGTAATCGTCTTCCACCGGCGGCACCTCCTTGCGTTCGAGCAGGTAGCGGCACAGCGCCTGCAGGTAAGCGGCCAGCGCGGCGGCCCGCTCCACCGTCAGCGGCGTGTCGCACACGCGCAGTTCGATGGTGCCGAATTCCGGCTTGGGACGGATATCCCAGTAAAAATCCTTCATGCTCTTGATGATGCCCGTGTTCTCCATCTTGGCGAAGTACTCGTTGGAGAACTGCTCCCAGCTCAAGGTGAACGGCGCGCGCCCGCTCATGGGAAACGCGAACACGGAGTTCAGGCGGGCCGAATCGAACAGGGTATCGCGCCCCTGCACGTAGGGCGAGGAAGCCGACAGGGCGATGAAATGGGGGATGTAGCGGTTCAGCGAATGCAGCAGGAACATGGCGTCGTCGCCCGAGGCGCAGCCGATGTGCACGTGCTGGCCGAAGATGGTGAACTGCTTGGCCAGGTAGCCGTACAGTTCCGAAATCTCCTGGAAGCGGGGCTTGGAAAAGATCTTTTGCGACGACCATTGCTGGAACGGGTGCGTGCCACCGCCCGCGATGCCGATATTGAGCTTGTCGCCGGCCGTGATCAGGGTGTCGCGGATCTCCTGCAACTGCTCAAGCAGGGGGCCGTGATGCGTGTGCACGCTCGAGTTAATCTCGATCATGCTCTCGGTGATTTCCGGCGTGACGTTGCCAGGGAACGGTTTTTTGTTCAGCAGATGCAGCAGGTCGGGGCTGGCGGCCGTCAAGTCGTAGTCCGACAGGTTCACCAGTTGCAGTTCGAGTTCGACGCCGAAGGTCAGCGCGGCCGATTGGCCAAAGGGTTCCAGCGGCATTTAGCGCTCCTTGATTTCGTGGGTTTCTTTGGCCAGCATCAGCACGCGCTGTACCAGCACGGGGCCGACCAGTTCCAGGCCCAGGGTGATGGCGGCCAGGGCGTTCAATTCGTCGCCGAAGTTCACGCCGTGCTGGCGCGCGTGCTCCAGCAGCAGGATGATGAAGACGGAAACGGGCGTCAGTGCCACGCCCGTCAGCACACCCTTGCGCCAGGAAATGCCGCTGACGTGCGAAAACGCGGCCACGCCAACGACCTTCGTCAGCAAGCGTCCGCCGACGACGGCCAGGGCCAGGCCCGCGCCGGCCGTCACGCTGGCCCATTCCAGGGTCGAGGCGGCATATACGAACAGCAGCACCGTCAGCAGCTCGCCCATGGCGCCGAAATTGCGCTGCGCCTGACTGAAGGCGACACGGCGGTGGCGCGCCACCAGGCCGAAGGTGAGCGTGGCCAGCAGCGGCGACAGGCTGGTGGTGTAGGTCAGGGCGACGAGCAGCATCACCGACAGCGCGAACGCCACGGTGGCGTCCTGCGCCATGTTGCCCAGGCGGCGCAGCATGGCCGGCACAACGATGCCGAAGACGGTGCCGGCGGCCACCGAGGCGGCCAGCACGGCGGCGCTGCTGCTGCTGGCCTCGATCAGGTCGGTGGAGCTCTGGAACATCCAGAAGCCGACGATGATGTTGAACGTGAAGACGGCCAGTACGCAATTCAAGGCCGTGAGGTGGACGATGCGTTCCGTGACCTGGCCCGAGCTGCGTTCCTCGTTGATGACGCGCATGATGGTGGCCGGCGAGGTGGACATGGCGAGCGATGCCAGCAGCAGCGCCGTCATCGAGGTGCTGCCGAATTCGATGCCGATGAAGTAGACGACGGCAAAGGTCAGCAAGGATTCGACCAGGCCCGTGACGGCGATCCACGGATTGTTCTTCAGCCAGCGCAGGTTGATGCGGTAGCCGACTTCGAACAGGATCAGGCCGAAGGCCACGTCGGCCAGCACCAGCATGGGGCCGGCGTCCGTCTGCGGCAGGATGCCCACCTGCGTCTGGGCGAGGACGAAACCGATCACGCCGTAAAAACTGATGCGCGGCAGGCCAGTCCAGCGGTGGCCGAATTCGCCCACCACCCAGGCCAGGGTGATGGCGAACGGCCAGGACAGGTCGGCGGCGATCGAGATCAGACTTTGCATGCTCATTCCTTTGAAAATGGCGCTGGCACCGGCCGGCAGCACGGGGGCTGGCGCGGCAATGTCGTGGTGCAGCGGTGGTGCATGGTTTGCGCAGAGCGATGCGCCGATTCTACCGGAGCAGAAGGCGCGCACGATGTGCGCAATCGAACAGTGTCGCGGCCATGGCGGCCGCGCACAGGATGCAGCAGGTTGGGCAGGGCTGGTATCAGCGTATGGTACCCGCCCGCAGCGGAGATGCTCCGCACGGTAGTGCCGTGTCGCAGTGTACGGCATGGCGGCCCCCTGCCGCCATGGACTTTTTGTTATGCTTTTTTATTTACTGAGCAGGCGCATGCCCCGCTCCAGCCCGTCGATCGACAGGGGGAACATGCGGTTGTTCATCAACTGCCGCATTACGCCGATCGACTGGCGGTACTGCCACAAGCCTTCCGATTCGGGATTGAGCCAGATGAATTTCGGGAACGCCTGGGTAAAGCGCGCCAGCCACGTCGATCCCGCTTCCTCGTTGTTGTATTCGACACTGCCGCCCGGCTGCAGGATTTCATAGGGGCTCATGGTGGCGTCGCCGACGAAAATCAGCTTGGTGTCGGGCGGGTATTTGCGCAGCACGTCCCAGGTGGGAAAACGCTCGGCGTTGCGGCGCCGGTTGTTCTTCCACAAATAGTCGTAGACACAGTTATGGAAGTAAAAGAACTCCATGTTCTTGAATTCCGTCTTCGCCGCCGAAAACAGTTCCTCGGTGCGCTCGATATGGTCGTCCATGCTGCCGCCCACATCCAACAGCATCAGCACCTTGATGCGGTTCTTGCGCTCGGGCCGCATCCTGATGTCGAGGTAGCCCGCGTTGTTCGCCGTGGCGGCGATGGTGGCGTCCAGCGCCAGTTCGTCTTCCGCGCCTTCGCGCGCGAACTTGCGCAGGCGGCGCAAGGCGACCTTGATGTTGCGCGTGCCCAGTTCGCGCTCGCCGTCGTAATCCTTGTAGCTGCGCGCTTCCCATACCTTGACGGCCGTGCGGTTGCCGCCCTTGCCGCCGATGCGGATGCCTTCAGGGTTCGTGCCGCCATTGCCGAACGGTGAAGTGCCGCCCGTGCCGATCCACTTGCTGCCGCCTTCGTGGCGCTCCTTCTGCTCCTTCAGCAGTTCATTGAGGCGGTCCATCAGCTTGTCGTAGCCGAATTTTTCCAGCTGCGCCTTCTGTTCTTCGGACAGCTCGCGCTGCATGCGTTTCAGCAGCCAGTCGAGGGGAATCGCCGCGTTCGTGTCGAAGGCCGCGTTGACGCCCTTGAAGTACTGCGCAAACGCGCGGTCGAACTTGTCGAAATGGGCTTCATCCTTGACCAGGGTCAGGCGCGCCAGATAGTAAAAATCGTCCATCGAGGCGCCGATGACGTTCTTTTGCAGCGCTTCAAGCAAGGTCAGAAATTCCTTGATCGAGACGGGAATCTTCGCATCCTTGAGCGTGAAGAAGAAGTCGATCAGCATGGCGCGGACTCCCCCGTGCGGGGCAGTGCGGCGATGGGGCGCTGCGCCAGCTTGTAGCGCAGGTGGGCGGCAATCTCGGGCCACTCGCCGCGCGTGATGCTGTACATGACCGTGTCTCGCACGGTGCCGTCGCGGCGCAGCGCATGGTGACGCAGCACGCCGTCCTTTTTCGCGCCCAGGCGTTCGATGGCCGCCTGCGAGGCGTGGTTGAAATTATCGGTGCGCAGGCCCACCAGCGCATAGCCCAGCGTGTCGAAGGCGTGCGTCAGCAGCAGCAATTTGCAGGTGGTGTTGACGTGGCTGCGCTGGCAGCGCTTCGCATACCAGGTGTAGCCGATTTCCAGGCGTTTTACCTCTGGCACCACGTCGTGGTAGCTGGTGGTGCCCAGCACCTCGCCACTGGCCACATCGATGACGGCAAAGGCGAAGCGCGAAGGGCGCATCTCGATGCCCTTGAAAATGTACTGGTCCACCTGGTCCGGCTCGGGCACGGAGGTGACGCGCAAGTTCCACAGTTCGCCATCCATGGCCGCCGCGCGCAAGCCGGCCGCATGGTGCGGCGCCAGCGCTTCGAGGCGGATGCCGTGCAGTTCCAGAGGGACGAAGACCTTGTCGGGGCTGATGTCGTTCACCGGCGCTCCTTAGCGATTGGTGCGCGACATGAACATCAGGCGCTCGAACAGGTGCACGTCCTGCTCGTTTTTCAGCAGCGCGCCGTGCAGCGGCGGCACGACGGCCTTGTTGTCCTTGCTGCGCAGCGCTTCGAGCGGGATGTCTTCGGCCAGCAGGAGCTTGAGCCAGTCGAGGAATTCCGACGTCGACGGTTTCTTCTTCAGGCCCGGCACGTCGCGTACTTCATAGAAGGTTTGCAGCGCCTGCGCCAGCAATTCCTGTTTCAGGTGCGGGTAGTGGACGGCGACGATCTGCTCCATCGTGTCCTTGTCCGGGAATTTGATGTAATGGAAGAAGCAGCGGCGCAAAAAGGCGTCCGGCAATTCCTTCTCGTTGTTCGAGGTGATGATGACGAGCGGACGATGGCGCGCCGTGACCATTTCGCGCGTCTCGTAGACATAGAACTCCATGCGGTCCAGTTCGCGCAGCAGGTCGTTCGGGAATTCGATGTCGGCCTTGTCGATTTCATCGATCAGCAGCACCACCGGTTCGGGCGCCGTGAAGGCCTGCCACAGCACGCCCTTGACGATGTAGTTCTGGATGTCGCGCACGCGCTCGTCGCCCAGCTGCGAATCGCGCAGGCGCGACACGGCATCATATTCGTACAGGCCCTGCTGCGCCTTGGTGGTCGATTTGATATGCCATTGCATCAGCGGCATGTTCAGCGCGGCGGCCACTTCCTCGGCCAGCATGGTCTTGCCCGTGCCCGGTTCGCCCTTGATCAGCAGCGGGCGTTGCAGGGTCAGCGCCGCATTCACGGCCAGTTTCAGGTCGGCGGTGGCGACATAGCTGTCGGAACCTTCGAAGCGTTGGCCTTGCTGGGTGTGCTGTGCTTGCATGAGCGGTCTGCCAAAGTGGGGAAATGGTGAGTATAAACAGAACTGTGGCGCACTGCCACGCGGGCGGCCTGTGCCTGCCTGCCTACAATGCGGGTTTTATAGGTGGACTTGCAAGAATATCTTGGCTAGAATCGGCAAGCAGCAGATTAATTGGCAACCTTAATTGTCAATACATAAAATCAATAAAAACCAGCTCTGGCGTTTCTCCGATTACCTTTGTTCACATTGCCACTATGAAAAAAATATTTGCACTTCTCGTGCTTGCCGGCATAGCAAATGCCGTCACAGCGGCTGACATTGTAGGAAACGCCAAGGCAGCCCCTGCCAAGGTGGAAATGTGTATCGGCTGCCACGGCATTCCCGGTTACAAGGCAACCTTCCCTGAAGTATTCCAGGTGCCGATGATCGGCGGCCAGCCGGCAAAATATATCGAGAATGCGCTGCAAGCCTACAAGAAGGGCGACCGCAAGCACCCCAGCATGAAGGGCATCGCCAGCAGCCTGTCGGACCAGGATATCGCCGATGTCGCCGCGTATTATGCGCAACAAGCCAAGACGAACTGAGGACCAGCCCGATGAAAAAATTACTCGCCGCCCTCGTTTGTGCCACCGTCTCGTTTGGCGCCAGCGCCGCAGGCAATATCAATACCGGTAAAGCCCTGGCCGAAAAATACAGCTGCGCCACCTGCCACGGCAAGGATTACGGCTCACCCATCGACCCGTCGTACCCGAAACTGGCGGGCCAGCACAAGGATTACCTGGAACACGCGCTGACCGCGTATAAACGGGGCGACAAGGCCAACGGCCGCAACAACGCCATCATGACGGGCCAGGTAAAACCGCTGAGCAACCAGGACATCAAGGACCTGGCCGCGTATCTGCACAGCTTGCCGAGCAGCCTGGTGACTCACCGCTGAGCGGTATCGCCGGCTCAGGCTTTCAGCCCCACCCGGCGCGCCAGCTTGTGCAGGTTGCTGGCGTCGAGTCCCAATTGCCGCGCGGCGGCGGCCCAGTTATCCTGATGCAGCACCAGCGCTTGCCGGATGGCCTGGCGCTGGCTCGCTTCCACGATCTGATGCATCGATAGCGGAGATGCCGCCGGCGTGCCGCACGCTGGCGCCAGCGGTAGCGCGTCCGTGCCGGCCGGCGCTTCCAGCGCATCGAGGTCGAGCATATCCGTTTCCAGCGTTACTATCTCTTTGCGGTCCGCGCCGCGGATCACGGCTTTCAGCGCGGCCCGGCTGATCACATGTTCCAATTCGCGCACGTTGCCCGGCCAGCGGTAATGGCACAAGGCGTTTTCCGCCGCGGCGGACAGGCGCAGGCTGCGCAAGCCCAGGCGCGCGCGGTTCAGTTCCAGGAATCCCCCGGCCAGCAGCAGCACGTCATTGCCCCGCTCGCGCAGCGGCGGAATCGGCACGGGATACACGGATAAACGGTGATACAGGTCGGCGCGGAACGAGCCGTCGCGCACATGTTCGCGCAGGCTGCGGTTGGTGGCGGCGATCACGCGCACGTTGACCCGGCGCGGCCGGTCCGCGCCCAGGCGCTGGATTTCGCCATTTTGCAAGGTGCGCAGCAGCTTGGCCTGTATCGACAATGGCAATTCCCCCACTTCATCGAGAAACAGGGTACCCCCTTCGGCCGCCTCGAAGCGCCCGGGCCGGTCGCTGACGGCGCCGGAAAACGCGCCGCGCACATGGCCGAACAATTCGCTTTCGGCCAGGGACTCGGGCAAGGCCGCGCAATTGACGTGGATCAGGGGCTTGCCCGCGCGGCGCGACAGGCGGTGCAGGCGGTGCGCGCACAGCTCCTTGCCCACGCCCGTTTCCCCCAGCAGCAGCACGGGCAGTTCGGAATCGGCCACCACCTGCAATTCGTGCAGCAAATGCGTGATGGCGCTGCTTTGTCCCACGAAATCGTGTTCCTCGCGCGGCGCCTGCGCATCGGCCAGCATGGCGCCGCCCGACAGGCGCAGGGCGCGGATTTCCGTCTCCAGGCGCGTCACGCGCACTGCCGCCTCGATGGCGCAGGCCAGTTCGCCCAGGTCGCGCTGCGCCTGCGTATCGAAAGTGCCGACCTGCAGCGCGTCGAGCGTGATCACGCCCCAGCGTTCGCCTTCCAGGTCCAGCGCCATGCCCATGCAGTCGTGCACGGGCAGCGGTTCGCCGGCACGCTCGGCGATCAGGCCATCGTAGGGATCGGGCAGCGAGCTGTCGTGATGGAAGCACAGCACGCCGCGCCGCTGCAGGATGGCGGCCAGGCGCGGATGGTCGGCGACGGCAAAGCGGCGTCCCAGCGCGTCGCTGGCCAGGCCGGCCATCGCCACGGGGCGTAAATGCTCGCCATCGAGTTTGAGCAAGGCCACGGCCTCGCAGCCGAAGTGCGCGCGCAGGCTGCCGACGAGGCGCTGCAGGCGCACGGCCACGGGCAGGTCGGCGACCAGGTCGGTCAGTAACAGCAGGTGGATGGCGGTGGTGGTCATAAGTACCATGCAGGGTACAACGGACCACGTCCAAAGAGGGTCATACCGACCCTGCATTTTTCAAATCGTTGATTTAAAACAAGTTTTTCCTGGCACACGGATTGCCTAGGTAAGGGTGCCGAACCGGCATACAAGACCAAGGAAAGCTTGATGAAAACGACTCCCTCCCTCCGCGCCATCGCCGCCGCCGTCTGCGTACTGGCCATGCCCCTGTCCGTGCAAGCCCAGGCGAGCCTCCCGGCCAGCGCTGCCGCCACCGCCGCCAAACCTGTAGCTGCAACGCTCAAGCGCTATGAACTGCAAACCAATATCGTCGATGGCAAGATGGTGTTCATCGACGCCAAGGGCCAGGTCAACCCCGTGCTGGCGGCCAAGGTGGGCGACACGGTGGAACTGGTGCTGAAAAGCGGTGAAGGCGCCGAGCACGATCTGCTGATCCCGGAACTGAACGTGGCATCCGCCAAGTTCAGCGCCAACAGCGGCAGCACCACCGTGCGCTTCAAGGTCACGCGCGCCGGCACGTTCACCTATTACTGCTCGATTCCCGGCCACCGCCAGATCGGCATGGAAGGCAAGCTGGAAGTAAGCGGCACCTCGCTGGCCGAGACGGCGGCACCGAAGGCTGCCAGCGAATCGAGCCAGGCCGCCGCGCTGGCCCTGTACACGCCCGCACCGTCGCCGATGCGCGGTCCCGATCCTTCGGCCGTCAACGTGGCGGCCAATCCGGCCTCCGTACCGTCCGCCATCGGCGCGCGCGCGCCGCAAACCCTGAAATACCGGATGGAGACGGTGGAGTTGCCGGGCAAGCTCGATGACGGTACCAGTTTTACGTACTGGACTTTCAATCGCCAGGTGCCCGGCCCCATGCTGCGCGCGAAGGTGGGTGACACGGTGGAACTGACCCTGTTCAACGCCAAGGACAGCAAGATGATCCACTCGATCGACCTGCATGCGGTGACGGGCGGCCATGGCGGCGGACAGCACACGCAGGTGGCGCCGGGGCAGGAAAAAACCGTCACCTTCAAGGCGCTCAATCCGGGCCTGTTCGTGTACCACTGCGCCACGCCGCTGGTGCCGCAGCATATCGCGGCCGGCATGTACGGCATGATCCTGGTCGAACCGGAAGGCGGCCTGTCGAAAGTCGACCGCGAGTACTACGTGATGCAGGGCGAGATGTACACGGGCCGTCCGCACGGCGCCCCCGTGCACCAGGAGCCGAACCTGGAAAAAATGGCGAATGAGCTGCCCGACTACTACGTCTTCAATGGCGAAGTGGGCGCCCTGAGCAAGACGCACAAACTGCAGGCGAAAGTCGGCGAGACGGTGCGCATCTATTTCGGCGTCGGCGGCCCGAACAAGATTTCATCGTTCCACATCATCGGCGAGATCTTCGACAAGGTGTACAGCGAAGGCTCGATCAGCAGCCCGAAACACGACGTGCAAACGACGCTCGTGGCGCCGGGCGGCGCGACCATCGTCGAACTCAAGGTACAGCACCCTGGCAGCTATCTGCTGGTCGACCATGCGCTGTCGCGCGCAGGCAAGGGCGCCGTGGGCGTGCTGGAAGTGACTGGCGAAGCCGTGCCCGGCGTCTACCACGCGGGCGCCGTTCAATAACACCACCACATTCATCATCAAGGAGTATCTATGGAACTGATCGAACAATCCCTGGGCCAGCTGGCCCGCCGCATCCCCGGCGCCACGCGCCTGTTCGATGCGCACCGCCTGGATTTCTGCTGCGGCGGCAACAAGACATTGCGCGCGGCGGCCGAAGCGGCCGGCGTGGACACGGCGCCCATCGTCGAGGAACTGAAACTGCTGGCAGGACGGACTGACGCCAGCGGCGAGCTTGACTGGCAGGAGGCCTCGGCCACCGAACTGGTGGAGCACATCCTGGCGCGCTACCACGCCGTGCACCGCGAGCAGCTGCCCGAGCTGATACGCCTGGCACGCAAGGTCGAGCAGGTGCATGGCGACCGCGCCGACTGTCCGCACGGGTTGGCGGAACACCTGTCGGCCATGGCGCAGGAGCTGGAAAGCCACATGCGCAAGGAAGAAGACGTGCTGTTTCCGATGATCGTGCGCGGCCAGGGGCCCCGGGCCGGCGCACCGATCAACGTGATGCGCATGGAGCATGACGACCATGGCGTGGCCTTGCGCGCCATGGAGGCAATGACGAACGATATCACCGCGCCGGCCGGCGCCTGCACCACCTGGCGCGCGCTGTACACGGGCTTGCGCACCTTCCGTGCAGACCTGATGGCGCACATCCATACCGAAAACAATATCCTGTTCGAGCGCTTTGCGCCGGCCGTGGTGCACTGACAAAGGAAAGACCCATGGGTCCCTACAAAAAACTCTGGTTCACCCTGATCGGTGTGCTGATCGTGACGTTTTCGCTGCTCGGCTACTACGGCACGGAAGTCTACCGGCAGGCGCCGCCCATTCCCGCGCAAGTGCTGGCGCAGGATGGCCGGCAGCTGTTCGACCGCGAGGGCATCCTCGATGGCCAGACGGCCTGGCAATCGGTGGGCGGCATGCAGCTCGGTTCCATCTGGGGCCACGGCGCCTACCAGGCGCCCGACTGGACGGCCGACTGGCTGCACCGCGAATTGACGGCCTGGCTGGAACTGGCCGCGCAAGAACAGCATGGCAAGGCGTACGCGGCGCTCGACGGCCCCGCGCAGGCGGCGCTACGCGAAGCGCTCAAGCTCGAATACCGCGGCAACCGCACCGATGATGCGCAAGTGCTGCGCCTGTCGCCGCGCCGCGTGCAAGCGATCGCCAACACGGCGCACTACTACGACCAGCTATTCTCCGACGCGCCGGCGCTGCACGCCAGCCGCGAGCATTTCGCCATGAAGGAAAACACCCTGCCCAGCGCCGAGCGGCGCGCGCAGATGACGCAGTTCTTCTTCTGGACGGCGTGGGCCGCCGCCACCGAGCGTCCTGGCCAGAAAGTAACCTACACGAACAACTGGCCGCATGAACCGCTGATCGGCAACCAGCCCAGCGGCGAAAACCTCGTCTGGTCCGTTGCCAGCGTGGTGGTGCTGCTGGCCGGCGTGGGCTTCCTCGTCTGGGGCTGGGCTTTCTTGCGCGACCACGATGAAGCGCTGCCGGCCGCCGGCCCGCGCGATCCGCTCACCACGTTCGCGCTGACGCCTTCGCAGCGTGGACTGGGAAAATATCTGTTCCTGGTGGTGGCGCTGTTTACCTTCCAGGTCTTCATCGGCGGCTTTACGGCGCACTACACGGTGGAAGGGCAGCAGTTCTACGGCGTCGACGTGTCGCGCTGGTTCCCGTATGCGCTCACGCGCACCTGGCATATCCAGGCCGCGCTGTTCTGGATCGCCACGGGCTTCCTGGCCGCCGGCCTGTTCCTCGCGCCCCTGATCAATGGCGGCAAGGATCCCAAGTGGCAGCGCCTGGGTGTCGACGTGCTGTTCTGGGCCCTCGTCGCGGTCGTCGTCGGTTCGTTCATCGGCAACTACCTGGCCATCGCGCAAGTGATGCCACCCGAGTGGAATTTCTGGCTGGGGCACCAGGGTTATGAATATGTGGACCTGGGACGCTTGTGGCAGATCGGTAAATATATCGGCATCCTGCTGTGGCTCGTGCTGATGCTGCGCGGCGTCGTGCCGGCCCTGCGCCAGCCGGGTGGCGACAAGAACCTGCTGGCGCTCCTGACCGCATCCGTCGGCGCCATCGGCCTGTTTTACGGCGCCGGCCTGTTCTACGGCGAACGCACGCACCTGTCGGTGATGGAATACTGGCGCTGGTGGGTCGTACACCTGTGGGTGGAAGGCTTCTTTGAAGTGTTCGCCACGACTGCGCTGGCCTTCATCTTCTCGACTCTGGGCCTGGTGTCGGTGCGCATGGCCACGACGGCCAGCCTGGCGTCGGCCTCGCTGTTCATGCTGGGCGGGATACCCGGCACTTTCCACCACCTGTACTTCGCCGGCACCACCACGCCCGTGATGGCCATCGGCGCGAGCTTCAGCGCGCTGGAAGTGGTGCCGCTGATCGTGCTGGGGCATGAAGCGTGGGAAAACTGGCGCTTGAAGGAGCGCGCGCCGTGGATGGAGCAGTTGCGCTGGCCCATGATGTGCTTTGTCGCCGTCGCCTTCTGGAACATGCTGGGCGCCGGCGTGCTGGGCTTCATGATCAACCCGCCCGTGGCCTTGTACTATATCCAGGGCCTGAACACGACCCCCGTGCATGCGCATGCGGCGCTGTTCGGCGTGTACGGCTTCCTGGCGCTGGGCTTTACCTTGCTGGTGCTGCGCTATCTGCGTCCCGACTACCGTTTCAGCCCTGCCTTGATGAAGACGGCGTTCTGGGGCTTGAATGCGGGACTGGTGCTGATGATCTTTACCAGCTTGCTGCCGATTGGCATCATCCAGTTCCACGCCAGCGTGACGGAAGGCCTGTGGTATGCGCGCAGCGAGGCATTCATGCAGCAGCCGCTGTTGCAGAACCTGCGCTGGATACGCACCTTCGGCGACGTGGTCTTCATCGTCGGCGCGGTGGCCATGGCGCTGCAGGTGGTGCTGGGGTTGATGGGCAAGGCGCCGAAAGCGCCTGTACTGCAGCCGCAGGCGGTGCAGCCCGGTTAACGCCTGCGGACGCAGTCGATGTAGGCTTCAGTATCCGGCGGCAATCCCGAGCGCTGCGAAGCCCAGATCATCTGGCCCAGGCATTCCATCACTTCGTGCTGGGCTGCATGGGCCGAATCGAGGCGCTGGGTCAGCTGCTGGACGGCCGGGCGGATACCGCGCGGCTGGTCCACCTGCACTTGTTCCGTGATCGACAGATGCATGGACAGGTGCAGGAAAGGATTGGCTTGTCCGCCTTCGACGGAGTAATCGCGCGCCAGCGCCGCTTCGACGTCGGATAGCTCGTTTTCATACTCGGGATGTTCGAGGATCCAGTCGAGTGCGATGGCTTCCATCGGCGTGAGGATGTCATGGGCGCGGTGCTTGCGCAAGGTGTCGCAAAAGAAGCGGCGCACATCGTCGGAAGAAGGGTTGAACATGGCTGAAGGACTGTGGCTAAAGGGCAGCCGGCATTGTACCGCGTACATAAATAAAGGGCATCGAGGATGCCCTTTTTGCCGTCTGGCGTCCGCTTTCGTGACCCGATAGTCACCTCAATTTAATACCCTGCAGTAAGTATTATCCACTACCGCCACGGCCCGGCGGCGCCAAATAACGGTGATAAAATCGCCGCTCTTGATATTTGCACTGGACATGACGGCGATTTTATTGCCATTCCCCTGTTTTCATTGCCCGCACCTTTGCCACCAGATATTGCTCCAGGTATATCCCGGAGCGCGGCAGCATGCCTATCACCATCGACCTTGACCTGTCCGGCCGCCCTGGCGTTCCGGCTGGCTGGCTGTTTGCATTCCATACAGCGATGGTGCCGCCACGGTGGCGCGCAAGAATCATCCTTCAGTATTCATAAACGGAGTTACGTATGCGTAAATCGCTATTACTTTTGATGTCGTGCCTGATCCTGGCGGCATGTAACAAGACCCCTCCGGCCTCGTCCGAAAAACCGGTCGACGTGCTGTTGATCGGCGCCGGCACCATGAGCGCCACCCTGGGCAGCATGCTCAAGGAACTCGACCCGTCGCTGACGATGGAAATGGTCGAGCGCCTCGATTCCGTGGCCGCCGAAAGTTCGGACGCGATGAACAATGCGGGCACGGGCCACTCGGCATTCGCCGAGCTGAACTACACGCCGGAAGCGGCCGATGGCAGCATCGAGACCAAGAAAGCCGTTGCCATCAACGAGCAATTCGAAATTTCCAAGCAATTCTGGGCTTATCAGGTCGCTAACAAGCACCTGGGCGCGCCGCAGACCTTCATCAACAACGTGCCGCACATGGCCTTTGTATGGGGCGACGACAATATTGCCTTTTTGAAGAAGCGCTATGCTGCGCTGCAAAAGGAAAACTTGTTCAAGGGCATGCTGTTCTCGGAAGACCAGGCGCAGATCGAACAATGGGCGCCGCTCGTCATGCAAGGCCGCGACAAGGGCCAGAAAGTGGCCGCGACGCGCATGGAAATCGGTACCGACGTCAATTTCGGCAACCTCACGCGCGGTCTCGTGAAATACCTGACGGACAGCCACGGCATGGTCCTGCACCTGCGCCACCAGGTGGAAGACATCCAGCGCGGCGCCGATGGCGTGTGGAACGTCACGGTGAAAGACCTGGCCGCAGGCAAGGAAAAGACCATGCGCGCCAAGTTCGTCTTCATCGGCGCCGGCGGCGGTTCGCTGCCGCTGCTGGAAAAATCGGGCATTCCTGAAGCCAAGGGCTACGGCGGCGTGCCGGTCGGCGGCCAATGGCTGGTGACCACGAATCCGGAACTGGTGGCGGCGCATGCGGCCAAGGTCTACGGCAAGGCGTCCGTCGGTTCGCCGCCGATGTCCGTACCGCATCTCGATACGCGCATCATCGACGGCAAGAAAGCCCTGCTGTTTGGCCCGTTTGCCACCTTCTCGACCAAGTTCCTGAAAAACGGTTCGTGGATCGACTTGCCTGCCTCGATCGGCACGGGCAATGTGAAACCGATGCTGCAAGCCGGTTACGACAATATTCCGCTGACGAAATACCTGGTGGAACAGGTCATGAACTCGCCGGAAGACCGTTTGAACACCCTGCGCGAGTACTTGCCGAACGCCAAGATGGAAGACTGGACCTTGCAAAACGCCGGCCAGCGCGTGCAGATCGTCAAGGATGACCCTGTCAAAGGCGGCTTGCTGCAGTTCGGCACAGAAGTCGTCGGCGCCGCCGATGGCAGCATCGTTGCCCTGCTGGGCGCATCGCCAGGCGCTTCGACCGCGCCGCCGATCATGATCAAGGTGCTGCAAACGGCATTCAAGAGCCGTCTGGCCACCCCGGAGTGGCAAGCCAAGATGGTGGAAATGGTGCCGTCGTATGGCCAAAAGCTGAACAACGATCCGGCCCTGGCCAACAAGATCCGCCATTACAGCAGCAATATCCTGGGCTTGAAAGCGATCACCCTGGATGTGGCACCAGCGCCAGCACCGGCGCCTGCGGCAAACTAAGTCAGCCTGAGCGGCAGGGGAGTTTCCTGCCGACATGAAAAAAGGGGCAGCCTGTTCAGGCTGCCCCTTTTGCGTGGGAGAGTGCGTTCATGGTGCGGCGGACTACTCCTTGCCTGGCAGAATCAGCTCCGGCGTACACCCTTCGGCGGCGATGCCGTCGCAAGGCTTGGCCAGTGCCGTGCCATCCTGCGCCCGTGGCGCATGGGGCTGGCGCAGGTAGCGCGACGTGTGGCGGTGCGCTTGCTGTGCGTTGCCATGCACGGGCCAGGTCAGGAAGCGGGACAGCTCCTGCAAGGCGCGCTGGTAAACATCGCGTTTAAATTCAATGACGACATCGAGCGGGACCCAGTATTCATGCCAGCGCCAGGCGTCGAACTCGGGATGGTCGGTCAGGCGCAGATTGACGTCGTTATCGCGCGCGCACATTCTCAGCAGAAACCAAATCTGCTTCTGGCCACGGTAATGGCCGCGAATCTCGCGCTTGATGAAGTGGTCTGGCACTTCATAGCGCAGCCAGTCGCGGGTGCGGCCGACAATTTTGACGTGTTCCTGTCTGAGTCCGATTTCCTCTTCAAGTTCGCGAAACATGGCTTGTTCCGGTGTTTCGCCATATTTGATACCGCCTTGCGGAAACTGCCATGAGTGCTCGCGCACCCGCTTGCCCCACCACACCTCGTTCTGGGCGTTTAGCAGGATGATGCCGACGTTGGGCCGAAACCCTTCACGGTCGAGCATAATGCACCTCAAACTTTCTGCGACAGTGCGTCTTTTTTTACATAATTACCCACAACTTCGCAAGCCGGTGACCTTTTCGGGGTGCGAAAAGCGCCGGAATCGCACCAATTGAGCGCATTTGTGTAAAGTATGGACGCATCAGCCAGCTAATCCTTTAAAATTAGGTTGATTATAACCCTCTCTTTTTAAAAAGAATTCACCGTTATGCGCGCCTCCCGTTTTTTTATTTCCACACTTAAAGATGCACCTTCTGACGCGGAAATCGTCAGCCACCAATTGATGATGCGTGCAGGCATGATCAAACGCCTCGGTTCCGGCATCTATACCTACATGCCGATGGGCTTGCGCGTGATCCGCAAGGTGGAAGCCATCATCCGTGACGAGATGAACAAAGCCGCCGGTATCGAACTGCTGATGCCGCTCGTGCAGCCAGCCGAACTGTGGCAAGAGACGGGCCGCTGGACCAAGATGGGCGACGAACTGATGCGCGTGAAAGACCGCCACGGCCGCGAATACGCGATCCAGCCGACGTCGGAAGAAGTCATCACCGACGTCGTGCGCACGGAAATCAAGTCCTACCGCCAGCTGCCGTTGAATTTTTATCACATCCAGACCAAGTTCCGCGACGAGCGCCGCCCACGCTTCGGCCTGATGCGCGGCCGCGAATTCACGATGAAGGACGCCTACTCGTTCGACCGCGACCTGGCCGGCATGCAAGCGTCGTACAAGGTCATGTTTGACGCCTACACGCGCATCTTCACGCGCTTTGGCCTGAAATTCCGCGCCGTGGCAGCCGACAACGGCGCCATCGGCGGTTCCGGTTCGCATGAATTTCACGTCATCGCCCACACGGGTGAAGACGCGCTCGTGTACTGCCCGACCTCCGATTACGCCGCCAACATGGAAGCGGCCGAAGCGCTGCCGCCAGCCGGTGAGCGCCCAGCCGCCGCCCAGGCACTGACGAAAACGGCCACGCCGGACACCGTCAAGTGCGAAACCGTGGCCGCCTTGCTAGGCCTGGAACTGTCGCGCACCGTGAAAACCATCGCCCTGACGGTGGAAACGACGGGCAAGGACGAGAAAGTCACGAAACAGCACTTCATGCTGCTGCTGCGCGGCGACCATGAATTGAACGAGATCAAGGTGGGCAAGGTTGCCGGCCTGGCCGGTCACCGTTTCTCGACGGAAGCGGAAATCCTGGAAGTCTACGGCACGATTCCTGGCTACCTGGGCCCGATCGGCACGCAAGCCCCCGTCACCGTGGTGGCGGACCGCACGGTCGCCCACATGAGCGACTTCGTCTGCGGCGCGAATGAGGCCGGTTTCCACTACACGGGCGCCAACTGGGGCCGTGACGTGGCCGAGCCTGCCATCGTGGCTGATTTGCGCAATGTCGTCGCCGGCGACGCTTCGCCGGACGGCCAGGGCGCACTCGCCATCGAGCGCGGCATCGAAGTGGGCCACGTGTTCCAGCTGGGTACGGCGTACTCGGAAAGCATGAAAGCCACCTTCCTCGACGAAAACGGCAAGCCTGCGCCGCTGCAGATGGGTTGCTACGGCATCGGCGTGACGCGCATCCTGGGCGCCGCCATCGAACAGAACTTCGACGACAAGGGCATCATCTGGCCAGCATCGATCGCGCCATTCGAGGTCGTGCTGTGCCCGATGGGCATGGACCGCAGCGAACTGGTCAAGGAAGAGACGGAGAAGCTGTACGCGGCCCTGCAAGGCGCTGGCGTGGACGTCATCGTCGACGACCGCGGCTTGCGCCCTGGCGCCATGTTCGCCGACTGGGAACTGATTGGCGTGCCGCACCGCATCGTCATCGGCGAGCGCGGCCTGAAAGAAGGCAAGCTGGAATACCAGGGCCGCCGCGATACGGAAGCTTCCGGCGTGGCACCGGACGAGATCGTCGCCTTCATCCAGGGCAAAATGGCGCAGTGAAGCGTTTATCTGTAAGCAAGACGGCTGGCGCGCTCGCGCTGGCCGCCGGCCTGGCCTGCGTCTCTCCGGCGCAGGCCGGCAACCAGAAGGAGGAGGCGCTGGCCGACTCCGTCCGTCTGGCCCTGTCGCACGCGATCCGCGACGAACGCCCGCCGCAGCCCAAATTTGCCACGCCCGCCGACTTGCAGCGCTACCAGCAATGGCTGGCGCAGATGTCGTCGCGCCTGCAGCGCAAGCTGCCGGACGCCCAGCTGCGCACGGAATTTCTGGAAACCGTCTGGTATGAAGCGCGCCGCGCGGGCCTGGAACCGGCCCTCGTGCTGGGCCTGATCCAGGTGGAATCGGCCTACCGCAAATATGCCGTCTCGCTGGCCGGCGCGCGCGGCTACATGCAGGTGATGCCGTTCTGGACGGGTGTCATCGGCGACCATGACCGCAGCAAGCTGTTTCACATGCAGACGAATCTGCGCTACGGCTGCGCGATCTTGCGCATGTACCTGGATATGGAACGAGGGGATTTGTATCTGGCGCTGGGGCGGTATAACGGCAGCCGGGGCAGGGCCGAGTATCCGAATGCGGTCAGGGCGGCGTGGCGGCAGTGGGAATTCAAGCCGGCCGGGTGATGGGTTGGGGTCGGACCCTGCGGGACTCGGCGTCCCCGTCCGACCCCAGTATTTGCCGGGTTTCATGTTTTTTAAACCCCGCAACGGCCGGGGTCAGACCCGACAGGGTCTGACCCCAAAAAAAATGCCCCGCTCGCGGATGCGGCGGGGCACTCACACGGCGTAGACGCCCTGTGCGTATCTGATTATTTCAAATGATCGGAGATCAGTTTGGTCATTTCAAACATGGAGACTTGGGCTTTGCCGCCGAAAACTGCTTTCAGCTTGTCGTCCGCATTGATCATGCGGCGGTTGGCCGGATCTTGCAGATCGAGTTTTTTGATGTAATCCCATACCTTTTTGGTCACTTCCGTGCGCGGCAGTGGTGCTGCGCCAACAACGGCGGCCAGCTCTTTCGATGGCGTCATTGCTTTCATGAATGCTGCGTTTGGCTTGCGTGGTGTTGCCGGTGCTGCCGCTTTCTTCGCCGCTGCTGGTTTAGCTGCTGCTTTGGCTGCGGGTGCTGCTTTCTTGGCGGCTGCAGGCTTGGCTGCTGCTGCTTTGGCTGGCGCTGCTACTGGGGTTTTTTTGGCTGTTGCCATCTTCGAGCCTCCTTAACAAACACATGGGAAATTGCGCAATTAATCGCACGGCTAATATTGGTGTGGATTTACCTTGTATGCAAGTGTTTTTCACGTTTTCACGAGGAAAAAGCAGGGAAATGGCAATGCTGTCGCCCGGGCGCACCGCTTGGGAGCGCAGAACGGCGTTTTTGCCCGTAAATGGCATGGTTGCTGGCTATGCGGGAAGGGGCGCTGCCGGGGGAGGGAAGAGTGATGCCGGACACATGAAAATGCAATCCGGCATTATTTAGAACGGTGTTTTTAGGGTTTCAAACGAAGATGCCGCGGCATCTCGAAGGCGATCAGAATCCCCGTGAGCGGGGATTCTGACTCCTTACCTCATTCCCGGCATCATGCCTTTCATACTGCGCATCATCTTCATCATGCCGCCGCCCGACAATTTCTTCATCATCGTCTGCATTTGCTCGAATTGCGTCAGCATGCGGTTCACTTCCTGCACCTGCACGCCGGCGCCGGCGGCGATGCGGCGCTTGCGCGTGGCCTTGATCAGTTCAGGCTTGGCGCGTTCCTGCGGCGTCATCGAATCGATGATGCCGCACATGCGGCGCACCTGCTTGTCGGCTTGATCCATGTTCTTGCCGCCTGCCGCCTGCTGGAACTGGGCCGGCAGCTTGTCCATCAGGTTGGCCATGCCGCCCATTTTCTTCATCTGGCCCAGTTGCGCCTTGAAGTCGTTCATGTCGAACTTGCCGCCGACCTTGATTTTTTGCGCCAGGTCGGCCGCCGCCTTGCTGTCGACGCCCTTGCGCGCTTCTTCCACCAGGGCGAGGATGTCGCCCATGCCCAGGATGCGGTTGGCCATGCGGGTCGGGTCGAACGCTTCCAGGCCGTCGAGTTTTTCCGAGACGCCGGCAAACTTGATCGGTTTGCCCGTGATGTGGCGCACGGACAGGGCCGCACCGCCGCGCGCGTCACCGTCAAGCTTGGTCAGCACGATACCGGTCAGCGGCAGCGCATCATTGAAGGCCTTGGCCGTGTTGATGGCGTCCTGGCCCAGCATGGCGTCGACGACAAACAGGGTTTCGATCGGTTTCACGGCGCCGTGGACGGCGGCGATTTCGCGCATCATCTCTTCGTCGATACCGAGACGGCCCGCCGTATCGATGATCAGCACGTCGTGGTAATGCTTTTTCGCCCAGTCCAGCGCGGCCAGGGCGATATCGACCGGCTTGTCCGTGCTGGTGGACGGGAAGAAGTCGGCGCCTACCTGGGCGGTGACCGATTGCAGCTGGGCGATCGCGGCTGGGCGATACACGTCGGCCGAGACGGTCAGCACTTTCTTCTTCTTTTCTTCCTTCAGATACTTCGCCAGCTTGCCGACGGTGGTGGTTTTACCCACACCCTGCAAACCGGCCATCAGGATGATGGCGGGCGGCTGCTGCGCAAAGCTGATCTGCGACGCTTCCGGTCCCAGGTCGGCGCCCATCAGGGCGGCCAGCTCGCGCTGCACCACGCCCACCAGGGCCTGGCCTGGCGTGAGCGAGGAAATGACATCCTCGCCCATGGCTTTTTCTTTGACTTTGGCGATGAATTCGCGCACGGCGGGCAGGGCGACGTCGGCTTCGAGCAGCGCCAGGCGCACTTCGCGCAGCATGTCGGCGGTGTTCGCTTCGGTCAGGCGCGCCTCGCCGCGCATGGTCTTGACGACTTTGGCAAGCCGTTGGGTGAGATTATCTAGCATGATGAACCTGCAATGAAAAGCTTGGGGGTGGGCGGCGCAAGCCGGACGATGGGCGCCATTTTACCCCATCGCGGGTGGCTGGCGGTCCCGCGCTGCGCCGCCTGGCGGTTGGCCTGCTTTTGAATTACTTGGTATTTCTGGCAATGCCGCGATTGCATGAATGGCAGGAACGCGGTTAGAATGAGAATAATTCTTATTTACATTCTCGGGCGCCGCACGCCCGGGCGGAAAGGGATGCCATGTCGGCCGCCGATTTTGCACAGCAACAAGACCTGCACGCGCTCTACAGCAGCCATCACGGCTGGCTGCAGGGCTGGCTGCGGCATAAGCTGGGCAATGCAGGCGACGCGGCGGACCTGGCGCAAGATACCTTCATCAGCGTGCTGACGGCCGATGCCGCGCCGCAGATCCGCGAAGCGCGGCCTTTCCTGGCCACCATCGCGCGCCGCCTGGTGGCGCACCGCCACCGCCGGCAAGTGCTGGAAGATGCGTATCTGGAGGCGTTGGCCTGTTTGCCGCCCGAGCTGGCGCCCGCGCCCGAGGAACGGTTGCTGGCGCTGGAAGCCTTGCAGGAAATCGACCAGGCCCTCGACGGCTTGCCGGCGCCCGTGCGCACGGCGTTCCTGCTGGCGCAACTGGAGGGCCTCAGCTATGCCGAGATCGCCGCGCGCCTGAACGTGTCGGCCAGCTCGGTCAAGCAATACCTGACGCGCGCCAATCGCCAGGTGTTTTTCTCGCTGCCGGCATGAGCACGGTGGGGAATGCTGCGGCCCCGGCGGCCATCCGCGAGGATGTGCAGCAGCAGGCGGCCGAGTGGCTGACCATGCTGATGTCGGGCGAGATGGACGCGGCGCAGCACGCCGCATGGCAGCGCTGGCGCGAGGCCGACCCTGAACATGAACGGGCCTGGCGGCATATCGAAGCCGTATCGCAGCGCTTCAACGGCTTGCACCGCGGTGCGGCCGCGCAGGCGCTGGCCGGCACGCAGCAGCAAGCCGTCAACGGCAAGCGGCGCCAGTTGCTGGCGTGGCTGGGCGTGGCGGCCGGCGGCGGCATGCTGGCCGCGCAGACGGATGCCTGGGATGGCGTGCGCGCCCTGCGCGCCGACTACCGCACGGCCACGGGCGAGCGGCGCGAGGTGGTGCTGGACGATGGCAGTGTGCTCAGTCTGAATACGGCTTCGGCCGTGAACGTGCGTTTCGACGCCAGCCGGCGCCTGATCGAGCTGCTGGCTGGCGAGATCCTCGTCACCAGCGGCCATGGCGCCGGCAGCGGCGCGCCTTTGGTGGTGGCCACGCGCGAAGGCATGGTGCGCGCGCTGGGCACGCGCTTTGCCGTTCGCCAGCAGGATGACTACAGCACCGTGGACGTGTTGGAAAGCGCCGTTGAAATCCTGCCCCGCGATGGCAGCGGCGCGCCCTTGCTGCTGGCGGCCGGCCACGGCGTGGCGTTTTCCCGCCAGGCGCCAGACGCGCCGCACGCCATCGATGCGTATGCGCACGCCTGGTCGCGTGGGCAACTGATCGTCGACGACGTGACCCTCGGCGATTTCCTGGCCGACCTGGCCCGCTACCGCCCCGGCGTGATCGATTGCGCGCCGGAGGTGGCCCAGCTGCGCCTGTCGGGCGTGTTCCCGCTGGCCGACACCCAGCGCATCCTGAACATGCTGCCCAATTCGCTGCCGGTGCAGGTGCGCAGCCGCACGCGGTATTGGGTCAGCGTCGAACCGGCGCCGTAGTACCCCACAAAAAATATTTGCAGCCGGACTGCCCGTTTTTCGTTTTCGCGGCACCTACAGAGTAGGGCGCCTGTTTTTCACCGTCTGATGACGCCACTACTATCAGGAACTTGCATGTTTCACGCTTTGAATTTTGTCAGTTTGCCATCTCATCACTGCGCATTGCGTCCGCTGGCGCAAGCGGCTGCCGCCCTGTGCCTGGCCGCCAGCCTGCCGGCGCTGGCGCAGCAGGCCACGCCTGCCATCCCTGCTGCCGAACAGACCATGCTCGGCGTGTCCGTCACGGCAGGGCGCGATGCGACAACAGAAGGCAGCGGCTCCTACACGACAGGCGTGAGCAATACGGCCACCAAGCTGAACCTGTCGCTGCGCGAGACGCCGCAGTCGGTCAGCGTGCTGACGCGCCAGCAGATCGATGACCTGGGCATCACGACCCTGGACGATGCGGTACAGTCGATCACGGGATTGGTCATGCAAAAGGGCAACTTTACGGGTGATTCGGGCAGTTTCAGCGCGCGCGGTTTCCCCGTCGAGAACATCCTGTTCGACGGCTTGCCTACCAGCCTGGGCGCGAACGGCACCTTCAATGGCGACAATGACGATCTGGCCATCTACGACCGCATCGAGGTGGTGCGCGGCGCCACGGGCTTGATGACGGGCAGCGGCACGCCCAGCGCGGCCATCAACATGGTGCGCAAGCGCCCGACGGCCATGCCGCGAGCGTCATTCTCGGCCAGCGTGGGCAGCTGGAGCAACTACCGCCTGGAAGCCGATGCGGCCAACGCGCTCAACGAAGCGAAGACCCTGCGCGGGCGCATCGTCGCGACGGTGCAGGACAAGAAGGATTTTGTCGACGTGCTGCATGGCCGCAATCACCAGCTGTACGGCATCATCGAGGCGGATCTGCGCCCCGACACCACCTTGACCGTGGGCGCGCATTACCGCAAGACGGATAACGACGGCGTCGCGACGGGCGTGGTGACGGCCGCCGACGGCAGCTTCTTGAATTTGCCCCGCTCGACTTACCTGGGCACCGACTTCGATGGCTGGCGCCAGACGGATAAAACCATCTTCGCGGAACTGGAACACCGCTTCGGCAATGGCTGGAAGGCCAAGCTGGCCGCCACGCACAAGACGCCCGAGATCGACACGACGTTTTCCGGCATCAACCGCCGCGGCGACACCCTGCGCTTCAATTCGCAAAGCTACCGCGCCGAACTGGCCAATACCAGCTATGACGCGTATGCCAGCGGCAGCTACAGCCTGTTCGGCCGCGAGCATGAGCTGACGGTCGGCGCCAGCCACCGCCGTTCGTCGAAAAACAGCTATGGCGGCTGGGCGGCGTACACCCGGCAAGCGAGCGCGCCGGTGATCGACCCCTACCACTGGGATGCGGGCGGCGTGGCGCGCCCCGTCATCAATTACGCGCAGTGGGGCACGGCCAGCATCACCGAGCAAAGCGGCGTGTATGCGGGCACGCGCATGCGCCTGGCCGAGCCGCTGTCGCTGGTGCTGGGCGGGCGCGTGAGCTGGTACAAGGACGATGCCGGCTACTCGGTGGCGCGCGAATTCACGCCGTACGCCGGCGTCGTGTATGACCTCGACAAGCAGCATTCCGTGTACGCCAGCTGGACCGAAATCTTCCAGCCGCAAGCGGCCACCGACGCCCATGCGCAGCCATTGAAGCCGATCAGCGGCACCAACTATGAAGCGGGCGTGAAGGGCGAATACTTCGGCGGCGCCCTCAATGCCAGCGCGGCCGTGTTCCAGATCCGCCAGCAAAACCGCGGCGTGGACGACCTGGCCGGCCCGGATCCCTGCCCCGGCAGCACCTGGGGCTATTGCCAGCGCGCGTCGGGCGAAGTGCGCAGCGAAGGCGTGGAGCTGGACGTGGCGGGCGCGCTGACGCCCGACTGGCAGCTGTCGGCCGGTTTTACGTATGTGAAGGCGCAATTTACGCGCGACAGCGATCCGGCCAATATCGGCAAGGACTTCAACAGCCGCTATCCGCGCCAGCAGCTCAAGCTGGCCACCAGCTACCGCCTGTCCGGCGCTGCGCAGGGCTGGCGCATCGGCGCTTCGGTGTACGGGCAGGGCGCGACCGAGTCGAAGGAAGGCGCCTACCATCTGCGCCAGGGCCGCTACGCGATCGTGGGTCTGAACGCCGCGTGGCAGATCGACAGCCGCGCCGAGCTGCGCCTGAACGTGAACAATGCGCTCGACAGGCGCTACTACCAGAGCATCTACTCCGATGTGGTAGGCAACCTGGTAGGCACGCCGCGCAACCTGATGCTGACCTTGAACTACACACTGTAAATAATCGCTTTTGAATGATCTATCTTGATGAAGGATGCATGGCTTATGGAAGTGCAGTTGAATCTGGCCCGCGATGGCGCGCGCCAGCGTATGCCGCAGGGAGCGCCGCGATGATGAAATCGGCCCACATGATGTTGTTCTCGCGCGTGCTGGCCGCCGTCTTTGGCGGCTATGCACTGACGTCCGGCGTGGCCGTGCTGCTGGCCGCCGTGCTGCCGCTGTCGCGCGCCGAAGCCGTGCTGACGGCCACCCTGAGCGCCTTCGTCGTCTACACCTGCGCCGTGATCTGGGTCTTTGCCGTGCAGGATCTGCGCCGCGCCTGGCTGGGCATGCTGCTGCCGGCGATTCTATGCGGCGGCCTTGGCCTGCTGCTGTCGCGAGGTGCAGCATGAACGCCGTCAAGGTAGATAAAGTGGTGAAAACGCCGCAGCAGGGCGGCTTGCGCCAGGCCATGGCCTGGCTGCATACGTGGAGCGGCCTGTGGATTTCCTGGCTGCTGTTCGCCATTTTCCTGACCGGCACCCTGGCCGTCTTCGACGACCCGATCGGCCACTGGATGACGCCCGAACACGCGCTCGAAGAGGCGGCGCATGCGAACGATCCGCCGCTGCCGAAGGTCACGGACCGTGGGCACCGCCTGGAACTGGCGCTCGACTTCATGGCCAAGGAACATCCGAAGGCGGACATGTGGGAAATCTGGCCCGTGCAGCGTCCCGGCCACGGCTTGTCCGCCTATTGGTTCCAGCCCGCCGGCGGCTACGGCTCGGCGGACCTCGATCCGCTGACGGGCGCCGTCATCGAACATGCGCGCGAGGAAAATGCGCGCGAGACCATCGGCGGCCACCATTTCGTCGATTTTCACTACGAGCTGCACGCGGGACGCATCGGCGTATGGATCGTCGCCATCACCACCATGATCATGCTGGTGGCGCTGGTGAGCGGCGTCATCACGCACAAGCGCATCTTCAAGGATTTCTTCACCTTCCGCCCGGCCAAGGGCCAGCGCTCGTGGCTCGACGCGCACAACGCGGTGGCCGTGCTGACCTTGCCGTTCCAGTTCATGATCGCCTACACGGGCCTGGCCTTCTTCAGCGATGACTATGTGCCGGCCCCCGTGGTGGCGCAATACGGCATGGACAATGCCAAGAAAGCCTTTTTGGCCGACTGGAACGATGTGGGTAAACCCGTGAAAACGGGCCAGCCGCTGGCCATTCCCGCGCTGGAATCGTTCGCGCTGCGCGCCGAACAGGCCATCGGCCAGGAAATCCGCGCCGTGGTGCTGGACAACCCGAACGACGCGTCCATGCGCGTGTGCATGTACGGCTGGAATGAAGAGACGGACACGATGGAACGCCTCAGCGCCAACACGGGCCGGGCCTGCTATGCGCTGGCCACGGGCGAACAGGTCGCCTTGCGCCTGCCCGGCGAGTCGGATACGGGTGGCGCGGGCCTGACGCGCTCCGTCATGTCGAACCTGCACATGGTGGGCTTCGGCGGCACGCCGATGCGCTGGCTGTACTTTTTCTGCGGCCTGGCCGGTACGGCCATGATGGGCACGGGGGCGATCCTGTTCATGGTCAAGCGTCGCCAGAAGTCGGGCGGCGAGTTCGGCGCCTACACACAGCGCGTGTACCGCGTCATCGCCTGCCTGAACGTGGCGGCGATCGCCGGCCTGTCCATCGCCTGCGTGGGCTTCCTGTGGGCCAACCGTTTGATCCCCGTCGGCATCGAGCACCGCGCCGGCTGGGAATTGCGGGCCTTCTTCGGCGTGTGGTTTGTGATGCTGGTGCACGCCTGCCTGCGCGCGGAAAAGCGCGCGTGGATCGAGCAACTGGGCTTGCTGGCCGCCCTGTGCCTGCTGCTGCCCGTCTTGAATGTATTGAGCACGGGCGACAATCTGGCGGCGCAAATCGCGCGCGGCGACTGGGAAAGCGCCGGCGTGGAGCTGGGCAGCATGGCCTTCGGTCTGCTGGCCGCCTGGGGCGCGTGGAAAGTCCACAAGCGCAAGGAAAAACCACTGAAAAAGGCCGCGGCCAGGGAAAACGCTGCGCCCACGGCCAGCCTGCACGTCACTACGGAAGGACAGTCATGATCAATACCATCCTGTGCGCGCTGGGCCTGTCGTATGCGGGCATGGCCAGCCTCTCGCTGGCGATGGACCGTCACCATGGCCAGGTCTGGGGCAGGGACGCGGCGCCAAACGTGCGGCGCGCGCTGCAGCTGGCCGGCACCGTCCTGCTGGCGCTGGCCATCTGGCCCTGCGTGGCCGGCTGGAGCGCCACCGTCGGCGTGGTCGCCTGGCTGGGGTTCATCGGGGCGGGCGCGCTGCTGGTGGCCCTGCTGCTGCCGTATGCGCCCCGCTTGCTGTTTCGTAGTTCCCTGCTGGCAGCCGTCGCCGCGCTGGCAGGTCTTGTGACGTTCCTGCGGTGATGTTTACCGCCATTTTCAAGGATAGACTGATGCACTTTTCACGCCTGGCGACACCGATTGATGTGTTGAATGTATTGAAAGTGGCTGCCTGATGGCGGCCCGCCTGCCTACCCGCCGCGCCCGCATCCTGGGCGGCGTGGTCTTGCTGGCGCTGTTCGGCGCCGGCGCACTGTGGGCCACGCGCGGCCCGAAAACCGTGTTCGACACGGCGCCCGTCAAGCGCGGCAACATTGAGGCCAGCGTCACGGCCATCGGCACCCTGCAGCCGCAAACCTATGTCGACGTGGGCGCGCAGGTGTCGGGCCAGATCACGCGTTTGCACGTACAGCCGGGCAGCGCCGTGGAAAAAGGCCAGTTGCTGGCCGAGATCGACCCCAGCGTGCAGCAAGCCACGGTCGACGCGGGCCGCGCCGCGCTGGCGGGCTTGCGCGCGCAGCTGGCCGACCAGCAGGCGCAGCACCGCCTGGCGGGCCAGCAGCATGGCCGCCAGAAGCAGATGGCCAAGTTCGACTCCACGCCCTTGGCCGACCTGGAAACGGCCGAAGCCACGCTGGCCTCGGCCGGCGCCAAGATCGATCACCTGAAGGCGCAGATAGCCCAGACCCAGGCCAGCCTGAAGGCGGACGAGGCGCGCCTCGGCTACACGCGCATCTACGCGCCCATGGCCGGCAAGGTGGTGGGCCTGGATGCAAAAGAGGGGCAAACCCTGAACGCCACGTACCAGACGCCGAACATCCTGCGCATCGCCGACCTGTCGGCCATGACGGTATGGACGGAAGTGTCGGAAGCGGACGTGCGCCGCGTGCGCCCGGACATGCCCGTGTATTTCACCACCCTGGGCGGCGACCAGCGGCGCTGGAGCGGCAAGGTGCGCCAGGTGCTGCCGGCCCCGCCGGTGCCCGGTGGTTCCGCCGCCGGCACGGCCCTGGCGCCGTCGACCAGCAAGGTGATCTTGTATACAGTGCTGTTCGACGTGGATAACGCCGACGGCGAACTGATGCCGCAGATGACGGCGCAGGTGGTATTCGTCACGGCCGCGGCGAACAATGTGCTGGCCGTGCCCTTGCCGGCCCTGAAACCATCGACGGAAGAAGGCGCCAAGCCGGGGCAGTTCACAGCCCGCGTGATGGATGTGGACGGCAAGGTCGATACGCGCGCCGTCACCGTCGGCGTGCGCAACCGCCTCAGCGCGGAAGTGCTGCAAGGCTTGCGCGAAGGTGAATTGCTGGTCACGGGCGAACAGCCGGCCGGCAGCGGCAGCAGCAGGTTCCAGCTGTGAGCGCGATGAGCGAGGCCGCGTCGCTGGGGCAAGCCGTAGAAGCTGGCCAGCCGGTTCCTTTGATTGAACTTGCCGGCATCCGCAAGCGCTACGGCGGCCATGACGGCGCGCCGGCCGTGGAAGTACTGCGCGGCCTGACCTTGTCGATTGGCGCCGGCGAATTCGTCGCCATCGTCGGCGCGTCCGGTTCCGGCAAGTCGACCCTGATGCATTTGCTCGGATGCCTGGACCGTCCCAGCGACGGCACGTACCGCTTCGCCGGCCAGGACGTGGCCAGCCTGAACCCCGATGAACTGGCGTGGCTGCGGCGCGAAGCGTTCGGCTTCGTCTTCCAGGGTTATCACCTGATCGCCACGGAATCGGCGCGCGAAAACGTGGAAGTGCCGGCCCTGTACGCGGGCATGCCGGCCGCCGCCCGCCATGCGCGTTCCGCAGCGCTGCTCAAGCGCCTGGGACTGGGAGAACGGCTCGATCACCGGCCGAACCAGTTGTCGGGCGGGCAGCAGCAGCGCGTGTCGATCGCGCGCGCGCTGATGAATGGCGGGCGCATCATCCTCGCCGATGAACCGACGGGGGCGTTAGATAGCAGCAGCGGCGCCGAAGTCATGGCCCTGCTGGGCGAACTGGCCGACGCGGGCCACACCATCATCCTCATCACGCATGACCGCAAGGTGGCGGCCCAAGCGCGCCGCGTGATCGAGATCAGTGATGGCGAAATCGTCGAAGACTCGGGCGCCATCGCCATTCCCGCCACGTCGACGGCCTTGCCGCCGCTGGACATGTCGCGCGCCGCGCATGACACGGGGGCCTCGCTGGGCACGGAATTGCTCGACGCGGCGCGCGCGGCATGGCGTGTGCTGTGGATCAACCGCTTCCGCACAGGCTTGACCTTGCTCGGCATCGTCATCGGCGTCGCCTCGGTCATCGTCATGCTGGCCATCGGCCTGGGCACACGCCAGCAGGTGATGGCCCAATTGGGCGCCTTCGGTTCAAACTTGCTGTACATGGCGTCGCGCGGCGAAAGCTCGCGCATTCCGGGACGCAGCATCACCCTGGCCGACCTCGATGCGCTCAAGGACGTGCCGGGCATCACCCACGTGCTGCCGAATGTCACGGGCAACAAGGTGATACGCCACGGTAACCTCGACGTGCAGACCTATGTGCGCGGCACGGGGCCGGCCCTGCCGCAGATCCAGACCTGGCCCGTGGCCAAGGGCGGCTTCTTTACCGAGGAAGACGAGCGCGAGATGGCCACCGTGGCCGTGCTGGGCGCGCACCTGGCGGAAAAACTGATGCCCGACGTGGCCAATCCCGTGGGGCAGAATATCCTGATCGGCAATGTGCCTTTCCAGGTGATCGGGGTGATGAGCGCGAAGGGTGCGCTGACGGGCGAGAAGGATGAAGACGACGTGCTGCTGCTGCCGTTTTCCACGGCCGGCATCCGCGTCTTCGGCCAGCGCGAGCCGACGTACACCGTCATGGCGGTGGCTGATGTGAAGCGCGTGACGGAGGTGGAGGCGGCGGTCGACGCCACCATGTTCGAGCGCCACCGCATCCGCGACTACGGCATCAGCAACGCGGCCGCCTCGATCGCCGCCGAAGCGAAGACGCAGGACAACATGACCATGATGCTCAGCCTGATCGCGGCCGTCTCGCTGGTGGTGGGCGGCATCGGCGTCATGAACGTGATGCTGATGACGGTGCGTGAGCGCACGCGCGAAATCGGCATCCGCATGGCGACGGGCGCGCGCCGGCGCGACATCCTGCGCCAGTTCCTCACGGAAGCCGTGCTGGTGTCGGTGGTGGGCGGCGTGGCCGGCATCGTGGTCGGCGTGACGGTGGCCGGTTTGCTGCTGGTATGGGACGTGCCGGTGATTTTTTCCCTGAGCGCCATCGCCGGCGCATTCGCCTGCGCCGTGGTGACGGGGCTGGTGTTTGGCTTCATGCCGGCGCGCAAGGCGTCGGGACTCGACCCGGTCGTGGCGCTGGCTGGCCAGTAAGGCCGGCTGTTGTAAAAACGCCGGTGCAATGCCTGCCATCGCGGCCAGGCATGGCGCCGGCGTTGTTGTTTCGGCTAAAATGAGAATAATTCTTATTTGCATTGGTGCCAGGCGCCTGACAGGAAAGGATGCCCATGTCGGCCGCCGACTTCGCCCTACAGCAAGACCACTCTTCTCCCACGCATGCCGCCGGGGCGCTGTACCAGCAGCACCACGGCTGGCTGCATGGCTGGTTGCGCTACAAGCTGGGCAATGCCGCCGACGCGGCCGACCTGGCGCACGACACCTTCATCCGCATCCTGGCGCGGCGCGATCTCGGCGCCATCAGCCAGCCGCGCGCCTACCTGACGACGGTGGCGCGCGGCATCCTGATCAACTGGTACCAGCGCCAGGCGCTCGAACGCGCCTATCTTGACGCCATCGCCCTGCTGCCCGAAGCGCAAGCGCCTTCATGCGAAGACCAATTGCTGATCCTGGAAACCCTGCACCAGGTCGACGCCATGCTCGATTCCCTGCCGGCCGCCGTGCGGCGCGCCTTTCTGCTGTCGCAGCTGGAAGGGTTGACGTATGACGCCATCGCCGCGCGGCTGGACGTGTCGCTGGCCAGCGTGAAGCGCTATATGAAGCAGGCGTTCCTGGCGTGCCTGCGGCTCGATGGCGACTAGCTTGGGCGCCCGCGTTCCCATCGATCCGCGCGTGCTCGAACAGGCGGCTGACTGGCTGATGCAACTGCACTCGGGCGCGGCCAGCGCGCAGCAGCGGCGCGAATGCGAACGCTGGCGCGCGAGCGACCCGGAACATGCGCGCGCCTGGCAGCGTGCCGAGGCGCTGCTGGGCAAGCTGGGTGGCCTGCCGCCGGAGCTGGCCATGCCGGCGCTGGACCGGTCCCGCGCATCGAGAACCTTGGCGCGCCGCGCCGCGCTGCTGAAACTGGCGGCCTTGCTGGCCGTGGTGCCCGGCGCCTGGCTGCTGATGGAGCAGCAGGGCTGGCGCCATGACTACCAGACGACGACGGGCGAGCGGCGCGACATCGTGCTGGCTGATGGCAGCCGCATCAGCCTCAACACGGCCACCACTCTGGACGTGCAATTCGATGGCGCGCAGCGCCTGCTGACCCTGCGGCGCGGTGAAATCGCCGTGCACACCGCGCCCGATGCGCAGCGCCGCCCCTTCTTCGTCGCCACTGCCGAAGGCCGCCTCGAAGCGCTGGGCACGGTGTTTTCCGTGCGCCAGGAAGACGGCCAGACGGCGCTGGCCGTGCGGGAAAGCCGCGTGCGCGTGCAGGCGCGCAGCGGTGCGCAGCACATCATTGCGGAGGGTTCGCAGGTGGACTTCACGGCGGCGGCCATCGGCGAACCGCGAGCGCTGGACGGCGGCGCGCTGGCGTGGCAGCGCGGCATGCTGCTGGCCGACGCCATGCGCCTGCACGACTTCGCGCTGGAACTGGGCCGCTACCGGCCCGGCATCGTGCGCTGCGATCCCCGCGTGGCCAATGTGCGCGTCTCGGGCGCCTTCCCCATCACGGATACGGATGCGGCGCTGGTGATGCTGGTGTCGACCTATCCCGTGGCGGCGCGCACGCGTCTTGGCGGCTACTGGGTCACCCTGGATGCGCCAGAATAAATAGTTGAAGAAACCTGACACTTTTTTCGCGCCGGGCTGGCAAGGGGAGGAAGATCCCATTGCCATGTAAAGGAAACGTCATGCCCGCCGCCCCCCTCCGTTCCATCGTTTTTCTCTCCGTCCACCTTGCCATGCTGGCCATGGCGGCACCGGCCCATGCGGTGTCGCTCGACGCGCCCGCCGCGCGCAGCATTGAACTGCCGGCCGGCCCCCTGGGCCGCAATCTCTCCACCGTGGCTGTCGAAGCGGGCATCGCCCTGTCCTTCGATCCAGCCCTGACGGCGGGGCTGAGCAGTCCCGCGCTGAGCGGCAGCTATACCCCGCGCGCAGCGCTTGCGCACCTGCTGGCCGGCAGCGGCCTGGAAATCACCGGCCGCAGCGACGGCAGCTACACCTTGCAAAAAGCGCTGCCCGCCACCTCTGCCACCTCTGCCACCGCTGCCAGCGCCGCCGGCGAACAAACCCTGGCCGCGATCCGCGTGCGCGCGCGCCGCGCCGCCGATGGCAGCACGGAAGGAACGGCTTCCTACACGAGCCGCGTCACCAGCATCGCGTCGAAGACGGACCAGTCATTTCGCGAGATTCCCCAGTCGGTGTCGGTGGTGACGCGCCAGCAGCTCGATGACCAGGACGTCAAGGATATCGGTGGCGCCATGGCGCTGACGCCGGGCATCACTTTGCAGCGCGTAAACGGCCACGCCTATAATTTCTACTCACGGGGCTTCCAGATCGACAGCATGCAGATCGATGGCGGCGCGCCCTTCAATATCGGCAGCTACACCGCGACGGCAATCCAGGACATGGCGATGTACGACCGGGTCGAGGTGATGCGCGGCGCGTCCGGCCTGCTGGCCGGTGCCGGCGATCCCGGCGGCATCATCAACCTGGCGCGCAAGAAACCGCTCGAGCACCGGCAGCTGACGGCCGGCTTGTCGGCGGGCAGCTGGAGCAATTATCGCGCCGACATCGACGCCACGGGCCCACTCACTGACGACGGGCGGCTGCGCGGGCGGGTGGTGGCCATGTATGAAAATGATGGCTCCTTCATGCGCCACTTTCGCACGGAAAAGGCACTCGTGTATGGTGTGCTGGAAGCGGACCTGCCCACGGGATCGCTATTGACCGTGGGCGGTTCGCATGGCAAGCGCGATACGACTGGCAGTGGTTCCGGCTTGCCCCGTTATGCGGACGGCGCAGATGTGCACTTGCCGCGCTCGACCAACCTGAGCCAGCCCTGGGGCTACGTCGACAACGAGGTCACGGAACTATTTGCCCAGCTTGAACACCGTTTTTCCACTGGCTGGAAGCTGAAATTGAATGTCAGCCATGTCGAGCAGAGCGCCAAGGGGCGCGGCACGTTTACCACGGGCGCCGTGCAGCCCGGCGGCAGTGACGGCGTCGTGTGGGCCGGTACGCGCAACAATGCCTGGAATCACCAGAATGTGCTGGATCTGAATCTGACGGGCAATTTCAAGCTGCTGGGACGCACGCATGAGTTGCTGCTGGGGGCCGACCGGCAGAAGGTCACGAGCTACTGGGATTCGGCCCGGCAGACGGGGGCGGGCATCACGCCGGCCAATCCCTTCGATCCCGATGCCACGCCCTGGGCGGGTGGCGATAATGGCCCTGTCTGGTACCGTTTCCATCCATGGGAGCAGGAACAGTATGGCGCTTACGGCACCGTGCGCCTGCATCCCAGCGACCAGCTGCACGTGGTGCTGGGTGCGCGCCTGGCTCGCTACAAGTTCAAGCAATACGTGGCATCCCTGGACGGCGACACGGGAAGCTGGTCGCCCGATTCGGACAGCCGCTTCAGCGAGCCGACCAAGCTGACGCCGTATGGCGGCATCATTTACGACCTCAATCCACAGTGGTCGGCGTATGCCAGCTATTCCGCCATCTTCAAGCCGCAGGCGCTGTACAAGGCGGGGCCAGTGCCGGGCACCTCGCTCAAGCCCATCACGGGCAAGAGCTATGAAGGCGGCCTCAAGGGCGAATTGCTTGAGGGCCGCCTGAATGCCACCTTCAGCCTGTTCCATGTCGAACGCAGTGGCGAGGCCGTGCTTGACCCTGGCTATCCGGAAGAAACCGACCTGTATGCTGGCAATTGCTGCTATTTGCCGCAGGGCAAGGTGACCAGCCGCGGCGTGGATATGGAAGTGGGCGGCGAACTCTTGCCCGGCTTGCAGGCCGCCGCCGGCTATACTTTTAACCACAGCAAGAATGACAGCACGGGCTTGCCTTTCAGCAGCATCACGCCCAAGCATCTGTTCAAGCTGTCGACGGCGTACACCTTGCCTGGCGCCTGGTCGGCCTGGAAGGTGGGCGGCAATGTCGCCATCCAGAGCGCCAACTACACGAGCGGCACGGTGGTCACGCGCGATGGCGGCGAGCAGGACTTCCAGTTTACGCAGGGCGGCTATGCCGTCTGGAGCGCGCTGGCGCAGTACCGCATCGATCCCCGCTGGTCGCTGGCCCTGAACGTCAATAACGTCTTCGACAAGCGCTACTATGAAAAGACGGGCTACACGGGGGGCGGCAACTGGTATGGCGCGCCACGCAATGCGAGCCTGACCCTGCGCGCCACGTTTTAAGCAGGATGGGCTGGCCAGGGCAAAAAAATGTTGCCCTGGCTCCAACACGCGGTACTATCTCCTGATAATAAAAGCAGTGATTCGCGTGCCCTTGCGGGCACACACCAACCACCACAGGAGAACCCGATGCAGAAAAAATCAACCTTGAACAAAGTGAGCTTGAAGAGCGGTATCGCCGCCGCCCTCGTGCTGGCCTTCGGCATGGGCGCCGTGCAGGCGCAGGCGCAGGAAGTCGTGCGCCTGGGTAATCTGAAATTCGCCCATTACGGCGCCGTGTCGTACATCAAGGAAATCGCGCCCAAGTGCGGCATCAAGGTTGAAGAGCATATCTTCGCCAAGGGCCTTGACGTGATGCAGGCGATTATCGCGGGCGAGCTGGACGTGGGCGCGACGGCGTCCGAAGCGGCCATTTCCGGCCGCGCCGGCGGTGCCCCGATCTACGTGGTAGCCGGTTTTGCCAAGGGCGGCGCGCGCCTGGTGGCGGGTGCGGGGCAAAAAATTACCAGCGTCAAGGAACTCAAGGGTAAGCGCGTGGGCGTGACGCGCGGCGGCATCCAGGAAGTGCTGCTGCTGGCCGAGCTGTCGCAGGCGGGCCTGACGTATTCCGAAACCAAGGGCAAGGATGTGCAACTGGTGTTCCTCGCCTACGCCGACTTGAACCAGGCGCTGATGGGCAAGAATATCGACGCCATGATGCAGTCGGAACCGCAGTCGTCGCAGGCCATCAACAAGGGCTTCGGCACCGAAGTCATCAAGCCGTACGACACGCCGATCGGCGAACCCGTGCGGACCATGGTGATGACGGAAAAGTTTTACAAGGAACGCCGTCCCGTGGCGGAAAAATTCATGCGCTGCTTCGTCGAAGCCACCAAGACCTTTATCGACAACAAGGCGACGGCGGAAAAGTATGTGCGTGAAGTGGTGTTCCGCGGCCAGATCACGAAGGATGACTTCGACGACGCGATCAGCAATTCGCCGTATTCATATGACATCTCGCCCGAGCATATCCAGATCACCACCGACGTGATGGTGAAAACGGGCGTGGGCCGCATGACGAAACCGCCCGTGGCCAAGGACTGGGTCAAGACGGACTTGCTGGAGCAGGCGAAAAAGAGCCTGAACGTGAAGTAAATCAGGCAGCCATGAAAAAAACCTCCGCACCAGCGATTGAACTGAACCCCGAAAGTTGGACACCAACTTTCGGGGTTTTTCTATGGCTAAGCATAGTACGCAGTTCAAGCTGGATGTGGTTCAGCAATGCATGCGGGGTGAGGCAGGAGTCCAAACAATCGCCCGGCAACATGGTCTGGATCATGCCATGGTTCGGCAATGGCTTCATTTATTTAACCTGCACGGACAGGCTGGCTTAAGCAAAAAGTTTAGCCACTGCCCGGCCGAGCGACGGTTGCAGGTGCTCGAGCACATGTGGGCCAACCAGCTCTCCTATCGTCAGACCGCGGCGGTATTCAATATCCGTAGTCCCTCTTGCATCCCTGCCTGGGAGCGCTGCTATCATAGCGGTGGTATTGTAGTGGTTTAATGTACCCGGACACCAATTTAGGCGAGAATGCTCGCCATGGAGAGGTGTTTGATGAGCAAGCAAAGACGTACATTTTCCCCTGAGTTCAAGCAGCAGGCAGCATGCTTGGTATTGGATCAGGGATACAGCCACGTGGAGGCCAGCCGGTCGATTGGCGTCGGAGAATCGCTAATGCGCCGCTGGGTTCAGGAGCTTCAATTGGAGCGACAAGGCGTCACGCCACAGGGCAAGGCGATCACGCCGGATCAGCAGCGAATACAGGAACTAGAGGCGCGCATTGAACGTCTTGAGCGGGAGAAATCCATTTTAAAAAAGGCTACCGCGCTCTTGATGTCGGAAGGGATAGAACGTACCAGGTAATCGATCAGATTTGTGGTGACGAATCAATCGAGTTGATTTGCGCGGTGTTCGATGTCGCGCGGTCATGCCTGTATGCACATCGGGAGCGCGTGCGACACATTGATGTTGAGCGCATGGCATTACGTAGCCGCGTGCACGAACTGTTCGTTGAGAGCCGAAGTTCAGCGGGGAGCCGTAGTATCATGGACATGATGCGCGAGGAAGGCACGGCCATTGGCCGCTTCAAAGTTAGTCGCCTGATGGAGGAGTTGGGGCTGGTCTGCAAGCAACCTGGCAAGCACGCCTACAAGCAGGCCACGGTGGAGCGTGTCGACATTCCGAATCATCTCAACCGAGAGTTCACGGTGGAGGCGCCAAATCAGGTCTGGTGCGGCGATATCACCTATGTTTGGGCGCAGGGGCGATGGTATTACTTGGCTGTGGTGTTGGATCTGTTCGCTCGCCGAGCCGTGGGCTGGGCATTCTCACTACGGCCCGACGCCGACCTTGTTGTGCAAGCGCTGGAAATGGCCTACGAGCAGCGTGGTCGACCGCAGGGACTGCTGTTCCATTCGGATCAGGGCAGTCAGTACGCCAGCCGAAAATTCCGTCAGCGCTTGTGGCGCTACCGGATACGGCAGAGTATGAGCCGTCGGGGAAATTGTTGGGATAACTCACCTATGGAACGACTGTTCCGTAGCTTCAAAACGGAATGGCTGCCGTCAACAGGTTACATGACGGCACAAGAAGCACAACGGGACATCAGCCATTACCTGATGCACCGGTATAACTGGATACGGCCGCATCAGTTCAACCAGGGACTGGCACCGGCCGTCGTCGAAGAAAAACTTAACATAGTGTCCGGGATGGGTTGACCACTACACCAGAAAATGCTGCGCGATAAGGGTGTGGAGCAAAGCATGTCCCGTAAGGGAAACTGCCTCGACAACGCAGCCATGGAAAGCTTCTTTGCCGTGCTCAAGACGGAGTTCTTCTACCTGAACAAGTTCAGCAGTGTCGATGAATTGCAGCGTGGCATCAAACAGTACATCCACTACTATAATCACGAGCGTATCAAGCTCAAATTAAAAGGGCTGAGTCCTGTGCAATACAGAACTCAGCCCTTGTCCACCTAGTAAATAAACTAAACCGTCCAACTATTTGGGGTCAGTTCAGATGGCGCGGAGGTTTTTTTATGGAAGGGTGGCCTTAGCGGGCGTTAAAACCCATCCAGCCCTTCTCCGTCTGGCGGAAGCTCAGCGTGTAGATGCGGGTCAGCTCATCGCCTTTCTTCAGCTGGCGGTTGATGATGGCGCCGTAATTGTCTTGCACGATCTGGTCAGACCACTGCAGCAGGTTCTCGAAACGCTCGGCCGTCATCGCCGCCTGGCGGGCCAGCAGGGGCGCGGGGATCGCTTTCTTTTCCTGCTGCTGTACCCAGAATTCGCGGAAAACCTTGTTTTCGCCGCCCATGCTGCGCGCCATCAGGCCCAGGCCCATGGTCATGCCCACGGAGCCATCCGTCTTCGCCTCCGCCTCGAGCTTGTTGGCCACGTCGGCCAGCAATTCCAGGTAGCCCACCTTGGCGCGCAGGACGGCCGAGCCCTTGATTTCGTACTGTTCGTTTTCTTTCCAGCCATTCAGCTTTTCCAGTTTCGCGATGTCGAAGTATTCCTTGTACAGGTCATAGCTCTGGATGGACGTACGGAAGTATTCCTCGTACGTGGATTGGGAAGGCGCGTCTTTCATGCAGCCGCTTAATAGAGTGCAGGCGGCCAGCAGGAGGCAGGTCCAGGACAATTTTCGAAAAGACATGGCGAGAGGACGTGGCGTAAGGGTGGATAAATATTGCTATGTGGACATAATTATAGGACTGGCTCATCGGGATGGCAACGTGGCTGCGGCGCGGCGACCGTGCGCCGCAGGAAAGATTGCCGAAATCTTGAGGGTGCGCCACCCCGTCATGCCTCAGGCGCGATATCATGGCAGGCTTGCGGCATTGGATGGCGGCGTCGTGCCTGTCACCCGGGCTGTCGCCTGAATCGCGCTTGCCGGCTATGGTGTAAACTTAAACTATGCAGATCTATTTCTTTTTCATCGCCGCCCTGTTGTACGCGGCGTGCGCGGTGCTTCCTTCGTCCCGTGCCCGGCTCATTGCCGGCCTGACCGGCGTCGCCTGGCTGGCGCACGCCGCCACCCTGTGGTTCGACCTGATGGCGCCGGGCACCTTGCGCTTCGGTTTTTCCGCCATGCTGTCGGCCGCGCTGTGGGTGTCGGTGGGCGCCTACTGGATAGAGAACCGCAATTTCAGTCTGGACGGACTGCGCCGCATGGTCATGCCCAGCGCCGTCCTCGCCATCGGCCTGGCCTGGGCCTTTCCTGGCAGCCAGGTCAACATGGAAGGCAAGTCGGCCGTCTTCGGCTGGCATATTGCCGTCGCCGTGCTCGCCTACAGCACCCTGACGATTGCCGCCTTTCACGCCGTGCTGATGGCGCTGCAGGAATCGCGCTTGCATACGCGCAGCGAAAGCCGCGGCTTCATCGGCACGGCGCTGGACCAGCTGCCGGCCCTGCTGACGATGGAAAAGCTGCTGTTCCGCATGATCGGCCTGGGTTTTATTTTGCTCAGCCTGACCGTGCTGTCGGGCATCGTATTTTCTGAACAACTGTTTGGCAAGGCCCTGAACTGGGATCACAAATCCGTGTTTACCATGCTGTCGTGGCTGCTGTTTGCCTCGCTGCTGGCAGGCCGGCGCTTTCGCGGCTGGCGCGGCAAGACGGCCCTGAGCTTTACCCTGGCCGGTTTCGCCACCTTGTTGCTGGCCTATGTCGGCAGCCGTTTTGTACTGGAAGTGGTTTTACACCGAGGATTCGCATGACACGTGTTTTATTCTGGCTGGCGCTGGTGTTCCTGGTGCTGTTTGCTATCCGCAGCAAGATCCGTGGCATGCAGCAGCGGGCCCGCGCGCAGCAGCAACAGCAGCCCAATCCGTATGCGTCGCCCGCGCGGCCGCAGGAATTGCCGGATGCCGAGCTGATGCTGTGCTGCGCCCATTGCGGCGTGTATTACCCGGCCTCGGAAAACGTGCAGGCCAAGGGCCACGACTACTGCAGCCACGCGCACGCCACGGTGTAAGGGCCGGTCGGCAGGGTCGCGCGCGTTGCTCAGCCGTATCGTAACGTCGTCCGGCATCCGTCCGGCGTAGCATCTGCATGAGGCGGTTCGTCGCCGCCATTGCGGAAAGGCGCGCTCCCCATGTCAAGTCCAAGCCCCCGTCCCAGTCCCAGCCAGCTTCCTGTCGCCGGCATGCCGCCGGCGCCTCAACTGAGCGGCAACTCGCTGCCCATGCAGGCGCTGCGCGCGCAGATCGGCCGCATCGCCCGCTGCGGCGCGCCGGTGGCCATCCGTGGCGAATCGGGCACGGGCAAGGAACTGGCGGCGCGCGCCATTCATGCGCAGGGCACGCGTGCCAGCTTCCCGTTTATCGCCGTCAACTGCGGCGCCATTCCCGAAGCGCTGATGGAAGCGGAATTCTTCGGCTGCCGCCCGGGCGCCTATACGGGCGCGCTGCACGAGCGCCAGGGTTTGTTCCAGGCGGCCCACGGCGGCAGCCTGCTGCTTGACGAAGTCGACGACCTGCCGCTGGCCATGCAGGTCAAGCTGCTGCGCGTGCTGCAGGAGCGCCGCGTGCGCAAGCTGGGCGGCAGCAGCGATGAGGCCATCGACGTGCGCATCCTGTGCGCCAGCCAGCATGGCCTGGCGCGCGGCGTGGCCGCCGGCACGTTTCGCCAGGATCTGTTTTACCGTCTGCATGTGATCGAGCTGGCGCTGCCGCCGCTGCGCGAGCGGCGCGGCGATCTGCAGGTATTATGTGAGGTGATCCTCGCGCGCCTGTCGCCACGCCGGACAGTGAGCCTGGCGCCGCCGGTGCTGGCGGCCTTGGCCGCGTATGCGTTTCCCGGCAATGTGCGCGAACTGGAAAACGTGCTGGAGCGGGCACTGGCCTTTGCCGACGGCGGCGTGATCGCGCTTGACGGACTGGCCTTGCCGTCCGTTGCTGGCAGCATGCCCTTGCAGGCGGCGCCGGCACTGCCGGCCTTGCCGGAACGGCAACTGTGCCTGCCCGGCATGGCGGCGCATGGCGTGGCCCCCGTCCTGCCGCTGGACGTGTATTTGCGCCAGGCCGAGCGCGACATGATCATGCTGGCGCTGGTGCAGGCGCGCTACCACCGCGCACGGGCGGCGCGCCAGCTGGGCCTGAGCGTGCGCCAGTTGCGTTACCGCATGCAGAAATTGACGATACAGGAAAGCCTACTTGATGCGCGCATGGACGATAGATGAAGACGGCTGGTGCGACGGCGCGCTGCGCTACGACTCGCCGCACCACGACGCGCGCCCGGACGGGGTGCAAGTCGACTTGCTGGTGATCCATAACATCAGCTTGCCGGGCGGCCACTTCGGCGGGCCGCATGTGTCGGACTTGTTTACGGGCCGGGTAGATTATAATGCCGATCCTTCTTTCGCCGACCTGCGTGGCTTGCAGGTGTCGGCGCACTTTTTTGTGCGGCGCGATGGTGCGCTGCTGCAATATGTTTCTGCTGATCAACGTGCCTGGCATGCGGGCGCGTCCACCTTCGAAGGACGCCCGCAGTGCAATGGCTATTCCATCGGTATCGAAATGGAAGGCGCGGACGATGTACCCTTCCAGCGGCGGCAATACCATGTGCTGGCGGCGTTGACGGCGGCGCTGGTGGCGCGCTACGGCTTGTCGCAGGTGCGCGGCCACGAGCATATCGCGCCGGGAAGGAAGACGGATCCGGGGCCATTTTTCGACTGGTCTTTTTACCAAGAGTGCTGGTTGGAAACCTTGCGCGGGCAGCCTGCGTTAGCGCTTACTTCGCGGGGATTGGGCTTTCCATCCATACCCTGAAAAGTCAACCGAAATCGTATATGAAAATACAAAAAATTACGCCGACGGATGCCGGAAAACTATTGCATCGCCCTTCGATGGGCACTACAATTAGTGCAGAAGTTGGACGTAAAGACTATATGTAGTGCCATCACAGACGTTTTCAGAATTATTGTCAAAGCTACCCGGATTGCTGATAAAGCACTGGAACTGGCGGTTCACCACCCTTGATCGTGTTTCGCGCCAGCCGGGCAGTGCGGTGTGGCGAGATGGATTCTGACACTGTTTTATGCATTATTAATTTACTATTTAGCAACAAATACCTGAAGAAACCCTGACCATCGGGCGTTCTATTCAACAACACACGCGGCAGCAAAACTGCAGGCTGACTTTAGCTGACAACGGGAGCTTCAATGCAATCACCACAAGATATTTCCATCCATCCAACGCCAGTATCGCCAGCGCCAGGCGCGGCCAACAGCGTGGCGAGCACGGGCGCGGCATTGGGCGACTATCGCATCATCCGCCGCAACGGCGCGGTGGTGGCATTTGAGCCTTCGAAGATCGCCATCGCCATGACCAAGGCGTTTTTGGCCGTTAACGGCGGCCAGGGCGCAGCCTCGGCACGCATCCGCGAACTGGTGGAACAGCTGACCGACGGCGTCGTCGCCGCGCTGGTGCGCCGCCATCCGGGCGGCGGCACCTTCCATATCGAAGACGTGCAAGACCAGGTGGAACTGTCGCTGATGCGTTCGGGCGAGCACGACGTGGCGCGTGCCTACGTGCTGTACCGCGCCAAGCACATGGAAGAGCGCCGCCTGCAGAAGGAAGCGCTGGGCGCTTCCGCGCAAGTGACCGCGCCCCAGCTGAACGTCACCGACAACGGCGTGCGCCGCCTGCTGGACATGCAGGAAGTACGCGACCTGATCAACGCCGCCTGCGCCGGCCTGGAAAAGCACGTCGATGCCGACGCCATCCTGGCTGAAACGGTGAAAAACCTGTACGACGGCGTGCCTGTCGAAGAGCTGCACAAGTCGGCCATCCTGGCGGCGCGCGCGCTGATGGAAAAAGACCCGGCCTACAGCCAGGTCACGGCCCGCATCCTGCTGCACACGGTGCGCAAGGAAGTGTTCGGCAAGGAAGTGCCGCAAGCGGCCGCTGCCGCCGAATACCTGACATATTTCCCGCAATACATCGCCAAGGGTATCGCCGCCGAGCTGCTGAACCCGGTACTTGCCAGTTTCGACCTGGAGCGCCTGGCCAAAGCCATCGTCGCCGACCGCGACTTGCAGTTCGGCTACATCGGCCTGCAAACCCTGTACGACCGCTACTTCCTGCACATCCAGGACGTGCGCATCGAAATGCCGCAAGCGTTCTACATGCGCGTGGCCATGGGCCTGGCGCTGAACGAAGCGGACCGCGAAGCGCGCGCCATCGAGTTCTACAGCCTGCTGTCCTCGTTCGACTTCATGAGCTCGACCCCGACCCTGTTCAACTCGGGCACCCTGCGCTCGCAGCTGTCGTCGTGCTACCTGAGCACCGTCTCGGATGACCTGGAAGGCATCTACGACGCCATCAAGGACAACGCATTGCTGGCCAAGTTCGCCGGCGGCCTGGGCAACGACTGGACGCCAGTGCGCGCCCTGGGCGCCCACATCAAGGGCACCAACGGCAAGTCGCAAGGCGTGGTGCCGTTCCTGAAAGTGGTCAATGACACGGCCGTGGCAGTCAACCAGGGCGGCAAGCGCAAGGGCGCCGTCTGCGCCTACCTGGAAACCTGGCACATGGACATCGAGGAATTCCTCGACCTGCGCAAGAACACGGGCGACGACCGCCGCCGCACGCACGACATGAACACGGCGAACTGGATTCCCGACATGTTCATGAAGCGCGTCATGGAAAAAGGCGACTGGACCCTGTTCTCGCCATCGGACACGCCAGACCTGCACGACAAGGTCGGCAAGGCCTTTGAGCAGGCTTACCTGGGCTACGAAGCCAAGGCCGCCGCCGGCGAAATCCGCGTCTTCAAGAAGATCGCCGCGCTGGACCTGTGGCGCAAGATGCTGTCGATGCTGTTTGAAACGGGCCACCCATGGATCACGTTCAAGGATCCTTGCAACATCCGCAGCCCGCAGTCGCACGTCGGCGTCGTCCACAGCTCGAACCTGTGCACGGAAATCACGCTGAACACGGGCCCTGACGAAATCGCCGTCTGCAACCTCGGTTCCGTCAACATGCCGGCGCACATGAAGGAAGGCAAGCTCGATCACGTCAAGCTGGCCAAGACCGTGCGCACCGCCATGCGCATGCTCGACAACGTCATCGACATCAATTACTACGCCGTCGAGAAGGCGCGCAATTCGAACATGCGCCACCGTCCGGTCGGCATGGGCGTGATGGGCTTCCAGGACTGCCTGCACATGATGCGCATCCCGTTCGCCTCGGACGCCGCCGTGTCGTTCGCCGACACCTCGATGGAAGCCGTCTGCTACTACGCCTACCTGGCGTCGACGGAACTGGCCGAAGAGCGTGGCCGCTATGAATCGTATGCCGGTTCGCTGTGGGACCGCGGCATCCTGCCGCAGGACTCGGTCAAACTGCTGGCCGAAGAGCGCGGCGGCTACCTGGAAGTCGATTCCTCGTCGGCCATGGACTGGACCCCGGTGCGCGAACGCATCGCCAAGTTCGGCATGCGCAACTCGAACTGCGTGGCGATCGCCCCGACGGCGACGATTTCGAACATCATCGGCGTGTCGGCCTGTATCGAGCCGACGTTCCAGAACCTGTACGTGAAATCGAACCTGTCGGGCGAATTCACCGAGATCAACGGCTACCTGGTGCGCGACCTGAAGGCGCGCGACCTGTGGGATGAAGTCATGATCTCCGACCTGAAGTACTTCGACGGCTCGCTGGTGAAGATCGACCGCATCCCGCAAGACCTGCGCGACATCTACGCTACCGCCTTCGAAGTGTCGCCAAGCTGGCTGGTGGAAGCGGCTTCGCGTCGCCAGAAGTGGATCGACCAGGCCCAGTCGCTGAACATCTACATGGCTGGCGCCTCGGGCAAGAAACTCGACGAGACCTACAAGCTGGCATGGCTGCGTGGCCTGAAAACCACCTACTACCTGCGTACCATCGCCGCTACCCACATGGAGAAATCGACCTCCAAGACGGGCGCCCTGAACGCCGTGGCAGTCGATGGCGGCATGTCGGCCAGCGCCCAAAGTGCACAAACCAGCGCCCAGGCAGCCGTCGTGGCGGCAGCAGCGGTGGCCGTGGCGCCAGTGGCGGCAGCGGCAGCGGACGACGCTGATGGCGAAGCCTGCTACCTGCGTCCGGGTGATGACGGCTTTGAAGAATGCGAAGCCTGCCAGTAAGATTTTAGTTGTCAGCCCAGTACTTCTGGGCTGATTCAATGTTGTCAATGTCCGTATTGTCCGATTCAACGGGCCTGTTGCGGATCGCCGGCTCGCCGGCATGGAAAGGAAGAAGAATATGTCGTTGTCATGGGATGATGAAACCACGTCTGCAGCTGTGCCGCGTCCGGCGCAGCAAGCGCCACTGGGTAATACCGAATTGAACCTGCCGGCAGGTGCCGAGCCGTCCGAAGCGAACGCCGAGCAAGTGGCGCGCCGCGTGAATGCCGACGACAAGCGCATCATCAACGGCAAGACGGACGTCAACCAGCTGGTGCCGTTCAAGTACAAATGGGCGTGGGACAAATACCTGGCCGGTTGCGCCAACCACTGGATGCCGCAGGAAGTGAACATGCAGCGCGATATCGAGCTGTGGAAAAACCCGAACGGCCTGACGGACGACGAGCGCCGCCTGGTCAAGCGCAACCTGGGCTTCTTCGTGACGGCCGACTCGCTGGCCGCCAACAACATCGTGCTGGGCACCTACCGCCACATCACGGCGCCGGAATGCCGCCAGTACCTGCTGCGCCAGGCGTTCGAGGAAGCGATCCACACGCACGCCTATCAGTACATCGTCGAATCGCTGGGCCTGGACGAAGGCGAGATATTCAACGCCTACAACGAAGTCAAGTCGATCCGCGACAAGGATGAATTCCTGATCCCGTTCATCAACACGCTGACCGACCCGGCGTTCGTCACCGGCACGGTGGAAAACGACCAGAAGCTGTTGAAATCCCTGATCGTGTTTGCCTGTCTGATGGAAGGCCTGTTCTTCTACGTCGGCTTCACGCAGATCCTGGCGCTGGGCCGCCAGAACAAGATGATGGGCGCGGCCGAGCAGTACCAGTACATCCTGCGCGACGAATCGATGCACTGCAACTTCGGCATCGACTTGATCAACACGATCAAGATGGAAAACCCGCAGCTGTGGACGGCCGAATTCCGCGAAGAGATTAAAGTGTTGTTCATGCAGGCCGTGGAACTGGAATACGCATACGCGGAAGACACCATGCCGCGCGGCGTGCTGGGTCTGAATGCGCCGATGTTCAAGGGCTATTTGCGCTTCATCGCCAACCGCCGCGCGCAGCAGATCGGCATCGAGCCGCTGTTCGCCCAGGAAGAAAATCCATTCCCGTGGATGAGCGAAATGATCGACATGAAGAAGGAACGTAACTTCTTCGAGACGCGCGTGACCGAGTACCAAACGGGTGGTGCGCTGAACTGGGAGTAATCCTTTTTCAGTCAACGACAAGAAGCGCCGTCATCGTGACGGCGCTTTTTTTTTGCGTGCATGGCGGCAGAAAAATGCGTCCATCATCGGGTCATGCGGCGACGCTTGCGCCACGATTTTCGGCTGCCGCGAATGGCCGTATCACGAACCCAAAAAATCATTTCCGGAGACGCTGGCGGCGGCATTTGCCGCGCGATTGTGCGATAGCACGCGTATCGTGCAAAAAAGCGGGCGAAAACGTGTCGTGCCGGTTGCGCATTGACAAGGTTTTCGTGTACTTTATGAGATTGCAAATGCGAGCGTTAGAATGCGGGGTTTTTTAACCAGCGCGGTAGCGAAAAAACCTCGCAAAACAGGGATACAGATTTACACGGATATGCACAAAACCACACCGTTTTCGTCTGCCGCCGTGCCCGAATTTTTTCAGGCATGGCGGTTTTTTATTTGACGCAACGGTGTTGTGGCGAGCGCGATGCGAGGAGCGAAAAAACGCACGGCATCGAAAACGAATGACCGAATTCAGACTTTGCCACCAGCTGCGAGATAAAGCAGGGTGGCACCGACGATGGCTGAAGTGCTGCAAACGTGAGGAGTTGCAGCAGTTCAGCTGGTGCCGAATTCATTAGCGCAAACGACCGTTTGTGCCGATGAATAATTCGCCTGGCCTATCCCTGTGGTGGGTCGGACGGGTTTAAATCTTGTAGCTTAAATTTCTCATCTCAGATGAAGGAGAGACAAATGGCAACAGCCGCTAAGAAATCAGAAGTAAAGAAACCAGCCGCCAAGGCTGCTCCTGCCGCGAAGAAGCCGGCAGCCGCAGCGAAGACGGTTGCCGCTAAACCAGTCGCTAAACCAGCTGCCAAGGCCGCAGCGAAACCAGCAGCAAAACCAGCCGCCAAAGCAGCAGCCAAGCCTGCGGCAAAAGTGGCTGCCAAGCCAGTAGCGAAAGCCGCAGCGAAACCAGCGGCCAAGGCAGCAGCGAAACCGGCAGCCAAGCCAGCAGCGAAAGCCGCAGCGAAACCTGCCGCCAAGGCAGCAGCCAAGCCTGTCGCGAAAAAAGCCGCAGCCAAACCGGCCGCCAAGCCAGCAGCAAAAGCCGCAGCAAAACCAGCCGCCAAAGCAGCAGCGAAGCCAGCAGCAAAAGCTGCAGCCAAGCCAGCAGTGAAAAAAGCCGCAGCGAAACCTGCAGCCAAGGCAGCAGCCAAACCGGCCGCCAAGGCAGCAGTCAAGCCAGCAGCGAAAAAAGCCGCAGCAAAGCCAGCAGCCAAGCCGGCCGCCAAAGCAGCAGCCAAGCCAGCAGCTAAGCCAGCAGCAAAAGCTGCAGCCAAGCCAGCAGTGAAAAAAGCCGCAGCGAAACCTGCCGCCAAAGCAGCTGCCAAGCCAGCAGCGAAAAAAGTCGTCGCCAAGCCAGCAGCAAAAGCTGCAGCGAAGCCAGCCGCCAAGGCAGCAGCGAAGCCAGCCGCAAAAGCGGCAGCCAAGCCAGCCGCCAAGGTAGCAGCGAAGCCAGCAGCAAAAGCGGCAGCCAAGCCAGCCACCAAGGTAGCAGCGAAGCCAGCCGCAAAAGCAGCAGCCAAGCCAGCCGCCAAGGTAGCAGCGAAGCCAGCCGCCAAGGTAGCAGCGAAGCCGGCAGCAAAGGCAGCAGCCAAGCCGGCAGCCAAGGCAGCAGCGAAGCCAGCAGCCAAGCCGGCAGCCAAAGCAGCAGCGAAACCTGCCGCCAAGGTTGCAGCAAAACCTGCAGCCAAGCCAGCGGCCAAGGTAGCAGCCAAGCCAGCAGCAAAAGCTGCAGCCAAGCCAGCAGCGAAAGCAGCAGCGAAACCTGCCGCCAAGCCAGCCGCAGCGCCAGTCGTGGCAGCCGCACCAGCAGCAGCGCCGGCAGCAGCTCCAGCGGCACCAGCCGCCGTGGCAGCCAAGCCAGCCGCCAAGAAGGCCGCGCCTAAAAAGGCCGCACCGAAGAAGGCAGCTCCTGTCGCCAAGCCATCGGCGCCTATCGCACCTGTAGCAAAAACCGTGTTGGCACCGGCTGCAGCCTGGCCATTCCCAACCAGCACCCGCCCATCGTAATTCCTGCGATACGGGTGCCTGGATGAGGCAACACGCCGCTGTGTGACTCAATCACACAGCGGTTTTTTTTTGGAGAATTAGTCGTGCTGATCGTTATCCTTACATTGATCGTTGATACCATCGCCACCTTGCTGGGCGGCGTGTTGCTGCTGCGCTTCTGGATGCAGGCGGTGCGCGTGCGGCCGCCCTCGTCGGTGGCACAATTCACGTTTCAATTGTCCGACTGGCTGGTGCGCCCCCTGCGCCGCGTAGTGCCGGGCGTGGGCGGGTATGACTGGGCCAGCCTGATCGGCGCCTTCCTGATCGTTCTGCTGGCCAGCTCGGTGCTGTTTATTACCGGCGCTCCCGTCGAAGTGGTGCTGCTCAAGTCGCTGCAACGCTTCCTGCAATGGATACTCTACGGTTTCATGGCCTTGCTGATCATCGAAGCCATCTTCAGCTGGGTCAACCCGCATGCGCCGCTGGCGCCGTTTGTACGCGCCCTGAACGAGCCGCTGCTGCGTCCGATACGCAAGGTGGTGCCGCTGGTCGGTAGCCTGGATTTGTCGCTGCTGGTGGCTTTGATCCTGCTGCAGATCGCGCAGGTGCTGGTGGGGATGATTATTGTACTGAGGTAAAGCGAGAAGGTCGGCTTGGCGCTTGGGCGCAAGCCGACCGGGTTACATATTAATAGCGGTAACCAAACGCCGCTTCGAACTGATCGGCGATGCTCTCTGGCGTAAACACATGGTTTTGCGCGCCCTGGGTGGCGATCTTGATGGCGCCCAGCAGGCTGGCCAGGCGGCCGCTGGTTTCCCAGCCCAGGTCGTTGGTGATGCCGAACAGCAAGCCGGCACGGTAGGCGTCGCCGCAACCGGTCGGGTCCAGCACTTCCTTGGCGGTCACGACAGGAATGTCGATGCGCTTGCCGTCCGTATAGATTTCCGATCCTTTTTCGCCACGCGTGACGATCAGCGCTTCCAGGCGGCTGGCGATGTCCGGCAGGGTCAATCCCGTGCGTTCCATCAACATTTCCATTTCATAATCGTTGGCCGATACGTAAGTCGCTTTGTTGATGAAGTCGATCAACTGTTCGCCATTGAAACGTGGCAACTGCTGGCCCGGATCGAACATGAAGGGGATGCCCAGTTCGGCCAGGTCGGCGGCGTGCTTGAGCATGCCCTGATCGCCGTCCGGCGAAATGATGGCGACCTTGGCCGGGCCCGCATTGGCGATCGGGTTTTCATGCGCAAACGACATGGCGCCCGGGTGGAAGGCATTGATCTGGTTATTGTCCGCGTCGGCCGTGACGAAGCACTGCGCGTTGTAGCTGTCGGCCTTGATCAGGATGTTGGCGGTGGAAATGCCCAGCTTCTGCAGGCGTTCCAGGTAGGCAGCGCTATCCTGGCCCATGACGCCGACGATGCGCGGGTCGCCGCCCAGCATTTTCAGGCTGTAGGCGATGTTGCCCGAGCAGCCGCCGAACTCCGTGCGCATGGTAGGCACGAGGAAGGAGACGTTCACCTTGTGCAACTGGTCGGCCAGCAGGGATTCGCCGAAGCGGCCAGGGAATTGCATGATGGTGTCGGTGGCAAGCGAGCCGCAGATCAGCGATGTTTTGGTCATGATAGTGTCGGTTAAGGGTAAAAGATGGCGATATGGTAGCCAGACGCCGTGAGCTGGTCTAATGCAAAGTACAGTTTGATGGTTTGTTCCGAGCGCGGCGCAAAGCCCTTGCTCACGTCGACCGTGGCCGGCAGATAGTCGCGCGGCGCGATCACGCGGCGCAAGACGGGCTTGTCGTTGGCGTCGTTGAGGATCAGTTCGATGCTGGGCCAGGCTTGCACGCTGCGGCTCTGGTTGCGCAGCAGCGAGACATAGGAAAAGGTGTGCTCCTTGATGGTCTGCAACTCGCCTTGCTCGATGGCCAGCGCCTCGATCTGCGCCGGCAAGTCGACCTGGCAGCCACTGAGCTTGCACAGCGTGACCAGGGTCGGCTTCCACTGCGGAAATTGCGCCGCCAGCGGATTGCGGAAGGTGGTCATTACTTGCAGGAACAACAAAAGCAGCAGCACCACGGAGCCGGCGGCCATGGCGACGCGCAAGGCCTTGCCGCTCTGTTCGCGGCGCCGGCCCAGGGTCACAAAGGCCGGCTCGTCGTCGGCTGGCGACTGGACGGGGACTTGCTGCTCTTCGGCTGCTTCCGGCGCGATGGGTGCGGCGGGTAGCGGCGTGAAGGAATGGTCGGCCAGCGTCGGCTCCCGGCGCGCGGGCGCGGGCTTGTCCAGGCTGACTTTTTCGGCCGCGGGCAGCACCGGTGCGGCGCCAGTTTCCAGATTCGGTTCGCGGCGGCTGTCGCGCAGATACGTGGCGAAGGCGGGCGCGTCATCGACCTGGCGGCGCTTGAAGGGCGCCATCGGCTGCGGCAACGGTGGTTCGGGCAGTGCTTCCGGTGCTTTTACCAGTGTTGCATCAGGTTCAGGTATGTCGAGCGGTATGTCGAGTGGTTCGGCGGCAGGCGCCTCTTCGGGCAGGACCACGTCGAGGTCCAGCTCGATGTGCTCGCCATCGTCTTCATCGTCCTTGAGCTGCGCCGTTTCCGGCAGGATGCCGAACGGGTCGAACGAGGTGTCGAAGTCGAGGGAATAAATGGGTTCGTCGTCCGTGGCGGACGGCAGGCTGGCGTCAAGCGGATAATCGGTCGGCAGCGGGGCGGCAGTGCCGGGGGCGGAGGTTAAAAACGGCGATGCCGCGGCTGGATCGACCAGCGCGGCATTGCCGTCAAACACTTCCCTGCACGTGCCACAGCGCACGATGCCCCCACGTAACTTCAACTGGTCAGCAGCGACCCGAAATATCGTGTTGCAATGGGGGCATTTGGTGGCGAGGGCCATTGCTGTGCTTATGCACCTTCCGCGCGGGGCGCAGGCGCTTGCGTGCTGCCCAGGCGGCCATGCAGGGCCACCCAGCCGTCTTGCTCGGCCCACACACCCAGTTGGATGAACGGGGCGTAGGCAGCGGCCACTTCTTCCGCCTGGCGTGCCAGCACGCCGGACAGGATCAGCGCGCCGCCGTCGGCGACACGGCCCGACAGCATCGGCGCCATCAGCTTCAATGGGCTCGACAGGATGTTGGCGACGACGATGTCAAACTTGGCCGTGGCGTGTGCCGAGGTGGCAAACGTGTCTGGCAAGAAATATTCGATGTCGCACTGGTTGCGTTCGGCATTGTCGCGCGCCGATTCGATCGCCTGCGGGTCGATGTCGACGCCGGCCACCGTTTGCGCGCCGAGCTTCTTGGCCACCATGGCCAGGATGCCGGAACCGCAACCGTAGTCGAGTACGGTCTTGCCTGGAGCGGGGTTCGCTTCCAGCCATTCCATGCACAAACGCGTGGTCGGATGGCTGCCCGTGCCGAAGGCCAGGCCAGGGTCCAGTTCCAGGATCAGGCCGTCAGGATCCGGCGCCTCGTGCCAGCTGGGCACGACCCAGATATTCTTGCCGATGTGAATCGGCGCGAATTGCGATTGTGTCAGGCGCACCCAGTCCTGCTCTTCCACGGGGCGCATGGTGAAGGCAGGTACTTCCGCCATGCCGACCGCCTGGGCGGCGGCGGCCACGATGGCGGCCTGGTCGGCGTCGACGTCCGTCAGCGCCACCACGCGGCTGCGTTCCCACGCCGCTTCCTTCGGTTCCATGCCGGGCTCGCCAAACAGGGGCTGCTCGGCATCCGTGCCTTCATCGGCGTCTTCCACTGACACCGACAGGGCGCCCGCTTCCATCAACGCGTCGGACATGGCCTCGGCGTTGTCACGGGCGATTTCGATGACGATTTCCGTCCAGCTCATGCGCCCGCCTTGATTTCGGATTTCTTGGCAATGCTTGGGCTGCCGCCATTCAGGTTCTTGCCCAGGTCCGGCATGTCGGCCAGTTTCTGTTCCAGATAGTGAATGTTGGTGCCGCCTTCGATGAAGCGCGCGTCGATCATCAGTTCGCGGTGCAGGGCGATATTCGTGTTGATGCCTTCGACCACCATTTCGGACAGGGCGATCTGCATGCGGCGGATCGCTTGCTCGCGCGTGGCGCCGTAAGCGATCACTTTGCCGATCATCGAGTCGTAGTGCGGCGGCACGTAGTAGCCGGCGTAAGCGTGCGAATCGACGCGGATGCCTGGGCCGCCCGGTGCATGCCACGACACGATCTTGCCTGGCGATGGCGTGAACTTGAACGGGTCTTCGGCGTTGATGCGGCACTCGATGGCGTGGCCCGACAGCAAGACGTCGCGCTGGCGGAAACGCAGTTTTTCGCCGGCGGCGATGCGGATCTGCTCTTGCACGATGTCGATGCCGGTGATCATCTCGGTGACGGGATGCTCCACTTGCACGCGGGTATTCATTTCAATGAAATAGAACTCGCCGTTTTCGTACAGGAATTCAAACGTGCCGGCGCCGCGGTAGCCGATCTTGCGGCAAGCTTCGGCGCAACGGTCGCCAATTTTCTCGATGAGCTTGCGCGGGATGCCCGGCGCTGGTGCTTCTTCGATCACTTTCTGGTGGCGGCGCTGCATGGAGCAGTCGCGCTCGCCCAGCCAGACGGCGTTCTTGTGTTCGTCGGCGAGGATCTGGATTTCCACGTGGCGCGGATTTTCCAGGTATTTCTCCATATACACTTCAGGGTTGCCGAAGGCCGTGCCGGCTTCCGTCTTGGTCATCGCCACGGCGTTGATCAGGGCTGCTTCCGTGTGCACCACGCGCATGCCGCGTCCGCCACCGCCACCGGCGGCCTTGATGATGACCGGGTAGCCGATCTTGCGGGCAATTTGCACGATCGCTTTCGGATCGTCCGGCAACGCACCTTCCGAGCCGGGTACGCACGGTACGCCAGCCTTGATCATGGTTTGCTTGGCCGACACTTTGTCGCCCATCAAACGGATCGATTCGGAGCGGGGGCCGATGAAGACGAAGCCCGATTTCTCGACGCGTTCGGCAAAGTCGGCATTTTCCGACAGGAAGCCATAGCCTGGGTGAATCGCTTGCGCATCCGTTACTTCAGCGGCGCTGATGATGGCGGGCATGTTCAGGTAGCTCAGGGACGACTGTGCCGGGCCGATACAAACGGATTCGTCGGCCAGCTTGACGTATTTCGCGTCCTTGTCGGCTTCGGAGTGGACTACAACCGTTTTAATGCCCATTTCGCGGCAGGCGCGCTGAATACGGAGGGCAATTTCACCACGGTTGGCAATCAGGATTTTTTCAAACATGGTAGGTTCGCGTATGTCTGTGAGAGCCGGCGAGCCGGCGAAACAACAAGTGTGAGGGGCTAAAACTGCAAACGGCCGTTGCCGGCCGTGTGGACTGGGTTTTAGCCGATCACAAACAAGGGTTGACCGAATTCGACCGGTTGGCCGTTTTCGACCAGAATCTGGGTCACGACACCGGCTTTATCGGAGTCGATTTCATTCAGGAGCTTCATCGCTTCGATGATGCACAGGGTATCACCTTCCTTGACAGTCGAGCCCACTTCAACATAGGCGGCGGTGCCAGGAGCGGAGGAGCGGTAGAAGGTACCGACCATCGGCGACTTGACCACATAGCCCGTTGGCTCGGCGGCGACCACGACGGCGGCTGCCGCAGCGGGGGCGGCGGCTGGCGCGGCTGGCTGGTACTGGGCTTGCATGCCTTGCGGCTGCATCATGACCATCTGGTTTTGCGGCATGGCCGACGATTTGACGATGCGAACCTTGCTTTCGCCTTCGGTAACTTCCAGCTCTGCGATATCCGATTCGGCGACCAGGTCGATCAAGGTCTTGAGTTTTCGTAGATCCATGTAAAACCCCTAGGAATGTAGTTTGTTTTATGAGTGATGCGGTGATGTCCAAGAACCTATCGCCGCGCTAAATGCGTGCAGATCGCGTAGATTAACGTTTTTTAAGCGCAAAGTCGATGGCAAACCGATATCCATCGATACCCAGGCCGCAGATCGTCCCCTGCGCGATCGCGCTGAGAAATGAGTGATGTCGAAACGTTTCGCGTTGATAAATATTCGAGATATGGACTTCCACGAACGGGATGGCGACCCCGGCCAGCGCATCGCGCAAGGCAACGCTGGTATGGGTCAGGCCGCCCGGATTGATGACGATGGCATCGATCCCTTCCGCTCGCGCGGCATGGATGCGGTCGATCAGCGCGCCTTCATGGTTGCTTTGAAAGCAGACCAGGTCGGCACCGGCCGCCATGGCTTGCGCCATTGCTGCCTGCTCGATATCGGCCAAGGTGCTGGCGCCGTAGACCTCAGGCTCGCGCGTTCCCAGCAAATTCAGGTTGGGACCGTTGAGCAGAAGGAGGTTTTTTGCCATGTATGGAAGACCGTTTTAGCGAAAGTTCCGCATTTTGCCGCCAAAGATACGCATTGGCAAGAGAAAAAAGCACGCTCCGAATTTACAATTTATCCAGATCGGCGCGCAACTGATCAAATTTCAAGCGGCCCAGATAGGTCTTTTTGACTTCGCCATCGGCGCCGATCAGCACCGTAAAGGGCAAACCGCCCGTGGCATTGCCAAAATGACGCGACAGGTCGGTGCCGCTCATGCCGGAGACATACACGGGATAGGCGATCTTGACCTTGCTGGCAAAAGTGGCAATATTGCTGGCTGAATCGATGCCGATACCGATCACCTGCAGGTTTTTCCCCGCATAGTGGCCTTGCACTTCGGATAACTCCGGCATTTCTTCAACGCACGGCGGGCACCACGGCGCCCAGAAATTCACCAGCACATTCTTGCCTTTCCATTGCGACAAGGCTTGCGTGGCGCCCGCCGCGTCCGGCAGGGACAGCGCATACAGTTCGTTGACGGGGCCCGTCGCGCCTGGTGCGATGGCGGTCGTCTGCGGTCCCGCTTCTTTCGCCGCTTCTTTCGCTTTTTCCTTGCTCAAACCGACGTAAGCGCCCATGCCGCCAAACATCAGCGCCACGATGGCGCAGGCGATCCAATTCTTTTTTGTCATAACTTTATCTATATCAATGTTAGTCGGCAGCCGGCACGCCATCGGCGAGGCTGGCGGCCAGCAGGCTGCGCAGCCCGGCGATGTCGGTGCGCAGCACCTTGCCGTCCGCCTTGGCTTTCAACGCGCCGCGCATATCGTCGAGCTCATACATGGCCGCGTGCACGCCTTCGTTTTTCCACAAGAAACTGGCTGTCTCGACCGCATCATAACGCGCTCCCTTGAAATGCGGGCTTTCCGACATATCGAGCACGACATTTTTATTCAGCAGGAAGATGTGGATATCCTTGGCGCTCTCGGCAAACAGCTGCAGATAGATCTCGTCGTGGGGGCCGGCCGTGCCATTGAGCACGGGGCCGCTGAGCAGAGGATGAAATTGTTGCAACGCTTCCATCACCTGCAGCGCGATCGTGCGCAGCTGGAACAGCCGGGCCGGTTGGCTGTCGGCCAGGAACAGGGCATTGTATTGCCGCACCTGCTCTTCGATCATGTCGTTGTCGGGAAGTATATTGGGCCGGTTCGGCGCGTCGCCGAGGACTTGCCGCGCCGCCTTGCGCTTGGCGCTGCCATAGTCGGCGCCATCCTGCGCCACGAGGCGCGCGGCAGCGGCGGCGATTTCCAGGCGCAACTGCGCGCTATCGTCAAATGCATCGTTCGTCATGAGCGAGATGATACTCCGAAGCGGAAAAAGTCATGGCGTCAGGTAAAATCCTGCACTTGCTGTTTTTTATCTCACCGTCTTACTTACTTAAGCGTGCGCCTTTCGCACTGATCACATGCATATTCATATTCTCGGCATTTGCGGTACCTTCATGGGCGGCCTGGCTGTCCTGGCCAAGGAAGCCGGCCATAAAGTCACCGGTTGCGATGCCAACGTATATCCGCCGATGAGCACCCAGCTGGAATCGCAGGGAATCGAACTGATCCAGGGTTTCGATCCGGAACAGACCAAGCTGAACCCGGATTTGTATGTGATTGGCAATGTGGTCTCGCGCGGCAACCCGCTGGTGGAAGAGATCCTCAACCGCAGCTTGCCATACGTGTCCGGCCCGCAATGGATCGGGGAACACATCTTGCGCAATCGGTGGGTACTGGCCGTGGCCGGCACGCATGGCAAGACGACAACATCAGCCATGCTGGCCTGGATACTCGAAGACGCGGGCTACGCGCCGGGCTTCCTGATCGGCGGCGTGCCGATGAACTTTGGCATTTCCGCCCGCCTGTCCGGCAAGATCGACGGCAAGAGTGCCGAGTCGGACTTCTTCGTCATCGAAGCCGATGAGTACGACACGGCCTTCTTCGACAAGCGCAGCAAGTTCGTGCATTACCACGCGAAGACGGCCATCATGAATAACCTGGAATATGATCACGCCGACATCTTCCCCGATCTGCACGCGATCGAGACGCAATTCCACCATCTGGTGCGCACGGTGCCCGGCATTGGCCGTCTCGTCTTCAACGGCGACGAAGCGTCGCTGCAGCGCGTGCTGGCGCGCGGTTGCTGGAGTGAAAAGGAAAGTTTTGGTCAAGATGCTAACTGGCAACTGCAAGAGCAGGCCGATGGCAGCTTCGACGTGTTCTTCAATAGCCAGCAGGAAGGCCACGTGGCGTGGGCGCTCACGGGCAAGCACAACCGCAGCAATGCGCTGGCGGCCATCGCCGCCGCGCGCCACGTGGGCGTGCCGATTGCCCAGGCGTGCGCTTCGCTGGCCAGCTTCGAGAGCGTCAAGCGCCGCATGGAAGTGCGCGGCGTGGTCAACGCCATCACCGTGTACGACGATTTCGCCCACCACCCGACGGCCATTGCCACCACCGTGGGCGGCCTGCGCCAGAAGATAGGCGGCAGCGGCCGCATCCTGGCCGTGCTGGAACCGCGTTCGAACACCATGAAACTGGGCGCCATGAAAGATGCGCTGCCAGGCAGCCTCAAGGATGCCGACCTGGTCTTCGGTTTCGGCAGCCATGCCGCGCTGGGCTGGAGCCTGGGCGACGCGCTGGCGCCGCTGGGCAAGATTGCCAGCGCCTACGAAGACATCGACACCCTGGTGGCGGCCGTGGCTGCCAGCGCCCGTCCCGGCGACCAGATCGTGGTCATGAGCAACGGCGGCTTTGGCGGCGTGCACCAGAAATTGCTGGAGGCCCTGGGCCGATGATTCTGTACCTGCATGGATTTCGCTCGTCGCCCCTGTCGATGAAGTCGCGCCTGCTGGCCGCGCAGATGCAGGCGCTGGGCCGTGAAGCACAGTGGCTGTGCCCGCAATTGCCGGCCTCGCCCAAGCTGGCCATAGCACTGGCCTTGTCGCTGGTCAAGGACGTGGCGCCGGCTGAGCTGACGATAATCGGCTCCTCGTTGGGTGGCTATTACGCCACCTGGCTGGCCGAGCAACTCGGTTGCCGCGCCGTCTTGCTCAACCCCGCCATCGTGCCCTTGATCGACCTGGAACAGCATGTGGGCGTGACGACTGAGTTCCATTCGGACAAGCCATTCGAGTTCAAGCGCGAGTACATTGATGAGCTGCGCGCGTTTGCCGTAGAGACAATTACTGAGCCGCAACGCTATTTCCTGATTGCCGCCACGGGCGATGAAGTGCTCGACTACCGCGACATGGTGGCGCATTATCAGGGGGCGCGGCAGTTGGTCATCGATGGCAGCGACCATGGCATCAGCGAATTTGCCGATTATCTGGCGCCCGTGCTGGCCTTTTGCGGCATCGATGCGGATGCCGCCAAGTGAGGCCGGGTTCGCTGCGGCAGGCGCAATGGCATGCGCACGTGAATGCCGTCAATGCGCCGGCGGCCTTGCGCCATTGGCTCACGGGTGGCGGGTCGCTGACGGCCAAGCTGAAAGCGCATAGCCAGGCATTTCGCGTGCAATGTTTGCATCAGGAAACGGCACGTTGCTTGAGCGACGAGGCTGCCATCATCGGTTTGCACCGCGCGGGCAGGGTGTGGGAACGCGAAGTGCTGTTGCGTTGTGATGACAAGCCGGCCGTGTTTGGCCATACCGTCGTGCCCATGCAGGCGACGGCCACGGACTGGCCATTGTTTTCCGCGCTGGGCGAACGTTCGCTGGGCACGACCCTGTTTGGCGACCGCATGGTACGCCGCGGTGCACTGGAATTTGCCCGCTTGCGCGCCGGGCACCCGCTGGTACAGCGGGCGCAGGCGGCGCTGGCATGGGAAGGGCGGCGCGCCGACGAGCAGGCGCTGTTTTTTGCCCGCCGCTGCCTGTATCAGCGTCACCAGGGCTTGCTGCTGGTAACCGAAGTATTTTTGCCGGCGGTGCTGGAGTTGACGTCCGTCACTCGCACCGTTGCAACCGACACATTAATAAACAAAGCATAACAATGAATCTATTTTTTGAAGAATCCGGCGATTTCAAGGTCGGCACGGTCCTGTCGCAAGCGGGTGAAGCCTACCAGGTCGAAATGGCCAGCGGCAAGCGCACCAAGGTCAAGGTCAAGGATGTGCTGCTGCAGTACGAAAAGCCGGCCCCGGCCGAGTTGCTCGAGCAAGCCAAGGCCGTTGCCGCCGAGATCGACCTCGATTTCCTGTGGGAAGTGGCGGGCGAAGACGAGTTCGGCTTTGCCGAGCTGGGCGCCGAGTATTTCGGCCATGCACCGTTGCCGTCGGAAGCGGCCGGCCTGATCCTGGCCCTGCATTCGGCGCCCGTGTATTTTTACAAGAAGGGCCGTGGCCGCTACAAGGCGGCGCCGGAAGCCTCGCTGAAGGCGGCCCTGGCCGGCATCGAAAAGAAAAAGCAGCAGGCGCTGGTGCAGGCAGGCTATGTGGAAGAGCTGAAGCAGAACCGCTTGCCCGCCTCGATGCAGCCCATGGTGCTGCAACTGCTGTTCAAGCCGGACAAGAACACGATCGAATACAAGGCGCTGGAAGCGGCGTGCACGGAATTGCACACGACGCCGCCGCGCCTGATGCTGGCCGTCGGCGGTATTGCTTCGCCGAAAGACTTGCACCTGTCGAAGTTCCTGTTTGAAAACTTCCCGAAAGGCGCCGGTTTCCCGAACGTGCCCGTGCCTTCCGTGACGGCCAAGCTGCCGCTGGCCGATGTGGCCGCCTTCTCGATCGACGACGTGACGACGACCGAGATCGACGATGCCTTCTCCGTGCAGCCCTTGCCCGATGGCACCGTGAAAGTGGGCATCCACATCGCCGCGCCGGGCCTGGGCATCCGTCCGGAAGACGTGATCGACAAGATGGCGCGCCAGCGCATGTCGACCGTCTACATGCCGGGCGACAAGATCACCATGCTGCCCGACGAAATCGTCAACGCGTTTACCCTGGCGGAAGGCACGACGTGCCCGGCCCTGTCGCTGTACGCGACCCTCGACCCGAAAGCCGACTGGGCCGTGGTCAGCACGCAGACGCGCGCCGAGCTGGTGCCGATTGCCAGCAATTTGCGCCATAACCAGTTAGACGATCTGGTCAACGAGGAAACCCTGGCCAGCGGTGAGGGCGAGTATCCGCACAAGGCCGATTTTGCCGTGCTGTGGCAATGGGCGCAGCAACTGGAACAAGGCCGCATGAAGAAACGCGAAGCGTTTGGCCTGAAGCCGGAACAGAATAACCGTGTCGATTTCAATTTCTATGTGGAAAACGACATCGTCACCGTGGCGCGCCGCAAGCGTGGCGCGCCGCTCGACAAGATCGTCGCCGAACTGATGATTTTTGCCAACAGCACCTGGGGCAAGATGCTGCACGACCATGGCGTGCCGGGCATCTACCGCAGCCAGGGCGGCGGCAGCGGCAATAGCTGGGCGGCAAAGATGCAGGTGCGCATGGTTACCCATGCGGCGCCGCACCAGGGCCTGGGCGTGGATCAATACGCGTGGAGCACTTCGCCTTTGCGCCGCTACACGGACTTGGTCAACCAGTGGCAAATCATCGCCTGCGCCGAACACGGCGTGACGGCGCCGCTGGTGGCCCCGTTCAAGCCGCGCGACGCGAATCTGTTCGCCATCGTCTCGGCGTTCGACGCCGCGTATGCCGCGTATGGCGATTTCCAGTCGAACATGGAACGCTATTGGTGCTTGCGCTGGCTGCACCAGGAAAACGCGCGCCAGGTCGACGCCGTCGTGTTGAAAGACGAGATCTTGCGCCTGGTCGACATTCCGCTGGTCATCAAGCTGCCGGGCATGCCATCGGTGGCGCGCGGTGCCCAGGTGAAACTGGACTTGCTGCGCTGGGATGAAGTCGACCTGAGCATCGAAGCGCGCCTGCTGGAAATCGCCGCCGTGCCCGATGCGGCGGCCGATGCCGAGCTGGACTACGAAGAAGAAGCGGGCGACGCAGGCGACGACGAGGGCGACGTGGCGCCGGAAGCGGCCAACCAGGTCGGCGACGCCGAGGCGGAAGTGGCGGAACTGGCCAGCGAAGACGTGGTCAGCGAGCCCGAGGTCAAGTAAGGCATTCCTCACGCCATCAAGGCGGTGCTGAAAACTGTTGCCGGCACCGCCCTTTGACGTAGAATTCAGCCATCTTGTATGGTGTGCTTGTTGCGAACTGGGTTGCGCGTGAAGTCTTTCCGAGAGAATCGTTTCCTGATGATAGCCGTGGCGGTATCGCTGCTGGCCCACGGCGCCTTGCTGGCGATGCATTTTGTCGCCCCGGCCCCGCAGCGGGCCGTCGCCACCGATCCTGGCCTGGAAGTGATCCTGGTCAACGCCAAGCATGCGAACAAGCCGTTGAAGGCCGATGCCCTGGCGCAAGCCAACCTCGATGGCGGTGGACAGGCCGACAAGGGTCGCGCCAAGTCGCCCTTGCCCGACATGCGCAAGGTGGAAGAGGGCGACAGCGTCAAGGCCAGCGCCCGGCGTATTGCCGAGCTGGAGCAGAAGCAGCAGGAACTGCTGACGCAGGCGGCCAGGCCGACGCCTTACAGCGCCGCGCCCGTCACGGAAAAGGACAAGCCCAATCCGCTGGCCACCGGCTCGGACTTGATGGAAAGCAGCAAGGCCATCGCCCGCATGGCGGCCGAAATCAGCCAGACCGTGGAAGATCAAAATAAACGTCCGCGCAAGACGTTCATTACGCCCAGCACGCAGGAGGTCGGCTATGCCATGTATTACAAGACCCTGCAAAAGCGCATCGAGGAAATCGGTACCCTGAATTTCCCGCAAAAGAATGGCCGCAAGATGTATGGCGAACTGGTCGTCTATATTCCCATCTTCCAGGACGGCACGATTTACCAGAAAGAGGGCGGCGCCCGCGTGGAAAAAAGCTCGGGCAATCCGGCACTCGATGCGGCGGCCCTGGCCATCGTGCGCCGCGCGGCGCCGTTTGGCCGTTTCCCACCGAATATGTTGTCGAGCGATAAGGATGACTTGTGGGTCGTCATCACCCGCTTCAAATTTACGCGCGAAGAAAAAATGGAAGCTAACCTGACTGGCGGCAGCAATTGAACAAGCAAGCAATGAATTACGATCAATATTGCGTCTTCGGCAACCCCATCGCCCACAGCAAGTCCCCATTGATCCACGCCGCGTTTGCCCTGCAGACAGGGCAAGCGTTGGTCTATGAGCGCCGGCTGGCGCCGCTCGATGGCTTTGCCCTGGCGGCCCGCACGTTTGCCGCCGAGGGTGGCAAGGGCGCGAACGTGACCGTGCCCTTCAAACTGGACGCGTGCGCGCTGGCCACCGAGCTGACGCCGCGGGCTAAGGCCGCCGGCGCCGTCAATACCCTGCGTTTCGATGGTGACACCATTCTTGGCGACAATACCGATGGCACGGGCCTGGTGGCGGACATCGTGCGCAACGCGGGCGTGAAGGTCGCCGGCAAGCGCGTCCTGCTGCTGGGAGCGGGCGGCGCCGCGCGTGGCGTCGTGCTGCCCTTGCTGGAACAGGGACCGCAGGAAATCTTCATTGCCAACCGCACCGTGACCACGGCCGAGGCGCTGGTAGCGCAGTTTGCCGACGCGCTGGCGCACCCCGGCCAGCTGCGCGCCGGCGGTTTCGCGCAGCCCGATGGCGTCTTCGATATCGTCATCAACGCCACCTCGGCCAGCCTGGCGGGCGACTTGCCGCCCGTGCCGCCTGGAATTTTCGGCAGCCATACGCTGGCGCTGGACATGATGTACGGCGCCCAGCCCACCGTCTTCATGGACTTTGCCGCGCAGCATGGCGCGCGGGTGCGCGACGGCTTGGGCATGCTGGTGGAGCAGGCGGCTGAAGCGTTTTACGTGTGGCGCGGCGTGCGTCCGCAGACGCAGGACTTGCTGGCGCAGCTGCGCAGTGCCCTGTGAGCGCCGGCAAGAAGGGCGCCCGCAAAAGCGGCAACCGCTACGGCTGGATCAAGTGGCTGTTCATCGTCCCCGTGCTGGCCTTTATCGTCGTGCAACTGTATTTCTTCCTGCAAATCTGGTGGTGGGTCGACCATAACCCGTCCAGCACGGCTTTCATGCGGGAACAGTTGTCGGTCTTGCAGGACAAGAATCCCAAGGCCACCATCAAGCAGACGTGGGTGCCGTACAACCGCATCTCGAACAATTTGAAACGCGCCATCATCGCTTCGGAAGACGCGAATTTCTCCGAGCACGAAGGCGTGGACTGGGAAGCCTTGCAAAAGGCATATGAAAAAAACAGCAAGAAGCAGAAGGTCGTGGCGGGCGGCTCCACCATCACGCAGCAGTTGGCGAAGAATCTGTTCCTGTCCGGTTCGCGCAGCTATGTGCGCAAGGGCCAGGAACTGATCATCACGTACATGCTGGAAAACCTGATGGAAAAGCAGCGCATTTTCGAGATTTATCTGAACGTGGTGGAGTTTGGCACGGGCACCTTTGGCGCCGAAGCGGCCGCGCGCCACTATTACCGGGTCAGCGCGGCGGGCCTGAGCGCGGGACAGGCGGCGAAACTGGCCGTGATGCTGCCGAATCCCCGTTTTTATGACCGTCACCGCGATACGGGTTACCTGAACCGGCGCACGGGCGTGATCCTGCGCCGCATGGGGGCGGCGGAATTGCCTTGAGGGCAGCTGGCTTTCTTTGCATAAAATTAAAGCTGCCTGATTGGCACTATTGCGACGCAGCATCTTAATCGGCCCCGCTTGGTGCAACGCCGCACTTTTTCCGTGAAAAAGCGGTGCCGGGGGTGGTCGTGAAAAGGCCTTTGCGGGTACACTTGCGCTGTTTTCATTTTTGGCGCCAGCGCCAGCACATCACGATAACCCCACATCCGGCTGAGAGCGCGCATGATCAATGTCTTTGTATTACAGAATGGCCGGCTCAACCAGGTGCCGATCGACAGCCGCGCAGACCTCGAAAATGCCGAACCGGTGTGGGTCGACCTGACCGACCCCACCGATGATGAACGGGCCTGGGTCAAGGCCATCTACAACGTCACCCTGCCGGGCGAAGACGAAGTCAAGGATATTGAAGCGTCGGCCCGCTATTACGAAGCGGAAAACGGCGACTTGCACCTGCGCACGGATTTCCTGCGTGAAGAGGACGACGGCCCGTCGCGCGTCATCACCGTGGCCTTCATCCTGGCCCGCAAGATTTTGTTTTCCATGCATACGGACGACTTGCCCGTGTTCCGCCTGGTGCGCATGCGCGCCCGCTCGCGGCCCGGCTCGATTGCCGACTACATGGACGTGCTGCTCGACCTGTACGCCACCGATGCCGAGTATTCGGCCGACGTGCTCGAAGGCATCTACCAGAACCTGGAAGAAGTCAGCACGCGCGTGCTGCAAAAGGAATTTACCGATGCGCACGCGGCCGAAGCGCTGAATGCCATTGCCCACGAGGAAGATTTGAATGGCCGTATCCGCCGCAACATGATGGATACGCGCCGCGCCGTGAGCTTCCTGATGCGCGGCAGGTTGCTCAATTCCGAGCAGTTCGAGGAAGCGCGGCAGATTTTGCGCGACATCGAATCGCTGGACGGTCACACCTCTTTCCTGTTCGACAAGATCAACTTCCTGATGGATGCCACCGTCGGTTTCATCAACATCAACCAGAACAAGATCATCAAGATCTTCTCGGTGGCCAGTGTGGCCTTCCTGCCGCCGACCCTGATCGCCAGTGTGTACGGCATGAACTTCAAGCTGATGCCGGAACTGGAATGGTCGTTCGGCTATCCATGGGCCTGGGGCTTGATGATCACCAGCGCCATCGCGCCCTTCCTGTATTTCCGCCACCGTGGCTGGCTGAAATAAGCCGCAGCGCAGCATCGCCGGGGCGCTTCCGCGTCCCGGTTTCAAGACGAACGCAGCAATTTCAAAAATCAGCGATAATCACTGGTATTGCGTGGTATTGAATTGGTATTTGTTCGTCGCCGCCTGCCTGGCGCCCGATTCTTTCCCCCGCTGGCTGCCTGTGGCAGAAAAGTATCGTCATTCAGACGTTTTCTGCGTGGTAGCGTCCGCCTGTTCCACCTATGATCGTTGCGATGCCAGCCTTGGCTGGCTGGCCGCCGCATTTCCCGTCACTGTTGCCTTCTGGAGAGTCCATGCCTGATACCGCCACTACCCCACCGCGCTTCACCCACCTGATCAGCGACTGCGATGGCGTGCTGATCGATAGCGAAGCCGTGGCCCTGCAAGCGCTGCTGGAATTGCTGGGGCCGCGCCTGCAGAACCTGCCCGAGGGCATCACCCTGCAAGGTTTGATCGAGCCGCGCCTGGGTCAGCGCCTGGTGCCGCTGATGCAGGATATCTACAAGGAGCTGGGCTTGCCGCAATTGCCGGCCGATGACATCATGGCCATCGGCAACGCGGTCGATGCGGCCTGCGACGCGCAGCTGCGCGCCGTGCCCGGCGTGGCGCAAGCGCTGGCCGCCATTCCCCTGCCGAAGGCCGTCGCCTCGAACAGCGTCAGCGCGCGCGTGCTGTCGGCGCTCGAGCGCACTGGCATGGCGCCGCTGTTCGACAAGCGCGTATTTACGCCCGACCTGGTGGGCCATGCCAAGCCGCATCCGGGCGTCTACCTGGCGGCGGCGGCCGCTTTCGGCGTGCCACCGGGCCAGTGCCTGGTGCTGGAAGACAGCGTCACGGGCGTGACGGCTGCCGTGGCGGCAGGCATGACGGTCTTGGGCTTTATCGGCGGCGGGCATATTGCCGCCGGCCAGGAAGCGCGCCTGAAGGCGGCCGGCGCGCTTCTTGTGTTCAATGACATGGCCAGGCTGCCGGCGCTGGTGGCCGCGGTGATGGACACCGCGGCCGTGTAAAACGCTTAGGCCAGTTTGGCAAACACCTTGCGCGCGGCGGCGATGGTGGCGTCGATGACGGCGTCATCGTGCTGCGCCGAGACGAAGCCCGCTTCGAAGGCGGCGGGCGCGAAGTATACGCCTTCGTCCAGCATGGCGTGGAAGAAGGCGTTGAACTTGCTGCGGTCGCCCGCCATCATTTCCGCGTAGCTGGTCGGCGGCGTGGCGCTGAAATAGATGCCGAACATGCCGCCGATGTAGTCGGCGCAGAAGACCACGCCGGCCTCTTTGGCGGCGGCGGTCAGGCCTTCGGCCAGGCGCTTGGCCGTGGCGCCCAGCTGCTCGTAGAAGCCCGGCTGCTGGATCAGTTTCAAGGTGGCCATGCCGGCCGCCACGGCGACCGGGTTGCCCGACAGGGTGCCGGCCTGGTAGACGGCGCCCAGCGGCGCCATGTTGTGCATCAGCGCCGCGCTGCCGCCGAAGGCCGCCACCGGCATGCCGCCGCCGATCACCTTGCCCAGGGCCGTCAGGTCCGGCTTGATGCCGTACAGCGCCTGCGCGCCGCCCAGAGCCACGCGCAAGCCGCACATGACTTCATCGAAAATGAGCAGGGCGCCGTGCTGCGTGCACAGCTCGCGCATCGCCTGCAGGAACTCCGGCGTGGCTTTCACCAGGTTCATGTTGCCGGCCACCGGTTCGACGATGACGCAGGCGATGTCCGCGCCGAAGCTGTCGAAGGCGTCTTTCAGCTGCTCCACGTTGTTATAGTCGAGCACCAGAGTGTGTTTCACAAAATCTTCCGGCACGCCGGCCGATGTCGGGTTGCCGAAGGTGAGCAAGCCGCTGCCCGCTTTCACCAGCAGCGAATCGGCGTGGCCGTGGTAGCAGCCTTCGAACTTGACGATCTTGTCGCGTCCCGTGGCGCCGCGCGCGAGGCGCAGGGCGCTCATGGTCGCTTCCGTGCCCGACGACACCAGGCGCACCTGCTCGATCGACGGCACCAGGCGCGTGATTTCCTCGGCCATCAGCACTTCGCCTTCCGTCGGCGCGCCGAACGACAGGCCAAGCGCGGCCGCATCCTGCACCGCTTTCACCACTTCCGGGTGGGCGTGGCCGACGATGGCCGGGCCCCAGGAACCGATGTAGTCGATATAGCGCTTGCCATCCGCGTCCCAGAAGTAGGGGCCTTCGGCGCGCGTGATGAAGCGCGGCGTGCCGCCGACGGAGCGGAAGGCGCGCACGGGCGAATTGACGCCGCCTGGCGTGGTTTTTTGTGCGCGGGCAAACAGGATGTCGTTCTGTGAAGTCGTCGTCATGATAATCGTGCCTTGAAAGTGGATCGTTGTCTGTGTCGTCTGTCTGGTCTGCTACAGAATTATTGGGCGCCGCGCTGGCGCTGCTGCCGGAACAGCCGGTTCGGCACCAGCTTGCCCATGCCGTGGCGCTGCGCGTGGGCCAGCGCGCCGGCCGTGAATTCCTGCGCCGCCACGACCACCTGCGGCACGTCGTCTTCGTTTTCCGCCAGGGCCAGCAGGGCGGTAGCCGCCGCCGACAGGGTGCTGCCGGCGCCGTTGAAGATGCCGGGCAGGTGCTGCCATTCGTCGTGGCGCACCACGCCGTCCTCGCCGAACAGGGTATTGGCGCGCAGCTTGCCTTCGCCCGTGCCGGACTTGCTGGCGTCGGCCGGCATGCCGGTGACGAGCACGTATTCGCAGCCCAGCGCCACCAGGTAGTCGACGTCGTTTTGCAGGGTGTCGTCCGGATCGGCGTCGCGCCAGGTCTCGGCCAGGCGCTCCAGTTCCACCGGCGAGAGCACCAGCAGGGTCGTTTGCGGGATCAGCAGCTGGCGCACGGCCGTGAGAATATCTTCATCGTCCATGCCCTGTTCCGGCAGCGCCGAAATGAAGGGATCGAGGATCAGCGGCACGTTCGGATAGTCGGAGACGATTTCGGCGATGGCCGTGACGTTTTCCACGCTGCCCAGCGCGCCGATCTTGATGGCGGCCACGGACATGTCTTCCAGCAGCACGCGCGCCTGGTCGGAAACCCAGTCCGGGTCGACCGCCTGCACGTCTTCCACGCGCGCCGTATCGCTGATCAAGAGGCCCGTGGTGACGGACAGGCCATGGCAGCCGAAGGCTGAAAAGGTGGCCAGATCGGCCTGGATGCCGATCGCGCCGACCGGATCGGACACGCCGAAGCTTAATATGAGGGGAGAAGTTTGGTTTTGCACGGCGGGTAGATTAAGATACCTAATTCAGCATTTTACTTGATTGAAGGGTGGCAGAACGTGAGTAGCAACGAAACAACGCAGCAATTCCAAACGTGGATGTGTCTTATTTGCGGCTGGGTTTATGATGAAGCGGCCGGTCTGCCCGACGAAGACATCGCTCCCGGCACGCGTTGGGCCGATGTTCCGATGAACTGGACCTGCCCTGAATGCGGTGCGCGCAAGGATGATTTCGAGATGGTGGCGCTGTAATCAATCAGTTCCACGGGATGCCGCTGCCGCACGCAGGTATCGCGGCTGCCTGTGCTATCGTATGAAAGATTGTCGAATAATCACATGACGCGTCCTTTTTTGCCCGCGGCGCCGTCCGATGCCGTGGGTGCCAGCGCCACGATCCTCGTCATCGACGACAGCGCGACGATACGCAGCGCGGCCGCGAAGATCCTCGGCGAGGCCGGTTATCGCGTGGTGGTGGCGGAAAACGGCTTTGCGGCCCTGGCCAAGATCGCCGACTGCCAGCCGGCCCTGATCGTGTGCGACATCGTGATGCCGCGCCTGGACGGCTACCGCACCTGTGCGCTGATCAAGGCCAGTGCGGCTTTCCACGCTACGCCGGTGCTGATGCTGTCGTCGAAGGAAGGCTTGTTCGACCGCGCGCGCGGCGCCATGGCGGGCGCCAGCGCCTGCCTGGCCAAGCCGCTGGCGCGCGAGGCGCTGCTGGAGGCCGTGCGGCAGCACCTGGCCGGGCATTTTGAGTAGTGATTTATTGATTGACAACGCAGCAAGGAAGCAGATGGCCATACACACAATTCTGATCGTCGATGACTCGCCGACAGAGCGCTACTACCTGAGCGAGATGCTGGTGCGTGCCGGTTATGCCGTGTTGACGGCGCAGGACGGCGCCGACGCGCTGGCGCAACTGAAGCAGGCCAGGCCCGACCTGATCCTGATGGACGTGGTGATGCCCGGTGCGAATGGCTTCCAGATCACGCGCGCCATCGCCCGTGATCCTGAACTGCAGGACGTGCCGGTGATTATCTGCTCCAGCAAGAGCCAGGAAACGGACCGCATCTGGGGCTTGCGCCAGGGCGCGCGCGATTACCTGGTCAAGCCGGTGGTCGAAGCCGATCTGCTGGCCAAGATCGCCGCGATTTCCTGAGCATGCACACGATGCCAGGTCACGGCGTGTCCACCGCGGCTTTTCCGCATGCCGCTGCCGCCATGCCCGTCTTCGAGGCGGGTGCGCGGCAGGGGCGCTTGCGCCAGTATCAGCTGCAATTGATCGAGCGGATACAGGCTGCGCGCAGCGGCGCGCTGGCGGCGCGCAAGGAACTGGGCGTGATGCTCGGTGGCCGGCCTTGCCTGCTCGACCTGACGCAGCTCGGTGAAATCGTCATCGCCACCGGTGTGCAGATCCAGGGCGTGCCGCTGGCGCAGGACTGGTACCTGGGCCTGGCGGCCATGCGCGGTCGCCTGACGGGTGTCGTCGACCTGGCCCGCTACATGGGCGAACCGGCTTGCGCGCCGGGCAATCACTGCCGCATCATCACCTTTTCTCCCCGCCTGGGCCTCAATTGCGCATTGCTGGTCGAACGCGTGCTGGGTTTGCGCCAGTTGCGCGCCATGCGATCGGTGCCCGTTCACGATGCGGCGCACGGTGTGCTGCCATCGTGGGCGGCGCAGGCGCTGCGCGACAGCGAAGGGCAAGAGTGGCTGCGCCTGGACCTGGCGCAGCTGGCGCAATCGGCACGCTTCCTCGATGCCGGCTTTGGCGGCTTCCCCGAACACAAGGATCTTTGCTGATGGGCGCCCATTCTCCCATTCTGGCGGCCGGCATGCCCGAAGCGCAGCATGCGCCGGACGCGCCGGCATCGGCGGCCGACTTGCCGCTGCGCCTGCGCGACGCGCTGGGACGGCGCAAGTCGCTGGCCAGCGCGCCGGCCGGGGACTGGAAGCTGCCGCTGATCGGCCATTTTCCGCTGCAAAAGCAGCTGAGCATCCTGTCGACGCTGATGGCCCTGAGCCTGGCCGCCAGCCTGCTGTTCGTCGGACTGAACACGCGCAGCAGCAATATCGCCTCGGCGCAGACGCAACTGGCCAGCGATGCGCTGATGCATTCGCAGCGCATCGGCAAGGCCGCGCCGAACGCCGTGCAAGGCAATCCGGAAGCCTTCCGCCAGCTCGAGGAAAGCCGCAATGAACTGAGCCAGGATTTCCGCCTGATGCTGCGCGGCGGGACGTATCACGGCCGCGATATCGGCGAGTCGCGTTCCGCCCTGCTGGCGGCGGTGGCCGACGCGCGCAAGAAGTGGGCCAGCAGCGACCGCGCGGCCAGCACCATCCTGCGCCTGAAGCCGGAGCTGGGCGAATTCGACAAGACCTTGCAGCAATTGAACGCGCTGTCGCCGGCGCTGCTGGCGCAGACCGAGGAAATTGCGGCCTTGAAGGTGCAGCGCGGCGGCAATGCGCGCGACCTGGCCGTCATCGGCCGGCTGATGATGCTGAGCCAGCGCATGAGCCGCAGCGCCAGCGAATTCCTGTCGTCGGGCAGCATCAGTTCGGAAACGGCGTTTTCGCTGGGGCGCGACACGACGTATTTCCGCGCCGCCGTCGAAGGCCTGCTCAATGGCAGCGTGACGCTGCAACTGGCGCCCACGCGCGACGCCGAATTGCGCGACCGGCTGGTGGCGCTGAAAGCCAGTTTTGACAATTACCAGAAGCTGGTGTCGTCGATACTCGACCGGCTCGATAAATTCAGTGCGGCGAAAAGCGCAGAGCAGCTGATCTTCAACGAGAACGAAGACCTGCGCCAGCGCTTGACCCTGCTGCAGCAGATGTACCACGTGAACCAGGAAACCCTGGGCATCGCCTTCTGGATGATGGTCGGCGGCGTGTTGCTGACCCTGATCGCGGCGGCCGGCATCGGCAGGGTGCTGCTGCAGGACTCCATCAACCGCACGCGCGACGCCGAGCGGCGGCGCCAGGAAGCGGAAATCCGGCGCCTGCAGTCGCAGGAAAAAGAGGAAGAGGCGAAGGCCAGGAATGAGCAGAACCAGGCGGCCATCCTGCGCCTGATGAACGAATTGCAGAAGGTGGCCGACGGCGACCTGACGGTGCAGGCCACCGTATCGGAAGACATCACGGGCGCCATCGCCGATTCCGTCAACTACACGGTCGAGGAATTGCGCGGCCTGGTGGGCAGGGTGACGGCGACGGCGGAACAGGTGAACCGCGCCTCGACGCAGGCGCAAAGCATTTCCAGCAAGCTGTTGATCGCATCGCAGCAGCAGTCGCGCGAAATCCAGGGCGTCAGCGCCACCGTGGTCAAGATGGCCAATGCGATTACCGATGTGTCGAAGTCGGCCAGCGTTTCTGCCGACGTGGCGCGCCAGTCGGTGGCAGCGGCGCAGCAGGGTTCGACGGCGGTGGAAAACGCCATCAAGGGCATGCATGAAATCCGCGAACAGATCCAGGATACCTCCAAGCGCATCAAGCGCCTGGGTGAATCGTCGCAGGAAATCGGCGAGATCACCGAGCTCATTTCCGACATCACCGAGCAGACGAATGTGCTGGCGCTGAACGCCGCCATCCAGGCCGCATCGGCCGGCGAGGCGGGACGCGGCTTTTCCGTCGTGGCCGAGGAAGTGCAGCGCCTGGCCGAACGCTCGGCCGCCGCCGCCAAGCAGATCGGCGCGCTGGTACGCACCATCCAGGCCGATACCCAGGACGCGACACGGGCGATGGAAACGTCCACGCAGGGCGTGGTCGAGGGCGCGCGTTTGTCCGATGCGGCCGGCGCGGCCTTGAACGACATCAGCCAAGTATCGAAACACCTGGCCGAACTGATCCAGGGCATCTCGTTCGCCACCGGCACGCAGGCCGGTTCGGCCAGCGGCGTGGCCTTGAATATCCAGCATATCCTGAGCGTGACGGAGCAGACCCAGGATGGCACGCAGCAAACGGCGCAATCGATCCATAAACTGTCGATGCTGGCGCAGGAACTGAAAAATTCGGTGTCGCGCTTCCGCGTCGCCGCCTGAACGCCGCGCCAGTCCAGGCGATTTCCTTACCGAGGCATGCATGAGCACACCAGATAGTCCACAGCAGTCCAAGCCGTTCGACAGCGAGCCTTTGTCGTGGGTGATGGTGGAAATCCGCGAAGCGCTGGGCCGCTCGAAAACGGCCCTGTTCGAGGCGGGTGGCCGCGAGCGCGAGGAACGCGCCACGGCCCTGCAGCATGCGCGCTCGCATCTGCACCAGGCGCATGGCGCGCTGGTGATGGTGGACGTGGCCGGCGCCAGCCTGCTGACGGATGGCGCGGAACAGGCGCTGGCGCGTTTTCGCGACGGCAGCCTCGAATACACGCTGGACCATGCGCAAGTCGTCGCCGAACTGTATCAGGCCTTGAGCGAATACCTGGAAGACCTGGTGGCCGGCACGCCGCCGCAGCCGGCGCGTTTGTTCCCCTATTACCGCGACCTGCAAAGCATGCTGGGCGCCGAGCGCATCCACCCGGCCGACCTGTTTTTCCCGCCAGCGTCGACGCTGGAAGGGCATGCCATCGCGCTGGCGGAGGCACCCCCTGCGGCCGATTATCCGGCCTGGCGCGGACGCTTTGAAAAGTCTTTGCTGCCCTTCCTGAAGGCACAGGATGACGCAACGCGGCGCCAGCATGCGGGCGATTTGCACGCCACCTTGACCCTGGTGGCCGATGCGCAGCAGGAAGCGCCTGCGCGCACCTTCTGGTTCGCCATGCAGGCGTTTGCCGGGCTGGCGGCCAGCGGCGAGGGCATGGGCACGCGCAACGTCAAGCAGCTGTTTGGGCTGATCAATCTGCAGTTGCGCCGCCTGGCCCAAGGCACGGCCAGCCTGCCCGAGGCCATGCTGCGCGACGCCCTGTTCTTCATTGCTGCCGCCGTCGAGCCGACGCCGGAGGCACGCCAGCTGCGCGCCGCTTTCGCGCTGGAAGGCATGCTGCCCGCCGACGTGGAAACGCGGCGCTACGGCCAGGTCGACCAGGCAGCCTTGCAAGGCGCCCGCACGGCCCTGGCGCAGGCGCGCGCCAGCTGGAGCCGCCTGGCGCAAGCCGACCTTGATCCCGCACTGGGCACGGAGTTTGAAGCGTCGCTGCAAGAAGTGGCGGCACATGCGGAGTCCCTGAAGCAGCCGGCCCTGGCCAGCCTGCTGCGCGAATGCGCGGCCGTGGCGCGGCAAGCCGTGGCCAGCGGACGCAGCGCGGCCCTGGAAAATGAAATCGGCATGGCGCTGCTGTTTGCCGACACGGGACTGGAGCAGCTGCGCCGTCTGCCCGACGATTTCGCCGGCAATGCGGAAACCATCGCCGCGCGCCTGCAGGCGCTGCTGGCTGGCGAAGCGCCGCCGCCCGTCACGGCGGGCGAGCTGTCGCGCCAGATTGAACAGGGTCAGACGGTGGCCGCGCTGGCCGAGGACATGAAGACGGGCTTGCGCCAGGTGGAAAAGGTGCTCAATGCGTATTACGCGGATGCGGATGCGGATGCGGCGGGGGCGGGGGCGGGGGCGGCAACCCTCGACGGCGTCGCGCCCGTGCTGGAGCAGTTGCAGCAGCAGCTGGCCGGGCTGGGACAGGAAGACGCGCGCGCCGCCGTGCTGCACGTCGATGCGGCCGTGCGGCAACTGGCCGGCGGCGACGCCAAGGCGGAAGCCCGTGCCGAGGCGCTCGACGAGATCGCGCAAAATGTCAGCGCGCTGGGCTTTTTTGTCGATATGCTGGGCCGCAACGCGCAGGCGGCCAGCGGGCGTTTCCATTTCGACGCGGCCGCCGGCACTTTCCGCGCCCTGCCATTTGAAAAAGTCGCCGCCGCCGGCGCCGTGCCCGTGCCCTTGCTCGACCAGGCCCTGGCGCCCGCCGCGCCAGCCGGCATGGATGCCGCGCCGGCCGTGATCGATGTTGATGCGGAGATGCTCGACATTTTCATTGCCGAAGCGCGCGAAGTGCTGGCCTTTATCGACACCACCCTGGCCCTGCCGCGCGAGCAGGCCGCCAGCGGCGACCACCTGGCCATGCTGCGCCGCTCGTTCCACACCCTGAAAGGCAGCAGCCGCATGATCGGCCTGGCGCAGTTTGCCGAAGCGGCCGGCGCCATCGAACGCGTCATGAATACCTGGCTGGCCGAATCGCGCCCCGTCAGCGACGACTTGTTTACCTTGCTCAATTACGGCTGGTACCAGCTCAGCGAATGGGTGGCCGAACTGGAAGGCGGCGCGGGGCGCCAGCGCGAGGCCGGCATGCTGCTGATGGCGGCCGAGCGCGTGCGCGAAGGCGGGCCGTTCGAACTGCGCAAGCCTCGCTCGGCATCGGCATCGGCATCGGCCACGCCCGTGGCCAGCAATGGCAATGTGATCGGACTGCCCCTGGCCACGGCGCCCACGCTGCACGAAGCGCCGGACGATCACCTCAAGCACGTGGGCGAACTGCGCATCAGCCTTCCCTTGTACAACATCTACCTGGCCGAGACGGATGAATTGCTGCGCGTGCTCACGCGCGACTTCGGCGAATGGCGCCATGAGGAGCGCGCCGTCAGCGCGGAGGCGCTGCAAGCCGTGCATACCCTGGCGGGGACGTCGGGCACGGTCGGTTTTCAGTCGCTGCGCGACCTGGCGCATGCGCTCGAAACGGTGATTGAAACGGTGGTGCCGCCGCTGGCCGGCCTGCGCGCCGAGCAGCACGACGTGCTGGAGCAAGCCACGCAGCGCATCGGGCAAATGCTGCAGGCGTTCGCGCTGGGCGACCTGGCGCCCACGCAGCCGGACATGATCGAAGCGCTCAATACTCTGTGGCGCGCCTTGACGGCGCCGCCCGGCGAGAGCCAGGAAGAGCGGCTCGACGCCCTGTTTGCGGAAGCTTACGCCAGCATCGTCGGCGCGCCGGCGCAGCCGGCCGAGCCAGTCGCCGAAGTCCCGCTGCCGCAGCTCGAGACCCTGTTCGAAGCGACGTACGCGAGCATCGTCGCCGACGCGCTGCAGCCGGAGGCCGCCGCGGCGCCGGCACCGGACACCGGCATTGGCGACGATCTGTTCGACGCCGGTTTTGAACACGCGCCGCCGTTGGAGCATGCGGCGCCGGAAGCGCCGGCGCCCGCCATCATGCCGGCCGATGCGGCCGCGCTGCTGGCGGCGAGTGCCGGCATCAGCGATGAACTCGATCTCGATTTATTGTCCGTCTTTCTGGAAGAGGGTGCCGACCTGCTGCCGCGGATCGGCGAGGCGCTGCGCAGCTGGCAGCAGCAGCCGCACGACAGCGGCCAGGCGCAGATGCTGTTGCGCACCCTGCATACGGTCAAGGGCAGCGCGCGCATGGCCGGCGCCATGCGCCTGGGCCAGCATGCGCATGAAATCGAGACGCATATCGAAAACATGCTGCACGCGGGCACCGCCACGCCGCAGGCCTTCGAGGAATTGCTGGCCCATTACGATCATGCGCTGCACCTGTTCGAGCAGCTGCAGCAACCGTTGCTGCCCTTGCCGGGCATGGAAGACACGCCGGCCGCCGAACCGAAGGCGGCCCTGGTGCGCGTGCGCGCCGATATCCTCGACCGCCTGGTGAACCAGGCCGGCGAAGTGTCGATCACGCGCTCCAAAATGGAAAATGAAGTCGGCGTGCTCGGTGCTTCGCTATCCGAATTTTCCGACAACCTGGCCCGCTTGCGGCGCCAGCTGCGCGAAGTGGAAATGCAGGCCGAATCGCAGATCGCCTCGCGTATGGCCGTCGGCAGCGAGCGCGATTTCGATCCGCTCGAATTCGACCGTTTTACGCGCCTGCAGGAACTCACGCGCATGATGGCCGAAAGCGTCAACGACGTGGCCTCGTTCCATGAAAACCTCAGTCACAGCGTTGATGCGGTAACGGACGACCTGGTGCTGCAGGCGCGGCTGACGCGCGAGCTGCAGCGCGACCTGATGCAGATCCGCATGGTGCCGTTTGCCAGCATCGCCGAACGCCTGTTCCGCGTGGCGCGGCAAAGCGCCAAGGAAGTCGACAAGCGCGTCAACCTCGACATCCGCGGCGGCGGCGTGGAAATCGACCGCAGCGTGCTCGAACGCATGGCCGCGCCGTTCGAGCACCTGCTGCGCAACGCCATCGTGCACGGCGTGGAGCCGCGCGACGCGCGCCTGTCCGCGGGCAAGAGCGAGACGGGCGAGCTGCTGGTGCAGGTCAGCCAGCAGGGCAATGAAGTGGCGATCGCCTTTTCCGACGATGGCGCAGGGCTGGACCTGGAACGCATCCGCGCCAAGGCGCACGGCGCCGGCCTGGTGGCGACGGATGCGCCATTGACGGACGCGCAGGCGGCCGAGCTGATTTTCACGCCGGGCTTTTCCACCGCCGACAGCCTGACGGAACTGGCCGGGCGCGGTTTCGGCATGGACATCGTGCGCTCCGAAGCGCTGGCCCTGGGCGGAAGAGTGGAAACGCAGACGCAGGCAGGCCTGGGCATGCGCTTCACCATCCACTTGCCGCTGACCCTGGCCGTCACGCAGGTGGTGCTGCTGGCGGCCAGCGGCAAGACGTATGCCTTGCCCTCGGTGCTGGTGGAGCAGGTGCTGCACCTGAAAGGCGAGCAGCTGGAGCAGGTGCGGGCGGCCGGGCGCATCGAGTCGCACGGACAGTCGCTGGCGCTGCACCACCTGTCGGCCATGCTGGGCGAGACACCGGCGGCGCAGGCCACGCAGCGCTATGCGCCCGTGCTCCTGCTACGCAATGGCAATGACAGGCTGGCCTTGCAGGTCGATGACGTGGTGGGCAACCGCGAAGTCGTGGTCAAGCACGTGGGCCCGCAACTGGCGCGCATGCCGGGCATCGCCGGCGCCACGGTGCTGGGCACGGGCGACATCGTGCTGATTCTGAATCCGGTGGCGCTGGCGCAGCACCTGGAGCATCATCCGGAACTGCTGTCGCAGTATGCGCTGGCCAGCAGCGCGCAGCATGCCGCTTCCAGCGCGCTGGAAGCGCCTGCCGTGCGCGTGATGGTGGTCGACGATTCGCTGACGGTGCGCCGCGTGATGCAGCGCCTGTTCGAGCGCGAAGGCTACCAGGTGCTGCTGGCCAAGGATGGCGTCGATGCGCTGGAGCAGTTGCATGCGCTGGAGCCGGCCGCCATGCCGGCCCTGCTGCTGGTCGACGTGGAAATGCCGCGCATGGATGGCTTTGATTTGACGCGCAATGTGCGCAGCGATGACAAGACGCGCGCCATCCCCGTCATCATGATCACCTCGCGCAGCGCCGACAAACACCGCGCGCATGCCTTCGAGCTGGGCGTGAATGCGTATTTCGGCAAGCCGTTCCAGGAGGACGAATTGCTGGCGGAGGTGCGGCGCTTGCAAACGCGTGACGGTTCCGAAACATCTCGGCTACCATAACAGGCCGACATCGCCAAACCAGGAAAATAATGAGCCTTCACGTCAAACTGAAAAAACTCGAAGACAAAGCCATCGTCAATGGTGAGCATGCGGTCGCCGCGGCCGCAGCCCATCTGTTGCAGGATGTCGACGCCATCGACAGGCAAATCAACCTTGTCGGGGCGCTGCACGAGGTGGGCTATCTCCAGAACTCGCTGAAGCCCTACTGGAATGCGTTCAGGGCCGATGAGCCGGCATGGATAGAACGCTGCCTGGCCAGGCTGCTCATTGCCGACCATGACTATTGGGCACTCGCCGCGCTGCTGGGATGCGATGGCCCGGCCACCATTGCCATCGCCACGGGCAAGGGTTTCAAATCCGCCGCGACAAGGCAGTACGAACGATTCGACAAGCCCGATGTCCATGTCGATACCTTGTATCTGACCGGTATGGGCAAGGTGCTGCACCCGATATTGGAAATCGGCTATGACACCAAGGACATGATCAATGTCGACGTGGGAAGGGCGCGGGCACTGAGTTTGGAAAACCAGCAATGGCAGCCCGGTGAGCCGCTGGGGACGGGTGCACTATCCCTTTCCATGCAGGCGAAACTGCCGCACGGCGCCTGGCGGTCGGTCTGGACGCTGTTCACCACACCGGAAGCCGGCGGCCCTACTTGAGCACTTTGACCACTGCATAACGTTCCAGGGTCTCCTTGCGCGCCTCGTCGTGCTGCACCAGCGGTTCCGGATAATCGCGTCCCAGCACGATGTTTTTTTGTTCGAGCAGCATGCGTGGCACCAGCCAGGGCGCGTGGATTTCCTTGTCGCCCAGCGCCTTCAGCTGCGGCAGATAGCGGCGGATGAAGCGCCCGCTGGCATCGAATTTTTCCGACTGCGTGATGGGATTGAAGATGCGGAAGTAGGGCTGCGCGTCGCAGCCGGAGGACGATGCCCATTGCCAGCCGCCGTTGTTCGACGCCAGGTCGAAGTCATTGAGGTGCAGCGCGAAATACGCTTCGCCGCGGCGCCAGTCGATACCCAGGTCCTTGATCAGAAAGCAGGCCGTGACCATGCGCAGGCGGTTGTGCATATAGCCCGTCTGGTTCAGCTGCGCCATGGCCGCGTCCACCAGCGGATAGCCGGTGCGCCCCTCGCACCAGGCGGCAAAGGCGGCATCGGCGTCAGGCCCCGTTTCCCAGGCGATGGCGTCGTAGGCCGGTTTGAAGGCGCCGCCTTCCACGTGCGGGTTCTGGTACAAAATCATGGCGTAGAAATCGCGCCAGATCAGTTCCGCCAGCCACACGGGCGCGCCATCGCCGCCACCGCCCCGGTCCATCAGGTCGACGATGGTGCGCACCAGGTAGCGCAGCGAGACGGTGCCGAAGCGCAGATGCATGGACAGGTACGATGGTCCCTTCAGGGCGGGGAAATCGCGCGCCACGTCATAGCGGGCCACGCGCGGCAAAAAATCCTCGAACAGCTTGCTGGCGCCCGACATGCCGGTGGGGATGGCCAGTTCGGCCAGGTTGCTGGCCTCGAAACCCAGCTCGCCCAAAGTGGGCAGGGGCGCCGGCGTGCCAGTGCGCGGCGGCGCCAGGCTGGCCGCATGCGGTTCGATGTCGAACGGCGCCAGGCAGCCGGGTTCGGCGCGCATTTTCTTCAGCCAGGCATTTTTATACGGCGTGTAGACGGTATACGGCTTGGCCGACAGCGTCAGCACCTCATCCTTTTCAAAGATCACCTGGTCCTTGAAGCTGAACCACAGGCGCGCGTCGCGCGTGAGCGCGGCGGCCACCGTGGCGTCGCGCGTGATCGCTTGCGGCTCGTAGTCGTGGTTGGCAAAGACGGCGTCGGCATTCAATTCGGTGGCCAGGCGCGGGATGGCCTCGGCCGCGTCCGCGTGCAGCACGATCAGGTCGCCGCCCAGCTGGCGCAGCTCACTGGCGAGCTCGGCCACGCTGGCATGGATGAAGTCGACGCGCCGGTCGCGGCGCGGCAGGGTTGCCAGGATGGCCGTGTCGTAGACGAAGACGCAATGCACGGCCTGGCTCTGGCGCAGGGCGTGATGCAGTGCAGCATGATCAAACGCGCGCAGATCGCGCCGGAACCACACCAGGGAAGTCTTGATTGTCATTATTTCGCGTGTTCAGGGTCAAAGATAGGCGATTTTTTGCCGCCAACAGGGATTTATGGCCGCTCGCGTCGCGCCTTTGGCGTCGCTGCGGCGGCAATTCAGTGTAAACTACCGGGTATGTTCATGGTGCTTTATGTGCGACAGCGATTTTGCAATCAATTTTACAATTGGCATTGAAATCCGTCTGCAAGAATGACAAATTGATCACTAATTTATAACATAACAAGAATAACGCCTGGCACCACGGTGCGCGCCGCCCAAGATTTGCGGCAGCTTGTGCCAGGCGTACGATAGCGGGGTAAGCGAGACTTGCCAGCAAGCCCACAGAGAGAGCATCGCGTATGAAAAAGAGTAAAATTGACCAGACTCTACCAGGACATCGTTTGATGCAGGGTGTGGGAGAACCGGCCGCGACCGGTTCCTCCACCCTGAATCTGGCCAACCATTTCCTCATTGCGATGCCGGCCATGCAAGACCCGATCTTCGGCGGCACGGTCGTCTACGTGTGCGAACACAATGAAAACGGCGTGCTCGGCGTCGTCATCAACAAGCCCACCGACATGACCATGGAAGTGCTGTTCGACCGCATCGACCTGAAACTGGCGGCCGGCAGCGACACGCCCATCATCAATGAACCGATCATGTTCGGCGGCCCCGTGCAGGACGACCGCGGCTTCGTGCTGCATACGCCGGGCGCCCGCTATTCCTCGTCGCTGACCGTGACCGATGAAATCGCGTTTACCACGTCGATCGACGTGCTCGAAGCCGTCGCCAAGGGCGATGGCCCCGAGCGCATGCTGGTTTCGATCGGCTATTCGGGCTGGAGCCCAGGCCAGCTGGAAGACGAGATCGGCCGCAACGGCTGGCTGACGGTGGGCGCCTCGGCCGACATCCTGTTCGATTTCCCCATCGAGCAGCGCTACGTGGCGGCCATCAAGCTGCTCGGTATCGACCCTCTCATGCTCGCCAGCGAGGCTGGCCACGCATGAGCGGTGACGCCATCGACACCATCCTCGCCTTCGATTTCGGCTTGAAACGCATTGGCGTGGCCATCGGCAATACCATGATTTGCCAGGCCAAGCCGCTCAGCGTGATCACGGCCACGGCGAACGAGCCGAAGTTTGCCGCCATCGATAGCCTGATCAAGGAGTGGGGCGCGAGCCGCATCGTGGTAGGCTTGCCCAGCCATCCCGATGGCACGGAACACGAGATGAGCGCGCGCTGCCGCCGTTTCGCCAACCAGGTGCATGGCCGCTTCAACCTGCCCGTGGAACTGGTCGACGAGCGCTATTCCTCGGCCGTCATCGCCGCCAGGCGCGGTGAAGTCATCGACGACCGCGCCGCCGCCATCATCCTGCAACAGTATTTTGACGCGAATTATTAATCTGACCTTTTGGCCCATTCCTGAATGATCAAGAACTCCATGCCGCATCCTACGAATCCATCCCAACTCGACGCCGAGGCCCTGTACGCGGTCTTGCTGCAGCAAGTGCAGAGCGGCCTGGCGGGCATCCCCAACGTGGCCATCGTCGGCATCCATTCGGGCGGCGCCTGGCTGGCCGAACGCCTGGCGCGCGACCTGAACCTGCCTGGCCGCCTGGGCGTGCTCGACGTCTCGTTCTACCGCGACGACTTCGCCCAGAAGGGCCTGCATGCGGACGTCAAGCCGACGCAAATCAGCTTTGACGTGGCCGGCGCCACCATCCTGCTGGTCGACGACGTGCTGTACACGGGCCGCACCACGCGCGCGGCCATCAACGAATTGTTCGACTATGGCCGTCCGGCCAAGATCATGCTGGCCGCCCTGGTCGACCGCGGCGAACGCCAACTGCCGGTGGCCGCCGATTTCGTGGCCGCCTTCACAGCCGTGCCGCCGGGCCAGGCCCTGGTCCTGAAGCAAGCCGACGATGGAAAATTCACGCTCACCATAGATACCCACCATGCTTAATCCGCAACTGAATAAACACGGCGAACTGCAACATCTGCTGACGATTGAAGGCTTGCCGAAGTCTATCGTCAACCACATTCTCGATACGGCTTCCTCGTTCGTCGGCATCTCCGACCGCGATGTGAAAAAGGTCCCGCTGATGCGCGGCAAAAGCGTTTTCAACCTGTTCTTTGAAAACTCCACGCGCACCCGCACCACCTTCGAGATCGCGTCAAAAAGGCTGTCGGCCGACGTCATCAACCTGAACATCCAGGCCTCGTCGGCCAGCAAGGGCGAGTCTCTGCTCGACACCATCGATAACCTGTCGGCCATGCATGCCGACATGTTCGTCGTGCGCCACGCGCAGTCGGGCGCGCCCTACCTGATCGCCAAGCACCTGATCGATACCAAGCAGCCGCACGTCCACGTCGTCAACGCGGGCGATGGACGCCACGCGCACCCGACCCAGGGCTTGCTCGACATGTACACGATCCGTCACTACAAGAAGGATTTCACCAATCTGACGGTGGCCATCGTGGGCGACATTCTGCACAGCCGCGTGGCCCGTTCCGACATCCACGCGCTGACCACCCTGGGCGTGCCGGAAGTGCGCGCCATCGGCCCGCACACCCTGTTGCCGGGCGGCCTGGAGCAGATGGGCGTGCGCACCTTCACCAACATGGATGAAGGCTTGAAAGGCGTGGACGTGATCATCATGCTGCGCCTGCAAAATGAACGCATGAGCGGCGCGCTGCTGCCGTCGGCGCAGGAATATTTCAAGAGCTACGGCTTGACGCCCGAGCGCCTGGCGCTGGCGAAACCGGACGCCATCGTCATGCATCCGGGCCCGATGAACCGCGGCGTGGAAATCGATTCGGCCGTGGCCGACGGTCCGCAGGCGGTGATCCTGCCGCAGGTGACCTTCGGTATCGCCGTGCGCATGGCGGTGATGAGTATTTTGGCTGGTAATCAGGGCTGATAGCCCAAGGACGAGTAAGCGAGCATGACGACACTACATATCAAGAACGGCCACCTGATCGACCCTGCCAACGGCATCGATGGCTTGCAAGACCTGTTTATCGCCGACGGCAAGGTGCTGGCCGTGGGCAGCGCCCCGGCCGGCTTCACCGCCGACACCACGTTTGACGCAGCCGGCCTGGTGGTTTCCCCCGGCCTGGTCGACCTGTCCGCGCGCCTGCGCGAGCCGGGTTACGAATACAAGGCGACCCTGGAATCGGAATTGCAGGCGGCACTGCAAGGCGGCGTGACAAGCCTGGTGTGCCCGCCCGACACCGCCCCCGTGCTGGACGAGCCGGGCCTGGTGGAAATGCTGAAATACCGCGCCAAGACGCAGAACAAGGCCCACGTGCATCCGCTGGGCGCACTGACCATGGGTTTGAAAGGCAAGTCGCTGACGGAAATGGCGGAACTGACGGAAGCGGGCTGCATCGGCTTCGCGCAGGCGGAAGAGCCGATTGAAGACACCACCGTGCTGCTGCGCGCCATGCAGTACGCGAACACCTTCGGCTACACCGTCTGGCTGCGCCCGCAAGACCCGCACATCGGCCGTGGCGGCATCGCCCACAGCGGCCCGCTGGCCTCGCGCCTGGGCTTGTCCGGCGTGCCCGTGATGTCCGAAACCATCGCCCTGCACACGATTTTCGAATTGATGCGCGCCAGCCGCGCGCGCGTGCACCTGTGCCGCATTTCGTCGGCGGCCGGCCTGGAACTGATCCGCGCGGCCAAGGCCGAAGGCTTGCCCGTCACCTGCGACGTGGGCGTGCACCATGTGCACCTGACGGATGCCGACATCGGCTTTTTCGACCCGAACGCACGCGTGACGCCGCCGTTCCGCAGCCAGCGTGACCGCGATGCGATCCGAGCCGGCCTGTTGGACGGCACGGTCGACGCCATGTGCTCGGACCATACGCCGGTCGACGATGATGAAAAACTGCTGCCGTTCGGCGAAGCGTCGCCCGGCGCCACTGGCCTGGAACTGCTGCTGTCCTTGGCCCTGAAATGGGCCGACGACTACGCGCTGGGCCAGCCGCAGGCGGGCGCACGTCCGCTGGCGCGCGCCGTGGCCAAGGTCACGTCCGACGCGGCCCGTGTCGCCGGTATCCCGGCCGGCAGCCTGGCCGTGGGCGAAGCGGCCGACATTTGCGTCTTCGATCCGGCCGCGCGCTGGACCGTGTCGTCGGCCTCGCTGGCCAGCCAGGGCAAGCACACGCCTTTCCTCGGCTATGAGCTGAGCGGCATCGTCAAGGCGACCATCGTTGCCGGACGGGTGGCGTTTCAGCGTTAAAAATCAGATCCATGGACCGGGGGCATGCTGCCCCGGCACCCCTTGTCTGCTCCCGGATTTCGGTTCTGGTTTATTTGTTGGTGTGATTTGAAACTTCTGCTTACCTACCGCCTCGCGCGCATCGCCATTCACCTGGGCTGCGGCATGGCCAAGAGCGCCGTGCTCTTTCCCTGGCTGGACCTGGAGGGGCGCAACCGGCGCATCCGCCGCTGGTCGACGCAGCTGCTCGACATCTGCGGCGTGCACGTGGCGCAGCCGGCAGACAGCGTGCCGGCGCTCGAGCATGCGATGGTGGTGGCGAACCACGTTTCGTGGCTCGACATCTTCGTCATCAATGCCGTCCACCCCTGCCGTTTCGTCGCCAAGGCGGAAATCCGCACCTGGCCCATCCTGGGCTGGCTGGCGGGGCGCGCCGGCACCATCTTCATCTCACGCGGCAGCAAGCGCGATCTGCGCCTGATTTTCCAGGGGCTGGTGGATAAATTGACGGCGGGCGAGCGCATCGCGTTTTTCCCCGAAGGCACGACCGCCGCGCAGGGGCAAATCCTGCCGTTTCACGCCAATCTGTTCGAGGCGGCCATCGACGCGCAAGTGCCGGTGCAGCCGTTCGCGCTCGTGTATGTGGATGACAAGGGGGCCTTGCACCACGCCGTCGACTTCATCGGCGACATGAGTTTTGCGCAAAGCATGGTGGCGATTCTGAGCGGTCCGCCGATTACGGCGCGGCTGACCTGTTTAGAGCCGGTGGCGACGCTGGACGCGCACCGGCGCGAGCTGGCAGCGGCAACGCAGGCGACTATCGCCGCTACGCTGCCGCTGGAGAAGGCAGCTTAATTCTTCACGTGCAGCCAGCGCGCATGCGCGGCGCGGGCCAGGTAGTCGAGGATAAAGCCTAAAATTCCGATCAGCACGATGGCGGCCATCAGCTCCGAATACGCGAGGCGGTCGCGCGTGTCCAGGATGAAGTAGCCGAGACCCGCCGACACGCCCAGCATTTCCGCCGGCACCAGCACGATCCAGATGATGCCGATGGCCAGGCGCACGCCCGTCAGAATGTCGGCCGTAATGCCTGGCAAAATCACCTTGAAGACGATCTCGCTGCGCGTGGCCGACAGGCTGCGGGCCAGCAGCAGCCAGTTCGGATCGAGCCGCGCCACGCCGGCCGCCGTATTGAGCAAAATCGGCCAGACGGCCGCAAACGCCAGCAGGAAGTACACGGGCGCGTCACCGACACCGAGCACCATCACGGCGATCGGCATCCACGACAGCGGCGAAATCATGCGCAGCAGCTGGAACAGCGGCATGGCGGCGCCGGAAAAGCTTTTCGACATGGCCACCAGCACACCGAGCGGCACGCCGATGACGATGGCCAGTCCCAAGCCCACGGCCACCCTTTGCAGGCTCAATACCACGTGCAGCCAGATATCCGCACCGCCCACCATCTCCTGGAACGCCAGCGCCGTTGGCAGCGGCGCAAAGGCGGTGGCAATCGGCGTGGATTTCTCCAGCGCCGTCACGCCCATGGACCACAGCAGCAAGGCACAGGCCAGCCCCACCAGGGGCAGGCCGAACTTCGTGAACAACTTGCTCGCCATCGTCAGACCGCCACGGTTTCGCTGCGCAGCAGGTTGGCCGGCAAGCCGAAGGCAGCCGGGCCGCCGACTGCCGTGATGGCCTTGCGCACGAAGCGGTCATCGACCAGGTCGCGCGCGGCGAACTTCGGATCGAGGTTGGCCAGGAAGCGCGTGTCGCCCTCGACCTTGGTGCGGCCGATGGCGCGCACCAGTTCTTCCGTGTACGAAGCAAATGGATACGGCTGGAAGTCGATGCGGCGCTGCTGCCAGTTCTTGTGCACGATCAGGCCCTGCTTTTCGTAGCCGGCGTAATCGGTGGTGGCCAGCACCTTGGTCAGCACTTGCAGCGGATGCGGCGTGTAGCGGTGCTCGCCCACGTTCGACAGCAGCTTGGCCGTGTCGACCTGGTTCGAGCGCGTCCACAGCTGCGCCTTGACGATGGCGTTGGTGACCTTTTGCGCCCATTCTGGACGCGTGTTGATGTCGCGCTCTGACAGGAAGGTGACGCAGCACGCATGGTTTTTCCACACGTCGCCCGAGAAGCGCAGGATCTTGCCGATGCCGGCGTTTTCCGCCGCCGCATTGAAGGGTTCGGCCACGATGTAGCCGGCAATCGATTTGCTGGCCAGGGCCGAGACCATTTCGGCCGGCGCCAGCACGATCAGGTTGACTTCATTCGGTTTGATGGCCGCGTTGCGCGCGCGCGTGACCGGGGTCAAGCCGTTCGAGGACAGGATTTGCTGCAGCAGGATGTTGTGGATCGAGTACCAGAAGGGAATCGCCACCGTGCGTCCGCCCAGGTCGGAAACCTTGTTGATCTCGTTGGCCACCGTCAGCGCGGAGCCGTTGACGTGGTTCCAGGCGACGACTTTCGCGGGGAACTTGGCGCCGTAGCGCACCCACAAGGTGGCCGGCGACAGCAAATGGATGACGTTGACCTGGCCGGCGACGAACGCTTCGATGATCTGCGCCCAGCTGCGGAACAGGCGCGGCGTTTCCGCCTGCAAGCCTTCCGCTTCGAACAGTTTGCGGGCGTGGGCGACGAGCAGCGGGGTGGCGTCGGTGATCGGCAGGTAGCCGATCTTGACGGGCTGGTCGTCGCCTTTCGGGCCTTGCTGGGCCATGGCGTCGCCGGCGAACAGCAGGGGCGAGGCGACGCTGGCCGTGGCCAGGGCCGACATGCGCAGGAAGTCGCGCCGCGTCAGGCCGCAGTCGCAATCGGACGAGGCGCAGATATGCAGGGGTTTGTTGTGGTCTTCGAATGTCATGGGAAAGTTCCGGTCGATTAATGGGGAGCGAAGGCAGGTGCTTGATCCTGCTTTTGCAGCGCCTGCAGGGCGTCGAGGATGTCCATCTTGAGGGCGATGACGTCGGCACTGTGGCCAATGCGTGGCTGGTCGATGGCGACGGGCCATTCGCGCACGATGTTGCCCGGCTTGCCGCCCATCAGCAAGATGCGGTCGGCCACGAGAATCGCTTCATCGATGTCGTGCGTGACCAGCAGCACGGCCGTATGCCAGCGGTGCACCACGTCGACCAGCAAGGATTGCATCTCGGCGCGCGTGATGGCGTCGAGGGCGGAAAACGGTTCGTCGGCGAACAGCAGTTCCGGTTCGCGCGCCAGCGCGCGGGCCAGGGCCACGCGCTGCGCCATGCCGCCCGACAGCGCGGACGGATACAGCTTTTCGCGGCCCTTCAAGCCCACCGCTTCGATGGCTTGCGCCACGCGTGCCTCGTGCGCTGCGCGCGTCAGCTGCGGCTGGTGCTTGAAGTCCAGGCCGAAGCCTGCGTTGCCCGTGACGTTCAGCCAGGGGAGCAAACTGGCTTGCTGGAAGACGAGGGCGCTGCGCGGATCCGGTTCGCGCATGGGCGCGTCGAGGAACTGGATCTCGCCCGTGGACGGCGGCTGCAAGCCGGCCAGCACGCGCAGCAGGCTCGATTTGCCGCAACCGCTGCCGCCCAGCAGACAGACGATTTCGCGCTTGCGCACGCCCAGCGAGACGTGCTGGAACACGGGCGCCGTGCCCGGATAGGCGTAGCTCAGGTCCTGTGCCTGCAGCGCCCAATCAGTCGCGCTCATGCCGACGCTCCCGCCTTGGCCGCCTGCTGGCTGTCGAACAGCTGCAAGGCCGCCTGCAATTGCGTCAGGCTGGGAGTGACGATGGGGATGAATGACGATTCGCGCCAGCGGCGGGCAAAGCCCTGCTGCTCGGCGTTCAAATAGGCGCGGCCACCCATGGCTTGCAGTTCCAGCATCAGCGCCTGCTGCAGCACGTCGGCCAGCTGTATGCGCAGGCGGAACATGGCCGGTGCCTGCGTCCTGAAGCGGCCATCGTGCACGCCGGCCAGCAGGGTCGCGACGGCGCCTTCCAGGGGCGCTTGCAGCGCTTCGATGCGGGGCGTGAGCTGGTTGCGCGAACCGGCGGAAATCTGCGCCGCTTTGGCCAGGCTGGCGCGCGCCAGGCCGATCGACAGGCCGCACTGCATGCCGAGGAACGACGGGCGCACTTGCGGCAGCCAGGCCGGCGCATTGTCGCTGATGATGTCCGCGGCGGGGATGTGCACCTGCGCCAGCTTGACGGAAGCCGTATTGCTGCCGCGCAGGGCGATCAGGTCCAGGTCGTCGCTGCGTTTGACGCCTGCCGTGCCGCTGTCGAAGGCGACGATGACGGGTGGCGCGCCGTCGTCCGGCGCCACGGCGGCCGCCGCGACGAAGCCCGCCTTGCGCAAGTTCGTCACCCAGGCCAGGCCGCCGTCGACGAGCAGGCCGTCATCGTGGCGCGCGCCCGTGATTTGCAGCTGCTCGATGCCGGACAAGAATTTCATGGCGTTCGACAAACCGCTGGCGCCTGCCTGCGTGCCTGCCAGCAGGCCGGGCAAGCGGCGCTCGGCCAGCGCGCGGTTCTCGCTTTGCAGCAGGAATTCGATGAAGCAGCGCTGGCCCCAGAAAACAAAGGCCGCAGTCACCGATTGCTCGGCTACTTTGGCGATGGCGTCGATGGCGTCGCGCACGTCGCCGCCCGCGCCGCCGTGTTCCCGCGGCACGCCGATGGCCAGCAACTGGTCGCCAGCGAGTGCCGGCAAAACGGCTTCAGCCAGTTCCGACGATTGGTCGAGCTGGTCGGCATGCGTGTGCAGCCAGTGATTGAGCTGGCCCATGTCAGACGGCGCCAGGCAGGTAGGGCGTCAATTGCGGATTGACGGGCGTGCCGGCCAGGCTGTTGGAGAAATTGCACAGGGTGGCCAGGCTGATGCCCAGCACCACTTCCAGTGCCTGCTGTTCGTTGTAGCCGGCGGCCAGGAAGGCTTGATATTCGGCATCGCTGACGGCGCCGCGCGTGGCGATGATGGCCGTGGCGAAGGCGGCGACGGCGTCGAGTTTGGCGTCGTTCGTCGGCTGGCCGTGCTGCAGGGCGCGCACCGTGTCCGGCGTCTGGCCCGCTTTTTTCAGCGAGATGGCGCTATGGCCGGCGATGCAGAAATCGCAGCCGTGGATGCGCGCGGCCGTGATCTGCACCACTTCGCGTTCCATCAGGCTCAAGCTGGCGCGCCCGTTGATGCCGGAGACGGTCAGATAGGTTTCCAGGGCCAGCGGGGCATTGGCCAGCACGCCGATCAGGTTGGGCAGGAAGCCATTGTTGGCGATGGCTTTTTCCACGAAGGGGCGGCTATCGGCCGGGGCGGTATCGAGAGTGTGCAGCGTCAGACGGGACATGGGGTACCTTGCTAAGTTGGTAAGTCACCCGGCCATTATATCGGCCATGCCGTGCACGCAACAGGCGTCAGCGTCGTCCTTTTGTGCTCGTTCGTCTTTGATTTCGCAAACCTTGATCTCAGTTTGCCAGCTGGCGCAATCGCTGGTCGCGCCGGTAGGCGCCCGGCTGCTCGCCCGTGACCCGCTTGAAGGCGCGCGTAAAGGCGGCGTGCGAGCGGTAGCCCACCAGTTCGGCCGCGCGTTCGACGGAAACGCCGTCGTGCAGGCGCCGCGCGGCGATCTTCATGCGCAGCAGGAGCAGGAACTGGGCTGGCGAATGGCCGCTGGCGCTGGCGAAATGCTTGCAGAAGCTGGCGCGCGACATGCAGGCCGCCTTGGCCATGTTCTCGATCGACCAGTCGTCGGCGGGTGCATCGAGCATGCGTTCGAGCAGCGGTGAGAATGCGGGCTGGTGCAGCAGCGACAGCAAGCCGGCCGCCACCTGCTCGCCCTGCGCCACATGGCGGATCAGGTAAAAGAACAGCAGTTCGACCAGGCGCGAGGTCAAAGGCGACGGCTGTTCCGGATCGCCGCCCGCTTCCGCCAGGATCAGGTCGAACAGCGCGGCGGCGGCGCTGAAGGCGGGCGCATCGCCGCGTATCAGCAGATACGGCGGAAACGAGTCGACGATCAGCGCGGAGAGGGCGCCGCGAAATTGAAAGAAGCCGCAGGCCAGCGCCGTCGCCGGCTGCTCCGTGGACGCTTGCAGCGGCAGCATCGCTTGCGCGCTCACCGCCTGCAGCGGGTCGCTGTGGGGGCTGAGGAAGTGCGGCAAGTCGCGCATCAGGAAGACGCCGTCGCGCGGGCCGAGCGCAATCGGCGCCGCGCCATCGAGGTGCAGATAGCAGTGGCCATCGAGCACCAGGTGAAAGCTGCCCAGTTCCCGGCCCGCCGTGGAAGCGCGCCAGCGGCCGCAGTACTGGCCCACATGCAGGACGGCGGTGTCGAGTTCCAGGCTGCCGAGCAGCCAGCGCGCCAGTCTGTCGGTATCAGGATGCATGGGATCGCACAGGCAAAAGCGCCATCATACGGGCTGCACGCGGCAAGGCCAACGACCGATTTCGACTAAGCATATGCGCGCCATGCTTGCCATTTAGCGCTTGCCGCTGTGCTGCTGGAAGGCGGGGCAATCGACTTGCAGCAAGGAGCGGTCTTCCAGGCACACGGCTGACAGTTTTCCACCCCACACGCAGCCGCTGTCAAGGCCGATCAGGTGCTCCCGCAACTGCAGTCCCAGCGCCGACCAGTGGCCGAAGACGATGGTGTCGCCGGCGCTGCGCCGTCCCGGCACGTCGAACCACGGCAGCAGGCCGGAGCCCGGTGGCGGGCTGCCGCTCTCCTTCATCTTGAAGTCCATCACGCCGTCCGGCGTGCAAAAACGCAGCCGCGTCATGGCGTTGACGATGCAGCGCAGCCGGTCGGCGCCCTGCAGGTCGTCGCGCCAGGCGGCCGGCTCGTTGCCGTACATGGTGCGCAGGAAGGCCACCCAGCCGTCGCTGCGCAGCATGGCGGACACTTCCCCGCTCAGGGACAGGGCCTGGGCCGCGCTCCATTGCGGCAGCAAGCCCGCATGCACGAGCACGTGGCCATCGTGTTCCAGCGCCAATGGCCGCTGGCGCAGCCAGGCGAGCAACTCCTCGCGGTCGGGCGCGTCGAGGATCTCGGTCAGCGTATCGGACGCATGCTCGGGGCGGATGCCGTTGGCCACGGCCAGCAGGTGCAAGTCATGGTTGCCCAGGACGCTGTCGGCCAGGCCCTGCCGCGCCAGCGCGTAAACGTGGCGCAGGGTGGCCAGCGAGGCTGGGCCGCGATTGATCAAGTCGCCCGCGAACAGCAGGCGGTAGGGGCCATCGGCTGCCGCCTGGATCCGTTCGATCAGTTCGACGGTTTGTGCATGGCAGCCTTGCAGATCGCCGATAAAGTAAGTTTTCATATGTGCCGGGTGAAGTGAACTACGCGCCTGCATTATAAGCATGCCGGCCCATTGGCGTCGGCTGTATTGCCGGCGGTTTCCCGATTGCGAGTCTGGCCGGCGGAAGAAAATACGGGCGCCGATTATGGCCGCAGGGGGATTTAATTGGGCGGAACTTTCCGCTGTCATATATCGGTCATTATCTTGCGGCACGCCGCTCAGGCATGCCGGAATGCCATTTCATCCATGTTTATTTACCTCCACGCACGCTTCCTGCATATTCTTCATTTAATCTTAATGTTGGGCCGCCAAATAAATCGGGAGTCGTGATTCAATTGGCGATGGATTATGCAATGGTGCGCAGGTATTTATGCAATGTAGTATATTCCACGTGATTTTATTATTTAAATTAATATAAAGGATGTACCAATGGATCTGTCGACGCTGACGATGCTGGAATTGCGCAAACTGGAAGATAATGTGAAGCAGGAATTGAATGGCCGCGAGCGCGAAGACTTGAACAAGGCGCGCGAACAGATCATGGCCATCGCGCAGCAGGCGGGCATTCCGTTGAAACAGCTGATACTCGACGGTTTGCACCCGCGCACGGGCAAAGTCGCCGTGCGTTACCGCCATCCTGACAATGCGGCCGAGCAATGGACTGGCCGTGGCCGCCAGCCGCTGTGGGTCAGGCAGTGGGTGGAATCGGGCAAGTCGATCGATCTGCTGCGCGTATAATTCGGTATACTCCTGGCGCAGTGGCACGGCTGTCAGCCGCGCGCCGCGCCTTGCCAGGCTTCCCTATTTGACCCTCTTATACCGCCCACACCATGCTTCCATTGTCCAGAACGATCTTCAAGGCCTACGATATTCGCGGCATCATCGCTAAAACCCTCGATGCCAGCGTGGCTTACAAGATCGGCCAGGCCTTTGGCCAGGCCGCCCTGGCCAAGGGCGAGCAGCGGGTCGTGATCGGCCGCGATGGCCGTTTGTCGGGACCGGAATTGACGGCGGCGCTGGCGCATGGCTTGCAAGCGGCCGGCGTCGACGTGATCGACCTGGGCGTGGTGGCCACGCCGATGGTGTACTTCGGCACGAACGTGCTCGATACGCGCTCCGGCATCATGGTCACGGGCAGCCACAATCCGCCCGATTACAACGGCTTCAAGATGGTGCTGGCCGGTGAAGCGATCCACGGCGAAGCGATCCAGGCCCTGTACCACAGCATCGTCGCGCACGACGGCAGCGCCAGCGCCAAGGACGTTGCCAAACCGGGAACCTATGCCACGCACGATATCCGCGCCGCCTACCTGCAGCGCATCCTGGGCGACGTCAAGCTGGCGCGCCCGATCAAGATCGCCGTCGACTGCGGCAATGGCGTGGCCGGCGCGTTCGCGGGCGACCTGTTCCGCGGCATGGGTTGCGACGTCATCGAACTGTTCTGCGAAGTCGATGGCAATTTCCCGAACCACCACCCGGACCCGGCGCATCCGGAAAACCTGCAAGACCTGATCCGCTGCCTGGCCGAGACGGATGCGGAAATCGGCATCGCCTTCGATGGCGACGGCGACCGCCTGGGTGTGGTCACCAAGGATGGCCAGATCATCTACCCCGACCGCCAGATGATGCTGTTTGCCGCCGACGTGCTGACCCGCCACCCTGGCGCGCAGATTTTGTACGACGTGAAATGCACGCGCCACCTGGCGCCGTGGATCAGCAAGCATGGCGGCGTGCCGCTGATGTACAAGACGGGCCACTCGCTGGTGAAAGCCAAGTTGCGCGAAACGGGTGCGCCGCTGGGCGGTGAAATGAGCGGCCATATCTTCTTCAAGGACCGCTGGTACGGTTTCGACGACGGCCTGTATTCGGCCGCGCGCCTGCTGGAAATCCTCACGCGCGAAGCCGACCCTTCGGCCCTGCTGAACTCCCTGCCGCAGTCCGACAGCACGCCGGAACTGCACCTGGAACTGAAGGAAGGCGAGAACGTCGCGCTGATGGACATGCTGCGCCGCGACGCCGTCTTCCCCGGCAATGAACAGATCATCACCATCGACGGCTTGCGCGTGGAATACGCGGACGGCTTCGGCCTGGCCCGTTCGTCGAACACCACGCCGGTGATCGTCATGCGCTTCGAAGCGGAAACGCCGGCAGCCCTGGCGCGCATCCAGGGACAGTTCAAGAGCGTGATCCTGGCCGCCAAGCCAGACGCCGAACTGCCGTTCTGACAGCATGGCGGCTCAACCTGGCGCACAGGCGCCCTTGAAAATCCTGCTGGTGCGGGTGTCCTCGCTGGGCGACGTGCTGCATAACCTGCCGATGGTGGCGGACCTCGCCCGCCATTTCCCGAACGCGACCATCGACTGGGTGGTCGAAGAGGGCTACACGAGTCTGGTGCGCCTGAACCCGCGCGTGAATACCATCTTCCCGTTCGCGCTGCGGCGCTGGCGCAAGAGCCTGGGCAAGAAGGAGACGCGCGCGGAAATCGCCGCCTTCTTCCGCAGCCTGCGCCAGACGCATTACGATTATGTGTTCGATACCCAGGGCTTGCTCAAGACGGGCATCATCATGGGTGCCGCGCGCCTGGCGCCGGGCGGACAGAAGGTCGGCCTGGCCAATGGCAGCGAAGGCTCCGGCTATGAAGGCATCTCGCGCCTGTTCCATACCAAAAGCATTCCGCTTGACCCGCGTACGCATGCGGTGGCGCGCGGCCGACTGGTGGCCGGCGCGGCACTCGGCTACGCGGTCGACACCCCGGCCGATTTCGGCTTGCCGGAAGTATCGAACAGCGAGCCGCGCCCGAACTGGATGGGCGACGCACCCTACTGCGTGTATTTCCACGGCACGGCGCGCGACGCCAAGAAATGGGCGCCGGAATACTGGATATCTCTAGGCCAGGCGCTGGCGCCCATGCCGATTTTGCTGCCCTGGGGTTCGCCCAAGGAAAAGGCGGAAGCGGAAGTGCTGGCGGCCGGCCTGCCCAACGCGCGCGTGCTGCCGAAACTGTCGATGGGCGACGCCACCCTGCTGGCGCGCCACGCGGCGCTGGTGGTCGGCGTTGACACGGGCCTGACGCATATCGCCGCCGCCTTCGTGCGTCCTACGGTGGAAATCTATGCCGATTCGCCGCTGTGGAAAACGGAAGGCAACTGGTCGCCGAAAATCATCAACCTGGGCGACAAAGGCGCGCCGCCCGGCGTGCCGGAAGTGCTGGCCGCGGCGCGGCGCCTGCTGGCCGACTATCCTCCCGCCTGACTTTAACATTCAATAAACATGCGACTTCTTTATACCCTCGCCTGGTGGCTGGCCTTGCCCCTGGTGCTGGCGCGGCTGTGGCTGCGCGGACGCCAGGAACCCGGCTACCGCCAGCACTGGGGCGAGCGCCTGGGCTGTTACGGCCGCCAGCCGGCACCTCTTCCTGACACCATCTGGCTGCACGCCGTCTCCGTCGGCGAGACGCGTGCGGCCGAGCCGCTGATCGATGCGCTGCTGGCCGCCTGGCCCGCGTGCCGCATCGTCCTCACGCACATGACGCCGACGGGGCGCGCCACGGGCAAATCCCTGTTCGCCAAACACGGCGCGCGCCTCGTGCAAAGCTATCTGCCGTATGACACGGGCGCCATGCCGGCCCGTTTCATCCGCCATTTCGCACCGCGCATCTGCATCCTGATGGAGACGGAAGTGTGGCCGAATCTGATCCACCAATGCAATCGCTACAAAGTGCCCGTGGTGCTGGCCAATGCGCGCCTGTCGCAGCGCTCGCTGGGCAAGGCGCAGCGACTGGGCAAACTCATTGCCGATGCGGCGCGCGGCATCACCCTGGTGGCGGCGCAGACGCAGGACGACGCCGATCGCGTGCGCCAGCTGGGCGTGCGGGAAGTCGTCGTCACGGGCAGCATCAAGTTCGACGTCGTCGTGCCCGAGGCGGCGCTGGCGACGGGGGCATGGCTGCGCGGCGCCATCGATGCATCGTCCCACCCGCGCCCCGTGCTGCTATGCGCCAGCACGCGCGAAGGGGAAGAGCAGCTGATTCTCGATGCCTATACCCGTGCCAGCTTGCCTGCGAATGCGTTGCTGCTGATCGTGCCGCGCCATCCGCAGCGTTTCGACGAGGTGGAAAAATTGATATCGGCGCAGGGCCTGGCCGTGCAGCGCAGGTCCGGCCTGGCGCAGGGCGATGCCGTCGCTGCGGGCACGCAGGTGCTGCTGGGCGATTCAATGGGCGAGATGTTTGCGTATTACGCGGCCTGCGATTGCGCTTTTGTGGGCGGCAGCCTGCTACCGCTGGGCGGACAAAACCTGATCGAGCCGGCGGCCCTGGGCAAGCCTGTGCTGATCGGCCCGCACACCTTCAATTTCGCGCTGGTCACCGAGCAGGCGATCGCCGCCGGCGGCGCCGCGCTGGTGGCGGATGCCGATGCGCTGATGGCGCAGGCGTCGGCTTTGCTGCAGGATCCGGCGCGCTTGGCGTCGATGGGCCAAAAGGCGCTGGCGTTTGCGGCGCAGCACCGGGGCGCCACGCCGCGCACTATCGCTGCCGTCCAACCTTTGCTGCGATAGTTTAGTGCTGCGGGGTCTTGGCAGGAGTCAACTGATGCAGTGCCAGTTCATGCGTGAGCAACGTGCTGTATTGCTCGTCGTGCACTGTCAACAGCGCGCGCAGCGCTGCTTGTGCGTACTCTTGTGACAGAAGGTCATGCTGTTGACCATTCGGCTCACCGGTAATGCGGTGAGCATCCCTGATCCAACGCAGCAGTTCATGGTCCAGGTACGTCTGGGGTGGCCCGTGTGGTGCGTGCGCCAGGGCCAGGTGCGCGATGGTCGCGAGCCATTGCCACTTGTTGCCGGAAGCGTAGCGTAGTAGCAGATAATGCTCACCCCTCGCTTCCAGCAAGGGGCGCAGTGTGGCGAAGGGAATGAACGCACCCTGACGCGATACCATTTGGCAGGCAAATTTCTGCATGCCTGGCGCTACGTCGCCTGCAGCTTGCAGGGCGATCTCGTCTTTATCGGATGGCGCCGCCTTGAACCAGGCGTTGTAGGCCGCCAGGCGCACGGATGGCGGCGTTGACTGCGTAAAGGCACGAATCAGCTCAAGATCTTCTGGCGCGCGCAGGCTGCCCAGCGACAGCAGGCTGACACGAATGGCCTGCGTGTTCGATGCCGGATTGGCCAGAATGGCGCGGTAGCTGATGCGTGCATCCTCTCCCATTGTTTGAAGGCAGGCGACGGCCAGGTAGCGTACCGACGCTTGGGCATCCAACAGGCTTGTCAACGCCAGCGCGCGCATATCCTGGCCGCCAGGCGCTTGCGTCAGCGACAATAACGCACTGGTACGTATCCGGCCGAAAGGCGACGACATCGCTTTGAGGTATAGCGCCGTTTGTACGTCGGGTGCGGTGCTGGCGCACAGCCGTAGCGCTTGCGTTGCCAGTACCGTATCTCCGCGCGTGGCGAGCGCCATACCGATGTATTGTGCTCGATCGCCCAGACCGTACTGGTGCAGCATGTAGAAGCAGCTCCTGGCGACATGGACGTTCTTGCCACAGACGCCATCGAGCAAGTCTTGCACGCTCAGCAGTTCAAGTACGGTGCGTTCAAAGTGCTGCAGCCAGTCCGCATGGTCGCTCCTGCTCATTTCACGCAGGCGCAGAACGTTCGGTAGTATCTGCAATAACTGGGGGACTGGCGCCAGTGGCAATAGGTGCTGCATGGTGACACGCGCTGCATCGCGCACGGCAGGCACCCAGTCATTGAGGCGCACGATGACCAAGGGCAGTAGGTCTGTCCTGTCCAGAGCGGCACAGCGTTCCAGCGCGGCCTGTCGTTCATAGCCGGAATAATGGTTCAGTTCATCTTCCAGCGAGGGCTGGTCACTGGGCGCTGCAGGCAGTGGTTGGCTTGCTGGCGCGGCGGCAGCCTTGGCGCCAAACAGCATCTTGAAAATATTCATGGACGAAATGGGCAGGATGGAACATCCAGTATCCCATGCCTACGGCGCAGGCGGTAGTGCCGTCTCATTGGAACAAAACGGGCAGCTCCTGCGAGCGTTTTCTAAGCGCCTGCTTGGCGCCATCGTAATCGGGATAAATCGACTCCACGGTGGCCCAGAAGCGGGGGCTGTGGTTCATTTCCAGCAGGTGCGACAGTTCATGCGCCACCACGTAGTCGATCAGCGGCAGGGCGAAGTGGATCAAACGCCAGTTCAGGCGGATCTTGCGCTCGATGGTGCAGCTGCCCCAGCGCGTGCCGGCCGACGATAGCGACAGTGAATCGTAGCGCACGCCCAGCTTGTCCGCATACACGTCCAGGCGCGCCTCGAACAGCTGGCGCGCTTCATGCTGGAACCAGCCCTTCACTTTTTCCTTCAATTGCTGCTCGCTGCCCGTGGGCGTGACCCATACGTGCAGCTCATTCGTCTCGCGCTGGAAGCTGGCGCGGTGGCGCGGTGCCTGGTGCAATCGCAAGGTGATCTCGCCACCGAGGTAAGGCAGGACGGCGCCGTCGACCCAGGCCACGGGCGGGCGCTGCTGGCGCTGCACTTTGCGCTCGCCCCGCTCCAGCAGTTTCGAGACGATCCAGCTCTGCTTGGCGCGGATGGCGTTGTCGATTTCGGCCAGGGTGACGCGCTTGGGCGCCGTCACGCGCAAGCCGTTATCGTCGATCATGAAGCCGATGGAACGGCGCGTGGAACGGCGCAGGGCGAATTCGACGAGGTGGCTGCCCAGCTGCAGCTGGCGCAATGGCGGGCCATCAGCGGTACGTGGCGGGGAGGGAAGGACAGGGCGCGCGGGAGGCGTGACAAGCGCCGGTGGCGGCGCCAGGTGAACTACAGGCTTGGCCTCCACGGGCGGCGCTGGCGGTGCCGTGGGGCGCACCGCCGGGGGAGTGCTGGTCGAGACGTCATGCGCGAACAAATCCAGTTGCTGGTCGCCGACCTTGATGGTCTTCATCTGCTGGCGCAGTGTCGGCTCCTGGATGACCGCGCTGATGCCGTCTAGCCAGCGTTGTAGGCGTGAGGCGAAATGACGCGCATTTCTGATTCTATCCAATTTTCCACCTGTTGCATCATGCTGTCCGGGGTTTGCCCTTCCGGCGAAATCGGTTTGCCTATCGAGACGGTGATCAGTCCCGGGCGTTTGAGGAATGACTGCTTGGGCCAGCACTCGCCTGAATTGTGCGCAATCGGCACCACCACGGCGCCCGTGGCAATCGCCAGACGCGTGCCGCCGCTTTTGTACTTGCCCGCCTGGCCGACGGGAATGCGGGTCCCTTCAGGGAACATGATAATCCATTGGCCATCGGCCAGGCGTCGTTTGCCATGCGCGACGACGCTCTTGAACGCATGTTTGCCCTGCTTGCGGTCGATGGGGATCATGCGCAGCAGCGCCATGGCCCAGCCGAAGAAGGGGATGTACAAAATCTCCTTCTTGAACACATACACGAGCGGGCGTGGCAGGCTGGGAAGCAAGAAGATGGTTTCCCAGGCCGACTGGTGTTTCGACAGCACGATGGCTGGCGCATCGGGGAAGTTCTCGGCGCCCTTGACTTCATAGCGGATGCCGCAAATGACCTTGGCACACCACAGGATAAACACGTTCCAGCGCGAGGTGACCCAATAGCGCTTGTTGTAGCTCAATGGCGCGGCAAAAAAGCACACGCAGGCCCAGACGATGGTGGCCACGATCATGATGATCATGAACAGCAGGGATCGCAGGAACAGGGAAATATTACGCAATGCGGTTCTCCGAAGATTAGATGCTCAATGCCACGGCGGGCGCCGATGCCGCGGGCGCCTTGAGCAGGTGGCTGACGACGGCGGCCAGGTCGGCGAAGACCTGGGTGCCAGGCGGCAGGCCACCCGTTTCGTTGGTTTTTTCGCCCTTGCCCGTCAATACCAGGTAGGGCACGCAGCCGCTGATGAAACCGGCCTGCAGGTCGCGCAGCGAATCGCCGACCGTGGGCACGCCTTTCAGGCTGGTGTTGTAGCGCTGCGAAATTTCATGGAACATGCCCGGTTTCGGCTTGCGGCAGTCGCAATTGTCCGCGCCCGCGTGCGGGCAAAAGAAGATGGCGTCGATATCGGCGCCCACCTGCTGCGCCAGGGTGTGCATCTTCTGGTGGATCGCGTTGAGCACCGTCATGTCGAAATATTCGCGCGCGATGCCCGACTGGTTCGAGGCGATGACCACGCGATAGCCAGCCTGGTTCAGGCGGGCGATCGCTTCGAGCGAACCGGGTATCGGCAGCCATTCGGCAGGCGACTTGATGAAGTCCGGCGAGTCATGATTAATGACACCATCGCGGTCGAGAATAATCAGTTTCAGCGCCGGCGTGCCCATTATGCCGCCAGCTTCGAAATGTCGGCCACGCGGTTCATCATGCCATGCAGCGACGACAGCAAGGCCAGGCGGTTGTTGCGCAGGGCGACATCCTCGGCCATCACCATCACGTCATTGAAGAAGCCATCGACATCGTCGCGCAGCTGCGCCAGGGTTTGCAGGGTGCTGGTGAAGTCGCCCTTGGCGAAGGCCGCGTCGACTTCCGGCTGCACGCGCGAGACGGCGGCGGCGAGTTTTTTCTCCGCTTCGTCCTGCAGCAGCGCCACGTTGACGCCGCCGGCGGCGACCTGGCTCACTGCTTCCTCGTTCTTTTTCAGGATGTTCGTGATGCGCTTGTTGGCCGCTGCCAGCGAGGCGCTTTCCGGCAGGGCGGCAAACGCCTGCACGGCCTCCAGGCGCTGCACGATGTCGTCCAGGCGGTCCGGGTTTTGCGCCACGACGGCTTCGATTTCATTCGGCGAGAAGCCGCGCTCGCGCAGGATGCCGCGCAGGCGGTCCAGCATGAAGGTGGTGACATCCGCGACGGGGTCCTTGAATCCGGGAACGGCTGCGAACTGCGCGGCCGCATCCGCCAGCAAGCCCTGGATCGACAAAGGCAAGCGTTTTTCCAGCAGCATGCGCAGCACTCCCAGCGCATGGCGGCGCAGCGCGAACGGGTCCTTGTCGCCTGTCGGAGCCAGGCCGATGGACCAGATGCCGACCAGGGTTTCGAGCTTGTCGGCCAGGGCCACGGCGGTGCCGGTGCCGGTGGTTGGCAGGCTGTCGCCGGCAAAGCGCGGCTGGTAATGTTCGGAGGCGGCCAGCGCCACTTCTTCCGGCTCGCCGTCATGGCGCGCGTAGTAGGTGCCCATGATGCCTTGCAGCTCGGGGAATTCGCCCACCATGTCGGTCAGCAGATCGGCCTTGGCCAGCAGGGCGCCGCGTTCGGCCAGGGCCACGTCGTAGTCCAACTTGGCGGCGATGGCGCCGGCCAGCGACTTGACGCGCTCTGTGCGGGCCGCTTGCGTGCCCAGCTTGTTGTGGTAGACGACGTTGGCCAGCAGCGGCAAACGCGATGCCAGGGTCTTCTTCTTGTCTTGCTCGAAGAAGAACTTGGCGTCGGACAGGCGCGGGCGCACGACGCGCTCGTTGCCGCCGATGATGTGCTCGGGCGTGTCCGTCTCGATGTTCGAGACGATCAAAAAGCGCGAGCGCAGCTTGCCTTCGCTGTCCGTCAGCGCGAAATACTTCTGGTTCGTCTGCATGGTGAGGATCAGGCATTCCTGCGGCACGGCCAGGAATTCTTCCTCGAAGTGGCACTCATACACGACCGGCCATTCGACCAGGGCCGTGACTTCGTCGAGCAGCGCTTCGGGCATCAGCACCTGGTCGGCGCCGGCCTTGTCCAGCAGCTGGGCGCGGATGCGTTCCTTGCGTTCCTCGTTGCTGGCGATGACGCTGGCGTTGAGGATCAGCGATGGCGCGTAGTTTTCCGCGTGCGCGATGGTGATCGGCTCGCCGTCGGTCAGGAAGCGGTGGCCCAGGGTGGTGCGGCCGGCCGTGAGGCCCAGCAGGGTCAGGGGCAGGATATTGATGCCGTGCAGGGCGATCAGGCTGTGGGCAGGGCGCACGAATTGCACGGTGGTGCCGTCCGGGCGCTGATAGCTCATCAGCTTTGGAATCGGCAGCTTGGCGCAAGATTCCGTCAATGCCGCCTGCGCGCCGGTGGCGAGCTGGCTGCCTGGCGCCGTGTACGTGTAGAAGAAGCTTTCAGCCTTGCCGTCGGCGGCGCGTTCCAGCTCGGCTACCGTCAGGTCGGGGAAGCCCAGCGCGGCCAGTTTCTTGGCCAGCGGCGGCGTGCCGTTGCCGTTCGCGTCCAGCGCCACGGAGACGGGCAGGACTTTTTCGCGGATCGATTTGTCGGGCGAGACTTCGCGCACGTTGGTGATGGAGACGGCCAGGCGGCGCGGCGAGGCGTAGCTGGTGGCGACGCTGTCGGCTTCGAGGAAGTCGCGCGCCTTCAGGCCGTTGACGATGCCGGCCGTGAAGGCGGCGCCCAGTTTGGCCAGCGCTTTCGGCGGCAGTTCTTCGGTCAGCAGTTCGATGAGCAGTGTTTGGTTCATGGTGTTCTTGTCTGGTACGGCGGTGTATGAGCTAGGCGATCAAGCGGCGGCGGGTTGGTCTGCGGCGGGCAGCATCGGGAAACCGAGGCGCTCGCGCGAGTCGTAATACGCTTGTGCCACCAGGCGCGACAGGGTGCGCACGCGGCCGATGTAGGCGGCGCGTTCCGTCACCGAGATGGCGCCACGCGCATCTAACATATTGAAGCTGTGCGAAGCCTTCATGATTTTCTCGTAGGCGGGCAGGGTCAGTTGCAGCTCGATCAAACGCTTCGCTTCCGCTTCGTAGTTGCCGAACTGTTCGAACAGCAGGTCCGTATTCGCGTGCTCGAAGTTGTAGGTCGATTGCTCCACCTCGTTCTGGTGGAAGACGTCGCCGTAGGTCAGCTTCTTGGTAACCCCGTTCTCTTCCCACTCGGTCCACACCAGGTCATACACGTTTTCCACGCCTTGCAAGTACATGGCCAGGCGTTCGATGCCATAGGTGATCTCGCCCAGCACGGGCTTGCAATCGAGGCCGCCCACTTGCTGGAAGTAGGTAAATTGCGTCACTTCCATGCCGTTCAGCCAGACTTCCCAGCCCAGGCCCCAGGCGCCCAGGGTTGGGCTTTCCCAGTCGTCTTCGACGAAGCGCACGTCATTCTGCTTCAAGTCCAGGCCCAGCGCGGCGAGTGAACCCAGATACAGGTCGAGGATGTTTTCCGGCGCGGGCTTGAGTACCACCTGGTACTGGTAGTAATGCTGCATGCGGTTCGGGTTTTCGCCATAGCGGCCATCTTTCGGGCGGCGCGACGGCTGCACATACGCGGCGCGCCACGGTTCCGGGCCGATCGCGCGCAGGAAGGTGCCGGTGTGGAAGGTGCCGGCGCCGACTTCCATGTCGTAAGGCTGGAGCAGGGCGCAACCTTGCTTGTCCCAATAGGTTTGCAAGGTCAGGATAATTTGTTGAAATGTGAGCATCGTATGAGTTCGCCGCGCGGGAGGCTGCGCTTTGTTAAGGTTTGCTTGAAGCCCGGACGCATGCTTGGCAGCGCGTCCGGGCCGGGGTTTTGCTAATTTTAGCGGTTTTTACGGGCCCACTGTGACTCTTCGGGCAATATCGGCCGCTTATTGCTGCGCGGCGCGGCCACGGCGGGCGGCGCGCGACAGCAGGAAGGCCGTCAGCAGGGCCAGCGCAGTCAGGGCCAGCACCAGTTTATTGCCGTACAGAATGTATGGCGTCATGCCGCCCATGCCTTGCACCTTGGCCGCCAGGGTGGCTTGCTGCTCCGGCGGCAGCAGGCTTTGCACCACGCCCTTGCCGTCGATGACGGCCGTGGCGCCCGTGTTCGTCGAGCGCAGCATCGGGCGGCCCGTTTCCAGGCTGCGCATCTGCGAAATCTGCAGATGCTGCGGGATGGCGATCGAATCGCCAAACCAGGCCAGGTTCGAGATATTGAGCAGCACGGACGCCGACTGCTTGCCATGGCGGTGGGCGCTGGCCAGCTGGCCCGCGATTTCCTCGCCAAACAAGTCTTCGTAGCAGATATTCGGCAGCACCAGCTGGTCGCGCACGGGCAAAGGCGCCTGGACTTCCGCGCCGCGGCCCATGTCGCCCAGCGGGATGGCCATCATGGCGACAAACCAGTGCAGGCCGGGCGGCACGAATTCGCCGAACGGCACCAGGTGGTGCTTGCGGTACTGGTAGTAGGGGCCTGGCGTGCCGTTGGGCGTGATCCCCACGGCCGCATTGTAGAAGCGCTGCTGCTCGTCGAGCACGGGCATGCCGAGCAAAATCGTGCTGCCCGTCTGCTGCGAATACGTCGCCAGGCTATCCAGATAGCCGGGCGGCAGCTGGTGCGGCAGCACGGTAACGGCCGTTTCCGGCGTGGCGATCAGGTCGGCCGGCGCGCTGGTGATGGCGCTCTGGTACATCTGCAGGGCGCCCAGCACGAAGCCGGGGTCGAATTTCTGCTGCTGCGGCACGTTGCCCTGCAACAGACGCACCGTGATCGGGCGTCCGACCGGGTGCGTCCAGGCCACGTACTGCAGGCCGATGCCGGCCGCGTACAGCGCGATGACGCCGCCCAGCGCAAACCAGCGCGTGCGGTGTGTGAGCAGCAGCAGAGCGCCGGCCGACAGCGCCGCCAGCCAGCCCAGGCCATACGCGCCGACGATGGGGGCAAAGCCGGCCAGCGGGCTGGCATTGTGGGCGTAACCGGTGGCCAGCCACGGGAAACCCGTAAACAGCCAGCCGCGCGTCCATTCGAACAGGGTCCAGGTGGCGGGCAATACCAGCAAGGTCATGGCGGGCAGGGACAGCACCCAGCGCTGGCGCAGCCAGGCGGCCGCGCCCATGGCCAGGGCCACGTAAATGGCCATCAGGAGGGCCAGCAGGGCCACGGCGATGGCGGCGATCGGCGCGGCCATGTCGCCATAGCGGTGCATGGAGATATACAGCCAGTGCGTGCCGGCCGCGCACCAGCCAAAGCCATAGGCCCAGCCGATCAGCGCGCCGGCCTTGACGTTCGATGCGCGCAGCACCTGGTAGAACAGCACGCTCAGGCTGAGGATTTGCAGCGGCCAGTAGCCGAAAGGGGCGAACGCCAGCACCGCGACGGCGCCAGCGATGGCGGCAGTCAGCATGCGCGCCCACGTGCTGCGGGGCGGTTTGGCGGGGGCGTTGGGATCGACGCGTCTGAAACGCATTTACAGCACGCGCATGTCAGAGTTCCAGTTCCGGCACGTTGGGCAGGCGCTCGACCAGCAGCACGTGCACCTGGCGCGCATCGGCGCGCAGCACCTCGAAGCGCAGATTGCCCAGGTCGAAAATATCGCCCTTGTGCGCCATGCGGCCCAGGTACTTCGAGACGAGGCCGCCGATGGTGTCGACGTCGTCGTCGACCAGGTGGCTGCCCACTTCCTCGTTGAACTGTTCGATCTCGGTCAGCGCCTTGACACGCCAGCGGGGACCGAACTGGCCTTCCTTGAGCGAGAGGATATTGTCCTCGGCTTCGTCGAAGTCGTATTCGTCCTCGATGTCGCCGACGATCTGTTCCAGCACGTCTTCGATGGTGATCAGGCCGGCGACGCCGCTGTATTCATCGACGACGATGGCCATGTGATTGTGGTTGGCGCGGAAATCGCGCAGCAGCACATTCAGGCGTTTCGATTCGGGGATGAAGATGGCGGGGCGCAGCATGTCGCGCACGTCGAAAGTTTCTTCTGCGTAATAACGCAGCAAGTCTTTCGCCAGCAGGATGCCGATGACCTTGTCGCGCTCGCCTTCGATCGCGGGGAAGCGCGAGTGGGCGGTCGACAGGACTTCCGGCATCCATTCCTCGATCGGCTTGCTGATGTCGATGACATCCATTTGCGAACGGGGAATCATGATGTCGCGCGCGCAGAGATCCGATACCTGGAACACGCCTTCGATCATCGACAGGGCGTCGGCGTCGATCAGCTTGCGTTCATGCGCATCGTGTAGAACTTCGAGCAATTCTGCACGGTTCTCTGGCTCGGGGGAAATGAGTGCGGTCAGGCGTTCAAACAGTGACCGGTGGGGCTTGACGTCAGTTCTGACGCCACTAGGGTGCTCGGGCATAGGAGGCGTGAGCCGTTGTTGCGAAGGGATATAGGATACACCAAAAGTGGGGCCATACCGGATTTCCCCGCTTTTGATGCAAATTTAATACGTTGAAGTGCGCCGTTGCGCGATCTTTCAGGCCGCTTCCTGGCCCAGCACGCGCGTGCGCAAGGCCGCCACGTCGGCCTGCCAGTCGGCGAAATGCTCGCTGTCCTGCCACAGCTGGCGCAGTTCCGACGATTCGGCCGTGATGCGCTCGAAGGCCAGGCGCGCTTTTTCCAGCAGCGGCGGCGTGACTTTCTTCTTGCAGGCGGCCACCCATTCGTCTACTTCCGCGGTGGCCGGATCGTCCTCGCCCTCGCCAGGCTGGCCCTGCAGGCGCGCGATCACTTCCAGCGCGGCCAGCGCCTCGGCGGCGAACGGCGCCTCGAGTTCCGCTTCCTGGCTGTCGATGACGTTGTCGAGCGTCGTCTCGACCAGTTCCAGGGTTTTATATTCGTGCAAATCCTGCGCCCAATCCATGGCGTAGTCGTTGCCGAAGGCGTCGGTGGCCCAGGTTCCCATTGTGTGTCCTTGTTGCGTGTGTGGTTGATGGCGCTATTGTGGCATGTGCACCGGATGGGCGTAGCTCAGACGTAGGTCAGATTAGCGCAGCGTAATCTGACGCTGTGCCGCTGGCATCACGGTGACGCAAGCATGTGTCGGGTTACGGCGTACCGCCTAACCCGACCTACGCGGGTTATTTTTGCTCGGCGTAGGGATCGGCAATCCCCAACCTGGCGAGGATTTCCGTTTCCAGGCCCTCCATCTCGGTCGCTTCCTCGTCATCCATGTGGTCGTAGCCCTGCGCATGCAGCACGCCGTGCACGATCAAATGGGCCGTGTGCTCTTCCACGCTTTTCTTTTGTTCTTGCGCTTCCTTTTCCAGCACGTCCGTGCACAGGATGATGTCGGCGCGCGTCGGCTCATCCTCTGCCAGTTCTTCGCCTTCGTTGTAGGCGAAGGTCAGCACATTGGTGGCGTAGTCCTTTTCGCGGTAGTCGCGGTTCAGGGTGCGGCCTTCTTCCGCGTCGACGAAGCGGATCGTGAATTCGGCGGGCGCGAACAGGGCCGCCTTGACCCAGCGGCGCACTTTCGGGCGCGTGATGACGGTTTCCAGGCGGGTGTCCGGGTATTGCACGGACAAGGACAGTTTATTTTTTTCGGACATTTTTGGCGGCAGCTGGTTTCAATAAGGAGGGCAAGTGGGCGGCGTCGGCGTTGGCCGCCTGCGCCGTTTCATACGCGTCGACGATGCGCGCGACGAGCGGGTGGCGCACCACGTCGGTGCTGTTAAATTGCGTGAAGCCGATGCCGCGCACATCTTTCAGCACATGCACGGCGTCGATCAGGCCGCTCGTCTGGCTCTTGTGCAGGTCGACTTGCGTCACGTCGCCCGTCACCACGGCCTTGCTGCCAAAGCCGATGCGCGTCAAGAACATCTTCATCTGTTCGACGGTGGTGTTTTGCGCCTCATCGAGGATGACGAAGGCGTGGTTCAGGGTGCGCCCGCGCATGTAGGCCAGCGGGGCGATCTCGATCACCTGTTTTTCAAACAGCTTTTGCGTGCGGTCAAAGCCCAGCAGATCGTACAGCGCGTCGTACAGGGGACGCAGATACGGGTCGACCTTTTGCGCCAGGTCGCCCGGCAGGAAGCCCAGGCGCTCGCCCGCTTCGACGGCGGGGCGCGTCAGGATGATGCGCTTGACGGCGTCGCGCTCGAGCGCATCGACGGCGCAGGCGACGGCCAGATAGGTTTTACCCGTGCCGGCCGGACCGACGCCGAAGCTGATGTCGTGTTCGAGGATGTCGCGCAAATACGCGATCTGGTGCGGCGTGCGCCCGCGCAGGTCGGAGCGCCGCGTTTTCAGCACGGGGCTGGCGATGTCCGGCTCGACGAAGGTGCTGGCGGGTGCGTTGGCGTGGTGTTCCGAGGCGGCGGACAGGCCCGCGCGCTGCTCCACCAGGGCCAGTTGCACTTCTTCCAGCGGCACGACCTTGTTGGCGATGGCGTAGAACTGTTCCAGGATTTCCACGGCGCGTTCGGCATTGCTGCCGCCGACGATGAATTTCTCGCCGCGGCGGAAAATCGTCACGTCGAGGGCGGCGGAAATCTGGCGCAGGTTTTCATCGAGGGGGCCGCACAGGTGCGCCAGGCGCGTGTTGTCGAGCGGCTCGGGGATGAAGTAATGCGGCTGTATCGGGGCTTTGGTTTTCAACTGGCTCTTTTCAATGCGGGTGCGCTGGCGACGAGTTCGCCGCGCAGGGTGTAGGAATGGCTTTCGGTGATGCGCACGTCGACCAGCTGGCCGATCAATTGCAAACCGTCGGGGCCGGCGTCGAAGTTGACCACGCGGTTGTTTTCCGTGCGGCCTTGCAGTTCACTGTCATTGGTGTCCTTCTTCGAGCGGCCTTCGACGAGGATGGTTTGCACGGTGCCCACCATGGCCAGGCTGTACTTGCGCGTGTTGGCGTCGATGGCGGCTTGCAGCTGCTGCAAGCGCGCCAGCTTGACTTCATGCGGCGTATCGTCTTCCAGGCTGGCGGCCGGCGTGCCGGGGCGTTTGCTGAAGATGAAGCTGTAGCTGTTGTCAAAGCCCACGTCCGCGATCAGCTTCATCATGGCATCGAAGTCGGCCTGCGTCTCGCCGGGGAAACCCACGATGAAGTCCGACGAAATGGCCATGTTCGGGCGCACGGCGCGGATGCGGCGGATGATGGACTTGTATTCGAGGCCCGTGTAGCCGCGCTTCATGGCGCCGAGGATCTTGTCGGAACCGTGCTGCGCCGGCAGATATAAATGGTCGACCAGTTGCGGGATCTTCGCGTAGGCGTCGATCAGGCGCTGCGTGAATTCCTTCGGGTGGCTGGTGACGAAGCGCATGCGCTCGATGCCGGGAATGTCGGCCACGTATTCGAGCAGCAGGGCGAAGTCGGCGATGTCTCCGCCTTCCATCGCGCCCCGGTAGGCGTTCACGTTTTGCCCCAGCAGCGTGATTTCCTTGACGCCCTGGGCGGCCAGGCCAGCCACTTCCGTCAGCACGTCCTCGAAGCGGCGCGACACTTCCTCGCCGCGCGTGTAGGGCACGACGCAGTAGCTGCAATATTTGCTGCAGCCTTCCATGATGGAGACGAACGCCGAAGCGCCTTCCACCTTGGCCGGCGGCATGTGGTCGAACTTTTCGATTTCCGGGAAGCTGATGTCCACTTGCGAGGCGCCGCTGGCGCGGCGCAACTCGATCATCTGCGGCAGGCGGTGCAGGGTTTGCGGGCCGAAGACCATGTCGACATACGGCGCGCGCTTGACGATGGCGTCGCCTTCCTGCGACGCCACGCAGCCGCCTACCCCGATCAAGAGATGCGGCTTGGCCAGTTTCAGCTCGCGCAGACGGCCCAGGTCGGAAAACACTTTTTCCTGCGCCTTTTCGCGCACGGAGCAGGTATTGAGCAGGATCACATCGGCATCTTCCGGCGTGTCGGTGCGCACCAGGCCATCGGAGGCGCCCAGCACGTCGGCCATCTTGTCCGAGTCGTACTCGTTCATCTGGCAGCCGAAGGTTTTAATGAATACTTTTTTCTGCATGGCGTCGGGCGCTTATCGGTAAGTGTGGCGGCAAACAAGAGGGTTGGGCAGGATGCTGCAGCGCAGGGGGCCGCTCAGGGTCGGGCGCGGTGGATGACCGGCCGGGCGCCTCTGGCTGCCCGGTGGCAGGCTCGCTGCAAGTTCAGGCCATAGTTTAGCGTAAATCGCCGGGGCGGGCCATGTTGTACTTACCTTGCCGACAAGGTTGCCGCCTGCATATGCGCCCATTTTCAGTAATGCCTAAAAGCATTTATTGCCGTGCGACACCATTGATTTGTAACAAGTTGCTGCAAAGCCTTGTGTGCGCCCGCTGGCATCCTAATGTGTTGAAATAGCATCGTTGCCAAGCCAACCAGCAGCTTGATTGATATTTAACAATCAGGAAGTTTGCGCGAGGCGCAGATGCTGCGTGATTGGGCTAGTATATTGTCTTATATGCAATTCATTTCAGAGAATTGCACGTGCTTTTAGTGTCTTTACTCACGCGGCAAGCTGCGTACCATGGCTGGGCGTGGCTGTGCAGGTCCTGTGCAGGCAGTGCGATAAGGAGGGGAGGCTGAATCCGATGGAAAGACGTTTATTTAATTAAACACTCTAAGCCAGCCTTAAGTTCGAATCGGCATTATTTTCTACATTCACCAGACGAGGAAAAATCATGGCACATCATGCATTAGCATCGCAAGAGAGTTACAACCCGAACCACCTGCTGGATATTCTGCTGAGCAAGATGCAGCTGAAAAACGATGCAGCCCTGTCGCGTCTGCTGGAAGTGGCGCCACCCGTCATCAGCAAGATCCGCCACCACCGCTTGCCGGTCGGCGCCTCGCTGCTGATCCGCATGCACGAAGTGACGGGCATGAGCATCCGTGACCTGCGCGACCTGATGGGCGACCGCCGCACCAAGTATCGTTTGTCCGACGCCCAGGGCCGTCCAAAAGCGGAAGACCGCGGCGATGCGCAAGAATCGAATTACGCGCACTGATGTGGCGGTTGTACGCTGACTGTGCCGCTTGCATAGCTGCTGGCGGCAACAGGCTGGCGTGGACCGGGCAGCATGGACGTACCGTAATACCCCTAACGGCTTTCGCCTCGCAGCGAGAGCCGTTTGCGTTTGCGCCAGTGTTTAGCTCAGCAGCGCCGAGGTGATTTCATCGTAGCGCAGCTCCGTTTCGCGGAACAGCTGCAGATACGTGTCTTCGCCCAGGCCCAGCGCATCCCAGGCCACCGGCGAGACGCGCGGCACCATGTCGTCGCCCGCCTGCGCCAGGTCGAGCGCGCACACAATCGCATTGGCCACGTGGATCAGCGATGCGAGGAAGCCTGCTCCCGGCGTTTCCGGCTGCAGGTAGTTGCCCAGCGCCAGACGCATGGTGTCGGAAAAATTCCAGTGCTCGGCCAGCGCCACGCCCGCCTGCACGTGGTCCACGCCCAGCACGGTCTGCTCCGCTTCGAGCAGGCTGCAATCGTGCGCCGCCTGGTGCGCGATGACTTGCGCGTAGTGCGCGGGAAAGCTGCTGACCAGCACCAGGCGGCCGATGTTGTGCAGCAGGCCGGCCGTGAAGGCGTAGTCCTGGTTGAAGCGGATCTGCCGCGCCAGCACCTTGGCGCAAGCGGCCGTGGCCACCGAATGGCGCCAGAAAGCCTTGTCGTCGAAACCGGGGCAGCGTCCTTCCGGGAAGCAACCCGTGATGGCGGCCGACGTGATCAGGCTGCGCGTCGTCTGGAAGCCCAGGTAAGTAATCGCCTGCTGGATGGTGGTGGCTTTGACTTGCAAGCCATATTGCGAGGAGTTGGCCAGGCGCAGGGTTTTTGCCGTCAGCGCCTGGTCGTACGACACTTTTTTGGCCAGCACGGAAATATCGACGTCTTCCTGGTCGATGCTGTTGAGCAGTTCCATCACGACGGCGGGCAGCGAGGGCAGATCATCGAGGTGGGCGACGATGTCGTCGAGCGTCAGCTGGGTGCTCATGCGGCCTCTCCCGTGCCCAGGCGGTAAGCCGTGACATAGCCGCGCAGCAAGGTGGTGGCCGCGTCCAAGGGATCCTCGGGGTCATGCTTGCGGAACAGGTAAGCCAGCCGTTCGCTGTCGGCCGCCTGTTGCGCGGCGATTTCTTCCGGTGACGGTGGCGGCGCCTGGATCGGCAGCATGTCGATGTTGTGGCGCGGCATCAGGGCCAGCATGTTTTCCGTGAGTACCGCACCTTGCGGCAACAGCACTTGTCCATGCGCATCGAGCAAGACATCCGACAAGACCATGCCAGGACGAACTTGTTCCAGGGGTAGATGTTGATGCATGACCGCCATGACGACTCCTTAGATGATTGCGGGATATTACCATTGCCATGACGCAATGTCTCAACCTGTATCAAGGCCCTGAGGAAAACGGCATTGCTGTAAATCTTGCCAATAAGTATGTCATACCGTACATTTGATTCAGGCTGTTGTCCGCTGACGTCTGTGCGCCCGCGCCGCGGGCTGGCGGCCTGGCACGGGGAGTATTGATCGATGGTGAGTATCCAAGTCCGGCTGACCCTGCTTTTTGTCGTGATCGTCACCCTGGTGCTGGGCATTTCGGGTACCTATACCCAATATACACTGAGCCAGGAACTCGAATCGGGCAGCGCGCGCTTGCGCAGCGGCGTGCTGACGCGCTTGCAGACGAGCTTGCCTTCGGCCCTGTGGGACCTCGACAAATCCAAGGTTGACAGCATCGTCGCAGCCGAAATGCTGCCGCCGGAACTGGTTGGCATCCGCGTCTACGACGCTTCCGTCGGCCTGTTCGCGGGCGAAGTGCGCGACGCGGCCGGCACCCTGGTGCCCTTGAGCGCCGACGTGGCCATGGGCGGCACGCCCGTCGAGGCACCGCTGGTGTTCCGCGACGCCGTGGCCGCGGCCACGGGCGGCAAGCCCGTGATCGTCGGCAAGGTCATCGTCAATTTCAGCCGCGCCCAGATCGATGCGGCCCTGCGCGGCGAAGTGCGGCGCAAGGTGCTGGAAGTGTTGCTGCTTGACATCATTTTGGTGGGCGCCCTGGCGCTGAGCCTGCGCATCGTCTTCGGTCCCTTGAAACAGTTGCGCGACGGCTTGTTCGACCTGGCCACGCGCGGCAGCGACGAGGTTGAAGAGCTGCCGGAAAACCGGCGCGACGAACTGGGCGACGTGATCCGCGGCTTCAATGCCGTGCAGCGCAAGCTCAAGTCCATCATCGAGGGCAGCCGCGAGGCGGAAGACATGGCGCGCCGCTCGCAGCAGGCAACGGCGCAGGCCATGGACGAGCTGCGCCGCGCGCAGGAATCGTTGCTGCAGTCGGAACGCCTGGCCTCGCTGGGCAGCCTGGTGGCCGGCGTGGCGCATGAAATCAATACCCCGGTCGGCATCGCGCTGACCAGCGCCTCGGTGCTGAAGGAAGCGACCGATGAGATCAGCGCGGCGGTGGCCGGCGGCAGCGTGAAGAAGACCGATATCGTGCGCTACCTGGAAACGGCCGGCGAAAGCGCGCGCCTGATCATGAACAATGCCTACCGCGCCGCGCACCTGATCCACAGTTTCAAGCAGATCGCCGTCGACCAGGTCAGCGAGGCGCGCCGTTTGTTTGAATTGCGCGACTATATTGGCGAGGTGATCTCGAGCCTGCAGCCGACCCTGAAAAAGACGCGCATCCGCATCGATATCGATTGCCCGCCCGGCATCATGCTCGACAGTTATCCGGGCGCGCTGGCGCAGGTGCTGACCAACCTGGTCCTGAACTGCGTCGAGCACGCCTTTGATGCGGACACGGACGGCCATATCCATATCGGCGTGCATGGCGACAAGGACTGGATCGCCATGCAGGTGCGCGACAACGGCCGCGGCATCGCGCCCGACATGCTCGACCGCGTGTTCGATCCGTTTGTCACCACGCGGCGGGGACAGGGCGGCACGGGCCTGGGCTTGAATATCGTATTCAACTTGATTGCCAAGCAGTTTGGCGGCACCATCACGGTCAGCAGCACCTTGGGGCAGGGCGCGACGTTCCTGCTGCGCCTGCCCAAGGTGACGCCATTGCCGGAAGGCGCCGCCAGCGTTCCGGCCGGCCAGGCATAGGCAAGGAGACAAGACATGGCACAGATGGAAAACAGTCAGCAAGTGGCGCTTTTGCGCGGCATCAATGTGGGCCGCGCCAAGCGCGTGGCCATGGCCGACTTGCGCAAGCTGCTGGGCGACCTGGGTTTTGCGCAGGTGCGCACCGTGCTCAACAGCGGTAACGTCGTGTATGACGGCGGCAAGGTCGCGCCGGCCGACGCCGCTGCCCGCATCGAGGAAGCGCTGGTGCTGAAACTGGGCGTGGCGGCCAGGGTGACGGTGCTGTCTGCCAGCCAGTTTGCCGAACTGATCGAACAAAACACGTTGGCGCCTGCGGCCGATGCGGCCCGTCTGCTGACCCTGGTGCTGAACAATCCGGCCGACATGCAGCGCCTGGCGCCCTTGCTGCAGCGGCCGTGGCAGCCGGAAGCGCTGGCGCTGGGCCAATGGGCCGCGTATGCCTGGTGTCCCGATGGCGTGCTGGCCAGCAAGGTGGTGGCGGCGCTCGGTGTGCTGCTGGGCGATGGCGTCACCTCGCGCAACTGGGCCACCATGCAAAAATTACAGGCGCTGCTGAACGGGCCCGAGGCGGCAGCCACATCTGCCAAGGAGCACTGATGTCTACCATCGAGACGCCATGAACTGGGATATCGTCAAAGGTGTGCTGATCCTGCTGCTTGCCGTCAGCGCCCTGGGCACGGCCTTCGTGCTCATTTCCGCCTCGGGCACGGACAAGGCGGCCTGCATCGCGCGCGCTCTGAAATCAGGCATTCCTGTGGGGAATATCGAAAGAGTCTGCCGCTTGCTGGACAAGTGAGGCCGGACGATTGACGTGGCCAAAAAAATTCCGCGCAAGGCGGAATTTTTTTAAGGCAGCGGCATCGGCCGCCGAAATAAGCTCAGCTATCGAATTTTTCCTGTTTTTCACCGTGCATGCTAAAGGCCAGCAAGCCCAGTCCCACCAGCAACATCGAGACCATGCTCGCTTCGGGCACGGGCGGCGGCACGTTCGCGTGCTGTACCGCCGGGATGGTGGCCGCGGGCGGCGGCAGTGCGCCCTGGCGCGCACCGGCGCTGCGCCAGCGCGGGGTGGCATTGAGCGTAGAGTCCTGCGCCAGCAGGCGCGCATACGGCAAGTCCGGTGTTTCCCAGCCGGGATTGTCCGCCGTGCTGGTGAAACCGAGACTGTCGTCGCTCACGACAGGCGCGCGTGCCGTGGGCGGGGAACTATCGCTGGCCGCCACATTGCCGGCACACGCCGACAGCGCCAGCATGGCCATGCATAGCGGCTCAAGTATCTTCATCTTTGACTCCCTGGTTCACCGTGCGGTGCGGCCGAAACCGGCCTGCGCCTGGACGGACAATTCGCCTGTACGGGGGCGTATCACGATTTTTCTGATGAGGCCTTATTACAGCACAAATCGTGTCAATTTTGCTACGTATATTTGCATTAAATTACGAATATTTATCATTTTGATAGCGCGCAGGCTATCGCTGCCGCACACTTGGCATGAGCACGCTATCGCTGAAAAACACTGTTGTTTTTTTGTGCGAATCGCCAGCACGAAAACAATATATTGATTAGTATATTGTTTATCGCACGATGTTCAATATGACCGCCTGTGGGAGGGCAAGATGGAGACAGTTGCAACACAACATGCCGAATACAACCTCGACGCCATGCGTGGCTCGGCCTACAAGGCCAGCTCGCTGCTCAAGGCCATGGGCAATGCCGACCGTTTGATGCTGCTGTGCCAGCTGTCGCAGGGCGAGCATTGCGTCAGCGACCTCGAACAGAAAGTGGGCATCGGCCAGCCGACCCTGTCGCAGCAGCTGGGCGTGCTGCGCGAAGAGATGCTGGTGGCCACGCGGCGCGACGGCAAGCAGATTTATTACCGCGTCGCCAGCGCGCCCGTGCTGGCCGTGCTGCAAGTGCTGTACGCGCAATTTTGCGCGCCGCGCCCCACCTTCAACGACGAAGCGGACTGATACTGCCATGAACATAGCCTGGCAGCACTTCACGCCGTGGGCCTCGCTGGCCGGCGGCATGCTGATCGGTCTGGCGGCGGCCCTGCTGATTCTGTTCAATGGCCGCATCGCCGGCATCAGCGGCATTGTCGGCGGCTTGCTGCGCCCGCGCAGCGGCGACCTGGGCTGGCGCATCGCCTTTCTTGCCGGCCTGATCGGCACGCCCCTGCTGTACCAGCTGTGGCAAGCCTTGCCGCCCGTACAGATCGACGCGGGCACGCCGGCCCTGATCGTGGCGGGCCTGCTGGTGGGCGTGGGTGTGCGCTATGGCGCCGGCTGCACCAGCGGCCACGGCGTGTGCGGCCTGTCGCGCCTGTCTGCGCGTTCGCTGGCGGCCACTTGCGCCTTCATGGCGGCAGGTTTTCTCACCGTCTATCTGTTGCGACACTTATGAGCAAGCTGATTCTTTCCCTGTTGAGCGGCCTCGTCTTTGGTCTGGGCCTGATCGTCTCCGGCATGAGCAACCCGGCCAAGGTGCTCGCTTTCCTCGATCTGGCCGGCGCCTGGGACCCGTCGCTGGCGCTGGTGATGGGCGGCGCCATCGGCGTGGCCTTGCCCGCCTTCTGGCTGGCGCGGCGGCGCACCAGGTCGCTGTTGGGTGTACCCATGCAATTGCCGGCATCGCGGCGCATCGACCGGCGCTTGCTGCTGGGCAGCCTGGCCTTTGGCGCGGGCTGGGGCATCGCCGGTTTTTGTCCCGGTCCCGCTCTTGTCTCCCTGCTGGCGGGCCAGCCGAAGGCGTGGCTGTTTGTGGGCGCGATGCTGGCCGGTATGGCCGTGTTTGAAGTGCTGGAGCGCCGCAAGCTGCCCGCGCCGGCCTGAGACGGTACAATCTGGCGCATCGCCACTTTGGATACCGCTTACATGACAACCGTGATTTTCCGCGCCGGCGCACGCGCCGCCCTGCTGTGCAGCGTGCTGGCCCTGGCCGCCTGCGGCAGCTTGCTGAAGAAGTCAGCGCCGCCCGCTCCCGCGCCCGTGGCCGACACCTTGCCCAATCCGCAAGTGCTGCTGCTCGGTGAAGTCCATGACAATGCGCAAGGCCAGCGCCTGCGGGTGGAGGAATTGCGCCGCCGCCTGGTGGCCGGCTGGCGTCCCGTGATTGTCATGGAACAGTTCGACCGCGACAACCAGGACTTGCTGACGCGTGCCGCGCGCGATTGCGCCGACCCCGATTGCATCATCCGCGTGATGGAACAGCCGCGCTGGGACTGGAGCTTGTACCGCCCGGTGCTGGACCTCGTCATCAGCTACCAGCTGACCCTGGTCGCCGGCAACCTGTCGCCGGCCGATGCCTCGCGCATCGTGCGCGACGGCATCCAGTGGTCCATGCCGCCCGCCATGGTGGCCACCTACCTGGCTACGCCCGTGCCGGCAGACATTTTGGATGGGCAACAGAAGGAAGTCCAGGCGGCCCGCTGCAATATGCTGCCCGACATGATGGTGGGTGGCGTCGTCAACGCGCAAGTGGCGCGTGATATCTGGATGGCCAAGCTGATCCGCGACCAGGCGCCGCGCGACGTGGTGCTGATCGCCGGCAACGCGCATGTGCGCAAGGATATCGGCGTGCCGCGCTGGCTGAAGCTGGCCGACCCGCAACTGAACCTGCGCAGCATCGGCTACCTGGAACAGGGTAGCAGCGGTTTCAAGGGCACGTTTGACCTGACGCAAACGATGCCGGCGCAGCCGCGCCCCGACCCGTGCGCCAAGTTCAACAAATAATCACTGCTGCACCCGCACCAGGGCGCTGACCCGGCTTGCCGTATCGAGCAGTTTCGGCAAGCTGTGTTCCAGCAGATGCGCCACGGATGGCCCCGCCGTCTGGCCGCTGACGTTGATCGCCGCCACCACCTTGCCGGCCCGGTCGAACACGGGCGCGGCCAGGGCGATCAAGCCTTGCTCCAGCTCTTCCTGCACCAGGCACCAGCCCTGGCGCCGCACTTGCGCAATCTCTTCCATCAAGACGTCGATATCGACCTTGGTTGCCGGCGTGATTTTCAGCAGCGCCATCTTCGACAGCCGTTCACGCAGCACCTCGGGCGCCAGGCCCGACAGCAAAACCCGTCCCATCGAGGTGCAGTAGGCGGGCAGGCGACTGCCGATGCCCAGGTTGATCGACATGGTGCGGTGCGCGGACAGGCGCACGACATACACGATGTCGTCGCCGTCGAGCACGGTGGCCGAGCACGACTGGCGCAAGGTCTGCATCAATTCTTCCAGCAGCGGCTGCGCCTGCGTCCACACGGGCAAGGATGACAGATACGCGTAACCGAGGTCCAGCACCTTCGGCGTCAAACGGAACAGCCGCCCGTCCGCTTCCACATAACCGAGATGCAACAAGGTGAGCAGGATGCGCCGCGCGCCCGCACGCGTCAGCTGCGCCCGTTCCGCCACTTCGCTCAGGGTCTGTTGCGGCGCGTCCGCGCCAAAGCTGCGCAGCACGGCCAGGCCCCGCGCGAACGATTGCACATAGCTGTCGCCAGGGCGGGGCGCGCCGTCCGCATCGACGGTGTCTTCGGCGGAAAGGGAGGTGCTGCTGCGTGCGGTCATGGCAATTCCAATGGATCAAGGTGGCAATTATAGCCATGGCGCTGGCGAAAACGGCAAATTGACAAGCGCCCCGATCAGGCATATTCTCACGAATAAGTTCTAAATACGAATATTTGTTCGTTATACGAACAAATGGCCGATGAGTTTGATGTGAAGGAGACCGCAATGATCGACAAACTGCGTTCCAGCGTGCTTGATGCGCTGGCCGATATCCACGATGGCGCCACCGTCATGATTGGCGGCTTTGGCGGCGCGGGCCAGCCGGCCGAGCTGATCGACGGCTTGATCGCCCAGGGTGCGCGCGACCTCGTCATCGTCAACAACAATGCGGGCAATGGCGACACGGGCCTGGCCGCCCTGCTGAAAAACGGGCAGGTGCGCAAGATCATCTGCTCGTTCCCACGCCAGGCCGATTCCCACGTCTTCGACGCGCTGTACCGCGCGGGCAAGCTGGAGCTGGAACTGGTGCCGCAGGGCAATCTGGCCGAGCGCATCCGCGCCGCCGGCGCCGGCATCGGCGGCTTTTTCACGCCCACCGGCTATGGCACGGACTTGGCCAAGGGCAAGGAAACGCGCGAGATCGACGGCCGCATGTATGTGTTCGAGTCGCCGATCCACGCCGATTTCGCGCTGATCAAGGCGGAGCAGGGCGACCGCTGGGGCAACCTGACTTACCGCAAGACGGCGCGCAACTTCGGCCCCATCATGGCCATGGCCGCGAAAGTCAGCATTGCTTCCGTGCATGAAGTTGCTGAGCTGGGCAGCATCGACCCCGAGCACGTCGTCACGCCGGGCCTGTTCGTGCAGCGCCTCGTGCAAGTGCCGCGCACGGCCACCGGCCCCGCCGGCTTCAAAGCTGCCTGAGGAGTATCAAGTGAATAAATGGAATCGAGATCAAATGGCGGCCCGTGTGGCGGCCGACATCCATGAAGGCAGTGTCGTCAACCTCGGTATCGGCTTGCCGACCCTGGTGGCGAACCACTTGCCGGCTGGCGCGGAGATCATCCTGCACAGCGAAAACGGCGTGATCGGCATGGGCCCCGCGCCCGCGCCGGGCGAGGAAGACTACGACCTGATCAACGCAGGCAAGCAGCCCGTCACCCTGCTGCCCGGCGGCAGCTATTTCCACCATGCCGACAGCTTCGCCATGATGCGCGGCGGCCACCTGGACATTTGCGTGCTGGGCGCGTTTCAAGTGTCCGCCACGGGCGACCTGGCCAACTGGCACACGGGCGCGCCGGACGCCATTCCTGCCGTGGGCGGGGCCATGGACCTGGCCATCGGTGCGAAAAAAACCTGGGTCATGATGGAATTGCTGACCAAGACGGGTGAAAGCAAGCTGGTGCAGGCATGCACTTATCCGCTGACGGGCATCGGCTGCGTCAGCCGCATCTACAGCGACCTGGCCGTGCTTGACCTGGGGCCAAATGGCGCCACGGTCGTCGAACTGGCCGATGGTTTGAGTTTTGAACAGCTGCAAGCGTTGACGGCCGTGCCGCTGACGGACGGACGTTAATTCAACACTTTCTTGGAGGAGAGAACATGACCCACGCATACATTTGCGACGCGCAGCGTACGCCGTTCGGCCGCTACGGCGGTGGACTCGCTGGCGTGCGCGCCGACGACCTGGGCGCCGTGCCCATCCGTGCCTTGATGGCGCGCAATCCCGAAGTGGACTGGACTTTTGTTACCGACGTGCTGTACGGCTGCGCCAACCAGGCGGGCGAGGACAACCGCAACGTGGCGCGCATGGCGGCCTTGCTGGCCGGTCTGCCCGACAGCGTGCCGGGCGCCACCCTGAACCGCCTGTGCGGCTCGGGCCTGGACGCCATCGGCAGCGCCGCGCGTTTCATCAAGAGCGGCGAGGCGGGATTGATGATCGCCGGCGGCGTGGAAAGCATGAGCCGTGCGCCGTTTGTCATGGGCAAGGCCGACAGCGCTTTCTCGCGCGGCATGAAAATGGAAGACACGACCATCGGCTGGCGTTTCATCAACCCGCTGATGAAGGCGCAGTACGGCGTCGATTCGATGCCGGAAACGGCGGAAAACGTGGCGTCCGATTTTGGCATCAGCCGCTTTGATCAGGATGCGTTCGCGCTGGCCAGCCAGGTCAAGGCCCTGGCGGCGCAGCAGGCGGGCGTGTTCGACGGTGAAATCTGCCCCGTCAGCATTGCACAAAAGAAGGGTGATCCTGTCGTTGTCAGCCGCGACGAGCATCCGCGCGCCACCACCCTGGAAACCCTGGCCAAATTGAAACCCGTCGTGCGCGCGGACGGCACGATTACCGCCGGCAACGCGTCCGGCGTCAACGATGGCGCGGCTGCCCTGCTGCTGGCTGATGAAGCGAACGCGGCCCGCTTCGGCCTGACGCCGCGCGCCAGGGTCGTGGCCATGGCCACGGCTGGCGTGGCGCCGCGCATCATGGGCATCGGTCCCGCGCCCGCCACCCTGAAAGTGCTGGCCATGACGGGTTTGACCCTGGCCGACTTCGACGTCATCGAACTGAACGAAGCGTTTGCCGCGCAAGGCCTGGCCGTGCTGCGCCAGCTGGGCTTGCCTGACGACGATGCGCGCGTCAACCCGAATGGGGGCGCCATCGCCCTGGGCCACCCGCTGGGCGCCTCGGGCGCACGCCTGGCCATGACGGCCGTCAACCAGCTGCACCGCACGGGCGGCCGCTATGCGCTCTGCACCATGTGCATCGGCGTGGGGCAAGGTATTGCGCTGGTGCTGGAACGGGTCTGATTCCACGCGCCCGCAGGGAAAAAAAGTTGCCCGTCATACGTATTAACGCGTATGCCGGGCGGCTTTTTGACCCGGATCAAGGGCGTATGATGCAAAACCAGCCTGGGCAATCCGGCTGGCGTTGGCTTTTTCACACGAACAAGAAGACTGATATGACATCCCACGATACTCCGCATGACGTTGCGCAGCTGACTTCCCAGCAGCGCATCAAGGCCATCATTGGCGCTTCCTCCGGTAACCTGGTCGAATGGTTCGACTTCTACATTTACTCGTTCTGCGCGCTGTATTTCTCGCACGCTTTCTTCCCTTCCGGCAACCCGACGACGCAGTTGCTGCAGACGGCCGGCATCTTCGCCGCCGGCTTCCTCATGCGTCCCGTGGGCGGCTGGCTGTTCGGCCGCATCGCCGACAAATACGGCCGCCGCCAGTCGATGATGATTTCCGTGCTGATGATGTGCGGCGGTTCCCTGATGATCGCCGTCCTGCCGACCTATGAAACCATCGGCGCCTTCGCCCCGTTCCTGCTGCTCGTGGCGCGTCTGTTCCAGGGCTTGTCCGTGGGCGGCGAATACGGTACCAGCGCCACCTACATGAGCGAAGTATCGGAATCGGGCAAGCGCGGTTTCTTTGCCTCGTTCCAGTACGTGACCCTGATCGGCGGCCAGTTGCTGGCCTTGCTGGTGCTGGTGGTCTTGCAACAATTGCTGACGCTGGAAGAATTGCGCGCCTGGGGCTGGCGTATCCCGTTCGTGTTCGGCGCCCTGGCGGCCCTCGTGTCGCTGAACCTGCGTAAATCCCTGACGGAAACGACCACCGCCAGCGAGCGCAAGGACAAGGATGCGGGCAGCCTGCGCGGCTTGCTCAAGCACAAGCGCGCCTTCATCACGGTGCTGGGCTTTACGGCCGGCGGCTCGCTCGTGTTCTACACGTTTACCACCTACATGCAGAAATACCTGGTCAATACGGCCGGCATGGATACCAAGACGGCCAGCGCCGTCATGACCTGCGCCTTGCTGGTGTACATGATTTTGCAACCGGTGTTCGGCGCCTTGTCCGACCGCATCGGCCGCCGCACGTCGATGCTGTTCTTTGGCGGCCTGGCCACCCTGTGCGTGTTGCCGATCATGCATGCCTTGAAGGACGTCACCAGCCCGTACGCGGCGTTTGGCCTGATCATCATCGCCCTGGCCGTCATCAGTTTCTACACGTCGATCAGCGGCTTGATCAAGGCCGAAATGTTTCCCGTCGAAGTGCGCGCGCTGGGCGTGGGCCTGTCGTATGCGGTCGCCAACGCCATGTTCGGCGGTTCGGCCGAATACGTGGCGCTGCAGTTCAAGGCCTGGCACGTGGAAGAGTATTTCTATTGGTACGTGACCGTCATGTGCCTGATTTCCTTCATCGTCGCCATCCGCATGCCGGACCCGAGCCGCTCGGGGCTGTTGAAGTAACGTTGTCGTAAAATGAGGGACACTGCGGTGTCCCTTTTTCATCACCGTCTTTTTATCGTGCCGATCAGGAGTTTCCATGTCGTATGTCATTGCCGCACCGATCCAGCCCAGCGTTCCCGTCACCGGCAGCGCCGACAGCTTTCCCGTTCATCGCATCTATTGCGTGGGGCGCAACTATGTCGACCATGCCAAGGAAATGGGCCACACGGGCCGCGAGGCGCCGTTTTTCTTCATGAAACCAAACGACGCCGTGCTGCCCGTGCCTGCCGGCACGACGGGCGAACTGCCGTATCCGGCGCAGACGCAGGATTTCCAGCACGAGATGGAGCTGGTGGTGGCCATCGGCAAGGGCGGCAGCGACATCGGCGTGGCCGATGCGTTGAGCCACGTCTGGGGTTATGCGATCGGCCTGGACATGACGCGTCGCGACGTGCAGGGCGCGGCGAAAAAACTGGGCCGTCCATGGGACACGGGCAAGGCCTTCGAGCACTCGGCGCCCATCGGTCCCATCACCCCGGCCGCGCAGGCGGGCGACGTCAGCCATGCTGCCATCACCCTGCACGTGAACGGCGAGCTGCGCCAGGGCAGCACCATCGACATGCTGATCTGGAGCGTGGCTGAAACCATCGCCGACCTGTCGACCTATTTCACTTTGCAGCCGGGCGACCTGATCTACACGGGCACGCCGGCCGGCGTGGCGGCCGTGCAGCGCGGCGACGAGCTGGTGGGTGCCATCGATGGCCTGGGCACCTTGCGCGTGAAAGTGGTCTAAGCTGTTTAGGAGACTGACATGATGAGCGACACATATTCCGTAGCACAGCCCACGCGCGCCGAGATCGACGCCTTGACGGGCCCTGCCCTGCTGGAATTTGGCACGGGCTGGTGCGGCCATTGCCGCGCCACCCAGGCGCCGCTGGCCGCCGCCTTTGCGCAGCATCCCGGCGTGCCGCACCTGCGCGTCGAAGACGGCCCCGGCCGCGCCCTGGGGCGTTCGTTCAAGGTGAAACTGTGGCCGACCCTGGTTTTTTTGAAAGATGGTCAGGAAGTGGCGCGCCTCGTGCGCCCGCTCGACAGTGCGGAGATCGGCAAGGCGTTTGCCCTGATCGAGGCGTAATTGGCTTGCATCATTTCTTGCCGCACCGCACCACTGCGCGTATCATAAGCCGCTTACAGCAAGATCAACCGCATCCTGAGTGATGCAGGCGCGATCATCGCCGGCCCGCTCCACCCGGAGGGGCCGCAGGCAAGGATTCACCACAAATGACCGATGCCGCGATGCCGACGCGCGGGTCTGGTACGGAATGCCTGGCGATACGCCGGGCCTGATACACGTCGCCCATCCCCTGACGCCTTTCCTGCCGTGCCCCGGGTAACCGGATGGCGCACGACCGTTGTTTCTCTAAATCAGCACTGATCACGGCGCGATAGCGCGTGTTGGTACACCGTTGCCTGCCGTTAACAACGGCGTGTTGCGGCGTGGAATTTGTTTGCGAATTTAATAGCAAATTTGCAGCAATTACGCCCGCGCACAGCTATGATATGTGAACCGCGCGCCTAGACACCGTGCTGTGCTGCTGCCTGAAAAAACATCCAGAGAATGGCCTTTAGACACCCTCCCCAAGGAGCGCAGTAAATGAGTAAGCCCCGGAGCACCCCCCCCAAGAAAAATTCCCCCGGCACGGTGCTGTTCGCCAGCCTGATCGGCACCACCATCGAGTTCTTTGACTTTTATATCTACGCCACCGCCGCCGTGCTGGTGTTCCCGAAACTGTTCTTCCCCGCCGGCGACCCGTCGGCCGCCGTGTTGCAGTCGCTGGCCACGTTCGCCATCGCCTTCTTCGCCCGCCCTATCGGCTCGGCCGTATTCGGCCACTTCGGCGACCGCATCGGCCGCAAGGCGACTCTCGTGGCAGCCTTGCTGACCATGGGTATCTCGACCGTCATCATCGGCTTGCTGCCGACATATGCCGCCATCGGCACCCTGGCGCCGCTGCTGCTGGCGCTGTGCCGTTTCGGCCAGGGCCTGGGCCTGGGTGGCGAGTGGGGCGGCGCGGTGCTGCTGGCAACGGAAAACGCGCCACCGGGCAAACGCGCCTGGTACGGAATGTTCCCGCAGCTGGGCGCGCCGATCGGCTTCTTCCTGTCGGGCGGCATCTTCCTCCTGCTGAGCGAAACCATGACCGATGAACAGTTCTTCAGCTATGGCTGGCGCATCCCGTTCCTGGCCAGCGCGCTGCTGGTCATCGTCGGCCTGTACGTGCGTCTGAAGATCACGGAAACGCCGGACTTCCAGAAAGTCATCGACAAGAACGAAGTCGTCAAACTGCCCGTCGCCACCGTGTTCCGCCAGCATGGCCGCATGCTGTTCCTGGGCACCATCATCGCCCTGGCCACCTTCGTGCTGTTCTACCTGATGACGGTGTTTGCCTTGAGCTGGGGCACGACCAAGCTGGGCTTCACGCGCAAGGAATTCCTCATCGTGCAGCTGTTCGCCGTGCTGTTCTTCGCGCTGACGATTCCATTCTCGGCCGTGCTGGCCGACCGCCGCGGCCGCCGCGCCACCCTGATCTGGGTTTCCGTTGCCATCGCCATCTTCGGCCTGGTGCTCGCGCCCATGTTCGGCTCCGGCGTGACGTGGGAAGTGACGGTCTTCATGGCCGTTGGCCTGGGCCTGATGGGCATGACCTACGGACCGCTGGGCACGATGTTGTCCGAGCTGTTCCCGCCGGAAGTGCGCTACACGGGCGCTTCGCTGACGTTCAACCTGGCCGGCATTCTCGGCGCCTCGCTGGCGCCGTACATCGCCACCTGGCTGGCGACGAATTACGGCTTGCAATACGTGGGCTACTATTTGTCGTTGGCCGCCGTGCTGACCCTGGGCGCCTTGCTGATGGTGGGCAAGCCACGCGAGGGCAAGGAAGCCTGGCAGTAACTGCTTTCTGCTCGATGGTCGAAAGCCGCCAGCTGCCCAGCTGGCGGCTTTTTTATTTCGCCGCCACGTGGCCGTAGCAGGCTTTCAGTCCCGCGTAATCATAGAAGACGCTGCCCGGCGCGATGCGGGCACTGTCGCACGATGGCTGGAACGGCGTTTCCTTTTCGTTGTACAGCAGGCGCACGATCAGCTGACCGTCGCCATTGCGGTACACGTCCCACTGCATGTTGGCCGCCAGCGGCGCGACGGTCTGGCCGCGCCAGGGATTCGCGTCATAACTGTAACTGTCCGAAGCCGGCAGCGGCTGCTGCAAGCCCATGGCCGATGCCAGCGGGATGATCATCTCGGCGTGCGTGAAGCGCAGCTTGGCCGCGTGGCGCAAATCTCCTTTGGCCAGCGCATCGACTTCCTTGAAAAAATCGTCGCGCAAGGCCAGCGCGAAGCGCCAGGTCACGCCGGCGCTTTCCGTGGTGGCCGGTCCCTTTTCGTAGAAATCCTCGTGGTCGGCGACAGCGGCGTAGTAGCGCGCATCCTCGGCGGGCATGTAGCGGCTGAAATCGGCCGGCGCTTCATGGCGCATGCCGGCGGCGATCGCGTATAGCGCATACAGCTGCGTGGCGGCCGCATTCAGGCTGCGGATGACGGTCTTGCCGCTGCCCGTCATGGTGCGCGTGAGTTTGCCGTCGTCGCTGGTGAAGGTGTAGTTGCCCGTGTCGGCATAGCTGGCGCCGCCGCGCTCAAGCTGGTCGAGGAAGGCGGGCGCAAACAGCCGTTCGAGCACGTGGCGCGCGTGCGCGGCGGCCGCCGGCAGCCGGGCGGGCGAGTCCATCAGTGCGTGCAGACCCTTGGTGCGGATATAGCGCTGGTACGCCTGGCTGGCATGGTAGGTGGCGTAATAAGGATGGCCCGGATCGGTGACCCGGTCCGTCTGCGGCGCCAGCTTGTGCGCGTACAGCAGGAAGCGGTTGACGCCATCCGCTTGTAATATCGGCTGTACCGCGGGCGCGTGTTCGAGCAGCGACTGCGTGAAGAAGCGGGCGCTGTCGCGCGCGCGGTCCACGCCGGAATGGATGGTGACGAGCTGGCGCGGCGCCGTGGCGGCGTCTTGCCCCACTTGCGCGAACAGGGCGGGCAGGCGCGCCAGCAGGCGCGCGGCCAGCTGCCGGTGTTCCTCGATGCCCGTCTGCGACAGATTGCCGTAGCCGGGTGATTCGATGCCGACCACGCCATAACCGAGCAAGGCGTTCGCCCGCATCAGGGCCAGGATGTCTGGACCCAGTTCACGGCCCAGCGGCGTCAGGGCATCCTGCGCGGCCGCCTGCTGCCACATCGCATACAGGGCCGCGTCGCCCTTCATGCGCGTCAGTCCGCGCGCACCGTGGCGCGCCACCAGTTGCGTGTAGATCGGCTGGAAGCTGGCCGGCGGCGCGGCATACGTGGCCGGGTCCTGCTGCGGTGAATATGGGGTCTTGGTCTGGTAATGGCCGTCGACGGCCAGGGCGGGGCTGGCGTACAGGGCAAGGGTCAGCGCAATGCTGGACAGGGGAAGCGGTTGGGACATGGTTTTTTCGTTGTGATTCATTCTCGGACGCCAGCCTAGCACTGAACGAAAAAAAGCGGAAAAAAAAGCGGACACGGCTGAATACCGTGTCCGCCTGCGCCGTCACAGCAAGGTGTCAGCCTACCACTTCGGCGTGTACTTCACGGTGAACTGCACGTTGCGCGGGTCGCCGTAGTAGTTGTTCGACCCGGTGGTGTTATAGGACGGGATGATGTAGCGCTTGTCGAACACATTGTTGACGTTGAGCGACAGGGCCACTTGCGGCGTGGCTTGCCAGCCCAGGCGCGCATTCCAGATCGAGAAACCGGCCACCTTGAAGGTGCGCTCGGTATCGACCGTATGGCTTTGCAGGCTGGTGCCGGCGCCCACGCTGAATTTGTCCCAATCACCGGGCAGGGTATAGCTGGACCAAAGGCGCAGCATGTGCTTCGGCGTCCACGTGGAGAAGACCTCGCCCTTGTTGTCCGGATCGTCGAGGTAGGTCGTCGTCGTGTAGGCGTAACCCGCCGACAGCTGCAGGCCGCGCGCCACTTCGCCCGACACTTCCGCTTCCAGGCCCTGGCTGCGCACCTTGCCCGAGGCGCGCGAGCAGTACCAGCCGTCGCAGGCGAAACCGGCGGCGTAGTCGGTGACGGCCCGGTCCTTGTGGTCGTAGCGGAATACGGCCAGCGAGGTGTTGACCTTGCCGTCCAGCAGTTCACCCTTGATGCCGCCCTCGTAGCTGCTGCCCGTGATCGGCTTGAGGGTGCGGCCTGCCACATCGTGGTTGGTCTGCGGCTGGAACACGTCCGCATAGCTGGCGTAGGCCGACCATTGCGGCGTCAGTGCATAGATCAGGCCCACCGAAGGTGTGAACTTGGCCGTGGTACGGGTGGCATCGCGGTAGCCGTCCGGCGTCGCATACAGGAAGTCGTACCAGCTGAAACGTCCGCCCAACAGGGCTTTCAGGTTGCTCGTCAGCTGGCCGTTCCAGTTGGCGTACAGGCCTTTCTGGCGCATGTCGTAGGTGCTGTAGCTGGTCACGCCCGCCGGGCGTGCTGCGATGGTGTCGAAATCCTGCCACGGGCGATGGTGGTTGATGTTGAAGATATCCGCGCCCGTTTCCCACGCGCGCGCATAGCGGTCGTTCGACGTGAGGCTGACATAGCTGGCGCCGACGACGACTTCCTGCGCGATGCCCAGGCCGTCGAATTTGCCGCGCACGAAGGCGTCGATGCCGCGCTTGCGGTTATCGAAATCCGTGGAAAAGTCGCCATAGCGCGCGCCGCTGCCGTCGGGATTGATTTCAAAGGCGACGCGCTGGTGCGTGGAGCTGGTGCTTTCATTCATGCCCAGCGCCGAGGCCTTCAGGCTCCATTGCGTATTGAAGTGATGTTCCAGGTCCAGATAGACGGTGCTCTGTTCCACCTGGCTGCGGTTCCAGTCGGCACCCGTGAAGGTGGAGCGTGGCAGTGGCAGCGGGCTGCCATCCGCATAGCGGGGCAGGCCGATGAAGGTGGGACGGCCATGGGCCTTGACATGGCTGACGGCCAGGCCCACGGTGGTGGCGGGCGCCAGGTCGTAGTCGAGCGCCGCGTACAGGGTGCGGTTCTTGCTCCACACCTGGTCGATGAAGGAATGGGTGTCGTCTTCATCGACGATGGCGCGCCCGCGCAGGGTGCCTTCCGCATTCAGGGGCGAGCTGACGTCGACCTGGGCAGCGTAGTGGTCCCAGGAACCGGCGCGTCCCGTCACGGTGATCGCGCGCATGGCCAGCGGGCGCTTGCGCACCAGGTTGACGGAGCCGCCGGGGCTACCCGTGCCGACCAGCATGCCCGAGGCGCCGCGCAGCACTTCCAGTCGGTCGTAGATGACCATGTTTTCCTGGCCCCAGTTACCCAGTGCATAGGTGTTGCGGTCGATCGGCACGCCATCGTACTGCCATTGATCGATCTGGAAGCCGCGCGCCGTGATGACCACGCCCGGCCCCACGCCATGCACGCCCACCACGCCGGTGACGTTGTTGACGGCTACACTCAAATCCGTGATCCCTTGGTCGTCCAGGCGCTGGCGCGTCAGCACGCTGACCGATTGGGGGATATCCTTCATCGCTTGCTCGCCCTTGCCGATGGTGAGCTTGCGCGCCGTGTAGGAGCCGCTGCCTTCCGTGGTGGCGCCTTGCTCGGCCTGGCCGACGATGGTAATCGAGGGCATGGTGCGTTCGGCCGCCGAAGCGCTACTGGCCGCCGCCGTGGGAGCGGCGACCGCAGGCGCGGCCACCAGCACATAGCCGGTGGACGTCTTGCCGATCGCATAGCCGCTGCCGCGCAGCAGCATGGCGAAACCGTCATCGATGGCGTAGCTGCCTTGCAGGCCGGCGCTGGTCAAGCCTTGGACCTTGGATGCATCGATGACGATGGACACGCCCGCCTGCTGCGCATAGCGGTTCAGGGCGCCGGCCAGCGGTCCGGCGGGAATGCTGTAGCTGGCGGTGGCAGGTGCCGTTTGCGCAACTGCCTGGGCGTGCAGGCCGGCGCCAGCGAGCAGCATGGCCGCCAGGGCCAGCGGACGCAAACGCGTGCGCAAGGGATTCGGGGACGAAACGGGAACGACTTGAGCGTACATGGTGACAGCCTTTTTTGATTGATCTCAGCTGCCTTGACGCACGAGATGCGCAAAGTGGAACCGCGAACGCAAAAAAACATTTATTTTTTTGCGGTGCCAGTGTCTGGCGCGTCCACCATCACCAGGTAGCGCGTCAGCATGCGGATGCGCAGCTGGGGGAAATTGTCGATGAGCAGTTGCAGCGCCTTGTCCGTATCGTCCAGCGGCAGCACGGCGGCCACGCGGATACCGGCGATCTGCGCACGGTCGTAATGCAGCTGGCCGGGGCGGTGGCGCGCCAGCTCGTCGAGCACCTGGGCCAGCGGCAAGTCGTCGACCACCAGCCGGCGCGCGCGCCAGGCATCCTGCACGCTGGCCGCATCGATGCTTGTCAGTGGCCCGACGCCATCGTCCGTGATGCGCGTGCGCTGGCCCGCCTGCACCACGACGGCCGGATGTTGCGGCACCTGCGCCGAGACCTTCGACTCCAGCATGCTGAGGATGGTGGCGCCGCCTTCCCTGCGCACCGTGAACCGCGTGCCCAGCGCGCGGATCGCCGCCTGCTTGCTGTCGACGATGAAGGGGCGATGTGCATCCTTGGCCACGTCGACAAGGATGTCGCCGCGCACCAGTTCCACATGCCGCTCGCTCCCATTGAAACGCACGTTGACGGCGCTGTTGCCGGCCAGCGTGATCTGGCTGCCGTCGGCCAGGGTGTGCGTCTGCCATTGTCCCGTGGGGCTGCGCAGGTCGGCCAGCAGGTAGGCGGGGCGCTCGCTGAGGGCCAGCGTACCGGTCAGCGCGAGTACGGCCACGGCGCTGGCCGCGGCCAGCTGGCGCAGACGCCGGCGCTTGGGTGCGATGGCGGCCAGGGCGGCGCGCGCGGGGCGATGGTCGCCGCCGGCCGGCTCGCGCACGGCGCTCAGTTGAAGCAGCAGGTTTTCCATGCCGGCGGCGACCGTCGCGTGCAGCGGGTCGGCTGCCTTCCACGCGGCAAAGCCGGCCCGCGCCGTGTCGCGTTCGGCCGGATCGTCAGCGCTGAGCTGCACGATCCAGCGCGCGGCCTGCTCGGCCGCGATATCCGTGCGCGTGCCGCTCATGCCGCCATGGCCGGGCAGGCGTGGCGGCAGGCCAGCAAGGCTTGCACCAGGTATTTTTGCACCATGCGTGTGGAGACGTTCAGCTGCGCGGCGACGGCGGCCTGCGATTGCTCTTCCAGGTAGTGCAACAGAAAGGCGTCGCGTGCCTTGGCCGGCAAACCGTCCAGTGCCGTGGCGATCTGCCCGAGCGCCTGCACGGCCATCAGGATCTCGTCGGGTGAGGGCGCGCCTGGCAGGCTGTCGGCCAGCAGGGCCAGTTCCGCCAGATAGCTGCGCTCGAGTACTTGCCGGCGCGCGCGGTCGAGCAGCAAGCGCTTCGCCGTCGTCGACAGGTAGGCACGCGGCTCGCGCATGCCGAACAGCGCGTCGCGCGAGGCGATGATGCGTAAAAAAGTATCTTGTGCCACGTCGGCCGCGCCATGCGGACAGCTGAGTTTTTTGCGCAGCCAGCCGACCAGCCAGCCGTGATGCTCGCTGTAGAGCGACTGCACTTGCTGTTGCAGGCTGGACTGGATGGCGGACATGGGCGATGAATAATATAAATGAGAATTATTCTCATTGTAAGCGGCAGAGGCGGGTTGCCACAATCCCCAATGCGTGGGGATGGGGCAGGTGTTGCGCGCAGGCCGCATGTACGGCGGCGCTGAAAATGAAAAAACCCGCCGCTGCGCAGGGCAGGGGCGGGTTTTTCATGCTGCTAATTCTTGGTGGTGATAGGTGGACTTGAACCACCGACCCCAGCATTATGAATGCTGTGCTCTAACCAACTGAGCTATATCACCAAACAGACCGGATGCTGGTTTTGACCAGTAAAAAAACCTGATCGATGTTCTTTGGTGGTGATAGGTGGACTTGAACCACCGACCCCAGCATTATGAATGCTGTGCTCTAACCAACTGAGCTATATCACCCAACAGCCGAGCATTATCCAGTCTTCCCATTTCCTTGTCAATGCCGGCCATGAAAAATCTGTGGATTTTTTGTGTGCTGTAGCGTTCATGATTATTTCATCAACGGCTGGATCTGCGCCAGCATGGACGAGGCCGGATCAGGGCCCAGGCAATCGATGACGATGCGTTCCGGCATGGAGCGTAACCATGTCAACTGACGTTTGGCCAACTGGCGCGTGGCGATGATGCCCGTCTCGCGCAGGGCGGCGCGGTCGATGCGGCCATCGAGGTATTCCCAGGCCTGGCGGTAACCGACGCAGCGCATCGAGGGCAAACCCGGGTGCAGGTCGCCGCGCCGGCGCAACCCATCCACTTCATCGAGCAGGGCGTCGTTTTTCAGCATGATGTCGAAGCGCGTGGCGATGCGCGCGTGCAGCACGGCGCGGTTTGACGGCTCCAGCGCGAACGATTGGAGCTGGAACGGCAGCACGGTCTTTTCGCGCCGCGCCAGCAGGGCCGACATGGGCTGGCCGGACAGGGCGATGATTTCCAGCGCGCGGCCGATACGCTGCGCATCCTGTGGCGCCAGGCGCGCGGCCGTGACGGGATCCTGCTCGGCCAGGCGCGCATGCATGGCGGGCCAGCCGATGGCGGCCGCGTCTTCTTCCAGCTGGGCGCGCAGCACGGGATCGGCGCCGGGCAAGTCGTCGAGGCCATCGGCCAGGCCTTTGAAGTACAGCATGGTGCCGCCGACCAGCAGCGGCAGCTTGCCGCGCGCCGAGATTTCGCTCACCAGGCGCAGGGTGTCGTTGCGGAACTGCGCCACGGAATACGCGTCCAGCGGGTCGATGATGTCGATCAGATGATGCGGTACCTGGGCCAGCTCTTCCTTCGACGGCTTGGCCGTGCCGATATCCATGCCCCGGTAGACGAGGGCGGAATCGACGGAAATGATCTCGGACGGGATGGCTTGCGCGATGGCCAGCGCACTGGCCGTCTTGCCGCTGGCCGTGGGGCCCATGATGGCGACGGCCAGGGGGAGGTGTGGGGTGTTTGTCATGGTGCTTTTTTGATGTGCTTGCGATGGGGACCCCAAGGCAAAGGCTGGGGTCAGACCCGGCGGGTCTGACCCCGGAATTTTATTGGCCGCGCAGGAATAATTTATCGAGCGCGTTGATCTCGACCTGCACCCACGTGGGCCGGCCATGGTTGCACTGGTCGGCGCGTTCCGTGCTCTCCATCTGGCGCAGCAGGGCGTTCATTTCCTGCACCGATAAAATCCGGTTCGCGCGCACGGCCGTGTGGCAGGCGAGGGTGCCCAGCAATTCGTTCTGGCGCTCGATCAGGACGCGCGAGCCGCCGTATTCGCGCACGTCGCGCAGCACGTCGCGCGCCAGGGTTTGCGCGTCCGCGTTTTTCAGCAGGGTCGGCACGGAGCGCACGGCCAGCGTCGTGGGCGACAGGGCGGCGATATCAAAACCCAGCGCTTTCAAGGTGTCCTGGTTTTCATTCGCCGTCGACACTTCAATGGCGTCCGCGTAGAACGTCACGGGGATCAAGAGCGACTGCACCTGCATGTCCTGGCCCGAGACCTGCGCCTGCAGCGCGTTTTTCAGCTGTTCGTACAGGATGCGCTCGTGCGCCGCGTGCATGTCGACCAGCACCAGGCCCTTGGTATTTTGCGCCAGGATGTAGATGCCGTGCAGCTGGGCCAGGGCAAAGCCCAGCGGATATTCTTCGCGCGCCATCGCTTCGGGCGAGGCGATGTACGGTTCCACCTGCGTGATCGGCGAGGATGCAGCGGCGCCGCCAAACAGGGCGCCATACGCCGCCGTGTCCTGGGCCACGCCTGGCGCGTCGGCAAAGAAGGGATGGTTCGCGCCGGGCGAGGCGGGCGCGAAGGTGTTCGTGAATTGCGTGCCGAACGACGTTTGCGTCTGCTCGCGGCGCCAGATGCCGGGGCCTCCCAAACCGGCGCCCGCGGTATCGCCGCCCAGGGTGGACGCGGCCGGCAAAGGTGCCGGCACGCTGCCAAAGGCCGTGGCCGACGTCTGCGCCAGCGCGCGCTGCACCGCGTGGAAGACGAATTGGTGCACGGAGCGGCTGTCGCGGAAGCGTACTTCGATCTTCGACGGATGCACGTTGACGTCGACCAGGGCCGGGTCGAGGTCGAGCGCCAGCACGTACGACGGGAAACGGTCGCCATGCAGCACGTCCTGGTAGGCCATGCGCACGGCGTGTACCAGCAGCTTGTCGCGCACGAAGCGCCCGTTGACATAAAAGAACTGGCCGTCGGCGCGCGCCTTCGATGCCGTCGGCAAGCCGGCAAAGCCGTGGATGCGCAAGGTGCCGGCCGATTCGTCCAGCGCCAGGCGCGCTTCGGCAAAGTCGTTGCCGAGGATGTGGGCGCTGCGCTTGGCCAGTTCGCTGATATTCCACTGGTCGATGGTGCGGCCGTTGTGCGACAGCGAGAACGATACGTCCGGCCGCGCCAGCGCGATGCGGCGCACGACTTCGGCGCAATGGCCGTATTCCGTCTGTTCCGATTTGAGGAATTTGCGCCGCGCGGGCGTGTTGAAATACAGGTCTTGCACGTCGACCGTGGTGCCGTGCGCGCCCGACGATGGCGAGACGCTGCCATTGTGCGAGCCGACGATTTCCCACGCATGCGCCGCGTCCGCCGTGCGCGAGGTCACGGTGACGGCGGACACCGAAGCGATCGAGGCCAGCGCCTCGCCGCGAAAGCCCAGGGTGCCCACGTTTTCCAGGTCGTGCAGGGACGCTATTTTCGAGGTGGCGTGGCGCGCCAGGGCCAGCGGCAGCTGGTCCTTGTCGATGCCGCGGCCGTTATCGGTAATCGCGATGCGTTTCACGCCCCCTTCTTCCAGCCGCACGGTGATCTGCGTGGCGCCCGAGTCGAGCGCGTTTTCCAGCAATTCCTTGACGACGGCCGATGGCCGCTCGACCACCTCGCCGGCGGCGATTTGCGAAATCAACTGGTCAGGCAGGGCCTGGATCGGGCGGTGGGGCGTGATGGGAGCGTTCATGCGCCAATTATACCGGGGTCAGACCCGTCGGGTCTGACCCCAGCCCTTGCTCTTGGGCTAAAAGTTGGCCTATTTCCCCACCTCCCGCACCGGTATCGGCGCATTGCACAGGTCAATATGGCCGGCCGTGACCTTGCTCCACGGGCCGCCGCGGTGGCGCTGGGCTTCCAGCACGGCCTGGTAGGCGGCGCTGTCGGTGCGCATCACTTCCAGGTTCGCGCGCTGCTCCGCCGGCACGCTGGCGGCCAGGCGGATGGACTTGATCGGCACGTTTTTCTCGGGGCTGTCATAAAAACCCATGGGGCCCGTGCCGCGTGGCAGCGTGGACAGCAATGGTATGCCGGAGACGACTCTGCCGACGACCGTGATGTCGCGGTCCAGGTGGCGCGGCGACTGGCCGATGACGGCGTACAGTTCCGTGCCGCCGCCGCTGTCGCTGGCGCTGTCGCGGCCCACGCCCACGGTGGCGTAGCAATGCGTGAGCCAGGCCGTGCCGGTTTTCGGATCGCGCGCGGACGGGAAACCGTTCGAATGGCCCACTTGCGGTGCGTAGCCGTCCACGTCCGGCAGGCGCGTGAAGCTCTTGATATTTTTCAGCGGCACCGTGAATTCGCCGGGCAGGGTGCGCTGCGCATGCTGGATCGGCTTGGGATTTTTCTCGTTCGGATCGCCCCACTGCGCCACCCAGTTGTCCTGCGCGCGCGTGATGGCCAGGCCGTCGTAATACTGTTCGGCTACCAGGGCCTTGATGTTGGCCACGTGTTTCGGCGCGAAGTCCGGCGCCAGCTCGATCACCACGCGGCCAGCGGGAATGTCCAGGTACAGGGTGTTGTTCGGGTCCAGCGCACGCCAGTCGGACGGTTTCGAAGCCTTGATCACGTCGGCCAAGGTCGCCTTGGCGGGCAGTTCGGCGGGCGCCTTGATCTGCACAGGTGCCGCGTGGGCAGTCAGCTGTGCAAGGCCCAGTACGGTGGCCATGGTCAGGCCGCTCAGTGGGTGTCGATACATGTTTTCTCCTGGTCGGCGCGGGTTGCGCCGTGCAGAAAGTGTATACCGGAATGCCAATATTTCGTTGGAAAAACATTGCAGACAGCAATGCTGACAGTTGTCTGCCGATAAGGCGATTCCTTAACCTTTACTTAAATTGCCACGCCGCCAAGGGCGCCGCATAATTAATCCAGAAATATCGGCCCGGGGACTGCCGTTGCGCCGGTCGGGTGGTGTATGATTCCGCCGCTACCTTTAGGGAAAAATATATGGATTTTGTGCAATTCCTCGACATGATCGTGCATGTCGACAAGACGCTGGGTCTCTTGATCGAGCAGTACGGCACCCTCGTGTATGCGGTGCTGTTCGCCATTATTTTTTGCGAGACAGGCCTCGTGGTGCTGTTTTTCTTCCCTGGGGATACCTTGCTGTTTATCGCCGGCGCGTTTTGCGCGACGGGACAGATGCACCTGGGCTTGCTGATCTTCCTGCTCGTCACGGCGGCCGTCACGGGCAACACGCTCAATTACTGGATAGGCGAGGCCATCGGGCAAAGGGTGTTTACCCACGATTACCGCTGGATCAACAAGGATGCCATGCGCCGCACGCATGAGTTCTTTGAAAAGCACGGCGGCAAGACCATCATCCTGGCCCGTTTCGTGCCGGTGGTGCGCACCTTCGCCCCGTTCGTGGCCGGCATTTCCGACATGACGCATACGCGCTTCCAGATGTACAACATCACGGGCGCCCTGTTGTGGGTGGTCGGTCTGGTGACGGCGGGCTACTTCTTCGGCAATATCCCGTGGATCCGCGACCACCTGACCCTGATCGTGCTGATCGGCGTCGGCGCCGCCGTCGTGCCGGTGGTGCTGGGCGGCATGTGGAAGCTCTACAAGCGCATGGTCGGCAAGTCGGCGTAAGGCCGCATGGATGCGGGGCAAGCGCGTTGCGGCACAGTCCGCAGCCGGCCCCGGATCCCGTTTTTCCCTGTCTTGTTTCTGTTTTACTCCCGCCTTGATTCAAGTTTTGTTGCTTTCCAGCCGTAAACCAGAGGGTATTCTCACTTTCTGGATTTCCATGCGACATTTGAGCGCCCTGTTAGCTTGCAGCCTTGCCGCGATGGCGGCCATGGCAAGCGCCAAAGATGCCCCCGTCCCGGCGAGCGCCACCGCATCCGCGCCCATGTCGGCGTCGGCGCGCGCGGCCGCCATGAAAACCCTGACCGAATCGGTGAAGGGCAAGGAGGCCAAGGCGCCTGTCGTCGTCGCGCCCACGGCGCGCGAAAAGGAAGAAGCGGCCGAAGTCGACCTGTCCGAACGCATTGCCGCGCGCCTGGCGGAAATGCGCGCCACCCAGGCGGCCCGCGCCGCCGCCCGCGCCAAGCGCGCGGCCGTGGTGAAGGCCGCGCCGCCGCCACCGCCGCCCGTGCCGCGTGGCACGCACTGGTCGTACGAGGGCGACAGCGGCCCGGCCCACTGGAGCAAGATCAACGTCGACTGGGGCAAGTGCGGCAATGGCAGCCGCCAGTCGCCGATCGATATCCGCGACGGCATGAAGGTGGAACTCGAGCAGATCAGCTTTGACTACCACCCGTCGTCATTCAATGTGGTCGACAATGGCCATACGGTGCAGGTGGGCGTGAGCGGCGGCAATTACATCACGGTGCAGAACCGCATGTTCGAGCTGCAGCAATTCCATTTCCACCGTCCGTCCGAAGAGCGCATCAATGGCAAGGCGTTCGAGATGGTGGTGCACCTGGTGCACCGCGACGCGGAAGGCCGGCAAGCCGTACTGGCGCTGCTGCTGGAACGCGGTGCGCCGCAAGCGACCATCCAGACCGTGTGGAACAACCTGCCGCTGGAAAAATTCGAGACCATGCAGCCGACCATCCTGCTCGACCCGGCCGAGATGCTGCCCACGCGGCGCGATTACTACACGTACATGGGATCGATGACGGAGCCGCCTTGCAGCGAAGGCGTGCTGTGGATGGTGATGAAGCAGCCGGTGCAGGCGTCGCCGGCGCAGATGGCGCTGTTCAGCCGTTTGTATCCCTTGAATGCGCGCCCGATTCAGCCGACGAATGGCCGCATCATCAAAGAGTCCAATTAAACGAATGCGAGGCGCTGGCGGCCGATCCATTCGGCGCCGGCGGCCAGCAGGTCGGGCTGGATCAGGGCCGGCTCGATGCAAATGAAGCGCGGCTGCTCGTCGTCGGCCAGGTCGGGCAGGGCGGCCGCGTCTTGCGCGCCCGGGTTCCACACGACGGCGTCCGTAAAGCCCTGCTGCTCCAGGCGCAGCGTATGGCTGCCAGACTGCAGGCTCAAGGCGCCCGGCAGCTGGTAGTAGATGCGGTCCAGCTTGTCGGCGAACTGCAGCACTTCTTCCGCCTGCAAGGCGTCTTGCGGCGTCTCGTCCGAGTAGCGCACGCGCTGCAAGCCGCCAATGCGCGCTTCGCTCAAATCATCAATCGCAAAATACGTATGCAGGGCGGCCGAGAATGGAAACGCCTGTTCGCCCGTGTTGTGCACGGACAGGTGCAGCTCCAGCGATTGGGCCGTGACGGCCACGCGCAGGCGCAAGGTGAACGCGTAAGCCCAGCTGGCGGAGATCGCTGCCGGCAAGTCGGCCTGGGTCAGGATAAATTGCGCCCATGCGGCGCCATTGGCCTCGCCGCTCGATTCCTGCTGCCACGTCGCCACGCGCGCAAAGCCGTGGCGCATGCCGGTGCCGCGCGCGCCGAACTGGGGAAAGATCACGGGTACGCCGCCGCGGATGGCGCGGCTGCCGTCGAGGCTTGATGCGCGGCTGCAGAACAGGCGCTCCTGGCCATCGCTGGTCTGCCACGAGACCAGGTGGCCGCCGTACAAGGTGACGGTCGCTTGCGCGCCGTCGGCCGCACGGATGGTCACGGCCGGCAGCTGGCCAAAGATACTCTCGCTCATGCTAGGCTTTCATGTCAGGTCAGGCGGCTTTTCGCCAGCGGCGGATTCTTGGCAAAATAATTCTTGATGCCCGTGACGATGGCGTCGGCCATCTGGTCCTGGTAGCCGTTGTCGGTCAGCTTGGCTTCTTCTTCCGGATTCGAGATGAACGCCGTCTCGATCAGGATGGAAGGGATGTCCGGCGCTTTGAGCACGGCGAAGCCGGCCTGCTCGACGGAACCCTTGTGCAGGCGGTTGATGCCGCCGATTTCGCGCAGCACGGCCTTGCCCAGCTTCATGCTGTCATTGATCTGCGCCGTCGTCGATAAATCGAGCAGCACGCTGGCCAGCTGCTTGTCGTGGTTTTTGACGTTCACGCCGCCGATCAGGTCGGCCTGGTTTTCCTTGTTGGCCAGCCAGCGCGCGGCCGTCGAGGTGGCGCCCTTTTCGGACAGCACGAACACGGACGAACCGCGCGCCGTCGGCTGGATGAAGGCGTCGGCGTGGATCGAGACGAACAGGTCGGCCTGCACCTTGCGCGCCTTTTCCACGCGCATGCCCAGGGGGACGAAGAAATCGGCGTCGCGCGTGAGCATGACGCGCATGTTCGGCTGCATTTCCAGCTTGGTCTTGAGGCGCTTGGCGATGGCCAGCACCACGTCTTTTTCGCGGCTGCCCCGGCTGCCCATGGCGCCCGGATCTTCGCCGCCGTGGCCGGGATCGAGCGCGATGGTAATCATGCGCACCACTTTCTGGCCCGGCAGCGGACGCGCTTCGGGGCGCTGTTCCGGACGTACGTCGGGCACGGGCGGTACGATGGGCGTTACCGGCGCGACGGCGGCCACGGGCGGCTTGCCGCTCTCGGGCAGGGGCAGCGCGGGCGGCGGCGTATGCGTGTCGGCCATGGGCGGCTTGGCCGGGTCGCTCGACCAGTCGCCTTTTTCGATCATCTGTGCGATCAGGTCCGGTTCGCGCACGGGATACAGGTCGAAGATCAAACGGTGGTTGTAGGAGCCGGCCGGCGGCAGGGTAAACAGCTGCGGCGTGACTTCTTCTTTCAGGTCGAACACCAGGCGCACGACGTTGGGCCGGTTCTGGCCCACGCGCACCTGCTTGATGTACGGGTCGTTCGACTGGATCTTCGCCACCAGGCCCTTCAGGGTGGGATTGAGTTCCAGGCCTTCGATGTCGACCACCAGGCGTTCCGGGTCCTTGACGATGAAGTGGGTCGCCTTGAGGATGCTGTCGTTTTCCAGTGTGACGCGGGTGTAGTCCTCGGCCGGCCAGACGCGCACGGCGAGAATTTGCGCCGCCATCGCCGACATGGGCGCGAACACGGACAACAGCAGGGTGCCGCCGGCCTTGAGTACCGTGCGCCGGGTGATGGGCGAGGAGATCAAAGGTTCGGGGCGAATTTGAGACGGTGAAGGCATGACAGACCCAATTCAGAAGACGCTTGCAATTCTACATCACGTCCTGTACCCGCAACGTTCAAATAAATATTCAGGTCGGCCGGCGGCAGCACCGGTTCGGCTTTCTCCGGCCATTCGACGATGCAGATATTGCGGCCGTCGAAGTCTTCGCGAAAGCCCGCGTCGAGGAATTCCTCGGCGCTGCCCATGCGGTACAGGTCGAAGTGGATGACGTTGACGCGCTGGCCATCGAGTTGCACAGTGTACGGTTCGGACAGCGTATAAGTGGGGCTTTTCACGTGGCCAGCATGGCCGGCCGCGTGCAACAAGGCGCGCGTGAGGGCCGTCTTGCCGGCACCGAGGTCGCCGTGCAGGTAGATCGCCAGGCCCGGCGCCAGCGCGCGCGCCAGCGCGGCGCCCAGCGCGGCGGTGCCGGCTTCGTCGTGGAGGTGGGCTTTGAAGTGTTCGGTCATGATCTTCGGTATCGCATAAAATGGAGGCTGCTGTCATTGTAACCGCCCGCGCGCCTGCCGTTTTCCGTAAAGTCCCCTATGTCCGCCACCATCACCGATCTCGCCGTCCTGGCGCGCACCATCAAAGAATGGGGGCGCGAGCTGGGTTTTGCCGAGGTGCGCATCGCCGACGTGGACCTGTCGCATATGGAAGCGCCCCTGCAAGCCTGGCTCGATGCAGGGTATCACGGCGAAATGGATTACATGGCCAGCCACGGCATGAAGCGTGCGCGCCCGGCCGAACTGGTGCCGGGCACGGTGCGCGCCATCAGCGCGCGCATGAATTATCTGCCGCCGGCGCTGGGTCCCGACTGGCGTAAGCACGAGGCGGCGCGCGACGCCGACCCGTCGGCGGCCGTGATCTCCGTGTATGCGCGGGGCCGCGACTACCACAAGGTGATGCGTTCGCGCCTGCAGCAGCTGGCCGAGCGCATCAAGGGCGAGATCGGCGACTTCGGCTACCGCGTCTTCAGCGATTCGGCGCCCGTGATGGAAGTCGAGCTGGCGCAAAAGGGGGGCCTGGGCTGGCGCGGCAAGCACACCTTGCTGATCAACCGCCAGGGCGGCTCCTTCTTTTTCCTTGGCGAGATCCTCATCGACGTGCCGCTGCCCGTCGACCCGCCGGAGACCCCGCGCTGCGGCCAGTGCTCGGCGTGCATCACGGTGTGTCCGACGCAAGCCATCCTGGGGCCGTACAAGCTTGACGCGCGCCGCTGCATCTCTTACTTGACGATCGAATTGAAGGGCGCCATTCCCGTCGAGATGCGCCCCCTGATCGGCAACAAGGTGTATGGCTGCGACGATTGCCAGACTGTCTGCCCGTGGAACAAGTTCGCCCAGCGCGCCGTCGTGCCCGACTTCGACGAGCGCCACAGCCTGGGCAGCGCCGGCATGGTGGAGCTGTTCGCCTGGACGGAAGAGGAATTCAATCGCCGCATGGAAGGCAGCGCCATTCGCCGCATCGGCCACGAACGCTGGCTGCGCAACCTGGCCGTCGGCATGGGTAATGCCGCCACCAAGGCCAAGGGCCAGGCCGACATCGTCGCGGCCCTGCTGTCGCGACGCGAGCACCCGTCGGCCATCGTGCGCGAACACGTCGAGTGGGCGCTGGCCTTGCACGGCGTCGCTTGACCTGCGTTTAAGCTTGCTTCAGCCGCAGCGCCGACCATTCGTTATCGATGGCGACCATCGCCACGCTGTCGAGTCCTGATTCCTGCGCATACAGGCGGATATCGTCGCGGTGGATGTCGCTGCCCGCTTTGATTCCACCCTTGCGGTACGCCACCCAGACGGCGCCGCCGGGTGCCAGCCGCGCCTGCGCCACCGGCAGGAATTGCGCCAGCTCCGCGCGGCTGCGCGCGAACAGCAAGATCCAGTCGGCATTGTCACCTTCCCGCACCAGCCGCTCCGCCGGCAACTGCGCCAGCAATTCCCCATGCTCGCCGCCGTCATTGAGCACGGCCAGGGAGCTGGCATTTTTCACATACATTTTCTCAAGGGCGGATTTGTCAGGCATGGCATCGGCGTGTGGATGGTGAAAAGACGAGCATAACAAATTTCTCCTTGACTTATCGATATATCGTTATAAAATGACGATACCTACTAACGATATATCTTTAAAGAGAAAACATGAGAAACTCACACCACGCAGAACACGGCCACGGCGGCCATCATCATCACGGCCATTGCGGCCAGCATCACCACCACCATGGCGAGCATCGCCACGAATACTCCATGCATGGCCGCGGCCCGCGCGGCTTCGACGAGCGCGGTGATGGCATGGGCCATGGCGGCCCCGGTGGCCCAGGTGGACGAGGGCGTGGCGAGCGGGCCGAGCGCGTCTTCGGCCGCGGCGACCTGCCGCTGATCGTGCTGGCGCTGATCGAAATCAGCCCCCGCCACGGCTATGAAATCATCAAGGCCATCGAAGAGCGTTGCGGCGGCGCGTACGCCCCCAGCCCGGGCGCCGTGTATCCGACCCTGACCTTGCTGGAAGAGCAGGACCATGTGACGTCCTCCGAAAGCGCCAGCGGCAAGAAGCTCTACACGATCACGGACCTGGGGCGCGCGTATCTGGACGAGAACCGCGCCCAGGTCGATGGCATCCTGGCCCGGCTCGACATGTTTGCCCGCGTCCAGGCGCGCAACGCCTTGCCCGAGCGCGTGCGCCAGGCCATGCACACGCTCAAGCATGCACTGTTGCTGAACAAGACCAGCTGGAGCGAGGCGGAAGCCGAGCGCGTCTCCGCCGTGCTGGAACAGGCGGCGAACGCCATCGTCGACGGCCACTGAGCCCACTTTACAAGGACAAGCAATGACTAACGCCTCACCTGCAACGCCACGCCCGCACGCCATCGAGCGTGTGCGGCATGACTTGACACTGCGCGTGCTCACCGTCGTGCGCACCGAGCAGATCACGCCGCACATGCGCCGCATCACCCTGGCTGGCGACGACCTGGACGGCTTTGTCTCGCCGGCGCACGACGACCATGTGAAACTGTTCTTCCCCGCCCCGGGGCAGACCACCCCCGTGTTTCCCGTGCTGGGCAATGGACCGAATCCCATCCAGTACGCGGAAGGCGCGCGCCCCATCGCCCGCAACTACACGCCGCGCCGTTACGACGCCGCGCGGCGCGAGCTGGAAATCGACTTCGTGCTGCATGGCGACGGCCCCGCGGCCAGCTGGGCGGCGCAAGCGCAGCCTGGCCAGACCCTGGGCGTGGGCGGCCCGCGCGGCTCGATGCTGGTGCCGCTCGATTTCGACTGGTATGTGCTGGTGGGAGACCAGACGGCCTTGCCGGCCATCACCCGCCGCCTGGAGCAACTGCCGGCCACGGCGCGGGCGATTGCCGTGATCGAGGTCGTCGAAGACGGCGAACGGATCGCGCTCGAGTGCGCGGCGCAGCTGGACGTGCGCTGGGTGGCGCGCAATGGCCGCAGCGGCCCCTTGTTACTGGAAGAATTGGCGAAGGTCGCGCTGCCATCTGAGGGCGACGGCTATGTGTGGGTGGCGTGCGAGCATGCGCAGGTGCAGGGCTTGCGCGGGCACTTTATTGACGCCGGTGTGCCGAAGCAGCATCTGCATGTGGCCAGTTACTGGAAGCATGGGGCGGCCGAGCATCATGAGCATCACGATGAGTGATGGTGGTGGTGTCGGCTTACGCGCTGCGCGCTAAGCCGACCTACAGTGGAATGTAGGTTGGATTAGTGGCGCGCCAGCGCCGCGTAATCCAACATGACGGTCATTATTTTAACAACCCCGCCAGCTCCACCGCCGTCTTGACCTGCATCTTGTCGAAGATATGCGCTCGGTGGACTTCCACGGTGCGCATGCTGATGCCCAGCTTGTCGGCCACCACCTTGTTCATCTTGCCCGCCAAAATCAGGTCCAGCACTTCGCGTTCGCGCGTCGACAGGGTGGCCAGGCGCGCGTGCACGGCGGCCAGTTCGCCCGCCTGGCGCGAGTTGGCCAGGCCCTGCTGCACGCGGTCCATCAGGTCGTTGTCGTTGAACGGCTTTTCAAAGAAATCAAAGGCGCCCCGTTTCAGGCTGTCGACGGCCATCGGCACGTCGCCGTGGCCGGTGAGGAAAATCACGGGCAGGCGCGCCGTCAGGTCGCGCTTGACCAGCTGGTCGAACATGGCGATGCCGTTCATGTCGGGCATGCGCACGTCGAGCAGCACGCAGTCGCCGGCGGCATCGAAGCTGCCATCGAGGCTATCGAGAAATTGCTGGGCGCTGGCGTAGTTGCGCGATTCGATGCTGCGCGAGGCGGCCAGCCAGGACAGGGAGTCGCGTACGACTTCTTCGTCGTCGATAATGTGTAGCATGGAGTCTCCGGCTTGTCGTTATGCGTTATGCGTTATTGCTTGGTGTGGCGCGCGGCGCGGCCGGCACACTGAATGTAAAGATGGTACCGCCAGCGGGGTTGGCGCCGAAGGTCAGCGCGCCGCCGTGAAATTCGATGGCGGTGCGGCAGATGTTCAGGCCCATGCCCATGCCTTCGGACTTGGTCGAGAAAAACGGCGAAAACAGCCGCTCGGCCACGTCCTGGGGAATGCCATGGCCATGGTCGATCACGTCGACCGTCACCATGTCCTGCTGCGCGTCGTGGCTGGCCCGCAGGCGCATGATACGCCGTCCCTGCGCCGCGTCCTGCATGGCCTCGATGGCGTTGCGCGTCAGGTTCAGCAGCACTTGCTCGATCATCACGGGATCGGCGCGCAGCAGCGGCAGGTCCGGCGGCAGCTCTTCCTGGATGGTGACATAGTATTTGCGCGCCTGCAGGTCGATCAACGCACGGATGCCGTCGATCAGGGTGCGGATGGCGATATCCTGGCGCTGCGGCTCGCTCTTGCGCACGAAATCGTGCACGCTGCGGATGATCTGGCCGGCCCGCTGCGCCTGCGCGCTGGCCTGTTCCAGCGCCGGCTTCAATGTATTCGGCTCGACGGGTGCACCGCTGTCGATGGCGCGGCGGATCAAATTCAAGGCGCCCGTCGTATAGCTGGAAATGGCCGCCAGCGGCTGGTTCAATTCGTGCGCCAGCATCGACGCCAGCTCGCCCATGGTGGCCAGGCGCGAGCTCGTTTGCAGCTTTTCCTGCTGCTGGCGATTCAGTTCCTCGACCCGCTTGCGGTCCGAAATATCGAGCACGGAACCCATCCAGCCCGTCTGCTGGCCGTTCTTGTCCACCAAGGGCGCCTCGAAGATCAGCACGGCCACGCGCGTGCCATCGGGACGCTGGAAATAGGTTTCGAACTGCGGCGTGGGATTGCCCGCCAGCGCCTTGACGAAGCGCTGCTGGTATTCTTCCAGCGCCTCGGGCACCCAGTAAGGCATGGGCGGCAGGCGTCCCAGGATTTCCTCGGGCGGATAGCCGACGATCTGGCAAAACGCGGGATTGACGTAGGTGACTCTTCCTTCCAGGTCGCGCGCGCGCATGCCCGTCACCAGCGAATTTTCCATCGCCGTGCGAAACAGCATCTGCTGGCGCAGCGCGCCTTCGGCCACCAGGCGGCGCGAAATGTGGCGCCACAAGGCCAGCAAGCTCCACAGCAAGCCCAGCGACAGGGCGATGACGGAGCCGACCAGCAAATTGGGCAGCAATTTCGGCTGGCTTTTCACGCTGTCGGTAAACAGGGTGATGCTGGCGCCGGGCACGTCGAGCGCGCGCTTGTGCGTGTACACGCCGTGGCCGGGACCGGCGGCGGCGCGCCGCGCCAGCACCTTGTCGTCGCGGTCGATCAGCGAAATCTGGTTATCCTGGGCGAACCACCACGGCACCATTTCATCGAGCAGGCTGCTGATCTGGTAGGTGGCCACCAGGCTGCCCACGTAGCGCTGGCCGTCGAACAGGGGCTGATGGTAATCCATCAGCATGGCGCCGGGCGGCGCGTCGGGAAAGCCCGTCTGCTGCGAAGGCTGGGCGTACTGGCCCCGGTGCAAACGGCGCGCATTGTCGGCCGCCGTCAGCGAGGCCGGCGAAAACGACAGGGCGTGCGGCAGGCTGTTGTCGCTGGTGACCAGCACCTTGCCGCTGGTGTCGAGCCACAGCACGCGCTGCAATTCGCGGCCATTGCGCAACATCTGCTGCAGCCGTTCGTGCACTTTTTCCGCGCCCAGCGAGGCGCTGGCGATGTCCACGCCCAGGTTGAACAGGCTTTCCTCGTTGCGCGCCAGCTGGAAGCGGATGGTCTGCTCCACCCACAGGGTGTCGGCGATCAGCTGCTCCTGGCGTTCGTTGCTCTCCATCTGGCGCGCCTGCCAGGGCAGCCAGAACAGGATGGACAGGAACAGCAGCAGCAGGATGACGGGCAGCAGCCAGCGCATCGGGCTCGATAGCTTGAAGCGGCGTGCAAGGGTGGGGGGAGTCGGCATGGCTGGCAGGGTAGCGGCTTATCGGGAGCCGGCTATTGTGGTTAACCACAATAGCCGAAGCAGTTTCTTTGGCACAATATCCAAGTAGACAAATAATAAAGTTTTTTCAAAAACCACTCAGGAGACAAAAATGCAGATGAAAACCATGTTCGTCGCGCTGTGCGCGGCCATTGGTGCCACCGCCGGCGTGCACGCTTACGCGCAAGCCCCCATCGTCATCAAGTTCAGCCACGTCGTGGCCACCGACACGCCGAAAGGCCAGGCCGCCGAACGCTTCAAGCAGCTGGCCGAGAAAGCCACGAATGGCAAGGTCAAGGTCGAACTGTACCCGAACAGCCAGCTGTACAAGGACAAGGAAGAACTCGAAGCCCTGCAGCTGGGCGCCGTGCAGATGCTGGCGCCGTCGCTGGCCAAGTTCGGCCCGCTGGGCGTGAAGGAATTCGAAGCCTTCGACCTGCCCTACATTTTCCCCACCAAGACGGCGCTGTACAACGTCACCGAAGGCGAAATCGGCAAGAGCCTGCTGAAAAAACTGGAACCCAAGGGTATCACGGGCCTGGCCTACTGGGACAACGGCTTCAAGGTGATGTCGGCCAACAAGCCGCTGCACATGCCGGCCGACTTCAAGGGCCTGAAAATGCGCATCCAGTCGTCGAAGGTACTCGACGCGCAAATGCGCGCGCTGGGCGCCAATCCGCAAGTGCTGGCCTTCTCGGAAGTGTATCAGGCGCTGCAGACGGGCGTGGTCGACGGCACGGAAAATCCGCCATCGAATATGTACACGCAAAAGATGCATGAAGTGCAAAAACACGTGACCGTGTCGAACCACGGCTACCTGGGCTATGCCGTCATCGTCAACAAGAAGTTCTGGGATGGCTTGCCGCCCGATATACGCGGCCAGCTGGAAAAAGCCATGCGCGAGGCGACGACGTTTGAAAAAGCCATCGCCCAGCGCGACAACGACCAGGCCCTCGACGCCATCAAGAAAGCGGGCAAGACGCAGATCTATACCCTGACGGTGCAGGAACAGGCCGAATGGCGCAAGGCGCTGGCGCCCGTGCAGAAGGCCATGGAAGGGCGCATCGGCAAGGACCTGATCTCGGCCATCAACAAGGAAAGCGCGAAGTAATCGCGCTGGCCGCGCCACCCGGCGCGGCTGTCAGGGACCTCCCTGTCTTTCTGCAGCAACGGCACCTGCGCGTCCTGCGCGGGTGCCAGCGTACCCGCATTCTTTGAAAGTCCACCATGAAATTTCTGGATCACCTGGAAGAGTGGCTGATCGCGACCCTGATGGGCGCGGCCACCTTCATCATCTTCGTCGCGGTCGTGCACCGCTACCTGGCAGGCTTGCCTATTCCCGGCCTGCAAGACTTCCTGATTCAAATCAATACCAGCTGGGCCCAGGAACTGTGCATCTACATGTTCGTCTGGATGGCCAAGTTCGGCGCCGCGTACGGCGTGCGCACGGGCATCCACGTGGGTGTCGATGTCTTGATCAACCGCATGAACCCGCGCTGGCGCGACCGTTTCATCGTCTTCGGCCTCGGTGCCGGCGCCCTGTTTACGGGCATCGTCGGTACTTTGGGCGCCAGCTTCGTGTGGTCGATTGGCCACACGGACCAGACCTCGGCCGACATGGAAGTGCCGATGTGGCTGGTCTACCTGGCCGTGCCGCTCGGTTCCTACCTGATGTGCTTCCGCTTCCTGCAAGTGATGGTGCATTTCATCAAGACGGGTGCCTTGCCGAAACACGACCATTCGCACGTCGAGGGCCTGGAAGACGAACTGACGGCTGAAGAAAAAGGAGCCAAGGCATGAACGCGCTGATCATTTTTGTGTTGCTGCTGGCGCTGATGCTGACCGGCATGCCGATTTCCATTTCGCTGGGCCTGACGGTACTGACGTTCCTGTTTACCATGACCAGCGTGCCCATCGAATCGGTGGCCCTGAAGATTTTCACGGGCATCGAGAAATTCGAGATCATGGCCATCCCGTTCTTCATTTTGGCGGGCAACTTCCTCACGCATGGCGGGGTGGCGCGGCGCATGATCAACTTCGCCAGCTCCATGGTGGGCCACTGGCATGGCGGCCTGGCGCTGGCCGGCGTGATGGCGTGCGCGCTGTTTGCCGCCGTCTCCGGTTCCAGCCCTGCCACCGTGGTGGCGATCGGCTCCATCATCCTGCCGGCCATGGTCAAGCAGGGCTACCCGCGTGGTTTCGGCGCCGGCGTCATCACCACTTCGGGCGCGCTGGGCATTCTGATACCGCCATCGATCGTGATGGTGATGTATTCCGTCAGCACGAACACGTCCGTTGGTAAACTGTTCATGGCGGGCGTGATTCCCGGCATGATGCTGGCCATGCTGCTGGGCCTGACCACGTGGTTTTTGGCGCGCAAGCACAACTATCCGCGCATGAAAAAGGCCAGCTGGGGCGAGCGCTTCGTCACGTTCAAGAAGAGCGCCTGGGGCCTGCTCCTGATCGTCATCGTCATGGGCGGCATTTATTCCGGCGCCTTCACGCCGACGGAAGCGGCCGCCATGGCTGCCGTGTACGCCTTCATCATCGCCGTCTTCGTCTACAAGGACTTGAAGATCAAGCAAGTGGGCAAGGTCTTGCTCGACTCGGCCGCCATGTCGGCGATGCTGTTGTACATCATCACGAATGCCGTGCTGTTCTCGTTCCTGATGACCAGCGAAAACATCCCGCAAGCGATGGCTGAATGGATCACGGGCAAGGGCCTGGGCGTGATCAGTTTCTTGCTGGTGGTCAACGTGCTGCTGTTGTTGGCTGGTAACGTCATGGAGCCATCGTCCATCGTGCTGATCATGGCGCCGATTTTGTTCCCCGTCGCCATGAAGCTGGGCATCGATCCTGTGCACTTCGGCATCCTGATCGTGGTCAACATGGAAGTGGGCATGTGCCATCCACCTGTGGGCTTGAACTTGTACGTGGCGTCCGGCATCACCAAGATGGGCATCTCGGAGCTGACCGTGGCCGTGATGCCATGGCTGCTGACGATGCTGGCCTTCCTGGGCTTGATTACCTACGTACCACAAATCTCGCTGTGGCTGCCAAATTTAATTTACAACTAAAACAGTTGTCCCCGTCATGGTGCAAAAAAAGTCGATACGGCCGAATAAATGCGCTATGATGGGCAGCCTTAAGGGGAAACACGTATATGCATATACGCTCCGGTAGCAAGGCTGAAATACAGAATTGGTAACAAGGTTAGTGGGGGAGTGGTCTATAAAAACGGTATTGATACCGGGGATATATTGAGGAGACACACGTTTCACAGAAGTTGTTGAGTCATAGCTGTCTGCGGCCACAAGCCGGCACCGGCGGACCCAAACGACCGGGAACGTGAAGCAATATTTGAAGCGCACCGACTGGTGCGCTTTTTTTTCGTGCGCAGGAAACGTCCGCCGGCACGCCCAAAGACGGTGCATAATTCCCGTGGCGCCGGTTCCCGCGCCGGCAGGTTGCATATATGCCACACTTGAATAATGATCAGCAGATGAAAAAACAACAGGGCAGTGAACTGTTCAGCGCCATCGTGGCCGCGCCGTTCGGCGCCATGGGCGTGCGCGCGCACGATGGCCAGGTATGTGAGCTGGTGTATCTGCCGCCGCACTTTGCCGAAAAAGACGCGCAGGATGCCGTCTCCGAGCTGGCATGCCAGCAACTGGCGCGCTATTTCCGCGATCCCGATTATGTCTTCGACCTGCCGCTGGCCGCTTCGGGCAGCGCCTATCAGCAACGGGTGTGGGCGGCGATCCGCGGCATTGCGCGCGGCCAGGTGCGCACCTATGGCGACGTGGCGCGCCTGATCGGCTCGGCGCCGCGCGCCGTGGGCCAGGCTTGCGGCGCCAACTGGTTTCCCGTGGTGATCCCCTGCCACCGGGTCACGGCCGCTGGCGGCCTGGGCGGCTTTGCCCATCACGACGACGCGACGGGATTTCATTTGGGCGTCAAGCGCTGGCTGCTGGCGCATGAAGGCGTGGCGGGCATGGGGTGGTCAACACGATGATGAACAGCCTGCTGGCGCCCGACAACGCCACCCTGATCGATGAATTCTGCGACAGCCTGTGGCTGGAAGACGGCCTGTCGAAAAATTCGCTCGATGCCTACCGGCGCGACATGCGGCTGTTTGCGCGCTGGCTGGAAGTGGCGCGGCCCGGGCGCGAGGGCCTGTACGAAGTCTCCACGGCCGACATCGAAGCGTATTTCGCCGCCCGCCACGACGAGAGCAAGGCCACGTCGTCGAACCGGCGCTTGTCCGTGCTCAAGCGGTTTTACCAGCTGGCCTTGCGGCACAAGCATATCGCCGCCGACCCGTGCCTGAAGATGGTCTCGGCCAAGCAGCCGGCGCGCTTCGTGCATACCCTGAGCGAAGCGCAGGTGGAAGCCTTGCTGGCGGCGCCCGACGTGAGCACGCCGCTGGGCCTGCGCGAGCGCACGATGCTCGAACTCATGTATGCGAGCGGCTTGCGCGTGTCGGAACTGGTGGACTTGAAATCCGTGGAGCTGAGCCTGAACGATGGCGTGCTGCGCATCACGGGCAAGGGCAGCAAGACGCGGCTGGTGCCGTTCGGTGAGCAGGCGCGGCTGTGGATAGAGCGCTACCTGAAGGAAGCGCGCGGCGTCATCCTCGACGGGCAAATGGACGACGCGCTGTTCGTCACGCGGCGCGGCGGCGCCATGACGCGGCAAATGTTCTGGGTCATCATCAAGAAACACGCGCTGAGCGCCGGCATCACGGCGCCGCTGTCGCCGCACACCTTGCGCCATGCGTTCGCCACGCATTTGCTCAACCATGGCGCGGACTTGCGTGTTGTGCAATTGTTACTGGGGCACTCCGATATTTCCACCACGCAGATTTACACGCACGTGGCCCGCGAACGGCTGAAACTGCTGCATGCGCAGCATCATCCGCGCGGCTAAAAATTTTGTATTTGCTCCAACTGCGTCATAATGTGTCCTATGTGCTTATCTGTAACAATAAAAAACTAAAGAGGTAGTAAATGGCCAAGACAAATTTCCAATACGAAAAACGGCAAAAAGAGCTGGAAAAGAAGAAGAAAGCCGAGGAAAAAGCCAGACGCAAGCTGGAAGCGAAGAACAATCCGAAGCCGGCCGATGGCAGCGAAAGCGATGAGCCGGAAGCGGACGACGCCGATGACGCCGATCCGGCCGCCGAAGGCGACGCACCCGTCCAGCCGCAGTAATTCCCCGTTCCTGACGACCGGCGCGGCACCATCGCCGCGCCGGTATCCCCTCGTTCTACTTTCTCCCCGCTACAAGCGCGGCCGCTGGCCGATCGCCAGTTGCAGCTGCGTGCTGGCGATGGCCGCATCGGCGCGCGCCTGCGCATAGCCCTGGTAGGCCTCATCGGCCGAACGCTGCGCCGCCAGCCATTCCAGCAGTGAGGCATTGCCTTTGACGTAAGACAGGCGCATGCCGTCGACCACCTTTTGCGCATCGAGCAGCACGCCGTCACGGTAGCGCGCCAGCCTGTCCTGCGCCGCACGCAGCTGCCGCTGCGCCGTGCGCACCTGCGTCTCCGCCGTCAGTTCCGCCTGGCGCAGGGCCAGCATCGCCTGCGTCACACTTGATTCCGCCTGCACGATATCGCCCGTGTCGCGCCGCGACAGGGGGATTGGAATGGCCAGCGAGATGGACAGCGCGCGCGAGCGGGCCGCGCCTTCGACGGGATTGCCGCTGCCATCGATGCCGTCATGGTAGCCGCGCGCGGCGGCCAGGCCCACGGTGACGGTCGGATCGACGGCGCGGTTGGCGCGCACGAGCGCCGCGCCATCGCGCAGATTGTCCAGAGTGGCGCGGGCGATGCGCACGTCGCTGCGGGAGCCGAGCGCTTGCGGCAGCAGCACGCTGGCATCTCTGTCCTCAAACGCGGCGAAGTCGCAGGCCAGCCGCGCGTCCGGAAACAGCGCGTCGAACTGGCGCCCCAAGGGCGGCGACAAATTCAACATGGCGCTGTCCGCCTCGCTGCGCGCCTGTGCCAGCTCGGCCTGGAACTGGTCGCGCTCCACGCGCGACTGCAGCAGCTCAATGCCGCCCACGTCGCCCGCCTTGCGCCGCACGGCGTTCGCTTCCACCACTGTCGACAGGGCCGCCATGGTCTGCTCCTTGCGCGCGACGACTTCGCGCGTGCGGCACGCTTCCGTGAACGCGGCGGCGGCCGTGCCATACAGTTCGCTCTTGAAGCCGGCCACCGTTTCCTCGGCCAGCGCGACGTTGCTGTGCGCCGCCTTGATGCGCGCGGCGCGCTTGCCGCCCGTCTCGATGGCCATGCTGATGGCCGGGTTCCACGTGACGGGACGGTGTTCGACGCTGCGCACGGTTTCGCGCGTGGCGCCCAAGGTGAACTCAGGGTCGGGACGCAAGCCAGCGATGCTGACGCCGGCCTTGGCCGCAACGATGCCTTCCTGCTGCGATTGCAGTTCCAGGCTGTGGCTTTCCACGGCGGACAGGTAAGTGTCAAAGCTCAAGGGCGTAGCAAGGGCGCATGGCGCGATCAGCCAGGCCGCCAGCAATACATTAAAACGTGTCATGGGGTTCTCCTTCGGTATGCGTCTGGCGTTTTTGCAGGTGCGCCTCGATCAGGTAATACAGGGCCGGCAACAGCAGCAAGGTCAATGCCGTGGCCGTCACCAGGCCGCCCACCACGACGGTGGCCAGCGGGCGCTGCACGTCGCTGCCAAGGCTTGTTGCCAGCATGGCCGGCGTCAGGCCCAGGGCGGCGACGGTGGCCGTCATCAGCACGGGGCGCATGCGGTCGCGCGCGCCTTCGAGCACGGCCTCGCGCAGGCTCTTGCCCTCTTCGCTGCGCAAGCGGTTGATCTGCGCCAGCATCAGCACGGCATTCAGGACGGCCACGCCGAACAGGGCGATGAAGCCGACGGCACTCGATACGTTCAAGGTCATGCCGCGCAGGTGCAGCGCGGCCAGGCCGCCGAGCATGGCCAGCGGCACGGCCAGCAAGACCAGTGCGGGCTGGCGCAGGTTGCGGAACTGGCCAAACAGCAGCAGGAACATGGCGCCCAGGGTCATCGGCAGGATCAGGGCCAAACGGCTTTGCGCGCGCTGCAGGTTCTCGAACTGGCCGCCCCATTCGACGCTGATGCGCTGATGCTCGCTGGCCACGGCTTGCGCCACCAGCGGGCGTGCTTCGGCCAGGAAACCGGCCAGATCGCGTCCGCGGGCATTCAGGCGCACGATGATGTGGCGCCGTCCCATTTCGCGCACGATCACGCTTTCGCCCGAGGTGGTGCTGATGGTGGCCACCTGCGCCAGCGGAATCCTCGCGCCATTGGCGGCCGTCAGTTTCAGGCTGGCGATGGCGTCCGGGCTGGAACGCGTGGCGGGCGGGAAGCGCACGGCGATGTCGTAGCTTTTTTCGCCCACGTAGACCTGGCCGATGGGGGCGCCGCCGATGCCGGTGGCAATCAGGTCAGCCACGTCGGCCGCATTGATGCCGTAGCGGGCCGCCTTGGCGCGGTCCAGTTCCACCTTCAGGTTGGGCAGGGGCGGCTCGACGTCCACGGCCACGTCGGAGGCGCCGTGGACAGTTTTCAAGACATTGGCCACCTTGCCGGCGATGGCGCGCACTTCATCGAGGTCGTTGCCGAAGATTTTCACCGTCAGGTCGCTGTGCGCGCCCGACAATTTATCCTGCACGCCGTCGATCATCGGCTGCATGAAGGCCACCGTAAAGCCGGGCATGCGGGAGAAGCGTTCATTCATCTTGGCGATCAGCTGCTGCTTGCTCATGCCGGACTTCCAGCTTTTGTACGGATGCAGTCCCACGCTCGCCTCGATGTGCGACGGCGTCCAGTAATCGGTGCCGTCATCGTTGCGTCCCGTCTGCGTGACGATGGTCGACACTTCCGGGAATTCCAGCGCGGCGCGGCGCAATTCGCTGGCCATCCCGGAGGCCTTGTCCAGGGTGATCCCGGGCGGCATCTGCACCTGCAGCCACAAGGAACCTTCATCGAGGTAAGGCAGGAAATCGCGCCCGATGCCGCCGCCCAGGATGGCAAGCGCCGCGAGCGATCCTGCGCACACCATCGCCACCCAGCGCTTCTGGCCCACCATGCGCTCGAGGAAGCGGCCGTACGCGCCCGCCAGCTTGTCCAGCGCGCGGTTGTGGAAGGTGCGGCGCGGCTTGCGCAAGGCCAGCCAGGCCAGGCCGGGGATCAGCACCAAGGCCACCACCAGCGCGCCCACGAGCGCCGCGCCCACCGCATACGCCATCGGCGAAAACAGCTTGTATTCGATGCGCTGGAAGGCGAACAGGGGCAGGTAGGCGGCGATGATGACGGCCATGCCGAACATGATGGGGCGCGCCACCTGCAAAGTGGCGTCGATGGCGTCCTGCAGGGTCAGAGGCCGTTCCTGATCCCGTTCGCGGCGGCGCAGCATGTTTTCCAGTACCACCACGGAACCGTCGACGAGGATGCCGAAGTCGATCGCCCCCAAGGACAGCAAATTGGCGGGAATTTTAAAATGGTGCATGAAGATGAAGGCGATCAGCAGGGCCAGCGGAATCGTCAGCGCGACGATGGCGGCCGCGCGCGGGCTGCCCAGATACAGCAGCAGCACCAGGGCGACGAGCAGCATGCCTTCGCCGAGGGTGAATCCGACCGTGTGCAGGGTGGCGTCGATCAGCGAGCTGCGGTCCAGGTAGGGCACGACTTTCACATCCTTCGGCAGCAGCTTGGTATTTAAATCGTCCACGGCCGCATGGATGCCGGCCAGCGCTTCGGACGGATTGAAATCCTTGAGCAGCAGGGTGATGCCTTCGATGGTGTCGGGGTTGTCATCCTTGCCGAGGATGCCGCGCCGCTCCACGTTGCCGTAAGCGAGCTTGCCCAGGTCTTTTACCAGCACGGGCACGCCATCCTTGCTGCTGACGACGACGTTGCCCATGTCGTCGAGGGTATGCAGCAAGCCTACGCCGCGCACCACGTACGATTGCTGGCCGCGGTCGATCACGCTGCCGCCGCCGCTGATGTTGTTGGCGTTGATGGCGTCCTTGACCTGCGCCAGCGAGAAGCCGTAGCTGTCCAGCTTTGCGGGGTCGAGTTCCAGCATGAACTGCGTCGTCAGGCCGCCGAAATTGCTGACGTCCGCCACGCCGCGCACTTGCTGCAGGCGCGGAATCACGGTCCAGAACTGCAGTTCGGACAGTTCGCGCAAGCTGCGCGTTTTCGATTCCAGCGTGTAGCGGTAGATCTCGCCCGTGGGCGAGGTATAGGGATCGAGCCCCGGCTTGGCGTCGTATGGCAAGTTCACGCTGGCCAGGCGTTCCTGCAGCCGTTCGCGCGTGAAGTAGCCGTCGCTTCCATCTTCGAACACCACGGTGATCAAGGACAGCGCGAACAGGCTGCGCGTGCGTAGCACGTGCATGCCCGGAGTACCGAGCAGGGCGCGCTCGAGGGGAATGGTGATCTGCTGCTCGATTTCCTCGGCGCCCAGGCCCGGCACCTGCGTGACGATCTGCGAGGTGACGTCGGCGATGTCGGGATACGCTTCGATGGGCAGCTGCTTCCAGCAATAGACGCCGTAGGCGGCGACAAACAGCAGCACGAGCCAGACGATGCCGCGCCGCTGGCAGCAGGTGGCGATGACACGGTCAATCATTGAGCAGCACTCCTTCCTTGACGACGATGCGTTCGCCGGCCTTCAGACCGGAGACGATTTCCACCTGTTCTCCATGGCTGGCGCCCACTTCCACCGTGCGCGGCGTAAATACCAGCGGGCTGCGCTCGACCATCACGCGCGTCGATGGCCCGCTTTGCAGCACGGCGGCTGCCGGCACGAGGAGGGCGCGGCGGGAAGCGCCGGCGAATCCCGCGTGGGCGAACATGCCGGGCTTGAACGCGCCGGCGCGGTTGTCGATGGCCACGCGCACCTTCACCGTGCGCGTCTCGGGATCGAGCACGGCGCCCACATACGCGACCTTGCCTTCGAAAGCCTTGCCGGGCCAGGCGTCAACGCTGATGCGGGTCGCCTGGCCCACGGCCACCTGCGCCAGATCCCGCTCGGCCACATTCGCCGACAGCCACACGGTGGAGAGATCTGCCACCGTCATGACGGGTGCGTTGATATCGTTCCAGTAGCCGCCCTGGGCGCCTTCCATGGCGATCACGGTGCCGGCGATGGGCGAACGCAGCACGTAATCGCGTCGGGCGCGGCGGGTGCCGCGCACGTCGGCGCCGTACTGGGCCAGCTTGTCGGCGCTGGCTTGCGCGTCGCTGCCGGCCTGGTCGTAGGCCGCCTGGGCCGCTTCGTACTCCTTGCGCGCGGCGATCTCCGCCTCGAACAGCGTTTTCTGGCGCTCGAGTTCCTGGCGCGCCTGCAGCAGGGCGGATTTCGTTTTGCTGTCGTCCGCGTAGGCGGCGCTCAGTTCCGCCGAGTCGAGCGTGAACAGCGGGTCGCCCGCCTTCACGCTGTCGCCCAGTGAACGCTGCAAGCGCGTGATGCGCCCGGCCAGCGGCGGCGTGATTTTCACCAGTTTTTCCGGCATCGCTTCGATGCTGCCCGGCGCCTCCGTCTGCGTGGCGATGTCCTGTTCCTGCACCGCGGCGATCTGCAGGCGCTGGCGCAGCGGCGACATCTTGTCGACGGCGATGCTGCCATCGTCCAGGTGCGTCGATTGGGCGGGCGGCGTGGCCGCCGCCGTCGGCTTGGCGCAGCCGGCCAGGGCCGAGCAGGCGAGAGCGAGGGCGCAGCTGGCGCCCAGGGCGTTGCGGGTGGTCGTGTTCATCCCGTGTTTCCTTGTTATTGATGGTGAGGGGGCATGCGTGGATGCCGTGCCCAGGCGGGCGGTCAGAGGGGAGTGCAAGCAGCGTCACAGCGTCACTACAGCGCCGGGAAAGCATAGCAATGTGCTCCTGAAGAAGCGCCCAAGAACGCCTGAATCATTCTTCAGGTTCGGTGCGCGCACGGTGGAGCGCGGTAAAATGACAGCATGAAAAACACGGCGCGACGCGAAAGGCAGGCATGAGAATCCTCCTGGTGGAAGACGACCGCAAGGCGGCGCGCCTGCTGGCCCGCGGCTTGCAGGAAGAAGGCTTTGTTGTCGATGTGGCGCACAGCGCGGAAGAGGGCGAGGATGAAAGCTACGCCGTCGACTATGACGCGATCGTGCTGGACTGGATGTTGCCGGGCAAGCAGGGCATCGACTTTTGCCGCGACCTGCGCGCGCGCGGCATCCAGACGCCCGTGCTGATGCTGACGGCGCGCGACGCCACGGCCGACCGGGTGGCGGGCCTGAACACGGGCGCCGACGATTACCTCACAAAGCCGTTTGAGTTCGAGGAACTGCTGGCGCGCATCCGCGCCTTGCTGCGCCGCTCCGACATCAGCCGCCCGCTGGTGCTGGCGCTGGCCGACTTGACGCTCGATCCCGTCAGCCACCAGGCCACGCGGGCCGGCGCGCCGCTGGTGCTGACACCCAAGGAATATGCGATTCTGTTGATCCTGCTGCGCCAGGCGGGCGAAGTGGTCAGCCGCGCGCGTCTGGCCGAGCAGATCTGGCAGGCGGACCTGATCGGCATCGATAACCTGATCGACGTCCACGTACGCAATTTGCGAGGCAAGGTCGATGCTCCGGGTTTGCCTCCGTTGATCCACACGGTGCGCGGACGCGGTTTCCGCCTGGCGGAAAACAACGGTGGCTAGCTTTCGAAAACGCTTGCTGCTGGTGCATCTGGCCGTCATCCTCGCCATCGTCGCCTGCACGGCGCTGGCCGGCTACTGGGGCCTGTCGCGCGCCGTGCATGGCCAGCTCGATGCGGCCCTGATGGCGCTGGCCGAGACGGAAATGGCCATGCTGCCTGCCGCGCCGCGCCAGCCGGTGCAGGTGCACGAGGTGGCGCCGGGCCTGGCGCAGCCCTCATTGACGCGCCTGGACCGCCTGGTGCAGATCATCGATGGCGAAGGCCGCGTGCTGGCGCGCAGCCGCAATCTGGAGGCGGCGCAGCTGCCGGCGCCGCCGGCCTTGCTGGCGCGCCTGGCGGCCGGCGAGACCGTCTTCGAGACCCTGCCCAAGTTCGGCGAAGAGCCGTTGCGCATGATTTCCATTCCCGTGCCCTCGTCCGGCGCGCGCCTGGCGGTGCAGGTGGCCGGTTCGCTCGACGACACCAATCACGTGCTGGCCGCGGCCACGGTGCTGTTTGGCGCCATGGCGCTGGCCTTGCTGGCGGCCGTGGGGCTGGCTGGCGAAATGCTCACGCGCCGCGTGCTGGGCGCCATCGACGACGTGGTCGATCAGGCCCATTCGATCGGCGAGGCCAGCCTGCACCAGCGCCTGCCCCATCCCGGCACGCGGGACGAAATCGGCCGCCTGGTCGATACCCTGAACGCCATGCTGGACCGCCTGGAACACGGCTACGATGCGCAGCGCCGCTTCACGGCCGACGCCTCGCACGAATTGCGCTCGCCCCTGTCGCGCCTGCGCACGGAAATCGAAATCACCCTGCGCCGCCCGCGCGAGTCTGCCGAATATGTCGACGCGCTGGCGTCCTGCCTTGATGAAGTGCAGCGCCTGACGACCCTGGTGGAAGAGTTGCTGATGCTCACGCGCCTGGACGTGGGCCAGGAGCGCAATGCCGTGGAAACCATTGAACTTAATCCTCTCGTGCGGGCGGCCGCGCAGCGCCTGGAAAAGGCGGCGGCGCAGCGCGGCATCCGCATCGTTGTTGATGACAGTGTGGCCGTGCAGGCGCGGGTGGCGGCCGGCCCGGTGGATCTGGTGCTGGCCAATCTGCTCGATAACGCCGTGAAGTTTTCGCCGCCCGACAGCATCATCACGGTGCAGGTGGCGCGCGAGGGCGACCATGCGTTTGTCGGCGTGGCGGACGCGGGACCGGGCATCGGCGTGGAAGACTTGCCGCATCTGTTCGAGCGTTTTTACCGGGGCGCCAAGGCGCGCGCCGGCGAGGCGCCCGGCTTCGGCCTGGGACTGGCCCTGTCGCAAGCCATCGTCCATGCGTATGGCGGCAGCATCGAGGCGCAGAACCGTCCGCAAGGCGGCGCCCTGTTCCTCATGCGCCTGCCGGCCTCAGATTGAGGGCGCGACGCCTTCCCAGCGCACTTGCCGCACTTGCGGCCAGGCGCCCGCGCGGTTGACGAAGCGTACCAGCACGGCGCGCTGCACGGCCTGGCACAGCACCGTGGCGATCAGCTGCACCACTTGCCGGGCTTCGTCCCAGCTGCGCAGCATCTGCGACGGCGCCAGGCCCGCGCCTTTGAGTTCGGCCAGCAGCAGGCGCACCACGTGGTCGGCCTGCGCGGCGGGACAGGTGACGGTCAGGCGGTAGGTGGCCACTACGGGACCGCGCCGGGCAAACCAATGGAAGAATTTTTTCATCATCACACTCCTCGTTCGGCGACAAATTCCGCGTTGTTCACCAGCGCCCAGCGCACGGCCGAGACGCTGCCTTCCAGGCTCACCTGGCTGACGATCTGCTCCAGCAATCCCAGGCTGGACAAGGGCGTGAGCAGGTCGGCGCGCACTTCGATGCGCCCCGCGTGCGCCGCGTCTTCGCTGTGCAAGGATTGCAGCATCAGGGCCGGCATGCCGCTGATCATGCGCAGCATGAGGTTGCGCACCTGGACTTCCTGCTCCGCCTCGCACACGGCCGTGACGCGGTAGATGCTTTCCGTCTCGATGCCCGCTTCGCTGCCGTGCGCGTTGATGCGTTGCGCCAGGTGCCGCAGCACCAGGTTGGCGATCAGCACGAAGCCCGTGCCGATGGCCGCTTCCAGCGCAAACCCCAGGCCGCACAGGATGCCGATGGCGGCCGAGCACCACAGGGTGGCGGCCGTGTTCAGGCCGCGCACCGTCATGCCTTCGCGCATGATGACGCCGGCGCCAAGGAATCCAATGCCCGACACCACCTGCGCGGCGATGCGCATGTGGCCAGCGCTATCGCCTTCGAGCACGGATACCATCACGAACAGCGAGGCGCCGACGGACACGAGCGCGTTGGTGCGCAGGCCCGCCATGCGCTGGCGCAGCTGGCGTTCGGCGCCGATCATGGCGCCCAGGGTCAAGGCTGCGGCAACGCGCAGCGCAAAGTCAAATACCACCATTATTTCTCCCGGCTGGGGAGGAACAGGCGAGTGCACAAGGCGAAGACAATTCGCCCCGAAAGGGGGCAGCAGACGACAACGGTGGAACGATGAGGGGGAAGTGGCGGCGAATGGACATCGCCGCTGGTAAAACCGCACCTTGCCGAGGGCAGGGCGGGCGGAATGCGCGCGTCTTGCCTAAGGCCGATCGCCGATGGTCAATCGACTACTGTCACTGGAACAAGCACCCACGAGTCACTCCATATCATTGATAACGGGGACAGTCTAGCCAGTGGGGCCGCTTTGGTCAACTGAAGCTCTCTTCAGGAAGCCGCCGCGTCGTCCCCGCCAATGCGGGGACGGTGAAGGCGACCGGTGGATCAATGGGCGTGTGCCTTGCCGTCGCCGGCGGATTCGGCATGCTCGCCGCCGCCAAAGAAGCGCGCGGCGCGCTTGCCCAGGCTATCTAAATAGGTGTAGGCGACGGGCACCACTACCAGGGTCAATAGCGTCGAGGTAATCACGCCGCCGATGACGGCGCGGCCCATCGGCGCCTGCGATTCGCCGCCGTCGCCCATGCCGATGGCCATCGGCAGCATGCCGAAGACCATCGCCAGGGTCGTCATCAGGATGGGGCGCAGCCGCACTTGCCCCGCTTCCATCAGCGCCTCGAACTGCCCCAGGCCTTCGCGCTGGCGCTGGTTGGTGAAGTCGACCAGCAAGATCGCGTTCTTGGTCACTAAGCCCATGAGCATGATGAAGCCGATCACGGAGAAGATGTTCAGGGTGCTGCCCGTAATCAGCAGCGCGGCCAGCACGCCGATCAGGGAGAGCGGCAGGGACACCATGATGGCGATCGGCTGCAGGAAGCTGCCGAACTGCGAGGCCAGCACCAGGTAGATGAAGATCACGGCGATGCCCAGCGCCATCATCGCGCCGCCCATGGTTTCGGCCATCTGCTGCGCATTGCCGGCCACGTCGAAGCGCACGCCCGGTGGCAGGTCGATGGACTTGATGGCTTTCTGCACGTCGGCGTCGACGTCGCCGGCGGGGCGGCCCTGCGTGCCCGCATAGATGGCGACCCGGCGCTGCAAGGCCTGGCGTTTCAGCACTTGCGGGCTCGATGACGGCACGAAGTCGACCACCTGGCGCAGCGGAATCATGACGGGCTTGCCGTTCGCATCGAGTTTGCTGGACGCCAGCGACAGGTCGGCCAGGTCGGCCACTTTCTGGCGGCCCGATTTGGGCAGCTGCACGTTGACGTCATAGTTTTGCCCGTCGCTGGCCAGCCAGTGGCTGACCGTGTCGCCCGCCACGAACGGACGCAGGGCATTGCCAATCTGCTGCACCGACAAGCCCAGGTCGCTGGCCAGTTCGTTATTGATCTTCACGGTGGTCGACGGATTGGCGCCTTCCTGGCTGTACTCCATGTCGGCCAGGCCCTTGATGCTGCGCATCTTGTCCATCAGGCGGTGCGCCACTGCATCGAGCTTGCCTTCATCCGTACCGAGGATGGCGATGAAGATGGGGCGGTTACCGACGGACAGGGTGATGCCGGCGATCGGCGCCAGGCGTTCGCGGATCAGTTTTTCCAGTTCCTGTTGCGAGCGGCGCTTGTGCGTCTTGATGTCCGTCAGCTTCAGGTTCACTTCGGCCGCGTTGCGTCCATCGGGCGTGCCGATATTGGCCACCAGGCTGTCGATTTCGGGGAATTCCTTCAGGGCCGTTTCGATCTGGCGCACTTTGCTATCCGTGTATTCGAGGCTGGAGCCGACGGGCGTCTTGAAGCGCAGGTTGACCCAGCCCTGGTCTGTCTCGGGGAACATCTCGCCGCCGATCATGGGCACGAGCATCAGGCTGCCCGCGAACAGCGCCACGGCCGTGGCCAGGGTGGTCTTGCGCCAGCGCAGGGCCACTTTCAGCACCTTGCCATACCAGACGTGCAGGCGGTCGATGCCCGTCTCGATCCAGGCCATGAAGCGGCCCAGCCACGGCACGTACTTGAAGCGATCCTTGACGGGGTCGCGCCAGACGGACGACAGCATGGGGTCAAGGGTAAAACTGACGAACAGCGAGACAAGAACGGCGACGGCCACGGTGATGCCGAACTGCAGGAAGAAGCGGCCGATGATGCCGTCCATGAAGGCGACGGGGACGAACACGGCGACGATGGCGAACGTGGTGGCCATCACGGCGAGACCAATTTCATTGGTGCCGTCGTTGGCCGCCTTGTAGTGATTCTTGCCCATGCCCAGGTGGCGCACGATGTTTTCGCGCACGACGATGGCGTCATCGATCAACAGGCCGATGCACAGGGACAGCGCCATCAGGGTCAAAAAGTTCAGCGTAAAACCGAAGGCCTTCATGGCGATGAAGCTGGCCAGCACGGAGATCGGCAGTGTCAGTCCCGTGATGATGGTCGAGCGCCACGAGTGCAGGAACAGGAAGACGATCACCATGGTCAGCACGGCGCCTTCGATGATGGTGCGCTTGACGTTATTGAGCTGGCTTTGCACGCGCTCCGATTCGTCGTCGAGCACGCGCAGCTTGATATCGGGCGGCAGGGTCTTTTGCAGGTCCGCCGCCACTTTCAGGATGCCGGTGCCCACTTCGACCACGTTGGCATCCTGCACCTTGGTGATTTCCATCGTCACGGCTTGCTGGCCGTTCATGCGCGAGATCGACAGTTCCTCCTGCTCGCCGTCGACGACGGTGGCCACCTGGTCCAGGTACACGGGGCCGATGGCGCGGCGCGCGACGATGATCTTGCCGAACTCGCGCGCATCCTTGATCTTGCCTTCCACGCGCACCAGTTGTTCGGCCGCGCCATGGCTGATCGAGCCGGCCGGCAGATTGGTATTCGTGGCCTGGATGGCGCGGATCACTTCATCGACGCCGATGCCCTGGGCATTGAGTTCGATCGGCTTCATGCTGATGAGGATCTGGCGCGCGCGCAGGCCGCGCAGCTTGACTTGTCCCACGCCGGCCACGCTCTGGAAGCGCTTGCTGATGATTTGCTCCGTCATGGTCGACAGCGAGCGCAGGTCATGTCCGGTCGACGTCAATACGATGGTGGCGATGGGGCGTTCGTTGTCGCCTTCGGCGCGGGCGATGAACGGGTCCTTGGCTTCTTTCGGGAAGCGCGGACGCACCAGGGCCACCTTGTCGCGCAAGTCCTGCATGGCCTTGTCCATATTCGTCGACAGCTCGAATTCCAGGTAGACGCCGGCGCGTCCTTCCCACGAGTTGGCGCGGATGGTCTTGATGCCGCTGACGGTGTTGACGGCGTCCTCGATGGGGCGCGTGATGTCGTTTTCCACGGCTTCGGGCGAGGCGCCCGGATAGTTCACTTCAATGGCGGCGAACGGGAACTGCACGCTGGGCATGCTTTCCACGCCCAGGCCACGGTAGGAGAAAATGCCCAGCACCACCAGCGCCACCATGACCATGGTGGCGAAGACGGGGTTTTGAATACTGACTTTGGTCATCCACATGGCTTAATCCTTCCGTGCCAGCACGGCTGCCGGCGCGGCGGGCACGCCCGGCTGTGCGGCGAAGGTCACGCTGTGGCCCGGCTTGACGCCATCGAGTTTGGCGACGATGACTTTCGCGCCCGGCACCAGGCCGGAGGTGACTTCCGCATAGCCTTCATCCTCGTTGCGCAGTCCCAGGGTGACGGGCTGGGCGACGACCTTGTTGTTCACCAGCGCATATACGACGGGGCCCTGCTTTTCATTGCGCACGGCCGTCAGGGGCACCAGCGGCGCCACGATTGAGCGCTCGGTGACGATGCTGCCCTTGGCGAACATGCCGCCGCGCAGCGCGCCATCGCCATTGTCGACGGCGATGTAGACGAGCATGGCGCGCGAGCCGCTCTCGGTGGTGGGGTTGATGCGCGTGACCTTGCCGGCGAAGTCGCGCGCGCCGAAGCCGTCGACCTTGAAGTGTACATCCTGGCCCAGCTTGATGCGGGGGATTTCCGCGCTGGGCACGGGCGCTTCCAGGGTCAGCTGCGCCAGGTTGACGATGGTGTAGACGGGCATGTCGGGCGAGACTTTTTCACCGGCCTGCAGGTGGCGCTTGCTGACGATGCCAGCCATCGGCGCGCGGATTACCGTGTCGGCCAGCGCGATGCGGGCGATGTCGACCATCGCGGCGGCGGACTTCACATTGGCGCGCGCCAGGTCGACCGAGTTTTGCGTCGTGTCGTAGGCCGTTTGCGAAATGTATTTTTGCTTGAGCAGGGCCTGGCTGTTCGCCTCGTTTTTACTTGCCATGGACAGGCGCGCCTGCGCTTCGTCGAGCATGGCTTGCTGCTGCGTCAAGCGGGCGCGCAGGTCGGCCGCGTCCAGACGCACGAGGATTTGCCCATTCGCCACTTGCTGGCCTTCCTGCAAGGTGGTTGCCTCGATCACGCCGGAAACCTTGGCCTTGATGGTGGCCTGGGTCACGGGCGCCAGCGAACCGGACAGGGGCAGGCTGATGGACAGCGCGCGCGCATCGATGGCGGCCACGTCGCCCTGCGCCAGTTCATGCACGGGCGTCTTTTCCTGCTCCTTCTTCTTGCTCGCCTGCAGTTCGGCCGCCTTGGCGGCTTGCTGCTTCGATTGCATCACCGTCCAGCCGCCGCCGGCTAGGCCCAGCACGACGAGGATCAGCACGGGCGTGCGCCAGCGCCGGCGGCGCGTGGCGGCAAGGGGGGAGGCGGGGGGCAGGGTCTCGTTTTTCATAGGTTTTTTTCAGGAGCGGCGCAGGGCTTCGGCGCCAGGTCTCGGTACGGCCGGCCTGTCGCTGGCCGGGAGAATTCGGGTAGCGCATCACCGTGGTGGTCGCAGACAGCACGCCTGCCGCTGCGGCCGTTCACGGCGATGCGCATGTTGCCACTTTAGGAAGATTCAAGTCCGACCGCCATCGCCGTGCGACAGATTGCACAAAATCGGGGCTGGAATGCAAAAAACGGCGACCGGAACCAACTTGCCCGCGTCGACGCCGTGCGCGTCACGATGCTTGCGCATCCTCAAGAAGCCGATTCTCCGGCGCGCAAGAATGGTCAGGATGGTTGCGCCACCGGACAGGCCATACGCCCGCCGGTCGCCGCGCGGCCGCGCCACGGGGGGCTGATGTCTGATCGGATTGCCGGAGCCGCCCCGTCGCCGGGCCGTTTGCTGGCCGCTGCCGAACCGCAGGCGGGCGCGGCCGGCAAGGCGCTCGATTTGCTGTCCATCATCGTTGCCGCCGTCGAACAGGCACCGGGTCTGGCCGTGCGCGGCATCGACCGCGATGGCATCGTGCGCTACTGGAGTGTTGGCGCGGCGCGTCTGTACGGTGTGACGGCCGAGCTGGCGCTGGGCCAGCCGTGGGCCAGGGTGGCCGCCGCGTTGCCGGATGCCGCCACGGTGGCCGAGGAGCTTGCCGGCGAACTGGCGGCCGTGTGGGAGAGCGGCAAGGCGCGCAGCACGCGCCTGTGGAAGCTGGGCGCCGACGGGGCCGCGCCGCGCTGCATCTGTTCCACCGTATTCCCCGTCATGCAGTCCGGACACGTGCGGCAAGTGGTCTGCATCGATGTCGACATCACGGCCAGCGGCCAGGATGGCGCCGCGCAGGGCGCCTTGCTGCTGATGGGCGACAATTTCCGCCAGCTGTACCAGAAATCCGCCGACGCCATCCTGCTGCTGCGCGACGAGCATATCGCCGAGGCGAATCCGGCCGCCATCGCCCTGTTTCAATGTGAAGACCGGCAGCGGCTGCTGGGGCGCCGTCTCAGCGATTTTTCCCCCTTGCGCCAGCCTGATGGCGCATTGTCCTCGTTGCACGGCACGCAGCTGGCGGCGCAGGCCCACGCGGACGGCAATTGCCGCTACGACTGGCGCTATCAGACGTGCACGGGCGAGCTGTTCTGGGGCGAAGTGCTGCTCACGTCCGTCACGCTCGACCACACCTATCTGTTTTATGCCGTGATCCGCGATATTTCCTCGCGCAAACTGGCCGAGCGGGCTCTGTACCTGTCGGCACAGGTGGTCGAGCATGCGCGCGAGGCCATCGTCGTGCTGGACCCGCAGCAGCGCGTCGTCAGCATGAATCCCGCGTACAGCGAGATCAGCGGCTACAGCCTGGACGACATGCTGGGCAAACCCTTCGTCCTGCAGGGCGTGGAGCCGGATGCGCCCGCGTTTTTCGACCATGTGTGGGACGAAGTCGAGGCGAACGGTTATTGGCAAGGCGACATCATGGGCCAGCGCAAGGCGGGCGGGCGCTACCCGGCCTGGCTGTCGCTAACGGCCATCCGCGACCCGCAAGGACAATTGAGCAATTACCTGGCCATCCTCAGCGACATCAGCGAGCGCAAGAAAAACGAGGAACACACGCGCCACCTGGCCGAGCACGATTTCCTGACCGACCTGCCGAACCGCGTGCTGCTGCTGGACCGGCTGTCGCTGGCGCTGGCGGCCGCGCGGCGCAAGCTGAGCATGCTGGCCATCCTGTACCTGGACCTCGACCACTTCAAGCACATCAACGATAGCATGGGCCACCACGTGGGCGACTTGCTGCTCAAGGAAGTGGCGCGGCGCCTGGTGCGCTGCGTGCGCGGCGTCGACACGGTCAGCCGGCATGGCGGCGACGAGTTCGTCATCATCCTGGCCGAGGTGGGCGGCATCGACCAGGTGGCCCACGTGGCGGCCAGCCTGCTGCATGCCGTGACGCAGGTGTACCAGCTGGGCGACTACGAACTGCATGTGTCGACCTCGATCGGCGTGGCCATCTTTCCCAGCGATGGCGACGGCATCGACAGCCTCGTGCATAACGCCGACATCGCCATGTACCACGCCAAGGAAAGCGGGCGCAACAATTTCCAGTTTTTCAATGCCGAGATGAATGCGCAAATCGTCGAGCGGGCCAGCCTGGAGCAGGGCTTGCGCGAAGCGCTGGGACGCGATGAATTCGTGCTGGAGTTCCAGCCCGCGCTCGATGTCGCCAGCGGGCAGATCCTCGGCGCCGAAGCGCTGTTGCGCTGGCGCCACCCGCAACTGGGCGTGTTGCCGCCCGAGCGCTTCATCGCCGTGGCCGAGGAATGCGGCTTGATGGTGTCGATCGGCAACTGGGTGCTGCGCCACGCCTGCCTGCGCGCGCGCGCGTGGCACGATGCGGGCCATGACTGGCGCGTAGCCGTGAATCTGTCGCCCGCGCAATGCCTGCACAATAATTTATTGCTCAGCGTACAAGAGGCGCTGGCCGTGTCGGGTTTGCCTGCCGCCTGCCTGGAACTGGAAGTGACGGAGTCCTTGCTGATGAAGGGCGGCGCGCGCCTGGCCGGTGTGCTGGCGCAGCTGCGCGCGCTGGGCGCCAGGCTGGCCATCGACGACTTCGGCACCGGCTATTCGCGCCTGGCCAATCTGCGCCATTACCCGGTGGATAAACTCAAGATCGACCCCTCGTTTCTGCCCACCGCCGATGGCGCGGCAGGCGAGTCCGACACGGCCGTCGCCGCCACCATCATCGCCATGGCGCGCGAGCTACAATTGACGGTGATCGCCGAAGGCGTGGAAACGGCGCAGCAGCTGGCATATCTGCGGGGGCAGGGCTGCCAGCAATACCAGGGGCGTTATGCCAGCGCGCAAGTGGAGGGCAGCGTGCTGGCGAAGTTGCTGCATTAGTTATTGCATTAGTGACTGAGTTAATCAATGTTTCCCAGCAGCTTGATGCGCGCCAGCACCTGGCCATGGTCGGACGCATATGGCAAGCCCAGCAGCAAGTGATCGTTGAGATAAGTCACCTCCTGCAGCACGCCGATGGCGCGCGGCGAGGCGTGATGAAAATGCTCGGACACGAGGATGTGGTCGATCGTCATGTAGGCACTGTCGTGGATATTCGTGTAGCCCACGTGGCGCAGGGCGTCCTGGCGTTGCTGGATGGCGTTGGCGTCGTACAGGCGCGCGCGCATTTCCATGCCTGGTTCGCACGGCGCGCCCGCGCCCATGACGATGGCCGTGGTGACGGCATTGGCGATGTCGTTGAAGTCGCCCAGCACGATGCGGGGCCGGCCGCTGTGGCCCAGTTCGCTTGCCAGCACGCGCAGCGCCACGGCTTCCGCGCCGCGCCGCTGCAGCGAGCGCAGGTTGGCCAGCGCGTAGCTGGCCGCATCGTAGCCGTCGCCATGGCGGTAATCGGGCCGGCGCGATTTCAAATGCACGACGACCACGTCCGTGAGCTGTCCGCCAGGCAAGATGACCTGGACGTGCAGGGGGGCGCGGGCAAAGCGGCAGGCGTTGTCCTCGGCGGAGACGCTCACGCCGGTAGGAAAATCCGCCCAGGCAACACCAGCGCCGGCCAGCGGCAGGCGCGATACGAGCGCCACCGTGGGCAGCATGCGCCCGCTAGCATCCATCGCGTCGTAGCCGGCCACGGTGGCTTCGCGGTAGTGGCGCGTGCGCGACAGCACGTCGCGCAGGGCCGCTTGCGAGAAAATTTCCTGGAAAGCGATCACGTCGGCGTCGAGCAGGTCGATCTGCCGCGCCGTCCACTCCGCCTTGGCTGCGTATTGCGCCGGGCTCAACGGTTCCAGGTTGTCATACAATTTCGCCCCGGCGGGGGCAAGGTTGCAGACATTGAATGTGGCAAAGCGGATTTCTTCCTGCATAATTAGCACTCCTCACTGAACGATCAGCGTATCACGCATGGCTAAAAAAGAGCATATTTCCGAAACCCAGGCGACGCAGCTGCTGCGCAAGCATCAAGTTTCCTTTGAAGAACATCCGTATCCGTACGAAGAGCACGGCGGCACCAGCGTGTCGGCGCGCGAACTTGGCGTGCCCGAGCACTCTGTGATCAAGACCCTGGTGATGCAGGACGAGGCGGCCAAGCCGATGATCGTGCTCATGCATGGCGATTGCAAGGTGTCGACCAAGAACCTGGCGCGTGGCATCGGCTGCAAGTCCGTCGAGCCGTGCAAGCCGGAAGTGGCGCAGCGCCATTCCGGCTACATGATCGGCGGCACCTCGCCGTTCGGCACGAAGAAGGCCATGCCCGTGTACGTGGAAGAGTCGATCCTGGCGCTCGAACGCATCTACATCAATGGCGGGCGGCGCGGTTTCCTCGTCTCGCTGGCGCCGCAGGTGCTGCTCGATTTGCTCAAGGCCAAGCCGGTGCAGTGCGCCTTGCAGGATTAAGAAAACTGGATACCGCCCTGTCCGCGGACCGGGCGCTGGTGTATATTCTGCTGCGCCAGCCTCGATGCTGGTGTAATAAACACAATAAAGGGAAGAAATGAATCCAGTAATCACAACCGTGGCAATGACAGTGGCCGCTTACTTGCTCGGCTCGATATCGTTTGCCGTGGTGATGAGCAAGGTCTACGGCATTGCCGATCCGCGCACCTATGGCTCGAAAAATCCGGGCGCCACGAATGTGCTGCGCAGCGGCAACAAGGGCGCCGCCATCATGACCCTGCTGGGCGATGGCGCCAAGGGCTGGCTTGCCGTGTTCCTGGCCGACCATTTTTCTACTGCGCTGGGTGTGGGCGACATGGCCGTGGCCCTGGTGGCCATCGCCGTTTTTCTTGGCCATTTGTGGCCCGTGTTCTTCCGCTTTGTCGGCGGCAAGGGCGTGGCCACGGCCCTCGGCGTGCTGCTGGGCATCAATCCATGGCTGGGCCTGGCTACCCTGGCCACCTGGCTGATCATTGCCTACGCGTTTCGCTATTCCTCGCTGGCAGCGCTGGTGGCGGCCCTGTTCGCGCCGTTTTACTATGGCTTGCTGTTCGGCGTCGATCCCATCTTGCTGTCCGTCATCGTCATGAGCGTGCTGCTGGCTTACCGCCACAGCCAGAACATCGCGAACTTGCTCTCTGGTAAGGAAAGCAAGATCGGTGGCAAGAAAGATGCGGCCAAGGCGCCCGTCAAGAAAAAGTAAGCGCTTGATTTCCCGCGGCCCGCACGCATATGCTGTGCTTGCGGCGCCGCGCGGTGCGGCCGCCACCGATTCGCGCAAAGGCTGCCCACCATGACTGTTTCCACTTCCCCCGTTACACCCGTCCCCGTCCGTATCGATTTCGTCTCCGACGTTTCCTGCCCCTGGTGCGTGGTCGGCCTGAAATCGCTGGAGCAGGCGCTGGACAAGCTGCAGGACACCGTCCAGGCCGACATCCACTTCCAGCCTTTCGAGCTGAACGCCAACATGCCGCCCGAAGGCGAGGATATCGGCGAACACATCGCCCGCAAATACGGTTCCACCCCGGAACAGATGGCGCAGTCGCGCGAAGCCATCCGCGCGCGCGGCGAGCAGCTGGGCTTTACCTTCGCCATGGACAAGCGCGGCCGCATCTACAACACGTTTGACGCGCACCGTCTGCTGCACTGGGCCGCTCTGGAAGGGCGCCAGAAAGAACTCAAGATGGCGCTGTTCGATGCCTACTTTACGCAGGGACAGGATCCATCCTCGCACGACGTGTTGCTGGCCGTGGCAGGCAAGGTGGGGCTAGACCCTGTGAAAGCGGCCGACGTGCTGGCCTCCGGCGCCTATGCGGACGAGGTGCGCGCGCAGGAACAGTTCTATCAGCAGAACGGCATCAACTCGGTACCGGCCGTCATCATCAACGAGCGCCACCTGATTTCCGGCGGCCAGCCGCCCGAAGTGTTCGAGCAAGCCTTGCGCCAGATCATCGCCGGCGCCTGAACCGGGCGCCAATGGCGCGCGCCATGGCGGACTTTTTGCGCTACACTCGGCGCAGAAGGAGGATAGTCAAATGCCAACAGCCCGCTGGAATGGCGCCGTCATCGCGCAAGCCACCGATGCGCAGGTGCAAGTCGTTGAAAACAATGTATATTTTCCTTTATCCGCAGTGACGCAGGACTACCTGCGTCCCAGCAGCCACACGAGCGTCTGCCCGTGGAAGGGCACGGCCAGCTATTACGACCTCGTCGTCGATGGCCAGACGAATGCCAACGCGGCATGGTTTTATCCCGAGCCCAAGGATGCCGCCAAGCAAATTGCCGGCCACGTCGCCTTCTGGCGTGGCGTGAGCGTCGAGCGCTGACCTGGCTCCCCCAATTTCCCGATAAAGAAAGCAGACGATGGATTTACGCCTCGCCGTGTACCAACTCGCCTCGGCCCATGCGCTCGATGCCCAACAAACCCGGCAGTTGCAGGAAGTGGCCGGCTTCCAGCGCGAGCCGGCGCGCCTGGCCTACTGGCTGCCGCGCGGCGTGGCCGTGCTGGGCGCCGTGCTGCTGGGCATGGGGCTGATCTGCTGGGTCGCCGCCAACTGGGAAGACTTCGGCCGCATGGGCCGCTTCGCCCTGCTGCAAGCGGTGTTGGCCGCCGCTTGCGTGGGCGCGTTTGCCGTGCCCAGGGCGAGAGTCCCCTTGCTGCTGCTGGCCTTGCTGGCCATCGGCGGCCTGTTCGCTTACTTCGGCCAGACGTACCAGACGGGCGCCGATCCGTGGCAGCTGTTCGCCCTGTGGGCCGTGCTGGCCTTGCCCCTGTGTTTTGTCGCGCGCAGCGACGTGCTGTGGACGCCGTGGATGCTGATACTGGCGACGGCCGCCACCCTGTGGATGCAGGCGCAGGCGCGCCATAGCTGGCGCATCGATTCGGCCGACCTGGGCATTTTCGTCAGCGGCTGGCTGGCCGTGCTGCTTGCCTGTGCGTTTGTCTCGCCTCTGCTGGCGCGCTGGACGGGCGCGGGCAGCTGGGCCTTGCGCCTGGGCCTGGTGCTGGCCACCATCCTCATCACGGGCACGGCCGTCAGCGCCCTGTTCGGCCACGATATCGAATCACCGTACTGGGCCGGACTGGGCTTGCTGCTCGTGGCCGGCGTCCTGCTGGCCACCGGCCGGTTCTTTGACGTGTTCGGCCTGAGCGCCGTCGCGCTCGGTATCAATACCTTGCTGGTGGGCGGCCTGACGCACGTGCTGTTCAACGGCCAGGGCGATGGCGTGGGCGCGCTGGCCATGCTGGGCTTGCTGGCCGCCGTGCTGCTGGCCTTGACCGTGCAGGGCATTTTGTGGCGCACGCGCCGGGAGGCGGCATGAACAATGTGAATAGTCAGCGAGCCGACGCGCTCGCCACCCTGATCGACGACGCCACGCGCGCCGGCCTGTTGCCGCCCAACGCTACCCGTCCCGTGCAGGATGTTCGGCCGTGGCCGCTGGTGCTGATGACGGCGTTCGGCGCCTGGCTGGCTGCCATTCCCCTGATGATCGCGCTGGGCGTGGGCCTGGAAAGCGTCGTGCGCCACGGTCCCGGCGCGTACGTCGTGGCCGCCATCGTGCTGGTGGTGGCCGTGCTGCTGATCCGCGCGCGCGGCGTGGCGCTGTTCGTCGAGCAGCTGGCCGTGCCCTGCCTGCTGGTGGGCGGCGGCTTGCTCGGCTATGCCCTGTACCGCGACTATTCCACGCAGACGGCGTCGCTGCTGTTGTGTCTGGCATGTCTGATGGTGGCCGCCGCCTTGCCGCGCGACTGGCTGCGCGTGTTGCTGGGCCTGGTCGCCTGCGGCTTGCTGGGACTGGGCATCGTCGATAGCACGCGCGACTGGATTTTTGAGAACGATCCCACGGAGCTGTATTTTGCCTGGATGCTGGCGCTGGCCTTCTGGCTGGCCGCCCACTGGCTGCAGAAGCAAGCGTTCAACGATGGCCGCGGCGCGCCCGTCGCCGCCTACCTGGAATCGCTGTCGACGGGGTGGGTCCTGGCAATCTTGCTGGGGCTGGTCTTCTGGTCCGGCATGACCTTCATGCTGGGTGGCGCCTTGGGCGGTGGCTTTGCCGGCGAAGTGGCGCGCGAAGTGACGCGGCACCAGGGTATTGCCTGGTATGCGCAAGCCTTGAATGGCGTGTCGCTCGTGCTGGCTGCGGCCGCGGCCGCCTGGACGGGATGGCGCTGGCCCGCATTGCGCCAGTTGCCGGCCATCGGCGTGGCGTTGGTGCTGATCGTGCTGTCCTGGTTCATGCCGGCGCTGGGACCCGTGCTGCTGATTCTCGCGTATTGCGTGACGAGCGGGCGCTCGCGCGTGGCCGTGGCGGCCGCGCTGGCGGCCGCGTGGATCATCGGCAGTTTTTATTATCAGCTGGCCTGGCCGTTGGCCAGCAAGGCGGCGCTGCTGGCCGTGGCTGGCGCCGTGCTGTGCGCGCTGTCGTGGCTGGCCACGCGCGGTGCCGTGCTGCACCTGGTGGAAAGCAAACCGGCGGACGTGGTTCTGGAGCGCCGCGCCGCGCGCCTGGGCGTGCTGGGCGGCTTGCTGCTTGTGCTGCTGGTGGCCAATGGCGGCATCTGGCAAAAAGAGCAGCTGATTGCCAAAGGACAAGCGATCTTCGTGGAACTGGCGCCCGTCGATCCCCGCTCGCTGATGCAGGGAGACTATATGCGCCTCAATTTCCAGGGCCTCGGCGTGCTGTCCACCCTGGCCAGCGTGGAGCGGGCACCTGGCCGGCCCCTCGTGGTGGCCACGCGCGACGCACGCGGCGTGGCGGAACTGCTGCGTCCGTACACCAGCGAGGCGCTGGCGCCCGGCGAATTCCTGCTCGAACTGACGCCGAAGGATGGGAACTGGGTGCTGGTCAGCGATGCCTGGTTCTTCAAGGAAGGCGAGGCGGCGCGCTGGGAAAAGGCCCGCTATGGCGAGTTCCGCGTGCTGCCCGACGGCCGCGCCTTGCTGGTGGGCATGCGTGGCCCGGAGCTGGAGAAGCTGTAGCGCGGGACCACTATGGGGCGGGCATCCTGTAAAATTGCCCGATGGATAATATTACGCATTCGGTCATCGGCCTCGGGGTCGGCGAACTGGTACACCGCAGCCTGCCGCCCGAGCCGCAGGCACCCGCACAGCGCACCCGGCGTGCGCTGTTTCTGTTTTCGGCCTGGTTTGCCAGCAACGCGCCCGACCTGGACCTGGTGCTGACAAAACTGTTGCCGCGCCCCTTCGGTTACATGTTGCACCACCGTGGCCACACGCACACCTTGCTGCTGGCCTTGCCGCAGGCGCTGCTGTTGCTGGCCTTGCTGTGGCTGCTATGGCCCGGCGCGCGCCGCTTGCTGAAAAGCAGCGTGCCCGCCCGCGTCGGCCTGGCCGCCTGTCTGCTGCTGGGATTCTGCTTGCACATGGGCATGGATTTCCTCAATTCCTATGGCTTGCACCCGTTTTATCCTTTCGACAGCCGCTGGCTGTATGGCGACATGGTCTTCATTGTCGAGCCCATGTTCTGGGTGCTGCTGGGCGTGCCCGTGATCATGTCCTTGCGCTACGGCATCGTCAAAAGCGTGCTGCTGGCGGGGCTGGCGGCGGCCCTGTGTTTCTTCACCTATAAAACCTATCTGGCGCCGGCCTCGCTGGCCGTGCTGCTGGGGCTGGGCGTGATCCTGGCCGTGCTGCAGGGACGGGCCGGCGAACGGGGGCGTGGACCGCTGCTGCTGGCTTTCGCGCTGGCCGCCACCTTCATCGGTACGCAGGGCGTGGCGTCGGCCCTCGGCCGTACGCGCATCGAGGCGGCCGTGCAGCGGCTCGATCCCGGCACGCGCGTGTGGGACGTGTCGATGACGGCGTTTCCCAGCAACCCGCTGTGCTGGATCTATGTCTCGCTCGACAGCAAGACGGACGTGTACACCTTGCGGCGCGGCACCCTGAGCCTGCTGCCCGCATCGCTGGCGCCCGCCGCCTGCCCGGCGGGCCTGGCCGAAACCAGCAAGCAGGGCCGGCAACTGGCGCCCGGCATTGCCGTCTCCGCCCAGGCGGCGGGCAGCCTGGCCGCCTTGCGCGCCTTGCAGGAAGACAATTGCTATGTCGACGCCTGGTTCCGCTTTGCCCGCATGCCCAGGTTGAATGCGGACAAGCTGACGGACGTGCGTTTCAACCCCGGCATGCTGCCCAATTTCACGACCGTGGAACTGCAGCAGTTCCGCAACCGGCCGTGTCCCGCCTACGTGCCGGGCTGGGACCGCCCCCGCGCCGACATGCTGGCGCCGCCGAAATAGAGAGCGGAGATGTTGCTCTTGGGAAAAAATATCGCGTGTGCGCCTGTTTTGCCACGGTTCAGCATGCAATAATTGCCAATTCGGCATGGATATCATTGAGTTAGGATTATTTTGGAAGAGCAACACGCCTTACCGTATTTGCGGGAAACCCTGCTGTTTCTCGCCCTGGCCGGGATTTTTATTCCGCTATTGCAACGCCTGAGAGTCAATCAGGTGCTCGGCTTCCTGGCCGTGGGCGCCCTGTTCGGCCCGTTCGGTTTCGGCCTGTGGGCCGGCGACTTCACGTGGCTGACGTATTTCTCGTTCGTGCGTGCCGAGCAGGTCAGCGGCCTGGCCGAGCTGGGCGTGATGTTTTTGATGTTCATGATCGGCCTGGAACTGTCGACGGAACGGCTGTGGGCGCTGCGGCGCTGGGTATTTGGCGCGGGCGTGGGGCAGGTGGCCGTCAGCGCCTGCCTGATCGGCGGCGTCGCGTATTACTTCGGTCTGTCGCTGGAAGCGTCCATCGTGCTGGGCCTGGTGCTGTCGCTGTCGTCCACGGCCGTGGTGATGCAGTTGCTGACCGACCAGCGCTCGCTGCAAACGCCGGCCGGCCAGGCGGGTTTTTCCATTTTGATGTTCCAGGATCTGATGGTGGTGCCGCTGTTCATCCTGATCGACGTGTTCGCCAGCGGGCGCAGCGACGACCTGGCGTATCTGCTCAGTTTTGCGGCCGTGAAATCGGCCGGCGCCATCCTGCTGATCTATCTGCTGGGGCGCCGCGTGATACGCCCCCTGTTCCAGTTTTTCGTCAAGAAACGCCAGCCCGACGTCTTCATGGCATTGACCCTGCTCAGCACCCTGGGCATCGCGGGCCTGACGTATCTGGCGGGCTTGTCAATGGCGCTGGGCGCCTTGCTGGCCGGCTTGCTGCTGGCGGAGACGGAATTTCGCCACGAAGTGGAAGTGACGATCGAACCGTTCAAGGGCTTGCTGATGGGCTTGTTCTTCATGTCCGTGGGCATGCAGATCGACGTGCGCGAAATCCTCAAGTCGCCCGTGTTGATTCCGCTGGCAGTGCTGAGCCTGTTTGCGGTGAAAGCCCTGGTCATCAGCGTGATTTTCCGCATTGGCGGCTTTCACTGGGGACGCGCCGTGGAAACGGGCGTGCTGCTGGGGCAGGGCGGCGAGTTTGCCTTCATCGTTGTCGCGTATGCGCTCGGTACCAAGCTGATCGGCCCGCAGGTGGCGCAGTTCGTCATGCTGGTGGTGGGCCTGAGCCTGTTCGCCACGCCGGCGCTGGCCAAGGCGGCGCGCGCGTTCGGCAACTGGTGGGAAAAGCGCCACCACCATCAGCTGGCCGACCTGGCGCACGGCGCGCCGCCGCCGCAGGGTAGCACCGTCATCATCGCCGGATTCGGCCGGGTGGGGCAATTGCTGGCCAAGGTGCTGACGGAGCAGGATATCGCCTACGTGGCGATTGAAAATGATGCGCGCCTGGTGACGACCCTGCATCCGCGCGGTTTCCCCGTGTATTTCGGCGATGCGTCGCGCGCGGAACTGTTGCAAAAAGTCAATGCGGACCGGGCCGCCGCCGTCGTGCTGACCATGGATCATGCGGCCTCCGTGCTGCATGCCGTCAAATCGATCCGCCGCGAATATCCGCAGCTGCCCGTGTATGCGCGGGCCCGTGACGAGGCGCATGCCGTGGCCCTGATACAGGCGGGCGCCACCCTGGTCGTGCCCGAGGCGCTGGAGTCCGCGCTGCAGCTGACGGCCACCGTGCTGCACACGGTGGGCCTGTCGGAAGCGCGCACGACGGACATCGTGCAAGCCGAGCGCGAGCGGCGCAATGCCGTGCTGCTGGCGAAGAAGCTGTCGTAGTGTTGTTGTCAGGCAATCGTGCGTGTCGCCGTGCTTTGTAAATTATCTATACAATAATAGTATATGAGCACACTATCCACATGAAAGCCGCGACGAAGAGCGGAGCGGCGCCCCTGACGCCGCAGCAGCTGGCGGCGCAGGAAACGCAGCAAAAATATGGCAAGCCCGAGCGGGGCTGGCGCGAGCAGGTGTACACCGTCATTTTCGAGGCGGAAACGCGCACGGGCCGCGCCTTCGATTTGCTGCTGATCGCCGCCATCCTGATCAGCGTGACGGTGGTCGTGCTCAGCAGTGTCGCCTCCGTGGCCGAGCGCTATGGCACCTGGCTGACGGCGCTGGAATGGTTTTTCACCATTTTATTTACCATCGAATACTTCGCCCGCCTGGCGTGTCTGCAACATCCGGTACGCTATGCCAAGAGTTTTTTCGGCATCATCGACTTGCTGGCCATCGTGCCGACCTACATCGGCTTGCTGCTGCCGGGCGCGCACGTGCTGATCGACGTGCGTATTTTGCGCCTGCTGCGCATGTTCCGTATCCTCAAGCTCACGTCGTATGTGCATGAATACACGGTGCTGGGGCGTGCCTTGCTGGCCAGCCGGCGCAAGATCCTCATTTTCTTGTCTTTTGTCATGATGGTGGTCTTTCTGTTGGGTACTGTGATGTACGTCGTGGAAGGGCCGGAGAACGGTTACAGCAGTATCCCCACGTCGATTTACTGGGCCATCAGCACCATGACCACGGTGGGTTTCGGCGATATCACGCCGAAGACCGACATCGGGCGCACCATCGCTTCGCTGATGATGTTGCTCGGCTGGGGCATCCTGGCAGTGCCTACCGGCATTATCAGCGCGGAAATGACGGTACAGCGCAGTTCCAAGCTGGTCACCACGCGTACCTGTCCCACGTGCCTGAAAGAAGGGCTCGATGACGATGCCAACTTTTGCAAGAACTGCGGTGTCGATTTGCCGCCGCTGGCACGTGATTAATTCATAACCATATTTACTTTGTTAAGGCCAACATGATTCCAGTTCGCCTGATCGCGACGGGCAAAGCCGTGCCGTCGCACAGCGTTACCTCCGCCAGCCTGGACCTGACATTGGGCCATCCGGCTGGCTATACCTTGCGCAAGAGCGGGGTGCTGTCGCGCTTTGTCGCCGCGCCCGATGAATCGCAAAGCCAGCTGGGCGCCACCGCCCTGCTCGACGCGCTGAAGAATGCCAGCCTGCGTCCGGCCGACATCGACTTGCTGATTTGCGCCAACGGCGTGCCCGAGCAGGCGTTGCCGAACACGGCCTGCTTCGTTGCCGAACATGCGGGCTTGCCGCCAGGCACGCAAAGCTTTGACGTCAACGCCAGTTGTCTCAGCTTCATGGCTGCCTTCCGCGTGGCCGCGTCCATGCTGGCCGGCGGCGCCTACCGGCGCATCGCCATCGTCTCGTCCGACCTCGCCTCGCGCGGGGTTGACTGGAGCGAGCCGGAAGCGTCGATGATCTTCGGCGACGGCGCCGCCGCCGTCATCGTTGAGCGGGGCGACGGCAGCGCCGGCATCCGCGCCTACAAGATGGGCACGTATCCGGAAGGGCGGCGCTACTGCGAAATTCGCGGCGGCGGCACCGAGCGCAACCCGCGCAACGGCTGCGAACCGGGCGACTACCTGTTCCGCATGGATGGCAAGGCCGTGTTCCGCCTGGCCGTCAAGGTGATGCCGGATTTCCTGGCGGAACTGATGGCTGAGTCGGGCGCGGGACTGGAAAAAATCGACGTGGTCGTGCCGCACCAGGCCAGCCCGCTGGGCCTCGCGCATGCGGCGCGCATCCTCGACGTTCCCGATGCTAAAATCATCAAGATCTTTGAAACGCATGGCAACCAGGTGGCCGCGTCCTTGCCCACCGCCCTGCACGAGGCGGTGATGACGGGGCGGGCCGTGGCAGGCCAGCGTTTGCTGATGATGGGCACGGCCGCGGGCCTGACCATCGGCGGCATGATACTTGACCTGTGAAGGTGGTGTGATGAGGCGGATACTGGTCACGGGAGCGACGGGCGGGCTGGGGCGCAATGCCGTGCGCACCCTGCTGGCGCAGGGCGTGGAAGTGCGCGCCACGGGCCGCAACGCCGCCGTGGGCCGCGAACTCGAACGCATGGGCGCGCAATTCGTCGCGCTCGACCTGGCGCAGGCATCGCCGCGCCAGGTCGATGAGCTGGTGCGCGGCATGGACACCGTCTGGCACTGCGCCGCGCTGTCGTCGCCCTGGGGCGCGGAGCGCGACTTCATCGCCGCCAATGTCACGGCCACGGCCCAGCTGCTGCGCGCGGCCGCCAGCCTGCACGTGGCGCGCTTCGTGCACATCTCCACGCCGGCCATCTATTTCGATTACCGCAACCGTTACGAGGTGCCGGAAACCTTCCGTCCCGACGCCTTCGTCAACGCGTATGCGCGCAGCAAGGCGATGGCGGAAAAGCTGGTGCAGGATTGCGTCGACCGCCAGCGCGGCATGACGTGCGTGATCCTGCGCCCGCGCGCCATCTTCGGCCCGCACGACCAGGTGCTGATCCCGCGCCTGGCGCGGGTGCTGGAACAGCGCGGCGGCAAGCTGCCCCTGCCCAACGGCGGCGCGGCCAGCATCGACATCACTTATGTCGACAACGTCGTGCATGCGATGTGGCTGGCCACCGTGCACAAGACCATCGCGTCCGGCGCCGCCTTCAACATCACGAATGGCGAACCGGCGCGCCTGTGCGACATTTTGCGCACCCTGTTCTGCGACCATCTGCAGCAGCCGTTCGAAATCGTCAGCGTGCCGTACCGCGTGCTGGCGGTAGTCGCCCGCCTGATGCAGTTCGCCTCGCGCTTTACCCGCCGCGAACCATCGCTCACGCCCTACAGCATCGGCGCGCTCAGTTTCGACATGACGCTCGATAACGCCAAGGCGCGCAAGGTGCTCGGCTACCGCCCCATCGTCAGCCTGCAGGACGGCATCGCCCGCACGGCGCAGTGGATGCGCCAGGAAGCGGCGGCGCACAAGGTGGGCAAGGAGCGCAATGGCTAGGATCACCGCGTTTCGCGTCGGCCACTGCACCCATCCTTCGTGCATGGTCTTGAAAGGCAGCGGGCTGGCCAGCCGCTGCTTCCCCTCGCGCGCCTACCTGATCGAGACGCGCGCGGGCCTGTACCTGTGGGACACCGGTTACGCCGAACACTTCCGCGCCGCCACGTCGAAAGGCGTATATCGCATGTACGCGTGGGTGACGCCGATTTTCTTCGACGAAAACGAGTCGCTGCAGGGCCAGCTGCGCGCGCATGGCGTGTCGCCCGGCGACATCCACACCTTGCTGCTGTCGCACTTCCACGCCGACCATATCGCAGGCCTGCGCGACTTTCCCGGCGCGCGGCTGATGGCGTCCAAAACGGGCTGGGACGCCGTGCGCGGCCTGTCCGGCGTGGCCGCCGTGCGCCAGGCCTTCGTGCCCGAGCTGCTGCCGAACGATATCGCCGACCGCCTCGATTTCGTGGAAAGCGTGCCCGAAACGGCCCTGCCGTCGGCCCTGCTGCCATTCACGCACGGGCGCGACGTCAGCGGCACGGGCGAGATCTACATCGTCGACTTGCCCGGCCACGCCATCGGCCATCTGGGCGCCTTCGTGCTGCAGGATGGCGGCTGGACCTTGCTGGCGTCGGACGCGGCCTGGGTACCGGAAAGCTTCCAGCAGTTGCGCGGGCCGTCGGAACTGTCTTTCATCATCCAGCACAAGCGCGCGCCGTACTATGAAACCCTGAATCGCCTGCACCAGTTGCACCAGTCGGGCAATGCGCAGATTCGCATCACGCATGAAGACACGGTCGACTATATCGCCGTGGCGGGCCGCCCGTGAAGCGTATCGTCTGGCTCTTGCTGTCGTACTGGCGCACGCGCCGCCTGCGTTTTACGGATCGCGCGCAGCTCGACGCCTACCAGCGCAAGCAACTGGCCCGTTTCATCGATACCTTGTGCCAGCGCAGCGCTTACTTTGGCCCATACCGCAACTTGCCGCTGGCGCAGTGGCCGACGATGAACAAGGCGCTGATGCTCGAGCATTTCGACGCCATGAACACCGAAGGGGTGACTTTGGCGCAGGCGATGGACGCGGCCATGGCGGCCGAGCATAGCCGCGACTTCACGCCCGCCGTGGGCGAGATCACCGTGGGGCTATCGTCGGGTACCTCGTCGAAGCGCGCCGTGTTTACCGTCAGCCCCCGCGAAAAGGCGCAATGGGCGGGCGTGATGCTGGCCAAGGCGCTGCCCGACGGCCTGTTTTCCGGCGAGCGGGTCGCGCTGTTCCTGCGCGCAAACAGCAATCTGTACACGGCCGTGCGCTCGCCGTGGCTGACCTTTGCGTTTTACGATCTGTTCGAACCGTTCGATGCGCTGTGCGCGCGGCTGGCGCAATACCGGCCATCCGTCATCGTCGCGCCAGCCCAGGTGCTGCGTCAGCTGGCCTTGCGCGTCATCGACGGCAGCCTGGCGCTGGCGCCGAAAAAAGTCATCTCGGTGGCCGAAGTGCTGGAAGCGCAGGACCGCGCGCTGATCGTGCAGGCGTTTGGCGCCGTGCATGAAATCTACCAAGCCACCGAGGGTTTCCTAGCCAGCAGCTGCGAACACGGCGTGCTGCATTTGAACGAAGAATACGTGCACATCGAGCCGCAGTGGCTCGACGCTGAAGAACGTCGCTTCGTGCCCGTGATTACCGACTTTACGCGCATCACGCAGCCCATCGTGCGCTACCGCCTGGACGACATCCTGCTCGCGCGCGCCACGCCATGCCCGTGCGGCCGCGCCACGCGCGCCATCGACGGCATCGAAGGGCGCTGCGACGACATGCTGCTGCTTCCCTCTGCACGCGGCGGCGCCCCCGTCGCCGTATTTGCCGACGTGCTGACGCGTGCCTTCGCGCAAGCCTTGCCGCCGGACGCCGATTACCGCCTGGCGCAAACGGGCGAAGCGGCCTTGCAGCTGCATGCGGCGCTCGACGATGCCGGCCTGGCCGCCCTGCGCGCGCACCTGGCAACGGTGCTGCAGGGCCTGGGCGTGGCCACCGACGGCCTGGCCTGGACGGTCAGCCGCGAACTGCCTCCCTTTGATCCCACCATGAAACGGCGCCGCATCCGGCGTCTTGCCACCGCATGAACCCTTCTTCCATGACCGTACGCAGCCGCCTGCTGCATTTGCTGGCCGGCTGGGGTAGCGTCGGCCTCGTGTATTTTTCCAGCGACTTGCTGCAAGGGCAGGGGGTGCTGCTGCCCGAGACGGCCATCGACCGCGCCATCCCCTACAGCGACTCTGCCATCTGGCTGTACCTGTCCTTCTTTATCCTGATCCCCTACGCCTACCTGGCGGCCGATGCGGCGCGCGTGCGCTGGCTGGCGCGGGCCATGGCGCTTTCGGCGCTGGCCTGCGGCGTGGTCTTCCTGCTGTATCCGACCACGCTCGCCTACCCGCCCGTGGGCGACGGCAGCGCCTGGAGCACGCAGGCGCTGCGCATGCTGCAGGCGGCGGACTCCACGCAAAACTGCCTGCCGTCGCTGCATGGCGCCCTGACCTTGCTGTGCGTGTGGGCCTTGTGCGACAAACGCCAGTTGCTGCGTTCCGCGCTGTCCGTGGTGCTGGGCGTGGCCATCTGCTACGCCATCATCGCGCTGCGCCGGCACGTGAGCATCGACCTGGCCGCCGGCCTAGCTGTCGGCATCGCTGGCGGCATGCTGGCGAAAATGCAGGTATCCTTGGCTGCCCGCCGCGCCGTTTCCATCAAAACCGCACCATGATGAATCCATTTGCCCTGTCGTTCCTGATCATGCTGGCCTTCGTGCTGGCCGAACTGCTGATACTCAAATGGGTACGCAAGACGCCCGTGCCGTGGAAGGACGTGATCTTCAACCTCAATTCCGGCCATATCCTGATGTGGGTATTTCGCGGCGTGGAAGTGGCGGCCTTCGCCCTGCTGCTGCGCCATGTGAACCTGCACATCGTCGACCAGTGGCCCGTGGCGGCGCAATGGGTGTTTGCTTTTTTTGCCTGGGACCTGTGCTTTTACTGGATGCACCGGCTGCACCATAAAATCCCTTTGCTGTGGGCCGTGCACGTGGTGCACCACCAGGGCGAGCATTTCAACCTGTCGCTGGGCGTGCGCAATTCCTGGTATTCGTCGCTGACGAATTTCCCCTTCATCGCCATCCTGGCCGTGCTGGGCGTGCCGCTGGAAATCTTCCTCGTCGTCTCGTCGCTGCATTACACGGTGCAGCTCTATAACCACAATGCGCTGGTGAACAAGTCCGGCATCCTCGATCGTTTCATGATCACGCCGTCGCACCACCGCGTGCACCACGGCACCGATAAACGCTACATCAACCGCAATTTCGGCGGCACCCTGCTGTTGTGGGACCGGCTGTTCGGCAGCTTCCAGCCCGAACTCGAGGGCGTGGAAATGCGCTATGGCGTGAAGGGCATGACGCCCACGCACAACCCGCTCTTGGCCAGCAATGGCAAATTATTTACCTGGCTGCGCGCGCGCTTTCCCCACTGGCAGTCGCGCGGTACTTTCCACGTGCCCGAGCTGTTCATCGGCATCGGCGGCGTGATCCTGTTTGGTCTGGTGATCTATTACGTCAACCACGAAGCGGTGCTGGCCGGCGCGCAGCAGGCGATCCTGTTCGCCTTGATTTTCAGCGGTACGCTGGCGCTGGGCGGCTTGTCCGATGCGCGGCGCTGGGGCGCCATCGCCTGGGTGGCCATCGCCCTGGCCATGCCGGCCCTGTACCTGGGCTGGTATGGCGCGCGCGATGCGTGGGGCATGGTGTTTTTGGCTGCGCTGCTGGCGCATGGCCTCGACGGCGCGCGCCGCCTGTGGTGGCCGGCTGCGGCGGGGACGCGCGCGTGACGCCTGTGCCTTCCTTGCCGCCGCTGCGCTTCCAGCCCGCGCGCGATTCCGCCTTCCGCCGCGAACTGCGCGCGCGTGCCGACGCCTATCTCGCCAGCGAAGGACGGCACCGCTTCGGCGACGCGCGCCTGCATGCGAAAGCCGTATTCCTGGCCGCGCTGACGGCGGGGCTGTATGCGCTGGCCTTGAGCGCCGACGGCACCTGGCCGTTTGTCGCCAGCTATGTGGCCTGCCTGGTCGCGGCCATGGCGCTGGCCATGAATACCCTGCACGACGCGGCCCACAGCGCCGTCTTTCGCCAGGGACGCCTGAATCGCATCCTGATCCGCCTGGTGGGCTTGCCCGTGGGCGTGGATACGGATTTCTGGACCATCCGCCACGTGCATTTTCACCATACGTATGCGAACGTGGAAGGCTATGACCTCGACACGGAACCCAATCCCTTCCTGCGCCAGACGCCTTTTCAACGCTGGTCGCCGCAATACCGCTACCAGTACCTGTATTGGCCCGTGGTGGCGGCCCTGTCGCTGCCGTACCTGAACTGGTATGGCGACTGGCTGGACCGCTTCGGCAAGACGCCCGTGGCCGCGCACAGCCGGCTGCAGGGCTGGCGCGGCTGGCTGTCGTTCCTCGGCTGGAAGCTGGGTCACGTGGCGCTGGTGCTGGCGCTGCCGATGTGGGTGCTGCAGCAGCACGGCATCGCCTGGAACGTGGTGCTGGGCGCGTATTTCGTGGGCCAGATGATCGCCTCGTGCGCGCTGGTGGCGCTGATCCTCGGCACCCACTGGGCCGAAGTGGAGTTTTTCCAGCCGGGGCCAGACGGCACCTTGCCGCACGACTGGTACCAGCACACGTTTTATACGGCCTGCGACTGGACGCCGCGACCGCGCGCGCTGCGCTGGCTCGGTTACTGGCTGGGCGGCTTGAATCTGCACCTGACGCATCATCTGTTCCCCACCTGGAACCACCGCCACTACCCGGCGCTGGCGCGCATCCTGGCCGAACTGGCCCCGCGCCACGGCCTGGTCTACCGCGAACTCGGTTATGGCCAGCTGCACGCCTCGCAGCAGCAATTCCTGCGCGCCATGGGCCAGCCGCCCGCACAGTCCTGACGAATCGCGCTTGACTCGGTTTCTGTTCTGTCTTACATTTCTGTAACGACAGAAATAAGAGAAAATCATGGAACTGAGTCCCACCACGCAAAAGTACATTCTCCATTGGGGGGAAATGGGTACCCGCTGGGGCGTCAACCGCACGGTGGCGCAAATCCATGCGCTGCTGTTCCTGGCCAACGAACCGCTGACGGCGGAAGACATCGCGGCCAGCCTGAACGTGGCCCGCTCCAACGTCAGCAACAGCCTGAAGGAATTGCAAAGCTGGGGCTTGGCGCGCATCACGCACGTGATGGGGGACCGGCGCGACCATTTCGTCGCCCTGCAGGATGTGTGGGAAATCTTCCGTGTCATCATGGAAGAGCGCAAGCGGCGCGAGATCGACCCCACCCTGACGGTGCTGCGCGAATGCGCGATCGAGGGCGAACACGATGCGGCCATTCCACCGGCGACGCTCGAGCGCATGGGCGAAGTGCTGGCCTTCCTGGAAATGCTCAGCAGCGCCTATAGCGACTACAAGAATTTGCCGCCGGCGACCTTGCAGCGCATGCTGTCGATGGGCGGCAAGGTGGCCAAGTTCCTCAGCCCGGAAGACAAGCCTGGCAAGCGCGCAAAATCATGAGCGGCCCCTCGGAAGGAGAACTGTTCAAAAAGGTCATGGGCGAGCAATGGCTGACCCTGCACCCGGACATCCGCCGCCGCTTCGAGAAAAATCCCGCGCCGGGCCAGCCTTTGTACTACCGGGGGGAGCTCAGTGAACTCACCAGCTCGCGCCTGGGGAAGTTCCTCGGCTGGCTGACGCGCCCCTTCATCGATGGCGCCCTGATTCCGTATGACGACGCGGATTTCCCCGTCGATATCGAAGTCTATTCGCGCCCCGGCTGCCCCTTCATCTTCAAGCAGCGCACCTACCGCCTGCATGGCCGCGCGCCGATCCGCTTCACCTCCTACATGGCCGAAAGCGCGAAGGGCGAGGTGCTCGAATACGTGGGCATGGGCCTGGGCATGAAGCTGCTGCTGCACGTGGAAGACGGCAACCTGCACTTCACCAGCGACGGCTATTTCCTCGACCTTTTCGGCTGGCGCCTGCCGCTGCCCGGCGTGCTCACGCCCGGCAAGACCTACCTGTGCCACCGCAACGAGACGCCGCAGCAATTCAACATCCGCATCGAGATTCGCCACGCCCTGTTCGGCACCACGTTTACCCAGGCTGGCGTGTTCCGCGAATCGGCCGCACCGGAAAAGGAGACACCATGAATACGCATTTGCTGGCCCTGCAACTGATGGCGGCGCAAGGCTGCCTGGGCGCCTTCGACACCATCTACCACCATGAAATCACGGAAGCGCTGCCGCAAAAGGCGTCGGCGCGGCTTGAATTGACGATCCATGCGACGCGCGCCCTGATCTACAGCCTGCTCTTCGTCGGACTGGCGGCGTGGGAGTGGCATGGCGCCTGGGCCTGGGTGCTGGTCATCGTCTTTGGCGTGGAAATCGTATTGACCCTGTGGGACTTCGTCGTGGAAGACCAGACCCGCCTCCTGCCCGCCACGGAGCGGGTCACGCACACGGTGCTGGCGATTAACGCGGGCGCCTTCATCGCCCTGCTGGCCCTGAACAGCAGCGAGTGGGCCAGCTTGCCGACGGCTCTCGTGTGGCAGCCGTATGGCTGGCTCAGCGTCTTCCTTGCCCTGTGTGGCGTGGGCGTGGGCTTGTCCGGCCTGCGCGACGCGTATGCCGTGTGGCAGCTGGGGCGGCGCCAAGTGCAAGAGACGGCAGAGCAAGAGGAACACCTGCGCTTTGCCAGTACGCCGCAGTCCGTGCTGGTGACGGGTGCCACGGGCTTCATCGGCCAGCAGTTGGTCAGCGCCTTGCTGGCCGACGGCCATGCGGTGACGGTGCTGACGCGCCAGCCGAAACAGGCCGCGTGGACGTTCGACGGCCAGGTGCGCTGCATCCAGTCGTTCGACGAATTGGCGGATGCGCAGCGTATCGACATGGTGGTCAATCTGGCAGGCGCGCGCATCGTCGGGCGGCGCTGGACGGATGCACGCAAGGCGGCCTTGCGCCGCAGCCGTGTCGCGCTGACGCAGGCACTGGTGGCGTGGATCGCCCGCGCGCAGCACAAGCCAAGAGTGCTGCTGTCGGCATCGGCCATCGGTTACTACGGCGTGCAGCCGCAGGGCGATCCGACGGAATTGACGGAGGAGAGCGCGCCGCAAGCCATCTTCATGTCGCAGCTGTGCCAGGAATGGGAAGCGGCCGCGCGCCAGGCGGAGCAATTTGGTGTGCAGGTGGGCTGCATGCGCTTTGGCCTCGTTTTCGGCCATCAGGGTTCGCTGCCGCAAATGCTGCTGCCGATCCGCTTCGGCGTGGGCGGCCCGCTGGGCAGCGGCAAGCAGTGGGTCACGTGGGTGCATGTGCGCGACGTCATCCGCGGCATCGCCCATCTGGCGCGCCGCAGCGAAGAGCAGGCAGTGGGCGGCGCGTATAACTTCTGCGCGCCGGAAGCCATCGCGCAGCGTCGCTTCGCCCAGGTGGCGGGCGCCGTGCTGCACCGCCCCAGCGTCATGCCCACGCCGGCCTTCCTCATGCGCGCCTTGCTGGGCGAGCAGGCCGATTTGCTGGTGGAAGGCCAAAGGGTCGCACCGCGCCGTTTGCTGGCCGACGGCTTTGCCTTCCGCTATCCGCAGCTGGAAGGGGCGCTGCGCAGCCTGTAGCCTGGCGTAGAATGGGCCATTGGGATGCCTTGGAGCACAATCTATGACCCGCTTCAGCCATACGATAGACAGCCATGTTTACCAGTTCGCCAGCCTGAAAGAGCTGCTGGCGAAGGCCACGCCGCTGCGTTCGGGCGACGTGCTGGCCGGCGTGTCGGCATCGAACGCGCGCGAGCGGGTGGCGGCGCAGCTGGCGCTGGCCGACGTACCGCTGTCATTGTTCCTCAGCGAGGCGCTGGTACCGTACGAAGAGGATGAAGTCACGCGCCTGATCATCGACAGCCACGAGCGTGCCGCCTTTGCTCCCATCGCGCACTTGTGCGTGGGCGACTTTCGCGACTGGCTGCTCGATGACGCGACGGATACGCCAACGCTGGCGCGCGTCGCCGCCGGCATTACGCCGGAAATGGCGGCCGCCGTCTCGAAAATCATGCGCCTGCAGGACCTGGTGCTGGTGGCCCGCAAGTGCCGGGTCGTCACGGCCTTTCGCAATACCCTGGGCCTGGAAAACCGTCTGTCCACGCGGCTGCAGCCGAACCACCCGACGGACGACGCCACGGGGATTGCCGCCTCCATCCTCGATGGCCTGCTGCTGGGTAGCGGCGACGCCGTGATCGGCATCAATCCTGCCACCGACAACGTGGCGCAGGTGGTGTCGCTGCTGCACCTGCTCGACGCCGTCATCGATCAATACCAAATTCCCACCCAGTCGTGCGTGCTCACGCACATCAGCAATACCATCGAGGCGATCCGCCGCGGCGCGCCCGTCGACCTCGTGTTCCAGTCGGTGGCGGGCACGCAGGCGGCCAACCGCAGCTTCGGCATCGATTTGTCTCTGCTTGCCGAGGGCCAGGCGGCGGCCCTGTCGCTGGGGCGCGGCACGGTGGGCAACAACGTCATGTATTTCGAGACGGGGCAGGGCAGCGCGCTGTCGGCCGGCGCCCACCACGGCATGGACCAGCAGACGTGCGAGGCGCGCGCGTATGCGGTGGCGCGCGCGTATCAGCCGCTGCTGGTCAATTCCGTCGTCGGTTTCATCGGCCCCGAGTATCTGTACGACGGCAAGCAGATCATGCGCGCGGGGCTGGAAGACCATTTCTGCGCCAAGCTGCTCGGGCTGCCCATGGGCTGCGACGTGTGCTACACCAACCATGCGGAAGCGGACCAGGACGACATGGACGCCTTGCTGATCATGCTGGGCGTGGCCGGCTGCAATTTCATCATGGGCGTGCCAGGCGCGGACGACATCATGCTCGGCTACCAGAGCACTTCGTTCCACGACGCCCTGTATGCGCGCCGGGTGCTGGGCTTGCGCCCTGCGCCGGAATTCGCAGCCTGGCTGGAGCGCATGCGGATCACGGATGCGCAGGGCCGCTTGAGCGAAGCGCTGGCGCCGGCTTTCCAGGCTGCCCTGCTGCGCCTGGGCGACTAGGAGGACGCATGGACGAAACCAACCCTTGGCAGGCGCTGCGCGCGCATACGGCGGCGCGCATCGCGTTGGGACGGCGCGGCGTGAGCGTGCCGACCAAGGCGCAGCTGGCGTTCCAGCTGGCCCACGCGCAGGCGCGCGACGCCGTGCACCTGGCGCTCGATGGCGAGGCCCTGGCACGTGTCCTGGCCGCGCGGGGGCAAGACTGCGTGCAGCTGCACAGCGCGGCCGCCACGCGCGCCGAGTATCTGCAACGCCCCGACCTGGGGCGCCGACTCGACGACGCTTCGCGGGCGCGGCTGGCCGGAGGTAGAAAGGGAGTCGACCTGGCGCTGGTGGCGGCCGACGGCCTGTCGGCGCTGGCCGTGCAGCGCCACGCGGCGCCGTTCCTGGCCGCCCTGCGCGAGCGGCTGGCGCGGGAAGCGTGGACGCTGTCGCCGCTGCACATCGTGGCGCAGGGGCGAGTGGCCGTCGGTGACGAGGTGGGTGAGTTATTGCAGGCGCGCGCCGTGCTGGTGCTGATCGGCGAGCGGCCGGGCTTGAGTTCTCCGGACAGCCTGGGCCTGTACCTGACGTGGGCGCCCAAGGTGGGCTTGCTGGACGAGCGCCGCAACTGCATTTCGAACGTGCGTCCCGAGGGGCTGGCGTATGCGCAGGCTGCGTACCGGCTGCATTATCTGCTGTCGCAGGCCTTTGCAAGGCAGCTGTCGGGCGTGGCATTGAAGGATGAAACGGTGGAAGAGGGCGCGGCCCTGGCGGGCGCGCGCAACTTCCTGCTGGAGTGATCGGTGGTGATCAGACTTCGCGGATCTCGTCCAGCGGCCAGCGCGGGCGCACGTTGAACGAGTAATCGTGCTTGGCGGCGTCGGGATTGATTTGCAGGCGCATGGCGCCGGCAAAGGCGATCATGGCGCCGTTATCGGTACAGAATTCCAGCTCCGGGTAATACACTTTAAAACGCTTCTTGGCGGCCGCCGCGTTGAGCGAGGCGCGCAATTGCGCGTTGGCGCCCACGCCTCCGGCGATCACCAGGCGTTTCAAGCCCGTGTGCTTGAGGGCAGCCACGCATTTGGCCGTCAGCACGTCGACGATGGCGTCGACGAAGCCGCGCGCGATGTTCGCCTTGTCCTGTTCGCAGATGTTCGCGATGACTTTTTCTTCATGATTTTTCACCACGGTCAGCACGGCCGTCTTCAAGCCGGAAAAGCTGAAGTTGAAATCCTTCGAGTGCAGCATCGGGCGTGGCAGTTTATACGCCAGCGGGTCGCCGAATTCGGCCAGGCGCGAAATGGCGGGGCCGCCCGGATAACCGAGTCCCAGCAGCTTGGCCGATTTGTCGAACGCTTCGCCGGCCGCATCATCGAGCGTTTCGCCCAGCATCGTGTACTGGCCCACGCCATCGACGCGCATCAGCTGCGTGTGGCCACCCGACACCAGCAGGGCGATGAAGGGGAATTCCGGCGGCTCGGATGCCAGCAATGGCGACAACAGATGGCCTTCCAGATGGTGGATGCCCAGCACCGGCTTGTTGATCGCCAGGCCCAGGCTACAGGCAACGGAGGAACCGACCAGCAGCGCGCCGGCCAGTCCCGGACCCTGCGTGTAGGCGATGGCGTCGATTTCGGGCAGGGTGATGCCGGCCTTGGTCAGGGTTTCTTCCAGCAGCGGGATGGCGCGGCGGATATGGTCGCGCGACGCCAGTTCCGGCACCACGCCGCCATATTGCTCGTGCATGGCGACTTGCGAATAGAGGGCGTGCGACAGCAGGCCGCGTTGCGTGTCGTACAAGGCCAGGCCGGTTTCGTCACAGGAGGATTCGACGCCAAGAACAATCATGAAGGTGCTAAATAGGGAGGAGTAATCCGCCATTGTAAAGGAAAGCCGGCTAGTCCACCGTGCTGCCGGCGCACCATTTCGGCGGCAGTGTGCACTTGCGCAGTGCGGCGCGGGCCGGTTTTGCCCGGGATTCTGGCTGCTTTGCGCCTGTGCGGCACTGGCATCGCTCTTGCTTAGGCAAGCGTGTGCCTTTTTCAAGGAGCTAGCGATGTCGGAACAATGGAAAATGATTTGCCGCCTGAAGGACATGCCGCTGGCGGGCGCGCGTATGGTGCAGCGGGGACTGGCGTGGCAGGATTTACCCGGCGTGGCGCTGTTTCGCGCGATGGACGATACGGTGTACGCGCTGCTCGACACGGTGCCTTGCCTGGGCGGCCCGCTGGCGCATGGGGTGCTGATGGAGAAAAACCTGATGGGGCCGAAGAACAGCTGGATCATCGAACTCGATTCGGGCCGCCTGGTGGCGCCCGTGCAGGGCATGGCGCGCCTGTACGCCGTGCGCATCCTGGATGGGCGCATCTACCTGGACGTCAATGAACTCAATATCCCGGCCAGCAAGGCGGAACAGGCGCTGGCGGGATCGTTCGCCGTGCTGCCGCATGTGCAGATGGCGTGATATGCCTCGTGGTGGTGTCGGCTTACGCGCTGCGCGCTAAGCCGACCTACGCCCGGCCGGGTAGGTCGGATTAGGCCCACAGGGCCGTAATCCGACAACATTGTTGGCCGTGTATTTACGCCGGGCGATTGACCAAATGCGCATGCGCGTCGCGCAGCATGGTGGCCGTCGTGTCCCAGTCGATGCAGCCGTCGGTGACGGAGCAGCCGTAGGTCAGTTGCGACAGGTCTTGCGGGATCTTCTGGTTGCCGCTGACGATGTTCGATTCGATCATCACGCCCACCAGCGAGCGGTTGCCCTGGCGGATCTGGTTGACCACGTCGGCCATCACCAGCGGCTGCAGTTCCGGCTTCTTGTAGCTGTTCGCGTGCGAGCAGTCGACCACAAGGTTGGCGGGCAGCTTGGCCTTGGCCAGCGCCTGTTCGGCGATGGCGATCGAGACCGAATCGTAGTTCGGGCGGCCGTCGCCGCCGCGCAGCACGACGTGGCCATACGCGTTGCCGCGCGTGCGCACGATGGCGACGTTGCCTTCGCCGTTGATGCCCAGGAAAGAGTGCGGGTGCGCCGACGACAGGATGGCGTTGACGGCGATGCTGATGTCGCCATCGGTGCCGTTCTTGAAGCCGACTGGCGTCGACAGGCCCGACGACATTTCGCGGTGCGTCTGCGATTCCGTCGTGCGTGCGCCGATGGCGGTCCAGGCGATCAGGTCGCCCAGGTACTGCGGCGAGATCGGGTCCAGCGCTTCGGTGGCGGTGGGCAGGCCCAGTTCGCACACGTCGAGCAGGAACTGGCGCGCCTTTTCCATGCCTTCGTTGACCTTGAACGAGTCGTCCATGTACGGGTCGTTGATATAGCCCTTCCAGCCCGTGGTGGTACGCGGTTTTTCGAAATACACGCGCATCACCAGCAGCATCGTGTCCTTGACTTCCTCTTGCAGCGCTTTCAGGCGGCGCGCGTAATCGAGGCCGGCGACGGGGTCGTGGATCGAGCACGGACCGACGACGACGAACAGGCGCTGGTCCTTGCGGTCGATGATGTTGCGCAGCGCTTCGCGGCCGCGGCTGACGGTGTCGAAGGCGCTTTCCGACAGGGGCAGCTTGGCGTGCAGTTCGGCCGGTGTCGGCATGGGCGCGAAGGAGGTGACGTTGATATTTTCGATGTCTGGCGTATTCATGATTCTGGCTCGGCTTTCGCTATTGCGTTCTTTAAGAGGCAATAGTGTAGCGGAAATGCGGCCTGGCGGCGGGGATGGGGCGAAAACGGGAACGCATCAGTTGTTTTTATGGCAGGGCCGGTACGCGGCCGGCCCCCTGTGCGCTCATTGGCCGCCGGCCAGACTGGCGCCAACGCTGTAGCGGGCGATGCGCTGGTAGTTGCCGGCCAGCTCGGGCGGCCGGGGCAGGCCTGGATGGCGCCGCACATGTTCGAGGATGGCGCTTTCGTGCTGGCGTATCTGCGCGTCCAGGCAGGCGATTTGCTGGCGCAGCAGGGCGTGCAGCGCATGCTGGCCGGCCTGCAGATGCGCATCGAGGCGCGCCGATTCCTGCTGGCGCACGCCCTCGATGGCGTGCAGGCGGCGCAGCCATAGCCGCAGTTCCACATAGGCGGGCGAGGGCGGCGTCCAGCGCGCGGGGCGCCGGTGCGCACAGTAGTTGGCCAGCACCACGGCGCTGTGCGCCGCGTCATCGGGCAAGCCCTGGCAGCGCAGATAGTCGTCCAGTTGCGCGGGCTGGGCGTCGCACACCAGCATGCCCATGTCGGCCAGCATGCGGGCGGGCGCCTCGCTGTGCGGCATATCGAGGCGCATGCAGACGCGCAAGCCCATGACGGACACGTCGTTCCTTTGCAGCCAGCTGCGCAGCCAGCGGTAGCCAGCCACGTCGTTTTCCAGCACCTTGCACAGCACTTCGTTGCCCGTGAGCAGCACGGCTTTCAGCAGCAGCTTGCTCGTTTCGATGCCGACGAAGGCAGTTTCCTGTTTGACCGCGTGTTCCATGATGAGTTCCCCCTGTGCAGTCTTATACGCAGCGGCGGCGCGTCTGGATGCAGGCGCGCAGAAAATTCGTGAAAAATAGCTGGAAAGACTGTTGCATCGGCGCCTATGGCACCCTCCAGCCCCTCTGCAAGGGAAAAAATCCGTGTAAGCTGGCGCCATGACGACTGTTTCCATACCCCATACCGATGTGGCCGGAGAGCCATTCCCCGCAGCACGTTTCATTAAAGAAATAGGACGCGGCAAGAACGGCGCGCGCAGCATGACGCGCGACGACGCCCATGCTCTGTACCGCGCCATGCTCGAGGGCCGCGTGTCGGACCTGGAACTGGGCGGCATTTTGTTATCGATGCGCATCAAGGGCGAATCGGTCGACGAGATCGCCGGTTTCCTCGACGCTGCTGAAGCCTCATTTGCACCGCTGGCCGCGCCGGCCGGCGAATTCGCACCGATCATTATTCCCAGCTACAACGGCGCACGCAAGATGGCGAATTTGACAGCCTTGCTGGCGCTGCTGCTGGCGCGCGCGGGTGCACCCGTGCTCGTGCATGGCGTCACCAGCGATCCGGGCCGCATCACGACGGCCGAAGTGCTGGCCGCGCTGGGCGTGCCCGCTTCCACGGACCATGCGCAAGCCGAGGCCGCCATGGCGCGCGGGGAGGCCGCCTTCCTGTCCATCGAGGCCCTGGCGCCGCGCTTATCCTGGATGCTGTCGCTGCGGCGCGTGCTGGGCGTGCGCAATTCCACGCACACCCTGGTGAAAATCATGCAGCCGTTCGCCGGTCCCGCCCTGCGCCTGGTGTCGTACACGCACCCGGAATACCTGGAAATGCTCGGTGAATATTTCCTGACCGCCTCAGATCTCGCGCGCGGCGACGCTTTCCTGATGCGCGGCACGGAGGGCGAGACGGTGGCCAACGCCAACAAGGCGCAGCAGATCGACTGGTTCCATGGCGTGGAACGCACGGTGTTGGTGGAAAAGCAGTTGCTGGTGGAAGAGTTGCCGCATTTGCCCGCCGAGCGCGATGCGGCCACCACGGCGGACTGGATCGCGGCCGTGCTGCGCGGCGAGGTGCCAGTGCCGCCATCGATCGCCGAGCAGGTGGAGCAATGCTTGACGACATCACGACAGATTGCAGCACGGCCGCGCTAGCCGCGTCGCCGCAGTTTACAATGGCGTCTTTGTAATCAGCGGTGACCGGAATTCTTATGGCAAAACAATTTGATGTGGCAGTGATCGGCGCGGGCGCGGCCGGCATGATGTGTGCGGCTGTTGCCGCCCAGCAAGGCAAGCGCGTGGTGTTGATCGATCACGCGGCCAAGCTGGCCGAAAAGATCCGCATCTCCGGTGGTGGACGGTGCAATTTCACCAATATTAACGCTACCCCGCAAAATTTCCTCTCGGAAAACCCGCATTTCTGCAAGAGCGCGCTGTCGCGCTACACGCCGCAGGATTTCCTCGCGCTGGTGAAAAAATACCGCATCGGCTACCACGAGAAGCACAAGGGCCAGCTGTTTTGCAATGAATCGGCCGAGCAGATCATCGACATGCTCAAGGATGAGTGCGCCTCTGGCGGCGTGCATTGGCGCATGCCGTGCAAGATCGACAATGTTGTCCAGCAAGATGACGGCGGCTTCGTGCTGCAGACCGATAGCGGCGACATCGAGACGGCCAGCATCGTCATCGCCACGGGCGGCCTGTCGATCCCGAAGATCGGCGCCTCGGATTTTGCCTACCGCATCGCCAAACAATTCGACTTGACGATGGTCGAGCCGCGTCCGGCCCTGGTGCCGCTGACGTTCGATGCGGCCAGCTGGGCGCCGTTCGCGGAACTGTCCGGCATCGCCCTGGAAGTGGATGTGGAAACGGGTAGCCTGAAAGGCCGCAAGGCAACGGGCGCGCGTTTCCGCGAAGATTTGCTGTTCACGCATCGCGGCCTGTCGGGCCCGGCGATTTTGCAGATTTCCAGTTATTGGCTGCCAGGCGAACCCATCGTCATCAACCTGCTGCCGGAAGTGGACGTGGCGCAAACCTTGATCGAAGGCAAGGGCACCCTGAAGAAGCAACTGGGCAATATCGTCGCGCAATGGCTGCCGCAGCGCCTGGCGGATTGCCTGCTGGCCGTCAACGGCCTGGCGCCGGACGCGCGCATCGCCGACATGCCCGACGCGCAGCTGCGCAAGCTGGGCCAGGCCATCAATGCCTGGTCCATCGTGCCCAACGGTTCCGAAGGCTACCGCAAGGCGGAAGTGACGCGCGGCGGCATCGATACGCGCGAACTGTCGCAGCAGACCATGATGGCCAATAAGGTGCCGGGCCTGTACTTCATCGGCGAATCGGTCGACGTGACAGGCTGGCTGGGCGGCTACAACTTCCAGTGGGCCTGGGCCTCGGGTGTGGCGGCAGGTATTGCCTTGCAGTAAGCTACTCTGTAAGATGGGGTTCTGGCGCCCGGTGCGCCGGCCCCGGTGCGTGGTTTACGCCACATTCCGGCAGCGACCGCAGGCTGCATGCCGCACGCAAGTGGGGGAGGGGCTTCCCTTTCCGAATAAAAGCTGCTACTATCTATCTCTTCCTATACACCACCTCAACGGTTTGAATTTTACATGACCACTATTCGCCTTAAAGAAAACGAGCCGTTCGAAGTCGCAATGCGTCGCTTCAAACGCACCATCGAAAAAACGGGTCTGCTGACCGAATTGCGCGCACGCGAATTCTACGAAAAGCCAACAGCTGAGCGCAAGCGCAAGCTGGCAGCTGCTGTCAAGCGTCATTACAAACGCATCCGCAGCCAACAACTGCCGAAAAAATTATTCTAAGACTGTTCAGTCAGAACCAACCCGGGTAGTTCGGCGCATTGTTCGCCACGGGTTTTGTTTTGATTCGCCTGGAGTGATACTTCAGATGAGTCGCATACCCGCTCCGGTTCGCCGCAGCGGGTTTTCGCTTTTGTGGCCGCCTGCTTGGCTCGCACACATGAGCATCGAGCCCCACTTACCAACACGAGGATTGCCATGAGCTTGAAAGAACAAATTACCGAAGACATGAAAAACGCCATGCGCGCCAAGGAAGCGGGCAAGCTGGGCACGATTCGCCTGTTGCTGGCGGAAATCAAGCGCAAGGAAGTCGACGAGCGCATCGAATTGACGGATGCCCACGTGACGGCCATCGTGGAAAAGATGATCAAGCAGCGCAAGGATTCGATCACCCAGTTCGAAGCCGGCGGCCGCGCCGACCTGGCCGACATCGAAAAAGCCGAGCTGGTGCACCTGACGGGCTACATGCCTGCCGGCCTGTCGGACGAAGAAGTGGCGGCCGAAGTGGCTGCCGCCGTGGCCGCCTCGGGCGCCGCCGGTCCGCAAGACATGGGCAAGGTCATGGCCATCGTCAAGCCGAAGCTGGCTGGCCGCGCCGACATGACGGTAGTGTCCGCCCTGGTCAAGAAAGCCTTGACGCCGGCAGCGTAAGCATAAATAGTAGCAAGGGCTGCCAGCCGTCGCGCTGGCAGCCTGTTAACAGCCCACACGTTGACCTGGCTCAACCTCAGGCCACGTGCGGTAGTATAGTCTGACCTATAACAAGACCCGCCCTAGCCAGTGATACCTCAATCCTTCATTTCCGATTTGCTCAACCGCGTCGATATCGTCGATGTCGTGGGGCGCTATGTGCAACTGAAAAAAGGTGGCGCCAATTTCATGGGCTTGTGCCCGTTCCACAGTGAAAAATCGCCCAGCTTTACCGTCAGCCCCACCAAGCAGTTCTATCACTGCTTCGGCTGTGGCGCGCATGGCACCTCGATCGGCTTCCTGATCGAGTACTCGGGCATGGGCTTTGTCGACGCCGTCAAGGACCTGGCGCAGAACGTGGGCATGGTCGTACCGGAAGCGGACGATAAAATCCCGCCGGCCCAGCGCGCACAGATCCAGGCGCAAAGCATGGCCTTGTCCGACGCCATGACGCAGGCGTGCGATTACTACCGCGGCCAATTGCGCCACGCGCCGGAAGCCATCGCCTACCTCAAAAACCGGGGCTTGACGGGCGAAGTGGCCGCTCGCTTCGGCATGGGTTTTGCGCCCGGTGGATGGGATAATTTACGCTCCGTCTTCCCCGATTACGACGTGGTGGCCCTGGCCGAGGCAGGTCTCGTGATCGACAAGGTCGATGAAGAGGGCAACAACCGCAAGCGCTATGACCGTTTCCGCGAACGCATCATGTTCCCGATCCGCAATACCAAGGGGCAAGTGATCGCCTTTGGCGGCCGCGTGCTCGACCATGGTGAACCGAAATACCTGAACTCGCCGGAAACCCCCTTGTTTTCCAAGGGTTTCGAACTATATGGCTTGTTCGAGGCGCGCCAGGCCATCCGCGATGCCGGCTACGTGCTGGTGACAGAGGGTTATATGGATGTGGTTGCCTTGGCGCAAATGGGTTTCCCGCAAGCAGTAGCCACCTTGGGTACGGCGTGCACGCCCACCCACGTGCAAAAACTGCTGCGCCAGACCGATAACGTGATTTTCAGTTTTGACGGCGACAAGGCCGGCCGCCGCGCCGCGCGCCGCGCGCTGGAAGCGAGCCTGGCCCACGTGTCGGACAATAAAACCATCAAGTTCCTGTTCTTGCCGTCGGAACACGATCCGGACAGCTATATCCGCGAATTCGGCGCCGAAGGGTTTGAACAGCAAGTGCATGAAGCCATGCCGCTGTCGCAATTCTTGCTGAAAGAAGTGTCGGGCGAGCATGATCTGTCGGAACCGGAAGGGCGCGCCCGCGTGCAGTTCGACGCCAAGCCGCTGCTGCAACTGATGGCGCCATCGTCTTTGCGCCTGCAGATCGTGCGCGGGCTGGCCCAGCTGACGCAGTCCACGCCGGCCGAGATCGAAGCCCTGTTCGAGCTGGCGAAACCCGTTGCCGTGGCGCGCCGCGCGCCGCCGAAATCGGGCCGCCCCGTGCCTGTCGGTCTGGAATTGAAGATCATGCGCATGCTGGTAGCGCATCCGCCGCTGACGATGCGCATCGACGAGGCCGCCCTTGCTGCATTCCAGCACCTGGGCCCCGATGCGGCGCACAGCCTGGGGCAGCTGGTGGCCGTGGGCCAGGCCTTGGGCGAGCACGGCAGTTTTGCCGCGCTGGCGCAGCAGTTGAAGGAGCTGGGCAGCGAATACGACGAGATCATCGGCGAGATCGCGGCCGGTACGGAATCCGATTACGACAGCGAATTGTCGTGGCTGGTGAGCACCATCCGCGAGATCAAATTGAATGCCTTGAAGGCGGAATTGCAGCAATTGTTTGCCTCGGGTTTGCCATCCGAGAAAATTGGTGTACGCTACCGCGAAATCATGCAGGAGCAGGGGACGCTGGAACGCGAGCGCGATGCCGAGTTGGTGAATCGGTAACCTTGTCCTGAGGGTATGGCGCGCACTGGAAAAACATTTTTCGCGTGCTATAATTAAATGCTAAGTATTGTGTGCTTTGGCAAGCTAGTTCTGTTTCGTAAATAGTATTTGTTTTCAGTAAGTTAGGCTCTTGATCGGCGCGGTGGATCGTGTCGGCAGCCAGGGCCAACAGGCGCTTTCGGCGTTGCGGGCAAGGTTCGCAGACGCTGGCAAGCCGCGCCAGGCTCTCGCTCCCAACGCGGTCGATGCAGGAATTTTTGCCGAGGCGGCTGGCAACAGCCGGTGGACAGGAATTGCTGCGCTTCCCGCGGATCGTGGCCGATGAGGTGTAAGTAACGTAACAGTGTCGAATTTGCGTAGTCGGCAGGTTCGAAGATGGTGGTTCCCGCAGGTAGACAGGGAACTGGCAGCAAACTTTATCCTAATCCACCGTAAAGCAAGTCGTTGTGTAATCGAAAGCGCCTGTGCCAATCAAGAAACCCGAATCCAAAGCGGCTGTAAAGCCCACTAAAGTTACCACGAAAGCCGAAAAGGCGCTCGACCGGCCAGAAGCGCGCGTCACCAGCGCGCCCGTGGTCAGCCAGACCACCGACGCCGCCACCCTGGCCGCGATCGATACGTCCGGTTATGTCTTGCCGTCGGTAAAAGTGCCAGGCCGCCGCGGCCGCAAGCCAAAAGAATTCCAGCCAGAAAATGATGAAGTCGCCGCCCTGAACGCCGTCGAGCGGGCCGAACTGAAGGCCGTCGACAAGGCCAAGGCCAAGGACCGCAAGGCGAAGGAGCGCGCGCTGCTGAAGGATGCGTTCTCGTCCGATACGGAAGCGAGCGAGGAAGAACTCGAGCGCCGGCGCCAGAAACTCAAGACCCTGATCAAGTTCGGCAAGGAGCGCGGTTTCCTGACCTACGCGGAAATCAACGATCACTTGCCTGAAAACATCGTCGATCCGGAAGCCATCGAAGGCATCATCGGTACCTTCAATGACATGGGCATCGCCGTCTACGAGCACGCGCCCGATGCGGAAACGTTGTTGCTGTCTGATAACGTTGCCGTCGTCACCAGCGACGACGAGGCGGAAGCGGCGGCCGAGGCCGCATTGTCAACCGTCGACTCCGACTTTGGCCGCACCACCGATCCCGTGCGCATGTACATGCGCGAGATGGGCTCGGTCGAGCTGCTGACGCGCGAAGGCGAGATCGAGATTGCCAAGCGCATCGAAGATGGCTTGAAAGACATGATTCAGGCCATTTCCGCCTGTCCCGTGACGATCGCCGAGATCATCGCCGCCGCCGACCGCATCGCCAACGAAGAGATCAAGATCGACGAAATCGTCGACGGCCTCGTCGATGAAAACGAACCGGTCGCCGCCGCCCCTGTCGTGGCCGCGCCCGTCGAAGAAGACGAGGAAGAAGGCGAAGCGGAAGAAGAGGAAGTCGAAGAAGAGGAAGAGGCGAGCGCTTCGGGCGCGGCCGGCTTCTCCGCCGAGCAGCTGGAAACCCTGAAACGCACGGCGCTGGAAAAATTCGCCATCATTTCGCAGCAATTCGACAAGATGCGCCGCGCCTTCGAGAAAGAAGGCTACAACTCGAAACCTTACGCCAAGGCGCAGGAAGCCATTTCGCAAGAGTTGCTGGGCATCCGCTTCACGGCCAAGGTCGTGGAAAAGTTGTGCGACACCCTGCGTGGCCAGGTCGACGAAGTGCGCCATATCGAGAAGCAAATCCTCGACGTGGCCGTGAACCGCTGCGGCATGCCGCGCGCCCACTTCATCAAGGTTTTCCCGGGCAATGAAACCAATCTCGACTGGGTCGATGGCGAAGTCAACGCAGGACACGCCTACAGCGCCATCTTGGGCCGCAACATTCCGACCGTCAAGGAACTGCAGCAACGCCTGATCGACCTGCAGGCGAGGGTTGTCTTGCCGCTGCCGGACTTGCGCAACATCAACCGCCAGATGGCGGCCGGTGAAATGAAGGCGCGCAAGGCCAAGCGCGAAATGACGGAGGCCAACTTGCGTCTGGTGATTTCGATCGCCAAGAAATACACGAACCGCGGCCTGCAATTCCTCGACCTGATCCAGGAAGGCAATATCGGCCTGATGAAGGCCGTCGACAAGTTCGAGTACCGCCGCGGCTACAAGTTCTCCACGTATGCGACCTGGTGGATCCGCCAGGCCATCACGCGCTCGATCGCCGACCAGGCGCGCACGATCCGTATTCCCGTGCACATGATCGAGACGATCAACAAGATGAACCGGATTTCCCGCCAGATCCTGCAGGAAACGGGCGCGGAACCCGATCCGGCCACCTTGGCGATCAAGATGGAAATGCCCGAGGACAAGATCCGCAAGATCATGAAAATCGCCAAGGAACCGATCTCGATGGAAACGCCGATCGGCGACGACGACGATTCCCACCTGGGCGACTTCATCGAGGACAACAACACCCTGGCGCCGGCCGACGCGGCCCTGCACGCCTCCATGCGGGGCGTCGTCAAGGACGTGCTCGATTCCCTGACGCCACGCGAAGCGAAAGTGCTGCGCATGCGTTTCGGCATCGAGATGTCCACCGACCATACCTTGGAAGAAGTGGGCAAGCAATTTGACGTGACGCGCGAGCGCATCCGCCAGATCGAAGCCAAGGCGCTGCGCAAGCTGCGCCACCCATCGCGCTCCGACAAGCTGAAAAGCTTCTTGGAAGGCAACTAGAAGCCAATAGGGCTTGACGTACGCCCCTGATACCCCTATCCTCGCGTGTCCGTTTCCAAAACGGCCGCGCGAGGCGGGCATCAACAGCGCCGCCACGCCGCAGTCCCCTTGGGCCTCTAGCTCATGCTTGGTTAGAGCAGCGGACTCATAATCCGTTGGTGCCGTGTTCGACTCACGGGAGGCCCACCAATAAAATAAAGGACTTAGGCTGATAGCCTGAGTCCTTTTTCTTTATACGCAATCTTCATTTAGCTACCATGTAGGTTTTGTGAAGATTCCCTCCCTCCTTATGTTGGGGCTGGCTGATGTTTCCAATCGTGATTGTTCCTCCTGATGCTGCTGAATTATCCGAGCAGATGGGCACAAAATTCAAATTTTGGTACCTGGATGACCAGCGGCGGCGTACGCTTTTTAAGGAGGGGCGACCAGGTACCGGGGAGAATTGGGCCGAAAAACTTGCTGCCGAACTTGCTGGGTTACTTGGTATCCCTCATGCACATTATGACTTGGCTGAGTGGAAGGGGATGCAAGGAGTTATCTCGCCCTCTTTGGTCGCTAAAGGAGACCGTTTGATTCACGGTAATGAATTGATCGAAAGCAAAGTTACGGTTGCCAGCGATGATGAAAAGGTAAGGTACTATGAACAGCGAAGCCATATTGCTACTCGAGCATTTCAGTTCTTTGAGGTGAACGCTGGCCATATTTTTCCTCCGTCCACTTATGAACCAATAGAGGGCGTACACTCAGCTCTAGGGGTATTCATCGGCTATTTGCTGTTTGATGCATGGATAGCAAATCAAGACCGTCATTCTCAAAATTGGGGAGTGGTGAGTAGCGCGGGGAGACTGTACCTGTCTTCGTCCTATGATCATGGTTCAAGCCTCGGTAGGAACGAAACGGACGATCGTCGAAAGATTATTTTGACAACCAAGGATAAGGGTGCCTCGATGGCCGCCTACGTTGCAAAAGCCAGATCTGCGTTTTATCCCCATGCAGCGGGAAATGCCAAAGTGAAAGCTCACCTAACGTATGATCTGTTCCAGCTGGCGTATAAGGCTGACCCCATAGCGGGTAGGGCATGGATATCAAGACTGGCCGACATAAGTGACGTTGCGATAGTGGATGTGATAAATGAAGTTCCCGGCCATCTTATGTCTGATGTTGCACGAGAGTTCACAGCAAAGTTGTTGAGAGTAAATATGGATAGGTTAATTGGGTAGGTTTAATTATGAGCACACTTTTTGTCGCCTGGCAACAGCCAGATTCTAGAGAATGGATTCCTGTCGCAAAACTGGAGTTTAGCGATAGCACGTACTCTTTCTCATATACTCAAGGTATTTTTAGAGCAAAAGAATTTCGTCGGTTTAGCGGTATGCAAAAGGTGGATGTGGTTTATGAATCGCCTCGTCTTTTCCCTTTGTTCGCGAATAGGTTGATTAGTAAGTCACGCCCAGAATTTAAAGATTATTTGCGATGGCTAGGATTGTCGGACATGGGCGATGATCCGATGGCGATTCTTGCATTGACCGGAGGAATCAGAGGAACAGACTCGATTGAGCTCTTTCAGCCCCCAGCAGTAAGTGAACGGGGTGAGTACAAATTGGAGTTTTTTGCTAGGAGTTTATCCCATCTGCCTCCGACTGCAATTAACCGCATCGGAGAGCTGCAAAAGGGCGAGCGCCTTTTTCTTATGCTCGATCCGCAGAACGACTTTGATCCTCGGGCGGTTGCGATGCGAACGGCTACACCCTCCTCATTCTTGGGATATTGTCCTAAATACTATGCTCAAGACCTAGGCACGTTGCTCGCTAATCCCGAGTGTGATCTAACTGTAAGGGTAAAATGTGTAAATCTCGATGCGCCTTCTAACATGCGCTTACTCTGTTCTGTGACAGCGAATGTTCCTAGCGTATTTACTCCATTGAGTAAGGAAAGGGATTTTCTTCCCGTACAGGGCATTCCGGCGGAATGGGTGCCGCCAACAACATCGCTCGATGGAATTCTACTGAGTTAGCATATATGATTAGGGTTTGAGAATGCTCAAAATGTTAACGAGTGACACAGCATAGGTCAGGGCAAGCGCGCTGACACTCTCTCGCTCCTCATACTGGCGATAATCTCGGCGCGCTGCTCGATGCTGGTACTAGATAACCGCCCTAGCATCTTGCCTTCGTTCTTGGCGCGTGCAAGTGCCGACTGTGCGTGCTCCACAAGCAGGTCACGCTCCATTTCGACAACTGCGGCAGGCATGGTCAATATCATCTTGCCAGCAGGGGATGGTAGGTCCAGCTTACTTAGTTGCAGCACAATGACAACAAATTCTTGCGGCCTACAACTTGGCCGTGGCGCCGACGTCCTGCGCATCGCGGCCCAGGCGGTCCAACTTCGATACCGCTAGCGTTTCCCCGTTGCGAATCTGAGCCAGTAGCGCGGCGAACTGCGGGCGCTGGCTTGCACAGGTCTTGCCGCTAATGGTGTCCGCAAACCAGTAGTCGACCTTGGCCGGTCGTTTCGATTTCCAAGCGTTGATTGTCGGCTGTCTGTTCCTTGGTGCGTACTCGGCCATATGCGAAATTTGTCATGCTGGGCTCCTGTAAAGAGTGTTGCCAAACCTTATTGGAATATACTCGCATGTTAGAAATTGAAACCCGTATATTTCCAACATGGATAAACGTTGACTTTAATCGGTGTTGGAGATCGCTTGTTTGTTCAGTATCTCCTAGATATATTTATACAAAATAATAAATGTTGTTTAAATTATAATTTTTTAGCAATTCAGATATTGGTAGGATACACGCATGAAGGGTCCGACATTGTCGTGGGATGAACGCTTGCATTATCGAGATAGATTTAGGGCGGCTCGTTATGCCGCACTTGCTGACTCAGAGGGGTTTAGCGAAATGTGTTTCGCAATGGAAGCATTAGGGCTACGACTCAGCGAGAGGGAAGGCACTTTGAATTCCTATTGTGAAAAAATTAAGCCATTGGCGCAAGACTCTACAGTTTTGTCCCAGTTAACCACAATTTTCCCAACACTTTTTACTACATTTGACGCTCTTTATAACACCGTTAAAAGAGCAAGAAATGATGTAATGCATACAGGTGTGTACGCTCGCCATGCTACAAAAGCAGCGATTGAATTATGTATAGGTTTGGAGGAAGGATTGATGAAGGAGCAGCAAACCCGCAGGAAGTCTGTCGCCGATTTCATGGTTAAGGAGCCCGTTATTCTTCAGTCATGGCAACCGGTTGCATATGCACGCCAACTAATGCTAACTCACTCCTTCACGTACTTACCAGTCTACATAGGAGGATGGTACTTGGTGTCTGAAATTGCCATGGTGCAATATTTGCATCATGGAGAAAACAGACAATTCTTACTTGCGAAGTCAATCGAGGAAGCGCACCGAGAAGGCTTGCGACTGATACCAACTGACCCTGTCAATTCAGAAGACAACGTGGCGGAACTGTTGGCCGCTGCCCAGAACAGTGATATCCCTATGCTGTGGCTGGTTGCCGATAAACATAACGGAATATGTGGGGTTATAACACCGTATGAGTTAATGTAAAGCGGTTGTGTTATGACTTGCAGTAAACCCTGACTTACGGCGCAAGAGCCATGAATTACTTTCTTGACAGACTTGTAAGCGCTGTCGAGCAAGAGCCTCATAATCCGTTGGTGCCGTGTTCGACTCACGGGAGGCCCGCCATAATTTAGCAAAATTAGAACAAGCCCCGGAGGGACTGCCGGGGCTTTTTGCATGCTGCCGTACAATCACGGCATCGAGATTGACGAAGGATGAAACAAGATGACGGCTGAAGTGAAGATTGACGATATCGTGGTCGGTGATGGCAAGGCGGCGGTGCGTGGTGCGCTGATCACGGCCCACTACCGGGGCTGGCTGGAAGATGGGACGGAGTTTGACTCGTCGCACAAGCGTGGTGAGCCTTTCCGCAGTGTGTTGAGCAATAACAAGGTCATCCAAGGCTGGATTTTGGGTTTGAACGGCATGCAGGTCGGTGGCACGCGCAAGCTGTGGGTACCGGCGGCGCTGGCGTATGCCGAGCGGCAAATGGGCTTGATTCCACCGCATTCCAATTTGATCTTCGAGATTGAGTTGCTGGAAGTGCTGACGCGCGATTGATGTCTGGATGGTGTCATCAGGCAGATACGACGCCGGCTTTTTTCAGCAGCAGTTGCTCGACATCGGCGCGCAGCGCCTGCTGGGTGGGGAAGTTGGCATAGCGCAAGGTCACGTAGCCGGCCAGCTTGAGCATGGCGTCGCGCTCCCTGTCCTGGCGTTCGCGGCCGGCGTGGCTGCTGTCGTCGAGCTCGATGATGGCGAGGACATTCAGTTGCTGGCTGCACAGAACAAAATCGGCCACCTTGCGGTCGAAACGGTTTCTGTTGGCCCATCCTTTCGCCGTCACCAGCGCGGAAAACGCCACTTGCGCCAGCACCGTGCACTCCGGCAAGGCCGTCTGCAGCAGGTGGTACATCTGCTGTTCGCGCGCCGTCATCACGGGTTTTCTGTGCAGGCGCAGCGGCCTGCGTGACTTGGCCGTCTGGCGCGTGGCCAGCATGGCAAAGAACAGGATCAAGGCCGCGATGGCAAGCAGGATGGAGTAAGACGGCATGGATTGGCACCAGGATGGACGAGTCCTGATGGTACGCGAACAGCGGCATGTTTCGTGCCGCTGCCAGCGTATTTCAGGTGGTGCGCTTGTGGAAGATCAAGCCTGTTTCAGCTTGACTTGCATCAGGTCCAGTGCAGGCACGATATCGTGCAGGCTGTTCACTTCACAGGTGGGGATGGCGGCCGAGGTATTGGCCATGCTGTCCGGGTTGAACCAGCAGCTGGCTATGCCGTAGCGGTTGGCGCCGAGGATGTCGGCGTCCAGGCGGTCGCCGATGATGATGGTTGTATCCTTGCTGAATGCGCGCGCCATGTTGGCGGCGTATTCGAAGAAGCGCACGTCCGGCTTGGCGTGGCCGCACGCTTCGGAGGTGGCGACGAAGGAGATGTAGTCGCTCAAGCCGGAGGCGGCGATGCGGCGGTTCTGGATGGACTCGACGCCGTTGGTGATGATGCCCACTTCGCCGATGCGCGACAGCGTTTCGCACACTTCTCTGGCGCCATCGATGAGCACGACCGTGTCCGGCAGGGAGTCCAGATACAGACGGCTGGCCAGTTCCGGATCGATGGCGATGCCGTTCAGCGCAAACGTCTTGCGGAAGCGTTCCACTTTCAGGAAATCCTTGGTGACGTCACCCGTTTCGAAACGTCTCCACAGGTCGACGTTGATCGCCTGATATTGGGAAAACAGTCCGTCGATGCCGTCGCGCAAGCCCAGTTCGTGCATGGTGTGCAGGAAGGAGCGTTTTTCGGACGCCCGGAAGTCGAGCAGGGTATCGTCCAGGTCAAACAGGAATAGCTGGTAGGTCATGGTATGTATTGAAAGGAACTTGTCTTGCATCGTAGCACGTAGCGTTGAGTTCGGTTGGCCGTGCCTTGCGTGGGCGATCCGCTACAATCGCTGCCAGACCTGTCACCCTTACTTCACTCCTGCTCATGACCCAGCTCTCCGTCAACGTCAATAAAATCGCCCTGCTGCGCAATTCGCGCGGCCGCAACTTCCCCGACCTGCTGGCGTTTTCCGCGCGCTTTCTCGACCTGGGCGCCGCCGGCATCACCTTGCACCCGCGTCCGGATCAGCGCCATGCGCGCTACGATGATGTTGCCCCATTGCAGCGCCTGTGCGCGGAGCGGGGACGCGAGCTGAATGTGGAGGGCTATCCGGCGGCGGAATTTCTGCAAGTCGTAAAAAGCGCGCGCCCCGCGCAATGCACCCTGGTGCCCGACATGCCGGGGCAATTGACGTCCGATCACGGCTGGGACATCGAACGACATGCTGCGCTGTTGCGCCCCGCCATTGCGGAATTGAACGACTTGGGCATTCGTGTCAGCCTGTTTGTCGACGCCGATTACCCGGCGCTGGAATGGGCGCGCGAGGTGGGGGCGGCGCGGGTCGAGCTGTACACGGAACGGTTTGCTGAGAGTTATGGCGGCGCGCAGGCCGATGCCGTGTTTGATACGTATCTGCAGGCGGCGAGGCGGGCGCAGGCGCTGGGCTTGGGCGTGAATGCGGGGCACGACCTCGATTTGCACAACCTGGCGCGCTTCCTGGACATTCCCGGCATCCTGGAAGTGTCGATCGGCCATGCGCTGGTGGTTGAATGTCTTGAGCTGGGCATGGACAAGGTGCTGGGCCGCTACCTTGAGATATGTCAATCGTAGGGAGCTTGGGCGGCGCTGCTGGCCGGCCGCTGCAGCCTGAGCCGGACTGGCCCTTCTTCGATGCCGACTTCGCCGTCGTGGCACAGACGCTGGCGCAGGTGCAAGCGCTGACGCCCGATGCGGCGGCGCAACTGTGGACGCGCCATGTGTCGGCCCATCCCGACGAGACGCATCCCATGCAACTGCGCGCGGGGCATCGCTTGCAGACTACAGTGTCGGGGCCGGATTGGCTGGCCGAGTTCGATGCCGTTTCCAGCGAACACCCGGCGCAGGATGGCCGCGTGGCAAGGTTTCTCTCTTCCCACTTTCACCTTGCCGTGGCGGCACCCGTCTTTTTCATGGCCAGCCGGACCCGCGCCTATGCGCTGACACCGGCCGCGCTTGCAGCATGCTGGCCTTGCTTGCTGGCCATTTCTGACGAGGGCCCCTTGCTGTACCAGCATGCCACGGGCAAGTTCGCTTATTTCTCGCCACAGGGGGCGCTGGCGGGTGGTGAGGAAGGTTTGCAGCCCGTTTAACGGGATGCGTCCATCCGGTGGCGATAAGCGCTAGGGCTGAATGCCAGCCGCGTTACCTATTTGCACTTAAACCTGACTATTTTCGTTCGCTGTTTAACGGTTGCGACGCACTGTTTGACGCCCGGCAAATCCATGCGCAGGTAGCGCTCGGTAGTGGCATACAGGCAATCCACCTGAAACAGATAGCGTGGGGCATCGAAATTGATATCCCAGCGTTGATACAAGGTTCCGGCACTTGTCCACTCCCTGATCGGGGCCAGGATGGGCAAGGCCTCGCCGTCCACCGGCGGCCGATCCGCCGGATAGGACAGCACGCGTACGCTGTCGAGCCTGGCGGCTGGCAGGTTCCAGGTGGAGGGGGCCGCTTGTGGGCAAGAAACGGAGACAACGGGGGCTGCGGCAGCGTACTGCATCGCCATGCCCGCGATGGAAAATGCCAGCAGTGCGAGCGGCTTCATTCGACCACCGAATAGAGCTCGGGGCGATTCGATGTTCCCGCCGCCGAACGGCCAAAATGGATCACGCGGGCGCTGGGTTTGTGGTTGCGCCACTGGTCGAAAATTTCAATGGCGCCAGGCACCTGACGAATGAAGAGCGCGGCATGGTTGCCCTGCCGCAAATTCTGATAACGGCCATTGACGAAGGTGGCAATCAGCGTGCCTTTCGCGATGCCGCCTTTTTCCAGCAGATCCGGTACTTTGTCGCCTTCGCGCCAAAGCGAAGAAGCACGGGCGCCAGTGAGGTGCCTGACCAGGGTCACGCACTCGCCATTTCCTACGATTTCTTTTTGCTTTGCATAGTCGGCACTCGCGATGTAGGGCATGGCGTTTCTCTCTGTGGCTGACGGTAGAGAGAGCGTACGCAAGATGCGGGCAGGTATCTTGATGTGCGCCAGGGCAATACGACGCATTGACGCGTGTCATGGTCCTGCCTGGCGCACGAGGAACTTTACATATCCACCCACCAGTTGAGCAAGGTTTCGTCATCGTCGTCATCAAGGTTGACGTAGATGTTGGCGAAGTACCATTCCACGCCCGTCGCTTCGCGGAAGGCGTCGAAAGGGCCATTCACGCTGTAGATGCCGTGGTGACCCGGCACGCTGAAGGTGAGGTTGCCCTTGTACTGGCCGTCCATGGTGCCGCCCAGCTGTTCTTGCACGTCGCGTTCGAGCTGGTCCACTGCTGCTTGCGGCACATCGTCGGCATAGATCTGGATGCAGAAGTTGCCGCCGCGCTTTAATACTTCGGCGGGAGCGAGCGGGTCGGCGATGCTGACGATGTCGCCGCGCGCCAGGTTCAGCGTCAGGCCGGGCGAAGCCAGCAGTTCGTAGACGTGCTCGTCAATCTGGCGCGCCGGCAGGGTTTCATACACGGGGCCGCTGGTGTTTTCGCCTGCCAGTACGCGGATGTGCGGCAAGCCTTCGCAATTGATGTCTTCCATTCATTCTTTCATAGTGCCGGCGCGACGCGCTGCGGGGCGTGCCGGCTTGTGGTTTATTGCAATATTGTACCGGGTGCGTGCCTGTTGGCAGGATACGCAACGGTGCAAACGAGGAAAGGCAATGAAGAATGGGGCGCGGACATTGGCTGTTCATGTGGCCTCGTGCGCGTCGAAGTGACGGGCGGTCAAGTGTGCTCGACGGGGACTCAATACCCTGGAATGAAAAAAGCACGCCGAAGCGTGCTTGCGCGGATGACTTGGCGCTGAGTATTAGTTGTGTGCGCTGATGCCGCTGCGGAACTGTTCGAAACCGGCGCGGGCTGCCTTGTAGCAATTGCCGGCGGCCGCTTCCAGGCCTTCGCGGTCGAGCACTTCGACGGTGCCGCGGCGGTACTGGATCAAGCCTTCGTCCTGCAGCTTGCGGGCCGTGACGGTGACGCTTTCGCGGCGCACGCCCAGCATGTTGGCCATGGTGTCTTGCGTCACCTTCAGCTCGTTCGACAGCGAACGGTCGAGGCGGTCCAGCAGCCAGCGGCACAGTTTTTGTTCGATGCTGCAATGACGGCCGCCCACCACGTTCTGTGCCATTTGCGCAAACATGGCGCTGGTGTAGCGCATCAGCAATTGTGCCAGTGCGCCGCCTTCATTGAACACTTCGCGCAGGAAGGCTGTTTTCAGGCGATAGCCGTAGCCGGCCGTTTGCACGATGGCCGTGCAGGTGGCGCGTTCGGCTTCGTACAGCACCACGCCGGCCACACCTTCGCGGCCGATGACGGCGATCTCGGTGGTGGCGCCGTCTTCCATCACATACAGCAGGGAAACGATGGCGTTGGTGGGGAAGTACGTGTATTCAATCTTGCCGCCACAATCGAACAGGTGCTTGCCGGCAGGCAAGGCGACCAGTTCCAGTTGGCAGAACAGGCGCTCCAGATCGGCGCGCGACAAGGCGCGCAGCAATTCGTTCTGTTGTGCGCCCGTGATGCTGATCATCGGTGTGGCGGGAGCGGCTTGCCAGTTGTGCTGGGCGGCGGCGTGGGTATTCGTGGCTGGTGTCAGGTTGCTATAAGCTTTGTACATGGTAGGGCCTCGTCTTCTGATTTTGTTGGATGGCGCTGCTTTTATGGCTTGCTAGCGTTGTGCTGAATCTTGTATCCACTATAGAACCAGGGGCAGCGGACGTGCATCGGATGAGCCGACGCGCTTATGTAGGCTAGGAACATTGCCTCGTGTCATCCAACTCCTACGCCTGATCTGCATTTTTTTCTCTCTGGAAACAAACGGCAAAAAACAGGCTCCCCTGCCAGCTCCCCGTGAACTTTGGCTGCATGCCTTGATCAAACCACTCTGCGCTGCCGTACGACGGTGATAAAATGTTGCATTGCGGAAATTTGATTTGTGTGTCGGGATGAGCCGCTACTCTTGCTCTCCATCACTGCTCACTTCCGCTGCAACCTGCGATGCCTTCCTTGGTCGCTTCACTGCCCGCGCCGTGCATTTGCCGGCGCGCGGCCGTCTTGTCCCGTTTACCCGTTTAATGAAGGAACGCAACGCATGAAATGGTTTTTTGATTTGAAAATTGCCACCAAGCTGATCTTGTCGTTTGGCGCCGTGCTGCTGTTGACGGCCGCGCTGGGCGTGTCGGCGATCTTTTCCATGGCGCGCATCAATACCGCATCGACCGACCTGTCCGAGAACTGGATGCCCAGCGTGCTGGCGGCCATGAATATGCGCAGTGATGTCAGCGATTTCCGCCGCTGGGAACTGGCGCACATGCTGGCCGCACAGGATGCCGACATGGCGCAGAACGAAACGCGCATGACGGAAACCCAGGCCAAGCTGAAGGTGGACGGCGACAAGTACCGCAGCCTGATTTCCGAGCCGGGCGAGCAGGAAGCGTTCGAACGCTTCCTGGCGCTCAACGATGAATTCATGCGCTTGCATGCAACCATGCTGAGCCTGTCGCGCGAGATGAAAAAGGAAGAGGCGCGCGCGCTGGCTGTGGGGCCGTCGGCCAAGGTCATGGCGGACATGATGGTGCTCCTCGATAAACTGGTGTCGATTAACACGGATGGCGGCGTGCGTTCGAGCGCCAGCGCCGACGCAACGTATGCGGCCTCGCGCGCCAGCCTGATCGGCCTGGTGGTGGGCATCGTCGTCATCGGCATGCTGCTGGCGCTGTGGGTGGCGCGCCGCGTGGCGCGTCCGCTGATCGCGGCCGTCGGCGTGGCGCGCCAGGTGGCGGCTGGCGATTTGACGGCGCATATCGTTGTGCAATCGCAAGACGAAACGGGGCAATTGATGCAGGCCCTGAAAGACATGAACGCCAGCCTGCAGACGCTGGTGGGGCAGGTGCGCAGCGGCACCGATACCATTGCCACGGCGTCGAGCCAGATTGCCGCCGGCAACCAGGATTTGTCGTCGCGCACGGAAGAGCAGGCCAGTTCGCTGGAAGAAACGGCCTCGTCAATGGAGGAGCTGACGTCGACCGTGAAGCAGAATGCGGACAATGCGCGCCAGGCCAACACCATGGCGCTGACCTCGTCGAGCATCGCCATCGAGGGCGGCAAGGTGGTCGGCGAAGTGGTGGGCACGATGGCGTCGATCAATGCGTCGTCGCGCAAGATCGTCGACATCATCGCCGTCATCGACGGCATTGCCTTCCAGACCAATATCCTGGCCCTGAATGCGGCCGTCGAGGCGGCGCGTGCAGGCGAACAGGGACGCGGCTTTGCCGTCGTGGCCACGGAAGTGCGCAACCTGGCGCAACGCTCGGCCGCGGCGGCCAAGGATATCAAGGTCCTGATCGGCGATTCGGTCGAGAAAGTCGAGGCGGGATCGAAACTGGTGGATCAGGCGGGCCGCACGATGGATGACATCGTTGCCAGCATCACCCGCGTGACGGACATCATGAGCGAGATCACGGCCGCCAGCAGCGAGCAGAGCGCCGGTATCGAGCAAGTTAACCAGGCCATCGCCCAGATGGACCAGGTGACGCAGCAAAATGCGGCCCTGGTGGAAGAGGCGGCCGCGGCGGCCGAATCGATGCAGGAGCAGGCAGCCAGCCTGAGCGAAGTGGTCAGCATCTTCAAGCTCGATGTGGCGAGCGCCGCCACATCGCGTGCGCCTGTCAAGGCCGTCAAGGCGCCGGCAGCCGTGACGCCGGCAGCTGCGCCACGTCAACTGGCCGGCACGGCGCGTCGCGCGGCGCCAGTGGATGAGTGGGAAAGCTTCTGATCAGGCGCGCTTGCGCGGTTTCTTGACACCCTGGGTGGCGGGTGCGGCAGCGGCTTGCTGGCGCTGCTGCCACGCTCTCAGGGCCTCTTCGTAGGCGGCCAAGTCTTCCTGGTACATTTCCAGCACGCAAAAGGTGCAACCGCTGTGGCAGCATTCGTCATTGCCCGGTTTGCTGGGCGCTTGCGGTTGCGGATCGTGCGGTAAAGGCGGGGTGGGCATGGTGATGGCTGGGGACGGTGGAGCTGGCATCGAAGCAGGCATAGGAGCAGGCATCATACGGCATCCCGGCGTGCCGTTGCTGGAACGCTTTTTGCTCAAAAATCACGGTTTCCGTGTACAGTTGCGGTGAATTAGGGTATCGTTTACAGCACTGATATTGTATCTTCTGCGCGCGATGTTCCGCCGGCGCGATCTCCGCCGCCATCGCAGCACATCTCTTCGACGCTCCCGCATACGCCCTACAGCATGTCCCGGAGCACGGAGGTGCCGCAAGAACAATGATCCATGGCTTGCAAGACGGAGCTGCCTGTGCCCCGAAATGTTGTTTATTGAGAAAGCATGGCTTCCGCAGTGCGGAGGCACACCAGAAAATTTATGTCTGAAACCGAATCGACTCCTACGCCCAGCCCGGCGATTGCCCCTGAAGCGGCGCCCGTCGCCGCTGCGCCTGCACCAGCACCTGCCGCATCCGCTGCTCCCAGCCTGACTTTTGCCGACTTTGGCCTCGCGCCTGAAATCCAGCGCGCACTGACCGACCAGGGTTACACCCATCCGACACCGATCCAGGAACAAGCGATCCCCGTGGTGCTGCAAGGCCGCGATGTGATGGGTGCCGCGCAAACGGGCACCGGCAAGACGGCCGGTTTTTCCTTGCCGATCATCCAGTTGCTGATGGCGCATGCCAGCAGCAGCATGTCGCCGGCACGCCACCCGGTGCGCGCGCTGATCCTGACGCCGACGCGTGAACTGGCGGTGCAGGTAGCCGAAAACGTCAAGGCCTACGCCAAGCACACGCCGTTGCGCTCGACCGTCGTCTTCGGCGGCATGGACATGAAGCCGCAAACCGTCATCCTGCGCGGCGGCGTGGAAATCGTCATCGCCACCCCAGGCCGCTTGCTCGACCATATCGAGCAAAAGAACATCAGCCTGAGCCAGGTGCAGATGCTGGTCATGGACGAAGCCGACCGCATGCTGGACATGGGCTTCCTGCCTGACTTGCAACGCATCATCAACTTGCTGCCGAAGCAACGCCAGAACCTGATGTTCTCGGCCACGTTCTCGCCAGAAATCAAGAAGCTGGCCGCCACCTTCCTCAACGATCCGCTGACGATCGAAGTGGCGCGCAGCAACCAGACGGCCGACAAGGTCACGCAAGTGGTCTACAAGGTGACGGAAGACCAGAAGCATGCCCTGGTCGCCCATCTGCTGCGCCAGCGCGACCTGAAGCAGGTCATCGTTTTCTCGAACACCAAGATCGGCGCCTCGCGCCTGGCCCGCGTGCTGGAACAGGAAGGCATGAGCGCCACGGCGATTCACGGCGACAAGAGCCAGCAGGAACGCATGGCGGCGCTGGAATCGTTCAAGAAGGGCGAGATCGACGTGCTGGTGGCCACCGACGTGGCGGCGCGCGGCCTGGATATTTCCGACCTGCCTTGCGTCATCAACTTCGACTTGCCGTACAACGCGGAAGACTATGTGCACCGCATCGGCCGCACGGGCCGCGCCGGCGCCTCGGGCGACGCCATCTCGATCTACTCGGATAAAGACGAACGCTTGCTGGCCGATATCGAAAAACTCATCAAGCAAAGCATCAAGCGCGGTGAATTGACGGGCTTCAACCCCGTGCCTGCCCGCAGCAGCGACAGCGAGCGCCGTCCGCCGCGCCGCAGCGAAGGCGGCGAGGCGCGTCCTGCGCGCGCGCCGGAGAGCCGCCACGCCGGCGAGAGCCGTGACAGCCGCTCCGCCGAGCGCGGTGCGCGTCCCGCCTTTGGTCCCGGCGCCCGCCGCGAAAAGGCCGATCCCTGGTTCCTGAAGCCATATGAGCCCGCCAAGGCAGCGGCCCCGGCTGCCGCCAGCATGGCGCCTGCCGCAGCTAAGCCGAAACAGAAGGTGGCCGCGTTGCTGGGTGGGTTGTTGAAGCAATAGGGATCACTGTTGGTGCCTGTACGTCGGGCATTAACAATATCCTTACGAAGATGCAGGATATTGTTGAACGGAAATAACCCGATGCAGGGTAACGATGAACGGCCTGATCGCCTTGTGCGATCAGGCCGTTTTTCATTCAGCGGCGCATGCAGCATGCCGGCGCTGCCGTGTGCGAGGAGCGTAATGCCAGCGTGGTGCGGGCTATCCGGGATGAGGGCGTTGTAATGGCAGATATGTCGCCGTGTGCGCCAGGAAATGGTGCTGGAGAAGGGGTATGGCAGGAACACTGCGAGCATTAGCGAGTGAAGTCGTGGCGTAGCGTGGCTGCTGGCAAAAAAAATGCCGCTTAGTTATTACTAAGCGGCATCTCGGAAGGCTGGTCGGGCAGATTGATGCCAGACTCAGGTCTTGCTAAACATTTTGCGTCCAAAGATGACGGCCAGGGACAGAATCAAACCGGCAAACAGGCTGAACAAAATGGTGATCGACAGACGCAAGGACAGATTTTCTGGCAAGCTGGGACCTGCAATGAAGCGGCTTTTTTCCAAGTACTGGCTGATCGCTGTTTGATTGTCGATAGTGATCTGATTAAAGACCTCCTTGACTGTGTCGTCTTCCATGTTCTTGTTTTTGAAGACTTCAACCTTTACCGGTTCCAGGCCGCGCAAGATATCTTCGCCGGATTTCGTATTGTCGACCAAGATTTTTGCCTTGTCGTAATACTCGCGCAACAGCATGTTCTGTTGCTGTTCGCGGCGTGCCTTATGGATTTTTTCGGTCGCTTCCGATGCCAGTACTTCTGTGGTCATCAATTGCGTGACTGGCGGCAGATAGCGCGCTGTTTCATCATTGACTGAAACGATCTGTCGCGAAGCCTGGCCAGCTATTTCTGGATAGCGCGATACAATTTTCTTTAAATCATCACCGCTGCGACGGAAGTAGGCAAGGCGCTCATTATTGACAATAATTTCATTTTCCAGCGCCGTGATCTTGGCTGTCATTTCGACATGCTTGAAGCGCAGGATATCCGTGTAAATGATATACACAATGGTATCCATCGTGTAGCGGCCCAACAGTCCAACGATGTTTTGTGCTACTTTCGGATCCTTATCGTCATAGCTGATGCGTAAGCCAATGACATTGTTGTTGCCATCCTTGGGATCTTCCAGTAATTCCTTGGCATCAAGTTTGGTAAATGGAAATACCGGATCGATCCACTTTGAAATGCCTTCGCGCGAGGAAAATGAACGGCGCAATGACTCGGTGCTGGCGCCTTGTTCCAGTTTGTGCTGAGCCAAGAAGTCCGTAAAGCGCTCGTTCGATTTGAACGCTGCAGCATAGCGCTTGTAGTCAGCCAGTTTGATGCCAGGACTTGGTTCCTTTTCCTTTTCTTTTTCCTTGTCAGTGGTTTTCTTGACCATGGGAATAGCCCCGCCAAACTGGAAGAAGCCTTCACTCTTGTACTCGGAAAATAACATCCGGCCTGCCAGGCCCACGGCCACAGCAAGCAAGGTAATCGCCAGTAAAGTACGGCGTCCTTGCCATACGGTCGTCAGCAAATCGGTGACGGGAAGAATGTTTTCATCGATCTCATCCCCTTCAATCATTTTTACTTCTTTATGCATAATTTCTCATTTTAATAAATGCTTGCGGCAGGAGTTTCAAGTATGTGGTTTATATCCGGGGCGAGGCGCATGGTGCTGATTACGCTTGCCTTTGTTATGTCGATGCCTGACAGGCAGAGAGTGACGTTGTCATGATGGCTAAACAACGCGCAATTCAGTACATTATAGCGTTTCAATTCTGTCGTGCCGTGCCAAATTGTGACAGTTTGTATAGCCTCACTGGCTGGCGCGATCCGGAGTTTGCGCCAGCCAGGCTCGCCAGTGCTACAACATGACGGACGCGCCAGGGGTTTTCTGTTGTGCAGGAGATTGTTGCGTATGCTGCTCCAGCCAGATAAAGTCTTCAATGCCACATTGCGGGGTGTATTCCTTGATGATGGTGCGTAATGAGGCACGTACCCCTTCGTAATCGAACTGGCTGCAGGCACGGTCCATTTCTTCCAGCATGTCGTGCAATTCGGCCCAGGCAATTTCGGACTCCTGGGCACGCATGATCAGCGGGTGGCTGGTTCCTTCGACATTGTCGCCGATCAGCAATTCCTCATATAGTTTTTCACCTGGGCGCAAACCTACATGTTCAATGGCAATGCCATCCGGCGCCGTCTTGCTGCGCACTTCCAGGCCGCTGAGATGGATCATCCGTTCCGCAAGGTCGATGATCTTGACCGGTTCGCCCATGTCCAGCACGAAGACATCGCCGCCTTCTCCCATGGCGCCCGCCTGCAATACCAGCTGCGCCGCTTCAGGGATGGTCATGAAGTAGCGCGTGATTTCAGGATGCGTCAGGGTAATGGGGCCTCCCGCTTCGATCTGTTTGCGGAAGAGGGGCACGACGGAGCCGGACGATCCCAGGACATTGCCGAAGCGAACCATGCAGAAGCGGGTGTGCTTCTGGTTGCGGGCGAATGCCTGCAAAATCAGCTCGGCCAGACGCTTGGTCGAGCCCATGACATTGGTCGGGCGCACGGCCTTGTCTGTGGAAATGAGCACGAAGCATTTGACGCCGCTGGCAATGGCGGCGTTGGCGATGCTCAAGGTTCCGAACACATTGTTGCGCACGCCTTCGATCGGGTTATGCTCGACCAGCGGCACGTGCTTGTAGGCGGCCGCGTGGTATACCGTATCGACGACGTAGGTCGTCATGATTCTCTTGCATTTCTCGGTATCGAGCACGCTGCCGAGAAACGGCAGCAAATCAAAATGCAATCCATGGGCCGACTTTATGCCCAGCAGTTCCTGTTTGATGGAATACAGGGCAAATTCCGACATCTCCAAAAGGATCAGGCGTGTCGGACGCAAGGTAACGATCTGACGGCACAGCTCGGAACCGATTGAGCCTCCCGCACCGCTGACCATGACGCATTTGCCGGTAATGCAGGCGGCAATCAGCCCGGCGTCTGGCGTGACCTGGTCGCGTCCCAGCAAGTCTTCAATTTCGATGTTGCGGATATCCTGGAGGCGCAGCTCGCCGCTGAGCAGGCTTTCCACCGGAGGCGTGACTTTGATATGCACTTTTAAAGGCTCGAGCTTGTCGAGGATGCGCTTTTGCCGGCTTTTTGAAATGGATGGCATGGCCAGCAGGATTTCGCTAATGCTGGTACGGGCGATCACATCGGACAAGTCGGCGGTGCCGTACACTTTCATGCCGGAAATGGTAATGCCATTCAGTTCGCTGTTGTCGTCAATGAAGGCCACGGGCAGGTAGTCATGGCCGGCACGCAAGGCGCTGGCCAGTTGCGTGCCAGCCCTGCCGGCGCCATAGATGGCCACCCGCACCATGCCTTGGCGTTTGCTTGGATGCAACAGGAAGCCGCGTGCCAGGAAGCGGCTGGCCACCACGTAGGCGATGGCACTGATCCAGTAAATGCCGAATACGCCGCGCGACATGCCGACCATGTGGGTCATGAAGGCCGCCAGCGCGACCAGCAGGGCCACTGAAATCGTGACGCCGAGAATGACCGAGAATATGATCTTCTGATCGATGAAGCGTATCACCGCCCGGTACAGCCCCAGTCGTATGAAGATGGGCAGGGAAATGAGGGGCACGGCGACGATCAGGTACAGATAACTCATGAACAGAGCCGTATTGACCGAATCGTAGCGCAGCAGGATGGCGATGCAGAACGTAATCGGCAGAAGAATTAAATCTGCCGTTGCCGCGATCATCTGCTTATGGAACCGAGATAAATCAAGAATGGATTTCATTGTTTGGCTAAAAATTATTGTGATTCGACTCGATAAGCCTGTTTTTTTCTGCGCAATATCCACGCATGGCATATGTCAGAAGTATTATCGATGTAAACATCAAGGTAAGAAAGAGTGGATTGGATACTCTTGATGTTAAAAAAACTTTCGATGAATATTCTTCATCGAATAAATTCAAAAAGCATGGTAATTGTCAAACCGGACAAGAAAAATTGCCACGTTATTTGCCATCACACTGGTGCGCATTTTAATGGAACAGCTGAGGACATGGCGCGCCTGCCTGCTAGGCCGGCACCTGGCTGCGCACCTTGGCCAGCAGCTTGGAGGTCGAGCGGTCGTGCTCGAAGTCGATCGCCACCGCCTGTCCGCCATAGGCGAGCACTGCCTGTCCTTCGGGAATGGCATCCATCTGGTAATCCCCGCCCTTGACGTAAATATCCGGATGGGCCTCGCAGACGACTTGCAGCGCGGTATCGTCATCGAATGCCACCACCAGGCTGACCGATTCGAGCGCCGCCAGCACCGCCATGCGGTCCGGGCAGGCATTCAGCGGGCGGTCATCTCCCTTGTTCAGGCGCTTGACGGAGGCGTCGGTATTCGCTGCCACGACCAGCGAGCCGCCCAAGGCCCGTGCCTGTGCCAGATAGGTTACATGCCCGCGGTGCAGGATGTCGAACACACCGTTGGTCATGACGACTGGCTTGGGAAGGGCCGCAACGCGTTGTTTCAGCTGTTCCAAGGAGGCGATTTTGTTTTCGAATTCAGGCATGGTAGACAGAGAGAGCTAGGTTAAATACACCTGCCGCGCAGAGGCGCGGCAGATCGTGTCAGTGTGTGACGCCGTCGCGTTTGATCACTTTCAGGAACGTCAAAAAGATGATTTTGATATCCAGTGCCAGGGACTGCTGTTTCAGGTATGCCACATCGAGTTGCACTTTTTGCGGGATGGGCAAGTCGTCGCGGCCATTGATCTGGGCCCAGCCCGTCAAGCCTGGCAGCAACCGGTCGACGCCGTGTTCCGTGCGCAAGGCGATCAGGTCATCCTGATTGAACAGGGCAGGCCGCGGTCCGACAAAACTCATGTCGTTGACCAGGATGCTCCACAGTTGCGGCAGTTCATCGAGGCTCGACTTGCGCAGGAAGGAGCCGACGGGCGTGAGAAATTGCGCAGGATTCTGCAGCAGGTGGGTGGCGACTGCCGGTGTGCCGATACGCATCGTGCGAAATTTCGGCATCTTGAAAATGCGGTTGCGTTGGCCCACGCGATCCGACCAGTACAGGACGGGACCGGGGGAGGTCAGGCGTACCGTCAGGGCGACGATGAGCAGCGGCAATGCAAGGATGACGGTTGCAATCAGAGCCAGCAGGAGGTCGAATAGTCGTTTCATGATGTGTGTGTGTATTCCTTACCAGTTTTAATCAGGGCCTCGGCCGTTGTATAGGGTGCTTGCCATACCAGTTGCCGTTGTGCCTTGGCGATATCGACAGTCAATCCGGCATCGAGCTTGTCAAGCATCTGGCGCTTGCCAACCAAGGTGCAGGCCAGCGCAAGTAGTGACCTGGGAATGGCCAGCAGGCGCGCGGTCTTGCCCATGCCGATGGCCAGATGGCGGAAAATCTCGGGCAGGCTCACCGTTTGCGCATCCGCCGCCAGAAAAATGTCGTGCAGCGCTTGCGGGCAAGTTGCACAGGTGCGCAGGAAATCGGCCAGGTTCCACACGCTGATCAGGCTGCGTTTCGACTGCAGGCGCCCGAACGGCAGCGGCCAGCCTTTTGCGGCAAGCTTGAGCAGGGTGCCGAAGTTGCCGGGGGCTTCCGGTCCAAAGACCAGTACTGGCCGTACGATGGCATACTCCATGCCACATTGCTGCGCCATGTCCTGCACCAGCTGTTCGGCTTCCAGCTTGCTGATGGCATACAGGTCATGCGGCGCCGGCGTGTCTTGTTCCGAAAAGGGCGTGATATTGCTGTTGCCATTGACGCCGATCGAACTGACAAAGACAAAGCGCTTGACGCGCGCATCCGCGGCGCGTTCCAGCAAGCTCCTGGTCAGCCCGACATTCACACGGCGAAACTCGCCAAGCGGATCGGCCGCGGTGTCGCGCATCACGTGGGCGCGGCCGGCCAGGTGGATCACGGTATCGCACTGTGGCAAGACCGTATCGAGCGCGTCGAGGTTGGCGAAATCGGCGATGCACACTTCCTGCGCCACGCCAGGGATGGCGCGGCCGCCGTCACGCACCAGGGCGATCACGCGGTGGCCATGCCCGGCCAGGTGGCTGCAGAGCCGGCGTCCCACAAAACCCGTGGCGCCGGTCACCAGGATGGTCTGGCTGGTGCTCATGGCGCCACCGAAAACACGTCGCGCAGCCAGCCGTCGATCGAGTATTTGTCATACAGCGCGGCAGGCAGGTCGACATACGGCGTGGTCAGGAATGCAGGATCGATCTGGGGTGTTTCCCTGTCGATCACGGCGATGTTTTCCGGCCGATAAAAATCGTATTTCCTGACATTTTGATTCGTCGTGATCAATTTCTTCCGGGCGCCCACCATTTCGATGGTGCGCATCGTCAGGCCGATCTGATTCGGATGCTGGAAGTCCAGAATGACATTCGACTTGGCGATGGCCGCCATCACCTGCGCCTTGTTCATCGGCGTGAAGGAAAATTCGGAGATTTTCGATTTGAAGAAAGCTGGCACGAACAGTTTTTTCAGGCGATAGATCACGACGCTGGGAATGAACAGGAAAAAGAAATTCGGCTTGCCATTGGGTGGCAGCGCGGCGCTGATCTTTTTCACCAGCGCATAGCGGTCGCTGTGCGCCGTGCCGATAAAGGTGACGTTATAGCCGATCTCCGTGCGCGGCAGGTCGCGGTATTCGTTCAGGAAGAACAGCGGCCGCAGGCGGATGCCGGGAATCGTCTGGGCATCCTGGTCATCAAAGGTAAATGCGCTGTCGAACTGACCGACGGATTGCCGGAAGTTGCCATTGTTTTTCACCGAGTCATACGAATAGTAAATGAACTTGGCCTTTGCATTTTTTTCGCGCAAAGCTTGCAGGATATCGGCCGGCATGCATTCCATCTTGATGATGAACACAAAGTCGTAGTTGCCGTGGTTGCTATCGAGCAGAACGGAAAAATAGCGGTGAATCGCCTGCTGTTGCGTACGCGGCATGACACGGATGGCGAACTTCGACCAGGCGCTGGTGGACGGACGATCGTCGTGATAGTCGACGTGCGCTCCCAGCTCTTCGAGCCGTTTCTTTATTTCGCGTTCATACCCAAAGAAAGCCGGGGCGATAAACAGGATTTTTTTCCCGTTAAAAAAATTTTCCACTGTACTTAATCAATCAATTATTTAGATGGGTGCGGCGGGAATGCCGACCACGGTCAAGCCAGATGCCACATCCTTGAGGACCACCGCGTTGGCGCCGACGCGGACGTTGTCACCGAGGACGACGGCGCCAAGCACCTTGGCGCCGGAACCGACGATCACATTGTCGCCGACCACCGGGCGCGAAGCGTCGTGGTAGCCGATATCGATTTCGCGGGCGCCAAACGTGACGTTATGGTAAATCGTTGCATTCATGCCGATGCGCAGGGCGCCGATGACCGTGCCCTGCGTATGCGGGAAATACAGGCCTGGACCGATTTCGCAGCGGACGGCGATTTCCAGGCCGAAGACGACGAAATTAATCAGGGACACCAGCTTTGCCAGCGGCGACAAACGCTTCTGGAAAAACCAGTGAGACAGGCGAAACAGCACCACCGGCATGAAACGCGGCGAAAAAGACGTCAGCAGCAGGCGTCCGAAAGTCGGTTGCCGGTCCGGCTGGCCGGCATAGAAATATTGCCTGGCCAGATCGGCATACAAGGTGGTGCGCAGACTCATGACATCATCTTACGTTTTTTCAGCTCTTCATTTGCTTTGTCCAGGCCGTCTTCCGGCAAGGGCTGGGAGCTGACCCAGGCAGCGAATTCCTCGATACCGCGCGCCAGCGACACCTGCGGTGTGAAGTTCAAGGTTGCCTTGATCTGGCTCAGATCGGCGTAGCAATGACGGATGTCGCCCAGGCGATACTGGCCTGTCACTTCCGGACGGACGGTGCCGCCCAGGGCATCGACGAGCAGATTGGCGATGTCGAGCACCGAGGTCGGCTCGCCGGCGCCAACGTTGAGCGTGGCGCCGCTGGCGGCGTCGCTTTCCATGGCCAGCTGAATCGCTTGCACGATGTCGTTGACGTGCACGAAATCGCGGCTTTCCAGGCCGTCTTCGAAGATTGGCAAGCTCATGCCGCGGCGGATACGGGTCGAGAAAATGGACAGGATGCCGGTGTACGGATTGTTCAGCGACTGGCCTGCGCCGTAGACGTTCTGGAAGCGCAGGATGGCGGTGCTGATGCCGAGCGAGTCGCCGGCGATGCGGATCAGGTCTTCCTGCGCGTACTTGGTTGCGGCATAGATGGACGCCGGGCTGGGGCGCGCTGTTTCCGGTGTTGGAATGGCGCGCAATGGGCCATTGCAGGTGGGGCAGAGCGGATCCCACTGGTGGTTTTTCAGCTGCGCCGCACTGCGGGCGCCCGGATAGACCGTGCCATGGGTGAGGCAGGCATACGCGCCTTCGCCATAGATCGAGCGCGACGAAGCGAGGACGATCTTTTTCACCGTATTGGGTTTGTTCGCCAGGATGTCGAGCAATTGCGCGGTTGCCTGCGTATTGACTTCATTGTAGTGGGCGATCTGGTACATCGATTGCGCGGTGCCGGTTTCGGCCGCCAGATGGACGACCGTGTCGACCGTTTGCAAGGCTTGCTCGAGCACGCCGGACTGGCGCACATCGGCGCGAATGAAATGGATGCGGCCGTCGCGCAGCATGGCTTCATCGAGTTGCGGGTAGGGGCCGTGAATTTGCGGCGACAGATTGTCCAGCACGGAGATGCGATAGCCGTCGGCCAGCAATTTGCGGCTCAGATTGGTGCCAATGAAGCCGGCGCCACCGGTGATCAAGATATGTTTGTTCATGCGGACTCCCATTTGCCGTAACCCAGGTTTTTTTCGATCATGGCACAGATGGTGTGCCCGATGAAGATATGTGCTTCTTGAATGCGTGCCGTGACATTGCTTGGCACGATCATCGGAATATCGACCATGCCGGCCAGTTTGCCGCCATCCTTGCCAAGCCAGCCGGCGGTTTCAATGCCCATCGTCTTTGCCATGTCGACTGCATGCATGATGTTTTGCGAATTACCCGACGTGGAAATAGCGATCAGCACATCACCGGGCTGACCTACGCCGGCCAGTTGCCGTGAAAATACGTGATCATAGCCATAGTCATTGGCGATACAAGTGAGGGCAGAGGTATCCGTCGTCAGCGAAATTGCCGCCAGCGCACGGCGGTCGTCCACCAGACGACCGACCAGCTCGGCGGAAATGTGCTGCGCGTCGGCAGCGGAACCACCGTTGCCACAGAAAATGACTTTGCGCTTGTTGCTGATGGCTGTGCTGCATGCATCAGCAATCCTGACTATTTCATTTTCGATTTGCGGCAGGCGCTGGAATAGTTCGATATGTTCTGTTATGAATTTTTGTAACATTTTATTTGAAAAATTTCTTTTGAATTGAATAGAGAATAAAAGGAATTAGGAAAGAATTTTCGAAAATATTCTTCACGATTGATACGGAAAATGGATCGCGGTTGAACGTGAATGTCATGCAGGCACAGATCAGGCTATAGATTACTATTTTCTGAGTGCTGACGGTTTTTCGGTAATTTCCCAACAAATAGCCAACCGCCGCAAAAAATACGGCAGCGCCAGTGATGCCAAAATTGATCAGTAGTGATACGAAAACATGCAGGCCGCCGAGCGGCATGGCGAAGTCATAGCCAAAATTTAGCGGATTGAGCAGATAGTTAATCTTCCCCGGGAAGATGACCGAAGGAATCAGGTTAATGAAATCACTGATCAGAAACGATGGGAAATTGATTAATGGAAGCTTTCCGCTGGTTAAGAACGAAAAAGATGAAATAGAGGTGAGTAACGGTTCCTGCGCAAGATTCAACGCCATGTTGAATAGCGAAAAATCGCTGCCTGCCCTCAATACACCCCACATTGCCGCGCTGCCGATACCTGCCAGCCCCAACACGAAAAATTCGCTGAGCTTTACTCGCCAGGAAAAGTAGGTCGAGAAGAAGATAATTACAGTGAGCATATTGGTTGCAAAATACAGGCGTCCACCCAAAGAGAGCGCCAGAATCGCAAAGAAATAGTACGCAAGCATGAATGGATCGGTCAATACAGGCAATATCTTTTGCATATGTCCATGCTTCATGACCGCGCGCATGAATGCCATGGAAAACAGAATCGAGGTGGACGCGATGAACGTTCCACGTGGCAAAGCATCCTGCACCACGCCATCTTGGTAGTTTTCAAATAATGCAGCGTCATAGCCTGTAAAGAAATAATGCTTGATCGGGATGGCCATCAACGCTGCCAAGCCAATGCCAAGGCAGCTCATGATTGACCAGAAACGTATGGCCCGTTCTGATTTTTGAGTGATCGGCTTACGCGGCGACTTGCCATTGAAGCTGACGTAATAAAAAAACGTGAAAATGGCATAAAACAGGAAGGACAATACCAAGTATGTCAGGCTGGTTTCATCGGTAATCGAAACAAAGCGCTCAATGACTATCTGCAATTCTTCCGGCGCCGTCGAACCTAACAAAGACGATAGGAAATAAGGCGTCAGCCAATAGTAGGCATAGCCGACGGAAAAGAAGAAAAATCCGTTCAGGCTGATGGTCCCATTTTTAACGCAAAAAATGTAAACTGAAAACAGGATCAACAGATAATTTATCAGGCACAGGAATATGATCATTTGTATATCGCCTTCATGATCGCCAGTGGTAATAAATCATCCATGCATTTTGGTGAAGCATAAATGCAGGTATTGCAACGATCTATTATGTGGCCACGCCCGCAGGGGCCGCACTCCAGTTCCAGGGAGACTGACTGGCAGCGTTGTCCCCAAGCACTGAAACGATGATGGCAGCTTGAGCCAAATATGCCCGTGACATTGATGTTTGACGCTGCCGCGATGTGCATGGCGCCAGAATCATTGCCAATGAAGCGATCACAGTGCCTGAGCAAGGCTGCCATCTGCGCGATGCTGGTCTTTGCGATCATATTGACGACCTTGCCGGGAAAGTTCGCTTCGAATTGCGCGCCCAATGCCGTGTCATCCTTGCCGCCGACGAGCAAAATGGTGAGTTCCCGCTCCTTGTGTTTTTCTTGTAACAGGCTAGCCAGTTCCACATAATACTGCAGTGGCCAGCGCTTCAGAATGGAATAGCCGCCGGACAGGCCCAGCCCGATGAGCATGCTGCCAGCGGGGACGTGCTCCTTGAGGAGCTGTTGTGCATAGGCATCGTCCTGTGCGGCACCCCAGAATTCCAGTGCCGTATCGGCCGGCTGAAAGCCCAGGTGGCGCACGATATCAAGATTGCGTTCGACTTCATGCTTCAGGCCAAGCGCAGGCAGGATGTCAGTGTACAGCATGTCAAAGCCGGCATTGAGCACCTGCTTGCGTTGCGTCGCTTTTTCCGTATAGGCGATGCGCCGCTTTGCCCCGCTGAAGAGGGCGATGAAGCCCGCATGATGATCTTCGTCAAAGCGCGGGACGATGGCAATATCCGGCTGTTGCAAACGGAAGTGGGTCCAGCAGAACTTGAGGCTCAAGCAGTGCCGTACCAGCAAGCTTTTCGGCAGCGAACTGCCCCAGTCGTACGTCGCGATATGGTTGACGTACGGGCAATGCTGGACCATCGCCTGGATGCGCGGATGCACGACCAGCGTGATGTCGGCATCGGGATAGGCATGCCTCAGTTCGCGCAGCAAGGGCGAATTCATGGCACTGTCGCCCAAGGTCTGGTCCAGGCGCACGACGAGCAGGCGCAAGCCGGCGTGCGGCTGCTGGCGCGCCAGCAGCGCCAGGATGCGCGCGCAGAGCAGGCCCAGGAGGACACTTAAGACCATGAAAGTACGAATTGCGGTATTTTTAATCATCTTTGTTGTTGCTTTTTTGTAATTTTCTTAAAAGAATATTTTGAATAAGAAAATTAAGCGATTCCATTGCCAGTATCGAAAACAAGGCGCCATAGGCACCGAAGCGGGGTACCAGCAGCAGCATCGCAACGGACAGGAAGGTAAAGTTCCAGACCGCGACCGAGGTGATGAATTTATACTTTCCATGCGCCTGGATGGCAGCGGTACTGATCAAGTTGCCGCATTTGAATATCAGGATGCATCCGGTCAGATTCAGCATCGCTTGCGCGGCAGCATATTGTTTAAACGTATACACCAACAGGACATTCGCCAGTACCAGCACCGTCAACAGGGCCAGGCCGGCGTACAGGGCCATGACTTTGCGGTAGCGGGCATTTACTGCCGATGCCGTCGCCACCGACGTTTTCAACGAGGTGGCGATATGGCCATAGGCATTGACGGCCAATGCGCCCGCAATAAATTGAAACGGTTCCACCAGACGCACGGCAAACGCATAGAGCCCCAGCTCTTCGGCGCTACGGAATTTCTCCAGGAAAAACACATCCATGCGTCCATAGGTGATGCCCAGAATGGTCGCGGCGGCAATTGGCAAGGTCATTTTCAACAGCTTGAGCATGCCCGGGAAATTCAGGCAGGCCAGGCTGCCCCGCATGACCGGCACCTTGGCAATCAGGAACAGGCCAACCAGGGCTTCGGCCGCAGGAATGGAAAAGAATGCCAGCGCCGGATTGCTGGCAAACGTGAACAAACCATAAAAAACACCGAGCGACAACAAGCCCGCCATGGCCACGAACGGCGCGATATGGCGCCCGCGCATCTTGGCGATAAAAAAATTGATCGGCAAGTTCATCAGCAGCGGCGACATGACCATGAGCGCAAAGGGCAAGGTCGAACTAAGTTCCCCCGGACGCAAATGCAGCATGACGGCCGTGCTGGCGACGGCCACCAGCAAGCCCAGCATCAGCTTGGCGCTCATCGCCGCACCTATCGTCTGACGCAGCACCGCCTTGTTGCGATGCGATGCGTACTCGCGCATGGTGTACGTGTCGATGCCGAAATCGGCCAGCAGGCGTCCGATTTCGGCAACCGTGAAGAACAGGGCAATCGTGGCAAAATATGCCGGTTCCGAATAGCGCGCCGCAATCAGCAGGGCGAATATCCGCACGCCGAATGAGGCACCCCGTATTAATGCTGTGAGTATCGAGTTTTTTAGTATGTTCTTTAGCAAAATAATCTCATCGGGCGTGCAGCCAGTTCCGGATGTACCGGCTCACTCCCTCCGAGACGGAGTAGAACGGCGCGTCATAGCCGGCTGCCCGCAGGCGCGAGATATCTGCCTGGGTAAAGGACTGATACTTGCCGATCAAGGCATCGGGAAACTTGATGTATTCCAGCATGCCTTGCGCCACCATTTCTTCACGGGTCAGTGGCGCCAGCGCATCGAGTTCGCGGCAAGTATTGACGGCCGCGACGGCGATGTCATTGAACGGCTGCGATTGTCCGGTGCCCAGATTGAAAATGCCCGACTGTTGCGGGTGGTCCAGGAACCACAGGTTCACCTTGACGACATCCTCGACGGAAACGAAGTCACGCAACTGCCCGCCATCGGCATAACCATCGCGGCCTTCAAACAGCTTGACCTTGCCATGTTCGCGGTATTGGTGGTAATGGTGGAATGCCACCGATGCCATGCGTTGCTTGTGCTCTTCGCGGGGGCCGTAGACGTTAAAGTAGCGGAATCCGACCACTTGGGAGGTCAGGTCGGCCATGCGTTCGCGGACGATCTGGTCGAACAGGAATTTCGAATAGCCATAGATATTCAATGGTTTTTCAAACTCGCGCTCTTCCTTGAAGATGCTACCCGTGCCATACACCGAGGCGCTGGAGGCATACAGGAAAGGAATTTTATTGTCCTGGCAATAATCGAGCAAGGCCAGCGAATAACGGAAATTGTTTTCCATCATGTATTTGCCGTCGGTCTCCATGGTGTCGGAACAGGCACCCTGGTGAAACACGGCGCTGATCTTTCCTGCGTACGCAGGGCTGGCCAGCTTGCTCAAGAACTCGGTCTTGTCGATGTAGTCGCTGATATCGCAATCGACCAGATTGCGGAATTTATCGCCGCGCGTCAAGTTATCAACAGCGATGATCTGGCGATGGCCACGCGCATTGAGCGCTTTGACGATATTGGAACCAATGAGTCCTGCGGCACCTGTTACAACGATATACATAATTTCTCCTAGCAGAACAGTTCTTCTTGGCTTACCACTGCCGTGCCCAGCTTGCCGACGACGATGCCGGCCGCGCGGTTGGCGATGCTGATAGCTTCTTCATAGTCATATCCGGCCGCCAGCATCAGGCCGAGCGTGCCGATCACGGTATCTCCGGCGCCGGAGACGTCAAAAACCTGGCGCGCAACCGTGGGCTGATGCAAGACTTCATCCTTCTGGTAAAGGGACATGCCTTCTTCACTGCGCGTTACCAGCAGCGCGTCAAGCTCGAGTTCCTGGCGCAGCGCCTGGGCTTTTTGTGTCAGCGCGGCTTCGTCGGACCAGCTGCCCGCCACGGCCTGGAATTCCATGCGGTTCGGCGTAAGCAGCGTCGCTCCCTTGTAATGGCTGTAGTCGCTACCCTTGGGATCAACGAGGACGGGCTTGCCCAGCGCCCGCGCGGCAACAATCATTTTTTCCGCATAGCGCAGGCATCCCTTGCCATAGTCGGACAGAATCACCAGATCATGTTCGCTGACCAGCTTGGAATAAATTTCAAGCTTGTTCGTCAAAATCTCGTCCGTCGGAATTTCCTCGAAATCAATGCGTAGCAATTGCTGTTGACGAGACAGGACGCGTAATTTCACGGTCGTGGAAATATTGCTATCTCGATATAGCTGCGTATGCACACCATTTTCTTTGAGTAAGCTTTCCAAGGCGTCGCCTGCCTCGTCCTGGCCGATGACCGAAAGCAGGGTCGCCTGGCCGCCCAGACTGGAGATATTGCGCGCCACGTTGGCCGCGCCGCCCGCGCGGTCTTCTCGATGGGAAATCTTTGCAATGGGAACCGGTGCTTCCGGAGAAATACGATTGACTTGTCCAAACCAGTAGCGGTCGAGCATGACATCGCCGACTACCAGAATCTTTGCTTTGGATAAATTGTCTTTATAGCTATGGTTAACCATGATATGAGTAATTGGAGTACGCGATGCCGGAGGCCGCTGAGCCGACGAGCGGCAGGCAGGGACAGAATCAGGATTGACACAACCTTAAAGCGGCATCCCATTGTGGTAAGGGGCCAAAGCGGTCGATCAGCTTGGCGCATGAGAGCAAGGAATACATGGGGCGCTTGGCGGGTAAGGGATAGTCGGCCGTGGCGATGGCCTGGACATGGACGGGCTTGGCCGGGGGCGTATTGCGCAGGATTTCTTCCGTGAAGCCGGCCCAGGAGGTGCTGCCCTGCGAAGTCAGGTGATACAGTCCGCCATTGTCGCGCCACCAGCCATGGTCGCCGGTACGCGACTGGCTGACGATGTGCGCAGTCACATCGGCAATCGTGCGGCACCAGGTGGGCGAACCGGTCTGGTCGCCAACAATGCGCAGTTCGCTGCGGTCCTGCGCCAGACGTTGCACGGTCAACAGGAAGTTCTTGCCGCGCGTGCCATATACCCAGCTGGTACGCAAGATCAGGTGTGCTGCGCCCGAGGCGGCGATGGCCTGTTCGCCTGCCAGCTTGCTCTTGCCGTAAACGTTCAGCGGATTGGTGGCAGCCGTTTCCACATAGGGTGTCGTGGCCGTGCCGTCAAACACATAATCGGTGCTGTAATGGATGAGGGCTGCGCCCAGCCGCGCGGCTTCTTCCGCCATGACGCCCGGCGCCTGCGCGTTCACACGCATGGCCAGTTCCTCGTCGGTCTCGGCCTTGTCGACCGCCGTGTAGGCGGCGGGATTGATGATCAGATCCGGCCCGATTTTGCGGATCACGTCGCGGACCTGATCGAGGTCGCTCAAGTCCATCTCGCTGCGGTCGACGGCGATAATATGACCGATGCCCTGCAGGCTGCGTTCCAGCTCATAGCCGACCTGGCCATTTTTTCCAGTGATGAGGATTTTCACGCGAATACCTCGGCGTCTGCCAGCAGTTTGCCCAGCTGGTCTTTGCCCGACAGCATGGGCTCGCCATCGCCTGGCCAGGTGATGCCCAGGGCCGGATCGTTCCAGAGTATGCTGCGTTCGAATTCAGGCGCCCAGTAATCGGTGGTTTTATACAGGAATTCGGCCGATTCGCTCAGGACGATGAAGCCATGGGCAAAGCCTTCCGGAATCCAGAGCTGGCGCTTGTTCTCGGCCGACAGCGTGACGCCGACCCATTGCCCGAACGTGGCCGAGCTGGCGCGCAAGTCCACCGCGACGTCAAAGACTTCGCCGGCTGTAACGCGCACCAGCTTGCCTTGCGGTTGCTGGATCTGATAGTGCAGGCCGCGCAGGACATTCTTGCTGGACTTGGAGTGGTTATCCTGGACGAAATTGGCCTGAATACCCGTCAAGTCGGCAAAGCGCTGCTGATTGAAGCTTTCGTAAAAAAAGCCCCGGTCATCGCCAAATACTTTGGGCTCGAGGATCAATACGTCGGGAATGGCGGTGGTTTGAATTTGCATGGCTTAAAAAATCTTATCATTCAACAGGCGTAACAAATATTGTCCGTAACCGTTCTTTTTCAGCGGTTGGGCCAGTTGTTCCAGCTGGGTGGCGGTAATGTAGCCTTTGCGGTAAGCAATTTCCTCAGGGCAGGCAACTTTCAAACCCTGGCGGTGTTCGATGGTGGCAATAAATTGGCCTGCTTCGAGCAGCGACTCGTGCGTCCCTGTATCGAGCCAGGCCATGCCGCGGCCCATGCGTTCCACCTTCAGCGTGCCGCGGTTCAGATAGACGCGGTTGACATCGGTAATTTCAAGTTCGCCCCGTGCGGACGGCTTGATCGATGCGGCGATATCGGCGATGTCCTTGTCGTAAAAATACAGGCCGGTGACGGCATAATTCGATTTTGGCTGCAAGGGCTTTTCTTCAATGCTGATGGCTTGCTGATTGGCGTCGAATTCCACCACGCCATAGCGCTCCGGATCTTGCACATGATAGGCAAACACGGTCGCGCCGTCCGTGCGCTCGGAAGCGGCAGACAGGCTTGATTCGAAATCATGGCCATAATAAATATTATCGCCCAAGATTAATGCCGAGGGCGCATCGCCCAGGAATTCGCGGCCGATGATGAACGCCTGCGCCAGACCATCGGGTGATGGCTGTACCGCATAGCTCAGGTTAATCCCCCATTGGCTGCCGTCACCGAGCAACTCTTTGAAACGGGGCGTATCGGCGGGCGTGGAAATGATCAGGATGTCGCGCATTCCCGCCAGCATCAACGTTGTCAGCGGATAGTAAATCATCGGCTTGTCGTACACGGGCAACAGTTGCTTCGAGACCGACATGGTCACGGGATACAGGCGTGTGCCTGAGCCCCCGGCCAGGATAATGCCCTTGCGGGCCAGTTTGGCTTCCATCAAGCCTCCGTATTCTGTTCGGCGCGGGCCGTATAGTTTTTTTCCAGCCACGTCAGGTAGGCGCCGGATTGGACGTCGCGCACCCATGCATCGTTGTCCAGATACCATTGCACCGTCTTGCGGATGCCCGTATCGAAGGTTTCTGCCGGCTTCCAGCCCAGTTCGCGCTCAATTTTGCGTGCATCGATGGCATAGCGGCGATCATGGCCTGGCCTGTCGGCAACATAGCTGATTTGTTCGCGATAGCTGCCACCAGTTGCCTTCGGTTGCAGTTCATCGAGGATGTCGCACAGGGTGTGCACGACGTCGAGATTGGCTTTTTCGTTCCAGCCGCCGATATTGTAGGTTTCTCCCGTGCGTCCGCTTTCCAGTACCCGGCGAATGGCCGTGCAGTGATCGCTGACATACAACCAGTCGCGCACCTGCTGGCCATCGCCATAGATGGGCAAGGACTTGCCTGCGCGCGCGTTGGCAATAATCAGGGGAATCAGCTTTTCCGGGAAGTGGTAAGAACCATAATTATTCGAGCAATTGGTGGTCAGCGTCGGCAAGCCATACGTGTGATGATAGGAGCGCACCAAATGGTCCGACGCTGCCTTTGTTGCCGAGTAAGGGCTGTTGGGCGCATAGGGCGTGGTTTCAGTAAATGGCGCATCATCCGGCCCCAGTGTCCCGTACACCTCATCGGTCGAGACATGCAGGAAGCGGAAGGCCGCACGTTCTGCTTCAGGCAGTGCTTGCCAATGGGCGCGCACGGCTTCCAGCAGGCTGAAGGTGCCATTGATGTTGGTGCTGATGAATTCTGCTGGTCCATGAATCGAGCGATCGACATGGCTCTCGGCTGCGAAATGCACGATGGCACGTGGCTTATGCTGTGCCAATAACTGTGCCAGCAAGGCACCGTCATTGATGTCGCCCTTGACAAACAGGTGGCGTGGATCGTTCTGTACCGCCAGCAAGTTATTCAGATTTCCCGCATACGTCAGCTTATCCAGATTAATTACCGGTTCATTATTTTGCGCGAGCCAATCCAGAACGAAATTCGATCCGATAAAGCCTGCGCCACCTGTCACTAAAATCATCTGAGCTTCCTGTGCAAAAAAATACAAATAAGAGATGCTGCTTAATTCATTTCTTTAATAATAATAGTAGGCAACGGGAATCTGCCTATCCCAGATGCGTATATTCCATGATGTTAATAACTGAAAACATCAATCAATCCTTAACTCTTGATTATAATTCAGAACCCCTTAAATTGCCATGTTTGCAGCAGTTTACGCGCGTCCTGGTCAACGCTTTCCGCAGGCTGTGTTGTTCTTTTCCCATAGACAAGCCCATGTGGGCGGGGCGGCGCGAAGCAGCCGTCGATTGAATTTTTGCATGGCTCACTGAGCCAGGGAAAGCTAGTGTTTATGAGAATGGCAAACAAATCCAATATTGTTACATTTGTTTGCTTTTTGACGCGTGCGGATAGCGCCAGGCCTGGCAGAGAAAATGCTGATCAATTGTTATTGTGCAATTGATTTTTTTGAAAGATGTCGCCGGGGAAATGGCGACATCGGAAACGCATCAAACCATCGTTTTATCGTGGCAGTTTGGGCATGACACTTCATACACATATTCCGGCGCCAGCTGCTGGCGCGGCGTGACGACGGCGCGGCAGACGAAGCATTGCACCGTTTCCGTCGGTTCCAGTTTCGGGTTCAGCGCCGTGCGGTAGTCGAACACGAAGCAGTCGCCCGTATAGTGCTCGCCGCCGACTTCCTCGAAATACTTCAGGATGCCGCCGTCGAGCTGGTACACGCTGTCGTAGCCGATTTCCTTCATGTGGATGGCCGCCTTTTCGCAGCGGATGCCGCCCGTGCAGAAGGTGACGACGGTCTTGCCTTCCAGTTCATCCTTGTGCGCGGCGGCCACGGCCGGGAATTCCGTAAACTTGTCGATGCGGTAATCAAGCGTGTTGTTGAACGTGCCCACATCCACTTCAAAGGCGTTGCGCGTTTCCATCATGACCACGGGCTTGCCTGCATCGTCGACGCCGGCATCGAGCCAGCGCTTGAGCGTATGTGCATCGACGGACGGGGCGCGGCCCAGTTCCGGCTTGATCAGCGGCATGCGCATGGTGATGATTTCTTTTTTCAGCTTGACCAGCATGCGCTTGTGCGATTGCTCGTTCGACAAGCTTTCCTTCCATTCCAGATCGGCCAGACGTTCGTCGCTGCGCACCCAGGCGAGGAAGGCATCGATATGCTCGCGCGTGCCCGACAGGAACATATTGATGCCTTCCGGCGTCAGCAGGATCGTGCCCTTCAGTTCAAGCGCCAGGCATTGCTCCTGATACAAGGGGCGCATGGCTTCCGTATCGGCTAGCGTGATGAATTTATACGCGGCGATATTGACAAACGAGGCGGCCAGCGGGCTGGCGGCGGCGGAAACGGCGGGTGTTGCTGGGGTGATGGCTTGCATGATGGCGATCGGCTTAGACTGAACAGCCGATATTATAAGCCCGACAGGCCAGGCAGGATACCCGGTCCGCACCCGCGACGCGGTAGAATAGACCCCATTGAATTTTGCACGAAACGGTACACAGGATGGAAATGGTAATGCAAGAGGCCGGCGCTCCGGCAGGTTCACAGCAAGCGATGCAGCCCGGTCCTGCCTTCGTCCACTTGCGCGTGCACTCGGAGTACTCGATCGTCGATGGCCTGGTGCGCATCGACGACGTGGTCAAGGCGGCGGCGAAGGACAAGCAGGTGGCGCTGGCCGTCACCGACCTGTCGAACCTGTTTGGCATGGTCAAGTTCTACAAGGAAGCACGCGGCAAGGGCATCAAGCCCATCGTTGGCGTCGACGTGTGGATCACGAATGACGACAACCGCGAAAAACCGTCGCGCTTGCTGCTGCTGGCGAAGAACCGCATGGGCTATCTGCAACTGTGCGAACTGCTGTCGACGGCCTGGCTGACGAACCAGTACAAGGGCCGTGCCGAGCTGCGCATCGAGTGGCTGCAGGCGCTGGCGACGAATACCTATGACTTGTACCCGGGCGAAAGTGCGGCGAATGGCTTGATTGCGCTGTCGGGCGCGCACTTTGGCGATGTCGGCATTGCCATCGAGAATGGCAACCTGGCCCTGGCCGAACGCAACGCGCAGCGCTGGGCCGAGATTTTCCCTGGCCATTTTTATGTCGAAATCCAGCGCGGCGGCCAGGCCAACCAGGAAGCGCAGGTGCGCCATGCGGTGGCCCTGGCGGCCAAGCTGGGCTTGCCTGTTGTTGCCACGCATCCCGTGCAATTTATTTCCCCAGAAGAATTTATTGCCCACGAAGCCCGTACCTGTATCGCCGAAGGCGAAATGCTGGCCAACGCCAAGCGGGTCAAGCGCTTCAACGACAGCCAGCGTTTCCTGTCGCAGGCTGACATGGCCGAATTGTTCGCCGACTTGCCGGCCGCGCTGGCCAATTCCGTGGAAATCGCTAAGCGCTGCAATTTGACCTTGACCCTGGGCAAACCGCAGCTGCCGAACTTCCCCACGCCCGAAGGCATGACGATCGACCAGTTCCTCGTTGCCGAGTCGCAGGCCGGCCTGGAAAAGCGTTTGTTGCAGCTATATCCCGATGCCGAGCGCCGTGAAAAGGAGCGCCCGCGCTACGAGTCGCGGTTGAAGTTCGAGACGGACACGATTTGCAACATGAAGTTCCCCGGCTACTTCCTGATCGTGGCCGAGTTTATCCAGTGGGCCAAGGAAAACGGCGTGCCCGTCGGTCCGGGCCGCGGTTCGGGCGCCGGTTCGCTGGTGGCGTATTCGCTGCTCATTACCGACCTCGATCCACTGCAGTACAACCTGCTGTTCGAGCGCTTTTTGAATCCAGAACGCGTCTCGATGCCCGACTTCGATATCGACTTTTGCCAGGAAGGGCGCGACCGGGTCATTCAGCACGTCAAGGATTTGTATGGCAAGGAGGCCGTCTCGCAGATCGCCACTTTCGGTACCATGGCGGCCAAGGGCGCGATCCGCGACGTGGGCCGCGTGATGGATTTCGGTTACAACTTCTGCGACGGCATCTCGAAACTGATCCCGTTCAAGCCGGGCAAACCCGTGTCGATCGCCGACGCCATCGAGGAAGAACCGCTGCTCAAGGAGCGCCTGGAAAACGAGGAAGAGGTCAAGCAGTTGCTGGACCTGGCGCAGCAGGTCGAAGGCATCACGCGCAATATCGGCATGCACGCGGGTGGCGTGCTGATCGCTCCGGGCAAGCTGACGGATTTCTGCCCGCTGTACACGCAGGGCGGCGACTCGGGCGTCGTGTCGCAGTACGACAAGGATGACGTGGAGGCCGTCGGCCTCGTGAAGTTCGACTTCTTGGGTCTGACCACGCTCACCATCCTCGACCGCGCCGTGCGCTACATCAAGCAGCTCGATCCGGCGCAGGCCAATTTTGATCTGGCCACCTTGCCGCTGAATGACAAGCCGTCGTATGACTTGCTGACCAAGGCCAAGACCGTGGCCGTGTTCCAGCTTGAGTCGCGCGGCATGCAGGGCATGCTGAAAGATGCGCGTCCCGACCGTTTCGAAGACATTATCGCGCTGGTGGCCTTGTACCGTCCGGGCCCGATGGACCTGATTCCCGACTTCTGCAAGCGCAAGCACGGTGAGCGTTTCGATTATCCCGATCCGCGCACGGAATCGATTCTGTCCGAAACCTACGGCATCATGGTGTATCAGGAGCAGGTGATGCAGATGGCGCAGATCGTCGGCGGCTACTCGCTGGGCGGCGCCGACATGCTGCGCCGCGCCATGGGTAAGAAGAAGGCCGAAGAGATGGCCGAGCACCGCGAAATCTTCCGCGCCGGTGCGGCAAAAGACGGCTTGACGGCGGAAAAGGCCGACGAGATCTTCGACTTGATGGAAAAGTTCGCCGGCTACGGTTTCAATAAATCGCACGCCGCCGCCTATGCTCTGCTGTCGTATCACACGGCCTATTTGAAAGCGCACCACACGGCCGCCTTCATGGCCGCCAACTTGTCGCTGGCCATGGACGACACGGACAAGATCAAGATACTGGTGGAAGATTCGCTGGAAATCTGCAAGCTGACCTTGTTGCCGCCGGATATCAACGCATCGGACTACCGCTTCACGCCTAGCGGCGCCGCGCCGTCCGTGAGCGGCAAGAAAGTCACGCAGATCCGCTACGGCCTGGGCGCTGTAAAAGGCTCGGGCCAGAACGCCATCGAAGCCATCATCGCCGCGCGCGAGGCCGGCGGGCCATTTACGAGCCTGTTCGATTTCTGCAAGCGCGTGGACAAGAAGCAGATCAACCGCCGCACCATCGAGTCGCTGATCCGTAGCGGCGCCTTCGATTGCCTGAAGGTCGACCGCGCCATTCTGCTCGCGTCCGTGGCCTTCGCCATGGAATGCGCCGACCAGGCCGCCAAGGCGGCCAACCAGGTGAGCCTGTTCGGCGGCGACGACAGCGACATGGTGGCGCCGCCCGAGTACGTCAAGGTGCCCGTCTGGAGCGACAAACAGCGATTGACGGAAGAAAAGATCGCGCTGGGCTTTTACCTGTCCGGCCACCTGTTCGATTCGTATGCGCCCGAGGCGCGCCGTTTTGCGCGCACGAAATTGTCGGAACTGTCGCCATCGCGCGAACCGCGCATGATGGCCGGCGTCATCACGGGTTTGCGCACGCAGATGACGCAGCGCGGCAAGATCCTCATCGTCACGCTGGACGACAAGAGCGGCACGGTGGAAGTGACGGTGTACGGCGAACTGTTCGACTCGAACCGGAAAATCTTCAAGGAAGATGAATTCCTGGCCGTCGTGGGCAAGGTGTCGGAAGACCGTTTTTCGGGCGGCTTGCGTATCACGGCCGAGAGCGCCTTCGACATCATTTCCGCGCGCGTACAGTATGGCCGCCAGCTGGGCTTGACCTTGCCCACGACGCTGGACATGAAACGCATCAGCGACGTGATCACGCCGCACCGGGCCGCGGACGGACTGCCGATCGCCGCCAAGGTCAGCCCGCAAGGCGTCAGTTGTGTGCTGCAGTTTGGCGACGAGTGGAAAGTGGCGCCATCGGATGAATTGCAGATGGCGCTGGAGCAGATGCTGGGCGCGCAAGAGGTGGCGGTCGAATACTGACCGGCACCACCGGGCGCATATGACAACGCCAAAAACAAAGCCAAACCGCGGACATGCTGGTTTGGCTTTTTTCGTTTACATGTCTTTCAGGCCCGTGATCGCATAGCCTTTGGCGGCGATCTGCTGGTGCGGCTGTTCGATATGGTAGTTGGGCAAGATCTCGGCATCGTCTGCCACTTCGCTGGCGCGCGCTTCGATTTGCCAGTCGGTATTGGTCACTTCTTCCGGAATGAGCTTTCCTTCCGGCACGGCGAGGTAGGAAAAAATGCCGTCGTGCTCGGCCCGGCGGTAGATGTCTACGCGCATGAATGCCTCCTAGTAAGCGTTGGGGGAACCGGCGCACCGCGGTGCATGCCGATAGCGCTAGCGTAACAGGATTGGGCCGCGCATGGGTTGAAGCGTGTGCCGCCAGCGGACGCTCAGGCGGTGGCGGAGGCGTAGTCTTCGTCGTCCAGATCGGCCGCTTGCCGTACTTCCTTGGCCGCCGCCGCAGTGGCCGCAGCGACTTGAGCCAGACTGCGATGAGCGTCGAGACCGCTACGCAGGCTGCTGATCATGGCCAGCGTCAGTTCGTGGCGTTTGCGTGCTTCCGAGCGTTTTTTTGATGGAATCTCTTCCAGGGCAGGCAGGGGCAAGTTTTCGCATGGCAGCTCAAAATCGCCATCCTTGCGTTCCTGGGCGCCAAGTTCTTGCCAAAGGGAATTGTAGTCGGCGAACAGACGGCCCTTTTTGGCGGAATGGTGGACGGCGCGGTTGGCGTTGCCTACAAGCACCATATTGCGGCAGCCATGATCATGTCCCAGCTGGCGCACCAGGCGCACCATCAGGGCCTTGGGGCGCATGCCGTGCAGGTCGCGGGTAGCCTCGCGCACGCGGCGCAAGCCTTCCGCGCCGCGCGGACCCTGGATGCAGCCGATGCCCACGCCCATGCTGGCGGGTGCGCGGGAACCGAAAAAGCTAAACGCGACCGAGTAGATCACGTCATCGCCATGCGCCAGTTGCAAGACCATTTCGCCTTCACGGTCCATCGGTTGTAGCGAACACAGCTGCAGATGGTAGGGCGCGCCCGATTTTCCCGGCACGGAGCCCAGCCGCACGGGGGCGCGCGCCGCCTGCGTCATCAACTTGCCCCAGCCCTGTTGCAGGATGAAATGATAGTGCTCGACCAGCAAGGCGACGCGCTGGCGGCACGACAGGTTTGTGCTCAGGTAAGGGCGGTACACCTTGTGCATCAGGCGCGGATAGGCTTGCAGCAAGTCCCGGAACACGGGGTGCGAATTGAGCAGTTGCAGCCAGATGCGCGTCTGCCGGCGCTGCAGCTGTGCCCGCAATTGCAGCTTGAGCAGCTCGCGCACGCGTGACATGCCTGGCGGCATATTGCTCAGGCCCGCGTGCAGGGTAATGGCTTGTGTCATCAAAGGGTGTCCATGTGAATGTGGATGGGGGAGCGCCGGTGGCGCTTCAGGCCGGCGGCGGCCCGCTCATGCCGTCGCTATCGGCCAGCAAGACCGTGGCGCTGCGCGTGGCGCGCGCCAGCTTGCGTGCCAGCGCTCCGGCAAAGCGGCGCTGCCAGGGGCTGTGCCGCAGGGCCGGCAGGACGATTTCGTGGCAGCCGAGCAGTTCAGCCGTATCGAGAATCGTAAACAGCAGCTCACCGGCGAAAAGATGCGTGCTGAAGGCGAGCTGCGAACGGCTCAGGTACAGTCCCGCCTCGTGCAGCATTTGCTGCGTGGCCGGGTCCAGCGCATGGCATGCGCCGGCAATGTGCCGGGGCAAGTCATCGGCCTGGCGCGCTGGCGCCGGTGTCACGTGCAGCAGGCGGATGCTGACCTGGATGCCCCATTCCTGCAGGCGCCTGGCGTAGCTCGCGCCGTAGATGATGTCGCTGGCGCGCTTGACGGGCAAGAGCAGCAGCAAGGTATCCTGGTCCGGCTTGCCGCCTGCGCCCGCAGCGTTGCCCGGGGCGCGGTGGCGTTGCGGGGCAAGGCGCGATGCATGCATGGAAGGGATGGCCTTAGTCGGAAAACCAGGTCATGGTATCCATGCCATTCCCCTCTGTAAATTGGCGAAACAGCGTACGGGTTCCCCTTATGCCGCGCTTGTTTTAATAGCGGTAGGTGACGTACACGGCGCCGATCGGCGAAGTCTTGCGCTGCACGATGGGGCTTTTTGCCGCGTCGCCCAGGCGGCTCTCGACGCCGATCAGCGTGTTGACGCCCCAGCGCGCATCGATGCGGTGCTCCCAGTTGACGGTGGCCTGCGCTTCATAGAAACCGCCTTTGGGCGTGTATTGCTTGAACGAGGTATTCGCCGCCTGGGTGGCCGTCACGCCATACATGGTCTGCACGTACTTGCGCTCGCCCCAGCCCAGCTGGCCGCCGATGGTCACGCTGTCCTTTTGCATGCCCTTGGCATCGGACCTGCCGTAGACCTGGCCACTGGCGCCGAAATGCACATTCGCGCCGTTTTCCCGGTTCGACAGGGGAATGTCGCTCGACACGCTCAGCGACAGACCCGGCAGGGGGGAATAGCCGGCGCTGAGCAGGGCGCTGGCATTGCCCTTGACTTCGCCCATGCCCTTCAGGTAATCGCTGCCGCCGAAGCCGTTAACGCCCGTGCGCTTGTGGTCTTCGCGCTTGCCGCGGTAGCCCAGTGCGGCGCTGTAGCTGAAGGGCCCGGCCTGGCCACCATAACCGAGGCCGCGCGATGTGCTGATGAACAAGCCATTGGCCATGGCGTAGTCGAGGATGATCAGGGGCGAGGCCGACAGCTTGTCGGCGCCGGAATAGCTGGACACGGCAGCGACGCCGCCGCCGATGGTGAAAACATTTTCCGCGGCGGGTTCGGCCGCCGCGGCGGCCAGCGGGTTGAGGATCATGCCGCTGGCGAGTGCCAGCGCGGTCAGCAGGGTTGTGGGTGCGTGCATGGTGTTTTCCGTCAGGTGGAGAACCGAGTCCGGAGTGGCTCGATTGACTGCTGACAGTATTCATCCTTGCCATGAAGGAAAACTGAGCCTTTTATTAAGATTGCATGAAGAGCGCTTCTTTACCCATTCTTCAGCTTGCGGTGGTTTAATACTCACCATGAAGATACTGCTGATTGAAGACGATATGGACCTGGGCAATGGCGTGCGGATCGCCCTGCGCGACCAGGGCATGCAAGTGGTCTGGGTGCGCAGCCTGGAGGATGCGGCGCGCAGCATCGAGCACGACAGTTGTGAACTGGTGTTGCTGGACCTGGGTTTGCCCGACGGCGATGGCCTCGATTTGCTGGCCCGCCTGCGCGCGGCCCGCCTGCCGGTGCTGATCCTCAGCGCCCGCGATACGCTGGAACAGCGCTTGCGGGGCCTCGATGGCGGCGCCGACGATTATCTGGTGAAACCGTTCGTGCTGGCCGAGCTGCTGTCGCGCGTGCGCGCCCTGGCGCGCCGCAGCTATGGCTTTGACGGCGACACCATCGAATTGCGCGGCCTGCTGCTGCAGGTGCCCACGCGCCGTGTCAGCGTGCATGGGCGGCCCGTGGAGTTGACGGCCAGTGAATATGCGCTGCTGAAGACCTTGCTGATGCGCGCCAACCGGGTCATCACGCGCCGCGTGCTGGAAGAACACATCTTGCCCGGCGGGCTGGCCAATGCCAGCAATACCCTGGACGTGCATATGGGCAACCTGCGCCGCAAGATCGGCGAAGGGTATATCCGTACCGTGCGCGGCGTCGGCTATGTCATCGACCAGCAGGGCGAACCGTCCACCCCGCCCGGTGCCGGCGCATGATGGGGCGTTTCTGGGTCATGCTGCGCCGGCCCACACTGGTGCGCCGCCTGATGGTCGCGCAAATGCTGATGCTCACCGTGCTGTGGAGCCTGGCCGTGGCGTATGTGCTGGTCGAGGGCGCGGGTGAAGCGAGCAATGTGACCCGTGGCGTGCTGCACGCCATTGTCAGCGTGGCCGATAACCTGGCCGAACAGCCGCAGCGCCAGGAACAAAGCTTGCGCGCCATCGACGAGGCCTTGCGCGAGGAGTTTGAGATGGGGCAGGTGCCGGAGCTGGCGCCGCGCATCCTCGTCTGGCGCGAAGGCAAGCTGGTCTACAAGTCCCCCGATGCACCCAGCGGCATCCGCAGCGCCGGCCCGGAGCAGATGGAGGTGGTGTATATCAAGGGCCAGGCCTGGCGCAGCCGCAGCCTGGCCGAAGGGACCACCCGCGTGACGGTGCTGGAGGTGGGCGGCGCCTGGCAATTTTTCATCACGATCAATTCACGCGGCTACTACCTGTTGCCGCTGCTGATCAGCCTGCCGTTCCTGCTGGTGCCGGCCTGGCTGTCGATTCGCCTGGCCATGCGCCCATGGCGCAAGGTGGCGCAGGAGGTGGCGGCGCGCGGACCGCAGGATTTGCGGCCGCTGGCCTTCAAGCCGCCGCATGGCGAACTGGCGGCGCTGGTCGACAATATCAATGCCCTGCTGCAGCGGGTCGATGCCAGTGCCGCGCGCGAACGCAGCTTCATCGCCGATGCCACGCATGAGCTGCGCACGCCGCTGGCGGCCATGCGCGTGAATGTCGAGGCTCTGCAGGGGCAGGCGCATGATGTACGCCAGCAAGAGCTGCTGGACGGTATTGTGAACAGCGGCAACCGCGCCGCGCGCCTGGTGGGCCAGCTGCTGCAGCTGACGCGCAGCGAAGTGCAGGCGGGCGGGGGCGAGTTGCCGCGGCAGCAGGCGCTCGACACCTTGCTGCAAGACCGCCTGGCGGCCCTGTCCGGGCTGGCCCAGGCGGGCGATATCGAGCTTGAATTGCAAGCCAGCATCTCGCTCAGCGTAGCCGGACAGCGCGAAAGCCTGGTCTCGCTGATCGACAACCTGGTGGAGAACGCCATCAAGTACAGTCCGCGCGGCAGCAGCGTGACGGTGTCGCTGCATGCGGAACGGGGCCAGGCCGTGTTGCATGTGGCCGATCAGGGGCCGGGCATCGCGCCGGCCCTGTATGAGCGCGTGTTCGACCGCTTTTTCCGCGCGCCGCAGCAGGCGCAGCCGGGCAGCGGCCTGGGCTTGTCCATCGTCGCGTCCGTCGTGCGCCAGCATGGCGGCACGATTCAGTTGCATAGAGGTAATGGCGGCCTGGGCTTGCTGGTGGAGGTGCGCTTGCCGCTGGCCGAGGCCTGACTGCGCCGGCGCCCCTTGCGGCATTGCATGAAGATTATTGCATGTGCATATAACGCAAGATGGCATGGCGTGGCGCACGCTTGCGATGCATAATGCGGGACAGTTAAAAAAACACCGTTATGCGCCCCTTCCTGTCCCGCTACCTGCCGTATCCCGCCTTTGTCGGCCTGTATCTGCTGTTTGACTGGGCCACGTATATCGATCCGATGTACGGCTTGAACATCACCCCCTGGAATCCCGATCCCGCGCTGGGCTTGGTATTTTGGCTGATTCATGGCCGCAAGGCGGCGCTGCCGTGGTTTATCGCCCTGGTGGCTGGCGAGGTGCTGGTGCGCGGCATGCCGGCAGGCCTGCCCCTGACCCTGCTCTGTTCGGCGTGGCTGGTGCTCGGCTATGGCGGTATCGGCGCAGTCCTGCGCCGCAGTTTCAGCAGCAGCGACATCTTCGACAACCGGCGCCGTCTGAGCGCCTGGGTTGCCATCGTGCTGTGTGGCACCGTGCTCAATGCGCTTGGCTACATTTCCCTGCTGTCGCTGACGGGACGCATCCCGGCTGGCGAATGGGCAACGGCCGCGTGGCGTTTCGGCATCGGCGACATGGTCGGCATGCTGGTGTCGATGCCGCTGATCTGGGTGCTGTTCAGCGAACGGGGACGCGAGCGCCTGCATGCCGCCGTCTGGCGCTGGGAAACCCTGGCGTACTTGGCCCTGGCCAGCTTCGTGCTGTGGAGCCTCTTCGGTTCCATCGTACGTTGCGAATACAAGCATTTCTACTTCCTGTTTCTCCCCGTGATCTGGGCCGCCTCGCGCCAGGGCTTGCATGGCGCCGTGCTGGCGGTGTTTGTATTGCAACTGTGCATCATCACTCTCGTGAAATGGACGCATGCGGTCGATATCCAGTTTTATGAATTGCAATTGCTCGATGCCGTGCTGGCGCTGGTGGGATTTTTTATCGGCATCGTCGTCGATGAAATGCGGCAAGTGGCCGACGAACTGAAACACACGATGCGCCTGGCGGCCGCCGGCGAGATGGCGGCTGCCCTGGCGCATGAGCTGAACCAGCCGCTGACGGCCTTGTCGACCTATGGCAAGGCGTGCGAATACTTGCTGGAGCGGGGCGAGACGGGCGCCTTGCTGCAGGGCGCCGTGGGGCACATGATCGTCGAATCGGGGCGCGCCGCGGACGTGGTGCGCCGCCTGCGCGACTTTTTCCGCACGGGCGCGATGCAGCTCGAAGCGGTGGAGGCGGGCGCCTTGATCGAGGGCATGGCGCGCCAGTTCACGCCGCTCTTCCATGAGCATGGCATCGAGCTGGTGCTGGCGCCGCCGTCGCCGCTGGCCGTCAATGCCGACCGGCTGCAAATCGAGCTGGTGCTGCGTAATTTACTGGCCAATGCGCAGGATGCGGTGATGGGCCAGCCGCGCGGCCGGCGCCGCATCACGGTCTCGGCCGAGCGGCTCGACGGCGGGCGGCTGTGCTTGTCCGTGGAAGATAGCGGCCCCGGCATTTCCAATAGCCTGGCGGCACGCCTGTTCGAACCGTTCGTCTCGACCAAGGCCAGCGGCCTGGGTCTGGGACTGGTGCTCAGCCGCAGCATCGTCGAAGCGCATGGCGGCCAGCTATGGGCCGAAGTGGGCAAGCATGGCATTTTTCGTTTTGTCCTGCCCCTGGCGCGCGCCAGTGGCGGCGCGACAGGAGAGTATGGTGACAAGTAATTTGACGGTATTTATCGTCGACGACGATCCCGCCGTGCGCGATGCGCTGGGTTTGCTGCTGGGCATACGCGGCTACCGCACGGCCCTGTTTTCCTGCGGCGAGGATTTCCTGCGCAGCTGGCGGCCCGAGTGGGCCGGCTGTCTGCTGGTCGATATCCGCATGTCGGGCATGGATGGCCTGAGCCTGCAGCGCCGCTTGCTGGAGCTCAAATGCATGCTGCCCGTCATTATTATCACGGGACATGGCGACGTGGCCCTGGCACGCCAGGCCTTCAAGGCGCAGGCCAGCGATTTCCTGGAAAAACCGTTTGATCACGACAAGCTGCTGGCAGCCATCGAGGAAGCGTTTTCGCGCGAGGCGCATGCGCGCGGTCAGTTGCTGCGTCAGGTGGAGGGGTTAGCCTTGCTGCGCGCCCTGACGCCACGCGAGCGGGAAGTGATGCAACTGGTGGTGACGGGCCAGCACAACCGCGATATCGCCCCTGTGCTGGGTATTTCCGTGCGCACGGTGGAAGTGCACAAGGCGCGCCTGATGGACAAGCTCGGTGTCGATAATGTGGCCGACCTGGTACGCATCAGCATGCTGGGCAGCGGCTAGTCGCCGCAGCGTGGTCTAGGCGATGGTCTGCAATACCTGATCGACCGGGATCGCCTTGACCCAGTCGCTGCGCCGCGCCACCGTGATGACGGTGCTGTTGGCGCTGTCGAACGGCGCCCATTCCGGATTTTTCTTGCGCATCAACGCCACCACGGGCACATGCACGGCGTTCGCCAGGTGCATGATCGACGTTTCCACTGAAATAATCAGGTCGCATTGCGCCAGCATGGCCGGCAGCTGGAAAAAGTTGTCGACGGCGCTGAAGGCTTGCGTGCGCGGCAGCTTGTGCGCCTGCACGACGGCATCCACCTTGGCCAGTTCCTGCGGCATGGCATTGATCAGGAAGCAGGCATCTTTCCATTTCGGCATCGCCTGCATGCGCGCGATCAGCTCGGCGATGCGTTCCAGCGGCCAGCCGCGCTTGTGCGACTTGGCAAACGGGTTCAGCAGTACGAGCGGACCCTGGCGCGGGGCAAAGTTCCAGGCGGCCAGCTGCTCCTGCGCCTGCTGCAGCGCGTGTTCGGGAATGTGCACGAAGGGATAGCGTTCGGCCACGGGAATGTCGAGTCCCGTCAGCTGGTGGAACCAGTCCGCATACACGCTGCTGATATGGTGTTCGCCGGCATCCTGTCCCGCATACGACGCCAGCACGGCGTCGATCTTGCGGTAAGCCAGGTAATGCCAGGGGCGCAGCGGGCTGAACGGTTTGCGCGTGCCGATCACCAGCCCGTGCGGGCTGATCGCGCGGGCCAGGTCAGCGTACTGCTGTGGCCGCACGTGGGCCAGTGATACGACGACGGGATAGTGTTCCGCCTTGGCTTCGCGCAGCGATTCTTCGTACAGCGCCGGGCTGTAGGTCTTGCGGTACACCTTGGCGAACAGGCCCGACTGCTCTACCCAGTCGTACAGCGAATAGGTGCGCAAGCCTTCCCATTGTTTGGCGTCGGACGTGCGGCGCACTTCGTCGACCCACAGGTGGATCTGGATATGCGGATAGGCCGCGGCAAAGGCGCGGAAACCGTTTTGCAGGTAGGTAAAGTCTCCCAGCGCCAGATGGGCGATGAATAGAATTTTGTCCGACTTTTGTAGAAGTTCGGCGGGAATCAAAGGCGTCATGTATCAGTACGATTTCAGGTATTCGGTCGATGGTGTCAAACCACTTGCTGGGAAAATTGCAGGCGATGCAGATTGGCATACGCGCCGTTGGCATCCAATAATTGCTGGTGACTGCCGGTTTCCATTATTTTCCCGTGTGACAATACCACGATACGGTCCGCACGTTCAATTGTTGATAGTCGATGAGCAATAACCAAGGTGGTTTTACCTTGCATCAGGTGCTCGAGTGCCGCTTGCACGGCCCGTTCCGCCTCCGTATCCAGTGCCGAGGTGGCTTCATCGAGGATCAGGATGGGCGCATCCTTGTAGATCGCGCGGGCAATGGCCACGCGCTGGCGCTGGCCGCCGGACAGGCGCGAGCCGTTGTCGCCCAGGCGCGTTTCCAGGCCATCGGGCAAGCCGTCGATGACGTCCGACAGGAAGGCGGCCGCGGCGGCCGCTTCGATGCGCTGCCGGTCCGGCGCCGCGTCGCCATACGCGATATTGGCGGCAAGGGTATCGTCGAACAGCACCACCTGCTGGCTGACCATGGCGATCTGGCTGCGCAGGCTGGTCAGGGCGATGGCATCGATATTCTGCCCATCGAGCAAGATTTCACCGCTGCTGGCCGAGTAAAAACCGGGCAGCAGGCTGACCAGCGTTGATTTGCCGCCGCCGGACATGCCGACAAAGGCGACCGTTTGTCCAGGTGCGATGCTCAGATCGATGTGTTGCAGGGCCGGTTCCTGATGTCCTGGGTAGGCAAAGCTCACGTCCTTGAACTCGATGCGGCCGCCGCTGCGGCCAGCGAGCGGCTTGCCGCCCGTGCGTTCCGGCGTCTTGTCGATCAGTTGGAAGACTTCCTCGGCGGCGGCCATGCCGCGCTGCAGGGGGCCATTGACTTCGGCCAGTTGCTTCAAGGGTGTCAGCAGCATCAGCATGGCCGTGATGAAGGAAACAAAGCCGCCGACCGTGATTTGCCCCTGCTCCGACTGGAACAGGGCCATCACGATGACCAGGGAGACAGCGGCGGCCGTGATCACCTGGGTGATGGGCACGGTGGCGGAAAAGGTGGTGGTCATGCGCATGCTGTAGCGGCGCAATTGCTCGGCACGCTCTTCGAAGCGCGATTTTTCATAGTCCTGGCCGCCGAAGATCTTGATCACTTGCTGCGCGCGCGTGGTTTCCTCGATGACCTGGGTCAGCTCGGCATTGACGGCCAGCGAGTCGCGGTTGAGTTTTTTCAGGCGCTTGCCCGTGGTGCGCACGACGATGGTCAGCACGGGCAGCAGCACCAGGGTCACCAGGGTCAGCGCCCAGTTCAGGTACAGCAGCCAGGCCAGCAGGCCCAGCACGGTCAGCGAGGAGCGCACGATCGAGGTAAACACCTTGGTCACCATTTCGATGATCTGCTGCACCTCGAACATGATGGAGTTGATGACTTTGCCCACCGTGTGCGTGTTGTAGAAGTCGATGGGCAGGTTCAGCATGCTGGCGAACATCCTGCGCCGCAACTCGTTGAGGATGCGCGTGGAGACATAGCTCATCAGGTAGCTGCTGGCAAACGTCGACGCGCCGCGCATGGCAAAGATGCCGATGACGATCAGCGGCACCAGCCAGAAGGAGAAATTCACCTTGCCGCCAAAACCATTGTCGAGCAGTAGCTTGAGTGCATACGGCAGCAGCGGTTCCGTGGCCGCCGTGACGACCATCGCCAGCAAGGCCAGGGCCAGGTGTTTCTTATAGGGCGCGTGCAGTGCGGTGAGGCGCTTCAGGTCGGGCGTGAGCATCGGTATGGTTCCTTGCAGGGACAGCAAAAACGGTCAGGCGAAAAACGAGTTCAGGCAATGCGTTCCTGCCGACGCAGCATGGCCCACAGTATCACCATCGGGAAGACCAGCATGATGATGCCGATATTCAGGGTGAGCGAGCTCGTCGTCAGGCCAAAAATCATGTAGCACGTGCATAGCACCACGCCGGCCAGCGCATAGGGCTGGGCCGCAGTGCCACCGCGCCGCAGGGCCCGCGCGAAGAGCGCCAGCGGTACCAGGAACAGGGCCAGCAGGGCGAGTACGCCGGTGATGCCGCGCTTGACCAGCACGTCCAGGTAGTCGTTATGGGCATTTGTATAGTTACGGATCACTGCAGTCATTTTCCCCTCATCTGCCAGCGCATATTTTCGCGCCAGGTAACCCGTGCGTCCCATGCCTGTCCATATAGTATGTGCGTCGACCATTTGCAGGGTCAGACGCCACATTTCCATGCGCTCGCCGATGGACGTGTTGATATTGTCATTGTTGTCGAACTTTTCCAAGTCGCTCATGGCGGTGGTCGTGCGTTCGCGTAATGTCGAGTTCGGCATGAGATACGCTGCCGCCCCCAAGGCGAGCAGGAGCGCCAAGGCGCCGCCAAGGTAACGTTTTCCATGGGCCTTGGCGTGCTGGACGGTGATGAAGCCGATACAGAGGGGCAGGGCGAGCCAGCCGCTACGGCTGCCGCTGACAAGGGAACCAAGGATGCCGGCCAGGCCGCCAGCGAGCAATAGGAGCGTCCAGACCGTGCGCTGACTCTGCGCGCGCGCCCAGCCAAGGCCGCATAGTGCAAGCATACCGAACAGCATGCTGACATTTCCGTAATGGATGGCATTGCTGGTGGCGGCGAGAGGACGCTCCATATGCAGCGCGAACAGCTGCCAGGCCGCCAGCATGACGCCAGCGATGGCACCGATGGACAGGCCGCCCCACCATGCAGCGGGCGCGGGTGGATACACCAGCAGCAGCAGCAGTACCGGCACTGCCAGCAGTGCCCGCAATGGGATGTCGAATTCGCGTGCCGGATCGCCGTGGTACAACATATTGGCGGTGAAAATAATGAAATAGGCCAGCAGGACACCCATCAGCAAGTAGTCCTTGCGCTGCAATGCCGAGTTCGTGCGTTTCCACAACAAGGAGATGCTGGCCAGCAGCAGCACCAGCGCGCCAAGGGAATACCCGCTGTTGACAGCCAGCGCCAATGCCGAAAAGAGAAAAACACAAACAGAAGTCAAGCCGAGCATGAATATCCTTGGTAACGCACGTCGTCGCCATTATGGCAACTGTAGCAACATAAAGTAGGCGCCATTGTAATCGAAGGTGGCAACAAAAACGTCCGTGGGGATTTTCTATTAGGCAACTATTTTGGCGATCTCAAGGGGGAAATAGAAAAAACCATGGTTTTTAGCCATGGTTTTTTTGTAAGCAATGGTAACTTGCTGTTATTTTGCCAAGGCCGCAAAGCCTGTCATGCGTCTCAGGCGCTGGCCGGCACGCGGGTGGCGACGCCAGTGGCGATGGCCGCTTGCGACACGGCTGGCGCGACCCAGTTGCGCAGACGTTCGTCGAACGGCGACGGTATCAGTTGCAGCGGGCTCAAGGCGCTGCTTTCGTGCCCCGGCAACGGCTCCTTGGCCAGCGCGGCGATGGCGCGCACGCAGGCCAGTTTCATCTCTTCATTGATGGTGGTGGCGCCCACGTCGAGCGCGCCACGGAAGATGTACGGGAAGCACAGCACGTTGTTGATCTGGTTCGGATAGTCCGAGCGGCCCGTGGCCACGATGGCGTCGTCGCGCACGGCGTGCACTTTTTCCGGGGCGATTTCCGGATGCGGATTGGCCAGGGCGAAGATCAATGGCTTGGCGGCCATCGATTCGACCATCTGCGCGCTGACCACGCCGCCCTTCGAGACGCCGATGAAGATGTCGGCGCCGACCATGGCATCGGCCAGGTCGCGGTCGCTCGTGTCGTTCGCGTAGCGCGCCTTGTTCTCTTCCATGCTGGCATCGCGGCCCGGGTAGATCACGCCCTGGCTGTCGCATACCTTCAGCAAGGATTTGTTCAGGCCCAGCGAGACGAGCAGGTCCAGGCAGGCGATGGAGGCGGCGCCCGCGCCCGAAACGGCCACCTTGACGTTGCCGATATCCTTGCCCACCAGTTCCAGGCCGTTCAGGATGCCGGCCGCGACGATGATGGCCGTGCCATGCTGGTCGTCGTGGAAGACGGGAATGTTCATGCGCTTGCGCAATTGCTGCTCGATGTAGAAGCAGTCGGGCGCCTTGATGTCTTCCAGGTTGATGCCGCCGAAGGTCGGCTCCATGCGCACCACGGTGTCGATGAACAGGTCGGGATCGTTCTCGGCCAGTTCGATGTCGAATACATCGACGTCGGCGAACTGCTTGAACAGGCAAGCCTTGCCTTCCATTACCGGTTTGCTGGCCAGCGGACCGATATCGCCCAGGCCCAGCACGGCCGTGCCATTGGTGATCACGGCCACCAGGTTGCTGCGCGAGGTGTAGATGCCGGCCGTGCGCGGATCTTCCACGATCGCTTCGCAGGCGAAGGCCACGCCCGGCGAATACGCCAGGGTCAGCGCGCGGGCGTCGCCCAGCGGTTTGGTTGGCGTGACGGAAATCTTGCCGGCGCGAGGTTCGGCGTGATAGGCGAGGGCGGCTTCTTTCAGGTTGAAGGTTTCGCCGTTCTGTTCGGCGTGCTTGCTGTGGGAAGTAGACATAGGAATTCTGGGAAGGGCATGCATGGCCCGAGTGGTAAGTCCGAGCCATGGTATGCAAGCGTTTGCACGCTGTCAAGGCTGGATTGTGCTTAAGAGTACCAAAACCGCTTTGGGTAGCCCCTTTATTCTAATGCAAGCGTTTGCTCGGTTTTTGACGGGAAGCGGAATTTTTACGATAAAATCACGGTATTGCGATCCGGGAAGCCCATGACAAACAAGAACCCCACCTTAAGCGACGTCGCGCGGGCCAGCGGCGTGCACTTTTCCACCGTCTCGCGCGTGATGAACCCGGAAACGCGGCAAATGGTCAGCGTCGAGGTGGCCGCGCGCGTGCTGGCCGAAGCGGGCCGCCTCGGCTACCGGCCCAACCGTGCCGCCTCCACCCTCGTCACGCGCAAGTCGCGCATCATCGGCGTGGTTCTGCCCGACATTACCAACGCGGTGTTCCCGCCTATCCTGCTGGGCATCGAGGAAGGCTTGCGCAAGCATGGCTATCTGGCCATCGTCGCCAATGTGGGCGCCGACGAGCAAGAGCAGCTGTTCGTCATCAACCGTCTGCTGGGGCAGCAGGTTGACGGCCTGATCCTGGCCACGGCGCGCCGCGACGATCCCGTCATCAAGATGTGCATCGACCAGAACGTGCCCGTGGTTACCGTCAACCGCAGCGACGAGACGGGAGTCGCTTCCTGCGTCGTCAGCGACGACGTGGTGGGCATGCGCCTGGCCGTGGAGCACTTGCTGGCGCTGGGCCACCGCCATATCGCGCACATCGCCGGCCCGGAAAACCTGTCCACCGGCCACGTGCGCCGCCTCGGTTTCCTGGCCGCCATCCAGGCCAGCGAACTTGATCCCTCGCAAGCGTTCGTGTTTGAAAGCAGCGGCTATTCGCGCGAATGCGGCAAGGCGGCCCTGCTGGAACTGCTGCGCCAGTCCCCGCAGACGACGGCCGTGGTGACGGGCAGCGACCTGGTGGCCCTCGGCTGCTACGACGCCATCCGCGAACTGGGCTTGAGTTGCCCCGAAGATATTTCCGTCGTGGGCCACAACGACATGCCCTACATGGACATGATCCGTCCGCCCCTGACCACCATCCGCATCCGCCACCACGGCATCGGCACGGAAGCGGCCCGGCTGATCCTGCAAACCATCGACTCGCCCGATTCCCCCGTGCTGGACGTGCGCCTGAAACCTGAACTGGTGGTGCGCGAATCGACGGCCGCTCCCCGGGGCTGAGGCCGCGCCTGGGGCCGCGTCGCTGCAAGGTGGTACACTGGCGCCCCTCAACGTATTTTGCCCCTCTATCGCCATGACCAAAACCAACACGCCTTCCCCAAAACGCCGCGAAGAGGGCGTCGCCAAGCTGACCGTCAATCCCTTCCTCGACGCCGAGTTTTACGCGCGCATGCGCGACTATACGGAGCGCGATGCGGCCATCATCAAGGAACTGAAGGCGATCGCCGAGATCCGCGCCGGCAACAAGCAGCCCGATCCGCGCCTGGCGCCGTCGCTGCAGGCACTGCGCGATACCGTCAAAAAAGGTTTGACGTTTGGCGAGATGCTCGACCGCATCGCGGCCGGCAAGGAAAAGGGCTTGTGGGAACCGTGGATGACGACCTTCGGCATCGAGATCCGCGCCGTCAACTACGGCGCCGGCCCGCGTAACGCCTGCCTGGTGCTGGACCTGGCCGCGAATGCCCCCGCGCACGCCATGTTCGCCAAGGCGGGCATCCAGAACTGGCGCAGCCTGGCCGCCGACGACTGCTCCGTCGTGCGCTCGGAAAAAGCGACGGAAACGACGCCCCTGAAAGTGTATGCCGTGTTTTACCTGGATCCATTGCCAGCTTGAATCAGTAACACGACCGCCAGCACGATCAGCATCACGCCCGACAGCCGTTCCAGCGACGGCAGCGCGCGGGCAAAGCGCTGCCGCAAGGCGGCGCTGCCTATCGCCAGCGCCACGGCCATATCCCACCCCAGCACGGCAAAGACCATCCACGCGCCATACGCCGCCATCGCGGCGTGACTCGTCTGCCTGCCAGCCAGCACGGTGGCCAGGCTGACGTAGAACAGCGCATTCTTGGGGTTCAGGATGGCCGAGACAAACCCCATCGCGACACCGCCGCGCCAGCGCGCCTTGCCGCTGGCGGGCGCCGCTTCCAGGCTGGTCTTGCCCGCATGGCGCAGGAACAGCCAGCCCAGGTACAGCAGATAGGCGCATCCCGCCAGCCGCACCACCATGAATGCCGTGCTGCCCGCCCGCAGCACCGACAGTCCGCCAAACGCCGCCACGATAAACACGGCATTGGCCACGGTAATGCCCACGCACGTGCCGGCGGCGGCGCGCCAGCCGTGGGCCAGCGAGGTGCGCGCGATCAGGAAAAAATCGGGGCCGGGCGACAGCAGGGACAGAAAGTGGGCGGCGGCGATGAAAAGAAAATCCTGCATGGGGTTCGGCTCCGGCAATGGCGAAGCGCGAGTATGCAGGGACAGGCGGCGGCCTGTATTGAAGAAAATTGCAGCTTAGCGGTAGCGTCCCGGCGTGATGCCCGCATGCGCCTTGAAGACGCGCTGCAAATGGCTCTGGTCGGCAAAGCCCAGCTCATGCGCCAGCTGCGCCAGCGCCGTCCCCGCCTGCAAGCGGCTGCGCGCGCGGTTCACGTGCGCGTTCAACTGGTAGGCATGCGGCGTCATACCGGTGGCAGCGCGAAAGGCGCGGATCAATTGAAAAGGACTCAGGCCTGCCGCTTGCGCCAGTTGTCGCAGGCTGGCCGAGGGCTGCGCCTGCAGCGTTGCGAGCACGGGCGCCAGCCGTTGCGGCACGGGCTTGCGTTCCGAAGGCAGCAGGTCTGCGCAGGCGCTGGCGCAGGCGCCCAGGAAGGCCAGCAGCGCCGCATCTTTCTCCGCCGCGCTGGCCGATGAAAACAGCAGCGCATTCATGGCGCAAAACTGCGCGTACAGCACAGGGCAATGCAGCACGCGCGCCGTGTCGCCATCGAGCGCCGGCGCGTGTGCTTGCATCCATGCCGCATCGAGATGCAGCATCTGGTAGCTCCACAGGGCGCCAGGCAGGGGATTGCAGGCGTGCACGCAGCCGGCCGGCACCAGCACCAGGCTGCCATTGCCGAGCGCGACTTTGCCGTCTTTGCTGCCCGTAAAGATGCTGCCACCCGCATCGACGGCGCCGATGGAAAAGGTGGGATGGCTGTGCGGCTTGTAGCATGCGCGGCTGTTACAGGCGCGCCGGCTTTCCACGTGGGGCATGGCTGGATCGCGCCAGAAGGCGGTGGTGCCCGGCATGGCTACATCAAAATCACGTCGTACTGCTCCTGATGGTAGGCATTCTCCACCTGCAGCGAGATTTTCTTGCCGATGAAGTCACCGAGCATGGCCAGGTGCTGCGATTCTTCTTCCAGGAACAGATCCACGACTTCCTGCGAGGCGAGGATGCGGAATTCGCGCGGGTTGAACTGTTTTGCCTCGCGCAGCAGTTCGCGCAGGATTTCATAGCAGATCGTGCGCGAAGTCTTGACTTGTCCCTTGCCGGCGCAGGCGGGGCACGGTTCGCACAGGATGTGGGCCAACGATTCGCGCGTGCGCTTGCGCGTCATTTCCACCAGGCCCAGCGGCGAGAAATTGCTCACCGAAACCTTGGTGCGGTCGCGCGACAAGGTGCGTTTCAGTTCGGCCAGCACGGCGTTGCGGTGCTCGGCATTGTCCATGTCGATGAAGTCGAGGATGATGATGCCGCCCAAGTTGCGCAGGCGCAGCTGGCGGGCGATGGCGTGCGCCGCTTCCAGGTTGGTCTTGAAAATCGTGTCGGCGAAATTGCGCCCGCCCACAAAACCGCCCGTGTTGACGTCGATGGTGGTCATCGCTTCCGTCTGGTCGACGATCAGGTAGCCGCCCGATTTCAGGTCGACCCGGCGGCCCAGCGCGCGCAAGATTTCCTCTTCCACGCCATACAGGTCGAACAATGGGCGCTCGCCCGTGTAGTGCTGCAGGCGCGTCAGTTCGCTGGGCGTGTAGATTTCCGCGAATTCGCGCAATTTCACGTAATTTTCGCGCGAGTCGACCTGGATGGTGGCCGTTTCATCGCCGACGAAGTCGCGCAGCACGCGCTGCGCCAGGCTCAAATCCTGGTGCAGCAGGCTGGTGGCGGGACGCGTGCGCGCGCCGTGCGTGATGGTGCTCCAGGTTTTGCGCAGGTAGTCGACGTCCGCCTTCAGGTCCGCATCGGAAGCGTCCTCGGCCATGGTGCGCACGATGTAGCCGCCCTTTTCATCGGGTGGCAGCAGGCTTTGCAGGCGCACGCGCAATTGCTCGCGCTCCGCTTCCTTTTCGATCTTCTGCGAGATGCCGATGTGCTTGTCTTGCGGCAGGTACACCAGCATGCGCCCGGCGATGGAAATCTGCGTCGACAGGCGCGCGCCCTTGGTGCCGATCGGGTCCTTGATCACCTGCACCGTCAGCACCTGGCCGTCGAAGAGGATTTTTTCGATCGGCGCCGGTGTGGCGTTCTGGCCGTCGTGGCCGCGCGCTTCCCAGATGTCGGCCACATGCAAAAAGGCGGCGCGTTCCAGGCCGATGTCGATGAAGGCCGACTGCATGCCCGGCAATACGCGCACCACTTTGCCGGAATACACATTGCCGGCCAGGCCGCGCGTGAGCGTGCGCTCGATGTGCAATTCCTGCACGGCGCCCTGCAGGATGAGGGCGACGCGCGTTTCTTGCGGCGTGATATTGATCAGGATGTCTTCGTTCATGGGGGCGCGGGAGTGGAGGCAACGAATGACATCATACCCGGGATCAGGGCAGGGGCAAACCTGCTTCACGCAGCAATTGCGCCGTCTCGTACAGGGGCAGGCCCATGATGCCGGAGTGGCTGCCTTCGATGTGCTCGACGAACAGCGCGGCGCTGCCCTGGATGCCGTAGGCGCCGGCCTTGTCGTACGGCTCGGGCGTGGCGCAATACGCGGCGATCGAGGCGGGCGAGAGCACGCCGAAGCGCACTTGCGACACCTGCGTGCGCTGTTCGGCGAAATCCTTGTAGTGCACGGCGATCGAGGTGAGCACCTCGTGCGTGCGGCCAGACAGCTGCTGCAGCATGGCCACCGCTTCCGCGCGGTCGGCCGGCTTGCCGAGGATGACGCCATCGATGGTGACGGTGGTGTCGGCAGCCAGTACGGGACGCGGGGTCAGGTGGCGGCGGCGCACGAGGTCCCAGGCGAAGGCGGCCTTTTCATTCGATACGCGGGCGACATAGTCGAGCGCCGATTCGCCGGGCAGGACTTCCTCGGTGACGTCGGCGCCGCGCGGGCCGTCGCTGCGCAGCAGCAGCAATTCGAAATCGATGCCGATCTGGCGCAGCAGTTCGCGCCGGCGCGGGCTTTTGGAGGCGAGGTAGATCTTGTGATCAGCCGTTTTCATGAGGGAGTTCAGACGCGGTGATAGGGGTGGTTTTGCGTGATCGACCAGGCCCGATAGAGCTGCTCGGCGAGGATCACGCGCACCACGCCGTGCGGCAGGGTCATGCTGGAAATGCGCAGCATGCCTTCGGCACGTGCCTTGAGTTGCGGATCGAGGCCGTCGGCGCCGCCGATCAAAAAGGCGGTGTCGCGGCCATCCTGCTGCCACGTCATCAACTGCTGCGACAGGCCGACGCTGGTCAGGTCCTTGCCGCGTTCGTCGAGGGCGATGATGCGCACGCCCTTGGGCAGGACGGCTTCGATGCGTTCGCGTTCCAGCGCCATCGCCGTGGCGGCGGTCTTGCTGCCGGAACGCTCCACCGGCTTGATTTCTTTCAGCACGATGCGCAATTCCGGCGGCATGCGCTTCGCGTATTCCGCGAAGCCCGTCTCTATCCAGGCCGGCATTTTATGGCCGACCGCAGCGATGATGAGCTGCATCGAGGCTTACGCTTCGACTTTTTTGATACGCTTGATCACGGTTTTTGCCGGTGCAGCATCGGCTGCCGGCTTGGCCGCGCGTGGGGCGCGCACTTTTTTCTCTGGCAGCGCTTTCAGTGCTTTGACGGCAGCCGCTTCGGTCTTGGTTGGCGCGACTTTCACGGTCTTGCCGACGGCTTTGGAAGCGGTGGCTTTCTTCGCCGGGGCTTTCTTGGCGGCGGTGGCGGCCGTGGCTTTCTTCGCTGGCGTTTTCTTTTCGATCACGGGCGAAGCTTCCACATTGGCCTTGCTTGCCGCCAGATGGCCGCTGACCTTTTTCGGCTCGTCGCCGGCCGCTTTTTTCGGCGCGCGCTTGGCGGCGCCCAGCTTGACCGGCGTGTCGCCCCAGATTTCTTCCAGGCGGTAGTAGGCGCGGATCGGTGCTTGCATGATGTGGACGATCATGTCGCCCAGATCGACCAGCACCCATTCACCGGTGTCCTCGCCTTCCATGCCGATGATGTCGCCGCCGGCGTCCTTGACCTTGTTGCGTACCGAGGCGGCCAGCGCCTTGGTTTGACGGTTCGAGGTACCGGAGACGATCGCGATGCGGTCGAACAGGCTGGTCAGGTGACTCGTTTCGAAGACGGCGATGTCTTGGCCTTTGACGTCTTCAAGGGCGTCAACGACGAGGGTTTGCAGTTTTTTGATGTCCATTTAGCTTTTGTATAAATTATGTTGTTCAATATAGTCTAGCACTAGCGGGGAAACAAGCGAGTTTGCCCGATTCCCCCGTTGTAATGCCGCACGTATTTCGGTGGCGGAGATATCCACCGCGAAGTCCTGTGCCAGATAAGTCAGACCGTGCGGCGTGTTGCGGATGCTGTCCAGTGACCCCAGGCGGCGCGAAAATTCTTCGGCGACCACTTGCGGCACTGCGGTGTCATTCAGCGCGAAGCCGGGGCGGGCCGCGACGCAGATATGCGCGTATTCAAATAATTGCTGCCATTCGCGCCATGTCGCGAGCCGCTGCAGCTGGTCGGCGCCCATCAAAAAAACGATGGAAGCGCGCGCACCCAGCTCGGCGCGTACCTGGCGCAAGGTATCGATGGTGTAGCTGGCCTGGCCATGTTCGCTGCGCTCGATTTCCTGGCGGTCGATCATGACCGGCAAGGGCAGGCCGGCAAACGCCAGGCCGGCCATCTCGGCGCGCTGCTGGCCGCTGGCGCCCAGCTTGCTCTTTTGCCAGGGCGCGCCGGCCGGAATCACGCGCAGTTCATCGGCGTGCAGCAGGCTGGAAAAATGCGTGCCCAGCGCGACATGGCCCATATGCACCGGATCGTAGCTGCCGCCCAGCAGCGCCACGCACGCCATACTACTTTCGTTCACGCCTGCAGCCAGTCGCGATGCACGAGGAAGTCAGTATACAACGCCGCTTCGGGACTGCCCGCTTCCGGGTGCCAGTCGTAGCGCCACTTGACCACGGGCGGCATCGACATCAGGATCGCCTCGGTGCGGCCGCCCGACTGCAGGCCGAACAGGGTGCCGCGGTCGAACACCAGGTTGAACTCGACATAGCGTCCACGCCGGTAGCACTGGAAATCGCGTTCGCGTTCGCCGTACGGCGTATCCTTGCGGCGCGCCAGGATCGGTACATACGCGTCGATGAAGGCGTCGCCGGCGCTGCGCATCATGGCAAAGCTGTCGTCAAAGCCCAGGGCGTTGAAGTCGTCGAAGAATATGCCACCGGCGCCGCGCGCTTCGCGCCGGTGCTTCAGGTAGAAATAATCGTCGCACCACTGCTTGAACTTCGGATGCAGCTCGTCGCCAAACGGCGCCAGCGCATCATGGCACACCTGGTGAAAGTGCTTCACGTCGTCCGCGTCGCCATAATACGGCGTCAGGTCCATGCCGCCGCCGAACCACCATACGGGTGCGCCATCGGCATTCACGGTGGTGAAGAACCGTACATTCATGTGCACCGTGGGCGCATACGGATTACGCGGATGCAGCACCAGCGACACGCCCATCGCTTCCCACGCCTTGCCACCGAGTTCAGGGCGCGCGGCCGCGGCCGATGGCGGCAATGCGGCGCCGGTGACGTGTGAAAAATTCACGCCGCCACGCTCGAACACATTGCCTTCCTCGATCAGCCGCGAAATGCCGCCGCCGCCCTCGGGGCGCTGCCAGGCATCGGTCAGGAAGGGCTTGCCGTCCTGCGCTTCGAGAGCCTGCACGATACGGTTTTGCAAATCGAGCAAATAGGCCTTGACGGCCGAAGGAGAGGGAGTTGACGACATCGCGTGGGCCGACGAGGCCGAAATAAAAAAGTAAGGACGGATTGTACCCTGTAACGGATTTTTGTGATAGCAAAACCGGCGATGCTGTCGCCGGCCCTGCTTTACCGAGGTGGCTTGTCCTGCACCACCTGGACATCATATTGCACGCTGTCGTGGCCCGGTTGGCGGGCTGCGTCGAGTGCTTGCGCCGCGCGCTGCCGCAGGTCGTCGCGCTCCACCGTGTCGACCGGCTGCGCCAGCGGTGCCACAGGCGCTGGCTGCTCGCGCTTGAACCACAACGGTCCTGCAATCGCCACCATCATCAGCAGCACCAGCATCAGCACGATCATCAGGACGTTGAACGGGCGCGCGGCGCGCCGGCCATACCGGGCCGGCGGTTTGCCGGCGGCATCGACGATCACGCGCGCCAGTGGCGAGCCGTTCGCGCGCGTGCGCGCTTGCAGCTCCTTGTATTGCAGCGGCGATAGCGTGCCCTGTTTCAGCATATGGCGCAGGGCCGCGACGGGCGTGGCGGCCAGATGCTCGGCTGGCAGGCTGTCGTGGGCGGCGTCGCGCTGCCACGTGTTGATCAGGTTTTGCTGGTACAGCGCGTCGACCGCCTGCCGGTTCACCTGCTGCAGCGCGGCGCTGGCCAGTTGCCGGCGTGGTTCATCGGTGGGCAGCTTGCGCAGCATCCTGAAAAAACGCTCCTCGGGCACCAGTTCGGCGCGCAGCAGCCAGGCCAGCGTCGCGATCTGGTCGGCATTCATCTTCAGCTCCGGCACATCAATGTCTTCGGCAGCATTGTGGGCGCGCTGCAGCTCGATGATCTCCAGCTCGGCCAGCGTATCGTCGTATTCGTCGCTGGTGATCAGGCCGAGGCGCAGCAGTTCTGCCAGCGGCAGCAAGCGCGGATCGGTGCTCATGGCTGCAGGCCTCCGCTAAACCAGCCGTACACGACGGACATTGCCAGGATCAGCCCCAGCACGATCAGCGCGCCTTTCCAGGCCGGTGGGCGCTTGTACGGGATGCGGTCGTGACCATGGCGCAGCCTGGATGCTTCCATGATGTCGCGCGTCAGTTCGCTGCCATGCTCACGCACGCGCACTTCGAGCGCCTCGAACTGCGCCGTCGGCAGGATGTCGTTGACCACCAGCCAGCGCATGGCGATCCAGGGCGCATAGAACATGCGGTCGGCCGGCACCGCAGCGTGGGCCGCATCGCGCTGGAACTGGTTCAGCAAATCGAGCTCGTACAAGGCGTCGACCTCGCGGCGGTTGTAGTACCGCACCCCCTCGGCTGCCAGCGCCTGTTGCCGGGGCGGCAGTTTGGCCATCCGCTTGTCGAAGTCATTCTTGGACAGCAGATCGGTCAGCAGCAGCCAGCCCAGGGTGCTGACCAGGTCCGCGTCCTGCATCAGCTCCGGCATGTCGACCGGATCCTCGGGCGGGTGCAGGCGCTCATGGGCGGCGACATCGCGTTCCGAGTTGGCCTCGTCCAGTTCCTGCGCGGTGATCAGGCCAAGCTGGTGCAGCTGGTTCAGCGATGCGTGGGGCGGTTCGATATACATGGACTTACTCTTTTACTTTGGCCTGGCGCAGCTCCAGGGCAAATTGTGGCGTTACCGACCAGCCATTGCCGGCAGCGTCGCGTTGGAAGGTAAACTCGCCTTCCTGCATCACTGCCGTGCCGCCGTTGAGCATGCCCAGCAAGGCGTCATTGCGTTCGATCAGCAGGCGGCAGGAATAGACGCCCGGCGAGATTTCCTTGCATGGCGCCAGCGGTTCGATTTCGGCGATTTCGCGCGTGCGCTCCATCGATTGCGTCAACGAAAACGCTTGCCGTGGCTGGGGCGTGATGCGCGCACCAGCCATGCCGTCGCGGAAAGCCTTTTCCAGCGCCTCGCGTCCCAGGGGCTTGGCTTGCTGGGCAAAGTCGCCATCCTCGATGGTGCCAAAGCGCGCCTGGACCAGCATTGGCTGCGCGCCAACATAGCTGATGCGGCTCTTGCTGCCGCTGTCGTCGCGCGCGACGGTATAGGCATATTCCATCTTCTCGCCATCGAGCTCGATCGTGGCCAGGCAGCCCCGGATATTGTGTGACGAGGCGTAACCGGCTTCTTTCACGTCGTGCAGGCTTGCCTTGCCCACGCCTTCCGGCGCTGCCTTGTTGAGCATGCGTGTCACGGTGGCGATCGTGTTGCTGGAGTCACACTCGGGCACGGAATTGCCACCAACCAGGTACCAGACCATGCCGGCCAGCGCCAGCGGCGCGACGATTACCCAGGTCAGGCGCGAACCGGGAAACAGGCTGCCGAGGATCACGCCGCGTACCGCCTTCTTATGTTCCTCCTGGCGTCCTTGCGCATGCTGGATCGCGCGCTTTGCGTCATCGCTGCCGCCGGACGCGATGCGCTGGGCCATGGACTTGAATTCTGCGCGCTGCAGCAGTTCCACATGCAGCATCCAGTTCAGCGCCTCGCCCGGCGTGGGCAGCAAGACGTCGTCGGGCAGGTGTGCCAGCGCCCGCTGGTACTGCTCCTGCGTGAGCAGCGTTTCGTCACGCAGGTGATCGAGCGATTCGCGATTGAGCACCTCCACCAGCTGCTGCAATATCGACAAACGCAGTGCCAGCTCGTCGCCGGTGAAGTGGCGCTCCAAGCTCAACAACAGGCTGTTCACATCCTCGGACGTAACGATCTGGCGCCGGTACAACCACATCAAGGTGTCGGGTAGCGGCGTTCCGACGGCGAGCTGCGGCAAGTCGGGATGCGCAAGCGCCTGCTCGCGCTGGCGGCGCGTGAGCAGCTTCAGCACATGCAGCGCCTCGACGGAAGTATGCGTGGACACAGGTGGATTGCTTGTCATTGGGAGTGGGTTTATCAAGAATAAAGATGATAAATTTTACAATGCAATCTCGTTTCCCCAGCGCACTATTGAAGTTGCGCCTGATCCAGTTCCATTCTGAACCGCGGTGTTACCGACCAGTTCTTGCCATCCTTGCTGCGCTGGAAGGTAAAGTCGCCTTGCTGCAGCACGGAGAGGCTCCACACGGTGGTTGGCGCCATGCGCGCGATATCGTTACGCTCGACCAGCAGCCGGCAGGACTGGATGCCGGGTCTTAGCTCGCGGCATGGCGCGACCGCTTCGACATCGGCAATTTCGCGGTAATGCTGCGGCGACAGCAGCATGCCCAGGTCCGGGAACAGCAGCGGTTTGCCGCGCAAGCCATCCATGCCTGCCAGCATCGCCTGCAACAGTGCTTCGCGTCCGATCGGCTCCGCCTGCTGCACGAAGTCGCCGTTCCACGCGATCTTGCCGAAGCGCGCCTGTATCAGCTCCGGCCGCGCATCGTCATAGACGATACGGCTCTTGCGGCGACCTTCGACGCGAGACACGGTATACGCGTATTGCATCGATTTGCCATGCGAGTTGACGGTGGCCAGGCAGCCACGGGTTTTTTGCGACCAGGCATAGCCGGCCTGTTTGATATCGTGCAGGCCGATCCTGGCCGCCGTCACGGCGGCCAGCGTTTCGCGGTCGTCGCATTGCGGTACCGCGTAGCTGCTGAACCAGTGCCAGGCCAGGCCGGCAACGAGCAGCGAGGCAAGCGTCAGCCAGGCCAGGGGGCTCACCGGGGCATCGTTGTCTGGTGCGGCAAGGCCGCTTGGCATGGTCATGGCGAGGAATGGGGGGCAGTCAGAATGAAAACGGGGCCGGGGCGGATGCTGTCCGCGCCGGCCCCGCCATGGGATCGTTATGGGGCGATCAATGCTTCAGGCCGCGCCAGCCGATGTCGCGGCGGTACTGCGCGCCGTCGAAATGGATTTTTTCCACGGTTTCATATGCCTGCTTCTGCGCCATCTTGATGCTGTCGCCCAGGCCCACCACGCACAGCACGCGGCCACCGTTGGTGACCAGGCGCTCGCCTTCGATGCGGGTGCCCGCATGGAAGGTGACGGAGTCAGGTGTTTCGGCCGGGATGTCGCCGATGGACGTGCCCTTGACGGGATCGTCCGGGTAGCCGGCGGCGGCCATGACGACGCCAACGGCCGTGCGGCGGTCCCATTCCAGTTCCACGGCGTCGAGCGTGCCGTTGACGGCGTGTTCCATGACGGTCACCAGGTCGGTCTTCAGGCGCGCCATGATCGGCTGCGTTTCCGGGTCACCCATGCGGCAGTTGAATTCCAAGGTCTTCGGCGTGCCCTTGTCGTCGATCATCAGGCCCGCGTACAGGAAGCCCGTGAACGTGATGCCGTCCTTGGCCATGCCCTGGATGGTCGGCACGATGATTTCGCGCATGACGCGCGCATGCATGGCCGGCGTGACGATCGGCGCCGGCGAATACGCGCCCATGCCGCCCGTGTTCGGGCCCTGGTCGTGGTCCTTCAGGCGTTTATGATCCTGGCTGGTGGCCAGCGGCAGGATGTTCTTGCCGTCGCACATGACGATGAAGCTCGCTTCTTCGCCGGCGAGGAATTCCTCGATGACGATGCGCGCGCCGGCGTCGCCGAACTGGTTATCGGCCAGCATATTGTCGACTGCCTGGTGCGCTTCTTCCAGGGTCATGGCAACGACCACGCCCTTGCCGGCGGCCAGGCCGTCAGCCTTGATGACGATGGGCGCGCCCATGGCGTCGACGTAGGCATGCGCGGGAGCGACGTCGGAGAAGGTCTGGTAGGCGGCCGTCGGGATGCCGTGGCGCTGCATGAAGGCCTTGGCGAAGTCTTTCGACGATTCCAGCTGCGCCGCTTCTTTCGTCGGACCGAAGATTTTCAGGCCGCGCGAGCGGAACAGGTTGACGATGCCGGCGGCCAGCGGCACTTCCGGACCGACCACGGTCAGGCTGATGTGTTCCTGTTGAACGAAATCGGCCAGCAATTGCGGGTCGCTGATGTCGAGGTTGACCAGGCGCGCATCGCGCGCGGTGCCGCCGTTGCCCGGCGCGACATACACCATCTGTATGCGTTCGGACTGGGCCAGTTTCCAGGCCAGGGCGTGTTCGCGGCCGCCAGAGCCGACTACCAGAATTTTCATAGGTACCGTTCGTTCAATGTGGGTTGCAGGGCGGCGGTGCCGCCCTTGAGTGCGGAGTGATTAATTCTCTATCAGGGCGTTGGTAAACACTTCCTGGACATCGTCCAGCAGCTCCAGCGCATCGATCAGCTTTTGCATCTTGATGGCGTCGTCGCCCGAGTACACCGTTTCCGTCGCCGGCTTCATGATGACTTCGGCCACTTCAGCCTTGAATCCTGCCGCTTCCAGCGCTTCCTTGACGGTGGCGAAATCGTGCACGGGAGTGACGACTTCGAAGCCGCCTTCTTCATCGGCGATGACGTCGTCGGCGCCCGCTTCCAGGGCCGCTTCCATCAGCTTGTCTTCGTCGGTGCCCGGCGCGAACAGCAACTGGCCGCAGTGCTGGAACATGAAGGCGACGGAGCCTTCGTTGCCCATGTTGCCACCGTTCTTGTTGAAGGCGTTGCGCACCTCGGCCACCGTGCGCACCTTGTTGTCGGTCATGCATTCAACGATGACGGCCGCGCCGCCCACGCCGTAGCCTTCGTAGCGCACTTCTTCGTAGTTGGCGCCATCGACGCCGCCGCTGCCGCGGTTGATCGCGCGCTGGACGTTGTCTTTTGGCATATTGGCGTCAGCCGCCTTGTCGACCGCCAGGCGCAGGCGCGGATTGGTGATGGCGTCGGCGCCGCCCATGCGGGCCGCAACCGTGATTTCCTTGATCAGGCGCGTCCAGATTTTGCCGCGCTTGGCATCGGTGGCAGCCTTTTTATGCTTGATATTGGCCCATTTGCTATGTCCTGCCATGTCGAATCTTCCTTAGACGGGTGTTCAATTGTGGCCGACATTTTAGCATATCGGCCCCTTGCGAAGCGGCATGGCCCCGTCATCAGGATGACACAATCTGTTGCTAAAGTGACGCGCTTTCACCATATCGAGGGCGCGACATCATGGCAAGTCAAATGGACAGGCGGCAATTTCTGAAATTGGGCGGCTTTATTACCGTCTCCGTGGCCACCGTCGGCCTGGCCGCCTGCGGCAGCACCGATTACAGCGATCCTGGCGTGCCGCTGGCCTCGGGCAGCGACTGGAAATTCCCGCAAAGCGTGGCTTCGGGCGATCCGCGCGCCGACAGCGCCATGCTGTGGACGCGCGTCGTGCCCGCCAGTTTCGACGCCGTCGCGCCCGCCGTGGCCGGCAAGTCCGACGTTGCCGTGCGCCTGATCGTCAGCGCCAGCGACAATACGGGCGCTCTGGGCGGCAATACGGCCCTGACGGGAACGCCCATCGTCGACGCCAAGCTACCCCTGAAAGCCGATTTCGACAATACCCTGCGCCACAAGGTGACGGGCTTGCAGCCGGGCCAAGTGTATTTTTACCAGTTCATCGCCGGCGACGTGCGCTCGAACGTGGGCCGCTTCAAGACGGCGCCCGCCGCCACCGCCGACGTGTCGCAGCTGCAGTTCGCCTACCTGACGTGCCAGGACTGGAGCATCAACCACTGGGGCGCGCTGTCGCACATCGCCGCCAATGAAAGCCTGGACTTCATCGTCCACCTGGGCGATTACATCTATGAAACGGTGGGCGAGGCCTTCCAGAGCGGTGCCGTGGAAAGCCGCCACGACCAGTTGAAATTGCCCGATGGCACGTTCAAGAGCGGCAGCGCGGGCGCCAAGTACGCCACCACCGTGGCCGATTACCGCTACCTGTACAAGAAATACCGTACCGATACGCGCCTGCAAGCCGTGCACGAGCGCTTCGCCTTCATCGCCGTCTGGGATGACCACGAGTTCACGGACGATGCCTGGCAGGACGCCTCCACCTATGAAGGCATCGTGGCGACGGACGGCAGCGATTTGCACCAGCCGGCCCGCCGCCGCAGCGCCAACCAGGCGTGGTTCGAATACATGCCGGCCGACGTCACGTTCGATGCCGCCGCGACAACATTCCAGAACATTCAGATTTACCGCGATTTCCAGTTCGGCAAACTGATGCAGCTGGTGATGACGGACGAGCGCCTGTACCGCGCCGACCATGCGATCGCCGAGTCGACCGTCAATCCGGCCACGGGCAAGCCGCTGGGCAGCGTCGGCAGCCGCTACCTGGTGCCGCAAGCGCTGTTCGACAGCGTGGAAGGACAGAAAATGGCGGCAGCCACCAAGGCCGGCGCCGATCCGCTGGCCGCCGTCGGCATGCTGGGCACGACCCAGCGCGACTGGTGGAAAAGCAAGATGAAGGCAGCGACCTCGACCTGGAAGCTGTGGGGCAATGAAGTGTCGCTGCTGCGCATGGGTCTCAATGGCACGGATGCGATTGCCACCTTGCTGGCCCTGAGCGCCATGGCCAACGTGGGGCAGGCCATCGCCAGCACCTTGCCGCTGGTGGGGGGCAGCGTGCCACTGGCGTCGGCCATCGTGGCAGCTTCCACAGCGGGAGCGGCGCAAAACGTGGCGCAAGCGGCGGCCATGGCCATTGCAGGCGCGGCAGCCAATGCCGGCGCGCAGGGTGCCGCTGCCGTGGGCGCCGGCTTGAGCGCGGCCCAGGCCGGCATCACTGTAGCGGCCTACAACAGCGGCTCGCCGACCGCCGCCGCGCAAGTGATCGCCTTCGGCTGGATCAAGCCCGACGTGCAGGCCAAGGGCGCGGCATCGAGCTTTGTCGCCGCTTCCGGCCAGCAAGCGGCGCTGGCGCCATTCTTCACGCGTTTCCTGCTCAATTGCGACCAGTGGGATGGCTACAACAGCGAGCGCAAGAACCTGATGGCGCACCTGAAAACCAATGCCATCGGCAACGTGGTGGCGCTGACCGGTGATATCCACTCGTTCTTTGCCGGTACCGTCAGCGACGACTTCGACGCGGCCGGTGGTGGCACGCCCGTCATGGTGGACCTGGTGTCGGCCGGCGTCAGCTCCGATTCCTTCTTCAGCTACCTGAAGTCGGCGGCCGGCAGCATGGGCAATATCGGCACCCTCGTCAGCTATCCGCTGGCCATCCCCGTCACGGGCCTGGGCACGGTCAATCTCGACATCAACCTGCTCGACTACACCATGGGCAAGGCGGCGCCCACCGTCGACAGCCTGCTGGAGCAATTGCGCGTGCAACTGCGCGGCGCCCTGGCCGCCAAGGGCGTGCCGGAAGCGCAACTCGATGCGACGGTCGCTGCCGTGCAGGCGGGCTTGAAAGCGAGCACTGACTTCAGTGGGACCTTGCTGGGCCTGGCGCAGCAATTGTCCGGCTTGGGCAACAACCCGTGGATCAAGCATTTGAACACGGATGCGCAGGGCTACACGGTGGTCACCTTGACGCCGGGCAAGCTGGTGGCGCAGTTCAAGCAGGTGAATAAACTGATCGGCACGGCGGCGCCGGCAAACGTGATTGCGCGCGTGACGACGGCGACGGTGACGGCGGGTGCGGCGGCGGTGCTTATTTCCTAACCCAAAATGCAAGGGCTGGGGTCGGACCCTCAGGGTCCGACCCCGGTATTTGCCGTTGGGGTTATCAGCCGCCTTTGGCTTTTGCCTTACAATCTGGGCATGAGCTCCAGTTCCCCGCAAGCAACCCCATCTTCGCTCCCCCGTTCCGTCTACCTCGGTGGCCTGGCCATCGCCGTGGGCGGTGCGGTGCTGTTTTCCACCAAGGCCATCGTCGCCAAGCTGCTGTACCGCTACCAGATCGACGCCGTCACCCTGATCGCTTTCAGGATGATTTTCTCGCTGCCCGTATTCGCCGTCATCGCCTGGTGGAAGATGCGCACGGAGCCGCCGCTGTCAAACCGCGACCGCTGGCGCCTGGTCGGGCTGGGGCTCGTCGGCTACTACCTGTCCAGCTATCTGGATTTCCTGGGACTGCAATACATTTCCGTGGGCCTCGAACGGCTGATCCTGTTCCTCACACCCACCTTCGTGCTCCTGATTACCACCGTGTACTTCAAGCAGAGCATCAGCCGCCTGCAATGGCTGGCCTTGCTGACCTCGTATTGCGGCATCGTGCTGGTGTTCGTGCACGACTTGCAGGGCGGCGCCAGCAATGTGGCGCTGGGGTCGACCCTGGTGCTGGGCTCGGCCTGTTCGTATGCCGTGTATCTGCTCGGTTCGGGCGAATTGGTGAAACGCATCGGTTCGATGCGGCTCGTTTCCTACGCGATGTGCGTGGCCAGCTTTGCCTGCATCGCCCAATTTTTCATCCTGCGCCCCGTCGAGCTGCTGATACAGCCCATGCCCGTGTATGGCTTGTCATTGCTCAATGGCATCTTTTGCACGGTGATGCCCGTCTTCATGACGATGATCGCCGTCGAACGCATCGGCGCGCCCGTCGCTTCGCAGGCGGGAATGATCGGCCCCGTGTCGACCCTGTTCCTGGGCGCCATGATTCTCGATGAACCGATCACCAACTGGCAACTGGCTGGCACCAGCCTTGTGCTCGCCGGGATTTACTTGCTGTCGAAAAAGAAATAATTCCTCCACCCACTGAAAAGTTCTCACCATGAAAACACGCATCGCCCTGATTGCCCACGACAAGAAAAAAGATGACATGATTACCCTGGCGGGCGAATACCTGGACTTTTTGAAGGGTTGCGAACTGTCGGCCACGGGCACCACGGGTGGCCGCCTGATCAATGAACTGGGCTTGCAAGTGGAACGCAAGCATTCCGGTCCGTTCGGCGGCGACTTGCAGATCGGCTCGCTGCTGGTGGAAGGCTTGATCGATTGCGTGATCTTCCTGCGCGACCCGATGACGCCGCAGCCGCATGAGCCGGACATCAATGCCCTGGTGCGCGCCTGCGACGTGCACAACGTGGCGTGCGCAACGAATCTGTCGTCGGCGCACCTGGTGCTGTCGCAATTGCAGGCGCAGGCCGTTGCTGCCGCCTGATCCACCTACACGAGGAGATGAGCATGAGCGCAACGATTACCACCAAGGCCATCCGCGTACAGCGCACGGGCGGCCCGGAAGTGATGGAGTATGTGGACGTGGAACTGCCGCCGCCCGGCCCTGGCGAAGCGCGCGTGAAACATGAGGCCATCGGCCTCAATTTCATCGACGTGTATTTCCGCACGGGCTTGTACCCGCAGCCGCTGCCCAATGGCCTCGGCGTCGAGGGCGCTGGCATCGTCGAAGCGGTGGGCGAGGGCGTCACGGAAGTGAAGGTGGGTGACCGGGTGGCGTATGCGGCACGCATCAATGGCGCGTATGCGCAGCAGCGCAACCTGCCGGCGGCCCTGCTGCTGGTGTTGCCCGAGCGCATAGCTTTCGACACGGCCGCCGCCATGATGCTGCAAGGCTTGACGGTGCAATACCTGTTCCACCGCACGGTGGCCCTGAAGGCGGGCGATACCATCCTGTTCCATGCGGCCGCGGGCGGCGTGGGCCTGATCGCCTGCCAGTGGGCGAAAGTGCTGGGCGTGAACCTGATCGGCACGGCCGGCTCCGATGAAAAGGCGGCGCTGGCCAAGGCGCACGGCGCGGCCCACGTCATTAACTACAACACGGAAAACTTCGTCGAGCGCGTGCGCGAAATCACGGGCGGCAAGGGCGTCTCCGTCGTCTACGATTCCATCGGCAAGGATACGTTTACGGGTTCGCTCGACTGCCTGGCGCCGCTGGGCATGATGGTCAGCTTCGGCAACGCCTCCGGTCCCGTGCCGGCGTTTACGCTCAGCGAACTGGCTTCGCGCGGCTCGCTGTTCATTACGCGTCCAGCCCTGTTCAGCTATGCCTCGAACCGCGCCAACCTGGAAGAGATGGCCACCTCGCTGTTCGGCGTCGTCAGCAGCGGCGAAGTGCAGATCGAGATCAACCAGCGCTACAGCCTGGCCAATATCGCCCAGGCGCACACGGATCTGGAAGGGCGCAAGACGACCGGCTCGACCATCATCGTGCCATGAGCGGCGGCAGTGACGGCACGCCGAAGTTCGGCCGCCTGCTGATCGTGCTGCTATTGGCCGTGGCCCTGATCGGCGCACTCACTTTTGCCGCCGAGGCGTATTACTCATAGGCATAAAACGCAGACATAAAAAAACCGGCTTGCACATTGCTGCACCAGCCGGTTTTTTAAAGTACTCCAGACTTCTCGCGCCTGACAAAACCGTAGCGAGCGGCAGTGATTTGTGGCCGAGAAGCGCAACCGTACTTTAGTACGGTGAGCATCGCCGGCCGCAAAGCGCGACGCGCAGTAGGTTTTGGCTGGCGCTCTCAGTCTACTTTGACTTCTACTTTACGGGGCACGCCGCTCTGGCCGGGGAAATCGGCAAAGGCGCTGGCCACCATGGCCGGCATCACTTGCGACGTGGCGCGCTTGTTGCTGGTCGATTGTACGGTCACGTCGTACAGTTTCTTGCCGTTGCGGTCATTGATCGTCACGCGCAATTCGCGTTCGTATTTATGGCGCACGGTTTCTTCCATGTCCAGCGGACCAAACCAGTAGGGGTTATAGCCAAAGCGGCCATAGCCTGGCCATGCGCCATAGCGGTAGCCGTAGCGGCCAGGCCAGTAGCCGGGGCCATTCCAGAATGGATCGGACGCCTGCAGCACACGCTCGGGATAGTCGACGGTGGAAAACTGCATCGCCACGCGCAAATTGGCTGCGGCAGGGCCGGAAGCTTCACCGAAGCCGTGCTTGGCCAGTTCCGCGCGCACCAGGTTCTGGTAGCTGCGATATTCCAGCGTGTCGTGTTCGGCCGCTGGCGCTTCAAATGCATAGGATTTGTCCTGCAATTGCGCAGGCCATTCATGGAAAACGGTGACATCGCTGCGTATGGTGGTGGCGCATCCGGTCAGCAACACGGTCAATGCGGCCATCATGATGGTGAGATAACGTTTCATTGCATGACCTCCTGATAGTAGACACAATTCATCGCTTAGTATTATAAGAATAGTTCTATTTGTTTCTATTCATTATTACAGAATGTTACCGAGCATGTCGGCGTGTAAGGGAATCCAACATTCCTGGCCTGAATCGCGACGATCGGGGGCTGGTGTTGGTAAAATAGGCTTTTGCCTCCGCTCCCACCCATTCCCTATGCGCACAGACAGCCCTCAGACGATTTACCGCAAAGATTACACGCCGCCCAGCTTCCTGGTCGACAGCGTCGAACTTGGTTTCGATCTCGATCCCGCCCGCACAGTGGTGGCGAGCCGGATTCACATGCGCCATAACCCGGCCAGCACCAGCCGCAGCATCGAATTGCACGGCGAACACATCGAACTGGTGATGGTGCGCCTGAATGGCAAAGTGTTGAAGCCGTCGCAGTACAAGCTGACGGCCAGCATGCTGACCATCCCCAAGGCGCCGGACGATGTTACGCTCGATATCGAAACCGTGCTGGCGCCGCAGGACAATACCTCGCTGTCCGGCCTGTACGTGTCGAACCATAATTTCTTCACGCAGTGCGAAGCGGAAGGCTTCCGCCGCATCACCTTCTTCCCGGACCGCCCGGACGTGATGGCCAAATACACGGTCATGCTGCGCGCCGACAAGGAACATTATCCGGTGCTGCTGTCGAACGGTAACCTGATCGAAGAGGGCGACCTTGGCGACGGCCGCCATTACGCCAAGTGGGAAGACCCGTTCAAGAAGCCGTCCTACCTGTTCGCGCTGGTCGCCGCGCGCCTGGTCTGCCAGGAAGAACGCTACACCCTGAAGTCGGGCCGCGAAGTGCTGTTGCAAGTGTGGGTGGAAGACGGCAACCTCGACAAAACCGACTATGCCATGCAGTCGCTGAAAAATTCCATTCGCTGGGACGAGGAACGCTTCGGCCTGGAGCTGGACCTGGACCGCTTCATGATCGTTGCCGTGGGCGACTTCAACATGGGCGCCATGGAAAACAAGGGTTTGAACATTTTCAATACCAAGTATGTGCTGGCCAATTCGCGCGTGGCGACCGACGTCGATTACGCGGGCATCGAAGCGGTGGTCGGCCATGAGTACTTCCACAACTGGACCGGCAACCGCGTGACGTGCCGCGACTGGTTCCAGCTGTCGCTGAAGGAAGGCTTGACGGTGTTCCGCGACCAGGAATTCTCGGCCGACATGATCGGCACGGACACGGGCCGCGCCGTTACGCGCATCGACCAGGTGCGCACTTTGCGCCAGGCGCAATTCCCGGAAGACGCGGGTCCGATGGCGCATCCCGTGCGTCCCGACTCCTTCGTCGAGATCAATAACTTTTACACGGTCACGATCTACGAAAAGGGCGCCGAAGTGGTGCGCATGTATCAGACCCTGGTGGGGCGCGACGGTTTCCGCAAGGGCATGGACCTGTATTTTGAACGCCACGACGGCCAAGCCGTCCAGTGCGACGACTTCCGCGCCGCCATGGCGGATGCGAATGGCCGCGATTTTAGCCAGTTCGAGCGCTGGTACAGCCAGGCCGGCACGCCCATCGTCAAGGCCTCCACGCGCTATGACGCGGACAGCCGGACGTTCGAGCTGACCCTGGCGCAAAGCTGCCCCGCCACGCCGGGCCAGGCGCAAAAACTGCCGTTCCACATTCCCGTCACCGTCGGCTTGCTGGCTGCCGATGGCGGCGATTTGCCGCTGTACGTCGATGGCGTGGCCTCGAACGGCGCCACCAGCGTCGTGCTGGAATTGACGCAAGCGTCACAAACTTTCCGTTTTACGAATGTGATGGAAGCGCCCGTGCCGTCGCTGCTGCGCGACTTTTCCGCGCCCGTGGTGCTGGAATACGACTACACGGATGCCGAACTGCTGCACCTGTTCCGCCACGACAGCGACCCCGTGAACCGCTGGGAAGCTGGCCAGCGCCTGGCCATGGAACGTCTGCTGAAACTGACCGGTGCCGTCGCCGCCGGCGAGACCCTTGCGCTGGACGACACCTTCATCGCAGCGCAGCGCGCCTTGCTGGCCGACGACACGCTCGATCCCGCCTTCCGCGAGCTGGCGCTGATCCTGCCGTCGGAAACCATCATCGCCGAGCGCATGGCGCAAGTCGATCCGCAAGCGATCCACGCGGCGCGCCAGTTCATGCGCCGCACGATTGCCGCAGCCCTGAAGCCCGAACTGCTGGCGCAATACCACGCCAACCAGACGCCGGGCGACTACAGTCCGGACGCCCTGTCGGCCGGCAAGCGCGCGCTGAAAAACCTGGCGCTGTCGTATCTGCTGATCGCACCCGAAGCGGCGGAACTGGACCTGGCGCGGCTGCAGTTCGACAATGCCGGCAATATGACGGACCGCGCCGCGGCCCTGGGCGCCTTGATCCATTCGGGTTCGCAGCCGCACGCGCAGGCGGCGCTGACCAGCTTCTATAGCGATTTCGAGAACGAGGCGCTGGTGGTCGACAAGTGGTTCGCCATGCAGGCTGCCGCGCCAACGACCGACGTGCAAGCCGTGCGCCAGCTGATGACGCATCCGGCCTTCACCTTGAAAAATCCGAACCGCGCGCGCAGCCTGATCTTCAATTTCACCAACGGCAATCCGTCGCAATTCCATGCGGCAGATGGCAGCGGCTACGCCTTCTGGGCCGAGCAAGTGATCGCGCTCGACGCCCTGAACCCGCAAGTGGCGGCCCGCCTGGCGCGCTCCATGGACCGCTGGCGCCGTTACGTGCCGGCGCTGCAAAGCCACATGCGCGACGCGCTGGAAAAAGTCGCCGGCCAGGCCAGTTTGTCGAATGACGTGATGGAAGTCGTTTCCAAGGCATTGGCGAATTGATGGCATGTCGGATTACGCCCTGCGGGCTAATCCGACCTACACGGCGTCATGATTTCGTAGGTCGGCTTAGCGCCAACGGCGCGTAAGCCGACAATCACCGCACGAGACGTATTTAAAACACTAACTAAGGGGTTTCATGAAACGCATCAGTCTTACGCAATACCTGGTTGAAGAGCAGCGCTCGAACAACAGCATTCCGGCCGAACTGCGCCTGCTGATCGAAGTCGTCGCGCGCGCCTGCAAAACCATCAGCCACGCCGTCGGCAAGGGCGCGCTGGGCGAAGTGCTGGGCACGGCCGACACGGAAAACGTGCAGGGCGAAGTACAGAAAAAACTCGACATCATCTCCAACGAGATCCTGCTGGAAGCGAACGAATGGGGCGGCCACCTGGCGGCCATGGCGTCGGAAGAGATGGAATCGATCCACCCGATCCCGAACCGCTATCCAAAGGGCGAATACATGCTGCTGTTCGATCCACTCGATGGCTCGTCGAACATCGACGTCAACGTCTCGATCGGCACCATCTTCTCCGTGCTGAAGGCGCCGGATGGCATGGGTCAGCCGACGGAGCAGGACTTCATGCAGGCAGGCAGCAAGCAAGTGGCGGCAGGCTACGCCGTGTACGGCCCGCAAACCATGCTGGTGCTGACCTTCGGCAATGGCGTGAACTGCTTCACCCTGGACCGCGAAATGGGTTCGTGGGTCCTCACGCAAAGCAATATGCAGATTCCGCCGACGACGAAGGAATTCGCCATCAACATGTCGAACGCGCGCCACTGGCATCCGCCCGTGAAACGCTATGTCGATGAACTGCTGGCCGGCGATACGGGCCCGCGCGGCACCAATTTCAATATGCGCTGGATCGCATCGATGGTAGCCGACGTGCACCGCATCCTGAACCGCGGCGGCATCTTCATGTACCCGGCCGACCTGCGCGACACCTCGATGCCGGGCAAGCTGCGCCTGATGTACGAAGCGAACCCGATGGCCTTCATCGTCGAGCAAGCGGGCGGCGCGGCCACCGACGGCCAGCAGCGCATCATGGACATCGCCCCGCACAAGCTGCACCAGCGCGTGCCCGTCTTCCTCGGTTCGAAAGACGAAGTGGCCCGCGTCACGGCCTATCACGCGGAATAAAAGCCGCACTTTTCCACGATTTTTAGCGGCCCGCAGCCGGGCCGCTAAAAAAATGCAAAAAAGTTCGCGTTGACACTAGCAAATTTTGTGCATTGTTTGTAGAATGTGGGTCTTCGCCGTTGTAGCTCAGTTGGTAGAGCAGCACATTCGTAATGTGAAGGTCGCCAGTTCGATTCCGGCCAACGGCACCAAGTTTCATCAGAAAACCCGCTTGACTTGCAAAAGTCGGCGGGTTTTTTGTTTTGCCCCATATCGTTTTCTGGCTTGTCCTCAAGACCCGAATTCGGATTGCCAATTATTGTTGTTGGTACTTGACCCTTGGGCTATGATGTTCGCGGTCCAATTATTGGTCAGTACCAGTGGCATATACAGACGTGTTTTCATGGCGCCGTGCGCCGGTAGACAAATCAAGGATCAAATTCTATGAGCTCAAACTTCACCCAAACCGCCGCCTTTATCTGGTCTGTCGCGGATCTGTTGCGTGGTGACTTCAAACAGAGCCAATATGGCCGCATCATCTTGCCTTTTACCTTGTTGCGTCGCCTGGAATGTGTATTGCAAGCCAACAAATCGGCGGTTATCGCCGAAGCCGCGCGCATTGCACCAATGAAGTTGCCGGAGGATGCTCAGGAAAAGTTTCTGCATCGCGCTTCTGGACTCACATTTTCCAATATCTCGCCGATGGACCTGTCCAGACTGGGCGAAAAGGATATCAAAGACAACCTGCTCAATTACGTGAGCTGCTTTTCGCGTGACGCGCGCGAGATTTTCGACTATTTCAATTTCAGTGAATTCGTTGGCCAGCTTAGTGATGCCAATCTACTCTATAAGGTCACGCGCAAGTTCGCCACCACTGACCTTAGTCCCGTCGCCGTCAGCAACCATGGCATGGGCCTGGTCTTCGAGGAGCTGATCCGGCGCTTTGCGGAAAGCTCGAATGAAACTGCCGGTGAACATTTTACCCCGCGCGATATCGTGCACCTGACGACTTCGCTCGTATTCATGGAGGATGACGCCGCCCTCACGCGTCCTGGCATCATCCGCACCATTTATGACCCGACGGCAGGCACAGGCGGTTTCCTGTCGAGTGGCATGGAATACGTGCATGACCTCAATAAGCACGCCACCATGGGAGCCTTTGGCCAGGAGCTCAATCCTGAAAGTTATGCCATTTGCAAGGCGGACATGCTGATCAAGGGCCAGGATATCTCCCGCATCAAGCTTGGCAATACACTTTCGAATGATCATCTGCCGAACGAAAAATTTGACTACATGCTGTCGAATCCTCCATTTGGCGTCGATTGGAAGAAAGTCGAATCGGACATCACTACCGAGCATATGGTCAAAGGCCACGCCGGACGTTTTGGTCCAGGCTTGCCACGCGTCTCAGACGGCTCCTTGCTGTTCCTGATGCATCTGATCAGCAAGCTGCCGACGGAAGCAGACCGCACCGGCCGCATCGGTATTATTCTCAATGGTTCACCTTTGTTCACTGGTAGTGCAGGCAGTGGCGAGAGCGAAATTCGCCGCTATATTTTAGAAACGGACTTGCTTGAAACTATCGTCGCGCTGCCTAACGATATGTTTTATAACACCGGCATTGCCACCTACGTGTGGATTCTGACTAACAATAAGAGCGCCGAGCGCAAAGGCAAGGTGCAGCTGATTAATGGCGTGAACCTGTGCGAGAAGATGCGCAAATCGCTTGGCAGCAAGCGCAATGTCATGTCCGAGAACGATATTGCCATCATTACGCGCAGCTTCGCCAATTTTGAAGAGATCAGTCCGACAGTGCTCGACAAGCGATCACAGGTCAAGAGCAGCCGTGGCCGCAAGTCCGAGAAAAACAGTGCGCCAGCGCATAAAACCTTCGCCAGCAAGATATTCCCTACCCATGCATTCGGCTACCGGCGCATCACTGTCGAGCGTGCGCTGCGCACGTCGGCTCAGTTGAGCAACGAGCGCCTGGCTGATTTGCGCTTCGCACCCAAGCCATTCAATGCGCCGATGCGGTGGGTTTATGAACAATTCGGTGCTGCCTGGGCAGAGGACGATTACGGTGTGTTCGATGCGGACCAGGCGCTGCTCATCCGCGCCAAGGTCAAGGCTGACTTCAGCGAACTCAAGGAAGCCCAGATCAAAGACTTGACTGGGTCCACAATGTGGCGCGATCAGGCGCACTTGCTGCAAAAAGCGCTGCTGTTGCAAAGCGCCCTCGGCAGCGCACAATGGGATAATTACAATCTGTTCGACCTCGCCTGCAAGAACGCACAGGCCGCCGGCGATGTCAAACTCGACAGCAAAGAGAAAAAACAGTTCGAGGCCGCCGTGACTTGGACCAATCCGGCTGCCGACCGCGTGATTGCCAAGAACTATAGATCGGCCACGCTAGCCGATCCTCTGTATGGCCTGTTCGCCTGCGACGCGGCCGAAGTGGCATGCAACACGCCCAAGACTGGCAAGGCGCTGCTCAAACTCGGTGATGTGGTCGAATTCGCTACTGACAGTGCCCTGCGAGAACATGAAAACGTCCCGCTCGATCCAAGCTGTGTCGTCAAAAAAGGTATCGAGGCATATTTCCTGCGCGAGGTCGCCCCACATGTTCCCGATGCCTGGATCGATGACGACAAGCGGGACAAGAAGGATGGCGCGCTTGGTATCGTCGGCTACGAAATCAATTTCAATCGTTATTTCTACCAGTACCAGGCACCACGCCAGTTGGCCGACATCGACGCGGACTTGCAGGCTGTGGAGGCCGAGATCGCAGCATTGCTGAGTGAGGTGACAACATGAGGCAGCCTAAAACAGAGAGCTGCGTTGCCACGCCCGCTGAGCTTGCTTTTGCCGAAGTGGTGAAGCTGATAGCCACGGTTCGCCAACGCGCCTACCAAGCCGTTAACACGACTCTTATCGAGCTGTACTGGCAGGTGGACGCCTACATCAGCGCCAAACTGGAAGCTGCCGAATGGGGCGATGGCGTGGTCGATCAACTGGCGCGCCACCTCGCCGTGAGCCAGCCCGGCCTGCAAGGATTTATGCGCAGGAATTTTTTCTGCATGCGTCAGCTTTACGACACATATCGGAACGCTGCAAAAGTGTCGGCACTGCTGACACAATTGCCTTGGACGCATAACAAGAAGTTGCACGCATCCTACGCCCTCAATGTTGGCAAGGAGGCGCAACAATGAGCCACTACAAGCCATATCCTGTTTACAAGGAATCGGGTATTGAGTGGATGGGCCCGGTGCCTGCACACTGGGAGGTTTTCCGAATAAAGTCGCTTATTTTTTCATCACAGAATGGTTTTTGGGGTGAGGAGCCGAATGGCGATGAGAACGACATACCTTGTGCTCGTGTTGCCGATTTTGATAGGTCGAATTTGACTGTTGGCGATAATCTCCCAACAATTCGAAATGTTCCAGCATTTCAACGTGAATCACGCCAAGTGTGTCGCGGCGACCTCTTATTTGAAAAATCTGGTGGCGGTGAGCAGACATTGGTTGGCGCCGTAGTTCAGTACACCGGTGAGACGCCCGTTATCTGCTCCAATTTCGTCGCTGTGATCAAATGCAAATCGTCTATCAACGCACGTTGGCTCTGTTATGCAAACGCCTATTTATATTCTGTTGGTATAAATATTCGATCAATAAAGCAGGCGACAGGGATTCAGAATATCGATTCTGAAGATTATTTTTCCGAACGTATTAGTGTGCCGTCTGAAACTGAACAAGGTTTAATAGCCGGTCATCTCGACCGCGAAACAGCCCGTATCGACGAACTGATTAGTAGGAAAAATCGCTTTATCGAGTTGCTGCGTGAAAAGCGCCAAGCATTGATCACTCACGTTGTAACGAAGGGGTTCGATCCCAACGCGCCGATGAAGGATACCGGCGTTGCATGGCTTGGTGATGTGCCTGCGCATTGGGACGTGACTCGCGTAAAGTATGTAATCAGCTCAATAGGACAGGGCTGGAGTCCAGAATGTGAATCCCGTCCCGTTGACGACGGCGAATGGGGTGTATTGAAAGTCGGTTGCGTGAACGGTGGTGTATTCAGGCCGACAGAAAATAAGGCACTACCATTGACGCTCACCCCAAGACCAGAGCTTGCATTAAAAAAAGGGGATATCTTGGTTTCAAGGGCCAATACACGAGAGCTAGTCGGAGGCTGCACGGTGGTCGAACAAGATTTTCCTTTGCTAATGATTTGCGATAAGTTATATCGATTAAGCGTTGATAATGCACGCGCAAATCCGGCATTCTTAGCTGCATTAATTACTGTGCATGGCAGACGTGAGGTTGAGCTTGAGGCGACAGGTGCCAGTGCTTCTATGGTTAACATTGCCCAGTCAGTTATCTTAAATTTACAGGTTGGTTTGCCGCCTATCCAGGAACAGGTAGCGATCATTGCATCGATGGCATCAGGAACGCAAAGATACGATATGCTGATTAGCACAACCGAGAGCAGCATTGAACTGCTCAAGGAGCGACGTAGCGCGCTCATCACAGCCGCCGTCACCGGGAAAATCGACTTACGCGAAACCGGCTGAAAGGCTGGATGGTTCAGGTCGCACTAGCCGCTCAACCCTGTTTGTAGCGGCGAGTGTGTTCTTCCAAAACAGCATTTCCAGTGACGAAAAACTAGCCTTGCGTTAAATTTTCTGTATTTCATTTTTCATAAATTGATTAATTCAATATGGATGAAGTCGAACGTTGCCTGCATGCCCGTCGTCTCCGCCTCAAGCATCGTGAAATTTTCCAGCCCCTGTCCACGCAGGGGAGGCATCACACATATATCGAAAAGACCGTTACATGAGCAGCCAGGCCAATGAAAAACACTTCCAGAACAACATCATTACAGAGATGCAGGCCAATGGCTGGCTAATCGGCAAAAGCGAAGACTACAACCGTGAACGCGCACTGTACGAAGCCGACTTGCTCGCATTTGTCCAGACGTCACAGCCTGAAGAGTGGCGCAAGTACCAGGGGATTTATCCGCTCGATACGGAGCGCCATTTTCTTGAACGGGTCACCGCGCAACTGAGCAAGACGGACCCACAGGCGTCCATCACGCACACCAATACCGAGCTGCGTACCTTCGGCACACTGGGTGTTTTGCGGCATGAGCTGCGCGATCGCGGCTGCCGTTTCAAGCTCGTGCAATTCAAGCCTGATCATGACCTCAATCCTGATATCCTGGCGCGCTACCGGGCCAATCGCCTGCGCATGGTTCCGGAACTGGTTTACAGCCCTTACGCGACACCAACCCATATGGCCGAGACTGGCAAGCGGTCCAAGACCTGGCGCATCGATTTGGTCTTGTTTGTGAATGGCATCCCCGTGGTCACCATGGAACTCAAGTCGGAGTTCATGCAGGCCATTGATAATGCCAAACGGCAGTATTGCCAGACCCGTTTACCGCGTGATCCCGCCACTAACAAGCCTGAACCTTTGCTCAGCTTCAAGCGCGGTGCATTGGTGCATTTTGCCGTCAGTCAGTTCGAGGTGTATATGGCGACCAAGCTGGCCGGTTCCGACACTTATTTTCTCCCCTTTAATAAGGGCAGTGCGGGCGGCGGCGCCGGCAATGATGCACCAGCCGACGCCAACTGTTACGCGACCGATTATCTGTGGAATGAGGTGCTGTTGCCGGATAACCTGCTGCAAGTGCTGGGGCGCTTCGTGCATTTGCAGATCGAGGAAAAAGAGGATTGGGAAGGACGCAAGTCAAAGAAGGAATCGCTTATTTTCCCACGCTATCATCAATGGGATGCGGTGAAAAGGATACTCGCCGCGGTCGCGCGCGAAGGTACGGGTCACAAGTATCTGATTCAGCACAGCGCCGGATCGGGTAAATCCAATTCGATTGCGTGGGTGGCGCATCAGCTCGCCTCTTTGTATGACGCAAAGGGGAACAAGCAATTCAATTCGGTGATCGTGGTAACCGACCGGACGGTGCTTGACGATCAGTTGCAGGACACGATCCATCAATTCGAGCATGCCGACGGGGTAGTAGGACGCATCAATAACAAGGAGGGCGATGGCTCCAAATCTGAGAAGCTTGCCTTCGCGCTACAGCAGTCGCAACCGATTATTATCGTGACAATGCAGACGTTTCCGTTTGTGCTGAAGGCAATTGAAGACAGCGTGATTCTGAAAGCGCGACGCTATGCAGTCATTGCCGACGAAGCGCATTCGTCGCAAAGCGGCAGCACGGCCAGTCAATTAAAGGGCGTGCTGATGCTTGACGAGCGCGCCAATGATGAAGAGCTCAGCAGCGAAGACATGATGACGGCGGCGGTGCAGGCAAGCATGTTGTCGCGCAAGGGATCGTCCAACCTGAGTTTTCTGGCCTTCACCGCAACGCCGAAGGCAAAGACACTCGAGCTGTTTGGCCGTTTGCCGCATCCGGAACTGCCACCCTCGCGTATTAACCTGCCGGTCGCTTTTCATGAGTACACGATGCGCCAGGCGATTGAGGAGGGATTCATTCTTGATGTGCTGAAGAACTATACGACTTACAAGGTGGCATATCACTTGGCCCAGCAAGCCGAGGCGCAAGATGCTGAGGTCGATAGCCAGCGCGCCAATACGCGCCTCAATCAATGGGTCAAATTGCACCCGACGAATATCGCGCAAAAGGTCAAGATCATCATCGAGCATTTTCGCAGCAACGTGGCCGGCGTGCTGGGCGGACAGGCGAAAGCGATGGTGGTGACGGGGTCGCGCAAGGAGGCCGTACGCTACAAGCTTGCCTTCGATGCCTATATCGCAGACAAGGCCAAGGTTGAGCGCGGCTATGAACGTATCCGTGCGATGGTTGCATTTTCTGGCGAGGTGACAGACACGGATCACTCGTCCGAGCCGTTTAATGAGCGCAACATGAATCCTATGCTCAAGGGCCGGGACATGCGCAAGGCTTTCGATACCGATGATTTCCAGGTCATGCTGGTGGCGAATAAATTCCAGACAGGATTCGATCAGCCCAAGCTGTGCGCAATGTATGTCGACAAGAAGCTCGCCGGCGTCGACTGCGTGCAAACGCTCTCGCGCCTGAACCGTATCTATCCTGGCAAGAAAGAGTCAGGTACCTTCGTGCTCGATTTTTTCAATGATCCGCAGGATATATTGGACGCGTTTCAGCCCTATTATCAAACGGCTGAGCTGGCTGATGTGTCGAATCCGAATCTGGTGTACGACCTGCAGCAAAAACTCGATAGCCTGGGCATTTATCAATGGCAAGAAGTGGAACAGTTTTGCGCGGCTTTCCATAACAAGAGCGTCAGCAAGGCAGCTCTGGGCAACTATTGCAAACCCGCGATGGAGCGCTGGCAGAAGCGCTATGGATCGGCTGTCGATGCCTTTAAATTGGCACGCCAGATGTTCGAGCGTACACAGAAAACGGGTGATCCTGTGTTGATGGCGAACGCGGAAACGAGTTTGAAAGCCTGTGTGATCGAGAAAGATCGTTTGGAGATTTTCAAAAAAGATCTGCAGAGTTTCAGTCGGTTCTATGAATTCATGGCACAGATTGTAGAGTACAACGAAACCGATTTGGAAAAGCTCAATTTGTTCGCCAAACATCTGCGTCCCTTATTGCGTGAAAAAGTCGGCGATGAGGATGACGAGATTGATCTGTCTACCGTTGTGATGACCCACTATCGGCTATCAGAAATCCGCAAGCAGGATCTTTTACTGCAACAAGACAGCGAAGAGTACAAACTGCAACCGGGTAAAGACCTCGGTAGCGGCAAAGCAAAAGACAAGCTCGAAGAGTTGCTGTCGCAGATCTTGCAGCGTCTCAATAGTCTCTTCGTCACCGATGCCCTAAGTGACGGCGACATGGTCAGCTATGCGTATACGATCGTGAGCAAAGTGCGTGAAAATGCCAAGGTGATGGACCAGATCAACAATAATACTGCTGAGCAGGCCTTGTTGGGTGATTTCACGAAGGCGGTAGACGAAGCTGTCATGGATAGTGGAGCCGCGCATCAAAATCAAATGATGCAATATCTCTCCAGTCCTCAGTTGGCAAGCGGGTTTGCCAGAGTCATATTTGATTTGATGTTGGCTGGGAAAGATGTAAATAATCAAGCGGATCGCGTGTGATTGATCGCAATGAGCATTTGATGCATTCCGCTCCTACGATGGAGTCACACCTCTCTCGCGTATAAATGACAGTGGCGTGGGTGGCACCCGCACCACTGTCGAAAAAATTCAGCGCTTCGATCTTACCGTTTAGAAGCTCTTGCAGTTGTATGACCTTTTCACCAGCACCTCAGAACGCAAAGCAGCTGCATCCCAGCGCGCCCCAGAAGCCGGAGTGGCTGGAGACGGGCACGGAGCTCTTGCGCGCCACGTCGTGCGCGTGGGCGTGTACGCCGCAGGCGCCCTGGCACTGGTGCTGCTGCATGACGCTGGTCTTTTGCGGCGGCGCAGAGCGGTAGTGGCCGGCCACGTTTTTCACGGGTGACCAATCGGGCAGCACGGGAATCGGTGGCGGCGCCAGCTTGGTAAATTCCGCCTGGCCGTAGACGATCTTGCCGCCGACGATGGTAAGCACGGACTCGATCGACTTGATCGCTTCTTCATCGATACTGAAGAAATCCGCGCTCAGCACGGCCAGGTCGGCCAGCATGCCTTCCTGGATGCGCCCCTTCTTGCCTTGCTCGCTGGAGAACCAGGCGCTGCCCGCCGTCCACAGTTCCAGCGCCGTGTCGCGCGACAAACGGCTGCCCGCGTCGTACAGGCGCAAGCCGCCCACGGTGCGGCCCGACACCAGCCAGTACAGCGCCGTCCACGGGTTGTAGCTGGCGACCCTGGTGGCATCGGTGCCGCCGCCCACTGGCACGCCAGAGGCAAGCATGCGCGCGATCGGCGGCGTGGCCTTGGCCGCTTCCGCGCCGTAGCGGTCGACGAAGTATTCGCCCTGGAAGGCCATGCGGTGCTGGATGGCGATGCCGCCGCCCAGCGCCTTGACCCGGTCGATGTTTTTCGGCGTGATGGTTTCGCAGTGGTCGAACATCCAGTGCAGGCCGTCGAACGGGATATCGCGGTTGACCTTTTCAAATACCGTCAGCATGCGCTCTATCGATTCGTCGTAGGTGGCGTGCAGGCGGAAGGGCCAGCGTTTCGACACCAGGTGGCGCACGACCTTTTCCAGTTCGTCGTCCATGCCGGGCGCCAGGTCCGGGCGCGGCTCGAGGAAATCTTCGAAGTCGGCGGCGGAAAACACCAGCATTTCGCCAGCGCCGTTATGGCGGTAGTAATCGTCGCCCTGGCCGGGCGTGACCATCTCCGTCCATTTTTCAAAATCCTCCAGCTCGCGGCCCTTGTTTTGCGTGAACAGGTTGTAGGCGATGCGTATCGTCAGCTGCCCTTCGCTTGCCAGCTGATCGACCACCGCGTAGTCTTCCGGATAATTCTGGAAGCCGCCGCCCGCGTCGATGGCGCTGGTCAGGCCCAGGCGGTTCAGCTCGCGCATGAACTGGCGCGTGGAATTGACTTGCAATTCGCGCGGCAGGGTTGGACCCTTGGCCAGGGTCGCATATAAAATCATGGCGTTCGGACGGGCGATCAGCATGCCCGTGGGGTTGCCGGCAGCGTCGCGCACGATTTCGCCGCCGGGCGGGTTCGGCGTATTCTTGTCGTAGCCGACCACGCGCAGGGCGGCGCGGTTCAGCAGGGCGCGGTCGTACAGGTGCAGGATGAAGACGGGCGTGTCGGGCGCGGCCGCATTGATTTCATCGAGGGTCGGCATGCGTTTTTCCGCGAACTGGAATTCGTTCCAGCCGCCGACGACGCGCACCCATTGTGGATTCGGCGTGCGCAGCGCCTGTTCTTTCAGCATGCGCAGGGCGTCGGCCAGCGACGGCACGCCTTCCCAGCGCAATTCCAGGTTGTAGTTCAAGCCGCCGCGGATCAGGTGCAGGTGCGAGTCGTTCAGGCCGGGAATCACCGTGCGGCCACCGAGGTCGATCACGCGGCTGTCGGGCGCGCGGTGGCGCATGACGTCATCGGCATCGCCGACGGCGAGGAATTTGCCGTCGGCGATGGCCACCGCGCTCGCTTGCGGGCAGCTTTTATCGACGGTATGGAAACAGCCGTTGAGCAGTATCAAGGGGGCGGCGGCGGGGAGGGTGTGTTCTGGCATGGTGCAGCTCCATGGTTGCGGTGCGGGGAGGGCCGGCGTGCGCGGCGCGAAAGTCACGTCTGCCAGTGTAGCTAGCGTCCCGCGTTTGAACACGGGCCAAAAGATCAGGTGGAACGTGGCGCACTGGCCGAAGGACGGGGGCGCAGGCCTGCCGCATGGCTTACCATGCAGGCAGCGGCGCCGGGGAGCTGGCGCGTTTTTTGTTTTTTTAGTGCATTGCACGGTATCAGGAGTCATTCGATGGATCAGCCACCACACAGCCGCTTGTTCGGCACCAGCCTGGGATTTTTAGCCGGGTATGTCGATACCCTGGGTTTTATTGCCCTGTTTGGCCTGTTTACAGCCCATGTCACGGGCAACTTCGTGCTGATCGGCGCCGCCCTGGCGGATGCCTCGCGCGTGTCCATCCTGCTGAAGTTTCTCGCTTTTCCCGCCTTTATCGCCGGCGTCGCCATCACGCGCCTGATGGTGCTGGCTGTCGAGCGCCGCGCCGGCCCGTCGCTGACCCTGGCCATGCTGCTGCAGTGGGCCTTGCTGGCCGGCTTCATGGTGTTTGGCATCCTGGCCGAACCGATTGGCAAGGATGTCAGTTCCATGGCCATGGCGGCCGGTTTGCTGGGCACGGCCGCCATGGGCGTGCACAGCGCCACCAGCCGGCTGCTGCTGGCGCACCTGGCGCCCACCTCCATGATGACGGGTAACGTGACGCAGATCGTCATCGACACCGTCGACGTGCTGCGCGGCGCGGCCGATGCCGCCACCCATGCACGCTGCGGCAAGTTCTTCTGGCCGCTGGCAGCCTTCGCGCTGGGCGCCATCGCCGCCGCCTTTGCCTACCTGGCCTTCGGCTTCGTGGCGCTGGCCGTGCCCTTGCTGCTGCTTGCCGGCCTGATCATCGTGCAGCATCGCAGCGGCCGCGCGGCGGTGCCTGCCGCCTGAGCCGCCATGCGCCTGCCCGTCCTGGCCGCGCTGTGCTGGCTGCTGCTGTTGTTCAGCCCTCCGGCGCTGGCCATCGACGCGGCGCGCGGCATCCACCAGCTGCAGCACACCAGCTGGACGTCCAGAGATGGCGCGCCGGACGACATCAGCGTCATCGCCCAGGGCGGTGACGGCTTCCTGTGGCTGGGCACCCATGCGGGCCTGGTGCGCTTTGACGGCCTGCGTTTCGAGCCCTTGCGTGCGCGCCAGGGTGTGTTTCCCGATACGGTGATTTTGGCCCTCAAGCGCGCTGCCGACGGCGGCATGTGGGTGGGCTGGCAAGTGGGCGGCATCAGCCATGTCAAGGATGGCGTGGTGCGCAATTACGGCGAGGCGCAGGGCGTGCGGCCCGGTTCCGTCTGGGGTTTCGCCATCGACGCCACGGGCGCCGTGTGGGCCGCCGGCGTGGCCGGGGTGTCGCGCTTCGACGGCCGGCGCTGGCAGGCGATGGGGCCGGCGCAAGGCTACACGGCGCAAAAGGCCTCGGCCGTGTTCGCGGACCGCGACGGCAGGCTGGGCGTGTTCAGCGAACAGGGTTTATTTATCTGGCAGCCGGGCCAGGCGCGCTTCGCGCCGCCCGTCGGCGGCCTCGACTTGCGCGCGCCGCCGCAGCAGGGACCGGATGGCCGCCTGTATCTGCTGGAGCTGCGCGGCATTCGCATCATCGACTCGCTCGAGCGCTACGACCAGCTCGACCACCGCTGGATCTACCGCGATACGAGCGGCACCAGCGGCAGCATGCTGGTCGACCGCCAGGGCACCCTGTGGTTCGACAGCCAGTTCGGCCTGCACCGCACGCGCAGCGCCGGCGCGCTGGGGCCGCAGCAGCTGGGCATCAGCGGCGACACGGAATCGTTCCTGCCCAAGGATGGCTTGAGCAATGTGCTGATCGCTTCCCTGTGCGACGACAATGAAGGCAATGTCTGGGTCGCCACGTATGCGGGCCTGGACCGCTTTCGCCAGGCCGCGCCCGTGATCCTCAGCGCGCGCGCGGGGCCCGAGGCGCCCGAAGCCTTCCGCGCGCAGCAGCTGTCGCCCGGCACCGGCGGGCGCATGTGGCTGTCGAAGGAGGGCGATACGCCGCTGATGCTGGCGGCGCCCGACGGCAAGGTGCTGCGCGCGCCTGCGCTGGGTCCCGTCACGGCCATCATGGCGGCGCCGGGCGGCATCCGCGTCGGCACCCGTGCCGGCTTGCTGCGGCTCGATGGCGACGATGGCAGGGTGCTCGAGACGATTGCCTATCCGCCGGAAGCGGCCGCGTTGAAGCGGGTGCGCATGGCCGTGAACGCGCCCGACGGCAGCCTGTGGGCGATTTTCAGCGGCGCCGGCGTATTTCAGTACGCGGACGGCGCATGGCGGCGCGAACCGGCCTTGCCCGAGGGCGGGCGCAAGGTGCCGCTGGCGCTGCTGGCCGATGCGGCCGGGCGCCTGTGGCTGTCCTATCCGGACGGCAGCGTGGCGGTGCTGGACGGCGGGCGCCTGGCCAGCTACGGTCCCGCACATGGGCTGGACTTGGGCAAGGTGCCGGCGCTGCTGGAAACGGGCGGCCAGCTGCTGGCGGGCGGCCAGCAGGGCCTGGCCCTGTGGCGCGGCGGGCGCTTCGTGCCGCTGCGCGCCGCGGAGCCCGGCGTTTTCGACGGCGTGGTCGGCATGCTGCGCGCGCGCGACGGCAGCCTGTGGCTCAATACGGGCAATGGCGCCGTGCGCGTGGCTGCGGCCGAAGTGGCGCAGGCCCTGCGCGATCCGTCCTACGCCATGCAGGCGCGCTGGTACGATGGCGCCGATGGCTTGAATGGCAAAATGAGCTTGCTGCACAACGGCTCGATAGCCGAAGCGGACGATGGCAAAATCTGGTTTTCACGCGAGAGCGCGACCTTCTGGATCGACCCGCGCGAACCTGCGCCGCCGCTGCCGGCGCCGCAGGCCGAGATCGGGGCATTGATGGTCGATGGCCAGCGCGTCGCCGTCGCCGATTATGAGCTGCCGGCCGGCACGCGCGGCGTGCAGTTCGCCTACAACGCCAGCAGCCTGGGCGCGCCGGCCCGCCTGCGTTTTCGCTACCGTCTGGAAGGCTATGACAGGGACTGGCAGAACGCGGACGAGCAGCGCCAGGCGCAATATACGGGTCTGGGACCTGGCGCCTACCGCTTCCAGGTGATGGCCATCAATGGCGACGGCGTGGCCAGCGCGGTGGCGCAACTGCCGTTCCGCGTGTTACCCGCCTTTTACCAGACCTGGTGGTTCCGCAGCCTGTGCGCGGCGGCGCTGCTGGCGGCCGCGTATGGCGTCTGCCGCTGGCGGCTGGGCCAGCACGCCGCGCGCCTGCAGGCGCGGATGGAGGCGCAGCAGGCCGAGCGCGAACGCATCGCGCGCGAGCTGCACGATACCCTGCTGCAGGGTACGCAGGCGATGATCCTGCACTTTCACAATGCCAGCATGGCCATCGCCGAGGATGATCCCGCACGCGCCGCCATGCTGCGCGCGCTCGACGACGCGGATCGCATGCTGGGCGAGGGGCGCGACCACGTGCACGACCTGCGCGCCGGCGACGATGCCGGCGCGCGCTGGAGCGTCATCCTGCAGCGCGAAGGCGAGCGGCTGGCGGTGCAGCACGGCATCGTGTTCCGCTATGCGCAGGAAGGCGAGGCGCGCCTGCTGCATGCGCGCGCCGCGCACGAGATATACCGCATCGCCAGCGAAGCGCTGCGCAATGCCTTCCGGCATGCGCGCGCGCAGGTGGTCGAGGTGACGGTGCGCTATGCGTGCGGCGGCATCGAACTGCTCGTGCGCGACGATGGCCAGGGCTTGCCGCCGGTGGTCGCGGCCAATGGTCAGATTCCCGGACACTGGGGCATGCCCGGCATGCGCGAGCGCGCCGCGAAACTCGGTGCGCGCCTGTCCGTGGGCGGGCGCGACGGAGGCGGTACGCAGTGGCACCTGCGGGTGCCGGCGCGCCGCGCCTGGCCGCTGGCGCACGGCCCGCTGCGCCGCTGGTGGCAGCGCTGGCGCCGCTCAGGCGTCGAGGATGCCGCGCCGTAGCGCGATGGTGACGGCGTGGGTGCGGTCCCGGGCGCCCAGCTTGGCCAGGATGGTGCTCATGTGCGCCTTGACGGTTTCTTCCTTGATCTGCAGCAGGGCGCCCGTTTCGCGGTTGGAATTGCCCTGCGCGACCTGCTTGAGCACGTCCAGTTCGCGGTTCGACAGCACGTCGCTGCACGCATACAGGGCCAGTTCCGCCTCGATCTCGGGCGTGATGTGGCGCCGCCCCGCGTGCACGTTCTGTATCGCCGCCAGCAATTCGTGGCGCAGCGCGCTTTTCAGCACATAGCCGCAGGCGCCCGCGCGGATGGCGCGCAGCACTTGCGTGTCGCCCTTGTAGGTGGTCAGCACGATGATGCGCGCCTGCGGATGGCGCGCGCGGATGGCGCCGATGGCGTCAAGGCCGCTCATGACCGGCATCTGCAAATCCATCAGCGTGACATCGGGCTGCAGCGCGTCGAACTGCTGCACCGCCTGCTGGCCATCGGTAGCCTGGCCCGCCAGTTGCACGCCCGGAAATGACTGCAGCAGGGTGGCGATGCCGTCGAGCAGCAACTGGTGGTCGTCGGCAATCAATACACGTATTGCCTGGCTGTCGCTGTGCAGCATGCTCGCCGTCATGGGGAATAAATCGATCAAGAGTCGTCGGAAAATAGTGAGTGAAAGGCATTTTACATCAGCGTTTGCAGCTCTGCGGGGCGTCAAGGACAAAATGCATACGGCATGAGGTGCCATGGGCTGCGCAGTGCGCATACCTCAATTGAGCGATGCCGGACCCTGCATGCTTGCCGTAGCATGAACTCAGGTCTGCATGGGATGTTTGGTGCGGGTGGCAACTCAACAATAATTATTTTTATCGGAAAAATAAAGCCATGAAAACACTATTTTTTTTATTTCTGTTGCTCGTCTTGCCTATGCAGGCAAAAGCAGGTAACCCAGGCAATGATGCGTCAAGATGCGTCAGCACTTCCGCTGAAGGTGAGGCGATATGGTTCGAGAATACATGTCAGACGGATGTGTTCGTCATGTACTGCGGCGAACTGCTCTACGATAAAAAGACCTGCGGTAGCTTGCCAGGTGGTGGCTACTTTACCCACACGAAAAATCTGAAACCCGGCGCCAGGGACTCCATGAAAGTGAAAAAAGGCGGTTCTTACCGATATGGGGCTTGCGTGGGGGGCGTGGGATTCGGGCGAGATGGATGGATCGACAAATCCGACGGCAGCTATGAATGCACGCCTACTGGAAACAAACGCAGATAACTGAAACTAAGGATAATCATGAACGCCAAAATTTTTCTGTCAGCTGTGCTTGCAATCATGTCCGTACCTGTACTGGCTCAAACGATCACCTTGGTTTGCGTCGAAGAGGAAAGTGCCACGCCGCCACTGGGCGAGCATACGGTGGAAGTCAATCTGCAGGAAAAGACAATAAAATGGAACGATGGAGTGATCCCTGAATTGCAGGTCACTCCCAATGAATTGTATTTAAAAAATGAACGTAATCGTAGGATGTTTGAGGTACGTATCAGTCGCCTTACACTGAAATACCACACGGTACATCAGGGGCGGAATAGTCGGGGGCAGTGGTACGACATATCGTCGTCGGGGCAATGCCGAAAAGCAGAAAAGCAGATTTGAATTTTCTTGGGGGTAATCATGAAATTATATTATTTTAAGATCGCGCTTATTTTGATGATTTTGGTGAAACTTTGCGGATGCTCAGCACTTCCTGTGAATGCAGGCAAGTTGGAAGGAGACGTTTGGGGTAACCAGCGCTATCTTCCAGAGGTTGCTGAATACAAAAAACCAAGCGCAGAAGGCTGGGAAAATACGCAGCGAAAGCTTGACTTGTCAAAAAGAGCGTATATGTACTCGGTGGCTGCTGTACTTGCACTTCAAAAAAATAATACTGACACACGCTTTCACTTTGCTCAACCAGGCCGCCTTGAGGAAGTTAAGGAGTTGGAGTGCGATCTTGAAAGCGGATTCCAGGCATCAACTTATATTCTGAGAAAGGGAATCGGTAATGATGAAGACCAGGTAGTTGTCGCCTTTGCCGGCTCGAACGAGTGGAAGGATTATTTTCTGCATAATTTTTCTTTGAATCCGATTCAATATGCAGATGCCAGACAATACCTCCACGACGTGTCAAAGAATCCACAATTGAAAGGAATGAAGATTGTCGTTACAGGTTTCTCGCTTGGCGGTGGGCTTGCGGTGCATGTAACAAAGAATTCCGAAACAAGTACTTTGGTGCACCAGGCATGGATTTTTAATCCAACGCCACGGGCTGGGGTAGATGATGGGATTGATGGAAGAATTTATTTATTGTCTACGAGTTATGAGGTGTTGAAGAAATTCAATCGGGAAGGTCTGGGTGCGCCGAAAGAGCAAACACTGGAAAATTATAATCTCATAAGATCCAGTTCAATTTATTCCCACTATCGCTGGGTGCTGGCCAGGCAGATACTCTGGTATGCCGATATGGCACTGTATTTTGATTCTGAAAAAACTGCGTCTACTACGGAACCACTTGATATTATTCGAACGCAAAAAATAGACATCGGTAAATGAAGGTGCGGTAATTATTCTAACGGTGAAAATATGCTATGCATGATTATGATATAAGAGCGGCATATCTCGGCTTTCTTGTACGGTGACCATCGTGGCAGGCATCGTCCAGGAAGCCCTGTCAAGCTTCATGTCTTGCCTTGTCATCCCGATTTCGCCAGAGTCAACATATGCGCCAGCCTATATTTAGATAGTGGTGCGGGCGCGCCGCCAGGCATACGATGCACGGCAGTACCCACTCAACCCTGTCTTCATGGATGACATCATGACCAATCCGAAACTGGAAGTCCTTACCCCCGACAATTGCCAGATCATTTTCATCGACCAGCAGCCGCAAATGGCGTTCGGCGTGCAGTCGATGGACCGGCAAGCGCTGAAAAACAATACCGTGGGCCTGGCCAAGGCCGCCAAGGTGTTCAACATCCCCACCATCATCACGACCGTCGAAACGGAAAGCTTCTCCGGCCATACCTATCCGGAATTGCTCGACGTCTTCCCCGGCAAGGATATCCTCGAGCGCAGCTCGATGAATTCCTGGGATGACCAGAAGGTGCGCGATGCGCTGGCTGCCAACGGCAAGAAGAAAGTCGTCGTGTCGGGCCTGTGGACGGAAGTGTGCAACAACAGCTTCGCCCTGTGCGCGATGCTCGAAGGCGACTACGAAATCTATATGGTGGCCGACGCTTCCGGCGGCACGTCGAAGGAAGCGCACGACTACGCCATGCAGCGCATGATCCAGGCCGGCGTGGTGCCGGTCACCTGGCAGCAAGTGCTGCTGGAATGGCAGCGCGACTGGGCGCACAAGGCAACTTACGATGCCGTGATGGCCATCGTGCGCGAACACTCGGGCGCCTACGGCATGGGCGTCGACTACGCCTACACGATGGTGCACAAGGCGCCGCAGCGCATTCACGGCGAACACGCCACCCTGGCGCCGGTGCCGGCCAAGTAATCGCCGCGCGGCTATGCCATGCGCCGCGCGCCTGACCGCGCGCGGCGTTTTTTTTATCGAAAGGAATGCGCCATGAAGTTATATGTGATTTCGCTGGCCGTGGGCTTGCTCGTTGGCATCATCTACGCCGTCCTGCAGGTGCGCTCGCCGGCGCCGCCCGCCATTGCCCTGATCGGTCTGCTGGGCATGCTGATCGGCGAACAGATCGTCCCCGGCGTCAAGCGCCTGATGGCGGGCGAAGCCATCACGGTGTCGTGGCTGCGCAGCGAATGCGTGCCGAAGATCAGCGGCGTGGAAGCCAAGCCGACATTGGCCAAGGCCGCGGCAAAGTTGGATGATGATGCAGCGTAAATGCTGGGGTAAGACCCGGCGGGTCTGACCCCGGTTCCCTGCAGCTAGAACGCGCCCAGCAAGCCGCGCCGGGCGGCCACAGTGGCCGCTTCAGTGCGGCTTGATACGTTGAGCTTGGTCAAAATATTATTCACGTGAAATTTGACGGTGCCCACCTCGATGCCGGCGCTGCGCGCGATCATCTTGTTGCTCTTGCCCGCGGACAGGTGCAGCAGGATGTCGTGCTCGCGTTTCGACAGGCGGTTCGCCTCGATGCGGCCGGCCTGCTGCGCCGCCAGTTCCGGCGGCAGGTAATGCCTGCCGGCGGCCACCTGGCGGATGCACTGCGTCAGTTGCAGGAAACCGGAATCCTTCAGCAGGTAGCCGCGCGCGCCGGCGCGCAAGGCCCGGTGCACGCTGTCCTCGCCCTGGTAGGTGGTAAGGATGACGATCTTCGCTTGCGCGTCGTCCGCGCAGATGCGCTCGATCGCCTCGACGCCATGCATTTCCGGCATGTTCAAATCCATCAGTACCACGTCGGGCCGCAGCTCCCGGTACAGCTCCACGGCGGCGCGGCCCGTGCCGGCCTGGCCCAGCAGGAGGAAACCTGGCAGGGATGCGATCAGCGAGGCCAGGCCGGCCAGGATCAGCGGGTGGTCGTCGGCGATCAAGAGGGTAATCGGCGGATCGGCCGGGGGCGTGGTCATGTCCATGTCCATGGTTGTCCTCATAACGCTGGCAGGGTGAAGTGGAAGACGCTGCCGTGGGGCGCGCCGGGCGCATGCCACAGGCGGCCGCCATGCGCGTCGACGATGCGGCGGCAGATGGCCAGGCCCATGCCCATGCCGTCCGGCTTGCTGGAATACAGGGCCTGGTACAGGCGGCCGGCCGCCTGCGGCGCGATGCCGGCGCCATTGTCGGCGATGCTGAAATGCTGCACGCCCCCATCCAGTTGCGAAGACAGCAGCACCGTGCGCGGCCGGCCGCTGGTGCCCGGCAGGGCTTCGATGGCGTTCATCAGCAGGTTCAGGATGACTTGCCGGAATTGCACCGGGTCGGCGTGCAGCAGCGGGCGGCCAGGTGCCAGTTGCGTTTCCAGGTGGATGGCGTGGCGTTGCAGTGGCGCGCGCAGCAACGGCAGCAGGTCTTGCACGGCGTCGTCAGCGACAAAATGATCGTGGCTGCCCGGCGCCTTGCAGGCCAGGCCGTGCACGCTGCGCAACACGGCGCTGGCATGGCTGCCGGCGCTGGCGACCAGGGCCAGCGCCGCGCGCGCCTCGTCGAGGCGTGGGGGATCGTGGTCGAGCCAGCGCAAGGCGGCATCGGCATTGAGCGCGATGGCCGCCAGCGGCTGGCGCACTTCGTGCGCAACCGATGCGGCAAATTCACCCATGCCGTCCATGCTGCCCATGCGCTGCGCGTGCGCCAGGCTGGCGTCCTGCGTCTGAGGGAAATAATGCATGCTGGCCATCGCCGTACTCCTGTCGCTGTCGCGGCGGATGCCGCACTGCAACAAGTATGCACGCGCCGTCAGGCAAGGCAGTTATACGAATGGGGGAGGCGGGCGGTTTTTTTATGCGGCGGGGGCGATAAACACCGCCGGGCGGGCCGGCGGTGCGGGAAGCGCAGAACGGATCAGGATTTGATAAAGGCCAGCAAGTCTTCGTTCAGGCGGTCCTTGTGGGTGGCCGGCAAGCCGTGCGGCGCGCCTTCATAGATGACCAGTTTGGCATTCTTGATGAGCTTGGCCGCGGCCTTGCCGGAAGCGTCGATCGGCACGATCTGGTCGTCGCCGCCGTGCACCACCAGGGTCGGCACGGAGATTTTCTTCAGGTCGGCCGTGAAGTCCGTCTCGGAAAACTGCTTGATGCAATCGTAGGCGTTCTTGATGCCGCACTGCATGCCCTGCAGCCAGAAGGTGTCGCGCATGCCTTGCGATACCTTGTTGCCGGGACGGTTGGCGCCGAAGAAGGGCACCGTCAGGTCCTTGAAAAATTGCGAGCGGTCGGCCAGCACGCCGGCGCGGATGCCGTCAAACACCGACATCGGCAAGCCGCCCGGATTCGTCTCCGACTTGACCATCTGCGGCGGCACGGCGCCCACCAGCACGGCCTTGGCCACGCGTTTTTCGCCATGGCGGCCGATATAGCGCGCCACTTCGCCGCCGCCTGTCGAATGGCCGACCAGGGTCGCGCCCTTGATGTCGAGCGCGTCGAGCAGGGTGGCCAGGTCGTCGGCGTAGGTATCCATGTCATTGCCCTGCCATGGCTGGCTGGACAGGCCGTGGCCGCGGCGGTCGTGCGCGATCACGCGGTAGCCGTGGCTGGCCAGGAACATCATCTGGTCTTCCCAGGCGTCGCCCTGCAATGGCCAGCCGTGGCTGAAGACGACGGGCGTGCCGGTGCCCCAGTCCTTGAAGTGGATGACGGTGCCGTCCTTGACGGTAACGCTATTGACGCTGAGTTTGCCCGGTGCGGCTGCTGCAACGGCCGGCTTGGCGGCGGCGCTGGCGCCACCGGCGGCCAGCAGGCCCGCACCGGCGGCGACACCGGCGACGCTGACGAGCAGCTTGCGGCGGGAAGTGACTTCTTCGGCTTCGATTTTCTTCGACATGATGCATTTCCTTCGGGGATGGGGGAGGGCGGCCGGTTACGGCCTGGACCAGTGATGGCATCGGCCAGTCTAGGCCTTCGCGCGCGCCGGCGCCTCTGCCAAAAGACCAGTCGCGCCCACGTGTCCGCCTGCCTATGATGGCTGGCAGCGGCGCGCCGCGCCGACTGGCTTTCCCACTGGAGTAATCATGAAGAAAAACTCGATGGCGGCGCTGGCCGGCCCCTTTTTACCCGATGCCGGCTTGCTGTTTGCGCGCGTGGCGGGCGCGCTGCTGGTGCTGCACGTGCACGGCTTGCCCAAGCTGCTGCATTTTTCCGAGGAACTGGCGCACATCGACGACCCGCTACACCTGGGCCGCGCCGTCACCCTGTATTGCGCCCTGTTCGCGGAAATCGTCTGCCCGCTGCTGGTCGCCGCCGGCTTGCTGACGCGCCTGGCCTGCCTGCCTTTGCTGTTCCTGCTGGGCGTATCGATGCTGCTCGTGCACCCTGACTGGAGCATCGCCGACGGCCAGTTCGGCTGGCTGCTGATCATCGTCTTCGGCACGATTGCCATCAGCGGCGCGGGCAGGTATTCGGTCGATGCGCGTTTGCGCCGTTAAATGACGAATTCCCCGTGTACGGCCGGCTTGTGCGCCAGCAGCAGCGATAATTTCTTCAATGCGCTGGCCAGGCGCGCGCGATCGCGGAGGCTGCCCAGCGAGATGCGGATGGCGTTCGGCGGGCGGCTGTCGTAGAAGGCGTCCGAGGCCGTGACGGCCACGCCCTGGGCGCGGGCCGTGGCGGCCAGTTCGCGCGAGGTCCAGTAGCTGGGCAGTGAAAACCAGACATGGATACCGTCGCTGCGCGGGTGGCTGCTGCCGGTGAGGATGGTGCGGATGATGTCCTGGCGCGCATCCGCTTCGCTGCGGATGCCGGCCAGCAGCGCATGCGCGGAGCCGTCGTGTATCCATTGCGTCGCCAGCGCCGTCGTCAGCGGCGTGGCCATCAGGGAGAAGGACCGCAGCGCCTGCAGCAAGCGCTCGCGCAGCTGCGCGTCGGGCACCAGTGCATAGGCCATGCGCAAGCCGGGCGCCAGGCATTTCGACAGGGTGGCGATATACGACACGTGGCCAGGGGCGTAATGGGCCAGCGGGGGCGGCGCGTCGGACGCCAGCAGCCAGTACGGATCGTCCTCGATGATGTGCATGCCGCAGCGGATGGCCACTTCCGTGATGGCCAGGCGGCGCGCGGCCGGCATGGTGTGCGCCGTCGGGTTTTGCAGGGTGGGATTCAGGTAGACGAGGCGCGCATGGTGCTTGCGGCTGGCTTTTTCCAGCGCCTCGGGCAGCATGCCGTCCGCATCCTTTTCCACGACGATGACCTTGCGGTTCAACTGTCCCGCCGCCGAGCGCAAGCCCGGGTACACGGCGCCTTCCGTGAGAATGGCGTCGCCGGGCCGGCTCAGGGTCAGGATCAGCGCCGCCAGCGCCGCCTGCGCGCCAGGGCAGGCCACCACGTGTTCCGCATCGACGTCGCCGAACATGGGCGCCAGCCAGACGGCGCCTGCCGCGCGATCGGCCTTGCCGCCGCCGCCCAGGTGATAGCTCATCAACAGATCGCTGTCCGTGCGCATCAGCACCTGCGCCACGCCCTGTTTCAGCAAGTCGTCAAAATCCACGCCCACCGGCGGCGGCGGGATATTCATGCTCAGGTCCAGCATCTGCGTCAATTCCACTTTCGGCGCCGCCACATAGGTGCCGCGCGCGCCATGCCCTTCCAGCAGATTGCGGCGCTTGGCTTCGTCGTAGGCGCGCGTCACCGTCGTCAGGTCGATCTGGAACAGCGCGGCCAGACTGCGCTGCGGCGGCAAGCGGTCGCCCGGGCGCAGGCTGCCGTCGGACAACGCGCGCTCGAGCATGTCGGCGATCTGCAGGTAGCGCGGACCGCCGTGCTGCACGAACGGCGTGATCCAGGCATGGGCCCGGCTATCTTCTTGTATGGCTTTTGATTTGGACATTTGTTTATATGTATGGATATTGCCTTTCGCAATTATGCGGAAAATCCGCTTAAAAATCCATACATATTTGGCTTCCCCGCCCGCCCTACCAAGCCGGCGGGGATTGTTATTTCCAACAGGAATTTAAGTCTGCGCCTCAAGGTGTGGCAGCGCACGGTGGCGCGTGGCGTGGGCAGTTAAGGTAGTGCCAACAGCTTGCTGCTGATCCACTGTTTGATATGGCTCAGCCCGGCAGCGTTTAGCCGCTTCTTTTTCCCCGAAGCGAGGAGAATCATGATTCGGTCACGGCATCGAGCATGGTTGAAATTATTCACTGTTAAAGGAAACCATCATGAACGCGATTGAAAAAACCAGTTCCGATATGAACGGCACCGCCCAGGATACCCGCCAGGATTTGCACCGCACCATCGACAAGGTGGCAAGCCAGGCCCAGCCTCTGGCCGACAAGGTGGCCACGCGCGCCCATGACGGCGTGGACCAGGTGGGCGACCGCATCGGCCAGGTCAGCGACAGCGTCAACAAGGCTTCCGAACGCCTGATGGCGCGCGGAAAGCAATTGGGCGCCGCCTGCCAGCGCGCCGGCGAAACGGGCCGCGATTATGTGCGCGAGCGCCCGGCCGTCTCCTTGCTGATCGCGGCTGCCGCCGGTTATGGCCTGTCGAAACTGCTGGGTTCGCGCAAATAAGCGTAAATAAGCTTTGCGCCTGCCTGGAAGGTTTTGTCGTGGGCGCCGTTCCCTTCGCCGTCATGGCGGGGCGGGCCGGCGCCCACGCGCACAAGGTACAAGGTAGTAGCAGGCAGTAAAGGAGAGTGATGATGCGCTCCATTTTGTTGTGGTTGATCGGCATACCTATTCCCATCATTATTTTGATTGCCCTGTTCGTGCGCTGAATGAGGGAGTTGTAGCGTTCTCCCGGGGCAAACTACTCACAGGAGACGTAATGGCTACCAACAAGAAAACGCCGTCCACGGACGGTGCTGGCTCCGTCATGAGCAGCATGTCCGGCCCATCCGACAGCAATGCGCCGCACAGCCTGGGCGCGGACAACGACGTGACCCGCGCCCTGCTGCGAAAGACGGCCGCCGGCCAGCAGCTGGCCGCCGCCATGGCCGTCAATCCCAAGGAAGATGGCCAGTATGGCGAGGCGGCGCGCACGCCGCCCGAAGGCGTGCATGTGGCGACGGGCGAGCCGCTGGCCACGGCCAGCACCACGGGCGAAACGCTACCTTCTCCGAAGACGGGCGCTGGCCAGCCGGCGCCGGGCGAGAATGCGCGTAATGCCTCGCTCGATGGCGCCCGTAGCGATGACAGCGGCTGCGTGCTGACGACCAATCAGGGCGTGCCCGTGGGTGACAACCAGAACTCGCTGAAGGCGGGCTTGCGCGGCCCCACCCTGATGGAAGATTTTATTTTGCGTGAAAAGCTCACGCATTTCGACCATGAGCGCATCCCCGAGCGCGTCGTGCATGCGCGCGGTTCGGCCGCCCACGGTTACTTCGAATGCTACAAGGAGCAAAGCAAGCTGACACGCGCCGCGCCGTTCGCCAGGGCGGGCAAGCGCACGCCCGTCTTCGTGCGCTTTTCCACGGTGGCGGGCGAGCGCGGTTCGACCGATACGGCGCGCGACGTGCGCGGCTTTGCCGTGAAATTTTATACGGACGAGGGCAACTGGGATTTGGTCGGCAATAACATCCCCGTCTTCTTCATCCAGGATGCGATGAAGTTCCCGGACGTGGTCCATGCCGTCAAGCCCGAGCCGCACCATGGCATGCCGCAGGCGGCCAGCGCGCACGACACCTTCTGGGATTTCGCCTCGCTGTCGCCGGAAATCACGCACATGCTGATGTGGGTCATGTCGGACCGCGCCATCCCGCGCAGTTATCGGATGATGCAGGGCTTCGGCGTGCACACCTTCCGTCTGGTGAATGCCAAGGGCCAGTCCGTGTTCTGCAAATTCCACTGGTCGCCCATGGCCGGCACGCATTCGCTCGTGTGGGACGAAGCCGTCAAGATCAGCGGTGCCGATTCCGACTTCCACCGGCGCGACCTGTGGGAATCCATCGAATGCGGAGAATACCCGGAATACGAGCTGTCGTTCCAGGTCTTCACGGAAGCGCAGGCGGAAGCGTTTCCCTTCGACGTGCTCGACCCGACCAAGCTGATTCCCGAAGAAGTCGTCCCGCTCATCCCCGTCGGGAAAATGGTCTTGAACCGCAATCCCGACAATTTTTTCGCCGAGACGGAGCAGGTGGCCTTTTGCACGGCGCACATCGTGCCCGGCATCGATTTCAGTAACGATCCGCTGCTGCAGGGACGCATCCATTCCTATGTCGATACCCAGCTGACGCGCCTGGGCGGCCCCAATTTCCACGAAATTCCCATCAATGCGCCGCTGGCGCCCGTGCACAACAACCAGCGCGACGGCATGCACCGCCAGGCCATCAACCGGGGCCGGGTCGCGTACGAGCCGAACTCGCTGGCGGGCGGCTGTCCGTTCCAGGCGGGGGCGAAGGGCTTCAACAGTTTTCCCGCTTCCGCCGAAGGCGACAAGGTGCGCGGCAAGCCCGAGAAATTCGCCGAACACTACGCCCAGGCGCGTCTGTTCTGGATCAGCCAGACGCCCGTCGAACAAGACCATATCGTGCATGCCTTCCGCTTTGAGCTGAGCAAGGTGCAAACGGTGGCCATCCGCCAGCGCATCGTCGCCATGCTGCGCAACGTCGATGAGACCCTGGCGCAGCGCCTGGCCGATGGCCTGGGCCTGGCGCTGCCGCCCGCCATGCCGCGCGCCTCGCTGCAGCCGCTGCCCGCGTATCCGCCATCGCCAGCGCTGTCGCTGTTTTTCCGCCCTGGCAAGACGGGTATTCACACCCTGCGCGTGGCCATCCTGGTGGGACCGGGCAGCGATGGCGCGCAGGTGCGCAATATCTATGCCGCGCTGCTGGCCGACGGCGCCGTGCCGCGCCTGGTGGGCAGCCACCTGGGGAAAGTTGACACCAGCGGCGGCGCGCCGCTTGACGTGGAAATCGCGCTTGAAGCGGGACCGTCCGTGTTGTTCGACGCCGTCGTGGTGCCGGACGGCCAGGGCGCCGTGCAGCAGCTGGGTAGCGACGCCAACGCGCTCGACTTCCTGCGCCTGCAATACCGCCACTGCAAGCCGATGCTGGCCATCGGCGCGGGCAAGGACTTGCTGGACAAGGCGGGCGTGCCGGTGACCCTGCCCGATGGCAAGCCCGATCCCGCCATCATCGTCGCGCCTTCCGGCGACGTAACGAAAGCCGTGGCAGCGTTCAAGAAAGCGCTGGCCGCGCACCGGGCGTTTGCGCGCGAGACGGATCCGCCCCGGGTGTAATGGGCGGCATCAGCACAGGGCCGGCGCCGCCGGCCCCGTTGCCTACCCCGTTTGCGCCGCAGGCGCAACGCCATGCAACAATGTAAACAATAAAAACGTCCTGCGGTGATATGCTGCTGACTAGAACTGTTCATTTGCAACTATTTGCTTGAAGGAAGCAGAACGGCAGCAAGGAACGGCTTCAGCAAACCGGATCGCGATTACTGCATGGACAAGTACACACCTCGCACCTGGGGGCCGGGCGAACGCCCGACCTTGCCCGGGTCGCCATCGATGCCCGAACATTCGACGCCCAAGCGTGTCGCGTATTTCATCGTCGGCCTGATCGTCGCGCTGACGGGGGGACTGGGCAACGGCCTGGTGACGGCCAATTTGCTGAACCTGCAAGGTTCGCTGGCCGCCTATGCCTACCAGATGCAGTGGCTGCCGGCCGCCTATGTGATGACCATCGTCTCCATGAATCTGCTGCTGGTGAAGTTCCGCCAGCAGTTCGGCCTGCGCCTGTTTACGGAAGCGTTCCTGGTGCTGTATGCGCTCGTCACCTTCGCCCACCTGTATGCGAATACCTTGCCCTCGGCGATCGCCGTGCGCGCCGCGCATGGCATGGTGGGTGGCGCGCTCGGCGTGCTGGGGCTGTACTACACCCTGCAGGCGTTTCCCGCGCGCCACCGCCTCAAAGGCGTGGTGCTGGGCCTGGGTTTTGCCCAGCTGGCCTTGCCGCTGGCGCGCATCTTCACGTCCGAACTGCTGCAGATCGGCGAATGGCATGGCCTGTACCTGTTCGAACTGGGACTGGCCCTGCTGGCGCTGGGCTGCGTGCTGGCCCTGAAACTGCCGCCCGGTGACCGCGTGCAGACGTTCGAGCCGCTCGATTTCCTCACTTTCATCCTGTTCGCGCCCGGCGTGGCCCTGCTGTGCGCCGTGCTGGCGCAGGGGCGCACGGCGTGGTGGATGGAATCGGAGTGGGTGGGCGTGTGCCTGGCATGTTCCATCGTGCTGATCGCCGCTTCGCTGGCCATCGAGCATAACCGCGCGCGTCCGCTGCTCAACACGCGCTGGCTCACCACGGGCAAGATCGCCAAGCTGTTTTTATCGGTGCTGCTGTTTCGCATCGTGCTGTCCGAATCGACGGGCGCCGTGGGCTTTTTGCAGGCGCTGGGCCTGAACACGGACCAGATGCAGAACCTGTTCATCGTGGTGCTGCTGGGCAGCGTGGCGGGCCTGGTGGTCAGCGCGCTGACGATCAATCCGGCCACCCTGAACCGTTCGCTGATGTTCGCGCTGCTGCTGATCGCAGCCGGCGCCCTGATCGACGCGCACGCCACCAGCCAGACGCGCCCCGTGAACATGTATGTCAGCCAGTTCCTGCTGGCCTTCGGTGGCACGTATTTCCTCGGTCCCACCATGGTGGCCGGCATGGGTGCCGTGATCGCTGAACCGCGCAACCTGGTGAGTTTTTCCGTGATGTTTACCATGACGCAGAACCTGGGCGGCTTGCTCGGTGCGGCCATCGTCGGCACCATCCAGACGGCGCGCGAAAAATACCATTCCAGCTACCTGGTCGAGCATCTCACCATGCTCGATCCGCAGGTGGCCGCGCGCGTGCAGTCCGGCGCCGCAAGCTATGGCGGCGTGCTGACGGATCCCGCCTTGCGCAGCGCCCAGGGCGTGGCGCGCCTGGGCGCCATCGCCACGCGCGAAGCCAACGTGCTGGCTTACAACGACGTTTTTTTGATGATCGCAGGCGTCGCCATCGCCACCCTGATCTGGATGCTGGTCAGCCAGTCCTGGACCCGCATCACCACCGGCGCACGCCGCCTGGTCGGCCCCGTGCGCGATGCGCAGACGGCCATGGCCATCGTCCCCATTACCAATTCGGAACCGAGCAATGACAGAAAATAACACCACGCCGCCAGTACAGCCCACCGCACCCGCACCCGCCGCCCCTTCCACGGCGCAGCCGGACCGGCGCCACCAGTGGCTGTCCGCGCTGGCCTTTGCCGCCGTGGCCCTGGTGGGCGTGCTGATCGTGCTGTACGCGTGGCGGCTGCCGCCGTTCACGAGTCCCATCGTGACGACGGAAAACGCCACCGTGCGCGGGCAGGTGACCATCATCGGCACGCAGCTGTCGGGCTATGTAGTGGAAGTGACGGTGCAGGATTTCATGGACGTCAAGGAAGGCCAGCTGCTGGTGCGCATCGACGACCGCATCTACCAGCAGCGCTACGAGCAGGCGCAGGCCCAGCTGGCCGCGCAGCAGGCGGCGCTGTCGAACTGGGCGCAGCAAAAGGCCAGCGCGCAGGCGGGCATTTCCGTCAGCGAGGCCGTGATGGCCAACGCGGAAGCGCAGGCGCGCAAGGCCAGCGCCGACCTCAATCGGGTGGAGCAGCTGGTGGCCGATGGTTCATTGTCGCAGCGCGAACACGACCAGTCGCGCGCCGCGCAGGCGCAGATGGCGGCGGCGCTGGCGCAGGCGCGCGCCAACCTCGACATCGCCCAGCAAAGCGTGCATAGCGTGGTGGTCAACAAGCAGGCGCTGGAAGCGGCCGTGGCCAACGCGCAGGCGGCCGTCAAGGCGGCCAAGATCGACCTCGATAACACGCGCATCGTGGCGCCGTCCGATGGCCAGCTGGGTCAGGTGACGGTGCGCCAGGGCGCCTACGTGAATTCGGGCGCGCAACTGATGGCGCTGGTGCCGCGCCAGATGTGGGTGATCGCCAATTTCAAGGAAACGCAAATGAATGGCGTGCAGGAAGGGCAGAGCGCCACCTTCCACGTCGATGCGCTCGACGGCGCCGTGCTGACGGGGCAGGTGGAACGCATCTCGCCAGCCACCGGCTCCGAGTTTTCCGTGCTGCCGGCCGATAACGCGACGGGCAATTACCTCAAAATCGCCCAGCGCATTCCCGTGCGCATCCGTATCGATGCGGGCCAGGCGAATGCGCGCCGCCTCGTGCCGGGCATGTCGGTGGTGGTCAGCGTCGACACGTCGGCCGTGCTGAACGACTCGGCGGAGAATCCCGCGCCGCCGCCTGCACCAAAGAAGGCCAAGCCATGAAGCGCCGTTTCCTGCTGATGGCCGGTGCGCTGGCGCTGGCAGGCTGCGCCGCCAACGCGCCGCCGCAGCCTGCGTCGGCACTGCAGCTGCCATCCGGCTGGCGTGCGCAAGCCATCGGCGCACCGGCGGCGACCGAGGCCCATGTCGAGCAACTGTGGTGGCAGGCTTTTGGCGACCCGGTCTTGAGCGACCTGGTGGGCGAGGCGCTGGCGCGCAATGGCGACTTGCGCGTGGCGCGCGCCCGCGTGCAGGAGTACCGCGCGCGCCTGGCGCAGGCCGACGCGAACCGCGCGCCCAACCTGGCCTTCGACGGCTCGCCCACGCGCACGCGCACCCTGGCGTCCAGCGGCAAGCCGTATGTGACGAATGTCTTCCAGGCGGAACTGCAGGCCAGTTATGAAATCGACGTGTGGGGCCGGCTGGCCAGCCTGAGCGATGCGGCCGGCGAGAGCTATCGCGCCGAGCAGGCCAGCGTCGATGCGGCGGCCCTGTCGATCGCCGCCAGCGTGGCGACGAGTTATCTGAATTTGCGGGGACTCGACGCGCAGCTGGCGCTGACGCAATCGACCTTGCAGCTGCGCGAACAGTCGCGCGAGCTGGCGCGCAAGCAGTTCGAGGTGGGCTACAGCTCGCGCCTGGAATGGCTGCAGGCGCAATCGGAATACCATGCGGCGGCCGAGCAGGTGCCGCAGCTGCAGCGGCAGATATTCGAACAGGAAAACGCGCTGGCCGTGCTTGTCGGCGGCAATCCCGGCCCCATCGCGCGCGGCTTGCCGCTGGCCGAGCTGGCGGCGCCCGGCGTGCCGGCCGGCCTGCCATCGGAATTGCTGCGCCGGCGGCCCGACATCGCGCGCGCGGAACACAACCTGGCGGCCGCCAACGCCAGCCTGGCCGCCACGCGCGACCAGTTGCTGCCCTCGTTCAAGCTGACGGCCGTCGGCGGTGGGCAGGCCACGACCTTGACCGATTTTTTGCATGCGCCGACGGCCTTGTGGCGCCTGACGGCCTTGGCGGCCGGCCCCCTGTTCGATGGCGGCCGGGTGCAGGCGCAGACGGATGCGGCTGGCGCGCAGCGCGATCAGCTCGTGTACGCATATGAAAACGTGGTGCGCAATGCTTTCGCCGAAACGGAAAACAGCCTGGGCGCCATCTACCGGCTGCGGCAGCAAGCCGTGGAAAACGATGCGCGCCGCGCCACGGCGGCGGACACCCTGCGCATCGCGCATAACCGCTACCGCAACGGCTACGCCTCGTACCTGGAAGAACTCGATGCCCAGCGCACCCTGTACAGCGCGGACGTGGGGCTGCTGCAGCTGAAGACGCGCATCCTCGTCGCTTCCGTCGACCTGTACCGCGCCATGGGCGGCGGCTGGTCGGCCAAGACGCAATAGGCGCGTGTGCACGGCGCGGCCAGTGTAATATTCTGAGCAGGGAAAGCGGCGGCATGGTGTCGGCTGCTCCCATCACGAACGAGGTCGCAGCATGACGATTTTTGGCATAGGCATCCACATCCTGATCGCGGTATTTTTTGCGATCCACGTGGTGCGCAACGGGCAGCAGCTGTACTGGCTGCTCATTTTATTCATGTTCCCGCTGCTGGGCAGCGTGGTGTATTTCTTCGCCATCTATCTGCCCAATTCGCGCCTGCCGCAAGGCGCGCGCAAGGTCGCTTCGGTGGCCGTGCAGGTGCTCGATCCGAACCGCGAATTGCGCGAGGCGAAAGCGGCTTTCGAGTACACGCCGACGGCGCAAAACCAGATGCGCCTGGCCAGCGCGCAGCTGGAAGCGGGCGATGCGCAGGAAGCGGCATCGACGTACGAAGCCTGCCTGCAGGGAGCGTTTGCATCGGATCTGGAAATTCGCCTCGGCGCGGCGCGCGCCTACCTGGAATGCGAACGGGGCGCCGAAGCGCTGACGCACCTGGAATTCATCCGCCGCACGGATATCCAATTTCGTCCCGAGATGGTGTCGCTGCTGACGGCGCGCGCGCTGGCGCAAAGCGGGCGCCAGGTGGAAGCGAAGGCGGAATTCGACGACGCGCTGACGCGCTACAACAGCTTCGAGTGCCGAGCCGAGTGCGCGATCTGGGCGCTGCAGCAGGGCGACAAGGTATTGTCGGACCGCCTGCTGCTCGATATCGACAGCGCCATGGCCCGCTGGAGCAGCCATACGCGTGCCATGTATGCGCCGCTGCTGGTGCGCCTGGAGAAGGCGCGCAGGTAGCTGGCTTGCGTGGGGTCAGACCCGGCGGGCCTGACCCCTGGCCTGGTCCTGCTAGACGCCAGGCACCGGGTTCTTGCCTTCAACCAATTTATATCCCTTGCCATCGAAGCCATAGCGCGCGTGACCGTTCAGGGGCGTGGCGATGCGCGGCGGGTCTTCGTCCGGCTTGACCGTGACGCCGGGCTTGATCTTCTCGGAGGCGCCCTTGAAATCGATCAGCAAGTCGTCGTAGGCGCCGCCATTGCGCGCCGGCGCGAAGCGCCAGTTCCCCTTGACCATCCAGCACTCGTCCATCTCAGGCCCGCAGGCGCCCATATTGTCCGAGTACAGGTCGATGCCGCCATCGAGTGCGGTGACCTTGCCGTCGCCGATTTCAAACAGGGCCAGTTGCGTGATGGTGTAACCCTGGCCCGTATAGCCATGGCGGATCGCCAGTCCCGGCTTGTCCGCGCCCAGCATGACCCAGTGGACTTCGCCGAGCTGCCCCGACGATCCGAGGCCGGCGATGTTTTCCAGGCGTTTCACGACTTGCCACTGGCCGTCTTCCGGCTGGCCCTTGGGCGCCAGGAAAAACACGTTCAACAGTCCCGGCGAGGCATGCGCCGATTCGGCCGTTCCTTCCGTGTTGGCCGTTTCCGCATTCGCCACCAGGATGGCGCGGCCATCGGGCAGCAGCTTGTGGCTGACGGCGCTGACCACGTAACTGAGTTTGTCGACGTGGTTATCGGGATCGGACAGGTCGGCCAGCGCATCGTCGCTGTCGCTGCGGTAGTCCTTGCCGAAGACGGCGCGCATCATGCCCACCTCGCGCTCGCGCGCCTGCGGCGTGTTCATCGCTTCCGTCCTGGGGGCGGTGGCGGCCGGTGGCGGCACGTGTTCGGCCGATGCGGAGTCTGCTGCGGCAGCGGCAGCGGGGACTTCTGTGACCACGTCAGCTGCCAGGTCGGCGCTGGCGGGGGCGGTCTTGTCCGAGCAGGCGCCGAGCAGCGCGGATACCATCAGCAGGACGAGCGGGGTACGGTAATTCATAGGCAGGGCAGATTGCGTTCATGGAGAATGGGCGCAGTATGCCAGATAGATGGCAGCGAGGGAGCGCGGCCTGGCGGCCGGTCCCTCGCTTCCTTGCCCGCGGGGGGCAATTTTGCAATTAAACGCAGCGCTTATTTTTCCAGCGCCACCTTGTCATCGCGCCGCGGCGGCGCCTTCTGGCGGCGCAGTTTCGCCATGCCGCGCTTGAGCAGGTGCTCCAGGTCGTCGATGTAGGTGAACACGGCCGGCACCACCAGCAGGCTCAATAAGGTCGAGGTGATCAGGCCGCCGATGACGGTGATCGCCATCGGCGAACGGAAGCTGGGGTCGGCGCCCCAGCCCAGCGCCAGCGGCATCATGCCGGCGCCCATGGCAATCGTCGTCATCAGGATGGGACGGCTGCGCTTGTGGCAGGCGTCGACCAGCGCATCGAAGCGGTTCATGCCCGCCTGGCGCGCCAGGATCGCATAGTCGACCAGCAGGATCGAGTTCTTGGTGACGATCCCCATCAGCATGATCAGGCCGATCATCGACGGCATCGACAGGGCGCTGCCCGTGATCAAGAGCGCCACGAAGGCGCCGCCGATCGACAGCGGCAGCGCCGCCAGGATGGTCACCGGCTGCATGAAGTCCTTGAACAGCAGTACCAGCACGCAGTAGATGCACAGCACGCCGATCAGCATGGCCAGGCCGAAGCTGGCGAACAGCGAGGCCATCTCCTGCGCGTCGCCCAGTTCGGCGATCTTCACGGACGGCGGCAGATTCTTCATCGACGGCAGCGCGCGCGCTTCCACGTTCAATTCACCGAGGGTGCGCGAACCGAGTTCCACGTCCAAGGTGACGTTGCGGCTGCGGTTCAATCGGTCGATCTGCGCCGGGCCGCTTTCCATCGTCACCGTGGCCACGTTCGCCAGGCGCACGGGACCATTCTTGCCGGGCACGGTCAGGCGCTCGATGGCGGCCAGGTCGGCGCGCACGCTGTTGGGCAGCTTGACGCGGATCGGCACTTGCCGCTCGGGCAGGTTCATTTTCGTCAGGTCCGTGTCGTAGTCGCCGGCCGTGGCCACGCGCACGGTTTCGCCGATGGCTGCCGCCGTCACGCCCAGGTCGGCCGCCTTGGCGAAATCAGGACGCACGATGATTTCCGGGCGCACCAGCGAGGCGCTGGAATTGACGTTGCCGATGCCTTTCAGGCCGCGCAGCTCGCGCTCGACCTTTTGCGCCGCCGCCATCAAAGCCACCGGGTCTTCCGAACGCAGCACCAGCTGCATCTTGACCCCCGTGTCGGGCGGGCCCACCGTGAAGCGGGCGCCGGGGATGGTATCGAGCTTGTTGCGCAGCTGGGTTTCCAGGTCCGCCATCGATTCCTTGCGCTCCGTGCGGTGCACTGTGGTCAGGGTCAGCACGGCGCGGCGCGCCTCGGCTGCCGCACCGGGGGCGAAGGCGTCGCCGCTGGAACCGCCGCCTATCGAACTGAAGACGCCCTGGACACCCGGCGTGCGCATGGCCGCATCGCGCGCCAGGGCTGCCACGGCCTGCGTTTCGCCCAGGGTGGAGCCGGGCGGCAGTTCCAGGTTGATTTGCGTCTGCGCGCGGTCGGCGGCCGGCACGAAACCGGTCGGCAGCAGGGGCACGAGCGCGATGGCGCCGACAAAGAACAGGGCAGCGGCGATGGCCGTGATGCCGCGGTGGTTCAGGCACCAGCGCATGACCGTCAGGTAGCGCGTCATCAGCCAGCCATCCTGTTCTTCCTTGTGCGGCAGCGGTTTCAATATGTAGGCGGCCATCATTGGCGTCAGCAGCCGCGCCACCACCAGGGACGCCAGCACGGCCAGCACGGCAGTCCAGCCGAACTGCTTGAAGAACAGGCCGGGAATGCCGCTCATGAAGGCCGTCGGCAGGAACACGGCCACCAGCGCGAACGTGGTGGCGATGACCGCCATGCCGATTTCGTCGGCCGCTTCCATGGCCGCTTCCATCGGCGACTTGCCCATGCGCAGATGGCGCTCGATGTTTTCGATTTCCACGATGGCGTCGTCGACCAGCACGCCGACGACGAGGGCCAGCGACAGCAAGGTGACGGTATTGAGCGTGTAGCCGAACCAGTAGATGCCTAGGAAAGCGGGCATCACTGACAGGGGCAGGGCGGCGGCGGCCACCAGGGTGGCGCGCCAGTCGCGCAGGAACCACCACACCACCAGCACGGCCAGCAATGCGCCTTCATATAGCAGCTCCATGGAGCCGTCGAAGTTTTCCTCGACGGGGAAGGCATTGTCGATCGACTGCTGCAGCACCACGTTCGGGTTTTCTTTCTGCAGGTCGGCGATGGCGTCGCGCGCGCCCTTGGCGACGGCCACTTCGCTGGCGCCCTTGGTGCGGAATACTTCAAAGGCGACGACGGTCTTGCCATCCTGCTCGGCCAGCGCGCGCGGTTCGGCGATGGTGTCGCGCACGGTGGCGACCTGGTCCAGGCGCACATGGCGGCCGTCCGGCAGCGGCACTTCGACGCGCGACAGTTCATCGGCCGTTTTCACGGTGGCGATGGTGCGCACGGACTGCTCGGCGCCGCTGATGTCGCCCCGGCCGCCAGGCGCTTCGCGCTGCACCAGGCGCAGCTGGCGCGACACGTCGAGGGCCGACACCTTCAATGCGGCCATGCGCGCCTCGTCGAGTTCCACCTGGATCTCGCGGTAGACGCCACCGACTCTGGTGACGGCGCCCACGCCAGGCACGGTCAAGAGGCGCTTGGCCACCGTGTTGTCGACGAACCAGGACAGGTCTGGAGCGTCGAGCGGGTTGTCCACGCCCGGCTTCGCCGTGGCGATGAAAGTCAGCACCACGCGCCCGGCCGTGGAAGCCTTGGTGACGGTGGGGTCGCGCAGCTCGGCCGGCATGTCCGCTTTCACGCGGGCGACGGCGTCGCGCACATCGTTGACGGCTTCGGCGATCTGCTTTTCCAGGATGAATTCCACGGTGACCGTGACGACGCCATCGAGCACCTTGGTGTAGATGTTTTTCACGCCTTGCAGGGTGGCGACGGAGTCTTCGATCTTGCGCGCCACTTCCGTTTCCAGCTGGGCCGGCGCGGCGCCGGGCAGCACCGCGCTGACGGTAACGATGGGCAGTTCGATGTCGGGGAAATCCTGCACCGGATTGGCCTTGTAGGCCAGCAGACCGGCCAGGGTCAGCAGCACGAACAGCATGATGGCCGGGATCGGATTCTTGATCGAGAGGGAGGAAAAATTCATGGCCTCTCCTTATTTTTTCACTGCGGCCGGCTTGGCTGCTGCTGGTGCCTGTACATTCCGTACCAGATCGCCGTCATTGAGGAAGCCGGCGCCGCTGACGACAATCGTCGTGTCGGCCGTGATGCCGCCCAGGATTTCAATGCGGTCGCTCAGGCGCCGTCCGGCCTGCACCTTGATCTGGCTGACCCGCTGGTCGGCATTCAGGCGGAAGACATAACTGAAGCCGTCGCGCACGGCAATCGCCTGCTGCGGCACCGTCAGCGCGCCCGAGGTGCCGAGTTCGAATTCGCCGCTGGCGTACATGCCGGCCTTGAACGGCGCATTCGTGCCCGTGCTGGCCGGCAGGTCGACGTACACGAGCGCGGAGCGCGTCTGCGGATCGACGGTGGGGGCGATCATGCGCACCTTGCCCGTCAAGACGCTGCCATTGGCCGCCTTCACTTGCGCCAGGGTGCCCGGTTTCAGATTCAGCAGCTCGGTGGCCGTCACTTCGGCGCGCCATTCGAGGCGGCCCTGGCGGATCATGTGGAACAGCTCCGTGCCGGCGCCCACCACCGAACCGACCGTGGCCGAGCGCGAAGAGATGATGCCGCTGTCGGGCGCCACCACCTGCGTGTATTTCAGACGCAGCAGCTGCGACGCCAGTTGCGCCTTGGCGGACGCGATGCGCGCATTGGCCGTCTGTTCGGCCGTCAGGTACTGGCTGATCTGCTGCGCACTGATGGCGCCCGTGCTTTGCAGCGAGCGGGCGCGCTGCGCGTTGGCGGCGGCCTCAAGCGCATTCGCTTCCGCTTCCAGCACGGCGGCTTTTGCCTGGGCCACGTCGGCGTTCACCGTGTCGTTCGAGAACACGGCCAGCACCTGGCCGGCGCGCACGACGTCGCCGACATTGACGCGCACGTCGGTCAGGCGCAAGCCGTTCGATTCGCTGCCGATGACGGCTTCCTGCCAGGCGGCCACGTTGCCGTTGGCCTGCAGTTTGATGGGCAGGCTGGCCGTTTGCGGCTTGGCCGTGGTGACGGTGAGGGCCGGTTTTTGCGCTGCGTTTTTATCCTTGGCGTCGTCCGCCGCGGTGGAGGAAGGGGAGTACAGGGCCACGCCGGCGCCCAGCATTACGCAAAGGGCAGCAAGGGCGAGCGCCATCGGTTTCAAGGTCAGTTTTTTCATGTTGTGTATCCGTCAGGGGGCGTTGTTGGCGATGGCGCTGCTGCTCCAGCCGCCGCCGGCGGCGCGGTACAGCGCCACCCAGGCGGCGCTGCGTTCGCGCTCGAGAATGACCACCGTGTTTTCGGCGGCCAGGCGCGTGCGGCGTGCGTCTTCCAGTTCGATCAGGCTGGCCAGGCCATTCTTGTAGCGGTCCTCGGTGGCGACGAACGACACGCGGTAGCCTTCCAGGGCCGTTTTCGCATGCTCGCTGCGCTCGTCCGTGCTGGCCAGGTTGACCAATGCCTCTTCCACTTCGCGCACGGCCTGGCGCACGCCGGCGCGGTATTTCACCACGGCTTCGTCGTAGCGCGCCGTGGCCGCGTCGATCTGCGCGCGGCGGGTGCCGCCGTCGAAGATGGGCAGGCTGACGGCCAGCGGGCCGATGCTCCAGGTGCTGGCCGTGATGCTGGTGCCGCCGGCGCGGATATTGCCCTTGCCGATGGAGCCGGCCAGGCTCAGGCGCGGGTAGCGCTGCGCCTGCGCGCCGCGCACTTCGAAGCTGGCGGCCGCCACTTCGCGTTCGGCGCTGTAGATGTCGGGCCGCTGGCCCAGGGTTTGCGCCGGCAGTTCCGCAATCGCCACGGGCGAAGGCAGGATGGCGGGGCTGGCCGCCAGCTTCTGGCGCAGCGACGCTTCCGGCATGGCCGACAGGGCCACCAGCGCCTTGACATTCACGTCGCAGGCGGCCCGTTGTTCGATGGCGCGGCTGGCGCCTTCGGCCGCGCTGGCGCGGGCCAGGGCGGCGTTGGCGGGCGGCTGGAAGCCGGCGCCGGCGCTCAGTTGCGTCAGGCGCGCCGAGTCGCGGCGCGAGACGGCGTCCTGTTCGGACACGGCCTGCAATTGCTGGCAGGTGCGCAAGGCGTAGTACTGGTTCGCCACTTCGGCGGCTACCGAGACGCGCGCTTCATGCCAGAGCGCGCGGGCGCTGTCGTAGCGCTCCTGCGCCGCGTCGCGCGTGGCGCGGTTGGCGCCGAAGACGTCGATTTCCCACGATGCCTGCAAGGCTGCCTGCGAGGTGGTGCCGCCCGGTTGCGCCGATTGCTGGCTGGTGCGCACCACGCTGCCCGTCGCGTCCAAGGTGGGCGCCAGCGCGGCGCCGCTGGCGATGCGATCCGCGCGCGCCTGCACGATGCGCGTGCCGGCGGCGGCGATGGTCGGGCTGACCTGTTGCGCATCGCTGATCAATTCCACCAGCAGGCTGTCGCCCTGGCCCTGCCACCAGCTGGCCAGGTCCGTCAGCTTGCCGTTGTGCGGCAGCGGCGCCTGCCACTGCGCGGGCGCGCTGGCGGCCACCGCTGCGGGCGGCCCCTGCAGGGCGCAACCGCCCAGCGCCAGCACGACGCTGGCGGCCAAGACGCGTTGAACGGTGCATCGAATAGTCGTCATGCTGGTCCTTCTGCTTGTCGTTGAGGTATAGAGAGTGAGGGAGGCATGGCCAGGTGCCGGCGCTCCACGTCGGCCATGGCCAGCGCGTAGTCGGTCAGGCGCGCCAGCCAGGTGTCGATGGCCTGCGACGATTCCAGCAATTGCGGGCGCAAGGTTTGCAGCACCTCGGTGCCGACCATGTGCTGCAGGGCCAGCGAGGCGATGGAAAACGCCAGCCGGTGCATGTCGTCGCTGTTGTCGGGGGCGCCCAGGTGGCGCGCCAGCACGCGCGTGAGCGCTTCATGTTCGGGACGGATGTTCTGGTCGATCTCGCGCGCCCACAGGCCCGTCGGTTCGAGCATTTCGCGGCACCACAGACGCATGCAGTCGCGCGCGATGTCGCCCTGCTGCATGGGGGCGAGCAGTTGCGCATAGAAGCCTTCCAGGCTTTGGCGCAGGGTGAAATGCGGCTGGTCGAACAGGGCGATATTGTCTTGCGGGTCGGCTGACTGCTGCGCAAAGGCGGCGCGGTACAGGCCCGCCTTGTCGCCAAAATAATAGCTGATGGCCGCTGCGTTGGTGCCGGCCGCCTGCGCCAGTTCACGCGTGGAGGTCTTGGCGTAGCCCTGTTCGGCGAACAGGCGGATGGCGCTATGCAGCAGCCGCTCGCGCGACTGTTCGCCGTCGGAACGGGGCTTGCGCCCATCGTCGGCGTGGGAAGTGGGGATGGCGGTTTTTTCAATCATGCCGGAGATTTAATCATATATCTCAAACGATTGATATAACTAAGCCGCTTGATTTAGTTAAGAAAGGATGAAGATAATGAAAAACGCAGGCAAAAAAAAAGCCCGCGGTTGTATTCGCGGGCTGAATCCAATGTTCGGAGAACGAATTGGAGGAGACAGTTCTACTATAGCGCTGAAAATGGTGCAGTGCAATACCGTAGAACTACTGTATCGGTCTCTTTTCGATGGCAAAAAGCCGGTATTCCATGTTGCGGCGCACAGAAGCTCAGGCCTTGCTGCGCAGGGCCAGCGTAAACGTGCTGCCGGAGCCGTAGTCGCTGTTGAAGAACAGGGCGCCGCCGATGGCGTTGGCCAGGTTCTGGCACAGGTACAGGCCCAGTCCTGCGCCTTCCACGTGGCGCGTGGAGGTGGAATCGAGCTGAGAGAAAGCCTGGAACAGCTTGGCCTGGTCTTCTTCCTTGATGCCGGCGCCGCTGTCGGCGATGCTCATTTCCGTCACCTGCACGCCGTCCTCGTCGCGCTGGGACAGGCTGATGCGCACCGTGCCCTGTTCCGTGAACTTGATGGCGTTGTTGAGCAGGTTGATGAGGATTTGCGTCAGCGCGCGGCGGTCCGTGTCGATGATGGCGGGAGATTGGCCCGGCTCGCCCAGTTCGAGTTCCAGCGCCAGGCCCTTTTGCTGGGCCAGAGGGCGCAGGGTGTCGGCCACGTCGGCCATCAGCTCCTGGCAGTGCACGGGTTCGATCGACAGGGTCAGCTTGCCCGCTTCGATCTTGGCCACGTCGAGGATGTCGTTGATCAGCGAGAGCAGATGGCGCGCGCTGGCGCGGATGGTATTGAGCTGCTTGTCCTGGTCGGACGTCAGGGGGCCGGGCAGTTTCATCAGCAGCGCGCCCGTAAACCCGATGATGGCGTTGAGCGGCGTGCGCAGTTCATGCGACATGTTGGCGATGAAGGCGGACTTCATGCGGCTCGCCTCGGCCAGCTCCAGGTTTTTCAGGGCGATTTCACGGTTGATGGTCTCCAGTTCGGCCGCATGGTGCGCCAGGCGCATGTTCAGCTCGATCACCTGGCGTTCGCGCGCCTGCAGTTCGCCGTTGACCTGCACCGCCTGCTCATAGGTCGAGATCAGCAGGTCGAGGATTTGCTGGCGTTCCGCATTGATGAAATGCTTCTGGTCGCCCAGGTACAGGGCGATGCCGATTTCCACATTCTGGTTCTTGCGCAGCTTCTGGTTCATCAGCATGTGGCTGATGCGGTTGAGCAGGTAGTCTTCCGCGTAGGGCTTGCGGATGAAATTGTCGGCGCCGCACTCGATGCCGCGGATGATGTCCTTCGGATCGTTGAGCGAGGTGACGAGGATCACGGGAATGTCGCGCAGGGTCGGATCGGACTTGATGGCGCGGCACAGGTCGTAGCCATTCATTTCAGGCATGACGATATCGGACAGCACCAGGTGCGGCTTGCGCTCGCGGATGGCGGCCAGGGCCAGCTGGCCATTCGCCGCCACGCGCGCGTTGTAGTGCAGTGACTGGATCAGGCGGCGCAAGCGCTCCGCCTGGGTCGGGCTATCCTCGACGATCAGGATCTCGATTTCGTCAGGCTTGATTTGGTTGTTGGAGTCCACAGACCTCTCCTAGGATTTCAGTGTGGTGATGCTGGGCGCCGTGAGCGCGCAATATCGACATCGTATGACTATATCGGATTTAGGTCTGCAAAAGTAACTTCCAAGTAACTATTTTGGCCACAGGGAATGCTGTGGCCGCTTGTCAGTTTTCGCCCTGGAACTGGCCTGCGCGATAGGTCAGCACGAGCGTATCGCGGTGTCCGTGGTCGCCGACGGGCTGGATCGGCGTCGATTCATGGATCACGGCAGCGTCGTCGAGCAGCAGCAGCGACCACGGTTCGGTCAGGGTAAAGCGCTTGCCGTTGGGGCCGTCCGCTTCGAAGATGCGCGTCTCGCCGCCCTTGACCTGTTCGCGCCCGATCAGCAGCACGGCGACGAAATCGACGCCATCGCGGTGCGCGCCTTCCGGCGTGGGCCGGCCGATGCCATCGGTCGTATCGATGCGGAACTGGTGCGCCTCGATGAACCAGGGCTGGCTGCCCTTCACTTGCGAGCAGGCGTCGCCCAGCGCGCGGATCAGCTGCTGCCAGGCCGCTTGCGCGACGATAGCCGCTTCGACCGGTTCGAACAGGCGGTGCATGCCGCCGTGCAGGGCGTTGTATTCCACCGGCTGCCAGTGCGGACGGTGCGCCGTCTGCGTCAGACGCTCGCCGTCCTGCACGAAGCACGAGTGGCGCCGGCGGCGATAGCGGCCGCCATCCTTCAGGTAATTGTCCAGCGCCAGGGTATCCCAGCTTGGTTCCAGCGCGCGCAGCGCGGCCAGCGGACAGCCGGCCAGTGCGGCCACGTCCTGCGGGCGCAGGACGGCATAGCCGTCATCGCGCAAGGCTTCCTTGACGTGGGACGGGTCGGTAAAGATCGGTGCGGAAGTGCTCATGGCGGTGCGGCCGCAACGCGGCCTGTCTCAGTTTATCCAGCCTGGCATTCTACGACTTCGCGGCGTTTCCTGTGCAGTGCGACAGGAATTATTCTTGTTGAGTTAAAAATTCTTTACCAGGGTCAGGCGCAGCGAGCGCGATTCCACCGGATGGAAGTGGATATCGTCGACGGGCTGCGCCTCGCCGGGCAGGCGCGAGGCGTAGTAATAGTCGATGGCCGAGTCGCGCCGGTTGGCCAGGTTGTAGCCTTCGACCTCCACGCGCAAGGTCTTGTCGATCCGGTAGGCGATGCGCCCGTTCAAGCCCACGCTGGCCGACGAGCGCACGCTGTTGTCTTCCACCAGCGGGCGCGGGCCGAAGTAGCGCAGGCGCAAGGAACCCGACCACGGCCCCGATGGCGTCACCGTCATGGCCAGCTGGGCCACGCCTTCGATGGCGCCGGGGATGAAGTCGCCCGCCGGGTCGCTGCCGCGCGAACGCGCGCGCGCATACGCCAGGTCCAGGTCCAGCGACAGCCAGCTGGCCGCCTTGTAGTAGCTGGAAAACTCGATGCCGTAGCGGCGGCTGGGGCGGCCCGCCTCGGTGGCGCCGGCGTCGCCGATGAACAGCAGTTCGGAATCGAAGTCCAGGCGGTACAGCGACAGCGACGTTTGCAGGCCGGCGATGGCGGCGCTGCGCAAGCCCAGTTCCAGTCCCCGCGAGCGCGCCAGGGGCGTGACCTTGTCGGCCGCTTCGCCCGTCTTCGGATCGACCGTGATCGTCGTGCCGCGCGCGTCGTTGCTGTGAAAGCCATTGCCGATGTTGAAATACGCTTCCGTATCGCGCCACGGTCCGGCGATCACGCTCAGGCTGGGGCTGAACAAATGGTCGCTGGCCTTGCCTGAATTGGCGGCGCGGTCGCTGCGCACGTCGAAGCGGTAGGCGTCCGCGCGCAGGCCGGCCACGGTGCGCAGCCAGCGCGACCAGCGCGTGCTGTTTTCGGCATACACGCCGAGGCTCGATTCGACGATATGGTCTTGCCGCGTGGTCGACAGGATCTGCCGCTGCCGCGTGTTGTACAGGCCATTGTGGATATTGTCGTTCTGTAGCTGCAGGCCGATGGTGGTGTCGCTGCTGCCCCTGTCCGTGTGGCGGTGCCAGGTGTGGCTGGCGTTGACGCCGGACGTCACGCGCCGGTCGGGCTGGGCGAACTGGTCGCCGTTATCGGGATCGTCCATCGCATACGTAAAATTCGAGAACAGGGCCAGGCGGTTGGCGATCACATACGCGCTGACCCTGGACGACATGTCGTCCGTAGTCTGGCGCCAGGCGCCCGACAGGCTGTAGCGCTGCGCCTTGCCGCCGTCGCTGGCATCGATGGCGTCGAAGCGGCCCAGGCTACCGTCCTGCACGGCGCGTAGCGCAATCTGGTCGGTGGCATTCCAGCTGGCGTCATACGCCATCGCCGTGACGTTGAAACCGTTGTTGGCATAGCCTTCGCTGTAGCGCAGCACGCCATTGAGCTTGCGGTAGCGGTCCGGCTGCGTGAAGGGGCCATCGTTGTGCTGCGCTTCGAGCGCGTACAGCAGGCTGCCGTCGCCCGCATCGTTGGAATTGGCCAGCAAGGCGCGGCGAAAACCGTTTTGCCCGATGCCCACGCTGGCGACGCCCTGCGTCAGGCGGTTCGCATAGACGACGGACGCCGCGCCGGCCGAGGAAAAATCGCCTTGCGCCGCCGAATACGGCCCCTTCCTGTAATCGAGGCGCATGGCCAGTTCGGGGATCAAAAAGTTCAGGTCCGTCCAGCCCTGGCCGTGGCCATGGCTGCGCTGGTTGACGGGCATCTCGTCGACGGTGGTGCGCAAGTCCGTGCCGTGATCGAGGTTGAAGCCGCGCAGGTAGAACTGGTTGGCCTTGCCCTCGCCGCTATGCTGGCTGGCGATCAGCCCCGGCACGGCTTCGAGCAATTCGCCGGGCCGGTAGCTGGTGCGCGCGTCGAGCTGCTGTTGCGTGACGCTGCCCGCGTTGGCCGAATCGGCCACGCCCAGCTGGTTCAGGCGCGAACCGTCGACCAGCACGCGCTGGAAGATATCGTCGGCATGGGCGGCGGTGGCGGAAAACAGGGCGGCGAGAAGGAGGGGAAAAGAGCGTGGCGTCATGGATGTAGTGGGGCTTAACGGATCGGCAGTTCCGTGTTCTGGCGGTCGAAAATCAGCGTCTGGATCGTGCCGCTGTCCTGCACGTTGAGGGTATTGCGCTGGCTGGGCAGGAAGTCGATCAGCAACTGATTGTGGATGCGCGTGGCGGGGGCCAGGCGCGTGCGTTCGATCTCCTGGAAGATCGCCACATTGTCGGCATTGACCTTCATGCCGACCCAGTTCAGGCGCAATCGCTTGCCATCCGGTCCCACCAGGTAAAACTGTTTTTCGACGTAGCGGCGCAGCGCCGCTTCGCTGTCTTCCTGGCCCAGGTCGAACTGGCGCTGGTACAGGTTCGTCAGCAGCGCCTCGACGTCGTGGCCCGTGTAGGTGTGCACCACTTCCGTGCTGCCGCTGGCCGCGTTATAACTGATGTCGGCGATGCCCATGTGGAAATTGTGGGCGCCAGCGGCCATGCTGGCGCAGGCCAGCAAGGCGCAAGCCAGCGCGCGCCAGCGCTTCATGCCTCGTCGCCCTTGGCCGAGCCGCCATTCTTGCCTTTCAGCGGCGTATGAAAATCGCGCATCAGGTTATCCCTGGGCGACTTCTCGCTCTTGAACAGCTCCAGGCGCGATGGCGTGATCTTGCGCGGCCAGCTATTGTTGCTCGTGTCAATGTCGGCCGTTTCCCAGTACGGGTCCTGCACCAGTCCCACCATCGGTTCATCCGTGATGACGACCTTGGTGATTTTCTTCGGCGAGTAGCGCCATACTTCGGCCGGCACGCGCTCGACGTACTTCTTGCCGCTTTTCAGTTCGATCTCGAGGATCAGGGGCATGACCATGCCGCCCACGTTCGACAGGTCGACCAGGTACAAATGCTTGCCCTGTTTCAGCAAGTCCTTTTCCCACGGCTCCAGGTTGGCCAGCGCTTCGGCATAGGCATTGCGGTCCTTGTTTGTCACCGTGAAATCGTCGTGCTGGTTGTAGAAATCCTTCAGTTCCGGATGTGCATCGACCCGGCGCGGCATGCCCTTGTTGGCGCGGCTCGTGACGGATTCCGGCTGGGCCTCCTTTTGCGCTTTTTTCCACGCTTTTTCCGTGGCCGGATCTTTCGAGCTCACGCCGTATTCGCTGATGCCGTCGATGCTGATGTCGACCGGGTCGGTGGTATAAAACCAGCCGCGCCAGAACCAGTCGAGGTCCGTGCCGGAGGCGTCTTCCATGGTGCGGAAAAAGTCGGCCGGCGTGGGACGCTTGAACTTCCAGCGCTGCGCATATTCCTTGAAGGCGTAGTCGAACAGTTCGCGCCCGAGGATGGTCTCGCGCAGGATGTTCAGTCCCGCCGCCGGCTTGGCGTAGGCGTTGTTACCGAACTGCAGCAAGGACTCGGAATTGGTCATGATGGGCACCTGGTCCCGGCTACGCATGTAGTCGACGATTTCGCGTGGCTCGCCGCGCGAAGCCGGATAGTTTTCTTCCCACGCCTGCTGTGCCAGGTATTGCACGAAGGTGTTGAGGCCTTCGTCCATCCACGTCCACTGGCGCTCGTCCGAGTTGATGATCATCGGGTAGTAGTTGTGGCCCACCTCGTGGATGATCACGCCGATCAGGCCATACTTGGTGCGCTTCGAGTAGGTCAGCTCGCCCGTCTTTTTATCTTTGACGGGACGGGGGCCGTTGAACGAGATCATCGGATACTCCATGCCGCCCACGGGGCCGTTGACGGAAATGGCCGTCGGATACGGGTAGGCTATGCTGTACTTGTTGTACTGTTCAATCGTGTGCACGATGGCTTGCGTGCTGTACTTTTCCCACAGCGGATTGCCTTCTTTCGGGTAGTAGGACATGGCCATCACATCGCTGCCGCCCTGCTTGTAGCCCTGCGCATCCCAGATGAACTTGCGGCTCGAGGCCCAGGCGAAGTCGCGCACGTTGGCCGCCTTGAAGTGCCACGTCTTTTGCGCGCGGCTCACTGTTTTCTCGGCCGCTTCCGCTTCCTTTTGCGTGACGATGACGACGGGCTTGTCGCTGCTGCGCGCTTTTTCCAGGCGCTCGCGCTGTGCGGACGACAGCACGTCCTGCGGGTTTTGCAGCTGGCCCGTGGAGGCGACGATATGGTCGGCGGGCACCGTCAGCTGCACGTCGTAGTCGCCAAACTCCAGCGTGAATTCGCCCGAGCCGAGGAACTGCTTGTGCTGCCAGCCGGCCGCGTCGTAATAGGCCGCCATGCGCGGGAACCACTGCGCCACTTCGAACAGGGCGTTCTTGTCGTCGAAGACTTCATAGCCGGCCCGCCCGCCCAGCACCTTCTGTTCGTTGATGTGGTAATCCCAGTCGATCTGGAAGACGAAATCCTGGCCCGGTTTCAATGGCTGCGGCAAGTCGATGCGCATCATGGTGCGGTTCACAACATATTTCAACGGCTGGCCATCGGCACCTTTCAAGGCGCGGATATGGAAGCCGCCCTGGAAGTCGCCGCGCGCCAGGATGCCGCGCAAGCCTTCGAATTTCATGGTGTCTTCGCCCGCCGTCCTGGCCCACGCCTGGCGCGACGGTGCCGTGGCCATGCGGCGCGCATCGGAATCTGGCTTGTAGATATTCTGGTCCAGCTGCACCCACAGGTAGCCGAGGGTGTCGGGCGACTGGTTATGGTAGGTGATGGTGCCGCTGCCGGCGATTTCGCGCTTGGCTTCATCGAGGGTGGCGCGGATCGTGTAGTCGGCGCGCTGCTGCCAGTAGGCGTGGCCAGGCGCGCCGGAGGCGGTGCGGTAGATATTCGGGGTGGGCAACACCTCTTCGAGCTGGCGGAACTTGTCGTCGAAGGGCTCGGCAGCGAAGGCCGACACGGTAAAGCAGAGAGCCAGCGAGGCTACGGAGCCGAAAGGTATGCGCATATTCACCCTGATGTTGTTGTAAGGAAATAGTGGCAACTATTCTATACGCAGGGTGAGGCCATCCATGTATCGATTTGTAATAAAGAAAGGTGGATTTTGCGCCAGCTTTTGCCTGGCGCCGTCGAGGCAATGCTTTACCTGATTTTGCTCGGGAAAGCGGGGCTTTTACTCACTTTTCATCAGGCTGTCGCGCAACTGGTTCAGCTGTTGTTTCATGTCCACAACCTGCTCCACGCTGCAGTGGCTGGCCGTCAGGATCGCTTCGGGCAGCAGGGCCGCTTCGTGGCGCAACTGGTCGCCCTGCTGCGTGAGGGAAATGATGACCTGGCGCTCGTCGCTGGCGGCGCGCGTGCGCGTCAGCAAACCCGATTGCTCCATGCGCTTGAGCAAGGGCGTCAGGGTGGCCGAGTCGAGGAACAGGCGCTCGCCCACTTCCGACACCGTCAAGCCGTCGCGTTCCCACAGCACCATCATCACCAGGTACTGCGAATAGGTGAGGCCGAGCTTGCGCAGCAGCTTGCGGTACAGCTTGTTCATGGCAAGCGAGGTCGAGTACAGCGCAAAGCACAGCTGGCCATCCAGGCGCGGCACCTGGTGCAAGGGGTTGGGAGCGGTAGTGGTATCCATGGGCACAGTATATATAGTGCGCTACTTAGTTGCAAGCGACCTCAATGCTTCCAGCGCCTGTGCATCGAGAGTGAGCGCGCCGGCCGCGACGTTTTCGCGCAGATGCGCCACCGACGAGGTGCCGGGAATGACCAGCATGTTCGGCGCGCGCTGCAGCAGCCAGGCCAGCGCCACCTGCAACGGCGTCGCTTGCATGGTGGCCGCCACCTGGTTCAGGGTGTCGGACTGCAGCGGCGAGAAGCCACCGAGGGGAAAGAAGGGCACATAGGCGATGCCTTGCGCGGCCAGGGTATCGATCAGCGCATCGTCCGCGCGGTGCGCCAGGTTGTAGTGGTTCTGCACGCAGACGATGGGGCTGATGCGCTGTGCCTCGGCCACCTGGCCCGCATCGACATTGGACAGGCCGATATGGCGCACCAGGCCTTCGCGCTGCAGCTGTACCAATGCGGCCAGCGGTTCGGCAAGCGACGAGCCGTCCGGGCCGGCCATGCCCGGTGCGCGCAGGTTGACCACGTCGAGCACGTCCAAGCCCAGGTTGCGCAGGTTGTCGTGCACGGCGTCGCGCAATTGCTGTGGCGATGCGGCCGGCAGCCATGACTGGTCGGCGCCGCGCACGAAGCCGATCTTGGTGACGATGGTCAAACCGTCACGATAAGGATGCAGCGCTTCGCGGATGATCTGGTTGGTGACGTGCGGGCCGTAAAAGTCCGAGGTGTCGATATGGTTGACGCCCAGTTCGATGGCTTCGCGCAGCACGGCGACGGCGGCGGCGCGGTCTTTCGGCGGCCCCCAGACGTGTGGGCCGGCCAGTTGCATGGCGCCGTAGCCGAGGCGGGTGAAGGCGATGTCGCAACGGGCGGGCGTGAATTGGTCGCGGGCGGGGGAATAGGTGTGCATGGCAGCTCCTGTGTGGTGGTCGAGTAAGGGAGCCACCATCGTAAGGCCGATTGCGCTGTATGATAATCGGGTCAATCCGGCACAGGCTGTACTCATTTCCGCACAATGAAAGCTATCTCCCATGCATGCAGACAACCCTTCCATGGCCGACCTGGCCGCCTTTGCCCTGGTGGCCCGGCACCAGGGTTTTCGCCAGGCCGCGCGCGCCAGCGGCCAGTCCGCGTCCGCCATGAGCGAGGCGCTGCGCCGGCTGGAGCAGCAACTGGGCATCCGCCTGCTGGAACGCACGACGCGCAGCGTCACGCCGACGGCGGCCGGTGCGCTGCTGCTGACGCGCTTGCGCCCGGCGCTTGAGGAAGTGAGCAGCGCGCTCGATGTGCTGAACGACTTGCGCGACAGCCCGCGCGGCACCTTGCGCCTGAACGTGCCGGTCAACGCGGCGCGCTTCTTCCTGCAGCCCATGGTCGACCAGTTCCTGCGCGCCTATCCGCAGATCAGGGTCGAGCTGGTGGTCGATAATAATTTTGTCGATGTCGTCGCCAGCGGTTGCGACGCGGGCATCCGTTATGGCGAAAGGCTGGAGCAGGACATGATCGCCATCCCGATCGGCCCGCGCACGCAGCGCTTCGCGGTGGCGGGCGCGCCGTCCTACCTGGCGCAGCGCGGCGTGCCCGTGCATCCGCGCGACCTGCTCCAGCACGCCTGCCTGCTGGGGAAATTCCTCAGTGGCGCGGTGCCACCGTGGGAGTTCGAACGGGACGGGCAAAAAGTGAGCGTGGAGCCGGACGGCCCCGTGATCGTCACGCCGACGGCGGCTGATTTTGCGGTCAGCATGGCCGTCGCCGGCCATGGCCTCGTGTATCTGTTTGAAGAGTGGCTGCAGCCATATATCGATGCGGGCCAGCTGCAGCCCGTGCTGGAAGACTGGGCGATGCCCTTTCCCGGCCCGTTTTTATACTATGCGGGCCGGCGCCACCTGCCCGCGCCGCTGCGCACCTTCATCGATTTTGTGCAGGCCAATTTTGCGCAGCTTCCGTAGTTTCCTTACTCCGCCGGATAGCGCTGGCGTAAAAGCTGCAGCATCGCCACGTTCTGTTCCCACGCGTCGCTCACGGGCTGCTGCGTGTATGGCAAGGTTTGCGTGTACGGCGCGGGACCGAATTCCGGCGTGAACGTCATGCGCTCGGCGCCAGCCGCGCGGCGCAGGGCGACGATGGCATCCCACCAGGCCAGGTGGGCGTCGAGCGCCGGTTTTGCTTCCGGCGCGCGGAAGTCGGCTACTTGCGGACCTTGTGCATGGCCCACGCGCGCATGCACGTGGCGCACCAGCGGCAGCACTTGCGCCAGCGTGTGCGGCTGGTCTTCCAGCAAGGACTCGCAGGCGCAGCACCAGTGCGACAGGTCGGCCGTCAATGGCAGCTCGGGATAGTGCTGCAGATACGGCAGCAGCAGCATCGGGTGGCCGGAAAAACGGCTGCGGTGGATTTCATGCACGATGGGCACGCCGTGTTTTGCCGAGATGGCGGCGGCCAGGTCGATCAATTCCGCGTTTTGCGCCTGGCTGTAGTAATCCTTGCCCGTGTGCGTGTTGACCAGCACGGGACGCGCCAGGCAGGCGTTGTCCAGCAGTTCTGCCAGGGCGGCGCGGTGCAGCTCGAAGTCGCTGTGGAAGACGGTTTCCCACTGCGCGGCGATCAGCTGCAGTCCCGCCTTGGCGATGCGGTCCGTCCATTCCTCGCGCAGGGCGGCGTCCAGCGGCAGCGACATCTCGATGCCGTCGAAACCGGCCGCCAGCACTTTGTCGATGAAGACGTCGGGCGGCAGCGCGTTATTGCCCCAGTGGGCGGCGAAAACCTCGATGCGCATCAGACGAAGCCCCGCACGGGGAAGGAGTCGTCGCGCTGTATCCAGTTGTGGGCAGCATATTCGGTCTGGCCGTCGGTGGCGTGCAAGGTGTAGGCGTGGCGCGAGACGGGCGAGCGGTTTGGCGCGCTGTAGTGGGGCAGCAAGCCGTGGAAGCAGACGAGGGCGCCCGCCTTGACTTCCAAGGGCACGGCCGTGCTGTCGTCGGGCCATGGCGTGGCGTCGAGTTTTTCCACGCGCACGGCGTCGCCGTTGCGGATGAAGCGTTCGCGCAGGGGGCCGCGGTGGCCGCCCGGTTCGGCCCACAGGCAGCCGTTGTCCAGGGTCGCGTCTTCCAGCGCGAACCAGAAGGTGGTCACGCTGATGGGCGTGGTCTCGAAATACGTGGCGTCCTGGTGCCAGCGCACTTCGCCGCCGATGCCGGGCTGCTTGAAGATGTACATCGATTGCCACACCTGCGCATCCGCCAGACCCAGGTCACGCGCCACTGCTGCCAGTTTCGGATCTGCCGAAAAGCTGCGGAAGACGGGATCCAGGTCATGCATGGCGTGGCCGATCTTGTTGATCGACAGGGATTTCGCCTGCTTCAATTGACCGTCCGGACCGAACGCTTCTTCTTCGAAGAAGCAGCGGATGGTGTTGTCGGAAGCGAGAAAATAATCGTTGGTGTTTTTTGCCTGGTCGCGCGTGGTGAAGATCGACTGGCTGACGCTGGGATCGAATTCGTTGACAATCTGCTCGGCGCGCGCGCGCAGGGCGGCGATGTCGTCCGCACCCTTGAAATCGGGCAGGATGATGTAGCCGTCACGTTGATACTGTTCTTGTTGTTCGATCGTTAGCATGGCGGCGGCTCCGGAAGGTCTATGGAAAGCGCCATTGTAGGATGGGCGAGGGCGGCAAACAATCGCCCAGCGGTTGACAGATTGTCGCCAAAGAGAAGACAATCTTTGACATGGATCAACTAAAAGCGATGGAAATCTTTGTCGAAGTGGCGCGCCAGCGCAGCTTTACGGTGGCCGGCCAGCGCCTGGGCCTGACGCGCGCCATGGTCAGCAAGACCATCATGCAGCTGGAAGAACGCCTGCATGCACGCCTGCTGCACCGCTCCACGCGCGAAGTAAGCTTGACGGACGCGGGCCGCGCCTACCTGGCGCCGTGCATGGCCACCGTCAGCCAGGCGCAGGAAGCGGCGCGCATGGTGGCGCACGTGGCGCAGGCGGGAGCGGGGGCGGAGCTGGCCGGGCCGCTGCGCATCCAGGCGCCGTCGAGTTTCGGCAGCGCGTGGCTGGCCGACGCCGTTGCCCGTTTCAGCCTGCTGCACCCGCAGGTGCAAGCCGAGTTGTTTGTCGACGACGCCCTGCTCGACCCGATACGCCACGGTTTTGATTTGACCATCCGCGTGGGCGGCATCCCGGACAGCAGCGCGCTGGCCATGCGGCCTTTGGCGCCGTGCCGCGCCGTGCTGTGCGCCAGCCCCGCCTACCTGGCGCAATGGGGCGTGCCGCGCACGCCGCAAGAGCTGTTGCAGCACCAGTGCCTGCATTTCAGTCACCTGACCGATGGCACGAACTGGCATTTCCAGCGTGGAGAAGGTGAGTCGCGCGAGGAAGTGAGCGTGCGCGTGCAGGCGGGGTTTACGGCGAATAACGGCCTGGTGCTGCACCAGGCGGCGCAGCGGGGGCTCGGCATCGTCTACAGCACCACCTTCCTCGCCTGGCGCAACCTGCTCGATGGCAGCCTGGTGCCCGTGCTGACGGACTGGGAACTGCCCTTGAATCACTTGAGCGCCCTGTATCCGGCCAGCCGCCAGCCATCGCCCAAGGTGCGCGCGCTGATCGATTTCCTCGTGGCCGAATACCAGCCCGTGCCGCCATGGGACCGCGAGCTGGAAGCGGCAGGTTTTTTCAGCTGAGGTTCAATTGAAAGCGACCGGCTCCACCGTCCACGCGCCATCTGCGTACACGCGCTCATCGTCCAGGTAGACGGCCTCGGTGACGGCGAAGATGTCGACGTGGTAGCGCGCATCCTTGCGCTTGAATTGCGGTTTCGTGTAGACGCCGTGCTTGGCGCCCAGCGACAGATGGATGCCGCACATGCGCTCATACGTGCCGATGTCGTTGACCAGCTGTTCGCGCGAAAAGGCGCGGTTCATGCCGAAGCCCAGCTCGCGCACCCACACTTCGCCTTCGTGCGCGCGGATGATCTCCAGCATGGCGGTAAATTCCGGCGTGGCGTTTTCCGTGCCCGTGACTCTGCCCTTGTCGATGATCAGGGTGATCGGCGTGTCGGGGCGGTTGACCATGAAGTGCGTGTCGCCAAAAACGAAAATGCGCACGCGCCCGTTCACCGCTTCCAGGTCCTGCGCTTCCGTAAACACTTCGCCCAGGGGGAACTGGCCGCCGATATTGTTCATGCCGCTGTAGTCGCCGATATTGAGCTTGGCCGATTCGAACGGCGAAGCAAAGACCAGCTGCTCGCCGCCGCTGTCGACCATGCCGTGGCGGGCGACGTCGATGCGCGCCTTCAGCGCATGGCCGACGCCGCGATAGTAGGCGGGGTCGTAGGCCAGCGAGGCGATGTAGTGCAACCCCTGCACGCCGGGCATGCGCGACAGGTGCACGTGCTCGATGACTTTCAGGCCCCGCTTGAACAGTTCGATGCGGATGCGGAACGCTTCCAGGCGGAAGCTGGTCGACTGGATCAGCACGACGAGGCTGCCGGCCGGCAGGTCGGCAAACGCGGCCAGCACGGCCTCGGGCGTGACCTCGTCGAAATCGATGAAGGTCGCGTCCGGCAAGGCCTGGCGATACGCTTCCGTCAGGACGACGTTGAGCCAGCTGCGCTTGTCGCAGACGATCAGGGCCGGTTCGTCCGGGCGGTGGCAGATGGCCATGGCCAGCAAGTCGGCCACGTTTTGTGCGGCCACTTCGGTGGCGGCGGCGCTGATGGCGTCGAGCCGGCTGGTGTCATTCTCGGGAAGCGTCATGGTGCGAAGGTGGGGGACGGGAAGTAATCGCAGCATTATAAGGCGATTGCCCGGGACGCCACCATTCCCCATCCGGCGCAGGACGGGCGGCCGCCATGCCGCTGATTATCTTGTGTAGTGCTTTACGGCAATGTATTATTTGATAAACACAGCCTGGCAGCGGCCCGGCGCAGCGTCAAACGCACGCATGCGCAGGGAGTCCGCTTTCAGTGATGCAGGGACAACAAGCCAGCAGGCAATGATTAAGAGTGTGATGTGATGAGCATAATCGGACAAGATATTCCCATGGAGCGGCCGGATACGGATGGGCGCGCCGCCGTCTTCGTTCCCGTCACGGGCGTCAAGGAAGATGTCCTGTTGACCATACGCAAGGGTGCTGCCATCGTCGGCTTTGCCAACCACGACCGCACCATCACCGTGTATTTTGAAAGCAACCGCTTTGACGACCCCGTGCTGGCCAAGTGGGAGCACAAGGCGCGCAAGGCCTACGACCGCCTGGTCGACAATGCGCCCACCGTATCGAAACTGACCACCAGTCCCGCCAATTTCGAGCAGATCGGCTATATCAATGGCAAGGGCATCACGATACGCCGCATGGAAAGCCTGCAGCGCTGGCTTGCGTATTCGGAGGCGATGGATACTTGCCCGGCGACGGATATCATTCCGCGCACGCTTATTGCCAAGCCTGAAAGCGTCAAGGTGTAGGAGCGGTTGATAAAACGCCCATGGCGTTGTTGCCTGCCCCTCGCCGTACTGAAGTACTGTCTTCGGGGCGGCGCCTAGCCCTGAGCATTTTCTCAGTCGCTCGTGGTGTGCGTACGGGAGCCAACAATGTTGTCGGATTACGCGGGGCTTTGCCCCGCTAATCCGACCTACGCCTGACCTCGCTTCTTACTACACCACGACGATATTTGCCTGCGCCTTGAGCGGGCAGGGTAATGTATCGTCGAAGGTGATTTCGATGGCGCTGGCGACGAACATGCCGCCGATGTGCTGGGCGGCGATTTCCGGCGGCGTGCCGGGCTTGGTCAGGTTGACGTCCTGGGCGAAAACGAAGACTCGCCAGGTGCCGTAGACCTTTTGATCATATTGCAGCAGGGTGCGGTAAGCCCGTTTCAAGTCCAGGCTGCCTGCGTACACGCCATCGTTGGCGCCCGGGTCGAAGCCCAGGCCGTCGTCGGTCAGCGATTCCACGAAATACAGTCCTTGCGGCGCCTGGAACAGCACGAAAGCATACAGCTCCGTGCCGCGGAAGACATTGCCATTGTCGCGCTGGAAGCTGGCGCGTATCCACAGCGGTTCGTAGGCTTGCACGACGGCGGGTGTATCCGTTTCCACGGGCCCCGCCACGTGGATGTTGACTTGCGTTTCGGTGACGGCATGCTGGTAGGTGGCGCCCGTGGTGAAGCGTTGATATTCCCAGCTGATGTCGGCCGTGTAGGGCAGGCCCGCGTTCGGCGCTTCCGGCAGCACCCATTTCGCCACCACGCGCTCGGCCAGGGTCAGTTCGCCGGCGGCCGGTGGTGTTGCTTCCTGGCCACGCCAGAACGGGTCCGCGATGTCGGAGCAGGCGACGGCGATGGCGCCCGAGGCGATGGCCGAGGCCACGCCTGCCACCGTGAATTCGGGCTGGCCCGAGCCGGCCCCTTCGAGCGAGCAGCAATCGACGCTGGGATCGGTTTCCTCGAAACTGCCGCCTACGCTGAAGCTGGCCTTGCCTGAACCGAGCGCGGCAGCAATGATGGCCACCAGCGCGGCGATAATGGCGATGATGATGGCGAGAACCTTCCACCACGGGTCGGAAAACGGCAGCTCGCCATGCGTGCCCGCGTAGGCGGGATTCGGCGTCCAGACGAGGGTCATGCCGGTCGGCACGATCGGTCCCAGGCCGGGCGGGCAGCGGCACTCTTTTCCATCATTACCCGTACTGCCCCAGCGCTTGCCCGGCAGGTGGCCTTGCGGCTTGGACAGTTCCAGGGTGCCTTCCTCAACCGTGCACGTGTAGGTATTGGTGGCGCTGTCGAAGCGCGTTTGCGACACAAAAATCTGCTGGATCGAGCGGTGCGGCGTGTAGCCGTCCGCCTTGGCGACAAAGCTGACCAGGCGCTTGCCGGGCGCCGCATGCTGGAAGTCGGCATCCCACATGACCAGCATGGCCGCGCCGGCGGGAATGCTGGCAAAGAAAAAGGTGCGCGCCACGGGCACGATGCCGGGGTCGCCCACGCTTTCCAGGTACACGGTGACATTCGTCAGGGCGCTGCCGGACATATTGGTGACGTGGGCGGCGATGCGCAAGCCATAGATGGCATTGTCGAAGATGCCATCGGGCAGCATGATATTGGTGACGGGCTCGATTGCGAACGGCCGCGTCAGCACCTGCAGGGGGGTATCGCTCATGATGCTTGCTCCTCGGGGCTGTGCCGCTCTTGCGCTTGCTCTTTCTCCAGGTCGGTAACGACATACGTGACGCCGCCCATGAGCTTGCCATCCTGGCTCTCCAGCACGCGCAGCAGCGCATACTGGCGTGGCGGCAAGGCTTCGGCGCGCAGGCTCAGGTACACGGCTTGCGCCTGGCCGCGCGGCACTTCCAGCGCCAGCGTTTGCTCGCCGGGCGCATCGCCATTGCAATGGGGCGTGCGCGCCAGGCCCGCTACCAGGCGCGCTTCCTTGGCGGGCTGCCATCGCTCCAGCCCCAGGGTGGCCAGCAGGCGCTCGGGCAGCTCGCCGCCCTGCTCAATGTGCAGTTCCACTTTTTTCGTTGCGCGGGGCAGGGCCGCCACCGCGATGGTCAGCAATTGCGCGCGCCGCGCTGCCAGCACCACGGTGACGTTGCGCTGGGCGATCTGCTCGTGCTGTTTGGGCTGAAAGGGAAAACCGTTGGGCAGGGGATCGGGCAGCGGATTGATGTCGCCCGGGCCGTGGGCAACGGCCAGCAGGCATTCGTGGCCGCCATTGACGATGACGGGGATCCAGGGCACCAGGCACAGCACTTCCTGCGTGGCGCCCGGTGGCAAGTCGGCAAACGCGGAGCCGACCTGCGTGGCGGCGCCGACGGCGATCTGGCCGGAAGGGTCGGCCCAGTAAAAATCCACGCGCACGCCGTTCGAGGCGCTGTCGCCCGTGTTGTGCACGCGGCCCCACAGGTAGTTGCTGGTGCCGGCGATGGGCGCGCCGGGCGGACCATTCGGATCATTGCCCGGCACGACCCAGATATCGGCGCTGTCCCACCAGGGCTGGCCGTCTTCGATGATCAGATGGGCTGACATGGCGTTCTCCTTGTCCTTGACCGGTGCTTCCAGCTTAGGCCGCGGCGGCGGATGCTTTTTGATCGGTATCAAGGCGATGGAACACCGCGCCGGTGCGCCGTTGCCGTGCTTGCGTAAGGTAATATTGCGGCAGAACGCAGTGGAATGACTCCAGGAAAAGGTTGGAATGTGCTTGAAACAGTGAATGACGTTTGCATCAATGCCGCTTGCGGCCGGACCTTGCCGCTGCGCGTGGCGCATTGCCCGTTTTGCGGGACGCGCCAGGTGGCGCAAGCGCCTGTTCTGGAGAAAACCGTGGCGCCGCCCCCCGTGCCGCGCATGCCGCCGCCGGTGCCCGTGGCTCAGCCCGCTCCTGCGCCGCAGCCAGTGCCGACAGTCGCCGCTCCCCAGCCTGCCCCGCCACCGCCAGCGCCGGCCGCGCCAGCCAAGGCGCCGCCCGCCAAGCCTGTCGCCAGGGGTTCGGTGCCGCCGCCGCGCCCGCCCGTACGCTTGCGCACGTGGATCGCGGCGGCAGTGGTGCTGACGGGTATCTGGTTCTTCAACAAGCCGGCCAGCGTGGCGGAACAGGTCGAGGCCGCCACTGCGCTGGCGGCGCAGTGCGACCTGGACGGGGCGCGCAGCGCGCTGGCCGTGCTGAAAAGCGCCAAGGCACCCGCCGCGCAGATCAAGCGCTTGCAGGCGAGCATCACCAAGTCCGCGGCGACCTGCGACAAGCAACAGCAGCGCTCGCAGGCGTGGCTGGCGCTGCAGGGCAGCGTCAACCAGGCGCTGGACGCGGGCAAGCCGGAGCTGGCCGCCACGCGCCTGGCCATCTACGTGAAACGCTGGGGCGACGATCCCGACACTCTGGAACTCGACGCCAGGGTGAAGGTGGCGCAAGCCAGCGCCCAGCTCGACCTGGCCGACGCCTGCCTGGCCAGGAGCGACCGGGTCTGCCTGGAAAACAGCCTGATCGCCGCCGAGCGCTACAAGCGGCCGGAACTGGCGGCGCGCACGCAGACGCTGCGTACGGCGCTGTCGCAATTGCTCGAACGTTCGTTGCTGGATGCGGCCCCGGTCCAGGGCCAGTAGCGCAAAGCAGTGTCCCTGTCATGCCCGCTTGGCGGGAAAGACGCCGTGAAAAATATCAAGATACCATTGCTTACAACTACGCCACAAAAGCGTGTTTTTATGTGCGTTAGCGAACGCTAGAAAATTTTAGGCCGGTGTATATTGCAAACTGATCTGTGTCTTTTGATAACAATGAAAGGGAATATCATGAAAGTAAGCAAAAATTGGATGACCGTGTGCGCCGCCGGGATGATGGTTGTGGCACTGGCTGCCTGCCAGAAGAAGGATGATGTCGCTGCCGGTCCTGCTGAACAAGCTGGCCAGAAAATCGATGCGGCCGCCGCCAAGGCTGAAGCCGACATCAAGGCCGCTGCTACCAAAGCCGACGCTGCCGTGAGCCAGGCCGCTGCCGATACGGGCGCCAAGATGGATCAGGTCGCCGCTGACGCCGACAAGAAAATGAGCGAAGCGGCCGATGCCGTCGGCAAGAAAGTGGAAAAAGCCGGCGAAAAGATGCAGGACGCCGCGCACAAGTAATCTCGCCAGGGCCGGCCAGCGCCGGCCCGGTTCCCGCAGTTGCCGTCAGGTGATGGCAGCTGCGGCGACGCCATCGCTGGCCTGGTTTGCTTGCGTCACCGTCTTTTCCATCCCGTCCGTTCCCCCCAGCACCACGCTCAAATCGACAAAGCCGTCGCGCCACGCGCGTTCCAGGTCTTGCTCCACCGCTTCCAGGGTCGTTCTTTCCACCTGCTGAAAACCGCGCAAGCCATACGCCCGGTTGCGCCCGTGCGCCTTGGCCAGGTAGAGCGCCATGTCGATCAGGTTGACGCTGCGCTCCCACGTGAGCGGCCGTCCCAGCGGCGCCAGCGGATAGGGCGCAAAGCCCACGGACACGTGCACCTGGATGGTTTGTCCCTGGTAGTGGATGTTTTGCGCTGCCATGCCGTTGAGGATGCGCCGCGCAATATCGTCGAGCCCGTCGCGTGCGACGGCCGGCAGGAAGGCGAGGAATTCCTCGCCGCCCCAGCGCACGATCATGTCCGTTTCGCGCAACACCTCGTGCAAGGTTTCGGCGATCGTCGTCAGCACAAGGTCGCCCGCCGCATGGCCGTAACGGTCGTTGATGTGCTTGAAATGGTCGACGTCGAGCAGGAACAGCGCACCGACGACATCGGCGCCGCCATAGGATGGCTGCGGCTTGCCCGCATGGCTGCGCATGAATTCCTGGAAATGGCGGCGGTTGTACAGGGACGTCAGCGGGTCGCGCGAACTCTGGCGCTTGAGTTCCTGGTTTTTCACCTTCAGCTGCACGTTCGCGTGGCGCACCTTGCGGTACAGCAAGCCGACGATGACGGACGCCATGGCCAGTACCAGCGCCAGCAGCCACCACACGCGCTGCTGCAGGCGGCGGTTGTCGATTTCCGTGCTCTTGAGCTGATTCTCGCGGCTCAGCAGCTCGATCTGGCGCTGCTTCTTTTCCGCCTCATACTTTTCTTGCAGCTCATACACGGCCTTTTGCCGCTGCTTTTCGAACAGCTGGTTCGAGATGCCCCGTTCGCGGTGGTAGGCCGTCACGGCGCCGCGCATGTCGCCCGCCTTTTCCAGCGCCATGCCGTATTCCAGCAGCACGGCCTGCATGTCCGGCTGGTTGGCCGTGCGTTCGTAGTAGGCCAGGCCCGTGGCCACGCTTTGCTTGCCTTCCTGCAAGCGTCCCTGGCCGATCAGCGCCTGGCCGATGTTCAGGCGCGCCGTCGCCTCCACCTGTTCATTGTTGACCAGGCGCGCCGCCGTGATGGCTTCATTCGCATAGCGCAGGGCGCGCGCGTAATCGCCTTCTTTCAGGTAGCTGTCCGACAGATTGACGAGGGTCACGGCCACCATGCCGCGCGCGCCCAGCTGGCGTTCCAGCGCCAGGGCCGCCAGCAGGGCGCGCTGGCCCCGCTGCGGCTGCTGCGCGTCGAGCGCCAGCCCGTATTCCGTATTCTTCGCCTGCGCCATGCGGCCTGGCGATGCCAGCGTGCCTGACACGGCCAGCAATTCGTCGAGTACCTCGAAGCCCTTGTCGTATTCGCGCATCTGCGTGTACAGCAGGGTGAGGGCATTCAGGGCGGCGGCCAGGCTGGAAGGGGAATTGCTCTGGCGCGCCAGGTCGACGGCCGCCTGCAGCTTGGCCAGCGCAAACGGGAAATTGCCTTCCTCGGCCCACGACTGGCCCGCGCTGATGGTGGCCTGCACGCGCACGGGCAAGTCGTCCGTGCGGTTGGCGATGCGTTCCGCCTCGAAAGCCAGCAGGTGCGAGGCGCGGCGCTCGTTCATGGCGAACGTGACATAGGCCTTGCAGAGCATGCCTTTCGCCAGCGCCACGTCGCTCTTGTTCAGGCGGGCGTAGGCGATCAGCTCTTCGGCCAGCTGCATGGCGAGGTCGTTCTGCCCCAGGCGCATGCGGACGGTACTTAACTGTGTCAGGAATTCCGCGCGCACGGGCAGGGGCGCGCTGCGCGCCTGCGTTTCCACCTCCTGCAGGCGCTGCAGGGCGCGCGCGGGCACGAAGCGGCCATCTTCGCGCACGGCGGCAATATGCTGCTCCAGCTTGCTGACCTGGGCATGGGCGGCGGGCGGCAGCATGCAGGCCAGTACCAGCAGCCAATGCGCCTTTCGCCATGATGCCCGTCTCTGTCTGCCTGCCAACGTCCCGCTCCCGCAATGACCACCTGTCTGTAACAGATTATATTCTGTTGCAATCAAGAAATATCATGCGGTGCGCAGAAATTTGCGAAAGTGCACACGGCAGGCATTGACAAGGCAGCCTTACTGCGCCAGCTGCTGCAGCAGGTACAGGCGCTGGTACAGGCCGCCTTCGATCTGCATCAGGGCGTCGTGCGGCCCCGCTTCCGTGATGCGGCCATGGTTCAGCACGATGATACGGTCGGCTTCGCGGATGGTCGACAGGCGGTGGGCGATGGCGATGATGGTCACCTTGCCGCGCAGCTCGTTGAGGGCCAGCTGCACGATCTGCTCCGTCTGGCTATCGATGCGCGACGTCGCTTCGTCGAGCAGCAAGATGCGCGGCTGGCCGGCCAGCGCGCGGGCAATCGCGATCAGCTGCTTCTGCCCCGACGACAGGCGCGAGCCGCCTTCGCCCAGGGGCGTGTCGTAGCCGTGTTCCAGCGCGGCGATGAAGTCGTGCGCATGCGCGGCGCGCGCGGCCGTCTCGATCTGCTGCTGCGTATAGCCGCGGCCCATGTCGATGTTTTCGCGCGCCGAGGCGGCCAGCAGGAAGGGGTCTTGCGGCACCAGGCCCACGTCGGCGCGGAAGTGCTCGTTGTCGATGCTGTCGAGGGCGACGCCATTGATGGCGATGCTGCCCTGCGTGACGGGGTAAAAGCGCAGCAGCAAGGAGAGCAAGGTCGACTTGCCGCTGCCCGTGTGGCCGACGATGCCGAAGAACGCTCCTTGCGGGATCGACAGCGACAGGTCGTGCAGCACGGGCTGGTTTTCCACGTAGGCGAACGTCAGGTTCTGGATGTCCACGGCGGGCAGGCCGCTGTCCGCTTTCGCCTGCCGCAGGGCAGGTGTTTCCCTGCCCTGCGCATGTTCGAGCGCCTGCGCTTCGTCCAGCAGGGCCGAGACGCGCGCCGTCGCCACCACCGACTGCTGCAGCTGGCTGAATTGCATGGTGATCTGGATCAGCGGCTCAATTACGCGCGCGATGTAGCTGATGAACGCGTACAGCACGCCCACTTCCACGGCGCCCATCTCGCGCCGGCCGAAGCTGAAGATGACGACGGCCAGCAGCACGATATTGAGCATGTCGAGCGCGGGGCGCAGCAGCCAGGCGTTGGCGCGCAATTCCTGCATGCGCGCCGTGTAGTGGTCCTGGTTGATGCCCGTGAAGCGCGCGCCGAAGCGCTTTTCCGCGTTATTCGCCTGCAGCACGCTCATGCCGCCGATCGATTCGGCGATTTGCCCGTTGATCTCGCTGCGCAGGGCGCGCGCGCGCGTCACGGCCGGCGCGCTCCAGCGCTGGTACAGGAAGACGATGACCAGCACGGCCGGCAGCAGGGCCAGCACGATCAGCATCAAGCGCCAGTCGAGGAAGGCCATGGCGGCCATGGTGCCGACCAGGACGATGGAGCTGTCGAGGATGACGAATAGCACCTGCACGTACAGCGATTTCACCGCCTCCGTGTCGTTGGTGACCCGGCTGACCAGCTGGCCCGTGATGGCGCGGTCGAAAAAACTCATCGGCAGGCGCAGCACGTGCTGGTAGACGGTTTCGCGCAGGCGCTGCACCGAGCGCATGGCCAGGCCGGACAGGCGCACCAGCTGCAAATAGCGCAGGCCGGAAGCGACCCAGCCCGTCAGCAGGCAGCCGCCCAGCAGCAATGACATGCGCGTCCAGTCCAGGTTGCGCGGCAGCAGGTGCTGGTCGATCAGGGCCTTGCCCAGGATCGGGCCCGTCACTTCCAGCGCGGCGGCTAGGATCAGCCAGAACGTGGCCCAGTATAAATGGCGCAGGTCGGGCGCGGCGGCGCGGCGCAGCAGGCCGATGGCTTGCGCGGCCTGGCGGCGCACGGATTGCGTGGCGTTGGCTTGGTCGGTCTTAGATGGCATCGAGGCTGGCTTCCAGTTGTTGATAGCGCCACTGGCTGGCATACCAGCCGTCGCGCTGCATCAGCGCGTCGTGGTTGCCCGTTTCCGTGACATGGCCGTCGCGCAGGACCAAAATCAGGTCGGCGTTGACGACGGCGCTCAGGCGGTGGCTGGCGATGATGGCGCTGCGCTCGGGACGGCGCGCGCGCAGTTCTTCCAGGTGCTGCAGGATGCGCGTTTCCGTACCCGTGTCGACGGCGGACAGCGCGTCATCGAGCAGCAGCAAGCCGTTGTCGGCCAGCAGGGCGCGGGCAATCGCCACGCGCTGGCGCTGCCCGCCGGACAGGGTGATGCCCTTTTCGCCCACGTGGGTGGCATAGCCTTCGGGGAACTGCAAAATATCGGCATGGATGTCGGCCAGCTGCGCCGCCCGCTCCACTTCCTCGCGCGTGGCGCCGGGGCGGGCCAGGGCGATATTGTCGGCGATGGTGGCGGAGAACAAAAACGATTCCTGCGGCACCCAGCTGATGGCAGCGCGCAGCGCGTGCAGGGTGTAGGCGTCGAGCGCCTGGCCGTTCCACGTGGCTTGACCTGATTGCGGCGTCACCTGGCGCAGCAGCACGCGCAGCAGGGTCGACTTGCCGCTGCCCGTCGGGCCGACCAAACCCAGGGTCTGGCCCGGTTGCAAACGCAGCGAGATGCCCGACAGCGCGGGCGCCGTCTGGCCCGCGTAGGCAAAGCCAATGTCCTGCAATTGCAGGGGGCCGGGCGTCAGCGTATCGATCGTTCCGTGGTCGTCGATGGCCAGCGGCGCGTCTAACATGGGTTGCAAGCGCTGCCAGGCGGCGCGGCCCCGTTCGATCAACGAGAGTACCCAGCCGGCGGCGAACATGGGCCAGATCAGCTGGCCCAGGTACATGGAAAAGCTCGTCAGCGCGCCGATGGTCAGCTGGTCTTGCCACACGAGGTAGCCGCCCAGGCCCAGGGTCAGCGCCGTGGCGGCCGTCAGGGTCAGGCCGACGGCCGGTTCATACGCCGCTTCCCAGCGCTGCGCCGTCAGGCTGGCGTTGGCCGCGTGGCCGGCCAGGGTGGAGAACTGCTTGCTGCTGCGCTCTTCCAGGCCCAGCGCGCGCAAGGTGCGCACGCCCGACAAGGACTCTTGCACATGGTCGTTCAGCGCCGAAAAGCGTTTTAAGGAATCCGTCGACGCCGTGTGGATATGGCTGGAGATGCGCCAGAAGGCCAGTCCCATCAACGGGAAGGGCAGGAGGGCGATGCAGGCCAGACGCCAGTCCACGCCCAGCAGCATGATGCCGAGCACCATCAGCAAGGTCAAAGTGCCGTCGAAGCCGGCCAGCATGGCTTCGCCGGCGGCCATTTCGATGGCGTCGATGTCGTTCGTCGCCAGCGCCATCAGGTCGCCCGTGCGCTGGTTCTGGTAGAACGACGCGCCCTGCTGCGACATGCGTGTGTAGAAGCGCGTGCGCAGCATCACGCCCAGCTGGTAGGCGGCCTTGAACAGGGTGATGCGCCAGCCCACGCGCAGGAAGTAGATGACGACGCCGACGGCGAGCAGGGTCAGCAGCTCAAGCCACAGTTCGGCCGCCGTCATGCGGTGCGCGGCCAGTGCGTCGATGATGGCGCCCACGCGGCGCGGGATCCAGACGGTCAGTGTTGCCACGCCTGTCAGCATGACGGCAGCGGCGGCATACGCCGGCCAATGCTGACGCACGAAGCCGGCGATGAGCCTCGATAAACTCATGGTTACCTTTTGTTTTTAGTAATGGGGTGTCGCGGGGCGGAAGGACGGGCACGCGGACGGAAAGTACGCGTAGGATACAACAAGGCGGAAAAGCGCGCTGTGGACGGGCACGCAAAAAACGGGCCGTAGCCCGTTGTTTTGCTGCGTCAGTGGCGTGCGCGAGGCTTACTTGCGGCCGCTGCCGCTGCCTTTGCCACCGCCCAGCATGTCGAGCTGTTTCGATGGCGTGCCCTTGGGCGCAACCTTGGCTGCCGGCTTGGCGGCTGGCGCTGGCGCGTGCTTGACGGCGGCCTTGGCCACGGTCTTGCCGGCGGCACTGGCCGGCTTGGCGGCCGGTTTGCTCGACGGAACTGGTTTGGCGGCCGGTTTGGCCGGTGCTGGCGCGGCGGCTTTCGCTGGCGCAGGTGCAGGCTTGGCCGCCGGCTTGACTTCCACGGCTTTCACTGCTGGCTTGTCGGCAACCTTCTCGGCAACCTTGGCAGGCGCTGCCGCTGGCTTGGCTGCCGGTGCGGCGACAGGGGCAGGCGCGGGCGCCGCCTTGGCGACGGGCTTGGCCACTTCGGCAGGCTTGGCGGCAACGGGCGCTGGCGCCGCTGCTGGCGCTGGCGCAGCAAGGGGAGCGGCAGGTGCCGGTGCGGCAGCGACAGGAGCTGGGGCGGGTGCGGCAACAGGGGCGGCCGCATCGAGGCGGTCCTTGGCTGAAGCCAGCAATTCAGCCTGGGTGCTCGAGGCGATGCCAAACAGCTGGCGGCTGTAGGCCAGCACGCTCTCGATGTTCGGCTGCGCCTGGCTGCTGCTGTAGCTGAAGAAGTCGCGCGGGTCCTGCGTTTCCAGCAGGTGCTGCGCCGTTTCCGCCGTCTGCGAGATGGCGGCCTTGCCGGCGTTCAGGTTCAGCGCGATGATTTTCTCGGCGCTTTCAAAGACTTTGCTGGTCAGGGTGCTGAAGATTTGCAACTGGCTTTCCAGTTGCGACTTGGCGGCGCTGGAAAATTGTTCAGGAAGCGGAAACATATTTACTCCTTTGTACGGATTAAAATGCTGGCAAAACGCTCTGCAAAATCCCGAAAACCAGAGTTGGCCGCGTTTTGTAAAGTGGGTAGCGCGCGAATAGACTGTTTATGATGCAACGCAATATGGATATTCTAGCGGTGATTCGAGTTAGTTGAAAGCTATTTTCTCAAGGGCGTGCGCCGCAGGCTTGCCGCATTTAGGCGCCCGGCAGCATTTGCCGGAAGTTTGCGCGCGCGCAAAGCGTTGTCAGGGAATCTATGGCTACGCTTTTGCCAGTGACTATATTCTTGCACTGCAGCATCCTTGAAGCGATAAGCTGACAATGCACTGGAAGCGCCAGATACCGTAGTCAACCGAAGGAGTGTCCGCATGGACCTAGTCATCCGCAATGCCAGCCTGCCCGACGGGCGCCGCGCCATCGATATCGCCATCGAGGGCGGCCGCATCGCCGCCGTCGGCCCCGCCTTGCCCGTGACGGGCGCGCAAGAGATCGACGCCGCCGGCGACCTCGTCACGCCGCCGTTCGTCGACGCCCACTTCCACATGGACGCCACGCTCAGCTACGGCTTGCCGCGCGTGAACGCTTCCGGCACCCTGCTCGAAGGCATCGCCCTGTGGGGAGAATTGAAACCGCAACTGACGCAGGACGCGCTGGTGGCGCGCGCCTTGCAGTATTGCGACTGGGCCGTGGCGCGCGGCTTGCTGGCCATCCGCTCGCACGTCGATATCTGCGACCCGCGCCTGCTGGCCGTCGAAGCGCTGCTCGACGTCAAGCGGCAAGTGGCGCCGTATCTCGATTTGCAACTGGTGGCCTTCCCGCAGGATGGCATCCTGCGCAGTGCCGGCGCCTTCGATAATTTAAAACGCGCGATTGCCATGGGCGTCGACGTGGTGGGCGGCATCCCGCATTTCGAGCGCACCATGGCCGACGGCGCGGAATCCGTGCGCCTGCTGTGCGAATTTGCCTGCGAACGGGGCCTGATGGTCGACATGCATTGCGACGAGTCGGACGACCCGCTGTCGCGCCACATCGAAACCCTGGCCTTCCACAGCCAGCGCCTCGGCATGCAGGGCAGGGTGACGGGTTCGCACCTGACGTCCATGCATTCGATGGACAATTACTATGTCAGCAAACTGCTGCCGCTGATCCGTGAGGCGGGCGTGGCGGCCATTGCCAACCCCCTCATCAACATCACGCTGCAGGCGCGCCACGATACGTATCCGAAGCGGCGCGGCATGACGCGCGTGCCCGAGATGCTGGCCGCCGGCATCCCCGTCGCCTTTGGCCACGACTGCGTGATGGACCCGTGGTACAGCCTCGGTTCGGGCGACATGCTGGAAGTGGCGCACATGGGCTTGCACGTGGCGCAGATGACGGGCCAGCAAGCGATGCACGACTGCTTCCTGGCCGTGACGGAAACGCCGGCGCGCATCCTGGGCCTCGATGGCTACGGCATCGCGCCCGGCTGCCATGCGGACTTGCTGATCCTCGATTGCGGCAGTACCGTGGAAGCGCTGCGCCTGCGCGCGGCGCGGCGCCTGGTGCTGCGCCGCGGGAAAGTCGTCAGCGAGGCGCCCCGCGCGCAATCGCGCCTGCACCTGCCCGGGCGTCCGGACAGCGTGAACTTCCGCCTGGGCCGCTGATACAATCAGCCATCACTTGTTATCGGAGCACCGCCTTGAAAGAAATTGATATCCGCCCGGCCAGCGAAGCCGACTTCGACGCCATGTGGGACATCTTCCACACCCTGGTGGCCGCCGGCGACACCTATTCCTTCCCCGCCGACACGACGCGCGAAGCATGCCACGCCTACTGGTTCGGCCCCGGCGTGCAAAGCTTTGTCGCCATGATGGGCACGGAGCGCCTGCTGGGCATGTACAAGCTGGTGGCGAACCAGCCGGGCCATGGATCGCACGTGGCCAATGCCTCGTTCATGGTCGACCCGGCCGCGCAGGGCGTCGGCGTGGGGCGCCTGCTGGGCGTGCACTGCATGGAAGAAGCGCGCCGCGCGGGCTACCTGGCGATGCAGTTCAACTTCGTCGTCAGCACCAACCTGGCCGCCGTCACCCTGTGGAAAAAGCTGGGCTTCACGGTCGTCGCCACCCTGCCGCTGGCCTACCGCCACGCGCAGCTCGGCTATGTCGACGCCTACGTGATGTACCAGCTGCTGACCGACCCGATGCAGTGGCCGGCATGAGCGGCGCCGCGACAGAGCCGATGACCGTGATCGAGACGCCCCGTCTGCGCCTGCGCACCGCCAGCGTCGATGACGCGGCGTTTTTCCTCGGGCTGGTAAACGAGCCGACCTGGCTGGCCACCATCGGCGACCGTCAGATCCATACCGTGGACGCGGCGCGCGCAGCGCTGGAAACGGGCCCGATCGCGCAGCAGCAGGAACTCGGCTACTCTTTCTATATCGTCGAGCACCGCGCTGACAACGTGGCGATCGGCATGTGCGGCCTGATCAAGCGCGCCACCATGCCGGGTCCCGACATCGGCTACGCGCTGCTGCCCGCGTATTGCGGCCAGGGCCTGGCCTGGGAGGCTGCAGCTAGCGTGCTGCGCCATGCGCGCGACGTGCTGTGCCTGCCGGCCGTATATGGCCTCGTGTCGCCGCAGAACCAGCCTTCGATCAACTTGATCAACAAGCTCGGTTTGCGCTTCGAACGCTTTTCGCGCCAGCCCATCGTCGGCAAGGACATCAATATCTATCGCAAGAGTTTTTCTTAATCAATTCTCAGGCACCGCGTCCAGGTCGAACCATCGAACTGCATGACATCCTTGGCTCCGATGGACCACATGATGCCGTCGGCCGCGCTCAGGTGATAACAGGTCAGCGGCACGTCGTCGCCGAAGTCGACGGGCTTGAGCTTGCCGTCCTCGAGCCGGTAGACGCAATGGGTGGAAGACACATAGAGCTGTCCATCGAACACCTCCATGCCCCAGAGGTCTTCCTGCGTGCTTTCATGTTCGATCATTTCCCATTGGTCATGGCGTCCGCGTAGCAAGGTGCCCAGCTGTCCGCAGGCGTAGACAAAGCCATCGGGTGCGCAGCGAACCTTGTGGAGAGCGAGCTGGGTCGGGCTGTTCTGCCGGGTGAAGAGGGCGCCGTCGTATTGCCAGATTTCGCCTTCCCAGCCGACGGTATAGATTTCCTGTTCGCTGTAGCCATCGATGGACTCGAAGCTGGTGTCGGTGATCGGGGTGTCGCCGACCTGGGCGCTCTGGTCGATGCATCGCCACTGGTCTTCGTCTTCGCGAAGATAGGCCTGCCGGCAGGTGCCCACGGCATAGGCTCGACCGTTGGCGATGCCACGGATTTCACGCAGCGGGCCGCGTTTTTTGGGGTCTGCGCCGCAGCTGGCAATGGATTCTTCCAGTACAGTGCCGCCACCACTGGCTTCTACTGACCCATCGGTCCCCAGCGCCAGGTAACGTTCGGCCGGCACATGGCAGACTGTTCCGGAACAGGCGAGCCATGGCACTGTGCTGGCGCCCCAGGTTCCACAATCCAGAGAAATCAGTAACGAACCAGTGTAACCCTCGCTGATAGAGAGGTCGTCCGTAGTAATCAAATAGCCGAGGTCTGAGTAGCGAACGACTCCGGTACCAATGCTGAGTCCGCTGAATCGCGGGTCTCGAGAGTCCATGTTGGTCTCCTGATATGAGTAATTAAGTTCTTGCTTTCACGAAACCTTGACGGACTCGGTGGCGTGACAGCACCGCGTCCGTCTTGATCGGTACAAAACGCATGCCGGGCCGGGTCACCGCTTCGCAGATCGCTTGCGCATCGGCAGCATTGTTCGTCTTGACGTGCGGCTTGACGAATTGCGGCGCCATCAGCTTCCATCTTCATGGTAGCCGCTTCTTTCGTTTGGAGCCGGATACGCCCCCTGTTTGGGCACCTCAATACCGTTTGAAGGAGGGCGTCCGGTCCATTAGAACATTTACTTGAGGAACAGATCGCGGTCCGGCGCGAAATGCGCGTACAGGGGCAGGAAGGCGCCGCCGACGGCGCGCGCGTCGGAGCCGACGGTGCCGGCGAGCACCTGCGGCCGGGTGATGCCTTCCCAGCTGTAGCATTCCAGCGCGCGCTCGACCTGGGCCAGCAGCTGCTCGAGCAGGCCGCGGTCGAAGGAGCCGTCGATGATCACCCCCTCCAGGTCGAGCAGGCAGGTGGCGCTGTTGATGCTGAGCGCAATGGCCCGCGCCGCGTCGTCGAGCCAGGCGGCGGTGTGCGTGACGAAGGGTTCCTGCAGCGCGCGCCCGTCGTGCGCGGCGGTCGGGTCCAGCCCGGCCAGGATGAACAGTTGCTCGAGGTTGAACAGGGAGGCGTCGCCCAGCAACTGGCCCGGCGGGTTCCTGGCGCCGGCGGTGGCCATGCCGAGCGGCAGGGAGCCGACCGCGCCGGCGTTGCCGTGCAGGCCGCCGTGCAAATGACTGTTGATGACCAGGCCGCCGCCGATGAAGATGTCGACGAAGACGTACAGGAAGTTCTTGATGCTGCGCCCGCGCCCGAGCACCAGCTCGGCGACGCAGGCGGCGGCCGTGTCCTTGGCGAACTCGACCGGCAACACCGTCATCGCCTGCACGCGCTGGCCGATGTCGATGCTGTCCCACGCGTTGGCCTGCTCCGGCGCCATCTCGAGCAGATTCTGCCAGCCGCCCAAGCCCAGCGGCGCGGCGATGCCGACGCCGCACAGGCGCGGCAGCAACTTCGGTCCCAGCAGCACGGCCATGCTTTTGAGCGCCGACTCGATCTGGCCGAACACGGTGTCGGGGACGGGAAAGGAATAGGGAAACGACAGGCGCTCGCGTGTCTTGCCGACGAAATCGACCAGCAACACGTCGAGGCTGCGCCGGCCGATCTTGATGCCGATCGAGAAGGCGCCGTCCGGATTGAGCATGATGGGCACCGACGGCTGGCCGACCTTGCCGCGCACGGGCGCGCGCTTGCTGACCAGGCCGTCGTCCAGCAGGCGGTTGATGATCAGGGAAACCGTTTGCGTGCTCAGGTTGGTTAGCCGGGCCAGGTCGGCCTTCGGCATGCTGCCGTGCAAGCGCACGGCCTGCAGCACCACCCGCTCGTTGAACTGGCTCATGCCCATCTGGTTCGAGCCGCGCGGCTGCAGCCATGGAACATCGTCGATGGCTGCTTGCGGCGCGCACGCCTCTTCGGTAAAGCTGTCTGACATGGCGGGGCGGGTCCGATTTCTACAGGCGTAAAAGAAGGACATTTTATTACATATCCGACGCCCCGCCAGTGAAGCAGCTTTAGCGCTTGGCCCAGATCGACTTCAAAGGCCAGATGGTCAGCTCTTTCAGTGTTGCCGCGCCGCCCACGGCGAACAGCGCGACACCGTTGCTGGACGGTTGCGGGAATATCTGGTCGGTCAACACCACCTCGTTGCCCGCAAATACCATCACCGACGAGGTGTCGACCACGATGCGCAGGTCCACCGTGCCGGTGCGTAGCGGCAGCGGGGCGGTATGGCGGGCGGCAAAGCTGGCGTTGAAACTGGCGTCGCCCGATTTGCTGCGGTCGATGTAGACTTCGCCCGCTACCGCGTCATAGCCGATGACGGTTTCTTCGCCATTCGCGCCGGTGCGCACCTTCAGGCCAAAACCGGTGGCACTGCCCGGCTGGAATTTGGCCACGATGTCCAGGGCCTGGCCCGGGGCGGGGGCGATGGCGAGTGCTTGTACGCCGGCGGCCACCGAACGGTCCTGGGCGCTGTACAGCGCTTTGCTGCGCAGTGTGCTGAAGTTGTCCACCGGCTGCTGCACCAGCCGTACCTGGCCGGCTATGGTGCGCAGCGTGAATTCCCGGGCGAAGGTCTGCGCGCTGCGCCATGGGGTGGTGGGCGTGTTGCCGGCGTAGTCCCAGTTGCTCATCCAGCCCAGGCCGATGCGCTTGCCATCGGGTATGCCGTTCCAGGTCACGGCGGCATAGAAGTCGGCGCCGTAGTCGAGCCAGTTGGCTTCCTCTTTGGCGCTGTCCGAAAAGACGATATGGTCGACCAGGATATGGCCCCAGCCGCCCGTGTTGTTGTCCACCACCTGGATCTGCGCGCTCTTGCCCCGGTAGGCGTCCACGTTCCAGCTGCGCCAGTTCAGGGTTTCGGCATTGGCGCCGGTTGCGCTTTTGACCACCTGGCCGTTGACCAGCAGGTTGACCGTCGTTTCATCGCTGACGGGCTTGGCCGGCTGGTCCGATGCCTCGAACACGTCGGCAAGAATGTGTCCCCAGGCGCCGTCGTTGTCGTCGATGATGACGATCTGGGCCTGCTGTCCGGCGAACTCGCGCACGTCCCAGTTTGTCCAGTTCAGTTCGGAGTCCGCTCCGGTGGCGCTGCGCACCACCTTGCCGTTGACCTTGAGCACTACCGCCACAGGATTCGGGCTGTTATAGGGATGGTTGCCGCCCCCGACGAGGAAGTTGATATAGGCCCTGGAAATGGTGAAGGTGGGCGACGTCAGGCTGCCCTTGGGCGTGTCGCCGGCACCGAAGAAGGAATTGAACACACCCGCGCCCAGCTTGCCGGCTGCCGCTTGCCTATCGGCGTCGCTTCCTGCGGCAACCTTTTGCCCCACCAGGTCGCCGGCGGGCGTCCAGCCCAGGTCGGCGTAGGTGGCATTGGCCGGGCCTTCAAAACCGGCGCCCGGGAACAGCAAGGTTCCCGCAGGCACCGTGCCGTCGCCCGCACCGGCCAGGCGCGGATGGCGCCCGCCGCCGACCATCAGATTGATGTACTTGCTCGTGACGGTAAAGGCGGGCGAAGTGAGCGTGCCCGTGGCGCCGTCATCCTTGCCCAGCCGGTAGGTGTCGAGCAACTGGCTGCCCTGGTTGTCGGCCACGCCATGCGAGGGGACCACGGGCGTCTTGCCTGCAAAGTCGCCCGTCGATGTCCAGCCGGTGGCATCGAAGCTGGCCGCTTCAAAGTCCTGGTAGACGGTGCCCGTGGGCGGCTTCTTGTCGATCACGCTGTTGGCGTCGGCCACAAAGCGCGTGCCGTCGAATTTCCCCACAAAATAATGCGCTCCGGAACCGCCAGCCACCGAGCCGGGGTTGATGTTGATGTTCATCACCCATTTGCGTTTGCTGGCGTCGCCATCGACGGGCAGCTCGAACAGGTCGGGACATTCCCAGATGCCGCCGACCGCGTTGACGGGGCCAAAGGCGCTCATGTAGGTCCAGTCGCGCAGGTTTTTGGACGAGAACAGCAGCGCCTGGTGCTTCTCCGAGGCCACGGCAACCATGACCCATTTTTGCTCCGGTGCATACCAGAAGACTTTTGGATCGCGGAAATTTTGCCCTTCGGTTTCAAACGGCGCCGGTGGCGCGGCAATCACCGGGTTGGCGGCGTACTGCGTCCACGTGCGTCCCCGGTCCAGGCTGTAGGCGATGGACTGGGACTGGGTGTTGGGGGCGAGCACCTGTCCGTTGGCCAGCGTTTTTCCTTGCGGATACACGCTGGTATAAATGGCCACCATGGCAGGATTGCCGGCGCTGCCAAGGCCGCTGGTATTGTTGGTGTCCACCACCACGCTGCCGGAGAAGAACATTTGCGTGAGCTTGCCGCCAGCGTCTTTTTCGGCCGTCAGGGCGACGGGCAGCTCGTTCCAGTGCAGCAGGTCGGTGCTGACGGCGTGGCCCCAGGACATGTCGCCCCAGGTATTGCCGTTCGGGTTGTACTGGTAGAACAGGTGGTATTCGCCGTCGTGGTAGACCAGTCCGTTGGGATCGTTCAGCCAGTTTTTGGCGGCGGTGTACGAGAGCTGGGGGCGGTAGGTTTCAAGGTAGCTGGACTGCGGCGGTCCGCTGCTGCTGTCGCTATCGCTGCCGCAGCCCACGAGCAGGGTGGCAAGGCAAGAGGCGAGAACAGGGAAGTGCTTTGACATGGTTGTCTCCTTTATTTTATTTTTTACTCCAGCTGCACGTTTCTCAGCCCGCCAGCGGCTCGCTGATCACACCTTTCTTGAACAGGAAATTGGCGTATGGTTGCATTTCGCCGATCTGCACGATGGCGTAGGCGCCCTTGACGCGTTCGTAGAAGGCGAAGCGCTCGACCGCCTCGCATTGCTCGGGCGTGGCGGCGCCGGTGGCGGCGATCTGCTCGAGCATGGTGCGCTGCAGCGCCGACAGGTAGCCGTCGGCGGTGTTGCATACCTTCATGAAGGCGACCGGCTGGTCCACCATGGCGTCGAGCGGAAACACCGACAGCAACGCCGCGCTGGCGCGCTGCAGGTCGATGCCGGGCAGGCGCACGAGCGGCTTGCCCTGGCCCAGGGTCTGGCTGGTGAAGTTGGCGTCGACCAGCACGACTTCCTCGCCATGTCCCATTTCGCACAGGATCTTCAGCAATTCCGGGCTGAGCAGCGGATCGATTCCCTTAAGCATGGGCTACTTCCGGAAATTCCTCGGCGCTCTTCGCGCCCGTCATCACCGCCACCGTGTCGGACATGCTGATGTGCTTCGGGTTCAGCACGGCGACGCGCTTGCCCAGGCGCTGCACGTGGATGCGGTCGGCGATCTCGAACACGTGCGGCATATTGTGGCTGATCAAAATCACCGGCAGGCCGCGGTCGCGTACATTGCGTATCAGTTCCAGTACCATATTGCCCTCCTTTACGCCGAGTGCGGCGGTTGGTTCATCGAGTATCACGACATGTTTGGCAAACGCCGTGCTGCGCGCCACGGCCACGCCTTGGCGCTGGCCGCCAGACAGGGTGCCGACGGCTTGCTTCATCGAACGGATGCCGATTTTCAGATCGCGCATATGGGCTTCCGCCTCGGCCAGCATCCGCTTCTTGTCGATGCAGCGCAGGAAGCGCGACAACATGCCCTTGCGCAGCAGTTCGCGGCCGAGGAACAGGTTCTCGGCGATCGTCATGGCTGGCGCCACGGCCAGGTCCTGGTACACCGTCTCGATGCCGTAGCGGCGGGCGTCGATCGGCGACTTCAGATGGATCGGCTTGCCGTCGAGCAGCATCTCGCCCTCGTCGGGGACGAGGGCGCCCGACAGGGCCTTGATCAGCGAGGACTTGCCGGCGCCGTTGTCGCCGATCACGGCGAGTATTTCTCCCGGCAACAAGTCAAAATCGGTGCCGTCGAGCGCGGTCACGCTGCCATAGCGCTTGACCAGGCCGCGGGCCTGGAATACCGGTTGCACATGTGTCGTCATGCTCATCAACCTTTCTTGTGTGTCAGTTGATCGGTGGCCACGGCCAGGATGACCAGGATGCCCGTCACCAGGATCTGGTACACCGAGGACACGCCCATCAGGGTCAGGCCGTTGCGGAACACGCCAACGATCAGCACGCCAACGAGTGTGCCCATGATCGAGCCACGCCCGCCGAACAGGCTGGTGCCGCCGAGCACGACGGCAGTGATGCTGTCGAGGTTGTCGGTCTGGCCGCCCTGCGGGTCGCCCACGCCCATGCGCGCCACGGACATCAGCGCGGCGATGCCGTAGCACATCCCGGCGATCATGTAGACGCCCAGCAGCACTTTATTCGTGGCGATGCCGGTCAGGCGGGCTGCCTCCGGATTGTTGCCGACGGCGTAGAGGTGGCGGCCGGGCGCGGTTTCGCGCAGGTACAGCCAGGTCAGCACGTACATGCCCAGCATCAGCACGGTGCCGTAGGTGAAGGTGGCCTGGCCGAGCTGGAAGGTGTTGCCGAAATATCCCATTGCTTCCGGCAGGCCGGTGACGGTCTGGGCCTGCGAGTACAGCTGCGTGACGGCGAAGGCAATGTTCATCGTGCCCAGCGTGACGATAAACGCCGGCAGCTTGATCGAAGTGACCAGCGCGCCGTTGATGAAGCCGATCAGCACGGTGACGGCGATGCCGCACCCGATCGCGAGATAGGGGTTCATGCCGAGGTCGACGGCGAATTTGGTCATGATGACCGAGCCCAGCGCCATGGCCATGCCGCAGGACAGGTCGATGCCGGCGGTCAGGATGATCAGGGTCTGGCCGATGGCGATGATGCCGACGACCATGACTTGCTGCAAGATCAGGGAAAAATTCTGGCTGCTGAGGAAGCGGTCGCTCTGCGACGCAAAGAACACGCAGGCGGCGAGCAGGGCAATGACCGGGCCCAGTTTGGAGAGCGGCGGCAGAAATGTCGGGACGGTGGAACGCATCTGTTATCCATATTCAAGAGGGAAAAAAGGAGGCGCGCAGGCGGCCGCGCGCCGGCAAGGCACGCAGCCTTGCCGAACGTGGCCGCCTGCGTGGATTTACTTGCCCCAGCAGGAGTTCAGGCCGAACGCCGTGTCGCGGCTCTCGATGCCTGCTTGCTGCTTGTCGCTGATCAGGGTGACGCCGGTGTCGACGTAGCCGCTGGCCTTCTTCCCGTTCTTGGCGTACTCGACGCCGGCTTCGACGCCCAGGCCCGCCATGTTCAGGGGATACTGCTGCGCGGTCGCCGCGATGACGCCGGCCTTGACGTCGCGCACGCCCGCGCAGCCGCCGTCGACCGAAACGATCATCACGTTCTTTTCCTTGCCCAGGGCCTTGAGCGCCTTGTAGGCACCGGCAGCGGCCGGTTCGTTGATGGTGTACACGAGATTGATGTCGGGATTTTTCTGCAGGCAGTTTTCCATCGCCGTCTGGCCCTTGCCCTGGTCGCCGAAGCTGTCGGCCATGCACACCACGTCGGCGGTTTTCGCCGGCCCGACGGTCTTGGCGCTGATGCCCGGCGCGCCAAAGCCGGCCAGGAAACCGTTGTGGCGGGCTATCCCCACCGGATGGCCGGGGAACAAGTCCAGCATGGCGATCTTGACGGGCTTGCCGGCGAAGGCGGCTTTCGCGTATTGGCCGATCAGCAAGCCGGCCTTGTAGTTGTCGGTGGCGAACAGCGCATCGGTGGCGTCCTGCGGCTCGGTCGGGCTGTCGAGGGCGATCACCAGCACGCCGGCCGCGCGCGCCTTCTTGATGGCAGGCACGATGGCTTTCGAATCGCTCGGGGTGATCATGATCGCCTTGGCGCCGGCGGCCACCATGTTCTCGATCGCCGTCACCTGGCCGGCGTTGTCGCCGTCGGCGCGCCCGGCCGCCGTCAACAGCTTAGCCCCCTTCAGTTTCGCGCGTTGCTGCGCGCCTTCTTTCATCTTCACGAAGAAGGGGTTGGTATCGGTCTTGGTGATCAGGCCGACGATTGCTTCCTCGGCCATGGCGGCGCCGCCGGCTGCCGTCAGGACAGCCAGTGCGATGCATTGTTTGACGTTCATTGTGTTGTCTCCAGAATCTATTTATTTTTTACCGGGAGGCAATTGCCTCGGCCTGGGGGCGGCCGTCAATGCGGTGCCCGAGCCAAATATACGCTCGGCTAATTAATAAATCAAGCGGCTTTATATATTGTGTGTGGTAAAAAAGATCAGCCCATCGCGGCCGGCATGGAGGCCTTTTTGCTGAAAAATAGTATTTGAAAACTGGCCGCTTTTGCAGTGGTGGCAGATGGACTTTGTTTTTATAGTTGGCATACCGGTGGAAAACCGCCGGACTATAAAAATGGAGACGTGTTATGAAAATCATGACTGCTGTTGCATGGGGCGCCCTCATGTCCGCCGGGTTTGCAGACGCCTCGGCGCAAAGCTGCTCGGTGCCCGTGCTCAAGGTGCTGGCGCAAAAAAGCCTGGGCCTGACGGTGATGGAAAAGACCCTCGCCGAGTATGAAAAGAAAAGCGGCACCAAGGTACAAATCAGCTATTTCGGCGAAAACGACCGCCGCTCGAAAGCCCGCCTCGACGCTTCCACCAAGGCCGGCTCCTACCAGATCTATTACATCGACGAAGCCAACGTGGCCGAATTCGCCACGGCCGGCTGGGTCGTCCCGCTGCTCAAATACCTGCCCAAGGACGCCGATTACGACGACTTCCTGCCGGGCCGCCGCGCCGTCGCCTCGTACAAGGGCGTGGCGTATTTCGCGCCCCTGATCGGCGGCAGCGACTTCCTGTTCTACCGCCGCGACCTGCTGGAAAAGGCCGGCATCGCCGTGCCGAAGACGCTCGATGAACTGGTCGCCGCCGTCAAGAAAATGAACAGCCCGCCGAATGTGTATGGCTGGGCGGCGCGGGGCCAGCGCGGCTCGGGCATGAATGTCTGGCGCTGGGCGCCGTTCATGCTGGCCGCCGGCGGCAAGTGGGAAAACAACGGCGTGCCCGCCTTCAATTCGCCGCAGGCCGTCAAGGCCACCACCCTGTACCGCGACCTGTTCAAGTATTCGCCGCCGGGCGGCGCCACCTACGACTGGAGCAATGCGCTCGAAGCGTTCAGGTCGGGCAAGGTAGCCTTCATGATCGAATCGACGCCGTTCGCCGACTGGATGGAAGACCCGAAAAAATCCTCGGTGGTCGACAAGGTCGGCTATGTACGCCCGCCCGCGCCGCTGGCGTCTGCCGCCTACGGCCATGGCCTGGCCATCTCCGCCACGGGTGCCAGGGATGAATGTACGCGCCAGGCGGCCGGCAAGTTCATCGCCTTCGCCACGAGCAAGGAGCAGGAACAGGCGCGCCTGAAGGACAACGTCTTCAGCGACTACAACCGCACGAGCACCATCAACAGCGACTACTTCCGCAAGCACGTCAAGCCGCAGATCCAGGCGGGCCTGACGGACACCACGCCCGTCTCGCGCGTCACCATCTGGCCTAGTCCCGAGTGGCCGGATATCGGCGACAACCTGGGCGTCGTGCTCGAAGAAGTCTTTACGGGCACACGCGGCGACGTGCAAAGCGCGCTCGATGAGGCGAATGAGTATGCGACCGAGGTGATGGCGCGGGCGAAGAAACGTAAATAACTTCTTTCACCCCAATACCTGAACAGCTGGGGTCGGACGGGGACGCCTAGTCCCTCAGGGTCCGACCCCGGTATTTCGCCTTTGGGGTTAAAGCCAGCGCTTGCCTATCCTCGCCCGAAAGCTTATTTCTATGCCACGCTCCATCCATAAAAAACGCCACACCTGGCTGCCGGCCGTCTTCCTGACCCTGCCGCTGCTGGTCCTGCTGGTACTGGGCCTGGTGCCCAGTATCGCCGCCATCAACCTGGCCCTGCAAAACCGCGTGCTGCGCTACAGCGACAGCGATTACGTCGGCTTTGCCAATTTTCTCCGCCTGTTCGGCGACCGCCGCTTCGTCAATGCCGTGCAAGTGTCGGCCATCTGGGAAGTGGTCACCGTGGCCGGCTCGCTGATCGTCGGCGTGCTGCTGGCCGTGTTCCTGTTTGAAAAAGTGAAGGGCCGCACACGGGACGTCATCGCGCTGCTCTTGATCGTGCCCGTGCTGCTGCCGCGCGTGTCGGCCGCCTTCATCTGGAAGTTCATGTATTCGCCGTTGATGGGCATCCTCAACTGGATGCTCGAATGCGTGGGCCTGGGCGGCACGGCCCTGCTGTCCGACCCCGCCACGGCCCTGTACGCGGTGGCGCTGGTCGACATCTGGCAGTGGGGCCTGTTCTTCGGCGCCGTCATCCTGAAACTGCTGGAAACCCTGCCCGGCGAACCGCTGGAAGCGGCGCGCCTCGATTACGCCAGCACCTTGCAGGTGTATGCGTACATCGCGCTGCCGATGCTCAAGGTGCCCATCATGAGCCTCGTCTTCATCAAGATGGTCGAGTCGCTGCGCTCGTTCGACCTGATCTACGTGATGACCAAGGGCGGCCCCGGCATCTCCACCGAAACGCTGGACATGTACGCGTATGCGCAAGGCATCGGCCTGATGGGCAAGGTGTCGTACGCGTCCAGCATGGCCGTGCTGATGATGCTGGCCACGACAGTCATCTTCACTTTACTCTGGAAGCGAGTCGCCAAATGGGAAAACTGACTTTGACGCGCGGCGTTGGCGCCGTCACCACCACCGCCATCACCACGCTGATTGTGCTGGTGGCGCTGTTCCCCATCCTGTGGGCCGTACTCAATTCCTTCAAGGAGCTGATGGATATCGTCACGCCCGTGCCGCGCTTTTTCTTCAGCCCGACCTTGGCCAACTACAAGCAGGTACTGGCCAGCCCGGAAGTGCTGACGGGGCTGGGCAACAGCGTGGCCATCGTCGGCGTGGCCGTGTTGCTGGGCGCCGTGCTGGGCGTGCCGGCCGCGTATGCGATCGCCCGCTATCCGATCCCGGCCAAGAAGGATATCCAGTTCTTCCTGCTGTCCCTGCGCTTTTTGCCGCCTGTCGCCGTCGCCATTCCCTTGATCTCGATCTGGATCGACCTGGGCTTGTACGACTCGCGCCTGTCGATGGTGGTGACGTATCTGCTGGTGACCCTGTCGACCATCATCTGGCTGTCGATTCCCGCCTTTGCCCGCATTCCGAAAGAGATCGAGGAAGCGGCGGCGCTGGACGGCTACGGTCCTTACCAGGTGTTCTGGCACGTGGCCCTGCCGGTGGCCTCCAAAACCCTGATGGGCGGCATCGTCTTCAGCTTCGTGCTGGTCTGGAATGAACTGATGATCGCGCTGGCGCTCACCTCGTCGAAAAGCATGACATTACCCGTGGTGGCGTCGGCCTTCACGTCGATGGGCCAGGAAGTGCCGTGGGGCGTGGTGAACGCTTCCACCGTGCTGCTGGCGCTGCCGCCGCTGCTGTTCGTCGGCATCCTGGGACGGCTGCTCAACTCCATGCTCAAACACAAATAAAAGGAATTCATCATGCAAGCACTCGTACTGGAACACGCGCATTCCATCACCTTGCGCGACATCGACCTGCCACTGGCCGTCGGCCCGCGCGACGTGAAAATCAAGATACATACCGTGGGCATCTGCGGCAGCGACGTGCATTACTTCAAGCACGGCAAGATCGGCCCCTTCGCCGTCGAAGCGCCGATGGTGCTCGGTCATGAGGCGTCCGGCGTGGTGGCGGAAGTGGGCAATGAAGTGACGCACCTGAAGGTGGGCGACCGCGTCTGCATGGAGCCGGGCGTGCCGCAGTTCGATTCGCCGGCCACCATGCGCGGCCTGTACAACCTCGATCCTGCCGTGCGCTTTTGGGCCACGCCGCCCATCCACGGTTGCCTCACGCCGTACGTCGTGCATCCGGCCGCCTTTACCTTCAAGCTGCCCGACAACGTCAGCTTCGGTGAAGGCGCCATCGTCGAACCGCTGGCCATCGGCCTGCAGGCGGCGAAAAAGGCGGCCATCAAGCCCGGTGACGTGGCCGTGGTGATCGGTGCCGGCACCATCGGCGCCATGAATGCACTGGCGGCGCTGGCGGGCGGCTGCTCGCGCGTGATCCTGGCCGACCTGGTGCCGGAAAAGCTGGCCCTGTTCACCGATAACCCGGCCGTGACCACGGTCGACGTGCGCCAGGCCAGCCTGGCGGAAACGGTGCGCGACTTGACGGACGGCTGGGGAGCCGACATCGTTTTCGAGGCCAGCGGCAGCATGCGCGCCTACGACAACATCGTCGACTTGCTGTGTCCGAACGGCTGCCTGGTACTGGTCGGCATGCCACCCGAGAACGTGCCTTTCGATATCGTCGCCATCCAGGCCAAAGAAGTGCGCATCGAATCGGTGTTCCGCTACGCGAACATCTTCCCGCGCGCCATCGCCTTGCTCGCTTCCGGCAAGATCGACGTCAAGCCCTTCATTTCGCGCACCTTCGGTTTTGCCGATGGCGTGCAGGCGTTCGAGGAAGCGGCCCAGGGCCACCCGCGCGACGTCAAGATTCAAATTGAACTGGCAGGAGACTGATCATGGCAAATATCACCTGCAGGCAGCTGCACAAGACGTATGACGAGAAGACGGCCGTGCTGCAGCCGTTCGACCTGGAAATCGATGACGGCGAGTTCATCGTCCTGCTGGGGCCATCGGGCTGCGGCAAGTCGACCCTGCTGCGCATGATCGCGGGCCTGGAAGACATCAGCGGCGGCGAGCTGTTGATCGGCGGCGCCGTCGTCAACGATTTGCCGCCCCGCGCGCGCAACGTGGCGATGGTGTTCCAGAACTACGCGCTGTATCCGCACATGACGGTGTACGACAACATCGCCTTCGGCCTGCGCCGCCTGAAAGTGCCGAACCACGAGATCGAGCGCCGCGTGCGCGAGGTGGCGGCCATCCTCAGCCTGGACAGCCTGCTCGAGCGCAAGCCGCGCGCCATGTCGGGCGGCCAGCAGCAGCGCACGGCCATTGCGCGCGCCATGATCAAGACGCCGCAGGTGTTCCTGTTCGATGAACCGCTGTCGAACCTCGACGCCAAGCTGCGCGCGCAGCTGCGCGCCGACATCAAGCGCTTGCACCGGCGCCTGCGCACCACCACCCTGTACGTCACGCACGACCAGCTCGAAGCGATGACCCTGGCCGACCGGGTGGTGCTGATGAAGGGCGGGCATATCGAGCAGATCGGCACGCCGGCGGAACTGTACAACCATCCGCGCACCCTGTTCGCGGCAGGGTTCATCGGCACGCCGGCCATGAACTTCATCGATGGCGTCGTCGAAAAAGACGGCGGCCAGACGGTGCTCGTGTGCGCCGGCTACCGCTGGCCACTGGTCTCGTTCCGCTTCGCGGCGTTGCAGGCCGGTGCGCGCGTGGTCTTCGGCCTGCGCCCGAACCACTTGCGCGCGGCGCTGCCGCAGGAGCCGGCGGGTACGCATGGCCTGGCGTGCGCCATCGACCTGGTCGAGCTGCTGGGCGCCGAAGCGCTGATCAGCTTCCAGTGCGGCTCCTTGAGCCTGTCCGCGCTGCTGCCGGCGAACGCGGCCAACAGCGCGGCGCAGGTGGGCCAGAGTCTGGCGCTGGCTTTCGATGAAGAGCATATGCACCTGTTCGACGCCGACAGCGGGCTGGCTTTGGCGCTCAGTGCTCAGCTAAGTGGTTAGAATAGCTGGCAACGAGACCGCGCAAGGGAACTGCCGTGACGCCTGACCTGGAACTGATCCACAAACCGATCCACGAATCGTTTCGCGCGTGGGCGCACGGCTTTCCGCACACTGTGGCGAAATGGCATTTTCATCCCGAGTACGAACTGCACTTCATCATCACGTCAAACGGCAAATTTTTTATCGGCGACCATATCGGCAGTTACGGGGCGGGCAATCTGATCCTGACGGGGCCGAACCTGCCGCACAACTGGGTCAGCGAACTGCCGGAAGGCGTGATCCTGCCCGAGCGCGACCTGGTGCTGCAGTTTTCCGGCGACTTCATCGAACGCTGCGCGCTGCTGTTCCCGGAAATGGCGCCCCTGAAAGCCCTGCTGGGCGAGGCCGGCAGGGGCTTGCAATTTCCCGATGCGCTGGGCCTGCGCCTGGTGCCGCTGATGAAGGAATTGACGACGGCGCAGGGCTTGCGCCGGGTCGAACTGTTTACGCGCCTGTTCGGCGAGCTGTGCGAGTGCCGCGAGCGGCGGCCCCTGGCCAGCGTCACTTACCTGGCGCAGGCGGGCCGCTACATGTCGTCGACCATCAACCTGGTGCTGGCGTATATCAAGCAGAACATCACGCTCGATTTTTGCGAGCAGGACGTGGCCGACGTGGCGGAAATGAACACCTTGAAATTCACGCGTTTCTTCCGCAAGCATACGGGCACCTCGTTCATTCAATACGTCAACCAGGAGCGCATCGCACTGGCCTGCGAGCTGCTGATGAACACGGACATGAAGGTCACCGATATCTGCTACCGCACGGGCTTCAACAACCTTTCCAATTTCAACCGCCAGTTTTTGGCGCACAAGCAGATGTCGCCGTCGAAGTTCCGCTCCTGCCTGCTGATGAACATGCCCGAGCCGTCCGGCGACGGCCATTCTTAACTTTCTTCTGGAATCAAATGACATATCTCGGTATCGATATCGGCACCTCCGAAATCAAGGCCATCCTCACCGATGACGCCCAGGCCATCCTTGCCAGCGCCGGCGTGGCCTTGCGCGTGTCCAGTCCCCATCCCGGCTGGTCGGAACAGAATCCCGAAGACTGGTGGCACGCCACCCTGGACGTCATCGCCGCCATTCGCGCCGCCCAGCCGGTGGCGTTTTCGGGCTTGCGCGGCATCGCGCTGTCGGGCCAGATGCATGGCGCAACCCTGCTCGACAAGCAGCAGCACGTGCTGCGCGCCGCCATCCTGTGGAACGATACGCGCGCCTTTGCCGAATGCGTGGAACTCGAGGCCTTGGTGCCCGAGTCGCGCGCCATCACGGGCAACCAGGCCATGCCCGGCTTCACGGCGCCCAAGCTGCTGTGGCTGCAAAAGTACGAACCGTCGCTGTTCCGCGCCACGGCCAAGGTCTTGCTGCCCAAGGATTACGTGGCGCTGCGCCTGACGGGCGAGTATGTGTCCGACATGTCCGACGCTTCCGGCACCCTGTGGCTGGACGTGGCCAAACGCGACTGGTCCGAGCGCATGCTGGCGGCCACTGGCCTGTCGCGCGAGCACATGCCGCGTCTGGTCGAAGGCAGCGCCGCCGCTGCGCCGGTGCGCCCGTCGCTGTGCCAGGAGTGGGGCATCGCGCACACGGTGCTGCTGGCCGGCGGCGCGGGAGATAACGCTGCCGCCGCCGTGGGCCTGGGCGTGGTGGAGCCGGGCGCCGGCCTGCTGTCGCTGGGGACGTCCGGCGTGCTGTTCGCCGGCAGCGACGGTTTTGCGCCCAATCCGGGCCAGGGCGTGCACGCGTTTTGCCACTGCCTGCCCGAGCGCTGGCACCAGATGAGCGTGATCCTCAGCGCCGCGTCCAGCCTCAGCTGGGTGGCGCGGCTGACGCAGTCGTCCGACATCGGCGAACTGGTCAAGCTGGCGGAAAACGTCGAGGCGCGCACGGCGCCCGTCTTCCTGCCGTATTTGAGCGGCGAACGCACGCCGCACAACGACGCCTCCGCGCGCGGCGTGTTTTTCGGTTTGTCGACGGAGCACGGACGCGCTGAACTGGCCTACAGCGTGATGGAAGGCGTGGCCTTTGCCATGGCCGATGGCAATGCGGCCCTGCGCAGCGCCGGCACGCACCTGGAAGAAGCGTCGTTCGTGGGCGGCGGTTCGCGCAGCCGGTTCTGGGCGCAGCTGTGCGCGAATGCCTCGGGCTTGAACGTGCTGCGTCACGACCACGGCGCGGCTGGCGGCACCATGGGCGCGGCGCGCCTGGCGCAGATGGCGGTGACGGGCTTGCCGCCCGCGCAGGTGTGCACGCGGCCGCCCGTGCAGGAAACGGTGGCGCCGCAAGCGTCCGCCATGCTGGACGAACGCCTGGCGCGCTACCGGCGGCTGTACCCGTTGCTGCGCGCGGAGTTCGCCGGCGCGGCAGGCGAAGGCGTGGCCGGGTAGTCAACTTTCCATTGTAATTTGTTGTTTCTATGTTGAAAGTGTTTCTCTAGCGAAAGCGCTGCTTGGTTTTTCCCGGGGCGCGCCCCATGATTTCCCCATTTGGTGAGAATTGGATAGTTTTGGTGGCGCCTTTGTTGCCATCCTGTTCTTGCCGCCGGGAGAAACACATGCAACTTGCGAATCTGAAAATCTCCGTCCGCCTGGGTCTGTTGGGCGCCTTTTTCTTTCTTGCGCTGGTGTTCGTTGGCGCGCGTGGCTGGAGCGCGCTCGACGCGGCCAGTGTGCGCAGCGCGGACGCCATGCAGCGTTCCGTCGCCCTGACGGAAGCGGTCGACGCGGCGCGCAGCGCGCAAGTGGAATTCAAGATCCAGGTGCAGGAATGGAAAAACATCCTGCTGCGCGGCGGCGATGCGGCCGCCTTCCAGCGCTACCGCGAAGCGTTTGTCGCCAGCGGCGCGCAGACGCGCAAGGAATTGAAAAGCCTGCAATCGATGATGGCCGCGCTGGGGCTCGACACGGCGCCCGTGGAGCAGGCGCTGCAGGCGCATGACGCGCTGGGCGTGAGCTACCTGGCGGCGCTGCAAAAGTTTGATGGCGCGCGCGCCGACAGCGCCCACACGGTCGATGCGCTGGTCAAGGGCATGGACCGCGAACCGACGCGCCAGATCGACGCCATCGTCGCCGCCATCGGCAAGCAGTCGCACGCCCTGATGGCGCAGATGAAGGAGCGCGATGCGGCCGCGCACCGCAGCGCCAGCATCGCCATGCTGGCCACCGTGCTGCTGACCCTGGTCGTCGGTACCGTCACCGTGTGGTGGCTGATCCGCAGCATCACGGTGCCGCTGGGCGCTGCCGTCGGCATCGCCCAGCAAGTGGCGGCCGGCGACTTGCGCGCCGTGGTGGCCGACGGCAGCCGCGATGAAATCGGCGACCTGCTGCGCGCCTTGAAAGCGATGAGCGGCAACCTGGCCGCCATCGTGGGACGGGTGCGCGCCGGCACGGACGCCATCGCCACGGCGTCCGCTGAAATCGCCAGCGGCAATATGGACCTGTCGTCGCGTACGGAAGAGCAAGCCAGCTCGCTGGAAGAAACGGCTGCCTCGATGATCGAGCTGACGTCCACCGTGCGGCAGAATAACGACAACGCGGACCAGGCGCGCCAGCTGGCCGGCGGCGCGGCCGACGTGGCGCAGCGCGGTGGCGAGGCCGTGGCGCAGGTGGTGCAGACCATGAGCCATATCAATGCCTCGTCCAAGCGCATCGTCGACATCATCGCCGTCATCGACGGCATCGCCTTCCAGACGAATATCCTGGCCCTGAATGCGGCCGTGGAAGCGGCGCGCGCGGGCGAGCAGGGACGCGGCTTTGCCGTCGTGGCCACCGAAGTGCGCAACCTGGCGCAGAGGTCAAGCGCGGCGGCCATGGAAATCAAGCAGCTGATCGGCGCATCCGTGCGCACGGTGGAAGAGGGCAGCGTGCTGGCCGGTCAGGCGGGGCGCACGATGGACGACGTGGTGAGCAGCGTGCAGCGCGTCAACGCCATCATCGGCGAGATCGCCGTGGCCAGCGTGGAGCAGCGCGACGGCATCGAGCTGATCAGCATCGCCATCAGCCAGATGGATGGCGTGACGCAGCAAAACGCGGCTCTGGTGGAGCAGGCGGCCGCCGCCGCGGACGCGCTGCAGCAGCAGGCGGCCAGCCTGGCCGACGCCGTCAGCATCTTCAAGCTGCATGCGGCGCCGGCACTGGCGCCGGCACCGGAACTGAAACCGGGCCGGCTGGCGCTGGCTTAGAACGTGTACTTCGCCGTCAGCACGGCGCTGCGCGGATCGCCGAATGCATTGCCGCTGTCGATGCTGCTGATGGCCTGGTAGTAGCTGCGGTCGAAGACGTTGGTCACGCTCAGGCGCACGTCGAGCTGGCGGTTCACTTGCCAGCCCGCGTTCAGGTCGGCCACCGCGTAGCCGCCCTGGCGGATGGCGCTGTTGGTCTTGTAGACCTGGTTCTGCGCCCGCAGCGCGCCGCCGACGCGCCACGCATCGGACAGGCGATAGCTGGTGGACAGGCGCAGCAGGCGGCTGGGGCGCTCGGCCGCATAGCGCGCGCCGACGGCATTGCTGCCCTGTGCCTTGGCGTACTCGGCCGTGTTGTAGGTAAAGCCCGCGCTCATCTGCCAGCGCGGCGTCAACGCGCCGGACACGCTCAGCTCGAACCCATCGCTGCGTACTTCACCGGCCGCCTCGGAACATGACAGCAGGCCGGGGCCGCACTGCGTCAGCGGCAGCGCTGTCGCCAGGTTCTTTTGCACGATGCGGAACACGGCCGCCGAGGCGTTCAGCGCGCCGCCGAAGTATTCGCCCTTCACGCCCGCTTCCATGTTGATGCCCGTGACGGGATCGAGCAGCACGCCATGCCTGTCGACGGCGCTTTGCGGATTGAAGATGCTGGTCCAGCTGCCGTACAGCGAGTGCTGGGCGTCGATGTCGTACACCAGGCCCGCATATGGCGTGACTTCCCGGCTCACCTTGTAGCCGGAGCGGGCCCCCGTAAACGTATTGATGGCGCGGTAGTCATACCAGTCGACGCGGCCTCCCACCAGCAGGGCCAGCGGATCGGCCAGGCTGAAGCGGGCCGTCGTGTAGACGCCCGTCTGCTTCGTCTTGCTGTCCTGGCCATAGTAGAAGGTGCCGATCGCCGGTTTCACGGGCGCGCCCGTATCCCAGTTCACGGGGTTGAAGGTATAGCTGTAGTCGGGCACCGACTTGTAGCCCTTGTCTTCGGTATCGCGCGTGCGGTAGCTGGCGCCGAAGACGATTTCATGGCGGCGGCCCAGCAGGCTGAAAGGACCGGCTGCCTGCGCATCGACAATGCGTTGCTGGCGGTCGTAGACAAAGGCGTTGGCCGCGCTGAGGCGGAACAGATTCGTCTTCGGCACGCGGGCGATGCCTGTGACGACGGAGTCGAGTTCGTCCTGCAGCGCCTGCGCCGCCAGTTTGACCTTCCAGCCGTTGCCCAACCGGTGTTCGAGTTCGGCGAACAGGCGCGTGTTTTTCTTGTTCCAGAAGGTCCAGTCGGGCGCATTACTGGCCGAGAGGTCGAGCGGCAGGAAACTGCCATCGAGCGCCGTCGGCAAGCCGTACCACGTGGAGCCGGGATTGCGCTCGTCGTTGACGTGGAAGCCCACGCTCAGGGTCGTGTCGCGCGACAGGTCGGCGTCGGCAGTGGCGTAGAGCAGGGCGCGCTTGTGGCGGTAGTTCGAGATGAACGTGTCGGTATCCTGGTAGGCGGCCACGGCGCGCCCGCGCAGGCTGCCCGCCTGGTTCAGCGCGCCGCGCGCATCGACTTCGCCGCGGTAGTCGTGGTAGCGGCCGACGCTGCCCGTGAGCGACACCTCGTTCTGCGCCGTAGGGCGCTTGCGCACGAAATTCATCGTGCCCGACGGGTTGCCCACGCCATTCATCATGCCGGCCGCGCCGCGCAGGATTTCGACCCGGTCGTACATGGCCAGGGTGGCGAAACCCAGGGTGTCGCCGTCGGCCGACATGGTCAGACCGTCTTCCGTGAAATTGCTGATCGAGAAACCGCGTGAATAAAAGCTGGCGCGCTCGGTGGCGCCCTTGTTCAGGCTCAGACCCGGCGTGATATTGGCGATGTCCTCGACCGAGCGGATATTCATGTCGTCCATTTGCTGGCGCGTGACGACGCTGACCGATTGCGGCGTCTCGCGCATGGACAGGTTCAGGCGTGTGGCCGCGGTCATGCTGCCGCTGGTGTAGGAGCCGCTGCCTTCGGTGGTGGCGGAGGCGGCCTGCGCGTTGACGCGCACCTCGGGCAGATTCTGCTCCTGCTGCTGCGCCTGGCCATGGGCCGGTGCACCCAAGGTGCCGAGAATGGCCGCGGCCATGAGGGTCGGCGCCAATGCGGCGGCCTTTCGCTGTGCGCTGTGGTTTGTCATTGACTGCTCCCGGTGTCGCGATGATGTGGTGGATGAAGCAGGCGGATGCCTGTTTCACAATATGCGTCGCTGGGGAGAGTGTTGCGCCTGGCTTGCTTGGCCATGCCGCTGCTGTCCTGGCCTGGGCGCAGGGACTCAGATGAATGGAGTGAATCTCAATAATGAGAATCATTCTCATTTTAGTGCGGCGCAGCAATTGTTGCAATAATTGGTGAGATTGTCTGTGGGAGGATTGCAACAGTGATCTCGCCTCGCCGTGATTGACACCAGTCAAGCGTCGCCCGATCAGGCAAATATCGCGCCAAAATTCTTATACTATTTCCTTTCCGCATGGTTCTGCGCCCGGCCGCATGGCGCGCGTTGCAAAGGAAAAGCATGTCTTCCATCTCTTGCCTGACGGGTGACGCATGACGGCGCTGCTGCTGGCGCTGTGCCTGACCCTCGCCGTGGTGCTGAGCGTGCTGCTGGCCTGCCAGTGGCAGGTGGCGCGCACGTGGCGCCTGCGCCATGCGACGGGCGTGGTGCTGCAGGCGGCGCAGGCGCAACGCATGGCAGAGGCGCTGGCGCTGCTGCACGCATTGCCGGCGGCCGTCGTCGGCACCGACCACGCTGGCGTGGTGCGCTACCTGAATCCCCGCGCCAGCGCCATGGGCGGCCGGCTGGGCGACGATGGCCTGGGCCAGCCTGTGACCGAGCTGCTGCCGCTGTTCCATGACGGCACGCCCGTCGATGCGGCGCGCCAGGTGCGCGATTGCGTGGCGCGGCAGGAAGTGCTGGAAGTGGCGCGCGGCGCCGTGCTGCTGCGCCACCTTGACGGCAAGCGCATCGACGTGCAGTACAGCTGCGCGCCGCTGGCGCAGGGCGGCGCGGTGCTGCTGCTGCACGATGTGTCGGCTCGCCGGCGCGCCGAGCAGCAGCTGGAATTCATCGCCCACCACGATGGCCTGACGGGGCTGCCAAACCGGCTGCATTTCCAGATCCGCTTCGAGCACGGCATCGCCTACGCGCGCCGCCACCAGGGTTTGCTGGCCGTGCTGTTCGTCGACATCGACCGCTTCAAATCCATCAACGACAGTCTGGGGCACGACGTGGGCGACCAGGTGCTGACGGAGTTCGCGCGCCGGGTGCAGCAGTGCGTGCGCAAGGTCGACACGGTGGCGCGCCAGGGCGGCGACGAATTCATCATCCTGCTGACGGAACTGCGCACGGCGCACGATGCCGAGCGGGTGGCCGAAAAAATCGTCGGCGCCATCGCCGCGCCCTTCGTCATCGGCGAATACAGCCTGTCGGTGGCGGCCAGCGTGGGCGTGGCCCTGTATCCGGACGATGACGACGACGTCAATGCGCTGATCGAAAAGGCCGACCTGGCCATGTATGCGGCCAAGCGCCACGCGCCCGGTACCTGCCTGCGCTACGCGCCGCGCATGCAGACGCAGTCGTATTCGCGCACCATCCTCGAGACGGCCCTGCGCCACGCGCTCGAACGCAACGAGTTCGCGTTGTATTACCAGCCGCGCATGGACTTGAAGACGCGCACGATCACGGGCGTGAAAGCGCTGCTGCGCTGGAAGCACCCGGAACTGGGCCTGATGATGCCGCTCGATTTTTTGCCGGTGCTGGAAGAAAGCGCCTTGATCCTGCCGGTGGGAGCGTGGGTGATGGCCACGGCGGTGGAACAGGCGCGCAGCTGGATCACGCAGGGGCAGAGGCTGACGGTGTCCGTCAGCCTGTCGGCGCGCCAGTTCTACCAGCGCGATATCGCGCGCAATTTCGCCGCCGCGCTGGAGGCGGCCGGCGTGCCGGGGCATTGCATCGAACTGGAAATCGCCGCCGGCATCTTGATCGACCGCAACCAGAACTGCGAACTGATACTGCGCCAGTTCCGCCAGCTGGGCGTGGCGATTTCCATCAGCGATTTCGGCACGGGCGACGCTTCGCTCAACTACCTGAAACGCTTTCCCACGGATGCCGTGAAGATCGAAAAGTGTTTTGTCGACGACGTGGGCAAGCCCGGTGGCGACGGCGCCATGGTGCGCGCCATCGTGGCGATGGCGCGCACCTTGGGGCTGCGCACCATCGCCGGCGGCGTGGAAAGCGGCGAGCAGCTGGAACTGCTGGCCGAGATGGGCTGCGACGAGGCGTTTGGCTACTATCTGGGCCGCGCCATGGCGCCCGAGGGCATCGAGGTGCTGCTCAAAACGAGTGAAGCCATTCAGAACTGATAGCGCAGCGACAGCATGGCGTTGCGCGGATCGCCGTAGTAGCCGCCCATGCCCGTCGAATAGTACTTTTTGTCGAAGACATTGTTGACGTTCAGGGTCGCCAGCAGTTGCTTGCTGACCTGGTACTGCGCCATCAGTCCCGCCACCGCATACGCCTTTTGCGTGAAGCGTTCGCCGTTCGGCCCGCGGTCGTCCGTGTAGATATCGCTTTGCCAGTTCACGCCGCCGCCCAGCACCAGGCCCGGCACGCCTTGCGCCAGGCGCCAGGTGGTCCACAGCTTGGCCATGTTCTGCGGCTGGTTGGTCTGGATGCGTGCGCCGGCGGCATTGCGGATGCGGCTATGGGCATAGCTGGCCGTCAGTTGCCAGTCGGGACGCAGCTGGCCCGACACTTCCGCCTCGAAGCCACGCGTGGTGGCACCTTTCACCGTGTGGTAGGCGTAGGAACCGCCGCCCGTGCCGATGATCCAGACATTGCCCGGATCGGCTTCGGCCAGGTTTTCCTGCTTCAGCTGGAAGAGCGCGGCGCTGGTGGTGAGCTTGCCGCCGAAGAATTCGCCCTTGGCACCCACTTCGTAGTTCTTGCCTTCGAGCGGCGCCAGGAAGCGGCTGTTGACGTCGCGCTGGCTTTGCGGCGTGAAGATGCTGGTGTAGCTGGCATAGGCCGACCAGTGCCGGCCCAGGTCGTAGACGAGGCCCGCATACGGCGTGATCTTGCCGTTTTCGCGCATCGCGTCATACAGGTCCGTGCCGTTGAAAAAATCGCTGCGAATGTCGCGCTTCCAGTACGACAGGCGCGCGCCCAAAATCACCGACAGCGCGTCCGTCGGGCGCAGGCGCAAGGTCGAATACAGGCCGCTTTCCTGTTCCTTGTCGTATGAGCTGCCCCGGCGCGTGCCGCTGTAGTCGGGCACCGGCATGGCGCCGTTCCAGGCGTGAATATCCGGCACCGTATGGTCATAGCCATCGAGGCGCCAGTTCGGATAGAGGGGGCTATTCGTCTTGAGTTCCGAAGTGCTCACGCCCAGCACCAGTTCGTGCTGGCGGCCGAAGGCCTGGAACGGGCCGCTGACATAGGCGTCGAGCGAGGTCTGTTGCGGCTTGCTGTGCCAGTTGGCCAGCCACAGCTTCATGCCGCCGCCCGTAGCGCGGTCCGGGTAGCCGTCGCCGGAAAAGCCCTGCAAGGCGTCGTACTGGTTGCTGCTGCGGCTCACGGCCACCCTGGCGATCCAGTCATTGTCGAAATAATGGTCGAGCGTGGCGAACAGCATGCTCTGTTCGCGGTCATACGTGCTCCACGCCGCCGTGCCGTTCATCGAGCGCTTGAAATGGGTCAGCGAGCCGTCGGCATAGAACATGGGGAATTCACGGCCCGCGCCTTTCAGCTTTTCCTTCTGGTAGTTGATGCCGGCGCCGAGCACCGTCGATGGCGTCAGGTCCGCTTCGACGATGGCGTACAGCACATCCTTTTTCTGCTGGTAGCGGTCGATGAACGAGCGCTGGTCTTCATGCGCGGCGACGATGCGTGCGCGTACCTTGCCGTCCGCCGTCAAGGGCGTCGAGACATCGCCTTCGATGCGGTAGCGGTCCCACGAACCGAGCTGGGCGCCGGCCGTGGCGGCAAAGCTGCGGCCCGGACGTTTGCGCACCAGGTTGACGGCGGCCGACGGACTGCCCGTGCCGCTGATCAGGCCCGTGGCGCCGCGGATGATCTCGACCCTGTCGTAGATGGCCATGTCGTAGGTGCGCGCTTCCAGGCTTTTGCTGGTCGGGATGCCGTCGAACATGTACGAGGTGACTTCGAAGCCGCGTGAAAACACCTGGTCGTATTCGCGCGTGCTCGAGGAATGGTCGACCGTGATGCCGGGCGACTGCACCAGTACGTCCTGCAAGGTGCGCAAGCCCTGGTCTTCGATCCGCTGGCGCGTGATGACGCTGACCGCTTGCGGCGTTTCGCGCAGCGACAGGTTCAGGCGCGTGGCGCTGGTCAGGCCCGCATACCCGCGCTTGCCTTCCGTGGTGCCGTCGCGCAGGGCGCTGGAGCTGACGGCCACTTCGCCCAGGGTGGCGGCGATCGGCGCGGCGGGTAACGCGGTACCCGCCTTGCGCAGCACGTAGCTGCGTTCCCCGCTGGGCAGCGCTTCCAGGCCCGTGCCGGCCAGCAGGCGGGCCAGGGCCTGCGGCACCGTGTAGCTGCCGCTCAGGCCTGGCGTGCGCACGCCTTGCAGCAGTTCGGCCGCCGCGCCCACGCTCACTTTTGCTTCGATGGCAAAGCTGGCGATGGCGGCGGACAGCTCGCCCGCCGGCACGTGGAAGGCCGTTTGCGCGGTGGCTGGCGCGGTGGCATCGGCGGCCATGGCCGGCGCCTGCGCCAGCGACAGCAGGATCACGGCGCTGCCGATGGCGCGTGCGAGGGGAGTCAAACGGGGTGGGTGCATGGTGTGGCCTTTCCGGTGAGTGTCGTTGTCGTACTTACAGGACAGGCCATGCCGAAAAAAGGGGCCAAATTTCACGATTATTTTTTGCGGGCCGCGAGAGTGACCCAGTACGGGGTGCGGTACAGCACGTCGACGGGCAGCATGCGCGCCAGGCTGTCCAGCACGGCGTCCGTGTCGTCGAGCTGGAAGGCGCCCGACAGGCGCAAGCCCGCCACTTGCGGTTCCACGCGCAGCAGGCCGGGACGGTAGCGTGACAGCTCAAAAGCGAAGGCGTCGAGGCGCATGTCCTGCGCCGCCAGCATGCCGTGCGCCCATGCATCGGCTTGCAGCGGGGCCGGCGTGGGCAGGCCGGCGTGGCTGGCGTCGAAGCGGCTTTGCTGTCCCGCCACGAGCGTGCGGACGGTGGCCGACGGCGCGCGCGGCGTGATTTCCACCGCGTGTTCGAGCACCGTCACACGGCTGGCGTCGTCGTCGACGCGCACGGTGAAGCGCGTGCCCAGCGCGCGGATGCGGCCATGGCAGGTGGCGACGATGAAAGGGCGGCTGCCCGCATGGTCGGGGCGCGTCTGCACCAGCACTTCGCCGCGGCGCAGGGTCAGCAGGCGTTCACCGGCGCCATACGCCACGTCGACGGCGCTGTCCGTGTTGAGCACCAGGGTGCCGCCATCGGGCAGGGATATTTCGCGCCGTTCGCCCACGCCGCTGCGGTAATCAGCCAGCATCTCGTGGCGCACCAGCAGCCAGGCGGCGGGCGCCGCCATCAGCGCCAGCAATACCTGCACGGCCACGCGGCGTTGCGGCCGGCGCAGCACGGGCACGGCCAGCTCCGGCGGCAGCAAATTCGCCGTCTGGCTCACCTGCCGTACCCTGTTCCAGGCGCGCGCATGTTCCGGGTCGCGTGCGCGCCACTGGGCGCTGGCGGCCAGGTCGTCCGGCGTGGCCTGGCCCGACTGCTCCAATAAATACCATTCGACGGCCTGGCGCGCCACCTTGCGCGACAGCGGCGGAGATGGCGAAGCGGCCGCGCTCATGCCGGCAAGTCCTGCGCCAGCAGCACGCATTCGGTCAGCGCCTCGGCCATGTAGCGCTTCACGGAGCGTTCGCCGATGCCCAGCTGCGCGGCGATGTCCGCATAGGCATGGCCTTCGATCTGCGCCAGGATGAAGACGGCGCGCACCTTCGGTCTCAGGCCATCGAGCATGGCATCGACGGCTTGCAGCGCCTGCAGGATTTCCACGCGCCGCTCGGTCGATGGCACATGCTGTTCGGGTAGGGCGGCCAGCGCATCGGCCCACGCGCGTTCCAGCGACTGGCGGCGCAGGTGGTTGATCAGCAGGTGCTTGGCGACGGTCGCCAGGTAAGCCTTGGGTGCGCGCAGGGCCGGCGTTTGCGGCTGCATGGGCGCGCCGGCCAGCAGGCGCGCGAAGGTGTCCTGCATCAGGTCGGCCGCCTCGGCGGCATTGCCCAGGCGCCGTTGCAGCCAGTGCGCCAGCCAACCGTGGTGTGCGCGGTAATGGCTTTCCAGTTGCGTGGACAGCAGGGGTGGCATGGCCATGATCGTTACCGTACTGCCAGCGCGACGGCGGCCAGCAAGGCCGCCACGCCGATCATGCGCGCCAGGCGCATGGCCTGGTGCGGCGCATACGGCAGCAGCCAGATCAGCAGCAAGCCGCAGCCCGTCAGGCTGCCGACCCAGTAGACGAGGCCATAGCCGCCGCCGGCGATGTGCATGGCCCAGGCCAGGCCGGCCGCCAGCGCCAGCCAGCCAGCCCACTGCAGGCGGCGGCGCAGCGGCGCGGGCGGTTCGGCGCCGCGTCCGTGCAAGTCGGCGTAGTGGCGGTCCATCGCCAGGCACAGCGAAGACAGGCCCGCGTAGCACAGCGCGAAGACGAGGAAATTGGCTAACAGTTCCATCACGCGGCCTCCATCGTTTGCGCCGGTTTCACCGGTGCCGCCTTGGCCGCCTTCACGGGCAGCGGTTTCAGTTTGTACGCCGCATACGCGAGACCGAGGCCCAGCAGCAGCACCACCAGGTCGAAGGCGGCCACCGCAACGGGGCCGCGGCCCAGGAACAGGGTCACGCCCAGGTGCGAATTGGTGGTGAAGACGTTCAGCACGGGCAGCGACGCCAGCAGGAAGGCGCCGGCGGCCAGCTGCATGCGCCACATGGCGCGCGAGGGGCGCAGCTGGGCGATGATGGCGGCCAGGGCCCAGGCGCCGAAGAAGCAGGCGATTTCCTCTTTTGGCCGGTCTTCCATCGTCACCGACAGCAGGCGGTTGGCCCAGAAGTAGGCGCCAAAGGCGATCGGGATGCCGGCGATGGCGCCGATGTTGAGCGCCTCGACCAGGCGCAGGCCGAAGCTGGCGCGCTTGCCGGCGGCCAGCGCCTTGGCCTGCTTCTGGCGCGTCTTGACGGCCCACAGCAGGGCGCCCGTGGCGACCATGGCGCAGCCGGCCAGGCCGGACAGGAAGAACAGGGCGCGCAGCAGCGGTCCGCCGAAATGCGCGACGTGCAGTCCCACCATGACGCCTTGCGTGGCGGCCGCGCCGGGCTGCGCCTCGCCGTCGCTCGACAGCAGTTTGCCGGACACGCCATCGAATTCCATCGATGGCTGCTTCGACGACATGTCGCGTCCACCGGCGCGCGTCAGTGAAATGGTGGCGTTGGCGTCGCCCGGGTGGTTGACGGAGATGCGCTCGACCTTGCCGCCGCCCCAGTGCTGCTCCGCCTGGCGCACGAGGGGCGCCAACGGCGTCAGCGGCGCGGCCACGCCGGCCGGCTTGCTGTCGCCCGAGCGGCCGGGGAAGGCTTCGGCGAAGAAGGTATCCTGGTCGCCCTTGTAGGCGGCCGTGACGCCGGAAGGCATGTACAGGAACATCAACGTGACCAGGCCCGTGTAGGTGATCATGATGTGATAGGGCAGGGCCAGCACGGCCGTCACGTTGTGCGCGTCCAGCCACGAGCGCTGGCCCTTTTTCGGCCGGAAGGTAAACAGATCCTTGAAGATGCGCTTGTGCGTGACGATGCCGCTGATGATGGAGACGAACATGAACATGGCGCAGAACCCCACGATCCAGCGGCCCCAGATGGCCGACATGTAGTGCAGGTCGAAGTGCAGGCGGTAGAGGAATTCGCCGCCCCGCGTCTCGCGCGGCTTTGATAGCACTTCGCCCGTGGCCGGGTCGGCTTTTTCGCTATGAAAATTGCCGCGCCGGCCGCGTTTCTTTTCGCCCGGTTTCGAGGGTTTGCTCCAGCCCAGTTGCGTGGACGGGCTGCGCTCGCCGGGCAGGCTGATGAACCAGCGCGTGGCGCCGTCTGCCCGTTCTTCCATCGCCTGTTGCGCGACCTTGGCCGCTTCCTCGGTGCTCACCTGGCTGGCGGCGGCGCCGTGCAGTTCGGGCTGCATCCACAGGGTGATTTCATTGCGGTAGTAGCTGGCCGTGCCGGCGCAAAACACCAGCAGCAAGATCCAGCAGACGAGCAGGCCGGACCAGGTGTGCAGCCATGCCATCGACTGGCGGAAACCTTCTTTCATGCGAGACTCCAGGATAGTGCGTCCATCCACTGCAGGATGGCGGCGATGACGGCGGCCGGCATCAACAGGCCCAGCCAGGCGCGCAGGGCGCTGCGCGTGGCGAAGACCCACAGCACGGCGCAGGTGTAGATGGCAAACGACAGCAGGGTGGCCGTCATGACGGCTTCGGAGCGGGCCATGGGCAGGCTCACCGACAGCAGCATGGTGACCAGCGCGGCCAGCACGTAGCCGCCAACGATGGCCGCCACGCTGCGCGAGGCCACGCCGAGGCGGTAGATCGCGCCGGCGGACAGGCGCAGGCGCGCGATTTTAATGATGGCTGGCGCTGGCATGCTCAGTCATGATCCTTGCTGGGCGGCAGGGCCGGGCCGGCCGGCAGCGGCGTCACGCCTTGCGGCTGCACCAGGCTCAGGGTCGTCACGAACATGGCCTTGTCATAGGCTTGCGCGCCGCGCTGGCCGGCCGTCTTGTCCGTGTGCTGCACTTCCAGCACATAGGTGCCCTTCCATGGCAGCGGGAAGCTGACCAGGCCTTGCGCATCGCTCCACGCTTCCTTGCCCCAGCCCGACTGCACCACGGCGTTGACCTTGGCCTGCGCCAGCGGCTTGCCCTGGTAGCTGACCTGGAACTGGCCTGGTTTGCCGGTCGGCACCAGGTCCAGGGTCAGCGCGGGAGCTTGCGCCTTGCCGTCGGCGACCAGGCGCGCGGCGGGAATCCATACGGTGCGCGTGCTCTTGCCATCCTTCTTTTCTTCCCACGATGGGTAGTTGTCTTCCTCGACGATGATGCTTTCGCCCGCGCCCGCCTTGCCATTGAGGAGGAACGCGCCGGCCGTCTTGCTCGCCTGCAGCGGCTGCGCGCCCTTGGCCGACACCCACGTCACGTTCCTGATGCTGAACTTGTCGAGCAGGCCGGGCGACGCTTCGCGCAGGTTGTCGCCGAACTCGCCGAAGTACACACTGGCCGCCTTGCCGTCCTGCTGCAGCCAGATCTGGTGCGCGCTGGCCGTGCCGGAAACGAGGGCCGCGCCCAGCAGGGCGGTGGCGAGGGCGCCGAGGCGCGCGATGGAAGTGAGGTGCATGGTGTATCCCTTGGTTTATGGTGAGAAACGTGGTTGTCGCAGCGGTGCAAGGTGCCGGGAAGCGGCGGCGGCAATGCCGGCCGGCGAACGTGCCCGCGCCATGAAACTACCTTTTTCGTTATTGATACGGGAAGGCTTGCTTGGCGGGGATGCCTGGCTGGCGCAGCGTGTCATCCAGCTGCGCATCAGCCATGCCGTCCTGGCCGGTCGATGGCAGGCAGGACATGCGGGATGCGGACTCCGAACGGAATCCAAATGTGAATGAGAACTATTCTTATTATAGTGCGAGGTTGCGAGACATGCAAGAGAGAGGTGTTGTAACGATGTCGTAAACGAGCACGGCCACCGTACTGACGCGGTGCCCGTGCAAGCGCGCAAGCGCGGGCGTTACAGCTGGCCGCGCAGGGTCAGCATGGCGTTGCGTGGTTCGCCATAGAAGTTGGAGCCATAGGCGGCCCACACGCGCGTGTAGTATTTTTTATCGAACAGGTTGTTCACCGTCAGCGACAGCTCCAGCTTGGGACTGAGGCGGTAGCCAGCCTGCAAGCCCACCGTGGTGACGGGTCCCTGCTCGAATTTCACGGGGCCGTTCAGGCGGTACATGCTGCTGACGCTGCGCAAGCCGCCGCCCACGCTGACTTTATCGAGCGCGCCGGCCAGCCGGTAAGTGGTCCACAGATTGACATTGTGGCGCGGCGCGATGAAGGTGTACAGCTGGGCCTTCTGATCATCGCTGCCTTCGAGGGTGCGCGTGCTGGTGTAGGAATAGCCGCTCGTGATGTTCCAGCCCGGCAGGGGGCTGCCGCTCAGCTCGGCTTCCACGCCCTGGTTGCGCATCTTGCCGGCGCCGATGGAAAACAGCGGGTTGGCCGGATCTGGCATGGCGCGGTTCTCGTCTTCCATGCGGAACAGGGCCGCATGCGCATTGACGTTCTTGTCGAACAGCTCCGCCTTCAGGCCCAGTTCGAACTGCTGGCCCGTGCGCGGTTTCAGGATCTGGCCGGCGGCGTCCGTGGTGGTCTGGGGCGAGAAGATGCGCGTGTAGCTGGCGTAGGCCGACACCTGCTTGTCGAGTTCATAGACCAGGCCCGCGTACGGCGTGAATTTCGCATTGATGGTGTTGCTGACATCGGTGAACTGGTTGAAATAGGCATTGCGGTTGACGGTATGGTTGTTCCGGTGCGTCAGGCGCCCGCCCAGGTTGACGGCGAGCCGGTCCGTCGCTTGCAGGCGGGTGCGCGCGTACAGGCCCAACTGCTTGGTGCGGTTGTCGTTGCCGTTGGAAAAGGTGTAGCTGGGCCGGGCGATATTGTTATCCGGGTGGAAGATGTTGATCGGCGCAGTGTCGCCGCCACCATACTGGAAATTTTTGTGCACCTGGCGGTAGTCGGCGCCCACGATCAGGTCGTGGCTGCGGCCGAACGCCTGGAACGGCGTCGCCAGCCAGGCATCGAGTCCCTGCGTCTTCCAGTGGCTGCGGTAGGTCCAGCTGATCAGGCAGCTCTCGCCCGTGACAGGGTCTGCCGAACAATCGGGCCAGCCGAAATGGCGCGATGGTTCGTCCTGCTCGCGGTACAAAGCGGTCACCTTGAACTGGCCGCCGTTGTCCAGTTTGTGATCGAGTTCGGCAAAATATTCCGTGACCTTTTCCGTGATGTGGTTCCAGGCCGGGTCCAGGTACGTGGAGCGGGGCACGTCGAGCAGGCGCCCGTCTTCATAGGCGGGCAGGCCGAAGGCGGGACGGCCCTTGTATTCCTGCCAGGTGACGCCGCCCGTCAGCACGGTGCCCGGCGCCACATCGACGGCAACGGTGCCGTACAGCAGTGGTTTTTCCGCATACACGTGGTCGACGAAGGAGCGCCGGTGTTCGTAGGCGGCCACCAGGCGGCCGCGCACCTTGCCGTCCGCGCTCAAGGGACCCGTGACGTCCGCTTCCGCATAGTAGCGGTCCCAGGAACCCGCGCTGAGCACGCCGCTGGCGGTGTAGGTGTCGCGCGCCCGCTTGCGCACCAGGTTGATGCTGCCGCCCGGGTCGCCCGCGCCCTGGAACAGGCCGTCCGGTCCGCGCAGCACTTCCACGCGGTCATAGATGGCCAGGCCGAAGCCGGCTGACAGATCGTTGCCCGTGCTGGCCGGCGTCATCACGCCATCGACCTGTACCGAGTCCAGCGCATGGCCGCGCGAATAAAAATTGCCGTGGTTGCCGCCCGTGCTGCTCGCTTCGACGGTGATGCCCGTCACGCCGCGCATGGCGTCATCCAGGTTCAGCAAATTCTGGTCGTTCAGCTGCTGGCGCGTCAGCACGGAGATGGACTGGGGAATCTCGCGCAGGCTTTGCCGGCCCTTGCCGATGCTCACTGCCTGCGCCGCATACGACTTCGTCAGTTCGGTATCCGCCGTCGCCTCCTGGCGCGCGCTGACGGTGATTTCCGCCAGGGTCGCCACCTTGCCCGTGGCGGCGGGCGCCGGGCGGATGATGACGCTGTTGCCGTCGATGCTGGCGGACAGGCCGCTGCCGGCCAGCAGACGCTCCAGGCTGTCGGCCACGCTGAGCGTGCCGCTGACGGCGGGCGCCGTCTTGCCGGCCACCAGTTCCGGCGCGAACAGCAGTTGCAAATTGGCTTGCCGCGCCAGCTCATTCAGGGCTTGCCCCAGAGGTTGGGCGGCGATGGCTAGTTTGACGGATGACAAGGTTTGCGCGTGTGCCAAGGGGATGCTGCCCAGGGCCAGCATGGCGGCCAGGGCGAAGGGGGCGGGTGTCAGATTGAGGCGGGGGGACCACATGTTGCATTTCTCCAGGTTAATTTATTGTCGATTAACCTGGTAGACGCGGCAGCGGGAAAAACCCTCACCTGCGAATGCGAATTATTTTCATTTATTTTTTTGGGAAGTGCATAGCCGGTGCCTGCGCAGGTGCTCTCGGCGCCATGCCGATGGTGCTGACGGTGCCGCTGCGCACGACTTGTACGGGCAAGAGTTGCGGCAAGGCGGCGGCGAAGCGGTCGAGCTGGGTCAGGCTGAAGCTGCCGCCGATGCGCAAGCGCGCGACGGCGGGATCGCGCACGACGAAGCCCGTGTCGCCATAGCGTTCGAATTCGGCCAGCGCCGCACCCAGCGGCACATTGTCGAAGGTGATCCTGCCGTCGCGCCACGGCGCCACGCTGCCCGGGGCCAGGCTGGCGACGGCAGACAGGCGGCCGCCGGCATCGCTGCTGACGCCCTGGCCGGCCCGCAGGTCGACCTGATCTTGTCCTACGCCGGCCACGCGCACCTGGCCATGCTGCACGGCCACGCGCAGCTGGCCGTCGTGCACCAGCGTGTTACGCACGGAAAACTGCGTGCCCACCACCGTCACTGTCAACGGACCGCTGAGCACGTCGAACGGCTGGCCCTGCTTCGATTGCACCTGGAACAGCGCTTCGCCGTGCGCCAGGCGCACTTCGCGGCGCTGGCGGTACAGGGTGACGTGCAGTTGCGTGGCCGTATCGAGCTGCACCTGGCTGCCGTCGGGTAGCGAGATGGCCAGGCGCTGGCCGCGCACGGTGGCATACGACTGGCTGAACGTGGGTTGCTGCCACCACTGGTAGCCGCCCGCGCCCACGCCGAGCAGCAGCATGGCGGCGGCCGCATACGGCAGCATGCGCAGGGAGCGCAGAAGCGGGCGGCGGGCGGATGGCGCTGGCACTGTCCAGCGGGCGGCCACCTGCGCGGGAATCCGGCGCGCCGCGCGATAGGTGTCTTGCAACTGGGCATACGCGTGCGCGTGCAGCGCATCGGCCGCCAGCCAGGCGGCAAACTCGGCCTGTTGCCGCGCATCGAGGTTACCGCGCCGGCTGAACCACGTGGCCGCCGCCAGCGCTACCGGGTCTTGCGTGGCGGCAAAGTCGGCATGCTCGCGCAAGTCCGCCTGCTCCTGGGCGGAGGGGCCGAAATCATGGCGGGGCGGGTGGGCTGTCATGGACGGCATTATGCGCATTCCCGCAGAGAACGCAACTGCGCCTGGCAACTGAGCATGCCGCGCGCGATATGTTTTTCCACCATGCTCACGGAAATGCCCATGCGCGCAGCGATCTGTGCGTGCGGCAATTCCTCGAAGATGTGCAGCACGAAGGCATCGCGGCAGCGCGGTGGCAAGGCGTCGATGGCGGCCACGCAGGCTTGCCAGTCCTGGCTGCTTTCCAATGCCTGTTCCGGCTGCAAATGACGGGGCCCTGCCGGATGCGCGGCCTCCGGCAGGGCGTCGAGTTCCTCGTGCTGGCGCAAGGCGGCGCGGCGGTGCTGGTCGATCAGCAGGTTGCGCGCCGTGTGGTACAGCAGCGCGCGCGGTTCGCGCACGGCCGCCTCGCCCAGCACGCGCGCATAGCTTTCCTGCACCAGGTCGGCCGCTGCCTCGCGGTTGCGCACGCTGCGCCAGCAAAAGTTCAACAGTTCTTGGTAATAGCGTGCAACCACGGCGTCCGATGTATGAGTCCGCAGCCAGGAATGCCGCATATGAGAATGATTCTCATTATATGGCATGCCGCGATGTTGCGTTAAGCGGCTTGGCGCACCGTGGCAGACGTACAACGCTTTGCCCTGCGGCCAGCATCGGTTAACATGGGAAGTTAATAAGGAGGCAAGATGAGTATACAAATCATCAATACGGCGCCGGTGGCCGGCCAGCGGCCTGGCACCTCGGGCTTGCGCAAGAAGGTGGCTGTCTTCAGCGCACCGCAATACCTGGAAAACTTCGTGCAGAGCGTGTTTGACACGCTGGGCGACTGCCGCGGCCAGACCTTGGTGCTGGGCGGCGACGGGCGTTACTACAACCGCGCGGCCATCCAGACGGTGCTGCGCATGGCGGCCGCGCATGGCTACGCGCGCGTGTTGCTGGGGCAGGGCGGCATTTTGTCGACGCCGGCCGTCAGCTGCGTGATTCGCAAGCATGGCGCCAGCGGCGGCATCATCCTGTCGGCCAGCCATAACCCGGGCGGCCCCGATGGCGATTTCGGCATCAAGTACAACATCGCCAATGGCGGCCCGGCGCCCGAAAAGGTCACCGAGGCCATCTACGCCTGCACGCAAGGCATCGCCGAATACCGCATCAGCGACGCTGCCGACATCGACCTCGATGTGCTGGGAGTGGCGCGCATCGAGCAGATGACGGTCGAAGTGATCGATCCGGTGCTTGATTACGCGGAACTGATGCAGCAGCTGTTCGACTTCGACGCCATCCGCGCCCTGTTCGCGGGCGGCCTGCGCCTCTGCTTTGACGGCATGCACGCCGTTTCCGGCCCGTATGCGACGGCCATCCTGGAAGGCATGCTGGGCGCGGCTAAGGGCAGCGTCATCAACGGCGTGCCCCTGGAAGACTTCGGCGGCGGCCATCCCGACCCGAATCCCGTCAACGCGCACGAGCTGATCGCCATCATGGCTGCCGACGATGCCCCGGACTTTGGCGCCGCCTCCGATGGCGACGGCGACCGCAACATGATCGTCGGCCGGCGCTTCGACGTGACGCCCTCGGACAGCCTGGCGATCCTGGCCGCCAACGCCACGCTGGCGCCCGGCTACCGCGACGGTTTGAACGGCATCGCCCGCTCCATGCCGACGTCGGGCGCGGCCGACCGTGTCGCTGGCGCGCTGGGCATCCCTTGCCACGAGACGCCGACAGGCTGGAAATTCTTCGGCACCCTGCTCGACGCGGGCATGGCCACCTTGTGCGGCGAAGAAAGCTACGGCACGGGCTCGAACCACGTGCGCGAAAAAGATGGTTTGTGGGCCGTGCTGTTCTGGCTCAACCTGCTGGCAGAGAAAAAACAATCGGTGGAAGAGATCGTGCGCGCGCACTGGGCCACGTATGGCCGCAACTACTATTCGCGCCACGACTACGAAGACATCGACAGCGCCGGCGCGCAGCAGCTGATGGACGCCGTGCGCGGCCAGCTGGCCGCCTTGCCCGGCCAGGTGTTCGATGGTTACACGGTGGCGCTGGCCGACGATTTCAGCTACACGGACCCCGTTGACGGCTCCGTGGCCACGCAGCAGGGCATCCGCATCATCATGACGGACGGCGCGCGCATCGTGCTGCGCCTGTCCGGCACGGGCACCGAGGGCGCGACCCTGCGCCTGTACCTGGAGCGCTACGAAGCCGATCCGGCCCGGCACGATATTCCCACCCAGGAAGCGCTGGCGGGGCTGATCGGCGTGGCCGAGCAGCTGGCGCAGATCCGTGAGCGCACGGGGCGCGATGGGCCGACGGTGACGACGTAAAAAAGGGCGCCCGAGGGCGCCCTTCTTGATTGCGGCAGATCAAACCGGCATCATGCTTTCGCCGGCACCACCGCCTGGCGGTAGTTGTCCACCATCTTGTAGCGCTTCGCATACAGGCCGAAGGCCAGCATGGCGACGGCGGCAAAGGCGGCGAAGAAGAACATCTGGAAAGCCGTCACGCTGATGCCGCTTTCGGCGATCTTGCCGATCACGCCTTCGTTCATGACGCTGCGGTTGACGATCAGCACCCACAGGTTGCCCACCGTGGTCGACAGATTCCAGAAGCTCATGATGGCGCCCTTCATCGAGACGGGCGCCTGGCTGTACGCAAACTCCAGCCCCGTCGCCGAGACCAGCACTTCGCCGAACGTCAGCAAGGCGTATGGCAGGATCTGCCACATGATGGAGACGGCGTTGCCGCTGTCGAGTGCCAGTTGCAGCAAGCCGATGACGATCCACGCCAGCGAGGAAAAGCCGATACCGGCCGTCATGCGGCGCAGGGCCGTCGCTTCCAGGCCGAAGCGGTTCAGCATCGGGTACAGCACCAGGTTGTTGAACGGGATCAGCAGCATCACCAGCATCGGGTTCAGCGCCTGCATCTGCGCCGGCAGGAACCAGCTTGGTTTTTCCATGGTGTTCGCTTGCACGATCCACGTCGAGGCCTTCTGGTCGAACAGCGAGAAGAACGGCGTGACGAGGGCGAAGATGACGAGGATGCGCAGCACGGCGCGCACGCCTTCGACGGCTTCGTCGGGGTGGATGCCGCGTGCGCGTTCCAGCTGCATGGCCGTGCCGATGCTGCCGAAGGCCAGCAGCAAGACCAGCGCGGTACATGCGGAAATCACGAAGCCCCATTCTGGAATGCTGTAGAACGCATACAGGGCGCCGACGACGCCGACATAGGCCACATACAGGCCTGGGCGCGAACCGCCGTCGACGCGGGCCAGCAGGGCCGTGCGGGCCACGCGGGTGAACGAATCGGGGTTTGGCGGTGCCGGCGGCACGTGCACGTATTTCTTGGCGCCCATCCAGAAGACGATGGTGGCGGCCAGCATCATGATGCCGGGGATGCCGAAGGCGATCGACGGACCGTAGTCGCGCAGGAACATCGGCATCAGCAGCGAGGCGAAGAAGGAGCCGAAGTTGATGATCCAGTAGAACAGGTCGAAGACCAGCTTGGCCTTGTGCTTGTTGGTCTGGTCGAACTGGTCGCCGACAAACGAGGCGACCAGCGGCTTGATGCCGCCGGAACCGAAGGCGATCAGGAACAGGCCGAAATAGAAGCCGTTGACGCTGTTTTCAAACAGGGCCAGGCAGGCATGGCCGGCGCAATACACGAGGCTGAGCCAGAAGATGGTGTTGTACTTGCCGAAGAAGCGGTCGGCCAGCCAGCCGCCCAGCAGCGGGAAGAAATACACGCCGATGACGAAGGTGTGGAAGACGTGCTTGGCTTCGCCCGTGCGCTGGTCGATCGGGATCATCAGCAGCAGGGTGCTGATGAGGAATGGCGTCAGGATGTTGCGCATGCCATAAAAGCTGAAGCGTTCGCAGCCTTCGTTGGCGATGATGTACGGTATTTGCCGCGGCATTTTGCCCGTGGCGGTTTGTGTCTCGGCCGATGACATTGGCTCTCCCCCAAGTTTTTTTTGTAAGCCGCGATGCTAAGGCCTGCCGCGTTTGCTTGCAACAGAAAAAACGGCCTGTCCGCTATTTCGCAGGGATTTGTAAGGTATTGATTTTCATAAAGACATTACTTTCGGCACTTGCAATGGCACTTGCACGAACCGGGCGGGGCAGCAACAGCTGCATATGCAGCATGCCATCCGCCGCGGGACGGTCCTCCAGCGTAAAACCGCAAGCCAGGTACAGGGTCAATGCCGCATGGTTGTCCTGCGCCACGGCCAGGCGCACGCGGGCCAGTTCGGGCACGCTGCAGGCGTGCGCGATGGCCGCCTGCACCAGTTGCCGTCCCGCACCGCACCCGCGCGCCTGCGGCGCCACGTACACGCTCCACAGACTGGCCTTGTCCTGCACGACGGCAATCGGTTCGCGGCGTAGGCCAGCCATGCCGATCAATTGTTCTTTGTTGAAAGCGCCAAATATTATTTGGTGCGAGGTGACGCGCAAGCGCTCGGCTATCTGTGCCAGCGGCAAGCCGCTTTCCGCCGCATGCGTGGTGCAGAAGGCGGCGGGCAGTTCGGCGATGCCGGCCAGGCGCAGCGCGCGGTAGGCGCTGGCGTCGTCTGGCGTGAGGGGGCGGACAGTGATGGCGGGCATGTGGGCGAGTATCGGGCTTTGATGCCAGAAAGTAAAGCTTGCGCTACAACGCCGGCGTAGTTACTGCGTGGCGACGCGCTGCATGGGCGCATTGTCCTTGCGCCATTGTTCCAGGCTGATCAGGTCGCCGCTGACGATGTCGTCGACAAGGATGCGCTTGCCATCGGGCGTCACGACGAAACTTTCCCAGCGGTGCGCCGCATCGGGCGTGCTTTCGAAAAAGCTCAGCTGGTAACTGGCGACGCCATCGACGAGACGCGTCTCGGGCGACGTTTCCATCACGGCGCCGTGCGCGCGGCCGCCCGAAGCCTTTTCGATATGCGCCGACCAGGCCTTGATTTCCGGCAAAGCCAGCAAGGCATCGACGGCGCGCGCGTTCTGCTCTGGCGCCGCCGTGTTGGCGCTGGCGCCAGGGGCATTGTCACCGTGCGGCGCGGACTGCTGGTGCATGTAGAAAGCGACTAGCCCGGCGGCCAGCAAGCCGGCCAGGATGCCGGCGATGATGGTGGTTCTGGAAGAAGAGGCGCGTGGCGGCATGATGGTGGGCGTGAGAAAGAAGGACGATGGCGGCCATGCTAAAGCAAAACGCACAGGCCGGCAATCGCCTGGCTTGCCAAATCAACAGGCCAACAGGCGAAAAAAAAAGCTACCTTCCGTAGAAGATAGCTTTTCGGGGGTTGCCGGGGGAGGGACAGGCAGCTTTTGGTCTGCTGTGTCTCCCCGGCGTATGCATCCCTGCGCGCCGTCGCCTGCGCGCGGGGATGCCGGACATTACATCATGCCGTCCATGCCGCCCATGCCGCCCATACCACCCATGCCGCCGCCCATGCCGCCGCCTGCTTTGTCGTCAGCGATTTCGCAGACCATGCAGTCGGTTGTCAGCATCAGCGAAGCGATCGAAGCGGCGTTTTGCAGCGCCGAACGGGTCACTTTGGCTGGGTCCAGAACACCCATTTCAACCATGTCGCCATACGTGCCGTTGGCAGCGTTGTAGCCGTAGTTGCCCGAACCAGCCAGTACGGCTGCCACGACGACCGAAGCTTCTTCGCCAGCGTTTTGCACGATCATGCGCAGTGGCTCTTCCATTGCGCGCAGAACGATTTTGATACCAGCGTCTTGATCAGGATTGTCGCCCTTGACCGTGATGTTGGCGCGTGCGCGCAGCAGGGCTACGCCGCCGCCTGGCACGATGCCTTCTTCCACGGCAGCGCGGGTCGCGTGCAGTGCATCTTCAACGCGGGCTTTTTTCTCTTTCATTTCGACTTCGGTGGCTGCGCCAACTTTGATCACGGCAACGCCGCCAGCCAGTTTGGCCACGCGCTCTTGCAGTTTTTCACGGTCGTAGTCCGAGGTCGCTTCTTCGATCTGTACACGCACTTGTTTTACGCGTGCTTCGATAGCGGCAGCTTCGCCGGCGCCATCGATGACGATGGTGTTTTCTTTGCCCACTTCGATGCGTTTCGCTTGGCCCAGTTCGGCCAGGGTCACTTTTTCCAGGGTCAGGCCGACTTCTTCAGCGATCACTTGGCCGCCGGTCAGAACAGCGATGTCTTCCAGCATGGCTTTGCGGCGGTCGCCGAAGCCAGGGGCTTTCACTGCGCACGTTTTCAGGATGCCGCGGATGTTGTTCACAACCAGGGTGGCCAGCGCTTCGCCTTCGATGTCTTCTGCGATGATCAGCAGTGGACGGCCAGCTTTGGCGACTTGTTCCAGTACCGGCAGCAGGTCACGGATGTTCGAGATTTTCTTGTCGCACAGCAGGACGAATGGGCTGTCCAGTACGGCAACTTGTTTCTCTGGGTTGTTGATGAAGTATGGCGACAGGTAGCCGCGGTCGAACTGCATGCCTTCAACGATGTCCAGCTCGTCGTTCAGCGACTTGCCGTCTTCCACGGTGATCACGCCTTCTTTGCCGACTTTTTCCATCGCTTCAGCGATACGCTCGCCGATCGAGTAGTCCGAGTTCGCCGAGATCGCGCCAACCTGGGCGATTTCTTTGGTCGTGGTGCAAGGACGGGCGATTTTCGCCAGTTCTTCGACGGTGGCAGCAACTGCCTTGTCGATACCGCGCTTCAGGTCCATCGGGTTCATGCCGGCGGCAACGAACTTCATGCCTTCGCGCACGATGGCTTGTGCCAGCACGGTTGCGGTGGTGGTGCCGTCGCCGGCGTTGTCGCTGGTGCGGGAAGCAACTTCCTTGACCATTTGCGCGCCCATGTTCATGAGCTTGTCTTTGAGTTCAACTTCTTTCGCTACCGACACACCATCCTTGGTGACGGTAGGGGCGCCGAACGAGCGCTCCAGAACCACGTTGCGGCCTTTCGGGCCCAAGGTGACTTTGACTGCGTTGGCGAGGATATTGACGCCTTCGACCATCTTGGCGCGCGCTGCGTCGCCGAATACTACTTCTTTAGCTGCCATGTTCAATTCTCCTGAGTTTCGGGATGTATCTGTCTACAACGTGGAAACAATTACTTGACGACGATCGCCATGATGTCTTCTTCGCGCATGACCAGCAGCTCATCGCCGTCAACTTTGACGGTTTGGCCGGCGTACTTGCCGAACAGGACGCGGTCGCCCACTTTGACATCCAGAGGACGGACTTTGCCGTCGTCGAGAATCTTGCCATTGCCTACGGCAAGGACTTCGCCTTGATCCGGTTTTTCAGCAGCTGCATCAGGAATGATGAGGCCGGACGCAGTTTTGGTTTCCTGGTCGAGGCGTTTGACGATGACGCGATCGTTCAATGGGCGCAGATTCATACAAAACTCCTTAAAGTTCAATGGATAGGTGTTGCTAAATGAATACATGCCTGGCACAGCGCCAGGCCTGCTTTCAGTGACCGCCGTTGAAAGCAGCCCGCAACGGTCAAGCAAACCCCATGTCATCCTGTCCTTGCCTGTATCCGGCAGTGGTGCATCGCGGCGTCGCCCGCCGCGTAGCGTTCCCTGCAGTGGCCTGGCAAGCACCATCAGTCCTGAGGATTACTACGAAAGAGTTTGTTAGCACTCTCTACTAACGAGTGCTAATTATAGGGACGGTAGGGGGCTTATTCAAGGGCTTATTCTCCGGGAAGATATACATAGACGTTCTGCGCAGCCTGCATTTACGCAGGGTTTGCGCTGGCGCAAGCCAACTTCCCGGGCGTCAGCAACAGGCGCGACTCTAGCATGCCGTCCGGAGAGGGGCCGTTCCTGTACGCACAGGAAACAGAGTTTCACTATGGAATTTGATAAGATGATTGTAATTGCATATCAATATCGCCACATATGACTACTTGCACGAGAAAGAACGCCATGCCATTTCCGCCTTCCCGCCCCGCGCTGCGCCTGCTGGGCGCTACCCTCATCGGCCTCGCCTGCCTGGGCAATGCCGCCGCGCAAACGCCCACCATCGCCGACGAGATCACCGTGGCGACCCTGACGCCACAGGAAAAAGACAGGCTGCTGGGCGATTTGTTCAAGGACTTGAACAAGGACGACGACGACCAGGAAGCGCACGTGTGGGACAACGGCGGCGACCGCGGCGTGATGGTCAAAGTCACGTATAACTTCAGCAATTCCGGCATGACGGAGCACAGTTTGAAGGCGCATGTGTGCCGCGACCTGAAATTCATCGTCACGGCGGGCGGCAAGTCGCAGGACCTGAGCCGCCGCACCTGTTCGCAGAACAGCGGGAAATGGGATGTGCAGGGCAAGGATCCGGCGCCCGTCGTGTATCCGCCTTTCCTGTCCGACGTCACCATCGCCAGGCTGAATGCACAAGAACAAGCATCGTTGCTGAAGGCCGCCGTGCGCACCTTGAAAGATGAAGAGGATGGCAAGAGCCGCCAGTGGAGCAACAAGGGCCTGGGCAACGCGGTGCCACTGGCAGTGCGCCTGACGCCTTCGGGCACGGACGCCAAACCTGGCAGCTACAGCCGTACTTGCCGCGACCTGACGATGGTGCTTGACGGCAAGAGCGGCAAGCAGGAGTTGACGCGCCGCTCTTGCGAAAACCGCTATGGCGGTCTCGATATCGAACCCGATTACGTCGACGAGTAAAACGCTGCCATCGCTGCGCCGGCGGATGCGCGCACTTGGCGAAAAGCGCCGGAAAAAGCGTGTATTGTCCGCCAACTGCCCTGCATTGATGTAAATATGTGTGACAGCGGCGTGATTCGATTGACGCCCATGGAGCGTCCGCCCTATAGTGGCGGCATGATTTCCGAATTCAACGAATTATCCGACAAAATAGGCCTGCTGGCCGAAATGACCCATGCGCTGCGCCGTGAAAACGCGCAACTGCGCAAGGACAATGCCGCGCTGGCCGCCGACAACGCCCTGTATGTGCAACGCATGCGCGAAGCGCAGGAGCGGGTGGAAGCGTTGCTGGAAAAAATTCCCGAACTGGTGCAAGCTGGCCTGGAGCAAGCCGCTTCGGAAGCGGGCGCCTATATTGCCGAGAACGAGAAGGAAGCGTAATGCCGCGTGTCGATGTCAATATCATGGGCCAGTCCTACAGCATGGTGTGCCGCGACGGCGAAGAGCGCGCGCTGCGCGAAGCGGCGATCTATCTCGATAGCAAAATGAAAGCCATCCGCGACGCGGGCAAGGTCAAGGGTAACGACCGCATCGCCGTGCTGGCCGCCCTGGGCGTGGCCGCCGAATTCCTCTCCGTGAAGTCGCCGCAAGGTCCGCTGTCGGAATTGACGATACTGGAAGTGAAGCAGAAAATCTCGGCCATGCATACTGTCCTGGATAGCGCATTGACGCCCCAGGAAAACCTTTTTTAAACACCGAACCAAACCTACTGCGCGTCGCGACTTGCGGCCTGCGATGCTCGCTGTGCTCAAGCACAGCTGCGCTTCTTAGCCACAATTCATCGCCGCTCGCTACGGTTTTGTTCAGTGTTATTAATTGGATTTTAAGCGGACACGGTACGATTTGTCTTTGCGATGCGCGATCAAAGGAGTAAACTTGGGTCTACCCTGCGGTGTTCGCGATTGCCATATATTCCTTGAACCATTTATGCGCATCGGTTGCGAATTTTGTTTGATGGGAGTGAGCGTCGCTCGTTCGACGAACCCGAAATTGAACTAACGTGACCACCTTGAACCGTTTGGTTCGGGATGCCGGCATAGCGGCACAGGCGGGGCCCAATTTGAAAGAAAACGAAAAACGGTTGCAGCATCGATGCGCAACCGTTTTTTTACGTCTGTCGCTTTGATACGGAGTCTGCATGAAACAATACTGGCTGATGAAGTCCGAACCCGATGAAGTGAGCATCGATGACCTGATGGCCGCGCCCAAACACACCATGCCGTGGTTCGGTGTGCGCAATTACCAGGCGCGCAACTTCATGCGCGATGGCATGCAGCCGGGCGATGGCGTGCTGTTCTATCACTCGAGCTGCCCGCAGCCGGGCGTGGCGGGCGTGGCAGAAGTGGCCAGCGGCGCCTATCCCGATCACAGCCAGTTTGAAGAGGGCGGCAAATACTTCGACCCGAAAGCCACGCCAGAACAGCCGCGCTGGATCAGCGTCGACGTGCGCGGCGTGAAGAAGACGGCGCTGCTGCCCCTGTCCGAGATGCGCCAGATGCCGGAGCTGGAAGACATGCTGCTGCTCAAGAAGGGCAGCCGGCTGTCGATCACGCCCGTGACGCCGGCGCAATGGAAAGTCATCACCGGCAAGCTGGGACGCTAAGCCTCGACCCGGTTGCGGCCATTCTGCTTGGCCCGGTACAGGGCCTGGTCGGCGGCGGCCAGCAATTGTTCCGGCGTCTGTCCTGCGTCATGCAAGGCCAGGCCGATGCTGGCCGTCACCAGGCCGCCGCGCGACGGCGCGTGGACGATGGCGGCCGCGGCGATCGCCTCCTGCATCTTGTGCGCCACCGCCAGCGCGCCGTCGCCATCGGTGGCGGGCAGGATGGCGGCAAACTCCTCGCCGCCGAAGCGGGCCGCCAGGTCGCTGGCGCGCGGCAGCGCCGAGTTCAGGGCGGCCGCGATCCGCACCAGGCAGGCGTCGCCATACGGGTGGCCGAAGGTATCGTTGAGGCTTTTGAAGAAATCGATATCGATGATCAGCAGCGCCAGCCCCTGATGGTTGCGCGCGGCGCGCTGCCACTCCAGCTGCAGGGTCTGGTCGAAGCAGCGCCGGTTGGCGATGCCCGTCAAACCATCCGTCAGCGACAGCTTTTCCAGTTTGTCATGCGCCGCGCGCAAGGCCAGTTCGCTTTGCATGTAGCGGCTTTGCAGGGTGGCCGAGCGCAGCGCGTGGACCAGCAGCGCGACGAACAGCGACGCCGCCGCCAGGTAAAAATGCGCGCGCATGACGGCAAAGCCCAGGCCCAGCAAGGCGGCCGTAAAGAAGATGGGACTGAAATTGTCGATCAGCAGGGTCAGCTTTTGCGGGGTCTGCTGCGCCTGTGCGCTCTCCGCGCCGGACCGCGCCGCCGTGACGCGCATGGACAGCAGCACCAGAATCAGGAAGGGCAGGCTCGGCAGCACCTCGCTCCAGGCTTCGGTCGCGCCATGCAAGGTCAGATAGTTATACGCGGCCGCGCAGCCCGCATAGCACCATAAGAACACCGCCAGCAGCAGGTAAAAGCGGCCTTGCCCGCCATCGCGGCGGTGCGCCAGCAGGCGCAGCGAGGCGCAACAGGCCAGGGCCAGGTTTTCCACGTTGTAGGTCAGCACCAGCAGGCTGGCGGGAATCGGCGCGATCGAGCGCTGGTCGAAGGGCGACACGGAAAAGATGGCCGTATAGGCCAGGTAGGCCGCCAGCAGCACCTGTACGGCGTCGAGCCATTGCAGGGTGCGTGAAGGATGCTCGTGCGTCACGGACGACATGGCCAGCAGCAGGGGCGCGCCGTACATGAAATAGGCGAAATCGGAAAAATACGTGGCGTCGGAAGCCACTTGTCCGCTCAGGTCCTGCCAGGCCGACAATATCATGCCGGTGCTCCAGAACAGCATGGCCACGGCGAACAGGGTCCAGCCTGTCCTGGCGCGCCTGCCGCGCTGACATAGGCGCAGCGGCAACAGGCGGCCAGCGCCAGCAGGGGCGCGACGATGTTGAACGCATAGCTGACCCAGGGCGCGCGCGTGCCGGCCCACGCCGTCAAGGCCAGCTGGGCCAGCACATAGCCGGCGCCCAGCGCAATCGAGTACGTCAGTTTTTGTCCGGCAGGCAGCATGGCATGGCATTCCCGGTGGCGGCACGTTGAAACGATGATGCCGATATGTCAACAGCAAGTCTATTCCACTAGGAAATTTTATTGTGTCGAGGGAAATATTGCGGAAGGAGATAGTGGCGCACCTGCCTGGCGCGCCACCGGGGAAGCAGCGGTGTTACGTGTTTGCCGGGCGGGCCTTGGTGGGCGGCGTGCCCATTACCTGGCTTTTATACGCCCACACCAGCAGCGCGATGGCGCCGACGATCATCGGCAGGGACAGCATCTGGCCCGACGTGATCGGCACGCCCAGCCACACGACTTCCCAGTCCGGCGTGCGGAAGTATTCCGTGAAGAAGCGCGCGCAGCCGTACAGCAGGGTGAACATGGCGCCCACGGCCATGCGCGGACGCTGCTTGCGCGCAAACAGCCACAGGATGATGAATACCAGGATGCCATCGACCAGCATCTGGTAGAGCGGCGACGGGTGCACGGGATACGGAATGCCCGGCCACTGCATGGCCCACGGCAGGGTGTCCGGCGCGATGCGGCCCGGCAGTTCGGCATTGATGAAGTTGCCCAGGCGGCCGGCCGCGTAGCCGAGCGGCACCAGCGGCGCGATGAAGTCGAGCACGTCGAACAGATTGCGGCCCGCCTTGCGGCTCCACAGGTACATGGCCAGGATGACGCCGAGGAAGCCGCCATGGAAGGACATGCCGCCATGCCAGACCATGAAGATTTCGAGCGGATTGTGCATGAAGTATTCGGGACGGTAGAACAGCACTTCGCCCAGGCGCCCGCCGATCACCACGCCCAGCATGCCGTAGAACAGCATGTCATCGAGGTCTTCCTTCTTCCAGCCCAGCACGGCGATATGCGGCTGCTTGATGCGCACTCTGCCCAGGATAATGAACAGGGCAAAGGCCAGCACATACATCAGGCCGTACCAGTGCACGGCGAGCGGGCCGATCTGGATGGCTATCGGGTCGGGCATCGGGTGTATCAGCATGGGGTTTCTTTCTTTGTTTAAAGCCAAGGTTGCGTAGTATGGGGGCGCTGGCGGTTTTTTGCCTTAGCGGCCACTTAATTTATTGCGCTGGGTGGCCTAACTGCTTGCGCAGCAGCGCCAGGAAACCTTGCAGCACGGCGGACGGATTGTCGCGGCGCCAGGCCAGGCCCGTTTCCACCAGCGGCGTGGCGTCCTGCAGCGGCCTGTATTCTACGCCCGGGCGCATCAGATTCGATACCGATTGTGGCACAAGCGCGATACCCATGCCAGCCGAGACGAGGCTGACGATGGTTTGCATCTGTATCGCTTCCTGGCCGATCTGCGGCGTGATGCCGGCCGCGCGGAACACGCCGAGGATGGCGTCGTGCAGGGCAGGCGAGATTGCACGCGGGAAAATGATCAGGGGCAGGGGCGGCACGTCGCGCAGGCGCACGGGTCCCGGCGCATTGAATATGTCGAGGCCGGACGGCGCGGCCAGCACCAGCCCTTCGGCCAGCACGGGCAGGTAGTCGAGCGCCCCTTTCGCCTTTTCGGGCAAGGGCGGGATCAACAGGCCCGCATCCGTGCGCCCGGCCAGCAATTCATCGAGCTGCAGATCCGAGGTGGCTTCCTGCAGCGCGATCTGCACTTGCGGGTAAGCCGTCTGATAAGCGCGCAGCAGCGGTGGCAGCACGCTGTAGTCGGCCGAGGAAACGAAGGCCAGGCTCAGACGCCCCGCCTCGCCCTGTGCGGCGCGCCGCACCAGCGCGGGTAAATCCTGCGCCTGGGCCAGCAGCCGGCGCGCCTCGGGCAGCAGGGCCGTGCCGGCCGGCGTCAGTTGCACCTCGCGCCGCGTGCGCACGAACAGCGGGGCGCCCAGCAGTTCTTCCAGCGCCATGATGGTTTGCGACAGGGGCGGCTGCGTCATGTGCAGGCGCGCGGCGGCGCGGCCGAAGTGCAATTCCTCGGCGACGGTGACAAAGTAGCGCAGCTGGCGCAGTTCAAGGTTCATATGCGTTTCCATGTGGAATAAGTCCTGTGATATGAAAATCGACTCACAGACACGTGCATCATATATTTGACAGTGGCGCGCGCGCAAGGCAATCTGACGTACCCCCACTGCATGCAGGGTTTTGTTGAAAATCCGGGCAGTCAGGCATTATTCATTTCTCGGAAGGTCCCCATCATGCCGCAATACCGCTCCCGCACCACCACCCACGGCCGCAACATGGCTGGCGCCCGCGCCCTGTGGCGCGCCACCGGCATGAAGGACGGCGACTTCGACAAGCCGATCATCGCCGTCGTCAACTCGTTCACCCAGTTCGTGCCCGGTCACGTGCATCTGAAGGACCTGGGACAGATGGTGGCGCGCGAAATCGAAGCGGCCGGCGGCGTGGCCAAGGAATTCAACACCATCGCCGTCGATGACGGCATCGCCATGGGCCACGGCGGCATGCTGTATTCGCTGCCCTCGCGCGACCTGATCGCCGACTCCGTCGAATACATGGTCAACGCCCACTGCGCCGACGCCATGGTGTGCATCTCGAACTGCGACAAGATCACGCCGGGCATGCTGATGGCCGCCATGCGCATCAACATCCCCGTCGTCTTCATCTCGGGCGGGCCGATGGAAGCGGGCAAGGTCGTCAAGGTGGTCAACGGCACGCAGAAGATCATCAAGCTCGATCTGGTCGACGCCATGATCAAGGCGGGCGACAGCAGCGTCTCCGACGCCGACGTGGCGGAAATCGAACGCTCGGCCTGTCCGACCTGCGGTTCCTGCTCCGGCATGTTTACGGCCAACTCGATGAACTGTCTGACCGAGGCGCTGGGCCTGGCCCTGCCCGGCAACGGCACCATCCTGGCCACGCACTCGGACCGCCAGCAGCTGTTCCTGCGCGCGGGCCGCCTGATCGTGGAACTGGCCAAGCGCCACTACGAGCAGGACGATTATTCCGTGCTGCCACGCTCGATCGCCACCAAGGCCGCGTTTGAAAACGCCATGGCGCTCGACGTCTCCATGGGCGGCTCGACGAATACCGTGCTGCACTTGCTGGCCGCCGCGCACGAGGCGGAAGTGGAATTCACGATGGCCGACATCGACCGCATCTCGCGCAAGGTGCCGTGCCTGTGCAAGGTCGCGCCGATGACGGACAAATACCATATCGAAGACGTGCACCGCGCCGGCGGCATCGTGGGCATCCTGGGCGAACTGGCGCGCGCCGGCCTGCTCAACACCACCCTGCCGACCATCCACGCGCCGACCCTGGCCGACGCCATCGCGCAAAACGACATCAAGTGTACGGACGATCCTGCCGTGCATGAACTGTTCCGCGCCGCGCCGGGCGGCGTGCCGACGCAGACGGCGTTCTCGCAGTCCGAGCGTTTCGCTGCCGTCGACACGGACCGCAGCACGGGCTGCATCCGCGACAAGGCCCACGCGTATTCGCAAGATGGCGGCCTGGCCGTCTTGTACGGCAACCTGGCCGAAAAGGGCTGCATCGTCAAGACGGCCGGCGTCGATGAAAGCATCTTGAAATTCTCGGGCAAGGCGCGCGTGTTCGAAAGCCAGGACGCGGCCGTCGCTGCCATCCTGGAGGACACCGTGCATGAAGGCGACGTCGTCATCATCCGCTACGAAGGTCCGAAAGGCGGTCCCGGCATGCAGGAAATGCTGTACCCGACGTCGTACATCAAGTCCAAAGGCCTGGGCAAGGCGTGCGCGCTGTTCACGGACGGGCGCTTCTCGGGCGGCTCCTCGGGCCTGGTGATCGGTCACGCCTCGCCGGAAGCGGCCGAAGGCGGCGCCATCGGCCTGGTGGAAGAGGGCGACTTCATCGACATCGACATCCCCGAGCGCACGATCAACCTGCGCGTGACGGATGCGGAACTGGCCGCGCGCCGCGCCGCCATGGAAGCGAAGGGCGACGCGGCCTGGCTGCCCGTCAACCGCGACCGCTATGTGTCGCAGGCGCTGCAGGCGTATGCGGCGCTGACGACGTCGGCCGACCGGGGCGCAGTGCGCGATCTGTCCCAACTGAAGAAGCGCTGACCACACCAGGCAAAACCTACTGCGCGTCGCGATTTGCGGCCTGCGATGCTCACTGTGCATCCGCACAGCTGCGCTTCTCAGCCACAACTCGCTGCCGCTCGCTACGGTTTTACCTGGTGTTGGATAGTGTTGCGCAAGTAAGACAGCCGGTCCCGTTTGACTATGCGGGGCCGGCTGTCGTTACATCGCCTTACAAACAACGTGGTCATGGGCGTGCAGTTGGGGCAGAATGTGAGTGCCTGATACAAGGACATTGCGTTGCTACATTGAAACGCTTGATCTGGGCTCGTGGTGCATCTGCGGAAACACAGTAAAATGCCGCAGGAAGTAACTTTGGAGAAAAGACAATGAAACGTTTTATGTTGGTGAGTGTATTGACCGTATCGGCTCTGGCATCGCAAGCAGCGTTGGCCAATCCGGATCTGGCGAAAGCAAAGAACTGCATGGCTTGCCACGCGGTGAGCACGAAACTGGTGGGCCCTGCGTTCAAGGACGTGGCTGCCAAGTACGCTGGCCAGAAAGACGCTGAAAACAAGCTCGTGGCGAAAGTCATGAAGGGCGGTTCCGGCACCTGGGGCGCGATCCCGATGCCAGCGAACCCGCAAGTGAGCGATGCGGAAGCCCACACCCTGGTCAAATGGGTACTGGCACAGAAATAATCTGTGCCGCAGTACCTGCAATTAGCGCGCCGGCAATCCCGGCGCGTTTTTTTTGCCTGCTTCCTTCAGATTCCCCATGCCCTGCAATGTCGCCCGCACCGCTTCGTCGAGCGGCGTATGCGGCTCCTGGCCCAGCACGGCCAGCAGCCGCGCATTCTCCATGGATAGAGGCGTTTGCCACAGATAGCGCATCTCGCGCATTTCGCGCAGGGTTGCCACGAACGGCGACGCCAGCGCCACCAGCCACCATGGAAAACGCCGGATGGCGGGCGCAGCTCCCGTTGCCTGTTCCACCACGCGGGCAATCGCCCCCGTCATTTGCCGGCCGTCGTGGTCCCAGTGGCCGGCCATGTGAAAGCGGGCAAAGGCGGGCAAGGTGGCGCGCACGGCCAGCAATTGGACCATTGTGCGCGCCACGTCGGGCAGGTAGGACCACTGGTGACCCACGCCGGGCGCGCCCGGATACAGCACACTGCGCACGGGCTGGCCCGGTTTCACCAGGCCCTGTGAAAACCAGTTGTTGCCGGCACGGGGGCCAAAGAAGTCGCCCGCGCGCACGATGATGACCCTGGCGCCCTGCGTGCTGGCCCGTTCCAGCCGCGCTTCCAGTTCCACGCGGATGGCGCCCTTGCGCGTGAGCGGGCGTTGCGGCGCGTCTTCCGCCAGCACCGGGAAGGCATCGGGACCGAAGTTGTACACGGTGCCGGGCAGCACGATGGTGGCGTTTTCGGCCATCGCCGCGGCAATCGTATTGTCGAGCATGGGCAGCACCAGCTGGCCCCAGTGGCGGTAGCCGGGCGGGTTGACGGCGTGCACGATGACGGCGCAGCCTTTCGCGGCCGCCAGCACGTCCGTGCGCGACAGGGCATCGCCGCGCAGCCATTCAATGCCGTCGCCGCGTGGCGATGGCAGCTCTCCCCGCGTCAGGGCGCGCACCCGCCAGCCCGCCGCCAATAGCTGGCGCACCATCTCGCCGCCGATGCCGCCCGTGGCGCCCAGTACCAATGCTGTTTTGTCCATCATGACCTCCGTGTGGTTGATGGTGCCAGTATCTGCCGCGCAGGGCTAATTGGGAATTGACGAGCATCGACCACAGGCTATACATTTATGTATGACAAAGTTGATGCCATGAACCCATCCATCGCCTGGGAATACTACCGCTCGCTGCTGGCCGTGCTGAAGCACGGCTCGCTGTCCGGCGCGGCACGCGCGCTGGCCATCACGCAACCCACCGTCGGCCGGCATATCGCCGCGCTCGAGCAGGCGCTGGGCGCGACCCTGTTTACGCGCTCCCAGCTGGGTTTGCTACCGACGGAAGTGGCGCTGGCGTTGCGGCCCTATGCGGAAACCATGGAGCACACGGCAGCCTTGATGGAGCGCGCCGCCAGCAGCCAGGGGCAGGGCGTGGCCGGTGTCGTGCGCATCGCGGCCAGCGAAGTGGTGGGCGTGGAAGTGCTGCCGCCCATCCTGGCCCGCTTGCGCGCACGTCATCCGGACCTGGTCATTGAATTAGTATTGAGCAACAAGGTGCAGGATTTGCTGCGCCGGGAAGCGGACATCGCCGTACGCATGCTGCGGCCGCGTCAGGAACAGCTGGTGGCGCGCAAGGTGGGCGAGATCGAGCTGGGTCTGCATGCCCATGTGGATTACCTGGCGCAACACGGCACGCCACTGGCAATGGGCGACCTGGCGCGGCATGCCGTCATCGGCTACGACGAGGCGAGCCCCTTCGTGCGCAACGCGGGCGCGGCTTTCAAGGGATTTACGCGGGAAAATTTTGCCTGGCGCAGCGACAGCGACCTGGGGCAACTGGCCCTGATACGGGCGGGCGCGGGCATCGGCGTGTGCCAGGCGGGGCTGGCGGCGCGCGATCAATCCCTGCGGCGCGTGTTGCCGCAAGCGTTTTCGCTACCGATGGAAACCTGGATCACCATGCATGAAGACTTGCGCGGCAGCCTGCGCTGCCGCGCCACCTTCGACGCGCTGGCCGAAGGTTTGCAGGCTTACGTGGCGACGCAGCCGCTTACTTGACCACTTCCATCTTGGTCTTCTTGCCTTCCCGGTAGGTGAACAAGGTCAGCGCGCCGTCCTTGATGTCGCCGTTGGCGTCGAACGAGATCGGCCCCGTCACGCCCTGGTAGTGCACCTTGGCCAGGAACGGCAGGTAGACGGATGGTTTCGACGATTTGGCGTCGGCCATGGCGGTGGCCATGGTCATCACGGCATCGTAGACGTATGGCGCGTACAGCTGCACTTCCATATTGTACTTTTGCTTGTAGCGGGCGCGGAAATCGTCCATGCCTTTTTGCTGTGCGCCAGTCACGCCGCCCGCTTCCGCGCAGGTGACCATGTCTTCACCCACGGCGTCGCCCGCCAGCTTGCCCAGCGGTTCCGTGCACAGGCCATCGCCGCCCATGAACTTGGCCTTGATGCCCAGCGCCTTCATCTGGCGCAGCATGGGGCCGCCCACGGAATCCATGCCGCCAAAGAAGATCAGGTCGGGATTTTTCGACTTGATGCTGGTCAAAATGGCATTGAAGTCGGTCGCGTTGGCATTGGTAAATTCCTTGCCGACGATTTGCACGCCAGGCGCGGCCTTCTTGGCGCCCTTGACGAACTGTTCCGCCACGCCCTGGCCGTAAGCCGTGCGGTCATCGATGACGGCGATTTTCTTCGCTTGCAGCTTGCCCACGGCATATGCGCCCAAAGTTCCCCCCAGCTTGTTGTCATTGGCCACGACGCGGAAGGCCGTGTTGAATTTCTGCTGGGTATACGTCGGATTGGTGGCGGCCGGCGAAATCTGCGGAATGCCAGCATTGAAGTAAATGCGCGAGGCGGGAATTGTCGTGCCCGAATTCAGGTGGCCGACCACGCCATTGACCTTGGCGTCGACCAGCTTTTGCGCCACGGCCGTGCCCTGTTTGGGATCTGCTGCGTCATCTTCGGGTACCAGCACGAATTTCACGGCTTTGCCGTCGATCTTGAAGCCTTTGGCGTTCAAATCCTCGATGGCCATCTTGGCCGCGTTCTCGTTATCCTTGCCCAGGTGGGAGCTGGCGCCAGAGACCGGGGCGACATGGCCTATCTTGATGATTTCCTGCGCGCCCGCATGGCCGGCAAAAGCGAGGGCGAGGGCGAGAGGAAGGACTTTGGTCTTGAGCAGCATAAACATTCTCCAATGGATAAAGATACGGCGGCGTCTCGTGAAAACCGCTTCGAGGGGCGGTACGTGTGAAGAAAGGTACAACAAAAAACAGGCGGCGCAAAGCCGCATTTCGGGCTTTTTACATTTTGTCGCAACAATCACCAAAGTGAGGCGCGATGCACCGATTTCGCAGGCGCGAGCGCACCAAAGAATGGCGTTGGGAGGGGGAAGGGTGTAGGGCGAAAATACATTTATGGTCATTTACCCCAAAGGCGTAAATGCCGGGGTCAGACCCGTCGGGTCTGACCCCAGATTTTTGCCGGTGGGTGAAATGGTGCCACCGACAGACGTGCAGTTACTGTGCGGGAGGATGCAGATGGCCCAACTCATGGCTCACCGCATGCGCCACGATCTGTTCCAGCGACTGCTGCAAGTCTTCGCGCAAGGCTCCCCGCATGCCGATCAGGGCGTTTTGCAGAGCCGTCTGCAGCACGTGGGCGATGCGCTCTTCCAGCAGATGGTCGATCTTGCCTTGCACCTGGTGCAGGATGCGCTGCGTCAGCCGCTGTTCGATGGCGTCCCAGTCGGGCTGCGCCACCGTGGGCGGCAACGCCGGCGCTGTCTCGATAACAGGCTCTGCTGGGATGGAAGGAGATACCTCCGGCCCCAGCAGGACCTCCGTCAGCAGGGGGATGCCCTGGTCGAATGGCTGCTGACTCATGTCTTCCCTGCCACGAAGTGGGTCGGCTGCACGTTCTGCTGGCGGTAATGCAGGAAGCGCTGGCGACCCGCCTGCGCATCTTGCTCCTCCATGGAAACGATCTCGAAGACGCGCTGGAACTGCGCGTAATTGGCGGGCGGCAACTGCGACAGGTTGACGAGGATGTCGTGGTGCGGCAGCTCGGCCGCTTCGTCATCGGTCAGGATGATCGGCGTTTGCGCCGCCAGCGGATCGCCGGCCAGCACGTGCGGCAGGAAATCCGTGGCGGAAATGGTCCACATGGCGCTGTTCAAGGCGTCGAGCTGGGCGCTGTCGGCCACCAGCACGACGACCTTGTTGCCGGCCATATAGGCCTTGCGCGCCAGACGGCAGGCGTAGGCCAGCTTGTCCGGCACGTTGCTGTGAAAATCGACGCGGCTCATGGCGATCAAGCGGCCATGCCGCTGTGGCGCAGCAGGGCGTCGATCGACGGTTCGCGGCCGCGGAAGGCCGTGAACGATTCCAGCGCGGGGCGCGAGCCGCCGACGGACAGGATTTCTTGCAGGTAACGCTTGCCTGCTGCCGTGGTGGCGGCCGGCCCCAGCGCCTTGGCTTCCTCGAAAGCTGCATACGCATCGGCGGACAGCACCTCGGCCCACTTGTAGCTGTAGTAGCCGGCCGCGTAGCCGCCGGCGAAGATGTGCCCAAAGGCATTCTGGAAGCGGTTGAACGGGGGCGGGATGAGCAGCGAAAACTGGGCGCGCACGCGGTCGATCAGCTGCTGCACGCTTTGGCCCGTGCTGGCGTCGTAGTCATAGTGCAAATGCATGTCGAGCAGGGAGAACTCCACCTGGCGCAGGGTTTGCAGGCCGGACTGGAAATTCTTGGCGGCCAGCATCTTGTCGTACAGCGCGCGCGGCAGCGGCTCGCCCGTGACGGCATGCGCCGTCATGTGTTCGAGCACTTCCCATTCCCAGCAGAAGTTTTCCATGAATTGCGATGGCAGTTCCACGGCATCCCATTCGACGCCGGAAATGCCCGACACGCCCAGCTCGTCGACGACGGTGAGCATATGGTGCAGGCCGTGACCGAACTCGTGGAACAGGGTGATGACTTCATCGTGCGTAAACAGGGCAGGCTGGGCTTGGCCAGCTACCATGGCCGGTTCCGTGAAGTTGCAGGTCAGGTAGGCGATCGGCGTTTGCACATGTTGCGCGTCGGCGCGGCGGCCGCGCGCGTCGTCCATCCAGGCGCCGCCGCTCTTGCCGGCGCGCGCATACAGATCCAGGTAGAACTGGCCCACCAGCTTGCCGTCGCGTTCGATGCGGTAAAAACGCACGTCCTTGTGCCAGACGGGCGCCGTATCGGACTTGATCTCGACGTTGAACAGGTTCTGGATCTGGCGGAACAGGCCGTCGATCACCTTGTGTTCAGGGAAATATTGTTTGACTTCCTGGGCTGAGAACGCATAGCGGCGTTCCTGCAGCTTTTCGGAAGCATAGGGCACGTCCCACGCCTGCAGCTCGGCGATGCCCAGTTCTTCGCGGGCGAATTGTTTCAGTTCTGCCAGATCTTTCTCGGCGAACGGACGCGCGCGTTTGGCCAGGTCTTCCAGGAAAGTGATGACTTGCGCGGGCGAGGTGGCCATTTTGGAGACGAGCGACACTTCGGCGAAATTGCCGTAGCCCAGCAGTTGTGCCTCTTCGTTGCGCAGCCGCAACAAGGTGACGATGTTGTGCGTGTTGTCCCAGTCTTCTTTCTTGCTGAAGACCTCGCCCTGGTCCGACGCCTTGGTGGCGTTGGCGCGGTAGATGGTTTCGCGCAGCGCGCGATTGTCGGCAAATTGCAGGATCGGGTAGTAGGATGGGAAGTGCAGCGAGAATTCGTACCCTTGCTTGCCTGCCTTTTCGGCGGCGGCGCGCGCGGCGGCCTTCACGTCGTCAGGCAGGCCGGCCAGGTCAGCTTCGCTATCGACCAGCAATTTATAGTCATTGGTGGCGTCAAGCACGTTTTCGGAAAAACGCGTCGAGACGGCCGCGTGTTCTTCCTGGATGGCGCCAAAGCGCTCTTTCTTGTCCTCGGGCAACTCGGCGCCACCGAGGCGGAAGTCGCGCACGGCATTGTCGACGATGCGACGGCGCGCCGGCGACAGGCTGGCGAAATCGGCGCGGGCCTGCAATTGCTTGTATTTGCCGAAGAGGATTTCGTTCTGGCCCAGCTCGGTCCAGAATTCCGTCACCTTGGGCTGGTTCGCATTGTAGGCGGCGCGCAGCTCGGGCGTATCGACCACGCTATTCAAGTGGTTGACGATGCTCCAGGCGCGGCCCAGGGTTTCTGCGATCTGGTCCTGGGGCGCGACGAAGTTGTCCCAGCTCACTTCTTCCATGGGCGCTTCCAGCTGCGCCACCGTGGCGCGCGCCTGGGCCAAGAGGGTATCGATGGCAGGCGTGACATGCTCGTGCGTGATCGCGTCGAAACGTGGCAGGCCGGAAAAATCAAGCAGGGGATTGGTATTCATCGTCGCTTCCATATATAAAAGGGCGGTCATGCCGCCCCGGTGATTCTTAAATGCGTTCCGCGGCTTCTACCGTGTTCATCAATAACATGGTAATCGTCATCGGACCCACGCCACCCGGTACGGGGGTGATGTGGGACGCGACTTCTTTCACGCCAGCAAAATCCACGTCGCCGCACAGCTTGCCTTCATCGTCGCGGTTCATGCCCACGTCGATGACGATGGCGCCCGGCTTGACCATGTCGGCCGTCAGCGTGTTGCGGCGGCCGACGGCGGCCACGACCACGTCTGCCTGGCGCGTGTACAGGCCCAGGTCCGGGGTCGCGCTATGGCAGATGGTGACGGTAGCGTTCGCTTGCAAGAGCAGCAGGGCCATCGGCTTGCCGACGGTATTGCTGCGGCCGATGACGACAGCGTGCTTGCCGCGCAAGTCCACGCCCGTGCTTTCGATCAGTTTCATGCAGCCGTACGGCGTGCACGGGCGGAAGCCGGGCAAGCCCGTCATCAGTTCGCCGGCGCTCAGGACGGAATAGCCATCCACGTCTTTCGTCGTGGCGATCGCTTCGATGACCTTGTGCGGGTTGATGTGCTTGGGCAAGGGCATTTGCACGAGGATGCCGTGGATGGCGGGATCCGCGTTCAGGCTGGCGATGCGTGCCAGCAAGTCTGCCTCGGACAGGTCCGCTTCATATTTTTCCAGCACCGAGTGGAAACCCACGTCGCCGCACGCCTTGACCTTGTTGCGGACGTATACCTGGCTGGCCGGGTCTTCGCCGACGAGTATCACGGCCAGGCCGGGCTGGGTGCCCTTGGCCGTGAGGGCTGCGGCGCGCGTGGCGATCTCGCTGCGCAGTTTTTGGGAGAGGGCGATTCCGTCGATCAGTTGTGCTGGCATGGTAGGAGGCTGTGTTGGAGGGAAAACACAGATTATAAAGCCGGGCGGTGCAAAGGGGCGGTTTTGGCTATGCAAAGGCGTGACAACTGCGGGCCGGAGACGCGGGCCTGAGAAAATGCCGATAGCGGCGTTGCAACTCCTTGCCGTACTGGCGTACTGTCTGCGTCGCTGCGCCTTGCCCTCGACATTTTTCAGGCCCGCTTGGCCCGAAGCGCCTGGGCGGGCGACTGGGGCGTCAATGCGTTTTGCTGGTGTGCTGGTGGCGTAGGGAGCGCAAGGGCCTGTGGGTTTTTGGCGCCGTTTTTGGCACTTTGATCACGCTAATTTCCGGACAGAATTTGCGGCAGTGCAGCATAAATTTCATAGGGTAGTTTCATAATATGAAATGCTATATCGTAATTTGAAAAATAGTAAATACGCTGTTAGAATCCCCACACTAAACCGACTTAATAGTAAATAATCAGCGAAATACCGTCCGACAGCGATCCGGAAAATCGGGGTGGGGCGTTCACAAAGGAGACTCAACAGATGTCAGCTCAACTGAACCAGGTAACGACACAGATCGGCACCGACCCGGATATGCAGGAAACCAAGGAGTGGCTGGACGCGCTCGAAGCCGTTCTGGAAAATGAAGGCCCGGAACGCGCGCATTACCTGATGGAGCGCATGGTTGACCTGGCCCGCCGCCGCGGCGCCCAGATCCCGTTCTCCAGCACCACCGCCTACGTCAATACCATCCCCACCAAGCAAGAAGCACACTGTCCCGGCAACCTGGAATACGAAGAGCGCCTGCGTTCGTGGATGCGCTGGAATGCCATGGCCATGGTTGTCAAGGCCAACCGCGCCGACGGCGATCTGGGCGGCCACTTGTCCTCGTTCGCTTCGCTGGCGAACATGCTGGGCATCGGTTTCAACCATTTCTGGCACGCGCCAACGGCCGACCACGGCGGCGACCTGCTGTACATCCAGGGCCACTCCTCGCCCGGCGTCTACGCGCGCGCCTTCCTCGAAGGCCGTTTGAGCGAAGAGCAAATGCTGAACTTCCGCAAGGAAGTCGACGGCAAGGGCCTGTCCTCGTACCCGCATCCAAAGCTGATGCCTGACTTCTGGCAGTTCCCGACCGTGTCGATGGGCCTGGGCCCGCACATGGCGATCTACCAGGCGCGCTTCCTGAAGTACCTGCACGCACGCGGCATCGCGAAAACCGACAACCGCAAGATCTGGGCCTTCTGCGGCGATGGCGAGATGGACGAGCCGGAATCCCTGGGCGCGATCGGCCTGGCCGCACGCGACATGCTCGACAACCTGGTCATCGTGGTCAACTGCAACCTGCAGCGCCTGGACGGCCCTGTGCGCGGCAACACCAAGATCATCCAGGAACTCGAAGGCGAATTCCGCGGCGCCGGCTGGAACGTCGTCAAGGTCATCTGGGGTCCGGGCTGGGACGCCCTGCTGGCGCAAGACAAGGAAGGCATCCTGCAGCGCGTCATGATGGAAACCGTCGACGGCGAATACCAGAACTACAAGGCCAAGGATGGCGCCTACGTGCGCAAGCACTTCTTCGGCAAGCATCCGAAGCTGCTGGAAATGGTTGCCAACATGACGGACGACGACATCTGGCGCCTGACCCGTGGCGGCCATGATCCGCACAAGATTTACGCGGCATTCAAGATCGCCCAGGAACACAAGGGCCAGCCGACCGTCCTGCTGGTGAAAACCATCAAGGGCTACGGCATGGGCAAGTCCGGCGAAGCGCGCAACACGGCGCACCAGACGAAAAAACTCGACGACGAAGCCATCCGCGAAATGCGCGACCGCTTCTCGCTGCCTATCCCTGACGACAAGCTGGCCGACATCCCGTTCTTCAAGCCAGCCGACGACGCGCCGGAAATGGTCTACCTGCACGAGCGCCGCAAGGCCCTCGGTGGCTACCTGCCGCAGCGCCGCCAGAAGTCGGAAGAAACCCTGCCCGTGCCTGGCCTGGACGCCTTTAAAAACGTGCTGGAAGCGACGCCTGAAGGCCGTGAAATCTCGACCACGCAAGCGTTCGTGCGTGTGATCTCGACCCTGCTGAAAGACCCGAACCTGGGCCAGCGCGTCGTGCCTATCCTGGTCGATGAATCGCGTACCTTCGGCATGGAAGGCCTGTTCCGCCAGATCGGTATCTACAACCCGAAAGGCCAGTTGTACGAGCCGGTCGACAAAGACCAGGTCATGTACTACCGCGAAGACAAGGCCGGCCAGATCCTGCAAGAGGGCATCAACGAAGCGGGCGGCATGAGCTCGTGGATCGCCGCGGCGACGTCGTACTCGACCAACGACCGCATCATGATCCCGTTCTACACCTTCTACTCGATGTTCGGCTTCCAGCGCATCGGCGACCAGGTATGGGCTTCGGCCGACATGCGCGCCCGCGGCTTCCTGATGGGCGGCACGGCTGGCCGTACGACCCTGAACGGCGAAGGCTTGCAGCACGAAGATGGCCACAGCCATATCTTCGCCGCGACCATCCCGACCTGCATGCCGTACGATCCGACCTTCAGCCATGAAGTCGCCGTCATCATCCAGGACGGCCTGCGCCGCATGATCGCCAATCAGGAAGATGTGTTCTACTACATCACGATCATGAACGAGAACTACGCCCAGCCAGGCATCAAGCCAGGCCAGGAAGAAGGCATCCTGAAAGGCATGTACAAGCTGCAGGAAGGCTCTGCGGACGCCAAGCTGCGCGTACAGTTGATCGGCTGCGGCACCATCCTGCGCGAATCGATCTTCGCCGCCGAGCTGTTGCAAAACGACTGGGGCGTGGCAGCGGACGTGTGGTCGGCGCCATCGCTGACCCTGGTGGCCCGCGATGGCCAGGATGCGGAACGCTGGAACATGGTCAACCCGTCGAAAGAGCAGCGCGTGCCTTACGTGACGTCGCTGATGCAGGACACGGACGGCCCGATCGTCGCCACGACCGACTACATGCGCGCGTTTGCAGAACAGATCCGCGCCTTCATGCCGAAGGGCCGCACTTATAAAGTGCTCGGTACCGATGGCTTTGGCCGCTCGGACAGCCGCGCCAAGCTGCGCGAGTTCTTCGAAGTGAACCGTTATTATGTCACCGTGGCCGCGCTCAAATCGCTGGCTGACGAAGGCAAGATCGACGTGTCGGTGGTGGAGCAGGCGATCGCCAAGTACGGCATCGACGCGAACAAACCGAATCCGGTGACCCAGTAATCGTTGTGCGGACCCGATGATGCCAGGGCGGTGCGAAAGTGCCGCCCTGGCGTGTGTGCGGGTCCATCTGACAAATAAAATAACGGAGCAAGCTATGAGCATTGTGGAAGTCAAAGTCCCGGATATCGGCGATTTCAAGGAAGTCGAGATCATTGAACTGATGGTCAAGCCAGGCGATACGGTCAAGGTTGACCAGTCCCTGATCACGGTCGAATCGGACAAGGCCAGCATGGAAATTCCATCGAGCCACGCCGGTGTCGTCAAGGAATTGAAAGTCAACGTGGGCGACAAGATCGCCGAAGGTACGCTGGTCCTGCTGCTGGAAGTGGCGGACGACGCGTCGGTCCGGGTATCGGCGCCTGCGCCTGCCGCTGCGGCCCCTGCACCGGCTGCTGAAGCCGCACCTGCCGCCGCGCCAGCACCTGCCGCCCCATCCGGCGCGCCAGCGCTGGTCGAAGTGACCGTACCTGATATCGGCGACTTCAAGGAAGTCGAAGTCATCGAACTGATGGTCAAGGTCGGCGACAGCATCAAGGTCGACCAGTCGCTGCTGACGGTTGAATCTGACAAGGCCAGCATGGAAATTCCATCGAGCCACGCCGGTATCGTCAAGGAATTGAAAGTCAAGGTCGGCGACAAGGTTGCCAAGGGTTCGCTGGTGCTGGTCGTCGAAACGACGGGCGGCGCTGCCGCTCCTGTTGCTGCACCTGCCGCCGCGCCAGCGCAAGCTGCCGCCGCACCAGCCGCCGCCATCGCTTCGGCGCCCGTGCCTGCCGCAGCATCTGCTGCAGCCCCGGCTCCTGCTGCCGCACCTGCCGCCAACGGCAAACTGGCGCACGCGTCGCCATCGATCCGCAAGTTCGCGCGCGAACTGGGTGTGGACCTGAGCCGCGTGGGCGGTTCCGGTCCGAAAGGCCGCATCACCCAGGAAGACGTGCAGAACTTCGTCAAGGGCGTGATGTCGGGCGCAGTCGCCGCGCCGAACGCGCCAGCCGCCGCCAAAGGCGGTTCGGGCGTGGGCCTGGATCTGCTGCCATGGCCGTCGCTGGACTTCAGCAAATTCGGCACGACCGAATTGCTGCCGCTGTCGCGCATCAAGAAAATCTCGGGTCCTAATTTGCACCGCAACTGGGTCATGATCCCGCACGTCACGCAGTTCGACGAAGCGGACGTGACGGACCTGGAAGCGTTCCGCGTCGACACCAACGCGGCCAATGCGAAGAACAAGGATGCGGCCAAGCTGACCATGCTCGCCTTCGTCATCAAGGCGTCCGTCGCCGCGCTGAAGAAATTCCCCGCGTTTAACGCGTCGCTCGATGCCAAGGGCGAGAACCTGATCCTCAAGCAGTACTACAACATCGGCTTCGCGGCCGACACGCCGAATGGCCTGGTGGTCCCGGTGATCAAGGGCGCGGACCAGAAGTCGGTGTCGCAGATCGCCCGCGAAATGACGGAATTGTCGCTGCAGGCGCGCGAAGGCAAGCTGAAACCGGCCGATATGCAGGGCGCGAGCTTCACGATTTCGTCCCTGGGCGGCATCGGCGGCACGCACTTCACGCCTATCGTCAATGCACCGGAAGTCGCGATCCTGGGCCTGTCGAAAGCCTCGATCAAGCCGGTATGGGATGGCAAGGCCTTCCAGCCACGCCTGATGATGGGCACCTCGCTGTCCTACGACCACCGCGTGGTCGATGGCGCGATGGGCGCGCGATTCTCCGTGTACCTCGGCGAAGTCCTGGCCGACATGCGCAAAATTCTGCTGTAAGGAGCGATTGATGAGCACAGTAGAGGTAAAAGTACCGAATATCGGCGACTTCAAGGAAGTCGAAGTGATCGAACTGATGGTCAAGGTCGGCGACACCATCAAGGTGGACCAGTCCCTGATCACGGTCGAATCGGACAAGGCCAGCATGGAGATTCCGTCGACCCACGCGGGCGTCGTCAAGGAAGTCAAAGTCAAGGTCGGCGACAAGATCGCCGAAGGCAGCGCGCTGCTGGTGGTGGAAGCGCTTGACGGCGCTGCTGCTCCCGCAGCCGCACCGGCGGCCGCTGCTGCGCCTGCGGCGGCACCGGCTCCTGCAGCGGCGGCACCAGCTGCAGCCGTTGCCGCCATCCCGGCCGGCAATTACAGCGGCCAGGTCGACATCGACGTCGACATGATGGTGCTGGGCGGCGGTCCTGGCGGCTATTCGGCGGCGTTCCGCGCGGCCGACCTGGGCATGTCGACGGTTATCGTCGAGCGTTACGCGACACTGGGCGGCGTGTGCCTGAACGTGGGCTGCATTCCGTCGAAGGCGCTGCTGCACGTCGCCTCCGTCATCGACGAAACAGCGCACATGTCCAACACGGGCGTGACGTTTGCCAAGCCGACCATCGACATCGACCAGGTACGCAAGTACAAGGAAGGCGTCATCTCGAACATGACGGGCGGCCTGGCCGGCATGGCCAAGGCGCGCAAGACGCAAGTCGTCACGGGCGTGGGCCAGTTCCTCTCCGCGAACCACATCGAAGTGACGGCAGGCGACGGCTCGAAAAAAGTCGTGCAGTTCAAGCAAGCCATCATCGCGGCCGGTTCGTCCGTGGTGAAGCTGCCATTCGTGCCGGAAGACCCGCGCATCGTCGATTCGACGGGTGCGCTGGAATTGCGCCAGATCCCGAAACGCATGCTGGTCATCGGCGGCGGCATCATCGGCCTGGAAATGGCCACCGTCTATTCCACGTTCGGTGCGCGCATCGACGTGGTCGAAATGATGGATGGCCTGATGCAGGGCGCGGACCGCGACGCCGTCAAGGTGTGGCAGAAGTTCAACGAGAAGCGCTTCGACAACATCATGACCAAGACCAAGACGGTGGCCGTCGAGGCTCTGCCGGAAGGCATCAAGGTCACGTTTGAAGCTGCCGAAGCAGGTGCCACGGCACCGGCGCCACAGATCTACGATCTGGTATTGGTGGCCGTGGGCCGCAGCCCGAACGGCAAGAAGCTGGCCGCCGACAAGGCTGGCGTGCAAGTGACGGACCGCGGTTTCATCAACGTCGACAGCCAGATGCGCACCAACGTGCCAAACATCTTCGCCATCGGCGATCTGGTGGGCCAGCCGATGCTGGCGCACAAGGCCGTGCATGAAGCCCACGTGGCTGCGGAAGCGGCTTCCGGCCAGAAGTCGCACTTCGACGTCAAGGTGATCCCATCGGTCGCCTACACGGATCCGGAAGTGGCATGGGCCGGCATCACGGAAGACGAAGCAAAAGCCAAGGGCATCAAGGTCGAGAAGGGCCACTTCCCTTGGGCCGCTTCGGGCCGCGCCGTGGCCAATGGCCGCGCCGAAGGCTTCACCAAGTTGCTGTTCGATGCGGAAACGCACCGCATCATCGGCGGCACCATCGTCGGCACGCATGCGGGCGACATGATTGGTGAAATCGCGCTGGCCATCGAAATGGGCTGCGACGGCACCGACATCGGCAAGACCATCCATCCGCATCCAACCCTGGGCGAATCGATCGGTATGGCCGCCGAAGTGTACGAAGGCGTGTGCACGGACTTGCCTCCACCGCGCAAGCGCTGATGTTGTAGCGCTGTGTCGTAACACTAAAAACCCCGTAAGCGATTGTGGGGTTTTTTACTATCCAACGATTGCCGGCACGCACGCGGGCGACAGGTGAACGATGAAGCGGCGAAATCGCGCTGGCCATCGAAATGGGCTGCGACGGCACCGACATCGGCAAGACCATGCACCCGCACCCGACCCTGGGCGAGTCGATCGGCAGGTTTGCAAAAGCGCGCCGAATTAGGCGTGTGCACGGACTTGCCGCCGCCGCGCAAACGTTGATGGTTTAGCCGCCAGTAGGCACACTCAAAAACCCGCAAGCGATATTGCGGGTTTTTTTTTATCCCTTGATCTGGGCAGCGTAAACCGCAGATGGCTTGTGGCAGATCCATCCCATGTGAACATTGGTGAGTATTGCCGTGTGGAAAAAGTGGCAGAATGGAGGTCTGTCACCATGTTCTGCTTCAATAGAAGCGTGTGATTTTTCCAGGAATGTTGCCAGCGTGGGGTTCGGTCAAATTCCGCTGTACTGAAAGAGTTTTGCAACGATGAAAAAATTTACCGCCCTTCATATTGCCGATGTCCGTTTGCGCCGGGCCGATGAGCAAGAGCAAGCCGTGATGCTGCATGCCTTGTACCAGGACGTGGCCGCTATCCTGGCGGCGGGCAAGAAGATCGATGCGATTTTCTTTACGGGCCAGCTGGTGGCGCTCGACGCCTGTGCCGGCACGACGCCCGTGTATGTCTACGAATACTTCCTGCGCCCCCTGCTGCAGGCGGCCAGCTTGCCTGGCGCGCGCTTCTACCTGGTGCCGGGCAGCCGCGCGCAGGGTGTCGCGGCTGCGGCGCTGGGCAATGCCGGTTTCAGCTTTTTCTCCGCCGACGAGCACGCCAGTGCCGAGCAGCGCGCGCACTACAAGAATATCCACGCCGTGTTTCATGGCCACCAGCATACGGGCGACGCCAGTTCGCTGATGAAGTCGCTGGGCATCCTGTTCAAGAGCAATCCGGGCAGCCTGTACAGTGCGCAAGGCCAGATGGCGGCGTTTGCCGTGCTCGAGTTCGGTACAGGCGAGGCCGCGGCCGATGGCGGCGCGGCAGGCACGCAGTGGACGGTGTCCCTGCGCGAGTTCGATGACGTGAGCAAGCACTTCGCCCTGTCGGTGCTGTACACGCCGAATGGTCAGGAAACGGGGCAGGTGGATGCCGAGTATGTATTTGCCACCTTGCTGCCGCAGCTGGCAGTCGAGCGCGATTATCTCGACGGCTTGCTGGGCAAGGCGGGCGCGCAGCAGCGCGAAAACGCAGGCGTGGCTGCCGATGCGCGCGAATTCCTGATCGAGCTGGCGTTCGTGATGTTCGAAGCCAAGACCGTCTTCCTCAGCGAGGCGGAACTGGAGCGCTTTGCCAGCGACTATTGTGGCGTGAAGGGCTGGAGCATGGCGGCCGGCGACTGGCTGGCGCCCTTGTATGCGCAGGGCTTGCTGCTGCGCGATGATGGCCAGGTGGCGTTTTCCTTCGATTACTTCCGCACGTATTTCCTGGCGCAGCGCTTTGAAACCTCGTTCGACCTGATGCGCTATGGCCCGGACCGCTACGATGGAAGTGAGTCTTCACTCAGTGTTGATGGCGCGTCAGCGGCCCAGCCTTTCCTGCGCGCGCTGGGCTTGAGCGAGGAGCACGCCGCAGCGGCGGTGCCGGAGGGTTGCAGCCGTCCTGGCTGATTTCCCCGGCCAACCGTTCCGCGTCAGGCCGCCAGCGGCTGGCGCAGGGTGCCGTGCAGGAACAGGTCGAGACTGAAAGCCACCTTGGCGCGCAATTGCGCCACATCCGGTTGCGCCTGTGGCGGAAACAGCAGGCGCGACATCTGGTCGCCCAGCAGGCAATTGAGCAGGTGCAGCGCCAGCATGGACGGTGTCAATTCCGCGCGAAACAGGGGCGCGATATCGGGGCGGCTGAAAAACCTCGTCAGCATCTCGCGCGTCTGCCCCGGTCCCACCTTGTAAAACGTTTCCGCCAGTTCCGGATGCGTGGCCGCTTCGGCCACCACCATGCGATTGAGGCGAATCGCCGCCGGCATGGTGACGAGCTGCACGAACAGCAGGCCGAACTCGCCCAGAATGGTGGGCAGGGGCCGCATATCCGTTTCCAGCGCCGGCATGGTCGAGAAGTAGGCGGCGCGGCGCAATTCCACCACGGCATTGAACAAGCCCGACTTGCCGCCAAACTTCACATAAATCGTGCGCACGGCCACATGGGCTTCGCGGGCGATCATTTCCAGGCTCACCTTTCCATACCCCTTTTCCAGAAACAGGCAACCGGCCGTGTGCAGCAGGTTTTCCATGCGCGCTTCCATGTCGGCCGCGCGCGGCCGGCCGGCTGGCTTGCCGCAGCAGGAAAGTTCCTGGGCGTCGCCGGATTCTGTATCGGTAGGCAAGGTATCGCTGAGGCCGGGATCGGGCATGGTCAGGGTCTCTTTATAAGTGGGAAGGTAAGTGATGGCTCACACTGTAGTGCAAATTAAAATGAAATGCAATCGTTTCATTTCTTGACTTTGGCTTTTCTTTGCCCAATAATGAACATATATCATTTCATTTCCGGAGCAAGTATGTCCAACCAGCCAGGCCAAGCAGAGCACAAGGTGCTGAGTGCCGTCCCACCCGCGGCCCCTGCCGCACCTTCCGCGCCCGCCGCTTCGGCCAGCTCCGCACCACCTAACAATCGCGTGAAAATCATCGCCGGCCTGATCGTCCTGGTCGCCCTGGGCGCCGGCGCGCGCATGTGGTACCGCAGCCATTATTTCGTGGAAACGGAAAACGCCTACGTGGCCGGCCACGTGCATCCCGTCTCGGCACGCATTTCCGGCGTCGTCACCAAGGTCTTCATCGACGACAATCAAATGGTGAAAGAGGGCGACGTCATCGCCGAACTCGACCCATTCGACCAGCGCGTGAAAACCGAGCAAATTGCCGCGCAGATCGCCAGCGCCGAGCAGCAAGTGCTGCAAGCGGACGCGCAGATCGCGCAAGTGCAGGCGCAAGCGAGCGGCGCCCAGGCGCAAGTGGCGCAAGCCGATGCACAATTGCTGCGCGCAAAACAGGATGCGGAGCGTTATGGCCAGCTGTACACGAGCCAGATGAAAGCCGTGTCGAAAGCGGAACTCGACGCGGCCAATGCGGCCCGCTCGAGCGCCGTGGCCGACCTGGCCGCCCGCCGCGACAGCGCCTCGGCCGCCAAGGCGCAGATCGGCGCGGCGCAAGCTGCGCGCGACGTGGCCAAGGCACAAGTGGCTGTATTGCGCGTGCAATTGAAGGACGCGGAACAGCAGCTGCAATACAACCGCATCCTGGCCCCTGTCGCCGGCCGCATCGGCAAGCGCAACGTGGAAACGGGCATGCGCGTGCAGCCTGGCCAGCAATTGACGGCCATCGTGCAGGACAACGTCTGGGTCACCGCCAACTTCAAGGAAACCCAATTGGCCGACCTGCACCGCGGCCAGAGCGTGCACGTGACCATCGACGCCATGCCGGGCAAGAAACTGGTGGGTACCGTGGACAGCTTCGCGCCTGCCTCGGGCGCGCAATTCGCCCTGCTGCCGGCCGATAACGCCACCGGCAACTTCACCAAGATCGTCCAGCGCGTGCCCGTGAAAATCGTCTTCCAGCCGGAAGACGTCAAGGCCATGAATGGCCGCCTGGTGCCGGGCATGTCGGTGATCGCCGAAGTGGAAGTGAATCAGCCCAATGCGGCCCAGGACAAAGCCGAGGCCCCGCGCCACGCCGCCGCGCCAGCTGCTCCCGTCGCCCAGACCACCACGCGCTAAGCTTCCATGAGCAGCCCTTCCACCACGCTGGCGAAGCCGCCCGCGTTTCCCGTGCTCGACGAGAAAGTCTCCGGGCGCACCTGGCTGGCGGTCGCCGCCGGCATGCTGGGCGCCTTCATGGCGGTGCTCGACATCCAGATCACGAACTCCTCGCTCAAGGATATCCTTGGCTCGCTGTCGGCCACCCAGGAAGAGGGTTCGTGGATTTCCACGGCCTACCTGGTGGCGGAAATCATCGTCATTCCCCTCACCGCGCTGCTGGCGCGCGTGTTTGGTCTGCGCACCTACATGATCGGCACCACCGCTTTCTTCCTGCTGTTCTCCACCCTGTGCGGGGCGGCCTGGAACCTGGAAAGCATGATCGTCTTCCGCATGCTGCAGGGCTTCACGGGCGGCGCGCTGATCCCGATGGCGTTCACCCTGGTGATGCTCAAGCTGCCGCCATCGAAGCGCGCCGTCGGCATGGCCATCTTCGGCTTGACGGCCACCCTGGCGCCGGCCATGGGTCCGACCCTGGGCGGCTACCTCTCCGAGCTGTATGGCTGGCCATCGATCTTCTACATCAACTGGGTGCCGGGCGTGCTGCTGATCGTCGGCATGATCTATGGCCTGGACAAGGAGCCGCTGCAGCTCAAATTGTTCTGGAAAGCCGACTGGCTGGGCATCTTCTTCATGGCCCTGGGCCTCGGCTGCCTGACCATCTTCCTGGAAGAGGGCAATTCGAAGGACTGGTTCGACTCGGGCTTCATCATCACCTTTGCCGCGCTGGCCCTGACGGGCATCCTGGGCTGGGTCGTCACCAGCGCCACGCGCGCCGAACCGTTCGTCAACCTGGGCCTGTACGGCCAGCGCAATTTTTTAGTGGCCACCGTGCTGTCGGCCGTGACGGGCATGGGCCTGTATGGCTCGGCCTTCTTGCTGCCCCTGTTCCTGGGCCAGATCGCCGGCTACTCGCCGATGCAGATCGGTGAAGTCATCATGTGGGTGGGCCTGCCGCAGCTGTTCATCATGCCGTTCGTCGCCAAGCTGTCGTCGACGGTGGACAACCGCATCCTGTGTTCGATCGGCCTGCTGCTGTTTGGCGGCTCGTGCATGATGAATGCCTATATGGACGCTTCCACCGGCTACGACCAGCTGCTGTGGTCGCAGGTGGTGCGCGCACTGGGCCAGCCCTTTGTCATGCTGACCCTGTCGAACTTCGCCATGAAGGGCATCGCACCGAAAGACATGGCGTCCGCTTCGAGCCTGTTCAACATGACGCGCAACCTCGGTGGCTCGATCGGCATCGCCCTGCTGGCCACGGCCCTGAGCACGCGCGAGCATTTCCATTCGCAGCGCCTGGGCGAAGCGATCAATGCCTATTCCAGCGCCACGCAGCTGCGCATCGACCAGCTGACGTCGTCGTTCATGGCCAAGGGCTATGACGCCGTCACGGCCGGCAACCAGGCCTTGCAGGCGATCGACGGCATCGTGCGCCGCGAAGCGTATGTGATGGCCTATAACGATGGCTTCTTCCTGATCGGCGCCATCCTGCTGGCCTGCATCGTGCCCCTGTGGCTGGCCGACAAACTCAAAGCCCCCGGTGGCGGTGGCGGCGGTCATTGACCGCACACAGTCCGCACGTGCAGCACCTCAAGAACAAGAAGGTATACATCATGCAAACAGTATTGACGAAAATCGCGCTGGCCGCTTCCCTTGCCGTGGCGCTCTCCGCCTGCGGCACCGTGGGCCAGGATTTCACCGCCCCGGCGAATGTGGCCGGTGCCGACACCTTCCGCCACGGCGCATCCGCGGCGGACGCCGCCCAGCTGCCCAAGGAGTGGTGGAGCATCTACGGCGACGCCACCCTGAATCGCCTGGAACAGAGCGCGCTGCAGGACAACCCCGGCGTGAAGGCGGCCGGCGAGCGCTTGCTGCAGGCGCTGGCGCAAAGCGGCACGGCGCGCGCCAACCAGGGCCCGAGCGTCAACGTCAGCACGGGCATCTCGAACTCGCGCACCTCGGCCAACACTTCGCAGGGCCTGGCCCTGGGCAACCGCTCCATCAGCGGCAATAACTTCTCCGTGGGGGGCTCACTGTCGTATGAAGTCGACTTGCTGGGCCGTGTAAAACGCATGGTCGAAGCGGCCGATTCGCAAGCCTTGGCGGCGCAGGCCGACCGCGACGGCGTGCTGTTGATGCTGTCGTCGCAAGTGGCCAGCAATTACTGGCAACTGCGCGGCCTCGATGCGGAAATGGCGATCCTGAATGGCGCTTTGGACACGCGCCGCGAGTCGGCCCAGCTGGTCGAGGCGCGCTTCAACGCGGGCTTGACGAATGAGCTGGACCTGGCGCGCGCGAAAGTCGAACTGTCGAACGCACAGGCCGACCTGCATGAAGTCAAGCGCCAGCGCAACCAGCTGGAAAACAGCCTGGCCACCCTGACGGGCAAGCCTCCATCGGCGCTGCAATTGCCGGTGGCGGCCGATCCATCGGCCCTGCCGCTGCCGCCAGGTATCCCTGTCGGCCTGCCGGCCAGCCTGCTGGCGCACCGTCCGGACCTGGTCTCCAGCGTGGCGGGCCTGCGCGCGGCGAATGCGCAAGTGGGCGTGGCCGAAGGCGCGTTTTATCCGACGCTGCAACTGACGGGCAATTTCGGCTACGCCTCGGAAAAGCTGCGCGACTTGGCGCAGGGCGGCTCGCGCCAGTTCAGCTTTGGTCCGCTGGCCCTGTCCTTGCCGATCTTCGACGGCGGCCGCAACCAGGCCAATCTTGACCTGTCCAAGGCACGCTATGCGGAAGCCGTGGCGAACCATGAAACGAAGCTCTTGACGGCCTTGCGCGAAGTGGAAGATGCGCTGTCCGACGTGGAGCAGCGCCAGTTGCAGGGCGACGCGCAAGCTTTGTCGCAAGCAGCGGCGGCGCGCGCCTACCTGGTGGCGCGCACGCGCTACGAGCGCGGCATCTCGACCTACCTCGACGTGACGGATGCGCAGCGCAGCTCACTGGCCGCGGACCGCGCCGCCGCGCAGATCAAGACGCAGCGCTTGCTGGCGACGGTCGCCGTGGCGCGCTCTTTGGGGGCAGGTTGGCAGCCGGATGGCGAGCTGGCCAAGCTGGCATCCGCGCCAGCCGCGAAGGTGAACTAGGCACGACGATTACGTGAGCGTGGCCGGTGGCGGTGTCGCCGCCGGCCCGTAGCGTTCCAGCAGAAAATCGATGAAGGTCGTCAGCTTGGGCGTGGGCTGGCGGTCGCGCGGATACAGCACATGCATCAGGCGCGGCGCCGGCACGTGGTCGGCCAGCAGCGGTACCAGCCGTCCCGCCGCGATATCGTCGGCCAGTAAAATCTCCGCCTGCATGACGATGCCGAAGCCATGCAGGGCTGCCATGCGCAGCGCCTGCCCATTGTTCGAGCGAAAGCGGCTTTCTACCGCAGCGCCATCGTGGCGCGCTTCCTTGCCGCTCAAACGCCAGCGCATGTGGCGCGACCATTGCATGAAATCCACGCATTCGTGCCGCGCCAGATCGTCCGGCGTGCGCGGCGTACCGTGCTTTGCCAGGTAGGCGGGCGAAGCGCAGATCACCATCGCATACGGTCGCAAGGGCCGCGCCACCATGCCGGAATCTTCCAGCTTGCCGATGCGGATGGCCGCATCGAATCCTTCCTCCACCAGATCCACCATCCTGTCATTCAAATTGAGTTCCAGGCTCACGTCCGGATAGGCCGTCAGATAGTCGGCCATCAGCGGCGCGATGCATTCGCTGCCGAAGGACACGGGCGCCGTGATCTTCAGCTTGCCGCGCGGCGTGGCGCGCATGGCTTCCGCACCCGTTTCGGCCGCCGCGATCTGCGCCAGGATCTGGCGGCACTGTTCCACATACTGCTGGCCGATTTCCGTCAGGCTTTGCCGCCGCGTCGTGCGCGCCAGTAAGCGCGCACCCAGCCGCTCTTCCAGCTGTTTGATGTGCTTGCCCACCATCACGGGCGAGATGCGGAAGGTGTCGGCGGCGGCCGTGAAACTGCCCTGGTCGACGATGGATACAAAGATTTCCATGCTGCGCAATTTATCCATGGCGCCTTGATTGCAAACTATGAGTTGGTAATCTTGTAAATTTTAACGCATTTATTCCTTTTTGGAAGCGGCGCATACTGGCTGCATCGTTCAACCCACACAAGGAAGCAGCATGAAAATCGTCATCATTGGCGCCAGCGGCACCATCGGCAAGGCCGTTACCGCACAACTGGCGCAACGCCATGAAATCATTGAAGTGGGTAGCCGCACCGGCACGCACCAGGCCGACATGGGCGACATCGCGCAGGTGCGCGCCCTGTTCAAGCGCATCGGCAAGGTCGACGCCGTCGTCGTCACGGCCGGCAAACTGCATTTCGGCCCCCTGGCCGATTTCACGCCCGAGCAGTTCCAGCTGGGCCTGGACAGCAAACTGATGGGCCAGGTCAACGTGGCGCTGGTGGCGCAGGAATACCTGAACGACGGCGGCTCGATCACCCTCACCAGCGGCATCGTGGCCGAGCAGCCGATCCGCTTCGGCGCGGCCGCCAGCATGACGAATGCGGCCGTGGAAGGTTTTGTCAGGGGCGCCGCCATCGAACTGGCGCGCGGCGTGCGCATCAATGTCGTCAGCCCGACGGTGCTGGCCGAATCGCTGGAAGCATATGGTCCGTTCTTCTATGGCTTCGAGCCGGCCGCCGCCAGCAGAGTGGCGCTGGCCTACAGCCGCAGCGTGGAAGGGGCGCAGACGGGGCAGGTGTACAAGGTCTGGTAAGCCGCTTGCCATGCCATGGGGGCAGGTGGGACAATCGCAGGCTGAACAAGGAAGCGGACGCGCAGTAACAGCGCGGGGCGCTTTCTTGCTGTGAACCATACACCGAGGCCCCATGAAAAACATCCTGATTCCCCTGCTGATGGCCGCCGCCGTCGGCAGCGCTTGCGCCGCAACGCCAGCCGCCCCCGCTACGGCGCAACAATTGACCAGCATGAGCGCCCGCTATGCGCCCGTCGCGCTGACTGCCGATGTCACGCACCTGTCCGCAGGCGACCGCCAGGCCATCGCCAAGCTGGTTGAGGCGGCCAAGCTGGTCGACGTGCTGCAATTGCGCCAACGCTGGTCCGGCAACGAAGCGCTGTGGGCCGCATTGAAGAAAGACAAATCAAAGCTGGGCCAGGCCCGTTTGAACTATTTCTGGATCAACAAGGGGCCATGGTCGGTACTCGACGCGCACGCCTCGTTCATGCCGGCCAGCTATGCGGGCATCGCCATTCCCGCGCACAAGCCGGAAGCGGGCAATTTCTATCCGCAGGGCGCCACCAAGGCCAGCCTGGAAACGTGGATGAATGGCTTGCCGGCGGACGACAAGCAGCAGGCGCAATGGTTCTTCACGACGATTCGCGCGGGCAAGGATGGCAAGTACCAGACCGTCAAGTACTCGGATGAGTACAAGGTGGAGCTGAAACAGCTGGCCAGGCTGCTCGACGAGGCGGCCGCCGCCACGGACAATGCATCCCTGAAGAAATTTCTGACCCTGCGCGCCAAGGCTTTCCTCGACAATGACTACCTGCCGTCCGACTTCGCCTGGATGGACCTCGATTCGCCCGTCGACATCACCATCGGCCCGTATGAAACGTATAACGACGAGCTGTTCGGCTACAAGGCCGCCTTCGAAGCGTACGTGAACATCCGCGACCAGGCGGAAACGCAAAAGCTGAACTTCTTCGCCAAGCACATGCAGGAACTGGAAGACAACCTGCCGCTCGACGCCCAGTACCGCAACCCGAAAGTGGGCGCGCTGGCGCCGATGGTGGTGGTCAACCAGGTGTATGGCGCCGGCGATGGCAACATGGCCGTGCAGACGGCTGCCTACAACCTGCCGAACGACGAGCGCATCATCAGCGCGCGCGGCTCCAAGCGCGTCATGTTGAAAAACGTGCAGGAAGCCAAGTTCAAGGCTACCCTGACGCCGATCTCGAAACTGGTGCTCACGCCCGAAGCGCAGCAGGACGTCGACTTCAATTCCTTCTTCACGCACATCCTCGCGCATGAAATCATGCACGGCCTGGGCCCGCATGCGACTGTTGTCGACGGCAAGCCTTCGACGCCGCGCCAGGACTTGAAGGAAGCCTATTCGACCATCGAGGAAGCCAAGGCCGATATCACGGGTCTGTTCGCGCTGCGCTACATGATGGACAAGGGGCAACTGAACGACACCCTGGGCCAGGGCGACGCGGCCGAGCGCAAGCTGTACAACACTTTCCTCGCCTCCGGTTTCCGCACCCTGCATTTCGGCTTGACGGATTCGCACGCGCGCGGCATGGCCATCCAGATGAATTACATCCTCGACAAGGGCGGCTTTGTGTCCTTGGGCGATGGCAAGTTCGGCGTTGATTTTGGCAAGATCAAGCAGGCCGTGATCGACCTGGACCGTGAATTTCTGACTATTGAGGCGACGGGCGACTATGCGCGCGCGAAAGACCTGATGACCAAATACGTGGTGATCCGCCCTGAGGTGCAAGTGGCGCTCGACAAGATGAAGGCCGTACCGAACGATATCCGCCCGGAATTCGTCACGGCCCGCGCGCTGGACCAGGCGGCGAAGAAATAAGCTGACCTTGATTATTATCAGTGTGAAAAGCCGGCGCATTCTGCGTCGGTTTTTTTTCGTCTTTATTTATGAAAAGTTGCCAGTTTTTCCTTGTGGAAATATTTTCACCGCTTACTCTGCAGTTGTAAATCTTCCTTTCTTCCCGTCGATCCCATGTTGAAACTGTTTTCGCTGTTGAGTGTGTCCCTTGCCTTGCCCGCCGTGGCCGCCGCCCAAATCACTGATCTGGAAACCCGCTGGCTGCAGGCGGGAAAACCCGTCATCGAGTACGCACGCACGCAGGGCTTGCCCATCGATATCATCGTGCAGCCGCAGGATGCGCCCGGCGCCGTGCCGCTGGCGCTGGGCTACGAAGCTGGGCGCTGCAAGCTGGTGCTGTCCTTGCGCGGCAATGCGCAGGCGGACAGTATCTTGCAGGGCGTGCCACCCACGCGCCACGGCCTGATGATGGAAGCGATGACGGCGCATGAGATCGGCCACTGCCGGCGCTATGCGCAGGGCGACTGGCATGCCTTGCCACGCGGCTTTGTCGAGCCGCGCAGCATGCAGCGAGGCAAGTTGACCCCGCTGGCGCAGGAGTTGCGCGAGACGCGCCGTGAAGAGGGCTATGCGGACCTGGTGGCCCTGGCCTGGATGCATGGACGCCATCCCGGGCAGTACCAGGATGTGCTCGCCTGGATGCGCGGCGTGCGTGCGGCTGGTGAAGTCGCAAGCGGCGGCGCAGGCAGTTCGCACGCCACGCAAGCATGGCTGGCGCTGGCCGATGGCGCCGGTGTATTTGATGAGTCCGCTTCAATATTTGAACAGGCGCAAGTATTGTGGCGGAAGGGCTTGAGCGGCGACAAATAAACGCTGATTTTTATGTGAATGGACTGTCAGCGTGTGCTGTCGCACGGAGCTTTGTGCGCGGCAGGGGTCTAATCTGGGCATCAACTAACCAGAGAGGAACCATCATGAACAAAATGATCGCACTCATGCTGGCCGCCAGTGCCAGTGCCCTGCTTGCCGCCACGCCCGCGTATGCGCAGGATGCCTCGTACAAGAGTTTGACGGACAAGGCATCGGCCGACTACAAGCAGGCCAAGGCCGCCTGCGACAGCCACAGCGGCAACGCGAAAAAAGTCTGCGTGGAAGAAGCCAAGGTGGCGCGCGCCAAGGCCGATTCGGACGCCGTGGCGCAATACCGCAACACGCCGCGCGAACTGGGCAAGGCCCGCAAGGATGTCGCCAATGCCGAGTATGACCTGGCCAAGGCCAAGTGCGGCGACCGCACGGGCGCCGACAAAACCACGTGCATGAATGATGCCAAGGCGGCGAAAACGGCCGCGCTGGCTGACGCCAACACGGGCGCCAGGGATGGCACCAACGTGGCGCAAAATCCGCCCGCCACGACGAAGGAAAACTGCGACGCCATGGATGCGACGGCCAAGGCCGCTTGCGTGACGCGCAACGCGGCCGGCAGCACCAAGACGGCCGTGGCCGACTCCGTCATCACGACGAAAATCAAGGCTGACCTCGTCAAGGACAACGACTTGAAAGCGCTCGACGTACACGTGGAAACGGTCAACGGCGTCGTCATGCTCAGCGGCTTCGTGCCTTCCCAAGCGCAAGTGAAAAAAGCCGCCGACCTGGCCCGTGGCGTGGAAGGCGTGACGGATGTGAAGAATGGCTTGAAGGTGAAATAAGCGCATTCTGCACCGGCGCTCAAGCCAGGACTGGAGCCGTACGCAGCAATACGGCTCCAGTTTTTTTGATTGTATAAATTACGATCATAATATAACATGAGGAAAATCCTGTCGGCTGATGCTGACCGGTATTCACTTTTTCTCATGAGGACTGCATGCTTTCCTATCCCTTTTCGCAATGGCTGGCGCGGCGCGGCGTGCACTTTGCCTGGGTCATCGTCGCCATCACCTTCCTCACGGCATTAACCTCGTCCGCCGCGCTGGGCTTGCCAGGCGCACTGATGCAGCCCCTGAGCCGCGAATTCGGCTGGGATGCCGAGCAGATTTCCTCGGCCCTGGCCGTGCGCTTCGTGCTGTTTGGCCTGATGGGGCCGTTCGCCGCCATCCTGATGGAACGCTTTGGCTTGCGCAATGTCATCTGCGTGGCGCTGGGCCTGATCGCCGCCGGCATGCTGCTGGCCACGCGCATGACGCAGTTCTGGCACCTGGTGGCCCTGTGGGGCATCCTGCTGGGGCTGGGCTCTGGCATGACGGCGCTGGTCTTGAGCGCCGTGGTGGCGAACCGCTGGTTCGAGACGCACCGGGGCCTGGTGGTAGGAGTGCTGACGGCCAGCTCTGCCACGGGCCAGCTGCTGTTCCTGCCCGTGGGCGCCTGGCTGATCGAGCACTACGGCTGGCGCACGGCCGTCATGCCCGTGTTCATCGCCTGTGCCGTCGTCGCCGTGCTGGCTTTCCTGTGCATGCGCAACCGTCCGCAGGACGTGGCTTTGCGTCCCTACGGCGCCGACCCGGCCACGCCGCTGATGGTGGCGCCGGCAGCGAAGATGACGTTTGTCACGCCGTTCCTGATTCTGCGCAGCGTGGCGTCCAATCGTACCTTCTGGATACTCTTCGGCACCTTCTTCATCTGCGGCCTCAGCACCAACGGACTGATCCAGACCCACTTCATTTCCCTGTGCGGCGACTCGGGCCTGTCCGCCGTACCGGCCGCTTCCGTGCTGGCCATGATGGGCGCGTTCGACCTGTTCGGCACGATCTTGTCCGGCTGGTTGTCGGACCGCTATGACAACCGCAAACTGCTGTTCTGGTATTACGGTTTGCGCGGCTTATCATTGTTCTGGCTGCCGTATTCGGAATTCACCCTGTACGGCCTGTCGCTGTTCGCCATGTTCTACGGCCTGGACTGGATCGCCACCGTGCCGCCCACCGTGAAACTGGTGGGCGCCACGTTCGGGCGGGAGCGGGCGGGCATGGTCTTCGGCTGGATCTTCGCTGGCCACCAACTGGGCGCCGCCGTGGCCGCGTATGGGGCGGGCCGCATCCGCACCCTGATGCTGACCTACAACCCGGCCCTGTTTGCGGCCGGCGCCGCCTGCCTCGTGGCCGCGCTGATGGTGCTGGCGATCCAGCGCCAGAAGGCGGCCGTGGCCACCGCTCAGCCTGCATGAAAAAAGCCAGGCCCGCATGAGCGTAGCCTGGCTTTTCAAGAAGCGTGTAGCGCGATTATTTCAAATACTTTGCCAGCCATCCTTCGACTTCGCTATAGAAGAAGCGGCTGTTCTCGCCCTTCAATATCCAGTGGTTTTCGTCCGGGAAGACCAGCAGTTTCGCCGGCACGTTCAGGCGCTGTTGCACGGCAAAGTTCATCAGCGCATTGTTGGCCGGCACGCGGTAATCGAGCTCGCCCACGGTGATCAGGATCGGTGTCGTGAAACCCGTGCCTTTTTCGTGATTACCCGCTTGCATGATGGGGCTTTGGTCGCGCCACACGGGCAGGTTCGACCAGACGGGGCCGCCTGCATTCGTTTCACGGCCGAAGCCGCCATCGCTGGTGCCCCATTGCATGATCAAGTCCATTTCGCCCGCGTGCGAGACGATGGCCTTGTAGCGCGTGGTGGTTGCTTGCAGCCAGTTGGCCAGGTGGCCGCCATAGCTGGCGCCGCCGGCGGCCAGTTTCGTGCTGTCGATAAATGGGTATTTCTTGATGGCTTCATCGACACCCTGGTTGACTTCATCGCCCGGACCTTTCAAGGGGTCGAACTGAATCGAGCGCGAGAATTCCTCGCCATAGCCTGTGGAACCCTTGTAGTCGGTCAGCAGCACGACATAGCCTGGCTTGGCCAGCAAGTGATAGTTCCAGCGCAGCACGAACTGGTCGCGCCACATGCTGGCCGCGCCGCCGTGGATGACGGTAAACAGCGGGTATTTCTTGTTCGGATCAAAATTGGCCGGCTTGACAAGCATATTGTGGATCTGGCGGCCATCGGCCGTCGTGAACCAGAAATGCTCGGGTGCCTGCCAGTCGATCTTGCTGGCTTTCTCCGTGTTGAAGGCCGTCAAGCGCTTTGGCTGCTTGCCGTTGAAGGCATAGATTTCCGGCGGGTTGATGGACGACTCCCACACACCGACCAGGGCCTTGCCGCCGCTGCTCAGCGAGTTGATGGTACCCGTCGGCAAGGATGGCTCCTCGCGCACGTCGCCACCCCTGGCGTCGATCGAGTACAGTTTTTCCAGGCCCGCATGTTCATAGCTGAACAGGACGCGCTTGCCGCCTTCGGGCAGCACGAAGCGGGAAATTGAACGGTCCAGCTTGGCTGTCAAAATCGTTGGCGCCGGGTTGCTCATCGGCCAGGCAAAGCTGGCCAGGCGTTTCACGTCATACACTTTGCCTGGCGTTTCCGCGTCGCTCAAGGCGAACAGGGTCTTGCCGTCGGCCGCGAATTTCAGGCTGCCATAGCTGTACTTATCCTGCGTCAAACGCTGCGCTTCGCCGCCCGCCACGGGTAGCAGATACAGTTGCGAGACGACGGCCTCGCGCTGCGCCGCGTCGCGGTTGGTGGCCGCGTTGAAGACGACAGCCTTGCCGTCCGGCGTCCAGACGGCGTCCAGCGATTGTCCTTCGTCGCCCTGGCCGCCGCCAAAGCCCGGCAGGGTGACCAGTTGCGTGCCCGACAGGATGTCGCGCGCTGTGTTCTCACCCTTGGCGTCCGCTTGCGCATCGACGACGAACAGCCGCACCTGCTTGTCGGTCAGCCATTTGTCGAAATAGCGGGGCGCCGTCGTTTCATACGAGCGGGCGCTGTATTTACGGTCCTTGCGCTCTTTCGCGCTTTGCTTGACGTCGGCTTCCGTCTTGTTGCCTGGATAGATATCGCTGATGAACAGCAATTGCTTGCCGTCCGGGCTCCATTTCGGCATGCGCGCGCCCATGGTCAAGCTCGTCAACCGTTGGGCTTCGCCGCCGGCGGCCACGTCGAGGCGGTAAATCTGGCCCGCTTCATCGCCGTCGCGCTTGGCGACGAAGACGAGCTGGCGGCTGTCCGGCGACCAGGCCACGGCGCTTTCGCCGCTTTTGGAATAGGTCAGGCGGCGCGCGGGGCTGTCGTCAAGCAGTGACTTGATCCACAGGTCCGACCATTGCTCCTTGCTATCGTAGGCGCTGTCGACCACGGAAAACACGGCCCACTTTCCATCCGGGCTGGCGACGGGCGCGCCCACACGTTTCATCAGCCACACATCTTCATGCGTGATGGCGTGTCTGGCTTGCATTTGCGTGGCGGCAACTGGGGTGGTGGCGTTGGTATCGGCGGCATGGGCAAGCGAGGCGCAGGCCGCTGCGATCAGCAGCGAGCCGAGGGAACGGCGAAGACGGGGTGAGGTCATGGGCGTAGTCCGGAGTAGTGAAAAAAGTACAGCGGGCAACATTATTGCCCATGCTTTCCCGCACTGCCAAGGCTGGGTACCGTTACTTACCAGGCGGGAGTGTCACGTATCGGGCGGGCGCGCCATGGCTGATCAGTTAAACTTGTTCTTTTACTGACGCTACCTTTGGCCGGCCATGAAAATTAGTCTACCCTTATTGAAAACGATATTGCTGGGCGCGAGCTGCCTGCTGGCGGCCCCGGTTTTTGCCGCTGCCGTCGCACCGTACCCGAATACCAGCGCCATGGGCGTCGGTCACGCGGAAAGCACGGCCTGGTATGCGGGCTGCCTGAAGGTCAAGGATGCGGCGCCGCCGCCCGCCGACCTGCCGGCGCCATCGGCCGTGGCGTCCCTGCAGCAATGCCAGGCTACCGACCTGTACTACGATACCAAGAGTATGTCCGCGCCCAAGCCGGCCGACTGGCGTCCCGCGCGCCATTGCGCCATGGCCACGCAAAACAGCGCCGTCCTGATGATGCTGTACCAGAATGGACAGGGCGTGCAAAAAGACCCGTTGCTGGCGCTAAAGTATGCGTGCAGCATCGACGCGGCGCCGGCCGAGATGCGGGGCCGTATCGAGCACTTGCAGAAGATCAATGCCAGCGGTCGCGGCATGATCGATTTGTGCGACGACATCACCAGCGGCTACATGATGGGCGTGTGCAGCGCCATCGATGCGCGCCAGAAACAAAGAGTGCGCGGGCAGGCGACAGGTAAAGTCAGCGAGAGCATGCCTGCCGCGGCGCAAGCGTCGCTGCAAAAATTGCAGGCGGCGGCCAGCAAGTTTGCCGATGCGCGCGCGGCCAATGAAACGGACTTGAGCGGCACTGCGCGCGCCGCCCTGAGCATCGCCGCCCGCACGGCCGAGCTTGATCTGCTGGCGCATGATCTGCGCGAGTACGAAGCGGGCAAGCTGCCGGCCAGCATGACAAAGGAACAGGCGGCGGCGCTCGACAAGGAACTCAACGCCATCTACGGCAAGCTCATGAAAAAGCCGGCGCAAACCCATGCGGGCGCCGTGGGCAAGGATGGCATCCGCGCCACCCAGCGCCTGTGGCTGGCGTATCGCGATGCCTGGATGAACTTTGGCGCCGTGCGCTATCCGTCCGTGACGAGCGAAACCTGGGCCGGCCGGCTAACGTCGCGGCGCAATGTGCAACTGCAAGACTTGCTGGAGAACTAAAACATGCGGGAAGCGTACTACCACGAAGACGATTTTTGCATGATCGAACTGCTGCCGCTCGATAACTTGCAGCACTGTCTGACGCAGATGGGCGAGCAAGAGGCGTTTGTCGATGCGCACCGCAGCGGCGCCGGCTGGACGCAGATGTACGTGCCCGAGGCGCCGCCGTCGCAGATGGGCGCGCTGGGCCTCACGGCGGACCAGGTGCGGCTGGCGCTGGCGGACGCCTTGCCGCCGTATGACGCCGTCTACACGGGCTACAGCAGTTACCGCGTGGAATGCAAGAACGTGCTGGCCTTTGGCGGCGAGAACACGGAAACCCTGTTTGCCGGCCTGGACGACAAGGGCATCGTGTGCGACCTGTGGTGCAGCGACGCCATGCCCGAGCTGTTGCTGTTGCCCTTGAAAGAGCAGTTGCTGCTGGCCGACTGGGGCGCGGGGTTTGCGTGCCCGCTGTCCGATGGCGACTTGTTTGCCCGTTATTTAGAGGAATACGAACTCGACTAGGGTTTATTCGCAGGCGATGGCGTTCGGCTGCGCCACTTTCACCACCGACGCCAGGCGCGCCATGTCGTTGCCGTCGCCTTGCTCCACATACGGTTGATAGCTGTCGATGACGATGCGCGCACGCGCCTGCCAGCCGCAATTGTCGGCCTGGCGCGCGGGCACGCGCAGCAGCCGGCGCGCTTCGCCATCGTTACTGAAACAAAACCACACAGCGTGCGTGGCGGCAGGGCGCGGCAAACGGCCCCACTGCGCCTTGTCGGGCGCGAAGCAGACGCGGTTGCCGATGATTTCCAGGCTCATCTCGTCCGTGCGCGCGCTGTACTGGCCGTCGAGCACGATCGGCGTTTGCGTTTGAGCATGGGCGGACACGGACAGGCAGGCGGTGGCAAGCAACAGGATGGCGGCAAGTTTCATGCGTTTCTTTCAGGGCTGGCAAGACGAAGAGCCAGTATAACCGTGAGGGCCGGAAACGAAAAAAGCCCATCCGTGAGGATGGGCTTTTTAGTACTGCGCATTCGTGGTAGGCCGTGCGGGATTCGAACCTGCGACCAACGGATTAAAAGTCCGCTGCTCTACCAGCTGAGCTAACGACCCGAAAGAGGCCGCATTATATATCAGTTGAAAAAGAATGCAAAGCATTCCTGCGAGAAAGTACTGGCCAGCTAGGGCAGGGCTGCCGTGAGCTTCAGCACTTCGTCGATGCTGCTCGTGCCATCGATGATTTTACGGGCGCCGGCGATGCGCAGCGGCGTCATGCCGTCGAGGATGCTCTGGCGGCGCAGGGCGTGCAGGTCGGCACCGGCCTTGACCAGCTGGCCGAACGCTTCCGTCACGCTCAGCAGTTCATAAATGCCGGCGCGCCCCAGGTAGCCGCTGTGCCGGCACAGGGCGCAGCCGACGGGGCGGTACGCGGCGGCCGGCCGTGCCAGCTGGCCGCCCGTCAGGCACTGCCAGGCGTCGGCGCCGGGGGCGTCGTCCAGCTGTTTGCAGGCCGCGCACAGGCAGCGCAGCAAGCGCTGCGCCAGCACGCCGATCAGGCACGCTTCCAGCAGATAGGTGGGCACACCCAGTTCCAGCAGGCGCATCACGGCGGACGGGGCGTCGTTGGTGTGCAGGGTCGACAGCACCAAATGGCCCGTCAGCGCCGCCTGGATGGCCATCTCGGCCGTGGCCAGGTCGCGGATCTCGCCCACCATGATGATGTCGGGATCTTGCCGCATCAGCGCCCGCACGCCATCGGCAAACGACAGTTCGATGCCGGCCTGGGTTTGCACCTGCATCTGGTTGAAAGCCGGCTCGACCATTTCGATGGGGTCTTCCACCGTGCACACATTGACTTCGCTGCCGGCCAGTGCCTTCAAGGTGCTGTACAGGGTGCTGGTCTTGCCCGAGCCGGTGGGACCCGTGACGAGCACGATGCCGTGCGTGCGCGCCGTCAGCTGGCGCCAGCGTTCGGCGTCCGCGGGCGGAAAGCCCAGCTCGGCAAGGCTCTTGACGGCCACTTCCGGGTCGAAGATGCGCATGACGAGTTTTTCGCCGAAGGCCGTGGGCAAGGTCGACAGGCGCAGCTCGACTTCCTGGCCTTGCGCATTGCGCGTCTTGATGCGGCCATCCTGCGGGCGGCGCTTTTCCACCACGTCCATGCGTCCGAGCAACTTGATGCGCGCCGTCATGGCCAGCAGTACCACGGGCGGCAGCTGGTAGGCCTGGTGCAGGCGGCCGTCGATGCGCAGGCGCACGAGGCCCGCGTCGCGCTTCGGTTCCAGATGGATGTCGGACGCGCGCTGGGCAAACGCGTATTGCCACAGCCAGTCGACGATGCGCACGACGTGCTGGTCGTTGGCGTCGACGCTGGTCTTGTTGCGCCCCAGCTCCACCAGTTGTTCGACATTCTGGCGCAGCGCCAGGTCTTGCGTAGACGCTTGCCGGGCCACCTTGACGGAGCTGGCCAGGCTGAAAAATTGCGTGATGGCGTCGGCGATGTGCAGCGGATTGGCGATGACCAGGCTGAGTTTGCGCGGCGCCAGGTTGCCCAGCTGCGTCTGCCAGGCGAGCGCATATGGCTGGGCCGTGGCGATGACGATGCGCTCAAGCGTGCTTTCCACGGGCAGGATGTTGAAGCGGGCCGCATAGCCGGCCGTCATCACGTCGGCCACCTGGCTGAAATCGATGTGCAGGGGATCGATGCGCACATACGGCAGGCTGGAGCGTTGCGCCAGCCAGGCGCACAGGGTGTCGAGCGTCAGTGCGCCGTGGGCGATGTTGCACAGCGGATGCAAGGCAGGCGCGGGCAGCAGGGCGGCCTGGGCGTCGATGGCGGCCGCCTGCGCCGCATCGAGCAAGCCGTCTTCCTGCAGCCAGGCCAGCAGTTGCGGCAGTTGCAGCGGCGTGTCGGAGGGAGGAGGGGAAGCGGGCATGGCCGGCGCCTTTCCGGGCTGCCGGCCATGCGTGGACAGGCCGGCGGTTACAGGGTGCTGACGATGCCCTTGACCCAGGACTTGGCGGGCAGCTTGGTCTCGGCGACGATCTGTTTGGCGCGCTCGAGCAGGGCGGCTTGCGCCTCGGCATCGAGTGCCACTTTCGTCTTGAACGCGATCGCCACCACGTTCCCATCATGGACTTCCGGCAGGCAGATCACCTGTTCAAACGCAAACTTCATCGCCTTGATGTTCTTTGCATAGCTGGGGTGGTCGCCAAACAGGTTGACCGTCATGATGCCGTGCGGCGCCAGGCAGGCGCAGCAGGCGGTATAGAAATCGGCGCTGTCGAGCACGGGACCGCGCGCCGTGGCGTCGTACAGGTCCACCTGCAGGGCGTCCAGGGTGCCGTGGTTGGCGTCATCGTTGACGTAATCGAGCGCATCCATCTCGCGCACATGCAGGCGCTCGTCGTTGGGCGGCAGCTTGAACATCGATGCGCAGATGGTGATGACGGACGGGTTCAATTCGATGGCCTCGACCTGCGCCTGCGGAAACTGGCGGTAGCAGAACTTGGTCAGCGCGGCCGTGCCCAGGCCCAGCTGGGCGAGGCGCTGCGGCTGCTCGATCCACAGCATCCACGCCATCATCTGTTGCGCGTATTCAAGTTCCGGCCAGTCCGGCTTGCGGATGCGCATGGCGCCCTGTACCCATTCCGTGCCGAAATGCAGATAGCGCACGCCATCCATTTCAGACAGGGTGACAGGAGCATAGCGGGGCTTGCGCGCCGGGCGCGAGGATTCGACTTGTTCGATGGATTTTCGTTTGATAAGCATAAGGCGGCCTGAAAGTGTGCCGCATTATAGCCCGTGCCGGGGCGCCATAAAAAATGCCAGCCACTGGGGCTGGCATGGTACGGGCCGGTTGCTGCGCTTATTGCTGAGCGGGTTCAATCGAGACGCGCAGACGGATGCGTTCGCCCGGATCGTAGGACATGATGCTCGTGTAGTTGCGGCCGCGGTAGTCGTACGTGACCTGGTAGCCATTGTTGCGCGACTCCCAGTGGTCGACCTGGCGGCATTGCTTGACGGCTTGTTCCTGCATGCCGCCCTGGTAATTGTTCTGGTTGTCGACACGGTCGCCGACGACGGCGCCGGCAATCGCGCCAGCGGCCGCGGCGGCCGTACGGCCATTGCCGCCACCGACCTGGCTACCGAGCAGGGCGCCGGCGATACCGCCGACGATGGAGCCGCCAGCGCTGCGCTGCTGCGGCGGTGCCTGGACTTGCACGTATTCCGTGCGGCATTCCTGGCGTGGACGGTTGATCTGTTCCACTTGCGGCACGACGCGCACGACCTTGCCGAAATCTTCAAAGTCGGCGGCCTGGGCGAGTGGCAATGCACCGATACAAAGGGCTGACATCATCAATTTGGCTTGCAAGTTCATTTGTAACCTCGTTATCTAGAGAATCTTTCAGGGTATTTTTTACAACTTGGGACTATAGTAATCCCGCCAGACCAAGGCAAGTGTTTCGCATGGCAACAAAATGTAACAGCCCAAGCCCCTTGCCCCACAGTCTGTAACATGCACTTTCAATCGATACAAGATGTTGAAGTGACTTGAAACCAGCGGTTTGTAACAAATCTTGCGTTTGACATCATATTCGGGTTGATTCATGCAGGACAACACGTTACCCTAATACGCGTATGGCTTATATAAAATCGCACTGAATCGCATAAAAGTTGATACAGATCGAATCACCGCGTGCGCATTGACCCGCGTGCGGGGATGCAATAAGAAGAGCAGCTAGAACAATCCATACATAACAGGTCGATTTGAGGGAAAAATGAGTTTGTTACTAACCGTGCCGCCCAACCTTGTCCAGTCCATCCGTGCCTTTCGCGTGACCGAATTACAAGACGAGGCGATCCGTCTCGGGCAGCACTTTTTATATGCGCATTGCAACGCTGGACAGACCAAACAACAAGTCATCGGCATTATTGCAGAAGCATTCCTGTTTCCGAAAAACCTGGCGAAGAATTTCGATGCCCTGCGCCTGTGCCTTACGGACACCATGTTCAAGGCCGGCACGCAGACGGGTTTCCTGGTGGTGCTTGAGCAATTGCCAAATACGCAAAAATTCGACAAGGAAGCGCGCGAGATCCTGCTCGACGTGTTCCGCGACGCGGCCGACTACTGGGCCGAGAAGAAAGTCCCGTTCCGCGTCTTCTATTCGTTCGAGTAAACACTTACTCACGTTGTGATAGCGTAAAATCAGCCTTTTTCCGGCTTGGCAGGCAGCATCGTCCGGCGAAAGCGCCTGTTGTGCGATCATGTTGCGGCGCAACAATATCGCCGGCCTTTCTTGGTTCGCATCGCCATAGCGGGTACAATGCGCGCTATGAAAAATATCGTTATCCTCATTTCCGGACGCGGCAGCAACATGGAAGCGGTCGTACGCGCGGCGCAAGCCGAGCAATGGCCAGCCCGTATTGCCGCCGTCATCAGTAACCGGGCCGATGCCCAGGGATTGGTTTTTGCCGCGGAACACGGGATAGCGACGGCAGTCGTTGCCAACAAGGATTATGCCAGCCGCGAACAGTTCGATGCGACGCTGCAAGCCGTGATCGACGGTTTTGCCCCCGACCTGGTCGTGCTGGCCGGTTTCATGCGCATCCTCACGCCGCCTTTCGTCGAGCATTACGCGGGGCGCATGCTCAATATCCACCCGTCGCTGCTGCCGCTGTTCCCGGGCATGGCGACGCACCGCCAGGCGCTCGAGGCGGGCGTGACGGAACACGGCGCGACCGTGCATTTCGTGACTGCCGAGCTCGATCATGGCCCGGCCGTGGCGAGCGCGACAGTCCCCGTCTTGCCAGGCGACACAGAAGAGAGCTTATCGGCGCGCGTGCTGGTACAGGAACATCTGCTTTACCCGCGCGCCATCCGCCTGTTCATTGACGATAAACTGTCAGTCGAGCATGGCCAGGTCCGCGTGGACCCTCAATAAAATATTACAGGAAGAATAACAATGAGATTGCCACCAGCGATACTTGCCAATGCTGAAGAAGTATTGCGCGAAATTTTACGTTTCACGGCCCCGGCCGACACCACCCTGTCGCGCTATTTCCGCGACCATCCGCGCCTCGGTTCGCGCGAACGCGGCGCCATCGCCGAAGGCATTTATGCCGTGCTGCGCAACAAATCGTTCTTCACGGACTTCGCCGAAGCGGGCAGTGGCCCCACCATGCGCCGCCTGACCATCCTCGGCCTGGCCGAAGCCGTCGGTGCGGACTCCCTGGGCGGCCTGACGGAAGAAGAAGTGGAATGGCTGGAACGTATCACGCAGATCGACCGCAGCCTGATGCCGTCGAACATGCGCGCCAACATGCCGACCTGGCTGTTCGACAAGCTGATCGCCCAGTTCGGCGAAGCGGAAACCATGAAGCTGGCCGATGCGCTGAACGCGCCGGCGCCGCTGGACTTGCGCGTGAACTCGCTCAAGGCCACGCGTGACGACGTGATGCTGGCCCTGGCCGAAGCGCCGATCCTCAGCACGCCAACGCCGTTCGCGCCGCTGGGTTTGCGCGTGATCAAGAAGCCATCGTTGCAAAACCTGCCTTTGTTCCAGAGCGGCGCCATCGAAGTGCAAGATGAAGGCAGCCAGATCCTGTCGCAAATCGTCGGCGCCAAGCGCGGCGAGATGGTCGTCGATTTCTGTGCCGGCGCGGGCGGCAAGACGCTCGCATTGGGCGCGCTGATGCGCAACACGGGCCGTTTGTACGCGTTCGACGTGTCGGAAAAGCGTCTGGCCAAGCTGAAGCCACGCATGGCCCGCAGCGGCCTGTCGAACGTGCATCCGGTGCAGATCGCGCATGAGCGCGATGCCAAGATCAAGCGCCTGGCCGGCAAGATCGACCGCGTGCTGGTCGATGCGCCATGTAGCGGCCTGGGCACCCTGCGCCGCAATCCGGACGTGAAATGGCGCCAGCAGCCGAACTCGATCGTCGAGCTGCAAGCCAAGCAGGCAGCCATCCTGGCCGGCGCGGCGCGCCTGGTCAAAGGCGGCGGCCGCCTGGTGTACGCCACCTGCAGCTTCCTGAACGAAGAAAACGATTTTATCGCCGAGCAATTCCTGGCGGCGAACCCTGACTTCACCCTGGTGCCGATGAGCAAAGTGCTGGCCGAACAGAAGATCGAGCTGGAAATGGGCGACTACCTGAAATTGTTGCCGCACCTGCACCAGACCGACGGCTTCTTCGCCGCCGTGTTCGAGCGCAAGGTCATGCCGAAAAAAGTCTACGCCGATGAAAAGCCGGCCGACGACGCTGACGCAGAGCAAGCCGAATAAGTTAGTCACGGGCCGCCGCTGCAGCATCGCAGCGGTGGCCAAGCACTTGCGCCAGCCAGTCTGGCGCACGCTGTGGGCACCCCGCCCGGTTATTTCCCCGCACCATCTTCCTGACTCCATCCGCCATGAATGAAACCCCGCTGCTCAACCTGATCACTGATTTTGTCAACGATTTCCGCCAACCTGCCATTCTGTGGCAGGCGCTGGTCATCGTCGGCTGCCTGGCGCTGAGCTGGCTGCTGGTGCGGCAGTTGCGCGTGTTCCTGCACCAGCGGGCGGAAGCGGCCGCCACACCGGCCACGCCGGAAACCCTGCAGCGCACCGATAGTTTCATCCGCATCCTGACGCCTGTGCTGGCGGCCATGCTGCTGGGCATTGCGCAGCATTTCCTGGTCAAGTTCCAGTCGGTCAATCTGCTGAGCATCGCCATTCCCCTGTGCACCTCGATGGCGCTGGTGCGCTTCGGTTTTTATGTGCTGCGCCGCATTTTTGCCCGCCACGGCGACATCAGCCCGACCATGTTGTTGCTGGAAAAGATCTTCACGGTGGTGGTGTGGGCCGGCATGGCGCTGTACATCACTGGTTTGTGGCCGGAACTGCATACCTTCCTGGAAAGCATCGTCGTTCCGCTGGGGCGCAATAAAGTATCGGTGGCTGCCATCTTGCAAGCCGCTATTTCTGTGGCCGTGCTGCTGGTGCTGGCCATGTGGGCCGGCACCTCGCTCGACGAGCGCCTGATGAAAATGCAGGGCCTGCACACCTCCTTGCGGGTGGTGATGTCGCGCATGGGCCGCGCCGTGCTGATTCTTGTTTCCGTGCTGGTCAGCCTGTCGCTGGTGGGCATCGACCTGACGGTGCTGTCCGTGTTTGGCGGCGCCTTCGGCGTGGCGCTCGGTTTTGGCTTGCAAAAGATCGCCGCGAACTTCGTCTCCGGCTTCATCATCCTGCTCGACCGCAGCCTCACCATCGGCGACATGATTACGGTGGGTCAATTTACGGGCAAGGTCACGCAAATCAATACGCGCTATACTGTGTTATTGGGTGGCGATGGCGTTGAATCCATCGTGCCCAATGAAATGCTGATTTCCGGCGGCGTGCAGAACATGTCGCTGAGCAACCGCATGGTCTGGCTGTCGACGGCCGTGTCGGTGGGCTATGAAACGGATCTCGATGTCATCTTCCCCTTGCTGGAAGCGGCGACGGCCAAGGTGCCGCGTGTGTCGCAAAGCAATCCGCCATCGGCCACCCTCGTGCGTTTCGGCGCCGACGGCCTCGATGTGCAGATCGGCTTCTGGATCGCGGACCCGGAAAACGGCACCGGCGGCGTGAAGTCGAATGTGAACCGCGCCATCTGGCGCACCTTGCAGGAACATAAGGTCACTGTACCGTTTCCGCAACGCGAATTGCGTATTGTTGGTACGCCTCCTGCCCCGCTCGCGGGCGCGGCAGAGGGTGAGTCCGCCCCATCCGGCACCCAGCCTTAACCTCGCTGCCTGCCTCCGATTTTGCCTGAGAATACCCATTAGGGCGTACAATCACGCCTAAAATTAACTCTGCCGGACCTCCAGAGTCACTGGAGCGACCGTGCGCACGCCCTGTCCACTTGGAGTAGTAGTAATGACATTGAGTTCCGTTTTACACGACGTTTTGCAGTTCATGGCAACTGGCATTACCGATCTGTCCGCATGGCAAGTTTTCCTGTACACCATGGTGGTCACGCATATCACGATCGCCAGCGTCACGATTTATCTGCACCGCCACCAGGCCCATCGGGCGCTGGAATTGCACGCCATCCCTAGTCATTTCTTCCGTTTCTGGCTGTGGCTGACGACGGGCCAGGTCACCAAGGAATGGGCCGCCATTCACCGCAAGCACCATGCCAAATGCGATACGGAAGAAGATCCGCACAGCCCCGTGACGCGCGGCATCAAGAAAGTGTTCTGGGAAGGCGCCGAGCTGTACCGCGCTGAATCGAAGAACATGGAAACCATGGCCAAGTACGGCCACGGCACGCCGACGGACTGGATCGAGCGCAACCTGTACACCAAATACAGCTGGCTGGGCGTGGTATCGCTGTTCGTCATCAATTTCGTCTTGTTCGGCGTAATCGGCATTTCCGTGTGGGCCGTGCAAATGATGTGGATCCCGATCACGGCGGCCGGCATCATCAACGGCATCGGCCACTACTGGGGCTACCGCAACTACGACTGCGCCGATGCGGCCACCAACATCATTCCCTTCGGTATCCTGATCGGCGGCGAAGAGTTGCACAACAATCACCATACGTATGCGACGTCGGCCAAGCTGTCGTCGAAATGGTATGAAATCGATATCGGCTGGGCATATATCCGCGCGCTGGAAATGCTGGGCCTGGCCAAGGTGAAAAAGCTGGCGCCGGAACCGAAGTTCTCGCACGGTAAGCTGGAAGCGGACTTCGAGACCTTGCAGTCGGTCATCGCCAACCGTTACGACGTGATGGCCAAGTATGCAAAATCGATCAAGCATGCCTGGAAGGAAGAGCTGGAACACCTGAAGCACAAGGCTGAGCTGGAAAAGCGCTTCCTGAAATCGTCGCGCAAACTGATGCAGCGCGAACCGGGCAAGCTGGCCGATGCGCACCACGAGCAGTTGTCGGAATTGTTCCAGCATAGTAAGGCGCTGGAAACCATGCACCACATGCGCGTGGAACTGGGCGCCATCTGGGAACGTTCGCACTTTACGCGTGAACAGTTGCTGCAAAAGCTGCAAGACTGGTGCACGCGCGCCGAAGCGTCGGGCATCAAGTCGTTGCAGGATTTCTCCTTGCGCCTGCGCAGCTATGCATAAGTAAGCTGCAGCAGCAGATAAAAGCCCTGGTTTCCAGGGCTTTTTTTTCGTCGGTACAAATGAAGAGAGTCGGCCGAAAATCAGGGCGAAAAAAAACCGCTCATCGGAGCGGCTCTTTTTACAGAACACAAGATCAATTACTTGATTTTGGTTTCTTTGTACGTGACGTGCTTGCGTGCTTTAGGATCAAATTTCATGATCTCCATTTTCGCAGGCGTCGTACGCTTGTTTTTGGTAGTCGTGTAGAAGTGACCCGTACCGGCGGTCGATTCTAACTTGATTTTGTCGCGGCCTGATTTTGCCATGATAGCTCCCTTATTCTGCTAATTAGACTTTTTCGCCACGAGCGCGCATATCGACCAATACGGCGTCGATGCCGACTTTATCGATGACGCGCAGACCGGCGTTGGACAAACGCAGGGAGACCCAGCGGTTTTCAGATTCAACAAAAATACGACGATTCTGCAAGTTAGGCAAAAAACGACGTTTGGTTTTGTTGTTTGCATGGGAAACATTGTTGCCGACCATCGGCTTCTTCCCAGTGACTTGGCAAACACGTGCCATGGCGCACTCCTTAAAGATATTCCAAATTGGAAAAACGAGAGTATATCCAAAATAAGCCGATTTATCAATGACTTGCGAAAAACAATTGTGTCATGTTGTATTGAAATAATTTAACAATTTGACTTTTACCCTTCGCCATAGGGGAAAGCACTGGTAAACAGCGCTGTTTACTGTTAGATAAGCGTCTTGGGGCTGTCACGTATGTCCTTGTTTACACATGGTTAACTGGTAATTGAGCGGCGCCGGGCGAGATCCGCTAGATCTGGCCATGTTCCGCGAACGAATGCACTTGCCGCCCGGCCACGACGAAATGGTCGAGGATGCGCACATCCACCAGCGACAACGCTTGCACCAGCGCGCGCGTGAGCAGCAGATCCGATTCGCTCGGTTCCGGCGTGCCGGACGGGTGGTTGTGCGCCAGCATGACGCTGGCCGCGTTGTGCAGCAGCGCTTGTTTCACTACTTCACGCGGATACACGCTGGTGTGGGTGAGGGTGCCGCGAAACATTTCCTGGCTGGTGATCAGGCGGTTCTTGACGTCCAAAAACAACACGTGGAATGCTTCATGCGCCAGGTGGCCCAGGGTCAGGCGCAAATAGTCTTTGACGGCGTGCGGTGAATTGAGGGCTTGCCCCGCCTGCAAGTCTTCGATGATGGCGCGCCGCGCCAGTTCCAGCACCGCTTGCAGCTGGGCAAACTTGGCGCTGCCCATGCCGTGCACTGCGGAAAAACTCACGAGACTGGCGCCAAACAGGCCGCGCAGCGAACCGAAGTGCTCGACCGTTTCGCGCGCCAGTTCCACGGCGCTCTTGCCGCGCACGCCCGTGCGCAGGAAGACGGCCAGCAATTCCGCGTCCGACAGCGACTGCGCGCCGTCCTCGATCAGGCGTTCGCGCGGCCGTTCGCCGGCCGGCCAATCCTTGATGCCCATGCTGCCTCCCGTCGCGCCCAGCTGGTCGTGGCGCCTGCCGATGATTGTCGCGCCTTCCCCGGGCGGCCATGCTGCGCTAGCTCGTCTTTATGTCGGTTCATGGTAAAAAAACAAAAACCAAGATGCCCGGCCCGGCCATTTTCAGGCGCTATCATTTGCCTGTCGTTGCATTCCATGCAAGTTGCAGCGACGGGGAGTCAGGGCCCTGAACTCAATGTCTTCCACTTGTTTTACAGGAGTCGTCATGCCGTACATCAAAGTTATCAATGGAGTCATGCAAGAGTTCAACGCCGCCGGCGTCAATACGGGCAAGGTCAGCGGCATCGGCCTCAATGCGCATGCATATCTGGAACACCGTCAATGGAGCGTTAACGCACCGCTCGCTCCGGACCCGAAGACTCCCGATTACAGCACCGATTTGCCGTATCTTGCCGCCAACGGCTTCAAGTACCTCCAGGTGATGCTGGCGCCTTTCAAGGGCAAGGATGGCTATTGGAACTGGGGCGAAGTTGTTGGCGAGCCAAAGTTCGCAACCGACAACACGCTAACCGATGTGAATATCAAAGATTCGTACTGGCTTGCCATAACGGCGCTGCTCGATTGCGCGCTGGCCAATGGCATCGGCATCATCGCCTGCCCATTCTGGAATCCCTACGCCGTGCCGCAATTGGTGGGCGAGGCGGGCCCTGCGGGCGCTACAAAAGACGAGCAGGCCGCAGTTGCGCGGGTCGCACTGGTCAATCCACAGTCGAAAACACGCCGCTATATGCGTGCTTTTGCGCAGGCTTTTGCGCAGCACTACAGCAACCACGCGGGCATCGCCGCCTGGATGGCTGCGCAGGAACTGATGGGCGTGACCGGGATCAGCTTGACCGCTACCCGGGAAATCATCCAGGAGACGGCGCAATTGCTGCGTGACAACGATGGTCTGGCGCGCATGATTTCTTCCGGTAATGCCGGCATCGCTCATACTTCGCCCCGTCAAGGATCCTTGCAGCAATACGTCACGGAAACCTTGCCATTCGTAAATCCGGATCCGGTCGACTGTCTTTGTGAAAACCTGTTCCCGGGTAATGAATATGTCAGCAGCGCCCTGGGCAGCAGCGCGGATTTGCCGGCCGACTTCGTCTCGTCTTCGCTCGCTTACCTGCAAGTGATGCAGCGTGCCGCACATGCCTTGGGCAAGCCGTATTACCTTGGCAGCTTTTGCCTGTCGCAAAAGCAGGAGCTGGCGTTGCAAGATACCGAACGGCAAGACAACTTGCATGCCTTGCTGAGCGCCATACGCCGTACGGGCGTGCAACTGGCGTGCTATTGGGACTGGAATGGGGGGAAGCCCATGGAGGTCGACGGACTGAACCTGGTGGAGACGCCGGCCTACAGCAACGGACGCAAGGCTGTCTGGGACGCCTTGCGCGGCGAAGATGCCATGCGTCCGGCGCCGCCCACGCCTTGCTTCGGCGTAAAGAAAACCTTGCAATTCCAGCCGGGCCTGATGCTCACCGTGCCGTCGTCCGTGCGCTATGAGAGCGCCGATTTCTCGCTGTCGTATTGTATCCGGCAGCAGGCATTTTCCACGATGGTGGGCCGGGGTGGGGCTTTTGTCGCGCGTCAGGCGAACCTGAAAGGATGGACGCTGCTGACGCAGGATATCCAGACGTTCCTGTTCCTGCTCAACAGTGCTGGTGCGGGCTTCAATAACAATGGTCACGGCGTGAACGTGGATAGCGCCAACCGCTGGTTTCGCTGCACCTACACCGTCAAGCATGATGGTTCCATCAGCCTGTACGTCGACGATTTCCTGATGTCGCAGGGCAGCAAGATGGTGACGCCGTTCGTGCAGGCCATCGGCGCGCCCCTGGTGATCGGCCGCACCGTGGATGCGCTGGAGCAGGGTGCGCCCGCCTGGCAGTTGTCGGACGTCATCCTGTACGACCGCGTGCTGACGCCCAAGGAAGTGTATGACTATGGCCAGTATGGCATCGTGCACCGGCCCGTGGGGCGCTGGAAGCTCGATGGCGATCTGGAAGACAGCTCGGGCTTCGGCAATCACGCCAGCACGCCTGGCGGGTTGACGTACGTCAACGTCGGATAAGTGACAGGGCGCGCGGCCATGTTTTTTGACAAAAGCACGGCCGCGCCGAGATGGCATGGGGCGCGCTGGCTCAGGGTGGCTTACAATATCGTTTTGCACCAGTTACTTGAAAACTACTATGTCCAACGAGCAACCAGCAGTCGTCACCGAAGCGGCTTACCTCACCCTGCATTATCGTCTTGCCACTGTTGACGGTACTGACATTGTCACGACCTTCAGCGGCAATCCCGCGACCTTGATGCTGGGACAGGGCCAGCTGGCGCCATTCCTTGAGCAGCGTCTGCTGGGCTTGCCTGAAGGCACGCACCAGACCTTCGAGCTGGCGGCCGGCGAAGGCTTTGGCGAGCGCAATCCCGAGCTGGTGCAGTCCGTTTCGCGCGCAACCTTGGACGAAAACTCCGTGCCAGGCGCCGACTACAAGATCGGCGACCTGGTCGACTTTGCCGCGCCGGGCGGCGGCCGCTTTGCCGGCGTGCTGCGCGAAATGCGCGACGATTCGGCCCTGTTCGACTTCAACCATCCGCTGGCCGGCCAGCCGCTGCGTTTTGAAGTCAAGCTCATTTCGGTGCTGTAAAAAGGAATAGCGATGGATAAAGAACTGTTACTGGCCCAGCCCCGCGGTTTCTGCGCTGGCGTCGACCGGGCGATTGAAATCGTCGAACGCGCCTTGCAGCAATTTGGCGCACCGATCTATGTGCGCCATGAAATCGTCCACAACGCCTATGTGGTGGCCGACTTGCGCAACAAGGGCGCCATCTTCATCGACGACCTCGATGACGTGCCTGCTGGCAATACGCTCGTGTTTTCCGCCCATGGCGTGTCGAAAGCCGTGCGCGCCGAGGCGGAATCGCGCGGCCTGAGCATTTTTGACGCGACTTGCCCGCTGGTCACCAAGGTGCACATGGAAGTGGGCAAGATGCGCCGCGAAGGCCGCGAGATCATCATGATCGGCCACGATGGCCATCCCGAGGTGGAAGGCACGATGGGCCAGGCCGATATGGGCATGCATCTGGTGGAAACGCTCGACGATGTGGCGAAATTGCAGGTTGCCAATCCGGAAAGCCTGGCCTATGTTTCGCAAACAACGTTGTCAGTTGACGACACTAGCGACATTATTGCGGCCTTGAAAGCGAAATATCCGAATATCGCCGAGCCAAAAAAAGGCGACATTTGCTACGCCACCACGAACCGCCAGGAAGCCGTGAAATTCATGGCCCCGCAAGTGGAAGTGGTGATCGTCGTCGGCAGCCCGAACAGCTCGAATTCGAACCGCTTGCGCGAAGTGGCCGAGAAGATGGGCACGCCTGCCTACATGGTCGACAATGCCTCGCAAATCGACCCTGCCTGGCTGGAAGGCAAGCTGCGCGTGGGTGTGACGGCTGGCGCCTCGGCGCCCGAGGTGCTGGTGCAAGCCGTCATCGACCGTTTGAAAGAGTGCGGCGTGAAGAGCGTGCGCCCGCTCGACGGCGTGCAGGAAGCCGTCACGTTCCCGATGCCGAAAGGCCTCGATGGCATCAAGCGCGACGTCGCCTGAGTCGGTGGGACAATTGCGTATCGGTGAAATAGTTACCTCAAAACCGAATTTAATTCGGAAATGATCGATTTATTCCAAGCTTAGTTTTTGCAAAAGATCGTTATGATTGCCTCAAGCTTGAATATGTTGTCGTTATGACTAAGCAAGGTCACGCCCGTTTTGAGTGCGTGCACCATGCTGGTGAGAACGGTCCAGGGATGGCACTGCAGGAATTCTTCCTCCGGTGCCGTTTTTGTATCAGCGACATGTTCTGGCGGAAGTTGTTCCCGAAAAATGCATATTTGATAGGGCAATCATGGATACATTCATCCAGCAGATCATTAACGGCTTGGTGTTGGGCAGCATGTATGCCTTAGTCGCCCTCGGTTACACCATGGTGTACGGCGTTCTGAACCTGATCAACTTCGCCCACGGCGACGTGCTCATGATCGGCGCCATGGTGGGCCTGACCATCCTCAAACTGCTGGGCATTTATGTGCCGGACTGGCCCGGCTATTTGAAACTGGCCACCGCCATTCTCGGCGCCATTCCCATCTGTATTCTGGTCAACATCATCATCGAGCGGGTCGCCTACCGCCGCCTGCGCAACGCCCCCCGCCTCGCCCCCCTGATTACCGCCATCGGCGTCTCCATCCTGTTGCAAACCTTCGCCATGATGATCTGGACGCGCAATCCCTTGCCCTTCCCGCAATTGCTGTCGACCGACCCCATCAACATAGGCGGCGCCGTGATTTCGCAAACGCAAGTGCTGCTGCTGGCCCTGGCCGCGCTGTCGATGGGCGGATTGGTGTTGCTGGTGGAAAAAACACGGATGGGCCGCGCCATGCGCGCCACGGCGGAAAACCCCCGCGTGGCAGGGCTCATGGGCGTTGACTCCGACAAGGTCATCGTAGCCACCTTTGCCATCGGCGCCGCGCTGGCGGCCGTGGCGGGCGTGATGTGGGGCGCCAACTATGCCTCCATTCAATTTTCCATGGGCGCCATCCCCGGCTTGAAAGCGTTTTGCGCGGCCGTGCTGGGCGGCATCGGCAATATCTATGGCGCCATGCTGGGCGGTATCTTGCTGGGCATTATCGAGAGCCTGGGCGCCGGCTATATCGGCGACATCACGGGCGGTTTCCTGGGCAGCCACTACCAGGATATCTTTGCCTTCGTCGTGCTGATCATCGTGCTGACCTTGCGCCCGTCCGGCATCATGGGCGAACGAGTGGCCGACCGTGCCTGATGTGAAACTGGGAGATTAAATCATGGCACTACTCGATTTTGACGCTAAGAAAAATCCGACCAAAGCCTATGCCGGCATGCTGGGCCTGGCCGCGCTGCTGATGGTGTTCCCGTTTTTTGCCGCCCAGTTCGGCAACTCGTGGGTGCGCATCATCGACATGGCCTTGCTGTACATCATGTTGGCCCTGGGCTTGAACATCGTTGTCGGCTTTGCCGGCCTGCTCGACCTCGGCTACATCGCCTTCTACGCCGTGGGCGCCTACCTGACGGCCTTGCTGGCGTCGCCCCAGTTCGCCATCCTGCTCGAATCGGTGGTGAATCAGTATCCGGTACTGGGAGAAACCTTGGTGCAGCTGATGGGGCCGGAAATCCGGGAGAATGGCATCCATTTGTCGATCTGGATCATCGTGCCGCTGGCCGCTGCCGTGGCCGGCCTGTTTGGCGCCTTGCTGGGCGCGCCCACCTTGAAGCTGCGCGGCGACTATCTGGCCATCGTGACCCTGGGCTTTGGCGAGATCATCCGCATCTTCATGAACAATCTGAATGACCCGATCAATTTCACGAACGGGCCGCAAGGCATCAATCTGATCGATCCGATCCGCATCTTCGGCGTCAACCTGGCGGGCGAGGCGGGCACCAACAGCACCGTCACGGTGGCCGGTTTTTCCATGCCGTCCGTGAACGCCTATTACTTTTTGTTCCTCTTCCTGTGCATCGCTGTCGTGTTCGTAACCAAGCGGCTTCAGCATTCGCGCCTGGGCCGCGCCTGGGTGGCCATCCGCGAAGACGAGATCGCCGCCAAAGCCATGGGCATCAACACGCGCAACGTCAAATTGCTGGCCTTTTCCATGGGCGCCTCGTTCGGCGGCGTGGCCGGCGCCATGTTTGCCTCGTTCCAGGGCTTTGTCTCGCCGGAATCGTTTTCCTTGACGGAATCGATCGCCGTGCTGGCCATGGTGGTGCTGGGCGGCATCGGCCATATCCCCGGCGTGATTCTCGGCGGCGTGATCCTCGCTTCGATCCCGGAAGTGCTGCGCCACGTGGTGGAGCCGGCCCAGCAGACGCTGTTCGGCCACGTGGTGATCGAGGCGGAAGTGCTGCGCCAGTTGCTGTACGGCCTGGCCATGGTGTTGATCATGCTCAACCGTCCTGCCGGCCTGTGGCCATCGCCGAAGCATGAAGACCGGCCCGACCACGACGTCGACCAGCCGAACAAATCCACCGGCGTCGTGTCCGCTTAAGGGAGGAATAGCATGAGCGAACAGATCATTCTCAATATTGCCGGCGTAAATAAGCGTTTTGGCGGCTTGCAGGCGCTGACCGACGTGGGCATCACCATCCGGCAAGGGCAAATCTATGGCTTGATCGGCCCGAACGGCGCCGGCAAGACAACGTTTTTCAACGTCATCACCGGCCTGTACCAGCCTGATACAGGTACCTTCGAGCTGGCCGGCAAGCCGTATTCGCCGTCCGCGCCACACAAGGTGGCCAAGGCGGGCATTGCGCGCACCTTCCAGAACATCCGTTTGTTTGGCGACATGACGGCGCTGGAAAACGTCATGGTGGGGCGCCATGTGCGCTCGCACCAGGGCGTGTTCGGCGCCATCTTCCGCCACAAGGCGGCGCGCGAGGAAGAGGCGTCGATCCGCAAGCGGGCGATGGAACTGCTCGACTTCGTCGGCATTGCCCAGTTCGCCAGCCGCACGGCGCGCTTTTTGTCGTATGGCGACCAGCGGCGCCTGGAAATCGCCCGCGCGCTGGCCACCGATCCGCAACTGCTGGCCCTCGACGAACCGGCGGCCGGCATGAACGCGACGGAAAAGCTGGCCCTGCGCGAGTTGCTGGTAAAAATCAAGGCCGAAGGCAAGACCGTGCTGTTGATCGAGCACGACGTGAAACTGATGATGGGACTGTGCGACCGCATCACGGTGCTCGAGTATGGCAAGCGCATCGCGGAAGGCTTGCCGGCCGAAATACAACAAAACCCGGCCGTCATCGAGGCTTATCTGGGAGGGTCGCACGCATGAGTAACGATGGCTTGAACAAGAATGTATTGAAGGTATCGGGCCTGCACGTGGCCTACGGCGGCATCAAGGCCGTGAAAGGCATCGACCTGGAAGTCAACCAGGGCGAGCTGATCGCCCTGATCGGCGCGAATGGCGCCGGCAAGACGACGACCTTGAAAGCCATCACGGGGACTTTGCCTGAATGCAAGATCGAGGGCACGATCAGCTACCTGGGCGAATCGCTCAAGGGCACGAAATCATTTCACTTGGTGGAAAGAAAGCTGGCCATGGTGCCGGAAGGGCGGGGGGTGTTTACCCGCATGTCGATCCGCGAAAACCTCATGATGGGCGCCTACACGCGCACGGACAAGGCCGGTGTCGAGGATGACATCGCCCGCTGGTTCGATGTCTTTCCGCGCCTCAAGGAACGGGCGGCGCAGATGGCCGGCACCCTGTCGGGCGGCGAGCAGCAGATGCTGGCCATGGCGCGCGCCCTGATGAGCCATCCTAAGCTGCTGCTGCTCGACGAGCCCTCGATGGGCTTGTCGCCCATCATGGTCGAGAAAATCTTCGAAGTGATCCGCAAGGTGTCGTCCGAGGGCATCACGATCTTGCTGGTCGAACAGAACGCCCGTTTGGCCCTGCAGGCGGCGCACCGCGGCTATGTGATGGATTCCGGCCTGGTCACCATGGGCGGCAACGCGGCCGCCATGCTCGACGACCCGCGCGTGAAGGCGGCGTATCTGGGGGAGTAGAAGGGATCAGGCATAAAAAATGCCCCAGCCAGGCTGGGGCATAATGGCATCCGTCGGGGAAGTACGGGATGGATGCCTGGAGGAGCTGGTATTAAAGTAACCCCCAATAAATTATTGTGATTTCTGACTTCCATAACCGGCGCTCTGCGGCGTTACTCACTGCTAGCAGTGCTCGCACTGCGTCGCAGCGAGCGCCTTGCATAGCATCCGGTTCTGTTTGTCATAAATTCACACTAATTTCCCGAGGATTACTTAGCGGACCGCCGTAGCGGTCGCTTAATAATTACTTGGCGGCAGCGCGCGGCACGACTTTTTCAGCCGCTTGCGTGAACTGGTTCACGGCCGATGCCAGGTTCGCTTCGATGGCTTCGACGGCTTGCTTGCTGGTTTTCGAGAATTGCTCGTAGCCTGCATTGGCGTTGCCGATGGCGCTTTTCAGGATGGCGACGGCGTTTTCCGAACCGGCTGGCGCGTTCTTGGTGACTTCTTCCACCAGGGACAGGACTTTACGGTTGGTTTCAGCGATTTGCGATTCAGCAGCTTTGCTGAACTCGGCTTGCGTGCCGGACGTGATGGCAGCCAGGTGACGGCCGTAAGCGATGGCTTTTTCGGCGCCAGGCTGGGCTTGAGCAGCGCTCAGCGAGAAGAATTCTTGTGGATCTTTTGCCGACAGCAATTGCTTGGCGGCGGCGGTCGATTCTTCCAGCGTTGCCTTGGCAGCGGTCAGGTTCAGTTCGACGATCTTTTCGATGCCTTCGAAAGCTTTGCCCGTCAACGACGAGAACAGGGCGAATTGGGCTTCCAGGTTGGCTTTGGTAGCGGACGAGAATTGCTCAGGAATTGAAAACATATAAATCTCCAAAAAATCGAAATCTGGTTAATTTGATGCTGCGTGTACCGTTTGGGAAAGCAGGTGAATCTAAATTTTTCAAGCTGAACAAGAATTGTGCAACGCAACAAACCCTATTCTACGGTGAAAAAAAACGAAGTCAAGCGTTTCTTGTGCGATGCAACAATTGAATAGATTTGCATCAAAAGTCATTGTTTCTAAAGAGAAATATTTGATTTCTTGGTGTTAATGGTTTAACCCTAAACTGTTATTTCCCCGCCTTTCAGGACGGGTGCGGCGCAGCATGCTAGACTTTGCCTCCCGCACTGGCGCAGCGCCCCGGTGCCGATCCTGTTTCCCGAGTTGATACCATGTCCAATCTTCCCGCCGCGGCTGGTGCCAGCGGCAAAGCCTCTCTTCTGACCACTCTGACGCCGATGGCCTTGCCCGGCTTCTTCGTGTTGTTATGGAGCACAGGTTTTATCGTCGCCAAGTTCGGCTTGCCGTATGCGCCGCCGCTGACCTTTTTGCTGCTGCGCTTCCTGGGCGTGCTGGTGATCCTGCTGCCGCTGGTGCTGCTGTTGCGCGCGCCGTGGCCCGTGGGGCAATTCCGCCAGATCGCCGTGGCCGGCATCCTGATGCAGGCCGGCTATCTGGCCGGCGTCTGGTGCGCCATCAAGCTGGGCATGCCGGCCGGCCTGTCTGCGCTGATCGTCGGCATGCAACCCGTGCTGACGGCCTGCGCCGCGCCCCTGATCGGCGAATCCGTGCGTCCGCGCCAGTGGCTGGGCCTGTTCTTCGGCTTGCTGGGCGTGGCCCTCGTCGTGTATGCGAAGATCAACCTCGTGGGCCTGACGGTGGAAAGCGTGCTGCTGTGCGTGTTCGCGCTGCTGTCGATGACGGCTGGCACCATGTACCAAAAACGCCACTGCCCGCAATTCGACTTGCGCACGGGCACGGTGGTGCAGTTTGCCGCCTCCATCGTCGTGGTCTTGCCCTTCGCCCTGTATTACGAAGGGCTGGACCTGCACTTCAGCAACGTGCAATGGACGGCGAATTTCATCGGCGCCTTGCTGTGGTCGGTACTCGTGCTGTCCATCGGCGCCATCTTCCTGCTGTTCGCCCTGATCCGCCGCAGCGACGCGACGAAAGTGACGGGCTTGCTGTACCTGACACCGCCCACGACGGCCGTGATGGCCTGGCTGATGTTTGGCGAAGCCTTCAATATGCTGGGCATCGCCGGCATGCTGGTGGCCGTGGTCGGTGTGGTATTTGTCGTCAAGAAGTAGAGAGCGGGAGAGCAGGGCAGTGAGCAAGCAAGCATCCACCATACAGTCGGCGCAGCAAGCCGTCGACGCGGTCATTTTGTCGCGCCGTTCGATCCGCGCCTTTTTGCCCACGCCGGTGGCGCAGGACGAGATCGCGCGCATCCTGGAAGTGGCGGCGCGCGCGCCCTCGGGCGCCAACATGCAGCCGTGGAAAGTGTATGTGCTGTCGGGCGAGGCGCGCCTGCGCTTGTCGCAGCGCATCCTGGCCGCCTACGACGCGCCGAAGGCACCCGACGCGCCCGCGCGCACGGCCTCGTATATCTATTACCCGCGCCAGTGGACGGCGCCGTTCATCGAGCGCCGCCGCAAGATCGGCCTGGACCTGTACCAGTTGCTGGGCCTGGAGCGGGGCGACACAGCCGGCATGGCGGCCCAGCACGGGCGCAATTTCCAGTTTTTCGATGCGCCCGTCGGGCTGATCTTTACCATCGAGCGGGTGCTGGAGCAGGGTTCCTGGCTCGATTACGGCATGTTCTTGCAAAACATCATGCTGGCGGCGCGCGCGCGCGGGCTCGACACCTGTCCGCAGGCGGCTTTCATTCATTACCATGACATCATCCGCGACGAGCTGGGCGTGCCGGCCAGCGAAATGGTGGTGTGCGGCATGGCTCTCGGCCATGCGGATCCGGACAAGGTCGAGAATCGCCTGAGCACGGAACGCGAGCCGCTGGCCGGCTTTGTTAAATTCATGGATAAATAGACATGACTGGCGATGGGCACAGACAAACAGCCGGTTAAGGATGAGCCCGTTTGCGGATCGCCAACGATTTGTATTCCATTACTGCAATAAATACTGTCCTAACTGTTAAATAGGCTTGCGATTACTCTGCATTTCGCTACACTGCAATAATGCAACAGCTTCACGGGGAATTAACGAATGGCTAAGTTTAAACTTGCGCTGGGTATCCTGGCTTCCCTGCTGTTTGCGCTGGCGCCGGCTGCGGCCGTGCACGCCAAGGAAGCGAACGGCAAATCCTCAGCCTCCAAGAAACACAACACCAAGAAAGTCAAAGTCGTGCTGCGCAAGGGCGCGACGGCCGCGCCGCGCGACAAGACCGTGCGCCGGGTCGTCATGGTGCGCGGCAAGCGCAAAGTCATCTATCAAAAAGTCAGCAGCGTGGCCGTGCCCATGGCCGCACCGATGCCGACCATGGGCGACCTGGCCGGCCTGAACCTCACGCGCGATCCGCTCGACCTCAAGTCCAGCGTGGCGCTGGTGCTGGACCAGGCCAATGCGGAAGTGCTGTTTGAAAAGAATTCCAATGTGGCCCTGCCCATCGCCTCCATCACCAAGATGATGACGGGCCTGGTGGTGGTCGAAGCGCGCCAGGATATGGATGAAGTGCTGACGATCACGGACGAGGACGTCGACCGCGCCAAGTTCAGCAGCTCGCGCCTCAAAGTGGGGTCGCAATTGACGCGCGCGAATATGCTGCACATTGCCCTGATGAGCTCGGAAAACCGCGCCGCCTCGGCGCTGGGCCGCAATTATCCGGGCGGCTTGCCCTCGTTTGTCGACGCCATGAACAGCAAGGCACGCCAGCTGGGCATGATGGATACGCATTACGTCGATTCCAGCGGCTTGTCGAAAATGAACGTGGCCAGCGCGCGCGACCTGGGCAAGCTGGCCATGGCCGCCTTCCGCCATCCGCTGCTGCGCGAGTATTCGACGGACCCGAAAGCCATCGTCGAAGCCAGCGGCCAGCCCATGCAATTTGGCAATACGAATCACCTGGTGGCCAATCCGGGCTGGGAAATCGGCTTGCAAAAGACAGGCTTCATCAATGAGGCGGGACGTTGCTTGATGATGCAGGCTGTCATCGAAGGACGGGCCGTGATCATGGTCTTCCTCGATTCCAAGGGAAAACAGTCGCGTACGGCCGATGCGGGACGCATGCGCAAGTGGCTCGAAGCACTGAAACCAGCCAACATGAGCTTGCCTGGTGGATAAAAGAAACAGGGCAGCGTTGCTGCCCTGTTTCTTTAGTCTTGGGGTATAAAACCCAACGTCACTGAAATCTGGTTCGCCGTCTCCACCAGGTCCACCAGCCACTCATCCTGCAAGCGGTCGGCTGGCGCCGAGATCGACAGTCCCGCGATCAGCTTGCCTGTATCGTCGCGGATGCCGGCGGCCATGCAGCGCACGCCCAGTTCCAGCTCTTCATTGTCGCGCGCATAGCCGCGCTCGCGCACCAGGCTCAGCTCGCGCTCGAGCTTTTGCAGATCCGTGATGGAATTCTTGTTGTGTCCGGCCAAGCCCGTGCGCGTGGCGTAGGCGCGGATGGCTTTCGGCTCGTCGACGGAGAGGAATAATTTACCTGTCGAAGTCAGGTGCAGCGGACCGCGCCCGCCGATGGCGCGCACCACCTGCATGCCCGAGCGCTCGGAAAAGGCGCGGTCGATGTAGACGATCTCGTCGCCCTGGCGCACGGACAGGTTGATGGTTTGCTGGGTTTTCTTGTGCAGCTGGCGCATGAAGTCCAGCGCCGCTTCGCGCACGCTGAGGCGGCTTTTCACCACATTGCCCAGTTCCAGCAGGCGCATGCCCAGCCGGTAGGTACCTGGTTCGATGCGGTCGACAAAGCGCGTCAGCACCATGTCGTTGAGGATGCGGTGCGCCGTGGAGGGGTGCAAACCGGAAACTTTTGACAATTCCTTCAGGCTGACCGGGTCGGAATATTTGGCCAGGGCATCGAGCAGGGCGACCATGCGTTCGATCACCTGTATCGTTGTCTTCGGGGCAGCGACCGGTTCAATTTTCATGATGGATTTGGTGCAATGCAGTATTCATGCTTCTTTATACCATGATGTGAAAAAATAGTGAAATGTTCCGAGATATTCAGCGAATAAATGGTCACACTGCTATGTCGCCCCCATAATGTGCCCACTGCACTTGCTTTACATATGGAAAACTATGCAACCTGTAAATGAATTCAAAAGTAAAAGTGGCTTGAAGCGGATCTTTTCTGCCTTTTTCTACTCGCTCGATGGCTTGAAAGCGGCCTGGCGTCATGAGCATGCGTTCCGCCAGGAACTGGGCCTGTTCGTCGTCGGCACGGTGATCGCCTTGCTGCTGCGCATCTCCGCGTTTGAAAAGCTGGTGCTGATCGGCGTGCTGTTGCTGGTCTTGATCGTGGAACTGATCAATTCGGCAATCGAAGCCGTGGTCGACCGCATTTCGCTGGAACGCCATCCGCTGTCGAAAAACGCCAAGGATTTCGGCAGCGCCGCCGTGCTGCTGACCTGCATCCTGGCCTTCGCCACCTGGGCCGTGGTCCTGTTCAACCGGTTCTATTAACTGCTAAATCCCCGTTGCGCCTCGCCCATATGCGAAAATCGCATATCAAACGGCGAAACGCTTCGTTCTCTTTGCGGCCATGGCGCCGTAATCTGGTGGCTCTGAAAGTTCAACCACTCGGGGATCTTAGATGCTGTCGAAAAAAATCATCATTGCCGCCGCCATCAGCGCGTTTGCCCTTCTGCAAACGGCGCAGGCTGCCGATATCACCCTGCTCAACGTGTCGTATGACCCGACGCGCGAGCTGTACCAGGATGTGAACACGGCGTTTGCCAAGGAGTGGAAAGGCAAGACGGGCGACAACGTCAAGATCAAGCAATCGCACGGCGGTTCCGGCAAGCAGGCGCGCGCCGTCATCGATGGCCTGGAAGCGGACGTGGTCACGTTGGCCCTGGCCTACGACATCGACGCGCTGGCCGAGCACAAGCTGCTGGCCGCCGACTGGCAAAAGCGTTTGGTGCACAACAGCTCGCCTTACACCTCGACCATCGTGTTCCTGGTGCGCAAGGGCAACCCGAAAGGCATCAAGGACTGGAATGACCTGATCAAACCGGGCGTGTCCGTCATCACGCCGAACCCGAAAACTTCGGGCGGCGCCCGCTGGAACCATCTGGCCGCGTGGGGCTACGCGCTGCGCCAGCCGGGCGGCAACGAAGCGAAAGCCAAGGATTTCCTCGGCAAGCTGTATAAAAACGTGCCCGTGCTCGATTCCGGCGCGCGCGGCGCCACCACCACCTTCGTTGAACGCGGCATCGGCGACGTGCTGATCGCCTGGGAAAACGAGGCGTATCTCGCCGTCAAGGAACTGGGCCCGACCAAGTTCGACATCATCACGCCATCCGTCAGCATCCTGGCCGAGCCGCCCGTCGCCGTCGTCGACAAGTTTGCCGACAAGCACGGTACGCGCAAGGTGGCCGAGGCTTACCTGAATTACCTGTACACGGACGAAGCGCAAGACATCATCGCCAAAAATTACTACCGTCCGGCAACGGACAAGGCGGCGAAGAAATATGCATCGCAGTTCGCCAAGGTCAATCTGTTCACCATCGAGCAAGTGGCGGGCGGCTGGACGACGGCACAAAAGGCGCACTTTGCCGACGGCGGCATCTTCGACCAGATCTACCAGCCTAAGTAATACCGGATGGCACGATTGCCAGACCGTTACTAAAAGGACACATCATGGCGCTGCGCAGCTTTTCCGATTACCGGGTACTGATCGTGCCGGGCTTGCATAACAGCGGCCCCGAGCATTGGCAGAGCCGCTGGCAGCGCCTGTATCCGCAATTCGAGCGGGTCGAGCAGGACGACTGGAACGCGCCCGACCTGGCCACCTGGTCGGCGCGGCTGGATCAGGTGCGCCGGCAAGATGCAAGACCAACCCTGATCGTCGCCCACAGCTTCGGCTGCCTGACGACGGCGCATAGCCTGGCCCGCGATCCGCAGGGCGTGGCCGGCGTGCTGCTGGTGGGGCCGGCCGACCCGGACAAGTTTGGCGTGGCGAAGGCATTGCCGCAAAAGCGGCTGCCTTGCCCCGGCATCCTGATCGCCAGCCAGACGGATCCATGGATGACGGCCGAGCACGCGGCGCAGTGGGCACGGCGCTGGAATTGCAAGTATATTGATGGCGGTGCGCTGGGCCATATCAACGCCGAGTCGCGCCTTGGCGACTGGGTCTACGGCCAGGCGCAGCTGCAAACACTGTTTGATCTGGCGCAAAGCGACAAGCGCCACCGTCAGGCAGCCTGATTCGACGAATTCGATTGCACATAACCTCACAGGAGATCACGATGACTTTACGCCTGGGCGATGTCGCCCCTGATTTTGAACAAGACAGCTCGATCGGCCCGCTCAAGTTCCACGAGTGGGCTGGCAATTCCTGGGTGGTGCTGTTTTCCCACCCGGCCGACTTTACCCCCGTCTGCACGACGGAACTGGGCCTGACGGCCAAGCTCAAGCCCGAATTCGACAAGCGCAACGTGAAGGCCATCGCCCTGTCGGTGGACGCGGCCGAGTCGCACAAGAGCTGGATCAAGGATATCGAAGAGACGCAAAACACGGTGGTGGGCTTCCCCATCATCGCCGACGTCGACAAGAAAGTGTCGGTACTGTACGACATGATCCACCCGGAACAGTCCGTCACGGCCACCGTGCGCTCCGTCTTCATCGTCGACCCGAACAAAAAGGTACGCCTGATCCTCACATATCCGCTCAGTACGGGCCGCAACTTCAATGAAATCCTGCGCGTCATTGACGCTTTGCAACTGACGGACGGCTACACGGTGGCCACGCCCGGCAACTGGAAAGATGGCGACGACGTCATCATTCCATTGACCGTGCAGGATCCGGACGTGATCAAGCAGAAGTATCCGAAGGGGTTTACGGCTGCCAAGCCATACCTCCGTCTGACGCCGCAGCCAAATAAATAAACGTTTCAGCTTTCATAAAAACGCACCTGTTCGGTGCGTTTTTTTTCGCCCGCAGCTTTCACGGCAGGTATGCAAAATCCATCTAAGCAAATGAGAAATGGTTAGTTCTTTTTATAACGATTGCATGTGATTATTGCGTCCTATAACTCAAAAATGTAATAAGAAGGGGTTTCTATGTCTGCAGCATCAGCAGCACCGCTCAAGGCGCGCGGAGCGCCGTTTCGGGTCATGCCGGGGTTTAAGCTGTCACTGGGCTTCACGCTCTTTTACCTGGCCCTGATCGTTCTCATTCCGCTGTCGTCGGTGTTCCTGAAAACGTTCACCATGACATGGGACGCCTTCTTCAGCGCCGTCACGTCCGACCGCGTGATGGCGTCGTACCGGCTGACGTTTGGCGCCTCGCTGATCGCCGCCCTGTTGAACGTGGTGTTTGGCGGCATCCTGGCCTGGGTGCTGGTGCGCTATAAATTCCCCGGCAAGCGCATCATCGACGCGCTGGTCGACTTGCCGTTCGCCCTGCCGACGGCCGTGGCCGGCATCACCCTGACGGCTTTGTATTCGTCGAACGGCTGGTTCGGCCAGTTCATCGAAGGCGTGCTGGGCATCAAGGTGGCGTTCACGCCGCTGGGTGTGGTGGTGGCGCTGACCTTCATCGGCTTGCCCTTCGTCGTGCGTACCGTGCAACCGGTGCTGGAAGACGCGGAAAAGGAACTCGAAGAAGCGGCCGCCAGCCTGGGCGCCAATTCATTGCAAACGTTTATCCGCGTCATCTTCCCCACCATCTTGCCGTCCTTGCTGACGGGCTTTGCGCTGGCCTTCGCCCGCGCCACGGGCGAGTACGGTTCCGTGATCTTTATCGCCGGCAATATGCCGATGGTGTCGGAAATCACGCCGCTGTTCATTATTACCAAATTGGAACAATACGATTACGCAGGCGCCACGGCCATCGCCGTGGTGATGCTGGTGGTCTCCTTTTTGCTGTTGTTGACGATTAACCTGCTGCAAGCATGGACGCGCGGAAAGGCGAAGAAATCATGAGTACGAATACGACTGCCGCCGCTGGCGTGGACAAGGCGCTGCCGACGGCGCGCCGCTTCGAGCCGAACGTCGGCCCTGTCGTGCTGGAACCATTGTGGGTGCGCACGGTCTTGATCAGCATCGCCTTGCTGTTCCTGACGGCCTTCCTCATCGTGCCCCTGGTGGCCGTGTTTGCGGAAGCATTCAAGAAGGGCTGGGAAGCGTACATCGCCGCCATCATCGATCCGGACGCGATTTCCGCCATTAAATTGACCCTGATCACGGCCGCCATCGCCGTGCCGCTGAACCTGGTATTCGGCGTGGCCGCTTCCTGGTGCATCGCCAAGTTCGAATTCCGCGGCAAGAGCATTTTATTGACCCTGATCGACTTGCCGTTTTCCGTTTCCCCGGTGATTTCCGGCCTGATCTATGTGCTGATGTTTGGCGCCCAGGGCTGGTTCGGCCCGTGGCTGCAGGCGCACGACATCAAGATTTTGTTCGCCGTGCCCGGCATCGTGCTGGCCACCATCTTCATCACCTTCCCGTTCGTCGCGCGTGAACTGATTCCGCTGATGCAGTCGCAGGGCAGCGAAGAGGAAGAGGCCGCCATCGTGCTGGGCGCTTCGGGCTGGAATACGTTCCGCCGAGTCACCTTGCCGAACATCAAGTGGGGCCTGCTGTATGGCGTGATCCTGTGTAATGCCCGCGCCATGGGCGAGTTCGGCGCCGTGTCCGTCGTCTCCGGCCATATCCGAGGCGAAACCAACACCATGCCGCTGCAGGTGGAGATTCTGTACAACGAGTACAACTTCGCCGCCGCGTTTGCCGTCGCCTCCCTGCTGGCCTTGCTGGCCTTGGTGACCCTGGCCTTGAAAGCTTTCATTGAGTGGCGTTTGAACGAGAGCGACGCCGACGATTCCGCCTTACGTTCTACGGAGCACTGATATGACCATCGCAGTTAAAAACATCAATAAACGTTTCGGTGATTTCGTCGCCCTCGACAATATCTCGCTGGACTTTCCCGCCGGCGAATTGACGGCCCTGCTGGGCCCGTCGGGCTGCGGCAAGACCACCTTGCTGCGCATTATTGCCGGTCTGGAACACCCTGATAGCGGCCAGGTGCTGCTCGATGCGGAAGACGCGTCGAACCGCCACGTGCGCGAGCGGCAAGTCGGTTTCGTCTTCCAGCACTATGCGCTGTTCAAGCACATGACCGTGTTCGAGAACGTGGCCTTTGGCTTGCGCGTGAAGTCGCGCAGCGAGCGCCCGTCGGAAGACCAGATCCGCCGCAAGGTGAAAGATTTGCTGGAACTGGTGCAGCTGGACTGGCTGGCCGACCGCTATCCGCCGCAGCTGTCGGGCGGGCAACGCCAGCGCATCGCCCTGGCGCGCGCGCTGGCTGTCGAGCCGCGCGTGCTGCTGCTCGACGAACCGTTCGGCGCGCTTGACGCCAAGGTGCGCAAGGAATTGCGCCGCTGGCTGCGTCGCCTGCATGACGACTTGCACGTGACCAGTATTTTCGTCACGCATGACCAGGAGGAAGCGCTGGAAGTGGCGGACCAGGTCGTACTGATGAACAAGGGCACCGTCGAGCAACTCGGTTCCCCAGAGCAAGTCTACAACCATCCGGCTTCGCCCTTCGTGTATGGCTTCCTGGGCAACGTCAACCTGTTCCACGGCCGCGTGCATGACGGCGTGATGGCGACGGGCGACGCCAGCTTCGAGGTGCCCGATTACGCAGGCGTGAGCGACAGCAAGGGCACGGCCTACGTGCGTCCGCATGACCTGGAAATCGACCGCTACACGCAGGGTGCGGAAGGCATCGTCGTGAAACTGAGCCGCGCGCATGCGATCGGTCCGCTGGCCCAGCTGGACTTGCAGCGCGTCGATAACAGCGAGCTGATCGAAGCGGTGATGTCGAATGAGCGTTTTACCCATCTGCAGCTGAAGGAGGGCGAGACGTTAGTTGTTCGCCCGAAACGGTTACACGTGTTCGTTGAACCGACAAGAACCTAAAAGGTAGGAACACTATGAATTTTCAACAACTGCGCTCGATCCGCGAAGCGGCCCGCCGCGGCTATAACCTGACGGAAGTGGCCAACGCCCTGTTCACGTCGCAGCCGGGCGTGAGCCGGCAAATCCGCGAACTCGAGGACGAGCTGGGCGTGGTAATTTTCGAGCGCAACGGCAAGCGCCTGACGGGTTTGACGGAGCCGGGCAAGGGCATTTTGAAGATCGTCGACCGCCTGTTGATCGAGGCGGAAAACCTGCAGCAGGCCAGCCTCGAATACAGCGGCCAGACCAGCGGAACCTTGTCGGTGGCGGCCACGCACACGCAGGCCCGTTATGCGCTGCCGAAAGTGGTGCAAAGCTTCCGCGCCGCCTACCCCGACGTGCGCATCGCGCTGCAGCAAAGCGCGCCCGAGCACATCGCGGAATGGGTGCTGTCCGGCAAGACCGATATCGGCATCGCCACGGAAGGCTTGAGCCAGTTCCCCGACCTCGTGTCGTTCCCGTGCTACCGCTGGAGCCATTTGATCGTCGTGCCGGACGGCCATCCGCTGCTCGAACACTCGCCGATCCGCCTGGAAGACCTGGCGAAATATCCCCTGATCACCTACGACAAAGGGTTCACGGGACGCGGCCATATCGACGACGCGTTCGCCAAGGCGGGCGTGGCGACCGACATCATCCTCACGGCCATGGATTCCGACGTCATCAAGCAATACGTGGCGTTGGGCCTGGGCGTGGGTATTGTTGCTTCGATGGCCTTCGACCATGGGCGCGACAAGGGGCTAAGGGCCGTGGAAGCGTCGCACCTGTTCGCCACCAACACGACGCGCCTGGCCGTGCGCCGCGGCGCTTACCTGCGCGCGTATGCCTATGAGTTTATCCTGCAACTGGCGCCGGACCTGACGCGCGAAGACATCGACCGCGCCATGGCGGGAGAGGACGCGCTCTAGGCGATGGCGGCTCTTTGCGCGCGCGTCAGGCTGGCCACGGCGCGCGCGTAGCTGTCGCGCACCAGTTCCGCCAGGTAATCGGCGGGGAAGCGCGCCACGTCAACGATCGTTACCCAGTGAAAGCGGCCCATGTAGCGGGCCGGTTTCACGCCCGGCATGTCCGTCAGCTCGATAAAACGCTCGGCGCTGACGCGCAGGCTGAAGCGCCACTGCTCGGGCGCGCTGGTCTTGAAATACGCAAATTTTTTCCCCTCCACTGCAACTACGAGAATGTTCGACGGCGCACCGTACAGCACGGCTTGCGCGCCGGGCAGGGCCGTGCAAAAATCCTTCAATTCATCAGTTGTCATTCGTCCACCGCCACGAATTGTTGCGTGTTGTGGTCGAAGGCATAGGCCGCGCCGGCAGGCGCATCGAGCAGCGCGATAAAACGGTCATCCACGCTGAGCACGGCGCCCAGCGACACGAGGGCCACGTTGGCGCTGTCGTTCATGTAGTCGTCGCTCTCGTCGTTGGCCGTGAAGCGCCAGCCGCTGTCGTCGCCGTTGTCCGGCTCCTCGCGATACAGATAGCCGACGGGCGCACCGTCTTCCAGCACTTTTTTCGTCACGAAGCACAGGCCCGCGTAGCGGTTGACGAGGTTGTCGTCATCATCGTGCTGCGTATTGATGATGTGGCGCGCATCGAAGGCGATGGGGTCTTTGGCCTGTAAATCGGCGATGTAGCCGGGCATGTTGTCGAGCTTGCCGGTGAAGCGGCCATGCGGCTCGACCGTGTCGACCAGCACCCACATACGCTCGGCGCCCGGCGCTTGCGGATCGTCGCTGTGAAAAGCGAAGATCAGCTTGACCACTTCGCCGGGGCGTACCTGGGCAATGGCCTCGCGCGGCGATTTATAGAAAGTGTAGGGATGGCGCGCCGCCAGTTCGGCAGCGTCGGCCAAGTGCCAGCTGGGCATGGTGATCCGTCATCGGAGTGGAAGAACCCCCATGGTAGCTGATTGCCCGTCGGCCTGGCCGGCGTTTTCTCATCCGTGCTCCCAGTTGCACAGCGGGGTCGTTCTCAATAGCTTATATGGTTTTTCAGGAGAGCAATTGCTGTGTATGGAAGCTTGATGAAGCGCAGACTCCAGCAACATCACTGCCAGGCTGGGTCGCCAGGTGCTAGTCTGGACTGAAACCGGTTCTTGCTGACTCTTTTCATTCGCAGCACAGACAGCTTTCATGATCTCAATCGTGGAGACGAACATGCTCAAATTTATGCTTCTTGGAGGCATTTCCCTATTGCTCTGCGGCTGTGCATCTCAATTGGGAACGCTATTCAATCGCCCGGTAGTGGAAGATAGCGTGGATAAAATGCCGGGCGTCTTTTCACTGTCTGCCGATAGGCGAACAGTCATCTTTGTCACCGAGGAAAACCTCGGCGTGGATGCCAACAATGCTGTTATCAAGCGTCAGACGCGTTTCTGTGCGGAGCCGCCGCCCGATACGGCCAATGGTATCGAGGCCGCCCTGAACGGCAAGCTGGATGTGACTGGCAAAGCTGGCGTCCGTGGCAATGCCGAGTTTGACGATGAGTTCGAAACGACAGTGAGCGTCCTCGCTGACAGGACTGCCGCACTCGACGCCTACCGTACCGGCGTCTATGCCTTGTGTCAGTATCATTTGAATGGCGCCATTCAGAGTGGTGATGTCAAGGTGCTGTTCAGCGAACTCACCAAGGCCTTTGTCGAAGTACAGATAGCACAGCAACAACAAACCGCGGCAGTCAAGATGGCAGCCAAAGAAGCACAACTGGTGCGCACCGAGCTGGCGGTCAAAAATAGCGAGGCACAAGCGCAGGCGCTGATGCAGACGCGGCAACAGGAGCAGACACATCAAGTTGCCATCGAGCATGCCAAAGCGCAGCAAGCACCGCCTGCAACACCGGCTAAGTAGCCACTGGTCTTTGGCTGGGCTGCACGAGACATACCCAGCCAAAGACCAGTGTAACGGCTTTGCCTGCCGAGCCAGCCTGCCATTTACCAGCTATAGCCAGCCTTGGCGTAGTAGTAGCGGCCGTTGAAGCCGTTCGGTGCGAAGCCGCTGTACGGCTGGGTGCCGCCATTGTTGAGGTTACCCGCGCTGGTGATCTGGTCCGGATAGCGGTTGGTGACGTTGTCGATACCAGCCACGAGGCGCCAGTTCTTGCCCAGTTTCACGGAACCGGACACGTCCAGCACCCATTGCGGATCGTAGTGCTGGTCTTGCAGGGCATTGTTTTGCGGCACGATGAAGCTGCCGTAGCGCGTCACGACGCCGTGCGCATTCCAGATGCCGAAGCTGTAGTCGGCAGCCAGGCTGAACTTGTCTTTCGGCGAACCGACGGTGGCGCGCTGGATGGTCTGGCGGTCGATCAGTTTCAGGTTGTTGGCCGTCAGGATGGCCGGATTGTCCGCCACTTTCTGTACCGAGGTCTTGTTGTGGTTGTAGGCCACGGTCAGGTCCAGGCGATCCTTGTCCTGCAAGTCGATGCGGTAGGTGCTGACGATGTCCACGCCTTCCGTGCGCGTATCGACGGCGTTGGTGAAATAGCGTCCCGCGCCCACTGGCGTGCCCTGCGCGGCCAGGATGTTTTTCAAAGTAGTGCTGAGTATCAGATTGGAGGAAAACAGGATGCGGTCATCGATGTCGATGCGGTAGGCGTCGACCGTCGTCGTGAAGTTGCGGGTGGGCTGGAACTGCAGGCCCAGGCTGTAGTTGCGCGCTTTCTCCGCCTTCAGGTCTTGTGCGCCCAGGGCGCGTGCCTGTGGCGTGTTGACGGCAAAGGTACCCGTTTCGATGGCCGTATTCGTGCCATTGATGACCTGGAAGTTGGTGGTGGTGATGGTGTAGTACTGCTGCGCCAGCGATGGCGCGCGGAAGCCGCTCGACACGGTGCCGCGCAGGGACAGGGCGTCCGTGAAGGCATAGCGGGCCGAACCCTTGGCCGAGGTGGTGCTGCCGAAATCACTGTAGCGCTCGTGCCGCAGAGCCACGCCACCGGACAGTTTTTTCGTCGCTTCCGCTTCCAGGTTGACGTAGATCGATTCATTGTGGCGGCTGTGGCTACCCGCGTTTTCGGGACGGAAGCCGGCAAAGCCCTGCGAACCGGTACCGGTATACGATGCTTTCTCGCCAGCGCCGATCGTGTATTTTTCATGGCGCGCTTCGGCGCCCACGGCCACAGTCAGCGGCCCCGTAAAGTAAGCGACGGGGAATTCGCGCGCCGCGTCGAGATTCAGGACGGTCTGTTCATTTTTCAGGGAGCCCACATAGAAGTGCGTGGGGCTGGCGGCGGCCAGGTCGAAATTGACGGTATTGTCGAGATCCAGCTTGAACTTGTTGCTGCCGTAGTTCAGGCTGGCATCCCAGCGCCAGCCGGCCGCTTCGCCGCGCAAGCCGGTCACCAGCGACTGGTCGGTCAGGGTGCTGTTCTGGATTGGCAAGAAGCCTTCGGGAAAGATCGACGAGCGCGTGATGTAGTCCCCTTTTTCATTCTTCACCAGGCCTGCGCGCCAGGTGGCGCCGGCCGAGGTGTCGCGCTGGCCGTAGCCGCCGAAGGCATACCAGTCCAGGTTGTCGCCGAGATGGTATTCGCTGTTGATGAAGACGGTGGCCGGCTTGCTCTCGGCATCGCCGTAGCGCAGGTTGACCTGGCCATAGCGCGGTTCCAGCGGGTTGCTGAAATCGCGGCCGGCACGGTTGGTCGGGCCGCGATCGGCCACTTCCGCCGAGACGCGCACCCAGCCGTCGTCGCCCAGGGCGAAGCCGGCCGAACCCTTGATGGATTTTTGCTTGCCGTCGCGTTCCTGCGTCTGGCCATAGCCCACTTCGATATCGCCGCCGGCCGCGCCTTTTTTCAGGATGATGTTGATCACGCCGGCAATCGCATCGGAACCGTACTGGGCCGCCGCGCCATCGCGCAGCACTTCCACGTGGTCGATGGCGGCCAAGGGAATAGCGTTCAGGTCGACCGGCGCCGAACCGCGGCCCAGAGTACCGTTGACGTTGACCACGGCCGAGGTGTAGCGGCGCTTGCCGTTCACCAGCACCAGCGTCTGGTCGGGCGACAGGCCGCGCAGCTGGGCAGGGCGCACGGCATCGCTGCCATCGGCGCCCGTCGGACGGGGGAAGTTCATCGATGGCAGCAGGCGTGCCAGCACGGTGGCCAGTTCGGCCGAACCCGTGCTTTGCAGGTCGCGCGAAGTGAGGATGTCGATCGGCGATTCGGAATCGATGGTGCGGCGGTTTTTGGCGAAGGTGCCGGTGACGACCACCGATTGCAATTCACCTTCGGCCGGCAGCTCTTGCTGCGCTTGCGCGTGCATGGGCAGGCTGAAGCAGGCGATCAGGCTGGCGGCAATAACGGTTTTCACGGGCAGGGCGGGAATCTGGGAGCGGGCGGTGCTTGAACTCATCGACGATATCTCTTCGGTTGGTGGATGCGCGAACCAGGGCGGTCCGGTGATGACATCAGAGTAACAGTGGGTCTGTGGCGTGCTTACGAATCGTTCTGTCTATCGATATGCAATAAATGTCTGATACACGTCCAAATGGCGCGGGTAGCGCATATGGCCACGTTTCCAGCATACGACCGGGCATGGCCAGGCCGCAATGCTGCACAGCAGTAAATTGCCAGCTGTTGTATAAATACGACTAGTTGCTATGGGCGGGGGAGCCTGGCGGCGGCATGCGCCGCCAGACGGAGTGCGCCTATTGCCCTGGATTGGGCAGGCTGGCGTGGATGGCGTCGACGGCCCCCACGAGGTCCGGCGACAGCGTGACTTGATGGGCGTCGATATTTTGCTGCAATTGCGCCACGCTGGTGGCGCCGATGATGGTCGAGGCCACGAACCAGCGCGAGTAGCACCAGGCCAGCGCCAGTTGCGCCGGCGTCAAGCCGTGCGCGCGGGCCAGCGCCGCATACTGGCCGGCTGCCGCGATGGTAGCGGGGCGCACGTAACGGGGACTCCAGCCGGGCGGGAAAATCGTCAAACGGCCCCTGGCTTGCGGATCGTCGAGATATTTCGCCGTCAGCTGGCCGAACGCCAGCGGGCTGTAGGCGAGCAAGCTGACATTTTCCCGGTGGCACGTTTCGTCGAGCAAACTCGTCTCGAAATGGCGCGCCGTCAGGTTGTACAGGTTCTGGATGGAGACGATGCGCGGCAAGCCTTTCAGCTGCGCCTGCTTGATGTATTCGCACACGCCCCACGACGATTCGTTCGACACGCCGATGTGGCCGATCTTGCCTTCGTCGACCAGCTTGCCCAGCACGGCCAGGGTGTCTTCGATGGCGACCGAGGCGTGCTCCTTGCGCGGGTTGTACACGCTGGCGCCGAAGATGGGCAGGTTGCGGCTGGGCCAGTGCAACTGGTACAGGTCGATGTGCTCGGTCTGCAGCCGGCGCAGGCTGTCTTCGACGGCGGCGCGGATGTTGGCCGCGTCGTGATCCGTCTTGCCCTTGCGTATCCAGTGCATGCGCGAGTTCGGCCCGGCCACCTTGCTGGCCAGCACGATCTGGCTGCGCTTGCCGCTTTTCTTCAGCCAGCTGCCAATGTAGCGCTCCGTGCTGCCCTGCGTCTGCGCGCTGGCCATCACCGGATACATCTCGGCCGTGTCGATGAAGTTGATGCCCCGTTCCAGCGCGTAATCGAGCTGGCTGTGCGCTTCGGCTTCGCTATTTTGCTCGCCGAAGGTCATCGTGCCCAGGCAGATCCGACTCACTTCCAGGCTGCTGGCACCCAGCTTGACCTTGTTGATCATTTCGCCTGTTTGCCGCGCAGCGCGCGGGCGCAATCCTTGATCAGCGCCGGACCGGCGTAAATCAGGCCGCTGTACAGCTGCACCAGCTGTGCGCCCGCCTCGAACTTGGCCACGGCATCCTTGCCCTGCATGATGCCGCCCACGCCGATGATGGGCAGCGCGTCGCCCAGTTCCGCCTTCAGCAGGCGGATGACATTGTTCGACAGTTCGAACACGGGCGCGCCGGACAATCCACCCGCTTCGGCGCCGTGCGGCATGCCTTCGACGGCGCTGCGCGACAGTGTCGTGTTGGTGGCGATGACGCCATCGATCCGGTGGCGCGTGAGCGAATCGGCGATGCTTTTCACTTGTTCGCCATCCATGTCCGGCGCGATTTTCAGGGCCAGCGGCACGTAGCGCTTGTGCTTGTCCGCCAGGCGCGCCTGGGCATCCTTGAGTTGCGACAGCAGAGCGTCGAGTTCCGACGCGCCCTGTAGCTGGCGCAAATTCTTCGTGTTCGGCGACGAGATGTTCACCGTCACATAGCTGGCGTAAGGGTAGACTTTTTCCAGGCACAGCAGGTAGTCGTCAGCCGCCCGTTCGATGGGCGTGTCGGCATTCTTGCCGATGTTCAGGCCAAGCACGCCGGCGCGGTTCTGGTAAAACTTCGATGCCTGCACGTTGGCGACAAAGGCGTCCACGCCGCCATTATTGAAACCCATGCGGTTGATGATGCCCTGCGCCTGCGGCAGGCGGAACATGCGCGGTTTCGGATTGCCCGCCTGCGCGCGCGGCGTGACGGTACCCACTTCGATGGAGCCGAAACCCAGGTCGGCCAGCGCGTCGATGTAGGCGCCATCCTTGTCCAGGCCCGCGGCCAGACCGACCGGATTCGGGAAGGTGATGCCCATCACCGTGCGCGGATCAAGCGCAGGCTTGCCGGCCAGCTTGGTCAGGCCCAGCGCGCTGGCGCGCTTCAGGGCGGGCAGGGTGAGATGGTGGGCCGCTTCGGCATCCATCGAGAACAGCAGCGGGCGGGCGAGGGAGTACAGGAATTTTTCAGACATGGGGCGCTTTGAGTAGGTGTGCGTGGCGCCGGGAAGGGCTGGCGGCGCGCGAAATAAGTGCCGTATTTTACCGTGTTCCACGCGGCTGCCGGGTGTATAGTTCTTGTTGGTCTAGTGCAATATTAATCCCTTGATAATCAGCGCCGGGCCTTGGACTTTCCTGTTTCTTCCCTGTTCTCTTTACCTTATAAGCGAGACATCGATTGAAAAAGACACGCATCCTGACCGCCATCGCGGCCGCCAGCGCACTGCTGCTGCTGAGCCACCCGGCCCTGGCACTGCCGAATACGCAAGACACCCGCATGCTGAGCGAACCGACCGTCTCCAGCCGCCACATCGCCTTCATTTATGCGGGTGACCTGTGGCTGTCGAACCTCGATGGCGGCGGCGCGCGGCGCTTGACGTCCGACCTGGGCGACAAGTCCAGCCCCGTGTTTTCGCCCGATGGCAGCTTGATCGCGTATAGCGCCAACATCGACGGCAATGTCGACGTGTATGTGATCGCCGCCGCCGGTGGCGTGCCGCGCCGCCTGACCTTCCACCCCGGAGCGGACCTGGCGCAGTCGTTCACGCCCGATGGCCAGGCCGTGATGTTCACCTCACCGCGCGCCGCCTTCAACAACCGCTTCCAGAAGCTGTTTACGGTGCCGGTCGCGGGCGGCGTGGAAACGCAGCTGGAAATTCCGAACGCCTCGCGCGCGACGTATTCGCCCGATGGCAAGCGCATCGCGTACAACCCGCTGGCGCCTGCCTTCAAGCAGTGGAAGCGCTACCGTGGCGGCACCAATTCCTGGCTGTGGCTGTTTTCGTCCAGCGACAAGTCGATTGAAAAAATCCCCCAGCCGACGACGCGCTCGAACGACGTCGATCCGATGTGGCTGGGCGACACTGTGTACTTCCGCTCCGACCGTAACGGCGAATTCAACCTGTTTGCCTATGACGTGAAGACGAAAGCCGTGCGCCAGCTGACGCGGCATGCGGATTTCCCCGTGCTGAACGCGTCGGCCGCGAACGGCACCATCGTCTACGAGCAGGCCGGCTATCTGCACGCGTTCGACATCGCCAGCGGTCAGGCGCACAAGCTGGCCATCGGCGTGGCCAGCGACCTGGGTCAGACGCGCCCCCGCTGGGTCAAGAACGCGAAATACATCCGCGATGCGTCGATTTCGCCGTCGGGCGCGCGCATCGCCTTCGAGTACCGGGGCGAGATCGTCACCATCCCCGCCGACAAGGGCGACGTACGCAACCTGACGCAGACGGCCGGCGCCCACGAGCGCACGCCCATCTGGTCGCCCGATGGCCGTTCGGTCGCGTATTTCTCGGACGAGTCGGGAGAATATGAACTGCATGTGCGGGCGCAGGATGGCAAGGGTGCCGTGAAAAAGCTCAAGCTCAACGGCAGCGGCTTCTATGACAACGTCGTCTGGTCGCCCGACAGCAAAAAGATCGCGTTTGCCGACAACGGCTGGAGCATGTACGTGATCGACGTCGGCACGGGCAAGGTGCAGAAAGTGGCTACGGAGCCGATGTATGGCGTCGACAAGAGCATGCGCACCTCGTGGGCGCCCGATTCGCGCTGGCTGGCCTACACGCTCAATTCGCCCACCTACACGCGCAGCGCGTATATCTATTCCGTCGAGCAGAACAAGTCGATGCCCGTGACCGATGGTCTGTCCGACGTGGCCCAGCCCGTGTTCGACAAGAGCGGCAAATACCTGTACTTTTTTGCGTCCACCAATGCAGGCCCCAGCAACAACTGGTTCTCGCAGCAGAATGAAGACAACCTGGTGACGCGCACCGTGTGGATGGCCGTGCTGCGGCGCGACCTGCCATCGCCGCTGATCAAGGAAAGCGACGAGGAAAAGGCCGCCAGCACGGAGAGTAAAAAAGACACGGCGAAGGCGGAAGCGGAGCCAAAGAGCGAAGCGAAGATCGATCCGAAGACGGGCCGCGACGACCCGAAAGTGGTCGTGGCGCCCGTGGCGCCGATCCACATCGATTTCGACGGCATCGCCACGCGCATCGTCGACCTGCCGCTGCCGGCCGCGCAGTTTTCCAGCCTGACCGCCGGCGCTGCGGGGCAGATCTTTTTGCTGCGCGAAAGCGACGGCAAGAAGGCCGTGCAGCGCTTCGACCTGAAGGAGCGCAAGGCGGAAACCGTGGTGGCCGAAGCCGACGATTTCGAAGTGTCGGCCGACGGCAAGAAGCTGCTGTACCGCCAGAAGGACAACTGGGCCATGGGTTCCGCCACGGGCAAGCTGCTGGCGCCCGGCGAAGGCAAGATCAAGGTCGACGCCATCGAAGTAAAAGCCGATCCGCGCGCCGAGTGGACGCAGATTTTCAATGAGGTGTGGCGCATCAATCGCGATTACTTCTATGATCCGGGCATGCATGGCGTGGACTGGAAAGCCATGCGCGACAAGTACGCCGTGTTCCTGCCCGAGCTGTCCAGCCGCGCCGACCTGAACCGCCTGATCCAGTGGATGTGCAGCGAGCTGGCCGTGGGCCACCATCGCGGCGGTGGCGGCGATGATTTTATCGAGGCGAAGAAGGTGCCGGGGGGACTGCTGGGCGCCGACTATGAAGTGAGCGACGGCCATTACCGCTTCAAGAAAGTGTATGGCGGCTTGAACTGGAATCCCGCCCTGCGCGCGCCGCTGACGGAGCCGGGCCTGAACGTCAAGGCGGGCGAATACCTGCTGGCCGTCGACAGCCGCCCGGTGGCGCCGCCCACGAACTTGTACAGCGCCTTCGAGAACACGGCCGGCAAGGCCATCGACCTGACCGTGGGGCCATCGGCCGACGGCAAGGGCGCGCGCACGATCACCGTGGTGCCGGTGCCGACCGAGGATGCCTTGCGCAACCGCGACTGGATCGAAGGCAATATGCGCAAGGTCAATGCGGCGACCGGCGGCAAGGTGGCGTACGTGTACGTGCCCAATACGGCGGGCCTGGGCCACACCTACTTCAAGCGCTATTTCTTCCCGCAGGCGGACAAGCAGGCCATCATCGTCGATGAGCGTTTCAATGGCGGCGGCAGCGTGGCCGATTACTACATCGAGATCCTGCAGAAGAAGGAAATCGCCTGGTGGACCATGCGCTATGGCGCCGACATGAAGACGCCGTCCGCGTCGATCCAGGGTCCGCGCGCCATGCTGATCGACGAGACGGCCGGTTCGGGCGGCGACCTGTTGCCGTGGATGTTCCGCAAAAATAACATGGGCCCGCTGATCGGCAAGGCCACCTGGGGCGGCCTGGTGGGCGTCCTCGGCTTCCCCGTGCTGATGGATGGCGGCTTCATCACGGCGCCGAACCTGGCGTTCTGGACGCGCGAAAACGGCTGGGGCGTGGAAAACGAAGGCGTGCCGCCCGATATCGAAGTCGAGCAAACGCCGGCCGACGTCATCGCGGGCCGCGATCCGCAGCTGGAAAAGGCGATCGAGGTGATCCAGGCCGAACTGGCGAAGAATCCGCCCGCGCGGCCTGCACGTCCGGCGTTTCCGGATAAAAGTAAATAAAAGGCGTAGGTCGGATTAGGCGCGCAGCGCCGTAATCCGACAACATTGTTGGCGCCGCCGGTGGTGTCGGATTACGCGCTTGCGCGCTAATCCGACCTACCAACTGCCCCCACCGACATGCGCTTGGTTTTACATCACCACCCACTGTCCTTTGATCCTCGCTTCCAGCGGCTTGAAATTGATTTTATAAGCCATCTTCGGGCTCTGTTCGATCCAGTAGCCGAGATACACATACGGCAGGCCCAGTTCGCGCGCCTGGGCGATTTGCCACAGCACGTTGTAGGTGCCGTACGAGGCGCCCGGCACGTCGGGGTCAAAAAAAGTGTAGACGGACGACAGGCCATCGGCCAGCACGTCGATGATGCTGACCATGCGCAGGATGCCTTCGGCATCGCGGAACTCCACCAGGCGCGTGTTGACCCGGCTTTGCAGCAGGAATTGCGCATACTGGTCGCGGCTGTCCTGGTCCATGCCGCCGCCCGCGTGGCGCGTGCTCTGGTAGCGCAGGTACAGTTCGTAGTGCTCGTCGAGGAAGGACAGGGTGGCCACGCCCGCCTGCAGGCCGGCGTGCCGGCTCCAGGCGCGGCGCTGGTTGCGGTTCGGGGTGAACTCGCCCGTCACGACGCGCACGGGGATGCAGGCCTGGCAGCCATCGCAATACGGCCGGTAGGTGAAAATGCCGCTGCGGCGAAAGCCGTTGCGCACCAGTTCCGAATACACGTCGCTGTTGATCAGGTGCGAAGGCGTGGCGACCTGCGAGCGGGCCTGGCGGTCGTCCAGGTAGCTGCACGGATACGGCGCCGTCGTGTAGAACTGCAGGGTGGCAAACGGTAGTTCGTTCAGGTGCGTCATGCTGATCCTGTCTGGTCTGTCCGCGGCAATGGAAGTCTGCGTGGAGATATCATAGCTTTTTTATGCCGGTGGCGCAGCTTGCCAATCCGTGATTTGCGCTGCTTCAATGGCGATCCTTACATGGGCGAGGAAGCGCGCGCGCGAAATGGGCGCCGCGCCCAGCGAAGCCAGGTGCTTCGTTTCTTGCTGGCAGTCAATCATGGCCACGCCGCGCGCGCGCAAAAAGCGCACCAGCTGTGCCAGCGCGATCTTCGAGCCATCCGTCACGCGCGCGAACATCGATTCGCCATAGAACATGCGCCCGATCGACACGCCATATGCGCCGCCCACCAGTTCACCGTCAAACCACAGTTCCGACGAGTGCGCGTAGCCCAGCTTGTGCAAGCCCGTGTAGCCGGCGATGATTTCGTCGGAAATCCACGTGCCCGGGCCATCCTTTCGCGGCGCCGCGCAGGCGCGCATGACGGCGTCGAAATCACCGTCGAAGCGCAGCTGCCAGCGCCCGTCCGTGGCGGCGCTGCGCTCGACCTTGCGGATCGTCTTGGCCAGGCTGTCGGACACCTTGAAGTCGTCCGTCATCAGCACCATGCGCGGATCGGTGCTCCACCACAGGATGGGCTGGCCTTCGGAAAACCATGGGAAGATGCCGCGCCGGTAAGCGTCAAGCAGGCGCGCGGGCGACAGGTCGGCGCCGGCCGCCAGCAGGCCGGGCGCCTCGTCGGTCAGGGCGCGCGAGACGTCGGGAAACGGGGTGTGGATGTCGAGCCAGGGAATCATGCGGCGTCAAAGGTGGCGGGTGATGGGGGCTTACTCGGGCGCTTGCTCTGCATCCACGCGCGCCATCGGGCGCGTGATGTCGCCCGTATGGAAGCCATAGCTGCCGCCTTCGCGGATTTTCACGCGGTCGGCAAAGAACAGTTCCAGGGTGGCGCGGATGGTGGGAAAGGCCAGGTCATCCCAGGGAATCTGCGCTTCCGTAAACATCTGCACGTCCAGGCTTTCGATGCCCGGCGCGAAATCGAGGTCGCGCAGGCGCGCCAGGTAGAACAGGTGCACCTGGTGCACGCGCTGCACGTTCAGCAGCGAAAACAGGGGACCGAGTTCGATATTCGCGCCCGCTTCCTCCACCGTTTCGCGCTCGGCCGCGTCGGAGGTCGTTTCATCGTTTTCCATGAAGCCGGCCGGCAGGGTCCAGTAGCCCAAGCGCGGCTCGATGGCGCGCTTGCACAGCAAGACCTGCAGCTGGCCGTCCTCTTCCCACACGGGGATGGAGCCGACCACCATTTTCGGGTTCTGGTAATGGATGGCGTCGCAGTTGGCGCAGACATAGCGCGGACGGTTGTCGCCTTCCGGAATGGAGAGGCTGACAGGATGGGCGCATTCGGAGCAGAATTTCATGGGCAGGCTTCGGAAAATGGGTGTCTAGTGTAACGCTTACTGTACACCGATTGCGCGCGGCGTGGCGTGACGGGCGGACACAATACCAAGCGGCAATTGGCCGAGTTTTTTCATTAAATGGCTCTATTGCAGCCGAAGTTGAGATAGCTATTGCCTAAGTCACCCGTTTGCGCTTATAATTCTTGTGCGGGGTGGAGCAGTCTGGCAGCTCGTCGGGCTCATAACCCGAAGGTCACAGGTTCAAATCCTGTCCCCGCAACCAATACCGGAAAGCCGCTGATTCTTGCAAAAGATCGGCGGCTTTTTTCATTGCTGGCCAACGGCGAACTCCGGCAGACGGGGCGCGCATGCAATTGTCAAATCAAGCCCTTTACGCCCCGCAACAATCTGGTATATAATTCTTGTGCGGGGTGGAGCAGTCTGGCAGCTCGTCGGGCTCATAACCCGAAGGTCACAGGTTCAAATCCTGTCCCCGCAACCAATTCGAAGCCGCTGGTTCCTCGCAAGAGGGCCAGCGGTTTTTTCGTTATGCGGGGAGATTTCCTATTCCAGCTGGCGTGCGTACACGACCAGCCGCAGATGGCGGTCCGCATCGATGGTCAGCGAGGTGTGCTCATAGGCGACCTGCTCGCCGTCGATGGTCAGCTGGCGCACGCCTGCACACGGCGCATGTACGTCGTGGCGGCGCCACCACAGCTTGAATTCGGGCGAGACTTTTTCCAGTTCCTGCACCAGCGCGTGGATATCGGCTTCCTGCGTGGCGCGCGCGTAGTCGCGGCGAAAGCTCGACAGCATCAGCGGCGCCTGCTCTTCCCAGGCCGTGAAGCGTGAGCGCAGCAGCGGATCGGTAAACAAGAGCCACAGCAGATTGCGCCGCGATGGCACATGCGCGCCGAAGCCAAACAGGGCGTCCGCGCCTGCATTGAACGCCAGCACGTCCCAGCGCAGGTTGAGCACATACGCCGGATGCGCCAGCTCGTGCATCAGGCGGCGCACCGGCGGAGGCACCACGCAAAACGTCTTGCCTTCTTCGACTGGCGGACGCGCATGCGCGAGCAGGAACAGGTGGCGGCGTTCGCCCGCATCGAGTTTCAGCACTTCGGCCAGCTTGTCGAGAAAGGCGCTCGAGACGCCGATGTCGCGCCCCTGCTCCAGCCAGGTGTACCAGGTCAGCCCCACGCCGGCCAGCGCCGCCACTTCTTCGCGGCGCAAGCCGGGCGTCCTGCGCCGTCCGCCGCCAGGCAAACCCACGTCCTCGGGCGACAGCCGCGCGCGCCTCGCCTGCAGATAGGCGGCCAGTTCGTGGCGGGTGCGGGCCAAAGTGCGCATGGTGTGGTCTTTCCGGTGAGCCTGTTGCTATCAGTAATAGCATAAACAGTTAAATTGTAATTGTTTATATTGTATTCCAGAATGCCTGCTTTCTTTCTGAAAGCTGGCCCATGTCTGACTATTCTTCCTCCCGTTCCGGTCTTCCCGCCACCGTCTACCTGATCGCCATTGGCGCGTTCGCGCTGGGCATGGCGTCGTATGTGACGGCGGGCCTGATGCCGATGATCGCCGGCGCATTTTCCATTTCCCTGGCGATGGCCGCGCAACTGGTGACGGCGTTTACGCTGGCCTATGGCCTCGGCTCGCCGCTGGCCGTGGCCTTGCTGCCGGCGCGCGCGCAGCGCTCGGGCCTCCTGATCGCGCTGACCGTGTTCGTGCTGGCGAACGGGGCCAGCGCGCTGGCGGCCGGATTTGCCAGTTTGCTGGCGTGGCGGGCCATTGCCGGCATCGGTGCGGGCGTCTACCTGGCGCTCGGTATCGCAGCGGCGGCGGGCGTGTCGGCGCCGCAGCAGCGGGGCAAGGCCATCGGCGTGATCATGGGCGGCATGGCGGGCGGTACGGTGCTGGGCGTACCATTGAGCTTGCTGCTGGCGCAGCAGCTGGGCTGGACGGCGGCCCTGTGGCTGGTGACTCTTCTGGGCGGGCTGGCGCTGGCGGGCTTGCTGTGGCAGCTGCCCGCGCTACCGGCGGCACCGGCGATTTCTCTGCGCCGCAAGCTGGCCTTGCTGGCCGATGGGCAGGTGCTGTCCATCCTGTTGGTGTCGCTGCTGGCGGCCATCGCCAGCCTGGGCATGTACACGTTTATTGCGCCGCTGCTGGCGTTGTCCGCGCAGGGGGCGGCGATGTCCGCCACGCCCTTCCTGTGGGCGTGGGGCGTGGGAGGGATCGTGGGCAGCGTGCTGGTCGGATCATGGGCGGACAAGGTGGCGGCGCCGAAGCTGACCTGCTGCATCTTGCTGCTGCTGGCGCTGGCCTTGTGCGCGCTGCCGCTGGCGGCCCGCTGGTCGGCCTGGCTGATGCTGGCGCCGATTGCGCTGTGGGGCGCGGCTGGCTGGGCCCTGCAAGTGCCGCAAAACCAGCAGTTGCTGGCCGTGCGCGCGCGGCAGGGCGACGGCAACCTGGCCATCGCCCTCAACGAATCGGCGCTCTACCTGGGCAGCGCCATCGGCGCCGCCATGGGCGGGGTGCTGCTCTTGCTCAACTGGCCGATGTGGCTGCTGGCGGCCGGCGCCGCAGCCGTGGCAGCCGCGGCGTTGCTGCTGCAGTTCTTCGTTGCGCGGCGCTCCTAGCCTTTCTTCGCCAACTGCATGCCCACGGGCAGGGCGCGGATACGCTTGCCCGTGGCGGCGAAGATGGCGTTGCACAGGGCCGGGGCGATCGGCGGCGTGGCCGGCTCGCCCACGCCACCGAGCTCCATGTCCAGGGTGCCCGGCACCAGGTGCGTGTGGATCACGCGCGGCGCGTCGGCGGCGCGCAGCACGCTATAGTCGTGGAAATTGCTTTGCTCGACCCGGCCATTTTTGAAACTGATCTCGCCGCTCATGGCCAAGGACAGGCCCATGATGCAGGCGCCCTCGATCTGCGAGCGCACGCGGTCCGGGTTGATCTGCGGGCCGCAATCCATGGCGATGTCGACTCTCGGCACGATGACTTCGCCAGCCGCATTGATTTCCACTTCGATCACGGCCGCCACATAGGTGACGAAACTGTAGGACACGGCCAGACCCAGCCCCCGTCCCTTGGGCAGCTTGCGGCCCCAGCCCGCCTTTGCCGTCGCCAGCTCGATCACGTGGCGCATGCGGCCGATATCGACCGGATACTTCGCCGGGTCTTCGCCATAGTTCCAGCCGTCGGACAAGTCGGCCGGGTTGATCTTGCGCGCAGGGCCCAAGAGCGCCAGCAGGTAGTCGCGGTGGTCCTTCTTTGCCGCGTGGGCCAGTTCGGCCGTGAACGACTGGATGGCGAAGGCGTGCGGGATGTTCGACACGGAACGGAACCAGCCGATGCGCGTGTGGGCCGGCACTTCGGGCACCTCGACGCGGATGTTCGCGATGGCGAACGGCACGTTGATGGCCGACATGCCCAGCTCGAACGGCGCCTGCTTGTTCGCGCCGGCGGCAAAGGTCGAGGTGATGGTGGGGGCGGCCGTGCGGTGCAGCCAGGCCGTCGGCATGTCTTTCGCGTCCAGCGACGCTTCCAGCCGTTCGACGGACACCGTGTGCAGATAGTCGTGCTGCAGGTCGTCGTCGCGCGTCCACGTCAGCTTGACGGGCGCGCCATCCATGGCTTTCGACAGCAGCGCCGCCTCGACGGCGAAATCGGGTTTCGATTTGCGCCCGAAGCCGCCGCCGAGCAGGGTCACGTGCACGGTCACGTCGTCGTACGTCAGGCCCAGGGCCTTGGCCACGTTGCTGCGCGTCGCTTGCGGCGCCTGCACGCATGCCCACACTTCGGCCTTGCCGTTGGCGATGCGGACGGTGGCGGCGGGCGGCTCCATGGTGGCGTGGGCCAGGTGGGGCAGATAGTATTCGGCACTGAGTTTGCGCGCGGCGGGAGCGGCGGCCAGCGTGGCCACCGTCTTGCCCTGGTCGCGCGCCGGGCTGGCCGGCTGGCGCACGGCCGCTTCCAGGGTCTTGCGGAAGGCTTTCGAATCGTAGCTGCCGTTCGGGCCATCTTCCCATTCCAGCACCAGCGCTTCGCGGCCCTTGATGGCGGCCCAGGTGTTACGCGCGATGACGGCCACGCCGCCCAGCGGATTGAACATGGCCGGCGGCGGGCTGCCCGCCAGCTCGACGATGCGCAGCACGCCCGGCACTTTCAGGGCCGCCGTCTTGTCCACGCTTTTCAGCTTGCCACCGAATACGGGAGGGCGGGCGATGACGGCATACGCCATGCCATCGAGGCGCGTGTCGATGCCGAAGTGGGTATTGCCCGTGACGATGTCGTGCAGGTCAATGCCGCGCGTGCTGGTCTGGCCGATGTAGCGCAGCTCGTCCGCCGTTTTCAGGCTGATGCGCGCGCGCGGCGGCACCGGCAATTTGGCCGCTTCTTCTGCCAAGGCGCCGAACGACAGCGAGCGTCCGCTGGCCGCATGCACGACGGCGTGATTGACGGCTTTGACTTCCGTGACGGGCACGTCCCAGCGCACGGCGGCCGCCGTTTCCAGCATCAGGCGCGCCGTGGCGCCCACGTGTCGCATGGCGCGGAACGAGTGGCGCATGCTGCGCGAACCATCCGTATCCTGGCTGCCGTAGCGCGCCTCGTCGGCGGGCGCTTGCTGCACGCGCACCTGCGCCCAGTCGGCGCCCAGTTCATCGGTCGCCACCATGGGCAGGCTGGTGCGGATGCCCTGGCCCATTTCGGAGCGGTGCACAACAATGGTGACGATGCCGTCGGCGCCGACCGACAGAAAGACGAGGGTGTCGTCGACCACGCCGCCAGCCATCTTGTCGCCGCCGTATTTGACGGCATCGGCCGCCATCACGAGGCCGGAAGGACCAGCCACCAGGGTCAGGCCGGCCAGCGCGCCGGCGGCTTTGATCCAGTTGCGCCGCGCAGGCGAATGTGCTGCAGGAGTGTCATGGATGCTCATTTGGCCGCTCCTTTTGCGTTGATGCTGGTGGCGGCCTGCTTGATGGCTGCGTGGATGCGCGTGTAGGTGCCGCAGCGGCAGATATTGCCGCTCATCGCTTCGCGGATTTGCTGGTCGTTTGGTTTTGGCGTCTTGTGCAGCAGGGCCGTGGCCGACATGATTTGCCCGGCCTGACAGTAGCCGCATTGGGGCACGCCGTGTTCCTGCCACGCTTGTTGCAGGGCCAGGCCGACCTTGTCTTCGCCCACCGCCTCGATGGTGATGATCTTCTTGCCGGCGGCGGCCGACACCGGCGTCACGCAGGAGCGGATGGCTACACCATCGAGGTGCACGGTGCAGGCGCCGCACAGGGCCATGCCGCAGCCGAATTTGGTGCCGGTCATGCCCAGTTCGTCGCGCAAGGCCCACAACAGGGGCGTGTCTTCAGGCAGTGCAAGGTCGTGCTGCTTGCCATTGATGGTCAGGGTCGTCATGTGTATTCCTTGGTGGGGGATGGTGCGGGACAGCGCGACGGTCATCCGCCAAACGGATGAGCGCATCAGTAGGGGATGGTAGCACCAGCGGCCATGCGCTGCAGGGCGTGGGGTCCGGTGGCATACTGCGGCTTCTGATATTGGAGTTCTCCATGACATACATCGCAGCGGCGCAGGGCTTGCCGGACATCCTCGCTCCCGGCTTGCAGGTGGTTTTTTGTGGTCTCAATCCCGGCGTGGACGCGGCGGCGGCCGGCCACCATTTTCTCGGCCGCAGCAACCGCTTCTGGCCCGTGCTGCACCTGGCCGGCTTCACGCCACATCTGGTGGCGCCGCAGGACGATGCCAGCGTGCTCGGTTTCGGACTGGGCTTGACGGCGGCCGTCGGGCGCCCGACCCGCCGCGCGGATCAGGTGGACACGGACGAATTCGCGCAAGCGGCGGCGGGCCTGCGGCATAAACTGGCCTTGCTGCAGCCGCAGTGGATCGCCTTCCTGGGCAAGGCCGCCTATGCGGCGATGACGGGCAAGCGCCAGCTGGAGTGGGGCGAACAGCCGGAGCGCTTTGGCGGCGCGCGCGTGTGGATATTGCCCAATCCGAGTGGGCTCAATCGCGGCTATTCGAAGCAGCGGCTGGTCGACGCGTATGCGGAACTCCAACGCGCGCTGGGCTGACGTCCAGTTCCACGGCGCGCAACAGCGGCGTGACGAAATCGAGGAAGGCGCGCAATTTCAAGGGCAGCGGCGCTTGTCCCTTGTGCAGCAGGCTGACGGGCAAGGGCACCGCTTCGAACGGTGCGAGCACGATGCGCAGCCGGTCTTCGCGCAGGGCGTCCATCACCTGATACGACAGCACGCGGATCACGCCCGCATCCAGGGTGGCGGCGGCGATCGCCGCGTCCACCGTATTGACGGCCAGCCGCGAGTGCACGGGTACGGACTGCGCAGCCTTGCCCGTGCCGAAGACCCAGGCGCGCCGCGATTCCAGCACTTCGAAACTGATGCAGGCATGCGCGGCGAGGTCACCCGGTGCCGCCGGCGTGCCATGCGCGGCCAGGTAGCCGGGACTGGCGCAGACGACCCGGCGCACCGTGCCGACCCGCGTCGCCATGAAGCTGCTGTCGGGCAGGTCGCCGATGCGCACGGCCACGTCGACCTGCTCGTCCATCAGGTGCAGCACGCGGTCGGTCAGTACCAGCTTGATCTCGATGTCCGGATAGCGGGCCAGGAACGCCGCCACCACGGGCACGATGTGCAGGCGTCCGAACATGACGGGCGCCGTGATCGTCAGTTCGCCTTTCGGCGCCGCATATTCACCCGTCGCAATGCGCTCCGCTTCGCTGATCTCGTCGAGGATGCGGCGGCACGCGGCCACGTAGGAGTGGCCGGCCTCCGTCAGCGACAACTGGCGCGTCGTGCGGTGCAGCAAGCGCGTGTTGAGGTGCGCTTCCAGCGCCGCCACCTTGCGGCTGACGGTAGCCAGCGGCATGCCGAGATGGCGCGCGGCGGCCGTCAGGCTCCCCGCGTCCACCACGGCCAGCAAGATGGTCATGGATTCCAGTCTATCCATGGCGTGTTCTCATGTGAGCCTATCGAATTTTGGAAGAATGATTCTCAATATTATGGAATTCTCTTTGTCGGTGCAAGTACGTAAGCTGGTCTCCTTCGCTGCGGCACGTCGCTGCGGCAACTTGAAAGGAGAGCGCCATGCGCCCCACGCCCATTCCCCCGCCCGATGCACACACCGTGGCGTCCGCGCCGCGCGGCAAGATACTCATGATGGCGGTGATCGCCGGTGCGGTCATCACCAACATCTATTGCACCCAGCCTATCCTGCCCCTGATCCAGTCCGGCCTCGGCGTCGACCTGGCGGCCGTCAACCTGGTCGCTGGCGCGGCGCTGCTGGGCTTTGCCACGGGGCTGGCGCTGCTGCTGCCGCTGGGCGACCGCGTCGACCGGCGCACGCTGGTGCTGGGGCAGATCGCGCTGGCCTTCGTTTGCGCCTTGGCGGCCGCGCTGGCGCCCGGCATCTGGCCGCTGATCGGGGCATCGTTTGGCCTGGGCATCGTCAGCTGCGTGCCGCAGCAACTGGTGCCGCTCGCCGCGAGCATGTCGCCGCCCGCTGAGCGCGGCCGTTCCGTCGGCACGGTGGTCAGCGGCATCATGGTGGGCATCCTGCTCGGGCGTACGGTCGCCGGCGTGGTGGGCGAGGCCTGGGGCTGGCGCGCCGTGTACGCCATGGAAGCGGCGTTCATGGTGCCCGTGTGGATCGCGGCGGCGGCCTTGCTGCCACGCGGGAAACCGGGTAGCCAGCTCTCCTACCTTGGCTTGCTGGCGTCGTTGTTGCCACTGGCGCGCGACCATCGTCCCCTGCGCGAAGCTATGCTGATCCAGGCGCTGTTGTGGGCCTGCTTCAATGCGTTCTGGGTCAACCTGGCCTCGCTGCTGGCCAACGGTCCATGGCACCTGGGCAGCGCCTGGGCCGGCGCCTTTGGCATCATCGGCGCGGCCGGCGCGCTGGCCGCCACCGTGGGCGGCAGGGCCACCGACAGACTCGGTTCGCGCACGGTCATTGGCCTGAGCATCGCCATCGTGACCTTGTCCTACGTACTGCTGGCGGGTGCCGCCTCGTCGCTGGCCTTGCTGGTGATCGGCGTCATCGTGCTCGACATCGGCGTGCAGGCCGCCCTGGTAGCCAACCAGACACGCGCCTTTGCCGTCGACCCGGCCGCTCAGGGGCGCATCAACAGCCTGTACATGACGGCCACCTTCATCGGCGGCGCCGCCGGTGTGGCGGTGAGCGGCTGGCTGATGCAGCGTTTTGGCTGGACGGGCGTGGCGGTGTTTGGCGTCGGACTGGGCATGCTGGCTGGCGTCATCCACGTGGCCGGATCACGCGCACGGCAGCGGGCGGCAAGCGCCACTTAGCGTGGCTGCTCCAGTTGCGCGTACACGGCGCCGGCGATCTTGCCCAGTTCCTGCTTGGGCAGGCTCGCCGAGAGGGCATAACCGAGCTGGTCGTCGATCCAGTAAAACACGCTCAATTCCTTTTCCTGCGTGTAGCGGAAGGCCGTTTCCTGCCTGCCCGCCCGCTCTTTCGCCACGTACAGGGTCAGGCGCTTGCCGCCGCCATCTTCATACATGAATTGCGCCACGGGGCCGTCGCCATCGCCGGGCAGCAGGCGTCCGCCGATCAGGTGATAACCGAGCGGCGACAGCGCTGGCGGCTGCAATTTCGTGCCCAGGCGTTTCGACAGCCACTGCACCAGGTGCGCCTCCTGTTCCGCGCCCACCTCGACGGGGTGGCGCACTTCGGGTGTGTAGACGGCGTGGGCGATGGCGGCGCTGCGCGCCAGGGAGATCGGGCTGGCGCTGGCGGTGATGCTGTCGCCGGCATCGCCGCGCAGCAGCCAGCCACCCATGCCGCCGGCAAGCACCAGCACGACGGCCGCTGCCGCCTGCATGGCGGGGCGCCGCCAGGCGCCGTTCGCCGCCGGTGGCGATGTCGCTTGCAGCAGCGCCGGCGGCACGGTTTCATCCAGCACGGGATCGAACAGGGCGCGCAATTGCCGGTTCTGTGCACGCCAGGCGTCGACTCGGGCGGCGTCTTCTGGATGCGCGCGCAGGTGGTCGTCGATGGCCGCGCGCTGTTCCTCGGGCAGGACGCCGTCGGCCAGGGCGTGCAATTGCGCTTCGCTGATGGCTTGCGTTGTCATTTCACGACTTTCAGGGTGGGGGCGCCATGGTTGCCAACGGGGCGGCCGTCGAGCAGTTCGCGCAGCCGCTCGCGCCCGCGCGACAAGCGCGACATCACGGTGCCGACGGGGATGTCCAGGGTGGCCGCCACCTGCTCGTACGGCATCTGTTCCAGCGCGACGAGCAGGATCACTTCGCGCTGCCCCAGCGGCAAACGGGCCAGCGCCGCATCCATTTCGCCGATGGCGATGGTCTGTCCCGGCGCGTGTTCAGGCGCGGGCAGCAGGGCGTCGTCGTCGAGCTCCTGCAGCGCCAGGCCGGGGCGGCGCAATTGATCCACGTGCAGGTTGTGCATGATGGAAAACAGCCAGGGCCGCATCTCGCCGCCGCGCTGCCGCTGATCGAGCTTGCGCCAGGCCCGCTCCACGGTGTCCTGCACCAGGTCGTCCGCGTGCAGGGTGCCCGCCAGCGCGCGCGCATAGCGGCGCAGGCCGGGCAGGCACGCTTGCAGCTGGCGGCTGTCGTCGAACGCAGTCATGGCGGCGCAGCTTTGTTATGGCTTGACGACGTGCCACACGTTCTTGACATTGTCGCCGGCCACGTCGCCCGGCTTCTTGTCTTCCTTGTACAGGTAAAGAGGCTTGCCCTTGTAGGTCAGCTGCATGGCGCCGTTGTCTTCGCGCTTGATGCTGCCATATGGCGCGGCGGGCGCCGCTTCGGTGGCGATGACGGCGGGCCAGACCACCAGGCAGCCGCCGCTGCAGGCGCTCTTGCCGCTGTCGGCGACATCCTTGTCGAACACGTAGACGGTCATGCCGCTGGCGTTGACCAGCATGCCGTTGGCGGGCATGACGTCGGCGGCGAAGGCCAGCGGGGCGGACAAGGCGGTGAACAGGGCGGTGGCGGCGAAAGTGGTAAAGCGCATGATGGTCTCCTTGAGGTTTTGGGGGCTTGCAAGGGATAGACGCGTGCCGCCCGCCGTTTATTCCCGCGCTGGCGGATTATTTTTTGGATGCAGGCTGGCCCACAGGTGGGCCGCCGCCATGGTGCGGTGCGGCGCATACTGGCGCAGCCATTGTTCCGTGCGCGCCATGTCCGGCTTCGTTACTTCGCCGAGCAGCTTTTGCAGCGCGGCGCGGATGGCCACGTCGCCGTGCAGCGAGCAGTCGGCATAGCCGTAGCCGCGCAGCAGCGCGTAGTTGACGGTCCACGGGCCGATGCCCTTCACGGCCAGCAGCGCCTGCGACATCGCCGCCACGTCGCCGGAGGGCGGCAGCTCCAGCGACAGTTCCCCATCGTTGACGAGATGGGCCAGGCGCAGCACGGTTTCCGCCTTGGCGCGCGAGAATTTGCGGCTGGTCAAGTCCTCGACGGATAGCCGCGTCACGTCGCGCGCTTCGGGGTAGCACCACAAGCCGCTGGCGTGCCGGAGTCCGGCCTGCAAGATGAAGGTGCGGCGCAGGGCGATGGCGAACGGCAGGTTGATCTGCTGGCCGATGATGGCCCAGGTCAGCGCTTCGAAGGGGCTGGCCGATTGCACGATGCGCAGGCCTGGATTGACGCTGACCAAGGGCGCCAGCAGCGGGTCATTGGCCGCCAGTTGCGCGAACGGCTGCGGATCGATGCGCAGGCCGAGGATGTTCAACAAGGCGCCGTGCAGTGGTGTTTCAAGGTCGCCAACGCCATCGCCGTCGATCTCGGCGCGGCAGAAGGCGGCATCGTTCGTGAAGGCCACATCCAGCACGACCGGCACGCCTTGCATCAGGATGCCCTTGCGCAGTCCTGCCGGCGTGACTTGCTCCGCCACGGCTTCCGTATCACGGCTGTGGAAGGTGATGACGTCGTCGCGGCGGTAGCCGGCGGGCAGGGGGAGGGTCCAGTGCAGCAGGGTCATGGTGGGGGGCCAAAGTCAGGGACGGTATCAGGGAGGCGATGCGGGCGCACCGCGTTTCTTGCTTCGTGCCTTAGCGCGCGCAGATGTCGGTGGTGGGCGGGCTAAGTGCCGCCGCGTGCTGGATCTGCAGCGCGTCGGGAACGCCATTTTTTACGGCCGTCAGTTCGGCCAGGATGGAGATGGCGATTTCGGCCGGCGTCTTGCTGCCGATGTACAGGCCGATGGGACCATGCAGGCGCGCCAGTTGTTCCGTGCTGACGTCGAACTGCAGCAGCCGTTCGCGGCGCTTGGCGTTATTCGCGCGCGAGCCGATGGCGCCCACGTAAAACGCGGGCGATTTCAGCGCTTCCATCAGGGCCAGGTCATCGAGCTTGGGGTCGTGCGTGAGGGCGACGACGGCGCTGCGGCTGTCGAGTTTGAGTTCGAGCACGAGGTCGTCCGGCATGGCGTGCAGCAGGGGCACGCCGGGCACGTTCCAGCCGCCCCGGTATTCTTCGCGCGGGTCGCAGACGATGACGTGGTAATCCATGGCCGTGGCGATCTGCGCCACGAAGCGCGACAGTTGGCTGGCACCGATGATCAGCAAGCGCCAGCGCGGACCGTGCTGCGTGGTGAGCACGCCGTCTTCCAGGGACAGCACGGCGCCCGGCGTAGCGCGCTGCAGGGTGACGGTGCCGGTATCGAGATCGAGGCGGCGCTCGACCAGTTCATGCGCTTCCAGGCGCGCCAGCAGTTCTGCCACCTTGCTGTCCGCATGCAGCGGTTCGATGGCCAGTTCGATGGTGCCGCCGCAGGGCAGGCCGAAGCGGTGCGCCTCGTCGGCGCTGATGCCGTAGCTGACGATGTCCGGCTGCGTGCGCACGATGCCGTGCACGCGCACGGTGTCGATCAGGTCATCTTCGATGCAGCCGCCGGAAACGGAACCGACCACCGTGCCATCGTCACAGATGGCCAGGGTGGCGCCCACGGGGCGGGGGCTGGAACCCCAGGTCTTGATGACGGTGACGAGTTCGCAGCGGTGGCCGGCGGCGAGCCAGGCGGCGCTGGTTTTCAGAACTTCAAGGTCGATGCTGTCCATGGGCCGCGAAAGGAAAGCCGCAGGTAGGCGGCAAAGTATGGAATATTTTTCAATATTGTGGCTATACTACGCTCTCCAACAGCCTGCGGAGAGTTTTCATGTCGAACGACCAAAAAACGCAAGACGACGGCATTCCCAAGTTTGGCAAACTGCTCATCGCCCTGTTCCTGGCGGTGGTATTTTGCGGCGCCCTGACCTGGATCATGGGCACCTATTTCCCGAACTTCCCCGGCGCCTGACCAAACTTGGTTTTGTCAGGCGCCTCCTTTGTTGATCAGGCCTAGGGCTTGATCGGCTTCTTCGCCGCCTGCTTGGCGCGCACGTCGATGACGGCGCGGTTGACGGCGGCCATGCGCGAGTTGGTGCCCGGGTGCAGGGCCGTGTAGCCATTGGCGACCGTGGCCGGCACTTGCGTGGCCAGGCGCTGCCAGAAGCGGGCGGCGTTGTCGACGTTGTAGCCGGCGCGCGCCAGCAGGTAGATGGCCAGGGTGTCGGCTTGCACGTCGAGTTCCTGCGGCATGGCCTTGATGCCGGCCGCGCCCGTCAGCATCGACACGTCGGGCTGCACGGCGCCCAGGCTGTCGATGATGCTGCCGGCCGTCCCGGCCGAGCGCTGGCTGCGCGCGTGGTCGAGGATGTTGTGCGCCATTTCGCGGGCGATCACGAAGGCGATGCTTTCGTCGTTTTGCGCCGCATTGACCATGCCGCGCGTGAGCATGATGCGTCCGCCGTCCGAGTAGGCATTGATATTGTCCGCATTGCCCAGGGCGACGCGGAAGGCGCAGGCGCGCGTGACGGGAATTTTGAGGTCTTGCTGCTGGCCGTCGCGGGCGATGGTCATGTTCAGGCTCGCGCTTTTCGAAGCCAGCGGGCCGACGATGGCGCCGAACGGGCCTTCCGCTTTCGGGCCGGCCGGCAGCGGCTTGCCTTCGGCGGCCAGCAAGCCGTCGCCCTTGCGCAAGCCGGCGCGGGCGGCGCCGCTGCCCGGCAAGACGCCGGAGACCTGCATCTGTTCGCCGTAGCCGAGGGCTGCCTGCGCCGCGTCGGCATAGATGCCAGGGTAGGAATACTTGTTCTGCGCCGTGAAGCCCAGCAGGTTGCGCGCATACGTCTTGCACAGGTCCGCATTGTTGATCAGCAGGGGCGCCGAGACTTTCGACAGGCGGTCCTGCAGCGCCACCATCTTCACCAGTTCTTCCTGCGCCGCCTTTTGCTGCGCCGTCGGCGCGGGCGCATCGGGCGCCGGCACGACGTTGAACGGACCGCTGACATTCGTGGCCGGCGTGGTGCAGCCGGCGAGGATGGCCGCACTGGCCAGCAGGAGGGGAGTAGCCAATCGGCGCAGCGAAGTTGGGGCTGGGATCAGATGGCGGAAACCTGGCATGGACTATTCCTTCGTGTAGCTCCTGACAAAACCTACTGCGCGGCGCGATTTGCGGCCTCCGATGCTCACTGTGCATTCGCACAGCTCTGCTTCTCAGCCACAACTCACATCCGCTCGCTACGGTTTGTCAGTCGCTGTTAATGTTTTCCGGTGCTGCCGAAACCGCCAACACCGCGTTCGCTGTCGCCGAATTCCTCGACGACGTTAAAGCCCACTTGCAGCACCGGCACGATAATCAGTTGCGCCAGGCGTTCCATGGGATTGAGCGTGAAAGCGCTCTGGCCCCGGTTCCAGGTCGATACCATCAGCTGGCCCTGGTAATCGGAGTCGATCAAGCCTACCAGATTCCCCAATACGATGCCGTTTTTGTGGCCCATGCCGCTGCGCGGCAAAATCATGGCCGCATACGACGGGTCGCCGATGTGGATGGCCAGGCCGGTGGGAATGAGCACGGTCTGGCCGGCTTCGATGGTGATCGCCTCGTCGATGCAGGCGCGCAAATCGAGGCCGGCGCTGCCCGGTGTGGCGTAGGCCGGCAGCAGTTCTTTCATGCGGGCGTCGAGGATCTTGATGTCGATATTTTTCATGAATCTAACTAACTAAGCTAAGTCGTTTAAAGGGATTATTTGAGCAGCGAATTCTTGGCAATGCGCTTCGAGATTTCCGAAATCAGCTGGCGCGCCAGGTTCAGTTTCGAGGCGCGCGGCAGCACGGTATGGCCTTCCTCGTCGAAGAGGATGATGGTGTTGTCGTCCTGGCCAAAGGTGTTCTGGCCGATATTGCCGACGAGGAGGGGGATGCCCTTTTTCTCGCGCTTGGTCGAGCCGAATTCCACCAGGTTTTCCGATTCGGCGGCAAAGCCCACGCAGTAGGGATAGCCGGCCAGGTTGGTGCGTGCCGCCACGGTGGCGAGGATGTCGGGGTTTTGCGCGAACTGCAGTTCTGGCACGGAGCCGTCGGCCTGCTTTTTCATCTTTTGTTCGCTGGCGTTGGCGACTCTCCAGTCGGCCACGGCGGCCACGGCGACGAAGACATGCTGGCCGTCGACGTGGGCCAGCACCGCATCGTGCATCTGCTGCGCGCTTTGCACGTCGATGCGGCGCACGCCGAACGGCGCGTCCAGCGCCGTGGGGCCGGAAATGAGCAGTACCTCGGCGCCCGCTTCGCGCGCCGCGCGCGCCACCGCATAGCCCATCTTGCCCGAGGACAGATTGGTGATGCCGCGCACGGGGTCGATGGCTTCGAAGGTGGGACCGGCCGTGACCAGCACGCGCTTGCCCGCCAGGACTTTCGGCTGGAAGGCGGCGATCAGCTCCGTCAGCAATTGCTCCGGTTCCAGCATGCGGCCCAGGCCCGTTTCGCCGCACGCCTGTTCGCCCGCGGCCGGGCCGAACAGCTTGATGCCGTCGTCGCGCAACTGCTGCACATTGCGTTGCGTGGCGGGGTTCTGCCACATTTCCACGTTCATGGCCGGTGCCACGAGCAGGGGCAGGTGGGCGGGACGGGCCAGGCACAGGGTCGACAGCAGGTCGTCGCACACGCCGTGCGCGAGCTTGCGCAGAAAATCGGCCGAACACGGCGCGATCAGGATGGCGTCCGCATGGCGCGTCAGATCGATATGCGCCATGTTGTTGGCGATGCGTGCATCCCACTGGCTCGTGTGCACGGGGTGGCCGGACAAGGCCTGCATCGTGACGGCCGTGATGAAGTGGCTGGCCGCATCCGTCATCACCACTTGCACCGAGGCGCCGGCCTTTGTCAGCGCGCGGCACAGTTCCGCCGCCTTGTAGCAGGCGACGCCGCCTGACAGTCCCAGGACGATTTTTTTGCCGGACAATTCCATGCCGTTCTCCTGCGTGTTTATTTGTTTACCCGGCGCAGTTCATCGATGATGAACAGGGCCGCGCCGATGCAGATGGCGCTGTCGGCGATATTGAAAGCGGGGAAATGGCCCCAGCTTTTCCAGTGGAAGTCGAGGAAGTCGACCACGTGGCCGTAGACCAGGCGGTCGATGGCGTTGCCCAGCGCACCGCCCAGGATCAGCGCCAGGGCCCAGCAAAACATGCGCTGGCCGGCGTGCTTTTTCAGCAGATAGATGATGTAGACGGCGGCCGCCAGGGCGATGCCGGTGAAGAAATAGCGCTGCCAGCCGCCCTGGTCGGACAGGAAGCTGAACGCGGCGCCCTTGTTATACGCGAGCACCAGGTTGAAATACGAGGTGATGACCATCTCTTGCGCATAGCGGAAGGTCTTCAGGATCGTGATCTTGGTGATCTGGTCGAACAGGATGACGATGGCGGCAATGCCCAGCCAGGGCACGAGCGACGCCGAGGATGACGATTTCGATGAAAAACGGTTTTTAGTGGCCATATTTTTCCAGGGAAGATAATGCCGCCGTTGCCCTTGCGGGCAGCGGCGGTGGGAAGCGGCGCAGGAAGCTGTCCCGCGCCGTTTTATGCGAAGCGGCGTTTCTCGCCCGCGCCAAACAGATTGCTGACGCAGCGGCCGCACAGGGTAGCATGCGCGGCGTCCGTGCCCACGTCCGCACGGTAGTGCCAGCAGCGCTCGCACTTCGGCGCCGTCGACGCGGCCACGACCACTTCCTCGGCCGCTTCGTCAGCCACTTCGGCCACCGTTGCCTGCGAGGTGATGAAGACGAACTTCAAGTCGTCGCCGAGGGTGGTCAACAGCTTGTACTTCATCGGCGCGGCCTTGATCGTCAGTTCCGCCTGCAGCGACGAACCGATGGCGCCCGAGGTGCGCAAGTCTTCCAGCTGTTTCGTCACGTGCGTGCGCACGGCGCGCAGGGCCGTGTATTTCTCCAGCAGATCGGCCGCATCCGCTACTGCCGGCAGCTGCCACCAGGTTTGCGTGAAGATGGTTTCATCGCTGGCGGCATACGCTTCCGGTCCGGCGAAGACGGCCCATGCTTCTTCGGCCGTGAACGACAGGGCCGGGGCCATCAGGCGCAGCAGGCTTTGCGTGATGTGCCACAGGGCCGTTTGCGCGGAACGGCGCGCGTGCGACGTCAGGCCGGAGGTGTACAAACGGTCCTTCAGGATGTCCAGGTAGAAGCCGCCCAGGTCTTCCGAGCAGTACGTCTGCAGCTTCGAGACGACCGGGTGGAATTCGTAGCGCGCGTAGTTGTTCTCGATCTGCGTTTGCAGCGATGCCATGTTGGCCAGCGCATAACGGTCGATTTCGAACATCTCCGCCACCGGCACGGCATCCGTGGCCGGATTGAAGTCCGACGTATTGGCCAGCAGGAAGCGCAGGGTATTGCGGATGCGGCGATACGATTCCGTCACGCGTTTCAGGATTTCGTCGGAGATCGACAGCTCGCCCGTGTAGTCGGTCGAGGCGATCCACAGGCGCAGGATGTCCGCGCCCAGGGTGTCCGAGATCTTTTGCGGCGCCAGGGTGTTGCCCAGCGACTTGGACATCTTCTTGCCTTCGCCATCGACCGTGAAACCGTGCGTCAGCAGGGCCTTGTACGGTGGACGGCCGTTCAGCATCGACGACACCAGCAGGGACGAGTGGAACCAGCCGCGATGCTGGTCCGAGCCTTCCAGGTACAGGTCGGCCGGGAATTGCAGCTGCGTCGAGTGCGAACCGTGGCCTTGCGGACCGCCCAGCACCGTCTGGTGCGTGGCGCCGGAATCGAACCACACGTCCAGCGTGTCCTTGTTCTTGGCGTAGATGGCCGCTTCGTCGCCGATCAGGTCTTTCAGATCCAGCGCCTGCCATGCCTCGATGCCGTCCTTTTCGATCAGCTTGGCCACTTGCTCCAGCAGTTCCGGCGTGCGCGGATGCAGGTCACCCGTTTCCTTGTGCACGATGAAGGCCATCGGCACGCCCCACTGGCGCTGGCGCGACAGGGTCCAGTCAGGGCGGTTGGCGATCATGCCATGCAGGCGCGCCTGGCCCCAGTCCGGGAAGAACTCGGTGTCGGCGATGCCTTTCAAGGCCGTCTCGCGCAGGGTCGCGCCGCCGTCTTTCGGCGTCACGTCCATGCCGGCGAACCATTGCGAGGTGGCGCGGTAGATGATCGGCGTCTTATGGCGCCAGCAATGCATGTAGCTGTGGTCGAACATCTTGACTTCGAACAAGGCACCCGCTTCGCGCAGGGCGTTGCAGATCGGTTTCGACGCTTCCCAGATGGTCATGCCGCCGAACAGGGGCAGGGTCGAGGCGAACTTGCCGTCGCCCATGACGGGCTTGATGATGTCGTCGTCTTTCATGCCGTGCGCCTTGCACGAGATGAAGTCGTCCAGGCCGTAGGCTGGCGCCGAGTGCACCACGCCGGTGCCGCTTTCCGTGGTCACGTATTCGGCCAGGTACAACGGCGACAAACGGTCGTAGAACGCGTCGGAAGCATGCAGCGGGTGGCGGAAGCTGATGCCGGCCAGGGCCGCGCCGTCGCAAGTGGCGATCGTCGTGCCCTCTAACTTGAAGCGCGCCAGGCTGGCCACGACCAGGTCTTGCGCCAGGATCAGCAGCAAAGGCTGGCCATCGCGCTCGGTCTTCACCAGCGCATATTTGACTTCCGGGTGCACGTTCAGCGCCTGGTTCGACGGGATGGTCCACGGCGTCGTGGTCCAGATGACGATGAAACCGTTATCGGTCGGCAGCGATGGCAGGCCGAAGGCGGCTGCCAGTTTTTCCGGCTCGGCGAACTTGAACCCGACGTCGATGGCGGGATCGCGTTTTTCCGCGTATTCCACTTCCGCCTCGGCCAGCGCCGACTGGCAGTCGAAGCACCAGTTGACGGGCTTCAGGCCGCGGTACACATAGCCTTTTTCCAGCAGCTTGCCCAGCGCGCGCAATTCGTCGGCTTCATTGCCGTGCGCCATGGTCAAATACGGGTTGTCCCACTCGCCCAGCACGCCGAGGCGGATGAAGTCTTTTTTCTGGCGCTCGACCTGCACATTGGCGTAGGCGCGCGCCTTTTCCAGCACTTCGGCAGTCGGCAGGTTCTTGCCGTGCAGTTTTTCGATCTGGATCTCGATCGGCATGCCGTGGCAATCCCAGCCCGGTACGTATGGCGCGTCGAAACCGGACAGCGAGCGCGACTTGACGACCATATCCTTGAGGATCTTGTTGACGGCGTGGCCCAGGTGGATGTCGCCATTCGCGTACGGCGGGCCGTCGTGCAGGATGAATTTCGGACGGCCGGCGGCGGCCTTGCGCACGCGCTCGTAGATTTTCTTGTCTTGCCATTGCTGCACCCATTGCGGCTCGCGCTTGGCCATGTCGCCGCGCATCGGGAATGGGGTTTCCGTCATGTTGACCGGGTATTTGCTTTCAGGCTTCTTGTTTTGCTTGGGCGTGGCTGGCTTGTTTTGATCGGACATAGTCTTCTTTACTTGTATGGTGTAGATGTTTTGCAGCAGGTGTGTGGCGGCGGCGGGCGCCGCCAGGCGGCGGAGTTGGCCGGGGTCAAATTCGGTCGGTGGCGGTAATGGCGCTGCGGCGCTGCGTAAAATAGGCGCGTGCCTGGTTCGAGTCGCGCTCGATGGCGGCCGTCAAAGTGGGCAAATCGTCGTATTTCTCTTCGTCGCGCAGCTTTTCCAAAAATTCCACGCGCACCAGCTTGCCGTAGCAGGACTGATTGAAATCGAACAGATGCACTTCCAGCAGCACGCGGCCGCTGTCATCGACGGTGGGGCGCACCCCAAGGCTGGCCACGGCCGGCAGCGGTGCCGGCCCCAGGCCATGCACTTGCACGATGAAGATGCCGGACAGGGCGGGGCGGTGCGCCACGCGCAGGTTCAGGGTGGGGAAACCGAGCGTGCGGCCCAGCTTCTGGCCGTGGATCACGTGGCCGGAAATGGCGTACGGATGACCCAGCAACTGCGTGGCCAGCGGGAAATCGCCGGCAGCCAGGGCCAGGCGCACGGCCGACGACGAGATACGCGTGCTGCCGTTCATCACGGTAGGCAATGTTTCTACGTGGAAACCATATTGGCGGCCCGCTTCCTGCAGCATGGCCACGTCGCCGGCGCGCCGGGCGCCATAGCAAAAGTCGTCGCCGACCATCAGCCATTTCACGTGCAAGCCGTCGACGAGGACTTTTTCCGTGAATTCCTGCGGCGTCAAGGCGGCGAACTGGGCGCTGAAGTGCTCGACGACGACACGGTCGATGCCGGCGTCGTCCAGCGATTGCAGCTTGTCGCGCAGGTTGGCGATGCGCTGCGGGGCTTTGGACAGGTCGCCCGCGCGCTGCGCGAAGAATTCGCGCGGGTGCGGTTCGAACGTCATCACGGCCGCTTCGATGCCGAGCTCGGTGGCAGCTTCGCGCACGCGCGCCAGCAAGGCCTGATGGCCGATGTGGACACCGTCAAAATTGCCGATGGTCAGAGCGCAAGGCGCTCGTGCCTGGGCATTGGGAAGTCCGCGGAATACCTTCATAGGAATCTGATGAAAAACTGTGCCAAAAGGGGGATTATACGGACTGTTTCAGGGATGCACACCCGGCAGGGCGGCCGCAGGGGTAATTTCCCTGCTGAAATGATAAAAAGCGTTGCCGGCGGGTGTGCTGGCAACGCTTTTGGGTGGCACTCGACTAGCTGCCTACAACTCCCGGAGGATGTTGTCTTATTTATTCATTAACGTCCAGTAACGGGCCAGGTCTGCCGCGCCATCCGTGCCCTTGACGGCTTTGAGTGCCGTCGTGGCGTTGGACTTCTTGCCAGCGTGGATGTAAGCGATGCCCAGATGCAGCTTGGCTTCTTCCGCATACTTGGCGGTGCCCAATTTCACGGCGTCGTTCATCAAGCCCAGGCCCTTTTCCGCCTGACCGTCGTAGACGAGGGCGAAGCCCAGCTTGCTTAAGCTGTCGGCGTCCTTGTTCTTGACGTATTCCGCTTCCGACTTGGCCGCGCTGGCTTTCAGGTCGGCCTGGGTTTTCAGGGCCAGGTCTTTCAGGCGCTGGTGACGGGCTGCATCGGCGCCGGTACCCAGCACGCCTTTTTTGTAGCCTTGCTCGATGATGCTCAACGCTTCGCCAGGATTGCCTGCTTGCAGGGCCAGCTGGCTGATTTCCATGTATTCGGAAGGCTTGCTGAACAGGCCGTTAGCCAGGCGCAGGCGCTGGACGTCCAGGCCCAGGCGTTGCGAGAAGCCAGGTTTGCCCGAAACGCGGTTCAGCAGGTCGGCCCAGTAGCTGGTTTTCGGATAGCTCGATGCCAGTTTTTCCAGGGTGGCGACGTAGCCGCCCTTGTCGTTTTGCTTCATCTGGATGTTGGCCAGCATTTGCAGGCTTGCTTCCGAGTTGCCGCCGCGCGCTTGCAGCTCTTTTGCCGCTTCGGCGTAGTTGCCGCTGACGTAGTAGGTCTGGATCAGCAGTTCGCGCATCTGTGGATCTTCGCGGTCTTTCAGCGAGCGTTTGATCCAGGTGATGGTGTTCGGCCAGTCCTTGGCGCGGTAGTACATGCCTGCCAGCGCTTGCGTGAATTTCGGGGCTTCGGCGGCGCTCAGGCGGCCGGAATTGATGACGGCTTCAAACGCCTTGATGGCGGTGCCGTTGTCGCCAGCGGCGGCGGCGGCCGAAGCGCGTACGCGTTCGATCTGGTAGCTTTCAAAGGCGGTCTTGCCGCCAACGCTGTCTGCTTCACGCAGTTTGGCCAGCGCTTCCTTGTTTTTGCCGCTGCTAGCGAGTTTTTGTGCTTCTTGCAGTGGCTTGCCGACTTCGGCGCGCACGGTGTCCGCGGCATATGCCAGCGAGCCCAGGCCGATTACAGGAGTTGCTGCGGTAAAACCGATAGCGGCCATGACGAGGCCGAGATGAGCGAGACGAAACTTGGACATGAGAAAGTCTTTCAGTAAAAAGCGAATAGGCAGGAAGTCCTGCCTATTCGGATGTAAAGATAACCTGATTGCTACAGCTTACTGGAATTGCTCGTTGCCGACCAGACCGATTTTGGTCACGCCCAGACGCTGCGCCGACGCCATCACACCGGCGACGACTTTGTATTCCACCAGCTTGTTAGGACGCAGATGCACTTCTGGCTGGTCTGCTTGCGCAGCAACGTTGCTCAGCTTGGCTTCCAGCGTATTACGATCAGGTACGACCTGATTGTCCCACAAGATAGTGCCATCAAAATCGACATCGATCGTGACGACCACTGGTTCGGTTGTCGGTGGCGGCGGGGTGCCGACCGGCATGTTCAGGTTCACCGAGTGGTTTTGCTTAGGAATCGTGATGATCAACATGATAATCAGCACCAGCATCACGTCGATGAGGGGCGTCATGTTCAGTTCCATCATTGGTTCCGGATCCGCGCCTGCTGCGCTTCCCGAACCGACATTCATACTCATAGTGTTTCCTTTAAGAAGTCCAACGAAGCACCGGGCAAAACTGCCGCCCGGCAAGCTTCCTTCAGTGGCGCCCCCGTGTTGCCGGGGCGCCGCTGTCAGTCGCTATCAGCTCTTGTCAGGTGGTTCGGTGATGAAGCCGACCTTCTGGATCCCGGCACGTTGGGTCGTGTAAATAACCCGGCCGATCGATTCGTAGCGTGTTTCTTGGTCGCCACGAACGTGTACTTCCGGCTGCGGTACTTTCACTGCTTCAACTTTAAGATAATCGAACAGCTCGTTCGTGTCTTTCAGTCTGGTCTGGCCCAGGTAAATCTCGCCATCCTTGTTAACAACGATGTTAACGTTTTGCGGCTTGGTTTGCAGGGCTTGGTTCGTCTCAATCGGCAGATCGATTTTCTGCAGCTTGAGGACAACCGGACTCGTAATCAAGAAAATGATCAGCAAAACCAACATGATGTCGACAAGCGGCGTCGTGTTGATTTCTGACATTACCTGATCTTGTTCTCCGCTGTCGGAGCCGACGGACATCGACATGACTTATCCGATCTTTTTAGCGCCGGCAGCACGGCCAGCTTCGCTGGTGGACATTACGCCGGAAACCAGAACCGAGTGAACGTCGGCGCTGAACGAGCGGATGTCTTCCATTGCGGTTTTGTTACGACGAACCAACCAGTTGTAACCCAGAACGGCAGGAACAGCGACCAGCAGACCGAAAGCGGTCATGATCAGTGCTTCACCAACTGGACCTGCAACTTTGTCGATCGATGCGTTACCGGTCATGCCGATAGCGGTCAGTGCGTTGTAGATACCCCAAACGGTACCGAACAGACCGATAAACGGTGCGGTCGAACCAACGGTTGCCAGGAACGACAGGCCATCTTGCAGACGCGATTGCACTTTGTCCGAAGCGCGCTGGATCGACATCGTCACCCAGGTCGACAGATCGATTTGTTCCAGCAGGGCGCCGTCATGGTGAGCCGTTGCCTTGGTGCCCGATTCAGCGATGAAGCGGAATGGCGAACCTTCTTCCAGGGTTGCCGAACCAGCAGCGATCGAAGGCGCTTTCCAGAATTTGGCAGCGGCTTCTTTAGCTTGCTTGAAGATCTTCATTTGATCGATCAGCTTGGTGATGATGATGTACCAGGTACCGATCGACATGATGACCATGATGATCAGGGTGGCGCGTGGCACGAAGCCGCCGTCCCACACTGCTTGCAGGCCGAACGGGTTGTGCACTTCTTCGGTTTTGGCTGGAGCTGCTGCATCAGCGGCTGGAGTTGCTGCTGCGTCTGCTGCTGGAGCGGCTGCATCTGCTGCAACTGGTGCTGGTGCAGCGTCTGCCGCAGGAGCCGAAGCGGCAGCCGATGCTGGCGCGTCAGCGAATGCCGGAGCTGCTACCAGAGCGGTAGTGGCGGTAACGGACAACAGAACCGCGGCAAAAAATGCGGACAAACGGGTATTCTTAAACATGCTTCCTCCAAAATTAAAAATAACAGATCGCTGAACGTAATGACAACGAAATCATAGTGTGAGACAGGGGATAACTGTCTCGGGTTTTAATCCAGCGACCAAACGTATTGCATTTGCTGCCAGCCTTGTTCCGGCTTGCCGTCAACTGTTGCCGGCTTAAATGTACAGCGGCTGATACCTTGCACCGCGGCTTTGTCCAGGTCTCTGAAGCCGCTGGACTTCACGATCTTCGAATCAGCGACCTTGCCGTCTACACCGATCAGGAACGACAGTGTCACCACACCGGTTTCCTCGTTGCGCTGCGACGACTTTGGATAAGCCGGTTTTTCGCAGACACTGAAGTCAACCACGGCCGGTGTACGCACCGATTTGGCTGGTCCAGGAGTTGGCGCAGGCTGTGCAGGCGGCGATGGCGGCGTCAATACATTCGTGGCTGGTTTCACGGTCGTCGCATTTGCAATCACGTTCTGCTGTGGCGGCGGCTGCTGCACGTTCACCTCGACTGGCGGAATGAATGGCGGCGGTGGCGCTTTCATTTCTGGCGGCGGTGGTGGCGGTGGAAGATCCTTCGGTGGAGGCGGTTTGACTTCCTCGATAATCTTGGTTTCAACCGGTTCCATCATTTTGGTGACTAACCGCTTGCCCAAGCCCGTCACGATCCCGTAAGCCGCGAGAACGTGCAGCAGGACAACGATAGTGATGCCTGTGTAGTTCTTGGGACTTTTCTCGTTCGAAAAATTCATGCCTGCTTTCTCCAAATACCATCTCTTGTCTTGCAACTGAACCCCAAAATGACGACACAAAGCTCCAGCCGTATCCGGGACGTCGCCGAATTATACATACGAATTCTTTATTTTACACAGATTTTTAACGCCTAAAACCGGTTAAATTTTTGGCGCTTTTGCGCCCTGAAAACGTACTTGCTTATGTCATCTTTGCACGCTTTCGGACAGAAAAAAAGGCGGTCTTATCGGTTTTTTACAGCCGTTTTGGGCGACCGCTGCTAAGTTCTCCGATGTGCCTATCTGGCGGAATTATATTTCGTGATATTCAATATGGAAACTGCTAAATTTGGAGAAAAATCTTTCTTTTGGGAAATGTTTTAGCTCGGAACCAGACCACTTAGCGGCACGCGCGCACCAAACGGGTGCGGAACGGACTTTATCCAGGTCAAAAAAGGCGCTCCCGGCGGCTGTTTCGACGCCGCCAGGCCATACGGAATTCCTATACAGGCATAGGAAGCGCTTATATTCTTGCCATTGATTATTATCAACAAATCATTTCATGGCCGGACAAGCGGGTCATCGCGCCGGTTACGTTTTTCCCGTCGGCAATTCAAGGTGCCCAGGACGACCCCTTGCGGGTCGACCGTATCGAGGTGCACATCGAAGCCCCACAGCCGCGCCACGTGCTTGAGCACCTCGGCCGCCTGCTGGTTCAGGGGACGGCGCTGGAACTGCGTGTGGCGCAGGGTCAGGGCGCGGTCGTCGCGCGTATTGACGGACCAGACCTGGATGTTCGGCTCGCGGTTGCCCAGGTTGTACTGCTCCGCCAGTTGCTGGCGCACGTAGCGGTAGCCGGCATCGTCGTGGATGGCGGAAATGGCCAGCTTTTCATTCTTGTCATCGTCGAGCACGGCAAAGAAGTGGAATTCGCGGATCAGGCGCGGCGACAGATACTGGGCGATGAAGCTTTCATCCTTGAAATTGCGCATGGCAAAGTCCAGGCTCTTGCGCCAGTCGCTGCCGGCCATGTCGGGGAACCAGGCGCGGTCTTCGTCCGTCGGGTGCTCGCAGATGCGGCGAATGTCGCTCATCATGGCAAAACCCAGCGCATACGGATTGATGCCGCTGTAATAGGGGCTGTCGATGGGCGGCTGGTAGACGACGTTGGTATGGCTTTTCAGAAATTCCATCATGAAGCCGTCGCCCACCACGCCTTCGTCATACAGCTGGTTCAATATCGTGTAGTGCCAGAAGGTGGCCCAGCCCTCGTTCATGACCTGGGTTTGCCGCTGCGGGTAGAAATACTGGGAAATTTTGCGCACGATGCGCACCATCTCGCGCTGCCACGGTTCCAGCAGCGGCGCGTACTTCTCTATGAAGTACAGCAGGTTTTCCTCGGGTTCGGGCGGAAAGCGGGGCGCGGCCTTGCGCTGCTCGTCCTCTTCCTCGTCTTCGTCGCGCCGGGGCAGGGTGCGCCACAGCTGGTTGATCTGCGACTGCACATAGGCTTCGCGCTCTTTCTGGCGCGCATATTCCTTCGCCATCGACAGCTTCGCCGGGCGCTTGTAGCGGTCCACGCCATAGTTCTGGATGGCGTGGCATGAGTCGAGCAGCAGTTCCACGGCATCGACGCCATGGCGCTGTTCGCACTCGGCAATGTAATTCTTGGCAAACACCATATAGTCGATGATGGCGTCCGCATCCGTCCAGGCGCGGAACAGGTAATTGCCCTTGAAGAAGGAGTTATGGCCGTAGGCCGCATGCGCGATCACCAGCGATTGCATGGTCAGGCTGTTTTCCTCCATTAAATAGGCGATGCACGGGTTCGAGTTGATGACGATCTCGTAGGCCAGGCCCATCTGGCCCCGCTTGTAGCTTTTCTCGGTGGATAGAAAGTGCTTGCCGAACGACCAGTGGTTGTAGGACACGGGCATGCCCACCGAGGTGTAGGCATCCATCATCTGCTCGGCCGTAATGATTTCCAGCTGGTTCGGATAGGTGTCGAGGCCAAACTGTTTCGCCACTCTGCGGATTTCCTCGTGGATTTGCTCGATCAGTTCGAACGTCCATTCCGACTGCTCGGGCAGGGCGTTCGGGTGGCGCAGGCGCTCGAACGGCTCGCCCGGGGTGTTGCTGGCGCGGTCAAAGGCTGCACTCATCATTTCACCTGTTTCTTGAACAGTTCGCGGAAGACCGGATAGATATCGGCCGGCGTGACGATCTTTTGCATGGCGAAATGGGCGTGATGGTCGAGCACGCCCGCGTATTGCTCCCACAGGTTTTGCTGCGGGCCGTCCGTGATCTCGACGTAGGTGTAGTACTGCACCTTGGGCATGATGGTGTTGATCAGCAACTGGCGGCACAGCACGGAATCGTTGTCCCAGTTGTCGCCGTCGGAGGCCTGCGCCACATAGCTGTTCCATTGCCCGGCGCCATAGCGTTCGTCGATGATGGTGTTGAGCAAGTGCAGCGCCGAGGACACGACGGTGCCGCCCGACTCGCGCGAATTGAAGAATTCATGCTCGTCCACTTCGGCCGCCGCCGTATGGTGGCGGATGAAGACGACCTCGATCTTGTCGTAGGCGCGCTTGAGGAACAGATACAAGAGGATGAAGAAGCGCTTGGCCGTGTCCTTGCGCGATTCGTCCATGGAACCGGAGACGTCCATGATGCAGAACATGACGGCCTGCGTCATCGGCTTGGGCACCTTGATGCGGTTGCTGTAGCGCAAGTCGAACGGGTCGATGAAGGGAATGGCCAGCAGGCGCGTGTGCAGGTGGTGGATCAGGCGGCGCAGTTCCGTGACGAGCGGGTCGCTGTCGGGCGCGCCTTCGTGCAGCAGGGCCGCCAGGTCTTCCTCGGCCTGCGCCAGCTGCTTGCGGGCGCCGCCGCCGACGGCGATGCGCCGCCCCAGTGCGCCGCGCAGGGAGCGCAGCACGTGGATGTTCGATGGTGTGCCCGACATATTGTAGCCGGCGCGCTGGTTCTTGAATTCCGTGGTGGCCGTCAGCTGGGTTTTCACCATGTGCGGCAATTCGAGGTCTTCGAAGAAATAATTCATGAATTCTTCGCGCGACAATTCAAAGATGAAATCGTCTTCCGTCGTCTCGTCGCTATTGCCCGCCTTGCCACGCCCGCCGCCACCGCCGCCTTTCGGCCGGGCGATCTGGTCGCCTTTCAGGTATTCCTTGTTGCCGGGATTGACCACTTCCCACACGCCGCCATGCGCGTGGCCGAACGACGGTTCGCCCACGTCCTTGACGGGGATGCTGACCTTCTCGCCATTCTCGACGTCCGTGATCGAGCGCCCCTTGATGGCGCGCCCCACGGCATCCTTGATCTGGCCCTTGTAACGCCGCAGGAAACGCTCGCGGTTGACGGCGGATTTATTCTTGCTTTGCAAGCGCCTGTCGATGAGATATGTCAAAGGGTGCCTCCTTGCCTCTCGTCTTGCGCGCCCCGCCACCGATCGGGCGGGAGCGCGCCTCCGCTGTCCGCGCTATGACGACTTGCGTACGCGCAAGTACCATTCGCATAACAGGCGTACCTGCTTGGCCGTATAGCCTTTTTCCACCATGCGGGCCACGAAGTCGGCGTGCTTGTTGGCATCGTCGGCGCTGGCCTTGGCATTGAAGGAAATCACGGGCAGCAATTCCTCCGTATTCGAAAACATTTTCTTTTCAATTACGGTGCGGAACTTTTCATAACTGGTCCAGGCGGGATTCTTGCCGCCGTTCGAGGCCCGCGCGCGCAAGCCGAAATTGACGATTTCGTTGCGGAAATCCTTCGGATTGGAAATGCCCGCCGGTTTCTCGATCTTTTCCAGCTCATTGTTCAGCGATTCGCGGTCAAAACTTTCCCCCGTGTCCGGATCGCGGTATTCCTGGTCCTGTATCCAGAAATCGGCAAACGTCACATAGCGGTCGAAAATGTTCTGTCCGTATTCCGAATAGCTTTCCAGGTAAGCCGTCTGGATCTCCTTGCCGATGAATTCCACATAGCGCTGCGCCAGGTGCTCCTTGATATACGAGAAGTAGCGCTGCTCGAGTTCCGGCGCGAACTGCTCGCGCTCGACCTGCTGCTCCAGTACATATAATAGATGCACGGGATTGGCGGCCACTTCGGAATTGTCAAAGTTGAACACTTTCGACAGGATCTTGAAGGCAAAGCGCGTCGACAGGCCGTTCATGCCTTCGTCCACGCCCGCGTAATCGACGTATTCGTGCATGGACTTGGCTTTCGGGTCCGTATCCTTGAGGTTTTCGCCATCGTAGACGAGCATCTTCGAAAAGATGCTGGAGTTTTCCGGGTCTTTCAGGCGGGACAGGATGGCGAACTGCGCCATCATGCGCAGGGTGCCGGGCGCGCACGGGGCCTTGACCAGCGAGGAATTGGCCACCAGCTTGTCGTAGATCTTGATTTCGTCGGACACGCGCAGGCAGTACGGCACCTTGACTATATAGATACGGTCAAGGAAGGCCTCGTTGTTGCGGTTGTTCTTGAAGGTTTTCCATTCCGACTCGTTCGAGTGGGCCAGGATGATGCCGTCAAACGGAATCGCGCCAAAACCTTCCGTGCCCTTGTAGTTGCCTTCCTGCGTGGCCGTCAGCAGCGGGTGCAAGACCTTGATGGGCGCCTTGAACATTTCCACGAATTCCATCAAGCCCTGGTTGGCCAGGCACAGGCCGCCCGAATAGCTGTAGGCGTCCGGGTCGTCCTGCGCATAGTCTTCCAGCTTGCGGATGTCGACCTTGCCCACCAGCGAGGAAATATCCTGGTTGTTTTCATCGCCCGGCTCCGTTTTCGAGATGGCGATCTGTTTCAGTACGGAAGGATAGCGCTTGACGACACGGAACTGGTTGATATCGCCATTGTATTCATGCAGCCGCTTCACGGCCCACGGGCTGGGGATGTTGCGCAGGTAGCGGCGCGGGATGCCGTAATCCTCTTCCAGGATGGTGCCGTCCTCTTCCTCGTTGAACAGGCCCAGCGGCGATTCGTTGACGGGCGAGCCTTTCAGGCAATAGAAGGGCACGTGTTCCATCAGCGATTTGAGTTTTTCCGCGATGGACGACTTGCCGCCGCCGACAGGCCCCAGCAGATACAGGATCTGCTTGCGTTCTTCCAGCCCTTGCGCCGCGTGGCGGAAATACGAGACGACTTGCTCGATGACTTCCTCGGTGCCGTAGAACTCGCGGAAGGCGGGGTAGATCTTGATCACCTTGTTGGCGAAGATGCGCGACAAGCGCGTGTCGTTGCGCGTGTCGACCAGCTGCGGCTCGCCGATGGCGGCCAGCATGCGTTCGGGCGCGCTGGCGTACGTCAGCTTGTCCTTCTTGCACAGGGCCAGGTATTCGGTGAGCGACATTTCCTCTTCGCGGGTGCGCTCGTAGCGTGCTGCATAGTTATCAAAAATGGTCATGTCAATGTCCTTTAATGTAAACCTGAACTGCCAGTCACCATGGCCGCCCGCCTGGCACTCGCCTGGGCTTGCCGTCTGAATTTTTTCTGTACCCCGTACCGATTTTTATTGTTGTTTCAAGCCCGGCTGTCTTTGCGAGTCCGGATTGCCCGGACCAAAAAACTGGCGCTTGATGCCGTGTGCTGACGTGGCCAGCCGGCTTTTTTTCACTGTTGATAGCGCTTGTTGCACCTACCATTACCCATGAAATTAATTATTGCTCTAAAGGATCAGGAAGTCAAAAGATATGTCAGCATATCCTTAATACTTGTTTGTAAATTGTTGATTTAATTGGATAAATCATCAAATTTTTCAGCGGTTTCAATGAACCTTTGTATCCCTTTTAAACCATCATACGACAATTCGCCAGCGCGTGCCGATGCCGGCCACGGCGGCCGGGCGCCGGTGAGGCTGGCCATCTTGCGCTAAGATGCCTGCATGTCTGATGGCCCTGCGCGCCGCGCGTGCGCGTGCGCGAGCCAGCATTTTTATCGTCACCCTATAAGGAACACCCATGATGAACCCCCAATTGCGCGCGATCGTCCGCGGCATGCCGAAGGCCGAACTGCATATCCATATCGAAGGCTCGCTGGAGCCAGAACTGATTTTCGCACTGGCAGCGCGCAATGGCGTGCCGCTTGGCTATGAATCGGTGGAACACTTGCGCAGCGCCTATGCTTTTACGGATTTACAATCTTTTCTCGACATTTATTACGCTGGCGCAAGCGTGCTCTTGAAAGAGCAGGATTTCTACGACATGACGCAAGCCTACCTGCGCCGCGCCGAAGCCGATAACGTCTTGCACACGGAAATCTTCTTCGACCCGCAAACCCACACGGCGCGCGGCGTGGCCATGGCCGACGTGATCAACGGCATCCACCGCGCCTGCCAGGACAGCCCCGTCAGCGCGGCCCTGATCCTGTGCTTCCTGCGCCACCTGAGCGAGGAAGAAGCGTTCGAGACCCTGGAAGACGCTTTGCCGCACCGCGACAAATTCATCGGCATCGGCCTCGACTCGTCGGAAGTGGGCAACCCGCCCGAGAAATTTTCGCGCGTGTTTGCCCGTTGCCGCGAGCTGGGCCTGCACCTGGTGGCCCACGCGGGCGAGGAAGGTCCGCCAGCCTACATCCGCACGGCGCTCGACGACCTGCAGGTCGAACGCATCGACCATGGTGTGCGCTGCCTGGAAGACGCGGAACTGACGGCCCGTCTGGCGCGCGAACAGATCGCGCTGACCGTGTGCCCCTTGTCGAACACCAAGCTGCGCGTGTTCGACCAGATGCATGACCATAACCTGGTGCAATTGCTCGACGCCGGTCTGCTGGTGACGGTGAACTCGGACGATCCCGCGTATTTCGGTGGCTACATGAACGACAATTTCGACGCCATCTTCGACGCCTTGCCGCTGGGCCTGTCCCACGCGCAACGCCTGGCGCGCAACGGTTTCATCGCCGCCTTCCTGACGCAGGCGCAGAAAGACGCGTTTCTCGCTACCGTCGATGCGTATTTCGCGCAGCACGCCGCCGCCCACGGCATCGCGCAATAAATCTACCGGAAGACCCGCCGCCCATGTTCCGCCTCTCCCTGAAAATGACCGGCCGCGACTGGCGCGCCGGGCAACTGCGTTTCCTGCTCGTTGCGCTGATCGTCGCCGTGGCGGCCCTGTCGGCCGTGGGCTTCTTCGTCGACCGCCTGCGCGCGGGCCTGAACCGCGATGCGCACCAGCTGCTGGGGGCCGACCTGGTCATCAGCGCCGACCAGCCCGTCAATGCGGCCTGGCGCGCTGAAGCGCAGAAGCGCGGTTTTATTTTGGCCGACACGGTGACGTTTCCCAGCATGGCGCAGGCGGGCGAGGGCGAGCAATCGCTGTCGCAACTGGCGTCCATCAAGGCCGTCTCGCCCGGCTACCCGCAGCGGGGCAAGCTGAAAATCACGACCACATTGAGCGAAGCACAGGATGCCGTCGGACGGCCCACGGACCAGGTGCCGGCGCCCGGCACCCTGTGGGTCGATGCGGCGATTCTGTCCAGCCTGAACGCCAAGCTGGGCGACACACTCACCTTGGGCGACAAGGCATTTACGGTCACGCAACTGATCGCCAGCGAGCCGGACCGTGGCGCCTCCTTTCTGAACTTCGCGCCCCGCGTGATGCTGCCCCTGGGCGACCTGGCCGCCACGGCGCTGGTGCAGAACGGCTCGCGCGTATCGTACCGCTTGCTGCTGTCGGCGCCGCCCGCCAAGGCGGCCGAGCTTGCGCAATATCAAGCCTGGCTGGAAGGCCAGATCAAGACGCAGGCGATCAAGGGCGTGCGCATCGAATCGCTGGAATCGGGCAGCCCGCAAATGCAATCGACCCTGGACCGCGCCGACCGTTTTCTTTCCCTCGTCGGCTTGCTGTCGGCCATGCTGGCGGCCGTCGCCGTGGCCATGGCCGCGCGCCGCTTCATGCTGCGCCACCTGGATGCGTGCGCCATGTTGCGCTGCCTGGGCTTGACGCAAAACCAGGTCACGGCCATGTACGTGATCGAATTCCTGCTCGTCGGCCTGGCCGGCAGCGTCGTCGGCGTGATGGTGGGTTTCGGCGGCCACCTGGTGCTGCTGGAGTTGTTGGGCAAACTGGTGCAAAGCGACTTGCCGCCCGTGTCCATGCTGCCCGCGCTGCAAGGCGTGGCCACCGGCATGCTGCTCTTGCTGGGTTTTGCCCTGCCGCCGATTTTGCAGTTGCGCAATGTCCCGCACAACCGCGTGATTCGCCGCGAGCAGGAGCCGCCGCAGGCGCTGGCCGTGGCCACGTATGGCCTGGGCATCGCCGCCTTTGTCGTGCTGCTCTTGTGGCAGGCGGGCGACGTGAAACTGGCGCTGCTGACGGCGGCCGGTTTCCTCGGCGGCTTTGCCCTGTTCGGCCTGGCCGGCTGGCTGGGCATCAAGTCGCTGAAAACCCTGCGCGGCGCCTTCAATCACCAGGGCTGGCGTTTTGCCGTCACGTCCTTGCAGCGCCGGCCGGGCGCCACCGTCATCCAGGTGGTGTCGCTGGCCCTGGGCCTGATGGCCTTGCTGCTGCTGACGGTGGTGCGCGGCGACTTGATGGTGGCCTGGCGCAACGCCACGCCGCCCGATGCGCCGAACCGTTTCATGATCAATATCCTGCCGGAACAAAAAGACCCGATTGCCGCGCGCCTGGCGCAAGCCGGCGTGGCCAACGCGCCCCTGTATCCGATGATACGCGGGCGCCTGGTGGCCGTGAATGGCAACACCATCACGGAAAGCACCTACGAGGATGACCGCGCCAAGGGCCTGGCCGACCGCGAATTCAATCTGTCGACGATGGCCACGATGCAGGAAGAAAACAAGCTGGTCGCCGGCAAATGGTTCGGCAATGCGCCCGGCGCGCCGGCTGAAGCGTCCGTGGAAGAGGGCATCGCCAAGACCTTGAAGCTGAAACTGGGCGACAAGCTGCGCTTCGACATCGCCGGCCAGCCCGTCGAAGCGGCGATCACGAGTTTGCGCAAGCTGGAATGGGGCTCGATGCGCGTCAATTTCTTTGTCATCATCAATCCGGCCGCCATGGCGGACACGCCGCAGACGTGGATCACGGCGTTTCACTTGCCGCCGGCGCAGGCGGACCTGGGCAATGCCTTGTTGCGCGACTACCCGAATCTGACGGTGGTCGACGTGGGCGGCGTGCTGAAACAGATACAGGGCGTGCTGGACCAGGTGGTGACGGCCGTCGAATTCCTCTTCGCCTTCACTTTGGCTTCGGGCTTGCTGGTGCTGTATGCGGCGCTGATGGGCTCGCAGGACGAGCGCACGCGTGAAGCGGGACTGCTGCGCGCCCTGGGCGCCACGCGGCGCCAGCTGGCGCAAGCGCAGCTGATCGAGTTCTCGCTCGTCGGCGCGCTGGCCGGCTTGCTGGCGGCGTCGGGCGCGGCCGCCATGGGCTGGGCCCTGGCCACGTACCAGTTCAAGTTCGCCTGGAGTTTTGCGCCCGGCGTGTGGGCCTTCGGCCTCTTGGCCGGCGCCCTGTGCGCGATCGCCGGCGGCTGGCTGGGCTTGCGCAATGTTTTAAAACATCCGCCGCTGCAAACCTTGCGCGAAGGCTAAACCTGAACGCTGTCGTCCGCCTGCGCGCGTAAAAATTGCGCGTAGGACATGACCGGTTGGCCCAGCTGGTGTGGCGGCACGTCGAACAGGGCCCAGAAATACGTCACGCGGCCCAGGCAGATGGTGGGCGCGGCGCAATAGCGGAACCAGTTTTCGCCGATGTGTGCCGCGTACATGCCGTCGCTGTCGGCATCGGAAAAGTAGGGAATCACGCGCATTTCCAGCAAGGCCAGCAGCAGGGATTCGGGCGCATCGCTGTCGCGCGCCATTTCGTACTGCGTGTGCAGGCTGCGTTCCGTCTCGATGATCATCAGCCTGGCCTGGCCGTCGCGCGTGAAAAACAGGATGCCGCTGGGATTGGGAAAAATATAGTATTCGACAAAACCATGGCGCCGGCACAGCTCGTGCACGACGGCGGCCAGCGCTTCGTCTTGCAGGAAAGTGTAGTCGTGCAGCATCAGCAGGTCGCGCACGGTGTCCGATTGCTGCAGGAAAAATTCGCGCTGCAGGGCATGGACTTCCTGTTCCAGGATGTCGAGCGCATCGTCGTCGCTCTTCTTGATGTAGCGGTCGATCAGGCCCCGGTTGAAGGCCGTCACGGCCACCTTTTCATCGGCCGCGCCCGTAAATAAAATCTTCTTGCACGGTAAGTCGCGCACGGCCTGGCAAAATTCCAGGCCATTCATCTGCGGCATCGAATAATCGACCACCAGCACGGAGGGCACGGCAAAGCGCTGCGCCTGGCCGCTGATGCGCCAGATACGCTCGATGTCGAGCGCCACGTTGCACTGGTCGGGCGGCAGGTTCTGCGTGTCGAAATTGACGTGCAGCGGCGTTTCGCCCGGTTGCGCGCTCTGGCGCAGCCAGTGCAAGGCGCTGCTGGTGTCGTGGAAGGTCTTGCGCGCCAGGCCGGGATCGAGCTGGAACGCCAGGCTTTTCAGGAAGGAATCGCTGTCGTCGATCAGGACGGTCAGGGTCGGATGGGTGTAGACGGGCAGTTGCATGCGTCACCTTGCGGGGAAAGAGGATTGGAAGCGGGCCGGCATGGGCTGGGGAAACTCCAGGATGAAAATCGCATACGCGTGCTCGCGCGACACGCAGCGGATGCGCGCCTGCCAGGCCGTGACGATCTGCTGGCACAGGGCCAGGCCGATGCCGCTGCCGTTATGTACGGGATAGGAGTAAAAACGCTCGAAGATCAGCGGCAGGCGATTCTTCGCGATGCCGCAGCCCGTGTCGATGAACAGCAGCCTGGGCACGGGACGGGCGCCGTCGATGACGATGCGCACTCGTCCCTTGCCGGCCCGCTGGATGGCTTTCAGCGCGTTTCTCAGCAGGTTCAGCAGGATCACCACGCACAGTTCGTCCTGTCCCGCGAACTGGAAGTCGGCGCGCACGTCCACCTTGACGCTGCTGCGCTGGCTGTTGCCGGTAAATGGGTAGCGCTTGAGCACGGAGCTGACCATGGCCAGCATCGATAGTGCCTGGCTGGGCTGGAGGTTGCGGTTCACGGCACTGGCGCTCATCAGGAACAAATCGATCATGTGCTGCATGTGGCGCACTTCGAACTGGATGCGCGTCAGGGCTTCCTGCAGCGGGGGCATGTCGTCCACCTGGCCGGCCAGCTGCGGCAGCAGCCGGCGCATGCCACGCACATTGGCCTCCACGCTGGTCAGCGGCGTGCGCAGCTCGTGCGCCACGGAACCGAGTCCGGCCGCCAGGCCTGCCAGCCGTTCCCGTTCCAGCACCTTGCTGCCCACTTTCACCACGGACAGCGCGGCAATGGTGAACCAGTGCACGGGCAGTTGCTGCAGCACTTCACGCTGCAGCAGGAAGCCGCCTTCCCCTTGCAGGATGACGGCGAGGCAGGCGGCGCTGGTGCCGATCAGGTAGGCGCGGCAAGCCAGTTTCGTTTCGAAATGAAACAGCACGACCAGCCCGATCAGCAGCGATTCGCTCCAGATGGACGAAGCATGGTTCATCACAAACATGAAGGTAAAGAAGAAGGGCAGGATGTAGCTGAGCGCGAACAGCAGGTAGCGCGACAGCCAGCGGGCCGAGAAGCGGCGGGCAAACAGACCGGCGACGCAGATGCCCACGCCCGTCAGGCGCAAGGTCAGGTTTTCATAAGCTTGCGGAAAAAAGTAATGCCACAGCAAATAGTACAGCGGCATCGCCACCGTGCCCACGGCGGCCAGCATGGCGACCCTGCCGGCCAGGTTTTCATGCGGCATGCGCTCATGCAGCAGCGAATGGAGCAGGCGCCTGCGCCAGTATGTCCATCGTGCTTGCAATTGCTGCGTCATGACTCTGCCTTGATTCTCTTCAGAACATTATCATCGCGTAAATTTTCCTGGTTGAACGGTTATCTCGCCGGACATTGATATACGTCAATGGATGGGTCGGCTAGACGGTCAAGGCTTTAATCCGCAGCAAACATTTCCCTAGGAGAAAACTCATGACCATCGCTACCAGCTTGCCCATCCCATCGTTCGCCCGTGCCGAACACTGCCTGCCAGACTACATCGTGCGGCGCATGGATGCGCATCACATCACGCGCATCGAAAAATTGCTGGGCGGCCAGCATCCCCACGCCTGGCAACCGACACCGGCCCATGCCATTTTCCTGGCCGGCAACGACTATCTGTCCATCGCCGCCGAGCCGGCGCTGGTGGCAGCCCAGGTGGCGTCGCTGCAGGCAAATGCGGGCGGCCTGCTGATGTCGGCCGTGTACTTGCAGGAAGGCAGCGAACAGCACCGGCTGGAAAGCCGGCTGGCCCGCTACATGGGCTGCGAGGACGGCATCCTGGCGCAGTCCGGCATGGCGGCCAACGTGGGGTTGATCCAGTGTATCGCCAGCCCCGGCATTCCTGTCTACCTCGACATGCAGGCCCACGCCTCACTGTGGGAAGGCGTGCTGTCGGCGCAGGCCCAGGCCGTGCCCTTCCTGCACAACGACATGACGCACTTGCGGCGGCAAGTGGAAAAACATGGCCGCGGCGTGATCGTCGTCGATGCCCTGTACAGCACCAATGGCAGCCTGGCGCCGCTGCTGGAACTGCTCGAAATCGCCGAGCGCAGCGATTGCGTGGTGGTGGTCGACGAGTCGCACTCGCTGGGCACGCATGGCCCGCAGGGCGCGGGCCTGGTGGAAGCATGGGGCCTGGGTCATCGCGTGCATTTCCGCACGGCGTCGCTGGCCAAGGCCTTCGCGGGCCGGGCCGGTTTCATCAGCTGTTCCAGCCGCTTCAAGGGCTATTTTTTGTCCGAATCGCGGCCCGCCATCTTCAGCTCCTGCCTGCTGGCGCATGAGCTGGCGTGGCTGGGCGCGGCGCTCGATTTCATCATGGCCGCCGATGGACGGCGCGCCACCCTGCAACGCCATACGCTGCAGGTGCGCGAAGGCTTGCGCGAACTGGGCTACAACGTCAGCGATGGCACGGAGCAGATCGTGGCGTTGGAGGCGGGCGGCGAACCGGCCACCCTGGCACTGCGCCAGGCGCTGGAACGGCAAGGTATTTTCGGCGCCATGTTTTGCGCCCCGGCAACGGCGAAGAACCGCGCCCTCGTGCGCCTGACCCTGAATGCGGGACTCGACGAGGCGGCCATCGACCGGGTGCTGGCGGGCTGCGCCGCCATTCGCGCCGAAGCGGGCGTGGAACAGTGGCAGTCGACGCGGCGCCTGCGCAAGCTGGCGCTCGTGTAAGCGGCTGGCCGGCTGGCAGCGTCAGCCGGCCAGCTTGCCGAGGATGGCCGACAGCGCCGCCAGTTGTTCCGCCGGCGCGTCGTGCAGCAATTCGCGTCCCACCGCCTGCGCCGTGGTGCTGGCATGTTCCAGCAATGCCAGGCCGGCGGCGGTCAGCACGGCATAGCCGACGCGCGCGTCGCGCGCATCGGCCTGGCGCGCCACCAGGCCAATCTTTTCCAGCGGCATCAGGGAGCGCGTGACGCCAGAGGCCGTCAATGCCAGGCGCTCGGCCAGGTCGATGCGGCGCAGCCGCGCACCGGGGGCGCGCTGCAGCTGGTACAGCAATTGATAGTCGCTGAAGCTCAGGCCATGCAAATTGCCCAGGGTGCTGTCGAAGCGGCGCACGATGAGCGCCTGGGCGCGCGCCAGGCGCAGGCAAAAGTCCAGCGCGCCATCGCCGTCCGGCGAGAGGGGAGTGTGATCGTTCATGCCATCCTTTGTTTTGCTGCGAAGTGCTTGAGTACGCAAGTGTAATGCACCGCAGCTCAATACAGTGGCTGACCCTGTTCCAGCCAGTGCGCGTGGTGCAGATCCAGCAGGGCGCTCAGTTCGGCGTCCGCATCGAAGGCGGGATCGTCGGGAAGCTTGAGCGTATCGATGACCGTGCAGGAAAAGGCCGCCGCGCCGTCGCGCCGCCAGTCCGCCTGCAGCGCCGCATTGCGGTGCTTGCCCAGGTTCAGTTCGAAGCGGTGCCGGTTCAGCATGCCGGGCGCGTTGCGGCTGCTTTCAAGCAAGGTGCGCCCGCTGGGCAAGTGGCGCAGGGCGATGATGCCCAGCGGCGGTGGCTGTTGCCGGTAAGCAGCTTTCAGGGCTGCTTGCTGTGTTTTATCCATAGTAAAACTTTCTCAAGGTTGAATGACGCAATCGGCTTCCCCGATGCGGGGGATGCCGGTCAGCAGGGCGGCGGCCACGGCGGCCGCCAGCAGCAGGGCGCCGCCGCCGCAGAACAGCTCGCCCACGGTGACGTGGCGCAGCAGCGCGCCCGTGGCGGCCGCCGACAGCGGCGCCAGGCCCAGGAAGATGCCCATGAACAGCGCCATCGCCCGGCCCAGCATGGCGGGCGCCACGCGCCGCTGTATCCACGTAAAGATGGCCACCTGCAAGTAACCGCCCAGCAGCCCCGTCACGGCCAGCAGGGCCGCGCCTTGCCAGGCCGTGTCGACTTGTCCCAGCCCCATCAGCAGCAGGCCGACGACCGCATCGACCAGCAGCAGGGTGGCGCCGAAGCGGCGTCGCAGCCAGGTGCCGCCCAGGCTGGACGCCAGCATGCCGGCCAGGGTGCCGGCGCCATGCGCGCCCATCAGCAGTCCCAGCGCCGCGGCGCCGTGCAGGCGCTCGCTGGCCAGCACGGGCAAGGCCACTTGCAGCGGACCCATGACGAAGAACGCCACCACGGCCCAGTAGGCATAGCAGCTGCGCAAAGGAAGGTCGCGCCACACCATGGCCAGGCCCGCCGCCATGTCGCGCCACATGCCCTGCACCGTGGCCGCTGCCAGTGGCCGCAGCTTGACTTGCCGCAAGGTCCAGACGGAAAACAGAAACGTCAGCGCATCGATGGCAAAGGCGGCGGCCAGCGCCGCCATAGCGGTTTTCTGCCCGCCCCCGTGGGCGCCGAGCACGAGCGCCGCCAGCAGGGGGCCGGCCAGCAAGGACAACTGGCGCGCACCCATCTGCAAGCCATTGGCGCTCTGCAACGATTGCGGCGGCACGGCTTGCGGCAGGATGGCCGTGCCGGCGGGAATGGCGAAGGCGGATGCGATGCCCAGCGCCAGCGCGGCCGCATACGCGAGCGCCAGGCTGGCCTGGTCCAGCATCAGCAGGCCGGACAGCGCCAGCAGGATGGCGGCGTTCGCATATTTACTCAGCTGCAGCACGCGCTGGGGCGAGTAGCGGTCGGCGATGGCGCCACCGAACAAGATGAGCACGGCGCGCGGCGCGCCCATCAGGGCCACGGCGATGCCCAGGCTGAGGCTATCGTTCGTCAGGCTCAGCACCAGCCAGGGCAGGGCCAGCATGCTGAACTGGTCGCCCAGCATGGACACGAGGCCGCCGCCCAGCAGCCAGCGGAAATTGGTATTGCGTAGCAAATGCGATTCTGCGGTGGTCGACATGGTGGTTTTGTCCGTGTTTAAAGATTGCATGGTAGTTGATATAAGCTTGAGTGGTCAAGTATATTGCTTTTTATTGTGGCAGAGGCGCCGGCGCCGCATGGGCCGCCGGCGCTTGCGCTATCATGGCGGCCATGACTGATACCACTGCCCCTACCCTGTACGAGACCATCGGCGGCGCCCCCGTGCTGCGTGAAATGGTCGACCGTTTTTATGACTTGATGGAGCTCGAAGCCGAGTTCGCCGGCATCCGCGTCATGCATCCACCGTCGACGGACGGCTCGCGCGACAAGCTGTATTTCTTCCTGACGGGCTGGATGGGCGGACCGGACTTGTATATCGAGAAATTCGGCCACCCGCGCCTGCGCGCCCGTCACTTGCCCTACGCCATCGGCACCAACGAGCGCGACCAGTGGCTGCGCGCCATGGCCTGGGCCATGGAAGACACGGGCATCGAAGAGTCCTTGCGCGTGCGCCTGATGGAATCGTTCTATCAGACGGCCGACTGGATGCGCAACAAACCTGACTGACAGCCATGAGCCCTATCGAGTTTTACAGCCTGCTGGGCGCCGCCATCGTCGCCATCGTCCTGTTGCTATTGATCTTGCTGCGCCCCCGTGGCGCGGCCGGCGATGGCGCCACCACCCTGGCCCTGGTGCAGCAGCACCAGCAGCAAAGCCTGGAACGCATCGACCGGGTCGAGCGCGAAGTGCGGCTGCAACTGCAGGCGTCGGCGCAAGCCACGCGGCAAGACCTGGCCGCCAGCCTGGCGCAATTCCAGGCGGCGACCTTGCAACAGCTCGACAGCCTGCGCACGCAGATGCAGGCGCAGGGGAAAGTCGGACGCGAAGAGCAGGCGCAAAGCCTGGCGCGCTTTGCCGACAGCACCAACCAGACGCTGGCGCAGCTGACGGAATCGAATGCGCAGCGCATGCTGGAAGTGCGCGCCACCCTGGAAAACAAGATCCGCGACTTGCAGGCCGATAATGGCGCGCGCCTGGAAGAGATGCGCAAGACGGTCGACGAGAAACTGCACGCGACGCTGGAGACGCGTTTGACGGCCTCGTTCCAGCAAGTGTCCGAGCGGCTGGAAAAAGTCCACCAGGGCCTCGGCGAAATGCAGCAGCTGGCGCTGGGCGTGGGCGATTTGAAGCGGGTGCTCACCAACGTCAAGACGCGCGGCACGTGGGGCGAAGTGCAGCTGGAAATGCTGCTGGAGCAGGTACTCACTGTCGACCAGTACGCGAAGAACGTGGAAACGGTGCCGGGCAGCGGCGCGCGCGTGGAATTCGCCCTGAAGTTGCCGGGCATGCTTGATGGCGGGCCGCCCGTGTGGATGCCGATCGATGCGAAGTTCCCCAAGGAACAGTACGAGCGCCTGGTCGAAGCGGCCGAGCGGGCCGATGCCGAGGGCGTGGCCCTGGCCGGACGCGAGCTGGAACGGGCCGTGCGGGGCGAGGCGAAAACCATCGCCGAAAAATACCTGGCGCCGCCGCAAACGACGGATTTCGCCATCCTGTTCCTGCCCACGGAAGGCTTGTATGCGGAAGTGCTGCGCCGTCCGGGCCTGGCCGACGAATTGCAGCGCGTGCACCGGGTCAGCATCGCCGGGCCCTCCACCCTGACTGCCTTGCTCAACAGCCTGCAGATGGGTTTCCGCACCCTGGCGCTGGAAAAACGCTCGTCGGAAGTGTGGCAAGTGCTGGGCGCCGTCAAGACGGAGTTTGGCAAGTTCGGCGACGTGCTGTCGCAAACCCGCCTGACCCTGGAAAAGGCGGCGAAGAATATCGAAAGTGCGGAAGTGCGCAGCCGGCAGATGGCGCGCAAATTGAAATCCGTGGAAGCCTTGCCGGGCGAGGCGGCCGCCTTGCTGCTGGGTAAGGCGGACGCTGGTCTGTCCGCCGAGGCCGACGGCGAATAGCGCCGCCCGCGTTCAGGCCGCGGCCGCCGGCCGGCGGCGCAGCGTGGTACTGACCAGCAGCGCCAGTCCCGCCAGCAGCATGGCCCAGGTGTGCGGTTCCGGCACGGCCGGCAGGACGGACAGGTCGGTGGGCGGCAGCGAGGGCAGGATGACGGTGGGGATAAACGGCTCGGCGATGATGCTGCTGCCGCGTGGTGGCTGGCCACCGCCTATGCTCGACGGCAGCATCGTGTCGTTGCCGGTGCGCACGACATCGAAGACCAGCAGGGGCAGGCTGGCCACCACGGCCGGCGGCACGCCCGTGAACGAACCGCCATGCGCGCCGGCGGGATGCTCGATGACGGGCACGCCCGCCGTGGCAGGCGTTGCTGCAGGTGCGGTGGCCACCGGCGTTGCGCCGCCTGGCGCAGCTCCGCCAGGGGCTGCACCGGCGCCGCGCGGTCCGGCCGCCGCCTGCGTGATGCGGCTGACATTGCGGCACACGGTGGGCACGAGGATGCAGGCTCCCTGTACGCAGTACACGAGTCCCCGTTCCTGCATCTGCTCGCTCCAGCCTGCACGCGTGACATTGCGGCAAACGCGGCCCGGCCCGAAATGCATGTCGCTGATGCGTGCATCGTAATTGCCCTTGCCGCGGATGGCGTCGCGGCTGATCACGACGATTTCATCATACTGGCGCGCGCGCATGCGCGCCTTCAATTGCTCGCGCACCTGCGGCGCGATGTCCGGGTAGCGGTCCACGGCGGCAACGACATCCCCCATGAACGGGTCGACGCCCGGGCGATTCCAGCTGCAGTGTTCCAGCACATCGGCCCGTGGGGCCCCTTTGGCATCAGCGGGCAGCGGCGCCAGCGACAGCATGCCGAGCAGACAAGCCGCTCCCAGCATGCCGGCGCCCGCGATCCATGAACGGTGTCTCATTATTAGTTTCCTCGTGAAAACAATATCAAAATTGAATTTTATGCGAGATCGGATGTTATCACCGAAGAAACTCTCATATCAACAAATAAATAAAATTATTACAATTTGTGTTGTGTTTGTTGATATGTTATTTAAAGAAATAATTAGTATTTTTATCTCAATAGGCGAGCAGTTGCCGCATGGGGAAATTGATTGCGAAGGGGTAATGCAAACGGCCCGCGCAAGGCGGGCCGTTTGGAGGGCGGAGGGTTTTGAGGGATGCGCCGCCGGCAGGCGGCGGTGCAACGATCTAGATGCGGCCCGGGCAGGCTTGCGTATCGAAGGCGGGATAGCCGATGGCGGGCAGTTTGTGCAGCCACGTGCTCATCAAGGTGCGCGCGCCTTGCGCATCATGCTGTTGCCCCTGCTGCAAATCCACGGTAAGCGTGTCCAGTTCCGCGCAGATCGATTGCTTGCCGGCCTGGGCCGCCAGCAGGGAGGCCAGCAGTTCCGGCAGCACGGCCGCCGCCGGCGCCGCCTGGCGCGTGGCGCGGTAGTGCTGCCAGTAGCGCTCGGCGGCATCGCCGTCAAAGCTGGGGACGAAGCCGAACGTGGCGTCATCGTGGTGCAAACGGTACACGGTGGGAAAGTAATGCGGCCCCGTCAGTTCGCCAGGAAAGCGGTCGCGCCGCTGGACGTCGATGGCCAGCGATCCGTTGCGCTCCACGCGCACGGGACTGGGCGAGTCGTACTGGTCCACGCTGACCATGGAGAGTGCGTTGCCCTGCATGAAGATAATCTTTTGCGTGTAGTGGCGCCCGCCCAAGTGGCCGCACACGGCCACGAAGCGGTCGTTGATGGCGGTGACGGCCGCAACGACGCCGCAATCGGGGCGCAAGGGCGTGTTTTCCTGCCACACGAGCGCCTGGTCGCTGGTGCGCACGATGCTGACGCGGCCCGCGGTTGCGCCGTGCAAGTCACCGCTTGCTTCCTCGATGCGCTCGTCGAAGCGCACCGTGTAGCCATTGCTGTGGACTTCGCCGGCGTACGCCGTCATGCCCTGCAGCAGGGCCAGTGTCAGTATCAGTTTCATATCAGTCCATGGAATAGTACGATATCGACCAGGTCGCCGGCGGCCACATGGCCTTGCGCTTCGTGCAGCACGATAATGCAATTGGCTTGCGTCATGGAGTGCAGGATGCCCGAGCCTTGCGCCCCCGTCAAGCGCACGTGCTGGCGTCCGTCCGGGCCCCGTTCGACGATGCCGCGCTGATATTCCGTGCGGCCCCGTTTTTTGCGGATCGCCGCTTGCGCCGCCACCTGCAGCAGCGCCAGGGCGGCCGTGTCCGCATCGGCGCCCATCAGGCGTAGCAGGGTGGGGCGGGCGAGGAAATAAAACGCCGCCATCACGGCCACGGGGTTGCCGGGCAGGCCCAGCAGCAAAGCCATGTCGCCCTCGCTGGCAATCCGGCCAAAGGCCATGGGGCGGCCCGGACGCATGTTGATTTGCCAGAAGGCCACTTCACCGAGGCGCGCCAGGATATCGCGCGTAAAATCGGCCGCGCCGCTGGACACGCCGCCCGAGGTGACGATGACGTCGGCCGAGGCACAGGCGCCGCGCAGGGCTACTTCCAGCGCCTGCGGATTGTCCTTGACGATGCCCATGTCGAGCACCTCGCAGCCGAGGCGGGTCAGCATGCCCAGCAGGGTGTAGCGGTTGCTGTCGTAGATGCAGCCGGCATCCAGCGGCTCGCCGATCGAGCGCAATTCGTCGCCGGTGGAAAAGAAGGCCACGCGCAGGCGGCGGCGCACGGGTACCGTGGCGATGCCCAGCGAGGCGAGCAAACCCAGTTCGGCCGGCCCGAGTGTCTTGCCTTGCAGCAGCGCAGGTTGGCCCTGCATCAAGTCTTCGCCCTTGAAACGGCGGTTGTCGCCGGGGCGGATGCAGTCGGGCGCCACGGTAATGCTGCTTGCGCTGGCTTGCTGTACCAGTTCCTGCGGCACCACGCTGTCGCAGCCGTCCGGCATGACGGCGCCCGTCATGATGCGCGCGCATTGTCCGCGCTGTACGGTGACCGTACCCGGGCGGCCGGCCAGGATGGTATCGACCACGGCCAGGGTCACGGGCGTGTCGCCACCGAGGTCGTCGCCATGCAGCGCATAGCCATCCATGGCGGAATTGTCGTGCGCGGGCACGCTGATGGGCGAGACGATGTCGGCCGCCAGGATGCGCTCGAACGCTTGCGGCAGCGGCAGTTCCTCGATCTCGGCGACGGGCGCGACCGTGTCGGCCAGGATGGCTTGCGCCATCGGCACGGACAAGCCCTGCGCCTGCAGGGCGGCCAGCTCGTCCGGGGTATTGATGTTGCCGAACGCGCTATTGTTCTCGAACAGTACTTCGGCCAGCTTCAGGGGGCCGTGCCAGGTGCGCATGCGGCGTTCCCCACCGCGCAGATAAGCGTCTAACTGGGGCAGGGCGGCAGTCTTGACGAGACAGAAGACGGGGTGCGGGCGGCGCACAGTCTGACCCGTCGCCGCATCGATTTCCTCGGTGACGGCGATGGCCAGGTCGGCATTGTTTTGCATCAAGCCAGCGGCCAGGCGCGCCGCCAGGTCGGGCGGCAGCAAGGGAGAGTCGCAGGGCACGGTCAGCAGGTAGGGCGTGCCGGCGTGCCGCATGCCGCTGTGCAAACCCGCCAGGGGACCGAGCTGGCCCGGCAGCACGTCCGGCCACACGGGCAGGCCGAAGCTTGCGTAATCGCCCGCATCCGCGTGGACACTGATGGCCAGCTGGCCCACTTGCGGCGCCAGGCGCTGCAGCACGTGGCGCGCCAGGGGCTGTCCATGCAGGGGCAGCATGCCCTTGTCGCGCTGGCCCATGCGCGTGCCGAGGCCGCCGGCCAGGACCAGGCCGGTAATGTCGTGTTTGTTGATCATGTCAGGTAGGGAAATTGGTGCATGCGCCATGGTAGCAGTGGCGGGCCCGCGCCGCGCCCGATTCAGCCACCGATGTACGACATTTCCACTTTCTTTTTACCGTGCTCAAGCGCGCCGCCCGTCAAATCCGTCTGGCTGGTGCGCAATTGCGAATAGCGGTCGCCGCGGCCGCGCCACAGCTGCGCCACGGCCGAGGAAATTTCCGCGTCGCTGCGGCCGCCGCGCAGCAGGCTGCGCAAGTCGTGGCCGCTGCTGGCGAACAAACACGTGTACAGTTTGCCCTCGGTCGAGAGGCGGGCGCGGCTGCAGTCGGCGCAGAACGCTTGCGTGACGCTGGAAATGAGGCCGATTTCGCCGCCGCCATCCGCATAGCGCCAGCGCGCCGCCGTCTCGCCCGTGTAGTTCGGGTTGATGGGCAGCAAAGGCATGTGAGCGGCGATGCGCCGCACGACTTCGGCGGACGGGATGACTTCCTGCAAGTTCCAGCCGTTCGAGGCGCCCACGTCCATGTATTCGATGAAGCGCAGGATGTAGGGCGTATCCTTGAAGTGGCGCGCCATGGGCACGATTTCCTGCTCGTTCATGCCGGCCTTGACGACCATGTTGATCTTGATGGGGCCCAGGCCGGCGGCGTGCGCCGCATCGATGCCGTGCAGCACGTCGGCGACGGCGAAATCCACATCGTTCATGCGCTTGAAGGTGGCGTCGTCGAGCGAGTCGAGCGACACGGTGACCCGGTTCAGGCCCGCATCCTTGAGCGCCTGCGCTTTCCTTGCCAGCAAGGAGCCGTTGGTCGTCAGGGTCAGGTCCAGCGGCTGGCCCGACGGCGTGCGCAGGGCGGCCAGCATGGCGATGAGCTTTTCGATATTCTTGCGTAGCAGCGGTTCGCCGCCCGTCAGGCGGATCTTTTCCACGCCGTGCGCGACGAACAGGCGCGCGACGCGCGTGATTTCCTCGAACGACAGCAAATCCGTGTGCGGCAGGTACACGTGGTTCTTGTCGAACACGTCCTTCGGCATGCAATACACGCAACGGAAATTGCAGCGGTCGGTAATCGAGATGCGCAAGTCGTGCAGGGGCCGGCCCAGGCTGTCGGCCACGTTGCCGCTCGGGCTTTCCAGCTGCGCGGGGATCACCAAAGCCCCATTGCGGGCCTCGGCGAGGTAGATAATCTTGTCAGCCATGAAAGGTGATACCACTTACGTTAAATCGGTCAAGGCAGATACGATAGCACGAGGCCGAAGATGGCACAGGCGAGCAGCAATTTGATGGTGCCAACTTGAAACCGGATCAGCGCCACGCCGGCCGCCAGCGCGATGAATATCGCCAGCCAGTCCCAGTGCGGCAGCGGGTTTGCTTGCCAGAAGACGTGGCGGCCAAAGAACAGAGCCAGGCTGGCGATGACGCCGACCACGGCCGCCGAAATGGCCGTCAGGGGCGCGCTCAGGCGCAGATTGCCGCGAGACGCTTCCACCAGCGGCGCACCGGCCAGGATGAAGATGAACGAGGGCAAAAAAGTAAACCAGCTGGCGACGAGCGCGCCGCACACGCCCGCCAGCCACAGCTGCTCACCCGTCACGGCATGGCTCCAGCCGCCGACAAAGCCGATGAAGGCGACGATCATGATCAGCGGGCCGGGCGTCGTTTCGCCCAGCGCCAGGCCATCCATCATTTGCGCGCTGCTGATCCAGTGGTAGTGGTCGGTGGCGCCCTGCACCAGGTAGGGCAGCACGGCATACGCGCCGCCGAACGTCAGCAGGGCCGCCTTGCTGAAAAACACGCCCATCTGCGCCAGCGGCTGGTCCGCGCCGCCCGCCAGCGCCAGGCCCAGCCAGACGAAGAAGGCCAGCGCCAGGCCCACGGCGGCCGTGCCAAGCAGGCGCGGCCAGCGGAAGCGCGCATGCTCCGGCGTGGGCGTGTCGTCATCGATCAGGGCGGCGCCGTAGCGGGCCGCGCCGCCATGCGAGGCGCCGTTGGCATGAAAGTGGCCCGGCAGCCAGCGCCCGCCCGCCATGCCCAGCAGGGCGGCGGCGAGCACGATCAGTGGAAATGGCAGCCGTAGCGCGGCGATGGCGACAAATGCGGCCGCTGCGATGGCGATCAGGCTAGGGCTGCGCAAGGTGCGCCGGCCCAGGCGCCAGGCGGCCGCCAGCACGATGGCGACGACGGCCGGCTTGATGCCGTACAGGACGCCAGCGATGGCGGCCACGTGGCCATACGCCATGTACAGCCAGGACAGGACGATCAGCACCCCCAGCGAGGGCAGCAAAAACAGCAGGCCAGCCACCAGCGCGCCGCGCGTGCGGTGCATCAGCCAGCCGATGTAGATGGCCAGCTGGGTCGCTTCCGGCCCTGGCAGCAACATGCAGTAGTTCAAGGCGTGGAGGAAACGCTGCTCGGAAATCCAGCGCCGCTTTTCCACCAGTTCCGCATGCATTATGGCGATTTGCCCGGCCGGGCCGCCAAAGCTGACGCAGCCCAGCTTGAGCCAGTACCAGAAGGCGCTGCGCAGGCTGACGGGGGAAGGAGTGGCGTGCTCGTGCATGGGGGCTGGCTGGCAAAAAAGTGGACGTAAAAAAGGGGAAGCCTGAGCTTCCCCTTCATCATTGGCGGCTGGGCGAACCCGGTCCGCTTATGGACGTTGCGTGTTGACCTGGATCAACGGCTCATCCGATTGCGGCGGCAATGGCTTGCGTTCGCGCGGCTTGCGTACCGGAGCGACTGCCTTGGCGGCCGCTTCCTGCGCCAGGCGCAGTTTTTCCGGATCGGTGGCAGCCAGGGTCAGGCCGGCCGAACCGAGCACAGCGCTCAAGTCCAGCGGCGCGGCGGCAGGTGCTGCAGGAGCAGGAGCAACGACGGGAGCTGGTGCTGGTGCTGGTGCAGGAGCAGCGACGGGAGCCACTTCGGCAACCACCGGGGCCGCTTCCACCACGGCAGGTGCCGCTTCGGCGACTGGCGCTGCGGCTGGAACTTCTTCCGCCACGACGACGGTTTCCACGACAGCAACCGTTTCCACGACTGGCGCCGCTTCGACGATGACTTCCGCTGGCGCAGGCGCTGGCGCCGGTGCGGCTTCCGCTTTCTCGGCGAAGCTGTACTCGGCAGCGGGTGCTGGTTCGGCAGCGGCTGGTTCAGCTTGCGCTGCAGCAACGACGGCTTCCACAGGGGCTGGCGGCACGATTACTTCAGCAGCTGGTGCGGCTTCCTCAACCTTGGCCACTTCCACCACTTCGACCACTTCAGCCACGACGGCTGGTGCGGCTTCAGCTACAGCTTCCGCTGGCGCGGCAGCGACGTCAGCGGCGGCTTCCGGCGCCGGAGCGACCGTAAAGCTGATCACTGGCGCGTCCTGGCCGTCGTTGTCACCGTTTGCCGATTCGATCAGCTCGCCCGTTTCGCGGTCGCGGCGGTTGCGGTTGCGGCCACCACGACGACGACGGCGGCGCGGCTCTTCGCCTTCCACGTCGTTTTCCGTCTCTTCGCCTTCAGGACCGGCATTCGCCGGTGCTTTCAGCAGGTTCGCCGGTGCGGCGTCGGATTCAGGGCCGCTTGACGCCACGACCACATTCACCGCGCTGGCGGTGGCGCCAACCAGGGCCAGTTCTTCAGCTTTCACCTCAGCAACAACAGCCTTGTCGGCGCGTGGTTCGCGGCCTTCGCGTGGCTGGCGTGGCGGACGTTCGGCGCGTTCCGGGCGCTCTGCGCGCTCAGGACGTTCCGCGCGTTCCGGACGCTCACCGCGTTCGCGTGGCACGGCCGTTGCATCGCCACCCTCGCGCGCTTCACGCGGTTCGCGTGGCGGACGCGGTGGACGTGGCGGACGGGCCGCTTTTTCCAGTGCTTCCGCTTCTTTGGCTGCATCGTCCTGGGCTGGACGGCCCTGGCCCGGTTCGCGTTCTTCGCGGCCAGGCTTGCCGTTGCGGCCACGGCCACGCGGGCCACGGCTGTTGCGGTCGCCACGGTCGGCGCCGGCCGGTTTGGCTGGAGCGACAGGAGCGGGCGCCGGTGCCACCGGTGCGGGAGCGCCGGTGAAGAAGCTGATGATCTTGGCGATCAGGCCCTGTGGTGCGGCAGGCGCGGCCACTGGAGCCGGTTTCGCTTCGACGGGCTTGCGCTCGACCAGCGGTGCCGGCTGGTCAGGGGTGATCGTCTTGACGACGGCTTCCTGGCGCGGCTTGGCTTCTTCCTTCTGGCGCTTGCTGTAAGCCATGTCGGTTTCAGCGCTTTCAGCCAGGTTGTAGCTGGCCTGGCTGTCTTCCAGACGCGGATCGTCGTGCTTGATGCGTTCCAGCTTGTAGTGCGGCGTTTCCAGATGCTTGTTCGGGATCAGGATCACGGCGATGCGGTGGCGGTTTTCGATCTTCAGCACTTCGCCGCGCTTTTCGTTGAGCAGGAAGGCGCCCACGTCCACGGGCACTTGCACGTGGATGGTGGCCGAGTTTTCCTTCATCGCCTCTTCCTGGATGATGCGCAGCACCTGCAGGGCGGACGATTCCGTATCGCGGATGTGGCCGGTGCCGGAGCAGCGCGGGCACGTCACGTGCGAACCTTCGGACAGCGAAGGGCGCAGGCGCTGGCGCGACAGTTCCATCAGGCCGAAGCGGGAAATCTTGCCCATTTGTACGCGGGCACGGTCATGGTGCAGCGCGTCTTTCAGGCGCTGTTCCACTTCGCGCTGGTTCTTCGCCACTTCCATGTCGATGAAGTCGATGACGATCAAGCCGCCCAAGTCGCGCAAGCGCAGCTGGCGGGCCACTTCTTCGGCCGCTTCGCAGTTGGTGTTGAAGGCCGTCGTCTCGATGTCCGAGCCGCGCGTGGCGCGGGCCGAGTTGACGTCGACGGAGACCAGCGCTTCGGTATGGTCGATCACGATGGCGCCGCCCGATGGCAACGGCACGGTGCGGCTGTACGCCGTTTCGATCTGGTGTTCGATCTGGAAGCGCGAGAACAGCGGCACGTCGTCGCTGTAGCGCTTTACGCGGTGCACCATGTCGGGCATCACGTGGCTCATGAACTGGTGCGCCTGGTCGTAGATCTCGTCGGTGTCGATCAGGATCTCGCCGATGTCGGGCTGGAAGTAGTCGCGGATGGCGCGGATCACCAGCGACGATTCCTGGTAGATCAGGAAAGCGCCGTTGGCCGACTTGCCGGCGCCTTCGATGGCGCGCCACAGTTGCATCAGGTAATTCAAGTCCCACTGCAGTTCATCGACGTTGCGGCCGATGCCTGCCGTGCGGGCGATCACGGACATGCCAGCTGGCAAGTCCAGTTTATCCATGGTTTCGCGCAATTCCTGGCGCTCTTCACCTTCCACGCGGCGCGATACGCCACCGCCACGCGGGTTGTTCGGCATCAAGACCAGGTAACGGCCGGCCAGGGAAACAAACGAGGTCAGGGCGGCGCCCTTGTTGCCGCGCTCTTCCTTTTCAACCTGGACCATGATTTCCTGGCCTTCGCGCAGCGCTTCCTTGACGGAAGCGTTACGTACGTCGACGCCTTCGCGGAAATACGTGCGGGCAACTTCCTTGAAAGGCAGGAAGCCGTGGCGGTCTTCGCCATAGCTGACGAAGCACGCTTCGAGCGATGGCTCGATGCGCGTGATCACGCCCTTGTAGATGTTGGATTTGCGCTGTTCGCGCCCGGCTGTCTCGATATCGATGTCGATCAGTTTTTGTCCGTCGACAATCGCTACGCGCAGTTCTTCTTGCTGCGTGGCATTAAACAACATGCGTTTCATTTTTATAACTCCGCGACCCGTAGGCCATCTCAAAGCCGCTTCCGGGGAAGCGGCGAAGTACAGGGATATATGCGAGAACGGGAGTGCTGGCGGGGGAAATGCCCAGGCGTGCGGAGCAACAACGCGTACGAGGTAAACGTTACGGCCGCAACAGGCGCGGTGAGGTCGATCGTCATGCCGAGTGCACAGGACACTTGCAACTCATCTGAAACAGCCCGGATGAGAATGAACTGCATCGGGGGCAGAGAATGCAAGTGGTCAGCAAATTCAGAGCCAAAATCGTTAGCCGGCTCATTACAGGGATCGCGATGGCGAGGCTTGGCCTCAGCCTATCATCGACAACCCTCAGTATTTGGCCACATACGGGGTTTGGCGAAAACGGCAAGCGTTATCAACTTCATCAACCCGCGAGCCCGACTCGATAAGTCGCGCTAACGGGTACTTATCCTTATAATCCCACACTCACTTCAGCATCTCCACGCGTTATCCGATTACAACTACGGTGCAACCTTGATTCGCGCAGGGATGGTGCATATACATTTTTTTCCACCGAATTTGCAATTTGGCGAGGCCGGTGGAGACGCCCCTGTGTAAAATGTGCTTTTATTCTTACACTCGCAGCAGCCAGGGCCGCAGCAAAAACAATTATATATTCAAAATGAAGGACTTAGAGAGATTTCTGGGAAGACATAGTAAATGAAGAGTCAAAATGATGTTGTTCCCCCTTCAACACCCCCGGTTCAGCCGCAAGCCCAATTCGTAACGATCGCCGAGGAAGAAGCAGGCCAGCGCATCGACAACTACTTATTAAGAGTGTGCAAGGGAGTGCCTAAAAGCCACATCTACCGGATATTGCGTTCGGGAGAAGTGCGGGTTAATAAAGGCCGTATCGATCAGCTGTACCGTCTCGCCGCCGGCGACGTGGTGCGCATTCCACCCGTGCGCGTGGCCGAAAAGGCCCCCACGGGCGCGCCGGCCGCCGAATTCAAGATCATCTTCGAAGATGCGCAGCTGCTCGTCATCGACAAGCCGGCCGGCGTGGCCGTGCATGGCGGCTCGGGCGTCTCGTTCGGCGTGATCGAGCAATTGCGCGCTTCGCGCCCCGACGCCAAGTTCCTGGAACTGGTGCACCGCCTGGACCGCGACACGTCCGGCTTGCTGTTGCTGGCAAAGAAACGCACGGCATTGACGAATTTGCACGAACAGATGCGCGACGGCGTCACCGACAAGCGCTATCTGGTGCTGGTGGCCGGCGACTGGAAGAATGCACGCCAGCATATCAAGTTGCCATTGCATAAATATACGACGGCCGAAGGCGAGCGCCGGGTGGCCGTGCAGGCCGATGGCCTGGCATCGCACACGGTGTTTTCACTGTTGCATAAATATCACAACTTCGCCTTGCTGGAAGCGGAATTGAAGACGGGACGCACGCACCAGATCCGCGTGCACCTGTCTTCGTCCGGTTTCCCCATCGCCGGCGACGATAAATATGGCGACTTTGCCCTCAACCGTGCCCTGTTGAAAGCCGACAGCACGCGCGGCGCCCTGAAACGCATGTTCCTGCACGCGCACCAGATCACGTTTACGCATCCGGAAACGGGCAAGACGATGACCCTGAACGCGCCGCTGGCTGCCGAATGCGAGCGTTTCTTGGTAAGCTTGGGCAAACCATTGGCCGTTGCCGCACGATAAAATTCGACGCGTGCGCGTGACACTACTCACAAGGTAGTCAGTCGCCATCATTCATTCTCAAGGAGCCGGCGGCTATGCCGTCGGGAAACATGGCAAGAAAGCAATTTGATCTGATCGTCTTCGATTGGGACGGTACCCTGATAGACAGTACCTCGACCATCGTCAAGTGCATCCAGGCATCGGCCAAAGACCTGGGCTTGCCTATCCCCACCGAGTTGCTCGCTTCGCATGTGATCGGCCTGGGCTTGCAGGAAGCCATGCAGCTGGTGATGCCCGACGTGGAGCCGAAATACCATGCGCGCATGGCGGAACGCTACCGTTATCACTACCTGTCGCGCGACCACGAACTGGCGCTGTTTCCTGGCGTCTACGAAATGTTGCAGGAACTGTCGCAACAAGCCTACTTTCTCGCCGTTGCCACGGGCAAGAGCCGTGTCGGCCTGAACCGCTCCCTGAATGCCGTCAAGCTGCTGTCCCTGTTCGATGCGACGCGTTGTGCTGACGAAACCTTTTCCAAGCCCCATCCGGCCATGCTGCAGGAGCTGACGCGCGAACTGGGGCAGGATATGCGCCGTACCGTGATGATCGGCGACACCAGTCATGATTTATTGATGGCAAGCAATGCAGGCGCGGCTGGTATTGCCGTAGAGTATGGGGCGCATCCCGTGGCGCAGTTGCAAGCTTGCAATCCCCTGTATTCGGCCGCCACGGTGGCCGAGCTGCATCAATGGCTGAGCGAGCACGCATGATGAACGATGTTGTCGATATTTACATTTGCGCCGCCGACGCCGTGGCTGACGGCGGCAAGGGCGTGCGCTTTCCCGTTTCGGCCGGTGGCGAAGCGACCACGGGCTTTGTCGTGCGCCACGGCGGCAAGGCGTATGGCTACCTGAACCGTTGCGCCCACGTGCCGATCGAACTGGACTGGGCGGAAGGCGAGTTTTTCGAGTCCAGCGGTTTGTATCTGATGTGTTCGACGCATGGCGCCATCTATGTGCCGGAAAGCGGCCTGTGCGCAGGCGGCCCCTGCAAGGGCGGACGCTTGCGTCCGATTGCCGTGGCCGAGCGTGATGGCCAGCTGTACTGGCAGCCCGACGAATATGTCCAGCCATTGCCGGCCTGAGGCCGGGGCAGGCCTTCTGTAATTTAAGCAAAGTGAACCATGAGCGATAACACGAATGACAAGCTGGACAGCAGCGCGCCAGCCGCCGGCCACGGCGCCCCTGCGGGACACTGGGAGCGCGACGTGCTGGAAAAGCTGGTATTTGCCACTTTGCAAGAGCAACGCGCGCACCGCCGCTGGAGCATCTTTTTCAAGGTTTTCGGCCTGCTGATCGTGCTGTTCGCCCTGTGGGTATTTTATGACTACAACACGGCCGACGACAGCGAAACCCTGGGCCGCCATACGGCCCTGATCGACATCAGCGGCGCCATCGAGTCCGAAGGCAGCGGCTCGGCCGCCGTCGTCATCCCCGCGCTGGACAAGGCGTTTTCCGACGCCGGCTCCGTGGCCGTGGTGCTGCATATTAATAGTCCCGGTGGCAGTCCCGTGCAGGCCGGCATGATCGTCGACGAGATGCAGCGCCTGCGCAAGGGCTATCCGGACAAGCCTTTGTATGTGGTGGTCGATGAAATGTGCGCCTCGGGCGGCTATTACATCGCGGCCGCCGCCGACCGCATCTACGTCAACAAGGCAAGCGTGGTCGGCTCCATCGGCGTGCTGATGGATGGCTTCGGCTTTACGGGCGTGATGGAAAAGGTCGGCGTCGAGCGCCGTTTGCTGACGGCCGGCGAGAACAAGGGTTTCATGGATCCATTCAGCCCCCTGACGGAAAAGCACAAGGCGTATGCGCAGAGCATGCTCAATGAAATCCACCAGCAATTCATCGACGTCGTGCGCGCGGGGCGAGGCAAGCGCCTGAAGGAAACCCCTGACACCTTCTCGGGCCTGTATTGGACGGGCGCGAAAGCCGTGGAAATGGGCCTGGCCGACGATTTCGGCACGGTTGACAGCGTGGCGCGCGACGTCGTCAAGGCGGAAGACATCGTCGACTACACGCAGCATGAAGGCTTGCCGGAACGGGTACTCAAGAAGTTTGGCGCCGCCATGGGCGCGGGCGCCATGAAGGCAGCCGTGCAGCAGTCACAACCGGCGTTGCGCTGAGAACATCACTGTTGGCTGGCAGGCAAGCCAGTCGAGAATGATTTTCAATAAGGTGGTAAATAGGCTTGAAAATGGGGCTGCTTGGGCTATAGTGAAAGCGTAGTTCTTTTCAAGGAGGGGCGATATATCAACTATGTTGTCAGTACTAACTTGATTGGCAGGTCCTGGAACTACTCGCCGCATCGCAGATGTGGTTTTGAGTGAATTTACATTCCTCACTAAAGTCCCGATGGGGCTTGGGAACGGCGGCGCAATGCCGCCGTTTCCTTTTGTGTGTGCAAGATGGGCCGGTGTGGCTGGATGTTGTTGTCTGGGCTGGGCGTGCGGGCAAGGCAGGCATGCGAGGGCGGGGCATGGCTGGTCGCATGGGCCGCGTTCAGGCGGCGCAGCCGTTGCAGTGCGCGGGCAGGAGCGCGGTGCTTGCCTGCCGGGCCGCCGCTGCACTGGCGTTGCTGTTGGCGCTGCTGTTTGCGCTGGTGTCGGGCGGCATGTCCGCCATGGCAGGCGCGGTGACGCTGTCGCTCTCCGCGTTCGCGTCCGCATGCGCAAAACCGCCCAGTTCCAGCCAGCACATGAAATGGCATTGCGCCTCGGCATGCCAGTGCGTCTGGCCTGCAGGCGCTGGCGGCGCGTCCGCATCGTGCGGCGCCGGGGCGCTGCTCCAGCGGGCCACGCCGAGCCTGACTTTGTGCATGGCCGCCTGTTCCGCGGCGATGCGTTGGCGCATGTCGGCGATGCTGCCTTGTAAGGCGATGGTATCGGTATGCTTCATACAATGTCCTTGTGGGTCGTTGCTTGGTTATTATTCCTAAAGCTCGTTAGGCGGATTCCTAACGAAGTTTCAGTCTATCAACGCGATATTCCGAGCGCTTGATATTTCTCAAAAGAATCAACCATTTCTCGCCAAATCTCACCTTGTTCTTTTTGGTATTTCTGCATGCGCCATGGTTTCGTGCAGCCTGGACCGCTGTGCAGGCGCCAGCTGCCGCCGCTTCACGCTGCCAGCCGCTTCTGGTAAAGTCACGCCCATGAGTAAATTATCCCTAGACCGCATCCTGCAATCGCAGGGTTTTGGCACCCGTAAATATTGTCGTTCCCTCATCGAGGATGGCGATGTCGTCATCGGTGGCGTCACCCAGACCAATTACCGCACCACCGTCGAGACCGACGGCCTGGTGCTGCACGTGTTCGAAGAAGAGTGGGTCTACCGCGCGCACCTCTACCTGGCGCTGAACAAGCCCGCCAACTTCGAATGCTCGCGCAAACCCAGCCATCATCCTGGCGTGCTGACCTTGCTGCCGGAACAATTCACCTGGCGCGAAGTCCAGCCCGTCGGCCGGCTCGACCACGATACGACCGGCATGCTGCTGATGTCCGACGATGGCCCGTTTATCCATGCACAATCGTCGCCGAAGCGCCACGTTCCCAAGATTTACCAGGCCACTACGCAAGAGCCGGTGACCGATGAGCTGGTAGCCCTGCTGTTGGCTGGCGTGCAATTGCATGACGAGCCGGCCCCGCTGGCAGCCCTCGTCTGCGTCAAGCGCGGCGAACACCAGCTGGAAATCGTGCTTGAGCAAGGCAAATACCACCAGGTCAAGCGCATGCTGGCCGCCGCCGGCAACCATTGCAGCGCGCTGCACCGTTCCGCCATCGGCAGCCTGACCCTGGAATCGCTGGGCATCGCCGAAGGCGACTGGTGCTATCTGACTCCCGAGCAGATCGCGCTGCTGGCCTAAATTCCTCCAGGCCGCCAAAGCCGGGGATGTCCCGGCTTTTTGGCGTCTTTAGCCTCCTATTGCCTGCATTTGACGAAGTTTCCCGCACATGAAATTAGCAACCCTGAAGGATGGCACGCGCGACGGCCAGCTGGCTGTCGTCTCGCGCGACCTGAAAACGGCCCACCTGGCCGACGGCATCGCCCCGACCCTGCAAAAGGCGCTCGACGACTGGAGCTTCATCGCGCCCCAGCTCGATTTGCTGTACCAGACCATCAACAGCGGCCGCGGTCATCGCGCTTTCGAGTTCGATCCGGCCAACTGCATGGCGCCCTTGCCGCGCAGCAGCCTGCGTGTGGCCGGCGCATCCTACCTGCAGCAGATCGAGCGGGCCTGCAAGGCGGCTGGCGTTGATGTGCCCGCCAACTTGCGCGAGGCGCCGCGCCTGTACCAGGGCGCCAGCGATGATTTCCTCGGCGCCCACGACGACATCACCCTGGCGCACGAGCAGTGGGGCATCGATTACGAGGCAGGCATCGCCGCCATCACGGATGACGTGGCCATGGGCTCGACGCCCGACCAGGCGCACCTGAACATCAAGCTGCTGATGCTGGTCAACGACGTGACCTTGCGCAACCTGGCGGCCGACGAGCAAGCCAGTGGCTACGGTTTCCTGCAGGCGAAACCGGCCATGGCCTGCTCGCCCGTGGCGATTACGCCCGATGAGCTGGGCGACGCCTGGCGCGGCGGCAAGGTGCATTACGCCTTGCGCTGCAGCCTGAACGGCAAATTGACGGGCCAGCCCCACGCGGGCGCCGACATGGCCTTCAATTACCCCCAGTTGCTGGCCCATCTGTGCCAGACGCGCAATGCGCGCGCCGGCAGCGTGGTCAGCGCGGGCGGCGTCGCCAACAAGGAAGTCAAGAAGGGGTTTTCCAGTATCGTTGAACGACGTAACCAGGAGATGATCGCCGATGGCGTCGCCAGCACGCCATTCCTGCTGTTTGGCGATGTGGTCCGTCTGGAAATGCTCGGCGATGACGGTAAATCCTTGTTTGGCGCCATCGAGCAGACCGTGAAGCAGGCGGAAGCGAGGAAGTCCCGCTAAGGTTACTGGAGAGTAAAGGAAATGCAGGGGATTTGCCCCCCTGTTCCGCCGATGGCGCGCGCCCGTCTGAACCGATAATGCAACATGCCCAGTCCGTATTGCGCCTAGCCAGGCTGCAGGACTTCACCGGAGTTGATTGATGTCGGAAGACAGCGACGCAGAAAAGACCGAAGCCGCGTCACCGAAGCGCCTCGAGCAGGCGCGTGAGGAAGGCGACGTTCCGCGATCGCGTGAAGTGGCAACGTTTACTGTGTTGATGGCGTCCGGCTGCTGCCTGTGGTTTGCCGGCGACGCCATCGTGCGGCGGCTGACGGCCGTGATGGTGTCCGGCCTGACCCTGGACCGCGAGCAGATCCTCAATCCCGACGCGATGATGTTGCGCATCGGCTACGACGTGGGCTCCGTCTTGCTCACTTGCCTACCGTACGCGCTGGCCATCATGCTCGTCGCCCTGGCCTCGCCCGTGCTGGTGGGCGGCTGGCTGTTCAGTTCCAAGGCGTTCACCCCCAATTTTGGCAAGCTCAACCCGATTCGCGGCCTGGGCAATATGTTTTCGAAGAATGCGCTGGTGGAATTGCTCAAGGCCATCGCCAAGACCCTCGTCGTCGGCGTCGTGGCCTGGATGGTGATGCAGCATCAAAAGGACGCCGTGCTGGGCTTGTCGGTGGAATCGCTGCGCGCCGGCTCGGCCCATCTGATCAGCCTGCTGATCACGGCCTTCCTGTTGATCGTCGGCGCGCTGGGCCTGATCGCCGCCATCGATGGGCCGTACCAGATGTGGCACTACGCCAACAAGATGAAAATGTCCTTGCAGGAAGTCAAGCAAGAGTCGAAAGAGTCGGACGGCAATCCGCAGATCAAGGCGAAGATCCGCCAGATGCAGCATGAAATGTCGCGCCGCCGCATGATGGCCGACGTACCGAAGGCCGACGTGGTGGTGACCAATCCTACCCACTACGCGGTGGCCTTGAAGTATGGCGAGAATTCGCGCGGCGCGCCGCAGGTGGTGGCCAAGGGCATCGACGAGGTGGCGGCGAAGATCCGCGAACTGGCGGGCGAGCACAAGGTCGCCATCCTGGAAGCGCCGGCCCTGGCGCGCGCGCTGTACCAGCATACGGACATCGGCGACGAGATTCCCGAGGCGCTGTATGGCGCCGTGGCCGAAGTGCTGGCCTATGTGTTCCAGCTGCGCAGCTATGGCAAGGGCCAGGGCGAGCGTCCCGACAAGCCGAAGAAACTCGACGTGCCGCCCGAGCTCGACCCGCACAATCCCGCATCGCAGACACCGCCCGCAGCCGGCGCAGCAGACAAGAATAAAGGAAGTACACCATGAACGGCCTGAGAATGCCAGCCTGGCTCAGTGGAATGGGTGGCAACGCCAGCAAGGGCATCGCCGCGCCTATCATCATCATCATGCTGCTGGCGATGATGGTGCTGCCGCTGCCGGCCTTCATCCTCGACATCTTCTTCAGTTTTAATATCGCGCTGTCCATCATCGTGCTGCTGACGGCGCTGTACACGGTCAAGCCGCTCGACTTCATGGCGTTCCCGACCATCTTGCTCGTGTCGACCATGCTGCGCCTGTCGCTGAACGTGGCGTCCACGCGCGTGGTGCTGACGGAAGGCCATACGGGCGCCGACGCGGCCGGTAAAGTGATTGAAGCGTTCGGTCACTTCTTGATTGGCGGCAACTACACGGTCGGTATCGTGGTCTTCATTATTTTGACGATCATCAACTTTACGGTGGTGACCAAGGGTGCGGGCCGTATCGCCGAGGTGGGCGCCCGCTTCGCGCTGGACGCGATGCCCGGCAAACAGATGGCCATCGACGCCGACCTGAACGCCGGCCTGATCGGCGAAGACGAAGCGCGCCGCCGCCGCACGGAAGTGGCGCAGGAAGCGGAATTCTATGGCGCCATGGACGGTGCCAGCAAATACGTGCGCGGCGACGCCATCGCCGGCATCATGGTCACCGTCATCAACATCGTCGGCGGCTTGCTGGTGGGCCTGCTGCAGCACGACATGGGCTTTGCCGACGCACTGAAGAACTACACCCTGCTGGCCATCGGTGACGGCCTGGTGGCGCAGATTCCTTCGCTGATCATTTCCACGGCGGCCGGTATCGTCGTCTCGCGCGTGGCTAGCGAACAGGACATCGGCACCCAGCTGGTGGGACAATTGTTTGCGAAACCGCAAGTGCTCTATATTACCGCCGGCATCATCGGCGGCATGGGATTGATTCCCGGCATGCCGAACATGGTCTTCATCCTGCTGGCGTCGTTGCTGGCCGGTTCCGCCTATCTGATCAGCAAAAAACGCACGCAGGAAAAAGAGGCGGCCGAAAAGCCGGCCGAAGCGCCGCAAGCGACCGTGGCGCCGGAGCAGGAAGAAGCCAGCTGGCAAGACATCATGCCCGTCGATACGCTGGGCCTGGAAGTGGGCTACCGTTTGATTCCCCTGGTCGACAAGACGCAGGGTGGCGAATTGCTCAAGCGCATCAAGGGTATCCGCAAGAAATTTGCCCAGGAAGTGGGCTTCCTGGCGCCGCCCGTGCACATCCGCGACAACCTGGAATTGAAGCCGTCCGCCTACCGCATCACCTTGAAGGGCGTGGAAGTGGGCGTGGGCGAAGCGTTCAACGGCCAGTTCCTGGCGATCAACCCCGGCATGGCCAGCGGCACTTTGCCGGGCCTGGCCACCAACGACCCCGCCTTCGGCTTGCCCGCCACCTGGATTGACGCCAGCTTGCGCGACCAGGCGCAATCGATGGGCTACACGGTGGTCGACGCGGGCACCGTGGTGGCCACGCACCTGAATCACCTGATCACCTCGCACGCGTCGGAACTGCTGGGCCGCGCGGAAGTCCAGTCCCTGCTCGACCATCTGGGCAAGGATGCGCCACGCCTGGTGGAAGACCTGGTGCCGAAGATGCTGTCGCTGTCGACCTTGCAAAAGGTGCTGCAAAACCTGCTGGCCGAGGGCGTGCACATCCGCGACATGCGCAGCATCATCGAAACCCTGGCCGAGCATACGGTCAGCACGCAAGACCCGAACGAGCTGACGGCGCTGGTGCGCGTGGCCCTGGGCCGCGCCATCGTGCAGCAACTGTTCCCCGGCGCGGCCGAACTGTCCGTGATGACACTCGACAGCCGTCTCGAGCGGCTGCTGATGCAAGCGATGGGCAATGGCGGTGACGGCGCCGGCATCGAGCCTGGCCTGGCCGACACCATTGCGCACCAGGCGGGTCTGGCTGCGCAGCAACAGGAAGCGCTGGGCCTGACGCCGGTGCTGCTGGTGCCGGCGCCGCTGCGCGCCCTGCTGTCGCGCTTCCTGCGCCGCGCCTTGCCGCAGCTCAAGGTGCTGTCGCATGCGGAAGTGCCGGAAACCAAGACCATCCGCGTCACGGCGCTGGTGGGCGCGCAATAAAGCAAACCCAAGCGAAGGGCCGGGGTCGAACCCTCAGGGGTCGACCCCAGTTGTTGCTTTGGGTTAAAAAAACCGTAATTTCCTCCCGGCAAACTGAATAACGGGTACTTTCCCGTCCTGTTCCTTCGATCATTTCCTGTAAGCATCGCTAATAATGGAAACTGTCCGGGTGATCTGTGTCCATGTGGAAGACAGCACTCAAGCAACAGGAGTCGACGATGGTCACACAGTTCAGCCAATATTGCGCCACCCCCGCCCTGGGAGGCCGGTCATGAATGTGAAGAAATTTACGGGTGCCTCGTCGCGCGATGCGCTGCGCAAGGTGCGTGAAGCGCTGGGCCCCGACGCCGTGATCCTGTCGAACCGCCAGGCCGATGGCGTGGTGGAAATCCTCGCGCTGGCCAATGACGATGCCGCTTCGCTGGCGTCGCCGCCGGCCGCGTCCGAAATGGCCCAGCCCCGTCCCCAGTTGCAGACCCAGTTCGCCACGCCGCAGCGTCCGGCCGCCCCGGCCCAGCGCCCGGCCGCGCCACGTCCTGCCGCACCGCGCCAGGCTGCCTCCGAGCCAGTGGACATGGCCCGCATGCAGCAGATGATGGCCAGCGCGCTGGCGCACGTCAAGGAAAACGCCGCCGCCGAGATGAGCGGCATGATGAATGAAATCCGCGCCATGCGCGGCATGATGGAAACCCAGCTGGCGGAAATTTCATGGGGTTCGACGCAGCAGCGCGAGCCGCAAAAAGCCGTCGTGCTGCGCGAAATGCTGGCCGCCGGTTTTTCTGCCAGCCTGGCGCGCTACCTGATCGACAAGCTGCCGGCCGGCCTCGATGGCGCGCAAAGCATGCGCTGGATCAAGACCGTCCTGAGCCGCAACCTGAACACGGTGGCCAATGAAGACGCCATGCTGGAGCAGGGCGGCGTGTTTGCCCTGGTCGGCCCGACCGGTGTCGGCAAGACCACCAGCACGGCCAAGCTGGCGGCTCGCTGCGTGATGCGCCACGGCCCGGAAAAGCTGGCCCTGATCACCACGGATGCCTATCGTATCGGCGCGCATGAGCAATTGCGCATCTACGGCAAGATCCTCGGCGTGATGGTGCATTCCGTGAAGGACGAGGCGGACCTGCGCATCGCCCTGAAGGAATTGAAGAACAAGCACACGGTGCTGATCGATACGGTCGGCGTGAGCCAGCGCGACCAGATGGTGACGGAGCAGGTGGCCATGCTGTCGGGCGCCGGCGCCGACGTGAAACGTTTGTTGTGCCTCAATTCCACCGCGACGCAGGAGACCCTCAACGAAGTGGTGCGCGCATATCAAGGCAGCGGCCTGGCCGGCTGCATCATGACCAAGCTCGATGAAGCGGCCTCGATCGGCAATGTGCTCGACGTGGTGATCCGCCAGAAGCTGAACCTGTTTTATGTGTCGAACGGCCAGCGCGTGCCGGAAGACCTGTACCTGGCCGACCGCGGCTACCTGATCGACCGCGCATTCAAGCTCAAGCGCGACTCGGCGGCCACGCAGTTTTCCGATGCCGAACTGCCGCTGCTGATGGCGCAGGCGGCCGCCCGCAACAATGAAGCGCGCGGGGTGCACCTTGGCTAATTTCGATTTCGATCAGGCCGAAGGCTTGCGCCGCATGCTGGCCGGCCCGCAGCCGCGCGTCATGACGTTCCTGTCGGCCACGCCGCAGGACGACAAGGGCGCCATGCTGGTCAACCTGGGCGCTTCGCTCGCCTACGGCGGCAATGACGTGCTGCTGCTCGACGCCAGCGGCGGCAGCGATGGCGTGGCTGCGCGCCTGGGCCTGGCGCACGGCGCCAGCCTGCGCGACGTGGCGCGCCAGCAGTGCGGCTTGAACCAGGTCATCCACCAGGTGCCGCAAGGCTTCGGCGTGGCCAGCCTGGGTGCGCGCAACCATTTGATGGACAGCATGGACTATGCGGGCGAGGACGAACTGCGCCGCCTGGGCAAGACCTTCGAGGTGCTGGCGCGCCAGAGCGGCATCGTGCTGGTCGACGGCGTCATGGCCGACGAGGGCGACTGCTTCCCCGTGCCGCTGATGGCCTCATCGGATATCGTCGTGCAAGTGTCCACCAGCGCCACCTCGATCAAGGCGGCGTACTGCCTGATCAAGCGCCTGAGCCAGGAACTGGGACGCCGTCCGTTCGGCATCCTCGTCACCGGCGCTTCCGAATCCGAAGCAAAAGTGGTATACGATAATATGGCGCAGGCGGCGAGCCGCTACCTGGCCGTGAAGCTGACCTCGATGGGTTCGGTGCCTGCCGATGAATATCTGCACCGCGCGGCGCGCCTGGGCCGCAGCGTGGTCGATGCGTTTCCGCTGGCGGGCGCCTCGGTGGCGTTTCGCGGCCTGGCCGAGCGGCTGGCCCGTTCGGCGGCGCCGGTGCTGGGCGGCACCTTGTACCAGACGGGGAGCCCGCACCAGTTCAGCGCCTGAAGCCAACCGTAGCACCAGATAAGATGAGAAAACAATAAGCAGCCTATGTACACGGTCAAAGGGAAATCGAACAAGGACTATTTGCTGACGGAGCATATTCCGCTGGTGAAGCGTCTGGCGCACCATATGAAGGCGAAATTGCCGCCTTCGGTCGAGGTCGATGACCTGATCCAGGCTGGCATGATCGGCCTGCTCGATGCCATCAGCCGCTATGAAGAGACGCATGGCGCGCAGTTCGAGACGTATGCCGTGCTGCGCATCCGCGGCGCCATGCTCGACGAATTGCGCACCAGCGACTGGCTGCCGCGCAGCATGCGCCAGAACATGCGCAAGATCGAAGAGGCGATGAGCACCTTGCAGCAGCGCCTCGGCCACCCGCCGACGGAGTCGGAAGTGGCGAAGCTGCTGAAAATGTCGCTGGCCGACTACCAGGAAATGCTGGGCGACGGCGGCGGCCACCAGCTCGTGTACTACGAAGACTTTCATGACCCGGACGGCAATGACAGCTTCCTCGACCGCCATTGCGTGGACGAGGACAGCGACCCCTTGCGTTCCCTGCTCGATACCGATTTCCGGCAATCCGTGATCGATGCCATCGACGCGCTGCCGCCACGCGAGAAAATACTCATGGGCCTGTACTACGAAGAAGAGCTGAACCTGAAGGAGATCGGCGCGGTGATGGGCGTGTCGGAATCGCGCGTCTCGCAGCTGCATACCCAGGCCGTCGCGCGCCTGCGCGCAACCTTGAGGGAGCTGGCGTGGACTGGTCCAGCGTAATCGGGCTGGCGCTGGCGCTGGCGGGCCTGTTGGTCGGCCAGGCACTGGAAGGCGGCAAGATGGCCTCCCTGCTGCAGCCGGCCGCCTTTGCCATCGTCATCGTCGGCACCTTCGGCGCCGTGCTGCTGCAAACGCGGCTGCGCACTTTTGTGCGTGGCCTGGAAATGTTGCGCTGGGTCTTCCTGCCGCCGTCCGACACGCGCGCCGCGCTGGCGCGCGACATCGGGCAATGGAGTCTGACGGCGCGCCGCGACGGCCCGCTGGCGCTCGAGCGCCTGATGGAAAACACGGCCGACCGCTTCAACGCCAAGGGTTTGCGCATGATCGTCGACGGCATCGCGCCCGACAAGCTGCGCCAGCTGCTCGACGTGGAAATTTCCGCCTACGAAATGGCCGAGCGCCAGGCCGTCAAGGTGTGGGAATCGGCGGCCGGCTATTCGCCCACCATCGGCATCCTGGGCGCCGTGCTGGGCTTGATCCACGTCATGGAAAACCTCACCGACCCGAGCAAATTAGGTGGCGGCATCGCCGTGGCGTTTGTCTCGACGATTTATGGCGTGGGCCTGGCCAACCTGCTGTTCCTGCCGGTGGCAAATAAACTCAAGGCCATCGTGTCGCGCCGCGTGCTGCAATACGAAATCACGGCCGCCGTGCTGTACGACATCGCCACGGGCGACCATACGCGCATCATCGAAGAGCGCGTGTCGAGCCTGCTGCACGAGCATTGACCATGATGCGGCGCGCGCGCAGGAAGTATGACGAGGAACCGGACAACCAGGACCGCTGGCTGATCTCGTACGCCGACTTCATCACCCTGCTGTTCGCCTTTTTCGTCGTCATGTACGCCATTTCGCAAGTCAACGAAGGCAAATACCGCGTCTTCCAGAATGCCATCGGCCAGGCCTTCAGCCTGGAAAAGGGCGCGCCGCCCATCATCATGGAAGCGCCGCAAGCCATTCCGCTGCCGAATCCCTCCCTGAAACGCCGCACGGAAGCCATCCGCCGCGAGCGCGAACACATGACGCGCCTGGCGCAGGACCTGACGTCGACCCTGGCGCCGCTGGTGAAGGAGGGCAAGGTGCGGGTCACGCAGACTAGCCGCGGCGTGAGCGTGGAAATCAATGCCAGCGTGCTGTTCGATCCGGGCGCGGCGCGCCTGACGACGGAGTCGGACCAGGCCCTGCGCGCCGTGGCCGTGCTGCTCAAGGACGACACGCACGACGTGCAGGTGGAAGGGCATACGGATGTGCAGCCGATCAGCAATTCGAACTTTGCCTCGAACTGGGAATTGTCGGCCGCGCGCGCCAGCGCTGTGGTGCGCCTGTTCATCGCCAGCGGCGTCAAGGCTTCGCGCCTGACGGCCGTCGGCCACGCCGACAATATTCCCGTGGCGCCCAATGAAACGGCGGAAGGGCGCGCGCGCAACCGCCGGGTCGCCGTGACGATTTTGTCGGGCATCCCCGAAACGGTGACGGAAGTGCCGACGGCGCCCGTGGCGCCAGCCAATTGAACGCCGCCGCTTGGTACAATCGCGGCATTCTCTCTTTTATCTCTTCCTCATGAAAAGCAGCTCCCTGGGCGGTCTCGTCTATTCCACCGAAACGGGCCGCATGTGTCCAGCCTGCCGCCAGCCGTTGGCGCAATGCGCGTGCAAGGCGCAAGCCAAAGCGGCGCCAATCGGCGACGGCGCGGTGCGCGTGTCGCGCCAGACCAAGGGCCGCGGCGGCAAGAGCGTCACCGTGGTAAAAGGCTTGGCGCTGGACGCCATCGCGCTGGCCCTGCTGGGCAAGCAGTTGCGCACGCAGTGCGGCTCGGGCGGCACGGTCAAGGATGGCGTGATCGAAGTGCAGGGCGACCATGTCGACACCATCCTGGCCGCGCTGTCCAAGCTGGGCCACCAGGCGAAAAAGGCCGGCGGCTGAGGATGCACAGGCGTGCGGCCCGCTGCCGCGCGCTTGTGGTAACGTGCGCTTCCCATCCACGCGCATCGTCTCCATGAACGTCAAATTCACCGGCATCGCCATCGCCGCCGCCATCGCGGCCGTGCTGGCGCTCGTGTACTGGCCCGCACCGGACGGCGGCGCGCCGGAACCTGTCGCCGTTGCCGCCAGCGCGCCGGCGGGGCGCAGCCTGGCGTCGTATCTGAATATCGACGCCACCCCGGCCGCCGATGCCGCGCCCGTTGCCGTGACTTTGGCGCGGCGGCTAGAACGCCTGGGCGCCAGCGGCAAGCCGGAAGACGCGTATGCGGCCTTCAACCTGATCGACGACTGCATCGTCTTCCAGCGCGAAAGCCGCTTGCCGGGGCTGGAATTCGAACTGGGACGCGAGATGACGGTGGAAGAAAAAGCCGCCCAGCAGCAGTTGTGCGGGGGCCTGACGCAGCGCCAGCGCGAGGACCGTCTCGCTTATCTGGCCAGCGCCGCGCAAGCCGGCGTGCCCGGCGCCGCCACCCTGTTCCTGTCGGAAGGGCCGTTCGGCGACCGCAGCGCGCTGCGCAACCGTCCCGACGATCCGCTGGTGCTGGCGTGGAAGCGGCAAGCCATCGCCCAGCTGACGGCGCAGGCGGACGAGGCGGAACTGAGCAGCGTGTCGACGCTGATGATGGCCTACCTGCGCGATGGCGAGGTGGTACAGAAGGATGCGTCGCAGGCGTATGGCTACCTGCTGGCCCTGCGCCAGGTCTACGACGATATCCTCGCGCCCGGCGTCACCAATCCATATCAGGATGAATACTGGCACTGGCTGCAGGCGGAACTGACGCCGGAGCAGCAGGCGGCCGCCAGCGCCAGGGCGCAAGCCATCGTGGCGAAATGGCGCCAGCACGCGGGGCGTCCCGCGCACGGTTGAACTGCTCAATAAGGGAAATTAGCCGATGACGACGCGCCGGCTGGCCGTGTTCGTCGTTGCTTGGCCGCTGGGGCCGTAGAAATTGCCGCTTTGGGCCGGGGGGCGCATGGCGTTCAGGGCGCCTTGCGTATGTACCATGTGCTTGTTGACGAGCAGGCTGTTCAGGCGGTTTTGTTCCTTGGCTTCGCGCGTCGTCTCGAGCAAGGCTTTCCACAGGGGCGCCGCTTCCGCTTCATTGGCGCCGACCAGCCAGTCTTCCATGCCCGCTTCGGCGGCGAGAAAGCCCGCTGCAGCCAGCGCCTGGTGGCGTTGCGCCGCCAGCTGGCTCAATTGTCCTACGAGTGCTGTCTTGCGTACGGTGAGCTCCGTGATTGCATCGATGTCAGCCGCAACCAGATGCCGCTGTTCTTCTTTCATCAATGCCAGCAATGTGGTCATGAGCTGTTGCTCGTCGCGCAGGCTGGAAAACGGAGTCACTGATTGCATGAGGGAACCTATCTATTTCGTGAGTGCAGCAAGTCCTTGACTGTGTCGAGGAGACCGTCCGCCACTTTTTCTGAGTTGACCTGGAACTGGCCGTCGGCGATCGCCAGTTTGATGCGTTCGACTTTTTTCGTGTCGAACACGGCGCCGCTGCCGGCAGTTGCACTGGCCGCTAATGCCTGTCCTTGCGGCGACAGGCGTACATTGTCCGACGTTGTCGGTGTTGCCTGGGCTTTCTCGGCATTCCGGGCGCCGGAGGTACTCGCGGGCGCCACCGGCAGGCCGGGATTGCTTTTAATGGTGTTGTCGGTAATTTTCACAGCGTGATCCTCGTCTGGTCGAAGTCAAAAAACTCCGGGATATGTGTCATTATCGGCACCTTCTCCCGAAACTTTAGTGCGCCAGACCACAATATCGCTGTCCATCCGTGTTCAGAAGGCTACTTCGACCATCCCCCCGGCCCGCGCCACGCCGCTGATCTGCTGGCCGCTCTGCGTGCGCACCTGCACCGTCTGGCCATCGCCGGCACTGCCGATGGCGCGTCCTTCTGATGCCACCTGGAAACCGTTGCCACTCGAAACGACGCGCACCAGCTGGCCCTGCATCACCACCGGCTTGCGGCGCAAGGTGTCGAGGCGCATCGGCGTGCCTGGCGGTAAGGAAATATTCGTGCTGGCGCCGACCACCTGGGCCATGTCCGTGGCGATGCCTGCTGGCAATGCGGCCAGGTCGCCCTGCATCGTCACCAGCTGGCTGGCGTCGATGGCTTGTCCTTGCGCCAGCGGCACGGCGCTGGCCACGTAGTCGCCCACGACGGCCACGTTGGCTTGCAAATAAATGGTCCAGCTGGAGGGCGCCGTGCAGCGCACGCCGACGGTGGTCTTGCCCCAGGCGCGTGCACCCGGCGCCATGAATGCTTGCGGCGCGGGGCAGGCGGCCAGGTTCAGGCGCGGATCGACGGCGCCGACGGTGATCGTCACCTTGCCCGGCAAACCGTTGCTTTGTACTTGCAGGAATTGTTCCACGCTGTTGCGCAGTGCTTCCGGCGTTTGCCGGCCGGCGTTTTGCGCCTGGGCCAGCAGTGGCAGGGCGGCAAGAGCGAAGAGGAAAGCAAGCGGTGTTTTCATGGTGATAGGCCTCTGGAATACTGCCATGATAGTGCGGGCGGCCCCGTTCGAAGCGCCGATTAAGGGGTAAAAGTACGGTCTGATCCGGCGATGGTCTTGCTGGTGGGCGCCGTACTATGTTTCCTGTCATCACTATACCGCCATCCTTCCGCCATCTCGGGCGCCAGTGGCAGATCTTTCCGGAGCCTGACATGATAGGGAAACTCGACGATTACATGCGCTTCAACGAGACGGCGCTGAGCCTGCGCTCGACGCGCCAGGAATTGCTCGCCTCGAACATCGCCAATGCCGACACGCCCAACTACAAGGCGCGCGATGTCGATTTCGCCGCCGCCCTGAAGGGCGCGATGGCGCGCAAGGATGGTGTGCCGCCTGCCCTGAAGGGCACGGCGCCGCAGCATATGCCGGGCAGGGGCGTGGCCGCCGCAGCGGGCGCAAGCGGTGGCGGCAAGGTCGAGACCCTGGCCGACGGCACGCCGCTGCTGTACCGCGCGCCGGCCCAGGGCGCCGTCGATGGCAATACGGTCGACATGGATCTCGAGCGCAATGCCTTTGCCGACAACGCCATCCGCTACGAGGCGGCCGTGACGTTCCTCAACTCGCAGATCAAGGGGATGCTGACGGCCATCCAGGGAGGACAATAATCATGTCGCTATTTAATATCTTCAATGTTTCCGGTTCGGCCATGAGCGCCCAGGCGCAGCGCCTGAACACGGTGGCCAGCAACCTGGCCAATGCGGACAGCGCCACCAGCGCCACGGGCGAAGCCTACCGCGCCAAGCAGGTGGTGTTCGAAGCCGTGCCCATGGCCAATGGCGCCACGGCCGTCAAGGTGCAGAAGGTGATCGAAGACCCGTCGCCGATGAAGCTGGTCTACGACCCGAAGAACCCGCTGGCCGACGAAAAGGGCTACGTCACCATGCCCAACGTCAATACGGTCGACGAGATGGTCAACATGCTTTCGGCTTCGCGTTCGTACCAGACCAACGTGGAAACCATGAACGCGGCCAAGTCGCTGCTCCTGAAAACCCTCACCATCGGCCAATAAGGCTGACTGATCATTATGGCAACCATCGATACCAGTACCTCTAAAATCACCGACCTGATGGCGACGATGAATCCGAAGAAGACGACGGCCGAGCCAGGCAGCGTCGAAGCGGAAACGAACAAATTCCTCACCCTGCTGGTCACCCAGCTGAAAAATCAGGATCCGATGAATCCGCTGGACAATGCGCAATTGACCAGCCAGCTTGCCCAGCTGTCGACGGTAACGGGCGTCAACAAGCTCAATACCACCGTGGAAAGCTTGAAAGCCAGCTACCAGCAAGCCGAATCGATGCAGGCGGCCAACATCATCGGCCATGGCGTCTTGACGGCGGGCAAGGACATCAACCTGAGCAAAAGCGCCGCGCTGCTGGGCGTGGACCTGGCCACGCCAGCCGACAAGGTCAAGGTCGTCATCTACAAGGATGGCAAGGAAGTCCATTCCATCGACCTGGGCGCACAGGCGGCGGGCACCTTGCCGCTGGGCTGGAACGGGTCCACCGCCGACCTCGACAAGGATGGCAAACCGGTCGTGCTGGCCGACGGCGCCTACACCTTCACGGTGGAAGCGACGCGTGGAGGCACCAAGCTCAAGGATGCAACGGCGCTGATGTTCGGTTCGGTCGCCAGCGTGTCGACGGGCGCGAATGGCGTGAAATTGAATGTGCCGGGCGTGGGCAGCATCACCATGGCCGACGTGAAACAGATTCTGTAAGCCGCTTACCCTGAGCGTGACCCTCTACCCCTAATTTCTACCAGGAGAACACAATGTCTTTCCAACAAGGCCTGAGCGGCTTGAATGGCGCCGCCAAATCGCTGGACGTCATCGGTAACAACATCGCCAACTCGTCGACCGTAGGTTTCAAGCAGTCGCAGGCCCAGTTCGCCGACATTTATGCCAACTCGCTGTATGGCGTGGGCGGCAACCAGGCGGGGATCGGCGTGTCGGTGTCGCAAATCGCCCAGCAATTTAACCAGGGTAACCTGGAATCGTCGTCGAATCCCCTCGACATCGCCATCAATGGCGCCGGCTTCTTCCGTACCAGCGTCAACGGCGCCATCCAGTACTCGCGCAATGGCCAGTTCCAGGTCGACAAGAGCGGCTTCATCGTCAACGCCCAGCTGGCGCAGCTGACCGGCTATCCGGCCGACGCCAACGGCAAGATCGTCGCCGGCGCCATGGTGCCCCTGCAGATCGACCAGTCGGACATGAAGCCCCAGGCAACGACCAAGATCAGCACGGAAGTCAACCTCAATTCGAATACGGCCATGCCGACCACGGTGCCGTTCAAGACAACGGAAGACACCTCGTACGGCAAGTCGTTTCCCGTGGAAGTCTTCGATTCGCTGGGTAATTCCCACATCATGTCGAATTTCTACGTCAAGACGGGCACCAACACCTGGGATGTCTACTCGGCCATGGACGGCACGGAAGTGACCAGCATGAAGGCAGCGGCCGCCCTGCAGACGGACGCCGCCTCGCTGGCCGCGCGCGCCGCCTACCAGGCCGCCGCCACGGCCGTGCCGCTGGTGCCGGCGAATGTGACGGCCGCCGCCGTCGCCTACGGCAATGCTGCCGGTGCCGCCGTCTCGGCCGCCGCCGCCGCCGCGGGCGCCACACCGGCGCAACTGGCCGCCATCGCCGCCACCTATGGCAGTGCCGTGCCGAATGGCATCAACTCAAGCCGCACGCCCGACCAGATCGACGCGGCCATCCGTGCCGTCACCAATGTGCCAGCCGTCAAGACCGGTTCGCTGGTCTTCAACACCCTCGGCACCCTGGACCGGGCCGCCATGCTGGCCCTGACGCCGCCGCAAACCCTGCCCGTCACCGTCAACCTGCCAATCTTCCCGGCCACGGGCGCGAATCCGACCCTGTCGGTCCAGGTCGACTTCACCAAGTCGACCCAGCTGGGCAGCGCCACGGCGGAAAAGAAAACGGAAGCGGACGGCTACAAGGCCGGCCAGCTGAGTCAATTCATCGTGGGCGACGACGGCATCATCCAGGGCCAGTACAACAATGGCAAGACGCGCAGCCTGGGCCAAGTGGTGTTGAGCAACTTTGTCAACCCGAACGGCCTGGAACCGCTGGGCAATAACGCCTGGGTGGAAAGCTCGGCTTCGGGCAAGCCCGTCACGGCCGAGCCCAAGACGGGCAACCTGGGCAACTTGCGCGCCTCGGCGGTGGAAGTGTCGAACGTCGACCTGACGGCGGAACTGGTCAACATGATCACGGCCCAACGCGCCTACCAGGCGAATGCGCAGACCATCAAGACGCAGGACTCGGTCCTGCAGACCCTCGTCAACCTGCGCTAAGAGTAAGGGGAGCCGTTCTGCCGGATGGCTCCCGGCTTTCGTTTTGCACGGAGAAAACACATGGACCGTCTCATCTACACCGCCGGCTCGGGCGCCAAGCACATCCTCGACAAGCAGGCGACCACGGCGAACAACCTGGCGAACGCCACCAGCACGGGTTTCCGTGCCCAGCTCGATTCGTTCCGCGCCGTGCCCGTGGTGGCCGACGGCATGATGCCGACGCGCACCTTCGTCGTCGATTCGACGGTCGGTTCCGATTTCACGCAAGGTCCGATGCAGCACACGGGCCGCGCGCTCGACGTGGCCGTGGAAAATGGCGGCTGGATCGCGGTGCAGTCGGCCGACGGTTCCGAAGCCTACACGCGCAACGGCGCCTTGAAGCTCAATGAAAACGGCATGCTGCAAACGCAGTCGGGCCTGATGGTGCAGGGCGATACGGGTCCCATGGCGATTCCGCCCGGCGTGACGGTGGCCATTGCCAGCGACGGCACGGTGGGTACGATTTCCACCGACGTGCCGCCAGGGCCATCGACGGTGCTGGGACGCATCAAGCTGGTCAATCCGCCCGAGCAGCAACTGGTGCGCGGCGACGACGGCCTGTTCCGCCTGAAGGATGGCACGGTGGCGCAAGCCGACCAGGCCGTCAAGCTGACGACCGGCGCGCTGGAAGGCAGCAATGTCAGCCCAGTCGACTCCATGGTCAGCATGATCGCCCTGGCGCGCCAGTTCGAAACGCAAATGAGCTTGTTGAAGAATGCCGAGAATAACGCGGCGAAAGCCACCCAGATCCTCGCTTTGAATTGATGGGGGCCACCGCATAATGGTCACATAGAAATAGTCTACAGAGCTGACTAGCGCTGTTATTGGAGAAAAATCATGATTCGTTCCCTTTGGATTGCCAAAACCGGCCTGGAAGCGCAGCAGACGCAGATGGACGTGATCGCCAATAACCTGGCCAACGTCAGCACCACGGGCTTCAAGAAGTCACGCGCCGTGTTTGAAGACTTGCTGTATCAAAACGTGCGCCAGCCTGGCGCGCAATCGTCGCAGCAAACCCAGCTGCCATCGGGCTTGCAGATCGGCACCGGCGTGCGCACCGTGGCGACCGAACGCATCCATACGCAGGGCAATCCCCAGGCATCGGGCAATTCGCGCGACGTGATGGTCAACGGCACGGGTTTCTTCCAGGTGCTGATGCCGGACGGCGCCACCGCCTACACGCGCGACGGCTCGTTCCAGACGGACGCCAACGGCCAGCTGGTGACGTCCGAAGGTTTCGTCATCCAGCCCGCCATCACCGTGCCGACCAATGCGCTGAGCCTGACCGTGGCGCGCGACGGCACGGTGTCCGTCACCTTGCCCGACACGGTGGCGCCATCGCAGATCGGCTCGCTGCAACTGACCACCTTCGTCAACCCGGCCGGCCTGGAATCGAAGGGCGAAAACCTGTACATGGAAACGGGCGCTTCCGGCGTGGCGCAAACCAACACCCCGGGCACGAACGGCGCCGGCGTGCTGATGCAGGGATATATCGAGACATCGAACGTCAACGTGGCCGAGGAAATGGTCAACATGATCCAGACGCAGCGCGCCTACGAGATCAACAGCAAGGCCATCACCACATCCGACCAAATGCTGCAGAAATTGTCGCAACTTTAATTTTCATAGTCGTCATGCCATCCGCCGCCGGATGGCAGCGGAGGTTCGCCATGCAATACCCCATCATCGCCTTGTTCTCTGCAGTCCTGCTGTCCGGCTGCGCCATCACGCCTACGTCCATCGTGCAATATCCGACCTCCACGCGCGCACCGATGCCGGAACCGGTGGTCGTCAACAATGGCTCCATCTACCAGCCGTCGACCTACCGTCCCGCCTTCGAAGACCGCCGCGCGCGCCACGTGGGCGACACCATGACGATCGCCATCACCGAGCGCACGAACGCCGTCAAGGCGGGCGCCAGTTCCGGCAACAAGTCGGGCAGTGTGGGCTTCAGCACGCCGGGCATGTTGCAAGGCCGCCTGGGCGGCAGCGTGGCGGCGAATGGCGCGACGAAATTTGCCGATGGCGACAACCAGTCCGCCAGCAACACCTTTAGCGGCGTGATCGGCGTGACGGTGATTGAAGTGCTGCCGAACGGCAATCTGATCGTCGCCGGCGAAAAACAGATCGCCATGAACAAGGGCACGGAATTCATCCGCTTCTCGGGCATGGTCAATCCGGACACCATCGGCACGGGCAACGTCGTGCCCTCGACCCAGGTGGCCGAAGCGCGCGTCGAATACCGCACCAACAGCCAGATCGACCGCGCCGAAATGGCCTCGATGGCCTCGCGCTTCTTCCTCAGCCTGCTGCCATTCTGATCATGGCCACTTTCACCTTCCCCCGCTTTGCCGCCATTTTCGGCCTGACCGTCGCCCTGCTGGCGCCCGTGGCGCAGGCCGAACGCATCAAGGACCTGGCCAGCATCGCCGGCGTGCGCCAGAATCAGCTGATGGGCTATGGCCTCGTCGTCGGCCTCGACGGCAGCGGCGACCAGACCACTCAAACGCCATTTACCATCCAGAGCGTGGCGGCGATGCTGCAGCAGCAAGGCATCAACTTGCCGCAAGGCACCAGTTTGCAGCTGAAAAACGTGGCCGCCGTGATGGTGACGACGGCCTTGCCCGCGTTTGCCCAGCCGGGCCAGTTGCTCGACGTGACGGTGTCGTCGATGGGCAATGCGAAAAGCTTGCGCGGCGGCACTTTGTTGATGACGCCCTTGAAGGGCGCCGACGGCCAGGTGTACGGCATGGCGCAAGGTAACGTGCTGGTGGGCGGCGTGGGCGCGCAGGCGGCCGGCAGCTCCGTTGTCATCAATCACCTGAGCGTGGGACGCATCTCGGGCGGTGCGACCGTCGAGCGCAGCGTGCCTTCGGCGCTGGGCGCCAACAACACCATCCGCCTGGAATTGAACGCCACCGATTTTGCCACCGCCAGCCGCGTGGTCGACGCCATCAACAGCCGCTACGGCGCCGGCACGGCCGCCGCGCTCGACGGCCGCGTGATCCAGGTGCAGTCGCCCAGCGGCAGCGACCAGCGCGTATCCTTCCTGGGCCAGCTGGAAAGCATCGAAGTCAATCCGGCCCGCCTGGCGGCCAAGGTCATCATGAATGCACGCACCGGTTCCGTCGTGATGAACCAGTCCGTGACCCTGGAAACGTGCGCCATTTCGCACGGCAACCTGTCCGTCACCATCAATGTCGAGCCGCAAGTGAGCCAGCCGGCGCCCTTGTCGGGCGGACGCACGGTGGTCACGCAGACGGCGCAGATCGATATCAAGAAGGAACCGGGCAAGGTCATGCTGGTCAAGGGCGGCGCCTCGCTGTCCGAGGTGGTGAAAGCCCTGAACGCCATCGGCGCCTCGCCGCAAGACTTGCTGGCCATCCTGCAGGCGATGAAAGCGGCCGGTTCGCTGCGCGCCGAACTTGAAATCATTTGATGGACACGCCATGATCAGCCAAACCGACCTCAGCAATACCGCCGCCTACGACGTCAAGGGCATGGATGGCTTGCGCCAGTCCGCCAAGGCGAAGGACCCTGCCGCCCTGAAAGAGGCGGCCACGCAATTTGAAGCCATGTTCATCAACATGATGATGAAAAGCATGCGCGAAGCCACGCCGCAGGACGGCATCATGGATAGCCAGCAAAGCAAGATGTACACCTCGATGCTGGATCAGCAGACGAGCCAGAACCTGGCCAAGCGGGGCACGGGCCTGGCGGACGTGCTGATCCGCCAGTTGTCGTCGTCGAACCAGGCGCTGGCCGCCGATGGCGCCGAAGCGCCGTCGCCCCGCTCGTCGAGCATGGCGCAGGCGCTGGCCGCCTTCCGCCAGCAGCAGGGCGCCCTGACGGAGGGCGCAAGCGGCGCCGCCGCCACCGGCAAGACCCTGAGCGAGAAGGCCAACGCCACGCAGGCGCCGCACGTGCGCGCCTTCCAGGAAAAACTGGGCGTGCATGCGGAAGAAGCCAGCCGCGCCACCGGCATCCCGGCCAAGTTCATGCTGGGCCAGGCGGCGCTGGAAACGGGCTGGGGCAAGCGCGAAATCATCGCCCGCGACGGCAGCAGCAGCCACAACCTGTTCGGCATCAAGGCTTCCAGCGACTGGAAGGGCAAGGTCACGGAAGCCGTCACGACGGAATATGTGAATGGCAAGGCGCAGCGCAAGGTGGAAAAATTCCGCGCCTATGACAGCTACGCGGACAGCTTCAAGGATTATGCGCAGTTGATTACGAACAACAAGCGCTACGAGAAAGTCCTGGCCAGCGCGGGCGACGCCAGCACGTTCGCCCACGGCTTGCAAAAGGCCGGCTACGCGACGGACCCGAATTACGCTGCCAAATTGACAAAAATTATCAAGAATTCGCTGGTCGGCTAGTAACACGCCGCACCCCTGTGCAGGCCGCGCGCTTCAAGTTTTCGCCGCGCCTGCCGTAAATACTCATGACAGTAACCAATAAGACACCATGACTTCGAATCTACTCAGCATCGGTAAGAGCGGTTTGCTTGCAGCGCAGGTGGGCCTGTCGACGACCGGGCATAACATCACCAATGCCAACGTGGACGGCTACAACCGCCAGGTGGTGCTGCAGCAGACGGCGCAGTTCAACAATGCAGGTTATGGCTTTGTTGGCAATGGTACCGAGGTATCGCAAGTCAAGCGCCAGTACGACGGTTTCATGGCGGCCCAGGTGAATGGCGCGCAGTCGGCCACCAGTTCGCTCGACGCGTATTACACGCAGATCAGCCAGATCGACAATATGCTGGCCGATCCCACGGCCGGGCTGTCGCCGGCGATGGCCGATTTCTTCAAGGGCGTGCAGGATTTCAGCTCGAATCCCTCGTCCGTGTCGTCGCGCCAGGCATTGCTGTCGAGCGCAAACTCGCTGACGGCGCGCTTCCAGGGCCTCAGCGCGCGCCTGACGGAAATCGGCGACGGCGTCAATTCGCAGATTACGTCGAACGTCAAGGTGATCAATTCCTACGCCAAGCAGATCGCGGAACTGAATACCTCGATTACCAACCTGACCGTGAATGAAAGCAATCAGCCCAACGATTTGCTGGACCAGCGCGACCAGCTGATCACGGAGCTGAACAAATACGTCAAGGCAACGGTTCAGCCGGGCGCCGGCAACTCGATTACCGTCTCGATTGGCTCGGGCCAGCCACTGGTGGTGGGCGAGAAGAATTTTGAACTGGCCACCACGCCATCGCCGACGGATCCGAGCCGCCTGGATGTGGGCTATGTGACGGGGACGAGCGTCACCAAGCTGTCGGAAAGCTCCCTCAGCGGTGGCTCGCTGGGCGGCTTGCTGGAATTTCGCAGCGGCAGCCTGGACCGCATTCAGAATTCGCTGGGCAAGGTCGCCATCGCACTGGCTTCCACCTTCAATGAACAGCACAAGCTGGGCCAGGACTTGAATGGCGAGATGGGGGCCGACTTCTTCAAGTTGCCCGATCCCGTCATCGGCGCCGACTACCGCAACAACGCGACCAGCACGACCGTGGTGTCGGCCAAGGTCAGCGATCCGACCAAGCTGACGGCCAGCGACTATGCCGTCAAGTATGACGGCGCCAATTACGTGGTGACGCGCCAGAGCGACGGCGCGAAAACAACCATCAACCCGTATCCGCAAACCGTGCCGCAGACCATCGATGGCGTGGATTTCTCGATCACGGGCGCGGCCGCCGAAGGCGACAACTTCATGGTCAGGCCGACCGCGCACGGCGCTTCCGACCTGGCCGTGGCGATTACCGACCGCAACAAGCTGGCCGCCGGCGCGCCGATCGCCACGGGCGCGCCCGTCAGCAACACGGGCAGCGGCAAGCTCGGCCTGGGTAGCGTGGACAAGGCGTATTTAACGCCGGGCAATGCCTTGACGAGTACCGTCACCTTGACGTACGACAAGGCGACCACCTCGCTGTCGGGTTTCCCTGCGGGCCAGGCCGTGACGGTGAAAGGCTTGAACGGCGCGACCACCACGTATCCGGCCGGCACGGCGAACATCCCGTACACGGAAGGCGACAGCTTCAGTTTTGGCGGCATCAACTTCAACATGACGGGCGCGCCCGCGCAAGGCGACAAATTCACCATCGCGCCGAACTCGGGCGGCGTGGGCGACAGCCGCAATGCCGCCTTGCTGGCAGGCTTGCAGACGAAAAACATTCTCGATGGCGGCAAGGCCACGTTCCAGGGTTCGTACGCGGAAACCGTCAGCTATGTCGGCAACAAGACGCGCGAAGTGCAAGTCAGCGGCCTGGCCAGTCTTGCGCTATTGCAACAAACCAGCACGCAGCAGCAGGCCGTCTCCGGCGTCAACCTCGATGAAGAGGCGGCCAACCTGTTGCGCTACCAGCAAGCCTACCAGGCTTGCGGCAAGGTCATGCAGATCGCCAGCACCCTGTTCGACGTGGTCATCGGCCTCGGACGTTAATTATTCAGGCGGCGGCGCATAGCGCCCCGCCGCCATCAGGAAGGGCAGCATCATGCGCATCAGTACCAAAATGATCTATGACGCGGGCAGCACGCAGCTGAACAATCTGCAGGGCGCGTTGAACCGCACCCAGATGCAGCTGTCGGCGAATCGCCGCAACCTGACGCCGGCCGATGACCCGATCGCCTCGGCGCGCGCGCTGGAAGTGACGCAATCGCAATCGATCAATACGCAATTCGTGACGAACCGCTCGAACGCCAAGAATTTTCTTTCGCAGGAAGAGCTGGCCCTGGCCAGCACGACCTCGCTGATCGCCGACGTGCAGGATCTGGTGTTGAAGGCCGGTAATCCTGCCTTGAAGGATATCGACCGCCAGAGCCTGGCCACGGAGCTGAAGGGCCGCCTGACCGACCTGATGGGCATCGCCAACACGTCCGACAACGCGGGCGGCTATCTGTTTTCCGGCTACAAATCGACGACGCAACCGTTCAGCCAGACGCCGGGCGGCGCCACCTACGTGGGCGACCAGGGCCAGCGCGAGTTGCAAGTGGGCTCGGCGCGCTACCTGGCCACCAGCGACTCGGGCGCGGCCGTGTTCGAGAATAATTTGACGGGCAATGGCAAGTTCACCACGGCGGCCGATCCGGGCAACTTCGCGCGCGGCGGGGCCGGCATCATTTCCGGCGGCACCGTCACCGATCCCACCAAGCTGACGGGACACAAGTACACGATCGACTTCCAGGTGACGGGCACGGGCACGGATGCCAAGACGACCTATACCGTGACGGACGTGACCCTGGGCCAGACCATCCCGAATCCCGCCGTGCCGGTGGCCTATAAATCGGGCGACGCCATCAACTTTGACGGCCAGCAAGTCAATGTCGCGGGCAAGCCGGCCGATCTGGACAAGTTCACCCTGGAGCCCAGCGGCAAGGAATCGATCTTTACCACGATTACCAACCTGATCGGTGCGCTGGGCGAACCGGCCTCGGGCGACGCAGGGCAGGCGCGCCTGACGGCCAGCCTGAACACGGCGCACGATATTCTCGACACGGCCTACGACAACGTGCTGTCGGTGCGCGCGGAAGTCGGTTCGCGCCTGAAGGAACTCGACACGCTCGACAGCGCCGGCGACGACCTCGACCTGCAATATGCGAGCACCCTGTCCGGCTTGCAGGACCTGGACATGGTGAAGGCGATTTCCCTGTTCAGCCAGCAGCAGATCACCCTGCAGGCGGCGCAGAAGTCCTTCACGTCCATCTCGGGACTGTCGCTGTTCAATTACATCAGGTAGGCGGCCCGCATCGGATGAGCGGCAAGCCGGGGCAGGGAGCACATCTCCCGCCCCGGCTTTTTTGCGTCCGCACGATGGCCGCCACCGTGCAAGCCTGGACGGCGCTGCGCCTTGCATTCGGCAGCGACCAGCCCTGAGGCTGGCTATCGGGGTGGCAGCAGGCTGTTGCGGGCGGCGGACAGGATGGCGCCGCTCAAGCCGTCGAGCAGGCTGGACGCGGCGCGCGCCGTGTGCCAGTGCAGGGGCACGTCCAGGGGCGAGTCCGGCAACAGTTCGACCAGGCTGCCATTGTCGAGATGGGGCTGGATCAGCGCCTGCGGATGCAAGCCCCAGCCCATGCCGGCCAGGGCGGCCGTGACGAAGGCGTGCGACGAAGGCAGGGTGTGGCGCGGCAATTCCACATGCCGGTGGCACAGGCGCCGCACCCAGCGCGATTGCAGCTCGTCCTTGGTATTGAAGACGAGGCTGGGCGCCAGCGCCAGGCTGGCGGCGCCCACGCCGTGGGCAAAATGCCGCTGCATGAAGGCGGGACTGGCGGCCGCCAGGTAACGCATGGCGCCCAGCGGACGGCTGTTGCAGCCCGATGCGGGGCGGGCCGTGGCGCTGACGGCCGCCAGCACGGCGCCGCTGCGCAGCCACTCGGCCGTATGGTCCTGGTCGTCGACGGCCACTTGCAGCAGCACCGGGTGTGCGGCCGCGAAGTCGGCGATGGCGGGCGCCAGCCAGGTGGCCAGGCTGTCGGCATTCACGGCGATGGGCACGCTGGCGCGCGACGGCCCCTGTGCCGCCAGCGCCGGCAAGGCACCTTGCAAATCCTGTTCCAGCAACTGCACCTGGTCCACGTGCTGGCACAGGCGGCGGCCCGTCTCCGTGGCGCGGCAGGGCTGGTCGCGTATCACCAAGGCGCAGCCGACGCGCTCTTCCAGCAGGCGGATGCGCTGCGAAATGGCCGATGGCGTCACGTGCAAGGCGCGCGCGGCGCGCTCGAAACTGCCTTCGCGGATGACGGCGGCCAGGGCGGCGAGGGCGGCATAATCGAGCATGAATGAAGTTTTTCTTAACTGGCAATAGAAAAGGTAGTTTGCCTTCATTACGTGCAGCTGGCAAGATCGCCGCATGACACTCCCGACCGCCACCACACCACTCGTTTTTTCCGTCTTTCTCCAGGGCTTGACCCTGGGCCTGGGACTCATCGTTGCCATCGGCTCGCAAAATGCCTTTGTCTTGCGGCAAGGCTTGCGCCGCGAACACGTGGGCGCCATCGTGCTGTTTTGCGCCCTGGCCGACGCGGCGCTGATTGCCGCCGGCGTCCTGGGCATGGCCAGTGCGCTGGGGCAGCGTCCCCTGCTGGCCAGCGCGCTGGCGCTGGGCGGCGCCGCTTTCCTGGCCGTCTACGCTTGGCAAGCCCTGCGGCGCGCGCGCCGTCCCCAGCAGTTGCGCGCGGCCGAAGGCGGGGCGCAACTGGGCCTGGCTGCCATCCTGGCCCAGGCGGCGGCGTTTACCTTGCTCAACCCCCACGTGTATCTGGATACGGTATTGCTGGTGGGAAGTATCGGCGCCCAGCAGCCGGGCGCGCTGCGCGCCTGGTTTATCGCCGGCGCCAGCGCGGCCAGCCTGCTGTGGTTTGCCTCGCTGGGATTTGGCGCGCGCTGGCTGGCGCCGTGGTTTGCGCGGCCCCGGGCCTGGCAAGTGCTCGATGGCTTGATTGGTATCACCATGTTCGTACTGTCGGCGCTGCTGCTGCGTCACGCGCTGGGCTGGTAGCCCGGATCAGGGCGCGGGCGGCAGCGGCGCGGGCGCAGGCAGTGCCGGGCGCAAGGGGTTCGGCGGCGCGGGCGGCGGTGGCCGGTCGCGCGTGGCAAAGCCGCGCGGCAGCAGACGCGCCGTTTCTATGCCGCGCAGGAACATGTTCTGGAACGGCGTGGCCAGGTAGGGCAGGACCATGCTGATCACCAGCAAGCCCACGCCCAGGGTGACGGGAAAACCGATACCGAAAATGTTCAGCTGCGGCGCGGCGCGCGTCAGGATGCCCAGCGCCACGTTGGTCAGCAGCAGGGCGGCGATGATGGGCAGCGAAATTTGCAGGCCGGAACGGAAGATTTCTCCGCCCCAGGCCGCCAATTGCTGGAAACCGCCGCCGCTGATGGGACTCGACGAGATCGGCAGGCTGACAAAGCTTTCCGCCAGCGCCGCCAGCAAGACCAGGTGGCCGTTGACGGTCAAAAACATCAGGGTGGCCAGCATGACGAGGAACTGGCTGATGGCGGAAGAGCGGCCCTTGGTTTGCGGGTCGAAGAACGAGGCGAAGCCCAGGCCCATGGTGAGACTGCTGATCTCGCCGGCCATTTCGATGGCGGAAAACACGATGCGGATGGAAAAGCCCATGGCCAGGCCCACCAGCATCTCCTGCGTGAGGATCAACAAGCCGGGCAAGGACATCGGGTTGACGGCAGGCAAGGCCGGCACCGTGGGGGCGATGATCATGGCCAGCAGCGCGCCCAGGGTCACCTTGACGGTGGCCGGCACGGATGCGTTGCCGAACAGCGGGGCGGCCGCGATCAGGCCGAGGATGCGGCTAAGCGGCCACAGCAGCGCTGCGATCCACGTGTTCAGTTCGATGCTGGACAGGGTCAGCATGGCAACGTTTGCTGCACTAGCCCACCAGGTTCGGGATGCCCGTAAACACCTGGCGCATGTAGTCGAGCATGACGGACAGCATCCACGGGCCGGCCACGACGAGGGCGACGAAAATGCCGACCAGCTTCGGGATGAAGGACAGGGTCGCCTCGTTGATCTGCGTGGCCGCCTGGAAAATACTCACGATCAAGCCGATGATGAGGGCGACGAGCAGCATGGGCGCGGCCACCATCAGCGTGATTTCCATCGCATGGCGGCCCAGGGTCATGACGCTTTCGGGTGTCATCGTACTTCCCCTAGTAGAAACTCTGTGACAGCGAGCCCAGCAGCAACTGCCAGCCATCGACGAGCACGAACAGCATCAGCTTGAACGGCAGCGAGATCGTCGCGGGCGACATCATCATCATACCCATCGACATCAGCACGCTGGCGACCACCATGTCGATGATCAAAAACGGGATGAAGATGGCAAAGCCGATCTGGAACGCCGTCTTCAGTTCGCTGGTGACGAAGGCGGGCACGAGGATGCGCAGCGGCACGTCTTCGGGACCCTGCAGGGCCGGCGAGCGCGACATCTTGGCGAACAGGGCCAGGTCGGCCTGGCGCGTCTGCTTGAGCATGAAGGTTTTCAGGGGATCGACGCCCTTGTCCATCGCCTGCTGCATGGTGATCTTGTTTTCCTGATAGGGCTGGTAGGCATCCGTATAAATCTTGTCGAACACGGGGCCCATGACGAACAGGGTCAGGAACAGGGCCAGGCCCACCAGCACCTGGTTCGGCGGCGCCGATTGCGTGCCGATGGCCTGACGCAGCAGGGACAGCACGATGATGATGCGCGTAAAGCAGGTCATCATCAGCAAGGCCGCCGGCAAAAAGGTGAGCGACGTCATCAGGATGAGCGTCTGCACCGGCAACGAGTAATTCTGGCCCCCGCCCGGCGCCGGCGTGCTGTTGAAGGCCGGGATGCCCGGCTGGGCCATGGCCCACAGCGGCAAGGCCAGGGCGGCGGCCGCCAGCAGCCAGGTCAAAGGAGTCTTCAAGGTGGACCACGCCATCTGCTGCTTATTTCCCATTGCGTTTTTCGATGGTCTGTTTCAGCCACTCGGAAAAATTGGCGGCCGCGGGGCCGTTTTGCGCCGTGGCCAGTTGCGGCAGATCGCCTTCCTGGCGCGGCATGGTGGCCAGCGCGTTGATCCTGCCGGGCGAGGCGCCGACGACGATCCACTGGTCGGCCACTTCGACGAGGACGATGCGTTCGCGTCCGCCCAGGTTGAGCGAGCTGACGACGCGCATCTTGTTGTTGCCGCCCATGACCTTGGGGCCATAGCGTTTCATGAACCAGGCCAGGCCGATCAAGAGGGCCAGCACGAACACGAGTGCGAAGATGGTTTGCAGCAGGCTGCCGGCCGAGCTGGTCGGCGCCATCGTCATCGGTGCGCCGGGCGGCATGGCGGGCAGGGCGGCGGCAGGCGAGGTAGCAGCTGTAGTGGCAGGTGAGGCTGCTGGCGCCGCTGCGGCAGGCGGTGTCTCGCTTGCCAGCGCGACGGAAGCGCTGGCCGCCGCTGGTGCGGACGCGGCTGGCGCTTCAGCCAGGGCAATGCTGCATGCCGCCATCAGCGGCAACATGGTGGAAATCAACAGGCCAGGCTTCATTTATTCAATTTTCGGATGCGTTCGGAAGGCGTGATGATGTCGGTCAGGCGGATGCCGAACTTGTCATTGACCACCACCACTTCGCCCTGGGCGATCAGGCAGCCGTTCACCAGCACGTCCATCGGTTCGCCGGCCAGGCCGTCGAGCTCGACCACGGAACCCTGCGCCAGTTGCAGCAGGTTCTTGATGGCGATCTTGGTGCGGCCCAGTTCGACCGTCAGCTGCACCGGGATATCGAGGATGAAATCGATATCGTTGTGCGTTTCCGACTTCGATGCCTGCTTGGAAAAGTCCTTGAACACGGCGGCGCTGGCCGCGCTGGCCGTATTGGCGGCCTGGTTCTGCAGCGCTTCGGCTTCCGCCTTGGCCTGCTCGGCAATGGCCGCGCCCCAATCGTCTTCCGCGCTTTGGTCGTCTTGGTTGTCAGACATGTGTTTCTCCTGTTGTACAGATACGGACCGCAACGCGGCCCGGGTATTTATTTAGTGGTTATTCATGTTATCGGCATTGGCCAACAACTTTTCAACCTTTAAGGCATATTGTCCGTTCAACACGCCATACGTGCAATCCATCACGGGCACGCCGTCGACGGTCGCGGCGATCAGTTCGGGAATATTCAGCGGGATGATGTCGCCCACCTTCATGTTCAGGATTTCATCGAATGACACGCGCGCCGTGCCCAGCGAAGCCACCAGCTCGACTTCGGCGATCTGGATCTGCTGCGTCATCAAACGGATCCAGCGCTTGTCCACTTCCAGCGCCTCGCCCTGCAGGCTCGAGGTCAGCGAATCGCGGATCGGCTCGATCATCGAATACGGCATGCAGAAGTGGATTTGTCCGGAAACGGAGCCCAATTCCACCGTAAACGTGGACGCCACCACCACCTCGTTCGGCGTGGCGATGTTGGCGAACTGCGTGTTCATTTCTGAACGGATATATTCGAACTCGACGGGGAAGACCGGTTCCCACGACTTGGTATAGGCTTCGAAGACGATGTCGAGGATGCGCAGGATGATGCGCTGCTCCGTCTGCGTAAAGTCGCGCCCTTCGACGCGCGTATGGAAGCGTCCGTCGCCGCCGAACAGGTTGTCGACCAGCAGGAACACGAGGCCCGGATCGAAGACCATCAGGGCCGTGCCGCGCAACGGCTTCATGTGCACCAAGTTCAGGTTGGTCGGCACCACCAGGTTACGGATGAACTCGCTGTATTTCGACACGCGCACGGAACCGACCGACACTTCGGCGCTGCGGCGCAGGAAGTTGAACAGGCCCACGCGTAGCAGCCGGGCGAAACGCTCGTTGATAATTTCCAACGTTGGCATCCGGCCGCGCACGATGCGCTCCTGGGTTGCCAGGTTGTAGGTACGAACTCCCGTGACATCTTCCGGCGCCTGCGCGTCGTCCTGGTCTCCGTTGACGCCCTTGAGTAGGGCATCGACTTCTTCCTGGGAGAGGAAATTATCGGCCATGGCTGCTTATTGAATGATGAATGCGGTAAATAATACGTCCGTCACGTCCTGCTCCGGCCCTTTGTCCTCGAACGGCTGGTTCACCTGATTGATGATTTCGGCCGCCAGTTGCTGCTTGCCTTCCACGGTATTGAGTTCGGACGCCTTTTTGCCGGACAGCAGCAGCAACAAGCGGCTGCGCACTTTCGGCATGTTGATCTTGATCAAGTCCATTTCTTCCGGGCTGCTGGCCTGCAAGGTGAACGCGATTTGCAGGTATTGCTCGCCATTTTCCGGCTGCAAATTGACGGTGAAGGCATCGATGGGCACGAAGACGGGCGGACCTGCCTTGGAAGCGGCATGTTTTTTCTTGCTCGGTGCCGATTCTTCTTTATCGGCCTTGCCATGCAGGAAGTACCAGGCGGCACCGCCACCGATACCGCCAGCCACCAGCACCGAGGCCAGCACGATGATCAGAAGCTTCTTTTTCGAGGCCCCGGCGGGAGCCAGGCCTGCATCTGCTTTCGGATCTGCTTTCATTTTTGGATTTGCTTTCAATGGTACTCGAGTGCATGGAAGTGGATCACGACGCCATTATGTCATTATCGGCAAATTCTGCGCAGAAGGATGCAGTGAAAAGAGGGCGGAAGCGCCCTCAACTCGCTGTTTTTAGACGAAAAGTTACGCCGTGGGGCGCGCCAGTGGCTTGCGGACGACGAATTATCCTCAGGCAAAGGTATCCACGGCACTCAGGCTGGGCCGGCTGCGTCCGCCTGTCGCCGGCGCGATGGCGACCACGCCGCCACCCTGGCCATTGCCACGGCGTTCGCCCGAGGCGGCGCGCTCGCCATTGTTTTGTTGTTCCGGCGTACCTGCCGAGACGGTGGCGCTGCCAAAGGCGATGCCCGCTTCGCTCATCATTTCGCGCAGGCGCGGCATGGCCGCCTCCAGCGCCTGGCGCACTTCCGGCTGGGCCGACATGAAGGCGGCATCGGCCTGGTCATTGGTAACCGTCAGTACCACTTGCACGGGGCCCAGGTCGGGCGGATTCAGGGTCAGGGTGGCGCTCTGGTCGCCGCCAGCGGCCATCCACACGACTTTCTGCCCCAGTTGCTGGTCCCAGGCCGGCGTGCCGACCCGGCCCGTCAGCTTGTCGGCCGGCACGGCCACGGCGGCCGCGGCCTGCTGCAGCGCGCCCGGCTGCAACTGGGCCGCCAGGCGGCTCAGGTCGGCAGGGGTTTCCTTGAGGACCGGTTCGGCCACGGCAGCGCCCGCCTTGGCGGTGGCTGCCAGCTGCGCGTCGATGGCCAGCTTGCCAGGTTCGGCCTTGCCGGTCGGCACGCTGGCGCCCGGTGTGGCGGCAGCCTTGCCCTGGGCCTGGCCCAGGCTGTCGGCAAAGTCGCCGCTGTCCGCTTGCGCGGCGACGGTGGCGGCAGCCTTGCCGCTGCCCTGGCCGGCTGCCAGCAGGGGGCCCGTTGCCGGATTCTTGCCTTCTGCCTTGATGCTGGCGCGCGCCGGCAGTTCCGGTACGGCCTTGGCGGCTGCTGCCGGTGGCTGGATGGCCAGCTGGATGCTGCCTACCAGGGCCAGCATTTCGGCGGCCGGATCGGCTGGCGGCGTGACTGTCGCGGCGGGGGCGGCGGGCACGCTGGCTTCGGCCGGGGCGCTGTCGGCGGTGGCGGGTGTTGCTGCCTCGCTCGATTGCGCGGGCGGCTGTTCGCTGCTGGCCGCCTGTTCGGTGCCTGCTTGCGCCGCTTTCGCTTCGTTCGCTGGCGCCTGGGCGGGTGCCTGCGTGGCGGCGGGGCTGGCGGGACGAGCTGCCGGCGCCGGCGCAGGCGTTTGTATTTGCGCTTGCGCCATATTGCGGCTGGCCTGGCGTTGCTCGATCTGGCGGTTCAGGGTGCGCTGGAAGTCGCCCGCCGTGCCGCTGGTGGACGGCTGGCTGCGGTTGGCGGCACCCGGCGTGGCGTTCGACGAGATAATCTGGGAAATCGGTGTTGGCTGGGTTTGCATGATGCTGCCTCAGTGTTGCTTAGCGTTTGTAATAGGCTTGTCGCGCCGCGTGCTCATCCATTGCTTTCTGGTCGCGCTTGTTTTCCAGCTTCAGCGCCTGTTCCTGCGCCCGGTTGTTCAGGGTGGTGTAGGACATGCGCTTGCGTTCGGCCAGCTGCCAGCGCATCTTTTCATTGTCGCTGCGCGCCTGCGCATGCTCGACCACTTGCTGCTGGCCCAGGATGGCGCTGTCGAGCTTGACCATGAAGGCCTGGAAGTTGCGGTAAGCCATGGGCGTAATGCCGCTGCTCATGCTTGCCTCGAAGCGCTTGGCGTAATCGTCGCGGTAGCCGGACAGCATGTCGAGCTTCTGGCGGCAATCGTCGAGCGCTTTCAGGGCCGCGCCCAGGCGCTTGGCGCAGTCATCCGTTTCGCGCTGGGCAAGGTCGATCAGGGTTGCAAGTTGGGAAGGAGAGGCCATGGCTGATTATATTCCCGCTATGCAAGCCCTAATCAGTCGAATAGAGCGGTAAGTTGCCCCAAGCTCTCGTCCATGCTGACCCGCTCCGTGATTTGCTGTTGTAAAAACGCCTCGATCTTTTCATGCAGGGCAATCGCCTGGTCCAGCACGGGGTCGGTGCCGGCGCTGTAGGCGCCCACGCTGATCAGGTCGCGGCTGCGTTCATAGCGCGAATACAGCTGTTTCAGCTTGCGCGCCTGCTGCTGGTGTTCGTGCGTGGTGATCGAGTGGGCGGCGCGCGAAATCGATTGCTCGATGTCGATGGCCGGATAGTGTCCCGCTTCGGCCAGGCGGCGGTTCAGCACGATGTGGCCGTCGAGAATCGCGCGCGCCGAGTCGGCGATCGGATCCTGCTGGTCGTCGCCCTCGGTCAGCACGGTGTAGAAGGCCGTGATCGAGCCGCCGCCTTCCTCGCCATTGCCGGCCCGCTCCACCAGCACGGGCAGCTTGGCGAAGACGGACGGCGGATAGCCCTTGGTGGCCGGTGGCTCGCCGATGGCCAGGGCGATTTCGCGCTGCGCCATGGCGTAGCGGGTCAGCGAATCCATGATCAGCAGCACGTTTTGCCCCTGGTCGCGGAAGTGTTCGGCAATCGCCGTCGCATACGCGGCCCCTTGCAGGCGCATCAGCGGCGGCGTGTCGGCCGGCGCGGCCACAACGACGGAACGGGCCAGGCCTTCGGGGCCGAGGATTTGCTCGATGAATTCTTTTACTTCGCGTCCCCGTTCGCCGATCAGGCCGACGACGATCACGTCCGCTTCCGTGTAGCGGGCCATCATGCCCAGCAGCACGCTTTTACCGACGCCGGAACCGGCGAACAGGCCCATGCGCTGGCCACGGCCCACGGTCAGCATGGCGTTGATCGAGCGCACGCCCACGTCGAGCGTGTCGACGATGGGGGCGCGGCCCAGCGGATTGGCGGGGCGTACATTGATGGGGGCGCTGTCGGTCGTGTGCAGCGGACCGAGCTGGTCGAGCGGGCGGCCCGCGCCGTCGAGTACGCGGCCCAGCAGTTGCGGCCCCACGGGCAGGTGGCGCGCGCGGTCGCTGGGGCGGCGGCGCGGGTGCGCCACGCTGCCGGGGCGGGGAATGGCCGGTTCGACGGAAAACACGCGCGTGCCGGGCACGATGCCCTCGACGTCGCTTTGCGGCATCAAAAACAGGCGCTCGCCTTCAAATCCCACCACTTCCGCTTCGACCCGGCCGCCATTGGGCAGCGGCACGGTGCAGGCGGCGCCGACGGCCAGGCGCAGGCCCACCGCTTCCATCACCAGGCCGGCCACGCGCGTGACGCGGCCTGAAATCTGCATCGGTTCCACAAAGCCGACCACGGCCGTACAGTCGCTCAGGTAGGCGCGCCAGCGCGCCGCATGGGCAGTCGGTCCTTTGACGGGCTCGCTCACGGCGCCAGCCAGTCCAGGTCTTTGCCCAGCGCGTGCGTCAGGCGGTGCCAGCGGGTGGACGTCTGCGCGTCGATCTGGTTGCTGGCCGTGTCGATCTTGCAACCGCCGCGTTCCACGCTGGGGTCTTCGATGACGCGCCAGCCACCCTTGTCGAGCTCATCACCGATGCCGTCGCGCACCACTTGCGCGTCTTCCGGGTTGAGCATCAGCAAGGCCGGTTGTTGTAGCACAGGCAAGTATTCGATGGCTTCGCGCACCATCGGCAGCATCAGCTCGGGGCGCACGGGCAAGGCCGTCTTGAGCATGCCCTTGGCCAGTTGCAAGGCCAGTTCCATGACGTCGTTGGCGATCAGCTCGTCGGCCTGCTGCACGGCCGTGCCGAAGTCGACGGCGATGGTTTGCAGGTGCGCCAGTTCCACGGCGGACGCCGCCTTGCCTTGCGCATACGACTCGGCATGGCCGTCGGCATGCCCGGCCGCGTGGCCTTCCGCATAGCCGGCCGCGCGGCCTTCGTCGAAGGCCGTGGCGCGCGCTTCCTCGCGGATGGCGTCGAGCTCTTCCTGCGTCGGATATTCGAGCGGCGGGGCCGGCTCTTCCTCTTGCAGCTCGGCAAATGGATCGAATTCCGGTTCGGGATCCGGTTCCAGCAGCTTGCGCGCCGCCACCACGCTGGGACGCTCGTCGCCAAACGAGGTCATTTCCCAGCGCTGGTAGGCGGTTTGCTGCTCTTTGGGAATCAAGTTAGACAAACGAATCCTCGCCTTTTCCGCCTAGGACAATCTGCCCCTCGTCCGCCAGGCGGCGCACGATCTGCAGGATCTGTTTCTGCTGCGATTCCACTTCCGACAGGCGCACGGGGCCTTTCGATTCCAGGTCTTCGCGCATCATCTCGCCGGCGCGCTGCGACATGTTCTTGAAGATCTTGTCGCGCAGCTCTTGCGAGGCGCCTTTCAGGGCGATGATCAGCATTTCCGACTGCACTTCGCGCAGCAGCAACTGGATGCCGCGGTCGTCGATATCGATCACGTTGTCGAACACGAACATTTCGTCCATGATCTTTTGCGCCATGTCATTGTCGTAGTTCTTGATATTGTCCATGACCGAGCCTTCTTGCTCGCCGCTCATGAAGTTCAGGATCTCGGCCGCGGCGCGCACGCCGCCCAGCGACGATTTCTTGATGTTTTCGTTACCCGACAGCAGTTTCGTCAGCACGTCGTTGAGTTCGCGCAAGGCGGCCGGCTGCACGCCGTCCAGGGTGGCGATGCGCAAGACCACGTCGTTGCGCAGGCGGTCCGTGAAATGGCCGAGGATTTCGCAGGCCTGGTCGCGCTCCAGATGGACGAGGATGGTGGCGATGATCTGCGGGTGTTCGTTGCGGATCAGCTCGGACACGGATTGCGAATCCATCCACTTCAGCGATTCGATGCCGGACGCATCCTTGCCGCCCAGGATGCGCGACAGCAGCACGGACGCCTTGTCGTCGCCCAGCGCCTTGGTGAGCACTTGCCGGATGTATTCGTCCGAATCGAGGCCGACGGTGGAATTGAGTTCCGTCTGCGCGCGGAAGTCGCCGAGCACCTCGACCACCTGCTCGTGCGCGATGCCCTTCATGGTGGCCATGGCGGCGCCCAGTTTCAGCACTTCGCGCGGCCCGAGGAATTTCATGACCTCGGCCGCTTCGCTCTCGCCCAGTGCCAGCATCAGGATCGATGCTTTTTGCAGTCCCGTTGTCTCAGTCATTATTGCCTATCCATGCTTTGATTACGTTGGCCACCACGCGCGGGTCTTCCTGCGCCAGTTTTCTGGCCATCGCCAGGTTTTCGCGATAACCGCGCGCCGTATCTTCTTCCAGCTCTTCCAGCTCCGCTTCGCTGAGCAGGACTTCGTTTTCTTCGTCCGTCTTGGCCAGTTCCGGTTCGATGACGGGCGGCGGGGCGCCGAAATCGTCGATCTTGCGCATCACGGGGCGCAGCATCGGGCGCACGATCTTGATGAAGATATACAGCAGGATCAGGGCCGTGATGAGGAATTTCGCCAATTCCTTGGCCAGCGGCAAGTTGGCCGGGTCGCGCCACCACTCCAGCTTGCCTTCCGGCGCGCGGTCGATGCCGTCGAAGGGCGAGTTGGCCACGCTGAAGCTGTCGCCGCGTTCCTTGTTGTAACCCATCGCTTCCTTGACCAGATTATTGATCTGCACCATTTCGGCAGGGGAAATCGGCTTGACCGTGACCTTGCCATCCTTGTCGAAAGTACGGCGATAGTTGACTACGACGGCCACCGACAGGCGGCGCAAGCCGCCCATGGATTTCTGCTCGTAGCGCACGGTCTTGTCGACTTCATAATTCGTCGTCGATTCCTTCTGTGTCGGCGCCGTCGGCGCGCCGCCCGGTGCACCAGGCGCCTCGGCCGTCAACGGCGCCGTCGCCACGCCTGGCGGCTGGTTCGACAGCGCGCCCGGCACGCCGGATGGGTTGGCATTGCCGGCGCCCGTCGATTCGCTCGTTTGCTGGCTGCGGATGGTCGACGCTTCCGGCGGCGAATTGGGCTTGTAGGTCTCGGCCGCCTGCTCGCTTTGCGAAAAATCGACATCGGCCGTCGCTTCGGCGCGCACATTGCCTTCGCCGACGATGGGCAGCAAGATCGATTCGACCTGCTTGATCACGCTTTGCTGCAATTGCTGCACGTACTTTAATTGGTTCGGGTCCAGGCTCTTGATGCCGTTGGCGCGGTCCTTGTCCTTTTCCTGGTTCGACAGCAGGGTGCCGGCCTGGTCGACCACGGTGACATTGATTGGCAGCAACTCCGGCACGCTGGACGCCACCAGGTGCACGATGGCGCTCACCTGCAACTGATCGAGGCCGCGGCCCGGATGCAGGTTCAGCAGCACGGACGCCGTCGGTTTTTGCTGTTCGCGCACGAAGACGGATGGTTTGGGCAGCGCCAGGTGGACACGCGCCGTGTCGACGGCGGACACCGATTCGATCGATTTGGCCAGTTCGCCTTCGAGGGCGCGCTGGAAATTGACCTGTTCCAGAAATTGCGACACGCCCAGCTTCTGGTTTTCCATCAGCTCGAAGCCCACGTTGCCGCCCTTCGGCAAACCTTGCGCGGCCAGTTTCAGGCGCGCGTCGTGGACTTGTTCGGATGGCACGAGAATGGCGCCGCCGCCTTCGGAAAACTTGTGCTTGATGCCCAGCTGGTCCAGCGAGGCGGTGATGGCGCCGCCATCGCGGTCCGTGTAGTTCGAGAACAGGACTTTGTATTCGGGCGGCTGGTTCCACATGTACAGGGCCACGCCGATGGCTACCAGTGCCGCCACGCCCAGGCCGCGCAGGAAATTCTTGCCCATCGGCGTCTTGGCGAAGGCTTGCACGGACTCCACGGGCGAGCGGGCAGGCGCCGGTTCCGGGGGTATGCGGTTCACATCGATTTCTTCGGCTACAGCCATGATTGCCTTCCAGGGCGCGTATGTTTGGTAATGAGCGGGGGCCGCTTCCTCGGGAGGAGGGGCGATATGCAGAATTATCCGCCACTGTCACGCGCTTCAATCGTCCAAATAGAAGGCGCTTTTGCCGCCTGCTCGGCCGAGCGGCTGGCGTTGACGCTGGTATTGTGGAACCCTGGCAACATGTGACGGAAGTTATTGTACCCGTCGTTGCCTTGCAAGCCAGGGTTTTGTTCTCTGGGTGCAACAGGCATGGAACAGATATGAAGCAGACCAGAATCGGGAGGCAAAGTGAAAACAGGCGGTATCGATAGCAGCAGGATCGAGGCGATGATCGCGCAACTGAAGTCGGCGGCCACGCGGCCGGAGGCGAAAATACCGGCGATCCAGACCGAGCTGCCGGCGGCGAAGGTGAATTTTGCCGATGCCTTCAAGAGCGCGCTCGACTCCGTGAGCGGCGCGCAAAAGGCCTCGTCGGCACTGGGCCAGCGCTTTACCATGGGCGACGAAAAGGTCAGCCTGTCGGACGTGATGGTATCGATGCAAAAGTCGAGCATCGAATTCCAGGCGACGGTGCAGGTGAGAAACAAGTTGGTTTCTGCGTATCACGAGATCATGAATATGCAGGTGTAAAGTTTAATTTACCCCAAAGGCAAATTCCGGGGTCAGACCCGGCGGGTCTGACCCCAGCTTTCGGCTGGGGTATCAGCTGAGTCCAGCCATCCGTGCATTGCGCTCCCGCTCCAGCCGCGTAATATAGCGCTGCACGTGCGCCAGCATGCTGCGCGGCAGGTCGACGAACTGGCAGCCGAGGCGGCGGTTCAGCTTGTTGTTCAGCAAGGTCATGTCCAGCGAATTGCGAATTTGCAAAGTCGCCGTGACGATGCCGACGTCGGGCAAGTCGATGCGGCAGCCGGGATAGTCCCTGCCGATGGTCTCGCCCAGCATCAGTTTATTGTCGAGGATGGCGATGCCGCCGCAGCTGATGTCGGCCAGCGGGAACAGGGTATCGGCGCCGCCCAGCGAAGGCGGCAGGGGGATCGAGACGCGCACAGGATTGCTCACCGGTGTCGTCATGCGGTAATACTCGCGCCGTTGCAAGCGGATCAGCGTTTCTGGAATGGCAATTTTCAAGGCGGGCGTGCCGCCGTAATGGCACTCTTCCACCTGGGCGCTGGCAAACAGGATGCGGATCTTGTCGAGCGAGGTTTCAAACGAAATGCCCTTGGCGGCCAGCATGCGCCGGTTCTGGTCGGCGTTCACGGAACGGTCGAGGATGACGCTATCGTGCTCGGCATCGACTTCCAGGATGGAAGTGACGCACACATCGGATTCACCGTGGATCAGCATGCGGATCAGCTGGTTCTTTTCGCTGATGCTGCGCAGCAAGGCGATGATTTCCCGCCGCGATTCCACTTCAAAATCATGCCAGTTTTCGAGGCCGGAATCCATAATATGTGCTTGCATTGATGCCTGTCTATGTATCGGTGAGGTTGACGCTGGTGTCGGGCGGCGGCGGGATCGGCCCGCCATTCGCAGATTCAATATGATATAACCAGGCCAGCAGTTCCGCAATCGCCCGATACAGGCCGGGCGGAATCTGGCGGTCCAGGTCGACATCCATCAGCAGTGCCACCAATTCCTTCGATTCATGCACGAAGACGCCGTGCTCGCGCGCCGTGCTGATGATCTGGTCCGCGATCAGGCCGCTGCCCTTGGCCACCACTTTTGGCGCCGGCGTGCCGCTCTGGTAGGCCAGCGCGACGGCCGTCTGCGGCACCTTGCGTTTGGTGTCGTCAAGCATCATCTTCTCCAGCGGCCGCCTCCGGCTTGCCGGCGATCGTCAACGACGACAAGGGCCAGCCGGCCGCGTCCAGCGACGCTTCCAGCGCCGCCGCATGCTGGCGCAAGGTGCCGGCGCTGCCTTCGCTGCCCGCTTGCAACTGGATGGCCACTCGGCCGCCCTGCAAGACCACGTGCGCGGCCAGGTCGCCCAGCAGGGGAAACTGGAAGCGCACATTGCTGCGCCAGGCCGTCGCTTCCTCGTCGGCCTCCGTGCCAGCGTGCTGCTGGCCTTCCGGCGCATCGCGGCTGATATCCCACTGCATTTTCTGGCCGGGCCACGCTTCGCCCTGCCACTGCACGCGCGCCTGTTCGTGCGTATGCAGCTGCAAATTGATCAGTTGCGCCGAAGCCAGGTCGGTCCCTGTTCTGGTCGTCTCACCCTGGGCCGCCTTCTGCATTTGCGGCTCCAGCAGCAGCGACGCGAGCGGCCGCTTGCCTTCGGCCCATTCGGCCACATGCGATTCATAGAACAAGCCGCTGCTGCCGACGGCATCGCGCAGATTCTGCGCTACCTGGGCCGGGGCGGCGCCGGGTGTGGCCATCAGCGGCGCCTTGCCGACCAGGGACAGGGGCGCGCCGGGCACGCTTTCCGCCTGGCTGAGTACGCTGCTGATGGCGCGCGCGGTGGTGCTCAGCTCGGGCGCGGGCGTGTCGCTTGCCAGGGCGGGCAGCAGATTGGCCGGTGTCAGGGGCGCGCGGCTGAGCAGGGTGGCGGCCGTGTTGCTGGCGCGCGTGCCCGCTTGGGCGGCGCCAGCCTGGGGGCCACGTGCTTCGGCTGCCTCGGGCTCGGCTTCCGCGTCCGCATACGTCAGCAGGGCACTGGCGGGCTGGTCGCGGCTATTGCCGATTTGAAAAGAGGGACGGGGATTGATGCCGATCAAGGTCAGCGGGATTTCCGTGCCTGGCTGGGCGCCGGCGGGCAGCTGCATGCGGGCCGGCGTGCCGGCCACGCGCACGAGGAAGCTGCCGTCGCCCATGCGGGCCAGCACCTGGCCCTGCATGGATTTGCCGATCAGCCCCTGCAGCGAGCGCTGGAACTCGGCCTGGCGCGGATCGGCGACGGCGTCGGCCGCCCGCGTGGGCTTGACCGGGGTCAGGGGCGTCATGCCGATCGCATCCATCTTCGGCAACATGATAGCGGACCTTGCCCCGTGGGCGCTTACGCGCCGTAGGCGTTGGCCAGGCGCCGCTCAGTGCCGGTGCTGCTGATCAGCTTGGACAATTGCGCCATCCACGGCATGGTCAGATCGCGGATCTTGCGGTCGTCTTCCAGGATCTGCTTGATCAGGGCGACTTTGCGTTGGCGGCCGGCGCTTTCCAGCACGACTTTTTCCTCATTCGCCTTCAGCGCGGCCACATGCGCACTGATGCGCTGTTCCAGCGCTTCCAGCGCATCCCAGTCGGCGTTGGTGGCGGCGGTGACCATCTGGCCCGTCAGGGTCTGCATGGCTTCGTAGGTGGTCAGGACTTCTTGATTGGTCATCATGGGTCAGGCGCTCGCAAGGCTGGGCATACGTTTCAGGTCGGCGCCAGGCATGGCGGCGGGGGTGGCGCCGATGGCGTTCCAGGTTTCGCGCAAGTCGGTGAGCAGGCGCTGCACTTCCTCCAGCATGGCCAGATCGTTGCGGATGTTGGCCGCCAGCAGGCGCGCGCTCATGTATTCATACAGGGCGTCGAGGCCTTCGGCGATCTGGCCGCCCGCTTCCTTGTCCAGGCTGGCGCGCAAGCCATTGTCGATGATCTGGATGGCTTTCGAGATGGACTTGCCTTTTTCCGGCACATTGCCCGATTTCATGTGCATCTGCGCGCTGAGCACGGCCACCAGGGCGCCGTCGTACAGCATCACGATCAGCTTGTGCGGCGAGGCCGAAACGATGCCCGTTTCCAGGCCGACCTTGGCATAGGCGTTGACGCCGCGTTGTTGTGTTCCAAACATTTAATTCTCCTGATGATTGGGCTTAACGGTTGGCGGCGATGGCGGCCAGCTGCTGGGTCAAATAGGATTGCATGCCCTGCAATTTATTCAGGGACACATCCAGGCGCGAATACTGGGCACGGTAGCGCGTTTCGATGTCGTTCAGTTTGTCACTGAACTTGTCGCGCTGCGTCGCGATGCTCTTGATGGTTTCGTTGAGGCCCTTGGAACGGTTGGTGATCATGCCGTCGGTGCCGAGGAAGGACGTGGCCAGGTTATTCAGCTGGTAGGCATAGCCTTGCGAGAAACTGACGGTGCCGCGCGAACCGGTGGTGCCGCCCGTGACTTCAATCTTCAGGCCATCGGCCGGGGAGCCGGCGGCGCCCGTCAGGGTCTGGCCCGAGCCGATCACCGGTTGTCCGCCCAGGGTGCCAGCCACGTCCGCACCCTTGACGGGGGCGGCTGCGCCGAACAGATCGGTTGGCGCCGTGCCGGTGCCGCTGCTGATGGCGATATTCGAGACGGAACCATAGCGGCTCGACGCCAGTACCAGTTTGCCCGTACCATCGATGGAAGCCGATACGGTGGCGCCGTTGTCGGAAAAGGCCTTCACGCCGTTGACCGATGACTGGATGATGGACGCCATCTGGGCCGGCGTGTACGTCCCGGCAGGAATGACGACCTGGGCCGTATTCTTGGCAGCGCTGGGCTCGGTGTCGTTCAGCGTGATGCTCCACGTGGTGTCGCTGCCTATCGTAGTGGTGGCCGGCAGCACGGCGGCCGAGGTGATCGAGCCCTGGCTGGCCATCGTGGTGATCGTCAGTTCATAGCTGCCGGGCTTGGTTGCGGCGGTCGAGCTGGTAAAGGCGACGTTGCTGTCGGTGGCCTTGCCGAGCGCGGAAAACAGGCCGGCGATGTCCGTGAAGTTGGCGCTGATGGCTTTGTCGAGCTTGCTGGAGTCCAGCGCCAGGCTACCGTCCTTTTGAAAGGAAATGCCAACCTGGCTCAGGGTGCTCAAGTTGCTGTTCAAGCCGGTAATCGGTGCGCCCAGCTGTTTGCGCAACTGGCTCTGGATCGATTGCGCGGTCGAGTCGCCCAGCAGGACGCCGCCCTTCTTGGTTTCCGGATCATAGGCCGTCATCTTGGCCATCGCCGTGTTCAGGTCGTTATACGCCTTGACGAAGGCATTGATGCTGGTCTTGACGGTGGAAGTATCTTTCTGCACCGACAAGCTGGTGCTGCCGACCTTGGCAATGCCCAGGGTCACGCCTTCGATGGCCGTATCGACGCTGTTCGACGCGCTGGTGATGGCGATGCCGTTGACGCTGAAATTCGTGTTTTGCGCGGCGCTGTTCTGTTTCAGGTTTTGCGTGCCGCTCGCATCGTAGGACAGCAAGTCATTCAGGGCGCTGTCCGGCGGCAGGCCGTCGCTGCCGCTCAGCGAGATTTTCATCGATGAGTTGGCGCCCGTCTTCGACGAGCTCAGGACCAGATGGAACGGCTTGTCCGTGCCGTCCGAAACGATACTGGCCGTCACGCCCAGGCCCGCGTTATTGATGGCGTCGCGGATGCCTTGCAGGGTGTTATTGGTGGCGTCGATCACCACCGTGCCCGTCGCCTGCGTGCCGTCCTGGGTAAAATTGGTGTTCATGTAGGCGCCACCGGAGCCTGCCGTCAGTCCGGCGGCGGCCGGATTGCTGCCGGCGATGGTGATCGGGCTGGCATTGCTGGAGGCCAGGTTGATGGTGCTGGTCAGCGTCACGTTCGAGCCGTCATTGACCGCGTTCGAGGCGTGGCCGATGCCGCCCTTGACCGAACCCGTCACCACTTCTTCGATGTTCAGGTTGGAACCGTCGGCGCGCGTAAATTTCAGGGTGCCATCGGCGGCCTTGCCGGTGACGGTGATGTTGGCCGCGGCCAGCGCATTCGAGACGGCATTCGGACCTTCGAGCGTCGTGTCGAGCGAGGCGGCCGTGATGCCGCCGTTGGCGGCCACGCCGTTGCCCTGGGTAACGATCTCGACGCCGCCCACCGACAGCGAATAGGTGCCATCCGCGCCCGTTTCGACGCTGCCGAAGCCGGCGAACATGGTGGCGCTGCTCGATGTCGGCTGCGCCGTGGCGGTCACGCCCGTGGTGCTGCTCTTGGCGTTGATGGCGTCGGCCAGGGCGCGCGCGCTCTTGGTGCTGGCATCGGTGGGGATGGCGGTGCCGTTGAGGATCAGCGAGCCGTTGCTGATGCCGGTTTGCGCCGTGGTGGCGCCCAGGGCGGTGCCGTTCAAACCGAAGGTGCCGCCGGTGAGCGCGCCCAACTGGAAGGAAATCGTTGTCTTGCTGCCCAGCCCGATGGTCGACAGCTTGTTGGCCATGCCGCCCGACATCAGGGTCTGCGACTGGGCCAGTTGCGTGACATTGATGTTGTAGTTGCCAGCCACGGCCTTGGCGCCGGCACTGGCGGACAGCACCAGTGGATCGGCGGGCGTGGCGCTGACGGCGCGGAAGTTATTGGTATTGGACAGGGCCGACAGCGAATTCTGGAAAGTGCTGACGGCGCCACTGAGCGTGCCCATCGCGCTGAGCTTGGCCTGGTAGGAGGCCGTTTTCTTGTCAAAAGTACCCAGCGGTGCGGCTTCGGCCGTCATCAGCTTGTCGATGATGGCATTCACATCCAGGCCGCTGGCGCCGGCGCCGATGCCGATGGATGAAAGTGTAGGTGTGATGGCCACTGAATACTCCTAGGAAAACGCTAATATAAGCTGTTATCGGCAGAATCAATCAGGACTTGAGAGGGGGATTTACCGCGCTGTTTTCAGCGGGAGCGAAAAAGCGGGAAAGGGGCAGGGGAGTGTTGCGTTAATTGCAATAAAATCGGGGCCGGATAGCCAGGCTACCGAACCCCGTGGTCATGCCGATGCGTATTGCCATGATGTCGCATGTCCGTGTGCCATGCCATCGCTATGCGCTTTGACTGATCAGCGAACCTTTGGCCGAATCGAAGGTTTTGGACAATTCCAGGGCTTCCCGGGTAGGAATCTGGCGCAGTACTTCCTTGGTTTCCTGGTCGATGATTTTGACCACCGTGCGCTGGCTGTCTTCGTCGATGGAAAATTCCAGGCCTTGCGTCTTCATTTGCGAGGACTGGTTCAATTCCGAGACCGCTTTGTCCAGCTGCTCGCGGCTGGGCTCCTTGCTGGCTTGCTGTGGTGCAACCGTAGCGTTTTCCGTGGCGTTGCGAGGTGCTGCCGGGCGCGCCGCTGGCGTGTCCGCAGACACATAACTCTTGTCTATCCTGGCCGCGGAGGCGGCCGCTATCGTGTCGATAGTCATGGTGCTCTCCTAGTGAAAATTCCCCGGCCGAAAAAATCCGGCAGGGGAATCAGAGTCCTGCGCTGTTGCCTGACTAATCGGAGATTAGCCGCGCAGCAGGCTCAGGACGCCGTTTGGCAGCGAGTTCGCTTGTGCCAGCATGGCCGTACCAGCTTGTTGCAGGATCTGGCCGCGGGTCATGTTGGCCGTTTCCGATGCAAAGTCCGTATCGACGATACGGCTGCGCGATGCGGACAGGTTTTCCGTGGTCGATTGCAGGTTGGAAATCGCCGACGAGAAGCGCGATTGCAAAGCACCGTACTGGGCGCGTTGGCCGTTCACCGTTGCCAGTGCTGCATCGGCAATTTTCAGTGCCAGCTGCGCGCCGTCAAACGTCGTCACGTCCAGGGTCGACACGGAGTTCAGGGTCGAACCTTGTGCCGTTGCTTTACCAACTGCCAGGCCGGTAGGCGTGGTTTCCGTGACCGAGAAGCTGTTTTGCGAATCGAAGGTCACGCGGCCGTTGACCGTGGCGGCATCGGCTGCGGTGATGATCGACGTGGCTGCGGCTTGTACTTTGCCATCGGCCTTGTAGCCATCAACGTCGAACTTGACGTTGGCCGTCGTGCCTTGCGTCAGAGCGATATTTTCGCCCGATGCATTGGTCAGCTTCATGCCCTTGTTGACGCTGTCGTACTGGGCGGTCACGCCGGTCTTTGCCGTTTGGGCATTGATGGCGTTGATGCCTGCGGCATAGTCGGCTGCGGTCGATGCGGTGCCGCTGACGGCGAACGATACGGTGACGCCCTTGGCGTTATCCGAGCCGATGGAGAACGAATACGATTCGGCGCCCAGGTTCAGGTTGACGTCCGTTTGTGCCGTTGCCGTCACGCCCGTTTTCGCCGTTTGGCTGTTGATGTCGGCGGCGACGGATTTGGCCGTGCTGCCTTTGATGGCATCGCCTGCACCTGGTGCCGTTTCGGCGACGGCGGCCGTCGTGTCGACGGTCGTGGTGCCAATGGAGCCGGAAATCGTCAGCTTGCCGACAACTGCATTACCGACGGCATCTTTTTTGACAGCCGATGCATCGTTGGCGATACGGTTGTTGCCGTAGGTGTTGGTCAGGAAGTTCGCGCCGCTGGCGGAAATCAGCTGATTGGCATCTGCGCCGACCTGGAAGTTGGCCGTACCCATGGTGCCGTCCAGCAGCGCCTGGCCGTTGAACGAGGTGGTTTGGGCGATACGGTTCAGTTCCGAACCCAGCTGGCCTACCTCGGTTTGCAGCGCCTGACGGTCGCTCGACGAGTTGGTGGCGTTCGACGATTGCACGGCCAGTTCGCGGATACGTTGCAGGATGTCGCCCGAGCTTGCCAACGCGCCTTCAGCCGTTTGAGCCAGCGAGACGCCGTCGTTTGCATTGCGGGTGGCTTGGGTCATGCCGCGGATTTGCGACGTCATACGGTCGGAAATTGCCAGACCAGCGGCGTCATCCTTGGCGCTGTTGATGCGCATGCCGGAGGACAGGCGTTGCAGCGAGGTGCTCAGGGCCGACTGCGAGGTCGACAGATTGCGTTGCGAATTCAGGGACGAGATGTTGGTATTAATTACTGCAGCCATGATAATTCTCCAAACAGGTACTACATTGCGCTATGTGCTAGTCACTTTGGCCTGCCCCGCTGTTCCGGGACAATCAAGCCGCTGTTGTTTAGGGTAACGGTTGCTCTGCGGGAAAATTTATGGCGAAAAGTGCTTTAAATTTTAATTTTTAGCCCTTCAGTTTGTGGCTGGCAGCGCGCTAGACGACAGGATTTAAGGAAACTTGAGGGCAAAAATAGTTTTATTTTTATATGTTGCGGAGGTTGGCGGGGCGCCGGAGAGGGAAGGATGTTATTGTTTTTGCCATAAAAAATGCCGTCCGGCCGGGTGGCGGGACGGCATGCGGCGAAGCGCCAGGGTTCAGTCCGCCACCACCACGCGGTTCTTGCCCGTTTGCTTGGCCTGGTACATGGCGCGGTCGGCGCGCTTGACCAGTTCGGCCTGGTCTTCGTTGGGCAGGCGCAGGGCCACGCCGGCGGAAAAGGTGATCAAGACTTTTTCGTTGTCGTGCAGGAAGAAATGCCGGGTCAGTTCGCGCTGCAAGCGCGTCATCGTCGACGAGGCGGCCTCGACCGTCGTTTCCGGCAGCAGGATGAGGAACTCCTCGCCGCCGAAGCGGGCGATGACGTCCATCGAGCGCAGGGTTTCCTTGACGATTTTGACCAGGTGTTTCAGCGCCGCATCGCCGGCCAGGTGGCCGTAGGTGTCGTTCAGGCGCTTGAAATCGTCGAGGTCCAGCATGGCGATGCACAGCGGCGTGCCGCGGCGGTCGGAGCGGGCCGTCTCGCGCTCGAACACGTCGTCCAGGCCACGCCGGTTCAGGCTGCCCGTCAGCTGGTCTTCCCGCACCAGCTCGCTCATATGCTGGAGCTTTGCTTCCAGCGTGTGGATGCGCTGTTCCGCATCCTGCACTTCCTGGCGCGCCAGCACCATCTTGTCGCGCGCGCGCAAGGCTTCGTTCTGCACCATGCGCGTTTCGCGCAGGACTTCGTCGAGAACGCTGTTCAGTTCGCTGATATTTTCCGCCTGGCTGATCTTTTCCGAATAGCCGCCGATCTTTTCATGGAAGTCGCCCGTGCTGGCCGCCACTTGTCCCAGGCGGTCGATGAAGGTCATCATCATGTTCTTGACCGTCAGCTTGACGTCGGACAGGCTGTGCTTGAGCTGGCCCTGCTTGTAGATGACTTCCTTCAGGCTGCGCGTGGCGTCTTCCAGCGCGCGCTGGTCGAGCGGGCCGGCGATCAGGTTTTGCACGGCATCGACCTGGCCGCGCAGCCAGCTGTCGTCGTCGAGCAACTGGCTGACGTTATCGAGCAGCAACTTGAACAGGCGCAGCAGCAATTCCTGCTGCTCGGCCGTGTCGCCGCTTTTCAGTTCGATCTGGTAGCACAGCTGTTTCAGGCGCAGGGCCGCTTCGTTCAGCGCTTCTTCCGTGTGGGCCAGTTTGATGGCCGCGCCCAGCGATTCGGCTTCCTCCACCAGCGCGGGCGTGCCCGTCAGCAAGGTGGCGACGGCAAAACCCAGGGTACGGCTGAGCAACTCACGCAGGGTGCGCGTCTGTTCGCCGTCCGGCAGGGGCGGCAATTCGATGCCGCCGCCTTTCTTGACCTGTTTTTCCGCCAGTTGCGCCAGGGTGCGCGCATAGCTGTCCCAGTCGCGCGCTTTCAGGGCGCGCTGGAAACGCCGGCCAAAGTCGCCCAGTTCGCCCGCCGATTCGCTCATCTTGGCGGCGAATTGCGTCAGGACATTCTCCGCGCCGCTCTCCGTGGGTGCGCTGGCGGCCAGCACGGCGCCAGGCGTAGCCGGCGTCTCTGCCGGTTCGCTGATGCCGGCGATTTCATTGTAGATATCGCGGTAGGCGCTTGGCGTCGGGGCGATGCGGCGCGTGGCCAGGCGGCGAAACGCTTCGCGGGCGATATCGGCCGGGTTCATCGCGGCGGTGGCGGTATTCGTGGCGCCAGCGGGAGCGCTTGCTGGGGAAGTTGGCAATTTACTGGACATGTAGGCACAGCCTTTTTAGATATTTCTAATTATCCTCATGATATGCGAGTTGGCAAAGAACTTATTGTGCGAGAAGCAAGGAGAAGTCCTGTCAATTCGCCCGATGCCAGCGTGCATGCCACTTTGCCGTCAATCCACCAGCTGGTTGCGGATGGCGTAATGCGTCAGTTCGGCGCTGTTCTTGAGTTTCATCTTGACCAGCAAGCGGGCGCGGTATTCGCTGACGGTCTTCACGGATAATTTCAGCTCTTCGGCGATGGCGCCCACGGCCTTGCCCGAGGCGATCATGACCAGGGTCTGGTATTCGCGGTCCGACAAGGTGTCGTGCAAGGCCGTTTCGTGGTCTTCGCCCACCGTGTTGGCCAGTTCCTGCGCCAGCGAGGCGCTGATGTATTTCAAGCCCTGCGCCACCTGGCGGATGGCCGTGACCAGTTCGCGCGGCGCGCTCTGTTTCGTCAGGTAGCCGGCCGCGCCCGCCTTGAGCGAACGGATGGCGTACTGGTCTTCGCGGTGCATGGACAGCATCAGTACGGCCAGCTCCGGCTTTTCCTTCTTGATCTGCTTGAGCACCTCGATGCCGCTGCGGTCGGGCAGGGAGATGTCGAGCAGCAACACCTGGCATTTCGAGCCACGGAACAGCTTGATGGCGTCGTGGCCATTTTCGGCCTCGCCGGCCACGATGATGTCCTTCGTGTCGGCGAGGATTTGCTTCAAGCCCTCGCGCACGATCGCATGATCGTCGGCGATGAATACCCGGATGGTGGCTTTTTCTTTCATGACTGCGTTGTTTCCTATCTAATTCACCCACTAGGCCGTGTCTGGCGACGGCCCGCTGTGCGCGGGCGCACTGGCTGCAGCCGCTATTATCGCCTCTCGCGCCGTGGTCAGCCGGATTTTTATGCTCAGGATGGTACCGCCGCCAGGCCCGTCCATCAGACTCAGGGTGCCGCCCAGCGCGCTGGCCCGTTCGGCCATGCCGCGAATGCCGAACGATTGCGGCTTGGCGCGGTCTGACAGACGCATGCCGACGCCATTGTCGGCGATCGACAGGCTGATATGCTGGCGCTGCCGGGCCAGGCGTACGCTGACCTTGCTTGCCTGCGCATGCTTGGCGATATTCGTCAGCGCCTCCTGGGCGATGCGGAACAGGCTGGTCGCCTGGTCCAGTTCCAGTTCGATATGCTGGCGGTTCGAAATGAACTGGCATTCGATGCCGGCCTGGCGCGCGAATTCCTTGACTTGCCAGTCCAGCGCGGCGACCAGGCCCAGGTCCAGCATGGACGGGCGCAAGTCCAGCGAAATGCGGTGCACGGCGTCGATGCTGCGGTCGACCAGGGCATCGACATAATCGGCCTTTTCCTGCAACTGCGGGTCGTCCGGCGGCAAACGGCGCGCCAGCATGGCCAGCGCCATCTTGATGGCCGTCAAGTTGCCGCCCAGGTCATCGTGCAGTTCGCGCGCCAGACGCGTGCGCTCGTGTTCCTTGACCTTGTCGATGTGCGCGGTCAGCTCGGCCAGGCGGGCGCGCGACTGGCGCACCTCGATCTGTTCGAGCCGGCTTTCCGTGATATTCGTCATGATGCCTTCCCATTGCACCGTGCCGTCGGCCAGCGCGCGCGGCGTGGAGCGCAGGTTGATCCATTTGACGTCCTTCCAGGCATCGATCCAGATGCGGCCTTCCCAGTTCCAGCTCCACAAGGCGCTTTTTGACGCCTGCATCGATTCCAGATACGAGGCGCGGTCGTCGGCCAGGATCAATTGGTAAAACAGTTCCGGGCGCGCGTGCAGCTGCGCCGGTCCCAGGCCAAGCAGAGCCTGGCAGCCGTCGCTCAGGTAGGGGAAGGCGGCGCGCCCATCCGCATGCAGACAGAACTGGTACACGAGGCCCGGCGTATTCGAGACGATGGCGTTGAAGCGCGACTGCACCTGCGCCAGGGCGGCGGCCGTCGCCTGCGGCGTGCGCAAGTCTTCGCCTTCGGCCAGCAGCAGGGCGCGTCCCTGGCGGTGGGCGCGCGACAGGTGCAGGCTGAGCGAATACAGGCTGCCATCGCGGCGGCGCAGCTGTACGTGCAGCCGGGCCTGCGCACCGATGCTGTCGTCCAGGGTCGCCAGCACGGCGGCCAGTTGCTGCGCATCGAGCTGCGGCGCCAGGGTGAAGGGCGTCATCGCCAGCAATTGCTTGCGCGCATACTGCAAGTTGTCGCAGGCGGCATCGTTGGCGTCGAGCAATTGCAAGCTGGCAGCGTCAAACAGGTAGATTTCCGGCGTCGCCGCGCGCATGGCGGGCGCCAGCCGGGGAGTGTCGTGCATGGCGTTGGCTTTCTTCATCAGCGGCGCGCGCGCCAGAAGGCGGCGAAGCGGCGCAGCACCCTGGCCGGGCGCGAACTGTGGCGCCCGGCGGCGGCGCGCGTACGCAGGCGCTGCCACCAGGCGCGGCGGGCGCGGCCCAGCGCGGCCGACAGGCGGCTGACACGGCGCCATGGGCGCGTGGCGCGCAGACGGGCGATCCAGCGGTCCTTGGTTTCCATGAACAGGCCATGCCAGCGCGCAAACCACGGCAAACTCAATAGGGTGGGGCGCGTCAGCGAATACAGGCGCGCGACGGCGGCCGCGCCGCCCAGCTTGGCGATGACAATTACGCCGATGCCGGAAAACGCATGGCCGCGCGCGATCGCCAGCAGGGCCAGCAGCTTGACGGGGAACAGCAGCACGGCTGGCAGCACGAAGATGGCCAGCGCCCAGTACGGCGGCAGGCGCTTGATCCACGCTTCGAGCGCATGCAGGGGCGGAAATTGCGCGATCACCTGCATGATGCGCGCGCCCGTCGCCCACAGCCATTCCTCGATCAGCAGGAAGATGGCGGCCAGGTAGACCAGCGGCGCGAACAGCCAGCGCCTGACTCTGTAGAATTTTTTCATCCGTCTCCGTGTGCGGCGCAGGTTTGCCGCGATTGCCACGATGATACGTCAAAAAAGCCCGTTTGCCCCCGCATCGCGTGTGCCCGTGGCTCCCTGGCGGGGCTACAATAGGCAGATGAATAAAGCCTTTGTAAAAGAATCCGACAACGACGACGATGAAGAAGCGGCCGCGCTGGCGCTGGCCATTCCCGCCGGCGCCAAGAACTACATCACGCCGGCCGGTTACCAGCGCATCAAGGAAGAGCTGCTGCAGCTGATCGACGTCGACAGGCCGGAAGTGGTGCGCATCGTCCACTGGGCCGCGTCGAATGGCGACCGTTCGGAAAATGGCGACTATATCTACGGCAAGCGCCGGCTGCGCGAAATCGACCGCCGCATCCGCTTTCTCACCAAACGCATGGACCTGGCCGCCATCGTCGACCCCAGCGTCCACCATGGCAACGATCAGGTGTTTTTCGGCGCCACGGTGACTTACCGCACCAGCGACGGCGAAACGCACACCATCACCATCGTCGGCATCGACGAGTTCGATCCCCTGAACGGCAAGATCAGCTGGGTCTCACCCATGGCCCGCACCATCACCAAGGCGCGCGAAGGCGACGTGATCACCCTCACCACGCCGCTGGGCGAGCAGGAGCTGGAATTGCTGGAAGTGACGTATCCGGCGCCGGGGGAGGGGTAGTTTGCGGTGACGCTGGGTGGGTGAGGCGCGCGCAGGCACACTGATTCTTTAGTTGCTATCAGGAGTTGTCATGCCCCGCCGCCTCCGCCTCGCCTTGCCCGGCGTTCCCTTGCATGTGGTGCAGCGTGGCGTAAATCGCCAAGCCTGCTTTCTTGATGGACAGGACAAGCAGCGTTATCTGGATTATTTGCGCAGTTGTTTGGCGCTTGCGCCATGCCAGTTGCATGCCTATGTGGTCATGAGCAATCATGTGCATCTCTTGCTTTCCACGCAAAGCACAGTTTTCCTGTCGTCGCTGATGAAAATGCTGAATCAGCGTTATGTCCAGTACTTCAACTGGCGTTATGGCCGCACCGGCAGCTTGTGGGAAGGTCGCTACAAGTCTTGTCTCGTGCAAGAAGAACGTTATTTATTGATTTGCCAGCGCTATATCGAACTCAATCCCGTCAGGGCCGGTATCGTGGCATTACCTGGGCAATATTGCTGGTCCAGCTATCGGAGCAATGCGCAAGGCAAGCTCGATGACCTGGTGTCTCCGCACTCCTTGTATTTGACGCTTGGACGTGACGTGTCTGAACGGCAAGAGAAATACCAAGCGTTATTTCAGGATGAGTTGGGCGAGCGTTGCATTGGACAACTGCGAGAGGCAGTCAATGCCGAATTTGCCGTAGGCGATCAGGCGTTTTTACGGCGACTCGCGGAAATGCGCCGGTAGTCCGCAGCGGAGATCAGGGGTCAGACCCGGCGGGTCTGACCCCAGTTTTTTGCTGCGTAAATGAATTACGTTCGAACCTGCAAAGCGTGAGAGCCGGGGTCAGTCGCTTCGCGATTGGAATGCGCCCCATTGGGACGTATTCCCCCGGCGGGTCTGGCCCCAGCTTTTTGCCAACAATTCTTAGTTACGTTCGCGCAGGATGCGATTCACGCCGGCCACTCTGCGCACGTTGCGCAGCAGGGCGGCCAGGTGGACGCGGTCTTTGACTTGCACGGTGAAGCGCAGCTGGTCGAGGACGTTGTCCTTGTCTTCGTCCATGCCCACATAGATGATGTTGGCGTCAGATTCGCCGATTTCGGCGGCCACGCGGGCGAGGATGCCCCGTTCGCTGTTGATCAGCACCTTGATGCGGCAGTCGAAGCGGCGGTTCAGTTCGGTTCCCCAGCGCACGGCGATCCAGCGGTCCGGTTCCTTGGCGCGCTGGCGTTTCGCTTGCGAGCAGTCGCTCGTGTGTACGAGCAGCCCCTGGTCGCGGCGCAGCTGGCCGATGATCTGGTCGCCGGGAATCGGCAAGCAGCATGGTGCCAGTTGCACGGAGACGCCTTCGCTGCCGCAGATGGTAACGGGGTCGAGCTCGCTGCCGCTATTGTGTTCCACCGGCATGCTGGCCGCTTCGCCGCCAATCAAGCCGAAGATGTGGCGCGCCACCAGGGTGGCCATGCGCTTGCCGATGCCGATGTCCGCGTACAGCTCGTCCATGGAGTTGGCGCTCGACTCGTTGAGCAGGCGTTCGACCAATGGCGCTGGCAGGTCGGCGTCGATGTTCAGGGTCTGCAGCGCCTGCGACAGCAATTGCTGGCCCAGGGCGATCGATTCGGGCAGGTTGATCGTGCGCAGATGGTGGCGGATGGCCGAACGGGCCTTGCCGGTGCGCACGAACGACAGCCAGGTCGGGCTGGGGCGCGACGAGGAATCGGTGATGATTTCGACGATGTCGCCATTGTGCAGCTCGGTGCGCAGGGGCGAGGTTTCGTTGTTGATCTTGACGGCCACGGTCTGGTCGCCGATGCCCGTGTGGATCGAGTAGGCGAAGTCGATGGCCGTGGCGCCGCGCGGCAGGGCGATGATCTTCGACTTTGGCGTAAACACGTAGACGGAGTCGGGGAACAGGTCGACCTTGACGTGTTCGAGGAATTCGGCTGAGTCGCCCGTCTGCTGCTGGATGTCGAGCAGCGATTGCAGCCACGCATGCGTGCGCTGCTGCAAGTCGGACGGGTTCGATTCACCGCTCTTGTACAGCCAGTGCGCCGCCACGCCGGACTCGGCCGTGCGGTGCATTTCCTGCGTGCGGATCTGGAATTCGACGGGCGTGCCGTACGGGCCGATGACGGTCGTGTGCAGCGACTGGTAGCCGTTCAGCTTGCGGATCGCGATGTAATCCTTGAACTTGCCCGGCATGGGCTTGTACAGGCTGTGCAGGGTGCCCAGGGTCACGTAACAGTCGGCAAAGCTGCCCACCACCACGCGGAAGCCGTACACGTCCAGCACTTGCGAGAACGACAAATGCTTGCTGCGCATCTTTTTATAGATGTCGTACAGGGTCTTTTCGCGGCCCGTGACGTCGGCCTCGAGTTCGGCCATGGACAAGGTGCTCTTCACCGCTTCCATGATCTTGTTGACCACTTCGCGCCGGTTGCCGCGCGCCGCCTTGACGGCTTTCGCCAGCGTGCGGTAGCGCATGGGGTACAGGTGCGAGAACGACAGGTCCTGCAGCTCGTGGTAGATGTTGTTCAGGCCGAGGCGATGCGCGATCGGCACGTACACTTCCATGGTCTCGCTGGCGATGCGGCGCTTTTTGGCCGCCGTCATGAAGTCCAGGGTGCGCATATTGTGCAGGCGGTCGGCCAGCTTGATGAGGATCACGCGCACGTCGGACGCCATGGCCAGCAGCATCTTGCGGAAGTTTTCCGCCTGCGCTTCGATCTGGCTCTGGAATTCGATCTTTTCCAGTTTCGACAGGCCGTCGACCAGGTGCGCCACCGGCGCGCCGAAGCGTTCGATCAATTCATCCTTCTTGACGTCCTGGTCTTCCATGACGTCATGCAGCAGGGCGGCCATGATGGCTTGCGCGTCGAGCTTCCAGTCGGCGCAGATTTCGGCGACGGCGATCGGGTGCGAGATATACGGCTCGCCCGAGCGGCGCATCTGGCCCAGGTGCATTTCGTCGGAGAAGCGGTAGGCTTCCTTGACTTTTTTCAGGTCGGCGGGAGACAGGTATTCGGCCAGCTTGTCGGCCAGATGGCTGACGGAGGCCACGCCGAGGGCGGGCGCTGGCGGTGCTGCGGGGGTGTTGCTGCCGGACGTGCCGGCGCCGGGCGCGGATGCGCCCTGCGGTTTTGCCGCCTGGCGCGAGGCCAGGGGCGGCAGTGCTGCGGAAGTCGTGTCGGCTGGGGTCAGACTCATAAAACGTCGCGTTGCTTCACAGTGTGAATAAAGGATACGGTAGAACCAGGGGTCAGCACTGTTCCGGCACGCGGGTTCCCACTTACATCGGGACCTTTTTCAGCATTTCGATGCCGACTTTACCGGCAGCGATTTCACGCAGTGCGACAACGGTAGGCTTGTCCTTGGCTTCCACCTTTGGGGTGTGGCCTTGCAGCAACTGACGTGCGCGATAGGTCGCAGCCAGGGTCAGCTGAAAACGGTTAGGGATCTGCTTCAGGCAATCTTCGATTGTGATACGGGCCATAGTAACTCCTAAATTGTGTGCGTGGTGCGGGGCGCTGTGTGAACTGGCGTGCAGAGACGATTATTCTGCGTGCAGGCCCAGCTGGGCGAATAGCGATGCGTTGCGGGCCGCTTGTTGCGCAAACCGGCAACGGGCCGCTCTCACGATCGCGCTCAGTTCGGACAAAGCGACCGTAAACTCTTCATTGATAATAACATACTCGAACTCGGGAGCGTGTGCGATTTCGCCGCCGGCCGCCAGCAGGCGGCGCGTGATCACGTGCGGCTCGTCCTGGCCGCGCTTGTTCAGGCGTTCTTCCAGCGCATCGATCGATGGCGGCAGGATGAAAATGCCGGCCGCGCGGGGAAATTGCTTGCGCACCTGGCGCGCGCCTTGCCAGTCGATTTCCAGCAGGATATCGGTGCCGGCGGCCATTTGCTGTTCCACCATGATGCGCGAAGTGCCGTAGTAATTGCCATGCACTTCCGCCCATTCCAGGAACTCGCCCTGGTCGGCGCGCGCGACAAAGTCTTCCGCCGTCGTGAAGTAATACTCGCGGCCATGCTGCTCGCCCGGACGGGGCGCGCGCGTGGTGGTCGAGATCGACAATTTGATGCCGGGCTCTTGCGCCAGCAATGCATTGACCAGTGTCGATTTGCCGGCGCCCGATGGCGCGGCGACCACGAACAGGCTGCCGGAGAAGGCGGTAGGGTGGCTCATGCGGATCTTTCCATATGCGTGTGATGGCGGCGTGTGCGCTTGCATGGGCGCCGCCCAATCCGGTATTTTACCAAGAGGCAAGGCGGTGAGCCAGCCCCGCGATGCGCCTTGCCGCCAGGCTTGTGCATATTTTGCTTGTTATCTTGAGGAAATAGTTATTTAATTTGGAATGGTTTTTTCTTAATAACTATTTGCCGACAGGATGCGCGCATGAAGAATTTCCCGTTTCTCAGTTCCGCCCAGGCCATGTTGCTGCTGCGCGTGGCCATCGCCGTGATGTTCATGGCGCATGCGATCACGCGCATTGCCAATGGCACCATTCCCCGCTTTGCCGGTTTCCTGGAAGACAAGGGATTCATCTACGGCCTGGCCGTCGTGTGGGCGATTACCGTCGTCGAAATCGTTTGCGGCAGTTTGCTCATCGCCGGCAAATACACGCGCTGGGCGGCGGCCGGGCTGATGGTGATCTGCATCGGCGGCATCGCCATCGTGCATGCGGCCAAGGGCTGGTTCGTGGGCGAGCATGGCGCCGGCGGCGTGGAATACAGCATCGTGCTGTTTGTCGCCTGCGTCGTCATCGCCGCCAGCGACAAGGGGCGCGCCGGAGCGCGCCTGGCCTGAAGGGGGAGCTTATTCCAGGTTCTGCACCTGTTCGCGCATCTGCTCGATCAGCAGCTTCAAGTCCATCGAGGCGTCGGCCAGTTCCTTGACGGACGCCTTGGCGCCCAGCGTGTTGGCTTCGCGGTTCAGTTCCTGCATCATGAAGTCGAGGCGCTTGCCCACTTGCCCGCCCTTGGTGAGGATGTGGCGCGTTTCGCCCAGGTGGGCCGACAGGCGCGCCAGCTCTTCCGACACGTCGATGCGGATGCCGTACAAAATCACTTCCTGGCGGATGCGTTCCATGGCGTCCTGGCGCGACAGGGCTGAATTCGAGCCCTGGCTGGCCAGGCCCAGCGCATCCTGCATGCGCTCGATGGCTTTTTGCTGGAAGGCCGCCACCACTTGCGGTATCAATGGCGTGATGCGCTTGACGATGGCTTCCATCGCTTCGATGCGCGACACCAGCACCGCTTCGAGCGCGGCACCTTCGCGCTTGCGGCTGTCGACGAAGGCCGCCACGGTACGCTTGGTCAGCGCGCCCACGTCCGCCTGCAGGGACTCCTGTCCCACTTGCGCTTCTTCGATGACGCCAGGCCAGCGCAGCAGTTCGGCCACCGTCATGACGGGAGCGGAGACAAAATGCTGGCCCACTTCGTTTTGCAGGCGCGCCAGTTCGGCCAGCAGGGGCAGGTTCAGCGCCTGCGTGCCGGCCGTCGCGGCCTTGCGGCCAAAGCTCAGGCGTACCTCGACTTTGCCGCGGGTGATGGCGGACATGACGGCGGCGCGCAAGTCAGGCTCCAGGGCCCGCAGATCGTCGTTGATCCGGAATTGCAGGTCGAGAAAGCGCGAGTTGACGCTCTTGATTTCAATTGTCAGTGTGCCTGCAGCACCTTCGCTGGTGGCAACCGCGTAGCCTGTCATGCTTGAAATGCTCAAAGGATTCCCCGATTTGGTCTTGTATACAGTCACTTATACACTTAATCAGCCAGCGCAGGCAATACCGCCCGCGCCGCAAAACAGACCGAAGTACACGATGGCCTGAAAATTGCTGAATAGTGTGCGTTTTACGGCATTGTAAAGAAAATTGTGTTTGGCGGGGCAGGATTGTAGGGATCATGTGTGCGCGGCCCGCCATTGCGTCCTGCGCTGTTGCATGACTGCAAATACACGGGCGCGCGGTGGTAAAATCGCTGCCGCAACCCCAATCACACAGGACATCCCATGACATTTGAATCCCGCCCGAGCGGCCGCGCCGTCGACGCGCTGCGCGCCATCCGCATCACCCGCCAGTACACCAAGCATGCCGAAGGCTCGGTGCTGATCGAGTGCGGCGACACCAAGGTCATCTGCACCGCCAGCATCGAAGACAAGGTGCCGGGTTTTCTGAAAGGCAAGGGCCAGGGCTGGTTGACGGCCGAGTACGGCATGCTGCCGCGCTCGACGCACACGCGCATGGACCGCGAAGCGGCGCGCGGCAAGCAGTCCGGCCGCACGCAGGAAATCCAGCGCCTGATCGGCCGCTCGCTGCGCGCCGCCTTTGATTTGCAGGCCTTCGGCGAACGCACCCTGCACCTCGATTGCGACGTCATCCAGGCCGATGGCGGCACGCGCACGGCCTCGATCACGGGCGCCATGGTGGCTGCGTATGACGCGTTTTCCCAGCTGCAGGCGCGCGGCGCGATCACCGCCATTCCCGTGAAAAGCTTCGTCGCCGCCATCTCGGTGGGCGTCTACCAGGGCATGCCGGTGCTGGACCTCGATTACGTGGAAGACTCGGGCTGCGACACGGACATGAACGTGGTCATGACGGAAGCGGGCCACTTCATCGAAGTGCAGGGCACGGCTGAAGGCGCCGCTTTCGACCGCGCCGGCATGAACCGTTTGCTGGACCTGGCACAGGGCGGCATCGCCGACCTGATCGCCCTGCAGAAGCAGGCTTTGGGGATCTGATCTTTACATAGATTTACACATCGCTGCCCGCCGCGCCGGGCAAAAAGCCCACACTTGCCGCCGTTGAACTCGGCGGCGGGCCAAGGTGAGGGGAGCGCAAAAGGTTTACAATGTCGGCACTTCAACCGGACTACTGACATGACCCAACGCCTCATCCTCGCCTCCAACAACGCCGGCAAGCTCAAGGAATTCAACGAGCTGCTCTCGACCATCGGTTTTTCCGTCCACGCCCAGGGCGAGTACGCCGTGCCGGAAAGCGACGAACCATTCCACACCTTCGTTGAAAACGCGTTGCAAAAGGCGCGCCATGCATCGCGCCTGACGGGCTTGCCGGCGCTGGCCGACGATTCCGGCGTGTGCGTCAATGCGCTAGGCGGCGCGCCAGGCGTGTACTCGGCCCGCTATGCGGGCGAGCCGAAATCGGATGCCGCCAACAGCGCCAGGCTGATCGCCGACCTGGAAGCGCATGCCGACAAGTCCGCCTATTACTACTGCGTGCTGGTGTACGTGCGCCATGCGGACGACCCGCAGCCCGTGATCGCCGATGGCCGCTGGAATGGCGAGATGATTGCCGCGCCGCGTGGCAACGGCGGCTTCGGCTACGATCCGCACTTCTTCATTCCCGCGCTGGGCAAGTGCGCGGCCGAACTGACGTCCGATGAAAAGAACGCGCTGTCGCACCGTGGCCAGGCCCTGCGCGCGCTGGTGGAAAAGCTGCGATGATTCCGATCAAACTGGTGGGCGCCGTTGCCAGGTCGGCAGCCAAGCCGAATACCGCTCCCGCGCCGCAGGAAGGCATTTCCGGCGCGGCCGGAGCGGCCCTGAAATACCTGCAGCCGGGCGCGCTGAACCTGACGGCCCTGCCGCCGCTGTCGCTGTACATCCATTTCCCGTGGTGCGTGAAAAAATGCCCGTATTGCGACTTCAATTCGCACGAGGTGCGCGGCGACTTGCCGGAAGCCGAATACCTGGCGGCCCTGCGCCTGGACCTGGAAATGGCGCTGCCGCTGATCTGGGGCCGCAAGATCCACACGATTTTCATCGGCGGCGGCACGCCCAGCCTGATGTCGGCGGCGGGCCTGGACCGGTTGATGTCGGACGTGCGCACTCTGCTGCCACTGGAGCCCGATTGCGAAATCACGATGGAAGCCAATCCGGGCACCTTTGAAGCGGAAAAATTCAAGTCTTACCGTGCCAGCGGCATCAACCGTTTGTCGATCGGCATCCAGAGTTTCAATGGCCGCCATCTGCAGGCGCTGGGACGCATCCACGACGACAACGAGGCGCGCCGTGCGGTGGAGATCGCGCACGCGAATTTCGATAATTTCAATCTCGACCTGATGTACGCGCTGCCCACGCAGACGCTGGCCGAGGCGCAGCAGGACCTGGAAACGGCGCTGTCGTTCGCGCCGCCGCATTTGTCGCTGTACCACCTGACGCTCGAACCGAACACCTTGTTCGCCAAGTATCCGCCCGTGCTGCCGGATGACGACGAGAGCGCCGACATCGCCGACATGGTGGCCGCGCGCGCGGCGCAGGCGGGTTATGGCCGTTATGAAGTGTCGGCCTATGCGCAGCCGGGCCGCCAGGCCAAGCACAACCGCAATTACTGGGAATTCGGCGATTATCTGGGCATCGGCGCGGGCGCCCATTCGAAGATTTCGTTCCCGCACCGCGTGCTGCGCCAGGCCCGCTACAAGCAGCCGCGCGCCTACATGGACGCGGTACTGGCCGGTAACCCGGTGCAGGAAGAGCGCGAACTGGCGCGCGAGGAAATGGGTTTTGAATTCATGCTCAATACCCTGCGCCTGACGCAGGGCTTTGTGCCGAACCTGTTCGCCGAGCGCACGGGCCTGGCTCTCAACGCCATCGAGCAGCCGCTGAATGTGGCCGAAGCGAAAGGCTTGCTGTACCGCGACCACCAGGTCATCCGCCCGACGGCGCTGGGATTGTCCTTCCTGAACGACCTGCAGCAGATGTTCCTGGAAGACTGACGCTGCCTGATGCGCTAATGCGCGCTGGCGGCGCGCAGGCGCTGCAGCTTGGCCGCGTATAGTCCGTGCTCGCCGCGCGTGGTGCTGTTGTCCATCGCCAGTTCCAGCTGGCGTCCGGCCTGCGCCAGCTGACCCATGCGCGCATACGCCTGCGCCAGCCAGAAGTGGAATTCATGGTAGTAGGGGTCGCGCGCGATCTCGCGCTTGAACAGGCGCGCCGCTTCCTGGTAGTCGGCCGTTTCCATGGCGCGCTGGCCCTGGTTGAAAAAGTGGAACGGCGGCTCTGGCTGCAGGGCCAGCAATTTGCGCCGCAGCAGCTGCGCTTCCTCCGCGCGGCCCAGGCCGTCGAGTGCCTGCGCCAGGTTGGACAGCAGCACGGTGTTCGATGGCGAGCGTTCCAGTGCGTAAGCGAGCGTGCGCCGCGCCGGTTCGGTATCGCCGTGGCGCAGCTGGATGATACCCAGGGTATTGAAGGAGCCCGCAAACGTGGGGTCTTGCAGGATGGCGGCGCGGGCATACCAGTAGGCTTGATCGAGCTCGCCGCTGGCCATGGTTTCGGCGGCGCGATTGTTGAGGTACATGGCCAGGATGGTTGCCTCGCGCACTTCCTGCGTGCGCTGGCCGACGAGGTCTTCGCCGGGCAGGAAGTCGATGAGCAGGATGGCATCGGAATCGTAGCCGACCGCATTGCTGAGGGGGCGGCGTTCCAGCGCGAGATTGACGTGGCCGGCGACGAAATACATGTCACCGCTGCGGCTCCAGCTCTCTTCGCCCAGGACCACCTGGTAACGTACTTCCAGCCCCATCTCCTTGGCCAGTGCCGCCGTCATCAGCACCAGCGACAGGCAATTGCCGCTGCGCGCATCGAACGCCTGCGCCGCCGTGCGCGTCATGGCGGCATCATATTCCAGCTGCAGCCCGGCCCGGTTGCGCAGGGCATCGGCCAGCGCGCGGCGGGGATTCTTGCTGCGCGCCTCGCGCGCGATATCGACACGCACATAAAGCCGCATGGCCTCGCTCATGGCAAACGCCTGCTGCGGGTCGACCGGCACGGCCGGCGCGGCAAAGCTGGCATCGTTGAACAGGTCGGGCGGAGGCGGCGTGACGGGCGCCGTGGCGCAGCCGACAAGGGCTGCGCACAGCAGCAAGGGGGACAGGAAGCCCAGGCGCAGCTGTTCGCTGACGCGGCGGATACTTTTCATGTTCGTGCTCCCGCAGAACGATGTCAGGCGCAACACGTATCGCTGCCGGTGGAGCGCCCTGCCACCTGAAGCCAGTATCCTCGCGCGCCACGGCGCTGTCAAACCCTTTTGGCGGGTCCTGTTGCCAGCCTAAAACTCTTCCCAATCCTGCTCGCCAGCCACCTGCGCCTGGGGCTTGCGCGCGGCAGGCGCGCTCCTGGTCGCGATGCTGGGTTGCCTGGCGGTGGCGCTCCTGGCCGCCGGCTTGGCCAGCTGGGTGGGCGCCGGCCGCGCGGTGCGCACCGGCGCCGCCGCGGCCATGTGTTCGAGCTGGAAGCCGGCCGCCACTTGCGCCAGGCGCGCGGCCTGGTCCTGCATGCTTTCGGCCGCTGCCGCCGCTTCTTCCACCAGGGCCGCATTTTGCTGCGTCACCTGGTCCATCTGCGCGATGGCCTGGTTGACCTGGTCGATGCCCATGCTTTGCTCGGCGCTGGCGGCAGTGATTTCGGCCATGATGTCGGTGACCCGGCGCACGCTGTCGACCACTTCGCCCATGGTGTTGCCGGCCTGCTGCACCAGCCGCGTGCCGTTGTTGACCTGCTCCACCGAGTCGCCGATCAGGGTCTTGATTTCGCGCGCCGCTGCGGCCGAGCGCTGCGCCAGGCTGCGCACTTCCGTGGCGACGACGGCAAAGCCGCGCCCCTGCTCACCGGCGCGCGCCGCTTCGACGGCCGCGTTCAATGCCAGGATATTCGTCTGGAAGGCGATGCCGTCGATGACGCCGATGATGTCGACGATTTTCGTCGATGCCGTATCGATGGCGCCCATGGTGTCGACCACCTGGCTGACGATGCTGCCGCCCCGTTCGGCCACGCCGGAAGCGGCCACCGCCATCTGGTTGGCCTGGCGCGCATTGTCCGCATTCTGCTTGACGGTGCTGGTCAGTTCTTCCATCGACGACGCCGTCTCTTCCAGCGAACTGGCTTGCTGCTCCGTGCGCGCCGACAGATCCTGGTTGCCGGCGGCGATTTCGCCCGACGCCGTGGCGATCGCATTGGTCCCCGTCTGCACTTCCGACACCACCTTGCGCAGTGCCTCGTTCATGCCGTGCAGCGCGCGCATCAGGTCGCCTATTTCATCGCTGGCGGGCGTGCCGAAGTGCGTGCGCAAGTCGCCATCGGCCACCGTTTCGGCGACCTTCACGGCGGCCTTCAACGGTTGCGTGATCGAGCGCGTGATCAGCCAGGCGCAGACGCTGCCCAGCGCCACCACCAGCACGCACAAGGTCAGCAGCAGGGTGAAGCTGCGTCCGTTGGCCGCCTCGATCGCGTGTGCCGTGGCGTCGATGGCCTGGCGCTGCTGCGACAGCAGGGCCTTGACGTTGTTCTGGTATTTGGCGGCGGCCGGCGCGAAGCTGTCGCGGTAGGTGCTTTCCGCCTGCGCCGCGTCGCCGGCCTTGCGCGCATTCATCACCAGGGTCTTGGCGTCCTGGTATTTGACGCGCTCGGCGATGGACGATTTGAAGATGGCTTTTTCCTCGTCGCTGTCGAGCAGCGCCTCGATTTTCTTCAGCAGTTCGCTGCCCTGTTTGGTGCTGTCGGCGATGGTGTCGGCAAACACGCTGGACAGGGTTTCATCCGTGCTTTTGGCGATCATCGAGGTGCGCGCGATGGCCGAATAGATCAGCACGTACCAGTCCGATACGAGGCGTTCCTTGGCCAGCGGTTTTTCCATCATTTGCCGCGTCGCTTCGGCATTCACGTGAGCGCTGTACAGCGCATACGAGGTGGAGATCACGGACAGCAGCAGCACCAGCGCGAAGCCTGCAGCCAGGCGCGTGCCGATACGAAGGTGGGAGAGGGCGTGCATGGTTGGAGCTCCTGTCGCAGAGGGGATTTAATTGCCTGTGCGACATAGTATGCACTGATAAGTGACCAATAGGCGAGGGAAAAGCGCGCTTGTTTTGGCGCCTGTTGCAGTCTCGCCCGTGCTACAGGTCGAGCGCCTGGTGCAGGTCGGGCTGCTCGGCCCAGCGGGCGAAGGCGGCCGCCATGCGTTCGCTTTCCGCGATGGCGCGGCGCCAGTCGCGCATGCGCGCCGCGTGGTCTTGCCCGTAATGGGGGAAGTCGCGCCGGTCCGGCAGTTTGCCGTTCGGCAGGCTGGCCACGAAGGCGGGCGAGGGCGAGACGAGGATCATGTTGTCGAGTGCGCTATCGCCGCTGCGCGCGCGGCGCCAGGGCATGGCCTTGTCCAGCCAGCCCGGCACGATATGGTCGGCAAAATGCGGGTACAGCACCAGATCCGGTTCGCGCTGGTAGGGCAGGTGCAAATGATAGTCGACCAGGCCGCCGTCCCAGTAGCGCCCTGGCGGCGCGCCAGCGATGTCCGTCACGGCATCGAGCACCAGCGGGATGGAGCCGGAGGCGAGCAGCGCGTCGCGCAGGTTCTCTTGCGCCAGCGGCACGAAGTGGGAATGAAAGGCGTCGAAGCGCGAGCGCAGCCAGCTGGCGCCATCCGGCCCGGCATGGAACACGGCGCGTTCCAGCGAGGCGGCCAGGCGCGCGCGCGCCACGGCGTTGCCGGCGGCCGCCAGCAGAAAGCCGCGCCGGTCGCGCCATTTTCCCGGCTGCGCCAGCGCGCCGACGCCGCGCACGGCCAGCACCGACAGGCTGTGGCGCTCGTGCCGCAGCAGCTGCGCATCCTGGCCGTCGAGCACGGCGTCGAGCAGGGCGCGGCAGGTGCGGCTGACGTGCGCCGCCTCGGGCTTGTCGGGATAGCGCTGGCCCACGTATGCGCGCACCAGGCGGCGCTGCGCGGCCACCGGGTCGGGAAACACGGCGGCGGCCATGCGCCAGGCGCCGATCGAGGCGCCGACGAAGTGGCGCGGGCGCGGCGCCTGCGCCAGAAAATCACCGAACAGCCAGCAATCGAGCTGATGCAGGATCAAGCCTTTCGGCCCGCCCGCGGCGGCAGGGACGATGGCGATGTCGCTCGCGCGCAAGCCGTTTTCGGCAATGCGGGCGCGGGCGCGGCGGCCCAGGCGGATGGTGATGGCGGACGAAGCAGGCAGGGTGAAGGACATGCGCGTGGCGGCTGGTGGCGATTGCCTATTGTAGCGATTGTAGCGTCATGCCGTGCCAAAGGGCGGTGGCAGGCGTGCGACAGTTGAGAGGAAAAAGCAATATTATTTGAAAACTAAAGATGCATTGCAAGCGTGCCGTCCTTGCCTTTTTTTGACTGATAAGAGATACATGAAAAAAACCACCTGTGCCTTCAACCTTGTTCTGCCAGTCTTGCTGGCTGCCACCCTCAGTGCCTGTGGCGGCGGCTCTTCCTCCTCCGATGCCCAGGTTGCCGCGAATCCGGCCCAGCCCGTCAATCCAGTCCCCCCGGTGACACCGGTCACTCCGCCGTCCGCCGGCAGCGACACGGGCAGCGTCAACGCGCCGTTTGCGAAGGGGCTGAGCCCGCGCTACCTGCTGCTGGCCGTTGCCAGCCAGGCTTACGGTACCTTGGGCAGCGTGGCGCAAGACAGTTCCGGCGCCCTGAGCGAGATCTCGGGCGCCAGCTTCAGCGGCACGCCCGCCATCACGCGCGACATTGTCGGCGATGCGGCATTTGCGCAGGGACGGTGGTTCACCGGTACCCTCACGCGCAGCAGCGGCAGCACGGTCATGAGCGGCAACAATGCCAGCGCCCATTACAGCGTCTACAACACGGTGGCCGCCTTGCCCTTCTCCGGCACCTTCCAATGTGATGCGGGCAAGTTTACGGCGCCCAGCTATACGGGCGGCGCCAGCGTGCAGCAGGACGGCTATTACGGCACGGCAAGCGGCAGCGCCACCTTGTCCTTTGGCGCCGCGGGCGCCGCGCTGGCCATGACGGTCGATGCCACGGCCGGCGGCAGCACCGGCAAGGCCAGCGGCAGCGGCACGATCAACACGCCGGCCATGACGGTCATCAGCGGCGGCTTCCTGGGTGGCAGCTCGGGCATGCTGCTGGCGCTGGGCGACGGCGGCACGGGGAGCTACCTCGTCACGGGCGGCTACAAGGTGGTCTTGGCAAATGGCGCCAATTACCAGGGCGTAGCTACCTTCCGCTGCTCCTGATCACGCGGGCATGAAAAAAGCGGCGCCGTGCATTGCACGGACGCCGCTTTTTTTGCGGTGAGGATCAGCGATTAACGCAGTGCCGCGACCATCTGTTTCAGCTTGCCGGAATCGACGCAGAAGGCGCGGATGCCTTCGGCCAGTTTTTCCGTCGCCATCGCGTCTTCATTCATCATGAAGCGGAAGGCTTCTTCGTTCAGCGACATTTGCACGATGTTGGTCGACGGCGCCGCTTCGGCGCTCAGCTTGCGTTCCACCGGCGCATCGCTGTCGGCCAGCTTTTGCAGCAGGTCGGGGCTGATGGTGAGCAGGTCGCAGCCGGCCAGTTCGAGGATTTGCGACGTGTTGCGGAAGCTCGCGCCCATCACCTCGGTCTTGTAGCCGAACTTGCGGTAGTAATTGTAGATGCGGCGGACCGATTGCACGCCCGGATCTTCCGCGCCCATGTAGTCGATGCCCGTCGATTTCTTGTACCAGTCGTAGATGCGGCCGACGAACGGCGAAATCAGCTGCGCGCCCGCTTCGGCGCAGGCGATGGCCTGGGCCAGCGAGAACAGCAGGGTCATGTTGCAGCGGATGCCTTCCTTTTCCAGGATGGCGGCGGCGCGGATGCCTTCCCAGGTGGAGGCGATCTTGATCAGCACGCGCTCGCGGGCAATGCCGGCGTTCGAATACAGGGCGATCAGGTCGCGGCCCTTGGCGACAGTACCTTCCGTGTCGAACGACAGGCGCGCATCGACTTCGGTGGAGACGCGGCCGGGGATGGTTTGCAGGATTTCCACGCCAAAGGCGATCAGCAGGCGGTCGATGATTTCGGCGGTCGAGGCGTTCGGATGGTCGCGCACGGCCTTTTCCAGCAGCGGCTTGTATTCATCCTTTTGCACGGCCTTCAGGATCAGCGACGGATTCGTCGTCGCATCGCGCGGCGTGTAAGCCTGGATCGATTGGAAGTCGCCGGTGTCGGCCACCACGGTAGTAAATTGCTTCAGTTGTTCGAGTTGGTTCATGGCTGCACGGGAAAGAGTGAATGGGCTTGCCGGAGTATTGTACCGAATCCATTGCCCGAAGCATCGACTATTGTCTTCCCCGCGCACTACTTGTTCAATTGAATCTTGCTTTTTTGAGAACTCGCGCATAATTGCCTGGACTTGTTTATTTTGCACATTGTTTTGATAAGCAATGTGTGATGCCACTTTCCAGATGAAGAGCATCCTTTGACACAAGATATCGTTAGCGCGGTAGCCGCCTTCAATGGTGCGACGCGTCTGTATGCATTGTCCATCGGCGATGATGGACAGGACGGCGGCTTGCTGGTCGAAGCCTTCGCCGCCGATGACCGGCTGCAGGCGGTTGGCGCGCGCGAGATTATCGCCTTGTCCACGAATGCCCATGTTGCGCTGGCCTCCCTGCTGGGCCAGCCTGCCAGCCTGCATATCAGCCTGGCCGACGGCACGCGCACGCAGTTTTCCGGCTATATCAGCGCAGCGGCCATGCTGGGCAGCAATGGCGGCCTGGCGCGCTACCGCTTGCGCATCACGCCCTGGCTGTGGCTGCTGACGCAAGTGCGTAACAGCCGCGTATGGCAAGACCGGAGCGTGACGGCCATCGTCGACGAGGTATTGCAAGCCTATGCGCCGCATGCCCTGTGGCAATGGAGCGACGAGGTGGCGCAGTGCATGCGGCAGGCGGGCGAGCGCAGCTATTGTTGCCAGTACCGGGAATCGGACTACGATTTCGTGCGCCGGCTGCTGACGGAAGAGGGCATCGCCTGGCGCTTCGAGGCGCACACGCTGATTTTGTTCGCCGACAGCAGCCAGCCCTGCGCCACGCCCGAGGACGCCAGCAGCGCGCAAGGCGGCGGCTTGCGCTTTCATGGCGCCAGGGCCGGCGAAGCGAGCGACAGCGTGCAAGCGCTGTGCGCGCGGCGCAGCCTGCACGTCGGGCTGAGTAGCGTACTGAGCTACGATTACAAGGCCAAGAAGGCGGTCGCCGCCAGCGTGCCGACGAATCTGGCCATCGGCGGCAAGCATGCCACCGTGCTGGAAAGTTACGATACGCCGGGCCAGTACTGGTATGCGAATGGCGCGCAGGCGCAGCACTATGCCGCGCTGCAGATGCAGTCGCGCGAAGCGCGCGCCCAGTTGTGGCAGGCGCGCTCGACGGTACGCACCCTGCGCGCCGGCACGCGCTTTACCCTGACGCAGGGGCCGTTGCCGCAGGCCGACGGCGCCGCATCCGACTATGTCGTGCTCCGCGTGGCCAGCATCGGCATCAACAACCTGCCGGCGCCCGCGTCGCAGGCGCTGGCAGAACTGTTCGGCCCAGTGCCCGAACTGCTGCAAGAAGCCATGCCTGGCCTGGGCGACGGCTTTGCCGACTTTGCCGCCGCGATTGCCCAGGCGAAAGCCAGCGGTTACGCCAACTGCATCGAGATGCTTGCCGCGGCAACGCCATGGCGCCCCGTGCATGACGGCGGCGACGCGCGCCACCACCCGAAACCGACGGCCTGCGGCAGCCAGAGCGCCATCGTCGTCGGCGCCGACGGCGGCACCAGCGCCAGCGGCGGCAGCGAAATCCATTGCGACAAGCTGGGCCGGGTGCGCATCCGTTTCCACTGGCAACTTGACGGCAGCGCCACCTGCTGGGTGCGCGTGGCGCAGCGCTCGGCCGGCGGCGGCATGGGCAGCCAGTTCCTGCCGCGCATCGGCCAGGAAGTGCTGGTGCAATTTCTGGAAAACGATATCGACCGGCCCATCATCGTCGGCGCCCTGTACAACGGGCAAGGCGAGGGCGGCGTCGCGCCCACGCCGGGCGGCATCACGGACAAGCCCGCGGACGCCAGCGTCTTCGAGCCGGCGCGCGACCATGCGCCATCGGCGCAGGGCAACGTGGCTGGCGGCAACAGTCCGCTCTGGCATGGCGCGGCTGGCGGCAGCGCGGGCCACCGCAACGGCGCGGCGCAATGGGGCATCCGCAGCAAGGAATTCGGCGCCGCCGGCTCCGGCTCTGGCTACAACCAGTTGCTGTTCGACGATACCGACCAGCAAGGGCGCATCCAGCTCAAGAGCAGCCATGCGGCAAGCGAACTCAATCTTGGCCACCTGATCCATGCGGCCGACAATTACCGGGGCAGCCTGCGCGGCACGGGCGCCGAGCTGCGCACCGACGCTTACGGCGCCGTGCGGGCCGGCGCCGGCCTGCTCATTTCCAGCTACCTCGTCAACCACGACGCGCAGGCGCGCGATCCGGCCGGCGACAATGCGCCCGGCATGGTCTTGCTCAAGCAGGCAGCCAAGCTGGGTGCAACCTTCAGCGCCGCCGCCGTCACGCACAAGACGGTCGCGTATGCCAGCCACCTGGGCCCGGCCAAGGCGAATGCCAGCGTGCTCGACGAAAAGGCGGCGCCCTTGCCGGCGTTCCTGACCAGCGTTTCCGGCATGCTGAGCCAGGAAAATACGGCCGCCGCCAGGAGCGACGCGGCGGGCAAGCCGACCAGCCCCGGCGACGACAAGCTGCCGCACAGCAGCGACGCCATCATCGCCATCGCCGCCCGCGCCGGCCTGGGCGTGCTGGCGGGCCAGGATATCCAGTTGGCGAATGGCGAAACCACCTCCCTGATGAGCGGCCAGGACACCCAGTTCGTCGGCGGCGGCCAGTTGCGCGTGCACAGCGGCCAGGCCATCGGCGCGCTGGCCGGCGTGGTCAAGGCGGGCGAGAACAATATCGGCCTGCAACTGATCGCCGCCAAACAGGCCATCGACCTGCAGGCGCAGGCCGACGTGCTCAACGTGCAGGCGCGCGAGGAAGTCAATATCGTCAGCGCCGCCGCGCACATCGACTGGGCGGCGGCGAAAAGCATCCGCCTGTCGACGGCGGGCGGCGCCAACATCACCATCGAGGGCGGCAACATCACCGTGCAGTGCCCGGGCAAGATCACGGTGCATGCCGGCAAGAAGAGTTTTATCGGGCCGGAGCGGCTCGCTTATCCATTGCCGGCGCTGCCTGCCAGCGTCTGCAAAGCGTGCCTGCTGGCGGCCTTGCGTAGCGGCAGCCCGTTTGTCGCGCCCACGGCAGCCTAGAAAAGGAGCCATGATGTACTTTGCCATCGATCTTCCTGACCCTGCAGTTCCAGCGCAGATCGCACAGCAACTGCAGGCCTTGTGCGCGGAAGCGGCGGTGGCGAATGGCGGCCAGCCCTTGCATTTGCTGGCGCTGCTCGACGGCGCCTGCGATGAGGAGTTTTTCACCAAGCGTTACCCGAGCCGTTTGCGGCGCCAGTCGCTGTATGCGTATACCTCGCTGCAAAACTTCAAGAGCGCTGCACCGCATTTAATGGCTGCGCCATCGGCAAGCCGCGAGCAGGCCGAGTGGCTGCAGCGCCTGTTTTCGCTGTGTGCAGGCAAGCCCATGCTCAGCATCATCGCCAGCACGCTCGATATCGACCAGCTGGAGCAGCATCTGCGCCCCTATTTGATTGCCATCACGCCAGATACCGTCGAATGGCCCGTGCGCTGGGCCGATAGCCGCACATTGCCGGCCTTGCTGGCAGCCTTGACTGAAACGCAGTCCGCGCATTTGCTGAGCCCCATCTACCACTGGTGGTCGCTGCAGCGCGATGGTTCGTTGATCAGTTGGCAGGGCGAGGCGCAGCCCAGTCCCGTCCCTGCGGAGTTTGATAAATTCCCCCTCGGCGACGCCGCCTTCGCCGCCCTGGTGGATAGCGCCGAAGCCGACGCCATCCTTGCCAATCTGCATGATGTGCAGCCGGACCTGTTTCACTCCGGCACTCCGGCCCAGTGCCACGCGCGCGTGGCGCGTCATTTACTTGTAGCAAACGCCAGCGGCATCGAGGCGGCGGGCCAGCGTCAGCATTTCAGCGCCCTGGCCTTGATGCTGGCCGATGATTTCACCTTGCATCCTGCGATGGCCAGCCTGTTGCGGCGCACGCGCCAGGGGGCGAATTACCTGTCCGAGCTCGACACGCTGCCCGACGATTTCTGGCGGGCGCGCTCGGCTGCCTAGCCTTGTTCATTCAACTGCTTACTTTGATAAAAGGAAAATCATGAAATGGATTATGTATCTTGGCACTGCCTTGCTGTTGAGCGGCTGCGCCCTCAAGGCCAGGCAGGTTGAGCAAGCTGGCCCAAGTCCTACCGCGACAGCGCAGGTGGGTATTGTGAATCATACCGGGAATTTCATTTACTCCGCGTCGGTGGATGGGGCTGGAGGTGCGGATATGGCCAGATGGGGGGCGGGGGGAGCAGAAATCTGTTGCGCCTCTATCCCGAGAGTGTGGTATCCGGGAATGATGGTTCGGGTGCGGTGGGATATGCCGGATGGACTAAAACATATTATTAAAGAAAAAATGGTGGAAGTGGAAAAATACGATGAGCCTGGCGATATCTATATGCATTTCTTCCCCAATGATAAGGTGAGGGTTGTCGTGTCAAATGCTGGAGGGGGGGCAAAAACTCATCCTATTCTTCACTCCGGAAAACCTGCCAATATTCCTTGATATTATGATCAGTGAAACTCCAAATTCCGCGCCGTTTCCCGTCGATTTTTTTTTAAATCCGTCGATGAAAGAACAATCCGAAATTGCCAAGGAGGCATGTGCTAATGAAGGTAGCGCGCCGTGCAGTATTCCAGTGAGGGTTGGGATTTTCTTTGATGGAACCAATAACAATCTGGAGCGCGATAAGAATGGGGTTAGAACGGGCGTACTCGATCAAAAAACAAAGAAACCCATACCTATTGATGATGTTGTAGTAGATCCCAATGACGCCAGTCATAGCAATGTGGCGCGTCTATTTTCTGCTTTTCCATCTGATAAGCGGGGTGCCGGGTATTACCGATATTACATTCCTGGCGTGGGAACGCCATTTAAGGAAATTGGTGAACTGACTGAGTCTGATGAGGGGAAGGCTTTTGCCAAAGGAGGGCAGCCACGCATTATATGGGGGTTGTTGCAGGTTTTAAATGCAGTTCATCGAACGGTATACGGAGATGAAACTCCATTATATAAATCAGATAAGGCTGGCGAACTTGCCCGTACTTATGATAATGACGTAGGCCACAAAAAGGTGCCGCATCCCTCAACTGGCAGGGAGCGTTTCATGACCCACTCTGACTGGTTCGCTGAGCATATTGAAAAACTCAAAGCGGCGATGGCGGCACAACCGAAGCCGCATATTCCATCGCTGACCTTGTCCGTGTTCGGTTTTTCGCGTGGCGCCGCCGAGGCGGTGGCGTTTTGCCAGTTGTTTGCCGATTTGCTCACACCGCCCAAAGATAAGGTGCAGAAGTTTGCCGGCATCCTTGCCAGCATCGATTTTCTTGGCGTCTTTGATACGGTGGCAACCGTGGGCAGTTCGGGGTCGGTGGCGAAAACCACGATCGCGCCTGGCGCGATGTTCGATGGCCATTGGGCCTGGGCCAATGAATTGCTCAAGCCATTGCCGTCCTGCGTCCAGGCAGGTCTGCATTGTATTGCCACGCATGAGCAGCGCATGAATTTTCCCGTCACGCGCCTGGAAGGGAAAATCGAGGAAGTATATTTTCCTGGCGTCCACTCCGATGTCGGGGGCGGTTATGGCCCGGGCGAGCAGGGAAAGGGGCGTGGCGGACAAGCGGCCTTGCTGTCGCAAATTCCGCTGGCGCATATGTTCAAGGAGGCTCGCCTCAAGGGCGTGCCTTTGAGGCCGTTCAGCAAACTGGAAGCTACGGTGCAAGTTGATTTCCAGGTCAGTCAAGAGCTTGCCAAGGCATGGGAAGCATATACCGCCGAGCTTAACAAGCAAGGCGGTTTGCTGAGCAAGCACATGGAGCTGTATTACCGCTGGCGCGCCGTGCGCGTCAAGACCTTGGAGGCCACGGCCAGCTTCAAGGCGGCCAGCGCGCAGGAGCGGGAGGATCTGGGTTCCTATAACCGCTTGCTGGCAGGCGATCTGGAAGCGCTGCGCGCGCGCAAAGCCTTCCTTCATGGCGATGAGGGGCAACCGTTCAGCGCCCGGGACATTGCGCGCATCAATCACTGGCAATACTATCGCGCCCAAAATCACATCTCCTTGGATGATTGGGAAGCATGGGCGCTCGACATATTCGATCACCCCAAACCGCTGCCGCCCGAAGTGATGCGTTTTTTTGACGACTATGTGCATGATTCCCTGGCCGGCTTTTATATGGCAGGCGAAGTGACGGAATACGACAAGCGGGCCAGGATCGCCTCGTTCGCCGATAAACCGCCTAAAGACGGCTTTTATAAACGCGTATATGAGCTCAGCCGAAAGACGGAAGCCGCGCAACTGAAACAGAAGAATGGCGAAGCATTGACGCCGGAAGAGGAAGCACTGGTCAAGGAAGTGCAGTATGGCACTCCCTATCCGATCCGTACGGATGCCGACAGCGCCGACATGCGTAGCAGGCTGATCACCACGCAAACCTATACGCGGCGCGAGGGTGGCGGCTATATCTTGCGCCGAGGCTATTACCCGCAAAGTGGTTTCTTCCGGAAAAGCGTGCACGAGAAGGAGCTGCAACGCATGCCGACGGCCGGCATCGAGGCGAAAGAAGCACCCGAAGAATTTGTGTGGAGCGAAAACTTAACACAGGATATTGCGCAAGCCAAAGCCGATGAAGAGATTTACCTGGCGCAGCAGCGCTATGCAACGCGTGCCGAGGCGCTCGCATAGAGCGTGATTTCAGCGCGGCTGGAGCCGGGTAGATTCATTTGGCGATTTTATAGATAGCGATGACATCATGACGACGTTGCTCAAGCACCATTGCTGGCGAGTCCTCTTGCTGGCCGCATGTTTACCCGGCGTCGCCACGGCCGCGAGCATTCAGGCGCTGAATTATTCTTCGCGCGAAGTCGATTACATCGCGGTTGAAAATCCTGGCAATACCAACAGCGCCGGCGGTGGCGATTCGATCCGTCCATACGGGCAGGGCGGATCGATATGCTGTTTCAGCGTGCCGGAAAAGTGGCATGCGGATTTGAAGGTGGTGGTGGTCTATCAGTTGTCCCCGGACCCGACCTTTCATCGCGAGACGGTCAGTGTTCCACAGTATCCGGATGGGAAGGCGGGCGATATCTGGCTGATCGTCTATGAAGATGGCAGCGTGGGAGCCGTGGTGTCGCTTTACGGACCGAGCCGACCGGAGTGGCCGGGAAAAATCAAGGGGTATCCGGTGCCGACGAAGGAGTATCGGGATGAGCGTCGTAAAGATAAAATAAAGAGAGAGAGAAATACGCTCGATTTTTTGGAAAAAAGATTGCAGCGTGATTTTTATACTCTGTCAGATGAAAAGATAAAAGAAAAAAAAGAAATTATTGAATTTCAAAAAAAAGTTGTCCAAAGTTTAGATGGGAATGTGCGATGACAGATTTTTTGGCCGAAAGCTATTCTGTAGATAAAAATGATCCATCTGACAAGGAACGTTTTTTTGATGGAATTAATGAAATGGATGAAATTATAGGATTTATGAAGAAGCGTGAGTGCCCACTTCCCGGCTTCCCTCCCCCATGTGATGTCAATCTGTTTTTCGGCTTCTTCTTCGATGGCACCAACAATAAATGAAACGGGATGTGCCGTTTCATTCGCACAGCAACGTGGCGCGCTTGTATCGTGCATTTTCAGGTGATAAAGACACGCATGGCAGTGACGCCAGGCTATGCAAACTGGATACGCAACTGAACGTTAGTAAGGGCGTCAAGGCACGCGCTCTGAGTCTTGGCATTTATGCATAGGGATGAAACCATGAATACCTTACTCAAGAGCCAACTATGGCGAGGGCTTTTGCTGGCCGTATGCTTACCCGGCGTCGCCATGGCCGCGAGCATTCAGGCGCTGAATTATTCTTCGCGCGAAGTCGATTACATCGCGGTTGAAAATCCTGGCAATACCAACAGCGGCGGCGGTGGCGATTCGATCCGTCCATACGGGCAGGGCGGGTCGATATGCTGTTTCACCGTGCCGGAAAAGTGGCATGCGGATTTGAAGGTGGTGGTGGTCTATCAGTTGTCCCCGGACCCGACCTTTCATCGCGAGACGGTCAGTGTTCCACAGTATCCGGATGGGAAGGCGGGCGATATCTGGCTGATCGTCTATGAAGATGGCAGCGTGGGAGCCGTGGTGTCGCTTTACGGACCGAGCCGACCGGAGTGGCCGGGAAAAATCAAGGGGTATCCGGTGCCGACGAAGGAGTATCGGGATGAACGCCGCAAGGAAAAAATAAAAAGAGAAAAGGCTGTTCTACATTCTATGGAGAATGCATTAGATGGCGATGTGAGTGACCTAACTCCTGTAGAGTTGATGAGATTGAAGGGGACAATTGAATATAGTAAAAAGATTATTAATATTCTTGAGGAAAGTGATAAATGACTGCTTTTTTAGTTGATATTTGTCCAGCTATAAAAAATGATCCTCCTGATTTCATTGTTTTTTTTGGCGCGAAAAATGAAAAACCAATTCTTGGTGATTTTGCAAAGGATCGTGAATGCCCATTTCCAGGTTTCCCTCCGCCATGTGATGTCAATCTGTTTTTCGGCTTTTTTTTTCGACGGCACCAATAATAATATGAAACGGGATATGGCATTTCATGCTCATAGCAATGTGGCGCGTTTGTATCGTGCATTTTCAGGTGATAAAGACACGCATGGCAGTGACGCCAGGCTATGCAAACTGGATACGCAACTGAACGTTAGTAAGGGCGTCAAGGCACGCGCTCTGAGTCTTGGCATTTATGCATAGGGATGAAACCATGAATACCTTACTCAAGAGCCAACTATGGCGAGGGCTTTTGCTGGCCGTATGCTTACCCGGCGTCGCCATGGCCGCGAGCATTCAGGCGCTGAATTATTCTTCGCGCGAAGTCGATTACATCGCGGTTGAAAATCCTGGCAATACCAACAGCGGCGGCGGTGGCGATTCGATCCGTCCATACGGGCAGGGCGGATCGATATGCTGTTTCACCGTGCCGGAAAAGTGGCATGCGGATTTGAAGGTGGTGGTGGTCTATCAGTTGTCCCCGGACCCGACCTTTCATCGCGAGACGGTCAGTGTTCCACAGTATCCGGATGGGAAGGCGGGCGATATCTGGCTGATCGTCTATGAAGATGGCAGCGTGGGAGCCGTGGTGTCGCTTTACGGACCGAGCCGACCGGAGTGGCCGGGAAAAATCAAGGGGTATCCGGTGCCGACGAAGGAGTATCGGGATGAGCGTCGTAAGCAGAAATTGAAGAGAGAAAAAGCTAGCTTACTTACGGTGGAAAGAGGACTGTTGCTTAGAGGGAATTCTTTGCCAGATGAGAAGGTAAAGGAGATTCAGGAAATCATTGAGTTTCAGAAAAAAGTCATCCAAAGCTTGGAAGGAAATCCATGATTGCTTTTTTAGCCAAAAGCTATTCTGTAGATAAAAATGATCCATCTGATAAAGACCGTTTTTTTGACGGAATAGATGAAATGGATAAAATTATAAAATTCATGAAGGCGCGTGAGTGTCCACTTCCAGGTTTCCCTCCGCCATGTGATGTCAATCTATTTTTCGGTTTCTTCTTCGACGGCACCAACAATAATATGGAGCGGGATGTGGCGTTTCACTCGCACAGCAACGTGGCGCGCTTGTATCGTGCATTTTCCGGCGGTAAAGATACGCATGGCAGTGACGCCAGGCTATGCAAACTGGATACGCAACTGACCGTTAGCAATGGCGCCAAGGCACGCGCTCTGAGTCTTGGCATTGATACATAGGGGGAAACCATGAGTGCGTTACTCAAGAGGCAACTATTGCGAGGCCTTTTGCTGGCCGCATGCTTACCCGGCGTCGTCATGGCCGCGAGCATTCAGGCGCTGAATTATTCTTCGCGAGAAGTCGATTACATCGCGGTTGAAAATCCTGGCAATACCAACAGCGGCGGCGGTGGCGATTCGATCCGTCCATACGGGCAGGGCGGATCGATATGCTGTTTCAGCGTGCCGGAAAAGTGGCATGCGGATTTGAAGGTGGTGGTGGTCTATCAGTTGTCCCCGGACCCAACCTTTCATCGCGAGACGGTCAGCATCCCGCCGTATCCGAATGGGAAGGCCGGTGATATCTGGCTGATCGTCTACGAAGATGGCAGCGTGGGAGCCGTTGTGTCGCATTACGGACCGAGCTTGCCGGAGTGGCCGGGGAAAATCAAGGGGTATCCGGTAGCGACGAAGGAGTATCGGACACAGCGTCGTAAAGCAAAAATAGAATTGGAAAAAAAATGGTTAGATACTATGGAAAAAGGATTGGCACGTAATAGTAATAAGATGACGGTCACTGAAATTGATGAATTAAAGGATGTAATTGAGTATAAGAAGAAACTCATTCAGAGCCTTGAGGGAATGCATCCATGACTGCATTTTTGGCCACTATTTATTCTGCTGAGAAAAATGAACCAGCAGATTCAGCTAAATTTTTTGATGATGAGATAGAACTGAAAATATTGGGTGATTTAGTCAAAAAAAGGGAATGTCCGGCCCCAGGATTTCCCCCCTCATGCGATGCGAATCTGTTCTTTGGCTTCTTCTTCGACGGCACCAACAATAATATGAAGCGGGATGTACCGCTTCATTCGCACAGCAACGTGGCGCGCTTGTATCGTGCATTTCCCGGGGGAAAAGACACGCATGGCAGCGAGGCGTGGCCGGACTTGGAGGAAAAATACCACAAGAGTTACTTTCGCACCTATGTTCCCGGAGTGGGAACACGCTTCGACGAGGTTGGCGATACGGGCGAGGGATTTAGCATCCTCACCAGCGACCGGGCGCGCGGCCTGGCCTTCGCCTACAAGGGCGAGAATCGCATCATCTGGGCATTGGTGGAAGCATTGAATAATGTGCACAGATATTATACCGATGCTCCCCTGGTGGATGACAAGACGTTTAAACAGGACTTCAATACGCTCAGTTTGCCCAGCAAAGTGCAGCCTTCACAGGCGCTGGTGAACGCTTTCACGCAGGCCTTGCAAAAGTTGCACAGCAATTTGCGGCCATTTGTTCCAACCGATGCGCCGGCGAAAAGCGTCAATAAGGGCAAGGTGCTCAATATCTTCGTGTCGATGTTCGGTTTCTCGCGTGGCGCAGCCGAAGCGCGCTCGTTTGCCTACTGGTTCATCTGGTTATGCAAGCTCGATGCGCAACTGACCGTTAGCAAGGGCGTCAAGGCTCGCCAGTTAAGTATTGGCACTATCGAGGTGACCTTCGACTTCATGGGCCTGTTCGATACCGTCGCTTCGGTTGGCTTGGCGGCTTCAGTACCCCTCCCGAACAGGATGGTGGATGGACATGGTGGCTGGGCCGACGCCGAAGTGTCGCTCAGAATACCTACGTCACCGGGGCCAAGCAAGTGCCTGCATCTGGTGTCGGCGCATGAAGTGCGCCGGTCTTTTCCCTTGGACTCCGTTGCTCACCTGGGCAATATTCCCCCTAATTGTATGGAAATTGTTTTTCCTGGTGTTCATTCGGACATCGGAGGCGGCTATCTGCCGCAAGAACAAGGGCGCGGTACAGATCCAAGCGGAGGCGACTTGATGTCGCGCATTACGTTGGCCACGATGTACCGGGCTGCCCGCCTGGCCGGGGTGCCGCTGAAGCTGGAAGAGGCCAGTGAAGCGACGAAGCGGGCCTTTCGCATCAATCCGCGGACTATAACCACCTTCAATGCGTATATCGGCTTTTGCCATGCGCAGCAAGGCGCTGAACCCTCATTGCGGCTACATAGAATCATGGAATTCCAGCATATGCTGTACATACAGTGGCGCAAGAAAATGCTAGGCAAGATGGGAAATTTACCGAATGTCAAGAATTTGGCAACAAGCTATAAAAGCGGGAAATTTGATTTTACTGATCTCACGATGGCGGACAAAGAGCTGGAGGAAGAGGTTGCGAGCTTTGAGAAGTGGCGCATCGATCAGCGCACGACCAATAGTAGAGGGCAGCCCCGTAATCCTGAATGGAAACCTATTGCCGAATTTTGGGACAAGCCGGTACCACCCGCCGAAGTAAATAACTTTTTTGAGCAGTTCGTGCATGACTCGCGCGCGTGGTTCAAACCGCTGGGGAAAGACATTCCCGACTTGTGGTACGCGCTGGAATTGCTTGTGGCGCAGGAAGAGCGAGCCCGTGACTGGGAGAGCGGTCCGGAGGCAGACCCTGGGAAGCTCAATCCCTATAATTTGAGCACGAAGGAAAAAGAGCAATTGCTGCGATACAAAGCTGTCAAAGGCACCGAAAATGAAATGGATGCGATCGAACCGGACAAGGGCGGACGCGAGAGTAAACTCATGGGAGGTGGCTATTTGCGTTTCCGGTCAATTTACATGGGATCGGATACCTTCAAGCCGTCGGGCGCTCAGTATGCGGGCATGCTACCTGTTTTGCACAAGGAACAGCGCGGTATCGCGATGGCCGATCACAGATCTGCCGATGCGGTGGAGCGGGCGAAGACGGTGTAAGTCAAGCTAGGTCATTGAGCTAGCCGTGCGCCCCGGCGGAGTTTGATAAATTCCCCCTCAGCGACACCGCCTTTGCCTCCTTGGTGGATAGCGCCGAGGCCGACGCCATCCTGGCCAATCTGCATGATGTGTAGTCGGACCTGTTTCATTCCGACACTCCGGCCCAGTGCCACGCGCGCGTGGCGCGTCATTTGCTTATGGCAAACGCCAGCGGCATCGAGGCGGCGGGCCAGCGTCAGCATTTCAGCGCCCTGGCCTTGATGCTGGCCGATGATTTCACCTTGCATCCTGCCATGGCCAGCCTGTTGCGGCGCACGCGCCAGGGTGCGAATTACCTGTCCGAGCTCGACACGCTGCCCGACGATTTCTGGCAGGCGCGCTCGGCTGCCTAGCCTTGTTCCTTCAACTGCCTATTTTTATAAAAGGAAAATCATGAAATGGATTATGTATCTTGGCACGGCCTTGCTGCTGAGCGGCTGCGCCTTCAAGGCCAGGCAGGCTGAGCAAGCCGGGCCAAGTCCTACCGCGACGGCGCAGGTGGGTATTGTGAATCATACGGGCGAATTTATTTACTCCGCGTCGGTGGATGGGGCCGGAGGAGGGAATATGGCCAGATGGGGGGCGGGGCTTGCCAATATTTGCTGCACATCCATTCCTCGAGTGTGGTATCCGGGAATGATGGTCTTGGTGCGGTGGGATATGCCGGATGGACTAAAACATATTATTAAAGAAAAAATGGTGGAAGTGGAAAAATACGATGAGCCTGGCGATATCTATATGCATTTCTTCCCCAATGATAAGGTGAGGGTTATCGTGTCAAATGCTGGAGGGGGGGCAAAAACTCATCCTATTCTTCACTCCGGAAAACCTGCCAATATTCCTTGATAGGATGATCGATAAAATTTCCATTTCTGGACCGCTTCCGAGCACTTTTTCTTGAAGCATCCACGTGTGGACAGTCCCTTATTTTCTATTGCCGTATATGGTAGTAAAGTAGAAAAACCACGTAGCATTTTTTGCAAGGTGAAAATCATGAAATGGATTATGTATCTTGGCACTGTCTTGCTGCTGAGCGGTTGCGCCCTCAAGGCCAGGCAGGTTGAGCAAGCCGGCCAAAGTCCTACCGCGACGGCGCAGGTGGGTATTGTCAATCATACGGGGAAGTATATTTATTCCGCATCGGTGGATGGGGCGGGAGGGGGGAATATGGCCAGATGGGGGGCGGGACTTGCCAATATTTGCTGCGCATCCATTCCTCGTGTGTGGCATCCGGGTATGAAAGTCCTGGTGCGGTGGAATATGCCTGAGGGGCATACCGACGTTGTCAAAGAAAAAATGGTGGAAGTGGAAAAATATGATAGACCAGGAGATATTTATATGCATTTTTTTGAGAATGACGAGGTGAGAGTGGTTGTGTCAAATGCTGGAGGGCCTAGCAAAATTCATCCTATTCTTCACTCCGAAAAACCTGCCAATCTTCCTTGATAAGATGATCGATAAAATTCCATTTCTGGACCGCTTCCCAGCATTTTTTCTTGACGCATCCACGCATGGGCATCCCCCTATTTTCTATTGCCGTATGTGGCGGTAAAGTGAAAAACGACGTGGCATTTTCTGCAAGGTGAAAATCATGAAATGGATTATTTATCTTGGCGCTGCTTTGCTGCTGAGCGGCTGTGCGTTCAAGGCCAGGCAGGTCGAGGAAGCCGGCCCAGGTCCTACCGCGATAGCGCAGGTGGGTATTGTGAACCATACCGGGAATTTTATTTACTCCGCGTCGGTGGATGGAGCCGGAGGTGCCAATATGGCCAGATGGGGAGCGGGAGGACCTGAAGTTTGCTGTGCCTCCATTCCGAGAGCGTGGTATCCGGGAATGATGGTGCTGGTGCGGTGGGATATGCCGGATGGACTAAAACATATTATTAAAGAAAAAATGGTGGAAGTGGAAAAATACGATGAAACGGGAAGTATCTTTATCCATTTTTTTCCAAACGATGAAGTTCGGGTTGTGGTTTCAATTTATCCCGGATATAGCACTGCTCATCCGATACGCCACTATGGGAAACCAAAGGATCCCATTTCTTAGACAAGGATGGTGGGCTGATTTTTCGATGCAAAGGCTGCGGGTGTACCGGTTCCTCCTGTGAAATCAAGGAAGAGACATCCCGGTCGAATGGAGACGTTTGGATAAGGAGCGGCTCCGGCGATGCTGGAGCCGGCAGGGTATCAGCCAGATCAGCCGATGAAGGAATCGAACTGCATGTCGAATTCCTGCAGCGCCTTCTGTGCATTTTGCATTTTCTTGCGGAACTCGGGGCCCCGCTGCAGGGCCAGGCCCACGGCCAGCACGTCGATCACCACCAGATAGGCCAGACGGGCGGAAATCGGCGTGTAGGGGTCGGTGTTGAAGACCAGGTCGATCGGGATCAGCACGGTTGCCAGGTCGGCCAGCGGCGTGCCCGATGGGGCCAGCACGACGACGTCGGCGCCGCCGCGGCGCGCCAGTTTCACGGAGCGGACCAGGGCGGGGCTGTTGCCGCGCTGCGAGATGGCCACCAGGCAGTCGCCGCCGCGCAGCAGGGCCGCGGCGATGCTGTGGATGTTCGGATCGCTGTAGGCCACCGTCGGCACGCCCGAGCGGAAGAACTTGTGCTGCGCGTCGGCCGCCACGATGCCCGATGTGCCCTGGCCATAGAATTCGATCTTGCTGGCGCGTGACAGGATGTCGAGCGCGCGCTGGATCGCTTCCGGGTTCAGGTTGTTGCGCAGGTCGAGCAGGGTGTTGATCGAGCGGCTGCAGATTTTATTCACCAGGTCGGCCGCCAGGTCGTCCTGCGCCGGCTGCTCGTTCGCGCCCGGCATGGCCAGGGCCAGGCCCTGCGCCAGCTTCAGCTTGAATTCATGCCAGCCGTCATAGCCCAGGGTGCGGCAAAAACGCACCACGGTCGGTTCCGACACCTGCGCGCTTTTCGCCAGCGCCGTGATGTTCTGGCTGACCGTCTGGTTAGGCTGGTCAAGCACGGCCAGCGCGACCTTCTTCTCCGACTTGGAGAGCGAATCGAGCTGGGTGCGGATGGAGTCAAGCAGCATTAAATTAGTCTTCTGATTTCGGGAAGCGGTGAAGCAGGGAATTCGCGGAGCACAGCTCCGCGCCTGCGTAACGGCCGTGCCTTGCAAGGCACGGCTCCTTGCCCTGCTAGATTAGTCTTCCGGCAGGGCTTCTTCACGCCACTGCAAGCCATCGCGGCCGATCAGGGCGCTGGCGGCCGCGGGGCCCCAGGTGCCTGCCGTGTACGGAATCGGCGCGCTGTCGTTCTGTTCCCAGTTGTCGAGAATCGGCTCGACCCATTCCCAGGCCGCTTCCAGTTCGTCGCCGCGCATGAACAGGGTCAACTGGCCGCGCAGGACGTCGAGCAGCAAACGCTCGTAGGCGTCCATGCGCGGGGTCTTGAACGACTCGCGGAAATCGAGTTCCAGTTCCGCCGGTTTCAGGCGCATGCCGTCGCCCGGGGTTTTCGCCATCAAATTCATGCGCAAGCCTTCGTCCGGCTGCAGACGGATCACCAGGCAGTTCGGCTGGAAGCTCGACGTGGGCTGGTTGAAGATCGAGTGCGGGATCTGTTTGAAGCGCACGACGATCTCGGCCAGGCTGTCGGCCATGCGCTTGCCCGTGCGCAGGTAGAACGGCACACCGGCCCAGCGCCAGGTGTCGATTTCCGCCTTCAGGGCAACGAAGGTTTCGGTGCGCGAATGTTCCGGCGCATCCGGTTCGTCGCGGTAGCTCGGCACGGTGGCGCCGTCGACGTGGCCAGCGCGGTACTGGCCGCGCACGATGTTTTGCGCCAGGGTGGTGGGCGTGAATTTTTTCAGCGAGCGCAGCACTTGCAGCTTTTCATCGCGCACGGCATCCGGCGCGATCGAGGTCGGCGGTTCCATGGCGACGATGCACAGCAGTTGCAGCAAGTGGTTTTGCAGCATGTCGCGCAGCGCGCCCGAGGTATCGTAGTAACCCATGCGGTTGCCCACGCCCAGCTTTTCGGCGATGGTGATCTGCACGTCGGAAATCCATTCCCGGCGCCACAGCGGTTCGAACAGGATGTTGCCGAAGCGCAGGGCCAGCAAGTTCTGCACGGTTTCCTTGCCCAGGTAATGGTCGATACGGTAGATCTGCGATTCCTGGAATACCTTGCCCACTTCGGCATTGATCTGCTTGGCGCTGGCCAGGTCGCGGCCCAGCGGCTTTTCCAGGACCACGCGCGAATTCGGCGTCACCAGGCCGTTGTCTTCCAGGTTGTCGCAGATCAGGGCGAACAAATGCGGCGGCGTCGCCAGGTAGTACACGCGCGTCAGGTCGGCATCGCCGCGCAGCGCTTCGACCAGCGGCGCGTACGTGGCCGCATCGCTGGCGTTGAGCGACACATACACGATGCGCGCGCAAAATTTGCTCCAGGTGGCGGCATTCAGGGTGCTGGCCTTGATATGGGGACGCGAGTTGGTCTCTACCATTTTCAGGAAGGCATCCTGGCCGCTGTCCTGGCGGCCCACACAGATGATGCGCGCCGTCGGCGGCAAATCGTTCGCGACGTCGCGCGCATACATTGCAGGCAACAACTTGCGCATTGCTAAATCGCCGCTGCCGCCAAACAGGACCAGGTCAAAATCGGTAAGTGCCATAAGTGAGTGTCGTCGCAAAAGTAAAAGGGCCGGAGCGGGGAGAAAGCCGACCGGAAGTGCCAGTCTGTCGCTACTATAATCGATGGTGTAAATTTACTACGTAGAACAGGCAATTGCAAGAAATTTTACTACATTCCATCCGCTGCCGTCGCCATTTTGCCCGGTATGCTTGCCAGTGCTGCCAGCATGGCCATTATATGCCGTTCGCCGCTGCTGGCGCTGCGCCATGCTTTTCACCTGGCTTTTCAAAGCAACCATGGTTGCCAGGGAAATTTTCGATTCTCTCCGTCATCATTTGCGCTGTAGCAACAAGCAAATCAAGAAATGCTGTCCGGATCGCCGTTGGCAGCGTAAAGTAGCTTTGAAGAAAGTAAAAAACCGTATAATTCAAGCTGGAATCGATAGCAACTATTGGTTGTAAGAAATTGTACGATACACACTGCACCGCTAGCGCCGGCCATGCCCCGAACCCGCCATCCGACGTCCATGCGACGTGCAGTCCGCACTGTCCGCAGCATCAGGGACAGGCGACTTAACTTTACAAGACGGCTCAAGGGGACACAATGAATTCAATGCAGCAAGATGTCGATGAACGCACCAGCCTGACAGGCAATAATAAATTCGAACTGTTCCTGTTCAAGCTGGGCACCAGTGATCACTCGACCAGCCGCGAACTGTTCGGCATCAATGTGTTCAAAGTCCGTGAAATCATGGAAATGCCGGCCATCACGGCCGTGGCCGGTTCGCACCCGCACATGCTGGGCGTGGTCAACATCCGTGGCCAGATCGTGCCCGTGATCGACTTGCCGATGGCGGTCGGCTGCAAGAGCAATGGTTTGAAGATCCTGATGGTGACCGAATTTGCCCGCTCGACACAGGCGTTTGCCGTGGAAGAGGTCGATGAAATCGTGCGCCTGGAATGGAATCAGGTGCTGTCGGCCGAGTCGAGCGTTGGCGGCGGCCTCGTCACCAGTATCGCGCGGCTCGATGGCGACACGGACAAGACACGCCTGGCGCAAGTGCTGGACGTGGAACAAATCCTGCGCAACGTGCTGCCGTCGGGCGACCCGGACGTGGACGAGAACAGCATCGGCCCGCAAGTGCGCTTGCCGGCCGGCGCCGTGATCCTCGCGGCCGACGATTCCTCGCTGGCCCGCTCGCTGATCGAAAAGGGCCTCGAAGCGATGGGCGTGCCTTTCATCATGACCAAGACGGGCAAGGAAGCGTGGGAACGCCTGCAGGCGATCTCGGCTCAGGCGGCGACGGAAGGCAAGACGGCGAAAGACAAGGTCGCGCTGGTGCTGACCGACCTGGAAATGCCGGAAATGGATGGTTTTACCTTGACGCGCAACATCAAGAACGATGGCCGTTTCTCCAACATCCCCGTGGTGATCCACTCGTCGCTGACGGGCTCGACCAACGAAGACCACGTCAAGGGCGTGGGCGCCGATGGTTATGTGGCGAAATTTGTGGCGGCTGAATTGGCCGAGACGATACGCAAGGTATTGTCGCGGTAATCCGACGCGGCCATGATCAACACTGTTGTCGGATTACGCGGGCCTTCGTCCCGCTAATCCGACCTTCGCCGTTGCGCAAGAAAAAGCGCCGGACCCTTGCGGGTGTCGGCGCTTTTTCTTGCTGGCAAACGGTTGAGACTGGTCCGCCACGCCTCTGGGCATGTGGCAGTCCGGTAGGTCGGATTAGCGCAGCTAAGCTGCGCGTAATCCGACGCCGCCACGGTCAACAATGGTGTCGGATTACGCGGGGCTTTGCCCCGCTAATCCGACCTACGTGACTGGCAAACGATTACGCCTGGTAAGCTGTTTCCGGCTGGCCCGCCACGTCCACGCGCACGGACAGCACGTGGCCCGTCAACGGGTAGTCGGCGATCTCGGCGGCGGAGCGGTTGTGGCTGGCGCTGGTGATGTACAGGGTGCGCAGGTCGGGGCCGCCGAACGTCACCATGGTGGGGCAGCGCACGGGCACGGTAATTTCACCGAGCAAATGGCCATCGGGCGCGAAGCGCAGGATCTTGCCGCCTTCAAACATGGCCGACCAGTAATTGCCTTCGCTGTCGACGGCCGCGCCATCGGGGCGCCCGCCGTAATCAAACGCTTTCTTGTCCGTGGAAAAGCGCTGGAACGGTTGCGGCGCGGAAATGGCGCCCGTGGCCGCGTCGAAATCGAAGCGGTCGATGCGATGCGTGGTGGTGTCCGAGTGATACATGGTGCGCTTGTCCGGACTGAAGCCCAGGCCGTTCGACACGGTCATGCCGCCCGACCAGACCTTGCGTACTTGTCCCTTTTCCAGCACGAACATTTCTGCAGCATCGGCGTTGCGCGGCTCGAAAATCGTGCCGACCCAGAAGCGGCCGGCCGGGTCGACCTTGCCATCGTTGAAGCGCGTGGTGGCCATGTCGAACGGCGCCGGGGCGATTTCCGCCAGGCTGCCCGTCTTCGTGTCGAGGTGGGCGAAGCCGCTGCGCAAGGCCACGAGCAGGCCGCCGCCGGCGTTGATCGCCAGCGCCGACGGTTCGGTCGGCATGTTCCATTGCTCATGCTTGCCGCTGGCCGGGTGCAAGCGGTGCACGGCGCGGCCATCGATATCGACCCAGTACAGGGCCGCTTCCTTGCCATGCCATAGCGGGCATTCGCCCACTTGCATGGCTTTGTCACTGACTACTTTGATTTCGTAAATATTCATCTATCTCTTTTTAATATGCTGCTTTTGCTGCTTTAGCCAAGGCAATCAAGCCATTGGTCGAGCTGTCGTGGTGGTCGGGACGGGCTTCGCCCGTCAGTTCGGCCTGGATTTTCTTGGCCAGTACCTTGCCCAGTTCCACGCCCCACTGGTCGAAACTGTTGACGTTCCACAAGACGCCCTGCACGAAGGTCTTGTGTTCGTACAGCGCGATCAGGGCGCCCAGGGTGGTCGGGGTCAGCTGGTCCATCAGGATGGTGTTGCTGGGGCGGTTGCCGGGGAAAGTCTTGTGCGGCACCAGCGCTTCGATCTCGCTTTCCGGCAAGCCTTGCGCCTGCAAATCAAGGCGCACTTCATCACCCGTCTTGCCCGTCATGAAGGCTTCCGACTGGGCGAAGCAGTTCGCCAGCAGGGCGTCGTGGTGGCCCGGTAAATCGTGCGTGGCGCGCAGGGCTGCGATGAAGTCGATGGGCGTGATGTCTGTGCCCTGGTGCAGCAGCTGGAAATACGCGTGCTGCGCATTCGTGCCGCAATCGCCCCAGATGACGGGACCGGTCGGCACATCGACGGGCACGCCATCCTTGGTGACGCGCTTGCCGTTGCTTTCCATGTCCAGCTGTTGCAAGTAGGCGGCAAAGCGGCTCAAATCCTGGTGATAAGGCGCGATGGAAACGGAGCCGCAATCGAGGAACTGGCGGTTCCAGAAGCCGACCATGGCCAGCACGACGGGCATGTTCTGTTCCAGCGGGGCCTCGCGGAAATGCTGGTCCATCGCATGCGCGCCGGCGAGGAAATCGCTGAAGTATTCAAAGCCGACGGACAGGGCCACGGCCAGGCCGATCGACGACCAGACGGAATAGCGGCCACCGACCCAGTCCCAGAACGGGAACATATTGTCCGGCGAAATGCCGAAGTCGACGATGGCTTGCGTGTTGGTCGAGACGGCCACAAAATGCTGGGCCAGATCCTTTTCTTCGCCTTCGAGCAGGAACCAGGCGCGCGCCGTGTTGGCGTTGAGCATGGTTTCAGCCGTCACAAAAGTTTTCGAAGCCACGATGAACAGGGTCGTTTCCGGATCGACCTTGGACAGGGTCGCTTCCATGTCGTGGCCGTCGACGTTGGAAACAAAGTGCATTTCCAGGCCCGGGTTGGCGTAGGAGCGCAGGGCCAGGCACGCCATTTTCGGACCCAGGTCCGAACCGCCGATGCCGATGTTGACGATGTCGCAGATCGGCTTGCCCGTGTAGCCGAGCCAGCTGCCATTGCGTACCTTGTCCGTAAACGCCTTCACGCGTTGCAGCACATCTTGCACGTCGGCATCGATATCCTGGCCATCGACGACCAGCCTGGTGCCGCGTGGCGCGCGCAAAGCCGTATGCAGAACGGCCCGATGTTCGGTAAGATTGATTTTCTCGCCAGTGAACATGGCTTCGCGCTGCGCTTCCACGCCGCGCTCGCGGGCCAGGTCCATCAGCAGCGCCATGGCGGTGGCGTCGACGCGGTTTTTCGAATAATCGAGCAGCAGGCCGGCCGCATCGACGGTCATGCTGGAAAAGCGGGCGGGGTCGGCCGCGAACAGCTGGCGCAGATGCACTTCGCGCAGGCTGGCGCTGTGCGCTTGCAGGGACTGGAAACTGGCGGTGGCGGTGATGGCAGGAGTAGGTGCTGGCTGGCGCATGGCGGTCGGCTTGGGTGCTTGTCTCGGTTGAAAGGAGCGCGGCGCGTTCGTGGTGGCGAACAGCGGATCCGGCATTGGTATGAGAATAATACATCAGAAAAACGTAATTTCACTACAGTTTGTGACGTGAAGCCAATTTTGTTGTGCTTTTTTTAGCGATTGCCCTCGTGACATATAAGGGCCGTGTTGGCAGGTGCGGCTACGCGATATTGCCCGGGTTTGCCTTGATACGCCGCAATCCGTCGCTTATTTGTGTTGTTGGCCCATGCAAGAGTGCTTCTTCTTCACCATTTTGTAGTAAAATTTCACGAAATACTCATTTTTAAGGAAATCCATATGGCGCTGCATCCAGTAGTCGAATCCGTAACAGCGCGCATCATCGCGCGCAGCCGGCCATCGCGCGGCGCCTACCTGGCGCATCTGGATGCGGCCCGCATCCAGGGCGTGCAGCGCGGCGCCCTGTCGTGCACCAACCTGGCGCACGGCTTTGCCGCCTTTCCCGCCAACGACAAGCTGTCGCTGAAGGAATACAAGAAGCCTTCCGTGGCCATCGTGTCCTCGTACAATGACATGCTGTCGGCGCACCAGCCTTTTGAAGGCTTTCCGCAGATCATCAAGCAAGCCGTGCGCGAAGTGGGCGCTGTCGCCCAGTTCGCCGGCGGCGTGCCTGCCATGTGCGATGGCGTGACGCAAGGTCAGCCGGGCATGGAACTGTCGCTGTTTTCGCGCGACACCATCGCCATGTCGACGGCCGTGGCGCTGTCGCACAATATGTTCGACTCGGCCCTGTACCTGGGCGTGTGCGACAAGATCGTGCCGGGCCTGTTGATCGGCGCCTTGCACTTCGGCCACTTGCCAGCTGTCTTCGTGCCGGCCGGTCCGATGACGTCGGGCCTGTCGAACCAGGAAAAAGCCAAGGTGCGCCAGCTGTATGCACAAGGCAAGGCCACGCGCGAAGACTTGCTCGAAGGCGAATCGAAAGCCTACCACGGCGCCGGCACCTGTACCTTCTATGGCACGGCGAACAGCAACCAGATGCTGATGGAAGTGATGGGCCTGCACTTGCCGGGCGCCGCCTTCATCACGCCAAATACCCCGCTGCGCGATGCGCTCACAAGAGCCGCCGCCCAGCGCGCCGCCGTCATCACGGCGCAAAGCGCCAGCTACTTGCCAGTCGGCCATATCGTCGACGAGAAATGTATCGTCAACGCCGTCGTGGGTCTGCTGGCCACGGGCGGCTCGACCAACCATACCCTGCACTTGGTGGCGATCGCCAAGGCGGCCGGCATCGTCATCGACTGGAACGATTTCAATGAGTTGTCGGCCATCGTGCCGATGCTCACGCGCATCTACCCGAACGGCGACGCCGACGTGAACCATTTCCACGCGGCCGGCGGCACCGGTTACCTGATCCGCGAACTGCTGGACGCGGGCTTGCTGCACGAAGACGTCAACACCATCCTGGGCCACGGCTTGCGCGCGCATTGCATGGAGCCATTCCTCGGCGAAGACGGCAAGGTCTTCTGGAAAGATGCACCGGCCGCCAGCGCCGACGAGAACGTGCTGCGCCCCGCCTCGAACCCGTTCGCGCCGGACGGCGGTATGGTGCTGGTCGCGGGTAACTTGGGCCGTGCCGTGATGAAGGTCTCGGCCGTCAAGCCGCAGCACCGCACGGTCGAAGCGCCTGCCCTCGTGTTCAATTCGCAGGAAGAATTCATGGCCGCCTACAAGGCGGGCACCCTGGACCGCGACTTCGTCGCCGTGCTGCGCTTCCAGGGCCCGCGCGCCAACGGCATGCCGGAACTGCATGCGCTGACCCCGGCGCTGGCCAACCTGCAGGATGCGGGCCGCCATGTGGCGCTGGTCACCGATGGCCGCATGTCGGGCGCGTCGGGCAAGGTGCCGGCCGCCATCCACGTATCGCCAGAGATTCTCGCTGGCGGCCCGCTGGGCCTGGTGCGCGACGGCGACATCATCCGCCTCGACGCCTTTACCGGCGTGCTCGAGGCGCTGGTGCCGGCCGACGTCTGGCACGCGCGTGCGCTGGTCACGGCCGACCTGTCGCCGAACCACGTCGGCATGGGCCGCGAGCTGTTTTCCATGTTCCGTTCCACCGTCAGCGCGGCGGAAGAGGGTGCCACCACCTTCGGCCTGCCGTCGCCGATTCCCACCACCGTCGCCTTGCACGACGCCGACAATGTCGGTGATACCGTACCTGGTTCCGATGAAGACTTTTTGGCTAGGAAATAAGAGATGACCATGACACTACTGGAAATTATGCGCACCTCGAGCGTGATCCCCGTGATTGCGATCGACGATCCTGAACATGCCGTACCGCTGGCGCGCGCGCTGGTGGCGGGCGGCATCCGCGTGCTGGAAGTGACCCTGCGCACCAAGCACGGCCTGGAAGCGATCCGCGCCATGTCGGAAGTGCCGGGCGCCATCGTCGGCGTCGGCACCCTGACGCGTCCCGAGGAATTCGCGCAGGCACGCGATGCGGGCGCCGTCTTCGGCGTCTCGCCAGGCCTGACGTCGGCCCTGGTGGCGGCGGCGAAAAGCAGCGGCTTGCCTTTGCTGCCAGGCGTGATGACGCCAGGCGAAGTGATGGCGGCGCGTGAAAACGGCTTCCAGCAGCTGAAACTGTTCCCGGCCGTGCCGGCGGGCGGCATCGGCATGCTCAACGCGATTTACGGCCCGCTGCCGGACATCACGTTCTGCCCGACGGGCGGCATCTCGCAAGAGACGGCGTCGCAGTTCCTGGCGTGCAAGAACGTCGCCTGTGTAGGCGGCTCGTGGCTGACGCCGAAAGACGCGATCGCGGCCGGTAACTGGGACCGCATCACGGAAATCGCCAAGGCTGCCAGCGGTTTACGTTCGGTTTAAGCTGTACCGGCGCGGCAGGCTCTACGCTTGCCGCGCTTTCTTCCCTATTCTTTATGCGAGTCTTGCGCCGCCCCCTCACCATCGGCGAAACCGCCATGGCCCGCAGCGTCTTCCAGGGCGCCATCGACTACGCGCGCGTGCGCGTCGTGCGCGGCTCCTTTCTACCGTTCGGCTTGCAGGACCAGAACACGGCGATGACGCCGCGTGGCAGCCTGTATTTCATGCCGGCCCAGTACCGTGACGATTTTTCCCGCGAAGGCAACAGCGGCAAGCTGTTCTTCATCCACGAGATGGTGCACGTGTGGCAGTACCAGCTTGGCTACAGCGTGCTGCTGCATGGCGTGCTGCTGGCGCTGTGCGGCGGCTACATCCGGCAGCGCGCCTACCGCTATGATGCGCAGGCGGGCGGCGTCCTGTCCGACTTCAACATGGAACAGCAGGGCGACATCATCGCCCACTACTTTGGCGCGCGCCAGCTGGGCATTCCCGCCTACGTGGCGAAGCTGCCGCAGCTGCAGGACATCCTGCAAGGCTTCCTGATCAACCCATCCGACCGGCGCCTGCTGCCGCGCTGATTTCACCGTTACTGCGCCAGGTTCGACGCCAGGCGCACGTCCGGTGCGCGCAGGCTGGCTGGCACATCTTTGCCCAGCAAGATACGCAAGTCGGCGCCCGCGCCGATGCCGCTGTCGCCGGCCGCCTGCACTTGCGGCATGCCGCCCAAGGCCAGGGCCAGGGCGGCGGCCGCCTCGGCGTGGCCGGGCCGGTAGACGATGCTGCTGGCCTGCACCATGTACGGCCGCTGGTTGCCCAGCCGCAGTACGCTGATGCCCATGCTGCCCAGCATGCCGCGCATGCGCGCCGCCATTCCCGTTTCGCCATTGCCGTTGATGACTTCCAGCCGTGGCAGCGCTGCCGCCGTCGCTGCCGGTTTTGCCGGGGCTGGCAAGGCGGCGCGTGCCGCCACGCGAGCGTCGCGCCAGCTCAGCGTGAAGATATTCGGCTGCGACTGCGTCAGCTGCAGGCGGCTGGCCGGCGCCGCTGGCGTGGGTGCCGGCGCCAGGTCGGGCGCGATGGTCTCCGCGGTGGCATCGACTGTGACGATGCTGCGCGCCAGCGCCGCGATGCTGAGATCCAGGTTGGCGCGCGCCGGCTGCTGACCGTTGTCGAGCTGCAGCGACTGGCGCAGTACGCTGGCCGCCTGGGCATAGTCTCCCTGCAGGTACAGCACGTAGCCGAGATTGTTGTAGGTCCTCGCCGTCGGCGCCTCTTGTGCCAGCGCCTGCAGCATGGCGCGCGCCGTTTCCAGCTGGCCCAGCTGCGCGTGCAGCACGGCGGCGCCGTTGCGCGCATCGGCCGAGCCGGGCGTCAATAGCAGGGCTTCGCGGTAGGCCGCCAGCGCCGCGCGCGCGTCGCCCACTTCCTGCAGGCGCTTGCCCAGCTTGCAGAACGCGGCGCTGCGGGTGGCGGCGCTGTCCTCGATGCGCGCCTGCGGTGGAGGCTCCCGGTGACCTTGGCTGGCCGGGCCGGGCAGGTGGCCGCAGGCGGGCAGCAGGCCGGCGCAGGCCAGCATGAGCATCAGGGTGGTGTGCTGTGACATGGCGGTTCTCCGGTCAGTTGCCGCTGCCCATGCTGGGCAGGAGCACGCGGTAGATTTGCAGGAAGGCTGGTCCCATCAGGACGACCAGCAGCGAAGGGAAGATGAAAAAAATCAGCGGAAACAGCAGCTTGAGGGCGATCTTCGCCGCTTCTTCCTCGGCCAGCTGGCGGCGCTTGGTGCGCAGCTGATCCGACTGCACGCGCAGCGAGGCGGCGATGCTGGTGCCGAAGCGCTCGGCCTGGATCAGCATGGCCACCAGCGCGTCGACATCCTCGACGCCCGTGCGCAGGGCCAGGTTGCGCAGGGCACGCTCCTTGGTGTTGCCGGCGCGCAGTTCCAGCATCACCAGATGCAATTCCTCGGCCAGCACGGCGCTTTTCAGGGCGATTTCGGCCGCCACCCTGGCCAGCGCCGCATCCATGGCCAGGCCCGCTTCCACGCACACCGTCATCAAGTCCAGCGCATCGGGAAAGCTTTCAAAGATATCGCGCTGGCGCCGCTTGATCATTTGTGCCAGGACGATATTGGGCAGGTAGTAGCCGATGGCGGCCACGATCAGCAGCCAGAACAGGAGAGCTTTGCCCGCCATCTGGCTGCCCGAGGCGCTCAGTCCCAGGAACAGCAGCAGGGGCAAGCCGATGGCCAGCATGGTCTTGGCGGAAAAGAACAGCACGGGCGCCGACGCGTGGCGCAGGCCGGCATTCATGAAGCGCCGGCGCATCACGGAGCCTTCCCAGCCCTGGTCGGGAATCGACAGTTTGGCCAGCGGGCCGCTCAGGCGCACCATGCGCGCCAGCCAGGGGCTGGGCGCGGAGGCGCCAGGCGCCGCCGCGTTCTTGCCGGTGGCGTTGTCCATGCGCTGGCGCAGTGGATCGGGGGCGAAGCTGCGCATGGCCACCAGCACGGTGCCGAAGACGGCGATGAAGAGCAGGGCGAGAAAGGCGTAATGGACGGGATTCATGAGGGTTCTCCTTGCGTGCTCAGACACGGATGCGGATGATGCTGCGCATGACCAGGACGCCGCACACCATCATCACCAGGGCGCCGACCAGCATCTTGCGTCCGCCCGGGTCGACGAACAGCATTTCCAGGAACTGCGGATTGGTCAGGTGGATCATGGCCGCCGCGCCGAAGGGCAGCAGCGACAGGATCCAGGCCGACAGCCGGCCTTCGGCCGACAGTACGCGCACCTGTCCCAGCAGCTTGATGCGTTCGCGGATGATGCGGCTGATGCTGTCGAGCAGTTCGGCCAGGTTGCCGCCCGTTTCGCGCTGGATCAGCACGGCGATGACGAAGTAGCGCAAGTCCGTGCTGGGCACGCGCGTGGCCAGGTTCATCAGCGCGTCCTGCATGGCGATGCCGAAATTGACTTCGTCGAAGGTGGCGCGAAATTCCACGGCCAGCGGCGCGTTCATTTCATCGCCGACCATTTTCAGGGCCGTGGGGAAGGCGTGGCCGGCGCGCAGGGCGCGCGCCATCAGATCGAGCGCATCGGGCAATTGCTGCTCGATGCGCTGCAGGCGCTTGGCCTTGGCGCGCAAGACCACCAGCAGCGGCAGCAGGGCCGCGCCGGCCACCAGCGGCAGGCGCAGCAGCCACGGCACGCTGAAGTAGCTCAGCAGCAAAAACGCGGCGCCGGCCGAGGCCAGCATCACGCCGGCGAAGCTGGCCACGCTCCAGCTCAGGCCCGACTGTTCCAGCAGGCGGTCGAGCGCATGCACGCGGGGCACGCTGAGCAGCACGCGCTGCAGGGCCGGGGTGTCACTCAGCAGGCGCTTCTTGATCATCGAGCTGCCAGCATCGCCATGCGCGCCGGCCGACATGATGCGCAGGCGGCGCGCGACCCGTTCCGCTTCCGGCCCGCGCGAGGTGTTCCAGGCCAGGTACAGTCCCTCGATCAGCAGCACCACGGCGATGAAGGTGAGGATGGCGAATACGTAATAGAGATAGTCCATGATGCTCCCCTTAATGGTACTGGCGGGCGGGATCGAACAGGGTTTCGGGCAGGCTGATGCCGAAGGCGCGCAGGCGTTCCAGGAAGTGCGGCCGCACGCCGCTGGCATGGAAATGCCCCTGTACCGTGCCGTCTTCGCCGATGCCCGTCTGGCGGAAGGTGAAGATTTCCTGCATGGTGATCATCTCGCCTTCCATGCCCGTGATTTCCTGGATCGAGATGATCTTGCGCTTGCCATCCGTCAGGCGCGCCACCTGCACCACCACGCTGATGGCGGAACTGATCTGCTGGCGCATGGCTTTCATGGGCAGGCCCGCCGAGGCCATGCTGATCATGTTTTCCAGCCGCGTCAGCGCGTCGCGCGGGGTGTTCGCGTGGATGGTGGCCATCGAGCCTTCGTGGCCCGTGTTCATGGCGCCCAGCATGTCGAGCGCCTCGGCACCGCGCACCTCGCCGAGGATGATGCGGTCGGGGCGCATGCGCAGCGCGTTGCGCACCAGCGCCCGCTGCGTCACTTCGCCCTTGCCCTCGATGTTCGCTGGCCGGGTTTCCAGGCGCACCACGTGCGGCTGCTGCATCTGCAGTTCGGCCGCGTCCTCGATGGTGACGATGCGTTCGGCCGTGCTGATGAAGCCGGAAATCGCATTGAGCATGGTGGTCTTGCCGCTGCCCGTGCCGCCCGAGATCAGGATGTTGACCTTGGCCTTGCCCAGCGCCTGCAGGGTGGTGCTCATTTCCTCCGTCAGGCTGTGCTTGAGCATCAGGTCGGCCAGGCGCAGGGGCTGGGCCGAGAAGCGGCGGATCGACATCACGGGGCCGTCGATGGCCAGCGGCGGGATGATGGCGTTGACGCGCGAACCGTCGGGCAGGCGCGCATCGACCATGGGACTCGATTCGTCGATGCGCCGGCCCACGCGCGAGACGATCTTGTCGATGATTTTCATCAAATGCGCGTCGTCCGTGAAGCAGACGTCGCTCAGCTCCAGGCGCCCATGGCGCTCGACATACACCTGGCGGTAGGTGTTGACGAGGATGTCGGACACGCCGGGATCGGCCAGCAGCGGTTCGAGCGGGCCGAAGCCGAGTACCTCGTCCTGGATGTCGCGGATCAGCGAGCGCCGTTCCAGCTCGTTGATCACCACATTGTCTTCCGTGAGCACGTCGCTGACGAGGATTTTCAGCTCTTCGCGGATCTGCTCGCGCGACAGGCGCTGCATGCCTTCGAGGTCGACCCTGTCGAGCAGCGCCTGGTGGGTGCGGTGCTTGAGTTGCTGGTAGCTGTGGCTGGCTGCGCCCTGGTGCGCGGCATCGTCATTCAGGCTGGCGTCATCCTGGGCATAGCCCAGGCGGTCCCGCAGGGTGAGTTTTTCGGCAGTCATGGTCGGTCTCCGGTAAATGTAGGGGGATCAAGCGCGCGCCAGCAGCCGCGAAACCCAGCCTTGCGCGGCGGGCGGGGTTTCGCCGGCCAGGCTGGCGGCCAGTTCCTGCAGGGCGCGCGAGACGGCGTTGTGCGGCGTCAGCTTGAGAATGGGCACGCCCTGGCTGACGGAGGCCGCCACCGCCTCGTAGTGGTTGGGGATGGATTTGTAGACGTGCTTGCCGTACGCCGCTTCCAGGTCGGCCACGCGGATGCTGTCGCTGCTGGCATAGCGGTTCAGGATCAGGCGGATCTTGTCTTCGCGGTAGCCGAGCCCGCGGAACACGTCGAGCAGGCGCTTGCCGTCGCGCACATACGGCAACGTTGCCTGCAGCACGGGGAAGATCAGGTCGGCCCGGTCCAGCGCGCGCACGCTGACGGGGTCGAGGCCGCGTCCCACGTCGAGCAGGATGTAGTCGTACTGGCTGCGCGCCAGCGTCAGCAGCCGATCGATATGCTCGGCTTCGACGTCGGCCGCATGGGCGGGATCGTCGGCGGCGGCCAGCACGCTGTAGGCGGGCGTGATCTGGATCATGCTGGCGGTCAGCAGCGAGGCGTCAAGGCGCACGATCTGCTGCGACAGCTGCGACAGGGTGGTGGCCGGCTTGTGGTCCGAGACGAACAGGGCGGCGTCGCCGAACTGCAGGTTCAGATCGAACAGCGCCACCTTGCGCTGTTCGCCGGCGGCCAGCGCGTAGCCGAGGTTGGCGGCGATGAAGGTGGCGCCGCTGCCGCCCTTGCACGAGACGAAGGCCAGCACCTGGCCCTTGCGCGTGACCTGCTTTTGCAGCTTTTCCTCGATGCGGCGCAGCGCGGCGCACAGGGCCGCGTCGTCGTCCGGCAGCAGCACTTCGCGCACGCCGGCGCGCATCGCGCGCAGCAGGAATTGCGGACTTTGCTGCGGACATTGCACGATGATGGCCAGGTTCGGATGGCGCCCGCCCAGCAGTTCGAGCCGTTCCAGTTCCGTCTCGCCCGCCTGGTCCTGCTCCAGCAGCAGCAAGTCCGGCGTGGCGCCGTTGTCGAATACATCGGGTATGCTCGCCAGCAGCGCGACGCGGTCGGCCGCGCTGCGTTCGCGCAGCAGGCGCGTGAGCCGCTTGAGCTGGGCTTCATTTTTCGAGACGATGACGATATTCACGTGGTACTCCCTGGTAAAGGCGTTCGGTAAAGGCGTTCAGTTGATCTGGAAGCCCAGGCTCTCGGCGTGCATGACGACGACCGAGGCGGGCACGGCGATATTGAGAAAACCGAACAGGCTGACCATCGGCGTATAGCTGACGTTGTCGATCGATACGCGCACGCTGTCGATGCAGCTGGCCGTGCGCGTGATGTCGCCGCAGGCCGACAGGTTGTCGCCCGGATCGAGCGGTGGCAAGGTCACTTCGGCGCCGCTCTTGTTCAGGTAGCGGATGGTGATGTTGGCGGCCGTCAGTTCCGGCGCGGCCGGCAGGGCCGTGCCGCCGAACAGGGCCAGGGTCTTGATGGCGTCGGTCTGGTCGATCCAGCGCACCACCGCTTCGCGCGCGGCGCGGCGGCTCACTTCCTGCACCGTGTTGTACAGGTACAGCATGCGGCCAAATTCGAGGATGCCGAACAGCAGGGTGAAAAACAGCAGCGCCACCAGGGCGAATTCGACGGCGGCGGCGCCGCGCTGGCGGCCAGTTCGGACGGCAAGTGGAAGGCGGTGGCGCATGGCGTTCTCCTTACAGCATGTAGCGCATGGTGGTGCGCGGCGACAGCGGCGTGGCATAGCTGCTGGCCGCGCCGATCACGAAGGGCAGGTACTGGCCCACCGACAGCGTGTAGTTGACGACTTCGACGCGGATGCCGCCCGGCGCCGCGCCATCGGTGCAGCTGCTGTCGTTGAACGCCGCGTCCAGGCAGGTGACCGTCACGTTGGCCGTGGTGAAGTCGCTGATGCCGGCGCTGACGGCCGCATCGACCACCGTCTGTCTGGCCGCCGGCACGCCCTGCGAGGCGATGCCGGCCTTGGCCTTGACGGACATATTGCGCGCCGCGTCACGCGTCGCCTTGGTCAGCGCGTCGTAGTACCAGAAGGCGCGGCCGAAGCCGAAGATACCGGCCAGCAGGGTGACCAGCAGGGCCAGCACGATGCCGAATTCGACGGCGGCGCCGCCGCGCTGGCTGAAGTGGGAATGGTGGGTGCGCATGGCCGCCTCACTTGTAGAGTTTGATTTCGGAATTCGGCACGGGCTCGATCAGGCCCGCGAACTCGACGTCGAGGCGCTTGGTGCCGCCGCTGAAATCGGCTTTCATCGTCATGAAGAATTTGCCGATGCCCACCGCGTTCATGGTGCCGCACGAAGCCGGCCCCACGGGCGCCGTGCGGCAGTCGACCAGCACCACGTTGAGGATGCGCCGGTTGCGCTGGCCCGGATGGGCCGCCGACGGCGCCTGGAACGTGGGGCCGCTGGTCTGGTTGTAGGGCGAAGGCGGCGTACTGGCGGGAAAACCCGCGCCGGGGCTGACGGGGTAGCTGGCCGTGTCGAAGTAGTTCGCCTTGGCCGTGCTGTACATGGGGTTGGCGTTGCCGTCCGCGACGCTGTACGCCGTGCCGGCCTTGGCCGGGGTGGCGCCATTGCTTTGGTAGGCGGGACCATAGGACCACAGCACGCCGTAGCCGGCGAACTGGGCGAACGTGGCCGAGGGGGCGGGGACGGCGCCGGCCGACGGCAGCTGGTAATTCGGCTTGTTGCCGGCCAGGCTGACGGGCTGCTGGCTGGGCAGGGTGCTGGCGCCTGGTTGCATCCAGCTGGCGGGCGGCGAGCTGGCGGCAGCGGCGGCGCAGGGCGACGCGGCGCCCACGCAAGGATATTCCTTGATGTTGGTGTCGGGCGGCGCCGTGGCGGGGTCGCACACAGAGGGGCCGCCGTAATCGTCGAAGCGCGAATTGAGCGAAGCGGCCAGCGATGCGGACAGGCCCGTGTTCGTGTAGACCTGGCCCGTGCCGCTGGTGATGACGGCGCTGCTGCCCGTGCACATGAACGGCGCGGTGGAGGCGGCGCTCGAATGCGAGGCGCTGCAGCTGCCGGGCGGGGCGTCGACGGGATTGATCAGGTAGGGATCGGACGGGCCGCCCAGCGGATTGAGACCGAACAGGTTGTAGGTGACGCCGCGGCGAAAACCGAATTCCAGCAGCTCCGTCAGGCCCGTGCCGGCTGGCGCGGCCGGATATGTGTATTGCGCCGTCTTGTTGGCCGGATCGACGGCGCACACGCCGATCGGCGTGACGTCGTTGACGAAGCGGCCCGCCACGGCCACGCCCGAGGTGCTGGTGCTGGCGATGCCGGCGATGCCCATCAGGTAGGTGGCAAACGTCTTGCTGCCCGTGTCGACGCGGATGAAGGTCTGGCCCGCGGGGCTGGTGCGGGCGCTGGCGCCGGACGACCAGGGGCCGTCGGGGCCGGGGCCGAACTCGATGTTGGCGGCCGTGATGGTCAGTGCGGTGGAAAAATCGTAGCGGTTCTTTTGCGCGATGGCGATGGCCTTGGCCTGCGCATTGTCGATGCCGGCGGCGCTTTGATTGAGTTCCACGGCGCCTGCCAGCGCCGAGCTGTCGGCGCCGTTCTGCAGCTCCGTCTTGGCGATGTACAGGTGGCCCAGGTCCAGCACCAGGCCGCCCATGGCAAACAGCACCACCAGGGTCAGCCCCAGCACGATGGCGATCGCGCCTTGCTGCTTGTCGTGCCTGCGAAATGCGGTGTTCATGGCTGTCTCCTGGTGGCCTGGGGGGAATGCATCGCGGGACTGGCGCCTACTGGCGTCCGCCCACGCCGATGGTGAAGACATTCGGTTGCGGTTCCGGCGCCGCGAACGATTTCTGGTAGCGCTGGTAGGCGCTGGCGCCGGCCTTGCCGTCGATGCCGCTGACGGGGTTGGCATTGCGGTAGGCGTCCGGATACATGATCTGCTGGGCCTTGAGCAGGGCCACCGATTCGCCGAAGTGCGAATCGAGCACGGGCGTGGTGGTGGCGGTGCAGCCGGCCAGCAGCGACAGCAAAGACAGCAGGGCGGCGCAAGGCAGGCGATGTGCGGTTTTCATGGTGTTCTCCTATTTGAAGTCGAAGCCGGCGGCAGGCTGGGGCGCGGCCGCTTGCGGCGGCATGGGTGCTGCTGGTGCTGCTTCCTGTGCCGCTGCGGGCGCCGGTGCGCTGCCTTCCATTTTTCCCTGCATGAACATGTCGCCGCGCGTCGGCTGGATGTAGCCGTCGGTGGGCAGCTTGTAGTCGGGCGGCAGCGGCTTGACCAGGTGCGGCGTGATGATGAAGACCAGTTCCGAGCGGTCCGTCTGGAAGTCCGTGCTGCGAAACAGGGCGCCCAGCACGGGCACTTCGCCCAGGCCTGGCAAGGCCTTGATATTGCTGGTCACGTTGTTCTTGATCAAGCCGCCGATGGCGAAGCTCTGGCCGTCGAACAGCTGCACCGTGGTGGTGGCGCGCCGTGTCGTAAACGAAGGCAGGATGGCCGTGGCCGAGATGCCGGTGGCGGTGATGCCGATGCCGTCCTTGTTCAGGTCCGACACTTCCGGCGCCACTTTCAGGTTGATGCGTCCCCCTTCGAGCACGGTGGGCGTGAATTTCACGGCCACGCCGAACTCCTTCTCTTCCAGGGTGATGGTGGGCACGCCGCCATTGTTGGTCTGGCTGACGGGGATGAAGATCTTGCCGCCGGCCAGGAAGCTCGCCTCCTGGCCGCTGATGGCCATGATGTTCGGTTCGGCCAGCACCTTGATCAGGCCATCGCGTTTTTGCGCGTCGAGGTTGAAGAAGTTGTTCTTGCTGGCGCCGCTCAAGCCGCTGGGATTGTTGCTAAGCAGGCTGGACAGCAGCGAATACGACCAGCTGCCGATGGTCTTGTTGATGCCCAGGCTGGCGCCCAGCTGATCCACCAGCACTTTCGACACTTCGGCCACCTTCACTTCCAGCATCACCTGCTGCGGCGCGGCGATCGACAGCAGGTTGATCACGCGCGGCATGTTCGCATCGGGCGCGGCGCCCGAGGAGGCGCCGCCGCTGCGGCTGCTGCGCTGCACATAGGCGTTGGCCAGCGACAGGGCCTGATCGGCCTTGACGACATCGCTGACCATGCCCGACAGGATCAAGGTGTCGCCCGCCACCGTGACGTGGATCTTTTCGTTCGGCAGCAGCTCGGCCATGCGTGCCTGCAGGCTGCTGCTGTCGATGCCGACGGCCAGGTCGATGATGGTGGCGTCATTGCTCTTGTTCCACAGGATCAGGTTGGTGGTGCCGACGGAGCGTCCCAGCAGGTAGACCTCGTTGGGGTTGAGCAGGATGACGTCGGCGATGCGCGGGTCGCCGACGGACATGCGGCTGGCGGCGAACGGCAGGCGCATCAGGGTCGACTTGCCTTCGGCCAGGCTCATTTGCGGCGCCATCTCGGTGCGCCCGGCGCGCGATTCGCTTTGCGGCGGCGTGGACTTGGGACGGACGGCGGCGCGGTTGCTCCGGACCGCGCCCGTTTCGGCGGCAACGGCGGTGGCGGCCGTGGCGGCGGCTGCGGCTTCGGCGTGCGCCCGGGGCGCCAGGGCGCCGATGGCGGCGATGGCAAGCGCCAGGTGCAGGCCCCGGATGCCGCTTGCTGTGCGATATGTACTCATGGCGTGGCTCCTCTGGTGCAGGTTAGAATTGTTGGGAGCTGCGTTCCAGCCCCTTGATGACATCGACCCTTGGACCGGCCTGTGGCGCTGCTGCGGCGGCAGGACGGCGGCGGGGGAGCGGCTTGGCTTGCACCATGGCGGCGGGGGCCGCCATGGCGACTTTTTCATCGAGCAGGGTGCTCTTGGTGGCGCCTTCCGTGTTGACGGGCTTGTCCTCGATCTGGTTGCGCAGCACCAGCGACAGGGTGCCCACGCTGCGTGCCAGGTCGAGTTTTTCAGCCTGCTCCGGGGTCAGTTCCAGGGTCACGGCGTTGACGACTTTCGGCTTGGTGTCGTCGCGGCTCGATTCCTGGGCGATGGCCAGCACGAGTATGCGTTCGAGCACGATCTTGGAAATATTCGGATCGCGGTCCGGCGTCTTGCGCGCCCCTTCGCCCTGGGTGTTGACGAGGATGTCGACGAAGTTGCCGGGCAGGGCGAAGCCGGCCACGCCCACCACATCGTTGACGCGCACGGTCATGGCGCGCTTGCCCTCGGCGACGACGGCCGACAGGCCGCCTTGCGTGCCGGGAGGCGCCAGCTTGCCTTCCATGATAGGTTCGCCGTGCTGGATGCTGGTGCGTGTGACGCGCGTTTCCAGCAGTTTCGGATCGTTGATGGCGCCCGGCGGCAGCGCGTTCGATGGCCAGTCCACCATGCGCACCATGTCGGGCGTGAGGCGCGCGCCCAGGCTGATGTCGACCTGGGCCACGGCCACCTTGTTGATGTTGCCCGAGGCTTGGGCATTGATCCAGCGCGCGGCCACGATGACCGCGGCGAACGCCAGGATGACCGCAATGGCCATCATCGTCAGTGCGCGTGCGTTTCTCATTTTGCTTCCCCTTTGTGCTGGACCGCTGCCGGTCCGTTATGTGTGCTTGCAAGGTCGTCATCGCTGCCGAAATAGTTTTTCCATGCCCACAGCAGCACTTCCGGATTCAGTTGCGCCGCGTGGTCTTCATAGCGCGCCTGGTCGCACACCTGCGCCAGGATGTCGCGCGGATAGCAGGCCAGCAAGGGCCGCTGGTACTGGCTGTGCAGGTGCAGCAGGTAGGCGTAGGCGGCTTCGTCAAAATTGATGCCCAGCTGGGCGCAGGTGCTGCGGAACACGGCCAGGTAGTGGTAGGCGCTCAGGGGGCCCACGTGGATCTTGTAGCCGATGCGGCGCAGGAAGGAGTCGTCGGCCAGGTGCTGCGGCGCCAGGTTCGACGAGAACACGACGATGACGTCGAAGGGCACGGGGAATTTGTAGCCCGTGTGCAGCGACAGGTAATCGATGTGGCGCGCCATCGGCACGATCCAGCGGTTCATCAGTTCCACGGGCGAGCAGCGCTGGCGTCCCAGGTCGTCGATGATGAAGATGCCGTTGTTGGCCTTCAGGTGCGGCGGCGCCTGGTACAAGCGGGTGCCCTGGTCGAATTGCAGGTCCAGCATGTCGAGCGTCAGCTCGCCGCCCGTCAGCACGGCGGGGCGCTCGGCGCGCACCCAGCGCGGGTCGGACGGCACGGGGCCGCCGCGCGACAGGGTGTGCAGCATGGGGTCGAGGAAGGGCAGCACTTCGCCGTCGACCATCACGGCATGGGGCAGGGCGATGGCGCCGCTGAGCAGGCCGTTCAGGCGCTCGGCCAGGTAGCTCTTGCCGCTGCCGGCGGGACCGTGGAAGAACAGGGCGCGCCCGGAATTCATGGCCGCGCCCAGCTGGTCGAGCACGGCCGAACTGGCCACCACGTCGCGAAATTCGCGCTGCACGTCGTCGCGCGTGACCTGCATGTCCGCCACGCTTTGCGCCAGCACCTGGTTGCTGTAGTCGGCCAGGGTGACGGGGGCGGGGCCGCTGTAGGCATTGCGGCGCATGTACTCGGCGGCGCGCAGGCGGCCCTGGTCGCCCAGCAGGTAATACAGGTCGGCGTCGGTGCCGCTGCCGCCGTTGCGGCGCGCTTCGCACAGTTTTTCGGCGCGCATGAAGGTGAGCAACGGTTCGAGCACGCCGGCGCCCAGTTTCACGTGCGTCGACAGGGCGGGCAGGCCGATCTGGCCGCGCAGGAAGAGTATCTTGACCAGCAGTTCGACCAGGAACAGGAAGGGCAATCCCGTTTCCTCGACCGTGCGTGGCGCGCGCCTGGCCGCCGGCTCGATGCCGCCGCCGTCGCTGCGTTCTGGATAGGTGTCAGGCATGATGGATACTCCTCGTTCGGGTGGCCGGTGATCAGAAAATGAAGGGCAGCAGGCGGTACTTCACCTGGCGCATGTAGACGCGGTAGCGCACGTCGCTGGACAGGAAACGCTCTTCGCGCAGCAGGCGCATCACCATCATGCTCATCGTCGCGACATAGATGATGCTGTTGGCGGGCGAGGTGTTGGTCAGCAGGTAAGCGCTCAGGGAAATCAGGTAGCTGGCGTACAGCGGATGGCGCACCACGCGGTAGACGCCGCCCGTCTTGATCTCGCGCTGCGCCGCCACCAGGCCGAAGCTGCGGTTCAGCGACAGCAGGCCGGCGATCTGCAGCAGGCTGCCGACGGCCAGCAGGTAGCGCGCGCCGGGCCAGATGGCCATGTCGGCGGGCGAGAGCAGGAAGGGCGCGAAGGTGGCGCCGATGGCCAGCAGCCAGTCGCCCGCATCGGTCGAGACGCTGACGGGGGCCGAGCGCACGACGAAGAACAGGGCGGCCAGGGTTTCGGCGGCGCAGAACAGCACATAGCTCCAGTCGCCGCTGTGCAGGAATCCCACCACGTGGGCGCTGGCGAAGAACGTCCACAGGCAAGCCATGGCGATGCTGGTGAACAGGCTGGCGTGGCGCGAGTGGCAGAGGGTGGCGAGGGTGTGCATGGTCGGATCCCGTGGTGGCTGGTGGTCGAAGCGGCGCGTTTCAGCGCAGGCTCCACAGATGGTGGTATTGCAGGAACACCTGCAGCGCGGTGCCGCTGGCAATGGCGAAGGCGTAGGCCAGCTTGCCCGTGGCTGGCGGCGGTTCGGCGATCGTGGCGGCACCGCCGGCCAGGCTGTGCAGCAGCGCGCCCAGCATCATGTGGTAGGTGTTGCGCAGCACCAGGCGCAGGCGGCGGCCTGCCAGCGCGGCGGCCAGGGCCAGCACGCCGCCGCACAGGAAGGTCAGCAGGGCCGCTTCGAGCACCGCATCGGGGCCGAGGAAGGCGCCGCACATGGCCATCAGTTTGACGTCGCCAGCGCCCAGGGCGCGCAGCAGGTACATGGGCAGCAGCAGGGCCAGTCCGGCAGCGGCGCCGGCCAGCGCCTGCGGCAGTCCCAGGCCGCCGAAGGAGGAATCGAACAGGCCGGCGCCGGACGGCGTGAAGCTGTTCAGCGCCAGGCCGGCCAAGGTGCCCCACAGCACCAGCTGGTTCGGGATGCGGCGCGTGCGCAGGTCGTGCCACAGGGCGGCAGCGAGCAGGCTGGCCAGCACGGCCAGGCACAGCAGCATGGGCAGGCGGGCGTTCATGATGTCAGTCCTCCCTTGCCCATGCAGGGCGCGGTGGCCATGTGCATGCTGGGGGCTGCGGCCTGGCTGCCCAGCAGCCGTCCCACCAGCTGCCACACGAGCGCCGCGCCGGCCGCGCCCACATAGCCGTCGAGCGCATAGTGCCAGCCCAGGTGAATGGAGCCGAGCAGGATCAGCACGGCGAAGGCGGTCAGCGAGATGCCGGCGGCGCGGCTTACTTTCCAGCCCATGATCGCCATCAGCACGGCGGTGGCCACATGCATGCTGGGCATGGCGGAGATACCCAGTTCGCCGTTCGCGCCCTTGCTTTGATAGCCTTGCCACAGCATCTCCTGCACCTGCAGGGCCCAGACGGGCACGTGCCCGTTGGCCTCATGCAGGTAGGCCATCAGCGGCGCATACGGGTCGCTGGCGTGCAGGTGGCCGTAGTAGCAGGGGCCGACCGAGGCAAACAGCACCGCCATGACACTGCCCAGGGCGATCCAGGTCAGCGCAAAGCTGAGCAGGAACTGCATGCGCAGCAGCGGGCGGCGCGTGTCGAGGATGAGCCAGTACAGGATGGCGTAGAACAGGAAGAACCAGAAGTGGTAGCTGAAGTTGAGCAGGCCCGTGACGAGCGGGTGGCCCAGCAGCGGCTGCAGCCTTTCCCATGGGGCCTTGCCGCCATGCAGCGCGATGTCCCAGGCGGACAGGCTGGCATCCCAGGTGTACGGATGCAGGCGCGGGATGGCGGCCTTGAAGACGGTGAAGCTGGAGGCGAAGACGGGGATCAGCAGCATGGCCGGCAGCGCGTGCAGCAGGCGCTCGTTGCTCAGGTAGTGGCGCAGATCGTGGTACAGATAGTGGCACAGGCGGTGCGGGCGTTTCACCACCATGACGTGGATGGTGTAGCCGCACAGGATGAAGACGGGGCCCGTGAGGATGGCCACGAGGAAGCCGGCCAGCACGTTGAGGGTATCCGAGGCGCTGGGCAGGCCGCCGGCCAGCAGGGCCGCCGCGGCGGCATACAGCAGCACGATCAGCAGCAGGGCGCGGTGGGTGCGCAGCGAGGCGCGCAGGGTATTCATGACAGGGCCAGGACCACCTGGTCCTTGACGTAGACAAACAGCAGCCGGACCTGGTCACCGAGCAGGGTGATCGTGATCACCAGCACTGCCGCGATCAGGCTCGCCAGCAGCGCATACTCGATCGCCGTGACGGCGGACTCGTCGGATAAACGGCTGAAGAGAGATTTCACGATGGGCCTCTGATAGGTGAGCAGGAGAAATGAGCCTGTGGCGTTGACCTGGCGGTAACCGGACTGGCGACGTGCCAGCCCGGAGTACCGTGTTCAGGCGGCAGCCGTATTGGCGGAGGTGAGCTTGGTGCCGATGGTGCTGAAGGTTTTTTTCAGCTGCGTGCCGACGATGGTGACGGCGGCGATGATCACGACGGCAATCAGGGCGGCGATCAGGCCGTATTCGATTGCGGTGACGCCATCTTCTTCGCGGATAAAGTTTTTGATGAGGTTCATGACAACTCCTGGTGGTGGTTAAGGTACAGCGGTGGGTAAAACGGCATGGCAGCGTTGCTTCCTGGCGTACTCATGGGCTCTCGCCCAGTGCCAGCAGTCCGATGATGCAGACCACCGCCATGAGGGCCGCCACCAGGGCATAGCGGTAGAACGCAGCCTTTTCCTTGCCCTGCAAATAGGTGATCAGGGCTGTCGGAAGAAACTTGTCAAAGCGCATGCTGTGCTCCGTGTCGTGGTGGGCCGCGCGGTGATTTGCACTCCGGTAAATCCACTATAGAAGTCGGCACCTTGATCTACATCAGAAGAACATCCTTTTATTGCGGGGAGGAACTGCTTGTTTTTTTCGTGACAATTGTCATGCTTGCGTCTGGCGCGCAGACGCAATGGCCGTGCCGGTGGTGGGCGCAGGGGGAGGCGGGGAGGGTGGGCGCGGCCGTGCGGTGGCCGCGCAGGGGGACTGTGGCGTCAGGCGCCGGGCGGCAATTGGCCCAGCTGGTGCTTGGTGGCGTAGGCGTACAGTTCCAGGCGGTTGTACACGCCCAGCTTGCGGTAGATCGACGTCAGGTGGTTGCGCAAGGTGTGTTCGGAGATGAACAGCTGGTCGGCCAGCAGCTTGGCCGGCGTGCCGCTGCCGTGCACCAGCGCGGCGATGATCTTTCTTTCCTTGAGGGTCAGGCTGGCGACGGCGATGGCTTGCGCCGAGCCGCCTCCGGGCTGGGTCAGCTGCGTCAGCATGCGTCCCAGCATCGCGTGTTCCAGCCACAGCTCGCCCTGGTACACTTTTTCGATGGCCTTCAGGACCATCTCCGCCGGCGCGTCCTTGCTGACGATGCCGCGCGCGCCTTTCAGTACCGTCTGGTCGAGGACGGCCTGGTCGTGGCTGGCCGTCAGCACCAGCACGCGCGTGCCGCCGCACTGCGCCAGCGCGGGCAGGATGGCCAGCGAACTGATGCCGCCCAGGTCCAGGTCCAGCACGATCACATCCGGTTGCAGCGCCTTCGCCTGCTCCAGCGCCTCGGTGCTGTCGGACGCAGTGGCGACCACGCGCATGCCCGAGTGCTCGCCGCCGATCAGCCGCTCCAGGCCCCACAGCATGGTCTTGTGGTCATCCACCAGCATGACGCTGATGACATGGCTGGCCGGTGGCATGTGGCGTATGTCGTTCATATGGGGATCTCGATCTGTACGGAAGTGTTGCCCAGCATGCCATGCGTGACGCGTGCCGTGCCGCCGAGGGCGGCGGCGCGCTCGGCCAGCGAGTCGGGCAGGAAATCGGGGACGTGCGCGGCGGCGCATTCGTTGTCGATGCTGATGTGCAGCGCGCCCTGCACGCAGGTCAGCTTGACGGCGCCATGGCGCGCCGACGTATGCTTGCGGATATTGCTCATGCCTTCGTTGACGATCTGGAACACCTCGGCCGCCAGGCGGTCGTTGATGTGCAGATCGCCTTCGATGTGCAGGGCGATGTCGATGCCATAGAACTCGCGGATCTGCGTGGCCTGGCGGCGCAGCGCGACCAGCAGTTCCGGCTCGCTTTGCACCTGGCCGTTCTTGAACGTGCGCGCATAGCTGCGCAGGTCGGTGATCACCTGGCCCGACATGATGATCAGCTTTTCCAGTTCGGGCAGCAGCGGGTTGCCCGGCGTGGCTTCGTTGCGCAAGGCGGCCAGGCCGTGGCGCAGGCCGATATACGGCTGCACGGCCGTGTCATGCAGGTCGCGCGCGATCTTTTCGCGCTCGCGCGAGGCTGCCTGCGACGCCAGGCGGTCGAGCAGGTCGATGTTTTCAATGACGGGAAACGCCTGCGCGCCTATATGGCTGAGAAACAGGGCGTCCGTCTTGCTCATGCTGGTGGCGGACACGACAAAGATGCGGCCTTTGCCATTGCGCAAGGGCAGCGGCGCGCTGATGAAGGCGTGCGCTTCGAGCAGTTCGGCCAGGCGGGCGCCTGCCGCGTCGTCATGCCGCAGCCAGCGCCCGCTGTCGGGTTCGAGCATGCGCGCGCCGCCGGTCCACGGCAGCCAGCGCCCGGCGGGCTGGTTGTACAGGGCGATCTTGTCGTACGGAAAGGCGAGCAGGGGGCTGGCCGCGTCGTCGCTGAGGAGCGAACTCGTATGCACGACGCCCGTGCCCGTATGGATCACGCTGCGCAGCGACCAGACCCGCGTGCCCTTGTCCTGCATGATTAGCAGGCAACTGCGGCCGTTGAAGTAACTGCGGGTTTTTTCCAGCACCGAGGTGATGGTCTGGTCGACGCCGAAGCGGGGATTGGACAGCTGGCTGACATCGCGCAGCAGCGCCAGGTGGCTGCGCTGGGTGATGGCCGAGCCACCCCAGTAGGCGATCATGTAGCCGAGCGCCAGCAGGAAGGTGGTGCGCAGCAGCAGGCGCGACAGTTCGGCATCCGTTTCGCCGAACAGGGCCGTGGCGGCGAACAGGCCGGCCGAGGCCAGGGTGACGCGCGCGCCTTCCTCGAAACCCCGCTGGAACGAGGAGGTCAGGATGGCAAAGAAAAAAAACAGGAAGAATAAATTGTTGTGGCTGCTGGTGGAAAACACGATCAGCGCATACCAGGCCACGTCCAGCCAGTACAGCAGGATGTCCTGCGGCAAGCTGAGGCCCAGCAGGGCCAGCACGTAGAGCAGCAGGCTGTGCATGGTATACGCGGAAAAGATCAGCCAGGTGATTTTGCTCAGCTTGCCGGCGCTTTCGGGGTCGATGAACAGGGTCAGCAAGGTGGCGCTCGACAGCAGCAGGCGCATGCCGTTCACCATGGTCGTATCCATGCCGGCGCCCGGCAAGCCGGATCTGAGGGGAGGATCGAGATTCACAAGCGCTCCTGGCCATGTCCCGCATGGGTGGGCCATGCGCAGGGATAGATACCACAGATAAATTCTTGTTGTTGTTGCTGCAATCAGTAACGAGTCTACGCACACGCCGTAAAGATGTCTACAGGAATCCTTTGCCTGGCGTTGCTTTTTTTATAGCGGCTGCACCATCACGCGGTTGCGCCCGGCGCCCTTGGCCAGATACAGGGCGCGGTCGGCGGCGCCGATCAGGGCGGAGATGGCCAGCGGCTGCTGCGGCTGTTGCGTGGCGATGCCGATGCTGACCGTGACGTGCCTGACCTCATTGCCCGTCTTGGCATGCGGAATGCGCAGGTCGGCCGCATGCTGGCGGATCGCCTCGGCCATGCGCAGCGCCTGCGCCGCGTCCGTGTCGGGCAGGATGGCGGCAAACTCTTCGCCGCCATAGCGGGCCAGCAAGTCGGTCGGGCGCTGCAGCATGGCGGCCAGTTCGGCCGCCACGCGGATCAGGCAATCGTCGCCCTGCTGGTGGCCGTAATGGTCGTTGTAGTCCTTGAAATGGTCAATGTCGATCATCAGCAGCGACAGCGGGCTGCTGGTGCGCATGGCGCGCCGCATTTCCTTCTCGATCGCCACGTCGAAGTGGCGGCGGTTGGCGATGCCCGTCAAGCCGTCGGAAAAGGTTTGCGAGCGCAAGACCATCGTTTGTTCGCGCAGCAGCTTTTCGCGCCCCACGGCGATGGTGACGTCATTGATCTGGATCAGGCAGTGGCGCGGCGAACCGGGCAGGTTGATCGGCGTGACGGCGATGGCTTGCTGCATGCGTTCCTCGCCATCGCTGCCGCCCGTGGCCGCGCCATGCGTGTACAGCGCAAACGGCGCCTTGTGCAGGGTTTGCGACAGCAGCGACTGGAAATTGTCGCGCAGTGCCTGGGTGATGGCCGAATCGATGCGCTTGTGCCGCATTTCCGGGAAGACGGCGAAGAAATCCTGGCCCAGCACGGCGTCGGCCGGGCGGGCCGAGTGGCGCGCCATCCAGCGGTTCCACAGCACGATGCGGTGCTGCTCGTCGAGCACAATGGCGCCCAGGTTCACGGCGCCGAGTATGCTCTCGAGCAGGGCGAGTCGGTGCAAGGCATCCGGCATGATCGTCACGCCTGTCCCAGCACCTTGGCCAGGTAGCGGCTCACTTGCTGCTTCAGGTCGTGCAGGGCGGACAGGTCGAGCACGAATGCCACATAACCGTGGATCTGGTGCTTGGACAGCACGAAGTCGATATGCAGCATCAGCACGACGGCTTCATCATCCTGGCCGCCGAACGAGGACAGGATTTCCGCGCTGGTGCCCACGTGGTACAGGGGCAACGAGCCATGCAGTTCGCTGTCGAACAGGTTGGCCAGGGTGCCCACGCAGGAGTTGAGGATGATGTTGCCGATCTCGCTCATCGCTTCCTGTTCCATCTCCGTCAGTTCCTGCAGCGGCATGGCGTCGCCCACCATCAGGCGCACGATTTCCAGGCTTTTATCTTCGGGAAACATCAGGATGGCTTCGGTGGCGAAAGCGCCATCGTAATGCTGGCTGACGCCGCAGATGCGTTCGCCATCCTTCTTGCTGCCCAGCAAAGCGGCCGCGTCGGCACGGTTCAGGAAGGTGATCGACGGCACCGACATGGTGACTTCTTCATTCACGATCTCGCTCATGGCCGCCGCCGCATGGCCCACCCCGATGTTGAATATCTCTACCAGGGCGTCGTTCTCGAGTTCGGAAAGATTGACCATGCTCACAGTCCCAGTGATTCGATCAGCTGGTGGATGCGTGTTTCCGTGATCGGTTTTTCCATGAAGCCCACGCCCAGTTCGCTGGCGCGGTTGCGCGTGGCGTTCTGCACATTGGCCGTGACGAGAATGATGTGCGTCTGCGGGCACAGCGCGCGCAATTGTTCCGCGGCCGCGATGCCGCCCATGCCGGGCATGTTGACATCCAGTAGTATCAGCACAGGAGTGACGGTCTTGACCTTTTCCAGGGCTTCCTCACCCGTCGCCGCCTCAAGCACTTGCCAGTCGGCATGTTTGCTGAGGATGAACTGATGCGACATCAAACGTGAAACCCGGCTGTCATCGACAACAAGTACCTGTTTACTGTGAGTCATGTGCTATTCCTGAAACGTCATATCGGTGTATCGTTTCATTTTCGCATATTTTAGAGGGCATAGAGTGTAATTGGGTGCGCAATTGCCCTAGGGCAAGGTTTTCCCGTTTAGCTGTTGTATCGCGTCGCAGCGTCGGTCATGATGGCCGGCTGGCCGGGCCGGCAATCCGTTAAAATAGCGCCATTCCTCACTTTAGCCTGAATGCCATGACCCAAGACGAATTGAAGCAAGCCGTAGCCCGCGCCGCCATCGCCTATGTAGTTGAAGGTGAAATCATCGGTGTCGGCACCGGTTCCACCGCCAACTTTTTCATCGATGAACTGGCCAAGATCAAGGACACCATCAAGGGCACGGTCGCGTCGTCCGAAGCGACGGCCGCGCGCCTGGCCGGCCATGGCATTCCCGTCTTCGACCTGAACGATGTTGAATCGATCGCCGTCTACATCGATGGCGCCGATGAAATCACGGCCAGCGGCGCCATGATCAAGGGCGGCGGCGCGGCATTGACGCGTGAAAAGATCGTTGCCTCGGTCTCGAAACAGTTCGTCTGCATCGCCGACGGCTCCAAGCTCGTCGAGACCCTGGGTGCTTTCCCGCTGCCGGTGGAAGTGGTGCCGATGGCCCGCGCCGCCGTCTCGCGCCAGCTGGCCGCGCTGGGCGGCACGCCCCGTTTGCGCCTGAAGGCCGGCAGCACGGAAGCGTTCATTACCGACAACGGCGGCGAAATCATCGACGTGCTGGGCTTGCAGATTGCCGACCCGGTGGCGCTGGAACAGCAGATCAACCAGATCGTCGGCGTCATCGCCGTCGGCCTGTTCGCCGTGCGCGGCGCCAATGTCTGCCTGCTGGGCATGCAGGAAGGCGTGCGTACTTTGGCGTACTGATACGCAGCAGAAATCCGGGGTCAGTCACTGCGTGATCGGAATGCGCCTCACTGGGGCGCATTCCCCCGCCGGGTCTGACCCCAGCCTTCACTTTGCACAGCCCGGTACACGGCCACGGTGCGCAGCAAGCCACCGAGGAAGATGCCGCTGAAGCAGCCATAGGCGAGGCAGACGGGCACGCTGAAGCCGGGCGCATGGGCATAGGCTGGTGCGATGGCCAGAGTCACGGCGACCGCATATTTCATGCAGAAAATGCTCATCATCAGGATCAACGGCACCCAGCTGCCGGGACGCTGCACGCTGGCCCGTGCGGGAATGGCGACGATCTTGCGCGCATCGGCCAGCGTCCAAGCCAGCGCCGCGCCGGCCAGGGCGCCGGCGGTCCAGGCGAACGGCGCCACGCCATCGAAGCCGAAACTGCCATGCACGCCGCTCAGCGACAAGCCCAGCATGACGAGGGGAATGATGCACAGCTTGCGCAAGGTCACTTCGCGCGCCCGGCTGGCCAGCACGCCCCGATAGACGAGAAAGCCCAGGATGGCCCAGACGTAGAGGGGAGTGTGGCTGAAGATTTGCTGCAACATGGTGTCCGCCTTGGAATGAGGTTGTCGATGGACGTACTGTGCCAGCCGACGGCGCGGGCGGCGAGCGGTGTGCGACGAAACGGGGAGGGATGGCCGTGAAACGGCGGGGGCGGGCGTGAAACGCAGGTGAAACTGCCCGTGACGTAGTCACGGGCATGCTTGAAACTTACTCGGTAGGGGGAACGTAACCCATGGCCGCATCGGCGCCGTCGCCGAAGAAATGCTTTTCCATCTGCGTGGCCAGGTATTTGCGGGCGCGCGCGTCGGCCAGGTTCAAACGGTTCTCATTGACCAGCATGGTCTGGTGCTTGAGCCAGGCAGCCCAGGCTTCCTTCGACACCGATTCGTAAATCTTCTTGCCCAGTTCGCCCGGGTACGGCGGGAAATCCAGTCCTTCGGCTTCCTTGTTGAGTTTGATGCAGTGGATCGTGCGGGCCATCTGTGCTCCTGAATCAGTGTAGAGATAAAGCGTGATTATAAGGCACTTTGCGCCTGCCCTCGCGGGGCCGTCGCGGCCTGGCGACACGCCGTTTGCCGCGCCCTTGCGCTGGATCAAATTTGATCTGCGCCGCCCCAGCTAGTAAGATGCCTTATCGCGCCAGCCGCTGGCTGCGCCTCTTCCAAGCAAGTAGTAACAATTAACCAATATGGAATCCCTATGACCTCAGTGAAAGTCCATGGCATCGACGTCAGCAATACAGGCAGCTTCGCGCTGTTTGGCGGCATCAACGTGCTCGAATCGCGCGATCTGGCCATGCGCGCCTGCGAAGAATATGTGCGCGTGACGCAAAAACTGGGCATTCCCTATGTGTTCAAGGCCAGCTTCGACAAGGCCAACCGCTCGTCGATCCATTCCTACCGCGGTCCGGGCCTGGAAGAAGGCATGCGCATCTTCCAGGACGTCAAGGCGGCGTTCGGCGTGCCCGTGATTACCGACGTGCATGAGCCATGGCAGGCGCAGCAGGTGGCCGAAGTGGTCGATGTGCTGCAACTGCCCGCCTTCCTCGCGCGCCAGACGGACCTCGTCGTGGCCCTGGCGAAAACCGGTAAAGTCATCAACATCAAGAAGCCGCAATTCTTGAGCCCTGGGCAGATGGCCAATATCGTCGAAAAATTCAAGGAAGCGGGCAACGATCAACTGATCCTGTGCGACCGCGGCACCTGCCTCGGCTACGACAATCTGGTGGTCGACATGCTGGGCTTTGGCGTCATGAAGAAGACGTGCGACGACCTGCCCATCATCTTCGACGTCACGCACGCGCTGCAGCAGCGCGACCCCGGCGGCGCCGCCTCGGGCGGCCGCCGCCAGCAGGTGGCGGACCTGGCCCGCGCCGGCCTGGCCGTCGGCATCGCCGGCCTGTTCCTGGAAGCCCATCCTGATCCCGACAACGCCCGTTGCGACGGCCCCAGCGCCTTGCCGCTGGACCAGCTGGAGCCATTCCTGGCGCAACTGAAGGCGCTCGATGACCTGGTCAAATCGTTTGCGCCGCTGAATATCAAGTAATGATATTTCAGTAAAGAAAAAGCCCGGCATGCCGGGCTTTTTCAGTTTTACAGGGTCTTGATCAATACTTGCGATTTACGCTGCCAGTTATACATATGCTGGCGGTCCTTCGGCAAATCGTCGACGGTGGCCGGCACGAAGCCGCGCTTCTTGAACCAGTGCGAGGTACGCGTGGTCAGCACGAACAGCTTGTTCAGGCCGGCGGCGCGCGCGCGGTTTTCCATGTGTTTCAGGATGCGTTCGCCGTCGCCCTGGGCTTGCACTTCCGGGTTGACGGTCAAACATGCCATTTCCGCCATCTTTTGCGCAGGGAACGGGTACAGGGCGGCGCAGCCGAAGATCACGCCATCATGCTCGATGACGGAGAAATAATCGATTTCGCGTTCGATCAGCTCGCGGCCCCGCTTCACCAAAGTGCCGTCCGCTTCCAGCGGTTCGATCAGCTTGATGATGCCGCCCACGTCTTCGATGGTAGCCTGACGCAAACTTTCCAGGTTTTCATGGCTGATCATGGTGCCCACGCCATCATGGGTAAACAATTCCAGCAGCGCCGAACCATCCATCGAGAACGGTACGATGTGCGAGCGCTCGACGCCGTTGTGGCATGCCTTGACGCAATGTTTCAAGTAAAACGCCGTCGCGTCGGGCAGAAAGCCCGCCATCAGCACGGCTTCGGCCTGGTGCGACGACAGTTCGCGGATTTCCACGCCCGTCGCGTCTTCCATCATCGGCGTTTCGGTAATGAAAATCAGTTTATCCGCGTGCAGGGCGATGGCGGCGCTGCACGCCACGTCTTCCATGGTCAGGTTGAACGCTTCACCGGTAGGCGAGAAGCCCAGCGGCGAGAGCAGCACCAGGCCGTCCGAACCGAGGATGGAATGGATGGTTTCGGCGTCGACCTTGCGTGTGATGCCCGTCAGTTCCAGGTCCACGCCATCGATCACGCCCAGCGGGCGCGCCGTGATGAAGTTGCCGGAAATGATACGGATGGCCGCATGCGACATGGGCGTGTTCGGCAAGCCCTGGCTGAACGCGGCCTCGATATCGAGGCGCAGCTCGCCGGCGGCTTCCTTCGCGCATTCCAGCGCGGCGATGTCGGTGATGCGCACGCCGTTGTGGAAGCGGCCTTCGACGTTACGCAAGGCCAGTTGTTCCGCCACCTGCGGCCGCGAGCCGTAGACAACAGTGACATTGATGTCCAGCGCATGCAGCAGGGACAAATCATGGGCCAGCACCTGCAGCGCCCCGGCGCTGACGAGTTCACCGGGGAAGGCGACCACGAAGGTCTTGCCGCGAAAGGCGTGGATGTAGGGCGCGACGGAGCGCAGCCATTGGACGAATTGGGTAGGGTTTTCCATTAAGCGCATTATAATTCGCTGCGCGATGTGCGCGCTTAAAATACCTGTAAAAAACAATGTCTTCAGCCAGCAATAAGTCTTCCCCTCCTTCCAACGTTGCAAATGTGCCCGCCAGCGGGGATGTTGCCGCGCCTGCCGCCACGCCTGCGCAGGGCCGCGCGCGCCCGCCCGTGAGCCAGCAAAGGCAGCAGCCGCCGCGCGCGGAACAACAGAAACAGCAACAGCAGCAGCAGCAGCGATCGGCAGAGGGCAGGCCCCAGGCCGCGCGTCCGCCGCGCGAGGGGCAGGAAAGCCGCGAGAGCCGTGACGCAGCCCGCGCCGCGCGCGAAGCGGAAAAGGCCTTCCGCAATCCGCTGCCGCCGATTACGTATCCGGAAGACTTGCCCGTCTCGGGCCGGCGCGCCGAAATCGCCAAGGCATTGACGGAAAACCAGGTCATCATCGTCTCGGGCGAGACGGGTTCCGGCAAGACGACGCAGTTGCCGAAGATTTGCCTGGAGCTGGGACGGGGACAGAAGGGCATGATCGGCCACACGCAGCCGCGGCGTATCGCCGCCTCGTCGACGGCCAAGCGCATTGCGCAGGAACTCGGTACGCCGCTGGGCGAAACGGTGGGTTTCAAGGTGCGCTTTACCGATACCCTGAGCCGTGGCGCGTCCGTCAAGCTGATGACGGACGGTATCTTGCTGGCCGAGACGCAGACAGACCCGTTGTTGAAAAATTACGACACCATCATCATCGATGAAGCGCACGAACGCAGTCTGAACATCGATTTCCTGCTCGGCTATCTGAAGCAGCTGCTGCCGCGCCGGCCCGATCTGAAAATCATCATCACCTCGGCCACCATCGATGCGGAACGCTTCTCGCGCCATTTCGGCACACCGGAAAAACCGGCGCCCGTGATAGAAGTGTCGGGCCGTCTGTACCAGGTGGAAGTGCGCTACCGTCCTGTGGAACGCGAACAGGTGGCCATGCCTGGTGCCGCCAACCCCGACAAACCTGGCCAGCGCACCGCGGCTGCGCGCGAAAAGCGCGACTTGATGGATGCCGTCGTCGATGGCGTGGAAGAACTGTGCCGCATCGGCTCGGGCGACGTGCTGGTGTTCTTGCCGGGCGAGCGCGAAATCCGCGACTGCGCCGAAGCGCTGCGCAAGCACCATCCGCCGCACGTGGAAATCCTGCCCCTGTTCGCCCGCCTGTCGGCCGAGGAGCAGGAGCGCGTGTTTAAAACCAGCAATGCGCGCCGCATCGTGCTGGCCACCAACGTGGCGGAAACCTCGCTGACCGTACCGGGCATCCGCTACGTGGTCGACGCGGGTCTGGCGCGCGTGAAACGCTACAGCTACCGCAATAAAGTGGAGCAATTGCAGGTCGAGCCGATTGCCCAGTCCGCCGCCAACCAGCGCGCCGGCCGTTGCGGCCGCGTGGCCGATGGCGTCTGCATCCGTTTGTACGAAGAGCAGGATTATCTGCTGCGCCCGAAATTCACGGAACCGGAAATCCTGCGTTCCTCGCTGGCGGCCGTCATCCTGCGCATGAAATCCCTGCACCTGACGGACGTGGAAACCTTCCCCTTCATCGAGCCGCCGCTGGCGCGCGCGATCGCCGACGGTTACCAATTGCTGCAGGAACTCGGTGCCGTCGACGAGGTCAACAAACTCACGCCGCTGGGTAACAAGCTGGCCAAGCTGCCGCTGGACCCGCGCGTGGGCCGCATGATCCTGGCCGCGCTCGATAACGCGTGCTTGAGCGAAGTGCTGATCGTCGCCTCGGCCCTGTCCGTGCAGGATCCGCGCGACCGCCCGATGGAACACCAGCAGGCGGCTGACGAGGCGCACAAGAAGTTTGCCGATGAAAAGTCGGAATTCCTCAGCTACCTGAAAATCTGGCGCTGGTTCGAATCGGCCATCGAGCACAAGAAAACCAACCGCCAGTTGCAGGATAATTGCCGCACGAATTTCCTGTCGCAGATGCGCTTGCGCGAATGGCGCGACGTGCATTCGCAGTTGCTGACCATCGTCAAGGAGCAGGGCTGGCGCCTGAACGAAGCGCCGGCCACCTACGATAACCTGCACATGGCTTTGCTGACCGGCTTGCTGGGCAATATCGGTTTCAAGGGCGAGGACGAGCCGGGTGCGGGCTACCTGGGCGCGCGCGGCATCAAGTTTCATATCTGGCCCGGTTCCTCGCTGCTGAAAAAGCCGGGCAAGTGGATCATGGCGGCCGAGCTGGTCGACACGACGCGCCTGTACGCGCGCTGCGTGGCGCAGATCCAGCCCGAGTGGCTGGAAAAGGTCGGCGAGCATTTGCTGAAGAAATCGTGGGGCGAACCGCGCTGGGAAAAACGCTCGGCGCAGGTGACGGCATCCGAACGGGCGACCTTATATGGCCTGGTGGTGTACAGCCAACGCCGCATCAACTACGGCAATTTCAACTTGCCGGAAGCGCGCGAAATCTTCATCCGCGACGCGCTCGTCGGCGGCGACTTCGACACGCGCGCGCCGTTCTTTGCGCACAACCATAAATTGATCAAGGACATTGAAAACCTCGAACACAAGTCACGCCGCCTGGACGTGCTGGTCGACGATGAACTGATCGCCGCTTTCTACGATAAATTGGTGCCGGCGGACGTGTGCAATGGCGCCGGTTTCGAGAAATGGCATAAAGAGGCCACGCGCGACAATCCGAAGCTGCTGTATCTGAACCGCGAAGAGCTGATGCGCCACGAGGCGGCCGGCGTGACGACGGACCTGTTCCCGAAAACCATGTCCGTGACGGGCCTGGAAATGGGCCTGACCTATCACTTCGAGCCGGGCAGCGTGCGCGATGGCGTGACCTTGGCCGTGCCGCTGTATGCGCTGAACCAGTTGCCGCGCGAGCGCTGCGAATGGCTGGTGCCGGGCATGCTGAAGGAAAAAGTGCATCTGCTATTAAAATCGTTGCCGCAAAAGCTGCGCCGCCACTGCGTGCCGCTGCCCGACTATGCGGCCAAGTTCTGCGAGCGCGTGCATGCAGCGGGCGTGTTTGGCCGCGGTGACCTGATCGACGCCATCATTCTCGACATCCGCACGCAGATCACCATCAATGTGCTGACGACGGATTTCAAACCGGAAACCCTGCCTGCCCATCACTTCATGAATTTCAAGGTGATCGATGAGCACGGCCGTCAGCTGGACATGGGCCGCAACCTGGCCACCCTGCAAGCGGAATTCGGCGGCCAGGCGCGCCAGAGCTTCCAGAAACTGGCCGAAGTGTCGGGCGTGTCCGGTACGGGCACGCCCGGTGCCAAGGTGGCGGGCGCGCAAGTGGCGTCGCGGCTGCAGGCGCAAGCGCAGGGCGCCGCCGCCAATGCGGCGGCAGGCAAGGGCGGTGCGCCAGCCAAGGGCACAGCCGCTGCCGCGCCGGCATCGCCGAATGCCACCGTCTCGCAGCACATGGGCTTGACGGCCTGGACCTTTGGCGAATTGCCGGAGTTGTTAGAAATCGTGCAAGGCAAGCTGACCCTGATCGGCTTCCCCGCCCTGGTCGACAAAGGCACGCATTGCGACCTGGAAGTATTTGACGATCCGACCGTGGCCGCCCGCACGCACAAGATCGGTTTGCGCCGTTTGTTCGCGCTGCAAATGAAGGAGCAGATCAAATACGTCGAGAAAAGCATTCCCGGCCTGCAGCAGATGGGCATGCAATTCATGGCCCTCGGTTCGCAGGAAGAGCTGCGCGAGCAAATCATCAACAAGGCGCTCGACATCGCCTGCCTGCAAGATCCGCTGCCGCTGGACGCCGCCTCGTTTGCCAAGCGCCAGACGGAGGGCAAGTCGCGGTTGGTTCTGTTGGTGAATGAAATTGCCCGCCTGCTGTCGCAAGTGCTGACGGAATTCCACGGCTTGCCGAAGCGGCTACAAAATATTCCCGCAGCGGCGGCCACCGATATCCAGGCGCAGTTGCAGGGCCTCGTGCATAAGCGCTTCCTGACGGAAAACGAATACACGCAGCTGGCGCATTTCCCCCGCTATTTGAAGGCGATCAATGTGCGCCTGGAAAAACTGCGGGCCGACCCCGCGCGCGATATCAAGCTGATGGCCGAATGGCAATCGGCCGCCGCGCCGTATCTGCGCCAGACCAAGGACCGCCAGGCCGGCAAGAACACGGACCCGAAACTGGTCGACTTCCGCTGGATGCTGGAAGAGCTGCGCGTGTCGCTGTTTGCGCAGGAGTTGCGCACGCCGATGCCGGTGTCGGCCAAGCGCCTGCAGAAAGTATGGGAGTCGATGCAACGGTGATGGCACCTCTATAAACCTACCGCGCAGCTCACTATCGCGTCGGCGTTGCTCACCGTACTAGAGTACGGTTGCGCTACTCAACGCGATATTGAACTTGCTCGCTACGGTTTCTAGAGGCGCCTTGACGCTAACGATGGGCAGCAACATGCTCCGCTAATCCATCCTACCCGACCTACGTTCCACCTGATCTCTCAAGTGCGCTTGTTGAGATCATCATCATCGCTGAGCGATGAGCGCGAACCCAGGTCGCTCTGGCTGCCGCCCGTGCCGGCGCGGCTGCCGCTCATGGAACTGCCGGACATGCTGCCTTCGCTGCCCGATTGCAGGCTGGCGCCGCTGCGCAGGTCGCTGCCGGAGGGCATGTGGCCGCCTGCCATGGCGCCGCTGCCGTAGCGCGTGCCGCTGCCATAGAACGCTTCCATCTGCTGGTTCCACGCTTCGCTGCCCATGTCGGGCCAGTTGTTCTTGTCGAAGCCGGGAGCGTCTTTCAGCAGGTCTTTGTCGACGTTGAGCAGGAAGCGCTTGTTGACGGTGTCCAGGGTCAGGCGTTCCCAGGGCACGGCAAACAGCTTGTCGCCCATGCCCATGATGCCGCCGAAGGACAGCACGGCATAGGCGATCTGGCCGGTGCGCATGTCGAGCATGATTTCCTTGATGTCGCCCAGTTCCTCGTCGTCGTGATTGTAGACATCGTCCCCGATCAGGGTATCGGCCCCCATCAGGGCCGGCCCCGGGCCGTCGTGGTTGCGGTACATGCCCAGGATGTCGCGGTCCAGATAGCTCATGGTGTTCTCTCCTCGTGTGAAGTGCTGATTGAACATCCAGATTAAGCATACGCACTATGTAGCGTTTGATCTGCCTCAATGGTGCCAGCGGCACTTTATCGGTGTGCAACCGTACGGTGTGGTCAGCCAATTGCGGTACTCTATGCGTTCCAAGGAGGAGGCCGCACATGCTGACGATGCAACGCTGCAGAGGGATGAACTTGCGGTACGCTCCACAACGACACGCGCGCCGCGCGCCATGGTAAAGCCCGCCACCAAATGGCTGCGCGGGCTGTTGCGCGCCGGTAAGGCGCAGCAGCGCACGGCGACCAAGCTGGCCAAGGTGCTGTTCGGCCCGGTGCCGGCCAAGCCCAAGGCCAAACCCCGCAGCAAGCCCGTGGCCAAGACCAAGGCCAAAGCAATCGCCAAGCCGCGCGCCAGGCCCGCCAGCGACGCGGTGCCCGCCCTGGCGCCCTTTGCCACGCCCCTGTCGCCACCGCGCGTGCGCAAGCGAACGGCGCCTCCGCCGGGCAAGTGGCTGGCCGCCCACTATGCGCCGTTGCCGGAACTGGGCCAGTTGCCGGGCCGGCGCCTGCCGTATTTCCTGTACCTGCCCGAGAAGGCGCCAAGCGCCGCCATGCGCAGCCGGGGGCGGCCGCTGCTGGTAATGCTGCACGGCTGCGAGCAGAGCGCCACGCAGTTTGCCGAAGGCACGCGCATGAACCGCCTGGCCGAACGCAAGGGCTATGCCGTCCTGTATCCGCAGCAATCGCTGCGTTCGCATGCGCGCCGCTGCTGGAAGTGGTACGACAAGCTGACGCAGGAGGGTGGCGGCGACGTGCGCCTGATCGTCGGCGCCATCGAGCAGGTGGCGGCCCGCTATGCGATCGACCGCGCGCGCATCTATATCTGCGGCATTTCCGCCGGCGCCGGCATGGCGCATATCGTGGCCCTCAACCATCCTCATCTGTTTGCGGCGCTGGGCCTGCATTCCGGGCCCGTGTTTGGCGCCGGGCATAACCTGATCGGCGCGCTGGGCGTGATGCAGCATGGCGCCAGCTCCCGTGCCGACGCGGCCATCGATGAAGTGCTGGCGCGCCAGCCGGCGTTTCCCCGCCTGCCCACCATCTTGCTGCAAGGGCTGGCCGACAAGGTGGTGCGGCCCATCAACCAGACGCAGCTGGTGCGCCAGAGCGTGCGCGTCAACCGCTTGCCATTCGATACCGTGGTGACGGCGCAGCGCCTGCCTGGCGGCGCGGCGGGCGGGCGCAATCCGGCGCATGCGTATGCGCTGCACGATTATCAGGTGGGCAAGGATGTGCTGCTGCGCGTGGCGCAGGTCGAGCACCTCGAGCACGCGTGGAGCGGCGGCGACGCCAGCCTGCCATTCAACGACAAGGCCAGGCCCGACGCCAGCAAGATGCTGCTCGATTTCTTCGCCAGCCACCGCCGCCGGTAAGCCAGTGTGCCGCGCGCCGCAACGGTGCGCGGGCACTGGTACGCATCGTTCTTCCTTTCCCCCACAGGGCTGCTGCCGCGCGCCGGCACGCTGGCCGCGCCCTTTCCAGCGCAGATTTCCCAATGTCGCAGCAGCATGAATTTTGCAAAGTGGTATTGTTTCGGTATTTAAAAATTACAAAAATAGGCGCTAAAAATACGAACTGGTATACAATTGGTACACGTTTTCAGTGTGAGCGTGTCTGCCGCCCCATGCCCCGACGGCAGATACGCACTGACGGCAGCCACCCACGTTACGGAACGCGCCATGTCCATCAAGTCCAAGCAGTTGCTGTGGTTCTTTGCGTTTTTCCTCGTCTTTGAACTGAATATTTATTTGTCGAACGACATGATCATGCCGGCCATGCTGGGCATCGTCGGCGAGTTCCAGGCAAAGGAAAAATTCGTTCCCCTGTCCCTGAGCCTGTATCTGCTGGGCGGCAGTTCCCTGCAGATTTTCCTGGGGCCGCTGGCCGACACCATCGGCAAGCGCAAGCTCGTGTTGACCGGCAATACCTTGTTCCTGCTGGCCACCTTGGCCGTGCCATTTTCCACGTCGATCGAGCAATTTCTCGTCGCCCGTTTCATCCAGGGCATGGGCTGCTGCTTCATTTTCGTCGGCTATGCCATGATCCATGAACTGTTCGACGACATGGCCGCCGTCAAGCTCAGCAGCATCCTGTCGAGCACCACCATCCTCGCGCCCCTGGCCGGCCCCATCCTTGGCAGCGCCATCATCAGCCGGCTGGACTGGCGCTACGTCTTTTTCCTCTCTGGCCTGCTGGCGCTGCTGTCCTTGCTGGGCCTGTTCAAGACCATGCCGCGCGCGGCGCCGGCCGTCATGCGCCCGGACCTGGCCGTCATGCGCCCGGACCTGGCCGCCATCGTGCGCAGCTATGTCGCCATTTTCAGCAACGGGCGCTTCATGTTCGGCATGTTCACGGCCGGGCTGGCCACTGTGCCCTTGACGGCCTGGATCGGTTTTTCGCCTATTTTCGTGCTGCAGGAAATGGGCGCCTCGTACGCCACGTATATCGCCCTGCAATGCGTGATCTTGTCGGGCTTTGTCCTCAGCAGCATCGCCATCCAGCGCCTGCGCCAGGATTTTCCGCTCGTTTCCCTGCTGCGCCTGGGCGGGCTGATCGCAGCCGCCGGCATGCTGGGCGCCGGCGCGGGCCGCCACCACGTCGACGTGTTTGCCGCCTGCATGTTTGTCTATTCCATCGGCTTTGGCCTGTTCAATGGCGCCCTGATCCGCAGCGCGATCACGGCCAGCAAGGAGTCGATGACCTTGACGACGGCCGCCATGAGCTTGCTGTACTGCATTTATCTGTCCGCCTGGCTGCAGCTGTACAACGTGCTGTGCCAGCGCTTCGGCTATGCGCTGGAAACGTATGCGCTGCTCAATATTCCCGTCATCGTGGTCATCACGGCCTGCCTGCTGCTGTTTACGCGGGGCATGGCGGGGCGCCGGGAAAGCGGGGTGCGGCTGGCCCGGCACTGAAGGCGCAGCGATGCGCCTGTTCTCGACCTTGTTTTACCTCCTGCGAAGTTCATTGACACTCTCCTGCGGAAAATGGTGCGCCCATGAAAATAGATGACCTGGCCTCGAAACACGATCAAGCAAAGATTTTCAACCTCGAATACGAGTTCCGCATCAACCGGCTGAAACTCGATTACATCACCCTGGCCGATGTCCGGCCCGCTGGCAGCGACCTGGAGCAACTGGCCGTGGAGCACCAGGCGGGCATCGCGGCCTTGCGCAGCTTCGTCGCCCTGAACTTCAACCATTTCAACGCGGCAAGCTGCTCCTCTCTCAGCTGCATCCCCACGCGCGCGCTGGGTGACGACGAGCGCTACCTGCACCGCATCTGGATGGGCGGCCCCTTGCCGGCCATCGCTTCCGAAGCGATCTGGCAGTGGGGCGCGGCGCTGGAGGAAGTCCGCTACAACGGCGGCGCGCCGTACGTCTCCATCCTGTGGGTGTGGGATGCGCAGCAGCTGCGCAATGACGAGCGCTTCAGCCCCACGGGCGGCGCCGGGCGCTACACGATAGGCCGCTACGCCATCGGCGGCACGACCCTGCATATCAACTCGCTGCGCGCGCTGGCGCTCGATTTCGCGCCGGCCCGCTTCGGCATCCTCGATACCCTGCATACGCAGCGCTACTTCGCCACCTTGTCCGATTATTTCCGCATCCTCATCATGTGCGAATACGGCGGCATGTATATGGATGTCGATACGGTGCCGCATAATCCGGCGACGATTTTCCTGATGAAGCCGGAAGTGCCCGATTATTTCCAGCGCAGGGAAGGCGAGGGAGAAGAGCGCCGGCATGTCAGCTGGATGAATCTGTTTCTCGATGAAACGGGCATGCTGATCGCCAAGAAGAACGATGCGGCGCTGCGCGTGATCCAGCGCAATGTGAACCTCGCCTATGCGGGTATCGATGCGCAGGTTCCCCGTTCCTGCCCGCAATTCGAGGCGCAGCTGTTTGGCCAGTTCTATGCTGAATGGAAGAAGAACCTGGGCGTGACCCTGCTCAGCCATGCCGAGTTCTACCAGCGCTATTGCGTGTTATATGACGGCGCGCGCGAAGCGGTGGCGGGCGGCATCCGCGGCATGCGCCTGCTGGACGATATCATTACCGACATGCACGTCCCCTTGAGCGACGAGGAACGGCGCGCATATGCCCGCTGCGTCGCCAGGCTCGACGACATCGACTGGCGGCTCGATGATCCTTTGCGCCTGCCCGACATCGTCGACGTGTTCGACATCGAGGAAGTGCCGCGCATGGCGTATGCGGCCCAGCTGCGGGCCGACATCGATCATTTTCACTATTACTCGGTGCTGTCGGACGACCCGCAGCTGGACCGCGTGAATGCCGTCTTTTGCCGCTACCTGTTGGCCCACCGTTCGCAGCAGATTACCGCCGGCAATTTCTGGCGCCCGACGGTGGGCCGCCACGGCAGCCGCATGCCGGCCGCCGGCGATGCGCCCCCGCCAGGCGACGAGGCGCAGGCGGACTTGCTGTCGCATGCGCCGCTCACGCTGGTGGCGGGCGAATTGCTGGACGACGAGACGAAGAACCGCATGGCGAAACTGCTGTTTGCCACCAGCTACCTTGAATACTGCTCGTTCGGCAACAAACTCAATCTGCAATTTGTCGAATTGCAGCGGCGGCAAAATATCGACCCGTATCTGGAACACATCCACGGCCTGCATGACGAGGACGGGCGTTTCATCGGCTTTTTCACGGCCGCGACGATGGACGAGTTCCAGGCCTGCGGCGCCGTGTCATATTATCGCGACGACATGAAGGCGCTTGACGATGCGTATGACGCCTTCGTGCTCGCGCATGCGCGCGCCGACGACTGTTTCGTCAGCAGCCTGGCCATCGACGAGAAATACCGGGGCCAGGGTTTGTTCCGGCAAATGTTCCATGAAATCCGCGACCTGGCCAGCCGCAAGGGCTGTGCGCGCATCACCTTGACGGTGTGGGAAAAGAGCGAAGCGCTGCAAGTGTATCTGCACAAGGGGTTTCGCAGCGTGGGCACGTTCGACTACGCCTACAGCCTGTTCTATGACCGGCTGCATTTTCTCGTGTATGAGGGTAACTGAGGAAGGATGCTGAAGGGTAGCGGGGCGGTCGGCAACCGCCCCGTGATGAGGCTTACAGGGCCAGGAAGGCCACGGCAGACACGGCCGTTGGCAGCAGGGCGCCGGCCAGCAGACCGACGGCGCCGATCGATTCATCCTTGAAACCGCGGCGCAGCAGGGCCACGCCGGCCGGGTTCGGCGCATTGGCGATGACGGTCAGGCCGCCACCGGCCACGGCGCCGGCCATCAGCATGTATTTCGCTTCGTCCGTCATGCCGACGATCAGCGAACCGAGGTAAGTGAGGGCCGCATTGTCGGTAATCGCCGTCAAGCCCAGGGCGCCGAAGAACAGGGCCAGCGGTTTCAGGCTGGAAACGATGGGCTGCAGCCACCATTGCTGCATGCCGCCCAGTACCACCAGGCCGCCCAGGAAGAAGCCGACCAGCAAGCCTTCCTTCAGGATCAGCGGGCTTTGATAGCGCTCATACGCCTGCACGAAGCCGAGGAAGAACAGGAACAGGCCGATGAACAGCACGGGATGGTGCGCCAGTGTCACCACGCCGGCCAGCACGATCATGTGCACCAGGCTGACGGCCAGCGGCACTTTCGGTGCTTCCACCTCGCCCGCTTTCGGCTTGATGTCGGAAGTGTTGCTGTGCAGGTATTTGCGCAGCAGGATGCTCACGCCCGTGGCGTTGACGAGTACGGCGATGGCGGCCTTCCAGCCGAAATGGCTGGCCATGTAGGCGCTGTCCCAGTTCCACGTGGTGGCCACCATCAGCACGGGCGGCGCCGCGTACGAAGTGAGGGTGCCGCCGATGGAAACGTTGACGAACAGCACGCCCAGCGCGCCATATTTCAGCCATTCAGGGATGCCCGGGCGGAAGATTTGCGGCGCCAGCATCAGCGCGGCCAGGGTCATGGCGGCCGGTTCCGTGATCAATGAGCCCGTCAGCGGCACGAGCGCCAGACCCAGCCAGACGAGGGCCAGTTCCGTGCGCAGCGGCATCACGCGCGCCACGCTTTTCAACAGGCGCTGCACGGCGTCGAGCACGGGGCGCGAGGCGGCCACGACCATGACGACAAAGACGAACAGCGGCTCCGTGTAATGGCGCGACTCGGCATACTCGATGGCCGCATCGCTGCCCGAGACAAAGGCCATGATAATGATCAGGATGAAAGCCCAGAAGCCGAACACGACTTCGACTTCGCCCAGCAAGTGCAGCAGGCCCGCATGGCGGGGATGGCGCCGCGACAAGGTTTCAAACGACTTGGCGGCAAAAGTGTGGATGAGCGCAAGGCCGAAGACGATGGCGCTGATGATTTGGATGGTGGTCAAATGCGTTTCCTTATGAACGGAGGAAGCCACCCGGTGCATTGCCGAGCGGTAAGGAGAGTGCTTATGGTACAGCAATCGATACCAAAAACGGGGTTTTTCGGACATGGCGGAGCGGCCCCTGCGGTAGCGGCAGTGAGATAAACCTTGCCAAAAGCGGGGCTGGATAGTACTGTATATGCATACAGTATTCATCTATCTATTCAATGATGCAACATTCTCAATTGATGGCCTCGCCGGAAGCCTTGCACCCGTCTTTATGGCGCGCATCGCAGCTGGGGCAGGGCGCCACGCGCTGCCTGGACACGGGCTTTGCCGCCCTGTCCGCGCAGCTGCCCGGCGGTGGCTGGCCCAGCGGCAGTCTCATCGACCTGCTGGTGCAGCAGGCGGGCAGCGGCGAATTGCGCCTGCTGGCGCCCGCGCTGGCGCAACTGCAGGGCTTGCCCATCGTGCTGCTGCAGCCGCCCCATCCGCCGCAGGCGCTGGCCCTGGTGGCACAGGGGCTGGCGCCGTCGCAGCTGCTGTGGCTCAAAAGCGCCGGCAGCAAGGATGCCCTGTGGGCGGCGGAAAACATCTTGCGCAGCGGTACGTGCGGCGCCTTGCTGTTCTGGCAGCAGCACGTGCGCGCCGACAGCCTGCGCCGCCTGCACCTGGCCGCGCAAGGCGGCAACACCCTGTTTTGCATGCTGCGCCCGCTGCACGGCGCGCAGGATGCGTCGCCGGCGCCGCTGCGCCTGTCCGTGCGCCCGGCCGCCGGCGGCATCGAGATCGGCTTCATCAAGCGCCGGGGACCGCAGTGCGACGCGCCCCTGTTCCTGCCCCTGCAACCTCCTTCATTATTGCCACGCCATGCGACTCTGGATCGGCCTGTGCCTGCCCCGGCTCCCGCTCGAAGTGTTTTGCCCGCGCTGGTCGGCTGACCATCTGGGCGTAGTGCTGGAGCAGGAGCAAGTGATGGCCGTGTCGCCGCTGGCGCTGGCCGCCGGCATCCGGCCTGGCATGCGCCGCGCCGGTGCGTTGATGCTGGCGCCGCAGGCGCGCCTGCACGAGCGCTCGCTTGAACTGGAAGCGCAAGCCTTGCAAGCGGTGGCGCTGGCGCTGCTGCAATATTCGCCGCTGGTGGCGCAAGGCGAGGAAGCGACCCTGCTGGTCGACGCGGGCGCCAGCCTGCGCCTGTTTGGCGGCGTGCGCGCCCTGTGCCGGCAGATCGCGGCCAGCTTGCGCGCGCTCGGCTACACGGCCCAGCTGTCGTGCGCTCCCACAGCGCGCGGCGCCTGGCTGCTGGCGCGCGCCGGCACGCGCCGGAGCCGCGTGCTGGGCATGGAGAGCCTCACCCGCCGCCTCGACGGCCTGCCGTGCGCTCTGCTGCCGCCCGCGCGCCCTTACCTGGACTGGTTCGAGGGCATCGGTTGCCGCACCCTGGGGCAGCTGCGCCACTTGCCCCGGCCCGGCTTGCAGCGCCGCTGCGGCGGGGCTTTGCTGGCCATGCTCGACGATGCGCATGGCCACAGCACGGAACTGTGCGTGTGGATTGAGGCGCCGCCCACGTTTCGCGCCAGCCTGGAATTGTTCGACCGCGTGGAGCACGCCGACGCGCTGCTGTTCGGCGCGCGCCGCCTGCTGCAGCAAATGACGGGCTGGCTATGCGCGCGGCAATTCGCCGTCGAGCGCATTCAATTGCTGCTGGCGCACGAGCGGGGCAGGGTGGCGCGCCCGCCCACCGTCATCGACCTGGCGCTGGGCGAGGCCGTCTGGCGCGACGAGCACCTGGTGCGCCTGCTCAAGGAGCGCCTGGCGCAGCTGGCGCTGGAGGCGCCCGTCATCGGCTTGACCTTGGAAGCGCTGCAGGTGCAGCCGATGGCGGCGCCCAGCGACAGCCTGTTCCCCGAGCCGGGCGGCACGCCGCAGGAACGCCAGCGCCTGCTGGAATTGCTGGTGGCGCGCCTGGGGAGCGAGAATGTCTTGCAGGCCGCACCGCGCGCCGACTACCGCCCCGAAGCGGCCAACCAGTGGCTGCCGCTGCCGGCCAGGCCAGGAGCAAAAATCGCGCAGCCGGACTTGCCGCCCGGCTTGCCCGGCATGCCCCGTCCCGGCTGGCTGCTGGCCCAGCCCATCGCCCTCTTGATGCGCGAGCACCGGCCGTTTTATGGCTCGCCCCTGAAAATGGTGTCCGTTGCCGAGCGCATCGAAGCGGGCTGGTGGGGCCAGTCGCAGGCGCGCGATTATTTTATTGCCGAAGGCCTCGACCACGCCCATTACTGGGTCTACCGCGAACGCATCGCCGGCAGCGCGGAAGACGCCGCGCCGCGCTGGTTTTTGCATGGCTTGTTTGGCTGAATGCGCTGTCCTGCTGAAATTGCCATGCTTGGCTATACTGGCTTCCCGGTGCCGCATCTTTCATTGAAACAAAGGATATCCATGACACAGCTTTCCGACTTCCCCATTACCCAAAAATGGCCTGCACTGCATCCCGAGCGCCTGCAGCTGTATTCGCTGCCCACGCCGAACGGCATCAAGGTTTCCATCCTGCTGGAAGAGCTGGGCCTGGCGTACGAGCCGCACCTGGTCAGCTTCGAGCAGAATGACCAGCTGTCGCCCGCCTTCCTGTCCCTCAATCCGAACAACAAGATTCCCGCCATCCTCGACCCGGACGGTCCCGATGGCAAACCGCTGGCCCTGTTCGAGTCGGGCGCCATCCTGCTGTACCTGGCAGAAAAGACGGGCAAGTTCATCCCGCAGGACGCGGGCCTGCGCTATGAAACGATCCAATGGCTGATGTTCCAGATGGGCGGTATCGGCCCCATGTTTGGCCAGGTGGGCTTCTTCCATAAATTTGCCGGCAAGGACTACGAAGACAAGCGTCCGCTCGAGCGCTATCTTGGCGAAGCCAAGCGCCTGCTGGGCGTGCTCGAGCAGCGCCTGCAGGGCCGCGACTGGATCATGGGCGAGCAGTACACGATTGCCGACATCGCCATCTTCCCGTGGGTGCGCTGCCTGGTGGGCTTCTATGGCGCAGGCGACCTCGTCGGTTTTGGCAATTTCCCGAACGTGCGGCGCGTGCTGGATGTTTTCCTGGCCCGGCCTGCCGTTGCCAAAGGCGTCAATATTCCTAAGCGCGATTAACGCAGGCAGTGGCCGGGCGGCGCTACAATGCGCCATCGGCCGCCCTGCGCGGCAGCTTTGATCTGAGACAATGAAATCCACCCGGCAAGATTTTCCCGGCGCACACGGCCATGTGCTGGCGGCGCGCCTCGATGCGCCAGACGGCGCCATCCGCGCCTACGCGCTGTTCGCCCACTGTTTTACTTGCGGCAAGGACGTGCTGGCCGCGCGGCGCATCGCGCAAGGCTTGACGGAACATGGCATCGCCGTGCTGCGCTTCGACTTCACGGGACTCGGTGCCAGCGAAGGCGAGTTCGCCGCCACGAATTTCTCGTCGAACGTGGACGACCTGGTCGCCGCCGCCGACTTTTTGCGGGCCAGGCACGCCGCACCGCAATTGCTGATCGGCCATAGCCTGGGCGGCGCCGCCGTGCTGGCCGCCGCGTCGCAAGTGCCGGAAGCCACTGCCATCGCCACCCTGGCCGCGCCGAGCACGCCCGCCTACGTGACGCGCATGTTCAGCGACCACCTGGAGAAAATCGCCGCCGAGGGCGAAGCGCTGGTGCAGCTGGAAGGGCGGCCTTTCCGCATCCGCCAGCAATTCGTCGACGACGCGGGCAGCCACAGTTTAAAGGAACACATCGCCGGCCTGCGCCGAGCCCTGCTGGTGATGCACGCGCCGAACGACACGACGGTGAGCCTGTCGAATGCGATGGATATCTTTACGGCGGCCAAACACCCGAAAAGCTTCGTTTCGCTCGACGATGCCGACCATTTATTGACGGGGCGCGATGACGCGGCGTATGTCGCCAACGTCATTGCCGCGTGGAGTGCGCGCTATTTAACGCAAGCAATCGATGGCTGATGACTGCGAGGTTTAAGGCATGAGGTTGTTTTACCTCCATGCATGATTAATGGTTGGCTGCCTTTTATTCATCTTCAGGCAGGTCCAGCCATATCTGATACAAGCCATTGTGTAATAGGATGCGGGCACAGCATTCAAATACTGAGTATTCGTTCAGGTCGCCAGCGACGAGTGCGGCGTGAAAATCGCGGGCAATGTACTTGGACAGGTAACCAGTGATACTGCCGGACATTTCTACCGATATCGCACCATCGGGATGCCGGCGCAGAAGGGCGGGTAAGCTATTGCTGGCAAACTCTTCACCATAGGTAATGATGCTTCTGGCTATTTGTTCCTGATGCGTAAATACTCCTGCCACCTCGATGCCGAACTTTCCCTCCCCCGTAATGATGGGGATGATGTCATTTGCAATGGCGATTGTATTTACAGTTGTGGCGACTGTAATGCCCTCTGACACACTTACAGCAGATTCTACGTTGTGCAAGTGGCTATACCAATGCTCTTCGCTCAGAATGGTGAGTTCGCAACCTGACTCCTGATATGCAATCGCTTTTTCTATTTTTCTGCCATGCGTCGAATGCAGCCAGTTCTCATTGCCGGTGACACCAACCACTAGATAATTGAGTTTATTGGTGATCCCATTCAGGCAGATGCCGCCACGTTGCTCGATTTGTGCTTGACACCACGAGCGTGTACCAGACTGAAATGTTCCTGTGAAACAGAAATATTTCCCTTTGAATGTGACGGGAGAATTGTTGTTTATCGGCAAACGTGTACTCGGTTGCGCCGAGGGATCATGTGTGTCTGGAATAACTGTGCTACCGATGGTGTTTCTCAATAGGATGAGTATTTCCGTGGCATCGTTTGATTGCATGGCGCCCTCAGAAAGCGCAGCAGCCAGACGTGGATACAAGGCTTTGGCTGGCCAGAGCAATGCCACTTTACGATTGGCTTCCATCCAAGCTAACAGAAACTCCACTTCGCCTTGCGTGACCACGTTATCTGCAAGTACGCCTTTGATTATGCCGATGAGCTCGTCAACCTGGCGATCAGCGACAGCTTGATGGCGAAATGCTGTCACGGACTGTGTATTTTCTGATGAAATAGCCAGGCTCCTTCAAGAATTTGAATATTACAAGAATGCCTGGTGATTCTACTGTACTAGTATTGCCTTCCTGTGCATTGAATTACTTTTTTAGCTAAAAAAAAGCCGCCTCTGCAAATACAGACGCGGCGTTTTGGCTGAAAAGGTAAAGGATCAGTCTTCGTCAAACTCGGCCGAAAGATCCTTCCAGCCTTTACTGATTGCAAAGGCGGAAAATTCCTCGGGCGCTTCCAGAACGATCAGTTTCTTGTCTTGCAGGCCAAGGTCGCCATGGCCGAAGTCGGGGCCAACGTAGCCGAGGCTGCGCAGGCGGGCCAGGATGTGGCCGACCAGGGTCTTGTCCTTGTAGGCGCCCGCTTCGAGCGGGGCGGCGAAATCGACGTAGACGTCGATGATGCCGTAGCCTTCGTCGAAGATGCGGATGGCCTTGATGTCGTGGGCACGGCCGGAGCCGTCGGTGGCCTTGAAGGGGCCGCTGAGCTGGATGTCGGTGTCATTATTCATGCCGCCAGCATACACCAAAAGCCGGCCCCGCATGGGGGGCGCCATGCAAAATCCCCTTGGAAGGAGCTTGTAAAAATTTCTTACAAATTTCGCGAGGTCTGGGGTGCTTTTCGCCAATTTCAAGGCCTTGAAGGCCGCTTGATCGTCCTTAGATTGGTAACAAGCGGATGCTCATGGTGAGGTCCGCCCCTCTTATCGCTTCATTTGAAAAGGATATTTATCATGCGTACTTTTGACCTTGCTCCCCTGTATCGTTCCGCCATTGGCTTTGACCGCCTGGCACAGCTGCTCAACGAACAACGCGCCGATGCGCAACCGAGCTACCCACCGTACAACATCGAACTGGTGTCGGAAGATAAATACCGCATCGTGATGGCCTTGGCCGGCTTCTCGCGCGAAGAGATCGACATCATCACCGAACGCGACTCCCTGCACGTCACGGGCCGCAAGCAGAAAGATGGCGTTGAGCGCACGTTCTTGCACCGCGGCATCGCTGCCCGCGATTTCGAACAGCGTTTCCAGCTGGCCAACCACGTGAAGGTCACGGGCGCCACGTTTGAAAACGGCATGCTGACCATCGACCTGGTGCGTGAAGTGCCGGAAGCGCTGAAACCGCGCAAGATCGAGATCGGCAGCGGCGGCGATACCGTCAGCGTACTGGAACAGCGCCAGGCAGCCTGATCTGAGCTGATCTGAGCCGACCCCGGCGCCCCTCCGGCGCCCAGGCAGGCTCTTTCCATGCAGTAAAATACTGGCCGGTTGATCCGGCCAGTGTCACGTCCGGAGCCCGTTCGGGGCCTCCTTGATCGCCATGCGACATGCGTGCGGCAGGCAAGATTAAACCCTGCTTAAAGGCGCAAATGCCTGTTTCCAAATGGAAAAATGTTAAGCACCGCCTAAGACTCGTGGCCCACTATTGCATACATCAAAATCTCATTGAATGAGGAGCAATTCATGGAACAGCAAAAGAATACCGCATCCCTGAAAATCAAACGCACCGTAGCCGCGCTGGCCGCGATCGGTGTGCTGGGCGCCGGTGGCGCCATGGTGGTGCATCAGAACAATGCTGGCGCGAATGCCGCAGCGGCCGCCGCCGCAGCACCCGTGGCCGCCACTGTCGCGCCTGCCGCTGCCTCGCCGCTGGTGGCCTTGCCCGACTTTAGCCAGATCGCTTCGCGCAACAGCCCGGCCGTCGTCAATATCAGCGTCACGGGCAGCACCAAGGTGGCCTACGACCCCTCGGCCCAGGCTGGCAATGACGATTTCGGCAACGATCCCTTCTTCGAATTCTTCCGCCGCTTCCAGGGTCCGCAAGGCGGGCAGCGCGGCGGCCGCGACGTGCCCACGCACGGCCTCGGCTCCGGCTTCATCGTCAGCCCCGACGGCATCATCATGACGAACGCCCACGTGGTGCGCGATGCGCGTGAAGTGACCGTCAAGCTCAACGACCGCCGCGAATTCCGCGCCAAGGTGCTCGGTACGGATCCGAAGACCGATATCGCCGTCTTGAAGATCGACGCCAACAACCTGCCCATCGTGCCGCTCGGCCATTCCAGCGACCTGAAAGTGGGCGAGTGGGTGCTGGCCATCGGTTCGCCATACGGCTTCGACAGCACGGTCACGGCGGGCGTGGTCAGCGCCAAGGGCCGCTCCTTGCCGGACGACAGCAATGTACCGTTCATCCAGACGGATGTGGCGGTGAACCCCGGCAACTCGGGCGGCCCGCTGTTCAACACGCGCGGCGAAGTGGTCGGCATCAATTCGCAGATCTACAGCCAGACGGGCGGCTTCCAGGGCTTGTCTTTCGCCATCCCCATCGACCTGGCCGGCCGCATCAAGGATCAGATCGTGGCCACAGGCAAGGCCAGCCATGCCAAGCTGGGCGTGACGGTGCAGGAAGTCAACCAGGGCTTTGCCGATTCGTTCAAGCTGGCCACGCCGGAAGGCGCGCTGGTCGCCAATGTGGAGCGGGGCAGCCCGGCCGACAAGGCGGGCCTGAAGTCCGGCGACGTGGTGCGCAAGGTGAATGGCCAGCGCATCATCGGCTCGGCCGACTTGCCGGCGCTGGTGGGGACCTCTTTGCCAGGCGACAAGATCAGCATGGATGTCTGGCGTGACGGCAAGATCGTCAGCCTGACGGCAACCCTGGGCAATGCGGCCGACAAGGTGGCCGAAGTGGCGAAGAGCGACAGCGCCGCCGGCAAGGTAAAGCTGGGCCTGGCCCTGCGTCCGTTACAATCGGATGAAAAACGCGAGGCGGGCATCAGCGCCGGCCTGCTGGTGGAAGACGCGGGCGGCGCCGCCGCGAATGCCGGAGTGCAGCCGGGCGACGTGCTATTGTCGGTGAATGGCCGTCCCGTCAACACGGTCGAGCAGGTGCGCGACGTGGTGGAAAAATCCGCCAAGTCGGTCGCCTTGCTGATACAGCGGGGACCCGACAAGATTTTTATTCCCGTACGTTTAGGTTAATGAAGAAGCAAACCCAAGGGCAAATACTGGGGTCGAACCCTCAGGGTTCGACCCCGGTTTTTCGCCTTTGGGGTGAAAAATTGAACAAGGAGCAGCCATGCGCTTATTGCTGGTAGAAGACGATACGATGATCGGCGAGGTGGTGCTCGATTTGCTGCGCGCCGAGCATTACGCGGTGGACTGGGTCAAGGATGGCGACATGGCCGATACGGCCCTGCAGACGCAGACCTATGACCTGGTGCTGCTGGACCTGGGCTTGCCGCGCAAGGATGGACTCGACGTGCTGCGCTCGATGCGTTTGCGCAAACTCGACACGCCGGTCCTCGTGGCCACGGCGCGCGACGCCGTCGAGCAGCGCATCGCGGGCCTCGACGCGGGCGCCGACGATTACGTGCTCAAACCGTATGACCTCGATGAATTGCTGGCACGCATACGCGCCTTGCTGCGGCGCGCCTCGGGGCGGCCGGAACCGATCTTCGAGCACCAGGGCGTGTCCATCAATCCGCTGACGCGCGAAGTGATCGCCGAGGGCCACCCCGTCAACCTGTCGGCGCGCGAATGGGCCGTGCTGGAAGCGCTGATCGCGCGTCCCGGCATCGTGCTGTCGCGGGCGCAGCTGGAAGAAAAACTGTACAGCTGGAAGGATGAAGTCAACAGCAATGCCGTGGAAGTGTATATCCACGGCTTGCGCAAGAAGCTGGGCAGCGACTTGATCCAGAACGTGCGCGGCCTCGGCTACATGGTGCCTAAGGCATGAGGATGAAGGTCACGGTGACGCATTCGCTGCGCGGCCGCCTGCTGTGGTTTTTGCTGGCGGCCATCATCATGGCGGCCTTGGCGCAGGCGTCGATCGCCTACCGCAGCGCCCTGTACGACGCCGACCAGATTTTTGATTACCACATGCAGCAGATGGCCCTGTCGCTGCGCTCCGGCGCGCCGCTGGCCAACCATGCGCAAGCCTTGCCGGCCGACCCCGTCAACAACGACATGGTGGTGCAGGTGTGGACGCCGGACGGCGTGCAGGTGTTCCGCTCGATCACGCGCGCGGAACTGCCGCAGCGCGCCGTGCTGGGCTTTTCGAATGTAAAGGCGAACGGCACGACTTACCGCATCTTTTCCGTACAAACCAGTTCCCAGACCGTGCAGATCGCCCAGGACATGGCCGTGCGCAAGCGCATGGCCGGCAGCCTGGCGCTGCGCACGGTGGGGCCCATCGCGCTGATGGCGCCGATATTGATGCTCGTCGTCTGGTGGGTCGTCAGCGGTTCGCTGGCGCCCGTCTCGCGCGTGCGCAAGCAGGTGGCGGCGCGCCAGGCGGACGATTTATCTCCCGTTTCGGAAGCGGGCTTGCCCGACGAAGTGCGCCCGCTGGTGCATGAGCTGAACTTGCTCTTCGGGCGTGTGAAAACGGCGTTCGATGCGCAGCAGCACTTTGTTGCCGATGCCGCGCATGAATTGCGCACGCCGCTGGCGGCCCTGAAGCTGCAAGTATTGAGCCTGGAACGGGCCGAGTCGGCAGAAAAACGCAGCCTGGCAATCAGTCGCGTGAGCGCCGGCATCGAGCGGGCCACGCGCCTGGTCGAGCAGCTGCTGGTGCTGGCACGCCAGGAAGCGAGCGCCGCCAGCGGCGACCAGCTGCAGGCGGTGGACTTGAACGATGTCGTCAAGCGCGCGCTGGGCGACATGGCCGGCATTGCGCAGGCGCGCAAGATCGACCTTGGCCTGCATCACATGGACCCGGCCAAGGTGGCGGGGCAGGCCGATGCGCTCAACATCATGCTGCGCAACCTGGTCGACAACGCCATCAAGTACACGCCGCAGGGCGGCACGGTCGATATCGACCTGCGCGCCAGCCCCGTCGGCGTGACCTTGTCGGTGGAAGACAACGGCCCCGGCATTCCGCCCGAAGAGCGCGAGCGCGTCTTCAGCCGCTTCTACCGCGTGCCCGGCACGGACGCCAACGGCAGCGGCCTGGGGCTGGCCATCATCAAGGCCATCGCCGAGCGCCATGGCGCGCGCCTGGTGCTGGACAAATCCGAGCGCCTGGGCGGCCTGTGCGTGCGCGTGGAATTCCCGCAAGCCGTGAAAAAATAATATTTTGATCATGATCTTTGGCATGTTGCATTGACGCGCGCGCCGCTGGCATATATTGTCTGCGCAATAAGCAATCAAGCAAACGGAGCGCAGCATGCAGAAGATCGGCTTTTCAGGCACACTCGACCCCATCACCAACGGCCATATGTGGGTGATCGGCGAGGCGCGTTCGCTCGCCGACGAGGTGATCGTGTTCCTGTCGCAAAACCCCGCCAAGAAGCCGCAATTCCCCGCCGAAGACCGCAAGCGCATCATCGAACAGAGCGCGCGCGAATGCGGCTGGGACAATGTGCAGGTGGTCATCGTCAAGGGCGACTACACGGCGCGCGCGGCGAAAAAGCATGGTTGCGACTACCTGATCCGCGGCATCCGCACGACGGCCGATTTCGACTATGAAAACCTGATCCAGCAAACCAATGTGGACGTGCTGCAGGGCGCCAAGACCATCTTCGTGATGCCGCCGCGCGACCTCGGTTCCGTCAGCTCCAGCTTCGTCAAGGCGCTGGAAGGCCCCGTGGGCTGGAACTGGACCATGAAGAAATTCGTCCCCGGCCCCGCCTACCAGGCGTGGATACTCGACTGCCTGCGCAAAGAGTGGGAGGCGCTGTGGAACTACGCCACCGCCTCGCCAGCGGACATCGCGCTGGCGGATCACTGGTTCGCGCACCTGACGGGGCCGCAGGCATATGGCGGTGCGGACCGCCACTATCACAACCTCGACCACCTGGTGCACGGCCTGTCCGAGATCCGCGTGTGGGCCGACAATACCTTTGCGCCCAAGCGCGACAGCGCGCTGGTCAAGAAAGCGTTCTGGTTCCACGACGCCGTCTACAGCCACGACGACGATGCCCTGTATTCGAGCGAAGAGGCGAGTGCCCAGCTGTGGCTGGCCAGCGGCCTCGATGCGGGCGACAACCTTGATGTGGCGCAACTGATACGCGCCACCGACCACTTCCAGGGACCCGGCATCAGCCACGCGCTGAAGGACGCCATGCTCAGCGCCGACCTGGCCATCCTGGGGCAAGATGAAGAGGTGTATCAAGCCTACACGCAAGCCATCGGAAGAGAATACGCGCACGTGGACCCCGTGCGCTTCAACGAGCAGCGGGGCCTGGCCCTGCAGCACCTGAGCGCCAAGGCGCAGGCGGGCCAGCTGTTTGGCGATGCGTATTTCGCCGACCAGTACAACGCGCGGGCCATTGAAAACATGCAGAAAGAGATCGCGGCGCTGGCGGGCGGCTGATCGGATGCGCCCATGTTGGCCGCTGCCCGCCTCTATTGCATGGACTGCTTCACCGCATGCTGTACCTGCAACAGCATCGAGTCGCATTCGGCGCGCAGTTCCACGGTTCTGCGGTTGATGGGGCCCCATAGGCGGCGCCTGAGCCGAAGCCCGAGCGCCGCCAGTTCGACGGCGAAGGCGGGACAGGACTTGGAGAGTTGCTGGAATGCCAGGCCAGCCTTTTCCGTACCATGATTTTCCAGCTCGTCAGGCTTGCAATGCACGCCTTCCCGGAAGACCGATAGCAGTTCCGTGGAGTTCGCATACGAGGCGAATAGCTGGCGCATCAGGGCCGAGTGTCCTATCAGGTTATAGCTGGATTGGAACAGCCCCGCCTCCGCCGTGTCTGCCGCCATATTGCGGGCACTCCTGTCGCGGCCTTCGCAATAGCGGCCAGAACTTTCGCGCATGCCCAGGCCCGTCAGGAGGACATACAGATGCCGCAGGGTATCGGCGCCATCCTTGTCATTCTGCATGCCCAGGGCCGCGAATTGCTCGTCATACCAGTCCAGCGCATCGTTGTCGTCGTTGCCATGTGCGGCTGCGGCCATGGTCACGGCAATGGTATCGCCCTTGCTCCAGTTCAGGTATGCCTTGGCAAATGCCATGGCCATGCCCTTGATGTAGCCTGCTGGCGCGACGCCGCGGTCGAGCCAGCGGTAACGTGCCAGTTCGGTTCGGGCCGCGATTTCCAGTATTGTTTCTTGCAGCTGGGCCCCTAACTCGGCTGTCAAACGAGCTGGCGGCGGCAAGGCCGATGCCGTCAGCGGGGCGGTGGCGATGTCGCTCAGTTGCTTATCCATGGGTATGCTCCGTTTCTCATTGCGATATGGGTTTGTCATCGCAATCTGGAGAAAGTTCGCAGCAAGGGATTTATTCAGCCTCGGGTTTGCCAATTCGCAGGCAGGAGTCGATTTCGGCCGGGGCGAGCCCGCTCAAAGCCGTAGTCCGGGCCAATTGAGCGATGCGCACGGTTTTACTCCTGCCGTTTCTGCTGGAGCTGACGCAACTGTTCCTGCCGAGCTGCCGCGCCGGCCCGTGCGCGTGACTTTAACGGGTTGTGGCCGCCGCCTTGGCGCGCGCCGCATGCAACTTCTTGAAGCTGTCGATCAGGCGCTGGTGCCGGTCGAGGCCTTCCAGTTGCATGCTGGTCGGGGTCAGGCCGAAGAAGCGCACGCTGCCGTCCACCGAGCCCAGCACCGCGTCCATCCGTTCGTTGCCAAACATGCGGCGGAAATTGACGACGTAGTCGTCCAGCTCCAGTTCGTCGTCGAGTTCCACTTCCAGCACCACGTTCAAGGCTTGATAGAACAGTTTGCGCTCGAGCGTGTTGTCGTTGTACTGCAGGAAGGTTTCCACCAGCTCTTTCGCTTCTTCGAATTGCTGCAGGGCGAGATGAATCAGCAGCTTCAATTCCAGGGTCGTCAGCTGGCCCCACACGGTATTTTCGTCAAACTCGATGCCGATCAGGGTGGCGATGTCGCCGTATTCGTCGAGCTCGCTGTTTTCCAGGCGGTCGAACAAGTCTTCCAGGCTGGCATCGTCCAGGCCATGCAAGTTCAGGATGTCGGCGCGGAACAGCAGCGCCTTGTTGGTGTTGTCCCAGATCAGATCTTCGACCGGATACACTTCCGAATAGCCGGGCACGAGGATACGGCAGGCCGTGGCGCCCAGCTGGTCGTACTCGGCCGTGTAGACTTCTTTGCCCATGCCGGCGAGGATACCGAACAGGGTCGCCGCTTCCTCGGCATTCGAATTTTCGCCGTGGCCGGAAAAATCCCACTCGACAAAATCGTAATCGGCCTTGGCGCTGAAGAAGCGCCACGAGACGATGCCGCTCGAATCGATGAAGTGTTCGACGAAGTTGTTCGGCTCGGTGACGGCTTCGCTGGCAAACGTCGGCTGCGGCAAGTCGTTGAGGCCCTCAAAGCTGCGGCCCTGCAGCAATTCCGTCAGGCTGCGCTCGAGCGCCACTTCCAGGCTCGGGTGCGCGCCGAACGAGGCAAACACGCCGCCCGTGCGCGGGTTCATCAGGGTGACGCACATCACCGGATACACGCCGCCCAGCGACGCATCTTTGACCAGCACGGGGAAACCTTGCTCTTCCAGGCCGGCGATGCCGGCCAGGATGCCCGGGTATTTCGCCAGCACGTCCTGCGGCACGTCGGGCAGGGCGATTTCGCCTTCGAGGATTTCGCGCTTGACGGCCCGCTCGAAAATTTCCGACAGACATTGCACCTGCGCTTCAACCAGGGTATTGCCGGCGCTCATGCCATTGCTGACGTACAGGTTTTCGATCAGGTTCGACGGGAAATACACGACCTCGCCATCGGAGTGGCGCACATACGGCAGCGAGCAGATGCCGCGCTCCGTATTGCCAGAGTTGGTGTCGATCAGGTGCGAACCGCGCAGCTCGCCATCGGGATTGTAGATGTCGAGGCAATACTCGTCGAGTATCTCCTTCGGCAGCGCATCCTTGCGGCCCGGTTTGAACCAGCGCTCGTTCGGGTAGTGGACAAATGCCGCGTTGGCGATGTCCTCGCCCCAGAACGATCCCGCGTAGAAATGGTTGTTGCTGAGGCGCTCGATGTACTCGCCCAGGGCCGACGCCAGCGCGCTTTCCTTGGTCGCGCCCTTGCCGTTGGTGAAACACATGGGCGAATGCGCGTCGCGGATATGCAGCGACCACACGTTCGGAATGATGTTGCGCCACGAGGCGATTTCAATTTTGATGCCCAGGCCCGCCAGCAGGCCCGACATATTGGCGATGGTCTGTTCCAGCGGCAAATCCTTGCCGACGATATAGGTATTCGCGCCAGGGGCCGGATTCAGGGCCAGCAAGGCTTGCGCATCGGCGTCCAGGTTCTCGACTTCTTCAATGACGAACTCAGGGCCCGTTTGCACCACTTTTTTCACCGTGCAACGGTCGATCGAGCGCAGGATGCCCTGGCGATCCTTGGCCGAGATATCGGCCGGCAACTCGACCTGGATCTTGAAAATCTGCTGGTAACGGTTTTCCGGATCGACGATATTGTTTTGCGACAGGCGGATGTTTTCGGTGGAAATATTGCGCGTATCGCAATACAACTTCACGAAGTAGGCAGCGCACAGGGCCGACGATGCCAAAAAGTAATCGAACGGGCCAGGCGCCGAACCATCACCCTTGTAGCGGATGGGCTGGTCGGCGATGACCGTAAAATCATCGAACTTGGCTTCGAGACGCAGCTTGTCGAGAAAGTTGACTTTAATTTCCATGAGGTAATCCAATACTGTGCTTATGAGTTAGGCGCTATTATCCGTGCTTTCTGCCGCAGGGCAAACATTGTTCACTGCGGCTGTGCTGGCTGGGAGCGGCCGGGGCAATGAGGCAGGCTGATAATTGGGTGAGGCGACGTAACTGAACATGCGAATAACATTGATGCGCCACGGCGAGCCGCAACTCGCCAAGGGCGGCTGGATAGCGCCCATGCAAATGGGGCAGTGGATTGATCTCTACGATCAATCGCTGATCAAAGAGGGCGATATTCCTGTGGCGTGCCCTGTGGCAGCACTTGCCGCGTCGACCATCGTGGCCAGCACGGCGCCCAGGGCATGCTCATCTGCCAGGGCATTGGGCGAATTGCCGTTCATGCAAGAGGCGATTTTTATTGAGGCCGGGCTTCCCTTTGCGCTCTGGAAAGCACCCTGGTTGCCGCCTCAAGCTTGGGCAGCGATTTTTCGCCTGCTCTGGCTTTGCGGTTATGCGCGCGGCTCGGATTCGTTCACGCTCACCCGGCGGCGCGCCAGGGCTGCCGCCGAGCGGCTTGTCGCGCTTGCCGCCAAGGGGCCTGTGCTGCTGGTCGGACATGGCATCATGAATCGTTTGATCGGCAAGGAGCTGCAGGCATTGGGTTGGCTTGCCCGCAACAGGCAAGGCAGCCGCTACTGGAGCATGGGCGTGTATGAACTGTGAAAGTGCGCTGTGAAACTGGTGCGGCGTGGATCGATACAATAGATGTTGATGTTGTCGAAACGCTTGGACCTTCCCATTGCGAAGGTCAGCGTCGTCCATAAAGAAGGCCGTGCCGATGCAAATTTCCATGAATGATGTGATCGCTGAGCAAGAAGTGATAGCCCTCTACAAGGCCAATCACTGGTCGTCCGCGGAAAAGCCCAAAGAGCTGATGGCCGCGCTGCGCAATTCCCACAGCCTGGTGACGGCCCGCGCCGATGGCAAATTGATTGGCATCGGCAATGCCATTTCCGATGGCCATCTGGTTGTCTACTTTGCGCACATGCTCGTCGATCCGATGGCGCAAGGCCAGGGCGTCGGCAGAAAGATGATGGCGGCCATGCTGGAAAAATACGCGGGGTTTCACCAGCAAATGCTGACAGCGGACGGCAAGGCCATCGCGTTCTACGAATCCATGGGTTTTGTTCGCGCCGGAAAAACAGAACCCATGTGGATCTATGCGGGCGATGAGCATTGAATGGTGACGCCGACATAAAAACAGCGGCTGCCCATGCTGGCGCAGCCGCTGTTTTTTTTATGCGGAAACGGTGATCAGAACTTCACCCACAGCCGGCCAAAATACGAAGCGCCGTTCAGGCCGAACTGCACGCTGTCGTATTTGAAACCATTATCCGTCTCGTTTGCGTTTTGCGTGGTGGGCTTGACGTTGAAGATGTTGTTGCCGCCAAAGGTCAGCTTGGTGTTCTTGTTGATGCTGTAAGTAAAGCTCAGGTCGGCCGAGGTCTTGGCCGCGTAGCGGGCGTTCGGCACGCCGGCGGCCGTGCCGCTGAACGTGCCCAGGGTTTGCGGGCCAAAGTAGATGACGCGCAAGTCGGACTCCAGCTTGCCCGTGATGTAGTCGAAGCCCAGGGTGGCTTTCGCGCGCGGGCCGCCCTGTTCGATGAACAGGCGTTCGCGCTCGGACAGCAGCACATCCTCGAAGCCCGTCAGCGAGGCGGGCGTCTTGACTTTCGTCACTTCCGTTTTGCTCAAGTTCAAGGCCAAGAAGGTGTTCAGGCGGTTGCCGGCCAATTCTCCCTTGTGCGAAGCCGTCAGGTCCAGTCCGCGCGTGCGCGTGTCGACGGAATTGACGAAAAATTGCGCCTCCGTCACGCCCAGCTGGGCCAGGCGTGCCCCCAGGTCCGGGTAATTGCCGGCATTGAAACGGCCCGACAGCACGATGCGGTCCTTGATCTTGATGTTGTACAAGTCGGCTGTGACGGAAATGGCTTGCGTCGGCGTCCAGGTGGCGCCGAACGTAAAGCTGGTGGATTTTTCCTCTTTCAACTTGGGAATGCCGGCCGCGTTGGCGACGGCGCCGCCATTCGGCGCCAGCACCACGTCGGTGGCCACGCCGCCGACGAAGTCGGTAAAGGTGGACGAGAAATACACTTGCTGCAACGATGGCGCGCGGAAACCCGTGCTGGCCGAGCCGCGCAGCAGCACGTTCGGCGCCACTTTATAGCTGGCGGCCAGCTTGCCCGTCACGGTGGCACCGAAGTCGCTAAATTTTTCATAGCGCAAAGCCGCCTGGGTTTTCAGGCGCTCCGTCCAGTCCAGTTCCACGTCGCCATACGCGGCGATACTGTGGCGTTTGGCTTTCGTCACATCGCTGGGCTGGAAACCGGGAAAGCCCTGGCTGCGGCCATTGCCGCCCACGCCCACGCCGTCGACGTCGCTGTAGGAGCCCGGTTCGCCGGCCATGATCTTGTATTCCTCGCTGCGGTATTCGGCGCCGAAGGCCACGTTCATGCCGCGCATCACCGTGTCGTAGTAGCGGCTGAAGTCGGCGTTGCTGGTCAGTTGCTGGAACGAAAAGCCACCCGCATCAAAGCTGCTGGCGCTGACGCCCTTGCCGCCGTTCATCAGGTCGAGATTGGCGATCGAGGCGTTCAGGGTATGGCTGACGTTGTAGCGCATCTTGTTGTAGCCATAGGTTTGCGAAAAGTCCGCATGCCATTCGCCGATCTGGCTGCGGTGGCCGATGGTGGCGTACTGGTCGTCGATCTTGCCGTTAATGAAAGGCACGAAACCATCGGGGTACATGGCGGCCGAATTGCGGGCAGGGACGTCAACGCTGCCGATGCCGTCGCGGCCAAACGCGGCGCTCGAGGCATCGCGCGTCTGCGCGCCGGCCGTGAAGTACAGCTTGCCCGTGCCGCTGGTGGCGTAGTCGCCATTCACGTACAGGGTTTTGTTTTCGGATTTGGTGTCGCCGATGATGCGCATGCTGTCCGCGTCGGCCCGGTTCGAGCGGCCCCGGTCCAGGTATTCGCCCGTGATGGCGATCGTGCCCTTGTCGCCCAGCGCAATGCCGCAGTAGGCCGAGGTCATATAATTCTTGCCGTCGCCTTCCGAATACTGGCTGTAGCCGGCCACCGCTTCGCAGCCCAGGCTTTTTTTCAGTTCGATGTCGATCACGCCAGCGATGGCGTCCGAGCCGTACTGCGCGGCGGCGCCGTCGCGCAGCACTTGCACGTTCTTGATCGCCAGCAAGGGAATCGCATTCATGTCCGTGCCCGTATTGCCGCGGTTGCGCGCGCCGAACAGGTTGACGAGGGCCGTCGTATGGCGCCGTTTGCCGTTCACCAGCACGAGGGTCTGGTCGGAACCGAGGCCGCGCAAGGCGGCTGAATCGACCAGGTCGGCCCCGTCGGCGCCCGACTGGCGCGTGGAATTGAACGAGGGAGAAATGTATTGCAGCGACTGCGCCAGGTCGAACTGGCCGCCTTGCTCGGCCACCTTGGAAATCGGAATGATATCGACCGGCACCATGGTATCGGTGGCGGAACTGGCGACGCGGCGCGAGCCGACCACGCTGACCGTTTGCACGGGGCCGTCCGTGGCCGCAGGGTCGTTGCTCTGCGCCATGGCGGCGGGACTGAAGGCGGCCAGGGCGGCGCTGCCGTACAGGCTGATGAGGACTGCTTTACGCAAGGTGGTGAGGGTCGGCACGCAGTATCTCCAAGTGGCTGATGAGCAAGATTCGTGACTTGATTCTAGTGCCATCATTTCATCATTCACCAGCGATACTTTGTTTTGTTATTACAAATTTGTAGTAACTGTTGTTTCCTGGTTGATTATCTTTTCGCCGCTGCCTGGCTTGCCTTGTACTGGTGCAGCATGCCCCGTTCAGGTGCTGCGTTGCACCATGCCTCCCACCCATATTGCCTGCGCGCTGTATTGCACCTCGATCAAACATGGCTGCTGCGTCACGTGGCCCTGATGCAGGCGCAGCGACTGTTGCAAATGCGCTGACAGCGCGCCTGCCGCCACGCCTGTGGCGCTGTCTTCCAGTGCCGGATCGAGGTGGTTGAAGTTGCGCCCCTCGTACTCGTGCTCACCCGTGCGGCAATACGCATAGCAGCCATTGATTTGATGTAAAGCGCTCCAGTCGGCGATCAGTTCCAGGTTCGGCCGCAGCGCGCGCAGGGTGGTGCGGTCGGCCACTTCCAGCAGCAGTTTCGGACTGCCGACGGAGGCGATGACGGGCGGTGACAGCAAGTGCATGTGCTGTCCCATCAGTTCGGACGGCACATATTTTTCCAGCATGACGAGCGGTGCCGGCTGCGGCGCCAGGCCGATAAACAGACCGGCTGCGTTGTACACCAGCTGCAAGGCTTGTCCGCGCATGGCCGTGGTGACCGTCAGGGTTGCTGGCGCGCCAGGCGCCGTCAGCAGCACATGCGCGGCCGCCAGGGTGGCGTGCAGGCACAGCGGACTGCGCGTGTGCGGATAAAAATAGTCGAGCACGAGGCATCCCTCCGCGCCGTCCGCCTGCCGGTCGATGAAGACGCAGGCGCTGACCTGGCGCTCGCGGGCGAATTGCTGGCGCGCCGTTTCGCTGCTGCCGTCGTTTTCCACGACCAGCGCCGCATTGCCGCCACCGGGTGCGGCGCCGAAACATTTCAAGAGATGGACGATCATGGCGGGCGATGCGCAAGGTAAAACACCAGCATAACCGAGAAGCCGTATTCCAGATGAGTATAATATACTGTGTTTATATACAGTATTGAGGTAGATCATGTGGGGCGCCGTCTTACCCGAGTATGCTGAGTTGTACTGCCTGAGCAATTTCAGCTTCCTGCATGGGGCCTCGCATGCGGAAGAGCTGGTGGCGCGCGCCGTCCAGCTTGGCTACAAGGGGCTGGCCATTACCGACGAGTGCTCGCTGGCGGGTGTCGTGCGCGCGCATGCGACGGCCAAGCGGGCTGGTTTCCCCTTGATTGTCGGCGCGCATTTTCACTTGACGCAGGCCGACGGCAGTCCGGCCCTGTCCCTGCTGGCGCTGGTGCGCGACAGCGACGGTTATGGCAACTTGTCGGAACTGATCACGATGGCGCGCACGCGGGCGGCCAAGGGGCGCTATTTGCTGACGCCAGACGATTTTGCCGCGCCTTCGGCCGAGTTTGCCCATTTGCGGGGACTGCCCGGCTGCCTGATGATCTTGCTGCCCAGCTATCCGGCCCAGCCGGAAACCGTGCGCGCGCAGGGCGCGTGGATGGCGGCCACCTTTGGCGGCGAGCGCAGCTGGATCGGCCTGAACCTGCTGCAGCGGGCGCAGGATGACGCGCACCGCAGCGCCGTGCAGGAGGCGACGCAGGCGCTGGGCTTGTCCGTGGTGGCTGTGGGCCATGTGTGCATGCACGTGCGTTCGCGCAAGCCCCTGCTCGACACCCTGTGCGCGATCCGCGTGGGCAAGTCGGTGGATGAGTGCGGCTACGCGCTGGCGCAAAACGCGGAGCAGCATCTGCGCGCGCGTCTGCGCCTGGCCAATGTGTATCCGCGGCAGGCGCTGGCGGAAACCGTGCGCATCGCCAAGAAGTGCACATTTTCCCTCGACAGCCTGCGCTATGACTATCCAGTCGAGCTGGTGCCGCACGGCCACACGCCGGCGACCTATCTGCGCGAAGAAACGTATGCGGGCGCGCGCAGCCGCTTTCCGCTGGGTATTCCGGCCAACGTGCAGGAGCAGATCGAGCAGGAACTGGAACTGATCGCCGAGCTGTCGTATGAAGCGTACTTTTTGACCGTGTACGACATCGTGCGCTTTGCCCGCTCGCAAAATATCCTGTGCCAGGGCAGGGGCTCGGCCGCCAATTCGGCCGTCTGTTATTGCCTGCACATCACGGAAGTGGACCCGGCGCGCGGCAACTCGCTGGTCGGGCGCTTCATGTCGCGCGAACGCAACGAGCCGCCCGACATCGACGTCGACTTCGAGCACCAGCGGCGCGAAGAGGTGATTCAATATATCTATGGCAAATATGGCCGCGAGCGGGCCGCGCTGGCGGCCGTGGTGATCAGCTACCGGCCGAAGAGCGCCTTGCGCGACAGCGGCCGGGCGCTGGGGATCGACCTGGCCATCGTGGAAAAAGTGGCCAAGGCGCATCGCTGGTTCGACGGCAAGCGCGATCTGCTGGAGCGCCTGGCCGAATGCGGGCTCGACCCGGAGGCGGCATTGTCGCAGCAGTGGGCCGGCCTGGCGCAGCAACTGCTGGGTTTTCCCCGCCATCTGTCGCAGCATCCGGGCGGCTTTGTGATTGCGCAAGGAAAATTGTCGCGACTGGTGCCGATTGAAAACGCCAGCATGGCCGAGCGCAGCGTCATCGAGTGGGACAAGAATGACCTCGAGGAGCTGGGCTTGATGAAGGTCGATGTGCTGGCGCTGGGCATGTTGTCGGCCCTGCGCCGCGCCCTGGAGCTGGTGGGGGCGCGGCGCGGCGAGGAATTCCGCCTGCAGGATATTCCCGCCGAAGACCCCGCCACCTACGACATGATGTGCCAGGCCGACACCATCGGCGTGTTCCAGATCGAGTCGCGCGCCCAGATGAGCATGCTGCCCCGGTTGCGCCCCCGTGAATTCTACGACCTCGTCATCGAGGTGGCGCTGGTGCGTCCCGGCCCCATCCAGGGCGGCATGGTGCATCCGTATCTGCAGCGGCGCCAGCAGAAAGAACCGGTCGACTATCCGAAGGGTCTGGAAAAGGCGTTGGGACGCACCCTGGGTATCCCGATTTTTCAGGAGCAAGTGATGCAGGTGGCCATCATCGCCGCCGATTTCACGCCCGGCGAGGCGGACCAGTTGCGGCGCGCCATGGCGGCCTGGAAGCGCAAGGGCGGCATGAACAATTACCATGACCGCATCGTCGATGCCATGGTGGACAATGGCTATGAAAAAAAGTTTGCCGAGGCCATCTTCAGCCAGATCGAGGGCTTTGGCGAATACGGTTTTCCCGAGTCGCACGCGGCCAGTTTCGCCCTGCTGACGTACGCCAGTTCCTGGCTGAAATGCCACGAACCTGCCGCCTTTCTGTGCGCCTTGCTCAACAGCCAGCCCATGGGCTTTTACAGTCCCTCGCAACTGGTGCAGGATGGTCGCCGGCATGGCGTGCACGTGCTGCCCGTCGACGTGGCCATCAGCGGCTGGGAAGCGGCATTGGAAGACGGGCAGGGCGCGGCGCCCGCCGTGCGCCTGGGCTTGAACAGCCTGTTCGGCATGCGCGCCGAGGCGGCCCTGCGCATCGAGGATGCGCGCGCCATGGCCGCTTTTGTCGACGTGGCCGACCTGGCCCGCCGTGGCGGCCTGGACCGTCATGACTTGCAGGTCTTGGCAGCCGGCAACGCCCTGCACGCGCTGGCCGGCCACCGGCGCGAGGCCTTATGGCAGGCGGCCGGCGCCGTGCCCGACAGGGATTTGCTGCGCGTCACCACGCAAGAGGAAGACTTGCCCGTGTTGGCCGCACCGACGGAAGGCGAGAGCATCGTCAGCGATTACCGCGCGCAAGGCCTGACTTTGGGTCGCCACCCGCTGGCGCTGCTGCGCAGGCAATTGCTGGAGCAGCGTTTCCTGCCCGCGTCCGCGCTGGCCAGCTACACGGATGGCCAGCTGGCACGCGCCTGCGGCATCGTCACCGTGCGCCAGCGTCCGGGCACGGCCAAGGGCGTGATCTTCATGACACTGGAAGACGAGACGGGCACCGTCAACGTCATCGTCTGGCCCGACCTGGTGGAAAGCCAGCGGCGCGAAGTGCTGAGCGCGCCGCTGCTGGGCGTGTACGGCGTGTGGCAGCGCGAGGGTATCGTGCGCAACCTGGTGGCCAAGCGCCTGGTCGACATGTCGCATTTGCTGGGACGCTTGCGCACCAGCAGCCGGGATTTCTGTTGATGCTTGTCAACATTATCCAGCTGATGGCATGATTGTTATATGACTACTTTGCCCGAACCGATACTGCGTCCCGCCCTGGTTGCCGACGCGTCCGCCATCGTCGCCCTGATCGACGACCTGATGCCCTTTTTGACCCTGCACCCGGATGGCGCGGGGGCGGAAAAGTTCATCGAACATTGCCGCCAGCCAGCCATCGAAGGTTATCTGTCGCAGTCGCGCTACGCGTATCAGCTCGCGTATATCGACGGCGCACTGGCTGGCGTGGTGGCGATGCGCGACAACACGCATCTGTTCCACATGTTCGTGCCGCGCGCCATGCACCGGCGCGGCATGGCGCGCCGTTTGTGGCAGGCCGCCCGCGATGCGTCGCTGGCCAAAGGCGATGTGACGGCCTTTACCGTCAACTCCTCGATGTATGCCTTGCCCCTGTACACCAGCCTGGGCTTTGTCGCCACGGGGCCGAAGGTGGAGGAGGGCGGGATTGCTTTCGTGCCGATGCGCATGGAATTGACTGCCTGATTACCAGCGCACGATCTTCCCCGGATTCATGATGTTCTTCGGATCGAGCGCGTGCTTGAGGGCGCGCATGGTGTCGATGGCGCCCTCGCCATGTTCTTCCACGAGGAAGGCCATCTTGTGCATGCCCACGCCGTGTTCGCCCGTGCAGGTGCCGTCCATGCCGATGGCGCGCGTGACCATGTCGCTGTTGACCTTTTCCGCGCGCGCGATGTCGGCCGGGTCATCGGGATCGACCAGCATCTGCACGTGGAAATTACCGTCGCCGACGTGGCCGATGATGGCGTAGACGAGGCCCTGCGCTTCGCAATCGGCCTTGGTGGCGAGGATGCATTCTGCCAGGCGCGAAATCGGCACGCAGCAGTCGGTGGAAATGGCGCGGCTGTCGGGGCGCATCTGCAGTAGCGCGAAATACGCGTTGTGGCGCGCGGCCCACAGGCGCGAGCGGTCTTCGGGGTGGCTGGCCCATTCGAAATCGCTGGCGCCGTGTTCCGCCGTGATGGCTTGCACCAGCTGCGCTTGCTCGGCCACGCTGGCCGGCGTGCCGTGAAATTCAAACAGCAACAAGGGTTTCTCCGGCAGCGCCATCTTGTCGTAGGCATTGATGGCTTTCACGCCATTTTCATCGAGAAACTCGACCCGCGCCACAGGAATACCCATCTGGATGGTCTGGATCACGGCGCTGACGGCTTCGCCCGTGCCGGGGAACGAGCACACGGCGGCCGAGATCGCTTCCGGCAGCGGATACAGTTTGACCGTCACTTCCGTGATGATGCCCAACGTCCCTTCGCTGCCGACGAACAAGCGCGTCAGGTCGTAGCCGGCCGACGATTTTTTCGCCCTGGTCCCCGTCTTGATGATGCGCCCATCGGCCGTCACCACCGTCAGGGCCAGCACGTTTTCGCGCATGGTGCCGTAGCGCACGGCGTTCGTGCCCGAGGCACGCGTGGCGGCCATGCCGCCCAGCGAGGCATTGGCGCCCGGGTCGATGGGGAAAAACAGGCCCGTGTCGCGGATTTCTTCGTTCAGTTGCTTGCGCGTCACGCCAGCCTGCACGGTGGCCGTCAAGTCTTCACTATGCACTGCCACCATCTGGTGCATTTGCGACAGATCAATCGTCACGCCGCCATGCAAGGCCAGCACGTGGCCTTCAAGCGAGGTGCCGCTGCCATAGGCGATGACGGGCACGTCGTGTGCGCTGCACAGCTTGACGGCGGCCGCCACTTCCTCGGTGGAATGGGCGAAGATGACGGCGTCCGGCAGCATGGGCGGATAGCTCGACTCGTCGCGGCCATGGTGTGCACGCATGGCTTGCGTCATGGAAAAGCGGTCGGCAAAGATCAGGGAAAGTACGGCAGCAAGGGATGCGGGCAGCGGTTTTTTCAGTACCGCCAACTGGTCAGTTTGATTCACGCGAGTCCTCCGTTTTTTTTATTCTACCCCGCGCCCGGGGATTTTATCGGTGGACTCTCGCATCAGCCGCGCTGATCGGGCTTGCCTGCCGGCGACCCTGCCACTAGTGGGACGTGAGCATGTCACCCTGGTGACGATGTCCCAGTACCTCATAGCCGACGACCGTGATGACCGGTGCAAAGAGCAGAATGCCGAGGCATTCAACGATATTCGCGCCAAAGATCGCCGCCATGATCGCCGTCGCGATGACGGCAGCTGTTGCGAGCAGAAGCCATAGATGCAGTTGATCGTAGCGGCGCACAAGAAAATAGTGGAGCGCATAAATCAAGGCGAGAAAAATGGTCACGGGAATCGCGGTGGCGAGCAGGGCCGGGAGTGTGCCGATATGGGCCTTGTTTTCAATCAGGTTCGCCGCGACGTCAAGACCCGCGCCCGTTGCCACAATAGATGCAATGATCAATATCTGCCCATAGCTCCAGATGAAAGCGCGTGAGCGATGCACGTGCAGCACATGCGCCGACGGTAGAATGGAGTACACCCACCACATGCCAAAGGTCAGCCCGACGCCTGCAATGCAAGCGAGTGCCGTTTCCAGCGTCCAGCCCTGGTGCTCCATTTCGGCAGACAAGGTCGCGACCGTACCGACCAGTCCTTCACCCAAGGCAAGGATGGCGAACAGGCTGTAGCGTTCGGCAATGTGCTCCGCGTGCCAGGGCGTACCGCCATCCTTGCGCTCCGCCAGCACGGGGCCGGCAAACTCGATGAGAAACCAGAGGGCAGCCAGGGTCATGGTCACGTCCATCGAGAAAGGGAAAAGAATAATCGCTATCCAGCCTATCTGGGCAATCGCAATGGCGGCGGCATAGGTGAGGCACGCGCGGCGCCGCGCGAGGTCTTGCCTCGCTGCCCGCAACCATTGAAATATCAGCGCCACGCGCATGATCACGTAGCCGAGTACCATCACCGAATTATCCAGCTGCTGGCCGTGTTCGAGGGAAGAGAACAGGCGCGGCAAGCCTACCGCCAGCACCAGCACGCCCGTCATCTGTACCATTGTGGTGATGCGGAAAATCCAGTCGTCAGTGTCGTAGGCGGATGCAAACCACGTGAAATTGAACCAGGCCCAGCAGATGCAGAGGCTGGCGAAGCCAAACCCGATGAGCGCGCTGGCGTAATGGCCTGCCGCGAGCGCGTGTGCGAACTGGGCGGCGGCAAACGCAAAGCATGTGACGAAAGTCAGGTCGAATAACAATTCCAGGGACGATGCGACGCGGTGTGGTTCGTGCGGATCGCGTCCGGACATCCGCCGTAGGTGATGGTGGAAAACTTTGACAACAGAATCAGATGTGCTCATGCTTTATTCCTCGCCTGCGTACGCGATATATCAAGGTGGTTTCAAGAATCAGGTACGGAGTAGCCCGCGAATTGTCCATATGGGAAAATTCAGGCATGGCCCACCCCGGTCAAGCTCTGTCAGGCGGGAAAATCCGTAGATGCGGAGAGGTCGCGCCACATATCCATTTCCTGTGCCACAAAGGCGTTTTTTTCGGCAATCGCAGCCAGCGTGTCTGTGCCCATGGGAAGACGCAGTGGTGGATGGGGCGTGTCTGCAAGGCGGAGCATGGCGGCCGCCAATTTTTGGGGATCACCGGGCTGATTGTGGTTAAGCGCCAACGCCTGTTTGCGCACGGCGCCTGAAGTCGCCGCGTAATCCTCAATTTCATCGGGCGCTACGAGCAGCGACGATGCATCCAAGAAATCGGTGCGGAAATAGCCTGGCTCGACGACAGTGGCGTGAATTCCCAGTGGCTTGAGCTCGGTATGCATGGCCTCGGTGATGCCTTCGACGGCAAATTTTGTCGATGAATACACCCCGAATCCTGCCGCAGCCTGATAGCCGCCTATCGATGAAATATTGATCACGTGACCGGAACGCTGCGCGCGCATTGCCGGCAGCACGGCGCGCGTCACGTTCAGCAAGCCGAAGACATTCGTGTCAAACATCCGTCGCACATCCGCATCGCCAGACTCTTCCACGGCAGCCAGCAGACCGAAGCCCGCATTATTGACGAGCACGTCAATACGCCCAAAATGTTCCAGCGCAACGCGCACACCCTGCCTGGTTTGTTCCTCATTCGTCACGTCTAGCGCAAGCGGCAACAACGCGGCGCAGCTGCCAAGCCGCTCGACGATCGCGGCGACGTTACGCCCGGTTGCGACCACCGCATTGCCGTCCGCCAGTGCCGCCTCTGCAATCAATGCGCCGATGCCTCTTGATGCACCGGTGATCAACCAGACGCGCTTGAATTCATGCTGTTGAACGTTATTCATCATTCTGCTCCCGAGGTGTTTAAAGGGCGAATGATAAAAGCAAAAATTAGCATGAACTAGTGGTCAAATGCTAGAATGATAATCAACTAAAACTTGCTAATCATCATCGCTCCATGAATGATATCCGCGCCATTACCATCTTCGTCCGCACGGCAACGCTGGGCAGCCTGCGGCGCGCGGCCATTGACCAGGGCATTTCGCCACAGGCGGCCAGCCAGTCGGTGATCCAGCTGGAAAAATCACTTGGCGTGCGCCTGTTCCATCGGACCACGCGCAAGCTGAGTTTGACGGAAGAGGGCCAGCGCTTGTTCGATAGCGTGAAACCGGCACTTGCCATACTGTCGTCGTCCCTCGACGAAGCGCGCCGGTCCAAGGAAGAGGTCAACGGGATATTGCGCATCAACGCTCCCCGGTCGCTGGGGCTTTCGGTGCTTTGGCAATTTTTTGAATTATTTCAGCAGCATAATCCCAAAGTGCAACTCGACATCCAGCTCGATGACCAGTTCACCGACCTGGTGAGCGGACGCGCCGATGTGGGTTTCCGGGGAGGGCCGCCGCCTTCGGCAGGGGCGATTGCGCGGCGGCTCATGCCCATCCAGTTGATCGTTTGCGCATCGCCAGACTACATCCAACGCCACGGCGCACCTCAAACGATAGACGAACTGAGCCAGCACAGCTGCACCGGCTATCGGTGGGCAAATACAGGCAAGGTTGCGCAATGGCAGTTTCAGATCGGCGACGAGATTGTGCATCGGGACATCCCGGCAGTCATTTGCGTGAATGACACCGCGATGGAGACACAGGCTGTGTTATCGGGTCTTGGTATTGGACAACTAGGTAGTTTCGAGGCCATGCCACATATCCGCAGCGGCCGGCTTGTGCCTTTGCTCATGCAGCATGTCAGCGAGTGCGGCGCCATCTATATCTATTACGGGCATCGAGCGGAACAGTCACTGCGGGTGAGGACTTTTATTGATTTTATGATCGGGAAACTTGCTGATAACCGTGCTTTTTTCCTGGATCGGTCCGAATTGGCCGCTTCCGTTCCTTTGCTGAAGGCACGTCCTCATGCACAGATCGGGGGCGCCGGGCGCCAGCGTTGATTTTTGCCAGTTGTAAAAAATTTTCATGGCGTGCCGTGCATTGGTTGTAAATGAGAATCATTTCCATTAAAATGCCCGCCAGTAGTTATTTTGCAATGCGTGCTTCCACCCGAAAGGCCATGCCCATGAGATTTCCCCTGTCCTTCGCCGCCGTCCTGCCCGCCTGCGTACTGGCCCTGAGCGCTTGCAGCAGCGTCGCACCCGTCAACGGATCCGGCGCGACCGCCGCCGCGCCCGCTACTGCGCAAGACGTGCGCCAGCTGGGCGAGATCGTCGACCTGCGCAGCGGCCAGCGCTTGACTGCCGAACAATTGCTGGCCCAGCTGGCCGCCGCGCCGCGGGTCATCGTCGGCGAACAGCATGACCAGCTCAGCCATCATCAGATCGAACAATGGCTGTTGCAGCAACTGCAGGGCCAGCGTCCGCAAGGCAGCGTGCTGCTGGAAATGCTGAATCCGGACCAGCAAGCCAAGGTGGACAAGGTCAAGCCATGGCTGCAGACGGATCCCGTCGTGCGCCCAGAGCACGTGGCCGAGCTGCTGGCGTGGCAGCGTAACTGGAAGTGGGAGCAGTATGGCGACCTGGTCATGACCGTGATGCGCGCGCCGTATCCCGTCTGGTCGGCCAACCTGGACCGCAGCGAGATCAAGCAACTGTTTATCGACAAGCCGGCCGTGCAGGGCAAGCACTCGAACCTGGCCAACGATGCCAAGGTGCATGACAAATTGAAGGACATCATCCGCGTCATGCACGACAACCAGATCGACGAACCGCGTCTGGCCGCCATGCTGTCGGTGCAGCAGCAGCGCGACCGCCGCATGGCCGAGCGCCTGCTGGCAGCGCCCGCGCCGGCCGTGCTGATCGCCGGCGCCTACCATGCGCACAAGGACCTGGGCGTGCCGCTGCACGTGCAGGACTTGACGGGCGGCCCGACGCCGCTGGTGCTGGTGCTGGCACAGCAGGGCGCCACGGTGCTGGCGCCGCAGGCCGATTTCGTCTGGTTCACGCCGGTTGTTGCACCTGCCGTTGCCAGCGCCAAATAATTTTTTGTATGTCCGCCGGGCGTTCTGCCCGGCATTCTCCCCCAGCAAGCTCCCCCGCAGCAGCCAGGTAGTCCGTCCGTTTTTTTTGCATGCGCGTGCGCGCCGTTGGCGCAGCCATGCCTGTTACCTGTCAAAGTTCTCATGCGTATCTCTTGTCTTAAAGCCGCCAGCTGCGGTGCCGTTCTTTCCTTCTGTCACGCCACCGCGCAAGCGTCCGCCTTGCCGCATGACATGTCGCCGCTGGGCATGTTTTTCGCCGCAGACCAGGTCGTCAAAAGCGTGCTCATCGGCTTGCTGGGCGCCGCGCTGGCTACCTGGGTGGTCTTGCTGGTGAAAGGCGCCAGTTTGCTGCAAGCCAGGCGCGCGGCTGCGCAAGCCGTCGCTGTGCTGAAGACGGCGATCTCCTTGCCGGACGCGGCAGCAAAGAGCGGGGCGTCCATGCTGGCGCAGCAGCTGCTCGGCGACGTGCAGCAGGAACTGAAGTTGTCGCACGCCAATGCACCGGCGGCGGCCCTGAAGGAGCGGGCTGGCTTTCGTCAGGAGCAGTGGATCGCGCACAATGTACGCAGCATGACGCAAGGCATCGGCCTGCTGGCCAGCATCGGCGCCGTGGCGCCGTTCGTCGGCCTGTTCGGCACCGTGTGGGGCATCATGAACAGTTTTATCGGCATCGCCGTCAGCCAGAGCACGAATCTGGCGACAGTCGCGCCCGGCATTGCGGAAGCCTTGCTGGCGACCGCCCTGGGCTTGGTGGCGGCGATACCCGCCGTCGTCATCTACAACGTGCTCAGCCGCGGCATCAACCAGTACAAGGCGCAGCTGCGCGCCGCTTCCGCGCAAGTGCTGCTGATGCTGAGCCGCGACCTCGACATGCGCCAGCAGGCCTGAGCCATGGCGTCCCTGTTTCCTTCGTCGGACGACGACACGGCCGACATGCCGGAGTTGAGCGAGATCAATGTCACGCCCTTCATCGACGTGATGCTGGTGCTGTTGATCATTTTCATGGTGGTCTCGCCGCTGGCCACCGTCGACCTGAAAATCGACTTGCCTGCCGCCACGGCCAAGCCCGAACCGCGTCCCGAAAAACCGCTGTTCGTTTCCCTGAAAGCCGACCACAGCCTGTACCTGGGCGAGTCGCCCGTGGCGCGCGAGCAGCTGGGCAGCCTGCTCGACGCCCAGACGGGTGGCGACCGCCAGCGCACGCTGTTTTTCCAGGCCGACAAGCAAGCCGCGTATGAAGACGTGCTGGGCGTCATGGACGCTCTGCGCCAGGCCGGCTATCTGAAAGTGGGCCTGGTGGGCCGGGAGGGCGGGTGAATCCGCGCCCTGCATTGAACTGGGGCATCGCCACGTCGCTCGTGGTGGCCGCCGCGTTGGCGCTGCTGCTGTGGGCCAGCTGGCAACCCGTCACCGTGGCGCCCGCCAACCCGGCGGCCAGCGTGATGCTGGTCTTTGCCGCGCAAGCGATGTCGCCGGAAACGCGGGTGGCGCATGCCGTGGGCGTGCGCCAGTCGGCCGCGTCCAGCGCCGCACGGCCGCCCAAGAGTGCAGTCCGGCAGGAAGCCTTGCCGGTGCTGGCACGCGCCGCCGCGCCGGACATCGTCGCCGCGGAAAAAGACACCAAGGCAGCGGCCAGTCCGTCGCCCGATCCCGGCAAGGATGCCGCGAAGGAAGCGTCTGTGCCTGCGCAGGCCAGCAGTAGCGCCACACCGGCGCCAAGCCCCGTGCGCGGTCCGCAGGCGGCGCCGTTCAACAGCGATACGCCGCCCGCCAGCGCGGCGCCCGCCAGCTGGCAAAGCCAGGTGCTCGGCCACCTGGCGCACTTCAAGCGCTATCCGGGCGACGCGCGCCAGCGCAAGAAGGCTGGCGTCGCCTGGGTGCGCTTCCAGGTGGACCGCGACGGCAAATTGCTGGCCAGCGAACTGGTCACCTCGTCGGGCACGGTGCTGCTTGACCGCGAAGCCTTGCAAGTGCTGCAGCGCGCGCAGCCGCTGCCGGCGCCGCCCGCCAGCGTATTGCGACAGGGCACGGTGACGGTCACCTTGCCCGTGTCGTTCAAGCTCGATGCCGGGAACGGTCACGGCGCCAGCTGAATTTTTCAATCACATAAGAAATCGAGGGTGTATGCATATCAAGACAATGACGCAGGCCGTGGGCATCTGCATGGCTTTGCTCGCGCAGCAGGCATGGGCGCAGCAGGCGCAAGACAGTGGCAAGGTGGAATTTTCGCCGCTGAATGTGTCGGGTGAAACTGTCCCGGCGGAACAGCAGGCGCTGGAGAAACCGGGCGCCGTCAGTGCGCGCGGGGCCGATACGCGCTTGCAGAGCGTCGATCAGATCGTGCGCAGCATGCCGGGCACGTTTACCCAGATCGATCCGGCGCAGGGCGCCGTCAGCGTCAACATCCGCGGCCTGTCGGGCCTGGGGCGCGTCAACATGATGGTCGATGGCGTGAGCCAGAATTACTATGGCAGCGCGCCGTCATCCGTGTCGCACGGCGGCGTGCCCAGCAGCCAGTTCGGCGCCCTGATCGACCCGAACTTCATCATCGGCGTGGATGTGTCACGCGGCAATGTCGTCGGCGGCGACGGCGTCAATGCGCTGGCCGGCAGCGCCAATTTCCGCACCATCGGCGTCGATGACGTGGTCTTCTCCGGTGAAAAAACGGGGGCGCGCACGAAAATGTCGACCGGCAATAACGGCGTGGGACGCAGCGCCATGCTGGCCGTGGCCATGAAAAACCCCGCCTTCGATGGCGGCAGCGTGGGCTTCATGGCCGCCACGAGCGCTAGCGTGATCGGCAACAACTACAAGAATGCCAAGGGCGTCAACAGCGAGGAATTCGGTTTCGGCTACAACCGCTATTACAAGCAGAAACCCAAGTCGCAACTGCTCAAGCTGGATCTCAAGTTGAGCGACTTCCATGCGCTGGAACTGTCGGCGCGCGATTACCGCAACACGTTTACGCGCCGCGATATCCAGAGCAATGACTACTACGTGAAATATCACTACACGCCGTTTTCGGAATTGATCGACCTCAATGTGGTGGCCAGCAGCAGCCGCGGCAACCAGAAATACATGCCCGAGGCGCTGACCAATTTCATCAACACGAATGCGGCCAACCGCGCCGACGCCATCGACATCAACAACACCAGCAGCTTCAAACTGGCCGGTGGCGACGCGCTGGTGACCATCGGCGGCAAGCTGATGCGCAATAAATACAGCAAGCACGTGGAAAGCCTGGTCGATGATCCGGACAATCCGGACGCGAACCAGCAATCGATTGAAAACAATACGTTTGGCCCCGAGGGCGTGCAAAAGATCAGCAGCCTGTATGCGGGCCTGCAATACAACCGCGGCATTGTTCAGGTCAGTGCGGGTCTCAACACCACGCACTTTGATTTGACCGGCTATAAGCCCGCCTGCGATCCGCGCGTGCAGTGTTTCCCGCAAGGGGCGAGCAATATTGCGCTCAAGGAGCACGGCATCAGTCCTTCGCTGCTCGTTTCCGCGCAAGTGACGCCGTGGTTCCAGCCATTTGCCAGCGCCGAGCGCACCATGCGCGGGCCGAATCCACAGGAAGTATTTTTCTCGAATGACGGCGGGGCCTCGATGAATCCTTTCCTGAAGGGCGAGAAAGCGACGACCTACCAGCTGGGTTTCAATTCCAGCTTGCATGGCTTGCTGAGCAAGAATGACGTGCTGAACTTCAAGGCTCTGTATTTCAAAAGCAAGATCGACGGCTATATCACCAGCCAGTCCTTCCTCGTGTGCGACCGCGGCCGCAAGTGCAATATCGCGGAAGTGCTGGCCAACGACTGGCAGAATGTGGATGACTACATGACGAACATGTATATCTACATCAACTCGACCACGCCCGTGTACTCGCGCGGATGGGAACTGGAAGCGCAGTATCAGCTGGGGCCGGCCTATGCGCGCCTGTCGTACACACGCGAAACGACGCGCCAGCCCACCTCGATCGCCAGCGCCTGGTTTGGCGCGGCTGACATCAGCGAGCTGCCCAGCGTGTACTACAACCTCGACGTGGGTACGCGCTTGCTGGACAACAAGCTGGAAGTGGGCGCCATCCTCAAGCACACGGGCTCGAACCGCCGCCTGTCGCCGGACAATGAAGCCGATGAAGCGACGGGCGAAGTGCTCAAGGCCGAGAATCCAAAGATCCCGGCCGTGATCGACTTGTATGCGAGCTGGCAGGTGACGAAAAATCTGTTCCTGCGCCTGTCCGTGCAAAACGCCATGAACAAGGATTTCTCGGAAGCGCTGAACCGTTTGAACTCGATGCCGTCCCAGTCGCAGGACAACACGCCGCTGAGCACGGCGCGGGGCAGGACGTATGTAGCGGGGCTGGAGTACCGGTTCTAGTCAAACCCAAGTGCAAATACTGGGGTCGTACCCTCAGGGTACGACCCCGGCCCTGCGCTTGGGGTGAATTAATACTCGCGTGGTGTCGTTCCATAATAGCTGTGAATGGAGTTCACCCACGTGGTATCGGCCATGTTCGGCCAGTTATCCGTATCGAAGCCGGGCGCGTTTTCGATGCGCTCCTTGTCGACGTTGAGGGTGAAGCGCTTGTTGACGGTGTCGAGCAGCAGCGCTTCCCACGGCACGGCGAACAGCTTTTCGCCGATGGTGAAGACACCGCCGTGCGACATGACGGCGTAGGCGATTTTGCCGCTGCGCATGTCGATCATGATTTCCTTGATTTCGCCCAGATGTTCATCCTTGGCGTTGTGCACATGGTCGCCGATCAGGGTGTCGGCACCCATCAGTTCGGGGCCGGGACCTTTGTGGCCGCGGTTGACATACATGCCGTAGGCGTCGCGTTCTTCGTAGCTCATGATGGACCTCCTGTTGAAAATGCCAGTCTGCCGCCAGGGTGCGGCAGGGTCTGTTCGCTCGCCCACACAAAGTATGGAATTGGAAATATTTCAATTATTGCCAGCTTGCAATTTTGTTGTGCGTAGACAGCAGGAGGGGGAGGGATAGTCGGTATTTGCCGCAAATTTCCGCGCGCGGGGAGCGACGCAGGCGGGCTTTAGTGTATAATTTCAATTTCCCGCACGTGCCGTTCGGCACCATCTGCAATGACCAAATTTGTCTTCGTCACTGGTGGCGTTGTGTCTTCCCTTGGAAAAGGGATTGCCGCCGCCTCCCTCGCCGCGATCCTCGAATCGCGCGGCCTTAAAGTCACCATGCTCAAGCTCGACCCGTATATCAACGTCGATCCTGGCACGATGAGCCCTATGCAACACGGTGAAGTATTCGTCACCGATGACGGGGCCGAAACCGACCTCGACCTCGGTCACTACGAGCGCTTCATTTCCACCCGCATGAAAAAGGTGAATAACTTCACCACTGGCCAGATCTATGAATCGGTGATCCGCAAGGAACGCCGGGGCGAATATCTGGGCAAGACCGTGCAGGTGATTCCGCATATCACCAATGAAATCCAGGATTACATCCGCCGTGGCGCCGAAGGCTACGACGTGGCCCTGTGCGAAATCGGCGGCACTGTCGGCGATATCGAATCCCTGCCATTCCTGGAAGCGGCGCGTCAGCTGAGCCTGCGCGCCGGCCGCAAGAACACGGCTTTCGTCCACCTGACCCTGGTGCCTTACATCGCCTCGGCCGGTGAACTGAAAACCAAGCCGACCCAGCACTCGGTGCAAAAGCTGCGCGAAATCGGCATCATGCCGAATGCGCTGCTGTGCCGCGCCGACCGCGCCATCCCGGAAGACGAACGCGCGAAAATCTCGCTGTTCTCGAATATCGAAGAGCAGGCCGTCATTTCCGTGTGGGACGTCGACACCATCTACAAAGTGCCGCAAATGCTGCACGACCAGGGCCTCGACAAGATCATCTGCGACGCGCTGGACCTCGATCCGGCACCGGCCGACCTGTCGATCTGGAGCAAGCTGATCTACACGATGGAGCATCCGAAGGCGGAAGTGACCGTCGGCATGGTCGGCAAGTATGTCGAGCTGACCGAGTCGTACAAGTCGCTGATCGAAGCGCTGCGCCACGCCGGCATCCACACGGAAAGCCGCGTCAACATCGAGTACATCGATTCGGAAGAAATCGAAACGACCGGTTGCGAGAACCTGGGCAAGTACGATGCCATCCTGGTACCGGGCGGCTTCGGCAAGCGCGGCGTGGAAGGCAAGATCAAGGCGGCCCAGTTCGCCCGTGAAAACAAGATCCCTTACCTGGGCATCTGCCTGGGCATGCAAGTGGCCCTGATCGAATACGCGCGCAACAAGGCAGGCATGCCGAACGCGAATTCGACCGAGTTCGACCTTGATACGGATCAACCTGTCGTTGCACTGATCAATGAGTGGCAAAACCACGATGGTAAAGTCGAGTTGCGCGATGAAAACTCGGACCTGGGCGGTACCATGCGCCTGGGCGCGCAGACCTGCGCCGTCAATCCGGGCACCCTCGCCGCCGAGATCTACGGCAGCGTGGTGACCGAGCGTCACCGTCATCGCTACGAAGCCAATAATCACTACCTGGCCCGTGTCGAAACGGCTGGCCTGATCGTGTCGGCCCGCACGCCGAGCGAAGATTTGTGCGAAATCATGGAATTGCCACGCACGGGTGAAAATGCCCACCCATGGTATATGGGCGTGCAATACCATCCTGAGTTCAAGTCGACGCCACGCACCGGCCATCCGTTGTTTACCTCGTTCATCAAGGCAGCGCTGGCGCACAAAGAAGCCAACGCCGCTGCGGAATAACGCGGTCGATCGCGACAGTATTACCCGTAAGACAGCTCCCGGCCAGATCGTTCCCGCCGGGAGTTTCTTTGCCCCCTTTGTGCAATTGCGCATCAGAACGCAGTGTGCAGCCCCCTGTTAAGCTTAACTTTGGAGAATGACATGAGTGCTATTGTTGATATTATCGGTCGCGAAATCCTGGACTCGCGCGGTAACCCGACCGTCGAATGCGATGTGTTGCTGGAATCGGGCGTGATGGGCCGTGCGGCTGTGCCGTCGGGTGCCTCGACCGGTTCGCGCGAAGCCGTGGAATTGCGCGATGGCGACGCCAAGCGCTACTTCGGCAAGGGCGTGCTGCAAGCATGCGAAAACATCAATACCGAAATCTCCGAAGCCATCATGGGCCTGGACGCCAATGAACAGGCTTTCCTGGACCGTACCCTGATCGACCTGGACGGCACGGAAAACAAATCGCGCCTGGGCGCCAACGCCATCCTGGCCGTCTCGATGGCCGTTGCCAAGGCTGCCGCCGAAGAAGCGGGCTTGCCGCTGTACCGCTATTTCGGCGGTTCGGGCGCCATGCAGATGCCAGTGCCGATGATGAACGTCATCAACGGTGGCGCACACGCCGACAACAACCTGGACATCCAGGAATTCATGATCATTCCCGTGGGCGCCCCGTCGTTCAAGGAAGCCGTCCGCTACGGCGCGGAAGTATTCCACACGCTGAAAAAGATCCTGCACAAGAAGGGCCTGAACACCAACGTGGGCGACGAAGGCGGTTTCGCGCCATCGCTGGCCAACCATGAAGAAGCCATCAAGCTGATCATCCAGGCCATCGAAGAAGCGGGCTACGAGCCAGGCACGCAGATCGCCATCGGCCTCGATTGCGCCGCGTCCGAGTTCTACAAGAACGGCAAGTACGAAATGGAAGGCGAAGGCCTGAGCCTGAGCGCTACCGAGTTCACCAACCTGCTGGCGACCTGGTGCGACAAGTACCCGATCATCTCGATCGAAGACGCGATGCATGAAGGCGACTGGGACGGCTGGGCGATTCTGACGGCGGAACTGGGCAAGAAAGTGCAACTGGTCGGCGACGACCTGTATGTCACCAACACCAAGATCCTGAAAGAAGGCATCTCGAAAGGCATCGCCAACTCGATCCTGATCAAGATCAACCAGATCGGCACCCTGACGGAAACCTTCGCCGCCATCGAAATGGCCAAGCGCGCCGGCTACACGGCCGTCATTTCGCACCGCTCGGGCGAAACGGAAGATTCGACCATCGCCGATATCGCCGTTGCCACGAACGCCCTGCAGATCAAGACCGGCTCGATGTCGCGTTCGGACCGCATGGCCAAGTACAACCAGCTGCTGCGTATTGAGGAAGACCTGGGCGACATCGCCAGCTACCCTGGCCGCGATGCGTTCTATAATCTGAAGTAAGCTGATGTAAAACCCACTGGCCGGCCGGAGATATCCGGCCGGTTTGTTAACTGAATACCCCATGCGCCTGATTACGCTCGCCCTGGCAGCCCTGCTGCTGTTGATTCAATTTCCCCTCTGGCTGGGCAAAGGCGGCTGGCTGCGTGTTGCCGACATGGAAGCCCAAGTGGCGGTGGCGAATAAAAAGAATATGGAATTGAAGGCGCGCAACGCCAAGCTCGAATCCGAAGTGCGCGACCTGAAAGATGGGACGGGCGCCGTCGAAGAGCGTGCCCGCTACGAGCTGGGCATGGTCAAACAGAATGAGATTTTCGTGCAGATCGTGCGCAAGGGACAAACCCCGCCACTGCTGGAAACGCCGGTGGACGCCGCTGCGCCACACTGAGTACTGACTACCAACTACTTCCCGCTTGCCAGCCTGGACCGATTGCCAGGCTGACCTGTCACATGACTACTTTGTTACCTTGTACTGCTGCACACGATTGGCCGCATGGCGCGGCGTGCTGCTGCCTTGCTGCTTGCTGATCAGAAACGGGCCTTGCCGGTCGAGATCAGATAAAAATGGATGCTGGTGACCACGACGGCGACAGCGATCAGTGCGGTTTCGAGAAATATCATATAAAAATCCTTTCAGTGTTTTTTATCCGCGCGACGCCAGAAAACGCAATTCCGAAGCCAGATTCGGCATCAGGTTTTCGTAACGGGCCGCTTCCGAGTTCAGCAGGGCGATGTCGCGCTTGCTTGGGCGCACATAGCGCTGTTCTTCGACGTTGCTGGTGCTGGTGTTCGTGGCGATGACTTCCTTCTGTGCCAGTTCGCTGTACGGCTTGGAAGCGAGCAGGGCGCCGAGGAAGGCGCGCGTGGCGCGGCCCAGGTTGCTGAAGTAGTTGTCGTTGTCGTTGCTGTAGGTGTTGGTAAAAGTGGACATATGCCCTCCATGAATGGTCTGTTGTTGCATTGCACAATAATGGAGTTTGCGATATGCGTCCAATTTCAAATTCCAATTTCAGAAATTCAAGAAACGCATAATAAGGGCGTAGCCATCGGCCACGCCCTGAAAATGAATGTGTTACTAAATGTTTATCCTGCGGTTTATCCTGCGGCGATGCGTCCCAAACCCGGATCGTCGCTGAAAAAGCCGTCGAGTCCCGTCTCGATGTAGCGCCGCATTTCCGCCACGGAACCGGCTTCGTTGCGCGCATTTTCGCCATTGCCGTCGCGGAAGTCAGCTGCCAGGAAACGGTTTTCCGGGCGGAAGGTCCACGTATGCAAGAGCAAGCCCGCCTGGTGCGCATCGTCGACGATGGACGAAGGTTTTGCCAGGCGCTGGTCGGCGCCCAGCGCGATGATTGCTCGCGTGGGCGGCGCCACCACGTCCGCATAGGCGGCGATGTCGCGCAGGCCGGCTGGCGTGATCATTTGCCCGAACGTCAGCTTGCCGCCTGCCTTGGCCACGTCCATCGGGCGGATATCGCCACCCACCACCAGCTGCATCAGGCGCACGTTGGCGCGCCGTCCCAGCTTCTCGCGCAGGTATTTCAAATTCGCCACCTCGAAGGACTGGATTTCGATCGGCGCACGGCGCGTGTATTCGTGCGCCAGCAGGGTCGAGAGGAAACGGTCTTCCAGCGCCAGGCCCGCATCGCGGAAATAGGTCGAGCTTTTCAGCTCCGGCACGAGGCCGATGATGCGTCCGCTGGCGGCTGATTGCGCTGCAACAAAATCGATGATTTCTTCCCAGGTCGGGATCTGGAATTGTCCATCGTACAAGGTGTTGCCGGTGCGTACTTTCGGCAGCCGTTCGATGGCGCGCAGGGTTTTCAGTTCGGCCAGGGTGAAGTCGTCGACGAACCAGCCTTCGTGCCATTCGCCATCGACCATCTTCTTGCCGCGCCGGCTGGCAAATTCAGGCCGGCGCGCCACGTCGGTGGTGTCGATCAGATTGCTTTCATGGCGCGCCACGAGGATGCCGTCGCGCGTGGCGACCAGGTCCGGCTCGACGTAGTCGGCGCCGTCGAGGATGGCCTTGGCGTAGGACGCCAATGTATGCTCGGGGCGCAGGGCGCTGGCGCCGCGGTGGGCGAAGACCAGCGGCCGCGCCGGTGGCGGAGCCAGCAGGCCGGCCGCAAAGCCGGGCGCGGCGGCCAGGGCCAGGCCGCCCACGGCCGCCTGGACGAAGCTGCGGCGCGAAAAATGCCGTTGCGGCAAGATTGATGTGCGCATCAGAAATCCGCCGTCAAGGTGAGGAAGCCCTGGCGCGGGGCAATCGGGAAGGTGTTATAGGTCTTGTCGGCCGCGCCGACCACCACGTTCAGCGAGCCTTCGCGGTTGGCCAGGTTGCTGACGTTGACACGCCAGCGCGGGTTTTTCAGCCAGCTGGCCATGGCCGGCAGCTTGCCCGACACGCCCAGGCCCATCAGGAAGTAGCTGGGGACCGATAAATCGTTGGTGTACGTCGCGTAGCGTTTGCCCACATAGTCTCCCGTCAGTTGCACTTCGATATCGCCAAACGTCGCGGAAGCAACAAACTTGTTCAGCCATTCCGGCGAGCCCGGCACGTTCTTGCCGGCCGTCAGTACCAGCGCGGCGCCATTGTTGTAATTGTCCGCGTACTGCGAGCGGTTGTAGGAAAGGGCATTGTAGAACGAGAAATTGTTGCCGAAGTGCACAGTACCCGCGATATCGATGCCGTCCGTGCGCACGCTGCCCACGTTGGCCAGCACGGGGTTGCCGCCTATGATGGAGGAAATCACGGGGGTTGGGCTGATCTGCAGCAAACGGTTGCTGAAATCGACGTGGTAGACGTTGACCTGGCCATCGATGGCCGTGATGGCGCCCAGGTTCAAGGCGTGGCTGCCGCGCACGCCCACTTCATAGGTGAGGGCCGTTTCCGGCTTGGCATCGCGCTTGAACAGGTCGAACGCGGCCTGGCTCGACAAGCTCCACGGCGAGGCGCCGCCGCCGCCATAGGTGACGAACTGGCGCATGTTTTTCTGGATATTGAAATACAGCTGGTCCTGCGGCGTGAAATCCCAGCGCGCGCCCACTTGCGGCAGGAACCATTTTTTCGTGTTGATGGTGCCGACCGGCAAGGCCGTCGAACCGCCGGAAATGGCGCCCTTGGCCGGCTGCACGGGGAACTGGCCATCGGCAAATTGCAGGCTGGACTTGAAGCCGGCCTGCAGGGCGATATCGGGGCGGATGCGCCATTCATCCTGCAAGTGCAGCTGCACCACCTTGTTGTCGATCTCGCTGCCGTACTGCGTGATCAAAGGATTGCTGGGGCGGTCATACGGCGAGGTCGGGTTGTTGACGTCCAGCGCATACCAGCGGCGGTAGGCGGACGAGCGGTTCTGTTCCAGCCACAGGCCCGCTTCCAGCTGATGCTCGCCGATTTCCTTGCGCAGGGTGGAAAGGAAGCCGCCGCGCTTGATGTCGTATTCCGTCGTGCGCACGGCATAGCCCGAGTTGCCGAAGACTTCTTTCAGGTTCTGTTTCGGGTAGTACACGCTGAACAGGCCGGGCAAACCGGCCACGCCGATGGGACCGGCCACCACGCCCGCGCCGTCATCCTTGTGGTAATACACCTGGTTAGACCACGTCATGCCTTCGGACAAGTTGGCGTCGAACTTGGCATACGCCAGGTAATCGGTGCGCTGCGCATCGCTGTAGTAATTGCGGTAATTGTTGCCGTCCGCGGCAGGCGTCGCGCCCGTCGGCGACAGGTAATTGAGGGCCGCCTTGAAGTCCGGGTACAGGAAGGGACGCGTGTACGGCGCGCTCGTTTCGCCGGCCACGTGCACGGTGCTGTCTTCGTTCGGTTCGATCTTGTCCGAGTAATTGAAGAACAGGGTCAGCTTGCCCGCTTCGCTGCGGTTGACGTACTTGGCGTTGAACTGGTCGCCGCCCTGGCGCGCGTCGAAATCCCAGGCCCGCGCTTCATGGTGCAGGATGGAAAAGTAGGCGCTGCTGCCGTCGCCGAAGGCGCCCGTATCGTAGCGGGCAAACGTGCGCGAGGTGCGGTGGCTGCCCACGGTTTGCTGCACGCTGGCGCCCTGCGTGGCCAGCGGGTCGCTGGAATAGGTTTCGATGGTGCCGCCCAGGTTGCTGGTCGAGGCCGTGGCCAGGTCGCCCGCGCCGGACGACAGCACGACGCTGCGCACGTTTTCGCTGATGACGGCGCGCTGCGGCGACAGGCCGTTGTAGTTGCCGTACTGCTGGTCGCCCAGCGGCACGCCATCCATGGTGTAACCGAGTTGCTGGCCGGAAAAGCCATGCACGAATAGCGACAGGTTCTGCTCGTTGTTGCCCCATGGATCGGCCGTCTGGAAGCTGACGCCTGGCAGGGTTTGCAGGGCTTTCAGGGGATTCGTGCCGGGCAGGATTTTCTGGATTTCATTCTTGCTCAGGGCGACGGAAGAACGCGTCTTGCGCGAGGAAATTTCCACGGTGGTCATCGGTGCGCCGTCATCAGCGGCGGCGGCCATGTCGGTGGCGGCCGAAGCCACGGCGGCGGCGACGGCCGTTTGCGCCAGGGCAGGCAAGCTCAAGCCTGCGGCGCAAGCGCCCAGCAAAACGTGGAAGGAATGGCGGCGCAGGGCCAGCGTCAAGTGGGTGGTCATTATCAGCCTGTGGAAAGTATTGGGAGGAATACAAGCTGCGCAGCGTAACGGCGGCGCGTGACGGGCTGATGACGAACTGATGACGGGAGGATGACAGCGGAAACAAAAGCGCCACCTCAAGGGCGGCGCGAAGAATATTACAATTAGTTAATGCTGGCTGCGGGTGGAATCAACACTTCCGCTGGCGCATCCGTGACGAACAGCTGCGCGCAATCGACCTTGTCGAATTCGTAGTGCTGGCCGCAGAAATCGCAGTTCACGCCCACTTGTCCCACTTCTTCCAGGGTGCTGTTGACTTCTTCCTCTCCCAGCATCTTGAGCATATTGCCCACTTTTTCACGCGTGCAACTGCAATGGAAGCTCGGGTGCAGCGGGTCGAAGACGCGGATCGTTTCTTCCCAGAACAAACGCTGCATCAGGGTATCGATATCGGTCGACAGGATTTCCGCCTCTTTCAGGGTCGACGCCAGCATCACGGCACGGTTCCACGTGTCGAGCGCGTCTTCTTCCGACACAGGCGTCGCTTCGGCCTTGCCGCCATGGTGGGGCAGCTTTTGCAGCAGCAGGCCGCGCGAGACGGTGTCGTCCGTGGCCAGCCACAGACGCGTATCAAGCTGTTCCGAGCGCAACATGTAGTTTTCGATCACGGTCGCCATGTCGTCGCCGTCCAGCGGCACGATGCCCTGGTACGGTTGCTGGCCTGGCACCTTGTCGGCCGGGTCCAGGGTGATGATGAAGCGGCCCTTGCCGGTGGCGTTGAGCAATTGCGGCACGGTGGCCACGTCGGGGATGGCGGCATCCGGATCCAGCTTGGCCGTGGCGCGCAGGCGCAGGTCGGAGTCGCACTCGACCACCATCAGGCGCACGGGACCGTCACCATGGATTTGCATGATGATGGAGCCGTTGAATTTCAGGTTGGCCGACAGCAGGGCGGCGGCAGCCACCATTTCGCCCAGCACTTTTTTCACGGCCGTCGGGTAGGCGTGGCGCGACACCACTTCCTGCCAGGTGTGGGACACGTCGATGAACTGGCCGCGTACGGCGGCGTTGTCGAAAATAAATTTTTGCAGGGTATCCTGGCCGCTAACGGCTGCGCTGACCGCGCCCGTGGTTTCAGTCGTCATTCTCTTATCCAATCTTCTTGAGTTGCGTATTAAATAGCTGGCCGCGTTGCACATAGTTCACGGCGTTGCTTTGTAGCCTGGTGATATCGTCTGCCGTCAGGGCCCGCACGGCTTTCGCCGGTGAGCCGATGATCAGCATATTGTCGGGAAATTCCTTGCCTTCCGTGACCAGCGCACCCGCGCCGACGAGGCAGTTCTTGCCGATCTTCGCGCCATTCAGGATCACGGCCTGGATGCCGATCAGGGCGCCATCGCCGATCGTGCAGCCATGCAACATTGCCTGGTGGCCAATAGTGACGTTCGATCCGATGTCCAGCGGGTAACCCGGATCCGTGTGCAGCACGGCGCCTTCCTGCACATTGCTGTTGGCGCCCACGGTGATGCGTTCGTTGTCGCCGCGAATCGTGGCGCCGAACCATACGGACGTATTCGCTTCCAGGGTCACCTTGCCGATCACATTGGCCGTGTCGGCAACAAAAGCGGAAGCATCAATCTGCGGCGCATCGGCGCCCAATTGGTAGAGTGTCATCGTTAGCCTGTGGCGGTGGTGGAAGCGCCGGGCACGGCCGGACGCGGAAGTTTTGCGCTATTTTACGCTGTTGCAGGGCAAGTCCGAGCGTCGGGCGTCAATCCGGTATAATTATCGAACGGTCGTACTTTTATGCCCGCACTATCTACAGACACAGCATGTGGCGCCATCTGCGCCACTTTCAAGGCAGGCAATCGATGAAACCCATGAAACTTTCCCGTTCCGAATTCATCAACATCCGCGGCGCCCGCACGCACGTACGCCACTGGGGCCGCGAAGGGGCGCCCATCCTGTTCATGGTGCACGGCTGGATGGACGTGGCCGCCTCGTTCCAGTTCGTCGTCGACGAGCTTGCCGGCGACTGGCACGTGATCGCCCCCGACTGGCGCGGCTTTGGCCTCAGCGACTACACGCAATCGGACACCTACTGGTTCCCCGACTACCTGGCGGACCTCGACGCCATGCTGCTGCATTACTCGCCGGACGCACCCGTCAACCTGCTGGGCCACAGCATGGGCGCCAACGTGGCCGGCCTGTACGCGGGCGTGCGGCCCGAGCGCATCAGCCGCTTCATCAACCTGGAAGGCTTCGGCATGATGGCAACAAAACCGGAGCAGGCGCCGGGCCGCTACGCCAAGTGGCTGGACGAATTGCGCGAGCCGCCCGCGATGCGCAGCTATCCCACGCAAAAGGCCGTGGCCGAGCGCCTGCAAAAGACCAATCCGCGCCTGCCGGACGAGCGCGCGGCTTTCCTTGCCGAGCACTGGTCGGCGCAGAACGAGGCGGGCGAGTGGGACATCATGGGCGACCCGCAGCACAAGCGGGTCAATCCCATCCTGTACCAGGTGGAAGAAGTGATGGCGTGCTGGCGCCGCATCACGGCGCCCGTGCTGTGGGTGGAGGCCGATGATACAAATATGTGGCAATGGATGGGGCCAAAGGAAGAGGCGCGCATTGAAATCGACCGGCGTTTGGCCTGCATCAAGGATGTGCGCTGCGAGATGATGGCGGACGCGGGCCACATGCTGCATCATGATCAACCGGCGGCACTGGCGCGCCTGGTGGAAGCCTTTTTGGCCTGATGTGTGACGGGAACGCCGCAGCGCGATTGGACAAGCAGCGTACAATGAAAACTTCTTCCATGCTGAGCCCGTGCAGGGTATTGTTTTCACATGCTTAAAGTCGACCTGCATTGTCATTCGAATATCTCCGACGGCGTGTTGTCTCCCGCCGCCGTGGCCGCGCACGCACGCAAGGCGGGCGTCGATGTCTGGGCGCTGACGGATCACGATGAAGTGTCGGGCGTGGCCGCCGCGCGCACGGCCGCGCTGGATCTGGGCATGCGCTTCGTGGCTGGCGTGGAAATTTCCATTACCTGGGCTGGCGAAACCGTGCACATCGTTGGCTTGCAAGTCGATGAAAACAATCCCGGTCTGGTGCAGGGCTTGCACCAGACGCGTTCCGGGCGCGATGCGCGTGGCCGCGAAATCGCCCGCCAGCTGGATCTGGCCGGCATCCCCGACGCCTATGAAGGGGCACTGAAATTTGTCGGCAACCCGGACCTGATGTCGCGCACGCACTTTGCCCGCTACATCGTGGAAATGGGCAAATGCGCGAACATTCCCGACGTGTTCAAGAAATACCTGTCGGAAGGCAAGCCCGGCTACGTCGAACACCGCTGGGCCACCCTGGCCGAAGCAGTGGGCTGGATACGCGGCGCGGGCGGCGTGGCCGTCATCGCCCATCCGGGCCGCTACCGCTTCAGCGACATGGCGCAAGGCGTGCTGTTTGATGAGTTCAAGCAGCTCGGCGGCGTGGCCATCGAAGTCGTCACGGGCAGCCACAGTCCGGACCAGTATCCGGAATACGCGCAACTGGCCAACGCCTACGGCTTCCTCGCTTCGCGCGGCACGGATTTCCATGCGCCAGGCGAGTCGCGCGTGGATTTTGCCATGCTGCCGCCTTTACCTGCCAACGTGACCCCGATCTGGCACGACTGGTTCTAGGGCGCGGCTGGCCTGCGCCTGCCGCGCTGGCTTGAAAAGTCGCGGCCGCATACTTATCTTTTAGCTATTCTTGTTTTTCCGGAGCCAACGCCCATGAAACGTATCGTCCTGTTTATTGCAACCAACCTGGCCGTGATGCTGGTGCTGTCGCTCGTGCTCAGTTTGCTGGGCGTGGGCAATCCGGCGCGCGGCAGCACCCTGAACTTGGGCAGCCTGCTGGTGTTTTCGCTGGTGGTCGGTTTCACGGGGTCGATCTTTTCCCTGTTGATCAGCAAACCGATGGCCAAGTGGAGCACGGGCGCGCGCGTGATCGACAACCCGACCTCGTCGACGGAATTGTGGCTGGTCAATACCGTGCGCGCGCTGTCCGAGCGGGCCGGCATCGGCATGCCGGAAGTGGCCGTGTACGAAGGCGACGCGAATGCGTTCGCCACGGGCGCCTTTAAAAATTCGGCGCTGGTGGCCGTCTCCACTGGCTTGCTGCAAAGCATGAACCGCGATGAAGTCGAAGCCGTGCTGGGCCATGAAATCGCCCACGTGGCGAATGGCGACATGGTAACGCTCACCCTGATCCAGGGCGTGGTGAATACCTTCGTCGTCTTCATGGCCCGCGTCGTGGGCTTCTTCGTCGACAATGTGCTGTTGAAAAATAACAATCGTGAAGGCGGCGGGCGCGGCATCGGTTACTTTGTGACCGTGATGGTTTGCGAAGTGATCTTCGGCTTGCTCGCTTCCATCATCGTCGCCTGGTTCTCGCGCCAGCGCGAATTCCGCGCCGACGCCGGTTCCGCCAAGCTGCTGGGCAGCCCCACGCCGATGATGCATGCGCTGGCTCGCCTGGGCGGCGTGCCGCCGGGCGAGCTGCCGCAATCGATGCAGGCGTTGGGCATCAGCGGCGGCAATGGCGGCTGGGGCGCACTGTTCGCCACCCATCCGCCACTCGAACAACGCATCGCCGCGCTACGCGGCGTACAATAATGCTAACTTAACAAGCTGGTTCGCCAGAACGTTTACACATGAGTCAATTCTTTCATATTCACCCTGACAATCCGCAATTGCGCCTGATCAAGCAGGCGGCGCAGATCATCCAGTCCGGCGGCGTCGTGGCCTTGCCCACGGATTCTTGCTACGCGCTGGTATGCCAGCTCGACGACAAGGGCGCCGTCGAGCGCCTGCGCCGCATCCGTGGCGTGGATGAAAAGCACCATCTGACCTTGCTGTGCCGCGACTTGAGCGAGCTGGGCGTGTACGCCCGCGTGGACAATCGCCAGTTCCGCCTGCTCAAGGCGGCCACGCCGGGCGCCTATACCTTCATCCTGGAAGCGACGAAGGAAGTGCCGCGCCGCCTCAGCCATCCTTCGCGCAAGACCATCGGCCTGCGCGTGCCGCAACACCGTATTGTGCAATGCCTGCTGGAAGAGCTGGGCCAGCCCTTGCTGGGCGCCACCCTGACCCTGCCCGGCGACGAAGACAGCCTGACGGATGCCGACACCATCCGCGAGCGGCTGGAAAAACTGGTCGACCTGATCATCGATGGCGGTGTCTGCGCGCATGGCCCCAGTACCGTGATCGACCTGACGGGGCCGGAGCCGGAAGTGGTGCGTGTGGGACGCGGCGACCCGGCCGTGCTGGGTTTGTAGAGGGGCAGGGCGCGTCCTTTGCCGGGCTGGTCTTCACCTGTTCTTAATGACAACGTAAGAAAGGGCATAGTTCGCCTCTGGTAGAATCGCGGTCATGAGCGATTTCAATACGATAGTCCAGACCGTTGCGGTGTACCTGGTGCCGGTGCTGTTTGCCATTTCCCTGCATGAGGCGGCGCACGGCTACGCGGCCCGCTATTTCGGCGATCCCACGGCCTCGAACGAGGGCAGGCTGAGCCTCAATCCCATCCGGCATATCGATCCTTTCGGCACGATCCTGCTGCCCCTGATGCTGTATTTCACGATCCAGGTGCCGTTCGGCTATGCCAAGCCGGTGCCCGTCGATTTCAGCCGCTTGCGCAATCCGAAGAAGCAGATGGCCTGGGTGGCGTTTGCCGGTCCTGGCGCCAATTTCGTCATGGGCTTCGGCTGGATGATCGCCTTTGTCGTGCTCAGCGTTATGCCGCCGACGGAAATGGGCATGTTTTTCCGCAAGATGGCGGGCGCCGGCGTCAGCGTGAATGCGGCCATGTTCGTGTTTAACCTGATCCCCGTGCCACCCCTCGATGGCGGACGCATCATGACGGGCTTGCTGCCGATGCAGCTGGCGCGCCCTTACGCCAGCATCGAGCGCTACAGCCTGTATGTGTTTGGCGCCCTGGTGCTGCTGATGTACACGGGCGTATTGAACCGCGCCTTGCTGGCGGCGATCGAATTTGTCATCGGCATTTTTGTCACCCTGGTCACGCCCCTGACGGCGCTATTGACTTGATGCCAACAACCGGATGCACGCAAATAATTGATGGAAGTACCGATGCAAGTAACTGAACCAATATTAGAAACCGAAGCGATTTCCGGCTGGCTGCGCCGCTGGGCGCCCCTGATTCCCGGCGGCGAAGTGCTGGATCTGGCCTGCGGCGCCGGCCGCCATGCGCGCCACCTGGTGAGCCTGGGCCACCCCGTGATCGCGCTCGACCACGATCCGGAAATGCTGGAAAAGGCGGCCGGCACGGGCATCACCACCTCGCTGGTGGACCTGGAAGCGCCGGGCGCCGTGTGGCCCTTCGCGCCCGGCCGTTTTGCCGGCATCGTCGTCACCAATTATCTGCACCGGCCGCTGCTGGACGCCATGATTGCCAGCCTGGCGCCCGATGGCGTGCTGCTGTACGAAACGTTTGCCGAGGGTAATGAGCAGTTCGGCAAGCCGTCGAATCCGAAATTCCTGCTGAAGGAAGGCGAAATGCTGACCTGGGCGGTGCAGCACGGCTTGCGTGTGGTAGCGTATGAGGATGGGCGCGTGGAACAGCCAAAAGCTGCTCTGGTGCAACGAATTTGCGCCGTCCGGCCGGATTTTCCACGGTTGGCAGCGCTGCTGCCGACGTTTTGAGCGGCCATACTATGTCAGAATGCACCACAGGCGCGGGCTATCCGCTACAATCGTTGTTTTATTTATCGGCGCTATAAACTTACTATGATCAAGGGCAGCATTGTAGCAATCGTCACCCCGATGCACGCTGACGGCAGTCTGGACTTTCCAGGTCTGCGCAAGCTGATCGACTGGCATATCGCCGAGGGTACGGACAGCATCGTCATCGTTGGCACGACGGGCGAATCGGCAACAGTCAGCGTGGAAGAACACTGCGAACTGATCAAGTTGACCGTCGAACATGCCAAGGGACGCATTCCTATCATCGCCGGCGCCGGTGGCAACTCCACGGCCGAGGCCATCAAACTGACGCGCTATGCGAAAGAAGCGGGCGCCGATGCTGTCTTGCAAGTGGTACCGTACTACAACCGTCCTACCCAGGAAGGCATGTACCAGCACTTCAAGGCCATCGCCGAAGCCGTCGACATCCCCGTCATCCTGTACAACGTGCCGGGCCGCACGGTTGCCGACATGAGCAACGAGACCATCGTGCGCCTGTCCGCCATCCCGAATATCGTCGGCGTGAAAGATGCGACCGGCAATATCGGCCGCGGCATCGACCTGCTGCGCCTGGTTCCAGCCGACTTCGCCGTGTACTCGGGCGATGATCCGACGGCCATGGCGCTGATGTTCTGCGGTGGCCACGGCAACATCTCCGTGACGGCCAACGTCGCGCCGCGCGCCATGCACGAACTGTGCGTGGCAGCGATGGCGGGCGAACGTGCCACGGCGATCGCCATCAATAACAAGGTTTTTCCTCTGCACCAGAAATTGTTTGTCGAGCCCAACCCGGTGCCCGTCAAATGGGCGCTGGCCGAAATGGGCCTGATGCCAGCCGGCATACGCTTGCCGCTGGTGCCGCTGGCTGAAAATTGCCATGCCACCGTGCGCGATGCCTTGCGCGACGCTGGCATTCTGTCTTAAGCCGAACTTCAAGCCCGGACTTGACCAGTCCGGACCTTCCCTGATTCCAGCTGCTACTTAGCTTCTTATCCAGTTACGACATGACTAATTGCAAGAAAACCCCATCGGCGCCTGCCACCATCGCCGTCCGCGGCATCGTCATCGGCGCCGTCGCAGCCAGCCTCGCGGGCTGTGGCATGATCAGTTCGGTAGTCGGCGGCGACAAGGTCGATTACAAATCGGTCAAGAAAGCCAGCACCCTGGACGTGCCGCCTGACCTGACGCAATTGCAGCAGGACAACCGTTATTCATTGCCGGATTCGAAAAACGGCGTGGCCACGGCTTCCGGCTACAACGCCCAGCGCAACGCCACGGCCGGCACGCCCGTCATCATGGGTGCCGACGGCGTGGTTGGTGTCGTGCCCGTCACGGCCGGCGGCGTGAAGGTCGAGCGCGCGGGCAACCAGCGCTGGCTGGTCGTCAAGCAGTCGCCTGAAGTGCTGTGGCCGCAGCTCAAGCAATTCTGGGAAGATTCGGGCTTTACCGTCGCCATCGACCAGCCCACGGCTGGCATCATGGAAACCGAGTGGAACGAAAACCGCGCCAAGCTGCCGCAAGACTTTATCCGCAACACCATCGGCAAGGCTTTCGATTCGATGTACTCGACCGGTGAAAAAGACAAGTTCCGCACCCGCGTGGAACGCCTGGCCGATGGCTCGACCGAGATCTACATCAGTCACCGCGGCGTGGAAGAGGTCGTCACGGGCCGCGACAAGGAAACCACCACCTGGACCGCGCGTCCCAACGATCCGGGCCTGGAAGCGCAATTCCTGGCCAAGCTGATGACGCGCCTGGGCGCGGCCAGCGACGAAGCGCAAGCGAAGACGGCCGTCGACGGCGCCATCGTGCAGCCGCTGCACGCCAAGCTGGTGGGCGACGCCGCCACGCCGGCGCGCGCCATCGAAGTCGATGAAGGTTTTGACCGCGCCTGGCGTCGTGTCGGCCTGGCGCTGGACCGCGTTGGCTTCACCGTGGAAGACCGCGACCGCACGCAAGGCACGTATTTCGTGCGTTACGTCGATCCGGACGCGGTCAAGAAAGATGGTTTCTTCTCGAAACTGTTCAGCTGGGGCTCGTCCTCGGACAAGGACAAGGAAGCGCAGCGCTACCGCGTCCTCGTCAAGGCCGGCAATGGCTCGACCAGCCTGGTCAGCATCCTCAGCAACGAAGGCCAGCCGGACGTCTCGCCAGTGGCCGAGAAGATCCTGGGTCTGCTGAACGACCAGTTGAAATAAGTGGTGTGACAGCGGCAGGTTTGAAAACCTGCCGCGCATTAAAAAGGCTGGCCCGGTGCAAACCGGGTCAGCCTTTTTTATTGCCTGCGTCCGGCGTCATATCCTGCGGACAAAACGCCAGACGCAAAAAAGCCGACCCGAGGGTCGGCTTTCTTTAGTGCAGGGTGCTAAATTACTTAGCAGCCGATGCAGCAGCCGAAGCAGCCGAAGCAGCGTCGGTAGCGGCCGAAGCGGCAGCCGAAGCAGCAGCAGCAGCGTCGGTAGCGGCCGAAGCAGCAGCGTCAGCAGCAGCAGCTGGAGCAGCTTCAACTGCTGGTGCTGGTGCTGGGGTTTCAACTACTGGTGCTGGTGCAGGAGCTTCTTCTTTTTTGCTGCAAGCAGCCAGAGCAACAACCATCAGGGAGGCGATCAGCAGGGATTTTTTCATTTGTTTTCCTTAATTATTTCAAAAAATAAATCAATATTGTTGCGATGAATAATTACCGGTAATTATCGCTCGTTAGGTCGTCTTCGAAGGCTTTTCGTACCAGGTGGTGCCTGCCAGACAACGGAAACTTCCTAACCGAATATTATAGCGATTTTTGGTGCGTCGCAATAGGAGCAAGAGGCAAATTCGCAACTATTTTGTGATATCGCAATATTTGCCGAAGCAAATTGCAAGCAAGTGTAAGCGATTTGCGAAAGCGCGACAAAACGATATAAAAATAATATGTTTTATTGCGCTAGCTCAGATGCTGATATTCCACCTGCTGTAATACCACTTTTGCTACGCCGCACCCATTCAAGCCAGTTCGATCCAGCCATCCTGATACCACGTATATAAGGCATCCATCACGTCATCGGAAGCCTGGGCCACGGCGGCGCCATCAAGGGCGCGTTCGTTGGCCAGGGTTTCCAGGGCCGTTTTATCGGCCTTGCCAATGGCAAACGATTCGCCATTGATGAAGACATTCTTGCCACGATACAGCATCAGCGTCTTGCGCGACAACACGACACCCTTTTTCTGTGCGGCGTCCGCGAAGCGGCCCACCGTCAGCGGCTTGGACAGCGGCGTGAAAAACACATTGTGCTTGGGTTCCGACAGGTGTTCACCGAGGAAAATGGTCACGTCTTCTTCCGTGAAGCGCACCTTGTTCATTTCTTCCGCGATGGTGCTGAGCATTTCGCGGGGGATTTCCGCCGGCTTGCCCGACGCTTTCAGGTCCGGATCGCTATAGATACCCGGCAAGTCGATCGAGTCGGCCATGAATTGCAGGAAAGCTTCGCCCAATTCCTGGAACGTCGGCGAGCGGAAGCCGATCGAATACGTCTGGCAATCGCCGATGGCCACGCCGTCGTGCGCGTAGTGGGGCGGCAAATACAGCATGTCGCCCGGTTCCAGCGTGAATTCTTCGTCGGGCGTGAAGTTGCTGAGGATTTTCAGCGGCAAGCCGTCGATCAGGCTCAGGTCCTTCTGCGCGCCGATGCGCCAGTGGCGCTTGCCCTGGCCTTGCAGCAGGAACACGTCATAGGAATCGAAATGCGGGCCCACGCCGCCGCCATCGGTGGCGAAGCTGACCATCAGGTCGTCCAGGCGCGCGTCCGGCAGGAAACGGAACTGGCGCAGCAGGGCGTCGGCCTTGGCGCTGTGCAGGTTGGCGCCCTGCACCAGCAGGGTCCATTCCTTCTGTTTCAGCGAGGGCAGGCTGGTCAGTGGACCTTGCTGCATGTTCCAGTGGCCATCCGCATGGCTGACCAGGCGCGATTCGACATGGTCGAGGGTAGCCAGCTCGGCCAAGGCCTTGAAATCGAACAGCGCCTTGAAGCCAGGCACGGCTTGACGGATCAACAAGGGTTTTTTATGCCAGTAGTCGCGCAGGAATTGCGCCGGCGTGATATCGCCGAGGAGAGTTAATGTTTTCATGCGCCCATTATAACAACCGGAAATGCAGGAATGCGCCTGCCGTTGGCGGCGTGAAGGTATAATTTGCCAGCTTATACAATGAAAGGAAGCATAATGAAGATTGCCAAAAATACGGTCGTGACTGTCAACTACAAACTGTCAGACGCGCAAGACAATCTGATCGAAGACGGCCGCCAGCCGATGGTCTACCTGCACGGTGATTATGAAAACACCCTGCCAAAGATCGAAGAAGAGCTCGATGGCAAGGAAGTTGGCTATTCCAACACGATCCAGATCGAACCGGATGATGCTTTCGGTGAATACGATCCAGCCCTGGTGAAGGTCGAGCCACGCAATCGCCTGCCTGAGCCGCTGGAAGTGGGCATGCAGTTCGAAGGCATGCCGGAAAGCGATTCGCCGGACGAAGAAGCGATGATCTTCACGGTCACCGACATCGCCGACGACAAGGTCGTGCTGGATGGTAACCATCCTCTGGCCGGCATCGCGCTGCGCTTCTCGCTGACCGTCGCTGACGTGCGCGAAGCCACCGAAGAAGAAATCGCCCACGGCCACGTGCATGGCGCACACGGCCATGACCATGGTGATGATGAAGATGAAGGCGACGAAGGCGATCACTTCCGCACGCATCCTATCCACTAACACCTGACCAAACCTACTGCGCGGCGCGCTTTGCGCCCGGCGATGCTCACCGTACTAGAGTACGGTTGCGCTTCTCGGCCACAAATCACTGCCGCTCGCTACGGTTTTGTCAGGCGTCGTGACGTTTGTTGGTCGTGACGTCTGTTGTTGGATAGATGAAGGCTGGCTGCGTGCCGGCCTTTATTTTATCGGCGCACGGTCGACGCCCTGGCCCTGGCTTGCGCCGATGGCCTGACGGCGCGTTGACGCACCTCAAAGAATGGCGTCTTGCCGGGCCGTACGGCGATGGCGGACCAGTCGTTGTCGATGCTGACGTGGCCCAGGTTGCCTTTCCAGCTGATTTTCGGCCCGCCTGTTTTGGCCGCTGCCTTTTTACTCTTTCCTTCCTTGCCATCCGCGTCGCCATCGCGCTGCGTATCAACCAGTAACACCTTGCCGCTGAATTTTTTCGCCAGGGTGCGGATCTGCTTGCGCGGTCCGGCAAAGCCGTCCTGTTTCGAGCTGAAGCTGGGCAGCAGCGAATTGTCGTCTTCATCGAGCGCGCCCACGTCGCCATCGGAAAACAGCACGATGCCGTCGAGCTGCTTGCGCTGGGCCATGGCGAACAGGCGCTGCAGCCAGGAACGGTTGGCGACCAGGCGGTCTTCGAACTCGCTATTGCGTCCCGCTTCCGGCAAGAAATGGTTGTTATTGGCGGGCAGGTTGACGGTGGCAAACAGCACGCCGCCGTATTCCCAGTGGGCGTTTTCCGCATAGCTGCGGAACTTCGCCGTCGATGACAGCCGTGACAGGGTCAGCTTGCGCTGGCCCAGGCTCTGGTCGTCGGCAAAATACACGTCGCGCAGGCGGTTCAGGCGTTCGATGGCGTTGACCCTGCCGCGCGAATTGCGGCAGTTGGCCCAGTCGCTGGCCGACAACGAGACGATCAGCGGCGGCCCGCTGGCGTCCAGCAAATCCTTGCGCTGGCCATACAGCTTGTCGCTGCACGATTCGCTGGCTGCCTTGATGCCGGTGGCCACGACGAAGGAGGCATTGAAGGCGCTCGTGTCGGCGATGGCTTTTTTCAGGGGACCATCGTCCGGCCCCGCGTTGAAGGAATGGCCCAGCACGGCAAACTCGAAGCCGGCCTGATCGCTTTGGGCGGCCAGCGCCGCTTGCCACGGCAGGCTGGCAGCCAGCAAGCCGGCGGCCAGCAGGTGGATCGTGCCGCGCCGGCAGGTCATGCGGCGGCCAGCCGTTTCAACTGGTACAACTGCTCCAGCGCATCGCGTGGCGTGAGCGCATCGGGATCGAGGTCGGCGATGGCGTCGAGCAAGGCTTGTTGCGCGGCGTTCAGTGCGGCCAGCGGCGCCGCCGCTTCCTCTTCTTCCTCTTGCGCATATGGATCGCTTGCCGGCGCGGCGAACAGGTCGCGCTGCGGCGTGGCGTCGAGCGCCTGCGCTTCCAGGCGCGCCAGATGCTTGCGCGCAGCCTTGATCACGGGCTGCGGCACGCCAGCCAGTTGCGCCACCTGCAAGCCATAGCTTTGCGAAGCGGGACCGGCCTGCACGGCGTGCAGGAAGACGATGCTGTCCTTGTGTTCGACGGCGGACAAATGCACGTTGGCGGCGCTCGGGTGGCTGTCCGGCAGTTGCGTCAGTTCAAAGTAATGTGTGGCGAACAGCGTAAAGCTGCGGCTCGTATCGATCAGATGGCGCGCGATAGCCCAGGCCAGAGCCAGGCCGTCGAAGGTCGAGGTGCCGCGGCCCACTTCATCCATCAGCACCAGCGAGTGCTCGGTGGCGCCGTTCAAAATCGCCGCCGATTCCGTCATTTCCACCATGAAGGTCGAGCGTCCGCCCGCCAGGTCGTCGGTGGCGCCGATGCGCGTGAAGATGCGGTCGATGGGGCCGATGGTGGCGGACGCGGCCGGCACGTAGCTGCCCACGTAGGCCAGCAAGGTGATCAGGGCCACCTGGCGCATGAAGGTCGATTTACCGCCCATGTTCGGACCGGTAATCAACAGCAAACGGCGTTCGTTGACGAAGCGGCAGTCGTTGGCGATGAAGCGTTCGATCTGCTTTTCCACCACCGGGTGGCGGCCTTCGACGATGTTGATGCACGGCTCGTCGACCAGTTGCGGCGCGGCCCAGTTGTGTTGCTGCGCATGTTCCGTCAGCGCGTTCAGGGTGTCGAGCTGGGCCAGGCCCTGCGAGATGGTCTGCAAAGTCCCAATGTGCGGCGCCAGGTCGGCCAGCAGCAGGTCGTACAGCATCTTTTCGCGCACCAGCGCCTTGTCCTGCGCCGACAGGGCCTTGTCTTCGAAGACCTTCAATTCCGGCGTAATGTAGCGCTCGGCATTTTTCAGGGTCTGGCGGCGGCGGTAGTCGTCCGGCACCTTGTCCGTCTGGCCGTGCGTGACTTCAATATAGAAGCCGTGCACCTTGTTGTATTCCACGCGCAGGTTGGCGATGCCGGTGCGCGCGCGTTCGCGCGTTTCCAGGTCGAGCAGGAACTGGCCCGCGTTTTCCGACAGCGCGCGCAATTCGTCCAGTTCCGCATCGAAGCCGGTGGCAAACACGCCGCCGTCGCGCACCATCGCGGCCGGTTCCTGCGCCACGGCGCGCACCAGCAAGTCCAGGCAGGCCGTCGGTGTGGCCAGCGCCGCGTGGATGGCGGCCAGCAAGCCCGTTTCGCCGCCCTGGCCAGGACCATAACAACGGACCACGTCGCCGCGCAGGGCCGGCAGTTGCAGCAAGCCGTCGCGCAGGGCTGCCAGATCGCGCGGACGCGCCGACAGCAGCGCGATGCGCGTGGTGATGCGTTCGATATCCGGCACTTGCGCCAGGGTGGTGGCGAGCGGACCGGCCGCTTCGCTTTGCGCCAGCGCGGCGATGGCTTCATGGCGCGCCCGCGCCACGTTCTGGTCGCGCCGCGCATGGTGCAGCCAGTGGCGCAGCATGCGTGAACCCATGGCCGTGCGGCAATGATCCAGCAGGGAAAATAAAGTGGGCGATTCCTGGCCGCGGATGGTTTCCGTCAGCTCCAGGTTGCGCCGCGTGGCCGCGTCCAGGCCGATGAATTCGCTTTCCGTTTCTGTCGTCAGGGAGCGCACATGCTGCAAGCCGCGGCCTTGCGTCGATTGCGCATAGCGCAGCAGCGCGCCGGCCGCGCCGAACGCGGCGCCTAGGCCATCGGCGCCAAAGCCCGTCAAGGTCGCCACGCCCAATTGATCCAGCAGGGCCTTGTGGCCGCCGACCACGTCGAAATGCCAGTCCGGCACGCGGTTGATGTGCGTGCCTGCGTAGTCGTCGAACAGGTTGCCATTGTCGCCGCTGAGAATTTCGGCCGGCACGATGCGCTCGAGCTCCTGCTGCAGGCGCGCGGCCACGGTGGCGCTGTCGCCGGAAAACTCCATCAGTTTCAGCGCGCCGCTGGCCAGCGACAGCCAGGCCAGGCCCGTCGTCACCGTCTTGCGCTGCGTGATGCTGCACATGGCCAGCAGCGGGCGCTCGGCCTTCTCGGGCAGCAAGTCCGCATCCGTCAGGGTGCCCGGCGTAACCACGCGCATGACCTTGCGCTCGACGGGGCCCTTGCTGGTGGCCGGATCGCCGATCTGCTCGCAAATGGCCACCGATTCCCCCAGCTTGACCAGCTTGGCCAGGTAACCGTCGAGCGAATGAAACGGCACGCCGCACATCTTGATCGGGTTGCCACTGGCCACGCCGCGCGCCGTCAGGGTAATGCCCAGCAGGCGCGACGCTTTTTCCGCATCCTCGAAAAACAGCTCGTAGAAATCGCCCATGCGGTAGAAGACCAACATCGTCGGGTGGTTTTCCTTGATGCCTAAATATTGCTGCATCATTGGCGTAAGCTTTTCAGCGGAATTTTTCTTTGCCGCGGCGGCGTTGATTTCTTTTGGGACGGTGGTCATGTGTTCTTTGTCGTTGGTCCGGCGGCAGGAAAGGCATGCCTGCCGGGCTGTGGGTGGTGCTGTGTGCGTGCCAGGCCGCGCCAGAGGGCGGAGCTTGGGTTCAAGGCCGTCATTTTACCGCTTTCGGCGGGCGGGGCGGCGTATTGCGTGCGGATGTGAAAAAGCCAATCGCGCCATGGTGGCGATTTCGTTGACGGGCCAGGCGCGATGAATTGTCTCGGCCGATGCCAGCGAACTAGTGCAAGGGCCTATGCTTCAACGAGGGTTGTGCTTCGGATACAGGTCGCCGGTATGTCGGCAGCAGCAGGTGTAGGCGACGCCGTGATGGAAAATCTGTGGGTGAATCGATCACACCGTCCGTACGCGCATCAAATAGACGTCATATAAGCATCCCGGCCGCAGTCTGATTGCGGTGCTGTCCTGCCACACCGGGATGCCTGCGGAGATTACCAGCTGCTGCTGCCGCCCACCGAGCTTTCCGGGTCGAAGGAGAAAACGCGCAGTTCTGGCTGGACGTCTTCGCCGCGCATGATGCGTACGGTCATGACGAACGACAATTCCCAGCGGCCGCTTGCATAGCCCACGTCCAAATTGTGCTTCCATTCCTGGCGGATGCGGTGCAATGCCGGCGGTTCTGGTTCACCCAGTAGTTGTTGGATTTCGAAGTCCAGCGGCAGCTGATAGGTGGCACCCACTGCTTGTAAAAATGGTGATGGCGGTGAGTAAATTGTTGGTACTTTCGGACCAATCTGCGTCAGTTGCGGTACGCTGATGATGCAACAGTCGACGATCTGGAATGAGGTGAAGCCACTGTCCTTGGAGCCGCAGCAAGTAATGTCGAGATATACATGTTGGCCCTTCTGGAAGTGTACGCCACCCATGTAGGGGCCGTGGCGCGGATCGGCCGTGCCGTCGCACGAGGTGAAACTGTAATCAAGCTGGTTGGTAATTTGATCTGCATCAAAATGCACGGATAACTTCATCCAAGGGCTTACAGGCGTCATTTTTTACTGTCTCTTTCCAGGTTGATGAGAAATTGTTGGTAGCGGCCGTCGCGCCGCAGGTTCAATAGATCAGGTGTGGACTCGATCAGATTGAGGGGGTAGCCAAGCTTGCTGGCTTTAAATAACGCATCAAGGGCTTCGCTGCGGTTTCCGATGAGCTCGTGAGTGAGGGCGGCGCGAAACTGCACATCCGCTACTTGCGGCCCCAAGCTGAGAGCATGCATGACCCTGCTAAGTGCCTGCTTCTTTTGCTGCGCATAGGCTTGGTAGAGTGCCATGCGCGAATTGATGGTGGTATCGTTGGGCATGCGGTCGAGTAACGGTTGCAACAGGGCAATGGCTCGTTGATACGATTGTTTTGAAGCCTGAACCTGACTTGGTACCCAGCGCTGCGCGTCGGCTAGGTTTGCCCACAGTAAATAGATACCCGGGCCGCCTTTTTTCTCGGAGACAGCGTTTTCAAATGCCTTGACTGCACCCAAGTAATCACCCTTGGCAAAGAGGGATGTGCCCAAATTGGTGTACAGCTCCCAATGGGGGCTGATCTGTAATCCCTGCTGCAAGACTTGCAGAGCCTCGTCACTACGATTCTGTCGCAACAGGGCAGCGTTCAAATACGCATAAGTAATGGGTGACTGAGGGCGCATACGTATGCTTTTGCGGAATGCTTGCTCCGCACTGATGTAGTCATCTTTCTTGTAATACATGTATCCGAGGAGGGAGACGAGCACGTGTTCCTGTGGATAGACAGTCATGGCTTGGTCTAAGACGGACTTCGCCAGTTCGAACTTGTGGTCGACAATGTATAGCCTGGCTTTGCCATACATGGCCAGAAAATTTTTCGGTTCCAGATTCAGCGCAATGCTTGCCTCGCGCAGCGCCTCCTCCTTTTTTCCCTGGAATTCATAAGCCCAGCTCTGCGCGACATGGGCAAGCGCCAATTGGTCATCTGTTGCCAGCGCTTGTTTTGCGCTGACATTGGCGCGTTGTAGCCAGGTGTCGTCACGGCCCTCGCCAATATAGCGTAGGCTTGATGCCAGAGACAGGCCTGCTGCCGCGGCTGCATTGCTAGGATTATGTTGCAGCACGGCCGTAAATTGCGCTAAGGGAAGTTTTTGGCTGGTGTCAAGGTCGAATGTCCGCAGGGCATCCATGCCTGCTTTCATGGCAGCCATCTCGGAGAAGACCAACGTTGCTTGCCGCTCCCGTAGCTTGTCCAACATGTTCGGCCCTTGCCATGCTGCCAGCGCCAGTCCGACAAGCGCGCTGGCAAGCAGTACGGTGCGCTTTACGGGTACCTGTAACCGGATGGCAATCGACACCGGTGGCTTGGCTGGCTCTACTTCAGCGGCTTGCATATCCGCCGGCGCTGAAGATGCCGGCTGCGCCCCGATCGCCTCGCGCACGTCGCGCATGGTGCGTGGCCGTTCGGCCGGGTCGTGCGCCGTCATCGCGCGCACGAGGGCGTTGATGGTGGGCGGGACGGTTTCCGGCAGGTCGGGCCAGGCTTCCGTCGCCTGCATGTGGGCGGCGGCCAGGGCCAGGCCGTTCAGGTGGGCGAAGTGGCGCTGGCCGGCCAGCATTTCGTACAGCATGGCGCCCAAGGCATACACGTCGCCGCGCGTGTCGGGCAGGCGGCCCATCAGGCGCTCGGGCGCCATGTAGGCGATCGTGCCCTGCAAGTCGCACAGGGTGGTCGTTTGCGTTGCTTGCGGGTCGATGTGGCGGGCCAGGCCGAAGTCGAGGATGCGCACCTTGCCATCCGCCTCCAGCATCAGGTTCGACGGTTTCAGGTCGCCGTGCACGAGGTCCATGGCGTGCGCCTCGTCCATGGCGTCGGCGATCTGGTAGGCGATGTCGAGCGCGGCTTGCAGGTCAGCCTTGCCGCTGTGCATGAACTGGCCCAGGGTCTGGCCTTCGACCAGTTCCATGACGATGGACTGGCTCGTGCCCTGGCCCTCGATGGCAAAGATGCGCACGAAGGCCGCATGCTTGAGCGAGGCGGCCAGGCGCGCTTCATTGATGAGTTTTTCCGGATGCAGCACGTCGGCTTGCGGTTTCAGGCGTTTCAGCGCCACGCTACGGCACAGCTTGGCATCCCAGGCTTCGAATACATGGCCGAAACCGCCTTCGCCCAGCAAGCGGCGCACTTCATAGTGCCCGCTGATCGTGTCGTCTTGCGGTGGGGTCTGACGCAGGGAGTCGAGCAGTTCCATATACCTTGGCTTCAGAGTGCATCAACGTGGGCGTCCAGCATCGAAAAAGGGTAATGCGATGTTTGAATGCTCAAGATGATTGATTTTGAGTAACTTCCTGATTTAAAACGATTGTTTCGAATAAGTCAATTAATATTGACAAGGAGTGAACAAAAGTTGCCAATGCAGGCGATTGCCATTTTGGCGGCGGACAAGCCGTCAATGTGCTCGAGCGCAATGACGACTGTGTCGTCGCGCCTGATAATGCAGATGGGAGCGGCAACGTATGGACCGGTGCCGCGGTATGCGCTGGACAGGAACAGGAGGCAGTATGCGTGGCGTGATCCGCTTGAACGACCCCACCAGCCATGGCGGCAAGGTGGTGGGGGCGGCGCCGGACAGTACGGTGCTGGGCGTGGCCGTGGCGCGCAAAGGGGACCCTTGCGTGTGCCCGATCAAGGGCCATGTGCGCTGCGTGATCGCCGAGGGAGATCCGCAGGTGCTGATCGATGGCGTGCCCGTGGCCTTTGACGGTCACAAGACCAGCTGCGGCGCCAGTCTGATGTCCACCGTGGGCAACAGCGGGCGGGGCTAGACGACGCAGGCGTCGATGGCCGCGCCCAGCTTGTCGACGATTTCTTCGACGTGGCTGGCGGCTATGATGTAGGGCGGCGCCAGCAGGATGTGGTCGCCGTGCAGGCCGTCGATGGTGCCACCCATGGGGTAGCACATCAGTCCGTTTTGCATGGCGTGCGCCTTGATGCGCGCGTGCAGGCGGCGGGCCGGGTCAAACGGTTGCTTGGTATTGCGGTCCTGCACCAGTTCCAGGCCCAGGAACAGGCCGCGGCCGCGGATGTCGCCCACGTGCGCATGGCCATCGAAACGCTGGTGCAGCCGCTCTTGCAGCAAGCCGCCCATGGCGCGCACGTTGGCCAGTAAATCACGTTCCTCGATCTGCCGCTGCACGGCCAGGGCGGCGGCGCAGGCCGTGGCGTGGCCGATATACGTGTGGCCATGCTGGAAGAAGCCCGTGCCGGCACGGATGGTGTCGCGGATATCCTTCGATACCATGACGGCGCCGATGGGTTGGTAGCCGGCGCCCAAGCCCTTGGCGATGCAGATCAGGTCGGCCGTGACGCCTTCCTGCTCGCAGGCGAACAGGCTGCCCGTGCGCCCCATGCCGCACATGACTTCATCGAGGATCAGCAGGATGCCGTGGCGCTGGCAGATGTCGCGCATGCGCGCAAAATAGCCGGCCACGGCGGGCAGGGCGCCGGCCGTGGCGCCAACGACGGGTTCGGCAATGAAGGCCATGACGTTGTCCGCACCCAGTGCGGCGATATGGTCTTCCAGCTCCTGGCCCAGGCGCGCCACGTAGTCTCCGTCCGTTTCATAGGCTGGCTGGTCGCGCCAGGCGTAGCAGGGAGAGACATGGGTCACGCCAATGAGCAGCGGCTCGAACTGCTGCCGGCGCCAGGCATTGCCGCCCGTGGCCAGCGCGCCCAGGGTGTTGCCGTGATAGCTCTGGCGGCGCGCGATGACGTGGCGGCGCTGCGGCTGGCCCTGTTCGACGAAATACTGGCGCGCCATTTTCAACGCGCTTTCCACGGCTTCCGAACCGCCCGAGACGAAATACACGCTGTCGATGCCGGCAGGCGCGCGGGCGACGAGGAAATCGGCCAGTTGCTCCATCGGCTCGCTGGTAAAAAACGCGCTGTGCGCGTAGGCCATGCTGGCGATCTGCCGCTGCACGGCGGCAATCACGGCCGCATCGGAATGGCCGAGGCAGGAGACGGCCGCGCCGCCGCAGGCGTCCAGGTAGCGCTTGCCATCCGCATCGATCAGGTAAGGGCCATCGCCGCCCGTGGCGACAGGATAGCTGGCGGTCAAGCTGCGGTGGAAGACATGGCTCATGGCATCGCTTTCTTATCGGCAAGGTAGATGGCCGATTATAGGAGGCGCTGCGCCGCAATGCAACGTTTGATGTATTTGTTTTTAATTTACATCATTTGATGTTTTTGCGTAGGCGCCCAGCGTCCGCAGCTGCTTTTCCGCCGCGCCGATGGCGTGTACGGCGTCCGGCCCCGCGCGCGCCACCAGCAATTCCACCAGGCTTTCCACGGCCGCGACGCCGGCCACGATGGAGGGGAAGAACGACGGGCTGTCGACGGCGATGACGATGCTGGCGTCAGCCTGCAGGGCCAGCGGCGACATGGCGCTGTCGCTGATGGCGACCACCTGGCAGCCGGCCTGGCGTGCCGCCTGCGCCACCAGCAGCGCTTCGCTGGAATACGGCGCGAAACTGATGACGACGACGGCTTCGTCCGCCTGCAGGGCGCGCAAGTCCATTTCCAGCGTGCCGCCCTGGCCACTCAGCAGTTGCACGCTGGGGCGCAGCAGCCGGTACAGGTAGTGCAGGGTGTAGGCGATCGGGTGGGCGGCGCGAAAGCCGGCCACGTGCACGCGGGGCGCCGCCTGCAGCAGGCTGGCGGCCGCGTCCAGGGCGGCGTGGTTGGCGCTTTCCGTGGCGGCCAGGTTGCGCTGCTGCACCGTGAACACTTCGGTGACCAGATTGCCTTCCTTGCCAGCCAGCGCGTTGGCTTTTTCAGCATACCCGGCCGGCCCGGCGCGCAGGCGTTCGACGAAGATGGCTTTGAGTTCCGGCCAGCCGGCAAAGCCCAGCTGCTGCGCCAGGCGCACGAGGGCGGCCGATTGCACTTGCGCGCGCGCGGCGATGCTGCGCATCGACGACACGGCCACTTCGTCCGGATGGTCGGCCAGGTAGCGGGCGCCGGCCTGGAATTGCGGGCTCAGTTCCGCATGGCGCGCCTTGATCAGGTCCATCAGTGCCGCATAGGAATCGTGGGGTGTCGCTGCCTGCATCGCCGTGCCTCATTGAATAGGTTGCGGCGATGGTACAGGATTCGTCAGCGCGCCGGTAGCGGCGCGCCTTGCGCCAGGGCGGCCGTGCGCGGACGCAGGCGGGCAAACAGGTGCGGCCCGGCCGGCTGGCGGCGCGGTCCCGTCGTCAGCACGCGCAGGGCGGTGGGCAGCGGCACGTCGTGGCAATGCAAAAACAGGGCGGCGGCGCCCGTGCCGGCCATTTCCTGCAAGGCCAGCGCATGCTCGACCAGCGCCGCCGTGCGCATGTCGAGCCGCACCGGGATGTCGGGTTGAAATAGCTGTGTGTCGACGTACCGTGCATCGCGCATGCTGTCCCCGCCGGGTTCGATGGTCAGACTGCCAGCATAAAAGCGCCCCGGCGCCGCCACTTTGCGTTAAATCAATTCCTGTGTCGGATAGATTCCACAAGGCAAAAAAAACGCCAACCGTTGCCGGCTGGCGCTGAAAACCCTCGCAGGAAGAAAGGGGGGGTATGAGTTAGTAACTCCAGCGAACGGAGAGGCCCACGACCTTGTCATAGCGCCGCACATCGCGCACGTAGTCCGGCGTGTCGTGGTAGTCGCGGTAGGTCGAGTCGAGCAGGTTGTTCGCGTCCAGGGTCACCGTGGTGTGCGGGTTGAGCTTGTACGACACCGACGCGTCCAGGGTTTTCGTCGGCGCCACGGTCAGGTGGATGCCCTTGCCGCGGTAGTTGTAGTCGTCGACGTACTTGTCGCGCCAGCTGTAGGCCAGGCGCGCCGACCACGCTCCCTGTTCGTACAGGCCGACGATGTTGGCCGACCACTTCGACATGCCCGTGAACGGATGCGCGCTGCCATTCAATTCTTCCAGCTCGCCCGTCATGTAGGTGGCGTTCGCCTGCAGGCCCAGGCCGCTCATCCAGCCCGGCAGCTTGTCGTAGAACTGTTGATAAGCCATTTCCACGCCTTGCAGATGGCCCTTCGAGGTGTTGCGCGGACGCGTAATGTCGTACTCGATGCCGCCATACGTTTCCTTGGCCGAACCGGACAGGATGTAATTCTTGAAGTTGTGGCGGAACACGGTGGCCGTGACGGAGCCCGTCTGCGCGAAATACCATTCCAGCGCCACGTCGAGATTCTTGCCTTCCACGGGTTTGAGGTCGGGATTGCCGCCGCCGCCCGTCGGGCGCACCATTTCCAGGCTCTGGCCCAGGCTCACGCCGGGGTTGAAATCGGCGAAGTTCGGGCGCTGCACGGCCTTGCCGGCCGTCAGGCGGGCGACCAGGTCCTGGCGCAGCATGGCTTTCAGGGTCATGCTGGGCAGCACGTCCGTATCCGAGGTTTTTACGCGCACGGGCGTGATGATGCCGTTTTGCGCGGAATTGCCCTGCAAGTCCTGCTTGGTCTGCACCACGCGCACACCCAGGGTGCCATCGACCGGCACTTGCGCCAGGTCAAAGCCGATGCGTGCCTTGCCGTAGACGGCATTGGTTTTTTCCACATCCTTGAAGTGGGTCATCGGATCGTCGGGACTGCGTTCGCTGCTGCCCGTAAACAGCTGGCGCAGCGCGGCCGTGTTGTTGAGCATGAAGTCGCGGCACGGCGTGAGCCAGCTTTGCAGGCCGAAGTTGCCCGTGTTGTCGTGCGAGGTGCAGGCCAGGCCGGGAATCGCGTCCGCAGTCATGATCGACGTCAGCCCGCCCTGGCCATTTTTTTCGCGGATCGATTCGGCCTTGCGCTTGGCCAGGCGCACGCCGCCCGAGAATTCGCGGAAGAAGCCCGTGCTGTCCATGTCGTAGGTAACGTCGCCGCGCCAGTCGGTCGAGCTGCCTTCGTCGTGGTTGTGATTGTCGTAGAAACCGAGCAGGGTGTAGTTCTTCGGGTCCGTCATGTTGTAGCCGGGGTAGCTGATCTGCGCGCCGCCGTTGACGTTCGTGCTGCCGATCACGCTGGTCGGATGGGCGAGGAAGTCGAGGATGGGGAATTCGCGCTCGAAGTTGCTGACCGTGCGCGCCAGTTCCGTCGTGGCGCGCAGCTGCGGCGTAATGTCCCAGCGCGCGCCGATGGCGCCTTGCGAACCGATCGAGCGGTCGCGCCGCGCCTGGGTCGAGCCCAGCGTGAACGGCGACCATGGGCCGTCGATCTTGCCCACCGTGGCCGCCTGGTTGGTGCCGGGGATCAGGGTGATGTCCGGGTTCTGGCCCCAGGGCAGCGAACCGACGAAGAACTGGCTGTCGAACGCGTGCTTGATCAGGGTCGACATGCCTTCCGCATACACTTCCACCTGCGAGTTCGGGCGCCACTGGAAGGCGGCGTTGGCCGCGTAGCGCTTGCGGTCGCCCACGGTGGGGATCATGCCGACGGAATCGGGGCCCGTGATGTTGCCCGCCTCCGGGCGCTTGACGGGTTCGGCGTTCCAGATCGTCTCGTCATAGTATCTGCCGCGCTGGTAGGACAGGCCGAGCAGGGCGCCGAATTCGCCGTATTGGGTCTTCCAGCGGTTCGAGACCATGCCGCCGACGTTCGGGTCCGTCGAGCCGGACTTGTCGCGGTGCTCGGCGCGCACGTTGCCCGATGCCGTAAAGCCCTTGAAGTCGAACGGTCGGTTGGTGCGCACGTCGATCACGCCGGCCGTGCCGCCTTCGACCATGTCGGCGCCCTGCGATTTGTACACGTCCACGCGCTGCAGCATGGCCGTCGGAATGTCGGCCAGATACAGGCTGCGGCCCACGGACGTGAACATTTCCCGGCCGTTGAGCAAGGTCACCACGCCGGGCAAGCCGCGGATGATGACGGTGCCAGCCTCGCCGCCCTCGCGGCGGATCTGCACGCCCGTCACGCGGCCGAGGATTTCGGCCACGTTCTTGTCGGGGAATTTGCCGATTTCATCGGCGACGATGGAGTCGACCACCTGGTCGTTGTTTTTCTTGATCGTCTGCGCGCTCTGTGCGGCCCTGCGCACGCCCGTGACGGCGACGACGGCGATGCCGCCATTGTCGGCTGCCGCCGGTGCTGCTGCCGGTGCCGTTTCTTCCACCGGTGTGTCCACGGCGGGCGCCTGTTGCGCCCAGACGGAAGCGCTGCTCAGCAGGCCTGCGCCGGCCAGCGCGGCCACCGTCGCCTTCAAGGCCAAGCGTGTGTTTTGTGCGGACGTGCGGGTGCCCGTTGCCATCAATTGCTTCATCTTGTCTCCACCTGTATTTTAGTTATGTTGAGAACGCTGCGGCAGTCGCCGCCAGAGCTGGAACCTGCTCAGAAACATGGTAGGTGGGAATGACTTTGCCCCACAAATGACTTCTTTTGCGATGTCAATACCGATTCCGGTATCCCTGCTGCATTCATGCGCCCTGGCGGTGCGCCGCGCGTTGCCGAACCTGGCGCGTGCGCGTTGCGGACGCTCCACAGGCAGTGTCAGGCGGCGCAGGGCGCGGCGGTTTGCGCCAGCCAGGCCATGAAGTGCGCCTGCGGCATGGGGCGGGCAAAGTAAAAGCCCTGCAATTCATCGCAGCCGGCGTGGCGCAGCACGTCGGCATCGGCCGCGCTTTCCACGCCCTCGGCGGTGACCGTCAAGCCCAAGGTATGGCCAAGGCCGATGATGGTTTTCGTCACCGCCAGATTCTGCGGCGAACCGTGGATATCCTGCACGAAGCTCATGTCGATTTTCAGCTTGTCGAGCGGGAAACGGCACAGGTAGTTCAGGCTCGAATAGCCGGTGCCGAAATCGTCGATCGACAGCGCAAAACCGAGCGCCTTGATGGCGTGCAGGGTGGCGATGGTGTCGTCCACGTTGTCCATCAGGATCGATTCGGTCAGTTCGAATTCGATCTGTCCCGGCGTGACGGGAAACTCGCGCAGCACTTCGCGCAAGGTGGCCACCAGGCCGCCGTTTTTCAGCTGGATGGCCGACAGGTTGATCGACACGGCGATGTCGCCCGCGCCCGCCTCGCGCCAGGCCAGCTGCTGGCGGCACGCTTCGCGGATGACCCATGCGCCGATGGAGACGATCAGGCCCGATTCCTCGGCGGCGGGTATGAAGCTGTCTGGCGCGATCAGGCCGTGCTGCGGATGCTGCCAGCGGATCAGGCTTTCCACGCCATTGACGCGGCTGCTTTTCGCATCGATGCGCGGCTGGTAGTACAGCACCAGTTCGTGACGCTCGATGGCGTGGCGCAGATCGCTTTCCAGGTGCAGCTGCTGCAACTGCTGCTCCTGCATCTGCGGCGTGAACATGCGCGCGTGATCGCGTCCGCCGCTCTTGGCCTGGTACATGGCCGCATCGGCGTGGCGCATCAGGGTATCCATGTCGTCGCCGTGGTCCGGGTAGACGGCCACGCCCACGCTGCACGAGACATACAGCGCGTTGCCTTCCACCTGGTGCGGCTCGCGCATGGCCGGTATCAGCCGCGTGTCGAGCAGGGCGGCGATGGCTGCGGCGTCGCCGATGCCGTTGAGGATGACGACGAATTCATCGCCGCCCAGGCGGCTGACGGTGTCGCCTTCGCGCACCAGCTGCAGCAGGCGCTTTGAGACCGATTGCAGCAGCGCGTCGCCCACATGGTGGCCCAGTGCGTCGTTGACGTGCTTGAAACGGTCCAGGTCGACGAACAGCACGCCCACCTTTTCACCGCTGCGGCGCGCCTGCGCGATGGCGGCCGCCAGGCGCAGTTTCGACACGTGGCGGTTCGCCAGTCCCGTCAGCGCGTCGTGGTGGGCCATGTGCTCGATCTGCCGCTCGCTGGCCTTGCGTTCGCTGATGTCGAGCGAGCTGGCGATGAAATGCGTGGTGACGCCATCGAGGCCGCGCACGGCGTTCATCACCAGCCAGGCGGGATAGCTTTCCAGCGACTTGCGCTGCACCCGGATCTCGCCCTGCCAGTAGCCGCGCCGCGCCAGGGTCCGGCGCAGGCTGTCGAGCTGTTCGGGACTGTTGTCGGGCGCGAGCAAAAAGGCGGGACGCTTGCCGATCAGCTCCACCATGTCGTACAGCGAGTGGCGGCGGAAGGCCTGGTTGACGGTGATGATGCGCATGCCGGCGTCCATCACGATCAGGCTTTCGGCCGACGCCTCGAAGACCTTGGCCCACAGTTCCAGGCGCGACTCCATCAGCTTCATCTTGTTGATCGGCGTGAAGGTCGACAGCACGGCGCGCTGGCCCTGGTAGTCGATCAGGCGCGCGGAAATCAGGGCCCACGTGGGCGTGCCGCCGCCGCTCCAGCACACTTCGAATTCATCGACGGCGCCCAGGTCGCTCAAGCGCTGGAAGAAGCGCGAACGGGCTTGCGGACTCATGCCGCCCACCCATGGATCAAGTTCCAGGCCGCCCTGCCACGCGTGCGCAGCCTGGTTCGCGTGCAGCACCTGGTGATGCGGGATCGAGGTGACCATCAGCGGAATGGGAATGGCGTCGACCAGCTGGCGCTGCGCATCAGCCGCGCTGGCGCGCGCCACCAGTTCCTGTTGCGCCATGCGCTGGAAGTCGAGCTGCTGCAGCATGGTATTGAAGGCGCGCACCAGGCGTCCCGTTTCATCTTCGCTGTCCCAGATGGCGCGCAGGCTATGGTCACCCGTTTCGCGCACTTCCTGCGCCACGCGCGCGAGGCGGCGGATGGGCAGGGCGATCTGGCGCGCGACGAAAAACACCAGGCCCAGTATCATCACCAGCAGCAGCACGGCCGTGCCCAGGTGCAGCCACATGCGCGTAAAAAAGCCGTCCACGCGCAGCTGGATCAGCCGCTGCAATTCATTCGCCGTGTCGCGCCATGCCAGGCGCAGGGCGGCGAGCGCCGCGTCGTCGTGCCGCAGCAGTGCCTGCGTGCCGGCGGGGGGGACTTGCGCGCCGGCCAGCGTCTGGGTGCTGGCGCGGAAGCGCGCCACGGCTTGCTGCAGGGCCGCGCGCGAGGCTTCCAGGTGCTGGCGCAGCAGCGGCGTGCTGGCCGCGAACGCTTCCGTGTAGTCGCTGCCGATGCCGCCCATGGTGGCGTCCATGCGTCCTTCCAGGATCAGGAACTGGGTCTGCAGGCGCTGGCGCTGCGCGCCTTCGGCCGTCGCCAGCTGCAAGGCCAGGGCGCGCGTGCTGTTGATCACTTCCAGCAGCTCGGGAAAGCGCAGGATCACCAGCGACATGGTGTAGTAGCTGTCCAGGTCCGGGTCGAGGATCAGGTTCGACTGGTTGCCCACGCGCGTGAGCAGTGCGCGTCCGGCGACAAAGGCGGGCGAGGGCGCGATGCCGTCGTCGGCTGGGGCGGTAGTGCTGCCGGCCTGGCGCAGCAGGGCGGCAAATTGCGCATTGAGTTCGGCGCTGCGCATGCCGGCGCCGAAGCGGCTTTCTGCCTGTTCCACGGTCGCTGCCTGCGCGCCCGCTTGCGCCGTGCCGCGCGCCAGGGGCAGCAGGGCATCGCGGATCGCGGCGATGTAGTCATTGCCCGCCATCTCCTTGCGCGAGAAATCGATGGCGATATATTTTTCGTTGATGAGGATGCCGGAAATGAAGATCACGGCGGACAGGTCGAGCAAATAGATCAGCGCCAGTTTGCGCCCCACCGTCAATTTTCCGATCATGCGCGAGATTCTGCCCAGCATGCGTGCCCCACCTTCTCGTCAGCCCCTACATGTTTTCTTATGTGCAATTTTCATGCCTGAATTTACAAGCTTGCAAGGGGGCTTTTGCACCATGCGGGTGCGCGCAGGGAGGTGGCGGGCACCAATAAAAAGGGCGGCCCGCAGGCCGCCCTTGTGTGCGATGCGACTACGCTCAGGCTTCGGCGACGCGCTTGGCGATGTGCGCCAGCGCTTCTTCCACCTGGTCGATCAGGATCAGGCACAGATCGCCTTCGCCGAGGCGCGCCAGGGCCTTGTCGATGGCGACGAATTCGCCGTTGATTTCATCGATATGCGTGGTGCGCTTGGCGCCGTTCAAGCCCTGGCGCAGCAAGGCCACGACTTCGCCGTCGGCGCGGCCGCGCTGGCATTGATCCTGGTACAGCAGCACGTCGTCGAAGGCGGCGCCGAGGATTTCCGTCTGCTGGCGGATGTCTTCGTCGCGGCGGTCGCCGGCGCCGCTGATGACCACCGAGCGGCGCTTGGCCGGCATGCTTTCCACGGCCTGCACCAGCGCCAGGATGGCGTCCGGATTGTGGCCGTAGTCGGCGATCAGGGTGGCGCCCTTGTAGTCAAAGACGTTGAAGCGGCCCGGCGCATTGTCGGCTTCATTGGCAAAGGTTTTCAGACCCAGCGCGATGGTTTTCCAGTCCAGGCCCACGGCCCAGGCGGCGGCCAGTGACGCCATGACGTTGTCGACCTGGAAGCCGATGGCGCCGTTGCGCGTGATCGGCACTTGCGACAGGGCGATTTCGTGGCGTTCCTTGCCCTGCGCCGCGACCAGCTTGCCGTCTTCCACATACACGACGCGATTGCCTTGCGCGCGGTGCGTGGCCATCACGGGATGCGTCTTGTCGGCGGCGAAGAAGGTCACCGTGCCGCTGCAATTTTTGGCCATGCGGGCCACGGCCGGGTCGGTGGCGTTCAGCACGGCCACGCCGCTGTCGGCCACGTTCTGCACGATCACGCGCTTCAGGACCGCCAGGTCTTCCACGGTGGTGATGTAGTTCAGGCCCAGGTGGTCGCCGGCGCCGATATTCGTCACCACGGCAACCTGGCAGCGATCAAAAGCCAGGCCTTCGCGCAGCATGCCGCCGCGCGCCGTTTCGAACACGGCCGCGTCCACGTCCGGGTGCAGCAGCACGTTGCGCGCGCTGCGCGGGCCGCTGCAGTCGCCGCTGTCGATCTGGCGTCCTTCGATGTACACGCCATCCGTGTTGGTCATGCCCGTGCGCAGGCCGGAGGTGGTGAGCAGGTGGGCGATCAGGCGCACGGTGGTGGTCTTGCCGTTGGTGCCCGTGACGGCGACGACGGGAATGCGGCCATCGTCGCCCTCGGCGAACATGGCGGCGATGATGGCTTCACCGACGGGGCGCGGCTTGCCGAACGACGGCGCCAAATGCATGCGCAGGCCAGGCGCGGCGTTCACTTCGACGATGCCGGCGTTTTGCTCTTCCAGCGGTTTCAAAATGCTTTCGGAGACGACGTCCACGCCGCAGATGTCCAGGCCCACCATGTGCGCGGCCGCGACGGCGCGCGCCGCCACTTCCGGGTGCACGTCGACGGTGACGTCGGTGGCCGAGCCGCCCGTCGACAGGTTGGCGTTATTGCGCAGGATGACGCGCTGGCCGACCGGCGGCACGGATTCGGCCACATAGCCCTGCTTGGCCAGGCTGGCCAGGGCGATGTCGTCGAAGCGGATCTTCGTCAGCGAGGTGGCGTGGCCGCTGCCGCGGCGCGGATCGAGGTTGACCTGGTCGACCAGTTCGCGCACCGTGTGCTGGCCGTCGCCCACCACCTGCGGCGGGTCGCGGCGGGCTGCGGCCACCATCTTGTTGCCGATGACGAGCAAGCGGAAATCGTGACCCGGCAGATAGCGTTCGACGAGGATATCGTCGCGGAATTCCTGCGCCGCGAGGAAGCCGGCCGTCAGCTGTTCGCGCGTGGTGACGTTGACGGTGACGCCCTTGCCCTGGTTGCCATCTTTTGGTTTCACGACGACGGGCAGGCCGATCTCGCAGGCGGCGGCCCAGGCGTCGTCCGCATCGATGGCGACGCGGCCATGCGGCACCGGCACGCCGGCCGAGTCCAGCAACTTCTTGGTCAGTTCCTTGTCTTGCGCGATGGCTTCGGCAATGGCGCTGGTGCCATCCATTTCGGCGGCCTGGATCTTGCGCTGCTTGCTGCCCCAGCCGAACGTCACCAGGCTGCCTTCGGTCAGGCGGCGGAACGGAATGTTGCGCGCCACGGCGGCGTTGACGATGGCGCCCGTCGATGGACCGAGGCGCACGTCTTCATCGAGTTCCTGCAACTGGTGCAGGGCGCCGGCCAGGTCGAACGGCGCATCGTCGAGCGCGGCCTGGCACAGCTTCTGCGCCAGGGCCAAAGCCAGGCGGCCGACGGCTTCTTCCGAGTATTCGACGACGACCTGGAAGATGCCCGTTTCCAGGGTCGGCGTGGTGCGGCTGAAGGTGACGGGGCAGCCGGCTTGCGCCTGCAGGCCCAGCGCCGCCAGTTCCAGCACCTGCGCCATCGGCGCGGCGTTGTAATTGCCCAGCGGTTGCAGCGGGCTCAGTTGCGGAAAGAGTGCGCGCAGGCGGGCTTCGAAGCCGGGCAGCTGGGCGATGTCGAGTTCCTGCGTGGTGCAGGAAACAATGGCTTCCACGGCGGTGTCGTGGCTCCAGAGGTTAGGGCCCCGCAAGGCCCGTACGCGAGATACTTCCATAATTAAACCGTAATCCTGTTGTGTTCTTGTGGGCCCGGCCATCCTGGCCGGGCTTGAGTGCTGCTTTGCCTGTTGCCGATTAGTTGCCGATGCAGCCAGGGGCCGCATCAAACGTGCGCAAGCCTGCGCAGATCAAATCGACGGGCAGGTTCAGGGCCCACGCGGCGGCCGCGACGGCCAGCACGCTGTCGACATTGCCGGCCGTGGCCGGTTTCAGCAGGTCCAGGCACAGCAAGACCGTTTCGATGCCGCCTTCGGCCAGCACGATATGGTTGCCGCGCACGAAGACAGCGCGCTGGCCGGCGGCCAGTTGCGCCGCGATGGCTGGCAAGCCGCCGTCCTGCGCATACAGGGTCACGGTGCCGTCGCACAGCTCGGCCAGTTCCAGCACGTGCGCGTTGGCGGCGTTGAGCACGGCCACGCCCGTCGGCACCACCACGTCGACCTGGCTGCGCACGGCCTTGTACAGGCCCGCTTCGTCCAGTACGTCGAAATCCTTGACGCTGTCGAGGCTGCCCATGTCCGTGACGACGCCGATCTGGCATTTGTCGTAGGCCAGGCCTTCGGCCAGGATCATGCGCGGATTGCTCTCGAACAGGGCCGTCTGCACGGTGCGGTTGAGCAGCAAACGCTGGCCCGCGTCCCAGTTCACGCAATCGCTGCTGACGACACGGCGCTGGTCCAGATACATGCCTTCGCTGCAGACCGCGCCCGTGTGCAGGCCCGACAGGTTGAGCAGCTTGCACAGCATGCGCACGATCAGGCTGGCGCCGCGCGTGCCCGTCACGCCGATCAGCGGAATGCGGCCCGTTTCCTCGGGTGCGAACAGATGGTCGACGATGGCCGCACCGACAGGGCGGCTCTGGCCCACGCCAGGCTTGATGTGCGCCAGCAGGCCGGGGCTGGCATTGACTTCGATGATGGCGCCGCGCTGCTCTTCCAGCGGACGCGTGATGTCGGTGGTGACCAGGTCGATGCCGGCGATGTCCAGGCCCACCACGCGCGCGGCCAGCAAGGCCGCATGCACGACGGACGGGTGCACGTCGTCCGTGACGTCGATGGCCACGTTGCCGTTCGGCTGGATCAGCACTTTCTGGCCCGCCTGCGGCACGGACAGGGCGGTCATGCCCTGGCGCTGCAGTTCCAGCACGATTTCACCCGATTCGTGCGGCTTGACGGTGCCCAATGGGAAATCTTCGCCTTCGCCGCGGCGCGGGTCGGTATTGATCTGTGTGTTGACCAGTTCCAGCACGGTCGAGACGCCGTCGCCGTCGACCCACAGCGATTCACCCTTGGCAGCCGCGATCAGCTTGTTGCCGACCACGAGCAGACGGTGTTCGTCGCCCGTGATGAAGCTTTCCACCAGCACGGCCGAGCTGTCGCCCTTGCGCGCGGCCAGTTCATAGGCGGCCTTCACGTCGGCTTCCGTCATCAGGTTGAGCGAGACGCCGCGGCCATGATTGCCGTCATACGGTTTCACGACGACGGGCACGCCGATGTCCTGCGCTTCTTCCCAGGCCGCTTCGGCGCTGCGCACCAGGCTGCCCTCAGGCACGCGCACGCCGCACGATTTGAGCAGGAATTTGGTCAGATCCTTGTCGCTGGCGATGCCTTCGGCGATCGCGCTGGTGCGGTCCGTTTCGGCCGTCCAGATGCGGCGCTGCGCGGCGCCGTGGCCCAGTTGCACCAGGTTGCCGTCGTTCAGGCGCAGCGAAGGGATGCGGCGCTCGGTGGCGGCATCGACGATGCTGGCCGTGCTCGGGCCCAGGCAGCGCGCATCGACCATGTCGCGCAGGGGCGCCAGGGCCGCTTCCAGATCGTAGGCTTCATCGTTGATGGCGGCCATCAGCAGTGTGCGCGCGGCGGCCAGGGCGGCGCGGCCCACGTGCTCTTCGCGCGTGCGGAAAGCCATCTTGTAGACGCCGCGCTGGCTGGTCGAGCGCGTCTGGCCGAAGCCGGTGCGCATGCCCGCCAGGTTTTGCAGTTCCAGCACCACGTGCTCGAGGATGTGGGCCGACCACGTGCCTTCGCGCAGGCGCTCGAAAAAGCCGCCCCGTTCGCCCACGCCGCAGCGGTGCTCGATCATGCCGGGCAGCCACGCCACCAGGCGCTCGTACAGGCCGGGCAGGGTATTGGATGGATAGTCTTCCAGTTCGCCGATGTCGACCCAGGCTTCAATCACCGGGCGGTAAGTCCAGATGTTGGGGCCGCGCAAGTGGGTGACGCGGGCAAATTCGATGTTCTTCTTCTTGATCATGTAAGTGGTTTCTTGATAACAAGCCAGGCGTCTGGGCGCCAGATACTTTATGTTGGCTCTACAGAGTCTTTTCAGGCTCGTGCTTGGTTCTTTATCCCGGGTATGCGCAGTGTGCCACTTTTAGCGGCCTCTTGTCGCGTTTGCTGCCCTTATTCTGCTGGTGTTGTCATTCTAATTGTTACTAATTGTTGCCATACTTGTTATAAAGATACCGACTCTGGGCTAAGCTGGAGCATTTGCGCAACAGCGGGCTGTTGTATACTTGCTCCCGTACGACGGACGCCCATTTTTTTGCGCCGTTTCGCCATCATTCCTTACCGGCAGGCATCCATTCGATACAATACAGGAAATTGCCACTGGTGCATCCACCTCGCCATCGCGCAGTACACAAACATTGATCGGGCGTCTGCCCCATCCCCCAAATCCCGCCCTGAAGGGCTTGGCCTCGAGCCGGAGTATGCTTTACGATGACAACTGAACTGAGTGTTCCTGCAACAACTATTCCCCTCACCTCGCTGCCTGAACACTGGCTGGCGGAAGTGGAGAGCAACCTTTCTCCAGGGGAGAACGTTTTAAGTAGCGTTGAGGTTGACCTCGATGCGCGATTACGTTTCACAAAAGGCATAATAGTTGTCACCGAGAAGCGTTTGCTGGCCCGTTCGCCGGGCGATACCGTCTGGAAAAGTTGGTCTTTCCGCCACGGACTGCGCCTGACGCACCACGACCACGCCGGTGTCGGCCACCTGGAATTGTTCGATGACCACGGCCGCCTGGCGTCGTGGCGCTTTACCCTGGGCCAGAACCTGCATGCGATCCGCGTGCTGGAACAGTTCGTCGAGCGCCTCGATAGCCACCTGACGGGCCAGCCCGTGCTGGAAGCGGAGCAGGAAGTCTGTCCTAGCTGCAAGGCGCCTTTGGAGCCGGAGCAGGAAGAGTGCCCGATCTGCGCCAAGGTGCTGCACACGCCGCCATCGACCTGGACCCTGTTCCGCCTGTGGCGCTTCGCCCATCCCTACCGTGGCCAGCTGGCCCTGGGCTTCATGCTGATGCTGCTGAGCACGGCCGCGCATATGATTCCGCCCTACCTGACGGCGCCGTTGATGGACAATGTGCTGATCCCGTATCAGAACGGCAAGCATATCGACCCATGGCTGGTGGTGTACTACATGAGTGGCTTGCTCGGTTCGGCCCTGCTGGCCTGGCTGCTGGGCTGGGGCAAGACGTATGTGCTGGCCCTGGTGTCCGAACGCATGGGCGCCGACTTGCGCTCGGCCACGTATGAACACCTGATGAAGCTGTCGCTGGAATTTTTCGGCGGCAAGCGCACGGGCGACCTGATGGCGCGCATCGGCAGCGGCAGCGACCGCATCTGCGTCTTCCTCTCGCTGCATTTGCTCGATTTCGCTTCCGACGTGCTGATGATCATCATGACGGGTGTGATCCTGTGGTCGATGAACCCGTGGCTGGCCATCATGACCCTGGCGCCATTGCCCTTCATCGCCTGGATGATTCACCTGGTGCGCGACCGTTTGCGCACGGGCTTTGAAAAGATCGACCGCGTGTGGAGTGAAGTGACCAACGTGCTGGCCGATACGATTCCCGGCATCCGCGTGGTGAAAGCGTTTGCGCAGGAAAAACGCGAAGCGGCCCGCTTCCGCGACGCCAACGCGCACAACCTGGCCGTCAACGACAAGCTCAATAAAGTCTGGTCGCTGTTCTCGCCCACCGTTTCCTTCCTGACGGAGATGGGTTTGCTGGTCATCTGGTGCTTCGGCATCTGGCAGCTGTCGCGCGGCGAGATCACCGTCGGCGTGCTGACCGCCTTCATCGCCTACAGCACGCGCTTCTATGGCCGCCTCGATTCGATGAGCCGCATCGTCTCCGTGACGCAAAAATCGGCCTCGGCCGCCAAGCGCATCTTCGACATCCTCGACCACGTGTCGAGCGTGCCGGAACCGGCGCAGCCCGTGAAGCTGGACAAAATCGAAGGCAGGATCGACTTGCGCGAAGTCGGATTCCGCTATGGCAACCGGGCCGTCAACCGCGGCATCACCCTGAACATCAAGGCGGGCGAGATGATCGGCCTGGTGGGTCACAGCGGTTCGGGCAAGAGCACCCTGGTCAACCTGATCTGCCGTTTCTATGACGTCTCGGAAGGCGCGATCTTGCTCGATGGCGTCGACATCCGCTCGTTCGCCGTGTCCGACTACCGCCGCAATATCGGCCTGGTGCTGCAGGAGCCGTTCCTGTTCTTCGGCACCATCGCGGAAAATATCGCCTACGGCAAGCCGCACGCGACGCGCCAGGACATCATCGCCGCCGCGCGCGCCGCGCATGCCCACGAATTCATCCTGCGCCTGCCGCAAGGCTACGATTCGATGGTGGGCGAGCGTGGCCAGGGCTTGTCCGGCGGCGAACGCCAGCGCATCTCGATCGCCCGCGCCTTGCTGATCGACCCGCGCATCCTGATCATGGATGAAGCGACATCGTCGGTCGACTCGGAAACAGAGAAGGAAATCCAGAAGGCGCTGGACAATCTGGTGCAGGGCCGCACGACGATCGCCATCGCGCACAGGCTGTCGACCCTGCACCGTGCCGACCGCCTGGTGGTGCTGGACCGCGGCCAGGTCGTCGAAGTGGGCAGTCACGATGAACTGATGGCGAAAGAGGGCGCCTATTTCCGCCTCTACGAAGCACAGGCGCGCAACAACGAACTCGCCCTGGATGACAAGGAATAAGCATGGCCAGTACAACTTTTACATTAAGCCGCGACACCTTCGGCAAGCTGGTGATGACGGACGCGGACGGCCAGGTCTTTGAAGGCGTGGCGCCTGTGCGCGCCTTCCCCATCCAGTCGCCGGACGAAGGCATTTCGCTGGTGCTGGGCAATGGCAAGGAAGTGGCGTGGATCGACCACATCGACGCCTTGCCGGAACCGGCGCGCAGCCTGTTGCAGGAAGAGCTGGAAGGGCGCGAATTCATGCCCGAGATCGCGCGCGTGAAAAGCGTGTCCAGCTTCGCCACGCCATGCACCTGGCATGTCGACACGGACCGCGGCGAGACGCAATTCGTGCTGAAAGGCGAGGAAGATATCCGCCGCATCGGCGCCACGTCGCTCTTGATCGCCGATAACCACGGCATCCACTTTTTGATCCGCGACATGTTCAATATCGACAAGACGACGCGGAAGATCCTCGACCGCTTCCTGTAAGCGATGCAACAATCAAAAACGGCGCCTTCAGGGCGCCGTTTTACTTTCCATATTCTTTGTCGCTGCCAGTTGCCCTGGATCTGCAGTCATTCCCTTCTCCATTTACGGCGCCGTGCAGTCTGCATGCCCTTCCCAATACATCTCATAAGTCCATTCGAGCACGTAATAATGATGTTCTCTATTCGACTGGAAATCGGGCTGGTAGCGACACGCTTTGTCGCAAGCTTATGGATCATGGAGGAATGTAGTCTGATGGTGATTATTGGTGAGATTCTTGAGGGCAATATCCTTTACACTGCCTGATTTCTAAATTGCAATATATGTTGTCATTGTAGGTATATCAGCCTGGGATTTTTATTCATGGATAAGTTTTACTTTCGACATCAGTTCGAAGAAATCGCAGCAAAAAGAAATCATCTCAAGCCTGTTTATGTCGCCTATGGCCTGATGAACTCCGGTAAAAGTTCATTGTTGAATATGTTAACGAACAATATTGAAGTGGAGTTTTTTAAGACCAATGATATTCGCGAGACGACAGAAAACAAGGAATTCGACGGGGAACGGTGCATTTTCATCGACACTCCCGGCCTCGATGCGAATCATCAAGATGATACTCAAGCCGCATCGGGAGTACGTCAGGCCGATATCGTATTGTTTGTTCATCAGCCTCAGGGTGAGTTGGAAGCAAATGAAATCAGCTTTCTGCAAACGTTGGTTTCATCGTTCGGTGAACACGCATCCAAGCATATTGTTATCGTATTAACAAAAATGGACAAGGAAGATGCGATGAAAATCGATGCGATTGCGCGCCGTATCGGTGAACAGTGTGAATCGGAATTGAATTTTTTGCCAAGCATTTTCAAGGTGTCAAATAGTCGGTATCGAGCAGGAAAACTCAAGAGTCAAGAGGTGTTGGTGGAGCGCAGCAGCATTCCTGAACTTCTTGTTCATCTGGAGAGCCTTGCTGCAAAAGCAATGTCTTCACGCCGGCGGCGCATGCAGGACGAAGTGAGCACCTTGCTCGATGCGATAGGGCTGGCGGAGCAGAAATTGCATGGCGAAAAATTGCACCTGCAAGCGCAAATTAGTCAGGGTTTTATTGGCTTTAATCAGCAAATCGGGCAATTGCGCGCTTTTCTCGATACCAAGGCATCATTTTTCGAACGAATTTAGCACTTGAGGAGTAGAAATGGCACTGCCATGGTTAATAGGCGCCGCGATCGTGGGCGCAGTGGGGGCAATCGCGACGGCAGTCAAGAGCGGAAGCAGCGAGTCGAGCTCTTCGTCCGGTAGCAGCGATAGTCGCAATACGGCAGAGGAGCGCCGCCGCCATGAGATCGCGGCCGAAAAGCGTGAGAGGGAAGAAAAGACGAAACGACAGGCGGATGCCCGAGCCCTGTTTCAGCATGAAGGTTTGGACATTGGCCGTAATTTGGCTGACTCGATGCAGGACTGGGTCAGAACCAGTGCGATTGGCCAGGAGTCTTTCAAAGCGCGTCTGACCGCATCTGGTTATCGCTTGGCCCCCGTTGCAGTCAGTCCGGACAAGCAGGTGGAAGATTTGTTGCGTCGTTCGCTGGACGCCGATGAAGACTTGAATGCGACGATACAAAATCTGGATTTCTATGCTGCTGTGTATGCAGTGCGCCTGGAGGGAGGCGTAGCGCTTGCACGCACGCTTGCCAACCTGGAGGTGCTCGCATATGAACAGGAAGAGTTGATCAAGCTCAAGCATGAGATCCGCAAATTCGAATATGAGGCGTCGCTGTCGATGGCGACCCATTCTTAAGGTAGTCAAATGTCTAAAACGGCAGTAAAAACTTCCCGTAATCGTCGGCAACTGATTGACTCCTTCGATAGCTTGAAACATAGTTTTGATGGTTCTTTGCAACATGCGCGGGACGTGGAGGCGGCATTCGAAGCAGTACGTCGTGATTTTATTACGCGCATCTCCCGCGATTTGCATGCCACTCGCAAGCGCTTGCCGGAAAACAATCCCGTTCGCGAAGAAGTGATGGCGTTTATTGACCTGATGGAACGTACCAGTGTCGCGTGGGATGCCAAGGTAGCGGGACGTGAAAAAGGAATTGCCTTTCGCGCCCACTTTGAAGATTCCCTATTGGTGTTTGTTAATGGCAAGGTCAAGTCGGGAAAAAGCTCGCTGGGCAATTACATGGCGTGGGGCGACACCGATCCTTCGGATGAACAGAAGGATCTCGTAGCAGATACGCTAAAACCACGCTTTTTTTCGCACGCGAAATCCGATGTCGCTGGAGGTGACGGTGAGAAAGAAGCTGAATTGCGTCGCGAGTTCCGTGTAGGCGCCACCGAAGCCACCAGTTCCATTCAGGGTTTCTCATTGCCGGGACTGACGTGGGTCGACTCGCCTGGCATGCATTCGCTCAATATACAGAACGAGCAGCTGGCCCGTGATTATGTGGAACATGCGGATCTCATTCTCTATACGATCAAGTCAGATTCCCCTGGACGTGAAAGCGATCTCGTTGAAATTGCCCATTTGTTGGGCAAGGGGAAAAGAATACTGTTGCTGTTGACTGGTAGTGACGACATGGAGGAGGAACTCGGCGACGATGGTGAATCCCTGGTCCAGACGTGGGTCATGAAGGACGAGGATCGACGGATGCGCCAGCGTACTTATGTACGTGATGCCTTGGAAAAAAACTACCCCGGGCAGTCACTCGAGGACGTTGGCATCATTTCCTTTTCCGCCCGCTATGCGCAATTGCATGCCGACGATGCGGATGCCTACAAAGACAGCGGCATGGGTGATGTGTGCGGGGCGCTGTCGGATCTTTGCCTGTCGGAAGGCTTGCGCATCAAGCAGCGTACCCCGCTGAACAATCTCTCGAACTTCCTGCAAAGTTGCAGCGACGACCTGCAACCTTACCAGGCCTTGATTGACGGATTTCGGCAACCGCTTACAGATCTGAAGGCGAAGTCGTCGAATAGCCTGAATGTCTGCATTCAGCAGGGACAAAGTGCGCTTACCGTCTTTATCGACGATTTTTTTGAGACGGGGGCCAGAGCGCGTGATGACGCCGCTGACATGAGGCGGCAGCTAGCCGCTTTCCAGGCGGCGCTCAATGTCCGCTACCAGGAAATTGCAGCTGAGCAGCTTGGCCGGATATTCAGCGAAGTCTTGAGTGGCTTCGATGAAGCAGTGCATGCCACGTATAGCAACAGTGAGCTGGTGCGCTTGCATGATTTTGAGCTTGAAACAGCCACTGAAAAGGTCGCCAAGGTGCGCAGCGGCACACGCAAGCGCAATACCTTGATTGGTACGGCCTTAGGTGGTCTGACAGGCTTTCTTCTCGGTGGTCCCGCCGGCGCGGCAATTGGCGCCAGCCTGGCCGGTGGGGTGGGCGGAGCGATGGGTGACAGTGCCAGTACGCAATATGACGAAATCGTCATTACTGTCGGTGATAATTGGCTGGACATTCGCCACAAGGCGCTGGCAAGCGCAAACCAGGCATTGCAGGAATGTATGCGCACCAGTGCCGCACGCCTATGGCATTTGATGGATCGCGATGTGGAGCAAATTCTCGCTGGATTGACCGGCGAAATTGCTACGTTCGACAAGCAAGTGCAGAAACTGCTGCATCAAACCAAAATGAATTGAAAGAGCGAATATGGTAATCAATACACAGCAATTATTATCGGCCTACGAGGATGCGCAAGCTTTTGTCAATGATCAGGGTGAGCTGCTGGAAAAGTTTGGCCCGATTGCACATATATTCGAAGAGAAAAAGAAAAAAGCCGATGCCGTGATCATGATTTATGGCGTTTACAATGCCGGCAAGAGCACCTTGATCAATGCCTTGCTTGGCAAGGAAGTGGCGGCTACCGATGATGTACCTTTGACTGATCGCGTATCGGCCTATCCGTGGCGTACATATGACATTCTCGATACGCCTGGTGTCGACGCGCCGATTGAACACGAGAATGTGACGCGGGAACACATGCTCAAGGCTGATGTCGTTATTTTTGTCGTTGATCCACTAGGTACTGCGGAAGAGTTAAAAACCTTGCAGGTGTTGATGGATCTGGTGCAGGAGGGAAAACAGGTTTTCCTGGTCTTCAATGAAAAGAAACCATTGCCAGAGAATGATTACATCCGTCTGAAGGATCAGACACGCCTGCGCCTGCAGGAACTGGCTGCCGCGCGTTGCCTCGTCGATGTATTGAAAGACATTCCGATGGTCAAGATCAATGCCAAGAGGGCATTGCAAGGCTATTTGAACGAGCAGCCCAAACTGGTGGAGTTGAGTGGTTTGCCCATGCTTGAAAAGCAGTTGATTGCTTTCCTGCAGAATATCTCGTCCGATGAAATCTACGGGCGCCTGAAGCTGCAATTGAGCCAGTTTTTGCAAGAATATGTGCAATTGCTGCAAGGCCGCGCGCAATCGGGCGCAGGTAGAAAGTATGATAAGTTGCTACGCAATGTAGGTCTGGAGAAGTCGCGGCTGGCACACAGCATGGCACGTGAATTGAGCCGCCAGCGCCAAAGAATCCATGACAAGAGCAAAGCTTGCATTCGTACTTCGCCAGACGATTGCCAGACGCAGATCGAGAAGATGATGATGCAGGCTGCGGAGGATGTTTGTACAACATTGACGTATGAAGTGCAGGCTTTTGTTGCCACGATCGAAAATGAAATTGATGAAGTGCAATCGGCATTGCCACACCTGGTACTTGCGCAGCAGACGGTGAAATTGCCCGACATAGACGCTGCTGGCGGAGGGCCGGAATACGATGCAATGGCGTCGGCCAGTAGCTTTGACAGCGCTGCGCTGAAGGGCGCCGTGCATCAGATTGGCTCGCTGGCCAAGCCAGAACATATCGTTAGCGGCTTGAAGCTGGTGAAGGACGTAATGCCGACCCTGATGAAGGGAATCGGCGCCAAGACCATGGAGAAATGGGCCGCGCAGCTGACTTCAAAATGGATACCCTACGTCGGCATTGTGTACACCGTAGGGGAAACGTTGTACAGCCTGTTTTCGAAGGACCCCGAGGAAGAGAGTTTGCGTAAGCAGCATGCTGAACAGCAGCAGTCCAACGAGCGTGCGATACAGCAAATAGACGACTTTGCGCTGGAGCTGGCGGATGGTTTCGAAATGTCCATGCGCGAAGCGATGACAAAGGAAGTAGAAAAATTTTTTACCAATATCGCCGCACAGGTTGAAATGCTGCGTCATGGCTTCAATGAAACCGAGCAAGCCAATAGCCAGCGTCTTGGACAATTGCTGGCAATTCAGCAACAGGTATCGGATGCCTGATGCCTTCTTCTAATCGGCAAGCGTTTCCTTGTAGCGGCTGTGGAAAGTGCTGTAGCCGTGTGCATCAGAGCGCCGAAACAGCGTGGCTGGACCGGGGGGATGGGGTATGCCGCAACTATGATGAGGCTGGCAAGCAGTGTTTGATCTATGCTGATCGGCCTCTTGTCTGCCGCGTCGAGGAGTATTACCTCCAACATTTATCGACGCAATTTACATGGGGCGAATTCGTCAAAATCAATCTTGATATTTGCGCCGCGCTTTAATGTGCGCAGACGGCCGTCGGACTGCCATGACGTGGCAGGAAGACGGATGGACCGGCGGAGACATTAGCAGTCGATTCTCTTCGGTATCGTACCTGTCTTAGACAGTTAACGTGCACTGGCTTCCGCCCTTGATCGTTGTTCTGCAAGCCGCCGCTTTTTGCGGCGGCTTGCTATTTCTTCCTATTGAAACGCCACTTCCGCAAAGCTGCGCAATTTGCGGCTGTGCAGCCGGTCCACGCCCTGGCGGCGCAGCAGTTCCACGGCGCGGATGCCGATGCGCAGGTGCTGGTCGACCCGTTCGCGGTAGAAGTGGTTGGCCATGCCGGGCAGCTTGATTTCGCCGTGCAGCGGCTTGTCGCTCACGCACAGCAAGGTGCCGTAGGGGACGCGGAAACGGAAGCCGTTGGCGGCAATCGTCGCGCTTTCCATGTCCAGCGCGATGGCGCGGCTCTGGCTGAAACGGCGCTCCGGCGTGCGCTGCGGCAGCAGTTCCCAGTTGCGGTTGTCGGTGCTGGCCACGGTCCCCGTGCGCATGATGTGTTTTAAGTCATGGCCAGTCAACTGGGTGATTTCCGCCACGGCCGTTTGCAGCGCCTGCTGGATTTCCGCCAGCGGCGGGATCGGCACCCACAGCGGCAAGTCTTCGTCGAGTACGTGGTCTTCGCGCACATACGCATGCGCCAGCACGTAGTCGCCCAGGCTTTGGGTGGTGCGCAGGCCGGCGCAATGACCGAGCATCAGCCAGGCGTGCGGGCGCAGCACGGCGATATGGTCGGTGATGGTTTTTGCATTGGCGGGACCGACGCCGATATTGACCATGGTGATGCCGCTGCCGTCCGCGCGCAGCAAATGGTAGGCGGGCATCTGCGGCAGGCGCGGCGGCGCGGCGCCCAGCGCATCCTCGCTTTCCACCGTCTGGCCGACCCGGCGCGTGACGACGTTGCCCGGTTCGACAAAGGCGATGTAGCCGTCGTCGTCCGAGGGCGCGGCGGCGTCGGGCGCGCGGTCCATCATGGCGTGGCCCAGGCGGATGAATTCGTCGATGTAGAACTGGTAGTTGGTGAACAGGACGAAGTTCTGGAAATGCTGCGGCGACGTGCCGCTGTAATGGCGCAGGCGCTGCAGTGAATAATCGACGCGCGGGCCCGTGAACAGCGACAGCGGCTGCGCTTCGCCATGCGCCGGTTCGTGCGTGCCGTTGGCGATGCCGTCGTCCATGGCCGACAGGTCGGGCAGGTCGAACAGGTCGCGCATGGCCAGGCGGCGGCCCGCATCCATATTGCCTTCGATATGGTCATGCTCGGCGAACGAGAAATGCACGGGAATGGGCTGGGCGCTGACGCCCACTTCCAGGTGCACCTTCTGGCCGCTGTTATGGTTTTTCAGCAGCAGGGTGAATTGGTCGAGGTAGTAATCGCCGAACAGGTCGGGGCGCGTCAGGGTGGTTTCAAACACGCCGGGGCCGGCGACAAAACCGTAGGCCAGCGGCGAGTCGGCGCGCGCCACGGTGTCGGTCTGGATGCGCACGAAGGGGTAGCAGGCGCGCACGCGCTCGTGCATGTCTTCGCCGGCGACAAAGCGCTGCAGCGCATCGCGCAAGTGTTCGATGCTGCTGCGGTAAATGGCTTGCACTTGTTCCAACGCCAGGCGTGGATCGTCGAAGCGGGAGGAGGCGATGAAGGGGGGCGTAAGCAAGCGGATTCTCCTTGTAGCGGTTCGTGCATACCATTGTAAGGCAGCGGGGCAACTCTTGTCGGCGCATCTGGGGCCGCTTGACGGATTCAAATAGAATCTGTATTCTATTTGAATGGTCAGACTCGCAAAATTCAACGAAAACAACTTCATCGACAGCGCGATCGCCGTCGCCGCCCAGTGCGGCGTGGGCGCCGTGTCGATGGCCGCCATCGCCGTCAAGGCCGGTGCCCCCATCGGCTCCGTGTATCACCGCTTCGATTCGCGCAACGCCATCCTGGCGCGCGCGTGGCTGCGCGTGAAAAGCGACTTCCGCGAGGAAGTGGCCAGCCGCTGGCTCGGTGGCGACACCTGGGCCGGCGTGCATGGCTTGCTGGACTGGTGCCGGCGCAAGCCCGTGTATGCGCGCTTCCTGCTGCAATGCGCGGACAGCCCTGATTTCAGCAGTGGTCTCAGCGAGGAATTGCTGGCCGCCGTGGAAGAAGAGCAGGCCGCGCTCGATGCCTGCTTTGTCCGCTGTGCCGAAGCCATGCCCGCCACCACGGAACTGGACCTCGACCACATGCTGCTCAAATTCGTCCTGATCGATGCCCCCGTGGCTGTCGTCAAGCCTTACCTGACCCAGGAGCGGCCGATACCGGCCAGCGTCGACGCCATGCTGCGTGCCTCGCACGACGCCGTGCGCGGCTGGGCCGCCCACACCACACACACTAACCAAGAAGAAAACCATGCGCTATTCCACCCAGCTTGAACACGGCAAGAAAATCCCCCTGCACGACGAAGAAGGTTTCATCGGCATGCGCGCGGCCGGCCGTATCGCCGCCGACACGCTCGACTACATCGCGCCTTTCGTGAAACCGGGCGTCTCGACGGCCAAACTCGACGCCCTGTGCGAAGAATTCATGCGCGCCGCCGGCGCCATTCCGGGCACCATCGACTACCACGGCTACAAGCACGCCAGCTGCATCTCCGTCAATCACGTGGTCACGCACGGCATCCCGTCCGAGACCAAGATCCTCAAAGTGGGCGACATCCTCAACATCGACGTGACGCCGAAGTTCCAGGGCTGGTTCGGCGACACCAGCCGCACCTTCAAGGTGGGCGCCGTCTCCATCCTGGCCAACCGCCTCGTCAACACGGCGTATGACGCCATGATGGCCGGCATCCACACCGTGCGTCCGGGCGCGACCCTGGGTGACGTGGGCGCCGCCATCGAAGCGGTGGCCAAGGCGCAGGGCTTTTCCTCCGTGCGCGACTTCTGCGGCCATGGCGTGGGCCAGGTCTTCCACGACACGCCGCAAGTGCTGCATTACGGCCGCGCCGGCACGGGCATCGTGCTGGAGCCGGGCATGATTTTTACCATCGAGCCGATGCTCAACGTGGGCAGCTACCAGGTCAAGGTCTTGCCCGACAAATGGACGACGGTGACGAAGGACCGTTCGCTGTCGGCGCAGTTCGAGCACTCGCTGGCCGTGACGGACACGGGTTTTGAAATCTTCACTCTGACCGGTTCGACCGAGCCGCTGGTGTAAGCATGGATGAGGCGCGCCGGCAGCAGCTCACCGATATCGTCGCCGCGAAAGCCGGCGTGGATGTCGCTTGCGCGGCGCGCCACCTGGCGCTGCATGACGACGACGTGGCGGCCGCCCTGCGCGGCATCGACGCCGAACGCTACACGCTGACGCAGCGCCTGCTGAACAAATACGGGCGCGATCCGGAAGACGCGCTGCAGCACGTGGCGTTGGCCGTGCTGCAGCAGGAAGACATCCGCAGCGACAGCGTATTGCGCCTTGATCGCATCGCGGCCCTGGCGCCGCCCGTCGCCGGCATGGTGCTGCTGGCCGAGTGGCTGGCCTATGTGGACTGGGAAGGTTTTGACAGCGCCCTGTACGCGAATATCGACGCGGTGGCGGCGATCATCGCCGGTGCATTGGACCTGCCCGAGGTGGCTGCCAACCTGCTGCAAACGCGCGATGAAGCCGTGTTCGAAACGCAGCGCCCCGCGCTGGCCGCTGCGGCCCTGCTGTTCATTGAGCGCCACACTACGCAGTTTCCCTGACGGCTGGCGCTTTGCCGCCGGCGGGCGCGCGTCTTACAATGGCGGCAAGCACTGTTGCCCCATTTTGAAGACTTCCGCATGAGCGATTTTCCCGAAGATATCTACACCGAGCCGTCCGCCGACGTGCACACCCTGAACAACCTGGGCCCCTTGACCGGCATGGCCGGCATCTGGACGGGCACGCGCGGCCTGGACGTCAAGCCGAAGGCGGACGGCCCGCGCAAGCAGGCCTTCGTCGAGCGCATCGAACTGCAGCCGATCGACCCCGTCACCAACGGCCCGCAGCTGTTCTACGGCTTGCGCTACTACATCCACATCACCAAGCCGGATCAGGTCAAGACGTATCATGAACAGGTGGGTTACTGGCTGTGGGAGCCGGCCACGGGCGCCGTGATCCAGACGCTGGCCATCCCGCGCGGCCAGATCGCCATGGCATCCGGCACGACGACGGCGGACGCCAGCAGTTTCGAACTGGTGGCCAAGCGCGATTCGACGGCCTACGGCATCTGCTCGAACCCCTTCCTCGAACACGCGTTCACCACCGTCGAATACCGCATCAAGGTCGATATTCACGCCGATGGCACGTGGGGCTACGACGAGGACACGGTCATGCTGATCCGCGGCAAGGACGAACCGTTCCACCACACGGACCGCAACCTGCTGACGAAAATCGGCGAGCCGACGCCGAATCCGATGGCGCTGCAGGCGCTGGCGGCCGCTGCCGCTTAAGGCTGTCCCTGGGCGACCGCCTTGATCGCGCGTTCCTCGCCCATGGCGGCCGCGATCTTCCAGCGCTGCATGGCGCTGGCGCGGTCGGGGCGTTTCAGTCCCGCCCCTTCCCAGTCCATCAGTCCCAGGTTGTAGATGTCGCCCGCGCTGCCCTTGTCGGCGGCGAGGGTGAACCATTTGCGCGCTTCCTTGTGGTTGACGGGGATCTGGTAGCCGCGCACGTGGTACAGGCCCAATAAGTGCATGGCTTGCGCATTGCCCTTGCCGGCCGCCTGTTTCAGCAGGTCGAGGCCGCGCGCCATGTTGCGCGGTTCCTGCCAGCCTTCGGCCAGCATCACGCCTTTCGCCGTCAGCGCATAGCTGTCGTTCTTCACGAGTCCCTTGCCGATCAGCGGCTTGGCGGCTACCTGGCGCGCTGCGCGCTGCTGCGCCGTTGGCGCCGTGACGGGGCCGGGTTTGCCTTCGCCCATCAGCAGCATCCAGCCATACAGGCCATACGCACCGGCGTCGCCCTTGCCGACCAGGTTCTCCAGCATGGCCAGCGCCTGCACCTTGTCGCCATTTTCATACAGCTTGACGGCTTTGGCGCTGCTCGCATCTTGCGGCACGACGGCTGGCGCATGGGGCGCGACGGGCGCCGACGCGATGGCCGCTTGCGGCGGCGCGGACACCGGGCGCACGCGCACGGGCAAGCCATAACTGGCGGCCAGCACGGCCAGGCTGGCGGGCGCGAGGATCAGCACGTGCGCCAGCTGGTTGCGGCGGCCCTTGCCGGCGATGCCCATGGCCCGTTCGGCTTGCTGCTCGCCGCCCAGTGCTTCGCTCAGTACGGCTTTCACCTTGCGGTTGAACAGCCAGTAGCCGGCGCCCGTGACGAGCAAGCCGGCGACGGCGGCGGCACCGCGTCCCGCGAAAAACCAGGTGGCGATGGCGGCGGCCAGGGCGGCCAGCGCGCTTTTCCACCAGAATTGCTTGGCCAGCCGCGTGTAGACCTGGCGCAAGGCGCCCAGCACGCAGGTGCGCACATTGTTGGCATAGTCGGCGGAGACGACGTCGACGTGCGCGTGGTCGGTTACTCCGCTGAGCACCGATTCAATCACGTCCGCATTCAGTTCCGAGGCGGCCACGTCGCGCAGCGGCGTCAGCAAACCCTGCACGTGGGCCGAGAACAGGCCGTCGTCGGCGCTGCCGGCCAGCGCATCGCTGAGCGCCTTGAGGTCGCCGCGCAGCAGCTTTTCCACGATGTCGTCCAGGGTCAGCCAGCGCAAGTCCGTGCCGTACGCCACCAGGTGGTGCTTTTCGGCGTTGCACGATGCGTCGAGGCGCACGATGCGCAGCTTGGCCGCATACAGGGCGTCGACTTCCTGCGGCTGGTCTTCATTGTAAATGCTCACTTTCGCCAGGCCCAGGCTGCTGGCAATGGCGGCCAGTGAGTGCACGCTCTCCTTGTCGCGGATGCGGCGCGCGTCGTCGGGCGCCTGCTTGGGCAGGCTGACGCTGTAGCCGGGCGCCACGTGCACGTCGACCCAGGCCGCCTTGCCCACCTTGCCGGAACCGTCGCACGGGTTGCAGCGCAAGTCGCCCACGCCGCTGCAGGTGCGGCAAGTCACCTTGCCGCTGGCGCGGCAGGTGCCGCAATTGATGCTGCCGGAACCGTGGCAGGTGTTGCAGCTGACCTTGCCGAAGCTGCAATGGTAGCAATTACGGTATTCGGTGCGGTACTGGGGCCGCGTTTCGCTGTGGTAGCTGGTGTGCGAGCTGCCGTTGCTGTAAGTGGTAGTGGGCACTTGCACCGTGATGTAGTCGGTGACTTGCTCGGACACCGTGCCGCTGCCGCTGCAATACGAGCACGACACCTTGCCGCTGCCGTAGCAGCCATACGCGTCGCAGCTGACGGTGCGCCCGCCGTGGCAGCTCCAGCACGTTTCCGTCGTCGCGCCATAACAGGTGTGGCAGCCGATGCGGCCTTTGCCGGTGCAGTTGCTGCAGGTATCGAGGTGCCAGTACTTGACGGCGTGCGGCAGATAGACGCCCGCTTCGATGCCGTTGTAGGCCTGGGCTGCCTGGCGCAAAACATTGTCGAGCTTGCCCGCCGCGCGGCGCAGTCTTTCCTTTTCCTGCGCGTGAGCGAGCGCTCCCACCTCGTGGGAGCCACAGTGGCAGTCATTGCCCGCCGGCGTGAAATAGCCATTGATGACGCGCTGTTCGAAGCGCGCTTCGAGCGCGTAGTTTGCTTGCAGGGAAAACTCCTGCAGTACGTCTTCTTCGTCCAGCGGCGTGATGTCGTGCGGCTCGAAACGCGTCTTGTCCTGCACCAGGGTGCGCAGCTTGCCCAGCACCGTGGGTATCTCTTCCTTGTCGAGCCGGAGGGGTGCTGGCGCCGTCACGACCGTCTCCGTCACCTGCGGCGCATCCTCGCTGCCTGGGGTTTCATGGGTCGTCTCGGTGCTGGGGTTCATGCGCGTCCTTTTGCTCTCTGGAAAGATGTTTGAATTTTAGCATCCCCATATGACAAACCATGACAAAGCGGATCCGCTTTTCAGCGCAGGCCGCGGCGGAACTGGTCGGGCGTGCCGCCGCTCTGGCGGCGAAACATGGCGATGAAGGCCGAGGCCGTGCTGTAGCCCAGTTCCAGCGCGATCGCCTGCACGGTGTCTCCCTGTTCCAGCAGGGGCAGGGCGGCCAGGAAGCGCTGGCGCTGGCGCCATTCGCCGAACGGCATGCCCAGTTCGCGCTGGCAGCGGCGCGCCAGGGTGCGCTCGGTCACGTGCAGCTGCGCGGCCCACTCCGCCAGTGAGCGGTTACTGCCCGGCTCCGCCTGCAGGGCGGCCAGCAGCGCCGCGATGACGGGCTCGTCGCTGCCGGGCAGGTAGTTGCGGCTGCACGGCGCCAGTTGCAGCTGGTCGACCAGCACCTGCGCCAGGCGCTGGTCGGCTTCGGTGGCGGGCGTGGTGACGTTTCTTTCTGCAAAGTCGCCGAGTATGGCTTTGAGCAAGGGACTCAATACCAGCGCGCACGGCTGGGCCGGCAGTTGCGCGCACAGGCTGGCGTCGATGTAGGCCGAGTGAAACACGACATCCTGGCGGATATAGCCGTCATGCAAGGTCTCGGGCGGTATCCACACGGCGTACTGGGGCGGCGACAGGTAGCGCTGGCCCGCCACCATGATTTCCATCACGCCCGTGGAGCAATACGTGAGCTGGCCCCACGGATGGCTCTGGTAATCGAACTGCTGGTGCGCGTGGTAATCGTCGAGACGGAAATATACGGGATAGGGCAGGGCGTCGGAAACGGCGGGGAAATGCTGGTTGCTGGCCATGGTGTCTTTGTCCTGTTCTTCGCATCGTTTGTCCGGTATTCATTATATCCATGGAATCAGACCATGCGAAAATGGCGGTATTGAATACTGGAGTACGCCGCATGCAAGTGAAACACTATCTGTTGCCCGTGATCGCCGTGCTGATCTGGGCCATCAATACCATCGTCAGCAAGATGGCCGTGGGCGTGATCGATCCGGCCGCCATCTCGTTCTACCGCTGGCTGCTGGCCGGCGTGCTGCTGGCGCTGGTGTTCGCCCGTCCCGTATGGAAGCAGCGGGCCGTGGTGAAACCCTACCTTGGCAAACTGTTTGTACTGGGCATGCTGGGCATGGTCATGTACCAGTGCCTCGCCTACATCGCCGCGCAAACGACGACGGCGACCAATATGGGCATTTTGGCGTCGATGATGCCGCTGCTGGCCGTGGGCCTGTCCGTGTTGCTGCTGGGCGAGGCGCCCACCGTGGGTGGCGTGTTTGGCGGCCTCGTGTCGCTGCTGGGACTGGCCTACTTGCTCAGCCATGGCGATCCGGCCGCCCTGCTCGCCCATGGCGCGGCCGTGGGTGACGCCCTGATGCTGCTGGCGTGCCTGTCGTATGCGGGCTATGGCGTGTTGCTCAAGCGCTGGAAAATTCCCCTGAATAACTGGCATTCCTTGCTGATCCAGGTCTGGTGCGCCGTGCCCGTGCTGTTCGTGTATTACCTGAGCCAGTCTGCGCCGCCCGTCACCAGCGCCGGCTTGCCGTTGGTGCTGTTTGCCGGCATTCCCGCCTCCATCCTTGCGCCGTTTTTGTGGATGCACGGCCTGGCCAAGCTGGGACCGAGCCGCGCCACGACCTTGATGAATCTGCTGCCCGTGTTCACGGTGATCATCGCCATGCTGTTCCTCGGTGAAACCCTGCACAGCTACGATGTGATCGGCGGCGGCGTGACCCTGCTGGGCGTGGTGATGGTGCAGTACCTGAAACGTCCGTTGCGCCGCGCCAGCGCCTAGTTTTTTTGTTATGCTGGTGTTTTGCACAAGGAGGCGCCATGCCAAGCATCGATACTCTGTTGAGCGAACTGGAAGCATTCGGCAACACCAATGACGCGGCGCATGCGGAGCGGACCAGCCGCATGCTCAACATCACGCGTGACACGGGCGAATTGCTGGCCGTGATGGTGCATGCGCGCGGCGCGCGGCGGGTGCTGGAAATCGGCACGTCGAACGGCTATTCCACCCTGTGGCTGGCGCGCGCCGTGCAGGCGCTGGGCGGCAAGGTGGTGACGGTGGAAAAGGCGCAGGACAAGTTCGACATGGCGCATGCCAACTTTGTGCGCGCGCAATTGCAAGGCGTGATCGGCCAGCTGCTGGCGGACGCGGGCGACGTGCTGCGCGATGCGGCGGACGGCGCCTACGATTTCATCTTCCTCGATTCCGCGCGCCAGCAATACGCGCAGTGGTGGCCGCAGCTGGACCGCGCGCTGGCGGCCGGCGGCGTGCTGGTGGTTGACAACGCCAGTTCGCACTACGCGGACATGGCGGAGTTTCTTGAGGCCATCCGCGCCGACAGCCGCTACACGACGTGCCTGGCCACCGTCGGCAAGGGCGAATTCATCGCCGTCAAGGCCGGCAACTGATGTTCAGATGTTCTTGCGCCAGTTGGCGCAACAGGGGCAGGGACGCATGGCCGGCATCGGCTTGCCAGGCCAGGCCGATGCCGGCCGCCAATTCCTCGCCCTCCGCCAATTTTCGGTAGGCCACGCCGTCCAGGCGCAGCGCGCGGAAGGAGTCGGCCAGCAGGGCCATGCCCTTGCCGGCCGCCACGTCGCCGAGCAGCACATGGTGATCGGGCGCTTCACGCAGGAAATGCGGCGCGAAGCCATGCCGGCGAAACACTTGCTGACAATGGTCGAAGAAGGCGGGCTGGCGCGCCCGTTCGAACCAGTAGACGGATTCCATCGAAATGTCGGCCAGGCTGAGCTTGCGCTTTTTCGCCAGCCGGTGGCCGGCGGGCAGGGCCAGCATCATGGGCTGGCGCGCCAGCGGCTGCACGGCCAGTTCGAACGTGGTGCTGGGCAAGGCAAGCAGGGCCGCATCGAGCTGGCCCTTGCGCACGCTAGCCACCAGGCGCGGCGATGGTGCCGCCGTCAATTCCAGACGGACATTGCCCAGCTGCCCCTCCAGCGCCGCCAGCAGCGGGCGGAACAGGCCGGCCGCCACGGAGCTCGTCAGACCCAGGCGCAGGCGCGCGGGGGCAGCATCGCGCTGCAGTGACGCTTGCGCCGTCTCCAGCAAATCGAGGATGTGCAGCGCCTGCGGCAGCAGCGTGCGTCCCGCTTGCGTCAAGGCCACGCCCTGCGTGTCGCGCTCGAACAGGCGCGCGCCCAGCTTGTCTTCCAGCCCTTTGATGGCGCGCGACAAGGGCGGCTGGGTCATGTGCAATTGCTCCGCCGCCTGGCGGAAATTCAGGCAGCGGGCGACGGCGCAAAACAGGGTCAATGCGTGGGTATCGAGGGCTCTCATACCATAAAGGTATCACGAAATCGGGCATTCCCTTGCCAGACGGCGCGGTCCAGACTGGCCGCATTGACATTGAGGGGAGATCAACATGCAACTGCAACAACGACGGATCGGCAATAGCGGCTTGACCAGCTCGGCATTGGGCCTGGGCTGCATGGGCATGTCGGAGTTCTATGGCGCCACGGACGAGGCGCAATCCCTGGACACCCTGGACGCGGCGCTGGCGGCCGGCGTGACCCTGTTCGACACGGCCGACGCCTACGGTTTCGGCCACAACGAGCAATTGCTGGGACGCTTCCTGGCGCGCCACCGGGGCCAGGCGCTGGTCGCCACCAAGTGCGGCCTGGCGCGCGAGGCGGGCAGTTATGCGCGCCGCGTCGACAATTCCCCCGCCTACATCCGCCAGGCGTGCGAAGCGTCGCTGAGGCGCCTGGGCGTGGAGAGCATCGACCTGTTTTACCTGCACCGCCTGAACCTCGACACGCCACTGGAAGCGTCGATGGGCGCGCTGGCGCAACTGCGGCAAGAGGGCAAGATCCGCGCCGTGGGCTTGTGCGAAGTGAGCGCCGCCACCTTGCGGCGCGCGGCGGCCATCTGCCCCGTGGCGGCCGTGCAGAGCGAATACTCGCTGTGGACGCGCGAACCGGAGCAGGGCGTGTTGGCCGTCTGCCGCGACGTGGGCGCGAGTTTCTTTGCCTACAGTCCGCTGGGGCGCGGTTTCCTGGCGGGCGCCATCGCCGATGCGGCCAGTCTGGACGCGGGCGACTTTCGCCAGTTCAATCCCCGCTTCGCGGCCGATAACCTGGCGCGCAACCAGGCCATCGTCGCCCAAGTCAGGGACATGGCGCGCGCAAAAGGCTGCACGCCGGCCCAACTGGCGCTGGCCTGGCTGCTGGCGCAAGGCGATGATGTCATTCCCATCCCCGGCACCAAGCGCATCGCGTATTTGCACGACAACCTCGGCGCGCTGGCCGTGCGGCTGGACGGGGCGGAACTGGCGGCGATGAACGCCGCCTTTCCCTTGGGTATGGCGGCGGGCGCGCGCTATACGGACGAAGGCATGAAGGGCGTCGATGCCTGAAAAAAAGGCTCTGTCATCGATAAATAGGGGATCTGCCTGAATTTTTCCTTGGCTGTGCTGTCTGACTCTGCATACCCGCCATGCAGGAGCCGATCATGCAGCCAGCCGAATGGATACGCTTTATCGCGCAGTTTGCGCAGTTGAACCGACGCCAGCGACAGGCAGGAATAGCCTTGCTGTGTGGCAATGGGCCACACGATGTGACCGTCACGCTGCTTGAAAACGCTACGCAAGCACGCCTGGGCTGTCCCGCCTGCCAATCGTGTCACCTGCACCGGCATGGCCATGCGCACGGCCTGCAGCGCTACCGCTGTGTATCCTGTGGGCGCACATTCAATGCCTTGACGGGCACGTCGCTGGCGCACTTGCGCCATAAATCGCTGTGGCTCGACTATGCGGATTGCCTGCTTGATTCCAGGTCGGTACGCCAGGCCGCTCAGCAGTTGGGACTGCACCGCAACACCACGTTTCGCTGGCGACACCGTTTTCTCAGCGTAGCAAAGACGGATCGGCCGCATTGTCTGCATGGCATTGCCGAGGCCGATGAACTCTACGTGCTGGAATCAGAAAAGGGATCCAGGCAGATGACGCGTCCGGCGCGCCGCCGTGGCGGCCATGCCCATCAGCGCGGCATTTCCAATGAACAGGTTTGCATCCTGGTGGCGCGCGACCGTACGGGCCAGACCCTCGATTTCGTCACGGGCAAAGGGGCGTTGACGAAGGCACAGCTGCATCATTCGCTGCTACCCGTTATCGACAAGGACGTGCTGCTGGTGACCGACGGTCATGCCGCCTATCAGGCTTTTGCGAGGGAAGCGGGCATCAGCCACCAAGCAGTCAACTTGTGCGTTGGCATCCGTGTGCGAGGGGCCGCCCACGTACAGAACGTCAATGCCTATCACAGCCGCTTGCGCGAATGGATACGGCCCTTTCACGGCGTGGCGACGCGCTACCTGCCGAACTACCTGGGCTGGCGCTGGATACTCGACGCCAGGCGCATCCGTTCATCGGAAACGTTATTGAAAGCAACGTTGGGCGAATTCCCACACTTGACGGTGACATAGCCGAAAAAAACGCGCGAGTGTACGCCAGCGTACCTAACTGGCACTTTCTCTGCGGGATAATTGCCGGTGATCTGCTAGCATTTGGCAGGTTGTACCGTGTTCAACGGTCAGGTATCCGATGAGGTGGATGTTGTTAGATGACGATATTTTCGATATAGAACTGAAGTTATTGCTTGAGGGAATACTGCTGCGCTATCAGCACGATTTCCGTGATTATTCCGTGGCGTCGCTGCGCCGGCGCATGCGCCAGGCCATGGAGCGCTTCGGCTGCGCCAGCCTGTCGCAATTGCAGGACCGCATCTTGCACGAGCCGGCCATGTTCGCGCAGATGCTGCAGTTTTTCACTGTGCAAGTGAGCGAGATGTTCCGCGATCCCGCCTATTTTCGCGCCTTGCGCGAAAAAGTCGTGCCCATCCTGCATACCTATCCTTCCATCAAGATCTGGGTGGCCGGCTGCAGCAGCGGGGAAGAGGTATGGTCGCTGGCCATCTTGCTGGAAGAGGAAGGCTTGCTTGAGCGCAGCATGATTTACGCGACGGACATCAACGTGGAAGCGCTGGCCGCCGCCGAAGCGGGCATTTATCCGATCGAGCGCATCGCCCAGTTCAGCGAGAATTACCAGCTGGCGGGCGGCAAGCGTTCGCTGTCCGACTATTACACGGCGGCCTACAAGGGCGCCATCTTTGAGCGGCGCTTGCGGCGCCAGTTCGTCTTCGCCGACCACAGTCTGGCGACGGACAGCGTGTTTTCGGAGGTGCACATGGTTTCCTGCCGTAACGTCATGATTTACTTCAATAAAGACTTGCAAGACCGCAGCCTGGGCCTGTTCCACGAAGCACTGGTGAACCGGGGTTTCCTGGGGCTGGGCATGAAGGAAAGCCTGCATTTCAGCCGCCATGCGGCCAGCTTCAACGAGCTGAGTCCGGCTGAACGCATCTTCCAGCGTGCCTGACATGCTGCCAAGCTGCGACGTGGCGCCACCGCCCGCTGGCCTGCGCCTGATCGCCATCGGCGCCTCGGCCGGCGGCGTGGAAGCGCTGGGCATCGTGCTGCGTGCCTTGCCCGCTACCTGCCGCGCCACCGTGGTGGTGGTGCTGCACCTGGCGCCTGGCCGCTCGAGCCAGTTGCCGCATCTGTATGCGGAACGTTGCCAGTTGCCCTTGCGCGAGGCGCAGGACAAGGAGCCGCTGCAAGCCGGCACCGTGTATTTCGCCCCGCCCGATTACCACCTGCAAGTGGAACCCGATGGCTGTTTTTCCCTGTCGCAGGAAGCGCCCGTGTATTTTTCGCGCCCGTCCATCGACGTCCTGCTGGAAACGGCGGCCCTGGCCTATCGGCGCGCCATGCTGGCCATCATCCTGACGGGCGCCTCGGCCGATGGCGCGGCGGGCCTGGCGCGCGTGCGGCAACTGGGTGGCAGTGCCTGGGTGCAAGACCCGCAACGGGCCAGTTGTGGCATCATGCCGGCGGCCGCGCTCAAGCGGGCCGGTGCCGACCGCGTGCTCGATTTGCCGCAGATGGCTGCCAGCCTGGCATTGCTCGGCGATGGCGAACACAAGTGAATGGAAATAGTGCAGTGCGTGTAATATATGTGAGAATTGAAACAATGTTTATGTCCATATCGAAACACGATGGCATCTTGCCGTTGCGATGCCTGAAGATGACCCCGTGACAGCACCTATCCATATCCTCGTCGTTGACGACATCGCGCAAAACCTGGTCGCCGCCGAAGCCGTGCTGGCACGGCCCGGTATTGTCATCCTGAAGGCAAGCTCGGGCGCGCAAGCGCTGGAATTGCTGTTGACGCATGAAGTGGCGCTGGCCCTGATCGACGTGCAAATGCCGCAGATGGATGGCTTCGAACTGGCCGAGCTGATACGCGGCAGCGAGCGCACGCGCAGCATTCCCCTGATTTTCCTTACGGCCGCGTCGCGCGAACCGAGCTACAGTTTCCGTGGCTACGAGGCGGGCGCCGTCGATTTTCTGTACAAGCCCATCGACGTGAAAGCCTTGCAAAGCAAGGTGGCCGTGCTGGTCCAGTTGTACCAGCAAAAACGCGAATTGTCGGCCCAGCTCGACGAGCTCAAGCATGCATTGCACCTGAATGAACTGTTCACGGCCGTGCTGGGCCACGACTTGCGCACGCCCTTGTCGGTGGTGATGAATGGCGCCATGCTGTTGCCGATGATGAGCGACCACCCGAAGGTGGTCGTCACGGCGCAGCGCATCGAAAGCAGCGCCAAGCGCATGGCGCGCATGGTCGACCAGTTGCTGGACCTGGCGCGCATCCGCTCCGGCACGATGGAGTTGCGCAGCAGCACGCACGACTACCTGGCGCTGGCGCGCGCCATCGTCGACGAGTTCGAGACGGCTGGCCAGGCCGCCCTTGTCGAGGTCAGCAGCGTGGGCGAGCTGCACGGGCTCTGCGATGCTGGCCTGCTGTCGCAAGTCATCTCAAATCTGTTAAACAATGCCCTCACGCATGGCGAGCCGGGCGCGCCGGTGCAACTGGCCCTGGACGGACGCGACGCGGACAGCATTCAATTGCGCATCGCCAATCGCGGCGTCATCCCCGCCGCCTTGCTGCCGACCCTGTTCGAACCGTTCCAGCAGGCGGGCGAGAAGCGCAAGAAGGGGCAGGGCCTGGGACTTGGCCTGTACACGGTCAACATGTTCGTCAAGGCCCACGGTGGCACGGTCGAGCTTACTTCGACGGCTGCGCAGGGCACGCTGGCGACCGTGCGTATCCCGCGCCAGTGCCAGGTGCGCGTGCAAGCGGGACTGTCCACATGAGCGCGCCAGCCTGGCCGCGCGGCGGCGGCAGCATGGGAGAACTGGTGCGCCAGCGCGACTGGTCCGCTACCAGCCTGGGCCCGCTCGATGGCTGGCCCGCCCATTTGCGCACCAGCGTCGACATCGTGCTCCATTCGCCGATGGCGATGGTGCTGATGTGGGGCCCGCAGCACGTGATGATTTACAACGACGACTACATCCACATCGCCGGGGCGCGCCATCCGGCGGCGCTGGGCGATACGGTGCCGGCCGTCTGGCCCGAAATCTGGGACTGGAACGCGCGCATCCTCGACGCGGGGTTGCGCGGCGAGACGCAGGTGCACCGCGAATGCTGTTTGCCGCTGTTGCGCGACGGCCAGCGCGCGGACGTCTGTTTCGACCTGTTTTATACGCCCGTGCATGGCGCCGACGGCCAGATCGATGGCGTGCTGTGCACGGCGCTGGAATTGACGGCGCGCATGGAAGAGGGGCGCCAGCTGAAGCTGGCCACGGCCGAGCTGGGCAAACTCAACACGACCTTGCAGGCCGAGGGCGAGGCCGTGCGCGCGGCCAACCGCCGCCTGGGCGAGGAGCGCGCGCTGCTGCGCGCCCTGTTCCAGCAGGCACCCAGCTTCATGGCTCTGCTGCGCGGGCCGCGGCACGTGTTCGAACTGGCGAATGAGCATTATCTGCGCCTCGTGGGGCACCGCGATTTGCTGGGCAAGACAGTCGAAGTGGCCTTGCCCGAAGTCAAGGCGCAAGGTTTCATCGAACTGCTCGACCAGGTCTACCGCACGGGCGAACCTTACGAGGGGCGCCAGGTCAAAGTGGATTTGCAGACGGCGGATGGGCAGACGGGGCAGCGCCAGATCGATTTCGTCTACCAGCCCATCAAGGATGACGAGGGCGCGGTCACGGGTATCCTCGTCGAAGGCATCGACGTCACCGAGCGCATGGAAGGCGAGGAACGCTTGCGCCTGGCCCAGCAGGCCGGTGGCATCGGAACCTTCGAATGGTTCCCCGAGACGGGCGCGATGCTGGTGTCGCCCACCTTCCGCCGCCTGTGGGGCATTGCCGACGAGGAAGAAGTGACGGAACGCCTGCTGGTGAGCCTGGTCGATGCGCGCGACCAGCAAAAGGTCGGGCCCAGCAAGCTTGCTGTGGCGCCCAATCCCCTCGAATACGTGGAATACCGCATCCGCCGCCCTGCCGATGGCGCGCTGCGCTGGATCGCGCGCCAGGGCGAGGTGGTGGCCGGCCGCGTGCCCGGCCAGCGCCGCTACGTGGGCGTGTCGTTCGACGTGACGGAGCGGCGCCAGATCGAGGATGAACTGAACGCCAGCCAGGAGCGCATGGCCGCCATTTTCGGCCAGGCGTCGGTGGGCTTGTCCGAGCTGGGCCTCGACGGCAGTTTTCAGCGCGTTAACGGCGCCCTGTGCTGCATGCTGGGCCGTTCCGCCGAAGAACTGCTGAGCCTGAACATGAATGACATCATGCATCCGGCGGACGTGCCTGGCAACAGCGTGCTGTTCCAGCGCTTGGTGGAAACGGGCGAGTCGTTCTCGCTGGAAAAGCGCTACCTGAAACCCGATGGTTCGCAAGTGTGGGTGTCGAGCAATGTCAGCCGCCTGGTCGATGAGCAGGGTCATACGCGTTCCTTGATCGCCGTCAAGACGGACATCACGGACCGGCGCCGCGTGGAAAAAGCGCTGCATGAATTGAACGAAACGCTCGAACACCGGGTCGAACAGGAAGTCAACGAGCGCACCAAGGCGGAAGACGCCTTGCGCCAGGCGCAAAAGATGGAAGCCGTGGGGCAGCTGACAGGGGGGATCGCGCACGACTTTAATAATGTGCTGCAAATCATTTCCGGTAATTTGCATTTGTTGCATCATCTGGCGGGCACGGATGGCTTGATGCGCCAGCGCCTGGACACGGCGATCGCCGCCGTCGAGCGGGGCGCCAAATTGTCGTCGCATTTGCTGGCGTTTGCGCGGCGCCAGCCCTTGAAACCCGTCGTGGCCGACCTGGCGCGCGTGGTGCGCAACATGGATGCCTTGTTGCGGCGCGCCTTGGGCGAAGCGATCGACATCGTGCTGGTGGGCGGCGGCGGACTGTGGAATACCCTGGTCGACCGCAGCCAGATCGAGAACGTCATCCTCAACCTGGCCATCAATGCGCGCGACGCCATGGATGGCGCGGGCAAGCTGACCATCGAGCTGGGCAATGTCGTGCTCGATGAACAGTATGTGCACAACCTGGTCGACGTACCGGCCGGCCAGTACGTGATGCTGTCAGTGACGGACACGGGCCGCGGCATGAGCGGCGCCGTCCTGCAGCGCGCGTTCGAGCCGTTTTTCACGACGAAGCCGGAAGGCGCGGGAACGGGCCTGGGTTTGTCGATGGCGTATGGCTTCGTCACGCAAAGCCGCGGCCATATCCGCATTTACAGTGAACCTGGCGTGGGCACGGGAGTCAAAATCTATTTGCCCCGTTCCCTGATGGCGGAAGCGGACGAGGAACTGGAATTGAGCGGCGTCGTCACGGGTGGCACGGAAACGGTGCTGGTGGTGGAAGACGACGTCGGTGTGCGCACCACCGTGGTCGACATGCTCGGTGCGCTGGGCTACAAGGTGCTCAAGGCCGAGGATGGCGAAAGCGCGCTGGCCGTGCTGCACAGCGGCGCGCAGATCGATTTGCTGTTTACGGACGTGATCATGCCCGGTCCCGTCAGCAGCACGGAGATGGCGCTGCAGGCGCGCCAATTGCAGCCCGATATCGCCGTGCTGTTTACGTCGGGCTACGCGCAGGATGTCATCGTGCACGAAGGCAGGCTCGACGCAGGAGTGGAATTGCTTAGCAAACCCTACCGGCGCGAAGAGCTGGCACGCAAGCTGCGCCATGTGCTGGCCAATCGCCAGCAGCAAATGCGTGCGCGCCAGTTTGAGCGGTCCGGCGCGCCGGTGGCCGGCATTCAGGCGGACGGCAGCACGGCGTCCAGCGTGCTGGGCGGTGGCACGCCGGGGCTGGACTTGACGGGCCATGCGCCAACACCGCAGGGTGACATGCCGACATCGATGAAAATACTCGTGGTGGAAGACAATCTCGATTCCCAGCTGATGGTGTGCGAACTGGTGGGCATGCTGGGCCACACGGTCAGCGGCGTGTCCGATGGCGAAGCGGCGTGGGAATTGCTCAACGAGCAAGACTTCGATATCCTGTTTACGGATGTCAGCCTGCCCGGCATGTCCGGCATCGCGCTGGCGCGCATGGTGCTGCGCGACAAACCGGACATGCGCATCATCTTTTCCACTGGCTATGGCAAGGAATCGATGGATGAGCTGGGCTTTTCCGCCAGCGTCTTGCGCAAGCCTTATGATTTGATGGAGTTGCAAGCGGCACTCGACCAACCCTGACGGGCACGCGCCGGCATGGCTTGCCCGTCTCACCCGCAGAGGTAAGGCATGACCCCTGAACTGACGATGCTGGCTTGTACTTTGGTGCTGGCGCTGGTGCAAATCCTGCTGCCCGCGCTGTTTCGCACGCGCGAAACGGGCACGGCCTATAACGTGAGCGCGCGCGACGGCGACGGGCCGCCCGTGGGCAAGATCACGGCCCGCTTGCGGCGGGCCCAGGCAAACCTGTTCGAAACCTTGCCCCTGTTCGCCGCCGCCGTGCTGATCGTCCATGTGACGGCGCAGGAAAGCGCGCTGACCCTGTACGGCACGGCCCTGTACCTGGCCGCGCGCGTGCTGTATTTACCGCTGTATGCGTTTGGCGTGCCCGTCGTGCGCACGCTCGTCTGGTGCGTGTCGATTGCCGGCCTGCTGATGCTGTTCTGGGCCATCCTGTTTACTTCTTGAAGTCCTACACGGGCTGTGGCAGCCGTCCTATGGCGGCGCGCCAGGCCCGGCCGTAAAGTAACTGCAGCCAGGCGCAAGGGCGCCGGCATGGCGCTTTTACTTTTGGGATAGCAATCATGCAGGCTACTGCGAACCAATCCGGCAAGTCCGGCAAGCACATACAGCGCCTGCTGCGCACGGTCTTTGGCGTGACGCGGTTGCGCGCGGGCCAGCAAGACGTCATCGACAGCGTGCTGGCCGGGCGCGACACCCTGGCCATCATGCCCACCGGCAGCGGCAAGTCGCTGTGCTACCAGTTGCCCGCCGCGCTATTGCCGGGCGCCACTTTGGTCGTGTCGCCGCTGATTTCGCTGATGAAAGACCAGCTGGAAAAACTGCATGAACTGGGCATCACGGCCGTGCAGCTCAACAGCAGCCTGTCGCGCACCGAAGAGGACGAGGCCATCGCCCGCATCAGCCAGGGTGGCAGGCTCATCATCTTTTGCACGCCGGAACGCCTGGCCAGCGCCGATTTTCTGTCCCTGCTGGCCAGTGCGCCGCCCAGCCTGGTCGTCATCGATGAAGCCCATTGCATTTCCCAGTGGGGCCACGACTTCCGTCCCGCCTATCTGGAAATCGCGGCCGCCCTGCGCGCGCTGGGCCGTCCGCCCGTGCTGGCGCTGACGGCCACGGCCACCGCAGAAGTGATCGACGATATCGACACGCAGCTGGAAGCGCGCAAGCTGCAAGTCATCAATACCGGCATCTACCGCGCCAATTTGCGCTACCGCGTGATCCAGGTCACGAATGCCGGAGAGAAACAGGACGAAGTCTTGCGCCTGCTGCGCGAGACGGCCGGCGTGGGCATCGTGTATGCGGCCACCGTCAAGGCCGTCGAGGACCTGGCGGCGCGGCTGGAGGAGCTGGGCGAGAGCGTCACGTGCTACCACGGCAAGCTGGCGGCGCGCGAGCGCAAGCACAACCAGGATTTGTTCATGAATGGCGAACGCCGCATCATGGTCGCCACCAATGCTTTCGGCATGGGCATCGACAAGCCCGACACGCGCTTCGTCATCCACTTGCAGGTGCCGGCCAACCTGGAAGCGTACTACCAGGAATCGGGCCGGGCGGGACGCGACGGCTTGCCCGCCGACTGTACCTTGCTGTACTTCCAGGAAGACAAGCGGGTGCAGCAATTCTTTCTGGCGAAGCACTATCCCACGGCGGAAGAACTGGCGGCCATCGTGGCGGCCGCGCAAACATTGCCAGCCACGTTTGCGTTCGCTGCGCTGGCGTCCAGCTTGCCCGAGTTTTCCGACGGCCACTTGAAGGTCTGCCTGAAATTGTTAAAAGACGGCAAGCTGCTGCGCCAGGACCGCAAGCTGGGCTACCGCTTGACAGCGCCGTCGTCCGCCACGCCTTCGTATGCGCAACTGGCGCAGATCTATGTCGACAAGCAGGAGCGCGACAAGCAGGCGCTCGAGCAAATGGTGGCGTATGCGCAAAGCGGCCTGTGCCGCTGGAAACTGCTGCTCGATTACTTTGGCGAGGCGGGCGATTTTGAGCGCTGCTGCACCTGCGACAATTGCCTGTCGCCGCCCGCGCTGGCCGCGCCCATCTCCCTCGACGAGTTCCCTCCAGCGCCTGCTGAAGCGCCGCCGCCCGCGCCGGCGCCCCAGATCGCCGTCGGCAGCCGCGTGCGCGTACCGCGCTACCAGATCGGCACCGTGCTGTCCGTGGCGGGCGACCAGGTCACGATTGCCTTTCCGGAAAACACCACGCGTACCTTCATGGCGGAGTTCGTCGTCCCCGCGTGAAACCATGGTGCGCTGCCGAACAGTGATCTGGCGCAAGCGCGCTAGAATCAGCCCATTCCAACGCGCTTTTTTCAAGGCAGGGGGCAGGGCATGGCAGACATGGTGGTGGTGCGCAAGGAAGGCTTGTACTGTGTGCCGGGTCAGTTTTACATTGACCCGTGGCGCCCCGTCGAGCGCGCCATCATCACGCATGCGCATGCCGACCATGCGAGAGTTGGCCACCGGCATTACCTGTGCGCCGCGCCTGGCGAGCAGGTATTGCGCGCGCGCCTGGGCGCCGTGTCCATCCAGGGCCTCGCGTATGGCGAGACCATCGACCATCACGGCGTGCGCGTGTCGCTGCATCCGGCCGGCCACGTGCTGGGTTCGGCCCAGGTGCGCATGGAAGTGGGCGGTGAAGTGTGGGTGGCGTCGGGCGACTACAAGCTGCAGCCGGACCCCACGTGCGTACCGTTCGAGCCCGTGCGCTGCGATACCTTTATTACGGAATCGACGTTCGGCCTGCCCATCTACCGCTGGCAGGCGCCGCAGGAAATCAATGATGACATCAACCAGTGGTGGCGCAGGAATGCGGCCGAAGGGCGCACCAGTGTGCTGTTCTGCTATGCCTTCGGCAAGGCGCAGCGCATCCTGGCCGGGCTCGATCCTTCCATCGGCCCCATCATCTGCCATGGCGCGGCGCAGGCCTTGACGCAGGTCTACCGCGAATCGGGCGTGGCCTTGCCCGCCACCGTGATGGTGAGCGACGTGACGGACAAGGCGGCCCTGAAGACGGCGATGGTGATCGCGCCGCCGTCGGCCGCCGGCTCGCCGTGGATGAAGCGCTTCGGCGACTACAGCGATGCGTTCGCCAGCGGCTGGATGCTGCTGCGCGGCGCGCGACGGCGGCGTGGCGTGGACCGGGGTTTTGTTCTGTCCGACCATGCCGACTGGCCCGGCCTGATGCAAGCGATCACGGCCACGCAGGCTGAACGCATCATCGTCACGCATGGCTCGATTCCCGTGATGGTGCGCTGGCTGCAGCAGAACGGCTGGCAGGCGGGCGGCTTCGAGACGGAATATGGCGACGACGAGGCGGAAGACGGCGTAGTGGCACAGCAGGAGGCAGCGCCCCATGCGTGACTTTGCTCGGCTGTACGCGGAACTCGACGAGACCACGTCCACCAGCCGCAAGCTGGCGGCCCTGCAAGCCTATTTCCGCTGTGTTTCGCCCGAGAATGCGGCCTGGGCCGTGTACTTCCTGGCCGGCGGCAAGCCGCGCCAGGCCGTGCCCACCAAGTTGCTGCGCGAGTATGCGACCGAGCGCGCGGGCCTCGATGCCTGGCTGTTCGACGAGGCCTACCACGCCGTGGGCGACCTGGCCGAAACCATCGCCCTGATCCTGCCCGCGCCAGCCAAACGCAGCGACGTCGGCCTGGCCGAGTGGGTCGAGCAGCGCATCGCGCCGTTGCGCGGCGCGCCGCCCGACACCATCCGCGCCGACTTGCTGGCCTACTGGGACGAGCTGGAAACGCGCGAACGTTTTTTGTTGATCAAACTGATCGGCGGCGGCTTTCGCGTGGGCGTCTCCAAACTGCTGGTGACGCGCGCGCTGGCCTCCATTGCCGCCGTCGACAGCAAGCTGATCGCCCAGCGCCTGATGGGCTGGACTGATGGCAAGGTCAGCCCCACGGGCGCGGGTTTTCTCAAACTGATCGCCGCGCAGTCCGATGGCGAACATGCGCTGCGCGGCGGCCAGCCATATCCGTTTTTCCTCGCCCATCCCTTGCAGGCGGGGCCGGAGAACTTGGGCGACGTCGGCGGCTGGCTGGCCGAATGGAAATATGACGGCATGCGTGCCCAGCTGCTGCGCCGCGAAGGCGTGAACTGGCTGTGGTCGCGCGGCGAGGAATTGATCACGGAGCGCTTTCCCGAACTGGCGCAGCTGACTTTGCCCGAAGGCACCGTGCTCGATGGCGAAATCCTTGTCTGGCAGCCGGGCGACGTGCCGGCACCCTTTGCCGATTTGCAACAGCGCATGGGCCGCAAGAGCGTCTCGCCCAAGTTGCTGACCGAATTGCCGGCCGTGCTGGTGGCCTACGATGTGCTGGAACTCGATGGCGTGGACGTGCGCCAGCTGCCCCAGATCGAGCGGCGCGCATTGCTGGAAACGGTGGTGGCCGGCGTGGCTTCTCCCGCGCTGCGTTTGTCGCCGCGCATAGCGGCGGCAAGCTGGGAGGCGCTGGCCGCCATCCGCAGCGAATCGCGGGCGCGCGGCGTGGAAGGCTTGATGCTCAAGGCTAGGTCGGCCGCGTATGGCGTGGGCCGCACGAAAGACGTGGGCACCTGGTGGAAGTGGAAGATCGACCCGTATGCCGTCGACGCCGTGCTGATCTACGCCCAGGCGGGCCACGGCCGGCGCGCGTCGCTGTACACGGATTACACGTTCGCCGTGTGGGATGACGTAGCGGAAGGCGAGCAGGGGGAACGTAAGCTGGTGCCGTTCGCCAAGGCGTATTCGGGCTTGACGGATGCGGAAATCGGGCAAGTCGATGCCGCCATCCGCAAGACGACGATAGAAAAATTCGGCCCCGTGCGTAGCGTCAAGCCGACGATGGTGTTCGAGATCGGCTTCGAAGGCATCGCCGCGTCCAGCCGCCACAAGGCGGGCATCGCCGTGCGCTTTCCCCGCATTCTGCGCCGGCGTGACGACAAGGCCATCGCCGATGCGGACACCCTGGCCACCCTGAAGGCCATGCTGGCGCAAAACACATGAGCAAGCGATGAGCAAAAGCGCGCTGGCGCAGCGCATCGACGCCTGGTTCGGCATGCGCGGCTGGTCCATATTCCCGTTCCAGCGCGCCGTCTGGCGTGCGGCTGCACAGGGGCAATCGGGTTTGCTGCATGCGAGCACGGGATCGGGCAAGACCTATGCCGTCTGGTTCGGCGCCTTGCTGCGCGCCGAGCGGCTGGCGCGCAAAAGCAGAAAGCAAGGCTTGCGCGTGCTGTGGATTACGCCCATGCGAGCGCTGGCGGCCGACACCGTGCGCGCCCTGCAAGGTTCTAGCGCAGAGCTTGCGCCCGGCTGGCGCATCGAGGCGCGCACGGGCGATACCAGTGCCGCGCAGCGCGCGCGGCAGGCGAAGGCCTGGCCCGACGTGCTCGTCACGACGCCGGAAAGCCTGTCATTGATGCTGAGCCAGGCGGATGCCCGCGAACGTTTTAGTTTGCTGGAAACCGTGATCGTCGACGAGTGGCATGAATTGATGGGAAGCAAGCGCGGTGTGCAGGTGCAGCTGGCGCTGGTCCGCTTGCGCCGCTGGAATGATACGTTGATGACGTGGGGCCTGTCTGCCACCCTGGGCAATTTGCGGCAGGCGCAGGACGTCTTGCTGGGCGAGGAAAACGCCGGCGTGCTGGTGGAAGGGAAAATTAAAAAACGCATCCTCGTCGACAGCCTGATTCCCACCAACCCCACGCGCTTTCCCTGGGGCGGCCACCTGGGCATTCAGATGCTGCAACCGCTGATCGCCGAGATCGAAGGCAGCGCCACCACCCTCGTGTTTACCAACACGCGTTCGCAGGCCGAGCTGTGGTACCAGCACCTGCTCGATGCGCGGCCCGACTGGGCCGGCTTGATCGCCCTGCACCACGGTTCGCTGGACCGCGAAGTGCGCGAGTGGGTCGAGCAGCACCTGAAAACGGGCGAACTGAAAGCCGTCGTGTGCACGTCCAGCCTGGACCTGGGCGTCGATTTCCTGCCCGTCGAGCGCGTGCTGCAAGTGGGTAGCGCGAAAGGCATCGCGCGCCTGGTGCAGCGGGCCGGGCGCAGCGGCCATGCGCCGGGGCGCATTTCGCGCGTCACCCTGGTGCCCACCAACAGCCTGGAATTGCTGGAAGCGGCTGCTGCCCGGGCCGCCCTGGCGCAAGGCCACCTGGAAGCGCGGCCCGTGCCGGACAAGCCGCTCGACGTGCTGGTGCAGCACCTGGTGACGATCGCGCTGGGTGGTGGTTTTGCGTCGCCCGAGTTGTACGCGGAAGTGCGCGCCGCCTGGTCGTACCGGGACCTGACCCTGGACGAGTGGCAATGGGCGCTCGATTTCGTCGCGCGCGGCGGGCAAAGCCTCACCGTGTATCCGGAATACCGGAGGGTGCTGCCCGATGAGGAGGGCGTGTACCGCGTGCCGGACGTGGCGCTGGCGCTGCGCCACCGCATGAGCATCGGCACCATCGTGTCGGAGGCGGCGATCCAGGTCAAGTTCCTCGGTGGCGGCCGCATCGGCAGCATCGAGGAATCGTTCATCGCGCGCCTGAAGTCGGGCGACCATTTTCTGTTTGGCGGGCGCATCCTGGAATTCGTGCGCGTGCACGAAATGACGGCCTACGTGCGGCGCGCCACAGGCAGCCGCGGCGCCGTGCCGCGCTGGCAGGGTGGCAAGATGCCGCTGTCGTCGGAACTCGCGCATGCCGTGCTCGACCAGTTGCAACTGGCGCAGGAAGGCAAGGCCAGCGGGCCGGAAATGCGCGCGCTGGCGCCGCTGCTGGCCATCCAGCAGGCATGGTCGAGCCTGCCCACGCGCGCGACCTTATTGCTGGAAACCTTGTCCAGCCGCGAAGGCCACCACCTGTTCATGTATCCGTTTGCGGGACGCTCCGTGCACCTGGGCCTGGCGTCCTTGCTGGCCTACCGCATCGCGCGCGTGCAGCCGGCGACCTTGTCGATCGCCGTCAACGATTACGGCTTTGAATTGCTGGGCGCGGACGAGATCGATTTTGCGCCGCTGTTGACGGGCGCCAGCGGCGCCGATCTTGCCCTGTTCAGCACGGACAATCTGCTCGAGGACGTGCTGGCCAGCCTGAATGCGACGGAATTGTCGCAGCGGCGCTTCCGCGAAATCGCCCGCATCGCGGGATTGGTGTTCCAGGGCTATCCGGGCCAGCCGAAAAGCGCGCGCCAGTTGCAGGCCTCGTCCTCGCTGTTTTTTGAAGTGTTCCGCAAGCACGACGCGGCCAATTTGCTGCTCACGCAGGCGCAGCGCGAAGTGCTGGAACAGGAGCTGGAATTGACGCGCTTGCGTGACACCTTGCGCGAGCTGCATGGACGCGCCATTTCCCTGCAGCCGCTGGAGCGGGCCTCGCCCTTTGCCTTCGGCCTGATGGTCGAGCGCTTCCGCGAACAGCTGACGACGGAAAAGCTGTCGGACCGGGTGGCGCGGTTGGTCAGCGCGCTGGAAAAGGCGGCCGCATGAGTGAGTCGCAGCAGGCGCACTGCGTGGTGGAACTGGCCGGCGAGATTGTCTGGCTGCTGGCACACAAGGCCGTGTACTGGCCGGCATGCAAGATGCTGATCATCGCCGACATCCATTTCGGCAAGGCGGCCGCGTTCCGCGCGCTGGGCGTGCCCGTGCCGCGCGGCACCACCACGCAAAACCTGCAGGCGCTCGACGCCTTGCTGGCCACTTACGCTTGCGAGGAAATCGTCTTTCTCGGCGACTTTCTGCACGCGCGCGCCGCGCATGCACCCGCCACCGTGGCCGCCATGCTGGCCTGGCGCGCGCGCCATCCGGGCCTGCGCCTGACGGTGGTGCGCGGCAACCATGATGCGCATGCGGGCGACCCGGCCGCCGCGCTGGGGATACGCATGGCCGATGAACCGTACTCGGTGGGCAAGCTGTCGTTCTGCCATCACCCGGATACCGCCGCGCCCGGCTATGTGCTGGCCGGCCACGTGCATCCCGTGTTTCACTTGCGCGCTGAAAGAGGCGGCTTGCGCCTGCCGTGTTTCCTGCTGGGCCAGCAGCGCGCCATCTTGCCCTCGTTTGGCGCATTTACGGGCGGCCATGCGGTGCTGCCAGCCGCTGGCGAACGTGTCTACGTGACGGCCGACGCGGCGATTTTCGCACTACCCACTAACTGCTGAGTGTTTGGTACTTTTGGTGGAAAACTAAAAGTAACTACGCTACCGTAGGCGGGACTCATCCTACATGCGCTCTTGCCATCCTCCTATTTCTTGTGCCCCATGTGCGCACTAAGATGACGGTTCCCTTGCCATGCGAGGGGGAAGAATTGCATGGTTTGCATTGTTTTTTGCATTGTTTCTGATTCCATCGATCAAGGAGATCATCATGGCCACATCGAGCGACAATAAACAGCAAGGTAGTAAAACCAGTAGCGGCAGCGGCAGCGGCGGCAACAAGCAAAGCGATACCAGCAAACGGGGTTTCGCTTCCATGGATCCCGCCCAGCAGCGTGAAATCGCCAGCGAAGGCGGACGTGCCGCGCATGAAAAAGGCACGGCGCATGAATTCACGTCGGAAGAGGCACGCCGTGCAGGCAGCCAAAGCCACAAGAACGATGCCAACCGGCAAAGCGCTTCCAGTTCCAGCGGGACGCGCGACAATGCCAGCATGAACCAGGATGGCAACCGTGACAGTGGCAACAAGCAAAGCGGTGGTTCGGGATCCAGTTCGGGGTCGCGCAACAAGCAGTAAGAAGCAGTAAGAAGCAGTAACAAGTAGTCACGAGCAGTAGCAAGCAGTAGCAAGTGAGCATGACCAGCGGCAGGCAGGTGCGCCGCTGGTCATGTCGCATCTGTCCGCTTGCCGCACAATTTTGATGCAATGCAGCAGCCATGGACTATGATGAATGAGCTGGGCTGGCAAGGTGCCATCACCGTGCCATCACCTCGCAGTCAACTTGCAGCCAACTTGCACTCAGGTACTCACTCACGATCAGGGAGAAGATAATGGGCAACTCGAATACGCCGCACGCGGGCAATAGCCAGGGCGGCACGCCATCCACGGCGGGCAGCAAGCAAAGCACGGCCGATTCGGCCGAAAACTTTGTGCTGGTCGATAGCGAGCAAGGCCTCGATATCGGCGACGATCTGTTTTCCATCGGCGAAGTACGGCGCGCCGACCGCTTGCCCCATCACCAGTCCGGCGTCGCCGGACAGAGCCGACAGAGCGCCGACGATGCGCCGGACACCACGGGCAGTACGGGCGTCTGAACTTTCCTTCCTGACTGTTTGATCATCCCCACAGGGCCAGCCGCAAAGCGTGTTCGCGCACGCCGGCTGGCCATGCCTGCGTGCGCGCGGGTCAATCACGAAGGCTCGGCTACAGATCGACCCGGCCGTGTTCGCCCAGGTCCTTCGGCGGCTCGCCCGTGATGGCGGCCTTGGCCATCTCATAGAATTGCATCATCTTGCTGGCGCTGCTATCCCAGTATTCGGCCGACTGTATCGTCACTTTGATCAGCGACAGCTTCGGATCGTCGAGTCCGCCCGGGAACCAGGCTTTCACCAGCGGGCTCCACAACTCCTCCGCCTTGGCGCGGTCCTTCAGCAGCTGCGCGTGGCCGCAGACGGAGACATACAGGCTGTCGCCCGTGTCGACGAAGCTGACATTGACTTGCGGATTGTTCAGCAAGTCGCGCGTGTAGGCGGCCTCGTCCGAGACAAAGAACCAGATGTGCCCTTCGCTATCGACCTGCTGCTGCGTCAGCGGCCGGCTGGTGAGCGTGCGCATGTCGTCGCTGGTGGTCAGCATGCCGAATTTGACGTCCTTGATCTTGGCCGCGATGCTGGCCAGTTGTTCGCTGGAATACTGTTGCATGTCCTTGCTCCTGTTTGATTGTCCTGAACAACAGCATAGGCGGGCGCGGCGCGCGGCTCTGTACGGCAGCTTACGTAGCAGGCCAGCTTTGTTTCAAAGCTGTTACAAAACGCTGGCCCGGCGGGGCGCCCCATGTATTGACTTAATAAATGATAATCATTATCATTTGTTTGAAAATATCAGCATGCACTTTGATTGAAGGATGGGAATGAAGCACACTGACTTGTCGCGCCACCTGGCCCGCTCCTTGCAAGGAGCAATTGATGGGTAATGCGGGCGCCGCAGACAAGGCCAAGAACAACGCCAGCCGCGCCGTCTGGCTGAAGAACTTGCATCAATGGCATTGGATCAGCTCGGCGCTTTGCCTGCTGGGCATGTTTTTGTTCGCCATTACCGGCATCACCCTGAACCACGCCGGTCAGATCGAATCCAAGCCGTCCATCACGCGCCAGAAGGCGGAATTGCCGGCGCCCCTCGTCACGCAACTGGCCGCCTATGCCGCCAAGCACGATGGCGCCAACGCGCCGATGCCGGCCGCCGCCGAAGCCTGGCTCAAGCAGCAGTGGTCGCTCAATGCGGGCGGGCGTCCCGCCGAATGGTCGATCGATGAAGTGTATTTGCCGCTGCCCAAGGCGGGCGGCGACGCCTGGGTGCGCATTGGCCTGGAAGACGGGGCCGCCGAATATGAATTAACGGACCGGGGCTGGGTATCCTGGCTCAACGATGTCCACAAGGGCCGCAACACGGGCGTGGCCTGGAGCTGGTTCATCGACATTTTTGCCGGCGCCTGCATCGTGTTTTGCCTGACGGGTTTGCTGATTTTGAAGTTCCATGCGGCCAACCGGCCATTTACCTGGCCGATGGTTGGCCTCGGTATCTTGATACCTTGCGCGATCGCCTTGCTGTTTATTCACTGATCGTTTTTATTTTTCCTTTTTACAGGCACACCATGAAATTACGCTACTCCCTGGCGCTTGGCCTTCCCCTGATCGGTACGTCGGCGATGGCGGCCGACCTGGCCCTCAAGATTGAAATCCCGCAACTGAACGTGGCGGAATATCACCGTCCCTACGTGGCGGCGTGGCTGGAAACGGCCGATCAAAAGGTCGTCGGCAACCTGACGGTGCTGTATGACGTGAAAAAGAAGGACAAGGCAGGCGAAAAATGGCTGAAGGACATGCGTCAATGGTGGCGCAAGAGCGGCCGCGACCTGGCCATGCCGGTTGACGGCGTCAGCGGCGCCACGCGTGCGCCGGGTGAACATACCCTGACTTTCCCTGGCGCCAAGGCCTTGCTCGACAAGCTGCCGGCCGGCGAATACCAGGTGGTGGTGGAAGCGGCGCGCGAAGCGGGTGGACGCGAACTGGTGCGCGTGCCGTTCCAGTGGCCGCTGAAGTCGGCCCAGTCCGTGCCTGCCAAAGGCAAGGAAGAACTCGGCAATGTCGTCGTCCAACTCAAACCCTAAGGCGCACACCATGTTCAAGCAATTCAACAAATCCCTGATCGCCCTGGCCCTGGCCGGCCTGGCCATGAACGCCCACGCCCACCGCGGCTGGATGGTGCCATCGAGCACGATGGTGGAAAGCAAGGACGCCTGGGTGACGGTGGACGCGGCCGTCTCCGACGGCCTGTTCGAGATCGACCACCAGCCGCTGCGCCTGGACGCGCTGCAAGTCATCGGTCCGGACGGCGCCAAAGTCACGCCGGCGAACACGGTCACGGGCCGTTTGCGCAGCGTCTTCGACGTCAAAATGGAAAAGCCGGGCACGTACAAGGCGGCCATCGTGTCGCAAAACGTGATGGGCAGCTACAAGCTCAACGGCGAGCAGAAGCGTTTCCGCGGCAACGAAGAGACCTTCAAGAAGGAAGTGCCGGCCGATGCGCAAGAGTTGAAAATCACGCGCACGGCAGCGCGCCTGGAAACTTTCTTCAGCAATGGCGAAACCAGCACGGAAGTGTTCAAACCGACCGGTGTGGGCCTGGAATTCGTGCCAGTGACGCACCCGAACGACTTGCGCGCGGGCGAGAAAGCCACGTGGCGCTTCCTGATCGATGGCAAGCCGGCGGCGAACCAGGCGTTCAGCCTGGTGCCAGGTGGCGTGCGCTACCGTGGCGTGCTCGGTGAAATCCGCCAGAGCACGGATGCCAAGGGCGAGATCACGTTTACGGTGCCAGCGGCCGGCATGTATTACCTGAGCAGCACCTGGCCAGCGGCCGCCCCGGCCGTGGCCGGCCAGCCGCCCGCCATGCCCGAGCGCCGCATGACGTACGCGGCCACCGTGGAAGTGCTGCCGCAGTAAGCGGCGGCATCGTCACGAAAGCGCCGATGCGCCGGGTCCTGCTGCCGCAGCATATTTCCGATCAGGTCGCGCCGCCCGGCGCCGCGATCCGGGACTTGCGCGGCCTGACCATGGGCACCAGCTGGTCGGTGCGCCTGCTCGAATCCGCCATGCCGGGACGTGCGGGCAGCGCCGACTTGCAGCAGGGCTTGCAGCAGCAGCTGGACCTGGTCGTGGCGCAAATGAGCCACTGGAGCGACGAGTCCGACCTGGGCCGCTTCAACCGGGCCGAGGCGGGCAGCTGGCACAGCCTGCCCGCCGCCTTTTGCGAGGTGCTGGGTTTTGCCATGCACGTGTCGCAAGCGTCCGGCGGCGCGTACGACCCGTGCGCTGGCGCACTCGTCAACCTGTGGGGCTTCGGCCCCCGCCACCGTTACGATGAGCCCGGTTTTCTGCCGCCGAAAGACGATAGCGTGGCCTTGCTGCTGGCGCAGCGCCAGCGCCGCCGCCTGGAACTGGACTTGCCGGCCCGCCGCGCGCGCCAGCCAGGCGGCTTGCAGCTCGATTTGTCCGCCATCGCCAAGGGCTATGGCGTGGACCGCCTGGCCCGCTACCTGGAGAGCCAGGGCATCCATCATTACCTGGTCGAAGTGGGCGGCGAGCTGCGCGGCACCGGCAGCAAGCCCGACGGCCAGCCGTGGTGGGTGATGCTGGAACAGGTCGATGGCGCTGCCGATAGTGCCGGTCATGCACAGCATCCGCCGGAAATGTTGCTGGCGCTGCACGGCCTCTCCGTGGCCACCTCGGGCGACTACCGGCGTTTCTTCCAGGATGGCACCGTGCGTTTCTCACACACCATTGATCCGCGCAGCGGCATGCCGATCGCCAATCAACTCGCTTCCGTCACCGTCGTGCACGAGCAGTGCATGGCGGCCGACGCCTGGTCGACGGCCCTGACCGTGCTGGGTGTCGAGGCCGGCATGGCGCTGGCCGAAGAGCAGGGCCTGGCCGCGCGCTTCGTGCAGCGCGACGGCGACGGCTACCACGAAACGCTGAGCAGCCACATGCTGGCCATGCTCGACGAATGAACGATTAATCCATGATTTTTACGCACGATACGACACGGCTGGCCTTGCTGGCCGCCCTGTCCCTCAGTTATGCGGGCGTGTGCCTGGCGCCTTGGCTGCGCGCGCGCGCCAAGCGCCGCGCGTCCGAGGCCGCCAAGGCTGCCCTCGCCAACAGTCCCGCCTGGCTGGTGGCGTATGCGAGCCAGACGGGCAATGCCGAGGAACTGGCCACGCAAACGGCACAGAGCCTGCAACTGGCCGGCATTCCCGTGCGCCTGTGCGCGCTGGCCGAACTCACGGCGATTGATCTGCAACAAGCGGAACGGGCCTTGTTCCTGGTCAGCACGTATGGCGAAGGCGACGCGCCCGACAATGCGGCCGCCTTCATGGGCCGCCTGATGACGGGCGAGCTGGCGCTACCGCAATTGCATTACGCCGTGCTGGCCCTGGGCGACCGCAGCTATGGCCAGTTCTGCGGCTTCGGCCGCGCGCTCGACGCCTGGCTGGCGGGGCAGGGCGCGTCGCGCCTGTTCCAGCGCATCGAAGTCGACCGCAGCGCCAGCGTGGCCATCGAGCAATGGTTCCAGCACCTGAGCCACCTGGCCGGCACCAGCGATGCGCCGGACTGGAGCGCGCCCGCCTTTGGCGACTGGCGTTTGAGGCAGCGGCGCCACCTCAACCCTGGCAGCGCCGGCGGCGCCATTTATCACGTGGAACTGGCGCCCGTAGCGGGTGCTTTGCCTGACTGGCAGTCGGGCGACCTGGTGCAGGTGACGGCGCCTGCCGACCCGTCGCAGCCGCGCGAATATTCGATCGCCTCGATCCCGCGCGATGGCGGCGTGCACTTGCTGGTACGCCAGCATGCGCATCCCGATGGCAGTCTGGGCCTGGCCTCTGGCTGGCTGACGGCGCAAGCCAAGGTGGGCGACGTGGTGCAGCTGCGCTTGCGGCGGCACAAACGCTTCCGCCTGGAAGACAATGCCCAGCGGCCATTGATTTTGATCGGCAACGGCAGCGGCATCGCCGGCTTGCGCGGGCATTTGAAAAGCCGTGTGCTGGCAGGACAGCGGCGCAACTGGCTGATCTTTGGCGAGCGCAATGCGGCCCACGATTTCCATTATCGCGAAGAAATTGAGGGCTGGCACGCCAGCGGCGACTTGCCGCGCCTGGACCTGGCGTTTTCACGCGACCAGGCCGAGCGGACCTACGTGCAGGACCGCCTGCGCGGCAATGCCGACGAGGTGAAACTGTGGCTGGAACAGGGCGCGGCCATCTATATTTGCGGCAGCCTGGCCGGCATGGCGGGCGGCGTCGACCAGGCCCTGCAGGAAATCCTGGGGCGGCCCGCGCTCGACGCGCTGGCAGCCGAAGGACGCTACCGGCGCGACGTCTACTGAGTTTTTGACGCCGCCAGCGCGTTCGCGCGCGCACGGCTATCATGATTGTTTCATTCAAGGAGACACATCATGAGCGACAGCATTTACGACATTCCCTTGCGACGCATCAATGGCGAGCCCGCCAGCCTGGACGCGTACCGTGGCAAGGTCGTGCTGGTGGTCAATGTCGCCTCCGCCTGTGGCTTGACGCCGCAGTACGAAGGCCTGGAAAAACTCTACGCCGACAAGCAGGCCGAGGGTCTGGTGGTGGCCGGTTTTCCCGCGAATGAATTCGGCGCGCAGGAGCCGGGCAGCAATGCCGAGATCGCGGACTTTTGCCGTGGCACGTTTGGCGTGCAATTTCCCATGTTTGAAAAAATCGTCGTCAAGGGGCCTGGCCAGCATCCGCTGTACCAGCGCCTGGTGCAGGAGCAGCCCCGGGCGCAGGAAAAGCCGGGCAGCGATTTCCGCGCCAAGCTGGCCGGCTATGGCATCACGCAAAAGCAGCCCAGCGACGTGCTGTGGAATTTCGAGAAGTTTTTGATCAGCAAGGATGGCAAGGTGGTGGGGCGTTTCGCGCCCGACACCACGGTCGATGATGCGCTGTTGCGCGAGGCCATCGCGCGCGAATTGCAGGCTTAGGCTCTAGTCGGCGGCGTCCAGCGCGGCTGGCTCCATTTCGCCACTCACTTCCTGCAAGCCGCGCGCCAGGCTGGAAATGCTGGGGTTGTCGATGAAGACGCAGCGCTTGCCCGTGCGCTTGCAATAATCCTTCACGCGCCAGTAGGCGCTGTGGCTGATGCAGCCCGTCTGGCAAATCACCAGGTCGGCCGCCGCCAGGCTCGAATCGAGCAGGTTGGCATTGTCTTCCAGTCCGCCGTCGTGGTGGGCAAACTGCGCGCCGACCCGTTCGATCAGGGCGCGGTAGGTGGCGACATTGCCACTGCGTCCGCCCACGCACAAGACGCTTTGATCGACGAGGCGGATCGGCATTTTCAGCTTGCCGCCGGTCGGCACTTCCAGCTTCGGCGCCGGTGGCGGTGCGACAGCAGCTGGGCGTGGCTGGGCCTGCTTCAATTCCGCGATTTGCTGGCGCAATTCCTTTTCGCGCTCATCCATCTGCGCCAGGCGCTCGACCAGGCGGGTGCGTGATTCCAGCGCCGGGATGGCCGCCTGCAATTGGGCCAGTTCCGCGCGCAAGCCATCGATGACGCTATCCTTGCCGATGGATTCCGCCCGCGTGCGCAGCAGCACGGCTTCCTGGCGTTCCAGCTCGCCTGTTTTTTCCATCAGTGCGGCCTGACTGCGTTGTTGCAGCTTGGCCAGTTCGTGCGCCAGGCGCGCGTTTTCTTCCTGCAGGGCCGTAAATTTTCCCATGTCGGCCCGCACGCAGGCGCCGGCCTGGTGCTGGATCATGTGCAAGTCGCGGCACATCTGCTCTTCCAGTTCGGCATCGCAGCGCGGGTGCGTCAGACCGGCCCAGAAAGCGCCCGACACGTCGCCGTTGGCGACGGCCATGCGCCACAGTTCGGCCACTTGTTCCGTGGTCTTGGCGCCGCGAAAGCGCAGGATCACGGGGGCGTAGCGGCGTTCGAGTTCCTTTTGCAGCGCTTCGGACAGGCGATTGCGCGCGCCGCATTCCGTCACGGCGCCCACGTGCACTTCGTAGTCGTCGGCCAGCACGCGTCCGCCCGTCATCTTGCCCACCAGCTTGCGCAGGTAGCCCAAGGGCAAGCCCACGCCGACCAGCGGGCAATGACAGGTATGCGACAGTTCCCACAGCCGGCGGCGGCGCGAAGCGAGCGCGGCCGTGTCGGCCCCGCCGCTGGAACAATTGCTGATGACGGGCAGGGACTGGTCTTTGTCACACATGGCGATATCCTGTTGGACGGTGGGGATGGAAAAGAAATTATTGCGGCAGGGGCGAGGCAGGGCGCTTGGTGCTCAGTATGCGTGCCAGGCGATCGAGCAAGGTGCTCCTGGGCGGGGCGGGCTTGTGCAGCGCCACCACGGCGGCCCATTGCTGCGACAGTTGCTGACACGTCGCTTGCAGCACGGGACCCAGGCCGGGCGAACCCGACAGCACTTGCAGATGGCGTTCGATGACACCGGCCAGTTTCTCGCAGGGACTGCCCGCATGGTAGTGCGACATCAGGTGCAGCACGGCCGACAGCAGCAATTCAGGCTGCTGGCCTTGCGGAGAAGGAAACATCGGGGAAGGTCGGTCGTTCGTCATCAAACACTCCTGTGCGGTGGTTTGGCTGGCTGCGCGCACGGGGCGCGACTGGCTGGCGAGTGTGGTGACTGGCTGCCGTGCTGCTTCAGGCAGTCAGGATCAGCTTGTTCAATTGGGTGACGCGCAGGCGATAGATCTTGCCGCTGTGCTCAATCTCCACTTCGCGTCCCTGCTGCAGCAGCGCTTCGCTGGTGATGCGGCGTGCCGGCTGGGCCATGCTGACGGGAGGACGGACGTGGGCGGTAGCGGCATCCTGGATCAAGGCTGGTTTTGAGCTTTGCATGTTGGGCTTTCTTTATCTCAGTTGAGAATGATTCGTATTTGCATTATTGTTGAATGTGGCCCGAAAAGCAAGGCTTATTTGTGCGGAATCCGCGCTTTTTTATGGAGACATGGCAGCGTGGACGATCGTGCTGCGCAAAGCAGGCCGCAGGAGCGGCGCGGGAGGCGGGGGCGGCAAAAAAGACCCGGCAAGGCGTTGTGCGCCTTGGCCGGGTCAAGCCTGTGCCAAGCTTGAGGAAATCGTGATGAAGCTAGATGGTAGCCAGCAATTGCGCCGAGGCGCTGGCGGCGGCGGTGGTATCGGCCTTGAGCTTGGCGGCGGCCAGTTGCTTGGCGCGCGAGCGCGACGGCGGCAGGCGGCGCAGGGTTTTCAGGGCGTCCGGATCCTTGATGCCGATGGTGCGCTGGTCAACCGTGATCAGGCCGATTTCATTGAAGGCGGACAAGGTGCGGCTGACCGTTTCCAGGGTCAGGCCCAGGTAGCTGCCGATTTCATGGCGCGTCATGCGCAGGTTGAACAGTTTGCTCGAGTAGCCCATCTGCGCGAAGCGGTCGGCCAGCGAGACGAGGAAGCGCGCCACGCGGGCTTCGGCGCTGAGTGCGCCCAGCATGCCGATCATGGCTTGCTCGCGCACCAGTTCGCGGCTCATCACGCCGTACATGACGTTTTCCAGTTCCAGGTGGACTCTGCCCAGCGCCGTCAGCTTCTTGAACGGCAGCAGGATCAGGTCGCAGTCGGACAGGGCCACCGCTTCCGAGGAGTAATGGCGCGAGTGGATGCCGTCAACGCCCAGCATGTCGCCCTTCATGGGGAAGCTGAGTACCTGTTCATTGCCGAATTCATCGATGAGCACGGTTTTCAGGAAGCCCGAATTGACGATGTACAGGGTGTCGAACGGCTGGCCGATCGTGTGCACGCGCTGGCCCGTCTTGAATTGCACGTGCTGGAACAGCAGTTCGTCGGCGGCGATGGTGCAGGCGCTGGAGATATGCAGCAGGTCGCACACCTCCTTCAGGTTCGACCAGAGCCGGCCCTGGCGCTGGCGCCCCGCTTCCATTGGAGAAGAGGGGGCCAGCGATGGTGAGGCAGCGCGGGTGTCGGGCGTTTGCGTGGACAGCATGTTCATCTCCTGGTGACAGGTAGTTCAGAGTTGAATGACGGGGTGCACGGGGCGGCGGGCAGGCAAGGGTCGGCGGCGCGCGTCCAGGCAGGTAATGCTCAATTCGCTGAAGACTTGCTGTGTGATGAAATAACTTTCCAGCAACTTGATTACTGGTTTCAGTATGCCAACAACCGTATGCAATTAATATCAGCAGTGGCTGAATATGGCAGTAGGAGCTGTGGTAGGTGAGGTAGGATTGTTCCTACAGTTGGCGCGCGGGCGCGCGCCAGGAGGATCACGTCTTGAAGGGCGATAGCAGGCGGTGCGCGACGGCATACTGGACCATTTCGGATAGCGAACTCATGCCCATCTTTTGCATGATGCGCGTCTTGTGCGTACTCACCGTTTTGACGCTCAGGTGCAGGTTGTTGGCAATTTCCGTGATCGACTTGCCTGCCACCAGCAGGGAAAAAACTTCGAATTCGCGGTCCGACAACTGTTTATGCAGCAAGCTTTCATTCGGCATCATGATGTTGAGCACGAGTTGCTCCGCCACCTCGGCGCTGATGTAGGGGCGCCCGGACGCCACCTTGTGGATGGCGCCCACGAGCTGGGTGCCCGCGCTTTCCTTGGTCAGATAGCCTTGCGCGCCGGCGCGGATGGCGCGCACCGCATATTGCTCTTCCTCGTGCATGGTGAGGATCAGGATCGACAGCTTGGGCGCCTCGCTGCGGATTTGCCGGATCAGGTCGACGCCGCTGCGGCCCGGCATCGACAGGTCGAGCAGCAACAGGTCGAAGCCGCCCTGGCGCACGTGGTTGAGGACTTCAAAGCCGTCGATGGCTTCACCCACGATGTCGATATCCGGCGCGCCGTCAAGGATGCGCTTTAATCCTTCACGCATGATGGTGTGGTCGTCGGCAATCACAATACGTATCATAGGCGGGCAATCTGGTGGCGTGTAATCTGCTCTGTCCGTCACCGGACAATCAAATGTTAAGAAACGAGAAACGTTGTCATTTTAACTGAAGCGGTCGCGCCTTTGCCTTTTTCTTGGTGTGCCGGCAATGGCGCTGGCCCCGTGGCCATGTGACCTTTTATTTTGCCGCGGGTTCCTTGATCAGCCTGTGCACGAGCACGGGCAATTTCGAGTGCGACAGCACTTTATTGGTGACGCTGCCCAGCAGCAACTGACCCCAGCCGCTGCGGCCATGCGAGCCCATGAAGATCAGGTCGCATTGCTGCAGTTGCGCCACTTCCACGATTTTCAGGGCGGGGCTGTCGGAAAATGCCGTCAGGCCTGTCGCCTGCAGGCCCCGCTTGGCGGCCGCGTCGAGGATGGGCTGCCAGTGGTCGGCGCCCGCCTTGCGCATGGCGATGCGGTATTCCTCCTCGCTGGGATAGCTTGGTGGAATGATTTCGATGTACACAGGGTACTGGTATTCGGGCGCCACGTACACGGCAAGGATGTCGGCGTGCATCTGTTCGGCAAAGGCAACGCCGGCACAGGCCGTCAAGTTGGAGACGGTGGAGCCGTCCGTGGCGATCAGAATTTTCTTATACATGGCAGGTCCTTTGGCAGTGACTCAGCGCGCGCAACGCCTCTTATTGTAGACGCGGCGGCAGCATTGTATTCATGTAAAGACTTGATAATTATCAATACTACTGCACCTTCAGTATAGACAACATTGGCAGAAAGATCGTGTTTAGCTGCAACGATGGCCGAGCAGGGCTGTTGCGCAGGCGCCCGCAGGCAGGATTTCTTGTGTCGCGCGTGGTCTTGCACGCACGCCAATGGTAGTATTTCAAAATACAACAGCAGGAACACTTATTTCCTGGCGGAAAAGCTCTTGTGGGCCTGCTTTGCACCAGGAAGCGCGTTTTGAGATTTACCAACAGGGCGGCGCCCTGCTACACTCGCACCATCGCAGCGGTATTGCCTCAAATCATCTTAATCGAGAAATTGTGGGTATCAGTCTGTAAAACGCACAGTTCAGGCGGAATTTTGACAAATTATGGAGAAGCAGGGATATGACCAACGCCGCTGATGATTTCGATGCATTATTCGATGAAGTATCCGCGCAAAGCGCGGCCGCAGCCACGCCGGCGCCTGCCGCCGCGCCTGCTCCCGCCGTGATCGCGGATGACGATTTTGACGCGCTGTTCGATTCCGTGTCGGCCAGCACCGCCGTGCCGGCGGCCGCCGAGCCGGTTGCGGCCCCCGTGGCCAGCGCCGACGCGCCTGGCGAAGCGGCCGATCCGGTCGACCAGTCCGACAAGCCGATGTTCGAGCGCCTGGGCGGCATCGTGCGCCTGCTGCACGATTCGCTGCGCGAACTGGGCTACGACAAGGCGTTGACGGAAGCGTCGTCGCAGATCGTCGACGCCCAGGACCGCCTGGAATATGTCGCCACCCTGACGGAACAGGCCGCCAACAAGGTACTCAACACGCTCGACGAAGGCATGCCGGCGCAGGACGTGCTGTCGAAAAAAGCCAAGGACATGGACGGCCGCTGGACGGCCCTGTTCGACGGCAAGCTGAGCCTGGAAGAATTCAAGGCCCTGGCCGGCGATTCGCGCCAGTTCGCGCAAGCCGTTGCCGAAGCGACGGAAGCGGAAAAAGCACGCTTGCTGGAAATCATGATGGCCCAGGACTTCCAGGACATCACGGGCCAGCTGATCAAAAAAGTGGTCAACATCACCAAGACGGTGGAAAACGAGCTGGCTCAGCTGCTGCGCGACAACGCGCCGGCCGAGGTGCGCGAAAAGCTGGCGCAAAAGCCGGTGCCGCTGATGCAGGGCCCGTCCGTGCCGTCGGTGGCGCTGGACCAGGATAATGTAGACGACCTTCTTGCGGATTTGGGATTCTAATGGACGATATGCTCAAGGATTTCGTCGTTGAGGCGATGGATCTTGCGGTTAATGTTGAAGAGCACTTATTGCGCCTCGAGCGTGATCCTGACAACAAGGAAACACTGAATGCCGTGTTTCGTTCCTTCCACACCATCAAGGGCGGCGCCGGCTTCATGGGCTTGCCCGCGCTGGTGGCGGCCTGCCATCTGACGGAAAACCTGTTTGACGCCTTGCGCACGGGCGCCGCGCCCGTGACGCCGATCGCCATCGAGGCGGCGCTGCAAGCGTCCGGTTTCGTCGCCGACCAGCTGACGGAACTGGCGAATGGCGCCGCGCCGGAAAGCTTGCCGGCCATGCCGGAAGAGCTGGAACACATCCTGACGAACGCCATCGAAGGCAAGGGCATGGATGCGCCTGCGCCTGCCGCCGCCGTGGTGGCGGAAGTGGCCGCACCGGTTGCCCAGGCCGCCGAAGTCGTCGCGGCCGCGCCTGCCACCGCCGTGTCCACGGCCAGCGCCGATGGCCTGGACTGGGAAGCCATGTACAACGCCGTCGTGCCGGCCGCTAGCCAGATCTCTGCCGCACCGGTGTCCGCCGCCGCCGCGCCTGCCGCCGTGGCCGCCGCGCCTGCTGCCGCTGCCGCCGCCAAACCGGCCGGCAAGGCCTGGGATGGCGCGGAACGCCGCGAAGAGCGTCCGGAAGTGCGCCATGCCGCGCCCGTCAAGGAAGACAGCATCCGCGTCGATGCCGTCAAGCTCGACGCACTGCTGGAGGTGGCCGGCGAATCCGTGCAGGCCGCCAACCAGGCTGCCGTGCTGCTCGAACGCTTGCTGCAATTCAAATTCGAAGGCCAGGCCGCCACCTTGATGGCAACTTTGGCGGAAACCCTGGAACGCGCTTCGCGCTACTCGACGGAACTGCAGCGGGCCACCCTGGCCACGCGCATGCAGCCCGTCGGCCGCCTGTTCCAGAAATTCCCGCGCCTCGTGCGCGAGTTGGCGAAAGACCTGGGCAAGGATGTCGAACTGACCATCGAAGGCGCGGAGACGGAAGTCGACCGCGTCGTGGTCGACAGCCTGTACGATCCGCTCGTGCACATGCTGCGCAATTCGCTCGACCATGGCGTTGAATCGCCGGAAGCCCGTCTGGCTGCCGGCAAGCCCGCCAAGTCGTATATTTCACTGAAAGCATGGCAGGAAGCCAACAGCGTCATGATCGTGCTGCAGGATGACGGCAAGGGCATGGACCCGGTCTTCCTGCGCAGCAAGGCCCAGCAAAAGGGCCTGATCAGCGAAAACGCGCAGTTGAGCAACGACGAATGCTTCCAGCTGGTGTTCCTGCCGGGCTTCTCGACCAAGGAAGTTGCCTCCAGCGTTTCCGGACGCGGCGTGGGCATGGACGTGGTGAAGACGGCCGTGGAGAAAAACCGCGGCGCCATCCACATCGAATCCACGCTGGGCAAGGGCACGAAATTTGCCATCCGCCTGCCGATCGAACTGTCGATCGTGCCGACCATGCTCGTGTCGACCTCGGGCGCCGCGCTGGCGCTGCCGATGGCGGTGGTGCAGCGCGTCGTCGAATTGCCGGAAACCTTCATGGAAGTGGGCGGCGCGCCGGTGCTGAAAGACCAGGGCCGTCCATTGCCCGTGCGCTCGCTGGCCGGCTCGCTGGGCTACGAATCGTGCAGCGAACGCGTCGGCATTGTTGTCGCTGCGCCACAGCCGTACATTCTCGCCGTGGAAGCCGTCGATGGCACGGCCGACCTCGTGATCAAGCCGATGACGGCCATCACTGTGGAAGGCATTACCGGTACTGCCCGCTCGGCCGAAGGCGAGCTGGTGCTAGTCGTGGGCCTATCGTTCCTGATGGATGGTTGCAGGGGAAGTGTGCGCATGGCTGCCTAACAACACAGGCCAGTTCACATCCAGCCCGCTGCAGACCTCTGCAGCGGGCTTTTTTTTCGGCTTTTTTCGATTTTTATTCGCCCCGCCGGCATTTTGGCGGATTTTCGTATCAGCAATTTTTTGGCCATATCTGCAAAGCGCACCAAATTTTGTATCGCCCATCCGACGCTGGGGCGGCTTTTGGTTCTGCATTGCACAATATATGGCATAATCATTGCCGATCCCTTCGATCAGTACGACAGATCACTTAAACAGGCTGTGGCAACGCTGCATATATCATGATGAAGACGCTTTACGACAAACTCTGGGAATCCCACGTTGTTCGGGCCGAAGATGATGGCACGACAATTTTGTATATCGACCGGCACCTGCTGCACGAAGTTACCAGCCCGCAAGCCTTCGATGGCCTCAGCGTGGCGGGCCGCCAGCCGTGGCGCATTTCCGCCAACCTGGCCGTGGCCGACCATAATGTGCCGACCACCAGCCGGGTCGAAGGCATTGCCGACCCCGTTTCGCGCCTGCAGGTGGAAACGCTGGACAAGAACGCCAAGCACTACGGCTTGACCTACTTCAACATGAACGACAAACGCCAGGGTATCGTGCACGTGATCGGCCCGGAACAGGGCGCGACCCTGCCCGGCATGACAGTCGTCTGCGGCGACTCGCACACGTCCACGCATGGCGCCTTCGGTGCGCTGGCGCACGGCATCGGCACGTCCGAAGTGGAACACGTGCTGGCCACGCAAACCTTGCTGCAAAAGAAATCCAAATCCATGCTGGTGCAAGTCGACGGCGCCTTGCCGGCCGGCGTGACGGCGAAAGATATCGTGCTGGCCATCATCGGCAAGATCGGCACGGCCGGCGGCACGGGCTACTGTATCGAGTTCGGCGGCTCGGCCATCCGCGCGCTGTCGATGGAAGGTCGCATGACGGTGTGCAACATGGCCATCGAGGCGGGCGCGCGCGCCGGCATCATCGGCGTGGACGACACCACCATCAATTATGTCAAGGGCCGCCCGTTTTCGCCGGCCGGCCCGCACTGGGAACGGGCCGTGGCCTACTGGCGCACCCTGCATTCGGACCCGGGCGCCCGCTTCGACCTCGTCGTCACGCTCAACGCGCAAGAAATTCAACCGCAAGTGACGTGGGGCACGTCGCCGGAAATGGTCATCGGCATCGATGGCCGGGTGCCAGACCCGGACAATGAAAAAGACAGCGTCAAGCGCGACGCCATCGAAAAAGCCCTCGTCTACATGGCCCTCAAACCGAACACGCCGATCACCGACGTGCGTATCGACAAGGTCTTCATCGGCTCCTGCACCAATTCGCGCATCGAGGATTTGCGTGCGGCCGCCGCCGTGGTGCGCGGCAAGTACCGCGCCTCCAACGTGACCCTGGCGCTGGTGGTGCCCGGTTCCGGCCTCGTCAAGGATCAGGCCGAACGCGAAGGCCTGGACCGCATCTTCAAGGATGCCGGCTTCGAATGGCGCGAGCCCGGTTGCTCCATGTGCCTGGCCATGAATGCGGACCGCCTGGAGCCGGGCGAACGCTGTGCGTCCACCTCGAACCGCAACTTCGAAGGCCGGCAAGGGCAGGGCGGCCGTACCCACCTGGTGTCGCCCGCGATGGCGGCCGCGGCGGGTATCGCCGGCCACTTTGTCGACGTGCGGGGATTGCGATGACGGCAGGGACTGGCGCCGCTGGTTTACACTAGCGGTATCAGTCCCATCTTTCTTATCGAGAACTCATCATGAAAAAACTCTTCGCCCTCCTCATCGCCACCGTGATCCTGTCTGGCTGCAACACCGTCTCCGGCATAGGCCGCGATGTGCAGAAAGTCGGCCAGGTTGTCACTGGCGCCGGCGGAAAATAAACCGCGACGTGCCGGCGCCCTGCGCCGCGCGTCTTACCGAGTAGAAACAGCATGGATAAATTTACGATTTACGAAGGCCTGGTCGCCCCGCTGGACCGCGCCAACGTCGACACCGACGCGATTATCCCGAAGCAATTCCTGAAATCGATCCACCGCAGCGGCTTCGGCCCCAACCTGTTCGACGAATGGCGCTATCTCGACCATGGCGAACCGGGCCAGGACAACAGCCGCCGCCCGCTGAACCCGGAGTTCGTGCTCAACGAGCCGCGCTACCAGGGCGCGTCGATCTTGCTGACGCGCAAGAACTTCGGCTGCGGCTCCTCGCGCGAACACGCGCCGTGGGCACTCGATCAATATGGCTTCCGCGCCATCATCGCGCCTTCCTTCGCCGATATCTTCTTCAACAATTGCTACAAGAACGGCTTGCTGCCCATCGTGCTGTCGGAAAGCCAGGTCGAGCACCTGTTCAATGAAGTCAAGGCGTTCCCCGGCTTCAAGCTGGTGGTGGACCTGGAACAGCAATGCGTGCGCACCAGCAACGGTTCTGTGTCGTATCCGTTCGAGATCGACGCCTTCCGCAAATATTGCCTGATGAATGGCCTTGACGATATCGGCCTGACCCTGCGCCACGCCGACGATATCCGCGCCTTCGAAGAACGGCATCTGACCAATCAGCCCTGGCTGGCCAACGTTATCTAAAGATCATTCCATGAAAATTGCAATCTTACCCGGCGACGGGATCGGTCCTGAAATCGTCGCGCAAGCCGTCAAGGTCTTGAATGTGCTGGGCGAATCGTTCGAGCTGGAAACGGCGCCCGTGGGCGGCGCCGGCTATGCGGCCCATGGCCACCCGCTGCCGGAAGGTACTCTGGCGCTGGCGAAAGCGGCCGATGCCGTGCTGTTCGGCGCCGTGGGCGACTACCAATATGACAACCTCGAGCGCCAGTTCCGTCCCGAGCAGGCGATTTTGGGCTTGCGCAAGAACCTGGGCCTGTTCGCCAACCTGCGTCCCGCGATTCTGTATCCGGAACTGGCGGGCGCCTCGACCCTGAAGCCGGAAGTGGTGTCGGGCCTCGATATTTTGATCATCCGCGAATTGACGGGCGACATTTATTTTGGCCAGCCCCGTGGCGTGCGCGAGTGCCCGGATGGTCCGTTCAAGGGCCAGCGCGAAGGTTTTGACACCATGCGCTATGCGGAAGGCGAGATCCGCCGCATCGCCCACGTGGCTTTCCAGGCTGCGCAAAAGCGCGACAAGCGCCTCACCAGCGTGGACAAGGCGAACGTGCTGGAAACCTTCCAGTTCTGGAAAGACATCGTCATCGACGTGCACAAGGAATACCCGGATGTTGCACTCGATCATATGTATGTCGACAACGCGGCCATGCAACTGGTGCGGGCGCCGAAGAAATTCGACGTCATGGTGACCGGTAACATGTTCGGCGACATTTTGTCGGATGCGGCCGCCATGCTGACGGGCTCGATCGGCATGTTGCCGTCGGCCTCGCTGGACGCCAACAACAAGGGTCTGTACGAGCCATCGCACGGCTCGGCGCCCGATATCGCCGGCAAGGGCATCGCCAATCCGCTGGCGACGATTCTTTCTGCCGCCATGATGCTGCGCTATTCGCTGAACCGCGAAGAGCAGGCAAACCGCATCGAGGCAGCCGTCAAGCACGTGCTGGCGCAGGGCTTGCGCACGGCCGACATCCACGAAGCGGGCACGACTTTGGTCGGTACCGAGGCCATGGGTGATGCAGTTGTAAAAGCTCTGGGATAAAATAGTCTAATGACGGCAGTCGCCGTCTCATCTTGAGGAATGGTAATGAAATTAGTTGGCTTGGTAGGTTGGCGCGGTATGGTCGGTTCGGTCCTGATGCAGCGCATGCAGGAAGAGGGCGATTTCGCCCACATCGAACCGGTGTTTTTCACGACGTCGAACACGGGCGGCTCGGCGCCGGCCATGGCGAAGAATGAAACCATCCTCAAGGATGCCAACAACATCGCCGAACTGTCCAAGTGCGACATCATTATTTCCTGCCAGGGCGGCGACTATACGAGCGCTGTCTTCCCGCAGCTGCGCGCAGCGGGCTGGAATGGCTACTGGATCGATGCGGCCTCGACCTTGCGCATGGAAAAAGACGCCGTCATCGTGCTCGACCCCGTCAACCTGCACGTCATCAAGGATGCGCTGGGCAAGGGTGTCAAGAACTACATCGGCGGCAACTGCACCGTGTCGTGCATGATGATGGGCCTGGGCGGCCTGTTCCAGCACGACCTGATCGACTGGATGACGTCGATGACCTACCAGGCGGCATCGGGCGGCGGCGCGCAGCACATGCGCGAACTGCTGACGCAATTTGGCACCATCAACGGCTCCGTCAAGGCGCTGCTGGACAACCCCGCTTCCGCCATTCTGGAAATCGACCGCCAGGTGCTGGCTACCCAGCACGGCTATTCCCCGGATGAAATCAAGCAGTTCGGCGCGCCGCTGGCCGGCAACCTGATCCCGTGGATCGACAAGGACCTGGGCAATGGCCAGTCGAAGGAAGAGTGGAAAGCGGGCGCGGAAACCAACAAGATACTGGGCCGCGGTCTCGATTTTGGCACCAAGGAAATTCCAGTCGACGGCCTGTGCGTGCGCATCGGCGCCATGCGCTGCCATTCGCAAGCCTTGACCATCAAGCTGAAAAAAGACGTGCCGCTCGATGAAATCAACGACATCATCGCCAGCAACAATCAATGGGTCAAGCTGGTCCCGAACACGCGCGAAGCGTCCGTGCGCGACCTGTCGCCGGCAGCCGTCACGGGCAGCCTGACGATTCCTGTCGGCCGCGTGCGCAAGATGAGCATGGGTGGCGAATACCTGTCCGCGTTCACCGTGGGCGACCAGTTGCTGTGGGGCGCGGCCGAGCCGCTGCGCCGTATGTTGCGTATTTTGCTGGACGCGTAAGCGCCACAAATTGCTGATCAAGATCAAGCCGGGGCTGTTTTCCCGGCTTTTTTTTCGTCCTGAGCCCGTCAAGGCTCAACCATGCGGAGCTTGCATAGCTCTGGGCATGATGATATGTTGATACCTCTGGAAAAGTAACAGTTTTCCCATGTCAACTAAGATGCCGCCAACTATGCCTGTACACACTCGTCCCCGGGTCGCCTCCCTTGCCATTCAAACACTCAGCAGCGCTGTCGCCTGCGCGGTGTTATTGTCACCGGCGGTATCCGCAGCCGAGCTGGGCAAGATCACGGTGCTGTCCGCCGCCGGCCAGCCGCTGCGCGCCGAGGTCGAATTATCGGCCGTCAAGCCAGGCGAGGCGACCAGCCTGCTGGCCAAGCTGGCGCCGCCTGACGCTTACCGCCAGGCCAACGTGGAATTCAATCCCGCCCTGAATGCGCTGACGTTTGCCGTGGAAAACCGCAACGGCAAGTCCTTCATCCGCATCAGTTCGGCGCAACCGGTTGCCGAGCCCATGGTCGACCTGCTGCTGGAACTGAGCAGCAAGAGCGGCCGCCAGGTGCGCGAATATGCGTTCGTGCTCGACACGCCGGAAGCGCGCCAGACGCGCGGCGCGCAAGTGACGGCGCCAGTCGAGCCGGGCAAGGCCAAGCCGGCCGCCGCTGCCGCCGCCGAGACTGCGCCGCCCGCCGCGAAAAAGGCGGCAGGAGAGTACAAGGTCAAGGCGGGCGACACCCTGAGCCGCATCGCGAGCGAACTGAAGCCATCTGGCGTTTCGCTCGACATGATGCTCGTCGCCCTGTACCGCGCCAATCCCGACGCCTTCAAGGGCGAGAACATGAACCGCATGCAGGCCGGGCGCATCCTGGCCGTGCCGGGCGCGGACACCGTGCGCGCCACCGGCGCGGCCGAAGCGAAGGGCATCGTGACGGCGCACGCCATCGATTTCGACGCCTACCGCAACAAGCTGGCGGGCCAGGTGTCGCAAAGCAAGCCGGCCAAGGCCGCGCAAGCGACGCAAAGCACGGCTGGCAAGATCGGCGCGACGAAGGTGCAGGAAAAGCCGACGGCCGTGAGCGAATCGCAAGACAAGCTGAAGCTGTCGAAGGCGGAGCCGGCGGCCAAGTCGGCCGGCAAGAGCGCCGTCGCCAGCGAAGAAGACAAGATCGCCAAGGCGAAACAGGTCGATGAAGCGGCTGCCCGCGTCAAAGAGCTGGAAAAGAACGTCAGCGACCTGGAAAAGTTGATGGCCGTCAAGAGCAAGGCCATGGCCGACAAGAGCGCGCCGGCACCCGCCAAGCCAGCCGAGGCCGCTGCCAGCGCATCGGTTAGCGCGCCTGCCAGCGCCGTTGCCAGCGCACCGGCCGAAGCCCTGCCACCCGTGCCGAAGGCGAAACCGGTGCCGCTGGTGAAAAAACCATCGCCGCTGGAACCGACCTTTGCCGACAAGATCAACGACCACCTGGGCGCCATCGGCATCGGCCTGGCCGCGCTGCTGGCCGCCGTGGCCGCGCTGGTGATCGCGCGCCGCCGCAAGGAGACGCCGCCGCCCTCCGAAGCTATCGCTCCCGTGCTGGAGCCGGAAGCGCCAGTGGCGCCGCCGACGACCGGCCTGGCGCCGGAAGACCAGCAGTCCGAAGCGAGCAACCACCTGTTCGGCACGGGTGCGGCCGCTGCCGGCGTGGCCGCCGCAGCGGGTGCCAGCATGCTCGATGCGAATGAAACCGACCCGGTCGCCGAAGCGGACGTGTATATTGCCTACGGCCGTGACGGCCAGGCGGAAGATATCCTCAAGGAAGCCTTGCGCATCCACCCCGAGCGCCATGCTGCGCGCTTGAAATTGCTGGAAATCTATTCGGCACGCAACGACGTGCGCGCGTTTGAAGACCAGGCCAGCGAGCTGTACAGCCTGACGCGCGGCCAGGGCGAAGAGTGGCCGCAGGCGGCCGCGCTGGGCCTGGCGCTCGATCCCACCAATCCCCTGTATGGCGATACGGAAGACGACGCCGTCGTCAGCCTGAGCAAGAGTGTTGGCGACGATTTGCACGGCCAGAGCATGGATTTGTCCGACGACTTGTCGACTCCTGCGCCCGCGCCGCTGGCCGAGCTGGCGCCGGCCGAGCCGGTGTCGTCCGTGGCGGCCCGCGACGTGCGCGATCCCCTCGATTTTGACCTCGACAGCCTCGATTTCGAGCCCGTCTCCACCAGCGATCCGATCGTCATGCCGGGGCCGGACAGCAAGCCCGTCTCCGCCGCGCACGATGCGCAGTATGACGCCAGCATGGATTTCGGCCTGGACTTGGAGCCGCCAGCCGGCCCCGTGAATGGCGTGGGCGCCGGCTTGACGCCTTTGCCTGATCCCTTGAAGGATGTCGACCTGGCCCATTTCGACCTCGACGAGCCGGTGGCGCCCGCTGCCGCGCCGGTCGCGGCGGCCGAGCCTTCCATCGACAGCCTGTTTGACGATGCGCAAACGCCCGCCACCTTGCCGGAAGCCATACCGCCGGCACAGGAGTTCGACCTGTCCGGCATCGACCTGGACCTCAACGATGGCAAGACGGCCAGCGTGGGCGTGGACGACCCGCTGTCGGCCATCCACATGGAAATGGATACCAAGCTGGACCTGGCGATCGCTTACCAGGAAATCGGCGACAAGGAAGGCGCGCGTGAGCTGATCGATGAGGTCATCAAGGGTGGTAGCGAAGAGCAGGTCAAGAAGGCGAATACCATGCGCGCTTTGCTGAGCTAGCAATGCCCGCCGGCGCGGCAGGCTGCTGCGCCGGTATAATGCTTCGATGCAAAATATTACGACAGCAACGCCACTCAAGCGTATCGTCCTCGGCCTGCAGTACGACGGCACGGCCTGGCACGGATACCAGAAGCAGGAAGATGGGCAAACGGTGCAGGACCAGCTGGAAAACGCGCTGGAGCAGTTCGCCCGCGTGCGCCTGGCCACCACTTGCGCCGGCCGCACGGATACGGGCGTGCATGCGCTCGAGCAAGTCGTGCACTTCGATACGGACCTGAACCGCGACGTGCACTCGTGGGTGCGTGGCGTCAACGCCTTCCTGCCGAAATCCATCGCCGTGCGCTGGGCCAAGGAACTCGAAGGTGATCCGACGGTCAATGACTTCTTCCACGCCCGTTTCAGCGCCCGTGCGCGCACCTATCATTATGTGTTGTACAACAACGCTACCCGTTCGCCGCTGGTGGAAGGGCGTGCCGGCTTCTTTTTCCGCCCGCTCGACGTAGAGCTGATGCGCCAGGCCGTGCAGCCGCTCTTGGGCTGGCACGATTTCACGGCCTTCCGCGCCGCGCAATGCCAGGCCAAGTCGCCTGTCAAGCTCATGCATGACATCCGCATCGAGCGGCGCGGCGATTGCGTGATTTTTACGATTACGGCCAATGCCTTCCTGCACCACATGGTGCGCAACCTGGTCGGCTCGCTCGTCTACATCGGCACGGGGCGGGAAAAGCCGGAATGGCTGGGGCATCTGCTGGAAAGCAAGGACCGCCACGCTGCCGCGCCCACCTTCATGCCGGACGGCCTGTACCTGGCGCAGATCGATTACGATCCGAAATGGGCATTGCCGCAGGACAGCAGTAGCGCTTTGCCCTGGTTTTGATCTGCATCAAATCAAGTAAAGGATTGCCATGCCTCGCACACGCATCAAGATCTGCGGCCTGACCCGCGCCGAAGACATCCAGGCCGTCGTGGCGGCCGGCGCCGACGCCATCGGCTTCGTGTTCTATCCGAAAAGTCCCCGCTACGTCACGCCCGAACAGGCAGCTGTCCTGATCGCCGCCGTGCCGCCCTACGTGACGACGGTGGGCCTGTTCGTCAACGCCACGGTGGAAGAAGTGCGGGCAACGAAGGCCGTGGCGCCTTTGTCACTGCTGCAATTTCATGGCGACGAGACGCCAGAACACAGCGCCGCGCTGGCTGGCGCCGTGAATACGCCGTTTACGCAAGTGTTCCGCGTCAAACCCGACACCTCCTTTGAAGATTTGCTAGAATACGAACAGCGCTATCGCGCCGCCAGTCCCTTGTTCTCCAGCCTCTTGCTCGATACCTATGTGGATGCCTATGGCGGTGCAGGAAAGGTATTTGATTGGTCCCTCATTCCAAAAGAACTCGCGCCTCGGGTCGTTTTAAGTGGTGGCTTGAGCGTACAAAACGCGACTGACGCAGTGGTGCGCGTGCGCCCTTACGCCGTCGATATCAGCAGTGGTGTCGAAGCGTCCAAGGGCATCAAGGACGCATCCCGAGTCCGCGCGTTTATCGCCGCGGTGCAGGATGCCGATGCCATCATTGCCAGAGGAAACAACCATGAATGACCACACCACCGCGCCCGGCGCAGCCGCCGCATTGTTCCACGCCACCGATTACCCGTTTCCCGACCTGCGCGGCCACTTCGGTCCGTACGGCGGCTCCTTCGTTGCCGAAACGCTCACGCATGCGCTGGCGGAGCTGAAAGACGCCTACGCCCGCTACAGCGTCGATCCGGAGTTCCTCGAAGAATTCCGCTACGAGCTGAAGCACTTCGTCGGCCGCCCATCGCCGATCTACCACGCCAAGCGCTGGTCCGAGCTGGCCGGCGGCGCGCAGATCTATTTCAAACGCGAAGACTTGAACCACACGGGCGCGCACAAGATCAATAACGTGATCGGCCAGGCCTTGCTGGCCAAGCGCATGGGCAAGCCGCGCATCATCGCCGAGACGGGCGCCGGCCAGCATGGCGTGGCCACGGCCACCATCTGCGCCCGCTTCGGCCTTGAATGCGTGGTCTACATGGGCAGCGAAGACGTGAAGCGCCAGGCGCAGAACGTGTACCGCATGAAATTGCTGGGCGCGACCGTCGTGCCCGTCGAATCTGGTTCCAAGACCCTCAAGGATGCGCTGAACGAAGCCATGCGCGACTGGGTCACGAACATCGAAAACACGTTTTACATCATCGGCACCGTGGCAGGCCCCCATCCGTATCCGATGATGGTGCGCGACTTCCAGTCCGTGATCGGCGAGGAATGCCTGGTGCAGATGCCGGAAATGACGGGCCGCCAGCCCGACTACGTGCTGGCCTGCATCGGTGGCGGCTCGAACGCCATGGGCATCTTTTACCCGTATATCGACCAGAAAGATGTAAAACTGATCGGCGTGGAAGCGGCTGGCGAAGGACTGGACACGGGCAAGCACTCGGCGTCGCTGACGGCCGGCTTCCCGGGCGTGCTGCACGGCAACCGCACCTATCTGCTGCAAGATGACAATGGCCAGATCATCGAGACGCATTCCGTCTCGGCCGGCCTCGACTATCCGGGCGTGGGTCCGGAACACGCGTGGCTGAAAGACTCGGGCCGCGCGCAATACGTGTCCATCACGGATGACGAGGCGCTGCAGGCTTTCCACGACTGCTGCCATATCGAAGGCATCATCCCGGCCCTGGAATCGTCGCACGCACTGGCCTACGCGGCCAAGCTGGCGGCCACCTTGCCGAAAGACCAGATCGTGCTGGCCAACCTGTCGGGCCGTGGCGACAAGGACATGCATACCGTGGCGGAGCGCATGGGATTGAATTTCTCTTAACCCCAAAGCAAGAACCGGGGTCGGACCCTCAGGGTCCGACCCCAGCATTTGTCGTTGGGTTTGAAAAATATTCCATCTATTTACCGTCAAGAAAGATCACCATGTCCCGTATCGCCACCACCTTTGCCAATTTAAAATCGAACAACAAGACCGGCCTGGTCACTTTCATCACCGCCGGCGACCCCGGCCCTGACGCCACCGTGCCGCTGATGCACGCGCTCGTCGAGGGCGGCGCCGATGTGCTGGAACTGGGTGTGCCGTTTTCCGACCCCATGGCCGAAGGTCCCGTCATCCAGCGGGCCTGCGAGCGGGCATTGAAATTCAATGTCGGCATCCACGACGTGTTCGGCTACGTGCGCCAGTTCCGTGAAACGAACCAGACGACGCCCGTGGTGCTGATGGGCTATGCCAACCCGATCGAGCGCATCGGCAGCGCCGCCTTCATCGCGGCGGCGCAAGCGGCCGGCGCCGACGGCGCCATCGTCGTCGACTATCCGCCGGAAGAGTGCGAGGAATTCGCGGCCGCCATGCGCGCAGCGGGCCTCGACCTGATCTTCCTGCTGGCGCCCACCTCGACGGAAGAGCGCATCGCGCAAGTGGCCAAGGTTGGCGGCGGCTTCAGCTACTATGTGTCGCTCAAGGGCGTCACGGGCGCCGGCAACATTGATACGGAACAGGTGGCGGAGCGCCTCGCTGCCATCCGCCAGCATGTAAAATTGCCTATCGGCGTGGGCTTCGGCATCCGCGATGGCGCCACGGCCAAGGCCGTGGCCAAGGTGGCCGATGCCGTCGTGATCGGCAGCCGCATCATCCAGGAGATAGAAAATGCCCCAGAAGGCGGCGCCGTCGACGCCGTGCGCAGCTTTACGGCAGGCATCCGCGCCGCACTGGACGCCTGAGCAAGCTTGTTGTTTACGCAAGCTCGGGTGGCGGCAAAGTTCGACAGCCCGGCGATAAACGGCTACACTTCGGCCACTGATTTGCCTGTTATTGTGCAATAGATAAAATTTTTGGTGGCGCCCTGCGGGGCGTCGCCGTTTACCGTCTGCCGGGGGCGTCCACCGACGCTACCCCTACAAGGGCCCAAGGAGAAAATATGAGTTGGTTGGAAAAACTGCTGCCACCGCGCATCCAGCGTTCGGACGCCGCCGCGCGCAAGACCATGCCGGAAGGCCTGTGGGTCAAGTGCCCGTCGTGCGAAGCCGTGCTGTACCGTACGGACCTGGAATCGAATTTGCACGTGTGCCCGAAATGCGACCATCACATGCGCATCCGCGCGCGTGAACGCCTCGACAGCCTGCTCGACGCGGGCGGCCGCTATGAAATCGGCCAGGAAATCCTGCCTGTCGACACCTTGAAATTCAAGGACAGCAAGAAATACCCGGATCGCCTGAAGTCCGCCATGGAAGCGACGGGCGAGACGGATGCGATGGTCGTCATGGGCGGCGCCATCATGAGCCTGCCGGTTGTCGTGGCGTGCTTCGAATTCGAATTCATGGGCGGCTCCATGGGTTCCGTCGTGGGCGAGCGTTTCGTGCGCGGCGCGCAAATCGCGCTGGAACAGAAAGTGCCGTTCATTTGCATCACCGCCACCGGTGGCGCGCGCATGCAGGAAGGCTTGCTGTCCCTGATGCAGATGGCCAAGACCACCGCCATGCTGACCAAGCTGTCGGAAAAGAAATTACCATTCATCAGCGTGCTGACCGACCCGACCATGGGCGGCGTGTCCGCCTCGTTCGCCTTCATGGGCGACGTCGTGATCGCCGAACCAAAAGCGCTGATCGGCTTTGCCGGCCCGCGCGTGATTGAAAACACCGTGCGCGAAAAACTGCCGGAAGGCTTCCAGCGCGCCGAGTTCCTCGTCACCAAGGGCGCCGTCGACATGATCGTCGACCGCCGCAAGATGCGCGAAGAAATCGCCCGCTTGCTGGCCTTGTTGCAAAACCAGGCTGTCGAAGTACTGGCGTAACGCCAAAGTAACAGGCCGGGCGGTGTCCGCAGGACACGCCCGGTTGCCACGCTACACCGTCTGCGCGCCGCGCGCACTGTCTCCTCATCAAGAAGTCTCCCATGCAAAACCTCCCCACCACCTTGCCGGACTGGCTCGCCATGCTGGAAACCCGCCATTCGGAAACCCAGATCAACATGGGCCTGGACCGCGTGCAAGCCGTCAAGGCGCGCATGCAACTGGCTTTTACCTGCCCCGTGATCATGGTGGCGGGCACGAATGGCAAGGGTTCCACCTGCGCCATGCTGGAATCCGTGCTGTTGCGTGCCGGCTACAAAGTGGGGCTGTACATCAAACCGCACTTTCTCGATTTTAACGAGCGCGCACGCGTGCTGGGCGAGATGGCCAGCGATGAGCAGATCGTCGCCAGCTTCCATGCCGTCGAAGCCGTGCGCGGCGACACGCCGCTGACGTATTTCGAATTCACCACCCTGGCGATTTTGCAGCTGCTGTCGCAGGCGAAGCTGGACGTGGCCATCCTGGAAGTGGGCCTGGGCGGGCGCCTGGACGCCGTCAACGTGATCGACGCCGATGTCGCCATCGTCACCAGCGTCGACATCGACCACACGGATTACCTGGGCGACACGCGCGAAGCGATCGGCTTTGAAAAGGCCGGCATTTTCCGTCCGGGCAAGGCGGCCATCTGCAGTGACCCCGTGCCGCCGCAGTCGCTGATCGACCATGCCGAGGCCATCGGCGCCGACCTGTGGCTGATGGGCCGCGATTTCAATTATTCGGGCGACAAGCAGCAGTGGAACTACGGCGGGCGCGAGCAGCGCCGCAATTCGCTCGCGTATCCAAGCTTGCGCGGCGCCAACCAGATACTGAATGCGACGGCCGTGCTGGCCGCCTTGGAAGTGCTGAAGCTGAAACTCCCCGTGGGCGCGCAGGAAGTGCGCACGGGCCTCGTAACGGTGGAACTGCCGGGCCGCTTCCAGGTCTTGCCTGGCCGCCCCAGCGTGATCCTCGACGTGGCGCACAATCCCCACGCGGCCTCGGCGCTGAACCAGAACCTGGGCAATATGGGTTTCCACCCGTACACCTATGCCGTGTTCGGCTCCATGCAGGACAAGGATATCGATGGCGTATTGGCGGCGATGAGCGAACACGTCGACCACTGGTGCCTGACGGGCCTGCCTTCGCCGCGCGCGGCCACGGCTTCCGAGCTGGCCGCCAAGGTACAGATCATGCTCGAAGACAAGCCCGACAGCAGCGAACATACTGTGTCTATTTTCGATGATCCGGCACAAGCTTTTGCAAATGCAATGAGCCGGGCCGGTGAGAATGATAGAATTGTGGTCTTTGGTTCTTTCCTCACCGTTGCCGGCGTGATGAAGGCCCGAAAATCCTCACTTCACTGAAACGCACTCGACTGAAAATCACGCATGGGCTTGTTCTCGAAACTGTTTAAAAACAAGCAAGAATCCTCTGGCGAAGACAGCGGCTTTTATGTCCCTGGCGAAGCACAGTCGCCGACCCGCAAGCGCGCAGCCAACACCTCCGGTGGCGGTGGATCGCGCCGTGGCGGCAAGGAAGCGCCGGATCCGGTCTTGCCTGAAAAAAAGCGCGCACGCCGCCGCCTGGTCGGGGCCATTGCCCTGGCCCTGGGCGTGGCTGTCGGCTTGCCGATGCTGCTCGATTCCGAGCCGAAGGCGCCGTTCAACGATATCGCCATCGACATTCCGTCCAAGGAAAAGGCTGTTGCGCCTGCACCGGCGCCCGTGCCGGCCGTCCCGGCGCAAGCTGCAGCGAATGGCCTGGACCAGTCCGAGGAAATCGTCGATACGCCGCTGCCGCCTGCGGCCAAGCCGACGCCCACACCGGCACCCATGCTGGCCGCCGCCCAGCCTGCAACGGTCAAGCCAACTTATGTGGAACCGAAACCCGAGCCCAAGCCTGTCAAGGTGGAGCCGAAACCGGAACCGAAACACGAAAGCAAGCCCGAGCCGAAACACGAGTTCAAGCCCGAGCCCAAGCATGAAGTAAAACCGGAAGCCAAGCCCGAACCGAAGCCTGCCAAGCCGGCGCAATCGGCCGACGATGCCGCGCGCGCGCTGGCGATTCTGGAAGGCAAGCCACAAGACAAACCGCAAGAGAAGGTGCAGGACAAGGCGCACGACGCCGGCAGCGGCAAGTTCGTGGTGCAGGTGGCGGCCCTGGCGACGCAGGACAAGGTCGACGAATTGCAGGACAAGCTGCGCGAAGCGGGCATCAAGTCGTACACGCAGAAAGTCTCCAGCCCGGCGGGCGAGCGCATCCGCGTGCGCGTGGGCCCGTTCGGCAGCCGCGAAGACGCCGAAAAGACCCGCGCCAAGCTGCAAAAGCTGGGCCTGGGCGGCAGTCTGGTGCCGGCGTGATGTTGCAAGGCTGAGCGCGCGTGACGATCTTCGATTACCTGGTGCTGTTCGTGCTGGTGACGTCCGTGCTGATCAGCATGATGCGTGGCCTGGTCAAGGAAATACTTTCATTGGTCAGCTGGGTCGTGGCGTTCGTCATTGCCAACGCCTATGGCGCCACCCTGGCGAAATTCCTGCCGGAAGCCGTGCCGGGCGAGGCCATCCGTTTGTTGCTGGCCTTCGTCGTGCTGTTCATCGGCGTACGCATTTTGATGGGATTGCTGTCCATGACGGTCGACGCGCTCGTCAAGGTGACGGGCCTGAGCCTGGCCGACCGCACCCTGGGCACCCTGTTCGGCGTGGCGCGGGGGCTTGTGATCGTGTTGACCGCCGTCATCTTGTGTGGCATGACGTCTATACCGCAGCAGCCATTCTGGAAAAACGCGCAGCTCAGCCCGCTCGCGGAGCAGGGCGCGCGCGCCATCAAGCCTTATCTGCCTGCCGCTTACGCGCAGCATGTGAAATTTTGAATTTTTTTAAAATCAGTAGCACAGTTTAGGAGCACACCATGTGTGGCATCGTCGGCGTCGTTTCCCATCAACCTGTCAATCAATTGCTCTATGATGCATTGTTGCTCCTGCAACATCGCGGTCAGGACGCGGCAGGGATTGCGACCAATCACAGCAGTATGTTTTCCATGCACAAGGCCAATGGCCTCGTGCGTGACGTCTTCCGTACGCGCAACATGCGTTCGCTGCAAGGCACGACGGGCATCGGCCATTGCCGCTACCCGACGGCCGGTTCGTCGAGCGAAGAGGAAGCACAACCGTTCTATGTGAATGCGCCGTTCGGCATCACCCTGGCGCACAATGGCAACCTGACCAACTGGGAACAGTTGAAGCTGGAAATGTTCAAGAACGACCGCCGCCACATCAATACCGATTCCGACTCGGAAGTGCTGCTCAACGTGCTGGCGCATGAAATCCAGGAAGCGACGACGGGCCTGAACCTGGACCCGGAAGCCATCTTCAAGGCCGTTACCGTGCTGAACCGCCGCGTCAAGGGCGGTTATGCTGCCGTGGCGCAAATCGCCGGCGTGGGCTTGCTGGCCTTCCGCGATCCGCATGGCATCCGTCCGCTATGCCTGGGCATCAATGAAACGGAGCAAGGTCCCGAATACCTGATCGCTTCCGAATCCGTGGCCCTGGAAGGCATGGGCTTCCGCTTCGTGCGCGACATCGGTCCCGGCGAAGCCGTGTTCATCGATGCCGACAAGAAATTGCACAGCGCCCAGTGCGCCGACAATGCCAGCCTGAACCCGTGCGTCTTCGAATTCGTCTACCTGGCCCGTCCCGACTCCGTCATCGACGGCGCCTCCGTGTACGCCACGCGCCTGAAAATGGGCGAATACCTGGCCGAAAAGATCCGTGCCGAGTTGCCAGGCGTGCATATCGACGTGGTCATGCCGATTCCCGATTCCTCGCGTCCGGCCGCCATCCAGCTGGCCATGGCGCTGAACATCGAGTACCGCGAAGGCTTCATCAAGAACCGCTACATCGGCCGTACCTTCATCATGCCGGGCCAGGCGGCACGCAAGAAATCCGTGCGCCAGAAGCTCAACGCGATCCCGTCCGAATTCAAGGATAAAGTGGTGCTGCTGGTCGACGATTCCATCGTGCGCGGCACCACCAGCCGTGAAATCGTGCAGATGGCGCGTGAAGCGGGCGCGACGAAAGTCATCTTCGCCTCGGCAGCGCCTCCGGTGATCTACCCGAACGTGTACGGCATCGACATGCCGACGCGCGACGAACTGATCGCCTACGGCCGCACGACGGAAGAAGTGTGCCGCGAAATTACGGCCGACTACCTGGTCTACCAGGATATCGGCGCGCTGAAGCAGGCGATTGCCGACGTCAACCCGGCGCTCACCAACTTCGAAGCATCGTGCTTCGATGGCGTGTACGTGACGGGCGACGTGTCGCAGGAATACCTGGACCGCCTGGAATATGCGCGCCACCATCCGAAGGCGGCAGCGCCCGAAGATACGCCACGTTCCCAGCTGAACCTGAACCTGGCGACGACAGAAGCATAAGTACCTGCCCGGCCGATGCCGGGCTTTTTTTCGGGGTCAGACCCGTCGGGGGAATGCGCGCCAGTGGTGCGCATTCCGATCCCGGAGGGACTGACCCCAGCATTTGCCTTGGGGTTACGTGGCAAATCGAATATTCGGAATTCTCACCATGACCACCAAAAAAACCTACGGCTTTACCACCACCATCCTGCATAACGACCGCCGCAAGGGCATCGAGCATGGCTCTTTGCACAAGCCCGTGCACACTTCCGTTGCCTTCGGCTACGCCGATGCGCGCCAGCTCGCGTCTGTGTTCCAGGGGAAAGAGCCGGGTTTCCGCTACGGCCGCCAGGGCAATCCGACCGTCTCCGCGCTGGAAGACAAGGTCAACAAGATGGAAGACGGCGTGGCGACTCTGTGCTTCGCCACCGGCATGGGCGCCATCGGCGCCGTGGTGCAATCGTTGCTGCGCGCGGGCGACCATGTCGTGTCGTCGGCCTTTTTGTTTGGCAACACCAACAGCCTGTGGCAAACGGTGACGGGGCAGGGCATCGGCGTGTCCTTCGTCGACGCCACCGATGTCGCCAACGTGGCGGCTACCATCACGCCGGCCACGCGCATCGTCTTTGTGGAAACCATCGCCAATCCGCGCACGCAGATCGCCGACCTGGCAAAAATCGGCGACTTGTGCCGCGAGAAGGGCATCTTGTACATCGTCGACAACACCATGACGACGCCTTACCTGTTCCGCCCGAAAGCCGTGGGCGCGGGCCTGGTGGTCAATGCACTGACGAAATCCATCGGCGGCCACGGCAACGCCCTGGGCGGCAGCTTGACGGACACGGGCGTGTTCGACTGGACGCGGTATCCGAACATTTTCGAGAACTACAAGAAGGCGGCGCCGGCGCAGTGGGGCATCGCGCAAATCCGCGCCAAGGCCTTGCGCGACTTCGGCGCTTCGCTGGGGCCGGAAGCGGCGCACCATATCGCCGTCGGCGCGGAAACCATGGCCTTGCGCATGGACCGCACCTGTTCCAATGCCCTGGCGCTGGCCACCATGTTGCAAGCGGACCCACGCGTGGCGGCAGTGCATTACCCAGGGCTGGCGTCGCACCCGCAGCATGCGCTGGCCACCGACTTGTTCCGCAGCTATGGCTCGCTGTTCAGCTTTGAGCTGAGGGATGGCATCGACTGCTTCGATTTCCTCAATCGCCTGAATTTGGCTATTCCAGCGAGCAACCTGGGCGACACGCGTACCCTCGTCATTCCCGTCGCCCACACAATTTTCTATGAGATGGGTGCCGAGCGCCGCGCCAGCATGGGCATTGCCGAATCCCTGATCCGCGTGTCGGTGGGTATCGAGGATGAGGCAGACTTATTGGAAGATTTCAGCAGCGCGCTGGATGCATAAGCAGCCGCGCATGTAAAAAGGGCCGCGACAGTCATGCTGTCGCGGCCCTTTTTTACGCTGAAAGCTTAATGCCAGCTGCGCATCAGTCCGACGGCCAAACCTTCCAAAGCAAACTCGTCTTCCGGTGATACGGTGATCACCTTGAAGTCCGGGTTTTCCGGCAGCAGTTCGATGACGGAACCCGTTTTCTTGTAGCGCTTGACGGTGACTTCGTCGCCGATGCGGGCGACGACGATCTGGCCGTTCTTGGCGCTGTCGACCTTTTTCACGGCCAGTAAATCGCCATCCATGATGCCGGCGTCGCGCATGGACCAGCCGCGCACCTTCAGCAGGAAGTCGGGTTTGGCCGAGAACAGGGCCGGGTCGACGTTGTAGCTCGCTTCCAGGTTTTCCTGTGCCAGGATGGGCGAGCCGGCGGCCACCCGGCCGATCAGGGGCAGCGACATCAGCAACGCTGCCGGCACTTTCGATGGCGCCGCTTCGGCGGCCGCACCGATCAGGCGGATGCCGCGCGAGGTGCCGGGCGAAATCTCGATCGCACCCTTGCGGGCCAGGGCCTGCAAATGCTCTTCGGCCGCGTTGGCCGATTTGAAACCCAGTTCATTGGCGATTTCGGCACGGGTGGGAGGAAAGCCCGTGTTTTCAATCGCGTCTTTGATCAGGTTCAGGATTTGTTCTTGTCGTGCTGTCAGCTTGATCATGAGCGGTGGGTGCATACTAAAATGCTGTCTATATGAACAGTCTGTATTTTTGTACAGTATCGTCCACTATGCAAGGGGATTTCCGTGTTTTCGGCGAATTTCGCAAGAAATAGTCGGCCATTGGCGGAAAGCACGCTGGCGCACGGTCTTTTCGGACGCTGGTGGAAGGAATGATTGAAACGTTTGCAAAAGGCGGTTATAATCTTCGGCTGACCTTCCCACACCCGTCTTGACGCCGGGGTGGGCGATTATCAATCCGACCTGAAGGAGTTTGCATGCGTCATTATGAAATAGTCTTTATCGTCCATCCGGACCAAAGCGAGCAAGTGCCCGCGATGATCGAACGCTACAAAGCCAGCGTAACCACCCGCGGCGGTTCGGTTCACCGCGTGGAAGATTGGGGCCGCCGTCAAATGGCTTACTCGATCCAAAAGCTGCCTAAAGCACACTACATCTGCCTGAACATCGAATGCGACAACGAGACCCTGGTCGAGTTGGAAACAGCATTCAAATTCAATGATGCCGTGTTGCGTCACCTGACCGTTAAAATGAAGAAAGCTGAAACAGCTCCTTCGCCGATGATGAAATCGGTACAACGCGAAGACGCGGCCAAAAGCCACCGCACCGAAGCACCAGCAGCCGCTCCAGCCGCAGCAGCAGCTTAATTCTTGACCAGGATCGTGCGCTGAACCAGCTACAAGTCACCGCCATCATTGCCGAGCGCGAAATATTGCGCTATACCCCGGCAGGGCTGCCGATTGTGAATGCAGTATTGCAACACAGTTCGCAGCAGATGGAAGCAGGGATTGCCCGTTTGACCGAGTTTGATGTTGCCGCGCTAGCCGCTGGCGAAATTTCAGGCCGGTTCAGTCAGGCAAGCTTGGGCGGGGTATATCAGTTCACGGGTTTCCTGGCCAGGAAGAGCCGCAACAGCAAGAGTTTGGTGTTTCACATCATTGATTTTAGTGCAGTCAATTCTGACTAGCGCATTTTAGATACAGGAGCCTGACATGGCATTCGGTAAAAAGTTCGACAAAAATAAGCTCAAGCTTAAAGAAAAACGCAAACAGCAAAACCCGTTGTTCAAACGCAAGAAGTTCTGCCGCTTCACCGCAGCTCACGTTGAGCAAGTCGACTACAAAGACGTCGACACGCTGAAAGACTTCGTCCAAGAAAACGGCAAGATCATGCCAGCACGCCTGACCGGTACCAAAGCGCACTACCAGCGCCAAGTTGACACCGCAATCAAGCGCGCTCGCTTCCTCGCGCTGCTGCCATACACCGATCTGCACCACGCTTAATCGGTCAGATATTCCTGGAGAAGAACTATGCAAATCATTCTGTTAGAAAAAGTTGTTAACGTCGGTAACCTCGGCGAAGTCGTCAAAGTCAAAGACGGTTACGCACGTAACTTCCTGATCCCGCAACGCCTGGCACGTCGTGCTACGGCAACCGCTGTGGCTGAATTCGAAGTCAAGCGCGCCGAACTGGAAAAAGCTGCTGCCGCCAAACTGGCCGCATCGCAAGCCCAGGGCGAAAAACTGAGCGGCCTGACCGTTCAAGTTGCTCAAAAAGCTGGTGTTGATGGCCGTCTGTTCGGTTCCGTCACCAACTTCGACATCGCTGAAGCGCTGACCAAGCAAGGTTTTGCTGTTGAAAAAGCACAAATCCGCATGCCTACCGGCCCGCTGAAGATCGTTGGCGAGCACAACGTTTCGGTTGCTCTGCACACCGACGTGGTTGTGGAAGTTGTTATCGCTGTCGTTCCAGACGCGAACGCGTAATTGTCTGCGGGCCTGGCCCGCAAGCATTGCCGCACTATGAAAAGCCGGGTTCGCCCGGCTTTTTTGTGGCCTTTTTTTCGCTCAATTTCAGCCCTTTATTTTTGCCAGCACGCCGAAGCGGGTATAATTCGCGCCATGAACGCCCCCTCTGATCCGCAACTGGATTCCCTCCGTATTCCGCCGCATTCGATCGAAGCAGAACAATCCGTTATCGGTGGTCTGCTGCGCGACAATGCCGCATATGACCGCATCGCCGACTTCATGCATGCGGAGGATTTCTATCGCTATGACCATCGCATCATCTTCGAGCAAATCGTCAAGATGGTTAACGCTTCCAAGCCAGCCGATGTCATTACTGTTTTTGAAACCCTGACCCAGCTCGGCAAGGCCGATGATGTGGGCGGACTCGCTTACCTGAACGCCATGGCGCAAAACACGCCATCGGCCGCGAACATCCGGCGCTACGCCGAGATCGTGCGCGACCGCGGCGTGCTGCGCAAACTCATCACCGTCGCCGACGATATCTCCGGTACGGCCTTCAGCCCGCAAGGCAAGGAAGTCAAGCAGATGCTTGACGAGGCCGAATCGAAGATTTTCGCCATCGCCGAAGAAGGCGCGCGCGGCGCCCAGGGCTGGACCGCCATCCAGCCCCTGCTGACACAGGTGGTCGAGCGCATCGACGAGCTGTACAGCCGCGACAACCAGAGTGAAATCACGGGCGTGCCCACCGGTTTCATCGACCTCGACCGCATGACCTCCGGTCTGCAGCCGGGCGATCTGGTGATCGTGGCGGGCCGTCCATCGATGGGCAAGACGGCGTTTTCCGTCAACATCGGCGAAAACGTGGCCATCGACAGCGGCTTGCCCGTGGCCGTGTTCTCGATGGAGATGGGCGGCGCCCAACTGGCCATGCGTATGCTTGGCTCCGTCGGGCAGCTCGACCAGCACCGCCTGCGTACTGGTCGCCTGAACGACGAAGACTGGCCGCGCCTGACGAATGCGATCCAGAAGATGAACGACGCGCAGTTGTACATCGATGAAACGCCGGCGCTCAACTCCATCGAATTGCGCGCCCGCTCGCGCCGTTTGTCGCGTCAATGCGGCAAGCTGGGCCTGATCATCGTCGATTACTTGCAGCTGATGTCGGCCAATACGCCGGGCGACAACCGCGCCACGGAGATTTCCGAGATTTCGCGGGGCTTGAAAGGCCTGGCGAAAGAACTCGGTTGTCCCGTGATCGCGCTGTCCCAGCTGAATCGCTCGCTGGAACAACGTCCGAACAAACGTCCCGTCATGTCCGACTTGCGCGAATCGGGCGCTATTGAGCAGGATGCCGACGTGATCCTGTTCATTTACCGCGACGAGGTGTATAACCCCGACTCGCCAGACAAGGGAACGGCCGAAATCATCATCGGTAAACAACGTAACGGTCCAATCGGCAGCATCCGCCTCACCTTCATGGGGCAGTACACCAAATTTGGCAATTACAGTGGTGGCCTGGCGCTTTACCAAGGCGACTAACACAGCAGCACTGATATTCCATTGGCCGCCCCCTCATACGGGGCGGCTTTCTGTAGTAAATAACACGACTCAATGCTTAACGGAGAATGACATGTTTGGACGCTTGATGCCCACTGAGGGCAAGTTTTTTGAATTGTTTAACCAGCACGCGGAACTGTGCGTCAAGGGCGCGAAAGAGATGCTCGGCCTGATGACCAATTTCGACGACCTGGAAAACCGCGTACATGCGATCGAAAGCATCGAGAAACAGGCGGACAAAGTCACCTACGCCACCGTGGAAATGCTGCACAAGACCTTCATCACGCCGATCGACCGCGATGACATCCATCAGCTGATCACGCGCCAGGACGACATCCTCGACCTGCTGGAAGATGCGGCGCAAACCGTCTCGCTGTACGACCTGAAAGCCGTCACGCCGGAAGCCAAGCGCCTGGCCGAACTGGTGCTGGCCTGTACCGAAAAAGTGCGCGACGCCGTCGCCATGCTGCACAACATGGACAACTCGCGCAAGATCGTCGCCATCTGCGAAGAGATCGACCGCCTGGAATCGGACGCCGACCACGTGATGCGCGCCGCCATGTCCAAGCTGTTCCGCGACGAGCCGGACGTGCGCAACCTGATCAAGCTGAAAGCGATCTACGAAATTCTGGAAACCGTGACCGACCGTTGCGAAGATGTGTCCAATATTATCGAAGGCATCATCGTCGAAAACGCGTAAGCGTTGGGCCTGTCCTGAACCAGAATCAGAAAAGAAACTACAATGACCATACAAATCAGCATCTACGTGCTAGGCCTGTTGATCGTCCTCGCGCTGCTGTTTGACTTCATGAACGGCTTCCACGATGCCGCCAACGCGATCGCCACGGTGGTCTCGACGGGCGTATTGAAACCGCAGACCGCGGTTGCCATGGCCGCCACGTTCAACTTCGTCGCCATCTTCGTGTTCCACCAGCTGACCGTGGCCGCCACGGTGGGCAAAGGAACCATCGATCCGGCCGTGATCGACCAGTACGTGATCTTCGGCGCGCTGATGGGCGCCATCTTCTGGAATTTGTTTACCTGGTACTACGGCATTCCCTCGTCGTCCTCGCACGCGCTGATCGGCGGCCTGGTGGGCGCCGCTGTCGCGAAGTCCGGCACGGGCGCGCTGGTCGCCGCTGGCCTGTGGAAAACCGTGGCCTTCATCGTCATCGCACCGGTACTGGGCTTCGTGTTCGGTTCCATCATGATGCTGCTCGTGTCGTGGATTTTTGTCCGTTCGACGCCGCGCAAGGTCGACAAGTGGTTCCGCCGTTTGCAACTGGTATCGGCCGCCGCCTACAGCCTGGGCCACGGCGGCAACGATGCGCAAAAAACCATCGGCATCATCTGGATGCTGCTGATCGCCGCCGGTTATTCCAGCGCGGCCGATGCCATGCCGCCGATGTGGGTCATCATCTCGTGCTACACGGCCATCAGCTTCGGCACCCTGTTCGGCGGATGGCGCATCGTCAAGACCATGGGCCAGAAGATCACCAAGCTCAAACCGGTGGGCGGCTTCTGCGCCGAAACGGGCGGCGCGATCACCCTGTTCGTCTCGACGGCGCTGGGCATTCCCGTGTCGACCACGCACACCATCACGGGCGCCATCGTCGGCGTCGGCTCGTCGCAAAAAATGTCGGCCGTGCGCTGGGGCGTGGCGGGCAATATCGTCTGGGCCTGGATCTTCACGATTCCTGCGTCCGCTTTCGTGGCAGCAGTCGCGTGGTGGATTGGCCACCACATCATGTGATGGATAGCCAACGCCAGTAAAAAGGGAGCCTTGCGGCTCCCTTTTTTTTATGCGCCGGCCAGTTCCACCGTCAGCCCCTCACAGGCGAGGAACACCTGCAAGCCGGCCAGGCGGCTCGCATAGCGGTCCATCACGTCGGCAAACACGGCTTCGAGCTGCTCGTCGCTGCGGGTCGGTTCGTGGTGGGTGCAGTACAGGCGCCGCGCGCCGCAGCGCAGGGCCAGGTCGAAGGCGGCGTCGAAGGTGCCGTGGCCCCAGCCCTGCTTGCCCGGGTATTCCTCGCGCGTGTACGAACAATCCATGATCAGCGCGTCGACGCCGGCGACCAGCGCGTCGATGCCGGCCTGGCGCTGCGCATTGCGCGCCGCGCAGGCCGCATGCTCGGCATGGCCGGGCGGATGCAGGTTGTAGAACGGTTCATGGTCGCCGCTGAAAAACAGCGCGGCGCCGCCGCAGTCGATGCGGTAGCCGAGGTTGATGACCGGATGGTTCATTTCCGCTCCGCGCACGCGCGCGCCGCCCACCTCGACGGCTTCGCCGGGTGCCAGGGTGCGGTACTCGATGCAGGCCGCCATGGCCGCTTCGCTGACGGGAAAATAGCTGTTTTGCAGCTGCACCGCCATCACGTGCTCGATGCCGCGTCCGGCGGCCGCATCGTGGGCGCCGTGCAGGCGCATGCGGTTGCCGGCCACGAACAGGGGCGAAAACATGGGCAGGCCGTGGATGTGGTCCCAGTGGCTGTGCGTAATGAAGACGTGCGCGTCGACGGGTTCGCCTGGCGGCAGGTGCTGCGCCAGCGAGAAGATGCCGCTGCCCGCATCGAGAATGATCAGGCTATCGTTGTCGGTGCGCACTTCGATGCACGTGGTGTTGCCGCCGTAGCGCGCCGTGCGCGGGCCGGGGGAGGGGATGGAGCCGCGCACGCCCCTGAACGTGAATTTCATTCAGTACCTTGTTACGGTGTAATTATTGTTGATTCTATTCTAATTAATAAGATTGGCGGCAACATTTATGCGTGTTGCGATACGGAAAGTTATTTCATTTTGTTGTAACTAAGTAATGTACAGTGTGCGGGACGGCCGTTACACTGGCGCTTGCCGGTTTCCCTTTTCTTTACCTGATTGCCACCAACATGCCTCAGTTGCACCCTGAGAAAATCGCCCACAGACTGGAGCAATTGACCGAACTCAGTGTCGCGCTCGGCCACGGCCTGGGCGGCGAGGGGCACGATATCGGCGCGCTGTTGCAGCGTATCGTGCTGCTGGCAAAAAGCATGAGCGGCGCCGATGGCGCGACCCTGTACCGGCCCGTGGCCGAGGGCCGCCAGCTGGCGTTCGACATCAGCGTCAACGACAGCCTGGGCATCGCGCAGGGCGCGGACATGGGCTTGCCGGGCGTGCCCCTGTACGACGCTGCCGGCCAGCCCAATCTGGCGTCGGTGGCCGCGTATGCGGCGAACCTGCGCCGCAGCGTGAATATCGCCGACGTCTACCGCGACGAGGCCTTCAATTTTTCCGGCATGCGCGAGTTCGACCGCCACCACGGCTACCATACGCAATCGATTTTGACGGTGCCCATGAGCGACCATGAGGGCGACCTGATCGGCGTGCTGCAGCTGGTCAATGCCAAGGATGGCGAGACGGGCCAGGTGCGCGCCTTTTCCTCGACCGACCAGCGCTTCATCGAGGCGCTGGCCGCGCAGGCGGGCGTGGCGCTGACGAATCAATTGCTCATTTCGCAGCTGGAAGAGCTGCTCGAGTCCCTGGTCACCCTGATCAATATCGGCATCGATGAAAAGTCGCCGTACACGGGCCGCCACTGCCAGTTCGTGCCCGAGCTGACGATGCTGCTGGCCGACGCCGCGCACGCCACGCAAACGGGGCCGCTGGCCGATTTCCGGCTCAGCGACAACGAGCGCAAGCAGCTGTGGCTGGCCGGGCTGCTGCACGACTGCGGCAAGATCACCACACCCGTGCACGTGGTCGACAAGGCCACCAAGCTGGAAACGATTTTCGACCGCATCGCCCTGATCGACACGCGCTACGAAGTGCTGCTGCGCGACGCCGAGATCGCGGCCCTGCGCCAGCAGGCGGCGCAGCCGCAGCAACAAGATGCCATTGCCCGCGCGCTGGAACGGGAGCAGGCGGCGCTGCGCGAAGAGCGCGATTTCATCCGCACGGTCAACGTCGGCGGCGAAAGCATGGCGCAGGCGGACCAGGAGCGCGTGCGGCAGATCGCCAGGCGCCGCTGGCGCGCGGCCGATGGCGAATTGCGCGATTTTCTCGACGCCGACGAGACGGAAAACCTGACCATCCGCGCCGGCACCCTGACGGCGGCCGAGCGGGCCATCGTCAACAACCATATCAGCGTGTCGATCCGCATGCTCGAAGCGCTGCCGTGGCCCAAGCACCTGCAAAAAGTGCCGGAATACGCAGGCGGCCACCACGAGCGCATGGATGGCAAGGGCTATCCGCGCGGGCTGACGAAAGAGCAGATGTCGGTGCCGGCGCGCCTGATGGCGATCGCCGATATTTTCGAGGCGCTGACGGCGCGCGACCGCCCCTACAAGAAGGGCAAGTCGCTGTCCGAATCGCTGCGCATCCTGGGTAACTTTAGCCTGAACGGGCATATCGACCCGGAGCTGTTTGACGTTTTCATCCGCAGCAAAGTCTATCTGACCTTCGCTGAAAAGCACATGCATCCGAGCCAGATCGATGCCGTCGACGAGGCGGCCATTCCGGGCTACACCCCTTGAAGCTGTCGCTGGCCTGGCGCAAGCATGGGGCGCGAACGCTGCTGGGCATATTCCTGAGCGTGGCGGCGGCCGTGCTGTGCCTGGCCGGCAATGACACGATTGCGCGGCTGGACGCCATGCTGGGCGACTGGCGCATGCGGGCCGAGACGCCGCAGCTCGACCGCCGCATCGTCATCGTCGACATCGACGAGCAAAGCCTGGCGCGCGTGGGCCGTTTTCCCTGGAGCCGCGACGTCCAGGCGCGCCTGGTGCGCCAGCTTACGGGCCATTACGGCGTGGCCGCGCTGGGCTTTGACATTGCATTCCCCGAAGCGGACACCAGTTCCGGCTACGCCGTGCTGCAAGGCCTGGCGCAGGGCGAACTGGCTGGCGTGGCCGGCTTGACGGCGCAGCTGGAAAAACTGCGCCCGGCCATGGATTACGATGGCCTGTTCGCCGAAGCCATGCGCGGCCAGCCCGTGGTGCTCGGCTACAGCGTCTCGGAGCAGCAAAGGAAGGGCGTGCTGCCCAAGCCGGCCTTCACCGTCGCCGACCTGAATGGCCGCACGGTGACGGCTTACGTGGCGCGCGGCTACGAAGCCAATATCGCGCCCCTGCAGGCGGCCGCGCAGGGCGCCGGCATCTTCACGGCGCTGACCGATGCCGATGGCGTCGTGCGTTCCTCGACCCTGTTGCAGCGTATCGGCGACGGCTATTACCCGTCGCTGTCGCTCGCCACCGTCGCCGTCTACCTGCAGGCGCGCGCCATCGCTCCCCGTTTCACGGGCACGGCCGACACCCTGTCGGCGCGCGAGCTGGCCGGCGGCGGGCTCGAACACATCATGCTGTTTACGCCGCGTGGCGCGCTGGCGATCCCCGTCGGCGAAGCCTTGACGACGACGGTGCAGTACCGCGGCGCGGGCGGCCCCGATGGCGGCGCCTTCCGCTATGTCTCGGCGTCCGACGTGCTGGCCGGCACGGTGCCTGCCGCGCTGCTGAAGGGCGCCATCGCGCTGGTGGGCACCACGGCGCCCGGTTTGAACGATATCCGCGCCACGCCCGTGAATGCCGAATATCCGGGCGTGGAAGTGCACGCCAACCTGATCAAGTCCATGCTCGACGGGCGCTTCAAGGCGCGGCCCGACTATGCGCTGGCATTGGAACTGGTGCAGATCGTGCTGTTTGGCCTGTTGCTGGCGGGCGCCCTGGCCGTGTTGCCGCCGGCCGGCGTGATGCTGGCGACGCTGGGCGCGCTGGCGGCCGCCATCGGCATCAACCTGTACCTGTACACCGCGCACGACCTGGTGCTGGGCGGCGCCGTGCTGCTGTTGCTGATCGCGGCGCTGTTCATCGCCAATCTGGCGTGGGGCTACTTTTTCGAGGTGCGCAAGGGACGCGCGCTGGTGGCCCGTTTCGGCGAATACGTGGCGCCCGAGCTGGTGGCCGAGATGGCCGACGATCCGCAGCGCTACACCATGGAGGGCGAGAACCGCGAACTGACGGTGCTGTTTGCCGACGTGCGCGGTTTCACGGCCATTTCCGAGCAGCTGGCGCCGGCCGCGCTGCGCGAATACATCAACGCCTACCTGACGGCGATGTCGGAAGATATCCGCGACAGCCATGGCGGCACCCTGGATAAATACATCGGCGACGCCGTGATGGCGTTCTGGGGCGCGCCCGTCGCCTTTGGCGATCACGCCAGCCGGGCCGTGGCCAGCGCGCTGCTGATGCAGGCCAGCGCGGCGCGGCTGAACCTGCAGTTTTGCGCGCGCGGCTGGCCGGCGCTGCGCATCGGCATCGGCCTCAATACGGGGGCCATGCATGTGGGCGACATGGGCTCGCGCATTCGCCGCGCCTATACCGTCATGGGCGACAGCGTCAACCTGGCCGCCCGCCTGGAAGGCGCCAGCAAGCTGTATGGCGTGGGCATCGTGGTGGGCCAGGCCACGCGCGCCGCCGCGCCGGATTTCCTGTACCGCGAACTCGATCGCATACGCGTGCTGGGCAAGCAGGAAGCGGTGGCCATCTTCGAGCCGCGCTGCCTGCTGGCCGGCGCCCCCGCCGCCGAACTGGCGCAGCTCGAACGCTGGCACGCGGCGCTGGCCAGTCTGCGCGCGCGCGACTGGGCGGCGGCCGGCGCGCAGCTGGCCCGTTTGCAGGCGGACTTTCCCGACGACGATCTGTACCGGCTGTACGCGGCGCGCCTGGAGCAGTACCGCGACGCGCCACCGCCGGCCGACTGGGATGGCGTGACGGAATTGCACAGCAAGTAAGGCTGTGAGCGCGCCGGAAAATGCTAGCGATTGCGGCATTTTTATCCTGCTGCGCGCATGGTTTGTTGCGCTGCGATGAAAATCGCGGAGAAATGTTAGAAATTTCTGACTGGAAACTAAAAGCCGTCTAAAATTTGTCTTCAATCCATTGCCGGACGTGCAGGCGCCTGCGGGCCGCGCGCTTGTCCGGTTACACAAGAAATCCTTCACATGACATATCGTTTGGTGCACCTGCTTGCGGGTTCCGCGCTGCTGTTCGCCGTCGGCGCCGCCGGCGCTGCCGTTTCCGTGGATGAGGCCGTCCCTGCCGCGCAGGAAGACGGCGTGCCGCGCTTCGAGATCCGCCGCTTTGACGTCCAGGGCAATACCCTGCTCACCTCCGCGCAGGTGGACGCCCTGCTGGCGCCCTTTACAGGAGCGCAGCGCGATTTTTCCGATATCGCCCGCGCCGTCGAGGCGCTGGAAGCGGCTTATCGCGAGCGTGGTTACAGCGCCGTGCAGGTGCAATTGCCCGAACAGGAACTGGAACGGGGCGTGGTGCGCCTGAGCGTGCTGCAAACGCCGCTGGGCAAGCTCGCCATCAGTGGCAATGCCTGGGTCGACGAGGCCAACGTGCGGCGCGCCTTGCCGTCCCTGCGCGAAGGCGAGACGCCGAACGTGCCGGCCCTGTCGCAAAGCCTGAAGCTGGCCAATGAAAATCCCGCGCGCAAGATCGAAGTGCGCCTGCAGGCCGACGAGCCGGCCGGCGCCATCGACGCCATCGTCACGGTGGCCGATGAAAAGCCGTGGAAAGCCATGCTCAATGTGGACAATACGGGCAATGCGCAAACGGGCAAGACGCACGTGGGCGTGGTGCTGCAGCATGCCAACCTGTTCGGCCGCGATCACGTGGCCAGCCTGCAATACACGACCAGCCTGGAAAAGCCGGACAAGGTGGGCGTGTATGGCGCCGGCTACCACTTGCCGCTGTATGCGCTGGGCGACTCGATGGATTTTTTCGCCAGCTATTCGAACGTCGATTCGGGCAGCATCTCGGCCGGCATTGTCGACCTGGCCGTCAGCGGCCAGGGCAGCATGGCCGGCATCCGCTACAACCAGAACTTTGCCCGCAGCGGCGATTTCGAACCCAAGCTCGTGTACGGCGTCGACTACAAGGCTTACCGCAACAGCGTGCAGCTGTTCGGCATGGAACTGGGCGCCGACGTCACCGTGCATCCGCTCAGCGTCAGCTACATCGGCAACTGGACCTTGCCGACGGGCGAGACCAGCGTGGCGCTCACCTTCGCGCATAACATTCCCGGTGGCAAGCACGGCGCGCAAGCCGATTTCGACCGGGTGCGCGCGCACGCCAAGGCCGCCTACAACACCTTGAGCCTGAGCGCCAGCACGGGACGCGTGCTGGCCGGCGACTGGCAATGGCGCGCGCTCGTCAACGCGCAAGTCACGCCGGATGCGCTGGTGCCTGGCGAACAGTTCGGCGCCGGCGGCGCTTCGTCCGTACGCGGTTTTGCCGAGCGCGAGGTATCGAACGATTCGGGTGCCAACCTGAACCTGGAATGGTACACGCCGAACTGGTGCGGCCAGGCGCTCGGCTACCAATGCCGCGCGCTGGCTTTCTATGACACGGCATGGCTGCGCCGCAACCACGCGCTGCCCGGCGAAAGCGCCTCGCAGGCCATCGCCAGCGCCGGGCTCGGCCTGCGTTTGCTGCTGAGCCGTTACGCCAATTTGCAACTCGATTACGCCCACGTCGTCAATGGCGGCGACACGGGACAGCGCGATGCCAACCGCCTGCATTTCCGCCTCGGCTTGGCCTACTAGTATCAGGATGAACACCATGCACAACAACGTCCCGCACGCCTCCGTTTTCATCCTGACGCCACCGTTTGCACCACCCTTGCGCCGCACGGCGCTGGCACTGCTGCTGGCCGGCTGTTTCGGCGCGGCGCAGGCCAACCCCGCCTTGCCGCAGGTGGTCAACGGACAGGCGACGTTCAACCAGCAGGGCAACATCTTCTCGATCACGAACACGCCCAACACCATCATCAACTGGCAGAGCTTTTCCATCCATGCGGGCGAAATCACGCGCTTCATCCAGCAAAACGGCAATAGCGCCGTACTCAACCGCATCACGGGACAAGACCCCAGCAAGATCCTGGGCAGCCTGGAATCGAACGGCAAGGTCTTCCTGATCAACCCGAACGGCATCGTCTTCGGCCAGGGCGCGAAAGTGGACGTGAATGGGCTGGTGGCGTCCAGCCTGGGCATGACGAACGAAGATTTCCTGGCCGGCAAGCGCCAGTTCACGGCCGGCGGCGTGGCCGGCGGCGTCGGCAATGCGGGCACCATCAATGCGGGCAAGGGCGGGCAAGTGCTCCTGATCGCGCCGAACGTGGAAAACACTGGCATTATTACAGCGCCGAACGGCGAAGTGATCCTGGCGGCCGGGCGCAGCGTGCAGCTGGCCGACCCCGGCAATCCGCAATTGCGCGTGCTCGTTTCGGCGCCGGGCGACCAGGTCCTGAACCTGGGCCAGATCATCGCCCAGGGCGGCAGCATCGGCATGGCCGGTGCGTTGCTCAGCCAGCGCGGCGTGCTCAACGCCAACAGCGCCGTCGTCGGCGACAATGGCCGGATCGTCCTCAAGGCCAGCGGCAAGGCGCTGCTCGAAGCGGGCAGCGTCACCAGCGCCACGGGCGCGGCCGGCACGGGCGGCCAGATTCACGTGCTGGGCGAGCAGGTGGGTTTGCTGGGCAATGCGAAGGTCGACGCCAGCGGCGCGGCGGGCGGCGGCACGGTCTTGCTGGGCGGCGACTACCAGGGCAAGAACGCGGCCGTGCAGAATGCGCGCCAGGTACTCGTCGGCAAGGACGCCAGCGTCAATGCCGATGCGATCGTCAGCGGCAACGGCGGCAAGGTCATCGCCTGGGGTGATGACTCGGCCCAGGTGCGCGGCAGCATTTCCGCGCGCGGCGGCGCCCAGGGCGGCGACGGCGGCTTCGTGGAAACCTCGGGCCATTACCTGGCCGTCGACGGCATCCGGGTCGATACCAGCGCCCGCTCCAGCAGAGGCACGCGCGGCATCTGGCTGCTTGACCCATTCGATATCGATGTCGTGCAGGGCAGTGGCGGCAGCCTCAATGATGTGGACCAGTTCCTGGAGGGGCCGCCCGCCAGCAGCACCAGCATCGGTGCCGATACCATCTCCAACGCCAGCAGCAATGTGATCTTGCAGGCCCTGCACCGTATCAATTTCAGCGCTGCCGTCAACATGGTGAATGCCGACATCGGCCTGAGCGCCACGGCCGGCGAGACGATCAATGTGTACGCGCCCATCAGCACCAATGGCGGTAACGTGACCCTGTCGGCGAACGACGCCAGCAGCGGCGGCGCATACGGCCCCGGGTCGAACGTCATCCTGAACGCGGCGATCACGACGAATGGCGGCAGCGTGTCCCTGTCCGGCGCCAGCGTGGTGGGTGCGGGCGTGGTCAGTGTCGGCAATGGCAACCTGTTCCTGCGTGCCAACCATGCGGGCGGCGAAATTAACCTGACGGGCGGCGGCGCGCGGCTGGTCGGCAGCGGCATCGCCAACCAGAGCGTGACCCTGCAGGCGGACAGTATCACGCTCGGTGGCACCTTGAATTTCGGCGGTAGCGCCGCAGGCGCCAACGTGACGATCAAGCCCCTGAGCAGTGCGCGCAGCATCGACCTGGGCAGCAAATCGGGCACGGCCCTCAGCTTGGACGCGATTGAACTGGCTGGCATCTCGGCCGCATCGCTGACCATTGGCGACGGCACGAACACGGGCGGCATGCGGATATCGGATGCGCTCGCCAGGTCCGGCGATCTGCACCTCAATTCAGGTTCCGCCATCACGGCCACGGGCGCCGTGACGGTGGACGGCAGCTTTGTGCTCGACGGCGGCAGCTGGGTGCAAAACGCGGCCGTCCTGCCAGGGTTCAGCGCCAGAAGCTTTGCCATCGGCAGCGGCGCCAGCTTCCTGCGTGCGGTCGGCGGCGATGGCGGCGCGTCCTCGCCCTATCTGATCGCCGATATCCATGGCTTGCAAGGCATCGGCAGCCTTGGCTTCGGCAACAGCTATCGCCTGGCCGGCAACATCGACGCCAGCGGCACCGCGAACTGGAACGATGGCCAGGGTTTTGTGCCGATCGCCGGCAGCGGCGGCGGTTTTTCCGGCGTGTTCGATGGCGGCGGATTTACTCTCAGCAATTTGAAAATCGACCGCAGCGGACGGTCCGGTTCGGCGGCAGGCCTGTTCGGCACCGTCCAGGGCGGCACCTTGCGCAACCTGACCCTGAGCGGCGGCAGCGTCACCGGTACGGCCAATGTGGGCGCGCTGGCGGGCGAGGTCGTCAGCGGCATCATCGACGGCGTGAACAGCAGCACGACCGTCAGCGGCCAGCGCAATGTCGGCGGCCTGGTGGGCAGCAACGGCGGCGCCATCACCTTGTCCAGCAGCAGCGGCGCCGTCACCGGCGTCAATGCCGATGGCGGCGGCGCCATCGGCGGCCTGGCGGGATGGAATGCATCCAGCGCCAGCATCACGACCTCGTACGCCACCGGCGTGGTGACGGGCGCGCGCGAGATGATCGGCGGCCTGGTCGGCAACAACCAAGGCGCGCTGAGCCAGTCTTATGCCACCGGCAATGTCACTGGCGCGCGCAGCATCGGCGGCCTGGTGGGCCTGAACGGCGGCAGCATCGACGACGCGTATGCCAGCGGCGCCGTGGGCCGGGCCGGCGTTGCCGATCCCATCCTGGCCTGGGAAAACATGGGTGGACTGGTCGGCGAAAGCACGGGCAGCGTCAGCCATGTCTTCAGCAGCGGCGCCGTGACTGGCAACGGCTATGCGGCCGTGGGCGCGGTAGCCGGCCGCGTGGCCTCCGGTTCCCCGTTCAGCTATGGTTTTTTCAATTATGAAACGTCGCTGGTGCAGATGGATGGCGGTGGTTCCAGCGGACGCAGCACGGCGCAGATGCAGCAGCAGGGCAGTTTCAACGACTACAATTTCGGCAGCACCTGGCGCATCTACGAAGGCTACACGACGCCGATGCTGAAGGCTTTCCTCAAGCCGCTGCAAGTGAATCTTTCTGGCAATGCCGCGGGCAAGGTCTACGATGGCCAGCTGGCCGCCTTCCTCGGCGCGATCGGCTATGTGGGATTGCTCGACGGCGACACTGGCGTGAATGGCAGCCTCGGCTACGGCAACGCGCGCAACGTGGGCAGCTATGCGGCGACGGGCCTGTGGTCGACCAAGTACGACATCACGATGGGCGGCACGACGACCTTCGCTATCACGCCGCGCGCGCTGACGGTGAGTATCGGCGGCAATGGCAAGATCTATGACGGCACCCTGGGCTACGACGGCGTCAATTTCGTGCTGGGCAATGTGGTGGCGGGCGACAACATCAGCATCAGCGGCAGCGCCGCCTTCCTCGACAAGAATGCGGGCGGCAGCAAGGCCGTGCACGCCAGCGGCCTGGCCCTGGGCGGCAATGAGCTGGGCAACTACAGTCTGGCCGCGACGACGGCGGACGGCACGGCCGCCATCACGGCGCGCGTGCTGAACTATAGCGTCACCGGCGCGCAAAGCCGCGTGTACGACGGCACCGTGCAAGCTGGCCTGAATGGCTATTTTGAAGGCATGGTTTCGGGCGACCAGGTCGGCATGGCCGGCTTGCAGGGCAGCTTCCGCGACAAGCATGTCGGTACTGGAAAAACGGTTGATTACCAGGTGGCGGCAGGCCAGCTGACGGGCGCCGATGCGGGTAACTATGTTCTCAATGGAAATGCGGGCAGCACCACGGCCGACATCACGGCGCGCACCCTGAACGTGAGTTTTAATGGCGTCAACAAGACCTACGACGGCACGACGGGCGCGCAAGTGAACTTTGGCGACGACCGCATCCAAGGCGACGCCTTGACGGTGGCGGGCAATGCCGCGTTTGGCAACAAAAAAGCGGGCATGGGCAAGGCAGTACATGTGACGAACGTGGGTGTGAGCGGCGACGACGCGGGCAACTACGTGCTCAATAGAAATGCGGGCAATACCACGGCCGATATCGGCGCGCGTGCGCTGAACCTGTCCGGCGTGGTCGGCAACAAGGTCTACGATGGCACGACGGGCGCGCAGCTGAGTCTGGGCGATGACCGTGTCGCCGGCGACAGTTTAGTGGCCTCGGCAGTGGCCAACTTTGCGGACAAGAACGTGGGCGTAGGCAAGGCCGTGCAGCTCGCTGGCGCGGCGCTGACGGGCGCCGATGCGGACAATTACTTTATCGTCCTGCCGACGGGCTTGCTGGCCAGCATTACGCCCGCCAGCCTGACCCTGGTTGGTCTGAGTGCCGCCGGCAAGGTGTATGACGGCAGCACGAATGCGGCAGTCAGCGCCACGGCGAACGGCGTGCTGGGCCAGGATGTGGTCAGTGTGGTTGGCGGCAGCGGCAGCTTTGCCGACAAGAATGCGGGTGCCGCAAAACTGGTGACGGCCAGCGGCTTCCGCCTGGCGGGCGCCGATGCGGGTAACTACACCCTGGAAACGACGGGCGGCACGGCGCAGGCATCGATTGCGCAAAAGCAATTGTCGACCTGGGTTGGCAGCGGCAGCGGCTTGTGGAGCGATGCGGCCAACTGGGACGGCGGCGTGGTGCCGGAAGGTGCGAACGTGCTGGCCGTCGACTTTAGCAACAGCAAAGGCATCGTCACGTACAGCGCGGCGGCCGGCAACACCATCCTGAAAAACCTGAACTCGGCGACGGGCTTGCTGTTGACGGGCGGCAGCCTGACCCTCGGCGAGAATGTGCCGGACCGTTCCCTGTTGGGCAGCCTGGAAGTCAACGGCGGCAGCTTGCTGCTGAACGGCAGCCTGTCGGCGGACCGCTATGCGCAAGGCGGCGGCGTGCTGAGCGGCAACGGCAACTTGCTCGTCGCTAACAGTTTTAATCAGACGGCCGGCGCCATCCGGCTGGCGGGCCAGCTGGCCATCACGCAAGCGGCTGGCGATCTGCGCTTCGCCAGTCTGGCGGCGAATGATGTGACATTGAGCGCCCTGAACGGCGCCATCGGCCAGGACGGCGCCTTGCTCGCCGGCAGCGTCACTGCGCAAGCGCGCGACGGCATCGTGCTGGGCCATGCGGGCAACCAGCTGAGCAGTTTTACCGCAAGCAATAGCGCAGGGGGCGGCATTACGCTGAACAATACCTCGGCGCCGGGCACCCTGACCTTGGGAACGCTCACCACGGGCGCGGGCAATATCGCCATCGACAACACGGGCGGCGTCGCGGTTGGCAATATCAATGCGCATGGCGGCAACGTCAGCGTGACGGCGCACAGTCCCGTCACCGTCGTCGGCAAGATCGAAGGCAATGACATCGCGCTCGATGCCAGCACGGACGTGCTGCTGGGCGATGGCGCGCAACTGGTGGCGGCGCGCAATGTCAGCATGACGGCGGGGCGCGATATCAATGTCGGCGGCAATGCGCAGATCGCTGGCGGCGGCAATGTCAGCGCCAGCGCGGGCGCTAACGTACGCTTTGCGGACACGGCAAGTTTTACCTTGCCGGCAGCGGCCAGCATGAGCGTGCTGGCGAAAACGGGCAGCATCACGGGAGGCTCGGGCGTGCGCATCAACCGCCAGCGCAGCGGCGTGACCTTGCTGGCGCCGAATGGCACGGTGAGCATGGCGGACGCCATCTTCCTGCCAGCGACCACCATCGACAAGCCTGTGATCGACGCCGCCACGAGCGCGGCCATCGATGATGCCTTGCGCATCATCAAGCAAGCCGATCGTGCCAACGATACGCTCGTGTCCGCGCCGCAAGCCAAGCCGGACGACAAGAAGAAAGACAGCAAGGATGTTGCCGACGCCAAAGATAAACCCACAGGATACAAATTCGATGATGCCGCTAAAAAAATGTACTGCAATTAAGGCCTTGCTGTGGCTGGCCCTGACATGCGTGGGTGCGCACGCCTGGGCCGGACAGGTGGCCGGTACCGTCATGCAATTGAGTGGTCCGCTGATGGCCAAGAAGATGGACGGCAAGGTGAAAATCCTGGCCATCAAGTCCGAGGTCGAGCAGGGCGATACCTTGCTGACGGAAAAGGAGACTTATGCCTTGATCAAGCTGATCGACAATAGCGAAATCACGCTGAAGCCGAACACCAGTTTCGTGATCGAGCAATTCAGCTACACGGCCGAGCAGCCCGATGGCGACCATGCCATCTTCAGCTTGCTCAAGGGAGGCTTGCGCTCCGTCACGGGCCTGCTGGGCAAGCGCAACAAGGAGCGCTTCGAGATGAAGACGCCGGCCGCCACCATTGGCATCCGCGGCACGACGTTTATTGCCAGCTATGTCGCTCCCTCGGCAATGCCGTTGCCAACGGCGGCGCCATCGGCAGGACCAGGCCTGGCTCCGGGCCTGTATGTGCACGTGCTTGAAGGCCTGATCCAGGTGAGCAATCCGGCTGGCGCGCAAAACTTTGCCCCTGGCCAGTTTGGCTTTACACCCAACTTCAGGCAGCCGCCTGTGTTGTTGCCCGTCAATCCAGGCCTGCCGTTCACGCTGCCGCCGGCCTTTTTGCCATCGCCCTCAAGCGGCGGCGCTCCGGCTGGCGGCACCAAGGCGGCCGCCATCGACTGCGTGGTGCGCTAAGTCTTCAAGCAAGCTCTGCACACCGTGCAAATAGGGCTTGACCTTCCCATCATGGGATAGCAGATCCTGACCCTATTCGTTAATCTTTCGTACAGGATCTGCCATGAACCAGAGTACACTCGCTCCCGCCAATTCCAGTCCGCCCCCTCCCGCCGCCGCGCATGCGCAGGCGCTGGCCATCGAAGGCATGACTTGTGGCTCGTGCGTGGGCCGCGTGGAAAAGGCCCTGGCCGCCGTGCCCGGCGTGACCCAGGCCAGCGTCAACCTGGCCACGGAAGTGGCCAAAATCACATCCGATACGCCGATTCCCCTGGCCACCTTGCAGGCGGCCGTGGAAAAGGCCGGCTACACGGTGGCGCAGCGCGAGATCGACCTGAATATTGCCGGCATGACGTGTGCCTCTTGCGTGGGCCGGGTGGAAAAAGCCTTGCTGAAAGTGCCCGGTGTGCTGGCGGCCAGCGTCAACCTGGCCACGGAAAGCGCGCGCATCAAGGTGACGGGCGGCCTGGAAGCAGGCACCCTGATCGCCGCCATCGACAAGGCCGGCTATGCAGCCACGGTGCCCGCTGCCAGCGCGGCCAGCGCGCCCGCTGCCGCACCGAACCGCGACGGCATGAAAGTGGCGTTCGCGGCCGTGCTGGCTTTCCCCTTGATGCTGCCGATGCTGCTCGAGTGGGCCGGCATCCATTTGATGCTGCCCGGCTGGCTGCAATTCGCCCTGGCCACGCCCGTGCAGTTTTACTTTGGCGCGCGTTTCTACAAGGCCGGCTGGAAGGCGGCCCGCGCTGGCAGCGGCAATATGGATTTGCTGGTGGCGCTGGGCACGAGCGCCGCGTATGGCTTGTCCGTCTACCAATGGCTGACGGCGGGCGAAATGCTGCCGCACCTGTATTTCGAGGCGTCGGCCGTCGTCATCACCCTGGTGCTGCTGGGAAAATGGCTGGAAAGCCGCGCCAAGCGCCAGACGGCCTCGGCCATCCGCGCGCTGCAAGTCTTGCGTCCGGAATCGGCCCGCGTGCGCCGCGACGGCGTCGAGATCGATTTGCCCGTGGAACAGGTAAAAGTGGGCGACCTGGTGGTCATTCGTCCCGGCGAGCGGGTGGCCGTCGATGGCGTGGTGGTGGAAGGCGCCAGCCAGATCAATGAGTCCTTGATCACGGGCGAAAGCTTGCCGGTCGATAAGCATCCGGGCGACAAGGTCACGGGCGGCGCCATCAATGCCGACGGCTTGTTGCTGGTGCGCACGCAAGCCGTGGGCGGCGAGACGACCTTGTCGCGCATCATCCGTCTGGTGGAAGATGCGCAGGCGGCCAAGGCGCCGATCCAGCACCTGGTCGACAAGGTCAGCGCGATCTTTGTTCCCGTGGTGCTGGTGCTGGCGCTGCTGACCATGCTGGGCTGGTGGTTCGCCACTGGCGAGCTGGAGAACGCCATCATCAATGCCGTGGCCGTGCTCGTCATCGCCTGCCCGTGCGCGCTGGGCCTGGCCACGCCGACGGCCATCATGGCCGGCACGGGCGTGGCTGCCCGTTACGGCATTTTGATCAAGGATGCGGAAGCGCTGGAAGTGGCGCACGCTGTCAATACCGTCGTGTTCGACAAGACGGGCACCTTGACCATTGGCAAGCCTGCCCTGGCGGCCCTGCATGCGCATGGCATCGACGATGCCCGCCTGTTGCAACTGGCGGCCAGCATCCAGCGCGGCAGTGAACACAGCCTGGCGACGGCCGTGCTCGATGCGGCTGGCGCGCGCCACATCGAGCCCTTGCCCGCGACGGCCCTGTCGGCCTTGCCGGGCCGCGGCCTGGCAGCACAGGTCGATGGCCTGGAGCTGAAACTGGGCAGCACGCGGCTGATGCAGGAGTTGAACGTGGACATGACGCCGTTGGCGGAGCAGGCCTTGTCGCTGGAAAACACGGGAAACACGATTTCGTGGCTGGCGTCGGGATCGGAACTGCTGGGCTTGTTCGCCTTTTCCGACCAGGTCAAGCCGAACGCGCAGGCGGCCATTGCCCACTTGCACAGCCTGGGCATCCAGACGGTGATGCTGACCGGGGACAACCAGGGCAGCGCGGACGCCGTCGGCAAGCTGCTGGGCATTGACACGGTGGCGGCGAAAATGCTGCCGGCCGATAAAACCGCTAAAATTGTCGCGCTGAAAGGCGAGGGCGCGAAGGTGGCCATGGTGGGCGACGGCATCAACGATGCGCCCGCGCTGGCGGCCGCCGACGTGGGCATCGCCATGTCGACGGGCACGGATGTGGCCATGCATGCGGCCGGCATCACCCTGATGCGCGGCGATCCGGCCCTGGTGGCGGACGCCATCGATATCTCGCGCCGCACCTACAGCAAGATACGGCAGAATCTGTTCTGGGCATTCATTTATAACCTGATCGGCATTCCCTTGGCCGCCTTCGGCCTGCTCAACCCCATGGTGGCGGGCGCGGCGATGGCCTTCAGTTCGGTCAGCGTGATCAGTAATGCCCTGTTGCTGCGCCGCTGGAAAGCCCGCAGCGCGCATACCAAGGAGTCATAGGATGAATATCGGCCAGGCGGCAAGCGAGACGGGCGTATCGGCAAAAATGATACGCTACTACGAGAGTATTTCATTGTTAAAACCCAGCGCGCGCAGCGACGCCGGTTACCGCATCTACACGCCGAACGATTTGCACGCCCTGCGTTTCATCAAGCGCGGGCGGGGGCTGGGCTTTTCGCTGGAGCAGATCCGCGAGCTGCTGTCGCTGTGGCAAAACGACCAGCGCGCCAGCGCGGACGTGAAAGGCATCGCGCTGGCCCATGTCGCCGATTTGAATCAACGCATCGCCGAACTGACGGAAATGCGCGATACCCTGGCGCACCTGGCGCAATCGTGCCATGGCGACGACAAGCCCGATTGCCCCATCCTGCAAAGCCTGGGGCTGGCCGGTGACAAGGAAGCGAAAGCATGTTGCCCTTGATGTAAGTCAACGGAGGTGGATATGGCGTATGAACTGTACTATTGGCCCGCGATACAGGGGCGTGGCGAATTCATCCGTCTGACCCTGGAAGAGGCGGGCGCCGACTACCGCGACGTCGCCCGCTTGCCTGAGCGCAAGGGGCAAGGCATTCCCGCGATGCTGGCCTGCCTCGACGGCGGCAGCACGCCACAGGCCGCCTACGCGCCGCCCGTGCTGCGCGATGGCGAGGTGCTGATCGGCCAGACGACGAATATCCTCTTGTATCTGGGCCGGCGCCTGGGCCTGGCGCCACGCGCGGAAAGCGGCCGTTTGTGGCTGAACCAGCTGCAGCTGACGATGGCCGACTGGCTGACCGAAGTGCACGACACGCACCATCCGCTGTCGATGAATCAATATTACGAAGAGCAAAAACAGGCGGCCATGCTGCGCAGCGCGGATTTCCGCCAAACACGTTTACCCAAGTTTCTCGATTATTTCACGCAAGTGCTGCTGAACAGCCGCGGCCAGTATCTGGTGGGGGCCAGACTCACGTATGGCGACCTGTCGCTGTTCCAGATGCTGGCCGGCCTGCAGTATGCGTTTCCGCAAGCCATGGCGCGCCTGGCGCCGCAGTATCCCGCCTTGTTTGCGCTGCACGATATGGTGGCGGCGCGGCCGAATATTGCCCGCTACCTGAAGTCAACGCGCAGGATACCCTTCAACGAAGAAGGCATCTTCCGCCATTATCCCGAACTGGATGGATAAAAAAACAGCCGGCGCAAGGGCCGGCTGTCTTGTCGAATCGACTGCTGTTATTTCGCGCTGGTAACGGGAAAGCCCGCCTCCACGATGGCGGCGCTGATGGCGCCCAGTTCGGCCGGTGATTCCACCGTGACGCGCTTGCTGGCCAGGTCGATTTGCACCTGGGCTTGCGGATCGATGGCTTGCACCGCTTTCGTGACCGAGCCGACGCAATGGCCGCAGCTCATGTTTTCAACTTGTAACTGATACATGCAAGCACTCCTTGAATGGTTAAGTGTGTCCACTGTAAGCCTTACCCCAATGGTAAGGTCAAGCTTAGTGCAGCAGAAAATCGTCAGCCTGCATGGGCGGCGGTATGTTCTCGTCCTGCACGGATTCGCGCAAGCTGATGTCGATGGCGCGGCACATGGCCGACAGCGGCAGATCGTTGGCGTCTTCGCCGAACGGTTCCTCGATCTCGTCGCCCAGCGCATCGAGGCCAAAGAAGGTGTAGGCGACGATGGCGACGACGAAGGGCGTCATGAAACCGAGCGAATCGACGAGGCCGAAAGGCAGCAGGAAGCAGTACAGGTAGGCCGTGCGGTGCAGCAGCAGCGAATACGAAAACGGAATCGGCGTGCTGCGGATGCGTTCGCACGAAGCGCCCGCGCCCACCATGGCCGAGACCGTGTTATCGATCTGCGTGGCCTGGATGCTGTCGATGCGGCCTTGCCGGACGCAGTCGGCCAGGTCGTGGCCCATCTGCAGCATCAGGTAGTCGGACGGATTCGATGCCTTGCAGGCCGCGTCCCATTCGGCCGGACGCAGCAGCGGCTGCAGGTCGGCCGGCCCGCGCGTGTCGCGCAGCTGGTGGCGCAGGGCGTGGCAAAAGGCGATGGTGCGGTAAATCATGCGCACGCGCACGTCTTCCAGGCCCAGCCTGGCGTGGGCCGGCGTATCGCTGCGTATCATCGTCTGGCACTGGCGCGAGAAATTCCGGCTGCGCAAGACCAGTTCGCCCCACAGCTTGCGCGCTTCCCAGTAGCGGTCGTAGGCGGCCGTGTTGCGAAAGCCCAGGAAGATGGCCAGCGGCAAGCCGATCAAGGTAAACGGGATGGTCGTGAGGATCACCTTGTGGTCGAACAGGGTGCCGTGGCACCAGGTGACGAGGGTGGCGATCAGGGTATTGACGATGAGCGTGGTGCGGATGCGCGGCAGGACGGAACCGCGCACCACGAGGAACAAGCGCAGCGCCGAAGGACGCTCGCGCACGATCATGCGGTGCTCCCTGTGGGGAGCTGGGCTGGCGGGGAACGGCGCGCCCGGTGATCGTTAAAAGGGGTAAGACGGAGTGGCAATGGCCGGGAACAAAAAGCCCGCGAGGTATGCGGGCTGAGCAGGGTGTGCATGGGAAGCAGTGTAGGGGAGACGGCTTGAGTATAGGCCGCTGACCCGTTTCCAGCCAATTCACAGTGATAATGGGCATCATTCATTTCATGAATGAATATTTCATTTGTAATTTAAATTCGCGTCATCACCTCAATGACGATTGTCTTTTTTCTTGCGCTGTGGCCAGTCGCAGCACTCGAAGATATCAGCAGTATCACATGCCTTGTCCAGGCAGTTCATCGATGGCAAGTCACAGGGCACGTCGCAGTCGCAATACCCCGCCTGTGCCTGGCGGCGCGCGCTGCGCCGTACTTGCGGATGCAGCGCGAGGTGTTGGCGATGCCGTTCGCCGCAGGCGCGCAAGCGGCGTTGCAACAGGGGCAGGCCCGTGCGCAAGCCATGACGTTCAATCACCCGGTAGCCATAGGCGGAGCAGCTGTCGCGCCCCGTCAGCACGCGGTAGGCGCAGGAAAAACCTTTCCATGGCGACAGGTAGCGCTGGTAGGCGCGAATGGCCCACAGGGCCAGGCGTGTGCCGCAAGTGTCGAACGAGAAAATGCCAGCTCCTTTGCCGAGGGCGTCAAGACGGTAGTGCGAGCATACGACAAGTGCCAAAAAAATAATAGCGCCAGCGGCCTAGGCTGCCATGATTTTCCAGCCATACCAGCCGAATGCCGCCACCCACGCCAGCAAGATCGCCAGCCCCGGCAGCAGCAGCCACTTCACCGCCGCCTCTTCCCACGCCGCATACGGCTTGCCGCCGCGCATGATGGCCAGCAGCGCCTGCCCCCCGTTCAAACCGGCAAACGGCAGCAGGTTGAAGGCGCACAGTTTCAACGAGAACAGGGCGAACGCCAGTGCAAAGCCGTGCGTGCGCGCAAACGTTTCCCCATCACCCAGCAATGCCTGCGCCGTCGACAACGGCGCCAGCGCACCGTGGACGATCTGCCCGAAGGCAGCGACAACGCGCTCCCAGCCCGACGCCCCCATGATGCCCAGCGACAAGGCCAGCAGCACCCCCACGCCGCTCAATGGCAGCAGCGCCTGCTTCCACAGCGGCTGGAAGTTATAGGCGTCAAGACATGGATCGTCGTCATACAAGGTTTCCTCGCGCGTATCCTTCAGCACCACGTTGCCGGCCAGGGGCAGCAGCTTGACCTGGACCTTTCCCACGGCCAGCAGGGTAGGTCCCACGCCATAGCTGATGCTGCGCACGGTAATGCCGAATGCGCGAGCGCACGCGGCCATGACGGAAATGTGGATGAGCATGAAGAGGGCGGCGCAGAGCAACAACGGGAGAATGGGATGCATTGCAGGAAAGTTGGGATGGTCAAAGCCATGTATTAGAACATAGCGCCAGGAAAGCTCTTGCCCGGTTGCGCGCATGTCAATCGAATCACTCTTGCTAGAAAAATAATTCTGAGGTGTAATGTCTTTAGCAAAAATATATATTTAGTAATTTTCAGGCGCGAGATCGCCTATTGGGAGTCGCTGATGCTCGCTTCGCCGCTTACGGACTTCACGCAAGCCACCAGATTACTGCAATTGACCACGCCACTGGGCGAAAATCGCTTGCTTGCCGAATGCGTGCGCGGCGAAGAAGGGCTCAGCCAGGGGTTTGCGTTTCAGATCGCGGCCCTGTCCACGGACGCCGCCATCTCGCTGCGCACGCTGATCGGTCAGCCCGCCCTGCTGCAGTTGTTGACCGCCACCAGCACCGACGACTGGCGCCCGTTTCACGGCCATGCGTTATTCGACCCGGACAGCGATGACGAACGCTATTTTTTAATCGTGCGCACGGTCCATTAGATGGATAACAACTTGAGCGCCGACTTGCAGGCAAGCATCGCGCAGAAAATCAGTACCGGCGTGCTGGCCATGGCGATCAGCAAGGAGCTGGACAGCGGCCAGCACGGCCTGGCGGCCATGACGGCCATGGCGGGCGCCAACTGGGTTTGCATAATAAATCAAGGTGCTCTAAACATCACGTGCAAATAATTTTTGATTTGCCAAAAAGAATTATAAAAAAGGTAAAGAATGAATGCATTATTAAGTTCTGCTGACTTTTCGAAAAGAAAGAGGGAAAATTTGTTGTCCTATGTTGTCTACGAAGAGAATTTTACAGGATTCATCACCTGTATTGAAAAATTGCGCAAGGCTTTTAGACAGCCAGATGAGAAATTAAGAGAAATCCCCTTATATAATTTCATGGTGGCTACTCAAGAGCAGGCATGGACTGTCGTCAATAATCTCGCAAATATGTACAGTGCTGGGCATAGTATAAATGAAATTAGATCACGCTACCCAGAGGCATTGGAGTGTTGGGAGCTATATGCGAGATATAATGAGGAATGTGACAATAGTCGAAAAAATGAAAATGACCGTGGATTTCCTCATTTCGCATTGCCTGGAAAAGACTATAACAAAGTAAATAGAATGCTTTGTTTTGGAATTTTATTGGGTTGGGGTGGTTTGATTTCGAAGTTGATTCCAATTATAGATTTCAATAATCACGAAAAAGATGGGATGATTGAGAGGATATTAAGCTATTACTCCGAAAATCGATCTGTTTCCTTGAATGATTGCGTGCGGCATCTGCCATATTTTAAGACATTGAAAATTTTTTCAGCCGCGGAAAAAGATCGTCCAGCTTTGATGGCCGAGTATTTGGACGATTGGTACCACGCCAGCCGGCGTGAGCCTTATTACGATGCGCATACGCGCGATATCTCGTTCTGGGGTTATTGGTCTTGGGAGGCCGCAGCCATCACTTTTTTGCTCGACATCGACGACAGCAGTTATGCCAGCGCGCAGTTCTATCCCAAGGACCTGGTCGATTTCGCAAGGCAGGCCAGAAAGGATTACGCGCCGGAAGGCAGCGCCCCGATGACGCCCAAGGAACTGCGCGCCAAGGCCGGCGATCCCTGTCCCAAGGCAGGATTATGGCAGTCGCTCGATGTGGAGCCGGAACTGCGTCGTTATCAACAGAACGAGGAAATGGATAATCTGGGCTCGGTGTATGGATTGACCGTCTGGCGATTTACCGAACAATGACTTTATGAGTAAGGATTTTTCTGAGTCTTGTGCGACGATCTTCCATCGTACATCATTGTAAAAAATGCCGATATAGGATTTTATTGAACGAATCTAAATGCCTGTCGATTCCCAATGCTTGGCCGTATTGATGTTAGAGATGGCAATAAGTTGTGAAATTGTTTTAAATATGCGCAAGGCGAAATTAAATAATGGATTAAAAATGATCTATGAGAAAAATTATTGATATCGGAAATTTTACTCGGAAAAAGAGAGATGAATTATTATCCTATGATATCTATAAGGAAAAGTGCGACGATATAGTTGAAACTTTTGATGTTGTGGGTGATGGTCTTAATAAAAATCAAGTTCATCTGAATAAGATTGAACCTGTAAAGCTAATGGTCGCCACCCGAAGGCGATCTTGGGATGCAATAGATTTTCTCTCTGTTCAATATAGTGCCGGTATTGAGATTAAAAAAATAAGAAATTTTTATCCTGAGGTGCTGAGTTATTGGGAGTCCTACGCCAAGTATAACGAGATTTATGATTCTCGACAAATATCGGAAGGTGATAGAGGTTTTCCACATTTCGAATTGCCTGGTAATGATTTTGATCGTGTAAATAGGATGATGTGTTTTGGTATTTTATTGGGCTGGGATAATGCAATTCCACTTCTGGTGCCAATCATTGATTTTAATAATTACCAAAAAGATGGGATGCTGGAGCGGCTGCTCGGGTTCTTTGTCAGTAGCCGACCGGAACCTCCCGACTCTTGTTTGCGGCATCTGCCATATTTTAAGACATTGAAAATTTTTTCAGCAGCGGAAAAAGATCGCCCAGCTTTGATGGCCGAGTATTTGGACGATTGGTACCACGCCAGCCGGCGCGAGCCATATTACGATGCGCATACGCGCGATATCTCGTTCTGGGGTTATTGGTCTTGGGAGGCCGCAGCCATCACTTTTTTGCTCGACATCGACGACAGCAGTTATGCCAGCGCGCAGTTCTATCCCAAGGACCTGGTCGATTTCGCAAGGCAGACCAGAAAGGATTACGCGCCGGAAGGCAGCGCCCCGATGGCGCCCAAGGAACTGCGCGCCAAGGCTGGCGATCCCTGTCCCAAGGCTGGACTATGGCAGTCGCTCGATGTGGTGCCGGAACTGCGTCGTTATCAACAGAACGAGGAAATGGATAATCTGGGCTCGGTGTATGGATTGACCGTTTGGCGATTTGTCGAACAATGACTTCATTGCGTATCTTTTTTAGAGTATAGGATAGTCATATTCCGTTGCGCAGAATTCGCAGCGAGATGCCGATTCAACCGTTTTATGTTTGTGAAGTGCCGGATAAAAATGACTTCAATGTTGAGTGAAGTGGTTTTCTTGAGTAAAAAAAGAGAAAATTTACTGGATTATGGAATTTACAAAGAGAATTATAATTCTTCGATGAGATCTTTTGATAAGTTAAAGCGAACGCTTCAACAAAAGGAAGAGGATTTAAGGAAAATTCCATTATATAATTTTATGGTGGGGACACAGCATCGTGCATTCGTCGCGATTGATCTGTTGTCAACGATGTATAGCGCGGGACATGAGGCAAATGAACTTCGATCATTCTATCCAGCTGCCTTGGAATATTGGATGCTTTACGCAAGCTATAACGAAGCTTATGACGAGAGTTTGAAAAATGAAATTGAGCGTGGCCACCCTCACTTCGCATTGCCTGGAAAAGACTACAATAAAGTAAATAGAATGCTTTGTTTTGGAATTTTATTGGGTTGGGATGGTTTAATTCCGAAGCTGATTCCAATTGTAGATTTCAATAATCACGAAAAAGATGGGATGATTGAGAGGATATTAAGCTATTACTCCGAAAATCGATCTGTCTCCTTGAATGATTGCGTGCGGCATCTGCCATATTTTAAGACACTGAAAATATTTTCAGCATCGGAAAAAGATCGTCCAGCTTTGATGGCCGAGTATTTGGACGATTGGTACCACGCCAGCCGGCGCGAGCCATATTACGATGCGCATACGCGCGATATCTCGTTCTGGGGTTATTGGTCCTGGGAAGCCGCAGCCATCACTTTTTTGCTCGACATCGACGACAGCAGTTATGCCAGCGCGCAGTTCTATCCCAAGGATCTGGTCGATTTCGCAAGGCAGGCCAGAAAGGATTACGCGCCGGAAGGCAGCGACCCGATGGCGCCCAACGAACTGCGCGCCAAGGCCGGCGATCCCTGCCCTAAGGCTGGATTATGGCAGTCGCTCGATGTGGTGCCGGAACTGCGTCGTTATCAACAGAACGAGGAAATGGACAATCTGGGTTCGGTGTATGGATTGACCGTCTGGCGATTTACTGAACATGAACAATGACTGCATTGCGTATCTATTTTCGAGTCTGAAAAAGCATCACTTGAAATCCAGGATATAGTCCGCTGCACGGGACGCATGGCCCTGCGGGGCAGCAGCCAAGCGCGGCACACGTAAAAAAGCCCCGGCCGCAATCGCTGCAGCCGGGGCTTTCGAATGAATGGGCAGCTTGCGCCGCCCGCTATCAGTTACTGCACGTTACAGCACTTCGCTGGCGTGGTCGGCCAGGCGCGAACGCTCGCCGCGGGCCAGGGTGACGTGGCCGCTGTGGGTCCAGCCCTTGAAGCGGTCGACCACGTAAGTCAGGCCGCTCGAGCCTTCCGTCAGGTACGGCGTGTCGATCTGTGCGATGTTGCCCAGGCACAGGATCTTCGTGCCGGGACCGGCGCGCGTGACCAGGGTCTTGACTTGTTTCGGCGTCAAGTTTTGCGCTTCATCGATGATGAGGAACTTGTTCACGAACGTGCGGCCGCGCATGAAGTTGAGCGACTTGATCTTGATGCGCGAGCGGATCAGGTCTTGCGTTGCCGCACGGCCCCATTCGCCGCCATCCGAGTCGGACTTGTTCAGCACTTCCAGGTTGTCGTCGAAGGCGCCCATCCATGGCGACATCTTTTCTTCTTCCGTGCCTGGCAGGAAACCGATGTCTTCGCCCACCGGCACCGTCACGCGGGTGACGATGATTTCATTGTAGAGCTTGGTTTCCAGCACTTGCGCCAGGCCGGCGGCCAGGGCCAGCAGGGTCTTGCCGGTACCGGCCTGGCCCAGCAGGGTGACGAAGTCGCATTCCGGATTCATCAGCAGGTTCAGGGCGAAATTCTGCTCGCGGTTGCGCGCCGTCACGCCCCACACATTGTTCTTCGTGTGGCTGAAGTCGCGCAGGGTTTGCAGCACGGCCGTCTTGCCGTTGATCTGTTTTACCTGGCCGTAGAATGGCGTTTCGCCGTTTTTCGGTTCCAGGTAGATGAACTGGTTGACCAGCAAGGATGGAATGAACGGGCCCGTCACGCGGTAGAACGTCGAGCTGTAGCCGTTCTTGCTTTCCTGCCACGATTCCATGTCCTTGCCGTGCTTGTTCCAGAAGTCGTCCGGCAATTGCACGATGCCCGAGTACAGCAAGTCCGTGTCTTCCAGCACATGGTCGTTGAAGTAGTCTTCGGCCGGCAAGCCCAGGGCGCGCGCCTTGATGCGCATGTTGATGTCCTTCGACACCAGCACGACAGGGCGGCCTTCCTGCTCTGCTTCCAGCGAACGCACGACGGCAAGGATCTGGTTGTCGGCCTTGCCCACTGGCAAGCCAGCCGGCAGGTCGGCGCTTTGCAGACGCGTCTGGAAGAACAAGCGGCCCTTGGCGTCCTTGTTGCCCAGCTTGGACAGCAGGATGCCGTGTTCGATGGCGTCGTCGTCCGTGTTGCTGATCAGGGCGTCGAGCGTGCGCGAAACCTGGCGTGCATTGCGCGCCACTTCCGTCATGCCCTTTTTATGGTTGTCCAGCTCTTCCAGGGTCATCATCGGCAGGTACACATCGTGTTCCTCGAAGCGGAACAGCGACGATGGGTCGTGCATCAGCACGTTCGTGTCGAGCACGAACAGTTTGCTGATGCCGCGCTGGTCGGCGGCGCGGCTGGCGGACGACTTGAGCTGCACTTCCACCGCCTTGTGCTTGGCCGGATGTGGCTGCTCGGCTTGCTTGACGGGCTTGATCGGCGTGACCTTGCCTTTTGCCGCCGGCTTGGCTTTCGCTGCGGGCGCAGCAACGGCGGCAGGCGTGGCCGCAACAGGCGCAGGTGCAGGTGCAGGCGCTGCTGGCTTGGCGACCATCAGGGCCGCCACTTGCTTGATCTTCGTGGCCGCATTGCGGACCGGCTTGGCAACTTCGGCGATCGCCGCTTCAATGATCGGTGCAGCCACTTTCTTGGCTGCCGGGGTTTTGGTGGCCGGGCGCGCTGCGCCTGCGGTTGGGTAATCTTGGGTGGCCAGGATGGTGGCTGGCTTGCTCGGTAATTTTGGCAGTGGCATCAGGATCTCAATCAAAAAATTTCTGGAATGAATCGCCCATGGGCAGCCAGCTTCTGGCGGCACTTCTCATGGGGTGGATGCGGGGGAACAACAATGCTACAGGACGAGTAACTGCCGGAAGGCCGGCAGCATGGCCGGTCATGGACGCCATAGTCGGGCTGCAGGCCCGCCTGGCGGAGTGGATGGAGGCGCTTCGTTGACTCAAAATGGCGATAGGTACCGTGAACTGAACTGCGGTTGAACCAGGCTCGCTGGAAGCCGACAACGCGCATTGGATCAATATGGACGATCAATTCAGATGCGCTACGAATTCCAGCACTTCTTCCACGTGAGTTGCGACCTTCACGCCTCTCCATTCTTTCACCAATCGGCCCTGGGCGTCAATCACAAACGTGCTGCGCTCGACGCCACGAACCGTCTTGCCGTACATCTGTTTCATCTTCATGACGTTAAACAGCAGGCAAACGGCTTCGTCCGGGTCGGAAATGAGCTCGAATGGCAGCTCCAGCTTGGCTTTGAAGCTTTCGTGCGAGCGCAGGGAATCGCGGCTGATGCCGTAGATTTCCACGCCGGCAGCGACGAATTGCGAATACGCATCGCGGAAGGCGATGTTTTCCGTGGTGCAGCCAGGAGTGTTGTCCTTCGGATAGAAAAACAGCACCGTGGCCTTGGCCGGACGGCCCAGCAACTGAAAGGTCTTGCCGCTGGTCATGGCGGCGCTAAAGTCGGGTATGCTAACGAGGGATTGGCTATCAGCCACAGGTTCTCTCCTGAACGGTGATCATCAGCGCTGGTTTTTAATCTGGCAACGCATCCAGGTGCAACAATACAGCATTCAGGCCGCTTTGCCCTGCACAATCAGGCGTCCCGAACGGCCTGGCAACTCATCCCAGGTGACGGGACAAACGGGCAAGTCCGTATTTTTTATCTTTTCATAATAATCGCCCATCGCTGCAAACTGGTAGCCCTGGGTTTTCCAGCCAGCCAGCAGTTGTTCGAAAATGGGGGCGAGTTTCTGTCCTTCAAGTTCCGCATGCAAGGTATACACGTGATCGCGGGGATTATCCGCCGTCAGCGACAATATATGCGCGGCAACATTGCCGGTCGTGATCAGCTTGCCGTCGATTTCGCAGCCCAGCAATTCATCCAGGGTGGGCAGAGTGGTGGGCAATTGTACGCATTGCAGGATGGTGTTGCCGTTGCGCACGCGGTGCGGGCCATTGCTGGCATGCACCATGGCGCCGCGCGCGTCGAGCATGGCGCGGCCGTCGGAGGCAAAGCGGTAGCCGGCCGTGTCGTGTTCGACAAAGGCGCTGACATTCATTTGCCAGCCGGCCGCGCCGTGCGTGTGTGGCTTGGCGCCAAACACTTGCTCGTAGCGGTTGGCGGCCTTGCGCATCATGTTGATGGTCCAGGCGGCGTTGCGCTTGGCCACGTTGTCTTGCCACAGGGTGTGATCCCAGGTGTGGATGCCGCACTCGAAACCGGCATCGCGCACGGCGCGCAATTGCGCCGCGCATTGCTTGCCGATATCGGGTCCCGGCAGCAAAGTGCCGTACATCAATGTTTTCAAGCCGTAGTGTTCGACCACCGAGGTGCGCGAGACCTTGCTGAAAAAGCCCGGCTTCAAGGCGCGCCGCAGGGCCCAGCCCGTATGGTCGGGGCCCAGCGAGAACAGAAAAGTGGCCTTGGCCTGGTGCGCGGCCAGCATGCGCACCAGATTGCCCATGCCTTCACGGGTGCCGCGATAGGTATCGACGTCGATTTTCAGGGTCAGGAACGGCTTGCTCAACATTAATCCATCAGTGCTTTGGCTTGGGCTACCTGGCTGCGGTAGGCGTCGAAAATATTGCGCAGGGAATCGGCCATGGTGGTGGTCGGCGCCCAGCCCAGCTCTTCGCAGGTATTCGTGATTTTCGGCACGCGGTTTTGCACGTCCTGGTAGCCGGCGCCGTAGTAGGCGCCCGAGGTCGTTTCCACGATGTTCACGTGTTTCGCGCCTTCGGCGTATTCCGGATATTCGGCGGCCAGGGTCAGCATCATGCCGGCCAGGTCGCGGATCGAATAGTTATTGATCGGATTGCCAATGTTGTAGATCTTGCCGCTGGCGATGCCGTTCTTGTTGGCGATGATGCGCATCAGCGCATCGATGCCGTCGTCGATGTAGGTGAACGCGCGTTTCTGCGCGCCGCCGTCGACCAGCGAGATGTTTTCGCCGCGCACGATATGGCCGAAGAATTGCGTCACCACGCGCGAGGAACCTTCTTTTGGCGTGTGGATCGAGTCCAGGCCCGCGCCGATCCAGTTGAACGGACGGAACAGGGTGAAGTTCAAACCTTCCATGCCGTAGCCCCAGATCACGCGGTCCATCAGCTGCTTGGCGTTCGAATAGATCCAGCGCGGCTTGTTGATCGGGCCGCAGATCAGTTCCGAGTTTTCCGGGTCGAATTCCTCGTCATGGCACATGCCATACACTTCCGAGGTCGACGGGAAGACCAGGTGCTTGCCGTACTTGGCGGCCGAGCGGACGATGGGCAGGTTGGCTTCGAAGTCCAGTTCGAAGACGCGCAGCGGCTGCTTGACGTAGGTCGACGGCGTGGCGATGGCCACCAGCGGCAGGATCACGTCGCATTTCTTGACGTGGTATTCGACCCATTCCTTGTTGATCGTGATGTCGCCTTCGAAGAAGTGCATGCGCGACTTGTAGTTGTCATCTTCCAGCAATTCCGTGATGCGGTCCGTGTTCATGTCCATGCCGTAGACATGCCAGTCGGTGGTTTCCAGGATGCGCTTGGACAGGTGGTGGCCGATGAAGCCGTTGACGCCTAAGATGAGGACTTTTTTCATGTGAGATTCTCTTGTGTGATATCAGTGTGTGCTGACGCGGGTGGTCAGACTTGCTTGCAATTGCTGAGCCGAAACCGGCTCCCCGGCAGCCCTCAGCGCGGAAATGGCCAGCATGCGGCCGTCTCCGCAGACGCCAAAGATGCAATTATCCACTACCGCCAAGCCAGGTGGCAAACTTCCTGCTGAAAGCTTGCTTAAACGGGCTTTTTCGATGATGTAAATGACATCGTTGACTTCGGTGAACGCGCCGGGATAGGGGGGCGCGACGGCCCGGTGCAGGTTGTATACCTGCTGCGCCGGTAACTTCCAGTCGATGCGGCCGTCTTCCGGCGTGCGTCCGCCAAAGTAGCCGCCCTGGCGCAAATCGTTGAGCTGGCGCGGCGCCGTGCCGTCCAGCAAGGCCGGCAACACGTGCCACAAGGTTTGTTCGGCCGCCACGGTGACCTTGCCGAAGACTTCGAAGGCCGTGTCGTCGGGCAGGATGGGCACGGCAGTTTGCGCGACGATGGCGCCGGCATCGGGCTTGACCGTCATTTCATGCAGGGTGGCGCCCGTTTGCGGGGCGCCATGCAGCACGGCCCAGTTGACGGGCGCGCGGCCGCGGAACTGCGGCAGCAGTGAGCCGTGCATATTGTAGGCGGGCGCGACTTCCAGGATGCTGGCCGGCAGCATGTGGCGGTAGTAAAAGCTGAACAGCATGTCCGGTGCCGCCGCCCGCACCTGCGCCAGCAACTCGGGCGCGCGCGCGTCCGAAGGCGTGATGTAGGGGATGCCTTCAGCCTGGCACAGGCTGGCGACGGATTCGAACCACAGGTTTTCCGTGGGGCTGTCTTCGTGCGTGACGACGAGGGCGATGTCGACGCCGCCGGCCAGCAGCACCTTGATGCAGCGCACGCCGACATTGTGGTAGCCGAAGACGACGGCGCGTGGGGCGCCCATCAGCGGCCCACCTGGCGCTTTTCCAGGCGCACATACGATGCCGCCTCGGCTTCCGCCTGGACCATGCCGTCCTGCAAGATGGTTTGCACCACGTAGCGGGGACGGGCGCGCACTTGCTGGAAGATGCGTCCCACGTATTCGCCCACCAGGCCGATGCCGAACAGGATCACGCCCATCAGGAAGAAGGCGATGGCGAACAGGGTAAACACGCCCTGCGCCTCGGCGCCGAACAGGAAGCGGCGCGCCAGCAGATAGATCACCAGCACGGCCGAACTGAAGGACAGCAGCATGCCCAGCATGGAAAAGATTTGCAGGGGTATCAGCGAAAAGCCCGTGACCAGGTCGAAATTGAGACGGATCAGGCTGTACAGCGAATATTTCGACTCGCCGGCCGAGCGTTCCTCGTGCTCGACGGTAATTTCCGTGGGCTTGCGGGCAAACGTGTAGGCCAGGGCAGGCACGAAGGTGTTGACCTCGGCGCACTGGTTGACCAGGTCGATCACGTTGCGGCCATACGCGCGCAGCATGTTGCCCTGATCGGTAATCTTGATATTCGTGATCTTTTCACGCAGACGATTCATCATCTTCGAGGCCAGGGTGCGCCAGGCGGAATCTTGCCGCTTGCGCCGGATCGAGCCCACGTAATCGTAGCCTTCGCGCATCTTCGCCACCAGGTTGCCGATTTCTTCGGGCGGGTTTTGCAGGTCGGCGTCGAGCGTGACCATGATTTGCCCGCGCGACGCTTCAAAACCGGCCAGGATGGCCATGTGCTGGCCATAATTACCGTTGAACAGGACGACGCGCGTGACGTCGGGGCGCTGGCGGAACTGCTCCGCCAGGATGGCCACCGAATTGTCGCGGCTGCCATCGTTGACGAAGATGATCTCGTAGCTCGTCTGCAGGGCGTCCAGAGCCGGATACAGGCGGGCGAACAGGCTGGCCAGGCCATCCTGCTCGTTGTAGATTGGAATGATAATGGACAGTTCAGGTTTCATCGGCGCGCTGCTCATTTGATGAGTATGGATTTGACGGTGGCGACGGCGCGTTCCACGTCCTGTGTCGTCATGGCGTAGAACATCGGCAAGGTCACGGTCAGGCGGCCGATCTTTTCCGAGACGGGGAACATGCCCTCGGTAAAGCCGCGTTCGCGGTACATGGTAAACAGGTGGATCGGTGCGTAATGATAGCCCGTTCCCACGTTTTGCTGCGCCATTTGCTGCATGAAGTCAGCGCGCGTGCCGGGGCCATTGTCGGGCAGGATGATCTGGAACAAATGCCAGTTGCTGTTCTCAAAATCCTGCACCGGCAGCTGGGCGCCGCTCAGGGCTTCGAAGTCGCTGCCGAATTGCTCAAAGTAATGGCGCGCGAGCGCGCGGCGGTGGGCCGTGATCGCATCGATATTAGCGAACTGGCCCAGGCCGATGGCGGCCATGATGTCGCTCATGTTGTATTTGCCGCCCAGCACGTCGACGTCGATGCCGTCGACGCCGCTGCGCGTGACGCCCTGCAGCCGGTATTTCTCGGCCAGCTTCGCTTCTTCCAGGTTGTTCAGGACCAGCGCGCCGCCTTCGCCCGTGGTGATGTTCTTGTTGGCCTGGAAGCTGAACGAGACGAAGTCGCCAAACGCGCCGATGCGCTTGCCTTTCCAGGTGGAGCCGAACGCTTGCGCCGCGTCTTCCACGACGCGCAGCTTGTACTTGTCGGCAATCCCGTACAGGCGGTCCATGTCGACGGGCAAGCCGGACAGGTAGACGGGGATGATGGCTTTGGTGCGCGGGGTGATGGCCGCTTCCAGCTTGTCGAGGTCGATATTGCGCGTGACGGGGTCGATGTCGGCAAACACGGGCGTGGCGCCCACTTCGATGATGACGTTGGCCGTCGCTACCCACGACACGGGCGTGGTGATGACTTCGTCGCCGGGGCCTATGCCGGCGATGCGCAGCGCGATTTCCATGGTGCACGTGCCCGAATTGAAGGTGCGCACGGGACGCCCGCCGAAATACTCGGACAGCTGGGCTTCGAAGGCCTGCACTTTCGGGCCGCTGGTGATCCAGCCCGAGCGCAGCACGTCGCCGACGGCGGCGATGGTCGCTTCATCGATGGTGGGTTTGGAAAAGGGCAAAAAGGGCAGGGTAGAGGTCATGGGCGCAATTCTTGAATCTGTGTTGGGTCAGGGTATCGGCATCGCCGAGGCTGCCAGTGCCGTGAAAGGCGGCTGGCAGGCATGGCTATTTTATATCGTCAGTATGGCGGCGCAGCCAGTTCAGCGGTGAAAAATCCAGCTGATGCGGGGGCGGGGCAGGCTGGCCGGGGGCGCGGTCCGTGCTGCCTCGCGCCCCGGTTAAACATTATTTGTTGGCAATGACCATGCGGCGCGCATCTTCGGCAATCACGCGCATGGGCACGCCACGCGCTTGCAATTCCTTGTAACGGTTCAGGCTGATAATGGCCATGCCGCGCACGCCCGCATTGGCATCGTTCGTCCATTGCGTGATGAAAGTCTCGATGTCCGGAATGGACAGCTCGGGCTGCTGTTTCAGGCCAAACGTGAACTCATCCCAGTAATCGACGAGGATCACGGGCCGCTGCAGGTAATACGTCAGCGACTGCTCATAGATGCCGACAGAATACAGCTTGGTATCGGCCGTCAGTTCGGCCTGGATCTGCGGCAGCATGTCGGTGCCTGCGCGGTTCTGGCCATACAGTTCGGAGCCGGCCAGGATGCAGTGCGTGGCCAGGAAGCCGGCGCCGGCGATCGTCAGCACCGTCATGTCGCGGCGCAGCTGGCGCGCATGCAGCAAGGCCAGGGCGCCGCCGGCCAGGGCGAAGAAGCCGGCCGCCATCAGCCATGGCTGGTAACCCTTGAGCGCGACCAGGGCTTCCGCGTCGCGTGCGCTGGCCTTGCCGAAGGCGATCGGTCCGCCGATCAGGATGGCCGCGCCCAGCACGCACAGCAGGCCGGCGGCGAACAGGCGCTGGCGGCGCGAAGCCGATTCCAGATACAGCGCCACCAGCAGGGCCAGCGCCGGGAAGACGGGCACGATGTAGCCAGGCAGCTTCGAGGTTGAATAGCTGAAGAAGAAGAAAATGAAGACGGCCCAGATCAGCAGCATCAAGCGGGGCTGGAAGGCGCCTTCCTGGCGCTTGAATGCGGCGGCCAGGCTTTGCGGCAGCACGCCTATCCAGGGCAGGATGCCGGGAATGAGCAGCACGAGGAAGTAGTACCAGGCGCCTTCGCGCTTGTGGCCCTTCATCAGGAAGCGCTGGAAGTGCTCGTGGATGAAGAAGAAGTGCGGCTGTTCCGGATTGCGCAGGGCGACCAGCACGAACCACGGCGTGGCGATGGCGAAAAACACCAGCAAGCCCTTGACCAGGTGCAAGCGCGTCCAGATGCGCCAGTCGCGCGCGCACAGCGAATACAGCACCAGCACGGCGCCCGGCAGCACGATGCCGATCAGGCCCTTGGCCAGCACGGCCAGCGCCATGGCGGCCCAGCAGGCCAGCATCCAGTTGCGCCGCTCATTCGCCGTGGCGTCGTCGCGCTGCGCGATCAGCAGGCTGCCCAGGGTGAGGGTCATCATGCCCGACAGGCCCATGTCCAGCGAATTGATCTGGCCGGAAGCGAGCCAGAACAGGCTCGACGCCAGCACCAGGCCGGCATACAGGCCCACGCGCGGGCCGAACACTTTTTTGCCCGCGTAGGCCGTCATGCACACGCCGATGATGCCGCACAGGCCAGTCCACAAACGTGCCTGCCATTCGCCCAGGCCGAAGGCGGCGAAGGTCAGCGCATTCATCCACGTTTGCAGCGGTGGCTTCTCAAAGTATTTGATACCGTTCAGGCGCGTGGTGATCCAGTCGCCCGTGACGAACATTTCGCGCGCCATCTCGGCGTAGCGGCCCTCGTCGGGCGGTACCAGGGTACGGATACCCAGCGCATACAGGGTGACGACGATGAAGATGCCCAGCAGCGACCACATCAGCACCCGCGACGAGTGCAGCTCGTTGACGTTGATTTTCATGCGGCCTTGCCCGCGGCCGGGGCCAGGATCAGGGCCAGGGTGGCCTTGCGGCCTTCGCCCATGAGGATATTGTAGGTGCGGCAGGCAGCCTGGCTATCCATGCATTCGACGCCGATGCGGCGCATGGTCAGCGCTGCCGTCAGTTTCGGATGCACGAAGCGCTGGCGCTCGCCCGTGCCGAGGATGACCACGTCGGGTGCGTCGGCCAGGATTTGCGCGAAATGCGCCTCGGTCAATTCTTCGAAACTGGTGACTTCCCACGCCCGTGGCGGTGTTTCCGGCATGACGATCAGGCTGTAGTTGTACGGCTGGGCATTGATCTCGACGCCGTTTTCGTCATAGCCGGTGACAGTCTGGTATTGTTGGGTGCTGCTGGCATGGAGTTTCATGGCGATATCGGGGGCTGGTCGTGTCGGTTGATCGGTGCGCGCGCGGCCAAACTGCGTGCCGCGGCCAAGGGCGTAAGCATGCCATAAATGACAGAAAAGAGCGACTGAAAAGCAACATCCTTTCCAAATTGCAATGTTCGGCGCCACAGTGGCGATGCCTGCTTTCGCCATGGTAATGCTGCAAGATTAAGGGAAGATGAAGATGGCACCCGCCCGATTGCCGTGCGGAGGCGCCGGCGTGGCAGAATCGGCGTCAAATGCTGGGGTTGGCCATGTTTAATTTGATAAAATGGCCTGTTTTCGGCGAGAATGGTTGTTTTCGCCTTGCAGTCTTTCGCATCGCAGTTTCACGGGTTCATAGTTCTGGCGCGGCTATCATGCTGCAAGTTCTGGTCACCGCGCCGCATCACGACAGGGATTTATTTTGCGACCGATTCAGAAATCGAATAAATTGGCGGACGTCTGCTACGACATCCGCGGCCCGGTCCTGGAAAAATCCAGGCAAATGGAAGAAGAAGGCCACAAGATCACCAAGCTCAATATCGGCAATCTGGCCGTATTCGGCTTCGATCCGCCCGACGAGATCGTGCGCGACATGATGCTCAATCTGCAGAACGCGGCCGGCTATACGGATTCGAAAGGCATGTTCGCGCCGCGCAAGGCCGTCATGCACTACACGCAGGGCAAGAATATCGCCGGCGTGACCATCGATGACATTTACCTGGGCAATGGCGCTTCCGAACTGATCGTCATGTCGATGAACGCGCTGCTCAACAGTGGCGACGAAGTGCTGGTGCCGGCGCCCGATTACCCGCTGTGGACGGCCGCCGTCAGCCTGTCGGGCGGCAATCCCGTGCATTATGTGTGCGACGAGCAGAACGAATGGTATCCCGACATCGAGGACATGCGCCGCAAGATCACGCCGCAGACCAAGGCCATCGTCGTCATCAACCCGAACAATCCCACGGGCGCGCTGTATCCGGTTTCCGTGCTGCTGCAGATCGTCGAACTGGCGCGCCAGCACCAATTGATCATTTTCGCCGACGAGATCTACGACAAGGTGCTGTACGACGAAGCCGAGCACGTGTCCATCGCCTCGCTGGCCGACGACGTGCTGTTCATCACCATGAACGGCCTGTCGAAGAATTACCGCTCCTGCGGCTACCGTTCCGGCTGGATGGTGGTCTCGGGCGAAAAACGCCACGCAAAAGATTACATCGAAGGCCTCAACATGCTGGCCTCGATGCGGCTATGCGCCAACGCGCCGGGGCAGTTTGCTATCCAGACGGCGCTTGGCGGCTACCAGAGCATACAAGACCTGGTGGGGCCCGGCGGGCGCCTGTTGAAACAGCGCGACCTGGCGCACAAGCTGCTGACCGATATTCCGGGCGTCACCTGTGTCAAGCCAAAGGCCGCGCTGTACATGTTCCCGCGCCTGGACCCGGAGATCTACCCGATCGCCGACGACCAGCAGTTTGCCTATGAATTACTGGCCGAAGCGAAGGTCCTGATCGTGCAGGGTACGGGCTTCAACTGGATCGCGCCCGACCATTTCCGCGTCGTCTTCCTGCCCAACTCCGATGACCTGACCGAGGCCATGGGGCGCATTGCGCGCTTCCTCGAAGGCTATCGCAAGCGTCACGGCCGGGGCTGAACCAGCCAGCAGCAATCTCGATCAACCTGGCGTCGCCCAAAGGGGGCGCCACTTATGAGCAGTCAAGCACAACTATGAAATCCATCAAGATCGGCCTGCTGGGCCTGGGCAACGTCGGTTACGGCACGTTCAGCGTCCTGAAACGCAACCAGGAAGAAATCAAGCGCCGCGCGGGCCGCGGCATTGAAGTCGTCGCCGTCGCCGTGCGCGACGTGGCGCGCGCCGAAGCGCTTGTCGCCGGCGGCTGCAAGGTCGTCAACGACCCCTACCAGATCGTCAACGATCCCGAGATCGACATCGTCGTCGAACTGATCGGTGGCTACGACCTGTCGAAAACCCTGGTCATGCAGGCGATTGCCAACGGCAAGCACGTGGTCACGGCCAACAAGGCCCTGCTGGCCGTGCACGGCAACGAAATCTTCGCCGCCGCCCAGGACAAGGGCGTGATGGTGGCCTTCGAGGCGGCCGTCGCCGGCGGCATCCCCATCATCAAGGCGCTGCGCGAAGGCTTGACGGCCAACCGCATCGAATGGATCGCCGGCATCATCAACGGCACCACCAATTTCATTCTGTCCGAGATGCGCGACAAGGGCCTCGATTTCGCCACCGTGCTGAAACAGGCGCAGGAACTCGGCTATGCCGAAGCCGACCCTACCTTCGACATCGAAGGCGTCGACGCCGCGCACAAGGCGACCATCATGTCGGCCATCGCCTTCGGCATCCCGGTGCAGTTCGACAAGGCCTACGTGGAAGGCATCAGCAACCTCAATGCCGTCGACATCCGCTACGCCGAGCAGCTGGGCTACCGCATCAAGCTGCTGGGCATCACCAAGCGCGCCACCGTCAACGGCGTGGAAGGCATCGAGCTGCGCGTGCATCCGACCCTGATCCCGGCCAAGCGCCTGATCGCCAACGTGGAAGGCGCCATGAACGCGGTGCTGGTGCATGGCGACGCCGTCGGCGCCAGCCTGTACTCGGGCCGCGGCGCGGGCGCCGAGCCGACCGCTTCATCGGTGATCGCCGACCTGGTCGACATCACGCGCCTGGCCACGGCCGACCCGGAACACCGCGTGCCGCACCTGGCGTTCCAGCCGAATGCGATGACCGATATCGCGATTCTGCCGATGTCGGAAATCACCACCAGCTACTACCTGCGCATGCACGTGGCCGACCAGCCGGGCGTGCTGGCCGACCTGACGCGCATCCTGGCCGAACGCGGCATCTCGATCGACGCCATGCTGCAAAAAGAGCCGGCCGAGGGCGAGACGCATACGGACATCATCATGCTGACGCACCAGACGCAGGAAAAGAACGTCACGGCCGCCATCGAGAAGATGGAAGCGTTGAACAGCGTGGTGGGCACGGTCACCAAGATCCGCCTGGAAAACCTCAGCTGAGCGTTTGCCGCGATCCATGCAAAACGGCGCCCGCGGGCGCCGTTTTTTTATGCGTGATGTTGCCGGATGACGGCGCCCACGCCCATGTGGTCATGGCCAGTAGGTCGGATTAGTGCGGCAAGGCCGCACGTAATCCGACAACATTGTTGGCATGGATGGTGCTGTCGGATTACGGCCCTTCGGACCTGATCCGACCTACGCCTACGCCGCTCAAGGCGCGGCGACCGGGCCCACGTCCATGCCGTCATAGCTGGCCAGCTGGTTTTCCTGCGCAAACACCATCAGTTCGCCATTGCGCGCGTGCAGGCTGTCGACGCCATGTACTTCGGCCTTTTCCACGTGCAGCACCCACACTGGCGGTGCCGCCGGGTCGTCGAGTTCTGGCTGATACAGCTCCACCGGGCGGTAGCCCTGCAGCGCCAGCAGGGTGGCGGCCTGTTCCAGCGGTTCGGAGGTGGGGTTGGTGAAGTAATAGCCCCACAGCAGCGGCTGGGACAGGTCCCACGGCGCGTTCTCGGCGATATTGGCAAACAGTTCGGTTACATCTTCTTTGGTCATCATGGCGCTGCCTTCCTTAAAATCTCAGGACGCGATCTTAGCATCGACTGGCGCCGGGGCGAAATACACGCCGACTTTCAGCCCGTGTCCATTCGCCGCCGTCGCCAGTTCCAGGCGCGCGCCGTGCAGGGCCACGATGTCGCGCACGATGGCCAGGCCCAGGCCGGCGCCGCCCGGATTGCTTTCCAGCGCCGCGCCGACGCGGTAGAACGGCGTGAACACGCGTTCGCGTTCCGCCGGCGGGATGCCGGCGCCGCTGTCTTCCACTTCCAGCAGCGTTTCGTCTCCACGGCCGCCCGCGCGCACGCGCAGGATCACGCTGCCGTCCTGCGGCGTGTAGCGCAGGGCGTTGTCGACCAGGTTGGCCACCATTTCATGCAGCAGCAGGGCCTGGCCATGCACGGGCGCTTCGTCGGGCGCTTCCAGCGACAGGTCGATATTTTTGCCGACGGCGGCCATGGCCATTTCCAGCCCCACCTGCTGCGCCACGTCGCGCAAGGGCACCGTGTCCATCGCCAGATTCTCGCCGCCATGCTCGATGCGCGCCAGGGTCAGCAGGCGGTTGGCCAGCAGCACGGTCGAATCGGTGGTGACGGCGATCGAACGCACGATGTCGCGCAGGGCGGCGATGTCCGGCGGCGCGCCCGCCTGGCGGTCGCATTCGCGCATGGCCAATTCGGCCTGGGTTTTCAGCACCGTCAACGGCGTGCGCAGCTGGTGCGAGGCATCGGCGATGAAGCGGCGCTGGCTGGCGATCAGCTGCTGCAGGCGCGACATGGAGCCGTTCATGGCGCTCACCAGCGGGCGCATTTCCTTGTGCACCAGCGTGGGATCGACGTCGGACAGGTCGGACAGGGTGCGCGTCTCGACTTCCGTTTTCAGGCGCATCAGCGGGCGCAGCACCAGGCGCACGGCAAACCACACGAGGGCGCCCATCACCAGTATCATCGCGGCCTGCCAGATCAGGGTATCGAACAGGATCTGGTTCGACAGGCCGCGCCGCGCGTCCAGCGTCTCGGCCACCTGGATCAGGGCGATGCCGCGCATCGAGTCGTCATACACGGGCTGCAGCAGGGCGGCGATGCGGATCGGCTTGCCGTGGTAGTCGGCGTGGTAGAAGCGCACCAGGGCCGGATAATTCTGCGAGCGGGGCACGTTTTTCGGCACGGGCGGCAAGTCGCCATAGCCCGACACCAGCTCGCCATTGATGCCCGTCACCTTGTAGTAGATGCGGCCCAGGGTGTCGGTCTCGAAGCTGTCGAGTGCCACGTACGGCACTTCGGCCACTACCTTGCCGTTGACGATGGAGACTCTTTCGGCCAGCGCCCGCGTCGACGCCAGCAGGGAGCGGTCGTAGGCCATGTCGGCTGCGTCGAGCGCATTGCGGTAGACAAAAACGGCATCGAGCAGCACCAGCATCACCAGCGGGATGAGCAGCCAGCGCAGCAGCTGGCTGCGCAAACTGCCCAGCGGCCGGCCCTGCGCCCGGCGCCGGCGCAGGCGTTCCAGCAGGGGCGGGCGTGGGGCGCGCTCGGTCATTTTGGCGCGGCCGGCGCCATCGCGCTGCGCGGCTGCAGCAGGTAGCCGATGCCGCGCAGGGTGGTGATGACGGCGCCGTCGGGCGAGCCGCTTTCCACGCCGTTCTCGAGTTTCTTGCGCACGCGGTGGATGTACAGTTCGATGGCGTCGAGGTTGGCGTCGTCGGCCAGCGCGAAGACTTCGTCGAAGAGTTTTTCCTTCGAGACGGCGCGCCCCGAGCGCGTGATCAGCGCTTCGAGCACCGCGTGTTCGCGCGGCGTCAGCGCCAGCGCCGCGCCGCCATAGCTGAACATGCGCGTGACGGTGTCGAAACTGAGGGCGCCGCAGGTGTGCACAAGGGCTTCGTTGCCCTGGCTGCGTCGCAGCAGGGCTTTTACGCGCGCTTCCAGTTCGGCCAGTTCGAACGGTTTGGCCATGTAGTCGTCCGCGCCCAGGTTCAGGCCCTGTACTTTTTCATCGAGGCCGCCGCGCGCCGTGAGTATCATGACGGGAGTCTTGCCGCGCGTGCCGCCGCGCGCGCGCAGGCGGCGCAGCACGTCCAGGCCATCCATCTTCGGCAGGGTCAGGTCGAGCAGCACCAAAGAATATTCCTGCGTATGCAGCAGGGCGTCGGCATCGGCGCCGTTGTGGGCGGTCTCCACCGTCAGGTGCGCGTCGCGCAGGGCCTTTGCCAGCCAGTGCGACAGCTCCAGATGATCTTCCACTAGTAATATGCGCATGGTCTCCGCCATTCGGTTGAAACGATACAGTGTAAGCCTGCTGGCGCCGCGCCGACAGGGGCGGCGATGAATAAGTTTGTCCTCCTTGTGGCTGGCGGACGACACCTGTCAGTCTGAAAGCGAATTGAAAGGATCACGATCATATAGTGTGATCCTGATTCATGAAATTGATCAGGCATATCACCAATAACTATATCTAAGGGAGACACTTTACATGAAGAAAACCGCATTCTCGCTGGCCGCCATGGCGGTACTCGCCGCAGCCGGCAGCGCCCACGCCCAGTCGAACGTCACCCTGTACGGCCGCCTGGACGCCGGCATCAGCAACACCAGCAACGCCGGTCCGAACAAAAGCTCGATGACGCAAGTGAGCTCCGGCGGCATGAACACCTCGCGCTGGGGCATCCTGGGCAGCGAAGACCTGGGCGGCGGCCTGAAAGCCGTCTTCAATCTGGAAGGCGGCATCCTGGTCGACACGGGCGCGGCCGACGGCGCGCTGTTCAAGCGCCAGGCCAACGTGGGCCTGGAAGGCGCGTTTGGCCGCGTCGTGCTGGGACGTTCGTTCACCACCGTGTACGATTTCGTGCTGCCGTTCGATCCGATGGCGTATGCGCCGTTCTACTCGTGGGCCACTTCGGCAAACGCGACGGGGCCGAGCAAATACGGCATGACGACGGCCTTCGACAACATGGTCAAGTACTCGGGCAAGACGGGCGGCTTCAGCTACGGCGCATCGTACGGTTTCGGCGAACAGTCGACGGGCAATTCGGACAGCGCCAAGCTGTCCACGGCCGTCACCTACAAGACCGGTCCTGTCAGCCTGCTGGCCACGTATGAACAGGTCAACGGCAACACCATCGCCGGCGGCGCGCGCGACAAGACCACCGTCTACCACCTGGGCGCCATGTATGACGACGGCCCGTGGAAAGTGCAGGCGGCGGCGCGCGACTACAAGCTCGATCCTGCGGCAGCCGGCAAGGCCGACGTGCGCGGCACCCTGTACTGGGGCGGCGTCAGCTACAAGACCACGCCGGTCGTCACCTTGACGGGCGTGATCTACTACCAGGACGTGAAAAACGTGGCCGCCAACCTCAATGCCGATCCGATCATGTACGTGGCGCGCGTGCGCTATGCCCTGTCCAAGCGCACCGACCTGTATGTGGCGGGCGCCTACGCCAAGGCCAAGCACAACCAGCTGGTCAGCCTGTCGCGTGACGACGCCGGTTTCGGCGACACGCAGCGCGGCCTGATCGCCGGCATCCAGCACCGCTTTTAAGGCATGAGCATGCTGCGCACCGCGTTCCTGTCGTTGCTGTTGTCGTTTGCGCCGCTGCCCGCGCTGGCGGCAGCGGCCGCGCCTGAAGTCGACTGCGTGGTGCCGTCCAAGCCGGGCGGCGCCATGGACCTGACCTGCAAGCTGGCGCAGAAAGGGCTGCTGCAGCCCGATCCGGCGGCGGCAGCGCCGTTCGCGTCCTCGGTGCGCATCAGCTATCTGCCGGGCGGCATCGGCGCGGTGGCGTGGCGCTCGATGGGGTCGCAGCGCCGGCGTGCCGAAGCCAACACCCTGGTGGTGTTTTCGGGTGGTTCGCTGCTGAACCTGGCGCAAGGCAAGTTCGGCAACGCCAAGACGGGCGACGTGCGCTGGGTGGCGGCGCTGGGCGCCGACTACGGCATGATCGCCGTGCGCAGCGACTCGCCCTACAAGAGCCTGGCCGACCTGATCGCCGCGCTCAAGCGCCACCCCGACAAGGTGCTGATCGGCGTGTCCGGCACCATCGGCAGCCAGGACTGGGTGAAGATGGCGCTGGTGGCGCGCAAGGCCGGCATCGACCCGAAAGTGCTGCGCTTCGTGGCGCTGGAAGGTGGCGGCGAGATCTTCACGGCGATGCAGGCCAACTACGTGCAGGTGATGTCGGGCGACACGTCGGAAGCGACCCTGAACGCGGGCGACAGCCATGCGCGCGTGCTGGCGGTGCTGTCGGAAAAGCGCTTGCCCGGCGTGCTGGCCAGCGTGCCGACGGCGCGCGAGCAGGGCGTCGACGTGGTCTGGCCCATCATCCGCGGCCTGTGGATGGGGCCGCAAGTGCCGGAAGCGGATTACCAGCGCTGGGTGGCCACGTTCGACCGTGCGATGGCCACGCCGCAGTTTGCCCAGTGGCGCACGCAATCGGGCATGTATCCGTTCGCGCTGACGGGCGACAAATTGACGCAGTACGTGAACCAGGCAGTCGAACGCTACTCCAGGCAGGCGGCCGAACTGGGCCTGATGCGCTGAATCCAATAGCAAACCAAACAACAATCACAGACGGAGACAAACCATGCAAACCAAAACCATTCTCGCCATCGCCCTGGCCGCCGCTTTCGCGGGTAGCACCGGCGCCGCTTTCGCGCAGGTGCCGGCAGGTTATCCGGCCGATTACCAGAAGATCATCGACGCGGCCAAGAAGGAAGGCAAGGTGGTGATCTACAGCGCCACCGACAGCAAGGCCGCCGCGCCGCTGATCAAGGATTTCAGCGCCCTGTATCCCGGCATCTCGGTCGAATACAACGACATGAATTCGACGGAAGTGTACAACCGCTTCATTTCCGAAGTGGCCGCCGGCGGCAACACGGCCGACGTGATGTGGTCATCGGCGATGGACTTGCAGATGCGCCTGGCCTCCGATGGCTACGCCCTGAAATACAAGTCGGTCGAAGCGGGCAAGATTCCCGGCTGGGCCATGTGGGACGACCAGGCCTACGGCACCACGTTCGAGCCTGCCGCCATCGTCTACAACAAGCGTTTGCTCGATCCGAAGGAAGTGCCGAAGAACCACGACGACTTCGTCAAGCTGATCGCCACGCCGAAATTCAAGGACAAGGTCACCACCTACGACATCGAAAAGTCGGGCGTGGGCTTCATGTTCATGGCGCAGGACGCGAAGGAATATCCGCAGTTCCTGGCGCTGCAAAACGCGTTTGGCACGGCCAAGGTGCGCGTGCAGTCGTCGACGGGCACCATGATGGAGCGTATTTCGTCGGGCGAAAACCTGATCGGCTACAACGTGCTGGGCTCCTACGCCCTGGTGCGGGCCAAGACCGATCCGTCGATCGGCGTGGTGCTGCCCAAGGATTACACGCTGATCCTGTCGCGCGTGCAGTTCATCAACAAGAACGCGAAGAACGTCAACGCCAGCAAGCTGTGGCTCGACTACATCCTGTCGCACCGCGGCCAGACCATCATTGCGAACGGCGCCAAGCTGTTCGCCATCCGCGCCGACGTCACGGGCGAGACCACCTCGGCGGACCTGATCAAGGAAATCGGCGCGGCCAATGTCAAGCCGGTGCCGGTGCATCCGATCATCCTGCAATTCCTGGGACCTGCCAAGCGCATGGCATTCCTCAAGCAATGGAAAGAAACAGCCGGCAAGAAGTAACGCCGTTCTGGCCGTCCGCAGGCGCGTGCCCGCGGACGGATGCCGTACCCTTCATTCATTGGATTCATCATGCAAACTGCTATCTTGCCGCTGCCTGCACGGTCGCGCTCTCCCTTGTCGCGCCTGAACTGGCCGCGCGGCGTGGTCGTGGCGATCACCATGGTCGCCATTTTCCTGCCGCTGTTCCTGATTTTTTACCAGAGCTTTTTGAACGCGCCGTTTTTCATGCCGGTGCGCGAATTCGGCTTTGATTCCTATCGTTTCATCTTCGATGATCCCGATTTCTCGATGGCCTTCAAGAATGGCCTGATGCTTGCCTGCGGCCTGACCGTGATCGCCGTGCCGCTGGGCGGCATGCTGGCCTTCCTGATGGTGCGCACGGATTTGCCTGGCCGCGGCTGGGTGGCGCCGATGCTGCTGGTGCCGATCTTTGTCTCGCCGATGGTGATGGGCTTTGGCTACGTCGTGTCGATGGGACCCGTGGGCTTTTACTCGGTCTGGGCCAAGGAGCTGTTCGGCTTCGTGCCCTGGAATATTTATTCCTTCACCAGCATCGTCATCATCGCCGGCCTGACGCACGTGCCGCACGTCTACCTGTATGCCTCGTCAGCCCTGAAAAGCCTGGGTTCGGACGTGGAAGAGGCGGCCCGCGTGGCCGGCGCTTCGCCGGTGCAGGTCATGCTCAACGTGTCGCTGCCGATGATCATGCCGGCGCTGGCGTATGCGGGCGTGCTGGTGTTCTTCCTCGGCTTCGAAGTATTCGGCCTGGTGCTGGTGCTCGGCGATCCGGAAGGCCATCTGGTGCTGCCGACCTATCTGTACAAGCTGACGAATAAACTCGGCACGCCGTCGTACCACCTGATGGCCGCCGTCGCCGTCTGCCTGGTGATGGTGACCATGCCGCTGGTGATGATACAGCGCTGGCTGCTCAAGTCCGCCAACAAATATGTGTCGATCAAGGGCAAGGGCGCGCGCAGCAAGGCGATGCCGCTGGGCCGCTGGAAGTGGCTGGCGTTTGCCTTGCTGGCAGGCTGGCTGATCTTCACCATCATCCTGCCTTTGAGCGGCATCGTGCTGCGCTCCTTCGTGCAGTACTGGGGCGAGGGCGTGCACCTGGCCGACGTATTGACCTTGCAGCACTTCCGCGACATTTTCGACCAGCCATCGCTGGTGCGCGGCATCGTCAACACCATCCTGATCGGCGTCGTCGGCGGCGCGCTGGCCGTGGGCTGCTACAGCTTCATCGCGCTGGCCATGCACCGCAAGCAGGACGGCATCACGCGCCTGCTCGACTACAGCGTGCTGGTGCCGCGCGCCGTGCCGGGTTTGCTCGCCGGCCTGTCGTTCCTGTGGGTATTCCTGTTCGTGCCGGCCTGGCTCGACGGCATATTGAAGGGCATGGACAACGGCGTGGCCCTGTGGCTGAGCGGCCATGTGATCCCCGTGCTGCGCGAAGTGCGCTCGACGATCTTCGCCCTGTGGCTCGCGTATTCGGTGGTGTGGATGGCCTACGGCATGCGTTTGATTTCCACGGCGCTGCTGCAAGTGGGACCGGAGCTGGAAGAGGCGGCGCGCGCCGTCGGCGCCAACCGTGGCCAGGTGACACGCGACGTGACCCTGCCGCTGATCAAATACGGCTTGCTGGGCGCCTGGCTGATGGTGTTCCTGATCTTCGAGCGCGAATATTCGACGGGCGTGTACCTGCTCTCGCCGGGCACGGAAGTGATCGGCGCCATGCTGGTGTCGCTGTGGGCGGGCGGCTCGACCGATCTGGTGGCGGCGCTGTCCTTCATCAATATCACCCTGGTGGCCATCGGCCTGGGCATCGCGCTGCGCTTTGGCGTGAAGTTACACAACTGAGCCGCATAACTAAATACAAAGACTGAGACCACATCATGAATGAATTGACCGTCAATGAGCTGTACCTCGACTACGGCACCGGCGCTTCCGCCAACCAGATCCTGAAGGGTGTCTCGATGCACCTGAAAAAAGGCGAAGTGGTCGCCCTGCTGGGGCCTTCGGGCAGCGGCAAGACCACCTTGCTGCGCGCCGTCGCCGGCCTGGAAAGCCCGAAGGCGGGCACCATCCAGATCGGCGAGCGCAATGTTTTCGATGGCGCGAAGCATTTCGAGATGGCGGCCGAGCACCGCAACCTGGGACTGGTGTTCCAGTCGTACGCGCTGTGGCCGCACAAGACCGTGTTCGACAACGTCGCCTACGGCCTCAAATTGCGCAAGATGGGCAGCACGGAAATCGCCGCGCGCATCAAGGAAGTGCTGACGCAGCTGGGCCTGGGCCACCTGGGCGAACGCTATCCGCACCAGCTGTCCGGCGGCCAGCAGCAGCGCGTGGCGATCGCCCGCGCGCTGGTGTACAACCCGCCCGTGATCCTTCTCGACGAACCGCTGTCCAACCTGGACGCCAAGCTGCGCGAGGAAGCACGCGCCTTCCTGCGCGAACTGATCGTGCGTCTGGGCCTGTCGGCCCTGATGGTGACGCATGACCAGGGCGAGGCGATGGCCATTTCCGACCGTATCCTGCTGCTGAATAACGGCAAGATCGAGCAGCAGGGCACGCCGCAAAGCATGTATGAAACGCCGGACACCCTGTTCACGGCCGAATTCATGGGCAGTAACAACCGCTTGCCCGGCAAGGTGGTGCAGCGCGAAGGCAATCAGGTGCGCCTGCAGGTCGATGGCGTGTCCATGCAGGGCGTGGCGCGCGGCGCCAACGTGGGCACGGAGGTGACCACCATGATACGCGTCGAGGAAGTCAAGATCAGCGCCACGCAGGTCGACAACGCCATCGAGCTGCCGCTGCTGACGTGCATGTACCTGGGCGACCGCTGGGAATGCCTGTTCGAGCGCGGCGGCGCCGAAAACATCAGCCTGCGCGCCTATTCGCGCCACAAGCTCGAAGCGGGCAAGTACTGGCTGCACATGCCGGCCGATAAGCTCTGGGTGTTTTAACGTTGGCGAGGTGGCCATGCTGGCGCACAGTATATTGCCCTTCCTGTGCGGCACTGGTCACCGGATTGGCGGGCGCCACCATCTGTTGCGCCTGCCCGGATTGATGATCGCACGGACTCCCTGTTCATCGTCATCGCCCTGGCCCTGGATACATGCTTTGGCCTCGCCTTCCTGCATACTGCTCCCCGCTACATGGCCGGCGCGGCTCGGTGCAGCTTCTTGATGCTGCTGGTCGCTGCCCTTCGGGCTGGCCTTGTCGCACTGGCAGGGCATCCATCCCTGCAAGGCCATCCTGGCCACCTCGTCCGATGGCGTCGCCAATATGTCGCTGACAGCCAAGACCCTGCATATGGGCGCGCCCATCGTCACGGCGTTTCATGTTTTTTCATGCTGATATGTAAAGCCGCCAGAGTTGAATCGGCCGGCTGGAACTGGCATAAAGCAAACGCTCTGTATCGTCCTTGCCGCGCACCTGCTTTAAGCCATGCGTGGGTAATATGTGGCTGCCCGTTTTTCCAGGGCATTTCATCCTGGCGACGCACTGGCCAGTCATGCCCGGCGACCGTATTTTCCGCGCCATTGCGCCATGTTGAGTGTGTTATCTAAAAACAACGCTCCACTTTGTGGTATGCGCACCTTGTTTTGATCATGGATAAAAAAACACCCGTTCCGAGAATGCCGGCGGTTTGCCGGAGAATGCTTATTCTCCCATTGAAAATAATCGATGTGAATGTTGCAAATAGTAACTAAAGTGAGGTCAAACTTTAAAAGATGGATTTTGTATTTGCATTTAAAAAGTTGCTCCACGGCCATTTATTTTAGTTATTTTTACTTCCTTCGTTTATAATTTGAAAAGAACGCCGGCGAGGCTTTTTGCGCAGTTTTGACGTGAGTTCGCCTTTTTTGAGCTCAGGGATATGCATATGCGCACCGACGGTGTCCGTTTTTCAATTGTCAGACATGCCGCATGGGCGCCAGGCCTGGAAACGCCGCAGCAATGGCGCGCGTGGGCGCAAAGCACCTTGCCCGTCGCACCGATTGCTGCTGCTGGCGAGCCGGGCGTGCGTGCGATGACGCCGATGCTGCGCCGCCGCGCCGGTCAGCTGGGCAAGATGGCGCTCGAAGTGGCGTACGCCTGCCTCGGCGAACAGCGTGATATTCCGCTCGTCTTTTGTTCCCGCCATGGCGAGGTGGCGCGCGCCGTCGAACTGTTGTCGGCGCTGGCCCAGGGCGAACCCCTGTCGCCGACGGCATTTGGCATGGCCGTGCACAATGCCAGCGCAGGCCTGTTTTCCATCGCCCGCGCCGATACGGCGAATCAGCTGGCCATCGCTGCCGGTGCGGCCAGCCTCGAAGCCGCGGTGATCGAGGCGTGCGGCTTGCTGGCCGATGGCGCTGCGCAGGTATTGCTGGTGCTGGCGGAGTGTCCCTTGCCGGTGCCATTCGAAGCTTTTGAAGACTGCCATGAGCAGTCGCATGCGTTTGCCTGGCTGCTGCAGGCCGAGGCTACCCCTGGCACCGCTTTCAGCCTGACGTGGCGCGCCCGCGGCAGTGATGACGCGTTGGCGGTGGCCGCCGGCGCCATGCCGGGCAGCCTGGCCGTATTGCGATTCATGCTCGGCGAGGCTCGCACGTTCGAGCATGCGGCCAACCGCCAGGCATGGTGCTGGAGCCGTCATGCATAGGCTGAAGGCTGTCCGTACCGGCCTGTCGATAGGCTGGCGTACCATCGCGACCGCGCTCAGTTTTGCCGCCTTCGGCCTCGGTGGCTTGTTGCTGCGCGTGCTGGTGTTTCCCGTGCTGCAGATGCTGGTGTGGCGGCGCGAGACGCGCATTGCCTGCGCGCGCACCATCATCCGCTGGAGTTTTCGCTTGTACATCGGTCTGATGCGTTTTCTCGGCGTACTGCGCTACGACTTGCACGGTCTCGACAAGCTGGAACGCGGCGGCTTGCTGATCCTGGCCAATCATCCGACCCTGATCGACACGATTTTCCTGATGGCGTATGTCAAGCAGGCCGATTGCATCGTCAAGTCCGATTTGTGGAATAACCCGTTTACGGGTGGTCCCGTGCGCGCGGCAGGCTATATCAATAACACGGGCGGCGCCGAACTGGTGGACGCCTGCCTGGCATCGCTGGAGCGCGGCAACAACCTGATCATTTTCCCGGAAGGCACGCGCACGCCATGCAGCGGCGAGGTCGTGCTGAAGCGGGGCGCGGCGAATATCGCCGTGCGCGGCCGCCGCGACGTGACGCCCGTGCTGATACGTTGCCTGCCCAGAACCCTGGGCAAGGGCGAGCCATGGTGGCGCGTGCCGGCCCGCCGTGCGCATTTCGAGATCGCCGTGCAGGACGACCTGGCGATCGGCGAGTTTACCGGCGGTGGCGCCAGCGACGTGATGGCGGCGCGTACCTTGACCACTCATTTGCAACATTACTTTAGCGGGAAACAGGAACAACATGCTTGAACAAGAAGTGAAGGAACTGATCATCGATGCGCTGCAACTGGAAGACGTGAGCGCTGCCGATATCGATACGGATGCGCCCCTGTTTGTCGAGGGCCTGGGACTCGATTCGATCGATGCGCTGGAACTGGGCGTCGCCCTGCAAAAAAAATACGGCATTTCCCTGTCGGCCGATTCGGCCGATACGCGTCGCCACTTTGCCTCGGTACGGGCGCTGGCGGCCATGGTTGACACTCACAGAAAGAAGTAAGGAGCAGCAAAATGGTAGATATGAGCGCAATGAGCCGCGATGAATTGTACGCATGGGTGGTGCAGCTGCTGGCCGAAATGTTCGAGCTCGACCCGGCGGCGCTGACGCCGCAGTCGAATCTGTATGCCGAACTCGATATCGACAGCATCGACGCGGTCGACCTGGCGGTCAAGCTGAAGCAGCTGACGGGCAAGCGCCTGCAGCCGGAAGTGTTCAAGACCATCCGCACGATCGACGATGTGGTCGAGGCGCTGCGCGCGATGTCGGTGTCGGAACAGGCGGCATAACGCGTGCTGCTCAATGCCGTCGCGTTGCTGCTGACCGTACTGTATCCGTTGGCGATCTGGTTCGGTCACGGCCAGGTCGAGCCGCGCTGGCTGGCGCTGTTGCTGTTGCTGGCCGCCGCCTGCCGCCTGCCCGCGCTGAAGCTGCAGCGCGCCGCGCGCTGGTCGGTGGCCGCCGCGCTGCTGCTGGCCGCCATCGCCCTGTGGCGCAACCTGCTGCTGCCGCTGAAACTGTATCCGGTACTGGTCAACGTCGTCTTGCTGGCTACCTTCGGCTACAGCTTGTGGGCACCGCCGTCGGTGGTGGAACGCCTGGCGCGCTTGCGCGAGAAGGATTTTCCGCCCGCCGCCGTGCGCTATACGCGCCGCGTGACGCAAGTCTGGTGCGTTTTTTTTATCGTCAATGGCACTATCGCGCTGGGTACGGCACTGTGGGCCAGCGAAGCCGTCTGGTCACTGTACACGGGCGTCATCGCCTATGTCCTGATGGCCCTGTTATTTGGCGGCGAGTATCTCGTCCGCCTGCGTTTTAAGCGTTTGCACCATGTCTGAATCTTCCCTGCCGCAAGCTACTCTGCCTGACGCACATCCGCCGATTTCCCCGCTGGCGCGTCTTGCGCTGTTCATGCATGGCCGCCCGCCGGCCATGCCCGTAGGCTGGCGCGATGGCGCGGTGCTCGATCACGCGCACTTTGCGGCGCGCATGTCCGCCTGGGCCGGCTTGCTGGAAGGCCAGGCAGGCCGCCATTTCGCCCTGTACCTGGACGACAGCATCGAGTTTGGTGCCGCCTTGCTGGGCGCCTGGCAAGCGGGCAAGACCGTCTGGCTGCCGGCCGATACGCTGCCGGCCAGCTGCGCTTCGCTGGCTACGTCCGTGGACGGTTTCCTGGGGCAGTTCCCGGCAGCGCATGCGCCGCTGCCGCCGCCATCGGACAGCCTGGCCGAGCGTGCGTGGACGCAACTCGCCGACGATTTCCCGGCGCTGGTGGTGTACACCTCGGGCAGTACGGGCGCGGCGCAAGCTATCCCGAAAAAGCTCTCGCAGCTGGCCAGCGAGGTGGCCACGCTGGAGCAGCTGTTTGGCGAACACGCCGATGGCGCGGCCGTCGTCGCCACCGTCTCGCACCAGCATATCTACGGCTTGCTGTTCAAGGTCCTGTGGCCGCTGGCGGCCGGGCGTGCCGTGCATGCGCACAGCGTGGACTACCCGGAACAGCTGGCTGCCTTGCTGGCGCGCGGTCCGTGCGTGCTGGCCGCCAGCCCCGCGCACCTGAAACGCCTGCCGGAACACATCGACTGGTCCGGCGCGCGCGCGCAGCTGCGGGCCGTGTTTTCCTCGGGCGGGCCGCTGGCCCTGGACAGCGCGCTGGCTGCGGGACATTTGCTGGGCCGCGTGCCGCGCGAAATCTTTGGCAGCTCGGAGACCGGCGGCGTAGCCTGGCGCCAGCGCGTGCCGGAGCGCCCTGACGACGAGAGCTGGCAGGGTTTTCCCGGCGTCGACTGGCGCCTGATGGCTGACGGCGCGCTGGAAGTGCGTTCGGCGCACTTGGCCGACGATGGCTGGCTATGTTTGGCCGACCGCGCGCGCGAAACGGCGCCAGGACGCTTCCAGCTGCTGGGACGCAGCGACCGCATCGTGAAGATCGAAGAAAAACGCATTTCCCTCAATGCCATCGAAGCGGCATTGCTGGCCACGCCGCTGGTGCTGGACGCGCGCGTGCTGCTGTGCGATGCGCCGGCCGGCGAGCGTCAGAAGGTGGCCGCCTTTGTCGTCTGCAGCGCCGCTGGCCGTGCGCTGCTCGATGCCGAAGGCAAGCTGGCCCTGAACCGCCAGCTGCAAACGGCGCTGGGTGGGCAGGTCGACGCCATTGCCATGCCGCGCCGCTGGCGCTACCTGGAACAATTGCCCGTCAATGCGCAGGGCAAGACGACGCAGGCGCTGTTGCTGGCATTGCTCGAGAAACCCCGCTTGCCGCATGCGCGGCTGATCGAGCGTTCGGCCGACGGCGAAACGCCACGGTTGCTGTTCCAGCTGCGCGTGCCGGCGAACCTGTTCTATTTTGACGGCCATTTCACGGGCGCACCCTTGCTGCCCGGCGTGGTGCAAGTGGAGTGGGCGCTGCACTTCGCGCGCCAGCACCTGGACCTGCCCGCGCGGTTCCGCGCCATGCATGCGCTGAAATTCCAGCAGCCGGTGCTGCCGGACCGGCCGGTCCGGCTGGCGCTGGAATACGACGCGCTCAAGGCCAGCCTGCAATTTCGTTATCTGTCGGACGCCGGCCAGCATGCCAGCGGCCGCATCCTGTTTCACCCGAATGCCGCTGCCGTTCCCGATGGCGGCGCCGATACACCCACTCCAGCAGCGAGCGCATGTTAGATAAAAAATTCTCACCCGAACGCCAGACCGCCTTTGCCGCCCGTTTCGAGGCGCAAAAAATCGCTTTCGGTCCCGTCGTCTTTCAATGCGTGCGCTATGCCTGGAAGCGCGGCATGCTGCAGGCATTGGCCGATACAGGCCACAGCGGCTTGAGTGTGGCCGAGATGGCCGCCAGCGGCCGCTGGACGGAATATGCGCTGAAGGTGGCGCTCGAATCGTGCCTGTCGGCCGGCGTCGTCTCGCTGCGTGACGGCGCGTATGTGCTCGATAAAGTCGGTTTTTGCATGCTGACGGACAGCATCACCCAGGTCAACCTGGACTTCATGCATGACGTTTGCTACCAGGGCTTGTTTGACCTGGACCGTTCGCTCGACGCCGAGCAGCCGCTGGGATTGGCCGCGCTGGGCGAATGGCCTACCCTGTACCAGGGCCTGTCTGCCCTGTCGGAGCCGGCCAAGGGCAGCTGGTTCGCCTTTGACCACCATTATTCGGATACCTCGTTCCCCGAGATATTCCCGGACGTCTTTGCCACGGCGCCGCGCCGCATCATGGACATCGGCGCCAATACGGGCAAGTTCGCCAGTGCGGCGCTGGCCTACCATGCGGGCGTGGAACTGCACCTGGTCGACCTGGAGCGCCAGTTGGCGGTGGCCGACCAGACTCTCACCGATGCCGGCGTGCGTGAGCGGGCGCATTTGCACGCCTGCGACCTGCTCGACGACGCGGCGCCCCTGCCGGCCGGCATGGATCTGATCTGGATGAGCCAATTTCTCAGCTGTTTCAGCGAGCCTGCCATCGCCAGCATCCTGCGCCGCGTGGCGCTGGCGCTGGGGCCGAACGGGCAGGTGCTGATCATGGATACCTTCTGGGATCGCCAGCAGTACGATATCGCCGCCTACTGCCTGATTAACACTTCGCCATACTTCACGGCCATGGCCAGCGGTAACAGCAAGATTTACCAGAGCACCGATTACATCCGCCTGGCGCAAGCGGCCGGCCTGGAGTTGTTGACCACGCGCGACGGTATCGGCTATTGCCATTCGCTGCTGCGCTTTGGCCGCGCCGGAGCGCACAGTGACTGAAGTGCGTTTTCAACCGTGCATCGTGATTCCCGTGTTCAATCATGAACACGCGATCGGCGCTGTGGTGCAGCGCCTGCTGCCGCATGGCGTGCCGCTGATCCTTGTCGACGACGGCAGCTTTGACGCCGGCGCGCGCACCCTGGATGCGCTGGCCGCCGCGCATCCTTTGCGCGTGACCCTGCTGCGCCATGCGCACAACCAGGGCAAGGGTGGGGCGGTGCTGACGGGCTGCCGCCACGCGCATGCGCACGGCTACAGCCATGCGCTGCAGATCGATGCCGACGGCCAGCATGAAACGGACGATGTGCCGCGCTTCCTGGCGCAGGCGCAAGCCACGCCGGCGGCCGTGGTGGTTGGCTACCCCGTGTACGACGCTTCGGTACCCAGGGCGCGCTACTACGGCCGCTATGCGACGCACGTCTGGGTATGGATCAATACCCTGTCGCTGCAGATTCGCGATTCCATGTGCGGCTTTCGCGTCTATCCGCTGGCGTCTTTCATGGCGTTGGAAGAGAAGTGCCAGCTGGGACAACGCATGAATTTCGACACCGATGTGCTGGTGCGCCTGTACTGGGATGGTTTGTCGATGGAGAATCTGCCCACGCGCGTCGGTTACCCCAGCGACGGCGTCTCGCATTTTGAGCTGTGGCGCGACAACGTGCTCATTTCGCGCATGCACGCGCGTCTGTTTTTCGGCATGCTGTGGCGCGCACCGCGCCTGCTGGCCCGCCACTGGCGCGCGCGATGACGGCGGCACCGCAGCCGTCGCGCGGACACTGGTCCGGCTTCAATGAAGTCAGCTTCGTGGCCGGCATGCGCCTGCTGTTCTGGATCTGCCGCGTTTTCGGCCGCTGGCCTTTTCGCATCGTGCTGTACCCGGTGCTGGCGTGGTACGTGCTGACCAAGCCGCGTGCGCGCCGCGTGTCGCGCAGCTACTTGCGCCGCGTCGTGGCCTGCGGCGGCCCGGCAAACCTGAGCGTGCTGCGGCACTTCGCCACGTTTGCCGAAACCATCCTCGACAAGATGCTGCTATGGGGCGGCCTGTACGACACGCGCAGCGTGAGCCTGTACGGCGTCGACGGCGACGATGGCGTCAACCGCTGCCTGGACGAGGGGCGCGGCGCCTTGCTGATCTGCGCCCACCTGGGCAACCTGGATTTGTGCCGCGTACTCTCGCAGCGCAATACGCGCCTGAAACTGACAGTGCTCGTGCACACGCGCCATGCGCAGGCGTTCAACCGCATGCTCGAGCGCCTCAATCCGGACAGCCAGCTCAATCTGATGCAGGTGACGGAAATCACGCCTGCCACGGCCATGCTGCTGGCGGAAAAGGTGGCGCAAGGCGAGTTCGTGGTGATCGCCGGCGACCGCGTTCCCGTCTCGCCGCAGCCGCGCGTGGCGGTGGCGCCGTTCCTGGGCCAGCCGGCCGCCTTTCCGATCGGCCCGTATGTGCTGGCCAGCGTGCTGCAATGCCCGGTGTATCTGCTGTTTTCCATGCGCATCGGCCAACGCTCGGAAGTGCATTTCGAACTGTTCCGCGAGTCGCTGCACCTGCCGCGCAAGGCACGCGAGGCGATGCTGGCCGAACTGGCGGCCGCCTATGCGGTGCGCCTGCAATACCACTGCCTGCGCGCGCCGCTCGAATGGTTCAATTTCTACGATTTTTGGCAACTCCCCGATACTTCAAGACTGGATACTCCCGATGCAACTCGCTGACCTGAAAAACACCCGGCGCGCCGTCCGCTTCGACCGCGAGCGGTTGCGCATCGAAGACATTACCGATATCGCGCATGGCCGGGCCAGCGCCGAACTGTCCAGCGACCCCGTCTTTCTGGCGGCGATCGCGCGCGGCGCCGACTTTCTCGACCGCCTGCTGCGCGAGGATGGCACGATCTATGGCGTGACCACTGGTTACGGCGATTCGTGCACGGTGACCGTGCCGCCGGAACTGGTGGCCGAACTGCCGCACCACCTGTACACCTATCACGGCTGCGGCCTGGGCGAATTCTTCACGCCGGCGCAGACGCGCGCCATCATGGCCACGCGCCTGGCGTCGCTCTCCAAGGGGTTCTCCGGCGTCAGCGTGGAACTGCTGGCGCAGATCGCGCGCCTGCTCGATGCGGGCCTGCTGCCGCTGATCCCGTCCGAAGGCTCGGTCGGCGCCAGCGGCGACCTGACGCCGCTGTCCTACCTGGCGGCCGTATTGTGCGGCGAACGCGAAGTGTGGCGCGACGGGGTACAGGTGGCGGCCGAACAGGCGCTGCGCGAAGCGGGCATCACGCCGCTGCGCCTGCGTCCTAAGGAAGGCCTGGCGATCATGAACGGTACGGCCGTCATGACGGCGCTGGCCTGCCTCGCGTATGAGCGCGCCGAATACCTGACGCGCCTGACGACACGCATCACGGCCATGGCCTCGTTTGCGCTCGACGGCAACGCGCACCATTTCGATGAAACCCTGTTCTCCGTCAAGCCGCATCCCGGCATGCAGCAAGTGGCGGCCTGGCTGCGCGCCGATTTGCCCACCGATTCCTGGGAGCGTAATGGCAAACGGCTGCAGGACCGCTACTCGATCCGCTGCGCGCCGCACGTGATCGGCGTGCTGGCCGACGCCTTGCCGTGGCTGCGTTCGTCGATCGAGAATGAACTCAATAGCGCCAACGACAACCCGATCATCGACGCCGAAGGCGAGCGCGTGCTGCATGGCGGCCATTTCTACGGCGGCCATATCGCCTTCGCCATGGACAGCATGAAAAATACGGTGGCCAACCTGGCCGACTTGCTGGACCGCCAGATGGCCTTGCTGGTCGACAGCCGCTACAACCAGGGCTTGCCGGCCAACCTGTCTGGCGCCACGGGGCCGCGCGCGGCCATCAACCACGGCCTGAAGGCGCTGCAGATCAGCGCCTCCGCCTGGACGGCCGAAGCACTGAAGCTGACCATGCCGGCGTCCGTGTTTTCACGCTCGACGGAATGCCACAACCAGGACAAGGTCAGCATGGGCACCATCGCCGCGCGCGACTGCCTGCGCGTGCTGGAACTGTGCGAGCAGGTGGCCGCGGCCTTGCTGATTACCGTGCGCCAAGGCGTCTGGCTGCGCTGCAAGGTCAGCCCCGACGTGCCGCCGCAAGCGGCGCTGGCGGCGATGCTGGAGGCGCTGGCCGCCGATATCGCACCCGTCGAGGAAGACCGCCGGCTCGACCCGGAACTGCGCGTGCTGCTCGAACGCATGCGCGCCCAGGCGTGGCCGTTGTACGGAGCCGGGCATGACTGAGACGCATAAAGTGCGCGGCAAGAAGGCCACGCCCAGCCGCTGGCACGCCGAGGTGGAGATGCAGGTGCAGTTCTTCGACCTGGACCCGATGGAGATCGTCTGGCACGGCCGCTACGTGAAATACCTGGAAGTGGTGCGCTGCGCGCTGCTCGACAGCATCGGCTACAACTACGTCGACATGAAAGCCTCCGGCTATGCCTGGCCCGTGATCGACATGCACTTGCGCTATGTGGCGCCAGCCACCTTCGGCCAGCGCCTGACCTTGCGCGCCGACCTGGTGGAGTGGGAAGACCGCTTGAAGATCGAGTACCTGGTCAGCGACAGCGTGACGGGCAAGCGCCTGAACCGCGCCAGCACGACGCAGGTGGCCGTCGATATCGCCAGCGGCGAGATGTGCTTTGCCTCGCCGCCGATACTGTTTGAAAAATTGGGATTGAAGGCCGTATGAAAAGACAATTCAAAGTTTTGCTGGCAGGCCTGTGCCTGATGGCGATGGCGCCGCTGCACGCGGCCGCGCCCGTGGCAAAGATCGAGGCCATGCTGGCCAAGCCGCAGCAGCTGTGCGGCCGTTTCGACCAGAGAAAGCAGCTGGCGGGCATGAAGAAGGCGCTGGCCTCGAATGGCCGCTTTTGCGTGGTGGCCGGCAAAGGTGTGCTGTGGCGCACCTTGCAGCCGTTTCCGAATACCCTGCGCCTGACGCGTGATGAGATCGTGCATTTCCAGGGCGAGCGCGTGGCCATGCGCCTCGATGCGAAGACGGAGCCGGTGGTCAAGATGATCAACAGCGTGCTGTTTTCGCTGCTGGCCGGCGACCTGGCGCAACTCGATACGCTGTTTGAAGTGGACGGCAGCATCGATGGCGGCACCTGGCAGGTGGCGCTGAAGGCGCGCCAGCCGGCGCTGGCCAAGGCCATCGGCAGCATCCGCCTCGATGGCGGCGCCTTCGTGAAAAACATCAGCATCAGCGAAGCGAGCGGCGACCGCACGAGCATCGTGTTTTCAGCGATAGAAACGGGACCGTCCGCCATCACGGCGCAAGAGGCGGCCCTGTTTTGAACGCATTGACGAAGCGTGGCCGCAACGCCGGGCGCCTGCTCGCGATCGCCTGGGCGCTGGTGGTGGCGCTGCTGCTCGCGCATAACGCCTATCTGTGGCTGGGCAAGCGCATCGCTCCCGAAACCGACATTCTTGCCTTGCTGCCGGTGCAGGAGCGCGACCCGGTGCTGCAGGCATCGTTTACGCATATGGTCGACGCGGCGCAGCAGCGCGTGGCGGTGCTGGTCGGCGCGGCCGAATGGAGCGATGCGAAGCGCGCGGCTGACGCCTACGGCGCCGTGCTGGCGCGCCACGCGGGCCTGTTCCAGTCCACGCCGCTCGACGAGCAGACGCAGAACGACTGGCTGGCCCTGTTCCAGCAGCACCGATTGACCCTGCTGACGGCGCCGCAGGAAACGCAGCTGCGCCAGGAAACGCCCGCATTCTGGCGCGATTCGGCGTTGAGTCAGCTCTACAGTCCTTTCGGCGGGCCGAAACTGGGCGCCTGGCAGGACGATCCTTTCGGCCTGTTCAGCGGCTGGGTGCAGGAACGCGCGCAGGAAACCCCCGTGCGGCCGCGCGACGGCCATTTGTTCGTCGCCGACGGCGAACGCCAGTATGTGCTGCTGCCGCTGACCTTGCGCCTGCCCGCCTTTTCGCTGGGCGCGCAGGAAAGCGCGCTGCCCGTGCTGGCGCAAGCCGAGGCGGCGGCGCGGCAAGCCGTTGCCGGCGCGGACATCATCAGCGCCGGCGTGATCCTGCATGCGGCTGCCGCCAGCAGCCAGGCGGCGGGCGAGATGTCGACCATCGGCCTGGGCTCTTTGGCCGGCATCATCCTGCTGACGTGGCTTACCTTCCGCTCGGTCAAGCCGATTGCGCTGATCCTGCTGTCGATCGGCATCGGCTGCCTCGGTTCCCTGTCCGTGTGCTGGCTGCTGTTCGGTAAAGTCCACCTGATGACCCTGGTGTTTGGCGCCAGTCTGATCGGCGTGGCGCAGGATTACGGCATTTACTTTCTATGCAACCGCCTGGGCGCCGATCCGGCGCTCGACTCGCGCGCCTTGCTGCGCCGTTTGCTGCCGGGCCTGTGCCTGACCTTGCTGGCCGCCGTCATCGGCTACCTGGGCCTGGCCCTGACGCCATTCCCCGGCCTGCGCCACATGGCCGTGTTTTCCGCCCTGGGCCTGGTGTTTGCCTGGCTGACGGTGGTGTTCTGGTTCCCCGCGCTGATAGGCGGCGGCACCCTGAAAAGCGGCGTCCTGGTCGCGCGCTACGGCGCGGCGCGCGCGCGCTGGCCGCTGCTGCGCGCCAACCGCGCCACCCTGATCGGTGGTGTGCTGTTCGCCGTGTTTGCCGTCTTCGGCATCAGTCGCCTGGGCGTCAACGACGATATCCGCTTGCTGCAAACGCCGCCCGCGCACCTGATACGCGACCAGATCAAATTGAGCAAATTGCTCGATGGGCCCACGCCGGTGCAGTTCTACCTGGTGCGCGGCGACAGCGCGGAAGCCGTGCTGCAGCGCGAGGAAGTGTTGAAGCAGCGCCTGCTGCCGCTGATCGCGCAAAAGCACATCAGCGGCGTCCAGGCCATGTCGAACTGGGTGCCTTCGCTGCGGACGCAGGCGGCGCGCCGGGCCTTGCTCGACACGGCCATCCTGCGGCCGGGCGCAGCGCTCGACTTGCTGGCGCAGTCCGTCGATGAAGGTCCCGAGTGGGCCGGTAAGGTACGCGCGCAGTTGGCGCAAGCCGGTGCGCCGCTGTCGATCGATGCCTTCCTGAAGGTGCCGGCCAGCGAGCCATGGCGCCACCTGTGGCTGGGCAAGGTGGAAGGCGGCTATGCCTCCATCGTCGCCTTGCGCGGCATGCAGTATGCGGCCATTCCCCTGCTGGCGCAGGCGGGCGAGGGCATGCCCGGGGTGCAGTGGGTCGACAAAGTCAGTGAAATTTCTTCGGTGCTGGGCCGCTACCGCGTCTACATGGGCGCCGTGGTGCTGGGCGCCTACCTGGTGGTGTTCGGCTTGCTGCTGCCCCGTTACCGGCGCCGTACCTGGCGCGTGCTGGCGCCGACGGCGCTGGCCAGCGTGGCGGCCCTGGCCTTGCTCGGTTATTTGAACCTGCCGCTGCAACTGTTCCACGTGCTGGCGCTGATGCTGTTGCTGGGCGTGGGCGTCGATTACGGCATCTTCATGCAGGAGCATCCGGATCGCCGCAACAATACGCCGTGGCTGGCCGTGGGCTTGTCGGCGGCCAATACCATTCTGTCTTTCGGCTTGCTGGCCTTGAGCAAGACGGCCGCCTTGCAGGCATTTGGCCTGACCATGCTGATTGGCACGGCGCTGGTATGGCTGCTGTCGCCGTGCTTTGCCACAGCCGATCCTCGTAGCGCGGCCGATGCCGCAGGAGAAACCTGATGTTTTTGCACTGTCAACGATGGGCGCCGGCACTGCTGCTGGCACTGGCCGGCTGCGCCAGCACGCCTCCTTCGGCACCGGCGCGCCTGGGCCTGAAACTGGCGCCGGCCGCGCTGGGCGCCACGGTCAGCGTGCAGCAGCACCTGGTCGTCGAACGGGCAGGGCGCATCGACGAACTCGATGCGGCGCTGGAAGTGGAACCGTCGCACCTGGATCTGGTGGGACTGGCGTTCGGCCAGCGCGTGCTGTCGCTGCATTACGACGGCAAGGAGATGACGTCGTGGCGCCACCTGATGCTGCCGGCACAGGTGCGCGCCGAGGACGTGCTGGAAGACATGCAACTGACCCTGTGGCCGCGCGAGGCGATCGCGCAAGCCTTGCCGACTGGCTGGCGCATCGAGGACAGCGGCTTGCGCCGCACCCTGTTCCTGCATGACGAGGCGGTGACGGTGATCGACTACAGCGCCATGCCGCGCTGGAGCGGCACGGTGGTGCTCGACAACCTGCGCTACCGCTATCGCCTGACGATACAGAACGCCCCGGAAGGAAGCTGAATGACTGGCTTGACCGTGTATTTGAATGACTGCGGCATCGTCTGCGCGCTGGGGGCCAGCCGCGACGAGGTGCGCGCGCGCCTGTTTGCCGCGCACAGCGGCGTGCTGCCCGTAGATACCTACACGCCGGGGCGCATGCTGCCCTTGGGTGTGGTCGATGCGGCCCTGCCATCGGTGGCGCAGCACGGCATCGCCGCGCGCAGCCGCAACAACCGGATGGCGCTGGCGGCGCTGGCGCAGATCCGCCCGGCCGTGGAACAGGCCATCGCCTGCTACGGCGCGGACCGCGTGGCCGTGGTGCTCGGCACCAGCACGTCGGGCATCGCCGAGACGGAAGGCGCGATCGGCCAGCATGTGGCGGGCGACGGCTTGCCGGACGCCTTTCATTATGGGCAGCAGGAGATGGCGTCGCCGGCCCTGATGCTGGCCGAGGAACTGGGCATCGACGGCCCGGCGCTCGTGCATTCGAGCGCCTGTTCATCGAGCGCCAAGGCGATGGCCAGCGCGGCGCGCCTGATCCGCATGGGCTTGTGCGACGCCGTGCTGACGGGCGGCGTCGATACCCTGTGCGGCTTTACCGTGGCCGGTTTTTCCGCGCTGGCATCCGTCAGCGAACTGCGCTGCAATCCGCTGGGCGCGGGCCGCGACGGCATCAATATCGGCGAGGGCGCGGCCCTGTTCCTGATGACGGCGCAGCCGGCCGCAGTGGCCTTGCGCGGCTGGGGCGAATCGTCCGACGGGCACCATATGTCGGCGCCCGATCCCGCAGGCGGCGGCGCGCGCCTGGCTATTGGCCAGGCCCTGGCGCGCGCGCGCATCACGGCGGCGCAAGTCGACTACGTGAATTTGCACGGCACGGCCACGCAGCAGAACGATGCGATGGAAGCGCGCGTGGTGTCCGACCTGTTCGGCGCCACGGCGATGGTCAGCTCTACCAAGCCGCTGACGGGCCATGCGCTGGGTGCGGCGGCCGCCATCGAGGCCGCCCTGTGCTGGCTGGCGATGCAGGACGATAACGCCGAGGGCCTGCTGCCGCCGCACCTGTGGGATGGCGTGCCCGATGAATCCCTGCCGCCGCTGCGCCTGGCCTTGCCCGGCGCGCGGCTGGGGCGTCCGCTCGACTGGGCGCTGAGCAACTCGTTTGCCTTCGGCGGCTCGAACGCCGCCCTGCTGTTCGGGAGGGGAGCATGAGTTTTCCTCCTATCCGCGAGCTGGTGCCCCATTCCGGTGCCATGGTGCTGCTCGACCGGGTGTTGTCGGCCGATGCGGAAAACCTGTGCGCCGAAGTCACCATCCATGCCGGCAGCGTGTTGTATGACGCGACGTCGGCCGGTGTGGGCAGCTGGGTCGGCATCGAATACATGGCGCAGGCGATCGCCGCGCATGCGGGCTACCTGGCGCGGCTGGCCGGCGCGCCCGTGAAGATCGGTTTTTTGCTGGGGGCGCGGCGCTACGAAGCGCAGCTGCCCCTGTTTGTGGATGGCAGCGTGCTGCAGGTGCATGTGCAGCAGGCCTTGCAGGGCGAGAATGGACTGGGCGCGTTCGAGTGCCGTATCGAGATGGCGGGCGCCGTGCTGGCGCAGGCGACGATCACGGTATTCCAGCCCGAGGATGCAAAGCAATTTCTGCAGGAGAGTATGAATGGAGCGCAGCATGAGTAAAAGTGTATTGGTGACGGGCTCGTCGCGCGGCATCGGCAAGGCCATCGCCTTGCGGCTGGCGCGCGACGGTTTTGACGTGGTGCTGCATTGCCGCAGCGCGCGCGGCGAAGCCGACGCGGTGGCGGAGCAGGTGCGGGCGCTGGGGCGCGCGGCGCGCGTGCTGCAGTTCGATATCGGCGACCGTGCCGCGGCAGCTTGCGCGCTGGAAGCGGACATCGCCGAACATGGCTGTTACTACGGCGTGGTGTGCAACGCCGGCGTGGCGCGCGACAATGCGTTTCCCGCCATGTCGGGCGAGGACTGGGACATCGTCCTGCAAACCAACCTCGATGGTTTCTACAATGTGCTTAACCCGCTGGTGATGCCGATGGTACAGCGCCGCAAGCCGGGGCGCATCGTCACCATGGCGTCCGTTTCTGGCCTGATCGGTAACCGCGGGCAAGTCAATTACAGCGCCGCCAAGGCCGGCATCATCGGCGCGACCAAGGCGCTGGCGCTGGAACTGGCCAAGCGCGCCATCACGGTCAATTGCGTGGCGCCGGGCCTGATCGAGACGGACATGATCAGCGAGGTGCCACTCGATGAGGCGCTGAAGATGATCCCCGCGCGCCGCGTCGGCACGCCGGAAGAAGTGGCCGCCGCCGTCAGTTTCCTCGTCGGCGAGGAAGCGGGCTACATCACGCGCCAGGTCATTTCCGTGAATGGAGGCATGGCATGAGCCGCCGCGTAGCCGTCACCGGCATGGCCGGCATCAGCCCGATCGGCAATGACTGGCCAGCCATCCGCCAGCGCCTGGGCGAGTACCGCAATGCCATCGTGCGCATGGAGGAATGGGCCGATTACGAAGGCTTGAATACGCAGCTGGGCGCGCCGGCCGCGCCGTTCGCGCTGACGGACCGCTACAACCGCAAGGCCGTGCGCAGCATGGGGCGCATCGCGCTGATGGCCACGCGCGCCAGCGAACTGGCGCTGGAACATGCTGGCCTGGCCGGGCACCCCGTGGTGAAAAGCGGACAGATGGGCATTTCCTTCGGTTCTTCGGCGGGCACGCCCAGCGCCATCGGCGACTTTGGCCGCATGATGGAAGAACGCACCACCAAGGGCATCAACGCCACCACCTACATCAAGATGATGGCGCACACGGCGCCCGTGAATATCGGCGTGTTTTTTGGCGTCACGGGCAGGGTGATTACCACCTCGAGCGCCTGCACCTCGGGCAGCCAGGGCATCGGCTACGCCTACGAGACGATCGCCGGCGGCAAGCAGCTGGCGATGATCGCCGGCGGCGCCGAAGAACTGTGCGCCACCGAGGCGGCCGTCTTCGACACCCTGTTCGCCACCAGTACGCGCAACGACGCAGGCGACTCGACGCCGCGCCCGTTCGACGCCAGCCGCGATGGCCTGGTGATCGGCGAAGGTGCCGGTTGCCTGATCCTGGAAGAATTCGAGCATGCGCAGGCGCGCGGCGCCGCCATCCACGCCGAGCTGGTGGGCTTCGGCACCAACAGCGACGGCTGCCACGTGACCCAGCCGAACGCCGCCACCATGCGCCAGGCGATGCTGCTGGCGCTGGCCGACGCGGGACTGCAGCCATCCGATATCGGCTACATCAATGCGCATGGCACCGGTACGCAGCAGGGCGACATCGCCGAATCGCAAGCCACGTTCGAGGTGTTTGGCGAGCGCACGCCTATCAGTTCGCTGAAAAGCTACATGGGCCACACCCTGGGTGCCTGCGGCGCGCTGGAAGCGTGGATCAGCATCGAGATGATGCGCGAAGGCTGGTTCGCCCCCACCATCAACTTGCAGCAGGTCGACCCGCAGTGCGCGCCGCTCGACTACATCGCCGGCGAAGGCAGGGCGATTGAAACCGAGTACGTCATGTCGAACAACTTTGCCTTTGGCGGCATCAATACGTCGCTGATCTTCAAGCGTTACCGGCCGTGACCTCGTTGCAAACTGCCTGCCGGCGCTACGCCGGCCGTGCATGCCTGCTGGGCATGCTGGCGGCGTTGACGGCATGTGGCACCCTGTCGCGCATGGAAATCGACTCCGACAAAGCATCGGGCGAGCGCTATGCCATCAGCGGCGACTTGCGCAAGGAAGTCGATGCGCTGGCGCAGCCGCTGGTCGACAAGGGCGCCACGCCTGGTGTGGTGGTCGGTGTCCTGTTGCCCGATGGCAGCGTGCAGTGTTTTGGCTATGGCACGACCGAGCATGCCGTCAGCGGTCACCGGCCCGATGGTGATACCCTGTTTGCCGTCGGATCGATCAGCAAGGGTTTCTTGAGCGCCACCACGGCGGTCCTGGTGCAGCAAGGGGTATTTGCCTGGGATGACAAGCTCGAACAGTTGCTGCCGCCAGGTACGCCATTGAGCGCCTCCGCGCGCAAGATCACATTGCTGCAACTGGTCACGCATACTTCGGGCTTGCCGCGCCAGCCATTCACGCCGCAAACCCTGTTGTACTTCGTCAAGTATCTGTTTACGGGCGAAAGCTTTTACCGGCATTTCGACCGCGACTATCTGCTGGCCTACCTTGCCGATTTTGATGCACCCGCAACGGCAGCGCCCAACTATTCGAATATCGGCTATGGCTTGCTGGGCCATGTGCTGGAACTGCGCACGGGGAAAAAGATGGATGCACTGGTCAGTGAAACCATCTTGCAGCCACTTGCACTCGGCAGCACCGGTTATCACCCGCAGGGCTTGCCTGGCTTTGCTGCGCGTGCCCATGGCCATGTGGGCGACCAGCCCAAATTCATGCGACGCGGTAGCGAAGCGCCGGATTGGGAGTTCACCGATGTGTTGACGGGCTCGGCTGCCTTGTATTCGACAGCGAATGATCTGTTGCGCTATGCACGGGCGAATATCCGGGGCAGCGAGGATCCGGTGCTGGACCGCGCCTTGAATGACACTTTAAGTGTGCGTGTCAACCGGCCAGTCGAGGCGGCGGCACTGGCCTGGCTGGTGGATGATATCGATGGCAATAAAATTACCTATCAGGTGGGTTTCGTGGCAGGCTACTCCAGCTATATTGGTCTCGATGTGAAGAATCGGACGGGGGTGGTGGTATTGCAAAACAGTTTTAACTGGACCAATAGCATCGGCCACCGTTTGTTGTTGAGAATTTCCAGGCGAAAATCTATTTAAATGTAAAATTGCGGTTCAGATAACTAATGGAGTAATTGTGAAACATGGTTTTAAGCTGTTATTCGTGATGATGTGTAGTCTTGCCATTGCCGGATGCAAGAGCCGCCCGGTACCGCGTTCTGCCTACCAGACGACCTTGCCGCAAGTGGGCACGGTGGTGACCATTGGTATTGGTGAAAGAATGTTGACCAAGAGCGATGCGTTGGAAACGCGGGCGCTGATTTTGACGCAGGATCAGCCTCTCGGCGAGTATATTGTGCGTAAGGGAACGTATTCGCAAATTGCAGACAAGGAAGAATATCAAACCTTCGGCAGTGTGGTGATTGCGAATGCGCAGGGTGCCGTTGCCAAGCATAACAAGCTGCATCTGTTTAGCAAGGATGGTTCCGTATGCATTGGGCGTGCGCCGTGCGCAAAGCTCGATTACGTGATGGGCGTCACGACAAACTACCAGCAGGCAAGTTTCCAGAGTACCTTGATTTACAGTGGTCGCATCGGTGACAAGATCACCCTAGGCTATCGTGAATTCGATCACAACATGGCACGGGCGGCGTTTAGTAATGATGTGACTTACGATTTGTCCGAATCCATGATTCTGGGCTACAAGGGCGCAAGGCTGGAAGTACTGCACGCGAGTAATACTGAAATTAGCTATAAAGTCCTGGCAGGATTTGATTGAAGCGCTGCTGCGCCGTGATATTTCTCGCCTATGTACAGATTATCGACACGGCGTAGCTAGCTCTGGTTCTCTCTTGGTTATCCTCAGGCGGAAATGACCTGTCGGCAAATCCGCTAAAACGTCATGCAATTGGCCTTCTTGTCGGACATGCTTGCGCTGCAAAAACGCGCCCACTCGGCAGGCCCCCGATGTGGTTGTGAATATTGTCAGCAATTACAAGCAAATTGAAATTTCAGTGCCACGGAATTCGAATGCCATAGAGGCAACATAATGTCGGACGTGGCCTTGAAGGGCGCGTTCGTGAAGTTGAAAGTAGCGAAGTAAGCAGCAGGGAGGATCGGTGCACCGCACAAACGTCGGCAAGGCGCTCAATTTACTAGCAGCGACGGGAAACCGCGCTGATTCTTTTGCCGAGCCGGTACCGGCGAATTATGGCAGACTATTCCTTTGACTATCGAATCGCTGTCATGTTTTCAACCCTGTCCAACACCGGCGCCAGCATCTGCCTGCTCGATATTCGTACAATCGCCGTTGCGCAGCTCCGTCAGTATGAAACGTGGCTGGGTCCGGCGGAAGCGGCCCGGTACGCAGGCTTTGTGCGGCCGCAGCGCCGGCGCCAGTTCCTGCTGGGACGCGCACTGCTGCGTGCAAGCATGGGGGAAATGCTGGAAGTGGCGCCTGAGTCCATCGCGCTGGAAGAAAGACCAGGTCAGGCGCCGCGGCTGCTGGCGCCCGCCGGCGGTCCCTATTTCAGTATTTCGCACAGCGGCCACTGGGTCGCTTGCGCATTGAGTGGCACCACGCGGCTGGGGCTCGATATTGAGCTGCGCGATTCTGGACGAGACGTGCTGGCGCTGGCGCGCCAGGCGTTTGGCGCGGCCGTGGCGGCGGATCTGGAAATGCTGCCACAGGAGGAGCGCCGGGAGGCGTTTTACCAGCGCTGGAGCGAGGCGGAGGCGCGCTACAAGCTGGGCATGGACGCGGGCGTTTGCGTGACCTTGGCGCATGCCGAGCTGTCCATCGTGCTGTGCAGCGGCGCGCCGCTGACACTCGCGCCCGCCTTGCTATTGTCTGGCCTGGTGCCAGACTAATTCCCCCGCACCACGATTTCCTGCACCTTCGGTTCGCGCTGGCGCATGAAGCGCACGATGGAATCGACGCTGACGACGTCGATCTGGCGCGTCATGCGGCGCTCGAACGGGTGATCGTCAAAAGCGATATTCGCGCGGAACATGCGCGCGCCCAGGCGCGTGGCGGCGGGTATGCTTAGTGTTTGCGGCGCGTAGCTGGCGCTGCGCAGCCAGGCTTGCGCTTCGGCGCGCGTTTCTATTTTGCCAGGCTCGTTGCCGGCAGCGGCCAGGATTTCCAGCACCCACTGGTTCGAGTTCTGGTATTTGGTGGAAAACGGGTAGGCCAGCATATTGTAGTGCGGCTCATGCATACGCTTGGGCGTGCTCGACGTCAGCAGGCGCGCCAGTTGCTGCTGCGTATCCTGGCCGGGAATCAGGATCAGGGATTCATAAATGAACACATCATCCATGAAGAAATTTCCCAAGCCTTCATTGAACAGCGACGATTGCGCCGTGCCGCATTCGTTGAGTTCATGCACCACCAGCCAGCGCCCTTTCGGGTGGTCGCGCCAGGCCAGGGCCACGTGCGAATAGCGCAAATTGTACTTCGACAGGTCCTGGCCGACGCGCGCCACCAGGGCCACTTGCGCGCCTGAGCCATCGAGCGCCTGCAAGGTTTTTTGCGCCAGGTCCATCGACTTGACGAGCGTGGTGGCGTCGGTGGGTTTTTCCTCGCACGAGCGCCCCGCATGGGCGGTGCCGGCCAGGGCCAGGCTGATGAGAATGGCAGTCAGGCGTTTCATGGGTTCACGCTTTCGAATGGTGGAGGATGGCATTGCCGGCCGCATTCGGCACATAGGCGATGGCCTTGCCCGACAGCACCAGCATGTGTCCCGTCGAGACGGCCACCACCTGGACCACCGTGCCGGCCGCCAGCGACAGGCCCTGCGCGGCTTGCTTGCCCAGCTTGACCGATGCCGTGGCCGCCTTCGAGGCGCCCCTGGCTGTGCTTTTGAGCACGACGACGCTGCCGTCGGCCACGTCTTCCACCGTGTCGATGACGATTTCACCGGCGGCGGCCAGCACGGACATGGAGCCGATCAGCACGATGGCCGACGCTGTGCTGGCGTTGTCGGAGGCCCTGCTGGCATCGGAATTGGCGGCCTGCGATGTCAGGCTGACGGCGCACAGCAAGGTCATGGCGAGTAAGTGTTTCATGGATGTCCTGTTCTTCTTGATGGGGGCTTACACTTGGGAGTGATGCAGCAGTGCCTTGCCCAGTTCATTCGGGATGAAGGCGATGGCCTTGCCGGACAGCACCAGCATGTGGCCGGTGGACATCGCCACCACGCTGACCACCGTGCCGGCGGCCAGTGACAGGCCCTTGGCCGCTTGTGTACTCATCTGTATCGATGCGCCACCGGCTTCGGACGCGCCCTTGAGCACGATGACGATGCCTTCACCTACCGTCTCCACGCTGGCAACGATGATCTGTCCGGAGGCGACCAGCATCGACATGGAACCGGCCACCACGATGGCGGAACCCTGGCTCAGGTTTTGCGATCCTTTCGACAGGTTTTCCGAGACGGCCGCATGGGCCGAACCCGCCATGGAAGCGGCCAGCAGCGACAAGGACAAGCAGATGGGTAGCAAGCGTTTCATGGATGTCTCCTTCTTGATATGCCTGATTGGCAGAGGCATGATTGTCGACGGCAGCATTTCGGTCAATCAAAACGCTACTCGTAGTGGGCAGTCATACTCATGGTATTACTTTTTGATACTATATTGGCTTGTAGTAATTAAAGGATCGCCATGCCCCAGACCCACGCCTTGATCGAAGCCCTGAAACGCCTGTTGAAAGCGCGCTCCGTCACGTATGCCGAACTGGCGCAGCGCATCGGCATATCCGAAGCCAGCGTCAAGCGCATGTTTTCGCAGAAGCAATTCACGCTGCAGCGGCTGGACCAGATCCTGGTCGCCATCGGCAGCGATTTCCAGCAACTGGCGCAGGCCGTACATGCGGCGCAGGCCACGCCGACCCTGATCACGGGGCTGACGTATGCGCAAGAGAAGGAAATCATCGACGATCCCAGGCTGTTCGTGGTGGCCGTCTCCGCCTTGAACCTGCTGCCGCTGGAACAGATCATCGCCATCTACGACATCAGCGAGGCGCAAGCCGTGAAATACCTGCTGCGTCTCGACAAGATCGGTTTTCTGGAACTGCTGCCGAATAACCGGGTCAAACTGCTGGTGGCGCGCACGTTTGCGTGGATACCGGACGGCCCTATCCACACGTATTTCAAAAAGGAAGCCTATGGCGACTATTTGAACTCGCAGTTCGATGGTGAGACGGAATTGCTGCGCCTGGTGAACGTGATGCTGTCGAAAAAATCCACGGCAGCCTTGCTCGAACGCCTGAAGCAAGTGGCCGTGGAATTCTCGCAGCAGCACCAGGAAGACGCGCGCCTGCCTGGTGATGAGCGCCTGGCCATCAGCTTCATGCTGGCGGCGCGGCCGTGGATGCCGCGGACGTTCAAGGCACTGCTGCGGCAGTGAGTCGGCGCGTGCCGCGTTCAGACGGTTAAGGTTAAGGTTAATGTTCCTGCTCCTGCTTGTCGGCACTGCCATGTTCCGCTTTCATCTGCGACAGCAAACGCCAGGCAAAAGAGCCCAGCACGGCCACGCCCAGCAGCAGTGCGGCCCACAGCGCGGCCAGGCGCCATGGCGCCCCGTCCTTTGTGACGGGTGCTGGTGCCTCTACGCCCCCGTTGGGTTTGAGCGGACCGGCGCTGGCAGTCTTGAGCGCCAGCAGTTCGTCCGCCCTGAAGCCGGGCGCCACCTGCGCCAGCGGTTGCGCAACGGCGGCGGCGTTGCTGTTGCCGAATGCCAGTTGATAGGGCGGCTTGCCGCTGGCCAGGAAAACGACGGTGGCCGGTGTCCAGCCCAGGCGCAAGGAGGGCGCATTGGCTGCGGGGACAGGATGTTCCGTGGAGGTCTGCAGCACCCATTCGTTTGTTTGCGTCACGGGCATGGCCAGGTCGCCCGAGATCCTTTCTTTGCCATCGAGGCCGATGCGGTAAAACGTGGTGCTCAGCAGGGGATCGAAATAGGCGCCTTGCGCGGGACGCGCCTGGTGGCGCAGGTGCAGCCGGTGCCGGGGAACATAGCTGTTCTGGCGATACACGCCCAGGGTTACGGGCAGTACCGTATTGGTCTGTGTCAATTGCAGGGCGATGCTGTCGGCGGGAATGGCGAGAGGAGTGGCGTAGCGCCATTCATTTGCCTGCTTGCCGGGCGCGCCTTGCAGCACGACGCTGGCGCGCGATGGGGGGATGTCCGTTTCGCTGACGGCTTGCGCCGTAATCGCCGCAAAGGCCAGCGGTTCGCCTGCTTGCCAGCTCAGGCGCGCATAGCGAAACGCGCGCGGCGCAAAGGCGATGCTGTCGTTGGCCAGGGTTTGCGTGTCGCTGTTGCTGAGCCAATTCAGGGTGGTGGTGCCGATGGCGTCCCATTGCTTCAGGTCGTCGCTTACTTCCAGCAGCACTTGCGCACTGTAATTGTCCGTGCGGGGCGGCGGCGTGAAGCGCAAGGCGGCGATGCGCTTGTCTTGCGTTTGCCTGCCCAGATCGAGGATCAGCGCTTGCAGCGCCGCCGTCGCCGCGGCCGTGCCGGCGCGTGCGCTGACCGACAGCAAGCGGCCATCGTCGGCCGTGCGGATGTCGATGCCTTGCAAGCCGTCGCCAGTTGCCGGCGCGCCCGTCACCGGGAAAATGCGCACTGGAATGGCTGTCCGCTGCGTCGCCGATTGCGCGGGCGGCGCGCCGAGGGCATAGGCCAGGCGCTTGCCGTCGGCGTCGAATAGCCGAACGTCGGCCAGGCTGGCCGAGCTGGCGTGCAGGTAGACTTCCCTGGGCAATGTTAGCTGCACGACGCCGGCGCCGGCCGGCGACTGGATGGGCATGCTCCAGGCATAGTCCTGTGGCCGGTCCTGGCCAGGCGCGGCCAGCGCGGCGCCTGCCATCAGCAGGCTGCAGCAGATCAATGTGGCTTTCATGCGGCTCCTTGTTGCGGTTCGGCCGGCGCTGGCGCGGCAGCCTTGGGGAAGGGCGCCAGGTAGCCGATCAAGACCATCAGCAAGCCGACACCGACAAACGAGATGATGCGTTCGATGCCGCCCACGTTGGACAGGTCGATCAGGAACAGTTTCACGACTACCAGCCCCAGCAGCACGGCGCCCATGCTCCATTGCTGGCGCCGCTGCTGGCGCGCCGCGTGGCGCATCAGCAGCAGGGCCGTGATGCTCCATACGAGCGACAGCATCGCTTGCACGAACTGCGAGGCCAGCATGGCGTCAAAGGTATATGGCACGCCCAGATAATGCGACACGGTGCGCAGCAGCATCAGGTTGAACCAGCCATACAGCAAGCACGCAGCCACGACAGGCAGGCGCGTTTGCCACACGGCGGGCAGCGGGATCTGGCCGGCCGGGAATAAACGGTAGCTGGCAATGGCCAGCAGGACGGCAAAGCCCGTGCTCAGGTCCAGCGGATTGAGCAGCGGCAAATAGGGCAGCGGGGCCATGGCGCCATCGTCGAAAATGTTCCATGCGGCGATCAAGAGCAGCGACCATGCCGCCGCCAGCGGGATCAGATAACGCTGGTACCAGTCTGCAATCGGCGCCACTGGCCAGGCGTTCGCTCGGCAGCGGCGGATCAGCAATGCCAGTACCAGCATCATGCTCCACGCCGGCAAGTAGCGGGCCCAGGCAGGGCTGACCTTGTCTTCATGCTGTGCCAGCCAGGCGCTGACATGCATGGCGCCAACCGGCCACAGCATCAGCCAGGGCGCGCTAGTGCGTAGCGTATGCAGCAGGCGCTGCGCCCGCACGTCGAGTTGCCAGCCCGCTTGCGGCCAGGCCCGCAGCAGGTATTCGCCGGCCGCCAGGGCGCTGGCCAGGGCCAGCCAGCTCAAGCCCGTCGGCAGGTAATCGCGCAGGTACAGCGCCAGCAGCATGTTGACGCTCCACAAGCCCAGGCCGAGCCAGGCGGCCACGGTGAACCAGCGCAGCTGCGGCCAATCGAGGCGCCGCGCCAAGAGGGCGAACGCGGGCGTCGTGACGGATACGGCGATCAGGTACAGCGCCAGCCAGTGCTCGCCCGCGTGCGGCTGCATCGTCAGGTCGCCGTCGATCAGGCGCAGCAGCCAGCTGGTGAAGGGCACGAGGATGGCGGCAAACCACAGCAAGCCGCTCCACACCAGCAGGGGGCGCGCTACCAGGGCCGGCAGCTCGTCGCCGCCGCGCGCGCGCAGCGCAAGGAAGCGGGCGCTGGCAAAGGCGGCGGCGCCCAGCAGCAGGGCGCTGAGGAAGGAACCCTGGAACAGGCTGGCCGGGTGCTGGTCCCAGGCCCAGCTGGCGCGGCTGAGCATGACCATGCCGGCCAGCACCTGCACGGCCAGCAGCAGGGCGCGCGGCGCATGCCATTGTTCGCGCCGCGCCAGCGCCGCCAGCACGGCTGCCACTGCCAGCGCGCTGACGGTCAGCAGGTTCAATTGCGTGGCGGCATCCGTGCGCAGCAGGATTTCCGTCCAGATGCCGCCCAGCAGCCAGACCGTGGCGGCCGTCAGGAACAGCACGGACAGGCTGCGCATGAACTCCGGGTGCAAGTGACTGCCGTGGCGGCGGAAATTGTAGGCCATCACCAGTGCGGCGGCGGCCAGCAGCGTGCAGCCGAGCCAGATGTTGGCGTCCAGGGCCGCTGCCGTATTGAGTTCCTGCATGGCACCAAGGAAAGCCAGCCAGGCGGCCCCCTGCACCAGCAGACCGAAGACCCAGGCCAGTGTCTGACGCTGGCGCAAGCCGACCCAGACGATGCCCGCGCCTTCCAGCGCCCAAGCGGCGGAGGTCCAGCGGCCATCTAATGCGAACGGGATGGCCAGGGTGCCGAAGACGATGCCCAGCGCCAGGAAGGCTTCGGCCAGCAGTTTGAAGCCGGTCCTGCGCCACAGCGCCACGGCCAGTCCCGTGTAGGTCAAGCCGGCAAGTAGCGCGGAAAACGCCAGGCCGAAGTCAAAGTGCCGCACCAGGCCATATTGCAGGCCCATGGCCGCCAGCGGCGTGCCGAACACGAGGGTGCCATCCACATAATGCTTCAAGCGCGGCGCCTGGCGCGCGCAGTAGGCAATCGCGATGCCAATATAGAACAGCACGAACAGGATCAAAAACAGTTGCGTCGACAGGTAGTGCTCGGGCGTGTAGCGCAGCAGGCCCCAGGTGGTGGCGACGACAAAGGTAAAGCCAAAGCTCAGCACATTCAGCACGCGCCAGGCGCGTTTCAGGGCGATGGCGAAGACGCCCGCGTTGAGCAGCGCGTAATAGCTGAACAGGCCGATATGGTTGCCGCTGCCCGTCGATACGAGCAGGGGCACGGCAAAGCCGCCGACGATGCCGAAGACGGCCAGCCAGACGGCGTTTTGCAGCACGGCCAGCAAACACGTGAACGCCGTCAGCACGAACAGCACGGCAAACGCCATGCCGGCCGGAATCAGTTCATACAGGCGGAAGGCGCCAAACGTCACCAGCATCAATATCGCCAGCGCCGTGCCCTGCAGCGGCAAGCTGATGCCGGGACGGCTGATGCGGATGCGCCAGGCCCAGGCCAGCAGGGCGATGTCGGCCAGCGCGATGCCGGCCAGGCGCAGCTCGATGGGCAGCGTGACCTGCGCCGACACGTACTTGAGCAGGAAGCTGACGCCGAGGAAGAGGATCAGCAAGCCCAGCTTGGCGACCAGGTTGCCCGTGAACAGCCAGTTCTTCGCCTTGGCAACGAGACCGTTCGGGTGCGCGATCCAGGACGGGGTGTTGGGGACGGCAGGGACGGCAGGGGCGGACTTGGGGGGAACTGGCGGGGCTGGCGGAACTGGTTTCGGCGGCACGGGTGCGGCTGGCGCGGGGGCTGCTGCCGGTGCGGCCTTCGCCACTTCGGCCACCTTGATCGCAGCGGCTTGGGGCGCGGGTGGGGGCGCCGGCACGGCCACTGGCGCCATGCTGGCAGACGCGGCAGCTGGTGCTTCGGCGCGCCCTTCCAGCGTGTGCAGGCGTGCCTGCACGCTGTCGACGTCCTTGCGCAGGCGTGCCGTCAGCAATTCCAGATCGGCCACTTTCCTGCGGTATTGCAGCACCTGCACGAAGGCGGTGATCAGCAAGCCAAATATGATCAGCGATATCAATCCAAACATGGGGCAGCTTTCCTGGATGGTCAGGGCGAAGGCGCCCGATGTATGCGCACATTACCTTATTATCAAGAAAAAGGCGTTTTTTGTTGTGCCATGGAAGTAGTAGGGTGCGGGGCCAGCATGGCGCGGCGCGGCGCTTTACGTATTGATGCCAAGCAAGATGACGACATTCAGATTGTCGTGCGCAAGATAGTGCTGTATTTTAGCAATTCCTTAATTGCCCGTTCCCCATGCCATGAGTCAAAGCAGCCAGTTTTCCTTATTGTCGCAGCGCCGTTTCGGGCCCTTCTTCTGGACCCAGTTCTTTGGCGCCTTCAACGACAATCTGTTCAAGACGGCCCTGATGGTGATCCTCGCCTACGATGCGCTGAGCTGGACCACGCTCGACCCGTCCACCATCACCAACCTGATCCCAGGCCTGTTCATTTTGCCGTATGTCGTGTTTTCGGCCACGGCGGGCCAGCTGGCCGACAAGTTTGAAAAGGCGGGCCTGGCCCGCTTCGTGAAATGGATGGAACTGGCCATCATGGCCGTGGCCGCCGCCGGCTGGATGACGCACACCCTGTGGCTGCTGGTGGCGGCCGTGGTGGGCATGGGCGTGCATTCGACCCTGTTCGGCCCCGTCAAGTATGCCTACCTGCCGCAGCAGCTGAAACCCGAGGAATTGGTCGGCGGCAATGGCCTGATCGAGATGGGGACGTTTGTCGGCATTTTGCTGGGCGAAATCCTCGGCGCCGTCTTGATCGTGCACAAGCCGCTGGGCGTGGAGCTGGTGGCCGGCGCGACCATCGCCGTGGCCGTGTTCGGCCTGATCGCCAGCTACCGCGTGCCGCGCACGCCGGCGCCCGAGCCGGACTTGAAGGTGAGTTTGAATTTCGTCGCCGAATCGTTCCGCAACCTGAATTTTTCGCGCAAGAACCGTCCCGTCTTCCTGGCCATGCTGGGCAACTCCTGGTTCTGGTTTTACGGCGCCCTGATCCTGGCCCAGTTCCCCGTGTACTCGAAGGATTTCCTGCATGGCGACCATAGCGTGTTCGTGCTGCTGCTGACCGTGTTTTCCGTCGGCATCGGCACGGGTTCGCTGCTGTGCGAACGCCTGTCCGGTCACAAGATCGAAATCGGCCTGGTGCCGTTCGGTTCCATCGGCCTGTCGCTGTTCGGCATCGACCTGTATTTCGCCAGCAATGCGTACGCGAATACGCAAGTGGTCGACGCGCTGGCGTTCGTCAGCCAGGCGGGCGTGCCGCGCATTCTGATCGACATCGTCATGATCGGCGTCTTCGGCGGCTTTTTCATCGTGCCCCTGTTCGCCCTGATCCAGACGCGTTGCGACCCGAAACACATTTCGCGCACGATCGCCGGCATGAATATCCTGAACGCGCTGTTCATGGTGGCGGCGGCCGGCGTGGCCATCGTGCTGCTGGGCCAAGGCTTTACGATTCCGCAGCTGTTCCTCGTCACAGCCATTTTGAATGCGCTGGTAGCCGCCTACATCTTCTCGCTGGTGCCGGAATTCCTCATGCGTTTCCTGGCGTGGATCTTGATCCAGACCGTGCACAGGGTCAAAGTCGTCGATGGCGAGCGCATCCCCACGGAAGGGGCGGCCGTGCTGGTGTGCAACCACGTCAGCTATGTGGATGCCATCGTCATCATGGCGGCCAGCCCTCGCCCCATCCGTTTCGTCATGGACCACCGCATCTTCAAAATGCCGCTGATGGGCTGGATATTCCGCACGGCCAAGGCGATTCCCATCGCGCCGGCCAAGGAAGATCCTTTCCTGATGGAAAAAGCGTTTATCGATATCGCGCAAGCGCTGCACGAGGGCGAGCTTGTCTGCATCTTCCCGGAAGGCAAGCTGACGCGCACCGGCCAGATCAGCGAATTCAAGGGCGGCATTGCGAAGATAGTCGAGCGCAGCAAGGTGCCCGTGATTCCGCTGGCGCTGCGCGGCTTGTGGGGGCATCTGTTGAGCCATCGCAACGGCCATTTGTTCGAGCGCGCCTTCAAGGCGGGCTTGCGCTCGCGTTTGTCGCTGGCCGTCGGCATGCCCGTGGCGCCCGAGGCCGCCACGCCGGAACTGCTGCAACAGAAAGTGCAGGAATTGCGCGGCAAGTGGAAATAAGCGCTATTGCGTCTGCGTAGCCGCACCTGCCTGCCGCGCGAGGTGTGCGCGGAGCAGGGCGGCAATGGCGTCGAAATCCACCGGTTTCGTCAGGTGGTGGTCGAAACCGGCTTGTTCCGTGCGTGAGCGCGCCTCGCTTTGGCCCCAGCCCGTCAGGGCGATCAGCAGTACGTCGCGCCCTTGCGCACGCTGGCGTATCTGGCGCGCCGCTTCATAACCATCCATGTCCGGCATGCCCAGGTCCATCACCACCAGTTGCGGCCACGCCATCTCGACGGCCGCCAGCGCCTGCATGCCGCCATACGCGACCTTGGCGGCATAGCCTTCGAGCTGGAACAGGCTTTGCAAGGAATCGGCCGCATCGAGGTTGTCGTCCACCACCAGCACTTGCACGGGCTCGCTTGCGCCGGTGGGGGACTCCTGGACGGCAGCCGGCGGCATGACGGCCGGGGCGTCGCCAGCGCTGGCCGGCAAGGTGACGATGAAGCGGCTGCCGCGGCCGGGGCCGTCGCTGTAGGCGTCGATGCCGCCGCCATGCATCTCGGCAAATTGACGCGCCAGGCTGAGGCCGATACCCAGGCCGCTGGCCATCTGGCCTTCCACCGTGCGCCCCTGTTCGAACATGGAAAAGATGCGCGCGATGGCGTCCGGTTCGATGCCGATGCCATTGTCTTCGATCATCACCTGCAGCAGGCCCTGTGCCAGGCGCACCGTGATGTGGATGTGCCCGCCGTCCGGCGTAAACTTCACGGCATTCAACACGAGATTGGCAAATATCTGCACCACCCTGGCATAGTCGGCGTGCAGCGTGATGGGCAGCGGCGGCAACGCCTGCGTGATGCTGATGTGCCGGCTGTCGGCGGCGGGCTGGCATAGTTCCATCACATGGTCGAGCACTTGTTGTAATTCAATATCCTCGCGCTGCAGCAGTATCTTGCCGCTGGTGATGCGCGCCACGTTGAGCAAGTCATCCACCAGCCGCGTCAGGTGTGTCACCTGGCGCTCGATCACGCCGCTCACTTTGCCGATCTGCTCCGATGCCGGGTACAGATGCTTGAGCAGGGCCACGGAAGTCTTGATGGGCGCCAGCGGATTGCGCAGTTCATGTCCGAGGCTGGCAAGAAATTCGTCTTTGCGCCGCTGCGTTTCGCGCACCTGGTACTGGCGCTGGCGCGCGCGCAGCATGGCATGGGCCGAGGTGATCAGTGTCAATATGTGCACGGGGCGTTCCAGCAGGGTCAGGTTGCCCAGGGTGGCGACGGCTTGCTGCAAGGGCAGCGAATCGAGTCCCGCGTGCGTCAGCAGGAGGATGGGCAAATCGGACCAGTCCGGCTGCTGGCGGGCGTAGGCGTCGAGCACGGCGTAGACGCCTGCGTGCAAGGCCTCGTCCACGGTCAGCACGCCGCCGGCGCCCAGCGCCAGCTGCTCGGCCAGCTCGCCGGCGGAGCGGCAGGCGTGGCTGGCGATGGCTTCGCCGGCGAGTACCCTGGCGGCCAGGGCGGCGTCCTGGCCGCCAGGCGCGTAAATCAGGATGCGCTGCTCCATGGCAGTTCCTAGGGGAAGGGCGTGCCGCCGATGGTGGGCAAGCCCGACAGGATGCCGTGAAAGCCGGCCAGGGCCGGGCCGATGCGGATGCCCTGCGGGCTGATCTCGAAGCGGCGGATGCTGCGCTCGTGCGCGCTGCCGCGCTTCTTGAACACGGAAATGGCTTGCCGCACCTCGCCTTCCGTTTCGTAATAGCGCAGCATGATGACGCTGTCGGCCAGGTAGCTGGCGTCGGCCGCCGTCGTCATCGAGGTGCCCAGCATGTTTTGCTGCACCCCGACGAGCAGGGTGGCCACGCCGCGCTGGCTCAGGTAATTGAGCAGTTCATGCAGATAGGTGCTCTGGAAGCGTTCATCGGGCACCGCATGCATGTAGCCGTTCAGGCTATCGATGACGATGACCCGCGCGCCCCTTTCTGCCGCGTCGACGACGGCCTGGGCGAATTCTCCCGGGGCCAGCTCGGCCGGATCGATTTGCTGTGCGCTCAGCAGGCCGGAGTCGAGCGCCGCCTGCAGGCGCATGCCGACGCTGTCGGCGCGGTTCAGCAGCTTGCTGCGCGCTTCCTCGAACAGGAACATGGCGCACGGTTCGCCGCGCGTTGTTGCCGCGTGCACGAATTGCGCCGCCAGGGTGGACTTGCCGCTGCCGGCCGGGCCGGAAATGAGCGTGCTCATGCCTTCTTCCAGGCCGCCGCCTGTCATGATGTCGAGTTCAGGTACGCCGCTTGACAGGCGCTGATGGCCGCCATCGCGGCGCGTGTCGGCCGCCACCAGGCGCGGATAGACGACCAGGCCGTCACGGGCGATCTTGTAGTCGTGCGTGCCGCTGCGAAACGGCACGCCCCGGTATTTCACCACCCGCACGCGGCGTCGGTCATTGCCATAGTCCTGGTTTTGCAGCTCCAGTGAAATGACGCAGTGGGCCACGCTACGCACTTGCAAGCCGTCGTCCAGCGCGGAACGGTCATCGATCAGCAGGGTGGTGCAGTGCCGGCTGGCCAGGTATTGTTTCAACGCCACCACCTGGCGCCGGTAGCGCAGCGGGTTTTCCGCCAGCAATTGCAGTTCGGACAGCGAATCGAGCACGAGGCGGGCAGGGCGATGCTTTTCGATGGCGGCCAGGATGCGCTGGTTGGTCGATGCCAGTTCGATTTCAGACGGGTGGAAGATGGTGTACTGGCGCTCGGGGTCGAGGATGTCGTCGCTGGGCGCCACTTCTTCGATGGCGATGCCGGCCAGGTCCCAGCCATGCGACAGGGCCGCGCCGCGCAGCTCGATCTCGGATTCCGCCAGGGCGATATACAGCACCGGCACGCCGTTGCGCGCCCCTTCGGCCAGAAATTGCAGCGCCAGGGTGGTCTTGCCCGTGCCAGGCACGCCTTCGACCAGATACAGGCGCTCGGCCAGCAAGCCGCCATCGAGTATGGCGTCGAGGCCGGCGACGCCGGTCGACAGCAGTGGCGGCGCCTCCGTGCCCCGCGCGCCATCCCGCTGTCTTGTATGTCGCTCCTGTGCTGTCATCGTTGCGCCCCCGCTTGCCACGCTGTGGTCACGCGTTTGTCACGCGTTGGTCAATATACTAGCGCGTCCGCCGCGGCATGTCTTTTCGATACCATTGGTAAATATTTATGGTGGCCGGGCGTGTGCGCGCAGGGCAGTGTTGCGCGCGCGATCAGGGCTTCAGCAAAAAACGCATTACCCTGCTACAGTATTCATTCAATCCAACTTTCCGCATTGCCGTTTTGCCGCCGCCCGCCAGCTCCCTGTTCGAACTGGCTGACGTGCAGACGCTGTCGCTGTCTTCATTTTATTGCTTCATTGATAATTTAATTCGCTTGATAGTTACTATGTTTCAATTGTAACGATGCTTGACGATTTTAGAATGATCGTTCATTCTTTGATCTGCGTTAATAAATTTAGTCATTTCTAACGACACTAGCCAGCTTCTTTTTCAGAAAGTCCAAGATGCAACCAACCTTTTCCCTGACGTCGCCGCGTACGAGCGGCGCTATTGCCGTTCTGTGCGCCACTGTAATCATGGCCGGCTGCAGTAAAAAACAGGAAGCACCTCACGCGCAGCAAGCGCCACAGGTGGTCGTGTTTACTGTTAATCCGGCCGCGTTGCCGATGAGCGCCGAATTGCCCGGCCGTACGAATGCCTACCAGGTCGCCGATGTGCGCCCGCAAGTCGGTGGCTTGATCCAGAAGCGCCTGTTCGTCGAAGGCAGCGATGTGAAAGCGGGCACGGCCCTGTACCAGATCGATTCCGCCACCTACCAGGCGGCCGCCAATTCGGCCAAGGCCGCGCTGTCGAAAGCCAAGGCCAACTTGCTGACGGCCGGCCCGAAAGCGTCGCGCTACAAGGAACTGGTTGCCATCGAAGGCGTAAGCCGCCAGGAATACGATGATGCCGTCGCCGCGTTCGAGCAAGCCAAGGCAGACGTCGAGTCCGCCACTGCGGCGCTGGAATCGGCGAACATCAACCTGCGCTACAGCACCGTGACGGCGCCGATCAGCGGCCGCACCAGCCGCTCGACCGTGACGGCCGGCGCGCTGGTCACGGCGGGCCAGGCCGAAGCCCTGACCACGGTGCAGCAACTCGATCCGATCTACGTCGACGTGACCCAGTCGAGCACGGATTTGCTGCGCCTGAAGCGCCAGATGGCCGACGGCTCGCTGAAAAAAGTCGGCGAAGGCCAGGCCAAGGTTGACTTGCTCCTGCCGGACGGCAGCAAGTACAGCGAATCGGGCAAGCTGCAGTTTTCTGGCGTGAGCGTCGATCCGACCACCGGCAATGTGATCCTGCGCGCGCTGTTCCCGAACCCGAAAGGCGAATTGCTGCCAGGCATGTACGTACGTGCTCAGCTGGAAACGGGCGTCGATGAAAAAGCCATCACCGTGCCGCAAGTGGGCGTGACGCGCAACCAGAAGGGCCAGGCAACTGCCCTGATCCTGAACAAGGAAAACAAGGTCGAGCAACGCGTGCTGACTACCAGCGGCACCGTCGGCACCAACTGGCTGGTGACGTCCGGCCTGGCCGCAGGCGACCGCGTGATCGTGGAAGGCTTGCAAAAAGTCAAGCCAGGCGCACCCGCCGTTGCCGTGCCGGCCAAGGCCGACGCTGCTCCTGCGCCTGCCGCTGCCGCTTCTGCCGCAGCATCGGCTGCCAGCGCCCACTAATTCAGGAGAATATTAATGGCCCGTTTTTTCATTGACCGCCCGATTTTTGCCTGGGTGGTCGCGATCGTCATCATGCTTGCCGGCGTGATTTCGATCCTCAGCCTGCCGATCGCGCAGTACCCGAGCATTGCCCCGCCGTCGATTTCGATCAGCGGCTCCTACCCTGGCGCCTCCGCCAAGACCGTGGAAGACGCGGTCACCCAGGTCATCGAACAAAAGATGAAGGGCATCGACGGCTTGCGTTACATGTCCTCGTCGAGCGATGCGACTGGCGGCATCAGCATTACGCTGACGTTTACCAGCGGCACCAATCCCGACATCGCCCAGGTGCAGGTACAGAACAAGCTGCAGCTGGCCACGCCACTGCTGCCGACGGCTGTCACGCAACAGGGTCTTGTCGTGTCGAAAGCGACGAAGAACTTCCTGATGGTGTTCGGCTTCATTTCCGAAAACGGCAAGATGGACCAGACCGACTTGAGCGACTATGTGGCCGCCAACGTCGTCGATCCGCTCAGCCGCGTGCCGGGCGTGGGCGACGTGACGCTGTTCGGTTCGCAGTACGCGATGCGCATCTGGCTCAATCCGGCCAAGCTGCAAAGTTTCAACCTGACCCCGGCGGACGTGATCACGGCCGTGCAGGCGCAGAATGCGGAAGTGTCGGCCGGTGAGCTGGGCGGCACGCCGTCCATCAAGGGCCAGCAGCTGAACGCCACCGTGTCGGCGCAAAGCCGATTGCAAACGGTGGAACAGTTCGGCGCCATCTTGCTGAAAACCACGACCGACGGCGCCATGGTGCACCTGAAGGATGTGGCCAGCATGGAACTGGGCCGCGAGAACTACAACACCGTGGCCCGCTACAACGGCCATGCGGCAACCGGCGTGGCGATCAAGCTGGCGACGGGCGCCAACGCGCTCGATACGGCCAATGCGGCGAAAGCCATGCTGGGCAACCTGAGCAAGCAATTCCCTGAAGGCATGAGCTACCAGGTGGCGTTCGACACGACCCCGTTCGTGAAACTGTCCATCGAAGAAGTGGTCAAGACCCTGGTCGAAGCCGTCATCCTGGTGTTCCTGGTGATGTATCTGTTCCTGCAGAACTTCCGCGCCACCCTGATCCCGACCATGGCCGTGCCGGTCGTGCTGCTCGGTACCTTCGGCATCCTGAACGCGTTCGGCTACTCGATCAATACGCTCACCATGTTCGCCATGGTGCTGGCCATCGGCTTGCTGGTCGATGATGCGATCGTGGTGGTGGAAAACGTCGAGCGCGTGATGAGCGAAGAGGGCTTGTCGCCGCTGGAAGCGACGCGCAAGTCGATGACGCAGATCACGGGCGCGCTGGTCGGTATCGCCATGGTGCTGTCGGCCGTGTTCGTGCCGATGGCCTTCTTCGGCGGTTCGACGGGCGTGATTTACCGCCAGTTCTCGATCACGATCGTCTCGTCGATGGTGTTGTCCGTCATCGTCGCGCTGGTGTTTACGCCAGCCCTGTGCGCCACCTTGCTCAAACCGGTCGAAAAAGGCCATCACGCGACCAACAAGGGTTTCTTCGGCTGGTTCAACCGCAGTTTTGATAGCAGCAGCAACAAATACCAGGGCCTGGTCGGCAGCATGATCCGCCACCGCGCCCGTTCGATGCTGTTGTACGTGCTGTTGCTGGCTGGCCTGGTGTTCGTCTTCATGCGCCTGCCAACCTCCTTCCTGCCAGAAGAAGACCAGGGCATCCTGTTTACGCAGATTCAATTGCCGACGGGCGCCACGCAAGAGCGCACCCTGAAAGTGATCGAACAGGTCGAAGACCACTTCATGAACAGCGAGAAAGACAACGTCGCTTCCGTGTTTGCCGTCGCCGGTTTCAGCTTTGGCGGTAACGGCCAGAATACGGGTATCGCCTTCGTGCGCCTGAAAGACTGGTCGCTGCGCAAGGACGTGGCGCAAAAAGCGCCGGCCGTGGCCGGTCGCGCCATGGGCAAGTTGTTGCAGATCAAGGATGCGATGGTGTTTACGTTTGCACCGCCTGCCGTGCTGGAACTGGGTAACGCCACCGGTTTCGACATGCAGTTGCAGGATATCGGCGGTGTCGGCCATGACGCGCTGATGGCGGCGCGTAACCAGTTGCTGGGCATGGCGTCGCAAAATCCGGCCATGGTCGGCGTGCGCCCGAACGGCCAGGAAGATACGCCGCAGTACAAGATCGACATCGACCAGCAAAAAGCGACCGCGCTGGGCTTGCAGATATCGGAAATCAACCGCGTGCTGAGCGTCGGCTGGGGTAGTTCGTATGTGAACGACTTCCTCGACCGTGGCCGCGTGAAGAAAGTGTTCATCCAGGGTGACGCCAGTTCGCGCATGCTGCCGGAAGACTTGAACAAGTGGTTCGTGCGCAATACCGCTGGCCAGATGGTGCCGTTCTCGGCCTTCGCCACCGGCAAGTGGATTTACGCGTCGCCACGCCTGGAACGCTACAACGGCTTGCCGTCGGTAGAGATCCTGGGTACGCCGGCGCCGGGCCAGAGCACGGGCGCCGCCATGAACGCGATGGAAGAAATGGTCGCCAAGCTGCCGCCTGGCATCGGCTTCAGCTGGACCGGCGTGTCGCTGGAAGAGCGCGAATCTGGTTCGCAGACGCCGCAGCTGTATGCGCTGTCGCTGCTGATCGTGTTCCTGTGCCTGGCTGCGCTGTATGAAAGCTGGTCGATTCCGTTCTCCGTGCTGCTGGTGGTACCGCTGGGCGTGATCGGCGCCGTGCTGGGCACCTGGTTCTTCGGCCTGTCGAACGACGTGTACTTCCAGGTGGGCTTGCTCACGGTGGTGGGCCTGTCGGCGAAGAATGCGATTCTGATCGTCGAGTTTGCCAAGGAAATGCAGGAATCGGGCATGTCGCTGCTGGACGCGACCTTGCATGCGGTGCGTCTGCGTCTGCGTCCGATTCTGATGACCTCGATTGCCTTCGGCCTGGGCGTGTTGCCACTGGCCATTTCCAGCGGCGCCGGTTCCGGCAGCCAGAACGCCATCGGTATCGGCGTGCTGGGCGGTATGTTGACGGCCACGTTCCTCGGTATCTTCTTCGTGCCGGTGTTCTTCGTGCTGGTGCGCGGCTTCTTCTCGAAGCCGGACGCGCCCGCCACGCCGGCGACGCCTGGTTCGCCAGCCGTCACGCTTTCTAAGGATGCGCATTAATATGAAAAAAACGCTACTCTCCATGGCGGCACTGGCCTTGCTGGCCGGTTGCAGCCTGGCTCCCACATATGAGCGTCCGGCAGCGCCGGCGCCCACGGCGTGGCCTACCGGTCCTTCCTACAAGGCCGACACGGCCGCCGCCGACGCCAAGCCGGTGGCGGACGTCGCCTGGCGCGAGTTCTTTGCCGATGCGCGTTTGCGCCAGGTACTGGAACTGGCGCTGGCCAACAACCGCGACCTGCGCGTCTCGATCCTGAACATCGAGAAGGCGCGCGCCACTTACGGCATCGAACGCGCCGCGCTGATCCCGACCCTGTCGGCGTCCGGTGGCCAGTCGGCCACGCGCATCTCGAAAAACCAGAGCGCCACGGGCGAAGCGTCCATCAATCGCCAGTACACGGCGAACCTGGGCGTGTCGGCCTACGAGCTGGACTTCTTCGGCCGCGTGCGCAGCCTGTCCGACAGCGCGCTGGAACAATACCTGGGCACGGAAGAAGCACGCCGTGCGCAGCAGATCAGCCTGGTGGCCGAAGTGGCCAGCACCTATCTGAACCTGGTGGCCGACCAGCAGCGCCTGCGCGTGGCGCAAGATACCTTGAAGAGCCAGCAGTCGTCGTATGACCTGGCCGTGCGCCGCTTCAGTGCCGGTGCGACTTCCGGCCTGGACAAGTACGACGCCCAGACCAGCGTGGAGTCGGCCCGTTCCGACGTGGCCGTCTACACGAGCCAGGTGGCGCTGGATCAAAACGCGCTGGTGCTGCTGGTGGGCGGCCCCGTGCCGGCCGACCTGCTGCCGCCAGCCGAGTTCGGCGCCGTGACGGCCCTGGCGGACATTCCGTCCGGCGTGCCGTCGGACGTGCTGCAACGCCGTCCCGACGTGCTGGCGGCCGAGCGCACCTTGCGCGCGGCCAACGCCAACATCGGCGCGGCGCGCGCGGCCTTCTTCCCGCGCATTTCGCTGACGGCGACGGCGGGTTCGGTCAGCGACAACCTGTCCGGCCTGTTCAAGGCGGGCAGCGGCACCTGGAGTTTCTTGCCACAGATCAGCTTGCCGATCTTCGATGGCGGCGTGAACCGCGCCAACCTCGATATCGCCAAGGTGCAGCGTGAAATCTCCGTGGCGCAATACGAAAAGGCGATCCAGATCGCCTTCCGTGAAGTGTCCGATGCGCTGGCCCAGCGCGGCACCATCGACGAGCGCCTGCAGTCGCAGGTCTCGCTGGTCGAGGCGTCGACGAAGAGCTACACCATCCACGACGCGCGTTACAAGCAGGGCGCCGAGTCCTACCTGAACGCCCTGGTGGCCCAGCGCGCGCTGTACACGGCGCAGCAAAGCCTCATCACGGCGCGCCTGGCCAAGTCGACCAACCTGGTGACCTTGTACAAGGTGCTGGGCGGCGGTTGGCAGCCTGAGCAGACAGCCGTCGCGGCGGCTGGCGGCGCCCAATAATCACGGGGACGCCGACGCCGGCCTTGTCCTTGCTCGCAAGGGCAGGGCTGGCGCGCTACTGGAAAATCATGAACCAAGTTGAAAAGAAGCATCCGGATCCCGAGCGCGCCAACACGCGGCGCAAGCAGGTCCTCGATGCGGCCGAAAGCTGTTTCAGCCGCCGCGGCTTTCACGGCGCCAGCATGGCCGAGATCTCGAAAGCGGCCGGCATGAGCGCGGGCCACATCTATAATTATTTTGACAGCAAGGATGCGATCATCGCCGCCTTCGTCCTGAAGAATATGGAGCGTGTCACCAACCTGATGCAGGATCTGGCGCAGCGCGAAGATCCGCTGCAGGCCGTGATCGACAATGCTGGCGAGCATGTGCTGGAAAGTCTGGACCCGAAAACGTGGGTGATGCCGCTGGAGATTTTTGCCGAAGCATCGCGCAATCCCGTGATTGCTGAAATGTTGCATTGCGCGGACGTGCGCTCGCGCAAGCTGTTTCTCTCCATCATACGGGATGCGCGCATCAAGCGCGGCTTGCCGGCGGACGAAGAGATGCTGGAAGGGCGGCTCAATACCATGATCGCCATGTACCAGGGCTTGCCCGTGCGGGCGGTGCACAATCCCGACATGAAGGTCGAACCCCTGATCGCCGGTTTCCGCATCGTCCTGACGGCGCTGCTGCTGAACGAATAGGGCGCCTGGACGTGCCATGCAAAAAAGTTTGCGCAGTTCGATATGAATCATGCGCAAAGCATGGCAAAAACCTAAAAGCCTCTGCTATAATTCCCACCTCGTCGGGGCGTAGCGCAGCCTGGTAGCGTACATGCATGGGGTGCATGGGGTCGGAAGTTCGAATCTTCTCGCCCCGACCATTAGATTCAAGGAGTTACAGTGCAAGCTGTATAGAAACCCAGTACTGTATATTATACGTTTGTATAATATCGGTGCTGGGTTTTTCCGTTTGCGTGACATATGAATTGCTCACCGCAGCATTTCGATGGATGCTATCGGACAGAAGCGGTCGTTTACAACGATCAGTTAGACAAAGAATCAATCTATGCATCAGGAGGACTTGTGCAACATCCCCAGTTAGGAACTCTCGAAATTGGTGAAGAATCGGGCGTAGGGACGCTTTTTTTCGATCGCCGCAGTATCCCGCTAATAATTGAACTGGATGATATTGCGCTCGATGATGTGTTGGCGTTTGCCGCGATTATCGCAAGCTCTTTAGAAACTTACGACCGGATTTCGAAGGAAATAATCACAACTGATCTCTTGGATACCTATAACTCTGGGTGGAATGAGTATGATGAGGTCCAGGACGACGGCACTACCAAGACTGTAGTAAATCCAATGCTCAGTTCCACTGAGTTTAAAACGCGTTTCGTTTTGAGTAGCGTAACGATCACTGGGGACTCCAGCGTTGACCTTAGGTATGAAGACGGCGGACTATTCTGGGGACATAGTGTTTTTGTTGAGTCTCTTGATGGCGCGGATTTTACAAACGCACGAGCGCAACTGATTGGCTAATGCGTGGAACAGCGCAGCGTCAACAACCGTTTTTTGCTGAGCGTAGTTGTAATTTGAATGCCCTCAAAGGGGCCGCAAGTGGCGATGACGGATGCGACACAACCAAGTAGAATCGGCCAGTAGCGGTCATTTTTGCGAGCGCTTTATTGATCGCTAAAAACTATGAAGTCGAGTATTCTTTGGCCGCAGACCGCGGATACCCGATGTGCTGCCTCATAGGAGAAGTGATGCAAACCAGCGACATTTTAGGCAAGATCAACGACGGCGTATTTTTCGAAAGAATTTTCGCGCAGGAGCGTGACTGGGATGCAGTGCTAGATTTAAGAGACAGTGCTGCCTTCGATGCCGACTGGCTTGAAAGCAATGAAAAGCTGGTGGTCGGCTATTCGGTAGACGAGACGGCGAGCAAGGAGGTTAGGGAAGCAGCCTTTAAGACCGTGTTTCAACTAACGGGCAATCCAGACTTGGCTGCTTATGTTTCCGATGATTTTGGTCTTATTACCCAGGCCAATCTCCATGGCGCTGATATTGCTTTCATCTGCCGGCTATGGGATTCGTATGTCCATGGTATTTTTCCAACATAACTCTTCCACTCTTTAACCGTTAAAAGGCGATCTTACGGTATGGGGAGGAAGCAGCCATCCAGTGCTAATAGAGGGTGGCTGTCAGTTGGGAAAGTCTAATTTTACTCAAGCCAGGGTAATGCCATAGGAATCTCGGAAACATCTGCGATCACTTCCTTGATGTAGATATCCGTGGTCTTTCCTGACGTGTGCACCAGGCGCTTTTGAATGTCGCTGCGGTTCTCCCCGCGCCGTGCCGCGTCGGTGGCCGCCAAGGCCCGGATATCGCGGAATACGACGTCATCCTTCATGCCAATGCGCTCCTTTGCGCGATCCCACATCGAACTAAGTCCGGAGCGGGTGTACGCGCCGCCCTTTTGCGTCGGAAACACGAATTGGCTGATCAGCCCATACTTGATTTTCAGTCCACGGGCGCGCGAGATCACTTCGGCAATCTCAGGCGTCACGATAATGTCGACGGCCTTGCCGCTGGTTTTTTGTGTCTTGCTTGGCTTGATCCTGATCCGCCCATCTTCGATCTGAGATTCTTTCAGCATGCGGATATCGATGCCTCGCGCCCACAGCAGGTAGGACATATCGATGATGCAGGCGAACATTGGGCCGCTGGCCGTCGGGATGCTCAAGCCTGTGCCCTTGCGTTCCTTGCTCATCATGCCGGCTTCGCGTATCGCCTGCACTTGCGCATGCGTGGCCAGCACCTCGCGTCGTCCGGTCTTGTAGCTGGACATGTCGAGTTGATCGATAGGGTTGTCCTGGCGCAAGCCCAGCTCGCCGATGATGAACTTGAACAGCCTGCTCATCAGTGCTGCATACTTCTTCGCTGTGTTGGGCGTGCTTTTGAAGTTGTCGCGCAAGAAGCCGGCGCAGTCCTTGGTTGTCACCTGGGATGCGTGGAATTCTTCGAACTCGTCGGCGATCACGTCCAGATAGCGACGGTAGGCATCTTGCGTGTCCTTGCCGTAGTTGCCCAGCTTATTCTCTTTGAATTCCACGCAGGCATGGGGCATCGAGCCTTCGACAAGTTGCGGACTGCCCATCAGCGTGGCCAGGGCTGCCAGCATCTTGCTTTCCCCCTCGGCCTCATAGGCAAGGTGAATCCAGCTTTGAATTTTGCCATTGGCCGGGTTACGCATGGGCGCGGCCGCCAGGTAGCGATACGCGCCGTTCTTCAGATAGACCCGGCGCGGCAGGCCGCGATTGGTTTTGCGATGACGATTCATTTTCTGGCAGACTTCCTTACAGGGGCGGGGGCCGCCGGCATGGTGGCGGGATGAATAAGATGCATGCGAAGCACGCGAACTGTGTTGTCGTGCAATCTGGTGGCGGGTACGCCCATTTCCTTCAAGACGCGGAGCTGCTCTGCCGCGCGCCGGTAGTGCGTTAGGTCGATAACCTCTTGATCGCTCAATGCCAAGTCGCTCATATCTGTGTTTCTCCTTCCTTCTTCATCAAATAGTTCTTGTCTGCTCGAATTGGTGCCGGGCGCTGTGGTCCAGCACGCCGACGTAGGTCAAACCCACAGAAGAATGGTCGTCGCAGCCTGGTTGACCAGTGGCCAAGGAAAACGCCTCTGCCTCCGTGTATTGAGGCGCTTCGACGCCAGGCTTGCGGTAGTCGCGCAGCCGGCAGAATTCTTTGTATTGGTCCATTTTCGTAATCTCCTTCTAGTCCGTGCATCCACAATCGGTTAAAGCGTCGTCGAAGGGAAACAGCTCCCCGTGATTCATCGCCATGTCATACATCGCCTGGTAACTGGGCCTGTCCTTGCGGAACCAGCCGCCAGCACCAGATCCGGACGCCTGGGCGTTCTTTTCCTGCTGTATCCACCACAGCGCGCGGCTGGGCTTTTCGCGGATCAGGGATAACACCTGGTTGCCGCCTTTCAGAAAGCACAGATCGCAGTTGCCGTGCATCGTCTTGCCGCTCATGTTCGGCAGGCCCAGGTCAAAATCTTGTGCAGCCCAAAACGCGCGGACGTCGGCCACGGTCAGGCCGGCGGCCGCCAGGGGCGCTTCTTTCACCTCGTGCTTGCCGTAGTCCTGGTTCGCCAGCCGCGCCACGCGCACGGGCTCGTCGGCGCGCATGCCGATAAACGTGGTCCACTCGACCAGGCCTATCGACTTCAGGTAGCGCTGCATCGGGCGCACCTTGAGTTCCGCTGTGCAAAAACGCGCGACAGGGTTCGGGAGGAATTTCTTTTCGTCGTGCAGATTGGCGAACGGCTCGCCGCGGCGGCTGGCCGTTGTGAAGTCCACGATGGCAAACTCCTTGCCACGCGCTTCGTTGCGCGGGCGGTTTTCTATCCAGACGATGGGAACGCCCCAGCGCTCGCCGCAGTCGCGCACGAATTCAAGGGTTGCTTCCTCTTCCTTGCCGGTGTTGGCGAAGCAAACCACCACGTCAGCCGGCAGCGTGCCGCCATAGGCTTGAAGCGTCATCCACAGCATCATGCCGCTGGTACGGCCGCCGCTGAACGAAATGGCGCCCGGGCCATCGAACAGGAATGGACTGTTCATGCGGGCACCGCACAGCGTCGAGCCAGGGCCACCAGCCAATGCGCCAGCTCGGCGGGCGTGTGCTCGCGTTCTGCCTTACCGCATTCCGGCCGCCAGCCTGGATCGCCCTTCCGGCGACGCTCGCCGGAGCGGTTGCGGCCGGACGGGGCGATCACATGCGAGGCGTCGCCCAGGACGATGGGCATGGCCGGTATTTGAGCTGGCGCACAGCCGACGATGTACAGCAAGGTGGCTTTTTCCGCGCGGTGGCCAAACGAGCTTTGGAAAATTGGGAGCGTCCAGCCGCCAAATTTGTCCCGCTCGCCGATCGCTGGCAAGCCGCAGTGTGGCCAGAGGGTCGAGCGCTTCGGGTGCTCAAGCACGCCGCCGAACTTGCGCACCTGGGCGACGGCCCATACTGCAAGTTCCTTTTCGTCCGGACGCGGCTTGGCCAGGTGGCGCAGCGTGCCCCAGGAGCGGCATGGCGGATGCGCTACCACGGGCACACCACCCGGCCAGGTGCGGGCGTCGCGTTCCGCATCCCAGGCATCAACCGCCGGCATGGTCTTGTAAATGGAATTGGCGCGCACGAACAAGGCCGCCACGGCCGGTACTGAGCGTTCCGCAGTCATGCTGGGCACCCGACGGGCGCGGTTGCCTTCTTGACCGCTTCGATTGCGCCCAGCGGCACGGCGCGGAACATGCCTGGCCACTGGTGGTCCAGTTCCACCCACGCATGCAGCTCGCCATTGCCCACGTCGCGGCGCAGGTCGTTGACGGTGCCGGCCTGGTAGCCTTCATCGGTATCGAATGTCACGCGGTCGCCCAGGGCGATTTGCCGCGGTGAATTGGTCGAGGTGTTCAGCATTGCGGTGCTCCTTTCAGTTTGGCGGTTACGCCGCACACGCCGTAGCGGTCGATGGCGGCGTCGATCACCTCGCCGCTGGATGCGGCAACCTCAAAAAATTCAAAGCGTTCGGTTTGCGTGCGAACGATCACGGCATAGGTGCTCATGTGCCATTTCCTTCTTGGGGTGGGTTGTCGGGGACGATCAATCGGGGATATGGGCAGGCGTTGACGGCCGCCCAGGCTGCAATCAGCGCGGTTTTTGCGTCGTCAGGCAGGTCAGGCACTGGCGCCGCCGACGGCGTGGCCGGGGCAGGGCGGTCGCGGTGCGTACAGTTATTTACACGAGTCCGAGGAACGGCAACCCCAACAGCCACCCCGCGCCCGCCTGTGGCCTGTACCGGCGTCCACGTATGGCGCACGGACTTGAAGACCACGCCGATGAGGTCGCTGCAGCGCACGCCATAGGGCGTGATGCGTTGCGTTTCGCCGTAGCGGCCGATGACGGTCTTTTCGTCCTTGGCCAGCGTAACGATCAGTTCCTTGCGCGGCACCAGGGCGCCGCCCTGGGCGCGCAGGTATTCGGCCCAGCAGGCGCGCTTTTCGCCGTCGATCTTTTGCACGGCATTCCAAGCGCGGCGCATGGCGGCCGGCGCTTCATTGAGCATGCTTTCCTCGATGCGGCGCAGTTCGCGCCACACAGTGACGGGCGCGCCGCCCCATTGCTGGAATTGACGGATGCCCCAGCACGCGGCCCAGGACTCGACGCGCGCCGATGGCGTCAGCTCGACATCGCCTTCGGTGTCGGCCGTGACGACATAGCCTTCCTTGGTCTTGTGGTCGGCCACGCCGTCGATGTTCTTGGCCACGTACTTGGCGATGTAGCCGGCGGCGCTGCCCTTGGCCCAGTCGATGCGTTTCACGTCCAGGCGGCGCGCGAAGGCGCCCGGTTCGCCACGGTCCACGCGCCAGGCGTAGCGCTTCATGATGCGGATGGCGCGGCCGGCCACGTCCTGCAGGTGGGCCGTCTTGTATTTCGCGGTGGGGCGCACGAACAGCAGCAAATGCCAATGCGGACAGCCATCGTGATGCGGCTCGGCGATGCGAAAGCCGTACAGGCCGATGCCACGGCGCGCCAGTGCGGAACGGCACAGCGATGTCATCTTGCCCAAATACGCATTGGCTTCGCGCGGCGTGGAGCCGTCGAACTTGTCGTTCGGCTTGCCGCTGTGCTGCATGGCGTGGAACCGCGACGGGCACGTCCAGGTGATGAAAATGCCCTGGTCGCCGCACTCGCGGGCGATCTGCTCAAAACCGTTGATGCGCAACATCAGTTCGCCGCGCCGGATGGCCTTGTTGGCGGTGGTCTTCTCGGCCAGCTCGGCGATGCTGAATTGCTGGCCGTTCTCGTTCTGCACCAGGGTGGCAGCCAGCGCTGCCGCGTTGCGGCGATTTTGTGCCAGGCGCGACAGCACGGCGTCGTTGCTGGCGTAGGGTTCGCCGCGATAGTTCACATAGCCCAGGCGGATATTGCCCGCTTCAAAGGCGCGCTTGACGCGCTTGCGCAATTGGCGGCGCCACCAGCGGGCGTCCACCAGGCGGGCGATGGTGTCGGCCAGAACGTCGAACTCGGGCAGCTCGATGCCATACGAGGCGCATTCGTCTTCCATGATCTGCAAGGCGTGCGTGTCGGACACGGCCATCCACAGCATTTTGGTCACGCCGGCCGCCGCACGTTCGGCGGTGGCCACGATGTCGGCGTCGCTCTGCGACAGGTCCACGCCGGCCGGCACGTACAGGTCAGCGAACTCGCGCACAAAGCCGGTGGCCACGGACTCATAGACTTTGTACCAGGACGACCACGCCATCTTGGCCAGGGCGGCCGTGATGACACGGTTGCGCCATTTGTAGGGGATGCGGGCCAGCTCGGGCGCGAACTGGGCGGATCGCAAAAAGGCTTCGTGACGCTGCGGGGATGGCAGCAGGATTTGTTTAGATTGCATTCAACAGTCTTTCGTACACACGGATAGCGGCAGAGGTGGCGGCGCGTAGCTCGATGCGCTCTTCCTCGGTAAATGAATGGATAGGCGATTCCCAGCGGTCTGCGTCCAGGCCGGCGGCGATCAGCACGGAGCGGCGGGCGCCACGCGGCGACAATCCCCAGGCCTGGGCCATGAAGGGCGCCAGGTTGCGCGGCTTGATGCTGCGTAGCTGGGCCTTGGCTTCGGCGATGGCGGCCAGCGCATGCCCGGCGCCGGGTGGCGTCGGCATGTCCTTGTCGCGCGCGGCCAGAATTTCGGCGGCAGGCTGGAAGGACAGGTGGTTGTCGATAAGGGACGCCGGCATGGTTCAGTCCTTGATGGCGCCGATGGCCCGCAGCACGTCAGGGGCAATGACGATCAGGAGCGACAGCAGCCAGATGCCGCAGGTTTTGGTCAGGCGCAGCATCAACGTGCCCCTGGCTTGAGAAAATGCTCTGCCCAGTAGGGGAGCGTGTGCGATGCGCCGCAGCAGTGCCGGGAGCCCGCTTCAGTGGCGAAAATGTAGTTCACCTCGATGGGCAGCTTGCCGACCAGGGCGCGTTGCTTGGCTGGCGCGAAAAAGCCGTCACGCTCCAGTGCCTGCGCATCGCTGACGATGAAGGTTAGATTGGCAGCGCCGTAGGCGTGATAGGTTTTGGCAATCTCATGGATGTGGGCGGTCAGCGCCGCGATGCCGATGCCCGCGCTGGCTTGCAGCAGAAAACACGTTGGCGCCACGGGGACAATACAATTTTGCAAGGTCAGGCGGATCGTGCTTGATGCCGTGGATTTGTCGGCATGACTGGTGGCGTGCAGCGTGTTTTCCATCGGTTTTCCTTATTTCAGGTTGAACGAATCCCGCACGCTCAAAAAGGAGCGCTGCAGGGCACAGCAAAAGAGGGGGTTACAGCGGCCGGATTACGGCGGCGCGAGGATAGGGATAGTCATCAGCAGCCCGCAGTCAGGTCCAGGGCCAGCTGATTGGTGGCCGCCGCGCGCGCATGCTGGGACATCGGGATGCGGATATCCGGCTTGGGCATGGCGGATAGCGAGAGGGTGCGTAGCACTTCCAGGCCTGCCACGAAGGAGTGCCCGCAGTCAGGGTTCTGGCACATGTAGGTGATTTCCTTGAACATGGCGGACATCGTGCGGCTTTTGACGGCGCGGACGGTGTATTCGCAATGCGGGCAGGGCAGGCCGATGACTCTCATTTCAGCTTTCTTTCCACTTGGTACAGGGCGCGACCGCGACCCGTCATGTTTTTTGACTGCTTGCGTAAGCGCGATTTGACGAGCCATTCAGCCGCCTGATCGATACTTGCCAGCCCCTGGCGTTGACGCACGAGTTCCAGCACCGCGCGCTCTTCGTCATTGAGGTTAATTTGATGGTCTGGCATTTTCTGTAACTTTAGAGTTGCTCAAAAGTGACTCGGTTTAAACGCTGCGACGCTGTACGCTGTCGATGGTGGCGTCATCCAAGGCGATCACGGCTAGGGCTTCACGCATCACGATCTGGCGCACCAGTACCGCAAGCTCTTCGCCCTGATAGTTGGCGATCGAGGAAACGAGCTGGTGCTCGTAATCGTCCAGGCGCAGCATGACGCGGTGGCTGCGGATACGTTTTGCATCGGGGTACATGACGTTGTCCTTAGTGGGTGGGTTTGGATGCGAGTTCGCGCTTGTAGTCGGCGAGGCCGCGCAGGATCAGGAAACGTAGAAACCATGCACGGGAGCGCTCAAGTTTCTCGGCGTAGCCTTCGACTTCATTCACCTCGTCCGATGTCAGACGGACGCCAAGGGGCTTAGTCGTGACGCCCTTTGTAGTGCGCCTCGCTATGGATACGTTTTTCATAATGTTATGATCTGTAATCGCTATGGTATGGCATAACTATAGCTCTCAAATGAGAGCATTGTAAAGAAGAATTTGCGCACAAATGAGATCAATTGGTGAAATACTAAAAGAAGAGCGTCAACGGCTGGGCATGAATCAAGAAGATTTTGCTGCCGTCGGCGGGCTGAAGCGACGCGCACAAACGCTGTATGAGCAAGACGAGCGTGCCCCGGATGCGCTTTACTTACGAGCGTTGGCTGGGATCGGCGTTGATGTCCACTACATACTTACGGGTGAGAGATTGCAATCAGCCGTTACCTCGGATGAGCGAGAGTTGTTGGATGGTTATCGAAGTATGGACGTTCGCGGGAAAGCAGGCGTACTTGGGATGATTGGCGGCATGCGCTCGCCAACGTCCCCAGCATCCCAAGTAGGGAATACTCCACACGTTGAAACCCACGGCAAGATTGGGCAAAATTTTGTAGGGAACATCATTGGGCCGCAGACTTTTAATGTGGCCGGCAGCGGACGAAAAAAGGAAAAATAGTCTGCAAATGATTCACCTTCTTATGCATATTGTAATTGCTGCTTGTTTGTCCTGCATGATTTTCAGCAGATGCGACCCCAGAACATGAGCGCTTAGGGCGGGCGGGCTAGGCGGCTCCTTTTTGCACCATATAGTATCGTCTGTGAACGGCAGCCAAACCTGACGTTCAATTTGATATTAATTGAATTACAAAAATATAGTTGACGTTGAGATGGAAGAACTGATCTCGATATTACACTGTAGACGCCTCTTGCCGGGGCGTAGAACTCGCAGGTGCGCATGGCCTCATCGCCGCGCATTTCGTAGCATATAATGCTTGAATTGCACTCCAAATGGCTACTAAATCTATATGCTGAAACATCTCGCGCTTACTAACGTCGGTCCTGCCAACACGTTGGAAATGAATTTAAGCCCACGTTTAAATCTGATTACAGGTGATAACGGGTTGGGTAAGAGCTTCCTTTTGGATGTTACTTGGTGGGCACTTACACGACGTTGGCCTCAAGAAGTCAATCAAAACCTCACCTCTGGGTACGTGGCAAAGCCGAACGACAAGGAGGTGCCCGCAAGCATTGAGTTCAGTTTAGATTCAAAAACTCGAACAGTTTCTTACACTAGTCGCTATTCCCCTCGTGACGAAGCGTGGTTAGGCAAGAGTGGAAGACCTTGGAATCCAGGATTGGTAATTTATGCACATGCTGACGGTGGATTTTCTGTTTGGGATCCAGCGCGAAATTATTGGCTAAAACGCGGAAATGTTGATGTGCAAGAAAGAATTCCCGCATATGTTTTCACTCCCCAGCAAGTATGGGATGGTTTGACTGTTGATTTAAATGGTAAAGATGCACGAGTTTGCAACGGATTAATCGCGGACTGGGCTGGCTGGATTCGTGAAAAGGGGATAAGTGCAAAGAGGATGCAAACCCTGTTAAACAATCTAGCCCCGTCCGACGCACCGTCGGATCAACTAAAAGTTGCTCCTTCACTTGGCCGCTTGTCCTTAAATGATTCTCGAGATGTTCCAATGCTTCGAACCCCTTACGGTGTCGATGTGCCGATTGTTTCGGCATCTTCGGGCGTAAAGAGGATAGTTGCACTCGCTTACATGTTGATGTGGTCGTGGAATGAACACAGATTGGCAGTGAAAGAATTGGGTGAAGAAAGGGCGACCCAAGTAACTTTGCTTGTTGATGAAATCGAGGCGCACCTTCACCCGAAATGGCAACGCTCCATCCTACGATCAGTTCTGGATCTTGCTAAAGTAATGCATGCACAGGCATCAGTGCAGCTCATCGCTGCGACTCATTCGCCCATGATATTAGCTTCGGCCGAGCCTCTGTTCAATGCGAAGACCGATGCTTGGTTTGATCTTGACCTGGTTAAGGGAAAGGGAACCGCAATGCATGTTGAGCTTTCGCAAAGAGAATTTGTTAGACGTGGCGATATTTCACATTGGTTAACAAGTAACGCGTTTGACTTTAAGGAAGCTCGTTCCCTCGAGGCAGAAAAAGCCATAGGAGATGCGTTCAAATTAATCCGAGGAAAGTCCAAGAACGAAGTGGATATTCTACGGGTAAATAAGCAACTTCGTGACGCTCTTGGGGAGGTTGATCGATTCTGGCTACGTTGGGAAGAATATCGTCAGTCGATCAGAGGCGCTAAATGATGCCAGTGAGTCCGGCTGTCAAGCCTCCTACATTTGATACTAACGTTAAAATTCCCGGTTTAAGAGCCATCTCGGAAATGGTAGGGCAAGTTCCAAATCCGCCCAGGACAGCTGGACGGCCGTTCAAGAAGATTGCTAAGGCAAAAAAAAACATTCCTAGCGCAGCATTTCCCGCATATTGGACAGAGGCGTTGAATGATTTAATGAGTGCTTATCAGCAAAGTTGTGCTTACTCGGGATTTCGCATTCATCCTGTTACTGGAGCGCGTTCGGCTGATCATATGATCGCCAAGTCTAAGTCATGGCGCCATGTTTATGAATGGAGTAATTATAGACTAGCCTGTAGTATGCTTAATTCTCGAAAGAATAATTTTTCCGATGTGTTGGATCCTTTTAAAATTAAGCCGGGGTGGTTCGTGTTGAACTTGGTAACTTTTGAAATTGAATCCGGCAGCGGATTGGGAAAACCAATCACTGCGAAAATTGAGGAAACCATTAAACGACTGGGACTTAATAATTTCAGGCACGTGCGCGAAGAATATACTGAGGAATATTTAAAGAATGGTATTTCTATTGGGGTTTTGAAGAAAGAGGCTCCATATATCGCGTTTGAGCTTTCTCGTCAAAAGAAGCTGAAGGCTGGTGATATTTATTGATTCACAAAGATAAAGATCAGTCTCTTTTTTTTGCTTGGAATATTTTAACTGATTCCCTATAAGGCGCTTGCTGTTGCCCCCTCCGCCTTGGTTGCACAGCTTAGATTGGTGACGGGGTCAGGTCTGTCATTCGGACACGATCTCAGCCTTGGCGTATAGACTCACAGCAAACCGCCATGTACTAATTGTCAATACGGCACGACTAACTATGCTGCTTATGCGTATTGACGCTGAGCTTACGCAGAGACTTCAGCTTGGGGATTCGCATAGCTGGGTCTGTGTCGCAATGGCAGACCTGACCTTCAAACCCCTTAAACCCCTCAAACCCCTCAAACCCCTCAAACCCATTATGTTTCGCAATGGCAGACCTAACCCTTAAACCCATTAATTATAAAAAATGAAAGATAGCTTGGAAGATATTTTCAAGAATTACTTCGGAATCAATGTGGAAAAGGTGTTCGCACATTTCGAAATAATCTCACGTGATAAAGATGCTGAAGGATTCGACTATATTAGAAATCTATATTTGCATAATCTTGCAACTCATCCGCTTAGAGAGCAAGCAGCTAAAAAGCTCTATGTTGGTGAAAATATTATAATTCATTTGCATATTACGTTTCCGCGTGCGGATATTTCAAATATAAAGCCTGAAAGTTCTTTTTATTATCCGATATGCACTATAGAGGAAATAAAAAGGATCGAAGAGCCGAAGACTGCGGCGGACTATCTTTTAAAAATACGAGCCGATGCCATTGCGAAAAATTCACGTATCGCTAGAATATTTTTTTCTAGAATGACGAAAGAAACAGAGGCATGGTCTTTAAGTGGATATTACGATAGATATTATTTTGATAAATATATTGATAGGCTTCCAGAAGCAGAGGCGAAAAAATGCCTGAACATTCCAGCAGGTTTTGTACTTAATTGCGAACCCAATGGAGCATGCATTAAAAGTGAGTTTGGGAAAGTTATTGTCATATCAGAGGCCTTGCGTCATTTTCTGTACTATATGAATGTATTCGCACATCATGCAAATTTTGATTTTGATTTTGATGATGCTATTTCTTGCCTTTTTATTGCGATTAGAACGATGCTCCAGACAGAGGCCCCAGATTTTGACATTGATCCACGTGGCGAAGTTCCTGGAGTAGTGCATAATTATTGTACCAACGTGACCGAGGATCAACTGCAGTTTATTATTGGGCACGAATATGCACACCTACTTCTCGGTCACCTAGAAGACGATGCGGCAATGGCTCCAGTTGGCGAAATATTAAATATTTTTTCAGTCGATGAGGTTTCAAAGTATTACACTCCACGGCAGCAGCAAGAATTCGATGCGGATTTTGGAAGTTTAATGCACGCTGACTTTTCGGAAAATGAACGCATACGAATTCTAAATGGCGCCACATTGTTCTTTTTGTACCTAGATCTTTATTACACAGTATCCGATTATATTAATCCATCATTCGGCGGTGTGAAGACACATCCTGATCCTGTTGAACGTATATGGGCATTGCGCAAATCAATATTCGCTGAGATTGAGATCGAATCAGATAATATTTTTAGTGATAAAGATGTTCTTGATTGGATTGATTTTTTTAAGGGTTTAAAGATTAGGTTGCATGAGGATATTCTTCCCTATCATATCGAGGACTTGGAGAAATATAGTTCTACATATTTGCGAAGCCGTGGAGTTGTTGAGAAAGTTGACCGATTTGATTTTTAGTCAAAGCAAGGAGTTTTTGAAAAAACTGTAGTTTTTTAAATTTTCCGAGATTCTGGGGGGAATTGTTAATATTTAATTTCAACTGGTGACAACCCCATCAAAGCCTAAGTCTTTTTTTTGGGGACTTAAGGTGCTGGTTTCAGATGCTAAATTGGCTTGCCAGTCACATAGGAAAATTGGGAGGGTTCCGTGCTCGTTGTTCTCCCTTCATCGCTCAGGTTTTCTAGATTCCTCGTCATTTTCGCGAATAATTTCCCGCACTTCCTCAATGTGCCTCCACGCATGCAGCGCCGCCCGCTTCGCGGCCTGCCTGCTCTTGTAAGTGTGCTCCAGCGTCTTGAGCGTACCCGTGGTGCCGGCCTGCTCCTGCCCCGACTTTTTCTTTTTCGCCGCCACGTCCTTCCACTTCGCCACCACGCCCGTCACGCCTTCGTCCGGGTCTTTCTCGTCCTCGCGCTCGGCCTCAACCGCTTCCGTTTTCGTTTCAAACTCCACGCGCGTGGTAAAGCCGCTGCCGCCCAAGCTGTGCGTGACCTTGACCGATAGCCATTCGGTGGCGTCGATCTCGGGCTTGAAGCCGTTCACCGTCACGGGTGATTGCGGGAACACGGTCGGGTTGCCCAGGGCCAGGCTCATTTCAAAGGTGGCCAGGCCGCGCAGGATGCGCTGCCATTCGGCCACGGCCGCCGCGCGCGCGTCCGTTTCGTTGGCGAAGGTGGTGCGCAGGCGCTTGCTGTTGCCGGGTACGCCGGCCACCACGCTGCGGCGGCGCGCGTAGCGCTCGTCGTGCCAGAAGGCGCGCACGCCCGTGTAGGCGTCGCTTTCGGCGCTGTGGTAGCGGTGGCCGTCGCCCAGGGCGCGCGTGATGGGGATGACGGGCAGCGCCTTGCCGCTGGCGGTGCGGCTCTGGTTGATAGGGATGAAGAGCAGGGTGTCATTTTTCACGGTGGCCACCGCGTCGTATTTCCTGCCCAGCCGGCGCAGGAAGGCCGCATCGCTTTCGTGGGTCTGGTCGATGTGCTCGATGGCGGTATCGCGCAGGCGCGCCGATACGCCCGACGCCAGCTCGTTGCGAAAGGCGATGGCCTCGATGATGGCGCCCAGGGTGGTCTTGTGAAAGCTGTGTTCCTGCTGTTGCTTGAAAGTGTCGATCAGGTTGGCCGACCTGGCGCGCAGGGTGATGGTGTCGGGCGCGCCGCTGTGCTCCACCTCGTCGACGGTGAACTTGCCCATGTCCACCAGGCCAGATGACTGCCAGCCCAGCGCCAGGGCGATCTGCGCGCCGCGCGGCGGTAGGGCCAGCTTGCCGTCGCTGTCGTCCAGGGAAATGTCGAGCTGGTCGCTCTCGTCGCCACGGCACAGGGTCAAGGTCAGATTGATCAGCCGCGGCGAGACGATGGCCGTCAAATCCTTGTCCTCGATGCTGACCTTGAAGGCGGGGATATGCTCGCTCATTTGAACTTGTCCGCCGCGCTGCCGATGGCGCCGCTGATGCTGCCGCCGATCTTGTCTTTCATTTCGCTGACCACGCCGCCGTATTTCGACGTGATGCCGCCGACGACATTGCCCACCACGCTGCCCACGGCATTTTTGGCCGCGCCGGCAATGCTGCTGGTCATACCGTCGATGCTGAGCATGTTTTTCAGGTCGCCGATATCGCCCAGGCCAAGCATGGTCAGCACGCCGTCGTCGTCGCGCTTGAGCGCAATCGAGAACTCGACGCGGCGCGCGCCGCCGCTGCCGTCCAGGATGCTGCGGCCTTCCGTCATGCTGGTGATGCGGTACGAGCCGAGAATGCGGCCCGTGCCCTGGATCAAAATCCACGATTTACCGGTGTCCGCCATCATCCGCAGGGCATCGAGCGAATACAGCGAGCCGGTCAGTTCCGGCGCCACCCAGCCCGACAGGGTGATGGTGTCATCGCCTGGCCCTACATACTGGTGCGCGTCGCGCAGGCCCACGCGGGCCGTGCTGGCGTGCTTCCATTCCGTTTGCCGCTGCAGCTCGTGATAGGCCAGCGTCGGCAGGCTGAACACGAACATTCCTAAAATCATCATCATGGTGTGCTTCTTTCTTAATCGTGGTCGCGCAGGGACGAGCGGATGCGTGCCGCCTTTTCGCGGTCGCGCTGATCGAGCGCCGCGCTTACCGCGCGCGCGATGGCCTGGGGATCGGTGCCGGCCTGCACGTTGAAAGTGATTTCGATCTTGTCTCCCTGGATCGTCATGCCGGCGCCGAACCCACCCTGGGACAGCGGGGTGCGCGTGTCGAAGGCGCTGGCGGGCAGGGCGGTGGCCGTGCCGATGGCGATGCCGGCGCCCAATTGCGTCAGGCGCTGCGCCAGGCCGGATACCTTGGCAATCGGCGCGCCCTCGCTGCGATCCAGGCCCACGGCCAGGCCCTGCATGGTGTAGTCGCCGAGCTGGGAAAACACGCGGCTCGGGCTGTGGATGCCCAGCTTTTCCTTGAACCAGGCAATGGTGCTGGAACCGGCATTGCTGATGGCGTCCTTGACGGCGCCCATAGATCCGGTGATGCCGTTGACCAGGCCGCGCAGGATGTTGGCGCCGAACTCCGTGAACTGGGCCGGCAGCTTGATGCCGAACCAGCTCAACACGCCCGCGAACGCCTGGTAAAACACGCCCACCGGCGACCAGTTGATAATCAGGGCAGTGATGCTGCCCATGCCGCCGGCGCAGACGGTTCGCAGGCGTGACCAGATATCGGCAAAGAAGGCGGCGATAGGCGCCCAGGACGCGGTGATGCGCTGCAGGATGCTGGCGCCGAAGTCGGTGAACTTGGCCGGTAGCGCGATGCCGAACCAGCCCAGCACGCCCGCGAAGGCGCGATAGAACAGGCCGAGTGGCGACCAGTTGACGATCAGGGCGCTGACGCCGCCGATGCCGCCGGCAAAGGCGGTCTTGATCTGCGACCAGATGCCGGTAAAGAAGCCGGCCAGCGGTGCCAGCCCCTTGGCGAAGCGGCCCCGGATGCCGGCCGCAAAGTCGGTGAACCTGGCCGGCAGCGCAACACCGAACCAGCCCAGCACGCCCGCGAAGGCACGATAGAACAGGCCCAGCGGCGACCAGTCGGCGATCAGGCTATTGATGCCGGTAAAGCCGCCAGCAAACGCCGCCTTGACGTCTGACCATAGGGCGCCAAAGAAACCCTTGATCGGCTCCCAGTATTTGTAGATCAGGAAGGCGGCGCCGGCAATGACCGTGATGGCGATGCCAATCGGATTCATCAGAAGAGCGCGGCCCAGCCACAGCACGGCCCGGCCCGCCCACATGAAGGCGCCGCCCAGCTTGCGCAGGATGGGCGTGAGCACGCCGCCCGTCACGCCCATCTTGGCGAACATGACGTGCAGCATGGCATACGGGCCGATCATGGCGGCAATGCCCAGCATCAGCGGGCCGAGCACCAGCAGCAGGCCGGCCAGCACGGCAAAGGCGGTAATCATGACCTTGGCCACGGCCGGGTTGCGTTCCATGAAGCCATTCAGGCGCTGCACGGCGGCAATCGCCATTTCCAGCCCCTGCGCGTATAGCGGCAAGATTTTTTCGCCCATGGTGAGCTTGAGGTTGGCCAGCTTGGATTGCGCTTCCAGTTCCTTGCCGGCGGCCGAGTCGCGGCCCAGCTTGTCCAGCTGGCCGATATCGGCGGCGCCACGGTTGAGCTTTTCGTTCTTGTGGATTTGCGCACGCTGCAGGTACATCTGCGAATACAGGTTCGACGCCGTGCGGTTGGAAAAGATGCTGCCGATGGCGTCGAGCACCTGGTTCTTGTCTTTGATGCCTTTCTTGGCCAGTTGCGGCAACAGCACCTTTTCCATCCATTCGAACTGGTTTTCGCGGAACAGCTCGGAACCCAGCAGCGCACCGGGATCGAGGAATGCAATTTGCCCGGCCTTATCTGGCGTGACCTTGCTTTTGTCGCCGATCAGGCCGAACTCTTCCAGCTTGCGGGCCGAGCGCTTGGTGGTGCGGCCCTGGTACAAGTTCTGGTAGGCGCTCATCAGGGACGTGCCGACGCGGTTGCCGCTCATTTCCTGCACCAGCGGTTCCATCTGGTAATAAAAGGCGTCATCTTTCAAACCCTTGGCGGCGATACCGCCCGTCTTGATCATGTTCAGCCATTCATTCGGGCCGACGCGCCCGCCCGTGGCGGTGATGACTTGCTGCACGATATTGGCCTGGGCTTCAAATTTTTCCTTGCTCTCCAGGCCGCCGCGCAGTTCGATGACCTTGAGCATGTCCATGAACTTGCGTTCGTTGTCGGCGCCCTCGGCCTCGCCAAAGAAGGCGTGATTGGCAAACTTCATCTTGGCCAAGGTAGGGGCGACCATTTCTGCGTGGTGCACGTCGGCAAAGGCGCTCATGCCGTCACGCATCAACTGCAGGTTGTCGAGCTGGCTGGTGCCGTAGGTCTTCATATTGCGCGCGAAAGCGACGGCCTCGGCTGATACCTTGTCGCCCAGGCCCAGGGCGTTGACCCTGCCGACTTCCGTTTGATAGTGCTTGGCCTCGTTCAGTCCCTTGACGACGGGCGCGCCGATGACGGCGCCTGTGGCGGTGGCGCCCGCGCCGGCCATGGCCAGGTTGCCCGCTTTGTTGCGCAGCTGGTCGGCATGCTGGGTGGCGTTGGTGACGCGCTGTTGCTTGGCGGCGGAGGCGGCCAGGCGCTTTTGTTGCGAAGCCAGCTCAACGTTCGTCAGCTGGATGCTGTTTTTTAACCATTCCTGCGCCTTGCCCAGTTGGCGCGTGTCGATGCCGGCTTCCTTGAGGCTGTTACGCAGGACGCGGAATTGCTGGCTTTGTTCGCGGCCTTTCAGCGTCAATGCCTGCGTGACTTTGACTGCCGCGTTAAATTCGCGCGTCAGGGCGCGCGTGGGCGTCGTGGTCTGCTTCATTTTCGCAGCAAGATCATTCAGTTTGTCCTGCGCTTCCTTGAGCTTGGTACGCGTCGCATTGATACCGCTATGCAGTTCGCGGAATTTCCCCAAGTTTCTCTGCTGGGTGTTCAGCTCGCGCAAACGGTCACTGGTCGCTTTCAACGCCTTGGCCGTGTCGCTGGAGCCGCCCATGATCTTTTTCAGCGGGCCGGTGATCTTGTCCAGTGCCGCAAATACCACCTGTAACTTCAAATCCCGACCAGCCATCTATTCCGCTCCGCTTCGCTGCCGGGCGCGTTCGCGCCAGGCCATCAGTTCATCTATCGTAAAGCCGTCCATCGCTGCCGGCGTCCAGTGGAAGACGCCGGCAATGTCGGCCATGGCGTCTTCTACTTCGCCGGGGATACCGAAAGGCGATCGGCTTTGTTCGCCAAAAAACCGGCAACCTCGACGCCCACGGCCAGCAGGTCGGCCGGGTCCATATTGGCGATGTCGTGCGCCGTCAAGGTCGGCTCGGTGATGCGCGGCAGCACGATCTGCAGGGCCGACACGTTCAGGTTGGCCAGCTCGATCAGGGAAATGCCGCGCAGGGCGCCCGCCTTGGGCTTGCGCACGGTCAGCGAGTTGATGAAGGTGTCGCCGCGCTTGATTGGTTCGTCCAGCTCGATGACGGCTTGGTTGTTGTTTTCGGTGTTCATGGTGTTGTCCTTGTGTGTGGGTAGTGAATAAAAATGGTTACAGGCCGATGGCCTGGCGGATGGCCGCATTGGTGTCGCCGCCACCGAAGTTCTCGGTGCCGCTCATGAAGTCCAGCTCGATGACGGTGGCGCCGTCGATCATCAGCTTGTAATAGCTGCACGCCATGGTGTATTTGTGGGTGGTGTCGTCGCCCATCTTGGCGCCGCCCATATCGATTTCCTTGTAACGGCCGCGCACGACGACCTCGACGGCGGCAACCGTGCCGTCATCGTCTTCCTGGTAGGCGCCGGCAAAGCGCAGTTGCACGGCGCCGTGCGCGTGGGCGCCGTACTGTTTCAGGGCTTCGGCGATCAGGCCGCCGCCGCTCCATTCCAGCGACAGCGCCTCATTGCCGAAGTCGACGGACACGGGGCCGCTCATGCCGCCGGCGCGGTACTCTTCCATCTTGCGGCTGAGTTTGGGCAAGGTGACTTCGGGCACCATGCCCATGAAGGACACGCCGTTCTGGAACAGGTTGAAGTTTTTCAGTTTGCGGGGCAGGCCCATAATTTCTCCAGTATTTCAATGCGCCCGCGCAGGCGCGGGCAGGGTGGTGATTGAACGGTTAGGCGGCGATGCGTGAGGCGAAGTCGGCCAGGTAGCGGTCGGTAATGCGCTGCTGGAATTTCAGGTTTTCCAGCGGCGGCACGGGCGTGTAGTCGTAGTCGATGGCCAGCTTGCCGTCTTTCAGCGCCGTCTTGTCGTTGTATTGCTCGTCATACCAGGCGTGGCCGTCGATGATGTAGCCCTGCAATTTCAAGTCGCGGAACTTGGCGTTGATGCTTTCCAGCAGATCGCGCACCAGGGACGGATGCAAGGGCACGTCGACATAGGCGAAATGCGCCTCGGCGATGGTATCGGCCAGCACCTGGGCCGTGCGCGTGTAGCTCTCAAAGTAGAAGAAGCCGCCCGGTTCCTCGCAGGTACGCGAACCCCAAAAGCGGTAACCGCCCATATTAATCAGGGTGGTGACTTCCTTGGCGTTGAGCACACCGGCGTCGGTGGCCGGGTCTTGCAAGTCGAAAAACACGTCCTTGGTGATGCCGGTCGGGCCGTTGACGACCACATTCGACAAAGTCTTGTGCCAGCCCGTTTCCTCGTCGATCTTGGCGCGCAGGCCCATGGCGTAGGCCACGGCCGAAATGCTGGCCTCTTCGTCGGTGGCGGTATCCCAGTTCACAAAATCCGGCCAGATCATCATCACTTCGCGCTGGCCGAACTGGCCGCGATAGGCGGTGGCCGCCGTGACGGTGGCGCAGCCATAGGCCGAGGCATACACGAAGGCGCGCAGGCGCTGTGCCACGCCGGCCAGGGCATTGGTGACGGCCTGGGTGTCCAGCCCCGGCGCGCCCAGGATGCGGGGTTTCACGCCCAGCTTGCTTTGCGCCGCAAGCAGTGCCTTGGCGCCCAGGTATTTGCCATCGGGCGACACGCCGCCCACGGCATTGCTGGTGGTTTCCGCTTCCGTTTCGCCTTCGGCCACGCGCACCACGACGGTCAGCGGTTTGGTCTGCTCGGCAATCGCCGCCAAGCTGCGGTACAAGGTGCCCGTCTTGCCGGCCTTGCCCATGGCGGCCAGCACGTTGGTAACGAGCACGGGCGTGTCGAGCGGAAACGCGGTCGGGTCGGCGTCGCCAGCCGTGGCGATCAGGCCCAGCACGGCCGTGGAAACGGTGCGGATCGGGCGCGAACCCTCGTTGATTTCAATGACGCGCACGCCATGGTGGTAGTCGGTGGCCATGTGGCTCTCCTGGTAGGTGGTGAATGGGCGTTACTGGGTGGATGCCGTGCCTGCGGTGTCATCGAAGGCACGCCGCGCCTCGCCGGACAGGGTGGCCGCGATGCGCGCGTATTCGGCGTTGACGGCTGCTTGCAGCGCCTCGATGTCCTGCGCTGCGGCAACCATCGGGCAGATGGTGATGTCGAGCAGCCAGGCGCGCGCCGTGGAAATGGCTTGCACGGTGCCGGCGTCGCCGTCGGCCATGGCGGCAAAGCCGATGCCGGCCAGGCGGTTCAGGATGGCGTCGCGCGTCTGGCGCAGGCTGGCCAGGTAGGGCGCTGCCAGCACGGCAAACGGTGCCGGCGGGGCGGCGGTGATTTTCCACTTTCCGCCAGCGGTCTGGCGGATGGAGGCGCACGCGGCGATGGCGTCGCGCAGGCGCGCTTCGTCTTCCGGCGATACCTCAACGGCATCATCTGGCCAGGTGCCTGCGGCATCGTAGTCGGCACGCATTTGCTCTGGATAGAAGCCGCGCGTGGTGTTTGAAAAGTACATGGTGGACTCGTTTTCGATAATAGACGTCATGTTCAGTTGCCAATCGCGCGCCAGCTGAGAACGTCGGGAACGGCAGTCACGCCGTTGGAGTTGGAAACCCACGCGCCGGTGCGTGAGAGTGTTTTGTCTGTCGTGCGACCGCTGAAACCAGCCGACGACAGTTCATTCATGCACTGCACCGATATGGATCGGCAGGCATTCGGGAAGGCGATGGGAAACGTCAGGTTCGGGGTGAACGGGGCCATGCTGGCGGACCCGGAGATGGTTCCCCATTGTTCGATATCGCCATTCGGAAGGCGCCGCCAATTTCTTAATACGCCAAGCTCGCCAGCAAAATCAGCGTTGCGCCACAGCTCTGCAGTTGAATCGATGACTTGCCATGTATCCGCCGCGATAGCGACCAACGATACTGACTGGCCGAACTTCACGAGTATTGATGTGATGTTTGCAACGTCATAGCGAAGAAAGGCATTGGCGGCCGGGACGACGGTGCCATCGATCTTGTTGAAGCCAAAGAAGGTGACCTTGCGGCCGATGATCTGACCGGTGCCGAGACTGTCGGGGCGAGGCAGGGTCGCCAATACGGAGCCGTTGCTGAAATAGAAAGCCTTGCCAAAATCGGCGGCGACCAGCGCGCGCGAATTAGGAAAAGCCGAAATACCTGAAAGGTTCCCCAATTCCTGCTGCACAAACTCAGCATTGGCCAGCTTTTTAGACGCGTCAAATTTTGGCAGCGTTGCTACTTCCTTCATGCTGTATTGCGGATGCGGGTCGGCGGCAGCCTGGTGCTTGGCCAGTTGCTGATCGCCATAGGCGCGTGCGCTGGTGTCCTGTTGATCGACGTAGGCGACCTTGGCCAGGAGAGGGTGCGGGTCGGCAGCCGCCTGGTGCTTGGCCAGTTGCTGGTCGCCATAGGCGCGTGCGCTGGTGTCTTGCTGATCGACATAGGCGACCTTTGCCAAGAGCGGGTGCGGATCGGCAGCGGCCATGTGTCCGGCCAGACGTTGTGCCGCGTCGGCAGTGACATTTCTGTCTTGTTGATCGACATAGGCGACCTTGGCCAGTAGCGGGTGCGGGTCGGCGGCAGCTTGGTGCTTGGCCAGTTGCTGATCGGCGTAAATGGCGACTTTGCCGTCTTGTTGATCGACGTAGGAGAGTTTGGCCAGGAGCGGGTGCGGGTCGGCAGCCGCCAGATGCTTGGCCAGTTGTGCGTCGCTGTAGGCGCGCACGGTAATGTCCTGGTCATCGACATATTTACGGGTGGCCAGGATGACAGACGGGTCGATTTTCAGCTCGATGGCAGCCGTGCTGGCGACGATCAGCACGATGCGCACCACTTGCGTGCGCCCGCTACCCTCGGCCATCAATGGCTTGTAGCTGGGCGGGCAGTTGGCCACGGCGCACAAGTCGCCGGCCTCGTCGTAGATGCCGATTTCGCGTATCCACCAGCCGCCCACGTCCTCGGGCAGCACCTGCTCGACGATGATCTGGCTGGTGTTGGTCGGGTCGATGGTCAGCTGGTTCAGGCCGGCGCGGCGCACCTCGCGCACCAGCGCCTTTTGCGTGCGCACGGGCATGGGCAGATTGCCGTTGCCGTCGCCTACGGCGAGGTTTTTCAGTTTCAGGGTTTGACCCAGGGCGATGGCGTTGGCCAGCTTGGCCTCGCCCACTTCGGTCAGGATGGCAAAGTATGTGCTCATGGATAGATGGTCAAGGTGTCGATGGTATGGGATGCGCCGGCCTGCAACAGCGTGCCGCGCACTTCGATGGTTTCCGCGATCCAGGGATACACGGTCATGGCGTCGCCGTAGTAGGCGCAAGCGCCCGCGTAGATGCTGCCGCGACTTTCCAGATAAATGGCCAGGCCCGTCATGTGGCGACTGACGGGCTTGGCGTCGGCAATCAGGCGTTCCATTTCCTGAAACATGGCATCCGTGATGCCCGTATCCAGCACGCCGACATCGAGGCGGAAGGTGCCCGGCACGCCCGGCGGCGTGGTCTGCCACCATTCGGTGATGCGAATCAGGTAGCCCAGGGACTCGACCACGCGGCGCACGGCGGCAATCGTGCCCTTGTGCTTGTGGATGAAATAGGCCGCCTTGATCGCGCCGCGCTTGGTCGATTCGGGCCAGGCGTCGTCCCAGCGGTCCACGGAACAGGCCCAGGCCAGGAACGGCAGTAAGTTGACCGGGCAGCGGTCGGCATTCCACAGGTCGCGCAGCGGCACGGGCACGTTGACCAGCTCGGCGCAGGCCACGGCAATGGCGCGCTCCAGCGCCGTGGTGTTGGACGGCAGGGTCGGCACGGTCTTATTCATCGAGTACCACCACATTCAACTTGATGGCGGTGCAGCGCGCGGCCTGGGTGGCGTTCAGTTCAATATCCGCCGCCGGGCTGGTCAAGACGACCTTGCGCACGCCCTCGACGTGCACGGCGGCGCTGCAGGCGGAACGATAGATGCTGTGCCCCAGCGGGCGGCGCGGCTGCGACACGCGCACGGCGTTGGCGTGCGCGGCGTCCAGCAGAATCGGCACTTCCGGGCCGACGCCGATAAACAAGGTGGCCTCGATCTGGTAGTCGATGACCTGGGCGGCTTGTACCGTCAGGCGGTCGCCCAAGGGGCGCACGTCCTCGGCGTTGAGTGCGCGCGCCACGGTGGCCAGCAGCGCGGCGTCGGCGATGCCTGTGTCGTTGTTGGCCAGCACCGTGACGATGACGTGCGCTGGCGAAGGGCTGGTGGCGCTTGCGTCCTTGACGCGGCCGTCGCTGCTGCGGGCGTGGAATTCATACGACGCTTTCGGGCCGGCCACGGACAGGCCGTCCGGCGCTTCCTGGATGCGCAGGCGGTAGGCGTCGTTGTCTTCCATGACGGCGGCCACGGGCGGCAGGGCGTTGGGATTGGCCGGCGTGATGACCAGGCGCGCCACGTTGACGTTGGCGCCCAGCTGGTCCAGGTCGCCGTCCAGGGCAAACGCCAGCATGACGGCCTTGCCCGCCTCGTTGACGCGGTTGCGCAGGATGGTTTCCTGATACGCGTTTTCTTCCAGCAGCTTGGTGGCCGGTTCCGATTCCAGCTCCAGCAGGGCCGTGACAGCCGCGCGCTCGGCTTCCGGCAGCAGGCTCACCAGGTGGGCTTTGCGGGTGGCGAGGATGGCTTCGAAGTCCAGCACCTCGACCACGCTCGGTGCCGGCAATTGGGTCAGGTCGATGGGCGTGCTCATAAAGCGCCCCCTTGCTTGACGGGCACGGACAAGGTGATGCCCTGGCCATTCGCCGTGCCATCGAGCAGCAGGGCGATGGCGCCGTCCGTATCGCGCGTGAGCTGCACGTTGGCGAGCTGCAAACGCGGCTCCCAGCGGCGCAGGGCAAAGGCGGTGGCCGCGTAGATGCGCAACTGCGTCGCGCTGTTCAGGGGCTGGTCGATCAGCTCGGGCACTTCGGAACCATAGCGGCGGCGCCGGATGCGTGAACCCATCGGCGTGGTGAGAATGTCGGTAACCGACTGGCGCAGGTGGCCCAGGCCCGTCAGGCTGCGCCCGGTGGCGGCGTGCATGCCCATCATGGCAATGGCCCTTCTGACTGGTCGTCACCTTGTTTGACGCCACCGTGCGGATGCTTGGCCAGGCTGATGGCGCCGGCCAGCACGTCGTCGCTGGCTTTGATCGTCCCTTGCACGGCCATGGCCACGCCGCCAGCGGCGCCGGCCTTGGCGTTCACGCCGCCGTTCAGGGTGGTGGCGCCGTTGACGGTGGCCATTTGCATGACGATCAAGTTTTTCATGACGGTCAGGTCGCCCGTGCAAATGGTGCTCGGTGCGTTCGATGTCACCTTGTCGGCGGTGATGGTGGCCGTGCCGCCGGGCAGCGTGGCCGTCAGTGCGTGGGCGGCGTGGTCGTACTGCACCACGGCGCCATCGGGGTAGTGCGTGGTGTGGACGGTGGGGCTGGACTCGGGCGCGTCAAATTCCTGCGAGTACAGCGCTGGCAAGATGATGCCGCGCGTCAGGTCGCCGCCGGGGGAAAGGACAATCACCTGTTCGCCGACCGTGGGCACCGACCAAGTGCGCGTGCTGCCGGCGCGCGGCGTGGCCCAGTTCAGCCATTCGGTGGTGAGTGTCGGCCCCAGCCGCACGCGCGCCTTGGCCCCTTTGACCTCGGCAATGGTGCCCAGGCGGATCAGGTTTTGCAGCAAGCGGAGGAGGTCGGACAGGTCGGCGTTCATGCAGTGCATGTTGCCGAAGTCCGCGTGCGGATGCACGCGGGGGCGGGTTGTTATAGGGATTAACGACCACAGTATTGTTAGGTATTTATTTCGGTTTAACCAATTTGATAAATGATGGCGTAGTTGGATGGCGAGAATTTATGTTAGTTGTGAATCTTGTAAATTAAAAGGAGCAAAAATAAACCAATTGTAGGCATAATGATCCAAGATATTGCTCTAAGGAAGGGCATTTTACTGTCGCCTACATAATTTTTTATGCCACAGTAGAGATATGCAACTATCGTTATAACTAAAGAGGAAACTATGCTGTAGTATATGAATTCAGTGTTTTTTCGAAACATGGTCGGCATTAATGCTATAGCAGCTAATATAATGAACATCAGGCCAGTCCAGAAATTTCTCTGAACATCCATTTCATTGGGTGAGTCTGTTTCTTGAGGGGCGATGGCTTCTTTTTCTAATAGGTTGAAAACTCCCCTTCCAGCATATATTGCTCCCCACGACGCTAGAGTAAAAGAGAAGTAGGTGAGTACATCGTAAATTTCGGTTTTGTAAAGAAACATTCCAGCTATTGGGCTCAATATTAAGATGCAGATTGCTGCTAGATAGGCGTCAGCTTTTTTTAATGGCATGTCTTTTCCTTTTTTGATAATTTCTTTGAGTTTTTGGTGGGTGAAATTAATGGTGGTGTTGTACTGTATATGTATGTAAATTAAATTAAATAAGTTATTTATTATTGCTTATTTTTGCATGTTCGAAGAATAGGTGAAAATATTGCATCGATTAATTTAGTGTGACTCTACCGGATTTAAAAGCCGATGTCAGTAATTTTTATTTTTCAGTTCTATGGCTGAATGTGCCGCAGCAAGGATTCGCGTATCAATGTCTGATCCGGCTCACTCAAGCCGAGCAGCGGCCGCTCTGGGTATTTGTACACGTGCCCATTTTTTGAAACTTGGTCTTGCCGGCCAAACTGATGCACATGCGCCACGCGCGCCACCCATCCAAAGAAACCGACCTCGATCTGGTCGCCAGTCGCCTTTACTTTCAGGTGCTTGGCGGTACGAATCTTGGCGAACATGGCCGCCTTTTGTCGTTTGATCCGTCCATTCTTCCCCTTGAATTCCTTGCGCCGCTTGCGCGCGGGATAGGCGGCGCCATCCGGCCCCTGCTGCGCCTTGATGCGCTGCGCCTGGCTGCGGCGCAGGTCGATGGCCACCTTGTGATTGATGGCGCGGCGCTGGGCTGGCTGCAGCTTGGCCAGCAGGGCGCCGGCCCAGGCTTCCAGCGCGTGCAGGTCGCCGCTCATGGCGTCGCCTCGGGCGTACGCCATTCGGCCAGCAGGGTCTCGCCGTCATACAGCTTCCAGAACTCGTCCGCGTAGGCCGGCATATGCTGTATCTCGGCCAGGTGCTTGATGTCCAGTCGGCCCGCTTCGCCGGTCTTGACGGTCACACGCTCGGTCAGGTCCAGCTTGATCGAAATATCGACTGTTTCATGATTGTTGAAGTCCACCTCGAACGCGATGCCGTGCTTGCGGGTTTCCTCGTTGGCCATTAGGTCGAGCTGGTGGACTTTCAACCAGGCGATCAGGGCTACTATGATGGCGTCGGCATCGCCCGCGTAGTCGGTGACGATCAGGTTGAGCTTGAAGCGGTATTCGAAGGACAGCGAGGCGGTGGCGGTGGCCACCACGTTCCCTTCATCTGCGAAGACTAGCAGGCGGTCGGGATCGCGTTGCAGGTCGGGGATGGCGGCGGCCAGGTGCTGGCGCAGGCTATTCGGTTTGTACATGGTAGGTGTCTCGTACTAAGTTGTAGGCGTCAATGCAGGCGTTCAGCTGGCGGGTGGCGTCGTCGCCGTCGCCGGCAATGGCGTCAAGAGCTGCCGCAGTCGCCGGGTCAAGTTCGGCGCGCGCTTGGTGCTGATCGCTTGCGGCAGCGGTGGAATTTGCAGTTGCGGCGCACTGGCCGCTGGCGACGGGGATTGACAGGCGCACAGCGCCGCTGCGCACGTCAGCATTGAAACGGTCGCGTTCAGTTTTCGCATGGGTTTGCTCCTGGGTGAGGTGGTCGGCGCGCTGCGCCAGGGCGGCACCGGCCGCGCGCTCCAGCGTCAGCACGCGGGCGGTGGCCTGGGCCAGTGCGGTGGCGGCGGTGGCCTCGTTTGTGGCCGTCTCCCGCTGCAGTTCGGCGATGCAGGCATCCTTGCGCCAGCCCTGCGCCGTCCAGCCCGCCAGGGCGCCACACAGCAGGCAGGCAACCAGCGGGCGCCAGGCGGTCGTGGTCACATGGCCACCCGTTCCTTGATCCAGCCGAACAGAAAACGGCGCTGGGTCTTGTTGGCCTCGGTGATTTCCAGGTAACGCGCCGCCTGCAGACCGTTTAAGGCGCGCAGCAGCACGGCGGCGCCATCCTGGCCGCGCCATTTCAGGAAAGCGGCCAGCGCGCCCAGCGACTGCGTGCCCAGGCGGCCGTCGACGAACAGGGCGGGATAGCGTGCGCCCGTGTCGTTGAAACCGTTCAGCCAGCGCTGCAGGAACTCGGCCGCGCGGTGCGGCCCCATGTTGACGCCCGTGTCGATCACTTCGGCGCCGATGCCAGCATGCAGGGCCAGCACCTGATCGAACTTCGGTTCCGTGATGTAACGCGCCGTATAGATGGCGCGCGCCACGGCCACGGGCAGCTCGCGCATCGGGCCTTGATAGCCGTTGGCGCGCGCCACGGCCACGGTGATGCCGTAATTGGTTTCGCCGCCCTTGTCTTGCGGGTCGTTCACGTAGCCGCCTTCGGCGCGCAGGATGGCGTCGATGGTGCGCGCGATCAGTGGGTTGTCGGTGGTGGCCATCAGTGTTCCTTCGCGTCTTTGACCAGCTCGGCGATGTCCTTGTCGCTACGGCGCTGGAACCACAGGGCCACGGCGCGCGATACCCACCAGCCGGGTGCGCCCACGATCAGGTCGATGGCGGAAGCGTTGACCATGGCGCCGATGGCGGGGAGCTGGGCGCACAGCAGCTGGTACACGGTGCCGCCCAGCAGGCACGAGAAGACGCCGGCGCAGGCCAGGCGGGCGACAAACTCGCCCTTGTTGAAGGTGCCGTCGCTATTCAAGGGCGGCAGCACGATGTACAGCATGGCGGCGCCGACCATGCCCAGCGCCGCCTTGAAGCCGTACAGTTTGACCAGGGTGGCGAAACCACCAAACGATTCTGCGGACATTGCTTGATACTCCGAGGTGAGGGGTGAGAGATTTTTCATGAGGGTAAAAAGGTGGATTGCTGCGTTAATCCCATAGCTGCATAAGATCGGCTGCAGCCACCTGGCCCGTGCTGGGGGACGGCTCGGGCAGGGTGACGACCAGGCCGGCCGGCAGCACGGCGCCGTGGCGCGCCAGCGCGGGATTCATTTCCAGGGTTTGCTCGACGTATCCCGCGCCGTCGCCCAGGTAGCGCCACACCAGGGCGTCTACCGTGTCGTGCTGCTGCGTGCGCACCTGCATCAGATCAATTCCACGGTGAGATGCGTGCGCCCGACCATATCGGCGATGGCCCATTGCGCATTGCGCCGCTGCGCGCCTGGCGCCTCGTCGAACCATTCCATGCTTTTCTTGTCGCTGACGGACGTGGCCGTGCTGTCGTAGTCGCGGTAACGCTCGATCAGGTCGGCTTTCGCCGTGCTGTAGACGGCGCGCCGGTACTGCGCCAACAGGCGGGATTCGCGGTTGATGCGCGTGGCCGGCACGTCGACCAGGGCGGCGATACCTGCGGCGGCCTGCTTGCCCTGCCAGTCGGCCAGTTCGCGGTTGACCTGCAAAATGGCATCGACCACGGCTTGCACCAGGCGTGCGTCGGTGACGGTGCCATCGAGGCGCATGGCGTCGCGCATCTCGGCCAGATTGACGTCGGGAAACCAGCCGTCGTTCTCGATGATGCCGGCGGCCGGTGCTGGGGGCGCCGGGGCGGTGCCGGGCGGGATGGACGGGGGCAGGGCCATGAAGGACATACGGGGCGCTTTCAAAATGGGGCGGTGGACGGGGTTCATCAGGCAAATGGATTAGCCAGAATCCCCCCGTGCCGCCGTGCTGCGGGGGATGCTCTTTACGTGGTACCGGCCGCGCGCTTGATGCGCCGCTCCAGCCGTTCCATATCTTTCTTGACACCGCACGACTCGGATAAAGCGCGGGCACGCTTCAACTGGGCCATGGCCGTTTCCGCCTGTGCCACCAGTTCCGGGGCGATGTCGGTATCGTCGGCCTGATCCAGCACGGCGATCATGGCCAGGCCGATGGCCTTGTGCAGCTTGGCGCGCGCCTGGTCGGGCGCGTCGCTGGCGGCCGTCAACTGTTCGACGGTGCCCAGCACCTGGGCCGCGTGCTGCGGATCGCTGGCCAGCTTGCCGTGCAGGAAGCCCTCGGCAAATTCGTCCAGCATCAGGGTGGCGATGTCGCGGCTGTAGGTGTCGGGCAGGGTGAATTTGTGCGCCAAGGCGTATTCGGCCATGACCAGGGCACGGTCGTACTCGCCCGTGTCGATGTGCCACACCAGCAGGGTGGCGAACACGTCATCCTGCGCGCCCTTGCCGCCGGCCAGCACGCCGTCGATCCATTGCGCGTAATCCGGCAGCAAGGTGGCCTTGACCTCGATCTTGCGCTCGACCGACTGGATGGCTTTCAGGCGGCGCCTGTCGTCGGCCAGCTTGTAGAGCATCATTTCGTAGGCTGTCCCGGTGGTCACACCCTGCGGCGCGGCGGCGCCGGCCGTGCGCTCGGCCAGCATGCGCGCGCGGTGGCGCAGGGCAGGGGATTGGGTGGCCATTATTTGTCTTTCAGCTCGATGTTTTCCACCAGCGCGGCCAGGCCCAGGTCTTCGATCACGTAGGCGTCATTGGACGACTCGTAATTTTCGATGCGGTCGCGCTTGGGTTCGTCGAACACGCGGCGGCGGCGCGCGCCGTCCTGGAAGTAGATCGACAGATTGTCGAAGCGCGTAATCAGGATCGCGTTGTCCGGGAAGTAGGGCACGCGCGCCGCCGGCAAGCCGCCGATGCGTTTTTGGCTGATGATGATGTCGGCCGCCAGCGTTTCCGTGGGCGCCTGCTTGGTGTTCACCAGCGGGAAATATTTGTCATTCAGCAGCTTGCGCCCGACGATGGCCACCAGATTGGTGTCTTCCTGATACCACGGATCCAGCAGGTTGACGGCGTCCGTCACGGCCGCGTCCAGGTTGGCATAGTCGGCGCCGTCCACGTCGCCGATGATGACCTTGCCCGGCATGCCAGCGGCCACCAGGCCCAGCACGCGCTCGGGCGCCTGCTCGCGCAGGTGTTGCAGCCAGCCTTTATTGACGTCTTGCAGCAGCGGATTGGCGGCCAGGTCGGTGGTGGCCATCACTTTCACGCCATTGAAGCCGATGACGATGCGATCTAACGCCTGGCGCGTCAGGATGGCATTGGCGACGCGCGATTGAAAGTCCTGAAACTTGGCCCAGGCGTCCAGCTTGGCATAGCTCAAATGCGTGTCGAAGTTCGTTTGCTCGCAGCGGTACTTCGTGCTGTCCATGGTGGACAGGTCGCGCGTTTCGCGTTCCTTATCCTTGGTGTTGGTGCGGCTGGCAATCGGGCCGGAGACGCCCAGACCCAGCTTTTCGCCTTCCTGCTCGCCCACGCCGATGATGTTCACTTTCGACAGGAACTCGCTCGATTCCTGCATCTTGTTTTCCAGCTTCTGCTGCACGCTGGGCGTGACGCTGAAGGTCTTGGCCACGTTGTCCGTGTCGTTCAGTTGGCCCAGGCGGGTTTCATATTGGGAAAATACCTGGCGCGTTTGCTTTTTCATGAATCATTGCTCCGTTGTTGAATGGGGGAAAGAAAGGGCGCGGGCGCTTAAAACTCGGTCTGCACGGCGCCGTCGTTGCCGGTGGCGGCCGGGCGGCGCGGGCCGTTGCCGGGCGCCTCGTCCATCTGCGCCTTGAAGGCGGCCAGTTCGTCCTCGGTCGCTTTCTGCGCCTTTTCCGCGGCATCGAGGCGCTTGAGGGTGTCGGCGTAGTTGTCGTTGGCGGTGACGACGTGGCCGGCCAGCGCCTGCACGGCTTCGTTGATGTCGGCGAACTGCGCCGCGTCGGTGCCGGATTTATTGGAGAAGCGCGACAGCAGGTTTTTCACGGCGTCGGCCAGCTTGATGCCCTGCGGCTCGTCAAATTCCAGCGTCACCTCGATGGCGGACGTGAACAGGTTGGCGCTTTGCTGCTTGCGGCTGGCGGAGAATTTCAGGGCATCGGTGCCCAGGCTGGCGGGGCTGTCGGTGACACCCAGGCCGACCAGGTAGGGCTGCGACGAGTCGGCAAAGTCGGGCTGAATTTCCAGGCTGGTGTACAGCTTTTGTTTCGCCTTGTTGATGGCCACCAGTTCCGGCGTGGGTTCGATCTGCGCGAACAGGGCCAGTTTCTTGCCGCTGTCCGTGTCGACTTCCTCGGCTTTCACGGCGATCACGTCGCCGTAGGCCTTGAATTGGCTGTCGGGCAGGATGCCGCGAATGTGTTCGAGCCAGATGCGCGCGCCGTAGGTCTTCGGGTTGTAGGTGGCGGCGATCTGCTCGATGGTGGCGCGGTCGATGTTGCGGCCGTCGGTGGTGGCGCCTTCGGTGGCGACGCGGAAGAATTGGGATTTAGGCATGGTGGCGTGTCTCGGTTGATCGGATAACGCCATGGTCAACGTCTTGGCGCTGCGATTCAATGCGGTGCGGGTTGCTATGGGCCATAGCGACTTTTGCCTTTCCCCGCTCCGCGCGCGCGCGGCCTACGCTGGCGGCATGCTGACAATCGAGAAAATAAGCGAACAAACCCCCGACGAGAAAATCGCCGAACTGGCCGTGCCCGAATCCGAGCCGCGCCGTGCCGCGCGCGCCCTGTATTGGAAGGGCTGGCGTATTTCGTCCATCGCCCGCCACCTGGGGATCAAGCGCAGCACCATCAATAGCTGGAAAGAGCGTGACGAATGGGACAAGGCGCAGGCCATCGAGCACGTCGAGGCGTCGGCCGAGCTGCGCCTGGTGAAATTGATCGAAAAGGAGGTCAAGAGCGGCAGCGATTACAAGGAAATCGATCTGCTGGCGCGCACCATCGTGCAGATGGCGCGCGTGCGCCGCTACGAGCAGCCGGGCGGCAACGAGGTCGATCTCAACCCCAAGCTGGCGAACCGCAATGCGGGGCCGAAGAAAAAGCCGACGCGCAACGACTTCAGCGACGAGCAGCGCATTCAGCTGCTTGACGCCTTCCAAGACTCGCTGTTCGATTACCAGAAAGTTTGGTATCGCAACGGCGATCAGCGCACGCGCGCCATCCTCAAGTCCCGCCAGATCGGCGCCACCTGGTACTTCGCGCGCGAGGCGCTGGCCGACGCCATGGAAACCGGGCGGAACCAGATTTTCCTGTCCGCATCGAAGTCGCAGGCGCACGTCTTCAAGCAATACATCGTGCAATTCGCGCGCGAGGCGGCCGGCATCGAGCTGACGGGCGATCCCATCGTGCTGCCGAACGGCGCCCATCTGTATTTCCTGGGCACCAATGCGCGCACGGCACAGGGCTACCACGGTAATTTCTACTTCGATGAATTCTTTTGGACACAGAACTTCCAGGAGCTGAACAAGGTGGCCTCGGGCATGGCCATTCACAAGAAATGGCGCAAGACGTATTTTTCAACGCCATCCTCGACCACGCACCAGGCTTACCCCTTCTGGACGGGTGAGCTGTTCAACAAGCGCCGCGCCAAGGCCGACCAGGTGAATATCGATGTGAGTCATGGGCGCCTGTCGTCGGGCTTCACGGGCGAGGACAAGATCTGGCGCCAGATCGTCACCATCCTGGACGCCGAGCGCGGCGGCTGCAACCTGTTCGACATCGATGAGCTGCGCAACTTCGAATACAGCCCCGACCAGTTCGACAACCTGCTGATGTGCAACTTTATCGACGACTCGGCCTCGGTGTTCCCGCTGGCCGAGATGCAGCGCTGCATGGTCGATTCCTGGGTCGAATGGGACGACTACAAGCCTTTGCTGGGCCTGCGCCCGTTCGGCAACCGGCCCGTGTGGATCGGCTATGACCCGGCCTTGAACGGCGACAGCGCCGGCTGCGTCGTGCTGGCGCCGCCCATGACGGCCGGCGGCAAGTTCCGCATCCTGGAGCGCCACCAGTGGCGCGGGCAGAGCTTTGAGGATCACGCCGACTCCATCCGTCAGATGACCCAGCGTTACAACGTCGAATATATCGGCATCGATACCACGGGCATGGGTATCGGCGTGCTGCCGATCGTGCGCGGCTTCTTCCCCGCTGTGACGGCCCTGAACTACTCGCCCGAAGTCAAAACCCGCATGGTCTTGAAGGCCAAAAACATCATCAGCAAGGGGCGGCTGGAGTTTGACGCCGGCTGGAACGACATCGCGCAGTCCTTCATGGCCATCCACAAAACCCTCACCCCCAGTGGGCGGCACGTGACCTATGTCGCCGGCCGCAGCGATGAAACCGGTCACGCCGATCTGGCGTGGGCCTGCATGCACGCCCTCGATCATGAGCCATTCGAAGGCACCACCGACAACCACCAATCTTTCATGGAGATTTATTCTTGAGCAAAGCACGACACTTGCGCGCGCACGGCCAGCAGGCCCAGGGCGCACCATCAACAGCGGCCACGTCCACGGCGCCGGCCGCCGCCGGCATCGAGGCGTTTTCCTTCGGCGACCCCACGCCCGTGCTCGAGCACGCCGACATTCTCGACTGTTTCGAATGCTGGAAGAACGGGCATTGGTATGAGCCGCCCGTCAACCTGGCGGGCCTGGCCAAGTCCTTCAATGCCGGCGTGCACCACAGCAGCGCCATCCACTTCAAGGCCAACGTCCTGGCGTCTACCCTGATTCCCAGCAAGTATTTGTCGCGCGACGCCTTCAAACGCATGGCCCTGGACTTCCTGACGTTCGGCAATGCCTACCTGGAAGACCGACCCAGCCGCAGCGGCAAGGCGCTGGCGTACCAGCATGCCCTGGCCAAATACATGCGACGCGGCGTCGATCTGGATACCTACTTTTTCGTGAACGGCTACCAGGCCGTGCATGAATTCGACAAGGGCCGCGTGTTCCACCTGATGGAACCGGACGTGAACCAGGAGCTGTACGGCGTGCCGCAGTACCTGAGCGCCCTGCAATCGGCCTGGCTCAACGAGGCGGCTACCCTGTTCCGCCGCAAGTATTACAAGAATGGCTCACACGCCGGTTTCGTGTTTTACATGACGGACGCCGCGGCGAACACGCAGGACGTGGACAACCTGCGCCAGGCCATGCGCGACAGCAAGGGGCCGGGCAACTTCCGCAACCTGTTCATGTACGCGCCCAATGGCAAGAAGGACGGCATCCAGATCTTGCCCGTGTCGGACGTGGCCGCCAAGGACGAGTTTTTCAACATCAAGAGCGTGACGCGCGACGACCAGCTGGCCGCGCACCGCGTGCCTCCCCAACTGATGGGCATCCTGCCAAACAATGCCGGCGGCTTCGGCGCCGTCGAGCCTGCCGCGCGCGTCTTCGCCCGCAATGAACTGGTGCCCCTGCAGGCGCAGTTCATGGCGATCAACGAGTGGGCTGGCGTGGAAGTGGTGCGCTTCGCCCCGTATGACCTGGCCACGGGCGGGGAGGGCGCGCAATGAGCGACCATATCGACAACACGGACAAGATCATCTTCGCAGAAGTGGCGCGCGGCCTGGCCGCCGTGCGTGGCCGGCCCGCCCTGGTGGCGCACGGCTGCTGCCACTACTGCGACGAGGCGCTGGCGCCCGCGCGGTTGTTCTGCGATGTGGACTGCCGCGACGACTACGACAAGGAACAGGCGGCGAGGACACGCGCCGGCCGCGCAGGATGACCGCCACGCCGCGATAGCCGGTAGGGCGGGGCCGCGACAGCCCAGCCGCGCCGGAGCGCCCCAGCCACCGCACAAGCCGCCCACGAGGCGGCTTTTTCACATCCCGACGAATGATGTTGCTCTTGGAGCAAGAAAAGGGCCCGTTTCGGCCCGGCGCGCGCAGTTGTCCCCCCTCCACACCTGCCCGCTATATAGGGCTCTTTTGACTCAAATTTGCGCCATGGCCGAAGGCGCATGAGGACTGGCGCGGCGGGGCGAAGAGGGGGCGTGCGATTTGACGCATTTTGACGCACTTTAAGCGCTTTTTTGTGCGGGTGGTGTTGCAACGTGGGAACGGTGTTGTTTTCGCGCTGCGCCGCGCCCTGGCGCGGTTCTAGCCCATGGATTGGTGTCCATATTCTGAGCATCATTCATCTTCATGCCTCTGCATCATTGTCGGATATTGCGACCTCAAGAACTCTTGATATACTGTATGTACATACAGTATTTTATTCAGGTGTCACGATGATTGTTAAAATGTTAAAGATGCGCCTTTCTGGCGTGGAGGTGCCCAAGCGACGGTTACATGATCGCTACAATTCGGCACAGCCCGGCAAGTTGGAAGTCGTTGAAACCACAGATCAAGGCTTGCACCGTTTGGTGAAGCTGGCCCGCTTCACTCACGAAGGGAGTGGGAGTTACGTTGACACACTGTTCGATGTGAATTTGCTCTGGTATCGGGATGGGCGCATGGTGTTGTCAGGGTTTGAGCGCAGCAAAGTAGGTATGCAATTTTGCGACTATGCGCAGTCCTGGCTGTGTTTTGTCGGGACGGAACCGCCGCCAATGCCGGAAGGCAGGTAGAATAATTTGCATGTGCGCCGACTATACCCCCAGCCGTAGCGATCAAATCGAACAGCATTTTGCTGTCCGCTCCCCTCAATTTGACCTGCCGCCGGAAGCGTGGCCTGGCTACATGGCGCCGATTATTCGCGCCTCGCACGACGTGCCCGGTGACCTGGAAGTCGCGCCGGCATGTTTCGGGATGGTGCCGCATTGGGCCGATATGAAGCTGGCGCGTCAGACCTACAACGCCCGTACCGAAACCGTGGCGCAGAAGCCGTCCTTCCGCAATGCCTGGAAACGCAAACAGTTCTGCATTATCCCTGCCGATAACTTCTTTGAACCCTGCTACGAGACTGGAAAGCCGGTGCGCTGGCGCATCGAGCGCGCCGATGGTATGCCGGCCGCCATTGCCGGGATATGGGAATTCCGGCCGCAAGACTTGCTGCTGTCGTTCTCGATGCTGACGATAAACGCCGATGGATACCCGCTCATGCAGCGTTTCCACAAACCGGATGATGAAAAGCGGATGGTGATGATCCTCGACCCGGGCCAGTATCAAGGCTGGCTCGATGGCTCACTTGTGAGTGAAGCGGATTTGTTCCAGCAATATCCAGCAGAACGCCTGGTGGCTGTAGCTGATCCACTTCCGCCCAGAGCAAAGGCAAAATGAAGCGCAGATTGGGTTTTGTTAAAAAAGTAAGTGCGTGTTCGTTGCCTATCGCAGAATATTAGAGATGGCCTACTGAGTTTCACTTATATCTCAGGTCATTACAGCTCGGTATATCGGGAGGGAAATGATGAAGATTACTGAGGAACAGGTGTCAGCAGCTTACCAAGTAGCAAAAAAAGTGTTTGATGGTCATATGAAGGCGACTTATGGAGGGAAAGTTCTTTCTTCGGAACACGGCCTAAACGACACCACGGCAAATGATTTCATAGTTGACTACAAGTGCTTGTTAGAAGGTAGGGTGTTTTATCGGGCTATGAGTGCGTCAGCGATGCGTTACTTCATGGAGCAGATTTTCGCAGAGAATGATGAGCATTGTAAGGTAAATGCCATTACTGCTCTGCGAGGTCATATAGCGTACTATGAAAATCACTACAAGACCCGGATGCACTTAATGCGAGAGGTCGCTAATTATTTCGATGCGCTTATGCAAAGACCCAAGACTATTGTTGAGGTTGAAGCTGAGTTCGCCGTTGCTGTCGAACGATCTTTGCGTGGTTCGTCAAGAGATCGATTGCGACGTCTCGCAAATGCAGGAAGGAAACCCACTTCAATCGTTGTTCAGTCAACAGTCTTTGTCAGAAATCCGGATGTTGTCGCCGAAAGGTTACTACGAGCTGGTGGACGATGCGAATCATGTCTGGCTGAAGCGCCTTTCATGCGCGCCAAAGATGGTACACCATACCTGGAAGTTCATCATAAGGTGCGGCTAGCTGCCGGTGGTGATGATTCGATAGAGAACACTGTTGCACTTTGTCCCAACTGCCATCGAAGGTTCCATCATGGGGCAGCCACTACGATGTAGCACGCTTGCCTGATACTGCTTTCTGGTGTCGCATAATGGGGAGCCCGCTTCCAGGATCTCCAACGCATCAGCCCGTGTCTGAATGGCGGACCTGATCCTCGCGTCCACGTCGCGGCGTTCGCCAGACAATGGCGGGAGGGGCAAACGGAGTGGATCAATTCGGTGCGCAAACGATCACAGGGGGGGATATGCGAGATGGATACGAAGAGTTCGGGGCTGGCTGGCTTCTCATCGTTGGTGTTATAGGGTTTGTTTTGGGGTTCCTGCTTACTAAAATGAAAGTCTTAAATGACTGCAACGCAAGCAAATTTGCAACGGTGTCATCGGGCATACTTGCCGTGCTTATGGCGCTGTCTGCTGACGGTGTAGCGACTGGCTTTATAGGTTGGATGGGACGAGTTGCAATCTTCGTTTTAATGTGGTTTGCTGGCGGTATTGTGTTTACTCTCGGTGTCTTGTTGGGACGGGAAAAAGCAGACTCCCAATCCAAGGGTAAATAATGTTGGTTTGCGAGCGGAATTGATCCGGTCGATCTGACCCTCCCTCCATGTCCTCGCGAACGCTGTAACCCTGTCGTAAGATCCCTGGAACCCCAATTCTTTTAGGTGCCCATGGATTTTCTTTAGCGTGTGTCGCTGCTTGCGCGATTACGCTTCTTCCGTTTGAGCATTGCCGAAAGTTGGCCAGCGTATTGATCGATGGCGCCCTGCTGCTATTGCACCCATGTATATTCCAGCGTGGTGCCATTGCGTTTTGGGACGGGTACGCAAGATATCTTGTATCGATGTCTGAGTGTAGGTAGTTGTGTAGGTACGGTTTTCATATTCTCTGTGAAAATCGCATGAAAACTAACTATTCGCATTACACCGCTTCAACGGATTTTTCCGGAAGTGAACATGGGATTCGTGAGGCCGGAAGTGGCGAAAAAATAGGTGCGAAAATGTATAATTTTCGAAGACAGAACGCCGAAACATGCGGGTTTGAGTACCCATCGAAAAGTACTGTATATTATACGACTCACCCCCTATATGTAGCATCCATGCGGGTTCCGGCTAAGTATCATCGAGCATGGGGTGCATGGGGTCGGAAGTTCGAATCTTCTCGCCCCGACCATTAGATTCAAGGAATTAGGCCACTCTTCGGAGTGGCCTTTTTCTTTTCTGGAGTTTTTTACCCCTACAATTACCCCTACAGTTCTACGGATTCACATTACCCCTCGCGGTATCGCCTGAACCTGTTCGACATCATCGACAAGCGGTACCGGGCGCTGATGCCGACCATCCTGCTGACCAATCAGGGTAATAGTGGCTTGAAGGCGTTCCTGGGCGATCGCAGCTTTGACCGACTGTGCGAGGGCGGCCATTGGGTGATTTTCGAATGGGAATCGTATCGCGGGCGGGTTGCTGCATGAGCTTCCACCTATTCCGGACCGGCAAGGCCAAGAATTACCACTATCGCTTCCAGATCGCCGGCGCGCGCGTGCAACGCAGCACCTGTGAGAGCTGCTAGGCGAAAGCCAATGCGGCGGCGCAGCGCGCGTATGACGAGGCGCTTACGCATCTTCATGATTATCATCAGTCATCAGTTGATGGCAAAACCGTCCTGCGTGTAGGGCTGTCTGCGGCAGGAACGGTAAATACCGGCGGCAACGACTATGCAGAGTACATTTTTAAGCGTGAAGGGTGTGGTGTAGTCGCACCTGGCCAAATAGTCGGTATCAACGCCGACAATAAAGTCACCGACAAGTGGGCCGATGCCGTTATGTTCTCGATCAAATCGATGGCGCCGTCGTTCGTGGGCGGTGCTTCCTGGGCCGTCGATGCCGGGCTGCAGCCATCCCCACAGGCGCGGCCCCAGCTCAGCCCGTTCGTCGCGAAGACTTAGAACGCCTAACAAAACCTCACCCATAGAAACAAACGGCCCCGAAGCTGGTCAAACTCACTTGACATCGTTTTTGGGAGCCGATCACATGGCCAAAGCACTTCTTCCTGATGACCTGTGGGCGCTGATCCAGCCTTTACTGCCAGTACATCATCCTTCCCCAAAGGGAGGACGCCCTCGCATTGACGACCGCGCCGCCTTGACCGGTATCCTGTTCGTCCTCAAGACAGGCTTGCCCTGGGAATATCTTCCTCGTGAATTGGGCTGTGGCAGCGGCATGAGTTGCTGGCGGCGCCTGCATGCATGGCAACAGGCTGGTGTGTGGGAACGCATCCACGAAGCCATGCTGCACCACTTGCGGGAATACGATCAGATTCAATGGGAACGCGCCAGTGTCGACTCGGCCAGCGTGCCATCCCCCCCTCGGCGGACAGCATACCGGCCCCAATCCCACCGACCGCGGCAAGCTCGGATGCAAGCACCATCTGCTCGTCGACCAACGCGGACTGCCTCTGGTGGCGAGCATATCGGGGGCTCAGGTACATGATTCCCGGATGCTGATCCCGCTGCTCGAAACTGTCCCATCCGTATCCGGGCTAGCGGGCCGGCCACGCAAACGTCCGGCCAAACTGCACGCCGACAAGGCATATGCTTCGCGTGCCCATCGGGCCTGGTTGCGCAGCCGTGGCATCGCTCCACGTATAGCCCGCTACGGCATCGAGTCGCGCGAACGCCTGGGTAAATGGCGCTGGGTGGTCGAACGCACACTCGGTTGGCTCCACCGTTTCCGCCGGTTGCGTATCCGCTACGAGCGCCGAACCGATATCCACCAAGCATTCCTCTCGCTTGCCTGCATACTCATCTGCTGGCGATATATTCAGAGGTTTTGTTAGGTGTTCTTAGTTGCGCAGCAGGCAATTCCCCACACTGACCCACCGGAATTTGAGGAGATGGTTGCCGAACCCGGCGACACCGATGACGCGTGGGCCGCAAAGCAGGCCGCCTACACTGCCGCGCTGGCCGCCCACAGCATCGCCGTGCTGCAGGACGCCGAGGCCATGGCCGCCTTCGACGCGGCGCTGGAAGTCGAGCGCCAGAAGGTGGACCGCATCGCCATCGCAGGCCGCGTGCCGGTCAACGTGCAGGACGGCGCCGGCATCAAGGGCATTCCCGTGCACGAGGATGACCTCAGCATGAAGCAGTACTTTCGCGCGGTTGGCCGCGTGATTTAGATTGAACCCGACGGCAGGGCCTATGTGATGGTCAAGGTCGTGTAGCAAATCAGCATCCCACCACAAACCCGCTTCGGCGGGTTTTTTCATTTCTACCACCTGAAAGGCATTACATGGCCATCGAAACGACCGCAGCCGGCGGCGCACTGATAAAAATTTTTGGCATCCCGGTTCTTGCCGGCGCTGTCGTAACCTCACTGAGATTCATGTTCATGTGGCCAAAAACTGGCAAGGAAGCGGGCGTACGCTTCTTCGTCACTATTTTGTTTTCGGCCCTGATGGGCCCGGCCCTGGTGGTGGTCGTGCGCAACTGGATGCCGGGCCTGTTCGACAGCGCGCGCCGTCGCCGTGCTGTACGGCAGCGACCCGGCGCTGGGCTTCCTGTTCATTGCCGCGCCGCTGATGGTGGCCGCCGGCTTGCCTGCCTGGTGTTTGTTGGACGCCACAGTGCGCTGGTTCGACAAGCGCCGCGACAAGGACATCGGTGAGCTGGCGCGCGACGCGGCCGCCGTCGTCAAGGATGTGAGGGGTGGCCTGTGAGCCTGAACCCACATTTCAGCCTGGCCGAGCTGGTCGCCTCGCAGGTGGCCACTCGCAAAGGCATCGACAATACGCCGGCGGCGGCCGGCGGCGGCCGTCGTCGCCAACCTCACGCGCCTGGCCGCGCTGCTCGAGTATGTGCGCGCGCTGGTCGGTGCGCCCATCGCCATTCCCAGCGGGTACCGCTCGCCGGCACTGAAAAGCTGTGGGCGGGGCCGGTAATAGTGCTCACGTGCAGGGCCTGGCCGCCGATATCAGCACGGCCAAGCTGGTGGCCAGCTCCACCGGCACCGGCTGGTGGCTGGTCGCCAGCGACCGGGATGCCGCGCGCGCGGCGCTGGCGAAAGAACAGAGCGGAAGCGCCATATTGCGAGCGTCAATCGGCGAGCAAAACCGCGCCATCGATGGTATGGCCAAGGCAACCTTGGCGGCGTAAGAGCGCGGCGATGCGGCGCAGGCGGCGGCCGCTGCCAAGGGCAAGAAGTATGACGCCGCCTTGGTGCAGATCGCTAGCGCGCGCCACGACCTGCGACGAGGCTATGCCGGCCGACAGGCTGCTGCTGGAGGGGGTGCGTGAAATGGCTGCTTGCATTGGTTCTGGCCGGCTGCGGCAGCGCCCCGAAGTTCCCGTCTTTACACCATGTGTAAAGACGATGCCAAAGCCGCCGGCCTACGAATTCGATAAGCTGGAGCCAACTGCAACGGATGGCGAGATCGTTTTAGCGCTAGCGAGAGATTGGCCACGCAGCCGGAAATACGAGGCGGAACTTGAAGCTTTAGTTGCTGGCTGTCCTCAAAAATCGTTGACAACCCCAATCTAGATTTTTCTTATGGCAAGAGCGCTTGGCTTGAATATGCCGCCTACGGTAGTTAACCAATCCGATCGATCTTTTTCTGTGCCTACAAAATTTAAAATTGTATGCAGCAACATGGAGTGGTGTAATTTTACTTCAGCAGAGCAAATGGTAGCTAGTACAACTCCATCATCTACAATTTCACGCAATGAAGAAGAAAAACGAATATTATAGATTGTATCAAACCTAACCACATCATAATTCAGATCCTCTCGATCTCCCGTGAGGCGGCTCTCGGCTATGTAGTCTTTTGATATAAAGAAAATTGAATTTAGAGTTGGGGTATCTGATCCAATTTCCATGGAAGGGATGCAAAATAGTATATCTTGTTCAAAAATAGATTCCATTTTATTCTTAATTTCGTCGAAATGGTCCTCGTCTATATATTGAAGTGAAATGGATTTTAGTTTTTGAAAATTCATTTTTTTTCCTTGCTTGCTTGTATGTCTCGAAGTTGAACTAAAAGCCCATCTGCTAAATGAACCATGTGCCCCAGTTGGTTGGCAATAAATCTGGGATCGCTAGGATCCCATTGCCACTCTTGAGCATCAGAGGACTTGCCACGAGTTAATTCGTACAGGCCGTGAGATGCATCCCACATTTTTGTGGCCATATCTGACGCTATCTGAATTTCTGCCTTAACTTTAATGGGAATGGCGGCGCCTGAAACCCGAAGAAATGCATCAATTTCAATATTAATATGTTGAGCGTAATAACCTTCAATTTTCCCCTGCCTCTCAAGAGTGGCAGAAATGTTTTCGCTCTTTGCTAGATCCATTAGTTTTTTTGCAATATAGTCTACACCGTCAATGTAATTGCAGCGAATTCGAGTGCGTACCAGATCACCTAGCATCGGAACAGGGAAGGCGCCTGAGAAAAGATCGGTGGCATCACGTTTTGCAAAAAACTTTCGCGAAATTTTATCTTTAATGCTTTCGCAGGACTTTGGGACAAATACTGGTAAAGATACTTGACTAAGGAGTCGCGCTCTGGTTCGTGCTACATATTCAGTCTGCCACTTAGGTAATTCTCGACTGGCAGCTGTCCAAAGAGGATTTGAGGATGCTTCAGTTGCCCATTGAAAAATATTTGATTCGATAATTTTCCAATAGCCAGATTCAAGTGTTAGGGGAAATTTTTCACCCGTCGCATCCATCCAATTTTTTTCTGTATTAGTATTATTAGTATTTTGCGTGGTCATATTTTCGGCGTCCTGCAATCACTAGCTTTAATTTCCCACGTTTCAAGGAGCGTGAATTATCCTACTATTATGCCGCGTCAGTCGAAATTGGTATACTAATTGATAGTTTTTCTAAGGATTATGTTTCCTTAGGATTCATGGCAGGGCGTTAGCCTGCAATCAGAGCTTTAAAATTTTCTCCCAGCGCTGCCCATGCTGCCCGTTTCTCGTTCGAATAGTCATGCAGCATGTAATGCCGGCGCACCTTGCTGCCCGGCAGCACATGGTTCTGGCAGCGGTCAATCAGTTCAAGCGAAATTCCCAGTGCTTGCATCATCGTCGCGCCCGTCCGACGCAGGTCGTGCGGCGTCCAGGTGCCATGCTTCCCGCCTGCCAGCACAAGCGTGTTGTCGCTGCGCCGATTCTTCAACGGCGCGCGCGGCGTGCCATCCTTGTTCTTCTTGAACATAGACTGGCGGTCGCCCACCTACTTGCTGATCGACTTGCCCTCGATGTTGGCTTCATTGTTCCGGGCCGGGAGGCACCAGGCGCTGTGACTAGTGTGCGCGTGCAGCTGCTGAAACTGGTCCAGTGCGAACGCTGACAGGTAAACGGTCAGGTCGGCCACGTTATCCTTGTCGTTTTCCTTCGGTATGGACCAGATGCCGGCGGCCAGGTCGACGTGCTCCCAGCGCGCCATGGCCGTCTCGCCGACCCGGCACAACGTCGACAGCATGATCCAGATCGCGCGCTTGGTGGTTGCTTCCAGTGGCTGAGACACGATGCGCTTATTCGGCGCTGCATCGTAGTCTGTATGCATCCTGGTGATGATGGCGTGCAACTCTTGGATCTCGTCGACCGACAGGATCCGGTCGCGCATGTTGTCGAGGTCGTAATCTGGGCTGACGATCTTCTCGATCTCGATCAGCTCCATAGGATCGCCGTTGACCAGCAGCTTGCGCCAGGGCTGCCGCTTGCGGGCCCAAGCAAACATTTGCGTCAGGCCGTTGCCTTGATGCCCTGCGCCTGCCTGCGGCGCAGGTCGATGGCCACATTGTGATTGATGGCGCGACGCTGGGCCGGTTGCAGCTTGGCCAGCAGGGCGCTGGCCCAAGTTGCCAAAGTGTGCAGGTTGCCGCTCATGGCGTTGCCTCGGGCGTGCGCCATTCGGGCAGAAGCATTTCGTCGGCATACAGTTTCCAGAACTCGTCCGTGTAGGCCGGCATGTGCTGTATCTCGGCCACGCGCTCGGTCAGGTCCAGCGGTCGGGGGATCTCGCTGCAGGTCGGGAAGGCAGCGGCCATACGCGCCAGGGAAATATCGACACGGTGCGCACCACCGCACCGCTCCGGCACAACCCTCATATTCATAAAAAAGCTTGACCTTCCAAGTGTGTCAGGTCGGATAAAGGCAATGGGAGTTGTTTCAGCTCAAAAAACCATGTCGACTCCAGTCGCGAAAGGCACAATGATGAAAGTCACACCAATAATTCTGATCCCCGCGGTGCTGGTCACCGCGCTTGCCGTCAGCGGATGCAAGCAGACGGCAGCGCCTGCCGCTGCGGCCAAGCCGCCCGGCGTTCCCGTTGCCGAAGTGGTCGTTCGCCAGGCAACACCGTACGTCGAGTTCAACGGCTCGCTGACCGCCGTCAAGCGGGTTGAGTTGCGCCCGCAGGTGGCTGGCTACCTGCAGGACGTGAGCGTGCCGGAAGGCCGCTTTGTCGAGAAGGGCAGCAAGCTCTTTGTGATCGATCCACGCGTGTTCCAGGCGGCGGTGCATGCCGCCACGGCGCGCCTGCGCGAGGCTGAGGCGGCATCGATGCTGGCGCAGACCGAGCATGCACGGGCCGAACAGCTGTTCGCCACGAAGATCGTCGCGCGCGACCGTCTCGACGTGGCCACCGCGGCGCTGCATGCGGGCAAGGCACAGGTCGACGCCGCCAGGGCCGCGCTTGACGCTGCGCAGCTGGAACTCGGTTTCACGCGCGTCACGGCGCCGATCAGCGGACGAGTCGGCCAAGTCCTCGTCACCGAGGGCAACTACGTCGCCAGCGGCGTGACACCCCTGACGACGATCGTTTCCGTCGATCCCCTGCACGTCTATTTCGATGTCGATGAGCGCACCTATTTGCGCTCGCTCGCCGCCGGCCGCGCCAGCGCCACCGCGCGTGGGGCGCAGGCGGCCAAGGTCATGGTGGCGCTGGCCACGGACAAGACATATGTACGTCCCGGCCGTGTCGATTTCCTTGCCAACGCCGCGGACCGCGGCACGGGTACGGTGCGCGTCCGCGCCGTGGTCGACAACCCCGATGGCAAACTGACGCCCGGCCTGTTTGCCAAGGTCAGGCTGGAGACGGGGGCGCAGCAAGCCAGGGTGCTGGTGTCCGATCAATCGATAGGCACGGACCAGGGGCGCCGCTATGTGCTGGTGGTCGGCAAAGGCGACAAGACGGAGTTCCGGCCCGTCGAGCTTGGCCCGATGGTCGACGGTTTGCGCGTGATCGAGCAGGGACTGCAGCCAGGCGAGCGCATCGTCGTCAAGGGCCTCGTGCGCCCTGGCATGCAGGTGACGCCGCAGCCGGCCGGCATTGATGGCACGCCCATCGCCGTGCCGAAAACATCGGGAGCCGCGTAATGTCCTTCCCACGTTTTTTCATCGACCGCCCGATCTTTGCCATCGTCCTTTCGGTCCTGATGGTGCTCGCCGGCATCGTCGCTTTCTTCCAGATGCCGCTTAGCGAATATCCTGCCGTGACGCCGCCGACCGTGCAGGTGAGCGCCGCCTATCCTGGCGCCAATCCCAAGGTGATCGCCGAAACGGTGGCGGCGCCGCTCGAGCAGGCCATCACCGGGGTCGAGGGCATGCAGTACATGTCGTCGCAATCGGCAACCGACGGTCGCATGACCTTGACCGTCACTTTCGCGCAGGGAACAAATGCCGACATGGCGCAGATCCAGGTGCAGAACCGGGTCGCGCGCGCGCTGCCGCGTTTGCCTGAAGAAGTGCAGCGCCAGGGCGTCGTCACGCAGAAAACCTCGCCGGACATCCTGATGGTGGTGCACCTGCTGTCGCCCGACAAACGCTACGATCCCCTGTACATCTCGAATTACGCCTACCTGCAGGTGCGCGACGAGCTGTCGCGCATCCCCGGCATCAGCGACGTCCTCGTGTGGGGCGCGGGCGAATACAGCATGCGGCTGTGGCTCGATCCGAACCTGATCGCCGCACGCGGCCTGACGGCCGGCGAGGTGATTGCCGCCGTGCGCGAACAGAACGTGCAGGTGGCAGCCGGTTCCGTCGGCCAGTCGCCCGATTCCAGCGCCGCCTTCCAGGTGATGGTCAACACGCTCGGACGCTTGACCGACGAGGAACAGTTCGGCGACATCATCATCCGCACGGGCGCCGAAGGCCAGGTGACGCGTTTGCGCGACGTGGCCCGCATCGAAATGGGCGCCGACGCCTATGCGCTGCGCAGCCTGCTCGACGGCGAGCCCGCCGTCGCTCTGCAGATCATTCAAAGCCCAGGCGCCAATGCGCTCGACGTAGCGCAGGCGGTACGCGACACCATGCAGCGGCTGGAGGAAAATTTCCCGGCCGGACTGAGTTCGCGCATCGCCTATGACCCGACGGTCTTTGTGCGTGCCTCGCTGGAATCGGTGGCAACGACCTTGCTCGAGGCGATCATTCTCGTCGTCATCGTGGTGGTGCTGTTCCTGCGCAACTGGCGCGCGTCGCTGATTCCCCTGATGGCGGTGCCGGTGTCGCTGATCGGCACCTTCGCCGTCATGCACCTGATGGGTTTTTCGCTTAATACCCTGTCCCTGTTCGGCCTGGTGCTGTCGATCGGCATCGTCGTCGATGACGCCATCGTGGTGGTCGAGAACGTCGAGCGCCACATCGAAAATGGCGAGGAACCCAGGCAAGCGGCAAGGCGCGCCATGGACGAGGTCACTGGTCCCATCATCGCGATCACCTCGGTGCTCGCCGCCGTGTTCATTCCGACCGCCTTCCTGAGCGGCTTGCAGGGCGAGTTCTACCGCCAGTTCGCGCTGACGATCGCCATCTCGACCATATTGTCGGCCGTCAATTCGCTCACGCTCAGCCCGGCGCTTGCCGGTATTCTGCTCAAGCCAGGCAAGGTCAAGGCCGGGGCCGGGGCCGTGCATGATCCGCGCAGCCTGCGTGGCCGGGCCGAGCGCCTGTTGCAGATGCTGGGCCGGCCGTTCCAGCGCGCGCCGGATGCCTATGGCAACACGGTGCGCAAAGTCGTCAGGGTCAGCGGCGTGGCCTTGCTCGTGTATGGCGGCCTGCTCGCGCTGACCTTCTTTGGCTTCAAGGCCGTGCCGCCGGGCTTCGTGCCGATGCAGGACAAATACTATCTGGTGGCGATCGCCCAGCTGCCCAACTCCTCATCGCTGGACCGTACCGACGCGGTCGCCAAGCAGATGTCGAAGATTGCACTGGCCGAGCCTGGCGTTGAAAGCGTCGTTGCCTTCCCCGGCTTGTCGATCAACGGCTTCGTCAACGTGCCGAACGCGGCCGTCATGTTCGTCATGCTTGATCCGTTCAAGGACCGCACGACGCCCGACCTCACGGCGAGCGCGATCGCCGCGCGCCTGCAGGCGAAATTCGCCGGCATTCCCGACGGTTTCCTGGGCGTGTTCCCGCCGCCGCCAGTGCCCGGCCTTGGCGCGACGGGCGGCTTCAAGATGCTGGTCGAGGACCGCGGCAGCGCCGGGCTCGATGCCCTGGTGCAGCAGACGCATATCCTGATGACCAAGGCAAGCGAGTCGGGACAGGTGGCCGGACTCATGACCAGCCTGGACGTCAATGCCCCGCAGCTCGAGGTCGCCATCGACCGTACCCAGGTCAAGAGCCAGGGCGTGCGCCTGGCCGACGTGTTCGAGTCGCTGCAGATCTATCTCGGGTCCCTCTACGTCAACGACTTCAACCGCTTCGGCAGAACCTACAAGGTGACGGCCCAGGCCGATGCCGAGCATCGCATGCAGGCCGAGGCCATCGGCCGCTTGCAGGTACGCAATGCGGCCGGCGACATGCTGCCCTTGTCGTCGTTTGTCACCGTCACGCCAAGTTCCGGTCCGGACCGCGTGGTTCACTACAATGGCTATCCCTCGGCCGACATCTCGGGCGGCGCGATGCCAGGCGTCAGTTCGGGGCAGGCCGTGGCGGTCATGGAACGCATTGCCAAAGAGGTGCTGCCTGAAGGCATGAGCTTTGAGTGGACGGACCTTACCTACCAGCAAAAGCTGGCCGGCGATTCGGCGCTGTTCATCTTCCCGCTGTGCGTGCTGCTCGCCTATCTGATCCTGGCCGCGCAGTACAACAGCTGGCTGCTGCCGCTGGCCGTCTTGCTGATCGTGCCGATGTGCTTGCTGAGTGCGATCATCGGCGTGTGGCTGGCGGGAGGCGACAACAACATCTTCGTGCAGATCGGACTCATCGTGCTGGTCGGATTGGCGGCCAAGAACGCCATCCTCATTGTCGAGTTCGCACGTAGCCAGGAAATGGAAGGGGCCAGCGCGCTCGACGCCGTCATCGAAGCTTGCCGGTTGCGGCTGCGGCCCATCCTGATGACCTCGCTTGCCTTCATCGCCGGCGTCGTGCCGCTGGTGTTCGCCAGTGGCGCCGGCTCCGAGATGCGCCAGGCCATGGGCATTGCGGTGTTCGCCGGCATGCTGGGCGTGACGCTGTTCGGCTTGTTCCTCACGCCCGTGTTTTATGTGGTGATGCGCGCCCTGGCGGCCCGCTTCGAGCGCCACACGCCAACTCCCAAGACCAGCATGCACAGGAGCACGACATGAATCGCCCGTATCAAACAATTGTAGTTTCATTGAGTGGGCTCACCTTGCTGGCCGGCTGCGCGGTCGGCCCCGATTATGCGCCGCCGTTGCCGCCGCCGCTGTCCGCATCGCAGTTTTCCGGCAGATTGGGCCAGAGCCACGCCGGTCTCGTGCCGGGGGCGGTCGAGGTGGAGTGGTGGCGCAGCTTCGACGACCCGGTGCTCGTCACCCTGATCCAGCGGGCGCTGGCGGCAAACCATGACGTCGGCATCGCTGCCGCCCGGCTCGCGCAGGCAAAAGCCCTGCTGCGCGAAGACAGGCAGGGCTACCTGCCACAAGGTGGCGCCGCGCTCGGGTATGAGAAGCGCCGCCTGAGCAAGGCCGAGACGCTGCCCGGCCAGCCGCGCCAGAGCGAAAGCTATCGCGGCGCCGTCGATGCTTCCTGGGAGCTCGACCTGTTCGGCCGCGTGCGGCGCTCCGTGGAGGCGGGCCAGGCGCAGGCGGGCTCGCGCGAAGCCTTGCTGCGCGGCGTGCAGGCGGGCGTGGCCGCCGCGGTGGCGGCTACCTGGTTCGAGCTGGGCGGCATCGAGGCTGAACTCGCTGTCGTTGCCAGCATCGTGCAAAGCCAGCGCGACAGCCTGGCTCTCGTTGAGCGCATGCTGAGCGCAGGCTCTGCCAGCGAGTTCGACCGCCTTCGCGCCGAGGCCTTGCTGCGCTCGGTGGAGGTGGCCGCGCCCGAACTGGAGCGCCGCCGCGCGGCCTCCGTCAACGCGCTGGCGGTCCTGCTTGGTGAAGTGCCGCAGACGTTCAGCCTTCCCGCCGCCCCGCCGGCAGGTGACGCGCTGACGCTGCGGACGATTGCCGTGGGCGACCCTGCCGGACTGCTCGCGCGGCGCGCCGATATTGCGGCGGCCGAGCGCAACCTGGCTGCCGCGACGGCCCGCATCGGGGTGGAGACGGCTGGCCTGTATCCCGACGTCCAGGTAACGGGTTCCATCGGACTCGTCGCGGGCAGCCTCGATGCCATGGGCGACGCTGGAATGCAGTCGAGCTTGCTCGGCCCCGTCATCCGCTGGAATCTGCTCGATACGGGGCGCGTGCGCGCCCGCATCGCCGCCAGCGAGGCACGCACCCGGGAGGCCCTGCTTGTCTATGACCAGACCGTTCTGCGCGCACTGCAGGAAACGGACGATGCCTTCAAAGCCCATGGCGCGGCAGGCAGCACGCTTGGGCTGCGGCTGATGGAGGCGGCGGCAAATCGCGAGGCTGCGCATCTTGCCAGGCTACAGTTTTCCGCAGGCGCAGGCCTCTACCTGGAGGTGCTCGAAGCGGAACGGGCCGACTTTGCCAGCCGGCGCGCGCTGGCCGTCGCGCGCACCAACCAGCGCCTTGCCGTTGTCAGCATCTACAAGGCGCTGGGCGGCGGCTGGGAGATCTGCGCGCAGGCAAGCCACGACTGTGATGGCGCCGGGTGGCTTCCGCGGACGACGCAACTCGCCGGCAGGCCGTGACCTGACTGCGCGCGGGCAGCCGCTAGGCTTCGTAGACTATCCTGTAGAGATTGCCTTTGCGCCGGATGTGTGCGAAGCCGAGTTCGCCAAGGTGCATGCCGGCGATGAGGATGTTGTCGGCGCTGACCACATCGAGCAGTGTCGAGCGTGTTTCGGCCGACAGCAGGGGATCCTGATCGAAGGCAATGGATACGTCGGGGCGCGCAATCTGGATTTGGGGGAAATGCACAATATCCCCCCAAATCAACAGACTGCGGCTAGCGGAATCGATGCGATAACCGGAATGGCCTGCGGTATGCCCGGGAAGGGGCATGGCACTAATGCCCGGGAGAACTTCGTTTTCAGTGAACAAGCGCATCTTTTCCCGGTACTTTTCAAACACCTTCCGGGCAAACAGGAAGTTGCCGCGAGCGCGATCACTTGCCCGGCTGAGATTGCCATCGTCTTCCCAGAAAGCAACCTCGTGCTGGTGGACCAGCAACTGCGCATCGGGAAAGGCGGCTTCTCCTGACGCATCAAGCAGCCCGCCGACATGATCGGGATGCGCATGCGTCAGCAGTATCGTATCGATGTCCGAGGCTTGTACGCCAGCCAGCGCAAGATTGACTTTCAGCTTGCCGCCCCATTGCTTGAATCCCCCCGCACCCGCATCAATCAGGATTGTGCGGCCACGGCCGCGCACCAGATAGCAGTTGATATGGATGGAAGAGGGATCGCTCACACCTGCGTCTTGCTGCAGTTTTGACGCATCCATCGAGTCTATATTGGAGAGCAAATCCAGACTGGCTGACAGGTATCCGTCACTGATGGCCGTGAGCGAAAACTCGCCTATCTGCTGGCTGGGAAATGGTATGTGATCCATTGCTGTATTCCTCAATAATAATCAATTGCGTGCATGAATGGCCGGGGCCGTATAGCCAAAACAGCGGATGCGTGCAGCAAGGCCGGTATTTGCTTTGATGACGCCCTCCAGCCTTTCCATGAACACATCCATGACCGCTTTCGTCCTGAACGGTACAAGCCGGTATTGGATTTCCGCATAGGCCGGATTCCCCCGGCCATGACGGACGCCAACATAGATGATGTGCACGTTCTCCAGCGCAGCTTCAAGCATCCCTGTGCAGAGTTCGGTACATTGGTCGGTGAGTTCCCCCAGATTTGCATCTGGCGGCATCCTTTCGTCTGGTATGAAAATCGTCACGTTGGGCATGTGGGCTCTACCGCGAAATTTGATGAGCGATGTCACTGCCATTCGTCAACTGACCGGTCATGGGCGCATACAGATGGACGCCCTCGGGAAGCTGTTCCATGCCGGGGCCAGTGGCACGCCCCATCTTCGCCACCCATCGATGTTCAGGGAACCTTTCCAACGCGACAGCCTGCATCCGACAAGGAGCGAGGCCCAGGTCGATGAGCGGCTCCGGGCCGATCGCACTCGTCACCAAATAGTCGTCTTCGCCGATGGCCGGGGCGCGGTCAAGGCCGGCATACAGATTGCGGTGCCAGTCGCTGATGTGCTGCTGCCAGCGCGCGAAATTGCCGCCGCCTTTCTGGCGATACTCCTCTCCCTGGAGCACATCGAAACTGTCGATCGTATGCATGGCGAGGTAGACAGGGCAACCGGCGCTCAAGGCCTTGAAGCGCTGCGAGGTATGGAAGCCGCTCACCGAAATGAGCGCGGGTAGCTTTTCCAGGCTATAGAAGTTATTCCACTCTGCTTCACTGGCGGGATCGGCAAAGCTGCATTCGACTGTATATATCATGAGATCACTCGCGACCGGACGCTTTGCGCGCCGGCCTTCCTTGTTGATGTTCAGTCATTGTGTGCCCTGAATTTCGCCGTATAAATCGATTTTTTGGTATCCTTCCATGATTAAAAATCAAGGTGAGCCGCTAACCTGGCTCTGAGTCAGGAACTCTCATGCGCCGCAAGATCCCCAGCAACGCCGCACTGATGGCCTTCGAGGCCGCCGCCCGCCATGGCAGTTTCGCCCGGGCGGCGGCGGAGTTGTCACTGACGGAAGGGGCCATCAGCCGGCAGATTGGCCGGCTGGAAGCCTTTCTCGGCGTCACCTTGTTTGAAAGAGTCGGCAATCGCGTGCGGCTGTTGCCGAACGGGGAGCGCTATGCGGCGCAGGTGCGCGAGTCGCTCGACCGGCTGGAGCGGGACAGCCAGTACCTGATGGGACAGCCAGTCGATGGTGCCAGCCTCGACATTGCCGTCATCCCGACATTCGCGATGCGGTGGCTGATTCCCCGCTTGCCACAATTTCAGCAGCAGCATCCGCACATTTGCGTGCATCTTGCAGAGCGGATGGAACCCTTCGTTCTTGCCGGCAGCGGCTTCGATGCCGCCATCCATTTCGAGCATCCGGCCTGGACAGGAATGCGTACGTATCCGTTGCTGCATGAGGTGCTGGTGCCGGTTTGCCATCCCGCACTTCTGAAAGAGGGCAGAGGAGCAACGGCACTGGACGCGCTGCCGCGTCTGCACCGGCGGCAGAACCCGGATGCCTGGGAACGTTATTCCCAGGAAACCGGAGTCGCGCTGAGCAATCCTGCGACCGGTGCGCGCTACGATCTGCATGCCATGCTGATCGAGGCGGCATTGGCCGGCCTCGGCGTCGCCCTGGTGCCGCGCCTTTACGTGGAAACGGAGCTGGCGCAAGGCCGCTTGGCCGCTCCATGGCCCGATGGGAAAACCATCTCCAAGACCTTCTGCATCGTCCTTCCCGAACCTATCGGCTTGAGCGGAAAACCGGTCCAGGCATTGACGCAATGGATACTGGACGAGGCGAAGAATACAACGATGGCTATGCCGCAGACCTAGCCGATCAAGCGCGGCCCAGCGTTGAGATGTTCGCCTGCGCCGCGTTCCATTCTCTCTTTCCTGCATTCCATCCCCCGATTTGCGTCCTTCATCACTGTCATCAACCTGGCGACATGGCTTTGGCCTATGATGTGCTGGCACATGCAAAATTATTATGTTTTCCTTCATCCTACAACCATGAGGTGTCCATGATTCGCTATGTCCTGCCTGTCCTGTTGTTCGCCGGCGCACTGCCAGCGCACGCCCAAGCCCCTGTCAAGGAAACGCCGCTGATCGAGCGGGCCAAGCTGTTCGGCAATCCCAGCAAGTCCGGTGGCAAGCTCAGTCCTGACGGGCGGTGGCTGTCGTGGATCGCGCCGCGCGATGGCGTGCTCAATGTGTGGGTGGCGCCGGCCAATGATCTGGCGCAGGCGCGCCCGCTGACGGAAGAAAAGGTGCGGCCCATCCGCAGCAGCTTCTGGTCGCCCGATTCGACAACCCTGCTGTTCATCCAGGACAAGGGCGGCGATGAAAACTTCCTGCTGTACGGCGTGAACGTGGCGAGCGGCAAGCAGATCAATTACACGCCGTTCGAGAAGACGCGCGTGCGGATCGTGCAAATCAGCAGCAAGGTGAAGGACCGCATCCTCGTCGGCATCAACAACCGCGATGCGCGCTGGCACGACGTGCACAGCCTGGACCTGGCCAGCGGCAAGCTGACCCTGGTGCAGCAGAACGATGGCTATGGCGGCTATGTCGCCGATGAGCTGCTCAACTTGCGCATTGCCAGCAAGGCGCGCACCGATGGCGGCATGCAGTATTTCCGCCTGAGCGATGGCAAGGTCGAGAGCACGCCGCTGGCCGAAGTGGGCCTGGAAGATGCGCAGACGACGTCGCCGCTGGGCTTTACGGTCGACGGCAAGACCCTGTACTGGACCGATTCGCGCGGCCGCAATACTTCGGCGCTGCTGGCGCAGGACGTGGCCAGCGGCAAGACCACGGTGGTGGCGCAAGACCCGCGCACGGATATCGCCGATGCGCTGTACGACATGCGCACGGGCAAGGTGCAAGCCTATACGGTCAATTATCTGCAGCAGGAATATCTGCCGCTGACGGACGAGCTGAAAGCCGACCTGGCTTTCCTGAAGAAAAATACGAAGGGCCAGTTCACGGTGACGTCGCGCACGGATGCCGACGACAAGTGGCTGGTGGCAGTTGACGCCGTCACGGCGCCGCCATCGAGCTGGCTGTACGAGCGCAAGACCAAAAAGCTCACGCGTTTATATGTGACGCGTCCGGAACTGGAAGGCGCGCCGCTGGTGCCCATGCATGCGCAGCAGATCAAGGCGCGCGACGGCCTGACCCTGGTGTCCTATCTGACCTTGCCGCAGGCGTCGAAGGCGACGGCCGGCGGCAAGGCCACGCAGGCGGTGCCGATGGTGCTGCTGGTGCACGGCGGCCCGTGGGCGCGCGACACCTATGGCTACAATGGTTATCACCAGTGGCTGGCCAACCGCGGCTACGCCGTGCTGTCGGTGAACTTCCGCGGTTCGACGGGCTTCGGCAAGCAATTCATCTCGGCCGGCGACCTGCAGTGGGGCCGCAAGATGCATGACGACTTGCTCGACGCCGTGCAATGGGCGGTGCAGAGCGGCGTGACCACGGCCGACAAGGTGGCCATCATGGGCGGCTCGTATGGCGGCTACGCCACCCTGGCCGGCATGGCGTTTACGCCGACGACGTTTGCCTGCGGCGTCGATATCGTCGGCCCGTCGAACCTGTTTACCTTGCTGCAAACCATCCCACCGTACTGGGAAGCGGGCAAGCAGCAGTTCTACAAGCGCATGGGCGACCCGACCACGGAAGAGGGCAAGGCGCTGCTCAAGGAACGTTCGCCGCTGAACTTTGCGCAGAACATCCAGCGCCCGCTGCTGATCGGCCAGGGCGCGAACGACCCGCGAGTCAACGTGGCTGAATCGGACCAGATCGTGGCGGCCATGGCGGCGAAGAATATTCCCGTCACGTATGTGCTGTTCCCGGACGAAGGCCATGGTTTTGCCCGGCCCGTCAACAACATCGCTTTCAATGCGGTGACGGAAAACTTCCTGGGACAATGCCTGTCTGGCCGCGCCGAGCCGATCGGCGCCACCCTGAAGGCGTCCACCGCGCAGGTCAAGCACGGCGCCGAGTTTGCGCCGGGGTTGAAGGAAGCGCTGCAGTAAAGGTGCTGTACAAGCGGGGCCGCCCATGCGCGGTCCCGCTTGCCATACAAAATCCCGCATGCCGATGACGAGGCATGTTGGGAGGGTGGCTAGCGACATGACAGCCTCCCGAGCCCCCGGCCACACGTAGAATCCACCGTCCACCCTGTCCGTTCGAAACGGCAGCGGCTCCCGAAACGATAGGCGCGCGCCGCGCGCATCCGCTAATTCACGTCGTGTTTTGGCGGCGTCGTCACATATCTCACACAGCAGAGGAAAGCAGGCTTGCCTGTGCCGAGCGGGGGACGATTTACCCTTCAGTGCCGCGCAAATAGCGCGTCATGGTATCGCTGCCAGCCATACGCTCCGCTCGGAAGCAGTGCTTGAAACAGTGTTATTTTTTCAAAACACTTGTCAAATGAGACATAAATGAGACAGTTTTTAATGGAATTTGATTTTTCTTAAAGACAGTGGCCTTTAGCATTACCTTATCGTTGCTTTTTGTATCACTTATAGTAGGATGCATTGATCAAAAGCAAGTCTCATAATCCTGGTAAACCTTTTCTGCATGCTGCCTGGCGGCTGAAAAATCGGTGTGAATGTTTGTCAAGGTGTGCGGCTATTCGGGCAAGGTTCAGTCTTAAAAAATGTATGAAGGAAGACAAATGTTTCTAAATTTCACGAAATTTGGATGGCTATCCACGCCTGTCCGGGGTGTTGATGGCTGCATTGCCAGAGCCCATGGCGCGCCGCCTGCCCAAGGTCTGGCGCCGTCAATGCTGATGTACCTGGCGGGAACTTTGCTATTTGTCTTGCTGTCCCTTTTTTCCAGCCAGGCTTCCGCCGCCAGCACCTGCCCGAGCCCGCGCGCCGTCAGCGTCGTCGCGGGGGGAGAGTATTACGAGGATTACACCAATGCGCCTTGTTCCCAGTTCGGCCTGACGGGAACCCTGGTGGCGCCGCTGTATGGCACGCTGGAAGATTCGAATGCCACGAATGCCGTGCGCTACCGGAATACCAATTTCAGCGCGACTTCGGACACGTTTACCGTCAGGGATGATGTGGGGCAGCCCATCGTCTACAACGTCACGATCACCTCGGCCATCGTGGTGGCGCCGGCCACCGTGCCAAATGCCACGGTGGCCCAGGCATACCCCACGACAACGTTTACATCGACGGGTGGCGCGGCGCCGTACACCTATGTCATCAGCGCTGGCGCCTTGCCGGCTGGCATGAGCTTGAGTGCTGGCGGTGTGCTGTCGGGTACGCCGACAGCGGGCGGCACCTTCAACTTCACCGTGCGCGCCACCGACTCGCTGGCCATCAATGGCACGCGCCCGTATACGCTGACGGTCTCCGCGCCCACCATCGCCATCTTGCCGACGACCCTGCCGGCAATGACATCCGGTGTCGCCTACAGCCAGACGATAGCTGCCAGCGGCGGCACCGGCACGTACACCTATGCCAGAACGGCCGGCAGCCTGCCCGCAGGCTTGACCCTGGCATCGAACGGCACCCTGTCCGGCACGCCCACGGCGGCCGGAGCCTACAGTTTTACTGTCACCGCGACCGACAGCAGTACCGGCGCCGGCCCCTATTCGGGCGCGCGCGCCTATTCCGGCACGGTAGTGCCTGGTGCGCCGACGGCCGGTGCTGTCAGCGCCACGGTGGCCTACGGCAGCAGCGCCAACCCGATCACGCTGAACCTGAGCGGCGGTGCGGCGACGTCGGTGGCCATCAGCTCCAGCGCCTTGCATGGCACGGCGACAGCCAGCGGCACCAGCATTACCTATACGCCGACGGCAGGCTACGGCGGGCCGGACAGCTTTACCTACACGGCCAGCAACGGCATCGGCACCTCGGCGCCGGCCACCGTGACGATCACGGTGGCCGGCCCCACCATCGTTCTTGCGCCAAGCACCGTGCCTGCGGCAAGCGTAGGGACGGCGTATAGCCAGAGCGTGACCGCCGCGAACGGCACGGGTCCCTACACTTACGCCATCAGCGCCGGCTCCCTGCCGGCCGGACTCAGCCTGAATACAGCTACCGGTACGCTGTCTGGTACGCCAACGGCCGGCGGCGTCTTCAACTTTACCGTGCGCGCCACGGACAGTTCGTCGGGCAGCGGCCCGTATTCCGGTGCGCGCGCCTACTCGCTGACGGTGTCGGCGCCATCGGTCACTGTGGCGCCGTCAACCTTGCCGGTGATGACGGCAGGTCTCGCCTACAGCCAGAGCATTACGGCCGCCGGCGGCACGGCGCCGCATAGCTATGTCATCACTGCCGGCAGCCTGCCGGCGGGCTTGAGCCTGGCGGCGGACGGTACCTTGTCCGGCACGCCTGCGGCCGCCGGGGCCTACAGTTTTACCGTCACCGCGACCGACAGCAGTGGCGGCGCCGGACCTTATACGGGGGCGCGTGCGTATTCCGGCACGGTGGCTGCTGGTGCGCCCGTTGCCGCTAATGTCAGCGCCACGGTGGCGTACGGCAGCAGCGCCAACCCGATCACCCTGAACCTGAGCGGCGGCGCGGCAACCTCGGTGGCCGTGGCGTCCGCCGCCAGCCATGGCACGGCGACATCCAGCGGCACCAGCATTACCTATACGCCGACGGCCGGCTACGGCGGACCGGACAGCTTTAGCTACACGGCCAGCAACGGCGTGGGTACCTCGGCGCCGGCCACTGTGACGATCACGGTCAGCGGACCCACCATCACGATTACGCCAAGCACCGTGCCCGCGGCAACTGTGGGGACGGCCTATAGCGAGAACGTGACTGCCGCGAACGGCGCCGCGCCCTACACCTATGCGATCAGCGCTGGCGCCTTGCCAGCCGGGCTCAGCCTGAATACGTCCACAGGTTTGCTCTCGGGCACGCCGACGGCGGCAGGCACGTTCAATTTCACCGTGCGCGCCGAGGACAGTTCGACGGGCAGCGGCCCGTATACCGGCGCGCGTGCTTATTCGCTGACGGTGGCGGCACCGGCGATCGGCATCGCGCCGGCGACCCTGCCGGCCATGACGGCAGGCGTCGCTTTCAGCCAGGCCATCACCGCCACGGGCGGCACGCCAGCCTATAACTATGCCGTTACCGCCGGCAGCCTGCCCACCGGCTTGACCCTGGCGGCGGACGGCACCCTGTCCGGCACGCCGGCGGCAGCGGGCGCTTACAGCGTCACCATTACCACCACCGACAGCAGCACCGGCGCAGGCGCTCCCTTCTCTGGCTCACGCGCCTATTCCGGCAGCGTGGCACCGGGTGCGCCCATTGCCGGCAATGTCAGCGCCACGGTAGCCTACGGCAGCAGCGCCAACCCGGTCACCTTGAGCCTGAGCGGGGGCGCGGCAACTTCGGTGGCCGTGGCATCCGCCGCCAGCCATGGCACGGCGACGGCCAGCGGCACCAGCATTACCTATACGCCGACGGCCGGTTATGGCGGGCCGGACAGCTTTACCTACACGGCCAGCAACGGCATCGGCACCTCGACGGCAGCCACCGTGACGATCACGGTTGGCGGACCCATCATCACGATTGCGCCAGGCAGCGTGCCCGCGGCCACGGTGGGTACTGCTTACAGCCAGAACGTGAGCGCCGCGAACGGTGCCACGCCATACAGCTACTCCATCAGTGCTGGCGCCTTGCCTGCCGGCGTGACCTTGTCCAATGCCGGCCTGCTGTCGGGCACACCGACTGCTGTTGGCACCTTCAATTTCACCGTGCGCGCCGAGGATAGTTCGACGGGCAGCGGCCCGTATACCGGCGCGCGTGCTTATTCGCTGACGGTGGCTGCGCCAACGATCAGCATCGCGCCGGCGACCCTGCCGGCCATGACGGCCGGCGTCGCTTTCAGCCAGGCCATCACCGCCACGGGCGGCACGCCAGCCTATAACTATGCCGTTAGCGCCGGCAGCCTGCCCACCGGCTTGACCCTGGCGGCGGACGGCACCCTGTCCGGCACGCCGGCGGCAGCGGGCGCTTACAGCGTCACCATTACCACCACCGACAGCAGCACCGGCGCAGGCGCTCCCTTCTCTGGCTCACGCGCCTATTCCGGCAGCGTGGCACCGGGTGCGCCCATTGCCGGCAATGTCAGCGCCACGGTAGCCTACGGCAGCAGCGCCAACCCGATCACCTTGAGCCTGAGCGGGGGCGCGGCAACTTCGGTGGCCGTGGCATCCGCCGCCAGCCATGGCACGGCGACGGCCAGCGGCACCAGCATTACCTACACGCCGACGGCCGGTTATGGCGGGCCGGACAGCTTTACCTACACGGCCAGCAACGGCATCGGCACCTCGACGGCGGCCACCGTGACGATCACCGTGGGCACGCCGACGGTGACGATTGTGCAAACCAGCGTAGCTGGTGGAACAGTCGGCGCGGCTTACAGCCAGACCCTGACGGCTGCAAATGGTCTGGCACCATACACCTACGCGATCAGCGCCGGCGCTTTGCCGGCCGGCGTGAGCCTGTCCAGTGCCGGTCTGCTGGCGGGCACGCCGACGGCCGGCGGTACCTTCAACTTCACCGTGCGCGCCACGGACAGTTCGACGGGCAGCGGCCCCTATGCCGGCGCGCGGGCTTATTCGCTGACGGTGGCGTCGCCAACGATCAGCGTTGCGCCGGCGACCCTGCCGGCCATGACGGCCGGCGTCGCTTTCAGCCAGGCCATCACCGCCACGGGCGGCACGGCAGCGTACAGCTATGCCGTGACGGCTGGCAGTCTGCCGACGGGCTTGAGCCTGGCGGCGGACGGTACCGTGTCCGGCACGCCGACGGTGGCGGGCGCCTACAGCTTCAGCATCACCGCCACGGACAGCAGCACCGGCAGCGGACCGTATGCAGGCGTGCACGCGTATTCCGGCACGGTGGCGATCGCCGCGCCCGTGGCCGGCGCCGTGACCACCACGGTGGCTTACGGCAGCAGCGCCAACCCGGTTCCATTGAACCTGGGCGGCGGCGCGGCGGCCTCCGTGGCCGTGGCATCGGTACCCGCACATGGCACGGCGACGGCCAGCGGTACCGGCATCACGTATACGCCGACGACCGGCTACGGTGGCAGCGACAGCTTTACCTATACGGCCACAAATGCCAGCGGCACCTCGGCACCGGCCACCGTGACCGTGACCGTGGGCGCCCCGTCTGTAAGCCTGGTCCCCGCCACCTTGCCCAATCCCGTGGCGGAGACCCCCTACAGCGTCAGCGTCACGGCGACGGGCGGCATGGCACCGTACACCTACAGCGTGACCAGCGGCAGCCTGCCGGCCGGCCTGAGCCTGAACACGGCCACTGGCGTACTGTCCGGCACGACCAATGTGGCGGGCAGCTTTACATTCAGCATCAAGGTCACGGACAGCAGCACGGGCGCGGGCGCGCCATTCAGCGCGAGCAAGAGCTATACGGTGATCGTCTCCGCACCGACCATCACGGTGACGCCAGCCACCTTGCCGGCGGCGAGCGTGGCCACGGCATACAGCCGTCAACTGACGGCCAGCGGCGGCGTCGCTCCGTATGCCTACACGCTGTCGAGCGGCAGCCTGCCGGCTGGCCTGACCTTGAACGCCAGCGGTTTGCTCAGCGGCACGCCAACGTCGGCCGGCAGCTTCAGCGTGACCGTGCAGGCGGCCGATGCGCACCTGTTTACCGGTGCGCAAAGCTATACCCTGGTTGTTGCCTCGGCCACGGTCAGCCTGGCCCCGGCCAGCTTGCCCAACCCGACGGCGGAAGCGGCCTACAGCACGACTCTGACCGCAACGGGCGGCACGGCGCCATACAGCTATGCCGTGGTGGGCACCTTGCCTGTGGGCCTGAGTCTGAACACGGCCACCGGCGTGCTGTCCGGCACGACGAATGTGGCGGGCAGCTTCCCGTTCAGCATCAAGGTCACCGACAGCAGCACGGGCTTGGGCGCGCCATTTAGCGCCAGCAACAGCTACACACTGGCCGTGGCGGCGCCGGTATTGACACTGACGCCGGCCAGCCTGGCGGCGATCCGCGCCGGCGATGCGTATAGCCAGCAGTTCACGGCTGGCGGCGGCGTCGCGCCCTACGTCTACTCCTTGAGCAGCGGCACCTTGCCGACCGGCCTGGTACTCAATGCGGCGACGGGTATCGTCAGCGGCACGCCGACCGTGGCGGGCAGCTTTGCCTTTACCTTGCAAGCGCGCGATGCGCACCAGTTCACGGTGCAGCAGGCGCTGACCCTGCAGGTGAACCAGGCGCCGCCGCCGGTGCCGAATGAAACGGCGACCACCTCGTCCAACCAGGAAGTGAGCCTGACCATTGCTTCCACGGATGGCAGCCCGATCACGGCAGTGACCATCGTCACGCCGCCGCAGCACGGCACCGTCACGGTGGTGTCGAGCGGCGCGGCGGGCGGCGGCAGCGGCCGCTCTTTCAAGGTGACGTATGTGCCGAATGCGAACTACTTCGGCCCTGACGCCTTCAGCTACACTGCGACGGGTCCGGGCGGCACGTCCGCGCCCGCGACGGTCAGCCTGACGGTGGCGCCGCAGCCGGTGCCGGTGCCGGTCGCCAAGACGGCGACGGTATTGGCCGGCACGCCGGTGACCTTGAACGTGACGCAAGGCGCGACGGGTGGGCCGTTCACGGCGGTGGCGATTACCACGCAGCCGGCCAGCGGCACGGCGGTGGTCAATGGCATGGACATCGTCTACACGCCAGGCATCAACACCAGCGGCGAGATCCGCATCGGCTACACCGTGTCGAACGCCTTCGGCACCTCGGCGCCGGTGACGTCGACGATAGCCGTCAATCCGATGCCGCAAGTGCTCAGCCAGAGCGCCACGGTGGTGGCCGGCCTGACGGTCACCGTCGACCTGACGGCGGGCGCCACGGGCGGCCCGTTCACGGCGGCGAATGTCCTGAGCGTGGCGCCGGCGGAAGCGGGCAAGGCGGTGGTGCGCGACGTGGGCACGGCAGGCAAGCCGTCGTACCAGCTGAGCTTTGCGGCCTCGGGCAAGTTTGCCGGCGCGGCCGTCGTCAGCTACACCCTGAGCAATGCGTACGCCACCTCGAAGCCGGGCGTGGTCAACGTGACCGTGACGGCGCGGCGCGACCCGTCGGTCGATCCGGAAGTGATCGGCCTGCAGGCGGCGCAAGCGGACGCGGCGCGGCGCTTCGCCAGCGCGCAGCTGTCGAACTTCACGCAGCGCCTGGAAAGCCTGCATGGCGATGGCTGGGGACGTTCGAACTTTGGCCTGAGCCTGACGCCGCCGAACGACAGCGGCAATCCGACGGCGGCGCTGGCGCGCTGGCAGGCGGACGAAGCGGACCGCGTGTTCGGCACGGCCGTGAAACCGTTCATGCGCAAGGCGGCCTTGCGTCAGGTTGACACGGGTTTCAGCAGCGAGCGGCAACAGGTGGACGTCAGCGGCGCCACCAGCGGCTTGCCGGACATGCCGCAAAAGCCGGACACGCAGAAGCAGGCGTTGTCCTTGTGGCTCGGTGGCGCGGTGGACTTCGGTCAGCACTATGTGAATGGCCGTGAGACGGGTTTCCGTTTCCGCACGAATGGTGTCAGCGTGGGTGGCGATTACCGCCTCAGCGACCTGGCCACCCTGGGCGTGGGCGCCGGTTTCAGCCATGACCGCAGCGACGTGGGGCAGAACGGCAGCCGCAGCACGGCCGACAGCGCCGTGGCGGCCGTGTATGGCAGCCTGCGTCCGAGCAAGGGCGTCTTCCTCGATGGCGTGCTCGGCTACGGCACCTTGCAGTACGACGCCTCGCGCTACCTGTCCGACGGCAGCGGTTTCGCCACGGGCGAGCGCGACGGCAAGCAGGTGTTCGGCGCGCTGGTCGGAGGTATCGAGATGCGCCAGGAAACCTGGATGTGGTCGCCGTATGGCCGCGTGGAACTGATGTCGGCCAAGCTCGATCCGTACACGGAGAAGGCGGCGGGCATCAACGCCCTCAGTTACTTCAAGCAGACCGTGCGTTCGCGCATCGGCGCGCTCGGTGTGCGGGCCGAGGGCATCTATGTGGGTGGCCTGGGCACATGGTTCCCGCGCGCGCGCCTTGAGTACCGGCACCAGTTCCAGGGCGCCGACGATGCGCGCCTGGCGTATGCCGACCTGGCGGCCGATGGTCCCGTGTACGTGATCCGCACGGTGCCGCAGCAGACGGGTAACTGGACGGCGGGGCTGGGCGTGAAACTGCTGCTGTCGAACGGCATGACGATCACCCTGGACTACAACAGCAATCTGAACATCGATAGCGGACGGACCCAGTCGGTGATGTTCGGCATCGCCATGCCGCTCAGGTAGGGCTGCGCATCAAGGAAGTGACGCCACGGGGCGGGAGCGGCTTGCTCCCGCCCCGTGGCGCATGTGGGGGCTGATTTTCATGTCATTGCCGTGCCAGGGCGGCAATGATTCCATTAGAATCAGGCATCGTCTTGACCACACTGCTTACGGAATGGAATGCCTGGAATGATGACTGTCCTGACCCTCGAACACTTTGCCGCGCGCATCAATGAGACGTTTATTGCGGCCAGTGACGGCAATGCCGCCTTTGTCCTGAAAGAAGTGCAGCCGCTGCCGTCAGCGACGCTGGAGGGCTTGATGCGCAAGCCGTTCAGCCTGTTGTTTCACCATAGCTCGCCCATCCTGTTCAACCAGAAAATCTTCCAGATGCAGCATGAGGCGTTTGGCGAGGTGGGTATTTTTCTGGTGCCGGTGGCGCGCGACAGCCACGGTTTTCTGTACCAGGCCGTATTCAACTGAGGCCGGTATGGGGAGTAGGGAAGGGCAAGGCGGGCGCCGCGATGGCGCCGCCTGCCTGAATTAATCCAACTTAGTCAAACGATGGAAACTCGCCTTGCAGGGCGATGCAGAAATTGACCGCCAGCATCGGCTGGCGGTTTTCGTGCGCCTGTCCGCCACCGGCACTACCGATCGTGGACGGGGACAGCGACACATTGGGTGGTGTTGCCGGCACGAACGCGGACGTGCCGCCAAGCGCAATCAAGCCATCGCCCGGAAGCGGCGTGTTGTGCTGCAGGGCGGCGGTGGGCTGGCGGTACACATTGAGTTGATGGCTGTGGTTCGGCATCTCCGTGGCGTTCAACGTGACACTGTTGGTGCCGAAGGTTTCGCCCATCACGCGCGGCGTCAGGCCTGGTCCTTGTCCCTGGCTGCAGGGCGCGCGTCCCGTGAAGTTGGGCAACTGGAAGGTGGTGGTGCCATTGCCGCCATACTGCGTGCCGATCAAGGAAAACAGCGCGCTGTATTGCTGGATTTGCAGGGTGGCGCCATTGCAGCTGGCCCATCCGTAGGGTGTGAAATTGAAGCCGAAGACTTGTATCTCGCCAAGGTATGGTGATGTCACGGTAGGTTCTCCTGATCGATTTTATGGGCTGCGCTTGCGTGCCGGCTGTTATTGCTGGGATGGGAAAATGCCTGCCCATGCGATGCAAAATGAGGCCGTCAGGGTTGGCATGGTGTTCTCGTGCGGCAGGTTGCCGCCTGTCGCGCCCGTGGCGGCCGGTGCCAGTGCATAGGCGGTCAGGCCGGTCAGGTCGCTCGTGTACATCTTGTCGTTGTTCGACGGGGCCGTCAGCATCAAGTTGGTCGCCGGCACGTTCGCCGTTGCCAGGGTGCTGTTCACATTGAACGGGTGCGTATGCAAAGGCAGCTGGGTCGGCAGCAGGGTCACCGATTCGCTGCCGCTGCGTTGTCCGATCACGCGGTTGCTCAGGCCGGGGCCGGTTCCCATGTGCACGGGAACCTGGCCGCGCAGGTCGGGCACGGCAAAGGTGGTGACGCCGTCGCCGCCGTAGGTGGTCCCCAGCAGAACGTACAGTACTTCGTATTCGGAGATCGGTTTCAGGCTGCCGTCGCAGGCGAACCAGCCGCTGGGAATACGCGGAAAGGAAAACAGGCGAATTTCGCCGACATAGGGTGTGGTCATGACTATGCTCCGTAAGAAGTGGCTGATTCGTTAGTTGCGCGACGGGAAGATACCGTTCAAGGCGATATTGAAGTTGATGACCGAGAACGGCTGCATATTGGGATGCGCCTGGTTGCCACCGGCCAACGCCAGGGTCTGGCCGGACAGGGTGACTTGCGGTCCGGCCGAACCGTAGATGGATTCCGCGCCACTGCCGCCAAACACGGTATTCGTGGGATTTTTCGAGGTGCCGGGCGTCGTCACCGCATTGGCCGCATGTGTGTGCGGCGGAATTTGGGTCGGTAGCAAGGTGACAGTCTCCTGGCCCGCCCGCGTGCCGGTCTGATAAGGCGCGGGTTGCCAGGAACCATCCACCGAACTGCCAGCTCCCACAGGAGTACAGCCTTGCAAATTAGGCAAGGCAAAGGTGGTGCTGCCATTCCCCCCGTAAGCGGTGCCCAGCAGCGAAAACAGCGCCTGATTCTGCGCAATAGGCAGCATTTGCCCGTTACATGCTGCAAAGCCACGCGGCGCAAAATTGAAGCCGCCCATCATGATTTGTCCTAGGTACACATCAGCCATCATCGTTCTCCCACGGTTGGAATAGCATTAAATTACAAATGGGAAATATTTTCCATTTGTAATCAATCTTGCGTTTTGAAAAACCCTTTTTGTTATAGTTACTTTATTGAAATCTCGGAGTAGCATACGTTGTCATATGGCAAGCGTCAACACCTGTTGGCACTCTGGAAGAGCTCGTAATTAGCATCGCTGGCGGCCTGAAATCACCCTCATTTTTGTCTGAATTTCGTCTGAAAAACTCTGTATTGGAGAAACTATGTTGCGTACTTGCAACGATATTATTGGCCGCCCGGCACATTTTTTCCTGCGTTCTTTTTTTGTGGGGAACCAGGGACGAATGCCAAACCGTGCCGCGGACAGGCCGCCAGTCTCGGGCCTTTTCGTGCACTGGTTCGCTTCGCTGTGCCTGGTGATGCTGGGACTTGTCGCAGGTCCTGCACAGGCGGATCCGGGTGATCCGAGCACGAAATGTACTCCCAATCAGAGAAGTTTTACCGTCGCATCAGGAGCCCCCTATGTGATTGATTTGTCTGACTGTAGCGAATTTGGCCTGACGGACAATGGCGCGACGGCGTTGCACGGCACGATTACCGGGCTCGTGGGTAACGGTACCGGCATTGCGACCTATATCAATAATGGCGACGGGGCCTTGTCCGACAGCTTTGTTCTGTGGGACGAGGACAGCAAGGCCGTGACTTTCACGGTGACTGTCTTGCCTCCCGCGGCAGCCTTTACCGTTTCGCCGGCCGGTTTGACGCCACCCGTGATCGGCGTGCCGTACAGCCAGGCCATGTCGGCGAGCGGTGGCGTGGCTCCCTACACTTACGCGCCTGACTCGGGAACCTGGCCGCCTGGCATCAGCGTATCGTCGAGCGGCGTGATTTCCGGTACCGTGACGGCGACCGGCGCCTATGTGTTCAGCGTCAAGGTCACCGATTCGACCCCAGGCACGCCGCAAGTGGTCATCAAGAACTATTCCGTGTCGATCGCCATACCGATCCTGTCCATCACGCCCACCACCCTGACGGCGGGAGGTCTGGCGACGCCCTACAGCCAGCAGATGTCGACCGCGAATGGCACCGCGCCCTATACCTATGTGGTGGAATCGGGTGCCTTGCCCACGGGCCTGAACATGTCGAGTAGCGGCCTGATTTCGGGCACGCCCACCGCCCTGGGCACCTATAACTTTGTGATCAAATCCACCGATGTCACGGGCGGCAACGGACCGTACAACACGTCCAGAAGCTATTCCCTGGTGATCAACGCCCAGCCGCCGCCGACCATCACTGGCGTGACGCCGGCGTCCGGCCCAGCCTCTGGCGGCACGGCCGTCACCATTACCGGTACCGGCTTTACGGGCGTCACGGCGCTGAAGTTTGGCGCCAACAATGGCGTCGCCGTCACCGTCGTCAATGCCACGACCATGACCGCCACCTCACCAGCGGGCAGTGCCGGCATCGTGAACGTGACCGTCACCGCCAGCGGCGGTACCAGCGCCACCGGCGCCGCCAACCAGTTCACGTATATTCCTGCGCCAACGGTCACCAGCATTTCGCCCACGGCAGGTCCTACCGCTGGCGGCGGCAGCGTCATCATCACGGGCACGGGCTTTACCGGCGCCACGGCGGTGACCTTTGGCGCGACTCCCGCCACCGGCTTCACCGTCAACAGCGCCACGCAGATCACGGCCACGGCGCCAGCTGGCAGCAGCGGCACGGTCGACGTGCGCGTCACGACGACGGGCGGCACCAGCGCCACCAGCGCGGCGGACCAGTTTACTTTTGTGGCCGCACCGACGGTGACGAGCATTTCGCCCACGGCCGGCCCGGCTACGGGCGGCAGCACCGTCATCATCACCGGCACGGGTTTCAGCACGACGACAGCGGTGACCTTCGGCGCCACATCGGCCATCGGCTTTACGGTCAACAGCGCCACGCAGATCACGGCGACGGCACCCGCCGGCACGGGTACGGTGGACGTGCGCGTCACTTCGCTCGGCGGCACCAGCGCCACCAGCGCCGCCGATCAATTTACCTTTGTGGCAGCGCCGGTGGTGAGCAGCATTTCGCCCACTTCGGGCCCTACGACCGGCGGCACCACCGTCATCATCACGGGGTCGAATTTCAGCGGCACGACAGCCGTGACGTTTGGCGCCACATTGGCCAGCGGCTTTACGGTCAATAGCGCCACGCAGATCACGGCGACGGCGCCCGTGGGCAGCGCAGGCACGGTCGACGTGCGCGTCACTTCGGCCGGCGGCACCAGCGCCACGAGTGCCAACGATCAATTTACCTACGTGGCGGTGCCGACGGTCAGCAGCATTTCTCCGACGGCGGGTCCCGCCAGCGGCGGCACCACGGTCATTATCACCGGTTCGAATTTTAGCGGCACGACGGCGGTGACCTTCGGCGCCACGTCGGCGGCCGGCTTTACCGTCAACAGCGCCACGCAGATCACGGCGACGGCGCCAAGCGGCACGGGCACGGTGGACGTGCGCGTCACCACGACGGGCGGCACCAGCGCCACCAGCGCGGCGGACCAGTACACCTTTGTCGCGGCGCCGGCAGTGACGAGCATTTCACCGACGGCGGGTCCTTCTACGGGCGGCACCACGGTCATCATCAGTGGTTCGAATTTCAGCGGCACGACGGCGGTGACCTTCGGCGCCACGTCGGCCGCCGGCTTTACCGTCAACAGCGCCTCGCAGATCACGGCGACGGCGCCAGCCGGCACGGGTACCGTGGACGTGCGCATCACCACGACTGGCGGCACCAGCGCCACCAGTGCGGCCGACCAGTTCACGTATGTCGCGGCACCGGCGGTGAGCGGTATTTCGCCGGGCACGGGGCCGGCTACCGGCGGCACCACGGTCATCATCACCGGCGCGAATTTCAGCGGCGCGACTGCCGTGACGTTCGGCGCCACATCGGCTGCCGGCTTCACCGTCAACAGCGCCTCGCAGATCACGGCGACGGCGCCCGCCGGGACGGGCACGGTGGATGTGCGCGTGACCACGGTTGGTGGTACCAGCGCCACCGGCGCGGCCGATCAGTTCACTTATTTCGGTGCGCCAGTTGCGGGCGCCGTCAGCGCCTCGGTGGCCTATGGCAGCAGCGCCAACCCGATCACCTTGAGCCTGAGCGGCGGCGCGGCAACTTCCGTGGCCATCGCCACTGGCGCCTCGCACGGCACGGCCAGTGCCAGCGGCACCAGCATCACCTACACGCCGACGCCAGGGTATGGCGGGCCTGACAGCTTCACTTACACCGCCACCAATATCGTCGGCACCTCGGCACCGGCGACCGTGACGATCATGGTCGGCGCGCCCACCCTGACGCTGGCGCCAGGCACCGTGCCCGTGGCAGGCGCAGGTGTGGCCTACAGCCTGAGCGTGAGCGCCGCGAACGGCGCCGCGCCCTATACCTACACGATCAGTGCGGGTGCCTTGCCTGCCGGCATAACCTTGTCCGGCGCGGGCCTGCTGTCGGGCACGCCGACGGCGGTGGGTACCTTCAACTTCACCGTGCTTGCCACGGACAGTTCGACGGGCAGCGGCCCGTACACCGGTTCGCGCGCCTACGCGCTGACGGTGGCGTCACCAGCGATCAGCGTTGCGCCGTCGACCCTGCCGACCATGACGGCCGGCGTCGCCTTCAGCCAGGCCATCACCGCCACGGGCGGCACGCCAGCCTATAACTATGCCGTTTCCGCTGGCAGCCTGCCTGCGGGCCTGAGCCTGGCGGCAAACGGCACCCTGTCGGGCACGCCGACGACGGCAGGCGCCTATAGCTTCACCGTCAGCGCCACCGACAGCAGCACCGGCGCAGGCGCGCCGTTCTCGGGCGCACTCGCGTATTCCGGCACGGTGGCGATCGCCGTGCCCGTCGCTGGCGCCGTGACCACCACGGTGGCTTACGGCAGCAGCGCCAATCCGGTGACCCTGAATCTGGGCGGCGGCGCGGCAAGCTCGGTGGCCGTGGCAGCGGCGCCCGCGCACGGCACGGCGACGGCCAGCGGCACCAGCATCACCTACACGCCGACGCCCGGCTACAGCGGTAGCGACAGCTTTAGCTACACGGCCACGAATGGCAGCGGCACGTCCGCTCCCGGCACCGTGACGGTCACCGTGGGCGCGCCGACGGTCAGCCTGGCCCCGGCCAGCTTGCCCAACCCGACGGCGGAAGCGGCTTACAGCACGACCCTGGCGGCGACGGGCGGCACGGCGCCGTATACATTCAGCGTGACCAGCGGCAGCCTGCCGGCTGGCCTGAGCCTGAACACGGCCACCGGCGTGCTGTCCGGCACGACGAATGTGGCGGGCAGCTTTACATTCAGCATCAAGGTCACGGACAGCAGCACGGGCGCGGGCGCGCCATTCAGCGCGAGCAAGAGCTATACGGTGATCGTCTCTGCACCGACCATCACGGTCACGCCAGCCACCTTGCCGGCGGCGACCGTGGCCACGGCATACAGCCGTCAACTGACGGCCAGCGGCGGCGTCGCTCCGTATGCCTACACGCTGTCGAGCGGCAGCCTGCCGGCTGGCCTGACCTTGAACGCCAGCGGTTTGCTCAGCGGCACGCCAACGTCGGCCGGCAGCTTTACCTTGACGGTGCAGGCGGCCGATGCGCACCTGTTTACCGGTGCGCAAAGCTATACCCTGGTTGTTGCCTCGGCCACGGTCAGCCTGACCCCGGCCAGCTTGCCCAACCCGACGGCGGAAGCGGCTTACAGCACGACCCTGGCGGCAACGGGCGGCACGGCGCCATACAGCTATGCCGTGGTGGGCACCTTGCCTGTGGGCCTGAGCCTGAACACGGCCACCGGCGTGCTGTCCGGCACGACGAATGTGGCGGGCAGCTTCCCGTTCAGCATCAAGGTCACCGACAGCAGCACGGGCTTGGGCGCGCCATTTAGCGCGACCAACAGCTATACCCTGGCAGTGGCGGCGCCAGTCCTGACACTGACGCCGGCCAGCCTGGCGGCGATCCGCGCCGGCGACGCGTATAGCCAGCAGTTCACGGCTGGCGGCGGCGTTGCGCCCTACGTCTACTCCTTGAGCAGCGGCACCTTGCCGACCGGCCTGGTGCTCAATGCGGCGACGGGTATCGTCAGCGGCACGCCGACTGTGGCGGGCAGCTTTGCCTTTACCTTGCAAGCGAAGGATGCGCACCAGTTCACGGTGCAGCAGGCGCTGACCCTGCAGGTGAACCAGGCGCCGCCGCCGGTGCCGAATGAAACGGCGACCACCTCGTCCAACCAGGAAGTGAGCTTGACCATTGCGTCAACGGATGGCAGCCCGATCACGGCAGTGACCATCGTCACGCCGCCGCAGCATGGCACCGTCACGGTGGTGTCGAGCGGCGCGGCGGGGGGCGGCAGCGGCCGCTCTTTCAAGGTGACGTATGTGCCGAATGCGAACTACTTCGGCCCGGACGCCTTCAGCTACACGGCGACGGGTCCGGGCGGCACGTCCGCGCCGGCCACGGTCAGCCTGACGGTGGCGCCGCAGCCGGTGCCGGTACCGGTCGCCAAGACGGCGACGGTCCTGGCCGGCACGCCGGTGACCTTGAACGTGACGCAAGGCGCCACGGGTGGGCCGTTCACGGCGGTGGCGATTACCACGCAGCCGGCCAGCGGCACGGCGGTGGTCAATGGCATGGACATCGTCTACACGCCAGGCATCAACACCAGCGGCGACATCCGCATCGGCTACACCGTGTCGAACGCCTTCGGCACCTCGGCGCCGGTGACGTCGACGATAGCCGTCAATCCGATGCCGCAGGTGCTCAGCCAGAGCGCCACGGTGGTGGCCGGCCTGACGGTCACCGTCGACCTGACGGCGGGCGCCACGGGCGGCCCGTTCACGGCGGCGAATATCCTGAGCGTGGCGCCGGCCGAGGCGGGCAAGGTGGTGGTGCGCGACGTGGGCACGGCCGGCAAGCCGTTGTACCAGCTGAGCTTTGCGGCCTCGGGCAAGTTCGCCGGCGCGGCCGTGGTCAGCTACACCCTGAGCAATGCGTACGCCACCTCGAAGCCGGGCGTGGTCAACGTGACCGTGACGGCGCGGCGCGACCCGTCCGTCGATCCGGAAGTGATCGGCCTGCAGGCGGCGCAAGCCGATGCGGCGCGGCGCTTCGCCAGCGCGCAGCTGTCGAACTTCACGCAGCGCCTGGAAAGCCTGCATGGCGATGGCTGGGGACGTTCGAACTTTGGCCTGAGCCTGACGCCGCCGAACGACAGCGGCAATCCGACGGCGGCGCTGGCGCGCTGGCAGGCGGACGAAGCGGACCGCGTGTTCGGCACGGCCGTGAAACCGTTCATGCGCAAGGCGGCCTTGCGTCAGGTTGACACGGGTTTCAGCAGCGAGCGGCAACAGGTGGACGTCAGCGGCGCCACCAGCGGCTTGCCGGACATGCCGCAAAAGCCGGACACGCAGAAGCAGGCGTTGTCGCTGTGGCTCGGTGGCGCGGTGGACTTCGGCCAGCACTATGTGAATGGCCGCGAGACGGGTTTCCGTTTCCGCACCAACGGCGTGAGCGTGGGCGGCGACTACCGCCTCAGCGACCTGGCCACCCTGGGCGTGGGCGCCGGTTTCAGCCATGACCGCAGCGACGTGGGCCAGAACGGTAGCCGCAGCACGGCCGACAGCGCCGTGGCGGCCGTGTATGGCAGCCTGCGTCCGAGCAAGGGCGTCTTCCTTGACGGCGTGCTCGGCTACGGCACCCTGCAATACGACGCCTCGCGCTACCTGAGTGACGGCAGCGGTTTCGCCACGGGCGAGCGCGACGGCAAGCAGGTGTTTGGCGCGCTGGTCGGCGGTATCGAGATGCGCCAGGAAACCTGGATGTGGTCGCCGTATGGCCGCGTGGAACTGATGTCGGCCAAGCTTGATCCGTACACGGAGAAGGCGGCGGGCATTAACGCGCTGAGCTACTTCAAGCAGACCGTGCGTTCGCGCATCGGCGCGCTGGGCGTCCGGGCCGAGGGCATCTATGTGGGCGGTCTGGGCACATGGTTCCCGCGCGCGCGGCTCGAGTACCGGCACCAGTTCCAGGGCGCCGACGATGCGCGCCTGGCGTATGCCGACCTGGCGGCGGATGGCCCCGTGTACGTGATCCGCACGGTGCCGCAGCAGACGGGCAACTGGACGGCGGGGCTGGGCGTGAAACTGCTGCTGTCGAACGGCATGACGATCACCCTGGACTACAACAGCAATCTGAACATCGATAGCGGACGGACCCAGTCGGTGATGTTCGGCATTGCCATGCCGCTCAAGTAATCAACTAGCCCTCAGGCTAGACCTGATCGCCGGCCCGGAGTCAATCCGGTCCGGCGATTTTTTTTTGCTGGCGCGCCGTCACAGTGTCGAGGGTTGGTCTTGCGCGCCGGCGACGATATCGCGGCACAGGGCCGGCGCCCAGCGTCGTTCCAAGCCGGGCAGCAGGTCGTCCAGTGCAGCGTGGGAGGGCAGGGGAAGGGTGTGGTGCGGGATGGCAAGCGCCTGTTTTTTTTAACAGGGTAGCTTTGTATTTTTGCAATGTCTGTTTGATTTTGCACAGACAGCTGCTCACGGCCACGAGTCCAGGACGTGGCCGCAGCAGCTTATGCGCTTATTTTTTTACGTAGTGCATGTCCAGCACATACACGCCCTTGTCCAGCACCACCGAGTACAGGTCGTTGCCGCGCAAGGACAGGCCGCCGGGGACGCTTAGCGCCGGCTGCATGCCTTCGTCCCACATGCACGATTCGCCATTGTCCACATCGACGCACCATTGCTGCTGGTTTGCTCGCAGCACATATTTCACCGTGGCGCCGCTGCGCTGGAAGGTATAGGCCGGAACCGACGAGGTGAACTTATCGACGCGCAAGCTCGTTGCCGCCGCATTTTCCGCCAGCTTGATCAGCATGTCGGCGGTGCCGTCCGGCTTGCCGGTGATCTTCGCGCTCATGCCGTCCGTCGCGATCACGGGGCCGGAGCAATCGGCCTTGAAGTAGGTTTCGCCGGTTGGCGTCAGTTCCAGCGAGCCGCTGCCGTCGTTCTTGAGCGCGATGACGAGCATTTGACGGTCGTGATCGTCGCAAGCCGATTGCCACGTGCCGATATACGCGGCCAGCGGCGAGGTGGTGCCGGAATCGCCGGCAAGCTGCTGCGTGGAACCGCCGCCGCCACCGCCGCAGCCCGTCAGGAGTGCCGCGGCCGAGCCGGCCAATACTGCCAATAATGTTTTCATTCAAAGTCCTTTTTATCCGGCAGCGGTGCGTGCCGTCAACGCGGCCTGATTATAGGAGTATTAATAAGGGGAAAATCTCACCAAATCTATCGCTGAATTGATTTTGATCAAGTCGCGACAATGCGCTGAAATGGTTTGATGGACTGAAGGGGAAATGTGATGTAGCTGCTACGCATTGCGCCGACTGTGCGGCGCAATGGCTAATTCTTGGCTGATTTTATTGTTTTACATAGCGCATATCGAGCACATAAGCACCGTCTTTTTCCATTACGGTAAACAATTCGTTACCGCGCAGATAAAAGCCGCCCTTGCCACTTACTGCCGTTTGTACGCCGGTATCCGGAATGTCCGTGGTGTTGCCATTGCCATCATTGATGTGCCAATGAGGTTTGCCATTCAGCATCACGGTGGTGACGGCCGGACCCGTAATCTGGACGGTGTGGGCTGGAAGCGACGATACGACCTTGTCGATGCGGATGTCCGAAGCCGGGCTGTCCGCCGTCAGCTTGAGCTGAATATTGCCTGCGCCATCTGGCGTCGCGGTAATCTTTTCACTCGTGGTTTCCGTAAATTGCACGGGGCCGCTGCAATCGGAAGTGGCGAAGGTTTCGCCGTAGGTCGACATTTCCAAAGCGCCGCTGCCATCGCCTTTGAGGGCGACGACGAGGCGCTGGCGGTATTGGTCGTCACAAGCGGGTTGCCAAGTGCCAACATAAGCGGCCAGTGCCGGCGGAGGCGGGGGCGCGACCACCACTGGCGGAACGGGAACGGCTACATCACCGCTGGCGCCATTCGCACCGCTATTCGCACCGCTATTGCCATCGCTGCCACCACCGCAGCCGGTCAATACCACCGTGCCCGATACCATTAATAATGCCAGTACTTTTTTCATGCGTTATTCCTATCAATCTTCAACCGGCTGAAAGCGTGCCGTATGCGCGGCGATATTATAAAGTACATGCGCATCTTATTTTTCTGCAATCTGAAATGGGCCGCAATAAATGGGCCGCAATACTTGTATTGAAAGTGCGGCCATTGAATGGCGGGGCGGAGAAACAGGCGGGTGCCGCGCATGGTAATGCGTGAGGCAGGTATGGAGATGGCAGATTATGAAACGCGTGCCGGCGCCTGAGCATGGCGCCGGCCGAAGCCGGAAATGTCCGGCTTAAAACTCTTCCCAGTCATCACCTGCCGGCGCCTTGGCGGGCGCGTGCTGTGTTGCTTGCGGCTTGGCAACATTCAGGCGCTTGGCTGGCGTAGGTGTTTTGGGCGTCGCGGCGCGCGGCGCGGCCGTTGCTGCTGCCAGCGCTGGCTGGCGCGTCTGCTCGCCCAACTTGAAGACGCTGACTACCTCGGCCAGATGGCTGGCCTGGTCTTGCAGGCTTTCGGCGGCCGCTGCCGCTTCCTCGACGAGGGCCGCGTTTTGCTGCGTCACGCCATCCATTTGCGCCAGCGCCTGGTTGACCTGCGCGATGCCGTCGCTTTGCTCGGTGGTGGCGACGCTGATGTCGGCCATGATGGCGGTCACCTTGCGCACGCTGTCGACCACTTGCTCCATGGTGGCGCCCGCCTCATCGACGAGCTTGCTGCCGGCGGCCACCTTGCCCACGGAATCGTCGATCAGCAGCTTGATTTCCTTGGCCGCCGCGGCCGAGCGTTGTGCCAGGTTGCGCACTTCCGTGGCGACGACGGCGAAACCGCGGCCCTGTTCGCCCGCGCGCGCCGCTTCCACGGCCGCGTTCAGCGCCAGGATATTCGTCTGGAAGGCGATGCCGTCGATGACGCTGATGATGTCGACGATCTTGTTGGACGAGTCATTGATCGAGGTCATCGTTGCTATCACCTTGCCGACCACTTCGCCGCTCTTCTGTGCCACGCTGGACGCTGACGCGGCCAGTTGATTGGCCTGGCGCGCATGGTCGGCATTTTCCTTCACGGTACCCGTCAGTTCTTCCACCGAGGCGGCCGTTTCTTCCAGCGAGCTGGCTTGCTGTTCCGTGCGGGCCGACAGGTCGTTATTGCCTTGCGCAATTTCCGCGCTGGCGCGGGCCACATTGTCGGCACTGGCCTGCACTTGCAGCAGCACGGCGTGGATCTTTTCCACGAAGGCGTTGAAACCCTTGCCGATGACGGCCAGTTCATCCGTGCCCTTGACTTCCAGCTTGACGCGCAGGTCGGCGTCGCCGCTGGACAGGTCCGTCATGGTGCGGCCCAGGGTGCGCAGGGGGCGCGTCAGCTGGTTGACGACGAGGATCAAAATACCGGCCGTGGCCGCCGCGCACAGCAGGGCGACGATCAGCGTGTAAATCATCAGGTCGCGCGCGGAGGCGGTGGCCACGCTTTTTGGGAAATTCAGTTCCACGCTCCACGGCGCGATGTCGGGGTGGATCTGCAGCGGCTGCAGCAAGTGGATGTAGCCCTTGTCGTCCTCGTATTCATACGCCTGGCCCTGGCGCACCTTTTCCAGGCCGGCGGCCGGCACGTCGTCCGCCTTCTTGCCCAGCCGTTCAGGCGCGGGATGGCTGGCGTACAGGCCGCCGTTCGAGATCAGGGCCAGCTTGCCGCCTTCGATCACTTTCAGGTCGGCCAGGATTTTCGCCAGGCGCGTGAGCATAAAGTCGGCGCTGGCCGTGCCCTTGAAGCTGCCGTCGATCATGATGGGCGCCACCAGCGAGGCCATCAGCACATCCTTGCCATCGACGGGGTAGATGTACGGTTCCGTAAAGTAAGTCTTGCCCGTGCGCTTGGGCACGTCGTACCAGTCGTTGGCGCCCGGTTTCGGGTCGAAGACGATGGGTTCGACTTGCAGCTTGCCGCCGGCACCGCGTGTCCAGTAGGGCATGAAGCGGCCGCTGGCGTCGTAGTTCGGTTTCTGGTTGGCGAAATCCGCATCCTTGCCGTCGAGCGCGTTCGGCTCCCACGTCACGGCCGAACCCAGCAAGTCTTCCGAGCTGGTCAACGTCGCCTTGGTCAGTTCATTGATCTGCTCGCGCTGCAGGGGCAGGCTGGCGCTTTTGGTGCCGCGCATGGCGCCGGCCAGGCTGGACACGCTGGACAGGTTGCTGGCGATGCGCGCCTGCAGCGCACCGGCCACTTCGCGCGCCGACGTACGGGCCAGTTCCAGTGCGGCGGCTTCGGCGCTGGCGCTGCTCTTGTAGCCGATCACCGCCGCCGTGACGCCGAGGCTGAGGATGGCGAGCGCGGTGGCGGCGACGCAGATTTTACTGTTCAGTGATAGTTGCATGAGGCTGTTCCTTGATGGGGATAGATATCGGTATCTCGGGCGTCGCGGGTAGCGCGCCTAGAAAGTTTTGCTGACGGCCAGCACGAAGCTGGCCGCGGCCGGGTTCGAGGTGTCGAACTGGCCGGCCGCATTCGGGATGCCTAAAGTGTAATGGTCGTAGGCGTCGCTGGCGCCCCAGGCGCGCGTGACGGCGGCGCTGGCGCTCCAGCCGCCGTCGAAGGCCCGGGTGACACCGATCTTGGCGTCGCGCCAGTTCCATATCGCATTGCCCGTGCCCGCCACCCGGCCGTTGCCGGCGTGCAGGTTCAAGGTCCAGGCATTGCCCAGGTCGACATTCGCGCCCACGTCCAGGTAGCCCGTGCCGCGCGCATTGGTGATGCCGAAAAAGTCGCGCGTGACGGTATGGTTGTACCTGGCGTACAGCATGCGGTAGGTCAGGCCCAGCGACAGTTCGCCATAGTCGTATTTCACGCCTGTGGCACGGTAGATGGCGCCCGGATATTTGTAATAGTAGGCCAGCACGCTGTAACCGAGTTCGCCCAGCGTGCCGCCGTAGCCGCCGTACAAGTCCCATTCGATCGTCGCATCCTGAATGTAGCGGTCGCTGACGGTGGAAGCCCACGTGCCCAGCGACCAGCCGCTCGGGTGCGCGTAGTCGGCACCCGCCTGCAGGGCCGGCTTGCCCCAGGTCTGGCGAAAGCCGCGCGAAATGTATTGCGTGGTGAGGCTGGCATTGGCGCTGAAGGTGGCGGCAGTGCTGTCCGTGGTCTGGGCCTGCACGGGCAGGGCGGCTGCCAGCAGGAAGGCGCAGCCCAGCAACGATGAGGCGGGAAAATGGTGGTGCGATGGCATGGCAGTCAGCTCCGTATTTGCTGGCAGCGGCCGTTCAGGCGCGTTGCCCTGATGGTTGCAATAAAAATGCGGAATGGACTTTTGTGAAGGCAAGGCGGCTTGCGGGCATGTTCGCCTGACCATGCACACATTCTCACCAAACGTAACTGAAAGGATAGGGGCTAGGACTAGTGGAAGTCAATAAAGTTGCGCTGCGGAAAGCGTAAGTTGTTGTTTCCTGGCACTTTTTCATGCGCCTGTCATATTGCTGGTACGCCACGGCTGGCTGAATGTTGCAAGCCGGCCAGCAGGCCAGGCAGAGCCGCATGCAAGGCTTGCAGGTCGCCAGCATTTAGATCTGCCTGCATTTCCACCTGGCCCGAAGGCTGACCCCAGACGACCTGTGCGCTGAGCCGCGCGCCCGACGCGAGTCCCGTGACGCTGACCAGTAGGGCGACTTCTTCCGGGGCATCCGCGGGCACGTCTGCGAGCAGGCAGGAAATGCCGAAATGATAATCCTGGAAGGCGCTGGCCGTGCCGCTGGAAAAGGCGAAGACTGAAGCGAGCACCTGTGGCGCAGCGGCCGCAAGTGACGGCAGCGCGGCGCGAAACAGGGGCAGCAAGTCGTTTTCCAGCTGGTGTACCAGCGGATGAGTGTGGCTGAGGACGGTCATGGGCGGATGAAAGGAGTGGCGGCGCGCGATGGTAGCAGTTTTCGCCGCCGCCGGGGCCGTCGTCAGGCGGCGTAGCGGCTGGCCATGCTGGCGATGGTGTTTTTCATCTGGTCGCGCAGGGCAGCGGGCGCCAGCACTTCCACGCCATCGCCCAGGCCCAGCAACCACCATTGCAGTTCGCGCGTGCTGGGCACGGTAGCGGTCAGGTGCAGCGAGCCATCGGCGCGTTCCTGTAATTGCTGGTCCGCGCTCAGCGGCGTCTCGTACAGGTGCTCGCCGCTGCGACGGGCAAACACGGCTTCGAGCAGCAGCGGTTCGCCATCGCGGATGCCCATGGCGCCGGAGGCGATATACGCATCGATGTCGAAGCCCGGCTGCGCGCGCGCGGAAAGGTAAAGCATTTCCGCCTGCTGCACGCGGTGCAGGACCAGGGTGCGCACGTCGTTGTAGTCGGCGAACAGGCAGACCAGGTAGAGCAACTGGCCGCGCTGCACGATGGCCAGCGGATGGACGGCGTCATAGCTGACGGGATTGTCGTTGTCGCGCTTCTTGTAGCTCAGCTTGAGCTGGCGGTTCTGCATCAGCGCTTCATACACGGTGCGCTGGCAAGCTTCGTCGATGTCGGGCGCCAGCAGCCGCTGCATGGGGGCGATGACGCGTATCTTGCCCAGCCAGGCGGACGCGCTGGCGCGCTCGCTGGCCGCGTTCAGGGTCTGGCGCGCCGCGCTGAAATACGGCTGCATGCTGTCGAGCGTGGATGGCGGCAAGGCATGGCGCATGTGCTGTTCCATCAGGGCCAGGGTCAGCGCGGCCGGCGTCGACAGGCCCGGCATGTCCATGCGCGCCGCATTTTCCATCCAGCACCAGCCAAACGGCTTGCTGTCGACTGGATTGGTCAGCGGGAAAATCTCGGCCAGGTCGAGCAAGTCGCGCTGGATGGTGCGGATGCCGATGGCAAAGTCGATGGCCTTGAGCTTGTCGTGCAATTCGGCGACGGTGATGGTGCGTGGCGCCGGCGGTATCAGGCGCAGCATTTGCCATTGGCGCATGATGGTGGAAGGGCGGGGCGCGTGTTCAGACATGGTGGTTCCGTTCTCTTCAGTGGCAGGATGTGTACTGATAAGTACACAAGTTAACGAATGGTAACATTGATTCGATGGCAATTACAGGGCGTCCAGCATGGCTGCCCTGACGCAATTGCGCCCCGCGTGCTTGGCCTGGTACAGCAGGCGGTCGGCGGCATTGACCAGGGCGGGGGCGCCGGGCGCCGGGCTGCCGGGCGTACACGCGAGCGAGGCGACGCCGAAGCTGGCCGTCGTCCCGATGTGCTGTGCCAGGCCGTCGCGCAGGCGTTCGGCCAGGCGCACGCCGCCAGCCAGGTCCGTTTCAGGCAGGATCAGCAGGAATTCCTCGCCGCCGTGGCGCACCACGCTGTCGATGCCACGGCGCGTGGCGTTGCCGAGCAGGGCGGCAAAGTTGCGCAGCGCGGCATCGCCTGCGGCATGGCCGTGGGCGTCGTTGATGCGCTTGAAGTGGTCGAGATCGCACAGGATCGCCGTCAGGCACAGGCCATGGCGTTGTGAGCGGGCAAGCTCGGCGCCCAGCAAGTGCTCGTCGAGGTAGCGGCGGTTGTAGCAGCCGGTCAGGTGGTCGCGCACGGCCTGTTCGGCGAGGATGGCGTGTTGCAGGACGTGCGCGCGGCGCTGGCGCTGCTGGCCATGGCTGGCGCACAGACCGGTCAGGTTGAGCAGCAGCACGGTGGCGGCGTTGCCGGCTTGAAAGTCATCCTGCAGGCCGAGCCAGGCCAGGCTCGCCACGAAGGCCAGGCCGGCGCCGGCCAGCAGGTGCCGCGTGACGCCGGCATAGGGCGCGACGAGCAGGATGCAAAAGGCCGTCGCGTGCCAGCTCGCGTCGGCTTCGCGCAGTGCATAGCAGAGCAGGAACACGAGCAGATCCAGCGCCAGCAGCGCGGTGCCGGAGGCGGCGCTGCCAGGCTGTGCGGCGGGTGCGTGCAAGGCCCGCAGCAGCATGGCGAGGATAAGCAGGCAGCAGGCCAGGCCCAGCGGCCAGCCGGCGGGCGGCAGCAGCGCGACGGCAAGGATGGCGCTGGCGCCGGCATGCAGCGCCAGCAAGGGAAGCGGCGCCGGCTTGCGGAGATCGTCAGTTGCATGGTGCAAATGCATGGAAACCTGTCGGATAGCGAATCGGGATCCCATTCTTGCCCGGCCCTGCGACAAGCCGCGACGCATTGCCCACCATCCTGCGTATTGGATTGGTCCTACCAGTGACCCTTATTCGTCGCTGGTGACGCGCGTGCGCACGAAATCGATGTGGCCTTGCATGGCCGTGCGCGCCTCTTCGGGCTGGCTGGCGCAGATCGCTACGCACAGGGTGCGGTGCTGCGACAGCAGTTGCAGCGAGGTGGCCTCGTCCTGCTGGCGCAAGCCCGTGCCATTGATGGTGATGTGTTCGCGCAGCATGCCGATGATGCTGGTGTGCAAGTGCAAAAACATGGTGTTGTGCGACGCCTGCGCGATGACTTCATGCAGGCGGGCATCGGCCTGCGCCTCGCCGCTCTTGTCATCGCTGGCGCGCGCCTGTTCCAGCTCGGCCAGCAAGGCCATGATCTGCGCGCGCTCGTCGCCGCTGGCCCGCTGCGCCGCAAAGTATGCCGTTGCCCCTTCCAGCACGCGGCGAAATTCCAGGATGTCGTCGCGCAGGGCGGGGTGGTCGGCCACCAGCTGGCTCCATGGCGACGCCATGCCGGTGCGCAATTGATCCGTCACAAATACGCCGGCGCCGCGCCGGCTGCGCACCAGGCCCCGTGCCGCCAGCCGCTGCACGGCTTCGCGCACGGTGTTGCGCGAAACCGCATATTGCTGCGCCAGCAGGCGTTCGGCCGGCAGCTGCGCGCCCGCCGGCAAGCTGCCGTCCAGCAGTGCCGTTTCCAGCCGGCGCATCACCATCTCGACCCTGCCCCGCGTCTGCATGCCTGTCGCCATCGCTGTCTTCCGGTGTTGTTTTAAAGTGGTCCGAGCAATTTGAAGTGGCTCGCGGAAGCTGGAATTATGCGTGAACCGGTCATTCTTAACAACACACAGCGGCGCCGCAGCAACACACAGAGCGCCGGGGAGACACATTCATGCAGCCAGACCCGCGCCAGCCACGCCGCTATCCACCCGCACCGCTCCAGGTGTACCTGTTCGCCACTTGTCTGGTCGACCTGTTCGTGCCGCAGGCGGGGCTCGACGCGGTGCGTCTGCTGGAGCGCGAAGGCTTGCTGGTGCATTATCCGCGCGGCCAGAGCTGCTGCGGCCAGCCCGCCTACAGCAGCGGCAATCCGGAACAGGCGCGTGCCGTGGCCCGCGCCCAGCTCGACCTGTTTGCGCAGCCGTGGCCCGTGATCGTGCCGTCCGGTTCCTGCGCCGGCATGATGCGCCACCACTGGCCGCAGCTGTTCCACGACGACCCCGTCGCCGGCCCCAAGGCGGTTGAGCTGGCCGAACGCGTGTATGAGCTGAGCGAATTTCTCGTCTGCGTGCTGCAGCTCGACCTGGCCGGCATGGCTGCCGCCGGGCAGGCTGATGAAAACGTGGTGCTGCACACCTCGTGCGGGGCGCGCCGCGAGATGGGCACGCGCACCCACGGCGTGGCGCTGGTCGACGCCTTGCCTGGCGTGACGCGCATCGAACACCAGCGCGAATCGGAATGCTGCGGCTTTGGCGGCACGTTTTCACTGAAACATCCGGATATTTCCGGCGCCATGGTCAGCGACAAGATCGCCTCGGCCTGCGCCACGGGCTGCGACCGCCTCGTTTCGGCCGACTGCGGCTGCCTGCTCAATATTGGCCACGCCGCGCAGCACCAGGGCGCGCCGCTGCCCGTCGAACACATGGCCAGCTTCCTGTGGCGCCGTACGGGAGGCGCGGCATGAGCGCGATCCTGACCGCCCGCGAACGCATGCTGGGGCGCTTGCGCGCCGCGGCCCCCACCGCGCCCGAGACGGTGGACGTCATCGATACGGCCATCGACCAGCACTATCTGGCGCGCCGCGCAGCATGTCCGCTGTCGCCGCGCCAGCGCATCGATGCCATGCAGGCAGCCTTGCGCGCCTCGCATGCGGAGGTCGATTGCGTCGGCGTGGACGCCTGGCCGGCCTTGCTGGCGCTGCGCCTCGGTGAACACGGCGTGCGCCGTTTGCTGCTCGATGCCGGCAGCGCCGAAGGGCAGGCCTTGCGCGCCGCCTTGCCCGCTGGCGTGGAAACGCTGTCCTTTGACCGTCCGCTGGCGCAGTGGAAGGGCGAGTTGTTCGACAGCGTCGATGCCGGTTTCACCGTCGCGCGTTCCGGCATCGCCGCCACGGGCACCCTCGTCATCGCGCCTGACGCAGCCACGCCGCGCACGGTGTCGCTGGCGCCGCCGCTGCATATCTGCCTCGTGTATGCGAGCACTGTGCATGCGGACTTGCACGCTGCGGCGCGCGCCGAGCGCTGGTGCGACGGCATGCCGGCCAACCTGGTGCTGGTGTCGGGGCCCTCGAAAACGTCGGATATCCAGCAAACCCTGGCCTATGGCGCGCACGGCCCGCGCTGGCTGTGGGTGCTGATCATCGATGATTTATCTGCCCATGCAGGAGGCCAGCCATGAACGCCAAGCCCCTGCAGTTCGTCAAGCCGGCGGACTTCCATGCGCGCGCCCGCGCCGCGCTGGATGACCCGAAACTGCGCCAGAGCTTTCGCGGCGCCATGGATTTTTTACAGGACAAGCGTAGCGCCCAGTTCCCCGATGGCGACGAGCTGGAACGCCTGCGCGACATCGGCGCAGCCGTGCGCCAGCACGCGCTGGCGCACCTGCCCGATTTGCTGGTGCAGCTGGAAGACAAGCTGACGGCAGCCGGCGTGCAGGTGCACTGGGCCGAGGATGGCGAGCAGGCCAACGCCATCATCCACGCCATCGCCGAGAGGAATCAGGCGACACGCTTCATCAAGGGCAAGTCGATGGCCAGCGAGGAAATCGAGCTCAATCACTACCTGGAAGCGCGCGGCATGACGTGTTTGGAATCGGACATGGGCGAGTACATCGTGCAACTGGCCGGCGAAAAACCGTCGCACATCGTCATGCCGGCCATTCACAAGACCAAGGCCGACATCGCCGGCCTGTTCGCCGAGCACATTCCCGACGCGCCCTACACGGAAGACGTCGACAGCCTGATCCAGACGGGGCGGCGCGCCCTGCGCCAGGCCTTTGTCGAGGCGGACATCGGCCTGTCGGGCGTAAACTTCGCGGCGGCCGACACGGGCACCCTGTGGCTGGTGGAAAACGAGGGCAATGGCCGGCTGACGACCTCCGTGCCGGAGGTGCACATCGCCATCATGGGCATGGAAAAAGTCGTGGCCAAGCTCGAACATATCGTGCCGCTGTCCAGCCTCTTGACGCGCTCGGCCACGGGCCAGGCCATCACCACGTATTTCAACCTGATTTCCGGCCCGCGCCGCGCCGGTGAGCTGGATGGCCCGCGCGAAGTGCACCTGGTCTTGCTCGACAACGGCCGCAGCCAGGCCTACGCCGACGAGCAGCTGCGCGCCACCCTGCAGTGCATCCGCTGCGGCGCCTGCATGAACCACTGCCCCGTCTATACGCGCATCGGCGGCCACGCCTACGGCACCACGTATCCGGGGCCGATCGGCAAGATCATCTCGCCCCATTTGCTGGGACTGGCTGCGACGGCGGACCTGGCCACCGCGTCGAGCCTGTGCGGTGCCTGCGGCGAAGTGTGCCCCGTGCGCATTCCGATTCCGCAGCTACTGGTGCGCCTGCGCACGGAAGCGAACCGCAATCCGAACGAGGAAGTGGCGCATCCGCTGCGCGGCCAGGGCGCCAAATTCAGCCGCGGCGAAAGCCTGATCTGGCGCTTCTGGAGCGGCGCCTTCGCGCGTCCCGCCAGCTACCGTCTGTTCCGCTGGGCCGCCACGCGGCTGCGCCTGCTGACGCCGCGCGCGCAACTGGGCTGGACGCAGCACCGCAAGCCATTGACGCCGGCGCCGCGCAGCCTGGCCGACCTGCTGAACGCGCGGGGCCAGGAAGAATAGCGCCGCTCCGCCATACCGCAAAAAACACGCTACACACAATTACATCAAAAGCCGTTTTTTCAATCAACCCGCATCCACCGGAGGAGACCCGACATGCAAACCTGGACCCAACTTTATACACCGCTCGGCAGCTTGTGGCTGTCGTCGCTGGCGGCAGCCATTCCCATCATTTTCTTCTTCATCGCGCTGGCGGCGCTGCGCATCAAGGGACACGTGGCGGCGGCCGTCACCTTGGCGCTGGCGCTGGCCGTGGCCATCTTCGCCTACGGCATGCCCGTGCCGCAGGCGCTGGCGGCGGCCGGCTACGGTTTTGCGTACGGCTTGTGGCCGATCGCCTGGATCATCGTCACGGCCGTCTTCCTGTATAAAATCGTCGTGAAAACAGGGCAGATCGAGATCATCCGCGCCTCCGTGCTGTCGGTCACGGACGACCAGCGCCTGCAGGTGCTCTTGATCGGTTTTGCCTTCGGCGCCTTCCTGGAAGGGGCGGCCGGTTTTGGCGCGCCCGTGGCGATCACGTCGGCCCTGCTGGTGGGCCTGGGTTTCAACCCGCTGTATGCGGCAGGCCTGTGCCTGATCGCCAACACGGCGCCCGTGGCCTTTGGCGCCATGGGCATCCCCATCATCGTGGCGGGCCAGGTGACGGGCATCGACCCCTTCCTGATCGGCGCCATGGCGGGCCGCCAGTTGCCGCTGCTGTCGCTGGCCGTGCCCTTCTGGCTGGTCTTCATGATGGATGGTGTGCGCGGCGTGCGCGAAGTGTGGCCGGCCGCTCTGGTGACGGGCGCCAGCTTCGCCGTCACCCAGTATTTCACCTCGAACCATATCGGCCCTGAACTGCCGGACATCACCTCGGCCCTCGTCAGCCTGGTGTCGCTGACCCTGTTCCTGAAAGTGTGGCAGCCGAAGAATGCCAAGGTGGTCAACGCCGTCGGCGGCGGCGCCGCTGCGCTGTCCGGTTTTGGCGGCGGCGTGGGCAATGCGGACTTGCGCGGCAGCGGCAGCCGCGCCGCCTCGCCCTACACCCTGGCGCAAACGGCGCGCGCCTGGGCGCCTTTCGGCTTGCTGACGGCCATCGTCACCGTCTGGAGCCTGCCCGGCTTCAAGTCCCTGTTCGCCGCCGGCGGCGCGTTGGCCAGCCTGGTCGTCAAGATCCACGTGCCTTACCTCGATAAACTGGTGATCAAGACCATGCCCATCGTGGCGGAGCCGAAGGCGTATGACGCCGTCTTCAAGCTCGATTTGCTGTCGGCCGTGGGTACGGCGATCTTGCTGACGGCCGTGCTGTCGATGTGGATGCTGGGCATGAAGCCGCGCGATGGCCTCAAGGCCTTCGTCGAAACGGTGGTGGAATTGCGCCGTCCCGTGCTGTCGATCGGCCTGGTGCTGGCATTTGCCTTCGTCGCCAATTACTCGGGCATGTCGTCCACCCTGGCCCTGCTGCTGGCCGGCAGCGGCGCCGCCTTCCCGTTCTTCTCGCCGTTCCTGGGCTGGCTGGGTGTGTTCCTGACGGGCTCCGACACGTCGTCGAACGCCTTGTTCTGCTCCCTGCAAAACACCACGGCGCACCAGATCGGCGTGTCCGACACCTTGCTGGTGGCGGCCAATACGACGGGCGGCGTGACGGGCAAGATGATTTCGCCCCAGTCGATCGCCGTCGCCTGCGCCGCCACTGGCCTGGTGGGCAAGGAATCGGACCTGTTCCGCTTTACCCTGAAGCACAGCCTGCTGTTTGCCGTGATCATTGGCATCATCACCATGCTGCAGGCGTACGTGTTCACGGGCATGATCCCGCATTGAGTGGTCCGTAGAAGTACGTAGTAAAACTAGATGAATTGATAGTAAAACGTGCAGAGGGTCATGAAAATGACCTGATGCACTGCAGCATATCGAGGATGGCCCGGCGCAATGCCGGGTCCGCAGCGATGCCGTCGGCATCGAGGCCCGAGCCCAGCAGGGGCAGGCTGATGCAGGCCTCGTCGATCAGGCGCGCCGACATGGTGCGCACCGTTTCGCGCAGCGCCGCCTGTGCATGCGTGGCGCGCGGCGAGGCGTTCAGCAGCGCCAGCGGCTTGTCGATGAACGATTCATTTCCCACCATCCAGTCCAGCGCGTTTTTCATGGGGCCGCTCACGCCGTGCGCATACTCGGGACTGGCCAGCATCAGCACGTCGGCCGCGATGATCGCGTCGCGCAGGCCCGTCACGGCCGGCAGGCTGTCGGCGTCGAGGTCGGGATTGAACAGCGGTAATTGCCCGAGTCCCGGATAAATGCGGATGTCGAATGGCGCTGGCGCAAGCGTGGCGATGGCGCGCAGCAGGGCGGTGTTCAGCGAGGCGGCGCGCAGGCTGCCGGCGATGGCGAGGATGGTGATGGGCGTGTGCATCCCGCCTGTATAGCCCATCCTGTGCTCAAGCGCAAGGCGAGCAGGATGGCGCTATCGATGTTGCTACAGCCGTTGAGCGACTGGGAACTGCGGCAATACTGCGTCAATCTTAACGGCTCAGACCGCTCATCCAGCTAGGCTGTGGATTGGCACGGGCCAGTTCGCGCATGCGGTATTCCAGGTCGTAACGGTCGGTCGATTCGGCCAGATACGCTTCTTCGTAAGCGCGTTCGCGGCGGTCGCTGCTTTGGTTCAGCCAGGCGCCGACGCGTTTGGCGGCGTGGACCAGGGTGCCGACGATATTGCTGTTTTGCGTGGTGTGGTAAGTAAATGCGGTAGACATGGCAGACTCCTTATGTGGCGTGCCGCGTTGTGCTGCACTGCAATATAAGTATAGCGGTTTCAAGTTATAAGGCTACTTTTGATTTCGAATGTCAGCTATTCAATTATCGAATAATTGATGTGAAACCTGCGCAATCCGGGGCCTTTCGGGCATAATGCGGCCGCAGCAAGGTAGTTTTACTACGCGCTCGGCCTTGCGAAGATGTTGCTTTCAAACACGAGCGCTGCCGCTGCCTGGCGGTGTCCATGCAAGCGATGGGCCAGGGCAGGGCACGACAATCTTGGATAGAACAATGGAGAAAGTATGGAACACGTAAAGCAGGGGCTGGACGCATCGCGCGCACAGGCCGGCACGCAAAACAATACAGGCGCCCTGATCATTGTCACGGTGCTGTTTTTCATGTGGGGGCTGCTGACCTCGCTCAATGATGTGCTGATCCCCCATCTGCGTTCGATCTACACCCTGACGTATGTCCAGGCGATGCTGGTGCAGTTCTGCTTCTTTGGCGCCTACGCCATCGTCTCGCTGCCGGCAGGCATGCTGATCAAGAAAATCGGCTATCAGCGCGGCGTCGTCGCCGGCCTGCTGATCGCGGCCGCCGGCTGCGCCATGTTTTACCCGGCGTCCACCGGCAGCTATGCGCTGTTCCTCTTGTCCTTCTTCATCCTGGCGGCCGGCATCACCGTGCTGCAGGTGGCGGCCAACCCGTACGTGACGGAACTGGGCGACCCGCAGACGGCGTCGAGCCGCTTGACCCTGACGCAAGCGTTCAACGCGCTGGGCACCACCGTGGCGCCTGCGCTGGGCGGCATGCTGATTTTGTCGGGCACCGTGCTGACGGTGCAGCAGTTCGACCTGCTGCCGGCCGCCGAGCAACTGGCTTACCGCGCCAAGGAAGCGGCCTCCGTGCAAGGCCCGTACCTGGTGCTGGCCGCCACCCTGGTGATCCTCGCCGTGCTGTTCGCGCTGGCAAAATTGCCGAAGATTTCGCATGCCGATGATGCTGCCGCCCTGGCGCAGGATGGCCATAAAGTCTCGATCTGGTCGCACCGCCACCTGGTGCTGGGCGCGCTGGCCATCTTCCTGTACGTGGGCGGTGAAGTCAGCATCGGCAGCTTCCTGATCAACTTCCTGGGCGAGAGCCATATCGCGGGCCTCAGCCACGCCGACGCCGCCTATTTCGTCAGCTATTACTGGGGTGGCGCCATGCTGGGCCGCTTCGTCGGCTTTGCCGTGATGCGCTACGTCAGCCCGGGCAAGACCCTGGCCTTCAACGCCGCCGTCGTCATCGCGCTGATCCTCGTCGCCGTGTTCTCCAGCGGTCACACGGCCATGTGGGCATTGATCGCCGTCGGCCTGTTCAACTCCATCATGTTCCCGACCATCTTCAGCATGGCCTTGAACAAGCTGGGCGCGCAAACGGGACAAGGTTCGGGCATCCTGTGCATGGCCATCGTCGGCGGCGCCATCGTGCCGTTCATTCAGGGCTTCCTGGCCGACCACATCAACCTGCAGCTGTCCTTCCTCGTGCCGGCCGTGTGCTACACCTTCATTCTGTACTTCGGCTGGAAATACGCCAGCATGTACAACGACGACGCCAAGTAAGCCAGGTGGCGTGATCAAGCAAAAGGGTGGCCTCGGCCACCCTTTTTTGCGTCAGTGCGCGAACGGCGTACCCAGCACGTCCTGGCATACCTCGAGCCAGGCGCGCGCCGCATGCGACAGATAACGCCCGCTCCAGACGTGCGCCACCTGCCATGCCACTTCCGGCTCGACGATGCGCACGGCCTCCAATGGCTCGCCGGCCAGGCGGTGGATGAAGGGTTCGGGCAGCAGGGCCACGCCCAGGCCCGCCGAGGCCATGGCCACCAGCCAGTCCCATTGCCCGCTCTGCGCCGCGATGGTCGGCGTGAAGCCCGCTTGCGCGAAATGCTGGCGCAGGCTGCGCGTGAGCGCGAAATCATCTTTTAACAGCACCAGCGGCAAGTCGGCCAGCGCCTTGAAGGGCAGTGTCGTGCGGTTTTTCTGGAAGGTGCCCGGTTCGGCCAGGGCCCAGATCGGGTAGTTGGCCACTTCCACGGCCACGAGGTCGAGTTCCGGGTCGGCAGGCAGCACCGTCATGCCGATTTCCAGCTCGCCGGCCGCCACCTTGCGCTCGATCTGCTGGCCCGTGTCTTCCTGCAAGGTCAGGCTGATATGCGGATGGCGCGCGCGGAACGCCTTTAATACAGGTGTGAACAGCACATTGATCATGGGCGGGATGCCGACCGTCAGGCTGCCGCGCTGCAAGGACTGCGTGTCGCGCACTTCCAGGGTCAGCTGGCGCATATTGGCCAGCATTTCCTGGCCATGCTGGTAGACGATGCGGCCCGTGTCCGTCAGGGTCAGCTTGCGCCCGTCGCGTACCAGCAGCTGGGCTCCAACCTCGTCTTCCAGCTGACGGACCATCTTGCTGATGGTCGACTGGGTCAGGTGCAGCGATTCGGCCGCCTGCGTAAAGCTCGACAGGCGCACGGTTTCGACGAAATAGCGCAGGGAACGGATATCCAAGAGGAGGCTCGGCGTTGGCAAAGCATGAAAATATCGACTGGATATGACGAAATTAATTCATGCCATGCATGTAGGCGGGATTTTATACTGAATCCACTTATGGGGTTGGTGTATGACAGCCATCCAGTTTGAGAATATTAAGAATATCAGGAGCATCACGATGTACGAGGACCGTATTCGCCACCCTGGCTTGCTCAGCAAAATCATGAGCGCCGATGAGGCCGCCAAATTGTTCCACAACGGCATGCGTGTCGGCATGAGCGGCTTTACCCGTGCCGGCGACGCCAAGGCCCTGCCGCGCGCGCTGGCCGAGCGCGCCCTGCAAGACCCGCTGAGCCTGACACTGATCACGGGCGCCTCGCTGGGCAATGGCAGCGATGGCCTGATGGCCGAGGCGGGCGTGCTGGCGCGCCGCATGCCGTTCCAGGTCGACCCTGTGCTGCGCGGCAAGATCAACAACGGCGAAGTCATGTTCATCGACCAGCATCTGTCGGAAACGGCGGAGCAACTGCGTTCGGGTAACCTGGCCGCCGTCGACATCGCCGTCATCGAAGCGACGGCCATCACGGCCGCCGGCGCCATCATCCCGACCATGTCTGTGGGCAACTCCGCCGCGTTTGCCCAGCAGGCCGCGCAGGTCATCATCGAGATCAACCTGTCCACGCCGCTGGCGCTGGAAGGCTTGCACGACATCTATATTCCGCAAACCTTGCCGGGGCGCGAACCGATTCCCCTCACGCGCGTCGACCAGCGCCTGGGCAGCACGGCGATTGCCATCGACCCGGCCCGCATCGCCGCCATCGTCATCACGGACAGTCCCGACAGCCCGTCGAACGCCTTGCCGCCCGACGAAGAGACGCAAGCCATTGCCGGCCACGTGATCGCCTTCCTGGAGGGCGAAGTGGCGGCTGGACGCATGGGGCCGGAATTGCTGCCCCTGCAGGCGGGCATCGGCACCATCGCCAACGCCGTGCTGCATGGCCTGATCGGTTCGCCTTTCCGCAATATGACCATGTATTCGGAAGTGCTGCAGGACAGCGCCATCGAGCTGCTCGACTCGGGCCAGCTGGCGTTTGCCTCGGCCTCGTCGATTACCCTGTCGGCCGCCGTGCATCAAAAGCTGATGGACAATATCGACCATTACCGCTCGAAGATCGTGCTGCGCCCGCAAGAGATCAGCAACCATCCGGAAATCGTGCGCCGCCTGGGCATCATCGCCCTGAACACGGCGCTGGAATTTGATATCTACGGCAACGTCAATTCCACGCATGTGTGCGGCACACACATGATGAACGGCATCGGCGGCTCGGGTGACTTTGCGCGTAATGGGCAAGTGTCGATGTTCGTGTCGAAATCGGCGGCCAAGGGCGGGCGCATTTCCAGCGTCGTGCCGATGGTCTCGCATGTGGACCATACGGAGCATGACGTCGACGTGCTGGTGACGGAATGGGGTTTTGCCGACTTGCGTGGCCTGGCGCCGCGCGAACGGGCGCCGCTGATCATCGAGCGCTGCACCCATCCCGCTTACCGTGCGCAGCTGCGTGCCTATTACGACGCGGCATGCCAGCGCGGCGGCCACACGCCGCACATCTTGCAAGAGGCGCTGGCCTGGCATGTGCGCTACGAGGAAACGCAGAGCATGCTGGCAGCGCAGTAAATCCTCGTCAGCGTAAAGACAGGGCAGGGCGGTCCGGCGCCGCGCCTGCCTTTTTTTGCCTGGCGCATGTTGCGCCAGATTAAGGATCAGACCGTCGGCGCAAAGCGCAGGCGGATGCCTGTCGTGACGACGGCCAGCAAGTCGTCGATATGTGCGTTCATTTCCGGGTGCGGCGTCCATGGATCGCCCGCATCCATGACGATGCGCAGTGACACGAGGCCGTGCAGCGATTGCCAGAAGATCTGCGTCATCGTATGCAGCGCCGGCGGATCCTGGCGTACCTGGCCCGCTTGCGCCAGTTCGGTAAACAGGTGCAGCGCATAGGCGTACGGGTCTTGCTCGATATTGCCGTGTTCCACTTCGACGGCGTCGACTTCCGCGTGCGGACGCAGCTCCATGAAGATCAGCGAATACTCATCGGGATGCTGGAAGCCGTATTCGATGTAGGCGCGGCCGATCAGGCTGATGCGTTCCCATGGGTCCATGCTGGTGGCGCAGGCCGTGCGCATGGCGCGCACCAGTTCCAGCAAGTCCTTGTCCATGGCCTGGGCGATCAGGGTGGCCTTGTCGCGGAACAGGGCGTACACGACGGTGGTGGAAAAGCCGGCTGCCTCGGCCACCTTGCGGATCGAGACGGCGCGCGCGCCGCCCTTCTTGATGAGATCTTTGACGACGTCGATGATGTGCTCGCGCCGCGCCTGCGCCTCGCGTAACTTTCTTTCCTGGATGTTAGTTAACTTCTTGTCCACGACTCTTTCCTGGCGACTCTATGAAAGCAAGAATTATAGGGGGGCGGCCCGGCGCTAATGTGTCAGCGGCTGTTACAAAGCAGTTTTTTGTCCGGTAGATGCAACAGCTTACCGATTTTTCGTGCTTTTGCCCGGCACTTTTCCATCGATGCCCCGGATTGGTGCATAAATCACCAGACCAGGCTTTGCGAACGGTGCCAAAGGGCGGAAAATAGCGGGATAGCTTACACTGCGTTTTTTAGCGCGACGGCGGAGCCCACGAGGCAACGCCGTAACACTTACATTCGGACGGGATCATTACATGACCATTAAAATCAGCCAGAACTTCGACTCGGGCGCCATCGACGTGGTGAGCGCCAACAGTGCCGGCGCCATCGACCTGAACTTGCGCAAGGATAGCCACGCCGACATCCACCAGTGGTTCCACTTCCGCCTGCAGGGCGCGCGGGGCCAGGCATGCACGATGCGCTTCCTGAACGCGGGCCAGGCCACCTATCCTGCCGGCTATGAAGACTACCAGGCCGTGGCCAGCTACGACAGCGAAAACTGGTTCCGCGTACCGACGGCGTTCGATGGCCAGGTCATGACGATCTCGCACACGCCTGAACTCGACAGCGTGTACTACGCCTACTTCGAGCCGTATTCGTGGGAACGCCATTTGCGCCTGCTGGGTGAAGTGGCCGAGCATCCGCTGGCGCGCGTGTCCGACCTGGGCAGCACGGTCGACGGCCGCGACATGAACATGGTTACCATCGGCAACCCGCAGGCGGAAAAGAAAATCTGGGTCATCGCACGCCAGCATCCGGGCGAATCGATGGCCGAATGGTTCGTCGAAGGCCTGATCGACTCGCTGCTCGACGACGCCAACCCGATCGCACGCAAGCTCTTGCAGTGCGCCGTGTTCCACATCGTGCCGAACATGAATCCGGACGGCTCCATCCGCGGCAACCTGCGCACGAATGCGGCAGGCGCCAACCTGAACCGCGAATGGATGACGCCTTCGCTGGAGTCCAGCCCGGAAGTGCTGTGCGTGAAAAACAAGATCCACGAAACGGGCGTCGACATGTTCTTCGACATCCACGGCGATGAAGCGCTGCCGTACAACTTTGTGGCCGGCAACGAAATGCTGGAAAACTTCACGCCGGCGCAAGCGGCGCAACAGAAGGCCTTCATCGAGCGCTACAAGCAGGCCAGCCCCGACTTCCAGGACAAGTTCGGCTATGCGGCCAGCAAGTACAAGTCGGACATGCTGACCCTGGCGTCGAAATACATCGGCCACCACTTCGGCTGCCTGGCGCTGACCCTGGAAATGCCGTTCAAGGAAAACGCCGACTTGCCGGATCCAGCCGTCGGCTGGAACGGCGCGCGCAGCGCGGCCCTGGGCGCGGCCATGCTGCAGCCTATCCTGCTGTCGCTGGATTGAACGGCGTTGTTCATGGGTATCGAGATCGAGCGTAAATTTTTGCTGGCCGGCGACGCCTGGCGCGGCCTGGGCCAGCCGGTCCTGCTGCGCCAGGGTTATCTGTCGTCCGCGCGCGAGCGCGTGGTGCGCGTGCGCATCGAGGGCGGGCAAGCGATGCTGACCATCAAGGGCGCGAACGTGGGTGCAACACGCGGCGAGTGGGAGTATCCGATTCCGCTGGCCGACGCGGCCGAACTGCTCGACGGCCTGTGCGAACAGCCGCTGATCGAAAAGTATCGCCACCGCATCGAACACGCGGGCATGGTGTGGGAAGTCGACGAGTTCCTGGGCGCCAATGCGGGCCTGGTGGTGGCCGAGATCGAACTGGCCTCGGAAGACCAGGCCTTCGAGAAACCGGAGTGGATCGGCGCGGAAGTGTCGGGCGATGTCCGCTATTACAACGCGAATCTGATTCGCCATCCGTTTTCACAGTGGTGATGGTGTTGTAAATGACGTTGCAATGAAAAAGGCGGAACCGAGGTTCCGCCTTTTTTATGCGCCAACGCTGTTGTCGGATTACGCCGTGCCGGCTAATCCGACCTACGGCTTATGACAGCAGCGTAGGTCGGGTTAGCGCGCAGCGCGTAATCCGACAAGCCTGCATTAATGGAAGTGTTCCGTACCTTGTGGCGTATCTTCGGGCATCTCCGCATGCGCCAGCTCGCCGACAGGATCGGCAAACAGGGGCGCGCCGCAATCGTCGCAGTATTCGCCGACAAAACGTTCCGCGTGGCGCTTGATCTGCGTCACGCCGGCCGCGTTCAGGTGCTCGATGATTTCATCGACGGGCGTCTTTTGCTTGTCCAGCGCGGCGATGCCGACCTGGATCAGGCCTTCGATCGGCGTGCCATCCTCGTCTTCCTGGCCGTACAAAGGCCAGACGATGCCGTAGATGACGTCCGGCGCCTGGCGCAGGGTGAAGGCGATGCGGTACTCGTCCACCTGGCCATCGGCTGCTTCCTCGCCGAAGCCGGCGATGACGGCGCGCAGTTCCGTCGGCTCGATGGCCAAGGTATGCGTCAGATAGTGCACGGCGGCGCGCACGGAGACGGGGCGTATCAGCTTGTCCGCTTCGCGGCAGGCCACGTAATACGCTTCCGGCAGCAGCAATTCCAGGCCGCAGCCGGGCAGCAGGCGGGCGAACGTCGGCGTCGCCTGCGTGCGCCATTGTTCCAGGGCGGCGCTGCGCTCGGCGATGAAGTCGAGCTGGCTCGAAGGCGTCTGCCAGCGGAACAGCGGCGCGCCCGCAGGGGCCACCACGGCCACCAGCAGGTAGCGCGTGTCGGCCAGGAAGGGCGCCGTTTCCGCTTCTTTGCCTGACGGCTTGACGGCCGTACCTTTCAGCGCGGCCAGGGCCAGCTTCTGCGTCTTGGCATAGGTCTCGACGTGGCTGCGCGGCAGCTGGTCGATCGAGTAGAGCGTTGGCGCCATGGCCATCTTCGTGCCATCGGCCAGCAGGTGGGCGGCGAAATGCGCCGACAGCACACCGTGTGCGTCGCCGGCCATGGGGCCGGAGGCGATGGAAAAGCGCGTCCACGCGAGGATGGGCACGGCGACGAGCAGGGCGTCGTAGCGCACGTCTTCATGCGTGACGACGGTCGATTCGCTGACGGCTTCAACGCAGTCCATCAGCACGTCATAGGCGTTCAAGTCATCCTTGAACAGGCTGCCCAGGGTGTTGTCGATGGTGTCCTGGTGGCCGGTTTTGAGTAATTTCTGGAGCTGCGTATCCAGGCTGTGTTCCCAGGACCGCTCTTCGAGACGGCTGGCTGCCTGTACGATCGCCTGGGCAAAGGTGACCAGGCGCTGGCTGTCGGCAGTCAGTTTATGGGATGAATCTTTGGAAGGACGACGCATAGCGGGATAAGAGTCTCGGAAAGTGAAAAAAATGGATCAGTCAAACAATGATAAACCCTTATAACCGTATTGTAGAGGATTCAGCCGCACGCAATACGTAAGCTGTCCTTAGATCATGCCAATAGTCGAAATTTCAAGTCGGAACGGGATGCAGGGACGAAAAAAAGCGCCGGTCGGAACCGGCGCTTTGATCTTGCCTCACAGCTGGGCTGATTACTCGGCCAGCAGTTGACGCAGCACGAATGGCAGGATACCGCCATGCTTGTAGTAATCGACTTCGATCGGCGTATCGATGCGCAGCAGGACTTTGACTTCCTGGCTGCTGCCGTCGGCGCGGTGGATCACCAGGGTAGCCAGTTGCTGTGGCTTGATTTCGCCTTCGAGGCCTTTCAGGTCGAAGGTTTCCTTGCCGGTGATGCCCAGGGTTTGCACGCTGTCGTCGCCGATGAATTGCAGCGGCAACACGCCCATGCCCACCAGATTCGAGCGGTGAATACGCTCGAACGAACGGGTGATCACGGCTTTCACGCCCAGCAGTTGCGTACCTTTTGCTGCCCAGTCGCGCGACGAGCCCGTACCGTACTCTTCGCCGCCGAAGACCATGGTTGGCGTGCCTTCAGCAACATATTTCATTGCTGCGTCGTAGATCGACATTTCTTCGCCGGAAGGCTGGTGGATCGTGATGCCGCCTTCGACCGCCGAACCGTCTGCCTTGGCAGGGATCATGCGGTTTTTGATACGCACGTTGGCGAACGTGCCGCGCATCATGATTTCATGGTTGCCGCGACGCGAGCCGTAGGAGTTGAAGTCCGCTTTCAGGACGCCGTTTTCCTTCAGCCATTTGCCTGCAGGACCGTTTTCCTGGATCGAGCCGGCTGGCGAGATGTGGTCGGTGGTGATGGAATCGCCGAACACGCCCAGTGCGCGCGCGCCTTCGATGCCGGTGGCCACTGCCGCTGGCGTCATCGAGAAGTTGTCGAAGAACGGTGGTTCCGCGATGTAGGTCGATTTTGGCCAGTTGTAGACTTGACCGGACACGGTCGTGACTTTTTCCCACAGCTTGCCTGGCGCGCCCTTGACGTCGGCGTAGTTGTCCTTGAACACCTTGGCGTTCATGGCGAACTTCATCATGGCCGACACTTCAGCCGAGGTTGGCCAGATGTCGCCCAGGTAGATGTCCTTGCCGCCCTTGCCCTTGCCGACTGGTTCCGTCATCAGGTCGCGCGTCATGTTGCCGGCGATGGCGTAAGCGACGACCAGCGGTGGCGAAGCGAGGAAGTTCGAGCGGATGTTCGGGTGAATACGCGCTTCGAAGTTACGGTTACCCGACAGCACGGCCGACGCGACGATGTCGTGCGTGGCAATGGCTGCGTTCAGCTCGGGCGTCAGGTCGCCCGCATTGCCGATACAGGTGGTGCAACCGTAGGCGGTCACGCCGAAGCCCAGTTTTTCCAGGTAAGGCAGCAGGCCGGCAGCGGTCAGGTACTCGGTCACGACGCGCGAGCCAGGGGCCAGCGAGGTCTTGATGTGCGGCGCGACTTTCAGGCCGGCTTCCACGGCTTTCTTGGCCAGCAGGCCGGCAGCCAGCATCACGCTCGGGTTCGAGGTGTTGGTGCACGAGGTGATCGCGGCGATCAGCACGTCGCCGTTCGACACTTTCACGTTGTTGGTGGTCTCGTACACGGCGTTCAGATCGGCCGGGTTCTTGTTGAAGCCGTTTTCCGACGTTGGCTTGGCGAACAGTTCGGCGAAGTTCGCTTTCACATTGCCGATTTCGATACGGTCTTGCGGGCGTTTCGGGCCGGCCAGCGACGGAGCGACCGATGCCAGGTCCAGTTCCACCACGCGGGTGTAGTCGATGTCGCCGGCTTTTGGCACGCCGAACAGGTTTTGCGCCTTGAAGTAGCCTTCGAACGCGGCGATTTCAGCCTTGCTGCGGCCGGTGCCCTTGAAGTAATCGATGGTCGCTTCGTCGACCGGGAAGAAGCCCATGGTCGCGCCGTATTCCGGTGCCATGTTGGCGATCGTCGCGCGGTCGGTCAGGGTCAGGGACTCGGTGCCTTCGCCGAAGAATTCGACGAACTTGCCGACGACTTTTTCTTTGCGCAGCAGTTCGGTGATGGTCAGTACCAGATCGGTGGCGGTGCAGCCTTCGCGCAATGCGCCCGACAGGTTGACGCCGATGACGTCTGGCGTCAGGAAGTAGACCGGTTGGCCCAGCATGCCGGCTTCCGCCTCGATGCCGCCCACGCCCCAGCCGACCACGCCGATGCCGTTGATCATGGTGGTGTGCGAGTCGGTGCCGACCAGGGTGTCAGGGTAGTACACGTCGCCGGCTTTCTTGCCTGCGTGGTGCACGCCGCGCGCCAGGTATTCCAGGTTGACCTGGTGGACGATGCCGAAGCCTGGTGGCACGACGCCGAAGGTGTCGAATGCCTGCATGCCCCATTTCATGAACTGGTAACGCTCGTTGTTACGCGAGAATTCCAGTTTCATGTTCAGGTCCAGCGCTTTCTTTTCGCGGTAGTGATCGATGGTCACCGAGTGGTCGACCACCAGGTCGACCGGTACCAGCGGTTCGATCTTCTTGGCGTTGATGCCCATCTTGGCGGCCACGTTGCGCATCGCTGCCAGGTCGGCCAGCAATGGTACGCCGGTGAAGTCCTGCAGCACGACGCGCGCCACTACGAACGGGATCTCGTCGGTGCGCTCGGCGGTCGGGCCCCAGCTCGCCAATTGCTTGACGTGTTCTTCGGTGACTTTTTTGCCGTCGCAGTTGCGCAATACCGATTCGAGCACGATACGAATCGACACTGGCAGGCGGGAGACATTGATGCCCAGGCTTTTTTCCAGCGCAGGCAGGGAGTACAGCTTGCCCTTCTTGCTATCCGAAATATTAAAGTCCTTGAGCGTGTTCAGAGTGTTGCGGGACATGACCTCTCCTTGTTGGGTATCGTCTATTTATTGATTATTCAAATTACAAAACATGACTGAGCCCCCGAAGAGGCCCTTGCTGCTCACATCAGCCGCCGGTCGCCGGCAGCACGCCCAGCGATGGCGCGGCTTCCACCACTGCCGCCGGCTTGGCTTGCTCCGCATCCTTGCATTCATTGGCCAGCTGGCGGCCCTGCTTGGAATCGAGCAGCATGCCTTTGGCCGGGATGCCGATCCACACGAGACCGTACAGACGGTTCTCGAAGCGGTTGGCGCCGGTGGTGGTGCCAACGCGGCTCAGGCGGTGCAGGCGCTTCTTCCAGCGCAGGGCGATGTGTTTGTCGTCGGTCGCATTGGTGTAGATGGTAATTTTATTACCAAGTTCACAATTGAAATCGGTGGAGGCCGAGCCTGCGGTGTCCGGTTCGTCGGATTCTTCCTTGTCGGCGACTGACATGGCGAGCGGATGGGCTTCCTTGGCGGCTGCCTTGGCCTTGGTGGTCTTGGCTTTTGGCTTGGCCTTGGCAGCCTTCACGGCCTTGGGATTTGCCTCTGCCGTGGCGGCGAAGCTGGCTGGCGCCAGCGTGAGGGTCATGGCGCCCAGCGCGACGCTGCAGGCAATGGCTAATTTGGAGAGGGACATCGTGTAATTCCTGTCAGTTTTCAGTGGTGCTGGAAGAGGGGGTGTTGAGTAATGCAGCGGCCGCCTCGGGCAGGCCGAGGCCCGCCAGTTTGGCGCGTTGCAAAACGGTCCAATAATATCGGTAGCTGGCGCGGTCGTGCAAGCGGCCATTTTGCGCAATCGGTCCCCAGTTGGCGCGCAGCGCTTCATTGAGGATGTTGCTGGCCTCGTTGACTTCGGACAGGCGCGGCGTGAAGGCCTTGATGATGGGCTTGATCTGGTCCGGGTGGATGCTCCACATGCGCGTGTAGCCGAACTCGGCCGTCGCGCGCTGGGCGTCATTCGCCACCACGGCCGAATCGCGCACGTCCGTCGTCACGTTATGCGACGGCACCTTGCCGTGCGCATGGCAGGCGGCCGCCACTTCCAGCTTGGCGCGCACCACCAGCGGGTGCGTGAACTGGCCCGGCGTGCGCATGGCGGCGGCGGGAATGGCGCCGTAGTGGGCTGAAACGAAATCCATGATGCCGAAGGACAGGCATTCGACCTGGGGCAGGGCGGCGATTGCATAGGCGTCGCGCAGCGCGCCATGCGTCTCGATCAGGATGTGCACGGGCAGGTTGTCGCGGCCGGCGCGGCGCGCGTGCAGGTTGATCAGGTCGATGGCCAGCATGGCATCCTGCACGCCGCCCACCTTGGGCACGGCGATGTAGGCCAGGCGGGATGCGGCGGTGCAGATGATTTCCACGTCGCGCGCGAAAAACGGGCTGTCGACGTCGTGCACGCGCACGCCGATGCGGTTGAACTGGTTCTCGTCGCTGGCCAGCAGGCCGGCGATCATCAGGGCGTGGGCTTCTTCATTGCCGGCGCTGGCGCCGTCTTCGCAGTCGAACGTGATGTCGAACAGGGGGCCAAGCTCTTGTTGCAAAGCAATCGATTTACGCATCAGCTTTTCGGAGCCGGCGTAGTGGTCGCAAGCGGCGAGCAACAGCGGCTGGCGTTTGCCTTGGAATAAAACCTCGGAAGGGTGCATGCTTAAGGCATTTCTGCAGGTAAAAACTACTTGATAAACAGTCGGGCCGCGCAGGCCGCACCGCGACATGCGCGGGGCGGCCTTCTTTGGCGGGCGGCGCATTGCCGCGCCGCCAAAACTGGACTTAGGCCAGCAGGTGTTTCACGCCTTCGCGTTCTTCGGTCAGTTCTTTCAGGGTCAGGTTGATGCGCTCTTGCGAGAATGCATCGATTTCCAGACCTTGAACGATGGTGTACTCACCGTTGTCGGTGGTGACCGGGAAGCCGAACACGGTGCCTTCAGGAATGCCATACGAGCCATCCGAAGGAACGCCCATGGTGGTCCACTTGCCAGCCGTGCCCAGCATCCAGTCATGGATGTGGTCGATGGCGGCGTTCGCTGCCGACGCTGCCGACGACAGGCCGCGCGCTTCGATGATGGCCGCGCCGCGCTTGCCGACGGTTGGCAGGAAGGTGTTGGCGTTCCATTCCTGGTCGTTGATCAGGTCTTTCACAGCCTTGCCGTTGACGGTGGCGAAGCGGTAGTCGGCGTACATCGTTGGCGAGTGGTTGCCCCACACGGTCAGCTTCTCGATATCCTTGACGGCGGTGCCGGTCTTGGCAGCGACTTGCGACAGCGCGCGGTTGTGGTCCAGGCGCAGCATGGCGGTGAAGTTTTTCGCTGGCAGCGATGGCGCCGATTTCATGGCGATGTAGGCGTTGGTGTTGGCAGGGTTGCCGACCACCAGGACTTTGACATTGCGCGAAGCGACGGCGTCGAGCGCCTTGCCTTGCACCGTGAAGATCTGGGCGTTCGCTTCCAGCAGGTCCTTGCGTTCCATGCCTGGGCCGCGTGGACGCGCGCCAACCAGGACGGCCACGTCGACATCCTTGAATGCGGTCAGCGGATCGGAGTGGGCGGTCATTTCCGTCAGCAGCGGGAAGGCGCAGTCGTCGATTTCCATCATCACGCCCTTGAGCGCCTTCTGGGCTTTTTCGTCCGGGATTTCAAGCAGTTGCAAGATGACAGGCTGGTCTTTGCCGAGCATGTCGCCATTGGCGATGCGGAACAACAGGGCGTAGCCGATCTGGCCGGCGGCGCCGGTCACTGCAACACGCATTGGGGTTTTAGCCATGATGAATCTCCAAAAATGGGAAAGAAAACGGGCTTGAAGCTGGGCTTACGCTTATCCGGAAAAACTATAATGATACCAAAACCGGCCCGCGCCACCGAAATGCTGGTGTACGCTGCCGTCACGCTTGTGCTGCACGAGGCCAGAGTGGCTGGCCAACAACATAAAACGCTGGCTCACAAGTTTTATCGAGGGCAGTTTAGGCCTCCGATCCCTATCTGTCAATCATATCTTATGTCTTATATAAGACAGATAACTACGAGTCTTTTACTGGACGCGGGCAGTGATTTGTGTTGAAATGTCGGACTATGAATTCCGCCTCGTCCAATCTGACCAACAATGCCACTGCTGCAAGCGGGGCGGTCAGTCCGACCGCAGGCACCCCGGCCACGCCCGTTGCCGCAGCGGCCAGTCCCGCCGCCACCCCTGTTGCCAGCGTCAATACCACTGCCTCCACCGCCGTGGCCGCGCCTGCCGCAACTGCCTCGCCCACCTTCAGTCCCCTGTACCAGCAGATCAAGGCGCTCATCACGCAGAGCCTGCAATCGGGCGAATGGAAACCGGGCGAGCTGATTCCCAGCGAAGTCGAACTGGCAGGGCGCTTCAAGGTCAGCCAGGGCACGGTGCGCAAGGCCATCGATGAGCTGGCCGCCGAGAATCTCGTCATGCGCCGCCAGGGCAAGGGCACCTTCGTTTCCACCCACCATGAGGCGCGCGCGCATTTCCGCTTCCTGCGCCTGGTGCCGGACGAAGGCGTGCCGCATTATCCTGAAAGCAAGTTTATCGAAGTCAAGCGCGTGCGCGCGCCAGCCGATGTGGCGCGCCTGATGGACCTGAAGTCCGGCGACGCCGTCATCTTCATCAAGCGCGTGCAGTATTTTGACGGCGTGCCGACCATCGTCGAGGAACTGTGGCTGCCCGGCCTGATCTTCAAGGGCCTGACGGCCGAGCGCCTGGTGGAGTACAAGGGCCCCATGTACGGCCTGTTCGAAACGGAATTTGGCACGCGCATGATACGCGCGTCCGAGCAGATCCGCGCCGTGTGCGCCGACGCGGGCGCCGCGCAATTGTTAAATATCGACCTCGGCACGCCCTTGCTCAGTTCCGAGCGCGTGTCGTTTACCTACGGCGACAAGCCGGTTGAACTGCGCCGGGGCCTGTACCTGACCAGTCGCCATCATTATCAGAATGAACTCAGCTGAAGCGGCGGGGCACCCTTGGGTGCCCGAACAAGCAGCAAGGCTGAAGTGCATCGCTTGCAAGATGCCTGCCGCAAGGCGGGCAACGGAGACAACGGAAAGCGCAGCGACAGCATGGCCCGCCCCGGCGGGCCGTGTTTTGCCGGCGATTCTGTAATTAAATTACGTGAACTACGGAAAGTAGCGCGGTATTTTGTAGTAAAAAACCATTTTGGTTATATGTAACAATAGATATTGGTATGGGTTGCGAAAATCGGCGAAAATCGCGGCTTCAATATTTAGTTGAAATTCAAAGGGGAGGTTTTTGTTATGTCTGAAGCCGTAAGAGAAGTACCAAAAAAAGAACGGCCGCAATTCCGTAACATTCATGTTACCGAATTGTCGAACTACCGCATGGCTGTCGGCGCCATCGTCTCGATCCTGCATCGCATCAGCGGTTTCATCATTTTCGCCTTGCTGCCATGCATACTGTACATGCTGGAACTGAGCCTGCGTTCCGAAATGTCCTACGCCTACTTCCAGGGCATCGCCTCGCACTGGTTCGTCAAGCTGATCACCCTGGGCCTGGTCTGGGCCTTCCTGCACCACTTCTGCGCCGGTATCCGTCACTTGTTCATGGACGTGCACGTTGCCATCGAAAAAGATTCGGCACGCAAGACCGCCTCGTCCGTGCTGGTCGTGAGCCTGGTGTTAACGGCTCTGGTCGCTTTGAAACTGTTTGGAGTATTTTAAACATGGCAGACAATAATATCGGACCGAAACGCCTCGTCGTCGGTGCCCATTACGGCTTGCGCGATTGGCTGGCGCAACGCGTTACCGCCATCGTCATGGTGGCCTATGTGGCCATCCTGCTTATTTCTTTCCTGACCGGCAGCAACTTCAGCTATGAAGGCTGGGCTGGTCTGTTCGCACAGCAGTGGTTTAAATTGTTCAGCCTGGTGACCTTCGTCGCCCTGTTCTACCACGCATGGGTCGGCGTACGCGACATCTGGATGGACTACGTGAAAAGCGCTGGCCTCCGTCTGACCCTGCAAATTGCCACCATGCTGTGGTTGATCGCTTGTGCCGGCTGGACGGTACAGATACTCTGGAGTGTGTAATCGTGGCAGCATATAAATCTGCAATCCCTACCCGCCGCTTTGATGCGGTCATCGTTGGCGCCGGCGGTTCCGGCATGCGTGCGTCGTTGCAGCTGGCTGAAGCCGGCCTGAACGTCGCTGTTCTGTCGAAAGTTTTCCCGACCCGCTCGCACACCGTGGCGGCGCAGGGCGGTATCGGCGCGTCGCTCGGCAACATGGCCGAAGACAACTGGTTCTGGCACATGTTCGACACCGTCAAGGGCGGCGACTATCTGGGCGACCAGGATGCCATCGAATTCATGTGCCGCGAAGCACCGAAGGTCGTGTACGAACTGGAACACTTCGGCATGCCATTCGACCGCAACCCTGACGGCACCATCTATCAGCGTCCATTCGGCGGCCACACGGCCCACTTCGGCGAAAAGCCGGTGCAGCGCGCTTGCGCGGCAGCCGACCGTACCGGTCATGCCCTGTTGCACACCCTGTACCAGCGCAACGTGCGTGCGCGTACGCACTTCTTCGTCGAATGGATGGCACTCGACCTGATCCGTGACGCCGAAGGCGACGTGATCGGTGTGGTCGCGCTGGAAATGGAAACCGGCGAATGCATGATCCTGGAAGCAAAAACGACGGTCATGGCAACGGGCGGCGCAGGCCGTATCTTCGCCGCATCGACGAATGCCTTCATCAACACGGGCGACGGCATGGGCATGGCGGCACGCGCCGGCTTGCCGCTGCAAGACATGGAATTCTGGCAGTTCCACCCGACCGGCGTGGCCGGCGCGGGCGTATTGATCACCGAAGGCGTGCGCGGCGAAGGCGGCATCCTGATCAATAGCGAAGGCGAACGCTTCATGGAGCGCTATGCGCCGACCCTGAAGGATCTGGCGCCGCGCGACTTCGTCTCGCGTTCGATGGACCAGGAAATCAAGGAAGGCCGCGGCTGCGGTCCTAACAAGGATCACGTGATGCTGGACCTGCGCCATATCGGCGCCGACACCATCGCCAAGCGCCTGCCGTCGATCCTGGAAATCGGCCACAAGTTCGCCAACGTCGACGCCACCAAGGAACCGATTCCTGTCGTGCCGACGATTCACTACCAGATGGGCGGCATCCCGACGAACATCCACGGCCAGGTCGTCACCCCGACCGGTCCGGATAATTCGGCCAAGGTTGTCAACGGCCTGTACGCGATCGGCGAATGCGCCTGCGTGTCCGTGCACGGCGCCAACCGCCTGGGCACGAACTCGCTGCTCGACCTGGTGGTCTTCGGCCGCGCGGCCGGTAATCACATCGTCAACAGCGGCCTGAAAGCCAAGGAAAACAAGCCTTTGCCAGCCGACGCCGCCGAATTTGCCATGGGCCGCCTGGCGCGCCTGGAAAACTCGACCGGCACGGAAACCGTGCAGGGCGTGGCGAACGACATCCGCGCAACGATGCAGAAGTACTGCGGCGTGTTCCGTACCGACGAGATGCTGAACAAGGGCGTCGAAGAAATCATGAAGCTCGACGAGCGCCGCAAGCACGTCTCCTTCAAGGATAAATCGATGGTCTTCAACACGGCCCGCGTGGAAGCGCTGGAGCTGGACAACCTGATCGAAACGGCGAAAGCGACCATCGTTTCGGCGGCAGCGCGCAAGGAATCGCGCGGCGCCCACGCCCAGGATGACCATCCGCAACGTGACGACGACAACTGGATGAAGCACACTCTGTGGTATTCGGAAGGCAACCGACTGGAATACAAGCCAGTCGTGACCAAGCCGCTGACGGTTGATACCTTCAAACCGAAACCACGTACTTTCTAAGGCTATACCATGGCACGCACTCTTAAATTCAAAATCTACCGCTACGATCCTGACCAGGATGCCAAGCCGTACATGCAAGACCTGACGGTCGAACTGAAAGACACCGACAAGATGCTGCTCGACGCACTGCAGCGCATCAAGGCGGACGTCGATGACTCGCTGGCCCTGCGCCGCTCGTGCCGCGAAGGCGTGTGCGGTTCGGACGCGATGAACATCAACGGCAAGAACGGCCTGGCATGCACCACCAACCTGAACGAACTGTCGGAGCCTATCGTGCTGCGTCCGTTGCCAGGCTTGCCGGTCATCCGCGACCTGATCGTCGACATGACGCAATTTTTCAAGCAGTACGATTCGATCAAGCCTTTCCTGATCAACGATTCGATCCCGCCTGAAAAAGAGCGTCTGCAATCGCCGGAACAGCGCGAAGAACTCGATGGCCTGTACGAGTGCATCCTGTGCGCATGCTGCTCCACGTCGTGCCCGTCGTTCTGGTGGAATCCGGACAAATTCGTCGGCCCGGCTGGCCTGCTGCAAGCCTACCGCTTCATCGCCGATTCGCGCGACGAAGCCACCGGCGCGCGTCTGGACAACCTGGAAGACCCGTACCGCCTGTTCCGCTGCCATTCGATCATGAACTGCGTCGACGTCTGCCCGAAAGGGTTGAACCCGAACAAGGCGATCGGCAAGATCAAGGAATTGATGGTCCGCCGCGCGATCTGATCCCCCTGATCGCATCCGCCGGGCGCCGTTTGCGGGAAGAGGGTATCCTCTCTTGCCTGCAGGCGGCGCCTGCAAAGCAGCACCGTGCCGCAAGGCACACGTAAAGTGGTAAACCAAATGACAGAATCAATTTTGTCCTCGCATCAGGCCGACCCGGCCAACCGCGCCCGCCTGCGCTGGCGTTCACGCCGTGGCCTGCTGGAAAACGACATTATCCTGACCCGTTTTCTCGATGCGTATGAAACCGAATTGACCGATGAAGAAGTTGACGCGCTGACGCGTTTGCTGGATTTATCGGACAATGCGTTAATGGATCTGGTACTGGCTCGTAAAGAGCCGGAAGGCGAAGTCGATCTGCCGCATGTGCGCGCACTGCTGCAACGACTGCGCATTGCCTAGACGCCTGGGCGATATATTGCAAACGGTGCGAGTGGCGCGCTGTAGCACTGCCGAATGCGGTGCGAATTGCAGCCAGAATTTTTGATTTTAATTTCGACTCACTCCCGAGAAGGAAGAGCCCATGAATATCTCTGACACAAAAGCTACCCTGTCGTTCTCCGATGGCAGCCCATCGCTTGAATTTCCAATCTACAAAGGCACGGTTGGCCCGGACGTCATCGACATCCGCAAACTGTACGCCGGTAGCGGCAAGTTCACCTACGACCCAGGCTTTATGTCGACGGCCGCCTGTAACTCGTCGATCACCTACATCGACGGCGACAAGGGCGAGCTGCTGTACCGTGGTTACCCGATCGAACAGTTGGCCGTCAACGCCGACTTCATGGAATCGTGCTACCTGCTGCTGAACGGCGAACTGCCGAACGCGGCCCAGAAAGCCAAGTTCGTCGACACCGTCACCAAGCACACGATGGTGCACGAACAGATGCAATTCTTCTTCCGTGGCTTCCGCCGCGACGCGCATCCGATGTCGGTCCTGGTGGGCACCGTCGGCGCGCTGGCATCGTTCTACCATGATTCGCTGGACATCAACGACCCGCGTCACCGCGAAGTGTCGGCCATCCGCCTGATCGCCAAGATGCCAACCCTGGTCGCCATGACCTACAAGTACTCGGTCGGCCAGCCGTTCGTGTACCCACGCAACGACCTGTCGTACAGCGCCAACTTCATGCACATGATGTTCGCCAATCCGTGCGAAGAGTACAAGGTCAATGACGTGCTGGTGCGCGCCCTGGACCGCATCCTGATCCTGCACGCGGACCACGAGCAAAACGCATCGACCTCGACCGTCCGTCTGGCCGGTTCGTCGGGCGCCAACCCGTTCGCCTGTATCGCTGCCGGTATCGCCTGCCTGTGGGGCCCTGCCCACGGCGGCGCCAACGAAGCGGCACTCAACATGCTGAAAGAAATCGGCACCGTCGAGAACATCCCTGCCTTCATCGAGCAAGTCAAGGACAAGAACTCCGGCGTCAAGCTGATGGGCTTTGGCCACCGCGTGTACAAGAACTTCGATCCACGCGCCAAGCTGATGCGTGAAACCTGCTACGAAGTGCTGCAAGAACTGGGTCTGCAAGACGACCCGCTGTTCAAGCTGGCGATGGAACTGGAAAAGATTGCACTGAACGACGAATACTTCGTGTCGCGCAAACTGTACCCGAACGTCGACTTCTACTCGGGCATCGTGCAATCGGCGCTGGGCATCCCCGTGTCGCTGTTCACCGGTATCTTCGCTATGGCCCGTACGATCGGCTGGATCGCCCAGTGGAACGAAATGATCGCCGACCCAGAGCAAAAAATCGGCCGTCCGCGCCAGTTGTTCGTCGGTTCGACCACGCGTGAAGTACTGCCACTGGACAAGCGTTAATCCAGAGCGGTATCGAGCAAACAAAAACGGGCTTCGGCCCGTTTTTTTATGCCGGGCTGTTATGCTCAACCCCTGGATCCACAGGAAATACAACGCGATGAATGAAGACACCTGCGCCCCCGGCGGCGTGGCCCTCGGCGATACGGCATTTGGCTACACCTTGTCGCTGATCGGCGGCAAGTACAAGATGCTGATCCTGTATGCGCTGGCGGAAAACACGGTGCTGCGGCATAACGAACTCAAGCGCCATCTCGGCGGCATCGCTTTCAAGACCCTCAGCGTCGTGCTGAAGGAGCTGGAGGCCGATGCGCTGATCGTGCGCAAGGAATACCCGCAAGTGCCGCCCAAGGTGGAATATTCGCTCTCCAGCAAGGGCGCCTCGCTGATCCCCGTGCTGCATACCTTGTGCGAATGGGGTGAGCGGCACCAGCCAGTTTGACTCGGATGCGCATGCCCAAGGGGCTTTGCATGGCAAGGTAGCTTACTTTTCTTCCTGTATGGTTAGTTAATGTGCGTACTTGTGAAAAGTACTCGCGATGGTTATGCTGTTTTTGCCTCTGCAGGCGCGCCGCCACGTGCTGCGCGCCACGGGGCAGGGTACCGGCTTGCCTGCTTTTCTGTGAACGCGGGGCCGGTGCGTCCATTCATTTTCAGGAAAGCAGCATGATGAAAACTCTCGTTATCGTCTTCCATCCCTCCATCGGCACGTCGGTCGCCAACAAGCGCTGGCTGCAGGAGTTGGCGCAGTATCCCGACCGCTACACCATCCACGACGTGCACCAGGCTTACCCTGATGGAAATATCGACGTGGCGCGCGAGCAGGCGCTGGTGGAGGCGCACGCCAACGTGGTCTTGCAGTTCCCCGTGTACTGGTTCAACTGCCCGCCCTTGCTCAAGCAGTGGCTCGATCAGGTGCTGGCGTATGGCTGGGCCTACGGTACGGGCGGCGATGCCTTCAAGGGGAGAAAAGTGGCGCTGGCCGTCACGGCCGGCATCCGCGAGGACGATTTCACGCCGGCAGGCAAGTGGCACGTCACTCTGGCGCAGCTGCTGGCGCCGTTCGATGTGACCCTCGCGTACATCGGCGCCGACAACCGCCGCTTCTTTGCCTTCTATGGCGCGGAAGACGGGCCGAAGGAAACGGGCTATGCCGAGCGGCTGGCGCGCAGCGCGCAAGCGTATGAGTGCTTCCTGGCCGCCTTGTAAGGGCGCTGGTCCAGCTTCAGTTCAATGCCGCTGGCCGGTCGTGGCGATGGTGTGCGCTAACTGCGCTGCATCGGCAAGGTTTCCCGGGTACGGGAGGGGCGGGCGGCGCGTGCAAACATATTATTCTTTCGACCAGGCGCGACAAATAGGGTAGATTGCAATACTTAGTTGCATGGATCGGACGAATCAAGGGAGTACCGCATGGACCGTATCACCGCCGCACAAGTATTCGTCGCCATCGCCGAGCGTGGCAGCATGGTGGCCGCCAGCGAGGCGCTCGACATGTCGCGCGCCATGGTGACGCGCTATCTGGCCGAGATGGAAGCGTGGGCGGGGGCGCGCCTGTTGCATCGCACCACCCGCCGTCTGAGTCTGACGGATGCGGGCGAGACCACCTTGGCGCGCTGCCGGCAGATGCTGGAAGTGGCCGGCGCCATGGCCGTCACTTCGCCCGAGGGCCTCGACACGCCGCACGGTTTGCTGCGCATCACCTGCTCGCAATCCTTGGCGCAGACGGCGCTCGCTGGCGCAGTAACCGCTTACCTGCGGCGCTACCCGCGCGCCGCCGTCGACCTGCAGATGGAGAACCGCGCCGTCAACCTGGTGGAGCAGCGCATCGACCTGGCGATCCGCATCACCAACGCGCTCGAGCCGAATCTGATCGCGCGCCAGCTGGCCAGCTGCGCCTCGGTGGTGTGCGCCGCACCATCGTACCTCGCGGCGCACGGCACGCCGCGCCGGGCGCAAGACCTGGCCCTGCACAACTGCCTGACGTACACGTATTTCGGCAAGAGCCTGTGGCAATTTACGCATGACGGGGAAGCGCTCACTGTCCCCGTCAGCGGCCGCCTGTCGGCGAATGAGTCGCTGGTCCTGCTGGTGGCCACGGTGGCGGGGGCGGGCATCGCCATGCAGCCGCGCTTTTCGGCCGCGCCGCTGATCGCCAGCGGGCAGCTGGTGGAGCTGCTGCCCGCGTACCAGCCGCAGGACATGGGCATCTATGGCGTCTATACGTCGCGCCAGCACATGTCGCCCCTGTTGCGCACCATGCTCGACTTCCTGGTGGAGTGGTTTGCCGGCGATGCCGATTGGCTGGCGGCCATCGCGGCGGCACCGTTGCCGGGCAGACCAGTTGGGCGCAAGCGGCACGCCGGCAGGGTCGCCGATGTGTTGTAAGCATAACAGTGACAGGCTTGCAAGCCCGGGAAAATCAACAACACAGCTTACATTTGCTTGCCAAATAAAATTCAACTAGTCGTTGTTGCGTTACAATACCGCGTGCTATTCTAAATGACGGTATGCAGAATGCTGGTGCAATATAAAAGCCCTTCCCCACAACTTGATGTGCAATCCGCTAACCGGTCAGGCCGTGTCGCGGAAGGTTAGATTAACCCGCTAATTCCTCGCGAAGCGCGAAGAAAGGTGAGCAATATATGCAGCAATTAACGACCAACTCCTACCTGTTCGGTGGGAATGCTCCGTACGTGGAAGACCTGTACGAGGCGTATCTGAACAACCCAGGCTCGGTACCCGATAACTGGCGTTCCTACTTCGACGCAATGCAGCACGTGCCTGCCGTCGATGGCACCAACAAGCCTGACGTGGCGCATGCCTCCGTCGTCGCCTCGTTCGCCGAGCGCGCAAAAGCTGGTCCGATCCGCACAGTAACCGCTTCCTTCGATGCTGAAATGGGCCGCAAGCGCGTCGCCGCCACGCAGCTGATCGCCGCTTACCGTTACCTCGGTTCGCACTGGGCCAACCTGGATCCGCTGCAACGCCAGGAACGTCCGATGATCCCGGAACTGGAGCCGAGCTTCTACGGTTTCACCGACGCGGACATGGACACCGTGTTCAACATCAGCAATACCTATTTTGGCCCCGAGACCGCCACCCTGCGCGATCTGCTCAACTATCTGCGCGATACCTACACGCGTTCGATCGGCGCCGAATTCATGTACATCTCCGACCCGGCCGAAAAGCGCTGGCTGCAAGAGAAACTGGAATCGATCCGCTCCACCCCGAATTTCACCCCAGAGAAAAAAATCCACATCCTCGACCGCCTGACCGCGGCTGAAGGCCTGGAACGCTATCTGCACACACGCTACGTGGGCCAGAAGCGCTTCTCCCTGGAAGGCGGCGAAACCTTCATCGCCTCGATGGATGAAACCATCCAGCGCGCCGGCGAAAAAGGCGTGCAGGAAATCGTCATCGGCATGGCCCACCGCGGCCGCCTGAACGTGCTGGTGAACACCCTGGGCAAAGCGCCGCAGGAACTGTTCGAAGAATTCGAAGGCAAGCATGGCGACGACCTGCCTGCCGGCGACGTGAAATACCATCAAGGCTTCTCGTCGGACATCTCCACCGCAGGCGGCCCGGTCCACCTGTCGCTGGCGTTCAACCCGTCGCACCTGGAAATCGTCAACCCTGTGGTCGAAGGTTCCGTCAAGGCCCGCATGGATCGCCGCGGCGACGCGCAGGGCGCGCAAGTGCTGCCTATCCTGGTGCACGGCGATGCCGCTTTCGCCGGCCAGGGCGTGGTCATGGAAACGCTGAATCTGGCGCAAACCCGTGGCTACCATACCGGCGGCACGGTGCATATCGTGATCAACAACCAGATCGGTTTCACCACCTCGGATCCGCGCGATGCCCGCTCGACCCTGTACTGCTCGGACGTCGTCAAGATGATCGAAGCACCGGTCCTGCACATCAACGCCGATGATCCGGAAGCCGTGGTGCTGGCGACGCAGATCGCGCTCGACTACCGCATGGAATTCAAGAAGGACATCGTCCTCGACATCATCTGCTACCGCAAGCTTGGCCACAACGAGCAAGATACGCCGGCACTGACGCAGCCACTGATGTACAAGAAGATCGGCCAGCATCCAGGCACCCGCAAGCTGTATGCGGACAAGCTGGTAGCGCAAGGCGTGATCCCTGCCGATGGCGGCGACAAGATGGTGGCCGCCTTCCGCGACGCCATGGACGCCGGCAAGCACACCGTCGATCCGGTCATCTCGAACTTCAAGAACAAGTACGCCGTCGACTGGCTGCCGTTCCTGAACAAGAAATGGACCGATTCGGCCGACACCGCCGTGCCGATGACGGAACTGAAACGCCTGGCCACCCGCATCACCACCGTGCCGGAAGACTTCAAGGTCCACTCGCTGGTTGAAAAAGTACTGGGCGACCGTGGCACCATGGGCCGTGGCGAAATGAACCTGGACTGGGGCATGGGCGAACACCTGGCCTACGCATCGCTGGTATCGTCCGGCTACGCCATCCGCCTGACGGGCCAGGATGCCGGCCGCGGCACCTTCGTGCACCGCCACGCAGTGCTGCATGACCAGAACCGCGAGCGTTGGGATGCAGGTACCTACATTCCGCTGCAAAACGTGTCGGACAACCAGGCGCCGTTCACCGTCATCGACTCGGTGCTGTCCGAAGAAGCCGTACTGGCCTTCGAATACGGCTACTCGACCGCTGAACCGAACACCCTGACGATCTGGGAAGCCCAGTTCGGCGACTTCGCCAACGGCGCGCAAGTGGTGATCGACCAATTCATCAGCTCCGGCGAAGTGAAGTGGGGCCGCGCTTCGGGCCTGGTCATGATGCTGCCGCACGGTTACGAAGGCCAGGGTCCTGAGCACTCGTCCGCGCGTCCAGAGCGTTTCCTGCAGCTGTGCGCAGACAACAACATGCAAGTGGTGCAGCCGACGACGGCTTCGCAGATCTTCCATTTGCTGCGCCGCCAGATGGTGCGCCAGTTCCGCAAGCCGCTGGTCATCCTGACGCCGAAGTCGCTGTTGCGCAACAAGGATGCCGGTTCGCCGCTGACCGACCTGGCCAAGGGTGGTTTCCAGACCGTCATCGGCGAAGTCGACGACAAAATCGACGCCAAGAAAGTCAAGCGCGTGGTCGCCTGCTCGGGCAAGGTCTACTACGACCTGGTCAACGCACGCAAGACCCGTGGCCAGACCGACACGGCCATCGTGCGCCTGGAACAGCTGTATCCGTTCCCGCACAAGTCGTTCGCCGCTGAACTGAAGAAGTTCCCGAACCTGGTCGAAGTCGTCTGGGCGCAGGACGAGCCGCAAAACCAGGGCGCCTGGTTCCAGATCCAGCACAACATCTTCGAAGGCCTGGAATCGGGTCAGCGTCTGGCTTACGCCGGCCGTCCCGCTTCGGCGTCGCCTGCTGTCGGTTACTATGACAAGCACTACGCCCAGCAAAAAGATCTGCTGGAAACGGCATTCTCGAAGCTGAAGGGTTTTATCCTGACCAAGTAAGTGGCAGGATAAGGGCGCCGTGCACATGCATGGCGCCTGCTTGCATACATCATGACGGAGCGCCGCCCTTGCTACGCAGGGGCGGCGCCGCAATAACAAAATAAACGGAGTTTTACATGGCACAAATCGAAGTCAAAGTTCCCCAGTTGTCGGAATCGGTTGCAGAAGCGACCTTGCTGGCATGGCACAAGAAAGTCGGCGAAGCAGTTGCGCGCGACGAAAACATGATCGATATCGAAACCGACAAAGTCGTGCTGGAACTGCCGGCGCCTGCCGCTGGCGTGATCGTGCAAATCATCAAGGCTGACGGCGCCACCGTCGTTGCCGGCGAAGTCATCGCCATCATCGACACCGACGGCTCGGCCAAGGTCAGCCCGATGGAAGTGTCGGCCGTGCCTGCACCAGCCCTGGCTGCCGCTGCGCAAGACGCATCGACCGCTTCGGCGCCAGCCGCCGCGACCAAAGGTGATGTCGCCATGCCTTCCGCTGCCAAGATCCTGTCCGAAAAAGGCCTGTCCGCTGGCGACGTCGCCGGTTCCGGCAAAGACGGCCGCGTGACCAAGGGCGACGCCCTGGCCGCTTCCGCCAAGCCAGCTGTCGCGCCACTGGCGCCAGCCGCTGCCAAGCCAGCGCTGCAACAAGTTGCCACGCCGTCGGCCGCCAGCCTGGGCGACCGCCCTGAAGAGCGCGTGCCGATGAGCCGCCTGCGCGCACGTATCGCCGAGCGCCTGCTGCAATCGCAATCGACGAACGCCATCCTGACCACGTTCAATGAAGTGAACATGCAGCCGGTCATCGACCTGCGCAACAAGTACAAGGACAAGTTCGAGAAAGAGCACGGCGTCAAGCTGGGCTTCATGTCCTTCTTCGTCAAGGCCGCCGTCGCCGCCCTGAAAAAGTACCCGATCATCAATGCCTCCGTTGATGGCAACGACATCGTTTACCACGGCTACTTCGACATCGGTATCGCTGTCGGTTCGCCACGCGGCCTGGTCGTGCCTATCATCCGCAACGCGGACCAGCTGTCGATCGCCGACATCGAGAAAAAAATCGGTGAATTCGGCGCGAAAGCCAAGGAAGGCAAACTGACCCTGGACGACCTGACGGGCGGCACGTTCTCGATCTCGAACGGCGGCACCTTCGGCTCCATGCTGTCGACCCCGATCATCAACCCGCCACAATCGGCCATCCTGGGCGTGCATGCGACCAAGGACCGCGCTGTCGTTGAAAACGGCCAGATCGTGGTGCGTCCGATGAACTACCTGGCCATGTCCTACGACCACCGCATCATCGACGGCCGCGAAGCCGTCCTGGGCCTGGTGGCGATGAAAGAAGCGCTGGAAGATCCTGCACGCCTGCTGCTGGACCTGTAAGCACCGTAGTCCCCCGGCGTCGCCGCCGGGGCAATGTAGCTGATACCCCTTGCCAGAAGACGCAGCTGGCTGATCTCAATAAAAGAGGATTCCCATGAACGTCTCTGAAGAAATCAAGCGTCTGCACGAGTTGCACCTGGCGGGCGCCCTGAGCGACGCGGAATTCGCGCAAGCGAAAGCCAAGCTCCTGAGCAATATCAACCTGGACAAATCTGAGAGTCCCTCCGACTCCGGCCCGTCGAACGACCTGGTGCAGGAATTCAACCGCCTGCGCCGTTCGCGCAACGACCGCTGGCTTGGCGGCGTGTGCGGCGGCCTGGGACGCGCTTCCGGCATGGAAGCGTGGATCTGGCGCCTCGTCTTCGTCCTGTTTACATTGACCTTCGGCTTCGGCGTGGTGATTTACCTTCTATTGTGGATTTTCGTACCAGACGAAGAGATTGGAATAACAAAACATGAGTACTAAACAATTTGACGTAGTTGTCATCGGTGCGGGCCCTGGCGGCTACATCGCCGCCATCCGCGCAGCGCAGCTGGGCTTTTCCGTCGCTTGCGTCGACGAGTGGTCGAACGCCAAGGGCGGCGCCGCTCCTGGCGGTACCTGCACCAACGTCGGCTGCATCCCGTCGAAAGCGCTGCTGCAATCGTCCGAGCATTTCGAACACGCGGGCCACAGCTTCGCCGAGCACGGCATCGATGTCGCCGGCCTGAAGCTGAACCTGGGCCAGATGCTCAAGCGCAAAGACACCGTCGTCAAGCAAAACAACGACGGCATCCTGTACCTGTTCAAGAAGAACAAGATCGCCTTCTTCCACGGCCGCGCCGCTTTTGCCGCCGCCGCCGCTGGCGCGTATGAGATCAGCGTGACGGGTGAAGCCAACGAAACCCTGAGCGCCAAGCACGTGGTCATCGCCACGGGTTCGAACGCACGCGAACTGCCGGGCGCACCATTCGACGAGAAACTGATCCTGTCGAACACGGGCGCACTGGCCATCGACGCCGTACCAGCCAAGCTGGGCGTCATCGGTGCCGGCGTGATCGGCCTGGAAATGGGCAGCGTCTGGCGCCGCCTCGGTTCCGACGTCACCGTGCTCGAAGGCCTGCCGGTCTTCCTGGGCGCTGTCGACGAGCAGATCGCCAAGGAAGCGTCGAAGCTGTTCACCAAGCAAGGCTTGAAGATCAACCTCGGTTGCAAGATCGGCGCGATCACGCCAGGCAAGAAAGACGTCACCGTGGAATTCGTTGACGCCAAGGGCGAAGCGCAAAAAGCCGTGTTCGACAAGCTGATCATCTCGATCGGCCGCACGCCGAACACGAACGGCCTGGGCGCCGATAAAGTCGGCCTGCAGCTGGACGAACGCGGCTTCATCGCCGTCGACGGCGACTGCAAGACCAACCTGCCGAACGTGTGGGCGGTGGGCGACGTCGTGCGCGGCCCGATGCTGGCGCACAAGGCCGAAGAAGAAGGCGTTGCCGTGGCCGAGCGTATCGCCGGCCAGCATGGCCACACCAACTTCAACACGATTCCTTGGGTGATCTATACTTCGCCGGAAATCGCGTGGGTCGGCAAGACCGAGCAAACCCTGAAGGCCGAAGGCATCGCCTACAAGGCCGGCACCTTCCCGTTCATGGCCAACGGCCGTGCGCGCGCGCTGGGCGACACTTCGGGCATGGTGAAATTCCTGGCCGATGCGACCACCGATGAAATCCTCGGCGTGCACATCGTCGGCCCGATGGCCTCCGAACTGATTTCCGAAGCCGTCGTGGCGATGGAATTCAAGGCCTCGGCCGAAGACATCGCGCGCATCTGCCACGCTCACCCATCCCTGTCGGAAGCGACCAAGGAAGCGGCACTGGCGGTTGACAAGCGCACGTTGAACTTTTAATTGTAGTTAGTCCAGCAGGGGCGCTCGCGGATTTTTTCCGCCGGCGCCCTTGTGCGTTAAAGCGAATCCCATGAACGTAGAAGAGTTTTACCAGCACGCGTTGCAGAAGCGTGATTTCAAGGCCGATGCCGCCCAGCGGCGCGCGGTCGACCGCCTGCAGCTGTGCTATGACGAGTGGGTGGCCTACAAGGGCCAGCGCTCGAGCACCTTCAAGCGCCTGCTGAACCGTCCCGCCGTGCCGAAAGGCGTGTACATGTGGGGTGGGGTGGGGCGCGGCAAATCGTTCCTGATGGACAGTTTTTACTCGGTCGTGCCTCTGGTGCGCAAGACGCGCTTGCACTTCCACGAATTCATGCGCGGCGTGCACCAGCAGCTCGATGAATTGAAAGGCGTGGCCGACCCGCTCGACGAGGTCGCCAAGCGCATCGCCAAGAAATACCGCCTGATCTGTTTCGATGAATTCCATGTCTCGGACATCGCCGATGCGATGATCCTGTACAACCTGCTGTCGGCCCTGTTCGCCAACGGCGTGTCCTTCATCATGACCTCGAATTACGATCCGGACTTGCTGTATCCGGACGGCCTGCACCGCGACCGCATGCTGCCGACCATCGCGCTGCTCAAGGACAAGCTCGACGTGATGAACGTCGACGCCGGCGTCGATTACCGCGGCCGCGCGCTGGAACAGGTGGAAAGTTATTACACGCCGCTGGGCGCCGATACCGACAAGGCCCTGCGCGACGCCTACACGCGCATCGCCGAAACGGCCGACGAAGATGCGCGCATCCGCATCGAGAGCCGCGAAATCCATTGCCTGCGCCGCGCCGGCGGCATCATCTGGTTCGACTTCGCCACCCTGTGCGGCGGTCCCCGCTCGCAAAATGATTACCTGGAAATCGCCAGCCGCTTCCATACGGTGATATTGTCCGGCATACCGGCCATGTCGGCGGCGCAGTCGTCCGAGGCGCGCCGCTTCACCTGGCTGATCGACGTGTTTTACGACCAGAAGGTCAAGCTGATCATGTCGGCCGAAGTGGCGCCTGATGAGCTGTACACGAACGGCATGCTGGCCAACGAGTTTCACCGCACCGTTTCGCGTATCATCGAGATGCAATCGCGCGAATACATGGAAAAAGAACAGCGCGGCGCGGCCGACGCGATCGTTTGAGGCAGGGATAAGGAACATGATGGCAAATACACTATACAAGCTGGGTGCGGCGCTGGGCCTGGTCCTGGCGTTGTCCGCCTGCGCGCACCAGGGTGCTCCGGCATTGGATGAAGTCGGCGCGCCGCAGGTGCCCGCCACCTTGTCGGTGGACGAGGCGGACGCCAAGCTGAAGCAGGTCGCCAGCGAGCGCGCGGCGGCGGAAAACGAGTTTGCCGTGCGCGAACTGGAGTGCTACGACAAGTTTTTCGTGAATAACTGCCTGGACACGGCCAAGGAAAAGCGCCGTCTGATCCTCGTGCGCCTGCGCGCCGTCGAAGCGGAAGCGAATTACTTCAAGCGCGCCGAATCCGTGCGCCTGCGCGATATCGATCTGGCCCGCACACAGGAAAGCGCGCGCCTCGACGCGGAGCAGCGCGCCGCGGCCGTGCCCAAGCCCGTGAAAGTGGTCACGCCCGAGCCGGCGCCGCCCAAGCCGCAAGGCAAGAGCGTTGCCGAGCGCGAAGCCGAGCATGCGGCGAAGGTGGCGAAACAGGCCGCCGCCGACGCTGCCGATGCGCCGCACCGCGCGGCCCGTGAAGCGCAATATGCGAAAAAACAGGCTGACGCCGTGGCGCGCCAGAAGCGGGTGGCGCAACGCCTGGCCGAGCGCCAGGCCGAAGCGCAGGCCAAGGCTGCCAAGGCGGCCGCCGCTGCCAGCACGCCGGCCGTTGCTGCGCCTGTGCCTGTGCCGCCGGCCAAATAAGCCTTCCCGCGCAGGGGCATGCCGGAAATGGCGTGCCCTAAGGCGCGCGGCAGGTTAAACTACGCACGATGGCTGCCTGCGTACGCTGCGCGCGCCGGTTTCCCAACACTGTCACCAACACTGCCTGGAACGCAACACATGAGCGATGCACAGCAAATAGAGCGGCGCCTGATTGAACTCAACGTGGAACACCGCGACCTCGATGCCGTCATCGAGTTGCTGATACTCGATGGCCACCATGACGAGTTGCAGCTGCGCCGCCTGAAAAAGCGCAAATTGCAATTGAAGGATCACATCACCTTGCTGAAAATGCAGTTGGTGCCCGACGTTCCCGCCTGAGGGGCGCCAGTAGCGTCCAGTCCAGCCTTCACCTAAGTATATTTTGACCGATCACAATTTATTGCCAGTAAACCCAGATGGCCAGCCTGCTGCCTTGCCAGCCGATGTGCCAGCCGAACCGCAGGCGGCGCCCGGCAAGCACGATGCCGACATCGAGCGCCTGTTTGGCGCCGGTGGCCCGCTCGGTCCGGCCGTGGGCAGCTACAAGCCGCGCCGTTCGCAAACGGAAATGGCGAAAGCCATCGCCAGCGCCATCGACAGCCAGACGACCCTGATCGCCGAGGCGGGCACGGGCACCGGTAAAACCTTCGCCTACCTGGTGCCGGCCCTGATGTGGGGCGGCAAGACCATTGTTTCCACCGGGACGAAGAACTTGCAGGATCAATTGTTCCTGCGCGACATTCCCACCGTGCGCGCCGCGCTGCAGGCGCCCGTTTCCGTTGCCCTGCTGAAAGGCCGCTCGAACTACGTCTGTCACTATCACCTGGAACGCACGCTGCAAAACGGCCGCATGACGTCGCGCGACGACGTGGGCCATCTGCGTGAAATCTCGCGTTTCATCAAGATGACCAGCTCCGGCGACAAGGCCGAGCTGGCCAAGGTGCCGGAAAACGCCATGATCTGGAACCTGGTGACGTCCACGCGCGACACCTGCATGGGCGCCGAATGCCAGTATTACCAGGATTGTTTTGTGATGAAGGCCCGCAAGGAAGCCCAGCAGGCCGACGTGGTGGTGGTCAACCATCACTTGTTCTTTGCCGACGTGGCCCTGAAAGACACGGGCGTGGCGGAATTGCTGCCTTCGGCCAACACGATCATCTTCGATGAGGCGCACCAGTTGCCCGATACGGCCACCTTGTTCTTTGGTAACACGGTGTCGACCTCGCAAATCCTGGAACTGTGCCGCGACGTGCTGGCCGAGGGCCTCGCGCACGCGCGCGGCATCGACTGGGCCAAAACCGTCACGGTGGTGGAAAAGGCGGCGCGCGACCTGCGCTTGACCTTCCCGCAGGATATCGTGCGCCTGTCGCTGCCGCAAATCGCCCCGTCGAGCGACTTTTTCCCCGCGCTCGACACCCTCAAGGATGAGCTTGACGGCATGGTGGCCGTGCTGGAAACCCAGGCGGAACGGGCGGAAACGCTGGAACAGTGCAGAGTGCGCGGCGTCGAGCTGGCGCAGCAGCTGAGCGGCTGGAAGTTCGATCCGAAGGCCAAAGTGACGGCTGGCGAGGAAGCCGTGTTCTGGGTGGAAGCGTTTTCCAGCTCTCTGCAATTGCATAAAACGCCATTGTCGATCGCGCCGATCTTCAACAACCAGCGCGAAGGCACGCCGCGCAGCTGGATTTTCACGTCCGCCACCCTGGCCGTGAAAAACGATTTCAAGCATTTCTCGGAACAGATGGGCTTGACGGGCGAACCGTCGCATACGTGGCCAAGCCCGTTCGACTATGGCCAGCAAGGCTTGCTGTTCGTGCCGCAAAACCTGCCGCAGCCGAACTCGCTGGGCTACACGGACGCCGTCATCGATTGCGCCCTGCCCATTATCGAGGCGGCCGGCGGGCGCACTTTCTTCCTGTGCACCACCTTGCGCGCCGTCAAACGCGCGGCCGAGCGCCTGGCCGATGAATTCAAGCAGCGCGGCCTGAACTTCCCCCTGTTCGTGCAGGGAGAAAAGGGCCGCACGGAATTGCTCGATCAGTTCCGCGCGGCCGGCAATGGCGTGCTGATCGGTAGCCAGAGCTTCTGGGAAGGCGTCGACGTGCGCGGCGATGCGCTGTCGCTCGTCATCATCGACAAGCTGCCGTTCGCGCCGCCCGACGATCCCGTGCTGGCCGCGCGCATCGAAGTGATGGAAAAGCAGGGCAAGAACGGTTTCATGCACCACTCGCTGCCGGAAGCCATCATCAACCTGAAGCAGGGCGCGGGCCGGCTGATCCGCGACGAGGGCGACCGGGGCGTATTGATGATCTGCGATCCGCGCCTGATCTCCAAGCCGTATGGCAAGCGCATCTGGCAAAGCCTGCCGCCGTTCAAGCGCACGCGCGATACAAACGAAGTGGTCGAGTTCTTCCGCAACCTGCCCGCCAAGGGCGCTTAAGTCCCGCTTGCCGGCGCCATTCGCGCGCCGGCATATTTCCCTTTGTTATCAAGCGAGTAGCGTTGTTCACGCGGCGCTCGCTTGCGCGCCTGGCATGCCAGAAATCGGCTTGATCGCGCCAGTTTCTGGCTTTCTTGCGAATGTCCAGGACGCCAGACACATCTTTGCGCCAGCGCAAACAGGCCGTTGCTCAGCGGTCTACAGTGACTTCATGCCTTGTGGGATCAAGGCGCGGCGATGGCAGGGCCGCACGGGGAACAGGGGGATGCCATGGAGATCCGCTACGGCTGTTTCTTGAGCTACGCGCACGGCCAATATGCGTTCATGAACAAGTTCAAGAATGACCTCATCGAGGCGCTGGCTTGCTATCTGGAGCCGCACCTCGACCGCGAGGAAGTCCTGTTCATCGACAGCGAACAACTGGGCGGCGGCGACGATATCGACCTGCGCGTGGCGCGCGCCATGTGCCAGAGCGTCTGCATGATCGTGCTGTACACGCCCAAATATGAAGCGCACGGCTACACGCGGCGCGAATTTGCCGCCATGCAGCTGATCGAGCAGGAGCGGCGCGCCTGGTACGACTTGCCCAGCCATCTGATCATCCCCATCATCATGACGCGCCATCCGGACGGCTTGCCGCCGCAAATCACGGAATCGGGCCTGTACGTCGATTTTTCCGGCTACACCCTGGCCAGCGGCGACCTGAAGTCGAACCCGCAATACCTGCCCGACATCGAACGCATCGTGCAGCGCATTGCCACGCATTACCACTTGCTCAAGCGGTCAACACCGCCCGGCCACGATTGCAGCCGTTTCGTGTTGCCCGCTATTCCACCGGAATGGCGCGCCATTCCGCCTCCCCATTTTCCGCGTTAATCACGTAAAAGGTCCTGTCATGGAATGCCAACGCCTCTCCCTGCCGCCTTTGAGCGCCCCTGGCGAAGTCGTCACTTTCTATTCCTACAAGGGCGGTACCGGCCGCACCATGGCCCTGTCGAACATCGCCGTCTTGCTGGCGCGCCGTGAAAACGCCAGCGTGCCCGTGCTGATGCTGGACTGGGACATGGAAGCGCCGGGCCTGCACCATTATTTCGAACAGCATGAGGAGCGACCGGGCGTGCTGGAATTCTTTGAAGCGTGCCGCCAGCAGCTCGAACGCCTCAGCCTGGAGACGGGTGGCAAGCGCGGCTCGGGCGCCGACGATGCCGCCCTGGCCCAGCGCGTGCTCGACGCCATCGACTGGCAGCAGTACGTGGTGCGCGTCGACCAGGGCAGTCCGCTGTACCTGATGCGCGCGGGGCGCTTCGACGCCAGCTACAGCGAGCGCCTGGCGCAGATGCGCTGGGATCAGCTGTTCGACAGCTGCCCGGCCCTGTTTCGCTGCTTCGCCGATACCCTGGCCCAGCATTTCCGCTATGTGCTCGTCGATTCGCGCACGGGCCGCACGGACAGCGCCGGCATCTGCACCACCTTGCTGCCAAAAAAACTGGTGGTGGTCTTCACGCCGAACCGGCAAAGCCTGGAAGGCGTCGACGCGCTCGTCACGCGGGCCATCGAGTACCGCCGCAGCCATGAGGACGAACAGCGTCCGCTGCTCGTGTATCCCTTGCCCTCACGCATAGAAATGGGCGATGGGGCGCAGCGCGCCGAGTGGCGCCGCGGCGACGCGCACAAGGGCATCGCCGGCTTCCAGCCCATGTTCGAGCGCCTGCTGCGCACTTCCTACGGCTTGCCGCAGATCGCCCTCGACAGCTATTTCGACGAAGTCCAGCTGCAGCAGACGAAAACCTTTGCGTATGGCGAGCAATTGGCCGTACGCATCGACCAGGGCGGCGACCGCTTTTCCCTCACGCGCACCTTCGAAGCCTTTTTGCAGTGGCTGACGGGCGGCTACTTTCCCTGGCAATCGAGCCGTGAAATCGCCTTGCTGGGGGCCATCAGCGAGGCGCGCCAGGCCTTGCAGGCTGAGCCTGGCCGCGCCGTGGCCCTGCCGCTGGCGCGCGACCTGGCCCGCCTGGGCGAGCTGTACCGCAAGGATGGGCGCAGCGCGCTGGCGCTCGACGCCTTCCGCCAGAGCGTCGAGATCCGCGTGCGCCTGCTGGGCGAGGAGCATCCCGACAGCCTGGCGTGCAAGAGCGGCATGGCGCGGCTGCTGCGCCAGCTGGGCAAGCTCGATGAAGCCCGCTTCCTGGAAGAGGACGTGCTCGACGTGCGCGAGCGCGTGCTGGGCAGCGAGCATCCCGACACCCTGGCCGCCCGCGCCTGCCTGGCGAAAACCCTGTTGCTGCAGGGGGAACTGGCGGCGGCCCTGTTGCTGCAGGATGCGGTGCTGGCAAGCTATGCGCGCCAGCTGGGCGGCGAGCATCCGCTGACCCTGGAAGCGATGGATGGCCGCGCCGCCACCTTGTTGCGCATCGGCCGGCTGGCGCAGGCGCAGCAAGTGCTGGTCACGGTGGTGGCGGCGCGCGAGCGCCTGTTCGGAGCCGAGCATGGCGATACCTTGCGCAGCAAGCTGGCCCTGGCGCAGGCGCTGGGGCGCGAAGGCGACCTGGAAGGCGCGCGGCGCCTGTTCGTCGCCGTGCTGCAGGCGCAGGAGCGGCGCCTGGGCAGCGACCATGCGGCCACCCTGGCCACGCGCGACTTGCTGGCCGACATCGTGGCCGGGCAGGGCGACTGGGCCGGCGCGCGCCAGTTGCATGAAGACCAGGTGGCGGCGCGCGAGCGCACGCATGGGCTCGATCATCCGGAAACCCTGATGAGCCAGCGCAAGCTGGCCGAGGCCCTGCTACGGCGCGGTGAACTCGACGCGGCGCGCAGCGTGCAGGAGCAGGTGCTGGAAGTGCATGCGCGCCTGCTGGGCGAAGACCACCTCGATACCTTGCAGAGCAAGACGCAATTGGCCGGCACCTTGCAGCAGCAGGGCGACAGCGAGGCGGCGCGCCTGCTGGAAGACGCCGTGCTCAGCGGCAGTGACCGGCTCCTGAACGCGCCCGTCACGGGGCATGCGGACAGCGTGCTGGACGGTGCGCGGCATTTGCAGGAAACCATCCTGGCCGGCCGCGCCAACGGGCACGAAGGGGCCGAGCCGGACACCCTGGCCAGCATGATCTCGATGTTGCAAGGCATGATCGAGCGCGAACAGTATGCGCAGGCGGGCGAACTGGCTGAACATTTGAAGTCATGCCTGCTGCGTCCGGGCGTGCCGGGCAAGCTGCGCCGGCGCGGCATGGCGCAGCTGAAGAGAATGTACAAATTGCAAGGCGACCTGAATGCCTTGCTGGCCTTGCAGGAAGATGAAGTGCAGGCGCTGGAGGGCGCCTTGTCGGAAGCGCGCATCGAGCAGCGCTGATGCCGCGCCCCATGTCCACGCGGCGGCACAAATAATGCGGTCTATCGGCGTGCGGCATGCGCAGTGTTGGCATTGCTTCGGGTAAAATCCCGTTATGAGAATTCTTATCAGTAACGACGACGGTTACCTGGCGCCTGGCCTGGCGGCCCTGGCCGACGCGCTCGCCCCCATTGCCGACATCGTCGTGGTGGCGCCCGACAGCAACCGTTCGGGCGCGTCCAATTCGCTGTCCCTGGACCGGCCCTTGTCCGTGCACAAGGCCGCCAACGGCTTTTATTTTGTCAACGGCACGCCCACCGACTGCGTGCACGTGGCGCTGACGGGCATGCTCATCGAGCGCCCCGACCTGGTGGTGTCCGGCATCAACAACGGCCCCAACATGGGCGACGACACGCTGTATTCGGGCACCGTCGCGGCCGCCACGGAAGGCTATCTGTTCGGCATTCCCGCCATCGCCTTTTCCCAGTCGCAGTTTGGCTGGGCCAACCTGGACGCGGCCGCCCGCGTGGCTAGGGAAATCGTCGAGCGCCAGTTTGACGCCCTGCAGAAACCGTATCTGCTGAACGTGAACATTCCCGCCATTCCTTACGAGCAAATGCAGGGCGTGGTGGCCACGCGCCTGGGCAAGCGTCATTCGGCCGAGCCCGTGATCCGCGCGCTCGATCCGCGTGGCCGTGAAATCTTCTGGATCGGCCCGGCCGGCGCGGCCAAGGAAGGCGGGCCGGGCACGGACTTCCATGCTGTTGAACATGGACAAGTATCGATCACGCCGCTGCAGATCGACCTGACCCATACCACCCAACTCGATGCACTGGCGAAAGGCCTGGCATGACCGCTCACTATGACTGACAAGCCGCGCACCTTCCCCCTGACCCTCGATTCGCTGGCCGGCAAGCCCGCCAGGCCGGGCGGGGGGCAGTCGCTGGCCCAGTCCCGGATCGCCACGCCGCAGACAGCCACGCAGAATGCGGCGCAAAACGCGGCGCGCGGCGTGGCGCAGCCGTATGGCGCGCATGCGGCCATCGCGCCGTCGCGCGCCCAGGCCATCGCCAATGAGCGGGCGCAGCCGGCGGTGGTGTCGCCGCCGCGGCAAAATCCGCTCGTCTCGGAAGCCGTGCGCCGCGCCATGGTGGCCCGCGTGGCGAAACAGGGCGTCAAGGACCAGGTGGTGCTCGACGCCATGCAGGCCGTGCCGCGCCACATGTTCATGGACGAGGCGCTGGCCTCGCAGGCGTATATCGACGCCTCGCTCCCCATCGGCCACCACCAGACCATCTCGCAGCCGTACATCGTGGCGCGCATGATCGAAATGATGCGCCAGGGCGGCAGCCTGCAGCGCGTGCTGGAAATCGGCACGGGCTGCGGCTACCAGGCGGCGGTGCTGTCGCTGGTGGCGAAAGAGGTGTATTCGATCGAGCGCATCCGGCCTCTGCACGAGCTGGCGAAGGCCAATCTGCGCCCGCTGCGCGTGTCGAATCTGCGCTTGCAGTACGGAGATGGTATGCTTGGCCTGCCGCAGGCGGCGCCCTTCGACGGGATCATCCTTGCCGCAGCCGGCCTGGAAGTCCCGCAAGCCCTGTTGGAACAGCTGGCGCCCGGCGGGCGTCTGGTTGCGCCGGTGGGGGCTAAATTGCAACACTTACAACTCATTACCCGGGTGGGGAAAATGGAATGGACCAGCCAGACCCTGGAAGACTGCCATTTCGTGCCTTTGCGCCCGGGCACCATATGATCCCCGGATCAGCTAGCAAGCAGGACATACAATTACATGCGAATGATTAAGAAAAGTAACATACTTCTATGTAGCATCACCTTGGCCGCGCTGTTGAGCGGTTGCGGCACGACCGGCGTCCAGGCACCCGTCGTGGAGCGCCACCCATCGAGCAGCAGCGCCGCCGCCAGCGATCCGCGCGACCGCGACCCGGCCTATTACACGGTCAAGCGCGGCGACACCCTGCTGCGCATCGCCCTCGAGCATGGCCAGAATTACCGCGACCTGGTGGTCTGGAATGACTTGAGCAACCCGAACGACATCAAGGTCGACCAGGTGCTGCGCGTGCTGCCGCCGACTGGCGACACGGGCGGCGCACAAACGTCGGCCATCGTCATGCCGCCGGTGACGGAAGTCAAGCCGGCCGCGCCTGTCGTGCCGAAGAAATCGGGTCCGCGCGGCGAGAAGCGCGCGTATTCCGACGCCACCTTGGCCGAGCTGCGCGCCGATGGCGGCAACGGCGACGTCAAGCCTGCGCCAGCACCGGCAGCAACTGTTGCTGCCGCACCGGCCGCCGCCGCGGCAGCCCCTGCGGCCTCGGCGCCTGGCGACGAGAAGATCAGCTGGATGTGGCCTTCCGAAGGCAAGGTCATCGGCACTTTCGACGAAGGCAAGAACAAGGGCGTCGATATCGCCGGCAAGGCGGGCCAGCAGGTGGTGGCCGCCGGCGCGGGAAAAGTCATGTATGCCGGGAGCGGAATCCGTGGTTATGGTAATCTTGTCATCGTGAAGCACAGTAATAGTTTATTGTCGGCCTATGCGCATAACCGCAGCATCCTGGTGAAGGAAGGGCAGAACGTCAACAAAGGCCAGGCCATCGCCGAAATGGGCGATTCCGATGCCGACCGCGTGAAGCTGCACTTTGAAATCCGCCAGCAGGGCAAGCCTGTCGACCCTTCGAAATTCCTGCCTAACCGTTAGGTAAAGCAATGACACACGCGCCGCACGACCAGCTGGACGATGACCCGGAACTGCCGGAAGACGGGGCAGACGAAGTCGTGACGGACGATGCCGGCGAACTCGACGGCATTGACGCCGTCGACGCGGGCGAGGGCGGCGAAGTGGCCAGCGTCAGCGTGCTGGTCGAAAGTGTCGATGAACTGAAAAAAGTGCTGGCGGCCGAGCTGTCGACCGATACCACGCAGCACTATCTGAACCAGATCGGCACGCGGCCATTGCTGACGGCGCCGCAAGAGGTGCATTACGCCACCCTGGCCAAGCAGGGCAATTTCGAAGCCCGGCAAACCATGATCGAGCACAACCTGCGCCTCGTCGTGTCGATCGCCAAGCATTACATCAACCGCGGCGTGGTCTTGCTCGACATGATCGAGGAGGGCAACATCGGCCTGATGCGCGCCATCGACAAGTTCGAGCCCGAACGCGGTTTCCGCTTTTCCACCTACGCCACCTGGTGGATACGCCAGAGCATCGAGCGCGCCATCATGAACCAGGCGCGCACGGTGCGCCTGCCCGTGCACATGGTGCGCGAACTGAACCAGATCCTGCGCGGAAAATACCACCTGGAAGCCCAGCACCACGATGGCAAGGATGCCACCGCGGAAGACATCGCCCACCTGGTGGGCCGTCCCGTGGAAGAGGTGCAGGATATCCTGGCCCTGTCCGAGCACGCCACCTCGCTCGACGCGCCGCTCGACAACGACCCGCAGTCGTCGCTGATGGACATGCTGCCCGGCGCCAGCGAAGACAGCCCCGACGCGCGCGCGGAACACCATGAAATGACGGTGCTGGTGCGCGACTGGCTGACCAAGCTGCCCGACAAGCAGCGCGTGGTGATCATGCGCCGTTTCGGCCTCGATAACGACGACCCGGCCACCCTGGAAACCCTGGCCGAGGAAATGGGCGTGACGCGCGAGAGAGTTCGCCAGATCCAGCAGGAAGCCCTGATTAAACTCAAACGCGCCATGGCGGCGCGCGGCGTCGTGCGCGACTCCCTTTTGTAGCGTGCCCGATAAAACGCACATGGCGGCGTTGCAATGCCTCGCCGTACTAGCGTACTGTCTTCGGCAATGCGCCTTGCCCTGCACATTTTCTCAGGCACGCTGAATCGGCGCAGCTGCGCTGCGGACTTAAGCTAGCCCGCATCTGCTATCATACGCCCCGCTCGCGGCGCCTGACCTTTCCCCCATTCTTTCAAGTTCCAGCGCGGCCCTGCGTCCTGGCCCACTCTTACCTATTGATCGCTATGCAAGAAAATATCATCGAAATCAAATCGCTCGACATGGACGCCCGTGGCGTTGGCCATATTGAAAACGAAGACGGTTCGCCGGGCAAGGTCGTGTTTGTCGAAGGCGCATTGCCGGGCGAGCGCGTCAGCTTTGTGACGTTCAAGAAAAAGAAGAACTGGGAAATGGCCCGCATGACGGCGCTGCACCGCGAATCGTCCATGCGCGTGACGCCCAAGTGCAAGCATTTCGACAATTGCGGCGGCTGCTCGATGCAGCACCTGGAACCGTCGGCGCAGGTGGCGATCAAGCAGCGCGTACTGGAAGATAACTTGTGGCATATCGGCAAGGTGCGTCCGCAAAGCATCATGCGCCCCATGTATGGACCGACGTGGGGCTACCGCTACCGCGCGCGCCTGTCCGTGCGCCACGTCAAGAAGAAAGACGCCGTGCTGGTGGGTTTCCATGAAAAGAAATCGGCTTTCGTTGCCGACATGGATAGCTGCGAAATCCTGCCGCCGCACATCTCCGCCATGCTGCTGCCGCTGCGTGGCTTGATCGCTTCGCTGTCGATCTTCGACCAGATGCCGCAGATCGAGCTGGCCGTCGGCGAAGACGTCACCGCCATGGTCTTGCGCATCATGGCGCCGTTGACGGCGGACGATGAAACGAAATTGAAGGCCTTTGCCGACGAATACGGCGTGCAATGGTGGCTGCAGGTGAAAGGTCCGGAAACGGCCGTGCCGTTCTATCCGCTCGACAAGCAATTGCATTACCTGCTGCCGGAATTCGGCGTCAAGATGCCGTTCAAGCCCGTCGATTTTACGCAGGTGAACCACCACATCAACCGCGTGCTGGTATCAAAAGCCCTGCGTTTGCTGGAAGTGCAGCCGACGGACCGCGTGGCCGACCTGTTCTGCGGCCTGGGCAATTTCACCTTGCCGTTGGCCACGCAGGGCAGCGAAGTGGTCGGTATCGAAGGCAGCACCACCCTGACGGAGCGGGCGCTGGAAAACGCGCTGGCCAATGGCCTGGCGGACAAAACCTCGTTCTCGACGCGCAACCTGTTTGAAGTGACGACGGACGACCTGATCGCGCTGGGCAAGTTTGACCGCATCCTCGTCGACCCGCCGCGCGATGGCGCCATGGCCCTGTGCCAGGCGCTGGTCGGCCTGTCGCAAGTGCGTCCTGACCTGCTGCCGAAGCGCATCGTGTACGTCTCGTGCAGCCCGTCGACGCTGGCGCGCGACGCCGGCATCCTGGCGCTGGAAGCAGGCTATGTGCTGAGCAAGGCGGGCGTGGTGAACATGTTCCCGCACACGTCGCATGTGGAATCGATGGCGGTCTTTGATCTGCCGCAATAAGTCTGCCTGACACGGCGGGTGGCCAGGCAGGCACCCGCCGTTGCCGCATTCAGCGGCGCAGCAAGCTGTCGCAATACCACTTACAGCGTGTTATAAAACTGGTCTGTCTTTTCCTGCTCCAGCGTCTTTTTTCATCCTCCCTCTGCCGTTTTTTCATTGTCCAGTAGGACAACACGCCGTTTGCACCTTCCGCTACGCTTTCTGCACGAAGTGGTATTGGCCACTTTGAGGCCACTTCAAAACCACTTGACCGCCTATTTTTTCAGCAGCATGCTGTTCTTGCAACTGCAAAAAACAAAATCACAGGTAGCTTTTTATTGAAGCAGAGTGGTATTTCCGCAAACCTGAACAGGAGACAACGTGGAAAATTTAATACTCAAAAAAACGATCAGGAATATGATGGTATGTCTGGCCAGCGGTGGCGTGCTGGCGGCATGCGGCGGTGGCGGCGGTGACGCCGGTGCGCCGGCTGGCTCGCAATTGCTGGCGGCCAGCACGGTCGTCGCCTGCGTGCCTTGGCAAGAGGGCGGCACGTATAACGCGGGCACGGTGGTCACTTACCTGGGCGCCAACTACACGGCCCTGGTGACGCAGACGGATCACGTGGGCTCGGGCTGGAACCCCGTTTCCACGCCGAGCCTGTGGAGCGCCGGCGGCACTTGCGACGGCGGCACCACGCCAACCCCGACGCCAACTCCTACCCCGACGCCGACGCCGACTCCTGCGCCAACACCGAATCCGACGCCTACCCCGACGCCCACGCCAACCGGCGGCACCTGCGCACTGGCGTGGGTGGCCGGCACGGCTTACAGCGCGGGCGCCACCGTCAGCTATGCGGGCACGAATTACCGCGCCAACTACTGGACGCAGGGCGACAACCCGTCGACCAGCAGCGGCGCCGCCGGCACGGGCAAGCCATGGACCAGCCAGGAGATCTGCAGCACCACGCCGACGCCGACGCCAACCCCGACGCCTACTCCAACGCCGACGCCTACTCCGACGCCAACACCAACGCCTACTCCGACACCAACGCCGACGCCAACGCCAACGCCAACGGGCCGCGAAGTCGGTTCCTATTTCGCGCAGTGGGGTGTGTATGGCCGCGACTATGAAGTGGCGAACGTGCACACGAGCGGCGTGGCCGACAAGCTGACCTTCATCAACTACGCTTTCGGTAATATCTATCCGAAAAATGGCGGCTATGAATGCGCCATGATCACCAAGACGGAGCCGGGCGCGACGAATCCGAATTCGCCGGACGCGGGCACGGGTGGCGATGCCGAGGCCGATTACATCCGCACGCCGAAGCGTACCGTCGATGGCCAGGCGATTCCATGGGATGCGCCATTGTCGGGCAACTTCCTGCAGCTGAGAAAACTCAAGGCGGCGCACCCGAACCTGAAACTGTTCATCTCGCTGGGCGGTTGGAGCTGGTCGAAGAACTTCTCCGTCGGTTCGGCCACCGATGCGCTGCGCAAGCAGATGGTGCGTTCCTGCATCGACATCTACATCAAGGGCAACTTGCCGGTGCAGGGCGGTCGCGGTGGCGTGGGCGCGGCGGCCAATATCTTTGACGGCATCGACATCGACTGGGAATATCCGGTCGGCGGCGGCCAGCCGTACAACACGGTCAGCCCCAACGACAAGCGTAACTTCACCTTGCTGATGGCGGAATTCCGCAGCCAGCTCGATGCGCTCGGCGCCGCCAACGGCAAGCGCTACCTGTTGACGGCCGCTGTCGGTGCCGGCAAGGACAAGATCGACAACACGGAACCGGCCCTGTACTCGCAGTACATGGATTGGATCAATCTGATGACCTACGACTTCCACGGCGGCTGGGAAAACAGCACCAACTTTAACGCCCAGCTGTTTGCCGACCCTGCCGATCCGTCGACGGGCATGGCGCGTGAATACGTGGGCGACAAGGCGGTGCAGTACATGATTGCCGCCGGCGTGCCGCGCGACAAGCTGCTGCTGGGCATACCGTTCTATGGCCGCGGCTGGACGGGCGTGGCGCCAGGGCCGAACGGCGATGGCCTGTACCAGGCAGCCACGGGTACGGCGCCGGGCACCTACGAGTCGGGCATCGAGGACTATAAAATCCTCGTCGCCAAGGCTGGCACGCGCTACTACCATCCCGTGACCAAGCAGCTGTACCTGTACACGGGGGCGGGCGGCCAGTGGTGGAGCTACGATGACCCGACCGTCATCGGCACCAAGGTGAAATATGTGAAGGACCAGGGCTTGCGCGGCGCGTTCTCGTGGGAACTCGATGGCGACGCGAATGGCGTGCTGGCGACCGAGGTGTGGAAAGTGCGGTAACACTGGAGTAGAGTAAGACGCGGCCGGGCGGCATTGCTGCCCGGCCGCTTGTTCACATAAAAAACAGGAGGCGGGCGATGGCGGCGGTATCGACATTCGGAGTAAAACATCCGGAACAGGAGCTGAGCCGCGAATGGCGCAGCTGGATCGCGGAAAACCTCATGCTGGGCAGCCACCCGTCGGCGCTGATGCCGGTGCTGCAACACGCGGGCATCGCGGAGCCCCTGGCGCGCCGCGAAATCGAGCTGGCGCTGCAAAGCCCCTACCTGGCCGGCGCCGTGCGCCTGTCGAACCGCCTGGCCAAGCGCGACTGGGTGATCGACATCCAGCGCAAGCTCAATCAGCTGCGTTCGCCCGAGATTCCCCGCCGCGACAAATTGACGGCGCAGGCATTCCTCGACGAGTACTACTCCACCAACCAGCCCGTCATCATCACGGGCATGATGGACGACTGGCCCGCCATCGAAAAATGGAGCCCGGCCTATTTCCGCGCGCAATACGCGCAGCGCGAAGTGGAAGTGCAGTTCGGCCGCGAAGCGGACGCGCAGTACGAAATGAACAGCGTGGCCCACAAGCGCAAGATGGCCTTTGGCGAGTACGCCAGCCTGGTCGAGGGCAGCGGCGCGACCAACGATTTCTACATGACGGCGAATAACAATTCGCAGAACCGGCAGGCGCTGCGTGAGCTGTGGGACGATATCGGCCAGCTGCCCGAATACCTGGAGCAGAGTGGCGGCCCCACGGGTTTTTTATGGTTTGGCCCGGCCGGCACCGTGACGCCGTTCCACCACGACCTGACGAACAACTTCATGGCGCAGGTCCAAGGGCGCAAGCGGCTGCGCATCATGGCCGCCTGCGAGGTGGCGCGCGTGTATAACCAGCGCCACTGTTTTACCCCCGTCGACGGGCGCGACATCGACTTGCGGCGCTATCCGCTGATGGCCGACGTGCAAGTGCGCGAATGTGTGCTGGCGCCGGGCGAGATCCTGTTTCTGCCCGTCGGCTGCTGGCATTTCGTCGAAGCGCTCGACGTCTCGATGACGGTGGCGTTTACCAACTTCAAATGGGATAACGATTTTTACAGCAAGTATCCATCGAATCACGACTTTTGATTGTAGTGCTAACCCGCCCCGAACAGCCGCCGTACAGGCGGCTTTTTTCATGCTACGGCGCGCTTCTTGTATAAGATATTTCCATAAAATAATTGATTAAAATCATTTTTCAGCAATTATTTTGATATGAATGGCCACGATGTTTCATTATCCAGATGGCGATGGCGGGCGGATAATTTGATGGCTGGCGCGGCGCCAGCACCGACAACCATCTGGAGGCGGCAGGGCATGAACACGCAGCAAATGACACAGTTACAGCAATCACCAGCAGCTAGTACGGAACTTCAGCTCGACACGCGGCTGACGCGCGAAGCGGCCGGATTGCTGGCCAGGGCCGGCATCCATTTGAATGGCCGCGCCGCCTGGGACATGCAGCTGCGCAAACGGGGTGTGCCCGAACGTGCCTTCGCCAGCGGCAACCTGGGGCTCGGCGAAGCCTACATGGACGGCGACTGGGATGCGCAGCAGCTCGACGAATTCTTTTGCCATCTGCTGCGCGCCAGGGTGGCCGACGACGTGCGCCCCATGCGCCTGGCCTTCCACGCCCTGACCGCGCGCCTGTTCAATCTGCAGACGGAGCGCCGCGCCTGGATGGTGGGCAAGGAGCACTACGACCTGGGCAACGCCTTCTATGCGGCCATGCTCGATCCGCGCATGACGTATACCTGCGGCTACTGGAAGGATGCCGGCAACCTGGCCGAGGCACAGGAAGCCAAGCTCGATCTGATCTGCCGCAAGCTCAGGCTGGAGCCGGGCATGCGCGTGCTCGACATCGGCTGCGGCTGGGGCAGCTTCATGCGCTATGCGGCCGAAAAATACCAGGTGCAGTGCGTGGGCGTGACGATCTCGCAAGAGCAGGCAGCGTATGCGCGCGGCATGCCGGGCGGCGAGCAGCTGGACTTCCGCCTGCAGGATTATCGCGACACCGATGAAAAATTCGACCGCATCGTCAGCATCGGCATGTTCGAGCATGTGGGGCACAAGAACCACCGAACCTTCATGGAAGTGGCGCACCGCTGCCTGGAAGACGACGGCCTGTTCCTGCTGCACACGATAGGCAAAAACAAGCGCCATTCCGCGTGCGATCCGTGGATTGACAAATACATCTTCCCGAATGGCGACTTGCCGTCGATCGGTCAGATCGGCGACGCCATGGACGATCTGTTCGTCGCCGAAGACTTGCATAACTTCGGCGCCGACTACGACAAGACCCTGATGGCCTGGCATGCGAACTTTGAGCAGGCGTGGCCGCGTTTTGCTGGCCAGCTGGGCGAGCGCTTCCACCGCATGTGGTCATACTATCTGCTGTCCTGCGCCGGCGCCTTCCGCGCGCGCGACTTGCAGCTGTGGCAATGGGTCTTGTCGAAGCGGGGGGTATTGGGTGGTTATGAACGCATTAGTTGAGATGTGCGGCAACTGATATGATGGATTGATGGATATCAATCAAGCGCGTACCTTCCTCGAAGTGGCGTCCTGCGGCAGCTTCATCATGGCCGCCGAACGCATGCACGTGACGCAGACGGCCGTCAGCGCACGCATCCGCACCCTGGAGCAGCAGCTGGGGCGCCAGCTGTTCGTGCGCAACAAGGCGGGCGCACGGCTGACGTCGGCCGGCGAGCGCTTCATGCGCCATGCGGCCACCATGGTGCAGGTGTGGGAGCGGGCGCGCCACCAGGTGGCCTTGCCGCCGGGGCGCGACGACGCCATCAGCATCGGCTGCGAACTGAGTCTGTGGCAGCCGCTGCTGGGCGACTGGCTGATCCGCATGGCGCGCGATTGCCCCGAGATTGCCCTGCGCGCGGAAGTCGACAGTTCCGCGCGTCTGCTCGACGCCGTGCATGACGGCTCGCTCGACCTGGCCGTGCTGTACAACCCGCCGCAGCGTCCGGGCCTGGCCAGCGAATTGCTGGCCGAGGAAAAGCTCGTGATGGTGACCACGCGCGATGACGGGCAGATGCATGCCGATGCCTATGTGTACTTGGATTGGGGGCCGGCGTTTGCCGCGAACCACCAGGCAGCGTATCCGGAACTGAGCAGTCCGCCCGTGTCGATCTCGCTGGGGCCGCTGGCCCTCGTCTACCTGTTGGAGGTGGGTGGCGCCAGCTATTTCCGCATCGGCTCGGCCCAGCCGTATCTCGATGCGGGCTTGCTGCACCGCGTGCGCGACGCGCCCGAATTCTCGCATTCCGCCTACGCCGTCTACGCGGCCCAACGCGGCAACCCGACCCTGGACCGCGCCCGCGCCTGCCTGCTGGAAGTGGCGGAGAGAATCAAGTAGATGCGACAGACGTAAAAAAGCCGACCCGAGGGTCGGCTTTTGTTTTCATACCCTAGCGCTTAGTCGCGGCTGCCGCCGGCGAAGCCGAGCAGGGACAACAGGCTGGTGAAGATGTTGTACACGTCCAGGTAGATGCGCAGGGTGGCCGAGATGTAGTTGGTCTCGCCGCCGTTGATGATTTGCTGCACGTCATACAGGATGTAGGCCGAGAAGATGGCGATGGCGACCATGGAGATCACGATCGACAGTGCCGACAGGCCCAGGAAAATATTCGCCACCGATGCCAGGATCAGCACGATCACGCCGGCGAACAGCCATTTGCCCATGGCCGAGAAGTCGCGCTTCGAGACCGTGGCGATGGTGGCCATCACGGCCAGGATGGTGGCCGTGCCGCCGAATGCCGTCATGATCAGCATGCCGCCGTTCGAGTAGCCGAGCGTGCGCGTCAGGATAGGCGTGAGCATCAGACCCATGAAGAAGGTAAAGCCCAGCAGGACGGCGACGCCGAGGCCCGAGTTCTTGGTTTTTTCAATCGCGTACATGAAGCCGAAGGCGACGACCATGAAGATGATGAAACCCATGCCGCCGGTCAGCATCGGCAAATGCATTTGCACGCCGATGAAGGCGCCCAGCACGGTCGGGATCATGGACAGCGCCAGCAGCCAGTAAGTGTTGCGCAAGACCTGATGGCGGACTTGCTGCATGCCCCCCGACAGGTCAAAGGTGCGTTGCATGTTCTGATTCATAGTGCCTCCGTGTTGTCAATTCAAATTACTGCTTTACCCAAGGATAGCATGAGGGCCGGAATTTGCCAAAAAAGCAGCTTAAGATTTCATTAAACGGGGGTGGGGCGGCAAGATGCCCCCTGCCTCTCTGGGTGATATGGGGTGGAGTATGGTAAAATCAAAGGTTGATTGAGTTCTCAATTTACCGTTTTAAACCTTACTTTTTATTGGAGTTTTCACACATGGCAATCGAACGCACCCTGTCGATCATCAAACCAGACGCAGTTGCAAAAAACGTAATCGGTCAAATCTACTCGCGTTTTGAAAACGCTGGCCTGAAAATCGTTGCAGCACGCATGACCCAACTGTCGCGCGAACAAGCTGAAGGCTTCTACGCAGCGCACAAAGAACGCGGCTTCTTCAAAGATCTGGTCGACTTCATGGTTTCCGGTCCAGTCATGATTCAAGCCCTGGAAGGCGAAAACGCCGTTCTGGCCCACCGTGACCTGATGGGCGCGACCGATCCGAAGAAAGCAGAAAAAGGCACGATCCGCGCCGATTTCGCCGATTCGATCGACGCAAACGCCGTACACGGTTCCGACGCTGTCGAAGCTGCTAAAGTGGAAATCGCTTACTTCTTCCCAGAACTGAAGGCTTAATTGCCTTAGATAACGTTATTTCCTGGCGTTATCTGTGAAATAACTTATCACCCCCTGTTCCCGCTGCGCTGTGGAGTTTTCGCTCCGGATGCGCGCGGGGACGGATTTTTAGAATAGACAAGATCATGAATACGACGACCCTCACCAACTTGCTGGACCTCGATCCCGCGCAACTCATCGCCTATTGCGCCGAGTTGGGAGAGAAACCGTTTCGTGCGAAACAATTGCAACGCTGGATACACCAGTTCGGCGCCTCCGACTTCGACGCCATGACGGACCTGGCCAAGTCGCTGCGCGACAAGCTGGCCACGCGCGCCGAAGTGCGCGCCCCGGCCATCATCAGCGACCATACGTCGACGGATGGCACGCGCAAGTGGCTGGTCGACGTGGGTAATGGCAATGCCGTGGAAACCGTGTTCATTCCGGAAGAAAACCGCGGCACCCTGTGCATCTCGACCCAGGCCGGCTGCGCCGTGAACTGCCGTTTTTGCTCGACGGGCAAGCAAGGCTTCAACCGCAACCTCAGTGTCGGCGAAATCATCGGCCAGCTGTGGATGGCGGAATTCGAATTGCGCCGTACCAAGGGCATCGAGCCTGGCCCGAAAGGCGAGCGCCAGATCACCAACGTGGTGATGATGGGCATGGGCGAGCCCCTGCTGAACTTTGAGCCGACCGTCACGGCCCTGAAATTGATGCTCGACGACAACGCCTACGGCTTGTCGCGCCGCCGCGTGACCCTGTCGACCTCGGGCGTGGTGCCGATGATGGACAAGCTGTCGCAGGAAGTGCCGGTGGCCCTGGCCGTCTCGCTGCACGCTTCGAACGACGCCTTGCGCGACGGTTTGATTCCACTGAACAAGAAATACCCGCTGAAGGAATTGATGGCGGCCTGCAAGCGCTACCTGGAATTCGCTCCGCGCGATTTCATCACGTTTGAATACTGCATGCTCGACGGCGTCAACGACAGCGACGAGCACGCGCGCGAACTGCTGGCGCTGGTGCAAGACCGCGAGTTTGGCGTGAACTGCAAGTTCAACCTGATTCCGTTCAATCCTTTCCCCGAGTCGGGCCTGTTCCGCTCGAAAAACCCGCGCATCAAGGCCTTTGCCCAAGTCCTCATGGATGGCGGCATCATCACCACCGTGCGCAAGACGCGCGGCGACGATATCGATGCGGCCTGCGGCCAGCTGGCCGGCGAAGTCAAGGATCGCACCCGGGTGCAGGAGCGCATGGAAAAAATGACTGAGTATCAACAGAAATTTGGCGCCAATTTCGGCAAGATCGTGGAGATCCGCTCCTGATGCGGGGACGCATGGCTTATCCTGGCGTACTTGCCGCGGCTGTTGTCAGCCTGGGCGTGCTGCTGGCCGGCTGTGCTTCCACCGCGGACAAGGAGCAAGCCGCATCGGTCGAGCAGCGCGCCGCCTTGCGCTTGCAGCTGGCCAGCGCCTATTATATGCAAGACCAGTTTGCGGTGGCGTTGACAGAAGCGGATCAGGCGGTGCAGCTACTGCCGGGCAACGCCCAGGTGCGCGGCATGCGCGCCCTGATTTTTGCTGCCCTGCGTCAACCTGCCGCTGCTGAAAAAGATTTTCTTTACGCATTGCGCCTTGCGCCCCACAATCCCGAGTTGAGCAATAATTATGGCCTGTTTCTGTGCCAGACCGGGCGCGCGGCGCAGTCGCTGGCGTATTTTGATGCCGCATTGCAAGATTCCGCCTATGGCACGCCTGAACTGGCGCTGCATAATGCGGCCGCGTGCAGCCTGGTCATGAAAGATTACCCGCGCGCCGCCGGCTACTGGCTCAAGGCGGAGCGCATCGCACCTGGCGCGGCAATCACATATGCCGGTCTGGTGCGCGTGTATTACCAACAGCAAGACTACCGGCAAGCGGCTCATTATCTTGAGCGGCTCGGTAAAGCGGCGACAATGGAGAGCCAGACGGCCGATGTGCTGTGGCTCGGGATCAAGGTGCAGCATAAGCTCGGGGATGCGGGTGCGGAAGCTGGCCTGGGGGCGCATTTGCGCACCCACCATTCCGGCTCCCCCGAATATGCTGCTTATCAAAATGGGGCGTTTGATGAGTGAGACAGGGATACCAATGAATTCAGAGTGGGCAGAAACGCCTCAGCAGCAGCCCCAGGGCAATCTTGCGTTGGCAGGCGCACAGTTGAAGGCGCAGCGCGAAGCGCTGGGCTGGCCGGTGGAACAGGTGGCCGACCAGCTCAAGCTGGCGCCGCGCCAGGTGATCGCGCTGGAAGAGGGCGACATGGCGGCTTTGCCGAACGTGGCCGTGGTGCGCGGTTTCGTGCGCGCCTACGCCAAGGTGGTGCGTCTCGACGCGGCGCCGCTGGTGGCCATGATCGAAGTCCATCCGGCGCCGGCGCAAGACCCGGCCGCGCCCGTGCGGCGCGAGATTTCCGCCACGTTTTCCGAGTCGCGCTTCCCGTCGATGACGCAGCGCTCGTCGAACCAGACTCCGCTCTGGATCGCCGGGGCCGTGGCCGTCGTCGTGGCGGCCGCCTTTGGCGCCTATAAACTCGGTTATGTGCCGGCCAGCCTGCTGTCCTCGCAAGCCGGGAAAGAAACGGCGCATGCGGAAGTGGGCCCCGTGGAAACGACCCTGATCAAGCCAGGCCAGGACTTGACGCCGGTGCAGTCGCCGTCCGTGCCCCTGATTTCCGTGCCGCCGCCGCCAGGCAACGATACGCAGACGGGTGCACCCGCCGCCAACGTCGCTTCGGCGCCGGCCGCTGCCGTGGTGCCGCCAGCGGCCGTGCCAGCCCCGGCGACAGCGGCGACGGCTGCCGTCACGCCGCCGGCGGCTACCGCTACTGCTACCCCTGCCGTGGGTGCCAATGCGCTGGTGCTGAAGGTGGAGCAGGATTCCTGGGTGGAAATCCGCCGCCCTGGCAGCGCGCCGCTGATTTCGCGCATGGTCAAGGCGGGCAGCACGGAAACGTTCGATATCACGGGCCCGGCGACCCTGGTGGTGGGTAAGCCAGGTGTGGTGCAGGCAACCTTGCGCGGCGCCAAGCTGGAGCTGCCGACCGTTGCCGGCGGCACAATTTCCCGCGTCAGCATCAAATAATTGCAGTAACCGTTCAAGCAAACTCAGAAGATAATATTATGGCTACCTCGAAAACAGCGATCGGCTCCGGTCCATCCGGCCGGCGCGACAGCCGCAAGGTGCTGATCGCGCACGGCCAGCGCCAGATCTGGGTGGGCGGCGACGCCCCCGTGGTGGTGCAGTCGATGACGAACACGGATACGGCCGACGCCATTGGCACGGCGATCCAGATCAAGGAACTGGCGCGTGCCGGTTCGGAACTGGTGCGCCTGACGGTGGACCGTCCGGAAGCGGCCGCGGCCGTCCCGTACATCCGCGAGCAGCTCGACAAGATGGACATCGACGTGCCGCTGGTGGGCGATTTTCACTATAACGGCCATACCCTGCTCAACGACTACCCCGATTGCGCGCGCGCGCTGTCAAAGTACCGCATCAATCCCGGCAACGTGGGCAAGGGCGCCAAGCGCGACACGCAATTTGCGCAAATGATCGAAGCGGCTTGCCGCTACGACAAGCCGGTGCGCATCGGCGTGAACTGGGGCAGCCTGGACCAGGCCTTGCTGGCGCGCATCATGGATGAAAACGCGGGTCGCGCCGAACCGTGGCCGGCGCAAGCCGTCATGTACGAAGCGCTGGTGACGTCGGCGATTGAAAACGCCGTGCGCGCCGAAGAGCTGGGCCTGGCGCGCGACAAGATCATCCTGTCGTGCAAGGTTTCTGGCGTGCAGGATCTGATCGCCGTGTACCGCGAACTGGCGCAGCGTTGCGACTATCCGCTGCACCTGGGCCTGACGGAAGCGGGCATGGGCAGCAAGGGCATCGTGGCGTCCACCGCGGCGCTGTCCGTGCTGCTGCAAGAGGGTATCGGCGACACCATCCGCATTTCGCTCACGCCCGAACCGGGCGGCGACCGCACGCGCGAAGTGATCGTCGGCCAGGAAATCCTGCAAACCATGGGCTTGCGCAAGTTCGCGCCCATGGTCATCGCTTGCCCAGGTTGCGGCCGCACGACGTCGACCACCTTCCAGGAGCTGGCCGACAACATCCAGACGTATCTGCGCGAGCAGATGCCGGAATGGAAGAAATCGTATCCGGGCGTGGAAGCGATGAACGTGGCCGTCATGGGCTGCATCGTCAACGGTCCCGGCGAATCGAAGCATGCGAACATCGGCATCAGCCTGCCCGGCACGGGCGAGTCGCCTGCCGCGCCCGTGTTTGTCGACGGCGAAAAAGTCGTCACCCTGCGCGGCGAACGCATCGTCGAGGAATTCCAAGACATCGTCTTGAAGTATGTACAGAGTCACTATGGAAACACGGCTGCCGTCTGAGCCTGATCCGATAAAAAAGTAAAGAAGAACACTATGTCCGAAAATAAAAAGCTCGACAAGATCACCGCCGTCAAAGGCATGAACGATATCCTGCCGGCCGACGCTCCGCTGTGGGAATTGTTTGAAAACACGGCGCAATCCGTGCTGCAAAGCTATGGCTTCCAGCAGATCCGCACGCCGATCGTGGAAGAAACGAAATTGTTCGCGCGCGCCATCGGCGCCGTGACCGATATCGTGGAAAAGGAAATGTATTCGTTCACCGATTCGATGAACGGCGACAACCTGACCCTGCGTCCTGAAGGCACGGCCGGCGTGGTGCGCGCCGTGGTCGAGCACAACCTCGTGTACGAAGGCCCGAAACGCCTGTGGTACAAAGGCCAGATGTTCCGCCACGAGCGCCCGCAAAAAGGCCGCTACCGCCAGTTCCACCAGTTCGGTGCGGAAGCCATCGGCTTCACGGGCCCGGATATCGACGCCGAGCTGATCATGATGACCCGCCGCCTGTGGGATGATCTGGGCCTGGAAGGCATCCGCCTGGAACTGAACTCGATCGGCGACGCGGCCGAGCGCCTGCGCCACCGCGCCGACCTGATCGCCTACCTGGAAAGCCACAGCGAGCTGCTTGACGAAGAAGCCAAGCGCCGCCTGCACAGCAATCCGCTGCGCATTCTCGACACCAAGAACCCTGCCATGCAGGATCTGGTCAATGGCGCGCCGAAGCTGCTGGACTACCTGGGCGAGGAATCGCTGGCCCACTTCCACGGCGTGCAGAAGATTCTGAACCACAACAATATTCCATTCGTCATCAATCCACGCCTGGTGCGCGGCCTCGATTACTACAACCGCACGGTGTTCGAGTGGGTCAGCGACAAGCTGGGCGCGCAAGGCACGGTCTGCGCCGGTGGCCGCTATGACGGCATGGTGGAAATGTTCGGCGGCAAATCGACGCCCGCCGTCGGTTTCGGCATGGGCGTCGAACGCCTGGTGCTGCTGATGAAGGATGCGGCCGAGCCGGAACAGCCAGCCCAGTGCGACGTGTATCTGGTGCATCAGGGCGAGCAGGCAGGCTTGCAAGCGTTCGTGCTGGCGGAGCGGATTCGCGATGCGGGCCTGGACGTTGTGCTACATTGCGCAGCGAGCAACGGTGGCGGCAGCTTCAAGACGCAAATGAAAAAGGCCGACGCCAGCGGTGCGGCGTTTGCCGTGATCATGGGCGACGATGAAATCGCCAACAATGTCGCGACGGTGAAAGCCATGCGCGAAGCCGATGCCGGCGCGCAGCAGAACACGGTGCCGTTCGACGACGTCGTCGACTACGTGGTGGATCAGATCATCGGCGACCACGATTGCGGCCATGACCACGGTCCTGGCGGCCACGTGCATCACCACCACTGATTTGCAGCAAGACCGTTCTACCCTCGATCAACTACTCATTAAAACTGACGACCCATGGCATACGATCACGAAGAACAAGAACAACTGGCAACCCTCAAGGCCTGGTGGCAGCGCAATGGCAATCTGACCTCCTGGGTCCTGATCGTGGCGCTGGCAGGCTACAGCGGCTGGGCTGGCTGGCAGTACTACCAGCGCACGCAGGCTGCGCAAGCGGGCCAGCTGTACGACGAACTGCAAAACGCCATCGCCGCCAAGGACACGGCCAAGGTGATGCGCGCGGCCGGCGACATGCAGTCGCGTTTCGGCGGCACGGCATATGCGCAGATGAGCGCCCTGTCCGCTGCCAAGGTGGCGTTCGACGCGAATGACCTGAAAACGGCCAAGACCCAGCTGCAATGGGTGGCCGAGCATGGCACGGAAGAGTACAAGGCCATCGCCAAGCTGCGCCTGGCAGGCGTGCTGCTGGATGAAAAAGCCTACGATGAAGCGCTGAAAGTGCTGGCGACGGCTTCCGTGGCGCAATTTGCCGGCGCCGTGGCCGACCGCAAGGGCGACATCCTGGTGGCGCAAAACAAGCTGGCCGATGCGCGCACGGCTTACCTGGCCGCGATAGCCGCGACGGACAAGAACAATCCAGGCCGTCAGCTGATCCAGGTCAAGCTGGAAGCGATCGGCGGTACGGTACCGGAAGACAAGGCCAAGGCTGACAAGGCTGCCGCCTGACAGGAACACTGATGGTTGTGCAGCGCGGCGTTGTGCGTCGCCTGCCTTGCCCTTACAAGTACAAGAAAAAGGTTGGATAACACTTATGCGTGTCACTGAAAAGCTGGTAGCTGCAAGTCTGTTGGCCCTGATGGCCGGTTGCTCGTCCTGGAACCCGTTCGCCTCGAAAGATCCGAAAGTCGAACCGGCCAAGCTGGTCGAGTTAAAATCGAGCATCGCCGTGCGCGACGCGTGGAAGTATTCGATCGGCAAGGCAGGCGTGTACGCGTTTACGCCTGCGCTGGCCGGCAGCAGCCTGTACGTGGTCAATGCCGATGGCGCGCTGGCGCGCCTGGATGCGGCCAGCGGCCGTGAGACGTGGCGCATCAAGGCCGGCAGCGACATCACGTCGAGCGCCGGCAGCGATGGCACGGTCGTCGCAGTGGGCGCCGCCAAGGGCGCCGTGCTGGCATTCGACGCCGATGGCAAGCAACTGTGGAAGGCGCAGGCGTCCAGCGAAGTATTGACGGCGCCTGTCGTGGGGCAGGGCGTGGTCGCCGTGCGCAGCGTCGACAACCGCATCGTCGGCTTCGACGCCAAGACGGGCGAACGCAAGTGGACGGTACAGCGCGCCACGCCGGCATTGACCCTGCGCAATGCGCCGGGCATGGTGCTGGGCGGCGCCAACATCTATGTGGCCCAGCCGGGTGGCAAGCTGCTGGCACTGACAGCGGCCACCGGTGTGGTACGCTGGGAGATCGTCGTCAGCGAACCGCGCGGCGCCACCGAACTGGAGCGCGTCTCCGACATCGCCGGCGCACCGGTGGTGTTCGAAGGCGAAGTATGCGCCGTGACGTACCAGGGCAAGGCAGGCTGCTTCGATGCCGCCACGGGCGTGCCGCGCTGGACCAAGCCGATCTCGTCCGATGTGGGCGTGGCCGTCGACCAGCGTTTCGTGTTTGTTGCCGACGCTCAGGGCGCTGTCGTGGCGTTCAGCCGCGAAGGCGGCCAGAGCGCCTGGAAGAATGAGGCGCTGGCGCGCCGCCGCCTGTCGACGCCGGCCTCTTATGGCCGCAGCGTCGCCGTCGGCGACTATCAAGGTTACATCCACTTCCTGTCACGGGAAGATGGCGCATTAATAGGTCGTGTCAGCACCGACGGTAGCCCGATTGTTTCGGCTCCCGTTGTTGCCGGTTCGAATTTGATTTTTCAAACCCAATCAGGGACAGTGACCGCTCTCGCGGTCGAGTAATACAATGAAGCCGGTAATTGCACTAGTAGGTCGACCCAATGTTGGGAAATCGACTTTATTCAATCGTCTGACCCGCTCGCGCGATGCGCTGGTGGCGGATTTGCCTGGGTTGACGCGCGATCGTCACTATGGCGAAGGCCGTGTCGGCGAACGTCCCTTCCTGGTCATCGATACGGGTGGTTTCGAACCCGTCGCCAAGGAAGGCATCATGCACCAGATGGCACTGCAGACCAAGCAGGCCGTGGCCGAGGCCGACGTGGTGGTATTCATCGTGGACGGCCGTCAAGGCCTGACCCCGCATGACAAGACCATCGTCGACTTCCTGCGCAAGAGCGGTCGCCCGGTCTTGCTGGTGGTCAACAAAAGCGAAGGCATGCGCTACACGGCCGTCGTGTCCGAATTCTATGAATTGGGCATGGGCGATCCGTATGCGATCTCGTCGGCGCACGGTGACGGCGTCAACGACCTCGTCGAAGTGATGCTGGACCTGGCGTTCGCGCAGCGTCCGGACGAGCCTGAAGAGCTGGAAAAGACCGACCGCGGCATCAAGATCGCCCTCGTCGGCCGTCCGAACGTGGGCAAGTCGACCTTGATCAACACCTTGCTGGGCGAAGAGCGCGTGATCGCCTTCGACATGCCGGGCACGACGCGCGACTCGATCGAAATCCCGTTCGAACGCGATGGCCAGCAATACACCCTGATCGACACGGCCGGTATCCGCCGCCGCGGCAAGGTGTTTGAAGCGATCGAGAAATTCTCGGTGGTGAAAACGCTGCAGTCGATTTCCGAAGCCAACGTGGTCGTGCTGATGCTCGACGCGCAGCAGGATATCTCGGAGCAGGACGCGCACATCGCCGGCTTTATCCTGGAATCGGGCCGCGCGCTGGTCGTGGCCGTGAACAAATGGGATGGCTTGCAATCGCATGAGCGCGATGAAATCAAGATCGATATCGACCGCAAGCTCGATTTCCTGTCGTTCGCGCAGATGCATTTCATTTCGGCGCTGAAGGGCACCAACATCGGTCCATTGATGAAGTCGCTCAACGCCGCGTATGCAGCCGCCATGTGCGACCTGTCGACGCCGAAGCTGACGCGCGCCCTGATCGAGGCCGTGGAGAAGCAGGAGCCGCGCCGCAAGGGTTCGATCCGTCCGAAGCTGCGTTACGCCCACCAGGGCGGCATGAACCCGCCTGTGATCGTTATTCACGGCAATGCGCTCGACGCCGTCGGCGACCCGTACAAACGCTATCTGGAAAAACATTTCCGCGATACGTTTGCCCTGGTCGGCACGCCGCTGCGCATCGAACTGCGCACGGGTAAAAATCCGTTTGCACGCACGCCAAGCAAGTAATGTTTTACATGCTGAATTAAGTGCAGATTAAGGCGCCGCGGAGATAATGCGGCGCCGGCCACCATTTAATGGCTGTTTGCACGGAAATAATAAAGTGTTAATGCGCCATGCGCGACAGCGATCGCGAAAACAGGTTACAGTAGCTATGACGCATCTTTCTTTCTTTGAAAGGTGTGAGAGCACTTGAAATCAAGCGAGTCGCCTCCAATTCTTACACAACAACATAAACAACGGAGCTGTTATGAGCAACAAAGGGCAACTGTTACAAGACCCATTCCTCAATGCATTACGCAAAGAGCATGTTCCTGTCTCGATCTACCTGGTCAATGGCATTAAATTGCAGGGCCATATCGAATCGTTCGATCAATATGTCGTATTGCTGCGCAATACGGTGACACAGATGGTGTACAAGCATGCCATCTCGACAGTGGTGCCGGCCCGTGCCGTCAATCTCAATATTGAATCTGAAGCGGAGTAAAGCGTTGAGCTTGACGGCCCAGCGCCTTTCACCCTCCATCGCCCCCGTCCGCGCCAGCGGCGCTGATGCGTTTGCATCGGCGTCGGCGTCCGCCACAACTCATCAGTTGCCATCATGCGCGCGGCACTAGTCGGGGTTGACTTCGGTCACAGCGACTTCGCCGCCAGCATGGAGGAACTCATGCTGTTGTCGCGTTCGGCTGGCGCCGACCCGATTTCCACCATCACGGCCAAGCGTTCCAGTCCCGATTCCGCGTATTTCGTCGGCAGCGGCAAGGCCGATGAAATTGGCGACGTCGTCGTCAACGATGGCCTGGAAATCGTCATCTTCAACCATGCCCTGTCGCCCGCACAGCAGCGCAATCTGGAAAAGCGCCTGAATGTGCGCGTGCTCGACCGTACCAGCCTGATCCTCGACATCTTTGCGCAGCGCGCCAAGAGCCACGAGGGCAAGCTGCAAGTCGAGCTGGCGCAGCTGCAGCATCTGGCCACGCGCCTGATCCGCGGCTGGACCCACCTTGAGCGGCAAAAGGGCGGTATCGGCTTGCGCGGTCCCGGCGAAACGCAGCTCGAGACCGACCGCCGGCTGATCGGCGACCGCGTCAAGGCCTTGCGCGCCCGCCTGGAAAAGCTGCACAAGCAGCGCGAAACGCAGCGCCGCGCGCGCGGCCGCAATCACACATTTTCCGTGTCCCTGGTCGGCTATACCAATGCCGGCAAGTCGACCCTGTTCAATGCCGTGACCAAGGCCGGCGTGTATGTCGCCGACCAGTTGTTCGCCACCCTCGACACCACCTCGCGCCGGGTTTACCTGGGCCAGGAAGTGGGCAATGTGGTGATCTCCGACACGGTCGGCTTCGTGCGCGAATTGCCGCATCAGCTGGTGGCGGCCTTCCGCGCCACGCTCGAAGAAACCATCCATGCCGATTTGCTGCTGCACGTCGTCGACGCCGCGTCGCCGGTGCGCATGGAGCAGATCGAACAGGTCAACCTGGTCTTGAAAGAGATCGGCGCCGATCATATTCCGCAAATCCTCGTGTGGAACAAGATCGATGCGGCCGGGCTGGAGCCTTCGGTGGAACGCGATGAATATGCTACGATCAGTCGCGTGTTCGTCAGTGCGCAGAAGGGCAGCGGGCTCGACCTGCTGCGCGATGCGATCGTCGAGATGGCCAGGAAGGCGCCTCGTTCGGCCCACCTCTATCAGAACGACGCAGCACCGCAGGAAGATCAGTTTGACGGTCAGTACGACCAGCACGATGGCGCCGCCCCGGACCAGGACGAAGAGCCTGGCGAGGACGATAGGATTTCCACTCACTCCCAAGTCGGAACACGATAGTTATGCTTGTCTCCCTACTCAAAAAAACAGGCTTGAAGTTGTCCCTGAACGATCCCCGCTGGGGCAATCGCAAGGACGACGGCAAGAAAGCCCAAGAAGGCAAAAAGCCCGGCGAAGGTCCGCCGGACCTCGATCAGTTGTGGCGCGATTTCAATCAGCGCCTGAACGCCTTTTTCGGACAGAAGAACCGTCCCGACAACGGCGGCAATAACAACGGTGGTGGCGGTGGTCCGCGTCCCGACATGAAGGGCGCCGGCATCACCGCCGGCGTGGTCGGCGTGATCGCCGTCTTCATCTGGCTCGCCAGCGGCGCCTTCATCGTGCAAGAGGGCCAGAGCGGCGTCGTGCTGACGTTTGGCCAATACACGCGCACGGCGCCGGCCGGTCTCAACTGGCGCTGGCCGTATCCGTTCCAGACCGATGAAACCGTCAACGTGTCGCAGGTGCGCACGGTGGAAGTTGGCTATCGCACGTCGCTGCGCAACAAGCAGGCCAGCGAGTCGCTGATGCTGACGGACGATGAAAACATCATCGACATCCAGTTCGCGGTGCAGTACACCTTGAAAGATCCGGTGGAATGGCTGTTCAGCCTGCGCGACCAGGAAGACACCTTGCGCCAGGTCGCCGAAACGGCGATCCGCGAAGTGGTCGGCCGCAGCAAGATGGATTTCGTGCTGTATGAAGGCCGCGAAAAAGTGGCCTTCGACACGCAAAAATTGATGCAGCAGATTCTTGAAGATTACAAGTCTGGCGTGTTGATCAACAACGTGACGATGCAGGCCGTGCAGCCGCCGGAGCAGGTGCAAGCCGCCTTCGACGATGCCGTCAAGGCAGGCCAGGACCGTGAGCGCCAGAAGAATGAAGGTCAGGCCTACGCCAATGACGTCATTCCGAAAGCACGCGGCGCGGCATTCCGCCTGGTGCAGGAAGCCGAGGCCTACCGGGCCATGGTGACCGAGAACTCCGAAGGTAATGCGTCGCGCTTCAAGCAGGTGCTGGTCGAGTACCAGAAGGCGCCGGCCGTCACGCGCGACCGCATGTACCTGGAAACGATGCAGCAAGTGTTCAGCAGTGCCAGCAAGGTCATGGTTGACGCCAAGACGGGCAGCAATCTGCTGTATCTGCCGCTCGACAAGTTGATCGCCCAGCAGGCGGCGTCGGACGCCTCGGCCGCGGCAGCGCGCGCCACAGCGGCCGCACCCGCAGCCAATACCGTAATGCCACAGGAAGCCATGCAGACAGTAGAAGTCAATTCGCGTCGCGACAGCCGCTCTTCGCGTGAACGGGAGAGCCGCTAATGAACCGTATCGTCGCCGCCCTGATCGCGGGCTTTATCGCGATCATGCTCCTTTCCTCGACCGTGTTCGTCGTCGATCAGCGTAAATACGCCATCGTCTTCGCCCTCGGTGAAGTCAAGGACGAGATCAGCGAACCAGGCTTGTACTTCAAGCTGCCGCCGCCATTCCAGAACGTCATCTACCTGGACAAGCGCATCCTGACGCTCGACACGCCGGAGCCGGAGCGTTTCATCACGGCCGAGAAGAAGAATATTCTCGTCGACGCGTATGTGAAGTGGCGCATCGTCAATCCGAAGACCTATTTCCGCAGCTTTGGCGGTGATGAAAGCCGCGCCCGCAACCGCATGTCGCAAATCGTCAAGGCCGCGCTGAATGATGAAATCACCAAGCGCACGGTGCGCGAAGTGATCTCGGGCGAGCGCGGCAAGGTGATGCAGGCGATCAAGGCCAAGGTGGCCGCCGAGGCCGAGGCCATCGGCGTGGGCATCGTCGACGTGCGCCTGAAACGCGTCGACTACGTCGAGCAGATCAACAACTCCGTGTACGAGCGCATGAAGTCCGAGCGCGTGCGCGTGGCCAACGAGCTGCGTTCGACCGGTTCGGCCGACTCCGAGAAAATCCGCGCCGACGCCGACAAGCAGCGCACGGTGATCCTGGCCGAAGCGTACCGCGAAGCCGAGAAGATCCGCGGCGAGGGCGACGCCAAGGCATCGCAAGTGTATGCGGAAGCGTTTGGCCGGAATCCGGAGTTCTACAAGTTTTACCGTAGCCTGGAAGCCTACCGCGCCACGTTCAAGGACAAGGGCGACGTGATGGTGGTCGATCCAAGTTCGGAATTCTTCAAGTACTTCAAGGGTAACGGCACGGCCGCTCCGTCCAAGAAGTAAAACAGCATCGACACTGCCCCCGGCCGCAAGACCGGGTGGCGGCAGCGGGGCCGGCATCGATGCCGGCCCCGTTTTTTTGTGCCCGCCAGGCTGTTGCGGGAAGGCGTAAAATGCGGTGTTTTTAGGGCTGTGCGGCAGCGTTTCGGACAACTTATCCCTAAAGGCCCGTGTTTTCGCGTAAAATATCAGGTTCGGCCTCTTGCCTGGCGCGCCCGCTGCTGCCTCGCATGATGCATTTTTCAACTTTCTTCCGTATCTCGCTCCCTCATGCCGAATTGGCTTTTGCCCGAAAATATTGCCGATGTTTTGCCGTCGGAAGCGCGCAAGATCGAAGAGCTGCGCCGCCTCATGCTGGATAATTTCCGTCTGTACGGATATGAACTGGTGATGCCGCCGCTGCTCGAGTATCTGGAATCGCTGATGACCGGCGCTGGCAAGGATACCGACCTGCGCACGTTCAAACTGGTCGACCAGCTGTCGGGCCGCATGCTCGGCCTGCGCGCCGACATGACGACGCAAGTGGCGCGCATCGACGCCCACCTGCTCAACCGTGCCACCGTCACCCGCCTGTGCTACGCCGGCAGCGTGCTGCATACCCGTCCGTCGGGTCTGCACGCCACCCGCGAGCCGCTGCAGATCGGCGCCGAAATCTATGGCCACGCCGGCCTGGAAGCCGATGCCGAGATCCAGGAACTAGCGCTCGCTTCGCTGGCACTGGCCGGTTTCGACAGCGTCCGCCTGGATTTGTCGCACGTCGGCCTGTTGCGCGCTATCATTGCGCAAGACGCCGCCGCCGTGCGCGACGAAGCTGCGCTGTACACCTTGCTGCGCGCGAAAGATGCGCCGGGCCTGCGCGCCCTGACCGCATCCTACGATGCTGTCACGCGCGATGCGCTGCTGGCCTTGCCGAACCTGTACGGCGACATCGACGTGCTGGCGCGTGCGCGCGAAGTGCTGCCGCCGCTGCCGGGCGTGCTGAAAGCGCTGGCCGAGCTGGCGGCGCTGGCAGGCTCCGCGCTGGGCCGCGCCGAAGTGGCGATCGACCTGGCCGACCTGCGCGGCTACCAATATGAAAGTGGCGCGATGTTTGCGCTGTATGTACCAGGCTTGCCGAACGCGGTTGCGCGCGGCGGCCGTTATGACCACGTCGGCGAAGCGTTCGGCCGGGCACGTCCCGCGACCGGCTTCTCGCTCGATTTGCGCGAACTGGCGCGCCTGTTGCCGACCGCGGAACGGAAGCATTCGATCCGCGCGCCGTGGGGCAGCGCGCCAGAATTGAAGGAAAAAATCGCCGAGTTGCGCAAGGCGGGCGAGGTCGTGATCCAGAGTATGCCGGGTCACAGTAATGAACAAGACGAGTTCGAGTGCGATCGCGTGCTGGTACTTGCCGATAATGGTAGTAGCTGGATTCTTAAAAACTTAGGTTAAGTGATGTCAAAGAAAATTATGGCAAAGAACGTCGTTGTCATCGGCACCCAATGGGGCGATGAAGGTAAAGGCAAGATCGTCGACTGGTTGACCGATCACGCCCAGGGTGTGGTGCGCTTCCAGGGCGGCCACAATGCAGGCCACACGCTGGTCATCGGCGGCGTCAAAACCGCGCTGCAGCTGATCCCGTCGGGCATCATGCGTCCAGGCGTCGCCTGCTACATCGGCAACGGCGTGGTCGTTTCCGTGCCGGACGTGCTGCGTGAAATCGACAAGCTCGAAGCGGTCGGCGTCGAAGTCGCTTCCCGCCTGAAAGTGTCGGACGCGGCGCCCGTGATCCTGCCTTACCACACCGCGATCGACCTGGCGCGTGAAGCCAAGCGTGGCGATGCGAAGATCGGCACCACGGGCAAGGGCATCGGCCCGGCCTACGAAGACAAAGTGGCGCGCCGCGCGATCCGCATCGCCGACCTGCTGAACGAGAAGCGCTTTGCTGAAAAGCTGGCCGAAAACCTCGATTACCACAACTTCGTGCTGGAAAACTACCTGAAGGCACCGAAAGTCGACTATCAGAAGACCCTCGACGACGCGCTGGCCTATGTGCCGCGTCTGCGTCCGATGGTCACCGACGTGTCGAGCGCGCTGTACAAGGCGCACAAGGCCGGCGCGAATCTGCTGTTCGAAGGCGCGCAGGGTTCCCTGCTCGACGTCGACCACGGTACCTATCCGTTCGTCACCTCGTCGAACTGCGTGGCCGGCAATGCCGCCGCCGGTTCGGGCGTGGGTCCTGGCATGCTGCACTACATCATGGGCATCACCAAGGCCTACACGACGCGCGTCGGTTCCGGCCCGTTCCCTTCGGAACTGCCAACGGATGCGGGCGTCGGCCACCACCTGGCGCAAGTCGGCCATGAATTCGGCACCGTGACGGGCCGTGCCCGCCGCTGCGGCTGGTTCGACGCCGCCTTGCTGCGCCGCTCCGTGCAGATCAACGGCGTGACGGGCATGTGCCTGACCAAGCTGGATGTACTGGACGGTATCGAAACGCTGAAACTGTGCACCGGCTACACCATCGACGGCGTAGCCACGGACATCTTCCCATCGGGCGCTGAAGAAGCCGCCCGTTGCGTGCCGGTGTACGAAGAGATGCCAGGCTGGACGGAAAGCACGGTCGGCGCGAAATCGCTGGCAGCCCTGCCAGCAACGGCGCGCGCTTACATCAAGCGCATCGAAGAACTGGTCGGCGTACCGGTGGACATGGTTTCGACCGGTCCGGATCGTGAAGAAACGATCGTGCTGCGTCACCCATTCGAGTAAGCTGCTGGACATAATCCGCCGCAAGGCGGATTTTTTTAATCACGCTAATAATAAGATTCCACTATCATGACTACCCCACAATCGAACGATCAACATCTCTGGGTCAACTGGGAAGAATACCACCGCCTGATCGAGCGCCTGGCGCTCAAGGTCTACGAATCGGGCTGGAAATTCGACCAGGTATTGTGCCTGGCGCGCGGTGGCGTGCGTCCCGGCGACGTCTTCTCGCGCATTTTTGATTTGCCACTGGCCATCCTGTCGACCAGCTCCTACCGCGAAGACGCGGGCACGGTGCGCGGCGACCTCGATATCGCCAAGTACATGACGATGACCAAGGGCCCGCTGGCCGGCCGCATCCTGCTGGTCGACGACCTGGCCGATTCGGGCGTCACCCTGGACAAGGTCACGCGTCACCTGAAGGAAAACTTCCCTGACGTGACCGAAGTCAAATCGGCCGTGATCTGGCTGAAGGGCTGCTCCGTCGTGCGTCCCGACTACTTCCTCGACGAACTGCCGCACAACCCGTGGATCCACCAGCCGTTCGAAGACTACGACGGCCTGCGTCCGCACCAGCTGGCCGCGTGGATCAAGAAGGGCGAAGCAGGCAAGTAATTGCGTGCGCGCTTGCAAAAAAAAGACGATCGTGTATCGTCTTTTTTTTCGTCCAAGGAAATGCGATGACCATACTGACGACGGCGCGCCTGCGCCTGGAACCGATCAATGAGAGCCATTACGAGCGCATGCGCACGCTCAACACCGATCCCGAGGTGATGACCTATTTGAACGCGGGCCAGCCCGAGACGGAAGAGGACACGCGCGCGGCCATCACGCGCACCATGGGCCGCTGGGCCGAGTGGGGCTATTCGTGGTGGGCGATGATACGCCTCGACGATGGTGAGCTGGTGGGCATGGCCTGCCTGCAGCACCTCTCCGGCGTCAAGGCCAATCCCCTGGAAATCGGCTGGCGCCTGGCGCGCACCAGCTGGGGCCAGGGCTATGCCAGCGAAGCGGCGGCTGCCATCGTCGCGCATGCGTTCGACGTCGTCGGCGCGCCCGAAGTGGTGGCCGTCGCCCATCCCGACAATGCGGCATCGATCAAGGTCATGACGCGCCTGGGCATGCAGTACGCGGGCATGGAGCGCCATTACGACCTCGATAGCGTCGTCTACCGGCTGGCGCGCCCATGACGGCAGCGCAGAATCCCCTGAAGCTGGGCTGCAGCTACGGCGTGCGCTTTTCACCGGATGGCACGCGCCTGGCCGTGCTGGGCCGCGACCTGGTCCTGTGGGACGTGGCGGCGCGGACCAAGCTGTGGCGCGGCAAATTCATCGCGCACATGTCGGGCATGGCCTTTTCTCCCGATGGCGGCCGGCTGGCCATCAAGAGCACGACGGGCCAGCTGGCCGTGCTCGATGCCGTAGCGGGGCAAGTGCTGGTGAACTTCCAGAACAAAAAGGATGGCGAAGGCAGCGGCCCCGCGTGGTCGCCGTGCGGCCGGTATCTCGTCGACGGCGGCTGGGATGGCCGCCTGCGGGTGCGCGATGCGCAGACGGGCGAAGTACTGTTCAAGCACGAGCACCCGGGTGAGATGCTGCGCGGTGTCTATGCCATCGATGGCGGGCGGCGTTTGCTGGTCCTGCATGGCGTCAAATCGGTGGAGGAAGGGCAGGCGCAGCCGCCCGACTACTGCAGCGTATGGGACTGGCCCTTGCAGGCGGGCGGCGGGCGCAAGGTGCTGTCGCTGCCCAGCCTGGCGTCGTGCGCGCCATCGCCCGATGGCGCGCGCCTGGCCGTGCTCCATTACGCAGGCAGCGACGAATATCTGTCCGTGCATGCGATGGACGATGGCCGCGTGCTGGCCACGGCGCGCGTGGAGGCGGGCGCCGGCACGGGCGATGCCTTGCGCTGGCTGCCCGACGGCAGCGCGCTGGGACGCATCGGCAAGGGCAAGCTGTTGTTCTACGCCTGGCCTGGGTTAAACGTCCTGGCGCAGGAAGATGTTACCTATCCCTGCGCGCTGGATTTTGTGCCTGGCTCGCCATTGACCGCCATCGGCTCCTGGGAGTCCGGCATGCTGATGGATCTGAACGTTTACAAGGAAACCGCATGATCACCTGTCACCTGCGTTACATCATCGACCCGTATAAATTGCGGGAATTCGAAGCCTACGGCAAGCTGTGGATACCGCTGGTCGAACGTTTCGGCGGCCAGCACCACGGCTATTTTTTGCCATCCGAGGGCGCCAGCAATGTGGCGCTGGCCATGTTCTCGTTCCCCAGCCTGGCCTTGTACGAGCAGTACCGCAGCGACTCGATGCAGGACGCCGAATGCCAGGCCGCCTTCCGCTATGCCGAAGAGACGCGCTGCATCATCAGTTATGAGCGCAGTTTTTTCCGGCCCGTGTTTGCCTAATAGCGTCCATCGCGCTGACAGGATCAAGGCAAGCGGTCCGGGACGTTCCCGCTTGCCTCCTTAGCCCGTCCGCCTAGCCGAGGTTCGCCAGGTAGCGCAAGCCCGTGATGCTGGGGAAGAAGCAATACACGCCGCCACGCGTGATGACGCTGCGCGAGAAATGCTGCAGTGTGGTATTGCCGCTGCCCTTGGGCCCCACGCCGGGCAAGGTGAAGGAACTGACGGCCGGGTCGTTGACACCCAGAAACACGTCCTGGCCGCTGATGTTGAGCGTGGCATTGCCCGCCTCGGGACCGGCCGGGCCGACGGCCGATTTGACGAAAATATCCTCATTGTTCCACTGCTTCATCAGGAATTCGAACTGATTGCGCAGGCTGGCATTGATGAAATAGCCGACCAGGCCGCGCTGCTCTGCGATGGGGGCGGCCGGATCATATTCGCTACCGTAGGGCATGGCGCGCCGCACGATGCGGTGGTGGCGGGCGGAGGCGCCCACGACGGCTTCGTCGCGCGGATTGTTGCGCCGGATATGCGCGCCGATCGGGCATTTCAGACCCAGCGTGTCGTCCAGTTCCGGCTGTTCATCGACATAGTGAAAGCGGTTCAGGCTGGCGTCCGGCAGCACGGGGCCGGCCTCGTCCGGCCTGAGCACGAGCGGATTGCCGTTGCGCCAGCGCCCGCACATCTTGGCGGCCACCATTTCGGTGCTGAGCCCGGAACTGGCCGCGCCCTGGCTCAGGATGCTGTCGAACAGGGGCACGTCCTGCTCCAGGATGCGGAAGGCGGCGTAGCTGCCATTGGTGGACAGTTGCGGTGGCTGCACCTCGTAGGTGCCGCCGTTCTCATTCTGATAGCCGAGCAGGAATTCCCCCGTCATGACGCTGTTGAGCGGGTCAGGGTCGTGTTCGTGCTTGCGCTGCGGTGCGCCATCGACGTCCGGCTGGGCGATGCTGTCGCGGTAGCCGAAATGCACGCGGTTGTCTGGCAGGGCCACGCCGTCGTGTGCATACAGTTCACGCCAGCCGGCGGCAAAGGCGCGGCGTAGTCTGGCCGAGCTTGCCTCCAGCACTTCCGTCGATTCGCTGACCCACAGGCTCAACAACGCATGCACCTGGCCCGCCTGGGTGGCCGGCCCCAGGTTGCCGAGCCAGTGTTCGGGGGCGCTGTCGCCCACGTCGCCCACGGCCTTGACGCTGGCCGGGTCGGCTGCACCCCGTTGAAATGCCTGGTCAAAGGTGGCCAGATCGGTCGCGGCAACGCCCAGCGCCGACAGGCCGGGAGCGGTAAAGCTGAGGTTCAGGAAGCAGGGCGGCTTGGGGCGGATATGGCGCGCGGTGGTAACGGACGGCAAGCCGTCGCTGCCGTCGAGCAGGGCCGCGATGGTGCACCGTGCCTGCGCCGCATCCGTGATGCTGAAGATGAAGTGGCGCGCCAGGTTGACGCGGTAGCCGCGCAGGATCGTGCCTTGCACGTCGTCGTAATCGATGGTGGGATCGGCCATGCTGTCTCCGGGGGCTGGGGTGGTGGCTGGCAGGGTGGTGGGGCCGCTTGCGCAGCCTCGGCGTGGTGTTTGGTTCAGACCGAGGCGAGGATTTTCTGAACGGTCTGCGGATAGGCGCTATACAGGCCATTATTGGGCACGTGCTGCGCGGCGTCGTTGGCCGTGATGAAGGCTTCAAATGCGGTCACGTGCTTGGCAACGGGCATCAACGCCTTGCCACCCACGACAAACTGCAGCAGTGCGTCGAATACCTCGCCCAGCTGGTCCACGAAATCTTCGATGTAGTCGTTGAAGCTGCCGTCATACTCGGTGATCACGCCGATGATCAGGGTATCGGAAGTGCCCACCGATTGAAGGTTGGGCAGCAGATTGGCCTGGGAGCGGTCAAGCAGGGTGAAACGGGCAAAGTGCACGGTACCAATCTCGGTGAGGGCGGCATTGATCTTCGCCTGGTATTCCACCAATGTCGCGGCGATGGCGGTCGGGTTGGTGCCGGGAAGTACCGGCATCATTAAGCACAGTGGATTTGCCATGGAAGGCTCCTCATTACGTGGTTGTCGGGAGGACCGACACTACGCCGCGGCGCCTGGTGCGTCAAAAACTATATTTTCGCACATGTTGCTAAATGTATACTATTGCAACATGATAAATATGCGAAATGCGGTCTCATGTGGATAGTTGCCGAGGCTGGCCGGCGCCGGCGGACACTCTGCCGCCAGGCTGTTCCCGCCTGTTTCAGGAAGCGCAAGTGGCGCCGTCGGCAGCGCAGGGTTCCGCAGGTTTTATTGGAGGCGCGCTGCATCGACCGCTGTTAAAACCGGATGGGACAAGGCGCCGCCGTCCCTTCGCCGAAACCGGCGTAGCCGGACCGCGCGCTGAGGTTCAGCGACATGCTGCCTTTGTCCGGTAAATAGATGCAGTATTCACCGGTCGCCGTGATGACGCGGTAGATGCGTTTCGGGTCGTTTGGCGCGCTGAACAGCTCAATGCGGGCCGCTTCGAACCACTTCGGCTTGACCGCCGCATGCGCTTCCGCAAATCCTTTTGCCAGGCGCGTCTGCGGCGTATCGGGCGGCGCCACGAACTCCTGCGGATGCTCGGCGCGCAGCTGGCGGTCGATGGCGCCGGCTGCCTGCAGCGCCCGTTGCGCCAGGGGGAGGGCGCCGGTCCTGGGTGCGGCAGGCGCCGGTTCTGCCGGCAGGGCATCGTCTTGCGGCTGGTCCTGCACCGATGCCGTCGCCTTCTTTGGCGGCGACACGCTTGCCGCGCTCGATGGAAGGGCTGGCGCGCGTGCCGGCGCCGGATCGGGCTTGGCGGGGGGAATGAAGCGTTGCATTGGCCGCTGTGGCGGCATCAGCTGCAGCCATATCCGCTCATCGTGCTCGACGCTTGTGTGTGCGGGCCGCGTGGCTACCCAGAACAGCGCCAGGTGCAGCACGATAATCGCGGCGATGTAGCGGCCATGGGAACGCTGGCCGAGAGAAAAATCATGCGCTTGTCCTGCAAGGTCGATGCGCATCTGTTTCCCGCCTGCCCAGGCCGCCACGACTCAATCCTCGGCCTGGAATTCGCTGGCCGAGACGAACAGATCCCACGAGGCAATGAACAGCGCTGCCACCACGGGGCCGATGACGAAACCGTTCAGGCCAAACAGGGCCATGCCGCCCACGGTCGACAGCAGCACCACGTAGTCGGGCATCTTGGTATCCTTGCCGACCAAAATGGGGCGCAGCACGTTGTCGACCAGGCCGATGACGAAGACGCCGAAGGCGGCCAGGCCCGCGCCTTGCCAGATGGCGCCGGTGGCCAGGAAATAGGCGGCCACGGGCGCCCAGACGAGGGCGGCGCCGACGGCCGGCAGCAGCGACAGGAACGCCATCAGCACGGCCCACAGCAGGGGCGCCGGCACGTCGAGGAACCAGAACGCCAGCCCGCCGAGGGCGCCCTGGGCGATCGCCACGAGGATGTTGCCTTTCACGGTGGCGCGGATCACGGTGGTGAAATTGGTGAACAGGCGCTGCTTGTACTTGCGGCTCAATGGCACGGCGCCCTTGATGCGGGCCGACAGGGTCGAACCGTCGCGCATGAGGAAAAACAGCAGGTACAGCATGATGCACAGGCTGGTGAGGAATTCGAAGGTGTACAGGCCCACATTGATGGCTTTCACCGCCACCACCTGGCTCACCTGCGTGGCGCCCTCGGCCAGCTTGTCCTGCAGGCTGGCCAGGCTGGTCAGGTTGAAGCGGTCGAGCAAATTGATCAGCCATTGCGGCAGCACCGCCATGATTTTATCGAAGAACATGGCTACCGTGATTTCGCCCGAACGCACCATTTCCACGACGCTGGCCGCCTGGTTCACGAGCGACACGGAAATGAGCGACAGCGGCAGGATCACGATGACGATGATCAGCAGCAAGGTCAGCAGCGACGCCAGGCCGGCGCGGCCCTTGGTTTTCCGCAGCAGCCAGCGGTACACGGGGGCGAACAGGATCGCCAGGATGACGCCCCAGAAGATGGCGCCCGCATACGGCGCCAGTATCCAGCCGAAGCCGATGGTGACGATGCTCAGGAGGAGCAGGAACACTTTCTGATGCAGCGTGAGGGTAGGCATGGGCGGTAGCGGAATGATAAGGGTTGAGTTGTCCCATCATAAGCGAGGCGTGGTGCTGCGCGCCATACAATTGTCATGATGCGTGCGCGAGCGCGCCTGGCGCCGGCGGGCTGGCAACGCGGTGGCGGCAATTCCAGTAAGCTGTCGCTCCAGGCGTTCCATCCCGGGCGCCCATGACTTCGATTTCAGGAACGCGCGTGGCCGACAACATTCACTTTTATGAACCTGCACAGGGCCATGGCCTGCCGCATGACCCGTTCAACGCCATCGTGGGGCCGCGGCCCATCGGCTGGATCGCCTCGCGCAGCAGCGAGGGCGTGCTCAATCTGGCGCCGTACAGCTTTTTCAACGCCTTCAATTACCATCCGCCGCTGATCGGTTTTTCCAGCATCGGCCGCAAGGATACCTTGCGCAATATCGAACAGACGGGCGAATTCGTGTGGAACCTGGCCACCCGTCCACTGGCCGACGCGATGAATATCAGCTGCGCGCCGGCGCCGCCCGAGGTCGATGAATTCGCGCTGGCCGGCCTGACGCCGGCCGCCTCGCGCATCGTCAAGGTGCCGCGCGTGGCCGAAAGTCCCGTCTCCTTCGAATGCCGGCGCACGCAGATCATCGAGCTGCAAGGCGTCAATGGCGACGGTGTCGGCAGCTGGCTGGTGCTGGGGGAAGTGGTGGGCGTGCACATCGCGCGCCACCTGTTGAGCGATGGCGTGTACGACACGGCGGCCGCCGCACCGATCTTGCGCGGCGGCGGTCCGGCCGATTATTTCGAGATCGGGCCGGACAGCCTGTTCCACATGCGCCGGCCCGCCTGGCCGTAACATCATGCCGGGAGCGGATGGCGCTCTCTGACGATGCCGCGATAGATCAGCCACGTCGCCAGCAGGCTGATGGCGCCGGCGCCGGCCATCCAGTAGCCTGGCGCCGCCTTGTCGCCGGTGCTCTCGATCAGCAAGGTCGATACGAGCGGCGTCATGCCGCCGAACAGCGCCGTGGCCAGGCTGTAGGCCAGCGAAAAGCCCGTCGTCCTGACGCTGGCCGGGATGATTTCCGTCAGCGCGACGATGGTGGCACCGTTGTAGCTGCCGTACAGGAAGGACAGCCACAGCTCCACCATCAGCATGTGGTCGAAGCTGGGATGGGCGACCAGCCAGGACAAGGCCGGATACGCTGTCAATACCGTTAGCGCCGAGCATACGGCCATGATGGGCCAGCGCCCGATACGGTCGGACAGCGCACCCATGACGGGCAGCCAGATGAAGTTCGACAGGCCGATGCACAAGGTGACGAGCAGGCTTTCCTCGGTGCTCAGCTTGAGCACGTTTTTGCCGAAGGTCGGCGTGTAGACGGTGATCAGGTAGAAGGCGACCGTCGTCAGCACGATCAGCATCGTTCCGGTGACCACCAGCGGCCAGTTGAGGGCGATGGTCGCCAGCATCTGCCGGAACGTGGGATGCGATTTGCGCGTCAGGTAGGCCTCGGTCTCCTGCAGCGAACGGCGGATGTAGAACACCACGGGGATGATGGAGCAGCCGATGAAGAACGGAATGCGCCAGCCCCAGTCCGCGATGAATTCCTTGCTCAAGGTTTCGTTGAGATAGTAGCCCAGCGCGGCGGAAAAGATGATGGCCACCTGCTGGCTGGCCGACTGCCAGCTGACGTAGTATCCCTTGTTGCCGGGCGTCGCCATTTCGGACAGGTAGACGGACACGCCGCCCAGTTCCACGCCGGCGGAAAAACCTTGCAGCAAACGCCCGATCAGCACGAGGAACGGCGCCAGCAATCCGATGGTGGCATAGCCGGGCACGAAGGCGATCAGCGCCGTGCCGGAAGCCATGATGGCCAGGGTCAGCACCAGGCCCTTGCGGCGGCCGATGCGGTCGATGTAGCTGCCGAGGATGATGGCGCCCAGCGGACGCATGAAAAATCCCGCGCCGAAGGTGGCGAACGTCATCATCAGGGCCGCGTATTCGCTGGTGGCGGGGAAAAAGGCCTTGGCAATGTACGTGGCGTAAAAGCCGAACAGGAAAAAATCGTACATTTCGATGAAGTTCCCGCTCGTCACCCGGATGACGGTGGCGATGCGCGAGGGCGGGCGCACCTGCGCGCGCGGCGGCGCTGCCTCGGCGATGGGTGCGGCGGTGGAGGGAATGGCCATGATTTACCTATTGATGAAAGATGAGTGACGTCGCCTAGTGCGTAGTTGATCCTGACGCCGGTTCCAGCCCGGTCGCTTCGATCGCGCCCGCATTGGCAGGGGCGGCGAGGAAGCGCAGCAAGGCGCGGCCGGCCTCAAGCTCCTTGCCGCCGGGGACCAGCGCCGCCGAAAACTGCGTCATCTTCTGCACTTCCGGCGGCAGCAGGCCGACGATGTCGATGCCCTCGACCGGCAGCAGCTCGCTGCGCTGCTGGCAGCCGAAATCGGCCTGGCCATGGGCGATGATTTCGCCGACGGGGGTGGCGGGAATTTTTGCGGCCTTGCCCTGCATCTGCTCCGAAATCTGCAGCTTGTTCATCAGCTGCGTCTCGATGTAGACGCCGCTGGCGCTGTCCGAATAGGCGACCTTGCCCGCCTTCAGAAAGGCGCTGCGCAAGCCCTCGGTGGTGCTGATGTCGGGTTTGGCCGCGCCGCGCCGCACGGCGCAGGCAATCGGCGAATTGGCCAGCACCACCTTGCTGCCGGGGACCAGGCGGCCTTCCTGCATCAGCTTGTCGAGCGCGTCGCCGACCATGATGACGACGTCGATCTGCTCGCCGCGCGCCAGGCGCGCCGGGATCGCATTCTTGGTGGTGCCCATCGATGGTCCCCATTCGGAGACCAGATGGTCGCCGCTGGCGCGCTCGTAGGCGGGGGCCAGGTTTTTGTAGGCCTGGGCGAAGCCGCCCGAGCTGACCACGCGGATGTCGGCGGCATGGGCCGCGCCGGCGGCCAGCAGCATGAAGCCGGCCAGTAGGGGGGCGGAGCGCCGCACGAGGGTCTGTTGAAGCATGGTTGTTTCTCCTGTCGTTAAAATTTGTGCATGAGGCCGAGCGTCAGGCCCATGCCTTTGCGGTCGTTGGCCCGCGTTCCCGTGACGCCGGCCGCATCGCCTTGCCACGTGGTGTAGTCCGATTCGAGATACAGGGTCGAGCGCGGCGAGAGCGTTTTTTCCAGGTAGGCGAAAGCGCGCTGGAAGCCGTCGTCGACGTGGCCCGTGGCGCTGCGCCGCACCTTGTAGTAGGCGGTCGTGAGCAGCACGTCCTGCGCCATTTGCCGGCTTACGCCGGCGGACAGCACGCCCTGCCGCACGGATTTGCCGGCGCCCACGTCGGCGCGGTTGACGCCGAGGTTGGCCTTGAACTGCCAGATGTCCACCTTGTAGGCGGCGCCCACGGTGGCGGCGTCGAGGCTGCGGTTGTCGCGATTGCGAAAGCGCATCAGCGCCCCGGAGATGGCCAGCCCCGCCTGCTGGTAGGTCAGGGCGCCGCCCCAGGTCGACAATGGCGACGTGGCGCCCGCCACCTCGCCGAAGGAATAGGCGGCGCGCGCCACCACCGGCCCGAGGCTGGCGCTGGTTTTCACCATGTTGTCGAGCCGGTAGAAGTTGTCGGCATAGCCGCTGCTGCCGTATTGCTGGCCGAACGCATGCCGGCCAAAAGCCGTGTTGCTCAAGCCCGTGATGTTGACGTTCGGATTGAATGAGGCATAGCGGATGCCCAGCGGATCCACCGGCGCGATGGCGTCGGCCAGCAAGGTTGCCTGGCGCCCCAGGGTCACGGAGCCCAGCGGTGACTTGAGGCCCACCCACGCTTGCCGGTCGAACAGCTTGTCGGATTTGGCCGCGCTGCCTGTGTCCAGATTCAGGCCACCCTCCAGACGGTACAGCGCCTGCCAGCCGCCGCCGAGGTCTTCCTGGCCGCGCAGGCCCCAGCGGCTGGTGTTGTTGATGCCGCTGCTGATGGCGGGCGTGGCGCCGCCGGCCGCCGGTGCGTTGGCGGCGGTCAAACCTTTTCCATAACGGATGCCGGCATCCGCGATGCCATACAAAACCGCGCCGCTCTGGCCCAGGCAGGTGCCGCTGGCCGCGAACAATAGCGCGAACGTGGAACAATGTCGCATGGTGTCTCCCTCGGGGTGATGCCTTCTTGGCGAGGCTCAGCATTAAGGCCCCATCATCGTTGAAATGGCATAATTTGATAATTGCAATTTTTCCGGGGATTCATGCATGCAGCGCATCAATTACGAACTTCATGATTTGCAGGCCTTCGTGGCCGTGGCCGAGCGCAACAGCTTTCGCCAGGCCGCGGCCGACCTGTTCCTGTCGCAGCCGGCGCTCAGCCGCCGCATTGAAAAACTCGAAGATGCGCTGGGGGTCAAGCTGTTCGAACGCACCACCCGGCGCGTGCAGCTGACCAATGTGGGGCAGGTGTTTCTGGTGAACGTGCGCGATGCGCTGAACGGCCTCGAGGATGCCGTGCTCGGTGTCGCCGATCTGGCCGCGCACCGCACCGGGACGGTGACGTTCGCCTGCGTGCCATCGGCCGTGTGGCATTTTCTGCCGGACGTGCTCAAGCGCTTCAGCGCGCAGTTTCCAAAAATCCGCGTGCGCGTGCATGACGAAAGCGCGCAGGATGTGCTCAATCTTGTGCTGACGGGCGAGGCGGATTTCGGCATCAGCTTCACGGGCGCGGAAAATCCGGAGATCCATTTCCAGCCCATCTATGTCGAAACCTACGTGCTGGCGATGCGCAACGATCACCGGCTGGCCAAGCGCAAGAAGCTGAGCTGGAAAGATACCGTCGACGAACGCTATATCTCGGTGGCCAAGTCGAGCGGCAACCGCAGCGTGCTCGATGCGGCGCTGGCCGGCGTGGAAAAGCACCCGTGGATCTCGTGCGAGATCAACCACGTGTCAGGTATCTTGGCGCTGGTGGAGTCGGGCCTGGGCGTGGCGGCCGTGCCGGGGCTGTCGATTTTGCCGGAGCGGCAAGGCACGGTGGTCGGCGTGCCGCTCGTCAATCCCGCCGTGAAGCGGACGCTGGGCCTGATCAGCCGGCATCAGCACGCGATGCCGCCCGCCTCGCGCACCCTGTTCGATATGATGAGCGCGAGCATCGGCAAGCAGGGGCGGCGGGGGTGAGCGCAGTGCTAGGCGGCTGCCTCTCGTTGCGAGCGGCGATAGTCGAGCGGCGTGCTGCCCACCAGTTCCGCAAAACTGCGGCTGAAATGGGCCTGGTCAAAAAAGCCCAGTTCCTGCGCCAGGCTGGCCAGGTCGGGCGCATCGGGCTGCGCCAGGCGCCAGATCGCTTCCTGCAGGCGGTAGCGCTGGATCACCCACTTCGGCGGCACGCCCACGTAGTTGGCGAACAGGCGCTGCAGCCGGCGTTCGCCGATGCCCATTTTTTCGCACAGCTGCGCCACGCCCGCCGGGCCATTGCGGGCCGCCGCGGCGGCCGTCAGCCTGGCGGCCAGCAGGGCCGCGTCATCGACTTGCGGCAGCCTTGCCAGCAGCAGCGCCTGTGCCTGTGCCACCATCGCCGTATCGTCGGCTTGCAGCAGCACCAGCGCCTCGGCTTGCGCGGCCGGCATGTCCAGCAGGGCGTCGGCGGCGATGGTCGTATCTGTGAATGACGACAAGGGCTGGCTGATGAACGGGCGCAGGCCGCCCGGCGAAAAACGCACGCCCAGCACCTTGCCCGCTCCGCTCAATGGCCGGTCGAAGGCGCCGCGCACGACGCCATGGATGGCCGTGCGCCCAAGGTTGAACACCAGGTGGGCGTTCGGGTAGGGCAGCACGCGCTGCGTCTGCGGCGCGCAGTCCCGCCTGTCCCATTCGACCACCCAGAAGTAGTCGACGAACGGCGCCAGCGCGCCAGCCGGCGGATAGGTCGCCAGCCGTATGCGGCGCGCCGCCGCCTGCGGGTCGACGATGCCTTTCGGCGCCTGGCCGCGCGCGGCCAGCACATTGCGCATGCTGTCGGCTTTATCCAATATTTGTCTCCTGCGCGGCACTAGGATGGCTCTCTCGCATCGATTGAAAGGGAATCATGAAATCATACAGCTTGCCGGGCCTGGTGCTGGCCGCATGTTGTCTATCGGTGGCGCCGGCCGGCGCCGCCTCGTCTGCAGAAGGAGATCATCGCATGCAAGTGCACGCCACGGGAAGTTTCAGCATCACCATGACGCCAGCCGCAGCGCCCCAGCGCTCGGGGCGCACGACTCTGGGCAAGGTGCTGCTCGACAAAGTGTATGCCGGCGACCTGGTCGCCACGGCCAAAGGCGAGATGCTCAGCGCCGTGACGGACACCAAAGGCGCGGCCGGCTATGTCGCCATGGAAGCCATCACGGGCGAGCTGCAAGGCAGGCAAGGCAGCTTCGTGGCGCAGCATGCGGGCACGATGGCCGACGGCCAGCAGACGCTGTCCATCGTGATCGTGCCCCATTCCGGCACGGGGCAACTGACAGGCATCAGCGGGACGCTGGCCATCCGCATTGAAAACGGCCAGCATTTCTACGACATCGACTATTCGCTGCCGGAGTAGGGCAAACCCATGGGCAGCAATCCTGTACTCGCTGGTGCGGTCAAGGCTTTTCAAGTAGATACTGTTATCCCCGTCAAGCGGCGTGCAAGGTCGGATCAAATATTTTGCCCGACCTGAGCACGCCGAATGCTACATGCACCAGCTTGCGCATCATGGCGCCGATGATCAGTTTCTTTGCCTTGCCAGCAGCACGTAGGCGCTGACCGAAGCGCTTGCCCCAGGCTGTCCGGTGCACGGTCACCATGGCTGGCATGTACAGGGCTTTGCGCAGGAAGCTGTGGCCGACCTTCGACATGCGTGGCTTGCCACGTACGCTGGAGCCTGACTCGTGTTGCCGCGGGTCGAGTCCCGCAAACGCCACGGCTTGCTTGGCGCTGTCGAAGCGTTCGGGATTGGCATAGTAGGACAGCAGCACCGGAATCGACCGCTCGCCCAGACCAGGAATGGTGTCGAGCAGCTCACTCTTGCCGCGTAAATCCGGGTCGTCATTGATATGCCGTTTGATGGCTTGGATCAGCTCCTTGATCTGGCCATCGAGCCAGGTAATGTGATCGACGATGCCTTTGCGCACGGCTTCACGTGCCACATCGAGCCGGTTGCATTCCTGCTGGCGCATGGTCTGCAAGGCTTCCAGGCGCAGCACCATGGCGCGTAGTGCCTGTTCGGCAGGCGACGGTGCCAGCCACGGCTCGGGCTGGCGTTCATGGGCGAAGTCGGCGATCAGCTGCGCGTCGACTTTGTCCGTTTTGGTGCGCACCAGGCGCGAAGCGCCGAAGGCCTTGATCTGCGCCGGGTTGATGACACTGACCAGCATGCCACATCCTGCCAGATATTCGGCCACCTTTTCCCAGTAGGTGCCGGTCGCTTCCATACAGACGCGCGGGCTGCCGGCATCCTGCTTGAGCAGCCATTCGCTGAGTGCGATGAATCCTTTGTGATTGTTTTCTACTACTTTGTTACGGTGTTTTCCGTTAGGCAGGCGCAGCGCGCAGTCGAGCTTCGCCTTGGCAACGTCGATTCCTAAATTAAACATGCTGTGGTCCTCTTGCGATCTACCTTGTGAATGCGGGCTAACCGGCATGCCGGTGCCAAAGATACTGTCCGATCTTGACATTGAGGATGGGTAACTGGTGCGAGATCTACGAAACTGGCTCGAAGCCTAAGGGCGGATACGGCATCCAGTTACCCGGTCTTGATATGCCTACCAAGATTTTGACAGCGGTCGATACCGTTCGCAATATCACGAACGGCATGAAGGGAATAATACAAGGTCGGATTAGCGGCAAGGCCGCGTAATCCGACACCGCGACCAGCGCCAACGATGTTGTCGGATTACGGCCCGCTGGGCCTAATCCGACCTACCCAGTATCGATGTCACATTGTCGGTACCCGGTGCGCCAAACAGCTGCTGCTTGAGGATGTGCAGCTGGTCGCGCACTTGCGCCGCCTTTTCGAACTCCAGGTTCTTGGCGTGGTCGACCATCAGTTTTTCCAAACGCTTGATTTCCTTGCTGACCTGTTTCTCGCTCATGGACTCGAACTTGGCCGCTTCCTGCGCCACTTGCAGGGTTTCGCGCGCTTCCTGCGGGCTGTAGACGCCGTCGATCATTTCGCGGATCGATTTCTTCACTCCGATCGGGATAATGTTGTTGGCCGTATTGAAAGCGATCTGCTTGGCGCGGCGGCGTTCCGTCTCGTCGATGGCGCGGCGCATGGAATCCGTGATGCGGTCGCCGTACAGAATCGCCGTGCCGTTCAGGTTACGCGCGGCGCGGCCGATGGTCTGGATCAGGCTGCGTTCGGAACGCAAAAAGCCTTCCTTGTCCGCGTCGAGGATGGCGACCAAGGAGACTTCCGGCAAGTCCAGGCCCTCGCGCAGCAGGTTGATCCCCACCAGCACGTCAAACGTGCCCAGGCGCAGGTCGCGCAAAATTTCCACGCGCTCGACCGTTTCGATATCGCTGTGCAGGTAACGCACCTTGATGCCATGGTCGCCCAGGTATTCCGTCAATTGCTCGGACATGCGCTTGGTCAAGGTCGTCACCAGCACGCGCTCGTCCTTCTTGATGCGCTCGACGATTTCCGACATCAGATCGTCCACCTGGCTGCTGGCCGGGCGCACGATGATCTGCGGGTCGACCAGGCCCGTGGGACGCACGACCTGTTCGACCACCTGGTCGGAATGCGTCTTTTCGTATTCGGCCGGCGTGGCCGAGACGAACACGGTCTGGCGCATCTTCTGCTCGAATTCCTCGAATTTCAAGGGACGGTTGTCGAGCGCCGACGGCAGGCGGAAGCCATAGTCGACCAGGTTCGTCTTGCGCGAACGGTCGCCGTTGTACATGGCGCTCAGCTGGCCCGTCAGCACGTGCGACTCGTCGAGGAACATCAAGGCGTCGGGCGGTAAATAATCGACCAGGGTCGGCGGCGGTTCGCCCGGCAGCGCGCCGGACAGGTGGCGCGAGTAGTTCTCGATACCCTTGGTAAAACCGATTTCGGCCATCATTTCCAGGTCGAAGCGCGTGCGCTGTTCCAGCCGCTGCTCTTCGATCAGCTTATTCTCCTTGCGGAAGAACTCGAGGCGCTCGCGCAGCTCGTCCTTGATGGTTTCCACGGCGCGCAGCACGGTGGAGCGGGGCGTCACATAGTGCGAACCCGGATACACGGTGAAGCGGGGGATTTTCTGGCGCACTCTGCCCGTCAGCGGGTCGAACAGCTGGATCGATTCGATCTCGTCGTCGAACATTTCCAGGCGCACGGCCAGTTCCGCATGCTCGGCGGGGAAGATGTCGATGGTATCGCCGCGCACGCGGAAGGTGCCGCGGCCGAAATCGACTTCGTTGCGCGTGTACTGCATCTGGATCAGGCGCGCGATGACGTCGCGCTGGGCGACCCTGTCTTTGACGCGCAACGTCAGGATCATCTGGTGGTATTCGTTCGGGTTACCGATACCGTAGATGGCCGAGACGGTGGCGACGATGATGACGTCGCGCCGTTCCATCAGCGACTTGGTGCACGACAGGCGCATCTGCTCGATATGCTCGTTGATCGACGAGTCCTTTTCGATGAACAGGTCGCGTTGCGGCACGTAGGCTTCGGGCTGGTAGTAATCGTAGTAGCTGACGAAGTATTCGACCGCGTTTTGCGGGAAAAAGTCGCGGAACTCGCTGTACAGCTGCGCCGCTAGCGTCTTGTTCGGCGCGAAGACGATGGCGGGCCGGCCCATGCGCGCGATGACGTTGGCCATGGTGTAGGTCTTGCCCGAGCCGGTCACGCCCAGCAGGGTCTGGAAGGCCAGTCCGTCGGCGATCCCCTCGGATAACTGGTCGATCGCCGTGGGCTGATCGCCGGCCGGAGGGAAGGGCTGGTGCAGCTTGAAGGGGGAGTCCGGGAAAGAGATAATTGCGCTTTCCGCCTCGCTGGCGGTAGATAATTCGGGCATGTGAATCAGACCTTTGTTAGAATAGTGCTCTGCTGGCGGCCCTGGCGTTGTATTTTGGGGCGCTGTCTACAACTCCGCTGTGAACCTGCTTCCAATCGAATCCAATCTTATCATGACGAACCCAACTGTTTCTGCCAGTCTGTTTAGCGCCATCGAGATGGCCCCACGCGACCCGATCCTGGGCATCACCGAAGCATTTAACGCGGACCAGAATCCCGCCAAAATCAATCTGGGCGTTGGCGTCTATTATGACGACAACGGTAAAGTGCCTCTGTTAGCTTGCGTACGCAAGGCGGAAGCCATCCTGATCGAACAGGCGGCGCCACGCACCTATCTGCCGATCGAAGGCCTCGCTGCCTACGACAAGGCTGTGCAAGAACTCGTATTTGGCGCCGACAGCGCCGTAATTCAAGAGCGCCGCGCCGTCACCGTGCAAGCCATCGGCGGCACGGGTGCACTGAAGATCGGTGCCGACTTCCTGCAGCGCTTCGCGCCGGGCGCGCAAGTCTACATCAGCGACCCAAGCTGGGAAAACCACCGCGCGCTGTTTGAAAACGCCGGTTTTGTCGTGAATAACTACGCCTACTACGATGCCGCCACCCATGGCGTGAACTTCGACGGCATGCTGGCCAGCCTGAACGCCATGCCAGCCGGCTCCATCGTCGTGCTGCACGCCTGCTGCCACAACCCGACCGGCGCCGACCTGAGCGTGGCCCAGTGGGATCAGATCATCAGCGTCGTGACCTCGCGCGGCCTGGTGCCGTTCCTGGACATGGCGTATCAAGGCTTCGCCAACGGCATCGCCGAAGACGGCGCCGTGGTGCGCCGCTTCGCCGACGCGGGCGGCCCGCTGCTGGTATCGAACTCGTTTTCGAAATCGTTCTCGCTGTACGGCGAGCGCGTGGGCGCCCTGAGCGTCGTCGCATCGAGCGCCGATGAAGCGGCACGCCTGCTGTCGCAGCTGAAGCGCGTCGTGCGCACCAACTACTCGAACCCGCCTACACATGGCGGCAAGGTGGTCGCCACCGTTCTGGCCACGCCGGAACTGCGCCAGCTGTGGGAAGAGGAACTGGCCGGCATGCGCGTGCGCATCCGCGAAATGCGCAATGCCTTCGTGGAAAAGCTGAAAGCCAAGGCGCCAGCCCACGACTTCGAATTCGTGCGCCAGCAAATCGGCATGTTCTCGTACTCGGGCCTCACCAAGGAACAGGTGGCGTCCTTGCGCGAGCAATCGATTTACGCCGTCGACACGGGCCGTATCTGCGTGGCAGCATTGAATTCGCGCAATATCGACATCGTCATTGACGCGATCGCCAAAGTACTTTAATATCTTGCTTCTTCGGCGCTGCATGCAAGTGCGGCGCTGATGGTGGTAGAAAGTCGGCGATGGCCGTGTTTGTGGCGATGCAGTATCAGTCTTGCAAATATGGAACAAGCGACATATAATATTGCCTCTTTTCCCTGATAGCTCAGTTGGTAGAGCGACGGACTGTTAATCCGCAGGTCCCTGGTTCGAGTCCAGGTCGGGGAGCCAGAATTCGAAAGGCCACGTTGAAAAACGTGGCCTTTTTTGTTTTTGCGGCGCCGGCGCATAGCTTGCCGCAAGATAAGATTTTCCCTATGGAAATCTGGACAGCGCCAGGTTTGGCCTATATAATACGGCCTCTTTTCCCTGATAGCTCAGTTGGTAGAGCGACGGACTGTTAATCCGCAGGTCCCTGGTTCGAGTCCAGGTCGGGGAGCCAGAACATGTAGTAGCAAAAAGCCCAGCCTTTACCGGTTGGGCTTTTTGCATTTCAGCGCGACGCGATTGGCGCGGGCAGGGTCCCGATGATCGATCGCTGGAATTTTTCCGGTTCATCCTGGTGTATCTGATGTCCCGACTGTTCAAATAAAAACAGCCCCTTCCTTGGCGCCTGCAACTGCTCAAAATAGTCTTGCGTGATGCGAGTGGAGGTCTGGATGTCGTTCTTGCCGACGAAGAAATACACGGGGCAGTCAACGCTCTGCAAGGTCTTGGGCAGATCAATGTTCATGACTTCGTTCCAGACTGGCGACCAGGTTTTCGACCATTGAAGAAAACCCGTCTTGAAGCCCTCGCTCGTCGCAAATTCCTTGCCATCCTTGTAAAAAAGCCATTTCCTTAGATAAAACATGCTTTCGTCACTGGTAAACGGGAAAGTGATGCTTCCCAGTTCCTGGCTGGCGACGGCATTGTCCTTGAAATGCACTTTCAAGGTTTTCAGTAATTCCTTTTCGCTGGCCAGCTGGCTGATGACGGGATTGACGGCGAAATACGCGTGCAGCAGTTCCGGATGCTGCTCGACGATATGAAAACCGAGCACATTGCCCCAGGAGCTGCCCAGCAAGTATATTTTTTCCTGCTTGAGCTCTTTTTGCAGAAACGTGATGACCTGGTAGGTGTCCTGTTCCATCTGCGCGACGGAAGGCTGGCTAGGCGACGGATTCAGTTTCAGGGTTTTTCCCGCATCGCGCTGATCCCATTGCACCAGCGTAAATCTGTTTTTCAGGATGGCGGTAAAGGCATCCGCATTCTTCATCATCGAACTTCCCGGCCCGCCCGATAAGAAGAGCAGAACAGGTTTTTTTGAGTCATCTGTTTTGATTTCCACAAACTGCTTGATGCCGCCGATGTCCGGTGTCAGCAGCGTGTCGATGGCAAGCGCTTGCGCTTTGCATGCGGAAAATGGCATCAAGGTGATGAATAGCACTGCCAGTAGCTTTGTCATAGTCTGAGATGGATGGTTGCCTGAGGTAGGGGGTGTCCATGAACGATATTATCCGAATAACATGTTACATATAGAAAATATGTGCGGTGTGGCGGGCCGCTGCCTGTGTGCTTTTTCGTTTTGCGCTATCCTGAATGCAACCCCATAGGAGAGCTGCCACCATGTCCTGTTCTATCCCGTTGCGCCATATCGTCCTGTGTGATTTTCTCGAGGACATCACACCGGCCAAGCATGCCGAGCTGGTCCATGAGTTTTCCCAGCTTAAACACCGTATTCCCGGCGTGCTGCAATTCGAATGGGGGCCGAACGTCAGCCCGGAAGGCCTCGATGACGGCTTTACCGATTGCTTTACCTTGACCTTCGATGGCGCCAGCGCGCGCGACGTGTACCTGGCCCATCCGGCCCACCTGGCCTTTGTCGATCTGCTCAAGCCATGGCTGGGACGGGTGCTGGTATTTGACTATCAGCCCAGGGAAAGTCCGGGCTGAGCGGCGCCGCGCATAAATTTTTTGGCGTAAATCTGGACAACTGAAAATTTGCCCTATAGAATGCGGCCTCTTTTCCCTGATAGCTCAGTTGGTAGAGCGACGGACTGTTAATCCGCAGGTCCCTGGTTCGAGTCCAGGTCGGGGAGCCAGAACAAGCAGCAGCACAAAGCCCAGCCTTCACGGTTGGGCTTTTTGCGTTTCCGGCTGGTTTATATGCGCATAGCGGTCCAAGGTGGGCCCGTTGGGCTGTTGGGATCACCTACACCCTAGGGCTGGCTTCCGTTGGCGCAGGGAGGCAGCCTACGGGCTCTTGATGTTGGCCTGGACACAGGGCAGCGCTACCGCACCGACGCAACAGGCTGGAGTGGGTGAGGCCTCAAGGCGGGGAGCTCGTCTATTTACGCATAGCGGCCTGGGGTGAAGCTGTTGGAGGAATGGGATGGCCTACCCTTTGGAATGACTCACGTGGCGCCGGGCGGCAGTTTGTACGAGTGTTGAAGGTGCTTTGCTTGAAAATCGCGATAACGTTCCTCCAAGGCTTCTTTGTTTGGCATTTTGGACAAAGGCTGTCGCAGCTCCTTTCCCTCTAGATTTTTATACTCTGAAGAAAGAAGGGCCGGTGCGAGCCGAACCCGTAGCCGGGCATCAACTGCGAGCAAGCCCAAATCAAATAAAGTATGAAGGTCTGCTCTTAGTAGCAAGCCATTTGTCACGCTGTAATTGGGCTTATTTGCATGAGGCTTAATATGGGCAGCTTCTAATATTTCGACAATCTTGCAACCAGAGATTGCACATGATTTGCTATATGCTACCAGCAGGGAGTCTCTAAATTTCTTTTGTCCGCGTCGAATCTTTATTGCGCGCTGCTGTAGTTCGTCGGGTGGTCCTGCCTCTTCGATTTCATGATCAGGATCAATAACAGAGCCTTTCGACCAGTCAAAGTTTTTAGGCTTGCGTGCGGCAAGGTCGGTTAGCAGCTTTTGAACATCGACGTTAAACGTTGTTGGGTTTACCTTGAATTCCTCTCTATTGGATAAGCCAGGCTCAAGAACTACAACGACGCGACTAACTTGCGCTTTGACAATGATGTAGCCGCCGGTAGCTACATCATTGAATCGGTACTCTGGCTTGTCGATATAACCCTGGTTATCTCCAGTGTAGTGAGGTCTAAGCTTATTCAAAACATGCTCAAACTGAGCCGCTGCTTTGGGATGTTCATCCAGCCATTTGCGGGTAAGGAGCTTGTCGTTGATGTTTTCGCTGCGTGCATTATAGGTCATGCTGAAAGAGCTCCATTTTCCGTAATTGCCATATTGTAACTCTGGAGTGTATACCCAACTTCAGTTCTCGAACTGTTAATCCACAGGTCCCTGGTTCGAGTTCAGGTCGGGGAGCCAGAATTTTTGTAATATCTAGAGCCCAGCCCTTGCTAGGTTGGGTTTTTTGCGTTTCAGGGCCCCGTTTGTTTGCGCAGAGCGGGCCATGGCGAGGCCGCTGCGTGAGAGGGATGGGGTGTAAAGTGGCCCCGTCAGTCAAGAAACTTTGCCGGCTAATTTAAGCTGTGCCCATTCCCTCCTCGTCAGCTGCTCGGCACTGCCCCGTACTGCTCTTTTCCTGCTGCGTCTCATCATCGTCGCCAAACCTGTCGACGATTAGTGCGCCGCCGCCAACCCCGGTGCTGTAGACATGGCTGGGCGTTTGATAGCCCAGCGCCTTGTGCGGGCACTCCGCGTTGTAGAGCGCGAAGTACTGCGCCAAACCCACCGTCAGCTCCGCCATGTTGGCGTACCCCTTCCGATATTGGTGTGAACAGATAACTTCAGTCAGCGAATTTCATAGTGTTAATTGAGTGAAAAATTGAGGAAGGAAACTTCGAGCATAACGCATATTATTAGTGTTGCTAATCAAAATACGCTCTTCTCAGCACTGCAATATCCAACAAGCAACGAATTCATCAGAGCCATGGGCTTGACTGGGAGCCGCAATGAAGAGATGCGAGCGCTTACAATTGCGGTATTTCGCGTTGCACAGAATAACTCTCAGCTGTCTACGCGGCCTATGAACATAAGTCTTTTACTTTCTTCTGGCGGACAGTACAAATGCCGTCAACCATTGGACTAGCAAAGGCCGGCTCGATCAGGTCACTGGCGGGTACGCCCTACGCCTACGGGACTCGCAGAATGTCAGAACACCTTGTTTGACCTTGCCGGTGCGTATAGCACTACAGAGGAAAAAGTTCGAGAATGGGTGGAGCGCTTGGTGACCGGTGGTCATGAAGCTATCCGGGTGGGTAATTTCCCCGCAAGCGCTTGGCCCTGACTACCTCCTCAATCATCTACGAATGAGGCACGTAACGAAAGAATAAAACCTTGGTCTGAGGAGTGTAGACTGGATTGTTTTTTGCAACCGCCAAGAATGCTGTTGAACGATGAATAGCCCACAGGAGACTTTGATGGAAGTAGATAAAAAACTTATAGCCGAATTTGATGAGGCAATGCATGGAATTTATCATCGCGCTTTATCAGATGCAGGCTATAAAGCATCCATATTTCTGAACATGTTGTTTGATCATGGTGGATTGGAAACCGCGAGGAGGCTTCTGCATTCGCCTAATATTTCTGATGGATATACCGCGTTGTGGGAGCGTAAAAGACTAGATTTGACGGTGGAGGCATTGATTTACGATACTCCAAAATGGCATCCATTGTTCTCCGTTGATGAGATAGCTATTTGCCGAAAACGATTACGACAATATGAGTACATAATGCGTTAGAGGTAGGAGAAGGATGTATCATTGCAATAATCACTATGCTTTTGCCCTCTCGGTCGCTGTTCGGTGTTTGGAAGCGGTAATGCTTTGATTTAATTCAACTTTTTGTGATGGCGACTCTGGTGGAACCATGCTGCCTCGGTATTGGGGCGGTTCTGGAGTGCGACAGTAGCAAGGGGGCAGAAATCCGTTACGTTTCTTCGACTTTCTACCCATAGGTTTCCCAGAGCCTCGTTCTATTAGTCCGCAGGTCCCTGGTTCGAGTCCAGGTCGGGGAGCCAGAACATCAGCAGTATCGAAAAGCCCAGCCTTCACGGTTGGGCTTTTTGCGTTGCGGCCATGGCGTGCGTGACATTTCACGCAGATTTGTCGAAAAGCATCTGCCATACTTGCAGAGTCTGTTTACTGCCTGTGGATGAAAAGAACCTTTCCTATGAAGAATCTCTGGACCCTGGTGCTGATGCTGGCCGCCGGCACGGCCTATGCGCCCCTTGCCGGCGGCCAGGGACGCCAGGCGCCAGCCGAAGCGAAGGTCAAACAGCAGATCATCGCCGAGTCGATTGCCGCCTATCCGGGCCGCTGCCCCTGTCCCTACAATGCCGCCAAAAATGGCAGCGCTTGCGGGGCGCGCAGCGCATGGAGCCGGAAGGGCGGTTACGCCCCTATTTGCTATGAACGCGAAATCAGCAACGAGATGGTGCGCAAGTGGCGCGAGGACAATGCCGCTGCGCTGTGAGTATTACCCTGTGCGCAATGTTTCCAGCGCCAGATAACTCGGTTGCACTTGCGCGGCGATGGCGGCCAGGCCGCTTGTCGTGGTCACTGGCGGATCGCCGTGGTAAGCCGTGCCGTATTTCGCATGCACGCCGCCGCGCGCGCGCATCGCTTGCAGCTGTGCCGGCGTGGCGGTGATGCCGAAGCGGGCCAATACATCGCTGAAGAGGATGTCGGGCAATTGCTTGTAGTGAATTAACTGCAGCTGGCCAGCGGCCGCATGGGGCAGGGCGGCGTCGAACAGGCTGGCCAGCACGAGGCCCGTATAGCCATCGAGTTCGCCGGGTTCCAGCTGGTGCGCGGGCAGCGGCAGCTGTGCCGGGTGCAGCATGCCGGGCACCATTTGCGGGCCGCGCTGGCGCTGGTGCGAGGCCAGCACGGCCAGCGGTTCGCGGTAGACGAACAGGCAGGGCGTGCCGGGAAACGCTTGCCGCAGCAAGTCCAGGCTGTGGATGTGCCAGCAGTCGAACTTGATGATGAAATGCGTCTCGTCCCCTGAGCGGCGCTGTCCCAGGGCCAGGATGGCCTGGCGCAGCAGGGCGATGCTGTCGTTGCCCGCCATGCCATCGTGATGCAGGCGCAGCAGCGAATCGATCACGGGCGGCTCGGACATGACGATGCATTGCGGCAGGGACGCCAGCAGCTGGCTCAGCAGGGTTGAGCCGCAGCGCGAGATGTGGAAGATGAAGGCGTCGGGTGCCAGGCCATCGCCCAGCGTGGCCACCGTGGCCAGCGCCGCCAGCGGCGTGCGGCAGACGCGGCGCTCCTCATGCGGCTGGCGCGCCAGGGTATTGACAAAGAAGGCGTCGCTGAAAGCCGTTTTCCCCAGGTCGCGCCAGCACATGGCAGCGTCCGCCAATGTTTCGCCGCGCTCCACGTACAGCGGATACCAGCCGCGCAAGTCCATGCCTTCGTGCCATGCCACCGACTTCCCCTTGGCCAGCCAGCGTTCCTGCTGCGCCAGGCCCGGCGCGGCGCTCATGGCGCGCTCCCGTCGGCCAGCGCGGCCAATTCGCTGGCCAGCGCCAGGCTGGCAGGTGAGGGCGATAGCCGCAGCTGGGCGATGACGGCCCGCACATTGCCGTCGTTGATGCTGGGGTCGCCATATTTCGGGGCCGCTTTCGGCACGAAGCCGGCCGAAGCGAACAGCGCTTCGAGCCAGACATTGGTGACGCAGTCGAGCACGAGGTGGATGCGCGGCGCCGCGCCCTGGTTGTACACCGCGTGCAGGCAGCTGGCGTCCATGTACCAGGCGTGGCCGGCCGCAAAGTGGACGATCTCGCCGTCGATGCGGAACAGCACTTGGGGCGAAGTATGGATGGGAATGTGGATGCGGACCAGGCCATCGGCCAGCGACGTGCCGGCGTCGCGGTGGGCGCGGATGACGGCGCCTGGCGCCAGAGCCATCAGGCGCACGGCGCGGATTTCGCAGGCGAAGCTGGCGAGCACTTCGCGCAGGCCGGGGCAGCGCGCCAGTTGCGGCGTGGCGGCATAGGCGGCGCCGTCGACGGGCATGATATCGCCGGCCTGGCCGCCTGCCGAGCGCAGCGGCACGCAGCTCCAGCCGTTTTCATAGGCGCCCGTATTGAAATGGCTTATCCACTCGCCGGTGGCGAACTGGTCGCTGTCGCGCTGCATGCGCGCCACGTCGAAGCGCAGCGGCAGTCGCAGCCAGGTGCTGGGCGGCTTCGGCGCCGGCACTATGGCGCACTCCATTCCAGCTGCTCCTGGACGTCGTTTTCGCCGCGCAATCGAAAGCCCAGCCGCTGGTACAGGGCGCGCGCTGCCGTGTTGCTTTTGTTGACGGCAAGGTGGATCCGGCATTGCTGCGCGCTCGCTTGCGCCTGCAGGCCGCGCAGCACGGCGCTGCCGGCACCCTGGCCCTGCGCGGCGGGCAGGATGGCGATGTCGACCAGGTGCAGCACCTGATTCTGGCGGTCGAGGATCAGACGGCCGATGGGCGTGTCGCCGTGCAGCAGCACCAGGTACACGGCGTGCGGATACGCCTGTCGGTAACCGTGGCTTTGCATGCGCTGCTGCATGGCGATCAGCTGTTCGATGACGGCGGGATCGGCCGGCATCTGGCGCAGGTCGTCGCGCGTGGAACTGTACAGCGCGGCGGCAAAGCCATCGTCGTCGTCGCGCTGGAGGCGCAACTGGTAGGGGGCGGAAAGCGGCAAGTCGTGCATCGGTGCTCCGGCAGGTGGTGGCAAATGCGCAGGCGTATATTTATTTGCTATGCTGCCAATTTTTCCGCGTACTTGCAATCATTTCAAGGAAGCCGCCATGCATTCTGTCTTTATCCTGCCTTATCCGTGGAGTGATGCGTGGAGTTGCGCGTGACTTCGGCGCGTACGGAACTGGCTGCCATCGCGGCCGCGCTGTGCGATCCGCGGCGTTCCCTGGCCAGCCTGGTCGGCGAAACGGTGCAGCTGCGCCAGCTCGTCGAGCGCCATTCGGGCCTGGCCATGGACCGGCAGGACGGCTTGCGCGATGGCGAGAGTTTTCTACCCAGCGGCTGGGCCATCTCGCCCGTGCAGGCGGGACTGTGCGCGCGCGAGCCCTACCGCAGCGCCGCCTTCATCCAGGGCCTGGCGCTGGCCGTGCGCGAGCGTCTGGCTGTGAGCGGTGGGCGGCCCGTGCGCGTGCTGTATGCGGGCTGCGGCCCGTTTGCCTTGCTGGCCTTGCCGGTGATGGCCGTGCTGGACGCCAGCGAAGTGCAGTTCGCCATCCTCGACGTGCATGCGGAAACCCTGGCGTATGCGCGCGAGCTGATCGCCGCCCTGGGCCTCGACAGCCACGTCGCCGAATACCTTTGCGCCGACGCGGCCGCCTATCAAATGCCTGCCGGCGCCATGCCGGACGTGATCGTCAGTGAAACCATGAATACGGCGCTGGGCAAGGAGCCGCAGGTGGCCATCCTGCGCAACCTGCACGCGCAAGCGCCTGCGGCGGCGCTGCTGCCGGCGGCCGTCACGGTGCACCTGGGCCTGGACCGGCGCAGCCCTGGCGAGCCGTGCACGGACTGGGGCCGCGTATTTATCCTTGATGTGGACGCCTTGCGCGCCTGGCAGGGTGAGCCGGGCGACACGCTGCCCGCCGCCAGCATCCGCCTGCCCGACGTGCTGGAAGGGGCGCCGCGCTTGCTCACGCGCATCCGCGTGCATGGCGACATCGTTCTGGGCGACCATGCGTGCAGCCTGAACCTGCCACTGGCTTTGCCGGGCAAGCCAAGTCTGGCTGGCGGCAGCGTGCTCGATTTTCAGTACCGCCTGGGCAGCCAGCCGGGACTGGTATTTTCCCTGCGCGAAACGCCCGCATTCACGCAGGCATTGCCCAAGCCAGACTTCCGGTAGTCATACTCCATCAGCAAATAATTCAGTTCTGTAGGATAATTATGGAACCGGTTCCATATATGCGCAAATGCAATGTGGCGCAATCATCGAAGTCAATAAAACAACAAGTCTTGCGGGAGTCTCATGAACCATCCAGGCACTGAACCATCTGCAACATCCGCTTCACCCCTTCCCCGTATCAGCCGCCGACACGCCCTGATCGGCCTGGCCGCCTTGCTGGCGCAGGCTGGTTTCTGGAGCAATCCCCTGTCGGCCGCCATGCAGGCGCCGGCCAGCGCGCCGGCGACGGGCCTGGCGTCCGCCACCATGCTGTTCTACACCTTGTCGCAAACCATCACGGGCCATCGCGATTTGTCCGCCGCGACGGCGGCGCGCATCGAGCAAGCCATGCGTACGAACGTGCCCGGCTTCGCCGAGCGCTTGCCGCAGCTGGGCGCGCTGCTCGTCACGGGCCAGGAAGCGAAAGCCCTGCTGGCGGCCGCCAGCGCCGCCGATGCCGGCCTGCGCGAACTGGCGCTGGCCATCGTTGCCGCCTGGTACACGGGCACCGTCGCCGGCAACGCGGCGCAGGGCACGAAGTCCATCGTTGTCGCCTACGCCGAGGCCTTGATGTACCGCACGGTGGCCGATGGCCAGGTCGTGCCGACCTATTGCAATTACGGCCCCCTGTGGTGGCTGAAGGCGCCGCCGGCCGTGCGCGTTTCCGCACCCGTGGAACCGAAACCCGTACCGGCCCCGGCCACCACCGGCACCCCCGAAACTAAAGGCAAGCAAGCAAAATGAAATCACCCCAATTCAAGAGTAATGGCGACGTCGTCGCCGATGTCATCATCGTCGGCACGGGCGTCGTCGGCGCCATGATGGCCGACCAGCTGGCCGCGCAGGGTCACTCCGTGATCATGCTGGAAGCGGGTTTGCGCATCGAGCGCGGCCAGGCCGTGGAAAACTGGCGCAACATGCCGTTCGAAAACCGCGTCGGTTCCGACTTCCAGGGCCTGTATCCCCAGGCGGAAAACGCGCCCGCACCCTTGTATTTCCCGAAGAATAACTACGTGGAAGTATCCGGTCCCAACGGCAGCAGTTTCCAGCAGGGCTATCTGCGCACGGTGGGCGGCACGACCTGGCACTGGGCCGCGTCGTGCTGGCGCCATTTGCCGTCCGATATGCGCATGAAGAGCGATTACGGGGTAGGGCGCGACTGGTCCATTTCCTACGATGAGCTGGAACCGTACTATTGCCGCGCCGAGCAGGAAATGGGCGTGGCCGGCCCCAATGATCCCGCCCTGCAATCGCCGAGCGAACGCAGCGCCCCGTATCCGATGGACATGGTGCCCTGGGGTTATGGCGACAAACGCTTCGCCGAAGTGGTCAACCCGCACGGCTACCGCTCCGTGCCGATTCCGCAAGGCCGTTCGACGCGTCCGTGGCAGGGCCGCCCTACCTGCTGCGGCAATAACAATTGCCAGCCGATTTGCCCCATCGGCGCCATGTACAACGGCATCCACCACGTGGAACGGGCCGAGCTGAAGGGCGCCGGCGTGCTGGCCGAGGCCGTCGTCTACCGCATCGACACGGACCACAACAACAGAGTCACCGCCGTGCACTGGTATGACGCCAAGAAACAGTCGCACATGGCGACCGGCAAGGCTTTCGTGATTGCCTGCAACGGCATCGAAACACCGCGTTTGCTGCTGTTGGCGGCCAATCAGAACAATCCGAACGGCATCGCCAACAGTTCGGATCAGGTGGGCCGCAACATGATGGACCACTCGGGTTTCCACTGTACTTTCCTCGCCAATGAGCCGATCTGGACGGGCCGTGGCCCGGCGCAAAGCAGCTGCTTGGTGGGACCGCGCGACGGCGCTTTCCGCGCGCAGTATTCGGCCAACAAGATGATCCTGAATAACATCACGCGTGTCGGACCGGCGACGCAGCAATCGTTGAAGCTGGGCCTGGTGGGCAAGGATCTCGATGATGAAATCCGCCGCCGCGCCGCGTTTGGCGTGGACTTGTCGATCAGCCTGGAGCCGCTGCCCGAAGCGCATAACCGCCTGACCCTGAGCAAGACGCGCAAGGATCCGTTGGGCCTGTCCTGTCCCGACATTTACTACGACGTGGGCGATTATGTGCGCGATGGCGCGAAGGCCGCGCATGCGCAGCTCAAGCACATCGGCAAGCTGTTCGGCGCCGTGGAATTCCACATCACCGACAGCCTGAACGCGAATAACCACATCATGGGCGGCGTCATCATGGGTTCGAATCGCCTTGACTCCGTGGTCGACGGCAATTGCCGCGCCCACGATCATGCCAACCTGTGGCTGCCCGGCGGCGGCGCCATGCCGTCGGCCAGCGTCGTCAACACCACCCTCAGCATGGCCGCGCTCGGTTTGCGCGCGGCAGACGACATCGCCCGCACCCTGGCAAGGGAGGCCGCATGATGCGCCGCCTCTTGCTGACGCTGACCCTGGCGGCCGGCTTGCCGCTGGCCGCGCACGCTGTGCCATCTGTTCCGCCCGTCACCCTGACGCCGGACCGCCCGGCCGCGCCCGTGGCCGCCAAGCCCGATGCGCGTCTGGAGCGGGGCCGCTACCTGGCCATCGCCGCCGACTGCATGGCGTGCCATACGGCAGCGGGCGGCAAGCCGTATGCGGGCGGCTACGCCATCGACTCGCCGCTGGGCACGATCTACGCGACGAATATCACGCCATCGAAAACAGGCGGTATCGGCCATTACACGGAAGCCGACTTTGCGCGCGCCTTGCGCGAAGGCGTGCGCGCCGATGGCAGCCACCTGTATCCGGCCATGCCTTACACCAGCTATGCGCAGCTGACGGATGCGGACGTGGGCGACCTGTATTACTACTTCATGCAGGCCGTCAAGCCTGTCGATGCGCCGGCGCGCCAGACGGCGTTGCCGTTCCCGTTCAATGTGCGCCTGTCCATGCTGGGCTGGAACACCTTGTTCCTCGACAATAAGCGCTTCGTGCCGGACGCGGCGAAGAGCGCGCAGATCAACCGGGGCGCTTATTTGGCCGAAGGCCTGGCGCACTGCAGCGCCTGCCACACGCCGCGCAACGCGCTGATGGCGGAAATCGGGAGCAAGACCCTGGCCGGTGCCTCGCTCGGTTCCTGGCATGCGCCGAACATCACGTCCGACAAGGTCAGCGGTATCGGCGCCTGGACGGATGCGGAACTCACGGCTTACCTGAAGACGGGCCACGTGGAAGGCAAGGGGCAGGCGGCGGGCGGCATGGCCGAAGCCATCCAGAACAGCCTGCAGTTCCTGCGCGATGACGACGTGGCCGCCATCGTGGCCTGGCTGCGCACGGTACCGCCCGTGCGCGCGCCGGGCCAGACGAAGGCTGCCTTCAGCCATGGCAGCGCCGCCAGCGAAGAACCGCTGCTGCGGGGCATGGCCAGTTCCACCGAGCATCATTCACTGAACAGCGGTGCCGTGCTGTTTTCCGGCTATTGCGCCAGCTGCCATTCGGCCAGCGGCGCCGGCAGCACGGGCCAGGCGTATCCGGCCCTGTTCAAGAACACGGCGACGGGCGGCAGCACGCCGGCCAACCTGGTGTCGGCCATCCTGTTTGGCGTCGAGCGCAAGATCGAAGGGGAGGAGCACGAAGCGTTTATGCCCCGTTTCGACCAGCGTTCCTACGTGCAACCCTTGACGGACGAGCAGATCGCTTCGATTGCCAATTATGTGCTGAAACAGTATGGCAACCCGGATGTGTCCGTCACGCCCGCGTATGTGGCGCAGGCGCGCAGCGGCGGCGAGAAACCCGTGCTGGCACGTGCTCAGCCGTTCATGCTGCCGGGCGGCATCGTGGGCATCTTGCTGCTGATCGCGCTGTTTGTGTGGCTGCGCCGGCGCCGCCAGCGCAGAGGATGAACGCTGAAACGGCGGCGAATATGAACGTTGGGCGCAACTTGCAGTAAAATGCAGGCTGAAAAATGGTTACGAGCAATCGTAGCCATTTTTTATTCTGGCACTATCCTGGCGAGTGTGTTCGCCTTATTTTAAAATTGACAATGTCCCATTCCCTGCATCACCAATTTTTACGTTTCGCCGCCGTCGGCGCTTCCGGCACGGCCGTGCAATACAGCGTGCTGTGGGGCGGCGTGGAATGGGCCGGCATCAGCGCCGCCGCCGCGTCCGGCATCGGCTACATCCTCGGTTCCGTCGTCAACTACCTCCTCAATTACTTTTTCACGTTTAAAAGCGACAAGGGCCATGGCGAGGCGGCAAGTAAATATTTCACCTTGCTGGGCATCGGCTGGTGCATCAATACAGGCCTGATGTGGCTGCTGGTACACCAGTTGGGCTGGTATTACTGGCTGGCGCAGGTGTTGGCGACGGGCATCGGGCTGGTCTGGAATTTCGCGGGCAGCCGCTGGTGGGCCTTCAAGCCGGCCGGCGCACCGACCAAATAACTGGTTATTGCAAGAAAAAAAGATGCGTCTTGGCCAAGACCAGGCGCGCGGTTTTACCAATACAAGGGGTTAATCATGCAGTTCCTGGAACGCTATTTCAAACTGAAGGACAACGGAACCAATGTGCGCACGGAGCTGCTGGCTGGCCTGACCACGTTCCTGACGATGGCCTACATCATCTTCGTCAACCCGTCCATCCTCGGCGACGCGGGCATGCCGAAAGACTCCGTTTTCGTTGCCACCTGCCTGGCGGCCGCCATCGGCACCCTGATCATGGGCCTGTACGCGAACTACCCGATCGCGCTGGCGCCGGGGATGGGCTTGAATGCGTACTTTTCGTACACGGTGGTCAAGGGCATGGGCATGAGTTGGGAAGTGGCGCTGGGCGCCGTCTTCATTTCCGGCTGCCTGTTCATCCTGGTGAGCCTGTTCAAGGTGCGCGAGATGATCATCAACAGCATTCCGCCCGCGCTGCGCACGGCCATCACGGTCGGTATCGGCCTGTTCCTGGCGATCATTTCGCTGAAAAGCGCCGGTATCGTGGTGTCGAACCCGGCCACCATCATCGCCCTGGGTGACTTGCACCAGGCGGCGCCCATCCTGGCCATTCTCGGCTTTTTCATCATCGTCGCGCTGGACCGCCTGAAAGTGCCGGGCGCCATCCTGATCGGCATTCTCACCATCACGATTGCCAGCTTCTTCTTCGGCGGCAACCAGTTCAACGGCATCGTCTCGGCGCCGCCGGCCATCGAACCGACCCTGTTCAAGCTCGACATCATGGGCGCGCTGTCGATCGGCATCGTCAACGTCGTGCTGGTGTTTTTCCTGGTCGAACTGTTTGACGCGACGGGCACCCTGATGGGCGTGGCCAACCGCGCGGGCTTGCTGAAAGACGGCAAGATGGAGCGCATGAACAAGGCCTTGCTGGCTGACAGCACGGCGATTGCCGCCGGCGCCTGCCTGGGCACGTCGAGCACCACGGCCTTCGTCGAAAGCGCGGCCGGCGTGCAAGCGGGCGGACGCACGGGCTTGACGGCCGTGGCCGTCGCGCTGCTGTTCCTGGGCAGCCTGTTCTTCGCCCCGCTGGCACACACGGTGCCGCCGTACGCGACGGCGCCCGCGCTGCTGTACGTGGCCTGCCTGATGCTGCGCGAACTGACCTTCATCGACTGGGATGACAGCACGGAAAGCATTCCCGCCGCCATCACGGCCTTGATGATGCCGTTTACCTATTCCGTGGCCAGCGGCGTCGCGTTCGGTTTCATCACCTATGCTGTCTTGAAGCTGTTGACGGGCAAGGGCAAGCAGGTATCCGTGGTGGCTTACATCATCGCCGCCATCTTCCTGTTCAAGTTTATTTACCTGGGTGAGTAGCGTGGGCGAATAGCGCGTTTGCCGCCGCATGCGACAAGGCCGCCCGTGCATCCACACCGGCGGCCTTTTTTGATGGCGCCGCCTACATCAGCAGCGCCGCCACCAGGTCTTTCTTGGCGTCGCCGGCGCTGCCGTCGAAGCGCAAGGCCGCTTCTACATGCGACAGATGTTCGACCATCAGGCGCGCGGCAAGATCCGCGTCGCCGCTGCGCGCCGCCTCGAGAAAGCGGCCATGCTCGTCGCACGAGCAGGCGGCAGCATGGCCGGACTGGTACAGCATGGTGATGAGCGAGCTGCGGCCCACCAGTTCGCGCACGATGTCGCGCAGCACGGCGTTGCCGGCGATATCGGCCAGCAAGACGTGGAAGTCGCCCAGCAGTTGCGAGCGCAGCGGCGTCGCTTGCGCCAGCGCCAGGCGTTCCGCTTTCAGGTGGCGCTCCAGCATCCTGTAGTCGGCAGCTTTGGCCCGCGCGACGAACTCGCGTGCCAGGGCCGCTTCGATGATGCGCCGCGCGGCAAAGATGTCGCGCGCCTCCGCCTCGGTCGGCTGGCTGACGAAGGCGCCCTTGTCGGGCACCATGCGTATGAGTTTGTCCTTCGAGAGTATGAGCAGGGCGGCGCGGATCTTGGTGCGGCTGACGCCGTACAGCCGGCACAGCGCCTCTTCGCGCAGCCGCGTGCCAGGCGGCAATTGGCGCGCCACGATGGCGGCCGCCATATGCTCGGCAATTTCCGCCGAGCTATCGCCGCTGCCGGCTTTGTCCACCAAGGTTGCGCTTGATTCTGTCATGTCGGGTGAGAGCAGTAAGCCAGGGGCAAGGTGACCTTGCAAGCGCATGTCCGCGCGGCGGCGTGGTTGACGCCTCGCTGCCGGCATGCCGTTATGCGCCTTGCATATCAGCAAGGCCTGGCTATTCTACTATCTTGCGTGGCGCCGCGCAGACGGCCCCTGCCACATTGCGAGGCTCGCCCGCTGGCGGCCTGTTTTGCTGGCCATGCAGCAACCATGCAGCAACAACTGGACACGAGAAATTTTGACGTATATAATTCGGCCTCCTTTCCCTGATAGCTCAGTTGGTAGAGCGACGGACTGTTAATCCGCAGGTCCCTGGTTCGAGTCCAGGTCGGGGAGCCAGAACAAGCAGCAGCAAAGGGCCACGTGGCAACACGTGGCCCTTTTGTCATGCGCGCACGGTTTCTCATTCACGCCAGTCATCGCTTCAGTGCGTCAGCGACGTGCGCAGTGTTTCCCGGATCAGGGATCGACAAACACGTCGAAACGCACCTTGAGCGGGCTGCCCCACGAGATATCCACCCAGGCACGGAAGCCGCCGTTATAGGGCGCGATGTTGTACACGGCCATGCGGGCGGCGCCGATGAAACGGTCCTGGGGCGTCGCGGCATACTCGCTGATGTTGAGCAGCACGCGCGAGTTGGCTTTCACGTTGGCGTTGGCGAAGTTGACCGAAGGATTCACGCCATTGGCCGTCCACGTGTAGTAGGTGGTGAAGGCGGCGGCGCTCAGGTTCAGGTCCTGTGCGGCCGCGCCTTTCGCGGCTTGGCCGTCCTGCTCCAGAGGCAGATCGGTGGTTTCCGGCGCCAGGTTGCTGCCGGTGCGATGTTCTACTTTCATTTCCATGATGTACTCCTGATCGATAGTTTGGACGCCGCGCCTGTCGTCGTGCGGCAAGACGCCCTATCTGTTGCCGTGACGGCCAGTGTCACGTCCTGGCTGATAAGGTAGCCGCCTGCTCCATGCTGTTGGAGTAATTCATTCTAGGCGTACACAGGGGCCGAATGCGCGCGGCGCCACCGGAAAAACGGCGCTTGCTTGTGCTGGCGCAAACACCTTGCAGGCAGGCGGCAGGATCTTTTCTCGCAGGCTATTTTTATGGGGCGCCACGCATGCCGCGCAGGACAATGGCACAATAGGCCCAGCCGACCTGTCGATGCGGAACCCGTTGCGAGCCTAGCCCATGCCGATACTGAACCTGAGTGCCGAAACCGATATCTATTACGAATTGATCGAAGGCGACCCCGCCAAGCCCTGCCTGGTATTCCTGCACGAGGGACTCGGTTGCTGTGCGATGTGGAAAGATTTCCCCGCGCTGCTATGCCAGGCGACAGGGTGCCGCGGCTTGCTGTATGACCGTCATGGCTATGGGCAGTCGTCGCCGCTGGCGGCGCGGCGCCAGCTCCACTACTTGCACGACTATGCGCTGTGTGAGCTGCCGCAGGTGCTGGCCGCACTGTTGCCGGGACAGGATCATTTTCTCGTCGGCCACTCGGACGGCGGCAGCATCGCCCTGATTTATGCGGCGCAGCAGCAGCCGCGTTTGCGCGGCATCATCACCGAAGCGGCGCACGTGTTTGTCGAGGACATCACGCTTGACGGCATCCGCGTGGCGGACGCGGCGTTTGGCGCGGGCAAGTTGCGCGCGCTGGCGAAATACCATGGCGACAAGACGGAAACCATCTTCAAGGCCTGGTCGGATACATGGCTCAGCTATGGCTTCCAGTTCTGGAATATCGAGTATCTGTTGCCCTCCGTCGAATGCCCGGCGCTGGTGCTGCAGGGCAGCGAGGACCAGTACGGCAGCGCGGCCCAGGTCGACACGATCGTGGCGCAGGCGCTTAACGCCGTGCCCGCCATGGTCGAGCAATGCGGCCATACGCCGCACCAGGAGCAGCCGCAGGCATTGCTGGCGCTGATGGAAGGTTTTTTGCAAGGCCGCATGGACGCGGCCACTCACCCGAGAAATATATGCTAGACCACCTCGATCACCTCGTATTGACCACCCGCGACAAGCCGGCCTGCATCGATTTCTATACGCGCGTGCTGGGCATGCAACTGGAAACGTTTGGTGCCGGCCGTCATGCCTTCAAGTTTGGCGCGCAAAAAATCAATCTGCATGAAGCCGGCAAGGAATTCCTGCCCAAGGCGGACGTGCCCACGCCCGGCTCGCTGGATCTGTGCTTCATCGCCGCCGTGCCGCTCGACGTGTTCATCGCCCACCTGGCGGCGCTGGGCATTGCCATCGAGGAAGGACCGGTGGCCCGCACGGGCGCCAATTGGCCCATCCGCTCTGTCTATCTGCGCGACCCGGACCGCAACCTGATCGAAGTGTCCGAGCGCGCCTGAGGTTCGTCAATGCTCATCAATGGCAGGCGGGATCGCTGTCCCAGCGGCCCGAGCAGATGCGCGAGCGGCACAGCATGCCTTCGATCAGGCCCAGCTGCTGACAGCGTTGCAACAGTTCTGCCGTTTCTTCTTCCTGCCTGCGCAGCACCACGTCGCGCACGGGCGTCGTCGTGCCTTCTTGCCGTTGCGCATGGGCCACCATCGCCGTCAGCAGGGTGACGTCGCTGTCGCCGGGCGCGGCAGCCGGCCTTGTCCCCTGTGGTCGCGCGGCCGCCTGGCGCACGGGCGGCGGCGCTTTGCGCGGCGCGCTCGCGGCGGCCACCTCGGGCAAGGACGATGCCGCCGTATTGACGATGGTGGCCGCCTGTGCCGGGTGTTGCAGCACCGTTGGCGCCGGCATTGCGGGCGCAGCCATGGCGATGGCGGGTGCCGGCGGCCGGGGCCGGGGCAGGGGCTGAACCTCCGTATCGTAGGCGAGTACGGCCGAGACCAGCACCGCCAGGCACAGCGCGCCAGCGGCCCAGTGCCGCCAGCCGGGGCGCCAGCGCAGGGCCGGCATGGATGCGGGCGCGGCGATGCCATGTTCGAGCTGCGACAGGATGCCCTTGCCTTCGATGCGCGCACCAGCGGCGCCGGCTTTGCTCAGCAGGTTGGGACCGCGCGCCTGGCCATCCCCGGTTTTCAGTAAAGACAAAATATCACCTCCGCAGTGGATCAAATTCGACTGACCTTGATGTAAACCGCGCTCATGCGGGCCGCGGACGCCTACGATCTAGCGATACCGCCGAGCAATGGATTGCCCGGTCCCGCCGATTCCCGTCACGGAGCGCCCCATGTTCGTCGCCCTGGTCCTGATGTATTTCCTGTTGGCCTGTTTTGCCTGCTGGCTGCTGCTGTTTCCCGGCGGCCGCGCCATCGTGCTGCACACGCTCGTCAACCTGGGCTGGCGCGTGCAGCGGCGCGCGCAGCATTTGAAGGGCGGCAGCGGCGCGCAGTGGCAGCGCGTGCAACGGCACACGGGCTCGGGCATGGCGCGCGCCTGGCAGCTGCTGTGGCGGCATCGCTGGTTGAGTCTGGCCGGCAGCGTGCTGGTCATCGTGCCGCCGCTGCTGGCCTGGCTGTCCAGCGACCGCATCGCCCTGCGCGGCTATGCCGATCAGCAACACGTCATCAACGACCAGGTCAGCGACCTGCTGAAAGGCGAGCAGCTGGTGCCGCCGCCAACCCTGCCGCCGCTGCTGTTTTCCACGGCGGAAGTAACGCAGCTGCGTCCGCTGTTGGGCGGCGCCAGCCGCAACTGGCAATTGCTCGACCACGATTTCGCGCAGCGTTTGCTGCTGGTCTTCAAGATCATGAAAGACGTGCATGGTTATGACATGGTCTTGCTGGAAGGCTATCGCAGCCCCGCGCGCCAGGATCAACTGGCGGCGGCTGGCCCGAACGTGACGAACGCGAAGGCGTTTCAAAGCTATCACCAGTATGGCCTGGCGGCCGATTGCGCATTCATGCATGAAGGAAAGCTCATCATTTCTGAAAAAAATGCCTGGGCCATGCGCGGTTACCGTTTATATGGCGTGACGGCCGAATCGGTGGGCCTGCGCTGGGGCGGACGCTGGACCATGATGGATTTTGGCCACACGGAATTGCCGCAACCGCGCGTGCTGGGCAAGTAAGCCGCGCCAGCCATTCTAGCGCCGCGCGGCGGCTAGATTTTCACCGCTGCAAGCTTGCTTGCGCAGCGTCAAGGGCACACCGGCGCTTGCCGTGCGCTGGCGCCTGGTACTTGTCATATGTCAACAAAGGCGTGCCGCATTGCTGTCAGCATGGGCCGACTCCGCCTCGCTGCGCGGCGGCGTTCCTCCTGCTTTGCGACCTCACCCTGGGCTCATCATGCTGCGAAGAATCTGGCATTTCCTCACCGACAGCCGCAATCTGACCATCCTTGGTTTCGTGGCGCTGGCCGTGTCCCTGTACCTGGGCGCCGAGGTGCTCGAAGTGGCGCTGATCTGGGCGCTGGCCTTGCTGCTGCTGGTATTTCTTACCTGGCTGGGCCTGTGGCTGTGGCGCCGGCGCCGCGCGCGGCGCGATGCGCAGGCGCTGGGCCAGGCCATCCTCAACGAGGCCGAGATCGCCGCCGCGCAAGCGGCCTCGGCGTCCACGGCCAGCGGCACCCAGCAGGGCGAACTTGGCGCCGTGCGCACGGGCATGCTGGCCGCCATCGAGACCATCAAGACATCCAAGCTGGGCCTCAAGTCGGGCGCCGCCGCCCTGTACGAACTGCCGTGGTACATGATCATCGGCAATCCGGCTGCCGGCAAGAGCAGCGCCATCCTGCATTCGGGCCTGCAATTCCCTTTCGCCGACGGCAAGGTCGTGCAAGGCGTGGGCGGCACGCGCAACTGCGACTGGTTTTTCACCACGGACGGCATCGTGCTCGACACGGCAGGGCGCTATTGCGTCGTCGACGAGCATCGCGGCGAGTGGTTCGGCTTTCTCGACCTGCTGAAAAAATACCGGCGCAAGGCGCCCGTCAACGGCATCCTCATCGCCGTCAGCATAGCCGAATTGGGCGGCGATCCTGATGTCGGCATGCAACTGGCGCGCAGCCTGCGCAAGCGCGTGCAGGACGTCATCGAGCGCCTGGAAGTGTTCGCGCCCCTGTACATCGTGTTTACCAAGGCGGACCTGATCGCCGGCTTCACGGAGTTTTTCGCCGATGCCGAACGCAGCGAGCGTGAGCGCGTCTGGGGCGCCACCATGCCCTACCAGCGCAAGCTACCGACGGCCGATTTGCTGGCGTTTTTCGACCAGAGTTTCGATGAATTGCACGATGGCTTGACGGAGCTGAGCCTGGCCAATATGGCGCACCGGCAGCGCAAGACGATGGCGCCCGGCGTGTTCACCTTTCCGCTGGAGTTTGCCGCCATCAAGCCGGCCCTGCGCGCTTTTATTGCCACCCTGTTCGAGGAAAATCCGTTCCAGTTCCAGCCCGTGTTCCGCGGCTTTTACTTTACCAGCGCGCTGCAGGAAGGCGAGCCCGTCAGCGCCTCCTCGCAGCAGGTGGCGCGCCGTTTCGACCTGGCTTTCGCGCCGGCCCCGGCCGTGCTGCCCACGGGCGCGCGCCAGCATGGCTATTTCCTGCTGGAGCTGTTCCGCAAGGTGATTTTTGCCGACAAGCACCTGGTGGCCAACTATGCCAACCGCGCCAGGCTGCGCTTCAAATATGCCGTGTTCTTTGCCGCCACCGTGTCGCTGGGCGCCTGCCTGGGCGGCTGGAGCTGGTCCTACCTGGGTAACCGGCAACTGGTGGCCAACGTCGAGGCCGATTTAACCAAAGTGGTGAAGCTGCAGGAGCGGCGCCTGGACTTGCAGTCGCGCCTGGAAGCGCTTGAAATATTGCAGGACCGCATCGAGCAGCTGGAAGCGTACCGCACGCGGCGGCCCTGGTCATTGCGCCTGGGCCTGTACCAGGGAGAGCTGCTTGAACGCAAGCTGCGCGAGGAATATTTCGCCGGCGCCCGCCAGGTCATGCTGACCCCCGTGGCGGGCGCGCTGGAAGCCTTGCTGTTCGAGATGAACGCCAGCGCCGACCAGCTGCAGCCCACGGCGCGCACGCCGCAGACGCCAGCCGCCGCATCCTCTGCGCCACGCAATGTCCAGTACCAGTCGGCCAGCGCGACGAATGTGGAAGACGCATACAACGCGCTGAAAACCTATCTGATGCTGGCCGATAAATCGCATGCGGAAAGCAGTCACCTGAACGACCAGCTGACGCGTTTCTGGCGCGCCTGGCTGGAGGGCAACCGGGGCGCCATGCCGCGCGAACAGATGATACGCAGCGCCGAACGGCTGCTGACGTTTTACCTGGCACAGATCGGCGACCCGTCCTGGCCGCGCATCGAGCAGAAGCTGGCGCTGGTCGACCAGGCGCGCGAGAACCTGCGCCGCGTGGTGCGCGGCATGCCGGCGCGCGAGCGCGTGTATGCCGACGTCAAGGCGCGCGCCTCGACGCGTTTTCCCGGCATGACGGTGGCGCGCATCGTCGGCGAGCAGGATCAGGCGCTGCTGGCGGGCAGTTACGCCGTCTCGGGCGCCTTTACGCGCCAGGCCTGGGAAAAGTTCGTCGAGGGCGCGTTTCGCGACGCCGCCAACCGCGAGCTGCAAAGCGCCGACTGGGTGCTGAAAAGCGCCTCGACCGACGACCTGACCCTGGAGGGCAGTCCGGAGCAGATCGAGAAAAACCTGGTGGCCATGTACAAGGCCGACTATGCGCGCGAGTGGCAGAAATTCGTGCAGGGCGTCGCCGTCGCCGACCTGAAAGGCTTTGACGGCGCCGTGCAGGCGATGAACCGCCTGGGCGACCCGCAGTCGTCGCCGATCGCCAAGCTGCTGACGACGATTTATGAGGAAACCTCGTGGGACAACCCGGCGCTGCAGAACGCCCAATTGCGCAAGGCGGAACGGGGCCTCATCGCCTGGTTCAAGGAAACCGTGCTGCGCCGCGCGCCGTCGCAGCTGACGGCCAATCCCGGCGTCAATGCGCAGCTCGACCCGGCCCGCCTGGACAAGCCCATGGGCCCCGTGGGACGCGAATTTGCCGGCGTGGGCAAGCTGGTGGCGGCCAGGGACAACAATGCCTCGCTGATGCGCGCCTATCTGGAAGCGCTGTCGAAACTGCGCAGCCGCCTGAACCAGCTGAAGAACCAGGGCGACGCGGGACCGGGCGCGCGCCAGTTCATGCAGCAGACCCTGGAGGGCAGCGGTTCCGAGCTGGCCGACGCCCTGAAGCTGGTCGACGAGCAGGTGCTCACGGGGATGAGCGACGCGCAAAAGCAGGCGATTCGTCCCATCCTCGTGCGCCCGCTGATGCAGACCTTTGCCGTCATCGTCGCGCCGGCCGAACTCGATATCAACAAGACCTGGGCGGCGCAAGTGTATGAACCGTTCCAGAAATCGCTGGCCAACAAATATCCGTTCGCGCCCACGGCGCGCATCGAGGCGAGCAACCTGGAAATCGGCCAGTTCTTCGGCCCGGAAGGACTGGTGGCGAAATTCGTCACGACGTCGATGGGACCATTGGTGGTGCGGCGCGGCGACGTGCTGGCGCCGCGCACCTGGGCCGACATGGGCATCAGCCTGGCGCCGCAGGTGGTGGCGCGTTTCCCCGGCTGGATCGCGCCCCTGGGCGCGGGCGGTGTGGCGGCCACCTCGACGGCGGCGCAAACCGTCTTCCAGATCCAGCCGTCGCCCGCTCCCGGCACCCTGGAATACACGGTGGAGATCGACGGCCAGCAGCTGCGCTACCGCAATACCCCGGCGCAGTGGACGAACATGGTGCATCCGGGTCCGCAGGGCGCGGCGGGCGCCCAGGGCGCGCGCATCACGGCCGTCACCTTCGACGGGCGCACGGTGGAACTGTTCAACGAGCCGGGGCAATTCGGCCTGAAGCGCATGATCGACGCGGCGAGCAAAAAGCGCAAGGAGGGCGGCGTGTTCGAACTGCGCTGGGCGCGCGGCGAGGTGGCCGTGGCGGTCGACCTGAAAATCACCAGCAGCGCCGAAACCTCGGGCGCGGGATCCGCCACGGCACTGCAGGAGCAGGGTTTTCGCGGCATGCAGCTGCCCGAGACCATCGTTGGCATGCCGGGCGCGCCTGTGCCAGTCGTCGCTGCAGTTGCGGCGACCGGAGTGGCGCCATGATGCGCGCGCAACAGCAGGTGCGCCTCGGTTACTTTGGCAAGATCCCCGCGCGCGGCGATTTCATCAAGGCTTGCGACAATCACGCGCTGGTGCAACTGCTCGACGACTGGCTGGCGCAGGTGATGACGGCCCTGACGGTGGAACCGCGCTGGAAGCTCAATTACGACGCCTTGCCGCCGCTGCGCTTTGCCTTTGTCGGCACGCGCAGCCGGCGCGCCATCGCCGGGCGCCTGGAAGCGAGCAACGACCAGTCGCTGCGGCGCTTTCCTTTCATGGCCATGGGCGCGCTGGAAGTCGATGACGCCGAAGCCTTTGTCGCCTGCAGCCCGCTGGCGCTCGCGCCCCTGTGGCAGCGCGTGGAGCAGCTGTCGCACGGCATCGTGGCCAGCGCCGAACCGGGGCCGGCCTTGCTGGCGCTGGCCGGCAATGTGGTCGAAGTCGAACCGGCCGCACCGGATCACGCGGCGCGGCTGGCCGCCTTTTTGCAGGCGCAGACCGTGCATGGCCTGCAAACGCTGATCGCTTCGCCCGCCTTCCCGGTGACGGTGCGCGAATTGCTGCTGGGCCTCGGCCTGCTGCTGCAGCCGGTGCGCCAGAGCGGCTTGCCGCGTCTGGAAAAAAGCCTGGTGCTGCCGCTGCCGCAGGACGCGCAGCTGCGCGAGCTGGTGGCCAGCTTCTGGCTGCATCTGATCGCGCCTTTCCTGCGCCAGGCCGATTTCGAACTGGCGCTGTTCTTTTCCCACCTCGACGAGGCGCCCGTGCTGGTGATCGGCTTTTGCGGCGCCGACCCGCATGGCTTGCGCGCGCTGATCGATCCGCAGGCCGGCAGCGAACGGCTGATCGTCTTCGACCAGCTGGACTGGGTCGAGGAGCAGCTGGGACACGAGGCGGCGCTGCGCCGGTTTTCCGTCTGCCTGCAGCAGGAGCAGCTGTCGCTGCGCTCGGCCTGCGCCATGTTTGCCGATACCTTTGTCTGAAGGATTGCGATGAAGTCACCCATTTTCCTGTTGCTATTCGCTGTGGCCACTGCCTGCCACGCCCAGGCGCAAGCGCCCCAGACGCCGATGCCGGGACAGATCCTCGTCACGGGCACCCTGGCCGATGAAGCGGGCAAGGCGGCCGTGCTGGCCCGCCTGCGCGAACTGTATGGCGCCGAGCGCGTGGTCGACCAGATCGCCATCGGCAACGTGGCCGTGCCGGCCAACTGGAACGGCTACGTGCACAAGCTGATCGCGCCGAACCTGAAGCTCATTTCACGGGGGCAGATCACCGTCGACGGCAACAACGTCAGCGTGCGCGGCGAAGTGGCGAACGAGGCGCAGCGCCAGCAGATCGCCAGCGACATCGCCACCAGCCTCAATCCCACCTACATCTTCAACAACGGCTTGCGGGTCAGGGCGGCCGAGGCCGAGCAGGGCTTGCTCGATGCGGCGCTCGATAAACGCATCATCGAATTCGACAGCGGCAAGGTTTCCATCACGCCGGCCGGCCTGGCCATTCTCGACGAGATGGCGGCCGCCATGCTCCGGCTGCGGGGCCGCAAGGTGGAGGTGATCGGCCACACGGACGACACCGGCCTGCGCGCCAGCAATGTGGCCCTGAGCCAGGCGCGCGCCGAAGCCGTGCGCGCCTACCTGGCCAGCAAGGGCGTCGCGGCCGATTCGGTGCTGGTGTCGGGCCAGGGACCGGACCGTCCCGTAGCCAGCAACGCCACGGCCGATGGCCGGGCGAGAAACCGGCGCATCGAGTTCAGGATCGCACAGTGATCAGGGTAGTGTGATGGTCAGGTGCGCTGGCCGTGGCGCGAGTTTGACCAGATCAGCGTAGGCCGCCAGGGTCGTTTGCGTGCCGCGCGTCAGATGCGTTTTCAGGCCCAGGTAGGCGCAGATGGCCAGCAAGGCGAAAAAGCTCGACAAGGCCCACAGCGGCACGTCGCTGCCGCGTTTGTTGACCACCTGGTCGGGGCGTTCCGCGCGTGGCGCGAAGCCGCGGCTCTTGCCCTTGATGTGGGCGATCTCGTCGCCCAGGCGCGCCGTCAGGTAGCTGAGTTTTTCGCCGCCGTCGATCGCATATTTGCCCTGAAATCCCAGCAATAAACACATGTGGAAGACCTGCAGCGCCTGCACGCGCATGGCGCCCTTGCCGCGCAAGGCGTCGAGGCGGTCGAAAAAGTGTTCACCGGCCAGCTGGTCGCCAAAGATCAGCAACTGCAGCGGGCGCCGCTCCCACTGCTTGCGCAGCGTGAAAGGCGAGGCCAGGATGATTTCATCGACGGCCGCGCAGAACGCATACTTGGCCGCCTCGATATCGTCGCCATCGGCGCGGATCTTTTTCGCTTCGCGTTCGAAGTCGTCGAGGAAGGTTGTGATGCGGTCCATGAAGCTTTGCTCGTCGCCCGGCGCCGAACCGTGCTTCAGCATGAACAGCATATAAAAGCCTTCGTGCATCAGGTCCAGCAGGGCGCTGCCGGCATGCCGGCCGCTGCCTGCGGGAGCGGAACCGCGTTGCCCCAGCAGGGAGGGCGCCGCGCGCCGTTCGATGAGCTGGCTCATGCCGTCACCGCGATCAGTTCCAGCTGCAGGTCGCGTATGCCGGCCGGCACGTAGACGGAAATCGACTGCGCCTTGAGCATCTGTTCATACAGCACGCCGCGGTTTTCAATCGCAAAATAATAGGTGTCGGGGCGCACGGGAATGGCGGCCGGCACTTGCGGCGCATGCGACAGCTTCAGGCCGGGCATGGCCGTGAGCACGCATTTTTCCACGTCGTCGGGCGCGCCCACTTTCACGCGCAGCGGCACCACGTCGACCAGTTCGATGGCGGGCATGGCGGCGCGAATGGCCAGGTACAAGGTGGTGTGCTGGTCGATCTTGCCCGAATCGAGCTTGCCCAGGTAGTACGACGGCTTGTCTTCGAGCAGGGCGATGGAAAAGTATTTCGACGAGATGACGGTGTCGAGCAGTTCGCGGATGATGGCATCGATGGCGTCGAAGCAGGCGCCTGGCTGCGCGTGGTCGTAGGCGGGCAGGCTGGCCAGGGTGTAATGCTTGGAGTAGCTGAGCAGGCCGCCCGCCAGGCCCAGCAGCGCTTCGTACAGGCGCTCCGGATGCAGGGCCGGATGGCGCACATAATGCATCAGCGCGGCGGCGGCCGTGCTGACCGTGTGCAGCAGCCAGAACGAGGACACGTCGCCCGAGCGGAATTCGATCACGTTGCGGCTTGGCTCGCGGTGGTGGCCGTGCAGCGCGCTCACCTTCGCCTGCAGCGCGTCGAGCAGGTGTTCCAGCACGCCTTGCAGGCGCGGCGCGCCGGCGATCGCCAGGCTGGGCGCCATGAACGAGGGCACGGGCTCGAAGCCGCCCGACACCGTGCGCCGCAGGGCGATCAGCGGCAGGCAGTCGTAGGAGCCGCGCGCATCGCTGTCGGGAATCAGGCGCACCGTCTTTTTCAGGTACGCCACGTCGGCCACGGCGGACTCCGTAAACAGGTCGGGCGTGGCGCGCATGGCATGCGCAAAGCGCGTGGCCGCCGGCGTGCCTGCCGTTGACGCCTGCGCCGTGTAATTCATGCCTTCGCGGTTGAGGATGGGCAGCGCCGCGTAGTACGTCACTTCCTGCACCGCCGGCGGCAGCGCTTCCAGATCCACCGGCGGGGGCAGGGTATCGCTGCCTGGCGCGCCGTCGCCCAGCGCCTCGAACACTTCGCCGTCGCGGAAGATCGCCGACAGGGCCAGCAGGCGCAAGGTGCCCGTCTGCAGCGCCGCCAGATCCCATTCCATGTGCGCCACGCCCCACAGGTAGGGATGCAGCGCGCTGGCCGTGTGATGCAGGCGCGCTTCGTGATATTGGTCCTGGCGCTGGAAATGCTGCGGCCGCAGGAACAGGCCCTCTCCCCACAAGACTTTCGCTGCCATGCCCATCTCGATTCTCCTTGTATGTGTGGCGTGTGTGTGTACGCTACTGGCAGCGCGGGGCCGACAGCGCGGGCATGCCGCTGACGCTCAGCGCGCAGGCGTGCAGGCCGACGGTGATGCCGCCGCGTTCCGCGTCGGCGGCGCCAAAGGTGGCGCGCCAGCGCTGCGACGCTGGCGCGCGGAACAGGGCCACGACGCCGATGAAATACGCTTCCTTGCTGACTTTTTCCTGCACTTCGTAGCGCTGGCCCGGCACCAGCAGCACTTCCTTCACTTCCATCAGGTCGGCGCCCAGTGTGGCCTTTTCGCGCTGCGCGTCGAGGAAGCTGTCGTAGGGCGCCTGCTCGAAGGCGGCGTTCTGGCGCAGTTTGTAGATGCGTGCCACCAGCGCCAGCGGCCGGCCGTCGGCATCGGTGTTGAGGCGCTGCGCCGCGTGCAGGCGGATGCTGACGTTGCGTGGCGGCTTTTGCGCGTCCGGCAGTTCGGGCGGCGGTTTGGCCACGCCGGCCATTTGCAGCGCCGCGTTGGCGAGGGTGCCGATGGCGCCGCCCGCGCAGCCGGTCAGCAGCAGCGTCGGCAACAGCAGCAGTAGCGCGGCGGTGCGGACCAGACTGGGGAGCGGGGCGTTCATTGGCATGGCTGATCTTTGCAAGGTGAAGGGTGGAAATAAAAGTCTTGCAGTCATTTAAACGCATGCAGGGGCGACCTGCTTGCGTTGGCGCAAGATCCGCCCGCGATCAAGATAATTACTGCGCCAGATCAGGCTTCATGTCGCTGCGCGCGGCTGTGATGTGGAACTTCTTCTTTGCTGATTAATCTCAATCTGGCAAAAAAATTGGCGATCAATAATGGCCTCCACCAAGGCGCCGCCCATCTTTCCCAGCGGTAGCGTCCTCCACGTGAAGGAATGCCCGATGAAGCCAGCCACCATGTTGCCCCGTATTGCCTGCCTCGCCAGCGCCTTGCTGCTGGCCGCCTGCGCCACGCCAGACCAGCCGGCGCCCAAAAAACCTGCCGCGCCGACCCTGGCGCAAGTGATGAGCGAGGCCGATGCGGCCGCGCGCGCCGGCCAGTACGAACGCGCCATGACCCTGCTTAAGGGCGGCGGTGCCAGCTACCCGGCCGACAAGGCGCCGTGGCTGCAAATGGCGCAGATGAAGTTCGACCGCGCCCAGTACGGCGAGGCCATCGGCCATGCGCTTGAAGCGCTGGAGCGCGACCCGGACGACAAGGTCGCCAACAGCATCGTCGCCGTCAGCGGCTTGCGCCTGTCCGGCAAGGCGCTGGCCGACCTGTCGCGGCAAAACAATCTGAATGGCTCGCTGCGCTCGGAAGCGCAGGACCTGGCCAAGCTGCTGCGCGCGAGCATCGGCGAAGAGGTGCTGGTGCCGCCGGCCAGGCGCCCGCCGGCGGCCGGCAAGCGCGCCGCCAGCGCCAGCTCCGGCACGCCGGCGGCGAAGGGCGCGGCAGCGCCAGCCAGTGCGGCCGACCCGTTCAGCGGCCTGAAATAAGCGAGCACCCCCACCATCCCCTTGCAAAGGAAGCGCCATGCCCAAGTCCGACAGCGTGCAAAAACGCCTGCAAAAGATACGCGCGCCGCGCGTGCAAATGACCTACGACGTCGAGATTGGCGACGCGATTGAAAACAAGGAGCTGCCCTTCGTGGTCGGCGTGCTGGGCGACTTCGGCGGCAATCCGGACAGCGAAAAAAAGCGCCTGAAAGACCGCAAGTTCGTCGCCATCGACCGCGACAACTTCGACGAAGTGCTGGCCGGCGTGGAGCCGGTGGCCCGCTTCGCCGTGCCGAACCGCCTCAGCGAGGCGGGCGGCACGTTCGCCGTCGACCTGCACTTCCGCTCGATGGACGACTTCCGCCCGGAATCGGTGGTGCGCCAGGTCGACCCCTTGCGCAAGCTGCTCGAAGCGCGCACCAAGCTGGCCGACCTGCGCAACAAGCTGGCCGGCAACGACAAGCTGGAAGACTTGCTGACGGAAGTGCTGAACAACACGGACAGCCTGGCCACCCTGAAACCGCAGTTCCCAGCGCAGGAGGATTGAGATGAGCGCCCAGGCAGAAGCCCCAGAAGCCCTTGCGGTATCCACGCCCGACGCGCCGGCTACCACCGACTTGCTCGATCAGATCGTCGAGCAAAGCCGCGTCGCCAAGTCCGGCGCCGAACATGCGCGCGCACGCGATCTGATCTCGGAACTGGTGGCGCAGGTGCTCGACGGCACGGTACTGATGTCGACCAGCCTGTCGGCGACGCTGGACGGGCGCGTGGCGGAAATCGACCGCCTGATCTCGGCCCAGCTCAGCGAAATCATGCACGCGGCGCCATTCCAGCAGCTCGAACAAAGCTGGACGGGGTTGCGCTACCTGGTCGGCAACTCCGATACGGGCACGCGCCTGCAGATCCGCATGTTCAACGCCACCAAGCGCGAACTGGTGAAGGATTTCCAGGCCGCGCTGGAGTTCGACCAGAGCAGCATGTTCAAGAAAGTGTATGAAGAGGAATTCGGCACCTTCGGCGGCGCGCCATTCGCCGCGCTGCTGGGCGACTTCGCCATCTCGCGCCAGCCGGAAGACATGTATTTCGTCGAGCAGATGTCGCACATCGCCGCCGCCGCGCACGCGCCGTTCATCGCTTCGGCCGCGCCGGAACTGTTTGGCCTGGAAAGCTACGGCGACCTGGGCAAGCCGCGCGACCTGGCCAAGGTGTTCGACACCATCGAGTACGCGAAATGGAAAGCCTTCCGCGAATCCGAGGATGCGCGCTACGTCGGCCTGACCTTGCCCCGTTTCCTGGGCCGGTTGCCCTTCAATCCCGTCGACGGCACCACGGTCGAAGGTTTCAATTTTGTCGAGGACGTCGACGGCAGCGACCATCACAAATACCTGTGGTGTAACGCCGCGTATGCGTTCGGCTGCAAGCTGACGCGCGCCTTTGCCGACTACGGCTGGTGCGCCGCCATCCGTGGCGTGGAGGGCGGCGGTCTGGTGGACGACCTGCCGACCCACACCTTCAAGACGGACGAGGGCGACGTGGCCCTGAAATGCCCGGCCGAAGTGGCGATCACCGACCGCCGCGAAAAGGAATTGTCGGACCTGGGCTTCATCTCGCTGGTGCACTGCAAGAACACGGCGTATGCGGCGTTTTTCGGCGCCCAGTCGGCGCAGAAAAGCCGCAAGTACAACAGCGACGCGGCCAACGCGAACGCGGTACTGTCGTCGCAGCTGCAGTACATCTTCGCCGTTTCGCGCATCGCCCATTACATGAAGGCCATGATGCGCGACAAGATCGGCAGCTTTGCCGCCGCCTCCAACGTGGAAGATTTTTTGAACCGCTGGTTGATGCAGTACGTGCTGCTCGACGATAACGCCAGCCAGGAGCAGAAGGCGCAGTTCCCGCTGCGCGAGGCGTCCGTGCAGGTGCATGAAGTGCCGGGCCGGCCCGGCGTGTACCGCGCCGTGTCGTTCCTGCGGCCGCACTTCCAGCTCGATGAATTATCCGTTTCGCTCCGACTGGTCGCGGAGTTGCCGAAGTCGACCAATTCCTGATTCATCCATCTTTCAACCACAGGAGCACACCATGGCAATCGATGTATATCTGCAGATAGACGGCATCAAGGGCGAGTCCACCGATGACAAGCACAAGGACTGGATCGAGTGCAAATCGGTCAGCTGGAGCGTCGAGCAGCCGAAGTCCGCCACCGCTTCGACGGGCGGCGGCCACACGGCGGAACGCTGCGAGCACAAGGACATCGTCATCTCCAAGCTGGCCGACCTGGCCTCGCCGGTGCTGCTGCAGACCTGCTCGGCCGGCAAGACCATCCCCAAGGCGCGCTTCGAATTCATGCGCGCCGACGGCCAGGGCGAGCGCGTCAAGTACTTTGAAATCGAAATCGAAAATGTCCTGATCGGCGCCGTCACGCCGAACGTGGAAGAGGGCGACATCCTCGGTGAACACGTCGGCTTCAAGTTCTCGAAAGTGAAGTGGAAATACACGCAGCAAAAAGTGACGGGCGGCGCCGGCGGCAATACCTCGGGCGGCTGGGACCTGGCCGCGAACCGCGTGGCCTGATCCATCCTTGCGCGGCGCGCGGCGGACATCCTCCTGCGCGCGCCGCGCCGACTTTTCAGGAGAGCGCATGGACAGTTATGTACCTGGCCTGTTCGACCGCCTGATGGGCGACGGCGGTGCGGCGGGCGGCGTGGCCGTGCGCCTGTCGCTGGAACAATTGAAGGATGCGGTGGCGCGCGACCTGGAAGAGCTGCTCAACACGCGCGTGGCCCTGCCGCCCGGCGCGCTCGACGCTTATCCGGAATGCGCGGCGTCCATCGTCAACTATGGCCTGATCGATTTCGCCGGCATGTGCTTATCCAGCAGCGATGACCGCGCCCGCATCTGCGCCGCGCTGAAGGCCGCCATTGAACGCCACGAACCGCGGCTGCGCAATGTGCGCGCCCGCCTGGAACGCGAAGCGGGCGCCATCAATCGCGTGGGCTTTGTCATCAGCGGCACCCTGGCCGTGAGATCCGGCGGGGAGACGGTCAATTTCGACGCCGTGCTGCAGCCGTCGTCGCTGCGCTATTCGATCAACCGCAAGGGAGCCGCCGCATGAGCAATAATTTGAAGACCCTGATCGCCAAACTGAATGACACGGCGCGCACGGCCGCCACCCGGGCCGCCGCCATCTGCGTGGGATTGGGCCAGTATGAAGTCGATATCGAACACCTGTTCTTGGCGCTGCTGGAGCAGGAACGCAGCGATTTCGTCACCATCGCGAAGCGCAGCGAAATCAGCCTGACGGCGCTGGAGGCGGACCTGCGGCGCGAGATCGGCGGCTTCCGCACGGGCAGCGCGCGCACGCCCGTCTTCTCTCCCCATTTGCCGCTGCTGTTCGAGCATGCCTGGCTGATCGCCTCGCTGGACACGGCGCAGCCGGGACCCATCCGCAGCCGCCACCTGTTATTGGCGCTGCTGACGGAGCCGGAACTGGCGCAGCTGGCGTACCGCGGCTCGAAGCTGTTCGCGCGCTTCAGCGTGGAGCAATTGAAGCACCATCCGGACAAGCTCACGGCCGGCTCCGCGGAGGAAAGCGCGGCAGTGCCGGAGCTTTCCGCCACAGCGGACGACCCGGTGACTGTCCTGGCCAGCAAAACCCCGGCGCTGGACCAGTTCACCACCGACCTGACGCAGCTGGCGCGCGACGGCAAGCTCGATCCCGTGATCGGCCGCGAGGCGGAGATACGCCAGGCCGTCGATATTCTGCTGCGGCGGCGCCAGAACAATCCGATACTCACGGGCGAGGCGGGCGTGGGCAAGACGGCCGTGGTTGAAGGCCTGGCCTTGCGCATCGCGGCCGGCGACGTGCCCGAGGTGCTGCAGGGCGCGCACATCCACGCGCTCGACATGGGCCTGCTGCAGGCCGGCGCCAGCGTGAAAGGCGAATTCGAAAGCCGTCTGAAAAACGTCATCGACGAGGTGACGAAAAGCCCGCACCCGATCATCCTTTTCATCGACGAGGCGCACACGATGATCGGCGCCGGCGGCCAGGCGGGGCAGAACGACGCGGCCAATCTGTTGAAACCGGCGCTGGCCCGCGGCGCCTTGCGCACGATCGCCGCCACCACCTGGAGCGAGTACAAAAAATATTTTGAAAAGGATGCGGCGCTGGCGCGGCGCTTCCAGGTGGTGAAGGTGGAAGAGCCGAGCGAAGACATCGCCTGCGCCATGCTGCGCGCCATGGCGCCGCTGATGGAGCGCCATTTCGGCATCCGCGTGCGCGACGCCGCCATCGTTGATGCCGTGCGCCTGTCGCACCGCTACATCAGCGGGCGCCAGCTGCCCGACAAGGCCATCAGCGTGCTCGATACGGCGTGCGCCAAGGTGGCGCTGGGCCAGCGCGCCACGCCGGCGCAGCTGGAAAACGCGCACCGGCGCCAGGAACGCATCGGCGCGGAAATCGCCGCGCTGGCCCGCGAGGCGGCCGATGGCGACGTGCCCGACAAAGCCGGCGCCGCGCGTCTGGCGCAGCTGCGGCGCGAGCATGAGGAAGAGCAGGCGGCGGTCGCGGCGCTGGCGCAGCGCTGGGAGCGCGAAAAGGCGCTGGTGGCGCAGATCGGTGACTTGCGCGCGCAGCTGCGCGGCGAGCGGCCGGGCGAGATCGGCGCGGCGCGCCTGCTGGCGCTGAAGGAAGAACTGGCGGCGCTGCAGGGAGAAGCGCCGCTGTCGCCACTGGAAGTCGATGCGCAGGTGGTGGCTGGCATCGTCGCCGGCTGGACCGGCATCCCGCTGGGGAAAATGCTCAAGGATGAAATCCGCACGGTGCTGACCCTCGATGGGGCGCTGCGCGAACGGGTGCTGGGACAGGAGCACGTCATCGAGGCGGTGGCGCAGCGCGTGCGCACGGCGCGCGCCAGCCTGGACGACCCGAACAAGCCGCAAGCCGTGTTCCTGTTCACGGGGCCGTCCGGCACGGGCAAGACGGAAACGGCGCTGGCGCTGGCCGACCTGCTGTATGGCGGCGAGCGCAAGCTCATTACCATCAACATGAGCGAGTACCAGGAGGCGCACAGCGTGGCCGGCCTGAAAGGCTCGCCGCCCGGCTATGTCGGCTACGGCGAAGGCGGCGTGCTGACGGAAGCCGTGCGGCGCCAGCCCTACAGCGTGGTGCTGCTCGATGAAGCGGAAAAAGCCCACCCCGACGTGCTGGAGCTGTTCTTCCAGGTCTTCGACAAGGGCGTGCTCGATGATGCGGAAGGGCGCGAAGTCGATTTTCGCAACACCATCATCATCGCCACCTCGAACCTGGGGTCCGGCGCGATGATGGCCGCCTGCCTGAACCGGGCGGCGCAGGACTTGCCCACGCCGGCCGCGCTGGAAGAACTGGTGCGCCCGCAACTGGTGGCGCACTTCAAGCCGGCCCTGCTGGGGCGCCTGAAGGTGCTGCCTTTCTATCCGCTCAACGACGCGGTGCTGGCCGAGATCATCGCGCTGAAGCTGGCGCGGATAGGCGCGCGCATCGCGCGTAACCACCAGGCGCAGTTCAGCCATGACGCGGGCCTGGTCGACGCCGTGCTGGCGCGCTGCACCGAGGTCGATTCGGGCGCGCGCAATGTCGACCAGATCCTCAACGGCAGCCTGCTGCCGGCGATCGCCGAAGCGGTGCTGGCGCGCATGGCCGCAGGCGAGCCGGTGGCGTCGATACGCGTCAGCGCCAGCAAGCAGGGGCAGTTCAAGTACACGATCCGATAATCCACCTTCCGGAGAGCGCCATGTTCAATCTGGAGCAGTTGCTGCACCCCGTCAGCGCCGTCAGTCCCTGCGGCGAAGACCTCACTTTCAGTCAGGAGCTCGACGCCATCGCGCGCGCGCGCCAGCACGATGATCCCAGCCTGGACCAGGGCGAATGGGTGACGGCGCTGAAGGAAGCCGACTGGCCGTTCGTGGCGACGCGCTGCGAACAGCTGATCGCCACGCGCAGCAAGGATTTGCGCGTGGCCGTGTGGCTGGCCGAGGCGTACGCGAAAACGCGCCACTTCCGTGGCCTGGGCGATGGCTACGCGCTGCTGGCTGGCCTGTGCGAACGTTACTGGGATGGCCTGTACCCGCCGGCGGAAGAGGGCGACCAGGAACAGCGCATCGGCAATGTCTTCTGGCTGCTGTCGCGCACGCCGCAGCTGCTGCGCGAGATCCCGCTGACCGAAGGCACCGACGGCCTGTATTCGCTGCAGGATTTCGATGCGGCGCGCCAGCGCGCGACCGCCAGCCTGGCGCAGGGCGCGGCGGATCAGGGCTGGGGCGATGCGCGTCACGAAGAGGGCACGACCCTGGCGCAGATGGAGGCGGCGCGGCAAAGGAATACGCGCGCCTATTCCGACGGCCTGCTGGCCGATGCGCAGTACTGCATGCAGTCGCTGCTGGCGTTCGAGCGCAGCGTCGATGCGCGTTTTGGCGCCGACGGCCCGAGTTTTCGCGCCGCGCGCGAAGTGCTGGAAAACGCCATCCACTTCATCGCGCCGCTGTCGCCCGGTGCGGATTTGGCCGGCGCGCTGCCCGCCGCTGGCCAGGGCGCCGGCGGCAGCGGGGCGCCATCGTGCAGCGCCAGCAGGCGCTGGCCCAGCTGCGCCAGGTGGCCGATTTCTTCCGCCGCACGGAGCCGCACAGCCCCGTCGCCTACCTGGCGGACAAGGCGGCCAGCTGGGGCGAGCTGCCGCTGCATCTGTGGCTGCGCGCCGTCGTGAAGGACGCCAGCACCCTGGCGCAGCTCGACGAAATGCTGGGCACGAACAGTGCAAGCGGATGATGGCCCGGGCCCCTTCCATGCTACTCTTCGGGCATGTTCAGAATGCTCATCTTGCCTGCCGCGCTATGCCTGTTCATCGCTGCCAGCGTGCAGGCCGAGGGGGTAACGCCGCTGGTGATTTATGGCGACGACGATTATCCGCCGTACTCCTATGTTGAAAACGGCCAGATGAAAGGCATTTACACGGAGATCGTGCGCGAAGCGATGCAATCGATGCCGCAGTATGCGGTGCAGCTGCGTCCCGTGCCCTGGAAGCGGGGTTTGCTGATGCTGCAGACGGGCGATGCCTTCGCCCTGTATCCGCCGTATTCCTGGCGCAGCGAGCGGCCGTACGTGCGCTATTCCGTGCCGCTGCTGATGGAGCAGCTGGTGGTGCTGTGCAACCAGGACGTGCTGGCCAAACGCGCGCTGCGGCAGTGGCCCGCCGATTACGGCGGCCTGCACATCGGCGTGAACGCGGGTTTCCTGCCAGGCGACACGGGCTTGATGGCATCCTTGCGCGCGGAAAAAATCGTGCTCGACCCTGCCAAGGGCACGCGCACGAATCTGCTCAAGCTGATGCGCGGGCGCATCGATTGCTATGTCAGCGACCGCCTGTCGGCGCAGTGGGAATTGCAGCGCATCCGGCGCGAGGGGGCGCCTGGCACACCGATGCAGGCGATACAGGAAACGGCGCAGCTGGCCAGCCAGCAGGGCCACCTGGGTTTTACGGCGCGCCAGCTTGCCGCCTATCCTTATCGCGATGACTTTATCGAACAATTCAATGCCGCCATCGTGCGCATGCGGAACAGTGGCGCGATCCGCCGCATCGTTGACCACGCGCTGCAACCCTGATTCAACCGGACGGAGAAAAACATGAAAAAACTGTTATTGCTGAGTGTGCTTGTGCTGGCCGGCTGCGTGGGCCGTCCCGAGAATATTGTGCCTGTTAGCAACTTCGACACGACCCGCTATCTGGGGAAATGGTATGAGATCGCGCGCCTCGACCATTCGTTCGAACGCGGCCTGAGCCAGGTGACGGCCGATTACAGCCTGCGCCAGGATGGCGGCCTGAAAGTGCTCAACCGCGGCTACAAGGATGCGGACGCCGTCTGGAAGGATGCGGAAGGCAAGGCGTATTTCGTTGACAAGAAAGACGTGGGCTACCTGAAAGTGTCGTTTTTCGGCTCCTTCTATGGTTCCTACATCGTTTTTGATTTGGACCAGCAAGATTACAGCTATTCCATGATCAGCGGTCCCGACAAGTCCTACTTCTGGCTGTTGTCGCGCACGCCAACCATGGATCCTGCCTTGCAGCAGCGCCTGATCGGGAAAGCCGGCAGCCTGGGTTTCGATACATCAAAATTGATTTACGTGAAGCAAAACTGACACTGCTTGCCTGCCGCCCGTTCGTGGCGGCATTTCACCTTCCGATTGTTGCTTTTCTGCATGTTATTTCTTGCAATACCATTCTGATTCACTCACAATCTGCTCCAAAGTAGTGCGCTGCGGCGCACTGCCATTCCGGTGGCGACGTGTCCGTCGCGCCACCGTTCGTGATTGCCGCACGGCAGATGCCTGCTATATTGATACGTAGCAGCAGGTCGGTTTCGTGGCGTCTGTGCATCGTTTTCTTCAGATAGGAATCACGCAATGAAAAACCTCAAAATCGGCGTACGTCTCGGTGGCGGTTTTGCCGCCGTCCTGCTCCTGTTGACCAGCCTGACCGTGGTGGGCATCGTGCAGATGCAAAGCGCCAGCAAGGAAACCGATGCGCTCGTCAACGTCAAGGTGCGCAATGAACGACTGATCGCTGAATGGACCAAGGTCATCGAGGTGAACGCGGCGCGCACGGCGGCCGCCTGGAAAGTGGGCGATCCCGAACACCAGAAGCAGTTTGAAAAGGAAATGGCGGTTTCGTCGGCACGCGCCACGGAAATCCAGAACGATATCGGCAAGAGCGAGCTGAATGCCGAAGAGCAATCGCTGTACCAGGAAGTATTGAGCACGCGCAAGGCCTACACGGAAGTGCGCAAGAATGTGTTCAAGGCCAAGAATGCGGGCGACCTGGAACTGGGCAAGCGCCTGTATGAAGGCGACATGGCCGTCAAGCGCGACATCTACCTGGCGTCGCTGAAGAAGCTGGAACTGCTGGAAGCCAGACTGCTCGATGAAACGGCCGCGCAAATCCGTTCGCGCTACGAAAGCGGCCGTTTGCTGCTGATCTCGCTGGGCGGGGTGGCCATCTTGCTGGGTATCGCCTGCGCGTACTGGATCACGCGCTCGATCACGCGTCCCATCACGCGCGCCGTCGAGGTGGCGGAAGCCGTTTCCGCTGGCGACCTGACCAGCCATATCGTCGTGGAAAGCCGCGATGAGACGGGGCAATTGATGCATGCGCTGAAAAACATGAACGATAAACTGGTCAGTATCGTGGGCCAGGTGCGCGCCGGCACCGAATCGATCAGCACGGCGTCGAGCGAAATCGCCGCCGGCAACCTGGACTTGTCGTCACGCACGGAAGAGCAGGCCAGTTCGCTGGAAGAGACGGCGTCGTCCATGGAAGAGCTGACCTCCACCGTGAAACTCAATGCCGACAATGCGCGCAGCGCCAACCAGCTGGCCATCGACGCTTCGCAGATCGCCAGCAAGGGTGGCGTGGTGGTGTCGGAAGTGGTCAGCACCATGGGTTCGATCAACGATTCCTCGCGCAAGATCGTCGACATCATCAGCGTCATCGACGCCATCGCCTTCCAGACGAATATCCTGGCTCTGAACGCGGCCGTGGAAGCGGCCAGGGCCGGCGAGCAGGGCCGTGGTTTTGCCGTCGTCGCCTCCGAAGTGCGCAACCTGGCGCAGCGCTCCAGCGCGGCGGCCAAAGAAATCAAGGGCTTGATCGACGATTCCGTGCAAAAGGTCGAGGCCGGTTCGCAACTGGTGGACAAGGCTGGCCGCACCATGGATGAAATCGTGCAAAGCATCAGCCACGTGACGCAGATCATGAACCAGATCACGGACGCCAGCGATGAACAGCGCGCCGGCATCGAGCAAGTCAACCAGGCCATTGGCCAGATGGACCAGGTGACGCAGCAAAATGCGGCCCTGGTGGAAGAGGCTGCCGCGGCGGCCGAATCCATGCAGGAACAGGCCGCCAAGCTGGCCGAGGTCGTGGGCGTGTTCAAGCTCGATGCAACGCAACAATATGTATCGGCCAGTGCTGGCCCGTCCGTGACGGCGCCTGCACCAGCTGCGATGCGAGCTGCCATGCGTCCCGCCATTCAGCCTGCCAAGCGACGCGCGCCAGCGCCTGCCGTGACTGCGCCTACGCCGGGCAAGGCGGCGCAAGCGGACGCTGCGCGCGCACGCGCGCCGAAGGCACCGGTGGCATCGGGCGCCGACGAATGGGAAGAGTTTTAAGCGCAGTTTCCTCCTAGCATGGCGCGGGCGCTACAATCGCGGCTTGAAGACAGCCGTGAACGCGCTCCGCCATGACCACCCGCCGTACCTCCAGCCTTACCCTTAGCTCTACCGCTGCATCGACCTCCCAGGCGGAATCCGCCAAACGCGCGCGCTGCCCAGCCTGCCTGCGCGCCGCATCCAGCTGCATCTGCCGCTGGATCGCCCCCGTTGCCCACGCGGTGGACGTGCTGATCTTGCAGCATCCGCTGGAAGTCCACAATGCCAAGGGCAGCGCCCGCTTGCTGCACCTGAGCCTGCCCAACAGCCGCATGCTGACGGGCGAGCAGTTTGCCCCCGATACACTCGCCGGACTGCTGGCCGGCAAGCACAACGTGCTGCTATACCCGGATACGCCCGGCGACCGTTCGCTGGGCATCGCGCCGCCGCCAGCGCTCGACCCCGCCATCTTGCTCGATCCCACCTTATTGCGGCTGGTGGTGCTGGACGCCACCTGGCGCAAGAGCCGCAAGATGCTGTACCTGAATCCCCTGTTGCAACAGTTGCCGCGCCTGCCACTGCGCGATACGCCCGCTTCCCATTACCTGATCCGCAAGGCGCACGCGCCAGACCAGTTATCGACCCTGGAAGCGACGTGCTATGCCTTGATGCAGTTGGAGCAGGACGAGGCCCGCTTCGTTCCCCTGATCACGGCATTTGACGGTTTTGTCGCGCAGCAGTTGAGTTATGTCATGCCGCAGGGGGAAAAAGCTTGAAATAGCACCATGGCAGCCCTTGATATTGGCCGCACAGCGGCATAGTATACTGTACGTATATACAGTTGATGGGGCCGTTCATGAAAGCAATCATTCCAGAGCACGATGACAGCTTCGCCGGGCAAGCCATGTTGCCGCCGCAATCGCTGAAAGCGCACAAGGGGCGCGGTGCCGTCTCGAACCTGCAGGGGCGCTACGAAGTGCACGCGCGCGCCGGTTTCGATGATGGCTGGAGCGTGGGCGGCCTGGATGCGGCAGATGGTGAGGCGCCGGCGCCGGCCTGGAAGACGCAGGTCAGCGACGAGCAGGCACGCACCATTCTCACGCGCAACGCTTCGCCCGATTTGCCGTTCAACGTCTCGCTGAATCCATATCGCGGCTGCGAACATGGCTGCATTTATTGCTTTGCCCGCCCCACGCACAGCTATCTGGGTCTGTCGCCGGGCCTGGACTTCGAAAGCCGCATCTACGCCAAGGTGAATGCTCCCGAGCTGTTGCGGCGCGAGCTGGCCAGGCCCTCGTATGTGCCCGAACCGATCGCCCTGGGCGTCAACACGGATGCGTATCAGCCATGCGAACGCGAACGGCAGCTGACGCGGCGCGTGCTGGAAGTGCTGCACGAGTGCGACCATCCCGTGGCGCTGATCACGAAATCGTCGTTGATCGAACGCGACATCGACATTCTGGCGCCCATGGCGGCCAAGCGCCTGGCGGCCGTGGCCGTGACTGTCACCACGCTTGACCCGGCCATCGCGCGCACCCTGGAACCGCGCGCGGCCGCCCCGGCGCGGCGCCTGCGCACCATCCGCACCCTGACGGAGGCAGGCATTCCCGTGGGCGTGAGCATCGCGCCCATCATCCCGTTCGTGACGGAGCCGGAAATCGAACAGCTGCTCGAAGCCGTGCGCGATGCGGGCGCCATCCACGCCCATTACGTGGTGCTGCGCCTGCCGTGGGAAGTGAGCCCCTTGTTCCAGCAATGGCTGGAAGCGCACTTCCCGGAACGGGCCCAGCGCGTGATGAACCGGGTACGCGAAATGCGTGGCGGCAAGGATTACGACAGCGCGTTCGGCACGCGCATGCGGGGCGAAGGCGTGTGGGCCGACCTCATCCGCCAGCGTTTTGAAAAAGCCGTGCACCGGCTGGGGCTGCACGGCAAGGGCGGCCGCTTCAAGCAGCTCGATTGCACGCAGTTCCGCCGGCCGCTGGTGGTGCCGCTGGGAAACAAGGCAAAAGGGGGGAATGTGGGGCAGCTGGATTTGTTCTAACGCATGGCGTGACCGGACTGCGGTCAATGCAGTTCCCGCTTCCGGCAGCGGCCAGGGGGCGGGAATCTGGCGAGCGGAATCGGTGCTCAGTGGCAGATGGCAAAGGTGCCATTCACGCCTTGCCAATGAATTGCGCCGCGCCGGGCGCAGCAGGCGCTGCAATGATGGGCTGTCGGTCCGCCTATCGGCCCGTGTGTATCGAAGCACTGGCCTTGGCCCGTGTTGGTCGGTCCGCAGGCGGACGGCTGCATGCCGCTGGCTTGTACGTTGGCTTGTGCGTTGCTTGTACGTTGATAGAGCCACGCGCGCTGCGCGAAACAGGCGGGCTTTATAGTGGGAGTCGCATTGCTGTTCTTCCTCAATCGTGGGTGACGCCAGCTGGCTGAACGGGCGACGAGAAACTCATCGCCCGCAGGCATGCCGGGTTTAGCCGGGATGGCTCGATCCTGCTGGCTTGATCAGCAAACGGTGGCGTTGCAAGCCATCAGGCAGAGTTGCTGTGCGGTGCCGCTCAAGGCGCCGCAAGCCGCTTTGCACAGGGTGCAGGTAATGCCGGAAGGGGCGACACCCTGGCTGATGGCGGAGATGCTGGGGCTGCGTTGTACGGCTTTGGCTTGCAATGGCAGATTGTTCATTTTAAAACTCCTTGTGGTGGCGCCGCCGCGGGCAACGGCAATGGGTGTGCGTACCGAAGTACGGTGCTGATCGTTTCCCGCCAACGACCGTATGCTGAAGCGCGTGCACGCATCGCTGCGCCCACGTGCCCCGACAATTCAAATGCTGTTGACGTTAGCGTTGCGACCAGTAGCGCACTGCGCCGACGCTGACCGGTATCACGTCGCTGACGTCGACGGCGAAACGGGCGACCGTGTTGGCTATCTGCAGGTTTTCCGGGTTGAAGAAGGTCATGATGATGTCGTAGCATTCGGAGCCCGGGCGGCAGACAGGGCTCTGTTGCACCACGATGGTATCGAGCTGCATGCTGGTGGTCTTGGCCAGCATTTCCGCCGCTTGCATGGCATTCGTGGCCGAGAAGTTGAGCGCGCGGTCCATGCCCGTGACGCCCAGGTTGCGGAAGTCGTAATAAATGCGGTTCAGGAAGTTTTCCAGGCGCGCGCCCGTGTTGCTGCTGTTGATTTCCAGGCTGTCCTGCACCGCCATCAGGCTGTCGATCAGCTGCGGCACATTCCAGCTGAACATGCCCCGGATGGCTGGCTGGATCACGGGCACGACCTGGCCGGACATCAGCCTGGCGGCGCCCGAGATTATGCCGGGAAACGAATTCATGACGACCAGGCCATCGATGGTGCCGACATAGGCCTCGAACAGCAGTTCATAGGTCAGGTCGGCATACGGGCCGACGGGAACGACCGCGTAAATCGGCGTGGCGTCCAGGTTGACGGTCCAGGTCAATGATTGGCGGAAATATGGCTTGGCGCGCAGGAATTCGATCAATTGCTGCGGATCGCCAGGATTGTTCCTGTCCGATGGCATGGCCTGGACGAAGGAATCGCGGCGCGCTTCACTGCCGAAGTCGATGCCCAGGTTGCCCAGCGCATACACCAGCGTCGGGCCCTTGGCGCTGCCGCCGCCGCAGCCGCAATCGGAGGCATCGATGCCGGAAGCGGCGATGCCTTGTCGCGTCGCGCCGGAAGGGCTCGCGAGGTTGGCCAGGGAGGGGGTTTCCAGCATGGGAATGCTGAGCGGATGCACCTGCGCGGAAGTGTCGGCATTGGCTGGGCTCGCTTCAATCACAGTATCGTCTGACATTTCAATTTTCCCTTTTAATAATAGTTGAGTGGCGCCCGGCACATTCAATGTCCCAGTCAGGAGGCGGCGACAGTCCTGCTCGCCATTGGTGTTGCAACGCGTTGCGCTCTGCAGCAATGCGCTGCAAACTCCACGAGGGTCAGGACGATCCCCATGTTGGTGTTGCCGGCATAGCAGCAAGGCTGCGATGGCCGAGACGATCGGGGTGGCAAAGCTGGTGCCGCTGCTGAGCCGCACGCGCCCTGCGGGAGCGGCGCCGAGGATGTCGGTGCCGGGCGCCATGATGCCGCGCGCGCGATAGGCTTCGCCCCAGTTGCTGTTGGGCATGGGCGCGCCTTGCCGGTCCAGGGCGCCGACCACCAGGGTGTACTCAATGGAGGCGGGAATATGCAGGCAATCGCAGCCGTCATTGCCCGCCGCGGCGATCAGCAGGACGTTGCGTTCATGGCACAGCTGTATGGCTTTTTGCAGCAGGCCATCGGCGCTGCCGCTGTCGGACAGTTCACCGCCGCTGACATTGATGATGTGCGCGCCGTGCTCGACGGCCTGGGTGATGGCGCGGGCCAGGTCGAGCTGCGTGCATTGTGTCAGTGCGCCGTCGGCGCGGTCGGCAAAGATGGGCAGGATCAAGCCCCGACAATGGGGGGCCAGGCCCGTGACGGGGCTGCCGGGCTGGCCAAAGATGATGCTGGCGACATGGGTGCCATGTTGCGATGCCCGGCCGCTGCCGCTGGCACCCGTGGCGAGCGTGTCGAGCAGTTGCAGCCTGGCGCCGGCAAAGCAGGGATGGCTGGTATCGACGGGACCGTCGAGCACGGCGATGCAGATGTCGGCACAGCCGGTGTTGCCATCTTGCAAGGCAGCCAGGCCGGGCAGCAAGCCATGATTGGCCAGACTGTCGTGGGTGGTGGATACTTCCATAGTCGTCGGCACGGCGGCGCTCCTTGCTGGATCCTGGAGGGCGGGCGGCTCACCGCTTGAGGTGCTCCGCCCGCCTGCTGCGGCGCCTGTTGCTCTAGCGCCGATAGCATGATCTTTAGCAAGGGGTGTGCCAGAAGGCCAAGTGCTTGATTTTCAAGGGATGGGGCGGATTTGCATTGTCGTGACGCAACAATGATGGCGGATATCGTCCACCCTTTTTGGCCGGGATGGACGAAAACGGCAGGCGGCAAGGACGGGGAGGGGGCGCCCGGGACACGGCATGGCGTGACGCGGGCGCGTGCGGCGCTTCAGCTATCCTTGCTGTAGCAGGCGCGGCTGGGACGCAGGCCCATGCGCACGAGGGACACCAGGAAGCTGAAGCCTGCCTGGTTCGGATCGATGACCGGCACATAGGTCTGCAGCGCGTCCTCCAGCAGCGCGCTGACGCGCGCGGCGACGCCGACAAATCCTGTGCAGCCGAGCAGGATGGACTGGGCGCCGTCGTCCTGTATCGCCAGCATGGCGGCCTTGAAAGTTTTTTCGACCACCGTGTCCAGCTTGCCGAGGTCGGCGACGGGACAGTCGATGGAACGGATCGAGGCGAAGCTGTCCTGCAAGCCGTAAGCCTGCATGTGGCCCCGCTGCATGGCGAGCGTGCTGGGCAGTATCGTCATGATCGACAGGCGCTGGCTCAGTGCCAGCGCCGTAAAGGCGGCGGGCGGGAAGCCGCCGAGGATGGGAATGTCGATCACTTCGCGCGCGGCCTCCACGCCGCACATGTCGAAGTCGCTGAGCCAGATGCCGTCATAGCCTTCGCCTTCGATTTCCCTGGCCAGTTGCACCACCGGATAACCGTTTTGCAGCCAGTCGACGCGGTATTCGATGCAGTCGTGCCCGCTCGAAATATTGCGCACGGACACTTCGACATCGGGCGGCATCACGGGTTCGATGGCGGCGAGCAGGCGCTGGTTGTAGGCGGCCGTGGCCACCGGCGCCACGATACAGATGCGCAGCGGCTTCATGCGGCGCTCCCTGCCGCAGCGCCAGCGTTGCCCGCCAGCGGCACATAGGGTCCCAGGTAGCCGATGGTGTTGAGCAGTTGCATGAAGCTGTCGAGTATCAGGCCGCCCCGTTCCCGCAATGCCGGGTGGGCTTGCAGGCCCAGCAGCGTCACCTTGCGCTGCAGCAGGGCCGGGTTGAGCGTGCCGTCAGGCAGCAGCAAGTCGCCATTCGAATACACGACCTGGCCATCGCCATCGCCATCGCCCTCGACAAAGTAACTGATGGTGTCGGGCGCCATGCAGAGGGGCGTGCTGCGGCTGCTATCCCAGGCCAGCAGCGATTCGTTCTGGTACAGGACCGTGCATAGCCGTTCACCCGCGCGGATGGTGATCTTGCCCAGGTCGAAGCCATTGCGCGAGTCGACTTCGGCGGCGACGAATGTGCCCTGAGGAAACAATGGCCAGGCGCGCATGTCGCATTGCCGCGCAAGATAGTCGACCAGTTCGTCCGCGCTGCGCAAGCGGCCTGCCTGCAGTTCGCGGCCCAGGCGCAGGGCGCGTCCCAGGGTGCCGCGCCCGGGCAGCGCCCGGGCCAGTTCCGCCGGCGTCATGATCCACATGGCCAGCCCGCCGAACTGCTTGAAATCGGCCTGCGAGACGATGGGGCGCATCATCTGGTCGATGATCGTTGCCACGTCCTGCTGGTGGGCGCGGGCGCCGTTCACGCCCTGGCTCGGCTGGACGTCGAGTTCCACGCGCAGTCCCGACTGGCTGACGAGGAAGGCCGGGCGCGGATTGATCTGCTCGGCCGCATACGTCAGCTGCGGCAGCGAGGGAACGGCGCGGCCGGCGCCATCGGCGTCGATCACCGCCAGCCCCAGGTGGGCGGCGACCAGGCAGGCGACGAGAAACCCCAGCGCCCCGCTCTCGGGCGGCGCCAGGTAGGCCAGGGTGCGGTTTTCCAGCGCCAGGCGCTCCCTGACGGCGATCACGGCATCGACGGGACCTTGCGGAAATTGGGCGCCATTGATCGCCACGGGCGAGCCCAGGTAAGCCACCATGACCGTCTCGCCATCGGTGGCTTCGTCGACGCTGACCTCGCGCACTTGGGCGTCCGGATAGTAATCGCCGGCGTGGAATTGGGCCAGCAGGCTGCGCGCGGAAGTGAGCGTGCCGCCACCACCGCTGCCGAAGAAGCAAGCTCCCAGCAGTAGCGATTCAAGGTCATCGTGATTCAGCACATAGCTCATGTTGCGGATCCTCAGGTTGGCATGGCATGGAAATGGTTTGCGCCAGGGTGGTCTGCAACTGCAGCGCCTGGGCAAACCGGGGGAAAGCCGTGTCACGTTCCACGCCGCGCAAGGCGCGCGTGAGGTGTTCGAGTGCTTCCGGCCGGCGTCCGCGCTGCTGCAGCAGTTGCGCCAGGCGGGTCGCCACCAGCAGGCCGCCGGCCGTCGCGCCCAGCGCCTTGGCGGTCGACAGTGCACTGCCCAGTTCGCGTTCCGCGTTGTCCAGGTCACCCACCGCGATCCACGTCTGCGCATGCATGTCGAGCAGTTCGACCAGGTAGGCCCGTTCGCCATGTTCCAGCGCCAGTTCGATGGCGCCGTGCAGCAGTTGCCGGGCTTGCGATGGCTGGCCTGCCGACAACAGCAGTTCGCCCCGTTTCCAGGCCTGGAATGAATGGAAGAGCATGCCGCCTTCGCACAGCATGTATTGCTGGTAGCCATCGGCGATGCGCTGTTCGGTCTGTACATGGATGTTGCCCGACGCCAATGCGCAGGCATGGAATATCTGGCCCACTCCCAGGTAGAATTGATAGCCATATTCGCTGGCGACGGTTTGCAGGTCCGCCGCCAGGTTTGCCAGCCGGCTCCAGTCCTCGAACATGCAGGCGAGCCATGCGGCGCCCTGCAGTGCGATGGCGCGATGGAAGGGATGCGGGTTGTCGGCGCCGCCGCGCAATGCCAGGTGGTCCATTACCTGGCGCGCGCGCCGGAAGGCGCCGCTCTGGAAGCAGGACAGGCCTTCGAAAGTGCTCGACAGCACGGCGATGTCCAGGCCCTGTCCCCCGGTGTCGGCCGATGCCGCGCCGCATAGCAGGTGTCCGCGCTCCAGGCAGGCCAGCGTTTCGCGGTAATCGCCTAGCCAGAACAGCGTGTTGGCCAGGGCCAGATGGGCCTGCGACAGCAAGTCCGTGTCACCTATGGCTTGCGCCCGCTGCAGCATGTCTTGCGCCGTAGCCCGGGCCGCCACTAGGTCCAGCGCCATCAGTTGCGAGCTCCAGATGCCGAAGCGCAGGGCGGTGATTTCCACCTCGTCGCCCAGCGCCGCCGCTTCCTGCAATGCCTGCTGGTAGCAGGCGAGCGCTTCGGCGCTTTGCCAGCCGCTGATGCCGCGGTGCGAAATGGCGAGCCAGCGGTGCAGGTCGCAGCTCAGGCGGCGCGCGGTGCAGGGGTGGGCGTCGGCGGCCAGCAAGGTGAGGCCGCGACGCAATACTTCGATGGCTTCCTTGAAACGGGCCGCCTCGATCAGCGCACGTCCCTCCAGCAGGCAGACGCGGGCAAAATTGCTGCGCTCCTCGTCGCCATGCACGCGGCGTTCGATGACCTTGCGGTTGATGCCCAGGTGGCGCGCCGCGATCGTCTTGTTGCCATCGGCAAGGCGCATCGCATAGTCGATCAGCAATTGTTCCGCGGTCTCCAGCTTGTTGTCGCCTTCCAGCCGCATCAGGGCTTCCGCCAGCAGTGTGTGATCCGCGTCTTCCGGCATGCCCGCCGACAGGAAGGCGTCCAGGCTGTGGGCATCGATCAGCGCCGATTCGGCCAGTATCGACAGCCGTTCAACCAGGTTGCGCAGTTCGCGGATATGGCCGGGCCAGGCATGCCGGCCCAGGCGCTCCATGGCGGTGGCGGTAAAGCGGATGGGCCGCTTCTGCAGGCTGGCAAAGTGGGTGGCGAGGGCGGCGACGTCGCCGCGGCGCTGGTCCAGGCCCGGCACGTCGAGTTTCAATACCGCCAGCCGGTAATACAGGTCTTCGCGGAAACGGCCCGCTTGCACCATCGCGGCCAGGTCGCAGTGGGTGGCGGCCACGATGCGGCCGTTGAACGGCTGGATATCACCACCGCCCAGTGGCCTGAAACAGCGTGCTTCGAGTACGCGCAGCAGCTTGCTCTGTACACCTAGCGGCAATTCGCCTATTTCATCGAGAAACAGCGTGCCTTGCCCCGCTTGGGCGAAGAACCCGGTGCGGCTGTTGAGCGCTCCCGTAAATGCGCCCTTGGTATGGCCGAAGAGTTCCGCGTCGATCAGGTGTTCCGGCAGTGCGCCGCAGTTGAGATCGACAAAGGGCGCACCGGGATCGCCGCTGTGCCGGTGCACGAGCTGGGCGATGATTTCCTTGCCGGAACCGGTTGGGCCACTGATGAGCACCGTGCAGCGGGTCGGCGCCACGGCTTCGACCATGCGCAGCAGGCGTTGGAATATTGGGGAGCTGCCAATGATGTTCAGCCCGCCCCCGGCGCTGCCGCAGTGGACGGGGACATGCACAGGGGCAATAGCGCCTGCTCCGGGAAGCATGCAATGCGGCTGCCTCCCATGCTGTTGCAGCATAGACCTTTCGGACATGGTCGTCTCGCTCCGGTGATTTCGCTCCGATCATGCAGGGCCGTATTTTTTGTTCTGCCCCGCTGCCTGCTGACGCGTACCGTTGCTCCACTCATGCATAAAGGAATCGCGCGTTCCGATTATGGCCGCTAATAAAACGGCGATAGTCGCCAATTGTCACAATGAAAATATATTCATCGCTTGCATCATGCAAGCTGCTTGCCCGCCGTCATTCACTGCGCTGCTGGCGGCGCATCCTTTAATTGCGCCAGATGTTGCTCGATGGCAAAGACGTGCGGATCGCTCTTGCCCAGCTCGCGCAGGGCGCTGGCCAGGTGCAGCAGGTATTCGCTGTTCGGGCCGCTGGGGCCGGCAGAGCGGGCGATCTGGCGCGCGATGTCCAGTTCCGGGGCGGCGCCGAGGAAGGCGGCGTTTTCCTCGTTGGCGATGTACACCAGGCCTTCGACCTTGCTGCCATCGTCGAAGGTGATGTCGGTGGCCAGGCGCAGGTAGCCGTTCTTTTCCCGGTGGTCGAGGTGGGCGAAGACTTCGGGCGTGATCAGGTAAGCCATGCCGTCGCACACGGCGTCCGCTTGCGGCACGATGGTGGCGACCCGGCCCGGCGCCATCGGCGTGCCCCGGTGGTCGTGCGAGCCTTGCCAGAAGCGCCGCGTCCAGCCGGCGATGCTGGCCGGGCGCCGTTCAATATAGGGAAAGTCCGCTTTGTAGATCAGCGAGCCATAGCCGAACAGCCAGACCTGTGCATGGCCGTCGAATTTGTTCATGCGCTGGTTGATGGCGATGGTGGCGGCGTCGATGGCGGACAGATCGTTCTGGTGAGGCTGAGTCATGGTGCGAGCGGTGAAAGGGCGACGCCCGATTATAAAGCGGCGCCAGCCGTGCCGCCCGCTCCCACGTTCCACTCGTGCGTCTCGACAAAGCGGAACAAAAAGGCCATGAAGCTTTCGGCGGCCGGCGACAGCGACCGCCCCGTCTTCGTGTAGACGAAAAAGCGTCGCGTCAGTTCCGGCTCGTGCAGGGCGCGCATCTGCAATTGATATAGTTTGACCATCGGTTCCGCGTACGGCAGGCAAACCGTGATGCCCAGGTTGGCGCTGACCATGGCCAGCGCCGTCGTCATGAAGGTCACCTCGTTGTAGGGATTGAGCGACAGCTCGCGAAACGCGCCGTGCATGTCGCGCAGCAGGCGTTCCGTGAACTGGCCTTGCAGCGAAATGAACGGATAGTCGCCCACGTCGGCCCAGGTGACCCTGTCCTTTTGCTGCAGCGGGTGCTGCTCGGGGAAGACCAGCACGAAGGGCATTTCGAACAGTACTTGCGCGGCGATTTCCGCCGTCGGGTCGCGCTCGGGGCCGATGCCGAAATCGACTTCGCCGCTGAAGACGCGCGCCGACACATTTTCCACGGGGCAGTCGACGAGGCGCAGCTGCACGTCCGGGTGCGCCTGGCGGTAGGCGGCGATCACTTCCGGCAGCAGGGTGCAGGCCATCATCTGCGGCGCGGCGATGCGCACCATGCCCGTTTTCAGGGCCTTGCGCTGGGCGATGCCGGCCATGGCGCCATCGAGATCCTCGATCATCTTTTCAAACAGCGGATACAGTTCGCGGCCGATTTCCGACAGCTGCGTCTTGCGCGTGCTGCGCTCGACCACGCGCACGCCCAGCACGCTTTCCAGTTCCTTGATCAAGCCGCTCAAGGCCGACTGCGTCACGTGCAGGTATTCGGCGGCCAGGGTAAAACTGCCGGTCTTGGCCAGTGCCACGAAGGCGCGCATCTGTCGCAGGCTGGGACTCATAAGATAATCCGATAAATCAATGGTTAAAAATTGTTTGTATGATAGCTGGAACTCGATTCTAATGGTGAAAAGCTGAAAAACAGGCCAGCCAACGCGCCCACGGCGCCATCCATTGGAGACAAGCACATGAAGATCAAGCAAATCCACCACGTCGCCTACCGCTGCATCGACGCGAAGAAAACCGTCGAGTGGTACGTCAAGCATTTGAACATGAATTTCGTCCTCGCCATCGCCGAAGACCTGGTGCCGTCGACCAAGGCGCCGGACCCTTACATGCACGTCTTCCTCGATGCGGGCCAGGGCAATGTGCTGGCCTTTTTTGAACTGCCGACGCAGCCGCCGATGGACCGCGACCGCAATACCCCGGCCTGGGTGCAGCATCTGGCGCTGGAAGTGGGCAGCATGGAAGAACTGCTGGCCGCCAAGGAACGCCTGGTGGCCGGCGGCATCGAGGTGCTGGGCCCCGTCAACCACGCCATCTTCCAGTCGATCTATTTCTTCGACCCGAACGGCCATCGCCTGGAACTGGCGGCCAACGTGGGCACGCCCGAGATGAAGGCCAAACTGGACGCCGTCAAATGGGAAATGCTGGAAGAATGGTCGCAGACCCGCCGCGCTCCCAAGCACGCCGCCTGGATGCACGCGCCGGCCGAAGCCTGAGCGCCCCAGACCGGCAACCTCTCTGAAACAACCACCGAACAAGGAACACCATGAAACTCGCAACCCTGAAAAACGGCAGCCGCGACGGCGCCCTGATCCTCGTCAGCCGCGACCTGCGCCAGTACCAGCGCGTGGCCGCCATCGCGCCCACCTTGCAGGCGGCGCTCGACAACTGGGACGCCGTGGCGCCGAAACTGGAGCAGGCGTATGCCGACCTGAACGCGGGCCAGGCGCCGGACGCGCAGCCGTTTGATGCGGCGCTGTGCCACTCGCCGCTGCCGCGCGCCTACCAGTGGGCCGACGGTTCCGCCTACATCAACCACGTGGAACTGGTGCGCAAGGCGCGCAACGCGGAAGTGCCGGCCTCGTTCTACACGGACCCGCTGATGTACCAGGGCGGCTCGGACAGTTTTATTGGCCCGCGCGACCCGATCTTCGCCTTGTCGGAAGAGTGGGGCATCGACCTGGAAGCGGAAGTGGCGGTGATTACGGGCGACGTGGCCATGGGCGCCGGCGTGGACGACGCGGCGAAAGCCATTCGCCTCGTCATGCTGGTCAACGACGTCTCCTTGCGCAACCTGATTCCGGGCGAACTGGCCAAGGGTTTCGGTTTCTTCCAGTCGAAGGCGGCCAGCGCGTTTTCGCCCGTCGCCGTCACGCCCGATGAACTGGGTGCCGACTGGGCCGGCAGCAAGCTGCATTTGCCGCTGCTGGTGGACCTCAACGACAAGCCCTTCGGCAAGCCGAACGCGGGCGAAGACATGACCTTCGACTTTGCCCAGCTGGTCGCGCATGCGGCCAAGACGCGCGAACTGGGCGCCGGCAGCATCATCGGTTCCGGCACCGTGTCGAACAAGCAGGGCAACCTGTTTGGCTCGAGCATCGAGAACGGCGGCGTGGGCTACTGCTGCCTGGCCGAAGTGCGCATGTATGAAACCATCGAACATGGCGCGCCGAAAACGGCCTACCTGAAGTTCGGCGACACGGTGCGCATCGAAATGCGCGACGCGGCCGGCGCCAGCATCTTCGGCAGCATCGAGCAGACCGTGGCCCTGTACGCTGGCGCCACACGCGCCTGAGGGGAGGGCGCCCCATGAAGCTGTACACCTACTTTCGCAGTTCGGCCGCCTACCGCGTGCGCATTGCCTTGAATCTCAAAGGCATCGCCTACGACAGCATCCCCGTGCACCTGCTGCAGGATGGCGGCCAGCAGCTGCTGCCAGCCTACCGCGCCGTCAATCCGTCGGCCCTGGTGCCGGCGCTCGACGACGACGGCGCCATCCTGACGCAGTCGCTGGCGATGCTCGAGTATCTGGACGAGACGCGCCCTGACGTGCCGCTGCTGCCGGCGGACGCGCTGGGCCGCGCCAGGGTGCGCGCGCTGGCGCTGGCGATTGCCTGCGACGCCCATCCGCTGACGAATCTGCGCGTGTTGAAATACCTGAAAAACACCCTGGGCCTGTCGGACGAGGCCAAGCAGGAGTGGTACCGCCACTGGATGGCCGAGGGGCTGGCGGCCGTGGAGGCGCTGCTGGCGCAGGGCGATCCGGCCGGCACGGGCCTGTTCTGCCATGGCGACGGCCCGACGATGGCCGATTGCTGCCTGGTGCCGCAGGTATTCAATGCGCAGCGCTTCGCCATCGACCTGGCGCCATACCCGCGCGTGGCGCGCATCCATGCCCATTGCGCCGGCTTGCCCGCGTTTGCGGCCGCCCATCCGTCGCGGCAGCCTGACGCCGAATAGATTTTCTAAGCCGCAAGGCAGGAAGCCCCGTCTGGCAACAGGCGGGGCTTTTTTATGCGTGCTTGATTTTTGGTGGCTAATGCCAGCTTGCCGGTGCGCTACAATTTGCGTTTGCCCAAATACTTTACGCGCCATGACTGCAACAACCGTTCCTGCCAGCATCACCGATACCCTGTCCCTGGCGCATGATTCCTGGCGTCCCATCCTGCTGCGCGGCTTGCACGCCGTGATGGCGGCCGATCCCACCTACCTGCCGGCGCTGGCCGCCGACGATTACCTGCCCACGCAGGGCCGGCTGTTCGCCGCTTTTGCCCTGCCGCTGGCGCAGGTGCGCTACGTGCTGGTGGGCGAGGGGCCGTATCCGCGCGCCGACAGCGCCACGGGCGTGTGCTTCATGGATGGCGCAGTCGGCAGTCTGTGGTCGGCCACGGGCCTGTCGAAGCCCGTCAACCGCGCCACCTCGCTGCGCAACTTCATGAAGATGCTGCTAGTGGCCGATGGCCAGCTGCAGGCCGGAGATACTTCCGGCGTGGCCATGGCGCCCGTGGCGGCCGCCGCGCAACTGCCGGGCAGCGGCGTGATCCAGACCTTGCCCGACTTGCAGCGCAAGATGACGGAACAGGGCTTCCTGCTGCTCAACGCGGCGCTGGTGTTCCGTGCCCACGTGCCGCCCGTGCAGGATGCGCGCGGCTGGCTGCCCTTCCTGCAGGTGGTGCTCGAAGCGCTGGCGCAGCAGGGCGGGGCGGCCTTGCCGCAACTGGTGCTGTGGGGCAAGATTGCCGAGCTCATCAAACGTTTGCCTGTGGCGGCGGCCTTGCCGCAGGTGACGGCGGAACATCCGTATAATCTGTCCTTTATCGGCAATCGTGACATGGAGGCCTTGTTTGGCCCGATGCAACTATTGCGTGCTTGAAATTGAATTGACGCCATCTGGCGGAAACGCGGGGAATATGCAAATCAGTAACGTGGAAGAATTGAAGGCGTGGATCGCGGCGGGCGGTGTGCCCGACTATCTGTATTTCTGGGGACACACGCCGGCGCAGCCGCAGGTGCCCGACAAAAGTTGCTTCAGCCAGTGGTTCCCATCGCCATTCAGCCTGGCCGGTGTGACGTATGCGACGGCCGAGCACTACATGATGGCGCAAAAGGCGGCCCTGTTTGGCGACACGGCCGTGCAGGCACGCATCGTGGCTGCCGCGCGGCCCTCGGAAGTGAAAAAGTTGGGGCGCGAAGTGGCGAACTTCGATGCCAAAGTATGGGAAGCGGCCCGCGCCGGCATCGTCTTCGATGGCAACTTTGCCAAGTTTTCGCAAAAGGCCGCGCTGCGCAAGTTTCTGCTGGGCACGGGCGAGCGCGTCATCGTCGAAGCCAGTCCCGTCGACCGCATCTGGGGCGTGGGCCTGGCGTCGGACAATCCGCGCATCCTGGACCCCGCCACCTGGGATGGCTTGAACTTGCTCGGTTTTGAACTGATGAAAGTGCGCAGCGCCTTGCGTGCTTGACGAGTACTGTTGTTTTCCTGATGCCGCCGCGCCTGGCGCGGCCGGCCATGCCCCTGCCAGCCCTGTGGTCATCGAGGGGCGCTCTGACAAACCCCGCCGAATTTGTTATACTTGACTAAATCATTCAACTACTCAGGGTTTGAGAAGTTGAAAAGCCGCAATATTTTAAACCAGTTGACCAGAGGATGTATGCGTCTGACTACAAAAGGCCGTTTTGCCGTGACCGCGATGATCGATCTTGCCCTGCGCCAGGGTAAAGGTCCGGTCACCTTGTCCGGCATCAGCCAGCGCCAGTCGATTTCCCTGTCCTACCTGGAACAGCTGTTTGGCAAGCTGCGCCGCCATGAGATCGTCGAATCGATCCGTGGTCCCGGCGGCGGCTACAGCCTGGCGCGCCGTGCCGACAAAGTGACGGTGGCCGACATCATCATCGCCGTCGACGAACCGCTGGACGCCACGCAGTGCGGCGGCAAGGAGCATTGCCACGGCGCCGATGCGGCCACCGGTGCGCGCTGCATGACGCATGAATTGTGGTCCACACTCAACGAAAAAATGGTCGATTATCTGGATTCTGTGTCCTTGCAGGACCTGGTCGACCAGCAGAGACAAAAGATTGCCGAACAAAGCGTGATGGTGATGCACCGTAACCACGCCGCCCTCGGTTGATAATGACAAAAATACCAGTTGCTGATTGCAGGAGTTATTGATGAACGCCCCAGAAAAAAACGTAGGCCAAGTGCACTTTGAAACCGCACCGCATTTCCCGATCTATATGGATTACTCGGCCACGACGCCGATCGATCCACGCGTCGCCGACAAGATGATTCCTTACTTGCGCGAGCAGTTCGGCAATCCGGCATCGCGCAGCCACATGTATGGCTGGACGGCGGAAAAAGCCGTGGAAGAGGCACGCGGCCACGTGGCGGCCCTGGTGAACGCCGATCCGCGCGAAATCATCTGGACTTCCGGCGCGACGGAAAGCAACAACCTGGCCATCAAGGGCGCGGCGCAGTTCTACAAGACCAAGGGCAAGCACATCATCACTGTCAAGACCGAGCACAAATCGGTACTGGACACGGTGCGTGAACTGGAACGCATCGGCTTTGAAGCGACGTATCTGGAACCGCAGGACAACGGCCTGATCACCGTCGAGCAGCTGGCCGCGGCCGTGCGCCCGGACACCATCCTCGTGTCGGTCATGCTGGTGAACAACGAAATCGGCGTGATCCAGCCGATCGACGAGATCGGCGTATTCTGCCGCTCGAAAGGCATCATCTTCCATTGCGACGCCGCGCAAGCGACGGGCAAGGTCGTCATCGACCTGCAAAAGACCAAGGTCGACCTGATGACCTTCACGGCGCACAAAACCTACGGCCCGAAAGGCGTGGGCGCCCTGTACGTCTGCCGCAAGCCGCGCGTGCGCCTGGAAGCGCAGATGCACGGTGGCGGCCATGAGCGCGGCCTGCGCTCGGGCACCCTGCCAACGCACCAGATCGTCGGCATGGGCGAAGCGTTCCGCATCGCCAAGGAAGAAATGGACAGCGAAATTGGCCGCATCCTGGCCTTGCGCGACCGCCTGGCCAAGGGCCTGCAAGAGATCGAAGAAGTCTACATCAACGGCGACATGGACCACCGCGTGCCGCACAACCTGAACGTGAGCTTCAACTACGTCGAAGGCGAGTCGCTGATCATGGCGATCAAGGATATCGCCGTGTCGTCCGGTTCGGCCTGCACCTCGGCCAGCCTGGAACCATCGTACGTGCTGCGCGCCCTGGGCCGCAGCGACGAACTGGCGCACAGCTCGATCCGCTTCACCATCGGCCGCTTCTCGACCGAGGAAGACATCGACTTCGCCGTCAACCTGCTGAAATCGAAAGTACACAAGCTGCGCGAACTGTCGCCGCTGTGGGACATGTTCAAGGATGGAATCGACATCAATTCGATTCAATGGGCAGCCCACTAACCAACACCGTGGCCCCTGTTGACGGGGCCGGCAAGAATATTAAAGGAGCATCAAAATGGCTTACTCGGACAAAGTACTCGATCACTACGAAAACCCGCGCAATGTGGGCGCTTTCGACAAGGGTGATGAAACCATCGGCACCGGCATGGTCGGCGCGCCCGCCTGCGGCGACGTGATGAAACTGCAGATCAAGGTCGGCGCCGATGGCCTGATCGAAGATGCGAAATTCAAGACCTACGGCTGCGGTTCGGCCATCGCGTCGAGCTCGCTGGTGACCGAATGGGTCAAGGGTAAAACCCTGGACCAGGCGCTGGCCATCAAGAACACGCAGATCGCCGAAGAACTGGCCCTGCCGCCAGTGAAGATCCACTGCTCCATCCTGGCGGAAGACGCCATCAAGGCAGCTGTTCTGGATTACCAGACCCGTCACCCGGCAGCAGCTTAAACGTTGGTAGCCCGCCCCAGCCGCAAGGCCGGGGCAGTTACGGAGAAATACATGATCACACTGACCGAAAAAGCGGCGAAACACATCAACCGTTATATCGAACGGCGCGGCAAGGGCATGGGCCTGCGCTTTGGCGTGCGTACCACGGGCTGCTCGGGCCTGGCCTACAAGCTGGAATATGTCGATGAAGTGGCGGCCGAAGACAGCGTTTTTGAGTCGCACGGCGTGAAAGTCTTCGTCGACCCGAAAAGCTTGCCTTACATCGACGGCACGGAACTCGATTTCGCGCGCGAAGGCTTGAACGAAGGTTTCAAGTTCCACAATCCGAACGAAAAAGACGCCTGCGGCTGCGGCGAGTCCTTCAGGATTTAAACAGCTGGCAAGACCCCGGTCGGTGCGCTGTACCCATCGATTGCGGTACAGCGACCACTGACCATTATGCAAAACCACTTCGAATTATTCCAGTTGCCGGCGCAGTTCTCGCTCGACATGAGCGCGCTCGACGCAGCCTACCGCGACGTGCAGGGCAAGGTCCATCCGGACCGCTTCATCAACGCCAGCAGCGCTGAAAAGCGCGTGGCGATGCAATGGGCCACGCGCGCCAATGAAGCCTACCAAACCCTGAAAAGCCCGCAAAAACGCGCGCAATACCTGTGCGAGCTCAATGGCGTCGACCTGCAGACGGAGTCGAACACGGCCATGCCGGTCAGCTTCCTGATGCAGCAGATGGAATGGCGCGAAGAACTGGGCGACGCGCGTGCCGGCAAGGATGCCGACGCGCTCGACGCCCTGGACCGCCAGCTGCGCGGCGAACGCAAGGCCTTGCTGGCCCAGGTGGCGGCCCAGCTCGACGCCGCCGACTATGTGAATGCGGCGCAAAGCGTGCGCGCCCTGATGTTCCTCGACAAATTCGGCGAGGAAGTCCGTTTTGCCTATGAGGCGATTGAAGTTTGATCTCCGGATAGCTTGACCGGCGTGCCAAGCGCCAGTCTGGCGCGCGTCTTATAATGCGCGACAGGCATCAACCGCATCACGCAAAAAATTAATCGAGGCACGAATACAATGGCACTTCTGCAAATTTCCGAACCAGGCATGTCGACCGCGCCGCACCAGCACCGCCTGGCCGTCGGCATCGATCTGGGCACCACCAATTCCCTGGTCGCCACCGTCCGCAACAGCATCCCCGAGGTGCTCAACGATGAAGACGGGCGCTCCCTGCTGCCGTCCGTCGTGCGCTACCTGCCGAACGGCCACGCCAATATCGGCTACAAGGCCCTGGCCGCGCAAACGACCGACCCGAAGAATACCATCGTGTCCGTGAAACGCTTCATGGGCCGCGGCCTGGCCGACATCGCCTACGCGGAAAACCTGCCCTACGATTTCCAGGATACGCCTGGCATGGTGCAGCTGAAAACCGTGGCCGGCGTGAAAAGCCCCGTCGAAGTGTCGGCGCAAATCCTCGCCACCCTGCGCCAGCGCGCGGAAGATTCGCTCGGCGACGACCTGGTCGGCGCCGTCATCACCGTGCCGGCCTACTTTGACGACGCGCAGCGCCAGGCCACCAAGGATGCGGCGCAGCTGGCCGGCATCAACGTGCTGCGCCTGCTGAGCGAGCCGACGGCCGCCGCCATCGCGTATGGCCTCGATAACGCGTCCGAAGGCGTGTACGCCGTGTACGACCTCGGCGGCGGCACCTTCGACATCTCGATCCTGCGACTGAGCAAGGGTGTCTTCGAAGTGCTGTCCACGGGCGGCGACTCGGCGCTGGGCGGCGACGATTTCGACCGCCGCCTGTTCTGCTGGATCAGCGAGCACGCCAAGCTGGCGCCCCTGTCCGACGAAGACACGGCCATCCTGATGGTGAAAGCGCGCGAGATCAAGGAATTGCTGTCGACCAAGTCGGAAACGACGATCGACGCCAAGCTGAACTCGGACGAAGAGATCCACCTGCGCATCACGGCAGCGGACTTTGCCGCCATGACGCAGCACCTGGTCGCCAAGACCATGAACGCCATCAAGAAAGCCCTGCGCGACGCGAACGTGGATGCGGACGACGTCGACGGCGTGGTGATGGTGGGCGGCGCCACGCGCATGCCGCACGTGCAGCGCGCCGTGAGCGAATTTTTCCACACGACGCCGCACGCGAACATCGACCCGGACAAAGTCGTGGCGCTGGGCGCCGCCATCCAGGCGAACTTGCTGGCCGGCAACCGCGCCGCCGGCGACGACTGGCTGCTGCTGGACGTGATCCCGCTGTCGCTCGGCATCGAAACCATGGGCGGCCTGGTGGAAAAGATCATCCCGCGCAATTCGACGATCCCGTGCGCGCGTGCGCAGGAGTTCACGACGTTTAAAGATGGCCAGACGGCGTTGGCCGTGCACGTGCTGCAGGGCGAACGTGAACTGGTGAGCGACTGCCGCTCGCTGGCGCGTTTTGAATTGCGCGGCATTCCGCCGATGGTGGCGGGCGCCGCGCGCATCCGCATCACGTACCAGGTCGACGCGGACGGCTTGCTGTCCGTCTCGGCGCGCGAGCTGCGCTCGGGCGTGGAAGCGTCGATCAGCGTCAAGCCGGCCTACGGCCTGGGCGACGACGACATCGCGCGCATGCTGCAGGATTCGTACACCTCGGCCGACGTCGACATGGTGGCGCGCGCGCTGCGCGAAGAACAGGTGGAAGCGGAGCGCATCCTGCTGGCCACGCAGTCGGCGTTGGACGAAGACGGCGGCTTGCTCGATGACGCCGAGCGCGTCACCGTCGACGGCTTGATGAACAAGGTGCGCGACGCCATCGTGCAATCGCAAAGCGGCGCCATCGATCACCAGGCCTTGAAGCTGGCGATTGAAGCGTTGGCCGACGGCACCGAGGATTTCGCCTCGCGCCGCATGGACCGCAGCGTGCGCACGGCTCTCACCGGCAAATCGCTGGATCAGGTCGTACAAGACTAATTGAACAGCGCGCCGCCGAAGCTGCGGCCGCGCTCCGAATGACAGACTGAAAGAAGAAACCATGCCACAAATCGTTATCCTGCCGCACGCCAAGCTTTGCCCGGACGGCGCCGTCATCGAAGCCCCTGCCGGCAAGTCCATCTGCGACATCCTGCTGGAAAACGACATCGACATCGAGCACGCCTGCGAAAAATCGTGCGCCTGCACCACTTGCCACGTGCTGGTCCGCGAAGGCATCGAATCGCTCAACGAAGCGACGGAACTGGAAGAAGACATGCTGGACAAGGCCTGGGGCCTGGAAGCCGTGTCGCGCCTGTCGTGCCAGTCCATCGTGGCCGACGCCGACCTCGTCGTCGAAATCCCGAAATACACGATCAACCAGGTCAGCGAAGGCAGTCACTAAGATGAAATGGTCCGACATCACCGCGATTGCCGAAGCCTTGTTCGACACGCATCCGGACATCGATCCCCTGACCGTGCGTTTCACCGACCTGCATAACTGGGTGGTGGAACTGGACGGCTTCGACGATGACCACACGCGCGGCGGCGAAAAAGTGCTCGAAGCGATACAGATGGCGTGGATCGATGAAGCGCGCTAAGGGCGCGGCAGCCGCCGCCACCGCAGTCGCTGCGCCGAAAGACATCATCACGGCCGCCAGCAACATGCCCGAGATCAAGGATGGCCAGTCGGTCGCCTTGCTGCAGGAATTGCACATCCTGACGCGCGACGGCAAGATGAACCAGGACAGCCGCCGCAAGCTCAAGCAGGTGTACCACCTGACGCAGTTCATCGAGCCGTTGCTGCGTGAAGTGCAGCTCGACCACCCTGGCGTCTCGCTGGTGGACCACGGCGCCGGCAAGTCGTATCTGGGCTTTATCCTGTACGACCTGTTCTTCAAGAACGGCAATGACGGTTCGCACATCTACGGCATCGAGACGCGCGAAGAGCTGGTGCAGCGCTCGCAGGAGCTGGCGAAGAAATTCAAATTCCCCGGCATGTCGTTCCTGCCGCTGTCCGTGGCCGAATCGACGGAGTCAAACTTGCTGCCGCAGCAGATCGACATCGTCACTGCCTTGCATGCCTGCAACACGGCCACCGATGACGCGATCCACTTTGCCTTGAAAAAGAAGGCGAAATTCATGGTGCTGGTGCCATGCTGCCAGGCGGAAGTCGCGTCCGTGCTGAAAAAGAACAAGGGCAAGAGCCTGGGCAAGAGTGTCTTGACGGAACTGTGGCGCCACCCGCTGCACACGCGCGAATTCGGTAGCCAGATCACCAACGTGCTGCGCTGTTTGCAACTGGAAGCCCATGGCTACCAGGTCAGCGTGACGGAACTGGTGGGCTGGGAGCATTCGATGAAGAATGAACTGATCATCGCCAGCTACAAGAACTTGCCGCGCCAGCGGCCGACGGAGCGCCTGCAGGAAGTGCTGCAGACCTTGGGCCTGGAAGAGATGGGCCACCGTTTCTTTGCCGAGGAATTGGCCAAGGCCACGGCCTGACTTGTTGGATTACGCGTTCCGCTAATCCAGCCTACCATATTCGCCACCGCCGCGCCGGTCGGGTAGGTCGGATTAGCGCGCAAGCGCGTAATCCGACAACCACCAGGCAGTCAGCAACAACGTCAACAAAAGGGGAGGAGCCGGTCGGTTACAATACCGGCTTTCTCCTCCCTTGCTTTTTGCGCCTCCCCATGACCACACCAATCGAAATGCCCACCGTCCGCCTGGCCAAGCGCCTGTCTGAAGACGTACCTTGTTCGCGCCGCGAGGCCGAGCTGTATATCGAGGGCGGCTGGGTGACGGTCGATGGCGTGCTGGTGGAAGAGTCGGGTGCGCGCGTGGCCGACAATCAAACGGTGGTGCTGCTGCCAAATGCAACCCTGGAAGAAATGCCGCCCGTGACGATTCTGCTGCACAAGCCGGCTGGGATCAATGGCGGCGTGGGTAGCGAAGGCAAGCCGGCATTGAGCTGTTTGCGTCCCGAAGAAATTTTCACGCCGGAAAATGTGGCGCCCAGCTCCGTTACGCGCTTTCTCAAGCGTCATCTGATCGGCCTGACCATCACCAATCCGCTCGAGACCATGGCCTCCGGTTTGCTGGTGTTTACGCAGGATTTCCGCGTGGCCCGCAAGCTGGTCGACGAAGCGAAAACGGTGGAGCAGGAATTCATCGTGGAAGTGTCGGGCGCCATCGCCGAGAATGGCCTGGCGCTGCTGAATCACGGCTTGCCCTTCAATGGCAAGCCTTTGCCGCCCATCAAGGTCAGCTGGCAAAATGAAACGCGCTTGCGCTTTGCCCTGAAAAACGTGCAGCCAGGCCAGATCGCCCACATGTGCAAGATGGTGGGGCTGGACGTGGTCGCCATGAAACGCTTGCGCATTGGCCGTATTTCGATGGGCGCCATGCCGTCAGGCCAGTGGCGCTATCTGCAAGGCTACGAACGGTTCTAGTAACACCTGAGCAAACCTACTGCGCGTCGCTATTTGCGGCCTGCGATGCTCACTGTACTAGAGTACAGTTGCGCTTCTTAGCCACAACTAGCTTCCGCTCGCTACGGTTTTCTCAGGCGTCGTGAGGCTGGCTGTTTGCTGCGGACTGCATTTGCTCGCGTGGCTTTCCGCAAAGCTTTTCCAGAGCCGCTCGGCAATATTCAAGGCAATGGTGTCGGCCTTCTCTTGCAGGGCCGCATTGCCCATGCTTTCCGTCGTGGCGAAGAACAGGGTCAGCCAGCGGCGGAACATGCAGGGCGTGAGGTGTTCCATTTGCGCGTGCTGGGCCAGCGGCTTGCCGTGGTAGCGCATGGTGCCGCGCAGCAAGCCTGACCAGAAATCGACCAATGTTGCCAGGTGGGCATCCCAATCCTTGACCTCGGCGGCAAAGATGGGGCCCAGCATGGCGTCGTCGCGCGCGGCCGCATAAAAGGTGTGGACGAGGTGTTTGACTTCGTCTTCGCTGCAGACTTCCTCGCGGTAGGGAGCGAAGCGTGTGTGGGGGAGGGGGGCGGTATTATTCATGGCATGCCATGATCGCAGAGCCCCCGTGGCGCTTCAATGACCCAGGTCAAGCCGCATAAAAACTCAGGCGGCGACTTTCTTCGACTTCTTCGCCGGGGCTGGCAATTGCACGATTTGCGTGCCCGCCAGCTTGTCGTGCAGGAATTGCCCATTGCCCGTGAACAGGGCCGTGCCAGACCAGGCCAGGATGCCGATGCCGATGGCGCCCAGAGCTGTCCAGTGCTGCAGGTCGAAGGCATACGCCGCCACGAGCGCGGGCAGCAGCCACATCCATGACAGGACATAGCGGTAGGCGGCCACGCGCAGCGGCACGTGGGCGTGGCCCGGCAGCACGACTTTCAGGCGCCACGTCTTCATGGCCAGGGTTTGCCCTTCGCGGCTCCACTGATGGATGAAATACGCGCCCATGACGAGGAAGGCCAGGCATTGGCGCATGTGTTCCGTCAACGGCGTATGCGCGCCTTGCACGGCCAGTTCAAACAGCAGGAACGGTAAAAAGAGCACGGCCAGGGCCAGCAGCGACTCGTAGACCATGGAAATCAGGCGGCGCTTGATCGTGGGATGGGAAGTGGTGCTGGCGGCAGGCGTACTATTTGACATTGCTTGGCAGTGGGGCAGGCGTGGCAGGTGGCGTGACGGGCACGGCGGCGGCGGGTGGTGTGGTGGCGGCAGGATCGCCTGCCGGCACGGCCGTCGCTGCGGGAGCGGGCGGCAGGACTGGCGCGGCGACGGCAGGCGCTGCCGGCGTGGCGGGCGGCAGGATCACGGGCGGCTTGCTCGTATTCGAATTGATCGCCGGCACTTTGCCCAGCGGTTTTTTCGGCACGAGTTCCGTCGCCAGCTTTTTCTTTTGATCTTCCGGCAATTGCTGGTATTGCTCCCATTGCGCGGTTTTTTGACCCGGATCAATCTTCTTCGTGCGGGTATAGTTCTCGCGCACGAGGCGGCGCTGTTCCGGCGTCAACTTGACCCATTCGCGCATGCGGTCATGCACGCGGGTTTGCTCGTCTGGTGTCATGGACGCGAAACGGTTGGCGATATCGAGCCATTTCTGCTTGCGCAAGGCTTCCAGCTTGTTCCATTCGCCCGCCAGCGGCTGCAGGGCTTCCTGCTGCGCGCGCGACAGCTTGTTCCACGATGGATTCTCGCCCGCCTTGGGCGTGCCGCCCTTGCCGGCCGTGCGGGGCGAGCCGGGCTTGGCGGCCGGCGCTGGCGCCACCACGGGCGCGGCGGCCACGGGAGGTGCGGCGGGGGCGGCATGTTGCTGCGCGCCTACCCAGGCGGCGCCCGCCAGGGCGCAGGCACCCAGGCCGACGCCGCCGGCCAGCCAGCCTTTGCGTACGCTCGTGCGTGCCATTTATTGCTCGCGTTTCGTCAGGTAGGCGTTGAAGCCATGGTCCATATAGGCGGAGAGCGGCAATTCGTCCGACAGCACGGCGGCGTCGATTTCTGCCAGTTCGGCAATATGTTGTTCCTGCTCAAACTGATAGATGCCCACCAGGCCGCCGACCAGCAGCAGCAGGGGGATGATGACGCTCATGCGGCCCAGCCACGACAGCGGTTCGACGAACAGGCTGCTGGCGATGCCGGCGAAGACGTCCTTGCGTACGGCGACGGCGGCGGGCGCGTCCGCCTTCTTGCGCGACAGGGCCAGCTTGCGTGCCGCCGCCAGGCGATCGGTGGCCGATGCGGGCAGGTCGTCGAGTTTTTCGTTCAGTGCATGGCGCACTTTGTAAGCGAAATTGAGATCGTCGGTGTTCATAATTTAATTCCCTTGGCTTTCAGCGATTCGGCGAGCGTGTGGGTAGCTCTAGAGCAATGTGTTTTCACGCTACCTTCGGAGCAACCCATCGCTTCCGCTGTTTCAGCCACATCCATGTCCTGCCAGTAACGCATGAGGAAGGCTTCGCGTTGACGTGAAGGCAGTTTTTGTACCTCTGCATCAATCAAATCAAGCATTTGCGCGCGTTCGACCTGGTCGGCCGACGATTCGGCGGCGCTGGAGCCTTGTTCCGATTCATATGTATCAAGTATATCAAAATCTTCATGCTCGTCGCCCGAGGGCTTCATGCCGGAAAACAGGCTGACCCAGGTGTTGCGCACCTTTTCCCTGCGGAAATAGTCGAGTATGGTGTTTTGCAAGATGCGCTGGAACAGCATCGGCAGTTCGGCGGCCGGCTTGTCGCCGTACTTTTCGGCCAGCTTGATCATGGCGTCCTGCACGATGTCGAGTGCCGATTCTTCCTTGCGGACCGCGTAGGCGGCTTGCTTGAAGGCGCGCCGCTCGACATTTTCTAGAAAGTCGGATAATTCTTTGTCTGTTGCCATGCGGTATTGGGGATCTTAGCGGCTGCGGGGGCGGTGGGCGAATTGGGGCGGGTATGCTTTTTGCAACCCCGTGCATGCTAGCAAAAAATGTGCGTTTCCGCAGGGTTTTTGCACGGCGTGCGGGCGAAATGGCCTTTCGGCCGACATTTTCCTTGACCATAATGGTGCAACGCGATAACGTATGGGACGCTTTGAACACCCCAAAGCCCTATGGTCAGGTCGCGACCGGCACACAAGGCCATCCGCGGCAAGACGCGCTTTCATTTGTAGGCAGTTTGTTCTAACCCGCGCCACAAGCGCGAGCGGTTCGTACAGGCGCCACAGAAACTCCGGCCAAACGAGTTGCGTTAAGCGTTGTTTTGTAAGGTATCTATGGGTGCCCAAAGAAATGTCGTGACCGCATGAAAAGGGAAGCAGGAGCACTGTCGCGCACGGCGAACTTCGTCAGGAAAGAACATCCGATCAATCTCCAATGGACCTTGAAAGGAATGTTTCATGAATACCGAAGCAGCAGCAGGACCCATTACCGGCGCAGAAATTGTCGTGCGCTGTCTGGCTGAAGAGGGCGTCGAGCACGTCTTTGGATACCCGGGCGGAGCCGTACTCTACATCTACGACGCCATCTTCCAGCAAAACAAATTCCAGCATATCCTGGTACGCCACGAGCAGGCCGCGATCCACGCCGCCGATGCCTATTCGCGCAGCTCGAACAAAGTCGGTGTCGCCATCGTCACGTCCGGTCCGGGCGTCACGAATGCCGTCACGGGCTTGTCGACCGCGTACATGGACTCGATTCCCATGGTGGTGATCTCCGGCCAGGTGCCGAGCCACGCCATCGGACAGGATGCGTTCCAGGAATGCGACACGGTCGGCATCACGCGCCCCGTCGTCAAGCACAACTTCCTCGTCAAGGACGTCAAGGACCTGGCATCGACGATCAAGAAAGCCTTCTTCATCGCCCGTACCGGCCGTCCGGGACCCGTGCTGGTCGATATCCCCAAGGATATCAGCATGCACAAATGCCATTTCGACTATCCGAAGGAAGTCGAGATGCGTTCCTACCGTCCCGTCGACAAGGGCCACTCGGGCCAGATCCGCAAGGCCGTGCAGCTGTTGCTGCAAGCCGAACGCCCGATGATCTACACGGGTGGCGGCGTGATCCTCGCGCATGCGGCTCCCGAGCTGAACAAGCTGGTCGACCGCCTGGGTTTCCCGTGCACCAACACCTTGATGGGTCTGGGCGGCTACCGCGCCTCGAGCGAGCAGTATGTCGGCATGCCCGGCATGCACGGCACCTATGAAGCGAACATGGCGATGCAGAACTGCGACGTCTTGATCGCCATCGGCGCCCGTTTCGATGACCGCGTGATCGGCAACCCGAAACATTTCGCCTCGCATCCGCGCAAGATCATCCACGTGGACATCGATCCATCGTCGATTTCCAAGCGCGTCAAGGTCGATATCCCCATCGTCGGCAACGTCAAGGACGTGCTGATCGAGTTCCTCGCGCAACTCGACGCGGCCGAAGCCAAGCCGAACGTCAATGCCCTGAGCAACTGGTGGAAGCAGATCGCCGAATGGCGTGGCCGCGAATGCCTGAAATATCCGACTTCCGACCTGGTCATCAAGCCGCAGTCGGTGGTGGAAAAAGTGTTCCAGATCACCAAGGGCGACGCCTTCATCACGTCCGACGTGGGCCAGCACCAGATGTGGGCGGCGCAATACTATGGCTTCGACAAGCCGCGCCGCTGGATCAATTCCGGCGGACTGGGCACCATGGGTGTCGGCTTGCCATACGCCATGGGCGTGCAGATGGCCAATCCGGACGCCACCGTTGCCTGCATCACGGGCGAAGGTTCGATCCAGATGTGCATCCAGGAATTGGCGACGTGCAAGCAGTATCACCTGACGCCGAAGATCATCATGCTCAACAACCGTTTCCTCGGTATGGTGCGCCAGTGGCAGGAAATCGATTACGGTTCGCGTTATTCCGAGTCGTACATGGATTCGCTGCCCGACTTCGAGAAGCTGGCGGAAGCCTACGGCCACGTGGGCATGAAAATTGAAAAACCGGGCGACGTCGACGGCGCCCTGAAAGAGGCGTTTGGCATGAAAGACAGGCTGGTATTCATGAACTTTATTACCGACCAGTCCGAAAACGTGTGGCCCATGGTGAAAGCCGGCAAAGGCCTGTCCGAAATGATGCTCGGCTCGGAGGACCTCTAATCATGCGCCATATTATTTCTGTCTTGCTGGAAAACGAAGCGGGCGCCCTGTCGCGCGTGGTGGGCCTGTTCTCGGCACGCGGCTACAACATCGAAACCTTGACCGTGGCGCCGACGGAAGACTCGACCCTGTCGCGCATGACCATCGTCACCAGCGGCTCGGACGACATCATCGAGCAGATCACCAAGCACTTGAACCGCCTCATCGAAGTGGTGAAAGTGGTGGACCTGACCGAAGGCCAGCATATTGAACGCGAGTTGATGCTGATCAAGGTTCGTGCCGTGGGCAAGGAGCGCGAGGAAATGAAGCGCACCGCCGATATCTTCCGTGGCCGCATCATCGATGTCACAGAAAAGACGTACACGATCGAGCTGACCGGCAACAAGGTCAAGCTCGACGCGTTCATCGATTCGATCGACCGCGCCGCCATCCTGGAAACCGTCCGCACGGGTGGTTCCGGCATCGGCCGCGGCGAACGCATCCTCAAAGTATAAAAAGACTAGTCGTACTAAGCGGCCCTGGCGCCGCATTTAAAACAACAACGCATCATCAAATTATAGGAAATACCATGAAAGTTTTTTACGACAAAGACGCTGACCTCTCCTTGATCAAAGGCAAAAACGTTGCCATCATCGGCTACGGTTCGCAAGGCCATGCACACGCACAAAACCTGAACGATTCGGGCGTCAACGTCACCGTCGGCCTGCGCAAGGGCGGCGCTTCGTGGACCAAGGTCGAGCAAGCCGGCCTGAAAGTGGCGGAAGTCAACGACGCCGTGAAAGCGGCTGACGTCATCATGATCTTGCTGCCGGATGAAAACATCGCCCAGGTCTACAACGAAAACATCGCCCCGTTCGCCAAGCAGGGCGCCGTGCTGGCCTTCGCCCACGGCTTCAACGTGCATTACGGCCAAGTCGTGCCACGCGCCGACCTGGACGTGATCATGGTCGCGCCGAAAGCGCCGGGCCACACCGTGCGTGCTACCTACACCCAGGGTGGCGGCGTGCCCCACCTGATCGCCGTGTACCAGGATAAATCGGGCATCGCCCGCGATATCGCCCTGTCGTACGCCTCGGCCAACGGCGGCGGCCGTGCCGGCATCATCGAAACGAACTTCCGTGAAGAAACCGAAACGGATCTGTTCGGCGAACAGGCCGTGCTGTGCGGCGGCGCCGTGGAACTGATCAAGGCCGGCTTCGAAACCCTGACGGAAGCGGGCTACGCGCCTGAAATGGCGTACTTCGAGTGCTTGCACGAACTGAAGCTGATCGTCGACCTGATCTATGAAGGCGGCATCGCCAACATGAACTACTCGATCTCGAACAACGCTGAATACGGCGAATACGTGACCGGTCCTAAAGTCGTGACGTCGGCCACCAAGGATGCGATGCGTCAATGCCTGAAAGACATTCAGACGGGCGAATACGCGAAGAGCTTCATCCTGGAAAACAAGGCAGGCGCACCGACCCTGATCTCGCGCCGCCGTCTGACGTCCGAGCACCAGATCGAAGAAGTGGGCGCGAAACTGCGCGCCATGATGCCTTGGATCGCCAAGAACAAGATGGTTGACCAGTCGAAGAACTAAGCAGTTGTAGTGCATCACAAGAAGCCGGCGCAAGCCGGCTTTTTTTATGCGCATCGTTTGGCAGGCAACATCCGTTACAATCAGGCCCATTCAATCCTACCGTGCGCACCATGCTTGTTTTTTCTAAAGTTTTTGTCGGGAATCTTCATGTGCTCAAGCGCCCCTTCCTGGTGACCATCAGCTGCTGGTTTCTGATTTTCGGCTCGCTGTCAGCGCTGGTCTCGTCCTACCTCGGCCGCAACGATCCCGCCATGCTGGCCGGGATGGCGCACAGCGTGATTTCCGCCGAGGCGCAATACGCGATTTTGCTTTTCAGCATGAGCATTAACCTGGTGGCGGCGCTGGCCATGCTGCAAAGGCAGCGTGGCGCGCGCACTGTGTATCTGGTGTGGGGCGTGATCGACATTGCGTTCTGCCTGGCGACCTTGCCGGTCAAGATGCACGTCTTGCCTGGCGCGCTCCTGTTCGCCGTCATCTGTGCCTTGCTGTACAGTCCGAAATCGAATGCCTGGTTTTCGCCACGCAAGGCGGCCAATGATGCCTGCATGACGCCAGCGTAAGCGCGGTTGTTTTGGCGCGCACGTTGGCGCGCACGCTTTTCGCCCGCCTCCTGTTTTTTATATTCCTATATAATCCCGCCCTTCCTTTGCAGTTTCACATGGACTGCATCTGTTTCGGTATCTGCCGACCGCAACGCGCATCACCGCTTTTGTAGCACGCCAGGCGCTAAATGATCAGCCGCTTGGCAACCTGAAGGACCCCTATGACTGACCGCATTACCGCCACAGTACCCATGCCGGGCACTGCAGAATCTTCCATTTCCGAACGGCTTCCCGTCCTGGCCTTGCTGGCCCTGGCCATGACGGCGTTTCTCGCCCTCCTGTCCGAAACCTTGCCGGCCGGCTTGCTGCCGCAGATTGCCCATGATCTCAATATTTCCGAAGTCATGACGGGCCAGCTGGTGACCGTCTACGCCATCGGCTCCATCCTGACGGCGATCCCGCTGACGGCCCTGACGAGCGGCTGGCGCCGGCGCAATGTCTTGCTGCTGGCCATCATCGGTTTCTTGATCTTCAATACGGCGACGGCCCTGTCGCCCAACTATATGGTTGCCCTGGCCTCGCGCTTCGTCACTGGCATGGCCGCTGGCTTGGCCTGGGGCTTGATGGCCGGCTACGCGCGCCGCATGGTGAGCGTCGAACAACAGGGCAGGGCGATGGCCATTGCCATGATCGGCACGCCGCTGGCTCTGTCGCTGGGCGTGCCGCTGGGCACCCTGATGGGCGGCGTGCTGGGCTGGCGCAGCATCTTCGGCATCATGTCGGGCCTGGCTGTGGTGCTGGTCGCGTGGGTGCTGCTGGTCGTACCCGATTATCCGGGGCAAAAGAATGGCGAGCGCCTGTCGATCCGCCAGGTGTTCCTGACGCCGGGCGTGCGGCCGATTCTGGCCGTCATCGTCGCCTGGATGCTGGCGCATAACATTCTGTATACCTACATCGCGCCGTTCCTGGCGCCATCCGGCCTGCGCCCGCGCGTCGACCTGGTGCTGCTCGTGTATGGCGTGGGTTCCCTGGCCGGTATCTGGCTGGTCAGCCAGCTGATCGACCGCTGGCTGCGTCCGCTCGTACTGGGCTGCATCGCCGCCTTGGCCCTCGTGATGGTGGCGCTGGGCCTGGCGATGGACTCGCCTGCCGTGATCTATGTCAGCATGGCCATCTGGGGCATCACCTTTGGCGGCGCCGGCACCTTGCTGCAGACGGCGTCGGCGGATGCGGCCGGCGACGGCATGGACGTGGCGCAAGCCATGGTGGCGACCATCTGGAACGTGGCCATCGCCGGTGGCGGCCTGGCGGGCGGCATGCTGCTCGACGGCTATGGCGCGGCATCGTTCCCGTGGGCCATGCTGGCCTTGCTGCTGGTGGCGTTGACCATCGCCTGGTGCGCCCACCGCCACAGTTTCAAGCCGGGCCGGCGCAGCGGTGGCGCAGTCGTAGGCCACTAATAACATTGTTATTTATGATGACAGCGTGTTGAAATGTGAGCAGATGTGACTGGCAAGCGCATTTTGTGACGATTTGTTAATTTGCGCCACGGGAATGAATGAGGCGTTAGAATCTACACAGTTTGACAAGTTTCTCAGGTGAAAGGGGTGCCAAAAGCGCCCCGTTCGCTGGCTGTCAGCCACATTAACTACCTAGGAGTACCCCATGACCGTGATGAAATCCGTCCTTGTTGCCGCCGCAGCCACCGTTGCCCTGAGCGCACAAGCTCAATCCTTGCCGACTTCCGGCACCCTGGTGGTCGTACCCGCGTTTGGCGAAGTCAAGCATGTCAATGACCAGGTGGTCGCTACCCTGGCCGTTGAAGAACAGGACAAGGACAAGGCTGCCGCCGCGTCGCGAGTCAACCAGAAGATGAACAAGGGCATCGCCATCGTCAAGCAGGCCGACCCGTCGGCGGCATTGAAATCGTATGGCTACTACACCTATCCCGTGTATCCGGAAGAGCGCCCATTGCCGGCTGGCGCCGTGGCCAAGCCGCGTTTGCCTACGGCCTGGCGTGTCGGCCAGTACCTGGAAGTGACGACGGCCAACCTGGCGACCTTGCCAAAAACCGTGTCGGCGGCGCAAGGCGTGCTGACCCTGAATGGCTTGAATTTCGGCCTGAAGCCGGAAACCATCCGCCTGCTGGACGACCAGCGCATCGCCGCCACCTATAAAAACCTGAACGAGCGCGTGGCCGCCATCGCCAAGGCCATGGGCCGCAACGTCTCCGACGCCGTGCTCGATACGGTAGACTTCGAAGGTTCGGGCAACTACACCACGGAAAACCGTGCTGCCGCCGCACCGATGATGATGCGCAGCGCCAAGATGAGCGAAGACAGTGCCGTGGCCGAACCAAGCTTCGAACCAGGCGAAACGACGCTCGACATGCGTGTCGTCGGCAAGGTCAAGTTCAAGTAAGTTCAATAGTGTGGAAGTATTTCCACGTTAGCATGTTTTAAAAATCATGGGGCTGTTGGCCCCATGCTTGTTTTTGCCCCATTATTTTCCAGGAGAACACCATGACCGTCATGAAATCATTGCTGGCCGCCGCCGCTACCGTTGTCCTGGGCGCCCAAGCCCAGGCCTTGCCTACTTCGGGCACCCTCGTGGTGGTGCCCGCGAATGGCGAAGTGGTGCATGCGAACGACCAGGTGACCGTCACCCTGGCCGTCGAAGAGCAGGACAAGGACAAGGCCGCCGCCGCCTCGCGCGTGAACCAGAAGATGAACCAGGGCGCGGCCATCGTCAAGAAGGCCGATCCGCAAGCCGTGCTGAAAACCCAGGGCTATTACACGTATGCCGTGTACCCGGAAACGGCGCCTTTGCCGCCTGGCGTCGCCGCCAAGCCCAGAGTGCCGACCGGCTGGCGAGTGGGCCAGTACCTGCAGGTAACGACAACCAACCTGGCGGCCTTGCCGAAAACTGTTTCCGCTGCGCAAGGCGTGCTGACCCTGAACCGTTTGAACTTCGGCCTGGCGCCCGCCACCATCCGCAAGCTCGACGATCAGCGCATCGCCGCCGCCTACAAAAACCTCAACGAACGCGTGGCCGCCATCGCCGGCGCCATGGGCCGCAACGTCAATGACGCCGTGATCGACACCATCGATTTCGAAGGTTCGGGCAATTACGCGCAGCGCGTCAATGTGACCGGCGCGCGCAACATGAGCGCCGACTCCATGGGCTATGGCGGCAGCCAGGTGGCCGAACCGAGCTTCGAGCCGGGCGAAACGACCCTGAACATGGGCCTGGTGGCCAAGGTCAAGTTCAAATAATGCTTGAACAGGCGTCAATATTGCCGGCTTGACGCCGCCGCGCTTTTCTTTGGCGGTGGCTCCTCTATAATGGCAACATCGGCGGGCGCATGCCATGACAGTCATGCACCCGCTATCTGGCACCGATTCCCCCGCAGTACACAAGATATGGAACAACATGGCAAACTTCCCCCGTCGTAGAGGCAAGAACGGCACTCCCGCAACATCCAAAGCGTCCCGCTTCAGCAAATTCGTGCGCCAGCCGGTGACCGATGGCAGTGGCAAGAAAACCTTGCGCCGCCGCGGCATCTATCTGTTGCCGAATGCCTTCACGACGGCAGCCCTGTTTTGCGGCTTCTACGCCATCGTCATGGCCATGAACCAGAAATTCGAACACGCGGCCTGGGCCATCTTCATCGCCATGATCCTCGACGGCCTCGACGGCCGCATCGCGCGCCTGACGAATACGCAGAGCGAATTCGGCGCCCAGTACGACAGCCTGTCCGACATGGTCTCGTTCGGCGCCGCGCCGGCGCTGGTGATCTATGAATGGTCGCTGCGCGGCATGGGCAAGCTGGGCTGGCTGGCCGCCTTCGTGTATTGCGCCGGCGCCGCCTTGCGTCTGGCCCGCTTCAACACGAATATCGCCGTGGTCGACAAGCGCTTCTTCCAGGGCTTGCCCAGCCCGGCGGCCGCCGCCATGGTGGCCGGCTTCATCCTGCTGATGAACGACCTGGAATTTGCCGGCAACCAGCTGGCCTGGGTGTCGTGGACGATCGCCCTGTTCTCCGGCTTGACCATGGTCACCAACGTGCCGTTCTACAGCTTCAAGGATGTGAATTTCCGCAAGTCCGTGCCCTTCATCGTGGTATTCCTGCTGGCATTGTTCTTTGCGCTCATTTCCATCGACCCGCCGAAAGTGCTGTTCCCGATTTTCGTCGCCTATGGCCTTTCCGGCTACGCCGTGTTTTTCTGGCGCATGGCGAAGGGCAAGCCCGTCAGCATTATCCAGACCGACCCCGAGCATTAATGAGGCGAGTCGGTAGCGTCGCCAGTCTTCAGCCAGCCAGGAGCAGCCATGAGCACCAGCAACCGACTCATCATTTTTGACACCACCTTGCGCGACGGCGAGCAATCGCCGGGCGCTTCCATGACGCGCGAGGAAAAGCTGCGCATCGCCAAACAGCTCGAACGCCTGAAGGTCGACGTGATCGAAGCGGGCTTCGCCGCCGCCTCGCAAGGCGACTTCGAGTCGATACGGGCGATTGCCGGCGCCGTGCGCGAGTCCACCATCTGTTCGCTGTCGCGCGCCAACGACCGCGACATCGCCCGCGCCGCCGAAGCCCTGGCGCCAGCCGAGCGCAAGCGCATCCACACGTTTATCGCCACGTCGCCCCTGCACATGCAGATCAAGCTGCGCATGACGCCAGAGCAAGTGCTGACGCAGGCGCAAAACGCCGTGCGCTACGCGCGCCAGTTCACGGACGACATCGAATTCAGCCCCGAAGACGGCAGCCGCTCCGACGAGGATTTTCTGTGCCGCGTGCTGGAAGGCGTGATCGCCGAGGGCGCCACCACCATCAATTTCCCCGATACCGTGGGCTATGCCGTGCCGGAAATCTTTGGCGCGACCATCAAGCGCTTGCGCGAACGCATACCAAACTCCGATAAAGCCATCTGGTCCGTGCATTGTCATAACGACCTGGGCCTGGCGGTGGCCAATTCGCTGGCCGGGGTCATGATCGGCGGCGCGCGGCAGATCGAGTGTACCGTCAATGGCCTCGGCGAGCGGGCCGGTAACACGGCGCTGGAAGAGGTGGTGATGGCGCTGCGCACGCGCGCCGCCTATTACAACCTGACGGTGGGCATCGATACGACGCAGATCGTCGCCGCGTCCAAGATGGTGTCGCAGATCACGGGCTTTGCCGTGCAGCCGAACAAGGCCGTCGTCGGCGCGAACGCCTTCGCGCACGCGTCCGGCATCCACCAGGATGGCATTTTAAAAGCGCGCGAAACGTATGAAATCATGCGCGCCGAAGACGTAGGCTGGACGGCCAACAAGATCGTCCTCGGCAAATTGTCGGGGCGCAATGCCTTCAAGCAGCGGCTGCACGAGCTGGGCATCGCGCTGGAATCCGAGGCGGAAGTCAACGCGGCCTTCCTGCGCTTCAAGGAGCTGGCGGACCGGAAATCCGAGATTTTCGACGAAGACATCATGGCCCTCGTCAGCGAGGAGCAGCAGGCGCAGGAGAGTGAGCACTACCGTTTCATTTCCCTGACACAGCAGTCGACGACGGGCGCCGTACCGCATGCGCGCGTGGAGTTTCTCGTCGGCGGCGTGCAGCGCAGTTGCGAAGGGCAGGGCGACGGCCCCGTCGACGCCACCGTCAACGCCATCGAAAGCGCGGCCGCCAGCGGTGCCGAGCTGGTCCTGTTCTCCGTCAACGCCATCAGCACGGGCACGCAGTCGCAGGGCGAAGTGACGATGCGGCTGTCGCGCGACGGACGCATCGTCAACGGCGTGGGCGCCGACCCGGATATCATCGTCGCGTCGGCCAAGGCGTATTTGTCGGCGCTCAATAAACTGCACGCCAAGGATGAGCGTATCGATCCCCAACCATAAGGCTGTCTTCACCAGAAAAAGCGCCGCTCTTCCTTGGCCGGATCGGGCCCGTTCATCATCATGCGCACGATGCCGTCGTGGTCGAAGTGCACGTGCATCATGGAATCCCACACACCCGATTCCTTGTAGCGGTAGGACCAGACGTGCAGTTTCGGCAGCGACAGGTAGGAGGTTTCCGTCGGGCGGCCCAGGGTGTGCAGCACGTCTTGCTGCGTTGATACGCCCACCTTGATGCGGGCAAAGCCCGGTGTGTCGAGCACTTGCTCGTAGGAAATCAACTTGTCGTCGGGGCCGAAGCGGGCCATGTAGGTGTACTGGCCATATGGCCCCGTGGCGTATTCAAGCTCGGGACCGGTGGGCAGTTGATAGATATTGCTTGGCCGCCCCAGGCGCGCTTCCACGGCGGCGCGCGCTTCGCCCGGCTGGGGCGGCGGGACGTTCCAGCTGGCGCAGCCAGCCAGCGCGGCAAACAGCAGCGGTGTTGCTGATTTGAGCAGTTTTTTCATGGTTGACCTCCTGAAATGCAGGAAAACCCTATCATGCACCGAGAAAAGCGCGCACGGCAGGATACAGGCGGGCATTTTTCCGATATACTTGCGCGTCTGGTTGGCAGCATAGGCCAGTATTTTAATAATCGTAGTTCACGGTGGATAGGGTTCAGACTCTGTGCACCGCATGTGAAAGGTTTATCATGACAGTAGAAAACATCAACAAAGCCGCTATCATCGCGGACAACGCACGTGGTCAAAACGACACCGGCTCCCCTGAAGTGCAAGTTGCACTGCTGACAGCTCGCATCAACGAACTGAACGGCCACTTCAAAGCCCACTCGAAAGATCACCACTCCCGCCGCGGCCTGATCATGATGGTCAACCGTCGTAAGAGCCTGTTGTCCTACCTGAAGGCTAAAGACGCTACCCGTTATCGCGACCTGATCGCTAAACTTGGTCTGCGCAAGTAATTTTTGCCGTACAAGGTTTATACAGAAATGCCTGCGCCAGTTCGCTGACGCGGGCATTTTGTCATTTGAATTCCGGATTTTTATCGGTAAGTGCAGTATTCTCTACCGATATCATGTTTTAAAAGTAAAGTAGTAAAGGCGGCAACGATGTTCCGCCGCCTGTGGTGAGGTGAACGACAGCCCCTGAAAATCTGTCGGCAATTAGAAAAGGGATACCCCATGTTTAACAAAGTTACGAAAACCTTCCAGTACGGTCAACACCAAGTGACCCTGGAAACCGGCGAAATCGCACGTCAGGCATCCGGCGCAGTGCTGGTGTCGATCGAAGATACCGTCGTTCTGGCAACGGTAGTGGCACGCAAAGATGCCAAGCCAGGCCAGGATTTCTTCCCTTTGACGGTTGATTATGTCGAAAAAACCTATGCTGCCGGTAAAATCCCGGGCGGTTTTTTCAAGCGCGAAGGCCGTCCTTCCGAAAAAGAAACACTGACATCGCGTCTGATCGACCGTCCTATCCGTCCGCTGTTCCCGGAAGGCTACCTGAATGAAGTGCAAGTCATCATTCACGTGCTGTCGGTCAACCCTGAAATCGATCCGGACATCGCCGCCATGATCGGCGCATCGGCCGCCCTGTGCGTATCGGGCGTGCCTTTCAACGGTCCTATCGGCGCCGCGCGCGTCGGTTACGCGAATGGCCAGTACATCCTGAACCCGACCGTCCAGCAACTGAAAACGTCGGAAATGGACCTGGTTGTCGCCGGTACCGAAACGGCCGTGCTGATGGTCGAATCGGAAGCGAAACAGCTGTCCGAAGAAATCATGCTGGGCGCCGTGGTCTTCGGCCACGACCAGATGAAAGTCGTCATCGACGCGATTCACGACCTGGTGCGTGACGGCGGCAAGCCGGAAGTGGAATGGGCGCCTGCGCCGAAAAACGAAGCACTGATCGCCCGCGTCGCGCATTTCGCCAACGCCAAGATCAATGACGCGTATCAAACCAAGGACAAGCAAGAGCGTACGGCCAAGCTGAAAGCAGCGACGTCGGAAGTGATCGCCGACCTGTCGGCCGAAGCGGCTGCCGCCGGCGGCGCGTCCATCGATAGCGCTGAAGTGAACAACATCCTGTTCGACATCGAAGCGAAAATCGTGCGTACGCAAATCCTGGACGGCGAGCCACGCATCGACGGCCGCGACACGCGCACCGTGCGTCCGATCTCGATCCGCACCAGCGTGCTGCCACGCACCCACGGTTCGGCCCTGTTCACGCGCGGCGAAACGCAAGCGCTGGTCGTGGCAACGTTGGGCACCGCCCGCGACAGCCAGAAGATCGATGCGCTGATGGGCGAGTTCACCGATTCGTTCATGCTGCATTACAACATGCCTCCATTCGCCACCGGCGAAACGGGCCGTGTCGGTACGCCTAAACGCCGCGAAATCGGCCACGGCCGCCTGGCCAAGCGCGCGCTGATCGCCGCCCTGCCGGCAGCTGAAGAGTTCAGCTACTCGGTGCGCCTGGTATCGGAAATCACGGAATCGAACGGTTCCTCGTCGATGGCTTCCGTCTGCGGCGGCTGCCTGGCACTGATGGACGCTGGCGTACCGATGAAAGAACACGTGGCAGGTATCGCCATGGGCCTGATCAAGGAAGGCGGCAAGTTTGCCGTGCTGTCCGACATCCTGGGCGACGAAGATCACCTGGGCGACATGGACTTCAAGGTAGCCGGTACCCGCAACGGTATCACGGCGCTGCAGATGGACATCAAGATCATGGGCATCACCAAGGAAATCATGCAAGTGGCACTGGCGCAAGCCAAGGAAGGCCGCGAGCACATCCTGGGCGAAATGCAAAAAGCCATGCCGCACGTCAAAACCGAACTGTCCGATTTCGCACCGCGTCTGATCACCATCAAGATCAACCCGGAAAAAATCCGTGACGTGATCGGCAAGGGCGGCGCCGTGATCCGCGCGCTGACCGAAGAGACGGGCACCCAGATCGACATCAGCGACGAAGGCGTGGTCACCATCGCTTCCGTTGACGCTGCTGCCGGCCAGGAAGCCAAGCGCCGCATCGAAGAACTGACCGCTTCCGTCGAAGTGGGCAAGACCTACGAAGGCACCGTGCTGAAACTGCTGGACTTCGGCGCCATCGTCCAAGTCATGCCAGGCAAGGACGGCCTGCTGCACATCTCGCAGATCGCCAACGAGCGCGTCAACGCCGTGGCCGACTACCTGAAAGAAGGCCAGCTGGTTCGCGTCAAAGTGCTGGAAACGGACGACCGCGGCCGTCTGAAACTGTCGATGAAAGCTGCTGAAGGCAACGAAGCGCCAGCCGCTTAATTTCCTTCAGATTCGCCTGACTGCGGCCTCGGCCGCATGATCAAAACCGCCAGCGCGCAAGCCCTGGCGGTTTTTTTGCGCCTTGTTTGCGCTGTATCGAAGGTGGATGCCGGCGTGTGCATCTGCCTTGATCCAGCGCGTATCGGCCGCCGCCGCGCCTTGTAGATTCGGGAGGGGATATTCCCCTGAACGAGTCTTCCAAGGAGAAGCAGCATGCGCACATTCCGCGGGCTGGCCGCCGCCTTTCTGCTTGCCGTATCGCCCGGTGCCTGGGCGCAGCTGGACAACGCACCGACGCCGGTGCCGCTGCCCATCCCCATCGCAGCCGCGTCCGCGGCCATGCCGGCGCAAGATATCGACGCCTTGCGCGCCGTGCATGCGCGCGAAATCAATGACCTCAGCACCTTCAAGACGGCGGGCTTGCAGCGCGCAGCCATCGATCTCTATCTCGATAGTGGGCCAGGGCAGCAATTCCTGCGCGAGCTGCGCACCGCCGATCCCGCCGCGCCGGCCGAGACGATTTATGCGCGCGCGGTCGAGCAGCTCGCTTCCGGCAGCACCTTGCCCGATGTGCAAGCCATGTCGGCCGCGCTCGTCAAAATCGTGCCGCATGGCCAGAATGTGTCGCCATACTCGCCGTATTTCACCACCAGCGCGCAATTGCAGCTGGCATCTAGCCGCTGCGCCACCCTGGCCGACTGTTTCGGCTTGCCCTTGAAGAGCGAGGCGCCGCTGTATGATGTGTATCAGATCATGCCCAAGGGCACCGTCAACGTGTTTGTCAGTCAGGTGGCGCCGACGCAAGAGTTGGGTGGGCTGGTGCGGCGCAAGGGTGGGGCGCAGCAGTATTTATTACCCAACCGCAGCTTGTGGTCGGCCCCTGTGCTGATCGGTACGATCAAGAATTGAGGAGCGATGATGGATCAACAGAGCCTGCAAGCCCGCGCCGCCGAGCTGGAGCAAGTGCTGGGGCGCCTGGCGGGCGCCGATACGGAAGTGGCCGACCTGCGCAGCGCGCTCGAGCCGCTGCTGGCCCTGGCGGGCAGCGGGGGCTTGAGCGCGCCGCTGCCATGGGGCGATATCCCTGGCGGGCGCTACTTTAACGAAGGCAGTCTGCGCCGCTACCCCGAGCTGGAGCAGGCATTTGCCCGCTTCCGCATTGAGGCCACGGGTGGCGACTCGCCGGCCCTGCGCAAGCTGCGCGGCGAGACTTGATTTATATATGGTATCAATTGTTGTTTATGGGTAATTGACTGTCAGTATTGCTTGACGACAAAATCTTATTCCCCGACCATGGTGCATCCCTCCCGATTTCCCCTTTTTTTATTGGATGCACCATGTTGTCCTCCCTTAAGGCGCGGCTGATCGCCATCGCCGTTTCCATCGTCGTGCTGGCCATGCTGGCCGTCGCCATCGCCAATTTCTTCACCACCCGCTCCAGCACCCTGGCCGCGCTCGACACGCAGATGCTGCAGTTGTCGCACAGCCACGCGCAAGCCATCGCCGAATGGCTGCGCTCCAAGCAAGCCGTCGTGGGCTCGCTCAAGCAGGGCGCCACGGCGGCCGACCCGCTGCCGGCCCTGAAGGCGGCCGAGCAGGCCGGCACCTTCGACATGGCGTATATCGGCTTTGCCGACAAGCACGCCGTCTTTTCGCAAGAACGCAAGCGCGCCGCCGACTACGATCCCACGGCGCGCCCCTGGTACAAGCTGGCGTCCGAAGTGGGCGGCCCCATCATCACGGCGCCCTACATCGGCGCCAGCACGGGCAAACTGGTAGTGACGTTTGCCGAGCCGCTGGGCGGCAAGGGCAGCGTGACGGGCGTGATGGCGGCCGACGTGATGATGGATGCGGTGGTGCAAAATGTCGCTTCGATCAAGCCGACGGCGTCCAGCTATGCTTTCCTCGTCGATGGCGGCGGCAAGATCATCGCCCACCCGGACGGCAAGCTGACCCTGAAGCCCCTGGCCGAGCTGGACCCTGGCCTGAGCGCGCAGGCGCTGGCCGATATCGAAAAGAGCGGCGATGGCGCCGCCATTCGCCTGGGCGACCGTAACGGCATCTTGCATGTAAGTAAAGTGCCGGGCAGCGACTGGCTGCTGGCTACCGTGCTCGACCGCGCAGAAGCGACGCAAGCATTGAGCTCCATGCTGCGCGCCTCGGCCTTGACGGCCTTGCTGGTGCTGGCCCTGGCCGCCACGGTATTGAGCGTGCTGGTGGCGCGCGCCTTGCGCCGCCTGGGCCTGGTGCGCGATGCGATGGAAGCGATCGCCACGGGCGACGGCGACCTGACCAGCCGCCTCGACGCGGAAGGCTCGGACGAACTGGCGCAGATCGCCAAGGCGTTTAACTTGTTCGTTGAAAAGATTGCCACCGTACTGGTGCAGATCCGCAGCATCAGCACCCTGGTGCGCAGCGAGTCGGCCGACATTGCCGCCGGTAATGCCGACCTGTCGTCGCGCACGGAAGCGCAGGCGGGCGCGCTGGAAGAAACGGCAAGCTCGATGGACGAGCTGACCTCGACCGTCAAGCAGAATGCGGAAAACGCGCACGCGGCCAATGAGCTGGCCGTATCCGCCTCGGAAGTTGCGGCCAAGGGCGGCCGGGTGGTGCAGCAAGTGGTGGGCACCATGGCCGGCATCCAGGAAAGCTCGCGCAAGATCGTCGACATCATCGGCGTGATCGACGGCATCGCCTTCCAGACGAATATCCTGGCCTTGAACGCGGCCGTCGAGGCGGCGCGCGCAGGCGAGCAGGGCAGGGGCTTTGCCGTGGTGGCGTCCGAAGTGCGCAACCTGGCGCAACGCTCCGCTGGTGCGGCGAAGGAAATCAAGGAGCTGATCGGCGATTCGGTGGAAAAAGTGGATGCCGGCGGGCGCCTTGTCGATGAAGCGGGCCAGACCATGGATCAGGTGGTGGCGTCGGTGCAGCAATTGACGACCATCATGAGCGAGATCACGGTGGCCAGCCGCGAACAGAGCGCCGGCATCGGCGAGATCAATACGGCCGTCACGCACATGGATACCATGACACAGCAAAACGCTGCCCTCGTCGAGCAAGCGGCCGCCGCCGCGGAAAGCCTGCAGGAGCAGGCCGTGGACCTGGCGCAAGCCGTCGGCATGTTCCGCCTGGGCGATGCGGGTCCCGCCGTGGCGCCCGCGCCCGTGACGCGCCTCAAGGCGACGCCAGCCGTTCGTGCCCTTGCGCCGCGTGCGCCGGTCCGCGCGCCGTCGCCGAGCAAGCCTGTCAAGGCGGCCAAGTCCGGCGCCGACGAGTGGGAAGAGTTTTAAGAAGACTCGTAGCGATCTGCGCGTTCATCCGCGTTTTTGTCAGGCCAGCCTGCCAAAAGCGCAGTTCGTCGCAATCGGCGTGTCTGCCGGGGGCGGTATGGCTATAGTCACACCATACCGCAAGCCCACTGCCAGACACCCGAGGAGATTCAAATGAACGTCGCTAAAAACATGGAAGTCATCGCCGTTGCCGCCGCCATCCTGCTCGGCGCCAGCTGCTACACCATCGCCCCGGCCGCCCCGGCCCTGCAAGTGGCCAGCTCCACCGTCACCCTGGCCGCGCCAGCGGACAAGGCTGCCATGCACGTGGTGGTGGTCAAGGCCAAGCGCCTGAGCGCTACCGAAAAAGCCCGTTTCGCATAATTGATTGTCAGCAATTTTTGCTGCTGCTACAGTGGTAGCCAATGGCAATGCGCGCGAACCCCACGAGGGTGCCGCGACACATAAAAACAAGATACCGAGGATGCTCTACATGAAAAAGACACTGCAACTGGCGCTGCTGTTCCTGGCGACGTTGGGCCTGGTGCGCGGCGCGGCCGCCGAGACCCGCTTGCTGGAAATGCGCAACGTCGACGCCCGCGTGGTGCGCGTCAAGCTCGATGGCGTGATGGAAGTGCGCATTCGCCAGGGCAACGTGCCTTCGCTGAGCATCACGGCCGACAAGCGCTACATCGCCGATGTCAGCACGGCGCAAAGCGGCGATACCCTGCACATCGAAACGGAAGTGCGCGGCTTCAAGATCGGCCCTTCGTCGATCCGCGCCGACCTCGTCCTGCCGAACTTGCGCGAACTCAGTTCGGAAGGCTTCGGCAGCACGGACATCACGGGTTTCAAGGGCGAGGAACTGACCCTGTCGCTGGAAGGGGCGGGCAGCATCAAGCTGGTGGGCGACTACCGCAAGCTGAATGCCAGCCTGGGCGGCGTGGGCAGCATGCAAATATGGATAGGCAACAATGAGCGGGCCGAACTGGACTTGCAGGGCGCCGGCTCGGTGGTGCTGGGCGGACGCGGGCGCATGCTGAAAGCCAGCCTGGGCGGCCTGGGCAGCCTGAATGCGCAGCAATTCGAAGCGGACGCCGTCAACCTGGAATTGAGCGGCCTGGGCAACGCCACGGTGAACGCCCATACGAATGCCAAGCTGAACTTGAGCGGACTCGGTTCGGTGGTGGTGTACGGCAAGCCGGTCAACCGCGATGTCAGCGTCGAGGGCCTGGGCAAAGTCAGCTGGAAGTAAAAGCATCCTGCCGCAGGCCTTTGGCAGGACAAGAACAAGTAGTCAGACCACATCCCATTCCGATGAAAAAACTGATCATTACATTACTCATGCTGTTGACGATACAGCTACCCGCGCGGGCTGGCTTCGCCGAAGGCGCCAGCGCCTACAACAACAAGAATTACGCGCTAGCCTACAAGGAAATATTGCCACTGGCCAAGACTGGCAACGCCGATGCCCAGCATTTGCTGGGCTTGATGTATTACATGGGACGGGGCTTGCCGCAGGACTACAAGCAAGCCATGTTCTGGCACCGCAAGGCGGCCGAGCAGGGCAAGGCCGATGCCCAGTATGTCGTGGGCGCCATGTATTACACGGGCAACGCCGTGCTGCAGGACCATAAACAGGCCGTCGGCTGGTTCCGCAAGGCGGCCGAGCAGAACCATGCCGAGGCGCAGCAGGTGCTGGGCCTGATGTACCGCTACCACATGGGCGGCGTGCAGCAGGACAACGTCATCGCCTACATGCTGTGGAACCTCGCGGCGGCGAATGGCAACGCGAATGCGGCCGACCAGCGCGCCGCCGTGGTGCGCAAGATGACGCATGAGCAAGTCGAGGAAGGCCAAGCCCTGTCGGCGAAATGGAAGCCGGGCACGCCCTTGCCGCGCCAGTCGAAGACGGGCGGCGCCTAGGGCGGGAGGCTCCCTGCAAGGGTGGACGGCTTGGCGTACAATCGCCGTTTTCCCTTGAAAGAGTCCCGCCATGCGTGCAGTTGCCATCAGCCAGCCAGGTCCCGCCGACGTTTTGCAGATCGTCGAGTCTCCCGTTCCCGCCTTCAAAGCCGGAGAGCTGCTGATCAAGGTGCACGCGGCCGGCATCAACCGTCCCGACGTGCTGCAGCGCCTGGGCAAATATGCGCCGCCACCGGGTGCATCCGACTTGCCGGGCCTGGAAGTGGCGGGCGAAGTCGTCGATGGCGATTTCAGCAACACTGAATTCAAAAAAGGCGACCTCGTCTGCGCGCTGGTGCAGGGCGGCGGCTATGCCGAATACTGCGCCGCGCCCGCCGGCCAGTGCCTGCCCTTGCCCAAAGGCTTGACGGCGCTGGAAGGCGCGTCCCTCCCGGAAAACTTCTTTACCGTCTGGAGCAATGTCTTCGACCGCTGCGCGCTGGCCGACGGTGAAACCTTATTGGTGCAGGGCGGCACGTCCGGCATCGGCGTGACGGCCATTCAATTGGCGGCCGCCCTGGGGCATCGCGTCTTCGCCACGGCGGGCAGCGACGAAAAGGCGCGCGCCTGCGAGGCGCTGGGCGCCGAACGGGGCATCAATTACCGCACGGAAGATTTCGTTGCCGTCGTCAAGGAATTGACCGGTGGCAAGGGCGTCGACGTCATCCTCGACATGGTGGGCGGCGACTACCTGCCGCGCGAGATCAGCTGCCTGGCCGACGATGGCCGCATCGGCTTGATCGCCGTGCAGGGTGGCACCAGGGCGGAGCTGGACCTGGGCACCTTGCTGCGCCGCCGTCTGACAGTGACGGGTTCCACCCTGCGTCCCCGTTCCGTGGCCTTCAAGGCGGCCATCGCGAACCATTTGCGCACGACCGTCTGGCCGCTGATCGAGGCGGGCAAGATCAAGCCCGTGATCTATAAAACTTTCCCGCTGGAAAAAGCCAACGAGGCGCATGCCCTGATGGAAGCGAGCACGCATGTGGGCAAGATCATGTTGCAAGTTGTTTGAAACGGGGCACTGCCTGTTTGACCGGCATCGGTGCCGGAGTTAGAATGACGGGTTATTAGAATTTAGGCTACTATGCGTCGCAAACTCGTCGTCGGAAATTGGAAAATGAACGGCAGTCGCACCTCGAACGCGGTGTTATTGTCTGAAATAGTTGCTGGCCTGGCTGCCTCTGGCGCCGCCAGCGCCGTCTGTGTGCCTGCGCCGTATCTGGCGCAGTGCCAGGCGCAATTGGCAGGCACGGCCCTTGGCTGGGGTGCGCAGGATGTGTCCGCGCATGCCAGTGGCGCCTACACGGGCGAAATCTCGACCGCCATGCTGCAGGATTTCGGCTGCGGCTATGTGGTGATCGGGCATTCCGAACGCCGCGCCTACCATGGCGAGAGCGATGCGCAAGTGGCGGCCAAGACGGTTGCGGCGCTGGCGGCGGGCATCACGCCTATCGTCTGCATCGGCGAAACGCTGGCGCAGCGCGAAGCGGGCCAGACGGACGCCGTCGTGGCGCAGCAGCTGGGCGCCGTGCTGGCGGCGATTTCCGCCGACGACGTGGCGAAACTGGTGCTGGCCTACGAGCCAGTCTGGGCCATCGGCACGGGCAAGACGGCCACGCCGCAAATGGCGCAGGACGTGCATCAGGTATTGCGCGCCCAGCTGGCGGCAAAGAATGCGGTAGCAGCGACCGGCGTGCAAATCCTGTACGGCGGCAGCATGAAGCCGGAGAACGCAAAAGAATTGATGGCGATGCCGGATATCGATGGCGGTCTGATCGGTGGAGCGGCATTGAAGGCGGCGGATTTCCTGGCGATTATTCACGCCGCTGATTGAATTACTTTAAACTAAGAATGGAATTGCAATGAACATGATGTTCAATCTGGTAGTGGTAGTACAGGTTATTTCGGCATTGTCGATTATCGCGCTGGTGTTGTTGCAGCACGGTAAGGGCGCCGACATGGGCGCCGCCTTCGGTTCGGGCGCCTCGGGCAGCCTGTTCGGTGCGACGGGTTCGTCGAACTTCATGTCGAAATCGACGGGCGTTGCCGCCGCGATCTTCTTCGGCGCCACGCTGGCCCTGTCGCTGATGGCGAATCAGCGCGCCACGACGGTCGGCGGCGGCGTGATGGATAAAGTCGTCAAGCCAGTGCCGGTCACCGGCGCGGGCGCGATCCCGACGACGGTGCCTGCGGCTCCGGCCGCCAGCGCTCCGGCAGCGGCGGCACCGGTTGCCAGCACCCCGGCCGGCGCGATTCCGAAGTAATTTTGTATGAGCTCGATACCTCATCGAGAGTAATTCTCATTACGGGCAGATTATTGCTCAATGTTTCAGCAGCGCGGCAGGAAAAAATCGTGACGCGCTGGAAGATGTAAAAATTTATCGTTTTTATCTGTGTTTTGATGCATTTGTGCATTAACTTTAGCGACAAAGCAGAGTAGAATACGGGCCTTACCGCCGACGTGGTGAAATTGGTAGACACGCTATCTTGAGGGGGTAGTGGCGCAAGCTGTACGAGTTCGAGTCTCGTCGTCGGCACCAGAAATCAGAAGCCAGCAACGGCGCACGAGCCATGGCTCGTACAAAGTTGCTGGCTTTTTTTACGAGGATGTGTCGTTCGATCCTGGTCTTAGCTTTGATTGGGATCGTGCGTTAGATACGCTGCAAATGATCGCAGCGTCCTCATTTAACCGATCGTTCAATATAAGCTCATCAATCGTGAACCTCGAAAATTACTTCCCCGTCCTGCTGTTCATTATTATCGGCCTTGGTGTCGGTATCGCTCCCCAGCTCCTGGGGCGCCTGTTAGGCCCTAACAAGCCTGACGCAGCAAAACTCTCCCCGTACGAATGTGGCTTTGAAGCATTCGAAGACGCGCGCATGAAATTTGATGTGCGCTACTATCTGGTCGCAATCCTGTTTATTTTGTTCGATCTGGAAACGGCATTCTTTTTCCCATGGGGCGTTGCAATGCGCGACCTGGGCTGGGCCGGTTTCGTCACGATGATGGTGTTCATCGCTGAATTCGTGGTCGGATTTTGGTACATTTGGAAGAAAGGTGCCCTTGACTGGGAATAAGCCATGGCTATTGAAGGCGTATTAAGCGAAGGTTTCATCACCACCTCGGCCGACAAGCTGATCAACTGGGCGCGCACCGGGTCTATGTTCCCGATGACGTTCGGTCTGGCCTGCTGTGCGGTCGAAATGATGCATGTGGGCGCAGCCCGCTACGATATGGACCGTTTCGGCGTCGTGTTTCGTCCGTCGCCGCGTCAGTCCGACGTCATGATCGTTGCCGGCACCCTGTGCAACAAGATGGCGCCGGCCCTGCGCAAGGTCTACGACCAGATGGCGGAGCCACGCTGGGTCATCTCGATGGGTTCCTGCGCCAATGGCGGCGGGTACTACCATTACTCCTATTCCGTGGTGCGCGGTTGCGACCGCATCGTGCCCGTCGACGTGTATGTGCCTGGCTGTCCTCCGACCGCTGAAGCCTTGCTGTACGGCATCATGCAGTTGCAGAACAAGATCAAGCGTACCAGCACGATCGCACGCTAACCGGGCCGCTTCAGATTATGACAACACATTTAGAAGTATTGCAAAACGCCCTCGGCACTGCCCTGGGCGATCGCGTTAGCACGACGGTTGCGCTGGGCGAAGTCACTCTGGTCGTCAAGGCCGAGGACTACCTGGCCGTGATGCTGACCCTGCGCGATGATCCGAGCCTGCATTTCGAGCAGCTGCTCGACCTGTGCGGCGTCGACTACTCGACCTATGGCGACGGTAGCTGGGATGGCCTGCGTTTCGCGGCCGTCTCGCACTTGCTGTCGGTCAAGCATAACTGGCGCGTGCGCGTGCGCGTGTTCGCACCGGACGACGACATGCCGCTGCTGCCCTCCGTGGTGAGCATCTGGCGCGCCGTCAACTGGTACGAGCGCGAAGCGTTCGATCTGCTGGGTATTCTCTTCGAAGGCCACAACGACTTGCGCCGCCTGCTGACCGACTACGGTTTCATCGGCCATCCGTTCCGCAAGGATTTCCCCGTCTCCGGCTATGTCGAGATGCGTTACGATCCGGAACAAAAGCGCGTGATTTACCAGCCCGTGACGATCGAGCCGCGGGAAAACGTGCCGCGCGTGATCCGCGAAGAACATTACGGGATGAAATAATGGCTGAGATTAAGAACTACACCCTGAACTTTGGGCCACAGCATCCGGCCGCGCACGGTGTGCTGCGCCTGGTGCTGGAGATGGATGGCGAAGTCATCCAGCGCGCCGACCCGCATATCGGCCTGCTGCACCGCGCCACCGAAAAGCTGGCTGAGCAAAAGACCTACCTGCAATCCGTGCCGTACATGGACCGTCTCGACTATGTGTCGATGATGTGCAATGAACATGCGTACGTGATGGCCATCGAAAAGATGCTGGGCCTGGAAGTGCCGCTGCGCGCGCAATACATCCGCGTCATGTTCGACGAGATGACGCGCATCCTGAACCACCTGATGTGGCTCGGCACCCACGCATTGGACGTTGGCGCCATGGGCCCGTTCCTGTATTGCTTCCGCGACCGCGAAGACTTGTTCGACGCCTACGAGGCAGTCTCGGGCGCGCGCATGCACGCGGCCTACTACCGTCCGGGCGGCGTGTACCGCGACCTGCCGGATGCGATGCCGCAGCACAAGGCTTCCATCATCCGCAACGCAAAAGCGATTGGCAAACTCAATGAAAACCGCCAGGGTTCCCTGCTGGACTTCATCGAAGACTTCGCGCGCCGTTTCCCAAACTCGGTGGACGAGTACGAAACGCTGTTGACCGATAATCGAATCTGGAAGCAACGGACCGTCGGCATCGGCGTGGTGTCGCCGGAAGATGCGCTGGCCATGGGCTTTACGGGCGCCATGCTGCGCGGCTCGGGCGTGCAGTGGGACTTGCGCAAGAAACAGCCGTACGAAGTGTACGACCTGATGGATTTCGACATTCCTATCGGCACCAACGGCGATTGCTACGACCGCTACCTGGTCCGCGTGGAAGAGCTGCGCCAGTCGAACCGTATCATCAAGCAATGCGTGGAGTGGCTGCGCAACAATGAAGGTCCTGTCATGACCAGCAACCGCAAGGTGGCGCCTCCGGGCCGCGTCGACATGAAGACCAACATGGAGTCCTTGATTCACCACTTCAAGCTGTTTACGGAAGGTTTCCACGTGCCGCCAGGCGAGGCCTACAGCGCCGTGGAGCATCCGAAGGGCGAGTTCGGCGTGTACCTGGTGTCCGATGGCGCCAACAAGCCGTACCGCATGAAACTGCGCGCGCCAGACTACGCCCACTTGCAGTCGCTCGACGAAATGGCGCGTGGGCACATGCTTGCCGACGCCGTGACCATCATCGGGACGCAAGACATCGTGTTCGGCAGTATTGACCGCTAAGAGGCAAAAAGTATGTTGTTATCAGAGCAATGCTATAAGAAAATTGACCGCGAGCTGGCCAAGTACCCGGCCGACCAGCGTCAGTCGGCCGTCATGGCCGCGCTGGCCCATGCCCAGGATGAACTGGGCTGGCTGGCGCCGGAAACCATGAAGGAACTGGCCGATTACATCGGCATGCCGGCGATTGCCGTGCAGGAAGTGGCCACGTTCTACAATATGTATAACGTGAAACCCGTGGGCAAGCACAAGATCACCGTGTGCACCAACCTGCCATGCGCCCTGTCGGGCGGCGTGCGCGCTGCAGAGTACCTGAAGCAGAAACTGGGCATCGATTTCCGCGAAACCACCGCTGACGGCCAGTTCACCCTGGTTGAAGGCGAGTGCATGGGTGCTTGCGGCGATGCGCCTGTCTTGCTGGTCAGTAATAAAACCATGTGCAGCTGGATGTCGAACGAGAAGATCGACGCCATGCTGGAGGAACTCAAGAAATGACGTCACTCCACAACCGCCATATCGATCCATTGATCCTGAAGGATCTGGATGGCAAGAACTGGCATTTGCAAGATTATGTGAACCGCGGCGGCTATAGCGCCCTGCGGCGTATCCTGGAAGAGAAAATCACGCCGGAACAGATCATCGCCGACCTCAAGGCGTCGTCCTTGCGCGGCCGTGGCGGCGCGGGTTTCCCTACCGGCCTGAAGTGGAGCTTCATGCCGCGCCAGTTCCCGGGCCAAAAATACCTCGTCTGCAATACAGATGAAGGCGAACCGGGTACTTTCAAGGACCGCGACATCATTCGTTACAATCCCCATGCCCTGATCGAAGGCATGGCCATTGGCGCTTATGCGATGGGAATCACCGTCGGCTACAACTATATCCACGGTGAAATCTTCCAGGAATACCTGCGTTTCGAAGAAGCGCTGGAAGAGGCGCGTGCCGCCGGTTTCCTCGGTGACAAGATCATGGGCAGCGAGTTCTCGTTCCAGTTGCACGCGCACCATGGTTATGGCGCCTACATCTGCGGCGAAGAAACGGCCCTGCTCGAATCGCTGGAAGGCAAGAAAGGCCAGCCGCGCTTCAAGCCGCCTTTCCCTGCCTCGTTTGGCCTGTACGGCAAGCCGACGACGATCAACAACACGGAAACCTTCGCGGCCGTGCCATTCGTGCTGAACATCGGTCCAGAGAAATACCTGGCGATGGGCAAGCCGAACAACGGCGGTTCGAAGATCTTCTCGATCTCGGGCGACGTGGAAAAACCGGGCAACTATGAAGTGCCGCTCGGCACCCCGTTTGCGACCCTGCTGGAACTGGCAGGCGGCATGCGCGGTGGCAAAAAGATCAAGGCCGTGATCCCTGGCGGCTCGTCCGCTCCGGTGATCCGCGGCGACATCATGATGCAGACCGACCTGGACTACGACTCGATCGCGAAAGCCGGTTCGATGTTGGGTTCGGGCGCCGTCATCGTGATGGACGAAACACGCTGCATGGTAAAGGCGCTGGAACGCCTGTCCTACTTCTACTTTGAAGAATCGTGCGGCCAGTGTACGCCTTGCCGTGAAGGCACAGGCTGGATGTACCGCATGGTGCACCGCATCGAGCAGGGGCAGGGTCGTCCAGACGACCTGGACATGCTCAACTCGATCGCCGACAACATCCAGGGCCGCACCATTTGCGCGCTGGGCGATGCGGCTGCCATGCCGGTACGGGCCTTCATTAAGAATTTCCGTGAAGAATTTGAATATCATATCGAGCACAAGCATTGCTTAGTGCCCGCATATATCTAAGCTGCGTCAGGTAACGATCACCATGGTTGAAATCGAAATAGACGGCAAAAAAGTCGAAGTCCCTGCTGGTAGCATGGTGATGGACGCCGCCAACAAATTGGGAACCTACATTCCGCACTTCTGCTATCACAAGAAATTGTCGATCGCAGCGAACTGCCGCATGTGCCTGGTCGAAGTGGAAAAGGCGCCCAAGCCTTTGCCCGCTTGTGCGACCCCGGTCAGTGCCGGCATGATCGTGCGCTCCGCCAGCGATAAAGCTGTGCAGGCGCAAAAGTCGGTCATGGAATTCTTGCTGATTAACCACCCGCTCGATTGCCCGATCTGCGATCAGGGCGGCGAATGCCAGTTGCAAGACTTGGCAGTGGGTTACGGCAAGAGCGAATCGCGCTACAAGGAAGACAAGCGCGTCGTCACGCCGAAGGAAGCCGGTCCGCTGGTCTCCATGCAGGAAATGTCGCGCTGCATCCAGTGCACCCGTTGCGTACGCTTTGGCCAGGAAGTGGCCGGCGTGATGGAGCTGGGCATGATCGGCCGCGGCGAACACTCGGAAATCGTGTCCTTCGTTGGCCAGTCGGTCGACTCGGAACTGTCGGGCAACATGATCGACCTGTGCCCGGTTGGCGCACTGACCTCGAAGCCGTTCCGCTACAGCGCCCGTACGTGGGAACTGTCGCGCCGCAAATCGGTCAGCCCGCATGACGGCCTCGGTACGAACCTGATCGTGCAAGTGAAAGCTGGCAAGGTCAAGCGCGTACTGCCGCTGGAAAACGAAGCCGTCAACGAGTGCTGGATCTCGGACAAGGACCGTTTCTCGTACGAAGCGCTGGACAGCGCTGAACGCCTGACTTCCCCGATGCTGAAACAAGGCAACGAGTGGAAAGAAGTCGATTGGCAAACCGCGCTGGAATACGTGGCGCACGGTTTGAAAAACATCAAGCACGAGCATGGCGCCGACGCCATCGCCGCGCTGGCAACGCCGCATTCGACCGTCGAAGAGCTGGTACTGCTGCAAAAAGTGGCCAACGGTCTCGGTTCCGAGAACGTCGACTTCCGCCTGCGCCAGACCGACTTCGCGCTGGACGTCGGCGTCAAGCCATGGCTGGGCATGCCGATCAACGAATTTGGCCAGATCAAGCGCGCCTTCGTCATCGGTTCGTTCCTGCGCAAGGATCACCCATTGCTGGCCACGCGTTTGCGCGCGTCCGTCAAGGGCGGCGCCAAGCTGTCGATCCTGCACGCCTCGGACGATGATCAATTGATCACCATCGCCAACAAGATGATCGTGGCGCCAAGTGATTGGCTGGCGGCCTTGTCGGAAGTGGTCGTCGCTGTTGCCAAAGCCAAAGAAATCGCCGCGCCAGCCGGTTTTGAAGCGGTCACCGCTTCGGACGTGGCAGTGGCCATCGCTGCCAGCCTGATGGCTGGCGACCATGGCGCCGTGCTGCTGGGTAACGCGGCAACGCAACACCCGCAAGCGTCGCAACTGCATGCTGCCGCGCAATGGATCGCCGAACAGACGGGCGCCAAGCTCGGTTACCTGACGGAAGCGGCCAACACGGTTGGCGCGCACCTGGTCGCCAAGCCGCGCGCCAACGTGCAAGCTGCCTTTGCCGTACCGAAAAAAGCCTACGTGCTGCTGCACGCCGAGCCGGAACTCGATGCCGCCAATCCACAAGCGGCCCGCGCCGCCCTGGATGGCGCCGACATGGTCGTGGCCATGTCCGCCTTCAAGCACGGCATGGATTACGCCGACGTTTTGCTGCCGATCGCTCCGTTCGCTGAAACCTCGGGCACCTTCGTGAACTGCGAAGGCCGCGCGCAAAGCTTCAACGGTACCGTCAAACCGCTGGCGGAAACCCGTCCAGCCTGGAAAGTGCTGCGCGTTCTGGGCAACATCCTGGGCCTGGCCGGTTTCGACTACGACACCTCGGAAGCGATCCGCGACGAAGCGTTTGGCGCCGGCGTGACCGATCTGTCGGCACAGCTGAACAATATCGCCAGGAACGCGCCGGAAGCGGCAACGTACGCACCGGCTTCGCCTGCGCTGCAACGCATCGCCGACGTGCCGATCTACTTCGCCGACGCGCTGGTACGCCGCTCCGAACCGTTGCAACGCACGGTCGATGGCGCCGCGCCGCAAGCCCACCTGTCCGCCGAACTGGCTGGCAAGCTGGGCATCAAGGCGGGCGACAAGGTCAAAGTGGCGCAAGGCTCCGGCAGCGCCATCCTGGTGGCGGCAATTCACGCCGGCCTGCCAGCCAATGTGGTCAAAGTGTCGGCGGCGCATGCCTCGACGGCTAGCCTGGGCGGCATGTTCGGTGACATCACAGTTGAAACAGCAGAGGGGAAAATCTGATGGCTCTGCCTGAATTTGTAAACGTCATCAACAGCAGTGGCCAGGATTTGCTGGGCGGCTCGTGGCCGTTCTTCTGGACCCTGATCAAGATCCTCTGCGTGCTGCTGCCGCTGATGGGCCTGGTTGCCTACCTGACCTTGTGGGAACGCAAGCTGATCGGCTGGATCCAGATCCGCGTCGGCCCGAACCGCGTGGGACCGTTGGGCTTGCTGCAGCCGATCGCCGATGCGCTGAAACTCTTGTTCAAAGAGATCATCATCCCGTCCAAGGCCGCCAAAGGCCTGTTCGTCATCGGCCCGATCATGACCATCATGCCGGCCCTGGCCGCCTGGTCGGTCGTGCCATTTGGTCCGGAAGCCGTGCTGGCCAACGTCAACGCGGGCTTGCTGATGCTGCTGGCGATTACCTCGATGGAAGTCTACGGCATCATCATCGCCGGCTGGGCCTCGAACTCGAAGTACTCGTTCATGGGCGCCATGCGCGCTTCGGCACAGATGATTTCGTATGAAATCCCGATGGGCTTCGTGATGGTCATCGTGCTGATGGTCTCGGGCAGCCTGAACTTCATCGACATCGTCGGCGGCCAGCAAATCGGCTACTTCGCCGACAAGGGCGTGAACTTCCTGTCGTGGAACTGGCTGCCGCTGCTGCCGATGTTCGTCATCTACATGGTGTCGGGCCTGGCTGAAGCCAACCGTCACCCGTTCGACGTCGTCGAAGGCGAGTCGGAAATCGTGGCCGGCCACATGGTCGAGTACTCGGGCATGGCCTACGCCATGTTCATGCTGGCCGAATACGCCAACATGATCCTGATCGGCGCGCTGACTTCGCTCATGTTCCTCGGTGGCTGGTCCGCACCATTTGCTTTCCTCGAGTTCTGGGGTGGTTTCGGCGGCTTCTTCTGGCTGTTCGCGAAAACCTTCTTCATCGTGTCGGTGTTCATCTGGGTACGCGGTACTTTCCCACGCTACCGTTATGACCAGATCATGCGCCTCGGCTGGAAAGTGTTTATCCCGTTGACGCTGGTCTACCTGGTCTTCGTCGCTGCCTGGATGCAGACATCCTGGAATATTTGGAAGTAAGAGAGTGCATACGAATGGATAAGGTAAAAGATTTCTTCAGCAGCCTCTTGTTAGGCGAGCTGATCAAGGGCATGGCGCTGACAGGCAAGTACATGTTTTCGCGCAAGATCACGGTGCAATTCCCGGAAGAGAAGACACCGATCTCGCCGCGTTTCCGTGGCTTGCACGCGCTGCGCCGCTACCCGAACGGCGAGGAACGTTGCATCGCCTGCAAACTGTGCGAAGCGGTTTGCCCGGCGATGGCCATCACGATCGAATCGGAACAGCGTGACGACGGCTCGCGCCGCACCACGCGTTACGATATTGACTTGACCAAGTGCATCTTCTGCGGTTTCTGCGAAGAGTCCTGCCCGGTCGATTCGATCGTCGAGACGCAAATCCTGGAATACCACGGCGAGAAACGCGGGGATTTGTATTACACGAAAGAGATGTTGCTGGCCGTGGGTGATCGTTATGAAAATGACATCGCCGCTGCGCGCGCCGCCGACGCACCTTATCGCTGATGGATGCGCCGTAGCCTCTGGCTGCGGCGCGCCCCTCGTTCATCTGTACGTCTATTGGGTTTTTTATGGACTTTAAAACAATTTTGTTTTACGCCTTCGCGCTGATCTTGATTCTGGCAGCGACGCGCGTCATCACGGCCCGTAATCCGGTCCACGCAGTACTGTTCCTGGTACTGTCGTTCTTTTCCGCAGCCGGCATCTGGATGCTGCTGCAAGCTGAATTCCTGGCCATCGTGCTGGTATTGGTGTACGTCGGCGCCGTGATGGTGCTGTTCCTCTTCGTGGTCATGATGCTCGATATCAATATCGACCGCATGCGCGAAGGTTTCTGGGGCTATCTGCCTTTGTCGGTGACGGTGGGCGTGATCATCGTGCTGGAAATGGCCGCTGTCCTGTGGCACGGTTTCCGCAACTTTGCGCCTAGCATCGCTCCGGTCAACGTCAATCTGGGCGGCACCAAGGAACTGGGCCTGCTGATCTATACGGAATATGTGTTCGCCTTCGAGATCGCCGCCGTCGTGCTGCTGGTGGCCATCGTTGCCGCGGTCGCACTGACCCTGCGCAAACGCAAGGACACCAAGCACTTTGCTCCAGGCGACGCCGTGCGCGTCAAGCGCAACGACCGCCTGAAGATCATCAAGATGGACGCGGTTGTCGAGCGTCCTGCGGCTGAGCCGGAAGTTAAGGAGGCACCATGACATTATCGCTCACACATTTTTTGGTCCTGGGCGCGATCCTGTTCGCAATCTCGATCGTCGGTATTTTCCTGAACCGCAAGAACATCATCGTATTGCTGATGGCAATCGAATTGATGCTGCTGGCGGTGAATATGAATTTCATCGCGTTCTCCCATTTCATGGGCGACGCGGCCGGTCAGATCTTCGTTTTCTTCATCCTGACGGTTGCCGCCGCTGAGTCGGCTATCGGTCTGGCTATTCTGGTGGTGATGTTCCGTAATCTGGATACCATCAACGTCGAAGACCTGGACAGCCTCAAAGGCTGATGTTTTTCAGACTCGATCTCTCGAATAATAACGATTAAGGTTCATCATGGCGGGGCAACTCCTCAACCCTAACCTCCTTCTTGCCGTACCGCTGGCGCCGCTGGCCGGTGCCGCGATTGCAGGCTTGCTTGGCACCCAGTTCCTGGGTAATTTGGTCGGACGCAAGACGTCGCATACCGCGACGATCCTGGGCGTACTGATTGCGTTCATCCTGTCCGTGCAGACACTGCTGGCAGTGATGGATGGCGCGACATTCAATGGCACGATCTATAACTGGATGACGATCGGCACCCTGAAGATGGAAGTGGGCTTCCAGATCGATTCGCTGTCGGCGATGATGATGTGCGTGGTCACCTTCGTCTCCCTGATGGTGCACATCTACACGATCGGCTACATGAAGGACGACGAAGGCTACAACCGCTTCTTCGCCTACATCTCGCTGTTCACGTTCTCGATGCTGATGCTGGTCATGGCCAACAACTTCCTGCAACTGTTCTTCGGTTGGGAAGCCGTGGGCCTGGTTTCTTACCTCTTGATCGGTTTCTGGTACCAGCGCCCGACGGCCATCGTGGCCAACATGAAGGCTTTCCTGGTCAACCGCGTGGGCGACTTCGGCTTCATCCTGGGCATCGGCCTGCTGCTGGCCTATGCCGGCACCATGAACTACCAGGAAGTGTTCGCCAAGAAAGACGAACTGGCGCTGTTGAGCCTGCCAGGTACCGACTGGGCCCTGCTGACCGTGGCCTGCATCTGCCTGTTCATCGGCGCGATGGGCAAGTCGGCGCAGTTCCCGCTGCACGTGTGGCTGCCTGACTCGATGGAAGGTCCTACCCCGATCTCGGCACTGATTCACGCCGCGACGATGGTGACGGCCGGTATCTTCATGGTTTCGCGCATGTCGCCGCTGTTCGAACTGTCCGACACGGCACTGTCCTTCATCCTGGTGATCGGCTCCATCACGGCATTGTTCATGGGTTTCCTGGGCATCATCCAGAACGACATCAAGCGCGTCGTCGCTTACTCGACCCTGTCGCAGCTGGGCTACATGACCGTCGCGCTGGGTTCGTCCGCGTACTCCGTGGCCGTGTTCCACCTGATGACACACGCATTCTTCAAGGCACTGCTGTTCCTGGGCGCCGGTTCCGTCATCATCGGCATGCACCATGACCAGGATATCCGCAACATGGGTGGCCTGCGCAAATACATGCCGATCACCTGGATCACGTCACTGGTCGGTTCGCTGGCCCTGATCGGCACGCCGCTGTTCTCCGGTTTCTACTCGAAAGACAGCATTATCGAAGCCGTCGAAGCGACGCACATCTGGGGCGCTGGCTTTGCCCAGTTCGCCGTGCTGGCTGGCGTGTTCGTCACCGCCTTCTACTCGTTCCGCATGTACTTCCTCGTCTTCCACGGCAAGGAGCGTTTCGGCCAGGCGCACGCGCACGGTCATGACGACCATCACGCGCCTGCGGCCAAGCACGATGCCCATGCGCATGACGACCACCATGAAGAAGAGGAAGACGACCACGCGCACCACGGTCTGGAACCTGGCCAGAAGCCGCATGAATCCCCATTCGTCGTCTGGTTCCCGCTGGTGATGCTGGCGATTCCGTCGCTGATCATCGGTTACCTGACGATCGGCCCGATGCTGCATGGCGATTTCTTCAAGGGCGTGATTTTTGTGGGCGAAAACCATCCAGCAATGGAAGAGTTGTCGCATGAATTCCACGGCGCAATGGCGATGGCGATCCACGGCCTGTCGACGGCACCGTTCTGGCTGGCATTGTCCGGCGTGGTGGCAGCCTACTACTGCTACATGGTCAACCCGCGTGTACCGGCCTGGTTCTTTGCCAAGTTCCACGCGATCCACACCCTGCTGGACAACAAGTACTACATGGACAAGTTCAATGAAGTCGTGTTCGCCGGCGGTGCCCGCTTGCTGGGTAATGGCCTGTGGAACTTCGGTGACAAGAAGCTGATCGATGGCCTGCTGGTCAACGGTAGCGCCAAGGTTGTCGCCTGGCTGTCCTCGCTGTCGCGAGTGTTGCAGACCGGCTACATCTATCACTATGCATTCGTGATGATCCTGGGCGTGCTGGGCTTCCTGATCTATTTCCTGCCATTCTGGCCCGCTAAGTAAGCTGACCTGATAAAAGAATACTGAGAACCATGATGCAGTCTACGATTTCTACACTACCTCCTTACCTGAGTCTGTCGATCTGGGTGCCGATCATTTGCGGCGTCCTGATCCTGGCTCTCGGCCGTGACAGCAAAGCGGGCTTTACCCGCTGGCTGTCGCTGGCTGGCGCCGTGCTCAGCATGCTGTGCACCTTGCCGCTGATCCAGCATTTCGACAACGCCGCACACGGCATGCAATTCGTCGAAAAAGCACCGTGGATAGCAACCTTCAATATCTGGTACTCGCTGGGTATCGACGGCCTGTCCCTGTGGTTCGTGCCACTGACCGCCTTCATCACCGTCATCGTCGTCATTTCGGCCTGGCAAGTGATCGAGAAGCGCATCGCTCAGTACATGGGGTCGTTCCTGATCCTGTCGGGCCTGATGATCGGCGTGTTCTGCGCGCTGGACGGCTTGCTGTTCTACTTCTTCTTTGAAGCAACCCTGATCCCGATGTTCATCATCATCGGTATCTGGGGCGGCTCGAACCGCGTGTACGCGTCGTTCAAGTTCTTCCTGTACACCTTCTTCGGTTCGCTGCTGACCCTGGTTGCCATCATCTACCTGCGCAATGTGTCGGGCACCTTCGACATCCTGGCCTGGCATGCGTTCAAGCTGACGATGAACGAGCAGATCTTCATCTTCCTGGCCTTCCTGATGGCGTTTGCCGTCAAAGTGCCGATGTTCCCGGTCCACACGTGGTTGCCGGACGTCCACGTGGAAGCGCCTACGGGTGGTTCCGCCGTGCTGGCCGCCATCATGCTGAAACTGGGCGCCTACGGCTTCCTGCGTTTTTCGTTGCCGATCACGCCGGACGCCAGCCACTACCTGTCGGGCTTCATGATCACCCTGTCGCTGATCGCCGTGATCTACATCGGTCTGGTTGCCCTGGTGCAAACCGACATGAAAAAACTGGTCGCCTATTCGTCGATCGCGCACATGGGCTTTGTGACCCTGGGCTTCTTCATGTTCAACGACATTTCGGTGCAGGGCGGTATCGTGCAGATGGTCTCGCACGGTTTCATCTCCGGCGCGATGTTCCTGTGCATCGGCGTGCTGTATGACCGCATGCATACCCGCAACATCGCCGACTACGGCGGCGTCGTGAACCGCATGCCGAAATTTGCCGCCTTCTTCGTGCTGTTCTCGATGGCCAACTGCGGCTTGCCAGCGACGTCCGGCTTCGTCGGCGAGTTCATGGTGATCCTGGGCGCGGTGAAATACAACTTCTGGATCGGTCTGCTGGCTGCAACGGCACTGATCTGGGGTGCGGCGTACTCGCTGTGGATGGCCAAGCGCGTGGTGTTCGGCAAGATCAAGAACAAGCATGTGGCCGAACTGACCGACATCAACAAACGTGAATTCTTCATGCTTGCTGTGCTGGCCATCGCCGTGCTCGTGATGGGTCTGTACCCAGCCCCGTTCACCGACACGATGCAAACTTCGGTTGCTGACCTGCTGCAGCATGTCGCCACCAGCAAGTTGCCTTAAATAGAAGACCGATAACATGACTAATGCACCTAATCTGGTACCGCTGTACGCGGAAATCTTTCTGCTGATCGCCACGTCGGCGCTCTTGCTGATCGATATGTTCTTGCCTGCGGCGAAGCGTTCGATCACCTATGCGCTGTCCTTGCTGACCTTGGCAGGCTGCGCCTTGCTGACCGTGGGCGACTTCAACGCGGGCACCACCGTCTACACGTTCCACAATATGTTCGTGTCGGACCCGATGTCGCAGCTGCTGAAACTGTTCTCGTACGGCGCCGTGGCGCTGACCCTGATCTACTCGCGTGCCTATGCCACCGACCGCAACATGCTGTCGGGTAACCTGGGCGGCGAGTTCTACGTACTGGCCCTGTTTGCACTGCTGGGCCAGATGATCATGATCTCGGCCAACAACTTCCTGATCATCTACCTGGGTCTGGAACTGATGTCGCTGTCGCTGTACGCACTGATCGCTTTGCGCCGTGACAATGCCAAGGCCACGGAAGCGGCCATGAAATACTTCATCCTGGGCGCGCTGGCTTCCGGTTTCATGTTGTACGGTATCTCGATGCTGTACGGCGCGTCCGGCACCCTGGACCTGGGCGAACTGCGCGTGGCGCTGGAAAACGGCAAGACCAACGGCACCATCATGGTCTTCGGCCTGGTGTTCCTCGTTGCGGGCCTGGCCTTCAAACTGGGCGTCGTGCCATTCCACATGTGGGTGCCTGACGTGTATCAAGGTTCGCCAACGGCCGTGACCTTGCTGCTGGGCGGCGCGCCGAAACTGGCCGCGTTTGCCATCACCCTGCGTTTGCTGGGCGAGGGCTTGCTGCCAATGGCGCATGACTGGCAGCAAATGCTGCTGGTGCTGGCCGTGATGTCGCTGGCCATCGGTAACTTCACCGCCATCGCGCAAACCAATTTGAAGCGTATGTTGGCGTACTCGACCATCGCACAAATGGGCTTCGTTCTGCTGGGCTTGCTGTCCGGTACCGTTGACGCACCGAACAACACCCTGAACGCGGCTGGCGCAGCCACCGCCTACGGCGCGTCGATGTACTACGTCATCACCTACGTGTTCACCACCCTGGGTACCTTTGGCGTGATCATGTTGCTGGCACGCAATGGTTTCGAAGCAGAAGAACTGGCCGACTTCAAGGGCCTGGGCAAACGCAGCCCGATCTTCGCCCTGGTGATGACCCTGTTCATGTTCTCGCTGGCCGGCGTGCCGCCGCTGATGGGCTTCATGGCCAAGTACTCGGTGCTGGCCTCCGTGCTGGCCACGGGCCAGCTGTGGCTGACCATCGCCGCCGTGCTGTTCTCGCTGATCGGTGCCTTCTACTACCTGCGCGTCGTGAAAATGATGTGGTTCGACGAGCCGACGGACAGCAATGCACTGGTCGTGCATGGCGACATGCGCGTCGTGCTGGCCCTGAACGGCGTGTTGGTTCTGGCCCTCGGTGCGATGCCTGAAGGCATCCTGGCTGCCTGCGCGACCGCCATCACCAAGACCCTGGCGTCCTGACCGATGGATGTCACCGTCTCGAGCTGGCTGGTGATCGCCCTGGGCATCCTGGGCGCCAACCTGCCTTTCCTGAACGAGAAGCTGTTTGCCGCGGTGCCCCTGAAAAAGGCGGCGCAGGCGGAGCAGGGCTGGCGCAAGCCGCTGGCGCTGCGCCTGCTGGAGATGGTGATTCTGTATTTCATCGTCGGCGCCGTGGCCTTCGCGCTCGAAGCGCGCATCGGCAACGGTTTCCCGCAGACGTGGGAGTTCTATGCCATCACCGGCTGTCTGTTCCTGGTGCTGGCTTTCCCGGGCTTTGTCACACGCTACCTGCGCAAGCGGCGCTAGAACGCTGACCAAACCTGCTGCGCGTCGCGCTTTGCGGCCTGCGATGCTCACTGTGCTACAGCACAGTTCCGCTTCTCAGCCACAAATCACTGCCGCTCGCGACGGTTTTGTCAGTGTTCTCCCCCTCCGAAAGCGGCGCCTCTGGCGCCGTTTTTTATTGAATAAAGGAATTCCATGGATACGCAAGCCACTGATACGCAATTGATTGAAACCAAGGTCGATGGCGAGCTCGTCTACCAAGGCGGCTTCCTGCGCGTGCAGCGCGACCGTGTCGCCCTGCCTGACGGCAAGATCACGGCGCGCGAATTCGTCCTGCATCCGGGCGCCGTCGTCATCCTGCCGCTGCTCGACGATGGCACGGTGCTGATGGAGCGCCAGTACCGCTATCCGCTGGACCGGATCTTCATTGAATTCCCGGCCGGCAAGATCGACGCGGGCGAATCGCACCTGGCGTGCGCCCAGCGCGAGTTGCTGGAAGAGACGGGCTACACGGCCAGCGACTGGCAATTCGTCTCCACCATCCACAACGCCATCGCGTATTCCGACGAACACCTGGAATTGTTCCTGGCGCGCGGCCTGGTCGCCGGCGAACGCCAGCTCGACGAGGGCGAATTCCTGGAAACATTCACGGCCACCGTGCCGCAGCTGCTGGACTGGGTCAAGGATGGCACGATCACGGACGTGAAAACCGTCATCGGCATCTTCTGGCTCGACAAGATCACCAGCGGCGCCTGGCAAGCGGCTTGATACAGCGCATGCGCACGGCAATCTTCCTGCTGCTGGCGTCGGCCAGCCTGGGTGCGCACGGGGCCGCGCGCACGCCGTTCCAGGTGCGCTGCGAGGACACGATCAGCAAGACGGTGTCCGTGCTGACGGCGCAGCAGAACGGCTACAGCATCGACACGCATCTGCCATACAAGGCGCTGACGGTGATGAAGGGCATGGCGCGCGCCAACACCTGGGTGCTGGGCTTGACGAAGACGGATTCGCGCGTCGCCATCGCCCTGGCCGGTCCCATGCTGCAAGATCCGGCCAGCGGCTATGAATGCGTGGCGCCGCAGATCACCGTGTCCCTCACATATGCGCCCGTGGTGCTCTATATCGGCCGCGAGTTTGCGCCAGGCACTTGCGCGTATGATGAGATACTCGCGCACGAGCTGCGGCACATGAAGACCTATATGGAACACTTGCCGCGCGTGGAAAAAACCGTGCGCGCGTCGCTGGCCAAGCGCTTCGAGGCGCGGCCCCTGTATGCGCCCAGCGGCACGGCCAAGGCGGCGCTGGCGCGCGAGATCGACACGGGCTGGTTGCCATACGTCAAGGCCGAAATGCGCAAGGTGGAAGCCTTGCAGGCGGCCATCGATTCTCCGCAAGAATATGCGCGCCTGGGCAAGGCCTGCAAGGGCGAGATCCAGAACATCCTGACGGGCAAGACAGCGTCCGCCAACTAGACAAGGAATGGCATGACAGCAGCACCGAATAGCATCCGTTACTTTGCGTTGATCCCCGCCGCCGGCGTGGGCGCGCGCATGGAGGCGGGCAGTCCCAAGCAATATTTAGCCATCGCTGGCAAACCCATGCTGCGCCACGCGCTCGACGCCTTTCTCGCCAGCCCCCTGATCGCGCATACCTATGTCGTCGTCAGCGCGGAGGATGGCGTGATCGACACGGTCGTGCCGGAGCACGGCGTGACTGTACTGCGCTGCGGCGGCGCCACGCGCATGGACAGCATCCTGAATGGCTTGCACGCCTTGCACGGCAGCATCGCTGCCCACGACCAGGTGCTGGTGCACGACGCGGCGCGGCCCGGCCTGACGCCGGCGCTGATCGCAAAACTCATCACGGAGGTGGGCGACCACCCGGCCGGCGGCTTGCTGGCCTTGCCCGTGGTCGATACCGTCAAGCGGGCCGGCCCTGCCAGTCTGTCGGCGCAGACGGTGCCGCGCGACGGCCTGTGGCTGGCGCAGACGCCGCAAATGTTCAGCTATGCGCTGCTGCACCAAGCCTTGTCCGAAGCGCCCGATCCGCAAGCGATTACCGATGACGCCAGCGCCGTCGAAGCGCTGGGCCTGGCGCCCAGGCTCGTCGAGGGTCATCCGCGCAACCTGAAGGTGACCTTGCCGCGCGACATACACACGGCAGAGCTGTATTTGACCCATCCTTGAATCCTGAATCGAAAGACCGCATGACGACCATCACCACTCCCGTATTGCCATTTCGCATCGGCCAGGGCTATGACTGCCACGCGCTGGTGGAAAACCGCGACCTGATCATCGGCGGCGTGAACATCCCCCATCACCTGGGCTTGCTCGGCCATTCCGATGCCGACGTGCTGCTGCACGCGATCACGGATGCCATCTTCGGCGCCGCCGCCCTGGGCGACATCGGCCGTCATTTCCCCGACACGGACGTGCAATTCAAGGGCGCCGATTCGCGCACCCTGCTGCGCGAAGCCGTGCGCCGCGTGCAGGCCACCGGTTATATCATCGGCAATATCGACGCCACCATCATTGCCCAGCGCCCGAAAATGGCGCCGCACATCGCCGCCATGTGCGCCAATGTGGCCGAGGACCTGGGCGTGAGTGTGGGGCAGGTCAACATCAAGGCCAAGACGAATGAAAAACTGGGCTACCTGGGCCGTGAAGAAGGCATCGCGGCCGAAGCCGTGGCCTTGCTGCTGCGCGCCTGATACGCCACCGACCATCGACCACTGACAGGAGAGAGCATGTTCCAGCGACGCCGTATCAGCATTGTGCTTGCATGGGCACTGACCGCCGCGCCATCGGCCTGGGCAGAACTGCAAGCGACGGGCGAGCCGCCCGCCGCGAAACAGGGCTGGAAGGCCGAGACCGTCGCGCAGGGCGTGCGCCAGCCCTGGGGCATCGCCTGGCTGGGCGAGGGGCGCGCGCTCGTCACCAGCAAGCAGGGCACTTTGCACCTGCTGAACGGCAAGAAATTCGAGGACGTGGCGCTGGAAGGCATGCCCAAGATATTTACGGGCGGGCAGGGCGGCCTGCTTGATATCGTGATTCACCCGCAAGATGCCAGCAAGCCGAATCCACGCGTCTACATGACGGTGTCGACGGGTACGAATGACGCCAACCGCACGACCCTCGTGCGCGGCGTGTTCGACGGCAAAAAGGTGACGGGCATCCAGACCCTGTTCAAGGTGGCCACGGACAAGAGCGGTGGCCAGCACTTCGGTTCGCGCCTGCTGTGGCTGCCGGACGGTACTTTGCTGATGAGCGTGGCCGATGGCGGCAATCCGCCGTTGCGCATTGGCGACCGCCTGGCGCGCGAACAGGCGCAAAACCTGGCCACGCACCAGGGTTCCATCCTGCGCCTGACGGAAGACGGCAAACCGGCGCCCGGCAATCCGCTGGCGGCCAAGGGCGCCTTGCCGGAAATCTGGTCGTACGGCCACCGCAACGTGCAGGGGTTGGCGCTCGATCCCGTCTCCGGCCGCGTGTGGGCCACGGAACACGGCCCGTACGGCGGCGATGAGCTGAACCTGGTGGTAGCGGGCGGCAACTACGGCTGGCCCCTGCAAAGCTATGGCGCCGACTACACGACGCATGAACCGGTCGGCAAGCACGAAGTGGCGGGCATGCTCAATCCGAGCGTGGCCTGGGTGCCATCGCCGGCGCCGTCGGGGCTGGCCGTCTACACGGGCGACAAGATTGCCGCCTGGCGCGGCAGCATCTTCAGCGGCGGCCTCGCGGCCCAGGATATCCGCCGCATCGCCGTCGATGCAAATGGCAAGGTGACGGGGCAGGACCGCCTGTCCATCGGCGCGCGCGTGCGCGACGTGCGCCAGGGGCCGGACGGCTATCTGTACGCGCTGACGGATGAAGACAAGGGACGCTTGCTGCGCATCGTGCCGCAGTAACACGGCAGGCGCCCACTTCGCTTAAGATGGCGCCTTTACTTCATTCAAGGTGGCGGCATGGCCCGTGATACTTATGCATACCGGCACGTCGCCGTCGAATCGCGCGCGATTCATGGCAAGGTGGAAATCCGCCCCGTGCCGGGCCAGGCTTTTTCACCGGAACTGGCCGTGCAGTGTTCGCGCCGCCTGGTCGACCTGCAACAGTACCCGCTGGGCAGCCGCTTTCTGCTCTTTGCCAAGCTGACGGACCGCCTGGGCGGCACGCCTTTCCTGTATGCGTATCACGGCGATGCGGACGTGGTGATGACGCCGGCCGAAGTGACGAAATTCCTTGGCGAATTCCGTCGCGGCCGCATTTGACATCTACGAGGCCATGCAGGCCGCGCCGGTCTTGACGCTGGCGCGCGGCTTGCCGAAAATGGCGATCGTCAGCGCGCAGCCGAGGGCGAACAGGCCACCGATGACCATCGCGCTCGATACACCGAGCCGGTCGACGGCCATGCCTCCCAGCAAGGCGCCCGACGCCAGCGACACTTGCACGATGGCGACAAACAGCGCGCTGCTGCCTTCCATCAGTTCCGGCGCCGCCTTGAACATCCACGTCTGCACGGCGATCGGCATGGCGCCGAAACCGAAACCCCACACGGCCACCAGCAGCATGGCGGTGAGCGAGTGGCTGCCGAACGCGGCCAGGGCCAGAGTGGACATGCCCAGCACGGCACCCGTCACCATCAGCGCGGCCCGTTCGTAGCGGCCGGCGGCCCAGCCGCCCGCGAGGTTGCCGATGAAGCCGGAAGCGCCGTAGACGAGCAGCATGGCGCTGACCGTGCCGGCCGCCAGGTGCGAGATTTGTGTGAGGAAGGGCGCGATGTACGTGTAGGCGGCGAACTGGCCCGTGAAAAGCATGGCCGTGGCGATCAGACCCAGGCGTGCCTTGCGGATGCCGAAAATCATCGGCAACTGGCGCAAGCGGATGGCTTGTGTCGGCCGCAGCTTGGGCAAGAGGAGCAACTGGCCGAGGAAGACCAGCACGGCGATGGCGCTGGCCGCGCCGAAAGCGACCCGCCAGCCCACCAGTTCGCCCACCAGCGCACCGGCCGGCACGCCCGCCACCGTGCCCAGCGAGACGCCGGCGAAGATGATGGACATGGCGCGCGATGCATGTTGCGGCGCCACCAGGCGCGGGCCGATGGCGCTGCCGATGGCCCAGAAGCCGCCGACACCGACGCCCAGCATGGCGCGGCCCAGCAGTATCCACGCGTACGAGGGAGCCAGCGCCACCAGCAGGTTCGAGGCGACCAGCAGGGCCGTGAGGGCCAGCAGCACGATGCGGCGGTCCAGGCGGCCCGAGCCGACGGTGACGAAGATGGCGGCAAACGCGGCAACGATGCCGGGCGTGGTGATCATCAAGCCCGCCTGGCCCTTGCTGATGGACAGTTCGGCGGCCATGGCCGGCAGCAGGCCGACGGGCAGGAATTCGGAGGTAACGAGGGCGAAGGCGCCGATGCCGACCGACAGGACGGCCAGCCATGGCGCCACGGTGGTATCGTCGCCAGTAGCGTTGGAAGGTGTTTGCATGTGAGGTTCCTGAAAAGCCGGATGGTTTTTAACCGGTCGGTATATAATCAGGGCAGGCAGACATCGTTGTCAATAATTTTTTACCGAACGGTATGAAACAAGATAAAAAAGAGGCGGTAGGCAAGGCAAAAACGGGGCGGCCACGCACCTTCGACGAGGACGCGGCGCTCGATTGCGCCATGAAAGTATTCTGGGAAAAGAGCTATGAAGGCAGTTCCTTGCCGGAATTGACGAAAGCCATGGGCATGAACCGGCCCAGCCTGTATGCCGTCTTTGGCAACAAGGAACAATTGTTCCACAAGGCGCTCGAGCGCTACAGCGACACGCGCATGCGGTTTTTCGATGCGGCGCTGGAACAGCCGACGGCGCGCCAGGTGGTGGAAGCCTTGCTGACGCAATATGTCGACGCGCAAACCATGCCCGACGGGCCGCACGGCTGCATGGGCGTGAATGCGGCGCTGGCGTGCAGCGACGATGCCTTGCCGATCCGCGATGAATTGTTCGCGCGCCGGCTGCGCGGTGAAATCAAACTGCGCGACCGCTTGCGGCGCGCCAGGGAAGAGGGGGATTTGCCGCCCGATTCCTGCCCCGAGCAGCAGGCGCGCTTTGTCGTGACCCTGTCGCAGGGCATGGCCATCCAGGCGGCGGCTGGCGTCTCGCGCGAACAGTTGCAGCAGATGGTGGGTTTGCTTCTGCGCAATTGGCCCTTGTAACTACCCTGTCGGGGCGATGGTCTTGGCCAGGTCGCTGGGCGCCTTGCGCCGCCAGGCGGCCGTCAGGGCGGCGGCCAGCATGTCCAGTTCGGCGTCCGCCAGGCGCACCGTGATGCCGGCCAGGCGTTCGCCCCACCAGAGTTTCTCGCAGCCCGATGGCGTGATGACGGTGGCGATGTGCGCCGCTTCCGCATCGAGCAGTACGTTGATGTGCTCGTCATCGGGCAGGGTGGCGAAGATCTTCCCGCCCACGCGGAAGGCCGGACGGTCGTGGTGTTCTTCCTCGGTGGTGTCGGGAAACGACAGTGCCAGATAGCGTAGTTCTTCCAGGTCGACCATTCCTCTTTCCCCCTGTTCGGATAGATAGCAGCGTGACTACATTTTGCCATGCTGTTTCGCCCCGTGGTGCAGCGGCATGCGAAAAGAAATGCGCACGATGCGACACTGGCGCGCGCGTTTGTGGTGCTAGCGCGACAGGTCCGGCTGGCGCGCGAGGGGCACAATGCCCTTGCAGGCAGGATTGCCCAGCCTGTTTTGGCGTGCTTGCCATAAAAGTATCTTGCATGACTAAAAGAAAAATACTTTTCCTCCAGGGAATTTAAGATAGAATAGATTCAACGTTTCACCTGACCCGTCAATTGTCTGGTTTTGTCCCGGGAACCCGAACCCTTTCCAGGACGCTTGCAGTGCCACCATGGCACGCCGCAAGTCCGCGCTGTTTTGCGGAAGCCACGTCCCCGACCGCTCATCCTTGCACTTCCCGCGCTACGCCGACACGCCTCAATGCAGCGTGTATTCAGCTCAAGCGCCTTCACGCCTGTTGCGCCCGTTGAATACTGATTGGAGACCATCATGAAAAACTTGCCCAAATTTGCCTTGTCCTTGATCGTTGCCGGTGTGTTTGCCCAGGCGAACGCCAGCACCGTCCCCTTGTCCTCCGGCTACTCGGACGCTGGCGCACACCCTTCCGCCGTATATGGCGCGACGAGCGAGTACCTCGGCGGTTCGAAGTCTTTGCTGGTCGATAGCCATGCCTTGAGCCTCTTAGGCCTGGAAAACTGTTGCGATGCCGGCGAGCAAGTGCCGGTCAAGGCGGCCAGCAACCATCCCGCCAGCGTTGCCGGCGGCGACAGCCTGGTGTCGGAAGTGCCGGAACCGACCATCTACGCCATGCTGCTGATCGGCCTGGGCCTGCTGGGTTTTACGGCGCGCCGCAAGCAGGATGACAAATTCTAAGCGCAAGTTCTAAGCGCCCGTTTTAACAGCACGACTCTGCGCGCCTCGCGGCGCACGTAAAAAAGCCCGCCGGTCTGCCAGGACACGGCGGGCTTTTTGCATGGCGGCGGCTCAATCGCCGCTGTCTTCGTCTTCGTCGGCACCCTTGGCCGCCTTGCCCCGCTCGGCGTCGACGGCGCGCTGCAGGCCGGCTGCATCGCGGAAGAAGGCGTCCGTCGTACTGTCCGGGCTGACACGCAGGACCGGAGGGTAAATGACCGACATGTATGTCTCGTCGGCCAGGCGGCCGCTGATCTGCAGGTTGCTCAGCAGGATCAGGGTCGAGCCCATGATCGCCAGCACGACGGCGACGAGGCCGAAGCGGCGCGGATGCTGCGGTTTGATCGTGCACAAATGGTAGTAGATCATGACGCAGATGATGACGATGAACATGTGCCGTCCGTAGCGCGTCAGCGCTTCCAGCGACAGCGCATACGCCGCCACGTTGCTGCCCAGTTCCCACACTTCCATGGCCAGCAAGCCGCAGCCGATGATGAACAGGTGGCGGCCGAAGCGCGCCACATGGCCGAACAGCCGGTTTGCCACGGCCCAGACCGACGCCCACACGAGGCCGCCGGCCAGCGCGTAGGCGATGATCATCAGGTAGGAAATCGGCTCGAAGGCGTCCGCATCGCTGAGCCAGTTGCTGAAGGCCGCCGAGGCGCCGATCATGGCCAGGCCGGCGACGGCGGGGCGCAAGCCTTCCCAGTCGTGCCGGGTCGTGTCGCCCAGTTCGGGCGCCACCGGATGATCACTGGCGCGCACGCGCAGGCGCGTGTGGCCGAGGCGCACGATGCTGTTGCCGCTCATGGCCACTTGCAATTGCCGCTGTCCCCGGTGGATCACGCCATTCTGGCTGCCCAGGTCGCGCAGCAGCAGGCCGCCTGCGCCGTCGTCCTCGACGATGGCGTGCTGGGCCGCCGTATGCGCGTCGTCGAGGATGAAGTCGTTGTCATAGCCACGGCCGATGCGGATCGGCAGGGACTCGATCCGCCGGCGTTGCCGCACTTCGCCATTCTCGGCGAGGATTTCAAGGTAATAGGGGGGCTTCATGGCTTGCGGCTGCTGGTGGTGGAGGGCGCGCGCGACAGCGCTTCGAGGAAGGTGCGCGTGACGCGCATGCCGTTGGCGTAGGATACGCCGCGCGCGTCGATGCGGCTTTGCAGGCTCATGAGTGGCTCGTCGGTGCTGGCGGCCAGCAGGGCAAAGTCGTACAGTCCCGTAAACTTGCGGTAGGCGCGCACGCACAGCACGGCGCGCAGGGGCAGGGTCTTGTTCTTGACGAACTGTTCGGTGCACTGCGGGCCGGTCAGGTTAACGCTCTTGTAGCTGCCGAAACTTTCATTCTTGAATGACGCGCTGGCCAGCTCGGAAAAGCGCAGGGCGCCCAGTTCGCTGCTGCGTAAAAATTCGTGGCGCATCGACACTTGCCCCGTCTGCAGGGCGCCGGAAATGAAGATGGCCGACTCCATGGCGCAACTGGTGTTGTCGAGCATGTAGGGCTTGTCGGACTTGACGTTGGAGCGGCCCCAGCAGCGCATCTGGTCGGACTCGCGCACGGGCACGCGGTACGGGCCCATGGCTTTCAGGCTCAAGGGCATGTCGAGCAGGCGCGCCAGCATGACTTCCTGGTGCGCCAGCAGTTGCGCCGTCACCAGGGGCTTGAAGTCTTTCGGCGGCTTGCCTTGCTGCGCCACCTTGGCCAGCAATTGCTGGGCATAGCGGGCGGGCACTAGGAAACTGACGAGTTCGCCATCGAGGCGTTTCGAGACATTGATGCCGGCGACGTCGCCATTCGCCGTGACGCTGGGGCCGCCGCTCATGCCGGAATTGATCGGCCCCGTAAACATCAGCTGGTCGTAGAAGCTGCGCGTGACGACGCCGTTGTACGAGCCTTCCGAAATGGCGAAGCCCAGGTCCAGCGGATTGCCCATCGAATACAGGTACTGGCCCTGCGTCAGCGGCGCCAGCGCTTCCGGCATCTTGAAGAAGCCAGTACCGTGGCGGTTCACGCGCAATACCGCCAGATCGTGCAGCACGTCGACGGCCAGCAATTCCACGTTACCGCGCTGGCCGCTCGTGTCGACCCACTCGCCGACATAGGTATCGGGGTCGAGCGCGAACTGGGACACGACATGATAGTTGCTGACCACCAGGTCGCCCGTGCCGATCAAGAAGCCCGAACCGACGGACGACTGCGTGCGGCCGTTCTTCAGCAGCACGCGCACTTGCAGGATGTCGGCGCGCGCGGCAGTGTACAGCTTTTGCGCGGCGGACGAGGGCGGCGGCAAGGCCGCATGTTCGGTGGCGGCGGGCGCGGCGGTGGCCGGCAGCGGTTTGATTGGGGGAGTCGATGCGGTGGGGGCCGCGGCTGGCGCAGGTGCCGGGGCCGCGTGTGCGCCTGCCGCAGCGCACAGGCTGGCCAGCAGGAAGGCGTAGTCAGATAATTTCATGCATCCTTTGTGCGTGAGCCGGAGTGAGGCCGGCGCCCGGGTGACACGCCGTTCCGCGCCAGCCCGGGGAACTACAGGGCGCCGTCTTCCAGTGCCGGCGCCGTTTCCGGCGTCATCATGTGACCGAGCTTGCTTTGCTTGGTATTCAGGTAGTGCTGATTGAAGGCGTTGCGGTTGACCAGCAGCGGCACCCGTTCGGCCACCGTGATGCCCAGCGCTTCCATGGCGGCGATTTTGCGCGGATTGTTCGTCATCAGGCGCAGGCTGTGGATGCCGAATTGCGCGAACATGGGTTTGCACAAGGTGTAGTTGCGCGCGTCGGCCTTGAAGCCCAGCTGTTCATTCGCCTGCACCGTGTCGGCGCCCGCTTCCTGCAGGCGGTAGGCGCGGATCTTGTTGATCAGGCCGATGCCGCGCCCTTCCTGGCGCAGGTACAGCAGGATGCCGCGACCTTCTTCGGCGATGCGCTTCAAGGCGCCCTCGAGCTGGGCGCCGCAGTCGCAGCGCTGCGAAAACAGCACGTCGCCCGTCAGGCACTCGGAATGCACGCGCGCCAGCACCGGTTCGCCGTTGCCGACATCGCCCAGCACCATGGCCAGGTGTTCCTTGCCCGTCGCGTGCTCGACAAAGGCGTGCAGGGTGAACTGGGCCCACGGCGTCGGCAGTGCGCAGGAAGTCGTGTAATCCAATTCGCCTGTCGCCAGGAGGTCTGCGCCGCTTTGCATGGTTGTGCTCATATAAGTAATTATCAAAAATAAAAGGCGCGCGACACCACTCCGGTGCCGGCGCGCCTTGCCATCATACCAAAAAGCAGGGAAACGTTTTCCCTGGCTGCCATTCGGTCGTTGCAATGTCTGGTGATAAACCTTACTTAGGGGCACTTCCTCCTTTTACAAGGTGCATTGCTGGCTTTGCCTGGCGGATGCCTCCGCCAGGCACGGTCCATCAGCTGCCGATGCGTCCGCCGTCGTTCTTGGTGATCACGATGGTGGCCGAGCGCGGACGCTTGCCGGCGCCATAACCGGCGTTGGCCGGCCATTGGCTCGTGTATTTGGATGGGTCGCCGATATTCGCCAGCGAGGTGTTTTCGCCCGGATGCTGGATGTTGATGAACATGGTCTTGCCGTCAGGCGTTTCGCTGATGCCCGTGATTTCCGAGCCGACCGGCCCCACCAGGAAGCGCTTAAGCGTGTCGGCCGTGGGTTTCTTGCCGATGAAGGTGTCGACGGCCAGGTTGCCGCCGGCCGCCGTCGCGTAGTTCAGGGTCGATTTGGCGCCGTCGCCGACCTTGCCTGGAATGGCGGCCAGCATCATGCAGTTGGTCACGTCCGTGTACGCGCCATCGTCCGTCTGGATCCAGCAGATGCCCGTGTAGGGGCTGAAGGCCAGGCCGTCAGGGCTGGAGAAATCCTGGTCGGCCGTCAGGTTCGACAGGTTGATCTTGCTGGCGTCGGCGCCGCTCTCGGAGCCAAACAGGTAGACATCCCACGTAAAGCTGGTGGCCGCGGCCGCGCCCGTGCCTTCCTTGAAGCGGATGATGTGGCCGTTCGGATTGCCGTTTTGCGCGCTGCGGCCCTTCATGTCCGTATAGGCGCGCGGGTTGGCGCTGTCCGGCGCCAGTTGCGACGAGCCGCTCGGATTGACGGTGCGGTTCGAGTTGTTGGTCAGCGTGTAATAGATCTCGCCATTCGCCGGGTTGACCGAGCACCATTCCGGGCGATCCATTTTTGTCGCGCCCACGGCGTCGGCCGCCAGGCGGGCATTCACCAGCACGTCGGCCAGGTCGGCGAACTTGTAGGCGCCGTAGGCCTGGATCTGCGCGTTCGACATGGCCAGCTCGATCCACTGGCCCGTGCCGTCGGCGGCCAGCTTGGCCACGTACAGCTTGCCCGAATCGAGGTATTTGTCGCCGGTGGCGATACGGTCAGCCGGGTTCGCGTCGGCGGCGGCCCAGACGGCCGTCGTGACGAATTTGTAGATGTACTCGTTGCGTGAATCGTCGCCCATGTACACGGCCAGCTGCTGGCCCACGGCCGGCACGCTGAAGGCGGCGCTTTCGTGCGCGTAGCGGCCCAGGGCCGTGCGCTTGCGGATGGCTTTGGTCTTGTCGTACGGGTCCATCTCGACGATGTAGCCCATGCCGTTCAATTCATTGCGGTAGTCGTCGCTGCCGTTGGTCGAGGCGCCGATCTTGCTCAGGTTCCAGCGCGCGTACTTGTCGTCGCTGCCGCCCGTTTCCCAGCCGTGGCGCGAGGCGCCGCCCTGGCTGCGGCCATAGCGGTTCAGCGAAACGACGGATTTGTCGCCGCGTGCCGCGTTGTCGGTGGCCGAGCGGGTGAAGTAGCCGGCCCAGTTTTCTTCGCCGGACAGGTAGCTGCCCCAAGGCGACTTGCCCGTGCCGCAGTTATTGATGGTGCCGCGCGTCTTGGTACCGGTCGGCGAATACTTGGTGACCACGAGGGCGTTGCCGCGCACGGGACCGGCAATCTCGATGTCCGTCAGCGGCGTGACCCGGCGGTTGAAGGCGGAATCGTTGACGGTGGCCCAGGCGCTGCCCGTCTTCTTGACTTCCACTACGCTCAGGCCGTGGACGGCGACTTCCTTGTCGACTTCGGCCGCAGGGCGGGGCAGCGAGGTGGTGCCGCCATTCACGTGCAGGAAGTGCGAGGACAGTTTTTCGTCCGTGGTCGCTTCGTGGTTCATCGCCAGCAAGCCACGTTCGGCGCCGGACGCCAGCGGCGCACCGGCGGCGGACAGGCCGTAGTATTCCATGCCGTCGTGGTGGTCGCCGGCGCGGTTGTCGAAATCGGTATCGCTGCCATCGTTCTTGTAGGCTGGCGTGGCCGCGCGCAGCGAGTCGCCCAGCGCGTACAGGGCTGTGGCCGTGTAGCCGGCCGGTACCGACACGACGTCGGCCAGGCTTTTCGGCACGGCCGTGAAGGCCAGCAGTTTCTCGGGTGTTGGGGTTGGCGTTGGCGTGACGGCCGCCGCGTCGCTGCCGCCACCGCAGGCGGACAGGCCCATCGAACCCATGACGGCGGTCGCGGCCGTGACGGCGCTGCCGCGCAGCCAGTTACGGCGGCTCAGGCGGGCGTTCAGGATGCTGTTGAAATGGTTGTCGTGGGACGCTTGGCTGTCAATGTCGTTCAGATCGGTGGCGCTGATGGCCAGATCGTTGGGCTTGTTCATGGGCTGCGATGTCCTGTGGTTGCGTGATTTAAGGGCAACCGGATGATAATCAGTTAATGTGACAGCGCCATGTCAGCCTGATGACAAAACAATGACAGGCCGCCGGCCGGGCGGGCCGCGTCGATGACGGGCCCGTCCGGTCAGGCAGCCTTGGTCTTATTTGGTCTGGCGAAAACCGCGCTCCACCAGCAAGAGCATGCCGCCGAAGATGGACAGGTTCTTCAGGAAGTTCGTCAGCTGGTCCTGAAAGTGGGCCGCATCGGCGCTCCAGAAGGCGTGGAAGATGAGCGTCGTCGGGATCAGGAACAGCGCCAGGGCCAGCGCCGCCCAGCGCGCCTGCCAGCCCGTGATCAAGAGCAAGCCGCCGCCCACTTCCAGCACGATCACGCCGACCAGCAAGATATTGGCGATGGGCAAGCCCTGGCTGGCCATGTAGCCGGCCACACCGGCAAAACCGCCGATTTTCAGCAAGCCCGAGACAAAGAACAGCACGCCAAGGGCGGCACGGCCGAGGGGCAGCAATACGTTGCTTCTGTTTTCCATGATTTTCTCTTTCGTTGTATTTATCAATTATTTAGGCAGGTCGAAGAGCAGGAATTCCGCATCTTCCGGCTGAGTGATGATCACGGCCGCTTCCTGCGTCAGTTTCAGCGCATCGCCCGCTTTCAAGGGCGTGCCGTTGACGACCAGGCTGCCGCGGATCAGGTGCACATAGGCGAGGCGGCCTTCGTCGAGCGCATGTTCGGCCTGTTCGCCTTCCTGCAGGATGCTGGCGTAGATGGCCGCATTCTGGTGGATCAGCACGGAACCCTGGCGGCCGTCGGAAGAGGCGATCAGGCGCAGCTTGCCCCGTTTGCTGTCCGGCGTGAAGTGTTTCTCTTCATAGCTGGGGGGAATGCCCGTCACGTTCGGCTGGATCCAGATCTGCAGGAAGTGCAAGCCATCCGTTGCCGAGTGGTTGAACTCGCTATGGCGCACGCCGCTGCCGGCGCTCATGCGCTGCACATCGCCGTAGTGCAGGACGGAACCGGTGCCCATGCTGTCCTTGTGTTCCAGCGCGCCGTCGAGCACATACGAAATGATTTCCATGTCGCGGTGGCCGTGCGTGCCGAAACCCTGGCCAGGCGTGACCCGGTCTTCATTGATCACCAGCAGGGGGCCAAAGCCCATGTGCAGCGGATCGTGGTAGCTGCCGAAGGAAAAGCTGTGGTGGGAATTGAGCCAGCCGTGGTTGGCGGCGCCGCGTTCTTCGCTATGACGAATCTGTAACATGGTGGACTCCGTTTCTATAAGTTAATGTGCGATAATTTCGAAGGACCGTTGCCTGGCGCTGTGCCGTGGCCTCTGCCCTTCGCTGTACGATGAACAAAGTATAGACCCCTGTTCGGCGAAAGAAAAACGGAAAATCTTGCGACCTATGATCGAAAAAATCGAATGTTAAGACTGAGCCTGGAAGCCCTGCAAATCGTTGACGCCATCGACCGCCGCGGATCGTTCTCGTCGGCCGGCAAGGAATTGCATAAAGTCCCGTCCACCATTTCCTATACGGTGGCCAAGCTGGAAGATGACCTGGGCGTGCAGGTGTTCCAGCGCAATGGCCCGAAAGTCATGCTGACGGCGGCCGGCCAGGAATTGCTGAAAGAAGGCCGTTATCTATTGAAGGCGGCGCAGGACCTCGAGCACCGCGTGCGCAGGGTGGCGTCTGGCTGGGAAACGGAATTGTCCATCGGCATCGATTCCATGTTTTCCGCCGTGGCCCTGGCCGACGACGTGCGCGCCTTTTACGACGTGGCGCAGCAGACGCGCCTGCGCCTGTCGCAAGACACGCTGTCGGGCACGTGGGAAGCGCTGCTGGACCGGCGCGCCGACTTGCTGGTGGGCGCGCCCGGCGACGGGCCGGCCGGCGGCGGCTATATCGCGCAGCCGATCGGCATGCTCGACTTCGTGTTTACCGTGGCGCCCACGCACCCGCTGGCCCAGGTGCAGGAACCGTTGTCGCGCGGCCACCTGCAGCAATACCGGGCCGTGGTGGTGGCCGATTCGGCGCGCCAGATGGCGCCGCGCACGGTGGGTTTGCTGCTGGGGCAGGATGCCTTGAGCGTGCCAAACATGCAGGTCAAGTTCGATTACCAGGTGCTGGGGCTGGGCTTTGGCTTCCTGCCGGGGCCGTGCGCGCGGGCCGCCATCGCGCGCGGCTTGCTGGTGGAAAAGGCCGTGGAAGAACCGAAACCGTCGGAAACGTTTTACCTGGCCTGGCGAGTGGGCGAGGACGGCGCCGCATTGCGCTGGTGGATGGCGCGCATGCGCGAACCGGATGTGTTTGCACGCCTGGCGCAGCATCTGCCGGGCCATTCGGCGTAGGTCTTAAAATGTTGACATACGCCAACATTTTTAAGTTACCATATTCGCAGTATTTCGACCGTCTTTCTGCTCCGACTTGTATGCCCCACAGTGGGATTTTGATGATTACACACACCGCAGCGCCCCTGATACCTTCCCCTGACCTGGCCCACGAGTGGGGATGCCATGCTTGAGGCGAAGGTTGCGCTGTGCCTGCGCCTGGCCCAGGATGCCCGTGAACAGGCGGGGCCGCAGCAGGCCGCCACCCTGGCGCGGCTGGAGGAGGAACTGGAGCGGCTGCGCGGCGCCAGCCGCCCCGTGGTGCGCGTGGCGCCCCCCGACGCCTTGCTGGAAATCGATCCCGACGGCTTTTTGATCGGCTGGAACCATGGCGCCGAACAGATGTTCGGCTATTCCGAACTGGAAGCGCTGGGCCAGCACATCCTGTTTTTGTATCCGGAAGACGACGCGGAAGCGAGCGTGCTGGAGTTGCATTTCACCCAGGGCGACGTGGCCACCGATGTGCGCCGGCGCAAGAAGTCGGGCATGGTGACGTGGCTGCGCATGCACCGCCACGTGATCCACGACCAGGCCGGCAAGGCCTGCGGCATGGCCGTGCGCCTGTCGGCCATGAGCGAGCCGCTGTCCGACGTGGACAAGGTGAGGTTGCACGCACGCATCATCGAAGACAGCGAGCAAGCCGTGCTGATCACGGATGCGGAAGAGCGCATCGTCTCGATCAACAGTTCGTTTTCCCGCATCACCGGCTATTCGCCGGCCGAAGCCATCGGCCGCACGCCGGACTTGCTGCGCTCGGGCGTGCACGACCCCGATTTCCGCGCCAAGGTGCGCGCCGCCATGCGCGGCCACGGCTCCTGGCGCGGCGAAATCATCGGCAAGCGCAAGAATGGCGAACTGTTCCCGCAAGACGTCACCATCAGCGTCGTGCGCGACGAATTCGGCGAAATCAGCCACGTGTTTTCCCTGTTTTCCGATATCTCGGTGCACAAGGATGCCGAAGCGCGCATGCAGCGCATGGCCAACTACGACAGCCTGACGGGCTTGCCCAACCGCTGCCTGTTGAACCAACTGGTCGACCAGGGCCTGGCCGAAGCGAAACGGCAAGGCACGCATGGCGCGCTGATGGTCATCGACATCAGCCGCATCGGTTCCATCAGCGACACCCTGGGCCATGAAGTGGGCGACCAGCTGGTGATCGCCATCGGCCAGCTGTTCCGTGGCGCCCTGCGCGACGCCGACATCCTGGCGCGCGTCGACAACAGCAAATTCGTCGTGGCCCTGCTGCATATCGAAAAGCGCGAACACGCGGCGAATGTGGCGCAAAAGCTGCTCAACCTGCTCGAGGCGCCGATCAATATCGATGCCCACGCGCTGCACGTGGGTGCCAGCATCGGCATCACCGTGTATCCGGAAGACGGCCTGGAAGCGCCAGCCCTGTTCCGTTTTGCCGACGTGGCCGTGGCCAAGGCGGGGCAGACGATCGAATCGACCTTCCTGTTTTACCGCGAAGACATGAACCGCCGGGCCAAGGAGCATTTGCGCCTGGAAAGCGAAATGCGGCTGGCCCTGGGCGACAAGGAGCTGGAGTTGCATTACCAGCCGAAAGTGAGCCTGGCCAGCGGGCGCATCGTCGGCGCGGAAGCCTTGCTGCGCTGGAAGCATCCGATGCGCGGCATGGTCTCGCCCGGCCTGTTCATTCCCGTTGCCGAGGAAACCAGTTTGATTCTGGAGCTGGGCACGTGGGTGCTGGACGAGGCCTGCCGCCAGATCCGCAACTGGGAAGACCGTGGCCTGCACATGCCGGCCATCGCCGTCAACCTGTCGGCGCGCCAGTTCGATGAACAGTTGCCGGCGCGCATAGCGGCCGTGCTGGAACGCTACGGCGTGCGGCCCGACCAGATCATGCTGGAAATCACGGAAAGCCTGCTGATGCGCGGCGCCGACAAAGTGATCGACATCATGAACCAGCTGGTGGCCATGGGCCTGGCGCTGGCGCTGGACGACTTCGGCACCGGCTATTCCAGCCTCGCGTACCTGAAGAAATTCCCCATCAGCACACTGAAAATCGACCGCTCCTTCGTCATCGGCTTGCCCTTCGAGGAAAACGATTGCGCCATCGCCCGCGCCATCGTCACCATGGCGCAGCAGCTGCGCCAGGAAATCGTCGCCGAAGGGGTGGAAACGGCCGAGCAGATGCGCTTCTTGCGCGAACTCGGCTGCGACCAGCTGCAAGGTTATCTGTTCAGCCCGGCCGTGACGGCGGCCGAGTTCGAGCTGATGCTCGATGAAGGCCGGCAGTTGCGGCTGGAGGAGCTGGCCTGAGCCGGCGATTGTCAGACGGTTAGTCGCCCACGGAAACCCCGGCTCGCATAATACGATTCGGCGCCATTGTGGTAGACGAAGACCTGGTCATAGCGGCGGTCGCAAAACAGGGCGCCGCCCAGCGCCCGGATGCTGTCCGGCGTGGCGATCCAGCTCGACGTTTTCCGGTCGAACGGTTCCAGTTCCTGCAACTGGCGGTACTGCGTTTCCGTCAGCAGTGTGACCCCCATCGTTTGCGCCATGGCCATGGCGCTGCCGGCCGGCTTGTTGGCCTTGCGCGCGGCCAGGGCATCAGCATCGAAACACAGGCTGCGCCGGCCGAGCGGGCTTTCTGCCGAACAATCGCAAAACGTGACGGCGCCCGTGTCGCCGGCGTGCCCGATGACGTCCGGTTCGCCGCCCGTGTCTTCCATTTGCTGCAATACCGCCAGGCTGGCAGGAGCGGCGTTCAGCCGCGCCAGCACCTTGTCCCACGTCCATTGCGGATGGCGGTGAATGTGCTGGCTGAAGCGGGTTTGCAAGGTGTGGATCAAGTCATCGTGCATGGCGCGGCTCCCTGGAAGTTCAATGGTACGGCCGATTATAAGACGCGATGTGTGTCGGCGGCGCTCACCCCAGCTGCACTTTTTCCAGCAGGTAATCAAGCATCACGCGCACCCTGGCCGGCACCTGCAAACCCGGTCCCACGAAGACGGCGTGCACGAGTTCCTTGTCGCCGGGATTGTAGTCCTGCAGCACGGGGAACAAATCGCCTCGCTCGATATCGCGCAGCACGTGCTGGCGTGAAAAGCGTCCCAGTCCCATGCCTGCCAGCACCAGCTGGCGCATGCTTTCGCCATCGCTGACGCAGGTATTGCCCTGCGGCGCCACTTGCACGGTGTTGCCCGTTTCATCGAGAAAGGGCCAGGTTTCGTTCTGGCAGCGGAAGTTGAAGGCCAGCAGATTATGTGAAGACAATTCCTGCGGCGTGCGCGGCAGGCCGTGCCGTGCCGCGTAGGCGGGCGACGCCACGACGACCATCGCGTCTTCGCCGAGTTTGCGCGCCACCAGGTTCGATTCCTTCAGCTTGCCCGTGCGGATGGCGATGTCGGTGCGGTCTTCCAGCAAGTCGACGATGGCGTCGCTGACGACGACGTCAAGCACGATGTCGGGATAGCGCTGCGCGAACTCGGGCAGGATCGGCAGCAGATGGCGCACGCCGAACGGCACGAAACAGTTGATGCGCAGGCGTCCGCGCGGCGCCGCCCCCTGCGATGCTTCGCGCTCGGCGCCATCGATATCGTCGAGGATGCGCTTGCATTGCACGAAGAAAGCGTCGCCCTCGGGCGTCGTGTGCAGCTGGCGCGTGCTGCGCTGGAGCAGTCGTGCGCCCAGCCGCGCTTCCAGGCGATTGACGAGCTTGCTGACGGCCGACGGCGTCAAGGCCAGGCGGCGCGCGGCGGCGGAAAAGGCGCCCGTTTCCACCACGGCCACAAACACGGCCATCTCGAACGCACGGTTGATGTCTTGCCTGGCCATTATTGAATCCATTTCACAGGTGTTTCCATTATTGGAGTCTATATCAAAAGCGGAATGCCCGATACACTGGCTGGCTTGAACTCTGCCGGAGAACTGCCATGACCACCGCAAGTCCTGTTTCACCTCATTCCAGCAAGATGCCGCCCGGCGTGCTGGCGCTGGCCGTCGGCGCCTTTGCCATCGGCGTCACTGAATTCATCGTCGTCGGCATCCTGCCCACCATCGCGAAAGATTTGCAGATTTCCATCGAATCTGCCGGCTCGCTGGTGAGCCTGTATGCGCTGGCGCTGGCCATCGGCACGCCGCTGCTGGTGCTGCTGATGTCGCGCCTGCCACGCAAGGCGGCCCTGCTGGGGCTGATGAGCGTGTTCCTTGCCGGCAACCTGCTGGCCGCCTTCTCGCACACGTTTGAATTGTTGCTGCTGGGGCGGGTCATCACGGCCGTGGCGCACGGCACCTACTTTGCCATCGGCGCCACCGTGGCGGCCAGCCTGGTCAGCAAGGAACAGGCGGGCAGGGCGATTTCCGTCATGTTTGCGGGATTGACCTTGGCCATGGTGATCGGCGTGCCCTTCGGCAGTTTTCTGGGCAACCTGATGGGCTGGCGCTTGCCCTTCTTTGCCGTGGTGGTCTTGGCCGCGCTGGGCCTGGGCGCCATGGCGCGCTGGCTGCCGGCCGGTTTGCAGCAGGGCAAGGGCGGCAAGGCCATGACGCAGCTGGCGGCCCTCGGCAGCGGCTCCATTATCACCATGATGGCCGTGACGACGTTTGGCTTTGGCAGCAGCTTTGCCGCCTTCACGTTCATTACGCCCATCCTGACGGATGTGACGGGTTTTTCCGCCACCATGGCCAGCGCCTTGCTGATCGTGTTCGGCATCGCCACCTTTGCCGGCAACCTGGCGGGCGGCTACCTGACCAGTCACCTGGGATGGCAAAAGGCCTTGCGCCTGATGCTGCTGTTGCTGGCCGTCACGCAGGCGGGCGTGGCGCTGAGCATCAGTTCACCCTGGATGATGACGGTGATGCTGTTCGTCTGGGGCGTGTTCGCCTTTGGCCTGTCGCCCGCCCTGCAGGCCGGCATGCTGGCCACGGCCGAGCGCTACACGCCGCAAGCCGTCGATTTTGCCTCGGGCCTGAACATTTCCGCGTTCAATCTCGGCATTTCCTTCGGTTCCATGCTCGGTGCGCTGATGGTCTCGCGCCACATGATGGCCTTGTCGCCATGGGCCGGCGTGGCGGCAGCCTTGCTCGCCTTGCTGCCGCTGGCCTGGCTGGCGCGCAAAAATGTGGCCATAGCGTGCCCAAATCAGGCGCGGTAGCGCAGCGCCTCCACGAAGGCTGAAAACGCGGGCGTGGCCTGGCGCCGGTTCGGGTAGTACAGATGGTAGCCCTGGAAGGTGGGACACCAGTCGGCGAGGATTTCGACCAGCCGGCCATCGGCCAGGTAGGGCGCCAGCAGCGGCTCGGGCACGTAGGCCAGGCCGATGCCGTCGAGCGCCGCATTGAGCACGTGCATGATGCTGTTGAAGACCAGCTGGCCTTCGGCCTTGACGGCAAAGGCTTGCCCATCCTTTTCGAATTCCCACGCGTAGATGGCGCCAGCGGGCCGGTGGCGGATATTCACGCAGGCGTATTCCGTCAGCGCATGCGGCGTCGCGGGTGCGCCATGGCGCGCGAAATAGGCGGGCGACCCTACCACGGCCAGGCGCCAGTCGGGGCCGATGCGCACGGCGATCATGTCCTTGCTGATGGCTTCGCCCAGGCGGATGCCGGCGTCGAAGCGCTGCTCGACGACGTTCGTAAAGCCGTAGTCGACCACCAGTTCCAGCGTGATGTCGGGATAGTCGCGCAGGAAGCCGGCCAGCATGGGCCGCAGCAGCAATTCGATATGGTCGTCGGTGCAGGTGACGCGGATGGTGCCCCTGGGCTTGTCGCGCAGCGCGCCCAGCGCCTCGACCTCGGCGGCGATCTGCTCGAACAGGGGCGCGATGGCCAGCATGAGCTTTTCACCCGCGTCGGTGGGCGCCACGTTGCGCGTGGTGCGCGCCAGCAGGCGCACGCCCAGCCGTTCTTCCAGGGTGCGGATGGTATGGCTGAGCGCGGACGCGGTGATGCCCAGCCTGGCGGCGGCCCTGGTAAAGCTGCGTTCCCGCGCCACGGCGAGGAAGGCTTGCAGATCGTTGACTTTGGCTTGGCTCATTACTGAATTTTTCTCATAACTACATCAAGATTGTACCCGCTAATCAAAAGAGCTTGCCTGCGTCAAGATGGTGCCCTGACTTTTAAAGGAGCATGGGCATGAAGACAACACGCATGAAAACGACAGCTGGCCGCCGCGAATTCGTCAAGGCAGCGGGCACGGGCATGGCGGCACTGGGCGTCCTATCCGTCCTGGGCGCACCCATTTTCGCCACCGCCGCGCCGGCCTTGCCGGCCATGCCCGATGGCGCCGACAATTTCTACAAAAGCGGCAAGGTGACGGTGCAGCCGGTGCGCTTCCGAAACCAGTACCAGATGACGGTTGCCGGCAATCTGTTCCTGCCGGCGCAGCTGGACCCCGCTCGTCGGCACGCCGCCATCATCGTTGGCCACCCGATGGGCGCGGTCAAGGAGCAAAGCGCGAACTTGTATGCGACCAAAATGGCCGAGCAGGGCTTCGTCGCCCTGTCGCTGGACCTGTCGTTCTGGGGCGAGAGCGAAGGGCGGCCGCGCAACGCCGTCTCGCCCGATATCTACGCCGAGGATTTCAGCGCGGCCGTCGATTTTCTCGGCGCACAAGCGCTTGTCGACAGCGAACGCATCGCCGCCATTGGCATTTGCGGCAGCGGCAGCTTTGTCATCAGCGCGGCCAAGATCGACCCGCGCATCAAGGCCGTCGCCACGGTGAGCATGTACGACATGGGCAGCGTCAGCCGCCATGGCTTGCGCCGCTCGCAAACGCTGGCGCAGCGCCAGGCGTATATCGCCGCGGCCGCGCGCCAGCGCCAGGTGGAGTTTGCCGGCGGCGCCACCGCCTACACGAGCGGCACCTTGCCCGAGCTGAGCGCCAACGCGGGGCCCATCGAACGCGAATTCCACGATTTCTACCGCACGCGGCGCGGCGCCTACATCCCGGCCGGCCAGCTGCCCGAGCGCGCCACCCGTCCCACCTTGAGCAGCAATGTGAAGTTCATGAATTTCTATCCCTTCATGGATATCGAGACGATCTCGCCCCGTCCGCTGCTGTTCATCACTGGCGACCAGGCGCACTCGAAGGAGTTCAGCGAGGATGCCTACCGGCGCGCCGCCGAGCCGAAGGAACTCCATTACGTTGCCGGCGCCGGCCACGTCGACCTGTATGACCGCGTGACCCTGATCCCGTGGGACAAGCTGACGTCGTTCTTCCAGCGCGCCCTGGCGGCATGAGCGCGGTCCGCAGCGAGGCGGCAGCGCCCGCGTTCTGGGGCGGCATCTTTGCCATAACCCTGTGCGTGTTCACCCTGATCGCCTCCGAATTCATGCCGGTCAGCCTGCTCACGCCCTTGGCGGCGGACTTGCACGTCAGCGAAGGCCTGGCCGGCTATGGCATCGCCATCTCGGGCGCCTTCGCCGTGCTGGCCAGCCTGTCCATCGCTACCCTGGCGGCATCGATGAACCGCAAGACCTTGCTGCTGCTGTTGACGGGCCTGATGTGCGTGTCGGCGCTGGTGGTGGGGCTGGCCACCAGCTACGCGATGTACATGGCGGGGCGCGCGCTGATCGGCGTTGTGGTGGGGGGATTCTGGTCGATGTCGGTGGCCGTGGCGATGCGCCTCGTGCCCAGCCACAGCGTGCCCAGGGCGCTGGCCATCTTCAACGGCGGCAATGCGCTGGCGACTGTGGTGGCCGCGCCGCTGGGCAGCTATCTGGGCGCCAGCATCGGCTGGCGCGGCGCCTTCCTGTGCCTGGCGCCGGTGGCGCTGCTGGCGCTGGCCTGGCAGTGGTGCAGCCTGCCATCGATGCCGGCGGCGCCGCGTTCGGCCCGTTCCGGCCAGGTCTTGCGCCTGCTCGAACGCCGCCAGGTCGCCCTGGGCATGCTGGCCGTCGGCGCGTTCTTCATGGGGCAGTTCGTGCTGTTTACCTATGTGCGACCGTTCCTGGAAAACGTCACGCGCGTCGGCGTGCCCACCTTGTCGATGCTGCTGCTGGCGATCGGCGTGGCCGGCTTCATCGGCACGGCGCTGATCGGCGTCGCGCTGCGGCGTGGCCTGTACCGCACGCTGGTCGCCATCCCCTTGCTGATGGCCGCCATCGCGCTGGCCCTGCTGGCGTTCGGCGACGAGCTGGCGCCCGTCTTCGTGCTGCTGGGGCTATGGGGATTGCTGGCGACGGCCGCGCCCACGGGCTGGTGGTCGTGGCTGGCGCAGACCTTGCCTGATGACGCCGAAGCCGGTGGCGGCCTGATGGTGGCCGTCGTCCAGCTGTGCATCGGCTTCGGTTCCACCGTGGGCGGCATCCTGCTCGACGGCTACGGCTTTCGCGCTACCTTCACGGCCAGCGCCGCGCTGCTCGTGCTGGCGGCGCTGCTGGCCTGGCGCACGGCGCGGCTGAGGTGAGCTTATTCCAGCAGCGCGGCAATGGCCAGTGGTGTGGCGCTGGTGAGGACTTGCCCCGCGTCCGGATGCGCGCTGAAACGGTAGGCGAAGACGCGGAAACCGGCCACGGCGTCGCCGGGAAACGCGGGGCCTTCCTGCGCCGCCAGCGGGACCGGCGCGCCATCGCCGCCCTGGTAGCGCACTTGCGCCGCTTCCATCCTCGCATACGAAAACTGCACGCCGGCGCAGCGCTTGCCGTTCGCTCCGCCCGTCGAGCGCAGGTAGGCGAGCAGCTGTTCGCAGGCGGCGCGCAAGTCGGCCGCCGCATACACGCCATCGGGCCGCGTGACGATGGAGACCCAGGCGATTGACGTGATCTGGCCCGGCTTGCGGTTCCAGGCCAGCTCCGCGTTGTCGTCATACGCGGCCCGGGAAAACGGGAAGACGGCCCGGCCCAGCGCATCGAGCGGCAGCGCCAGCTGCGCGCCCTTGCCGTGCAAGGTCAGGCGCAAGCCATCGGTGGACACGCCGGCGTCGCGCGGGCGCAGGCGCAGATGGTTTTGCAGGAATTGCTTGGGCTTGCCGTATTTTTCGAACCAGATCATGTGGCGGTAGGCGTCGCGGTAGGCGATCCAGTCGCCCGCTTCCTGCGCGCAGGCGAACGCGGGCAGCAGTGCCAGGGCGAGAAGCAGGGATCTGAGCATGGAGCTTAAAACCGGTAACCGAGGCCGCTCGACCAGGTGATGACGTTACGGCGTTCGATGAAGGGACTGTGGGCCGGTCCGTTGCCCAGCCGCGTGCCCGTCACGGCGCTGTTGAGCAGCCACTTGCTGCTCAGGGCCCAGTTCCAGTTGACGCCCATGTCGACGGACGCGACACCGCCGGTCGGGCGGTAGTCGCGCGCGCCGCCGGCTGCCGCGCTGACGGCGTACAGCTCGTCCATCACGGCGCCGCTGGCCAGGGACACGCCGGCCGACAAGGTCACAGTGTGATGGGCCGCCAGCGAGGGCAGGGTCTTTTGCAGGCCGAGCTGGCCGCGCCAGCCGTGCGCGCTCGTGTCGTGCATCAGGTTAGCCGTGACGCGCGCCTGGTCGTCCAGGTAATAGCCGTAGAAGCCGCCCACGTCGGGCGAGCCCTTGATCCGCCGCGTGCCGCGCAGGCGCCGGCTGTCTTCCGGAGCGCGCGCATTGCTGGCGGCCAGCAACGGGCCGTATTCCACGCCCGGCGTGGCCGACAGGTGCATGCCCGCCACGCCGCTGGCCGAAACGAACAGGCCGTTGCTCCACTGGACCTGCAGCAGCGGGCGCAGGACGGCGCCGCGCGATGCGCCATCGTCCGCCGCCGAGCTGCCCGTGAGCGCCGCTCCCACGTACATATCCCTGCTCCCATCGGGCATCATCAGCGCGCTGGTGCCGGTGCTCGCTTCCTCGGCCAGCGCCGGGCCGCAGGCGGCCAGCAGCAACAGCAGGGGAGAAAAACAGGGAAAAAAACGGGGAGCGAACTTGTTCATGCCATCCTTTTAAAAGCCGAAGCGCACGCCGAGCGCCAGGCGGTTCATCGTGCTATTGAGTCCTTCGTATCTGACTTTCGGGGCGTGCTCCCATTCGAGCTGCAGCGCCACGTCCTTGCCGATCTGGTAGGCGGCTCCCACGCTCAGGTACAAGCCGGTCTTGCTGGCCGACTCGCCCGGCGGCGCGTTCTTGCCTGCGATGGAGAATTCGGCATGGCTGCGCGCCACGCCAGCCTTGCCGAACAGCGACCAGTCGTCGTTCAGCCGCCACGTGCCGCGCGCCGCCATGTAGGCGGCACTATTGCGTACCTTGAGCTGGTAGCCGGGATCGAGGTCGAAGCTGGTCGCGCCGCCGCTGGCGCGATAGCCGCCTTCCAGCGCCCAGGCCGGCGTCAGTTCGTAGCCGGCAAAGACGCCGAAGGGCACCGCCTTGCTGCTGGGGCCGCGCCGCGCCGTCGCGCCGCCCTCGGCACGCTCGATCTTGCCATCGCTGGAAGGGCTGACGTTGGCGCCCAAGTACAGGCCTTCGGCATGGACCGTCGACGTGGCGGCGATGGCAAACAGGGTGCTGTAGACAATTTTTTTCATGTTCGGATTCCGGTTGAGGTAAGAGCTATCCATGTTAGGCAAACCTCGTGCCGGAATCCGCCCAGGTTTGTCCTTGAATTGTCCTTAATTTGTAGGCCGCATTTGTATAGAAAGTGTACAAATGTGTACCTGATTGTCGAATATGCCACTTGTGCGCCGCGCTCCACTACAATACGCGACAAAATGGCGGCGCGGAGGGGCGATGCAACGTGTAATGCTGGTGGAGGACGATGCGCGGCTTGCCGCGCTGGTCAAGGAATACCTCGATGAATACGACTATGCGGTCGACGTGGTGATGCGCGGCGACCAGGCCGTGGCGCGCTTTCGCGACCTGCAGCCCGACCTGGTCATACTCGACTTGACCTTGCCCGGCGTCGATGGCCTGGTGGTGTGCCGCCAGCTGCGCCAGCTCAGCGCCGTGCCCATCCTGATACTCACCGCGCGCGAAGACACCTTCGACGAAGTATCGGGCCTGGAGCAGGGCGCCGACGACTACGTGAGCAAGCCGGTGCAGCCCCGCGTGCTGCTGGCCCGCCTGCGCGCGCTGCAGCGGCGCGGCAGCGCGGCGGGCGGCAGCGACATCGTCATCGGCCAGTTGCGCGTGTCGCGCGAAAACCGCGCCGTGCACTGGCGCGGGCAGGAAATCGCCATGAACAGCGCTGAATTCAAGTTGTTCGCAATCCTGGCCGACGCCGCTGGCAAGGTCATGTCGCGCAACGAGATCCTCGTGCGCATGCGCGGCATCGAGTTCGATGGCCTCGATCGCAGCATCGACAACTGCATCTCGCGCTTGCGCCGCAAGTTCGATGACGGCGGCGCGGAACGCATCAAGACGGTATGGGGCGAAGGCTATCTGCTCACGCCCTCCGCCTGGGAATGACCCGTCTTTTCTGGCGTTTCGCGCTGCTGGTGGTGCTGGCCATCGCGCTGGCCAGCTGCGTCATTTACTTCACCTTCAGCCGCCTGTTCGGCGATCCGCTCGAACACATCGCGCGCGACCAGGCCGCCGGCCAGATATTCCTGCTGGAGCAGTACATCGACCAGGCGCCCGCCGATGACTGGCTGCCGCGCCTGAACAAGGTGCGCGAAGTATCGGACGTCGCGCTGGAATTGCAGCCCCTGTCCATCGTGCTGCCGGCGCTGCCGACCGAGGCGCGCGCGCAGCTGCTGCGGGGCGCCGTCGTGATGGACGTGGGCGGCAAGGCTTTCTATCGCCGCGTGGACGCCACGGGTGCACGCTATGCCGGCAGCGAGGACGATGTGCTCCACGCGCAAAACCTGCCCATCGACGTTGGCCAGGCGCTGCGCATGGAGGCGATCCGCTTTGCGGTCATCGCGCTGTGCCTGCTGCTGCCGCTGGGCTGGTGGACGCGCGCGCACGGGCGCAGCCTGGCCGCGCTGTCGCGCATGGCCGACGATTTCGGACAGGGCGACCTGGCGGCGCGGGCGCAGGTCAAGCCCGCGTCGAGCATCGCGCCGCTGGCTGGCCGCATCAACGAGATGGCCGAGCGCATCGGCTCGCTGCTGGAAGCGCGCCGGCATTTGCTGCTGTCGGTGTCGCACGAATTGCGCACGCCGATCGCGCGGCTGGAATTCGGCCTGGCGCTGCTGGACGAACGGCATGGGGGACTTGACCCTGCCCTGCGTCGACGCGTCGACGCCATGGGCGCCGATGTCGAGGAATTGAAAACGCTGGTCAACGAATTGCTGGGCCTGATGCAGCTCGATCACGCGCAAGCCTTGCCGCGCCAGCCGTTTGCCGTGGCGCCCTTGCTGCGCGATTGCATGGCGGCCGTCCTGCCGCGGCAAGTGGAAGCGGGCATCGCCGATGACCTGGGCGAATTGCGCGGCGATCCCCGCCTGCTGGCGCGCGCCATCGGCAACCTGCTTGGCAACGCGGCCAAATATGCCACCGCGCGCATCGCGCTGTCGGCCGTGCGCGAAGGCGATGCGCTGCGTATTGTGATCGAGGATGATGGCCCCGGCATTCCCGCCGGCCAGCGCGAACAGGTGTTTGCCCCGTTCTATCGGCTGGCCCGCGAACAGGACCATGCGACCGCCGGCCACGGCCTGGGACTGGCGATTGCCGCCAGGGCCGTCGCGCTGCACGGCGGCGCCATCGCCATCGACGACTCACCGCTGGGCGGCGCCCGCTTCACGATTTATATTCGGGTCTGAGCACCGGCGCAGCGCGTCTCTGGCGCTGCGCCATGTAGGAACTGCCCATCGACGCGGCCATGATCATGGCAATCGCCAGCCATTGCCCGGCACCCAGGCGCTCGTCGAGCAGGATGTATGCGAGCATGGCGGCCACGGCCGGTTCCATGCTGCTCATGATGCCGAACGCTTGCGGCGTCAGCCGCTTCAGGGCCACCATTTCCAGCGAGATCGGGATGGCGCTGGAAATGAGGGCCACGCCCAGGCCCACGCCCAGCACGACGGGCGAGAGCAGGGCGGCGCCGCTGTGCATCACGCCCACGGGCACGACCACCAGCGCGGCCATGGTCAGGCCCAGCGACACGGAATGGCCCGCATGCAAATGGCTGGCGCGCTTGCCGAAGACGATGTACGAGGCCCAGCAGACGGCCGCGCCCAGGGCGAACAGCACGCCGGTGGGGTCGAGGTTGCTGACGTCGTGGCCGAGCGGCAGCAGCAGCGCCAGTCCCGCCACGGCCAGGGCCACCCAGACGAAGTCGAGCGGGCGGCGCGAGGCCAGCAGGGCCACGGCCAGCGGGCCGGAAAATTCGATCGCCACGGCGATGCCGAACGGGATCGTGCGCAAGGCCATGTAGAAGCACAGGTTGGTCAAGCCCAGCGCGGCGCCGTACAGGGCCACCGTGCGCAGGTCGGCGCGGTTCAGCTGCCAGCGCCACGGGCGCCAGAACAGCAACAGCAGCAGGGCGGAAAAGCCCACGCGCACGGCCGTCGTGCCTTGGGCGCCGACCAGCGGAAACAGGCTGTGCTTGGCCCATGAGGTGCCCAGTCCCAGGCAGGTGACGGAGCCGAGGATGGCCACCAAGGGAATCAGCGAGGAATAGCGGCGTAATGGCATGGTGATAAAAGGCTTGATATCGGAATAGTGAAAGTTTATTGTGTCTGCTCCGAGTTTTGTACTGCAATTTGACCTTCATGACGCAACTTTCGCTCACGCCCTCCATTGCCCTCGACGCCTTCGACCTGGCGATCCTCGACATCCTGCAGCGCGATAACACAACTTCGCAGCGCGAAATCGCCCAGGCCGTGCATTTGTCGGCGCCGGCCGTGCAGCGGCGCATCCGCCGCCTGCGCGAGAGCGGCGTGATCCGCAACGAGGTGGCCGTACTCGACGCGAGCCGCCTGGGCCGCCCCCTGATCCTGACGGTGGAAGTGCATCTGCACGACGAACACCCGCAGCGCACGGCCGCCATGCGCGCGCGCATCATGGCCGAGCCTGCCATACAGCAGTGCTATGGGATCACGGGCGAGGCTGATTATTTGTTGATCATCACGGCCAGCAGCATGGCCGAATACGAGGCGCTGACGGAACGCTTGTTCGGCGGCGACGACAATATTCGCCGCTACCGCACCTCGGTGGCCTTGACTTGCCTCAAGATGGGCTTGCACGTGCCGCTGGGCTAGGGGAAGATTTTGCCCAGGCATAAGCGGGACAGGGACGAATGTGGGAGCATGAAAATTGGAAGAACAAGGAATGTCGAATCTGGCCGATCCCGGCCTGCTTGCCGCCTGGCTGGCGGCGCGTTCCATTGCGCGCGGCTTGGCGCTGCCCGTGCCCGATCACGGCGGGTGGCGTGTCGATACGGACTTGCCGGGCGAAATCCGGCGCCACGTTTTTGCGGGACCCTGCTCAGGCATCAGCGCGCTGGCAGCCGCTATCCACGGTCCGCATATCTTCATCAAAATGTGCGGCGACGGGGAGCAATTGCTGGGGCTGTTGCCGCCGCGATGGCAACTTTGCCCCGGCGGCTATTTCATGACCCATGAAGGCAGTCTGCAGGCGCCGGACCTGCCTGCCGGCTACCGCCTGGACGTGGCAACATCACAGGAAATCACGACGGCGCATATTCTGGCCGAAGATGGCGGTATTGCCGCCAGCGGCCATGCCGTCGAATATGCCGGTGTCTTTGTCTTTGACCGCATCGTCACCGAGGCCGGCCACCGGCGCCGGGGTCTGGGGCGGGCGCTGATGGCCGCGCTGGCGGCCAGGCAACGATCGGCCAGCGCGCGCCGGGTGCTGGTGGCAACGGACGATGGGGCGAAATTGTATGCGAGCCTGGGCTGGCATAGCGAATCACCCTATTCGACGGCAACGATCGTTCAAGCTGGCATACCGTGCTCCCTATCGGGCAGCTAGGGCTGCGCATCGCGTTCGCGGCAGCTCAATGACGCGTAATGGCCCTTGGGCAGCCGGGCCTTGATGGCAACCTCGCTCAGGGCATGTTGTACATCGACGGGGTCGGTCAGGGTGCAGCGCTGGGCGCTGGCGAACGCTTGCAGTTTTTGCGTGCTGCCGCGCACCTTCACCGTCACGCCGGCGCCGGGGCTGACGCAGCAGCCTATGTATTGCGTGATGTATTCTTCCTCGATGAGCACCAGTTCATGTCCCATGAAGCTGGCCGGTTTCTTCAGCAAATAATAGTCTGTGTAGTCGAAGCGCTGCTGGGGGCGCTGGCTGATCAAACCTTCGCGCATGTAGGCGGCGATGGCCTTGCCCGAGGTGCCCACTCTTGCTGTCGTGCCCTTTTTCAGCTGCAGCGCATGCGTCAAGCCGCTTTCCAGGCCGGCATCGGCGGCGTGGACGCTGGCGCAGCTGGCGGCTAGCAGAAGAGCGCAGAGCAGGCGGCGGGGGCGGCATGCAGGTATGAGAGTGATTTCTTGCATATATTCAAACGAAGGGGGGAGGGGCGCAGTGTAGCCCACGCCGGCCCGTGTGCGTGGCACAATGCGTGATCCGCACGCCACGTGCCACTCACCCCAGGACTTTCATGACCCGCGCCCTCCTTGACCAAGCCCAGATCCATCCCGCCGCCCGCCCCTTGATCGGCAGCAAGCACAAGGACATCGTGCGCGAGGTGCAGGCGGCCATCGCCGCGCACCAGGTGGTGGTCGTCGGCATGGCGCTCAATCCGTTTCCCCGCAAGGCGCGCAAGATCCTCGACGTGCTGGGCACGCCCTACCAGTACCTGCAATACGGCAGCTATCTGAACCAGTGGCACCGCCGCAATGCCCTGAAAATGTGGACCGGCTGGCCGACGTTCCCCATGGTCTTTGTCAACGGGGTGCTGATCGGTGGCGCCAGCGAGCTGCACAAGCTCGTGGAAAATGGCGAGTTCAGCGCCATGCTGGCCAAGAAGGTGCGCGAGTTTTAAGACACGCCTTCTATTCTCCTTACTCGCCCGGCCGCCACGGTGACTTGCGCGTGCGCAGCGGGTCGAGCAAGCTGCGCAAGTCGTTGTGATCGAGTTCGTACATCAGCGCGATTAAACTGCCCAGTTCGCCCGAGGGAAAGCCCTCGCGCGCGAACCAGCCCAGGTAGTGTCCCGGCAAGTCGGCCAGCAAGCGTCCCTGATATTTCCCATATGGCATTTCGCGCGTGACCAGCAGCGCCAGTTTTTCTGAATTCATGGTGGTGATCCCGTGTTGATGCGGTCAGTGTAGCAGACCATACAATTATTGATTTGCGCGCAAGTATCTTCTTCCTGTGGAGGTATTTTTCGAAACAAAGAAAACCCCGATACTGCATGCCAACATCATTTATCGGAGTTTGCCATGCCCATTGCCTTGCTCGCGCTGACCCTCAGCGCATTTGCCATCGGAACCACCGAGTTTGTCATCGTCGGGCTGTTGCCCACCATCGCCGCCGACCTGGGCGTCAACCTGCCCTCGGCCGGCCTGCTCGTCAGCCTGTATGCGCTGGGCGTCGCCGTCGGCGCACCCGTGCTGACTGCCCTGACGGGCAAGATTCCCCGCAAAACCCTGTTATTGTCGCTGATGGTCCTGTTCACCCTGGGGAACTTGCTGGCGTGGAAGTCGCCGGGTTATGAAACCCTCGTCGTTGCCCGCATCCTGACGGGGCTGGCGCATGGCGTGTTCTTTTCCATCGGCTCGACCATCGCCACCTCGCTGGTGCCGAAGGACAAGGCTGCCAGCGCGATTGCCATCATGTTTACGGGCTTGACCGTGGCCCTGGTGACGGGCGTGCCGCTGGGTACCTTCATCGGCCAGCATTTCGGCTGGCGCGAAACCTTCCTCGCCGTCTCCGCCCTGGGTCTGGTCGCCTTTGTCGGCAGCCTGCTGTACGTGCCGTCGACCATCAAGCACAGCAAGCCTGCATCCCTGCTGCAGCAAGTGCAGGTGCTGGGCCAGCCGCGCCTGTTGCTGGTGTACGCCATGACGGCTGTCGGCTATGGCGGCTCCTTCATCGCCTTTACGTATCTGGCACCGATCCTGCAGCAAGTGTCGGGTTTCAGCGCCGGCGCCGTGGGCGTGGTGATGCTGGTGTATGGCGTGTCCGTGGCGTTCGGCAATATCTGGGGCGGCAAGCTGGCCGACAAGAAAGGTCCTGTCAGCGCTCTGAAACTGATCTTCCTGCTGCTGGCGTTGGTTTTGCTGCTGCTGACCTTCACGGCGCCGCATCCCGTGCTCGTCGTCATCACCGTGCTGCTGTGGGGCGCCGTGGCCTTCGGTAACGTGGCTGGCTTGCAAGTGTATGTGGTGCAGCAAGCGGAACACTTCACGCCGCGCGCCGTCGATGTGGCTTCGGGCCTGAACATCGCCGCGTTTAATCTGGGCATCGCCGGCGGCGCCTGGGGTGGCGGTCTGATCGTGGAACACCTGGGCCTCGTGCATACGGGCTGGATCGGTGCACTCGTCGTGCTCGGGGCGTTCGGCTTGACGGCACTGAGCGGCAGGCTGGACCGGCGCTATCCCATCCCCGTGCGTGCCGGCGGCGAGAAGTCGATCCATGCAGTGGGGCACTAAGCCAGCTTGATCTGCCAGTAAGTTTCTGGCAGAAAACATCAAAACGGGCGAGAATGGCGTTTACTTTCTTCTTGCCCATACTTCCCATGTCCGATACAGCAACGTCACCGCTGCGCCTGCGCGCCGCCATCAATCCGAAACCGCTGGGCGTCGCGCTTGTGCTCATCGTGCTCGGCGCCTGGTATTTGGCGCAAACCGTCGGCGCCACGCTGTCCGCGCTGTACGTGGTGGGCGCCTTGCTCGGCATCACCCTGTATCACGCGGCCTTCGGTTTTACGTCCGCCTGGCGCGTGTTCATCGCCGACGGCTGCGGCGACGGCTTGCGCGCGCAAATGCTGATGCTGGCCGTCGGCGTGGCGCTGTTCTTCCCTGCGCTGTCGGCAGGTACCCTGTTCGGCACGCCCGTCGCGGGCCTGGTCTCTCCCGCCGGCACCTCCGTCATCTTTGGCGCCTTCATCTTCGGCATCGGCATGCAGCTGGGCGGCGGCTGCGCGTCCGGCACCCTGTACACGGTGGGCGGGGGCAGCACGCGCATGCTCATCACCCTGGCCGCCTTCATCGTCGGCTCCGTGATCGGCACGGCGCACATGCCGTTCTGGACGGCGCTGCCGCAGCTCCAGCCGATTTCCCTCGTCACGACCCTGGGCCTGGTGCCCGCGCTGGCGCTGAACTGGATCGTCTTCGCGTTGATCGCCGGCATCACGGTGCTGGTGGAAAAGCGCCGCCATGGCAAGCTCGTCGCCACGCCCCTGCGCCCGGCGCAAGCGTCGCCCTGGCTGCATGGTCCGTGGCCGCTGGTGGCAGGCGCCGTTGCCCTCGTCGTGCTCAACTTCGCCACCCTGGCGCTGTCGGGCAAGCCATGGGGCGTGACGTCCGCGTTTGCCCTTTGGGGCGCCAAGGCCGCGTCCGTGGTCGGCATCGATACGGCCAGCTGGGCCTACTGGTCGACCAAGGCCAACGCGGCCGCCCTGGCCGCGCCGTTGACGCAAGACAAGACGTCCGTGATGGACATCGGTATCGTGCTGGGCGCCATGCTGGCGGCGGCGCTGGCCGGCCGCTATGCGCCCGTGTGGCGCATCCCGCGCCGTTCGGTGATCGCCGCCATCGTCGGCGGCTTGCTCCTCGGCTACGGCGCGCGCCTGGCCTACGGCTGCAACATCGGCGCTTACTTCAGCGGCATCGTCTCGGGCAGCTTGCACGGCTGGCTGTGGCTGGTCTGCGCTTTCCTCGGCAACGTCATCGGCACGCGTTTGCGTCCGTGGTTCGGCCTGGAGGTGGAGAAAGTCAAACCGAGCGGCTGCTGATGCCGGCGTGAATAGGGGCTTTGCTGTATATTTCGGCCCCTGTTCCCCTTTGCCGCCAGCGCAACGCCCATGTCCCCCCTCATCCTGTTTGCCGTCGTCCTCGCGTATTTCCTGATCCTGCTGGGCGTGGCATGGCGCACCTCGCGCCATGCCACCAATGACAGTTTTTTCATCGGCAACAAGGACAGCAACTGGATGCTGGTGGCCTTCGGCATGGTGGGCACGACGCTCACCGGCGTGACTTTCATCAGCGTGCCCGGCGCCGTGGGCAGCAACGGTTTCGGTTATATCCAGCTGATGATCGGCTATGTACTCGGTTACCTGGCCATCACCTTCATCCTGCTGCCGCTGTATTACCGGCTGCAGCTGACCTCGATTTACCGTTATCTGGAATTGCGCCTGGGACGGCGTTCCTACCAGAGCGGGGCGGCGTTTTTCATCGTGTCGCGGCTGCTGGGCGCTACGGCGCGGCTGTATCTGGTGGTCAATATCCTGCAAGCCACCATACTCGACAGCCTGGGCGTGCCGTTCTGGCTGACCTCGTGCGTCGTGCTGCTGCTGATCCTGCTGTACACGTATGAGGGGGGCGTCAAGACCATCGTCTGGACCGATACCCTGCAAACGGCGTGCATGCTGGCCGGTCTCGTCATCTGCAGCGTGTTTTTGCTGCGCGACATGGATCTGTCCCTCGTCGACAGCCTCGAGCGCATGCGCGCGCAAGGCCTTACGCGCATCTTCACCGTCGACCCGGACAGCCCTGCCTATGTCTGGAAGCACATCGTGGCCGGCATGTTCATCACGATCGCCATGACGGGCATGGACCAGGAAATGATGCAAAAGAACATCTCCGTGCGGACCTTGCGCGACTCGCAAAAGAATATGCTCAGCCTGACCGTGGTGCTGACCGGCGTGCTGCTGCTGTTCCTCTTCCTCGGCGGCTTGCTGCACCTGTATGCGCCGCTGGCCGGCGTGACGGCCTCGGGCGACAAATTGTTCCCCGCCGTGGTGCTCGGGCATTTCCCGGCCGTGGTGCAGCTGATTTTCTTCATTGCCCTCATTTCCGCCCTGTTCCCCAGCGTGGATGGAGCGCTCACCGCCTTGACGTCCACCTTCTGCATCGACATCCTCGGCGTGCAGCGCAGGCAGGATTTGACTGCGGCGCAGCAGATGCGCTGGCGCCGCCGCGTGCATCTGGGGTTTGCCGCGCTGTTCCTGATCCTGATCATGGCCTTCAAATGGCTGGACGACCCCAGCATGATCGGCGTGATCCTCAAGCTGGCCAGCTATACCTATGGTCCGCTGCTGGGCTTGTTTGCCTTCGGCTTGCTGAGCCAGCGCGGCGTGCGCGACCGCTGGGTACCGCTGGTGGCCGTGGCCGGGCCATTGCTGTGCGCGCTGATCGAGCAGGAGCAGGTGCGGCTGTTCGAGCATTACCGCATCGGCCTGGAGTTGCTGATCCTGAATGGCGCCCTGGTGCTGGGCGGCCTGTTCCTCATTTCCACGCCGCCAGGGCAGGGCGGCCAAGGCGTGGAATACTTGTCAAAATAAGACGAATCCGAAGACGATCAGGGCCATTTTCAGCTATATTGATTTCCTTTAGGTATATAACCTCACGGAGCATCAATGTCACTCAACCCCTTCCCGCCGCTACGCCGCGGTTTTGGCGCATTCTGGCGCGCGCTGGACGCCACCCGCCGCGCGGTCATCAATCTGCTTTTCCTGCTGATCGTCATCGCCATCCTGATCGCCATTTTCGGCGGCGGCGCCAAGCCCCTGGCGGAAAAGACCACCCTGGTGCTGGACTTGCAAGGCCCGCTGGTCGAGGAAACCCCGGGCGGCGTGCGCGAGGCCGTGCTGGCCAACGTGAGCGGCGAAGTCAAGAAAAACGTGCAGCTGCGCGACGTGCTGGCGGTGCTCGACACGGCGGCCAAGGACAAGAACATCGGCTCCATGGTGATCCTGCTCGACGAATTGCAGGGCGGCGGCCTCGCTTCGCTGCGCGAAGTGGCGGCCGGCGTGGAACGCTTCCGCGCCACGGGCAAGAAAGTCACGGCCTGGGGTTCGAGCTATAACCAGCGCCAGTACCTGGTGGCGGCCAAGGCCGACGAGGTATTCCTGCACCCGATGGGCGGCGTCATGCTGGAAGGCTTTGGCCGCTACCGCAATTACTACCGCGACGCGCTCGATAAAGTGGGCGTGACGGTCAACCTGCTGAAAGTGGGCACGTATAAAAGCGCGGCCGAGCCTTTCATCGCCAACGGCCCGTCCGAAGCGGCGGCCGAAGCGGACCGCTACCTGAACAACGGCCTGTGGACCACCTACACGACCGACGTGGAAAAATCGCGCAAGCTGCCGGCCGGCGCCATCATGCAATCGATCGATGCGCTGCCCGCGCTGATGACGGCCGCCGGCGGCGACCTGGGCAAGCTGTCGCTGGACGCCAAACTGGTCGACGGCCTGAAAACGCGCGACGAACTGCGCCAGTTCATGATGGCGCGCGGCGCGAAGAACACGGAAGGCACGAATTTCCGCCAGGTGAACTACACCGATTACCTGGCGCGTTTGCGTCCCGTGCACATCGGCGACGCCGTCGGCGTGGTCATCGCCTCGGGCGAAATCGGCGATGGCATCGCGGCACCGGGTTCCATCGGCGGCCTGTCCACCTCGCGCCTGATCCGCCAGGCACGCGAAGACAAATCGATCAAGGCCATCGTGCTGCGCGTCGATTCGCCGGGCGGCAGCGCCTTCGGCTCGGAACTGATCCGCCGCGAACTGGAACTGACGCGCGCCGCCGGCAAACCGGTGGTCGTCTCGATGGGCAATGTCGCCGCTTCGGGCGGCTACTGGATCAGCACCTCGTCCGATGAAGTCATCGCCGACGCGGCCACCATCACCGGATCCATCGGCGTGTTCGCGATTTTGCCGACGGCCGACAAGGTGGTGGAAAAGCTGGGCATCCACACGGCCGGCTCGCCGACCACCTGGCTGGCCGACGCGGGCAACCCATTGCGTCCGCTCGACCCCCGCTTTGCGCAAGTGATCCAGGGCTCGATCAACCACGTGTATGGCGACTTCCTGAAGCTGGCCGCGAAGGCGCGCAAGACGACGCCGGAAAAGATCAATGAAGTGGCGCAGGGCCGCGTCTGGACGGGCTTGCAGGCGAAAGAGCGCAACCTGGTCGACCGCATCGGCAGCTATGGCGATGCGCTGGCCTCGGCCGCCAAGCGCGCCAACCTTGGCGCCGACTACCGCGTGACGTACCTGGAGCAGGAAACGTCGAATGTGGACCGCTTGATCGGCATGTTCGGCTCCAAGGCCATGGCCTCGCTGGGCCTGGGCGAACACGTGAAGCTGGGCCTGGCCACGACCGGCTTGCCGGCCGACGCGGCGCTGGGCATGGCGCAGGACCTCTCCTGGCTGTCGGGCATCACGCGCGAGCACAAACCGTTCATGGCCCTCACGCATTGCCTGTGCGAGGTGCCTTTGGGCAGCAAGTAATCGCAGTAGTGATATGACCTCAAGCCGGCTTCGCCCGGCTTGTTTTCCTTGAGGAGCAGACTATGCCAAGCGATATGAATACACACACTGACAACGCGATCACCATCCGCCCTTGCGCCAAGGGCGATGAAGCAGCGCTGGCGCTGGTGGGGCAGGCCACTTTTCTCGAGGCGTTTGCCGGCATCCTCGATGGCGCCGACATCATCGCCCATTGCCAGCGCCAGCACGACGTGCAGCTGTACCGCGACTGGCTGGCGCTGCCGGCCATGCGGCTCTGGCTGGCCGAGGCCACGCCGGGCGGCGCACCCGTCGGCTATCTGGTGCTCAGCCCCGCCAGCCTGCCGGTGGCAGACCCGCGGCCGAACGACCTGGAAATCAAGCGCATCTACCTGCTGCACCGCTTCCAGGGCCAGCGCGTGGGCCAGCGCCTGATGCAGGCGGCGCTGAGCCAAGCGCGCGCCGCCGGAGCGGGGAGGGTGCTGCTGGGCGTGTACGCGGAAAACCACGATGCGCTGGCGTTCTATGCGCGCTGCGGCTTTGCGCAGCTGGGCCGGCGCACCTTCCGCGTGGGCCGCACTGACTACCAGGATGTCATCCTCGGCATGACGCTGTAGGGCTGCGCTGCGATCGAGCCGTCATCGAGGTAAGGCGCTGCACGCGCACGCCTGGCGGCAAGTTCATCCACCATTGGTTTCTTTTTATGCCTGCTTGTTACTTTCTATGGCTGGCGGCGCGGACGTATTTCAGTACTTTTACACGAAGTTTCCAAGAAGAAAGCCAGGGTGGCATCGCCTTGAGGTTACTTTTCAGTAACAAAAATCTCTCGAATTGTTGCAGTCAATGTAAATAAGAATTATTATCATTTGGCTGCTTGGCACATTACCAATCAATCCTTGAGAGACCTTTCTTCATGCATGCTATTTCCTTGCCGCGGCAACGTCCGCTCCACAGCGCGCTCATGGCGGCCTTCGGGACTGCCGCCGCATTCCTGAGTTTTGCGGCATCGGCGCAGGGCGTCCGCGCGCCTGAGCCTCCTGAGCCCGCCAGTACGCTGCCGGAAATCACGGTGCGGGGCGAACAGCCGGAAACGGCCACCGGTCCGGTGCCGGGCTATGTGGCGCGCCGCAGCGCGACAGGCACAAAGACCGATACGCCGCTGCTCGAGGTGCCGCAGTCGGTATCGGTCATCGGACGCGAGGAAATGGACGCGCGTGGCGCCCAGGACATCATGGAAGCCGTGCGCTACACGCCCGGTGTGACCGTCAACAACTGGGGCTTCGACCCGCGCGGCATCGAATGGATACTGATGCGCGGCTTCGACGCCACATCGGGCATCGCCGGCTACCGCGACGGCCTTGTCCTGCCCGCCTATTCGGTCACCGAATCCTACGGCGTCGAGCGTGTCGACGTGCTGCGCGGACCGGCTTCCGTGCTGTTCGGCCAGGGGGATGCGGGCGGTATAATCAATCGCGTGAGCAAGATGCCCGGCGACACGCCCGTGCGCGAAGTCGAGGTGCAATACGGCACCTTCCAGCGCAAGCGGCTGGCAGTCGACCTGGGCGGGACGGCCAGCGACACGCTGAGCTACCGCCTGGTCGGCCTGGGTCTGGACAGCCACTCGCAGATGCGCTATGGCGACGGCACGCCGTTCGCCAGCAAGCGCACCTATCTGGCTCCCTCGCTGCGCTGGCAGCCCTCGGCCGCCACGTCGCTCACCTTGCTTGGCGAGTATCTCGACAACAAGGCCAGCGACGACATTTTTTATGTGATGGACAACGCCGGCCGTAACACAGGCATCGTCCGCGGCGACCCCGATTACAGCCGTATCCGGAATCGCCAGACATCGTTCGCTTACCTGTTCGAACACCATCTGAACGACAACTGGACGCTGCGCCACAATCTGCGCTACTTCCATGCCCGCACCGACAAGCGCATCCTGCGCGACGCGTTGTTGCCGGACAATTACACGCTGACGCGCAGCGCGCGCTCCTTTTTTGAGCGGTATAACCAGTGGAGCTCGGATGCGCAATTGCAAGGGCGCATGCGTGCGGGAAGCGTCGAGCACACGCTGCTGTTCGGTATCGACGCGACCCGCATCCGCATCGCCGGCGAGGATTTCTCGGGGCCGGCCCCCAGCCTCGACCTGCGCAACCCCGTCAATGTCGTGCCGGTGCAAGAGCCGTCGGTGCTGGATCGCAGCAGCACGCAAATCACCGAGCAGCTTGGCCTTTACGCGCAAGACCAGATCAAGCTCGACGAGCGCTGGGTGTTCACGCTCAGCGGCCGCCAGGATAGGGCGAAATCGGCGACCACCGACCGCATCGGGAACTCGCGCCAGGATCAGACCGACAATCAATTCAGCGGCCGCGGGGCTTGAGCTACCTGGTCGGCAACGGCTGGGCGCCGTATATCAGCTATGCCACGTCCTTCATGCCGACCAGCGGCGTCGACAGCAACAGCACGCCCCTGCAGCCGACGCGCGGCAAGCAGGTCGAGGCCGGCATCAAATACCAGCCGCAAAGTGCGCGCACCTCGTTTACCGCCGCCATCTTCGACTTGCGCAAATCGAACGTGCTCACCACCGATCAGGCCACCTTCGTTCAGCGTCAGATCGGTCTCGTGCGTTCGCGCGGCCTGGAACTGGAGGCAAAGGCCGAGCTGGCCCGCAGCCTGAATCTGACCGCCGCGTATACCGTGCTGGACATGCAAGTGCTGGAGAGCGCCGACCAGGGTGAATCCGGAAAGATGCCGATCCAGGTGCCGAAGCAATCGGCATCCGTGTGGCTCGACTACACCATGCACAGCGGCTTCGGTGTCGGCGGCGGCGTGCGCTATATCGGCAGGCGCTGGAACGACGCGGGCAATACTTCGGCCGAAGGCGGTGTCGGGCTGCTCGACGCCACGCTGCATTACACGACCGGCCCATGGCGCCTTGCACTGTCTGCGAGCAACCTGGCCGACCGCAAGTACGCAGCCTCGCGCGCCTATAACGGCTACTATCCTGGCAATGAACGGACGATGGTCGCCTCCGTCAAATACCAGTTCTGATGGCGGGGCCGGCGTTGACAGCAGGGCGTCTGAAGCCGGCCCCTGCTGTCAAGCCAGGTAAATCAAGCCGGCTGGCGGGAGATTTGTAGCGAGTTTGTATCTGCATGCGAGTCGCCCGCGCGCCGCTGGCGCCGGGGTGCGACGCCCGCCAAGCCTGATTTTTCCACCGTTCCCCCACAGTGGCGGCCCACCTGCCGGCCCGCCCGATCCTCCCATGTCTGCCTGGCTGTGTGTAATTGTTTCAAGTAGAAATGAAACAGTTACATGACTATGCTAGAGTCGTTTGACGCTAGGGAGCGATGTTTTTTCAGCTGATTTTCAGCTCTTGACTCCCCCGGCTTTTTACCGAAACAACCCCGAAAAATGGTCGTCCGGCCTGAGTGTGTCCCACCTCGGCCGGCGCCACAGACTCGCCGTGCCAGCGGCCTAGACAAGGATAAGCGATGGATTCGCAGATTACACCCAACACCCCGCGGCGCAGCCGCCGTTCGAAAATCGTCAGCACGGTCATCGCGCTGGCCGTGATGGCTGCGCTGGGGGGCGGTGCCTGGTACCTGACCCACTCGGGCGTCAGCGCGCAGCCTGGCGCCGGTGGCCCTGGAGGGCCCGGTGGCCCCGGCGGGCGCCGCGGCGGCCCTTCGACCACCGTCGGCGTGGCCACGGCCGTCAAGTCCGACCTGCCCGTGGTGCTCGATGCGCTGGGTACCGTGACGGCGGCGTCCACGGTGACGGTGCGCCCGCAAGTGTCGGGTATTTTGAAGGAACTGAAATTCAAGGAAGGCGGCATGGTCAAGGCGGGCCAGGTGGTGGCGCAGATCGACCCGGCCCAGTTCGAGATGGCGCTGATGCAGGCCACGGGCCAGCGCCAGCGCGATGAAGCGCAGCTGGAAAACGCGCGCCTGACCCTGAAACGCTATCAGACTTTGCTGGGCCAGGATTCCATCGCGCGCCAGGATGTCGACACGCAGGCCGCCCTGGTGAAACAGCTGGAAGGCACGGTGATGACGGACCGCGCCGCCGAAGGCACGGCCAAACTCAATCTGGGCTACACCAAGGTGGTCTCGCCGATCAGCGGGCGCGCGGGCCTGAAAGTGGTCGACATCGGCAACCTGGTGAGCACCAGCGACACGGGCGGCGTGGTGGTGGTGACGCAACTCTCGCCCATCGACGTGGAATTCTCCGTGCCGCAGGATAAAGTGCAAACCATCCAGGAGCGCCTGAACGCGGGTTCGGCCCTGGCGGCGCTGGCGCTGGACCGCACGCGCACGCATACGCTGGACAAGGGCGGCTTGAGCGCGCTGGACAACCAGGTCGACGTGCAGACGGGCACCGTGCGCGCCAAGGCCCGCTACACGAATGACAAGATGGCGCTGTTCCCCAGCCAGTTCGTCAACGTGCGCCTGGAGCTGGGCAACATCACGGGCGCCGTGCTGGTACCCGTGACGGCCCTGCGCCACAGTAACAACGGCGACTTCGTCTACGTGCTGAAAGCGGATAAAACCGTCACCGTGCGCATGGTCACGCGCGGCCAGGCCACCACCGACATGGTGGAAATCCGCGCCGGCCTGGAAGCGGGAGAGCAAGTCATCACGGAAGGCGCCGACCGCCTGAAGGAAGGCGCGAAAGTCACCTTGGCGGGCGACAAGCCGGCCATGGGCGGCGCCGGTGGCGCCGCAGGTGGCGAACGCCGCCACCGCCGCCAGCACGCTGAGGGCGCGGCCAGCGCGCCGGCCGCATCGGCACCGGCCAGTGCGCCAGCTGCGGCGCCAGCGAAGGGCGCAGCGCAATGAGTCCATCGACGCCATTCATCCAGCGCCCCGTCGCCACGGCGCTGCTGATGCTGGCCATCGTGCTGGCGGGGCTGGTCGGCTTCAAGTTCCTGCCGCTGGCCGCCTTGCCGCAGGTGGATTTCCCCACCATCCAGGTGCAGACCCTGTACCCGGGTGCCAGCCCGGAAGTCATGGGGCAGACCGTCACGGCGCCGCTGGAACGCCAGTTCGGGCAGATGTCGGGTTTGCAGCGCATGAGTTCCACCAGCGCGGCCGGCGTCTCCCTCATCACCCTGCAGTTCACCCTGGGCCAGACCCTGGACGTGGCCGAGCAGGAAGTGCAGGCGGCCATCAACGCGGGTGGCTCCCTGCTGCCGACCGACTTGCCGGCGCCGCCCGTGTACGCGAAGATCAACCCGGCCGACGCGCCCGTGCTGACCCTGGCCATCACGTCGGACACGATGCCGCTGACGCAGGTGCAAAACATCGTCAACACGCGTCTGGCGCTGAAAATCAGCCAGGTCAATGGCGTGGGCCTCGTCTCGCTGTCGGGCGGCCAGCGTCCGGCCGTGCGCATTCAGGGCGACACCAAATTGCTGGCCTCGTACGGCCTGGGCCTCGACAGCCTGCGCACGGCCATCGCGGCGGCCAACGTCAACAGCGCCAAGGGCAGTTTCGACGGCCCCACGCGTTCGTTCACCATCAACGCCAACGACCAGCTGGTCACGGCGGAAGACTACAAGCGCCTGATCATCACCTATAAAAACGGCGCGCCTGTGCGCCTGTCCGACGTGGCCAACGTCGTCGACAGCGCGGAAAACACGCGCCTGGGCGCCTGGTCGGGCAAACAGCCGGCCATCATCCTGAACGTGCAGCGCCAGCCCGGCGCCAACGTCATCAAGACGGTCGACGCCATCAAGACCCTGCTGCCCGACCTGCAGGCCAGCCTGCCGCCGGCCATGAAGCTCGACGTGCTGAGCGACCGCACGACGGGCATCCGCGCCTCGGTCGAACACGTGGAACTGGAACTGCTGTTGTCCGTGCTGCTGGTGGTGCTGGTGATCTTCGCCTTTTTGCACAGCATGCGCGCCACCGTGATCGCCAGCCTGTCCGTGCCGATCTCGCTGATCGGCGCCTGCGGCGTCATGTATCTGCTCGGCTACAGCCTGAACAACCTCTCCTTGATGGCCTTGACGATCGCCACGGGCTTTGTCGTCGATGACGCCATCGTCATGATCGAAAACATCGCCCGCTACATCGAGGAGGGCGAAACGCCGATGGCCGCCGCCCTGAAAGGCGCCTCGCAGATCGGCTTTACCATCATCTCGCTGACGGTGTCATTGATCGCCGTGCTGATTCCCCTGCTGTTCATGGGCGACGTGGTGGGCCGCTTGTTCCGCGAATTTGCCATGACCCTGGCCATCACGATTCTGATTTCCGCCGTGGTGTCCTTGACCTTGGTGCCGATGATGTCGGCGCGCTGGCTGAAAAGCCACGCCGATGAAAAGGTCAGCGCCACGGGCCAGCGCATCCAGGCCTTCCTCGACCGCGTCATCGTGCAGTACGACCATGCGCTGGTGTGGGTATTGAAACGCCAGGGATTGACCCTGCTCGTCGCCCTGGCCACCTTGCTGCTGACGGTGATTTTGTACATCACGATTCCGAAAGGGCTGTTCCCCACGCAGGACACGGGGCAGCTGAAGGTGCGCATCGAAACCTCGCAAGCCGTCTCGTACGAGCGCATGGCCACCTTGCAGCAGGCCGCCGCCAGCGCGCTGCTGGAAGACCCGGCCGTCGATACCCTGAGTTCCCTCGTCGGCGTCGATGCGGCCAACAACACCATGCTGCACACGGGCAGCATGCTGATCAACCTGAAGCGCCCGCGCAGCGGCAGCCAGGACGAGGTCATGGAGCGCCTGCGCAACCGCGTGGCCAAGGTGGCCGGCGTGACCCTGTATCTGCAGCCGACGCAGGATCTCACCATCGATGCGGAATCGGGTCCGACGCAGTACCGCGTCTCGCTCGAAGGGGCCGACACGGCCACCGTCACCGAGTGGGCCGGCAAGCTGGCCGCGCGCATGCGCGAAAAATCGCAGCTGCGCAATGTCGTCACGGATGCGGGTGCCACGGGCGCCGCCGTCACCGTGGCGATTGACCGCGACAGCGCCGCGCGCATGTCCGTCACCACGGCAACCGTCGACGACGCGCTGTACAACGCCTTCGGCCAGCGCATCATCTCGACGATTTTCACGGAAACCAACCAGTACCGCGTCATCCTCGAAGCGCAGCCGGGCATCGTCACCACGCCGACCGACCTGTCGGATCTGCAGGTGCGCACGGGTTCCGGCAAGTCGACGCCGCTGTCCGCCTTTGCCAGCGTCAGCGAAAAACAGGCGCCGCTGCAAATCACGCACGTGGCGCAGTATCCGGCCACCACCCTGGGCTTCGATACGACGCAGGGCGTGGCGCTGGGCAGCGCCGTCGACGCCATCCGCCAGGCGGCGAAAGACATCGCCTTGCCGCCGTCGGTGACCCTGACCTTCCTCGGCGCGGCCGGCGCGTATGAAAATTCGTTGTCGAACCAGCTGTGGCTGATTCTCGCCGCCGTCGTTTGCGTCTACATCGTGCTGGGCGTGCTGTACGAAAGCTACATCCACCCGCTGACGATTTTGTCGACGCTGCCGTCGGCCGGCGTGGGCGCCTTGCTGGCGCTGATGATCTCGGGGCAGGACTTGGGCGTGATCGGCATCATCGGCATCATCCTCCTGATCGGCATCGTCAAGAAGAACGCCATCATGATGATCGACTTCGCCATCGAGGCCGAACGCGATGAAGGCAAGAGCCCGCAGGAAGCCATCCACCAGGCGGCGCTGCTGCGCTTTCGTCCCATCCTGATGACGACCCTGGCGGCCCTGTTCGCGGCCGTGCCGCTGATGCTGGGCTGGGGCGAGGGCGCCGAGCTGCGACGTCCGCTGGGCCTGGCCATCTTCGGCGGCCTGATCGTCAGCCAGGTGCTGACCCTGTTTACCACGCCCGTCATCTACCTGGGCTTCGACCGCCTGGGCCAGCGCTTCGCCTCCAGAACGCGGGGTGTCAAGCTGGACAAGCCGGCCGATAATGCGGGGAGCACCGCGTGAACCTGTCCGAACCGTTCGTCAAGCGTCCCATCGCCACCGTGCTGCTGACCATCGGCATTGCGCTGGCCGGTGTTGGCGCCTTCTTCGTGCTGCCCGTCTCGCCGCTGCCGCAGGTCGATTATCCGACCATTTCCGTCAGCGCCAGCTTGCCCGGCGCCAGCCCCGCGACCATGGCCACCTCGGTGGCCACGCCGCTGGAACGGCGCCTGGGCGTCATCTCGGGCGTGAACGAGATGACGTCGTCGTCGGGCACGGGCTCGGCGCGCATCAACCTGCAGTTCGACTTGAACCGCAAGATCGATTCGGCCGCGCGCGAAGTGCAGGCGGCGATTGCTGCCGCGCGCGTGGACTTGCCGGCCACCTTGCGCAGCAACCCCACTTACCGCAAGGCCAATCCATCCGACGCGCCCGTGATCATCCTGGCGCTGACGTCGAAAACGCGCACGCCGGGGCAGATCTACGACGCCGTGTCGAACCTGGTGCAGCAGAAGGTGGCACAAGTGAAGGGTGTGGGCGACGTGGAACTGGGCGGCGGTTCGCTGCCGGCCGTGCGCGTGGAACTGCTGCCATATCAGCTCAATCACTACAGCGTGTCGATGGAAGACGTGCGCGCGGCCATCCAGGCCAGCAACGCCAACCGCCCGAAAGGGGCGATTTCCGGCGATGAGCGCAGCCTGCAAATCTATTCGGGTGCGACCACCGCTTCGGGCGGGCGCAGCGCCGCCGATTACCGCAGCCTGGTGGTGGCCTGGCGCGACGGCGCCGCCATCCGCCTCGACGACGTGGCCGAGGTGGTCGACGGCGTGGAGAACAACAATACCCTGGGCCTGTTCAATGGTGACCCGGCCGTCATCGTGCTGATCACGCGCCAGCCCGGCGCCAACGTCATCGCCACGGTGGACGGCGTGCGCGCGCTGCTGCCGCAACTGCAGGCGCAGCTGCCGGGCGACATCAAGCTGCAAGTGGCGTCTGACAGCACCAATTCCATCCGCTCCTCGCTGCATGAAATCGAGTTCACCCTGATCCTGTCCATCGTGCTGGTCGTGCTGGTGGTCAGCGCCTTTTTGCGCAGCGTGCGCGCCACCATCATCCCGGCTGTCGCCACCATCGTCTCGCTGTTGGGCACCTTTGGCGTCATGTACGTGCTGGGCTTTTCCCTGAACAACCTGTCGCTGATGGCGCTCACGGTGGCCACGGGCTTTGTCGTCGACGACGCCATCGTGGTGCTGGAAAACACGCAGCGACACATCGAGGCGGGCATGGACCGTTTCAAGGCGGCCCTGCTGGGCGCGCGCGAAGTGGGCTTTACGGTGCTGTCGATCAGCCTGTCGCTGGTGGCCGTCTTCATCCCGCTGCTGTTCATGGGCGGCCAGGTGGGGCGGCTGTTCCGCGAATTTGCCGTGACCCTGTCGGCGGCCGTGATGATTTCGCTGGTCATTTCGCTGACCACCACGCCGATGATGTGCGCCTGGCTGCTGAAAAGCGGCGAGCAGCACAAGCCGCCAGGTCTTGTCGCGCGCTGGTTCGAACGGGGCTTCGAGCGCATGCTGAAAGTGTATGAACACTGCCTGGACTGGGCCTTGTCCAGCGCCGCGCTGGTGATGACCATCCTCGTGTTCGTCGTCGGCTTGAACGTGTATTTGTTCGCCGCCGCGCCCAAGGGCTTCTTCCCGCAGCAGGATACGGGGCAGATCAACGGCGGCATGCGCGCCGACCAGAGCATCTCGTTCCAGGCCATGCAGGGTAAATTGCGCCAGCTGGTCGACATCATCAAGGATGATCCTGCCGTCGCCACCGTCGTCGGGTTTACGGGCGGCGGCAGGGCGGGGGGCGGCTTCATGTTCATCGACTTGAAACCCGCGTCGCAGCGCACGGACAAGGGGCAGGCCGTGATCGCGCGCCTGCGCCCGCAACTGGCCAAGGTGACGGGCATTTCGCTGTTCCTCAACCCCGTGCAGGATTTGCGCATGGGCGGGCGCTCCAGTAATTCGACCTACCAGTACACCCTGATCAGCGACAACCAGGCGGACCTGAAGAAATGGGCGGCGAAACTGGCCGACCAGATGAAGCTGCAGCCGGCCCTGATCGACGTCGATACGGACCAGGCGGAAAACGGCGTGGAAACCTTTGTCAGCATCGACAAGGACCGCGCCACGCAGCTGGGCGTACAAGTCAAGGATATCGACAATGCGCTGTACAACAGCTTCGGCCAGCGCCAGGTGGCGACCATCTACGATGAGCTGAACCAGTACCACGTGATCATGGAAGTGGCGCCGCGCTATGCGCAAAGCCCGGAAGCGCTGCGCTCCGTGTACGTGCCGGCGTCGAATGCGGCCGCCGTGGCCGCCAGCACGACGGCCACCAGCGCCACCACGGCCAGCACCAGCGTTGCCGCGACGACGCCGAATACGACGGCGGCGCGCGATCCGTCCAGCGGCTCGGCCCTGTCCACGACCCTGACGACCATGGTGCCGCTGTCGTCGTTCAGCACCTTCGCGGAAAGCTCGACGGCCACGTCGATCAACCACCAGGGCGGCGAACTGGCGACCACCGTGTCGTTCAACCTGGCCGACGGCTATCCGCTCAGCGACGGGCAGGCGGCCGTGGCCCAGGCGGAGTCGGAAATCGGCATGCCCGTCAACGTGCGCGGCAGCTTCCAGGGTTCGGCGAAGAGTGCGCAGGACAGCAACAAGGAGCAGCCGCTGTTGATCCTGGCGGCCATCGTGGTGATCTACATCGTGCTGGGCATCCTGTACGAAAGCCTGATCCACCCGGTCACCGTGCTGTCGACTTTGCCGTCGGCAGGGGTGGGCGCCGTGCTGGCTTTGCTGCTGTTCCGCATGGAGTTTTCCATCATCGCCCTGATCGGCGTGTTCCTGTTGATCGGTATCGTCAAGAAAAATGCTATATTGATCATCGACTTCGCGCTGGAGGCCGAGCGTTCGCGCGGCTTGACTGCGGTGGAGGCGGTGCGCGAGGCTTGTTTGCTGCGTTTCCGCCCCATTCTGATGACCACCCTGGCGGCGGCGCTTGGCGCCTTGCCGCTGGCGATCGGTTTCGGCGAGGGGTCGGAGCTACGCCAGCCCTTGGGGGTCGCCATCATCGGCGGCCTGATTGCCAGCCAGTTACTCACATTGCTGACCACCCCGGTGGTCTACATCCTGCTCGACAAGCTGCGCACGCGCAGCGCCGACGAGCAGCAATTGAGCCGCATTCCTGGGCCAGATAACCCGAGCACACAATCATGAAGCAAGTAAAACCTATTCCATCCGCCTTCCCCGCACGCCACCTGCTGGCGCTGGCCGCTGCCACCGCTTTCCTGCTGCTGGCCGGCTGCGCCGTCAGCCCCGCGTATGAGACGCCGACGGCCGCCGCGCCGCAAACGTTCAAGGAGGCGGCCGGCTGGCAGCCCGCCGTGCCGGCCGATACCCTGGAACGGGGGCCGTGGTGGACCCTGTTCGGCGACGCGCAGCTGAACCAGCTGGCCGAAGGCATCGACATATCGAACCAGAACGTGGCCGCCGCCATCGCCTCGTACGAGCAGGCGCGCGCGCTGGTGCGCGAACAGCGCGCCTCGCTGTTCCCGACGGTGAACCTGACGGGCAGCGGCGCCCGCTCCGGCGGCGGAGGCGAGCAGCAGACGAACAACAATTTCAAGGCGGCCATCGGCGCCTCGTGGGAACCGGACGTGTGGGGCAAGCTGCGCGCCGGCGTGACGGGGGCGGACGCCAGTGCCAGCGCCAGCGCGGCGGATCTGGCCGCAGCGCGCCTGTCGGCGCAGGGCGAACTGGCCACCAATTACTTTTCGCTGCGCCAGAGCGATGCGCAGATCGCGCTGCTCACTGCCACGATAGACGGCTACAAGCGCGTGCTCGAGATCACCGGCAACCGCTTCAACTCCGGCATCGCCGCCAAGTCCGACCTGCTGCAGGCGCAGACGCAGCTGGCCAATGCGCAGATCGATTTGTCCAGCCAGATCCGTGCGCGCCAGCAGCTCGAACACGCGATCGCGATACTTTTGGGCCGCGCGCCGTCCGACTTCAGCCTGGCCGTGGCGCCGTGGACCCTGACCGTGCCCGAGGTGCCGCTGGGCGTGCCGTCGACCCTGCTGCAGCGCCGTCCCGACATCGCGGCCGCCGAACGCCGCGTGGCGGTGGCCAACGAGCAGATCGGCATCGCCCGCTCGGCCTATTACCCGAGCCTGAACCTGACGGGATCGTACGGTTCCGGCGCCAGCCGTGTGGGCGACCTGTTCAATGCATCGTCGAGCCTGTGGTCCTTGGGCGTGTCGGCCGCGCAAACCCTGTTCAACGCGGGCGCCACCACTGCCAGCGTGGATGCGGCCAAGGCGGGGCATGAAGCGGCCGTGGCGCGCTACCGCCAGACGGTATTGAGTGCCTTTGGCGCCGTGGAAGACCAGTTGTCGGCCACGCGCGCGCTGGCCGAACAACTGGCCTTGCGCCAGCAGGCGTCGTCCGCCGCCGACCAGGTCGAGCAGCAGATGCTGAACCGCTACAACGCGGGCCAGGTCGGCTATACGGACGTGGTGACGGCGCAAGTGACGGCCCTGTCGGCGCGCCGTTCGCTGGTGCAGGCGCAGGCGGACCGCCAGACGACGGCCGTGGCCCTGATTCAGTCGCTGGGCGGCGGCTGGCATGCGCCGCAGGCACAGTAAGGGAGTCGGCAGGCGCAGGAAACTCCCTGCGCCAAATTCGCGTTTTGCCGCGCATCTTGAGTGCTAGAATGCAAGATTATCAATTCCCAGCCTGACGCTTTGGCCGTGGCTGGATTCTTGCCGACGATGACACGCAGTAAACACAGCAATGCCTCCGTCCCCGAAGTGGCCACCATCGTTTGTCCTGTGGTGGCCATTGGCGCATCCGCCGGCGGGCTCGATCCCATCGTCGCTTTCCTGGCGAACGTGCCGCAGGAAAGCGGGATTGCCTATGTGGTGATTCAGCATCTCGATCCCACGCAAAAGGCCATGCTGCCGGAACTGCTGCAGCGCGCCACCAGCATTCCCGTCACGGAAATCACGCACCAGGCGGAATTGCGGCCGAATCATATCTATGTGATCCCGTCAAATGCCGACCTGGGCCTGTCGAAGGGGCGTTTCGTGCTCAGCGAGCCGGTGCAGCTGCGCGGGCACCGCTTGCCCATCAACACCTTTTTCGAAAACCTTGCCAGTGAACTGGGCGAACTGGCTGTCGGCGTGATCTTTTCCGGCATGGGCAACGACGGCACGCGCGGCTTGCTGGCGATCAAGCAGGCAGGCGGCCTGACCCTGGCCCAGCACCCCGATACGGCCAAGTTCGACATGATGCCGCAGAGCGCGATTGCCGCGGAAGTGGTCGACCTGGTCGATTTTCCCGACAAGATGCCGGACAAGATCATCACCTATCTGTTCCGCAGCAGCTTCCTCAGCCTGCCGGGCCATGAGCCGAACGGGCGCAATTCACTGCAAGAAATTGTCGCCTTGCTGTCCGAACATACGGGCAACAGTTTTACCGATTACAAGATCAACACGGTGCTGCGGCGCATCGAGCGGCGCATGAGCTTGTATCAAATGACGTCGATGGAAGATTACGTGCCGTATTTGCGCGCCAATCCGGCCGAGATCGACTTGCTGTTCAAGGAATTACTGATCGGCGTGACGAGTTTCTTCCGCGACCCCAAGGTATGGGAATACCTGAAGATGGTGGCCTTGCCGCAAATGCTGGCGGCCCATCCGGACGGACGCGCCTTCAAGGCCTGGGTGCCCGCCTGTTCCACGGGTGAGGAAGCGTATTCGCTGGCCATGGTGTTCCATGAAGTGGTGGCCAGCAGCAATCCGCCGTCGAAATACAGCTTGCAGATTTTTGCCACCGACCTGTCGGCCGACGCCATTGACCGCGCGCGCCAGGGACGCTTTCCGCACAGCATCAGCAGCGATGTGTCGGCCGAGCGCCTCGGGCGTTTCTTCTTGCGTGACAAGAACGACTATCACGTGAAAAAAGAGATCCGCAACACGATTATCTTTGCCCAGCAAAACATCATTTCGGACCCGCCGTTCACCAAGCTCGACATACTGTGCTGCCGCAATTTGTTGATTTATCTCAATGCCAAGCTGCAGCAGCGTTTGATACCCTTGTTTCATTACGCCCTGAACCGTGACGGGATTTTGCTGCTGGGCAGCGCCGACACGCCCGGTCATTTTTCCGACCTGTTTTCGCCGCTGACCACGTCGACCCGGCTGTATCGCCGTCTCGACAACCTGGCGCGCCAGCGCCTGCCCACGTATTTCCCTACCAAGGTATCGTTGGCATCCCCCCCTACACCTAGCGACACGAGAGAAGTCAGCATGACTGGAAAGATTCAATCCCATGTCGAGCAATTATTGCTCCAGAAATATTCGCCTGCCGCCGCGCTGCTGAACCAGGATGGCGACATCCTGTATATCAACGGCCGCACGGGCGCCTTCCTCGAACCGGCAGCCGGCAAGGCCAACTGGAATATCCATGCGATGGCGCGCGAAGGCTTGCGCTATGAGCTGGCCGGTCTCATCAAGCAAGCGCTGCAAAGCGAAAGCGTGGTGCGCCTGAAGGGGCTGGTGGTCAAGGACCATCTGGGGCAGTCGCTGGGCGTGGACTTGAGCGCCGAAGCGCTGAGCCAGCCTGAATCCTTGCGCGGCATGGTCTTCGTCACGTTTTCCAGCGTGCCTTTGGTGGCCGAGGCGCGCCGGGGCCGCTCGCCGAACCCCAAGGTGCTGGAACTGGAACAGCAGCTGGCGCAGGCGCGCAATGAAATCCAGGCCGTGCGCGACGAGATGCAGACCTCGCGCGAGGAACTCAAATCGGCCAACGAGGAATTGCAATCGACCAATGAAGAGCTGCAATCGACGAACGAGGAACTGACCACCTCGAAGGAAGAGATGCAGTCGCTCAACGAAGAGTTGTACACGGTCAATGCCGAGCTGCAATCGAAGGTCGATGATTTGTCGCTGGTCAACAGCGACATGAAGAACCTGCTCAACAGTACCGATATCGCCACCATTTTCCTCGATAGCGCCCTGCGCATCCGCCGCTTCACGGCGCCGGCCATGCAAATCTACAAGCTGATCCAGACGGACTTGCGCCGTCCGCTCAGCGACATCGTCAACGACCTCGATTATCCAGGCCTGGAAGACGATGCGCTGGAAGTGATCCGCAGTCTCGTGTTTTGCGAACGGCAGGTGGAAACCAAGACGGGACGCTGGTACAACGTGCGCATCATGCCGTACCGTACGATCGAAAATGTGATCGATGGCGTGGTGGTGACTTTTATCAACATTACCGAATCGAAGCTGCTGGAAGCCCAGTTGCGCCAGATCCAGTCCGGCGCCGCGGCGGCAGGCAATAGCGGCGAGAACGTGTCATGAACGAACCATTCGACGAGGAGAGCGTGCCGGCCAGATTGCGAGAGCAGGCCGAGCAATTGGCGGCGCAGCAGCGCCAGCCCGTGCCGCAGTCGAATGAAGAGGTGATGCGCCAGCTGCATGAGTTGCAGGTCAGCCAGATTGAGCTGGAAATGCAGAGTGCGGCCCTGGCCGAACTGGAGCAACTGAAGAATGAATATGAAAGCAGCCGCGACCGTTATGCGCAGCTGTATGAGCAGGCGCCCGTCAGCTATTTCTCGCTGGCGCGCGAAGGCGTCATCACGCGTGTCAACGTGGCGGCCTGCGGCTTGTTGCAACGTGACAAGAACCGGCTGCTGGGGCGGCGTTTCGAACAATTCGTCGCGCCCCAGGCGCAGGGCGGCTTCCGGCTCTTCCTCGACGCCGTCTTCACGGGTGGCGCGCGCCAGGTGCTCGAAGCGCCGCTGTTCGAAGGCGAAGCGGGCGGCATGCGCGGCATGGTGCGCATCGAAGCCAATTACGATGCGGACAGCGCCACGGCGCGCATGCTGGTGACGGACCTGGGCGACGAGCACGCGCGCGAATCGGCCTTGCGGCGCGCATTTGTCATTCTCGACAGCATCCGCGAAGGCGTGCTGGTGACGGACAGCGCCAACCGCATCATTTCCGTCAACCCCGCCTTCACCACCATCACCGGCTACCAGGCGGAGGAAGCCATCGGGCGCGATCCGTCCTTCCTCGGCGGCGGCACGCATTTGCCGCATTTCTATGAAGCCATGTGGCGCAGCCTGCACCAGGATGGCAGCTGGTATGGCGAACTGGTGAACCGGCGCAAGAATGGCGAGCGTTTCGTCGAATCGCTGTCGATCACGCCCATGCGCAGCCCGGATGGCGCGATCAGCCATTTTGTCGGCGTGTTTTCCGATATCACCGAGCGCAAGCTGGCCGAGGCGGACTTGCGCGAACTGCACCGCGAGCTGGACCAGCGGGTGGTCGACCGCACTGCCGAATTGCTGCGGGCCAACCAGCACCTGCAGCTGGAAGTGCATCAGCGCGAGCGGGCGCAGGAAGCCTTGCGCGATGCCGAGCGCTTCTTTCACGCTACCATCGATTCCCTGACGGACCGCGTGCTGGTGCTGGACCGGGCCGGCCGCGTCGTGCATGCCAACCAGGCTTGCCTGGCCTTCGTCGGGCAAACGCCGCAGCCGCTGCAGTACCTGGAATTTTGCGAAACGGACCCGCGCTGGCAGCGCAGCGCCGGGCGCGAGCTGGCCGCCGGCATCCGCGCCGTGATTGCCGGCAATGCGGACGCGTTTGCGCTCGAGTATGAGTTTGCCACGCGCTCAGGCCCCCGCTGGTCGCAGGCCAGGGTCAGCCGTTTTCTTGGCGAAGGGCCGCTGCGCGTGGTGGTGGCGCACACGGACATTACCGAACGCAAGCTGATGGACGGCGCCCTGCGCCAGTCGCATGCGCAGCTGCGCCAGCTGGCGCTGCACCTGGAAACGGCCAAGGAAGACGAGCGCAAGCGCATCTCGCGCGATATCCACGATGAACTGGGGCAAAACCTGCTGGCGCTGCGCATCGATATTTCCATGCTCAGCGCCCGCACGGAAGGTTCCCATCCGCGCCTGCACCGCCGGGTCGGCGCCGTGCTCAGCAACGTCGACACCACCATCAAGAGCGTACGCGGCATCATGAACGAGCTGCGCCCGATGGCGCTGGACCTGGGCTTGCAGGCCGCCATCGAGTGGCAGGTGGGCGACTTCCGCAAGCGCAGCGGCGTCGCTTGCCAGTTGCTGATACGCGACGAGGCGCTGTTTTCCGCCATCGGCAGCCAGGTCGAGATCGTGCTGTTCCGCATCGTGCAAGAAGCGCTCAGCAACGTCATGCGCCATGCCCAGGCCAGCCTGGTCGAGATCGAGCTCAGTTCGGATGCCTGCGCCGTGTACGTGGCCATCAGCGACAACGGCATCGGCATCACGCCGCAGCAGCAGCGTAAAAAACAGTGCTTTGGCCTGATCGGCATCGCCGAGCGGGTGACGGCGCTGGGCGGCCAGTTCGAGGTGGGCTTGCCGGCCTCGGGCGCCGGTTGCCGGCTGTCCCTGCAGATCCCCTTGCAGGGCACGGGGCGGCCGGCCGGCTGATACAGAAATTGCATCGGGATAATTTTTGCCGGCTCATGCCGCCTGGACAGGCTATACTTTCGCCTGCTTTTTATGGAGGAGCAAATCTTGTTCAAGACAATCGTATTACCAGTCGCCTTGATGGGCGCGTTCGCCGGCGCACACGCTGACGAAGGGCAGTGGCAACCACACCAGCTGCCACAGCTGAAAGCCGAACTGAAACGGGTCGGCATTGAAATTCCTGCGGAAAAACTGGCCGACCTGAGCAAACACCCGATGAGCGCCATCGTGTCGCTGGGCGGCTGCTCGGCCGCTTTCGTTTCCGACGCCGGCCTGGTGGTGACGAACCACCACTGCGCGTATGGCGCCGTGCAGCGCAATTCCACGCCGGAACACAATTACATCACCAACGGCTTCCTGGCCAAGACGCGCGCTAGCGAGCTGCCGGGCGGTCCGAACAGCCTCGTGTATGTGACGGACAAGGTGGAAAACGTCAGCGACCGCGTGCTGAAAGGCTTGACGGCCGACATGAGCGGCCGCGCGCGCCACGAAGCCGTGGAAAAGCGCGTCAAGGACCTGATCGCCGAATGCGAAACGGACAAGATGTACCGCTGCTCCGTGCCCGCCTTCCACCGCGGCCTCGAGTACTACCGCATCCGCCAGATGATGATACGCGACGTGCGCCTGGTCTACGCGCCATCGGACAAGATCGGCAACTTCGGCGGCGACATCGACAACTACGAATGGCCGCGCCACACGGGCGATTACTCGTTCCTGCGCGCCTACGTGGGCAAGGATGGCCGTCCGGCCGACCCGTCGCCCGACAACGTGCCGTACAAATCGAAGGATTTCCTGGTGGTCTCGGCCGAAGGCTTGAAAGCCGGTGACGGCATCTTGCTGGCGGGCTACCCCGGCCGCACCAGCCGCTACAAGCTGCCGGCGGAAATCCGTTTTGCCCGCGATACGGCCTTCCCGTTGAAAGTGTCCGAACTGCAAGCCGACCTGGCCGTGATGGCCGACGCCACGAATGGCGACGCGGCCGCTGCCGTGCGCTATGCCAGCGTGGTGAAAAGCATCAACAACGTGCTGAAGAAAACCCAGGGCTTGCTCGACGGTTTCGCGCGCAAGGATATCGCCGCCATCAAGGATGTGCAAGATGCCGAGTTCCGCGCCTGGTACGCCAAGCAGCCGAACGTGTCGACTACCCTGCTGGCGGAACTGGACGCGGCCATCGCCAGCGACATGGCCTTGAGCGAAGAAGAGTTCGCCTGGAGCGTGGCCACCAACAGCGACTTGCTGAAAAGCGCGCGCACCCTCTACCGTTTGTCGCTGGAGCGCCAGAAAGCGGACGCCGAGCGCGAATCGGGCTTCCAGCAGCGCGACCTGGCCTTCATCAAGGCCCGCCTGACCCGCCTGGAACAGTCGTACGTCAACAAGGTCGACCAGGCACGTTTTGAGGCTGGCCTGAAGCGTTACGCGCAACTGGCGGCGAAGAGTCATCCGCAAGGCCTGGACGCGCTGCTGCCGGCCCCAGGCGCCGTGGCGGCCCTGTACCAGCAGACGCAGCTGGCTGACACGGCCAAGCGCCTGGCCTGGCTGGAAAAGGACCAGGCCGCCGTTGCCCAGTCCGACGACGCCTTCATGGCGCTGGCCATCAAGCTGCAGCCGGTCGAGGCGGCGCTGGAAGAGCGCCGCAAGGAAATCGACGGCAATCTGGAACGCGTGATTCCGCAATACATGCAAGCCGTGATCGCGTGGAAGAAGTCGCAAGGCAAGCCTGTGTATCCTGACGCGAACTCGACCCTGCGCGTGACGTACGGTACGGTCTCGCCGTACTCGCCGCGCGACGGCCTCAGCAAAGGCCCGTTCACGACCGTGGAAGGCATCGTCGAGAAAGTCACGGGCAAGGCCCCATTCGAAGCGCCGCAAGCGCTGCTCGACGCCGTCAAGCAAAAACGCTACGGCCAGTTCCGCGACCCGGCATTGGGCACGGTTCCCGTCAACTTCCTCACCAGCGCCGACACCACGGGCGGCAATTCCGGCTCGGCCGTGATGAACAAGCGTGGCGAACTGATCGGCCTGAACTTCGATTCGACGTATGAATCGATCACCAAGGACTGGTACTTCGACACGGCCATCACGCGCGCCATCCACCTCGACATCCGCTACATGCTGTGGGTGATGAAGGAAGTGGACCACGCCGATAACTTGCTCAAGGAAATGACGATCAAGTATCCGAAAGCTTCCAAGAAGTAATTTTTCCCAGCTGGGATAAAAGCCGCATCCGCCGCAGGGCCGATGCGGCTTTTTTACGTTTGGGCAACTAGTTTGAGTTCCATCAAGATGCCAGCGTTCACCATGGTTAGCATGGCTTAGGGGAACTATCCGAAGGAGGCGATATGGAGGATGATGGCGGGCTGGCAGCCGATCTGGCGCGCCTTTTCGGAGCGAACTGGCGAGACCAGGACAGCCGCTTGCTGCGCATGGATTTTCCGCGCGACGATGGCCCGCCCGATACCGCGCTGCTGGTCAACAGTTTGCGCGCACACGAGGAAATGTCACGCGACTTTCGCTTCGACGTCGAACTGCTGTCCGACAATCTCCACGTTCCCCTGACAGCAATGATGGGACGCATGGTCACGATTTCGATGGTGCGCGATGACGGCAGCTTGCGCCATTTTAATGGTTATGTCGGCGAATTTCGCTTGTTGCGCAGCGATGGCGGTTTCGCGTTCTACCAGATGGTGCTGCAACCTTGGCTGGCGTTGTCCAGGCTGCGCATGGACAACGTCTCGTTCCATGAACGCACGGTCATCGACATCAGCGAAACGACTTTCGATCATTATGTGCAGCGCGACTGGCAAAACCGGCTGCATGAGGAAAAAGCGATATTAAGCTGCGCCAACCAGCATAATGAAACCGATTACAACCATCTGCACCGGCGCTGGGAAGACCAGGGACTTCATTATTGGTATGAACATCGCGCCGACGGTCATACGCTGTGTCTGGGCGACAATACCTGGCTCAGCGACAGCATCGATCCAGGCGACGGCGATGCCAGTGTCGCCGACGAGATGGTGTTTCGCAGCGGCGCGGGCTCGCTGGAGGGCGACGGCATACGCGATTGGCAGGCAATACGGAAGATCGCTTCAGGCTCGCTCACGCTGGCCAGTTTCAACTACAAGCAGCCGTATGCCAGCCGCGCCAGCGGCCATGCGCTGCACCAGCAGGGCGACGTGTTTGCCCATGAACTGTATCAAAACACCGGCTATGGCTATGCCGACATGGGCGACGGCGAAGCGCTGGCGCAACGCCGCCTGGAGGAGCATAACTGCCAGGCGCAATACTTCGAGGCTGGCGGCAATCACCGCTGCGCCCAGGCCGGGCGCAGTTTCACGCTGGGCGGACACTTCAGCGGCGAGCAAGCCATGGCCGCCAGAGGGGAAGCGGCGCGCCCGGACGTCCGCTCGCGCGAATACCTGATCCTGTCGGTCGATCATATCGCCAGCAACAATTACCAGACTGGGACGGGCGCGAAGTCGCGGTATGAAAACCGTTTTAGCTGCATCCGCAAGAGCATCCGCTGGTATCCGGGTCGGCACTTCAACAGCACGCCTTGTGCCTTGCCCGGCGTGCAGACGGCGATCGTCACCGGGCCGGCAGGCGAAACCATCCATACCGACGCGCTGGGCCGGGTGAAGGTGCAATTCCACTGGGACCGGCTGGGCAAGTTCGACGCGGGCAGTTCGCCATGGATCAGGGTCATGACGCCATGGGCGGGCCAGGCGTTCGGCCAGATCGCGTTGCCGCGCATTGGCCAGGAAGTGTTGATCCAGTTTCTCGACGGCAATATCGACCGTCCCGTCATTGTCGGCGCGGTGTACAACGGCAACCATGCGCCGCCGTGGAATTTGCCGGGGCAATGCGTACTGGGCGGCTGGCGCAGCGCCGAGCTGATGCCTGGCGGCGGCTACGGCGTGCGCGGCAACCAGCTGGTGCTCGATGACACGCACCAGCGCATCCAGGCGCAACTGAAAAGCGATCATCAGCACAGCCAATTGTCGCTCGGCTGCATCAGCCGCATCGAAGACGCCAGCGGGCGCAAGGATGCGCGTGGCGAGGGCTGGGAACTGGCGTCAGACGCCTGGGGTGTGGCGCGCGCCGGCCGCGGCATGTTGCTGACCACCGAAGCACGCCCTGGCGCCGCTTCGCATATCAAGAGCATGGATGAAACCTTGCGCCGGTTGGCCGAGGCTGCTGAGCGGCACAAGGCGCTTGCCGCCCTGGCGCAGCATTACGGCGCGCAAGAAAGCGCCGCCCAGCAGGGCGCCGCCGCCGATGTGCTGAAAGCCCAGAATGCCGGGATCAAGGGCGGTGGCGGCAGTGGCGAAAGCGCATTTCCTGAATTATCAAAGCCGCATCTGGTACTGGCCAGTCCGGCCGGTATCGAAACGACGACCGCGCAATCGACGCACATCGCCAGCGCCGGGCACACCGCGCTGACGGCCGGGTGCGACCTGTCGCTGGCGGCCGGCGGCGGTCTGTTCGCCAGCATCGGCGCAGCGCTGCGCCTGTTCGTCCACAAGGCGGGAATGAAACTGATCGCCGCAGCTGGCCCGGTACAGATCGCGGCGCAAACCGATGCGGTCGATATCGTCGCCAACAAGGTGCTGGAGTTGATCAGCCAGGCCGACTGGGTGAATATTCGCGGCCGCAAAGGCGTGCGCCTGCATGGCGCCGATTGCATGCTTGAAATTAGCGACAAGGTGCAGTTTTTTACCGCGTCGCCGACGCTGTTCCATGGAAACCTGGAAACGCTGGCGCCCAAGAACCGGCCGCAACCGGAGCTGGAACCGCCCATCGCGCCGGTAGCGGGGCAATTGCAGCATACGATACAGGCCCATGCGGATGGCGGTCAGTACGCGCATGTGCCGTACACGCTGTACAACGGGGAGGCCGAAGTCGAGCAAGGCCTGACCGACGAATTCGGCCGCATCCTGATCGCGCACCAGGACGGCACGCCGCGCTACCGTGTCGTCCTTGGCAATGGCGAAGAGTTTTCATTGCAAGCGAGCGCACGCTTCGACCCGAACGCGGCGCCGGACGGCGAACAGAAGCTGTCGAACCGCGGCTTGCGCGCGTTCGACGACACCGCCGATGGCCGCGGGGTTCAATGATTCACAACACTGACGGGAGAGCACCATGCCGGAATCGACCAGCCGCATCGAAACCACCCATATCGACGAAGTCGGACGCACTGCGACGAGTTCGCTCCAGTGGCTGCTGGAAAACCGCAACCTGAAGGGCAAGGCCAGCCACCCGATCACACACAACAACAAGCTGACGCTGTTCATTTGCGGACAGGAGGGGTTCGCCGACATCGCCGCCGAGATCGCCAGGGCTAAAAATTCCATCGACCTGTGCTGCTGGGGCTTCGATCCGGGCATGGAACTGGTGCGCGGCAACAGCGCCACCTGGCCGCGTGGCGACACGTTTGGCGACTTGCTGATCTGGTATGACCGGCTCGGTTCGCCGATGGTGCACAATATGCCGGGCCATTCGCACGGCACCTCGCCATGGAAAACCGGTGGACAGCGCGCCGACGACATCAGCGCCAGAGCCAGCCTGGCGATGTTGCAGGAGGCAGTCAGAAAAAAACTTGTTTTAAGCAGTGCTTTCAGGGGCGATATCGTCCGGCCCGAGGATATCCCGATGCTGGCGCGTGAAGAATATTGCCACAGCTGGTATGCGGCCGCGTTCCATGGCTTGTTGGAGGGCCTGGAGATTCGCTTGCGGCACGGCGACAGCGCCGCGATCAGCAAGAGTATCGCGACCGAAATCAACCAGCCGCGCGGCTTGACGATGGGGGAAATTGAAAAGCCCGGCATGCAATACCTGGGCACGCATCACCAGAAGCCGGTCCTGATCGATTTCTCCCACGAAATGGGATCCAAGGCCGTCGGCTATGTAATGGGCCTGAACTCGGTGACCGATTATTGGGATACGACGGCCCATCTGCTCGACGATACGCGCCGCGAACAGGGCGGTGTCAACGAGCGGCGCGAGTGTTTGCAGGGAATGGCCGCGGACGGCGGGTTCGCCACGCTGAAACCGTACCAGGATTATGCCTGCCGCATCGACGGTGGCAAGGCATTGATCGCGCTGTACAACAATTTCGTGAAGGCATGGGACCGCGCGATCGACGACCGCACGCATCAGGCCGCCGGGGAATGCGTGAGTTGGTATTCGTCATGTAAAAACCCGCCGGCCCAGCTGTTGCGCGAGGCCGGGCCGGACGACTCCACCGTGCAGATCGTCCTGACCCAGCCCGAGGAGCAGGACAAGACGATCAAGGAAACCTATTTTCGAGCCGTGACCCAGGCCAGCCTGGCGGCCGGCTACCTGTATGTGGAAAATCAGTATTTCCAGTATGAAGAATGGGCCCGGCACTTGCTGGCCGAGCGCAAGAAGGTGGTCGCCGCCTGGAAGGCCGGAAGCCTGAAAGCTGGCAAGACCATGCGTGATATGCCAGTCATGCACGTATTCATCGTCATCCCCGTGCCAGAACGCGCGCAGATGGTGCCGCGCACCCACGACACGCTGGCGGCGCTGGGGCAGCATGCTGGCATGACGGGTCAAAACACCATGATCGACGACTACAACAAGCAGCCGAAAACCCGGCCTGTCAGAGGCGGATTCGGCATCACCAACGAGGTTGAAGTCAAGTTGCCCGACGTGGTGCGGCATTCCAACGGTATCAACAAACCCGGCGTGATGACGCTCGAAAGCGAATTCGGATTGAAGGTGTCGGTGGCGATGCTCAATGTCAGCGCGTTCGACAACGACCGCTGGCGCTACCGTGAAATCTACATCCATTCCAAATTGATGCTGGTCGACGACGTGTTCATGACCTTGGGCAGCGCCAACCTGAACCAGCGCAGCATGGCCGTCGACAGCGAAATCAATATCGCCACCATCGACCGCCGCGTGGCCCACGATTTGCGCAAGCGGGTGTGGCGCATGCATAGCGGGGGACTGGTCGATGGCGGGGGCGGGACGAAGGCGGAGATTGTGTCGGCGTTCGGGAAATGGGTGGAGTTGATGGGTGCAAATCGCAAGAAAAAATTCAATAAATCTGGAAATTCAGATTTAAAGAAAATGACCGGTTTCCTGTTGCCATTGGAAGACACGCGCAGCTCCACCATACGTTTGGGATGATCATGAGTAAAAAAAATACCGTCTTTTTTCGCCTGCCATTTTTTGCGTTGGCAGTTCTTCTCTGTGTTCCTTTGATTGCCTGCAAAATGCCTAACGACAAAGTCCCGCCACGCAACCAAAGCCTGCCACTTTTCAATCCGCATGTCGCGGATTTTATCTGTGAAACCGAGGCGAGCAAGGTGCCGCCCATCGATGCGCAAGCCGAGGACTGGTTCCTCGAAGCGCGCGCCATGGAAGATCCTGAAATTTTCGTGGAAGACCGCGATTACAAAAAAATCGTCGATCTGACGCGTCAAGCGGCGCAGCGTTTGCACTGGAAGGCGATGCTCAATCTGGCCAGCCTGTATGTGGAAGGGCGTGATCCCTTGCATGGAGAGGAAGAAGCGGTGCAACTGGTGGAAAAGGCGATGCGGCTCGGCATACCTGCCGCCTATGACCGGATGGGAACGTATTATGCGAATGGTACGGGCGTCAACGGCGACATCACTCGCGCCTATGCGTTCTGGCAAAAGGCGGCACAGATGGGAAATCCGCAAGCGATGGAATTTTTGGCGGGTAAATTAAAAGTGGGACCGAGTAGTGAGGGCGCGGGTTATTGGTCCAAAACACCCGGTAGCGACAAAGATGTTGGAATGCGCTTTTGGCCAAGGAAACGGTTTAGCAGCCTATCAATTGCATTTTTTGTATGTGTCTCCGCGTGCTGCCAGTGGAGAAATAAATGGACGGCGTAACGCTGAAACAAAAAATCGTGCATTAATGGTATTGCATGAAGGTGTTAAGTTTGGTTGTGAGGATTGTGCAAATGCCTTGGCAATTGAATTCGGTTCGCCTTTTGATCTTGCCGATATGCTGGCGCCATATGTGGATAAGGCTCGTGGAGCGCGATATCGTATGCTTAGTAACGCCCTCGGCTTCAACCCCAATCGCCGCTTCCCCAACCTCGATAAAATCTTGCCATTGCCGCCGGCCGATCTGCCGCCGTGGGATGGTCAACGAAAGAGCCTGCTCGACGCCGCCATGGGCGTGCGCCCGCCGCCAGCCATCCCGAAACCAAGCGCCGCCTCGCTGTTACAAAAGCCGTATTTCCTGGCAGCCGACTATGCCCTGCGCCGCACCGGCTTGCACAGCGACGCGCCGACCGCGCCGTTTTCCGCATATTGGCAACCGGCCGCTGGGCAGGGTTTGACGGAGCCGGCCCGGTTGCTGCGTAAAGGCGAAGAGTTCCGCCATTTCAGCGTGCTCGATGCTGATGGGAAGAGCCGTTATGGCAGCGTGACGTGGGAACAGTGTCTGACGATACGGCATAACCATGGGGCAGTGGAACCGCGCGCAGTGCGCGGCTTGCTGCGCGAGGTGGCACGGCCCGAGCCATGGTTGAGCTGTGCTTGCGGGCAAGCGTGTCCGGTCAGCGGCGTCTGGCAACCGTGGGTAGCGGCCGACCATCCGCTGCAGGCGACCGTCAACCAGTACTGGCGCCAGGCGTGGCTGCCCCAGGGCGCACCGTTCCCGCGACCGCGCCGCGACTGGCTGCTCGATTTGCCAGACGACGATGTGACGTGGCATTTGATGGATGCGTTCCCCCGTGGCCTGCGGGGTGGGGAACTGGCGCACCTCCTGGTGCTCGAACATCAGCCGGTAGGCCAGGCTAAGCACGTATAATTCCTTGCACTATCCACCGCTATTTTTTTTCGACAGGCCCCCATGCCCCAGACTCCCGATTTGCAGCCGGATTGGCAAACGTTTGAAACGGCCTACGACGTCGAAGCAACCTGGTTCAAGCTGGCCAGCGCCTCGCTGGCAGTGCTTGGCGCCTCTGCTTTCAAGGATCAGGCATTTTCAGCCTTTGCCTTCAACGCCGTATCGTTCCCGTCCCTTTCGCTGAGCTTTGACACCGATCCTGATAACAGAAAGCGCGGTGATTACCCGCCGGACTGGTCGAACGAGTGCATGGAAGTCGACGTGCCGGAAATCGGGCGATTATGGGAGGAAGGACATGCAAGGATCGAAGCTGCGCTGCTCGAACTGGTCGACGCGGCCGATGACGGGCAGCTCGATGCCATCGAGGAAGGCTATCTGCACAGCCTCAGGAAAACCATGGTGCGTCTTGAAACGCACGGCGCTTTCGGGCAGATCAGGACCTGCGCGCGATTCTGGACCGTGGTCACGCAAGTCGACGCCGATACCGATGAAGAGGAGCGGCTGCTTGAGCAGATGCGGCTGGCGGCCGTGACGAATCCGGCATGACGCGGCAATTGCGGACCGGGACAAAGGCAGGGTAGCCTCCGTCCCGCACCCTGCTGGCCAGCCGGCTAAGCGGCGCCGGCGATTTGTCCCCGCAGCGCTGCCGTGCCGCGCACGCCGAGCATGCGCCACAGGCGCGCCGGCAGTGCGCTGATCGGCTCGAGCTGGGCCGGCACATCGATCCAGCACGCGTACAGCAGGTGGCCGTTCACGCGCATCGGCGGTCCGGCGCGCTCCGTTGAAAAGCCGCCTTGCCGCAGCAGGCGCTCGATGCCGACGGGGGAGACGGAAATAATCCGGCGCGCGCCCAAGGTCGCCGCCGTGGCGATGGCCTTGCGCAGCAGGCGGAAGGTGTCTTCCAGGGTATTGCGGTTGTCGTGCAGGTCCATCGACGTGAAGCGGGACAATTCCCAGATCTCGTGATGGCGCGGCGGTGCCTGGCCGGCCATTAGCTGGGGAAATATTTCTCCCAGTAAATATTGGCGGTCGGTGGGCAAGAGCCGGGCGCAGCCGTTGATGCGGCCCTCGCCATCGCGCGCGATGACATAGTAGGTATCGTCATGGTCGAACTGGTCCGTCTCCCTGCCATCCTGCGATGGCAAATCCCATCCCAGGGTTTCCACAAACACTTTGTAGCGGTAGTGCTCCAATTCGGACTTCAAAATACTGCAAAGCGTATCGGATTTGGCTGAAAGGAGTTTCATGATTATTGACGGCTGTGACGGGATGGCTATTACAGTGTAATTGCGGCCGATACAAAACTGTAGGGAACCACAGGTAGCGGGGCTGATTTATGTTGCTGGCAGTGCGTTTTGGTGAGAATTTGAAGCAGACTTTGCTATACCATACGCCGACTTGCCGACGTGCCTTTTTATCATGCGCGATGAGTCCGCGGCAAATTCTCCCCCCTGACTAAGGACTTCTATGTTCGCTTACAACGCCCCAAAAACGCGTCTTCCGGCAGCAGAATGGAAACAAGGTGTGATCGAAAATCTGGCTGCTACCCGCACGCCGGATGACATATTCGAAGTGCTGGTGGGTGTGGCCGGCGACCTGGGATTCGATTATTGCGCCTATGGCCTGCAAGGCCGTCTGCCGATGTCCAGGCCCAAGGTGTTTACGGTGAATAATTACCCGGTTTCGTGGCAGCGCCGTTACTCCGAGCAGTCGTACATGCGTTCCGACCCGACGGTCAGCCGCGCCAACCGCTCCTTGATGCCCATCCTGTGGGGCGGCGAAATGCTGGACGAGAATCGTGAGTTCTGGGAGGACGCCCACGCCCACGGCTTGCGCTACGGCTGGGGCCAATCGTCTTGCGACATGAGCGGCCAGGTTGGCCTGCTGAGTTTTTCCCGCTCCTGCAAACCCTTGACGGAGCGGGAAATCGACGTGCTCTCCTTGCGCGTGGCCTGGCTTGCCAATGTCGTGCATGAACATTTTGCCGACGCCATCGCCGTGCCGGCCAAGGATGCGCCCAAAATCCAGCTGACCGAGCGCGAGGCGGAAGTGCTGCGCTGGTGCGCCGATGGCAAGACCTCGGCCGACATCAGCGAGATCCTGAACATTACCGAACGCACCGTGACCTTTCACATCAGCAACTCCCTGCAGAAGCTCGATACCGTCAACAAGACGGCCGCCGTCATCAAGGCGATGGCCTTGCGCCTGCTGTAACTGACGCTGGCTTCAAGGGGCGGCATCCGGCGGCGCGGCAAAAATCAGCGCGGCATTGGTGCCGCCAAAACCGAACGAATTCGACAGTACATGGCGGATCGGCCTGGCGTATGCCTTGCCGGCCACCAGATCGATGCCTTCGCATTCGGCGGCGCGGTTGTCCAGATTCAAGGTGGGCGGCACGATCTGGTCGCGCAAGGCCAGCACCGACAGGATGGCTTCCACGCTGCCGGAAGCGCCCAGCAGGTGGCCCATGGCCGACTTGGTCGAGGATACCGAGACGCCGCCGTGCAGATGGGCGCCGAACACGTGCCGCAGGGCGGCGATTTCCGCCAGGTCGCCGGCGGGGGTCGACGTCGCGTGCGCATTGATGTAATCGATGGACTCGGGCGCCAGGCGGGCGCGCCGCAGCGCCGCCTGCATGGCGCGGGCCGCGCCGTTGCCGTCTTCCGGCGGCGCCACGGCATGGTAGGCGTCGCCCGACATGCCATAACCGATCACTTCGGCGTACATCCGCGCGCCGCGCGCACGCGCGTGTTCGTACTCTTCCAGCACCATGACGCCGCTGCCTTCGCCCATCACGAAGCCGTCGCGGTCACGGTCCCAGGGCCGGGAGGCGCGCTCGGGCGCATTGTTGAACGCCGTGGAGAGGGCGCGGGCGGCGCAAAAACCCGCCACGCCGAGCTCGCAGATCGTGCCTTCGGTGCCGCCGGCAACCATGACATCGGCATCGTCGAGCGCGATCATGCGCGCCGCATCGCCGATGGCGTGCGCGCCCGAGGCGCAGGCGGTGACGGTGGCGTGCGCCGGGCCGCGCAGATGGTGCTGGATGGCGATGTGTCCGGTTGCCAGGTTGATCAGGTTGGACGGGATGAAAAATGGCGACAGGCGCCGCTGGCTGCCATTTTCCAGCGCCCTGGCCGCGCCCTCGATGCCGGGCAGGCCGCCGATGCCGGAACCGATCATGACGCCGCTGCGTTCCTGTTCCGCCAGCTCGGCCGGCGCCCAGCCGGCATCGCGCAGCGCTTCGGTGGCTGCGGCGATGGCGTAGACGATGAACGGATCCATTTTCTTCAGTTCCTTGCGTTCGACCCAGTCCTCGGGCCGAAAACCGCCTTCTTCCCCGGCCGCCGGCAGCTGGCCCGCGATGCGCGCCGGCAGGTGGGCGGCGGGAAAGCGGTCCAGCACGCCGATGCCGCTGTGGCCGGCCAGCAGCCGTTGCCAGGTGCGCTCGGCGCCCACCGCCAGCGGGGTCAGCATGCCGATGCCTGTGACGACCACGCGGCGCAGGCCGAGTGGATGGGGGAGGACGTAGGGGGACGAAGACATCGCAGTCCTTTCAGCAGGTTAATTCGGACAAAGCCGCAATGTATCAGCAATCGCCGGCCCGCCACCCCTGTAGGAAATGACAGGTGGCGCGCCGTTCACTTGGCGCCGCCCGCTTGCAGCTGGCGCTGGCGCGCGAGCAGCATGCACGCCACGCCAGCGAGCAAGACCAGCGCGGCCACCATGATCGGCAGCAAGGTCGACAGGGGCTGCAGGGCCGCCGTGATCAGCGGCGCGACACCCCAGGCCAGGGCATTGATCGAAGAGATCAAGCCCATCAGCTGTCCCTGGCGCTCCGTCAGCGTGCGGTTGGAAGCAATGCTGAGCAGGCAGACATAGGTCGTGGCGACGGCGATCGCCAGCGGGCCGGTCAGCAGCCATAGCACGGCAGGCGCATCGCCCAGGGCCACGGCAGCGACCAGCGGCGGCTGGATGGACAGGCTGATGGGCAGGATGCGCTCCAGCGCAAAGCGGCGGGTGGCCCAGGGCACGATAAACAGCATGGCAAGGGCAAAGCAGGTGGAGTAATACGCCAGCAGCTGGGCTTCCTGCCAGGCGTCAAAGCTGTAATGCAGCAGCGCAAACGCGGCCATGTAGTTGAAATACATGTAGTAGCCGAGTAAAAAGATGGCCAGCAGCAGCAAGGGATGGCGCAGCTCGGGACGGCACAGCATCTGCCACAGATTGCGCCACGGATGGGTGTTGTCGGTCGACAAAGCGCGGGTATCCGTGTAGCACAGCAGGACAAGCACGGCGCTGGCCAGCGGCAGCAGCGCCGCCCAGAGATAGGGCAGCCACAGCGCCGCGCCCTGCTGGTGCATGATGCCGCCCAGCAGCGGCCCGGCAACGAAGCCGATGCCGTTGGCGGCCGTCACCAGCGCGAGGTTGGCGGCCTTGCTGTCGGTCGTGCTCAGGTCGATGATGGCCGCTTGCGCCACCGGCAGGCTGGCGGCCGTGATGCCGGCCAGCGCCCGGCCGCAGCAGATCAGTACCAGGCTGCCTTGCCAGACGCCAAAGGCGGTCAGCGCCATGCCGCCGGCATTGCCGAGCAAGCACAGCAGAAGTACGGGCTTGCGGCCCTTGCGGTCCGACAGGGCGCCCAGCCAGGGCGAGCCGAGGCACATCATCAGCGGATAGATGGCCAGCAGCAGGCCGTAGACGGCCGAGCGGAAGGCCGGCCCCTGGCTGGCGTCGAACAGCGGCGACGCATCGCCCAGCAGCAGCGGGGTCAGGGTCGGATAGACGATGCCGATGCCGGCGGCATCGGCGAAAATGGTACTGAACAGGGCGAGGTAAACCAGTCTGGATTTCATCATGAACTCATCAAAAATGGGCCGGGGTGCGGCTGCACCCCGGCCGGCAAGGCGTTAATCGGTTGCCTGGGCCAGGCGGCGCAGGCTGCTGACGGCAAAGTTGTGCAGCGTGGCGGCGTCGCGTACCTCGCGCAGTTCGAGTTGCGCCAGTTCGCGCAGGAACTCGTCATTGGCCACCTGCCGCGACGGCGCCTGCGCGGGCTGCGGCTCGCCCAGGTCGGCATACAGCGGCAGCAGGCGGAAGAAGGGATCGTCTTCCGCCGTCTCCTGCCTGCTGCGCTCGACCCAGCGCGCGGCAGGCGTGGCCTGCAGCGTGGGGCGCAGGGCCGCGGCGAGCGTGTCGAACGCCAAGGGCCCGAGGCTGAGGTTGCGTACCCCCGGCGCCGTGCACAACTTGCTGCGCCTTGCCACGTAACTGGCCACCAGCGCCGTGGGCAGCAGCGTGACGGGCATCGGCAGATCCGGGTAGGCATCCATCTGCAGGCATTTGACGGCCAGCGCGACAAAGTGGTTTTGCGTGTACAGGCGCGTGTCGCTGTCGTCGAACATCAGGGGCAGGCGGTACACCGTGGCCGGATAGCCCAGTGCCATCGCCTGCGTCACTTGCAGCTCGGCCGCCAGCTTGGACTGCTCGTAGCCGGAAGCGATTGCTTCCAGGCTGGAGGCGGCCAGCGGCGCTTCCGGCAAGTCGGCCAGCTCGGTGAACTGGGTCGACATATGATGCACGTGCGCCGCGCCGGCCTGCGCCGCGAACAGCAGCACATTGCGGGTGGCGCCCACGTTGCCGTCGCGCATGGAGCCATAGTCGGCGGCGTGATTCACGTGCGCCGCCGCGTGGATCACCTGGCCGACGCTGGCGCGGCAGGCGGCGTAGTCGGCGGCCGACATGCCCAGCGACGGCAAGGCCAGGTCGGCCTGCAGCACGCTCAGCCGTTGCGACGGCAAGTCCGCATGGAACAGGCGGCGATAGCGGGCCGCCAGGCGCGCCATGCCGTCGTCGCCACGCAGCGGCAGGACGATGCTGGCCGAACTTTCGTTCAGCAGCGCGTGCAGCAGATGCATGCCGAGGTGGCCGCTGGCGCCGGTCAGCATCACGGCCTTGCCCGGCGTGGCGCCAGCGGGAAATGGCGGCAGATCGCCCATGCGTTCCAGGTCGGCCGCGTAGGCGCGCCGGGGCGGTGCCGTATCCTCGGCCGCATCGGCCGCCAGCAAGCCGTTGATGGTGGGATTGCTGACGAAACGGCCGAACTGGATGCGCAGTCCCAGCGTGCGTTCCACGGCCAGCACCATGCGCGTGAGCACCAGCGAATCGCCGCCCAGCTGGAAAAAGTTCTCGTCGACGTCCACCACCGGCACTTGCAGCAATTCCTGCCACAGCGCACAGATGCGCTGCTGCAGCGGCGTCAGGGCCGCCGCCGTGGCGGGCAGGCGCTGCTCGCGCTGCTGTGCCAGCCGCTGCGTCAACAGGGCGCTCAGTGCCGCGCGGTCGACCTTGCCGCTGCTGTTGAGCGGGAAGGCGTCGAACTGGAACAGTTGCGATGGCAGCATGTACTCGGGCAGCCGCTGGCGCAGCCGTTGCAGCAACGCGGCATCGGCTTGCGTGCGGGCGATCACGGCCGCCATGATCTGGCGTGTCGTCGCACCGGGCTGGCCGATTTCCATCACCAGCGCACACGCATGCTGGACGCCGGGCTGCGCCAGCAGAGCATGCTCGATCTCGCCCAGTTCGATCAGCTGGCCGCGCAGCTTGACGCGGAAATCATTGCGGCCAATGTAGTCCAGTTCGCCCTCGGCGGTCCATCTGACGATGTCGCCCGTGCGGTAGATGCGCCGCTGCGGCGTCTGCTGCGGATTGCCGTAGAACGGATCGGGCTGGCGCACCGTGCCGATGTAGCCGCGTGCGACCCCGCTGTCGCCCAGGTACAGTTCACCTGCCACGCCCGCCGGTACCGGCCGTCCCAGCTTGTCCAGCACCCAGCAATTGACACCGGGACAGGGCTTGCCGATGAGTGCGCCGCTGCCGTGCGGCAAGGCGCGGCAGGCATGGAAGGTGGCGTAGATGGTGGCTTCGGTCGGGCCATACAGGTTGTGCAGCACCGTTGCCGTGCCAGAGGCCAGCCATTGTTGCACCACGGGCCGCATCAGCGCCTCGCCCACGGAGATGACGTGACGCAGGCTGTGGCAGGCGGCCAGCTCGGTGACCAGCAGGTTGAGCAGCGACGGTACGGTGCTCATCATCGTCACGCCGTGCGCCTGGCAGGCGGCCACGTGCGCGCTGCCAGCGGCGCCATGCGGCAGCAGCACCACGGTGCCGCCGCAGATCAGCGGCAGGCAGTACTCCGGGACGGAAATGTCGAACGTCAGCACCGTGCCTTGCAGGAACTTGTCGCCGGGGCCAAAGCTGAAATATTCCGCCATCCACGCCAGGCGCTCGCTCAGGCCCGCATGCTCGACCAGCACGCCCTTGGGCATGCCGGTACTGCCGGAGGTGTACAGCACATACGCCAGGTCGCCGCCGCCGTCCGCATACGGGCTGTTCGGCTCCAGCCGCTCGGCCGGCGGCACCACGACCGCCTGCCGCACCTGCACCGACAGCGCTTGCCCGAGGACGATTTCCAGCACGCCCAGTTGCGCCTGCGCCCGCAGCAGCGCCTGCATCTCCGTGCCGGGGCGTTCGCCAGCCGTCAGCAGCAAGGCGCAGCGTGCCGTCTGCAGCATGTACAGCGAGCGTTGCGGCGGATGCTGCAGGTCCAGCGCGACATAGGCGGCACCGCATTGCCACAGCGCCAGAATCGCGATCACCGATTCCGGGCAGGTCGCGCGCGGCATCATCAGGCCGACCGTGTGCTCCTTGCCGATGCCCAGCGCCGCCAGTTGCGAGGCCAGCTGCTGGACATGGTGCCGCAATTGCGCATAGCTGAGGCTATGCGCGTCCCATTCCAGCGCCACGGCCGCGGGATGGCGTTCGGCCTGCAGCAGGAATTGCTGGTATACCGGCAATGCCCGCGCACCGGCCGGCGTGGCGGCGGCGAGCGGCGCCGTGCCTGGACCCTGGCCGCCCAGCAGGCAGTGCTGTTCGGCAGCCGACAGCATCGACAGGTGCGCCACGGCGTCGTCGCTGCCGGCCGCCAGCTGCGCCAGCAGCGCCGCATAGTGCGCTGCCATGCGCGCCATGGTGGGCTGGCTGAAGGCGCTGCAGCGGAACTTCAGCAGCATGTCCCAATGCCCCTGGTATTGCGTGATCCAGAGGCTCAGGTCGAACTGCGCCAGCTGTTGCGGGATCGTCAGCGGCGTCAGTCTGGCGGCGCCTGCCTCCAGATGCATTTCCGTGGCGTCGAAGAAGTTGAAATAGCTTTGCAGGGGATCGTGGCCCTGCACGGCCGCCTTCAGCCGCTCGTCGCGCATCAGCTGGGCCAGCGGAATATCCTGGAAATCGAGCAGGTCGAACAGGGCGCCCGAGACGCTGCGTTCCAGCGCCGTGCTGTTGCCGTTTTCGTCGATGTCGAGCACCAGCGGCAGCACATTGACGAAGTGGCCGACCGTGTGACGCCAGCGTTGCTGGGTGCGGCCGTTGAACGCCACGCCGGTGAGCACGCGCTGCTGGCCGCTGTAGCGCGCCAGCAGCAGCAGCCAGGCCGCCAGGCAGACGCTGGCGCGGCGGCTGGCGGGCAGGGCGCGCAGCCGCTGCATCGCTTCGGCGGACAGGGGAATCGCCACGCTGTCGCCCGCGGCCGACGGCGCCGGCGTGCGCTCATACGGCAAATCGAGACGCAGCAGGCTGCCGTCTTGCGCCAGCAGCTGTGGCGCGATGTGGTCTGCCGCTTGCGCCACGGCGTCCGCGCCGAGCTGGCGCTGGCTGGCGGCAAAGTCGCGGTACTGCGCCACCGGTCCGGGGCTGTCGGCCGGCGCCAGTCCGCAGAGGGCGCCGGCGAGTTGCTGGCCGACGTAAAACATGGCGCTGGCGTCCATCAGCACATGGTTGGAACTCAGTACCAGGTAGCCGGTGCCGTCGTGCGCGCGCAGTAGCGTCACGCGCGTGGCAAAGCTGTCGTGCAGCGAAGGGGCCATCGCCAGCATGTCGGCGATGTGCGCCAGCGCCGCCGCCTCATCTTGCACCGGCTGTTGCCGGATGGCGTTGGCCGCCTGGACCGTGGCTGGCGCATGCACGACATAGGCGGGTCCCGTCTCCTGGTCGCCGCCATCGACGGTTGCGCGCAGCAATTCGTGCGCGGCGATCAGTGCCTCCCAGCGGGCCTGCAGGGCCGCCATGTCCAGGCCGGTGCCGTCGATGCGCCAGCCGATGGCGCATTGATAGGCGTTGCCCGCATCCTGGCGCTGCTGTTCGTACCACAGCGAAAACTGCCCGGGCGACAGGGGAATGCGCGGCGTGGCCGGCCCGGCGGCCGGGACGGTGTCGGGTGCCTGCGCGGCGGCCGCCGGCTGCAGGCCGGCCAGGCGTTGCCGCAGTTCCGCCAGCGTGCCGCCCGCCAGCAGCAGCGCCACGGGGATGCTGTGGCCCAGCTGGCTTTGCAGTTCGCTGCGAATGCGGATCAGGCCCACCGAATCAAGGCCCAGCTGTTCCAGCGTCGCCTGCTCGTCGAGCGTGCTGGCGGCATGTCCTGTTTCGCTGGCGATCAGCTGGGCCAGCAGGTCGCCGTCCGCGTTCGTGCCGGCGCTGGCGCATGGCTGCTCCTGGCCTGCCGCGGCGGCGGGCGCCAGCGCGTACACGGCGTAATGGCCGTCGCGTTCCGGGCCGGCCAGCAGCGCGGCGAGCGTGGCGCAGCCGCGTGCCGGCGCCATCGGTGCCAGCTGGCGCAGCGCGCGCGAACGTTTGCCCTGCGTCAGGCCGCGCATCATGCCCGCGCCGTCCCACGGTCCCCAGTCGATCACGGTGGCGGGCAGGCCATCGTGCCGGCGTTGCGCCGCCAGCAGCTGCAATCCCGCATTCGCGGCCGTATAAGCGAGCTGGCCTGGCGATTCCAGCAGCGCGGCCAGCGACGAGAACAGGACAAAATAGTCGAGTTCCGCATGCCGCGCGGCGTGCCGGTGCAGCAGCCATGCGCCGCCCAGCTTGGCGCCGAGCACTTGCTGCAATTGCGCCGCGTCGATGTCGCCGATGGGGCGGTCATCCAGGCTGCCGGCCAGGTGGAACAGGCCGTGCATGGGCGCGCCGCACGCTTCCAGCGCGGCGCTGGCCGACGCCGTATCGTTCAGGTCCGCCAGCAGCAGTTGCAGCGCCACGCCCTGCGTGGCCAGTTGCGCGAGCCAGGCCTGTTGTTCCTCCGTTGGCGCCGCGCGGGTAATGAGGACGAGGCTGCGGCAGCCAGCATGGCGCACCAGGTGCTCGGCCAGGTGGCGGCCTATGCCGCCGAAAACGCCGCTGATCCAGTAGGTGCCGTCGGCGCGGCAGCAAGGCTGGTCCGGCGCCGTGGGCTGCGCCACGCGCAGCGTGCGCCGTTGCGCCAGAATGCCGGCGCGCAGCCGCCACAGGCTGGCGGCGATGCCGCCGTCGGCCAGTCCCGCCGGCTGCGCCCGCACGGCGCAGGCCGCGGCGGCGATGGCTGCGCCACCGGCGTCGCTGTCCAGCCAACTGACGTCAAGCGCCGGCAGTTCGCTGCGCAAATTCGTTGCCAGCGCTTGCGCCAGGGCGCGGCGGGTGTGCGCGGCCTCGCCATCGGCGTGCGCGGCCACCTCGGCCAGGCACAGCTGCAAAGGCTGGCCGGGCTGCCGGTCCAGCAGCACTTGCAGCGTTTCGCGCCAGTTGCGTACCCAGTGCGCCAGTGCAGCCGCATCCGCCGGCTGCGGGTGGGCCGGGTCGAGCAATACCAGGATGGTGCGCAGCGGTGCCGTGGCCGATTCCGCGCCATGCAGCTTGCCGTCGGCGTCCCACTGCGCATGGCGGGTATGCACGTCGGCCTCCGCCAGCCATTGCACGCATGCCGCCGGCAAGCTGCTGTTGGCGGCCGCTGCCAGCAACCATTGCTCGCCGGCGGCGGGCCGGGCCGGCAAGCCTGCGGGCGCCGTGTACGCCACCCAGTCGACCGCGTGCAGCGGCAGGGCGGCAGGCATGGCCGCGGCGCCCAGGGCCGCGCAGCTCACTTCGCTCAAGACGCCGATGCAGCGGCCCTGTCCGGAATACAGCCGCAGTTCGCCATCGAGGAAACCGGCGGGCGCCGGCCGCAGCACGGCCTGGCAAAGGATGCTGGCGTTCCAGGCCGCGCTGGCGTCGAACCAGGCGCTGCCCACCGACACCGGCACGTAGGCCTGCTGCGGGTCGCCGGCGCAGATGCCCAGGGTATGCAGGCAGTTGTCGAGCAGGGCCGCGTGCCACAGCGGCAGGCTGGCCGTGGGCGCCTCCGGCGGCAGGATGCGTCCCCACAGTTCGCTATCCGATACCCGGTGGCTGGCCTGCACCCGCTGGAACAGGGGGCCATAGCTGACGCCGCGGGCACGGTAATGGTCATAGAAGGGCGCGGCATCGTCCCACTGCGCCGCCGCTCCCGGGGCGTCCGCGTTGTCGGGCTGTGGCATTGCGTTCCAGCCGGCGCGCACTTCGGCGTGCAGCGCCCGCGCATGGCCGGGCGCGCTGTAGCGCAGCTGATACGACTGCCGTGTATCCGGGCCGCCGATGTCCACCGTCAGCGCGGCAGGGGCGTCGGCCGCCAGCGCCAGCGGCTGATGGATCAGCAGGTCGCGCAGTGTCAATTGCTGCGCAGCGGCATCCGCCGCCTGCGGCAGCCAGCGCTGCGCCAGGCTGAAGGCGCTGGACAGGTAGTACATGCCGGGCAGGACGGCGGCGCCATCGATGACGTGCTGCTGCAGCCAGCTGTCGCCGGCCTGCGGGTCGAGGCTCAGTTCATGGCGTATCGCCAGCGCCGCGACGGGCGGCACTGGCACCATGGCGGCGCTGCCCAGGGCCGGCAGGCTGGTTTGCCACGACGCTGGCTGGACGTGCTCGCGCTGGAACGGGTACAGCGGCAGTCCGGCTGGCACGGGGCGTTCTGCCTGGACGGCGAATTGCCGCATCGCCTGGCGTGGATCGAGCGCGCCATGTTCGCTCAGGCTGCCCAGCGCGCGCAGCACGGTGGGCACGTCGTCGTGACGCATGTCCAGGCTGGGCAGGCAGACGATGGCGCGGCCGGCCAGGCGCGCGGCGCTGGCCGTCAATGGGGTCAGCACGGCGCGCGGGCCGATTTCCAGCACCAGGTCCGGCCCGTCCGCCAGCAGGCGGGCAATGGCGTCGGCAAAATTGACGGGCGTCTGAATCTGCTCGCTCCAGTAGCGCAGCTGATCGACGCCTTGCTCCAGCGCGGCCGGGTCGTCGCTGTCGACCGAGCTATAAAAGCGCACGGCGGCGGCCGGCGCGCGCAGCGCCGGCGCGATCGCCGCGCAGGCGGCGGCGAATTGCGCGGCGGCCGGCGCCATCAGCGGCGTGTGGAAGGCGCCCCGCGTGGCCAGCGGCGTGCAAACCAGGCCGGCGTCCGCGGCGGCTTGGGACAGTTGCGCGAGCGCCGTGGCGCGGCCCGCCACCACCACCGATTGGGCGCTATTGCGCACGGCGATCCAGAGCGCCGGTTCGTTGGCGCAGATGCGCGCCAGCAACGGTGCCAGCTGCTGCGGCGTGGCGGCCACGGCCAGCATGGCCGAGTCGCTGGCGGCGCAGGCCGCTTCCATGGCGTCGGCCCTGGCCAGCAGCATGCGCACGGCCACGTCGAAGTCCATCACGCCGGCCACGCAGGCAGCGGCGTATTCGCCAACGCTGTGGCCCAGCACCGCCACCGGCCGCAAGCCCAGCGCGCGCCAGAATTCGGCCAGCGCATATTCGATCAGGAAGAGCGACAGCTGGGCGCTGCGTTGACGCTCGCGTCCGCTCGGCTGGCGCAGCCCGGCGTCGCCGGCAAACAGTGCGTCGAGGATGTGCGTATCCTCGCCCGCCAGATGGTCGAGGCGGGCGGCCAGCGGCTCCAGCAGTGAGCGGAACAGGGTATTTTGCTGGTACAGCTGGCGCGCCATGTTGGTGTACTGGCTGCCCTGGCCGGTAAATACCAGTGCGACCCGCGCCGAGGCCGGGCGGGGGCGCAAGGGCGTGTCCAGGCGCCGGAGCAGTTGCGCTGCCAGTTCGGATGCATTGTTGCCCGCGACTGACAGCCGGGCCTGGTTCCACTGTTGCCGCTGGAACAGCGCAGCGTGGCAGACGGCCGCGGCGGCGGGAGCGTCCGGCTGCGCCAGCCAGCCAGCATAGTCTTGCGCCAGGGCCTGCAGTGCCCCGGTGCTGCGGGCCGACAGCTGCAGCAGCTGCGGGCCGTCGGCCGCGACCTCCGGCGCCGCCAGCGGCGCGTCGGCCGCTTCGCCCAGCAGCACGTGGGCATTGCTGCCGCTCATGCCGAAGGAGCTGACGCCGCCGATGCGGCGGCTGTCGCCGGGCCAGGCCAGCGCTTGCGCGGGCAGCACCGCCTGCGGCAGTGCGCTGGCGACGGCCGCATCGATATCGTGCGCAAAGCAGTGCGGCGCGATGCGGCGCCGATGCAGGCTCAGCGCCATCTTGATGATGCCGGCAATGCCGGCGGCCCCCTCGCAGTGGGCGATGTTGGCCTTGGCGGCGCCGAGGAACAGCGGCGTGTCGCGCCGGCCGAATACCTCGCCCAGCGCGTCCAGTTCGATACGGTCGCCCAGCGCGGTGCCGGTGCCGTGGGTTTCAATGTGCGACACCTGTGCCGGCGTCAGGCCGGCGCTGTGCAGCGCCTGTTCCATCAGGCGGCGCTGGGCGCTTTTCGATGGCGCGGTGATGCCGTTGCTGCGGCCATCGCTGTTGATGGCGCTGCCGAGCACGTGGGCGTACGCGCGCATGCCGCGCGCCGCCGCGTCGGCGGCCGGCAGCAGCACGATGGCGCCGACGCCTTCGCCGCGCGAGAAACCGTCGGCATGGCGGGTGAAGGGCTTGCAGCGGCCGTCGGCCGCCAGCATGCCGGCAGCGGCGAGGTCGGCGCTGTAGTCGTGCGCCAGGATCAGCGACACGCCCGCCACGATGGCCATGCTGCAACGCCCTTCGCGCAGCGCTGAAACGGCCTGGTGCAGCGCCACCAGCGACGACGAGCAGGCCGTGTCGACCACCAGGCTGGGGCCTTCCAGGCCGAAATGGTAGGACAGCCGGCCGGCCGCCATGCTGCCCAGCGCACCGCGGCTGAGGTAGCCGTTGTAGTCGCCGCTGGCCGCCATGCGCCGGCCGAAATCGCTGGTGCTGACGCCGACAAACACCCCGCACGGGTTGCCGCGCAGCGCCGCCGGATCGAGGCCGGCATCCTCGAGCGCGTGGTAGGCGCATTCGAGCAGCAGGCGGTGCTGCGGATCCATGTAGGCGGCCTCCTTGGGCGCGATGCCGAAGCAGCCGGCGTCGAACATCCATGGCGAGCGTTGCAGATAGCCGCCATGGCGGGCGGCGGCGGCCAGGCCGTCGCGGGTGGCGCTGTCGAAGCGCTCGGCTGGCAAGGCGCTGGTGGCGTCGATGCCGTGCATCAGCACATGTTCGAAACCGGCCAGGGTATCGGCCTGGCCGGGCAGTTCGCAAGCCATGCCGACGATGGCGATGTCGCTCGGGGCGGGGAGATTAGTGGCATTCATGGTCTGATCCTTGATGGGAGGAAGTCGCGTTCGCCGGCAGCGCCTGCAGCACGCGCTGGGCCGAGCGCAGCGCGCCTTCGAAAAAGCCCTGGAAGTCGGAATAGGCCTCGCCGCAGATATGCACCTGCGGCGCGCGGCCGTCGTCGCCGAGGGCGAATGCGGCCAGGGTGCGCATCACCTGTTCCGAATCGCGTCCGGGTTTCCAGAAATGCACACCGGCGCCGAACGGCGCCGCGCTCCAGTCGCACAAGCCCCATTCGAGCAGCTGCGGCTCGTCGTCGCGGCCAAAGGTCTGCTGCAAGGTGCGCACCAGGGCTTGCCGCAGGCGCTCGTCGCTGCTGTGCACCGGCCGGCCCTTGTGCGGGAAGCGCGCGCCTGGCGTGTCGGTCAGGTTGGCCCAGTAGTGGCACCAGGGGTCGTCGTTGTAGAACATCGCCAGGCCGTAGGCTTCGGGCTGCTCGGGATGCGACTCGAAATGGGCGGCGCGGGTGGTGGCGCCTTCGCCGCTGCCGGGCGGGGTACCGGGCGCCCACCAGGGATCGGCCATCACGCACGAGGCCCAGACGATGGGGAAGCACAGCACGGCGTCCAGGCTGGCCTGCACCGGCGCGGGCAGCGACGGCGCCAGCGCTTCCAGGGCGCTGCGCGGCAGGGCCAGGATCAGGCGCCGCGTGCGCAGCGTCACGCGTTCGCCGTCATGCAGCAACTGCAGATCGAGTGCGCCATCGGCGCGTTCGCCAAAGGCCAGCAACTGGTGGCGCACATGGATCTCGACGCCGGCCGCGCGCACGGCCTGTTCGGCGGCGTCGATCAGCGCCTGCATGCCGCCCTGCGGAATGTACGAGGGGCGCTGCATCAGGCGCATGTCGAGCAGCTGGCAGATCCAGTCGGCGGCGTTGGGATTCTGGTTCTTGAAATTGTAGAACGCGCCTTTTTCGCGGGTGAATTCGACGGCTTCATGGCTCAGCACCTCGCTCAGCACGTTCCACATGCCCTGCTGGTACAGCGGGCGTCCGCCAAACTGCGCCAGGCGCCGGAAGCTGGCCTTTTCCTCAGCGCGGGCCGGACGTTCCAGATGGTCGCTGGCCAGCGGCCATTGCGTGCCGATGACCTGCGCGATGCCATGCCACAGCAGCGCCCAGGCGACGTCGCCGCCGGCGGCCTGCTCGGCCACGGCCCGTTCGGCCGGCGTCAGGCGCGTCAGGTCGGGCCGGATCGCCGAGCAAGCTTCATGCGAGGTGATGGCGCTGGTGGCGATGCCCAGTTGCTGCACAAACTGGTCCATCAAGGGCTGCAGGTCCGGTTCGATGCGCACGGCGCCGAATTCGGCGCGGAACTGGCCGCTCAACATGGGTTCGGTCTGCACGCGGCCACCGACCGCCTCCAGCGCCTCGAACAGCTGGATGCGCAATTGCGGCGCGCTGCGCTTGAGCCGCAGCGCCAGATACAGGCCGCTGATGCCGCCGCCGATGATGCAGATATCGCTGCTGGTTTGCATGCTCATCCTTATGCCCCGGCGTGGGCCAGGGAGTCGGCGCTGCTGTCCTGCCGCGCGGCGATGGCTTGCGCCAGCAGTTCCAGCGTGAAGAATTCAAACAGTTCCTCGGCACGCAGGCGCACGCCGAAGTCCGTGCTCACGCGCAGCGCATACACTTGCACGCCGAGCGAATCGAGTCCCAGTTCGGCAAACGGCAGGTCGTGCTCCAGCGCGGCGCCAGGCATGCCCAGGGTGTCGGCCAGGGCCGCCGCCAGCCGCTCTATGCAGGCGCCCGCCTGCGCGGAGTCGCGCGCGGCGTGCGGCAGGGGCGCCGCCACGTTGTCGCTGGCGAACATCGCCTGCAAGGCTTTGCGGTCCGCCTTGCCGCTCAGTGCCTGGCGCGGGATTTCGCGTAGCGGGAGGTATTGCCTGGGCAACCAGGCGGGCGGCAGGGCGCGGGCGGCGTGGGCGGCAAGGCGCTCGAGCCAGCGGGCGTCGTCGGCGGCGCCCGCGCCCGGCACCAGCGCCGCGACCAGGCGTGTGCCCGCCAGCAGGGCGGTGACGTCGTCCAGCAGGCCGGAATCGAGCAGCGTGGCCTCGATTTCCGCCAGTTCGACGCGCTGGCCGTTGACCTTGACCTGGTCATCGACGCGGCCGATGCAATGCAGCTCGCCGTCGGCGTCGACGCGGCAGACGTCGCCGGTCAGGTAGAGGCGCTGGTACAGCTGCGGCGCTTCCGGCTCCGGCAGCGGATTGGCGATGAATTTGCGCGCCGTTTCGGCCGCATCGTTGACATAGCCGTTGGCCAGCGCGGCGCCACTGATGCACAGCTCGCCTTCGAGGAAGGGACTGAGCCGATGCACCCGGCCTTCCCCGTCGCGCAGGTAAAAGCGCGTGTGCGGCACCGGCTCGCCTATCGGCAGCGAATCGGCGGGCTGGCCGTCGTAGCGCCAGGCGCTGGCCATGATGGTCGCTTCCGTGGGGCCGTAGACGTTGTAGATGCCGGCCGCCGGCAGCAGCGCGCTGGCGCGTGCCGCCAGCGCCGGCCGGAAGACCTCGCCGCCGACGCACATCGCGCGCATCGAGGTGCAGCGCTCCACGCCCGGCGTTTGCAGGATCAGGGTGAGCATGGTAGGCACCGTGGTCATGTGGGTCGCCTGGTGGCGCTCGATGGCGTCGACGATGCGGTCGCCGTCGATGTTGCGCTCGCCGCCGAGGAAGGCGATGCGGGCGCCGACCATCAGCGGCGCCATCAATTCATGCATCGATGGATCGAAGCACGGATGTATGCTTTGCAGCCAGCAGTCGCCGGCCGTGACGTTCAGGTAGCGCACGATCCAGCTGAAATGGTTGTAGGCGGCGGCGTGCGAGACGGCGACGCCCTTGGGCTGGCCCGTCGAGCCGGAGGTGAAGATGATGTACAGCGGCGCCGTCACCGGCACCAGCGGCGCCATGTCGGCGTCGGACAGGTCGCGGGCAGCGAGCTCGGCTTGCGCGCACGGCAGCACGTTCAGCGTGGTCTCGGCCGCCATGCGGCGCTCGCTCAGCGCCGTCAGCAGCAGGCGCACGCCGGCCTGTTGCGCTATGCGCTGCAGGCGCTCGGTGGGGCATTCGATATCCACGGGCACGTACACGGCGCCGCACTTGGCCAGCGCCAGCAACAGCAGCGAACGGCTTGGCTCATGCGCGCTGCAGACGGCGACGCTGTCCATCGGCCGCACCTGATGCACCGTTTGCAGCAGCCGCGCCAGGCGGTTGGCGCGTGCATTGAGTTCGCCATACGACACGCTGCCGGCGGCCGAGCACAGGGCTGGCAGCGCGGGTGTCAGGCGGGCCTGGCGCTCGACCAGCTGATGGGGATATTCAGGAGTGTAAGGAGTGGTCATGGTTGGAGTCTCGGTGCGTTTGTATCAGTTGGGCCAGGCTGCCGGCATGGGGCTCGGCCAGCATGGAAAAATGGTTGCCCGGCACTTCGATGCCGGGCTGGCGGTGCGCCATGGCCGCCGCGTTCCAGCTGGCGATGAAAGGCTGGCGGGCATGCAGGCGCAGGCAGCTGGCGCCGTCGGCGCCGCCCGGCGTCGGCCGGTAGCGCTGCAGCAGGGCCAGGCAGGCGTGGCGGTTGCTTAACACTTCGTCGATGCGGCCCTTGGGCATGCGCTGCGCGATGCGCGCGGCCAGTTCATCGGCATCCATGTGTCCTGTGACTTGCTGCTCGGTCATCTCGGGATGCAGGGCCAGATACAGGGTCAGCATTTCGTTGCCGGCGTCGCTCTGGCGGTCGCGCGCGGCCATGGCCAGCGACGGATCCAGCAGCACCACCTGGTCGACCTGCTTGCCGACGCTGCGCAATATCGTCGCCATTTCGGCAGCGACGATGGCGCCGAAGGAATGGCCGCCGATGCGGTAGGCCGCCGCGGGCGGGCCGCTCAGCATGCGCCTGACGTAGTGCGCCGCCAGGGCCTGTATGCTTGGCTGGCGGCGCCCGGCCTGGCGCAGGTTGAACGCGAACACGCGGCAATCCAGGCGGGCGGCAAGGGCGGCGAAGGGCGCCGCGCTGCCGTCGGCGCCATGCACCAGGTACAGCGCCGGCTGCGGCTTGGCGGCCGGCGGCAGGCCCAGCGCGCGCGACAGTTCGACCAGCGATTCGGCCTCCAGCGTTTGCGCCAGCGTGGCGGCGGCCTGTTGCCAGGCCTGTTGCAGCGCCTCTCCGCCGGGCGCGCCGCGGATGCTCCAGTCGTCGGATGGCATCGGATCGCACGGCGCCAGTATCACGCTGCGCTGGGGCGTGCGCACTTCGATCCTGGCCAGCGTCAATGCCTGCGCGGGGCGGCCGGGGGCGCTGCCCGCCGCCGGCGCTTCGCAGGCGTCCAGCAGTTGCCGCAGCCAGGCCGACGCGTCGTCGCCGGCCGGCGTCAAGGGCAGTCCCGCCCAGTGCAGCAATATTTGCGTGCGTTGTCCGTAGATGTGCTGGCAGGCGTGCAGCAGGGCCGCCAGCAGGCTGAGTTGCACCGGCAGGCCGTACAGCCGCGCCATGTGCTGACGCAGTTGTTGCAGGGTGTCGCGTGAAGATGAAGGACTCATGCGGGGATCCAGTGTAGTAGGGGCGGTTGGAGCGGGCCATTGGACTACAGATGGGTTCCCCGTATAACTGGAGGAAATGACAGTTTCGGCGCAGGGGAGAGATTTCTATACTTGTCCGCGATTCGCCCGCCGGCTGCTGCCTGCAGCCCTGACCTTGTCGCCCTATGAGGAATTTAATGGAAACCCCAACCGTCTCCGCCACGCAAGCCATTCTGGACGATGTGCGCGCGTATTTGCAGAGCAAAAGTAATTTGCCGGTCACCGAGGAACACGCCACCACCAAGCTGCTGGCCAAATCCTTTGACGAAGAGGAAATCCGCCATCGCCGTGCCGCATTCGCCACGAATGGCGAGATCGACTGTACTGCCGTGCTGGCCAACTACGAGTTATTGCATGGCATTAAGTACCTGGACCGCCTGATCAACAATAGCGGCCATGCGGTGCCGGCCCGCGCGGCCATCGCCATCTTCCGTGGCGCCGAGATTTGCCTGAATAATCTGGTGGTGCTGGCGCGCCGCATCACGGACGACGTCAAGCGCGGCCACATGGCCGACGCGTCGCTGAAGATCGGCTGGGCCAATCGTTTCCACGAAACCCTGTACAGCCTGTCCCAGTTGCTGGTGCAGGTGGACCAGGGCGGCCAGCAGGGCGACAGCATCAGCATCCGCGATTCGGTCGTCTTCCAGGATTATCTGGTGCAGGCCGCGCGCATGCACGCCATCCTGCGGGCCGAGGCCACAGAGCAGTACAGCGATCTGGGCGACAAGGATCTCGACGATCCGCAGCGTTTTGTCTTCTTCCACAGCTTCGTCAACAGCAATTACGAGTCGATCTGGCTCAGCGCCATGGAGCAGGTGCGCCTGCCCGGCGTGCGGCGCGAGGCGGGCGAGGACGCTGGCCTGTTCTATCAGCGCCTGATTCAAAATGATGAAGTGCGCGAAGCGGTCAACTGCGTCGACCTCAAGGATCCGACCTGCCTGATGCAATTTCGCGCCTATCACCAGATCAGCGAAGTGCTGGTGGGCCTGGTCAATGAAGTGTCCAGCGAGATCATCGTTGCCTTGCTGGGCAACGAGCAAGCCACGTTCGGCACGCATGCGCGCTCGCTGGCGCTGTGCAGCAAGCTGCTGCAAGTGGTGACCGACAACATCCGTCCCATCGTCCGCACGCTCAGCCCGAAAGCGTATTTCGCCATCCGCCCGGCGCTCGGCATCACCAGCGGCTCGCATTCGCACAACTTGCGCAAGGGCTTGTTCCTGACGATTTATCCGTCGCTGGTCAAAGCCCTGCGCCTGCAACTGGCGGCGATGGATGAACAGCTGGCAGGCGACGACGAGCGGCTGCAGCAGATCGTGCTGGCGTTGCTGCAGCAGCACGGCGACCCGCGCGCCGACATACTGCGCCAGGTGGTGTATATGCATCAATACGTGCGCACCTGGCGCGACGAGCACATGCAGTTCGTCAAGACGCAGATCGGCGTCAGCCCCGAGGACATGACGCCTACCGCGTCGATTTCGGGCGCCGAGAACGCCGCGGTGACGGCCAACGGTTTCCGCCAGGCGCACAAGAACGATCCGATTGCCCCGCTGTACCAGGCCCTGCTCGGCAAGCTGCCCGTGCCGCCGCTGCCTATCGTGCAAAAAGGCGGCTTCGACGAATACATGGCGCATTTCACCGCCAATGCGGTCAAGGAAATGTATGCCGACGTGCAGGATCGCGCCCAGCGCAAACGTCCGGCCAGGATGGCCAGTTGAGCCGCCCGCTCGTCGTGGTGAGCGGCGCCGGTTCCGGGATCGGCGCGGCGGTGGCGCGGCAGTTCAGCGCCGCCGGCCATCCGCTGCTGCTGATCGGCCGCCGCAAGGCGGCACTGGAGGCGCTGGACTTGCCGCAGTCCATCTGTGCCGCGCTGGACGTGGGCGATGCGCAGGCAGTCCAGGACGCCGTGCGCCAGGCGGAGCAGCGCCATGGCACCGTCGACTGCCTGGTCAACAGCGCGGGCATCATGCGGCTGGCCGCGGCCGCCGGGCAGGACGCGGCGGAGTTTGCCGAGATGATCAATACCAATGTCGTCGGCAGCGTCAACCTGGTTCAGAGTGTGTTGCCAGGCATGCTGCGCCAGCGGCGCGGCACGGTCTTCAATGTCAGCTCGATTGCCGGCCGCCAGGCGTTTCCCATGCATGCCGGCTATTGCGCTTCCAAATTTGCCGTCCACGGCTATACGGCGGCGCTGGGGCTGGACATGGCTGAGCACAACATCCGCGTCAGCACCGTCTCGCCCGGCGTGGTCGATACGCCCCTGTTGCGCAGCACGACCTCGGCGTCCGCCCGCGCCATGTTCGAGGAGTGGCTGGGCACGCTCGACTCCCTGCTGGCTCCGGAAGATGTGGCCGGCATCATCGCGTTTGCCTACCAACTGCCGCAGAGCGTGTGCATGCGCGAAATATTCGTCACGTCCACGTCGCAGGGATCCTAGTCAGGAATCACACCCATCCGCGCCAGCCGCAGTGCGTGATGACGGTGTGCGCATCGAGCAAGTCGTAATCTACGGAAAACCGGGCGCTGGCGTGCAGGCGCGGCGACAGCGTCTGGTTGATCCGAAACGTCAGGGTGCGCCTGGCCTCGTCGAATGCGGTCAGTGTCACGGCGGTAAAGTCGAAATAGTAGCCGACCGTGGGAAAGGCGGCCTTGAAAAAACTTTCCTTGGCGGAAAACACCACCGTCATCAAAAACTCCAGGGCGTTCACACTGTTGAGCTGATGCAGCAGGGCAAGCTCGGGCAGGCCGATCGCCGTGCTCAGCAAGGCTTCGCGCATCTCCACACCGACCACCGCTTCAATGTCGATGCCGATGGCTTCGTGCCGCTGCGCCGGCAAGGCCACCGCAGCGGCATAGCCGCCGCCGTGGCTGATGCTGCCGACCACGCCGGCTGGCCACAAAGGCTGGCGCGAGGCGCCGGTGCCGATCTGCGCGTCGACGATGCCGAGGCGCGCCAGCGCGGCGCGCGCTGCCAGCCGGCCGAAAAAATACTCCGCTTGCCGTTTTGGCACGCTGCGCGCGATGGCGGCGGGCAGGGCGATGCCATGCGCGTGGAAGGCGTCACTCTGGAATGGATAGGGCTGGAAATGCAGGACGGTGATCTGCAGCGCAGGCGCCATGCCGTCCTCTGCCTGGTGGATGAATGGCAGGGGCAGGGGAGCCAGCCCTTGCCGCTGTGCTTCATCGCTGGCCGGCAAGCGCCCGGACAGCATGTCAACGCTCGCTTCTGCACGCTTCATCGTCGCCGTTCTATACATTGAGATGGGCATAGATTACCCGATTCCTGCCATCGTGCAAGGTCATTGCTCACGATGGACGACCCGCTTGCCGCAGCGCGTCGCTGGCAGTGCTGGGCGCCTCCCCCTTCAAGGATCAGGCATTGTCAGCCTTTGCCTTCAACGCCGGCCCCTTTCGCTGAGCTTTGACACGAACGCGTGCATGGAAGCCGACGTGCCGGCAATTGGCCAGCTGTGCCATGCTTTCGAGCAAATCAGGACAGGCGCGCGATTGCGGACCGTGGTCACGCAAGTCGATGCCGGTACGCATGAAGAGGAGCGGCTGCTCGATCAGTTGCCTGCCGCATGTTATATCAGGGCTTGCCAGGTTCTGACTTCTTCGTCCGTCAGCACCGGCCCCCAGCCGCCGCGCAGCGCCGCATCGTGCTGCGCATAGTGCGCAAGCTGCGGCACCGCCACGTCATGCCTGGCACAGATGGCAAGGACGGCTTCCAGCTGCCGCCGGCTGGCCGGAAGGTCGTCGCCATACCAGCTACAGGCGCTCGTTTCCAGCACATGCTGAACAAGTTCCTCCAGCGCGCCGAGCAGATGCCCGGGGATGGCCATGCGGATGTCATCGGGCCAGGGATCGCCCATGCCGTTCACGGCCAGGGCAGCAAAGCCGCGTTCCCACGCAGCAAAATCCCCAGGCGCGAGCTGCGCCACTTTCCACACGTGGCCGGTGAACGCGGACAGGGCGGGATGGTGAAGGGCATGCTGCTGGCAAAAGCGTTGCAAACAGGTGAGCGCAAGGCATTGCCGGGCAATCACGGAGAGCGTGTCTAACGATATATTGTGCATAAATATTGTGCATAAATTGACGGCGTTTCAAAAATAATGGCTAGATTCGGCTGACTGCGCGCCGTGCCAACTCCCTGGCGCATGCTGCTTCAGCTTGAATCATTTCTCAAAAACAAGCCAGGACCAGCTCACCCCCGCCTGACGATTCTGCAGTTGCACGGATGGCGCCTGCGTATTCAGTATCACTTTGAGCTGATGCCGCATTGCGAGCTCTGCCGTTTCACTGGCGGATACATCAAAGATGCGACGGCCTTCAGGGGCTGGTCCATGCCTCAGGGACATGACGAGCATTGCGCCGGGCTTGAGTAATATGCTGATATTGCCCATCGCCTCCATTCTTTCTTCCGCTGCCAGATGCATCCAGACGGCCGCGACGACAATCAGGTCATACCTGGTTTGGCGCGCACCTATCGCAGACAGGGCGGGCAGGCTATCGTTCACCCATTCGATGTTGGCCGGGGCGTGCGCCTGCATGCCCGCTGCGCGGAATGCGGCAACGGGCTCAAGCGCGACCACTGTGTGCCCCAGGCTTGCCAGGCACGCCGCGTCGCCGCCTGTCCCGGCGCCGATGTCGAGCACGCTGCTTGCTCGCGTCGGCAAGAGATGAGCAACGGGGCGGTACTTGTCCAGGAAGGCAACGCTGTCGTATCGGGCGATGAGCTGCCCTGCATTGTCTGCATAGCCCTCGGTGCCCGGGACAATGGATGGTTCCATGGGATGTTGCATGATCAGCCGGCGCATCTGGCGATGGCCGTCATTGCTGTTCTCCCGCTTGCTGATGCGCCTGCCGCAACGCCTCCACCGGCAACTGGAAAAAGCGCGGCACCATCGCGGGCGATAAATCGTCGCCGCCGTCCGCCATGGCCAGGCGGCCGCTCAGCAGCAGCATCACGTAGCCGTGGCCCAGCGACCAGCCGGCGCTGGCGGCGGCCTTGTCCCAGCGCGCATCGAGGCCCGCTTCGCGCACGGCCGCGCCGGCCGTTTGCAGCACGTACTGAAAGCACGCCTGCGCCGCTTCCAGCAGGGCGGGGAACTGGCGCACGTCCTGGTGCTCAAACATCAGCCTGTAGTGGGCCGGTGCGGCCAGGGCGAATTCGATGTATTGCTGGCCCAGCAGCTGAAAACGCTGTTCGGAGGGCAGGCTGCCCTGCGGCGGCAGTTCTGCCTCCCACTTGGCGATCAGGCTGGCGAAACCGGCCGCCGCCACGTCGGCCAGCAAGGCTTCCTTGCTGGGGAAGTGGCGGTACACGGCGGCGATCGACACGCCCACCGAGCGCGCCAGTTCGCGCAGCGAGAGGGTGGCGTCGTGCTGCTGCGCCAGTTGCGCGATGGTGGCGGCGACCAGGGTGTCGCGCAGGTTGCCGTGATGGTAAGTACTTGGGCTTGTCATTCTATGTTATCGCTGTTCACATTGTCGTGTATGATGCTCATGTTATCACTGAACACATGGAGAGCACATGCAAGAGATGAACAACGCTGTACGCGCCGTGGCCTTGCCGCCCGGCGCCAGCATCGCCCCCTTGTACCCGGGCAGTCACCTGGCCGACGCGTATGCCGTCGACCTGCCGACCGCGCAGGCGCGCCAGATGGACATGGAAAGCCTGGCCCGCGTGCTGCTGGGCAGCCAGCCGGGCTGGGCGCGCAAGCTGATGGTGGTGCGCGACGCCATCGTGGCGCGCTTCGGCATCCGCACGGCCAGGCAGATGGAAGCCCGGCCAGGCAAGCGCATCGGCATCTTCCGCATCTTTGCCGTCAGTGACGATGAAATCATCGTGGGCGAGGATGACAGCCACCTGGATTTCCGCCTGTCGGTGCTGCGCAACCGCGATGCGGGGCCGCATGGCAGCGTCACCATGTCCAGCGTCGTGCATTGCCATAATGGGGTGGGGCGCGCCTACATTCTGGTGATCCGGCCTTTCCACAAGCTGATCGTGCAGCGCTCGCTGGCGCGCGCCGTCAAGGGCGGCTTCGCCTAAGCGCACTGAGCAGGCAATCTTGCTTATTCAGGGCTGGTATTGCATACTGCACCACCAGCCTCATCACGATTCCCATGAACGATACGCTTCTCCTGCTGGGTTTTGCCACCACGCCGCTTGAACTGATTTCCTTTGTCCTGGCATTGACAACCGTTGCGCTGAACATCCGCCAGAATCACTGGGCGTGGCTGTTCGCCATCATTTCCTCGGCCGCCTACGGTTTTGTGTTTTTCGAGTCGCGCCTGTATGGCGACATGGCCTTGCAACTGCTGTTCATCAGCGTCTCGTTCTGGGGCTGGTACCAGTGGCTGCATCCGGCCAGCGGCGGCAAGACCTTGCCCGTCACGCGCCTTGATGGCCGCGGCTGGATGGCTTGCGCCGCAGGCTGGCTGGTCGGCTTCCTGCTGATCGCCTGGCTGCTGACGACGACGGACACGGACGTGCCCCATGCGGACGGTTTCCTCACGGCAGGCAGCCTGGTGGGGCAATTCCTGCTGTCGCGCAAGAAGCTGGAAAACTGGATCGCCTGGATCATCGTCGACGTGCTGTACGTGTGGCTGTATGTGCACAAGGGCCTGACCCTGACGGCCGTGCTGTATGGCTTCTTCGTCGTGATGGCCATCATCGGCTTGCTGGCGTGGAGAAAGTCGGCACCGGCCGCGCCGAGCGCGATGGTCCTCAAGTGATGGGCCAGTGCGTGCGCGTCGCCATCCTGGGCGCGGAATCGTCGGGCAAGTCGACCCTGGCGGCGGCCCTGGCCGAACGCCACGGCAGCGTATGGGTACCGGAATATTTACGTGAATTTGTCGAGACCGAGGGCAGGGTGCCCGTTGCGGCTGACCAGTTCGGCATTGCGCGAACGCAAGTCGAACGCGAAGCGGCAGCCACTGCGCAAGCGCATAATTTCCTGTTTTGCGACACGACGCCGTTGATGACGGTGGTCTACAGCCGCCATTATTTCCATGGTGCCGATGCGCCGCTGGCGGCGCTGGCCGATACCACGCGCTACGATCTGACCCTGGTGACGGCGCCCGACAGTCCCTGGGTGGCCGACGGCTTGCAGCGCGAGTCGGAAGCCGTGCGCCAGCTGATCTACCGCTACCTGCTCGACGAGCTCGACGCGCGCGGTATTGTCTACCACGTGCTGCACGACAGCCTGGAGGCGCGCCTGGAACAGGCAACGCCTTTGCTGCAGCAGGCGCTCGCTGCAGCGCCTGCCATTTCCCTCACTTAAAAGTCAAACTGCGCCGACACCTTGAACGTGCGGCTGGCGCCCGGGAACAGGTAGCCGCCTGCTTCCGGCGTCACGTCGCGCCAGTAGAACTTGTCGGCCACGTTGTTGACGCTGGCGCGCAGCACGGCGCGCGTGCCAGCGATGCGCGTGGCCCAGGCGGCGCCCAGGTTGAACACGCTGTACGAGGGCACGAAGGTGGTATTGTTGTTCTCGAACGCCTTCTTGCCCGCATATTCCCAGCTGCCATTCACGCTCAGGCCCGCCACTTGCGGCACGGCATAGTCGGCCCGCACGGCGGCCTTGAAGGCGGGCACGTTGGGCACGCGCTTGCCATCGTAGTCAGCACTGCCCGTATCTGATTGCTGGCTGTTCAGGGCCGTTACGGAGGCGCCCAGGTTCAGGTTGGCGAAAGCCTTGCCCTGGGCCGACAGTTCCAGTCCACGGTGCTGGGCCTGGCCTGCGCGCACGAAGTTGTAGGTGCTCATGCTGCTGTCGAGGTACTGGTTGAATTCCAGGCCCTTGCGGATCTGGAACAGGGTGGCGGCGACCATGAAGTCGGGCGTCAGGTCCGCCTTCACGCCCAGTTCGATCTGCTTCGAGCGGCTAGGCGTCAGTTCCACGTTGGCGTTTTCCGCATAGCGGTCGGCCGTGCCGCCGTGTTCCATGCCCTGCGAGTACGATGCGTAGACAGCGATATTGTCTTGCGGGTTGTACACCAGCGCCACGTTCGGCAGCAGGAAGTCGTGCCTGGCGCGGATTTCCTTGTCGGCCTTGAGCACGTACTGATAGCCATCGACATCGATGTGGCGCACGCCGCCATGCAGCTTCCAGTTCGGTGCCAGGCTGACGATGTCCTGCACGAAGACGGATTTTTCCTTGTCGTTGCGCACCAGGCGCACGGGACCCGTGACACCGTCGGATGGGGCGACGATGACGGGGCGGTAGATATTGCTGATGCCCACTTCGTCATACACATACTTGCCGGCGCGGTCCTTGCGGTTGAAATACGACACGCCCGCCGTGACCTCATGGCGCAGGCTGCCCGTGGTGAACTTGCCCTGGATCATGGCTTGCGCGCTCAGGGGCTTTTTCGTTTCGCCCAGGCTGCGGAAGTCCCACACGGAGAAATCGCCATTGCTGCAGAACACAGGCATCCAGCCTTCCGGACTGCATCCATACGGGTAGGCCGTGTAGTCGTCGCGCTTGAACGTGTGCTGGTTCGCGGACAGGGTGGCGTGCCAGTCCTCATTGAAGGCGTACTGGAAGCGCAGGCCCAGGTTGCTGGTGACGGTTTCCACCGGGTGCGTCCACGGTTGCTTGTTGAGCATGGCGTCGGCGCTGACGTTGGCCGGCAAGCTGCCATTGCTCAGCAGCTGGAAGCCGGGCGCCGTTACTTGCGCCTTGTCCTGGTAGTCGGCGTCGAGTTGCAGCAGCGCTTGCGGCGAAATCTGCCAGTCGAAGGCGCCGGAAATGAATTTACGGTTGCCGTCCGCGCCCTTGATGTAGGAGCGCAGGCGCTCGGCCGCCACGTTGACGCGGTAGCCGAAGCGCGTGTCTTCCAGGCGGCCGCCCAGGTCGACGGCGCCGTACAGGGTACCCCGTTCGCGCGTTTCCACGGTGACGGTGCGCAATGGCGCGGCGGTCGGGCGCTTGACGATGAAGTCGATCACGCCGCCCGGCGCGGCCACGCCTGCCTGCAAGCCGGCCAGGCCTTTCAGCACTTCGATGCGTTCCTTGTTTTCCAACGGAATTTGCGTGTCGCCAGGGATCGCCACGCCATCCTTGCGGTAGCTGGAATTGTTGTCGAGCTTGAAGCCGCGGATGGAAAATTGCTCCGCATAGCCGACGGCGTTGTAGGCGTCGTTGATGCTGGTGTCGAGCTTGACGGCGTCGCTGAGATTGCGAATTTGCAAGTCCTGCATGTCTTTTTGCGAAATGACGGTGACGGACGCCGGCGTCTGCAGCAGCGGCGCGTCGGAAAAACCGCCCACGGAGGCGCGTCTGGCGGCCGGCGCCTTGCTGGCCGTGACGACGACTTCAGCCATGCTTTGCGCCTGCGGGTCGGCGGCTTCGGCGGTGTCATTCGCGGCAAAGGCCGGTGCGGCAAATGCGTGCAGGATGGCCAGGGTCAAAACAGAAACGGATAAATTCGGTGAGGACATAGATTGCTCGTGGTTCAAGCCGACTCGGTAAAGAGCACGGCAGGCTGCTTGTTCGGCTGGCGCCAACGCAGGAGCTATCAAAGGAGGGAGGTACTTTGCGCTTTCCTTCGCTGGCATTATCCAGATCAGGTACGAAGGGTATCTCTCACCCGGATGACTGCTCCAGGACCCCTAGCGAAATGACAGCTTAGCATGAACCACGGCCAGCTGTCCCACCCGGCTGACCGTTTTACAACAGTGTGTATGGAATCTACAGGCTCAGTTCCAGCACCTTGCGGCTGACGGCAGGCGTCACTTCACGCTGTTCGCCCAGCGCCGTCATGCCGTGCGCGTCGAGGGCGGAGACGACGGCATCCACGCTGGCGTGATTCAGGCCATAGTCGGCCAGGCGCGTCTTGACGCCCATGTGCCGGAAGAAGAATTCCGTGCGCGCGATGGCGGCCTCGATGCGTCCATCCTCGTCACCGCCGTCGAGTCCCCACACGCGGGCCGCGTACTGCAGCAGCTTGGCGCGCTTGGCCTGCTTGCGCACGCGCAGCATGCTGGGCAGGATGATGGCCAGGGTCTGCGCGTGGTCGAGCTCGTACAAGGCCGTCAATTCGTGGCCGATGGCGTGCGTGGACCAGTCCTGCGGCACGCCCACGCCGATCAGGCCGTTCAAGGCCAGGGTGGCGCTCCACATCACGTTGGCGCGCACGTCGTAGTCGTCCGGGTGCGACAGGGCCTTCGGGCCTTCCTCGATCAGGGTCAATAAAATGCCTTCGGCGAAACGGTCCTGCACGGACGCGTTCACAGGGTAAGTCAGGTATTGCTCCATGACGTGCGCAAACGCATCGACGACGCCATTGCCCACCTGGCGCAGCGGTAATGTAAAGGTCTTCGACGGATCCAGCACGGAGAATTTCGGATACACCTTGCGGCTCATGAACGAGCGTTTTTCCTGCGTCGCCTTGCGCGTGATCACGGCCGAACCATTCATTTCGGACCCCGTGGCCGGCAACGTCAAGACGGTGCCGAAGGGCAGGGCGGCCTCGACGATCTTGCCGCCCTTGGCCAGGATGTCCCACGCCTCGCCCTCATGCAGGGCGGCCGCGGCGATGAACTTGGTGCCATCGACCACGGAGCCGCCGCCGACGGCCAGCAGGAAATCGATGCGCTCGCTTTTCACCATGGCCACGGCCTGCATCAGGGTTTCATAGCTGGGATTGGGTTCGATGCCGGCAAATTCCAGCACCGTATGGCCGGCCAGCGCCGCCCTGACTTCATCATAGACGCCGTTCTGCCTGATGCTGCCGCCGCCATACGTCATGAGCACTCTGGCCTGCGGCGGGATCAGCGCCGTGATGGCGGCGATCTGGCCCTGGCCGAAAAGGATTTGCGTCGGATTGTAAAAGTCGAAATTGAACATGGGGCTCCTGCTGCTGGGTTTAGGCTGTTGCTGAGCCATGATTATGGCCGAACGGGTGGAAACGTGTCGTGGACGCTTGAGCTTTTCGTCCGCGCGGTGGAGAATGCAGCCGATGTCACCACTACGCGAAAAGGAATGCGCATGACCAACGTCCCACTGGAAGAATCCGGCTTGCCGGCCACCGCGCTCGACATGCACCGCGCCATCGGCGCCACCATCGCCGCGCTGCAGGCGCTGGACCTGAACAGCCAGCGCTTCGAGGCGTGCACGGACCCGGAACTGCGCCGCGTGCTGGCGCATGCGGGCGACACCAGCCGCAAGGAAGCGGCCATGCTGCTCGAATGGATGCGCCGCCGCGATGCGCGCCTGGACACGGCCATGAAGGAAGCGCTGTTCAAGGCGGGGCCAATTGTTGCCCAGTATCACTATGACGAGAAAATATTGTAACTATTGGTTTGTTGTCGTGGCGTACCATGCGCCACTTTCGCATCGCTTCGCGTAGACTGTGCCCCGAATACGATTTTGGGGGAGTTTGCAGAAATGAAATCATTACCATACCGAGAAGGCAGCTGGTTTGCCGTGCCCCTGCCGGGCGGCGGTTATGCCGTCGGCGTGGTGGCGCGCAGGGCGCCTGCCGGGCGCATCATGCTGGCGTATATGTTCGGGCCGAAGCGCGACAGCTTGCCCACGCTGGACGAGCTGGAAGGCTTGCGGCCGGAACAGGCCGTGCGCCGCCTGCGCACGGGCGACATGGCCCTGCTCAACGAGCGCTGGCCCCTGCTGGGCGACAGCCCGCACTGGAACCGCGACGACTGGCCCATGCCGGCCTTTATCCGCCGCAATGAATCCCTGCAGCGCGCCTGGCGCGCCAGTTATGCGGACGCCGATCCTGCCAAGCTGAATCGCGAGGAATCGATCCCCTTCGACACGCCGGGCATGGAAAGCGATTCCCTGTACGGCTATGGGGCGACGGAATTGTTGATGAATAAATTGCTGGCGCAGGAGCAGGCGTCGGCTTGACCGTTGTTGGCTGTTCTTGTCGGATTACGCGGTTCCCGCTAATCCGACCTACGCCGCTGGCAAACTGATCTGAAACGCCAGCCCGCCGCCTTCGCGGTTGCGCACTTGTAAATCGGCGCCATGGCGCAGCAGCACGCGGTCGACGATGGCCAGGCCCAGGCCGGCGCCATTCGCCTGCCCACGCGCCGTGTCGAGGCGGGTGAACGGCTTCATCAGCTGCTCGATCTTTTCCGCCGGCACGCCCGTGCCATGGTCCTGCACTTCGATGATCACCTTTTTCGCGCCGTGGCTGGTGCGTACCTGACAGGCGATGTCGATTTCCGTCACGTCGCTGCCCGGCGTCTTGCCATAGCGGCGCGCATTTTCGATCAGGTTGTTCAATACGCGGCGTAAATCGGTGGGGTTGCCCATCGCATGCGCGCCGTCGGCGATGCTGGCGTTGATCTTCACGTCCGGCAGGCGCATCGCTTCGCGCGTCATGTCGGTCAGCAAACCGCTGAGGTCGACGTCCGTAAAGCTCGACGCTTCCGTCGGCTTGGCATAGTCGAGGAACTGGCCGATGATGGCGTCCATCTGCCCGATGTCGGACTGGATGCCTTCGCGCGCCTCGTCCGACAGGTTGGCCATTTCCACTTCCAGCTGCATGCGCGCCAGCGGCGTGCGCAAATCGTGCGAAATGCCGGCCAGAATCACGGCGCGGTCCGATTCCACCTGTTTTAAATCATCGACCATCTGGTTGAAGCTGCGGTTCGCCTCGATGATTTCGATCGGGCCTTTTTCCGGCAGCGGCGCCGGTTGCTTGCCCTTGGCGATGTCGCGCGCGGCCGCCGTCAAACGCGACAGCGGCAGATTGATCAGGCTGGAAATGATGGCCGCGCCCAGCAGGGACAGCAGCGACACCAGGCTGGCCCAGCCCAGCCACTGGAAGCCCGTCAGGCCGCGCAGGCGCTCGCGGTCCAGCATCAGCCAGTACTCGTCGTCATCGATCTTGAAGCTGACCCAGAAGCCGGCCACGCCGTTGACGCGCGCGGAAAAGCGCGTGTCCTTGCCCAGCTTGGCCTTCACCTGCGCCTCGATCTCGGGCATCAGGTAATTGTCGGGCGGCGGCTCGATGCGGTCGTCCTCTTCCAGCGAGAAGATGCGGATGCCTTCATTGCTGACGAGGTCGAACAGCAGCTCGCGCCGCAGCTCGGGCGCCGAGTGCGTCAATGCCGCATGCGTGATGGTGACGACGGAAATGATCTGGGCGGAAATCTGCTGCGCCTGCGGCTCGCGCTGGATGACGGAAATCATGCCGATCCAGGTGATCATGCTGACGGTGGTCAAAGTACCCAGCAGCAAAAAGGTGCGCCAGAACAGGCCGCTTTTCAGCCGCGCCAGGCTGATATCGGGAACAAGCTTCATCATGCCTCGCCTGCGATCAGCGCGGCTGTCCGTCCGGAATGAAAACGTAGCCGAGGCCCCACACGGTCTGGATGAACAGCGGGCTCGACGGATCTGGTTCGATCAGTTTGCGCAGGCGCGAGATTTGCACATCCAGGCTGCGGTCGAACACTTCGTATTCGCGGCCGCGCGCCAGTTCCATCAATTTTTCGCGCGACAGCGGCTGGCGCGCATGGCGGGCAAACACTTTCAGCACAGAAAACTCGCCCGTCGTCAGCGGCACCGTTTCGCCATTCTTTTTCAGGGTACGCGTGCCCAGGTCCAGCACGAAGTCGCCGAACTCGAAGGTTTGCGGCGTTTCCGACGGCGCGCCGGGGATTTCATCGGGACCCTTGCGGCGCAGTACGGCGCCAATGCGGGCCACCAGCTCGCGCGGATTGAACGGTTTCGGCAGGTAATCGTCGGCACCCATTTCCAGGCCCACGATACGGTCCACGTCTTCGCCCTTGGCCGTCAGCATGATGATCGGCGTCTGGTCGCCCGCGCCGCGCAGGCGGCGGCAGATCGACAGGCCGTCTTCGCCCGGCAGCATCAAATCCAGCACCAGCAAGTCGTAGCGTTCGCGCAGCCACAGTTTGTTCATGGCCGTCGCGCTCTCTGCCGTGAAGACATTGAAGCCCTGTTCGGTCAGGTAGCGGCGCAGCAGGTCGCGCAGGCGCACATCGTCATCGACCACCATGATTTTTGCCTGGTGGCCGTGAATCGATTGCGTTGTTGTGTTGCTGCCGGAAGTGGAGGTTGTGGTCATTTAGGGTGTCGTGTTATCTTATATTAGTTGCTATAGTAACGCCTCGCGCGGCGTCGGCAAGGGGCTGTGGCGACCCATTACAAAGTGTTACAAACTTTACCCAATTACTCTTACTGCACCGTGTAAAGCATCATACACTGGGGCCACAGTGGAAATCAGCTTTAGTTTATACGGCATCGCGGAAGAGGAACTCAATGAATATCTTTACTAAAAAAATTCACGCCGCTCCCAGCGCAGCTATCGCCGCACGCACGACTGTGCTGTCCGCATTTGCCATTTGTTCCGTGTTTGCCGCCAGCCTGGCATCGGCGCAAAACCAGCCGCCGCCACGCCGTGACGACCAGCAGCAAATGCAGGCCCAGCGGTATGAGCAGGTACAGCGCAGCAACAGCAATGATACGCGACTGCGCGAACAGCGTGACGCACGCAGTTTCGACACGCGTGCCGAAGAGCAGCGCCGCGGCAACGAGGGCGCCGACGCTTCGCGCCGTACGGGCCGCATGACGCCCGACGAGCGGCGCGACCTGCGCCGCCAGATCAACGAAGTGGGCCAGGACATTTACTCGAATCCGCCGCGCCGCTAGGCATCCATCCCCCTCCGACAGGGCCATCTCGCAAGAGGTGGCCCTGTTTGCATTTGGCCACCAACATTGTTGCTCAGTCAGGCACACGGCCACGCCCCGTGATATTGTTCTAACGCAATGAGGCAATTCTCTGACATTGTTGCTGGGGGAGGCAAGTGGTGAGCGACGACGACACACGCGTTCCGGATGCGGCCCCCGCAGGCGGCCTGCCGCACGGCCTGCTCCAGCGCGACGAGGGCGTGTTCCTGGATCTGTCGCTGGCGCCGGCGCAGCTGCGCGCCGCCGTCGACCAGCTGTTCCAGTCGGGCCAGCTGCTGGCCGGCCTCGATTACGGCTTGTTCCTGCTGACCCTGTTCCATGCCCCCGCTCCCCGCGCCGCGCCCAAGGGCGACGCCTTGCTGCGCATCGCCGTGCGCGTGGCGCCATTCCCGCCCCCGCGCCGCGCGCTGTATCAGCAAATCAAGATCCGTGGCGACAGCGCCGAGTTTTACTTTGAAGCGTTGACGGCGGACGCGGATGGCCAGGTGCCGGCGCGCCGCGAGTTCGACGAGCTGGTGGCCGACCTGTGGTGCAAGGGCGTGCACTACGGCATCGATAGCGTGGCCGTGCGCGCCATGCTCGCCAGCGGCAAGGCCGAGCGCATCACGGTGGCACGGGTGCTGCAGCCGCAGCCGGGGCGCGACGCCCAGCTGGTGGAAGTGTCGCAGGGCATCCACCGCGACGATGCGCCGCGCGAACGCTCCGATGGCCGCCTGGATTTGCTCAGTTTCAAGAACCGCTTTCCGCAAGTGAAAAAACACGCGCGCCTGCTGCGTCTGCTGCCAGGTACACCCGGCTTGCCAGGCTACGACCTGGCCGGCAAGGCGCTGCCGCCGCCCGCGCCGCTGGAACTGGACCTGGCCACGGTGGCGGGGCCAGGCACGGCGGTCGAGTATTTCAGCGATGGCGCTTTTCTCGTGGCCACCCAGGATGGCTACGTGAATGTGGATGAGCACGGCAAGATGTCGATCGAAAACAAGATCGTCAGCCGCGAAGGCGTCAGCAGCCGCACCACGGGCAATCTGAAGCTGCGCGCCGCCTACGAGGAATATGGCGAAGTGCAGGAGCAGCGCCAGCTCGACGGCAGCGACATCACCATCCATGGCGACGTGTATGGCCATTTGCACTCGCATGGCGGGTTGATATGGTTGCAGCGCAACCTGGTGGGCGGCACGGCCTTCAATGAACATGGCGACGTGCGCGTCGAGGGCGTCGCTTCCGGTTCCGTGCTGCAGGCGCTGAGCGGTGAAGTGCACGTAAAACGCGCGGAAAGCTGCGTCATCGCCGGCACGCGCGTGGTGATCGACAGCGCCAGCAATTGCGAAATCATCGCCGACGAGGTCGTCATCGAACTGGCCGAAGGCTGCGCCGTGGCGGCGCGCACCATCCGCATCGGTAGCGCCGGCCCCCGCAGGCAGGTGGAAATGCTGCTCTTTCCCTTGGTACCCGACCTGAGCGCCCTCGATCAAAAGATTGCCGAGAGCCTGGCGAAGGCGGCGCAGTACCTGCAGGTGCAGCACAAGCGCCAGCAGGAAATCGATGCCATCGCGCAATTGCCCGAGGTGCGCAACTACCTGACCCTGGCGGGCCAGCTGCGGCGCGGCGAGCTGCAGTTGCAGCCAACGCAGCAGGTGCAGTACGACAAGCTGGCCGCACGCATCGCTCCCGTCCTGAAAGAGGTGGCGCGCCTGCGCCTGGAAGTAAAACAGTCGGAAATCCTGCACGCGCAGATGCTGGCGCTGGTGGCGCAGCTGCGCCAGGAACGGCAGGCAACGGCCGGCCAGTCGCGCTGCACCCTGGGTCTGATCGATGGCGAGACGACGGTGCGCGCCCTGGTCGTGCCGCCTGGGCCGGCCAAGGTCTACGACCGGCCGCCGAAGGAAATCAAGGCCTTGCTGCGCAGCGCCACGCCGGCCACGCAGCCCGTGTTTGCGGACAGCACGGGCAGCCTGGACTGGACGTACCAGCCACCGCCGTAATCAGTCCGTCACTTTTCCGCGCGATTGTTTCAGCACGCTGTGCGTGCTCTTGCTGTCGAGGCGGCGCCGCTGCGAGCTGCGCGTGGGCTTGGTGGCGCGGCGCACGGCGGGCAGGAAGGTCACGCTGTCGATGATTTCCTGCAAGCGCCGCAACGCTTCTTCCTTGTTCTGCTCCTGGCTGCGCGACTGCTGCGCCTTGAGCACCAGCACGCCATCCTTGCTGATGCGGCTGTCGCGCAGGGCCAGCAGTCGTTCCTTGTATGCTTCCGGCAGCGACGAGGCGGCGATGGGGAAGCGCAAATGGATGGCGCTGGACACCTTGTTGACGTTCTGCCCGCCCGGCCCCTGGGCGCGGATGGCGGAAAATTCAACTTCAGCGGGATTGACGAGGTGTTGCATGGCCTGCCTGTGGGGAAACGATGGGGGTATTGTAAGGGAAGATGGCTGCGCCGGCGCAATGCCGGACTGGTCAGCCGATAATGTCCTCCGGGAAAGTTGATGTTTCTCAACGCCGTTCGCGGTGATGCTGGTTAGCATGGGGCCAACATTGCGCCACTGCGCATCCTGGCAGCGCTTACCGGACGAAAGGAACACCATGCAGCCCACGACCACGCCTGGCGCCGCAACGACCCAATACCTGACGCAGTACTTGAGCTTCCGGCTGGGCGGCCTGGAATACGGCCTCGATTACCGCCGCGTGCGGGAATTGCGTCCGCTGAAGGAACTCGACCGTTTTTCCTCGGAAGGGGAAGTGCTGCACAGCGTGGCCGTCTCGCGCGGCGTGATCATCCCCATCGTCGACATGCGCGCCGCGTTCGGCAGCGCCCACTGCGCGCCCGACCCGGCCACGGACGTGATCATCTTGCAGCTGAGTAATGGCGTGATGGGCATGGTGGTCGATGGCGTCACCGATATCGTCAGCCTGGCGCCCGGCGACATTGCCGCCGTGCCCGGCCTGGGCGAGGCGGAAGCCGATTACCTGCTGGGCCTGGGCACGGTGGCGGGGCGCCGATTGATCCTCGTCGATATCGACCGCCTGATGGCGATCCGCAGCCCCAGCCCCATGCAGGCAGCCTAAAAAAAAGACGACCCGGAAGTCGTCTTTGTATTTTGGCGTTAGCCGAGTTTCTCTAATTGATCCTGCAAGTCCAGCCATTCCGCTTCCAGCTGCGCCAGATCCTTGGTGAAGAAGGTCTGGTCGGCCAGCAATTGCTTCAATTTCGCCTTGTTGGCGGCGTCATAGATGGTCGGCTCGCCCAGTTTGGCGTCGGTTTCCGCCTTTTGCGCATTGCGCTTGGCGATCTGCTCTTCCTGGCGCTTGATCTTGTTTTCGATCGGCTTGCGCAGGGCGGCCGTTTTCTGGCGCTCTTCCGCTTCCTTGCGCTTGTCGCGTACGGGCGCGGCAGGGGCTGCTGCGGCAACGACGGGCGAGACCACGGGGAAATCGGTCTTGTTGGCCTTGCCGGCGGCCGGCAGCACATCGGTACCTTTACCCAGCTTGGTCTTGAACAGCCAGTCCTTGTAGTCGTCCAGGTCGCCGTCGAACGGTTGCAGCTTGCCGTCGGCAACGATGATGAATTCGTCGGTGGTGGCGCGCAGCAAATGGCGATCATGGGACACGACGACCAGCGTGCCTTCGAACTGGGCCAGCGCTTCCGTCAGCGCTTCGCGTGTTTCCAGATCCAGGTGATTGGTCGGTTCATCGAGCAGCAGCAGGTTCGGGCGCTGCCAGACGATCAGGGCCAGCGCCAGACGGGCTTTTTCGCCGCCCGAGAACGGCGCGATCGAGGCGGTGACCATGTTGCCGGGGAAGTTGAAGCCGCCGAGGAAGTTGCGCAGTTCCTGCTCGCGCACGGTCGGGGCGATCTTGGCCAGATGCCACAGCGGCGATTCGTCGTGGCGCAGCATTTCCACCTGGTGCTGGGCGAAGTAGCCGATGTTGAGGCCCTTGCCCATGGTGGCGTCGCCCGTCAGCGGCATCAGTTCGCCGGCGATGGTCTTGATCAGGGTCGATTTGCCGGCGCCGTTCTGGCCCAGCAGGCCGATACGCTGGCCGATCTGCAGCGAAAACTTGATGCCGTTGACGATGGTCTTGTGCGTGATCTCGCCCGTCGCTTCGTTTTCGATCTTGTAGCCAGCATCGACGTCTTCCATCACCAGCAGCGGGTTCGGCGCGCTCAAGGGTTCGCGGAATTCGAACGAGAATTCGGCGGCGGCGCGCAATGGCGCCAGCTCTTCCATCTTCGCCAGCGCCTTCATGCGGCTTTGCGCCTGGCGGGCCTTCGATGCTTGCGCCTTGAAGCGGTTCACGAACGATTCCAGGTGGGCGCGCTTGCGCTGCTGCTTTTCCAGCGCGCCGGCAGCCAGGATCATCTGCGCCGCGCGTTGGCGCTCGAAGCTCGAATAGTTGCCCGAATAGCGCTTCAGCTTGCGCTCGTCGATATGCACGACCACGTTGACCACTTCATCGAGGAAGTCGCGGTCATGGGAAATGATCAGCAAGGTGCCGGCGTAGCGCTTGAGCCAGTCTTCCAGCCAGATGATGGCGTCCAGATCCAAATGGTTGGTCGGTTCATCGAGCAGCAGCAGGTCGGATGGGCACATCAGCGCTTGCGCCAGGTTCAGGCGCATGCGCCAGCCGCCGGAGAAACTGGCGACAGGTTGCTGCATCTGGTCCAGGGTAAAGCCCAGGCCCAGCAGCAATTGCTCGCCGCGCGACTGCACGGTATATGCGTCCGCATCGGCCATGGCGCTGTAGATTTCGCCGATGGCGATGCCGTTTTCCGACGTGGCCGGCTCCGATTCCAGGCGCGCCAGTTCCGCTTCCAGTTTGCGCAGGGTGATGTCGCCATCGATCGCGTAGTCGAGCGCGGCACGGTCCAGCGGCGGCGTTTCCTGCGCCACGTAAGCCACGCGCCATTTGGCCGGGAAATCGATCTCGCCCTGGTCAGGGTGCAATTCGCCACGCATCATGGCGAACAGGCTCGATTTGCCCGCGCCATTGGCGCCGATCAGGCCGATCTTGTCGCCCGGATTGAGGGTGACATCGACTTGTTCGAGCAACGGTTTGATGCCGCGCATCAGGCTTACTTGTAGGAAACGTATCATTTTTTTCTTTGTGTTTTAACCCAAAGGCGCAAACCTGGGGTCGTACCCTGAGGGTACGACCCCGGCATTTTCTGTTGGGTTGAGTGAGGTCGTGCGTTTGTCAATTAAACCAGCTTCAACTGCTCGGCCGTCAGCAGGAAGACCATGTCGTCGCCGGCGCTCGTCGTCAGCCAGGTCAGGCCCAGCTCGCCGAAGGCCGCTTCCGCGTATTCGCGTTCATTGCCGATTTCAATCATCAGGATGCCGTCGTCCGTCAGGCGTTCGGCCGCGCCGGCGATGATCTTGCGCACCAGGTCCATGCCGTCGCTGCCGCCGTCGAGGGCGATTTGCGGTTCCGCCAGGTATTCCTGCGGCAGGGCGCCCATCGACGCGGAATTCACGTACGGCGGGTTGCTGATGATCAAGTCATATTTCTTGGCCGGCACGTTGGTGTACAGGTCCGATTCGATCAGGGTGACGCGGTCCTGCAATTTGTACGTGTCGACGTTGCGCTTGGCCACGGCCAGCGCGTCGGCCGAAATATCCACGGCGTCCACGGTAGCGTTCGGGAAGGCGTCGGCCATCATGATCGACAGGCAGCCCGAACCGGTGCACAGTTCCAGGATGTTTTCCACGGCTTCCGGCTCCGCCACCCATGGCGAGAAGTATTCAGGAATCAGCTCGGCGATGAAAGAGCGGGGCACGATCACGCGCTCGTCCACGTAAAAGTTATACGTACCCAGCCAGCCTTCCTTGGTGATGTAGGCGGCCGGCACGCGGTCGATGCTGCGGCGGTCGATGACGCTCATCACGCTGGCCACTTCCGACGGCAGCAGCTTGGCGTCGAGGAAAGGTTCGAGCTTGTCGAGCGGCAACTTCAACGTGTGCAGGATCAGATAGGCCGCTTCGTCGAACGCTTCGGCGCTGCCGTGGCCGAAAAACAGCTTGGCGGTATTGAAACGGGTAACGGCGTAGCGCAGCAGGTCGCGTGGCGTGGAAAACGGGTTCGGGGTCATGGCATTCTCGAAAAGACGGTGTTCTGGCCCGCCGTGACGGGCCTCGGTATTCTGGTTCAGACGGGCAGCAAATGCTCCAGCGTGCGCCGGTAAATATTCTTCAGGGGATCGATGTGGCGCAGTTCGATGTGCTCGTCGATCTTGTGAATACTGGCATTGGGCGGCCCGAATTCTATCACTTGGGGGCAGATTTGCGCGATAAACCGGCCATCCGAGGTGCCGCCCGTGGTCGACAGCTCCGTCGTGAGGCCCGTTTCTTCGAGGATGGCGGCGGACAGCGCGTCGCTCAAGGTGCCGCGCGGCGTGAGGAAGGGCAGGCCGCTCAGGGTCCATTGCAAATCGTACTGCAAGTCATGCTTGTCGAGGATGGCGTGCACCCGCTCCTGCAGGTTTTCCGCCGTGCTGGCCGTGGAAAAGCGGAAGTTAAAGTCGATCACCATGTCGCCGGGAATCACGTTATTCGCGCCCGTGCCCGCGTTGATGTTGGACATTTGCCACGAGGTCGGCAGGTAATACTCGTTGCCGGCATCCCATTTCTCTTCGACCAGGTCGGCCAGCGCCTGCGCCGCTTCGTGGATCGGGTTTTTCGCCAGGTGCGGATAGGCGATGTGACCCTGCACGCCCTTGATGGTCAAACGGCCCGACAGTGAACCGCGGCGGCCGTTCTTGATCATGTCGCCCAACTGCGCGCTCGAGGTCGGCTCGCCCACCAGGCAATAGTCGATCTGCTCGCCGCGCTCTTTCAATTTGTCGCAGACGATGACGGTGCCGTCCGTGGCCGGGCCTTCCTCGTCGCTGGTGATCAAAAAGGCGATCGAGCCCGTGTGCTCAGGCGTGGCGGCGATGAACTCCTCGCAAGCGACCACCATGGCGGCGATCGAGGTCTTCATGTCGGCCGCGCCACGGCCGTACAGCTTGCCGTCGCGGTGCGTGGGAATGAAGGGCAGCGAGCGCCATTGCTCGACGGGGCCGGTCGGCACCACGTCCGTATGGCCGGCAAAGACGAATACGGGCGACGTGGTGCCGCGGCGCGCCCACAGATTGGTGACGTCGTTCGACTGTATCGTTTCGCAGACAAAGCCCAGCGGCGTGAGGAGGTCGATCAGGTGCTGCTGGCAGCCCTTGTCGTCGGGCGTGACCGAGGACAGGGCGATCAGTTTTTCGGTCAGGGCGAGGGTTTTGGAGGTGGTCATGGGTATGGTCGTGCCGGCAACATCGTGGTCAACTAGGGGGTTACAGCGAGAAAATGGTCTTGTACTGCGCATCCGAAAACGCCACGCTGAACTGGCCATCCTTGTCCAGCACAGGACGCTTGATGATGGACGGGTTTTCCAGCATCAGCTCCAGGGCGCTGGCCGCGTCGACGGTGGACGCCTTGCGCTCGTCGGACAGGGCGCGCCAGGTCGTGCCTTTCTTGTTGACCAGCACATCCCACGGCAATTGCTGCAGCCACGCTTCGACTGTAGCGCGTTCCAGGCCCTGCTTCTTGAAGTCGTGGAAAGTGAAATCGAGTTGTTGCGCGGCCAGCCAGGTGCGGGCCTTTTTGACGGTATCGCAGTTGGGGATACCGTAGAGTGTAATGGTCGTCATGGGTAGGGCTAAGGGGAGTGAATGCGGTTCGCTTGATCGCGGCGCTTGCGCCAGGGAAAAATACGATGTTAGCCGACATTATACAGTCGATGCGCAGTCGATGCGGCAGTGCAACAAGGTTGCATGATCCTGGCAGATTCAGTGCCAGGCGCTGCGGATGCCAAGCGGAAGGTGCCGAAGCGGGCCGCCGCCTGTGGGTGGGGATCGTCGAAGCGGTAGGTGTTCGCCCTGCCGAAATACGGTTCGCCCGTGGCATGGCCGGAGACACGGTACAGCGCTGCGGGCAGTTGCGGCAGACGGGGCAGGCGCAAGGTTGCCACGGTCGCGCGGTTATTCGTCAGCGTAGGCGCGGGCGGCCGCCATCACGGCATCGAGTTTGCCTTTGGCCAGGGCTTCCAGCGGCGACTTGCCGCCCAGCGACAGGCGCGGAGCGATAAAAAAATCCCATTTGGCGGCGCCCGGCAAGTCGCCGAGGATTTTGCTGATTTTTTCCAGGATGTGGCGGTCGTGGCGGGGATCGGCGAAAAATGCCGGATAGACATATTCGCCCGAAGCGCCGCGCAAGGCGAACAGGCGTCTGGCTTTGAGTGCCGCACTGAGCGCCTGCGGCGTGACTTCCAGCCGGGCGCGCAGTTCGGGGCCAGACAGCAAGCTGTGCGAGGCCAGGTCTTTTTGACGCTGCTGCCGCTCCTGCCCTTCCAGGCCGCGCATGAATTGCCGGGTATTGATGTGTCCTGCATGCGCGCCGATATCAGAGGCCCGGTTCAGCTCGCGTTCGGCGACGATATCGAGGTCGCGCCGCATTTGCGCCAGCAGCGCGGGCCGGTCGTCGCGCGGCACGGCGTCCAGCAGCGATGCATAGGCTTCCTGGAACGTATCTTGTGCAATGTTAAAACGCAAGCCCGTGGCATTGGGAGCGAGTGCATCCGCCAGCTGCCTGGCCAGCGAGGGCGCGGCTGGAGCATGCCCGGTGCCGGTGGCGGCCTCATCAATCGTACCGGTGTCGCCATCGCTGACAGGGGAGCGTGTGTTCGATGTGTTCGACATGGCTGTCTCCTTGAAACGCATGTTTCAGCATAGGACACGAAGTCAAACAAAGCAAACAAAGCAAGGAAATTAAATTCCCCACTTTGATTTGCCACAAACCTTGGCTGGCCTACACAGGCCGTGGCGCCGCCTTGCTCGAGTCGGCCGGGCCGAAATGAAGGCCAAGTCGCAAGGCCAGGGCGCGCAGGGCGCCGCTTTCCTGCTGGTGCAGGGCCAGCGCGATATGGCCGTCGGGGCGCACCAGGTAGGCCGCGTCGCGGCCCAGGCCGGCCAGCTTGGCGGCCACGTTATAGGTGTAGCAATGCACGGGCAGTTTCAGCACGCGCGCCTCGTCCAGCAGTTCGGGCGCCGCTTCGCCATAGATGTGCAATTGCCAATCCATGCTGCGCAGAGCCGTAAAATTGTCTTGCGTGCCGTCCGAGAACCAGGGCAGGCGGTCGCCGCCGCGCAGGTATTCCGCATGGCCGGCGGAGAGGGCGCTGTCTTCATAATGGATCTGAATTTGCGACACGGTCTGGAACAGTAAACGGCGCGCGCGCGCGAAGCCCGAGAGGAAGGGCAGCGCGTGCGGCACCAGCCAGCGCCGCAGGAATTGCCCGGCAATGCCTTGCGCGACGATGGCCTGGAAGGCGCGGTCGGTGGTGGCGACGAGCTTGCGGGCAAACACGATGCGCTCGCTTTCATAGGTGTCGAGCAGGGCGTCGTTGCTTTGTCCGCGCAGCTTTTGCGCCAGTTTCCACGCCAGGTTGACGGCGTCGCCCAGGCCCGTGTTCATGCCCTGGCCGCCCACGGGGCTGTGCAGGTGGGCCGCGTCGCCGAGGATGAAGCAGCGCCGTTCGCGAAATTGCGCCGCCACCCGGTGGTGCACTTTATACGTGGAAAACCAGTTGATTTGTTCGACTTGGATGCCCAGCAAGTTTTCCACGTCGCCACGCACATCGTCGAAGACGGGCGCGGGGGCGCCATCGGGGCGGTCGGGCAGGATGCCGATCAGGCGCTGCATGCCGCTGGTGCGCACGGGCAGCATCAGCGCAAATGAGTTCGCGCCCAGGTGGGCGTGCAAATCCGTGTTCTTGCCAGCCACTTGCGCGTCGGCCACGTAATACAGGTGGTCGTAGGTGCCGCCGGAAAAGTCGAAACCGGCGATCTCGCGTACCTTGCTGCGGGCCCCGTCGCAGCCGCAAATATAGTTGAACGTGCAATATTGGCGTTCGCCGTCCTTGAGCAGGATGGCTTGCACTTCGCTATCGTCCTGTGTCCACAGGTCCAGCGCCACGTTCCATTCCACGTGCACGCCGGCCGCCGCCAGCTTGCTGATGAGGAAGCGTTCATGCTCGTCCTGCGGCAGGCTCAGCACAAAAGGGTAGGGGCTCAGCCCTTCGCCGATCTCGCCCAGCGCCAGTTTCACCAGCTCCTCGCCACCTTCATGGATGTGCATGGCATTGATCTTGATGCCCAGGCTGACCAGCTCGTCGGCAAAGCCCAGCTGCTGGTAAAACTCCAGAGTGCGCGCATGCACGGCCATGGCCCGCGACGCCTGCCCGGGACCGCTATTTTTGTCGATGATGCGGCAATCGACGCCATGGCGCGCCAGGCGCAAGGCAAGCATGAGGCCGGTAGGACCGGCGCCGACGATCAGGACGGGAGGTGTATTCATGCCATCCAGTATAGGACAGGATGGGGGATGGCTGCACGACGATTGAAGTTGCCAGTCGGCAATGAAAATGTCCCGCCGAAGCGGGACATTCAGGGTGCTGCGTGCGCCTCGCGGCGGAGTGATTAAATCCCGCGCAGCAACTCGTTGATGCCGGTCTTGGCGCGGGTTTTTGCATCCACGCGCTTGACGATCACGGCGCAGTACAGCGAGTACTTGCCATCTTCCGAAGGCAGGTTGCCCGACACCACGACGGAACCGGCTGGCACGCGGCCGTAGGTCACTTCGCCCGTGGCGCGGTCGTAGATCTTGGTCGACTGGCCGATGTACACGCCCATCGAGATGACCGAGTTTTCTTCGACGATCACGCCTTCGACGATTTCCGAACGGGCGCCGATGAAGCAGTTGTCTTCGATGATGGTCGGGTTCGCTTGCATGGGTTCCAGCACGCCGCCGATGCCGACGCCGCCGGACAGGTGGACGTTCTTGCCGATCTGCGCGCAGGAGCCGACGGTGGCCCAGGTGTCGACCATGGCGCCTTCATCGACGTAGGCGCCGATGTTGACGTAGGACGGCATCAGCACGACGTTCTTGGCGATGAAGCTGCCGCGGCGGGCGACGGCTGGCGGCACCACGCGGAAACCGCCCTTGACGAAGTCTTCCTTGGTGTAATTGGCGAACTTGGTCGGCACCTTGTCGTAGAACTGCATCGTGCCGTCCGACGGCAGGACGACGTTGTCTTCCAGGCGGAACGACAGCAGCACGGCTTTCTTGACCCACTGGTTGACCACCCAGTCGCCCGTGGTTTTTTCGGCCACGCGGATGCTGCCGTTGTCCAGGCCATTGATGACGTGGGAGACGGCGTCGCGCAGTTCGGCCGTGCCGTTGCCTGGATTGATCTCGGCGCGGTTTTCCCAGGCCTGGTCGATGATGGTTTGCAGTTGTTGGCTCATGATGATGTCTTGTTTAATTTAGTTGGTTGATGCGGATGCGGAAAGCTGCTGGCAGAATTTTACTATGCGCAACGCTGCTTCCAGCCCTTCGGCCGTTTCAGCCACCAGGGCCATGCGGATGCGGTTGCGGCCCGGATTGATGCCGTGTGCGTCGCGCGCCAGGTAGCTGCCAGGCAATACCGTCACATTATATTCGGCGTACAGGCGTTGCGCGAATTCGGTGTCGGACAGTCCCGTGCGGCTGACGTCGGCCCACAGGTAGAAGCCGGCGTCCGGCAATTGCACGTCCATCACCGATTGCAGCAGCGGCGTGATGGCGTCGAACTTGGCGCGGTACTTGGCGCGATTTTCCTCGACATGGGTTTCGTCGTTCCAGGCCGCGACGGAGGCCGCCTGCACGGCGGGGCTCATGGCGCCGCCGTGGTAGGTTCGGTAGAGCAGGAATTTTTTCAGTACTTCGGCATCGCCGGCCACAAAGCCCGAGCGCATACCCGGCACGTTCGAACGCTTCGACAGGCTGGAAAACACCACCAGGCGCGCATACGGGCGCTCGATGGTGGACAGGCCCAGCATGTGCGCCGCCTGCAGCGCGCCCAGCGGTGGTGTGTCGCCGTGGTAAATCTCGGAATAGCACTCGTCGGCGGCGATGACGAAATCGTAGCGTTCGGACAGGGCGAACAGGTGTTCCCAGTCCGTCAGAGTCAGCACGGCGCCAGTCGGGTTGCCCGGCGAACACAGGAACAGCAACTTGACCTTTTCCCACACGCTGGCCGGTACGCTGTCGTAGTCGCAGCCGAAATTGCGCGCCGGGTCGGAATTGACGAAATATGGTTCGGCGCCGGCCAGGTAGGCCGCGCCTTCATAGATCTGGTAAAACGGATTCGGGCTGATCACGAGCGAACCGGCCGATGGATCGATCACCGTTTGCGCCAGCGCAAACAGCGCTTCGCGCGAACCGTTCACGGGCAGGATTTGCGTGGCAGGATTGAGCTTTGGGATGCCATAGCGGCGCTCGAGCCAGCCGGCGATGGCGGTACGCAAGGCTTCCGAACCGATGGTGGTCGGATAGCTGGCCAGGCCGTGGATATTGTCGGTCAATGCCTTTTCGATGAACGGCGGCGTCGGGTGCTTGGGTTCACCCATGCCCAGGCTGATGGGCGCATATTCGGGATTGACCGTCACGCCGGCAAACAGCTGGCGCAGCTTTTCAAACGGGTATGGTTGCAGTTTAGCAAGAAGTGGATTCACGGAACGGACCAGGGCAAGAGTGGGGTGATAGTGTCGCGTATGGATTGCCGGGCATGGCGCAATGACGCCGGTCAAGCAATCAGCTTAGCCTTTTATTATAGCCGTCCTCGCGCACGGGCTGTGCAAGTAGGCTGTTGTTGACCTGCACGGCATGCCGCTTCCGGGCCTGGCAAGGTAAAATACGCTATGTCTACCTTACTTCCCACACTGCTTGCTATTGAAACCTCGTCCGAACTCGCCTCCTGCGCCTTGTTGCGCGGCGATGTCGTCCTGTCCCGCGCCTCGTCGGGCGTGCGCACCCATTCCCAGTCCATCTTGCCCATGGTGCAGGAATTGCTGGCCGAAGCGGGCGTGACCCTGGCCGACGTCGACGCCGTCGCCTACGGCTCCGGCCCCGGCTCGTTTACGGGCGTGCGCACGGCTTGCGGCATCGCGCAAGGCCTGGCCTACGGCGCCAATCTGCCCGTCGTTCCCGTCGTCACGCTCGACGCCATGGCCCTCGCGTGCCACCAGCAGCATGGCGCGCAACGCATCGTGACCGTGCTCGACGCCCGCATGAGCGAAGTGTACTGGGCGCAATACGATTACCAGGATGGCTTGCAGATTGTTTCGCCACCGGCCCTGAGCGCGCCGGCCGGCGTGGCGCCGCAAGGCGAGGTCACAGGTTGCGGCAACGGTTTTAGCGCCTATGCCGACGCCCTGGCCGCGCTGCCATGTGCCGCCAGCGCGGACGCGGCCATCATGCCGCACGCCGTGCAAGTGGCGCAGCTGGCGCGCATCGCATTTACTTCCGGGCAGTTCGTGACGGCGGCCGAGGCGCAGCCTTTGTATTTGCGCAACAAGATCGCCTACACGAGTGCGGAACGCCTCGACATGCAGGCCGCCAAGGCCGCTGCGGAGTCGGCGCAATGATGGAAGCGGGCAAGGACAAGGACAGCGCGGCAGGCTGGGACTTGCTGCGCCTCGACTATCAGCCGATGCAGGAAGCGGACCTGTTTGAAGTGCTGGCGCTGGAACAGCGCGTGTATCCGCATCCCTGGACGCACGGCAATTTCGTTGATTCGCTCAAGAGCGGCTACCCGGCCTGGGTGCTGCGCGACGTGGATGGCACCTTGCTTGGCTACTTCTTGCTGATGCTGGTTGTCGACGAGGCGCACTTGCTCAACGTGGCCGTCGAGGGCGCCATCCAGGGCCAGGGCCTGGGCCGCTTCCTGCTGAACCAGTCCTGCGCCTGCGCGCGCCAGCTGGGCATGGAATCGATGTTGCTGGAAGTGCGCCCGTCGAACGTGCGCGCGCTCGACATCTACCAGCGTTATGGATTTGAACAGATCGGCCGGCGCAAGGGATACTATCCGGCCAGTAACTCGCAACGTGAGGACGCCATCGTGATGCGTTATACCTTATGAGCCGCAGCGCCGTTTTCCTCGATGAAATGGGCGTCGGCCCCCTGTGGCGCTTGCGCCAGGGTGCCGCAGCCGAGGCCGTTGATGTCGTCGAAGCTCCCGTGGAGGTGGAAGTTGCCGTGGCGGCGCCTGTGGCAGAAGCCGTGGAAGCCGTGATCGAGGTAGTTGCTGAGGCGGTCGCCGAGGTGCAGGCCGAAGCGCCCGTTGCTGTTGTCGCTACGCCAGCTCCCGCCGCCGAGCCGGACGACACGGCCTGGTTCGACGATGCGCCGCCACCGCCGCCCGTCAAACAGCTGAGCGATGCCGATATCGCCGTCCTCGACTGGGAGGGCTTGACGGCCGCCGTCGCCAAGTGCGCGCGCTGCGATCTGTGCAAGACGCGCAAGGGCGTCGTCATGGGGCGTGGCGACCGCCAGGGTGATTGGTTGATGCTGGCCAGCAGCCCGTCGCGCCTGGAAGAGCGCGAAGGGCGCGCCTTGCCGGGCGAGCAGGGCAAATTGCTCGACAATATGCTGAAAGCCATCGAAGTCGACGCGGGCAGCGGCGTGTACATCACGCACTTGCTGAAATGCCGTCCGCTGGACGAGGCCGGGCAGGAACGCCTACCCACCGAATCGGAGTCCGCCGCCTGCCGCCCGTACTTTGAGCGCGAACTGGCCCTGCTGCAGCCGCGCACCATCGTCACCCTCGGTTCGATGGCCGCCGCCGGCATCAATCCCGGCGAAAAACCCGTGCGCGGCACGGTGCGCCAGCTGGGCAATGCGTCCGTCGTGGCCACCTTCCATCCGGAAATGTTGCTGCAGGACGAGACGGGCAAGGCCAAGGCCCGTGCCTGGGCCGACCTGTGCCTGGCGAAAAGCACGCACGGTGATTGAGGCGGACGTCGGCAGCTTCCAGGCCCGTTTCGAGCGCCGCTGGGGACATTTGACGCATCCTCGCGTGCGCGCGCTGGCCTGGCTGCTCGACTCGCCCGATTTGCTGGACCCGGCCAGCCGCCACTGGGGCGGACGGATTGCCAGCCTCGCGCCCGTCACGCCTGCCTTGGCGGCGTGGCTGGGGGCGCTGCAGGATGACCCGTCGCCGCTCGATGCGGCGCTGGGGCCGAAATTCTATTCCCGCCTGGGCCTGTATGCTGAAAAGCTGCTGGCCTTTTATTTTGAGCAGCATGGACTGTTGCAAGCGCATGGCTTGCAAGTGCAGGTCAACCGCAACGACACGGTGGGTGAATTCGATTTTCTGCTGCATGATGGAGATGGCTTGCTGCACTGGGAATTCGCCACCAAGTTCTACCTGCTTGAAGGCGCGCCCGATCCGGGTGTCTTCAACCACTTGATCGGCCCCAACCTGGCCGATACCCTGGGCTTGAAGATGCGCAAAATTCTCGACAAGCAATTGGCCTTGTCCCGCCATCCTGCTGCGCAAAGCTTGCTGTCGCAGCCCGTGCGCGCGGCGCAGGCGCTGGTCAAGGGCTGGCTGTTCTATGCACCGGGCGCCACGCCCGCCATGGACGGCATTTCCCCGGAACATGGACACGGCTTCTGGTGTACGCCGGCGCAACTGCCGCAGCAGCGCTACGTCGTGCTGCCGCGATTGCAATGGCTGGCGCCATACAAGGGGCGCAATGAGGAAGTGCTGGACGTCGATGCCTTGCGCGCGCGCTTGTTTGATCTGGCGCAACCGGTGATGGTGGCCGCAGTGGATACTATCGAAGGCTGGGAAGTGGAGCGCACGCGCGGTTTTGTCGTGCCCGCTACCTGGATTGAGCAGGCTGCCGCGCGGCGGATTGCCGGCGCGCTACCAGCTTAGGTCCTGTAGGTCGTGTAGGTCGGATTAGCGGCGGCACGCCGCGTAATCCGACACCACCCTAATTAATGTTTCTGCTCGCCAATCAGCGACAGATTGTCGTGCTCCGCCTGGTTCAGCTTGTGCCTGCGCATGATCATGTACATGGTGCCGGCGACGAACAGGCCGAACAGGGTGATGATGATGTTCAGCGGCAGGTGCAGACGGATCATGATGGAGTACACGGCCAGCATGGTGAGAATCGACAGGTTTTCGTTGAAGTTCTGCACGGCGATGGAATGACCTGCGCTCATCAGCACGTGGCCGCGGTGTTGCAGCAGAGCATTCATTGGCACGACGAAGAAGCCGGACAGGGCGCCGATCAGTATCAGCAGCGGGTAGGCGATCCACACGGAATGCACTTGCGTCATCATCATGACGATGACGCCCATGGCGATGCCCAGCGGAATGACTGTCAGCGATTTGCGCAGCGGAATGAAGCGCGCCGACAGTACGGCGCCGGCGGCCACGCCGATGGCGACCACGCCCACCAGGCTGGTCGCCTTGTCGAATGGCATGTTCAACGATTGCTTGGCCCACTCCAGCACGATCAGTTGCAAGGTGGCGCCGGCGCCCCAGAACAGGGTCGTCACGGCCAGGGTGATCTGGCCCAGCTTGTCTTTCCACAGGATGGAATAGCAATTGGCAAAATCGGTAATCAGTTTGATAGGATTGCGTTCCTGGTGCGGATACACGCAGCCCGTGTCGGGAATCTTCAGGTTGGCCAGGGTTGCCAGTACATAAATGCCGACCACCACGCACAGGGCCGCTTCCGTCTTGTTGGTGATGCCCGTGTCGATCAGGGGGAAGTCGAAGGACAGTAGCATGTCGGACACGTGGCCGCTGACGAGTGCGCCGCCCATGACGGTGCCGAGGATGATGGAGGTGACGGTCAAGCCTTCGATCCAGCCATTCGCCGCCACCAGTTTTTCCGGCGGCAGCAGTTCCGTCAGGATGCCGTACTTGGCGGGCGAGTACACGGCCGCGCCAAAACCGACGACGGCGTAGGCCAGCAGCGGGTGTACGTGGAAGAAGACGAGGGCGCAGCCGAAAATCTTGACCATGTTGGCGATGAACATGACCTTGCCTTTTGGCAATGCATCTGCGAAGGCGCCGACAAAAGCGGCCAACAGCACGTAAAACAGCACGAATGACAGTTTGAGCAGTGGCGTGATCCACGCCGGTGATTTCATGGACACCAATAAATCGACGGCGACAAAAAAGAGGGCGTTATCTGCCAGCGAGGAAAAGAACTGCGCCGCCATGATGGTATAAAAACCACGATTCATTCTGGAATGCCTGAAATCATATCTGGCTTGCTTTATACCACGAAAAAACGGCAAACCCCAAGTTTGGAAGGGGCTGCTTTGCATAGTCTTGTCTAAGTGAACCTTAATTATTCTGCCGTAGAAAAATACACATACATGTAAGCATTTTATAAATGATGTCCTCTGCACACGACCGTCGGCGCCTGCCATGTCACCATACGGTGCATCCGGTAAAATACGGCTTTCCCACTCGCCGTACACGACGCATATGCCCAGGCCCCTCATCGCCACCATCCATCTCGATGCCATGCAACACAATCTGGCGCGCGCCCGTGCCGGCGCCCGCGGCGCCAACGTGTGGGCCGTCGTCAAAGCGAATGCCTATGGCCACGGCCTGGAACGGGCCATGCGGGGCTTTGCCGAGGCCGATGGCCTGGCGCTGGTCGAGGTCGATTACGCCGTGCGCTTGCGCGAACTGGGCTGGACCAAGCCCATCTTGCTGCTGGAAGGTTTTTTCGACGCCAGCGATTTGCTGGTCATGGCGCAGCACAAACTGAATGGCAGCGTGCATTGCGAAGAACAGATCGCCATGCTGGCAGCGGCGCGCCTGCCACACGCCATCGATGTGCACCTGAAAATGAACACGGGCATGAATCGCCTGGGCTTCACGCCGGATGCCGTGGCGGGTGCGTATGCGCGCCTGCGCGCCATCCCGCACGTCGGCACGATCACCCTGATGACGCATTTCGCCAATGCGGATGAGGCGGCGCCCACGCGCTTGCCGTTAGAGCAGCAGATGCTGCGTTTTGAAGCGGGCGCGGCCAGCATTGGCACAGCCTTGCCGCGCAGCCTGTGCAATTCGGCCGGCCTGCTGATGCACCATCTGGACAGCGACTGGGTACGTCCCGGCATCATGCTGTATGGCGGCACGCCCAGCGGCGCTCCCGGCGGCACCTCGGCGCAGGCGTTCGGCTTGCTGCCCACCATGACCTTGCGCAGCAGCATCATCGGCATCCAGGATATCGCCGCTGGCGACGTGGTCGGCTATGGCAGCCGTTACGAAGCGGCCGGCAATATCAAGGTGGGCGTGGTGGCATGCGGCTATGCGGATGGCTATCCGCGCCACGCGCCCGAAGGCACGCCGGTGCTGGTCGACGGCGTGCGCACGGGACTCATCGGCAGGGTGTCGATGGACATGCTGATGGTCGATCTGACGCAGGTTCCGGGCGCAAAAGTCGGCAGCGCCGTCACCCTGTGGGGCCAGGGCATGCCGATCGACGAAGTGGCGCTGGCCGCCGGCACCATCGGCTACGAGCTGATGTGCGCACTGGCGCCCCGCGTTCCGGTGATCGAGGCGTGACCTCGCCACCTTGTTTGTATATACTGTGAATCTACTGTATATATAAACAGCATTATTCCTTACCCGGGCAAAGTACACCATGGCAAAAGTCAAGACCGTCTACACCTGCAGCGACTGCGGCGCCGTCAGCAATAAATGGATGGGGCAATGCACCTCGTGCAACCAGTGGAATACCATGGTGGAAAGCCTGCCCGAAACGGGCGGCAACAACCGCTATTCGAATCCGCAGCACATGTCGCTGGCGCAAACGGCGCCCGTGCTGTCGCTCGACGATATCGACGCCATCGACGTGCCCCGTTTCGGCACGGGCATCGAGGAATTCGACCGCGTGCTGGGCGGCGGCATGGTGGCTGGCGGCGTCGTGCTGATCGGCGGCGACCCCGGCATCGGCAAGTCGACCCTGCTGCTGCAGGCGCTGGCCAACATGTCACACCACAAACGCGTGCTGTACGTCAGCGGCGAAGAGTCCGGCGCCCAGATCGCCCTGCGCGCCAAGCGCCTCGTCATCGATGCCAAGGAACTCAAATTGCAGGCCGAGATCCAGCTGGAAAAGATCCTGTCCACCTTGAACGACCTGAAACCGGAAGTGGTGGTGATCGACTCGATCCAGACCGTGTATTCGGATGCGCTCAGCTCGGCGCCCGGTTCCGTGGCGCAAGTGCGCGAATGCGCTGCCCAGCTGACGCGGGCGGCCAAGCAGACGGGCGTGACCATCATCTTAGTCGGCCACGTGACGAAAGAGGGCGCGCTGGCCGGCCCCCGCGTGCTCGAGCACATCGTCGACACGGTGCTGTATTTCGAGGGCGACGCCCATTCCAGCTTCCGCCTGGTGCGCGCCATCAAGAACCGTTTCGGCGCCGTCAACGAACTGGGTGTGTTCGCCATGACGGAAAAGGGCTTGAAGGGAGTGTCGAACCCGTCCGCCCTGTTCCTGTCGCAGCACGATAACCAGGTGCCCGGTTCCTGCGTGATGGTGACGCAGGAGGGCACGCGTCCGCTGCTGGTGGAAATCCAGGCCCTCGTCGACACGAGCCACTTGCCCAATGCGCGCCGCCTGTCCGTCGGCCTGGAGCAGAACCGCCTGGCCATGCTGCTGGCCGTGGCGCACCGCCACGCGGGCATCGCCGCGTTCGACCAGGATGTGTTCATTAATGCCGTCGGCGGCGTGAAAATCACGGAGCCGGCGGCCGACCTGGCCGTGTTGCTGGCGATTAACTCGTCGATGCGCAACAAGCCGCTGCCACGGGGATTGGTTGTGTTTGGCGAGGTGGGTCTGGCCGGCGAAATCCGCCCCGCGCCACGGGGCCAGGAGCGCTTGCGCGAAGCGGCCAAGCTGGGCTTTACCCTGGCCGTGGTGCCGAAGTCGAACTTGCCCAAGCAGGTGATCGAAGGCCTCAAGGTCATCGGCGTCGAGCGCATCGACGAAGCATTCAATAAATTGCGCGATCTGGAGTAACAGTTGGTATGGTTTAAATGCCAAGCTTGAGACAAGTCAAACAAAATTTCCGTTTGGAACTATAATATTTGTCCGATGGATTCACCCAGTGAATCCGCATCGACAATGCATAGTTAGAGAAGCGGAATATAGTGTCAGTTGAGCAAAGGCAGGGCGCACGCAAGATATTGCGTGCCAAGGCAATGTTGGTAATGGATGGCGCGGGTCCCGTGGCGGCGCGCACGCTTGATGTGGGGCCGGGCGGGATGGCGGCCGTCATCGCGGAGCCGGTGCCGACAGGCAAGCATGGCAAGGTGCTGTTCGAGCTGTTTTACGATGGCGCGGCGCACATCATCGAGGCGCGCGTGTCCGTCTCGCACTGCATTTTCAGCAGCGCAGGTTTCAAGGTGGGACTCACTTTTCTGCAACTGGACATGGCCGTCAGCAGCGCCATTTCGAAATTCATGCGCTGAGGAAATCCGGGAGGATGCTGCAGGTGAAATGCGCTAAAATGGTGCATATGGGTTTGCAGTCAGGAAAAACTTGTTCTGTTCGCTGTTTTGATATTCCGGTAATACTGCATAATTATCAACCAGAAGAGGGACGCCGCCGCGCCATGCGCGCCTGCCGTCCGTCTCCAGCGCAGCACGGTCACGACCTGAACCGTGCGCCTTGACCTTACACCCGACGGGAACGCCTACCATGTTTAATTCGACCATCAACAGCAGGGCTTACACCAACAACACGCAGCAGACGACGCAGGGCAATATCTCGGCCGATGTTTATGCGAAGGTGGAGCGCCAGATGCAGTCGCAGAACACGGGCGTCGTCAAGCTCAACGCCAGCCTGGCGCGCGACCAGGCCAAGTTCTCGGGCCTGGGCCAGCTGCAATCGGCGCTGGCAAAATTCCAGACCGTGGCCAAGAACATGGCCGGCAGCGGCTTGGCGACATCGGCCACGTCCAGCGCCAAGGATGTGCTGAGCGCCACCACCACCGACAAGGCCGCCAGCGGCAGCCATGAACTGAACGTCAAGCAACTGGCGCAGGGACAGACCCTGCTCAGCGGCGCGCAGAAATCCTCGAGCGCGCCTATCGGCACCGGTGCGCCCGCGCTGGTCAAGATTGAAGTGGGTTCGGCCGACGGCAAGCAATTTACGCCCGGCAGCGGCAAGATCATTTCGCTGACGATTGACAGCAGCAACAATAGCCTCGACGGCATCGCCGCCGCGCTCAAGCAGCAGGGCATCGACGCCAGCGTGGTCAAGGGTCCCGATGGCTACTCGCTGGCCTTGAACGGCAAGAGCGGCGCCGACAGCAGCATGCGCATCAGCGTGTCCGGCGACGCGGCCGTCAGCAACTTGCTCAGCTATGCGCCCGGCGCCGGCAAGGGCATGCAGCAGACCGCCGCGGCGCAGGACGCGCTGCTGACCGTCGACGGCAAGGAGATCAAGAGCGCCACGAATACCCTGACGACCGCCGTCGAGGGCGCCACCATTGAATTGAAGAAAAAGGGTGTGACGGATCTCGTCATCGCCAAGGACAGCAGCCAGATCGCGACCAACGTGGCCAGCTTCGTCACGGCCTACAATGAACTCAACAGCAAGCTGCAGAGCTTGCAGCAGGGCGACTTGAAGTCCGACACGGCCCTGGGTCAGGTGCGTTCGCAGATGGAGCAAGTACTGCGCACGGCCAGCACGGGCGTGCCATCGTCGGTGCTCGGCAGCGCCGGCGTGACCCTGGGCAAGAGTGGCGAGCTGGTGCTCGACGATAAAAAACTCAAGGCGGCCATCGCGGCCGATCCGGACGCCGTCAGCAAGATGTTTACCAATAACGGCAAGGGTGTGGCGGATCAGTTCGTCAGCAAGATCGGCGAGCTGACGGGCGAAACGAGCATCATCCGCAAGGAAGTGCAGACGGTCGGCAAGGACATCACCACCCTGACCAACAAGAAAGCCGTGCTGGCCAAGGCGCTGACGGCCCAGGCGCAGGCGCTGGTGAAAGCGTATTCGGCGCAGGAACAGATGGGCACGAACTCGGCCTTGCCGGGTTACACGGGCAAGAACTCGCTCTTCGACTTCATGGCCTAAGAGCGCTCGCCCTGGGCAAAGAAGGCTGACGGCGAGCTGCCGAAAGTCTTCTTGAACATGGCGGAAAAGGCCGACTGGCTGGCGTAGCCCAGTTCTTCGGCCACCTGCGACAGCGGCACGCCGCGCGCGATCAGTGGCGCCGCGTGCGCCAGGCGTACCTGCTGGCGCCACTGGCCAAAACTCATGCCCAATTCTCGTTCGAACAACCGCGCCAGGGTACGCTCCGAGGCGCCGACCTGCTGCGCCCAGTGTTCCAGCGTCTGGTTCAAGCCCGGTTTCTCGATCAGGCTGTCGCACAGGGTTTTCAGGCGCTTGTCGCTGGGCAAGGGCACGCGGATGGGATGCGTGGCCGAGCGTTTCAATTCATCGAGGATCAGTTCGGCCAGCAGCGCCTCGCGCGCCGGTTCCTGGCCCGGGTCCAATTGCTCCAGCGCCATGATCAGCTGGCGCAGCAGGTTCGATACTTCCAGCACCTTGCAGTCCTGGCCCGCGAACGGCGCGCGCGCGGCATGGATGCATAGTGGCCGCAAACGGGTTTTTTCCAGTATCGTGACGGCATGCTCCACGTTGGGCGCGATCCAGATGGCGCGCATGGGTGGCAGCACCCAGCTGCTGTTGTTGGCGGTGATGCGCAGCACGCCTTCGAGCGCCATCGTGACCTGCCCCCAAGGATGGCGATGCGGCAAGAGAAATTCATCGGTTTGCAGGTCGCGCGCGACCATCGTCACGGGGATGGTCGCGCTGGGCGCTTCCCGTGGCGGACACATGCGGGTATGGTGGAGGATAGGTACACCCATCAGCTTGGCCTTAATTCGATAAATTATGTCGTTCTGTCGGAAAACAGACGATGGTATTTTGCATACACTTGAGCTTCACCAGTATAAGACAGGGTATGACATGATCACAACTCACTCGGCATCCGAAATTCCCACCTTGCGCAGCGACGCCCGCGTCATCGGCCTGGTGGGGCTGGCGCATGGCGTGTCGCACTTCTACCATTTGATCCTCGCGGCCCTGTTCGTCTGGCTGAAACCGGCCTTCGGCCTGTCGTATGCCGAGCTGGGCCTGCTGATGACGGTGTTCTTCATCATCTCGGGCGTGGGGCAGGCGCTGGCCGGCTTTGTCGTCGACCGCTTCGGCGCCCGTGCCGTGTTGTTTTCCGGCATCTTCTTGCTGGGCGTGTCGGCGCTGGCCCTGTCCACCGCACACAGCTATGCGGCGCTGATGCTGGGTGCCATGCTGGCAGGCATGGGCAACAGCGTGTTCCATCCGGCCGATTACACCATCCTCAACCAGCGCGTGTCGGCGGCCCGCGTGGCTTACGGCTTTTCCGTGCATGGTATCAGCGGCAATATCGGCTGGGCTTTGTCGCCCCTGTTCATGACGTATGTTGCCACCCATTATGACTGGCGGGTGGCGCTGCAATGCGCGGCCGTGCTGCCGTTTGGCGTGCTGTTGATCCTGTTCCTGAACCGCCACGCCATCCGTCCCGAGCCTGTGAAAAAGGCCGCGTCGGGCCAGGCGGCAGGCGGCGAAGGCACCTTGGACTTCCTGCGCCTGCCGGCCGTGTGGATGTGTTTTGCCTTCTTTTTCATTACCGCCATCGCCCTGGGCGGCATCCAGAGCTTTGCCAGTGTGGCTCTCGTCAAACTGTACGGCATGAGCCTGGCGCTGGCCACCAGCGCCTACACGGCCTATATGCTGGCCTCGGCCGTGGGCATGCTGGCCGGCGGCGTGGTGGGTGCGCGCAGCAAGCAGCCGGACCGCAACGTGGCGATCGCCTTTTCCGCCGCCGCGCTGCTGGCCGTGCTGCTGGCCATGGCCGTCGTGCCGGCCTGGGGCGCGGTGGTGCTGATGGGCGCCATCGGCTTGACGTCGGGCGTGGCGGGACCGTCGCGCGACCTGATGATACGCGCGGCCGCGCCGAAAAATGCCACCGGGCGCGTGTATGGCGTCGTGTATTCGGGCCTCGACAGCGGCCTGGCCGTCGGCCCCCTGTTCTTTGGCGCGCTGATGGATGGCGACCATCCGGCCATGCTGTTCGTCTTCATCGGCGTGTTCCAGGCGCTGGCGATTGCCACGGCCGTGGGCGTGGGCGGCAAAACACGTGCCGCGGCGCTGCAAAAGGCATAGAATCGTTGCCATCTGCCACGAAAGGAATTCCCATGACCTTTGCCACCACCGACCTGTGCGACGACTATGCGGCCATGCTGGACGACGGCACCCTGGCCGTGCTGCCGCCCGTGTACCGCGCCTTTGGCCAGCGCGTGCGTTTCAGCGGCCCCGCCACCACCTTGCACGTGTTCGAGGACAACGCCCTCGTGCGCAGCACCCTGGAAACGCCGGGCCAGGGCCATGTGCTGGTGATCGATGGCGGCGGCAGCCTGCGCCGCGCGCTGGTGGGCGGCCAGCTGGGCGTGCTGGCCGAAAGCAACGGCTGGGCCGGCATCGTCGTCGATGGCTGCATCCGCGACAGCGAGGAAATCAATGTCTGCCAGATCGGCGTGCGCGCCCTGGCCACGCATCCGCGCAAGAGCAACAAGACTGGCGCCGGCCAGCGCGACGTGCGCGTGCAGATCAGCGGCGTGGCCGTGCATCCGGGCGACTGGATCTACGCCGATGCGGATGGCATCCTGGTGGCGCGGCAGGAACTCGACTAAGGGCCTGTCCCACCAGGGCAGCGCCGCAGATACGCTTCCGTCTGCTGCGCATGCTTGCCACCGACTTCATGGCGCTCCCTGTTTTGCTGGCAACCCTGGTAGACGAGATACGCGGGTTTCTTGCCCAGCCGGGACAGGAAGTCGCCGCAGGCCAGCTCGGCGCCCAGCAGGTAAAGCCACGGCAGTAATTTAGTGCACTGCACCGGCATCGCCCCGCAATGGACAATCGGCCGCCTGCGGCCCCATACGCAGCACCAGTTCGCCGCGCAATTGCGTCAATCCCGCGATGCGCGCATCGATTTCGCCCAGCTTGCGCGCCAGCGCCGCGCGCAGCAGGTCCGCTGTGGCGGGATCGCCGGCGGCCGCTAGCAGCGGCATGTCCGCCTCGATTTCGGCCAGCGTAAAGCCCAGTTGCTGCGCCGTGCGCAGGTAGCGCAGCCAGTCGGCCGCCTCGGGCGGGTAGTCGCGGTAGCCATTCGCGCCGCGCCGCGCGCGCAGCAAGCCCCGCTTTTCGTAAAAGCGCAGGGTATCGCGGCTCAAGCCCGTCGCCTGCGCCATCTCGCCGATCTGCATGGTATTTCTTTCATAAAATGCTTGACCATGGAGTGTACTCCAAGCTCGATCATGGGGGCTTTCCATAACCAGGAGTTCCCATGTTGACCATTTCCGCCTTCCGCCGCGTGGTGCGCGCCAGCGCCATTTATGATGTGCTCATGATTGCCCCGTTTACCACGCCGTGGACGTTTTTGCTGCTGCGCGAACACTTGAACGCGCTTAACCTGAGCCTGGGCGGCCTGCCGCTGCCCGTCTTCGGACCGTTTCATCTGCTCATCAGCAGCTTGTTTGGCAGCGTGGTGATGGTCTGGTCCGTGCTGCGCATGCTGGACCCGCAGCCGCGTTTCGGCCGCTACGACGCGGCGGCGCGCTACCTGTTTTCCACCTGGATGGCGTGGGCGCTGCTGGAGACGGGCCAGCCTTTGCTGTGGCTGTTCCTCGTGCCGGAACTGGCCTGGGGCCTCGCGCAAAGCCTGCCATTGCGCCGCAGTGAAGACGCGGGGGGAGGGCGTGCGCGTGAATCGCTGTTGAGATGACGATAACGAAATGCAATAATGGCCGTGCTCGCAGTACAGCAATGACTGCAATGAACGACTATTAAGAGGATGATTATGCAGCAGGATGTCGCAGGAAAAAACATGGCGTTGCTCGATCCGGTGGTGGCGCCGCGCATCGCGGTGACGCGCCTGGTGACGGGCCTGCTGCAAGGCTTGCTGCTGTACTGGCTGTACAGCACGGCGCAAGACAAGGTCTGGCCCGCCACGGAAGCCTATCTGCTGGCGCCGCTGATGCTGATCAGCCTGCTGCTACCGATCCTGCTGGTGTCCAGCCTGGGCCACATGTCGGTCAAGCGCATCGGCCTGTGGATGGCGGGTGCGGCCGTCGTGATGGCCGTGCTGGCCTGGCATGACGTGGCGCGCGGCGCCGAGCACGTGATATGGGGCAACTACAAGCCGGGCGCGCCCCTGCGCGTCATTTCCGCCCAGCTGTTCGGTTTTTGCGTCGTGGGTTTTTATATCGCCCACGCGCTGGTGCTGGCCAGCGCCCAGGATGGCCAGCGCATCGCCCGTTATCCTACCTACTTTGAAATCGCCTGGAAGCTCGGTATCCAGCTGCTGTTTTCCCTGCTGTTCGTGCTGGGCCTGTGGCTGGTGCTGTGGCTGGGCGGACAATTGTTCCTGCTCATCAAACTGAGTTTCCTGAAAAAACTGCTGGGCCAGGCCTGGTTCGTGATTCCCGTCATCTGTTTCGCGTTTTCGTTTGCCATCCACATCACGGACGTGCGTCCGTCCATCGTGCGCGGCATCCGCACCTTGCTGCTGGTGCTGCTGTCGTGGCTGATGCCGATCGCCGCCGTGCTCGTCTCCGGTTTCCTGCTGACCTTGCCCTTCATCGGCTTCGAGCGCCTGTGGGCCACGCGCCATGCGGCGTCCGTGCTGCTGGGCATGGCCGGCGTGCTGGTGGTGCTGATCAATGCCGCCTTCCAGAATGGCGAAGTGGGCCATGGCGTGGCGCGCGGCATCCGCCTGGGCACGCGCCTGGCTTGCCTGTTGCTGCCGTGGGTGGTGGGCATCGCCATCTATGCGCTGACCCTGCGCGTGATGTCGCATGGCTGGACGGCCGACCGCCTGATCGCTGCCGCCTGCCTGCTGGTCGCCACCTGCTACGCCGCCGGTTACGCCTGGGCGGCCAGCAAGTATGGCGACTGGTTGCACCTGATCGCCAACGTCAACGTAGCCACCGCCGGCGTCACCCTGCTGGTGCTGTTCGCCCTGTTCTCGCCGCTGGCCGACCCGGCCCGCATTTCCGTGGCCAGCCAGATGGCGCGCCTGGACAGCGGCAAGATCGGCGTGGACAAGTTCGATTTCGAATACCTGCGCTTCCAGGGCGCCCGCTATGGCCAGGCAGCCTTGCAGGAGTTGACGAAACGCACGACGGGGCCAGACGCGGCCATCGTGCGGGCCCGTGCCGAAGCCATGCTCAAGCGCCAGAACCGCCTCGACGAGACGGGGGCGCTGAGCGACGTGTCGATCAACCTGACCCTGCGTCCGGCCACGGCGAAGTTGCCGGAGAGTTTCCTGCGCCAGGACTGGACGCAAGTGAGCCCGGCCTGGCGCTTGCCCGCCTGTTTGAAGCGGGCAGGGCCGCAGTGCGACGCCTACCTGCTCGATTTCGATGGCGATGGCAAGCAGGACGTGCTGCTGATCAGTAATGACCCGCGCGCCTCGTCGGTCTTGCTGGCGGAAAAGGAAGACGGCAGCTGGACCGCGCGCGGACAAATCCCCACCGACGCCCTGCGCTGCAAACCCCTGCGCGAGAAACTGCAGGCGGGCGAATTCCAGCTGGTGCCGCCGAAAGTGCGCGAACTGGAAGTCGACGGCCAGCGCGTGCCGATGACCTTGTATACGCCAGAGGATGAGGTCAGCTGCCCGGATGAGACGGCGCCGGGGCCGTAAATCGCAGGAAGAGGGCTTGCAGCGCCGGGCAGAACCTCTTGCTGCGCTGAAGGCAGTAACTTCGTGCATTGATTTTGACTGTCCGCTTTCGGCTCAGGCTGTGTAAAAACTCAAATATAGCTGCAGGTGGCCGAACTGCGCGTGGTTGCGGCCGTGTCGCGGGTTGACGAGGCGTTAGGAGAGCCGTTTCTGTATTCTGGATTCGGTGACCCATCCACCAAGGTAACTGCTCCAAACAGGCGCTGTAGATCCAGTATAAGAGCATACGCCCTGACAGCCTCCATGATGCCGGCGACACCAAGCAGCGTAATCAATCGCTTGAAGTTATAGGCGAGCACGTGCAGGCTCATTTCCGTCTTCACACGCTCCATTCCTTTCGTCAGGAAGTGCGTCGCCCCCATCCAGGACTTGATGGTCCCGAACGGATGCTCGACCGAGCAACGCCGGATTCGCATAGCATCCGCACTTTGATCAAGCTGTACCTGCATGTCGTCGAGCACATCCTGATGCTCCCAACGTGTCACCCGGCGCTGTTGGCTCGGCGTGCACTTGTCCTTGAGCAGGCAGCCCTTGCAGTTCGAGCTCCAGTAGCGGTTAAGCGCCATGCCCTTTTCAACACTGGCGAAACGCCAGATCAGCGATTGACCAGCCGGGCAACGGTACTCGTTTTTCGCCTGATCGTAGACGAAATCGGCCTTGTCGAATCGACCGTCGGCCCTGGCGTTGGAGGTTTTAGTCGCCGGCACTAGCACCGCAATGCCGGCCTGCTTGCAAGCCAGGATTTCCTCACCCTTGAAGTAGCCGCGATCAGCAATCGCAGTCAGCGAGTTTGCCCCAATTGCAGCACGGGCCTTCTTCGCCATTCCCGACAGTTGATCGCGGTCGCTGCCGATATTGGTTACCTCGTGCTCCACGATCAGGTGATGCTTCGCATCGACCACGGTCTGGACGTTGTACCCGACGATGCCTGAGCCTCGCGTCATCATTGAGCGGGCATCCGGATCGGTTAGCGATATCTGAGTTTCGCCAGTCGCTTCCAGCCTCGCTTCGATTTCCTTGAGGGCAGCCATCTGCGATTTCATGGCTGCAATCTTGTCGTTCAGTCGCGCACTGTGCGCTTGCTTGGTCGCTGGTTCCTGTCTGTCAGCCGTATCAAGTTCTGTGAGATAGCGACCGATGTTGGCCTCAGCTTCTTCCATCCTACGCTTAAGCTTGGCTTGCGTGAAATTGCGATCACTACTATTGACCGCCTTGAACTTGCTGCCATCAATCGCAACGACCGCGTCCGCGAACAGATCCAATTGCTGGCACAGGACGACGAACTGTCGGCAGACATTGCGGATTGCCTTGCCATTGTCCTTGCGGAAGTTCGCGATCGTTTTGAAGTCCGGCGTCAGGCGTTGTGTCAGCCACATCAGTTCGACGTTGCGCTGCGCTTCGCGCTCAAGCCGACGGCTTGATTGGATACGATTGAGGTAACCGTAGATGTAGAGCTTGAGCAGCACGGCGGGGTGATAGGCAGGCCGTCCTGTTATTGCTGGCTGCACACCATCGAAGCCGAGTTCGCCCAGGTCAAGTTGGCCGACAAATACATCGACCACCCGAACCGGATTGTTCTCGGCAACGTAATCGTCCAGCAGTTCAGGCAGCAACGTACCCTGGCCCCGGCATTCACCCTCGATAAATCGTTTCATGTGGCGCTCATATTGATGAGATACTGGCATAACGTTTACCCAACGGCATCCGTTTACACAAAACTGCGTTTTTACACAGCCTGGGCTAAAAGCAGACAGTGGCTGTTCTGCGAGGCGTCTTGCATAAATTATTAAACGATTAACTTTATTGATAAAGTTTTTAGATTCTTGTTTGCAGTTCACAGTAGAGTCAAGATGTCGGGATTTTTTATGTAACAAAGCCTCTCAGGGGGGAGTACGGTTTTCGTGGCGATTCGCTATATTAAAATAGATGTGGAGCTAAAATGGCTGGCGAAATTATAAGGAAGGGAGATCCAACGAGCCACCATGGCATTGTTTTAGAGGGGTCGTTGATGGACATTTGCATGGGCCAGCCCATTGCATTCATCGGCCACAAGGTCCACTGCCCGAGGTGCAAAGGCGACTTTCCAATAGTCGAGGGCGTAATGACAACAACTTTCTACGGCAAGGGTGTCGCCGTCGCTGGCATGAAGACCAGTTGCGGCGCGATACTCATCGCGACGCAGTTCACCGACACTGTCGAGTGGAGCGTGGGCGCATCGGGATCGTCGAGTGCGACTACTGCTGCCAAAGCAGCAGCTGCAGGCGTGATGAACGTCAAGATGTCGAAGCCAGGACCCGATGCAAAGCCGTTCGACGAGCAGTTCGTGCTGTTCAACGAAGAGGAGAGCGTCCTGGCCGAAATGCCCTATACCGTAAAGCTGCCTTCGGGCGAGCTCGTCCGGGGCATCACCGACATCGAAGGACGCACGGAGCGCTACGTCACCGACGCGGCTCAACCGATCGAAATCTACTTGGGACACCACATAGCATGAGCGGACCTCTCGCGACAGCGACCACCAACACAAGGTTAGGCAGCATGCATCGGGTGACGGCTGCCACCCGATATACCAAGTCCTACGACACCACGGGCTGGCTCAAAGTCCAGCTCGAAGCTGACGCGGTGACGGGAAAAAGGACGGACTTCGCATTCATTTGCGAGTTCGTCAAAGTGATCATGGCTGGCGAGAAGGGCGACCGCGCATTCTTCGTTATCAAGGAAGGGGAACACAAGGGCCGGACCGCGAGCATGAAGAAGGAAAACGCTGCGAAGTGCCTAGTTGATGTAAAGCGTGGTTCTGGAGCAAAGCTGGTCGCGACAATGGGAACCTACAAAGAACTCGCATCAAAGCCTCGCCGCGGCCAGATCCACAACCAGCTTGTGTCCACTTTAGAGTTCGACGGGCATAGCGCGATGATTACTTTGGACTCTGACATCCCCTATGTCGAGACCAATCGAGTCAGCCCGTTCTTCAAGCAGCAGCGCCATTCCAAGCCTCTGCCGCGCGGGATCTACCGGATTATGGCACCGCAGTCCGCTAAGGCCGACAAATACACCGCCTTCTACGTTACCGCCCCCGGTGGCAACCCTGATTTGAAATACCATACCGTCTGGTTCCCTATCGAATACGCTCCGAACCACAACAGCAATTTCGTCCATGTAGGTAACGTGTCGGAGGGATGCGTGACGATGTATGATCTGACCCAATGGAACGCGCTCTACCATTATCTGATTTCAAACCGCAGCGACTCGGAGGGGATATATGTCGGCACAGTCACCATCAAATAGAAGTGCCGCCTTGTGCGTGATCTTGGCCTGCGCGATCGCGCCTCGGTGCTTCGCGGACGGCGTTCAACCGATCCAATCAGCCGACCCATTACTGCGTTATCGGACAATCGGCGGCATGCAGGGGATGTATGAAGTCAGGGAAGAGGCCCGCAAATTTCTCAAGCGGCAAACGCCTCCTGCCCGTGGGGAATGGATGGCTTTGATGCCGGACGTGCGGACATTCGTCCCCACCTGCGCCGTCGCCTTTAAGACTCGTTGGGCCGTTGCGTCTGACAACGAGGACGGTAAGCCCGGCGTAATAGTGATTTGTCCGAAGTCGATGGACAAGACATATAAGAAATGGGACGCTTTTGTCGGCGTCGTCTCTTCACCAAAAAACAACGCGCAGAAGTAATACGTTTCCGTTTTGAAAAATCATAAAGTTGTGGCCTGCGGCGATTGTTAAATTCACTCACGCTTCTAGCAGGACTCTAAATTTGCACAGAGTTCCGGTATCGAGCATCGCATCCCGTGACTGGTGTAGAAATAAGGCAACGCGCTTAACCCCGGTGGTGGCATGACTACAGACGCTAGAAAATCACCGTGAAGGCAGCGGCGCGAATGCTGGCAGTCTGCTTTGGGGCCAGGCTGTGTGAAAACCCGAGTTTTTGTATCGGGAGCGGCCGCTCCGTGCAAGCCCCCGATTTTTCCCGACGCGCGAGTCGAAGTTAAAAAGGGCTCACGCCCCCAACAACGCCGCTTTCAGCCCCTGATTTCCCATGATGTTCACCATGCGTTTCAAGTTGTAGGCTAGAACATGTAAGCTCATCTCTGTTTTCACGCGTGGTAACGTTCGAGTTAAAAAATGTGTAGCACCCATCCAAGCTTTTAACGTACCGAATGGATGTTCGACTGTTTGCCGCCTGATTCTCGCGACGTCTCCGTGCTCAGCTATCCGCTTGCTCATCCTATCGAGGGCGTCTTCGTGCTCCCAGCGGGCGATACGGCGATTTGCGCCGGTGGTGCACTGAGATTTCATCAGGCACTTGGGACAAGATGACGACCAGTACTTGTAAAACAGCAGCCCTTTTTCTAGCGTGCTGAATCGTCGGATTGCGCGTTCTCCAGCAGGACATTGGAACTCGTCGCTCTCGGGCAGATATCGGAAGTCGCGTTTATCGAATAGCCCCTTTGCACGATTGCCCGAAGTGAGCGGTTTAGGAACTAATGGCACCATCCCCGATTCCTCGCACGCCAAAATTTCGGGACCGCTGTAATAGCCGCGATCAGCGTACACTTCTAGATGCTTCAGACCGATCACCTCATTGGCTTGCTTTGCCATTGACGCCAGCTGGGCGCGATCATTTCCTATGTTGGTGACTTCATGCGCCACGATCAAGTGGTGCTTTGTGTCGACGGCAGATTGCACGTTGTATCCGACGGTGGCGGTTCCGCGTCCGCTGGTCGACATCGAGCGTGCATCAGGATCAGTCAGCGAAATCTGCTGATCTGGCGTCTGCTTCAATTTCTTGTCGAGCTCACCGAGGCTTTCGATCTGTTCTTTCAGACCTGCGATTTTTTCTTTAATACGCATTACGCGAGTTGCGGGGACAAGCGCAGGATCACGGTCGGCGCGATCAAGCTCGTCCATGTAGCGCTTGATGCTTTCCTCGATCTGCTCAATGCGGGCTTCCAGCTTGTTGTTGGTGAAGTTTCGGTCGCGATTATTTACCGCTTTGAACTTGCTGCCATCGATTGCCACGCTGCTGTCCAAGAAAACATCAAGCCTGCGACATACCTGCACGAATTGGCGGCACACTTTGCAGATGGCGGGGCCGTTATCTTTGCGAAAGTCAGCGATGGTTTTAAAGTCGGGAGATAGCCTCCCGGTCAACCACATCAGTTCGACATTACGCTGCGCCTCACGCTCCAGGCGGCGGCTGGACTGGATTCGATTGAGGTAACCATAGATGTAAATACCAAGGAGAACTGCAGGATGGTAGGACGGGCGACCGGTGCGTGCCGGGTCGGCACCGGCAAAGCCAAGGGTCCTGAGATCAAGCGCTTCAATGAATGCCTGTACAATCCGAACGATATTGTCCTCTGCAACGTAGTCATCCAGATGCTCGGGAAAGAGAACACTCTGGCTGCGGTCGGTTCCCTCGACAAAACGCTTCATCCTGCTCTCCTGATTACGTCAAATGAGCTATTAACGCTTCAGAAAAAATCTCGTTTACATTGGGGTGCGTTTTCACACACTCTGGGGCGGAAGCGGACGATGCTACCGGGGCAAAACGCCACTGGTAGCTTAGGCTTTCCATATCCATGGTTCTTGCAGGATGAAAAACCGAAGGATCGTGTTGAGGGCCTGGCTGTGTTGCCAGGCTCCTGGTGTGAGATCTCGTAGCTGCCTGATCCAACAGAGAGACCGGGTCTGACTTGTCTAGCTCCTACCCGGCAAAGACTTCTGCCGCGCTCAAGCAAAAGCTGGATTTCCTTCGTCATCATGGACGGCGAAGGATGTCATTGCGACTGGGGCAGCCGCGGTAGAGCCCCTGCTTCTGAGCCCTACATCGGCACAGTTGGCTACGACAGCCTAGCCCATCAACTGCTTTGAACGCTCGGTGAGGCAGAGAATATCGTACGCTGGCGGTGGACTGGTCATCAGCGAAAAGCAGTATTTTGATCGCCTGAAGAGCGTCTGGCGAACTCGTGGCGGGTCACTGCGGCAGTTCGACTCGAACTCTTAAAGCGATAACGAGAGCCGCGAACAGCATCACCACGCCAGCAATAATGAAAACGCCTGTCACTCCACCCAACCCGAACATCATGCCACCCAATGCAGCGCCGGCAGCTATTGACGATTGCACCGCAGCGACGACCATGCCGCCGGCTGTCTCCGCTTGATCAGGGACAGCACGGGCTACCCAGTTGGACCAGGCGACTGGTACGCCGCCGAACGCCAGGCCCCACAGAGCGACCAAAAGCATCAGGCCTGTTCCTTCGACTGGCAGTAAGATCATGCCGAATGCCGCCAAGCCCACCAGCGCAGGCATGAGCACTAAAGTAGCACGCAGGCTACGCTCCATTAGCCAGCCGGCCAGCAGCGTGCCAACGAAGTTGGCGACACCAAAACCCAGGAGCATCAGAGACAAACCGTTTACATCGATATGGACAACGCTTTCAAGAGCGGGGCGAATATAGGTGAACAATGCATATTGCCCGGTATGGGCAAGTACGCAGCCCAACATCCCGATCCCAATCCCCGGGCGACGGAGCAATTGCAGTACCGATGTCGTGCGCATCATCGTGCGCGGCGCCATACGGGGCAGCGTGAACAATTGAAACAAAAGTGTCAGCCCTCCGACAGCCGCGGCTGCTATAAATGCACTGCGCCAGCCATATAGTCCCCCCAGGTAGCTGCCCAACGGTACGGAAACGACCGTCCCGATGGCGATGCCGCTGAATATGATGGATAGCGCTCGCGGCACCAACTTTGCCGGCACCAGCCGCATGGCCACGGCTGCCGCCATGCTCCAAAAGCCGCCTAACGCGACGCCCAGAAGAATGCGCATCACCAACAATACTGTCAGGCTTGAGGACAACGCCACCAGCAAATTGGAGGCGATCATCAGCACTGTGAAAGCCAACAAGACGACACGCCGGTCAAAATGACGCGTGAGGCCTGGCACCGACAGCCCGGCGAACATGGCCACGACGGCCGTCACCGTCACTGCCTGACCAGCTAGTGCCTCCGATACACCAAGATCGAAGGCCATCGGGGTCAACAGACTGGCTGGCAGGTACTCCGCCGTCAGTAAACCGAAAACCCCCATGGCCAGTGAAAACACGGCCATCCATGCTGCCGTCGCTGGCTCTGAAACAGACACATCGTTCGCGTTGGGCGTTTGCTTGGTAGCAAAAACATCGTTGTTCATCTCTACAATCCCTAAAACAATCAGAGTCGAAAGTCTAGAGGTAAAATCCAGGATGATCTATGATGGCAACTCCTGATGTTTTGACCAAAACACCTAAAATGAGCAAGCAAAATCAAATTTCCCCATCATCTAATCTCATCAGTGAACTATTGACAGGTATGCGCCTGCGTGGAGTCCAGTACCGCCGTATTCAGACCGGTCCAGCTTTCGGCATAGGCTTTGAAGACAAGCCAGGCCATGCCTACTTCCACTTCCTGGCCGTTGGCACTGCCTTCATATGTACGGATGATGGTGAGTTGCACAAGCTGTCTGCCGGTAGCGCGGTGTTCATGCCTCACGGCAGGAGACATCAGCTTCTGTCGGATGCGGATATTGCATTTCAGGACATCGCAAAGTTCGATGCCGCGCCCCTCGGTGAATCCGTTAGCGGAGTCGACACATGTCCCAGTACGCACCCCATGCCCAGTGCGGTTATTTTTTACGGCTGCATGGAATTCGATCTCGGCGGGATGCAAGGGATCGGCAAGCTGATGCCAACCGTCATGGTGGCTGACACGCAAGCGCAAGGCTATCCTGGCTTACTGCCTGTTCTTGATTCAATGAAGCGTGAAATCTGCGCCGGCCGTATTGGCTTTGCAGGCATTCTGGCTCGCCTGGCGGAGGTCGCGGCAGCAATGATCGTGCGCGGCTGGATTGAATGCGGTTGTGAAAACGCTTCTGGTCTCCTCGCCGCATTGCGGGATCCACGCCTTGCTCTTGCCATATTGGCGCTGCACCGCCAGCCTGGTCGTGAGTGGACAGTTGCACAGTTGGCTGCGGAGTGTTATATCTCTCGCTCTGTCTTCGCGCGACGCTTTGAAACCACCCTCGGCGTGCCGCCCCTGCGCTATGCCACGGAATTGAGAATGCGTCTTGCCACACAATTGCTCACTCATGAAAGAGTGTCCATCGACGTCGTCGCCCGACGCCTTGGCTATACATCTCAAGCCGCGTTCAGTCGTGCTTTCAAGCGCGTCATCGGCAAGCCGCCGGGTGCCTGTCGGCAAATGCTTTGAGCGCTGATCAATCCATTTTTTCAGCGACATTGGCGCGCGAAGTGGCCGAACAGCACGTCGATCAAGCGCATTTCTCGACGATTTGACGCGATTTGTTCGCGCCTTTCTGTAATCAAGACGGACCACGGGATTCAGTGATCTTACAACGCCGGCCGGCCAATACAAGATTGGCATAGGCGAACAGGAAATATCATGTCCATTGCAAGAAAAGGAAGCCGCCGAATTATTGTCGATTCTTTACCATATCGATGGTCGGTCAGTCTGCCCACCTATACACAGGCCATGGGGGAAGCGAATCTGTCTTTCGCAGTGGAATCTGAAAGCGGTGGCCGAACCACCCTTCTGGTGAGAACAGATATCGCACGTCCGGATATTTGGCTGGGTAATTTCACGCGTGCTATCACGCCCTCAGTTGTGGAACACGCTATTCGACAGGCATTGATGAAGGGGTGGTATCCCGGCCAATGTGGAAGCGCCTTTGAAATGACAATTCGACTCGCTTGAGCCCACTGGCAATCCGCCAGTTGCGTTGTGCGCCTGCGGTGGACGCTGAAGTCCGTTATCAATGTTGACAATGCCCTTCGACGCTGTCGGCCGCAACCGGGAAAAAGCAGCGCTTTCCAAATGCTTGTCCGCGCGGGGCTGCCTGTATCGCCGCTGTAGCAGTCGTTCGACTGATACAGCATGTGCCTGTATGCGGCGCCTTGTGTCTTGTCCCTGCCGTGCCGGGCTTCTAGACTGGGGCCTTCTCCACGCTGGGACTGCCTGCCATGACCGAACTCCTGCCCCTGATGAGCTACTGCTTTGTGATGTCCGCCACGCCCGGGCCGAACAACGTCATGCTGGCCACCACCGGCGCCAATTTCGGCTATCGCGGTGCGCTGCCGGTGATCCTCGGCATCCAGGCCGGCATTTTTGTGCAGACCATGCTCATGTGCGTGGGGCTGGGCAGCGTGTTCGTCGCGTATCCGATGGCGCAGCAGGTGCTGCGCATCGCGGGCGCGCTGTACCTGATGTTCCTGGCCTGGAAGCTTGCCGGCGCCTCGGTGGCGGGAATCGGCGCGCCGAAGGCCGTGTCGTTTGCGCAGGCCGCGCTGTTTCAGGCGCTGAATCCCAAGAGCTGGCTCAAGGCGGTCACCATGGCGTCGGTCTTCATGCCTGCGCAGGGCAATATGCTCGCCAACGCGCTGCTGGTGTCGCTGATCGGCACCGTGGTGGGTGCGCCGTGCAACGCCATGTGGGCGCTGTTCGGCGTCTCTATCCGCAGCGTGCTGAAAGCGCCCCGCAACCAGCGCATCTTCAATCTCACGATGGGCGCCATCCTGCTGGTCCTCGCCGTGATGTTTTTACGCTAGACTTCCACCCATGCTCGCCATCGACCGTTCCTCGCCCATCGCCCTGTTCAAGCAGATCGAGGCCGCATTGCGCCTGCAGATCGCGCAACGGATCCTGCCTGGCGGCACCAGGCTGCCGTCGATCCGCCAGCTCGCCACGCAACTCGCGGTCAGCACCAACACCGTGGTGGTGGCGTATGACAGGCTGGTGGCTGCGGGCGTCATCGATACGCATGGTACGACAGGATTTTTCGTCTGCGCCCCCGCCGACGCCAGCCGCGCCATTCCCGACGAGGTGGCGCTGGAAGCGGGCCAGGAGCAGGAGCCGGTCTGGCTGAGCCAGCAAGTCAATGACCAGCGGCCGGGCGTGCTGCTGGCCAGCAGCGGCGCCTTGCCGCCCACCTGGCTGCAGGACGCGCTGCCGGCGGCGGCCGTGCAGCGTGGCCTGGCGCGCAGCGCGGCCGGCATGGCCTCGCGCTGTCCGCCGCAAGGGCTGGCCGAACTGCGCGAGCAGATCGCGCTGATGATGCGCGGCATCGGCATTGCCGCGGACGCCAGCCACATCCTCACCACGTTCGGCGGCACCCATGCCATCGATCTGATCTGCCGCACGTTTCTGCAGCCCGGCGATACGGTGCTGGTGGAAGACCCCGGATACTTCCTGATGTTCGGCAGGCTGCGCCAGGACGGCGTGCGCCTGGTGCCCATCAAGCGCCGCCCCGATGGCCTCGACCTGGACGAACTGGAAGCGGCTTGCCGCGCGCACCGTCCGCGTCTGCTGTTCATGCAGACGGCCTTGCACAATCCCACCGGGTGGAGCAGCAGCGCCGCCAACCTGCACAAGGTGCTGATCATGGCGCAGCAGTACGGCTTCCTGATCGCCGAAGACGACGTGCACGGCCATTTCCAGCCGGGCCACAGCACGCGGCTGGCGTCGTTGTCCGGACTCGATGGCGTGATCTATTATTCGAGTCTGTGCAAGGCGCTGAGCCCGGCCCTGCGCATGGGCTACCTGGGCGCGGCGCCCAACCTGCTCAAGCTGCTGATGCGCACCAAGATCCATTCCATCATGACTTTGCCTGCGCTGAACGAATACGTGCTGCTGGAAGTACTCAAGGCTGGCAACCTGCGCAAGCACCTGGAGCGGCTGCAACGCAAGATCATGGTGGCGCGCAACGCCAGCACGCGGCAACTGAGCGCGGCCGGCGTGCTGTTCGAGCAGCCCGGCGACGCAGGCATTTTCCTGTGGGGCAGCATGCCCGAAGGGCTGGACGTGGACTTGCTGGTGCAGGACGCCTACCGCAACAAGATCCTGCTGATGCGCGGCGCCGCGTTTTCGGCCAACGACACGCCCGACCAGCACATCCGCTTCAACGTCGCCTTCAGCCAGCATCCGCGCGTGAGCGCCTACCTGGAAGAACGCCTGCGCGCGGTGGCTGGCGCGCGCTCCAGCCTGGCCCGCGCCTTTCTTTAGTTTTTATTGGTATTCTGGAGGTACGATTTTTTCGTCAACGTGTGAGCAAGGAAACGCCATGCACAAACAGATCATCCTCAACCTGCCCGTCAAGGACCTGGACACATCCAGGGCCTTCTTTTCCGCCCTTGGCTTTACCTTCGATCCCCGCTTCAGCGGCGAGAACGCGGCGTTCATGAACATCGTCGACGGCAGCATCCAGGCCATGCTGACGACGGAAGCCTTCTTCCAGTCACTGATCGGCAAGCCGGTGGCGAAGGCGAAGGAGGCCAATGAAGTCGTCATTTGCCTCAGTTGCGAAAGCCGGGAAGAGGTGGACGGCCTGATCGCCAAGGCGGCTGCCGCCGGCGGCCGCATACCGCATCCGCCCGAAGACCATGGCTTCATGTATGACCAGGGCTTCGAGGATATCGATGGCCACCTGTGGAACCTGGTCTGGACGGCGCCGGAAGCCTGACGATTGAGGCTAACCGGCCGTATCAGTTCTTCGTGCGCACCTGGCGCACGTGGTTTTCCAGTTCGCTGAACGATGGGCGTTCCGTGGCGGAAATGACCTTGCGGCCGAATTCCACGGCCAGCGCCGGCGCATAGCCGTTCAGGCTGGCCAGCAGGGTCACTTTCACGCACTGGTACATCTTCGCCGTTTCATGGTGCTTGCGGCGCAGCAAGCTGGCCAGCGGCGCGATGAAACCGTAGGCCAGCAGGATGCCGATGAAGGTGCCGACCAGCGCCTGCGCGATCAGCACGCCCAGCTCGGCCGGCGGCAAGCCGACGGAGGCCATCGTGTGCACGACGCCCATGACGGCGGCCACGATGCCGAAGGCGGGCATGGCGTCGGCCAGCTGCGAAATCGTCTGGATCGGCATTTCCGCATCTTCATGGTGCGTCTCGATCTCGTTATCCATCAGATTTTCGATCTGGTAAGCGTCCATATTGCCCGACACCATCAGGCGCAGGTAATCGGTGATGAATTCCAGGATGTGCTCGTCGCCGAGCGTGTACGGGTATTTCACGAAGATGGCGCTGCGGTACGGGTCGTCGATATCGTCCTCGACCGACATCAAGCCTTCCTTGCGGATCTTGCTGAGGATTTCATACATCAGCCCCATCAGCTCCATATAGCGCGCTTTCGTGTATTGCGAGCCGTGGAACAGGGTGGGCAGGGCGGCGAACGTGGCGCGGATGGCCTTGGCGTCATTGCCGACAAAGAAGGTGCCCAGCGCGGCGCCGCCGATCATCAGCAGTTCCAGCGGCTGGAACAGGGCGCCCAAATGCCCCCCCTGCATGGCGAAGCCGCCAAAGACGGAAAACAGCACGACGAGAAATCCGAGTATGACTAGCAAAACCTACTCCTTCATAATATTGCCATATCGCAATATTGTAGTTTAACCTGATTTGGCCGCTGTGGCCGCTTCCGGCTGCAACTGCTCGATGAGAAAATTGATAAAAGCGCGCACTTTGGCGGGCAGCTGGTGGCGGCTCGGGTAGTAGGCGTACAGGTCGGCCGGCGCCAGCGCGTAATCGGCCAGCACCACGCGCAGGCGGCCGCTGTCGAGGTAGCGCGTCAAGTCCCATTCCGAACGCAGCAGGATGCCGTGCCCGTCCAGGGCCCAGCCCAGCACCACGTCGCCATCATTGCTGGCCACCGTGCCGCGCACTTTCACCGTGTGGGTGGCGCGGCCCCGGCTCAAACGCCAGATGCCGTAGGCGTCGTCATTCTGCCGGTGCACGATGCAGCGGTGCTGCGCCAGCTCGTCCGGTGTCTGCGGCGTGCCGTGCGCCTGCAGGTAGGCGGGCGAAGCGCACAGGAAGCGCCGGTTCGACATGATGCGCCGCGCCGACAGCCGCGTGTCGGGCAAGTCGCCGAAGCGGATGCCCAGGTCGTACGCCTGCTCGACCAGGTTGATGGGGCTGTCCGTCAGCTGAAGCTGCACTTCCAACTGCGGGTGGCGCAGGGCGAATTGCGACAGCAGGGGTGCGATCACCGTGCGCCCGAAGCCCAGGGTGGCGTTCACGCGCAGCAGCCCGCGCGGCTGCGCGCTGCCGCTGGCCAGGGATTCTTCCATGGCGCGGATGTCGTCGAGGATTTGGCGCGCCTGTTGCAGATAATTTTCGCCATCGCCCGTCAGGCTGATGCGCCGCGTGCTGCGATTGAGCAAACGCACGCCCAGGCGCTGTTCCATCAGTTGCAATCGCTTGCTGACGGCCGGCGGCGTGATGCCCAGTTCGCGCGCCGTGGCCGACAGGCTGCCCAGCTTGGCCAGCAGCACAAAGAAGGCCATTTCCGTGGTGGCGTCGCTTTTCATTATTAACTTCAAGTGAAGAATGGTTTAAATTGCTATCGATTATACGACTGCGTATCGCGGTTAAGCTGGCGTCACCATTCAAGCACAGGAGACCCGCATGAAAATCGTTGAAATCCGCGAAAAGACCATCCCCATCTCTTCCCCCATCCGCAACGCCTACATCGACTTCACCAAGATGACTCTGAGCCTGGTGGCCGTCGTCACCGACGTGATGCGTGACGGCAAGCCTGTCGTCGGCTACGGCTTCAATTCGAATGGCCGCTACGGCCAGGGCATGCTGATGCGCGAGCGCTTCATCCCGCGCATCCTCGACGCCGATCCCGCCTCGCTCGTCACGGCGGATGGCGGCAACTTTGACCCGCACAAGGTGTGGGACTGCATGTACACGAATGAAAAGCCGGGCGGCCACGGCGAGCGTTCGGTGGCCATCGGCACCATCGACATGGCCATCTGGGACGCCGTGGCGAAGATGGAGAACAAGCCCTTGTTCCAGCTGCTGGCCGAGCGCCATGGCACGGGTGTGCCGGACAAACAGGTCTTCGTGTATGCGGCCGGCGGCTATTACTATCCGGGCCAGAGCTTGAGTGCGCTGCAGGACGAGATGCGCAGCTATATCGACCGCGGCTATACGGTGGTCAAGAAAAAGATCGGCGGCGCTTCGCTGGACGAGGATTTGCGCCGCATCGACGCCATCATGGAAGTGCTGCAGGACGGGCAAAAGCTGTGCGTGGATGCGAACGGCCGCTTCGACCTCGACACGTCGATCGCCTACGCCAAGGCGCTGCGCCAGTACGACCTGTTCTGGTATGAAGAGGCGGGCGACCCGCTCGACTTCGAGCTGCAAGCGACCCTGCGCAGCTATTACGACAAGCCGATGGCGACGGGCGAAAACCTGTTTTCCATGCAGGATGCGCGCAACCTGATCCGCTACGGCGGCATGCGCGCCGACCGCGACTGGCTGCAGTTCGACTGCGCCTTGAGCTACGGCCTGGTGGAATACCTGCGCACGTTGGACATGCTGCAGCAGCACGGCTGGTCGCGCAGCCGCTGCATCCCGCACGGCGGCCACCAGATGTCCCTGAATATCGCGGCCGGCCTGGGCCTGGGCGGCAATGAATCGTATCCCGATCTGTTCCAGCCGTTCGGCGGTTTTCCCGATGGCGTCAAGGTCGAAAACGGCCACATCACCATGCCGGACCTGGTCGGCATCGGCTTCGAGGGCAAGGCGAACCTGTATGCGGAAATGCGCGCGTTGAGCGGACAGTAGGCTCAGGCCGGCGCCTGCCGTTTGGTCTGCGCGGCGGGGCTGGTTTTCTCCCAGCGGAACAGCCACATGATGATCAGCTTGGTCGTGGCGCTGACGCTGGCCAGCAGCAGCAAGGGCCAGCCTGTCGACAGGCCCATGACGCAGGCAAAGAAGATGGTGCTGACATCCATCGCCAGGATGAACTGGCTCATCTTTAACGACACGGCGCCCGTCCTGCCCGAGCGCCAGATCAGGCCGATCTGGTGCGCATAGCCCTGCGCCAGCAGCACGGTGACGGCGACGATCAGGCTTTGCGAGATCACGCGCTTTTCATCCGTGAAGGTAGGGCCGAAGGCCAGGCCCGCCACGCCCGCGCACAGCAGCAGCGCGCACGCCAGCAGCGCATTGCGCGATGCCCGGCTGCGCCGGTCGCGGTAAATCTCGAACAGGATGGCCAGCGCGATCAAGGACGCGATCAGGCGCGGCCAGACGATGTAGTGGTTGAATGGCGTGATCGAATAGCCGTACACAAAAAACGCGCAATACGCGAGGAAGCTGACGGTGAACTGGTTGATGGACAAAATGTCCGTCGTCTTGCCGGCGCCGATGCCGGCATCGCGCTTGCGCTGCCAGATTTTTTGCAGCTGCGACCACAAGCCAAACAGGCTGACGACAATGAAAAGGGAATTGAGGCTGCCGGCGAGGGCGTAGAGGGAAGGGGACGGCAAGGTATCTCCTGGAATGACCAAGGCAGCGCTGCCGTGACAGAGCACCTTGTCTATACATTTTATCTGGATAGCATGCTCTCATGAAACAAATTGGCAGGCAAGCAATGCTGTTGCAGCCTGTTGCATCGAAACCTGTCTGAACTCACCTGTTCCTGAGCTTGCCCTTATAATCAGGGCATGACTTTCTTATCACATCGTGCCCGCTCCGTGCTGGGCACCTTCGGCAAAATGGCCGTTTCCCTGATTCTCTTGTTGACTGCACTGTGGGGCGCGCTGGCGCTGTGGTACCAGCTGTCCGGCGGCACGGCCGCGCAAGGCATCGGCGCGCTGCTGTGGGGTGCGCTGGGCGTGGCCAGCATTGCGCTGTGGTGGATGCGGGGCGACGCGCGCGTGCTGCTGCCGTATGCGGCCGGTTTCCTGCTGCTGCTCGTGTGGTGGAGTTTCATCACGCCGAAACAGCAGCGCGTGTGGGCCGACGACGTGGCGCGCAATGTCACCGGCAAGGTGGCTGGCAATCTCGTCACCCTGGACAATGTGCGCAATTTCGACTGGCGCAGCGATGACGACTACACGGTCAAGTGGGAGCAGCGCAGCTACGACCTCGACGAACTGCGCACGGTGGACACGGCGCTGTCGTACTGGACGGGCCCGTACATTGCGCACACGCTGATCTCGTTCGGCTTTGCGGACGGGCGCTTTTTGACGTTTTCCATCGAGATCCGCAAGGAGAAGGGCGAGAGCTTTTCCGCCATCGGCGGCTTCTTCAAGCATTTCGAGATGAGCCTGATCGCCGCCGACGAGCGCGACATCCTGCGCGTGCGCACGAATGCGCGCGGCGAGGACATGCATCTGTACCGCGTCATGATGCCCAAGGCGGCCATGCGTTCGCTGTTCCTCGCCTACCTGGACGAGGCGCAAGCGCTGAAGAACCAGCCGCGGTTCTATAACACCCTGACGGCCAACTGCACCACCATCGTCTTCGAGATGGTGCGCCGTATCGTGCCTGGCCTGCCGCTCGACTACCGGCTGATGGCCTCGGGCTACCTGGACCGCTACCTGTTCGACGTCAAGGGCCTGGTGCCCGGCCTGAGCTTCCAGCAGCTGCGTATTGGGGGCCACATCACGGCGCGCGCGCGGGCGGCCAACGACGATCCTGATTTTTCGCACGCCATCCGCCGCGGCATGCCGGGCTACGATGAAGCGGGCTTTCCGAGGCTGCAAATGCCACGCCAGTAGCCGTCTGCCTTATACTGTCGCAATTCCGACCGGCCGCCTTTCGCGGCCGGTCTCACTTTACGAATAAAGAAGGCCCGCTATGCCATTTTCCTCACTGGGTCTGATTCCCTCCCTGGTCCGCGCCGTTGACAAGGCCGGCTATGCCGCGCCGACGGCCATCCAGGCAGCCGCCATTCCCGCCATCCTGCGCGGCAGCGACGTGCTGGGCGCGGCCCAGACGGGTTCCGGCAAGACGGCCGCCTACGCGCTGCCGCTGCTGCAGGCGCTGATGGCGCCCGTTTCCGGCCCGCGCCAGGTGCGCGCGCTGATCCTCGTGCCCACGCGCGAACTGGCGGCGCAGGTGGGGCAGACCGTGCACGCGCTGGCCAAGCCGCTGCCGATCAAACTGAAGATTTCCGTGCTGTTCGGCGGCGTATCGATCAACCCGCAGATGATGGATTTGCGCGGCGGCGCCGACATCGTCGTCGCCACGCCGGGCCGCTTGCTGGACCTGGTGCGCCAGAACGCCGTGAAGCTGGGCGGCGTGTCGCTGTGCGTGCTCGACGAGGCCGACCGTTTGCTCGACATGGGTTTTAGCGAGGAAATCAATGCCATCCTGGCGCTGCTGCCGGGCAAGCGGCAAAACCTGTTCTTCTCCGCCACCTTCCCCGACAGCGTGCAGGCGCTGGCCGACAGCTTGCTCAAGGAGCCCGTGCGCATCGAAGTGGCGTCCGAACCGCAGGACAAGCCCGACATCGTGCAGCGCGCCATCACGGTCGACGTGCCGCGCCGCACGCAGCTGCTGCGCTACCTGATCTTGCAGCAGCAGTGGGAGCGCGTGCTGGTCTTTGTCGCCACCAAGTACGCGGCCGAACACGTGGCCGACAAACTGCAGCGCGCCGGCCTGCACGTGGGCGCCTTCCATGGCGAATTCAGCCAGGGTACGCGCAGCCAGCTGCTGGCCGACTTCAAGGCGTGCCGCTTGCAGGTTCTGGTGGCCACCGACGTGGCCGCGCGCGGCATCGACATCGCCGGCTTGCCGGCCGTCGTCAACTATGACTTGCCCCGCTCGGCCGTCGACTACACGCACCGCATCGGCCGCACGGGCCGCGCCGGCGAAAGCGGCACGGCCATCAGTTTCGTGACGGCCGACTCGGAAGCGCATTTCCGCCTGATCGAGAACCGCAACGACTTGCGCATCGTGCGCGAAGTGGTGGCCGGTTTCGAGCCGACGGAATTGCCCGCGCCCGTCAATTCCGTCACCGATACGGTGAATGGCGGCGTGAAGGGCGCGCGCAAGAGCAAGAAGGACAAATTGCGCGAGGCGGCTGCGAAGGCGGCCGAAGGCAATTAAATTCCCCCTTATGTGCGCTAGCCGCTTGAACGGCTGGCCGTCCCGCTTTAAGATGATGTTTCTATAAAGCAAGGGGACGGCAATGCACATGACCTTCATCACGCGCGCGGGCGCTCTGGCTTGCGCGCTGGCGCTGGCCGGTTGCGCCGGCATGGGCGGAAAAAATGACAGCACCGGCATGCAGATGCCGGGCAAGACGCCGGCCGACGCCGCCGTGGCCGCCACCTGGTACAACCCGCCCAGCGAATTTCCCGGCATTTGCCTGACCCAGTTCAAGGATGGCAGCCTGCGTTTCGACGGCGGCTTCGCTTTTTTCAATCCGGGCCGCTGGGCCTACGATGCGGCCACGTCCGAGCTGCGTTTGCAACTGGCGCCGACGCCGTCGCTGGAACTGTCGCATGCGCAAACGGTGCTGCACAAGAACCTGCTGAGGGTCGAGGCCGCCAAAAATACGCTGGTCTACGCCGTGAAGGCCGACACACAAGCCATCGGCCTGGGCGGCTTTGTGTTTTACCGCGACACGCCTTGTCCTGTACAGCGCGGATAAGTGGCGGATAAGTGCCGGATTAGTGTCATACGGGAATATTTAGTCGTATAATTTCAGCGCAAGCTGGCTGCCGCGCAAGATGGTCTCGCGCGGCAAATTCTCCCTCCAGGCAAGCTCCGATATCGCTGCGGCGATGAGAGGATGGTCCGATGGATGTGCACGACGAGCATGACATGCCAGGGACGGCGGTGCCTGCGGCGGCGCCGCGCACCTTGCTGCTGGTCGATGACGAGCCGAATATCCTCGCTTCCCTCAAGCGCCTGCTGCGGCGCGACGGCTACCATATCCTGACGGCCAACGGCGGCCAGGAAGGGCTGGACGTGCTGGCCAGCCACGCCGTCGACGTCATCGTCTCGGACCAGCGCATGCCGGGCATGCTGGGCGCCGACTTCCTGCGCAAGGCCAAGCTGCTGCGCCCGCAAACCATCCGCATCATGCTGTCGGGCTACACCGAGTTGCAGGCCGTCACGGACGCCGTCAACGAGGGCGCCATTTTCAAATTCCTCACCAAGCCCTGGGAAGACCACCAGCTGCGCGAGCATATCGCCGAAGCCTTTCGCCTGAAAGGCATCGACGACGACAATGTGCGCCTCAATGCGCAGCTGCGCGACGCCAACCAGGCGCTGGCGGCCGCCAATGCCGCCATGCAGGCGCTGGTGCGCCAGCAGCAGCACCAGATCAGCCGCGATGAAGTCAGCCTGGGCATCGCGCGCGAATTGCTGCAATTTCTGCCGCTGCCCGTGATCGGGCTTGATGAGGACGGCATGATCGCCTTTATCAACGCGGCGGCAGCCAACCTGTTCGAACGGGGCGCGACCCTGCTGGGCAACGAGGCGGCGATCGTCTTGCCGCAATTGTTCGACGGGCAGGGCGCCCCCCGTCTGGCCGCCATCGATGGCCAGCCGTACGCCGTGGCCGTCCACCCGATGGGCCTGCATTCGCGCTCGCGCGGCAGCCTCGTCACCCTGAGTCGTCATGGAGCAGATACATGAGTGAAAGCGGACGCGAGATTTCCATGGAGCAGGCGCAGGAAGGCATGGTGCTGGCGCAGGCCTTGAACGACGCCAGCGGCGCCGTGCTGCTGGCCCAGGGCGCCACCCTGACAGCGGCGAACCTGACGGCTCTGCGCCGGCGCAATGTGGAGCGCTGCCGCGTCGTCATGGACGAGGTGCTTGACCCTGCCGCGCAGGTGCATGCCGAGCAGGAACGGGTGCGCCGCCTGGAACGGCTGGCCGTGCTATTCCGCGCCACGCCGGCCGATTCCGCCGGGGCCGAACTGCTGGCGCTGCTGCAGCGCTACCGGCAAGGGGGCGCGGCATGACACGGCTCAGTTTTGAACACATCATCCGCCAAATCCAGGAACTGCCTTCGCTGCCGGTGGTGGTGCTGGAACTGCTGTCGAGCATGGACCAGGATGACACGGACGTGCACGTGCTGGCGCAAAAGATCGAGCTGGACCAGGCCCTGGCGGCCAAGACCCTGCGCATCGCCAATTCCTCGTTCTATGGCATGCAATCGAAGGTCACCAGTATTCCGCAAGCCGTTTCCGTGCTGGGCTTTCACAGCATCCGCACCGTCGTCACGGCGTGCGCCCTGACGGGCAGTTTCGCGCCGGTGGCTGGCGGCTTCGATTTCCAGGCCTTCTGGCGCCACTCGCTGGCCACGGCCATTGCCGCGCGCCTGCTGGCGCCGCACTTGCGCGTCAATCCCGAAACGGCGTTCACGGCCGGCCTGCTGCACGACCTGGGCACCCTGGTGCTGGTGACGCGCTTCCCGGCCGAACACGCGCTTGTGCGCAGTTACCGCCAGGCGCACGATTGCCAGATGGCCGAGGCGGAACTGGCCGTCATCGGCATCGATCACGCACAGGTGGGCAGCGCCCTTGCCGCCTACTGGAAGTTTCCCGAGGCGATACAGCAGGCGGTGGCCGACCACCACGCCATCGACCGCCTGGAAGCGGGCGGCCTGCCGCTGGCCGTGCACCTGGCCAATGCCGTCGCCCTGGCGCTCGACCTGGCCGGCGTCGACGATGCGCTGGTGCCGCCCCTGTCGCCGACGGGCTGGCGCAGCATCGCGCTGGACGAGCCCGCCTGGCTGGCGCTGCTGGGGCAAACGGAACACACCTTCGATGAAATGTCGCGGATCATGCTGGCATGAACAGGATAGAGGCCATGGAAACAGATGCAGGGCAGGCGCTGCCGGCCAAGCCGGAACGCCGTCAGGGCGACACCATCGCGCTGTCGGCATTTTTCGACGGCCATCCCGTGGCCACTTTCGCCATCGACACGAATCACGTGGTAACGCACTGGAACAGCGCCTGCGAGCAATTGCTGGGCTTTGCGGCCGCCGAGATGGTCGGCACGCGCGACCACTGGAAGGCGTTTTATCCGCAGCCGCGCGCCTGCCTGGCCGACCTGCTGGTGGCCGACGACATCGCGCTGGGCGAAAATGACCGCTACCTTGGCAAGCTCAAGCGCTCTTCCGTGATCCCCGGCGCTTACGAGGCCGAGGATTTTTTTGCCGATATCGGCCCCGACGGCCACTGGCTGCATTTCACGGCGGCGCCCCTGCGCGATCGCCAGGGACGCCTGGTGGGCGCCATCGAAACCCTGCGCGACGTGAGCGAGCGGCGCCTGGCGGAACTGGCGCTGCGCAAGGCGCACGACAACCTGGAGCACCTGGTGGCCGAGCGCACGGCCCAGCTGGCCGACATGAACGAGCGCCTGGCCGACGACATCCGCCAGCGCCAGATCGCCGATCTGGAATTGCGCGAGCGTAACCTGGCCCTGACGGAATTGAACAGCAAGCTGTCGCTGGCCCAGCAAAAGCTGCTGCAGTCGGAAAAACTGGCCTCGATCGGCCAGCTGGCCGCCGGCGTGGCGCATGAGATCAACAATCCCATCGGCTATGTGTTTTCCAATGTCGGTACCCTGGAAGGCTACCTGGACGACCTGTTCAGCATGCTCGACGCCTACGAGGAAGCCGAGCCGGCCGTCGCCGACCCCGTGGTGGCGGCGCGCCTGCGGGCGCTGCGCGAACAGATCGACCTGGACTTCCTGCGCACCGACATCCCCATGCTGATGGGCGAGTCGAAGGAAGGCATTTCGCGCGTGCGCCGCATCGTGCAGGACCTGAAGGATTTTTCGCGCACGGATGCGCACCAGGAGTGGGTCTGGGCCGACCTGCGCCAGGGCATCAATACCACGCTCAATATCGTGAATAACGAGGTCAAGTACAAGGCCGACGTGGTGCGCGAATATGGCGACATTCCCGATATCGAATGCCAGCCTTCCGAGCTGAACCAGGTGATCATGAACCTGGTCGTCAACGCGGCCCACGCCATGGGCGAGGCGCATGGACGCATCACCCTGCGCACGGGCAGCGACAATGCGACGGAAGTGTGGATCGAGGTCGAGGATACGGGCGGCGGCATCGCGCCCGAGCACCTGTCGCGCATCTTCGACCCCTTCTTTACCACCAAGGCCGTCGGCAAGGGCACGGGGCTGGGCCTGTCGCTGGCCTACACGACGGTGCAGAAACACCATGGCCGCATCGACGTGCGCAGCGTCATCGGCAGCGGCACCACCTTCCGCATCACCTTGCCCGTGCGCCAGGCGCAGGCCGTCGCACCATGACCGAACAGGACAGCATGCATACGAGCACCAGCACCGCGCCGCCCACCATCCTGTGCGTCGACGACGAGCCGAATATCCTGTCGTCGCTGCGGCGGCTGTTCCGCCCGCACGGCTACCGCGTGCTGACGGCCGATGGCGGCGCGGCCGGCCTGGCCCTGCTCGAGAGCGAGACGGTGGACCTGGTCATCTCCGACATGCGCATGCCGCAGATGGACGGTGCCCAGTTCCTGGCCCAGGTGCGCCAGCGCTGGCCCGGCACCATCCGCTTGCTGCTGACCGGCTATGCCGACATCCAGTCCATTCTCGACGCCATCAACCAGGGCGAGATCTACCGCTACGTGACCAAGCCGTGGGACGAGAACGATATCGTGCTGGTGGTGCGCCACGCGCTGGAACGGCGCGCGCTGGAGCAGGAAAAACTGCGCCTCGAAGCGCTGACGGCCAGCCAGAACGTGGAGCTGCAGGCGCTCAACGCCAGCCTGGAAGCGAAGGTGGCCACGCGCACGCAGCAGCTGAAGCAGTCGCACGACGAAGTGCAGGCGGCCAACGAGCGCCTGAAAGCCACGTTCGTGACGACCATCAAGGTGTTTTCCAACCTGATCGAGATGCGTGGCGGCAAGCTGGCCGGCCATGCGCGGCGGGTGGCCGAGCTGTCGCGCAAGCTGGCGCAGGCGCTGGGCCTGGAAGGGCAGGAGGCGCGTGACGTGTTCATCGCGGCCCTGCTCAAGGATATCGGCAAGCTCAGCTTGAGCGACGACGTGCTGGAATTGCCGGCCAGCGCCTGGAATGGCGAGCAGCTGGCCGCCTTCCGCAAGCATCCGCTGCGCGCCGAACAGTTATTGATGGCGCTCGACGAGTTGCGCGCCGTCTCCGTGATCCTGCGCTCGCAGCTCGAGCGCTTCGACGGCGGCGGCTTTCCCGATGGCCTCGTGGGCCTGGCCATTCCCATGGGGGCGCGCATCCTGGCGCTGGCGTCCGACTACGACGGCTTGCAGATCGGCGCGATGGTGCAGCGCAGCCTGCGCGCCGACGAGGCCCGCACCCTGATCTACGACAGCGTCGGCAAGCGCTATGACCCGGCCGTGGTGGCCGCTTTCCGCGGCATCATGGAAGAGACGGAACCGCCGGCGCGCGACCTGACGGTGCTGTCGGGCCAGCTGGAGCCGGGCATGGTGCTGTCGCGCGACCTGATCAGCCGCGATGGCCTGATGCTGCTGGCGGCCGAACACGTGCTGACGGCCCGCGTGATTTCCCAGCTGCTCGACTTCGAAGGCAAGAATGGCGGGCGCCTGAGCATCCGCGTGTACGCGCCGTCGAAAGACGCCTAGGCCTTCGCGGCGCCAGGCGGCTGCAGCGGCAGGTGCACGGTAAAGCGCGTGCCGCGGCCCACTTCCGAGGCCACTTCGATGCGTCCGCCGTGCTTGTTGACGATACCGTACGACAGCGACAGGCCCAGGCCGGTGCCGCTGCCCACGGCCTTGGTGGTGAAGAATGGTTCGAAGATGCGGTTCAGGTGCTCGGGCGCGATGCCGGCGCCCGTGTCGCCGATCTCCACCCACACCCAGTCGCCCGCGTGGCCCGTGCGGATGCTGATCACGCCGTCGCTGCTGATGGCCTGGCCTGCATTGACGAGCAGGTTCATGAAGACCTGGTTCAGCTGCGACGCCAGGCACAGTATCTGCGGCAGCTCGCCATAGTGTTTTTCGATGCGCGCCTTGTATTTCAATTCGTTGGCGACGATATTGAGGGTGCTGTCCAGGCCCGCATGCAGGCTGGCCACTTGCCAGTCCGTCTCGCCCACGTGGGAAAAATCCTTCAGCGCCTGCACGATGTCGCGCACGCGCTTCAAGCCATCCATCGATTCGCGCACCAGGTCGCCGATGTCGTCCTGCAGGAAAGCCAGGTCGGCCTGCGCGCGCACCTGCGCCACTTTTTCGGCCCGGGCCGGGCCGTCGAGCGGCTCGCCCATCGCCGCTTCATACTGGGCGATGACGTCGAACAGGGTGCCGACATAGCCTTGCAGCGAACTCATGTTCGAATTGACGAAGCCGATCGGGTTATTGATTTCATGCGCGATGCCGGCCGCCAGCTGGCCGATGGAGGCCATCTTTTCCGATTGCAGCAGCTGGTCGTGCGCTTCCTGCAACTTGCTGATCAGTAGTTGCTGCTCTTCGCCGCGCGCCTGCAGCATCGCTTCCATGCCCTTGCGTTCCGTGATGTCCGTCAGCGAGCCGATCACCTCGAACGGCACGCCGTGATCGTCGCGCACGAGGCGCAGGCTGTCGTGCATCCACAGATAGCTGCCGTCGCGCACGCGGAAGCGGTATTCGTAGGCGCGCGCGCCTTCGACGAAGATCTGCGCCAGGCTGGAAAAGATGCCGGGCGCATCGTCGGGGTGGATGTGGTCGAACCAGAAATTGGGATCGGCCACCATCTCCTCGGGCTGGTAGCCCAGCACGTTGAGGGCATTGTTGCTGACAAATGTCATCTTGAAGTCGCCGCTGGGCACGGTGCAATAGATGATGGAAGGTGTATTGTCGAGCAGGTATTGCAGGCGCACGGCCGTGGCGGCCGATGCGTCATCGCCAGGCGCCGTCCCGGCATGCCGGCCGGTATCGGGAGTGGAAAGGTCGAAATCCTCGAACTGCATCGTCACACCTCGCTGCCTGCACGGCCTTGATGTCATCCTCGTTCGATTATGCCTGATTCCGCCTGCTTTGGGCCGCCATCTGCGCGCTCAGGGCGCTAGCGGCTGCTCGACGATCGCCATGCGCCGCGCGATGCGCTGCGCCGCCTGCGTGTCGCCCGCCTGTTCGGCGCGCAGGCGCTGCACACCGAGCCAGGCCAGCAGCGGACGGCGCCAGCCCTGGTCCGATGCCGTGGCGACGGCCGTATCGAGCAGCTTCGGCGTGGCGCGGCCAGAGCGCAGCAGCACGCCGGCCGCCACCAGTTGCGACAGCGGGTCCTTGATGGCGGCCACGGCGCTGGCGGCAGCCGTGTCGGAAGCGGCGCCCGCCACGGCACGCTGCGTTTCCGGCAGCAGGGCGACGTCGGCCGCCTGCGCCTTGCCGGCCAGCCAGGCCGCATACGCGCGGTCGGCGGCTGTCGCGTCGGCTTGCAGTGCGTCAAAGCCGGCGCAGTCCTCGAAGGCCAGGCTGGCCAGGCGCGCGGCGCAGCGCAGCAGTTCGATGCGCGCCACGAGGTCAAGCTTGCCCGTGCCGGCGACCTGGCTGCGGGCGCGCCGGAATTCCGTCTGCTCGACCAGGGCATTGCCATTCAAATAGGCCGCTTGAAAGCGTTCGACGGAACTTTGCACATTCATTTTCCAGTCCGGCACGGGCGGGCCGCTGGAGCAGGCGGCGAGCGTGGTGCACAACAATGCGGCCAGGGCGGACAAGGTGAGGTTGCGTTTTCTCATGGCAGTTTGATCTCCGGATTGCGCTTGAACGGCCATTTGCGGTTGATGTCATTGACCAGTTGCTCGACCTTGCGCAGATTGCTTTCCACGTCGGCGCGCAGCGGGCCCAGGTCGGCGGTGGCCGCCTTGGCGTTGGCGCCCACGGCTTGTGCTTCGACCAGCACGGCGTCGACTTTTTTCAGGCTGTTGCGCGTGTCGGCCAGCAGCGCGTTCAGCTGCACGATGGTCGCCTGCGCATCCGTCATCACACCCTTGTCGCCGAAGACGCGCGTATCGGCATTGGCCACCAGGCCATCCGTGCGGCGCGCCAGCTGGTCGGCCGTGATCAGCAGGGCATTGGCCCGCTCGATCAGCAGGCGCGACTGTTTGTCGTCGCCCGTCAGCAAGCCCATGGCGCCGCCCGGACCGCTCAATTTGCCCGTCACGGCCTGCACGTTGCGCATGGTGCCGTCGAGCGCGGAATCGGTGCCCGTCAGGTTGCCCAGGTTGTTGAGCAAGTCCTTGGCGGCGGCCAGCAGGCGGGGGATTTCCGCCGCCATGTCGCCCACCAGCAAGTCGCGCGTGGCGTCGTCGGGCAGCGGCGGGTCCGTCAGGATGCCGCTGTAGGCGCGCAGCTTGGCGCCGCCGACGATGCCCCGTTCCAGGGTGAAGATGGAGCTGGTGCGCAGCCAGTGCGCGTCTTTGCGCGGCACGTCGATGATGACGCGCGCGCGGCCGTCCGGCGCCAGTTCGATGCGCTGCACGCGGCCGATGGGAAAGCCGGAAAAGGTCAGGTCGGCGCCCACGCCGACGCCGTCGGAATCGTCGGCCGTCAGCACCAGCGTTTGCGTGGCTTCGAAGGCGCCGCGCGCATACATCAGGTAGACGACGGAGCCGACCACCAGCACGAACATGAAGACGAGCAGGATGGCCGCCTTCAGTTCGGCGTGGCGCACGGGCGGCGGGGCGGGCAGCACAGCGTCGGGCGCCGTGACGTCGGTCTGGTCGGGATTTTGAGGTTGGCTCATGGCTTCTGGCTCTGGTATGGGTGATTCAAGATTGGCTGGCGGTGGCGGGGCATCAGTAGTAATTGCCCATCAGCGAAGCCACTTCGACCAGCAGGATGACGGAAAACAGGCGCAGCATTTCGGACAGGCCGTGCGCGGCCCACAAACGGTTGCGCCGGCCATGCGGCTCCTCCGGATAGTAGGACGAGGCGAGCGGGATCAGGGCCACGGCAAAGCTGAAGAAGATGACTTTGAGCATCAGGATCAGGGCCACGGCCGGATTGAAGATCTGCCCCACGACGCGTGTGTAGCCTTGCAGCGCCCACGGCGTAAAACCGTAGATGGTGATGTAGGCGAGGATCAGCGAGGTGACGCAGCTGACGATGGCCAGCATCCACACGGCAAAGATGCCGGACATGACGCGCGGAAAGTACTCGCGGCGCAGCAGGTCGACGCCCTGGCGCTGCATGGTATCGAGCATGCCGGACGAGCGCATTTGCGCAAACGCAATGCCGTCGGGCAAGGTGAGGCGCAGCGCGACGAACAGGGCGGCCGTCAGCGGTATCAGTTCCAGCACCAGCACGCGCACCACCATTTCCAGCGCATAGCGCGACAGGCCGTAGCTTTGCGCGCTGACGACGACGATGCGTATCAGCACCAGGCTGACGAGCGCGCAAGCCACGCTGAACCAGACCAGGTTCGGGGCCGTGTTCGTCACGAGGCGGTGCGCGAGGATGGGGCGGTTGTCGCGGTTGTAGCTCGATGGCGACAGGGCCAGCGAAAACACGAGGATGGCGAAATGCAGCATGCGCCACCAGCTGACCAGCCAGGCCATGGTGGCCCGGTGCAGGCGGCGCAGGCTGATGATGAGGGAGACGGATAGGGTCATCATGGCATCTTAACATTGGATGCGTTCGATACAAGCGATTGTCCAGCCGTGCGGCCGTGCACGGCAAGCCCGCTATTCGCCGGCCACGCTCGCAATGATCGCGTCGGCCGCCGCGCGCACGCGGGCAGAACGGTTCAGGTCGGCATGCATGACCAGCCACACGTCGTAGCTTTCCGCCCGCTCGGGCCAGATGCGCACCAGTAGCGGGTCGATGTCGCCCAGGTGGGTGGCCAGCTCGGCCACGCCCAGGCCCGCGCGCGTGGCGTCCTGCAGCATCGCCGCCGAATTGACTTCCATGGCGACGCGGGCATTGGCGACGGACTCGCCGGCGATTTTGTCCCCATGGCGCGGCGTGACGGAATGGTGGTAGATGACGATGTCGTGCCCGGCCAGCGCCGTGCCGTGCACGGGTTCGCCCCGCTCGGCCAGGTAGCTTTTTGACGCGTACAGGCCCAGGCTGCGCTTGACGAGGTGGCGCGAAATGAGGTCCGGGTCGGTGGGGCGCACGCCGCGCACGGCCAGGTCCGCTTCGCGCCGCGTCAGGCTGGCCAATGCCGGCGCCACGTTGAGCACGATGCGGATGTCAGGATGCGCCGCATGCAGCTGCTGCATGGCGCGGATGACGAAATGGCTGGCCATGGTGTCGGTGGTGGCCACGCGTACCAGGCCGGACAGGCGGTTGTCGACGCCCTGCATCTCGCGCTGCAGCTTGTCGGCCGCCCGCTCCATCGCTTCGGCGGCCGTCAGCGCCAGTTCGCCGGCCGGCGTGGGCACGTAGCCCGACGGCGTGCGCAGGAACAGGGTGGCGCCCAGCGAGCCTTCCAGCGCGGCCAGGCGGCGCCCGCAGGTGGCCTGGTCGATGCGCAGCAGGGCGGCCGCGCCGCGCAGGGTGCCGGCCCGGCCGATGGCGAGAAAGATGCGCGCGTTATCCCAGTCCATCCGTTTCCTTGTGATTGGTGATGCATTTTTGCATCAAGGCGCCGATTTTATGCCTGTTTACTGCATTTCGCAACGCTCGCATAATGGCTGCCCCGCTGTCCCTGCAAGGAATTCCATGTCTGCCCCCACACCGCGCCGCGCCAGCGGCTTGATTCTGCTGACCCTGGCCTTCGGCTTCGTCATGGCCATGCTCGACGTCACGGCCGTCAACGTGGCCTTGTCCGATATCGCGCTGGACTTGCGTATTCCGCTGACGGGCCTGGTCTGGGTGGTCGACGGCTACACCTTGACGTTTGCCGCGCTGCTGCTGGCAGGCGGTGCGCTGGCCGATCGCTACGGGCCGAAAGCCGTGTACCAGGGCGGCCTCGGCGTCTTCATTCTCGGTTCGGTGCTGTGCGGCGCCGCGCCCGACGGGCATTTTTTGACGGCCGCGCGCCTGTTGCAGGGGGCGGGCGCGGCCCTGTTCATGCCCAGTTCCCTGAGCCTGTTGACGCACAGCTTTGACGACGAGCGCGAGCGCACGCGCATGCTGGGCGCCTGGTCGGCGCTGGTGGGTGTGGCCGGTGCGTCCGGCCCCCTGATCGGCGGCATCCTCGTGCACCAGTTCGGCTGGCGCAGCATATTCTGGGTGAATGTGCCGCTGGGTGTGCTGGCCATCGTCATGGCGCAAGTGCTCTTGGCGGCGCCGGCGCGCCAGCCGCGCGATTTATCGCTGTTCAGCCATGCGCTGGGCGTGGCGGCGCTGGCGGGTCTCAGTTTTACCTTGATCGAAGGGCCCGTGCTGGGCTGGCTGTCGCCCGGTGTGCTGGCGGCGGGGGCCTTGACGGTATTGTCCGCCGGGCAATTGCTGCGGCGCGAACGCAGCGGCAGCCATCCGCTGTTGCCGCGTGCACTGTTTCACAGCAGCAGCTTTGGCGCGGCCAATGGCGTGGGTTTCCTGATCAATTTCTGCGTGTTTGGCCAGCTGTTCTTATTGAGCCTGTTCCTGCAGCAATCGGGCGGCGCCGACGCCTTGCAGTCGGGCTTGCGCCTGCTGCCCATGATGGCGGCCTACACGGTAGGCAATTTCATGGCGGGAAGCATTGCGGCACGTCATGGCACGCGCTTGCCCATGCTGGCCGGCTTGCTGGTGGGGGCCGTCATGGCCTTGTTGCTGATGGGCTTGCGTCCGGGTACGCCGTTTGCGCTGCTGGCGCTGGGCACGGCCGTCATGAACGTGGCCATCGGCATCGCCATTCCCGCCATGACGGCCACCGTGATGCGGGTGGCCGGCAAGCAGCATGCGAACAGTGCGGCGGCGGCCCTGAATGCGAACCGGCAAATCGGCGCGCTGGTGGGTGTGGCCCTGATCGGCAGCATCCTGCACATGGTGCAGGACTGGTCGCTGCGCTTGCCGCTGGCCTACGCGACGATTGCCGTTGCGTATGGCCTGGCGGCGGGCCTCGTCTACCGGCACGTGCATCTGCCGAAGGCCGTCGCCGCCTGACAGTTTATTGCTCGCGCGTGCTGCGCCATTCCACCAGTTCCTCGATGGTCAGGATCGGCATGCCATGCAGTTCGGCGAAGCGTTCGATATCGTCGCCGCGCATCATGGTGCCATCCGGGTTCATCAGCTCGCACAGCACGGCGGCCGGGTTCAGACCCGCCATGCGCGACAGATCGACGGAGCCTTCCGTGTGGCCACGGCGCTCGAGCACGCCACCGGGCGCGGCGCGCAGGGGAAATACGTGGCCGGGGCGCACCAGGTCGGCTGGCTTCGCATTTGGCGCGATGGCGGCGCGGATGGTGGTGACCCGGTCGGCGGCCGACACGCCTGTCGTGACGCCGTCGCGCGCCTCGATGGACACCGTGAACGGCGTGCCGTAGCGGCTGCCGTTGTCGGACGACATGGGCGGCAATTCCAGCGCGCTGACGACGTCCGTCGGCAGGCACAGGCAGACGATGCCGCTGCATTCGCGGATCAAGAGGGCCATGGTTTCATTCGTGAGTTTCTCGGCAGACAGGATCAGGTCGGCTTCGTTTTCACGGTCGAAATCGTCGAGCAGGATGACGGGAATGCCGGCGCGCATGGCGGCCAGGGCGGATTGGATGCGACCTTCCAGATCGTTGGAAAGCAGGGTATAGCTGTTGACTAACATGGTGAAACGCTCCTCGCATAGGCGAAAAACGCTGCAGGGCAAGCGAATAGACGCAGCCGGCCGCATCGACAGGTCGAGCGGACATCGCGTTTACTGCACATCTTCTTTCATCCGGACTATACCGTCGGCCCCGGAATCACACCGGATCTGCTGACCTTATCAGGCGAAACCTGACAAGCGCTCGCGGGCTTGACCGTTGCCGGTCTTACCGCCGGTGGGGAATCGCACCCCGCCCCGAAGACGTATTGTTGTGCCGGTCCACATGACCGGCGGCAATACTTTAGCACAATTGACAAAAGCTGGCAGGGCACTGTTGAGTTTGTTATTCGGCAAAATTGCCTGGGGAAAGCAGTTTTTCCTAAGCTGTTTTTAATGGCGGAAAGACGATTTCAGTGTAAGGTACGCTTACTGAATCTTACCGTTGAGAATACATGAAGCTGAGTAAATTACGCCTGATCTCGGGCGCCGTCTTGCTGGCGTGCGCCTGCATGGCCCAGGCAGAAATCCGTTTGAGCGATCCCTTGCCGCTGGCACCAGAAGTTACCGTCGGAAAACTGCCGAACGGCTTGACCTATTACATCAAGAAAAATGCCCGTCCTGCGCAGAAAGTGGAATTGCGCCTGGTGGTGAAAGCCGGTTCCATCCTGGAAGATGACGACCAGCAAGGCCTGGCGCATTTCACGGAACACATGGCCTTCAATGGCTCCACGCATTTCAAGCGCAATGAACTGATTTCATACCTGCAATCGATCGGCGTGAAGTTCGGCGCCGACTTGAACGCCTACACGAGCTTTGATGAAACCGTGTACGTGCTGCCGATTCCGACCAACAAGAAGGAAAACCTGGAAAAGGGTTTTCTCGTGCTGGAAGACTGGGCGCATGGTTTGAAATTCAATCCGGCCGACATCAACAGCGAGCGCGGCATCGTGCTGGAAGAGGCGCGCCTGGGCAAGGGCGCCAGCGACCGCATGAACAAGGTGCTGTATCCGAAGCTGCTGAACGGTTCGCGCTACGCGGAACGCATGCCGATCGGCAAGGAGTCCGTGCTGAAAACCTTCAAGCCGGAAGCCATCAAGCGTTTCTACAAGGATTGGTACCGTCCCGACCTGATGGCCGTGGTGGTGGTTGGTGATGTGGAGCCGAAACAGGCTGAAGCGATGATCCGCCAGCATTTCGGCAAGCTGAAAAATCCCGCGAAACCGCGTCCGCGCCTGTATGCGGAAGTGCCGCAGCGCTCGCAAACGGAAGCGCTGGTGATCACGGACAAGGAAGCGCCGGACGACACCGTCTTTATCCGCTACCCGATCCGCGCCGCGCAGGAGCCCGTCACCATCGCCGACTACCGCCGCCAGATGATCGAAAACCTGTACGGGCAAATGCTCAGCGCGCGCATGCAGGAATTGACGCAGCAGGCGAACCCGCCGTTCATCCAGGGCGGCAGCAGCATGGGCAAGCTGGTGCGCGGCTATGAATCGTTCAGCGCGTACGCCTTGCTGGGCAAGGGCGGCGTGCAGCCGGCCGTCGATGCGCTGGTGCAGGAAGACGAGCGGGCGCGCCGCTTCGGTTTCAGCCAGGATGAGCTGGACCGCGCGCGCAAGAACATGCTGCGCAATTACGAGCGCGCATACAGCGAGCGCGACAAGTCCGATTCGGCCGGTTTCGTGGCCGAATACTCGCGCAACTTCCTGGAGCAGGAAGCCATCCCCGGTATCGCCAATGAATTGCTGTACGCGCAGGAACTCTTGCCGCAGGTAACCTTGCAGGAAATCAACGAGACGGTGGCCAAGGTGATTCCCGACCAGCAAAAGAAACTGGTGGTCTTCATGGGCGCCGAGCCGAAGGCGGGCGGTGCGGCCTCGACCGTGCCGACGCAGCAGCAATTGCTCGATGCCGTGGCGAAAGCCGAGCAGCAAACCATCGAGCCGCGCACGGAAAAAGTCCTGGCCAGCAAGCTGATGGATGCGCCGCCGGACGGTGGCAGCATCGTCGCTGAAAAGTTGAACAGCGCCATCGGCGTGACGGAACTGACCCTGGGCAATGGCGTGCGCGTGCTGCTCAAACCGACGGACTTCAAGAATGACCAGGTGCTGATGGGCTCGACGCGCTTCGGCGGCCAGTCGCTGTTCGGCGACGCCGATATCTATAACGCCCGTTACGCCAGCGCCGTGGTCGGCAGCATGGGCCTGAAAGACCTGGCGCCGCTGGACTTGCAAAAAGTCTTGGCCGGCAAGACGGTCAATGTGGGCGCTTCGCTGGGCGAGCTGAGCGAAGGCTTTGGCGGCTCGGCCAGCAGCGCCGACGTGGAAGCCATGCTGCAACTGGTGTATTTGTATTTCAATGACGTACGCAAGGATGCGGGCCTGTACCAGTCCTTCATCGGCAAGCAGCAGGACCTGGCGAAAAACAGCATGGCGCAGCCGGAAGCCGTGTTTTACGATGCCATCCAGCACGCCATGTTTGGCGACAACCCGCGCGTCGATGGCGTGCCGCGCGCGGCCGACTTCGACAAGGTGGGCCTGGACCGTTCGCTGGACATCTTCCGCCAGCGCTTTTCCAGCGCACGCGGCATGACCTTCATCTTCGCGGGCAGCTTCGAGCTCGACAAGATCAAGCCGCTGATCGCCAGCTACCTGGGCACCTTGCCCGTGGCTGACGTGCCGCACGCCTACCGCGACGTGGGCATGCGTCCGGTGACCGGGGTCGTCAAGAAGGATATCTACATGGGCAGCGAGCCGAAAAGCACGATTTCCATCACCTTCAATGGCGACGTGGCGTATTCGGACGAGCAAAAGCTGACACTGCAGGCGCTGGGCGAGGTGCTGAACCTGAAAGTCATCGAAGTGCTGCGCGAAAAGATGAGCATGATCTATGGCGGCGGCTTTGAAACGTCGATGGGCCAGCATCCGTATGGCCATTATTCCGTGGCCTTGAACTTGCCGACGGGACCGGAAAACGTGGACAAGGTGATCGCCGCCGCCTTTGCCGAAATCAACAAGATGAAGACGGACGGGCCATCGGCGGCCGACCTGGAAAAGGTCAAGCTGAACTGGATCACGCGCCAGCAAAAGTCGTTGCGCGAAAACCGCTACTGGATGAGCCAGTTGATGGGTTCGGTGACGCAGGGGCGCGACCCGGCGCACATCCTGCGCTACGAGCAGCGCGTGCGCGCCATCACGCCGCAAGCCGTCAAACTGGCGGCGCAGCGCTACCTGGACATGCACAATTATGTGCAGGTGGTACTGTATCCGGAACGTAAAAACGTTGCAGCCAAGTAATCCTCGTGTTTCATCTGCATGGGCGGCAAGGTGGCGAAGCTGTTAAACTGCCGCTTATTGATGCGATATCGCAATTTAACAAGCAAGGAAATACGATGGCTAAGAAAGAAGAGCTCGATCCGGAAACCCTGGAGTTGATCAACTGGTGTATCGAGGTCGAAGGCTTCCTCGTGGCTGGCGGCGCTACCGTGGCGCAGGCGCAGGACCACATCGAAGAGCAGGTCGAGTGGTTTACCGACCAGTTCTACGACGGCTTGACGCCGGAAGAGGCAGCCAAGGAAGCCTTGGCCTGACCTTTCATCCAGACTTCAGCAAGACATATGCGGGCGGTGCCTGCCGGGCATCAGCCTGGTAGCGCCGCCCGCTTTGCTTTTCTGAAAAGATTTCCACATGGAAATTGTTTATAATTCCACATTTTATTCTTTGCCCAGGCTCCCATGACTCTCCGTTCGCGCATTCTCCTCTTGTGTTTCAGCACCTTGCTGGGCATCGTCCTCATCGCTTCATTCTCCTTGTATTCGCTGCGCCAGACCATGATGGCGGAAAGGGTCGAGCAATTGACTGTGCTGGTGGAACTGGCCAATGCCTCGGTGGAAAAGGCATATGCGCTGGAACAGTCGGGCAAGCTCACGCGTGAGCAGGCCCAGCAGCAGGCCAAGCTGGCCATCGGCAGCTTCGTCAAGGACGAGATGTATTATTTCGTGCGCGATTTCAGCACCGACTTGCTGTATGTGCACCCGAATCCCGCGCGCATCGGCACGCCGCAAAAGAACATGAAGCAGTCGGGCGACCGCTACCGCGTGGCCCTGGCCAACAGTCGCATCGGCCTGGTGCAAGCGGATGGCTCGCGTCCCGGCGTGAAGGACCCGGTGGCAAAGATGTATGCCGTGGTGAAATTTGCGCCGTGGGACTGGCTCATCGGCACGGGCACGTATATCGATGACATCAACCACAAGTTCTGGGCCCAGGCGGGCGTGCTGCTGGCCATCGGCGGCGCGCTGATGGTGGTGGTGGGCGCCCTGGCGGCCCTGATGCTGCGCCGTATCCTGGGCCAGCTCGGCGGCGAACCCGACTATGCGGCAGCCATCGTGGCGCAAATCGCCCAGGGCGACCTGACCACGCACATCGACACGCGTCCCGGCGATACGTCCAGTCTGTTGATGGCCATCAAGGCCATGCGCGACAACCTGGCCCATCTGGTGAGCCAGGTGCGGACCGATGCGGAATCCATTTCCACGGCGTCGGGCGAGATTGCTTCGGGCAACCACGACCTGTCGGCGCGCACGGAGCAGCAGGCGGGATCGCTGGAAGAAACGGCCTCGACCATGGAAGAAATGACCTCGACCGTGCGCCAGAATGCGGACAATGCGCGCCAGGCCAACCAGCTGGCCATTTCTGCATCGCAAGTGGCGACGCAGGCGGGCGGCTTGGTGAGCCAGGTGGTCGACACCATGGGCGCCATCAATGCCTCGTCGAAGAAGATCGGCGACATCATCGCCGTCATCGACGGCATCGCCTTCCAGACGAATATCCTGGCCCTGAATGCGGCCGTGGAAGCGGCGCGGGCGGGCGAGCAGGGCCGTGGTTTCGCCGTTGTCGCCAGCGAAGTGCGCAATCTGGCGCAGCGTTCGGCCGCGGCCGCCAAAGAAATCAAGCAATTGATCGACAGTTCCGCCGAGCAAGTGGGTGCCGGTGAAAAACTGGTGGCGCTGGCGGGCGAGACGATGGAAAAAGTCGTCTCCAGCGTGCAGCACGTGACCGATATCGTGGCCGAGATTTCCTCTGCCAGCGCCGAGCAGAGCGCCGGCATCGAGCAGATCAACCAGGCCATCGTCGAGATGGACAACATGACGCAGCAAAACTCGGCCTTGGTCGAGCAGGCGTCGGCGGCGGCGCAGGCGATGAACGAGCAGGCGGCGGGTCTGGCGCAGATCGTCAGCGTGTTCAAGGTAGGCGCGGTGGCGCCGGCAGCGGCAGCGCTACAGCGCAGCGTGCCTGCGGCGCGGCGCCTGACGCGCTAAGCGCTTTTTTCTGTCATACGGGGAACTTATCCCCGGCTCACCTGTCCAAACTTTTTCGTCCGCAAGGGATGCACAGAAGAGGTGAGCATGACAGACGGTTTTTCGTATCACGCGGCGTTCGCCCGCAACCTGGGCTGGGTCACGCAGGCGGAGCAAAATAGCTTGCGCGGCAAGCGCGTGGCCATCGCCGGCATGGGCGGCGTGGGCGGCGTGCACTTGCTGACCCTGGCGCGGCTGGGTATCGGCGCTTTTCACATCGCCGATTTCGACACCTTCGATATCGCCAACTTCAACCGCCAGGCCGGCGCCATGGTGTCCACCCTGGGCCAGCCCAAGGTGGCCGTGCTGGCGCAGATGGCGCGTGACATCAATCCTGAACTTGAGATTAAACAATTTCCCGACGGCATACACGACAGCAACCTGGCCGAGTTCTTCGCCGGTGTCGACCTGTATGTGGACGGCCTGGATTTTTTCGCCTTCCCCGCGCGCCAGGCCACCTTCGCCACGTGCGCCCGCCTGGGCATCCCCGCCATCACGGCCGCGCCGCTGGGCATGGGCACGGCCGTGCTCAGCTTCATGCCGGGCGGCATGACGTTCGAAGATTATTTTGGCTGGGGCGACTTGCCCGAGGAAGAAAAAGCCCTGCGCTTTCTCGTCGGCCTGGCGCCGGCCGGCTTGCACGCTCCCTACCTGGTCGACCCGTCCGCCATCAACCTGAAAGAGCGGCGCGGGCCGTCGACCATCATGGGCTGCCAGTTGTGCGCAGGCGCGGCCGCCACGGAAGCCTTGAAGATATTGTTAAAGCGGGGCAAGGTGATGGCGGCGCCGCACGGCATGCATTTCGACGCCTATCGCAACAAGCTCGTGCATACCTGGCGTCCCGGCGGTAACCGTCATCCGCTGCAGCGCCTGACGATGGCCATCATCAAGCGGCGCCGCGCGGCGCAGGGGGCATAAATGGCGCAAGCACCGCAGATCGCGCAGATCGATTCTGTGCTGGAAAACATCCTCGACCAGGCGCGCTGGGCCCCCAGCGGCGACAACACGCAGCCGTGGCGCTTTGAAGTCGCGGGCCCGCGCCACGTGGTCGTGCATGGCTTCGATACGCGCAGCCACTGCGTGTACGACCTCGACGGCCATCCCAGCCAGTTGTCGCTCGGTGCCTTGCTCGAAAGCATGGCGCTGGCGGCCAGCAGCCACGGCTTGCGCATGGAGGCGCGCCGGCGCCTGTCGATGCCCGACAACTTGCCCACGTTTGACGTGCACCTGCTCGACAGCCCCGGCATGCCGCCCGATCCGCTGGCGGCCTTCTTGCCGCAGCGCAGCGTGCAGCGGCGCCGGCTCAGCACGCGCCGCTTGCGCGCCAGCGAAAAGGCGGCGCTGGCGGCCAGTTTGCCGCCCGGCTACGGCGTGCAGTGGTTCGAAGGCGGGCGCGCGCGCCTGGCCTGTGCGCGCCTGATGTTCGACAATGCGAAGCTGCGCCTGACCATGCCCGAGGCGCACAAGGTACACCGCGACGTGATCGAATGGGGGGCGCGCTACAGCAGCGACCGCATCCCGGAGCAGGCGCTCGGCGTCGATCCGATGACGGCGCGCCTGATGCGCTGGGTCATGCACAGCTGGCGCCGCGTGGATTTTTTCAATACCTGGCTTGCGGGCACCGTGGCGCCGCGCCTGCAGATGGATTTGCTGCCGGGCCTGTATTGCGGCGCGCATTTCGTGTTGCTGGCCGAGGCGCCGCCGCGCCATATCGACGATTACGTGGCGGCCGGCCGCGCCATGCAGCGTTTCTGGCTGACGGCCACGCAGCTGGGACTGCAGTTGCAGCCGGAGCTGACGCCGCTGATCTTTGCCCGCTATGTGCGCGAACGGCGCACTTTTTCACGCACCGATGGCATGCAGGAAATGGCGCAGGAGCTGGCCGTGCAATGCCAGGCCGTGCTGGGGGCGGCGGCATTTGACCGGGCCGTGTTTCTCGGACGCATAGGCGCGGGGCCGGCCGCCAGTGCGCGCTCGCTGCGCCGTCCGCTGCAGGACTTGCTGGTGGCGCCCGCGGCGGGGCAGTGAGGCGCGCGCCAGCATCAGCGTCTGCGTCGGCGTCGTGGCGCCAGGCAAGCCAGCGCTGCCAGGCCAGCCGCCAATAGCGGCAAGGTGCCGGGCAGCGGCACTGGCGTGACGCCTGGCACGTAGGCCAGTTCGGAACTGTTCAGCATGTTCAACACGAGGGTGTAGTTGCCCGCCGCCAGATTATCCGTGACGGCGCCGTACTGCCCGCCGCACGTCGTGCCGACGCCCGTGCCGGTGGGCGCGCCGCATCCGCTGGGGTCGTAGGTAAACATGCTGCCGCTGGTGAGCGGCGTTTGCGCGTAGCCCGTATTGAGGTTGGCGGCATCGGCCAGTTCGGTGCCGCCCAGGATGCCGGAGCCGAGGTTGCCATCGGGCGCCCAGTTGAAGACGATCTGGCCATTTTCATCGATGATGGTAAATGTCAGCGCCATGTTGGTGGTAGCCGCTGATCCCGTGCCGGCCAGCGCGTCCAGGTACAGCTGCATGAAGGGCAGGGCCTGGAAGTCGAAGGCCAGGGTTGCGCCCGGTTGGCCGACGACGAAATTGACCGTCATCGCGGTGCTGGAGCCATTGCGTCCCGAGGCGTCGGCGCTGCCGCCGCCCGCCAGAAAGGTTTCCGCCGCATTCACCGTATGCGTGCTGGTCGAGCCCGGTGGAAAAGGGGGGATTTGCGAAGTGACGATCTGCGCCTCGCCGCGCGCATACGAGGCGTTGCCCATGCCTTGCCGGGTAAAGTCGTTTTCTCCCTTGGTAACGGCGCCGCGCTTCGCTTGCAGCGCGTCGATCTCGTTGCTGCCGCCATTGATGATGCTGCTGCCGTTGAGCGTGGCGGTGGTGCGCGACAGGTCGATATTGCTGAGCAAGCTGGTGGAACCGGTGGGATTGCTGATGACCAGGCCAAAGACACTGGTGTACGAATAGCCGTAGGCGGCGGCACTGGCAGTGCCGCTGCTGGCCAGCAGCAGAAAAGCTAAGAGGACTGTTGGCAGCCGGGTGCAAGAAAATATAGTCATGAAAATCCTCATCTCCTGATCGGCCGCGTTGTAAGGAAAACCGACAGGTTTGCCACATAAAAAAGGCGAGGAGAGCCCCTCGCCTGTAAGTCCCCCCTGTTGCCTGGTTCAGGCGGCAACCTTGCGGCGGCGGGCATAGCCCAGGCCAGCCAGACCCAGGCCCAGCAAGGCCAGGGTGCCTGGTTCCGGTGTCGCTTGCTGTTTCACCAGATCCACGCTTTCCACCGCATTCAGGGTCAGCGTGTAGTTGCCGGCCGTCAAGGCATTGCTGACGGAGCTGAAATTGCTGCCGCACACCGTGCCGACACCGGTACCCGTGGGCGTGCCGCAGCCGGAAGGGTCGTAGGTGAACAGGTTGCCGCGCGTGAGGAAATTGGTCGCCAGGCTGGTGTTCAGGTTGGCGCCATCGGCGTTTTCAGTGCCGCCGAAGATGCCCGAGCCGATCGCGCCATCGGGCGTCCAGTTGAACACCGTCGCACCGGTCGCATCCGTGATGGTGAAGGTGACGACCAGGTTGGCCGTGGCGGTGGACAGCTGGCCGACCGTGCTTTGCAGGAAGACCTGCATGAAGGGCGAGGCCAGGAAGTCAAAGCTCAAGGTTGCCGTGGGTGAGCCGACGATGAAATCGACGGAAAAGCCCGTGGTCGAGCCGTTGCGCCCGGAGGCATCGGCCGTGCCAGCTGGGCCGTCGAGGTGGGCTTCGGCCACGTTGACGACCTGCGTGGAAGTGGAGCCGGCGGGGAACGAGGGGAATTGCGTGCTGACGATCTGTGCATCGCCACGCGAGTAGTTGCCCAGAGGGCCCTGTTGCGTGAAATCGTTCTCGCCCTTGGTGACCGCGCCGACGTTGGCGCGCGGGGCATCGAGCGAGCCGGAGCCGCCATTGATGACGCTTACGCCATTCAGGGTGGCCGTGCTGCGCGAGATGGTGGTGCTGTTGGCCACCGTGATCTGACCCGTTGGCACGGCGATCACGAGGCCGAAGATGTTGTTGTAGGAATAGCCGTAGGCGCCCGCCTGTGCGCTACCGGCGGCGCACAGCATGGCCAGTGCCGCTGCGGCCGGGAGCAGTTTCAGTTTCGAGAGTTTCATTGTATTCACCTCGTGGTTGAGTGAGTCTGGAAGTCTTGCTTGAGTCCTGTCGGCAGGTGCTCATGGCCAGATCTAAGCGACTTCCATGCCAACGCATGAGGTTCTTTTGAAATCAAGGACTTGGCGTGCTTTTGTTGACGTACTGCAGGTGTTGCCGGACGCTCTGTAAGAAAAACCGACGCCGCCCGTCAAGGCAGGCCGCCTGGTGGCAAAGAGCCCAGCAGGGCGTGCATATGGGGCAGCAAGCGTTGCCCTGGCACATAGTCGCGCATGGCCGTGGCCAGCTGGCGCGCCGCCAACCTGGCTCGGCCATCGTCGAGCATGCGCGTGGCGGCATGGCGCAGGGCGGTTTCCTGGAAGCGGTCGGCGCGCAGCAGCAGGCCGGCACCGGCCCCGGCGATGCCGTGCATGTTGAGGAATTGATCGAGGTTGCTGGCGATGCCGATGACGGGCACGCCCGCCGTCAGCGCCTGCTGGCTGGTGGGGCTGCCGCCGTTGCAGATCACCAGGCTGGCGCGCCGGGCGGCCGCGTCGCCGGGCAGAAAGGGCGCGACATAGGCATTCGGCGGCACGGCGTCGACGCGGATGGTGCCGGCCGTGGCCGCCAGTACGGTGACGGGCAGGGGCGCCAGCGCGCGCAGCACGCGTGGCAGCAATTGCCCCTGGCCGGAGCTGCCCAGGGTGACATAGATGATGGGCCGTCCGCTGCTCAGTTCCGGGCGCTGCCACCAGTCGGGCAAATCAAGCGGCGGCGCCCAGATGACGGCGCCCAGGTAGTCGTGCGTGGCCGGCATGGCTTGCGGCGGAAACAGTTGCGGAATATCCGCGTACAAGGTGCGGTCGGCATCCGTATAGATGCGCCGCAAGTCGCTGCCCAAGGATGGCAGGCCATGGCGGCGGCGCACGCGGTTCAGGGGCACGGCGTGCGAGGCGAAGGCCAGCGGGCGGATCAGGCGGAACAGGGGATCGGCCAGCCAGATGGGCAGCATGCCTGTCAGAGGCAGGCTGGGCACCGTGTAGTGCTGGCGCACCCAGGGACTCCAGTAGGCATTGCTGACGGTAATGTAGGGAATGCGCTGCAGGCGCGCGCTGACCGACAGCGACAGGCGGAAGTCGCCGATCACGAGATCGGGCTGGACGGCATTGAGCAGGCGCAAGTCGTCTTCCACATACGCGTGCAGCGTACTTTCCGTATAGACGGGCTTGCCGTGCGCCAGCGCCTGCAGAAATTGCAGCGATGAAATACTGTCGATGCGCCAGCGCCGGAAGGGCGCTTGCTTGAAGCAAAAGTCATAGCCGTCGGCACAGGCAAAATGCACCTCGTACTTGTCCTCGTCCAGGCCCTGGGCCAGGCTCAGGGGACGGCCGACGTGGGCCAGGGTCACTGCCTCGGCCATAAAGAGGATTTTCTTGCGCGCCATGGAAATCGCTTGCACTCGTAGCTGGAGGGGATGCTTGTCAAGTTGGAGTGGCGCCACGCCGTTTAGTTCCCTGCAGCGTGCCGCTGGCGGGCGCCAGGATTTGGCCGCATCGGCTACAGTGGGGCAAAGGAGGCCACCATGCAGCCACAATTCCATCTTGACCCGTTGCGTGCGCACAGCACGCCCGAACCCGATATGCCGCCACCGCCGGAAGGCGACCCGCTCACGCCGCCGCCGGAACAGCCGCCCCACATTGATCCCGTGCCGGTCGAGGAGCCGACGCCGCCGCCGCCGCCGCCCGTGAAAATGCATTGAGTGGTTTTCGGACCGTTGCACCGCGCCATGGCCTGCGGAGGGGGGACGCGCGCCGCGTTTATTTCCTATCGGAAATGGACTGCGGGGCGGCCGCCGGCGCCACGCCATTTAAACAACAAAAACGTCAATAAATGTTGCCGACTGGATACAAATCAAACGCTAACTGTCGAGTGTCATGCGGCCGTCACGATTCTGTTCTTATAATGAGACATCATAAAAATTCTTGTACAGGAGACCATCGTGGGCAATTCCTTGCATAACAAAATCTACCTGGGCCGGCGGCCTGTGATCACCAGCAAAAACCTTTTGGCGCTGGCGCTGGCGGGCGCCGTGGCGGGTTGCGGCCTGGCCTGGCTGCTGCTGCGCAGCTATAAATAAGGGCTGTCCAGCCCGTCTTTCAGCCATCCGTTCGCCGCGCGGACGGAGACTGATTCACGTTGCCTGTTGCCGATGCGCAGCGGGGCGCGTACCATGGGGGCCGAACACCTGGCCTTTTATGGAAAAGTAATGAAGAACGAGAAATTAACAACCGATGAATATGACGCGCTGGAGCAAGTTGCACGCGGCATCAAGACCGAGCGCCCCAGTGCTTGCGTGGCCCGCAATGCCAAGCGCCTGTCCGGCCTGAAGCTGCTCAGCTATGCACGCGATGGCCGTCTGTCCATCACCGAGAAAGCACAACAACTGTTGTTCCTGCGCCGCTGCATCATGGGGCTGCGCGCTGTCGCCACCGATCCGCTGACCAAGCTGGAGTCGGACGTGGCGTATTTCCTGGGCAAGAAAGCCCACATCGTGGCGCGCGCCGAAGGCGAAGGCCACGACATTTCCGACAAGGGCCGCGAATCGCTGGCCGACATCGACACCCTGGGTCTGTAAGGCTCACAACCGGCCCTCGTGGCCGGTTTTCACATCTTCCCTCACTTTTAATTTCCCCTTTGGAGAACACTTTGGACAGCGCGATGAACTGGTCGGCCCACGAACTGACGATGACGGTCCTGATGACGCCTGATATGGCCAATTTTTCCGGTAACGTGCACGGTGGCACCATCCTGAAATACCTCGACAGCGTCGCCTATGCCTGCGCCAGCCGCTATTCGGGCAGCTATGTGGTGACCTTGTCCGTGGACCAGGTGATGTTCCTGCAGCCTATCCACGTGGGCGAGCTGGTGACGTTCCTCGCGTCGATCAATTACACGGGCACGACATCGATGGAAGTGGGTATCCGCGTGGTGACGGAAAACATCCAGCAGCGCCTGGTGCGCCATGCCAACAGCTGCTATTTCACGATGGTGGCCGTGGACGCCAACCGCAAGCCCGTGGCCGTGCCGCCACTGGTGCTGGAGACGCCGGAGCAGCACGCGCGCTTCGAGCAGGCCAAGCTGCGCAAGCTGTCGCGCCAGAAAGTGTCGAAAAAATAAATGCGGCGGACATGAAAAAACGGCCACCAGAGTGATCTGGTGGCCGTTTTTTATTGCCTGCCGCCTGTGGGCGGCATGGCGCCGTGATTAACGGTCGCCGTAGCTGCGGCGTGCGCCGTCGGTGCTGCGCGGGTTGGAACCTTTGTAGCCGCCGCCGGTGCTCGGTGCGCCGTCTTTGCGTGGTGCGCCTGGCTTGCTGAACGTGCGTTGGCCTGGCTTCGCGCCGCCACGGTTGTCGCCCGGTTTCCAGCCGCCTGGACGGGCGCTCGAACGTGGTGCCGACGCCGTTTTCTTAGGCTCGAAACCTTCGATGACATTGACCGGGATCAATTGCTTGGTGAAGCGTTCGATGCGCTTGACGTTCATGCCTTCAGCGTGGTTCACCAGCGAGATGGCCAGGCCATTGCGGCCAGCGCGGCCGGTACGGCCGATGCGGTGGACGTAGTCTTCCGGGAACTTCGGCAGGTCGTAGTTGAACACGTGGGTGATCGTTGGCACGTCGATACCGCGGGCGGCAACGTCGGTGGCAACCAGCACTTTGACCTGGCCGCGACGCATGCCGTCCAGGGTGCGGTTACGCGCGCCCTGATGCATGTCGCCGTGCAAGGCGGCAGCCGAGAAACCGGCGATGTTCAGACGGTCGGCGATGGTGTCGGCGTCACGCTTGGTGGCGGTGAACACAACAGCCTGGTCCAGCGATTCGTCGCGCAGCAGGTGGTCCAGCAGGCGATTCTTGTGCGACAGGTCGTCGACGAAGTGCACGCGCTGGGTGATGTTTTCATGCTTGTTGCTCGAGCTAGCCACCTGGATGACCAGTGGGTTCTTCGTGATGCGGCGGGCCATGTTGCCAACGACGCCGTCCAGGGTTGCCGAGAACAGCATGGTTTGACGGCCTTCTGGCGTCGCTTCCACGATTTTTTCGATGTCGTCGATGAAACCCATGTCCAGCATGCGGTCGGCTTCGTCCAGCACCAGGATTTCCAGTTGCGAGAAGTCGATCTTGCCCGAATCCATGTGGTCGATCAGACGGCCAGGGGTCGCGACCAGAATCTCAGGGTTCTTGGCCAGCAATTGCATCTGTTTAGGGTAAGGCATGCCGCCCAGAATCGACACAGCCTTGATGCGGCGGATGCCGGTGCTGTACTTGTCGGTATTGGTGGTCACTTGCAGGGCCAGTTCGCGCGTTGGCGTCAGCACCAGCATTTTTGGCTGGGCAGCCTTGAAACGTGGACGCTCGCCGCGGGCGCGCGATGCTTGCATTTCCTGGTTCGGCGTCTTGCCGGCGGCGCTTTGTTCGGCGCTGGCCAGTTTGTGCAGCGATGGCAGCATGAAAGCTGCCGTCTTGCCCGAACCGGTCTGCGACGAGACCAGCAGGTCACGGCCTTCGATCGCGGCTGGAATCGCTTGCGACTGTACCGCGGTTGGCGCGGTGTAGCCCGATTCGGTCAGAGCGGCGATGATGGACGGATGCAGGCCTAAGGATTCAAATGTCATTCTTTTCTTTCGTAAAAATCAGCGTTCTTGCAAAAAGCAGAACGCAAAATAGCAACGCCAACCAAAACGAAATGACTCAACTAAAAAGAAATTTCGGCACAAAAGCTTTGCGCCGGGACGGTGTCAGGTGCGACACACAAGGCGGGAGGGCTTTATAAGCGGCATCCTGTGGATGCGCTAAGGCTTGCGAAGCTGCTAAGTTTGTAGTGCTGGACTGCGGTGTTGCCATCGCTTCAAGGAAACATATTGCAGCGCACAACGACACTATACCGTATTTGATGCCGTTTTGCACGGTCTAAATGGGAAGAAACGACAGTCCTACCACGTTTTGATGATGTTTCCTATGTGAAATCAGTAGGAATACGTAGATTTTGCGCGTTTTAATTGAGCATGGCCACGATGTCGGCGGACAGCGGCGGCGCCTGTCGCGTTTCTCTGGCCAGGTTGATTTGCCGGGTGACCTGTGCCAGTTCGACCAGGCTGCGTTCCAGCTGATACGTTCCCTTGGCATGCAGCCACGCCAGCACGTCGGCCAGGTGCCAGATGGTGGCGCTGCCCTCATGCACGGGCACGGGGAAACTGTGGCGGTATTTGCTCATCAGTTTATGCAGGTTTTGCCGGGACAGGCCGAGTACCTGCGCCACATCGCTCAAGCCCACGAGGTCGGGCGATGCCTCGACCAGCACGGCGTCGGGCACGATGGCTTTGACGTCGGCCAGGGCGCTGAGCAGCGCTTCCCTGGCATTGCTGGCCTCGCGCGTGAATTCCAGCGCCAGGCGCCCCGCTTGCCCGATGCCGACCAGGGCGTCGTCGCAACCGCCGCTGCCGAGGCGCTCGGCCAGCGCGTCGAGATCGGTTTCGTGGTCGGGCAGGCGGTACTTGAGAGTAAAGATGTAATCCATAATTGTTACCCCCTGGGTTTGCGTTGCATGCAGTCGTGGATCAGTTTATTGAAGGTGCAATTGTCGACCACTCGCCGGATCGCCCGCGCGTGGTTGCCGGGATTCTTTGGCGTGCTCCAGATGCAGGCGATGCAGAATTCGCCGCAGCGGCAGCCGTCGTCATTGTAGGGGCAATAGATTTTCCCCCAGGCATGACTGCCGCCCATTTCCACTCTCCAGCCCTGGCTTTCCGCGTGGCGCAGCGCCGCTTCGATTTCTTTCTTCGGATGCGAGGAGCGCGCCATGCGATGCCTCCAATGTAGGTCGATATCAGTCGGTTGTCAAGTGACAACCGATAAATATCGACCATCACCGCATCACTCTACTTCGGGATTGACGGCCATCACTTGCGAAAAGCCGCCATCGACGTAGGTAATCTCGCCCGTGATGCCGGAAGCCAGATCGGACAGCAAGAAGGCGGCCGTGTTGCCCACCTCTTCGATGGTGACGTTGCGCCGCAGCGGGGCGTGCTCGGCCACAAAGCCCAGGAGTTTGCTGAAATCCTTGATGCCGGAAGCGGCCAGGGTCTTGATGGGGCCGGCGGAAATGCCGTTGGTGCGGATGCCGCGCGGACCCAGCGATTCGGCCAGGTAGCGCACGGACGCTTCCAGCGATGCCTTGGCCAGGCCCATGGTGTTGTAGTAGGGCACGGCGCGCACGGCGCCCAGGTAGGTCAGTGTCAGGACCGAGGCGCCCGGATGCAGCAGCGGCAGGGCGGCCTTGGCCATGGCGGGAAAACTGTAGGCGGAAATGTCGTGCGCGATGCGGAAGCTGTCGCGCGACAGGCCGTCGAGGAAGTCGCCGGCGATCGCTTCGCGCGGCGCGAAGCCGATGGCGTGCACCAGGCCGTCCAATTGATCCCAGTGGCGCGCCAGGTCGCTGAAGACGGCGTTGATCTGTTCATCGCTGGACACGTCGCAGTCAAACACCAGTTCGCTGCCGAATTCGGCCGCAAACTCCGTGATGCGCTCCTTGAAGCGTTCGCCCACATACGTGAAGGCGAGGGTGGCGCCTTCGCGGTGGCAAGCCTTGGCGATGCCATAGGCGATGGAGCGGTTCGACAGCAAGCCCGTAATGAGGATTTTTTTGCCTTGCAAGAAAGCCATGACGACTCCTGTCTGGGTGGTGGACGGGTAAGGCGGATGTGCAACCGGCCGCGACAGCAAAGCTGTGGCGGCCGGTGAGGTGCGTCAATAACTCAGGCGATCAGTGACGCGCTTTGGCCCGGCTATTGCCGCCGCCACGCTGGATGCGCGGTTTCACCAGGGAAATTGGCGCGGCTTGCACCTTGCCACCCTTGGCGGCGCGGCGCAGTGCCTTGGCGGCCCGTTCCGGACGGTCCGCTTCCAGCAGCATGGTGGCGCTGTCGGCGATTTCCTGGGTGATGTCCTTGTTCATCGTGGCCGAGGTTTTCGGCACGAGGATGGTGGAGCCGGCGCGCAGGCTGGTGCGCTGGGGAATGTTATTGGCTTGGCGCAGCACGTCGGCCGTGGTGCCGAATTTCGACGCCAGGGTTTCGATGCGTTCACGCGCATTGGTGATCTTGTGCGTCGTCCAGCTCGACAAGGCATGGCCCCATTGCGCCAGATTGGTGGTGAACTTGGCGGCGTTTTCCTGCGGCAACAGAATCTTGGTCTTTTCGCCGCCGATGATGACGGGGCGGTTAAATTGCGGATTCAAGGCCTTGAATTCATCCATCGACAGTTCGGCCAGCTGGGCGGCAACGGTGATGTCGATGTCGCTGGTCTTGTCGATGGCCGTGAAATACGGCTGGTTGTCGACCACGGGCAGGGTCAGGCCGAACTGGGCCGGATTGGCGATGATGTTTTTTACCGCTTGCAGTTTCGGCACGTAGTTGCGCGTTTCGGCCGGCATCAGGTCGGCCAGGCTTTCGAAATCCGTCGGCTTGCCCAGCGCCTGGTTTTTCTTGATGGCGCGCTGCACCGAGCCTTCGCCCCAGTTGTAGGCGGCCAGGGCGAGTTGCCAGTCGCCAAACATGTCATACAGGCGCTGCAGGTACGTCAATGCTGCATCCGTCGAGGCCAGCACACCGCGGCGCTCGTCCTTGAACATGTTTTGCTTGAGGTTGAAATCACGCCCGGTGGCGGGCACGAATTGCCACATGCCGGCCGCATTGGCGCTCGAGAACGCTTGCGGGTTGAAGGCGGACTCGATGAACGGCAGCAGGGCCAGTTCCGTCGGCATGCCGCGCTTTTCCAGTTCCTGCACCACGTGGAAGATGTAGCGCGAGGCGCGCGCCGTGGTGCGGGCGATGTAGTCGGGGCGGGTGGCGTACCAGTTGACGTGGTTCGCCACCAGCTGGTTGTTGATGTCGGGAATTGCATAGCCGCTGCGGATGCGGCCCCAGACGTCGGCTTCGCGCAGCGGATCGGAATTGTCGCTGAGGTTTTTCAGCAGACGGTCGGTCTTTTGCAGGCGGTTGTCGAGGGTGGGGAGTTTCGCCGTGACCTGGGCGGTCATCGGGATCAGGGCGGGTGCGGCGGCGGCGACTGGCGCGTTATCGCTCTCAACACCGGCTTCGTACGCCTGGCTGAGGGCGGGCGCAAGCGCCAGGGCCAACGCCGCCAGGACGGTAGATTTAAAGGAGTTTTCGTGCATAGTGTTCCATTGTTGTCGTCGGAGAAACATCGGACAGACCCATGATTCAGCAGCGAGTGTACGTATATCCACATGCCGGAGTCAAGAATTATGTCAGCATGATGACAGGAAATAAGCGGCAATAAGTCGGAAACGGCTGAGTTTCCATTCGCAAATGCTGTCATTATTGCAAATTTAATTTGCCCAATGCGTGATTCGGCCGCTGTTATAGCATACATGGCGAGAAGGCTGGCGCAAGCCTGGATGGCGCCCGGCATGAGGCTGCGCAAAAGTGCGTACAATTTGGCTTTGGCCGGCCATTCAGCCGCCGGTCGCCATATTGATAGAGAGTCAAGTATATGAACACCCCGCCGCGCCACGACGACGACAACGCCGTCATCATCGCCAATACCGTTGCCTGGCTGGAAAAGGCCGTGATCGGCCTGAACCTGTGCCCGTTCGCCAAGGCCGTGCACGTCAAGAAGCAGATACGCTATGTGGTGTGCGAATCGAGCAATCCCGAAGATCTGCTGGCGATGCTGATGGACGAGCTGCAAACCCTGGCCGACACGGATCCCGAGCAAATCGACACGACCCTGCTGATCCATCCGTACACCCTGAACGATTTCCTCGACTACAACGAGTTTCTTGACGTAGCCGACGCGGCCGTGGAAGACATGCACCTGGCCGGTGAGCTGCAAGTGGCCAGTTTCCACCCGAATTACCAGTTTGCCGAGACGTTCGAGGACGACATCAGCAACTACACCAACCGCTCGCCGTACCCGACCTTGCACCTGCTGCGCGAAGACAGCATCGAGCGCGCCGTCGAGGCCTTCCCGGAAGCGTCGGAGATTTTCGACAAGAATATCGCCACCCTGGAAGCGCTGGGCAACGAAGGCTGGGAAAAGCTCGGCTTGCCGAAGGTGTCCTGATGGGTGACAAGGAATTGCCGCCGCGTCCCGATACGCCCTGCGTGGCAGTGTGCTCGACGACTTTCGATGAAATCTGCCGTGGCTGTGGCCGCAGCGTGGTGGAAGTGGCCCACTGGGTGTCGATGACGGATGAAGAGAAGGAAGTGGTGTGGGTGCGGATACTGGCGCAGGGGTATCCGCGCCGGAATACCTAGCCCACCCAAGGGCAACTGCTGGGGTCAGACCCGACGGGGGAATGCTTCCCAATGGGAATCATTCCGATTCCGAAGGAACTGACCCCGGTACTGTTGACGCCAGCGATTAATAGCTACCGATAAAATCTTTCTTGCCCACTTCGATACCGTTGTGGCGCAGGATGTCGTACGCCGTCGTCGCGTGGAAGAAGAAGTGCGGCAGCGCGTAGTGGAACAGATAGGTCTGGCCCGTGAAGTGCTTGGTCTTTTCGCCGCTGCCGGTGGTGATGGCGCGCGTTTCGCTGCCGTCGATGTCGGCTTGCGGCAGGCTTTCCAGGAAGGCGATGGTTTTCACGATGCGCGCTTTCAGTTCTGCAAAGCTCTGTTCGCTATCTTCATACGGTGGCACGGCCACGCCGGCCAGGCGCGCGCCGCAGCCCTTGGCGAAGTCGGTGGCGATCTGGATCTGGCGCACGAACGGCAGCATGTCCGGGAACAAACGGAATTGCAGAAGGGCGTTCGGGTCGATTTTCTTGTCTTGCGCGTGCGTTTCCGCCTTGTCCAGGATGGCGGCCAGGCTGCCCAGGATCTGTTTGAAGACGGGGATCGAAGCGGAGTAGATGGAGAAGGTCATGGTGGTTCCTCTAGGTAAAGTGGCGCGATGATAGCAAGCCGTGCGTTTTTCTGCTGGCGCCGGTCGGGCGCGCCGGCCCGCGTGTGGTTTTTCCACCCTGTTTATATGACACGAGGACACCGCTGGCGTGTGTTTATTGGTGACTTTCCCCGCTTTTTGCATGCATAATTGCTCCTCATAAAGTTTCTTCCCGCCTGACCACCCGATTCCCCTGTAAAGTCAATGATCGCCCGCCTGATCCCTGTTGCCCTGTTGCCGCATGTTTAATTCACCTTACCAGCGCCTGCGCGCCAGCCTGCGCGTGCTGTACGGCTCGTCGATCTATGGCGCCTTGCTGCTGGTGGTATTTGGCGGCCTCGTCGTGCCCGCCACCTTCGGCAGCTATGTGCTGGTCGGCGTGCATGAGCGCCAGTCGGCGCGCACCAGCCTGAACGAAGCCTTGCAGCGCAATGCCGACATCCTGGCGCTGGGCATGCAGGAGTCGCTGTGGAACATGAATGCGGAATCGGCCCACTCGCTGGTCGAGTCGGTGATGCGCGACCGCTCCGTGCTGCTGGTGAAAGTGCTGGGGCAGGGCGACACGGAATTCATCAGCCTGCAGGCGCCGCAGCGGCCCGTGGGCAATCTGTACCGCGCCGAGCGCGACATCCTCGTGCGCGGCGAACGCATCGGCCACGTCGTCGTCGAGATGGACGATGCGCGCAGCCAGCAGGAGCTGCGCGAAAAGCAGATGGCGTATATCTTCGTGCTGGGCGCGCAACTGGCCGTGTCGATGGCGCTGATCGTGCTGTTCCTGAACCGCCGTCTGCTCAAACCCCTGCGCCGCCTGACGCGTTTTTCCGACCGCCTGTCGCACGGCGATTTCGATACGCCCCTGACCTCGCACAGCAATGACGAACTGGGCCGCCTGACGGCCCAGCTTGAGCAAATGCGCGCGGCCATCGGCCAGCTGTTCGAGGACGTGGGCCAGCGCGAAGAGCGTTTCCGCACCATCGTCACGCAGGTGCCGGGTGCCGTCTTCCGTTACCGGCCCGATGGCCCCATCGATTTCGTCAGCGACGCCATCGAAGACATTTCCGGCTATTCGGCACGCCAGTTCATGCGCGGCACCACGCATGCCTGGGAAGACCTGATCTGCCCGGAAGACCGCCGCGCGCACCGCCGTGCCGTCGGCCAGGCGGTGGCCGAGGTACGGCCGTACGCGCTGGAATACCGCATCTTCGACGCCTTCGGCATCGAGCGCTGGGTGGCCGAGAATGGCCAGCCGCAGGCGGGCGAGCAGGGCGTCACCTGGGTCGACGGCATCATCGCCGACATCAGCCAGCGCAAGCACCACGAGATGCGCATCGAAGCGCTGCTGACGGAGCAGAGCGCGATTCTCGACAACGTGATGTTCGGCGTGATGTTCGTGCGCCACCGCCGCATCATTTCCGTCAACCGCCGCTGCGAGGAACTGTTCGGCTACGACCATGCCGAGATGACGGGCAATTCGACGGCCATCGTGTTTACCAGTTCGTATGATTTCGAGGACGCGGGCGAGCGTCAGTATCCGGCGCTGGCCATGGGTGGCGACTTCAGCGAGGAGCGCCAGTACCAGCGCCGCGACGGCAGCCTGTTCTGGGCGCTGGTGAGCGGCTGCGCGCTCGATCCGCTGCGCCCCAATGAAGGCAGTATCTGGGTGTATGCCGACATCACGGCGCGCAAGGAAGCCGAGGAAAAACTGCGTTTGTCGGCCACCGTGCTCGAACATATCGCCGACGGCGTGATGGTGGTCGATGCCAGCGGCATCATCGTCACCGTCAACCCGGCCTTCACGCAAATCACCGGCTACACCGAAGCCGAAGCGGTGGGCCAGCACTCTTCGCTGACACGCTCGGCGCGCCATGACGCTGCATTCTACGAGGCCATGTGGAACGAATTGAAAGCCAGCGGTTTCTGGCGCGGCGAAATCTGGCACCAGCGCAAGAATGGCGAACTGTACCTGGAATGGCTGACCATCAGCGCCGTGCGCGACGCGCGCGCCGGCACCACGCATTACGTGGGCGTGTTCAGCGATATTACCCTGATCAAGGAGTCGCAGGAAAAGCTCGACCACATGGCCCACCACGATCCGCTGACGGCGCTGCCGAACCGGCTGCTGTTCCACGACCGCCTGCAGCACGCGCTGTTGCGCGCCGCGCGCGACCAGGAGCAGCTGGCCGTACTGTTCATCGACCTGGACCGCTTCAAGAACGTCAATGACACCCTGGGCCACCATGTGGGCGACGAATTACTGCAAAAGGTGGCGGGCCAGCTGGCGGCCCGCCTGCGCGAAGGAGATACGCTGGCGCGCCTGGGCGGCGACGAGTTCATCGTCCTGCTCGAACGCGTCGACGGCGAGTATGGCGCGACGCAGGTGGCGGAAAAGCTGATGACCATGTTCGACCAGCCGTTCACGGTGGCCGATCACGAACTGTTCGTCACCTGCAGCGTGGGCATCAGCCTGTATCCGGATGATGCGCTGGACTTGAACATGTTGATCCGCAATGCCGATGTGGCCATGTACCAGGCCAAGGCGCGCGGGCGCAACGGCTACCGCTTCTATGCGCCGTCGATGACGGGCGAAGGCGTCGAGCGGCTGCGCCTGGAAACCTTTTTGCGCCGCTCGCTGGAAAAGAACGAGATGTTCCTCAATTACCAGCCGCAGGTGGAAATCGACACGGGCCGGCTGGTCGGCGTCGAGGCGCTGGTGCGCTGGAACCATCCTGAACTGGGCCTGGTGCCGCCGGCGCGCTTCATTCCGCTGGCCGAGGACAGCGGCTTCATCAACCAGCTGGGCAAATGGGTGCTCGACGAGGCGTGCCGCCAGATGATGCGCTGGCAGGCGCAGGGCTTGCACGTGCCGAAGATGGCCGTGAATCTGTCGGTAAAACAGTTCGAGCGGGGCAGCATCGCCGGCATGGTGGCCGACATTCTGAAAGAAACGGGGCTGGAACCCCAGCGGCTGCAGCTGGAAGTGACGGAGTCCGTCATCATGAACACGGGCGACGCGCTCGGCTTCATCAACGACTTGCACGCCATCGGCGTGGGCCTGGCCATCGACGATTTCGGCACCGGCTATTCCTCGCTCGCGTATCTGAAACAGCTGCCTGTGCAAACCCTGAAGATCGACCGTTCCTTCATCAAGGATATCTCGACGGACGTCAATGATGAAGCGATTGCGATTGCCATCATCCAGCTGGGCAAGAGCATGCAATTGTCGGTGATCGCCGAAGGCGTCGAGACGGAAGAGCAGGCCGCTTTCCTGCTGCGCCATGGCTGCAAGCTGGCGCAAGGTTATTTTTATAGCCGTCCGGTGCTGGCTCAGGATATGCTGGAGCGCTGGATCGATCACTAACGAATAAAGGGTATCCCATGGCCGCAGAAAAAAACACCTCGCGCCGCCGTTTCCTGCTCGGCGGTCTGGGTCTCGGCGTGGCCGGCGTGGGTGCCCTGGTGCTGGGCTGGGGCGTGCTGCCGCCGCGCCAGCGCCTGCATGGCAGCGCGCCGCTGCCGGTGGCCGATGGCGCCGTGGCGCTGAATGGCTGGCTGGCCGTTCAAATCGACGGCAGCGTCATTCTGGCCATGCCGCGCAGCGAGATGGGGCAGGGCGTGCACACGGCCTTGCCGATGCTGGTGGCCGAGGAACTCGACGTGCCGCTGGCCAGCGTCAAGCTGATCCAGGCGCCCATGGATAAAATCTTCGGCAATGTGGCCATGCTCCAGGATGGCTTGCCATTCCACCCGGACGACCACGGACGCGTCAAAGCGCTGGCCCAGTGGACGGTCGCCAAGGCGGCGCGCGAACTGGGCGTGATCGTCACGGGCGGTTCGTCAAGCGTGAAGGATGGCTGGGGCCCCATGCGCGAGGCGGGAGCGTCGGCCCGCGCCATGCTGGTGGGGGCCGCTGCCGCGCTGTGGCAAGTACCGGCCGCGCAGTGCCGCACGGAAAATGGCGAAGTGCTGCACCCGGATGGCCGGCGCGCCAGCTACGCCAGCCTGGCGCAGCGCGCCGCCGCCATCGATCCGGGCACGCCCGTGCTGAAGTCGCCCAAGGATTTCAAACTGATCGGCCAGCCGGCGCCGCGCCGCGACACGCCATCGAAAGTCAATGGCAGCGCGCGTTTCGGCATCGATGCGCGCCCGCCCGGCATGCTGTACGCGGCCCTGCATCTGCCGCCGCGCCTGGGCGATACCCTGTCCGCCTTCGACGCGGCGCCGGTGCTGGCCATGCCCGGCGTGAAAAAGGTGCTGGACCTGACGCCGCAGCTGGCCCAGCGCAGCGTCTCGTGCGCCGCCGTGGTGGCCGACACCTGGTGGCGCGCCAAGCAGGCGGCCGCCGCCTTGCCGACGCAATGGAAGGCTGGCCCGCAGGCGAATTTGTCCAGCGCCGGCGTGTATGCGGAGTTTGCCCGCCTGTTAGACACTGAAGCCGGTTATGCCTATCACGCCAGTGGCGAAGTGGAAGGTAAAGCCGTGCAGGGCATGCGTCAGGTCAGCGCCGAGTACCGCGCGCCGTTCCTCGCGCATGCCGCCATGGAACCCGTCAACTGCACCGCGCAGGTGAAAAATGGCAAGGTGATGCTGTGGGTCTCGACGCAGGCGCCCGGCATCGCCGTCGACGTGGCGGCGAAAGTGGCCGGCGTCGATGCGAACGATGTGACGATCGAGGTGCTGTTGCTCGGTGGCGGTTTCGGCCGCCGCCTGGAAGTGGACATGATCGCGCAAGCCGTGGCCATTGCGCTGCAGTGCGGTGGCGCGCCGGTGCAGCTGGTGTGGACGCGCGAACAGGATACCAGGCACGATATGTACCGTCCCGCCGCGCTGGCCCGCTTTGCGGCCCGCCTCGACGAGCATGGCCGCATCGCTTCCTGGGACAATAAATCCGTCAGCGGCTCCATCACGCACCAGTTTTTGCAGCGCAATTTCGGCTTGCCCGGCGCTGGCCCGGACAAGACCACGGCGGAAGGCGAATTCGACATGCCGTATGAAATCGCCAACCAGCGCATCGCCCACGTGATCGCCGACAGCCCCGTGCCGATCGGCTACTGGCGCTCGGTGGGCCACTCGCACAACGCGTTCTTCAAGGAAAGCTTTATCGACGAACTGGCGCACGCGGCGGGACAAGACGGCATCGCCTTCCGCCGCGCCATGCTGGTGAAGCATCCGCGCCATTTGGCCGTGCTCGACGCGGCCGTTGCCAGGGCAGGCACTCCGCCGCCCGGCCATGCGCATGGCGTGGCCTTGCACCAGTCGTTCGGCAGCATCGTTGCGCAAGTGGCGCAGGTGTCGGTGGAAAACGGCGAAATCCGCGTGCAGCGCGTGGTGTGCGCCATCGATTGCGGCATCGCCGTCAATCCGAACATCATCGCCCAGCAGATGGAATCGGCCGTGCTGTTCGGCCTGTCGGCGGCGCTGGGCGGCGAGATCACCTTCAAGGAGGGCAAAGTCGAGCAGAGCAATTTCCACGACTATCCCGTGCTGCGCATGGGGCAAACGCCCGAGGTGGAAACCATCATCATCGCCAGCGCGGAACACCCGGAAGGCGTGGGCGAACCCGGTACGCCGCCGATTGCGCCGGCCGTGGCCAACGCCGTGTTCAGTTTGACGGGGAAAAGGCTGCGCAGCCTGCCGCTGCGCCTGAGTTGATTTACATCAAGCCAGGGTGGCGGCCAGTAAATGACGCAGATTGCAGTCGCGTTGCCAGTCGCGCCGTTCCTGCGTGCTGCTGGCCAGCGCCGCCAGTTCGTCCCCGCTGAGCGCTTGCTGCGCCTGCACCATGCGGTGCGCCAGGCCACCGTCGGGCAGCACGGTGCCGAAGAAGGCCACGTTGTCTTCGTGCTGGATCAGCAGGGTGGGGAAGTTGTCGATGTCGAGGTCGCCCACCACGTCGGCCTGGTCTTCGATGTCGATCCAGACGAAGACGGTGTCCGGGTGGCGCGCGGCCAGTTCCTCGAACGTGGCGCGGTAGCTGCCGCAAGTGCCGCACCACAGCGCGCACAGGCAGGCCACCGTCCAGCGCGGGCCGGCCAGGGCTGTGGCGACGTCGGCGCGGTTGTCGGTCGTGAGGGTCAGACTGTGCATGGTCGTATCTATATAGTAGGGCGGATGGGCGCCGGGCGCCCGATGCGCGTATTCTACCGCGCCCGGCGACGCCAGTCCTGGTAATGCATGAGCTTGTTTAGCCGTGTTTTTTGATGCAATCGACCTTTCTGGTGGATAATGCTGGTAATTGCGCGCTGATTACGCTGGTCCATGCTGTTTCCTGGCCCCGCAGCCTGACCCCTCCAGTCTGTTTTCATGCCCTGCCCGGTGTCAGCGCTCCCGCCTTTATTTTTTTTATTATGGAATTAGCCAGCTTATGTTGAGTTACCGCCACGCCTTTCACGCGGGTAATCACGCCGATGTGTTGAAGCATTATGTGCAGATTCAGTTGTTGCAATATCTGAATCAAAAAGATACCGCCTATAGTTATATCGATACCCACTCCGGCGCGGGCGTATATGCGCTCGACGGTGGTTATGCCTCGAAAAATGCCGAGTACGAAACGGGCATCGCGCCCCTGTGGGACCGCACGGACCTGCCGGCCTCGCTGGCCGAGTACATGAAACTGATCAAGGAAATGAATCCGAGCGGCAAGATGCGCTACTACCCGGGTTCGCCGTACTGCGCCGACAAGGTCAGCCGCGAGCAAGACCGTCTGCGCCTGTTCGAGCTGCATCCAGCCGATGCAAAGATTCTGGCCGACAACTTCCGCAAGGTCGAGGCGCATGCGCTGGCCCAGGGCGAGCGTCCTACCGTGCGCGGCAAGCGCGTGCTCATCACCAAGGCAGATGGCTTCCAGAGCCTGAAAGCCCTGCTGCCGCCGCCATCGCGCCGCGCACTGGTGCTGATTGACCCGCCGTATGAAGACAAGATGGATTACCGCAAGGTCAAGGACACCCTGGCCGATGCCCTCGTGCGTTTCCCGTCGGGCATGTATGCCGTCTGGTACCCGGTGCTGCAGCGCATGGAATCGCGCCAGTTCGCCGACAAGCTCAAGCAATTGCCCAGCTCGGACTGGCTGCATGTGACCCTGACGGTCAACACCCCGTCGCCGGACGGTTTTGGCTTGCACAGCAGCGGCATGTTCATTTTGAATCCGCCGTACACGCTGGAGCCGATGTTGCGCGAAGTCATGCCGTACCTGGTGAAGGTATTGGGCCGCGACGATGGCGCGAAGTTCGTATTGGAAACGGGCAAGGGCGGTCAGAAAAATACGGGCACAAGAAGAGTGTAGTCATACTCGGCTTGGTAGCGCCGCAATAAAAAACGCCACGATCATTGAACTGACCCCAAATAGTTGGACGGTTTAGTTTATTTACTAGGTGGACAAGGGCTGAGTTCTGTATTGCACAGGACTCAGCCCTTTTAATTTGAGCTTGATACGCTCGTGATTATAGTAGTGGATGTACTGTTTGATGCCACGCTGCAATTCATCGACACTGCTGAACTTGTTCAGGTAGAAGAACTCCGTCTTGAGCACGGCAAAGAAGCTTTCCATGGCTGCGTTGTCGAGGCAGTTTCCCTTACGGGACATGCTTTGCTCCACACCCTTATCGCGCAGCATTTTCTGGTAAGCAGGCATCCGATATTGCCATCCCTGGTCAGAGTGCAGCATGGGTTTGTCTTTCGCCTTCAGTTTGGCCAGCGCTTTCTGGAGCATCGCGCTCACCAGTTTGAACACGGGCCGCCTGGACGTTTCAAACGCCACGATTTCCCCGTTGTACAGGTCCATCACCGGCGACAGATACAGCTTCTCGCCGGCAACGTTAAACTCCGTCACGTCCGTCACCCATTTCTGATGGGCTGCCTGCGCCTGAAATTGGCGCTGCAAGACATTCGCCGCCGCCTGCCCCACTTCGCCCTTGTACGAGCGATATTTCTTGGGGCGCACCAAGGACCTCAACCCTAACTGGACCATCTGCCTTTGAACGGTCTTATGATTGACCTGCAGGCCCAGCTGCCGAATCGCCAACGTCACGCGCCGATATCCATAACGCCCTTGATGGCGGGCGAAAATGGAACGAATTTGTTGCTTCAGTGCCTGATGCTTGTCGGCTACCTGCGCCACCTTCTGCTGATAGTAAAAGGTGCTGCGCGGCAGGGCCGCGAGCTTGAGCAAGGCCGCCAGCGGAAATTGTTGCCTTAGTTCGCCAACTACTTGCGCTTTTTGCGCGCTGTTGTCTGCTGCTCTTGCTGCTGAACCAAGGCTTTCAACTTTTTTAGATAGGCGTTCTCCATGCGCAAGAAATTCACCTCGGCGAGCAGTTCTTCGCGGCTACGGGTTGCATCATCCACATGGGGTTGAGGCTGGGGCGGTTGAGAAGTGGGCATCTTTGTCGGTCTGCCGCGCTGTCGCGGCTTCAGGGCGTCTATACCACCGCTATGATAGCAGCGCTCCCAGGCAGGGATGCAAGAGGGACTACGGATATTGAATACCGCCGCGGTCTGACGATAGGAGAGCTGGTTGGCCCACATGTGCTCGAGCACCTGCAACCGTCGCTCGGCCGGGTAGTGGCTAAACTTTTTGCTTAAGCCAGCCTGTCCGTGCAGGTTAAATAAATGAAGCCATTGCCGAACCATGGCATGATCCAGACCATGTTGCCGGGCGATTGTTTGGACTCCTGCCTCACCCCGCATGCATTGCTGAACCACATCCAGCTTGAACTGCGTACTATGCTTAGCCATAGAAAAACCCCGAAAGTTGGTGTCCAACTTTCGGGGTTCAGTTCATCATTCGATCGTGGCGTTTTTTTATGGTCGGGAGATTACTGTCCCAGCAACAGGAACACGGTCGGTTTCTTGTGGAAGTCCGGCGCCTTGCCTGCGGCCAATTGTTTTTTCCACTGTCCGCCATTCCACGTCTGCACGCTTTCCGTGTCCAGGCTCAGGTCGGTGGCGACGCAGATCAGGGTCGATGGCGCGCATTGCGCCACGAGGGCTTCCAGCATGGCGGCGTTGCGGTACGGCGTTTCGATGAATAGCTGAGTTTGCTTTTCATTGCGCGAGCGGCTTTCCAGTTCCTTGATGCGCTTGGCGCGCAGGGCGGCGTCCGTGGGCAGGTAGCCGTTGAATGCAAAGCTCTGGCCATTCAAGCCGCTGGCCATCACGGCCAGCAGGATCGACGACGGGCCCACCAGCGGACGCACTTTAATGCCGTGCTGATGCGCCAGGCGCACCAGGTCGGCGCCGGGGTCGGCCACGGCGGGCACGCCCGCTTCCGACACGAGGCCCGCATCGCGTCCCGCCAGCAGGGGCGCCAGCAAGCCGGCCAGCGCTTGCGCCGGGGTATTCACGTTGAGTTCGGAAATCGTGATCTCTTGCAAGGGCTTGGCCAGCGGATGCTGGTTGCCGATCAATTTCAAAAAGGCGCGCGCCGTCTTGGCGTTTTCCGCAACGAAATAATCGAGCTGCGACGTGATCTGCCGTACTTGCTCTGGAATGATGTGGGCCAGCGGGTCGGCCGGGCTGTCGGAGAGGCCGAGGTGGTTGGGAATCAGGTACAGGGTGCCGGTCATATTGTTATTGTCGGTAAATTAAATGGTGAAAAACGTGACGCCCGCCTTGCGCAGCATGCCGGTGAGGGCGATCAGCGGCAAACCGGTGAGGGCGGTCGGGTCGGTGGTGGCGATGCATTCAAGCAGGGCGATGCCCAGGCCTTCGTTCTTGGCGCTGCCGGCGCAATCGTATGGTTGCTCGATGCGCAGGTAGGCGTCCAGCTCGGCGTCGGGCAAGTCGCGCACGGTGACGAGGGTCTGGACGTCTTCCACTTGCGCCACGGGAGGATTCTGGCGGCCGTCGAGCAGGCAAAGTGCCGTGTGGAACACGGTCTGGCGTCCGCGCATGGTTTGCAGTTGCAGCAAGGCATGCGCATGGTTGCCGGGCTTGCCGATCTGCGCGCCGTCCAGGGTGGCGACCTGGTCGGAGCCGATGACGAGGCTGCCGGGGTAGCGGTCGAGCACGGCTTGCGCCTTGGCCTGGGCCAGGCGCAGGGCCGTGGCGCTGGGGCTTTCGCCTGGAAGGGGGCTTTCGTCGAGATCGGGCACGGCCACCTCGAAAGGCAGGCGCAGGCGTTCCAGCAATTCCTTGCGATAGGTCGAACTCGATGCAAGAATCAAGCGCAATGGGGCGGAAGTTGGTATCATTCGGTAGTGGATGGCGGCCGGCATGGCCGCGCTGGTCGATGTCAGTGGAATTTCACGTGGTTCCAAGGCGCAGAGCCCACAACGAGGCTCCATGCGGCATGACGGTGTTGATGAAGTTGTCATGTTGATGGCAATGATTGCGTCAAAAAAGATGCTTAGCCTTTGACTCCGTGCTAAAAACCCTGTTATTATCGCAGGTTTTCCGGGGAAATTTTCTACCAATGAATGCTTTTGTGATCGACGCCTTTGATTTTTGTCGTATCAGCGGGAGCCGCGAGGGTGTAACTCCTGTCGCTGAAATGACCCGGTTGACCAAGGATTGTGCAGATAGTTCCGGCGAGATCGCCTGGAAGATCGTCGGCGGCACCAGCAAGCTGGGCTACCCACAACTGACCTTGTCGGTCAACGGCACCGTTCAGCTGGTTTGCCAGCGCTGCCTGACTCCGTATGCTTACGCAATTGATTCGACGACCACTCTGATGCTGGGCAAGGATGACGAGCACGCGGACGAGATCGAAGAAATCATCAACGATGAATCGATCGACGTGATCGTCGGCAGCCGCAGCATGGATGCCGCGGCCCTGATCGAAGATGAAGCCTTGCTGGCCCTGCCGCAGGTACCCAAACACGACGTCTGCCCCGATACGGCGCAGCTCGATGCTCTCAAGACTGAAAAGAAGTCGCCGTTTGCGGCACTGAAAGACTTGAAGCCAGAATAAAGTAGTAAAGGGGTTTTCCCCATCAAGGAACGTGTCAAACGCGTGTAGTAATCGAGTATGGCAAGTGTAGTGAAATGTAATTGTAATAAACGATGTCGGTCCGGGCTATTTTCGGGTAGTCTTTGCCGCTGGGATACTCGATTCGCATGTATTTGCCAATCGATTGTGCTAAAATTTTAGAACTTATGTATTAGGAGTCATCATGGCAGTTCAACAGAACAAGAAAACCCCTTCCAAGCGCGGCATGCACCGTTCGCACGACTTCCTGGTCGCGCCGCAATTGAGCGTCGAGCCAGTTACCGGCGAAACACACATGCGTCACCATATCAGCCCTAACGGCTTCTATCGTGGCCGTAAAGTGTTGAAGACCAAAAACGACGAGTAATCGACGTTTTTGTTGGGTAAGATGAAAGCGGTGTTGCGTGGTTATTCGGCGTGGCGCCGCTTCTTCTTTTTTATCGGCTGCAATTCATCTTGCGCACCCGTCATTTTGAATCAAGCTTGCTCAGGCGGTGCATGACATGCTGCGCCCTGCATATGCTCCAGTCCGATTCACATCTTGCCGCACGCCCGCAGCGGTATTGAATCAACACAAATGACAATCAAAATTTCTATCGACTGCATGGGCGGAGATCACGGTCCCTCAGTCACTATCCCCGCAGCAATTTCCTTCGTAAAACATGAGCCTGAAGCCGAACTGATCCTTGTTGGATTGGAAGACGTGATCCGTGCCGAACTGAAAAAACATAAAGCCGACACGCATCCGCGCCTGTCGGTATTGCATGCCTCCGAACAAGTTACCATGGACGATCCCCTGGAAGTGGCTCTGCGCCGCAAGAAGGATTCCTCCATGCGCGTGGCCATCGAACAGGTCAAGAGCGGCGTGGCGCAAGCCTCCGTTTCCGCCGGCAATACGGCAGCCCTGATGGCCGTGTCGCGCTACGTACTGAAAACCATGTCCGGCGTCGACCGCCCGGCCATCTGCAGCATCTTGCCGAATCAAAAGAACGGCCCGACCTACATGCTGGACCTGGGCGCGAACGTCGATTGCGAACCGCATCACTTGCACCAGTTCGCCATCATGGGTTCCGTGCTCGTGTCCGCCATGGAAGGTATCGAACGCCCGACGATCGGCTTGCTGAACGTGGGCACGGAAGATATCAAGGGCAATGAAGTGGTGAAACTCACCTCGAAGCTGCTGCAGGCCGACCACGAGCGTGGCGCGCTGAACTTCTACGGCAACGTGGAAGGCAACGATATCTTCAAGGGCACGACCGATATCGTCGTCTGTGACGGTTTTGTCGGCAATGTGACCCTGAAAGCCATCGAAGGCCTGGCGCGCTTCATGAAAGACGTGCTCACTTCCGAATTCAAGCGCAATCCGATTACCATGCTGGGCGCACTGATCGCCCGCGGGGCCCTGAAAGCCATCGGCAACCGCCTGAATCCATCGCGTTACAACGGCGCCAGCCTGCTGGGCTTGCGTGGTCTCGTTTTCAAGAGCCATGGCAGCGCCGATGCCTATTCGTTCGAATGGGCCTTGCGCCGCGCCTTTGATGCGGCAAAAAATGACGTGCAAGCACACCTGGCCAGCCTGATCGCCGAGCTGATGCCGCGCACGCCAGTACCGGACGAACCTACATCAACAAGCTCTACCATTTAGTGGACGGGTATTTGCATGACTGTTTTTAGCAAAACTTACAGCAAAATTATCGGTACCGGCAGCTACTTGCCGGAGAAGCGCGTCACCAACCAGGATTTGACCGAACAGCTCGCCGCCAAGGGCATCGAGACCTCGGATGAATGGATTGTGTCGCGCAGCGGCATTTCGGCGCGCCATTACGCGGCGCCAACGCAAAATTCCTCGGACTTGGGCGTGGAAGCGGCCAAAAAGGCCCTGGAAATGGCCGGCCTGAGCGGCAACGACCTGGACCTGATCATCGTCGCCAGCTCGACCCCCGATTTCTTCGGCAGCTTCCCCAGCACCGCCTGCATCGTGCAAAACAAGCTGGGCATCACGAACAACTGCGCCGCCGTCGACGTGCAAGCCGTCTGCAGCGGTTTCGTGTATGCGGTCGCCACGGCCGACAGCTTCATCCAGTCGGGCATGCATAAAAACGTGCTGGTGATCGGCGCCGAAGTGTTTTCGCGCATCCTCAATTTCGACGACCGCGGCACCTGCGTGCTGTTCGGCGACGGCGCCGGCGCCATCGTCATGACGGCGTCAAAAGAGCCGGGCATCCTGGCCACCAAGCTGCATGCGGACGGCCGCCACTCGAACATCCTCAGCGTACCGGGCAGCCTGGCTGGCGGCGCGCTGGACGGCAGCGCCTTCCTCTACATGGATGGCCCGGCCGTGTTCAAGCTGGCCGTGTCCGTGCTGGAGAAAGTTGCGCACGAAGCCCTGGAGCACGCCAACATGACGTCGGACCAGATCGACTGGCTGATCCCGCACCAGGCGAACATCCGCATCATGAACAGCACGGCCAAGAAACTCGGCTTGCCTTTGGCAAAGATGGTGGTCACCGTCGACCAGCATGGCAACACCTCGGCCGCCTCGATCCCGCTGGCGCTCGACATCGCCGTGCGCGATGGCAGAGTCAAGAAGGGTGACAATGTCATGATGGAAGGCGTGGGCGGCGGCTTTACCTGGGGCGCCGTGCTGGCGCGCATGTAATCCCGCAACAATATTAAAAACGGAGTCACCATGACACAATTTGCATTTGTTTTCCCAGGCCAAGGCTCGCAAGCGATTGCGATGCTCGACGGTTTCGCCGGCAACCCTGTGGTTGCGCAGACCGTCGCCGAAGCGTCGGACGCCCTGCAATTCGACCTGGGCAAGCTGATCGCCGAAGGTCCGAAGGAAGAGCTGGATCTGACCACCAATACGCAACCGGTGATGCTGACGGCGGCCGTGGCCTTTTATCGCGCCTGGCTGGCGGCTGGCGGCCCCGTGCCGACGGTCGTGGCCGGTCACAGTCTCGGTGAATATTCGGCGTTGGTCGCCGCTGGCGTCATCTCGTTCAAGGACGCCGTGCCGCTCGTGCGTTTCCGCGCGCAAGCGATGCAGGAAGCCGTGCCGGTCGGGCAGGGCACGATGGCTGTCGTGCTGGGCCTGTCGGACGACGACGTGCGCGCCGCCTGTGCGGAAGCGGCGGCGGAAAACCCGGCCCTGGTGGTCGAGCCCGTCAATTTCAATGCGCCAGCGCAAGTCGTCATCGCCGGCCATACGGCGGCCGTTGAGCGCGCCTGCGAACTGGCCAAGGCCAAGGGCGCCAAGCGCGCCATGAAACTCCCCGTCTCGGCGCCATTCCACTCGTCGCTGCTGAAGCCCGCATCGGACCGCTTGCGCGAGTATATGGCCGGCTTGACGTTCTCGGCGCCGCAAATCGCCCTGATCAACAACGTCGACGTGGCCATCGTCAACGACGTGGCCGGCATCAAGGATGCGCTCGTGCGCCAGGCGGCCAGCCCCGTGCGCTGGGTGGAAACCATGCAAAAAGTGGCGGCGGACGGCATCACGCAAGTGATCGAATGCGGTCCGGGCAAGGTTCTGATGGGCCTGGCCAAGCGCATCGATCCGGTGCTGGTGGGCGACGCCATCGTCGACCAGGCATCGCTGGAACGCATTTTGACGCAGCTCAAATAAACATCAGATCGCGGCAGCTTGCCTGCCGCGGTTGCTTTTAAGGATACTCATGAATTTAGCAAATCAAGTCGTGCTGGTCACGGGCGCCTCGCGCGGCATCGGCCGCGCCATCGCCACCGAACTGGGCAAGCAGGGTGCCACCGTGGTCGGCACCGCCACCTCGGAAAGCGGCGCGCAAGCCATCACCGATTACCTGGCCGCCGAAGGCGTGGCGGGCAAGGGGCTGGTCCTGAACGTGACCGATGCGGCGCGCTGCGCGGCCGTCGTCGATGAAGTGCAGAAAACCTACGGCAGCCTGTCGATCCTGGTCAACAATGCGGGCATCACGCAAGACCAGTTGGCCATGCGCATGAAGGATGAAGAGTGGGATAGCGTCATTTCCACGAACCTGTCGGCCGTCGGCCGTTTGTCGCGCGCCGTGTTGCGCGGCATGATGAAAGCCAAAACTGGGCGTATCATTAATATCACGTCGGTGGTGGCGTCGTCGGGCAATCCGGGGCAAATGAATTACGCGGCGGCCAAGGCTGGCGTGGAAGGCATGAGCCGCGCCCTGGCGCGCGAAATCGGCAGCCGCAACATTACCGTGAACTGCATCGCGCCGGGCTTCATCGATACCGACATGACCAAGGCCCTGAGCGAAGAGCAGCACGCGGCCCTGTTGACGCAAATTCCCCTGTCCCGCTTGGGCAAACCGGAAGACGTGGCGGCGGCGGTGGCCTTTCTGGCTTCGCCACAAGCGGCATATATCACGGGCACGACCCTGCACGTGAACGGTGGAATGTACATGAATTGATGTGAAAGGTAGACGGGACGGGCGTTTGTGGCATGATTCAACGGTCGTTTTTGTCTATAATCGCATCTTTTAGCAGCAGCTTCGGTCGAATTAGCAGCAGACACCGAAATTAGTATTCGGACGCGCAAACCTGATAAAATGCGCGCACTTTCCGTAACACACACTTTGGAGCCATAACATGTCGGATATCGAACAACGCGTTAAGAAAATCGTCGCTGAGCAACTGGGCGTTGCAGAAGCAGACATCAAAATCGAATCCTCCTTCGTCGACGATCTCGGCGCCGATTCCCTGGACACCGTGGAACTGGTCATGGCCCTGGAAGACGAATTCGAAATGGAAATCCCTGACGAACAAGCTGAAAAAATCACCACCGTGCAACAGGCGATCGACTACGCCACCGCACACGTCAAGGCCTAAGCCTGTCTGACCGACTTCAGGAGAATCGCTTGAGCCGTTCTAAAAACCGTCGTGTTGTTGTCACCGGCCTGGGCTGCGTTTCACCTGTCGGCAATACTATTGCCGAGGCGTGGGGCGCAATCGTTGAAGGTAAATCCGGCATTGCCACGATTACCAAGTTTGATGCACAGCCATTCACCACGCATTTTGCCGGTGAAGTCAAAGGTTTCAATATCGAAGAGTACATCTCCGGTAAGGAAGCCCGCCATATGGATACCTTTATCCATTACGGCATGGCTGCGGGCATCCAGGCGATCCAGGACTCCGGTCTGGAAGTCACCGAAGAAAACGCCGAGCGCATCGGCGTGATCATCGGTTCCGGTATCGGTGGCTTGCCGCTGATCGAAGACACCAAGTCCGAGTACGAAAAGCGCGGTCCGCGCCGTATCTCGCCATTTTTCGTGCCTGCCTCGATCATTAACATGATCTCTGGCAACCTTTCGATCAAATATGGTCTGAAGGGCCCGAACCTGGCGATCGTTACAGCGTGTACCACCGGTCTGCACAGCATCGGTGCCGCAGCGCGCATGATCGAGTACGGCGATGCCGACGTCATGATCGCCGGCGGTGCTGAATCGACCGTGTCGCCACTGGGCCTGGGCGGTTTCGCTTCGGCGCGTGCCTTGTCGACCCGCAACGACGATCCGGCAACGGCATCGCGTCCGTGGGACGCCGACCGCGACGGCTTCGTGCTGGGCGAGGGTGCTGGCGTCATGGTGCTGGAAGAGTACGAGCACGCGGTGGCCCGTGGTGCCAAGATCTATGCCGAAGTGCATGGTTTCGGGATGAGCGCAGATGCTTATCACATGACCTCGCCGCTGGAAGATGGTAGCGGCGGCAGCAAATCGGTGATCGCGGCCCTCGACAACGCAGGCTTGAACCCGGATCAGATTCAATACCTGAACGCGCACGGCACATCGACCCCGCAAGGCGACGTGGCGGAAGTGATGGGCATCAAGCGCACCTTCGGTGATCACGCCAAGCATATTGTCGTCAACTCGACCAAGTCGATGACGGGCCATTTGCTGGGCGGCGCGGGCGGTCTGGAAGCGGTATTTACGGTCCTGGCATTGCACCATCAGGTGTCGCCACCGACCATCAATATCTTCAACCAGGATCCGGCGTGCGATCTCGATTTCTGTGCCAACACGGCGCGTGATATGAAGATCGATTATGCAGTGAAGAATTCGTTCGGCTTCGGCGGAACGAATGGCACGCTGATTTTCGGTAAAGCGAAATAAGCAGGAACTTTCAAGCGCTCGCTACGGTCAAATCGTAGTGAGCGCTGATTCGGCGCCAACGTTCGTTGGCGCCTGAATTTGCCCGGCATGTTGCCGGCGCGCCTTTTTTTTCCCATGAAGTATGTCGATCGCGGTAGCGGCTGTCATTCGCACGCCTGTCTGTTTGCGCCTGTTGCAAGCGGTGCTGGGGCTGTGCGCCTTGCTGGCTGCCTGGCCCTTGAGTGGTGTCTGGCGCAGCCTGCCCGTGCCCGGCCAACTGGTGGGCGGCTATGCGCTGGGCTTGTTTGCAGCCTTGCTGAGTGCGGCTGGCGGCGTGTTTTTGCTGGCCTTGCTGCGCTGGCGCAGAAAGCCGCAGGCGCTTGATATTTCGCCGGTTGGCCAGTTGCGGCTGGCGGTATATCTGGAGCATGGCGGGGTGCCTGGAAGCGGTGCTGCCGGGGTGGCTGAGACGGCTGAGCCGGCTGAGGCGGCGCCGGGGCTGCGCCTGTTGCCGGGCTCGACCTTGTGGCCGTCGCTGCTGGTGCTGTGCCTGGCGGATGCCGCCGGGCGTCGCACGGAAGTGCTGGTACAGCGCGGCGGCAGTTGCGCCGCCTTCCGCCCGCTGGCCGTGGCTTGCCGGGCTATCGCGGCGCGGAACAGGGAAGAATAAAAGTGGGGCGAACACTGAACTTCTTGCAGCGGGCCAACTCTATATCCATACAGGCGCCCACGCTGCATGACTACAGGGACATTGGGCGTGAGGACAGAGCGCGAGTATGATCAGTTACTGGTCGAGCGGGTGCAGGCTGGCGACAAACGGGCATTCGATGTGCTGGTATCGAAATATCAGCGCCGCTTGATGCGTCTTGTGTCGCGGCTGGTGCATGATCCGGCGGAGGCCGAAGATGTGGTGCAGGAAACCTTTATCAAGGCATACCGGGCGCTGCGCCATTTTCGCGGCGAGGCCGCCTTTTATACCTGGCTGTATCGCATTGGCATCAATACGGCCAAGAATTATCTCGTCACGCAGGGGCGGCGCGCCGCCACATCCAGCGATGCCGACGCCGAACAGGCGGAGTCCTTCGATGATGGCAATAAATTGCGAGACAACAATACACCCGAATCGGTGCTGGCCAGCAAGCAGATCGCGGCCACCGTCAATGCGGCCATGGATGTGCTGCCCATCGAGTTGCGCACGGCCATCGTGCTGCGCGAAATCGAGGGCCTGAGCTATGAAGAAATATCGGAAATCATGGCGTGCCCCATCGGCACCGTGCGCAGCCGGATTTTTCGCGCGCGCGAAGTGATCGCGGAGAAATTGAAACCGTTGTTGGACATGCCGATTGACAAGCGCTGGTAATCTGGGGAGTATGAGGCTGGCATGGCTGCGTCCGGTTTCCGCACCGATCCTTTTGAAATGGCAGGACCCATCATGGATACGCATACACGATTGCACGAGACTATTTCCGCCCTGGCCGATGGCGAGCTGGCGGCGAGCGAACTCGAACTGGCTTTTGCTGCCCTCGATACGCCATCGGGGCGGCAGGCCTGGGATGCCTATCGCCATATCGGTGACGTGCTGCGCTCGGAGCAGTACGGCCATGCACTGAGCGCCCACTTCGATGCGCGCATGGCCAGCCGTCTGGCCGCGGAGCCGTCGCCTGAGGGGACAGCTCATGTGGAGCCGTTGCCGCCCCTCGTGCCGCCGGGCGTGGCCGAGCCGCTGGCGCAGCGCTAGCTGTCGCGTTTTCCATCTTATGCCAGGCTTAACATCCTCTTCGCCCCCTTGACACTGGCCTTCGGTACGATTGACACTGTGGGCAGGCAATATCTTGCTTTTGCGATATATTGTTGCTGCCATGCGCGTTGTCAGGTGGGTTTGCCCCTGGATTGCCGTCATGATGGCCAATCATGCGCGCAGGCAATTGCCTGATTCGCGTTTTGATCCGTTTATATATTCGAAAAGATCCTTTCCATGAAAAAAACCATGTGTGCCGCCAGCAAGTCGTTTTCAGTGAAGACGCTTTCCGCTTTATTGTTCGGTACGGCTGGCGTCTTCCTTGCTCCCACCATGCTGGGCCTGGCGCCACAGGCGCAGGCTGCCGTGCCCGCCATAAAACTGCCTGATTTCTCGGATCTGGTCGACGCCGTCGGCCCGGCCGTGGTGAATATCCGCACCACCGAGCGCTTGAAGATGGGCGCCGCCGGAGCTGGCGCGGGCGGCCAGGACGAGCAGGAAATGCAGGAATTCCTGCGCCGCTTCTTTGGCGGCGCCATGCCGACGCCGCGCCAGCAGGCGCCACGCGGCGGCCGCCGCGCCGTGCCGCAGGAGCAGGAAGTGCAGCGCGGCGTCGGTTCCGGCTTCATCATTTCGGCCGATGGCTACGTGCTGAGCAATGCCCACGTGGTCGACGGCGCCGACGAGGTGTACGTGACCCTGACGGACAAGCGCGAATTCAAGGCCAAGGTGATCGGCGCCGATGCGCGCACCGACGTGGCCCTACTGAAAATCGAAGGCGGCAACCTGCCGCGCCTGACCATTGGCGACTCGGACAAGATCCGCGTGGGCGAATGGGTCATCGCCATCGGCTCGCCGTTCAACCTGGAAAACACGGTGACGGCCGGCATCATTTCCGCCAAATCACGCGACACGGGCGACTACTTGCCTCTGATCCAGAGCGACGTGGCCGTCAATCCTGGCAACTCCGGTGGTCCCTTGATCAATATGCGCGGCGAAGTGATCGGCATCAATTCGCAGATCGCCACCTTGTCCGGCGCCTACAATGGCATTTCGTTTGCCGTGCCCATCGATGAAGCCATGCGCGTGGGCGAGCAGCTGAAAAAGACGGGCAAGGTCGTGCGCGGACGCATCGGCGTGCAGATCGGCGAAGTGAGCAAGGACGTGGCGGAATCGCTGGGCTTGCCGAACGCCAAGGGCGCGCAAGTATCGATGGTGGAACCGGGCGGCCCGGCCGACAAGGCGGGCATCAAGCCGGGCGACATCATCCTGAAATTCAACGGCGCCCAGATCGAGCGTTCATCCGACCTGCCGCGCCTGGTTGGCGGCGCCGCCGTCAACGGCAAATCCACGATCACCGTCTGGCGCAAGGGTGCGCAGCAGGATGTTCCCGTCACCGTCGTCGAGCTCGAAAGCGAGAAAGCGGCGAAGAAGGGCGCCAAGGAGCCGGAAGCGCAAGCCGTCAATGCGCTGGGGCTGAAGGTCAGCGACGTGCCGGCCGCCAAGAAGCAGGAATTGAAGATCGACGCGGGCGTGCTGGTCGACGATGCCGATGGCGTGGCGGCCCAGGCCGGCCTTCAGCCTGGCGATGTGATCTTGCAGTTGAACAACGTTGCCGTGAAAGACGCCAAGCAGTTCAACGCCCTGGTCGCCAAGCTCGATCCGAAGAAGACGTCGGCCGTGCTGGTGCGCCGTGGCGACGTGGCGCAATTCGTTTCGCTGCGTCCGTCGGCGAAGTAAAATTTGGGGTCAGACCCGTCGGGTCTGACCCCAGCCTTCTTTTGCGCCGCCACAAAAAATGCACTTCACCCTCTATTCCCGCAGTTATTGCCACCTTTGCCAGGACATGCTCGACGCCTTGCTCCTGCTGCAGCCGCCCGGAAAACCGTTCACGGTGGACGTGATCGACATCGATGCGTCGCCCGACGCTTCGCTGCTGGCCCGTTTCGATGAGCTGGTGCCGGTGCTGTTTGGCGATCTGGCGCAGCCCGAGCTATGCCATTATTTCCTCGACGAAGCGGCCGTGCGGCGCCGCCTGGCATAGCTTAAATGTCAATATTGACACTGCATTGCACCATTCTGGTGCCGAAAACCGCCGAAAATGTCGGCTTGCCCCCGTGCCGGCCTCATAAGACGGGCTTTCTACTCTGAAATCCGGTAAAATGGGGAGGTCGAAAAAGCTACTGTCCGAGGCAGCAGCTTCTGTCGCTTCAAAAGCGCTCGCCTGGGCATGCAGATGTCCTGCCCGGAGCGCTTTTTTTCATCATGAGTGGGGCGCCCGGTTTTGGCCCTGTTTGGCCCGAGCATGATCCCCATGATTCCTGTTAAAGCAGTGTCGTCAACTTCGCACTTATATTAGTTAATGAACAACATACGCAACTTCTCCATCATCGCCCATATTGACCACGGTAAATCGACCCTGGCTGACCGCATCATTCAATTGTGCGGCGGCTTGTCCGACCGCGAGATGGAGGCGCAGGTGCTCGATTCGATGGATCTGGAGCGCGAGCGCGGCATTACCATCAAGGCGCAAACGGCGGCCTTGCACTACAAGGCGCGCGATGGCCAGATCTACAACCTGAACCTGATCGATACGCCGGGCCACGTCGACTTCAGCTATGAAGTGTCGCGCTCGCTGTCGGCGTGCGAAGGCGCGCTGCTGGTCGTTGACGCGTCGCAAGGCGTGGAAGCGCAAACAGTGGCCAACTGCTACACGGCGCTGGACCTGGGCGTGGAAGTGGTGCCCGTCCTGAACAAGATCGACTTGCCGAACGCGGACCCTCCGAACGCCATTGCCGAGATCGAAGACGTGATCGGCATCGACGCGGCCGACGCCGTGCATTGCTCGGCCAAGACGGGCTTCGGCGTGCTGGACGTGCTCGAACAACTGATCGTCAAGGTACCGCCGCCGAAGGGCGATCCGGACGCGCCGCTGCAGGCGCTGATCGTCGACTCCTGGTATGACGCCTATGTGGGCGTGGTCATGCTGGTGCGCGTGGTCAACGGCACCCTGAAACCGAAAGACAAGATCCGCCTGATGGCCACCGATTCGGTTCAGCTGGTGGAAGACATCGGCGTGTTTTCGCCCCGTTCGCAATCCTTGCCGCAATTGTCGGCAGGCCAGGTGGGTTTCATCATCGCCGGCATCAAGGAATTGAAAGCGGCGAAAGTGGGCGACACCGTCACCCTGGCCGGCCGTCCTGCCGCCGCGCCATTGCCTGGCTTCAAGGAAGTGCAGCCGCAAGTGTTCGCCGGCCTGTTCCCTGTGGAAGCGAACCAGTACGACGCGCTGCGCGACTCGCTGGAAAAGCTGAAATTGAACGACGCGGCCCTGATGTACGAGCCGGAAGTGTCGCAGGCGCTGGGCTTCGGCTTCCGCTGCGGTTTCCTGGGCTTGCTGCACATGGAAATCGTGCAGGAGCGCCTCGAACGCGAATTCGACATGGACCTGATCACCACGGCGCCAACCGTGGTGTACGAAGTGATCCAGCGCGACGGCACCATGATCAACGTCGACAATCCATCGAAGATGCCCGATCCGTCGCGCATCGAGGAAGTGCGCGAGCCTATCGTCACGGTCAATCTGTACATGCCGCAGGAATACGTGGGCTCCGTGATTACCTTGTGTATCGGCAAGCGCGGCATCCAGATGGACATGAGCTACCACGGCCGCCAGGTCAAGCTCGTGTATGAAATGCCGATGGCCGAGATCGTGCTGGACTTCTTCGACCGTCTGAAATCGACGTCGCGCGGCTATGCCTCGATGGATTACGAGTTCAAGGAATACCGCGCGGCCGACGTGGTCAAGGTCGACATGCTGATCAACAGCGAAAAAGTCGATGCGCTGGCCATCATCGTCCACCGTTCGAATAGTCAGTACCGTGGCCGCCAGGTGGCCGCCAAGATGCGCGAACTGATCCCGCGCCAGATGTTCGACGTGGCGATTCAGGCGACCATCGGCGCCAACATCATTTCGCGCGAGAACGTGAAAGCCTTGCGCAAGAACGTGCTGGCCAAGTGCTATGGCGGCGACATCAGCCGCAAGAAAAAATTGCTGGAAAAACAAAAAGCGGGTAAGAAACGCATGAAGCAAGTGGGTTCCGTGGAGATCCCGCAAGAGGCATTCCTGGCAATTTTACAAGTGGATGGTTAATCAATGAACCTGCAAGTGATTTTAGGAAATTTCGCTTTAATCCTGTTCGTGCTGATGGTGTTGACGGGCCTGGTCTGGTGCCTGGATGTGTTTTATCTGTCCAAGCAGCGCCGCAAGGCGGCCGACCGCGCTCTGGCTGAATTCGATGCGCGCCAGTCCAAGCTGGCCGCCGAGGGCATCAAGTCCGATGCGGGCGGCAGCCGCGCCAGCATCGAGGCGGCCCTGTTGCGTCAGCCGACCTGGGTCGAGTATTCGGGCAGTTTCTTCCCCGTCATCGCTCTCGTGTTCTGCCTGCGCTCGTTCCTGTATGAGCCATTCAAGATCCCGTCGAGCTCGATGGTGCCGACCTTGCTGGTGGGCGATCTGATCCTGGTCAACAAGTTTACTTATGGCATTCGTTTGCCGATCGTCAACAAGCGCATCATTGAAGTCAACGATCCGCAGCGCGGCGACGTGATGGTGTTCAAGTACCCGAAAGATATGTCGCAAGACTATATCAAGCGCGTGATCGGTGTGCCCGGTGATAAAATCACCTATGAAAACAAGCGCTTGACGGTCAATGGCAAGGAAGTCGCCTACACCCCGCTGGACGACTATCTGGATGATGAAAGCACTGTTTACCACAAGCAGCTGGAAGAAAACCTGACGGGCGTGAGCCACCGCATCCTTAACGACGAGCCTGCTCCTACGTTGAATTTGCGCGAAGTGAAGGATTTCCCGCACAAGGATGCGTGCAACTACAAAGAAGACGGTTTTACGTGTGTAGTGCCACAAGGCAATTACTTCATGATGGGCGACAACCGCGACAATAGCGCGGACAGCCGCTACTGGGGCTTCGTGCCGAACGAGAACATCGTCGGCAAGGCTTTCCTGGTGTGGATGAACTTCAGCAATCCGAAAAGAGTGGGCGGCATACACTAAGCCGTCCCTATGGCTGCCGCGCCGATTCCCCGCGCGGCGGCCAGCCGAATTACTCAGATGACACAGAAACAACAATGAATCTTCAGTTATTGCAAACCCGTTTAGGCTATACGTTCCAGGATGCTGGCCTGTTGCAGCAAGCCTTGACGCATCGTAGCCACAGCAGTTTGCATAACGAGCGGCTGGAATTTCTCGGCGACTCCATCCTCAACTGCGTGGTCGCGTCCATCCTGTATGAACGCTTCAAGTCCATCGACGAGGGCGATTTGTCGCGTCTGCGCGCCAATCTGGTGAAACAGCAGTCGCTGTATGAAATCGCGCAAAAGCTGGAATTGTCGCAATTTTTGCGCCTGGGCGAAGGCGAACTCAAATCGGGCGGTTTCCGCCGCCCATCGATCCTTGCCGACACCCTCGAAGCCTTGCTGGGCGCGATTTTCCTCGACACGGGTTTTGACGCCGCCAGCACGGTGATCCGCGCCTTCTACATTCCCATCCTCGACTCGGTCGACCCGCAAACCCTGGGCAAGGATGCCAAGACCCTGCTGCAGGAGTTTTTGCAAAGCAAGAAAATTTCGCTGCCACAGTACAATGTGGTGGCCACCCACGGCGCCGCCCACAGCCAGGAATTCGAGATCGAATGCCTGGTGCCAAAATTGAATATCCAGGTCTACGGTCGTGGCGGAAGCCGCCGCGCCGGTGAGCAAGCCGCCGCCAAACTGGCGCTGGACGTGGCCGAGCAGGCGTTGTTGAAGTCGCCTGCCGCCAGCCGCAAGCCGAAACCGCGCGCCGCCCAGCTCAAGCTGGCCGGCATTGCCACCATCCAGAGCGACGACGCGCAAGCCCCGGCTGCCCCGGCGATCGCCGCTCACACTAAACAGAATCGACACTAGCATGACAGCCACCAAAATGCCCGACAACTTCCGCTGTGGCTATATCGCCATCGTGGGCCGCCCCAACGTGGGCAAATCGACCCTGATGAACGTGCTGATCGGCGCGAAGGTCAGCATCACTTCGCGCAAGGCGCAAACGACGCGCCACCGCATCACGGGCATCCAGACGGTGCCGGACGCGCAATTCATCTACGTCGACACGCCTGGCTTCCAGACGCGCCACTCGAACGCGCTGAACAAGACGCTGAACAAGACCGTGACGAACACCCTGATTTCATCGGACGTGATTTTGTACGTGATCGAGGCGGGCACGTTCGGCCCGGCCGACCAGCAAGTGATGGACCTGCTGCCGAAGGAAGTGCCGTGCATCCTCGTCATCAACAAATCCGACCGCGTGAAAGACAAGGCCGTGCTGCTGCCGTTCGCGCAAAAGATTGCCGCCATGCGCGACTTCGCCGCCATCGTGCCTGTTTCCGCCAAGCTGCATTTCCAACTGGAAGGCTTGCAGAACGAGATCAAGCGCTTCTTGCCGGAAAACCAGCCGATCTTTGGCCCGGACGACATCACGGACCGCAGCGAGAAATTCCTCGCCTCGGAAATCGTGCGCGAAAAACTGTTCCGCTTCGTGGGCGACGAACTGCCGTACACGAGCACCGTGCTGATCGAGAAATTCGAGCAGGAAGGCGACCTGCGCCGCGTGTTTGCCGCCATCCTGGTCGAGCGCGATACCCATAAATCCATGATCATCGGTAACAAGGGCGCACGCCTGAAGGAAGTCTCCACCCAGGCCCGCCTGGATATGGAAAAGCTGTTCGGCGGCCCCGTGTACCTGGAAATCTGGGTCAAGGTCAAGTCGGGCTGGGCCGACAACGAGGCGGGCTTGCGCGCCTACGGCTACGAGTAATCCGCAACCCGGGGGCGACGCCACACGCATGAGCACCACCACGCCAGCGCTGCACCATCCTGCGCCAGCCGCCTCTGCTGCATCTGCGCCGGTCCCTACGCCGGCGGCCATCGCGCCGCCGGCCGCACCTTCCACAGCGCCCCGGCGCAGCCGTCCGCCCGCGCGCGACGGCCGCATCACGGGACAGCCAGCCTTCGTGCTGCACAGCTATCCGCATAAAGAAACCAGCCTCATCGTCGATGTGTTTACACGCGAATACGGCCGCATCGCGCTCGTCGCCAAGGGCGCCAAGCGGCCCCATTCGCAGTTGCGCGGCGTGCTGCAGACGTTCCAGCCGCTGCAGGCGGGCTGGACGGGCAAGTCCGAGCTGCGCATCCTGACGGGCGCCGAGTGGGTGGGTGGCATGCTGCCGCTGGAGAAAACTGCGCTGCTGTGCGGTTTTTACCTGAACGAATTGCTGGTGAAACTGCTGGCGCGCGACGATCCGCATCCTGTCCTGTTCGACCACTACGTTGCCACCTTGAATCAACTGGCGCACAATGAGCCGCCGCCCATCGTGCTGCGCAAGTTCGAGCGCGCCTTGCTCAAGGAAACGGGCGTGGCGGCCGACTTGACGCGCTGCACGGGCACGCGCCAGGCCGTCGATGCGGGGCAGGTGTACGTGGTTGACCCGGAACGCGGGCCGCGCCCGGCGCGCGCCAGCGATGCCTGGCCCAAGATCACGGGCAAGACCCTGCTCGACATGGAGCGCGAAGATTATCTTGACGTGGCCACGCAGGCGCAAAGCAAGCTGCTGATGCGCTTTTTGCTGGCCCATCAACTGGGCGGCGCCACCTTGAATACGCGCCAGATACTGATCGATTTAATGCAGCTGTAGCGGCGGTTTGCCGCACGACAGCACTTTACGGATACCATCACTATGAGCTTTTTGCAGCCTTCCGGCCCCGTCATCGACCTGGGCGTCAATATCGACCACGTGGCCACCTTGCGCAATGCGCGCGGCACCGCCTATCCGGACCCGGTCCGCGCGGCCCTGCTGGCCGAGCAGGCCGGCGCCGACGCCATCACCCTGCATCTGCGCGAAGACCGCCGCCACATCAAGGATGCGGACGTCATCGCCATCGCACCGCAGTTGCTCACGCGCATGAACCTGGAAGCGGCCGTCACGGCCGAGATGATCGATTTCGCCTGCCGCATCAAGCCGGCGGACGTTTGCCTGGTACCGGAAAAACGCACGGAAGTGACGACCGAAGGGGGCCTGGACGTGGTGCGCTACTTCAAGGAAGTGCAGGCGGCGGTGAAACAATTGCAAGGCGAGGGCATCCGCGTGAGCTTGTTCATCGATGCGGACGAGCAGCAGATCGCCGCCGCCGCCGAGCTCGGCGCGCCCGTGATCGAGCTGCACACGGGCCGCTATGCCGATACGCAAGGTGCCGAGCAGCTGGCGGAGCTGGAGCGCATCAAGGCCGGCGTGCTGTTCGGCGTGGGCCGCGGTTTGAAGGTCAATGCGGGCCACGGCTTGCATTACACCAATGTGCAGGCCATCGCCGCCATTCCCGATATTGCTGAATTGAACATCGGCCACGCCATCGTCGCGCACGCCGTGTTTGTCGGCTGGGAAAACGCCGTGCGCGAAATGAAGGCCATCATGGTGGCTACGCGCCTCGGGCACAGGGCCTGATAACAGATAGCAAGGAGGCAGCATGATCTACGGCATCGGCACCGATATCTGCAAGATACCCCGCATCGAGGCGGCGTTGGCGCTTCATGGCGAGCGTTTCGCCAAAAAAATACTGGGACCGCAGGAGCTGGAAAAATTCCGCGCCCGCAGCGCCAGGAATGCCGTGCGCGGCGTGCGCTTCCTCGCCACGCGCTTCGCGGCAAAAGAGGCGTTTTCCAAGGCCATCGGCCTGGGCTTGCGCATGCCGATGACCTGGCCCGCCGCGCAGATGCTGAACCATCCCAGCGGCAAGCCGATGATCGTCTGCAGCGGCGTGCTGGCCGAGTTCATGGCCGCAAACCGGCTGAGCGCGCAAGTGACCATCAGCGATGAAGAAGAATATGCGGTCGCGTTCGTGATCGTGGAGCAAGCAGGGTAACTATAAGTGCGCAATGAGCCAGCAATGACCGAAGCAAGCCCTGAACCTTTCTTGGCGGAGACGCCGCCCGACCCGCGCGCGCAGGTGCTGGCCACGGTCGCCAAGCTGCCGAACCTGCCCGGCGTGTACCGCTATTTCGACGCCGCCGACAAGGTGCTGTACGTCGGCAAGGCGCGCGACCTGAAAAAGCGCGTCTCCAGCTACTTCCAGAAAAACCTGGCCAGCCCCCGCATCGCCATGATGGTCGAGCGCATCGCGCGCCTGGAAACGACCGTCACGCACAGCGAGGCGGAAGCCCTGATCCTGGAAAACAACCTGATCAAGGCGCTGCAACCGCGCTACAACATCCTGTTCCGCGATGACAAATCGTATCCGTATCTGAAAATCACCAACGGCGATGCGCCGCGCATGGTGTATTACCGGGGCGCGGTGGACAAGAAAAACCAGTATTTCGGGCCGTTCCCCAGTTCCTGGGCCGTCAAGGAATCGATGCAGATCCTGCAAAAGGTGTTCCTCATCCGCACCTGCGAGGATAGCGTCTATGCGAACCGCACGCGGCCGTGCCTGCTGCACCAGATCGGCCGCTGCAGCGCGCCGTGCGTGGACTTGATCAGCAAGGAAGACTATAAAAACGATGTGGAAAACGCGGCGCGCTTCCTGCGCGGGCGCCAGAGCGAAGTGCTGGCCGACCTGGAAAAGAAGATGCACGCGTTTGCCGCCGAGCTGAAGTTCGAGCAGGCCGTGGTGGTGCGCAACCAGATCGCCTCGCTGTCGCGCGTGCTGCACCAGCAAAGCATGGAAACGACGGGCGACGCCGACGTCGACATTATCGCCGTGCTGGTGCAGGGCGGGCGCGCCTGCGTCAATCTGGCCATGGTGCGCGGCGGACGCCACCTGGGCGACCGCGCCTATTTCCCCAGCCAGCTCAGCGATGCGGCGGCGATTGCCGAGGAAGCCATCGAGGTGGAAGTGCTGGCCGCCTTCCTGGCCCAGCACTACACGGAAAAATTCATCCCCGGCACCCTGATCCTGAATATCGAATTCGACCAGCCAGCCCTGATGGTGGCGCTGATGGAGCAGTGCGGCCACCGCATCAACCTGATCTTCCAGCCGCAGGGGCAGCGCCGCCAGTGGCTGGAGATGGCGCAGAAGGGCGCCGAGATTTCGCTGGCGCGCTTGTTGTCCGAGCAGGGCTCGCAGCAGTCGCGCACGCGCGCGCTGGCCGAAGCGCTGCGCCTGGAAACGGAAGACCTCGACAGCCTGCGCGTGGAGTGTTTCGACATCAGCCACACGCAGGGCGAGGCGACGCAGGCGTCGTGCGTCGTGTTCCACCATCACGCCATGCAGAATGGCGAGTACCGGCGCTACAACATCAACGACATCACGCCGGGCGACGATTACGCGGCCATGCGCCAGGTCCTGATGCGCCGCTATGAAAAAGTGGCGAATGGCGATGGCGTGATGCCCGACGTGGTCTTGATCGACGGCGGCAAGGGGCAGATCGAAATGGCGCGCCAGGTGTTCGCCGAGCTGGGTCTCGATATCAGCCTGATCGTCGGCGTGGCCAAGGGGGAAGGGCGCAGGGTAGGCCTGGAAACCCTGCTGTTCGTCGATGGCCGCGCGGCGCAGGAACTGGGCAAGGAATCGGCGGCCCTGATGCTGATCGCGCAAATCCGCGATGAGGCGCACCGCTTTGCGATTACCGGCATGCGCGCCAAGCGGGCCAAGACGCGCCAGACGTCGCGCTTGGAAGAAATCGAAGGCATAGGCGCCAAGCGCCGGCAGAAACTGCTGTCGCGCTTTGGCGGCTTGCGCGGCGTGGTCGATGCCAGCGTCGAGGATCTGATGTCGGTGGAGGGGATTTCGACTCAACTTGCGGAAGAGATATATAAGCAGTTGCATTAATGCTCGAACGGGCGCGCCAGACCTCGCGCCTGGAAGAGATCGAAAGGGGCACAATGCGGCGCCAAGCGCCGCCAAAAACTGCTGTCGCGCTTTGGCGGCTTGCGCGGCGTGGTCGATGCCAGCGTCGAGGATCTGATGTCGGTGGAGGGAATTTCGACCCAGCTGGCGGAAGAGATTTACAAGCAGTTGCATTGATGGATGGGTGTCCGGTCCGGTGCTGCGGCAACCGGACTAGGCTAATACCCCTGGGCCATGTAGACTAGTGGCGCTTTCTTCATACTTTCTTCATATTCAATTTACCCGTTGGCCGATTGCTCCCTTATGCCTTTTAATATTCCCATCCTTTTGACGTGGCTGCGCGTGGCCCTGATACCGCTCGTCGTCGGCGTGTTTTATTTGCCGCCGTCGATGTTGCTGCATGGCGACCAGAACCTGGTTGCCACCCTGGTCTTTATCGTTGCCGCCGTGACCGACTGGTTCGATGGTTTCCTCGCGCGGCGCTGGAACCAGACCTCGGCCTTCGGCGCCTTCCTCGACCCCGTGGCCGACAAGTTGATGGTGGCGGGCGCCTTGCTGGTGCTGGTGCAACTGGACCGCGTCAATGCCGTGCTGGCCTTCATCATCATCGGCCGTGAAATCACGATTTCCGCGCTGCGCGAATGGATGGCGCAGATCGGCGCATCGAAATCGGTAGCCGTCAGCTCGATCGGCAAGATCAAGACGGCCGCGCAAATGACGGCCATTCCCTTGCTGCTGTACCACGAAGTGATTTTCGGCGCGATCGACACCCACGTGTGGGGCGAGAAGCTGCTGTGGATCGCCTGCGTGCTGACCGTGTGGTCGATGTTCTATTACTTGCGCCTGGCATGGCCGCTGATCAAGGAAAAAGCGGGTAACCTGCATTAGGGCGGGTGGGGCTTGATGGTGTTGGGCTGGCGTTCTTTCAGCCCAAACGCAAGAGCTGGGGTCAGACCCGACGGGACTCGGCGTCCCCGTCTGACCCAAATATTTTGCAAAAGACCAGATATTGCCCGTTGACAGCCCCTGTAATCCCTCTATAATGCTGGCCTGTTGTTGATGACGCGGGAGTAGCTCAGTTGGTAGAGCGCAACCTTGCCAAGGTTGAGGTCGAGAGTTCGAGACTCTTCTCCCGCTCCAGTTTTCTGGATCGTGTCATAGGTAAAAACAGCGAATGCAGTAAAAAGTAGTACTGGCGATGTAGTAGAGCTTCTGATACAATGTTGTCCACTGCGGGAGTAGCTCAGTTGGTAGAGCGCAACCTTGCCAAGGTTGAGGTCGAGAGTTCGAGACTCTTCTCCCGCTCCAGTGAATACTGGATCAGCAGTAAAGCAGCACTGGTAAACGGTAGCAAAAAGCAGTAAAATAGCGGTTCGTATGCGGGAGTAGCTCAGTTGGTAGAGCGCAACCTTGCCAAGGTTGAGGTCGAGAGTTCGAGACTCTTCTCCCGCTCCAGCGAAAGCTGAAGCAGTACAGCAAGATGGCAGTAGCAGAAAATAGAAGCTCCAATGCGGGAGTAGCTCAGTTGGTAGAGCGCAACCTTGCCAAGGTTGAGGTCGAGAGTTCGAGACTCTTCTCCCGCTCCAGAATTCTAAAGGGAAGCTAAGCTGGCTTCCTTTTTTTATCCGCTGCAAAGTAGTCATGCAGCGTGATTAAGCGGTAATCAAGCTCCAATGCGGGAGTAGCTCAGTTGGTAGAGCGCAACCTTGCCAAGGTTGAGGTCGAGAGTTCGAGACTCTTCTCCCGCTCCAGTTTTCAAGGTGGGCCGCAAGGCGCACCCTAGCAGTTCCTCTGGCGAGGTAGCAAAGAGGTTATGCAGCGGCCTGCAAAGCCGTTTAGACGGGTTCGATTCCCGTCCTCGCCTCCAGATGAAAAAAATAGCCCACTTTCGAGTGGGCTATTTTTTTATCCGTGCATTTGCCTGACTTTTGCTGTCAGCGTTTTCCCCGCGCCGTCTGGATGGCCTGACCACCGTCATCCATGATCGAATTTGGGCACAACATTTATGCCCATAAATTATGATTATAGTCACAAATTTCAACCGATCATTTCGGCGAATACGCGCGGCCATTATCGGCAGCGCTCGTTGGAGTTCAAGCGCGCGTTGGCGGCGTTGCCGCTCGAACCGGGCGTCTCGGTCGCTCGCATCGCGCGCGAACACGGCGTCAACGCCAACCAGGTATTCATCTGGCGCAGCCTCTATCAACTAGGACTCCTCGGCGTGCCTGCGTTGATGCGCGACGATGGCCTCTTGCCGGTGGTGCTGGCGCGCACTGCGCCGGCGCCGGCACCGGGCAACGCCACCATCGATGTGGGCCGGACGATCATGCTTGAGCTGGGCCAAGTCCAAGTGCGCATCGAAGGCCAGCCCGACGTGACAAATATGAACTTCGCCCCCGGCATATCGACCATAGTTTTTAGTGATCCTTGGTAGCACGTGGTGCGCCCCCATGAACTTGTCGCTGCATCAAAACTTTAGCCGCCGCGAGCGCATCGTTCACCTTTGCCGCTACATCCGGAGTGACGCCCGTGCCCTCCCAGTTTGTATGGGTAATTGAGTTGATCGGACGCTTGCTTGGGATAAAGATAGCAAAATGCTCGCTGAGACGATATGGCCGCGAAGCGTTGGCGCCACCCCAAGTGCGCTCCCCGATCACCTTGGCGCGTTTCAGCGCCTGCATTTGGTACGCGAATGATTCGGCGGCGGACTTAGTATCGGGGCCTGCCAAGATGAAGACCGGTTTCTTGCCCCCATAGCGTTTGCCGTCGAGCTTATCCTGCGTCCAATACTGCGTGGTGATACCGGTCGCACGTTCCCAGATGTCGTTGAGGCGGGTGCGCCCGTCAACAAGATAACTGATCAGTAGCGCCACTGAGTCTTCCCCGCCACCGCCGTTGTTGCGCAGATCGATGATGAGGCCATCGGTGTTAGCGAGTTTATTCATCGCTGCGGCAAACTTGTCGGATACGAGGAAAACCGGCCCGAATGAGGAAATCTCCAGGTAGCCGATATTGGGACTAAGATGATCCACCTTTTCCACGCCAAGGTTTGATGCAAGAACCCTTTCAAGCACGGCAGGCGGCACTTGTTTTTCCCATTCCGCCCGCGTCTGTGGCGGCGGCGGCATTGCATCATCGGGCGGCACCGGGTGGGCACTGACATCGATGAACATATGCTTGTCGTGGATAACGCCATCAATGTCATCGAATAGCTGTTTGGCGAGTTGTTGACCATCCGTGACCCTATCGTACTTGCCCTCGCGCTGATGCTGGCGCAAGACAAGCTCGACTTGTTTGGCTTTGTCTGGAAAAACGTAGTGGGCATTGAGCTTGGCAATCAGCGTATCGATGACCTCCAACCGGACTGCCGGATTGACCTCCACTGTCGGCGCCACCGGGGGTGTGGCTGCGATTGCCCCTGTCACGGTCAGCAATAACAAAGCCAGGGAGACTCTCCATTTATTTTTCATTATTGTCCTTTTTTAATATGTTGTAATGATTTACTGCGAACTGAACCAACAAATCCGCCGTCGTCACGCAGGCGGCCAATCGGCAGGGCGGCTTTAAGATCCCTGCTACATCTGGCGGAACTGCTTGGCAAATCCCTCACTAACGGTCAAGCGCTCGGTCCGGCCTTTCAGGATGACCTCCAGCCCAGGGCCGCTGCGCACCCCGGATTCAATGCGTTCAATCCGGTCAATGGCCTGCAGATTGACGACGGCACTGCGGTGGATTTGCGTGAACAACTGCGGGTCCAGTTGATCGAGCAGGGACTTGAGAGGCAAGCGAATCAGCGAATCGCCGTTGTCCGTCACCACCCGCGTGTATTTTTCGTTCGACTGGAAGTACAGCACTTCGCTCACCATCACCAGCCGCACCGAATTGCCGCTTGAGGCCTTGATCCACTTGAGGTACACCGGTACGCTCTCCTGTTCAAAGAGCTGTTCCCACACGGCCGGCGGCGGGCTAGCGGCCGTGCGCGACTTCAGACGGCGGATCGTCTGCAGCAGGCGTGAGGTCGTCACCGGCTTGACCAGATAGTCGGACGCGCCGGCATCGAAAGCGGCCAAGGCATAGTCCGCATACGCTGTAACGAACACTACCTGGCACGACTCGGGAATATGGCGCGCCACCTCCATGCCGTTCAGGCCGGGCATCTGTATGTCCAGGAATACGATGTCCGGTTTCAGCATGTCGATGCTTGCCACCGCGTCGATGCCGTTTTCGACCTGGCCGGCGATTTGCAGTTCGGGCCACAAGGCATGCAGCTGGTCCACCAGCTCCGCCCTTAGCAGAGGCTCGTCCTCGACGATCAGAGCGCTTGGCATCAGGCGTGGCTCCCGACAATAGGCACCGTCAACACTGCGCATACGCCTTGTCCGTCGCCTGGCTCCACAAAAAGGCTAGCCTTCCGTCCATATAGCAGCAGCAAGCGCTCTGTAATATTCGCCAATCCCGTTCCTTGCCCGGATTGTTCGGTCAAGCCGACCCCGTCGTCGACAACAGACACGCTCAGCAGCCCGTCCGTGCTGTCTCTTTCGTGCCTTGCGCTGATGGTAATCAGGCCCGGTCGGCTGGCCCGCTCCAAACCGTGTTTGACGGCGTTCTCCACAAGCGAGATCAGCATCGCCGGCGGGAATGGCAGGCTGCGCAATTCCTCGGCCACTTCGACAGCGTAGCGCAGGCGCGTGCCCATGCGGATGCGCATCACCGCCAGGTAGTCGCTAACAAGATCCATTTCTCGTCCCAGGGTCGAGGACACCGAGCGCATATCGGGCATCGCGTTTTGCAGGTAGCCGACCAGATGGTCGAGCATCTCTTGCGCGGCCATCTGGTCGGTGCGGATCAGATACTTGAGATTTGCCAGGGTATTGAACAGGAAGTGCGGCTCTACCTGGGCCTGCAAGGCTGAAAGGCGTGCCTGCAGAGAGGTGCGTTCCAGCTCGCGCTCACGCCGAGCCGCATTTAGCGCGCTTGCATGGCGCGCGAGTTGCTGGTGCAGTTGGGTAGACACCATCTCGGCAGTCTTTAGCGACTCACCTTGCTGGATCGCGAACCAGGCCAGGCCCGGTCTGCAGCGCAGCTCAATGTCGCAACTGGGGCCCAAATCGGACGATATTCTCACCTCGACATGGCGCCCCAGCGCCAACGGGCGCCAGCGACCCAGCACGATCCGGCCCTTGAAAGGGTCGTGAAAAAACGCAGGCGGACCGGAGTAGCCAAGTGCCGTGCCGAGCGCCAGCCCTGACAGGGACTCGGTGCACAGGTCAAAGGTGGTGTAGGGATTGAACGGCGCATGGATGTGACGCGTAACCAAGGACGCCATCGCCTCGACGCTCAGCGCCTTGCCCTCTTCGCCCAGCCGCGCTAGAAAGCCGCGTGCGATCCCATTCGACATCAGCGCGAGCCAGACCATCACCGCCGCTACAACACCGCTAACAATGTACGGAGTCAGCTTGCGGGTCTCCATTTCGCCCGGCGCCGCCGGGGCGTGGTTTAGCCAGAGCGGCAGCAGCGCGATCGCCAGCGACAGGAACAAGAGTGAACCGGCGTTTAAGCGCAGCGCCGACTGCAGCAAGTAGCGGCGCACAAGGTGGCGGTCGTGCTTGACTTCCGATACGGGAGGCGCGTTGAATGGCAAAAATGGGGGAGATCTCATCAAATTCCTTGTGTTTAACTCGCCCACCATTCTAGCGGCACGGATGCCCGTGTCTTCTCTCATGCGACGAATGCCTGCAAATCGCGGAGGAAGCCGGCGTTGGCGGGATGGACGCCGACTGGCCGTACCGGTCAGCGAATAGATGGCGGCGGCACGGTCAGCGTCCGCAAACAAATAGTTGTGGCGGCCAATAGCAACGCCACGCAGGGCACGCTCGGCGGGGGAGTTGTCGATGTCGATAGCGCCATCATCGCAGTAGCGTGTCAGAGCCGGCCATGGCTTGGGCGAGTACAGGATGGCTGCCGGGGTTCCAGGTCCACGCCCTCGCGTGCATGGATCGCGCTCTGGCGGTAGAGCGGCAAGTGGTCGGCGAATTTCTCCACCAGGACATGTGCCAGCAAACCGGTGCAGGGCCGACGCTTACCTTTTGCCGGCTGCGCATCTTGTATAATGCCGGCAAGCTCAGCTGCGCCGCCTGGCGCCTTATGAAACTTCCCCTTTCCGCCATACCCATGTAGTCACTGACGACTTTCCTGCTCCGTTCGACCTCAGCGCAGCTTTTCTGTGACGCCCGCTGGCATGGCTGCGCCTGATGATTGCCCATCAGGCCGGCATTTTCCTGTTCCGACTTTGGATACGACTTGATGATCAACGCAACTTTTCGGGATGAGTGGTTCTCGAACATACAAAAAAATGTCTTGGCCGGCCTGACCACCTCGTTTGCCCTGGTGCCTGAATGCATCGCCTTCGCTCTGGTGGCGCAATTGAATCCCCTGATGGGCCTGTATGGCGCCTTCATCATTTGCGCCTTCACGGCCATCTTTGGCGGGCGCCCCGGCATGATTTCGGGCGCCGCCGGTTCCATGGCCGTCGTCATCGTGGCGCTGGTGGCCCAGCATGGCGTGCAATACCTGCTGGCGACCGTGGTGCTGAGCGGCATCATCATGGCGCTGTTCGGCATCTTGCGTCTTGGGAAATTGATCCGCATGGTGCCCTACCCGGTGATGCTGGGCTTTGTGAATGGCCTGGCCATCGTCATCGCCATGGCCCAGCTGGAGCATTTTCGGCAAGCCACGCCGCAAGGAGAAACCTGGCTGCAAGGCACGCCCTTGCTTGTGATGGCTGGGCTGGTGCTGCTCACCATGGCCATCGTGTACGTGCTGCCGCGCCTGACAAAAGCCGTGCCGCCCGCGCTGGTGGCCATCCTGGGAGTGGGCGTGCTCAGTCATTTCCTGCACCTGCCCACGCGCACCCTGGGCGACCTCGCACATATCGCCGGCGGCTTGCCGGCCCTGCATTGGCCCACCGTGCCGCTGGACATGGCCACCTTGCACATCATCTTCCCGTATGCGGCGCTGATGGCCATGGTGGGCTTGCTGGAAACTTTGCTCACTTTTAATCTCACCGATGAGATGACTGAAACGCGGGGCCAGCCTAACCGCGAATGCATCGCCCTGGGCGCGTCGAACGTCGTTTCTGGCCTGTTTGGCGGCATGGGCGGCTGCGCCATGATCGGGCAGACGATGATCAATTTGAGCTCGGGCGGCCGCTCGCGCCTGTCGGGCGTGACGGCCGGCGTGATGATTTTATTGTTCATCCTGTTTCTGTCGCCGCTGATCGAACGCATCCCGCTGGCCGCTCTGGTCGGCGTGATGTTCGTCGTGGCGCAGCAGACGTTTGCCTGGGGTTCCTTGCGCGTGCTGGGCAAGGTGCCCTTGCACGATGCGCTGGTGATCGTTGCCGTGACGGTGATCACCGTGTTCACGGACCTGGCGATGGCCGTGCTGTGCGGCATCGTCATCGCCGCCTTGAATTTTGCCTGGCAGCATGCGCGCGACATGCGTGCCGACATCGATGACAGCAGTACTGGCGTGCGCGTCTACCTGCCGCATGGCACCCTGTTTTTTGCTTCCACCACGCACTTCCTGGAACTGTTCCAGACAGCGGCCGACCCGGCCCGCGTCATCCTCGATTGCCGGCACCTGCACATGGCCGATCACTCGGCCATCGCCGCCATCGAATCCCTGTATGAACGCTATGACAAGGCCGGCAAGCACCTGCAGGTGACGCATCTGTCGGCCCGCAACCAGGCCTTGCTGCAGCGGGCCGGAGTCGATGTGGGCGTGGCGTAAAATAGGACATTGTTGAAAGTCTGTGGAGTGTGCATGCTGTCGAACGAACAAGAAGAATTACTGGAACAAAGCCAGGCGGATTTCGATGCCTACTATGACGCGCTGGGCGCGTCACTGGTGAATTTCGTCGAGCGCCTGGGCATTCAGCCGGCGCACGAAGTGCTGACCAATGCGGCCGAATACCTGCCGTACATCGATGCTGCCATGCGCACCATCGTCATCCGCGACGAGAGCTGGCAGTGGGTGAAAACCATGCTGGGCTACTTTATCGGCGAATACTTCGTGCAGGGCCATGCGGGCTGCTGGTATGTGGAAACGCGGGCGGAATCGCCGCATTTTTGCCGTATCATGGTGGGCGGCTTCGAGCATGGCTTGCCGCTGGACGCGGCCATCGATCCGGAACAACTGGCGCTCGATTTCCTGGCGCAAGCGGTGCCGCGCGAGCTGGCCACCCTGGTCGCGGATGCGCAAGCGCGCCTGAGCTGAATGGCTGTCGTAACCCCTGTCAAGGAAGCTGGATGAAATGGATACCCTGTCTGAGACTGGCGCGCTGGTGCATGCCAGCCATTGCCTTTCTGTTCGTCGCTACGGCGCCGCCGGCTTTTTCGCAGGATGGCCGCCACACCGCGTTTGAAACGGATCACGCCTTCGATGCCGGCTCGCGCATCGCGCTCGATGCCGTGACGCCGGCACAAGTCGACAACCTCGCCGTGCTTGGCAAGGTATGGGGCTTCCTGAAATACCATCACCCCTTGATCACCGCAGGCGGGCGGCAGTGGGACTACGAACTCCTGCGTGTCATGCCGAAAATGCTGGACGCGCCCGACAGGGCGGCGGGCGATGCCGTGCTGCGGGACTGGATCGCCGGTCTGGGGCCGCTTGCCGGCTGCGACCCTTGTGCCGTCCCGGCGCAGGGTGAGCTGCATCTGCGTCCCGCGCTGCAATGGATGGATGATGCGAGCTTGCTGGGCGCGGGCTTGCGCGCCGATCTGCGGTACATTTATCTGCACCGGCCGGCGTCGGCCAGCCAGTTTTATCTGCGCATGCAGGAGCAGGTGGGCAATCCCGTTTTTGAACATGAACCAGCCTATCCGGACCTGGCGCTGCCCGATGCCGGCTTTCAGTTGCTGGCCTTGTTTCGCTTCTGGAATATCATCGAATACTGGGCGCCCTACCGCGATCTGACAGGGGAAAACTGGGATGACGTTTTGCGCCAGTCGCTGCCGCGCATCGCGCTGGCCAGGGACCGCGCCAGTTATCAGCTGGAAATGATGGCGGTGATCGCGCGCCTGCACGATACCCATACTAATCTGTGGAGTTCGATGCACGTGCGTCCGCCTGTGGGGCAATGCCGGCTGCCAGTCAAGCTACGCTTCATCGGCACCAGCGCGGTGGTGGTGGGTTACCGGGAAGCCGAAGCCGGGGCGGCGACGCGCTTGCAGGTCGGCGATGTCATTGACAGCGTCGATGGCGTGCCGGTGGCGCAACTGGTCGCCACCTGGCGGCCCCACTATGCGGCATCGAATGAGGCGGCGCGCTTGCGCGACATGGCGGGCAGGCTGACGGCTGGCGCCTGCGGTGCAATCCGGCTGCAGGTGCGCCGCGGCCAGCAGGCTGTGGAATTGACGGCGCAGCGCGTGCCAGCCGGGCGGCAAGCGGGCCGGCAAGCGGGTCCGGACACGCATGACAGGGAAGGGGGAACGTTCCAGCGCCTGGGCGACGATATCGCCTACCTCAAGCTGTCGAGCCTCAAGCGGGCCGACGTGGCGGCGCATATGGCAGCGGCGGCAGGCAGCCGCGGCCTGATTATCGATCTACGCAATTACCCGCGCGAGTTTGTCGTCTTTGCCCTGGGTGCTTACCTGGTCGAGCGGCCCACGGCGTTTGCCCGCTTTACCAAGGGCGACCTTGGCAACCCCGGCGCCTTCCACTGGACCCAGCCTGTGGCTTTGTACCCGCAAGCGCCGCGCTATGCGGGCAAGGTCATGCTGCTGGTCGATGAAGTGAGCCAGAGCCAGGCCGAATACACGGCCATGGCCTTGCGCGTGGCGCCGCGCGCGAAGGTGGTCGGCAGCACCACGGCTGGCGCGGATGGCAATATTTCGACGTTTTCGCTGCCCGGCGGCTTGAGCACCCTGATCAGCGGCATCGGCGTGTTTTATCCGGACCGGCGCCCCACGCAGCGCGTGGGCATCATTCCCGATATCGAGGTCAGGCCCACGCTTGCCGGCATACGGGCCGGGCGCGACGAGGTGCTGGAGGCAGCCATTGCCGAGATACGCCGGCAATAGCTGTTCTTGCTGTTGACGCGGATTAAAACTCTTCCCACTCGCCTTCGGCCGGCGCCGCCGCCTTGCCGCTGTTACGCATCACGGGCAGGCGCAGGGCAGGGGTGGAGGCCTTGCGGGCTGGCGCGGCAGGGGCTGTCGCCGCCGGCGCGCTGCGCTGTGCGGTTTTCACGCTGAAACGGTCGGTGGCCGCCGCATTGGCGTCGAGGCGGAAGACGCTGACCACTTGCGCCAGTTCGCTCGCCTGTTCCTGCATCGCTTCGGCCGCTGCCGACGCTTCTTCCACCAGAGCCGCATTCTGCTGGGTCACTTGATCCATTTCGGAAATGGCCTGGTTGACTTGCTCGATGCCCGCGCTCTGTTCTTCGCTGGCGTTGCTGATCTCGCTCATGATGGAGGTCACGAAGCCGATGCTTTGCACGATTTCTTCCATCGTCTTGCCTGCCTTGTCGACCAGGTCCGTGCCCACGTCGACTTTTTGCACGGAGTCGTCGATCAAGCCCTTGATCTCTTTCGCCGCCGCTGCCGAACGCTGCGCCAGGTTGCGCACTTCCGTGGCGACCACGGCAAAGCCGCGGCCCTGTTCGCCGGCGCGTGCCGCTTCCACGGCCGCGTTCAGGGCGAGGATGTTGGTCTGGAAGGCGATGCCGTCGATGACGGAAATGATGTCGACGATTTTCTTCGACGAGGTATTGATCTCGCCCATGGTGGCGACCACTTCGGCCACCACGGCGCCGCCGCGGCTGGCGATGCCGGCTGCGTCGCCGGCCAGTTTATTCGCCTGGCGCGCGTTGTCGGCATTCTGTTTCACGGTCGAGGTCAGTTCTTCCATCGACGAGGCCGTTTCTTCCAGTGAACTGGCTTGCTGCTCCGTGCGCGACGACAGGTCCTGGTTGCCGGCGGCGATTTCCGCGGACGCCGTGGCGATGGTGTCGGTGCCGCTGCGTACTTGTCCCACGATGCCGACGAGGCTGTCGTTCATGGTTTTCAGGGCGTGCATCAGCTGGCCCGTTTCATCGCGGCCTTGCGCCGTGATGACGCTGCTCAGGTCGCCCGCTGCCACGGTTTCCGCCACTTTCACGGCGGCGCGGATGGGGCCGGTGATCGAACGCGTGATCCACCAGGCGAAACCGATGCCCATCAGCACAGCCAGCACGCCCATGGTGATCAGGAAAACGCGGGTGCCGCTGTAGGCTTCGATGATGCTGTTGCCGACGCCGTCGGCGGCCTTGATCTGCATGCCGGCAAAGCGTTTCACTTCGGCCAGGTAAGCCACGGTGATCGGTGCGACTTCCTTGTCGAACACGATCTTGGCGCCTGCCATGTCGCCGTCGGCCTTCATCTTGAAGGCGCGCGCGCGCGTCGTCACGTAGTCGGTGCGCACCTTGCGCACGACCTTGAATTGCTCGATCACGGCCGGGTTGAGCAAGGACGCGATGATGTCATCCTGCAGCTTGCTGGAACGCTCCGCATCGACTTTCAAGTCTTCCTCGATCTTGGCGCGCACGACGGGATCGGTGATTTCAAACGAGGCGACGCCGCGTACGCTGTTGAGTTCAATGATCTTCGACCATTCGGCCACCATGCGCTGGTTCTTGATGCTGGTATTGATGAGGCGGTAAGTCAGGTCGCTGGCCGTTTGCATGCGCACGAGGGCGGTGACGGTCAAGGCGGCAAGCAACAGCAATACGACAGCAAAGCCGACGCCAAGGCGGCTGCCGATGTTCAGGTTTTTCATGTAATTCCTAACAGTTTAATAGTCATGATCGCCGCCGCCAGCAGGGGCGGACAGGCGCCGCAAGGCGCAGGGGATCGGGGTCTTCGGGTGCCGCGGATTGCATTGCGGCGCGCCGCGCTGTGCACGGCGTTGGAGGTAAAGCAAGGGGTGTGGCGGCGTGGGGAGCCGCTAACCAGCAAGCCGCAAGTATAGCATTGACGCAGAGAAATAGTTTTTCAAAGCAATTTTAATTATTTTTTGATATTGATTTCCTGTTGTGTTTTTACATCAAGTACCTAGCCCATAAGTACTATCACTTACAGTAACCCTTACTTTAGGCATCACTCGCTGATAAAATACTAATGATAATCATTCGTATTAAAACATCGACCAGGGAATTGTATGCAGCAACAGCGCAAGCCAGGATGTAAACCGATCACCATCGCCGTACTGGGCGCCTTGACCTTCGGCGCCACGCCATTGGCAAGCTGGGCACAGGAAAGCTTGCCCGCCGTCACCGTGACGGCGTCGAAGGACAAGGAAGGCTATGTCGCCGCCACCTCGGCCAGCGGCACCAAGACGGAAATGGCCTTGCGCGACGTGCCGCAGACGATCAACGTGGTGCCGGCCGCCGTCATCCGCGACCAGAACGCCATGTCGATCCAGGACATCATGAAGAATATCCCTGGCGTGGGCTTGTCGACGGGCGACGGCCAGCGCGACCAGGTATTCATCCGCGGCTTCACGGCCATCGGCGACCAGTTCGTCGACGGCTTCCGCGATGACGCCCTGTATTTCCGCGACCTGTCGAACGTGGAGCGCCTGGAAGTGATCAAGGGACCGGCCGCCGTGCTGTACGGCCGCGGTTCCTCGGGTGGCCTGGTCAACCGCATCACCAAAAAACCGGGTATCGATATCACGGACCTGGCCCTGAGCCTGACGAACACAAAAGGGCGCCGCGGCGAAGTCGACGTGGGCCGCGTGGGCGAGACGGTGGACTGGCGCTTTACGGGCGCGCGCGAGTTGTCGGACAGCTATCGCGACCAGCAATTCATCAACCGCACGGCGCTGTCGCCTTCCGTGGCCATCCGCCTGTCCAGCGCCACCAAACTGCTGCTGCAGGGCGATTACCTGGAAGACCGCCGCCTGACGGACTTCGGCATCCCGTCCTACCACGGCCGCCCGGTCGCCGTCGATGCGGGCACTTATTACGGCGCCGCCAATGCGCGCGATGCGGACTTCAGCCAGTCGCGCGTGGTCTCCACGGCCGCCACCCTGACGCACAAGTTCAGCGACAGCTTGTCGCTGCGCAATGCCTTCCGCTATTACGATTACCACCTGGACCGCAACAACACGAATATTTCCGGCAACGTCAACGAAGTCAAGGGCACGATGAGCCTGGGCCACGCCAAGCTCAACCGCGACGAGAGCGGCTGGTTCAACCAGACGGAACTGACGCAAAAGCTGGTCACGGGCACCTTGCGCCATGAAGTGCTGTACGGCGCCGAATTCGGCAAGCAAAACAAGGATGCGTCGAGCTGGGCCTCGACCGCGGTGGCGTCGAACGTATCGATCTTCCATCCCGTCCTGCCGCAGGTCAGCCGCAGCAAGCTGGGCGCGCGCGGCGATACCTTCGGTACCTATGACACGGCCGCCGCCTACGTGCAGGACGCCATCAGCTTCAGCGATGAGTGGAAGGCGCTGGCCGGCCTGCGCTATGACCGCTACAAGCAGCAGTCGCGCCTGGCCAATGCGCTTGGCGTGACGACGGCGGATTTGTCGCGCACGGATTCGGCCTACAGCCCCCGCGCGGGCCTCGTCTGGCAACCGAGCGCCGTGCAATCGTACTACGCGTCGTGGAGCCGCTCGTTCCAGCCGAGCGGCGAAAACTTCGCCCTGGCCGCCAACAATGCCGACCTGGCGCCGGAAACCACGCGCAACACGGAAGTGGGCGCCAAGTACGATCTGTGGGGCGGCCGCGCCAACGCCACCGTGTCGCTGTTCCGCCTGGAGCGCGACAATATCAAGAGCAGCGAACCGATCACGAACCGCATCATTCCCATCGGCACGCAGCGCACGGATGGCCTGGAACTGACCTTCAACGCGGACTTGCACGATGGCTGGAAAATGATGGCCGGCTACGCTTACCTGGACGCCACCATCACGGACTCCATCGCCAAGGACACGAGCGTGAGTGCGGCTGGCTCCGTTGACGTCAAAGGCAAGCGCGCCACCCTGACGGCACGCAACATGGCCAATGTGTGGCTGACGAAAGACCTGGGCCACGGCTTCACCGTGGGCGGCGGCGCGAATGCCGTCGGCAGCCGTTTCGCCAATGCCGGCAACACGGTGGTCTTGCCCGGCTACGTGACGGCCGACGCCATGGCCGCATACCGCACAGGCCGCTATGAAGTGCAGCTGAACATCAACAATATCGGCGACACGCGCTACATCGTGTCGGGCCACGGTTCCAGCCCGAACCTGAGCTTGCCGGGCGCGCCGCGCAATGTGGCGCTGACCTTGCGCTACAGTCTGTAATTTTTGTCACTCCTCACAACCCGCTCGCGAGCGGGTTTTTTTCATGGACGGGCGCTGCGCCGGGCAGGCTCGTATTGATTAGAGGAACTGTTCGGTACCGATAAAATAATGTTGACTATGTGCAATTTTTTAGGGCGGACTGAGCCTTGACTGAGTTTGAGGGGTAAAATAGTGTCATACGGCACAGGCATGGTGCTTATATCTTAGTGATATGACACGACCACGACGCCGTATGACTTTTTATTTACTCACATCATAGAGGCCTGAATATGGTTCAGATGTCCAGGCGCCAGTTCCTTCGGGTAACTGGCGCGACCATTGCTGGTTCCAGCCTCGCCCTGCTCGGTTTCGCACCGGGCCAGGCGATGGCGGAAGTGCGGCAATACAAGCTGTCTCGCACGACCGAGACACGCAATACCTGTCCCTACTGTTCGGTAGGATGCGGCGTCCTGCTGTATGGACTGGGCGATGGCGCGAAAAACGCCGTCTCCAGCATCATCCACGTGGAAGGCGATGCCGATCACCCGGTGAACCGCGGCACCCTGTGCCCGAAAGGCGCCAGCCTGGTCGACTTCATCCACAGCCCGAACCGCCTGAAAGTGCCCGAGTACCGCGCGCCGGGCGGCACGGAATGGCAACCGATTTCCTGGGATGTGGCGCTCGACAAGATCGCGCGCCTGATGAAGGATGACCGTGACGCCAACCTGATCGAAAAGAATGCCGACGGCAAGACCGTCAACCGCTGGCTCTCCACCGGCATGCTTGCCGCGTCCGCCGGCAGCAACGAGGTCGGGTATCTGACCCACAAGACAGTGCGCAGCATGGGGATGCTGACCTTTGATAATCAGGCGCGTGTATGACACGGACCGACGGTGGCAGGTCTTGCCCCGACGTTTGGCCGTGGCGCGATGACGAATCATTGGGTCGATATCAAGAATGCCGACGTGATCCTGGTCATGGGCGGCAATGCAGCAGAAGCACATCCTTGCGGATTCAAATGGGTAACGGAAGCGAAGGCGCATAACAAGGCCAAGCTGATCGTTGTCGATCCGCGTTTTACCCGTACCGCATCCGTGGCAGATTACTACTGCGCCACGCGTACCGGCACGGACATCGTCTTCCTCGGCGCGATCATCAATTATCTGCTGACGAACGACAAGATCCAGCATGAGTACGTGCGCAACTACACGGACATGCCCTTCATCGTGCGCGAAGACTATGCGTTCGAAGATGGCCTGTTCTCGGGTTTCGACAAGGAAAAAGGCAAGTACACCAACAAGGCCACCTGGGATTACGAGATCGGCGAAGACGGCTATGCCAAGGTCGACCCGACCCTGGAACACCCGCGCTGCGTCTACCAGATGATGAAGAAGCACTACGCGCGCTACACGACCGAAATGGTCGAACGTACGTGCGGCGTGTCGGCCGACAAGTTCCACAAAGTGGCGGAAGCCCTGGCTTCGACCGCTGTGCCGGGACGCGCCGGTACCATCCTGTACGCGCTGGGCTGGACGCACCACTCGACGGGTGCGCAAACCATCCGCACGGGCGCCATGGTGCAACTGTTGCTGGGCAATATGGGCATCGCGGGCGGCGGCATGAACGCCTTGCGCGGCCACTCGAATATCCAGGGCTTGACCGATCTGGGCCTGATGTCGAATCTGTTGCCGGGTTATATGACCTTGCCGAACGAGGCCGAGCAGGATTTCGATGGCTATATCGCCGCGCGCGCCACCAAGCCGCTGCGGCCGAACCAGCTCAGCTACTGGAGCAATTACCGCAAATTCCACGTCAGCTTCATGAAGACGTGGTGGGGTGATTTCGCCACGGCCGAGAACAACTACGCCTTCGACTACCTGCCCAAGCTCGACAAGCCGTATGACTTGATGCAAGCCATCGAGAATATGCACCAAGGCAAGATGACGGGCTATATCTGCCAGGGCTTCAACGTGCTGGCGTCCGCGCCGAACAAGCAGAAGGTGACGGAAGCGCTGTCGAAGCTGAAGTTCCTCGTCATCATGGATCCGCTGGCCGTGGAAACGGGCGAATTCTGGAAGGCGCACGGGCAGTACCACGAAGTCGATCCGACCAAGATCATGACGGAAGTGTTCCGCTTGCCGACCAGCTGCTTCGCCGAAGAACGCGGTTCGCTCGTGAGTTCCTCGCGCGTCTTGCAGTGGCACTGGCAGGCGGCCGAACCGCCGGGCCAGGCGCGCAGCGACCTGGAGATCATGTCGGGCCTGTTCCTGCGCATGCGCAGCATGTACCAGAAAGAGGGCGGCAAGTTTCCCGATCCGATTCTCAACCTGACGTGGAATTATGCGCAGCCGCATAACCCGCAGCCGGAAGAAATCGCCCGCGAATTCAACGGCAAGGCGCTGGTTGACTTGTATGATCTCAAGGATCCGACCAAGCTGCTGGTGAAAAAGGGCGAGCAGCTGGCCTCGTTTGCGCAATTGCGCGACGACGGCACGACCACCAGCGGTTGCTGGATATTCGCCGGCAGCTGGACGCAGGCGGGCAACCAGATGGGACGGCGCGACAACAGCGACCCGACCGGCATCGGCCAGACCCTGGGCTGGGCCTGGGCGTGGCCTGCGAACCGCCGCGTGCTGTACAACCGCGCTTCGTGCGACTTGAAGGGCAAGCCTTTCGACCCGACCCGCAAGCTCATCGAGTGGAATGGCACGAACTGGAGCGGGGCCGATATTCCCGACTTCAAGGTCGACGAACCGCCGGAAAACGGCATGGGTCCGTTCATCATGCTGGGCGAGGGCGTGGCGCGCTTCTTTGCGCGCGGCGCCATGGCCGAAGGACCGTTCCCCGAGCATTACGAGCCGTTCGAAAATCCGCTGGGCTACAACCCCATGCATCCGAAAAACCCGCAAGCGACCAGCAATCCGGCCGCGCGCGTGTTCGCCGATGACCGGAAAATGTTCGGCACGCATGAGGAATATCCGCACGTGGCCACCAGCTACCGCCTGACCGAGCATTTCCATTACTGGACCAAGCATGCGCGCCTGAATGCCATCATCCAGCCGCAGCAATTCGTCGAAATCGGCGAAGAGCTGGCCAAGAGCATCGGCGTCGTTGCCGGTGGCGAAGTGCGCGTCAGTTCCAAGCGGGGTCACATCATCGCCAAGGCCGTCGTCACCAAGCGCATCAAGGCGTTGACGATCGAGGGCAAGCAGGTGCATACCGTGGGCCTGCCGCTGCACTGGGGCTTTACGGGCGTGGCCAAGCCGGGGTATCTGATCAATACCCTGACGCCGGGCGTGGGGGATGCGAATTCGCAAACGCCGGAATTCAAGTCCTTCCTCGTGAAGGTGGAAAAAGCATGATGGGAGCTCAATAATGGCACTGCAATCCTTAGATATCCGGCGCCTGTCGGCGACCACGGTGACCCCGCCGCAAGCGCGCAGCCCGGTGACGGGCACCGTGGCCAAGCTGATCGATGTGTCGAAATGCATCGGCTGCAAGGCTTGCCAGACGGCGTGCATGGAATGGAACGACTTGCGTGACGAAGTCGGCGAAAACCATGGCACCTATGACAATCCGACGGATCTGACGCCGCAATCGTGGACGGTGATGCGTTTTGCCGAACACGAAAACAACGACGGCAACCTCGAATGGCTGATCCGCAAGGATGGCTGCATGCACTGCGAGGATCCGGGCTGTCTGAAAGCCTGTCCGGCGCCGGGCGCCATCGTGCAGTACACGAACGGCATCGTGGATTTCCACCAGGAAAACTGCATCGGTTGCGGCTACTGCGTGGCCGGCTGTCCTTTCGACGTGCCCCGCATTTCGAAAAAGGACGACCGCGCCTACAAGTGCACCCTGTGTTCGGACCGCGTCGCCGTGGGCCAGGAACCGGCCTGCGTGAAAACGTGTCCGACGGGCGCCATCGTGTTCGGCACCAAGGAAGACATGAAGGTGCATGCGGAAGAGCGCATCGTCGACCTGAAGTCGCGCGGTTTCGAAAACGCGGGCCTGTACGATCCGCTGGGCGTGGGTGGCACGCACGTGATGTACGTGCTGCACCATGCCGACAAGCCGAAGCTGTATTCGAACTTGCCGGAACGCCCGCGCATCAGCCCGATGGTGGGCTTCTGGAAGGGCTGGTCCAAGCCGCTGGCGGTGGCCGGCATGGCCGCCACGGCGCTGGCAGGCCTGTTCCATTACACGCGTGTCGGTCCGAACGAAGTGAGCAAGGATGAAGAGCACGAAGCGCTGGAAGAGGCCAAGCGCATCCGGGAGGAACAGCATGAAGCATAGTGAACTTCACGATGGCAAGCTGCGCGACAAGGATGGCAATCCCTTGATCGAACGCTACAACCCCAACGAGCGCACGAATCACTGGGTGACCGCCATCACCTTCGTCATGCTGGCCCTGTCCGGGCTGGCCATGTTCCATCCGTCGATGGCGTGGCTGGCGAATCTGTTTGGCGGCGGGCAATGGACGCGCATTTTGCATCCGTTTGCCGGCCTGGTGATGTTTGTCTCGTTCGCGATCCTCGTGGTGCGCTTCTGGCACCACAACAAGTTCGAGGACGGCGACAAGCAGTGGCTGAAACAGATGGACGACGTGCTCAATAACCGCGAAGACAAGCTTCCAAAGATCGGCAAATACAATGCCGGCCAGAAGATCCTGTTCTTCGTGCTGCTGGCCAGCATGATCGGCTTGCTGCTGTCGGGCGTCGTGATCTGGCGCGCGTATTTCGCGTTCTATTTCCCGATCGACGTGGTGCGCTTTGCCGCCTTGCTGCATGCCGGTTGCGCGTTTGCCATCATCTGCGCCATCATCGTGCACATCTACGCGGCCCTGTGGGTCAAGGGCTCGATCGGCGCCATGGTGCGCGGCACCGTCACCTACGGCTGGGCGCGCAAGCATCATCCGAAGTGGTTTGAATCGGTGGTGCGTAATACGAGAAAGTAGGCAGTAGGGTAGGTCGGCTTAGCTTCGCGTAAGCCGACATGCTCCGCCGCCGGCGTTTTCGTATGCCAGGGCCAGTCCCCCAGGACTGGCCCCTTTCTTTTTATCGATTAAAATACTTTGACAGCACAGCCAAATCCGCTGGCTCTGCCTTGCCTTTTTTGATGGGAAAACTCCATTGGTACAACGCATTCTTCAGCCAGGCGAAATCGAAGGCCTGGACCACAACGCGATTCCGCGCCTGCTGCTGCCGCAGCCTGACAGCCTGTTTACGGCGCGCGCCTTGCGCTTGCGCGAACTGGCGCAGGGTAAGATCAAGGGCATCCCCGTCGACGCGGGCATGCAGGGCTACCTGGTGCTGATGGCCGCGCTGGCCGACGCGCAAGCGGTCGTGGTGGGAAAACTGGCGCCCGGCGCCGTGCCTGCCGCCGACCCCGACGCGCTGCGCCGCGCCATCCAGCACCGCATGCCCGTGCTGCCCGTCAGCGGCGCCCGTCCACCCGTCTGGCGCGACATCTTTGCCAGCCTGCTCGATGAATTGGCCGCCACGGCCGCAAGCCAGCCGGCCCTGTCGGGCGGCCTGACGCAGGTGCTGGCGCAATTGCGCGCGCTCGACGCGCCAGCGCTGGACGCCTGCGCCGACGCCGTGCTCGATGAAAACGGCGACAACCTCAATCCCATGCATGCGCCGTTCGTCGCGGCCGCGCTGCAAATTTTGTGGTCGGTGTCGGCCAGCCAATTGCGCGCCGCGCGCGTGCCGGACCTGGAAACGGGCACCCTGTGCCCCGTCTGCGGTTCGCACCCCGTCGCCAGCGTGATCCGCATCGGCGGCCAGTCGCAAGGTTACCGCTACCTGCACTGCGGCATTTGCGAAAGCGAATGGCATATGGTGCGCGTCAAGTGCTCGACCTGCGAACAGAATGGCAAGATCGCCTACCAGGGCCTGGACGCGGCCGACGCAAAGCCGTTCGACCCGGTGACGGCGAAGGACGACAAATTGCCCAACAAGGCGAACGATCCGAAAAAAGTGGCGCGCGCGGAAACCTGCGACGATTGCCATACGTATCGCAAGGTCTTCAACCAGGAGCACGACTACAACGTCGAACCGCTGGCCGACGACCTGGCCAGCCTGATGCTCGACCTGCTGGTGGGCGAAGCGGGCTACCAGCGCGCCAGCGGCAACCCGCTGCTGTGGCTGGGGAAGAATGAAAACAGCGAGGGCCAGCAGTCATGACGACGGGGCAAACCGTGCGCCTGCCGTCGGTAGACCGCATCCTGGGCGACGCGGCTTGCCTGGCCCTGATCGCGCGCTATGGCCGCGTGCAGACCCTGGCCTGCGCGCGCGCCGTGCTGGCCGAACTGCGCACGGCCATGCTGGCCGGTGCAGGGTTTGGTGAATGCGGCGAGGAGGGCGCATCGATTGCCGCCATCGCCGCGCAAATGGATGAACGGCTGCAGGCGCAAGCGCGCCCGCAGCTGCGCGCCGTGTTCAACCTGACGGGCACCGTGCTGCACACAAACCTGGGCCGCGCGCTGCTGCCCGATACGGCCGTGCAAGCCGTGGTGGAAGCGTTGCAGTGGCCGATGAACCTGGAATTCGACCTGGAGACGGGCAAGCGCGGCGACCGCGACGACCTGGTCGAGGAACTGCTGCGCGAACTGACGGGGGCCGAAGCGGCCACCATCGTCAACAACAATGCGGCCGCCGTGCTGCTGATGCTCAACACCCTGGCGCAGAACAAGGAGGTCGTCGTCTCGCGCGGCGAGCTGGTGGAAATCGGCGGCGCCTTCCGCATCCCCGATGTGATGACGCGCGCGGGCGCCGTGCTGCGTGAAGTGGGCAGCACGAATCGCACGCACCTGGCCGACTATGCGAACGGGATCAATGAACATACCAGCCTGCTGATGAAGGTCCACTGCAGCAATTACGCGATCACCGGTTTCACGAAAAGTGTGGAGCTGGACGAACTGGTGCCGCTGGCGGCAAAACATGCCATTCCCACGGCGGTGGACCTGGGCAGCGGTACCCTGGTCGACCTGGCGCAATACGGGCTGCCGCATGAAACGACGGTGCGCGAAACCATCGAAGCGGGCGCCGACCTGGTGACCTTCAGCGGCGACAAGCTGCTCGGTGGTCCGCAATGCGGCGTCATCGTCGGGCGTGCCGATCTGATCGCGAAGATCAAGCGCAACCCGCTGAAACGCGCACTGCGGGTCGGCAAGCTGACCCTGGCCGCCCTGGCGCCCGTGCTGCAGCTGTACCGCGCGCCGGACTTGCTGGCCGAACGTTTGAGCACCTTGCGTTTGCTGACGCGTCCCGCTTGCGCCATGCGCGCGCAGGCGCAAACCCTGCTGCCGTTGCTGCAAAGCGTACTTGGTGCCGAATATGTGGTCACCGCCGAAGCCATGAAAAGCCAGATCGGCAGCGGCGCCTTGCCCGTCGACCAGCTGCCCAGCTTTGGCCTGGCCATCCGCAGCGCGCCTGGCTCGCGTCTGAGCAATCCCTTGGGCGTGCTGGAACAGCGTTTGCGCGCCTTGCCGTGCCCCGTGATCGGGCGCATCGGGCAAGACACCCTGTGGCTCGATCTGCGCTGCCTGGAAGCGGCGCACGAGACGGCCTTCATCGCGCAGCTCGCCGAGTTGTCCGCATGATCGTCGGCACCGCGGGCCATATCGACCATGGCAAGACGACCCTCACGCGCGCATTGACGGGCGTGCACACGGACCGCCTGAAGGAAGAGCAGGCGCGCGGCATTTCGATAGAACTTGGCTACGCCTATCTGCCGCTGGCGGATGGCACCGTGCTGGGCGTGATCGACGTGCCCGGTCACGAAAAATTCATCCGCACCATGGCCTCCGGCGTGACGGGCATCGATTTTGCCCTGCTCGTGGTGGCGGCAGACGACGGCATCATGCCGCAGACGCACGAACACCTGGCCATCTTGCAGCTGCTGGGCGTGACGCGCGGCGCCGTGGCGCTGACCAAGATCGACCGCGCCGACGGCGCCCGCGTGGCGCAGGTGGAGGCGGACATCGAAGCGCTGCTGGCCGGCACGCCGCTGGCGGGCAGCCCGATCTTTCCCACGGCCGCCAATCGCGACGACGATGCCGGCGTGGCCGCCTTGCTGGCGCACCTGACGCAGGTGGCGCGCAGCCTGCCGCAGCGCGACGAGCGGCGCCTGTTCCGCCTCGGCGTGGACCGCGTGTTCACCTTGTCGGGGCAGGGCACCATCGTCACCGGCACGGCGCTGGCGGGATGCGTACAGGTGGGCGAAATGCTGCAGCTGGCGCCCGGCGATGCACAGGCGCGCGTGCGCAGTATCCATGCGCAGAACCGCGCAGCCGGGGCGGGCATGGCGGGCCAGAGATTGGCGCTGAACCTGGCCGGCATCGACCGCGAACGCATCGAGCGGGGCAACTGGATCGTCGCGCCCGCGCTGGCACAGTGTTCCGAACGCCTCGATGTGGAACTGACCCTGCTGCCAGACGCCGGCGTGCAGCTGAAAGCCTGGTCGCCGCTGCACGTGCACCTGGGTGCGGCGCACCAGCTGGCGCGCGCCGTCATGCTCGATGGCGAAACCCTGTCGCCCGGGCAGACGGGAAGAGTACAGCTGGTGTTCGACGCTCCCATGCACGGCGTGCCGGGCGACCGCTTCGTCGTGCGCAATGCGCAAGCGACGCAGACGGTGGGCGGCGGCATGGTGCTCGATCCCTTCGGCCCCGCGCGCAAGCGCCGCAGTCCGGCCAGGCTGGCGTGGCTCGACGCGCTGGCCGCGTTCATCGCACACGGTGACTATGCGGCCCTGCTGGCGCAAAGTCCGCTGGGGCTGCGCGAATCGCTGCTGGTGCGCCTGTCCCTGCTGCCGGCGGCGGCCCTGGCGCTGCTGCCGGACACGCGGCGCATCGCCCTGCGCGGTGGCGACGCCCTGTTGCTGGCGCCGGCCGCGCTGCTGGCGCTGGAAGCGCGCGTGCTGGCAGCATTGGAAGCCTTCCATGCGCGCGCCCCCGACGAGGCGGGGCCGGAACTGTGGCGCCTGAAGCGCATCGTCGACGCGGAGATGGAAGACGCCTTGTGGTGCCATCTGGTCGAAGGCTTGCTGGCACGTGGCGAGATCCTCGCGCGCGGCGCCAGCCTGCACTTGCCGACGCACAGCGTGGAACTGACGCCGCAGGAGCAGGCGGTGGCCGAACCCTTGCTGGCCGCGTTGGAGCAGGGGCGCTTCGATCCACCGTGGACGCGCGACCTGGCGCGCGGCTTCGGCCTGGCCGAGGACGAGACGCGCAAGCTGTTACGCAAACTCGCCAAGGCAGGGCAGATCAGCCAGGTCGTGCACGACCTGTTCTACCATCCGTCGGCCCTGGCCGAGCTGGCGCAACTGGTGCGCGCCCTGGCCGAAAAAGCGGAGCTGGACGAGGGCCTGGCGCCCGGTTCCGGCGCCGTGGGCGCGGCCACCTTCCGCGACGCCAGCGGCCTGGGCCGCAAGCGGGCGATCCAGGTCTTGGAATTCTTTGACCGCGTCGGTTATACTCGCCGTGTTGGCAATGGGCATCTATTACGCCCGCAAGCGCTGTGGTCCTATACGGCAGCCTTGCCCAGCAGCTAGCTCAGGCACCGTGGAAAGCACACTCATCCGGTGATGTGGCCGGGCTTCAAACCCGGTGGAGGGCGTCAGACGTTCTCCCGTAGGTTCGACTCCTACTGTTTTCCGCCAGTTACTTTCCTCCCATCCCCTTCCGCATGGCGTTCTCCCGGCGTTGGCCTGTTGCCACGTTGTGGAAAATAAATGGTTTAACTGGCAATATGCGGCGATGCCAGGGTGAGCCGATGGTAACATCGGCTTCAATCCCCTGTAGCAGATGAAAGCAAGCATGAAACAAGCAAGCATGGCGTGGCTGCTGGCAGTGGCGCTGCTGATGCCGGCGCTGGCCGCGGCGGTAGACGTGCGCATCGTCGGCGAACATTTGCCGCCGTCGAGCATGATGGAAGGCAATGTCGTCGTGGGACGGGAAACGCTCAAGGTGCGCGACATCATGGCGCGCGCCGGTCTTTCCTACCGCATCGAATTGTTGCCGTGGAAGCGCGCGTACGCGCAGGCGCTGCGCGAGCCTGATACCTGCATCTTTTCCACCAGCCGCACGCAGGAGCGCGAAGCGCAATTTCGCTGGATCGGCCCCCTCAACGAAGCGGAATGGATACTGTATGGTCTGGCCGAGCGGCACCTGGCGCTGCGCACGCTGGCCGATGCGCGCGGCCTGGTGATTGGCACGGTGCTGGGCGACGCGCGCGACGATTACCTGCGCCAGCGCGGCATGAACGTGGCGCCCGTGACGCAGGAGTGGCTCAATCCGCAAAAGCTGCTGCTCGGGCGCATAGACCTGTGGGCTGTGGGCCTGGCGGTGGGCAGCAAGCCTTTCGTCGGCAAGGAGTGGGAGGGCAAGGTGGTGCCGCTGTTGACTTTTAACCGCGTGCAGACTTACCTCGCCTGCAACAAGCAATTACCCGAGGCGCAGGTGGCGGCCATGCAGCGCGCTGCGGCTGCCATGCGCCGCGACGGCAGCATGGCGCGCGAACATATCCGCTGAGGCCCGCTTCAGCTTTCCAGCCACTGGCGCACGCAGTTGCGTCCTTCGCGCTTGGCCTGGTACAGGGCCTGGTCGGCATGGCTGTAGGCCGTTTCGAATGGCGTGCCGGCGCGGTTCCAGCTCAGGCCCACGCTGACGGTGATGGCGCGCGTGATGGGTGCCGCATGGCGCTGGCGGCCGACGGTCTCGCAGATGCGCTGCGCCACTTGCGCCGCGTCGTCGCGCGAAGAGGTGGGCCAGACGACGGAAAACTCTTCGCCGCCGACCCGGCCGATGGCCGTCTCCTGTCCCAATAGCCCCTTCAGGCAGTCCACCACGGCCTGGATCACGCCGTCGCCGGCCGGGTGGCCGAAGTCGTCGTTGACCTGCTTGAACAGGTCGATGTCGAGCACGATCAGCGCCATGTCGCCCTGCGCCAGGCAGCGCGAGGCGTGGTCGATCACGGCGCCGCGGTTCAGGGCGCCCGTCAGCGGATCGTGCGTGGCGCGGTATTCGAGCTGGCCGGCCAGGGTTTGCAACTGGCGGTTCAGCAGATGCATGTCGCGCTCGGCGCGGTCGCTGCGGCCGATCAGGCGCCGCGTCTCGCGCATCAGCCGCTCGTAGTGGATGATCAGTTCACCGAGCACGCGCCGCTGTTCCGCGCCCGGCGCGCTGGCGTCGGCGTGCATGCGGCGCGCGGCAGCCAGGGCCGCCGCTTCCACGGTGAACAGGTCTGGCTCCAGTCCAGCCTCGGAGAGGGCGGCGCGCATGCCCTAGCTGCCCTGCACGGGATGGTCGCGGAAGTCCAGCGCCGTAAAGTCCTGCTGCAGCTCCTGGCCGAATTCCAGGATGGTGTCGTCATCCTCGTCGTGATACCAGTTCAGGCGCACCTGGTTGCCATCGACGGCCGCCTGGTTCAGGGTGTCGAACAGGGTAAACAGCATCTTCGTGCTGGAACTGTTGAAATAGGCCAGCGAGACGTTGACGGTGATGGCCGCCTCGCGGCAGCCTTCCAGGTAGGCGCGCACGGCGGTGATCAGCGGGCCATAGAAGGCGGCCGCGTTTTCCGGATACGACTCGCCCTTGATCGACAGGGTGTGCTGCTCGAAACGGAAGTCGATTTCGGGCGAACTCGGGGTCGCGGCGATGAACAGTGGTGACGGTAATTGCATATACTTTCCTGAGTCGGCTCTTTCAAATGATGGCTTTGATGCAGAAGATGGTGTGGCCTGGTTCCTGGGGATCCTGGACGAATTCGAATTCCAGCGGCTCGCTGGCGTCGCGCGCCATGGTGAGAAAACCCAGGCCCGCGCCCTTGCTGTCGGCCGGCGCTTCCTCGCGCAGGGCCTTTTTATACGCGAGGCGGATTTCTTCCATCGTCATGGTGTGCAGCGGTTCCAGGCGGGCGCGGATCTGCGCCACGTTGTCCGTCGAGACGGGGTTGGCGCACAGCAGGAAAAAGCTGTCGCCGCGCGTGCCGATGCAAAACGAGCCGCGCCGCATCTGCTGGTCCAGCTGCGCATCGGGCGTCAGGCTGTCGGCGGAATAATGCATGATGTTTTGCGACATCTCGATGAACGAGGAAAAGATGCGCCGCCGCGTGGGCCCGGCCGCGCCGGCCGTATCGAGGCGCGCCTTGATGGTTTCGGAAATGGCGTTCACCACGTGCTGCGAGAAATAGCCCACGTAAAAAAAGATGATGTTGCGCTTGCGTGCCACATCCCAAAACTCGTTGAATTCTTCGTACAGCACGTCCGTGCTCCTGGCTAGCCGGTGACCCGGTTTCTTGTTGATAAGGTGGCGCGATGGCGCCAAAACTACAGGCGGAAACAGAAAAAGGTCAGGTCGTCGCGGCGCGGCTGTTTTCCCTGCCACGCGGCGCTGTCCTGCAGCAGGGCCGCCGCCACGTCGCCGGCGGGAGCGTCGCGCCGCGCCAGCAGCTGCTCGCGCATGCGGCGCTTGCCGTAGGCGATGTCGCGCGCACCACCGATCTGGTCGAGCAAGCCGTCGGTGGTGAGGAACAGCAGGCTGCCGGCGGGAATGGCCAGCGTCTCGTTGTGCCAGCAGTAGCCGGCCGGCGTGTCGACATAGCCCACGCCCATGCGCGCGCCGTCGATGGCGCGCACGCTCTCCTCGCCCGGCGCGACCACGTGCAGCGCCAGTTTCGCGCCCGCGAAACGCAGGCTGGCGCTAGCCGTGTCGTAGCACAGGAAGGCGCAATCCATGCCGTCGTTCGAGCCGGCGTGGCCAGCGTTGTCGCTGCCGGCGCCGTCCTGGCCCAGCAGGGTTTTGATGGAGCGGCTGACGGCGCCGATCAGGGCGGCCGGATCGTGCGGTCCCAGTTCGCGCAAGGCCTGGCTCAGGGCCGACGAGGCGATCAGGGTCATGAAGGCGCCCGGCACGCCGTGGCCGGTGCAGTCGGCGATGGCGGCGAACCAGCCGCCCGCATGGCGTTCGAAGAAGTAGAAGTCGCCGCCGACGACGTCGCGCGGCTGCCATTCCAGATGGGCGTCGGGCAGGGTGGCGCGCAATTCCGCATCGGAGGTGCGCAGCAGGGCGCGCTGGATCACGCTGGCGTAATCGATGCTGTGCATGATCTGCCGGTTCTTTTCGGCCTGCATGGTGGCCACCACGTTCATCAGCTGCAAGCCGAAGCCCACGCCGGCCAGCGCGCCATCGGCGGTGATGATGAAGCCGTCGGCCAGCGCCTTCTCGCCCGCTTCCACGGCGCGGAAGGTGAGGTCTTCAATGCTCATGGCGCCGTCGACGATCAGCGGCTCCTTGTCCATGAAGGCGATGCAGCTCTTCTTGCCGTACACCTCGTGATAAAAGGGCTTGGACATTTGCGACATGAAGATGTTGCGGCTGATCAAGCCGATGGGACGCTGCTGCTCCGTGACGGGCAGGCTCATCATGTCGCGCCGTTCCGTAAATAGTTCCAGCACGGCGAAATTGCTGGCGTCGGCCTGCACGGATTCCGTGGGGATGCACAGGTCAGCCGCCACGGACGTGCGATAACGGGGAAGATGCAATCGAGAAGCGTTGAACTCCACAGCGGCTACCTTTACATGACGATCGGACCCTTGTTGTCGCAACAGCAAGGCGACTGACAAACAGGCAATATCATCATGGTAGCCTTGGAATGTGACGGCTTGATTACCAGCTTGTCAAAACCGTATGCATGATGGCTACATGGCAAGCAACTTACAGGCGCCGGGCCAGCGCCTGTGCTTGTTCCAGCCAGCGCGCTCGCTGCGCTGCGGTGGAATCGATCATGGGACCAAAGCTGGCCACCTTGACGGGCTTGACGCCGCAAAATTCCAGGGTCGTCTTGCGCAGCTGGTGAATGCCGGGCATGTGGTAGACCCAGCGGAAATACCAGGGCGGCGTATCCATCGCCACCAGCAGCTGGGCCGTGCGGCCTTTCAGTAACTGCGCCGGGAAAGCCTTGCCCGGGCGATACTTGAAGGCAAAGCCGGGCAGGAAGATGCGGTCGACGAAGCCTTTCAGCAGGGCCGGCGCGCCGCCCCACCAGATCGGGTAGGCGAAGACCAGGTGTTCGGCCCAGCTGATGGCTTCCTGCGCGGCCAGCAAGTCCGCTTCCAGCGGCTGCACCTGGCGGTAGCCTTCATGCAGGTTCTGGTCAAAGTCCAGCTGGCCCAGGCGCAGCTCACGCACCGTGTGGCCTGCGCTGCGGGCCGTGGCGGCGTAGGCATCGGCCAGGGCGGCGCAAAAGCTGTCGCTGGACGGGTGGCCGAGGAGTATCAAAATGCGCTTGGGTGTCGTCGTGGTCATGATGCAGGCTGTCCATTAAAGAAGAGCTTGCATGCTAAAGCCTGCCCCTAGTGACAGAGTCAAGCGGCCTTTTGCAGACGCTGCTGCGCCAGGCAGTCGTGGATTTCCGTGTCGATGTCGGCCAGTTGCGCGTCGAGCTGGCGCAGGCGGGCGATATCCAGCTGTATCTGTGTGCGCTTGTCAGCGATGTGCTGCGACAGGGCGGCCCAGTCGGTATCGTCGCCGGCCAGGATGGGCAGCAGTTCGGCCAGGCGGAAGCCCAGGGCCTGCGCCTGGCGTATCAATTTGACTTGCGCCAGGTCTTGCTGCGTGTAGACGCGATAGGCGCCCGAACGGCGCACATCGCCAAGCAAGCCCAGCGCTTCATAGTGGCGCAAGGCCTTGGGCGAGGTGCCCGCCAGGCGGGCGATTTCTCCGATGTACATGCTTCTTCCTTGTTGAACTGCGGCGCACGCAGTGTAGCGCAGGTGGCTTGCCAGGCGCTACCTTGCGCGCTGCCTCAGGAGGGCTTACGCGGCGGCACTTTTTTGGCAGTGCACTCGGCGCAGGTGCCGTACAGCGACAGCGCGTGCTCGTGCAGCACGAAGCCCCGCTCGGCGGCGATCTCGTTCTGGCGCAGTTCGATGCCTTCGTCGACGAATTCATCGACCTTGCCGCAACCCGTGCAGACCAGATGGTCGTGGTGCTGGCCTTCGTTCAGTTCGAAGACGGCGTGGCCCGATTCGAAATGGCGGCGAAACAGAATGCCCGCTTCGGCAAACTGCATCAGCACGCGGTAGATGGTGGCCAGGCCCACGTCGATTTTTTCGGCCAGCAAGAGTTTGTAGACATCGTCCGCACTCAGGTGCTTGATCGTGCCTTCTTGAAACAGCTGCAGAATCCGCAAGCGGGGGATGGTCACTTTCAAGCCCGATTCACGCAGTTCCCTCAATATATCCATGTCTCCCATTCCTTTTTGTAGTCGCCTAGCGAGGTCATTCATTATATCGCAAATGATAATAATTACTATTCTCATTTGTATCGTGTGAAGTGGAAATATTATGCTGCGCAGGGAGGTGGCAATCCAGTGACATCGGCGCAAGTGGCGATTGCGTGGCGGGCAACTTGCGTCAGCATGGCGTGCCGACATGGCAGTCGTGCATGCGGTCACGCTGCAATGCCGCATTTTCTTGATCTGGGCAAAGGAAAAAATGCGTCTAATGATGCCATCTAGCACTATTTGATGTGGATCAAAGTTTTTGTTGCACTGCACTCTTAGACTTCGCAGCGTTACTTAACGACAAAAAGAGGGAACTAGAATGAAAAAGTCCGCAACTGCAGCAGCAATCGTCCTGGCCGCCATCGGCGCATTCGCCGGCAACGCAATGGCACAGGAAAGCCCATGGCTGGTCCGTGCGCGCGCCGTGCATATCGATCCGGCCAACAAATCCACGCCGGTCTTTGGCGCTGGCGCATCGGATACGATACATGTCAGCAGCAAGACGATTCCCGAAATTGATATTTCGTATTTCTTCACCCCGAACATCGCTGCCGAGCTGATCCTGACGTATCCGCAAAAGCATGACGTCACCCTGTCCGGCACGAAGATCGGCAGCTTCAAGCATTTGCCACCGACCCTGTCGCTGCAATACCACTTCATGCCTGAAAAACAGTTCAGCCCTTACGTGGGTGCCGGCGTGAACTACACGAATATCTCGGACGTGAAATTGCTGAATGGCGCCGGCCGCCTGGAACATGACAGCTGGGGCTTCTCGCTGCAAGCTGGCGTCGACTACAAGCTGGACAAAAACTGGTCGCTGAACTTCGACATCAAGAAAGTGCAGATCCGCAGCGACGTACTGGCTGCTGGCGCCAAGATCAGCGAAGTCAAGGTTGATCCTGTCCTGATCGGTGTCGGTGTCGGCTACCGTTTCTAAGCATTGATCGACTGCGCCTCCGCGGCGCGGACAATAAAAAAGACGGCCAGGTGTGAACCTGGCCGTCTTTTTGCATTCCATGCGCCGTCTTATTTTTTCAGCGTCTTTTCCAGCGCCAGCTGGTAGTCCGTCTTTTCGTAGCCGGCCAAATACTTGTTCGTCGCGTCGAGGAAGGCGCGCGAGCGGTAGGCCGCTTCCAGGTCCTTGACCCATGGCTTGGCCTTGTCGGCCGTGCGGATGGCGACCAGGTTGATGTAGCTGTCCGAGATCTTTTCCACGGCGAGGGCCGACGTCAGCTTCATGCCGGCGGCCAGGGCGAAGTTACCGTTGACGAAAGCGAAGTCGGCGTCCGCCAGCGAACGTGGCAGTTGCGCCGCTTCCAGCGGCACCAGTTTCAGCTTCTTCGGGTTGTCCAGCACGTCGCGTTCGGACGCGCGCAGCGGGTCGACGTTCGGTTTGAGCTTGATCCAGCCCATCTTGGCCAGCATCACCAGCGCGCGCGCCTGGTTGGTCGGATCGTTCGGCATGGTGATGGTGGCGCCGTTCTTGACGTCCGCTAGGGACTTCTGCTTGCCGCCGTACAGGCCGATCGGCATGGTCGGCACGGTGATCAGGGAGCTCAGTGGCAGCTTGTTATCGGTGGCGAACTTGGTCAGATACACGATGTGCTGGAACACGTTGGCGTCCAGCGAACCTTCGGCCAGCGCGTAGTTCGGCTGCACGTAGTCGTTGAATTCGACGATCTTGACCTTGTAGCCCTGTTTTTCCAGGATGGGCTTGATGCCCAGCTTCAGCTGGTCCGAATACGGGCCGGAGCTGGTGCCGATGACGAGTTCTTTCGGGTCCTTGGCGTGGGCGGCGGTGGCGAAGGCCAGGCTGGCGGCGGCCAGGAGCAGGTTGCGGCGAATATGGTTCATGCTTTTCCTTGTACTGAAATACTGAAGATGAATTAACGTTTGTCGAGGCGCTTGGCGATGCGCGTGCCGGCGAACTGGATGGTTTGCACCAGCACGATCAGGATGGCCACGGTGGCGACCATGATGTCCGTCTCGAAGCGGTAGTAGCCGTAGCGGATGGCCAGGTCGCCTATGCCGCCGCCGCCCACCACGCCGGCCACGGCCGAATACGACAGGAAGCTGATCGACAGCACGGTCAGGGCCAGCACGAGGCCGGAGCGCGCTTCCACCAGCAGCACGCGGAAGATGATTTGCATCTCGGACGCGCCCATGGCGTGCGCCGCCTCGATCACGCCGCGCGGCACTTCGCGCAGATTCTGTTCCACCAGGCGCGCCAGGTAGGGAATGGCGGCGAACGAAAGCGGCACGGCAGCGGCCAGCGGGCCGATCGAGGTGCCCGCGATGATGCGCGTAAACGGCGTCAGGGCGACCAGCAAAATGATGAAGGGGAAGCTGCGCACGGTGTTTACCAGCCAGCCGAGGATCATCGACAGCGGACGGTTTTCCAGCGACTGGCCTTCCGAGACGAGGAACAGCAGGATGCCCAGCGGGCCGCCGATCAGGATGGCGGCCGTCAGTCCAATGCCCAGCATGGTCATGGTCTGGCCCAGCGCCACCCAGATTTCCGGCAGCAGGTTGATGACGTTATTGATCGATTCTTCAAACATGTGTTGCATCCTTCCATGCGGTGGCTTCAAACGCCTCGGTGCCGTAATACGCCAGCTCGCGCCCCAGCGCCGTCTTGCGCGGGGTGGCCGTGTCGCTCAACTCGAATTGTTCGGCGATGGCGCCGTTTTCCACGACGGCGACCCTGTTGCAGATGGCGCCCAGGACCGACAGCTCATGGCTGACGATGACGATGGTCACGCCAAGGCGCGCATTGATGTCGCGCAGGGTGTCGAGCAGGGCGCGCGTCGTTTCCGCGTCCAGCGCGGACGTCGGCTCGTCGCACAGCAGCACGTCGGGGTGGCTGGCCAGCGCGCGGGCGATTGCCACGCGCTGCTTTTGCCCGCCGGACAATTGCGCCGGGTAGCTGTGCAGCTTGTCGGACAGGCCCACCAGCGCGAGGCATTCCTCGACCCTGGCGGCGATGTCCTCGCCCTTGGTCGTGCCATGGATTTTCAGGGGGAAGGCGACGTTGTCGAAGACGCTGGCGTTTTGCAGCAGATTGAACTGCTGGAAAATCATGCCGATATTCTGGCGCGCGTCGCGCAATTCGCTCTTGCCCAGGCGCGTCAGTTCGCGTCCGGCCACGGTAATGGTGCCGCTGTCAGGGCGCTCGAGCAGGTTAATCAGGCGCAGCAAGGTCGATTTGCCGGCGCCGCTCTTGCCGATCAGGCCGAAAATATCACCGGGATAGACTTCCAGCGTGACCGATTTGACCGCGTGGAATTGTTCGCCTTTGGGCAGCGCGAAGGTCTTGTTTGCGCCATCGATGCGAATCACCGGCGTACGGTGTGGTGTGGTCATGCAGTGTTTCCTTTTTTATTGGACCGTGACAGGCGCGCTTGCAGGGGCCAAATCGCCCGGCCTGTTACGTCGGTTGCGTAGTATACCTCCGATCGTGTTATTACTCCTACGACAGAATCTTGCTTTGAATATGCAAATAATGTCTATATGGGTGTTTGGCGAGAGTAAACGCGGTTTTTACGCGATCAGCCGATGGAAAATTCGACGGGAATCGATAATTCCAGCGGGTCCGGCCGTTCCTTGGGAATGCGCGGCAGCGGCGCCGCCCGTTGCAAAGTGTCGAGCGCGGCCTGATCCAGTGCTGCGGAACCGGAACTGCGCTCGATGGCGGCCGCCAGCACCTGGCCATCGCGGTCGATGCGGCAGCGCAGATACACGACGCCCTGTTCCTGCTTCGCGCGCGACGCCGTCGGATAGCGGCGGAAGCGCTCCATGCGCGCCAAAACCTTGCCTTCCCAGCTAGATACGCCGCTGCGCAGCTCCTGCGGCGCGGGCGGCAGCGCAGGCGAGGGCGGCGCCGCCGCGATGGATGGCGCCGCCGCCGGTGCCGGCGTCACGGGGGCATGGCGCACCTCGACAACGGCTGCGATGCTCTCGGCTTGCGTCGGCATGGGCGCTGCCTCTGGCTGCGGCAGCACGAATTGTCTGATGGCCGGCGCTGCCTTTTTGGCAATGGCGGCGGATGGCGCGGCGGCTGCGCTGACCCGTTCAGCAAGATTCTGCTCCAAAGGTCGCGGCGGGGCAGCGGCCGGCAAGTACAGCATGGCCGGTTGCGCGGAGTCGGGCGCGATGGCCAGCACGGGGGCCGCCGGCGCGCGCTGGTACACGGCCCAGCCCAGCAGGGCGCCATGCATGGCGAAGACGGTGGCGATGCTCAGCGGCTTGTGCCAGTCCGCCGGCGGCGTCTTTTCTGGCGCAGGCGCCGGCCCTTCCGGGCGGCGCAGCAGGTAAATGATGACGGCGATTTCCATCGTTGCCACGAGGACGATGACCCACCAGGGCGGATGGCCGAGGCACATGGCGACAAAGCCGATGGCCATGCCCAGGCAAGCGAGGACCTTGCCGCGGCGTGACACGGCGCGGTGTTCGCGCCACTGGCGCAGCGGCGCGCCGAAGCGCGGGTGGTGCAGCAGCCAGTGCTCCAGGCGCGGCGAGGCGCGGCTGAAGCACGCCAGCGCCAGGATCAGGAAGATCGTCGTCGGCATGACTGGCAGCATGGCGCCGATCACGCCCAGCGCCACCATCAGCATGCCGGCGCCCGTCCACGCCCAGCGGCGCAGGCGTGCCGTGTGCGCTTCCGCGCCGGCCTGGATGACTGGCTCCTCCATCAGGCGCACGCCTCCACGTGGCCATGCATGCGCAGGAAGGCGGCGCGCGCGCCATCGATCACGCGCGCTTCACCGTCATCGTCAAGCACGGCCGTATCGAGCACGGAGGTAAACTCGCGCCAGTGGCGCGCGCGTCCGTCCGGATGGCCGGCCAGGTGGCGCGCCCCATGGTGTTCATCGAGGCCGATTTTGCCGGCCAGCTTATACAGGATGGCCGCGCCCAGCTTCGAGCCTTCGCTCACGTACAGCCAGCCCAGCGCCGTGGCCAGGTCCAGTTGCGCGTCGAACGGCGGCGTGGCCGCATCGGCCGGCAATGCTGTCTCGAGGTCGCGCAGGTCGGCCGCGATGCTGTCGTAACGGCGGCGCTGCTCCAGGTCCGGCAGCAGGGCGGCCAGCTGCGCGTTGTCGTACAGCGCGTCGACGTCGCGCAGGAACGCGTACTGCGCCTGCAGGAAGCGCGCGTAATTGTCGCGGCTGGAAAACGGCGCGCTGGCCATGATGCGCTGGTCCAGCAATTCGTGGGTGGCCATGGTGTCGGCTTTCAGGCGCTGGCTGCGGGTCGGGGCCGCGTTGGTCGGAACGGCGTTCAAAGTGGTGTCGCTTGCTGCATGCATGGAATATCTGCTCTCTATTATAAGGATGAATCAAATCAGAAACGAAGGCCAAGCGTTACGCGCGCCGTGCGGCCCGGTCCCGGCATCAGGCTCAGGGTCAGCGGATCGAGGTAGTAGCGGTCCGTCAGGTTGTCCATCGCCACGTCGACGGTGGCGTTGGGCGTGATCTTGTAGCTGGCGAACAGGTCGGCCAGGGTGTAGGCCTGCGTCAGCACCTGCGGCGAGGTGCCCGTCCACGACTGCCACACGGCCTTGTCGTCCTGGCGCGCCAGCGGGTGGCCGACGTGCGTCAGGCGCGTGCCGACGGTGAGTTTTTCCTGCAGCCAGCGCGTGCCCAGGGTCAGGTTGGCGCTCAGCTTGGGCTGGATATGGTTGCTGACATACGAGCTGGAAAAGCCGATGGGCGAGCAGTCTGGCGTGTTCCAGATCTCCGATTGCCACTTGCTGGCCTTGCGCAAATAGGCCGCCGTGGCCGCGTCGCAGATCAGGGTCTTGCGGTTCCAGGTGCCGGAAAAGTCGGCAAACACGCTACCCCGGTCATATGACGACTGCAGTTCGACGCCCGAGACGCTGTATTTGTCCGTGTTCGCCATCGAGAAATTCTGCGCGTGGGCCGGCAAGTCGGGAATCGGGCGGCGCGTGATGTAGCCGTGCGTGACGTTGTCGAAATACGCAAGGCGCAGGCGCAGCTTGTCGGCGGCGCTCCACACGCCATCCTTGACCAAGCTCACGCCGATCTCGCGGTTGTGGCTGCGCTCGGCGTTCAGGGGCGACGAATAGGTGGCCGAGAAGCCCATCGTCGATTCATACAGGCTGGGCATGCGCAAGCCGCGCGCGTCGCGTAAAAACACGCTGACGCTGTCGGACAGGCGCGCCGTCAGCGCAAACGTGGGCGCAAAACCGTGGTCCTTGCGGCGGATCGGCTTGCTGTAGGTGAACAGGCCGGGGATGGCGTCGCGGAAGACATAGTCGTTGCCGCTCCAGTTGGCGACCTGCGAGACGTCCAGCGGCGCCGGTTCTTCGCCATAGCGTTCCACCATGCCGCCCACCAGCGCGGGATTGGTGGCGGGCGTGAACTGGCCCTGCGCATCCTGGTACCATTTCGCGTCGCCGAGCTGGCCGCCGTTCTTGTCCCACATGGTGACCCATTGCCAGCCCTGCGGCTGGTATTGCTGTTCCGCGCGGCGGTTGCGGTCGCGCGAGTCGAAGCGCTGGAAGCGTCCGCCCGCCTCGACCGTCAGCCAGTCGCGCGCCTGCCACTGCAGCGAGGCGAACACGCTTTGCTCGTGGCGCTTGCCGTTGCGCAGGGTGTGGTTGGCATTCAGGTCGTCGTCGAGGATGGCCACGCTGTCGGCCGGGCCGATATCCTCGTTCTGCAGGGACAGGCCGTAATCGAGCTTGAGCGCGCCCATGCCGGTGGCGAAGCGCGAGGTGTTCGTCAGGTCGGCGCCAACGCGGCGCGCCTGGTTCTTCGCCAGGTACAGCACTTCCACGCACTCCTTGCATTCATGGTCGCCCGGATTGGTCTTGCCTTCCAGCGGATTGCTGAAGATGTCGCCGTTGCGCGACTTGCTCTGCATGTCCGTCAGCCACAGGTTGGCCTTCAGGTCGATCAATTGCTGGCCTTCCGGTTTCCACTCGTAGCGCGCCGTCAGCGCGTTGGTGCGCACCTGGCTCGGGTCCCACTGGGGAATGCTGCCGGTGCTGTTGCGGTAGATTTGCGAGGGCATGATTTCGCCATAGCTGCTGTCGAAATAGCGGTAACCCAGCTCCAGCTTCTGTTCGTGCGGCAGGCGCAGGTTGGCTTTCAGCAGGGCCGAGGTGGTGCGGTTGGCCGTGTTCAGCACTTCGTCGCCCTTCTTGAAGAACTGCGTCACGCCATTGTCGTCGCCCCATTCATTGAGCATTTGATAGCGTTCGAAGCCCCGTGTGCCGGAAAAATAATTGCCGATGCTGCGCTGGCTGATGGCGGCCACCAGGTCGTAGTCATCCTGGCGCGTGGCCACGGCGATGCTGCCAAAACCGCTGCGCGGGTTGTCCAGCTTGTTGCGCTGCGTGCGCGGCGTGCTGCCGAAATCGGCGGGCGCCGAGACGCTGTTGTCCTGGATGCCGCCGCGCAGGCGCACGCCCGTGCGTTGGCCTGGTCGCAAAATGTCTTCAGGGCGCAGCGTCTGCATGCTGACCATGCCGCCGATGGCGCCCGCGCCTTGCGCCGACAGGTTCGGACCCTTGTCGATGCGGATGGCGCTGATCAGGTCCGGGTCGATGTAGCTGCGGTCGGCGATGCCCGCGTAGCCGCGGTAGACGGTCGATGATTGCAGGCTGCCGTCGATCAGCACGGGCACGCGGCCCTGGCCCTGCATGCCGCGCACGTTGACGTCGACGGCGCCGCTGTTGCGGCTGTCGCCTACCTGCACACCGGCCACGCCCTTGAAGATGTCGGCTGGCGAGGTGCCGCGGAAGCGTTCGATCTGCTCGCGCCCGATGTACACGGAGGCGGCCGGCGTCAGGTAGGGCAGGTCGGCCGGATCCGTGTCGTCCGCTTCGAACATGCCGCTGCCGCCCTGGCCATTCACGCGCAGGGTGCCGATCTGCACGGCGCCGGCAGCGGCGGGCGCGGGCGCGCTGATGATGATGGTCGTGCCGCCCTGCAGCTGCGCTTGCAGGCCGCTGCCGGCCAGCAGCTGGCGCAGCGCCTCGGGCAGCGAGTGCCGGCCTTGCAGCGGCGCGCTGTGGCGTCCCTGCGTCAGGCGCGCGTCGGCCAGCAGCACCATGCCGGCCTGGCGCGCCAGTTCGTTCAGCGCGCGGTTCAACGGCTGCGCGGGAATCTGCCATTCCACCTGCGCCACCGGCGCGGCGGCGGCATGCATGGCGGGCGTGGCAAAGGCCAGGCCGATGGCCAGGAAGAGAGGGGACAGGCGGGGAGACAGGCGGGCGTGCAGGGGAGGGCGCGGCGGATTCATATGCAGGTTTTTCCTATGGTGATGTGGTGGTCCTTCATAGTTAAAACGAATGAGTCTCATTTACCCTGACGTGCGGATGGATTTTATTTCGCGTCATGGGGATAAATCAGCGGGCGACGATATGCAGCTTGCCGTCCCGGTGCACCACGCGCACGTGCAAGGCCAGCGGCAGGGCGGCGGCAAATTGCGCCGGCAGCGTCGCGTCGAAGCTGCCGTTCAGGCGCAGGCCGGCCAGCGCCGGATCGCCGAGCACAAGGCCCGTATCGCCATAGCGCTCGAATTCGGCCAGCGCTTCGGCCAGGGTGGCGTCTTCGAAATCGAGGCGCCCCGCACGCCAGTTGCCCACCGCTTGCGCGTTGACCCTGGCCAGCGCCGTCACGCCCTGGGGCGTGACGGTGACCGTGTCGCCCGCCTGCAGCACTTCGGCATGCGCGCCGGCTTCGCTTTCCACACGCACCGTGCCTTGCGCCACGCTCACCTGTGTCGTCGCGCCCACGTGGCGCACTGAAAAATGCGTGCCCAGCACCGTCGCCGTGGCCTCTCCCGCGATGACCTGGAACGGACGCGCAGGGTCGGCGTGGACATGGAACATGGCCTGGCCGCGCAGCAGGCGCACGCTGCGCCGGTCGCGGTACAGGGCCACGTCGACGGCGCTGCCGCTATCGAGTTCGATGCGGCTGCCGTCGGGCAGGACTTGCGTGGCGAACTGGCCGCGCGCCGTGCTGTAATCGTGCTGGAAGCCCGGTTGCTGCCAATGGCTGGCCAGCGGCCAGGCCAGCAGGCCGCACAGCAGCAGACAGCCGCCGGCCAGTGCGCCGCGTGGCGGGAAGGAGGCTGCCTGGCGCAGCCGCCGCAGCAGCGATGACGGCGCGCCCGCCGCCGGGGCAGGCTGGCTGAAGGCCGCCACGCGCTGCGCCGGCAGGCTGGCCAGCAGCGCATCGGTGCGGGCCAGCGCCTGCCAGGCTTGCTGGTGGCGCGCGTCGGCGGCCAGCCATGCGTCCAGCGCCGCCAGTTCGTGCGCGGCCAGGCCCGCGTCGTGGCGCAGCAGCCATTGCGCCGCCAGGAAATCGATGTCGTCGGCTGTCGTGTCTTGTGATGTCATGCGCTGTTTCATAGCGTATCCCGCTCGGGCATGCCTTTTTTACAGGCGAGCATGCCGTTGATGATGTGTTTTTCCACCATGTTGACGGAGATGCCCATCTGGGCGGCGATCTCGATCTGGCTCAGGCCATCGAACTTGTACAGCGCGAACGCCTGGCGGCAGCGCGGCGGCAGGGCGTCGATGATGGCCAGCAGGCGCTCCATGGTTTGCCGGTCGTGCAGCCGTTGTTCGGGTTCGTCGGCGCGTGGCGCGCGCAGCTGGAAATGGGGCGTGTCGATGTCGTCGTGGGGGCGGCGCTGGTGCAAGCGCTGTTCGTCGATGGCGATGTTCTTTGCCGTCACGTACAGCAGCGCGCGCTGGCCGCTATCGGGCGCCGCGCCGCTGTGCAGGGCAGGTGCGCCGCCGAGCGGCTCGCGCGCCAGGATGCGGGCGTAGGCTTCCTGCACCACGTCCTGCGCCTTGTCGCGGCAGCCGGTGGAGCGCGAAATCAAGCGCAGCAATTCCTGGTAATAGCGTTCAAGCACCGCGCGTTTCCTCGTTATCAAAGCCGGCAATGATAGCAAGCCCTTCAAATAATAACAAGAATCATTCTCATCTGATGCTTTATTCGAGGTGCTGGATAACGCTGGATATTTTTGGCAATGCAGACAATAATCGGCAGCAGAAGGCGCTGTCGCGGAGCGTATTGCCCGCTATTATCGATTTTATCGATGCTAACTAGGTATATTTTCCGTTTTACATCGATCTTCATGCCATGCATAATCTGTTGCAACTGAAGCCAGACAATCAGCCGCATGCGCCCCCGCCTGCAGCTGCTTGCGGTTTTGACATCCTCCACTTTCTATCAGGAACCTACAATGAAAAAACTGCTCGCTTTTATCGCCGCCGCCGGCTTCTCGCTGTCCGCTGTTGCCGCGCCTGAAGTCTATGTCATCGATGGCAGCCACACTTTCCCCCGTTTCGAGTACACCCACATGGGCTTCTCGACGCAGCAAAGCCGTTTCAATAACACCACCGGCAAGGTCACCCTGGACCGCGCCGCCAAGACGGGCGCCGTCGAAGTGCTGATCGACACCAAGTCCGTCGACACGGGTTCGACCCTGTTCAACTCGCACATCCAAGGCGAAGACTTCCTCGACACGGCCAAGTATCCTGTCGCCACCTACAAATCGACCAAGTTCAATTTCGATGGCGACAAGCTGGCCTCCGTCGACGGCAACCTGACCCTGAAAGGCGTGACCAAGCCAGTCACCCTGACCGTCACCTCGTTCACCTGCGCACCGCACCCGATGCTGAAAAAAGACGCTTGCGGCGCCAACGCCACGGCCAAGATCAAGCGCTCGGAATTCAACGCCGGCAAATATGCGCCAGCGGTCAGCGATGATGTGACGTTGACGTTTGCCATCGAAGCCATCAAGCAGTAATTTTTAAACCCGACATCTGCACTGCCGGGGTCGGACCCTGAGGGTCCGACCCCAGTTTTTGCTCTTGGGTTGAAGCTGAAAAAAACGGCGGGCAAATAGCCCGCCGTTTTTTTTTCGTCCAGGTAGTCGACATCACGCCAGGTGATGCACCTCCTGCTGCCCATACACGGGCGTGTTCAACCCTTCCATGCGCGCCTTCAGCTGCAGCGACAGGTACTGGGAATAGTGGCGCGACTGGTGCAGATTACCGCCGTGGAACCACAGCGCCTGCTGCTGCGTGGGCTTCCACATATTGCGCTGTTCGCCCTCCCACGGGCCAGGGTCTTTCGTCGTGGACGAACCCAATCCCCACACCTTGCCCACTTTATTCGCCACTTCCGGCGAGATCAGGTCGGCCGCCCAGCCATTCATGGAGCCGTAGCCGGTGGCGTACACCACCAGGTCGGCCGGCAGTTCCGTACCGTCCGACAGCACGATGGAATGGGCCTTCAATTCCTGCACGCCGACGCCGCTTTTCAGCTTGATCTTGCCGTCGGCGACCAGCTCGGAGGCGCCCACGTCGATGTAGTAGCCGGAGCCGCGGCGCAGGTATTTCATGAACAGGCCGGAATCGTCGTCGCCAAAGTCCAGCATGAAGCCCCGTTCTTCCAGGCGCTGGTAAAAATCCGCATCGCGCTCGCGGATGGCCTTGAAGACGGGCTTCTGGAAGTCGGCCAGGATTTTGTACGGAATCGAGGCGAACGTCAGGTCGGCCTTGGCGGTCGTCATGCCGGCGGCCAGCGCCCGTTCCGAATACAGGTCGCCCAGCGCCAGCTCCATCAGGGAATCGGACTTGACGATGTGCGTCGACGAGCGCTGCACCATGGTCACGTCCACGCCCGCTTCCCACAGTGCGGCGCAGATATCGTGCGCGGAATTGTTCGCGCCGATGACGACCACCTTCTTGCCCACATACGCGTCCGTACCCGGATGCTGCGACGAATGCTGCTGCTCGCCCTGGAACACGTCCATGCCCTTGAACTTCGGCATGTTCGCCTTGCCCGACATGCCGGTGGCCAGCACCAGCTGCTTCGGTTTCAGGGTGACGGGCTGGCCATCGCGCAGCACTTGCACCGTCCACTCGCCGGTGGCTGCGTCAAAGCTGGCCGATTCGCATGAGGTCGAGCCCCAGTAATTGAGCTCCATCACCTTGGTGTACATCTCCAGCCAGTCGCCGACCTTGTCCTTCGGCGTGAAGACGGGCCAGTTGTCGGGAAACGGGATATACGGCATGTGGTCGTACCAGACGGGGTCGTGCAGGCACAGGGACTTGTAGCGCTTGCGCCAGCTGTCGCCGGGTCGCGCGTTTTTCTCGATGATGATGGTGGGGACATTGAGCTGGCGCAGCCGCGCGCCGAGCGCGATCCCGCCCTGGCCGCCGCCGATGATGACGCAGTAGGGCTGGCGCGTATAGCCCAGTTCCGTCGCTTCCTGCTCGCGCTGTTCCAGCCAGCTGCTGCGATTCGTGCGCGCGCCGTGTTCCGCACCCATGGGCCGCCGGCCGCCCTTGGCTTCCTCAAAACCCTTCAATTCGCTCATGGTGGTGAGCAGGGTCCAGATCTTGCCGTCGCGGATGCGGATGAAGCCCACGCCGCGCGCCGCGTTCGTTTCCACCGTGATCCAGCTTTGCAGCACGCCGCCGGCTTCCACCGCATGTTCGCCATCGGCGATGCGGATGGAGAGCGGCTGCACGGCGCCCAGCTGGGCGGCCAGCATGGTGGCGATCTGCTCGCGGCCTTCCAGCGTTTTCAGGTTCCAGGTAAACAGCACCAGGTCGCGCCAGTAGCCATCCTGTTCGAACAGTTGCGCGGCGCCCGTGCCGTCGCTGGCGCGAAGACAGCCTTCGAGCTGTTCCAGGATGCCGGCCACGGCCAGGTCGTGCGGGTTGTTATCGGTTTGCATCGTGTCTCCTCCAAGTCTGCTGACTTTATGATGGGATGCGGCTGTGTTGCCGCTGACGATGTTGTAACACTGGCGTTCCGGCGCCGCATTGCGCAGCGCAGCATGGCGGCTATTGAGACGGAAGTCTCAGCGCGTTTGGCGCATCATTGCCGGTGCGGCGCCACGATGTGCAGCTGCTTGAGGCGCCGGTACAGGGTGGCGCGCGAGATGCCGAGCATGGCGGCTGCCTGCAGCGGGCGCCATTTGGCGGCGTTCATGGCGTGGACGATGCGTGTGCGTTCGGCCAGTTCCGGCGCCGTGTAGGCCACCACGTCTTGCGCGGCGGGCGCCTCGCGCATCGCGCGCGGACGCGCCTTGGCCGGTCGCAGCGGCGCGCGCACGCGGGCGTGCAGCCAGGTGCTGCCGCCGGCCAGGCGCAAGGACAGCAGACTGTGTCCCGCGCGCGCATCGAACAGCCGCTCGGCGCGCACTTCCAGCACTTCGCCGACAGGACGCGGCAGGGCGTCCAGGCCCCCGATGACGTCGCGCGCGCAGCGGTTGGCGGCGACGATGTCGCCATGTTCGTCGATCGCCAGCAGCATCTCCGGCTGCACTTCCACGAAGTGGCGGTTGCGGTGCGCCAGCAGGATGCAGCAATGGCTGTAGGATTTGAGAAAAAAACCGTCCTCGATCAGGGTCGCGCCTTGCCGCACCAGTTGTTTCACCAGGCGCTGGCTGTCGCGCGCGTCGGGCGAGTTCAAGGCCGACGCATCGAGCACGCCGATCAAGTCGCCGTGCGGCGAAAAAATCGGCGCCGCGCTGCAGGTCAGGCCCGTGAACGCGGCGCGAAAATGGTCGGTCTTGTGCACGGTGATGGCTTCATGGTCGAGCAGCACGGAGGCGATGCCGCACGTGCCTTCCTCTTCTTCCGACCAGCACGAACCGGGGTACAGGCCCGCCTTCTTGAAATCCTTGCGCTGGTCCGTGTCGACCACGTAATCGATGGTCACGCCGCGCGCATTGGCGAGGATGACGCAGTAACCCGCTTCGCGCACCATGGCGTGCAGACGCGGCAGACACTGGCCCGTGGAGCGCAAAAAATCTTCCTCGGACTGCTGGATGGCGCGCAGTTCGGCGCCCGTCAGGATGCGCGGCCCAGTGGTGGACGCCGGGTCGAGCCGGTAGTCGTCCAGCGAGCGCCGGTACGACGACGCCAGCCTGGCCGTATCGGCCCCTGGGTTGACGATGCGTCCGGCGATCAGGTCGCGCACGCGGTCGATATGGCTGGTCTGGCGGACGTAGGGCATGGCGCTCTCCAGTGTCTCGTGTCTGTTTTTATGGTGTCTCCGTTTTTAGCACGAAGCGCGGGGCCGCGCATCCTGCGCTGCAGCATGGCGCGCGCGTGAGACGTTCGTCTCAGCGCGTGGCCCGCACAATAGGATGCCGTAGGACAAGATAAAAAGTTTCTCTGTTAGCATGCATCGCATGAAGCGAGCGCCGTTGCCGGCGCCAGCCATGACAGGAGAAGACGCATGACGACATTGCCACCCATCCGCCGCCGGGCCCTGGCCGCAGCCTGCCTGGCGCTGGCCGCCGGCGCCCATGCGGCAGCGCCATTGTCGGCCGCTGACAGCGATCCGGCCGCATTGCAATGGATGGTGGGCGCGCCGCCGCCGGCCGATAAAATCATCCGCTTCGACGATGGCAGCTATTTCAATTTTCCGCAGCTGCGCTGGAGCGTGTCGCACTTCCGCCAGCTGATGCCGACGGCGGCGGTGTCGCGCGGTTTGACCGCGCCCGTGCCTTTGCCGCGCGCGCTGCGCAACGATATCGACAGCCTGCGCTTCACGCCCTTGGGCGCGAAGGACACGATGACGTGGGAGCAGTCGCTGGGCGCCAATTACACGGACGGCATCGTCGTACTGCACCGGGGGCGCATCGTGTATGAACGCTATTTCGGCGTGTTGAAGGAGGGCGGCCAGCATGGCGCCATGTCGGTAACGAAGTCCGTGATGGGCACCATCGGCGCGGCCCTGGTGGCCGAAGGCAAGCTCGATCCAGCCAAGAAAGTGGCCGAGTATGTGCCGGAACTGGCGAAGTCCGCGTTTGGCGACGCCACCGTGCGCCAGGTGCTCGACATGACCACGGGCCTGAAATTCAGCGAAGATTACGCCGACCCGAAAGCGGAAGTGTGGCAGCACGCGGCTGCCGGAAGCCCGCTGCCCAAGCCCAAGGATTACACGGGCCCGCGCAGCTATTTCGAGTACCTGCAAACGGTGCGGCATGAGGGAAAACATGGCGAGGGCTTTGGCTACCGCACGGTCAACTCCGACGTGCTGGGCTGGATCATCGCCCGTGTCACGGGGCAGAACGTCAATGCGTACTTGTCCGAGCATGTGTGGCAAAAGCTGGGCGCCGAGCAGGATGCCTACATGACGGTCGATTCGACGGGCACGCCGTTTGCCGGCGGCGGCTTGAATGCGGGCTTGCGCGACCTGGCCCGCTTCGGCGAAATGCTGCGCAACGGTGGCCGCTACAACGGCCAGCAGATTTTGCCCAAGGCGGCCGTCGAGGATATCCGCCGTGGCGGCGACAAGCAGCTGTTCGCCAAGGGCGGCTACGATTTGCTCAAGGGCTGGAGCTACCGCGACATGTGGTGGGTCACGCATAACGAGCATGGCGCCTACATGGCGCGCGGCGTGCACGGCCAGCGCATCTACATCGACCCGAAGGCGGAAATGGTGATCGTGCGTTTCGCCTCCACGCCGACGGCCGCCAATGCGGCTAACGACCCGACCACCACGCCAGCCTTCGAAGCGCTGGGCAAGCTGCTGCTGGCCAGGCCGCAGTAGGCTGCCGGTTTGACCCGTGCCAGTTGTGCGGCGAAACGGGCACAACTGCAATACACTATCCTTTCGTCATTATTTGTTGCTTGAATGATATTCCTGCAGCGCACGCAAGGGGAACGCACCGTGGAAACCAGCCAGCCGGATCAACCGCGCCCGCCACTCTGGCGGCGCCTGCTGTGGCCGGCCGTCCAGCTTGGCTCGGCCTTCAAGCTGACGGGCACGCATCTGCTGCACCACGTGATCGGCGCCAGCCTGATCGCCGCGCTGATGCTGGCGCTGGAAGGGTTGCACGTGCTCGAATGGCTCGATGCGGCCATGCTGCGGGCCAGCGCGGCGCAGGAACAGCTGCTGGACCGTGGCAAGGACCCGGGCGCCGCTTACCGGCCCGGCATCATCGAAATCGACCAGCCCGCGTTCGAACAGGTCTTCGACGAGCGCGAACCGCTGGAACGTTCGCGCCTGGAGCAATTGATTGCCAGCGCCGCCGCGCGCGGCAGCAAGGTGCTGGCCATCGACCTGGACCTGGCGCCGGCCGTGTATGAACAGCACAAGGCGGGCGAGCGGCCGCTGGACCGCCTGCTTGACCGGCTGGCCGCCGATGGCCGGCAACTGGTGCTGATCCTGCCCGAACAATCGGACCGCAACGCCAACCTGCCGTGGATACGCGCGCGCTGCGCGGCCGGCATCCACTTTGCCAGCCCGCGTATCCGCGAACGCATGGGCGCCGTCACGCGCATCGAGCTGAAAAGCCCCGTGCTGGCGGCCGTGGCTTTCGAGCTGGCGCATGGCGCCGACGAGCAGGAGCAGAAGCAGCCCATGCCGGCCGCCCTGTCCGAGCAAAAGGAAGTGGTGGCGCTGGCCGGCCGCGTGTGCCAGCTGGCGCGGCGCACGGACAGCGAAAAGACATTGGCGCGCTGGGCGTTCGAACCCGTCATCCGCGGCGACGCCAAGGCGGCGGCCGAACAGAACGCCGTCACTGCGCCGTTTCACCCGGCCGCCGTGGCGCCGCAATTCCTGAACCCTACGCGCACGCGCGTCAAACTGATCGATGGCCAGGCTGGCATGGATGCCGGGGCGCTGCGCAAGAACGTCGTGTATATCGGCAGCACGTATGACGTGCGCGACCGCTACACGACGGCCGAAGGCGAGCAGGCCGGCCTGCACTTGCATGCGGCCGCTCACACCTCGCTGGGCATCGGCACGGCCGATGTCAACAAATATGCGGTGTTCGTGGCCGATATCGTCATCGGCGTGCTGCTGGGCTGCCTGTTCGGCGGCCTGTGGACCCTGTACGGCCGCGCCGAACTGGCCATCGACCGGCGCATGGAAGACCACGATGTCAGCCGCCTGCACCGCATGGGGACCCTGGCGGAATTCTATGGCATCCGTTTGATACTGGTGCTGGTGTGGGCCTCGCCGTTTGCCATCGGCGCGCTGGCCATCTACCTGTCGCGCGGCTTGCTCGAGCAGGGCTGGTGGGTCAATCCCGGCCCGCTGATCGCCGGCATGTTCCTGCACGCGATGTCGCTGCGCGACGAAGCCCACCATCCGCACGAGGAAGTGCCTGGCCTGTCCGTGTGGGCACAGCTGCGCCGCACGCATCCGGGCATCGTGCTGGTGCAGGCGCCGCTGGCGGTGATGCTGTTGATCGTCGCCCTGATTTAGCGCAAACCGTGGCGCCGCAGCGGCGCTAAACTGGGCGCCTTTTTCATTTGCGGGAGGATGCCATGCTGAGCGGAGGATGTTTATGCGGCGACGTGCGCTACGAAGCGGGCACGGGCGCCTTCCATGAAACGGCCTGCCATTGCTCGATGTGCCGCCGCGCGTCGGGCGCGCCGTTTGTCGCCTGGTTCAGCGTGCCGAGGGCGAATTTTCGCTGGCTGCGGGGACAGGCCACGCCCTATGCTTCCAGCGAGCACTGCACGCGTAGTTTTTGCCCCCGCTGCGGCACGCAGCTGACGTTCGAGGACGGGCGCGACCCGGACGAGGTCGGGCTGACCACTGGCAGTCTCGATGAGCCAGGGCGCTTGCCGCCGCACAGCCATATCTATACGGACACGCAACTGGCGTGGGTGAAATTGGCCGATGGCTTGCCGCGGTATCGCGGGGCGCGTAGCGAGGGGTAAATGGCTTGTGGCAAGTAGGTCGGATTAGTGGGGGCCGCCGAGGCCGCAAGCGCGTAATCCGACAGGTGCTGCCGGCGATGTTGTCGGATTACGCCCTCCGGGCTAATCCGACCTACGTGATCAATGATGTCAGCCTATCAGCTTCAACCCCGGCGGCAGCGCCTCGCCCAGTATGCGGCGGGTAACAGCTTCGTCCAGCTGCGTCACTTCGCTGACCATCGCCTGCCACAGGGGCGGGGCGCCGACGGCTTTCAGGCGGGCGAGGATGGTGGTGCGCAGCGCGTCGCCGATGTCGCGCGAGCGGTCGCCCGTCATGCGCGCCAGGTGGGTGGCGGCAAACGCCGCCGGTTCCGTCTTTTTCCAGTCCAGCGCCAGCAGCACGTGCAGCCAGTCGGCCACGGTGGCGCTGTCGACCACTTCATGCGCGCTGCCGTGGAAAGGCTGGCGCGCGCCGACCCTGGCCAGCGCCCACAGCGTGTTCGTGTCCGCCGCTTCGCCCTTTTTATCAGCTTTCTGCAGCCGCTTGATCAGCCACGCGCCCACTTCGGCCTTGTAGGCGCCGGGGATGCGCTCGAGCGAGGCGCCCAGGCGCAGCATGTCGTCGTCGCTGCCGTTCACCAGCGTGACGGGGCGGCTGCCGCGCTGGGCCGCATCGGCTTGCAGGTTGAAGGCGAAGTCGTCGAGCAGGCGCAGTTGCTGCTCCGTGCTCAAGCCGCCGGCCACGCGGCGCCACAGGGTCCACCATTCGGCGCATACCTGGTTGTCCTTGTGGTGCTGCACGCCCGCGTCGAACATGGCCCACAGCTGCTCGATGCGCCACGGGTCGAGCGCATCGCCATAGCCGGGCCGCAAACAGTAGCCGGCCAGGTTCAGCCACACCCGCTCATGTTCGGCGGAGCGGCGCCGGCCACGGGCGCGCAGCAGCAAGGCGTCGAACAGCTGGCGCAGCAGGGGAGTGTCCCAGCTTTCTCGCCCGCCCAGTCCCCGTTCCAGGTGCTGGCGCAGCTGGCGCACTTCCTTGGTGTCGACCTTTTGCCCCTTGCCGCCGAAGATGCGCTCGATCTTGTCGACCGCTTCCTTGATGCGTGGCGAAACGGCTTGAGCCTCGCCATCGCTTTGCTCTTCCTTACCAGCCCGCAGCTGGAATTCCAGCAGCCAGCGCTGGTTCGCATCGGCTTCGGCCACACAGTGCACTTCCAGGGTGCCCACTTCCGTCATCACGGTTGCCAGCTGCACGGTGATGTCGCGCTTGTCGCCGCTTTCCGCTTGCAGCACGCTGGCCAGCGGCGGCAGGCGCAGGTATTCTCCGGCGTCCAGGTCGACGATCTCGCCCAGCTTGGGCGGCGTGCCCGCCTCAAAGAGGGACGTGGCCAGGTGAAAGCGCACGGGCCGACCCAGGCGCAGCGCGAACAGGCGCTCCGTCAGGCGGATCTCTTCGCCGCTGGCGCTGCCACGGGGCAGGATGCAGACGGCGCGCTTGTCCTTGCCCGCCTCGCCCAGCACGAGGAAATAGCTGCGCGGCGAGCCGCCGCCGATGCGCGGTGCCTGGCCACGCCGCGCCAGCGCGTAGGCGACGGCGCCACGGGCCACGGCCACGTCGGGATTGTCGTTATGCAGGATGGTCAGGGGCTGACCCCGCCAGTGCGCCATGGTTTCTGCCAGGCGGCGCGCCAGCGCGTCGGCGCGGAACACGCCGCCGTTCAGCAGCAGGGTATCGGGCAGTGCCCCTTGATGCTGTTGCAGAAAGCTGGCCAGGTGGCGCGTGATGGCCGCATCCTGCGCATACGGCAGGCCGAATTCGACGATGCCCGCGCGGCCTTTTTTCGCTGTCTCTGTGAGTTCCACCTTCGGGAAGAAGCCGTCGACCACCATGGCCGCCACCTCCTCGCGCGTGACGTCGGCGGAACGGCTGGCGCCAATCAGGCGCGAGCCTGCACCCAGCAGGGTGACGGTGGCCTTGTCGGGTGCGTCGCTGGAGAGCAGCAATTCCTTGGCGGCGCGGCAGCGCTCCATCAGCTGCGACAAGCGCGCGGCCGATAGCTTCATGCCGCCTTCGCTGCCAGCGGCCATGCGCGTTTCCACCAGGTGGGCCAGCGCCAGGTCCATATTGTCGCCGCCCAGTATCAAGTGGTTACCCACGCTGCTGCGCGTGAGCTGCGGTTCGCCGTCGTCATCGAAGGCGACATCGATCAGGCTGAAATCCGTGGTGCCGCCGCCCACGTCGCAGACTAAAATGCGGCGCGTGTCGGCCAGGTCGTCGCGCAGGGTGGCGCGCCGGCGCTGCAGGTAATCATAAAAAGCGGCCTGCGGTTCTTCCACCAGCCGCACCGTGGGCAAGCCCGCCATGCGGGCCGCTTCCAGCGTGAGTGCGCGCGCACCCTCGTCGAACGAGGCGGGAATGGTCAGCACCAGTTCCTGATCTTCGAGCGGAGAATCGGGGAAGCGGTGATGCCACGCGGCGCGCACATACGCGAGATAGCTGGCGCTGGCAGCTACAGGCGACACCTTGGCCACGTCTGCATCGGCGCCCCACGGCAGGATGGGTGCCTGGCGGTCCACGTTTGCATGCGACAGCCAGCTCTTCGCGCTGGAAACGAGCCGGCCCGGCACCTGGGCGCCGAGCTGGCGCGCCAGGGCGCCCAGCACGGCATGTTCCAGGTCTTGCTGTGGCCACGGCAGCTGCAAGTCGCCCGCCGCCAGTTCGCCGGCGGCGGGGTGGTAGCGCAGGGACGGCAGCAGGGGGCGTGCGCCCACTTCGCCTGGCGCGACCAGCTGCTCGATGGCGAACAGATTTATTTCAGCCTGCGCATCATTGGCTTTGGCATAGGCGACCACCGTGTTGGTGGTGCCCAGGTCGATGCCGACCAGGAAGGCCGGCTGCACCTTCGCGCCGCGCATGCTTATGGTTGCGGCGTGCCGCGCACGTCGAATTCCACTTTCCAGCGCTCGGCACCGTCAGGGGACACGGCCAGCAGTTCCAGGGTGCCCGCTTCCGTCACGCGCGCGTGCAGTTTGACCTGCACCACGTCGCCGGCCGACCGGCCTTCGGCGGACAAGGTCGCCTGGATTTCGCTCAGTTCCTGCAATTCATCGGGACCCCAGAAGTCGAGCAAGTTGCCGATCTGGTCGTTGCGGCGCGTGGACGAGGCGAAGAAGCGGAAGTGCACGGGTTCACCCACGACGAGGCCGAATTGCTGGCCCGGCAGTTCCAGTTCGCTGCCTTCTTCCATGCCGAACGGCGCCACGCACAGGGCCTGGATCGGCGGTTCCATGCCGGGGATGGCCGGCATGGCCGATTCGATGGCGACATAAAAGGCGCTGGCCGTGCCGCCGCGTATGCGCACGCCATGGCCGCGCCGCACGTAGCTGTAATAGGCCGCGCCGCGCGCGACGGCCAGGTCCAGGTCGGCCCCGGCCAGCATGCGCGCCGGTTCCGCGCCTTCCATGTACAGCCAGTCGTTGACGGTCGCCATGATGCGCTGGACCAGCAAGTCGGATTTGAAGACGCCGCCGTTGAACAGCACGGCCGTCGGGTGCAAGAAGCTGGCGCCGTCCGCCTGGCGGCCCGCAAAGCCTTCCAGTTCGCTGGTGGCCGCCACTTGCCGGCCCAGGAAGGCGGCCAGGTGGCGCGTGATGGCCGCGTCCTGCGCATACGGCAAGCCCAGTTGCGTCAGGCCGGCGCGCGTGCGCACGGCAGGGCGGCTCGATGCTTCGACCTGCGGGAAGAAACCGTCGAGGATGAAGGTGGATACTTCCGCGCGCGTGAGTTCCGTGCGGATGGAGCCGCCGATCAGTTTCGAGCCGCGGCTCGGCACGACGATCGGCGCCGTTTCCATGCCGCTGTCGGCCAGCAGGCTTTCCTTGGCGCTGCGGCAGCCATAAGTGAGCGCGCGCATTTGCCAGGCGTCGAGCTGGGTGCCGTTGGCGGCCAGCTTGCGCGCCACCAGGTGGGCCAGCGCCAGATCCATATTGTCGCCGCCGAGCAGGATGTGTTCACCGACTGCCACGCGATGCGGTTCCAGCACGCCGTCGCGTTCGAGCACGGCGATCAGCGAAAAGTCGCTGGTGCCGCCGCCCACGTCGACGACCAGGATGATGTCGCCCGGCTTGACTTCCTTGCGCCAGCGGCCTTCGCTGGTCTGGATCCAGCTGTACAGGGCCGCTTGCGGCTCTTCCAGCAAGGTCAATGAGGTGTAGCCGGCCGCCTGCGCCGCTTCCATCGTCAGCTCGCGCGCGGCCGGGTCGAACGAGGCGGGAATCGTCACGGTGATTTCCTGCTGCGCGAACGGCGCTTGCGGGTGGGCGTTGTCCCAGGCCTGGCGCAAGTGCGTCAGGTAGCGCGTGGCGGCCGTGATGGGCGAAATGCGCGCCACTTCGGCCGGCGCGTCGTTCGGCAGGATGGCTGCGCGGCGGTCCACGCCCGGGTGGCACAACCAGCTTTTCGCGCTCGACACCAGACGGATCGGCGTGGTGGCGCCTCGGCTGCGGGCCATTTCGCCGACGACGAACGGCGCTTCGGCTTCCTCGGTAACCCAGGGCAGGGCCAGGTCGCCCGCCGCCACTTCATCGGCGTGCGGCAGATAGACGAACGACGGCAGCAAGGAAAGCTCTTCGACGGTGCCCGGCGCCGACAGTTGCGGCACTTTCAGCACGCCGTGGCTGGATTGCTCGCCGTCGCTCTCGACCAGGTTCACATACGACAGGGCGCTGTGGGTGGTGCCCAGGTCGATGCCGATGGCGTAGCGCGGGGTGTTGTTCGTTGTGTCGTTCACAGTTCCACCTCGGCCGGTGCCAGGATGGCGGCGTCGTGCTGCTCGCTCAGTTTCGGCAGGCGCACGCTGGACGCGCGCCAGCCACGATGGCTCAATGTACCCGTGAATGGCGCTGAACCGACGACGTTGCCCGTCAGGCGTACTTGCGCGCTGTCAAAACCCTCTTGCAGGACGATGCGGCTGCCCTCGGCTTCCTGGCGCACGGCCTCGATGGTGAAGTATTCGCGCATGACCTTGGCGCAGCCTTCATGCACGACGCGGGCGGCAGCACCGATGTCGGCATCGGCATGGCTGCCCAGGTTTTCCTGGGTGAAGTCGATCAATCGCGCTTCGCGTTGCAGCAGGGCCAGCAATTGCAGGGCGGCGTCTGGCGTCGCTTCTTTCAAAATGATGGGTGCGGCGGCTGGCGTCGGCACGGGCGCTGGCGCAGGTGCCACTGGCGCGACGGGAGCGGCTTCGGGCAGGGACAGCTTTTCCACGCGGGCCGCATAGGCGGCGTCCGACAGGGTGCTGAAGAAGGCGCCGAAGGCCAGCGGGACACGGCGCCAGAACGATGGGTGGGACGATGATGTGCTCATAGGGAACTCGTTTCTCTGATCTGTAGGGAGGCGTCGGCGGCGCGCCCGGTGGCGGGGCCGCTTCGCAGGGCAGTGCATGTGCCGGGTCTATATGGCCGGCTGCGTTTGCCCGCATGATACCAGCTACCGGGCCGGCGCCAAAGTCGCCGCCCCCCGCGCAGAGAGCCTGACGCGTGGATTTTCTTTGTTCCTGCGCAAGGAAACGCTCGATTTCATGCTGTTTCGTCTAGAATCGCGCATTATCTTTTTGCATGACCTGGATGCCATGTCTACCGACTTTTCCATCTATCTAGCCAGCAGCCTGTATATCGACAGCGACCATCCGGCCGTGCGCGCCAAGGCAGCCGCATTGGCGGCAGGCGCGGTGGGCCACGCCGCCATCGCGGCCCGCTGCTTTGCCTTTGTGCGCGACGAGGTGGCCCACAGCTGGGACTACCAGCGCAATCCCGTCACTTGCCGCGCTTCCGACGTCTTGCAGCATGGCACGGGCTATTGCTATGCGAAGAGCCATTTGCTGGCCGCGCTGCTGCGCGCCAACGGCATTCCTGCCGGCCTGTGCTACCAGCGCCTGGCCGTCGGCGAAGTGGGGCCGCCGTTTTGTCTGCATGGCTTGAATGCCGTGTATCTGCAGGACTTCGGCTGGTACCGCATCGATGCGCGTGGCAACAAGCCCGGCGTCGATGCCGCCTTCACGCCGCCGCGCGAGCAGCTGGCCTTTCCCGTGCTGGCGCCCGAGGAACGCGACTTGCCGGAAATCTGGGCGGAACCGCTGCCGCAGGTGGTGGCGTCCCTGACCGGCCATGCGACGGTGCAGGACGTGGCGGCGCACTTGCCCGATATTGAATTGTTGCCTCTGCAAAAATAATCCAAAGAAAGAAACCATGAAAAAAATCTGTATTGGCCTGATCGGCCTGATGTTGCTGGCCGGTTGCGGCAGCAAGGGCGAGAGCGGCGGGCAGTCGAGCGCCGCGCGCCTTGAGGGCAAGGAAAAGGGCAGCGAGTTTCTTGCCTATGAACATAATGTCAGCGTCGATACGAATGAGGCGCAAGTGCGGCCCCTGTATGAAAAGGTGGTCGCCGCCTGCAAGGCCGACACGGAAAACGGCTGCTTGCTGCTCGATTCCAGCGTCGACAGCGGCCGCTATGTGCATGCGCGCATCAGCATGCGCGCCAAGCCGGCTGGCATCAAGAAGCTCGTCGCGCTGGTCACGGCCGAAGGCGACGTCACCAGCCAGGGCACCAAGGTGGAAGACCTGGGCCGTCCTGTGCTCGATAGCAAGAAACGCCTGGAAATGCTCAAGCAATATCAGGCGCAATTGCAAGACCTGGAAAAGCGTTCAGGCACGAACGTCGATGCCCTGATCAAGGTGAGCAAGGAACTGGCCACCGTGCAAGTGGAGCTGGAGCAGGCGACGGCGGCCAATGCGCTGTTGATGCAGCGCATCGACACGGATTTGCTGAACGTCGTCATCAGTGCTGAAGGCAAGCAATCGTTCTGGCGGCCCGTCAAGCGCGCGCTGGGCAATTTCACGGAAAACCTGTCGGAAGGCGTGGCCAACGCCATCACGGCCATGGCGTACATTCTGCCGTGGCTGATCGCTTTTGTGCTGCTGTTCCCGCTGGGACGCAAGGGCTGGCGCCGCCTGCGTGGAGCGCCGCGCAAGGATTGATGCCGGAATTGTTGCGTCCGGCGCACCGTTTTACGGCAATTTGAAACCTGGCTGCACAGTCCTTGTGCAGCCAGGTTTTTTTTCGTGCGGCAAAAGCCGCGTGCACCATGGCGGACACCTGCTGGTGCTGGCATGCATTCTGCTTTAACAACATCGTATGCCCAGCTTTGATCCCACGAACCCATCACAGGAGTCCCCATGTCACGACGCATCATCCTGAAAGCGGCCGCCGCCGGCGCCCTGGCCCTGGCCACGTCCACTTATATGCAGGCAGCCCTGGCCGCCGATACGATCAAGGTGGGCATTTTGCACTCGCTGTCGGGCACCATGGCCATTTCCGAAACGTCGCTCAAGGATGTGGCGCTGATGACGATTGCCGAAATCAATGCCAAGGGTGGCGTGCTGGGCAAGAAGCTGGAAGCCGTCGTCGTCGATCCGGCGTCGAACTGGCCTTTGTTCGCGGAAAAAGCGCGCCAACTGGTGGCGCAGGATAATGTAGCTGTCGTGTTTGGCTGCTGGACGTCCGTGTCGCGCAAGTCGGTTTTACCCGTGTTCAAGGAACTCAACAGTCTGCTGTTTTACCCGGTGCAATATGAGGGCGAGGAGCTGGAAAAGAACGTGTTTTATACGGGCGCGGCACCGAACCAGCAGGCGATTCCCGCCGTCGAATACCTGATGAGCAAGGATGGCGGCGGCGCCAAGCGCTTCGTGCTGCTGGGCACGGATTACGTGTATCCGCGCACCACCAACAAGATCCTGCGCGCCTTCCTGAAAAGCAAGGGCGTCAAGGATAGCGATATCAGCGAGGTCTACACGCCGTTCGGCCATGCCGACTATCAAACCATCGTCGCCAACATCAAGAAGTTTTCCACGGGCGGCAAGACGGCCGTCATTTCCACCATCAATGGCGATTCGAACGTGCCGTTCTACAAGGAACTGGGTAATGCCGGCTTGAAAGCCACGGACGTGCCCGTCGTCGCGTTTTCCGTGGGCGAGGAAGAGTTGCGCGGCATCGATACCAAGCCCTTGCTTGGCCACTTGGCGGCGTGGAATTATTTCGAGTCCGTCAAGAATCCCGTGAATACGGCCTTCATCAAGCAGTGGAAAGCCTATGCTGTGGCGCAAAAGCTGCCGAACGCGGGTTCGGTCGTGACGAACGACCCGATGGAAGCGACCTATGTCGGCATCCACATGTGGGCGCAAGCCGTGGAAAAAGCCAAGTCGACCGATACCGACAAGGTGATCGCCGCCATGGCCGGCCAGAGCGTCAAGGCGCCGTCGGGCTTCACCCTGACCATGGATGCGACCAATCACCACCTGCACAAGCCCGTGATGATCGGCGAGATCAAGGCTGATGGGCAATTCAATGTCGTGTGGAAAACCAAGGAACCGATACGCGCCCAGCCGTGGAGCCCGTTCATCAAGGGCAATGAGGGCAAACAAAAGCTGTAAAGAGCCACGCCAGCGCCATCGGGCAATGCGTCCGGTGGTGCCGACCATCAACGCTTTTCCGGGATATCAATGAGGCTATTCACATCGCTGCTGGTCTTCGCCTGCCTGTGCCTGTCATCCATGGCCCAGGCCGCCATCGATCCATCCTTGCTCAAACCGCTGGCCGGCGACGACCCCGATGCCAGGGTCGCCGCCGTCGCCCAGATCGCCGCCCTGGCCACGCCCGAGGCTGCCAAGGTGCTGCAAGCCTTGCAGGACGATCAGTTATATGCCGCGCCCGACGGCAAGGTGTATATCGTCGATGGCGAGCAGGCGGTTGACCCCGCAAGCGGCCAGAACGTGCCGATGCCGGAAGGCATCGATGGCGTGATGGTCAACAACCGCTTGCGCTCGGCCGTGGCGGGCGCTCTCTCGGGGTTGAAGCTGCTGGCTTCCGAGCGGAGCACGCGCCTGGCTGCCGCGCAAGCCTTGCAAAAGGCGGTCGATCCCGCGCAAATCCCCTTGATCCGCACGGCGCTGGGGCGGGAAAACGATGCTGAAATTAAACAACTATTGCAAGTGCTGATCGCCAGCGCCAACCTGCATGCGCCCGATGCGGCCACACGCAAGCAAGCTGTGCAGGCGCTGGCCGGCAGCAGCGATGCCCGGCTGCTGCCCGTGCTGCAAGCCATGCTGGACAAAGGGGGCGAGCCCGACGAAGCCGTGCAGCTGGCCGCCATCGAGACTATGCGCCAGATCAAGGGACGAGTGGCGCGCATGGAATTCGCTGGCAATGTGTTTTACGGCATCTCTCTGGGCAGCGTGCTGCTGCTGGCCGCCTTGGGGCTGGCCATCACGTTTGGCTTGATGGGCATCATTAACATGGCGCATGGCGAATTGCTGATGATAGGCGCTTACACGACGTATCTGTGCCAGCTGTTCTTCCGCAACTTCCTGCCTGGCCTGCAGGATGCGTACCTGCTGGCGGCGCTACCGGCCGCCTTCCTCGTCGCCGGGCTGGTGGGCGTGGCGCTCGAGCGCACGGTGATCCGCTGGCTGTACGGGCGGCCGCTGGAAACCCTGCTGGCCACCTGGGGCATTAGCCTGATCCTCATGCAGGCCGTGCGCACGATCTTTGGCGCGCAAAACGTGGAAGTGGCCAATCCGGCCTGGATGTCGGGCGGCGTCACCGTGCTGGGCGGCCTCGTGCTGCCGTATAACCGCCTCGCCATCATCGGCTTTGCCGTCGTTGTCGTGGTGGCCGTGTGGTTGATTTTGAACAAGACACGCCTGGGCCTGTTCGTGCGGGCCGTCACGCAAAACCGCCGCATGGCCGATTGCGTAGGCGTGGCCACGGGCAAGGTCGACATGCTGACCTTCGGCCTCGGTTCCGGCATCGCGGGCCTGGGTGGCGTGGCCTTGTCGCAGCTGGGCAATGTGGGACCGGACCTGGGCCAAAGCTACATCGTCGATTCCTTCATGGTGGTGGTGCTCGGTGGCGTGGGCCAACTGGCCGGCACCGTGATCGCCGCGCTGGGCCTGGGTGAAGTGAACAAATTCCTCGAACCGGTGGCGGGCGCCGTGCTGGCGAAGATCGCCATTCTCGTGTTCATCATCATTTTCATCCAGCGCCGGCCGCAGGGCCTGTTTGCCATGAAGGGACGCAGCGTCGAATGACTACCTCCTATCCGATAAAGCAGGGCCTGTTCACGCGGCCCGTCTGGCTGGCCATTGCCGCCTGCACGCTGCTGGCAGCGCTATTGCCGATGTTTAATCTGACGTTTGCCGAAGGCCATGCGCTGCACGTGTCCGCCTACACGGTGGCGCTGGTGGGCAAGTTCATGTGTTACGCGCTGGCCGCGCTGGCGCTGGACCTCGTCTGGGGCTACACGGGCATCCTGTCCCTGGGCCATGGCGTGTTCTTTGCGCTGGGCGCGTATGCGCACGGCATGTATCTGATGCGCGCCATCGGCGACCAGGGCCAGTACCACAGCAGCTTGCCCGATTTCATGGTCTTTCTCGACTGGAAAACCTACCCTTGGTACTGGGCGTTCACGGAACATTTCTGGTATTGCATGGCGCTCGTCGTGCTGGTGCCCGGCGTGCTGGCGTTTGTCTTCGGTTATTTTGCGTTTCGCTCGCGCATCAAGGGCGTGTATTTTTCCATCATCACGCAAGCGATGACGTATGCCTTCATGCTCTTGTTCTTCCGCAATGACACAGGCTTTGGCGGCAACAACGGTTTCACGGATTTTAAGACGATATTGGGCCATAGCATCACGGCGCCCGCCACCCGGGCCGTGCTGTTCCTGCTGACCCTGGCCTTCCTGCTGGCCGCCTTGATCGGCGCGCGCGCCATCGTCCGCTCGAAACTGGGCCGGGTGCTGCAGGGCGTGCGTGACAGCGAAGCGCGCTTGATGTTCCTCGGCTACAACCCGCTGTGGTTCAAGCTGTTCGTCTGGACCTTGTCGGCCGTGCTGTGCGGCATCGCCGGCGCCCTGTACGTGCCGCAAGTGGGCATTATCAACCCGTCCGAAATGTCACCGGCCAATTCCATCGAAATGGTCGTGTGGGTGGCCGTCGGCGGACGGGGCACACTGATCGGTCCCATGCTGGGCGCCTTCACCGTCAATGGCTTGAAAAGCTGGTTCACGGCCGCCTTGCCGGAACTGTGGTTGTTCGCGCTGGGGCTGCTGTTCATCGTCGTGACCCTGTTCATGCAGCAGGGCATGCTCGGTGTGTTGAGCAAGCTCAAACGCAAAAAAACGGCCGTCGTGGCAGAGGAGGCCGCATGAGCATCCGCATGTTGCCCGGCATGGCCAGCACCGAGGCTGGCGCCACGTATTCGCGCGTGAAAGGCGAGGGCCTCGATACGACGCATGGCGCGATTTTGTACCTCGAAGACATCAGCGTGTCGTTCGACGGCTTCAAGGCCATCAACAAGCTGAGTCTCGATATTTCCGTGGGCGAATTGCGCTGCATCATCGGCCCTAACGGGGCCGGCAAGACGACGATGATGGATGTGATCACCGGCAAGACGCGGCCCACGTCCGGCACGGCCTGGTTTGGCCAGACCATGAACCTGGCCACCATGACGGAAGCGCAAATCGCCCACGCTGGCATTGGCCGCAAGTTCCAGCGCCCCACCGTGTTCGAGCAGCACACGGTGTTCGACAACCTGGAACTGGCGATGAAAATGGACAAGCGCGTGGCGCCCACCCTGTTTGCGCGTTTAAGCTCGGAGCAGGCAGGCAAGATCGAAGCGATATTGCGCTTGATCCGCCTCAACGGCCAGGAAGCGCGGCCGGCCGGCTTGCTGTCGCACGGGCAAAAGCAGTGGCTGGAAATCGGCATGCTTTTGATGCAGGAGCCGCAGCTGATTCTATTGGACGAACCCGTGGCCGGCATGTCGGATGCGGAAACGGCACGCACGGCGGAATTGCTCAATGAATTGCGCGGCAAGCATTCCATCATGGTGGTCGAGCACGACATGGGTTTTGTGACGGACATTGCCCAGCAAGGCATCGTCACCGTGTTGCATGAGGGTTCCGTGCTGGCGCAGGGCCGCATGGACGAAGTGCAGGCCGACGAGCGCGTCATCGAAGTCTATCTGGGAAGGTGAACACATATGCTGGAAGTCGAGCAATTGAATCAATACTATGGTTCCTCGCACACCTTGCGCGGCATCAACCTGTCGGCGCGCAAGGGCGAATGCCTGGCCTTGCTGGGCAGGAATGGCGTGGGCAAGACGACCTTGTTGAAATGCCTGATGGGCGTGCTGCCCGTGGCGCAGGGCACGGTGGTGTTCCAGGGGCGCGACATCACGAAACTGACGCCGCATGCGCGGGCCAAGCTGGGCATCGCCTACGTGCCGCAGGGGCGCGACATCTTTGTGCGCCTGACGGTCGAGGAAAACTTGCTGATGGGTATGGCGAGCAAGCGGGGCAGGCAAGCGTCGCGCATCGATCCCCACGTGTATGAACTGTTTCCGGTGCTCAAAGAGATGCTGCAGCGGCGCGGCGGAGATTTGTCTGGTGGGCAACAGCAGCAGCTGGCCATCGCCCGCGCCCTGCTGGCCGAGCCGCAATTAATCATCTTCGACGAGCCGACGGAGGGTATTCAGCCCTCCGTCATCAAGGATATCGGCCGCGTCATTTCCTTGTTGAAACAGCGCGGCGACATGGCCATCGTGCTGTGCGAACAGTATTTTGATTTCGCCCGCGAGCTGGCCGACGAATTCATCGTCCTGTCGCGCGGCAGCGTCGTCGCCAGCGGACCGGCGGCGCAGATGGATGGCGACGACGTGAAGCGGCACCTGGCCGTGTAAGGTCAGACGAGCTGGAACCAGCCTAGCACGGCCCCTGCCGCCAGCAGCCACAGCAAATGGATCTTCGTGCGCCAGATGATGAGGCCAGCCACGATGGACAGGCTCCACAGGGGCCAGTCGGTGCGGATGTCATGGTTGGCGCCGCCCAAAATCATGCCCGTGGAAATCAGGAGGGCGACGACGATGGGCGCCATGCCTTGCTTGAAGGCGCGCACGGGGAGCAGGTCGCGGTTGCGGTAGCCCCACTGGGCCGCCACGTAGGTGAGGGTGGTGCTGGGCAGCATGATGCCCACCATGGTGATGAACACGCCCAGGTAGGCGGCCGTGTAGCTGCCCGCGTTCATGCCCACGTTCCAGCCCATCAGGGCGACGAACAGCACGTTCGGGCCCGGCGCGGCCTGGGCGATGGCGATCGACTCGTTGAATTGCGCCTGCGTCAGCCAGCCATGCTGTTCGACGAGGAAGCGGTGCATTTCGGAAGTGGTGGAAATGGCGCCGCCGATCGACATCAGCGACAGCATCAGGTAGTGGCCGAACAGGTTCAGCCAGTCGCCCGTGCTCAACACCAGTTGCAAGGGCGGATTCATGCTGACAGCTTTCGATAGGTGAGCAGGCAGCCGATGCCGCCCAGGCCCAGCAGGATGTACAGCAGGGGCCAGCGCAAGATCGCCACCATCAGCACGCCCAGCACGGTGATGGACAAGGTCAGCCACAGGGGCAGCGGATGCTTGGTCAGCGCGGTCGCCAGTTTCACGCCCGTGGCGGCGATCATGCCGGCCGACACGGCCGCCATGCCGCGCAAGGCGCCCGCCATCTGCGGATTGTCGCCAAAGCGCGTGTACAGCACACCCAGCACCAGCACGATGATGAGGGGCGCGGCCAGCATGCCGGCCAGCGCCGTCAGCGCGCCCTTCAAGCCGAAATAGCGCCCGCCCATCATCAGCGACAGGTTGACGACATTTGGCCCGGGCATGATTTGCGCCACGGCCCAGTCTTCCAGGAATTCTTCCTGCGTCAGCCAGCGCTTGCGCTCGACCATCTCGCGCTGGATCACGGCCAGCACGCCGCCAAAGCCTTGCAGGGCCAGCCAGGTGAACGAGAAGAACAGGTCGGCAAGCGAAGCGGGTTGCGGACGGGGCTGGTCGGGCGGAAGGGAGGAGGGTGAGGGCATAGCTGATTATCGCCGTGGCCGTTCGCGCTTGTCCATCGCTTTCGGCAGCGCTTGTGCCTGCAAGAAAAAAACCGTGGCTCATGTTTCCCTGCCATTGACATCGAGAGTTTATCGGCAATACTTTTAGCGGCAACACGAGCACTGTCCCTTTCCGCGCTGTCGCGGTTCGCACCGCTACGCCGTCTCCCCCTCCGTCCCCTTCGCAGGAGTTGTCCATCATGCCTCATTCCACAGAAACGCTGCATATGCCTGCCATACCAGTGGTGCGCCATGTGCGCGTCGACCAGAAGATGTGCGATATCGTCAATCTGGGCATTGCCGTGCAGGCCGCCTTCAGCACCTTGTGCGCGCTGGAATACCTGAAGTCATACAATGTCGCCCCCGAACTGATCGAGCGGGTGCTGCTGCACCCGGAGCAGCGCCGCCAGAGCCTGCATTGAATATCCGCACGGCAACTGTGTTGCCGGTAGCGTTAGCCTCGTGTTGTCGGTTTGATCATTACGGCTCAGTTATGCACAAATGATGGGATAACGAAATTGACGAAATAATTTTCCCGTGATTATGTGTGAGTTTATAAGTGTTTGATTTTAATGGATTTTATTTTTGCTGTTTGATTGGGCAGTTTATTGAAAGCCGCATGGGCTGTGGCTTTGAAGGCTGTCAATAGGCCCTTATCCACAAAGATATCCACAGTCCGTGTGGATATCTGAAAAAGCGCTTAACAATCCGCCACTTAGGAAATTAGCGCCGCTCAGCACACGCCATCGGCGGGAAAAAGGGGCCAAAATGGGGCATGCCGCAAGCCTGTATGCCTATCCAGTGTTCTTGTTTTTTATGACTGAAAGTAGCGGCCGATGCTCAGGGCGTGCCGCCGGCCGGCGCCGCTGGCGTGTTGCCGCACTGGGCCAGGGCGGCGGCCAGTTCGGCGACCTGCTGCTCCGCTTCGCGCAAGGTGGCGTAGGTGCGCAGCGAGGCGATCACGGTGGTAAACAACTTGCGCGTGGTGAGGTCGGTCTTGCACCAGAAATCGTTGATGTCGTAGTCGATGATGATGCGATGCTCGAGCGCCTGGCCGGGCTGGCCCGTGCGCAGGATGATGCGCACGGCGCTGTTGTGCAATTCTTCGCGGACCTGGCGCGCCACTTGCAGGCCGGCATCCTGGGTTTCCATGATCACATCGAGCAGCACGACGGCGATATCGGGCGTGCCGCGCAGCAAGCTGAGGGCCTCGGCACCTGAATACGCGTGCAAAAAGCTCAGCCGGCGCCCCTGGAAGCTGGCCTGGCTGAGGGCGAACTTGGTGACCACATGCACGTCGACATCGTCATCAACGATCAGCACGCGCCATGGCGCCGCGGTGGCAGGCTCTGCCGTCGCGTCTGTCCGTTCCAGCGGCTCATCGACCAGCCAGTCCGGTTCGTCCGCCCCCTTGGCGGCGCTATCACTATCCATGTTCATGCGTTTATCCACCGTTGATCGTGCTCGCTACTCCACACTATGCCAGTCTGCGGGGTTTGTCAAAACAATGCGGTTCAAGCAAGACGCCGTGTCGCCAGGAATGCTTATGCACAGAAAAATATATTTTCATGGTGGCAGAGTAAGTTTGCTCAAGCGCAAATTCATGATTGCAAGTCATTGATTTCATTGGGGTAAAAAATTGCCTGTGAAATCAGCAAATTGTTGAAACCCGCATCAGTACTGGTGTTGCAGCTTGTCAAGAGGGGCTTATCAACAACTTTATCCACAGTTGCTGTGGATATCTAAAAAAGCCGTGCAAAAACCGGGGCTTAGCGCCCGTTCGTGCGGCAAGGTGCCAGCATTCATGCGGCGAGGCCAAGTCCGCTCAACCGGGCAAACGCGTGCAGGAAGCGCTGCTTGGCTTCGGCCGGACCCATGGCTTCGATTATACCGGGCAAGGGGGCGATGCCGTCAAGGTAAGCCCAGCGCTCGGCCGAGTGCGGCATCAGGTCGCGCTTTTCTGTCGCCAGCGCGATCAGGTCGGCCTGCTTGATGGGCGCGTAATCGGAAAAGTCCAGGCCATAGGTGGCGGCGATGATGGCGCTGACCTTGTCTTCCAACACGGCAAACTCCGGCAGCAGCACTTTCAAGGGTTTCACCATGTCGCCCAGGTAGGCTTCGGCCGCGTCGTGCAGCAGGGCGGCCAGGCGCAAATGGGGGGGCACCAGTTCGGCGACGATCAGGCTGTGCTGGGCGACCGAGTAAAACACTTGCGTCTGTCCATTGAAGCGGCACTGGTAAGCGAGGCCGTGGGCGATGTCCTCGATGGCGACCTTGTCGATATGCGGGCGTAAGGGATAAAAACGGTTGCCTGAATAAGTGGAAACGTAGTCGGTGGTAATCATTGCCATGGCATGGTGCTCGTAACGCTCAAGATGCTTCATCGTACACCCGATGGCATGGACTTGCCCCGGCCGACGTGCGCAGGCAGCTTTCCGGATGAGCCTATGCATCTTGGCAAATCCTTTAATTTATTTCATATCATTCATTGATCTTTCTCAAATACACTGTAGAAATCTTGTTTGACTGAAACTTAAAGGGGACAGGGCAATGACGGCGACACCTTCGGCAAGACCTTCGTATATCTATCAGGGCGGTTCGGTGATGATGCATTCGCCACTGCAATTGAAACAGTCGGAAATGTACGGCTATTTCGTCCGGGGCGACCTGGCGAAACTGCAAGCGACCGTGAATACCACCCTGAACCAGGTGGCGGGCAGCAAGATGACCCTGAAAGCCCTGTCGCCGTATGTGATGCTGACCTTTACGCGTGTCAACCATGCGGACTCCGCCAATCCCGTTGACCAGGCCAAGGGCTGGATCACGGAAGTCGACATCGTCACCTGGATCATGGTCGGCCAGATGGATGAACAGGGCAAGCTCGCGCATGTCTATTGGTACCCGTGCCATATTTTCGTCGATGACGCGATGGCCCTGATTAACGGGCGCGAACTGTTTGGCTATCCGAAATACCTGTGCGACTACGAAATTCCCGCCGCCGGCAGCGAGCCGCTGCGCTGCTCCGTGGCCGCCAAGGGCTTCCAGCATTTTTCGCCGGAAACAAAACTGGCGCTGCACCCGTTGCTGGAAGTCAACGCTACCGTGCAGACGGGGCCGCACAAACCCGTCAACAGTTTCCTGGAACTCATCGAGCAGGCGTTCCAGATTTTCCTCTCCATCCCGGATTTCTTCGACATGGACCAGGCCGGTTGGGCCGATATTCTGTCCTTGCTGCGCAACCCGCGCATCGACCAGATTTTCCTTAAACAATTCCCCGACAGCGCGGGCGTGAAAGCCGTGTACCAGGCCCTCGTGGCCGCGCCGGCCGAGATCAACCGCCTGCACAGCGCGCGCCTGCTCGGCTATGAATACGAATGTACCTTGCACGCGTTCGACAGCTTCCCGCTGGACCAGACCCTGGGATTGCAACTGGGGCCGCAGGCGGCGATTTTGCCGTTCAATGTGAACTTCGATTTCACGGCCATGCCGGGCGAGGAACTGGTCGACAATTCCCGCATCGCACCGGAAAAGATCGCCATCCTCGGCGGCGGCGTGGCGGCCATGACCACCGCGTATTATTTGACGAACCAGCCGGGCTGGCAAAACCGGCACGCCATCACCGTCTACCAGCTGGGCTGGCGCCTGGGCGGCAAGGGCGCCAGCGGGCGCAATGCGCAAGTGGGCCAGCGCATCGAGGAGCACGGCTTGCACATCTGGTTCGGCTTCTACGCGAACGCTTTCAAGATGATCAAGGAAGCGTATGCCAGCCTGGAGCGTCCGCCCGGTGCGCCGCTGGCCACCTGGCGCGACGCTTTCAAGCAACACGATTACGTGGCCTTGTCGGAAGACGTCAAGGGCAAGTGGCGCAACTGGTCCATCGTCTTTCCCACCTTGCCGGGCGAGCCGGGCGAGGGCGGCGAAGACGTCACCCTGTGGCAGATGGCCATCGCCATGGTGGGCTGGATCGAGCAGTGGATACGCCAGATCCGGCAAGTGGCGGACGCCGACGCGCGCATCGAGCGTGCCAGTGCCAGCGCCAGCGCCTCGCAGGGAGAGGGCGTGTGGCCGGGCTGGCTGCGCCGCCTGGCCGATGAAGTGGTGGGGCAGGCCGATGAACTGGGGCTGGACGTGGGCTTGTCCGTGGGCGCCCTGGCGGCCTTGGTGGCGGACCTGGCGCCCGACTCCACGCGCCACGACCAGGCGCGCCACCAGCTGCTGGCCAGCACCCTGAACGGCATTCGCGCGTGGCTGCGCCTGCGCTACCGTGCCCTGATCGATGGCGACGATGAATTGCGCCGCCTGTTCATTTGCCTGGACCTGGGCATCACGGTCATGAAGGGCATGTTCGAGGATGGCGTGTTCAAGCACGGCTTTGACGTCATCAACGACATCGACTTCCGTGCCTGGCTGCGAAAACATGGCGGCGACGAGCAGTTCAGCGTCAACTCGGCGCCCGTGCGCGGCTTTTACGACCTGGTGTTTGCCTACGAGGGCGGCGATTTCTCCAAGCCGAACATCGAGGCGGGGACGCTCTTGCGCTCGATGGCGCGCATCGGCCTGGCCTACAAGGGCGGCATCATGTTCAAGATGCAGGCCGGCATGGGCGACACGATTTTCACGCCGCTGTACGAAGTGCTGAAGAAAAGGGGCGTGGAATTCAAATTCTTCCAGCGTGTGGAAGAACTGGTGCCGGGCGCGGGCGACATAGCCAGCATCCGCATCACGCAGCAGGTGCAATTGAAGGACTCCGCCGCCGGCTACGCGCCGCTGGTGGACGTGAAAGGCCTGGCCTGCTGGCCCAGCGCGCCCGACTACACGCAAATCGAACCGGCCCAGGCCGCGCTGCTGCAGGCGCAGGACGTCAACCTGGAATCGTACTGGAGCGGCTGGCCGCAGCAGTACCAGCAGGCGTTCGGCCGCGCGCTGCCCGCCACGGTCTTGAAGAAGGGCGTCGATTTCGACAAGGTGGTGTTCGGCATTTCCATCGGCTCGCTGCAAGCCCTGTGTCCGCAATTGCTGGCGCAAAGCCCGGCCCTGCAACTGGCGGCCGACAAGGTAAAAACCGTCGCCACGCAGGCCTATCAGGTCTGGCTCAACAAGAACCTGGCGCAGATGGGCTGGACCACGCAGCCGAAGGGCCAGCAACCGGTGCTGTCGGCCTTCACGGAGCCATACGACACATGGGCGCCGATGGACCAGTTATTGGCGCACGAAGACTGGCCGGCGGGGCTGGAGCCGAAAAACGTCTCCTACTTTTGCAGCGCCTTCCCCGTCGACAGCTACCCGCCCGTCACCGACACGGATTTCCCGGCCCGCTGCGCGGCCAGGGCGAAGCAGGGCGCCGTGCACCAGCTGGAGCGCGAGATCGGCGCGCTGTGGCCCGAGGCGGGCGCGCCGGGCGCGTTTCCGTGGCAATGGCTGGTCGACGCAAAAGAGGGGGCGGGGCCGGCCCGCTTCGACAGCCAGTACTGGCGCGCCAACGTCGACCCGTCCGAGCGTTACGTGATGTCGGTGGTGGGCAGCACCCAGTACCGGCTGGCCACCGACCAGTCGGGCTTTTCCAACCTGTTCCTGACGGGCGACTGGATCAAGACGGGCCTCAACGCGGGCTGCGTCGAGGCGGCCGTGATGGCGGGCATGCAGACGTCGCGCGCCATGACGGGCTATCCGGCCGTGATCCAGGGCGAGACGGATTTCAAGGCATGAAACGCCTGATGCTGGTATGCCTGGTCCTGCTCCACCTGCACGCGGGCGCCGCGCCACCCGGCGCACTATTCCTGTGGCCCGGCGCGCCGCCCGGTGGCGCGGCGCCGGGGCCGCAGCACGACAGCGCCAAAGGCTCCATCACGCAGGTGGAACAACCGTATCTGATCGCGCACCGCCCGGCGCAGCCGAACGGTATCGCCATGCTCGTGGTCAGCGGCGGCGGCTATGCGCATATCGAGGCGGGCAAGGAGAGCGGCCCCGCCGCCAACTGGCTGCAGGCGCACGGCGTCACGGCGTTTGAACTCGTGTACCGTTTGCCACGCGAAGGCGGTGGGGTGGCCGCGCCATTCCAGGATGGCCAGCGGGCCATGCGCGTGATCCGTGCGCGCGCGGCCGAATGGGGCATCGACCCGGCGCGCATCGGCATGCTGGGTTTTTCCGCCGGCGCGCACCTGGCCGGCATGACGGCCGTCCTGCCGGACGCGCCCCGCTATGCGCCTGTCGATGCGATGGATGGCGTCTCCGCGCGGCCCGATTTTGCCGTGCTGCTGTACCCCGTGCTGACCATGCAGCGTCCATTCGACACGACGCATGCGAAAAAGCAGCTGCTGGGCGCCCATCCCGCGCAGGCGGCGCGCGACGCCTTGTCGGTGGAATTGCACGTCGAGGCGCGCACGCCGCCCACCTTCATCGCGCAGGCCCTCGACGACCGCGTGTCGCCGCCCGAAAACAGTACATTAATGGCGGCCGCCCTGCGCCGCGCGGGCGTGCCCGTCGAGCTGCACCAGTTCCAGCACGGCGGCCATGGCTGGGGCCTGGGCAAGCCGGGCAGCGAACCGGCCGCCTGGCCACAACTGCTGCTGGCGTGGCTGCAGGCGCAGGGCTGGATGGCTCAGCCTGCGGGCTGAGCTTCCAGGTCGCGCCGCGCCGAATCGAGCGCCGCCTGCAGCTGCGGCAGGAACTGCTCCACGTTGTCGAGCTGGCCGTTCGACGCCAGGGTTTCCATCTGGTGGCACAGGCCGTGCAGGGTGGGGCGGCTCAGGTAGCCGGCGCTGCCCTTCAAGGCGTGGAAGGCGGCAGCGGCGGCGCTGGCGTTGCCATCGCGTACGGCGTGGCAGGCCAGGTCCAGGCGCCGTGGCGCTTCCGTCAGGAACGCTTGCGCGATGCGTTGCAAGTGCTGCGGCGACAGGCCTGCCAGCGGCAAAATGTGCACGGGCGTCGTCATGGGATCGGCCGGTGCGGGCGGCTCGTCGTTGGCGTCGTCCAGGCCGAACTGACGCGCCAGGGCGTCATCTTCGACGGGCGCGGCCGGCGGCAGCGCTTGGCCGCGCGCCAGCAGCAGGTCGATGAGGGCGTCGATTTTTTCGAACAGCAGCGCTTCGTCGACGGGTTTGCTGAGGAAATCGTCCATGCCGCAAGCCAGATAGCGTTGCCGGTCATGTTCGCTGGCGTTGGCCGTCAGCGCGAGGATGGGGATGTGCGCGTCGGGAATGGGGAATTGCGCGTTGCCGCCGTCGCGGATCAGGCGCGCGGCCTGCTCGCCATCCATCAGCGGCATGCGGCCATCCATCAGCACGCAATCGTAGGGTTCCGTGCCCAGCGCGCGCAGCGCCTGCTCGCCGTTTTCCACGATGGTCACGGCATGCCCCATGCTTTCGAGCAGGGTGCCGATGATGATCTGGTTGGTGCGCACGTCTTCGGCGCACAGGATGCGCAGGCGGCAGGCGTGGCGCGCCTGGCGTGCCGGCCGGCGCGCGTCGGCCGCCGGCGCGCTGCCCGGCGTCAGCGGCAAGGTGAAATGGAAGCGTGAGCCGATGCCGACCCGGCTTTCCACGCCGATCGTGCCTTGCATCAGTTCGACCAGTTCCTTGCAGATGGCCAGGCCCAGGCCCGTGCCGCCGTAGCGGCGCGTGGTGGAGTGGTCGGCCTGCTCGAATTTCTGGAACAGGCGCGGCAAGGTGTCCGCGTCGATGCCGGTACCCGTATCGCTGATGATGAATTCGATCTCGCTGCGCCCGTCGTGGCGCGGCGGCGTGCGGGCGCGCCGCACTTCCAGCAGCACTTCGCCATTGGCCGTGAATTTCAGCGCATTCCCCAGCAGGTTGATGAGGATTTGCCGCAGGCGCGTGGGGTCGGCGCGCACGTAGCGCGGCAGGTCCAGCGCCAGTTCGCGGCGCAGCAGCAGGCTCTTGGCGTCGGCCTGGCCCTGCACGATGCCGGCCGCGTCGCCGATCAGCGCCAGCAGGTCGAAGTCCACGGTTTCCAGGGTCAGCTTGCCCGCGTCGATCTTCGAGAAATCGAGGATGTCGTTGAGGATGGTCAGGAGCGACACGCCATTGTGCAGGCCGATGCGCAGGTATTCCTGCGTGCGGCCACGCACGGACTGGTCGCGCAGGGCGAATTTCAGCATGCCGATCACGCCGGCCAGCGGCGTGCGGATGTCGTGGCTCATGGCGGACAGAAAATCGATGCGGTGGCGGCTGACCACTTCCGCGTGCTCCTTGGCCTTCAGCAGGGCGTCGTTGCTGAGGGTGAGCGCCAGGGTGCGTTCCTGCACCCGCTGTTCCAGGTTGTTGCGCAGCAATCGGATCTGGTCGGCCAGGGCAAAGGCCAGCAGCAAGCCATCAAACGTGCCGCCGAGCAGGGTGACCAGCTGGGCGTTGGCCACCATGGCCGGCATCAGGCCCAGGTTGGCCGGCAGGATCAGAAAGCCGGGCAGCATCAGGGCGACGAAGGCCAGCACGAAGAAGCGCGCCGGCTGGTAGCCGCGGCACCAGACGACGATGCCGCAGATCAGCGCCAGCAGCATCCAGATGCTGATGGCGATGGTGGCCAGGGTGTGCGCATACGACAGGGCGAAGAAGCAGCTGGGCAGCAGCAGCAAGGGCAGCACCAGGTTGACCTTGCTGATGCGGTACAGCAGGGGCGAGTAGTCGCGCAGGCGCAGGAAATGCATGTAGAACAGGGTGCTGAAGACGGGCAGCAGGAAAAACGGCACGTAATGGAGCTGCAGCCAATGCCAGTCGAACAGGTCGGCAAAGACGTGGAAAGTCATGGCCCAGGCCAGGCCATAGGTCAGCACGTACAGCGCGTAATAGGCCGAGGCTTTTTCCAGGGTGATGGAAAAGATGAAAAAATTGAACAGGCCCAGCGCCAGCAGGGCGCCGATGGAGGCCACCATCAGGAAGTTTTCCTTGCCCACCAGCTTGCGGTAGTCCTGCTGCGTCTTCACGCCGAACAGGGGCGCGCGCGCGTAATACGGGCTGGAAAAGCGGATCAGGATGTCATACGTGGCGCCCGGCGCCAGCTGCACGTTCCTGCCGTAGTGCAACAAATACTCGTGCGGGCGCTGGTAGCCCGTCAGCAAGGTCCGCGGCGCCGTGTGCGGTCCGGGGCCATACACGTGCAGGTCGACCAGGTCGATCAGGGTGTCGTTCGGGTCGATGACCCAGGCCGTTTCGCTGCTGTCGTTGCGCACCTGCGCATGCAGCCAGTAGGCGCCGCCGAGCAGGTCGACCTGTTCGGCCGGACGCTGGCGCGCCAGCCAGGCGGGCAGGGCGGCCGCATCGGCAGGCGCGGCGTCACCGCCGGCGAGAAACAGTTGTCCACCGTTACCCAGATGCTGGATGCCTTGCTTGCTCAGGGGTAAGGGATCCGCCTGCGCCGCGCCCGCCAGGCCCAGCAGGCCGAGCAGCAGGCCGAGCAGCAGCGGCCAGCCGCATAGCCAGGCGCTGGCGCGGGAGCTGGAAGCGCGGTGGCAGGGAGGGAGCGGGTGGGCTGGCATCGATGGGTTGGGTAATGGTCGCGCGGAAACCGGCGGCAACGCCGTTTGCTGTGGAGTACCCATTTTAATCGACTCTCGGTGACATACGGCAATTTCATGTCCTGCCGGCATGGCGTCCGCTCCGGTATCATGGCGCCTTTGCCCGCGAGATATTCATGCTCAGTCCCGACCAGTTCCTGGCCTTCCTGGCCGCCGCCGTTTTGATCACCGCCAGTCCCGGTCCCGACAACCTGATGGTGCTGGGCGTGGGCATGTCGCGCGGACGCCGCCAGGGCATGGCGTTCGGCCTGGGCTGCGCCCTTGGCTGCCTCACGCACACGGTGCTGGCGACCATCGGCGTGTCGGCCCTGCTGGCCGCCTCGCCCACGGCATTTACGGCGCTGAAAGTGGCTGGCGGGCTATATCTGGTGTGGCTGGGCATCGGCGCCTTGCGTAGCCGCGGCGGCGCCAGAGTCGATGGCGCGGCGGCCTTGCCCGACGAATCCTTGCTGCGCCTGTTCGGCAAGGGATTGTTTGCCAACAGTATCAATCCGAAAGTCGTGCTGTTTTTCCTGTCGTTCCTGCCGCAGTTTATCGTCGCGGGCCAGGGCAATGCCAGCTGGCAGACGGCGCAGCTGGGCCTGGTCTTCACGGCGCAGGCTTGCGTGCTGTTTGGCCTGCTCGGCTATTTTTCCGGCGCCGTCGGCCTGTGGCTCAACCGCCGCCCGCGCGCCGGCCTGTGGCTGGACCGGGTGGCCGGCACGATTTTCATCGGCCTGGGCTTGCGCCTGATCCTGGCGCGCTGAGCTCTTGCCGGGCGGTAATGCGAAACGCCAGCTCCATCTGATCCTGCACGGCCATGGCGCCACCCAGGACGGCGAACGGCACGATGCCGAAGTCGCTCTGTTTTAATAGCAGGCTGCCGCTGGCCTGCAGGCGGCGGCCATCGACCGTTTGCTCGATGCGCACCGGCAGCCGCAGCGTGCGTGTCACGCCATGAAGGGTGATGTCGGCCTCGAACACCTCCTTGTCGCCCGTGCGCCGGGCGTCGATGCTCACCCACGGATAGCGTTCCGCCTCGAGCACGCGCACCAGCATGTTGTGGCGCGTGCCGGCGATGGCGTCGGCCGACGGCGCCGTCGTCAGGCCGGCGGCCTGGCGCAGGCTTGCTTCATCCACGCTCATTGCGTCGAGCCGGAAGCGGAACTGCGCGCGTCCCAGCGCGGGCGCCACCACGCCTTGCAGGCTGCGGCTGGCCACCACGTGGTCATGCCCGAGCCGCGCCAGCGCGCCGCCACGGCGCACGGTGATGGTCAGCAGCGATTCTTCGGGCGCGATGTGCAGCAGCTGCACGCCTTGTCGCTGCCACGCTGGCGCGGGCATGGCGGCAGGGGGGGCAGGAGTGGAAGCCGGGGCAGGGGCGGGCGGCAAGGGCGTGCAAGCGGCCAGCATGGCGCAGGCAAGCAGAAAAACGGTGCGAAGGTGCAGTCTGAACATGGGGCGGCAGGAACAAGGGCGATGGGGGAATGGTACGCGATCCACGCAGCGGCGCGCGTGCAATGTTAGAGCTACGTCATAAGGCGGTCATATGGCGCTGTTATGATGCTTTCGTTGGCACACAGCATGCGGTGCGCAAGTCACTACGTTCCGGGAGCGATAGGATGCAGGCATGACTCAACAGCTTAGCCGGTGAGCTCAACCATCGGCACCAGACAGGCTGGCGCAGCGTGAAATTGCTGCGATGGCAAGGCATGCGGGGTAAAAGCGGGAAAATACGGGGGCTTTAATGAAGTCCTAAGCCTGCCCGAGGGAAGGACTGGCATAGTGGATACATGGCGCACGGAAACCCCGGGCGCAAGGTTGCCGGACACCTCAATGACCGGCACGATTTCCACTTTTTCATGTGTTTTCCGTTTTATCCCTGCGCTCTGATACAGCGTTTCAACCGGCTACCGCACTTTGCGAAGCCGGTTTTTTTTGCCTGCGATTTCTTCCTCCCGACGCCAGGCGCCGGGAGGTTGGTTGCTCCCCTGTTAACCCGTTTGCTTCGCCAGCCACGCGTCGACGGCAGGCAGGCGCTCGGCGCGCACCTTGATGCGGTACTTGATGCCGGCCACGGAACTGTCGGCGTCGCCGCGCGCGCTGGCCGGCAGGTTGGCCTGTGCATACGCTTCCAGCTTGGCGATCATGTCCGGCTGCGCCGAACCGGCCGCCAGGCGCGGGAAGTAGCGGCTGCGCGAGCTGGCGTCGATGCGCGCATTGACTTGCTCCAGGTGCGCCAGCGCGAAGTCGAAGGCCAGTTCCGGATGCGTGCGCGACACGCGCGAGATCATGGCAGGGCTGTTGGTTACGCCCGGTTCATCCGTCAGCGCCAGCGCCAGTGCGCGCTGCGCCAGGGCCGCATCGTCGGTCGACGCCAGCAAGTCGTACAGCTGGTTCTTGACCAGCGGCGTCTTTTCCTGCTGCGCCTTGGCGTGCAGCTGCTCCCAGGTGGCGGCGTCCGCATGCTGGGCCACGACGCCCAGGATGGTGCGGCGCAGCGGCGCGGGCATGGCGGACGGATTTTGCTCACCTGCCTGTTCGCTGGCTGCGTAGCGGCGGCGCGCTTCCGCGATCACGCCCGGTTCGCCCATGTCGCCGAGGATGGCAATCAGACGCCCGCGCAGGGTTGCCACGCTCGACGCTTCGCCGGCGCGCGCTTCCCAGCCCGTCTGCGCCATCATCGGCGCCAGGCGCGCCATGGCGAAGCGGCCGAAAGCCTGCTGGCGCGCTTTGCTTTCCACGCTCTCGCCCGCGTACTGTTCATACAGGCTGTTCAGCGAAGCGGCCACCCGGCCCAGCACTTGCGGATCGGCCGACAGCGGCGTGGCTTTCACCAGTTCCAGGAAGCCGGCCGGGTCCTGCAAGCCCGCCATGCCCAGCGACTGGCTGTCCGCCAGCAAGCCCAGCTGGTCGATCGGCGCCAGGCGCGCGAAGCTGCCCGCCAGCGCGCGCGTGCCGGCTGGCGCGTACAGGGTGCGGTAGTAGCCGCTCTGGCCCGCGTTCACCAGCAGGGCGCCGCAGCCTGGCACGTTCAGGGTCGCCTTGCCATCCTTGAGCACCACCTTGGCCAGCTTGCCGTTGCCGACCGTCGAGGCGATCACCGGCACTTTCCACGACAGCGGCTTCTTGTCCGGCTGGTCCTTGGAAAACTCCGTTTGCGTCAAGGTCACGCGCGTACTGCCCTTGCTGCACACGGCGTCGCTCACGGTGACCATCGGCACGCCCGGCTGCAGGGTGAAATCATGGGCGATGGCGCTGACGGGCTTGCCGGCGGCCGCATCGACTTCGCGCCACAGGTCGTCCGACACCGTATTGCCATACGCATGCTTGCGCATGTAGCTGCGCACGGCCGTGCGCCACGTGTCGGCGCCCACATACGCTTCGAGCATGCGGATCACCGCTTCGCCCTTCTGGTAGGTGATGCCGTCGAAGGCCTGGCTGGCTTGTTCCACGGTGGCGATGCGCTGCACCACCGGGTGCGTGGTGCGCAGCGCATCCTGGCTCATGGCCGATTCGCGCCCGCCGACGTTGGACAGGGCCGTGTTCCACTCGGGGTGCAGACGCTCCGTCGTGCGGCTTTCCATCCACGACGCAAAGCCTTCGTTGAGCCACAGGTCGTCCCACCAGCGCATGGTGACCAGGTCGCCGAACCACTGGTGCGCCATTTCATGCGACAGGGTGGTGTAGATGTTTTCCTTGTCGGTCTGCGTCGAGATGGTCGGGTCGAGCAGCAGGCCGTATTCGAAGGTGAAGACGGCGCCCCAGTTTTCCATGGCGCCGAAGAACTGGCTGCGGCCCGGCGCGGCGATGTTATCGAGCTTGGGCAGCGGGTAGCGCACGCCGAAATAATCGTTGTATTCGCGCAGCAGGGCGGCTGATTCGTCGAGCGCGAAGCGGCTTTGCGCCAGCGCGCCTTTCTTCGTGATGACGCCTATTTCCGTGCCGTCGCTCATGGCCGTGGCGCGCTCGAAGTCGCCCAGGCCGAAGAACAGCAGATACGTCGACATGCGCGGCGTGGTGGCGAAGCGCACGTGCTTGGTGCCATTGCCCAGGTCCTCGCTGCTGGCGATCGGCATGTTGCCGACGGCCATCTGGCTGCTCGGGACGATCACGTCCAGCGCGAAGGTGGCTTTGTAGTCCGGTTCATCCCATGATGGCAGCATGCTGCGCGCATCCGAATTCTCGAACTGCGTGTACAGCGCGCGCTGGCGTCCTTGCGGCGTGTCGTAGTCGAGCGAGAACAGGCCCGTCGCCTGCGTGCCGATCTTGCCGCTGTAGTCGATGCGCAACAGGTACTCGCCCTTGGCCAGCGGCTGGGCGAAATGCACGGTGGCCGTCTGCTTGTCCGCATCGATATCGATCTTGCGCATCACCTGCTTGCTGCCGCCCGCGCCTTCGATGGCGGCGCCGGAAAACGCCAGGTTCAGGGCATTGAAGGTGATGCTGCTGGTCGGCGCGTCGACGGCGACCTTGATGGCGGCTGCGCCCTTGAAGGTCGAGGCGGCGGCATCCGGCGTGATCGACAGCGCATAGTGCAAGGGCGTGACGCCGCGCGGCAGCTGCGTGGTGGTGCCGAGGGCGTGGCTGGCCGAGGCGTATTTGGCGGCGGGGGCGGCGTGGCCCGTGGTAAAGGCGGTGACGGCGGTCAGTGCCAGGACGGCGGCGGCCAGTTGGCTGCGGCGGAAACGCGGAGTCGGTGTGCGATGCATGGTATGCCCTTCGTTCATGGGTAAAACGCCCGCCAGCCGGGTAGGCCGCGAGCGTGGATGGCGGTAGCGGGACATCGCTGAACTGACAGCCAGCGTTCCCGTACAGCAATCTAAGTGGAAACGGGGGCAAAGTCAACGCGCCAGGGATGCCGCACCATGGCGGTGCGCTGGTATGATGGGCGCCTGGCTGCATTGCCACAGGCTGGTGCCGCAGCCGATAGTCCAACACCATAACGAGACGAGACCCAAGCACATGAAACTGACCATCAGCCCCCGCACGCCCAATCCGCGCCGCGTCACCATGTTCATCGCCGAGAAGGGCATCACCGGCATCGAGGAAGTGGCGCTCGACCTGATGGCGGGCCAGCACCGCGATCCCGCCTTCCTGGCGAAAAACCCGCTGGGCCGTGTGCCCGTGCTGGAGCTGGACGATGGGCGCGTGCTGACCGAGACGCGCGCCATCTGCACTTACCTGGAAGGCTTGCAGCCGCAGCCGAACCTGATGGGCGAAGGCTTTGAAGAGCGTGCCTTCATTGAAATGGCCGACCGCCGCGTGGAACTGCATTTGTTCAGCGCCGCCGCCAATTGGGTGCGCCACGGCCATCCGGCCCTGGTGGCGCTGGAAAATCCGCAGTTTCCCGACTTCGCCACGGCGCAGGCGGGCAAGCTGCGCGAGACGGCGCAATGGCTGGACCAGGTGCTGGCGCAGCAGCCGTACATCGCCGGCGAGCGTTTCACGATTGCCGACATCACGGCCTTCTGCGCCCTGGAATTCGCGCGCGGGCTGATGAAGTACCGGCCCGGCGCGGAAGGGTTACAGAACCTGCAGGCTTACCGCGACCGCATCGCGGAACGCCCCAGCGCGCAGGCGAAGTAAGGATATTTTGGCACCGGCCCAAGTCAACAATGTTTGTCGGGTTACGCCCGGTGGGCTAACCCGACCTACGGCTTTGAAGACCGATATGCCGGGCAGGTCGGATTAGCGGGGCCGCCGAGGCGCGTGAGCGCGTAATCCGACACCACCACTTTACTTCAGCTGCTCCAGCAGGAAGGTGTAGGTCAGCGCCCACATCAGCGCCTGCTGGTCGTTGTTGGCCGCGCCCGCATGGCCGCCTTCCGTGTTTTCCCAGTACAGCACGTCGTGGCCTTGCTCTTCCATCTTCGCCACCATCTTGCGCGCATGGCCGGGGTGGACCCGGTCGTCGCGCGTCGAGGTGGTAAATAGCACGCGCGGATATTTCTTGTCCTTGAAGACGTTCTGGTACGGCGAGTACTTGCTGATGTAAGCCCATTGCTCCGCCACGTCCGGGTCGCCGTATTCTCCCATCCACGAGGCGCCCGCCAGCATCTTGTTATAGCGGCGCATGTCGAGCAGCGGCACCTGGCTGACGACGGCGTTGAACAGGTCGGGACGCTGCACCAGCACGGCGCCCGTCAGCAGGCCGCCATTGCTGCCGCCCATGATGCCCAGGTGGCGCGGGCTGGTGACCTTGCGCTTGATCAGATCCTGCGCCACCGAGATGAAATCGTCATACGCGCGCTGGCGGTTTTCCTTCAGCGCCGCCTGGTGCCAGCGGGGACCGAACTCGCCGCCGCCGCGGATATTCGCCAGCACGTACACGCCGCCTTTTTCCAGCCACGCCACGCCCGTGGTGCCGCTGTAGCTCGGTTTGAGCGACACTTCGAAGCCGCCATAGCCATACAGCACCGTGGGGTTGCTGCCATCGAACTTGGTCTTCTTGCCCATGATGGCGAAATACGGCACCTTGGTGCCATCCTTCGACGTCGATTCGAACTGCTCCACCTTGTACGGCGCCGCGTCGTAGTAGGCGGGCAGCGACTTGATTTTCGTGCGCTTGTCGCTTTGCGCCGTGGCCAGGTAGAGGGTGGTCGGGTTGAGGAAGTCGGTCACCGTCAGGAAGTACTGGTCCGATTCGACCGGGTCGAGCGCGCTGACGGCCAGGGTGCCCAGCTTCGGCGCATCGACGGCGCGGCGCTGCCACTTGCCGTTCACGTGGCGCAGTTCCGTCAGGCGGTTTTTCACTTTGTCCAGGGTGGTCACGAGGATGGCCGACTTGGTCGCCGTGACATTGTCCAGCGACGACGTGGCCGTGGGCGCGTACAGCACTTCCAGTTCCTGCTTGCCTTGCATGAAGGCCTTGAAATCCGTGGCCAGCAAGGAGCCTTGCACATAGGTCTTGCCATTGACCTTCCAGTCCGAGCGCAGGGTGATGACCAGCTGGTCGCGCACGGTGAAGGCCGTGGAGTCGTCCGGTTTCGGCACTTTTTTCAATTCGGCGCCGTCGCGCAGGAACATTTCGCCGCTATAGAAATCGATTTGCCGCTCGATGAACTGGTGTTCGTGGCCGGGCGTGAAATCCTTGTAGGCGCCGACGCTCAGGTCGTCGGGCTTGGCTTCATACAGCGTTTGCGCCTGCGCCAGCGGCGTGCCGCGCTGCCACTGCTTGATGATGCGCGGGTAGCCGGAGCTGGTCATCGAGCCGGGGCCGAAATCGGTGGAGACGAACAGGGTATCCTGGTCGATCCAGCTGGCGCTGCCTTTCGCTTCGGGCAGGGTGAAGCCGCCGTCGACAAAGGCGCGCTTGGCCACGTCGTATTCGCGCACCACCTTGGCGTCGCCGCCGCCGCGCGACAGGGAAATGAGGCAGCGTTCGCCCTTCGGATACAGGCAGGAGGCGCCGCCCCAGACCCAGTTTTCACTCTCGCCGGCGGCCAGCTGGTCGAGGTCGATCACGGTTTCCCAGGCGGGTTCGGCCAATTGATACTGCGCCAGCGTGGTGCGGCGCCAGATGCCGCGCACGTGCTGGGCATCGCGCCAGAAGTTGTAGTAAAACTCGCCTTCCTTGCTGACGTAGGGAATGCGTTCCTTCGAGTTGAGGATGGTCTTCAGGCGCGCCTGCAGGGCCGGGAAGCCGGGCTGGGCTTCCAGCTCTTTGGTGGCGACGGCGTTGTGTTGCCTGACCCAGGCCAGCGGCTTGTCGCCGAGGACTTCTTCCAGCCACAAATGGGGATCGGCCGGAGCAGCGGCGGCGGGGGAAGGAGCTTGCGCATGGGCAATGCCCGCTGCGGCCAGGCCGAGCAGCATGCTGCCGGCGAGAGTGCGATATGACGACATAGAGGGTTCCTGGTTGGTCCGATGGAGGCCGCGTTGCAGGCAAAACGGCGCATCCATGGTGCCATGGATTGCTGCGGGGAACCAGTGTCTATGAACGACTATTTTAAAAATAACATGTTTTTCAAATATTGTTTGCTGGAATAGAGTCAGGCCGCAGAATCTGCGGCGTGTTGCGCCCTCAAGGGGCGCCAGGCCCGAGCAATGCACTCACTGTGAGCCGCGTCCTGTCGACATCGCCGCCGTCAGGGTGATAAATCCACAATGTATCGTTGTCGCGGCTGTCGATGAACAGGATGCGCGTGGCTTCCTCGCCGATGGCCAGGCAAGCTGCCAGCTCGGCAGGACTGAACGGTGCCGCCTGCTTCGAACCAGTTCCCGCCGCTTGCGCCAGGGCCAGCGCAAAGCCTGCCAGCTGCCGGACTGCCAGATAGCTGCTTCCATCCACATCGACGTCCTGACACAGCTGGTCCAGGCTGTACAGCGTGAAGTGATCTTCATCCGTGAAAATCGCCACATCGGAACGCGATTTTCCACTGCGCAGGTGCTCGAGATAGGCCAGGGGCAGGGCCACTTTTTCCCTTGCCAGCAATTTTTCCAGCTGCTTGCCGCTTTTCTTCGCTACCCGCGCGGCCTTCGGCGCGACCGCCTCGCAAGCCTGCGCCGTCCAGGCGACGGGATTGAACTGGAACATCCTTGCACATGCGGGGCAGTGCAGGAACATGAAGGTCATTTTTTTGGCGATAGCCGTTGTTAAAAACGCGCCATCCGCGGCATCCATTGCGCTGGGGGCGAAGCGGCGCCCGCAGTCGCCGTCGTAGGGGCACGTGATTTCAGGCATGGACGTATTTCTCCATGCGCAAAGCGATTTCCTCTTTTTCTTGCGGATAAGATGCCTTGGGGTTTCTTTCCCAGTAGGCAATGCCTTCGTTCAAGGCCCACAAGGCTTGTTCCTGCTTGCCGGCCATCAGATAAAAGTCGCAGGCCCTGGCATGCGAGTCGTGCGTTTCAACCAGGGCCAGGGCCGCATTTTCCCAGTTGGAATGGTGGTCTAGCCAGGGAAGGGCCAACTCCAGCAGATTGTCCCGCAGGCAGGCCATGACTGTTGCCCGATGGGCCGGATCGACGAGCTGGTGTTCTTTGTCCTGTTTGCCATCGATGACAGGGAATTGCCAGTTTTTGATATTCCAGTCCGCCACCTCGCCAACGATATTGTTGACAGGTTCATAGCCGTAACGGGCCTTGTGCCAGCTTGTACAGGCTCTGGACGAGACCTGATAGTGGCTCCAGAATGCTGCGCAGACATCCTCTTCGTTATGGCGGTTGGCCTGGAAATGGATGGCCTGGACGAATTCGTCCTGTGCGCGCTTGAAGGTCAGCTGGCTAGGCGAGAACTTGAAGCCAGCTGCGCTCAGCGGCTCCAGCAAGAATTCTTCAATATTGGCGATGATCAGCGCTTTTGGTTTCATTCCATTTCCTGGCATGGGTTGGCGGCGTTGCCATGTTGCCATAGGTCAGTGCCAGCAAACCTAGCGGCGGGCAATCGTGCGAGCGAAAACCTGCCGCTATTTCTCCTGCGCGCCTCAAGGCGCAAGGTGGTGGCCAGGCAGCTTCGCCACCACCTTGATTTCGAACTGGAAACCATACAGCCACGTCACGCCCACGGCCGTGACCGTCGGGTGCGGCGCCTGGCCCCAATACTCTGCCTGCACGATATCCCAGATGCGCTGGAAGTTAGCCTGCGGGTCGACGATAAAAATGGTCACGTCCTGCACGTCGTCGAAAGTGCAGCCGGCGGCTTGCAAGATGGCGTTCAGGTTGTCGAAGGCGCGCCGGACCTGGGCCTCGATACCGGGTTCGGGCGAGCCGTCTTCGCGGCTGCCGACCTGGCCGGAGACAAACAGCAGGCCGTTGGCGCGCACGGCGGGCGAATAACGGTTCTGTTCATACAGGGCCTGGCGGCCCGGAGGGAATACGACGTCGCGTTTCATCAGTTTTCCTTTTTGATGCAGCGAAGTTGCTGCCTGGAGAACACTTTATCTGCTGCCGGCCTGCTGATAAAGCGGCCAGAATCGTCTGCACTGTTTGTATAATCCAAACAATCGAATGGCTGAGGTGCGGATGGACAGGTTTGATGCGATGAAGGCGTTCGTGCGGGTGGTCGAGACAGGCAGTTTTACGCGGGCTGCCGCGACCTTGCACATGAGCCGCACCACGGTGACGCAGCTGGTGCAGCAGCTCGAGGCGCGGCTGCGCCTGAAACTGCTGAACCGCACCACGCGCAAGGTCAATGTGACGGCCGATGGCGCCGCCTACTACGAGCGCATCGTGCAGGTGCTCGATACCCTGGAAGAAATCGAAACGAGCTTGCCGCACGCCGCCGCCTTGCCGCGGGGCCAGTTGCGGGTGGACGTGCCCAGTCCGCTCGCCGCCTTGCTGCTGGTGCCGGCGCTGCCCGGGTTTCATGCGCTGTATCCCGATATTGTGCTCGACATGGGCGCCAGCGACCGCATGGTCGACGTGATCGCCGACAATGTCGATTGCGTGATACGCGGCGGTGCCATCACCGACCAGTCGCTGATGGCGCGCAAGCTCGCCGACTTGCCGCTGGGCGTGTATGCGGCGCCAGCCTACCTGGAACGGGTGGGCACGCCCTTGCATCCGCTGGACTTGCAGGACAGCGCGCACCGCATCGTGCGCTTTCGCTGGGGGCGCAGCGGCAACGGCTTTCCCTACGTGATGCACCGCGAGGGCCAGAGCGTCAAAATCCATGGCCAGTACGTGCTGTCGATCGACGACGGCAACGCCTACCTGGCGGCCGGGGTGGCGGGGCTGGGCGTGCTGTGGCTGCCCGATTATATGGCGCGCCCGCACGTGGCCAGGGGCGAGCTGCTGCCGCTGTTCGAAGCATGGACGGTCGATCCCATGCCGCTCTATCTCGCCTATCCGCCGAATCGCCATGTCAGCAAGAAACTGCGCGTCTTTATCGACTGGGTGGCCGAACTGATGGCCCAGAATGCCGCCCGTCCTGCCGCCATCACGGCAACTGATTGACCCACACGGGTGCCGACCAGACGATGTTGCCATCGTCCTGCGTCAGGCGCGCGTAATAGAAATGGGGGCCGGGCGCGGGCGTGACGGTGAGCTCGGCCTGGTCCGAGATGGGGGTAACGGAACCGTTGCCGCCCGGTACGCCGTGGAAGATGGCGACGTCGGCCGCTTGCCGTCCCGCGCTGTTGCTGAAGCTGGTGGCCAGGTGCAGGGGGCCGCGGTTGTCGAAGCGCTCGCCCATCAGCTTGCCATTCGCCGTGAACAGCAGTTGTGCGTGCTTGTCCATGGTGGCGTAGACGCGGCGCGCGCGCAGCGCGTCGAGGAAACCGTCGCGTGACACGGGCGTGCCGGCGGCCGGGCTGGCCACCAGCACGGCCGTGCGGTTGCCATACGAGGCGCCCCAGTTGGCGCAGTGGTTGTCCTGGTTGCTGCTGAAAGCCACGTGGTAGCCGGCCGCCAGGGCCCGGTTGCAGGCTGCCTCGTAATTGCTGCGCCGGTTTTCCGTTTCCTCGTCATTCGTGGAAAACGCGGACGTGTTCATGACTTCGCACAGCACCATGGCCGCGTCGCCGTCCGGCGTGTAGCCGAGCGGCTGGCCGTTGACGAGAAACTGGCCTGTATAGGCGGGATGGTTGAACTGGCCGATCCAGCCCCGTTCGCGCATCAAGCTGTACAGGCCCGCGTAATCGCCCTTCGGCGTTTCCACGTCGGCCAGCAATTCGCCCAGGGCATTGCGTTCCCAGCCCAGCAATTGCTCGCTATTGAAAATGTTCAGGTGGCCGCCCTTGTTGATGACGCCCCATTCCATGCCGTACAGGGCCAGAAAGCCGGGGTGGGCGGCCGAATACGCGGCCGCTTCGGCCAGCCCCGTCTGGTACAGGGCTGTCGCTTCGGCGGCAGTGGCAGCGGCGTTGGTGCCGTCCGAGCCGTCGTACATGTGATTGTGCTCGGATGTCAGCAGGGCGTCGAGTCCGTGTTCTTGCGCATATTTATAGGCATCGATGGGGCCGAAGGGCGCCGTTTGCGGGTCTTGCGCGCCACGGCAGGCGTCGAGCGCCGCGCCGCCGTCGCTGTGGCGCGTCTGGCTATGCAGGTTGGCGTAGACGATGCGGTAGGCGGGCTGGCCTTCCAGGCTGGGCAGTTGTTGCAGGCCGGCCTGGAAGGCGGGTACCCTGGGCGCCGTGCTGGCGCCACGCTTCACCTGGACGTGCCATTGCTGTTCCACCTGCGCTTGCTGCGGCGTGCCGGCATCGGCCACGGCCAGCAGGCGCAGTTCGTACAAGCCTTCCGGCGCCAGCACGCGCCGTTCGCGCGCATCGGCGTCGGCGCGGCCATCCCAGGGCAAGTTCACGCTTTTGCCTTTGGTCCCCACCTGTTCCGTGCCCGACCAGCGCCGCAGCACGGCCCCTTGCGGCCCCGGGCCGGACAAGGTCAGGCTCCAGCGCACGGCATGGCTGCGCCCTTCGTCGGGATAGGCGAGGCGCAGGACAAATGTGCGCGCCTGCGTGACCCGCTCGCCGCGCGCGGCGTGGAAGGGCGCGACGACGGTGGCATCGAGCTCGCTGTGTTCCTTCGGCTCTTGCGCGGCGGCAGTGTTGCTCCATGTTATGAGCAGCAGCCCGGCACACGCACATGCCAGCCATGGCGGCCAAGGTGGCCTTAAGCGTCGTCGTCGCAGTGTCTTGACCATCGTGGCCTCCCGCTACTGCTTCAGATGTGGTTTAGACAAGAAATGCCACGTACTGGTTCCCGCATGCACCAGCAAGTGGCGTGCTTGCACCGTGATTGGCCATGATCTGGCGCAAACCTCGTATCGATAAGGGCGTTTGCCCGTGCGGCAAGCTGGCACGGCGCTTGCTACACAAGAGTTACGGATCAACGGCGATCCCCTGAATAAACGCACAACGGTCCAACGACGGACCACATGGACAACGGCGTCCGCCCAGGCTGATTTTTCATCGGCGGGGGCGGGCGCCGTTTTTGTTTGCATTTTTGTTATTTTCGGGATACTTCGGGAACCTATATGGCCAGCCAAAAAGCAACGCGCATCGCGCTCTTCTCCCTCGCCACGCCGCCCATGCGCGCATTCCACCTGACGTGGATGGCATTCTTCGTGTGTTTCTTCGCCTGGTTCGCCTGCGCTCCCCTGATGCCGGTCATCAAGGGCGAGTTCGGCCTTTCCTTGGCGCAAGTGGCCAACATCAATATCGCGGCCGTCGCCATCACCATCCTCGTGCGTCTGATCGTCGGGCCCTTGTGCGACCGCTACGGCCCGCGCAAGACCTACACGGGCTTGCTGCTGCTGGGCGCCATTCCCGTGCTGGGCGTGGCCGCTTCGCAAAGCTATGAAAGCTTTCTGTTCTTCCGCCTGGGCATCGGCGCCGTCGGCGCCAGCTTTGTCATCACGCAATATCACACCTCCGTGATGTTCGCCCCGCGTGTTGTCGGCACGGCCAACGCGGCGGCCGCCGGCTGGGGCAATGCGGGCGGCGGTGCGGCGCAGGCGCTGATGCCCCTGCTGCTGGGCGCCGTAGTCATGCTGGGCGTGTCCGAATCGCTGGGCTGGCGCGTGGCCCTGCTGGTGCCGGGCGTGCTGATGCTGGTGATGGCCGTTCTCTACTGGCGCTATACGCAGGATTGCCCTGAAGGGAATTACTCGGACTTGCGCGCCGCAGGCACCGCCATCGAGGGTGGTAAAAAGGGGGGCTGGGACAGCTTCAAGGCGGCCAGTTCCAACTACCGCGTCTGGCTGCTGTTCGTCACCTACGGGGCCTGCTTCGGCATCGAAATCTTCATCCACAATATCGCCGCCGTGTACTACGTCGACCATTTCGGCCTGTCCCTGAAATCGGCCGGCCTGGCCGCCGGCAGCTTCGGCTTGCTGGCGCTGTTTGCCCGCGCCTTGGGCGGCTGGATGTCGGATAAATTGGCCCTGCGCGGCAACCTGAACAGCCGCGTCACCCTGCTGTTCATGCTGATGATCGGCGAAGGCGTGGGCCTGCTGTGGTTTGCCAAGGTCGATAGCGTCACCTGGGCCGTCATCGCCATGCTGGTCTTCGGCCTGTTCACTCACATGGCGTGCGGCGCGACCTACGCGCTGGTGCCTTTCATCGACAGCAAGGCCCTGGGCGGCGTGGCCGGCATCATCGGCGCGGGCGGCAACGTGGGCGCCGTGGCGGCCGGATTCCTGATGAAGGGCACGGGCGACATCCGCCAGACCCTGATCATCCTGAGCGCCTTGGTCGTGATCTCGGCCCTGTGCGCCATCGCCGTGCGCTTTACCCGTGCAGCGGCCGAACCGAACATGGCCGCGGCCTGAGGAGACAAGCATGAACCACCCCTTGAACATCGTCGTCCTTGGCCATGGCATGGTCGGACACAAATTCCTTGAACGCCTGGCGCTGGAAAACAACACGCGCCTGTCCGTGACGGTCTTGTGCGAAGAGCCGCGCCCCGCCTACGACAGGGTGCACCTGTCCGAATTTTTCAGCGGCAAATCGGCGGAAGACCTGTCCCTGGTGGCGCCCGGCTTCTTCGACAAGGGCAACGTCGTCCTGAAGCTCAATGCGCGCGCCGTGTCCATCGACCGCGCGGCCAAAACCGTCACGGCCAGCACCGGTGAAGTGCTGGCCTACGACAAGCTGGTGTTCGCCACCGGCTCGACGCCGTTCGTGCCGCCGCTGCCGGGCAAGGATAGAGATGGCTGCTTCGTCTACCGCACCATCGAAGACCTGGAAGCCATGCTGGCCTGGGGTGGAAAGTCCACCACGGGCGTGGTGATCGGCGGGGGATTGCTGGGCCTCGAATGCGCGAAAGCCTTGCGCGATTTGAAGCTCGACACCCACGTGGTGGAATTCGCGCCGCGCCTGATGGCCGTGCAGGTCGACGAAGGCGGCGCGCGCGTCCTGCGCCGCAAGATCGAAGAGCTGGGCGTGACCGTGCACACGCAAAAGAACACCTTGGCCATCGTCGATGGCGAGGCTGCCACGCACCGCATGCAGTTCGCCGACGGCAGCCACCTGGAAGCGGACATGATCGTCTTCTCGGCCGGCATCCGCCCGCGCGATGAATTGGCGCGCGCCTGCGGCCTGGAGGTGGGGCCACGCGGCGGCATCGCCATCGACGACAGCTGCGTCACGTCCGACCCGGATATTTACGCGATCGGCGAATGCGCGCTGTGGGGCGGCCTGGTCTTCGGCCTGGTGGCGCCAGGCTACGAAATGGCCCGCATCGCGGCGCGCCACCTGTTGCAGGAAGAGGGCGAAGCCACGTTCAAGGGCGCCGACATGAGCACCAAGCTCAAACTGATGGGCGTGGACGTGGCCAGCCTGGGCGACCCGCACGGCAATGCGCCGGGCAGCCGCTCCTACCAGTTCATGGATGAACGCAAGCAGATCTACAAGAAAATCGTCGTCTCCGATTGCGGCAAATATCTGCTGGGCGGCGTGATGGTGGGCGACGCCAGCGAATATGGCACCTTGCTGCAGATGATGCTCAATAAAATCGAGCTGCCCGAATTCCCCGAATTTCTCATTTTGCCGCAGGCCGACGGCCAGCAAAAGGTCGGCCTGGGCGTGGACGCCTTGCCCGAGTCGGCGCAAATCTGCTCGTGCAACGACGTGTCGAAGGGCGCGCTGTGCGCGGCCGTCGCCGATGGCGCCACCACCATAGCTGCCCTGAAAAGCTGCACGAAGGCCGGCACCGCGTGCGGCGGCTGCGTGCCTTTGGTCACGCAGATCATGAAGGCGGAAATGCAGAAGCAGGGCCTGGCCGTCAACAACCACGTGTGCGAGCACTTTGCGTACTCGCGCCAGGAATTGCACCACCTGGTCCGCGTGGGCAAAATCCGCAGCTTCGGCGAACTCCTGGGCGCGCATGGCCAGGGCCTTGGTTGCGACGTGTGCAAACCCGTGGCGGCGAATATCCTCGCTTCGTGCTGGAACGATTTCGTGCTGTCGCCCGTGCACGCCAGCCTGCAGGACAGTAACGATTACTTCCTCGGCAATATCCAGAAGGATGGCACGTACTCGGTGGTGCCGCGCATGCCGGGCGGCGAAGTGACGGCCGACGGCTTGATCGCCGTGGGCATGGTGGCGAAAAAATATGGTCTCTACACGAAAATCACGGGCGGCCAGCGGGTCGACCTGTTCGGCGCAAGAGTCGACCAGTTGCCGGCCATCTGGGAAGAACTGATCGCGGCCGGCTTCGAGTCGGGCCACGCCTACGGCAAGTCGCTGCGCACGGTGAAATCGTGCGTCGGCTCCACCTGGTGCCGCTATGGCGTGGCCGACAGCGTGGGCTTTGCCATCCAGCTGGAAAACCGCTACAAGGGCTTGCGCACGCCGCACAAGATCAAGTTCGGCGTCTCCGGCTGCACGCGCGAATGCGCCGAGGCGCAGGGCAAGGACATCGGCCTGATCGCCACGGAAAAGGGCTGGAATTTGTACGTGTGCGGCAATGGCGGCATGAAGCCGCGCCATGCGGAACTGATCGCCTCCGATCTTGATGAAGCCACGCTGGTGCGCTATGTCGACCGCTTCCTGATGTTTTACGTGCGCACGGCCGACCGCCTGCAACGCACCAGCGTATGGCGCGACAACCTGGAAGGCGGTCTCGATTATCTCAAGCGCGTCATCATCGACGACAGCCTGGGCATGGCGGCGGAACTGGAAGCGGACATGCAGCACGTGGTCGACACCTACGCCTGCGAGTGGAAGGAAGCCGTGTCCAACCCCGCCGTGCGCCAGCGCTTCCGCCACTTCGTCAATAGCGAGAAGAACGATGAAAACGTGGTGTTCGTCGAAGAGCGGGGCCAGATCCGGCCCGCCACCGAGATGGAACGCCGCAGCACCGTGATCCCCATCCTTGCCGTGGAGGCTTGAGCCATGAATGCGATGAATGAACTTTCCGGCGCCAGCGCCGACAACTGGGTCGCCATCTGCCCCTTGGCCGACATCGTGCCCGACACGGGCGTGTGTGCGCTGCTGAATGGGCGCCACGTGGCCGTCTTCCGCGTCGGCGATGCGGCACCGCGCGTGTACGCCATCGACAATGTCGACCCGAACGCGGGCGCTTCCGTCCTCTCGCGGGGTCTCGTCGGCAGCATCGGCGAGCGCGTCGTGGTGGCCTCGCCCATCTACAAGCAGCACTTCGACCTGGCCAGCGGCGAGTGCATCGAAGCGCCCGAGCATTCCGTCGCTGCGTGGCCCGCGCGCGTGTTTGCCGACATGGTGTGGGTGGCCATATGAACACCGCCGCGCGGCCGTCTTTAGTCGTGGTTGGCAACGGCATGGCCGGCATGCGCACGGTCGAGGAACTGTTGAAACTCGCGCCGGACCTGTACGACATCACCGTATTCGGCGCCGAACCGCACGGCAATTACAACCGCATCCTGCTCTCCCCGGTGCTGGCCGGCGAAAAGTCGGTGGACGACATCATGCTGCACACGCGCGACTGGTATGCGCACAACGGCATCACCCTGCACGCGGGCGACCCCGTGGTGCGCATCGACCGCAAGGCGCGCACCGTGCAATCGCTGTCGGGCATCACGGTTGCCTATGATCGCCTGCTGCTGGCCACCGGTTCCACGCCCTTCATCGTGCCCGTGCCGGGCCACGAACTGCCCGGCGTGATCGGTTTTCGTGACATCAGCGACGTCGATACCATGCTGCAGGCGGCGCGCACGCACCGCCACGCGGTGGTCATCGGCGGCGGCTTGCTGGGACTGGAAGCGGCCAACGGCTTGCAGCGCCAGGGCATGGACGTCACCGTCGTGCACATGAGCGGCGCCCTGATGAACCAGCAGCTCGATGCGCCCGCGTCGATGCTGCTGAAAGCGGCGCTGGAAGCGCGCGGCCTGCGGTTTTTGATGCAGGCGCAAACGGCTGAAATTGTCGGCACCGACCGCGTGCAGGGCGTGCGCTTTGCCGATGGCACGTCGATCCCCGCCGACCTGGTGGTGATGACGGCCGGCGTGCGCCCCAACATCGCCCTGGCGCAAGCGGCCGGCTTGCACTGCGAACGGGCCATCGTCGTCGACGACTGCCTGCAAAGCTACGACCCGCGCGTGTACGCCGTGGGCGAATGCGTGCAGCACCGGCGCGCCACCTTCGGCCTGGTCGCGCCGATCTGGGAACAGGCGCGCGTGTGCGGCGCGCACCTGGCCGGCGCGGGCCACCGCCGCTACGTGCAGCAAGCCAGCGCCACCAAACTGAAAGTGACGGGCATCGACCTGTATTCGGCCGGCGACATCATCGGCGGCGAGGGCAGCGAAGACCTGGTGCTGCGCGATCCGCGCCGCGGCGTCTACAAGCGCCTGGTGGTGCAGGGCAACCGCCTGGCTGGCGCCGTGCTGTATGGCGACGTGCAGGACGGTCCCTGGTATTTCGACCTGATCCAGCAGCGCCGCGACATCAGCAAGCTGCGCGCCCATTTATTGTTTGGCCAGGCGCTGTGCGCCCAGGCCGCCTGACAGGACCTCCCCATGACAAGCTGCACGCCCGTAAAAACCACTTGCCCGTATTGCGGCGTCGGCTGCGGCGTGGAAGCGACACGCCTGCCCGACGGCGCCATCCGCATCGCCGGCGACACCAACCATCCGGCCAACCAGGGCCGCCTGTGCGTGAAAGGCTCGGCCCTGGGCGACACCCTGGACCTCGACAACCGTTTGCTGCAGCCGCAGGTGCGCGTCGATGGCGTCCTGCGGCGCGCTTCCTGGGATGCCGCGCTGGACCAAGTGGCCGGCGGCCTGCGCGCCATCATCAACGAGCACGGCCCCGACGCCGTGGCCCTGTATGTCTCGGGCCAGCTGCTGACGGAAGACTATTACGTCGCCAATAAATTCATGAAGGGCTATGTGGGCAGCGCGAATATCGACACCAATTCGCGCCTGTGCATGTCGTCGGCCGTGGCGGGACACAAGCGCGCGTTCGGCGAGGATATCGTGCCGGGCTGCTATGAAGACCTGGAACTGGCGGACATGGTGGTGCTGGTGGGCTCGAACACGGCCTGGTGCCACCCGATCCTGTTCCAGCGCATCACGCGTATCAAGGAAAGCCGGCCGCACATGAAACTGGTGGTGATCGACCCGCGCCGCACGGCCACCTGCGAGCTGGCCGATTTGCACCTGCCCGTGAAACCGGGCACCGACGTGTGGCTGTTCAACGGTTTGCTGTGCTATCTGGCGAAGGAGGGCGTGATCGCCGATGATTTCGTCACGCGGCACAGTTCGGGTCTCGACGAGGCGCTGGCGGCCGCCCACGTGGACTGCGGCGATCCCTTGCAGGTGGCGGCCATCTGCAAGGTCGACCCGCAAGCCTTGCTGGCGTTCTACCAGGCGTTTGCCGCCACGCGCAAGGTGGTCACGGCCTTTTCGCAGGGCGTGAACCAGTCGTCCTCCGGCACGGACAAGGTCAACAGCATCATCAACTGCCATCTGGCGACGGGGCGCATCGGCCAGCCCGGCATGGGACCGTTTTCCCTCACGGGCCAGCCGAATGCCATGGGCGGGCGCGAAGTGGGCGGCCTGGCCAATATGCTGGCGGCGCACCTGGATCTCGAAAAACCGCTGCACCGCGAGGCCGTGCAAACCTTCTGGGACTCGCCGCGCATCGCCAGCCAGCCTGGCCTGAAGGCGGTCGACCTGTTCCACGCCATCGAGGCGGGTAAAGTGAAAGCCGTGTGGATCATCGCCACCAATCCCCTGGTCAGCATGCCGGACGCCGACCAGGTGCGCCGCGCGCTGGCCAGGTGTGAACTGGTGGTGGTGTCGGACATCAGCGCCGGGTCGGACACGAACGCGCATGCCGACGTGCTGCTGCCAGCCCTGGGCTGGGGTGAAAAGGATGGCACGGTGACCAATTCCGAGCGGCGCATCTCGCGCCAGCGGGCCTTTTTGCCGGCGCCCGGCGAAGCGCGCGCCGACTGGGACGTGCTGTGCGACGTGGCGCGGCGCATGGGCTATGCCGGCTTCGATTTCACGTCGCCGCAAGCCATCTTCGATGAACATGTGCGCCTGTCCGCTTTCCGCAACGACGGGGCCACAAAGCGCCTGTTCAATCTGTCGAACCTGGTGGCGCTGAGCGCAGCGCAATACGATGCCCTGGCGCCGCAGCAGTGGCCGCAGGATCAGGCGCGCCTGTTCGGCGATGGCCGCTTCGCGCATGCCGATGGGCGCGCGCGTTTCGTGGCGACGGCGCCGCGCGCGCCGCGCAACATGCCCGACGAGGACTATCCACTCATCCTGAATACGGGCCGGGTGCGCGACCAGTGGCACACGATGACGCGCACGGGCAAGGCGGCCAAACTGTCGGGCCACGTCGCCGAAGCATTCATCGACCTCCACCCGCAGGATGCGCTGCTGTACAGCGTGCGCGAAGGCGAGCTGGCGCGCATCACCAGCGCCTGGGGCGCGATGGTGGCGCGCGTCGTGCATGGCGGCGGCATCGCGCGCGGCCAGGTCTTCGTGCCGATCCACTGGAGCGACGCGAATGCGTCCGATGCGCGCGTGGGCGCCGTCGTCAACCCGGTCGTCGACCCCGTCTCGGGCGAACCCGAATTCAAGCATACGCCCGTGCGCATCGAGCAGTTCCGCGTGCACTGGCATGCGTTTGTGCTCAGCCGCACGCCCTTGAATCTGGACGGCGTGGCGCACTGGACGCGCATCCAGGGCGAGCAGTTCCTGCGCTACGAACTGGCCGGCCGCCAGCGTATCGAGGATCTGGGCGCCTGGGCGCGCGCGCTGCTCGGCGTCACGGACGACAATGCCGACTGGCTCGATTACGCGGACGCCAGCGCCGGCGTGTACCGCGCCGTGCACCTGGACGAGGGACGCATCGCGCAATGCGTGTATGTCTCGCCGCGTCCCGACCTGCCGTCGCGCAGCTGGCTGGCGGGCCTGTTCGCGCACGCGCAAATGGATGCGGCGGACCGCGCCGGCGTGCTGCTGGGCCAGCCTATCGGCAAGGGCGTCGACGCCGGTCCCACCGTGTGTTCGTGCTTTGGCGTGGGGCGCAACACCATTTGCGCCGCGATTCAGGAGCAAAAACTGACGACGACGGCGCAGGTGACGGCCTGCGTCAAGGCGGGCGGCAATTGCGGCTCCTGCGTGCCCGAGATACGACAGTTGCTGCTGGAGGCGCGCAGCGCAGCCTGATAATCTGTCCTTTCCTGCGCGGCTTTGTTATATTGCCAGCTCTACAAAAGAGAGGCAGTGTGATGACAGCAGGACAACACCCCACGGTCTGGCTGACGGGCTTGAGCGGCGCCGGAAAATCCAGTATCGCCGAGGCGCTGGCGCGCCGGCTCAAGGTGCAGGGCCGCGCCGTGACGGTGCTTGACGGCGACCAGCTGCGCCATGGCTTGAACCGCGACCTCGGTTTTACGCCCGAAGACCGGCATGAAAACATCCGCCGCACGGCCGAAGTGGCGCGCCTGATGAACGGGGCAGGCTTGATCGTCATCGCCGCCTTCATCTCGCCCAGCCGCGCCGACCGGGCCATGGCCGCCGCCATCATCGGCGCGGCGCATTTCATCGAAGTCCACGTCAGCACGCCGCTGGCCGTGTGCGAGGCGCGCGACGTCAAGGGCCTGTACGCGAAGGCGCGCGCGGGGCGGATCGCTGAATTCACGGGTGTGTCGGCCCCCTATGAAGCGCCGCTGGCCGCCGCGCTGACCCTGGATACGGGCACCCTGGCGCTGGAAGAATCGGTCGAGCGCCTGTGCCGGCATTTGCAGCAGCTGCCGTGACGACCTGGCGCACATGGCTGCGCCGGCGCCTGCCCGCCAGTCTGAAGGCGCGCATGAGCGTGGTCGTCTTCCTGCTCGTGCTGGGCGCGGTGGCCTCGCTGGCGCTGGCCACCCTGGCCGTGGCCGAGCGCGGCATGCGCGACGTGACGGGGCGCCAGCAGTACGTCTCGCTGTCCAGCGCCGCCGTCTTCATCGATGAAGAACTCGACGCGAAGCGCAATGTGCTGCGCGCGATGGCCGACAGCCTGGCGGCCGGCGGCGCGCACGACGGCGCCAGCCTGCAGCGTTTCCTGGCCGCGCAAACGGTGCTGGGCAAGGAGTTTTATTCGGCCGGCGTGGTCGGCCTCGACGGCGTCGTCCTGGCCAGCGTGAGTCCCTTCAAGCCGCAGGCGGGGCTGAACGTGAAGGGCCGTCCTTACTTTGAACAGACGCTGGCGACGCGGCGCTCGGTGATTTCCGCGCCGCTCAACGGCAGCATTTCCGGCATGCCCATCGTGGTGGTGACGCAGCCCGTGTTCGACGCGCAGGGCGGCGTGCGCTATGTGCTGGCGGCCAGCGTCAACTTGCGCCAGCCCGATTTCCTGGGCCGGCTGGGCGCCCTCAAGCCGGGCCCGGGCGGCTACCTGTACATCATGACCAGCACCGGCGTGATCGTCGAGCATCCCGACAAGTCGCGCATCATGCAGCATATCGAAGCGCACGGCCCCGTCAGCGTGCCCACGCGGCGCGCCATGCAGGGCTTCGAGGGCTGGCTGACGGGCACCACCACGCAAGGCGTCGATGCGCTGTTTGCCTACCACCGCATCGCCTCGACGGGCTGGATACTGGCGTCCGTGTATCCGATGCGCGACGCGTTCGCGCCGCTGCACGCGATCCGCAGCAAGATTCTGCTGGCCGCCGTGCTGCTGGCGGCGCTGGCGGGCCTGGCCGGCTGGCGCGTGGTACTGCGCCTGTTGCAGCCTTTGGCGCGCTTGCGCCACCAGGTGCATGAGATCCGTCGCCATCGCCTGGGGATCGACGTGCTGCAAATCGAGCGGCGCGACGAGATCGGCGACTTGAGCCGCGATTTCTATTCGCTGGTGGCCGAGCGTGAAATCGCCGAGGCGCAGACGCGCGACAGCGAGCGGCGTTTGAAACTGCTGACGGACCATGTGCCCGTGGTGATCGTCTACATCGACCGCGAGCACCGCTATCAGTTCATCAACGCGACGTTTGAAAAATGGTTCGGCAGGTCGCGGCAGGAGAGCATGATGCAGTCGATCCGCGACGTGCTGGGCGAGGAAGCCTACCAGCTGCGCGAGGAGTACCTGCTGCGCGCCTTCGCGGGCGAGGAAGTCGAGTATGAATTCTCCATCGGCGGCGAGGGCGATGCCGGCCAGCGCGCCTTCCAGACCAGCTACGTGCCCGACGTGGGCGAGAGCGGCGCGGTGGAAGGCGTGTATGGCCTGATCCACGAAATCACCAAGACCAAGGCGGTGCACACGGCGCTGCAGTTTGCCGCCGCCACCGACACCCTGACGGGCATCGCCAACCGGCGCCGCTTCGACGAGCAACTGGCGCAAAGCATGCAGCGCACGCGGGCCGCGCGCGCGCCGATGGCGCTGGCCTATCTCGACATCGACCGCTTCAAGGCCATCAACGACAGCCTGGGACACAAGGCGGGCGACGAGGTGCTGAAGGAATTCGCCGCGCGCCTGGTGCGCAGCGTGCGCGCCAGCGATCTGGTGGCGCGCCTGGCCGGCGATGAATTCGTGATCATTCTCGAAGGCGTGAACGGCGCGGCCGAAGTGCGCCAGGTCGGCGCCAAGATCATCGACGCCATCCGCCAGCCGTTCGCGCTGGCCAGCGGCCCGCTGGCGGTGACGACCAGCATCGGCATGGCCATCTTCCGCGAAGGCGCGCTGACGCCGGCGCAGCTGCTGGACCTGGCCGACCAGGCTTTGTATGCCGCCAAGGGGCAGGGCCGCGATGGCGTGGCCCTGCTCGAGGCGGCGCCTTAGCTGCTACAGAGTGGCAGTCCAGTGGTCGAGCTGCTGCGTGGTGGCCGTCACGCCGCCGCAGACGATGACGAGCACATTGCGGTAGGGCGCCAGTGCCGGCGCCTTGCCGTAGACGGCGGCCAGCGCCGCGCCGCAGGCCGGCTCCACCACCAGGCGCTGGTCGGTGATGAAGCGTTGGCAGGCGTCGACGGCGGCCCGGTCCGACACCACCACGCTGTGCAGCGGGCGCGTCTGGCTGATGGCAAACGCCTGCGCGCAGACCTGGCGCGCGGCCAGCGAGGTGGCGATGCTCGTCACGGCCGGCAGGGCCACGTGTTCGCGCGCAGCCACGGCGGCCGCCAGCGAGGCCGCGCCTTGCGTTTCCACGGCCACGATGGCCACGTCATCCCAGCCGTTGCGCTGCAAGCCTTCGGCCACGCCGGCCAGCAGGCCGCCGCCGCCCACCGACAGCACCACCGCGTCCGGCTTCAGGCCTGCGGTGGCCACTTCATCGATCATGCCGGCGTGCCCCTGCCACAGCAGCGGATCGTCGAATGGGTGCAAAAAGGCGTCTTGCGGCGTGAGCATCGATTGGGCCAGCGCGTTCGCTTCCTGCCACGCGGCGCCGTGCACGATCACTTTGGCGCCTTCCTGCGCGATCAGGGCCTTGGCCCGTTCGCTGGTCGTTTCCGGTACGACGACGATGACGGGAATGCCCAGCTGGCGTCCCGCATAGGCGACGGCGATGCCGGCATTGCCGCCGGAAGAGGAGATGAAACGGCTGGCGCCGCGCCGCGCGTATTCTTCGCAGGCGAGGCCGATGCCGCGGATTTTGAAGGAGCCGGGCGGTTGCAAGGCTTCGAGCTTGAGCCAGATGGCGCGTTCGCTGTGCAGGCTCAGGGCGCGCGAGTTGAGCAAGGGAGTTTCGATGTGCAGGGCCATGCGTGTTCCTGGTAAACAGTCAGGCCAGCATCATAGCCGAAGCGCCCGCGCCAGCGTGTCACCCTTGCCGCGTGTGTTACTGCTGTCAGTTCAGGGGCGCGCTCTTGAGCTGGTGCGTGCGCGCCACTTCCTTCATCGCTTCGAGCAGGTCGTCGCGCAGCTGGCGCGGCAGCTTGCCGAAGAATTCCTCGTCGTTCTGGTCGGCCATCCCGGCCAGCACGGGCACCAGCGCCTCGCCTTCCGTGGTCAGCTCGATCGAGTGCTGGCGGCGGTCGGCCAGCAGGATCGATTTGCTGACCATGCCCTTGCTTTCCAGACGGTCGATCAGTTTCGAGACGGCGCCCTTGCTCATGCCGGACACTTGCGCCAGTACCGTGGGCGAGGTGCAGCCCAGGCGGAACATTTCGCGCAGCACCACCCATTCGGAAACCGTCACGCCATTGGCTTCGGCTTTCTTCTGGAAGCTGTGGGAAACGTGGTTGGAAACGAAACGCAGCCAGTAACCGAGGTGGGCTTCCAGCTCGCTGACGGGGACGCTGTTGGGATGGGCGGCTTGCGGCATGGCGGCCGTTTCAAAATTATGGCTCATTTCTTTTCCTTCACTGGGCGGCGTTGCCGGCATGGTTAAGGCCTTCACGCTTGCTGTCGAGTGGTTTGTTTGGGAACTATCATCGTGCTTGAGGTAGTTTTAACACTGTTTTCACAGGAAATCACTTACCGGCAAGAGTTTTTCCTTTTTTCTTGCTCTGGATAGATAAAAAGCAATAACAAGCCAATAATCGTATTGCCGGAGAGGAAGATTAAAAAAATAACTCTTGTTGCATCAATGGTAACAGCATTTTTGCCGAATTGATAAATATTTCATATCATTGCGTGTGCTTGCCCACACACGGCGTATTGCCCGCGCGACAGTGCGAGGTTTTCATGCAGAAACGTGGCCCGCTCAGGCCAGCACCACCTTCACACCCGCTTCGCGCAATACTTCGGCAAAGCGGGGCGGCGGCGGCGCCTCCGTAAACAAGACGTCGATTTGCGCCAGGTCGGCCAGCCGCACCAGCGCCTTGCGGCCGAATTTGTGCTGGTCGGCCACGAGCCATACTTCGCGCGATTGCTCGATGATGGCTTGCGCCACCTTCACTTCGCGCGCATCGAAGTCGCGCAGGCTGCCGTCTTCGTCGATGCTGGAAATGCCGATGATGCCGATGTCGACCTTGAACTGGCGGATGAAGTCGATCGTCGCTTCGCCGACGATGCCGCGGTCCCGCCCGCGCACCACGCCGCCGGCCACGATGACTTCGCAGGCGGCGTTGTCGGCCAGGATGGCGGCCACGTTCAGGTTGTTCGTCACCACGTGCAAACCCGTGTGCCGGCCCAGCGCGCGCGCCACTTCCTCGGTCGTCGTGCCGATATTGATCAGCAGCGAACAGCCGTGCGGTACTTGCGCGGCGACGGCGGCGGCGATGCGCCGCTTGGCGTCGCTGTTGAACACTTGCCGCTGGCTGTAATCGATGTTTTCCACGGACGAGGGCAAGCCGACGCCGCCGTGGTAGCGGGCCAGCAGGCGCGCTTCTTCCATCTGCTTGACGTCGCGGCGCACGGTTTGCGGCGTCACGTCCAGCTGCTGGGCCAGCTCTTCGACAGACATGGTGACCTTCTGGCGCACCACTTCGAGCAGGCGGCGCTGGCGGGGATTCAAAATCATGGGATTGTCTCTTTAAAAATCACAAAACGAACAAAAACGAACAAATAGTGATAAAAATATGTTGCTATCGATTCGCAATCTGGCGTATCTTATCCATATTGCATTCGAATTACATCTGTATTGATCTTAACGACAGTCGCCGGCGATGCCTAGTCTTTCCTCGCCAGCCTTTCCCCCGACAGACACGGAGTCCCGATGGCCGCAGCACAGCAGGGTATGGAGACAGCGATGGCATGCGACGTGCTGGTGGTGGGCGGCGGCATCAATGGCGCCGGCATCGCGCGCGACGCGGCGGGCCGCGGCCTGTCCGTGCTGCTGTGCGAAAAGGACGACCTGGCCGCGCACACTTCATCGGCATCGACCAAGCTGATACATGGCGGCCTGCGCTACCTCGAATACTATGAATTTGGCCTCGTGCGCAAGGCGCTGATCGAGCGCGAAGTGCTGCTGCGCTCGGCGCCGCACATCATGTGGCCCTTGCGCTTCGTCATGCCGCACGCCAAGGGCCAGCGTCCGGCCTGGCTGATACGCGCCGGCCTGTTCCTCTACGACATGCTGGCGAAGCGGGAAATCCTGCCGGCCTCCAGTGGCATCGACCTGACCCGCCACGCGGCCGGCACACCCTTGAAACCCGAGTTCAAGCGCGGCTTCGTGTATTCCGACGGCTGGGTTGACGACGCGCGCCTGGTGGTGCTGAACGCCATCGACGCGGCGGACAAGGGCGCGCACGTGCTGACGCGCACGCGCTGCACGATGCTGACGCGTGAAGGCGAGGGGGAGGGCGCTTCCTGGCTGGCCACCTTGCAAGATACCGATGGGAAGCAAACGACCGTGCGGGCGCGCAGCGTCGTCAATGCGGCCGGGCCGTGGACGGCCGAGTTCCTGCAGCAGGCGGCGCCCGGTGGACAGGGACGCCATTTGCGCCTGATCAAGGGTAGCCATATCGTCGTCAAGCGCCTGTTCGAGCATGATCACGCGTATATCTTCCAGCATCCGGATGGGCGCATCGTGTTTGCCATTCCGTATGAGCACGATTTCACCCTGATCGGCACCACCGACCTCGACTACCAAGGCGACCGTGGCAAGGTGGAAATCGATGACGAGGAAATTCGTTACTTGTGCGAGCTTTCCAGTTACTATTTCAGCAAGCCCATCGTGCCGGCCGACGTGGTGTGGACGTATGCGGGCGTGCGTCCGCTGGTGGAAGACGCGGCAGCGGACGCCAAGGCCGTCACGCGCGATTACCGCTTCGAACTGGACCGGGAAGGTGCGCCGCTGCTGAGTGTTTTCGGCGGCAAGATCACCACGTTTCGCAAGCTGGCCGAGGAAGCGATGGACATGCTGGCGCCCTTGCTGGGCAATACGCTGCCGGCCTGGACAGCCAGCGCCTGCCTGCCTGGCGGCGACGTGTACGGCAGCGCGCCGCAGAACCGGTCCGTGCGCGAGTTCGGCCAGTTCGTGCAAGGCTTGCAGCGTGAGTATGCGTGGCTGCCGGCGGCGCTGGTGGCGCGCTATGCACGCGCCTACGGCACGCGCATCCACGTGCTGCTGGCCGGGCGGGCGGACGTGGCGGCCATGGGCGAGGAAATCGCCGCCGGCCTGTACGCGGCGGAAGTCGATTATGTGCGGCGCCATGAATGGGCCGTCAGCGCGGCCGACATCCTGTGGCGGCGCTCGAAGCTGGGCCTGCACCTGCCGCGCGAGACGGCGGACACGCTCGATGCCTGGCTGTTGCAGCATCCGTTGTCATAAGTAGCACCCGTTGGCGACCGCGCCCCGCAGAGGGTGCGGCGAAGAATAAGAAACCATCACTGGAGGAGAAGCGCGTGCAACTGGTACTGGACAAGATCAGCAGGAAGCAGGGGGCTGACGACTTTTTATATCCGATGTCGCTGGCCTTGGTGCCGGGCGCCATCAACGTCTTGCTGGGCACCACGCGTGCCGGCAAGACGACCCTGATGCGCGTGATGGCGGGCCTGGACAAGCCCAGCGGGGGCACCGTGACGGCCGATGGCGTCGATGTGACGGGCGTGCCCGTCAGCAAACGCAACCTGGCCATGGTGTACCAGCAATTCATCAACTATCCGGCCTTCACCGTCTACGACAATATCGCTTCGCCCTTGCGCCTGCGCAAGGAACCCGAGGAACAGATACGTACCAAGGTGCTGGCGCTGGCCGAGCGCCTGCACATCACGCCCTACCTGCAGCGCACGCCCGGAGAATTGTCGGGCGGACAGCAGCAGCGTACGGCGCTGGGGCGCGCGCTGATCAAGGATGCGTCCTTGCTGCTGCTCGACGAGCCGCTTGTCAACCTCGACTATAAGCTGCGCGAGGAATTGCGCCGCGAATTGACGGAACTGTTTTCCAGCGGCAGCACGACGGTCGTGTACGCCACCACGGAACCGCTGGAAGCGCTGCAGCTGGGCGGCCACGTGGCCGTGCTGCACGAGGGACGTTTGCTGCAGCAGGGGCCGACTCTGGACGTCTTCAACGCGCCCAATTCCATCGACGTGGCGCGCACCTTCAGCGACCCTCCCATCAATCTGATCCCCGCCCGCGTCGATGCTGCCGGCGTGGCGCAGGCGGCCGACGGCCTGTCGATACACTTGAGCGGCGCGCAGCGCGCCCGTCTGGGCGACAGCACGGAGGTGATCCTCGGCGTGCGCGCGCATAGCCTGCATTTGTCGCCGCAGTCCGATGGCGACGTGGCCATCGCAGCTACGGTGGATCTGGCCGAAATCAGCGGCTCGGAAACCTATGTGCATGCGCGCCGTGGCGACCTGGCCCTGGTGGCGCAGCTCGGTGGCGTGCACAACCTGGAGATCGGCAGCGCCTGCACCGTGTATTGCCAGCCGCATGCCTTGCTGATCTTCGCGCAAGACGGCGGGCTGCTGTTTGCTCCTGTGCAAGGAGGGACATGACATGGCGCGCATCGAACTGGTCGACCTGGCCCACGCCTACAAACCCAATCCTTCCGCACCCGCCGACTATGCGCTGCGGCCCATGAGCATGGCGTGGCATGACGGCGGCGCCTACGCCTTGCTGGGGCCGTCCGGCTGCGGCAAGACGACCTTGCTCAATATTATTTCCGGCCTGGTCAAGCCGTCGCATGGCAAGGTGCTGTTCGACGGCAAGGACGTCACGCAACTGCCGACCGAGGCGAGGAATATCGCGCAAGTGTTCCAGTTTCCCGTCATTTACGACACCATGACCGTGCACGACAACCTGGCGTTTCCGCTGCGCAATCGCGGCTGGAAAGAGATCGAGGTGAAAAAGCGCGTGCAGCAGGTGGCGCAGATGCTGGAATTGACGGGCGACTTGAAGCTGCGCGCCAGCGGCTTGTCCGTGGATGCCAAGCAAAAGATTTCGCTGGGCCGGGGCCTCGTGCGCCCCGACGTGGCGGCCGTGCTGTTCGACGAACCGCTGACGGTGATCGACCCGCATCTGAAATGGCTGCTGCGCAGAAAGTTGAAGGAAATCCACCACGAACTGAAATTGTCCCTGATCTACGTCACGCACGACCAAGTGGAAGCGCTGACCTTTGCCGACCAGGTGGTCGTCATGACGCAGGGCGAAGTGGTGCAGACGGGCAGTGCGCAAGCCCTGTTCGAGGAACCGGAACACACCTTTGTCGGCTACTTCATCGGTAATCCTGGCATGAACTTGCTCGACTGCACCCTGGACGACGGCGGCGTGCGCGTGGCGGGGCAACTGCTGGCCGTATCTGCTGCCGCGCGCGCGGCGCTGTCTGGCGCGCAAGGGAAAATCACGGTGGGCGTGCGGCCGGAGTTCGTCGAATGCCTGAAAGCGGGCGAGGGGAATGATCATTGCCTCGACGCGACGGTCACGGCCGTGCGCAACATGGGCACGCATTACCTGGCGGAATTCCAGCTGGGTAGCGCGACGGTGGCGGCCAAGCTGCGCGCCATCGATGCCGTCGCCGGAGATGCTGTGCGGCTGCGTTTTCCGCCGCAACGCACCTTGTTTTATGTCAACGATAAGCGGGTGGCCTGATGATACATAACGGTAAAACCGACAACAACCGCCGCGCCTGGCTATTGATCCTGCCCGTGCTGCTGTGCGTGGCCTTTTCCGCCATCCTGCCCCTGATGACGGTGGTGAACTATTCCGTGCAGGATATCCTGAGCCCCACGCAAAAGGTCTTCGTGGGCACCGAATGGTTCCGCATGGTCATGCTGGACGGCGACTTGCACAGCGCCTTGCTGCGCCAGCTGCTGTTTTCCGGCTCCGTGCTGGCCATCCAGATTCCGCTGGGAATTTTGATTGCCCTGTGCATGCCGGCCGACGGCTGGAAGGCGTCCCTCGCCTTGGTGCTGATCGCGCTGCCCCTCTTGATTCCCTGGAACGTCGTGGGCACCATCTGGCAAATCTTTGGCCGCGGCGACATCGGCCTGATGGGCTACACCTTGAACCAGCTGGGCTTTGACTACAATTACAACGGCAATTCGCTCGACGCGTGGCTGACGGTGATGGTGATGGATATCTGGCACTGGACGCCGCTCGTCGTGCTGCTGTGCTATGCGGGTCTGCGCGCCATTCCCGACGCGTATTACCAGGCGGCGCGCATCGACGGCGCCTCGCGTCTGGCCGTGTTCCGCTACATCCAGCTGCCGAAACTGCGTAATGTGCTGATGATCGCCGTCTTGCTGCGCTTCATGGACAGTTTCATGATCTACACGGAACCGTTCGTGCTGACGGGCGGCGGACCGGGCAACGCCACCACGTTCCTGTCGCAATACCTGACGCAAAAGGCCGTGGGCCAGTTCGACCTGGGGCCGGCATCCGCGTTTTCCCTGATCTATTTCCTCATCATCCTGCTGTTCTGCTTTGTGCTGTACACGTGGATGCAGAGAGTCGGCACGGGAGACCAGAAATGATGCACAAGAAAATGAGCAGCGCCATCCTCGTCGTCTTCCTGCTGGCGTCATTGTTGCCCATCTACTGGATGCTCAACATGTCGCTCAAGACCAACGAGGAAATCGTGGGCGTGCTGAGCCTGTGGCCGCAGCAACTGACGTTCGCCAACTACCACACGATTTTTACCGACCGCTCCTGGTACAGCGGCTACATCAATTCCATGATCTACGTGGCCTTGAACATGGTCATGTCGGTCACGGTCGCCTTGCCGGCAGCTTATGCCTTCTCGCGCTACAACTTTGTCGGTGACAAGCATTTGTTCTTCTGGCTCTTGACCAACCGCATGACGCCGCCCGCCGTCTTTCTCGTGCCGTTCTTCCAGCTGTATTCCACCGTTGGTCTGATGGATATGCACCTGGCCGTGGCGCTGGCGCACATGGTCTTCAACGTGCCGCTGGCCGTGTGGATACTGGAAGGTTTCATGTCCGGCGTGCCGAAGGAAATCGACGAGACGGCGTATATCGACGGCTACAGTTTCCCGCGCTTCTTCATCCGCATCTTCTTGCCGATGATTAAGTCGGGCGTGGGCGTGACGGCCTTCTTCTGCTTCATGTTCAGCTGGGTGGAATTGCTGCTGGCGCGCACCTTGACTTCCGTCAATGCCAAGCCGATTGCCGCCACCATGACGCGCACGGTGTCGGCGGCCGGTATGGACTGGGGCGTGCTGGCGGCGGCCGGGGTGCTGACCATCGTGCCTGGCGCGCTGGTGATCTGGTTCGTGCGGCATTACATTGCCAAGGGTTTCGCGATGGGGAGGGTGTGACATGGAAAATACCGATAGCACAGCCAGCCTGTTCGGCTGGATGGCGTGGACGCCGGAAGTGGCCATCTTCTTCATTTGCATCGGCTTGATGCTGGCCGGCATGACGGTGTGGCAAATCCGTTCGCCCAGCATAGCACGCAAGGGCTTCTTGCCCATGCCGACCACGCGCGGCGACCGCCTGTTCATCGGCTTGCTGACGGCCGCGTATGTCAACCTGGCGTGGGCGGGGTTCACGGAAATGCAGCAGGCGATTGGTGCCGGCATCAGTTTTGTAGTGTTGTTAGTGGTAATGCGTTGGGGATAAGTCGTAGATGAGAACACTGGCCCGCTATCGCAGGCCAGATGACAACTAAAAAGGAGATTCACGATGAAATTGAAGTTCACGGTCTTCGCGGCTGCGGCCATGCTCGTGTCGAATGCGGCCCTGGCCGACGCCAAGCAGGCGCAAACCTGGATCGACAAGGAATTCCAGCCATCCAGCCTGAGCAAGCAGCAACAGCTTGCTGAAATGAAATGGTTCATCGATGCGGCGGCCAAGCTGAAAGCCAAGGGCATCAAGGAAATTTCTGTTGTTTCGGAAACCATCGACACCCACGTCTACGAATCGAAGACCCTGGCCAAGGCCTTCGAGGAAATCACGGGCATCAAGGTGCGCCACGACATCATCCAGGAAGGCGACGTGGTGGAAAAGCTGCAGACCTCGATGCAGTCCGGCAAGAGCATCTATGACGGCTGGATTTCCGACTCCGACCTGATCGGCACCCACTACCGCTATGGCGCCGTCGAGCCACTGTCCGACTACATGGCCGCCAAGGGCAAGGAATTTACCAATCCCGGCCTGGACCTGAAAGATTTCATCGGCATCAGTTTCACCACGGCGCCGGACGGCAAGGTGTATCAGCTGCCTGATCAGCAGTTCGCCAACCTGTACTGGTTCCGCGCCGACTGGTTTGCGCGCAAGGATTTGCAAGCCAAGTTCAAGGCCAAGTATGGCTACGAGCTGGGCGTGCCGCAAAACTGGTCCGCCTATGAAGACATCGCCGACTTTTTTACCAATGACGTGAAGGAACTGGACGGCAAGAAAGTCTATGGCCACATGGATTACGGCAAGAAAGATCCATCGCTGGGCTGGCGCTTCACCGATGCGTGGCTGTCGATGGCTGGCGCGGCCGACAAGGGCATTCCGAACGGCATGCCTGTCGATGAGTGGGGCATCAAGGTGGCGGCTGACAAGTGCACGCCCGTGGGCGCGTCGATGTCGCGTGGCGGCGCCACCAATTCGCCGGCGGCCGTCTTTGCGCTGACGAAATATATCGACTGGATGAAGAAATACGCGCCGCCGCAGGCGAACGGCATGAATTTCTCGGAATCGGGCCCCGTGCCGGCGCAGGGCGAAATCGCCCAGCAAATCTTCTGGTACACGGCATTTACGGCCGGCATGACGAAACCAGGCTTGCCAGTGGTGAACAAGGATGGCACGCCAAAATGGCGTATGGCGCCGTCGCCGCACGGTCCGTACTGGAAAGAGGGCATGCAGAACGGCTACCAGGACGTCGGTTCCTGGTTCCTGTTCAAGTCCACGCCCGATGACCGCAAGGCGGCCGCCTGGCTGTACGCGCAATTCGTTACGTCGAAAACCGTGTCGCTGAAGAAATCGATTGTCGGCCTGACCTTCATCCGCGATTCCGACATCCGCCACGATTATTTTACGAAGCACGCGAACGAGTACGGCGGCTTGATCGAGTTCTACCGCAGCCCCGCCCGCGTAGCGTGGACGCCGACCGGCAACAACGTGCCCGACTATCCGAAGCTGGCGCAGCTGTGGTGGAAGAACGTGGCCACGGCCATCACGGCGGAAAAAACGCCGCAAGCGGCCATGGATAATCTGGCGGAGGAAATGGACCAGGTCATGGCGCGCTTGCAGCGGGCCGGCATGAAGGCCTGCGCGCCCAAGCTTAATCCGAAAGTTGATCCGAACCAGTACCTGTCGGACCAGCATGCTCCATGGAAAAAGCTGGCGAATGAAAAGCCGAAGGGTGAAACGATTGCCTACGACAAGCTGCTGCAAGCCTGGAAAGAAGGCAAGGTAAGGTAAACTGCCTGCGCTGTCCTGAGGGCACGGAGTGAATCCGCTCCGTGCCTGTTTTTACCCGCTTTTCCGCACCACCAGACAATGACCAAATACATACTTGCTTTAGATCAGGGCACCACCAGTTCGCGCGCCATCCTGTTCGACCATGCGGGCCGGCCGCACGCCAGCGCGCAGCGCGAATTTCGCCAGATTTTCCCGCAGCCGGGCTGGGTCGAGCATGACGCGAACGAAATCTGGGCCTCGCAAGAGGGCGTGCTGCAGCAGGTCTTGCGCGACAGCGGCGTGGCGGCTTCCGACGTGGCCGCCATCGGCGTGACCAACCAGCGTGAAACGACGGTGCTGTGGGACCGCGCCACGGGCGAACCCGTCGCCAACGCCATCGTCTGGCAAGACCGCAGAAATGCCGCCTATTGCGAGCAACTGGTCGAGCAGGGCAAGGCGGACCTGATCCAGCAAAAGACGGGCCTCGTGCTGGACGCCTATTTTTCCGCTACCAAACTCAAATGGTTGCTCGACAATGTTGCCGGCGCCCGCGTGCGCGCCGAACGGGGCGAGCTGGCCTTCGGCACCGTCGACAGCTGGCTGATCTACAAGATGAGCGGCGCTCACTTGACGGATACGAGCAACGCGGCGCGCACCATGCTGTTCAATATCCACACCCTGCAATGGGACACGGACTTGCTGGCGCTGCTGGGCATTCCCGCTTCCCTGCTGCCCGATGTCGTACCATCGAGCGGCGTGGCCGCGCATACGCACGTTGATCTGCTGGGCGTGTCCGTGCCGATCGCCGGCATCGCGGGCGACCAGCAGGCCGCCACGTTCGGCCAGGCATGTCTGAAGCCGGGCATGGCCAAGAATACCTACGGCACGGGTTGCTTCATGCTGATGAACGTGGGCAAGCGCCCCCTGCCATCGAAAAACCGGCTGTTGACGACGGTGGGCTGGAGCCTGGGCGCTGGCAGCGACAAGACCGATTATTTGCTGGAAGGCAGCGCCTTTATCGCCGGCGCTGCCGTGCAATGGATGCGCGACGGCATCGGCATCATCCGCGACTCGTCCGAAGTGGAAGCGCTGGCCACCAGCGTGCCCGATTCGGGCGGCCTGGTCTTCGTGCCCGCGTTCGCGGGCCTGGGCGCGCCGTACTGGGATCCGTACGCGCGCGGCACCCTGATCGGTATCACGCGCGGCACGGGCAAGGCGCATATCGCGCGCGCGGCATTGGAGGGCGTGGCGTACCAGAACGTGGACGTCTTGTCCGCCATGCAGGATGATGCGGGCATTGCGCTATCCGAATTGCGCGTCGACGGCGGCGCGGCCCGCAACGACATGCTGATGCAATTCCAGGCCGACATATTAAATGTGCCCGTGGTGCGCCCCGTGGTGACGGAAACGACGGCCCTGGGCGCCGCTTATTTGGCGGGCCTGGCCGTGGGTTTCTGGGATTCGCAGGAAGAAATCGCCGCCCAATGGCAGGTGGGACGCCGTTTCGAGCCTCAGATGGCGGCCGATGAACGCTTGAGCCGGCTGCACAAGTGGCAGCGGGCCGTGGAACGCTCGCGCGACTGGAGCGAGTGATTAGCTGGCATTTTTCCTTTTGCCGAGCTGATCATCGCGTGCAGTGTCTGTCAGCATTGCAATAATTTGATCGAAATCCTGTTTTGATCCAATGCTGCGCCTATGGTGTGTTGCCATCATGTTCCGGAAGCCTGGCAAGTCAATCATTATCTTTTTTGCCAATTCCAGCGGTGTCTGGTGAAACGAGTTTTCCTTTGCTACGAGGTGTGCATGATGTTCGATCAAAAGGGATACGATGTCGGCATACCCCATGCGCACGGCAGTATGGAGCGCGGTGTTTCCCTCGTCGTAAGTGCCTTTGAGCGTGTCCGCCTGATGTGTCAACAGCATGGAAACACAGTGTTTTGAGCGGGCAGTAACCGCGGCATGCAAGACGGTGCGGCCCAGGAAATCCTGGGCATTGATATCGGCACCAGCAGTCAGGAACAGCAGAATCAGTTGCTCGTCACTTGCATCGGCCGCCATCATCAAGGGCGTCTGTCCTTTGAAGTCTGCAATGTTGACCTGTTTGGGCCATGCTTCGGTCAACAGATGAATGGCATGGCGCCAATGGGCCACCAACTTTTCCACCTTGCTTATTTCGCCTTGCAGATCGGAAGAGACTGCGGCACGCAGCATGGGCAGCTGTTTTGCAAAGCCTCCGTGCATCTTCAACCATGCCATGAGCACGGTGTTGCTGCGCACTTCACGCAGAGTGCCTTGTCTGAACGTTTTGGCATGCTGTTTCATCCACTGTTTCAAGGCATCCCAGTTACCTTCGATGATGACAGGAAGCGCTTCTTGGATGAATGCCTCCGCCTGTTTTTTTGCCAATGGCTGCACGCTCTCCATGCCAGGATAGGGCTTGTAAAGGTCGTCCCAGAAATACTCCGACGCCCATACGGCGGTGTCTTCCAGTGATGTCAGCTGCCCCTGAAACATGCCATAGGCAAGCATATTGCGATGGTATTTTTCGTGGTTGGCAGGAATTAGGCCCAGATTGGCAACTTCGATGGCAAACGCATCCCTGGCGATTTCACCGCGCAGTGTGCCGAAGTTTCCATCGTTGCAAGCGTCGAGTGCTGCCCGCATCAGCTTTGCCGCATCGTCGAACGCGTTTTGCGCCAGCAGGTGCTTGGCGCGGTACTGCAGCAAGGGCGCCTTCCATGTCGTATGGCCAGCGCTGGTTTCGGCATCTGCTAGGAGCGCTTCCACCTGTTGCCGGACATCGCTTGGCCTGTTCGTGTGAGGGCAATTCAACAGCTCGGCCAGTTCCAGGACGATCGCGCCAACCATTTCCGCCGGCGTTGCCGCCAATTCCCGCAACCGTTGCATCGCCAGCAACCTGGTTTTTGCAGGGGAAGTGGTCGATTTGGCAACGCGGCTGACGACGGCATAGCTGGTTTCACTCTGGAGCGCCCGCCAAGGTGAGGCGGTGCGGACCCGCTCCAGCAAGGAGTGTAATCGCATGTTTTCTTCATGCTCTTCCTTCAACCGCCGGCATTTGCTTGCGATAAGGGTTGTGGCAGTGTGCATGTCGAGTGCGACGAGGTCTTCCAGGGCATCGCCATCAGCGAGTTTCGCGAACCGGCGCGTCAGCAGGTCGGCCACGGGGAGATGCCCCTCGTTTTTAATGGAAGGCAAGATCGAGAGAAAGATGTCCGCCTTGTCCCAAGGGGCCAGCCGTGATTCGAACAGGATGTCTTCCTCATCTTGCGTGTCGGAATTTTTCCAAGCATCAACAGTCAGATTGTAGACGGTGCCGAAGATTCCCGCCAATTGCAGCAGCTTGTTCTGAGACGGGTCCGTACAAGTGGCCTGTACGCCCGGGCAGAGGAACTTCAGCAATCTGATGTATCCATCCTGCACCATGCGGGCGACCCGCAGTCGCTGCCGGATCATGGCCATGCCTGGCTTTGCATAGCGTGTCAACAGTGCCTGCACGAAAAGCTGTTTCTCCTCATCGGTGGCCGATTCATCCATGACAGCTTCAATCCGCCCCGGCTGTGTCATCGGAATCTGATCGCGAAGGTCGTCCGCAGATAAATTTCTGAATTGAATGAAGGCGAGGGCCGCTTCAAACTTGGCTTCGTCAGCAAGATCTTCTGCAAGTTCAAATACGCCTTTGAACACCAGTTTGGCGCCGTCAGAGAAGTATCCATTGATCGAATTGACGCGCGGGATAGATGCGTTTTTCCAGTTGTGCAAGTTCCTGACGATGGAGTCCTTGTCGGTATTGCCGTCACCAGGCAATCCTGTCCCGACGCCTGCCTTGCCGATGGAACAGTCCAGCAGGTCGATGAGCCAGTCGACAACGTGAGGCACAGGCAGCTCCATTGTTCCCGTGGTGATATTGACGTGAGGCAAGAACCAGAATGCTCCGCCTGGCATTCCCTTGTCGAACGCGCCGTCGAGATTCCAGAACGCGATTCTGCGGGCCAGGTTTGGAACATAGCAGTATCCGAGAAGATGCCATACCACTTGGCGCTGGTCTGCATTCGAGGTCCATGTGTTGAGTTCAACAGCCTTGTGGTACCCCTCCCATTCGCTCATTCCCAGGACCGCATCTCGGCAAGCTGCAGCATCCATATCCAGGCTATTAAAGATGGCGCCACAAATGTCGGCCGCCATGTCCTTGTGGTTTTTGTTGCGCATGCCGAGATTGGCGAATTTGTCCTTGACCTTGCTTGAATAGGGAACTAAATCAAGGCTTTGATGGATTTCAAGTAACAGCGCTTCAAAGCTAGGGATGGTTGCCATTGTGTTTTTGCTTTCATTGGTTTGATTGCAATAATGTTCCCACGTTGCTCGTGCCGGTGTCACGGAAACTTCTCGTCCCCACCCCCTCTTTTCCATGGATATCGCTGTAAATGTCAAATCCCGAGGGGGAGGGGGCGGGATCTTTCATGGTTTTTGAGTAACTTTCTGGGTATCAGTGAGGACTGATCAAACAACCGGAGTGTGCCGTGAGCCTTACCCCCACCAGTTCCGTACGCGAACTCGTCGTCAATTGGCATGTTACCGAAGTGTGTAATTATGGCTGCCGCTATTGCTATGCAAAGTGGGACGATGGCGGTTCGACGCAGGAGTTGATACACGATGGCGCTGCCATCAAGGCATTGGTCGAGGAGGTGGGACGTTTTTTTAAACCTGGCAATTCGGGCAACCCGCTGTGGACCGGCATGCATTGGACCTCGCTGCGGCTCAATCTCGCTGGCGGGGAACCTTTGCTGTATGCAGAGAAAGCGCTGGACGTCATCCGGCATGCCCGGCGATTGGGTCTTGAGACCTCCATTATCAGTAATGGCAGTCGTCTGACGCCTGCCTTGATGCAAGCACTGGCCCCCCATCTTGCGATATTGGGGCTGAGCCTGGACTCCTCGGAAGCGAAGACCAATCTGGGTATCGGACGGGTTGACCGCCAGTTGCGCACGCTGTCGATGCCTGAATTGCTTGGCATGATTGCTGTGGGCCGGCAGATCAATCCCCTGCTTAGGCTAAAGATCAATACTGTCGTCAACGCATTGAACTGGCAAGAAGACATGAGCAACTTGATTGGCAGCCTGGCGCCGGAGAAATGGAAAATCCTGCGCATGCTACCCAAAATTACGGATGACCTGGCCTTGTCTGACGCGCAATTTGACACCTTTGTCCGGCGCCATGCCCACCTTGATCATGGCGTCCGTGTGGAGGATAACGCCGACATGACCGAGTCCTATTTGATGATAGACCCCTATGGCCGCTTCTTTCAGAACATACCTGGGGAAAAAGGCTATCGATATAGCGATTCCATTCTCGACGTCGGTGCCGCCAGGGCATTTTCCCAGATCAATGTGTCGGCGACGAAGTTTTGTTCCCGCTACACAGGCGAGTTGGCTGATCTGAAAGCATGAAATGGCCGCCCGCCCTTTTGCCACCGTTGTTGTTCTGGCACAGGGCTGATGATCATCCTGGCTGGCCATGTCCGTCCCTGCCAGCGCCCGTTGGCAGGCAGGCCGCAGTAGCGCCTATTTATGGCCGCGCAAAATACACGGCATAACCCACCGTTTCGCGCGGCACCGAGTACAGGTCGCGCAGCTCGAAGTAGGGCGCGTGCACGTTGCCGCTGACGCTGATGCCGGCCCGTTGCAACGCCAGCCGGAAGCGGGGCACGTGAAAGTATTGCGTGGCGACCATGGCCGTCTTCCAGCCGTGCTGGCGCATGAGAAGCGCCGCGTTGCGCGCCGTGGCGTCCGTCGTCCAGCCTTGATTATCCTCAAGGATGGCGCTGGCAGGCACGCCGCGCGACTGCAGGTAGCGGGCCATAGCTGCGGCCTCGTCAAAACCTTCCTTGCCCGTCGCCCCGCTGACGAGAATGCGCGGCGCCCTGTGTTCCTGGAACTGCTTGAGCGCCGCGTCGAGCCGCGCCTGCAGGCGGGGGCTGGGCGTGCCGTCGGGCAGGATCGTATTGCCGGGCACGACGATCACGTCGGCGGGGGCCGGCTTGTCGTTGAGTCCATCGAGCACCAGGGCCGCCGTGGCCAGCAGGAAAACAGCAAGAGCGCTCAAGCTCAGGAGTATGATTTTTCGCATCGTTGATGATGAAACTTGTAGTGGACGCATCATACGCGTCCACTCCTGCATGTGTCAGTTCTGCAGGCGCGGTAAATGGCCAAGTAAAGTTGCAATTTAGCTTAGCGGGACAATCCTGGCATTCAAATCGGCGTGCTCACGCAACAGGTACAGCAAAGCTGAGCCGTCTATCAGTTCGATCGGCTTATCAGATGAAAAAACATAGGCATCGGGTCCATAGCGGCTGGTCGTAACCAATATGCCTTTGTTCGCACCTTCATTCAGCATGGTTCCGTACAAATCGCGAACGGCGCTCACGCCAACCGCATCCTTATATCGTTTGGCCTGGATGACCACCTTGCCACCCAACACAGGACGGATATCAAATGCCACGGCGTCTACACCACCGTCGCGCGAACCGCGGGTGAGCTTGGTTTCGAGTCCCATTTTGCTGAACAAATTGGCGACCAGGTCTTCAAATTGCGATGGGCTTAGTTCGAGCAAGTTGGAGCGGTTTTCCAACTCGTTCAAGGAATTGCCCTGCACAATGAAGCGCTTGTCGACCATGTTGAATTCGATGATAGGTTTGACCGCGAGCAGTTCCTCGGGACGGGGTGAAACATGGGCGCCCAAGGTGCGCAAGCATGCAACGGGATGCGCCCGCTGCAAATTTATGGCAAGAAACGTGTCACGCGCCGTACGCACTGAAATAACGGGCACGCGGATGTCATGGCCCGTTGCGGGGTCATGGGTATCAATGATTCCCGTAAAGGCGAGTACTTTGATTGCCGATGCCTGATCCGATTCAATCAGTTCATGCATGGTGCGCAAGGCGATTTCAGCGATCAGTCGCCGGTAAATATCCTGAATTTCCGATGGCTTGCGGATCTTTGATTCGATGCTGTCCTTGCTTTTGACGTAGCGAAATTCGCTTGTCGTGGGCACGATGGAAATCAAGGGCAACTCATATTCGACAGCCAGTGTGCCATTCAAAGCGTCATAGGCGACGCGAAATTCCTGGGGAAAGTCGTTCAGTGGGTATTCTGATCTGGATAGCACCATGTCGCAATAGGTGACCACGGCATCGCAGTCGTGCGAGAAATATTCCGCCTTGAACTGATCAATTGCACTGTTCCTTTCGGCTTGGCCAGCATGGAAGGCCGCTTTTCGCGCATCGTATTCGCGACGTTCTTGATCTTTGAAAAATTGTTTGGCGATTTCCTGGATACTGAAAGCGATTAACTGCCGGTGATAGTTTTCTGTTGAATTTTTTATTTTTAGTTCATGACGTTTCGCTACATGGGGCATGAATGCTGACCATGAAGGAGGCGGGTGGTGCAGAACTTCCTCCGGAGCGGAGGTGCTGAATAAACGGGGGGATATTTCAAACGGGGCGAATTTTTCTGTTGGCCGAAGACTGTCGAAACTGATCGTATCGTCGACATCAAGGGTATGGGCCAGCACGCCGCGCAAACCAGCGAGGCAATCCTCAATCTCTTCATTCTTGTCTGCGACCTCCTGTTGCCTCAAATCCAGATAGTCGATCTTTGCCTGCTTTTCTGCCGCCTTTGTATCGCGCATCGATTGCGCAGCAGCCATGCGTTCGTGGCGTTCATGAACCCGCCGTATCGTGGCTGCGCCTCGTGCTTGTCTTGCTTGCTCTCTCTCGGCAGCTGCGATAGCTCTGCTCGTGGCACGGATGAAACCTTCCAATCCAGAGCGTCGGCCCATGTCATATCCCTAGTTCATTGTGGTAATAATAGAATACCGCAAGAAAGTTTTTATCTGGACAATAAATTGATATTCCCAAGTAATCATTGCATTTTTACCATATGCCCAGGAGCCCGCGAGGTTAACTAGGTGTATCTGCATTCAAAATGGATGAAGCGATTCCACCCAAAGACCCTGGCCTGCGATCAGGAATGACCTCCGGATGGATATCCTCATCGGCCGCGATGACATCCGTGGCCCGTTCCAGCTCAATAGCCTGAACCGTCCCACCATGGTGATCAACCGCCGCAGCGGCGTGATCACGGTAGATGGCATGTTCAGCGGGTGCAGCGACGCCGATGGCTGGCACCGGCGCTTTTTACTTCCGCACGCCTCCGTGCTTATGCACCGGCCGCCTTGCGCGCGCGCTGGTTCGACAGATAAATATTGTCTATTTCCAGCGGCTTGCCCTCGCGCACGGCATTGAGCCAGTCCTGCGTGCTGGCGACGGCGGCAAAGTTCGAATGGAATACGGCGCTGAACACGCGGTGGATTTCCTCGGCGCTGGCCGTGCCGCCCGCGTTTGCGTAGGGCAGGGTGCCGGTGGCGTCCTGCAGGAACTCGACTTGCAAGCCGTCGTGCGCGGCGTGGTAGATGGTGGCGGCGTCGCAGTTGTGTGTCATGTAGCCGATCACGCTCAAGGTGTCGATGCCGTGGCTATCGAGCCAGGCGCGCAGATCCGTGCCCGCAAAGGCGCTGCCCATGCTCTTGTTGATGCGGTGGTCGGCGGCAAAGGAGGCCACTTGCGGATGCAGCTGCCAGCCGTCGCTGCCTTTGGCGAAGATGGGTGAGGCTTCCGGCGCATCGTGCTGGACGACGATCACGGGCACGCCGGCGGCGCGGGCGGCGGCCATGGCGGTGACGATATTCGGCAACGAGATGTCGACGGACGGGTATTCGATGGGCATGTCGCCCGTGAAGTATTCATTTTGCACGTCGATGACGAGCAGGGCGCGGCGTGGTGCGGTAGTGTTGGACATGCGTGACTCCTGAATGGTTGAAATGGGAAGGACTTCCCCGATACAGCCATTGTCAAGCCGCGCGATGCAAATAAAAAGTGGCCCGAAGGCCTGTGTGCGATAAAATCGGGCCATGACTACTTCTCTTGCTCATGCCGCTCCTCTGACGGTAGCCGTGATCGCCTTTGACGGCATGACGCCATTTCACCTGTCCGTGCCTTGCCTCGTGTTTGGCGCCCAGACGGACGAGGCCGATCTGCCGCCTTTCCACGTGCGCGTGTGCGCGGCCGATCCCGCGCCCTTGCGCACGGCGGCCGGTTTCGGCATCACGCCCGAGTTCGGCCTGGAAGGACTGGATGGGGCCGATATCGTCATCATGCCGGCCTGGCACGACGATTGCCGCGATGCGGCGGCGGCGCTGGTCGCGGCGTTGCAGGCGGCCAGCCGGCGCGGCGCGCGCATGGTGGGCCTGTGCCTGGGCGCGTTTCCCCTGGCGCAGGCGGGCTTGTTGGATGGCAAGAGCGCGGCCACGCACTGGGGCATGGCGGACCGGCTGGCGGCCCGCTATCCCAAGGTCAGGGTGGACCGGGAAGTACTGTACGTGGACGATGGCGCCGTGCTGACGTCTGCCGGCGTGGCGGCCGGCCTCGATTGCTGCCTGTATCTGCTGCGCCAGCTGGCGGGCGCCGAAGTGGCGAACCGGGTGGCGCGCCGGTTGCTGGTGGCGCCGCACCGCCAGGGCGGGCAGGCGCAATTTATCGCGCGTCCCTTGCCCGTGTCCGGCAGCGAAGGGCGCTTTGCCGAGGTGCTGGCCAGCGTGACGGCCAGCCTGGGCCAGGCGCACAGCATCGACGCGCTGGCCGAACGGGCCGCCATGAGCCGGCGCAATTTCACGCGCCACTTCCGCCAGGCGACGGGCACGTCGTTCAAGCAGTGGCTGCTGAACCAGCGCCTGGCGCATGCGCAAGGCTTGCTGGAAAAGAGCGCGGCCTCGATCGACGTCGTGGCGCAAGAGGCCGGCTTCGGCACGGCCCTGTCGCTGCGCCAGCATTTCCGTACCAGTCTGCAGACATCGCCCTCGGCCTATCGCAAGCTGTTCCGGCAGCAGCTAGGCCAGGTCGCCTGACCATAGCGTGGCAGGGTCGCGGCTGCCCTGCGGCAGCATCGCGCTGACGGCGATTTGCCGCCCGATGAAAGCGGTGGCATCGAAGCCATAGCGTTCCTGGAAAGACACGGTTTCCGCGCTCATCAATTCGGCATACGTTTGCATCAGGGTCGAGGCGCCAACATGGTTGTCTTGCGCCAGGTAGCTGGCGATGGCGGTCATTAGCACGGGGTAATCGGCATTCTCCTTGCTGCCGCCAAAGTGGAACGACAATTGCCCGCAGGCGCGCCAGATGGGGTCAATTTCCCCGTCCGGCACCGGCTGCGCGCGCAGCCATTGCAAGGCTTTCAGGGGCGGGCCGCCAAAGGACGGTGGCGAAATGATGGCCTGGATGGCCACCTTGATGGCATCATCGGTTCTTCCCGCGCGCACGTACTGGCCATGCAGCAAGGCCAGCGCGTCCGTATATTCGGGCACGATGGCCAGCGCCGCTTCCAGCAGGGCGATGGCCGCCTCCGGCTTGCGCTGCGCGATCTGTTCCTTGGCTTCCAGGAAGGCGGCGCGCGGCGAGGCGGGGTCGTCGGCCAGGGTTGGCGTGCCGACATACTCGTCTTCCGCTGCCGCGTGGGCTTGCAGGAAGGCCGCCAGGCTGGAAAAGTGCGGCTGGATGCGCCACTCGTCGTGCCAGGTTTCGACGACGATCGGTTCGGACGCTTCGCGGCCGATGGGCCAGTACAGGCCGAAGGTGTCGCCATTGCCCAGCGCGCCTTCAGAGAAGGGAATAAAACCGAGCGGTGGATACGCTGTCGTGTGTTGCCAGTCTTGTTCCGCCGAGATATGGGCGAGGCTTGCGGGTAATTGCATGGAGGCACCGGAGGATAAAACGCCAGTGTAGAACAAGAGGACGCGGTGGGCGCGTCCGCATGGGCTTACTCGCGCGGCTCGTGGATGCGGAATTTCTTGACGATACCGGCCTGGTCGAACATGACGGCCACTTCGCGCGTGCCTTTTTCGCCCAGCAAGGGAATCAGGCGCGTCACCTTGGGCGCTTGCAACTGATTCTTGTAGACCCAGACTTCATAGCCGGGGTCGAAGCTGACGACGGTGGCGTTGCCCAGGGCCGCGTCGAGGTCGAGGCGGGTGGTCTTGCCGACCTTGATGTTCTGATAGATGGCGCCATTGTCCGGCGCGCGGTTGACTTTGTATTCACTGGCGGTGCACATGGCCACGGCCAGTCCCGCGAGGCAGGAAGCTGCCAGTTTTATCAATGTGTTCATACGGACTCCCAATGTGCATCACTGCTTCCAATCTCAGAGGGGACGGGCGTGATGTCAGGAGGGCAGTGTGCTTGTGTCGCCCCGAATGTGCTACAAGATTATACAAAGGCGCACGAATCGATGCCTTTGGTGCCGGCTGGCGGTACTTTTACCGGCTCTGCAATACGTCGGTCGACAGCGCCAGGGTTTCCTTGATTTCTTCCATCACCACATAGCTTTTCGATTGCGCGGCGCCCGGCAGCTGCAGCAGCATGTCGCCCAGCAGTTTGCGGTACTCGGCCATTTCATGGATGCGCGCCTTGATCAGGTAATCGAAGTCGCCCGATACCAGGTGGCATTCCTGCACCTCGGGAATTTGCAGCACTTCGCGGCGGAATTGCTCGAAGGCGGACGCGGATTTTTGATTGAGCGTAATCTCTACAAAGACCAGCAGCTTGGCACCCAGCGCGGCCGGGTTCACCTTGGCATGGTAACCCGTGATGACGCCGTCGCGCTCCATGCGCTTGACCCGCTCGATGCAGGGCGTGATGGACAGTCCCACCTGTTCACCGAGGTCTTTCATCGAGATGCGGCCATCCTGTTGCAGGATGCGCAGGATGTGGCGGTCCAGCTTGTCGAGGCCACGTGCCGATTCTTTAAGGATTCTCATGATTTATTGCTGAATATCTCGATTTATACGTGAACAAATACTGGCTCTTTCCCAATATGATAGCGGTTAATCTGGCGTCAGCCTAAAAAATATAATGAGGAAACTATGCGTATCGTGATTCTGGGTAGCGGCGTCATCGGCGTCACCAGTGCTTACTATCTGGCCAAGGCAGGACATGAGGTGACCGTCATCGACCGCCAGCCGGGCCCGGCACTGGAAACCAGCTTCGCGAATGCGGGGCAAATCTCGCCCGGCTACGCTTCGCCATGGGCTGCGCCCGGCATTCCCCTGAAAGCCGTGAAGTGGATGATGCAGCGCCACGCGCCGCTGGCCATCTCGCTCGACGGCAGCGCCGCCCAGCTCAAATGGATGTGGCAGATGTTGCGTAATTGCACACCGGAAGCGTATGCCGTGAACAAGGAACGCATGGTGCGCCTGGCCGAATACAGCCGCGACTGCTTCAAGGTGCTGCGCGCCGAGGCCGGCATCACCTATGAAGGCCGCCAGCAAGGCACGATGCAATTGTTCCGCACGGAAAAGCAATACAACGATGCCGCCAAGGATATCGAAGTATTGAAAGATGCGGGTGTGCCGTATGAAGTACTGCAGCGCAACGAGTTGTCGCGCGCCGAGCCGGCACTCGAAGCCGTCAAGGATAAACTGTTCGGCGGCTTGCGCCTGCCCAACGATGAAACGGGCGATTGCCAGCTGTTTACCACGCGCCTGTCCGAGATGGCGGAGGCGCTGGGCGTGAAGTTCCGCTATGGCGTGTCCATCGACGCGCTGCTGACGCAAGGTGATGAAATCGCTGGCGTGCAATGCGGCGCGGAAATCGTCAAGGCCGATTCCTATGTCGTGGCGCTCGGTTCCTACTCGACGGGCTTCATGAAGCCGCTGCTGGATATTCCCGTGTATCCATTGAAGGGCTATTCGATCACCGTGCCTATCGTCAACGCGGCCAAGGCGCCCGTATCGACCATCCTCGATGAAACCTATAAAATTGCCGTGACGCGTTTCGACGACCGCATCCGCGTGGGCGGCATGGCGGAAATCGCCGGCTACAACCTGAACCTGAACCCGCGCCGCCGCGAAACCCTGGAAATGGTCGTCAACGACCTGTTCCCCGGCGGCGGCAACACGGCGGAAGCGACTTTCTGGACGGGGCTGCGCCCGATGACGCCGGACGGCACGCCGATCGTCGGCCGCACGCCGCTGCGCAACCTGTTCCTCAACACGGGTCACGGCACCCTGGGCTGGACCATGTCCTGCGGCTCGGCGCAATTGCTGGCCGACCTGATGTCGTCGAAAAAGCCGGCCATCCTGGCCGACGACCTGTCCGTCAGCCGCTACAGCGGCGCGCAGGGCCAGGGCAAACTGCAACACGCGGCGGCCTGAGATGGCGGCCAGCATGCCTCCAAAGGAACGTAGCGGCGCCATCCTGACGGTGGACCTGGATGCCGTGCGCGCCAACTACCGCTTGCTGCGCGACAAGGCGCACCCGGCCGCCTGCTCGGCCGTCGTGAAATCCGACGCGTATGGCCTGGGCGCCGCGCAAGTGGGCGCGGCCCTGTATGAAGAAGGTTGCCGGCACTTTTTTGTGGCGCACCTGGAAGAGGGCATCAGCCTGCGCCCGCACGTGGCGCCGGACGCGGCCATCTTCGTGCTGCACGGCCCGCCCGTCGGCACGGAAGGCGAATTCACGGCCCATGGCCTGATTCCCGTGCTCAACAGCGAGCCGCAGGTGGCCGGCTGGCGCGCGCATGCGAAGGCGCTGGGCAAAACCTTGGAAGCGAATGTGCAGGTCGACACGGGCATGTCGCGCATGGGTCTGTCGCCGGGGGAAGTCGACGCCTGGCTGCTGGACCCGCACTTTCTCGACGGCATCAAGGTGCGCTACATCATGAGCCATCTGGCGTGCGCCGACGAACGCGGCAACCCCATGAATGGCGAGCAGCTGGCCCGTTTCATCGCCATCCGCGCCCGTTTGCCGCAGTACCGCGCCAGCCTGGCCAATTCCTCGGGCATCTTCTTGTCGCCCGATTATCACTTTGACCTGGTGCGCCCCGGCGCCGCCCTGTACGGCATCGGGCCGCAGGGCGGCGAACCGAATCCCCTGCGCTCCGTGGTGCGCCTGCAAGGCAAGGTGCTGCAGACGCGCATGATCGCCGCCGGCGACCACGTGGGCTACAGCCGCCGCTACACGGCCAGCGAGCCGCGCCAGGTGGCGACGGTGTCCGTCGGCTATGCCGATGGCTGGCTGCGCAGCATGAGCAACCAGGGCCTGGCCATCGTCGACGGCGTGAAAGTGCCGCAGATCGGCGCCATCTCGATGGATTCCATCACGCTCGACGTGAGCGCCATCGCCGAAGAGCGCGTCGCGCCGGGCAGCCTGGTCGACCTGATCTGCGCCGAACACCCGGTCGACGCCGTCGCGGCCATGGCCAATACCATCGGCTACGAGGTACTGACCAATTTGGGCGGGCGTTACTACCGCGAGTACCAAGGGCTTGCCGGCGCACGTTAAGCAGCGCGAAACCGATGATTGTGTGGCAAGATAGCCCTGGCGTGAGCTTCACTCCAGGGCTTTCTATTAACCAAGATCGGGGATTTATATGAGTCAATATAACGTTGCTATCATCGTCGGCAGCCTGCGCAAGGATTCCTTCAACCGCAAGCTGGCCGATGCGCTCGTCAAGCTGGCGCCGCCCGAGTTTTCCTTCAAGCACATCGACATCGGCGACTTGCCGCTGTACAACCAGGATGACGATGGGGCGCAGTCCGAGCAGGTGCTGCGCCTCAAATCCGACATTTCCGCTTCGCAAGCCTTGCTCTTCCTCACCCCCGAATACAACCGCTCGATCCCCGGCGTGCTGAAAAACGCCCTCGACCACGGTTCGCGTCCGTATGGCCAGAGCGTGTGGGGCGGCAAGCCGGGCGCCGTGCTGGGCGTTTCCGTCGGCGCCACGGGCACGGCCCTGGCGCAGCAGCATTTGCGCAATGTGCTGTCCTACCTGGACGTGCCGCTGCTGAACCAGCCTGAAATGTTTATCCAGGCCAAGGACGGCCTGTTCGACGAACATGGCGGCATCGGACCGGCCAGCCTGGGCTTTTTCCAGGGCTGGATGCAGCGTTACGTGGATTGGGTTCGCAAGCACGCCATCCACGCTTGATGTAGGTCAAAGCGGCAGCGCTCTGCGTTGCCGCTTGTACACTTTCTTTGATCATGGATGCCAAGATTTCAATATTGGCACGGGCCTCTCGGTATAATGCGCTCTTTCTTTAGCGCAATACTTTCCAAATCTTGCCGACCCCATGTGGACTAAACCTGTTCTGCGCATGAATTTGCGCCGTTTGATCGTGCTCGTGGCCTTTGCCAGCGCCCTGGTGTCCCTGGCCAATACCTTCTATGCCAGCTACAGCGTGCAGCGCCAGCTGCTGATCGACACCACCCTGGAAGCGAACCACGCCTACGCGAGCAAGTTGGCGAGCACGGCCGAGGATTTCCTGCAGTCGGCGCGCCAGCAGCTGGCCTACAGCGCCGGCAGCCTGCCATCGCGCCTGGGCGACGAGCAATGGCTGACGGACGAGGCACAGCGCCTGCGCCTGCAAACGAACAGTTTCAATTCCGTGCTCATCGTCAATGCGGACGGCAAGGTGCTGGGCGTGTCGCCGGAAACGCTGGCCCTGAAAAACCGCACGCTCGATTCGGCCGGCGCCGTGCAGGCGCTGCGCGAACGGCGTCCGCTGGTGACACAATCCTATGTATCGTCTGCCGGCAACCTGGTGGTCTTCATTTCGCATCCCATCGTTGGCAAGGATGGCCGCTACCTCGGCTATGTGGGAGGCAGCATTTACCTGAAACAGAAAAACATCCTGTACACCATGCTGGGCCAGCATTACTACCGCGATGGCTCCTACCTGTACGTGGTTGACCGGAACCGGCGCCTGCTGTACCACCCGGACCCCGAACGCCTGGGCGACGTGGCCGGCAAGAATGACGTCATCGACACCATCATCGCGCAGCAGGGCGGCGGCAACCGGCGCATGCACAACAGCCTGGGCGTGGACATGCTGGCCGGCTACGCCATCATGCCGTCGACGGGCTGGGGCATCGTGGCGCAGCGCCCCACGGCCATGACCCTGGCCCCGTTGAACCAGCTGATGGCCAATACGGTGTGGCATTCGCTGCCGATCGCCTTGCTGAGCCTGCCATTCATCTGGTGGCTGGCCAGCCTGATTTCGCGGCCGCTGGTGCAACTGGCCGAGGGCGCGCGGCGCATGGATGCGCCCGGCACGGCCGAGCACATCGGCGCCATCCGCGCCTGGTATGTGGAGGCGGCGCAGATCAAGAGGGCCTTGCTGAAGGGCTTGGCATTGCTGCAGAACAAGATCGGCAAGCTGAAGACCGATGTGGAGACGGATCCGCTGACGGGCCTGTCGAACCGGCGCGGCATGGCGGCGGCGCTCGATGCGTGGCAGGCGCAGGCGCGGCCGTTCTCCGTCGTCGCCATCGACATCGACCATTTCAAGCAAGTCAACGACCGCTGGGGCCATGCCGTGGGCGACGAAGTCATCCTGCGACTGGCGCAGCTGATGCGCTCCTGTTCGCGCGATGCCGACGTGCTGTGCCGTACGGGCGGCGATGAATTCATCATGCTGCTGCCCGACGCCGACCTGGACGTGGCCATGCAGGTGGCCGAACGTTTGCGCGCCAAGGTGGCCGCCGCCGTGATTCCCGGCGCGGGCTTTGTCACGGTATCGCTGGGCGTCGTGTCGTCGGAACAGGAGGCGGGCAAGGTGGGCGGTGCGGACGCCGTGCTGCTGGCAGCCGATGCGGCCCTGTACGTGGCCAAGGAAAACGGGCGCAATTGCGTGGGCATCACGGAGCCGGCCTGATAAACTGATCCGCTGTTTTCTGTCGCATCTGAGCCTGTCCGGGTTGCCCGCCAGCGCTTACCATGTGACCCTGATCAAGTACAACGAGGACAAGGGGATGGCAGGGGTGGATGAATGACGTTTGAGCAAGAACTTGGCATCCGCTGCGAAGTCGCTGGACAGCCGCACCCGCTGGCCTATCTGGGCTGCCGCGGACTCAACTATGGCCAGCATAGTGTGCTGCCGCTGCATCCGTTCCGCCTGAGCGTGCCGGAAACGGCGCTGGCGCCCCTGCTCGACGAGCCGTTCAACAGTTTTATTCAGACTTGCCGCGAGGATGACCTGCAGGACGAGGAAAGCGACTTGCCCGAGCTGATGCAGGCCGGCTATCCCGACATCACGGCCATGCTGGCGGGCCACCGGCCGCTGCTGGCCGACATGCTGTACGACTTCATGATCAGCGATTTGATGGACGCGATCGGGCGAGCCAGCGGCTACCGGAACCAGGTTCCACGCTACTGGGGCGACGTGGAGGCGGCGGACAACCGCGCGTATTTCATCGTCAATAAAGTGGAGACAATCTCCTTCGCCGACGGCCAGGTCATATTCGAAGGGCAGGGCTACTACGGTGTCTACGTCATCTGGCTGACGCACGGCTACCGGCGCAAATAGGGACTTGACCTTCCTCATGTGGGAAGGTTTATAGTTGTGCCATGAACCGTGCCTTTTTCCGCTTTCTCGCCCGCTCGCTGCTCTGGCTGCTGGCCGTCACGCTGCCCTTGCAGGGCTTTGCGTCGGCCATGCGCAGCTGCTGCGTGGGCGAGCTGGCGGTCGCCGTCACCGTCACGGCTGTCGCAATCGAGGCGCCCACGTGCCACGACATGGCCGACATGCAAATGGCGGACCAGCCGATGAAAATGGCCATGGACGATGGCGGCGCCACGCATCACGGCCACGATTGCAGCAACCATGGCGCCTGCACCGTGGGCGCCACGGCGCCGCCCGGCATGCCGGCCTTGCACGCCTTGACCCTGCGCGCGCCGCTTCCGGCGCTGGCGCCCGATTCCCTGTTCGCCGGGCATATACCGTCTGGTCCCGAACGTCCCCCGAGAAGCACACGCTCCGCCTGACCGCCCATTGAACCTGGCGGTGCCGCCGTCGCACGTCCCTGCAGCTTGTATCGTGCACCTCGTACCGGCCGCGCCAGCGTTCCAGTCGCGCGCCCGCCGCGCCATACCCTGTCATTCAAGGAATACCATGAAATATCTGTTCAGCCTTGCGCTGGCTGTGCTGCCGCTGGCCGCCGCAGCGCAGTCCCCGTCCGCCCCGCAAGAGGCGCAAGCATCCGTGCCGGCCACCACTTACCGTTCCGCCTTTGCCGGCTACCGCCCCGCCGCCGAGGAAGACGCCACGCCCGACCAGACCTGGCGCGCCGTCAACGACAAAGTCGGCAAGGCCGGCGGCCACATGGGCATGATGAAAATGGATGGCCACAAGATGGATGGCCACAAGATGGAAGGGCACAAGATGCCGATGGCCCAGCCCAACCCCAGCCCCAAGCCGGATGCCAAACCTGCCCCGCAACATCAGCACCACCAGCATGAAGGACACTGACATGGCCCGTTTCACACAATCAACTTGCCTGACGCCGCTGGCCCTGGCGGCCGTCTTGCTGCTGAGCGGTTGCGCCAGCTTCAGCCAGGATGGCGGCATGCGGACGGTGTCCACGCTGGCCGACGTCCGCACGGGCGCCCCCGCGGCGCTGGCCGGCGAGGGGGGCGAGGAAAAACTGGCTGCCTTGCTGGCCCAGCCCCTGGACGCCGACAGCGCCGTGCGCATCGCCCTGATGAACAACCACGGCATGAAGGTGGCGCTGGCCGAACTGGGCGCGTCCGAAGCGGACCTGGTGCAGGCGGGCCGCTTGCGCAATCCCGGCCTGTCGTTCGGCCGCTCGCACGGCAGCCACGGCAACGAAATCGACCGCGGCGTCAGCTTCGACCTGGCCGGCCTGCTGACCATGCCGATGCGCTTGAACATCGAGCGGGGCCGTTTCGAACAAGCCAAGCTGCAAGCCGCCAGCAGCGCCGTGCAACTGGCGGCCGACACCCGTCGTGCCTACTTCAATGCGGTCGCCGCCGTGCAGACGGAACAGTTCATGCAACGCGCGCTGCTGTCGGCCGAGGCGGGTGCGGAACTGGCCACGCGCTTGCGGCAGGCGGGCAACTGGAGCCGCCTCGACCAGGCGCGCCAGCAAGTGTTTTACGCGGACGCCGTCAGCGACCTGGCCCGTGCGCGCCACCAGGCATTGGTGACGCGCGAGCACCTGACGCGCTTGCTGGGCCTGTGGGGCAAGCAGACCAGTTTTACTTTGCCGCCGCGCCTGCCCGACTTGCCAGCCCAGGCGGAGGAGGCGGGCAATATCGAGGCGCAGGCGATGGAGCAGCGCCTCGACGTGCAAAGCGCGAAACTCGACGCGCACGCCACGGCCAGCGCGCTGGGCTTGTCGAAGGTGACGGGTTTCGTCAACGTGCTCGACGTGGGCTACACCAACAAGAGCAGCAGCGAGGCACCGCGCGAAAACGGCTATGAAGTATCGCTGGAACTGCCCCTGTTCGACTGGGGTTCGGCGCGCAATGCCAAGGCGCAAGCGCTGTATGAACAGTCGCTGCAGCGCACGGCGGGCACGGCCGTACGGGCCCGCTCGGAAGTGCGCGAGGCGTATTCCAGCTACCGCACGGCCTACGACCTGGCGCGCCACTACCGCGATGAGGTCGTGCCGCTGCGCAAGACGATCTCGCATGAAGTGCTGCTGCGTTACAACGGCATGCTGGCCAGCGTGTTCGAACTGCTGGCCGATGCGCGCGAGCAGGTGGCCAGCGTGAACGGCGCCATCGAGACCCAGCGCGATTTCTGGATCGCCCAAACAACATTGCAGTCGGCCATCAATGGCAGCGGCCCAGCCGAGAAGGAATAATGATGATTACACGTAGAAACTTTTTCATGAATGCGGGCGCCGTCGCCCTGAGTGCGGCCGCTGTCAGCCGAGTCGGTGCGGCCTCGTTGCCGGAAGCCGTCAGCATGGCCGGCGCCGACACCAAGGCGCCGCCACCACCGCCGAACGGGCGTCCATACAATCCCGTCGTCACCCTGAATGGCTGGTCCTTGCCCTGGCGCATGAACAACAACGTCAAGGAATTCCATCTGGTGGCCGAACCCGTCGTGCGCGAACTGGCGCCCGGCATGATGGCCAATTTGTGGGGCTACAACGGCCAGTCGCCAGGTCCGACGATTGAAGTGGTGGAGGGCGACCGCGTGCGCATCTTTGTCACGAATAAATTGCCGGAACATACGAGCGTGCACTGGCACGGCCAGCGCTTGCCGAACGGCATGGATGGCGTCACGGGCCTGACCCAGCCCGGCATCGCCCCCGGTAAAACTTTTGTGTATGAATTCGTCGCCAAGCGCCCCGGCACCTTTATGTACCACCCGCATGCCGATGAAATGACGCAAATGGCCATGGGCATGATGGGTTTCTGGGTGACGCATCCGAAAGACCCGAACTTCATGAAGGTGGACCGCGATTTCGTCTTCTTGCTCAGCAACTATGACATCGATCCGGGCAGCTACACGCCAAAGATCATGACAATGACGGATTTCAATCTGTTCACCTTCAACAGTCGCGTCTTCCCCGGCATCGACCCCATGGTCGTGCGCCAGGGCGACAAGGTGCGCGTGCGCGTGGGCAATCTGACGATGACGAATCACCCGATCCACATGCATGGCCATGAATTCGAGGTGACGGGCACGGACGGCGGCTGGACACGCCCCGAATCGCGCTGGCCCGAAGTGACGACGGACGTGGCCGTTGGCCAGATGCGCGCCGTGGAGTTTACCGCCACGGACCTCGGTGACTGGGCTTTCCACTGCCACAAGTCGCACCACACGATGAATGCCATGGGGCACGACGTGCCGACCATGATCGGCGTCGACCACCAGGGCGTGGCCGCGAAGATCAACCAGCTCGTGCCCGGCTACATGGTGATGGGCGAGCGGGGCATGGCCGACATGGGCGACATGCAGATGCCGATCCCCGACAATACCCTGCCGATGATGGCCGGCGACGGCCCCTTTGGCGCCATCGGCATGGGCGGCATGTTTACGACAGTCAAGGTGCGCAAGGACCAGAAACCGGGCGACTACCGCGATCCGGGCTGGTACAAGCACCCGGCCGGCAGCGTGGCTTATGAATGGACGGGCGCCTTGCCGGAACCCGTGCGCGGCCAGGGTGTGGGCAAGCTGCCGGCCAAGGGTGGCGTGGAAATGACGGTGCGCAAGCCAGGCGGGCACAGCGGGCATTGACGCTCCCGCCCCTCGGGGCTTGCTAACACGGCAAGCTCCGGGGCATGTTGCTTTAAATCAAGGAATTGTTGCTTAGTGACAATCCGAGCATTTTAGTGGCCGTTTTTTCCTTATATTCAAGTCATACGCTTAAATTATTGGCTATCGTCTTGTCTAGGAGGAAACATGTTGAATCAAATGAAAGTGGGGACGCGCCTGCTTGCGGCCTTCTTTTGCGTGGCGCTGATGGGGGCCGTCGTGGCCGGCATCGGCATCTTCAACATGGGCAAGATCGACACCATGGCGGGGCAGATGTACAACCATGAGTTGCTGGGGCTGTCGTACATCAAGGAAGCCAATATCGCCCTGATCAAGGTGGGCCGCGCGCGCAGCAATTTCCTGCTGGCGACCACCAGCGAAGAGCGCGCGGGGCGCCAGGCCGATATCGCCAAATACCTGGAAGAGAACAAGAGCAACCTGGCCAAGGCCCAGCCGCTGTTCGTCACGCCCGCCGCCAAGGAGCTGTTTGCCCGCTTCGCCACCGTTGAGGCCGAGTATGTGAGCACCTTGCAGCAGTCGCTGGCGCTGGCGGCGGCCGAGCCGCTGGCGCAGCGCAGCGCGCAGCTGACGGCGCTGCTGGCCAAGACGCGCCAGCATGCGGACGAGCTCGACGGCGTGCTCGATAAATTGTCATTGCAGAAGGAAGCGCGGGCCAAGGCGGCGGCCGAGCAGGCATCCGGCGTGTACCAGGCCAGCCGCAGTTTCATGATCGCGCTGGTGCTGGGCAGCGTGGCGGCCGGCCTGGCGCTGGGGGCGCTGATCACGCGCGGACTGACGCGCCAGCTCGGTGGCGAACCGGCGTATGCCGTCCGGATCGCCGGCGCCATCGCCGAGGGCGACCTTACCGTCGACATCCGCACGGCCAGCCACGACAGCGCCAGCCTGCTGTTTGCCATGAAAACCATGCGTGACAAACTGGTGGGCATCGTCAGCCAGGTGCGTTCGGGCACGGACACCATCAATACGGCCTCGGGTGAAATCGCCCAGGGCAACCTCGACTTGTCGTCCCGCACGGAAGAGCAGGCCAGTTCTCTGGAAGAAACGGCGTCGTCGATGGAGCAGCTGACGTCGGCCGTGCGGCAGAATGCGGACAATGCGCGCCAGGCCAATGCGCTGGCCGGCGCCGCATCCGACGTGGCAGGCAAGGGCGGCGCCGTGGTGGGGCAGGTGGTGCAGACGATGGAGTCGATCAATGCCTCGTCGCGCAAGATCGTCGACATCATCAGCGTCATCGACAGCATCGCCTTCCAGACGAATATCCTCGCCTTGAACGCGGCCGTGGAAGCGGCCAGGGCGGGCGAGGAAGGGCGCGGTTTCGCCGTTGTCGCGTCCGAAGTGCGCAACCTGGCGCAACGTTCTGCCAGTGCCGCCAAGGAAATCAAGACCCTGATCGGCGACTCCGTCGAGCAGGTGGAGATCGGTTCCAGACTCGTGCATGACGCGGGCAAGACGATGGATGAAGTGGTCGCCAGCGTGCGCCAGGTGGCCGACATCATGCAGGAAATCACGGCCGCCAGCGCCGAGCAAAGCGCCGGCATCGAGCAAGTCAACCAGGCCGTGCTGCAAATGGACCAGGTGACGCAGCAAAACGCGGCCCTGGTGGAAGAGGCGGCCGCGGCCGCCGAATCGCTGCAGGACCAGGCGCAGACCCTGACGGAACTGGTGGGCGTGTTCCGCTTGCATGCCCAGGCGCAACAGATGGCCGTGCCGGCGGCCAGCAACGTCACGCCGCTGCGCCGCTCAGCGCCGGCCGCCAGGCAGGACGTGCGGCGCCTGGCCTGAAACGGGGCTAGCTCGGGCGTAATCGGCGCGGCGGTGGTAGGCTGTCGCTATTGCGCGTTTACTACTTCCGGGTCTTTCATGTTATTTCCCCGCTTGCTTTGCTTATCCCTGCTGCTGTCCCTGATGCCCCTGGCGCAGGCGCAGCAGGGCGATCCCGTGCTGCCTTACCGTCCTTCCGTGGCCAGTCCCGCCCAGTTGCCCGTGCCGGGCCAGCTGGAATTCGAGGCGGGCGGCCTGCTGTCGAAAACGGATGACACGCGGCGCGCCAGTCTGCCATATACCTTCAAACTGGCGTTCACGCCCGAATGGGGCGTGCTGCTCGAAGGCGAGGGTGTGGTGCGCGCACGCGATGACACGGGCCGGCGCGACACGGGCGTGGGCGATACGACGGTCGTGCTCAAGCGCGCCTTTTTGCTCGACAGCGCCACGGCGCTGGGCCTGGAACTGGGCTGGAAGTTGCCCACAGCCAAAGACAGCATCGGCAGCGGCAAGAGCGACGTGTCGCTCAATGGCATTTTCAGCCGCGACTTGGGCGCCGTGCACCTGGACGCCAACCTGAGCGCCACGCGCCTGGGGGCCTCCGACCCGGCGACGGGCCGGGTGCAAGCGGGCTGGGCGACCTCCTTTTCCACGCCCGTCAGCGAGCGCTGGGGCGCCACGGCGGAAGTATCGGGCACGCGCCTGCGCGGCGCGCCGGCCACGGCGCAATTGCTGCTGGCCGCCACCTACACCCCCACGCCACGGCTGGCCATCGACATCGGCATGGCGCGCGGCTTGACGGCGGCGTCGCCGGACTGGTCGCTGTTCAGCGGCCTGGTCGTGCCCTTGGGCAAGCTGTGGTGAGATTGCGACGAGATTCCTTATGTGTCCTTGCGAACAAACAGTTGGTCACACAAGGTCTACAATGACGGCATAACTAAAAGGAGTGTCACCATGAAAACCCTGATTCTTGCTGCTGTCTTGCTGTCGGCAACCACCGCCGCCGTCGCCCAGGTCGGCGTCTCCGTCACCGTCGGCCAGCCAGGCTTTTACGGACGTCTCGACATCGGCGACTATCCCGCGCCGCAATTGATCTATGCCCAGCCCGTCATTGTGCAGCGCCCGCAATACTATTCGGCCCGTCCGATCTACCTGCGCGTGCCGCCTGGCCATGCCAAACACTGGTCCAAGCACTGCCGCAAGTATAATGCCTGTAACCAAGAGGTATATTTCGTTCAAGATAGTTGGTATAACAATCAATATGTGCCCCGTTACCGCCAGCAGCATGGCGACCATGGCCGTCCCGATTACGGCGACCGCGGCCGTCATGACAACAAGCATGACAAGCACTTTGACAAGCATGATGACAAGCGCGACAAGCATGACAACAAGCCGGGCAAAGGCCATGGCAATGGCAATGGTCACGGCAACGGCAACGGGCACAGGGATTAATAAACAGGAGGATCTTTGCATAGTAAAATCGTTATCGTAGGGGGAGGTGCAGGCGGCCTGGAGCTGGCCTGCAAACTCAGCCGCAAGCTCGGCGCCGGCCAGGTCACCCTGGTCGACAGCCGCCTGTACCATATCTGGAAGCCGTCGCTCCATGAAGTGGCGGCCGGCACCCTGGACATTCATCAAGAGGGCCTGTCGTACCAGATGCTGGCGCACGACAATGGTTTTACCTATGTCTATGGTCCTTTGATCGCGCTCGACGCCGCCTCGAACAGCCTCACCGTGGGCGCCATCGCCACGGACAAGGATGAGCAGCTCTTGCCACAGCGCACCGTCAGCTACGACCAGCTGGTGCTGGCCGTGGGCAGCACTTCGAATTACTTCGGCGTGCCCGGCGCCAAGGAAAACACGATTTCCCTGAATGCCACGGAAGACGCCGAACGTTTCCGTCTGACACTGCTGAAGCTGCTGGCCATGGCCGAGCAGCGCCAGGGCGACGCGGGCCATCCCGGCGTCGACATCGTCATCATTGGCGGCGGCGCCACGGGCGTGGAACTGGCGGCCGAATTGCGCGAAGCGAGTGGCGTGTATGCGGCGTATGGTTTCCAAAATCTCAACGCCATCAAGGATGTGCGCATCACCCTGCTCGAAGGGGCGCCGCGCATTCTGGCGCCGCTGCCCGAGCGCGTCTCGATTGCCGCCTCGAAACTGCTGCACCAGCATGGCATCAGCGTGGTGACCGATACGCGCGTCACCACGATCGAAGCCGACAAGGTGACGGTAGCCAGCGGCACCAGCTATGCGGCCGACATCTGCGTGTGGGCCGCCGGCATCCGCGCGCCGGAATTTCTGGCCACCCTGGGTTTGCCGACCAATCGCGCCGGCCAGCTGGAAGTGACGGGCATGCTCAATGTGCAGGGCCACGCGAATATCTTCGCGCTGGGCGACTGCGCCGCCTGCACGGGGCCCGATGGCAAGCTGGTGCCGCCGCGCGCCCAGGCCGCCCATCAGCAAGCCGATTACCTGCTGAAAACTTTCCTGCTGCAAGCCAAGGGCAAGCCGCCGCAAACCAAGCCCTATGAATACCTGGACTACGGTTCGCTCGTGTCGTTCGGCCGCACCACCTCGGTCGGCACCCTGATGGGTTCGCTGAAGGGCCTGAGCTGGTTCGTCGAAGGCTTTGTCGCGCGCATGATGTATGTCAGCCTGCACCTGATGCACCATAACGCCGTGCTGGGCAGCGTGCGCACGGCCGTCATGGCCATGGGCCGTTTCCTGATCAAGCGCAGCACGCCGCAGGTCAAGCTGCACTAAGCCGTTGCTATTCCATCAAAAAGGGGCCGCGAGGCCCCTTTTCATTTGCTGCGCGTGACGGGTGCCGCTTCGCAGCGGCCCCGCGTCATGGGGAAGTCGATGGTGGTGAGTTTGCCCTTCAAGGTGCCGCTAATGCTGGCATGCAAGATGCGCTCGCTGTCGTGGCGGTAGTTGATGCGGCTGGGGAAGTCATTGTCCAGGTTGGCGAAGATGAATTCATTCGGCTTGTCCTGGCGCAGCAGGTTGAAGGTCACGGGCGGCTGGCCCGACGGCTGCACGATGTAGGCCAGCTGGCCCGGGTCGGTGAGGCGGATCTGCACGAATTCAAAGGCCGTCGTCTTGCCGCCCTTGACGGTGCGGCTGGTGCCGAGGAGGGTGCCGCCAGCGGCCGTGCTCCATTGTTCTCCGGAGCCGGGCTTGGCGCCGTCGACGTTCCAGCAGCCGGCCAGCCAGGCCAGCTTGTCCACGGTTTCCGGCGGCGGCACGGCCTTGTCGGCGGCCTGGGCGGCGCCCGTGGCCAGCAGCGCTGCCAGCAGAGTGGGGATGAGTCCTTGCATGCGGTCTCCTGTCGTCGAATCGTGCTGCGGTTCGGGGTGCCCCGGCAGTGTTCTGGCCGATGCGGCCTGGACTATTCTTTTGGGGTAATGCGCGGCAAGACCACGGTCAGGGCCGTGCCGCCTTGCGGATTGGCTGCCAGGCTCAGGGTGCCTCCCAGGTAATGCACGCGCTCGCGCACGGCGCGCAGGCCATGCTTGCTCATTTCGACGGGTTCGCTCGCTGGCAGCCCCACGCCGTCATCCTTGACGGTCATCATCAGCGCCTCGTCATTGTCATCGATGATGATGTCCACCTGCGTGGCGTGGGCGTGCGCGGCGATGTTGCCGAGCGCTTCTTCCAGGGTGCGCAGCAGGGCCACGCCCACGTTGCGCGGGCAAATCAGTTCATCTTCTGGCAGGCTGCAGCGCACGGCGATCTTGTGCTGTTCGGCAAATTGCGCGGCCAGCTCGCCCAGCGCCACATTCACGCCGAGAAACTCGAGCTTGTCGTTCCACAGCTTCATCTGCATCTGGCGGTTGGTTTCGATCACATTCAGCAGCAATTGCTTCATGGTCGCCGCGCGGTCGAGCAAGGCCGCTTCCTGCGGCATCTTTTGCGTCAGCAGCGACAAGTGCATGGTCAGGGCCGTCAGCGAAGAGCCGAGGCTGTCATGCAGCTGGCGCGACAGGGCGCGCCGTTCATTGTCCCAGCTGGTGTTGACATGACCGAGCAACTCGCTGAGATCGGCGGCGCGTTCCGCATCGGCCTGGGCCGTTTCCTTGATCGGATCTGTTTGTGCGGACATAGCGCCCCGTGAATGGTGAAAGGTGAGGACCAAATTCAAGTTGTGGATCATACATGAGGATTTCATCACGGGGCGCATGGATGGAAAATTTCTGTCTTTTCGGCAATTTTAATCTCCTTCCATCATTTTTATGTGATAGACAATATTATCGTTTGCGCCAGCAGCTACCGTTCCTGCCGTTACGTACGGCTGCGCACATACCGGGGCGCTCTACGCTGCCATAGTGGGGCTGTGCCTCCCCCATGCAGCACTGGCCCGCTTACCGAAACGAAAGGACATGCCATGAATATCGATACCATCGTCGACAAGGAATACCTCGACAAAAGCTTCCGCGACATCGTCAATGCGCCCATCAGTGCCCTGCGCGGCGTCAGCCCGAAGGACGCCAAGGCCTTGCAGCAAGCGTTTGGCGTGACCACCGTGCGCGAATTGTCCAACCTCAATTTCGTCAAATGGGCCAGCGCGCTGGCCATCCTGGCCGATGAAGAGGGCATGAGCGGCGAAGAGCGGGCCAAGGAAGAATTGCTCGACGACGCCGTGGAAATGACCTTCCCCGCCAGCGACCCGATCTCCGTCGATGCCGGCATCACGCGCATCGAAGTGCCGCCGGAAACCGTTGATGCGCAAACGGACCACCAGCATGCGGGCCAGCATGAGGCAGCCGCTGGCAAGAAATAAGATGGCCCATGCATAAAAAAACCGGCTTGCCGGTTTTTTTTATGTGCTGCGGGGCGCAAAGTCAGGTCAGGCGATCGACGGAATGCTGCTTTTCTGCATGTTGACCTGCGACGCGATCACTTCGTGCGGCGTGCAGCAAAAGCGGTTCTTGCCGGCGCGCTTGGCTTCATACAGGGCCGTGTCGGCCGCACCGAGCAGGGATTCGACGGTGCTGGCGTCGTCCGGGTAGATGGCGATGCCGATGCTGGTCGACAGGCGCAGGGTCAGGTCGTTGATGAAATACGGTTCGGAAATGACTTCGATCAGCTTGGCCGCCGGTTCGCGCGCGTCGCCCTTGCCGGCCAGGTTGCCCAGCACGATGACGAATTCATCGCCGCCGATGCGCGCCACCGTGTCTTCCTTGCGCGACGCGCCCACCAGGCGTGCCGCCACCATTTTCAGGATGTCGTCGCCATAGCCGTGGCCGTAGCTGTCGTTGATGGCCTTGAAGCCGTCCAGGTCCAGGTACAGGATGGCCGATTTGCCGCGGCTGCGGGCCGATTGCTGCAAGGTATGCTCGATGCGGTCTTCCAGCAGACGCCGGTTCGGCAAGCCCGTCAGCGGATCGTGCAGCGCCAGTTCCTGCTGCTGCTTGCTGTATTGCGCCAGTTCCTTGTACAGCAGGCGCACTTCCAGCATGTTGTGGATGCGTTTGTGCACTTCCATCAGGTCGAAGGGCTTGCTGATGAAGTCGCGCGCGCCCGCTTCCAGGGCGGCGATCTTGAAACTCGGTTGCGCCGTCAGGGCCAGCACGGGCAGGTAGCCGCCGTGTTCGATTTCCTTCAAGCCTTTCATGACCTGGAAACCATTGAGTTCCGGCATTTGCAGATCCAGCAAGATCAGGTCGTAGCAATGCTCCCGGTGCAGGGGGCAGACCTGTGCCGGCCGCATGGTGGCCGTGACGTCGGTGTAGCCGGCATCGCGCAGGATTTCCAGCATCAGGTCAACATTGTCGGGGGAATCATCGACGACCAAAATTTTGGCTTTCAAAATCTCATCTTGGCTGGGCATGTAGGGTCTCGGTTATACGGTCTATGCAACACGGGCTTTTACCGCAGCCAGGGGCTGGCGGCGGTCGGATGATAGTAGCGCCTTGCAACAAGATAGGGCGCACAACAGCGCATGAGCTCGCTTCTGTCGTCCTCGCCGGCCAAGGTCGCCGTCTCCAGCCTGCCGTGCAGGTGTGCTTCTGCATTTCAGTGTAGCAAACTTCAGCATAGTTGCTTGTAGGACAGTGCCGCGTCTGAAAGTAGGAAGGCTAACCCATGAAAATAGTCATTTTGTACTGCACTATGTATTTCTTTGCATCATCTTTTTAGGGGGGGTGTTTTGCGCTCCGTGGCAGCGTGCGCAGCGGCCAGTTGCGCCACGGCCGTCACCAGCTCGGCCGGGTCAAGCGGTTTCGAGACCCAGGCCTGGAAGCCGCTGGCCAACGCCCGCTGGCGATCCTGCGGTTGCGCGAACGCCGTCAGCGCCAGCGCGGGCAGCCGCGCCATATCGGGGGAAGGGTGTGCGCGCACTTGCGCCAGCAAGTCGAAACCGTCGGCGTCGGGCATGCCGATATCGCTGATCAGCACATCGGGGTGCACCTGGTCCAGCAGTTGCAGCGCTTGCGCCACGCTGCCGGCGCCGTGTACCTCGGCGTTGTTGTCGCGCAAGATGCGTTCCGTCAGTTCGCGCGCATCGGCTTCGTCATCGACCAGCAGCACCGTGACGCCGCGCAAGTCGTGGCTGGCGGACGGGGCGTTGCCCGCCTGGCGCGCGGCAGCGGCGGGCGTCCCCAGCGGCAGGCGCACGGTAAAGCTGGCGCCCTGCATGTCGCCGGCGCTGCTGACGGCGACCGTGCCGCCATGCTGCTCCACCAGGTGCTTGACGATCGCCAGTCCCAGCCCCAGGCCGCCGTGCCGGCGCGTGGTCGAGGCGTCGGCCTGGCGGAAGCGGTCGAATACGTGGGGCAGGAAGTCTTTCTTGATGCCGACGCCGTTGTCGGCCACCGTGATGGCCAGGCGCGATGCTTCGCGGCGCACGCCGATATCGACCCGGCCCCCTTGCGGCGTGAACTTCAGGGCATTCGACAGCAGGTTCCAGATCACTTGCTGAATACGGCTGGGGTCGCCCGTGATGTTGCCCGCATCGCTGGCGATGCTGCTGTGGATGGCGATGTGCTTGGCGTCGGCCGCCGGGCGCAGGGTTTCGATGGCCGAGGCGATGATGCTGGCGGGCGCGAGGGTTTGCAGGTCGAGCAATACCTTGTCGGAGGTAATGCGGCTCATGTCGAGCAAGTCTTCGATCAGCTGCGCCTGTGCGCGCGCATTGCGTTCGATGCTTTGCAGACCGCGGTGCAGGTCGGCCTGGTCGCGCGTGCCGCGCCGCAGCACCTGAGCCCAGCCGAGGATGGCCGACAGCGGCGTGCGCAGTTCATGCGACAGGGTGGCGAGAAAATCGTCTTTCAGCTGGTTCGTGCGCTCGGCCTCGGCGCGCGCCTCGCGTTCGCTGTCGAGCAGCACCTTGCGCTCTTCGGCGGCGCGCGTGGCGGCCGCGTACAGGCGCGTATTGTCGAGCGCGACGGCGGCCTGGGCCGCGATGGCCGAGACGATGCCTTCGCTGCGCGCGCTGAACATGCCCGCCTGCGGATGGCCCAGCAGCAAGCGTCCCAGCATCAGGCCCGAGCGCGAGCTGACGGGCAGGCTCAGGCAACTGCGCAGCGGCGGTGCGCCGTCGGCGCTGGCGTCGGGCGCGGCCAGCAAGTCGTTCTGCCGCATGGCCGGTCCCTGGCGCAGTTCCGTGGCGATGGCCTCGGCCTGGTACAGGCTGATGCCGTTGACGGCGCGCGCCGACGGCAGGGGGGCGGCGCCGTCGTGAAGCTCGCCCGCATCGTCATAATAGAAGGCGCCGAAGCGCGCGCCGCTGATGCGCGTGGCGGCATCGACGGTTTCCTGCAGCAGGGCCGGCAAGTCCAGGGTGCCGGCCAGAGCCGCGCCCGTGTTGTTGAGCAACTCGAGCACGCGCGTTTCATCGCGCAAGGCTTCCTGCGCGCGCTTGACCTGGTCGACGTCGGTGCTCGTGCCGAACCAGCGCAGCAACTGGCCACCGCGGTCGCGCACGGGATTGGCGCGCGTCAGGAACCAGCGGTACTGGCCGTCGGCGCCGCGGATGGGAAATTCCATTTCAAAGGGCGTGCCGTCGCGCAAGGCGGCCTTCCATGCGTGCAGCATGGGCGGCAAATGCTGCGCGTCATAGGCGATGCTCCAGCCGTCGCCCGCCATCTGTTCGGCGCTGGTGCCGGTGTAGTCGTGCCAGCGCTGGTTGTACCAGGCAATGGTGCCGTCGAAGCTGGCGATCCAGGCCAGTTGCGGGATGGAATTGGCCAGTGCGCGCAAGTCTTCCTCGCTGTGGCGCAAGCTTTCCTCGGTTGCCTTGCGCTGGCTGATGTCCTGGATGTACGTGGTCAAGCCGTCAATGGAAGGAAAGATGCGCACTTCCAGCCAGCGCCCCAGCGGCGGATACAGCAGTTCGAAACTGCAGCTGTGCTGTTGCGCCATGGCGCGCCGGTACTGCGTTTCCAGCTCGGTACCCTGCAAGGCGGGACAGGCTTGCCACAAATTGTTGCCTGCCAGGCTGGCGCCAGGCGGACGCTGCGGTACAAGCATGTCGGCGCCGCGCGTATTGATATAACGGATGGTCCAGTCGCGGTCGAGCAGGCAGAAGCCGTCGGTGATGCCTTCCAGCAAGTTGGCCAGGCGCTCGTCGGAGAGGCTCAGTGGCGCTGATGGAGGCAGCAGATCTTGCGTGCGGTCAGGCTTGGCCATCGGAAATCCTGCAACAGTGAGTCTGCCGCACGGGCTCTTGCCTCGCCGGGCCGCCGCCGCTCAGCTCAGTTAAATGGATCATGTTGGTCAATGCCCGCCGTCATGAATTGGGGAGGCACAAGCGCCCCTGTCTGGCTGGTATTGTAGCCCCAAGCGGCGCGGCGCCTCCGCACGCTTGCGCGCCGCTTGCAGATAGCACTGGACAGGCTGGAAAGCAGTCCCTATAATCCCGCTTCTTTCGAGACAGCAACTTCTCGATTCGCTGGAGGCTCCTGTGAAAGCGGAAGTGTCCATCGATAAAAAGGCGTGAGCTTTTTGGCAGTGACAAGGTAGTCGATCTTGCGGGGCGGTATTGCTGCAAAATCAGCTAAGCGATTGAAAAATCGAACTTTTCAAAGCGAAATGAATACGCTATAATGTTTGCCTGCGCGGCTGTAGCTCAGCTGGATAGAGTACTTGGCTACGAACCAAGGGGTCGTGGGTTCAATTCCTGCCAGCCGCACCAGAATACTGAAAATCAGGCTTTGCCTGGTTTTGCTGTACCAAGTTTCACCTCCATGTTGTTGATGGAATGTTGTAGAAGTTTTGCGGCTGTAGCTCAGCTGGATAGAGTACTTGGCTACGAACCAAGGGGTCGTGGGTTCAATTCCTGCCAGCCGCACCAGTATTGCCAAGATGGAGTTCGCTTCATCTTGATGAAAGTTTCAAGCTTCGCGCCGTCCGGCGAAGTGTGTCAGAGTTTGCGGCTGTAGCTCAGCTGGATAGAGTACTTGGCTACGAACCAAGGGGTCGTGGGTTCAATTCCTGCCAGCCGCACCAGTATCAGCAGTAAAGAAAAACCCGGAAAGTTCGCTTTCCGGGTTTTTTGCATTTCCGCCCGCGTCGTGCTTATGGCACGACATTGACCAGGTTGGACAGGCTCAGGATTTTACCCAGTGTCGCGCTATTCGCGCTGTGGCTGGGGTCCCTGTTAAGCGACAGGAATTTCCCTTCGTAATTCGAGATGCTGAGCGCCCCCGACATCATGCCGCCCGTCGTCAGCAAGGTCCCCAGCACCGTCGTGTACTTGCCCGCATTGCCCGGCACGCCGCCACCGACGAAGCTGCCTTCGTAAATGCTGCTGCTGATGATGGTATTGCTGTAGGTATTTGCTTTCAGGTTGATGCCATATTGCACCTGCTCGAAACGTGGCGCGATGATCGTGTTGTGGCTGAAATGGTCGACATCGATGCCATTGAGCAGGCTTTCGAAGCCGATGTTGTAGAACTTGTTGCCGTTGAAGTAATCCGTCTGGTTCGGGCCTTTCTCTGCCCGCAAGCCCGTTTCGCCAGCGATGCGGCCACCTGTGAACGTGTTTTCATTGACCCAGTTCTTGCTGCCCGTGCTTTCCGTCGTCAGGTAGATGCCCACCGCGTTCTGGTACAGATAATTGAATTGCACCTTGTTGTACTGGGACCCCTTGGCGCTGCCATCGCCCGTAACCTTGATGCCATTTCTGAATCCCTCGATCCAGCGTGCATTCAGATTGGTATTGCTGGCATTGAGCAGGGTGACGCCCGAGCCGCTGTAGCTGCTGTAATCGGGCGTGGCGCTGGTCCAGCTCAGGCCGACGACTTTTTCCAGGTACACATCGTGCGTGTTTTCAACGATGAGGCCGTCGCCTGGGCCGAAAAACAGGGTGCCCAGCGACGTCAGGCGGATGCGCTTGTTCGCGGGCAGGCGCAGCGCGCCCTGGAATTTGTACTCGCCGGCATCGATCACCAGTTCCTGGCCGGATTTCAGCTTGCCGATGGCGGCGGTGACGGCCGGGGTATTGTTGTTCGATGCTTCCGACAAGCCGAACCATTTCGCGTGCAAGGCGCCGCTGTAGGCGCGCTTGTACAGTTTGTTGCCGCTGAGAATGACCGTGGCGCCGTCGGCATCGGTGGCGGAACCGGTGCCGGACAGGTAAAACAGGCCTTCGCGGCCCGTATCCGAGATGAACACCACGGGCGGCGGCGCCGCATCGCCTTGCAAGGCGCTGATGCTCATCATGGTCTGGGCGTGTACGGCTGGCGTCGCAAAGATTGCGGCGAAGGCGCATGCCGTTGCGAATGTGGAGAAGGTAAAGGTGGGGCGCATTATTTCCTCTGCATGGATGGATGGGACGGTTGGAATCTGTTTGATTATCTTAAATATAATACTATTAAATAACAGTGTTATATTTAGATGCTTAAAAAATATTTTCCGTATGCCAGCCAGTCGGTGCAGGTCGCGCGCGCTGTCGCGGCGCCTGGGTAGTGGTATCTCAATTGTGAAATATCGCGGCGGCGCCCTTTGCCATTCTGCAAAGCCCTGCTATAATCTGGTCTTAGGCGGCTGTAGCTCAGCTGGATAGAGTACTTGGCTACGAACCAAGGGGTCGTGGGTTCAATTCCTGCCAGCCGCACCAGAATATTGGGGGTCAGATTGTAAAATCTGATCCCCTTTTTCGTTTCCGAATGGATTTACGCTGTGCCTGTGGCGCCGCGCCGGTATTGCAGGCGAAACGCGCGCGGCGTGACGTGCCTGGCGGCGCGGAACTGGCGGTTGAAATGCGCGAGGTTGCGGTAGCCCGCCTCTTGCGCGATGACGGCGATGGCAAGATTGCTTTCGATTAGCTGTTGGCAGGCGCGGCCGATGCGCAGCCGCGCCAGGTATTCGCCCGGCGTGCAATGCGCGTGGCGCTTGAAACAGCGATGAAACGCGCCCAGCGACAGGGCCGCCCGCCGCGCCAGGGTTTCCAGGGCGATCTCTTCCCGGAAATGCGCGTGCATGTAGTCCAGCACGATAGCCATGCGCTGTTGCTGCCCATCGGCATGCACCGGCGCCAGCGCTTCCGACGCCAGCGGCTGCGCACTGCCATCGCCGGCCAGGTCCAGCAGCACGTCGAGCAGCAGCGGCAGGCGCTGCGGCACGGGCAGTTCATTGAGTTGCAGCAACCTGGCCGCGCTGCGGGCGCTCGTTGCCGGCGAAAAATGCAGGGCGGGGCCGGCGCGGCGCGCCAGTTGCCGCAAGCTGTGCAATTCCGGAAAGCAGGCGACCAGCTGCTCCACCCATTCCAGCGAAAACCACACGACGACGGCCAGCATCGGTTGCGTGCTGTCGATGCGCTCGCTGGCCGACCACGTGTGCGGCAAATTCGGCCCCAGCAGCACCAGGTCGCCCGGTTCGAAGTCGCCCAGGTGGTCGCCGATGTAGCGTTGTCCCCGCGCATTGACCGTCAGGGTCAGCTCGAACTGCGGGTGGTAGTGCCAGAGGAAGGGAATGGCCTCGAGTTCGCGCCACAGCAAGCCCCAGGAGTGGCCCGTCGGTATCGTGACTTGTTCGAATAAAGGCGTCATTGTGACGTTTTGAGGTGGTGGATAGTCAGGATAGTATCAGTATTGGTTGCTGCGCACGCATTTTACGCGGCAATGTCGCAGCACAATCTGTCTCACACCAACACAGGAGACAGCGATGCAAGAAGACCGATACCAATACGGCGAAGACCGTCCCGGCAACCCGTCCGTGGCCTACACGGAACAGACCCAGTTGCGCGACATCCGGAAACAGCTGCCCCTGCGCGTGCTGTCCGACAGCGACTTTTTGCACTGGCAAACCTACGGTTACGTCATCGTCAAGGATGCCGTGTCGCCGCAACAGGTGCGCCGCACAACCGATTTCTTGTGGGAATTTCAAGGACTCGACCAGCATGACCCCGCCACCTGGAACCAGGACCAGTTGCGTGACCACGCGATGAAAGAGCTCAACGGTTCCGGCATGGTCGAGGCCTATCACAACCAGACCCTGTGGGATAACCGCCAGACCCAGCGCGTGTACGACGCCTTTGTCGACATCTGGGACCGTCAGGATTTGTGGGTGACCATCGACCGCGCCAACCTGAACACGCCGAACAATGGCAAGCGCAAGTTTGGCGGCTTCATCCACTGGGATGCCGATACGACGCTCGACCCGTTGCCCGTCAACGTGCAGGGCGTGCTGGCCCTGTCCGACACCTCGCCCGAGAGCGGCGGTTTTCAATGCTATCCGGAATTGTTCAACAACCTGCTGGCGTGGCGCAAGACCGTGCCGCTGGACCGCAACCCGTGGCAGCCGGACCTGGCGACGGTGCCGTACCCGATGGAATTCATCGCCATGAAGAAAGGGGAGTTGTTGATCTTTAATAGCTTGCTGGCGCACGGCATCCGCCCGAACACGTCGACGGACCAGGTGCGCCTGGCGCAATATATTTCCTTTACGCCCGCCCAGGAAGATAATCAATCCCTGCGCGACTGGCGGGTGCAAAGCTGGCGCGAGCGCAGCGCGCCGCAAGGCTATGCGTTTCCCGGCGACCCCGAGGAAAAGGAAAAGCTGCGCTATCCGCAGGCGCAGTTGACGGCGCTGGGCGAGAAGATCCTCGGCGCGCGCGACTGGTAAGTGTGACGGCATTGCCTGCCGGATAGACAATTGCAGGCAAATGCACGATCATGGTTCGACTTGCCATCGACCGAGGAAAAGCATGAGTATCATCACCTGCATCGAAGACTTGCGCGTGCTGGCCCAGAAACGGGTGCCGCGCATGTTTTACGACTACGCCGATTCCGGTTCCTGGACGGAATCGACGTACCGCGCCAACAACAGCGATTTCGCGAAGATCAAATTCCGCCAGCGCGTGGCCGTCAACCTGGAAAACCGCAGCCTGGCTTCGACCATGGTGGGCCAGCACGTGTCGATGCCGGTGGCCCTGTCGCCCACGGGTTTGACGGGCATGCAGCATGCCGATGGCGAAATTCTTGCGGCCCAGGCGGCCGAGCGCTTCGGCGTGCCGTTCACTCTGTCGACCATGAGCATTTGCTCGATCGAGGACGTGGCGGCAAACACGACGAAACCGTTCTGGTTCCAGCTGTACGTGATGAAGGACCGCGAATTCATCAACCGCCTGATCGACCGCGCCAAGGCGGCGAAATGCGGCGCGCTGGTATTGACCCTGGACTTGCAGGTGCTGGGCCAGCGCCACAAGGACTTGCGCAACGGCCTGTCGGCGCCGCCGAAACTGACGATTCCGAATATCCTCAACATGGCCACCAAGCCGCGCTGGGTGGCCGGCATGCTGGGCACGAAACGGCGTGGCTTCGGCAACATCGTTGGCCACGCCACGTCCGTCTCCGACATGTCGTCCTTGTCGGCCTGGACGCAGCAGCAGTTTGACCTGAGCCTGTCGTGGGCGGACGTGGAATGGATCAAGCAGCGCTGGGGCGGCAAACTCATCATCAAGGGCATCATGGACCCGGAAGACGCGCGCCTGGCCGTGGCAAGCGGCGCCGATGCGCTGATCGTCTCGAACCACGGCGGGCGCCAGCTCGACGGCGCGCAATCGTCGATCGAAGCCTTGCCGGCCATCGTCGACGCCGTCGGCAGCCAGATCGAAGTGCACATGGACGGCGGCATCCGCTCGGGCCAGGACGTGATCAAGGCCGTGGCCCTGGGTGCGAAAGGCGTGTACATCGGCCGCCCGTTTTTATACGGCCTGGGCGCCATGGGCGGGCCGGGCGTGACCAAATGCCTGGATATCATCCGCAACGAACTGGACTTGACGATGGCCTTTTGCGGCTTGCGCGACTTGCAGCAGGTGGATAAAAAGATCCTGCTGCCAGGGACGTTTTAAGCGGAGGCTGGCGCCAGCCTTTCCCACGGCTCGCGGAACGTGGCCGCATCGAGCGGCCGCGCATGCGGGTCGCCGGGCTGGAACAGGCCGCCGCTCAGCATATCCTGGATGGCGCCCGTGAAACCGCCATATGCGGCGCGGCCCCACTGGCGTTGCGTGCGGGCGAAGACGACGGCGTCTTGCTGCGCGGCCAGTTGCGCCAGGGATAGGCGCAGGGCGGCGGCCGCATCCGGTCCCATGTTCGTGGCGATGGCGCACACCAGGCGCTGGCTGAACTGCAATGTCTTGCCCGCCCGGCCCAGCAGCGATTCGTTGGCCAGGGCGAGGAAAAGATCGGGCGCCTGGTCGTCTTTTTCGCAGGTCGTCCACGAGGGTGCCCAGGCTTCCAGGCTCATAAAGCGCGCTTCCGTCGTGTCCGGCGTGTGCGTCCACCTGGCGTGCGATTTGCCGTCCCAGCCCAGGCGGCCAAAGGCAATCGGCTTGCCCTTGGGATTGTATTGATGGCTGCGCACGCCGGCCTTGCCCCGCGCCTGCGCGATCAGGCCATCGAGGCTGGTGGCAAACGGCGTCCACTGCGCCGCCTCCCACAGCGGCGCCGCACCGGGCGCGGCCAGCAGCAGGAAGACCTCGTAGTCACGTGAAAAAAACGCCATGCAGATTCCTTATGCTTGCAACAAGGCCGCCCGCTGGCTGGGACGCAGCAAGTAGACGCCGTACAGGCACAAGGGCAGCACGGCCAGCAGGGCGATGTACGGCAAGATGGACGCGCCGTCTTCGGCCGGGTTGGGCAAGGTGGCCGTCACCAGCGCGTAATCCCACAGTCCATGCACGAGCACCATCGGCCAGATGGAGCGGGTGCGCAGGCGGATGGCCGCATAGCCGACGCCTTGCAGGGTGGCGGCCACGGCTTGCCACAAGGCGCCGCTGACGTCGCCCGTGGCCAGGCCGTTGGCCGTATGGGCCAGGCCGAACAGCGCCGAGGACATCAGGACGGCGGGCCAGACGGCGTAGCGGTCCAGCATGCCCTGCAGCAAGATGGCGCGGAACATCAGTTCTTCCGAGATGGCCACCAGCGCCGCATTGCAAGCGACGATCAGCAGCACGCGCGGCTGCGGCCAGCCGCCGGCCCAGGCCAGCAACAGCATCAGCAGCGCATACAGCAGGGGCGGCGAGACGAGCCACACTGTTTTCCATGGCTGCGGCGCGCACAGGCCCGCTGCGCGCGGCCGGTTTGACGCCAGCAGCAGCGCCAGCGCGAACAGGGCGGCCAGCGCCCACGACAGGCCGATACGGCCGGTGACGGCTGCGCCCGGCAAGGCGTAGCCGGCCGCTTCCAGCCAGCGGCCGCCCATGCTCAAGCCCAGCCAGACGGCCAGTGCGATGAGGGCGACCGGCAAGGTGAGGGCGATTCTTTTCCTGGACATGGTCGGCCTCATGCTGCTGGTACGCCGCCGCTGACGCGGTTGCGGCCCGTGTTTTTCGACTGGTACAGCAAGGCGTCGGCTTCGCGTATCAGCTCGCTGCTCTCCGTGGGGCGGTCTTGGCCGGGCTGCAGCGTGGCCACGCCCAGGCTGACGGTCACGACACCGTTCGCGCTGGCCGCGTGGGGGATTTGCAGCGCTTCCACGGCTGCCCGGATGGCTTGCGCGACTTCCAGCGCGCCCGCCGCGCCGGTGCCAGGCATGATGACGGCGAACTCTTCGCCGCCGTAGCGGGCCGCCAGGTCTTCGGCCCGGCCGACGCTGCGCGCCACGGCGCCGGAAACCGCCTGCAGGCATGCGTCGCCCGCCACGTGGCCATATTGATCGTTGAATTTCTTGAAGAAATCCACGTCGAGCATGATCAGCGATACCGCGTGCCCGCTGCGCTGGGCGCGCTTGAGTTCATGCGCCAGGGTCTCGTCGAAACAGCGGCGGTTGGCCAGCCCCGTCAAGCCGTCCTGCGCCGCCCGCGCGGCCAGGTCGGCGTTGGCGTGCCGCAGCTCCGTCGTGGCCACGCGCAGGCTCGCTTCGATACGGTCGCGTACGGCAATCTGCCGCATCAGCTTGCGGAACAGGTAGATCAGCGCCGCGCCTGCCGCCAGCGACGCCAGCACGATTTGCATGCTCAAGCGCTGCCACTCGGCGAAGATGTCTTCCTTCGACAAGCCTGCCGCCACGATGACGGGAAAGCGTTCCAGGTGGCGATAGCTGTACAGCCGCTCGATTTCGTCCACCTTTGCCGTCATCATGGCTGTGCCCACGGGCCCTTTTTCGCGGTAGGCGCGCAAGAGTGCGCCCGACGAAATATCCATGCCGATGACATTGGGCTGGAACGGCCGGCGGTAGATCAAGGTGCCGTCGTCGAGGGCAAAGAACGCCGTGCCCGTTTTACCCAGGTTGAGGCTGTCGTAGATGCGTTCGAAAGAGGTCAGCCCCAGGGTGACCAGCACCACGCCGGCAAAGGAAGCGTCCGCCGATTCCACCCGGCGCGACACGGGCAAGACCCATTGTCCGCTCGATTTGCTGCGCACGGGCGCGCTGATGCGGCTGCCCAGCTGCGCATGCGTCTGGTGATACGTAAAGTAATCGCGGTCCGCATTGTTGCCGTCCTGCCCGGCGCCGGACGAGCTGGCCAGCCAGTCTCCGCGGCTGTCGAAAATGAAGACGCCGGCAATTTCCACGATATTTTTCGATAGCTGCTGCAGATGCGACTGCAACCGCTCGCCGGTCGCGTCATTATTGCCTTCGTTGCGGATGTGCTCGCTAATATCTTCCAGCATCGCATCGGCAATTTCCAGTTCCATGTACGCTTGCGTCGCCAGGCCGCGCGCCATGTTTTCCGTTGCCGTGCTGGCCTCGCGCAGGCGGACCGCATGCGAAGACCAGACGATCCAGATGGTCATGCCTAGCAGCATGGCGCACATGCAAAAGAAGGCGATGCTGGCCCAGACGATCACCGGCCGCTTGTGCCGGCTCAAGACCTCTGGCTGCGCCGCGATGGCGTCGGTACGTGCTGCGTCCTTTACTGCGTGCATAGGCGAATCATCAAGTTGCATCAATGATATGGTCGAAAATATTGCCATAGTACATTAAAAGCAGCATCACAAAATTGCCACATCGTTATAGTTGCATGGAATAATAAGCATCACCCCTTTTGAACCCTGGATTGGAGTTGCATGGCCTACACGAAAACCCTCACCACTGAACGCCTGATCCTGCGCAAGCCGCAGCCATCGGATGAGGCGGCCCTGTTCGCCGTGCATGCCGATCCCGAAGTGATGCGCTATTTCAGCGAACCACCGTGGACCGATGCCAGCCGCGCCGCGCGCCAGATTGCCGAGGACAGCGCCGCTTTCGAGAAAGAGGAATTCTTCCGCTTCGCCGTCGAGCTGAAGGCGACGGGCGAATACCTGGGCAGCTGCAGCCTGTTTTCCGAGCACCGCCAGAACCGCCGCGCCGAAATCGGCTACGCGCTGGGCCGTCCGTACTGGGGCAAGGGCTATATGCACGAAGCCTTGTCGGCGCTGCTGGAATACGCGTTCATCGAGCGCGACCTGAACCGCCTGGAAGCCGATATCGACCCGCTCAACGCCGGCTCGGCCAGTGCCCTGGAACGCCAGGGTTTCAACAGGGAAGGTTTCCTGCCTGAACGCTGGATCGTCGGCGGCCACGTCAGCGATTCGGCCCTGTATGGCTTGCTGCGGCGTACGTGGGAAGCGCGGCGCAAGGGCGCCGCGTGAGCCAGCAGGAAGTCGAAGCGATCGAGCGCTGGCTGGGCCACGCCTTGCCGGCGCACTACCGGCGCTTTCTCGACGACTGGCAAGAGGAGATGCGCGGCGAGCAGGTATTGCTGTATGGCGTGGAAAGCTTGCGGGAACGCAATGAAACGTATGAGACGCAGCAATTTTGCCCCGGCTACATGACCATCGGCGACGACAGCGGCGGGCGGGCCGTCATGCTGGCACTCGATGGCGCCGACCGTGCCGTCTACCTGGTGGGGCATGGCTCGATGCAGCGTGACGATTTCGAGCTGGCCGCCGATGATTTCGCATCCTGGCTGGCCGCCGATTGCCCGCTCGCCTGAGTAGGATGCAAAGCAATGAAAGCTGCTGATTTACCCGTTTCCGGCCATTCCCTGGTGACCTTGCGCCACCTGGAACGTAGCGACGCGCCCGCCTGGTATGCCTACCTGGCCGACCCTGTTGTCGTGGAACACACGAGCTGGAACTTGCGTTGCGTCGACGATCTGCAGGCCAATTTTGATGACTATGCGTCGTCTCAGCCAGCGTCGTCCATCCGCCTGGCCGTGGTGCTGCGCGAGGGCGGCCAGCTGGTGGGCACGATCGGCTTCAATGCCATTTCCCCGCAGCATCGCACGGCGGAAATCGCCTACGACCTGGCACCCGCCGTCTGGGGGCAGGGCGTGGCCGCGTCCATCGCCGCGTCCGTCGTGGAGTGGGGCTTCCAGCACCTTGGCTTCCTGCGTATCCAGGCGACCGTGCTCGATAGCAATGAACGTTCGCTCCGCGTGCTGGAACGCTGCGCTTTCGAGCGGGAAGGCTATCTGCGCTGCTACCGGCAAATTCGCGGAAGATCCGGCAATTTCTGGCTGTATGCGCGCATCGCCGGCGTGTGATGAATAAACTTTCCTTGAGCATACTGCTGGTGGAAGACCACCTGGCCATCGCGCGCCAGGTGCTCGACTTCCTCGACGGCCTGGGCTGGCAAACGGACCATGCGGGCACGGGCGCGCTGGCTGTGCAATTGGCCACGCGCAACAGCTATGACGTCGTGCTGCTGGACCTGAACCTGCCTGACCTCGATGGCTTGCAAGTGTGCCGCGCCATCAAGGCGGGGGCGCCCAGCAATGTGCCGATTTTGATGCTGACGGCGCGCGACTCTTATGAAGACAAGGCGCGCGGTTTTCGCGATGGCGCCGATGATTACCTGACCAAGCCGTTCGACTTGCGCGAAGTGGCCTTGCGCTGCGAAGCGCTGGCGCGCCGGCAGCAGCTGCATGTGCACCAGGAAATGCGCGTGGGCCCCTTCACCTTGCAGACGCGCGCAGGGCGCGCCTTGCTCGGCGACGTACCGCTGCCGCTGACGCAGACGGGTTTTAAAATCTTGCTGCTGCTGTGCCGCGAGCACCCGCACGCCGTGTCGCGCTCGGCCCTGTTGCAACAGTTATGGGGCAGCCAGCCGCCCGACAGTGACGCCCTGAAATCGCACATCTACGCGCTGCGCAAGCAACTGGAGCTGGTCGGCGGCGCGGGCGTGCTGGTGACCATACCGCAACTGGGCTACCGCCTTGCCTTCGATGCGGCGGCCAGCGATGGCTAAGTCGATCCGGCAGCGTTTGTTCGCCGCCCTGGCCGGCTTCACCATCCTGCTGTGCCTGTGCTACACGGGCCTGGCGCTGGTGATCGCATACGTGACAGAAGACATGCTGGTGCAGCGCCTGCTCGAGCGCGAAGCGGCGGCCGTCAGCATGCGCTGGCAGCAGCACGGCAAGCTTACGCCTTCGGGCAGCGACCTCATCACGGTTTATGGCGGCTACCTTGACTTACCTCAAACGGTGCGTGCGCAAGTGCCGCCGTCTGCCCCGCGCGGCGAAGTGTTTACCGAGACGGGCCAGCATTATCACGTGCTGGCGCTGGACCTCGTAGCCGCTGGCCAGCCGCAGCGCAGCTATCTGCTGGCCGACGTGGCGCCCGTGCTGGTGGTGTCGCGTCTGACGCGGGAAGTGGGAGGTGTCGTCGCTGGCGTGGCCTTGACGCTGATCGCCCTGGCCTTGCTGCTCGCGTACTGGCTGGCGCGGCGCCTGGTGCTGCCCTTGCAGCGCCTGGCCCGGGAAGCACGCCAGCTGGCGCCCGGCGGCGCCGTGCATTTCAGCGAGCGCGACCGCCCCGACGAGATCGGTTTCCTGGCGCGCCGCCTGGAAACCACCTTTGCCGAACTGCAGGCGGTGTTGCAACGCGAACAGACATTCACCCGCGACGTCAGCCATGAATTGCGCACGCCGCTGACCCTGATGCACAACACCCTGGCGCTGGCCAAGGCGCAGCCCCTGGGCGGGCGGGAACAGGCGCAGCTGCGGCAATCCACGGACGAAATGCGCGCCACCATCGACGTGCTGTTCGCGCTGGCACGGGCCGAGCAACTGCCCGGCGAAGTGGTGGAATTGCGCGGCTGCATCGAGCAATGCCTGCTGCGCCTGCTCGACGAGCATCCCTGGGATGCCAGCCTGCTGACCCTGGACTTGCCCGAGCGGCTGGACGTGGTTGCTGACCCGCAACTGGTCATGTTGCTCATCAATAATTGCCTGGCGAATGCCCTGTTCCATGGCGGTCCAGATTGCCGCATCAGCATTGCGTTTGCGCAAGGTTGCCTGAGCATCGACAATACCGTGCCGCCGGGACAGCCTCGGCGCGTCCACGGCTTCGCGCATGGCCAGAACCTGCTGCTGCGCCTGGCACAAGCCATGCGCTGGGACATTGTTTTCCACCCCGGCGCGACGCGCTACCGTGTCGCCATCGTTCCTGCTCCGGCGCCATAAAGTCAGCGGATTTCACCGCGATTTCACCTGCCCCTGCTTATGCTGGCTGCTCTTTGACTTGAAGGGAAGCCCATGAAAATCGCCATCAGCCTGTTGCTCCTGTCCTGCCTGTCCACGCCCGTGCTGGCCCAGGTGCAATCGTTGCAGCACAAGGAAGACAAGCGCCGCTACATCGTCTACACGCCGCCGTCTTACCAAAGCCAGCCGCAGCAAGCCTTTCCCGTCGTCTTCAATTTCCATGGCGGCGGCATGAGCATGGCGGAACAAATGCTGTACACGCAGATGAACAGGACGGCCGAGCGGCACCAGTTCATCGTTGTGTATCCGCAAGGTATCAAGCAGGACTGGAACGTGGGTTTCGGCATGGATTACCTGGCGGGCACGGACGACGTCGGTTTTACGCAAGCGATATTGAGTAAACTCAAGCAGGATTACCGCATCGATGACAAAAGGATCTATGCGACGGGCCTGTCGCGCGGCGGTTTCTTCGCCCTGCGCCTGGCGGCCGAGCTGCCGCAGCAGTTCGCCGCCGTCGCCTCGGTGGGCGCGCCCATGCCGGAACCCGTGGTGCAGCATCACCAGAAAACGGACAAGGTTGGCATGCTGTTGATACAGGGCACGGCCGACAAGGTCGTGCTGTTTGAGGGCAAGGCCGCCAGCTACCTGTCCGCCCAAGGCTCCTTCGATTACTGGCGCAGGCACAACGGCATCGATGGCGCCATGCCGCAGCCGCGCCTGATGCCTGGTCCCGCTGGCGACGCCACGCAAGTGAGCTGGCTGGAGCAGGGGAGTGGTGCTGGCAGCGCCAGCGTGGCCTTGCTCAGCGTCAAGGACGGCGGCCACACGTGGCCGGGTGCCGATGCCTTCAATATCGGCCTGCCCATCGGCAAGACCACGCGCGCCATCGATGCGAATGAGGTGATGTGGGCGTTTTTCAGCCGCCATCGCCGTTGACGCCATGCTAGGATGGCGGCACATGGCGTAACCATCAGGCAACAGGAAGGGCAGGCACAGTGGGATTATCAACAGCAGGTATCGCGGCCATGGCCGAGGCAATCTTCGCCAAGCCCGGCGCGGCCGTGGCGCAGGCCTATTCGGAGGCGGAACGGGAAACGCTGCATTTCCACTCGCCTGCCGAGCTGTGCGCGTATGCGGCCAGGCTGGAAGCGGAAGGGGCTAGCGACGTGCTCCTGGCCGTGCATTACCAGGACATGGCCGGGCACTTCGCCCCGCGCCGCATCGCGCTCGACCCGGCCCAGTGCGGTGGCCTCACGTATCGTTATGTGTGCGAAGGCTGGGGCGTCATCCGCGTGTACCTGCGCTTGTCTAGCGGCAAGGGCCTGGACTCGCATGTGAGCGTCAACTCGCAGAAGCGCGCGGAAAAATGGCAGCGCCATTACCCGGCATTCGGCCCGGCCGACGCCTGGGATTGGGCCGCCGTGGGCCGCCATGAACGCCGGCTGATCCGCGTGCTGAAGACGGTTGCCGCGCAGGAAGGCTTGGCATGACGGACGCGATGCACATCAATCCCGTCACCATCTTTTACCGTTCGCTGGCGCAGCTTTCCGCCATGCTCGACAAGACCGGCACCGCGCCGCAACTGCTGGCGGCGCGCCTGCACCCGGACATGCTGCCATTCGCCCAGCAAGTGCGCGCGGCCGTGAGCTTTTCCCTGCGCGGCTGCTGCCCGCTGGCGGGGCTGGACGTGGCCGATTTCAGCGCCGCCGCCAGCCTGCAGGAACAGATCGCGCAGACCATGCGCTACCTCAAGGACATTCCGGTGGAACGTTTTGACGGGCCGCTTGACCGCATCTGCCGCGACCGCGCCGGCTTTGCCGACATCGCGCTGCCCGCCGACGAGTATTTGAATTTATATATCCTGCCGAATTTCTACTTTCACTTCAGCATGGCGTATGCGATCGCCCGCAGCCAGGGAGCCAGCATCGGCAAGGGCGATTTCGACGGTTATCACGCGTACGCGCCGGGATTTTCATTCGAGACGCCGGCCGCATCGTAAGAACTACAGTCCCGCTTCCTTCCAGGACGCCAAACCGAGCCGTTTCAATAATCGGCCCGACAGCCCGCAACTCCAGCAACTGATCTGGATTTGCCGCTGCCGCGCCGGGTCCGCATGCCAGGCTTGCCCGGCGTAATCGAGCAGGGCGTCGCTAAGCGGGGAGGCGTCGGCTGTCGCAGGCAGGCGCGACATCAGTTCGAACACGCCGTACGGCGTCTCCTTGATCTGCAGCAAACCGGCCAGCAAGGCGCGCAGCAAGGCGCCGTCGATGCTGGTGCTGGCTTGTGTGAACCGTTGCTGCCAGCTCAGGCCGCGCTGCTGCCACAGTTGCAGCAGTGCCGGCACGTGGTCCATCCGCAGCTGACCGATCAGCTCGTCTGCTTCCTGAAACAGGTCGAGGCGGTCGTAGTCCTCGTCGTCGCCGCACAGCAGTTCATCGAGTTCCTGCAAGACGCTCATGCCACCACGTTCGTGGGCGCACCGCGTTCGAACGCTTCCACGTTGCCGATCAGGATGTCCGCCAGCTTTTGCATGGCCTCGCCGCTGGCCCAGGCCGTGTGCGGCGTGAGGATGAAGTTGGGCAGGCGTAAGTTCAACAACGGGTTGTCGGGCAGCGGCGGCTCCTTCGAGAGCACGTCGAAACCGGCGCCGGCGATCACGCCGTTCGTCAATGCATCGGCCAGCGCCGCTTCATCGACGAGGCCGCCCCGCGCCGTGTTGATCAACAGCGACGTCGGCTGCATGCGCGCCAGCTCTTTTTCTCCGATGATGTTGCGCGTGGTGTCCGTCAAGGGCAGGTGCAGGCTGAGCACGTCGGACGTGGCCAGCAATTCGTCAAAACTCACTTGCGTCACGCCGTCCTCATCGACAGGTGAACGGTTGTGGACTTGCACTTGCATGCCGAAGGCGCGTCCCAGCTGTGCCACGGACTTGCCCAGCGCGCCGTAGCCGAGCAAACCCAAACGGCTGCCGGCCAGGTCGCGGATCGGGTGGCCGAACAGGCAGAAGCGTTCCGACGCCTGCCACAGGCCCGCTTCCACGTCCGCGCGGTAGGCCACCAGCTGGCGGCGCAGGGCCAGCATCAGGGCCAGGGTGTGTTCGGGCACGGTGGCGCGCGCATAGTCGCGGATATTCGCCACGACGATGCCCCGCTCGCGGCAGGCGGCCAGGTCGACAATATCCGTGCCGGTGGCGGCCACGGCGATCATCTGGAGCCTGGGCAATTGCGCCAGCTCGGCTGCGCGCAGCGGCACCTTGTTCGTGATGGCGATGCTGGCGCCTTGCAGGCGAGCCACCGTCTGTTCGCTGCCCCTGGTGTGCGCATGCTCTTCCCAGCTGTGCGCGAAGGCGGGCGGACGCACGTTGGCGATCAGGCTGTCGCGGTCGAGAAAGACGATGCGGTGCGGATGCGGCGATGTGCTTGCTGCTGTCATGGCTGGGCCTCGGTCAGGGTGGCACGCGGGCTCGGGCTGGTGTTTCTGCCCTTGAGCTGCGTGGCCGGGTGATTGGTAAACATATCGGCGACCCATTCGACAAACACGCGCACCTTGGCGGACAGATGGCGGTTCGGCGGATAGATCACGTGGATGGGCAGCGGGTCGGATTCCCATTCGCCAAGCAATTCCACCATTTTGCCCTGTTCTATCAGCGGCGCAAGCATGAAATGCGTCATTTGCACGATGCCCAGGCCCGCCAGGCCGGCGGCCGAGTAGGCATTTGAATCGTTCAGGGCGATATGGCTGGGCATGGCAACCTGGATGCGTTCGCCGGCGCGCGTGAAATCCCAGTCAAACGTTTTGCCGGTCTTGGCGGAGAAAAAATTCACGCCCCGGTGGCGGGACAGGTCGTCCGGATGCAGCGGCGTGCCGTGGTGCGCCAGGTAGCCGGGCGAGGCGCAGGTCATGAAATGCAGCACGCCGACCCGGCGCGCGATCAGGTTCAGGTCGCCCAATTCGCCGCCGCGCACGGCGCAGTCGACGCCTTCCTCGATCAGGTCGACGGGACGGTCGCTGCAACCGAGTTCCAGCGAAATGTCCGGGTAGCGGGCAAAAAAATCGGGCAGGGCAGGGATGATCAGTTCGCTGGCCAGGGCCGTGGGCGCATCCACGCGCAGCCGTCCGCTGGGGCTCAATCGCGTGCGCGACAGCGATTCCTCGGCCTCGCGCACGTCGGACAGGATGCGCACGCAGCGTTCGTAATAGGCGGCGCCGTCGGACGTGATGCTGACGTGGCGCGTGGTGCGGTTGAGCAACTTGACCGACAGGCTCGCTTCCAGCGACTGGATCAGGGTCGACACGGTGGCTTTCGGCAGCTGCATGTTTTCCGCCGCGCGCGTAAAGCCGCCCGCATCGACGACTTGGATGAAAACTTCCATGGCTTGCAGCTTGTTCACTTGAATTCCTATCACTTTATTCGTGATTATTCAGAATCCTGAACAATCAATTCGTCATTGCACTCTTTATCAGATTGTAGATCAAGTCTATAGTTGTTGTACTGCAGCATAAATGTGATGCCGCAGGCAGTACAACAGGAGAGATCATGGGTCATCGGAATGGAATCTTTGCAGTGCTCGCTCTCGCTATGAGCTCGCTCGCTCTGGCCGCGATGGTATCGACGGATGCATACTCGATGGCGGCGCAAAGCGAAGCCAGCGGGTATAGCGCCCTGACCCATGAAGTGGGCGGCGCCGCCCTGTTGTGCCTGAACGACACGGTACTCGATGTTGCGGTGCAGCCGGTGGTGGCGCAATGAGCGTTGCCGACACCGCGGCCGAACTGGCACCTGGCCAGGCGCTGAAGATACGCGACATTCAGGTGCAGGGCGCGCAGGATGCGCTCGGCGCGCGTGTCTACACGGCCGGCGTGCCGGGCGCCAGGCAGTCGAGCTTGATCGTCTTCTTCCATGGCGGCGGCTTTGTCGCCGGCGACCTGGACGACGCGGACGACTTCCTGCGCTGCCTCGTGCTGAGCAACCCCGACCACGTGGTGCTGGCCGCGAACTACACCTTGGCGAAGGTGCGGCCATTCCCTGCCGCCGTGGAAGACGCGCATGCCGTGCTGCTGTGGGCAAAAAAGAACAAGTCCAAGCTGGGCTGGACGGGCAAGCAGATGGTGGTGTCGGGCATTGAAGCGGGCGCCAACCTGGCCGCCGTGTGCGCCATGATGTCGCGCGACCGGGGCGGACCGCCCCTCGCGGGCCAGGTGCTGATCATGCCCATGCTCGACCCCGGCCTGTCGACCTGCTCGATGCGCAACTTGCCGACCTGTCCTGACCTGGCGGAAGTGGCGGACCAGTGCGCCGCCGCCTACCGCGGCTACCTGCCGAATGCCGCTGACCGTACCCATCCGTACGCGTCGCCATTGCAGTCGAGCCGCCTGAAGAACCTGCCGCCGGCGCTCATCCTGTCCAGTGAAGACGACCCATTGCGCGACGAGGCTGAACAATACGGCAGCAAACTGATCGCCTGCGGCATCAAGACCACCGTGCGGCGCATGGCCGCCGCGCCGCTGCAAGACGCTACCGCCCGCAACGAGTGCGCCTGCAAGGTGCAGGTATTGAGTGAAATCGCCAGCTTTGTCGCTGGACTGGGGCAGGAGCCCGAGTCATGACGCCGCCATCCGCGGCACCGCAAAAAAACTTACACTAATCAGTTTACTTTTTGAGTTTCGGTTGCTACACTATGCAGTGTAGTTCCCATCTTGCCTGAGTTGTGCGCTCGCACAGCCAGCTTTGTCGTCCCCGTCCGCTTTTAAACAGCTGGCGGCCTGTTTACCTTTGATCGAGCGCCGTCGGGCGCCATGGCACCACCATTCACTTTTTCAGTTGGGTTGCTTCCTGCCGCCCATACCATTAGAAATTTTCATAAAACAGGGAAATAAAATGAAAAACGTTCAACAATTTTCCACTCTGCTGAAGCCCCTGGCTGCCTCGCTCGCGCTGGCCGGACTGGTGGCCGTGAGCCTGGCTGGCTGCGATTCGGCCAATAGCAAGGTGCCCGACGCGCCAGCGGCCGGCGGCCCGCCCATCTCGGCCGCCGCCGTCGTTGAAAAACAGATCACGGAAACGCAGGAATTCTCGGGCCGCCTGGAAGCGATCGAGCGCGTGGAAATCCGCTCGAGAGTCGGCGGCTTCATTACCGCCGTCAACTTCAAGCCGGGCAGCGAAGTGAAAAAGGGCGACGTGCTGTTCGTCATCGATCCGCGCCCATTCCAGGCTGAAGTGTCGCGCGCCGAAGGCACGGCGGCCTCGGCCCGCGCCAAGGCGGAACTGGCCAAGCTGGAACTGTCGCGCGCTGAAAAGCTGCTGGCTGAAAAAGCCATCGCCCAGCGCGAATTCGACGAAAAAGCGTCGGGCCTGAAAGAGCTGGACGCGAATGCACGCTCGGCGCAAGCCGCGTATGAAGCGGCCAGGCTGAACCTGTCGTACACGCAGGTGCAGGCGCCGATCAGCGGCCGCGTCAGCAAGGCGGAAATCACCGTCGGCAACCTGATCGACGCTTCCGCCATCCTCACTTCCGTGGTGTCGACGGACCGCATCTACGCCAGCTTCGACGGCGATGAAGATACGTATCTGCGCGTGGCCGGCACGGCGCAAAAGGGCACGCCCGTCACCGTCAAGGTCGGCCTGGCCAACGAAACGGGTTTCCCGCACGAAGGCAAGCTCGAATTCGTCGACAACCAGCTCGACCCGGCCACTGGCAGCGTGCGCATGCGCGCCACCTTCGCCAACGCCGAGCGCCAGCTGGTGCCTGGCCTGTTCGCGCGCATCCAGCTCGACGGCGGCAACGGCCCGCAGGCGCAAAGCACGGCGCTGCTGATCAGCGACCGCGCCGTCGGCACGGATCAGAGCCGCAAATACGTCTACGTGGTGGGCGCCGACAACAAGGCCGAATACCGCGCCGTCAAGCTGGGCCCGACCTCGGACGGCTTGCGCGTGGTGCGCGAAGGCTTGAAAGCGGGCGAGAAGATCGTCGTCAACGGCTTGCAGCGCGTGCGCCCCGGCGCCCCGGTGACGCCGCAGATGGTGGCCATGGATTTCGATCCGACCGCGCCTGCCGCTCCCGCAAAACCTGAAGCAAAAGACGCCAAGATCGCCGCGAAAGCAGCATCGACTTCCAAGGAATAAACATGAACTTTTCCCGCTTTTTCATCGACAAGCCGATTTTCGCGGCGGTGCTGTCGATCGTCATATTCGTGGCCGGGCTGCTGTCGATTTTCGGCCTGCCCATTTCCGAATATCCCGACGTCGTGCCGCCATCCGTGGTGGTGCGCGCGCAATACCCGGGCGCCAACCCGAAAGTGATCGCCGAAACCGTGGCCGCGCCGCTCGAAGAGCAGATCAACGGTGTCGAGAACATGCTCTACATGTCCTCGCAAAACACGTCCGATGGCGCGATGATGCTGACCGTGACCTTCAAGATCGGCACCAACGTCGAGCAGGCTGAAACGCAGGTGCAGAACCGCGTGCAGCGCGCCTTGCCGCGCCTGCCCGAGGAAGTGCGCCAGATCGGCGTGACGACGGTGAAATCGTCGCCGAATCTGACCATGGTGGTGCACCTGGTCTCGCCAAACAAGCGCTATGACGACATGTACCTGCGTAACTACGCGGTGCTGAACGTCAAGGACCAGCTGGCCCGTTTGCCCGGCATGGGCGACATCCAGATCTTCGGCGCCGGCGACTACGCCATGCGCATCTGGCTCGATCCGCAAAAGGTGGCGGCGCGCGGCATGACGGCCAATGACGTCGTCGACGCGATCCGCGAGCAGAACGTGCAGGTGGCCGCCGGTGTGATCGGCGCCTCGCCAGCGAAGAACTCGGACTTCCAGCTGACCGTCAATACCCAGGGCCGTCTGCAGACGCCCGAGGAATTTGGCGCCATCATCGTGCGCACGAATGCCGACGGCGCCGTGACGCACCTGAAGGACGTGGCGCGCGTGGAAATGGGCGCCAACAGCTACTCGCTGCGTTCGCTGCTGAACAATAATCCGGCCGTCGGCATGGGTATTTTCGAAGCGCCGAACGCCAACGCGCTGCAACTGTCTTCCGACGTGCGCTCCAAGATGGACGAACTGAAAAAAGACTTCCCGCAAGGCGTGGAATACCGCATCGAGTACGACCCGACGCAGTTCGTGCGTTCGTCCATCGAAGCCGTGATCCATACCCTGCTCGAAGCGATCGCCCTGGTGGTGCTGGTGGTGATCATCTTCCTGCAAACCTGGCGCGCATCGATCATTCCGCTGCTGGCCGTTCCCGTCTCCATCGTCGGCACCTTTGCCGTGATGCTGGGCTTTGGCTTCTCGATCAACACGCTGTCGCTGTTCGGCCTCGTGCTGGCCATCGGTATCGTCGTCGATGACGCCATCGTGGTGGTGGAAAACGTCGAGCGCAATATCGAGGAAGGCTTGTCGCCGCGCGACGCCACCATCCAGGCCATGAAAGAGGTCAGCGGTCCTATCGTCGCCATCGCCCTGGTGCTGTGCGCCGTGTTCGTGCCGATCGCCTTCGTGCCAGGTTTGTCGGGCGAGTTCTATCGCCAGTTCGCGCTGACCATCGCCATTTCGACCGTGATCTCCGCTTTCAGCTCGCTGACCCTGGCGCCAGCCCTGTCGGCCGCGCTGCTCAAACCGCACGATGCGCCGAAAGACGCACTGACGCGCGGCATGGACATGGTCTTCGGCCGCTTCTTCGCCTGGTTCAACCGCTTCTTCGGCCGCGCTTCGCACCGCTATGAGGCTGGCGTAAAAGGCGTGTTGGGCCGCAAGAGCGCTTCGCTGGGCGTGTATGCGCTGCTGGTCGTTGCCGCCATCTTCACCTTCAAGTCCGTGCCGGCCGGTTTCGTGCCAGCGCAGGACAAGCAATACCTGGTGGGCTTTGCGCAATTGCCTGACGCCGCCTCGCTGGACCGCACGGAAGATGTCGTGCGCCGCATGTCCGACGTCATCAAGTCGGTGCCTGGCGTCGAATCGACCATCGCCTTCCCCGGCCTGTCGATCAACGACTTTACCAATGCGCCGAACGCCGGTATCGTCTTCGCCACCCTGAAACCGTTTGACGAGCGTACCAGCAAGGAATTGTCGGGCGGCGCCATCGCGGCCGAGATCAACAAGCGCCTGGGCGGTATCCAGGACGCCTTCATCATGGTCTTCCCGCCACCGCCGGTCAACGGCCTCGGCACCATCGGCGGCTTCAAGATGATGATCGAAGACCGCGGCAACCTCGGTTACGACGCGCTGTACAACGCCACCCAGGCACTGGCCGCGAAAGCGTACCAGACACCGGAACTGGCGGGCGTGTTCTCGGGCTACCAGATCAACGTGCCGCAGCTGTTCGCCGACGTCGACCGCGTGAAAGCCAAGCAGATGGGCGTGCAGCTGCAAACGATTTACCAGACCTTGCAGATCAACCTCGGTTCGCTGTACGTCAACGACTTCAATCAGTTTGGCCGTACCTACCAGGTGCGCGTGCAGGCCGATGCGGCGTTCCGTTCGCATGCGCAGGATATCGCGCAACTGAAGGTACGCAATGACAAGGGCGAGATGATCCCGCTGTCGTCGCTGATGCGCGTCAAGGACAGCTATGGCCCGGACCGCGTGCAGCGCTACAACGCGTATGCCGCAGCCGACTTCAATGGCGGTGCAGCCCCTGGCGTATCGAGCGGCCAGGCGCAAGCGGCGCTGGAACGCATCGCCAAGGAAGTGCTGCCGCAGGGGATTTCGTATGAATGGACGGAGCTGACCTACCAGGACATCTTGTCCGGCAATACGATGATCTATGTCTTCCCGCTGTGCGTGCTGCTGGTGTTCCTGGTGCTCGCCGCCCAGTACGAAAGCTGGACATTGCCGCTGGCCGTGATTCTGATCGTGCCGATGTCGATCCTCTGCGCGCTGTTGGGCGTGAAACTGACCGGCGGCGACAACAACGTGTTTACCCAGATCGCGCTGTTCGTGCTGGTGGGGCTGGCGTCGAAGAATGCGATTCTGATCGTGGAATTTGCCCGCGAACTGGAAGAGCATGGCCGTACCGTCGTGCAAGCGGCGCTGGAAGCGTGCCGTCTGCGTCTGCGTCCGATTCTGATGACGTCGATCGCCTTCATCATGGGCGTGGTGCCTCTGGTGTTCTCGAACGGCGCCGGTTCGGAAATGCGCCATGCGATGGGCGTGGCGGTCTTCGCAGGCATGCTGGGCGTGACTTTCTTCGGCCTGTTCCTGACGCCCGTGTTCTACGTTCTGCTGCGCACCCTGGCGCAGCGTTTTGAGAAAAAACCAGCCACCGCTGCCGCCAAGCCTGTCGCCGCGCCAGCGCTGGACCTGGAAGGAGATATATATTGAAAACCAAGGAAATCATCTGGCGCGTCAAGCCCGTCTTGAGCGCCATGGCCGCCGCAGTCCTGCTGGCCGCCTGCGCGGCGCCGGAGTTCAAGCAGCCGCAGATCGAGACGCCGGCCGCGTTCAAGGAAGCGCAAACCTTGCCTGCCGTGCAGACGGCAGCCGATGGCACGCGCTGGAAACAGGGCGTACCTGCCGAGCGCCAGGCGCGCGGCGAGTGGTGGCTGACCTTCAATGATCCGGCTTTGACTGGCTTGATCAACGAAGCCACGCAAGCCAATGCCAACCTGGCCGTCGCCGCCGCCCGCGTCAAGCAGGCGAGGGCGATTGCCGGCATCGCCGAAGCGGACCGCATCCCGCAAGTGGGCGTGAACGTGGGCGGCCAGCGCAACCGCGCTTCCGCCGTGTCGCTCGGCTTGCCGAACGGCGCGCCGGTGGCGGCGACCAACGTCTACCAGGCCAACCTGACGGCCAGCTACGAAGTCGATCTGTTCGGCAGGGTGGCAGCTAACGTCAGCGCCTCGCGCAGCGATGCGCTGGCCGTGGAAGCGACTTACCGCTCGGTGCTGCTGTCCTTGCAGGCCGATGTGGCGCAAACGTACTTCCAGCTGCGCGCCACGGATGCCGAACTGGCGACACTGGAACAGACGGTGCGCCTGCGCGAGGAAAGCGTGCATGTGAACCAGCGCCGCTATGACCTGGGCGACATCGGCGAGTTCGATCTGTCGCGTGCCCGCACGGAGCTGTCGACCACGCGCGCCGAAGCCATCGGCCTGCAGCGCCAGCGCGCCACCAGCGAGCATGCGCTGGCCGTCCTGCTGGGTAAACCTGCCGCCAGCTTCACGGCGACCGTTAACCCGCTGCAGGATAGCGGCTTCCTGCCTGTGATTCCGGCCGGCATGCCGTCGTCCCTGCTGGAGCGCCGTCCCGACATCGCGTCGGCGCAGCGCACCATGGAAGCGTCGAATGCGCGCATCGGCGTGGCGAAATCGGCCATGTTCCCTGCCTTGAGCCTGAATGCTTCCGGCGGCGGCGCATCCGATACCTTCTCGGACATCTTCAAGTGGAGCAGCCGCTCCTGGCTGCTGGGCGCTTTGATGTCGATGCCGATCATCGACGGTGGCCGCAACAAGGCAGCCGTGAGCCGCAGCGAAGCGCAGTTGGAAGAATCGGTGGCGACGTATCGCCAGAGCGTGCTGGTGGCCTTCGCCGAGGTGGAAGACAACCTGGCCGGCTTGCGCATCCTGTCTGGCCAGACGCAGCAGATCGACGAAGCCGTCGTCTCGGCGCGCCGCTCGGCCGACCTGGCGCAAAAGCTGTACGATGCGGGCCGTTCCAGCTATCTGGACCTGCTCGACGCGCAGCGCAACCTGGCGGCCATCGAGCGTAATGCCGTGCAGCTGCGCGGCAACCGCGCCGTCACCACGGTGGCGCTGATCCGCGCCCTGGGCGGCGGCTGGGGCGAAACGGAGCCACAGGTCGCGGCCAACTAGTTTCCTGCCTTCGGCGATAAGCCTGTCGAAAACGGCGTCGTGCTTTGCACGGCGCCGTTTTTTTATGCTTGCGTAGGTCGGCTTAGCGCATAGCGCGTAAGCCGACACCACCCGCGTCCTCAATCAAGGCCAGACCAAAAAAATAAATTGAATCCAATCCCCGACCCACCACGTAAATACTCCTGCAATCACGCAAACGCCGTCATCCAGGAGATACCATCATGCGCACCTTCGTTCCCGCAGCACTGTTCATCACATCCATGCTGGCCGCCAGCGCCCCGTTTGCCGCCGACATGGCGACCATGGTCGGTGGCCAGAGCATGTATCCGTCCAAGGACATCGTTGACAACGCCGTCAATTCGGCCGACCACACGACACTGGTCGCTGCCGTCAAGGCGGCCGGCCTGGTCGATACCCTGAAAGGCAAGGGCCCATTTACCGTGTTCGCGCCGACGAATGCGGCCTTCGGCAAGCTGCCGGCCGGCACCGTCGAGACCCTGGTCAAGCCGGAAAACAAGGCGACCCTGACGAAAATCCTCACCTACCACGTGGTGCCCGGCAAATACGACTTCAAGGCGCTGGCCAGGGAAATCAAGATGCACGATGGTAAAGCCACCTTGCCCACGGCCAGCGGCGGCAAGCTGATGTTCGCCATGAACGGCATGCACAACATCGTGGTGATGGACGAGGGCGGCAACAGCGCCAACATCAGTACCTATGACGTGTACCAGTCGAATGGCGTGATCAATGTGATCGACTCGGTGCTGATGCCAAAATAAGCGAACACGGACGAAAAAAAAGACAGGGAAAACCCTGTCTTTTTCATGTATGCCGCCGTGATTACTTGGCTGGCGTTGCTGGTTCTGCAGGTGTGGCCGGTGCGGCTTTTTCTGCAGGAGCGGCTTTCTTCGCCTTGTGATGCTTGGCTTTCTTGTGCGCCGCTGGCTTGACGGCGGCTGCCGGCGCTTCGGCCTTGGCTGCCGGTGTCGCTGCGACGGCAGGCGTTGCTGGCGTGGCGGCAGGAGCGGCAGGCGTCTGGGCGAAAGCGGCGGTGGCGAACAGGCTGGCGATCAGGGTGGCGATGACTTTTTTCATGATGAGATCCTTGGTGTTTTTTCGGGTTGATGCAATGAGAGTGAATTACTTGGCTGCTGCAGGTGCGGCTTCAGCGGTGGCCGATGCCAGCTTTTCGTCAGCCTTGGCCTTGGTTTTCTTGGCCTTGTGATGTGCCTTGGCTTTCGTGGTGGCCGCTTCCGCTTTGGCGCTGGCCACTTCCGTTTTCGCGGCGACGACTGCTTTCGCTTCTTTGGCATCCGCTTTGACGACGGCTTGCGCTTCCTTGGCGTCCGCTTTCACGACGGCCTTGGTGTGGGCCGCTTCCACTTTGGCGGGTACCGAAGCTGCCGCAGGTGCTGCCGGGGTTTGGGCGAAGGCTGCGGTTGCGAACAGGCCGGCGATCAGGGTAGCAATTACTTTTTTCATGGTGCAGTCCTCAGTGGTGGTTTGTCTGGTATGTCTGTTGGTGCCGGGATGATTCCCGTATCACTGAGCATAAAACGCGCCCCCGGACGCATGCGTTGACGGTCATTACAAACGCTTACATCTGCGTGGCATCCGCTTTCAGAATCGCCTTCAGGATGTCTTCCGAACGGCGCTGTCCATAAGGCTTGCCATACGCGCTGGAGGCGATGCTGACCACCATGCGGCGCGCGGGTATCACGTAGATTTTGTTGCCGCCATTGCCCGAAGCGAAATGCACGGCGATCTTTTGTCCTGCGATGTCCTGCGTCTTCGCATACCAGAAATAGCCGTAGCTGTCGGCATAGCGGTCCACGGCGCCGATGGCCACGCGCGGCGCCAGCGCGGCCTTGATCCAGGCACTGTCGATCACCGTCTTGCCGTCAACTACGCCGTCGTCAAGCACCATCTGGCCGATTTTCGCCGTGTCACGCGCGCGCAGCGACAGATTGCCCTGTCCCTTCGGATGGTTGGCCACGTCGCGGCCCCAGCTCCAGCGCGTGATGCCCAGTGGCGCGAACAGCGCCTTGGCGGCGACATCTTCCAGGTCGGCGCCGCTGGCGTTTTCCACCACGCGTCCGGCGACGTACGACCCCAGCGAGTTGTAGCGGTAGATGCTGCCCGGCTTTGTTGCAGCCGGCACGCCGCGCACGAAGGCGGCGGGGTCGGACGCTTCATCGAGCTTGTCTTCATTGCCCGGCGACTGCTCGTCTTCATCGAAGGCGGCCAGGCCCGAGCGCATGGTCAGCAAGTCGTCGAGGAGCACTTTGCCCGCCGGGCTGCCGGCGACTTCGGGCCAGTAGTCGCCCACCGTTTTTGTTGTCGCCAGCTGGCCGCGCGCCACGGCCGCGCCCACCAGCAGGGCGGTGATGCTCTTGCCGGCCGAGCGGATGTCGTGCAGGGTATCGGCCGTCTCGCCGTTGTAATAGCGCTCGGCCACGACGGCGCCATCGCGCAGCACGACGACGGCGCGCAAGTCGCCATGGCTGTCGCCGTCCTGGGCTTGCAGGACGTGCGCGACGGTGGCGGGGGTGTCTTGGGCGCTGGCCGCGCAAGGCAGGCACAGGGCGGTAATCAGGAGCAAGGGCAGGTGGCGCATGGGATAGGCTTCGCGGCGATGGTCGGAGTGCCAGTGTCCCTCATGTGCTTCGTTTTGTCGCGTGCAAGCTGGCCTGTTCGATGAAGTTTGCATGAAGGCGCGGTGGAAGAGCACCATGCAAAAAGGACAGCCGAAGCTGTCCCTGGTACTCGACGTGGTCACGCTAGCGCAGACCCGGCGGACGCGCTCGCGTGACGTTGTTCGGGCTTACTTTGCCGGCGTGGCAGCAACTGCCGCGTCTGCTTTGGCTGCATCCGCTTTCACCTTGGCCTTGGTCGCCTTGTGATGTGCCTTGGCCTTGGTGGCTTTGGCGTCGGCCTTGGCGCTGGCGACATCGGCTTTCGCATCGGCGGCGGCAACTGCTTCTTTCGCGTCGGCTTTCACGACAGCCTTGGTTTCCTTGGCTTCAGCCTTGGCCACGGCTTTCGTGTGGGCCGCTTCCGCTTTGGCAGGAGCCGATGCTGCCGATGCTGCTGATGCTGCCGGAGCGGCAGGGGTTTGAGCGAAGGCAGCGGTAGCGAACAGGCCGGCGATGAGGGTGGCGATAACTTTTTTCATTGTAGTTCCTGGCGAGTGGTAAGGGATGGTGTGGGGGATTACTTGGCTGCGGCTGGTGCCGCTACCGGTGCTGGAGCAGGTGTAGATGCTGCAGCGGTGGCCGAGGCCAGTTTTGCATCGGCCTTGGCCTTGGTGTGCTTGGCTTTGTGGTGTGCCTTGGCTTTCGTAGTGGCCGCTTCCGCTTTGGCGCTGGCGACGTCCGTTTTGGCGGCAACGACTGCTTTCGCTTCTTTGGCATCGGCTTTGACGACGGCTTGCGCTTCCTTGGCGTCCGCTTTCACGACGGCCTTGGTGTGGGCCGCTTCCACTTTCGCCGGTACTGGAGCTGCCGGAGCGGCCGCAGGTGCTGCCGGGGTTTGGGCGAAGGCTGCAGTTGCGAACAGGCCGGCGATCAGGGTAGCGCTCAGGTTGAAAATGCTTTTTTTCATGGTGCAGTCCTCAGTGGTGGTTTGTCTGGTATGTCTGTTGGTGGCGGGATGATTCCCGTGTCACTGAGCAGAAAACGCGGCCCGGAAGGTTACGGTTGACCTTGTTTACACTTTCTTACAATCATGTGATTTAAGCGACGTTAATGAAAGAAGAAAGCGTGAAAATGCAAAAAAGACAGCCGAAGCTGTCTTTTTTGTGTGGCGCAAAAAACGCGCTGGGGGATTATTTGACTGCTGCTGGGGTCGCTTCTGCCTTGTCTTCGGCGGCTTTTGCCTTGGCCTTGGTGGCTTTGTGATGGGCCTTGGCTTTGGTGACTTTGGCGTCGGCCTTGGCGCTGGCGACATCGGCTTTCGCATCGGCGACGACGGCGGCTTCCTTGACATCGGCTTTGACTACGGCCTTGGTTTCCTTGGCTTCCGCTTTGGCCACTTCCTTGGTGTGCTTGGCTTCGGCCTTGACAGGCGCGGCTGGCGTTTGAGCAAAGGCTGCGGTAGCGAACAAGCCGGCGATCAGAGTAGCAGTCAGGTTGACAATGCGTTTTTTCATGATGCAGTTCCTCGAGAAGTGGGGTTGTAGTTCAGGAGATGTATTTCCCCTGTCACTGAGGCAAAAACGCGCCGTACGGCAATAGCGTTGACAGCGATTCGATCTAATTACAAACACTTACATTTGCCGGGGCAGGCACTCTGTTAGCTGGCGTACCGCGCCAGGGGCCGCAGCGGCCTAGACTCAAGGCCATCGTTACCGCATGGGTCCGCCATGAAAGCCGCCTTGAAAACCTATCAAGCCAAGCGCAATTTCGCCGTCACGCCCGAGCCTGCGGAGGGCGGCGAGGAAGCGGGCGAGGCGCTCACCTTCGTCATCCAGAAGCACTGGGCCAGCCGTCTGCACTATGATTTTCGCCTGGAACTCGATGGCACGATGAAAAGCTGGGCCGTGCCGAAAGGGCCCAGCTACGACCCGCGCGACAAACGCATGGCCGTGCAGGTGGAAGACCATCCCATTGCATATGCGAGCTTTGAAGGCACGATCCCCGAAAAACAGTATGGCGCGGGCAAGGTCATCATCTGGGATAAAGGAACGTGGCAGCCCCAGCCGGCCACGCCCGATGCGCGCAAGGCGCTGGCGGCCGGCGAACTGAAATTCACCTTGCATGGCCACAAGATGCATGGCAAGTGGGTGCTGGTGCGCATGAAGGGTAAGGGCGACAAACGCAGCGAAAAGCAGCCTGCCTGGCTGCTGATCAAGGAAAAAGACGACGATGCCCGTCCGGCAGCGGAGTTTTCTGTCGTGGACGAGTTCCCCGACAGCGTCAAGCACAAGGCCATGCCCAAGCGCAAGGTGGCCGCCGCGCCGCCTGATGCCGATTTGCCCGCCACCCTGTCGCCCCAGCTGGCCACCCTCGTCGATGCGCCGCCGCCGGATGCGCAAGACTGGATTTTCGAGGTGAAATTCGACGGCTACCGCATCCTCGCGCGTTGCGATGGCGAGCAGGTCAGCTTGATGACGCGCAATGGCAACGACTGGACGGCGAAACTGCCGAAGCTGCGGCGATCGCTGGAAAAACTGGGCTTGCCACCAGGCTGGTATGACGGTGAAATCGTCGTCAACGACGCCGGCGGCCACCCGGATTTCGGCGCCTTGCAGCGCGCGTTCGATGCGGAAACGAGCAGCGAGATTGTGTATTACCTGTTTGACGTGCCGTATTTCGATGGCCACGATCTGCGGGGCCAGCCTGTCGAGGCGCGCAGGGCGCTGCTGCAACAGTTGCTGCAGAGCTTGCCCGCGTCGCCCCTGGTGCGCCTCAGCGACGCGCTCGACGCCGCACCGCAGCGGCTGCTGGCCCACGCCTGCCGGCTGGGACTGGAAGGGGTGATCGGCAAGCGGCGCGGTTCACCCTACGTCACGCGCCGCTCGGGCGACTGGATCAAGCTCAAATGCGGCTTGCGCCAGGAATTCGTCATCGGCGGCTATACGGCGCCGCAGGGCGCGCGCGAAGGAATCGGTTCGCTGTTGCTGGGCGTGCATGATGCGCAGGGCAAGCTGCGCTATGCGGGCAATGTGGGCAGCGGCTTTGACGATGCGGCCTTGCGCGACTTGCGGCGCCGCCTCGACGCGTTGGCCATCGAAACGAGTCCGTTTGAAGGCAAGGCGGGCGGCGTGCGCCAGCCTATCTGGGTCCAGCCGCAGCTGGTGGCCGAAGTGAGTTTTGCGCAATGGACCAGTGGCGGGGCCGTGCGCCACGCCGTGTTTCACGGCTTGCGCGAGGATAAACAGCCGGCCGCCATCGTGCGCGAGCGGGCGCGGCACATCGACAGGGAGAAGACCATGGAGAGCAAACCCATGCCGGACAGCGTCTTGCCGGCCAGTTTCAAGGTCAGCCATGCGGACCGGGTGATCGACAAGGACAGCGGCGCCAGGAAGATCGACCTGGTGTGCTATTACGCGCTGGTGGGCAAGTTGATGCTCGCGCATTTGCGCGGCCGGCCCGTGTCGCTGGTGCGCGCGCCGGCCGGCGTCGGTGGCGAGCTGTTTTTCCAGAAGCATGCCGATACGTCGACCATGCCCGGCGTCAGACAGCTCGATACACGGCTGGACCCGGAACACCCGCCCATGCTGGAAGTAGCCAGCCAGCAGGGGCTGCTGTCGGCGGCGCAGTGGAATGTGGTGGAATTTCACACGCAAAACGCGCTGGCCCGCGCCTACGACACGCCGAATCGCCTGGTGTTCGACCTGGATCCGGGCAAGGGCGTGGCCTGGCCCGCCATCCGCGAGGCGGCCGTGCTGCTGCGCGCCTTTCTGACGGAGCTGGGCTTGCCCGCCTGGCTGAAAACCAGCGGCGGCAAGGGCTTGCACGTGGTCGTGCCGATCCGGCCCAAGCACGATTGGGGCACGGTCAAGGCGTTTTCGCAAGCCATCGTGGCGCACATGGCGCAGCTCATTCCGCAGCGCTTCGTTTTGAAAAGCGGGCCGAGCAACCGCGTCGGCAAGATTTTCATCGATTATTTGCGCAATGGCCGGGGCGCCACCACCGTGTGCGCGTGGTCGGCCCGCACGCGTTCGGGGCTGGGCATTTCCGTGCCGCTGGCCTGGGAAGAGCTCGACGAACTGACGGCGGGCGACCAGTGGAATGTGGGCAATGTCCACAGCCGTCTCGATGTTGGCAACACACCGTGGGATGGCTATGCGCGCAGCGCGAAAGGCCTCGACTCTGCCATGAAAAAGCTGGCCTTTACGCCTCCGGCTTGAACGGCAGGACGGCGCGCGCCAGTTGCAGCGCTTCTTCGATGGCCGCGTTGAGCAGGGTGATCTCGACGGGCTTGGTCAGGTAGCGGAAAAAGCCCGCGGCCAGGCCATGCCGGATATCGCCCTTCATGGCATTGGCCGTCAGGGCGATGACGGGGATGTGCGCGGTGCGCGCATCGTTGCGCAGGATGCGTTGCGCCTGGTTGCCATTCATGCCGGGCAAGTTGATGTCCATCAGGATGACATCGGGGCGGCGCTCCAGCGCCAGCGCGATGCCCTGGCGGGCGTCGGTGGCCGAGATCATGCGCAGGTGGGGCAGGAAGCTGACGATGTCTTCCACCAGGCGCAGGCTGGCCGGATTGTCTTCCACGTACAGCAGCAGTGCCTGCCCGCCGTCCTCGTCCCCGGCGTCGCCGGCATGCTCGGGCAGGTATTCCGCTTCCGTCTGCCCGGCGGGCGGCGCGGCCATGGTATCGAGTTCGATCCAGAACACGCTGCCCACGCCGACGCAGCTGTGCACGCCCATATTGCCGCCCATCAGCTCGACCAGGCGCTGGGTGACGACCAGGCCGATGCCCGTGCCTTCCTCGCTGCCCGCCTCCTGTCCCAGGCGGTTAAACGGCTGGAACAGTTCCGCCAGTTGCGCCTCGTCCAATCCCTTGCCCGTGTCGCGGATGGCGATGCGCACGCGTTGCGGCCCGGGCTGCGAAATTTCCAGTTCCACCTTGCCGGCAGGGCGGTTGTACTTGATGGCGTTTGATAGCAGGTTCAGCAGCACTTGCTTGAGACGCGTATGGTCGGCCCTGAGCGTCAGCGGCTCGCAGGCGGGAAAGACGAGGAGGATCTGGCGCTGCTGCGCCTGCTCTTCCACCATCACGCGCACTTCCTCGATCAGCGCGGGCAGCGTCACCGCTTCCATCGACAGGCTCAGGCTGCCTGATTCGATCTTCGCCAGGTCGAGGATTTCATTGATCAGAGTAAGCAGGTGACGGCCCGAGGTGACGATGTTTTGCACGAAGGCGCGCTTTTGCGGCACGGTCGCAGGCAGGGCTTCGTTGGCCAGCAGCTGGGCAAAGCCGAGGATGGCGTTCAGCGGCGTACGCAATTCATGCGACATGCTGGTGAGAAAGCGGTCCTTCGCCTGGCTGGCCCGCTCGAGTTCGATTTTCTGTTCGTTGAGCGTGCGTTCGATGCGCTTGCGCTCCGTGATGTCGCGGATGGCCGACGAGACCAGCACGCCTTCGTCCGTTTCCAGCGGCGACAGGCTGATTTCGACGGGAAACTCGGTGCCATCGCGGCGCAAACCGTACAGTTCCAGGCCTGCGCCCATGGAGCGGGCGCGCGGCGCCGCGGAAAAGGACTGGCGGTGGTGCGGATGGTCGTGTGCATAGCGGGCCGGGATCAGCACTTCCACATTGCGCCCCAGCAACTCCGCGCGCGAGTAGCCGAACAGGCGTTCCGTCTGCGAATTGACGAGCACGATCTCGCCATCGCCGTTGACGATGACGATGGCGTCCGGCGCCGATTCGAGCAGGCCGCGGAACTTCTGCTCGGCCCGGCGGCGGTCGCTGACGTCGCGGATGGCGCTGATGACGAAGGTGCCGATCTCCGTCTGGATCGGCGACAGGCTGATTTCGACGGGGAACTCGACGTTGTCCTTGCGCAAGCCCAGCAATTCCAGGTCGGCGCCCATGGTGCGCGTGCGCGGCTGGTCGAAATAGCGCGAGCGGTGCGCCACGTGCGAATGGCGCAGGCGTTGCGGCAGCAGGCTATCGATTTGCCTGCCGCTCAATTCGCCTTCCGCATAGCCGAACAGGCGCTGCGCCTGCTGGTTGGCCAGCACGATGGCGCCCGTGGCATTGACCATGATGACGCTGTCCGGCGTCGATTCGAACAGCACGCGGTAGCGCACGTCGACGAACTGGGCGTCGCGCGCCGCCTTCAGCAAGGTCGTGTCCTTCATGGTGGAAATCAGGTAGCGGGCACCGTCCGGCGCCGCGTGGGCGGCCTGGCATGCCACGTCGACATAGATGAGTTCACCATCCTTGCGTCGCCGCAGCGATTCGCGGTCGTAGCTGCCGTGCAAGGTCAGCTGCTCGTCGATCTGCGGGTCTGCCTCGGCCTGTCCTGGCAGCGAGATCAGTTCCCACAGCTGGTGGCCCAGCGCTTCGTCGCTGGCATAGCCGAAAATGCGCTGCGCCCCGGCCGTCCAGCGCACGACGGCATGCTCTTCGTTCGTGATGACAACGCCGCCAGGGGCGCCGTTGAGGATAAGCTGATCTAACTCGGCATCCATTTTTTCCCGCACGCATGACAGGGCTTGCCGGGCGGCAGGCCTGTGCATAACGTAGCGAGAAGCTTGATCAAAGTCAATTCATTTATATGATGCAAGGTTCTCCTGGTTGCGAAGCGTACTTCAGGCCGCCTTGCGCCTGGCGGGTGCCGGTTTGCGCGCGGTGGACGCGGCCGCACGCTTGCGTGGCGCGGCGGCCGGCGCTTTCTTGCCCAGGCTTTGCTGCAGCAGAGCCACCAGATCGATGACGTTGCTGTCTTGCTCTTCTGCCGGTTCGGGCGCGGGCGGCGTGATGGTCTTGGTCTGTTTGGCCTTGATTTTCTTTTTGACCAGCGCCAGCACGTCTTCGCGGTAGCTGTCGTGATATTGCCCGGGTTCCCACGCTTCGCTCATGCCTTCGACCAGCGACAGGGCCATCTTGAGTTCCTTGTCGGAAATCCCGGCCGCCTTCAGGCTGCTGCCGGGCAAGTCCAGGTCATCCGTGGGACGGAGCTCATCGGCGTAGCGCAGGGTGTTGAGCACGATGGCGTCGCCCACGCACACGAGCGCGCACAAATGCTGCTTGGTGCGCATGACCACGCTGGCGATCCCCACTTTATTGGCCTTGCGCAAGGTCTCGCGCAGCAAGGCATAGACTTTCTCGCCGCCCTTGGCGGGCAGCAAATAATATGGGTGCTCGTAAAAGGTCAGCGGCACCTCAAGCGCATCGACGAAGGCCAGTATGTCGATGGTTTGCGTGGCCTTCACATTGGCTTGCCGTAAATCTTCCTCGGACAGCACCACGTACTCGTCCGTCTTGTATTCATAGCCCTTGATGATGTCGTCCCACTCGACTTCCTTGCCCGTCTGCTTGTTGTAGCGCTTGTAGCCGATGGGGGCGAAGTCGCGCCGGTCCAGCATGGACAAGTCCAGTTCATGGTCGAGGCTGGCGGAAATCAGCTCGACGGGGATGTGCACAAGGCCGAAGCTGATGGCGCCTTTCCACAGTGCGCGCGCCATCGCTTATTCCCCCACGCTGCCGGTGACGGGCAGGACGATGCCGCTGATGTAGCTGGAGCAGGCGGGCGAGGCCAGGAAGACGTAAGCGGGCGACAGTTCTTCCGGCTGGGCCGGGCGGCGCATGTCCGTATCCTGGCCGAATTTCTGGATGTCCTCGGGCGATTTATCGGCCGGGTTGAGCGGCGTCCAGACGGGTCCGGGCGCGATGGCGTTGACGCGGATACCCTTGTCGAGCAAGTTGCCGGCCAGCGCCATGGTAAATGCATGGATGGCGCCCTTGGTGGTGGAATAGTCGAGCAAGTGCTTCGAGCCTTGCAAGCCCGTCACGGAGCCCGTATTGATGATGGACGCGCCACGCTGCAAATGGGGCAGCACGGCCTTGGCCATGTGGAAGTAACCATAGACATTGGTTTTCATGGTGAGGTCGAAGCGTTCCTCGCTCAGGTCCAGCAAGGATTCCGCATGTTCCTGGAAGGCGGCGTTGTTGACCAGCACGTCGATATGCGTGAATTTATCGAGCACCTGGCTGACGGCGTCCTGGCAAAAGCCCTGGTCGCGCACGTCGCCGGCAATCAAGAGGCAGCTCTGGCCTTCCGCTTCCACATAGCGCTTGGTTTCGTGGGCGTCCGCGTGTTCGTTCAGGTAAATGATGGCGACATCGGCCCCTTCGCGCGCGTACAGCACGGCCACGGCGCGGCCGATGCCGGAATCGCCGCCCGTGATGATGGCCACCATGCCGGCCAGCTTGCCGCTGCCGCAATAGTCGGGCGCCAGGAAGCGTGGTTGCAACTGCATCTGCCCTTCGATGCCTGGCTTGTCCAGATGCTGGGCGGGCAGGGGCGGGGCAGGCTGGCTGCGGTGGCCCGTCTGCACGGGTGGCTGGCTTTTCTGCTCGGCGGGTTTGGCGGTATCACGTTGATCCTGCTCTTGCTGGATGCTGCGCTGCAAGTTACCGGCGGACTGGTCCTTGTTCTCGTTCATGCTGGCCTCCCTGGAAACGAAGGTTCAGTATCGACGCGGCATCCGCATCAAACGGTGCGCTTGCTAACAGAGTGGCGCAAATGGATGCAAAGTTATATGATGATTGACATAAATATGGGAGGGCAGCATGAAGGTAAGCAGGGAACAGGCGGCGCTGAACCGCGAGCGCATCGTCGAGGTGGCGGCCAGATTATTCCGCGAAAAGGGCTATGACGGCATCGGTGTGGCCGACCTGATGAAGAACGCGGGCCTCACGCACGGCGGCTTCTATGGCCATTTCGCGTCCAAGGAAGACTTGATGATCGAGGCGTGCCAGCATGCCCTGGAGAAATCGCTGGAAGGCTGGCGGACAAAGGTCGCCAGCGATCCGCAGCAGGCGCTGCCCGCCATCGTCGGCAGCTATCTGACCACCCGGCACCGCGACCAGCCCGGCGGTGGTTGCCCGGCGGCGGCCATGGGCGTCGACGTGGCGCGCATGTCGCCCGGCGCGCGTCCCGCGTTTACGAAGGCGACGCGGCAGCAGTTCGCGCTGCTGGAAGGTTTGCTGCCCGACGGCGCGCCGGAAGAGCTGCGCCAGCAGGCCATTTCCACGTTTGCCGCCATGGTGGGCGCCATGGTGTTGGCCCGTTCCGTCGATGACGAAGCCCTGTCGGCGGAAATCCTCGATGTCGTGAAGGCGCAATTGCTGCAAGAGTAAGCACGTCCCCCTGTCAGCCGGCCGCGTCGCATGATAGGCTTCGGTTTTCAGATTTTGGGATCATCCATGCTGCTCTGGCTCAGGCAATACCGGCGTCCTCTGTTGGCCGGAGACATTACTGCCGGTATCGTCGTCGCCATGATGATGGTGCCGCAAGGCATGGCTTACGCCCTGGTGGCGGGCTTGCCGCCCGTGGTGGGCATCTACGCCAGCATCCTGCCGCCTGTGCTGTACGCCTTGTTCGGCAGCAGCATGACGCAATCGGTGGGTCCCATGGCCATCGTTTCCCTGATGACGGCCGCCGCCCTGGCGCCGCTGGCCGATCCCGGCTCCTCGCTGTATATCGTGCTGGCCGCTCAGCTGGCCTTCATCAGCGGCCTCGTCCTGCTGCTGTGCGGCGTGCTGCGCCTGGGTTTCATGGCCAGTTTTTTGTCGCGTCCCGTGATCAGCGGTTTCAGCAATGGCGCCGCGATCCTGATCATCTGGGGGCAGATCACGCCCTTGCTGGGCGCGACGCTTCCCCACTGGCACACGCCCAGCCTCGTGCTGGGACTCTCCGGCCTGCTGTTCCTGTGGCTGGCCAAGCGCTATCTGTCGCGCCTGCTGCAGCGCTGCGGCCTGAACCAGGTGGCGGCCGACGTGGGTGCGCGCCTGGCGCCGATGGCGCTGGTGCTGGCCGGCATCGCGTTGGTCGCCTATGGCGGCCTGGAAGCGATGGGCGTGCAGACGACGGGCCACGTGCCCAGCGGCTTGCCCGGCCTGAACCTGGCCACCTCTGGCGCCCATTGGCGCACCCTGCTGTCGCCGGCACTGCTGATCGCCTTCATCATCTTCCTGATGAGCATGTCCGCCGCCCAGACCCTGGCGCAAAAACGGGGAGAAAAGCTGCATACGAACCGCGAACTGCTGGGCCTGGGCGCGGCCAACGTGGCCAGCGCGTTGTCGGGCGGCTTCCCCGTCACGGGCTCCATTTCGCGCTCGGCCGTCAACTTCCAGGCGGGCGCGAATACGCCCCTGGCCAGCATCATCACGGCTGGCCTGCTGGCGATGGCGCTGGTGGCGCCCACGGGCTGGCTGGCGCTGCTGCCGCTGCCCGTGCTGGCGGCTACCATCATCTTTGCCGTGTCCAGCCTGCTGGACTGGGATACCTTGAAACTGTCGTGGCGCTACGACCGCAGCGATGCACTGGCGCTGCTGGCGACCACGGCCGGCGTGCTGGTGCTGGGCGTGGAAGCGGGCGTCGTGATCGGCGTGCTGTTGTCGATGGGCACCCTGATCTGGCGCGCCAGCCGCCCGCACATCGCCGTGCTGGGGCGTATCCCGAATAGCGAGCACTTCCGCAACGTGGAGCGCTATGAAGCGCAAACCCTGCCCGAGGTCTTGCTGCTGCGCATCGATGCGGGCTTGTTCTTCGGCAACGTCGAAGCCGTCACGGAAAGGGTGGAAGACGAGTTGCGCGGCCACCCGACGGCGCGCCACCTGGTGCTGGTGCTGTCGGCCGTCAACCAGATCGACAGCACGGCCTTGCTGGGCTTGATCGAGCTCAACAGCACGCTGAGCAAGCGCGACATCAGCCTGAACCTGGCCGAAGTGAAGGGCCCCGTGATGGACCGCTTGCGCCAGAGCAGCCTGCTGCACGACCTCAGCGGCAAGCTGTATCTGAGCACGGCGCTGGCCATGGATGACTTGAACGGAGAAAAAGCATGACGATGGAATTGAATCTGCATGGCGAGCCACGTGTGGTCGATAGCGTGCCCGCGCTGGAGCAGGCGCTGCTAGACGCGCGTGCGCTGGCCCAGTGCGAACTGTGGCTGACCATGGCCACGGATGCCGAGCAGGGTGCGGCCCTGTGCATGCTGCGCAATGGTGGCAATGCCTGGCTGATGTATCTGTCGGGTCAGGACGAGCTGAGCTTTCACTCCTTGGGCGACGAAGAGGAAGCGGGGGAATGCAGCTACCTGCTGTCCAATGGCCAGGTGGATGTGTATCCGGAAGCGTGGTGCGTGGACGTGGACTTATGCCAGCAGGCTTTCATCGCATTCTTCAAGACAGGCGGCGCGCAGCCGGCCGGCATCGCGTGGGAAGCGGATTGAGATGCTGCAAATATGAATAATCAGAAAGAACGCTTCGACGCCTGGTAGGGCGGCTCGTCCACCTGCCTGATCGCGAAACTGTAGCAATGCCTGGCCGCCTGGCCGAGTCCGAAGCTGCTGTGGCAGACGACTGACCGCTCAGGCCACCGTCAGTTGCTTTTCCATCGCCACGCTGGCCAGGCTGATGCCGCTGGGGTGCGCATACGCCTCCTCGCGCAAAGCCGTAAAGCCGGCAGCCGCGTAAAACGGCACGGCGTTCAGCGACGCGGACAGATGCAGCTGCGCAATGCCGCGCCCGCGCGCCAGCTGCTCCAGCGCCGCCAGCAGGCGCTTGCCGATGCCGAGTCCCGCGCGCGCGGGATCGACAAAGACAGCGTCTACTTCATGTTTATCCACATTCAGCATGGCGTAGCCGGCAATGGCCTCGTCCTGCATCGCCACGATGCCGCCACCCGCAGCCAGCATGGCGGCATACGCTGGCGGTACAGGCGAGGCCGTCCACACAGTAATTTGCTCCGGCGCATAATGCGTGGCGCAACCGACGCGCACGGCCACCGTGCGCAGAGCCCACAGGGCGTCGATGTCAAGGGGCAGGGCGGGGCGCAGGGTGATGGGCATGGACGCTTTCGGGGCAAAAGGATCATGCTAGCGCAATGGCCGGCATGGCGCCAGCATGAGCTGATCCAGCTGTCACTGCGCCGGCTTGTCGGGATCGATATAGTACGAACCCGGCGGCGCACCCGGCACTTTCACCCGGAACTTCAAGCCGGACAGCAGCTTGTCCCACAAGGCGATGGCCTCCTCGTCGGTCAGTGACGCGGCTTCGGCGGCGCCGACCATGTTGTGGGCGACCTTGGTGTACATGGATGCCTCCAATACCGCTGGATAGGCGATATCGCGCGGCGTACCCACCAGTGTCCATTCAAAATCATGCACGCCATCGGTACGCCGTATCAACGATTCCTCGCCATGCCAGTGCTGCACGTCACGCTTGCCCTCGCGTAGCAGAGTACGAGGAGGGTAGTTCTTGCCTTGCTGGTCTTTTGCTTCCTGGATACGAGCAAGTAATGATAATTTCCCACGTACTTTTGCATCATATTCAGCAGGAGGATAGTCGCCGTATGCATTTTTATTCGCAGTGATGGAAAAAGTCACGTCTGGAAAGCTGGGGAAATACAGGCCTGCATCCGCCATTTCCTGGCTATCATATTTGTTGTCACTCATAAAACCATTTTTGACGCAATAACCAGGTTCCTTGGGAACTTCATTTTCATCGCGCAGACGTAGGCTATTAGCGCGGACCATTTGATTTCCTATGGAATCTGCTATTGTTTCACCTTTTCGTGTTGATCCGTCAAGAATGAATATATGGTTTCCTTTTGTGATGTAGGTCTTGAAGATTAAACGCCCACCTTCTTTGGAAAATTCTCCATCATAGTATTGAAGTTGCCAGCTATTTTCTATTGGACCTTTTCCATTGTATGTAATTTCAGAGGTTGGGTCATTTTTTTTTATTTTTTCAATTTCTTCTGCAATGCGTTCGTTTTTTTCTGTCACTCCGCCTGGTATGGTTTTAATTTCTGAAAGAATTGTTGTTCCTCCTGATATGAGTTGTGCTTCTTGCGGGACCTCTAGAGCATAGCGCCCGAAGCATACAATTTTTGTTTTTAAAAATAGTGTTTCCAGGCGTTTGCTGAGTTTGAGATTTTCAGGCATTATGATCTCCTTGGCTGAATTTTTTTTCGCGTAGGCGGATAGGAATCCCATCGCAATAACTGTGATCGTGAGAAAAATTGTTTTCTTTATCTTGTTATTCATGGATTAATCCCATTTTGCCGTCTTGGCAATTTGTACGATGGAATACAGCATGGATGCCATTACATTTGTATCGGCATAGCTGTTCTGGTGGTCATAACCATTCGCTTCCGCCATGCCATGTACGAAAAGTGTGCCTGTGATGTGCCGTGCAGAACGGTCTGACGGTACCGTCCCATCACCGCGCGCACTGGCTGGCTGTAGCTTTAATTTTAAGTTTTTTCCTCCGGCCTGGACGAGGAGTTGGCCCTTGCTATCATCTTCAAGTAATTTCCATTTTTCAGGTAGCGGCTCAAATTTATTCCACGGATCGTTAGAGCCGCTGTAAAGGCCGTCAATTAATTTAAATACGACATCGCCGTAACTTAAAAAATTTCGGGAAGCACAATAGCTTGCATAAGTGTTTTTGTGAAAATTTTTCTCTATGGACGATAGAAATTTTGAAGCGTATTTTATTCTCTCCATTGTTCTTTCTATACCCCCGCCTTTTTCATAAGTGAGGTCGGCGGGGTTTACCCATTTAGGATTGATTAGCCTCCACCACGCATTGGCTGGTTGAAGGTAAATGCTTTCCAGTGCAGTTGCCTTATCGCGAGGCCAGCTCCATAAAACTTTATCCTGTGTATCTACAATTTTCAGCCAATTCTGGCCATATGCTGCACCTGGCAACATTTCCAGTGGCGCTGGTGCATTTGCCAGAATGGCGGTGGCATGTACACCGTTGATGCCCAGAATTTTGGCTTCTATTTCTGCTATAGAACCTTCTCTTTCCTGAAAGCCAAAACGCATGCGTTTATATGCCCCCGCGGCACCAATGGTTGGCATCACATTGTGATAAATGCCCAGAATTTTCACATCTTTATCATCAAGCATCTTCCCATAGCTGGGGTGTATCAATGCACGGGCCAGCAAGCCCCCCATGCTATGCGTGACGATGATGACTTCGTTACATTTGAATCCGCGTTCCTGGTAGCCTTTGACCAGGCCGCGCAGTCGCTCTGCAATAGTGACGGCGGATACCCCATTGCTCTTGATAAAGTTGTAGCCCATCGCATGCACTGGGTACCAGCAAGGAGAAATTTTCTTTAAATCGCTGACGGTAATGGCTTTACCAGATGACGCGCCAAAATTTGTTGGATCTTGCAAAAGCAGTGCGCCAAGGCCACTTGTTTGACGCCAGACAGGATGTGGCTTACCGTCGGAAATCATATTATTGAGATGCAATTCGGCTGCCCGCAACATTGTTCCGTACGCACCAGCAAATAACACTTCACTCCATCCTCGCCAACGGGCTATTTGTGCTGGGCTTTGATACGAGCAGGCTTTACCTTGATTCGGACGTGTTGTTGTCGCGATCCTGTTGGTTCCCATTAAAGGAGGAATGGGTGTAAAACTGTCGGGCACATTTTGATGCCGCGCATCTGCAGCCTTGGTTTCCGCACCATCCGGATCAAAACGACTGTTGCTTTCGGTGTAATGGTAGTACTCGACTTCGGTTTCATTGGGATCAAACACCAATTGACGCTGCCGTGGCGACGCACTTGTGAACCAGCCACCCAAGCCGTTGCCTGTCAGGACAGCCGTCTTGCCTCCCGCACCCATCATATCGTCCGGCCGCCAGGCCCGATTGTCCGGACGGCCCAATTCTTCCTGGCGAACCTTGCTCATCCTTAGATTGCTACCCATCACGCCTGGCAGGAAAATGACAGGAATTACCTTTCCTGGCGGTAGGGTGACGTCATGTCGGGCGGTATCTTTTGTTTCCGTCATCGAAACAGCGAGTTCTGCCCAGCCTCCTACGCCTTGACCAAACTTCTCAGGATGATTGCCGCGGTTATTCAAGTCATCACATTTGCTCATGGCAGTTCTCCCTTATAGCGAATGATGTAACTATCCATGCCGGTGGATTTTTGAAGTTGCGTGGAACCGTCCTCCGCGCTTTTGCCGGCCATGTTGCCGTCATCGCGCAGGATTTCAAAAGCAACGCCAACAGCCGGCGTATCGTCGGCATTCACCAGCAACACTTCCTGATCAAAACTGCTGTGTGGCCGTTCATTCAACTCCTGCGACACGCTCTTCGGCGCCAGGGTTTCCAGGTTGCCGTTGAAGAGCACGGGGGAAGAGGTGAAGAATTGCACCTTGTCGCTGATTTCCAGCATGTGGTTGGCGCCGTGCAGGCGTACGCCTTTCTTGCCCTTGATGTTGACCCAGTCCGCTTCGCTGATCAGCGACAGCACTTTCCGGGCGAGGATTTCCACCTCGTCGCTGTGCGCCTGGATGGACACCTTGCCGCTGGCGGCGATCAGTTTCATGCCGGCCTTGTGCACGAACAGGCTGAAGGTGTTGGCGATGCTGGCAAACATGCTGTCGCCGCTGGCGAGTGAAATATGCTTGCTGCTGCTGAGCGCCACATGCTCGCTGGCGGCCAGGTGGATGGATTGGGCCGTGCTCAGCTCGATGCCGGCCGGACTGGCCAGCAGCAAATGCGCTTCGGACAGCTCGGGAAAATCGCCGCCGGCGCCTTTGATGGCGGCGTTTTGCCGCTGGATGGACTCGGCCACGGCGCCTTGCTGTGCTGCGCTGTCTTGCGCACCCGCGTCGACGGCCATGCCGGCCAAGCCTTGCTGCAGCTGGCGTGCCTGCGCCAGGCGGGCCTGTGTTTCGTCGAGCTGTTTGACTGATCCCGTTCCTGTTGATGTTTCTGTGGTGATCAGCATGCCTTTGGCTGCGCGCAAGGCGCCCCAGGCGCTGCTGGCCAATTCAAAACCGACGCCGCGCGCTTCCTTGCGGCCGGCGTTGTCGTCGATGCGGGTGATGCTGCCCAATGAAAGCCGGCTATCCTGGTGCTCGCTGCGCAGCTGCGCCTGGATCGCGCCCTTGGTATCGTCGAGCACCAGATGGTTGGCGCTGCGCGCGCCCAGTTCGCGGCTGCGCAAGCCGGACAGGGCGCGCTGCTGCGGCAGCTGCCACGGCGGCGGATTGGCGCTGTTGTAGACCACGCCGATGACGATGGGATGGTCGATATTGCCGTCCTGGAATTGCACGACGACTTCCTGGCCCACGCGCGGCAAGGCGATCTGTCCCATTTGCGGACCCGCCATCGGCATCATGACTCGTATCCATGGCGAGCTGCGCTCATCGAATTCACCCAGGCGGTCCCAGTGAAATTGCAGGCGGATGCGTCCCAGCGCATCGGTATGGATTTCCTCCCCGGCCGGCCCGACCACCAGCGCCGTCTGCACACCCGCAACCACGCACGGCGTGCTGTTATAGCCGCGTCCCGGGCGCCAGCGGATGTCCCGGCGCACGCACACCAGTTTGTTCGCATAGTGCGAAGGCGCGCTGGGGCCAATCTGATAATTATTGCTGGCGCTATGCTCGGCTGACAAAATCAGGTATTCGCGTTCGGCGATGCTGTCCGGGCGCTCCTGGCCCGGCTGATAGCGTTTTTCCTCGGCACTGAAATGGCCATCGAGCCGGAAACAAAGGCCGGGCTGCGCGCCACGGTGATTGCCTGCCGCCTCGAAATACTGGCGCAAATGGTCGCTTTCTTCCATGCGGCGCTGTGCCAGAGACTCCCCATCATCGACATTCTTATAACCATAGGCGCCCGTGTTTTCGTACAGTTCGTGGGCAAATACATCACCCTGGCGATTCAGGGAGTAGCCGCTGGCAAGGCGTGGCTGGGGATTTTTATAGTCGAAACTGGCCAGTGTCATTTGCCCGGAGCCGATCCGGCGCACGGCTTGCCACTGTTGCAAGCCATCGTCTTCCATGGAGCCCGATTCGGAGTGGAAGCGCATGGCGCCGTCGCCGGCCGCCGTGGCGATCATGTCAGCCAGGGTGCTGTTGTCTGCGAGCCAAAGCGTATGGCCATCGGCGCGGTGTTCGTACCAGTAATGCCAGCCCAGCGCCTCCCAGCGCCGGTGCAGGTGGTTGTAGTCGGTTTCATTGTGCTGATTGGCGCAGGTGATTTGCGGGTCGTCGCCGTGGATGCTGGTTTTCCAGTCGCGCTGTTCGTAGTGGGCAAAGGTCGTTTCGGTCAGCTGCATCACGCTTTGGCCATGAAAGGACACATTGTCCTGGCGCAGCCGGGCGAAGGCCAGCCATGGTTGCAGCACCATGCGGTACCACGCAAAGCCGCCGTCGGCGCGCAGCAGGCAAAACTCGCCCACATAGCCATTAAAGTAGCGCAGCGTGCCATCGTCGCGCACCATGGAAATGGTCGCCATGCGGCCCAGCATGGCCTTGAGCGCGATGTGCGCATCATCGGACAGCAGTTCGGCCTCGAAACGGAAGTCGCGCGACACCTCTTCCGTACCGCTCAGCGAATTGACCAGCAGGATGGCGCCATCCGGTCCATCTGCATGGGGGAAGTCGATTTTCAGCAGGCGCCGTTCTTGCGCGGCGAGGTCGAAAGCCGACAGTGCCGCGTGGATGCTTGCATGCATGGCCTGCCTCCGTTAAAGCGATGTGATCAGATGGGCGCCACAGGCGGTGGCATCGCCGTCATAGGCGTAGGGCTTGCCCATGTGTTTTGCGCCGGCGCCATCGGGCGTGATGGCAAAGCTGCCCTTGCACTTTGGGCAGAACGTGGTGTCATCGGCCAGCGCCGCCGTCTTCCCCATCACGGTAGTACCGGACGATGCGCTGGTGACCTTGCCGCCGTGATCGGTTGCGTCTCCGAGCCGGATGACGCCGCGTCCCGCATGTTTCATGCTTGCCTCGCTTTCCAGGGATGAACTGCTCAAGCCAGCTGCAGCAGATAACGCACTTCCGCGCCGCGGACCTTGTTTTGTGCTGTCTGCAAGAACGTCGTCCAGCCCAGGCGCCGTCTTTCTGACGGGTTGGCGCTCAGGAGCAGGGGGGTAATACATGGCGGACTCAGTATCAGCCGCACTTCATATTGCAAGTCCGGTACGCCAAACAGCGCCAGCATCTTTGCCAGCGCCGCCGCGCCTGCACTGCGCGGCAGGAAGCGTTGCAGGCCAGCGGGATCGAGCGGGCCGATATGCAGGCAGACGCGCATGTCCTGGCGCCACAGCCGCAGGCCAAGCGTTGCGCCGCGCGCCAGGGTAAAGTTGACGCTGCCGAGCAGGCTGCGGCGGTTTCTTTCCAGATAGTCCCAGCCACCGACAAATTGCTGCACGGTGACGGGGACGCCGCAGTATTCGGCCAGCACGGGTCCAATCGCTTGCGCGGAGACGGGGCGGCAGCGCAGCAGACCCGCGTACCAGGCCGCGACGTCCTGCGTCACGGCATCAGCTTCGCCGCCCGGCGGCAGCGCAGCGCGCCGCACGCCGGCCAGTGCCGTCAGCAAAGGCAGTTGTACATCTGTGGCCTGGGTCTGCAGCGTGGATTCCAGCCGATACTTTTCCCACGCCTGGTAATACAGCGTGAGCATGCGGTGCGAAAAGATATCGAGGAAGGCCGAGACGCCAGCGTCTTTGCTCGACAAGCGGTAGGCGGCGATGCGCTCCGAGTGGTGCAAGGGCAAGGTGCCGCCGACGCCCAGAAAACGCATGAACGTCGGTATCAGGATCAGCTGTTCATTCTCGTCGAGCGAGAGCTGTTCGATTTCACTGGCGGGAAAACTCAGCGACAAGCTGTTCTTGAAGCGCAACACCTGGCCGAAGGCTTGCGCATGGGACACGTTCTGACTACGTAGCCAGCACAGCAGAATGCGCACCGCCTGCACGAACTGGTAGCGGTAGGGCTCGGTCAGCAAGTGATGTATTACACCAGATTCTGCAGGCCGCTTCTTGGTTTGCATCGGATCAGCTCCTCTCCGCTTTGCCCTGACAGCACCACCAGTTCGATGAAACTGTTGATTTGCACATACAGCCCAAGGAAGTGATCGATCACCTGCACAAACAGGTGCATGCTGGTGCCGACGAACGCCTCCTCGTCCAGCGTGATGCGCACTTCCACGCCATGCGCCAGCGAGGTGCCGCGCTTGTGCCGCAGCCATGTCGTGGTCGGCGAATGCGCCAGCGCGACGATGCCGCCGATCTGGCGTTGCGAGCTTGCCGATTGAGACTGGTCATACAGCGTCAGCATTTCGCGCAGCGCCGGCAGACCATCCTGGACCAGCGCGTGATGATTCAGCGTCAGGTGCGAAATCAGGCGCCAGTGCAGGCCCGCGCCCTGTGAAAAGCGTCGCGGCTGGCTGGGGCGTCGCAGCATGTGCAGTGCGGGTCCGCCGCCGCACGGTTGCAAGTCTCCTTGCGGCTGGCCGTATTTGAGCGACAGCGGAAGGTCGCGGTTGCTGCACGTCAGCGACAGCGACAAGCTGGCTTTTTCGTTGATCAAGGGATTGAAGTCGCTGTCGACCAGCGTGATTTTCTTTTCGTGGCCAGGACTGTTGATGGCCAAAGCCATGTCGTGGCGCACGACCCAGTAGTGTCCTTGTTGCGCCGTCCCTTCGCCATGGCGCAGGCTGTACAGTGGGCGAAATTCGGTCAGCGTGCTTTCGCCTCCCCGTTGGCGCAGCAAACGCACCGCATCGACAGTGACGACTTCGTAGCCATGGGCATGGGTCGCATGGGCCAGCACGGAGTAGTCGGTTTTCTGCTGGGTGACGGCGATCGGCACGCCTTCCTGGCGGAAGAGATTGACGGCAGGACTGCAGCCCAGCCTCAAGTTGTCGCTGGAAATGCTCGACAGCATGCGCGCCGCAGCGCAATCGGGGCGCAAACCGGCCATGCACAGATGCAGGGTAAAGCGCTGGCAACCAGGCGGCAGGGCCGCACTCAGCGCCGCGATATCGATGTCGAAGAAATTGAATTTTTCCGGATACGCAAAATATTCGCTCAGGATGCGGTAGGCCGGCTGCGAGCGGGCACCGAAAGGTATCAAGGCATCCGTGTCGGCGAAGCCGACGGGCGTCAACGGCACGGCGGGTAAAGCCATCCATTGCACCGCGTCGATGGACACAAAAGCGCAGACTGCATGCAGGAACAAGGCATCGCGCAAGGCGGCGGAAAAAGAAGCTTCGCCATCGATGAAAACGCGCAGTGACGCGGGCGCCGCGTCAAGATGCCGGATGCCGATGTTCAGCGAGGAACTGGCTGATACGGGCAGGCGCACGCCTGGCGGCGGCTTGATCATCGCATCGAAAACCGTGCTTTCCAGTACCGATGCGCCTGTCGTCATGGCGTAGACCGTCTTGAAGCGGCAGCGCACGCCGCGCACAGGCGTGGCGTCCATTTCGCTGCCGGCCGGCAGTTGCGCTACACCCGTTCCAGCGGCCGGGGCGCACTGGTGCACGATGGTGCACGATGGAAAGGGACGCAGATAATGCGGGAACAGGGCTTCGAACAAGGCTTCGGTAAATTGCGGATAGTCGTCATCGAGCCGTTTCGAGATGCGTGCCGCCAGCATGGCCACCGATTCGATCAAGTGTTCGACGTGCGGATCTTCGCAAGACTCGCCGGACATGTGCAATTTGCCGGCGATTCTCGGATAGCGTTCGGCAAACTCACGGCAATGTCGCCGCAGCATCACCAGCTCGCGTTCGAAATACGGCAGCAAGTCCTCCATCTCGATCTTTCCTGTGTCTTCACGCGGAATGGCCAGTATCCGAGCGTTTGCTCCAAGGTAAATTGCGTTTGCGCAATAATTGAGCAGGGTTGCTGCGCAACATCAAGGACTTTCAAGCTGGCAACATCAGACTGGCAAAGCAGCATGATTCCAACGGTCAATATGGAGAACGCCATGACATTGCCATCCAAATTACTGTGGTCCGAGGGGCTGGCCATTGGCCCCCAGCAATTCCAGCAACTGGACCGCTACCATGAAGCGCGCCTGCAACGTCTGGCCTCACTCATCAATCCACATTTATGGGGCGTGCATGGCGTCAGCTGGAATGCGGATGCACTGGCCAACAATAGCCTGCGGGCGGACGCCATGTCGCTCGTCTTTCAGGATGGCGAACTGTTTGACGCGCCGCTTGGCGATGTCTTGCCCGGTGCGGTTGACCTGTCCAAGCTGCCTTCCAGCGAACATAGTTTTACGTTTTATGCCGCGCTGCCCGCGCTGCAGGCACACGGCGGCAATGTGAGCGCTGCCGGCGCGCGCTATGTCCAGGCGGATATCGAAACCCCGGATCTGTACAGCGAGGCAGTCAGCATCGACGTGGCTTACCTGAAGAAACGCGTGTATCTGCTGTCGCAACTGGATCCCCTGAACGATTACCTTGCCATTCCGGTGATCCGTTTGTACCGCGCCGGCAATGGCGGCTTTGAAATCGATGCCTCCTTCATTGCGCCGGGCCTGAGCGTCAGCGCCGAGCCTTCGCTGCAGAAAATGCTCGAGTCGCTGATCGACCGCATGGGCGCGAAAATCGAGGCGCTATACAGCCGCCACCGTCAGCCCGGCAAAAATACGGTGGAATTTCATGGCGGGGATGTCTCCTCGTTCTGGATGCTCAACACCTTGAGCACGGCCAGCGCCACGCTCAGTCATTGCGCCAGTTACCGGCGCCACCACCCCGTATATTTGTTTGAAAAACTGATGGCGTTGGCCGGCGGCTTGATGACGTTTTCGAAAAAATACACATTGAGCGACTTGCCGGCGTATTGTCACGACGACGCGGCTCCCGGTTTTGGCAAGCTCGATGGCATCATCCGCGACCTGATCGATACGGTGCTCCTGTCGCGTTACTTCCCGATTGCATTGTCCAACGACACGCAACAGAACACCCACTATCACGGCTTGCTCGATGCCAAGCGGATTGACCGCCAGACCGAACTCTGTCTTGCTGTAAACGCCGATATGCCGGCGCTGGAACTGGTTGCCACGGTACCGTTGCAGTTCAAAATATCCTCTCCGGACAATATCGAACTATTGCTTGGCCGGGCACTTCCGGGGGCCGAGTTGCGCCATATGGCCCAGGTTCCTTCAGAAGTGCCGGTGCGGCCCAATACGTATTACTTTTCGATCGACAACAAAGGCAGTATTTATGACAGCATGATCAAGGCTCAGGCGATTGCGATTTATGTGCCATCCGGGATAAAAGGGCTGAAGCTGGAACTGTTCGGTATCAGTGGCGCCGCCGCGCAATGATGGTGGGTGTTGCGAGCGGGTTTCTTGTCAAAAGATTGCCCTAAGCAATAGACTTGCCCCTGCAGTTGACGTTATCATGTTTTTGTAAGTGTCGGTGGCTGAGCAGTCGGCGCCTGGTTGAAACATGGTGACAGCGAGAGTGAGCATGGGCATGGCGAATGATGCGTGATGTGCCTGGCGGCGGGATGGGCAGGGCAGCGGTGCGCCGCTGCGGCCGCGCATTGCTGCTGGCGTTGTGTGTTGCCGCGGCCCCTGCCGCCGTGCCGGCTGCGACGCCGGCCACGGCCACGATCGCTGCGGCGCCGCACCAGGGGCAGCGCGTGCTGTTTCTCAACGCTTACGATTACGGCCGCGCCGGCGTGGAATCGTACACGCGCACCTATGTGGCCGCCATGGCCGCCGCAGGCCTGGCCAGCGAAGACATCATGGTCGAGCACCTGAACCTCAATACCCAGGGCGACCCGGCGCTGCGCAACGAGATGCGGGATTTGTTGCTTTTAAGATACACACAGATGATGGGGCGCAAGGCCGACCTGATCATCGCCATGCAGCAGCCGGCGCTCGATTTTTTGCTGTCCGACCTGGCGCCGCTGGCGCGCGGCGTGCCCGTGCTGGCGATTAACACCTCTGGCAAGGCTTTGCCGGCCGGCAGCCCGCTGGCCATCTGGCAGCAAAAGGCGAACGTCGATTTTCCCGGTACCCTGGCGCAAGCGATGGCGCTGTTCCCGGAAACGAAAACCATCGTCATGGCCGTCGGCGCCAGCGAGGCCGACCAGGCCTTGAAGCGCGGCATGCAGCAGGCGGCGCAGGCGTGGCAGGGCAAGGTGGCCATGCGCTATCTCGATGACCTGACCCTGGAGCAGATGCGCGTGGCCGTGGCGCACCTGCCCGCCGATACGCTGCTAGTGACCGGCAACGTCAACCGCGACGTGGACGGCGCCATCGCCACGCCGGTGCAGTTTGCCGGCGAACTGGCGCGGCTGGCGAATGTGCCCGCCTTCGGCATGTACAACACGAACGTGGGAAAAGGCATCATCGGCGGCTCCATCCTGCACATCGAAGGCGCCGCGCAGCAGGTGGCGCAGATGTCGCTGGCCGTGTTGGCCGGCAAGGCGCCTGCCGCGCCGGGCGCCTTGCTGCCGCCCGTCCGTCCGGTGCCCATGTATGACTGGGCACAGCTGCAGCGCTGGGATGCGGACTTCAGCCGGCTGCCGCCGCACACCCTGTTCTTCAACCGCCCGCCGCAGCTGTGGCACGAACACCGCGTCGCCGTGCTCTCGGTTGGCGCCGTGTTTCTCGCCATGGCGTGCATGCTGAGCGCCCTGCTGCTGCAGCGCCGCCGTCTGCGCCGCGCCGAGAGCGACGCGCGCGAAAGCGAGCAGCGCTTCCGCATTCTCGTCGAACATGCGCCGGAAGCCATCGTCGTGTATGACCTGGACCTGGACCGCTTCATCGATGCCAACAGCAGCGCGCAGCGCATGCTGGGCATGTCGCGCGAAGCGCTGCTGGCGCGTGGGCCGTTCGACCTGTACACGGGCGAGCAGCCCGATGGCCTGCCGCTGGGACTGATGATGGAAGAGCACCTGCGCCGCGTCATGCTCGGTGAACCGATCCTCGTTGAACGCAATGTGCGGCGCGCCGACGGCAGCATCTTCCCCTGCGAAGTGCGGCTGGTGCGCTTGCCGATGGAAGGGCGGCGCCTGGTGCGCAGCGGCATCGTCGACATTTCCGAGCGCAAGCACAGCGAGCAGGAATTGCTCGGCTACCGCGACCACCTGGAAGAACTGGTGCAGCAGCGCACGGCGGCCCTGTCGGTGGCCGTCACCGAGGCCGAATCGGCGAATCGCGCGAAAAGCGTCTTCCTGGCCAACATGAGCCACGAACTGCGCACGCCCTTGAATTCCGTGATCGGTTTTTCGCAGATGATGGCCGATTCGAGCAGCATGTTCGAGGAAGAAAAGCATAACCTGGCCATCATCAACCGCGCCGGCCACCATTTGCTCACCTTGATCAACGACATCCTTGAATTGTCGAAAATCGAAGCGGGCCGCATGCAGCTGCAAACGGGACCCGTGGACTTGAATGGCTTGCTCGACGAGGTGCTCGAGATGGTGCGCATGCGATCGAGCGACCAGGGCATCGCGCTGCAGATCGAACGTTCCGGCGTGCCGCCGCTGGTGCGCCTCGACGGCGCCAAGCTGCGCCAGGTGCTGCTCAATTTGCTGTCGAACGCGCTCAAGTTCATCGAGCAGGGCAGCGTGACCCTGTCGCTGGCGTGCCAGATGGCAGAAGGCGGGCAGGTGGCGCTGGCGTTTGCCGTGCGCGATACGGGCAGCGGCATTGCGCAAGCGGATCTGGAACGCATCTTTGAACCGTTCGTGCAGGCCGACAGCGCCGTGGCGCAAGCCGGCACGGGACTGGGGCTGACCATTTCGCGCGAATTCGTGCGCCTGATGGGCGGCGAACTGCGCGTCGAATCGACCCTGGGGGCCGGCTCCGTGTTCCACTTCGACTTGCGCGCGCCCTGCGTGCAATGCCCTGCCGCCGCGCCTCTGGCGCCGGGCCGCGTGGCGCGCCTGCCGCCGGGCCAGCGCGGGCGCATGGTGCTGCTGGTCGATGATGATGACAACTGCCGCAAGCTGCTGGCCGGCTTGCTGGCGCCGCTGGGCTTCCAGCTGCGCGAAGCGGCGGGCGGCGTGCAGGCGCAAGCCATGCTGGCGGCGCAGCGCTACGACATCGTGCTGAGCGACTGGCGCATGCCCGACATGGATGGACTGGCGCTGACGCGCTGGCTGCGCGCGCAGCCGGCGCTGGTGCAGCCGCGCCTGGTGATCATGACCGCTTCCGCCTTCGAAGAAGAAAAGCAGGAGGCGCTGGCGGCCGGCGCCGACGGCTTCCTGCGCAAGCCGATCGAGCAGGAACACCTGTTCGCCATGCTGGAGCAGCAACTGGGTGTGCGCTTTCAGCGCACCGCCGGCGCGCCGCCGCGCGTACCGGCGCCGGCCTTTGATTTGCAGCAGGCGCTGGGCCAGCTGGGTGCAGCCGAGCGGCAGGCGCTGCTCGAATCCGTGCAAGCCCTCGATTTGCGGCGCAGCGCCATCGTGCTGGCCGGCGTGGCGACGGGCCTGCCGCAGCTGTCCGCGCACGTCGCCGCCATGCTGGAACAGCACCAGTACCAGCCGCTGTGCGCCTTGCTGACGCAGCTGGCCAGCGAACCGCAGGGCGAAGACGCATGACTTTTCACGCACCCAAAGGCGCGCGCCTGGGCAGCGTGTCCATCGTGCTGGCCGTCAGCGTGGCGCTGACCTGCGTCGTCACCGCGCTGCTGCTGGTGTTTGCCGTGCTGTTTTACCAGTCCGAACGCGAGCAGCGCTGGCAGCAGCTGCATCGCAGTCTGGCCGTGAGCGCGGACCAGCTGGCCGTGGCCATCGAACTGCCCTTGTGGAATCTCGATGAAAAGCAGATGCAGGCCATCATGCGCAGCATGCTGGGCAAGCGCGACCTGGTGGCCAGTTCCCTCACGCCGGGCATCGGCAAGGAAGCGCTGGTCCTGCGCCGCACGGCGGCCGGCGCCATCGAGAGCTTTTCCTCGCTTGTCGCGGAGCCGGGCTGGCTGGTGCAGCGGCGCCCCGTGACGATGGGCGGACAAGTCATCGGCAGCGTGGCCGTGTATGCCACGCCGGCCCTGCTGCACGCGCAGCTGCGGCAGCGCGCGCTGGGCATCGGCGCCATGATCGTGGCGCTTGACGTCATCCTGGTGGCCAGCATCTGGCTGCTCATGTGGTGCCTGATGCTCAAGCCGTTGAAGGCCATCGGCCAGTATGCGGCCGGTGTCGAGGCGGGGCAGGGAGAAGCATTCGGCACGCAGCCGAAAGCGTGGTTCCTGGGCGAACTGCGCACCTTGTACCGCTCCATCCGCGACATGGTGGCGCTGCTCGACAGCCGCTACCGCGCCCTGCAGCGCAGCGAGGAGCGCGTGCAGATGGCGACGGGCGCGGCCAGCATCGGCATCTGGGACTGGAGCGTCAGCAGCGACGCATTGCAATGGGATGAACAGATGTACGCGCAGTTCAAGGCCGATGCGGCCAGCAGCATGTCGCCGGCGGCGATCTGGCGCGCGGCGCTGGTGCCGGACGACGTGCCGGCGGCCAAGGAGGCCCTGCGCGCCGCGCTGGGCGCCGGCCAGGCCTTCACGCACGAGTACCGCATCCTGTGGCCCGATGGCGCCATCCGCTACATCAAGGCCGATGCCGTGATCTTCCGCGATGGGCGCGGCTTGCCGATGCGCCTGGTGGGCTCGAACTACGACATCACGGCGCACCGCGAGGCCGAACTGGAACTGCTGCGCCACCGCCACCACCTGGAAGAACTGGTGGCCGAGCGCACGAGCGCCCTGTCGGTGGCCGTCAGCCAGGCGCAGGCCGCGAACCGCGCCAAGAGCACCTTCCTGGCGAACATGAGCCATGAACTGCGCACGCCCTTGAATTCCGTGATCGGTTTTTCGCGCCTGATGGCCGCCTCGCCCAACATGCAGGACGATGAAAAGCGCAACCTGGCCATCATCCACCGCTCCGGCAATCATTTGCTCACCCTGATCAATGAAATCCTCGAACTGTCGAAGGGCGAGGCGGGGCACCTGCAGGCGCAGACGGCCGTGGTGGCGCTGGCGCCCCTGTTGCAGGAGGTGATGGACATGCTGGGCATGCGCGCCGAGCAGCAGGGGCTGGCCCTGCGCCTCGATTGTGCGGACCTGCCGGCGGCGGTGCTGCTCGACGCGACGCGCCTGCGCCAGGTACTGCTGAATCTGATGTCGAATGCCGTCAAGTTCGCCGGCGGCGGCGAGGTCACCCTGTGCGTGCGCGGCGAGCGGCGCGATGGCGGGCTATGGATGCTGTCGTTCGCCGTCAGCGATACGGGCATCGGCATTGCGCCGGAAGACCAGCAGCGCATTTTTGAGCCCTTCGTGCAGGCCGACAGCGCGGGACCGAAGGATGGCACGGGCCTGGGTCTGGCCATTTCGCGCGAGTTCGTGCAGTTGATGAAAGGCGAACTGACGGTCGAATCGACGCCGGGGCAGGGCGCCACCTTCCGTTTCAGCATACCCGCGCAGGCGGCGCAGGCGCCACTGCAGGCTCCCGCGCCGCCGGCCATGCCGGCGCAGGCGGCAGTGCTGCCGGCACTGCAGGCGCAAGACTTGCTGCTGCTGACGGGAGAAGAGCGCGCCGCCTTGCTGGTGGCGCTGCGCGAATTGAACCTGGCCAGGGTGGCGCAGCTGCTGGCGGCCCTGCCGGCGGCAGCGGCGCCGTTGCTGGTGCCGCTGCAGGCCATGCTAGACCAGCACCAGTACCGTCAGCTGTGCGTCTTGCTGGAGAGCGAGGGCGCGCTGGCGCATACTTGAAAGTGTGGGCTGACAACATCGGATTCGCTGAAAAGACGGACTAAGTGCCGTGGATGGATGGTGCTAAATTGCAATAAAGATTATGATGATAGTACGTAGTTCATCGCAAAAGAAATGTCTTGTCCAGCGTGGCAACCGACCGCCGCGCCTCATCCAAAGCTGAGAGAACTGCTACATGCACCGCGATTTTTCGGAAGTGAATTCGAAGGGCGAAGTACTGATCGTTGAAGATACGCCGGCTTCGCTGAAGCTGTTGAGCGACTTGCTGGGCGGCGCCGGTTATGCCGTGCGCCAGGCGCCGAACGGTGAACTGGCCCTGTGGACGGCCCAGGCGCGTCCGCCCGAGCTGATCCTGCTCGACGTGCGCATGCCCGGTCTCGACGGTTTTGAAGTCTGTCGCCGTCTGAAGGAGATACCGTCCCTGCGCCAGGTGCCGGTGATCTTCCTGTCGGCCCAGTACGATACGGACGACAAGGTGCGCGGCTTTGCGCTGGGCGCCGTCGATTTCATCGCCAAGCCCTTCCAGGCCGAGGAAATCCTGGCCCGTACCGATGCGCACGTGCGCCTGGCGCGGGCGCAGCTGCAGCTGGCGCAGGAGCGCGCCAACCTGGAGCGGCGAGTGGCCGAACGCACGGCGGAACTGGAGCAGGTGGCCAGCACCCTGGCGCGCGAAGTGCAGATCCGCCGCGCCAATGAAGAATTGCTGCGCCTGTCCGGCCAGGTCTTCGAAGCGACCCAGGACGCCATTTTGATCACCGATGCGGCTGGCGTCATCGTCACCGCCAATCCCGCTTTTACCCGCATCACCGGCTACGCGGCGCAGGAAGTGGTGGGCACGGACATCATGCGCCTGCACGCCGAATACACGGGCGAAGCGGTGCTGCTGGCCCTGCGCCAGGGCTTGCGCAGCAGCGGCTGCTGGTCGGGCGAGGTGCAGACGCGGCGCAAGAGCGGCGACACCTACCCCTGTCTGCTCAGCGTGTCTACCGTGCATGGCCCGGACGGCGCCGTCGTCAACTACGTGGGCGTCTTCCTCGACATCAGCGAGCGCAAGGCCGAGCAGCACCTGATCGATTTCCTGTCCTACCACGACGCGCTGACGGGCTTGCCGAACCGCGTGTTGCTGCGCGAGCGTTTCGAACAGGCGCGCGCCAACGCCGTGCGCGACGGCCAGCAAGTGGTGCTGATGTGCCTGGACCTGGACCGCTTCAAGAACATCAACGATTCGCACGGCCAGGCCGTGGGCGACAAGGCGCTGCAAGTGGTGGCGCGTTTCCTCTCCGGCTGCGTGCGCGAGGGCGACACCGTGGTGCGCCAGGGCGGCGACGAGTTCCAGATCCTGCTGCAGGACGATGCCCTGCTGGGCCGCACCTTGGCGCTGGCGCAAACCATCCTGGCCGGCTTGCGCGAAGAGCTCAATGTCGATGGCGAGCGCCTGGCCCTGACGACCAGCATCGGCATCGCCATGTGCCCGGCCGACGGCGACAGCCTCGACGACGTGCTGCGCCACGCCGACACGGCCCTGGTGCGGGCCAAGGAAATGGGACGCGACCATTACGCCTTCTTCACGGAACGCATGGGCAGCGATATCCGCGCCCGCCTGGCGATGCAGCAGCAGCTGCGCGGCGCCATCTGCCGCGACGAATTCGCAGTGCATTACCAGCCGCAGATGTGCTTGCGCACGGGCGCCTTGCTGGGCGCGGAAGCCTTGCTGCGCTGGGATAATCCGGTGCTGGGCAAGGTGCCGCCAGGCCTGTTCATCGCGCTGGCCGAGGAATACGGCTTGATCACGGCCATCGGCGAATGGGTGCTCGAAAGCGTCTGCGCGCAGATCCGCGCCTGGCACGACGCGGGCCTGGGCAGCATCAAGGTGGCCGTCAACCTGTCCGGCAAACAGTTCGCGCAGGACCGCACGGTGCCGTTCGTCGAGGCGGTCTTGCGCAAATACGCCATCGCGCCCGCCTGCCTCGGCATCGAAATCACGGAAAGCACGGTGATGGGCGATCCGGACAAGGCCGTGGCGGCCCTCACGCGCCTGAAGGATATCGGCGTGGGCATTTCGCTCGACGACTTCGGCACCGGCTATTCCAGCCTGGGCTACCTGAAGCGTTTCCCCATCGACGTGCTGAAGATCGACAAATCCTTCGTCGACGACGTCACCACCAGCAGCAGCGACGCGGCCATCGCCCGCTCCGTTATCTCGCTGGCGCACAACCTCGACATGCGCGTCATCGCCGAAGGCGTGGAAACGCGCGAACAGGTCGACTTCCTGACGGAACACGGCTGCGACGAAATGCAGGGCTATTATTTCAGCCGGCCCCTGGCCGCCGAAGCCTTCACGGCCTTGCTGCGTGAACGGCGTACGCTGGCCGTGGCGTAAGAGACAGGCACTGCGGTGCGGCCGATGCACCATGCCGGTGCATCCGCTGCAGCGCGGTGCACGATTCTCACTTTTCCTTCCCTTGACGCTGGCATATATCCTGCTTAGGTAATCGCTTATTTACGCGATTGCCCCGCATGCCAGACAGCACCCGTTCCGTCACGCCTTTACCAGCCAGCGCCCACGGCGCCTGGCAGGCGCATTTGCGCCTGGGCTTTGCGCTGCACGATGGCGTCAGCCGCCTCGTCGAGCGCACGCACAGCGGCCCCCTGCGCGTGCAAAAGCCCCTGTACCCGGAAGGCGACGCCGTCTGCCACGCCATCATCATTCATCCACCGGGCGGCGTCGTGGGCGGCGACCAGCTGGCCGTCGACGCCACGGTGGGCGAGGGCGCGCGCGCCTTGCTCACGTCGCCGGGCGCCGCCAAGTGGTACCGCGCGAACGGCCATGTCTCGGGCCAGCACATCGTGCTGCGCGCCGGCAGCGGCGCGGCCATCGAGTGGCTGCCGCAGGAAAGCATCTTCTTCGACCAGGCCTGCGTGCGCCTGCGCCACGAAGTGGAACTGGCACCCGACGCCCGCTACATCGGCTGCGACATCGTCTGCCTGGGCCGCAGCGCCTCGGGCGAAGTTTTCAACACGGGCAGCATCGATCAGCAGGTGCGGATCCGCCGCGGCGGCAAGCTGCTGTGGTGGGAGCAGGGCGTGCTGGCGGCCGGCGGCGCGCTGATGGCCAGCCCGCTGGGCCTGGGGGGACACACCGTGTGCGCCACCCTGATCGCCATCGGCACGCCCGTTTCTGCCGCCGTGCTGGCGGCCGTGCGCGAGATCGCCGTGCCGGCCGGCGCCGCGTTTGGCGCCACGCACATGAAATCGCTGGTGGTGGTGCGCCTGCTGTGCGGCGACAGCGAGGCGGCACGCCGCGTCATGCTGGCCGCCTGGCAGCTGCTGCGCCCCGCCATGCTGGGACGCGACGCCGTCGTGCCCCGCATCTGGAACACTTGAACAGGAAAGAAGCACAAGGAAAAACATGGACCTGACTCCCCGCGAAAAAGACAAGCTGCTCATTTTTACGGCTGCATTGCTGGCCGAACGGCGCCTGGCGCGCGGCTTGAAATTGAACTATCCGGAAGCGGTGGCCCTGATCAGCGCCGCCATCATGGAAGGCGCGCGCGATGGCAAGTCGGTGGCGCAGCTGATGTCGGACGGGACAAAAATTCTGTCGCGCGCCGACGTCATGGACGGCATCGCCGAGATGATCCCCGACATTCAGGTGGAAGCGACCTTCCCCGATGGCAGCAAGCTGGTGACCGTGCACCACCCGATACCGTAGTCTTTTGAGAAGGAGTCCCTCATGACCCCAGGCGAATACCAATTGGAAGAAGGCGAAATCAGCTTGAATGCCGGGCGCGCCACGGCCACCGTGGTGGTGGCCAACCGGGGCGACCGGCCGATCCAGGTCGGCTCGCACTTCCACTTTTTTGAAGTCAACCCGGCGCTGGCCTTCGAGCGCTGGCGCGCCTACGGCATGCGCCTCAATATCACGGCCGGCACCGCCGTGCGCTTCGAGCCGGGCCAGCAGCGCACCGTGGAACTGGTGGCGCTGGCGGGCGAGCGCAAGGTCTACGGCTTCAATGGCGCAGTGATGGGCGAACTGCAAGACACACCACCGGGAAAGGATTGAGATGGCCAGCATTCCCCGCAGCGCATATGCCGAGATGTTCGGCCCCACCAGGGGCGACCGCATCCGCCTGGCCGACACGGAACTGTTCATCGAGATCGAGCATGACTATGCGATCTACGGCGAAGAGGTGAAATTCGGCGGCGGCAAGGTGATCCGCGACGGCATGGGCCAGTCGCAGCGTTGCGCGGCCGAAGTGATGGACACCGTCATCACGAATGCCGTCATCCTCGACCACTGGGGCATCGTCAAAGCCGACATCGGTCTGAAAAACGGCCTGATCTTCGGCATCGGCAAGGCGGGCAATCCGGATATCCAGCCCGGCGTGACCCTGGCCATCGGCGGCGCCACGGAAATCATCGCCGGCGAAGGCCTGATCGTCACGGCCGGCGGCGTAGACACCCACATTCACTTCATTTGCCCGCAGCAGATCGAGGAAGCCCTGATGAGCGGCGTGACCACCATGCTGGGCGGCGGCACGGGACCGGCCGTGGGCACGGCCGCCACCACCTGCACGCCGGGACCGTGGCACTTGCACGCCATGCTGGCGGCGGCCGACGCCTTTCCGATGAACCTGGGTTTCATGGGCAAGGGTAACGTCAGCCTGCCGCTGCCGCTGGAAGAACAGGTGCGCGCGGGTGCCATCGGCCTGAAACTGCACGAAGACTGGGGCAGCACACCGGCCGCCATCGACAATTGCCTGTCGGTGGCCGACCGCATGGATATCCAGGTGGCGCTGCACAGCGATACCCTCAACGAGGGCGGCTTCCTTGAGCACACCCTGGCCGCGTTCAAGGACCGCACCATCCACACGTTTCACACGGAAGGGGCGGGCGGCGGCCATGCGCCCGACATCATCGCCGCCGTGGGCCAGGCCAACGTGCTGCCTTCGTCGACCAATCCCACGCGCCCATTCACCGTCAACACGCTCGACGAACACCTGGACATGCTGATGGTGTGCCACCACCTGGACCCGGCGATTGCCGAAGACGTGGCGTTTGCCGAGTCGCGCATCCGCCGCGAAACCATCGCCGCGGAAGATATTTTGCACGACATCGGCGCCATCTCGATGATGTCGTCCGACTCGCAAGCGATGGGCAGAGTCGGCGAAGTGATCATGCGCACCTGGCAGACGGCGCACAAGATGAAGGTGCAGCGGGGACCGCTGGCGCCCGACACGGCGCGCAGCGACAATTTCCGCGCCAAGCGCTACATCGCCAAGTACACGATCAACTCGGCCATCACGCATGGCATTTCGCACGTGGTCGGGTCCATCGAGGCGGGCAAGATCGCCGACATCGTGCTGTGGAAGCCGGCCTTTTTCGGCGTCAAGCCGTCGATGATTTTAAAGGGCGGCATGATCGCGGCCGCGCAGATGGGCGACCCGAACGCGTCGATTCCCACGCCGCAGCCCGTGCACTACCGCATGATGTTCGGCGCCTTCGGCGGCGGCCTGAAAAAGTCGTTTACGTTTGTCTCGCAGGCGGCCTACGACCTCGATATCGGGCATCAGCTGAAACTGAATAAATCCGTCATCGCCGTGAAGAACATGCGCGGCTTGCGCAAGGCGGACATGATCCACAACAGCGCCACGCCGCACATGGAAGTGGACCCGGAAACCTACGCCGTGCGCGCCGACGGCCAGCTGCTCGTGTGCGAAGCGGCCGCCGTGCTGCCGATGGCGCAGCGCTATTTTCTATTTTAAGCGGGAGACAAGCATGCTGACTTTGCATACCAAACTGGGAGCGGACGATGACCGCGCGCCCTTCGCGCAACTCGTGCTGCCTTACGACCAGCGCGAAAAATGCCGGCTGCGCGCCGTACTGTCGAATGGCGACGACGTGGCCGTATTCACCGTGCGCGGCACGGTGCTGCGCGACGGCGAGCGCATGACGGGGCCTGATGGCCAGGTGGTGCGGATCGTCGCCGCGCGCGAACCGACCTATCTGGTGCGCTGCGAGGACGCGCATACCCTGCTACGCTGCGCTTTTCACTTGGGGAACCGCCACACGCAGGCGCAGGTGGGCGATGGCTTTTTGCGCATCCGCAAGGACGTGGTACTGAAGGAGATGCTGGAAGGCTTGCAGGCGAGCGTGACGGAAGAAAGCGCGCCGTTCGAACCGGAGGCGGGCGCGTATGGCGGCGGCCATGGCCACCACGACGGCCACGGCCAGCACTTGCTGGCGCCCGTGCCGCTGCGGCAGAAAATCCACCGTCCCGGCGATGTGCCAGGCGCTGCATGATGCAGGCGTCGGCCCTGCTGCACCTGCTGCAGTTCGCCAGCCCGGCCCTGCCGATCGGCGCCTACAGTTATTCGCAGGGGCTGGAAGCGGCGCTCGAATCCGGCCTGGTGCACGACGCGGCCACGGCGCGCGCGTGGATCGCCGAGCATCTGGCCCAGGTGGTGGCGCGCTGGGAAGCACCGCTGTGCTGGCGCTTGATGCAAGCGTTTGAAGAACAGGATTTGTGCGCCGTGCAGCGCTGGAGCGAGCGCTTCATCGCTTCGCGCGACACGGCGGAATTTCGCGCCGAGACCATCCAGATGGGATATTCATTGACCAAATTGCTGGCCGAGCTGGGCGTGGCCGATGGCGTGCTGATCGACATGTTGCAGGGTCAGCCCGAAGTGGCCCTGCCCACCGCGTATGCCTGCGCCGTGGCGGCGCTGGCCATTCCCCGCGAAGAGGCGCTGCTGGCCATGCTGTTCGCCTGGGCGGAAAACCAGGTGCTCGTCTGCGTGAAATCCGTGCCGCTGGGACAGGTGGCGGGTCAGCGTTTGCTGCTGTCGCTGCGTCCGGATCTGGAGGCGGCGGCGCTGACGGCGCAAACCTTACCAGACGACGAGATGGGCAACTGGGCGCCCGGCCTGTCGCTGCTGTCGATGCGGCACGAAGTGCAGTACAGCCGGCTGTACCGTTCCTGAAAATTTTATGAGAGAGCAAAAAATGACATCGATTACCTCCAATCCCCTGCGCGTGGGTATCGGCGGCCCCGTCGGATCGGGCAAGACTGCCCTGTGCGAAATGCTGTGCAAGGGCATGCGCGAGCGCTACGACATGGCCGTCATCACGAATGACATCTACACCAAGGAAGACATGGAAATCCTGCTGCGCGCGAATGCCTTGCCGGCCGAGCGCCTGATGGGCGTGGAGACGGGCGGCTGCCCGCACACGGCCATCCGCGAAGACGCGTCCATCAACCTGGAAGCGATCGCGCGCATGCAGGCAGATTTTCCGAATCTCGATTTGATCCTGGTCGAATCCGGCGGGGACAATCTGGCCGCCACCTTCAGCCCGGAATTGTCGGACCTGACGATTTACGTGATTGACGTGGCCGGTGGCGAAAAAATCCCGCGCAAGGGCGGGCCCGGCATCACGCGCTCCGACTTGTTGATCATTAACAAGACGGACCTGGCGCCATACGTGGGCGCCAACCTGGACATCATGGCGCAGGACGCCAAGCGCATGCGCGGCGAACGCCCGTTCGTATTTACCAACCTGCGCAGCGGCGACGGCGTGCAGGTCGTCATCGATTTTATCCGTGAGCAAGGTTTGCTCGATCAACCAGGCAAGGAGCTGCAATGACTGCAAGACTGATGACAAAAACGGCCGCCGTGGCTGCCCTGTGCCTGCTGGCTTTGCCGGCCATGGCCCACCCCGGTCATGGCGAGAGCGTGGGCTTCCTGGCCGGTTTCGCCCATCCGTTTACGGGCATCGACCATTTGCTGGCCATGCTGGGCGTGGGCATCTGGGGCGGCCAGCAGCGTCGCAGTCTGGGCCAGAGCGCCACGTTTCTCGGCATGATGCTGCTTGGCGCGCTGGCCGGCATGGTCGGATTGACGGTGCCCGGGCTGGAAACGGGCATCGCCGCCACGGTGGCGCTGGTGGGACTGGCCATCGCGCTGGCGCTGGCCTTGCCGAACTGGCTCGGCATGGGACTGGTGGGCCTGTTCGCCTTGGCACATGGCAATGCGCATGGCCAGGAATTGCCGGCCGCCTCGGCCGCCTGCGGCTTCATGCTGGCTTCGGCTATTCTGCTGGTCGCGGGACGGTTCACCGGCCAGGTACTGGCCGAGCGCATGCTGCGCGTGGCCGGCGTGGCCTTGACGGCCGCCGGCGTGGTGTTGATGGGACTTGCTTAATCGTTTAAGCGCCGGGGCGCTTGTCGGACAGCACGATGGGCGCCGCCTTTTCCGGGTGCAAGCCCTGATGGCCCGCATACACGGCGGCAATGGCGGCCATGTCGGCGTCCTTGTCGCCAGTCAGATATAAATGGTCGACGACGCCCAGCACCTTGTTCGGGTAGTCGATGTAGACCAGCAACAGCGGCACCTTGGCGGCCACGGCCAGGTGATAAAAGCCGCTTTTCCAGTTCGGACGGTAGCTGCGCGTCGCTTCCGGCGTGATGGCCAGCCAGTACCAGTCGGCGGCCAGCATGCGTTCCGCCTGGCGCTGGATCGTGCCGCTGGTGGTGCTGCGGTCGACGGGTTCGCCGCCCAGATAGCGCAGCACCTTGCCCATGGGGCCGCGGAACAGGGTATCCTTGGCCAGCCAGCGGAAGGGCAGGGACAGCGCCCATTTACCGAACAGGCCCACCATGAAATCCCAGTTGGACGTGTGCGGGTAGACGACGGCGATGCCGCGCGGCCCCGGCAGGGGGCGAAAGCGCAGGCGCCAGCCGAACAGCTGCAGCACGCGCAGCGCGCAGCGCTGGCGCCAGGTCGGCAAGTCGCCCGCTTGTACAAATAAATCGTCCATTGATACCCTTCAGTGACACTGTTCTTGATCGGATGGCGCTGGTGGCCATTTTCCTTGAAGCAAAATTCTGCGCAGGCATTCTATACGGGGCTGGCGATGGCGACAAGCAGCCGAGGCCGCTATTCATGCGGTGTCGGGGCGCTTGCTACCGCTATTTTAACGATGCTTGACCTCTGTGTCGGGCACTAAATGCGCACGATGTGGTCAAAACTTGATGCAGTGTTGATCCACTCGACAGGGAGCCATGGCATGAAAAACAGTATCGACGAGGTCAATGGGGAGAAGGTGCGAACGGACAAAGTGATGGCCGAGCTCGTTGAGCGGGGCGTTGCTTTCCATCACGCCCTGGGACGGACGGTGGCGACGGCCTATTTGCGCGAGCACGCGGTGCCGGTCGAAGTGATACGCCGTGTCTTCAGCAGCGTGCAGGCGCGCCGTCCGGCCCGGCCGGCACGGCGCCGATGGCGTTGAACTGAAGATAGGGGAACGGCGGCGTACATAAGGCCGAATAAAGTGAGGCGGCGGGCGCCGCGATCATCACGCAGTTAATGCGTTGGTATCGTTGCGCCCGCCGCCAGGGAGATGGGCAGCGCGGTGCCGCCCAAGGGGCTTGCAGGATGCCGTTCAGCTTGCCGTTCAGGCTGCTTAAGCCTGTGCCGCCAGTGCCGGGTAGTCCGTGTAGCCGCTCGCATCGGGTGCGTACAGGGTGTCCGGGTTCAGCGGATTCAAGGGCGCGTCGCTGTGCAGGCGTACAGGCAGGTCCGGGTTGGCGATGAACCACAGGCCAAAGGCCACGGCATCGGCTTCGCCTTTGGCCAGCAGGGTTGCGGCCGCTGTCTTGTCCATTTTTTCATTGGCAATGTAGACGCCGCCGAATTCCTGTTTCAGGTACGGGCCCAGGCGGTCTTCGCCCAGGGCTTCACGGGCGCAGATGAAGGCGATGCCGCGCTTGCCCAGTTCGCGGGCCACGTAGCCGAAGGTGGCGTGCGGGTCGGAATCGCCCATATCGTGCGCATCGCGGCGCGGCGCCAGGTGCATGCCGACCTTGTCCGCGCCCCATACTTCGATGCACGCGTCCGTCACTTCCAGCATCAAACGGGCGCGGTTTGCTATCGATCCGCCGTAGTTGTCGGTGCGCAAGTTGGTGCTGTCTTGCAGGAACTGGTCGAGCAGATAGCCATTCGCGCCGTGGATTTCCACGCCGTCGAAACCGGCTTTTTTCGCATTTTCCGCGCCAAGGCGGTAGGCCGCGACGATGCCGGGAATCTCTTCCGTGTCCAGCGCGCGCGGCGTGACGAATTCCTGTTTCGGGCGCAGCAGGCTCACATGACCGGCAGGCTTGACGGCGCTGGGCGCGACGGGCAAGTCGCCATCGAGGAAGACGGGCGCGGAAATGCGGCCCACATGCCACAGTTGCAGCACGATCAGGCCGCCCGCGTCATGCACGGCCTCGGTGATGTGTTTCCAGCCTTCCACCTGTTCCTCGGACCAGATGCCCGGCGTGTCGGCGTAGCCCACGCCTTGCGGCGTGACGGCCGTCGCTTCCGAGATGATCATGCCGGCCGAAGCGCGCTGCGTGTAGTACTCGGCCATCAGGGCGTTGGGCACGCGGCCCGGATTGCCGGCGCGCGAACGCGTCAGCGGCGCCATGATGATGCGGTTTTTCAGTTGCAGGCTGCCGATGGTGATGGGGTCGAATAAAGTTGCCATGATTGTTGTCTTTCCTGTCGAGAGTGCCGCGCGCGGCGATGTGGATGCTGTTACAAACCTTGCTGCATGTGGTCGAGAAAGGCCTGGATAGTGTCTTCATTGCGGCTGAAGAAGCTCCATTGGCCCACCTTGGTGGCTGAAATCAGGCCTGCTTTCTGCAAGCTGGCCAGGTGCGCCGACACCGTCGATTGCGACAGGTTCAGGCGCCGGTCGATCAGGCCGGCGCACACGCCCAGGTGCAGCGGGTGGTCCTGCTCCTGGAAATACTGTTCCGGCTCCTTCAGCCATTGCAAAATCTGCCTGCGCACCGGATTGGCCAGCGCCTTGTGGATGGCGTCGATATCCATGTTGTTTCTCCTCAATACATAATTCGCTTTTCAGCGATGTATATATCGTTTTTCCTAAATTCTAATATCGTGATTCTACGATATAAATGAAAAGCGTGCCGGCGGCGCGCGTTGTTGAAGGGTTCAGGCGGGAAGGGGATTGCGCTGCAGCACGGCCGGGCCTGTCAACACGATGCGCACCAGGTCCACCTGGCGCTGGGCGCCGGCCTTGGCGGTGGCGCTCTTGATTTGCGTGCGCGCCGTGTGGATGGAAATGCGCTGGCGTTCGGCGTATTCCTGCAGGGAGTAGCCGTTAACGAGCGCTTCCGTCAGGCGCGCCTCGGCCACCGTCATGCCATAGAAATTGCGCAGGGTGGCGGCCAGGGAGGTGATCAAGTCGCTGCTGTCGCTGAGGAAGACGGCGATGGCGCTGGCCGAGCCGAACGGGCTGTGCCAGGAGGGCAGGGGCGTGACGCGCAGGCGCAGCTGTTCGCCCGTCAAGCCGTTCAGGTTGAGTACGCCGCCGGGGCCGCCTGCCGCCGTCGTACCCGTTTGGGCCGCCTCGTGCAGCATGCGCCGCAGCGCGCCGTTGTCCGCTTCGCGCGGGCAATACAGGGGCGCGCCTTCGCGCAGTTGCAGCAACCGCGTCGAAGCCGTCATGGCCAGCGCCCGCTCGTTGGCGTACAGCAATTGCGACGTGGCGTCGAGCAACAGCACGCCAAACGGCAGCAATTCCAGCACCTGGGTGGAACTCCGGGACAGCACTTCCAGCCGGCGCAGCTTGCGCTGCAGGGCAAAGGCTGTTTGCAAATGCGGCATCAGGCTGCGGATCAGCGCCAGCTCGCCCGCCTCGTAGGCGCCCGCCTGCTCGCGGCGCACCACGGTGACATTGGTGGAGCGCTCGGCGCGCAATTCGACGATGGCTGCCGCCGTATAAAAGATGTCTTGCGGGCGCAGCCAGTCCGCCCAGTACTCGGTTTTCTTCAGGCAATGGTCGGGAAACAGCATGGAACCGGTGACGACGGCGCCTTCGCGGTGCAGGGTGGCGTCTTCCAGCCACACATTGCGCGCGCCGTAATAGCTGGCAAAGCTGGCCATGGCGTCCGATTCGAAGCCATACGTGGCGGACAGGCCGCTGCCCGGCAGCTGGACGTCGACCGAGCGGTTGCTGAAATCATTGGCCCAGATCAAACCCGCGTGCGATTTCAGTTGTTGCGCGAAGGCGGCGAGGAATTGCGACCAGGCGCCATGCCGTGTGGCAGCTTCATAGATCAGGGTAATCAGTGCCTGGCTGGCGACGGCGAGCGATGGCGTCATGGGCGATCCTCATGCGGCAAGCGGTGGACAAGATCGCGGGCGGCGTTTGCTGCGGCCGCCCGGCTTCCTTAACGCGATTCCAGCCAGCTTTTGCCACCGGAGGTGCACGTGCTGAGGCTGGCATACTGGCTGATATAGTTATAACCGCTGCCGCAGCCGCCTTCGCCGGATTTGACGGGGCCGTAGCAAGCACCTTCATAGCTGAGCTTACCACTGACAGTGGTGCTTTTGACACAGAAATTGTAATTGCTGGCCGTGGTGTTGTTGGGCAAGGTGGGGCCATTGTTTTGCCCGCAACCGAGTTCCTTGCTCACGCTGCGCGCGTAGTCGACCATTTTCTGGTAAGTGCCGCTGTAGTAGGCATCGGCCTTGGCTTTTTCTCCCTGCTTGCAGGCGGCGACCACGCTGTCGTAGCCGGAATCGGCCTGGGCGTAGTTGCCCGAGACCTGGATGCCGCAGGCGCTGGCCTGTTTGCGTTCCGTATCGCTGATCAGATTGCTGTACTGGCAAGTGGACGAAGTGCCGCCGCTGGCACTGGTGGAGCCGCTGCCCGAACTGGTGCCGTCGCTGCCGCCGCCACCGCAGGCGGACAGCATCAGGCAGCCGAGCAAAGTGACGGCAAAGGTGGTTGGATGTGCTTGCATGATTTCCCCTGTGGACTGTGACTTGCCACCATGTGTCTGGTGGTATCTTTTTTATTGCTACAAGGAATTGTATCGGGCATGTTTTTTGGAAACATCACCCATTTGGGGTATGCGCAGGCGGCAGGGAGCGAGGCAGGGCGGCCGGCTGGCCGCCCCGGCAGGGATCAGGCGAAGTGGAACAGCAGCAAGGCGATGACGGCAGGTACCGTTTGCAGGTAAAGGATGCGCGTCATGACGGTGGCCGCGCCCCACACGCCGGCCACGGCGATGCACGCCAGGCCGAACACGGTGAACGCATGGGCAATCGCCGCGTCCGGGTGAAAAAAGCCCAGCGCCAGCGCCGCCACGAGAAAGCCGTTGTAGCAACCCTGGTTCGACATGGCGGGACGCACGATCTCCGCCTTTTCCTTCGACAGGCCAAACACCTTGCGTCCGCGCGCATCGAACAAGACGGTTTCCAGCAGCACGATGTAGACGTGCAGCAGCAGGATAAGGGCGGTAAGGATTTGGGCCAGAAGTAGCATCATTGTTCCCGAGAGTGAATGGATGCAGCAATTATGCTGCCATTAGCATGTTTTTTGGCAACTTTCGACTGGAGCGGCCGCACTAGAAAAAATGTTCTGGCCGCAAGATTTTTCACCCAATGGTATACTTTTGCCTTTGCTCCTGTGGGGACGACCCCGCTCGATGTGGGGGCTGTATGGTGGGGACGACCCTGCCGCCTCGGGAGAAAAGTATGGCGTGGATCATTCTGGTATTGGCGGGCTTGCTGGAAATCGGCTGGGCCATCGGCCTCAAATACAGTGCCGGCTTTACCCGCCTCGTGCCATCCGTATTGACCGCCATTTCCATGCTGGGCAGCGTGGTGATGCTGGGTCTGGCCCTGCGCACCTTGCCGTTGGGCACGGCCTACGCCATCTGGACGGGCATCGGTACCGTCGGCACGGCCATCTTCGGCATCATGGTGCTGGGCGAACCGGCCAGCGCCGCGCGCATCGCCTGCATCGCCCTGATCGTGTCGGGCATCCTGGGCTTGAAACTGCTCAGCCCTCAATAAAGGATGCCAGCATGAGTCTTGCCATGACGTATTTCTACCTGGCCATCGCCATCATCGCCGAGGTGATCGCCACCAGCGCCTTGAAGGCGTCCGAGGGTTTCAGCCGATTGTGGCCCAGTGTCATCACCGTGGTCGGCTACAGCATCGCCTTCTGGTGCTTGTCCTTGACCTTGAAGGTCATTCCTACCGGTATTGTCTACGCAATCTGGTCCGGCGTGGGCATCGTGCTCATTTCCGCCGTCGGCTGGTTCTGGTTCAAGCAAAGCCTCGACACGCCGGCCCTGATCGGCCTGGGGCTGATCATTGCCGGCGTGCTCGTGATTAACCTGTTTTCAAAATCCGTCGGGCATTAATCAAAAGCTGCTGGCCACCCGCGCCAGGTAATACCACTCGGCATTGGCTTGCGCATTGACGTCCGGGAACAGGATGTAGGCGTCGAATTCGGCCGTCACGGGCGTGCCGTCCGCGCGCACGCCGATCTGGTCGCCCTGTTTGACCTTGTCAAAGCTGGACCAGGTCTTGATGAAGCGGTCGCCCGCATCGAGCTTGTCGTGCACGACGACCATGTTCAGCGCTTCCATGTCGGCATCGGCGATCGGATTCGGCTGCGGCGCATCGATGAAACCGAGGAAAGCCAGGGTGTTCATGATGGCGCGGTAGGCCACATCCGGCGCGGCCGGGTCCGCGTGCTGGCCGCATTCCAGGGTCAAGGCGTAGCCGCCCGTCGAGCGCATGTATTCCGTCGTGCCCACGCCATAGCGCAACACCATGCCGACCTGGTCGCTGCTGCCCAGACGGCGCTGTACGCCGGCGCCATACGTTTGCAGCCAGCCATCGACGAAGCGGCGCACGCCCAGGCGGCGCGCCAGCGCGCGTTCCTTGTCTTCATGTTGAAATGGTTGCAGCGGTCCATCGTTGTTGCGCGGACCCACCATGACGAAAGGCTGACTGTCCGCATTGAACGAGTGCAAGTCGAGCAGCACGTCGTGCTGGCCCAGCAGCGGGCACAGCCAGTTGGCGATGCGGTCTTCGAAATCCTGAGGATTGTCGTTCGGGAACAGGTTGCGGTTCAGGTTGCGGTCGCCGCTGCGCACGCCCTTGGCATAGGCCAGCGGGTTGGTGATGGGCACGAAGGTGACGCTGCCGGCCACGATGGAGAGGGCGCCGCTGTCGAGTTCAGCCATCGCGCGTTGAATACCCTTGGTGCCGCAGGTTTCATTGCCGTGCACGGCGCCGGTGACGATCAGGCGCGGGCCGCTGCCCTGGCCCGTGTAGTTGATGGACTTGAAGTGGAGTGCGCTGCTCATGCTGGACATATCCTATGCTGTTGCGGGAAGGGAAAGCGGGGTCGGCATATTTTAGCGGGATTCGCCGTGGACGCCTGTAAAAATGTGGCCATGGCAGCGTGTGGCGTGGCATGATCGGCGCCACCGTTGTTTTCCCTTGCCGATTCCATGCCGTCTTCTTCATCTTCTTTCCGCCTGTATGGCCTCGACACCTTGCGCGCGCTGGCCATCGTGCTTGTCTTCATGAACCATTATTTGCTGTTCGTCAGCGAGGGCGGGGCGTTTGGCTTCTGGGGAGAAATCGGCTGGGTGGGCGTGGACCTGTTCTTTGCCCTCAGCGGCTACCTGATCGGCAACCAGATCTTTGCGGCCTTGCGCAGCGAGCACGGCTTTTCCTTGCCGCGTTTCTATGCGCGGCGCTTCCTGCGCACCTTGCCCAGTTTTTATGCCGTGCTGGCCCTGTATTACCTGTGGCCCGCGTTTCGCGGCGATAGCGCGCTATTGCCTCTGTGGAAATTCCTGACCTTTACGCAAAACATCAACCTGACGCCGGGCACGGCGTTTTCCCATGCCTGGTCGCTGTGCGTGGAAGAGCAGTTCTATGTGCTGCTGCCGGCCGTGGCGCTGCTGATCGCCGCTTGCCGTAGGTCTCTGCTGTGGGCGTGGCTGGCCGTGGCCGCCAGCTTTATCGTCGGCATGCTGGTGCGCGCTTATCTGTGGGATGAGTATGTGCACCTGCCGCGCGGCGGCCTCGGTTATTACAAGTACATTTACTATGCCTCGTGGTGCCGCTTCGACGAACTGGTGGCGGGCGTGGCGCTCGCGCTGCTGAAAAGCCACCATCCGGCGGCCTGGTCGCGCCTGACGTCTTACGGCAACCGCAGCTTGCTGGCGGGAATCGTTGCTACGGCGCTGATGTTTTATGTGTTTCTCACCGACCACTACGGCTATGGGGTAACGGTGTTCGGCTATCCGGCTCTAGCGGCCAGCTTTACCTTGTTGCTGATCGCGGCGCTCAGTCCCGCCAGTGTCTTGTATCAGCTGCGCGTGCCGGGCGCGGCCAGCCTGGCTCTGTGGTCATATGCGATTTATTTGCTGCACAAGCAGTTGTGCATCCTGCTGCGTCCGATCTTGCAGGATATCGGTTACGGGCCGGATAGCCTGGGTGCCATGCTGGTGATGATTATGTTGAGCATTGCCACGGGCTGGCTCCTATATAGATTGGTGGAAACGCCATTCATGCGCCTGCGGGCGCGCTACGTTCCCGCCAATCACGTTTGATCTACATATCGATGACGTCCAGTCCCCGTGGCGTGCCGACCAGCAATTCCAGAATCGCATGCACGCGCAGATTCGTGTCTTCGTGCTCCGTGTTATAGATCAGGGCGCGCAGGCCAGGCACGGCTTCCGTGATGTGGTCGCTGGCGTAGGCATTGATCAATAACAAGACCAGGTCCGTGGCGCCCGCGCCGGGCTGGCGCCGCAGCCGGTCGTGGATCACGTTCAGCAGCGCGCGCTGCATGCGTGGCGTGGGATTGGTGATGTAGGCGAAGACGCTCGGCGTGTTGGCGATGGCCGCGCAGATGCGCCGTTCGATCTCGTCGGGCTTCACGTCGGAGGCGATATCGAAATACGCGGCTTCCCAGCGCGTGCGTGCGTAGGGATGATTGAGCGGGAAGGAGTCGGCCGTTTCAAAACCGCAGATGCGGCTCAGGGTTTTCAGCCAGGCTAATATAGTGGAGTTCATGCCGCGATTCTAGCGGCATTCAAGGCGCTGCGGGCTCCCTCTATATAAAGGGAGCTGACGCCCGGAGAACTGATTAAAGTTTCCTGTAAAACAGCCCTTGTCATTCTGGGAAAGCCTCTCTATAATGCTGGTCTTCGGGGCGGTTAGTTCAGCTGGTTAGAATACTTGGTCGACATCCAAGGGGTCGGGGATTCGAATTCCTCACCGCCCACCAGAATTTGGCAGTAGATGGTTTTAAAGGCGATTGCTGATGCAGTAATCGATAAAAAAGTTTTACGGGCGGTTAGTTCAGCTGGTTAGAATACTTGGTCGACATCCAAGGGGTCGGGGATTCGAATTCCTCACCGCCCACCAGAATGCAGTTAGAGAGAAAGGGTAAACCGGTTATGACACCGCGAACTACTACCAAGCTTTGGGAGTGACGCTAGTCGAACGGGTTTCCTTTGTCTCAAGAAAGTGAAAAACGCGGCTAGTCCGCGTTTTTTTGCGTCTGCGTTTTCCTTTCAGTTTTTCAGTCCACACCACATTGCAGTTTTACCTGGCGCCAGCGCCGATATGGAGATCAATATGCTTACAATCCGACTTCCCGATGGTTCCGCCCGTCAATTCGACGGCCCGGTCACCGTGGCCCAGGTTGCGGCCAATATTGGTACCGGCCTGGCCAAGGCTGCCCTGGCCGGCAAGGTCGACGGCAAGCTGGTCGACACCTCCTATCTGATCGGGCAAGACGCGGAACTGGCGATTGTGACGGACAAGGATGCCGATGGTCTGGAAGTGATCCGCCACTCGACGGCCCACTTGCTGGCGTATGCCGTCAAGGAATTGTTCCCGGATGCACAGGTGACCATCGGTCCCGTGATCGACAACGGCTTCTACTATGACTTCGCCTACAAGCGTCCGTTCACGCCGGAAGATCTGGTCGCGATCGAAAAGAAAATGGCCGAGCTGGCCAAGAAGGACGAGCAAGTCACGCGCAAGGTGGTCGCGCGCGACGAAGCCATCGAATACTTCAAGGGTATCGGCGAAGCCTACAAGGCTGAACTGATCGGCTCGATCCCGGCCGACCAGGAAGTGTCGCTGTATTCCGAAGGCAAGTTCACGGACTTGTGCCGCGGTCCTCATGTGCCGTCGACGGGCAAGCTGAAAGTGTTCAAGCTGATGAAGCTGGCCGGCGCCTACTGGCGCGGCGACTCGAAAAACGAGATGCTGCAGCGTATCTATGGCACGGCCTGGGCCAAGAAGGAAGATCAGGAACTGTACTTGCACAACCTGGAAGAGGCGGAAAAGCGCGATCACCGCAAATTGGGCAAGCAGCTCGATTTCTTCCATTTCCAGGAGGAAGCGCCGGGCTTGATTTTCTGGCACCCGAAAGGCTGGTCGATCTGGCAGCAGGTCGAGCAATACATGCGTAATGTGTATCAGGTCAACGGTTACCAGGAAGTCAAGGCGCCGCAAATTCTCGACCGTGGCCTGTGGGAAAAAACCGGTCACTGGGACAATTACCGCGAAAACATGTTCATCACGGAATCGGAAAATCGCGCCTATGCGCTCAAGCCGATGAATTGCCCTGGCCATATCCAGATTTTCAACAATGGCATGCGCAGCTACCGCGACTTGCCACTGCGCTACGGCGAGTTCGGCCAATGCCACCGCAACGAGCCGTCGGGTGCCTTGCACGGCATGATGCGCGTGCGCGGCTTTACGCAGGATGATGGTCACATTTTCTGCCTGGAAGAGCAGATCGCCGGCGAAGTGACGGCCTTCCACCAGCAGGCGATGGATGTGTACACGGCTTTCGGCTTCACGAATATCGATGTGAAACTGGCTTTGCGCCCCGATAACCGCATCGGCACGGAAGAGTCGTGGGATTTCGCCGAGGAATCCCTGCGTTCGGCCTTGCGCGCTTGCGGCGTGGAATGGACGGAATTGCCGGGCGAGGGTGCGTTCTACGGTCCGAAGATCGAGTATCACCTGAAGGACAGCCTGGGCCGCGCATGGCAAGTGGGCACCGTGCAGATCGACCCGTCGATGCCGGGCCGCCTGGGTGCCGAATACGTAGCCGTGGACAACACGCGCCAGGTGCCGATCATGCTGCACCGCGCGATCGTCGGTTCGCTGGAACGTTTTATCGGCATCCTGATCGAACACTATGCGGGCGCCATGCCCTTGTGGTTGTCGCCGGTGCAAGTGTCGGTGTTGAATATTTCCGACGCTCAAGCCGACTATGTACAGGAAGTTACAACAAAACTGCGCAAAGCGGGGCTGCGCGTACAGGCTGATTTGCGTAACGAGAAGATTACCTATAAAATACGTGAACATTCCGTACAAAAATTGCCTTACATCTTAGTAATTGGCGACAAAGAGCGGGATGCGAATACAGTGGCCGTGCGGGCGCGGGGCAATGTCGATCTGGGCGTCATGTCCGTCGATGCCCTGATTGAGCGACTCAAACATGAAGTCGACACCAAGGCCTGACGAGGAAACTCGCTGCACGACCGTCTTACAAGATTTTTAAAGGAAATTACAATAGCTACTGACAAGTCACATCGCATCAATGGCGAAATCACTGCCCCTGAAATGCGTTTAAGCGGGGTCGATAACGAGCCACTCGGTATCGTAAGTTTGGCTGAAGCCTTCCGCCTGGCGGAAGAGGCAAACGTCGACCTGGTGGAAATTGCGCCTACCGCGCAGCCACCGGTGTGCCGTTTGATGGACTACGGCAAATTTAAGTATTCGGAGCAAAAGAAAGCTCACGAAGCCAAATTGAAGCAAAAGATCATCCTCGTGAAGGAAGTCAAATTCCGTCCGGGGACTGATGATGGTGACTACAATATCAAGTTGCGTAATCTCATCAAGTTCCTCGAAGATGGCGATAAAACCAAGATCACCTTGCGTTTCCGCGGTCGTGAGATGGCGCATCAGGATATTGGCTTCCGTATGCTGGAACGTCTGAAAGCCGATCTGGAGCCGTATGGCCAGGTCGAGCAGTTCCCGAAGATGGAAGGTCGCCAAATGATCATGGTTCTTTCGCCTAAGAAGAAGAAGTAAGCTACAATAGCGTTTTACTGTGGATCGACGTGGTTTGTGCCTGCATGGGCGCGACACCAGATTCCAGGCAGAATTTGCGCGGCCCGGTCAGCAATGCCCGGGCCGCGTGAACTGTAGTGGACTCGCATCCGCTGCACAACATGTGAAAGCAGGCATCTAAGCGCAGCGTCGTGTTGCCACCTGCAATCCTGTTATAAATGGAGCTGTCCGTAAGAGGACAGATTGCTATGCCTAAAATGAAGACCAAAAGCTCCGCGAAAAAACGTTTTCGCGTGCGTCCAGGTGGAACAGTCAAGTCGGGTCACGCGTTCAAACGCCACATCCTGACCAAGAAAACCACCAAAAACAAACGTCAGTTGCGCGGTACCCGTAACATCAACGCATCGGATGTCACATCCGTCATGCGCATGATGCCGACTGCTTAATCTCACACTCAATTTAAGGAGTTACTATGCCTAGAGTAAAACGTGGGGTTACAGCTCGTGCCCGTCATAAGAAGATTCTTGTTCAAGCTAAAGGCTACCGTGGTCGCCGCAGCCGTGTATACCGTGTTGCCAAGCAAGCAGTTATGCGCGCTGGCCAATACGCTTACCGCGATCGCCGCAACAAGAAGCGCGTTTTCCGCCGCCTGTGGATCGCTCGTATCAACGCCGCTTCCCGTGAGCATGGCGTAACGTACAGCGTATTCATGAACGGCTTGAAAAAAGCAAATATCGAACTGGACCGTAAAGTCCTGGCCGATATGGCTGTGATGGACAAGCCAGCATTCGCTGCGATTGTCAACGCAGTTAAAGCAAAAATCGCTGCGTAAGCATCGGTCATTGCACAACGTCATCCGTAGGGTGACGTTATAAAGAGCGGGGCAGGGGTTTTAACACCTTATGCCCCGTTTCCGTTTTTGATTGTTGGGTTCTAGATTACTAAATCCAGGATTGATTTCCAAAACAGGAAAAGCCGCATGAACTCCCTAGAAGAACTCGTCGTCTCGGCCCAGGCTGACTTTATCGCCGCCGCAGACGCTGCCGCACTTGAAAACGCCAAAGCCCGCTACCTGGGCAAGACTGGCCAGATTACTGAAATGATGAAGGGCCTGGGCAAACTGGATCCGGACGCGCGCAAGGCGCAAGGCGCCCTGATCAACGCCGTCAAAGTGCAGATCGAAGACGCGCTGACGGCGCGCCGTGATGCATTGGCCGATGCCCAGATGCAAGGTCGTCTGAACGCCGAAGCGATCGACGTGACCCTGCCAGGCCGTGGCCGCATGCCCGGCGGCATCCATCCAGTGATGCGCACGTGGGAACGTGTCGAGGAAATCTTCCGTTCCATCGGTTTCGACGTGGCCGACGGCCCCGAAATCGAGAACGACTGGACCAACTTCACGGCGCTCAACAGCCCGGAAAACCATCCAGCCCGTTCCATGCAAGACACCTTCTACATCGATGGCAACGACACCGATGGCAAGCCCTTGCTGCTGCGCACGCACACGAGCCCGATGCAGGTGCGTTATGCGCGCACGCACACGCCGCCGATCAAGGTCATCGCGCCGGGCCGCACCTACCGCGTCGACAGCGACGCCACCCATTCGCCGATGTTCCACCAGGTCGAAGGCCTGTGGATCGCCGAAGACATCAGCTTTGCCGACCTGAAGGGCGTGTACCTGAACTTCGTCAAGGCCTTCTTTGAAACGGACGACCTGCAAGTGCGCTTCCGCCCGTCGTACTTCCCGTTCACGGAACCGTCGGCCGAGATCGACATCGCCTTTGGCTCCGGTCCCTTGAAGGGCCGCTGGCTGGAAGTGTCGGGCGCCGGCCAGGTACATCCGACCGTGGTGAAAAACTTCGGCCTCGATCCCGAGAAATTCATCGGTTTTGCTTTCGGCTCCGGCCTGGAACGCTTGACGATGCTGCGCTACGGCATCAACGACCTGCGCCTGTTTTATGAAGGCGACTTGCGTTTCCTGAAGCAGTTCAACTAAGCATTGTTCCGTTTGATTCATGGCGCTTGAGCGCCTGTGCGCTCGCGCTGTGAGCTTTGACCCTTTGAAGGCTTGATTATGCAATTTTCCGAAAACTGGCTCCGTACCATGGTCGATCCGAAGATGACTTCGGACGAACTGGCCCATCTGCTGACCATGTCCGGTCTCGAAGTCGAGGACGTCGATCCTGTCGCGCCCCCGTTCTCGAACGTGGTGGTGGGCCTGGTCCTGGAGATGGAAAAACATCCGAATGCGGACCGCCTGAATGTATGCCAGGTCGATGTCGGCACGGGCACCATGCTCAACATCGTTTGCGGCGCGCCGAACGTGCGTCCTGGCTTGAAAGTCGTCTGCGCCATGGCCGGCGCCGTGCTGCCGCCTGGCGCCGATGGCAAGCCGTTTGAAATCAAGGTGGGCCAGCTGCGCGGTGTCGAGTCGCAAGGCATGCTGTGCTCCGCGCGCGAATTGAAATTGTCGGAAGAAAACGCCGGCCTGATGGAATTACCGGACGACGCGCCGATCGGCCAGAATTTCCGTGATTACTTTGCGCTCAACGACTTGAAATTCACCATCAAGTTGACGCCGAACAAGGCAGACTGCCTGTCCGTGCTGGGCGTGGCGCGCGAAGTATCTGCACTCACGGGCGTGCCCCTGAATGCGCCGCAATTCCGTACCGTACCGGTTTCCAGCGATGAAATCCTGCCCGTGAAAGTCAGCGCGCCGGACCTGTGCGGCCGTTTCACGGGCCGCGTCATCCGCGGCTTGAATGCCAAGGCGGCCACGCCGGACTGGATGAAGCAGCGCCTCGAGCGCAGCGGCCAGCGTCCGCTGTCGGCCCTGGTGGATATTTCCAACTATGTCATGCTGGAACTGGGCCGTCCTAGCCACGTGTTTGACCTGGCCAAGATCCATGGCAGCCTCGACGTGCGTTGGGGCAAGGCGGGCGAATCCGTCAAGCTGTTGAATGGCAACACCATCGCCGTCGACGAGTGGATCGGCGTCATTGCCGACGAGCAGGAAATCGAATCGCTGGCCGGCATCATGGGCGGCGACGCCAGTTCCGTGTCGGACGATACGGACAGCATCTACCTGGAAGCGGCATTCTGGTGGCCAAACGCCATTCAAGGCCGCGCGCGCCGTCTGAATTTCTCGACCGATGCGGCGCACCGCTTCGAGCGCGGCGTCGATTTCGCCACCAACGTCGAGCACATCGAGCGCATCACGGCCCTGATCGTGGAAATCTGCGGCACGCCAGCGACCACCGTCGGCCCCGTCGACGATCACGTGGTGAACTTGCCGCAACGCCAGCCCGTGTCGATGCGCACGGCGCGCGCGCAAAAAGTCATCGGCGTGCCGCTCAATGATGAGCTGATCGCCGATATCTTCACGCGCCTTGCTCTGCCATTCACTTTGCTTGATGGCGTGTTTTCCGTGACGTCGCCCAGCTACCGTTTCGACATCGAGATCGAGGAAGATCTGATCGAGGAAGTGGCGCGCGTGTACGGCTTTGAAAACATCCCGACCTTGCCGCCCGTGGCCGCGAACGTGATGCAGATTGCACCGGAAAATACCCGCTCCTTGTTTGCGGTACGTCATGAGCTGGCCGACCTGGGCTTCCAGGAAGTGGTTAACATGAGCTTTGTCGATACGGCATGGGAGCGCGATTTCTCGGGTAACACGAACCCGATCAAATTGCAGAACCCGATCGCCAGCCAGATGAGCGTGATGCGTTCCTCGCTGATCGGCAGCCTGATCGCGAACGTGCGTTACAACCTGAACCGCAAGACGAACCGCGTGCGCATCTTCGAAGTGGGCGCCATCTACCAGCGCGACGACAGCGTGGAAAACGGCCCGTTGTCGGTGGCTGGCTACGCCCAGCCGAAGCGCGTGGCCGCCATGGCCTACGGCGCGGTCGCCGACGAGCAGTGGGGCCAGCCTGCACGCACGGTCGACTTCTTCGACGTGAAGGCGGACCTGGAAGCGCTGTTCGCGCCGCTGGTCTTGCGTTTCACCAAGGCGGAACACCCGGCCCTGCATCCGGGCCGTTCGGCCAACGTGGAACTCGATGGCAAGGTCATCGGTTTCATCGGCGAATTGCACCCGCGCTGGATGCAAAAGTACGACTTGCCGCTGGCGCCCGTGCTGTTTGAAGTCGACGCCGCTGCCTTGACGCAACGCATCGTGCCCGCGTACCAGGAAATCTCGAAATTCCCTGGCGCCAGCCGCGACTTGGCCGTGGTCGTCAAGCAATCGGTGGCGGTGCAGGATCTGCTCGACAGCTTCCACGCCGCAGCCAAGGCAAGCCCGGCAGCGCGTATCGTGCAAGCCATTGTTTTATTTGATGAATATCGTGGAAAAGGTCTGGAAGCGGATGAAAAAAGCCTTGCTTTCCGGATTAGCTTGCAAGATACTCAAAACACCCTGCAAGACGATGTCGTCGATGGCCTGATGGCTGTCCTGATCGATGCCGCCAAGCAGGGCCACGACGCGAAACTGCGTTCGTAATTACCGGACTGGCCGTCGCCTTGCGTGACGGCCTTTCCGTCGTCAACAGTAGACGAGCTTGCCATATGGCGGGCTCGGGCGCACAGAAAAGGCAGGGCAGGAAAATTAATAACAGCGACGTTGATTCCGCCGTACTGCAGTCCGCACTGGCCGCAGATCTGCATCGGGCCATGCTGGTTGCCAAAGTGCGCCAGGAAGCGGAAAAAGATTTACCCACCTTGACCAAGGCGGAACTGGCCGAACTGTTGTTCGAGCAAGTGGGCCTGAACAAGCGCGAAGCGAAGGATATGGTCGAGACGTTCTTTGACGAAATCCGCAACGCGCTCGAGCGTGGCGAGGCCGTCAAGCTGTCCGGTTTCGGCAATTTCCAGTTGCGCGACAAGCCGCAGCGGCCGGGCCGCAACCCGAAGACGGGCGAAGAGATTCCCATCACGGCGCGCCGTGTCGTGACCTTCCATGCGAGCCAGAAGCTGAAAAGCATGGTCGAAGAGACCAGTCCGCTGGCACGTGCTGCCTGAGTGAGTGGCGATGAACGAGCGCATCAGTAAAACCGAGTTGATCGCCTTGCCGCCCATTCCGGCGAAACGCTATTTCACGATCGGCGAAGTGAGCGAGTTGTGCGGCGTCAAACCGCACGTATTGCGCTACTGGGAGCAGGAGTTTTCCCAGCTCAAACCGGTCAAACGACGTGGTAACCGCCGTTATTACCAGCACCACGAGGTGCTGCTGATACGCCGCATCCGCGAATTGCTGTATGAGCAGGGCTTTACCATCAGCGGCGCGCGCAACAAGCTCGACAGTCGTGGCGCCTCGCATGCCATCGCCGACGAGCTGCCTGTACTGCCGGCCATGCCCGTCGTGCCGCAGGAAGCGCCGCTGGACCGCGCGTGGATACGCCATGAATTAATTGCGATTTTAAACTTGCTAAAATAAGATTTGTACCAATATAGGTGGGGTTGTCCGGCCGCGGTTGACCAAGTTGACTATACTGCATGGGTGCTCCGTCCTGGCGCTGACGCTACCGTACGGCACGCCATATTTTGAATATAATGTTAATGTTGCGTTTTTGTTAGTGACGCTGAACCGGAGCAGCGTTCAGGTTCCGGTAGTCTTTCCCAGGCCAGGAAAATTTAAGGGGAAACAATGATACGCGTTGCCATTTGTGATGATCACCAAATAGTACGAGCTGGATTCAAACAGATTTTTTCGTCGTCAAGCGACTTCAGTGTGGTGGCGGAAGCCGGTACCGGGCGCGAAGCGCTCGATATCGCCCGCCGCGAAATTTGCGATGTATTGCTGCTCGATATAGCCATGCCCGATCAGAGCGGCATCGATACCTTGCGCACGATCCGCCAGGGCCAGCCGGAATTGCCCGTGCTGATCCTCAGCGGCTATCCCGCGCAGCAGTATGCGCTGAACCTGTTCAAGATGGGCGCGAATGGCTATCTGAACAAGGAATGCGAAGCCGACGAGTTGATGACGGCCGTGCGCACCGTATTCCAGGGGCGCCGCTACGTCAGTTCCACCGTCGGTGAATTGCTGGCGCAATCGTTCGACCGCGACACGAATGCCGCCTTGCATACGGAATTGTCGGACCGCGAGTTCCAGGTCTTCCTGCGCCTGGCGCGCGGCGCCACGGTGTCCGATATCGGCGTGGCCTTGTCGCTGAGCATCAAGACGGTGAGTACTTACCGTACGCGCATCATGGAAAAAATGGGCTTGCAATCGAACAGCGACTTGACCTATTACGCAATGAAAAACAATTTGCTTGACTAGCGTTGCGGTGCGATCATGGAAACATGATCGCTCAGCCCGCTGGCCAGCACGACTTGTGCAGTGCAGCAGTTTGTGGCGAGGACTATAATTGGCCGGCGCCGGCGCTCTCTCCCGCGCCGAACCTTGCTAAGGATGCACATCAGGATGTATTTCACCGCTGAACCGGCCCCGAATCACCGCCTGCCCCTCTACAAGACGATCCTGTGCGTGACGTGCGCCTTGCTGCTTGTACTCAATGGTTTCAGTCTCTATCATAATCTGCAGTCGCTGAAGGGCACGAACGCCTTGCTCAGCCAGAGCGCCCGCGTGGCGGACCGCCTGCAGTATTTGAACGTGCTCGTGCTCGATGCGGAAAGCAGCTTGCGCGGCTATTTCATTTCCGGCTCCGAAACCTATCTGGGGCCGTCGAAGACGGCCACCACCGAAATCGAAAACGAATTCAACGAGTTGCAAACCTTGCTCGCGGGCAGTCCCACCCAGCTGAAAAACCTGGGCCAGCTGAAAACCTTGATCCGTCGCAAGATGTCGATGCTGCAAGAGTCGATCGAGGTCTACAAGCAGGGCGGGTTGGCCGAGATCGTCAACATTTCCCGTGTCACCGATGACCGCGCCACCATGGACGAGATCCGCCTGCAGGTGGTGATCATGACGCGCGAACAGAATGAAGCGCTGTCGTCCGGCAGCGCCGCCTTCTACCATGAGTACCAGAAAGCCGTGCTGCTCGGCATCGGCATCAATGCCCTGGCCATTCTCGTGCTGATCATGTTTTACCAGCTGGTGCGGCGCAGTTTCCAGAACCGCGCGGCCGTCGAGTATGCATTGCAAAATGCCAACGACAACCTGGAATCGACGGTCAGCAAGCGTACGGAGCAGTTATCCGTGCTGTCGCGCCATTTGATCAGCGTCAATGAAGTGGAAAAGGCACGCCTGGCGCGCGAATTGCACGATGAGCTGGGCGCCAACCTGACCTCGATCAGCATGGACCTGGGCGCCGTCACGCAGCAACTGGCGCACACGCAGCCGGAACTGGCCACGCAGTTGCGCCGCGCCAAGGCCACCTTGCTGGAAACGGTGGAACTGAAGCGCCGCATCGTGGAAGACCTGCGCCCCAGCCTGCTGGACAATCTGGGCCTGTGCGCCGCCATCGAAAGCTATTGCGAGGATTTTACGCGCATGAGTTCGGTGCGCTGCGAAACGGACGTGGCCATCAATATCGACAACCGCGAAGCCACCCTGACGATTGCCCTGTTCCGTATCGTGCAGGAATCGCTGACGAATATCATGAAATATGCGCGCGCCGGCATGGTCAGCGTGACCTTGAAACGCAACGAACACGGCCTGGTGCTGCGCGTGATCGACGACGGCATCGGCATCACGGAAGACGCGCTGCAAAAACCCATGTCGCACGGCTTGCTGGGCATGCGCGAGCGGGCTTTGTTGCTGGGCGGCACCCTCACCGTGCGCCAGGGACCGGAAGGCAAGGGGACCTGCGTGGAAGCCGTGATTCCTTTGCCGCTGACGCCGGAACCGGAAGACATCGATGCGGATATCGAAGCGTAATTTTCTTTGAGATAAAAAAATGGCCGGGCATGCAGCCCGGCCATTTTTTTATCTGTTCAGCTCAGCAGCGGTTCAGCAGCGTGACACGTCACGCAGCAAGCGGTCGTATTCCGTCTTGGCGACCTTGTAGCATTCGCCCGCATAGCACTCCAGGCCGGCGCGGTCCAGCACCGTGATATTGCCGCGGCGATAGTGGATCAAGCCTTCTTCCTGCAACTTGCCCGCGGCGGCCGTGATGCTTTCGCGGCGCACGCCCAGCATGATGGAAATCAGCTCTTGCGTGACTTTCAATTCGTTCGATGGCGAACGGTCCAGGCGGTCCAGCAGCCAGCGGCACAGCTTTTGCTCGATCGAGCTGTGGCGACCGCCAACGGCGTTCTGCGCCATTTGCGCAAACAGGGCGTTGGTGTAGCGCATCAGCAGCTGGGGCAGGGCGCCGCCTTGATTGAAGGCATCGCGCAAGCTTTGCGTTTTCAGGCGGTAGCCGTAGCCGGCGCTTTGCACGACGGCCGTGCACATGGCGCGCTCGCCTGCCAGCAGCGAGGCACCGGCCACGCCTTCATGGCCGACGACGGCGATTTCCGTCGTCGCGCCGTCTTCCATTACATACAGCAAGGAAATGATGGCGGTGGTAGGGAAGTAGCTGTATTCCAGGTTGTTACCGTAGGCATACAATTCCTTGCCGAAAGGCAGTTCCACCAGTTCCAGGTCTTCGAACAGCGATTCGAGGGCGGCGCGCGGCAGGGCGGCCAGCAATTCATTCTGTTGTGCACTGCTGAGACTAACCCGCGACGCAAGCTTGATTTCCCGACCCGCCGCCGGCATGGCGCGCGGCAGCAACTGGTTCTTCTGGACCGGGGCGATAAGTTGAGTATGGCTCATAGTATTCCTCACAGGCTTTTTACATCGGAGTGCGACTGCCGCGTTGCTGGTCAAAAAAAACTCTCGTACCCAGGTGGTAACGGCGTTTTTTTCAACCGCGCGGTGCAGATCGCGATGTAGCTACTTTAAAAGCTTATGTAAGTGGCGAACATAAGATTAGCAGTCGCCACCTTGTAGTCTCTTTTGAGGCGAAATTGTAGTCCTTGTCCTACGCGCACACTTTTGACTAGCTAGCCTTGCGCCGTTCCGCGCGATTTTGTGATATGACGCGCGGTTTATTGGCGCTCCACAGGCCGGCCGGCCGCACGCTGGGCAAGCCGTCGCGCATGCTTGCTGCGGGCGCCGGGCGCGCACTTGGCATCTCGTGCTCCCCCAGGCGGAAGCGGCTGACTGCTTGCGTCAGCGCCTCGCCTTCCTGGTGCAGGCGCTGCGAACCGGCGCGGGCCTCGTCGACCAGGCCCGCGTTCTGGCGCGTCATGTCGTCGATTTGCGCCAGCGCCTGGTTGATGCGGGCGATCTCGCCATTCTGCTCGGCGCCGGCGCTGCTGATGCGCCCGATGACGACGGCCACCTGCTGCACGGCGTCGACGACTTGCCGCATGGTGTTGCCGGCGGCATTGACGAGGTCGCCGCCTGCATCGACGGTGGCGACCGAATCGCCGATCAGGCGCTTGATTTCCAGCGCCGCCTCGTTCGAGCGCTGCGCCAGGCTGCGCACCTCGGAGGCGACCACGGCGAAGCCGCGCCCCTGCTCGCCGGCTCTGGCCGCTTCGACGGCCGCGTTCAGGGCCAGGATATTCGTCTGGAAGGCGATGCCGTTGATGACACCGATGATGTCGACGATCTTGTGCGAGCTGGCCTTGATCGAGGCCATGGTGTCGACCACGGCGCCCACGGTTTGCCCGCCGCGCAGTGCCACGTCGGCCGCCGTCGCCACCAGGGTGCGGCCCTGTCCTACGTGGGCTTCGTTGCGGCCGACGGTGGCCGTCAGCTCGCGCATCGAGTCGACGGTGGCGCCCAGTGCGTCCGCCTGCGTGGCCGTATGGCCGGACAGGGCCGCGTTGCCCTGGGCGATGTCGGCGCCGGCGGCTGCGATGACGGCCGCGCCGCCGCGGATTTCCTGCACCAGCGTGGCCAGGCCATGCGTCATGGCGCCGAAGTCGCGCACCAGGTCGCCGATTTCATCGTGCGCCTGCGAGGTGATGCGCTGCGACAGGTCGCCCGCCGCTGCCGCGCCGACGGCCACGCGCAATTGCTTCACGTCGCGCGCGAAGGCGGCATAGAAGCCCGCGCACAGGTAGGCGGCGGCCAGCAGCACCAGCAGCATGGCGGCCAGGATCAGGGCGCGGCGCGCCTCGTCGCGGGCGATGCGCTGCGCCAGCAATCCGTCCAGCGCGGTGGCCGACGCGCCCGAGAGCGCGTGCAGGGCGTCGATCGCCTGCATGCCGGCCGCGTGGAATTGCGCGCCCGAGGTCTGGTCGTAGGAATTCGTCACTTCGTTTTTCGTGCGTTCGAGGAAGGCCAGCGCGGCCGGCACGGCTTTCAGGGACGGCAGCAGGCTGGCGCGCAAGGCCGGCTTGGCGGCGATGATTTCGTCAAAGCGGGCCGGCAGGCGTTCCAGTTCGTGGCGCGCGATCAGGGCGTTGGCGTTGACGAGTTGATCTTCATTCGCCTCGAACAGGCCCGTGTCGATGTAGGCGGCACCGCGCCCGGCGATGTCGGACAGGCTTTCGGCCAGGTCGGGCAGGGTGGCCGTGAAGACTGCGCTCAGGTGGTTGGCGCCCGCGTCCGGGTCCAGGCTCAGGTGCGAACGGTCGGCCACCAGCTGGCCCAGTTTGGCTGCCTGGCGCAACAGCGCCGTGTGCGCCGCGTAGCTGTCACGCGCCGCGAGGCCCGTCTGTCGGCCCAGCAGGGCTTGCCACTGCTTGCTCAGCTCGGCCGCCTGGGGCAGGTCGGCGCCCGCCGGCAAGCGCGCCAGGGCGGCCAGCGTGGCCGTGATGCGTGCATTGGCGGCCGTGTTGTCCATGCCCGCCTTGCCGCTCAGGCGCAAGTGTTCGAGGCCGCGCCGCTGCTGCAGCAGGCGCGTGCCTTCTTGCAGCTGGTGCACATAGGCCACGCCCCGCTGTGCATCCTGCGCCTGGGCCAGCGACTTGCCCAGCTCCGAGATCAGCAGGGTGGTCGCCAGCACCAAAGGCAGCAAAAAGACCAGGCAGACAAGCATGAATTTGGGCAGCAGGCGCAGGCGCTGCATGAGTCGGATGGCGGGGGTGAGGAGCATTTTCATCGGGTTTCCAGGGTAGGGTGACAACATTTCTGCAGTGCAATGTTGCCTGCGGATTGTGACCCCTTGATGAAGTGGCCAATTTTGCCGTTCGCCAGAGTGAAGCAGTTCACACGGAAGGCCGATCCTTCTGTAAAATCGAGGGTTTTTTGCGAGGGCCATATTATGGTCACCAATATGGCCAACGAGAACGACATCAACACCCCCGATTCCAGCGACAATGCGGACAGCGCCGCAGCGTCAGTGAGCAGCAAGGCGCCGGCCGTGATCGCGCGCGAAGTGCAGCGCCGCCGCACCTTCGGCATCATTTCCCACCCGGATGCCGGTAAAACCACCTTGACGGAAAAACTGCTGCTGTTCTCGGGAGCGATCCAGATGGCCGGTACCGTCAAGGCGCGTAAATCGGGCCGTCACGCGACGTCGGACTGGATGGAGATCGAGAAGCAGCGCGGCATTTCCGTCGCTTCCTCGGTGATGCAGTTCGAATTCCGCGACCACGTCGTCAACCTGCTCGACACCCCGGGTCACCAGGACTTCTCGGAAGATACCTACCGCGTGCTGACGGCGGTCGACTCGGCGCTGATGGTGATCGATGCAGCCAAGGGCGTGGAAGCGCAGACGATCAAGCTGCTGGCCGTGTGCCGCATGCGCAATACGCCGATCGTCACCTTCATGAACAAGATGGACCGCGAGACGCGCGATCCGCTGGATCTGCTCGACGAACTCGAATCGGTGCTGAAGATTCAATGCGCGCCCGTCACCTGGCCTATCGGCATGGGCAAGAACTTCCGCGGCGTGTACCACCTGCTGAACGACGAGATCATGCTGTTCAAGGCTGGCGAAGAGAAGGCCGACGGCGCCTTTGAAATCATCAAGGGCATCGACAACCCGCGCCTGCAGGAGATGTTCCCGCTCGAGATGGATCAGCTGCGCATGGAAGTGGAACTGGTGCATGGCGCGTCGAACCCGTTCAACCTCGAAGAATTCCTGTCCGGCGTGCAGACGCCTGTGTTCTTCGGTTCGGCCATCAACAACTTCGGCGTGCGCGAGATTCTGTCCGCGCTGGTCGACTGGGCGCCGGCGCCGCGCGAGCGCGATGCGACCGTGCGTTCGGTGGCCCCGTCCGAGCAGCCGTTTACCGGTTTCGTCTTCAAGATCCAGGCGAACATGGATCCGGCCCACCGCGACCGCATCGCCTTTTTGCGCGTGTGTTCGGGACGTTTCGAGCGCGGCATGAAGGTCAAGCACTTGCGCCTGGGGCGCGAGATCAAGGTGTCGAACGTGGTGACCTTCATGGCATCGTCGCGCGAACAGGTGGAAGAAGCGTACGCGGGCGACATCATCGGCTTGCCGAACCACGGCAACATGCAGATCGGCGACAGTTTTTCCGAAGGCGAGATGCTGACGTTTACGGGCATTCCGTACTTCGCGCCAGACTTCTTCCGCTCTGTGCGCATCCGTAATCCCTTGAAAATCAAGCAGTTGCACAAGGGCTTGCAGCAGCTGGGCGAAGAGGGCGCGGTGCAGGTCTTCAAACCGGTGCAGGGCGGCGAACTGGTACTGGGCGCCGTCGGCGTGCTGCAGTTCGAAGTGGTGGCCAGCCGCTTGCTCAACGAGTATGGCGTCGACGCCGTGTTCGAAGGCACCAGCATCAGCAGCGCGCGCTGGGTCAGCTGCGACGACAAGCGCATCCTGCAGGACTTTGAAAACGCGCTGGGCCACAACGTGGCCTACGATGCGGCCGGCAACATGGCTTACCTGGCCACTTCGGGCGTGAACCTGCGCCTGACGGAAGAGCGCTGGCCGAAATTGACGTTCCATGCGACGCGCGAGCATTCGGCGAAATTGGCTTGATGTAGCGTAGTGGTGTCGGATTACGCGCTGCGCGCTAATCCGACCTACGCCGACTACCTGTTCATGGTGTGGTGCTGTAGGTCGGATTAGGCCAACGGCCGTAATCCGACACCATCGTTGGCACCAACTCAAGCCGGCAAAATCGTGCGCGTACTCCAGTCGCGCCGCTCCAGCAGCAATGCCGTCAACTGCGCCGCCGTCATCGGGCGCGCGAAGAAAAAGCCCTGCACGTTGTCGCAGCCGGCCTTTCTCAAAAACTCCACCTGCTGCAAAGTTTCCACCCCTTCGGCCACCACTTTCAGGTGCAGGCTGTGCGCCATGGCGATGATGGCCGTGACGATGGCTTCGCCCTCGCCGGGCAGGTCGTGCACGAAGCTGCGGTCGATTTTCAACTGGTCGATGGGCAGGCGCTGCAGGTACGACATCGATGAATAGCCGGTGCCGAAATCGTCGATCGACAGGTGGATGCCCGCTTCCTGCAGGCGCCGCATCAGTTCCACGTTGGCGTGGACATTGTCCATCAAGACGCCCTCCGTGATTTCCAGCTCCAGCAAGCCATGCGGCAGCTGCGTTTCGTCGAGGATGGCGCGGATATCGTCCATCAGTCCCGGGTCGCGCGCCTGGCAGGCCGACAGGTTGACGGCCACGTGTTCGAGCGAATCGAGCAGGCCCGCCTTGCACCACAGGGCCGCCTGGCGGCAGGCGCTTTGCAGCACCCAGCGTCCCAGGTCGACGATGATGCCGCTTTCCTCGGCCACGGGGATGAATTCGGCGGGGCTCAACTGGCCCATGTCGCGGCAGTTCCAGCGTATCAGCGCTTCCACGCCGACGATGCGCCCGCTGCGCAAGTCGATCTGCGGCTGGTAGTGCAAATACAGTTCCTCGTTCTGCAGAGCCTTGCGCAGGTTCGCTTCCATGCGCAGGCGGCGCTGCGCGCGCAATTCCATTTCGGCCTTGAAGACGGCGTAGCGGTTCTTGCCCTGGTGCTTGGCGTGGTACATGGCCGTATCGGCATTGCGCGTCAGGGTGGCCACGTCCTGCGCGTCGAACGGATACAGGCTCACGCCGATGCTGGCGCTGACATACAGCTGGTGGCCTTCGAGGTCGAACGGCGCGGCCAGCACGGCCAGGATCTTGCGCGCCACGCTGGCCATTTCCGAGGCGTCGTCGGCCGGTTCGACGATGACGACGAATTCATCGCCGCCGATGCGGCAGATGATGTCGGTGCCGCGCAGGATGGCCACCAGGCGGTCGGATACGAGCTTGAGCAACTGGTCGCCGCAGTGGTGGCCCAGCGTATCGTTGACGACCTTGAAGTTATCCAGATCCAGCAGCAGCAGGCCCACGCTGCTATCCTGGCGGTCGGCGCGCGCCAGCGCGTAAGCCAGGGCGTCGTTGAATTCATGGCGGTTCGGCAGCTGCGTGACCGGGTCGACGTGGGCCAGATAGTGCAAATGGCTTTCCGCATGCTGGGCGGCCGTGCGCGTGCGGCGCACCATCAGGAAGGTCAGGCCGAATGCGCACAGGCAGACGAGCAGGGTGAAGGCGGCAAATTGCGCCAGGCTGGCGTACAGCGGCGCCAGGCTGGCGCGCAGGTACAGCGCGCCGCCGCCCGGCAAGGTCGTCAAGACGGCGGCGCTGCCGTCCAGGTAATCGAGGTGCAGGCCGTTGCGCGGCGCCGCCGGTGCGGTATCGGCGCCGCTGCGGGCGTAGCGGGCAAACGGCGCGCCATAGGGACTGTAAAGTATTGCTTGCCGGACATGCGGGGCGGCGGCGAGGGAGGCGAGCAGTTGTTGCGCCGCAAGACGATTGTCCTGGCGCATGGCCTGGCTGGCGGCGGGCGCCAGCATGTCGGCCTGGATTTGCAGGTTACGCTGCAAGGATGCCTGGAGGGCAAACAACTGGAAGAGGATCAGCAGCAGGCTGGCCATGGCCAGCATGGCCGCCGCGGCCAGCAAGTTCAGCCTGGCAATCCGGTCGCCGCGCAATTGCGCCGACGGCAGCATCAATGGCGTCATCATGACGCTCCCTCCTGCCGGCCCCGCTTGCCGCCGCCCCGTGTAATCCCGCCTCGCCCTGCCATACTTTGCGTTCCAGTCTGATGAAAACCGAAGTGAGCCGGAACTCTCAACGTGTTGCCAAGTGTTGCTAAGGCCGACATATTGTCATTTTGCAGCGTGAAAGTACAGGGCGCGCGGCAATTTTGTGTGCATGCGGCGGGCCGGTGGCAGCAGGCAAGGCGACAAAACAGGCGGAAAAGGCAGGGCGTGTCTTTCTAATAATAATGCTGGCTGAATTTTAATCCTTTTTTTGCCAGCCGGTTTTTTCTCTAAAAACATGCTGACAGTAAACAAAATGCCATGAAGAATAACTTCAGTATCCCAAGATATCCGGATGCGGATTAACTTTTTGTCCGTATCGTCCATTGCAAGTCATTGATTTTAATAAATTTTAATGGAGAATGCGAGAACGCTATGGCCTTGCTCCGCGAGTTCGTCCATAATCCGCTGATGATGGACGTTCTGATGCTGTTTGTTTTGTCTCGCGCGGCCACGCAAGATGCCGCCAGCAAAACCGGACGTCGCCCTAATGATCAATAGTGAGGATATCTTGGAAAAAAAACCAAAAATTATTTTGTCGTCACAAGACCTGGAACGACTGGAAGCGTTGTTGTATGCCTTGGGTAATAACTTATCGCCGGACAAGGCCGCCTTGCTCGACGAGCTGGGCCGCGCCGAGGTGCTCGAGCCGCAAGAGATCCCCCCGACCGTCGTGACGATGAATTCCACCGTGCGCTTCACGGTGGAAAACAAGGAGGAATTCTGCCTGACGCTCGTGTATCCGAAGGATGTGGAAGGCCAGGCCGACCGCATTTCCGTGCTGGCGCCCGTCGGCAGCGCGCTGCTGGGCCTGTCCGTTGGCGACAGCATCGCCTGGCCCATGCCGGGCGGCGTGGTGAAGGTCAAGATCGAGGAAATCGTCTATCAGCCTGAGCGGGCTGGCGAATACCATCGCTAATCGTAGCAAGCAGTGACGGCGGACGGCGCCTGCCGTTCGCCTGCCAGGCCGTGTTTCCGATAGTTAACTATTGCGTTGCACGCGCACCACCAGCCATCCCGCCACCACCGTGAACGTGACGATGATGGCGACGATGATCCAGAAGCCCTGCGGATGCTGGGCCAGCGGAATTCCCCCCACATTCATGCCCAGCATGCCGGCGATGATATTGATCGGCAAGGCCAGCACGGTCACGATGGTCAGCACGAACAGGCTGCGGCTGTTTTCCTCGTTGACGCTGGCGGCGATCTCCTCCTGCAGCAGCTTGATGCGTTCCTGCAAGGACGACATATCGCTGAGCACGACGGAAAACTCCTCCGTCGACTGGCGCAGTTCCAGGCTGTCCAGTTCCGACACCCACGATGGCGGGCGTTGCAGCAGGCGGAACAGGGCGGCCGGTTCCGGCGCCAGCAGGCGCTGCAGCCGCACCAGCACGCGCCGCATGCCGCCCAGGTCTGCGCGTTTCGGCACCAGGCGCCCGGCCAGCAAGTGGTCTTCGATATCGTCGACCCGCGCCACGGCGTCGCGCACGATGTTGACCAGCACGTCGGCCTGGTCGCGCAGCAGATGGATCAGCAATTCCACCGACGAGCGGATCGGCTCGTGGTTCTTGATGACGGCCTGGCGCAGGCGCTCGATCGACTGCAACGGTGCGCGGCGCGCCGTGATGACGAGGTTTTGCGCCACGCTGGCCCACATGGTGGAAATGTCGGACGCTTCGAACGAGAAATTGTGCACCACATCGTTGACCACGGCGATCAGGGTGTTTTCCGCCTGCTCGATGCGCGTCGAGCGCGAACCCTGGTGCAGGGTTTCATAGAATTCGTCGGCCAGCTGCGTATGCGTCATCAGCCATTTTTCGCTGGCCGCATGCGACAGATTGAAATGCAGCCAGACGAATTCCTGCGCCGGCCGCGCCGCGCCATCGGCCAGCCAGGCCAGCGCGGCCGTCGAGTCGAGCGCCAGCGGCTGCGGCTCGCGGCCAAACAGGAAGCCCCAGACCAGGCCCGAGGTGTCCGAGCCGTAGGTAAAACCGGCAGTTTCCATCGCCATCGTGAATCTTTCTCGCGCAGTGTGATTGATCGTCGCGCGATGTTAATACACGGATGTGTCGGGAAAATGACAAGGCCACCGCGATGGGTGGCCTTGTCCTGACTACAGATGCGTATTAATTGCGGCGCGGGTTGTCGGGCCGGCGGTCGTCGCGGTTCGGAACCCCGTCGCCATCGCGGTCGTGGCGGTTGCCATTGTCGCGGTCATAGCGGTTGGGGATGCCGTCGCGGTCGCGGTCACCGTTCGGGCCGCGTGGCGACCAGCGGCCTTGCTCCATCTGCCAGCGGCCATCGCGCTGGTTCCAGGCGGGCGGCGCATACACGTAGCCGGGGCGTTCGGCGATCCACACGCCTGGCGTCCAGGCGTAGCGCTGGCCGCGCCATTCCCAGTGTCCTGGCGCCCAGGCGTAGCCGTGGCGCGCGCGCGGGATGGCTTCGCGGCGCGGTGGCGGCGGGGCGATGCGGATGTCGTCATAGCGCACGGGCTGCACTTGCGCGGCAACCCAGCCGCCGCGGTCCAGGCGCCAGCGGTTGTTCTCTTGTATCCAGGCGGCGCGGCGGTAGTGGTTGCCACCCCGTTCGCGCAGCCATTCGCCATTGTTCCAGACATGGCGCTGGCCATCCCAGTTCCAGTAGCCGGGCGCCCAGACATAGCCGGCGCGCGGCGCTGGCACGCTTTCAAACCGTGGCGGAGGCGGCGCGTTGCCGATGACAATGCTGACGCCGAGCTGATTCTGTGCCATGGCTTGCGCGGGCAGGAAGGCCGCGGTGCTGATGGCAAGCATGGCTGCTGCGTAGAGTGTGACGGGTTTCATGATGTGCTCCATTTCGGTGATTGCTTGAAATGGACTATAGGCGCTTGCAGGCGGGCGGATCGCCTTTGATTCAACTTATTACAATTGACACAATGCTGTGTGTCCGTGTATCCGTGGCGGATACAAATGGCGGCCTGGCGCGGCGGATTTCACATTGGCGCCAGGCGGCGTGGTGTCAGCATCGTTGGCTCACAGGGTGCTGGCGGTGGCGTTGCCCAGCAAGGCTTGCCGTTCCTCGATCAGCGAGATTTTCTTTTCCTGTTCCGTCAGGCGCTTGGCGCTGACGACGACGACGGGGATGGCGCTCGCTTGCGCCACATCAGTCGCTTTGGCAGCCGATGGCTGCATGAAGCTGACGTAGCTGGCGCCGCAGGCGATGGCGACGGCGACGGTAAAGATGGCTTCCATGTTTTTTAACGTTTTCATGATGGTTCCTTTCGGGTGGCGGGTGGGTATGCATGTACTGTAGCCAGGCGCGGGCCGGCGCGCCATGCAGATGCGACCAGCCGTGGTTTTGGCGGGATGGCCTGCAAAAAAACGGCGCTGAAATGCCTGCGCGCGGCGCTGGCGGGCGACCGCATGAATTGAGGCCTAATTCGCCCTGTATCCGTGCATATGAATGCAATTGCCCTATGGCATTATCTGATGCTGCGCCGTTTCGTGCACGCTCGGCGCGCGGCAGGTGCTGCGCCAGCTGTGCTGCTAGAATCGGCATGGCAGCCGTGTTGCGCACACTTGCGCGCACAATCATTCTCATCAGGAGTCACACATGTTCCAATTGTTTGGTTTTGGCGGCGCCCGCTGCCCGCGCTGCGAGCACAAGAACGGCGCTGCCGCCGGCTATTGCGCGCAATGCGGCTTGTCGCTGGGGGCACCCGACAGCGACGCGGTGCTGCATGCCAATCAATGGCATCTTGCTGATGGGCAACTTGCCCTGTTCTTCGGCGTGCGCGAACTGTCCTCGCTGTTCGGCAGCGCCGCGCGCCGCCTGCAGGTGCCCGCCGAGTCGCGCGCCTGGATCGTGCAATCGGACGCTTTCACCTTGATACCGGCTGGCGACTACGACAGCGCCGCCTTCTTTGCGCGCCTGCCCGCGCTGCTGCCGGCGCGTCCGGCCGAAGTGCTGATCGCGCGCGCCGACGCCGTCAGCCTGGAATTCGACTTGCCCGGCCTGGCCAGCACGGAGCGGCTGGACGTCGCCGCGTCCCTGCGCGTCGACATCGCGCTGGGCCAGCCCGATGCGTTCGCGCGCCAGTTCATGCGCGCGCCTGGCGCCGTCACGCGCGCCCACCTGCACGCCTTGCTGCTGCCGTCCGTGCGCCAGATCGCGCTGGAATTCATCGGCAGCCGCGCGCTGCGCGAGATGGATGCGAATGCGGACCTGCGGCCCGAATTGAACGAACGCCTGCAATCGGCCCTGACGCAGCGCCTGGCGCCCAGCGGCCTGGCCGTGGCGCGCGTGGAAACGCTCAGCCTGCGCCACGACAAGCGCGAGGGCGGCGGCGATGCGGCCATCGGCACCCTGTGGCTGGGCGGCGTGCCGGCGCAGGAACTGGAGCAGCACAGCCTGGAACGCATGAAGCAGCTCGACCAGTTGTACGACGAGGAAGAGTGGCAGCGCATCCGCCGCGAGGAACTGGCGGCGCGCCACGCGCACCGCCGCGCCGAATTGCAGCAGGATGCGACGGTGGAAAAGGCGGAACTGAACCACCAGGAAGCGGAGCGCCTGCAAGCGCTGCGCGGGCGCCAGATCGACCTGTACGGCCGCATCCTGGAAGCGAAATCGCGGCGCCAGGCGCTCGACCATGGCGCCGCGCTGGCGCTGGGCGAGCTGGAACAGGAACTGGCGCAAAAAGGCGCACAGCGCGCCGATGAAGCGGCCAACTGGGAACACGTGCGGGCGCTGGCCGCCATCAAGATGCGCAGCGAACTGGAACTGTCGCAGCTGCACGGACGCGAACAGATCCAGCTGGCGCAGCAGCGCTTTACGCACCAGGTCCATTTGCAGTCGATCGCGCAGCAAGTGGAAAGCGCACTGCTGATCGACGACGAGACGGGCCGCCGCACCCAGCTGGCGCGCCTGCGTCAGGCGGAAGCGGATGCGGCCCAGCGCGAGGCGCAGCTGGAGGCCGAGCAGCACCAGGCCGCGTGGCAGGGCCTGATGCTGGCGAATGCGGCGCGCAAGCGCGAGGCCGAGCGGGTACAGGAGTGGGAAGACCAGATGCAGCTGGCGCGCCAGCGCGAACTGCTGCGCGCCGAGGCGCACAAGGATGAAGCGGCCCAGGTGCAGGCGACGGAAATCGCGGAAAAAGTGGCGGCGCTGCGGCGCGGTGGCGCGCGCGAAGACGCCATCGCGCAGCAGGAAAAACTGCTGCGCACCATCGAGGCCGACGGCGTGCACGCGCGCCAGCTGCAGCAGCAAACGCAGCTGGCGCAGCTCGACGCGCTGGCCATCGAGGAACAGCGCCAGCAGCTGCGCCAGCTGGAACAGGAAGCGCAATGGCAGCGCGACTTGCTGGCCATGGCGCAGCAGCGCGAAAGCGATTACGCGCGCTGGAAAGGTGAATACGAAGCCTTGCTGGCGCAACAGGCGCATGCGGCCGAACTGGCGCGCATCGACATCGACCGCATCGAGAAAATCGGCTCCCTGAGCGACACGGGCAAGGTGGCCATGGCCGCCGGGCAGAATGCAAGCGCGCTGGCGCAAGTGCTGAAAACGCAGCTGCAGGCGGGCATGAGCGCCGAACAGATCCACGCGCTGGCCGCGCTGGCGGCGGCCGAGAACAGCGTCGCGCCGCTGGACGCCATGCGCATGGCGCAGGACAGCGTGGCGCAGGAGCGCAGCTATCTGGAAGGCCAGGCGGAACGCGAACGGCGCCAGCAGCTGGACTTGATCAACCTGCAAAATGCGGCGCACGCGCATGGCCTGTCGGCGCAGGCGCAGCTGGGCGTGGCCGTGGCGCAGGCGTTGCAGCCGGGTGCCGCCGCCGCAGCGGCGCCGGCCCGCTGCAAGAACGGCCATGCGCAGCGCGCGGGCCATCCGGAAGATAAATTCTGCGCCGCCTGCGGCGTCGCCCTGCAGCCTTGATGGAAGCGTTTCACTCCAGATGATGCAAAAAGCACGAGACAAGCTGCGGGAACTGCGCGCCCTCCATGACGACGGGCTGCTCAGCGAGCAGGAATTTGAACGCCGCAAGAACGCCATCCTCGACGCCGAGTACGCGCCGCCAGGCGCCGCGCCTGTGGCCGCGCCGCTACCCGTGCGCCAGGGTACGGAACTGGGCTTCATGAAGGGCCAGGAAATCGGCCCGCAAAACCGCCGCTACCGGCTTGAACGACTGATCGGCACGGGCGGCATGGGGCAGGTGTGGCAAGCCACCGACCTGGCCACGCACGCGGAGCTGGGCAGCAGTGAAATGGTGGCGCTGAAGATTTTGCCGCCGCAGCTGACGCAAAGCGCCACGCACGCCAAGCTGCTGATCGAGGAAGCGACGCAGGCGCGCAAACTCGCACATGAAAACATCGTGCGCGTCTACGAGTGGGCGCAGGATCCGGCCACGGCCAGCTATTTCATCATCATGGAATGCCTCGATGGCGAAGACCTCGAGCACTATCTGGCGCGTACGGGCGCGCTGCCCCTGTCCACGGTGCAGGAACTGCTGCAGCCGGTGGCCGAAGCGCTGTCGTATGCGTGGGAAAAGCACAAGCTGGTGCACCGCGACCTCAAGCCGGGTAATGTCTTCCTGACGGCGAAGGGCGACGTCAAATTGCTCGACTACGGCATCGCCTCGCGGGTGCGCAATGCGGACAGCAGCCTGGCGCTGGAGCTGCCGAACGCGGGCACGCACGGCTACCGGGCGCCCGAGGCTGGCGCCAACCAGCGCCAGCCCAGCCCGCGCCTGGACGTGTATGCGGTGGCCGTGATGATCTATCAGATGCTCGAAGGGCGCATGCCGTTCGACGACACGCGCAGCGCCAGCCATTTGCCGTCCGCGCCGCAAGCGCTCAACGCGCAGCAGTGGCAAGTCTTGCAGAACGGTTTTTCGCTGACGCCGGAACTGCGGCCCCAATCCGTGCAAGCCTTGCTGGAAAGCCTGGAGCGCGCCGCTGGGCCGTCGCCCGAAGAACTGGCGGAACAGGCGCGCCAGCAGCAGGCGCGCCTGGCGCAGCAACAACGGCAGGCGGCGCTGGCCGCCGAACAGGCCCGCGAGGAAGAACTCAAGCGGGCCCGCATACGCCAGGAAGAACTGGATCAGCGCCGCAAGGCGGAAATCCAGGCGGCCGCGCTGGAAAAGCAGCGCCAGGACAAACTGCGCCGCGAGCAGGAGGCGCAGCGCCATTTCGAAGCGGAAGAGGCGCGCAAGCTGCGCAAGGAAGCGCTGCGCGGCCAGTTGCGCGCGCGCCGCGAAGCCGATGCCGCCACGGCCTTGCAGGAACACCAGGAATTGCAGCGCAAGGCCATCGTCGCCAAGGCGGAAGCGGCCTACCGCGCGGAGCAGGAACGCGCGCGCCGCGAAGAGGCCAGCCGCGCCGCGACCGCAGCCGTCCCTGCGTCGGAATCCGCGCCAGCGCAGGAAACGGAACACGCGGAACCGGTGGCCAATGCCGAAGGCATCTTGCGCGATGACTTTCTCGATGGCGCGGGACAGGGCCCGGAACTGGTGCTCATTCCCAGCGGCCGTTTCCAGATGGGCGCGCACGAGACGGAACACAAGGCCGCCATCCAGGCCGGCTCGCAGCAGTCCTGGCTCGAACGCGAGATGCCGCAGCACTGGGTCGGCATCGAGCGCCCGTTCGCGCTGGCGCGCCACCCTGTCAGCGTGGGCGAATGGCGCGCCTTCGTCAAGGCGACCGGCTGGGCGGGCGGATCGGAAACGGACTGGGACAATCCCGGTTTCGTGCAAACCGACCTGCACCCGGTGGTCGGCGTGAGCTGGAATGACGCGCAGCTGTACCTGGCGTGGATGAGCGAACGCACGGGCCGGCGGTACCGCCTGCCCAGCGAAGCGGAATGGGAGTACGCATGCCGCGCCGGCACGCGCACGGCCTTCAACGTGGGCGACACGATCAGCACCGAGCAAGCCAACTACGACGGCCTGTACGTGTACAACGGCGGCCCGCGCGGCGTGTACCGGGGCGGCACCACGCCGCTGGGTACGTTTGCGCCGAATTCCTGGGGCCTGTTCGACATGCATGGCAATGTGTGGGAATGGGTGCAGGACGTGGTGCACGACAATTACGACGGCGCGCCCGTCGACGGCAGCGCGTGGGAAGAGGGCGCCGACAGCAGCCGGCGCATCCTGCGCGGCGGCTCGTGGCTGTACCACCCGCGCTATTTGCGCTCGGCCCTGCGCAACGGCTTTTCCACGGTGCTGTCGAACGACATCGTGGGCTTCAGGGTGGCGCGCACGCTCGACTGACTCATTATCATATCGGTCATCTTGAGGGATGCTGCATGCACCTTGACCGTGCCGGAGCGTCCATCGTCTTCGCCGGCCCACCGATGCCCTGTTCCGTATCGAATGATCAGGTAGTGGAGCGGCAGGCTGCGCAAAGCGGGCAAACGGTGTAAATTGTGGCTTTCCAAACGCACCCAGGAACGCCATGACCATCAAAGCCATCCGCGACCAGTCGCAAGCCATGCGCCACATCGTGCACGTGCGCGATCACATCATTTCCGCCGACGCCTCGGTGGCCGAAGGGGGCGGCGACGCCGGCCCTTCGCCGCACGACCTGTACGACGCGGCCCTGTCGGCCTGCAAGGCGCTCACCGTCGTCTGGTACGCCAAACACAAGGGCATCCCCCTGGAGCACGTGGAAGTGTCGACCGAGCGCGACGCCAGCGAAGAGCGCAAGGGCGTGTACCGCCTGGCCACCACCCTGCACCTGACGGGCGAGTTGACGGAGGCGCAGCGCCAGGAATTGCTGTCGGCCGCCGGTAAATGCCCGATCCACAAGCTGATGACGGCCGTCACCACGGAAATCACCACGGTGCTGGCATGAGCGCGGCCATCCTGAAAAGCCACGAAAAGGACCTGGGCGGCGGCTTCGTCGTGCGGCGTTTGCTGCCTTCCGCCGTCAAACAGGCCGTCGGCCCCTTCATTTTCTTTGACCATTTCGGCCCCATCGACGTGGCGCCCGACGCCAACCACGACGTGCGCCCGCATCCGCATATCGGCCTGGCTACCGTCACCTACCTGTTCGAGGGCGCGATCGACCACCGCGACAGCATCGGTTCGTACCAGCGCATCGAGCCGGGCGCCATCAACTGGATGACGGCCGGGCGCGGCATCGTGCATTCGGAACGCACGCCACAGGACCTGGCGGGCCAGCCGCACCGCACGCACGGCTTGCAGCTGTGGGCCGCGCTGCCGAAGGCGCACGAAGAGGATGAACCGAGTTTCACGCATACGCCGCAGGCCGACATTCCCGTCGTGCTGCTCGATGGCGCCGTAGTGAAGGTGTTGATCGGCACGGCCTTTGGCCAGACCTCGCCCGTGCGCACCTACATGCAGACGGTGTACCTGGACGTGGCGCTGCAGGCGGGGCGCGAGTTGCGCCTGGAAGGCTTGCCGCCGGAAGCGGCGATTTATCCGATCAGCGGGGATGTGCTGGTCGATGGCGTGGCGCTCGTGCCGCACACCATGGCCTTGCTGAAAGCTGGTGCCGCGCCCGTGGTGACGGCAGGCGGCGGCCCGGTGCAGTTCGTGGTGATCGGCGGCGAGCCGCTGGACGGCCACCGCTTCCTGTTCTGGAACTTCGTCTCGTCGAGCAAGGAGCGATTGTCGCAGGCGGCCGACGACTGGACCGCCCAGCGCATGGGCAGCGTGCCGGGCGAGACGGAATTCATACCGCTGCCGAAGGCGCCATTGCGTCCTCCGGCATAAGCGTTTCGTTTAGAAACGCGCGCGCAAGGTCAGTTGCGCCTTGCGCGGCTCGCCATAGAAATTGCCCCACGCCGGCGCGCTCACCGTCTGGTAGTAGCGCTTGTCGAGCAAGTTCGTCACGGACAGCGACGCCGTCCAGTTGCGGTCGATCTGGTAGGCGGCGCGCGCGCTCCACAAGGCATACGCGCCTTGCGCCACCTTCACGTCGCGCGTCGTGCGCGAGCTCTCCGTCTGGAAGTTCACGCCGCCGCCCACGCTCCACTTCTGCAAGGCGCCGGGCAGGCGGTAGTCGCTCCACGCGCGCAGCATGTGGCGCGGCGAGTAGGTACTGGCGAACATCACGCCTGCGTCCGACGTCTGCTCCAGGTATTTGAAGTTGTTCAGGGTGTAGCCGGCGAACAGCTGCCAGCCCGGCGTCACTTTGCCGCTGATTTCCGCATCGACGCCTTCGCTGCGCACCTTGCCGGTCGAGAAATAGCACTCCGTGCCGCTGGTGCAGATATTGACCAGATCGGCCTCGGCGCGGTTGCGCTGTTCGATGCGGAACAGCGCCAGCGAGGTATTGACCTTGCCATCGAACAGTTCACCTTTCACGCCCACCTCCAGGTTGCGCCCTTTCAGCGGCTCAAGCAGGGCGCCTTCGGCCGTGCGCTGGTTTTGCGGCTGGAAGATGTCGGAGACGCTGGCGTAGCCGGACCAGCGCTTGTCGAACGCGTAAATGACGCCGCCATACGGCGTGACGACGCCGTTTTCGCGGGACGGATCGAGATACACCTCGCCCGTGTCGCGGTACACGCTGGTCGATTTGTAGTTTGATACGCGCGCGCCCGCCACCACGGTGAGCGGGTCGATGACGCTGAATCGGGCCACGCCATAGGCACCCGTCTGCGTCATGGTGGTCAGGCTGTGGCCGCCGCCATATTGTTCCTTGCGTATCCAGGCATCGCTCGGTTCCGCCACGCCGTGATTCGGTTGCAGCGCGCTATTGGGCAGCAGCATCTTGGCCAGGCTGTAATCGCTGTCGCTTTCCAGCCGGTTCGTGCTGATGCCGGCGCTGAAGCCGTGGCGGCGGCCGAAGGCATTGAATTTGCCATCGAGCGACAGGTCGAGTCCCTTGTTGGTGGTGCCGTAGTCGAACACGCCCGCGTACATCATCATGCCGGCCATGGTGGCGGGATTGAGCGCGCCCAGGTTGAACATGTATTTCACGTCATGCTGTTCGCGCGTGTAGTTGGCGCTGGCCTTGAGCGACCAGTCGGCATCGAAGCGGTGTTCGAATTCGGCGAAGGCGGCCGTCTGGCGGCTGTCCCAGCGGTTCCAGTCCGCGCCCAGGTAGGTCGAACGGGGCAGTTTCGGGTCGCTGCCATCGAGGTGGCGGGGCATGCCGGAGAAAAACGGCGTCGACTTCAGTTTCTCGTAGCTGGCGCCCGTTGTCAGCTTGCTGCCCGGCGCCAGGTCGAATTCCAGCACGCCGTACAGCACGTCGGTGCGGCTGTCGGCCACGTCATAAAAATAATCGCGCTGGTCGTGCGCGGCCACGACGCGGCCGCGGATGCTGCCCGACTCGTTCAAGGGGCCGGTGACGTCGACTTCGCCGCGCACGTCGTTCCAGCGGCCCGCGCTGAGCGCCAGTTGCACCTGCTTTTCCGCCAGCGGGCGCTTGCGCACCATGTTGATGGCGGCGCCCGGCGAACCCGTGCCCTGCAACAGGCCCGTGGCGCCGCGCACGATTTCGACGCGATCGAGCATGGCCGTGTTGCTGGTAAAACTGTTCGCCTGCGGGTAGAACATGGCGCGGTTGACGCCATCGAACTGGTAGGTGTCGACCATGAAGCCGCGCGAATACACATAGCGTCCGCCCATGGGACTGTCGTACATGGTGATGCCGGTGGTGTTGGCCAGCACGGCGTCGATGGTGTTGAGGTTCTGGTCGTCCATCTTCTGGCGCGTGACGACGCTGACGGATAGCGGAATTTCGCGCAGGGTTTGCACGCCCTTGCCGACGGTGACGGCGCGCGCCGCATACGAGTTGCTGTGCTCACTGACGGGGTCGCGCTCCATGCTCGCGCTGACGGTCACGGGCGCCATGGTCTTTTCCGTGCCGGCCGCCGCTGCGGACGCTGGCGCCGCCTGGCGCAGCACATAGGCGCCGTTCGGCAGCTGCACGGCTTCCAGGCCGCTGCCGGCCAGCACCTGGGCAAAACCCTGGCCGACATTGAAGCTGCCGCGCACGCCCGGCGAGCGCAGGCCGCGTGTCTGCGCGGGATCGGTCGACAGGCTGACGCCGGCGGCGACGGCAAAATCGTTCAGGGCCGTGGCCAGCGGGCCAGCTGGCACGGCGTAGGCTTGCGGTGCTGCAGCGGCAGCCTGGCCTTGCGCCAGGACGGGTGCTGCGACAAAGGCGGCGGGGGCGGCGCACGCCATGGCGAGGACGGCCAGGCGGATGGCGCGCGCGGCGGGATGGAGGACGGGGGTGGTCAGCTGCATGCTCGGTCTTTCTGCTCTAAAGGGATAAGAATTGGCGTGTGAATCGGCTACGTGAATTGGCTACTTAACTAGGAAGCCGAAGCAGCGCAGCGAAACACCAACCCCTGGCGCAAAAAAACTGAAAATAATTACGTGGAGCGGGCCGCCACCGTGGCCCAGTAGCGCGTGAAGTACGTCACTTGCAGCCCGTGCGAGGCGCACAGGCTTTCCAGCACGGCGTCGATATCGTCGAGGCGGTAGGTGCCCGTGACGGGGCGGCGCGCCACTTTGGTGTCGCAGACGAGACGCCCGCGCCGGTAGCGCGCCAGTTCCGCAACCAGTTGTTGCAGGGGCCAGTCGGCCGCCACCAGCATGCCGCGCAGCCAGCTGTCCTGGTGCGCAGGCATGGTCTGCACGTCATCCGCGCCAGTTGCGCTGAAGCGTAACTGCTGTCCAGCTTCCAGGCGCCGCACGGCATCCGGGCGCGCCGCGCAGCGCACTTCCACGGCATGTTCGTAGACGCTGACGGTGCTGCCATCGCCATCGCCATCGCCATCGCCATCGCAGCGCACGCCGAAGCGCGTGCCGAGCGCGCGGATCACGCCGTGCGGCGTGTCGACGAGGAAGGGGCGCGGGTCGGGCGCCGTCGTGATCATGATTTCGCCATGATGCAGGCGGATGCGGCGGTGCGTGGCGCTGTAAGCGACATCCAGGGCGCTATCCGTATTCACTTCCAGGCGCCCGCCATCGGCCAGGGTGACGTGGCGGCGCTGGCCCGGCGCCGTGCGCAAGGACGCCGTCAGGGCTTGCCATGGGTCCGATTGCAGGCCCGCCTGGCCCAGCGCGATGCCGCCGCCGGCTGCCACCAGCAGCGCGAGTATCTTGGCGGCCGCGCGCCGGCGCTGCTGCGCCGCCTGCAGGGCGGGAATCGCCAGTGCTGCCGGTATCGCGCCCAACTGGCCGTCCATGCGCTGCAGCAGCTCCCAGGCCCGTTCATGTTCTGCGCTGGCGTCGCGCCATGCCTGCAGCGCTGCCGGGTCGGCGCCGCCGCACTGGAGCTCCACATGCCAGTGGGCGGCGGCGGCCAGCACCTTGCGGGGGATAGGCGACGAAGGGGAGGCGGATGCGGCGAACATCAGGCGGCCGCCAGCATCAGGCATTCCGTGTAGGCGCGCACCAGGTGCTTTTTCACGGTGGGCAGGGAGACGCCGAGGCGCCGGCTGATGTCGACATAACTGAGCTCCTCGATCTGCGCCAGCAGGAAGATGGCCCGCGTGCGCGCACCCAGGCCGTCGAGCAGGCGGTCGATGGCGAGCAGGGTTTCGATGATGATGGCATGCGTTTCGGCGCTGATCGTCGTCGGCTCGGCTTGCTGCGCCAGCGCTTCCAGGTAGGCTTGCTCCAGCGCCTGGCGCCGGTAGCGGTCGATCAGCAGGCCGCGCGCAATCGTCGCCAGGTAGCCGCGCGGCTCGCGCAGGGGCGCCAGCGGTGTCACCTCGCGCTTGCCCAGCAGGCGTAAAAACGTGTCCTGTGCCAGGTCGGCCGCCTCGGCGCGGTTGCCCAGCTTGCCGCGCAGCCAGCCATACAGCCAGCCGTGGTGCTCGCTGTACAGTGTTTTCAGGTGGACGGCATGGACGGGACTGACGGTGCTCACTGCGTTCTCCAGGCAAAGGAAGGGCTGGGCTGACGGAACGCGGGGTGCCGGCTGGCTGGGCTGTTTGAGAATGATACTCATTATCACATTGCCATGCGGCCGGCGTCAATTGGCGTCGCCGCCCAGGCGCCAGCGCAGCTGCCATTGTTGCAGATTTGCCCAGGCTTGCTGCAGGGCAGCGGCGGACCAGTGCAGCAGGCTATCGAACGCCAGGACGGTGCGCTGCCAGTGGATGCCATCGAAAAACACGTGGTCGGCCACGATGGTGGCGGCCAGCCAGGCGGCGATGATGACGATGATGTCGTGGCGGCCGCTCTTCCACCAGCGCAGCGAGTGGCGGCGGAAGATCCACGGCACGCCCAGCGGATTGGGCCAGTCGGCCAGCAAATGCATGATGCCGCCGGCGGCAAAGCCGAACAGGGGCGGCGCCCACAAGTGGTGCGGCAATTGCAAATAGGTGTAGACGAGCAGGGCGATCCAGGCCAGGCCCCAGTGCGTCCACGTGCGGTGCGTGATCCACAGCCGGTGCGTGCGCGCCCACCAGGCCACTTCCAGCCAGTCCGGCGCCGTGCCGCCCAGCGCGCCCATGACAAAGGCGAGCATGCTCAGCACTTGGTAGGGGCCACCGGCGCCAGCGTGTGCGACCAGGGCCGCGGCGATCACGCCGGCAGCCCAACCGGTCGCATGATGCGCTTTGTTGGAAGCCATAGAAAATGTAAAACGCCATGCGTGGCGTTGTGTGAAATGCAGGGGATATTAACTGGATGAATATACAGTATTCAAGGGCGTGGAGGGGTGCTATTTGCAGAATATCTGCTGATAATTTGTTAAATTGTGTGTCGGGAGAGCTTGATCAGCGGACTCGGCAACTCATGCCGGGCTGTTAATTATGTTGTGCGGCTGATAATGTAATCGGCGCAGGGCGCGCTATGCTGAAAGCAGTCCTGTGTTTTAAAGAGGTGTCGCCATGAAAATCCCGCGCGAATTGCAGATTCCCGCCCTCGTGTTTTCGCTGGAAGCGGTATTTATTATCGGGCTGTCGCTGATTTTCCTGGTGCTAGTACCGCGCTAGCGGTCAGGTGTCAGGAGGCGTTGTATCAGGCAGTTTGCATGGCGCTATCGCACAGCGCCGCGCCTTCGGTGCGGATGATCCAGCATTCGGGATACGGTTCGCTGGCGAAGCGGTTATGGCGCGCAAAGCCGCTGAGCTTGTCGAGCGCGGTGGCGGGAGCCAGCGCCGTTTCCTTGCCGCTGGCCGTATCGATGTGCCAGAAACCACCGTTGCGGTGGAAGAGCACGGGCAGGCAGCTGGCCTGCGGCGTGGCAAGGTGGCTTGCCGGCGCAGGCTGGGTGTCGGGCAGCAACAGGTAAAAACACTCGGCGCGGGCGCCGTGGTCGATGCGGTGCAAGATCACGCCATGCGCAAGCAGGGCCGTGACGCTGAGCACGACGATGCCCTTGATGCTGGCAGACAATTCAATGCGCATGCCCAGGCGCAGGGCGACGGGCTTGTGTTTGCCGGGCCACACGCCGTCGAGCAGCAGGCCGTAGCGCGACACATCCTCGATTTCAAAGCCTTGCTGGCCGCGCCGGATAATGGCGTGGCGGCCCGACAGGCGGCGCGTCAAGCCATTATTGTCCTGGCCGTCGGGACTGAAATGGCTGAGCAGTACATCGGCTTCCGGGTCGACCAGCTCAAAACGCCCCAGCATGCATTCTTCCAGCGCGAACAGGCGGATCTGGCGCTGCTCTCCCGCTTCCGGCGCCGCATTGACGAGGCAGGCGGCCTGGCTCGGGTGCGGATGGCAGTGGCTGGCGGCGGGCAGGTCGACCTCGATCAACTCCTCGTCCCAGGCAATCGTGGTAAACCCCATGTCGATCTTGCCTTGCGGCGCCGATAAATCCACGTGGGCAATGCCGGCATTGCGCGCCGTCACGTCGAGGTTGCAGCCGTCGCCGCCCGTCACGCGGGCAATCGACGCGTCGTCGGCCATCACGCGCACGTTCTTGTGGGTGCTGAGGAAGATCTGGTGGATCTCCGTCAGCGTGGCGTCGCGGCGCGGCACGAGGATGACAAACGTGCACACCCATTTCTGTGCCACGGCGCCATCGACGTGGCTGTGCACTTCCACTTCAATCTGGTATTGCCCGTGTTCCTTGTTGCGCGAGGAAAACTCGACAAATACGGGACGCCAGTCGCCGCGCGTGGTGCGCACGAAATCATGCTGCACGTGGCCGCGCGGGATCAGGTCCGAGCGCAAGCGCAAGGTCAGCTGCGGCGCGCAGGCGGCGCTCATGCCGCGCAATTCCATTTTCAGGGTTTGCCGTCCGCCCGCCGCACGGGGATCGAAGCCGCTGATGTGCAGGTGGGCTTGCGCGGGCTGGTAAGCTGATGGCACCGTTGGCGGCGCAACGGGCGCTGGCGTGAACGCCGGGGTGGCGGTAGAGGCCCCCACGGAGCGGCTTACCGTTTGAATGGCAGCATCGCGAATAACGGCATCGCGAATAACAGCATCGCGAATATCATGTGCAGAGACGTGCGGAAGCGCCGTTGCCGATGGCTCGGAACGGGCGCTGCGCTGTGCGGTCAACAGGTCGTAGCTGCTGGGGGCAGTCGTCGCTTGCGGGTGGTTGCCCGCGCAGACTGTTTCCCCAGGCAAGACCCAGAACGTACAGTGCGGGTGCTCCGGGTTGCTGCATTTTTTCATGACATTCTGACTCGAATCGAGCGGGGACATTCTGCCCTCTGTTATACATGAGAGCTTACGCGCTTTTGCGCCCGCTTGGCAACATTCGTGGCGCGGGAATGTGCTCTTTTTGCCCAAATTCATGTCCTTGGTCACACCTTGCCATGTATGCCATGGAAACTATTGCTCAAAAACACATTTTATGTCTTTCTGGATATGTTATTTTGCCATGATACTCAGTCGCGCCGTTTGCTGACGATGACTTCCAGATACTCGCCCGGCACCACCAGCGAATGGGCGCCAGCCGTATTCAGGCGCTCCAGCATGGCGAGCAGTTCCTGTTCCAGCGCCCCGGCGCCAGCCGTGTCCAGCGCGGCAAAGGCTTTGTGGACGGGGCCGTAAAAATCGCGGAACACTTGCAGCCAGTGTTGGGCGGAAGCGTAGCGGAAATTGAAGACCTTGCCTTGGCCATGCACCTGCTCGGCCCCACGGCCGAACAGGTCGCGCACATACGCTTCTTCGCCCCAGCGGGCCGGCGACGCCACGCCTGCCGGGGCGGCACATACTTGCCTATGGTCTTGAAGAGTTGCCCGACAAAGCCGTCCGGCGTCCAGTTGGCCATGCCGATGCGCCCGCCGGGCCGCAGCACGCGCAGCATTTCGCTGGCCGCGCGCCGGTGGTCGGGTGCGAACATGACGCCAAAGGTCGACAGTGCCGCGTCGAAACTGGCGTCGGCGAAGGGCAGGGCTTCGGCGTCGGCCACGCGGAAGGTCACGGCCAGCCCTTCCGCCTCGGCGCGCGCGCGGCCCTTGTCCAGCAGCGCCGGCACGTAATCGGTGGAGACGACACGGGCAAAGCGGCGCGCCGCCGCCAGGGTGGCGTTGCCATTGCCGGCGGCGATGTCGATGACGTCTTCCCCGGCGCGGATGTCGGCGGCCTCGGCCAGCGATTCCCCGACCGGCTGCAGGGTCACGCCGATGACGGCGAAGTCGCCGCTGGCCCAGCCGGCTTGCTGGCGCTGCTTGATGGCGGCGTAGTCGGGCGCGCCGCCCTGCGGTGATGGGATGGTGTTGCTCACGGCGTGCTCCTGACGTTGGAGAGGTCTATCCTTCAGACCGCGCGCCATGGGCATGGTTCAATTTAAACCAGGCCGCCGTGAGCGTGGCGGCGTTTTGCATTATGCTGGCGCAACCGTTGCCCCCAACACCGTTTGATGCCGAAAGATGACCATGCCCGTCCAACGTCCGCTCCAGCTTGCCATTGCGTATGGCGCCACCTTGTGCGTGTTCCTGGCCATCGACGCCCTGTGGCTGGCGGTGCTGATGAAGCCCGTGTACGCCGCGGCGCTGGGGCCGCTGCTGGCGGAGTCCCCCCGCTGGGTGCCGGCCGTGCTGTTTTACCTGCTGTACGTGGCGGGGCTGCTGGTCTTTGCCATTTTGCCTGGCTTGCGTGCGCGCCGCGGGCGCACGGCGGCGGCGCTGGGCGCGCTGCTCGGGCTGCTTGCCTACGGCACCTATGATTTGAGCAACTATGCGACCTTGCGCGACTGGCCGCTGGCCTTGACGGCGATCGACATGGTCTGGGGCAGCGTCTTGTCGGCCGTGTCGGCAACGGCCGGCTACCTGGCCGCTAGCCGCCTGGGACGGTGAACGCCGCCTCGAAGCGCAGCGCCACCATGGTAATGTTGTCGCTATGTAAACCTGTTGGCGGATCGGAGAGGAAATCGTCGAACAGGGCGCTGACGGCCTGTGCCGCAGTCTTGCCGGCACACAAGGCGGGCCAGCGGGCCGTCAGGGCCAGCGGCTCCTCGCACGCCCAAAAACCATCGCTGGCCAGCAGATAGTGGGCGCCGGGGCGCACGCGCAGCACGCGGCGGTCGCCCAGATGCGCGAGGAAAGGCGGCAGGGTGGCCGCGTCGAGGCCGATCAAGGGCTTGTCGAGCTGCAAGCTGTCGCTGATGGCGTTGCCCAAAATAAATGCCTGCGAGATCTGCGGATGGTGCTCGCCATGCACGGCGGCACGCCAGCGCGGCTCGTCGAGCGCCCCGCGCATGGCGTACACGGTGGCCGGCACGTGGTCGACGGTGAGGATACTGGCCACCCCGTCGGCAATTTCATACAGGCGCGAATCGCCCACGTGATACAGCAGCGGCGCCTCGCCGGGCGGCACTTCCAGCAAGGTCAGGGTGGTGCCGGGCGGACGCGCCTGGGCTGGCGCGGTCCTGGCGAAGGTGTCCTGCAAGCGCGTGTGCAATCCGTCGAGCCTGGCTGCCAGGCTGGCCGTGTCGAGACAGGCGGGCATGGCCAGCAAGCCTTGCACGGCCGCTTCCGCCGCTTCGCGCCCAAGGCCGTGGCCGCCCATGCCGTCAAGCACGGCGGCGCGCACATGGCCGCGCGTCCAGCCCGGCACCTGGCAGTGGAATGGCGCCTGCCGCGACAGGCAGACGGCGTGGCCGCTGGCATCGATCAGCAGGAAGTTGTCCTGGTTTTCGCGGCGCGGCAGGGGACCGGCACCCACGCTGCTGCCGGCGGCGGCGTCGAGCCAGGGGCCGAAGTCGAGCTCGTCTTTAATTAAATGCATCGGTTGGTGCGGTCCAGGCGGCCAGCAATGTTGATCATAGGACACAGCTTAGCCGATATTGTGCGGGGGTGATACCTTGCATATTCATAAAAAAAACCTGCGGCAGCAGGCTGGCGCAGGTTTTGCATGGTGCGGGTGCAGGGCGGTGCTTAACGGCGATGGCCCCAGCCGTGACCGTGGCCACGGTCGTAATAGTCGCGGCGGCCATGGTCGCGGTAATAGCCGCGGCCCGGTTGCACGTAGACGACGGCCGGCGGGCCGTAGTAGCGCGGTGGCGGCGCGTAATACACCGGCTGCGGGGCAGGGGCGTAGTACACGGGCTGCGGCGCCGGCGCGTAATAGGTTTCGCGGTAGCCGCCGCGATAGCCGCCACGGTCGTAATAGCGGTCATTCGTGCTGATGCTGTTGCCGACGGCTGCGCCCAGCACGCCACCGACGATCGCGCCATTGCGCCCGCCGGTGCTGTTGCCAATGGCCGCCCCGACAACGGCGCCTGCAACGGTATTGAAGTCGCGGTCACCGGCGACTGCGGCCGAAGACACAGCCACTGCCGCTACCATTACCGCACCCAGGAGTTTCTTGTTCAACATGGCATTTCCTTCCATTCCGGCGAGATCACAATGATCTGCATGAAGTGGACTATATCTGCTGCCGCACGCTTGTTCCATGTCTAATACAACTTATTACAATCGCGCCCTGGCCGTAACAAGTCAGCGCTGGCGCGCCTGCCATTCGGGACGCAGCAGGCTGTACATTTTGACATCGCGCATCACGCCATTGATAAAGAAGGCCTGGCGCAGCAAGCCTTCCTGGGTAAAGCCGTTCTTTTGCGCGATGCGCTCGGAACCGATGTTCAGCGGGTCCATCAGCAGCTCCAGGCGGTGATACGGATAGGCGTTGAACAGGTAGTCGACCACCAGGCGCGTCGCTTCGCTGATGTAGCCGCGTCCGTCCCGCTGCCGGTCGAACAGGCGGTAGCCGATCTCGCGCGAGGCTGGCGTGCGGCTCTTGAAGTGCGTGATCGTGCCGATGATGTGCTGTGATTGGTCTTCGATGAGGAACAGTTCGCTGTCCTCCGTCACAAATCCCGTTTGCAGGAAGTCGCGCCGCATGGCCTCGGGCGACTTGAACTGCATCGAGAAAAACTCGCCGCGCGACGGCAGGTCGTTGACGAGGGAGATATAGGTATTCAGGTCGGCGGCCTGCAAATGCCGGACGGTACAGAGTGTTCCCTTGAGCATGGCGGTTTCCGGTAGCGATCACGATCTCGATGGTAATCGACTCCGGGGGGACAGGCAATCGATCCCGTAAAAGTTGCTGCAATGACAGAATAAATACGCTATCGTAGAAAAAGTCGCGCCTTGCCCATGGCCACGGCGTACCCGCTTCGACCTCGTTGACTGGATTTGAACACATGCACAGCATCCTGACTGGCGCGCCACTGCGCCGTTCCGCTTTATCCCTTGCCCTGGGCTGCATCGTCAGCGCCGGCGCCTTTGCGGCCGCACCTGGCAATACGCCGCAAGCGCTGGCGCAGGTGCGCGACACGGCGCTGCAAAGCGATTGGGCATATGCCCGCCTGGCCGACATGACGGATCTGATCGGCCCGCGCCTGTCCGGTTCCGCCGGCGCCGCCGCCGCCGTGCAGCAGGTGGCCGAGACCATGCGCCAGCTGGGCGCCACCGTCACCTTGCAGCCCGTGAAAGTGCCGCACTGGGTGCGCGGCGTGGAAACGGCGGAAATCGTCGATTACGCGGGCCGTCCGCAGGGCGTCAGCCAGCGCGTGGTGCTCACCGCCCTGGGCGGCTCCGGCGCCACGCCGGCCGCCGGCCTGACGGCGCCCGTGATCATCGTCAAAAGCCTGGAAGAACTCAAGGCCCGCGCGGCGCAAGTGAAGGGCGCCATCGTGCTGATCGACACGCCGTTCGACCAGGAGATGGCCGAACGTGGCCTGGCCGGCGTCACCTATGGCCAGGGTTCGCGCTCGCGTTTCCTGGGACCGAAGGCGGCGGCCGACCTGGGCGCGGCCGCCGCGCTGGTGCGATCGGTCGGCGGCGCCGACTTCCGCATTCCGCACGCGGGCGCCACGGGCCTCGACGAGAATAAACGCATCCCGGCCGCCGCCGTCACGGTGGAAGACGCCTTGCTGATGGGCCGCCTGGCCGCGCGCGGTCCGATAAAAATGCACCTGACCCTGACGCCGCAAAACCTGCCGGAAGCGGACAGCTATAACGTCATCGCCGACTGGCCGGGCACGGACAAGGCCGACGAAGTGGTGGTGGTGTCGGGCCACCTTGATTCCTGGGACCTGGCGACGGGTGCACATGACGACGGCGCCGGCGTGGTGGCGGCCATGGGCGTGGTGGAAACCCTGAAAAAGCTCGACTACCGCCCGCGCCGCACCATCCGCGTGATCGCCTGGATGAACGAGGAAAATGGCGGACGGGGCGGCCAGGCCTATTTCGAGGCCCACAAGCAGGCGCTCGGTAAACAATACGCGGCCATCGAGATGGACAGCGGCGCTGGCCGTCCGTTCGGCATCCTCGCCAGCGTGGGGCCGAAGTCGGAAAAACTGTTCGCGCCCCTGCGTGCGGCCCTGCTGCCGATGGGCGCACATGCCTTCACGCGCCGCGACGCGCTGGGCACGGGCGACTTGCACCGCCTGGAAACGGGCGGCGTGCCCAGTTTCGAGCCGCTGGTCGACAGCCACAGTTACTTCCACTACCACCACACGGCGGCCGACACGCTGGACAAGGTCGACCCGGATAACCTCAAGCGCAACGTGGCGCTGATGTCGTCGCTGGCCTGGTTCCTGGCCAATATCGACGGCGAGATCGGCCGCGCGCCGGAGCAGGGCGAGTAAGCGCCTATGTCGCTACCCGATCTGAACCTGTTGATCACCCTCGATGCGCTGCTGGCCGAAGGCAGCGTCACGCGGGCCGCGCGGCGCTTGCGCCTGAGTCCATCGGCCATGAGCCGCGCCCTGGCGCGCCTTCGCGAGACGACCGGCGATCCGCTGCTGGTGCGTGCCGGCCGTGAACTGGTGCCCACGCCGCGCGCGCTGGAGCTGCGCGCAAGAGTTGGGTCCCTGTTAGGCGAGGTGCTGGGCGTGCTGGGGCCGGCGCAGCAGCTCGATCCGCGCCAGCTGGAGCAGACATTCACGCTACGTGCGAGCGACGGTTTCGTGGAAAATTTCGGCCCGGCGCTGCTCGCGCATATCGGCGCGCAAGCGCCTGGCGTGCGCCTGCGCTTCGTGCAAAAGGTCGACCGTGAAAGCGTGCAGCTGCGCGAGGGCAGCGTCGACCTGGAAACGGGCGTGATCGGCAGTCTCACCAGCCCGGAAGTGCGCACGCGCAGGCTGTTCGGCGACCGTTTCGTGGGCGTCGTGCGCAGCGGCCATGCGCTGGCGCAAGGCGACATCAGCGCCGAGCGCTATGCGGCCGGCCAGCATGTGCTGGTGGCGCGGCGCGACCAGGATACTGGGCCGATGGACGACGCGCTGGCCGCCCTGGGACTGCAGCGCACGATCGCCAGTATCGTCGGCGGCTTTACGGCCGCGCTGGCGCTGGCCGCCGGCTCCGACCTGATCGCCACCGTGCCGGAACGGCATACGGGCAATCTGCGCGCCGGCATGTTCAGCTTTGCGCTGCCGCTGCGCATGCCGGATCTGACGGTGTCGCTGATGTGGCATCCGCGCATGGATGCCGACCCCGCCCACCGCTGGCTGCGCGGCTGCGTGGTCGACGCCTGCGCCGGCCAGATCGGCGCCGTTTGACGCCGCCGGCGCCTGTCTTCTAGCGCTGCACCGGTCCGTCGAAGCCGCCCGCCATCGCCGTGTAGCCATGGGCCGTGGCGATGGCCACGTCGCGGTGGGCCGTCACCAGCTGCTCCTGCGTGGCCAGCGCGATGCGCTCCGCTTCGAGCACGCCGAGCAGGCTTTCCGCGCCTTCCTGGTAACGCACCCTGGCCAGGCGCGCGCTGTCCTGCGCCAGCTGGTGCGCCTCGCGCAGTGCCGCATGGCGGCTGCGCAGCTGCACCCATTGCGCGATGGCGCTGTCGGTTTCTTCCAGCGCCAGCGCCAGCGCCTTGTCGAAGCCGGCCTGCGCGGCCAGCACGTCGGCGCCGGCCGCGCGGGCGCGGGCGCGGCGCGTGCCGCCATCGAACAGCGGCAGGGTAAAGGCGGCGCCCGCATGCCAGCGCGCCGCGTCGCCGCCATGCCAGTCGCCGGCCACGCCGGAGGCGCCGAACAGCGCGCCCAGGCTGATGCGCGGGAAGCGCTCGGCGATGGCCGCGCCTTCGCGCGCACTGGCCGCCGCCAGCGCGCGTTCGGCCGCGCGCACGTCGGGCCGGCGCAGCAGCAGGTGGGCCGGTTCGTCCGTCAGCAGGGTTTGCGGCAGCGCCAGCGGCATCGGCTGGTCGAGCGCCGCCAGTTCCGGCGCATCGAGCCGCTGCCCCGTGAGGGTCGCCAGGCGGTTGCGCGCCGCGCGCTCATCAAAGTTCAGGCTGGGCAGGCGGGCGCTGGCCAGGCGCATCTGCGCCTCGGCGCGCATGCGTTCGGCCGGCGCGGCGCGGCCCGCGCTTTCGCGCTCGCGCACCAGCCGCAAGGTGCCGGACTGGTTGGCTAATTGTTCTTCCAGGCTGGCGCGCATCTGCTGCGCGCCGCGCAGCGTCAGGTAGGCGTCCACCACCTGCGCCAGGATCAGGCGCCGCACGTCGTCGCGCACGGCGGCGCGTTCCTCCGTCGTGGCCTCGGCCGCTGCGATGCTGTGGCGCACGCGGCCGAACAGGTCGAGTTCCCAGCTGAAGACGGCGTTCCACTGCACCGGCGAGGCGATGTGCGGCTGGCCGTCGCGGCTCCCGATCGCCGCCAGGCGCGCGCGCCCGGCCTGGACATCGAGGTCCGCCGCCGGCAGGCGGGCGCCGCGCGCCGCTTGCACAAATTCGCTGGCGCTGGCCAGGCGCGCGGCGGCGATGCGCACGTCGTCATTGTCGTGCCAGGCGCGTTGCACTAATTGTTCCAGCCTGGCGTCGCCCAGTGCTTGCCACCACAGCGCTGGCGGCGCGCCGGCCTGCAGCTCCGGTGCGCCGGCGGCCGAGGGCAGGACCGGCAGCCGCGCAGTATCGAGCGCCCGCGTCGCCGTGGGCGTGCCGACGCTGCAGCCGGCCAGGGCCAGCAGCGTGGCCGCCAGCAGCGGCGCGGCGCGGCGCGTGTTCAAGTGAATCATGCGGCTCATGCGGCTTCTCCCAGCGCGACCGTGCGTGCGGCGGGCGCCGCGCGGCGCCGGCTCAGCAAGGTGAAAAACAACGGTGTAAACAACAGGCCGGACACGGTCACGCCCAGCATGCCGGCGAAGACGGCCGTGCCCATCGACTGGCGCATTTCCGCGCCCGCGCCGGAAGACAGCATCAGCGGTATCGCGCCCAGCAAAAAGGCCAGCGACGTCATGAGGATGGGCCGCAGGCGCGTGCGGGCGGCGGCGATGGCCGCCTCGCGCGCATCGGCGCCGGCCGCCATCGCCTGGCGCGCGAATTCGACGATCAGGATGGCATTCTTGGCCGCCAGGCCGATCAGCACCACGATGCTGATCTGCGTCAGCACGTTGTTGTCCAGGCCGCGCCACGACACGCCGACCAGCGTGGCCAGCACGCAGCTGGGCACGATCAGCACGACGGACAGGGGCAGCAGCCAGCTTTCAAACAGGGCCGCCAGCAGCAGATATACGAGCAGCACGGCCAGGCCCAGCACCATGCCGGTGCTGCCGCCCGCGTGCTTTTCCTGCAGCGCCAGTTCCGTCCACTCGTAGTCGAAGCCGTCCGGCAGGCGGGCCTTGAGCAGTTCTTCCATCGCGGCGATGGTCTGCCCCGTCGAGTAGCCAGCCTTGGTGCTGCCCTGGATTTCGGCCGCTGGATACAGGTTGTAGCGCGGCACGCGGAATGGCGCCGTGCCTTCGCTGAAGGCGGCCACGCTGCCCAGCGGGACCATGTCGCCGTTGGCGGCGCGCGTCTTCAGGGCTGCCAGGTCGGCCACGCTGCGCCGGTAGGGCGCGTCCGCCTGGGCGGTGACGCGCCACACCCGGCCCATCAGGTTCATGTCGTTGACGAACACGGGCGCCATGTAGCTTTGCAAGGTTTCGTTGAGGCGCAGCAGCGGCACGCCCAGGTATTCGGCCTTGGTGCGGTCCAGTTCAACCTTGATCTGCGGACTCATGGCGTTGAACGGCGTGAAGGCGCCCGTTACCGAGGGCAGCGTGCCCGCTTCCTCGACGATGGCGCGCGCGGCCGCCTGCAAGGCTTGCGGTCCCAGGCCTGCCGTGTCGCGCAGCATCAGCTTGAAGCCGCCGCCCGTGCCGATGCCGCGCACGGACGGTGGCGGTATCACCATCACGCGCGCCGCGCTGATGGGCGCCAGCCTGGCGCGCATGGCGCCCAGCATGGCCGGGCCGTCCAGGCCATCGCTGGCGCGCGCGCCGAAGTCCTTGAACATGGTGAAGATGACGGCCGTGTTGGGCGCGGACGTAAACGTGGCGCCATCCGTGCCGACGAAGGCGGCCGTGTGGGCCACGCCGGGGTGGCTCAACAGGCGGGCCGTGGCGTCCTGCACCACTTCGCTGGTGCGCGCCAGGGTCGAACCGGCCGGCAGCTGGATCGAGACGATGGCGTAGCCGCGGTCCAGCTGCGGCACGAAACCGCGCGGCGTCGCGTCCAGGCGCCACAGGGTCAGGCCCGCCAGCAGCAAGTACACGGGCAGCATCAGCCAGCGCCGCGAGAGGATGCGCCCCGTCAGCCGCACGTAGCCGTCTGTCAGGCGGGAAAAGCCGCGGTTGAAAATGCGCATCCAGCGCGCGCCCAGGCTGTTGGCATCGTGCCGCGGCTTGAGCAGCAGCGCGGCCAGGGCCGGCGACAGCGTCAGCGACACCAGCGCCGAGATCACGGTGGAGGCGGCGATGGTGACGGCGAACTGGCGGTAGAACATGCCGGAGATGCCGTCGATGAAGGCCGTCGGCACGAAGACCGCCACCAGCACCAGCGCGATGGCGACCAGGGCGAAGCCCACTTCGTCCATGCTGCGCTGCGCCGCGGCGACGGGACTCATGCCGTCCTCCATGTGCCGCTCGACGTTTTCCACCACCACGATGGCGTCATCGACGACGATGCCGATCGCCAGCACCAGGCCAAACAATGACAGGGTATTGAGGCTATAGCCCATCGCCGCCAGCACGCTGAAGGTGCCGACGAGGGACACGGGAATGGCCAGGATGGGAATGATGGCGGCGCGCCACGAGCCGAGGAACAGCAGCATGGCCAGGCACACCAGCAGGGCCGCCTCGAAGATGGTGTCGCGCACCTTGTCGATCGAAGAGCGGATGAATTCAGTCGGATTGTAATAGCTGTGGTAGGCGACGTCTTGCGGGAAGTCGGCTTCCATTTTTGCCAGCAGCTCCAGCACGCGGTCGCCCGTGGCCAGCGCGTTTGAGCCGGGCAGCAGGCTGATGCTCAGCGCGATGGCCGTGCGCTTGTCGACGAAGCCGCTTTCCGTGTAATCCTGTGCGCCCATCTCGACGCGCGCCACGTCGCGCAGGCGCACCACGCCGCCGCCGGCATGGGCGGCCACGACGATGGCTTCGAATTCGGCCACGTCGCGCAGGCGGCTTTGCGCCTGCACCTGTACCTGGAAGGCGCCGTCGCTGCCGCCGGGCGGCTGGTTCAATACGCCGGCGGCGACCTGGGAATTGGCTTGCCGCACGGCCGCAATCACTTCCTGCGCCGTCAACCCCAGCGAGGCCACGCGCGCCGGGTCGAGCCAGATGCGCATCGAGAAGTCGCGCGCGCCGCGCGTGTAGATGTCTCCCACGCCTTCGACGCGGGCCAGCTTGTCCTTGATGGCCGTGCCGATGAAGTTGGAAATGTACTGCTGGTCGCGCGTGCCTTTGGGTGAATCGAACAGCACCACCATCAGCTGGTCGGGCGATGCCTTCTTGACGGCCAGGCCCAGCCGACGCACGGCATCGGGCAGGCGCGCTTCGGCTACCGCCACGCGGTTCTGCACCAGCGACTGGGCCTGTTCGACGTTGGTGCCCGCCTTGAACACCACGCTGATGGTCAGCTTGCCATCGCCCACCGATTGCGAGGACAGGTAGAGCATGCCGTCGACGCCGTTGATCTCCTGTTCGATCGGCGCGGCGACGGTGTCGGCGATTTCCTGCGCCGAGGCGCCCGGGTAGCTGGCCTTCACGGTCACCGTGGGCGGCACGATCTCGGGAAACTCCGAGATCGGCAGACGCATGGCCGACACCGCGCCCACCAGGGTGATCAGGATCGACAGCACGATGGCAAACACGGGACGGCGGATGAAAAATCGGGAAAAACGCATGCTCTCTCCTTATGCGCCGTTGGCGCGCGCAGCGGCCACCAGCACCTGGTCGCCCGGGCGCACCTTGGCCGCGCCGGAGACGATGACTTTATCGTGCGGTCCGAGGCCGGACAGCACGATCTGCTTGTCGCCCTGCAGGCCGCCCAGTTCCAGCTTGCGCGGCGCCACCTTGCCCGCCGCGTCCACGACGAACACCATTTTTGTATTCTGGTCGCTGAGGATGGCGGCGTCGGGCACCAGCAGGCGCTGCTGCGCCGCGCCGACGGGGATGCGCACGCGGGCAAAGCTGCCCGGCATGATGGCGCGGTTGGCGTTGGCCAGGCTGGCGCGCAGGCGCACGGTGCCCGAACGGGCGCTGATTTCGTTGTCGACAAAGTCGACGCTGGCATCCTGCGCGGGGCCGCCGCCGTCGAATGCCAGTTGCACCTTCGATGGCAGTTTGCTTTGCTGGTGCAGGCGCTGGAAATCCGCTTCCGACAGGTCGACCATGGCGCGCACGGGGCTGTGCGCGACGATGGTGGTCAGCACGCCGCTTTGCGCCGCGCCGCCGGCCACGTAGTTGCCGACATCGACGCGGCGGTCCGACACCGTGCCGGCGATGGGCGCGCGCATGGTGGTAAAAGACAGTTCCAGTTCGGCGCTGCGCAATTCCGCCTGGCTCAGCATGACGGCCGCCTGCGCGCCTTCCAGTTCGCCGCGCGCCCGTTCCAGCTCCTCGGTGCTGGCCGCGCCCGTTTGCTGCAGCCGGCTGCTGCGCTCGAACTGGGCCGTGGCCAGCTTGCTGCGTGCATTGGCCTGGGCCAGGCCGGCCCGGGCACGGTCGCGCGCCGCCGCGAAGGGGCGCGGGTCGATGACGAACAGCGCATCGCCGGCCTTGACCTGCTGGCCGTCGCGAAAGACGATCTGCTGCAAATAGCCGGACACGCGCGAGCGCACTTCCACGCGCTGCGACGGTTCGATGCGGCCCGTGTAGTCGAGGGTCGCCTGCACCATCGACGATTCGGGCAGCGCCACGGACACGGTGGCCTTGGGCGGCGGGCCGCCAGGCGCGGCCTGGGAACGGCCGCAGCCGGATAACGTGGCGCCGCAGGCCAGGGCCAGCAGCAGTAACAGCGGGACGGGCAGGGACGGGATCGGACGGGGGCGCATCATGCGGGGTCTCCAGAAGGCGTGGGTGGCTTGGCCAGGGCGCGGCCGAGCGCGAAAATGGCCAGCGCGGCGAGCACCAGCGCGCTGGCGACGGCAAAGGTGGCGTGCATGCCGCCGACCATGGCGGCTGGCGGAGCACTGGCGATATCGCTGGTGCCAGCAGCGAAGACGGCGCCCATCACGGAGGCGCCCGTGACGAGGCCCAGATTGCGCGACAGATTGAGCATGCCGGAGATGACGCCGCGCTGCTCTGGAACGATATCGACCATCACGGCCGTATTGTTGGCTGCCTGGAACAGCGCATAGCTGGCCGTCAGCAGCATGATCGGGACGACGTAGCCGGCAATGCCCAGGCTGGCGGGCAGCAGGGCCAGCGCCAGGCAGGCGAAGGCCGCGCCGCACAGGCCCGCGCCGCCCATGCGCTGCGCGCCGTAGCGGTCCACCAGCCAGCCGGACGGCACGCCGCAGAACGCCGCCACCAGCGGCCCGGCCGCCAGCACCATGCCGGTGGCGGCCGTGCCCAGGCCCAGGCCGCGCGCCAGATAGAAGGGGCCGACCACCAGGGTGGACATCATCACCGTCGAGACCAGCATGCTGGTCGCCAGGCCGGCGCTGAGCACGGGCGCGCGCAGCATGGCCAGGCGTATCAGCGGCGCCGGCGCCTTCAGTTCGACGCGGACGAACAGGATGGCGCCGACGCAGGCGGCCAGCAGCAGCGCGACGTTGCGCACGCTGAAATGGCCGCGGCCCACGGTCATCGCCAGCGCATAGGCGCACAGGGTCAGGGCCAGCAGCACGGTGCCGCGGTGGTCGAAGACGGGACGCTTGGCGTTGGCGCCGCGCTGGTCGGCTGGCAGAAAGCGCCAGGCCAGCAGCAGCGCCACGCCGGCCAGCGGCACGTTGACGAGGAAAATGGCTTGCCAGCCGAAGTGCGCGATCAGCAGGCCGCCCAGCGCGGGGCCAAGCGTGGTGCCGACGGCCGACATGGTGCCGAGCAGGCCCATGGCGCTGCCCGTTCTGGCCTTGGGCACGGTGCTGCCGACAAAGGCCATGGTCAGCGCCATCATGACGGACGCGCCCAGGCCCTGCAGGGCGCGCGCGGCAACCAGCAGCCACAAGGTGGGCGCCAGGGCACACAGGATGGAGGCGACGGCAAACAAGGCGATGCCGGCCAGCAGCAGGCGGCGCCGGCCAAGCAGGTCGCCAAGGCGGCCCACGCTGACGATCAGCGCGGTGATGGCCAGCAGATAGGCCAGCACGATCCATTGCACATCCTGGAACGGTGCCTGCAGGGCCCTGGCCATGTCGGGCAAGCCCACGTTGGCGATGCTGGTACCCAGCGCGGGCAGCAGCATCGCCAGGGACAGGCTGGCAAGCGCGCCGCGCACGGGGCGCGTGGCGCTACCGGCTTCGGTGGCTTGCTGGTCGGGTGGAGCGGGTTTTGAAGGTGCTTGCATGGCGTGGTGGATCCTCGAATAGGGTCACCACATGGTACTGAGGGATCTGGCATGGCGGAAGACGCATCATTTGCATTGTGTTATTGCGTTTGACGCCATGTGAACGGAAGGACTACATCGCCAGGCTAGATCGCGTTCAGCGGTATTTTGAGGTAGCGCACGCCGTTGTCTTCCGGCTCGGGCAGCTTGCCCGCATTGATGTTGACCTGGATGGCGGGCAGGATCAAGGTCGGCATGTCGAGGGTGGCGTCGCGGCTGGTGCGCATGGCCACGAATTGTTCTTCCGTGATGCCGTCGCGCAAGTGGATGTTGCTGGCCCGTTGTTCCGCCACCGTCACCTCCCAGCGCGCCTCGCGGCCGTTGGGCGGGTAGTCGTGGCACATGAACAGCCGCGTTTGCGGCGGCAGCGACAGCAATCGTTGCGCGGAGCGGTACAAGAGGGAGGCCGAGCCGCCGGGAAAATCGCAGCGGGCCGAGCCCACGTCCGGCATGAACAGGGTGTCGCCGACGAAGACGGCGTCGCCGATCTGGTACGCCAGGTCGGCCGGCGTGTGGCCGGGCACGTGCAGTGCGCGTACTTCCAGCTTGCCGATATGAAACACCTGGTCGGGCGCGAACAGCTGGTCGAACTGCGAGCCGTCGGCCCTGGCGCCGTCCTGGTGGTAGACGGCCGCGAACGCCTGTTGCACCGTCTGGATGGCGGCGCCGATGGCCACGTCGCCGCCCAGCTGCTGCTGCAGGTAGGGCGCGGCGGACAAGTGGTCGGCATGCGCATGGGTTTCCAGCAGCCAGCGGCACTGCAAGCCGTGTTCGCGCACGAAAGCGATCACCTTGTCGGCCGAGGCGGTCGAGGTGCGGCCCGCCTTGGGGTCGTAGTCGAGCACGGAATCGATGATGGCGCAGTCGCGGCCATCGGCTTCGTAGACAACATAGGTGACGGTGGCGGTGGCGGGGTCGAAGAAAGCTTGGATTTGTGGAGTCATCACGGCGGCAAGGGACGGGCAAGGGAAAGGCATTATATCGTCAGAGTTGGCTAAAAAAATGCTGCAAATCGACATTTAACATGCGAAAAACAGATAAGCGTCCGTCACAGTCGTGCGCACCCTGGCGCTTGCAGCATGGTAACCTCATTCTTCCAAGGAGGAATTCATGAACGATATCACTGCACGCAGCGAACACTACCGCGGTTTTACGATTTCCGTGACCCCGCAAAAGGACAACGACGATTTATGGGATTTTACCTACCGCCTGCGGCGCGAAGGTGAACCCGAGGCGCAGGCGATCACGCGCAGCCGCACCCTGGGCGGCTATGCGGCGCCCGAGACGGCTTGCACGGCTGGCCTGGAAGTGGCCAGGACGGAAGTGGATAATCTGCTGCGCCCTTGAGCGAGCGTAAATCGTTTAGCCCGAAACTGCGCCTGACTACGGCTGGCGCGTGAAACACGTCGCTGCCAGTCGCGCTTCATGCTACGATTTCCACTATTGAGTCAGTCACCAAGGAGGCACCCCATGGATAGCAGTTCTAAAATTCACTATAAAGGCTGGGAAATCGTTCCCCTGGCCGTGCCCACCACCGACGGCAAATGGTCGGCCAGTTGCGATATCGAACGCGCCACCGTGGAAGGCCTGGAAGTATTCGAAGGCTCGACCATGCAATTCGTGCGCGACGACGAGGAGGGCGCCATTGCCGCCGCCTGCGAAGAAGCCGTGCGCCAGATCGACAACATCATCGCCAATCCGCTGGTGCGGCTGGCCTAGTTTTAGCTCCTAATATCACTCTCAGCCGGCGCCCGCCGGCTTTTTTTCATCCGCGCTGTTTTCCTGTCTGTTGCATGTTTCATTCAATGTTTCAAAATGAATTGATTGAAACAAATGTGAAACGTTGTTGACGCCAAACGTGACATCGCTGTTCCCTCGCGTGACAGCCACGCTGCGCGGCCCCCACAGCCGTTTGCCCACCTTTTCGCTCTGCGACAACGGGTTTTTCCACTGGTCGAAGGGGCCTGGCACGGCATTTGCAATACTTATGCTCATAGCCACTCCGTGAAACATTCGGGACCATCCGAAACCCATAAGGTGAACACATGACTCAATACTCCGCAGGTGCCGCATTCCGCAAGGCCGTCCAGGAAGAATCCCCGTTGCAAGTCGTCGGCGCCATCAACGCCAACCACGCCTTGCTGGCCAAGCGCGCCGGTTACAAGGCCATCTACCTGTCCGGCGGCGGCGTCGCGGCCGGCTCGCTGGGCTTGCCTGACCTGGGCATTTCCAGCCTGGACGATGTGCTGACCGACATCCGCCGCATCACCGACGTGTGCGACCTGCCGCTGCTGGTCGACGCCGACACGGGTTTCGGTTCGTCCGCATTCAACGTGGCGCGCACCGTGAAATCGATGATCAAGTTCGGCGCGGCCGGCCTGCACATTGAAGACCAAGTGGGCGCCAAGCGCTGCGGCCACCGTCCTGGCAAGGAAATCGTGAGCAAGGAAGAAATGGTCGACCGCATCAAGGCGGCCGTCGATGCGCGCACGGACCCGAACTTCGTCATCATGGCGCGCACCGATGCGCTGGCAGTCGATGGCCTGGAATCGGCACTGGAACGCGCCGTCGCCTGCGTCGAAGCGGGCGCCGACATGATCTTCCCGGAAGCCATCACGGATCTGGACATGTACGCCACCTTCGCCAAGGCCGTCAACGTGCCTATCCTGGCCAACATCACGGAATTCGGTTCCACGCCGCTGTTCACGCTGGACGAATTGCGCAGCGCGCACGTGGGCCTGGCGCTGTATCCGCTGTCCGCTTTCCGCGCCATGAACAAGGCGGCGGAAAACGTGTACCAGGCGCTGCGCCGCGACGGCACGCAAAAGAACGTCGTCGACACCATGCAGACGCGCATGGAGCTGTATGAATCGATCAATTACCATGACTTCGAACAAAAGCTCGACGCGCTGTTCGCCGCGCAAAAGAAATAAGCAGAAATAAGCAAGAAGCAGGGGCCGCATGCCGGCCCCGCAGTGATGCAACCGAGACTAGTCAATTTTTGGAGAAATCAATGAACGCACCGCAAGCCGCCACTTTCAAGCCTAAAAAATCCGTCGCCCTGTCCGGCGTCACCGCCGGCAACACGGCGCTGTGCTCGGTCGGCAAGACCGGCAACGATTTGCATTACCGCGGCTATGACATCCTGGACGTGGCCGACAGCTGCGAGTTCGAGGAAATCGCCTATCTGCTGGTGCACGGCAAGCTGCCGACGTCCGCCGAACTGAAAGGCTACAAGGCCAAATTGAAATCGCTGCGCGGCTTGCCGTCGGCCGTGAAGCTGGCGCTGGAAGCGCTGCCCGCCGCCGCCCACCCGATGGACGTGATGCGCACAGGCGTGTCCGTGCTGGGCTGCACCTTGCCGGAAAAAGACGACCATAACGCGCCGGGCGCGCGCGACATCGCCGACCGCCTGATGGCGTCGTTCGGCTCCATGCTGCTGTACTGGTACCACTACAGCCATAACGGCAAGCGCATCGAAGTGGAAACGGACGACGACTCGATCGGCGGCCACTTCCTGCACCTGCTGCATGGCGAAAAACCGTCGGCGTCGTGGGAAAAAGCCATGCACACGTCGCTGATCCTGTACGCGGAACACGAATTCAATGCCTCGACCTTCACCAGCCGCGTCATCGCCGGCACGGGTTCGGACATCCACTCGGCCATCACGGGCGCCATCGGCGCGCTGCGCGGTCCGAAACACGGCGGCGCGAATGAAGTGGCGCTGGAGATCCAGAAACGCTACGACAACCCGGACGAAGCGGAAGCCGATATCCGCGAGCGCGTCGCCAACAAGGAAGTGGTGATCGGCTTCGGCCACCCCGTCTACACGATTTCCGATCCGCGCAACGTCGTCATCAAGGAAGTGGCCCGTTCGCTGTCGCAGGAAGCCGGTTCCACGAAAATGTTCGACATCGCCGAGCGCCTGGAATCGGTCATGTGGGAAATCAAGAACATGTTCCCGAACCTGGACTGGTTCTCGGCCGTGTCCTACCACATGATGGGCGTGCCGACGGCGATGTTTACGCCGCTGTTCGTCATCTCGCGCACCTCGGGCTGGGCCGCCCACATCATCGAACAGCGCATCGACAACAAGATCATCCGCCCGAGCGCCAACTACGTGGGCCCGGAAGATCTGGAATTCGTGCCGATCAAGGACCGCAAATAATGAGTACTGCATTGACTACCCCGATGAATACCTTGCACCGCAAGCCCTTGCCGGGCACCCAGCTAGACTACTTCGACACGCGCGCCGCCGTCGATGCGATCCAGCCAGGCGCCTACGCCACCTTGCCCTACACCTCGCGCGTACTGGCGGAAAACCTGGTGCGCCGCTGCGACCCGGCGACATTGAATGCTTCGCTGAGCCAGTTCATCGAACGCCGGCGCGACCTCGATTTCCCGTGGTTCCCCGCGCGCGTCGTCTGCCATGACATCCTGGGCCAGACGGCCCTGGTCGACCTGGCCGGCTTGCGCGACGCCATCGCGGCCCAGGGCGGCGACCCGGCCCTGGTCAACCCGGTGGTGCCGACGCAGCTGGTGGTCGACCACTCGCTGGCCGTCGAATGCGGCGGTTTCGACCCCGACGCCTTCGCCAAGAACCGCGCCATCGAAGACCGCCGCAACGAAGACCGTTTCGACTTCATCGACTGGACCAAGAAAGCCTTTAAAAACGTCGACGTGATCCCGCCGGGTAACGGCATCCTGCACCAGATTAACCTCGAGCGCATGTCGCCCGTGATCCAGGTGCAGAACGGCGTGGCCTATCCCGACACCCTGGTGGGCACGGATTCGCATACGCCGATGGTCGACGCGCTGGGCGTGATCGCCATCGGCGTGGGCGGCCTGGAAGCGGAAAGCGTGATGCTGGGCCGCGCCTCGTGGATGCGTTTGCCCGACATCATCGGCGTCAAGCTGACGGGCAAACCGCAGCCTGGCATCACGGCTACCGATACCGTGCTGGCGCTGACGGAGTTCCTGCGCAAGCAGAAGGTCGTCTCGTCCTACCTGGAATTTTTTGGCGAAGGCGCATCGCACCTGACCCTGGGCGACCGCGCCACGATTTCCAACATGGCGCCGGAATTTGGCGCCACGGCCGCCATGTTCTACATCGACGCGCAAACCATCAAGTATTTGAAACTGACGGGCCGCGACGACGAACTGGTGAAACTGGTGGAGCTGTACGCCAAAGAGACGGGCCTGTGGGCCGACAGCCTGGTCGACGCGCAGTACGAGCGCGTATTGACGTTTGACCTGTCGTCCGTGGTGCGCAATATCGCCGGGCCGTCGAATCCGCACAACCGCGTACCGACGTCGGAACTGGCCGCGCGCGGCATTTCCGGCGTGGTGGAAAACGAGCCGGGCAAGATGCCGGACGGCGCCGTCATCATCGCGGCCATTACCAGCTGCACCAACACGAACAACCCGCGCAACATGATCGCCGCCGGCCTGATCGCGCGCAATGCGAACCGCCTCGGTTTGACCCGTAAACCTTGGGTGAAATCGTCGCTGGCGCCCGGCTCGAAAACCGTGGAACTGTATCTGCAGGAAGCGGGCCTGATGCCGGAGCTCGAAACACTGGGCTTTGGCGTCGTGGCTTTCGCCTGCACTTCGTGCAACGGCATGTCGGGCGCGCTCGACCCCGTGATCCAGGATGAAGTGGTGTCGCGCGACCTGTACGCCACGGCTGTCCTGTCGGGCAACCGCAACTTCGACGGCCGCATCCACCCGTACGCGAAGCAGGCTTTCCTCGCCTCGCCGCCGCTGGTGGTGGCCTACGCGATCGCCGGCACCATCCGCTTCGATATCGAGAAGGATGTGCTGGGGATTGACGCGGACGGCAAGCCGATTTTGCTGAAGGATATCTGGCCGTCCGACGAGGAAATCGACGCCATCGTCGCCTCCAGCGTCAAGCCGGAGCAGTTCCGCAAGGTGTACATTCCGATGTTTGCCGCGCAGGCGGACGACGGCGTCAAGGTCAGCCCCCTGTACGACTGGCGTCCGCAGACGACGTATATCCGCCGTCCGCCGTACTGGGAAGGCGCGCTGGCTGGCGCGCGGCCATTGAAGGGCATGCGTCCGCTGGCCGTTTTGGGCGACAACATCACCACCGACCATCTGTCGCCATCGAACGCCATCATGCTCGATAGCGCGGCCGGCGAATACCTGGCGAAAATGGGTTTACCGGAAGAAGACTTCAATTCCTACGCCACGCACCGGGGCGACCATCTGACGGCGCAACGCGCCACGTTTGCCAACCCGACCCTGAAAAACGAGATGGTCATCGAGGACGGCAAAGTCAAAGCCGGTTCGCTCACGCGCATCGAGCCGGAAGGCACGATCTCGCGCATGTGGGAAGCCATCGAGGTGTACATGGAGCGCAAGCAGCCATTGATCATCATCGCCGGCGCCGACTATGGCCAGGGTTCCTCGCGCGACTGGGCCGCCAAGGGCGTGCGCCTGGCCGGCGTGGAAGCCATCGTGGCCGAAGGCTTCGAACGCATCCACCGCACCAACCTGGTGGGCATGGGCGTCTTGCCGCTGGAATTCCTCCCCGGCGTGAACCGCAAGACCCTGGGCCTGGACGGCAGCGAAACCTATGACGTCGTCGGCGAGCGCACGCCGCTCTCCACTTTGACCCTCGTCATCCACCGCAAGAACGGCGAAACGGTGCAAGTGCCTGTCACTTGCCGCCTCGATACGGCGGAAGAGGTGTCGATCTATGAGGCCGGCGGTGTCTTGCAGCGGTTCGCGCAGGATTTCCTCGAGTCGTCCAAGGCAGCGTAAACCAGGGGTCAGACCCGCCGGGTCTGACCCCAGCTTTGTGTTGCGGGGAGGCTGTCGTCCTCGCAGCGCAGGCAAAGAACTTCTGCGGAAATATACAATGACCCACACCCCCCAAATCAAAATCCCCGCCACCTACATGCGCGGCGGCACCAGCAAGGGCGTGTTCTTCCGCCTGCAGGATTTGCCGGCCAGCGCGCAAGTGCCGGGCGCCGCACGCGATGCGCTGCTGCTGCGCGTGATCGGCAGCCCCGACCCGTACGGCAAGCAGATCGACGGCATGGGCGGCGCCACCTCGAGCACCAGCAAGACGGTGATCCTGGCGAAAAGCAGCAAGCTTGAGCACGACGTCGACTACCTGTTCGGCCAGGTCTCCATCGACAAACCCTTTGTCGACTGGAGCGGCAATTGCGGCAACCTGTCGGCCGCCGTTGGCTCGTTCGCCATCGCCAGCGGGCTGGTGGACGTCGCCCGCGTGCCGGCAAACGGCATCGCCACGGTGCGCATCTGGCAAGCCAATATCGGCAAAACCATCATCGCCCACGTCCCCATGACCAACGGCGAAGTACAGGAAACGGGCGACTTCGAACTCGATGGCGTGACCTTCCCGGCCGCCGAAGTAAAACTGGAATTCATTGATCCGGCCGCGGACGAAGAGGGCGGCGACGGTAGCACCTCTGCCATGTTCCCCACGGGCAACCTGGTCGACGACCTCGACGTGCCCGGCATCGGCGTGTTGAAAGTCACGATGATCAACGCCGGCATCCCGACGATTTTTGTCGACGCGGACGCCATCGGCTACACGGGCACGGAGCTGCAGGACGCCATCAATGGCGATCTGGCCGCACTGGCCCGCTTCGAGACCATCCGCGCGCATGGCGCCCTGCGCATGGGTTTGATATCCCACCTCGATGAAGCGGCGAAGCGCCAGCACACGCCGAAAGTGGCGTTTGTCGCCAAGCCGGCCGGCTATGTGTCATCCAGCGGGAAAAACGTGGCAGCGGGCGAGATCGACCTGCTGGTGCGCGCGCTGTCCATGGGCAAGCTGCACCACGCCATGATGGGCACGGCCGCTGTCGCCATCGGCACGGCGGCGGCCATCCCCGGCACACTGGTCAATCTGGCGGCGGGCGGCGGTCCCCGCAACTCGGTGCGCTTCGGCCACCCGTCCGGCACCCTGATGGTGGGCGCGGAAGCGGCGCTGGCCGATGGCGTCTGGAGCGTCACCAAGGCCATCATGAGCCGCAGCGCGCGCGTGCTGATGGAAGGCGTGGTGCGCATACCCGGCGACGCGTTTTAAAGCCAAACAGGCGAATGCGCATGCAGATCAGTTGATATTTCTGCTAGCAAAGAAACTGAGCGACAAGGAAAATGGGGGAGCGTCAGCCGCGATGCGCATGCGGTGGCGCACTCCCATGCTTCCTGACTGGTGAACAGATGCTATTTAACTCCTACGTCTTCCTGTTTGCATATCTGCCCGTCACGCTGGCCGGTTTTTTCATTCTGGGACGACGCAGCCGCTTATGGGCCGCCGCCTGGCTGGCCGGCGCCTCGCTGTTTTTCTACGGCTGGTGGGACTACCGCTACCTGCCGCTGCTGCTCGGCTCCATCGTCTTCAATTATGGCTGCGCCACCGTGCTGGGGCCGGGACGCAGCCGCCACCGCAAGGGCCTGTTGATCGCGGCCATCGCCGCCAACCTGGGCCTGCTCGCCTATTACAAATATGCGGGTTTCTTCGTTGCCAGCCTGGCGCAATTGCTGGCGCAGCCCATGCCCATCCTGCACGTGGTGCTGCCGATCGGGATTTCGTTTTTTACGTTTACCCAGATCGCCTTCCTGGTCGATACCTACCAGGGCAAGGCGCAGGAAAGCCGTTTTGTCCACTATCTGCTGTTCGTCACGTATTTCCCCCACCTGATTGCCGGCCCGGTGCTGCACCACAAGGAGATGATGCCGCAGTTTGCGGACCGGCGCATCTTCCGCCTTTCGGGCAGGAATGTGGCCATCGGCTCGACGATTTTCATCATCGGACTGGCCAAGAAAGTACTGGTGGCCGATAACATCGGCCCGTACGCGGCGCCCTTATTCAGCGATCCGGCCGCGCCATCGCTGCTGGCCGCCTGGGGCGGGGTATTGGCGTACGCGTTTCAGCTGTACTTCGATTTCTCCGGCTATTCCGACATGGCCATCGGCTTGTCGCGATTATTTGGCGTGCGCCTGCCCTTGAACTTCGACTCGCCCTACAAAGCGCGCAATATCGCGCAATTCTGGCGCCGCTGGCACATGACCCTGTCGCGCTTCCTGCGCGATTACCTGTATATCCCGCTGGGCGGCAAGCGCTGCGGGCCCGTGCGTCACTACCTGAACCTGATGATCACCATGGTGCTGGGCGGCCTGTGGCATGGCGCCGGGTGGAATTTCATCGTCTGGGGATTCCTGCACGGCGCTTATCTGGCTATTCACAAGGGCTGGAGCGAGGTTGCGCGGCGCCTGCATCTGCCGCTCGATAGCCGGACGTGGAAGATCGTCGCCACCGTCATCACCTTTGCCGCCGTCTGCGTTGCCTGGGTCTTTTTCCGCGCACCGGACATGGCGACGTCATGGGCTATCCTGCAGGGCATGGCGGGTGGCAACGGCATTGCCATACCCGACGCGCTGGCCAGCCGCGTGCCTGCGCTGCAGCGCTTGCTGGAAACGGTGGGCGTGACGTTTTACCTGGGCGAAGGCTTCCAGTTCGTCAAAACCTGGGTGTGGATAGGCATTGCGGCGCTGCTCGCCTTCGCCTTTCCGAACACGCAGCAGATCATGCGCCGCTGTACCCCGGCGCTGGATTTTCAGCGTGCCAGCACGGCAGGAGCGGCAGGTCCCCACATGGCGCGCCTGCTGACGTGGCGTGCTTCGCCGGCGTGGGCGGCGGCCATCGCGCTGCTGGCGCTGGCGAGCATCCTGGCCCTGAACCAGCCCGCCGATTTCCTGTATTTCCAGTTTTGACGGGGGAGCGCTGAAAATGAGCAGACCTTCTTATGCCCGTTATCTGTCCATCCTCACGCTGGTGCTGCTGTCCTGCGCCTGCCTGGTATGCGCCTTTGTGTACATCGTCGACCCCTACAATTTATATGGCGTGGCAAGGCGCGAAAACTTCAACGCCGTCAAGCCTGGCCTGGAACGCTACCAGAGCCAGATCAAGCACGAACACGCGCTGCGCTTGCGGCCGCGCTTCATCATCCTGGGCAACTCGCGCGCCGAGATCGGCTTCGATCCGCGTGCCGCTGCATTTGGCGCAATGCAGGGCGCTGGCTACAACATGGGAATTCCCGGCACGGGGATGGCGACGGCCATCAGCCAGTTCGGGCGGCTGACCCAGGCTGGCATCAAGCCGGGGACGGTGATCGTGGGCCTTGAATTCATCGATTTTCTGAAGCCGGCCATCGCGCCGCCGGCGCGCGCAGAGGCGCCGTCCAGCCATCTTCCTGGATTTTGGTGTTTCGACACCTTGTTTTCTCTGGCCTCGGTCAAGGACGCCGTGAAGACGCCGCTTATCCAGCATGACAAGGCGGCGTTCACCATCGAGCCAAGCGGCCTCAATCCCGCGCTGGACTATGGCGCACATGCGGTCCGCGATGGCTATGACAAGGTATTCAGGCATCGGGCGCAGAAAAGCGCCGCCCGATTTGTCACCATGTCGAAAACCGATTTTGCTGACGGCGATTTTCAATCGCTGCACGAGTTCTTGCTGGCGATGTCGGCCACGCAGGCCGAAATCAAGCTGGTGATCTATCCCTACCACGCGCAGATGCTCACCCTGTTCGAAGGAGCAGGCCTGTGGCCCCTGTTCGAAGAGTGGAAACAGCAGGTGGTGCAGGAAGTGGCGGCAGTAAAGGAAAAGAACCCTTCCGCCAGCATCAGCGTGACCGATTTCAGCGGCTTTGGCCCTTACAACTGCGAGCCTATCCCCACGCAACAACAGCGCCACGCCAGCACGCGCTGGTACTGGGAAGCAGGGCACTTCAAGAAGGCACTGGGCGACATCGTCATGCAGCGCGTCATGACGCACAAGGACGGTGCGCCGGGCGATGGCCAGTTCGGCATGCCGCTGACCAGCGCCACCTTGGCGGCGAATCGCGACAGGATTGCCGCCGAGCGCCGCGCTTGCGAGGCGGCGCAGCCAGCGATGTTCGCTTTCTCGAAAAAACTGTTTGAAAAATCTTTGGAGAGGGCATCCATACGCAGATAAAGGAAGAAAGACCCAGGTGGATGCTACACAAATAGTAAACATAACGTGGCCAGGCCAGTTCGCCCAAGCCCGATACCAGATTGCACGCATACCGGAGGAGACATGAATTTCGCAGCATTTTATCAACGCTCGATCGACACGCCAGAGGCTTTCTGGCGCGAGGAAGCGGACAAGATCGACTGGAACGCCCCGTTTTCGCAAGTGCTCGATTATTCGCGCCCACCGTTCGCCAAGTGGTTCGTCGGCGGCACCACGAATTTGTGCCACAACGCCGTTGACCGCTGGGTGGACAGCCAGGGCGATGCCGCCGCGCTGATCGCCATTTCCACCGAAACGAACACGGAGCGCAGCTACAGCTTTCGCGAGCTGCAGCGCGAGGTGGAGCGCTGCGCCGCCATGTTGCTGTCGCTGGGCGTGGTCAAGGGCGACCGCGTCCTGATCTACATGCCGATGATCGCCGAGGCGGCGTTCGCCATGCTCGCTTGCGCCCGTATCGGCGCCGTGCATTCCGTGGTGTTCGGCGGCTTTGCCGCCAACAGCCTGGCCAGCCGCATCGACGATGCGCAGCCCAAGCTGGTGTTTTCCGCCGATGCCGGTTCGCGCAATGGCAAGGCGATTGCCTACAAGCCGCTGCTCGACGAAGCCATCCGCATCGCCGCGCACAAGCCGCGGCAGGTGCTGCTGGTCGACCGCCACCTGGTGCAGATGGAACTGACGCCGGGCCGCGACGTCGATTACGCGACACTGCGCGAGCGGCATCTGGATGCGCGGGTACCCGTCACCTGGCTCGAATCGAATGAACCGTCGTACGTGCTGTACACCTCGGGCACGACGGGTAAGCCGAAGGGCGTGCAGCGCGACGTGGGCGGCTACGCGGTGGCGCTGGCGTCGTCGATGCAGTACAACTTCTGCGGCAAGCCCGGCGAAACCTTCTTTTCCACCTCGGATATCGGCTGGGTGGTGGGCCATTCCTACATCGTGTACGGTCCGCTGATCGCTGGCATGGCCACCATCCTGTACGAGGGTTTGCCTACCTGTCCCGATGCAGGCATCTGGTGGAGCATCGTCGAGAAATACAAGGTCACGCGCATGTTCTCGGCGCCGACTGCCATCCGCGTGCTGCGCAAGCACCCGGTGGAACTGATGCGCAAATACGACCTGTCGTCATTGAAGGCGCTGTACCTGGCGGGCGAGCCGCTCGATGAAACTACCTCGCAATGGATCGCCGATGAACTGAAAGTGGACATCATCGACAACTACTGGCAGACGGAGACGGGCTGGCCGATCCTCTCGGTGGCAAAAGGCGTGGCCGACACGCCGACGCGCCTGGGCAGCCCCGGCCTGGCCATGTACGGCTACCAGGTCAGGCTGCTCAATGAAGCGACGGGCGAGGAGTGCGGCGCGAACGAGAAGGGCGTGCTGGTGCTGGAAGGCCCGCTGCCGCCGGGCTGCATGCAGACGGTGTACGGCGACGATGCGCGTTTCGTCGACACCTACTGGTCCACTTTCAGCGGCCGGCAAGTGTATTCCACGTTTGACTGGGGCGTGCGCGATGCGGATGGCTATTACTTTATTCTGGGCCGCACGGACGACGTGATCAACGTGGCCGGCCACCGCCTGGGCACGCGCGAAATCGAGGAAAGCATCACCAGCCATCCGAACGTGTCGGAAGTGGCGGTGGTGGGCGTGGAGGACAAGCTCAAAGGCCAGGTGGCGATGGCGTTCGTGATCCTGAAGGATCCGCAGGGTTTCGACAGCGTTGAAGCGAAAGCGATGCTGGAGCGCGAAGTGATGGCCGTCGTCGACCGCCAGCTGGGCGCCGTGGCGCGGCCCGCGCGCGTGCTGTTCGTGGCGCAGTTGCCGAAGACGCGTTCGGGTAAGCTGCTGCGCCGTTCGATCCAGGCCATCTGCGAAGGGCGCAGCCCGGGCGACCTGACGTCGATGGATGATCCGGCCGCGCTGCAGCAGATTCAGGTAGCGCTGGCATAAGCGCCATGACGAGCGCAAAGTTTATCAATCGATAAACTTTGCGTTCAAATGCGGTCGCTTTCCTTGCGCACGACCCTGCCCACGATCAGGCATTCATTGCCGCGGCACAGTTTGCGGTGGTATTTGCGCTGGTCGGGGTTGTCCGACGTCAGCCACCATTCGCCGATATCGCGCGCCATGCGTTTGACCACCGGTTCGCCTTCATAGTTGATGGCGAATACCACGCCATCGGCCGGCCGGCTGTCGGCCGTATTGATGATCACCACGTCGTCCTCGTACAGCGCCGGCTCCATGCTCTCGCCCTTGACCTTGATCGCCACCAGTTTTTCAGGGTGGTAGCCATTGCGCTCGACCCAGCTGCGCGGCACGCTGATGGTGCTGCCGTCGTGCGTTTCCGGTTCGATGGCAAAGCCCGTGATGCCGGCCGACAGGCGCAATTTCACCTTGCGGATCGGATAAAAGCGTTCATCCTCGCCATCTTCCACGACCACGGGCTGCGCACCGGCCAGCGCGCGCGCGGCCATGGCCGCCTGGTCGGGCGCCGCGCCCTGGTCGAAGTACATGCTGTCCAACTGCAGATCCGCTTCCAGCTTGCGCGCGATCTTTTCGCTGAAGGCGCGGCCCTCGCGGTAGCTGGGCGAGAGGATTTGCGAGATGCGCGCCTCGCTCCAGCCGCTGACGTCGGAAATTTTCTTGCGCGTGTTGTCGTAATGCTCGCGGATCAGGGCCAGCAGGCGATCGCGTCTGTATTGATACATATTCATCTCCACATTAAACCTGAAATTTACCGTTTGATAAATTACCAAATGCTTGACTTTAACATTAGCGATTGATAAAGTCCACTCGTTGCCTGTCGCAAACGCACTACAGCGTCTGCCGGTTGGCGGCACCACGGGAGGTCAGGCAGATGTTGAACAGCAGTCAATTGGTTGAAAGCAGGGCGGCGCCACGGCAGGGGCGCCAGTTACAGGGACGCAGCAAGAAGTCGCAGCTGCACATCGCCCGCATCGCGCAGTACATACGCGAGCAGGGCCAGGCCAGCGCGGCGCAGTTGTCCGCCTTGCTGGGACTCGATGCGGGCACCATGAGCCGCTATTTGCGCCACATGTGCGGCATGGGGCAGATTCATCTGGCGCAGCGGCATTGCACGGAGCCGGGACGCCAGCGGCCCGCCCTGTATGCGCTGGGCGAGCAGGAGGACGAGGTCGATGGCTGGGCCGAGCTGCCGCCGCAAGTGCGCCGCACGGCCAGCTGGGCACGCGGCACGGCCAGCCGCGATCCGCTGGTGGCGGCCCTGTTTGGCCCGGCCCAGAATAACGATTAGTATCAACGAGGAGATATCATGGGATTCGCAGAAAAATTCATCGCATCGCTGTCGTCGCAGAACCTGCGCGACGATGCCGTCCACCACGACCTGGATGTCATCGCCGCCGCCGCGCTGGCCGGCGACATGGGCGCCTTGCTGTGCCGCGTCAAGTATGCGGACGGCACCGTCAGCCGCCTGTTTGAAGGCAATGCCGGCAATCTCGCGCAGTTGCTGCGCGCCTGGACGGCGGCCGTGACGCACAAAGGCCGCGAGCGGCGCTGGGTCAAGGCGAACACTGCCTGGGATGCGCAGGCCGCCAATACCTTGTACCGCCGCGTGGCCGAAGCGTCGCTCGCGCATTGGCTCGACAGCAAATGCAAGGTCTGCCACGGCACGGGCGTCGTCGCCGCCATGCAGGCCGGCGCGCCTGTCGTTTGCAAGGCGTGCCACGGTGGGGGCGAAGCGGCCATCAGCTGTTCCGGCGGCTTCGAGCTCGAACGCATCAAGGATATGGTCAGCGAACTGGAAGGCATCTTCCAGTCGCACAGCGCCCGCGCCATGCGCCGCCTCGGTCACTGAAAATTTTTTTGCAATATGCCTGGCAATGAAAAAAACGCCCCTACAATAGAGTCTCGATCACGCAGCAACAGCAACACAGCCAATACCGCAGTACACCACATGCTTCTCCACTCGTAATAGACGCGCTTTCGGCGCGACACCGATAGGGGAAATCAGCGCAGCGAACGGCCTTCATGGCCCCTTCGCCCACTATCCATCCGGCATGGCCTCGCGCCATCCGGACGCCAGCCCGCCGCCTCGCCGCGTGCGGGTTTGTTCATTTCCCCACCTGCATAAATACTGTTTCACTCTTTCCTGGAAATGTAACGGCGATGCTCGTGCTGTCGGCCTCTGATATTCCTCCCTAGCTGCGCATCCTCACTCCCACCACCTGAAAGGCAATCATGGCCCTCGAAACCACCGCCGCCGGCGGCGCATTGATCAAACTGTTTGGCGTGCCCGTGCTGGCCGGCGCCGCCGCCACGTCGCTGGGCTTCATGTTCATGTGGCCCCAATCCACCAAGGAGGCATTTATTCGTTTTTGTTCCAGCATCATCATTTCCACCTTTCTCGGCCCCGTGCTGGTGGCTGCCGTGCTGTCGTGGTGGCCCAGCCTGTTCGACAGCGCGAAAACCGTGGCGGGCCTGTATGGCGGCGACCCGGCCACGGGTTTCTTGTTCATCGCCGCGCCCGTGATGGTGGCGGCCGGCTTGCCTGCCTGGTGGGTGCTGGGCGCTTGCGTGCGCTGGTTCGACAAACGGCGCGGCAAGGATATCGGCGAACTGGCGGCCGATGCGGCCGCTGCCGTCAAGGATGTGCGGGGCATGCTGTGACAGGCGCCCAATTGATGCAGATCATGCCGTTGGCCGGCCGCCGCGCTACGCTGTTCCTGGCGCCCTTGAATGCGGCGATGTCCGAGTTCGATATTGATACGCCGCTGCGCCGGGCGTCGTTCCTGGCGCAGGTGGGCCATGAATCGGGACAGTTGCGCTATGTGCGCGAGCTGGCCAGCGGCGCGGCTTATGAGGGGAGGGCGGATCTGGGTAATGTGATCGCTGGCGATGGCGTGCGTTTCAAGGGCCGCGGTTTGCTGCAGGTGACGGGACGCGCCAATTATGCGGCGTGCGGCGTGGCGCTGGGCCTGGATTTGCTGGCGGCGCCGCAGTTGCTGGAGGCGGCGACTTTCGCTTGCCGATCGGCGGGCTGGTTCTGGCAATCGCGCGGCTTGAATCGACTGGCCGACGCGGGTGATCAGGAACGGGTGACGCGCCGCATCAACGGTGGCGTGAACGGCCTGGCCGAGCGCCTGGCCTTGTATGCGGCTGCGCGCAAGGTGCTGGCATGAAGCCGTCGTTGTTTGTGCTGGCCATGCTGGTGCTGCTGGGCGCCGCCGTGTTTTGCGCGCAACGCTGGGGACATGAGGCGGGTCTTGCCGCGTGCGCGGCGCAAGTGCAGGAGGTGGAGGGGCTGTTGCGGCGCCAGAACCAGGCGCTCAATGCGATGCGGGAGGAGGGCGCGCGCCGGTCGGCGCGGGTAGGGCAGGCATTGGCCAGTGCGCAGGCCGGGCAGGCAGAGGCGCAAGCGGCAGCGGCGCGCATCCTGGCGCTGCAGCCCGAAGGCGACGCCTGCCGTGCCGCCGAAGCGCTGATCGCCAGTGAAATGCCATGAGGCCGCTGAGCGAACGTGAGAGTGAGAGTGGGCGGAGTGTGCGGTGGCGGGCAAGGAGGCGCAGTATCAAGTGCGCCGCCGAGCTATTGCTGGTGAGTTTATTGACCGGCTGCGCGGCATGGGCGCCGGCATCACAGGCGGAAGTTTGGCCGGTGAGCGCGCCTTGCCTGGTCACGCGCCCAGTCGCGCCCGCCTTGCCGGCGGTGCCGTCCCACGGCATCTTCGAGCAAGTGCAAGCCTTGCTGGCGCGCGAGCAATTGCGTGCCGCCCATGTGCGGCAGCTGGAAGCGCTGCTCGATGCCTGCTCCGGGGCTAATAACTCCTGACAACGCTTGATTGCGCCTGACAACACCGTGGCAGGTGGAAGGAGGGCACGGCCCCCGGTTTGCTCAGGAAGCGCCACTGCACGAAGTATGTGGCGTTGAAGCGGTGAGCGTCGCGGGCCGCGCATGACGACGCGCAGCCGGTTTTGACAGGCGATCCTGGATTCACCCATCAGTCACCAATGGCCTGCCAGCGCTGCCGCCGTTTGCCGCCTTCTGGTGCAGGCGCGGGGCGGCATGCGAGAAAACGGTGCATCCATCGCCCAATTGCTTGATCTCTGGTGAATTTCGGCACAATTTCTGTATACAATCCACCTGGCACGATGCGTGCATGGCATACCTTGGTCGTCCCATTCAAGGAGCTTCGCATGCCTCATCCGCCGCCACTGTGTTCCTGTCGTCCCGTTTCTCTCTTGCTTTTCCCTTTCACCTGCGCCCATCCGGGCCGCGGCAACCCAGGAAATGGAGCGTAAATGGCCACTCCCCGATTGAAATCGATCCACCGCAGCGTGCCTGGCGCCACGCCTGCCGCGCCATCGCCCGTCGATGAAATCCTGCCTGCCGGCAAGCTGTTTACCTTGGGCTTGCAGCACGTGCTCGTCATGTATGCGGGCGCCATCGCCGTGCCGCTGATCGTCGGCCGCGCCCTCAAGCTGCCGCCCGAGCAGGTGGCTGCATTGATCAGTGCGGACCTGTTCTGCTGCGGCCTCGTGACCCTGATCCAGTCCCTCGGGATAGGCAAGTACTTCGGCATCCGCCTGCCCGTCATGATGGGCGTCACCTTTGCCGCCGTCAGTCCCATGCTGGCGATGGCGAACATTCCCGCCCTGGGCATCACGGGCATCTTTGGCGCCGTGATCGGCGCCGGCGTCGTTTCCATGCTGATCGCTCCCTTCATCAGCCGGCTGCTGGCCCTGTTTCCGCCCGTGGTCACGGGCAGCATCATCGCCGTGATCGGCGTGTCGCTGATGCGCGTGGGCGTGAACTGGGCCATGGGCGGGCCGCCCGCCATGGCGCAGATTGCCGATCCCGCCTTCCTCAAGATGGCCGCTGCCGCCACGGCGGCGGGCTTGCCGGCGCCGCTTGGCCCCGTGCCCCTGATCGCCAATCCCGGCTACGGCGCGCTGGACAACATGGGCATCGCTTTCTTCGTGCTGGCCGTCATTTTGCTGGTGGCGAAGTATGGCCGCGGTTTCCTGTCGAATATTGCGGTATTGATCGGCATCATCGCCGGCACGGCGCTGTCGTTTGCACTGGGCAAGGCTGATTTTGCCAAGGTGGCCAGCGCCAAGGCCTTTGCCATCGTCACGCCGTTCCAGTTCGGCATGCCGACCTTCGACGTGGTTGCCATCATCACCATGAGCCTGGTGATGATCGTCGTCATGATCGAGTCGCTGGGCATGTTTCTGGCGCTGGGAGAAATGACGGACAAGCGCATCACGCAGGCCGACATCAGCCGCGGCCTGCGCGTCGATGGCCTGGGTACCCTGATCGGCGGCATCTTCAACACTTTTCCGTACACCTCGTTCTCGCAAAACGTGGGCCTGGTGGGCGTGACGGGCGTGCGCAGCCGCTGGGTCTGCGTGGCGGCCGGCCTCATCCTGCTCGTCATGGGCGTGATCCCGAAGATCGCGCAGACGGCCGAAGCCGTGCCGGCGTTCGTGCTGGGCGGGGCAGGGCTGGTGATGTTCGGCATGGTCGCCGCCACCGGCATCCGCATCCTGGCCGGCGTCGACTACAAGAGCAACCGCAACAACCTGTTTATCGTGGCCCTGTCGATCGGCTTCGGCATGCTGCCGCTGGTGGCGGAACAGTACGCGCAGCACATGCCCAAGGCCCTGTCGCCGTTGTTGCACAGCGGCATCCTGCTGGCCGCCATCGTCGCCGTGCTGCTTAACCTGTTCTTCAATGGCCTGGCGTCGCAGGAAAGGGCACGGGAGCAGGCGCGCGAGAACAGCCATGGCAGCGAGTAAGGCGCCGCCCGGTGCCATGAATGCGGGTTAGCCGGGCGGCAGAATCCTCAGCACCACGCAATTGCGTCCCGCATCCTTGGCCTGGTACAGGGCGGCATCGGCCAGGCGCAGCAGCGCGTCCGGATCGGCGGCGCCCGGCGCCGACTGCACCGCGATGCCGACGCTGATCGTCACCTGTTGCGCGTCCGTGCTCGCGTGGACGATGTCCAGATCTTCGATGGCGCGCCGCAGCGCTTCGCCGATCTGGCGCGCTTCGTCCTCGCCCGTGTTTGGCAGCACGATCGAAAACTCTTCGCCGCCGTAGCGTGCCGTCAGGTCGCCCGCGCGCCGCATGCCGGCCGCCAGCGCCTGCGCGACCCGGATCAGGCATGCGTCGCCCGCCTGGTGGCCATGCCGGTCGTTGAACAGCTTGAAGTAGTCGACGTCGAGCATGATGACGGCAAGCGGCTGGCCAAGGCGCGTGGCGCGCGCGCATTCGGTGCGCAGCACGTCGTCAAAATGGCGCCGGTTCGACAGGCCCGTCAAGCCGTCGGTGATGGACAGGGTCGCCAGCTTGCGGTTGGCGTCTTGCAGCTGTTCCGTGCGCTCGGCAACGCGCCGTTCGAGGCTGTCATGCAACCTGGCGCTGGAGATCGAGATCATCGCCTGCGCGCCGAGCATGCGCAGGAACGCGACGCGTTCTTCCGTGAACGAGGCGTCGGCCAGCCGGTTCTCGAAGTACAGGATGCCGTCGATCTGCCCGCCGTGCCGGATCGGCAGGCACATGACGGCGCGCGGCAGGTGCGACTGCACGTACGGGTCGGCGGCAAAGCGCGAGGCGCCCGTGATGCAGTCTTCGATCACCTCCGCGCCAGTGCGGATGACGTAGCGCAGCAGCGACAGCGGGAATTGCGGGTCGCTGGCGGCGTTCAGGTCGAGCTGGCGCGCTTGCAGCACGGTGACGCCATCGCCATCGATATTGGCTTCCAGCCGATAGCTGCCTTCGGACAGCAGCAGCAGGCGCGCCACCTGCCCGCCGGCGTTTTCGCACACGATGGCAATGAGGCGTGTCAGCACGTTGCGCAGGCCGACTTCGTTCGACAGGATTTGGGCCGCCTTCAGCAGCGACACCAGGTCGAGCGCCGAACTGCCGTGCGTGTGGGAGACGGAATACCGCTGCGTGCCGCGGCCCTCCATCCTTGACAGCAGCGCGGTATGGGCCTCGCGCAGCTGCGCCACCTTGCCCTCCGCGCCCCACTGGCCATAATGCGCGATGGCGTCCCGGATGAAGACGGCGGCCACGCGCGGTTGTCCCTGCTCGCACCAGCATTCGCCGCATAGTTCATTGCCCAGCGCTTGCATGTTGACGTAGCCCGCGAGCGCCGCGGCGTCGATCGCCTGCTGGTAAAGGCGCGTGGCCAGTTGCAGGTCGTCCTGGTCGCGTGCCATTTCTGCCATCACCAGCAGATGTTTGGCGGCGCTATTGTCCGAGCCTTGCCTGGCCCACGCGGCAAGGTTCTCCTGCAGCGTGCCGATCATGGCCAGCATGGCGCCTGCGTCGGGACGTGCAGGAGCGCGCCGCAATGCGCGGATCAGGATCAGCGCGGCGTAGAAGCTGCATTCGGCAACCTTGGCCTGGCCGCGCATGATCTGCGTGACCATGCCGAGCTGGCCGGCCAGCTGTTCGGCGTCGGCGCTGTCGAACAGGTAGGCGTTGCGGATCTTCCCTTGCAGGAAGTAGGCGCGGTACAGCTGCGAGTCGCCATATTGTGCGAGGAAGCGCGCCTCGCTGAAGGTGGCATCGTCGTAGCTGTCGTGACGGGGCAGGAGTCCCATCAGGCATTTGATTGGCTGGACCGCGGCGGCGACGCAGCAATCGGCCATCGCCTGCTGGCCGTTGGCGCGCATCAGCGCCAGGTCGTGCCCGATGTCGTGCATCAGGTGCGGCAGGTAGTCGCCAAGGATGATGCGGTCGGTGGCGCGCACGGCCGTCACCACACCGACCTGCACGAAATCGGCGATTTCCAGCGCCCAGCCAAACGCCTCTTCGTACAGGGCGTCGGAGCTGCGCAGCGGCTGCGTCCAGTGGTTGCTGAGCGCGCCGAACATCAGGCCCGTGAGCGTGCGCGTCTGCAGATTGGCACGGCGCCTGGCCAGCGCCATCGCCATCGCGCCAAAGTCGTAGCCGCGTGCGATGTCGCCGCTGTACAGCGCCAGCATCATCGCGTAGCCGACATAGGCGACGGCGCTGAAATCGCTGTTCCCCCGCTGCATGGACAGGCGCGTCATCGACACCACCATCAGCGCGCTGAGATCCTGCTGGCCGGCGTAGTAGCTGGCCATCCACAGGCCCTGCATCATCTGCATCGCGGCCACCGCCTCCGGTTCGCACATGTCGGCCGCCGCCAGCAAGGTCTCGGGCGCCTGCGCGCCAGGCTGGCGCCCGATGTCGGCGAGGATATCGGCGAAGCGCGCCTTCATGTGCGCCACATCGTGCGGAATGTCGATGCCCAGCTGCGCCAGGCCGTCGCGCTGCACGGCGATGGCGTCGAGCAGGCGGCCCTGTAATTGATACTGGTGCGCCTGGATGGCAATGCAGCGCGCTTGCAGCAAGGGGTTCAGGGCGCGGGCGCGCACCACTGGATAGATCGCCTCGGCGGCGTCGAACTGGCCACACAGGTAGGCCGCTTCGGCCGCGCCCAGCTGCAGATCGAGCCAGAGCCCGGCGTGGATGCTCCATGCGTCCGCCGGCAGCAGGTCGAGACCGATTCGCATGTGCTCGAGGGTGGACTGGAACGCGGCGGAGCGCCTTGCCTTGACGCCGGCCTGGAGATTGAGCATCGCCAGCTGCACGCGCTCGTCCGCATCGTCAATCAGCGCGCGACCGGTGTTGAGCTGCTCGACGATGTCAAACAGCGTCTCGTCCTGGCGCTCCGGCGGCGTATGCCGCAGCAGCAAGCGGCCGATCAGAAGATGGTTGGCCACGCGCGTACCGGCATCGGCGACCAGGTAGGCTGCCTGCTGCACCCGGTCGTGCAGGAAGCGGTAGCTGACGCCGCTGTTGCCAGCAGCGGTGTCGCCATTGACGTATTTATAGCGTTCGTCGAGCGGCTGGATCAATCCCGCCCTGAGCGCCGGCCACAGGTCTTGCTGCGTTTGTCGCGCTGTGCGGTCCACCGTCAGGGTGAGCGTGTCGAGCGTGAAGCGGTTGCCGCTGGAGGCGGCCAGTTGCAGCAGGTGCTGGGTGATTGCCGGCAGGCGGCGGATTTTTTCCAGCAGCACCTCGACCACGTTGTCGGTGTATCTGGCCTGTTCGATCGCGGGCAAGTCCCAGTCCCAGCAATCGTCGGCGGGCCGGTAGCGCAGGTGGCCCGATTCGTTGAGCGCAGCGAGGAACTGGTTGAGGAAAAACGGATTGCCGGCCGTCTTGCGGTAGCAAATGCTGGTCAGCGGCGCGCAGGCGTGGGCCGGCACGCGCACGCTGGCCGAGACCATTTGCGCCACCTGCGGCTCGGTCAGTGCGCTCAGTAACAGCGTCGACAGGCGTACATCACGGGCGAGCAGCTTGTCGCGCAGCCCGATGAGCGGATGCGCGGCGCCCACCTCGTTGTCGCGGTACGCGCCGATGAACAGCAGGCAGCTCTTGTCGCAGGAGACCATCAGCAGCTCGATCATCCGCAAGGTGGCCGCATCGGCCCATTGCAGGTCGTCGAGGAACAGTACCAGAGGATGCCCGGCGCAGGCGAAGACTTCGACGAAGCGGGGGAAGAGGCGGTCCAGGCGCCACTGGACCTGTGCCGGCGCCGATGCGGGCATCGCGTCGGTGGCGCCGACGATCAGGGCCAGCTGGGGAATCAGCTCGACGATCACGCCCACGCCGCTGCCCAGGGCCAGGTGCAGTTTTGCGGACCACTGCCGCAGCGTTTCCTCGGGCTGGCCGAGCAACTGGCGCACCAGTCCCTGGAAGGCCTGGATCAGCGAGGCATACGGCACGTCGCGCTGGAGCTGGTCGAATTTCCCGGACAGGAAGCAGCCGCGCCGGGCGATGATGGGCTTTTGCACTTCGTTGATGACCGCCGACTTGCCGATGCCCGAATGGCCGGCCACCAGCAGCATCTCGCACCTGCCCGTGCTACTGCGCTCAAACGCCGCCAGCAGCGCGGCGATGGCATCTTCGCGCCCATGCAGCGTTTGCGGCACCAGGAAGCGGCCGTTGTGGTCGGACAGCTTGAGCGCCTGCGTGGGCTTTTTCGCGCGGCACGCTGCGAGGTCGCTGCGCAGGCCTTGCAGGCTCTGGTAACGCTGATCGGCATTTTTTTCCAGCAGTCGCTGGATGATCGGCAGCAGCTGGCCGGGCAAGCTTGCCAGCGCAGGGTGCGACCAGTCGGGACTGCGCGCAATGTGGCAATGCACGAGTTCCATCTCGTCGCCTGCCTCGAACGGCGCCTGGCCGGTCAGCAATTCGTACAAGGTGGCGCCCAGCGCATAGAAATCGGCGCGCCAGTCGACCCTGCGGTTCATGCGCCCGGTCTGTTCCGGCGCCATGTAGCGCAGCGTGCCTTCGAGGGTCTGGAGGCTGACGATGCCATGGCTTTCGTAGGGCAGTTCACAGGCGATACCGAAATCGATCAGCTGCAGCAGGCGCCGCTCGCCATTCCACACCAGATTGGAGGGATTGATGTCCTTGTGGATCACGCCCTGGCGATGGACCTCGTCCAGCGCGGCGCACAGTTGCAGCGCGATGTCGAAAAAATCGTCCAGCGCCAACGCGGGTTGCGACGGCGTGCTGCGCGCCGCCACCTGTGCGCGCAATAGCTGGTCGAGCGCCAGGCCGCCGGTATCTTCCTGCAGCATCGTCCAGTGCCCGCCGTGCAGCTGCAGCGCCAGCGGACGCGCCACGCCAGGATGGCGGCAGCGGCGCGCGATCGCGTACTCGCGCTTGAACTGCGCCAGCTGCTGGAAGGAGGGGAACTGCTGATTCGGCATCTTGGCGATCAGCGCCGTGCCATCGGCCGCCCTGGCGCGGTAAACCCGCGAACGGGCGCCGCTGTGTAGCTGTTTGATGATTTCGTGGTCGAAAACGGAGCGCATGGGCTGGGCTTGGCGGTACACAGACGGTTGCGGGAGCCTTGAGGCGCACAATTCGAAGTCTTACTTCGTTGCAAGTATTATATCAGCAGGGGGCCGTGGGGGAGGGGGAAGGGTGATGGGGTTTGTTGTAAAAATGCCAGTGGAAGCAGGCGAGTGCGGGCGCGGGAATGGCGCGGGGTGACGGGAGGGTGCTGCGGCGCATCGGGTGAACGGTGCGCCGCAGCCTTATCGATTCAGGAGCGGTTTTTGAGTTATGCGCGTCCCAGGGTTGGGTCGCTTACAGAATCCTTGCCATTCTCGATTCGCCCCGCGACGCGGCGCCGGAAAGTTTTCTGAGTATTGCAGGTGACCGAGAAGTCATACCAGTTGCCGCTGTCGGCCAACGACCAGTGAAAGGATCCCACCTCACCGGCGGCTACCTCGATGGTCCACGGGCCATCGCTTCGATATGCTTCCGCCGATATTGTGAACAAGCAACGCGCGCTGCTTTTGTTATGCAGTTTGAGCGCGAGTTCAGCGGGGCTGCACGTCATGTAGCAGGCCTGAATTTCCGGGCCTCTGGTATCCCCCTGTTCCTTGAGGTCGCCGACAAAGTGGCGATGAAAGCCGTTGGGGCCAAGCACCCACAGGCGATACGAACCGGTATCGGACGCCACTTCCCAGCTGCCCTCCAGCGTCTTGCCTGCCTCTACGACGTAGCGCCGCGGGATCCGGTCCAGATGCAACTCGTCATACACGTGGAACACTGCGCCGGCCTGGTTGCTGCTGTCGTTGGCAAACACCAGCGTCACTTTCTTTGCGCCGGAATCGGCGCGAGCCGTTACGTGCAATACATAAGGCAGGGCGCGCGATGGACGGGTGCCACTCGCCTGCACCGGTAACTTGGCTGTGGTGGACGCCAATGGTCTCGCCAGTGCGCGCGCCTTGCCCTGGCTCAGCGCCAGCGCATCGACCTCCGCTTTGCTGCCGTGTCCGCTGAGCGTTGGCAACGCCCCCGCATTCGGGTTGACAAAATTAAAGCAAGAGCTCAGGTCACCGCAGACGGCACGCCGGTAAGCGCTGATCTGCGGCTCGAGGACGCCGAATCGCTTCTCGAGAAATTGCAGTACCGAAGTATGGTCGAAGACCTGCGAATTGACCCAGCCGCCACGGCTCCACGGTGAAACGATCCACATCGGCACACGCAGCCCCGGTCCGTACGGCCGGCCATCAACGCCGGGTTGAACAGTGGTCGCCGGCTTGTAATTGTGATATTCGACCGCGATGTCGGCCTTGTTGAGCGTGGTGGCGCCTGCGACGCTGCCGTCAGGATTGAGCGATGGCGCGCACGGCGGAGGCAGGTGGTCGAAGAAGCCGTCGTTCTCGTCATAGTTAATCAGCAGCACGGTCTTGCTCCACACTTCCGGATTCGCCGTGAGCGCATCGAGAACCTGCTGGATATACCAGCCGCCTTGGGCAGGGCTGGAGTAGCCAGGATGCTCGCTGTAGGCCGAAGGTGCAATGATCCAGGACACGGCGGGCAGCTTGCCGTTGTTGATGTCTTCACGGAAGGTTTCCAGGAAGCCGTGAGGCATGGTGTTGTGAAATCCCTTGGCCAACGGACTGAGGGCGTCGTCGATGCTGGCGTCATAGAATGGGCCGGCGCGGGTGACATCCTGGCTGATGTCGGTGGAGGAAACATGGCGTGGACGGCGACTGGCAGGCAGCTTTTCAATGTCGGCGCGCCAGTGGCGAAAACTTGTCATCTCGTTGCAACCAAAGTTGTCGACCAGGCTTTGATACACCTTCCAGCGCACCCCGGCCTTTTCCAGGCGGTCCGCATACGTCGTCCAGGTCCATCCCTCACTCGACGGCCCGATGTTGTTGCCGTCGTTGTACTGATTGTTGAGTACCGCGATCTCGACTTTTTTGCCATCGATAGGACCGCGGCCATTGGGGCCGTTTGTGCCAGTAAAATAGAACAAGCGGTTCGCAATTGTCCCCGTGTGCATGCCGCAGTGATAGTGGTCGCAGACGGTAAAGGCATCGGCCAGCGCGCGTTGGAACGGGACTTCCGCAGTATCGAAATATCCCATGGAAAGGGGACCCTTGGAGTCTGGCCAACGATTCATCCGGCCGTGGTCCCACGCCGCCTGCGAGTCGCCCCATGTGTGCGGTGTGCTGCCGGCGCGTTGCGCGTTGCCCTTGGTTTCATCAAGGCGGAAGGGGATATACGTTCCTGCGGCCTTTGACTGGGTATGGGTCTGGTACATGATGCTGGACCCGTTCGGCGAGGGCGCGACGAATCGGTCACCGTATCCCCTGACGCCCTTGAAGGTGCCAAAGTGGCTATCGAATGAGCGGTTTTCCATCATGATCATGACGACATGCTGAACATCATTGATCGTTCCCGTGACGTTATTGGCTTCGATCGCCAGGGCGCGCCGGATCGCTGGCGGGAATGCGGACAAGGCGGCAAGAGATGCCATCGTGCCGAACGAATTACGCAGGAACTGGCGTTTGGAATTGTTTGTGAACATGGAGGAGTGGCCGCAGGTAGCGATGTTGGGTGGATGGGTGATCAGGTGGCAAAGGGGGCCTGGCGATCACCACCTCAGGGCGTGGGAGCACATTGCGACTTCTCGCACGCGGATGGAGGCGGGCTGGGGCTCAGAGTCGGAGCTGCAGCCGAAGTTCCACCGCCACAGGCTGCCAATGTGCATAGCCATGACAGGGATAAAACGAGCCGGAGGCGGTTACGCGGCAGACGCAAGGATGGGGAGGCTGTTTTCATTTGGGTAGGCAAAAGGTTAATTGCAAACGCAACGACCTGCCTGAGTGTGCCGCATGATCACCCAGTCTTGGTCACTGTCGCCGGTTTGTTCAAGGGAGTTCGACTGCGATACCCTGAACCAGGGAAGCGCTGATCAATTTTCTTTCTTGGCGAGGCTCACGTCTCAAAGGGGGGCGAACGGCGAGCCGATCCAGCGCAACTGCTGGCGCGCGATGCTGGGCAACTTGCCCCAAGGGGGCTCGATGTTGATCATGGACAGGACGCGGTCGCGTCGGATCAGCTTTTTCTTGGCGGGGGATTCAAGGTCGGAAAAGCTCTTTTGCATGATCGATGGCTGCCTGGGAGAGTGTTTATATTGTCTCAGATGAATGCGCCGCAGGGAATGGCGGCTGTTGAATTAATCAGTGCTTCTTGATGAAACTGAATGAACTCTCTAAATCTCTCCCAGGAAAATGAATGGGTGGAGCAGTTGCACAAAAGCCTGGCATGGGGGGGGCTGAGCAAAACGTGCGCGGCGGTGCGCATTCAAGTGAAACAGCGGCGCCGGCTCTCCATGCACATCATTGCTGTGTCATGCATGGAGTTTATTCGCCCTGTAATCGATGATGTTGATTAAAAGCAGTTCTTCAGCGCACAGGCGGGGAAGGTGCGCAATGAGCGACTATGTCCACAATATCGGCACGGTTCTCTTCGCCGAGGTGTTGGCCACTGCATTGATGTCTGTACCCTGAGTATCATTTATCTTCATACCCTTGATCATTGCCGGGTATTGCGACCTCAGGACATGGCCCGACCTTGTGACGTTAGTGCATGCTCTTCATTAACACCAGGACGAGGAACACGCCAAGCACGAGGTTGGCCGCCAGCAGCAACATGCAAGTGCGCCACAGTGCGCCCCATTTGCCCAGGTTGTAGGTGCCGCGTAGCTGCAGAAACATGTGCAGGGGCGGCGCCAGGCACACGAGCAATGCGATCAGCCAGCCCTGGTTGAGCATCGCTAGCGGTATCAGCACGGTAAACAGCAAGGACATGAAGCACAGCGAGTACAGCACGAAGACAGCATGGTCGTACATGGCCACGCCTGGCTTCCAGAAAAACATCAGCCACACGAAGGGCAGCGAGATCGGGATCAGCAGGAACGAGAACTTGTAGGCCGTGTTCTTGAACTTGTAAAACGCCAGTTCGGGATTCTCTGCGGCGTGATGAAAGCTTTTTTCCAGCTCCGGAAACATGGCGTTGGGATTGGGCGGGCTGGACGCGATCCTGGCGGCAGTCTTGTCGAACCAACCTGGCTCTGTCAGCTCAAGTGCTTCCTCGGCGGTCGCTTTTTCGGGCGACACGACGTGCAGCAGGCGTTGCTCGGCTTCGTGGTGCAGCTTGCGCGAAACGGCCAGCGCCTTCTCGACACCAGCGACGCCGATATCGGCCTTGCGGGCCTCCTCCAGCGCCAGCTCATTGCGCTCGACCTTGAGCTTGGCGGACGCGGCGTGTTTGGTCAGCGAGGCGATATTGGCGTCGCGGGTCAGCAGCTTGCCGCCGCCGAACGAGGTGGCGAAGAAGGTCAGGAACACCATGAACAGGAACAGCGCGAGCGGCGAAACATAGTTCTTGCGCTGCCCGTCGATGTAGCGGCGCGTCAGACGGCCAGGAAAGGCCACCAGCAGCGGGATCGTCTTCCAGCCCTTGGCGTCGAAGTGCAGGATGCCGTGCACGACTTCTTCGGCCAGGTGCAGCAACGAATGGTGGACGTGGGCCGACTGGCCGCAGGCCTGGCAAAACGCGCCGCCCAGCGGCGCCTGGCAGTTGGCGCAGTTCGCAACGTGCGCGGCACTGGCCGGCTGCGGCGTTTTATCGTCCTCAACCTCGCTGGCCGCCACACCTGCCATCGCCAGGGCGCCGACCGCTTTCAGCTCACTCATCGTGCAACTCCCACCAGGAAAATGGCTGATTGTGCAACAAGGCGCCTGTATGTTCAAGTAATACTGGCAAAAACGGCAGTCGGTACGCTGCCGGCCAGTGCCGCAGCGGCTGGCATCGCCAAGGCCATCGAGCAGAGGGCGAGAGGAGGCGAGAGTCAGATCCAGCAATAACAGCGAGGGTCAGGTCCGACAATCGGACAAAAACCTAACAGCTTTGCGCTTCAAAGCAGGGGGAATTCTGCGACGCCAGTTCTATAAAAGCTGAGGCCGTGTCCAAATATCAGACCTGACCCTGGATGTGCTAGACCTGACCCTGGATGTGCTGGATGTGCGATGCAATATATTCGCCATCGTCGAGGCAAGCTGGTGAAGCCCACAAAGTAGGCTCTGGTGATTCATTGCGGAAAAGACTGTATTTTGCGGAAAAAACATCGCAAAAAAATAGTGGTCACTATCGCCGAAAAAGGCATGTGCGCTGGTGCCCGGAGCCGGAATCGAACCGGCACGCCCTTACAGGCGGGAGATTTTAAGTCAGGCGTGAAAACGTTTAAAATCAAACACTTAAGGTCAATTTTGTTTCCGCAATTATTTTTCTTTGCTGCCTTGAAACCCGCATGGATGCTGATGCAAACCTGCCTTTGCGGAAAAGATTTTCTGCCTTATTGTGCTGGGAAGTTGCTTTTTACGAACGCCTGGCAGGCCCTTCCTGTCGCGGCAACTTCCTCCGTCTGCAGGATCAAGGCTTGAATATCTCGCGCCACAGCGTCAGGAAGTAACCCGCTGGCGGAATCGGCTGCAGCGCCTCCTTCGGGGCCACTGGCACCGGCCGGGGCGGTAGGTCCAGCACTTGCACAGAAGGCGGGCTTGCGCATGCGCTCAGCAGCAGCAAGGCGAGCGCGCACATTATTGATTTCGTCATCGTAGACTTTCTTAATGGCTGCCACTTTGGCGGCCTGTTGCCTGGCTTGCGCCAGGTTCTCGGCAGCGCGCTGCGCCACCGCCTTTGTTTCCGCTGCCGCGCGGGACTCCTTGTCTGCATCCCACAGCGCCTGCACGGTCGCCCGACCTTGGGCGACACCCTGCGCACGCTGGTAAAGCATGCCGGAGCCGGCCAGCACGCACAGCAGCAATGCGCCGTACAGCCATCCAGGGACCTTGCCTGCTAATTTAGTCAGCGCGATCACGCCAGCACCTTGCGGGCTTCCCGGTACAAGGCCAGGCGCTCGGCCAAGCCGTTCACGCCACCGTTGATGCGGCGCGTCACACGTTCCTGGTCGCCAGCATCAGCCAGGGCATTCAGGCCGTGCATCTGCCAAAACCAGCCCGCCGAGCGGCAGGCGTTGACGGTCTGCTCGAGCAGCTCGGGCTGAGCCAGCAGATCCAAGCTCAGCGCCATGCCGCATGCAGCGTAATTGGCGCGGCCGGTCACCTGCAGCAGGCCACGTCCACGGAAGCGCACGCCGTCGCCGCGCTGCGTGTTGCCGAGGTCGGCGCGCCCCTCGTAGGCCTGGCCGCTGGCCAGCTCACGCACATAGCGCAGCTGGCCAGACTCGTGCCCGACCTGGGACAGGAACGATGCCTGGCGCGCCGGCGTCGTGACGCCGAATTCCAGCATGGCGGCGTTTAGTGGCGCCAGGAAGGAGGCCGCGCGCGAGCGCGCCAGCGGCATGATGGCCAGCAACTGGACCAGCGAGACGGCGCTCACAGGCCGCCCCGCACATCCTTGACCACGGCGGCCGCGTCGCGCACCAGCTCGCCGATGTCCTTGTCCTTGCGATTGTCGAGCCAGCGCACCGTGGCGCCCAATACCCACCAAGCGGGCAGGCCGGCGGCCACCATCAGCGGCGCGGCGATGAATAGGAAGCCCAGCGCCGGGTCGCTGCCGTACAGCACGGCGACGGCGCGCGCGCTGTCGAACAAGCCCGGCATCCAGTTGCGCACGACCACGACCAAGGCCGGGCCCATCAAGGCGGAAAAGAGAATGGTGACGAAGAAGCGCACGCCCGCTTCCTTGGCGGTTTTTGGCCACATGAACATGAATCCCAGTGAGGTTGCGGCAGCGCCGGCCAGGACCGGGATGCCAAAAATTTTTATCAATGCGCCGCCGGCGGCGGTCGTTTCGAGGGCCATAAATGCACTTTCAAGAGGGTGGGAAGGGTAAAACTGAAGGCTGGCCAATCTAATTACGTCATGGTTTGCTGGATCAAGCCATGCAGATACTGGTAGGAATAGACCAGCTTGGCGCCGGCGGGGAGGCTGGCATTTGTGACATTGATATTGCTTGCGTTCCCTTGCGACACCGCCATAACGGGTAGTCCGGCAGTGTTCTGTAAAATGTTGCTTACTATCAGGTTGGCGTTAATCACATTGTCAGTCAGGCCGGAAATGCAGAGATACACCCCTTGCCATTGGTAGCCGGAGGGTGCATGCACGACGGAAATGGTCAGAATGGCACTGTCCTGCATGTACGGCCGGCGCACCCCGGCGAAATAGGGCAGGGAAAACGGCGCGCCGAGGGCCGCAGAGGAAATTGTGGAACTTGTGTTGTCCGCAAGATAAATTTGTCCTACGCCTGGCTGATTGTAGAACTCGCGGCAGTGAATCATCGACCCCTTCAAGAACTTCCCTTGATTGAAGTTCCAGGCAACAAGGGCGCCTTGATGGAACACATTTGCGCCAGTGGCAAGAGTCAAGAGGTTGCTTGCCGAGCCCTGGGTTTCGGCGGTGATGTTCCCGACGATAGGCATCTGTGTTGAATCGTTCTGGATGAAAATCCCATTGGGATTGAAATTCCAGATAGTCCCATCCATCGGGGCCATGTACGGAACGGCATTTGCGGTCACCCAGATGGCTGGACCCGAAGTCGGGCCGAGATTGCCCTTGAAATCCCTAACCCCCGTGCTGCGGAATGAAGGATCCCCGGCACCAATGGAGTATTTCATCCAAGTTTTCACCGAAACGTCAAAATAGGCTTCATGCAGTACCCAGCCCTCGGTGAACGAGCCGGCCTTGAGGTTGTAGGCATGAGCGCAGATTGCCAGATTGTAGAAGTGCCAACCCCGCAAGTTGAAAAAGCAGACGCCGTTGTTTCGCACGCCCTCATTACTGGCCGTCCGGGTAATGCCGTCAAGGCGGATGCCCTGCCAGTCGCAGGTTGGAAGCTGGCCTGATCCGCCAGTGGTGTAGAAGGTGACGAGCGTCTGGATGTTGCCCTTCACGATGAATTGTTCTGCGCCGTCCGTAATCATGGGCGGAAGGTAGTCACCAACCGGAACTTGCCAGCCGCTGCCCGTCACCAGGTAAGAGCCGGACGCTCCGTAGACGGCATGCTGGTTGACCGCGCCCGCCGTCAGCATGTACAAGGTCCAGCGATTCAGCGCGTCAGTATCATCCGCAACACCATCGCCAACGGCTCCAAACTGCCGCTGGCTCACTAGGCCGCCGCGCACCAAGAGCCAGCGGCCGGCACCGCCCAGGGCAGCAATTACGGTGCCGCCGTTGATCGCCAGCGCCGAGCTGGCGTCGTAGCGGTAGTTGCCGCCTCCGCCATCACCGGCAACGAAATAGCCAGTGACAAAGGCATGGATATTTTTCGTTACATCGAGCGCTGACAGCGCCGCAATTGAAGATACTACCCGGCCAATCCGGTTTGTCAAAAACTGATCAAGGCGCTCTGAACCGTAGCCGATCAATGACGCACCGGTTGCTTGATCCAGATCCCTACGCAGGGCGTCGACAATAGATTGAGAACTCTCAATGTTGTCGACGTCGTATATGACATTCCCAAGGGCGTCTTTCAGGATGATCCGGTAGGTACCGGAGCCGAACATCACCACCTCACCACGAGCATTTACCAGGGTTGGGTTTGTGTTTGCTATGGTCAGCGCGACATCTTGATAGGTGGCTTTTGGCGTCAGCGTGCCCGCGGCGTACGTGAAGATTTGCCCGCCAATCAAGGGATTCCAGTTTGCATCCTGGAACAACTGCTTCGGCTGGGGGAGGAGGCTGCCTGCCATGGACGTTCCAATAAAAAAAGCCCGCTAAGTAGCGGGCGTTTGTCGATGTACCGCACGGGGCGGGAGGTATTTTTGGTGCGGCGATGGCCACCGGGGTTACTGGCGGTCGCCTGGTGTTAGCGGCGCCGCGCGATAAACTGTCGGTGCCGCTTTGTCGATCAGCCGGTTGGTGGCCGTACCGATACGCGTGGGTTGCTGCAGTTGCAGATAGCGGCCGAGCGCGTCGTGCAACAGTTGCGGGTCGGCCAGCAGGGCGTCCAGCTGGGCCGCCTTGCTTTGCTTGGCCGTGTTGCGCATCGAGTCGAGGATGGGGCCGGAGAATGCGCGCACGCCGGGGATGCGGTGCGCCATGAAGTCCACCACCGGGCTATCGAGCAGGCCAAGGCTCATGGCGCTTTGCACATTCTGTGCCGTATTGGAGCCTGTAGCACGGCCGAGGTTTTCGGCAAGATATGCCGCTTGCACTTCATCGTTGATCTGCTTCAGCATGGCGTTCTCGGCTGGGTCAAAGGTCTCGCGCAGCGCACCAGATCGCCCCGACAGCCAGTTGTCCAATTTGCTTGCGCTCAGGGTGCCCATCTGGTCGGTCTGCCGGGCAGCATCGGTGATGGCGTAGTTCTTTAGGCCAGCCAGCAGTTTCGGGCTGTCGCCGACCAGGCGCTTGAAGCTGGCAGCGTCTTCTACCTGAGAGCGGCCGGCGTTGAAGAACTTTCCGGCCAGCTCGGCGCCCTGGGCCGATGCCTGGCTATCGCTGCCGTCGCGGAACATGTTCACCTGCGGGCCGGTGCTGAAGCGCTGCTTCTTGGCGATGTAGGCATCAAGCGCCTCGCGGTAGCGGCGCATCATCGCCGGCGGGAAGTTTTCCACGTCCTTGACGCCGGCGCCTGAGCCGACCTTGAGCAAGTGATCGTCGATTTCCGCGATCGCCTGCTCGATGGCCGTGCTCTCGGCATTGGCGCCGGTGCGGCCGCCTTTGATGTCCCGCGCGGCGTTGCCCATCGATGAGCGCAGGTTTTGCAGCTCCCGGTAGGAAACGCCCTGGCGCGGCATGCCCGGCACCACCTGCTGCGACAGCGCATTGCCATCGGCACCCAAGATGCGGCTTTTGATAATTTCGTCCGGCGTGCCCATCCCGGCGGCGGTCAGGCCATCAGCCTCCTTGAGTAGGGCGTTGAATTTGTTGCCCATGCCGACCGTACCCGGGCCCAGGAATTTATCGGACAGCATATTGAAGCGCTCGACCGGCAACAAGAACGACGAAGTACCGCCCGGATCGATGGTTTCCGGCGCAAACAGTTGGTTGACGCGCATGCTGTCCGCCTTGTAGGCCGGGCGGGCGAACTGCTCGACCGCGTTGCCGACGTTTTCGGCGGCCTGCTGCACGGAGCCCGTTACCGGTGAAATGCCGTTCAGCGCGGCGATGCGGGCCGCATTGTTTTCGGTCTGGCGGTTCACCAGGTTGAAATTGCTGTTGTTCTTGAGCGTGCGCTGCAGCTGGCTCACACCCGGCTGTTGCACGATTTCCGGCACCGTAGCGCGCGCGCCCGTGATTGAAGGCGCCGTTCTTGCCGCCAGGGTACCGCGCAGGGCTTGCGCCGCCTGCGGCGTGCCATCGCCAGTAGCATTGAGAACCGTCTGCGCCAGTTGTACCTGCGGCGGCGTACGCAGCGCATTGATGCCCTTGCCGGCGATGCCCATCGCCTTGCCGACCGCTGCGAAGGTCGGCGGTAGCGCAGCACCGATCAAGCCGCCATATACCGCGTCATCCGGATTAGCCAGGCCTGCGGCGGCGGCGCCAGTGATGCCGCCGCCGGCCATGCGGATGCCCATGTTGGCCGCGCGCGCGCCGAGGCTGGCGGCGGCCGGCAGGGTGCCGGCGCGCATGCCGCCGGTAGCCACCGCATTGATCAGGGGCGCGGCGCCGGGCGCAATGACGCGCACGCCGTTGGCCAACACGCCGCCTACTCCAGCCGTGCCTGCAATCTCGCCAGCCAGCTTGCCGGCGCCGTACGTAGTGGTTTCCGGCTCGGCACCCATCATGCGCAGCCCTTCGTCGATTTTGCGGCGGCGCTCGCGGTTACCGGCGAGCGACAGGCCTTTGCCTTGGCGCGCGTCCTGGATCATGTCGTAGGGCGCAACGATAGTCGCGCCAATCGAGCCGGCGCCGCGCACAAAGCCGGCAGCCGTATTACCAATGCCCTGGACGAGGTCTTGTGCTGCCTGCTTGCCCGCGGCGCGATTGTAGTCTGCCATAGTGGGTTCGGAAGGGGGGGCATCTACAGGCATCGACTGAATATGGGTCGCCAGCTTCTTGGCGCCTTCAACGTCGCCGGCTTTGTCGGCATTGCGCAGCGCTGTGTAAAGCTCTTCACGGGTTGCCATCATTTGCCTCCATATTTCTTGAGCAATGCATCGATGTCAGATGGTGCGCTGCTAGCGGGCGGTGCTACTGGGTTTGGAACGGTGGCGGCTTCCTTCTTGTAATTAAAGCGGGTTTTGGCATCTTTGCGGCCGGTCGACAATTCGTATTGCTGCTCCAGATTGTCCTTTTGTGCTGACATCAGATGCAGATAGCCGCCGATCACCCCCTTCAGCTGCTTTGGGGTTTTGGCGTTGTCAAGCAAGTGCGACAGCTCTTGTCGCTCTTCCACCCCACCGCCGCCGGCCACAATCGATTTCAAGACCTCTTTCGCCACAATGCCTTTCACAGCGTCAAAGTTCGTCGGCGCCGTGCTGCCGGTGTTCTGCGCCACCGTGTTGGCGATCTTGTTGGCCAGCGGGACATTGCCGTTACCCAGCGCGTCGACCAATTGATCCAGTTGCGACAGATGGTCAGTTGCGGTCGAAAAGGAACGAATCGAATTGCCGGGCGTGCCGGTGGAGAAATCACGCATCGCCTTTTGCTTTGCGTCGTACTCTGTCGCGTCGAAATTGGGGTATTTCGCGTTCACCCGATCCATCAGGTTGGCAATTTTCGGATTGCGAAGCGCATAGCCGGTCGGCGCCTTCATGCGGCCTTGGCCGATTGCATCAACGGACGACTCCGAAAGGTCGGACGGCGCGTTGCCTTCTTCTTTGCTCTTATCGAAAGTCAGTCGTTCGCGCGCCGTGCGGGCGCTGCTGTCGGCGGAGTAGCGCGAGCTTTGGGCCGATAGGCGGGCATTCGCATCCGGCGTGGTCTGCTTGATTAATTGCTCGGCACCCAGCTGGCTTTCCATTTTCCATTGCTGGAATTTTTGTGGATCGGTCGGGATTCTCGCCAGCGCCTGTTCCAGCGTGCCGCCGTAGGCAACAATCGGCGCAAGGCGCGGATCACTGTGCAGGGACGATACCCATGCGGCCGCCTGCTGAGGGTCATTGATCGTATTGAGTGCATCGCGATGCTGCTGTGATGCCAGATTAATCGCCTTGGCCTGGGTTTCCGCCGTCTGCGCCTTGATATGGTCGGTATCCGCGCCGACCTTGCCGATATCTGCCGTGGCCTTCAGGCGTTCCTGGAACTGCTTGCCGTACGCAAGGCCGCGCGTACCATAACCTTGGGTAGCCAGTCCGCGTACAACGTCATCGCCGCTTTTGCCATCGGCTAGCAACTGCGACAGCGAGTTCTCGCCGGCACGCTCGCGCTGACTGTCAGCGAAGGTCATGTCGGCCAGCCGGTTCTGGTTGCGAGTCTGGTACAACTGGGCCAGCTTGTTCTGGGTGTCAATCGGGCTATCGAGCTGCACGCCGCGGCCCTGCAGAATGATGCTTGGGTCAAGTGCCATATTTTTATTCTCCGATTTTAAGGCGAGTAGCCGGTGCCGTAGTAGTCAAAATTTCCGGTCTGGTTGGTAGCCCCTTCCGTCACGCCGCTGCCCGTTCTGCCGTTGAGTAGCTGGTTTTGCGTGTACCAGTTGGTTGCCTGCCCCAGGCTATTGGTCAAGGCATTCCCGTTCGCCACGTAGCCAGATGCGCGCGCATTACCGGCGCCCAGCTGGTTCTGTGCCACGCCAGACGCTGTGTTCAAGCCGGAGGATGTATTCACGTTTGACGCGGTCTGGCCGATGCCGGCAATGCTGGCCAGGCGGTTCTTGTTGGTGGCGTCGCGATTGAAGGCATCGTTAAACTTGGTGCTGGCGTAATCGTTGTTGTACTGGCTGGCCGCTTTCAGCGCTGCGCCGGACAGCAGGCCACCGCGCGCGGCGGCGCTATTCGTGACGCCCTTCATGCCTTCGGTCAGGCCGAACTGGTAGCCAGGCTCGCTCTGCAAGTCCGCGCCAGTAAAATCCTTCATGCCAGCCAATTTATTCACGGCCGTTACGCCGGCATCGTAGAATGGCTTGTTGTCGTCGCGCGACTGGTTGTACATCGCCCATTGTGTATCGTTCGCCTGATTTACCGCAGAAGTCTGTGCCTTGCTTGCCTTGCTTGCTGATTTAGAGCCAATCACAGCGCTGCCTACAGCAGCACCGGCAACAAGCCAGGCGCCTGCCGAGATTCCGAAAGACATGTTATTTCTCCTTCATGGCTGATGCGTTCGCCAACTGGCGATTGCCGAGCAACTCGGCATTCTTCGATGTGGTGTAGCGCTCGACCAGCACATCGAGGCCGGTCTCATCATCGGGATTCGGGTGGAAGGTTGTCCATACCGCCTCTTCGATCACGTGCACGGCGTTCTTGGTGCCGGGCGACGAAATGAATGTCGCTGGAGCGGCCAGTTCGATTACACCCTCCGGACGCATTACCTGAATTCGACCCTTCGACAAGATCGTGATGTGCTGAGTTTTATGTACCGCACCGGTGATCACAGTGCCGGCAGGGATAGTCATTTCGCGGGCATACATGCCAGTCGCGAAGAAATGGCGCACTGGACAATCTACCTGTGGCATGGTGAGCAACTGAGCTTCCAGTTGATTTATCCTGGCACGCATCACCGTTGTGGCAATACTGGAAGCGTAATTTTTGACAGGCTGTATTTTCATGGCCATCCTAGTAAGTAGGTCTCGATCACGAGTAATACGCCCCGGAAATGGCTTGCACGTTGACCACGTTGGCCGTGCTGGCGAATCCCTGCAGGAAGTCGCCTGCCTTCATCATTGGGACTTGCACGTCGACGTAGTCGTTGGCCGAGATGGACTTGGCGGGGAAGAAGTTGTTGGTGACGCCGTTCGCGCCCGCCAACGGCACGCTGTAGAGCGTTACTGCCACAGCCGCGGCGCTGGTGTTGGTCAGGCGCAGGATGCCGTTGCGCAGCAGCATCGATGCCACTGCAGCCGGCACCGTCAGGATGGTGGCCGCCGCCGCCGTCAGCAGCACTGGCTCGAACAGCTTGTTGTATTGCATTGCCATCAGGTAACTCCGTTTTCAAGGGTTGCGACGCGTCGCGCCAGTTCATTGCCGCTGAAGCGGCTTGCTTGTAGTTCCGCCTGCAGGTCGTCGATGGTGCGCAGCAGGCCGGACAGCGCGATATCGCTGCGCTCGAGCGCGGCCTGCTGGTCGTCCAGCCGGCGCAACAGGTCGTTGTTCGATGGCGGCAGGTTGTCTTGCTCCACCTCCAGGATGGACAGCATCACTTGCGCGGCCGCCACCAGGATGACGAGGTTGTCGACGATGGGTACCAGGGCGCTCGTTTGCTCGGTCAGCTGGGGCAGCGTGGTGCCGCCAGTTTCTGAGCCGACCTGGCGTACCAGATGGCGCACTGCGTCGACAAACACACGGTCGAAGCCTGCGGCCAGGAGGGCCGACTCGCTGATCTTGACGATGCTCATGCGTTATCGCTCCAGTTGGCCTTGATCAGTCGATTGGACATGCCATATTCGAACAACTGGTTGGTGCCATAGTCGTGGCACACCAACTGCTTTCCGGCCATGCCATAGTTTCTCCGTTTGAAATCGCACAAGAAGATGGGCATCTTTTCAGGGTAGTCTTTGTCGCTGGCAGGTCGCGTACGGCGCATGACAAGAACCGATCCATTGGGGCTGATCGCCAAGCATTCGGCGAACCAGCGGCGCAAGGGCGTATCTTTCACTCTCTGCCACGTCTCCCACTCGACTACGTTTTGAAAGACGCCGGCGCGCTCTTCAACCTTCAAAACGCAATCCGGCATGAGATTGCTGGCCCACACGGCGCGCGACATGCCCGTATAGAGCAGCTCATCGCACATCAAATTGAAAACCTCTTTATGCATCGGAGGGTGCTGGCTCATGAGGTGCCTGCCTTCAGGTCGAGGAACGCGCCTTGAAGCACGATCTTGGCGTTGGCCGTGGTGGAGACTTCAAACACCCGGTCGCGGCCGCTGCCGAGCCGGTTGAAATCGGGCTTGTTCCGGTATTCACCCACCTTGCCGAGCGACTTGGTCAGCGTCGACGACCAGGTCTTGCCGCCGTCGTCCGACCAGCGCATCCACACTTGCGGATCTGGCTCGCTGTCGTTGCCGACACCGGCCTCCATGTCCAGCGTCAGTTTGCTGAAAAACTGGCGCACGCCGCTGGTGGTCAGGTGCTGGAAGCTCTTGGTTCGCCGGATCGGCGCGCCGTTGTCGGTGTAGGTGTCGAGGTCGAGCTCGTAGATATTGCCGTTTTCCCAATCGCCGACCAGGTGCTTGCGCTTGTAGACCACGTGGCAGTTGTCACGCACGCGGCCGAGCTGGTTGCGCTCGTCGCGGTAGGCGCGCTCGTGCCACAGGCTGGTGGCTGAGTCAAAGGCCCAGGTCTTGCCTGCCGTTGGAAAGCTGAGCACGTAGAAGCTATGGCCGCCTTGCTGGTAGCTGTAGGCCTGCGCGTCATCGATGCGGCTGTACAGGCGCATTTCCTCTTCCAGGGCATGCGTGCTGATGCGGCCTGGCTGATAGCCGTTGGCGCGCCACACCATGCCGTCGCCGCGCTCATCGCTGCCCAGCCAGAACAGCGAGTTGTCCATTTTGCATACCGAATTGGCTGCGGCGCAGCCGGTTTCCATCGTGGCGCCGCTGATGCGCTCAAACGGGAAGGTGGCGCCAGAGGCGCCGAAGACCTCAATCGACTCGGTACCGAAGAACCAGATTTCGTTGTGGTCCTTGATCTGGCGCAGTAGCACGTCGGGCACCGATTCGGCGCTGGCGAAGTCGAGCGGGTCGAGTGTCAGGTCGAGCGCGCCGGTAATATAGAACTGCTGCGTGCCTGGCTTGTTGAAAATCAGGAAGCTGTTGAGGATTTCCACAAAATCGGCGCCATACCAGCCCGCACCAGCCATCGCACCCACCGCCAGGGTGGTCAAGTTGACCGTGGGAGCGGTGGTAGTGCCATCCACGAACACGGCGGACACGCCGTTGTCGGCCGCGCTGACCTGTCCGGATGCGGAGCCGAGCGCCGCCATGCGGGTCCAGGCGTTGGCGGTGTAGCGGTAAAGTTCACCACCGCGCACGCCGTACAGGTCGCCATTGCTGGCTTGGTACAGGCTGCGCACGCCGCCGCTGCCGGGGATGGTCGACCACAGCTTGCGCCCGGGCGTGCCGTAGAACGTGGTGGGCGCGGTGGCGTCTGGAACGTTCGTTTCCGGGTATAGGTTCACGCAGCGCTGGGCGTTGGCTAGCAGCGATCGCGCCGTGTAGGACGCGGAGGTGAGCAGGATGCGGGCCATCAGCCGCACACTCCAAAGCTGATCGGCGCGCTTTCGGTGGCGTAGGCCAGGGCCAGGCCGCGGCGCGCAAGGAAACGCCGCTCGATATCCTGCCGGTCGCCGAGATTCACGCCGAACTTGATCGACACGTCGTTCGCGATCCACAGGCCGAGCAGGCCCAGCCACGTTTGAGCGACGTCGGGCATGGCGCCAAGCGCCGCGTCGATGCCGATAGCCTGGTAGGTCATCGACAGTCCCGGATTGGCGGCCGGTACTGGCCACAGATAACCCACGCCATTGGCCGCGATGTAGATCTTTTTCGGCCTGGCGGCGACGTAGTCGGGTTGCTGAATCGCGTCGTAATCCACTTTTGGGATCACCTGCAGATCGATGTTGGCGTTGTCGGCAGTGTAGGACACGACCGGCACGCCGAAATAGTCGACTGGCATGGCCACTTGCGCCGGGGTGCCAGCCGACCAGGCCAGCACCACTGGAGCGGCCGTGATCTTTGGCCACGACAGGCCGTGAATCGGGAGTTCCTTGATGATGTTTTGCAGCGCGTTCATGCACACGGTGTAGTCATCGGGCGCTGCCGTCTGGCCGGCGCCGATCACACCGACGATCTGCAAGGCGTCGGTGATGGCATCCTGCGCCGTCAAGGTCCAGGTGGTGGACATTAGGCGGGCATGGCGCTGTAGGCGAAGCGTGGGATGCGCACGGGGCGCTCGGTGCCATCTTCGGCCTTGATCGTCGTTTCGACCACGGCGTGCTTCAGGCATTCCAGGAAGGCTTCCGAAATGGTAACTTCCTTATCGCGCTGGATCAGGATCTGCTTGAAGTTGTGCACCAATGGCACGTCGCCCTTGTCGGTGGCATCCTCGCCACTGTGGATGGTGACTTTGAACATTTTCGGCGCTGGGGCGGCTTTTTCTTTTTCGAGGGTGGACATTGCATTGCTCCATAAAAAATGCCCGCCGGTTTAACGGCGGGCATTCTGGGGTGGGAAACACTGCAGCAGCGCTGCAGCCGGGTATTACAGCGACGCGGCCGATTCCAGGCGGATCATCCAGCTATCGTTCAGGATCTTGGTCGTGGTGGTGGCTTTCCAGCCCACGGTGGAGCGCTGCTCCAGTGGGTCGGCGGTGCCGGCCGAGCCCAGCGCCTTGACGTAGGTCGACATGGCGTTACCGGACAGCGGGCAGACGCCATAGGAGTTGTCTGCCAGGATCAACGTGACGTACACGTCGAAATTGGTGCCGTTGTTTTTGTACAGCGCCGTGCCAGCCGCGCCGCCGCCCGCAAAAATCTTGCAGTTGGTCGACGAGATGAAGCGGATATTCTTGTAGGCGCCGATTTCATCTTCCAGCACGCCTTCCTGGCTGCCGTAGTCGGAAACGGAGCGGTAACCGGCGATTTGCTCCAGGTCGAATTCCACGTCAGGGTGCACCAGAGCGATGAAGGCCTTGCGCACCGAGCCCGTGCCCACTTTGTCGGTCGGCATGACGCCTTCCTTGATGAACTTGGCGTTTTGCACCTTCAGAAAGCGAATCGCCTTGTCCAGGTCGCCCGCCGAGATCTTCACCGCGACGGTGGCGCGCGATGCCACGCCATTGGCGTAGGCGACGTTGGTGCCGGCCACCATGACGTCACGGCGTGCCTGGTCGATGGTGGTGCCCGCCTGGTCGCCCAGCACATCGGTGGCTTCGGTCACAACCGCATCCTGGTTGGTCATCGAGACCAGGTCGGACAGGGTGATGAAGTCGCCGTACTGCGCAAGCGTGGCCAGCAGGTCGGTCACGGCCAGACTGGAACCGGCAGGGGTGACGCCTTCGGTCAACGGCGTCGAGGCCACGGCCAGCTGCGAATAGCGGCGGAACTTGATCTGATTGCCGTTGCGGGTTGCAATCGGGCGCTTTTGTCCGAAGCGGCCATGCACTTCGGCAGGCTGCGCGCGTGCCAGCAGGTTGCGGTCGTAAAACGCCTGGACGCCTGGTGGCACCTGGGTGATGGTGGTGGTTGCCATATCGTGAAGCTCCTATTGGTTTGTGGCTATCGATTAATAGCCTTTGACGCGCCTTACCTCTTTGGCAAAATCCGCGTCGCTCATGTTTTGAATGCGCTGAACGGCTTCCAAGTCAGGGCTGGCCGTGGTGCGTGTTGCACCGCTACTTGCCCCTGGAACGCTCATCGCCGACTTTTCCGCCTGCTTGGCCGATTCGATGGCAAACCGCTTGCCAACCTGCCGCTCGGCGAACGCTACTTTTTCTGCTGTGATCTCACGAATGACCGCCAGCGGGTCGCTCCAGGCTTCGCCCATGGCGTCACGCTTGGCCACCAGGGCCGCTTCCAGCTCTGGATCGATGGTGGTGTCGAAGATTCCCGGGTGGGCCGCCGCCACGATCGATTGCCAGTCTTGCTGCTGGCGTTGCGCCTGTTGCGCCGGCGCCGGGTCGCTCGTCACATACTTGATGGCCTCGGCCAGTTCCGGGTTTTCTTCCAGAATGGCCGGGCGGCTGGCTTCGCGCTGCGCCTGCTGGCGTTCGCGCTCGATCTCGGCCAGGCGCTGGCTGTTCCTGGTGCCCCAGGCTTGCGTATCCTTCAGCGCCTTTTCGGTCTTTGCCAGCCGGGTGCGCAGCTCTTCCAGGCTTTCGACGGCAGGCTGCTCGGTACCGGCCGGGGCCGGGACAGCCGCTGCTGGCGTTTGGGGCGTTTCGACAACTGCAGGCGTGGTTGTGACTTCGGTAGTGGTGCCGGTCGTGCCGGCGGCCGCCGCGTCAAGTTGGGCTGCTGCTGCATCGTAGTCCCTCTGGTATTGCTGCTGGGCTGTGAGATCGGTCATTGGTATTCCTCGTTGCTGGGTCTGCCTGATGGGCGGATAGTCCGTTGTTAAGCCGCGTCCGGATCGGATAGTGCGGCGCTGATGTGGTCACGCTCATGCTGCAGCGCGGCCGGTAATTCCAGTAGGTCGCGCAGCGCCTTGATGGCGCCGCGTGTCTGTTCGTTGTTTTCTCCGATCAACTGCGCGGTCTTGTCATCGATACGCTGCTGGATTTCCTGCGCCACGCGCGGCCAGCAATCCCCCATCGCGGCCAGAGTGCCGTTCAGATAGCCCAGCCGGGCCTCCAGCGTCACTTCGGCCGTCATTGGGCGCCCTCAGGCGTAAAAAAACCGCCAGTTGGCGGTTCATTTGGGTCTGGCATGATCGTCGGTGGCGCGCCCTGGTATTCGCCCGGCGCATTGTCATCGGGCAGGGGCGCTGCCTCGAGCGCTCCAGGTTGGGTCTCGGGCTCAGCCTGAACCAGTGGTTCGCCCGGGGGCATGCCGCCCGCACCTTGGTCGTCTTCCTGTACGGCCGGCGCACCAGGAACCTGTGGCACTTCCATCTGCGCAGCCGTTGCCTGATGCTGTTCGATGACCAACTCGATGCCGAATTCTTGCGCCAGTACCTGTGCAATTTGCGCTGGCATGGTCGGGTAGATCAACTTCAGGCGGTCGGTCTCTGCGCGGTAGCGGTCCAGCAGCAGTTTTTGGTTGTCGACTTCCTTGCTGTCGCTCAGATCGTTGTATTTCTCGCCAATCTCCTTGAGCGACGCCTCCAGCATCTGCACGTGCTGCTCGGCCTGCTCCATTTTTTGCTTGACCTGCGGCGGCACCTTGTCGCCGTCCTCTTCCTTCAGGATCGGGCTTTCCTTTCCGATTTCCATGCAGTGCCACGTTTGCTCGAGCAGCTCGCGGGCATCGATCAGCGCGGCTGTGGCCGGGTTGCCCATGGCCCAGTCGGCGAAAGCGCGCAGCTTGTTGATCAGGATTTCCTTTTGCATGAAGCTGGACGTTCCGGTTGCCTGCCAGTCCATGAACGACGTCTTTCCGAAGCGTTTGATCTCGGCCCACGCCTGCGCGGCCTCATCACCGTGGATTTTCTGGACGGTTTCCACCTCCAGATACTTCAGGTTCCAGTTGATGATGCTCTCGACGATAGGCTCGATCCAATTGGCATCAATGTTCTGGATCACTTCCTTGATCGGCAACGAGGAGGCGGACATGATCATGCTGATGCCGGCCGCCGTCTTGTTCAGGTTGCGCGAGTCGTCGCCCTGGGTGTACTTGGTGATGCCGGTGTCATCGTCGCTAAACTGTTCGGACATGCGGATTACGTCGAGCCATCCGCCGGTGATGTCCTCTTCCTTGTGGTCGATGATGGCGTTGGCGCGCTCTTCGGCGGACAGGCCTGCCTTCATCTGAAACACCTTGCCGGGATATTTCTTGAAGTCCTCGGTAGGCAGGAACTTGCTGCGGTCGACGCTTTTGGTGCCCAGCAGGGCCATGCCTTTGCCTTCCATGAACAGACGGAAAGCGGCGTTCACGGTTTTCTGATGGGCGGCGTTATTGTCCGCTACGCCCACACCCCAAATCTCATGATCTACTTCCTCGTAGCAGCACGACAGCGCGGGCGTCTTGTCGCCGTACGGGCTTTCGCTGACCTTGACCACCACGCCACCGGCCATGATGACGATCACGTTGACCATCTCGCCAGTGTCGATATCGCTGGCGTTCGGGTCGATGGCACGCATCGAGCTGCGCGGCACCTTGCCGAAGAAGCGCGCCACCTTGATGCGGCCATTCTTGTTCCAGAACTCCACATTGCCACGCATCTGGCCAGCGATCTCGGAACCCGTCTCGCTGCCGTTGTTGCTCGCGCCTTGCAGTGCCTGGGCGATATTCCGGTACGACTTGTCGGCACGCCAAGAGGCGACAGTGTGCGGGCTTTCCATTGTCACCCAGAAAATGCCAAGGCCATCGCAGATATTGCGCGCCTCCGGATCAGGATAGGCGTCCAGCGTGCTGCCCAGTTCAAAGTATGGGAAGTCGTACTCGTACTTCTCTTCTTTGATCTGCGTGTAGCCGCTGGAATTGTCGGCCACGGTCTCGGTCAGCGTTTCCTTGCGCACGAATGGCCCGTACACGAAGCCGGTACCGTAGGTGGCCAACGTGTTCACGCCGGTCTTGATCATCTGGCGGAACTTCATGCGCTCCAGCTGCTCGGTGACGATGTCCTCAACGACGTCGGCGAATTTGGCCAGCGTCTCGTTGGTCGGGTTCGTGTCGAAGGGCAGCTCGCCGTTGCCGAACAACGCGTCGTTGATCTTGGCACGGCTGGCGCGCACCTTGTTGCGTGTCGAGCCGATGAACAGGCCTGCGGCCTTCTTGGCGCGCGCTGCGCCCGTGCCGCTGGTGTCGTCGGCGCGCGGGATGCGCATCACGTCCTGGTAGCACTCCAGCAGCTTGAGTTCCTGCGGCTTGCGCGCGCGCTCCCACTCCATCAGGCGCTCTTCCAGCAGGTTGCCGAGGGCGCTGGTGGATTGGACTGCTTCGGTCATGGGTAGGTGCCTTAAAAGTAAAAACCGTTGGAATCCGGCATTTGTTGCTCGATTTCGACGGAGAATTCCGCCTCTTTCCTGCTGATGCCGTAGCGGCGCATCATCCAGGCGTAGCGCGTGGCCGCCATCAGGTCATCGGCCAGCTTGACGACCTTGCCGTCCTTGCGGTGATACATGCGGAATTCCTCAAACCATTCCGTCAGGTGGCTGAATACCTTGAACTTCTTGAGCTGCATGCGCTGCAGCATGTCCTGCAAGCCCGCCTCGACGCCATTGGTGCCATCGGGGAAGGTGGCGCGCTCTGGCATCATCTGCATGCCGGTCTTCTTGTACTGCGCAGCCAACTGCTCGCCGCTGCCTTTGTCGTGCTGCAAGCCGTCGTGCGGCCAGGCGATCGGTAGCCACTTCGGCCACTCCTTCAGGGACATCGCGAACATCTGCGGCGTCTGCTCTTTCTGGCGGTGGCACTCGGTCACGTAGAAGGTGTCCGTATCGCGATCCCAGGCGACCTTGACGCCTGCGCTCGGGTGATCCCAGCCAAAGTCCATGCCGCCCAGCTGCGCCCAGTGCGCCGGGATCGGGAAGGCTTCGACCTTCAAGGACTCTTCGTCAATCGGGAAAATGCGGCCCGATCCCAGTGTCGGAATACCCTTGGTGCGCGCGTCACGCTCATGCGCCGGGTAGCTGGCGATGATCGCCTCGCGCTGCTCCGGCGTGTAATGCTCCGCGTCGTGAATGGTCATCGTTGTCACATGCGTGCCTGGCGATTTATCCAGCAGGAAGCGTTTGACTACCGTCGACATACCTTGCAATGGGGTGAAGGTCATCAGCAGCATGCCATTGGTCGCGTTCGTGCGCGTCAGGCCTTCGAGGTAAATATCTTCCGGCGGCTCTTCGTCCGGCCAGAAGAAATCCAGCGTCTCACCCTGGAATTTCTCGCGGCCCTGGTCATACGACTTGAAGCCGATCAGGCTCTCGCCGGCCTGCACGTCGCCACCACCGCCGAAACGCACCACCACGGTATCGATGGCATCGGCCACACCGCGCTTGAGCGACTTGGACTTGATCGCATCCTTTGGGATCGATCCGGTACCGATGGCATTGATACGGCCGCACATGACACGCTGCACGGTATCGCGCGTGGCCTCACTGGTAACGCCGGCGGCCCAGCCGACCACCGGCTTGGCAAACACGCGCCCGGGCCAGTCATTCGGGTAGCGGCCGGTCAAGTGCATCGCGCTTTCAAAACCAGCCGACCAGGTCTTGCCCAGCTGGTTGCCTGCGATCAGCAGGCGCTCGCGGTGCGTTTTGCCAGCGGCGTGAAACTCGGCTTGCTTTGCATAGGCCTGGTAGTTCGCCAGCTTGTTCTCGCTGCTATAGCGGCGCTTCAACTTCAACAACTCCAGCGCGCGGCGGCGCTGATCGGGACTCAGCCTGGCGATGTTGATGCCAGACAGATCGATGTCAGCCACCGCCACTGCTCAGCAACAGGGCCAGCTCCTGGTCCACATCTTCTTGCGACTGCGGCGCTTCGGGCGGCTGGCCACGGCTCAATGCCGCCAGGCGACCGGGCATCTCGCCCGATATGTTCGCCAGCTTCTGTAGAGCGGCGAACGATTCGAGCTGCGCCCTGGTCTTCATCGGATCCACTTCATCGACGAGCTCGAGCTGCTGGTTGGCCATGCGCGACAGGCGGTGCGATGACGCGGCGCTGATTTCGGCAGCCGACGCCAGGTGCTCGCTGGTGTTCGTCAGCTTTCGCGCCAGGTCCGAAACGATCTGCTGCTTGGCAAACGGCAATGCGCCGAGCTGTTCGGCAAAATGCTTTGCCTTCGCATCGACCTCAACCTTCATTTCAGCTAGAGCCTGCAACGATTTCACGGCTTTTTTCGGTTCGGCTTTATTCGGCTTTATTCTTCGGCGTAATGACGATTCGTTGATGCCGAGTTCCTTGGCCAGCGCGTTGATCGAGACGCCGTCGACCAGGTGGCGCCGCTCGACCTCGATCCACTGGTCATCGGTCAGCGACGATTTGCGACCCATAACCAGTTCTCCTATGAAAAAACACGCGCAGAATGCAAAAAGCCCGCGACCATTTCTGGTAGCAGGCTTTATTTCCGGGCGCACGAACCCCCGACAGGTCGAAATATACGCGGCTTTTTTCTTGGTTGCAACCCCTTTTCAGCAGGCGATGCGGCTTTTTAGCAGCGAAAACAACGATTCAATGGCGAGATCGAACACCACTTCAAAGTCCGCGCGCCAGGCGTTGAACGTGTTCAGTCCATAGTGCGAAAGCACGGCTGTGCGCTGCAAAACCGGGAGTTCCCACACGGCAGAATCGACCGCGCGCACTATGAGCTTGTCCACTTCGACCTCGATATCCTCGATGGAATGGATGCGGGCGTCGGGCGCGCCCACGCACTCGCGTCGTGCCCCTTCGCCGACGGCGCCGCCGACGCTCATGCATTCCGCCCAGCGGTCGAGCATGCCTTTGATGCTGTCGTAGTGTTCTTGGCGCATTAAATTTCCCATTTTCAGTCTGTTTTTAATTGCACCTTCCGCCATTTTTGGAGGCGGTGCGCTGGATTTGTACCGATGACTACCGATAATCGTGCTATTCAGGATTCATGCGGGTCTGCGGGTCGGCCTTCGCCACTTTCTCGCCCATCGTCATATTTCATTCGCAAAGCCATCCGCTCTTGAGCCAGCACCACGGTGTCGAGGTTCTTTTCCAGATACGCCATGGTGGTGAGTGCATTTTTATGCCGCATCACCTTCCGGATGGTCTGGATCGGCACGCCTGATTCGGACAGCAGGGTGGCGAAGCTGCCGCGCAGGCGGTGCGGCGTGATGCCCTTGGTCTTGCAGTGGGCATTGGCAGTGGCGATCGGCCTGCGGGCGAAGCCGGGCGGCTGCTGACTGCCATCTTTGCGCGCCGTGATCAGGCCTTCGCTCTGGCGCCGCGGCTGCAAGTAGTCGACCAGCCAGGCGGGCATCGGCACCGGCTCGGCTTCTTTGCCCTTGGTGATGCCGGGCGTGTAGGTGCGACGTTCCCAGTCGATCCATTCCCAGCGCGCGCTGGCCGCCTCGCTTTCGCGCAGGCCCAGGCCGAACATGAAGCGGATGGCGGTGGAAACGGCAGGGGAGCGGCGGCCGGCGCCGTCGATGGCATCGAGCCACTGCATGGCCACGTCGAGCGGCAGGATTTTGCGGGGGCGTTTCTGCGTGCTGAGCATGGCCACATTCCATGGCCGGCGGACCAGCATGCCCTGCGACACGGCCCAATTCGTCACCAGCCGCATCACGCGCAGCCAGTGGTTCGCCGTGGCCGGCTCGCGCGTGGCCAGGTGCTCGTTGCGGGCCAGCTCGATATGGCGCGCAGTGATCTCGCTGACGAGCAAGTCACCCAGGTCGTACAGGTGCAGGCGGTAGCAGGTGCTGACGCTGCGCACGTGGGCGGCGCTCGACACCGGGCCGCGCACCAGCAGCCACTCAGCGAACAGCGCGCGCAGCGTCGGTACCGGCTTGCCGCCGTTCGTGCGCACCACTTCTTCATCGTAGGCGCGACTGGCTACCGCTTCGGCGCGGGCCTTGGCGCGTTCGCGCGTGCTGCGCTGAACGCGGCTGCCGGCCACCTGGAAGCGGTAGTGCCAGATTTTCTTGACCTTGAACAGGGCGAATGTCATGGGTGCCACCGGAATTGTTGAGTGCGAATTTTCATCTTGTGGCTTCCTTTTGGGCTGATAAACGGGTTGGCAATGGCGTTACGCCAGGCCGAGTACTTCCTTCGCATTCGCGATCTGCACCGCATAAAGCGTCTTGTCTCCGGCATCCACGCGCTGCATGATCCGGCGCGCCCAGCGCAAATGATCGAAGTCACGCGGCTTGGCGGCCTTGTTCACACCCATAGCATCGAGCTCGCGCAACATGCGCGCGGCGTCCTCTTTCGACAGATTGGCCAGGCCTGGTGCGGGAAGTGCGGCAGCCGGCGCCGGGATAGCAGCCCACTCGCTTCGCGCCATCTGCGCTTTCAGGGCGGCGGCCCAGCGGTCTTTTACCTGTCCGTACGATTGCGTCATCAAGTCGCGCGACAGCAGCATGGCGGCCCAGTAGATCGCCGGATGCGACCATACGCCGACCTCACCCTTGCGGCGCGCCTGGATACCTTCGACGGCTTCGTGATAGGCCGGCACTGGATCGGCGGATGGCTTGCAGGCCTGGATGAATTCGGCGCAGGAGGGCGGCTTTTGGTAACGGACACGGCATGCCTTGAGGCCAACTGCCACATCTTCGGGCGTGATTCCCTCATCTTCGAAGGCCTCGACCCACGACTCGGCCCAGTTGTCGATCGCCTGCTGGCTGGCAAAATTGGCGCTCCACCAGTGCGGATAGGCGCCATCAAGCCGGTTGTACAGGTGGTCGATCATCGAAATGCCGAGCCGCGGGTGCGGGTCGAACCACTTCGAATATGGCCGCGTGGTTGGCTCTGCGAGTGCGCCATCTGCCATGCCGGTTAGCGCGCTCATGCTGATGGCCCTGGTGGCGGCCGGTTGCGGTTGACGTGCGCGGTAGGGTCAAACTTCGGTGGGCGGCCGGCGCCAGGGCCAGGCAGAGCACGCTCATTGCGCACCCAGTTGCGCCAAGTGGCCGCCCAGTCCGCCTTGCGGCCCTTGGCGCCGGGTTGAGCGATCCAGTAGTCGCGGAAACGCTGGGCGGTCGTCTCGGCCGACAGGTCAGGGCGCTCGGTTTTGCAAAATGCAGCGTCAGCATCCGTTGGTACCCAGTCGGCAGGCAACCGCGAAGCGGGTGCAGTTGCCTCTGCTCTTGACCTTGCTTTTGTAGTTAACTTCTTCTCTTCTCTTTTCTTCTCTTCTCTAGCTAACGCTGGTGTAACGTTCTCAGCGTTACATGTAGCGTTACTCGGGGCGTCAGTACGGAAATTTGCCACGCGTTTTGCTGTTTGCGCGCGCCCTTTTGCGGTTGCGCCATTGTGTTTTTCGAAGTTTGGCAGCATCAAACCGGCGCCGGTTTCCACCAGCCATGTGACGTCGATCATCGCTTGAGCGAACCCGGTGGCCCCCGCGATACGATCAAGTAACGCACATGTAACGCCGTCAGCGTTACCATTTACCGTTTGCTGGTCGAACCAGCGCCAGATGCGAAACAGTTTCCCGACTGTCAAATCCGGGTCATCCCAGCCCATGCGCGCAGTGATCGCGAAGACCTCGGGCTTATCCGGCGTGGAGCATTCCAACTTGAGCCATTCGCCTGCCATCACGCCACCTCGCCGGTATCGGATCGGCTGGGGCGGCGCACAACCGTAACTGGCTGTGGCTCACTCGGGCCGCGATGGTGGGCAGTGGCCACGCTGCAGACGCAGGCGGCTGGCTTGGCCTGCAATGCCTGGCGTGTCGATGTCTTGATGGTGTAGGTGATGTTGTTGAGCTCGATGTGGGCCAGCAGCAAGCCGGCGAAGTGCTTGCGCATGCAGGGTTCCATGCCAGGCTCTTCGATGTCCAGGCCGGCGCGCTCGCAGATCTGATAGAAGGTGCCAGGGCCGGCCAGCAGCGCTTGCAGCACCAGGTAAGGACGGGAGCCGACATATGGCATTAAGCGCGCCGTCATGGCCGCACCTGCGCAGCCTGGGGCTTCATCGAAAACGCGGAGTATGTTATTCTTGGCATGTTCGTTTTAAGTAAGAGTTTTAGGAAGCCCGCCTTGTCCGCGGGCTTTTTTTCGTTCGCGATTACAGCGCCTGCTGGTAAAGCGCTTCTCCCAGGTTTAATCCAGGTACTTTTCTACCCATACGGCTGCCATGAGAAACGGGACGGCTATAACGGCAACAAGCACCAACAGCCACCATGGGGATTCAGGATCCATAATTTCCATTGCAATCGTGTGTCGCCCAGATCGGTGGGCGACTACCCGTGTTTCGTGCGCCTGGTTGCGCTGCATCTGAGGCACTTTTGAGGCAGCGCAGACCTGATACCTATCTACGCTGCCATCCTGTAGCTGTCGGGGGCTGTTTCCCGCTACGGCGGCGGGTCGGACGTGTTCATGTATTTGTCCGCCGCCTCGCGCATCTTGTTGGTGTCGCGATGCAACCGCGAACCAGCCTTAATTTTCGTGGGCCCATCCGGCTGGGCCTTGGCCGCCAGGTTGGCCCGGTCGCTCTTGCGCCACACGCACACTGCGTGCAGCGCGTAATCCGCTGCCGTCGCTCCTCTCTTCTTCATCCTGCGCCTCTTCTTTCTGGGCTGGCTCCACTGGCCGGCCTATCGGTCTGATTTCGTACATTGGCTCTGCCTCTATTCCGTTAAACCCGATAGTGCGCGCGCGGCTTGACACCATAGCTTTGCGTACCAGGGAACAACAGGGCCCTGTTGTTCCCGTAACTGGGCCCTTCAGATGCCTGGCGATAACGCCTACTATTACGTTGCTGTGTTGCCCAGCTGATCAACAAAGCGCGAGCCTTACTGCTCCGGGTGATGCCAGCCAGGGCGCACTCGCGGTGAATGCTGCTGGCCTCATCGGCGTGCAGAACGGTTTTCAGTACGCTGCTGCGGCTGGCCTTCGGGGTAATGCGTTTCATAGTTTTCCTTTTAAAAGTGGATCTGGACTACGGGTGGTGCGGTGCTGCAAATGGGCGGGAGTTGCCAATGTGATAAATTGCTGTTTCCACACATCAATCAAACAAAAGGGCAAACCCCATGGACAAACAACTACGAGAACAACTGTATGAAATCGAAGGGCGTTTGGCGGCCTATCACCAGGTGCTGCATGCCATCTGCCTATCCTTACCAAAGCTTCAGGCTGATGCTGTCAGCGCCGTGCTCGAAGAGGTTGAAAAACAATCTTTAGCACTGTCGCCGCCAAGTGAACGAATTCACACACATTTGGCGAACGAGAATCTGGATCAATTAAAGGCAGCACTGGCAGAACCCATTCGGATAGGCGAGGCCGATTAAAGGCGAAGCTTCCGCAGCCGTTCGCGAGATTCCATCTCGGCCTCAACTGCTTTGTCCATATGCGGGCCTAGGGTGGAGATTTTTTCAGCCATGGATTTCGGTGTCGAGGGTGCGCATGCTGGGGCGGCGACGTCACCGGTCACCGGCTTCGGTACGGCCGTGAAGGCATCCAGGCCGGCGCGGAATGCGATAGCCGCAGCTTGGGCAGAGCTCGATGGGCTGGTACGCCCAAAGGCTTCACTGGCCTGGCAGATCACCTGCGTCAGGATCACCACCAGAGCGTCACGGTCACGGTCCGGTGGAGGAGCGTTGGAAGAGCAGGCGCCGAACTGGTAGCCGGCTTGGCTGCCAGTGATATCTTCCGGGCGCGGCGGGTTCGCCAGGTGCGTCCGGCTCGAACCGAAGGGCATGCCCTCCACCTTGATCAGCACGCCGAACAGCTTGGCGACCAGGTGGACGGGGAGGACGCGCCAGCGCGCATGGGTGGTGGTGTGGTTCATGGTTTTTCCTTTGGATCGAGCGACGGCGGGATGGCGGGCAGCACGACGCTGTGCGCCGGGACGGTGTCCAGGATGTTGGTGGGGGAGGGGGGCTGGCGGCCGGCGTGGCCGGGAGCGGGCAGCGGGTCGGTGGCGCGGCGCTGGGCGGGCTCGACGACCAACTCGGGCCAGATTCTATGCCAGTCGTTAGGCCGCAGATCTTGCCGCCTGACAATTCCTCCAGTGACTTGCTCGATTTCAACACACCGCTCTGGCGGCACCGGCCTGGACTCGCTCGCCCATTGACTGATGAGGACCGGCGTAATGGACAGTTTGGCAGCAAGGTCACGCTGCGCGCCGCGAGCTTTGACGTATTCGAGTAATTTCATATGACGACTATAGCAATTTGCTTTTGCGTGGTCAATAGCAAAATGCACATTCCAAGGAGAAGCGATTTGCTATTAAATGAATGCATGGCAACCTCAAAAGAACTTCGCATCGAAAACCTTCGCACTCTTATCAAAGAGTTCAAGACGGCCGACGCTGTCGCCCAGCTCGCTGCGACGGCACCCATGTACCTAAGCCAAATACTGAATGGCGTAGCATCTTCGGCTGGAAAACCGCGCGGAGTGGGGGATGCACTAGCGCGAAAGCTGGAGGCTGGTTGCTCAAAGCCAGTTGGATGGATGGATCAACCACATACCGAGCAGCTTGCAAGTAAGGATGAGCAAAGAGCACAGCAATCAAATGTCGAAAAAAATAAATCGGAAGTAATAGAAATCCCGCAGTACACCGATATTGGAGGTGGTATGGGCGGCGGGGTGACATTGCGCGACCAACCTGGGGCTATCCAAGGTTGGCACGTCACGCCCGAATGGGTTAGCAAGAACATTAAGAGCCATAGCGGGGCTGGGAATTTATGCATCGTCACCGGTTTTGGTAACTCAATGCAGCCGCTCTATAACCCTGGCGATCCGCTTATCATTGATCGAGGCATTAAGTCGGTCGAGGCGGATGCAACCTATTTTTTCCGCGTCGGAGAGGAAGGGTTTATAAAGATTTTGCAGCGCATCCCAGGAGAGGGAATTCGCGTAATTTCGAAAAACAAAGACTATGAAACCTGGACCATTAAGCCTGGTATGGATTTTGAAGTGTTCGGTCAGGTGCTCAAGGCTTGGTGCGGAACGGACGTTTAAGCATAGCGATGCGCTGGATGCTAAACATAGAGGGCAGGAAGCGTCATGACTAAATTATTCATAGCAATCGTGGTGATTTTTATCTCGGGGTGTGCCGCGCAAACCGGGGTCATATCTACCGGGCAAGATTCATACATGATCCTTAACCAAGGTACCGGGTTCTGGGTATCGCCAAGCACCTTGGTTGCAAATGCCACACGCGAAGCTGGCAATCATTGCAGTAACCAGCGCAAACAACTGGATATTCTCTCGACGCAAGAGCGTCCTTTTGGACTGCGACCTGGCGCCTACCCCGAGGGTGAGATTCGTTTCGCTTGTAAGTAAAAATACCCGCCCATGCCGACGCAGAAAGACGCAACGGCACCTCAACATGCCAATAAATAGATGATCAAAATGAAACTAATCGCCACGCTTCCGATTATTGCCTTGCTGGCAGCCTGTCAGTCTGTCAGTGATGTTGTCCCAGCTGGGCAAGACACCTATCTAGTCGGCGCCACTGTACGTGGCGGCATGACCTCAGATGCCGAGGTAACAGCCATAAGTATCCGGCGTGGAAACGAATTTTGCGCCGCCAAAGGCCAGCGCTTTGAAGTGATGAATGCTACAAACTCAGGAACGCAGGGATGGACACCACAGCAGTCTCAAGTGATGTTCCGTTGTGTGGGCTCACAAGGGAATTGATACAAACACCCCCCCATACTTCCGTATGGGGGGGCAAAACGGCACATCATCATGCCGCATCATGGAGTTGCAATGAAAATAAAAATTATCCTGGCAGTAGCAGTACTCGCCGGCTGCACATCGACATCTGGCATTCTCAAGTCTGGGCCTGACACGTTTACTGTAGTCGCTACAGCATCGCCTGGCGCAGGTGGCGCGACTACAGCCAAGAAATCCGTATATGACCAAGCGAATGCTGAATGCACAAAAATCGGCGCGTCAGTCGAAATCGTTACAGAGCACGCAACAGCTCCAAGCTGGACTGACGGAATGTATACGATCGATCTGGCATTTAAGTGTAGGAAGGCAGTATGAGATATACCGCTACTCCCTCTAACTAGACGAAACGGCACGCAATAATTTCTTGCTAGTTTTCTACCTCACCCCTTCAGTTAGCCCGCCCAGCGCGGGTATTTTTTCGTCCGAAGATTCCAGCTGAGAGTCTGGGTTTTACACAAACAACAAATAAATGCAAATTGCTATTGCGCGACTAAAAGCAAATTGCTATAGTTATCCGTATTGGGCCGCTGCATATACACATATACGTATGTGCCGCCCTACAAACAACGCCACAATACGGAGTCCACGATGACGAGCACCGCCGCCACACCTTCCACCACCAGCACCACAGCGGCCGATTTCGGCAGCCAGTCCTTCATCCCGCCAGCGTTCCAGCCTGGCTTCATTCCTGCCGCCATCGGCGCCGCTTTTGCCAGTGGCATCTATGCCGGCATCATCCGCGGCGTTGATGGTGGTCCCGATCAGCACCTGGTGCTGGTTGACGGGGAGGGCGTTGATTTGTCCTGGGAGGCCGCCGGCGCCTGGGCCGAGTCCGTGGGCGGTTCGCTGCCGACGCGCGCCGAGCAGGCGCTGCTGTTCTCCAACCTGAAAGAACAGTTCAAGTCGGACTGGTACTGGTCTGGTGCGCAGGCCGGCCCCTCTACCGCGTGGCTTCAGGGTTTCGGCAATGGCGCCCAGGACGACGACGACCGCTCGTACGAGGGCCGCGCCCGCGCCGTCCGCAGATTGCCAATTTAATCCTTTATCAATTTCCTTTTCGTCCCGACCACGACATCCCATCACGGAGCCACTCATGACCAGCAATGCCGCCACGCCTTGCGCCACCCCAGGCGCTGCCATCCCCCTCGCTACCTGCTCCCTTTGCCATCGCTCAGTCGATGCCAACAGCAACGCCCGTGCTGACACTATCGTCAGCGGCTTGCTCGACGCCGAATTGTGGCCGGTCGATAGCGAGCTGATCGCCGAGATCCGCGCCATGTTCCTGGCCCACTGGGGCATGGACAAGGGGCAGGCCGATGCGCGGATGTCGCGCCTCCATTACAGCTCGGCGGCCGCTTTGGTACCCGTGGCAGGGCCTGGCGCCATCGGCAGTGCCTACGCTGGCGGTATCTATGCTGGGATCATGCGCGGCGTCGACGGTGCGCCTGACGAGCACCTCGTGCTGATGTCAGGTCAAGCCGAGGGCGTGAACTGGGACGCGGCATGCGCCTGGGCCAAGTCGATTGGTGGAGAGCTGCCAAGCCGTCGCGAACAGCGCTTGCTGTTCATCAACTTAAAAGATGAATTCAAGGCTGAGTGGTACTGGTCCGGTGAGCAGGCCGGCCCCTCTAACGCGTGGTATCAGTATTTCGACCTTGGCAACCAGGGCTACTACCACCGCTCGTACGAGGGCCGCGCCCGCGCCGTCCGCAGATTACCAATTTAATCCTTTATCCATTTCAGCATGAGATCCGCCATGACTCTCGAAAACATTGCCTCAGCGTTGCCTGGAAATGCGCAAAGCTCTCCGCCGGACCGCGTGCGGCGCGTTTCTCTCGCAATGCCAAGTAAGGCGCTCTGCCTCGTTGGTGCCACCTACAGCCTGGCCAATGGCCGTGGCGAACGGATTGCAATGGTTTCGGTTGTGCCTCAGGGGCTTGGCGCCACGCGTACTGCCGCCGCTCGCATGGCGTACTCGTCGGAAATGGCCGGGGTAATGCGCGCCGCCAGCTTGGACTACGAGTTGTCTGGCACGGTGTCGTCGGAAACGGTCAGTTTGATGCGTCGGTTGCTCGAAGATATAGGTGCGTCATGAGTTCCCCGGACTTGCTGTTGATGATTCGGCACTGCGCCGCTGATGCGCACGCAAAGGAAGCAAGTGATGTGGATGCGCGTGCGCACGCTTTCATCGCTGCCTTGTCGGGCGCGTTGGAGCAGCACGATGCCATTGGTGCAGAAATGGTGTTTTCAATTCTGAGCATGCCCCCAAAAGGAAGTACCAAATGATGGCCTTCACCGTCACCGTGCGCAGCGCAGGCCGCTTTCTGACCTATCCGGCCATCGGCAGCGACAGCTGCGCCGTGCACATGGCCGCCCTGGACCGATTCGGCGTCTGTTCCATCACCGTCAAACCAGCGTAAGGAATTGCCATGCGCAAGATGATCACCCTGTTGCACATGTATCGCCACTTCCGGCGCCTTGGCGCTGGCCTGTTTGGCGCCGCCGTCAAGGCTGTGCGTGTCTACCAGACTGGATTCTGATATGCCGCGCGCCGATCCGGACCGCGCCGCGCTGGAGATTGCGCACCACGCGCTGCAAACCACTATGTCGCTCGACGACATGCTGAAGCAGCGTCACTACGAACTGATTTTGAAATGCCTTGCCCGCCGGCACATGCAGCGCCGCGGACGTATTGATGTGAAGAAGCTGCAAGCCAATGATCACGACTGATTTTAACCACGAGGAAACCATGGATATCAACACCCCAGCAGCACTTGCAAATACCCCGGGCGCCATTGGCGCCGCATTTGGCGGCGGCTTCTTCGCTGGCCTGATCAAAGTCGATGGCAAAGCATTCGCCCTGGTCGTGTCGCCAAAGCTGTTCGGTGAGTTCAAGGGGCGCTGGATCGCATCAGATGAGAGCGTGCCGGGCGCCGAGGACTATGCCGATGGTCTGGCCAACACGAACGCCATGGCCGCCGCTGGCAGCGAGCTGGCCAAGGCCGTGCGCGGTAGCGTCATCGAAGGCTTTGATGACTGGTACATCCCAGCCCGCGACGAGTTGGAACTGATCTACCGCAACCTCAAACCGACGACTTGGAAAAACTCCGCATCGTTCCGTGACGGCGAAAACCCGAGCAGCATGCCTATGGGGCGGCACTACACGGAAGAGCGGCCGACGCAGACCGGCGTAGCCGACTTCCGTGAAGGCGGCGCACAGGCGCTGGATGCGGTCTGGCACTGGTCCAGCACGCAGGCCGGCCCCTCTATCGCGTGGGGTCAGAGTTTCTACTATGGCTACCAGGGCCTCTACTACCGCTCGTACGAGGGCCGCGCCCGCGCCGTCCGCAGATTACCAATTTAATCCTTCATAAATTTCTTTCAACTTCGAAAGCCCATCATGAGCAAACAACAATTTATGGCCGAGAACCTGCAGAAAGGCGAGATCTATGCCGGACTGATCCTCGGCAAGGACGGCGCCGCCGACTATCACCTGTTCCTGCAACCAGGCGCCGCAACTGGCGTGAATTGGCAAGCAGCCATGGACTGGGCCAAGAAGCTCGGCCACAGCCTTCCTACACGCGCCGAGCAGGCGCTGCTGTTCGCCAATCTGAAGCACGAGTTCGAGCCGCGCTATTACTGGTCCAGCGAGCAGGCCGGCCCCTCTTACGCGTGGCTTCAGCATTTCAACGATGGCATCCAGCTCACCAACTACCGCTCGTACGAGGGCCGCGCCCGCGCCGTCCACAGATTAGAAATTTAACCATTTAACCATTTCAACATGGCCAACCATACCGACCTGCCGATTTCCAAAGTTGCCTACGACCTGCTGGTCGTGGCGACCGACCTGACCAAAAATATGCCCCGCGACTTCAAGGCATCGGTCGGCAAGGAAATCCGCGACGAGTGCGTGCGCTTGACGGTGCTGATCTTCCGCGCGAACGTCGCGGGCGACAAAACACCGTACCTCGACAAGCTGATCGAGCGCGCGCAGGTGATCGAGCTGCTGTTCCGGCTTTCCAAGGACTTGCGCTTTATCTCCGTCGCACAGTATGCGCGGGCCATCGCACTGACCAGCATGATCGGCAAGCAGGCCGGCGGCTGGAAGAAATACACCGCATCGTCGCCTGCATCTTCCCGGTCAAGGCCGGGTTGACTGTGCGAATTTTTTAATCTGGTCGTGCCGCTGGCTCACAAGGCCACCGCTATGCGCATCACAGTAACCACTTGGCGGTGTCCAGGCAGGCCTGGCGCAGTTTCTCCACTGATCGGCATGGCCTTCGGTGGGGCGACGTAGATAGCACGAATTGACGCAGGCCGGCCCCTCTAACGCGTGGAATCAGAATTTCAACAATGGCAACCAGAACAACAACAACCGCTCGTACGAGGGCCGCGCCCGCGCCGTCCGCAGATCATCCCGATGCGGACTTCACGCTCGAGCAGCTGGCCGTCGCGTATTTCGACTGCCGCCGAAGCAAGCGCAATACCCCCAGCGCCCTGGTGTTTGAGCAGCACCTGGAGCGCAACCTGATCAATCTTTTCGACGACCTGCAGGACGGCTCGTACGCGCCTGGCCAGTCGATCTGCTTCGTCGTCACGCGCCCGAAAGCGCGCGAGGTGTGGGCGGCCGACTTCCGCGACCGTGTCGTGCACCACCTGCTGTATAACAAAATCTCACCACGCTTCTACGCCTCGTTCATCAAGGATACCTGCGCCTGCATCCCTGGGCGCGGCACGATGTACGCGGCCAAGCGGCTTGAATCGAAGATCCGCAGCGTCACGCAGAACTGGGTCCGGCCTGCCTTTTACCTGAAATGCGACCTGGCCAACTTCTTCGTCGCCATCGACAAGGACGTGCTGCGCGGGCAGATTGCCGCGCGCGTCAGCGAGCCTTGGTGGCGGCGCCTGGCTGAAACGATCCTGTTCCATGACCCGCGCGAGAACTACCAGCTGCGCGGCGCGCCTGAGCTGCTGGCGCGCGTGCCAGCGCATAAACGCCTGATCAATCAGCCGGCACACCTGGGCCTGCCGATTGGGAACTTGTCGAGCCAGTTCTTCGCCAACATCTACCTCGATGCGCTGGACCAGCATGCGAAGCACCGGATCGGCGCCCGGCATTACATCCGCTACGTCGACGACTTCCTGCTGCTGCACGAATCGCCGCAGTGGCTGGGCGCGGCGCTGGCCAACATAAATGAGTTCCTGCCGCGCGTGCTGCACGCCAACCTGAACCCCACCAAAACCATCTTGCAACCTATCGCGCGCGGGGTGGATTTCGTCGGCCAAGTCATCAAGCCCTGGCACAGCCGCACGCGACGCCGCACCGTGCGCGAGGCGACTAGCCGTGTTGCTGGCATCCCGGCGACAGACGTGTTCGCGGCGGCCAACAGCTATTTCGGCCTGCTGCGCCAGGCGGACAGCAGCCATGCTGATCGTGCGGCGCTGGCGCGCGCAGTGATGCGGCGCGGGCATTGCGTCAACGGAGCGCTTACCAAAATCTACCGAAAATCAGTATTAAACGGACGGGAAAAATGAAAAAGATGACAGCAATCGACCTGTTCGCCGGCCTTGGTGGTTTCAGCGCCGGCGCCGAAATGGCAGGTATCGACGTGGTATGGGCAGGCAACCACTGGCCGGCTGCCGTGGAGATTCACGCCGCCAACCATCCTGGCGCGCGGCATGCATGCCAGGACTTACAACAAACCAACTGGCGCGACGTTCCAGCGCACGACATCATGCTGGCGTCGCCTTGCTGTCAGGGGCACAGCAAGGCACGCGGCAAACTCAACGGCAATCCGCAGCACGATGACAGTCGTTCGACGGCCTGGGCACCGGTGTCCGCTGTGGAATACCATCGGCCGTATTTATTCTGGATCGAGAATGTCCCAGGCTTCCTGAATTGGGTGCTGTACCCAGCCTGGTGCGCCGCGATGCATGCGCTTGGCTATGCATTGACGCCAATGATTATCGATGCAGCCGACCACGACGTGCCGCAACACCGGGAGCGACTGTTTATTGCGGGCGTGCGCGCCAAGCATCCGCTAGAGATCAAGATGCGCCGGCGCGAGCATGTGCCGGCCAGCTCGTTCGTGGACTTCGAGGCCGGCAACTGGCAGCCGATCGAGAAACCAGGTAGGGCTGCCAACACACTGGCGCGCATCGCGGCCGGCCGTGCTCAACATGGTGACCGCTTCATATCAAGCTACTACGGCGCCGAGCGCGGTGGCCGATCAATCTCGCGCCCAATCGGAACGATCACCACGCGCGACCGCCACGCAATTATTGATGGCGATCGGATGCGTATGCTGTCCATCCCCGAAGCCACGGCCGCCATGTCGTTCCCGCCTGGTTATATCCTGCCGCCGGTCCCGAAACTGGCCATGCACATGCTCGGCAATGCGGTCGCTCCGAAGGTGGCGCGCGATGTGCTGACCGCGATGCTGGAGGCGGCATGACAATAGTGATCAATCCCGCGCTTCGGTACCACGGCGCCAAATTTCGGCTTGCACCATGGATCCTGTCGTTCTTTCCTGAGCACATATGCTATGTCGAGCCATTCGGCGGTGCGGCCGGCGTGCTGCTGCAGAAGCCCCGCGTGTACGCCGAGGTGTACAACGATCTCGATTCGGTAGTGGTGAATTTTTTTGCCGTGCTGCGCGATCCGATACTGCGCCAGCAACTGATCGAAGCTCTGGTGTGCACGCCGTACGCGCGCGTCGAGTTCGAGCAGGCGTGGCTACCGACAGCCGACCAGGTCGAACTGGCGCGTCGCCTTTGTATCCGGGCTCAGATGGGCTTCGGCAGCGCCGGCGCCACCAAGGGCCACATCGGGTTCCGCATCGACACCAAACGCGAGTACGGGACCGCGCAGCACCTTTGGGCCACCTATCCCGCGTCGATCGCAGCAGCTGGCCAGCGAATGTCCGGCGTGCTTATTGAAAACAGGCCGGCGCTGGACGTAATGCAGCAGCATGACAGCCCGGGCACGCTGCATTTCGTCGACCCGCCGTACATGCACGAAACCAGGGTGATGACCGGCAGCCGGCGTACATACAACCACGAGTTGACGAACCTTGACCATGTCGAGCTGCTCGAAGGCCTGCTCGAGCTGGAAGGTTTCGTGGTCATCAGTGGCTATGACTCGCCGCTGTATCGATCCCGCCTCACTGGTTGGGCCTGCTACACGACGAAGTCACGTATCAGCGCCGGGCGCGGAACGGCCATCCGTGAGGAAATGGTCTGGTTGAATCCGCGCTGCGCCGCCGCACTCGATCGGGAAGCAGTACAGGGAAGGATGTTTGCATGACACAGCTTGCGTTGTTTGAAACCCCGCAGCGCGACGGCCGCGTCGTGCGCTGGGAATTAGCATTTTCCAGCGGGGTCGAGGCCGCCGTAATGGCGGCCTTCGAAGGCCGCCCGAATGAGTGGCTGCGCTTCAGGGACTTCAAAAAAATAACTGAAAAATACCAGATCAGCTTTTGCTTTGGTCATGTTCTTGGCAAGCTCAGCCAGCAAGGCAAGATTATTGCCAAGAACATTTATTACGGCTCTGATCATCCGGGAAAGTCAGGTTATTTCGGCTACGACACCATGTATATGCTTGAAAAAGGACCTGCGTCATGACGAAGTGCATCACCAGCGACCACTGGCGCGGCGACCGGGACGAGCCGATCAACCCGGACACTGTCCGCTACAAGGCCCATGAGGCGACAGCGCCCAGCTGCGAGGGCTGCCTGTTCGAGCGCTCCGTCGGCGTGTGCTCCACCGCCGCGGCGCTGGCTGTGGCCAACGACCAGCCGGACTGCGACGACCGTTCGCCGGGCGGCATGACCTACATCTACGTGCTGGACCGCAGCGACCCGCGCCAGCTCGACCTGATCAAGACGCTGCAATCAACTGGAAAATGACTATGAAGAATGAAAATCAAGGTGGCGACAACGTGATACAGGCATTCTCCAAGCCTGAGCTACCAGCACAAACCATTACCGTGGCCGCGCAGCCGCCAGGCAAGAAAATGTTCTGCCAGCATGCGCGGCTGAGCATCGACGCGCACGAACGGCTGATTGCTTGCGCCGACTGCGGTCAGGTGCTGGATCCATTCCAGTTCCTGCATCAGAACGCGATGACGCTGCAGCGCGCTTGGCAGGACCATGCGTATGTCAAACAGGAGTTGGGGGAAATGCAGGACCGCGTCAGCAGCCTGAAAAAGGAAGAGCAGCGCCTGCGGGCCATGGTCAAGCGTCTTAGCGAGAAGACCGGCACTGTCGACGTTCGTGGGAAGGGGGTGCTTTGATGCGCGTGTATATCGCGGGGCCCATGACCGGCCATCCTGAATTCAACTATCCGGCGTTTCACCGGGCGGCAGTGCTGCTGCGCGCCGCCGGCCACGTCGTGATCAACCCAGCTGAGAACCCGGCGCCGGCATGCGGCAGCTGGCTCGGCTACATGCGCATGAGCGTGGCCCAGGTGGCCAGCGTCGACTGTCTGGTGATGCTACCTGGTTGGCCGTTCAGCAAGGGCGCGCGCATTGAATTTATCTTGGCTAAGCTACTTGGCTTAGTCACTTACTCACTGAAGAGGAAAGGAAAAATCCCGCTATGAGCGCGACATTCCTTGAGCAGAGTGAAATATTCGAATTGACTGGGCGAAAGCTTAAAAGCCTACAAGTCCAGGCGTTGCGGCAGATGGGTGTGCCGTTTTTTATCAATGCCATCGGCCGGCCTGTGGTGACGCGCACGGCAATCGAGGGCAAGGCCGCGCAGGCGGTACCATCAGAAAAAGGCGCCTGGGTACCTCCTGGGCTGCGAAGGAAATAATGAGTGGAGTTCCAAGCAAAAACAAGAATCTGCCTGTCGGTATGCGAGCGCGGCATCGAGGGAAGGCGACGTACTATTTCCTCGATGCCGGCGGAAAGCCAAGGAAAGAAATTCCACTCGGGAAGGATTACGTTGAGGCGATACGCAAATGGGGGCAGCTGACTATTAGCACGGTGCCTTCAGCGGCCCGGCCGACGTTCAGCATGGTGGCCAATCGCTACATCAGCCAGGTGATGCTCAAAAAACATCCTGAAACACAGCGCAAAAACATGAATGAATTGGCACAGCTGCGCGCATTTTTCGATGACCCCAATGAACCGATGGAGTCAATACGGCCGGCAATGGTGCGGCAGTACATGGAATGGCGGACAGCCGGCATCGTAGCGGCTATTCGGGTCAAGCATGCTGCGCTCGCTGCGAAAGGCAAGGCGGTACCGGAAATGACGGGCAGGGAGGGGCAAGTTGCTGCAAACCGAGACAAGGCACTGTTGTCGCATATTTGGAATTTTGCCAGGGGTGCTGGTTTGACCGATCTGGCCAATCCATGCGCTGGCATTGCTGGATACAAGGAGGAGGGCCGCGATGTTTACATCGATGATGAGGTATTGGCGGCCGTGTATGCCGCGGCCTCGCCGGGCCTGCAGGATATTCTGGATCTTGCCTACCTGGTGGGACAGCGGCCAGCCGATACGCTGAAGCTAAGCCGGTCTGATATACGTGATGGCGCCATCGAGTTGAGGCAGAACAAGACGCGCCAGAAGCTGCGGGTTGAAATCTCGGGAGAGTTGGCCGTGGTGATGCAGCGCATCGAGGCACGCAAAGCCCAGGGGATCAGCCTTATCAACAACCAGGATGGGCTGCGCATGACCAAATTTATGTTGCGCACGGCTTTTGAGAATGCGCGCGACTTGGCGGCCATTGCCAATCCGTTGCTAGAAAAGGCAATTCGGAAGTTTCAATTCAGGGATTTACGCGCCAAGGCAGGTACGGATACGGATGAAAAACACGGTATTAATGCAGCCCAAGAGCTGCTGGGGCACTCCACAACAACCATGACGGCACAATATATTCGCCATCGTCGAGGCAAGCTGGTGAAGCCCACAAAGTAGGCTCTGGTGATTCATTGCGGAAAAGACTGTATTTTGCGGAAAAAATAAATCGCAAAAAAATAGTGGTTACTATCACTGAAAAAGGCATGTGCGCTGGTGCCCGGAGCCGGAATCGAACCGGCACGCCCTTACAGGCGGGAGATTTTAAGTCTCCAGTGTCTACCAGTTTCACCATCCGGGCAGCGCGGCGAGATTCTAGCACAAGTGATGCCCATTGCACCATCTTGAACTCCCGCTGCCCTAACCGGCGATCCAGGCCTTGCCTGGCCATTGCCTTATGCCACCGCCGCCTTGATGGGCATGGGCCAGAAGCCTGTCTGGCCTGATTCATTGTTTTCCGTTTCGCTTTTGGCTCCCGCTGCTTGCAGCGCCTGGGGCTATTTGGCGTTGTCCACTGAAAGGAGGTGCGTCGATGCGTGCGTAGTCAGGCGCGCGCGGTTGTTGTTCATTTGAAGTCGTTTCTTGCTTGGCAATCTGTCGTTAACTTAAAAGAGGAATACCATGGCACGTTCAGTAAAAGAATTGATTGAAAATACGCGTTCGGCACAGGCGAACAAGACTTTGCAGTCCTACCTCGACGGTGGTGGCAATTTCGTATATGGCACTGGCTACAATATGTACCAGCGCGGCAGCACGGTGAATGGCTTGATACAGTCGGGTACGATCTACATCGATGAAAGCGGCATCGCCGCCGCTGCCGCCAAGCGCGGCGTGCCGGTCGATCAGATCCTGACGGAAGTGTATATCCATGAATTGGGGCATTACGTGTATCGCCGCGACGACGCCGTGCCAGTCGCTCCCGAGGCGAAGGAAAACTGGTGCTATCAGCGCGAAGGGGAAGCGGCGGTATTTGGTTTTCAGGTTGCCATGGAAGCGTATCAGCAAGGTATTTCACTCAGCGTGGCAGGCACGAATTCCAATCCTGACCTGTATGCCACCATGCTGGCGATACATTACAGCCTGAGTATTTTTGATCCCAAGTCCAACCAGTATCTCGCCGCGATGATTGCGGCGGCGGGACGCGAGTTTGCCAAAGATCCGAAGTACAGCGAATACTGCAAAGCGCTTGCGAAAACTCAGCTGGGCGCTCCGCCGCCTTATCAGATTCCCGGTGCATATGGCGAAGGTGGTACCGGTGGTACCGGTGGCACCGGTGGCACCGGTGGCGGTGGCGGCGGTGGTGGTAGCGGAGGTGGCAGCGGCGGCGGCGGCCCCAATCCCGGCGGTACCGTCACGGTGCCCAAGAATCCCAATGTCGAGATGATCCCTGGCTAAGAGCCTGTGGCGGCGGAGGCATTCATCCGCCGCCACAGGCTCCAGGTAATGGCGTCGCCGCGCAAGAAAGCCGTCCGGTGAATGCCGGGCGGCTGTGTCATGCCAGAACGGCGCTACACGTTCAAAGCCATCAGAACGTCGCCTTGAACTGCACCCCATACGTGCGCGGTTCGTTGATGATGCCCGTCAGGTTGTCGAAATCGATGGCGCCCAGCGACTGGATCTGGTTGGTGATGTTGCGCCCGTACGCGGAGAGTTCATAGCGGTCCCATTTGTAGCCGACGCGCAAGCCGCCTTCCAGCAGTTCCTTGGCCTTGTATTCCTTCGCTTCATACAGGAAGAAGTTGTAGCTGGTGCGGTAGGCCCAGTCCGTGTAGGCATAGAACTCGCCATTGGCGAGGGGAATGCTGTATTTCAGGGTGAAGTTGGTTTGCCATTCCGGCGCGCGCGGCAGCGGGTTGCCGTCGATGTAGGCGGTGCCGCGGAAAGGGCCGACAGGGTCGGTGACGGTGCAGCCGCTGGCCGGATTGTTCAGCGCATTGCCGCAGCTTTGCACGAACAGCTTCTTGTCCTGGATTTCCGTGTGGTTATAGCTGCCGCCCAGGGTCATGCTGAGCGAATCGCTGAGGTTCGCCTGAAAATCGAGTTCCACGCCACGGCCCGTGGCCTTGTCGGCGTTGATCAGCTGGTTCATGTTGACGGCGCCGCTGCCGGCCGTCAGCTGCTTGTCCTTGACGCGGTACTGGAACACGGCCAGGCTCAGGCGCGCGCGCTTGTCGAACAGGTCCTGCTTGATGCCGGCCTCGACGGACAGGGCTTTCTCGGCGCCTGCGAACGAAGGGCGGTCGGCCAGGCCGTTCAGGCGTCCCTGCATCGATGGTGCGCGGTAGCCGGTGGCGATGCGCGCGTAGGCGTTCGTTTCCGGCGTCAGCACATAGGTGCCGCTCAAGTCCCAGCTGATGTTGTGCGACGTGTCGTTCAGCTTGAAGGGGCCGGCCGTGGTCGCCTCTACCCGCTTGGCCGAGAAATCCTTCTTGTCGGTCGTGTAGCGCAGGCCGGCGCGCAGTTTCAGGGCGTCCGAGACCGTGTAGTTGAGCGAGCCGAAGGCCGCGTACGACTTCGAGCTCTGGTTTTGCGTGGCATAGAACGGGCTTTGCGGGTTGCCGGGCGCCAGGCTGTTGAAGCCGATGCTGTCGATCTGGATATCTTCCTTGAAGTAGAACAGGCCGCCTATCCATTGCAGCGGGCCGCGGGCAGACGATTCGGCGCGGAATTCCTGTGAAATCTGCTTGTGGTTGGGAATCACGTCGGCCGTTTCCACGACGAAGGGGATGAAGCCGGGCCCCATCGGTGGCGCATACACGGCGCCATAGCCGCCGTCGACGTCGGCGCGGCTGAAGAAATCGAGTTTTTCGTAGCCGGTGATCGAATGCAGGGTGACGCCGGGCAAGTCCCATTTCAGGCGCATGCTGCCACCCTTGGTTTTCAGGTGCTGGCGGTTGATGCCGTCGGTCGGATAGTTATCGTAATCAAAGCCGTCGACCAGGTCGTTCGTGCCTTGTTTCAGGATATTCGCGCGGAACAAGGTGGCCGTGCCGTCGAGGTTGCGCGCATGCACATTGAACAGGGCCGTGAAATCGCGCGTAGGCTTGACCAGCACCTGCAGGCGGGCGGCGCTGTCTTCATAGCCTTCGAAGTCGCGCGTGCCGGTGGGGCGCGGGTTGTGCACGCGGTCGTCGCGGCGCTGCGTCTGGCCGGAAAAGCGCAGGGCGACCGTGTCGCTGACGGGCACGTTGAAAGCGCCTTCCAGGTTCTTCATGCCATCCTTGCCAAAGCCGCCGCTCAGGTAGCCTTCCGTCTTGAAGACGGGTTTGGCGGAATCGAACTTGATCACGCCGGCTGGCGAGTTGCGGCCGAACAAGGTGCCTTGCGGGCCGCGCAGCACTTCGACCTGATCCACGTCAAACACGGGAAAACCTTTCAGCATGGCATTTTCCTGCACCACGTCGTCCATCACCAGGCCCACCGGCTGCGAGGCGTTCAAGTCGAAGTCGGTATTGCCCAGGCCGCGAATGTAGAAGCGGGGGAAGGTGCGGCCGTAATCCGATTCGACGGAGACGCTGGGCGAGCGGCTGTTGAGGAAGCGGACGTCGGCGCCGCCGGCCGTCAGGGTGTCGAGCTTGTCGCCTTTCAGGGTGGCGATGGACATGGGCACGTCCTTGATGTTTTCCGCGCGCCGCTGCGCCGTCACGATCACCGTTTCCAGCTGGCCAGGGCCGGCCTGCGCTGCCGGGGCGGCAGGCGCCGGGACGCCGTCCTGCGCCATCGCCTGCAGGGGAAAGGCGGCAGTGATTGCCAGGGCAAGCAAGGTGTGGCGTAGTGGGCTGGAATGCGGTGTCATCATGAAACGGCTCCTGTCGGTCGAGGTTGTTGGGGCACTGCCAGCTGGCGCTGGCCAGCTGGATGAAAAATTATGCTAGCACGGAAAGTTTTGCTATTCATGCCATTTCCCATTGACGACTATTCATATCCGTTTCGACTGAATACACGAATAAAATCGTATTTGTCGTCAATATCTGGCGGGTGCATAGTGGAGTGCCGGCAGGCTCGTGCGAGCGCAACAGCGGCCAGGCATGGCGGCAGTTTGTCCTGCGGGAACGCAAAAAGCGGGATGGTTTTTGCCGTGCTGCGCGTGGCTGGACATTGAAAATACAACAGCTGCCGCGTTTTTTTTCGAAACGGGCGTGTTGTTGCAGCGCTACAGGGGACGGCGCCGTTTGCGGCGATCCCCTGTGCGCGTAAAGCGGGGCATGCGGGGCCGCATGCCCGATCAGCTTAAAACTCTTCCCAATCGCCGGCCGTCACGGCTTCCGCTTGCGCCGTGCGGTGTTTTGCGGGCGTGGCCTGGCGCTTGACGGTGCTGCTGGCCTGTGCCGGTACCAGGCGCAGGGGCTTGTGGCTGGCGCGCGGTGGAGCATGGGCTGGCGCGGGCGCCGCCACATGGCTGTCGTGCGTCTTGAAGATGCTCACGGTTTGCACCAGGTGGCTGGCCTGGTCGCGCAGGGATTCGGCCGCCGCCGCCGCTTCTTCCACCAGCGACGCGTTTTGTTGCGTGACGCTATCCATCTGTGTCACCGCCTGATTGATCTGCTCGATCCCGGTGGACTGTTCCTGGCTGGCCACCGTGATTTCAGCGATGATGTTGCTGACGCGGGCGACACTGGCGACCACCTCGGACATCGTCGTGCCCGCTTGCGCCGCCAGCCTGGCGCCCGCATCGACGCGGCTGACGGAATCGTCGATCAGCGTCTTGATTTCCTTGGCCGCGCTGGCGCTGCGCTGGGCCAGGCCGCGCACTTCGGTGGCGACGACGGCAAAGCCGCGTCCCTGTTCGCCGGCACGCGCCGCTTCCACTGCGGCATTCAGGGCCAGGATATTGGTCTGGAAGGCGATGCCGTCGATGACGCTGATGATGTCGACAATCTTGCGCGACGATTCGCTGATCAGGTCCATGGTGCCCATCACTTGTCCCACCACGGCGCCGCCCTTGCTGGCGACGTCCGATGCGGTGGTGGCCAGTACATTGGCTTCACGGGCATTTTCCGCATTCTTGCGCACGGTGCTGGTGAGTTCTTCCATCGAGGAAGCGGTTTCTTCCAGTGAACTGGCTTGCTGTTCCGTGCGCAGCGACAGATCGCTATTGCCGGTGGAAATTTCCTCGGCGGCAAGGGCCACCGTGTTGGAATCCTGGCGCACGGAGGACACTACCGTGGTCAGCGACGCCTGCATGCGCTGCAGCGCCGACAGCACGCTGACGCTATCGTGCGGTGCGACGCTGAGTTGGCCGGTCAGGTCGCCGGCGGCAAGCAGGCTGACGGCGTCGCACAACTGCTTCGGTTCCGCGCCCAGCGCCTTGAGCAGGCTGCGCGTGATGAGCCAGCCCGCCAGGGCCGCCAGCACGATGGACAGCAGGCTGGCGCCGATGAGGATATTCCTGTTGAGAATGTAGTGCTCTTTGTCTTCCTGCAAGATGACGGCGGAGTGCTTGTCCGTCAGGGCGAAATACTCATCGCTGGCGGCGACCAGGGCGGCCAGCAGCGGGCGGCACTCCTCGTTCATCTTGACGATGGCTTGTTCGGTTTTCTTTTGCAGCGCCAGGTCGACGATGCCCAGCGCCACGGGAGCATAGCGCTTTTCGATGCTGTCGATCTTGTTGATGATGGCGCGCACCTCGTCCGATACCTCCGGCTGCTGTGCCAGCTGCAGCAAATGCTGCATGTTCCTGACGACATCGGCGTGTGCCTGCAAGACTTGTTTGCGTTCGATTTCCAGGTCTTCCGGCTTGGTGACGAGCACCAGGTTCCTGGCCGCCACGGCGCGCATGTCGATCGCGTCACGCACGCGGTGCGCAGTATTGGCGCGCGCCGTGATGCCGTTGACATACTGGTCAAAGCCGGCGTTGAAGGTGGAAAAACTCCGTACGGACAGGATCGAGATGCCGATGAGGAAAAAGACCAGCAGGCCGAAAGCCAGAGTGAGCTGGGTGCGTACGGTGAATTTATCCATGATGTCTCTCCCAAAAATACGTGTTGAAGATTAGAAAGGGGGCGTGCGTGGGACGGGTGCAGGCGCTTGCCTGGCAGCGGGTGGTGCCCTACGCAGTGCTTCTCTATCCAGAACACGGATTCGTGGTGTGAGGATGGTGTTACTTAAAAACCGATTTCAATAATTTATTTGTTTTATTTATTAAATTCATTGTTGCACAAAAAATTCAGCAGATCAATCAGATTTTGCGTGCCAAAAAACAACTTTTTGACGGGCAAGGTTTGTCCCCGTGCCGCCGGACCGGGCGCGGGAGAGCGTCCGGAACCTGCAACTGCGCCGCCAGTGCTTTCAGATGGGAAATGCACCCGCGCCCGACACATTCAGGCAGGCGACCTTGTCGCTGGAGAAATACTTGATTTGTCCCAGGCCGATGGCGTAGCAGCCGTCGCTGAGCGGGGAAATGGGGCCGGTGAGTTTTTCACCGCTGACCAGGGTCACCACCCAGGGCGTGGTGGCCGGTTTGCCCGCGTGGGTCAATGCGTGTTGTACCAGGTCCGACATGCTGCCTCCGATGGAAATCAAAGCTTGATGATAGCAGGGCTGGAGTAGCCTATCCTTGTGTGCGCGGGCCTGTAGCGCGGGTACAACCAAGGCTGCTGTGGGCGTCATAAAATATTTGCAATTATTGTGTCCATAATTACAATGATTTGGTATAGTTGATAATTACTCGAGGAAAGAAATCCTGCGAGAAATAATATATTTCTTATATCTTTTCTGTTGCAGGGTGTGCATTTCATCGGCCGCCAGGCACAGTCTCTCTGAAAGCCGCACCATGTCCAGCCAGTACCATGATGCACCGCCCCGCTTTTCCATGCCCCCGCCGCCGGTTACCAATACGCCGCTGGAATTCATGCCCACGCACGATCTGTCGTTCTGGGACAGCGATGTGACGCCGGGCTGCACGGTGTCGCTCGATGCCGCCGTGTCGTTCAAGGATGGCTACCCCTCCTTGCGCATCGACCTGCCTGCCGGATTGCCTGCCGGTACCGTCGTGAAAGTCGGAACGACAGGCGCTGCCGGCAAGGGCCAGCCGCGCATCCCGTTCAAATGGGATTTGCAACGCTTTTCCTTCGCCCTGCGCTCGACGAATGCCGCCATCATGCAGACGGGTGGCATGATTTACCTCGGGAACAGCGATTACAGCAGTTTCTGGTCCGGCTTCCTGAATGCCTTGCATTACGGCGGTTCCGCCGCCACTGACACAGTGATGTTCGTCGACAATGCGTGGTGGGTGCCCAAGCTGGCCACGCCGCTCGATTGCGAGGGCACGCCCACGGCACAAAACCTGTCGCGCGGGAAATTTACCGTGCAGCTGACCGCCGCCACCACGCAGCCGGAAACGATCTGGCTGGGCATGCTTGCGGCGTTGCCGAAGCGTAAATTGCCCACCGTCATCTTGTCCTTTGATGATGGTTATGCCTCCTGGGATACGTATCTGATGGAGCGGCTGAAATATTATGACTTGCCCGCTTCGTTTGCCATCGTCACGTCGCTGCTGGGGAAATCTGATTACATGTCGGCCGAGCGCATGAAGGCGCGTTTCGACGATCCGTCGCGCCTGTTCGACTTTACCCTGCACCAGAGCGTGCACGACAATGTGGCGGTACAGGGTTCGGCCCAGTACGTCACGGCGCTGCAGGTGGGGCGCGACCAGATGCGCGCGGCCGGTATCGGCGGCGATGGGCCATCGCACCATGCGTGGGTCGAATCGTTGTGGACCAATACGGCCATCGACGCCATGCGCGCCGCCGGTTTTCTGTCAGCGCGCGGCGCCGGCTATACGGCAGAGCGAGGCTTTGACCAGGTGTTTTTCTCCGGCAATGACAAGGATGCGTACATCCTCAATACGTCCATGGTCAACCTGACAAACGACGCCAGCTTTGCGCAAGTCCAAGCGGCGATCCAGGCGGCGGTGGACGACGGCAGCTTTGTGTTTGTCAACGGCCACGATATCGTCAGGACGCCAGCGTCCGACTACCAGACTTCGTATGCTGTCATCGATGAATTGCTGGCATGGCTGGCGGGGCAAGTGGCTGCCGGGGAGTTGCAAGTGGTGTCGCATAGCCGCTGGTTTGCCGATACGACGGGCAGGGTGACGGACCGTCGCTGATCGCCGCGGAAGAAGGCTGCGCCGGCGCCTTACGCGTCGGCCAGCAAGTTCTTCGGCAGGGCCACCGACACCAGTTTCCAGCGCCACAGGCCGTCGCGTGTCAGGGTCAGTTCGCCGATATGGCTTTTGCTGTGGGCGCGCTGCACCACGACGCTGTCCCAGGAGGTGTAGCGCAGTTTGTAGTCGGGTTTGGTGTTGCGCTTGCGGCCGCTGATGTCGCTGACCTTGGCGATCGGCTTTTCGTAGCGGTCATTGAGTTTCATCAAGGCGACGATGCCTTCGGGCATCAGCATGGTATCGAGCAAGGGGTCGATGACGTCGGGGCTGATGTCGTCGGCCACTTCGGGCGCCGAGAACAGGGTGTGCAGTTGTTGCCCCAGGCTGCCGCGCAGCTGGGGCAGGTCGATATGCGCAGCCAGGGCCTGGCTATCCTCGTCCATGGTCGCCGCGCGGATCTCGTTCATGGTGAAATACGGGCTGCCATAGAAGGCGCCGGCCAGCGCGACCAGTGCCACTACAGCGAGAAGCATCATTCTTTTCATCGTGCAATCTCTCGGATGCCTGGCGATCCGTGCGCCTGAAGTGTTGGCATTCTACATAATATTTCCAAAAGTCAACATAGTGGTTTAGGTAAGTGTTGTTTTAGATCAAGTTTCGTCAGAGTAATTCTGGCGGCAAGGTAATGTCCGTCAGTTTCCAGTCCCAGATGCCATGGCGGCGCAGCAAAAACTGGCTGGCGGCGGGGCCGGCGCCGCTGCGCCGCAGCACCACTTCATTCCACGAGCGGTACACCATGCCAAAGTCGTGGCGCTTGCCGTCCGCCCCCTGCTTGCCGTGCAATATCAATACCGTGATGCCGGGCGGCGAGACGATGGTATCGAGCATTTCCTTGAAATCGTCTTCGCTGGCCGTTTCGCCGGCCGCCCGCAACTGGCGCGCCACGCTGGCGCGCACGGCGGGCAAGTCGGCATGCTGCGCCAGGGTTTCCAGGCGCACGGATTTCGCCGCGATGCTGATGCGGTACATGGCGATGTAGGGGCTGACCCAGGTGAAGCCGATGGCGGCAACGCTAAAAATGATCGCGGTGGCGTACTTTCTTTTCATGGTCCGTGTTTTTGTATGAGCTGTGCCGCCGTGATTTTACCCGGCCAGCGGTGCCGGATGGTGTAGCATTCGTGCCGGCGCGGACCATCGCGCCGCAATATTGAGGACAACCATGAATATCACTATCAATCAGGTGCTGCAGTCGTATATCGACCCGCTCACCGCCAGCGAGTACGCGGCGCTCGAGCGCAGCCTGCTGGCCGAAGGCTGCCGCGATGCGCTGGTGCTGTGGAACGACGTGCTGATCGACGGGCATAACCGCTACGCCATCTGCCGCCAGCACGGCATCGAATTCAAGACCATCCAGAACACCAGCTTTACCTCGCTCGACGACGTCATGCTGTGGATGATCGACAATCACCTGGCGCGCCGCAGCGTGTCGGACTTCCAGCGCGGCGTGCTGGCCCTGCGCAAGAAGGAAATCGTCGCCGCGCGCAGCCCGGCGCCCGTCAGCGCGCAGGATGCGCCGGAAGGTGAAAACGCGCCCAAGCCACCCATGAGCACGCGCGAAGAAGTGGCCAAGGCGGCGCGCTTGAGCAGCAACCAGATCAGCCAGATCGAGAAAATCCAGAAGGCGGCATCGCCGGAACTGGTGCAAGCCGTCCGTTCGGGCACGATCTCCATCAACGCGGCGGCCACCGTGGCGTCCCTGCCGCCGGAAGAGCAGGTGGCGGCTGTCGCCGGTGGCAAAAAATTGCTGCGCCAGGCGGCCAAGGAAATCCGCGAACAGCGCGCCGCCACGCGCACGCCGCGCGAGCCGAAGGCACCCCACGTGTCGCAGGACACGCCGGAGACGGGCAACGAGCCATGGGCGGACAACGCGGCCCAGGCGCCGTCCGAAGCGGAACGCCTGCGCGGCGAGATCGCCAGCCTGAAACAGCGGGTGGCGCAGTTGCAGGCGGAAAACGTGGAACTCAACCAGCGGATTGCAACCCTCATCGACGCATCCTGATTAGTGGAGTAGTGCATGCCAGCTCGCCGTGCCCTGTTTGCCGCCATCGCCTGCGGCGCCGTTGCCGTTCCCCCGGTGCTGGCCGCGCCCGCCGTTTCTGTCACGGACATGGCCCGCTGGCAGGCGCAGGCGACTAATGTCAGTATCGCGCGCGATACCTGGGGCATTCCTCACGTGACGGGCAAGACGGATGCCGATGCCGTCTTTGGCCTGATGTATGCGCAGGCCGAAGACGATTTCCCGCGCGTGGAACGCAATTACATCAACGCCATGGGGCGGCTGGCGGAAGTGGAGGGCGAACGGGAACTGTACCGCGACCTGCGCATGAAGCTTTTCATCGACCCGCTTGCGCTGCAGGCGCAGTACCGCGCCAGCCCGCCGTGGCTGCGCAAGTTGATGGATGCGTTTGCCGATGGCCTGAATTTTTACCTGGCCACGCATCCGCACGTCAAACCAAAGCTGATCACGCATTTCGAGCCGTGGATGGCCCTGAGCTTCAGCGAGGGCAGCATCGGCGGCGATATCGAATCGATCAACCTGGCGCAGCTCGAAGCGTTTTATGGCCAGCAGGCCAGGCCGGCCGCCGTGGCGCTGGCCAGCGTGGAAACCGGGTTGGCGTCTGGACTGGAGCCAGAGCCGAGTGGCTCGAACGGCTTCGCCATCGCGCCCGCCATCACGAAAAATGGCCACGCGCTCTTGATGATCAACCCGCATACCTCGTTCTACTTCCGCCCTGAAGTGCAGGTCACCAGCGGCGAAGGCTTGAACGCGTATGGCGCCGTCACCTGGGGCCAGTTCTTCGTCTACCAGGGTTTTAACGAGCGCCTGGGCTGGATGCATACCTCGGGCGGCGGCGACGTCATCGACGAATATCTGGAAAGCATCGTCGACCACGATGGCGCCTGGTTCTACCGCTATGACGGCGGCCTGCGCCCCTTGAAAGCCGTGCCGATGATCTTGCCCTACAAACTGGCCGATGGTGGCATGGGCTCGAAAACCATCACCGTCTATTACAGCCATCACGGCCCGATCGTGCGCGCGCAGGACGGTAAATGGGTGGCCGTGCGCCTGATGAACGAACCGTTGAAGGCGCTCGTACAATCGTACACGCGCACCAAGGCCCGCGATTACGCAGCGTTCTACCAGACCATGGAACTGCGCACGAATTCGTCGAACAATACAGTGTATGCGGATGCGGACGGCAATATCGCCTACTTTCACGGCAATTTCATCCCCGTGCGCGACCCGCGCTTCAACTGGAAGCAGCCCGTCGACGGCAGCGACCCGGCCACGGAATGGAAAGGGCTGCACACGGTGGCGCAAACCATCACCCTGTTCAACCCGCAGAATGGCTGGATACAGAACACGAACAACTGGCCGTATTCGGCGGCCGGCGCCAACAGCCCGCGCCAGGGTGATTACCCCGCCTACATGTCCGTGTACGGCGAAAACGCGCGCGGCCTGCACGCCGTCAAGGTCTTTCGAAATAAAACAGGTTTTACCCTCGACAGCCTGATCGCCGCCTCGTATGACAGCGAATTGACGGCGTTCGAAGCGCTGTTGCCGCCGCTGTTTTCCGCATACGATGCATTGCCGGAGAACTCTGCGCAAAAGCTGGCGCTGGCCGACAAGGTGGCCTTGCTGCGAACCTGGGACTGGCGCTATGCGCTGACGTCCACCGCCACCTCGCTGGCCGTGTTCTGGGGCCAGGAGCTGGCCGAACTGACAGGGAAACAGGCGCGCGAACAGGGCGTGCCCGTGGTGGACTTCATGGCAACAGACAAGGTCACGGCGGACCAACGGCTGGCTGCCCTTGCGACGGCGGCGGATAAACTGCAGCGCGACTTCGGCAACTGGCAAACGCCGTGGGGCGAGATCAACCGCTTCCAGCGCCTGACGGGCGACGTGGTGCAGCCGTTCGACGATGTGCAACCAAGTTTGCCCGTGCCTTATGCGTCAGGCAACTGGGGCGCGCTGGCCGCGTATGGACAGAGCAGCAAGAGCACCACGCGACGGATCTATGGCGAGCGTGGCAACAGCTTTGTCGCGGCCGTGGAATTCGGTCCGCGCATCAAAGCCAAAAGCATCCTCGCCGGCGGCCAGAGCGGCGACCCGAAGTCGCCGCACTTCAAGGACCAGGCGGCGATGTATGCACGCGGCGAATTCAAGGACGTGCTGTTTTATCCCGAGGATGTGGCCAGGCACCTGGAGCGCAGGTATCGGCCGGGGGAGTGAGGTTTGTGGTGTGTCGGATTACGCCCTTGCGGGCTAATCCGACCTACCGCCCTCGGCATACCGTAGGTCGGATTAGCGCAGCGTAATCCGACAAATCACCCCCTCAAATCGCATCAAGCGCCGTGCGCAAGTCATGCCGCAGGTCTTCGATGTCCTCGATGCCCACGGACAGCCGGATCAAGCCATCGCCGATGCCCAGCTTGGCCCGCTGCTCGGCCGGGATGCTGGCATGCGTCATCAGGGCCGGATGCTCGATCAGGCTTTCCACGCCGCCCAGGCTTTCGGCCAGGGCGAATACTTCGCAGCGCTCGAGGAAGCGGCGCGCACCGGCCAGGTCCGTATCGAGGTCGATCGAGATGATGCCGCCGAAACCATCCATCTGGCGCCGTGCCAGTGCGTGCTGCGGGTGCGAGGCCAGGCCAGGATAGAAGACTTTTTTTACTTCCTTTTGCTGCTCCAGCCACTGCGCCAGCGCCAGGGCGCTTTCGCAATGGCGCTGCATGCGGATGGCCAGGGTTTTCACGCCGCGCAAGGCTAAAAAGCTGTCGAACGGGCCGGCAATCGCGCCCACCGAGTTTTGCAAAAAGCCCAGCTGCTCGCGCCATTCGGCCTGGCGTTCTTCCGCACCGACGATGGCGATGCCGCCGATGATGTCCGAGTGCCCGTTCAAGTATTTGGTGGTCGAATGGACGACGATGTCGAAGCCGTGTTCCAGCGGGCGCTGCACCAGCGGGCTGGCGAAGGTGTTGTCGGCCACGGCGATGATGCCCCGCGCGCGGCAGATGTCCGCAATCGCGCGCAAGTCGGCCAATTTCAGCATGGGGTTGGTGGGCGTTTCCACCCACACCATCTTCGTTTCCGGGCGCAGCGCGGCCAGCAGATTCTCGGGATTGGTCAAATCCACATACGTGAATTCGTGCCCGGCCGAGCGGCGGCGCACGCGCTCGAATAAACGGTAGGTGCCGCCGTACATATCGTCGCCGGCGACGATATGGCTGCCCGCATCCAGCAATTCCAGCACGGAGGAAATAGCGGCCAGGCCCGAGGCAAACGCGAACGCCGTGCTGCCGCCTTCCAGGTCGGCCACGCAGCGCTCGAGCGCCCAGCGCGTGGGATTGTGCGAGCGGCCATAATCGAGGCCCTTGTGCACGCCGGGGCTGTCCTGCACGAAGGTGGAGGTGGCGTAAATGGGTGGCATGATGGCGCCCGTCGACGGGTCGGGCGACTGGCCGGCGTGGATGACACGCGTGGCGAGATGGCTCTTGCGGGTGGTTTCCTGGCTCAAGATAGTGTCCTGCGTAAGTGGTTGAGAAGGTCGAAGCGGGTGATCAGGCCATAGAAGGCGGTATCGTCGGCGACGACGGCCGTCAAGCCCCGGTCCAGGGTGGCGCGCAGGGCGGACAAGCCGCTGGACGGCGCCAGGGTTTCGATCTGCGTCGTCATGGTGGCGCCCACCAGACCGGCGAAATGCGCGGCGTCGCTGGAGACGTGCAGCAGCAAGTCCGATTCGTCAAGAATGCCGACCAGCTGGCCGCCGTCGATGACGGGCAACTGGGCCAGGTCGCTCGAGCGCATGCGGTTGAAGGCCGTGAGCAGGGTGTCGCCAGGCGCCACGCTGACGACGTCGCCCTCGTCATAGCGGCGTCCGATCAGGTCGCGCAAGTCGCCCGACACGGCCCGTTGCAACAGGCCCTGGTCGCGCATCCAGCCGTCGTTGTAGACTTTGGATAGATAGCGCGTGCCCGTGTCGCAGACAAAGGTGACAACGCGCTTTGGCGTCGTCTGTTCGCGGCAGTATTTGAGGGCGGCCGCCAGCAGGGTGCCGGTGGACGAACCACCTAAAATGCCTTCGGCAAGCAGCAAGGCGCGCGCGGAATCAAAACTTTCCTGGTCCGTGATGGTGTAGGCTTTTTTCACGCTGTCCATGTCGGCGATCGACGGGATAAAATCTTCGCCGATGCCTTCCACGGCCCACGAGCCGCTCGTGTCCGACACTTTGCCCGTGTCGATGTATTCGGTGAGGATGGAGCCTTGCGGGTCGGCCAGCACGAATTCCAGCTTCGGCTGCGCCTTGCGGAAGTAGCGCGTCAGGCCCGTCAGGGTGCCGGACGAGCCGACGCCGACGACGATGGCGTCCACGTCATGGCCGCTCTGCTCCCAGATTTCAGGGGCCGTTGTCGTTTCGTGGGCCAGCGGATTGGCGGGATTGTTGAACTGGTCGGCAAAGAAGGCACCCGGCAGTTCGCGCGCCAGGCGCGCCGCGTAATCCTGGTAGTACTCGGGATGGCCCTTGCCCACGTCCGAGCGCGTGGTGTGCACTTCGGCGCCCAGGGCTTTCAGGTGCAGCACTTTTTCCGTCGACATCTTGTCTGGTACGACGAGGATGACGCGGTAGCCCTTGATGCGGCCAACCAGGGCCAGGCCGATGCCGGTATTGCCGGCCGTCGCCTCGACGATGGTGCCGCCCGGCTGCAAGCTGCCGTCGGCTTCGGCCGCTTCGATGATGGACAGGCCGATGCGGTCCTTGATGGAACCGCCGGGATTTTGTGATTCCAGTTTCAGGAACAGCTGGCATAGGCCCGTGTCGAGCCTGGTCACTTCGACCAGCGGGGTATTGCCGATCAGCTTGTATAGCGCTGGCGGCTGGGGTGGGGATGGCATTCGATCATTCATGGTGGCTCCTGTCAGAGAAACAACGGCTCCGGATTGTGTCCCGAGCCGCCTTCCGTGCCGCGCAGTGTAGGCGGGTGGGCGAGTGCGGCGAACGAATGTTTATATGCTTGCATATGCGCCGTTCGCATATCGGCTGCAAGGTTCGCGATGCGAGTATGCGCCGTTTTTAGCCCGCTTGCCGCGCCAATGGCACGACTATTAAGCTGCCGCAAGCGCGCCATTGCGATTTATAATCACGCCTCGAAAAGATACTAAATAGTATTGAAATTACTCAGACAGGGCAGGCGGCAGTGGCAAAACTTTATTTCCGGTATTCCGCGATGAACGCGGGCAAGTCGACGGCCTTGTTGCAGGTCGCGCACAACTATGAAGAGCAGGGCCAACAGGTACGCCTGTACACGGCCGCCATCGACAGCCGCTACGGCGTAGGACGTGTCACGTCGCGCCTGGGCCCGCAGCGCCAGGTCGATATCTTCCATGCCGACACGAATTTCCTCAATGACATTCCGCAAGTGGCCTGTTTGCTGGTGGACGAAGCGCAATTTCTCAGCACGGCCCAGGTGCAGCAACTGCACCAGCTGGCGCAAGTGAAGGGCGTGCCCGTCATCTGCTACGGCTTGCGCACGGATTTCAAGGGCGAACCGTTCCCCGGCTCGGCCTACCTGCTGGCGCTGGCCGACGATATCGAAGAATTGAAGAATATTTGCACTTGCGGCAAGAAAGCCACGATGAACATCCGCGTGGATGAACAGGGCCGCCGCATCAAGGAAGGCGAGCAGATCAGCATAGGCGGCAATGAGAGTTACCGCCAGGCTTGCGGGCGCTGTTTTTACTCGTAAATCTACTCGTAAATTAATCGGCGACGGGCGCGCCCACATCGGCATCGTCCGCCAGCGCCAGATCGCCCCGCTCGAAGGCTGCCAGTATCTCATTGGCGCGCGCCACATCGTGCTCGCGCACCAGCACGCGGGCGCCGCCGATGGCGGCTGCCAGCAGCATGTCGGCCTGCATGTGCTGGTCGTCCGTCAGCAGCACGTCGATGCCGGCCGCTGCCAGGCAGCCGCGGATGACGTGGGCATCCGTGGGGATCATCAGCCGGGCAATCAAAACATAGTCGTCGTGCATGGTTTCTCCTGGGCGGTGGATTCTGCCCCATCTTAGCACCCGGACTGCACTTACAGCTTGAACACGCCCACCACCTGGTTCAGCTCCTGCGCCTGCTCCTGCAAGGCGTCGGCGGCCGCGGCCACTTCTTCCACCAGGGCCGCGTTCTGCTGGGTCACCTGGTCCATCTGGGCGATGGCATGGTTGACTTGCTCGATGCCGCTGCGCAGTTCCCCGTCTGCTTGCGCTGGTGCGCTTGAGCCGTTTGGATTGTTTCGTTGAGTTCTGGCGAAATCCACCAGATCCCCTGGATAGAATTGCGCGTCGCGGTAGCTGTGGTCGTCAATATCGAGCAGGTAAGTGATGGCGGCTGCCTCCCAGGACCAGTATCCCATGAAGCTTGTGCCTCGGGTATGGCTGTCGTGGTAGGGTTCGCGACGGCTGGCGTGGTACCAGTCGTCCAGATATCCGGCCATCAATTCGCTGCGCTTTTCCTTGGGCGCCGCGAAAATCTTCAGCGTCTTGAAGTAAGGCAGGTGGCGGGTGCATTCGTCCGGCGGCGTGCCGCGCTCAGATAGGTAGAAAGCGAGCAAGCGTTCCAGCATACCGTCACGCCGCGGGTTGTGATAGTCGAGAAGGGCTGGCAAACGAGGCAACAAATGCCCCCAGCCAAGCAGGATGCCAAGGCAGACTAAACGGTTTGCTTGGTCGAAGCCTTCACCAAGAAGAGGAAGGTGGGCGACATAGGTTTCACGTCCCCTCGGGGTGGCGTCGTATGCCTTGTCATATTTGGCATATTCTTCCCAGTATTCCAATACCTTCGGATAAAATTCGCTTATCTCACTAATCGCATGTCCGGCGCTGTAGGCCGTGGCAAGATAATTAATGCCTTCCCAAGCACGACGGCGAGTCGCCACCATGAAATTTTCAGCAGGTATTTTTTTTAGTACTTCCGGAGGCTGTTGAAACGATTTATTTAATATTTCAAACGTATCAAGTGCGCCATTAAAATTTTCTTCATAGGTATCAAAATCAAGCAATGATTCACGTTTGCTTATTTTGAACTCTTCCTGGGTAAGTGTTTTATGCATTTTTATTTTTCGAGTATTTTTTCGGCAAGTTGAAAATAAACTGAATGTCATGGCTCACGCCCTTTGATTTGTGTGTTCGCGCAGCAGTTTGTCGAGGCGAACGTGGCCGGCGCCATCAAATAGGCTCCTCGTGCACGAATTAGGAGCCACCTCCGCCATAGAATTCAAAAAATATCCAGCTCTCCGTTGCCCTCCAGCTTTTCAATGTCCGTTTCAAGATTCCATGTATCGCCACACCGTCCAGCCATACGCGGAACCAAGGTCGAGCATCGTTTCGCCTTGCTCATAGAATTTTGTCTGTGGCGCAATATCGAGCGCCTCCCACATGCCGGCTTTGGGACACGGTTCGCCCGCGTTCGCGCGCAGTTCCCCGTCTGCCTGCGCCGGTGCGCTTGAGCCGTTTGGATTGTTTCGTTGAGTTCTGGCGAAATCCACCAGATCCCCTGGATAGAATTGCGCGTCGCGGTAGCTGTGGTCGTCAATATCGAGCAGGTAAGTGATGGCGGCTGCCTCCCAGGACCAGTATCCCATGAAGCTTGTGCCTCGGGTATGGCTGTCGTGGTAGGGTTCGCGACGGCTGGCGTGGTACCAGTCGTCCAGATATCCGGCCATCAATTCGCTGCGCTTTTCCTTGGGCGCCGCGAAAATCTTCAGCGTCTTGAAGTAAGGCAGGTGGCGGGTGCATTCGTCCGGCGGCGTGCCGCGCTCAGATAGGTAGAAAGCGAGCAAGCGTTCCAGCATACCGTCACGCCGCGGGTTGTGATAGTCGAGAAGCGCTGGCAGACGAGGCAACAAATGCCCCCAGCCAAGCAGGATGCCAAGGCAGACTAAACGGTTTGCCTGGTCAAAGCCTTCGCCAAGAAGAGGAAGGTGGGCGACATAGGTTTCACGTCCCTCCGGGGTGGCGTCGTATGCCTTGTCATATTTGGCATATTCTTCCCAGTATTCCAGCGCGGTAGGGTAGAAGGAGCGGAGAACGGCCAAGGACACTCCTGCGGAATAATATATTGACAGTAAATTTATAGAATTCCACGCTCTTGACTGTGTCATCATCATTAACTGTGCGGCGTCTTTATCTGCCATCCACTCCGAATTTTTCATATTTCGACCGACTCGAGGAATCCTTATTGTCAAGTCCTGTGCCAGGTCAAGATATGTCGCGTAGTCAAAAAGAGATTCTCGCTTCTTTTGCAAAAATTCAGTCAATGAGAAAATATTGTTCATCACATTATTTTATCTGGCAGGTTAATCAATAGCTGAATATCATGGGTCGCCCCCTTCGATTTTTCGTGTTTACTTAATTGACGACCTGTCACCAGCGATATCCAGCGCTGATAGGGGCAATTTCTTTCGCCTTCTCTGGAATCGGTAATCAGGCCTTCCTCGCCACGCAGGCATTCGAGCAGCAGTTTGTCGGGGCCGAGCGGGGTCGTCAGCCGTAAGAGGCGGGTGGTTTGCGTGAAACCGCCCGGCATGGCGTGCGGGCTGGATGCCTGGGGCTGTGAGTCTGTCGGCTGTGACATCTGGCAATACTCCCGTGTGCGGTACGCTAGGTTGCAATGCAAATTAAGTAATATTTATTTTGTGGCATTACACCTTGGATGAGGCCGTTGCGCAAGCGTGATTCAATTGAAATGTCAATTAATTCAAGGCGAGTTCGTGGCGAATGAATGGCTGTGCTTGCTGGTCTTGCACAGCCAGGGCTTTAGGCTTTACTTGTATGCGGCGTTCGTTACCCGCTTGCTTGCATATGTATGATGTGCCGCTGTCTATCCGCCACTGGACGCAGGCGACAGAAGGCTGTCGCCGTCCATTGTGAGAAGCAATGATTTTACGAAAGAAGTAGGTGCATTGGCGCATGCGTGACACCTTGCGTGAGGGGGCGCCGGGTTGCCATTGAAGAGCGCCATGGCAGCACATCGCCCGGCTGCGTTGATTCACGTCATCCTGACACCCGGATTGCACTTACAGCTTGAACACGCCCACCACCTGGTTCAGCTCCTGCGCCTGCTCCTGCAGGGCGTCGGCGGCCGCGGCCGCTTCTTCCACGAGGGCCGCGTTTTGCTGCGTCGCCTGGTCCATCTGGGCGATGGCCTGGTTGACTTGCTCGATGCCGCTGCGCTGCTCTTCGCTGGCCTGCGCGATCTCGGCCATGATGGTGCTCACTTGCTGCACGCTGGCCACCACGGTCTCCATGGTGGCGCTGGCCTGGCTCACCTGGGCGTGGCCCAGGTCCACCGTGCTGGCGGACGCCTGGATCAAATCCTTGATGTCTTTCGCCGCGGCCGTCGAGCGCTGCGCCAGAGTGCGCACCTCGGTGGCGACGACGGCAAAGCCGCGTCCCTGTTCGCCGGCCCTGGCCGCTTCCACGGCCGCGTTCAAGGCCAGGATATTCGTCTGGAAGGCGATGCCGTCGATGACGCCGATGATGTCGGCGATCTTGCCCGAGGAACTGCGGATGGCGTCCATGGTGCTGGCCACCTGCGCCACGGCGGCGCCGCCCGTCGCGGCCAGGCTGGACGAGTCGTGCGCCAGCCGGCTTGCCTGCTGCGCATGATCGACGTTCTGGCGCACGGTGGAACTGAGTTCCTCCATCGAGGCGGCCGTCTCTTCCAGCGAACTGGCTTGCTGCTCCGTGCGGCTCGACAAGTCCAGGTTGCCGCTGGCGATTTCACCGGAGGCCGTGGCGATCTGCCCGGCGCTGCCGCGCACATTGCTGACCACTTGCGACAGGTTGTCGCTGATGCGGTTCATGGCCAGCAGCAGGCGCCCGATTTCGTCCAGGCTGGTCGTGTCGAGGTGCACCGTCAGGTCGCCGGCGGCGATTTGCGCGGCGGCCGTTTCAGCGGCGGCCAGCGGACGCGACACGAGGGTGCGCACCAGCCAGTACAGCAGCAGGGCGAAGACGAGCAGGGCGATGAAGCCGGAAACGGCCAGCTGGTTGCGCATCTGGCGCGCTTCCAGGGTGATCTCGTCCGTGAACGTGCCGCCCGCGATGATCCATTGCCAATCCTTGAACTGGCGGTAATACAGCTGCTTTTCGCGCGCGCTGGCAGCCGTTTCACCGGGCGCCGTCCACGTATAGCGCATGGCGCCGTCTTTTTGCGCCAGCATGTCCTGGATGAACAGGCGTCCGTCGCTGGCCTTGAACTCGAGCGCGCTCTTGCCTTCGCTGTTCGGATGCAGCACCAGATGGCCGTAATTGGCGCCTGGCGCCGTGTCGACGATATAGATGTAGCCCGTCTGACCGATCTTGACCTGGCGAATCTTCTCTTTCAGCATGGCCAGATTCTTGCTGATGTCCAGGCCGATGAACAGCACGCCCACCACTTTGCCGCCTGCGTCGCGCACGGGGTCATATTGCGTGATGTATTGCTTGCCAAACAAAGTGGCCATGCCAACGAAGCGCTGGCCCGCGCGCAGCGGCGCATAGCTGGGGTGGTTGTGATCGAGCTGGGTGCCGATGGCCCGTTCGCCATCCTGTTTTTTCAGCGAGGTGCTGATGCGCACGAATTCATCGCCGTTGGCGGCAAAAATGGTGGCGATCACGCCCGTTTGCGCCGTGTAGCGGTCGACCAGGGCCGTGTCGAGGTTGAGCACCTTGCCGCCGTTGGCCAGGGCTGGCGTGGCCTTTCCTGCCACGGCCACCATGGCGCCCGTGTCGACCGTGAACGGGCCGGGAAATTCGGCCGCGAACAGGCGCGCGAAGCTGGCCGCCTCATTGACCATGGCGGTATGAAACACTTGCGTGGTCGTCATGACGCTATTGAGTTCGCTGGTGACGGCCGCTTCGGCGCGCTGTTCCAGTGCAGTCGAGGTGCGGATGCTGATCAAGGTCGTCAGGCTGGCGAGGATCAGGCTGACGAGGGCAAAGGTGAAAATGGTGATCTTGCCGCCGACACTCCAGTGGCGAGGGGAGAACGAAATTGTAGGCATAGTTTGAGTCTGGCAAAGGGTAATCAGCTCGGCCATTCCTGGTCATGACATGACACGCGGGGAGGGGATCTGGTGGGAATACTGTTGAAACGAAGGCGCACCGGCTGTGGGAGCTGCGCATGCGCAAGCTGGATTTCAGGGCGCGATGATAGCATGTTGCTTGCGTTTTGTTACTAAGTGTTTCCCGCAGGAATCATTTTTTTCGCATAAAAACATCATCCGCATCAAGGATTGTAAAAATAGCCTGTTGACTTTTTTGATTTCAATCATGGTCTTTGATATTCGTCGCTGACGGGTGATGCAATTTTTGTCACGAATGTTTCACTTTGTAATGAATGAGACGCCGCCCTTAATTCGCGTTTAAGCTTCCGGGAAGAAACTGATATTCCATGGGAGACTGCCAGGCCGTATCCTGTAGAATAATATGCAGACCAGTCGTGTATTCCCCTTACTGTCTTGCTGGCTGGCGCATGCATAGCTGCGCCGCCTGGAATTGATTCAACTAATTTTCGGAGAAGCCGATGAAGAAGCAAATGATGCTGGTCACCCTGGTGCTTGCCCTGTCAGCGAACGCTGGCGCAGCCCAGACGGACAAGAGCGCCGCTCCTCCGCTACCCATGAAGCCGCTGGCCCAGCAAACGCAGGCCGCCTTGTGGGCATCGCGCGTATTGACACGCGTCCATTACAAGGCCATGCCGCTCGACGACGCCATGTCGGAGAAAATCTTCGACCGTTACTTCAAGTCGCTGGACGCGGAAAAACTGTTTTTCGTGCAGGCTGACGTTGACCGTTTCGCGCCGCTGCGCACCAGGCTCGATGACGCCATCATCAATGAAGACCTGACGGCGCCGTTTGCCATCTACAACCTGTACCAGCAGCGTTTCGACGAGCGCATGGCGTATGCGCGTGAATTGCTGAAAACCAAGTTCGACTTTACGGCCGACGAGAGCTACCAGCTCGACCGCGAAAAGGCCGCCTGGCCGAAGAACGACGAGGAAGTGCGCGACCTGTGGCGCAAGCGCGTCAAGAACGACTGGCTGCGCCTGAAACTGGCGGGCAAGGAAGACAAGGCCATCCGCGAGACGCTGGACAAGCGCTATGAAAGCTACACCACCCGTGCGCGCAAGCTCAACAGCGAAGACGTGTTCCAGATCTTCATGAACTCGTATGCCATGTCGATCGAACCGCATACCAATTACCTGGGCCCGCGCGCCTCGGATAACTTCGACATTGCCATGCGGCTGTCGCTCGAAGGCATCGGCGCCGTGCTGCAGACGCGCGACGAATACACGGTGGTGCGCGAAGTCGTGCCGGGCAGCCCGGCCGGTTTGTCGGGCAAGCTGAAGGTGGGCGACCGCATCGTCGGCGTGGGGCAGGGCGAAAGCGGCCCCATCACCGAAGTGCTGGGCATGCGCATCGACGACGTGGTGCAGCTGATCCGCGGCGCCAAGGATTCCGTGGTGCGCCTCGACATCCTGCCGGCCGACGCCGGCCCGGACGCCAAGCACGTGGTCCTGCCGCTGGTACGCAAGAAAATCAGCATGGAAGAGCAGGCGGCGAAGAAATCGATCATCGAAGTGCGCGACAACGGCGTCAAGCGCCGCATCGGCGTCATTTCCCTGCCGACGTTCTACCAGGACTTCGAAGCGCGCCGCCGTGGCGACAAGGACTTTAAAAGCGCCACGCGCGACGTCACCCGCTTGCTGGGCGAGTTGAAGAAGGACAAGGTCGACAACGTCCTCATTGACTTGCGCAACAACGGCGGCGGTTCGCTGAACGAAGCCGTCGAACTGACGGGCCTGTTCATCGACAAGGGTCCTGTCGTGATGCAGCGCAATGCCGAAGGCAAGGTCGAAGTGGAAAGCGATACGAATGCCGGCCTGGCCTGGGATGGCCCGATGGGCGTGCTGATCAACCGCGGCTCGGCGTCGGCTTCCGAAATTTTCGCCGCCGCCGTGCAGGATTACGGCCGTGGCGTCATCATCGGCGAAGGCAGCTTCGGCAAGGGCACGGTGCAGACCCTGTTCAACCTCGACCGTTTCGGCGGCAGCGAGAAAGCCCGTTTCGGCGAGCTGAAAATGACCATCGCCCAGTTCTTCCGCATCAATGGCGGCACCACGCAATTGCGCGGCGTCACGCCTGACATCAAGCTGCCGGCCATGTCGGACGCGGAAAACTTCGGCGAATCGAGCTATGACAATGCCCTGCCATGGGTGGCCGTCAAGCCGGCATCGTACATGCCGACGGGCGACCTGAAGGAGATCGTGCCGCTGCTGGACAAGAAGCATGACGCGCGCGTGGCCAAGGACAAGGATTTCCAGTACTTGCTCGATGACATCGCCCTCGTCGTCAAGCAGCGCAAGGAAAACCAGATTTCGCTCAATGAAACCGTGCGCCGCAAGGAGCGCGATGCCCAGGAAGCGCGCGCCAAGGCCCGTGAAAAGCGCCTGATCGCGCAGATTTCGAATCCTGCCGACGACCTGGTGGTAATTCCTGATCCGAAAGACGTGCTGAAGGGCGCGAAAGCGGCCAACAAGACGGCCAAGCAGATCGCCGCCGTGAAGGGCGCCTTGCGCACCGACGACGGCTTGCAGGGTGACGAACGGGCCCTGAGCGCCGAACTGGACGCCGAAACGGCCGCGAAGAGCGCCAAGGACGTGCTGCTGAACGAAGCGGCGCGCATCCTGGCCGACGAAGTGGCGCTGATCAAGGCCGATACCCGCCTGGCGTCCAAGGTCTTGCCGTATGCCGCGGATGTCAAGGCGACACCGGTGGCGGCGACATCGAAGTAATCAACGTGGAGTAAGGGGGAGTTATCTGTTTCGCGTATTTCTATCATTCCAACAATCAATTGGATTGATATGCCGCGATGCAGCATAATGCACTTGTCTCCTCTATTCTCCTCCAAGAAAATAGATTCAGCCCGCTCTCGTAGCGGGCTTTTTTTTGCCTCAGATTTTGTGCGTGGGCAGTTGCACGTCGGAGTGGGCAGCCAGCAGGGCCGTCAGCCAACCGGCAAACGCCTGCAGCTTGGGCGTGGCCAGCCGGCCTTGCGGCGTCAGCAGCGACATGGGCATGGGTGTGGGCAAGCAGTCGGGCAGCACGGCCACCAGGGCGCCGCTGTCGAGGTGCGCGCGTACCTGGTACATGGCCGCCTGCGCCACACCCAGCCCTTGCAGCGCGCAAGCGACGCTGGCGTCCGCGTCGTTGACGGCGATGGGGCCGGCCATCTGCACGCGCACCACTTCCTTGCCTTGTTGGAAATCCCAGTCGAAGGCGCGTCCCGTGCGGCCCGAGTAATGCATGATGCCCCGGTGCGCCGCCAGGTCGGCCAGGGTGTGCGGCGTGCCATGTTGCGCCAGGTAAGCAGGGGACGCGCATGTGACGAAGCGCATCAGGCCGACCTGCTTGCCGATGAAGGCGGAATCCTGCAAGGTGCCCACGCGCAAGGCGCAATCGATGCCTTCCTGCGTCAGGTCGACCAGGCGGTCCGTCAGGCTCAGCTGCAATTGCACGTCCGGCCAGGCGGCGTGAAATTGCGCGATATGGGGAATGATCAGGCGCCGGCCCACCGTGTTGGGCAGGTTGATGCGTAGCAAGCCGCGCGGTTTTTTCGCATCCGGACCACGGAAGGCCAGTTCCGCCGTGTCGACGGCTTTCAGGATCTCGATGCAGTGGCGAAAATATTCCGCCCCTTCCGGCGTCAGCGACAGGCGGCGCGTCGTGCGCTGCAGCAGCTGCGTGCCCAGGTAGGCTTCCAGCTTTTGCAGGGTGGCCGTCAGCGCGGCGCGCGGCAAATTCAGGGTTTCGGCCGCCTTGGAAAAACTGTTGGCCTCGACGATGCGCACGAAGGTTTGCATGGCCTTGATCTTGTCCATGGGATAGCTTCCGTTTAATTGTTCATCTTATGCGAAAAGTATAAGTGGATTATGCCCTAATTATCTTTGCCTCAGCTTTGCCTAGAATGGCAACATCCCTATCGAACCGAGGAAACAACATGAACAAGGCCTCACCGTCTGCTCCCCACGACATTTCACCCGCCATGGTGCTGCTGCTGGCCATCGCTTCCGGCCTGATCGTGGCCAATCTGTATTACGCGCAAACACTCGTCGGGCCCATCAGTGCTTCGACGGGCCTGTCGGCCAAGGCGGCCGGGCTGATCGTGACCCTGACGCAAGTCGGCTATACCCTGGGCCTGCTGTTTGTCGTGCCGCTGGGCGACTTGCTGGAAAACCGCCGCCTGATCGTCACGGCCTTGCTGGTGACGGCCACGGCCCTCGTGGCGGCGGCCCTCTCCACGGGCGCCATCGTTTTTCTCGCCGCCGCGCTGGCCATCGGCCTCGGTTCCGTGGCGGCGCAAGTGATCGTGCCGTTTGCCGCCCACCTGTCGCAGGAAGCGACGCGGGGGCAGACGGTGGGCAAGGTGGTCAGCGGTTTGTTGCTGGGCATCATGCTGGCCCGTCCCGTGGCCTCGCTGGTGGCTGCCCATGCCAGCTGGCACGTGGTGTTTGGCGGCGCCGCCGTGCTGATGGTATTGCTGGCGCTGGTGCTGCGCCGCGCCTTGCCCGTGCGCCAGCCCGTGTCGAGCATGAAATATCCGGCCCTGATGGCCTCGCTGTGGCATTTGCTGCTGGGTACGCCAGTGCTGCGCCGCCGCGCCGCCTATCATGCCGGTCTGTTTGGCGCCTTCAGCCTGTTCTGGACCGTCACGCCGCTGGTGCTGTCCAGCCCCGCGTTCGGCCTGTCGCAAACGGGTATCGCCATCTTTGCCCTGGTTGGCATGGCTGGCGCCGTCGCCTCGCCCATCGCCGGCCGCCTGGCCGATGCGGGCCACACCTTGCCGGCCACGGCCGCCGCGCTGGCGCTGGGCATCGTCGCCTTTGCCTTGCCGATGTTTGCGCCGGAATCGAAACATGTGGCGCTGGGGCTGCTCGTGGTCGCCTCCATCGTGCTCGACATGGGCGTAGCGGCCAACCTGGTGCTGGGCCAGCGCGCCATCTTCAGCCTCGGCGCTGAAGTGCGGGGCCGCCTGAACGGCCTGTATTTCGCGCTGTTCTTCGCCGGCGGCGCGGCCGGCTCGGCCATCGGCGCCTGGGTGTATGCGAGCTATGGCTGGCAAGCGACCTTGCTGACTGGCATGGCGTTTCCGGGCCTGGCCCTGCTGGTGTGGCTGGGAGAATTTTTACCGCAGGCCACGCGCCGTGCGGCTTGAAACCCTGATGCCGCCTCATTATCACTAATGGATATTTCTATCATCATGAAGATAAAGTGGCGTGATATGCCGCGATGCCGCAAGATGCACTTGTCTCCTCTATCTCCTCCAAGGAAATAGATTCAGCCCGCTTCCATAGCGGGCTTTTTTTTGTCTGTTCAGATTAAATCACCACCAGGTCGAGCGCGCGCATGAAGTTGGCCGCCTGCGCATGCGTGATGACGGCGCCTTTCAGTAGCGCCGCTTCGCTCAATTTGAAACCGTCGATATCGGCGCCGCGCAAGTCCGCACCCTGGAACTTCGCAAGTTTGATGGTGGCATTGCGCAGGCTGCCGCCTTCGAAGACGGCCTCGCGGAAGTCGCAGCCGGCCAGGTAGGCGTCGGAAAAATCGAGCTGTTTTAAGGTCGCCTTGCGGAACGAAAAGCCGCGCAAGTCGGCGCCTACCAGCAGGCTGTCTTCGAAGGTGAGACCCAGGTGCGCCACTTCCTCGAACGAAGCGCCCGTCAGCTTGCAGCCGCGGTAGGTGGCCGAGGCCAGCTTGGCGCGCCGCCATTTCGTGTTGTTCAGGTCGCAGCCTTCGAACGTGGCATCGACGGCGTCGACGGATTCGAAATCGGCGCTGCCCGCGCGGCAGCGGCGCCAGGTGCTGCGTGCCAGTTTGCTGGCGAACAAGTTGGTGTCGGCAAAGGTGCAGCGTTCAAACGTGCAGCCCTGCAGATCGAGGCGCGACAAGTCTTCGCCGTCGAACGCGCAATCGATGAAGTGGTGCACTGATTGGGCCAGTTGCTGCTCGATGCCGGCGCGGTCCAGGGTCATGCTGCTTACTGCGGTGTCGTGTGTTGCCATCCGTCTCATTCCTAAAGTAAAAACAGGGGAGGGATGGCGCGGCGGGAAAATGCACGAACCAGAACACCTCCCCGGCTGGTGGTACAGTCAGAGGTCAGCGCCGTGGGTCCGCGTGGGCGGGAGCATGCCGGACTGTGCCGGGCACTTACCGGGTTACCAACCGGTGCGCTCATTTTCGATCAGCCTGCATTGTAACGGCTTGACTGCACACTTGCCAGTTCTTGCGAAGCCGGGTTAGTATCGTTGCAGGCACACGCATTGTGCCAACGTCGCTCGGACGGATCCGGGCGCTTACGTATAGAGATACCATGACCGACAGCCAAGCTCCGCGCAGCTTTTCGCGCATCAATCGCCTTCCCCCCTACGTTTTCAATATCACCGCCGAACTCAAGATGGCCGCGCGCCGCCGTGGCGAGGACATCATCGACATGTCGATGGGCAATCCCGATGGCGCCACGCCGGCCCACATCGTGGACAAGCTGGTCGAAACGGTCAAACGCCCCGACACGCACGGCTATTCCGCGTCAAAAGGCATCCCCCGCCTGCGCCGCGCCATTGCCCACTGGTACAAGAAGCGCTACGAGGTCGACATCGACCCGGACAGCGAAGCCATCGTCACCATTGGCTCGAAAGAGGGCCTGGCCCACTTGATGCTGGCGACACTCGACCGTGGCGACACGGTGCTGGTACCGAATCCCAGCTATCCGATCCACATCTGGGGCGCCGTGATCGCGGGCGCCGACATCCGCTCCGTGCGCATGGGGCCGGGCGTGGATTTCTTTGCCGAACTGGAACGGGCGATCCGCGAAAGCTATCCGAAACCGAAGATGATGGTGCTGGGCTTCCCATCCAACCCGACGGCGCAATGCGTGGAGCTGGAATTCTTCGAGCGGGTCGTCGCGCTGGCGAAACAGCACAATATTCTGGTGGTGCATGACCTGGCGTATGCCGACATCACTTTCGATGGCTGGAAGGCGCCGTCCATCATGCAGGTACCGGGCGCGCGCGACGTGGCCGTCGAGTTTTTCACCATGTCGAAAAGCTACAACATGGCGGGCTGGCGCATCGGTTTCATGGTGGGCAACGCAGAACTGGTGGCGGCCCTGGCGCGCATCAAGAGTTACCACGACTACGGCAGTTTTACCCCGGTGCAAGTGGCGGCCATCGCCGCGCTGGAAGGCGACCAGAGCTGCGTGACGGACATCTGCGCCCAATACCAGCGCCGCCGCGACGTGCTGGTGAAAGGCTTGCATGAAGCGGGCTGGATGGTGGAAAAACCGAAGGCCTCCATGTACATCTGGGCGCATATTCCGGAAGCGTATCGCCACCTGGGTTCGCTGGAGTTCGCCAAGCTGCTGCTGCAAAAAGCCAAGGTCAGCGTCTCGCCCGGCATCGGCTTCGGCGAATACGGCGATGAATACGTGCGCTTCGCCCTGATCGAAAACGAGGCGCGGGTGCGGCAGGCGCTACGCGGCATCAAGAATATGTTGCGTTCTGGCGACGGGAAAATGGAGTCGGCAGCATAAAAGTTGCCACATGGAATGCTTCGTTGCCCTTAATATCACTGCTGCGTATTTCTGACATCACGAATATAAAGTGGTTTTATATGCTGCAACGCGGCATCATGCATCTGTCTCCTCTATCTTCCTCCAAGGAAATAGATTCAGCCCGCTCCCGCAGCGGGCTTTTTTTTGCTGTGCGCTCCTGGCGTCACAAGACAGCCTCCACATGACTTTTATCAAAGTCCACCTCGCTGGTCACTGCCACCATTTGACGTTGCACGTGTTGTCGCGTACTCCCTCTGGCTGGTGGTCGCCGTGCTGATATTTCATGCGCTGATAGCGGCAGCAGGGCCCGTTTTTCCGACGAAAAAGTGCGGCTTCACCGGGTGCTTGAAAACGCTGCGCCACTACCGCGTGCTGCTTGCCTCGGCGATTCTCGCCATCGCGGCCGGGTGGTTATACTCGGACATTCACTTGACAACACAGGGATAAGGTGACTAGCCTGAAGTACAGGGAATTAAGTACAAGGAGTTCGATCATGGCGCGATTGGTACATCAATTCTTGCAAGATGAAGAGCGCAGCCGCAACCTGGTCGCGGCGGTCGGCATGGGGGCGGGCGTGATACTGCTTACCTTGTCGATACTTAATACTTTTCTGGCCCGTTAATTTGCCCAGCTTGCCAGGCGTCGCCGCCGCCCGCAGGCGGCGTGTCGACATGCTGGCTACTGCAAGCGTTCGCTATCCCTCCCCATTTCCCGTAAACCGCCGCACCGCCACCTCCCACTGCTGCATCAGGCTGGCAGCCTGGTCGCGTCCGATGGTGGGCAGGAAGGTTCTTTCCGCGCGCCAGTGCGATGCCAGCTCTTCCACGCCACGGTACTGGCCGATGGCCAGGCCCGCCAGATAGGCGGCGCCCAGGGCCGTCGTTTCGATTACTTTCGGGCGCACCACGGGAATGCCCAGCAGGTCCGCCTGGAATTGCAGCAGCAGGTTGTTGGCGCAGGCGCCGCCGTCCACGCGCAGTTCCGTGATCGGTGCTTGCGCATCGCGCGTCATGGCGCCCAGCAGGGCGGCGCTCTGGAAGGCGATCGCTTCCAATGCCGCGCGGGCGATGTGGCCCACCGTGCTGCCGCGGCTCAGGCCCAGGATGGCGCCTTTCGCCGACGGCACCCAGTACGGTGCACCGAGTCCCGTAAACGACGGTACGAAGACCACGCCGCCCGAATCGGGCACGGAAGCGGCCAGGCCTTCCGCTTCGCCCGCGTGGCCGATGGCGCCGAGGCCGTCGCGCAGCCACTGCACCACGGCGCCGCCGATGAAGACGCTGCCTTCGAGCGCATATGTCGGCTGCGCGCCCACCTGACAGGCGGCCGTGCTGATCAATCCATGCTGCGACTGCGCGCACTGCTCGCCAGTATTGAGCAGCAGGAAGCAGCCCGTGCCATAGGTATTCTTGGCCATGCCCGGCGTAAAACAGGTCTGGCCGAACAGCGCCGCCTGCTGGTCGCCGGCGATGCCGCCGATGATGACCGGGCTGCCCAGCACCTCGGCATCCGTTTCGCCATACACGTGGCTCGATGGGTGGACGGATGGCAGCAGGCTGGCGGGAATGCCCAGCCAGTCGAGCAGCTGCGCATCCCAGCAGCCTTCATGCAGATTCCACAGCATGGTGCGCGAAGCGTTGGTGACGTCGCTCACGTGCAGGCGGCCGCCCGTCATCTTCCACGCCAGCCACGTATCGATGGTGCCGAAGGCCAGTTCGCCGCGCATGGCTCGCGCGCGGGCGCCGGGAACGGCGTCGAGTATCCAGCGCAGCTTGGTGCCGGAAAAATACGGGTCGAGCACCAGGCCCGTTTTCGCGTGGATGGCACCGGCCAGGCCCCGCGCGCGCAAGTCCTCGCACAGCGCTTCCGTGCGCCGGTCTTGCCAGACGATGGCGTTATAGACGGGTTCGCCCGTGGCGCGATCCCATACCACGGTCGTTTCGCGCTGGTTGGTGATGCCCAGCGCGCCCAGGGCATCGGCTTTCAGGCCTGTCTTGGCCAGCACTTCGCGGCAGGTATCGATCTGGCTGTGCCAGATCTCCATCGGATCGTGTTCGATCCAGCCCGGCTGCGGGAAGAGCTGGCGGAACTCGCGCTGCGCCACGGCGACGATGGCGCCTGCTTCATCGAAGACCATGCTGCGCGAGCTGGAGGTGCCCTGGTCGAGAGCCAGCAAATACGTCATGCCGCCACCTCTTGCGCCAGATGGGCTGCCAGCCACTGCTGCAGGCGCGCCACATCGGCCGGCGCGCAGCGCAAGCCCAGCTTGCTGCGCCGCCACAGGATGTCGTCGCTGCTCCTGGCCCATTCCACCTCGATCAGATAGCACGCTTCGGCCTCGTACAGGCCGGGCGCCAGCTGCTCACCCAGGTCGGCCATCGAAGTGGCGCCCGTCAGCAGGCGCGTGGCGCGGCTGCCGTAGGCGCGCGCATAGCGGCGCGCCAGCGTGGGCGGCAGCCAGGCGTGCTCGCGCTGGAAGTGGGCGAGAAAAGCGTCGAAATCATGGCTGTCCACCAGACGATTCGGCTGCTGCAGATCGCCGCCGGGCAGGGGCGCTTCGGCCGTCCACGCCGCGGCCGTATTGTCCAGCAGGGGCGCCAGCAAGCCCAGTGCTTCCTCGGCCAGCTTGCGGTAGGTGGTGATCTTGCCGCCCCAGATATTGAGCAGCGGCGCGCCCGTTGCCGCCTCGCCGCGCGCCACTTCCAGCAGGTAGTCGCGCGTGACGGCCGACGCGTTCTGCGCGCTGTCGTCGAGCAGCGGGCGCACGCCCGAATACGTCCACACGACGTCGGCGGGAGAAATCTCGCGCTTGAAATAGCGGTTCGCGGCCTGGCACAGGTAATCGATTTCCATCTGGCTGATTTTGACCTGGCTGACCTCTCCCTTGTATTCCTCGTCCGTGGTGCCGATCAGGGTAAAGTCATCCTGGTAGGGGATGGCGAAGATGATGCGCTGGTCCGGGTTCTGGAAGATGTAGGCGTTCGGATGCTCGAACAGGCGCGGCACGATGATGTGGCTGCCCTTGATCAGTCGCAGCCCCTGCGTCTTGCCGCCGCCGGCCGCGCCGGCAAATTGCGCCGTCCACGGTCCCGCCGCGTTGACGATGGCACGCGCGCGCAGCGTCTTGCGCTGGCCGTCCCCGGCTTGCAGGGTGGCTTGCCAGGCGCCGCCATCGCGGCGCGCGTCGATGCAGGCCGTGCGCGTGAGGATGTGCGCGCCGTGTTCCTGCGCGTCGAGCGCGTTGAGCACCACCAGGCGCGCATCGTCGACCCAGCCGTCGGAGTACACGAAGCCCTTGCGGTAGCCGGCCTTCAGCGGTTCACCCGCCGCGTGCTTGTCCAGCGCGATGCCTTGCGAGGCGGGCAAAAAGGCCCGCTTGGCCAGGTGGTCGTACAGGAACAGGCCCGCGCGTATCATCCAGGCGGGGCGCTGCGCGGCGTCGTGCGGCATGACGAAGCGCATCGGCCACATGATGTGGGGCGCGGCGCGCAGCAGCACTTCGCGTTCCTGCAGCGCCTTGCGCACCAGTTTGAATTCATAGTATTCGAGGTAGCGCAGGCCGCCGTGTATCAGCTTGGTGGACGCGGACGAGGTGTGCTGCGCCAGGTCGTGCTGTTCGCACAGCACCACGCGCAAGCCGCGGCCGGCCGCGTCGCGCGCGATGCCGGCGCCATTGATGCCGCCGCCGACGACGAGCAGGTCGCAGTCGGCGGGCAGGGAGGAAAAGCGGGAAGCGGACATGGAAGGTTCGTCTTGTAAAAGTAAAAGGGAAAAGGCGCCGCCTCAGGCAAGCAGCGACAGTACGGGCGGCAGCACGAGGGCCAGGCCGGCGATCAGCAGCAGCACAAAGACGGCGCGGCGCACGTGTTCGATGGGCAGGCGCGAAGGATGGCGGCGCGCCAGCCACGTCAGGCCCATCACCAGCGGCAAGGCTTCGAGCGTCAGCCACAGGGCCGTCATGCTGAACTGGCCGTGCGCCAGCACGAGGGCCAGGCGCAGCACGGCATTCGCGGCAAACAGCACGATCAGCGAGTGGCGGATCATGTCGGCAGGCCATGGCTGGCGGTACAGGTGGTACACCATGGGCGGGCCGGCGCTGGCGAACAGGCCGCCCATCACGCCGGACACGCCGCTGAAAAACAGGAAGGCGGGCAGGCCGGATTGTTGTGCACGCGCGCTGGCGCGCAGCACCAGCATGAAGGCGCAGACGACGATGGCGCAGCCGAGCAGGAAGCGCAGCAGGCTTACTTGCTGCGCGCTGAACCAGCCCAGCAGGGCCACGCCCGCGCCCACGCCCAGCTGGCTGACGGCCAGCGATGGGCCGAACACGGGCCAGGCCAGCTGCGGACGCGTGCGGCCAAACGTGATGGCCGCATTCACCAGCACCAGCACGCTGACCACGTTGGCGACGTCACCCAGGCTGGCCAGGTGCAGCACGGCCGTCAGGCCCAGCAGGATCAGGCCGAAGGCAAAACCCGTCAGGTTCTGCGCCACGCTGGCCAGCGCCACGCAGGCCAGGAACAGCAGGTGCGACGCCACGCTCATGCCAGGCTCATTTCGCCAGCGACAGGAAGAAGTCCTGCTGCGCGCAGCCGCGCCGCACGAAGACGGGCGGTTGGCCCAAAGGCGCATCGACTTCCACGCGCTGGCCGCCTTCGAAGGCGGCGCCGCTCCACAGGTGGATCCAGGCGTCGCCCTTCGGCAGGTAGGCGCTCCAGCGCGCAGCGCCGGCCGCGTGCACGGGCGCCACCAGCAGGTCGGGGCCGAACAGGTACTGGTCCTGGATGGCGTAGGTGGCGCGGTCGTGTTCATAGTGCAGGAACAGTGGGCGCTGCAGCGGCAGGCCGCGCGCCACGGCGTCTTCGGCCAGGGCGCGGATGGTGGGCGCCAGCGCCACGTGCAGCCGCGTCATGCGGGCAAAGTGGCGGAACACGTCTTCATCCTGGTAGAACTGGAAGTTCTCGTCGGGACGGTTGCCTTCGTGCGTGCGCATCATCGACGTAAACACGGCCATTTCCGTCCAGCGCTGGAACAGTTCGGCTGTGCGCAGGTTGCCGAACAAGCTCGTATAGCCGCCGATGTCGCTGTGGTGGTAGGCGTTGCCCAAGAGGCCGGACGACAGGGCGCCGCAGATCACCGTCTGCAAGCCGTCGTGGCGGCTGAAGTCGACCGACTGGTCGCCCGCCCACAGCAGCGGGCAGTGCGCCTGCACGCCCGTGTAGCCGGCGCGCATGAAGAAGGTGGCGTCGCCCGTCTTGCCGGCCCGCTCGATGGCGCGCGCATTGACTTCGGCCCACAGGGTCGGCCACGCGTTGTGCATCAGGCGCGCGTCCGCGCCATTGTGCAGGCGCAGGTCGATCGGCAGGTATTCGCCGAAATCGGCCATCCAGCCGGACAGGCCGAAATCGAGCATTTCCTGGCGCAGGATGCGTTCCTCGAACCACAGCGCGGCGGCCGGGTTGGTGAAGTCGACGACGCCGCAATCGAATTCGCCGAAGTCGACCAGGTAGGCGCCGCCATCGATGGCGGTCGCCAAAAAGCCCTGCTGCAGCGCTTCCTGGTACAGGGTGCCGTCGTTGCACAGGTAGGGATTGACGTAGCCGAGGAAGCGGATGTCCTGTTTGGCCAGGTCGGCGATCCAGTTCTTCAGGTCAGGGTAGCGCTGCGGCTGCCAGCGCCAGTCCCAGAACAAACGCTTGCCGAACGAGGTCTGACGCAAGCCCACCCAGTCTTCGCACCACAGGGCGCTGACGGGCAATCCGTGTTCCTGCGCCTGCGCCAGGATGGCGCGCGCGTGCTTCTCGCCGCCTTTCAGGCCCAGCATGGCGCCATTCTGCAGCCAGGCTGGCAAGTGCGGCTGGCGGCCGAAGCGCTGCGAGACGACGCCGACCAGGTCGGCGAAGGTCTCGGCCAGCATGAATTCCAGGCGCTCGGGCATGGCCCAGAATTGCAGCTCGTGGAAATCGGGCTGGCGGAAATCGAAGTCCGCATACGCCGTCGTTTCCGCGTGCAGGCAGTAGCGCTGCGACGAGATGAAGCTCGGCTGCGGGTAATTCGTGTGATAGTAGTCGCCGCCCGATTTGGACGTCACGTCCGCCTGCCACGTCAGATGCGTCGACTTGTCGCGGCCCACACCCGGCTCCGACGTCCACAGGGGGAAGTGGCGTCCGCGCAGGTCGAAGTACGACATCTGCTCGCCGCAGCCCCAGACGTGTTCATCCTGTTCCGCCGGCAGGCGCAGCCACAGCCGGTTCCAGCCCGGCGCCGCATAGCGCACCACCAGGTGCACGCCATGCGGGGTCGCTTGCACGGCCAGCACCAGTTGCGCAGCGTCTCCCGCATGGAGCGCGAAGCTCAGGGTAGTGGCGCCATCGGCCTCGGTGACGGCCAGCGCGCGCAGGGCGCTGCGCTCCTCGACGTAATCCTCGATCTCGAAGTTACCGCGGTACATTTCCATGCTTTCGCGGCCCTGGCCGACGAACACGCATGGCGCAGCGGCGCTGTGGCGCAGCAGCAAGCGGCCGGCGCAGCGCAGGGCGATGCTGTCATTTTCCTGGTGTAGTGTGTACTGCATGACGATCAACTCCTGTGAAAACCGGCCGCCGCATGGTAGGGAGCAGGGCGGGCCGGCGGTGCATCAACAATTAAGCACTAATTAAAAGACGAGGAACATGCCGGCGGTCAGTTCGACGGGGCTGTAGCCGAAGTAGTTATTGTCCCCCCGGAACTGCAATACGCCCAGCTTGGCATGGCTGTTGTTGGCGATGCGCGTGGCGTACGCGTAGAACGACAGGGTAGGCTGGAAGTTGTACAGATAGCCCAGCGAGTAGGCCGTCGATTTTGGCTTGCCCACGCCATCGCCCGTGTTCGTGCCGAACGCGCCTTTGGCGTTGACGCCGTCATAGCTGATGTGCGCCAGGCTGCCCTCGATGCGGTGCTTGCCAAGGTCATACGCGCCCGACACGCCGAAGGCGTCGGCCGCATAGCCGCCCGCGTTCGACACGCGGTAGGACGTGTAGGAGCCACCCAAGGTAAAGTCGTTCCACTTGTAGCGCGCGCCGACGATGTCCGTGACCTGGTTGCGCTTGATGAAGTTCGGCGTGCCGGCCGTGCTGATGTCGTTGCTCTGCTGGTAATCCATGTGCGCATAGCCGAGGAACAGGTCGCCCTTTTTGTACAGCACGTTGGCGGCCCAGCTGCGGCCATCGTTTTCCAGGTCGGTGGCGGAAGACGCCTGCTGGCCGGCCGAATACGATACCTCGGCCGAGACGTTGTTCCAGGTGGGGCTGCGGTAGCGCAGCGCATTGCCGTAGAACAGGGCCGTGCCCGAGTTGTTGCCGGCCAGGCTAGTCGTCTTGCTGGCGTTGCCCGTCACGGGGTCTTTCAGGTAGCGGCCCAGCGACTCGGGGCGCGTGAGCGAGAACAGGGCGCTGAAGTCATTGGCGCCGTAATTGTGCGCCGACGCCAGGTCGGCGCCCAGCGATACCCAGAACGGCGCCATGTACATGGTGCCGCCTTCGATCGAACCCCAGGTGGTCGAGGCAAAACCGACGGTGGAACCGCGGTTGAACAGCACGGACGAGGTGGTGTTGTTTTGCGTGCCGCCGCCCGCATTGCCGTTGAACAGGTTCAAGCCTGTCTCGACGCCGAAGATGGCCTTGTATTCATCGCTGAAAACCCAGGCGCCCGTGAGGCCCAGGCGGCTGGCCATTTCGCCCTGGTTCAGGCGGTGGTTCGTCAGCTGGCGCCCGCTGGCATCCTTGCCGCGCGAAACCGTGTAGCCGATGTCGCCACGGCCGTACAGCTTCCAGTTGAAGCCGGTGACGGGTTTCACGGGGGCCGCCGCCGGTGCGGCCGCCATCGCTGCGGCAGGTACCGCTGCGGGTGCAGGCTGAGCCGCTTTCGCTTCCATCTGCGCCACTCTTTCCTGCAGCTGGGCCAGCATGGCCTTCATGTCGCTCAGTTCGTCGGCGCGCGCGTTAGCGCTAACAAATGGCGACGCGAGAAGCACGCCGGTGATGGCCGCGGCCAATGTGGTCTTGCGCAATGTCGTTTGCATGATCTTGTCTCCTGTGTTTTTTATGAGTATGCTTGCTGATCCCTGCCTTGCCTACATTAAATAATCAAATCCCTCCCATGCACAAATATTTGATATCGAGAAAGTCGTCCATGCCGTAGTGCGAGCCTTCGCGGCCCATGCCCGAATGCTTGACGCCGCCGAATGGCGCCATTTCATTGGCGATCATGCCCGTGTTGATGCCGACCATGCCCACTTCCAGTTCTTCGGCCACGCGCCAGACCCTGCCCAGGTCGCGGCTGTAGAAATAACCGGCCAGGCCGAATTGCGTGGCGTTGGCCATGGCGACGACTTCGTCTTCACTGTGGAAGCGGAACAGCGGCGCCAGCGGGGCGAAGGTTTCCTCGGTGGCCACCAGCATGTCGCTGTTCGCTTCCAGTACCACGCTGGGCTCGAAAAAGCTGCCGCCCAGCGCGTGGCGCTTGCCGCCGATGGCCAGCTTGCCGCCCTTGGCCAGCGCGTCGGCGATATGCTGCTCGATCTTGCGCACGGCGTTTTCATCAATCAGCGGGCCTTGCGTGACGCCCGCGTCCAGGCCGTTGCCCAGTTTCAGCTCGGCCACCTTGGCCACCAGGCGGGCGGCGAAATCGTCGTAGATGCTGTCCTGCACGTAGATGCGGTTGGCGCACACGCAGGTCTGGCCGCTGTTGCGGTATTTCGACATCAGCACGCCTTCGACGGCCGCGTCGATGTCGGCATCGTCGAAGACGATGAAGGGCGCGTTGCCGCCCAGTTCCAGCGACAGCTTCTTGATGGTGCCGGCCGCCTCGCGCGACAGCCAGGCGCCCACTTCCGTCGATCCCGTAAACGTGATCTTGCGTACCAGGTCGTTGTGGCACAGTTCCGTGCCGATCGCTTGCGCGGCGCCCGTCACCACATTGAAGACGCCGGGCGGCACGCCGGCGCGCAGCGCCAGTTCGCCCAGGGCCAGGGCCGACAGCGGCGTTTGCGATGCCGGTTTCAAGACCATGCTGCAGCCGGCCGCCAGGGCGGGGCCGGCTTTGCGCGTGATCATGCCGTTCGGGAAATTCCACGGCGTGATGGCCGCGCACACGCCGATCGGCTGCTTGATGACGACGATGCGCTTGTCGTTCGACGGCGGCGCGATGACGTCGCCATACGCGCGCTTGCCTTCCTCGGCAAACCATTCCAGGTAGGCCGCGTTCGAGACGATCTCGCCCTTCGCTTCGGCCAGCGACTTGCCTTGCTCGCTGGTGAGGATCAGCGCCAGGTCGTCGGCGTGCTGCAAAATCAAGGCATGCCAGGCGCGCAGCACCGTGGCGCGCGCCTTCACGGTCTGCTTGCGCCACAGCCGGAAGGCCGCATGCGAGGCGGCGATGGCGCGCCGCGTCTCGGCCGCGCCCATGCGCGGCACCGTGGCGATGACGGCGCCCGTGGCCGGATTCGTGACATCGATGGTGGCGCCGTCATCGGCGTCGCACCAGGCGCCGTCGATCAGACATTGCAGTTTCAACAGGCTTGCGTCTTGCAGGTTCAACATGAGGGTTCTCCTTGGATGGGTGATGCGGCTTAACCCGCGACGGAAACTTGGGCCAGTCCCGCGTCGACGATGATGTTCTGGCCCGTGATGCCGTCCGAATCGTCGGCCGCGAGGAACAGGGCCGTGCGCGCCACGTGGCCCGCATCGAGCCGGTATTTCAGGCATTGCAGTTCGATGAAACGCCGGTCTTCTTCCGGATCGCGCCACAGCGCGGCCTGGCGGTCCGTGGCGATGGCGCCCGGCGCGATGGCGTTGACGCGGATATTCTGTTCGCCCAGTTCGCGCGCCAGGGTGCGCGACAGGCCCGCGATGCCCGCCTTGGACGTGGTGTAGCCGACCAGGTTGGGGCGTCCGCGCATCCATGAAATCGAGCCGAGGTTGATGATGGAGCCGCCGCCGGCGGCCGCCATGCCGGGCGCCACCTGCTGGATGGCGAACACGTGGTGTTTCAGGTTCAGGGCCAGGCAGTTGTCCCAGTACTCGGGTGTCAGTTCGGCCAGCGAATGGCGGTCGTCGCGGCCCGCGTTATTGAGCAGCACGCGGATGGCGCCAAAGCGCGCCTCGACGTCGGCCAGACTGGCCTGGTAGGCGGCGATGTCGCGGATGTCGCTGTACACGAAATGCGGCGCATGGCGGCACAGGGGCGCCAGGCGCGCGGCCAGGGCGGCGCTGGCGTCGCGGTCGATGTCGCAAAAAGCCACTTGCGCGCCTTGCAGGGCGAAGTGTTCGACCATGGAAGCACCGATGCCGGAGCCGCCGCCGGAGACGAAGACCACGCGGTCCTGCAGGCTGGGGTAAAGAGTGATGTTGGCGTTCATGCTGTCCTCGGGAGGGTTGTGTGGGGTATCAATCCCGGTAAAGGGGTTCGGCGCGGCCGGCCACGTCCAAGCGCACGGCAAACAGGCCGCCGGCCTGCGGCTGGCGCGCCAGTTCATCGTCGCTTGCGCCTTCGCGCGCGCTGGTGATGTACAGGGTGCGCAGGTCGGCGCCGCCAAAGGCGATCATGGTGGGGCGCGCGACGGGCACGCGCACGATGCCGATGATCTCGCCCTGCGGCGAAAAGCGCAGCACCCGGCCGCCTTCGTACTGCGCGCTCCAGTAGCAGCCTTCCGCATCCAAAGCCGCGCCATCGGGGCGGCCGCCATACACGGCCTCTTCGCCTTTGACGGGGAGGCGGGCAAACACCTGGCGCTCGCCCACCTGGCCGCTGGCCGCGTCAAATGCGAAACGGTAGATCACGTGGTTTGGCGTATCGGACTGGAACAGGGATTTTCCATCTTCCGCGAAGGCCAGGCCATTGCTCACTTTCACGCCAAGATCGTGTTGCGGTCCCCAGCCCAGGCGCGTGGCACCCCGTTCCAGGCAAAACATGGCAGCCAGTTCCGCCGTGCGCGGCTCATACATGGCGCCGGCCCAGAAACGCCCGGCGCTGTCGCAGCTGCCATCGTTGAAGCGCATGTCGCCGCTGTCGTACGGTGCATCGGCCAGCTTGTCGAGCAAGCCTTCCTGCGGATAGAAACGGTAGAAGCCGTCGCGCAGGGCCGCCACCAGGCCGCCCTTTTCAGCCAGGGCGATGCAGCCCGGCTCGCACGGCACCCACCAGACGCGGTCGAGGTTTGTCGCCGGATCGTAGCGGTGCAGACGTCGCCCGGCGATGTCGATCCAGTACAGGCATTGTTCGGCCACGCTCCACAGCGGACATTCGCCCAGCTGGGCGCGCGTGTCGAGCACGAGTTCGGCTTGCCATTCACGCATGCTGGGCCTCCGCAGTGTCTTCCATGGCCACGCGCATGGCGATGTGCAGGCTCTCGCCGGGCGCCAGCAACCGCATGCCCGTGTCGTGCGCGCCGCGCGCGGCCAGCGCGAACGCGTTATTCGCGTGCGTGACGGGTTCCAGCGCAATGAAGCCGCGTTCGTCGTTGGGCGCGAAGCAGACCAGGTGGCGGCAATTGTCGCTGGCCGACAGCTGCACGGCATAATCGCCGTAATCGAGGCTGGCGCGGCCCGTCCAGCCGCTGTAGCAATTGTCCGCCTGCCAGCCGGCCACCGGCTGCGGCGTGGCGAATGGCGACGCCTGCGCCACTGGCGCCAGACCGGCCGGCAAGCGGTCATCGCCCATGCTCCACACGCCATCCCATTGCGTTTGCAGGCGCAGGCCAGGGGCCAGCGGGAAGTAGGGGTGAAACCCCAGGCCGGCGGGCATGGCGCGCGTGTCGTCATTGCGCACCGATAAAGTCAGGCGCAGGCCGGCATCGTCGAGCAGCACGGTTTGCTGCACCGTGCAGGCAAATGGCCAGTCCGCGTCGCCGCCATGCACGAGCAGCAGTTCGGCGCTGTCGCTTGTGCGCGCCGCCACGTGCCAGGCGCGCTGCCAGCCAAAGCCGTGGATGCTGTGCGGCTCGGGCGGGAAATTGGCGCGCAGCGCATACGTCTGTTCCGACGCCTGCAGCACGGCGTTGCCGATGCGGTTCGAATACGGCACCAAAGGATAGCAGGCCATCTGCCGCACACCAGCGTTGGCCGGCGCGGCGCGCAGGATGTCGCGTCCGCGCCAGCGCAGCGCCGCCAGCGCGCCACCCGTGGCCGGGTGGACGTCGGCACGGCAGTCGCCGTGCGCCAGGGTGAAGGGAGACTGGTGGTCCATGTCTTCGCCTTAGCCCTTCAAGCCGCCCGAGGTCAGGCCGCTGACGACCTTTTCCTGGAAGATCACGATCAGCACGACGATGGGCACGATGGCCACCACCAGCGCCGCCGAAATGATCGGCCACGGGAAGGCGAACTCGCCCTGGTACAGCTGGATGCCGACGGGCAGGGTGCGGTAAGCCACGGCCGAATTCATCGACAGCGCCAGCAGGAACTCGTCCCAGGAATTGACGAACGCGAGGATGGCGGCCGTCGCCACGCCCGGCGCGGCCAGCGGCAGCACGATGCGCCACAGGGCGCTCAGGCGGGTGCAGCCGTCGAGCATGGCCGCGTTCTCGATGTCGCGCGGAATATCCTGGAAAAAGCTCACCATCATCAGGGTGCAAATCGGCAGGTTCAGCACCGTGTACGGCAGCACGAGCGCCCAGTAGGAGTTCAGCAAGCCCAGGCTGCGCATGATCTCGAACAGCGGCACCATCAGGGTCACCAGCGGGAACATCGACACGCCGATGATGGCCGTCAGGATCAGGCCACGGAAGCGCAGGCGCAAGCGGGCGATCGCGTACGCGGCCAGCGCGCTGATGAACAGGCTGAGCAGGGTCGACAGGCCGGCCACGATCAGGCTGTTGGTCAGGAACGTCAGCAGCGGCTGGTCCTGGAAGGCCGAGATGAAATTGCCGATGGTCGGTTCGTGCGGCCAGTAGGTGATCGGCTTTTGCGTCAGTTCGCTCTCGGTCTTCAGCGAGGTGAAAAGAATCCACAGGGCGGGAAAGACGCCGTTGAGGATGACGATCGCGGCGGCGAACCAGCGCAGGCGCTTCGATGAAAACAGGCCGCTCATTCTTTGTCTCCTCTTACATATTTCAGATACACAAACGTGGTGGCCATCGACAGCAGGAACATGAAGACCGCCAGGGTCGAGCCGTAGCCCACGTCAAGGTAGTCCACGGTATTGGACTGGATGTACATGGCCAGGGTCTTGGTTTCATCGCCAGGGCCGGGCATGTTGTACGGAATATCGAAGGACTGGATGGCTGTCAAGGTGCGGAAGATCAGCGCCACCAGCATCGATGGCACCAAGAGCGGCAAGGTCACTTCCGTAAATTGCTTCCACTTGCTGGCGCCGTCCACCTCGGCCGCTTCATACAGTGAGGCGGGAATGGTTTGCAGGCCGGCCAGCAAAATCAGGGCCATGAACGACGAGGTTTTCCAGATGGTCGTGATGCAGATGGCGGCCATGGTCAGCGCGGGCGAATTGAACCAGATTTGCGGTTCCCAGCCCAGACCGGGGATCAGCAGGCCGATGCGGCGGATGATGTCGTTCACCAGGCCGTATTCGCTGTGGAAGAACCAGGCGAAGATCAGGCCGACGAAGGCCAGCGGCAAGGCCCACGGCAGCAGCAGCGCCAGGCGCACGGGCCAGCGGTATTTGAACGGCATGTTGGCCAGCATGGCCAGGCCCAGGCCCGCCACCAGCGCGCCAGGCACGGTGACGACGGTGATGATGACGGTGTTTTTCAAGGACTTCCAGAACAGGCTGTCTTCCAGCGCCATCTTGTAATTGTCCAGACCCACGAAACTGGGCAGGCCGCCGCCGGACAGGCGGATGTCGAAAAAGCTGTTGTAGATCAGTTTGCTGACCGGGTAGGCCACGATCAGCAGTAAAAACAGAATCGCCGGCGTCAGCAGGACCCAGGCCAGCGTCGTTTCGCTGGGGTCCGTGATGCGGCTTTTCAGGGTGCGTTGCCTCATGATTTCCTCGTCTGTTGCGGTGTGCGTATGCGTGTGCCGCCCGGGCCGCCGTCGTGGCGGCACGGGCGCATGCCGGTTAGCGCAGGATGCGCTTGACCCGGTTTTCGATCTCGGCCACGCCGGCCGCCGGCGTCTTCACGCCCGCCATCACGGCATTCGTGTTCACGCGCACGGCTTCGGACACTTCGCTGTAGCGCGGCGTGACGGGGCGCGAACGGGCGCTTTGCACCACCGGCAGGGCGTCGGCGAACCAGCCATTGACGGCCAGCACTTCCTTGTCCTGGTAGACGGATGGGTAGACGGGCAGGTTGGAGGCCTTGATGGCCAGCTGCTTCGACACTTCCGGACTCGACAGCCAGCGCACCAGCTTGGCCGAAGCTTCCTTGTTTTTCGAGAACGAGGACACGGCCCACTGCCAGCCGCCGATACACGAGGCAGGTTTGCCGCCCGCCATGGCCGGCAGGCTGACGACGCCGACTTTATCCTTCACGCTGCTGTCGGCGCCATCCTGGAAGTGGTTCCAGGCATAGCCCCAGTTGACGGCAAACAAGACATTACCCGCCTGGAATTCCTTGCGCGTGTCGTCGGTAGCCACTTCGGCAATGTTCTTTTTCGCCACGCCCTGGTCGACCAGCTTGCGCCACATGGCCAGGCCCGCTTCCGCCTTGGGCTTGTCCAGGGTCAGCTTGCCATTGGTGACCAGTTCGCCGCCCTGGCTCCAGTACGGCAACAGGAAAGTGCAGACGGCGCCTTCGATGGCTTTGCCCTGGAAGCTGATGCCTTGCAATTCCGGATTCTTTTCGCCGGCCTGGATGGTGCGCGCCACGGTGGCCAGCTCATCCCAGGTTTTCGGCGCCGCCAGCTTGTACTTGGCCAGCAAGTCCTTGCGGTAGTAGAGGAACATGGCGTCGGCAAAGGCGGGCAGGGCGACGACCTTGTTGTCGACCATATTCGCTTGCTTGTAGGCGGGCAGGTACTGGCCCATGATCTTGTCGCGGTCGGCGCCCAGGTATTTGTCCAGGCTTTCGATCCAGCCAGCCGAGGCATATTGCGCCGGGCGGATGATGTCGATCAGGAAGACGTCCAGGGTGGTGTCGCCGGCCGACAGCACCGTGTTCAGGTATTTCTGCTGCAATTCGGACGTGGCGCCGCCCGTTTCCAGGTCGATCTTGACGCCGGGATTGGCGGCCATGAACTTGGCGAACAGTTCGCGCATGACTTCGGGGCGCTCCTGGCCGCCGACAAAGACTTTGACCGTTTGCGCTTGCGCGCCGGTGGCGAGGACGAAAGTGGCGCCGAGCGCCAGGACGAGGGATTTGATACGCATGATGTTTGTCTCCTGTTTTGGTATGGAAATGCCGCTTGTGCGCGGCTTATCGGGATGGCAGTACCGCGCCGCCCTGCGGATCGAACAGATGGAATTTCTCCATGTCCAGCTGTACCGTGACTTGCTGCCCTGGCGCCAGGGCAAACGTGGGTGGCAGGCGCGCCGTCAATTCGCCGCCTTCGCACTGGAAGATGACGAGGGTTTCCGCGCCCAGCGGTTCGACCACCACGACTGTCGCGGCCAGGGCGGCGCTGGCGCTGCCGGCCGCTTCCAGGGTGATGTCTTCCGGGCGGATGCCGAATTCCACCGCGCGGCCATCGAGCTTGCCGCAGGCAGCCTGACGTTCGGCCGGCAGGGCCAGGCGGGCCGCGCCCAGCACGATCTCGGCCTGGCCGGCGCTGTTGCGCGCCACCTTGGCGCCGAGAAAGTTCATCGGCGGCGAACCCGTGAAGCCGGCGACGAATTTCGACACGGGCTCGTTGTAGATCTGGTCTGGCGTGCCGACCTGCATGATGTTGCCGCCAGACAGCACGACGATGCGTTCGGCCAGGGTCATCGCTTCGACCTGGTCATGCGTGACGTAAATCGTGGTGGCGCCGATGCGCTGGTGCAGCTTCTTGATTTCCGTACGCATTTCCGAGCGCAGCAGGGCGTCCAGGTTCGACAGCGGTTCATCGAACAGGAACAGCTTGGCCTGGCGCACGATGGCGCGGCCCATGGCCACGCGCTGGCGCTGGCCGCCGGACAGGGCGCGCGGCTTGCGGTCGAGCAAGTGGTCGATTTTCAGGATGGTGGCGGCGGCGCGCACGCGCTGTTCGATTTCCGCCTTGGGGAACTTGCGCAGCTTCAAGCCAAAGCCCAGGTTGTCGAACACGGACTTGTGCGGGTACAGCGCATAGTCCTGGAACACCATGGCGATGTCGCGCTCGCGCGGCGGCAAGTCGTTGACGACCTGCCCCTCGATGGAGATGGTGCCGCCCGTGATGGATTCGAGCCCCGCGACCATGCGCATCAGGGTGGACTTGCCGCAGCCCGATGGGCCGACGAAGACGACGAACTCGCCTTGCTTGATTTCCAGGTCGATGCCATGAATGACTTCGACGCCGTTGTCGTACTTCTTGACGACCTTTTCCAGTTTTACACCTGACATGCTTGTCTCCAAAAGATGCGAATGACGCGTCTGAGCGCGCTACGTGCGTTGCAACAAAATAATTAGTAGGCACCCGTGTCGAGGGCTTTCGCCAGCGACGGTTTCAGGGCCGTGATGAAGGCGTTGGCCTGGCGCATCATCATGCCCATGTCCGAGGCGATGGCCACGTAGTCATAGCCGTAATGGATGAAAGTGTGCACCATTTCCGGCGAAGGGCCGACAATGCCGATCGGTTTGCCTATGGCGCGGGCGCGGCGGGCAGCGTCGGCAATCGCCGCCTGCACGTCGGGATGGCCGATATTGCCGATATGGCCCATCGCGGCCGACAGGTCGCCGGGACCGACGAACAGGGCGTCCACGCCCTCGACGGCGGCGATCTCTTCCAGCTGCGCCAGGGCGGCCGGCGTTTCCAGCTGGATAATCGAGAAGACGGCGCCGTTGGCGCGGGTGGCGTAGTCGGGCACGGTGCCATAGCGGCTGGCGCGGTGCATGGCGGCAAAGCCGCGTGTGCCGGGAACGGCCTGGCCCGGCTGCGGATAGCGCGTGGCGGCCACGGCGCTGCGCGCTTCAGCCGCGTTTTCCACGAACGGGAACATCAGCGTTTGCGCGCCGATGTCGAGCGCGCGCTTGATCTGCACCAGGTCGTTCCAGGCCAGGCGCACGACGGGGCAGGCCGGCGTGCCGCCCACTGCCTGAAGTATCTGGTAGGCGTCCTGGTAGTCGATGGGAACGTGTTCCATGTCCAGCACCAGCCAGTCGAAGCCGGCGCAGCCCATGGCTTCGGCCGTGACGGGCGTGCCGGCCATCAGCCAGCTGCCCAGCGGTACTGCTTTCTCCGCCAGCAAGGCGCGGAAGGGGTTGTTCAAGATATCCATGTTGATCCTGTGCTCTCTATATATGTCGGAAGATGGCGGCGTCAGAAGATCGGCGGCTCGGGCGTGGCGGCGTTGCCCAGCAAGAAGTCGAGGTCGCAGCCCTGGTCGGCCTGGGTCACGTGTTCCATGTACAGCTTGGTGTAGCCGCGCGCATATTTTTGCGCGGGCGCCTGCCACTCGGCGCGGCGGCGCGCCAGTTCCTCGTCCGTCACGTCCATGTTCAGGGTGCGCGCGGCGATGTCGAGCTCGATCATGTCGCCATTGCGCACCAGGGCCAGCGGGCCGCCCACGGCCGCTTCCGGCGTCACGTGCAGCACGCAGGTGCCGTAGTGGGTGCCGCTCATGCGCGCGTCGGAGATGCGCACCATGTCGCGGATGCCCTGCTGCAGCAGCTTTTTCGGCACGGGCAGATTGCCCCATTCCGGCATGCCGGGCGCGCCGATGGGTCCGCCATTGCGCAGGATCAGCACCGTGTTTTCATCGATGTCGAGGTCGGGCGCATGGATTTGCGCCAGCATCTCCGCGTTCGAGTCGAACACGAGGGCGCGTCCCCGGTGTTTGGCGAACTTCGGATTGGCGGCCGACGGCTTGATGACGGCGCCGCCAGGGCACAGGTTGCCGCGCAGCACGGCCAGCGCCGCGCCGTCGGCCACCGGCTGCGACACCTTGCGGATGACGCTGTCGTCGAGGCAGACGGCGTCGGCGATGTTTTCGCCCAGGCTGCGGCCCGTGACCGTCAAGGCCGTCAAGTCCAGCTGCGGCGCGATTTCCTTGAGCAGGGCCGGCATGCCGCCGGCATAGAAGAAATCTTCCATCAGCTTGTCGCCGGACGGGAAGAGGTTGGCGATGACCGGTACTTTTTGCGCCATCGCATCCATTTCATCGAGCGACAGGGCCAGGCCGGCGCGCCCGGCGATGGCGACCAGGTGGATGGCCGCATTGGTCGAGCCGCCGAGCGCCATATAGGCGGCCACACCGTTCGACAGCGCGGCGTGGGTGAAGAAGCGCGACGGCTTCAAGTCTTCCCACACCATGCCGACGATGCGCTCGCCGCATTGCGAGGCCATGCGCACGTGGTTGGCGTCCATGGCGGGAATGCTGGTGGCGCCCGGCAAGGTAAAGCCCATCGCCTCGACGATGGACGTCATGGTCGAGGCCGTGCCCATGGTGTTGCAGGTGCCGGGCGAGCGCGTCATCTTCGCTTCGAGCTTGATCCACTCGGGTTTGGCGATGTCGCCGGCCACGTAGTCGTCCCAGAATTTCTTGGTATGCGTACCCGCGCCCACGCTCTGGCCGCGGTAGCGGTCGTTGAGCATGGGGCCGGCAGGGCAGAAGATGGCGGGGATGTCCATGCTGATGGCGCCCATCAGCATGCCGGGCGTGGTCTTGTCGCAGCCGCCGAGCAGCACGGCGCCGTCGATCGGCAGCGAGCGCAGCAGTTCTTCCGTTTCCATGGCGAGGAAGTTGCGGTAGATCATGGTGGTGGGCTTGACCATCACTTCGCCCAAGGACAGGGCCGGCAGCTCGACGGGGAAGCCGCCGGCCAGCAGGATGCCCCGTTTGACGGCTTCGGCCCGTTCGCGCAGGTGCGAGTGGCACGGCGACAGGTCGCTCCAGGTATTGATGATGGCGATGACGGGGCGGTCGAGGAATTCCTCGCGGCGCAAGCCCATCTGCTGCAGGCGCTGGCGGTGGGCGAACGAGCGCATGTCGTCTGGGGCCAGCCAGCGCTGGCTGCGCAGGGATTCCAGCGTGCGGCGGGAGGTAGCGGAGCTCAATGTGTGTCCTTTTTGGTTGCCTGGCGCGCTGCGTATGGCGTTCCAGTGCTGCTGTCTCGGGTCTTGCTCTTGGCCTTTGTTAGCGCTAACATTGCAAGTACAGCGAAATATAATTTGAATCGCTGGGGGCTGTCAACAGATTTAATGCAGGGTGCAGGCGCGCAGCCCTTACACTATCGGCATGATTTCATTGACGCCAATTTCCAGGGTGGAATTTATGCGGCCGGCCGAAGGGCCGTAAAGCACCGGCGTTACGCTGGCGTCCCCCGTGCGCCCGGCCATGGCATGATGCGTGGTGATCACCGATTTTTGAGAAGGCAGTACCCATGAACGACCCAGTACGCAAGCGGCGCGGCCTCGGCCGCAGCACCGTGTTCGATGTGGCCAAATTGGCACAGACCTCGGCCATTTCCGTGTCGCGCTATTTCAAGGAGCCGGACCGCGTGTCGCAGGAAACGCGCGACCGTATCAAGCGCGCCATCGACCAGCTCGGCTATATCCGCAACGAGGCGGCCGGCGGCCTGGCCTCGACCCAGGGCCGCATCGTGGGCGCCATCGTGCCCAGCGTGTCGAACTCCATCTTTGCGGAAACCATCCAGGGCTTGTCGACCACCTTGTCGCAGCACAATTACCAATTGCTGCTGGCCACCCACGATTACTCGATCGAGACGGAAGAAAAAGTCGTGCGCGCCTTTCTCGGCTGGTCGCCGCGCGCGCTCGTGCTGACGGGCGCCGACCACAGCGCCGCCACGGAAACCCTGCTGGCGGGTTTGCAGATTCCCGTCATCGAAACGTGGGATATCCGCCCCGAGCGGCCGTATCCGCAGATCGGCTTTTCGCACATCGCCACGGGGCGCGACATGACCTTGTATTTGCACGCGCAAGGCTACCGGCGCATCGTGTATGTGGACAGCGGCATCGAGAGCGATTTCCGCGCCCGCAAGCGGGCCCAGGGCTATGAAGAAACCATGCGGCAGCTGGGTTTGCGTACGGAAATCGTGCAAGCGTCGGTGACGGCGCCGCTCGATGCGGGCGGGCAAGTGTTCAGCGAGCAAATGGCGCGCGCCGAGCGTCCCGACGCCCTGTTTTTTGCCAACGACAACATGGCTGCCGGCGCCATCTATGAAGCGGCGCGCCTGGGCATCCGCATCCCCGAGCAATGCGCGGTGGCCGGCTTCGGCGACTTCCCGTTCTCGGAAAAACTCATGCCGGCGCTGACGACGATACGCGTGCCGCGCTATGACATCGGCCGCCTGGCCGCGCAAGCCATCCTGCAGCGCCTGGGCGAAGTGGACGAGGGCGCCGCGCCACCGGCCTTGGCGCCGCTGTCCTACGAGCTGATCGCTCGGGCCAGCGCCTGACGGCCACTGTCAGGGGCAGATATTGATGAATCATATTTCCATCATCACAACATGCAATTGGATGGATATGCTGCGATGCGGCATCATGCACTTGTCTCCTCTACTTCCTCACAGGAATTAGATTCAGCCCGCTCCCGTAGCGGGCTTTTTTTTTGCCTGTGCCCGTCAGCGCTTCTATGAATATTACTAATGGATATATGAAGTTATACCATTATTTTTCATGGATGAAAGCCTCTATGATGTCTCCATACTTCATCAGGAGGAACTACCGCCATGACCGTCACGACACATAACTTGGGCTACCCGCGCATCGGCGCCAAACGGGAATTGAAATTCGCCCTGGAAGAGTACTGGAAAGGCCAAAGCAGCCTGAACGCGCTGGAAGGCCATGGCGCGGAGTTGCGCCAGCGCCACTGGCAAGACCAGAGCGGGCTGGACCTGGCGCCCGTCGGCGACTTTTCCTTCTACGACCAGGTGCTGGACCTGAGTTTTACCCTGGGTAACTTGCCGCAGCGCGTGCGCGGCCTGCAAGGCGCGGCGCTCGACAACTATTTTCGCGTGGCCCGCGGCCGCTCGGCCAGCGACAGCGATTGCAGCTGCGTCCACGCCGGCGAAATGACGAAATGGTTCGACACCAATTATCACTACATCGTGCCGGAATTTTCGGCCGGGACGCAGTTCAAGCTCGACAGCAGCCGTTTGCTGCGGCAACTGGCGCAAGCGCGTCAATTGAGCGTCAAGGCCAAGCCCGTGCTGATCGGCCCGGTCACCTATCTGTGGCTGGGCAAGGCCAAGGATGATTCCGACAAGCTGGCGCTGCTGCAAGGCTTGCTGCCCGTCTACGTGCAACTGCTGCAGGAACTGGCGGCCCAGGGCGTGGAATGGGTGCAGATCGATGAACCGATCCTCGTCACGGAACTGGACGGCGCCTGGCAGCAGGCGCTCGTCACGGCCTACGATGCCTTGAGCAAGGTCAAGAACGTCAAGCTGCTGCTGGCCACGTATTTCGGCAAGCTGCAAGACAACCTGGCACTGGCATGCAGGCTGCCCGTGCAAGGCTTGCATCTTGACGCCATCAACGCCCGCGAGGAAGTGGCGCAGGTGATGGCCCAGTTGCCCGCCAGCAGCGTGCTGTCGCTGGGCGTCGTAAATGGCCGCAATATCTGGAAGACGGATTTGAATGAGGTGCTGGCATGGCTGGAACCCGTGCACGCCAGCCTGCAATCGCGGCTGTGGATCGCCCCGTCATGCTCCTTGCTGCACGTGCCCGTCGACCTGGACAGTGAACAAAAGCTCGATACGGATATCAAATCCTGGCTGGCCTTTGCCCGTCAAAAGCTCGATGAAGTGCACACCCTGGCTGGCGCGCTGAACCAGGGCCGCGCCTCCGTGCAGGCGGCGCTCGATGCCAATCACGCGGCCGTGCAAGCGCGCCAGCAGTCGCCGCGCGTGCACAATCCCGACGTGAAAGCGGCCGTGGCCCGCATCGATGCCAGCCTGGGCCAGCGCGCCGGCAGCTATGCCGAACGTGCCGCCAAGCAAGCTGCACTGCTGCAATTGCCCGCGTACCCAACGACAACCATCGGCTCCTTCCCGCAGACGGCGGAAATCCGCCAGGCCCGCAGCCAGTTCCGCAGCGGCCAGCTCGATGCAGCCAGCTACAAAAAACTGATGCAGGCGGAAATTGCCCATTGCGTCCAGGAACAGGAAACACTGGGCCTGGATGTCTTCGTGCACGGCGAAGCGGAACGCAATGACATGGTGGAATATTTCGGCGAACAGCTCGACGGCTATACCTTCAGCCAGTTCGGGTGGGTGCAATCGTACGGTTCGCGCTGCGTGAAGCCGCCCATTTTGTTCGGCGACATCAGCCGTCCGCGCGCCATGACGGTCGAGTGGAGCACCTACGCCCAGTCGCTGACGGACAAGCCGATGAAAGGCATGCTGACGGGCCCCGTCACCATCCTGAACTGGTCTTTCGTGCGCGACGATCAGCCCCGTTCCGTGTCGTGCTACCAGCTGGCGCTGGCCATCCGCGCCGAAGTGCAGGATCTGGAACAGGCCGGCATCCGCGTGATCCAGATCGACGAGGCGGCATTGCGCGAAGGCTTGCCGCTGCGCAAATCGCAATGGGCCGAGTACCTGCGCTGGGCCGTGGAATCGTTCCGCATCACGGCCAATGGCGTGGCCGATGAAACGCAGATCCACACGCATATGTGCTATTCGGAATTCAACGACATCATCGCGCAGATCGCCGACATGGATGCGGACGTCATCACGATCGAAACGTCGCGCTCCGACATGGAATTGCTGGACGCCTTCGATGATTTCAACTATCCGAACGACATCGGCCCTGGCGTCTACGACATCCACTCGCCGAATATTCCTGCCCAGGAACAGATGGTCAAGCTGATGCGCAAGGCGGCCGAGCGCATCCCCGCCCAGCGCCTGTGGGTCAACCCCGATTGCGGCCTGAAAACGCGCGGCTGGAAAGAAGTCATACCCGCGCTGGCCAACATGGTGGCGGCCGCGAAAACCTTGCGCGGCGACGCCGTGGCCTAAGGATTGCAGGGGCAGGGGAGGCCGCTATGGCTGAGATATAGAACAATCGTATTTCTGTCATCACAACATGCAATTGGATAATGATGCTGCGATGCGGCATCATGCACCTGTCTCCTCTACTTCCTCACAGGAATTAGATTCAGCCCGCTTCCGTAGCGGGCTTTTTTTTGCCCGCGTCGTACGTGGTCCGCTACAGCACATTCGCCGCGACGGCCGAACTGTAGTTGCGCGCCAGTGCCGCGATGATGGCGGCCATCGCCTGCGGGTTGTCGGTGCCGCCGAAATGCGCGGCATACAGGCGTTTGGCCGCCTCGACTTGCACATTCGTCAGTTTCACGGCATAGGCCATGCGCACGGTTTCAGGATTGTTCAGCGTCATTTTTCACCTCGAAGACAGGAATGTCGGTTGGCTCGCGTCCCTTGCTCGCGCAAAGGATTGCAACTACAATAATTGCATTTGCAATCGTATAGGCAATATCTGCCTTGCGCAAGCATTGTTGCGACAGGAGCCTGCATGCATTCTTCCCCTTTACTTCCTCCACCGCCATTGGACGTGGCGCGCGACACCGTCCAAGCTTGCCTGGCCGCGCTGGCGGCAGCGCCGGCGTTGCCGTTGCGGCAGGTTTCGCCGCGCCGCGCTCTGGGCGCCATGGCGGGCAGCTTGCAGACGGGCCCGGGTGCGGCGAATGCCATCCGCGTCGTGCGCGCGGAAGTGACGCACCGGCATGATGATGCCTGGAATGTGACGGCGTCCGCCAGTGCCTGGCCGCTGCGCTATGGCGCCGACAAACCGTTGCTGTATCTGTGCCGTCCCGCTTCGGTTCAGGCACTGAGTGGCGTGCTGGTCGATGCGCGCGAGCGTGGCATCGTTTGCAGCGATGCGGAAACGCAATCTTCTCGCTGGCCGAAAGGCGTGCAGCCGGCGCTGCCCGCCTGGCTGGCCGCGCAGCACAATTGCATGCCCTTCGACCCGGCGACGGGCGAGGAAGTACGCGCCATCCTGCGCGCGGCGCTGGAAACGCTGTATGTGGAACAGCAGCCAGGTTATTACTACCTGGCCATACATGACGAAGGTGCGGATGCGGATGCGGATGAGTATGCAGTGGCGGCGCCCTTGTCGCCCGCCGATGCGGCAGCGGCCAGCCTGGGCATGTACCGCGTGTCGCCGCCGGATCCTGCGCCATGCCGGGTGCGCCTGTGCGGGGCGGGAACGATGCTGGCCGTCGTTGCCGATGCCGCCCGCTTGCTGCAGGAGGACTGGGATATTGCCGCGCAAGTGTGGAGTTGCCCCAGCTACACCCGCCTGGCGCGCGATGCGCAGGCGGCGGAGCAGTGGAACCTGTGTCACCCGCGCGCCATTCCAAGACTGGCCCATGTGCGGCGCTGCCTCGATGACAGCGCCGCGCCCGTCATCGCCGTTACCGGCTATGGGCAGCACATCGCGGGCCAGATCGGCGGCCATGTGCGCGGGCGTTTCATCGCCGTCGGCGCTGACGCCATGATGGAGGTCAGCGCGCCATGGCTGGCCGTCACCGCCTTGAAAGCCCTGGCCGACGACGGCGCGCTGCCCCTGCAGTTCGTCGAGTACGCGCTGCGGCGCTACGCCTTGGTCTGAACCTTGCCCTGGCCTGCGTTGCGTGCCGCCGCGGCGGCGCGCACGAGGGCGGCGCTGAAGTCTTGCTGACCGCCGTTGTCAAATTGCGCCAGGAACAGGTCGGCCACCGTGGCCTGGTAGACGGCCCACATTTGCTTGCGCAGGATTTTTCCTTCTTCCGTGATGGAAACGAAGGCGGCGCGCCCGTCTTCCATCGACCGCGTGCGCGTCACCAGCCGGTCCGTTTCCAGCTTGTCCACCAGACGCGTCAGGTTGTAGCGTTCGATGGCCAGAGAGTCGGCCAGTTCGTGCATGCGGCGCGAACCGTCGGGGCCGCTTTCGAGTCCCCACAGCACGTCATACCACGCATAGACGGGCAGCTTGGCCGCCGCCAGGCGGCGTTCGATCTCGCGGATCATCAAACGGTGCGTACGCACGAATGAAAACCACAGGTCGGGCGCGGGGGGCGAGCCAATTTCAGGCGCAGTTTCAGACATCGGTATTCCTCCAGATCAATCACAGTTGCAAATGCAATTATAGCGCTATACAATGGCCGGCATAACGATTGCAAATGCAATGATTGCAGTAGCAATCGATCATGACGATGTATGCCCACCCTCAGGAGACTGCCATGACCCCATCCCTCGCCGTACCCGATATCGATCCGCAAGAAACCAAAGAATGGCTGGAGGCGATGCAGGCCGTCGTCGCCGTGGAAGGGCGCCCGCGCGCCCATTACCTGATCGACCAGCTTGTCGATATTGATGCCGCGCAGCACGGCGGCATGCACGGCCGCGTCACCACCGCCTATGCCAACAGCATCGCCACGGCGCGCCAGCCCGCTTATCCGGGCGACCTGGCCATCGAGCGCCGCCTGAATGCCTACATCCGCTGGAATGCGATGGTGATGGTGCTGCGCGCGGCCAAACACTCGAACGTGGGCGGCCACATTGCGACTTACCAGTCGGCGGCCGTGCTGTATGACGTCGGCTTCAGCCATTTCTTCCGTGGCCATACGGATCAGTTTGCCGGCGACCTGGTCTACATCCAGGGCCATTCCGCGCCCGGCATCTATGGCCGCGCCTATCTGGAAGGCCGCATCACGGAAGCGCAGCTGGACAATTACCGCCGCGAAGCGGGGCGCGAGGGTTTGTCGTCGTATCCGCATCCCCGGCTGATGCCCGACTTCTGGCAATTTCCCACCGTCTCCATGGGACTGGGACCGCTGACGGCCGCCTACCAGGCCCGTTTCATGCGCTACCTCGAGTACCGCGACTTGAAGCCGCACCAGGGCCGCAAGGTGTGGGCTTTCCTTGGCGACGGCGAGATGGACCAGCCGGAATCCCTGGCCGCCATTTCCCTGGGCGGCCGCGAGCGCCTCGATAATCTGATCTTTGTCGTCAACTGCAACCTGCAGCGTCTGGACGGTCCCGTGCGCGGCAACAGCAAGGTCATCCAGGAGCTGGAGGGCACGTTCCGCGCGGCGGGCTGGCATGTCATCAAGGTCATCTGGGGCAGCGGCTGGGATGCTTTATTGCAGAGCGATACGAGCGGTTTGTTGCGTCAGCGCATGATGGAATGCGTGGACGGCGATTACCAGACCTTCAAATCGCAGAATGGCGCGTATGTGCGCGAGCATTTCTTTGGCAAGTATCCGGAACTGCTGGCGCTGGTGGCGCACATGACGGATGACGACATCTGGCAGTTGACGCGCGGCGGCCACGATCCCGAAAAAGTCCACGCCGCGTATGCGGAAGCCGTGCGCACGACTGGCCGGCCCACCGTGATCCTGGCCAAGACCGTCAAGGGCTTTGGCATGGGCGAGGCGGGCGAAGGGCAGAACATCAATCATCAATTGAAGAAAATGAGCGCCGACGCCGTGCGCGCGTTCCGCGACCGCTTCGCGCTGCCCGTCAGCGATGCCCAGCTGGAAGAGATGCCGTATCTGAAACCGGCGCCGGACAGCGAGGAAGCGCGCTACTTCGCTGCGCGCCGGGCACAGCTGGGCGGTTATATTCCCGCCCGCATCAGCAAGGTGGCGCCCCTGCCGATACCGCCGCTGTCCGCGTTCGCCACCCAGCTCAAGGATAGCGGCGAGCGGGGCGTGTCCACCACCATGGCCTTCGTGCGCATCCTCGGTACCCTGCTGAAAGATCCCGCCTTGAGCAAGATCATCGTGCCCATCGTGCCGGACGAATCGCGCACCTTCGGCATGGAAGGGCTGTTCCGCCAGATCGGCATCCATTCCTACCTGGGCCAGTTGTACACGCCGCAGGACGCGGGCCAGCTCAGCTACTACAAGGAAGCCAAGGATGGGCAGATCTTGCAGGAAGGCATCAACGAATCGGGCGCCATTTCCTCCTGGATCGCCGCCGGCACGTCGTACAGCAACCATGGCCTGGCCACTATTCCGTTCTACATCTTCTATTCGATGTTCGGCTTGCAGCGCGTGGGCGACCTGGCGTGGGCGGCGGCCGATGCCCGCACGCGCGGCTTCCTGCTGGGCGCCACGTCGGGCCGCACGACCTTGATGGGGGAGGGACTCCAGCACGACGATGGCCACAGCCACGTGCTGTCGTCCGTGATTCCCAACTGTTTTTCCTACGATCCTACCTATGCCTACGAGCTGGCCGTCATCATCCACGACGGCATGCGCCGCATGTTTGCCGAGCAAGAAGATATTTTCTATTACATCACCTTGCTCAACGAAAACTATCCGCACCCGGCCATGCCGGCAGGCGCCGAGGCGGGCATCCTGCAGGGCCTGTACCTGCTGCAGGAAAGTCCGGCAGCACTCATGGCAACCACGCCGCGCGTGCAGCTGATGGGCAGCGGCTCCATCCTGCGCGAAGTGCTGGCCGCCAGCGTGCTGCTGCAGCAGGATTTCGGCGTGGCGGCCGACGTGTGGAGCGCCACCAGCCTGACGCAAGTGCGGCGCGACGGCCTGGCCGTGCAGCGCTGGAACATGCTGCACCCGGACAGTGAGCCGCGCGTGCCGTATATCGCGCAATGCCTGGCTGGCCGGCAAGGCCCGGTGGTGATCGCCACCGATTACATGAAGATCGTGGCCGACCAGGTGCGCCCCTTCGTGCACGACCGGCGCTTCCTTGCCCTGGGCACGGATGGCTTCGGCCGCTCCGATACGCGCGAATCCTTGCGCACCTTTTTTGAAGTGGACAGTCATTTCATCGTGCTGGCCGCCCTGACGGCGCTGGCCGATGGGGGCCAGCTGCCGCGCAGCAAGATTGGTGAGGCTATCGCCAGATACGGCATCGACGTGGGAAAACTCGATCCCGCGTCCGTGTAACTTTTTGAGGAGTGATCATGAAACTGTATTACGCAACGGGAACGTGTTCTTTGTCGCCGCACATCGTGGCCATCGAGGCGGGCATTGCGCTGGAGCTGGAAAGAGTTGATATTCGCAAGATCCCGCGCGTCACGGAAACGGGCGCCGATTACGCGCAGGTGAATCCGAACCTGTACGTGCCGGCGCTGGCGCTGGACGATGGCACCATCTTGCTGGAAGGCACGGCCATCGTGCAATACCTGGCCGACCTGGCGCCGGCCAGCGGCCTGGCGCCGCCGCCCGGTTCCCTGGCGCGTGTGCAGCTGCAATCGTGGCTGGGTTTTATTGCCACCGAGCTGCACAAGGTGTTCAGCCCCTGGCTGTTCCACCCGGAATACGGCACGCAGGCGCAGGACGTGGCCCGCTCGCGCCTGGCCGCACGCCTCGACTATGTGGAGCGGCAACTGGCGGCCGGCGGGCCATATCTGCTGGGCGAGCGTTACTCCATCGCGGATGCCTATCTGTACACCATCCTCAGCTGGTCGGCGCACACCAAGGTGGACTTGTCGGCCTTCCCGCAAGTGCGGCGCTTGATCGAGCGCGTCGGCGAGCGTCCCGCCGTGCAGCAGGCCTTGCGCGAAGAGGAGGGCAGATATTGATAAAACATATTTCTATCATCACAACATAGAATTGGATGAATATGCTGCGATGCGGCATCATTCACCTGTCTCCTCTACTTCCTCACAGGAATTAGATTCAGCCCGCTCCCGCAGCGGGCTTTTTTTTGCCCATTTTTAAGGTGCAAAGCTGCGCACGCTTGCTTGCCATCATCGCCATCGTGTTGCTTTTGTGCATGCTAAACTGGGCCTTCCCCAGACCAAGGTTTTTGATGCTTCCATTATTTCGCCACACGCTGGAGTCCACGCCGATCCTCGCCTTGTTTCTCGTCATCGGCGCCGGTTATGCGCTGGGGCGCATCAGCGTGTTCGGCTTTTCGCTGGGCGTGGGCGGCGTGCTGTTCGCGGGGCTGGCGCTGGGCGCCTTTGCTCCCGGTTCCGTGCCGCCGCCGATGGTCGGCTCCATCGGCTTGCTGCTGTTCCTGTATGGCATCGGCGTGCAGTATGGCGTGCAGTTTTTCGCCGGCTTGCGCGGTGCGGGGCAGAAACACAATCTGATCGCCTTTGTCTCCGTCATGGGCGGCCTGGCCGTGTCCGTCTGGGGCGGGCAGTGGATCGATATCTCGCTGCGCATGGCCAGCGGCGTGTTTGCCGGCGCCATGACCAGCACGGCCGCCCTGCAGGCGGCGCTGGAAGCGTCGCACGGCAATGGCGACGCGGCCGTCGGCTATGCCGTCGCGTATCCGTTCGGCGTGGTCGGCCCCATGCTGGGCCTGTACCTGGCCGGGCGGATACTAAAACCCGTGCTGACGCCGCCGCCGGCGCCCATCGTCGTCTCCGAAATCACCATCGACGCAGCCACATTGGCGGGCGCGGCCCTGTCCGAACTGGCCGATGGTCCGCTGGCGGGCGTACAAGTCATCGGCGTGCGCCAGGGCCACCAGAACCGCTTGCCCGATCCGGGCCTCGTGCTGGGCGTGGGCGACGCGCTGATGGTGTCGGGCACGGTGGCGGGTGTGGAAGCGGCGCGCACGGCGCTGGGCCACCTGGATCCGGGCCGGCTGATGAAGGACCGCAGCGCGTTCGACGGCACGGAGGTGTTCGTGTCGGACGCGGAAATCGTCGGCGTGCCCCTGGGCGAGTTGAATTTGGCGAAAGATTTTCCCCTGCAGATCGCTTTCATCCGCCGCGGCGACGCCATGATCCTGCCGCACCCGTTCCTGACGCTGGAGTTTGGCGACAGGGTGATGGCCATCGCGCCAGCCAAACATGCGGCCGACGTGCGCAAGCTGTTCGGCAACTCCATCACGGCCACGGCCGAGTTCAGCTATGTCTCGCTGGGCATGGGCATGGTCCTGGGTGTGCTGCTGGGCCTGGTGCCGATTCCCTTGCCATGGATAGGCTCGTTCAGCCTGGGCCTGGCCGGCGGCCCGCTGGTGATGGCGCTGATTCTGGGCCGCCTGGGCCGAGTCGGCAAGATCAGCTGGCGCCTGCCCCTGTCGGCCAACCTGGTCATGCGCAACTATGGCTTGACGATTTTCCTCGCCTCCGTGGGCATGGCGTCCGGCTTGCCTTTCGTGCAGCAAGTGGGCGCCGACGGCTTGCCCATGCTGGCGCTCGGCGCCGTGACGGTGCTGGTGGTGGTGGCGCTTGTCGTCATCCTCGGCAAGGTCTTCCTGCGCCTGCCGTTTCCCGAGTTGCTGGGCATCGCGGCCGGCGCCACGGGCAACCCGGCCGTGCTGGTGTTCGCCAACCGCCTGGCCAAGTCGGACCGGCCGAACCTCGGCTACGCCATGATTTTCCCCAGCATGACCATCGTCAAGATCGTGGCCGTGCAAGTGCTGCTGCACTTGTATGGCTGATGGCGGCCAGCGTCAATCGCTTGCAGCGCCAGGCTGCTTGCTGGCTTCCATAAAGCGGATGCCAAACGACAGCAGCAAGGCGGCCGCGGCAAATCCTGCGGCAAGCCACAGGTTGGCGGACAGGCCCAGCCTGTCCACGGCCTGGCCACCGGTCCACGCCCCGAGCGCAATGCCGATATTGAAGACGCCCACATACAGCGCGGCGACGATCTCCACGGCGCCGGGCGCCGCCTTCAGCATCAAAGTCATCAGGCCGACCGATACGCCACCGTAAGCCAGTCCCCAGGTCAGCAATGCCACGCCGCCGCCGATGCCCGAGTCGCCGACGGCCAGGAACAGCAGCGGCGTGAGCAGCAGGCCGCCCGAGATGGCGATGATGGTCGTCGCCGTGCGCCGCGAGGCCATGACACCGGCCAGGAAGTTTCCAAGGATGCCAGCGAAGCCATAGGCAAACAGCAGTGCGCCCAGCCATTGCGCATCGAACCCCGACACGGACAGCAGTAGCGGACGCACGAAGGTAAAGGCCATGAAATGGCTGCTCACCAGCAACAGGGTCAGAAGCAGCCCCGCTTGCAACCGCCTGTTGCGCAGCTGCTTGCCGAATTGGCGCCAGGTCGTCGAAGCGGCAGCGGGCAGGGCGGGAATGACGGCCAGGTGCAGCGCCAGTACCAGGCCGCTGAACAGTGCCATGACGCCGAAAGCCCAGCGCCATCCTGCGAGGTCGCCGATGTGTGCGCCTAGCGGCACGCCCAGCACGGAAGCGGCCGCCACGCCACCGAAGATGACCGACGTTGCCAGCCCAACCGAGCGGGCAGGAACCAGCCGGGAAGCGAGGCCGCCGGCGATGGCCCAGATGCCGCCCATGCAGAAACCGACGAGTACACGTGCCGCCAGCATCCACTCCATGTTCTGCGCCAGGGCCGAAGCAATGTTTGCGATCACCAGGAGTGTCAGCAAACCACAGAGTATTTTGCGCCTGTCCAGGCTACCCGATGCGAGCACGACCAGCGGCGCAAACATGGCCGCTAATAGTGCTGGCAGCGAGATCATCAGGCCGGCCGTTCCCGTGGAGGTGTCCAGTGTGTCGGCAATCGGCGTCAGCAGGCCGACCGGCAGCATTTCCGTCGTCACGACGGAAAAAGTAGCCATGCCGACAGCGGTGACCGCCAGCCACAGGTGGCGGGTAGAAGTTTCTGCGGCAGCGCAGGAAGACGTACTCATGGTGCATATCCTTCATTGATCATTTGATAAACGGCGCAGCCCTGCTTGCAATGGAGATACGTCGCAGTGATAATACATACATCGCGTATGAATAAGTATATATACATACGCACTGTATGTAAACAATCATGCGCTACGTATGTAAGGAGAGAGAAATGGTTCGCCGCACCCGTGTGGAAATGGAAGAAACCCGCGCCTCGTTGCTGGCCACGGCCCGCAAAGTGTTTAGCGAGCGCGGTTATGCCGACACGTCGATGGACGACCTCACCGCCCAGGCAGGGCTGACGCGGGGTGCGCTGTACCATCACTTCGGCGACAAGAAGGGCTTGCTGCTGGCGGTGGTCGAGCAGATAGACGCGGAAATGGATGGCCGCCTGCAAGCCATCTCCGACGGCGCCGCAGACTTGTGGGAAGGCTTTCGCAGCCGCTGCCGTGCCTATCTGGAGATGGCCCTGGAACCGGAAATTCAGCGCATCGTCTTGCGCGATGCCAGGGCGGTCCTGGGCGGCGCTTCACCGGACTCGCAGCGCCATTGCCTCGAGTCGATGCAAGGGCTTATCCAGCAGCTGATTCACCAGGGCATCGTGGCCGACGCTTGCCCACAGGCACTGGCTGCGCTGATCTACGGTAGCCTGGCGGAAGCGGCGTTCTGGATCGCAGACGGCGACGAAGGCAATGCGCGCCTGATAAAAGCAGTTGCGGCATTGGAATTGCTGTTGCGGGGGCTATTAGTTCAAAGGTAATGGCGAAAAGTGGCATGGCTTCGCGATGAACCTTGAGCCTGTGTAAAACCGCTGGTGCCGCTCCCAATCTGTTGTACAATCCTTGAGAACGGTCGTGCTTTTTTGTGCGCTGAGCTTCCTTGCGTGCAGTCATCACGGCAACCGATAAGAACAAGGAGACAGACATGGACCTGCATTACACGGCCGAGGAGAGCGCCTTCCGCGACACGGTGCGCGCCTTCCTCGATACCCATTTGCCGGCGGACTTGCAGCGCAAGGTGCGCCAGCATCTGCGCCTGAACCGCGACGATTACGTGCGCTGGCACAAGATTGTCGCGCAACAAGGCTGGGCCGCGCCGGCCTGGCCCGTCGAACATGGCGGCACGGGCTGGACAGCCGTGCAGCGCCACATCTGGGAAGACGAGTGCGCGCGCGCCGCCACGCCACCGATCCTGCCCTTCGGCGTCAACATGGTGGCGCCCGTCATCATGGCCTTCGCCAGCGCCGAACAAAAAGCATATTATCTGCCGCGCATTTTGAATTGCGACGACTGGTGGTGCCAGGGTTACTCCGAGCCGGGCGCCGGGTCCGACCTCGCTTCGCTGAAAACCACGGCCCAGCGCGACGGCGACCATTACATCGTCAACGGCCAGAAAACCTGGACGACGCTGGGCCAGCACGCGGACATGATCTTTTGCCTGGTGCGTACGGATAGCACGGTGCGCAAGCAGGAAGGCATCAGTTTCTTGCTGATCGACATGAAAACGCCGGGCATCACCGTGCGTCCCATCATCATGCTCGATGAAGAACATGAAGTGAACGAAGTCTTTTTTGATAACGTGCGCGTGCCCGTCAGCAACCTGGTGGGCCAGGAAAACAAGGGCTGGACCTACGCCAAGTATCTGCTGGGCCACGAGCGCACGGGCATCGCCGCCGTCGGCCGCTCCAAGCGCGAGCTGACTTTCCTCAAGCAGCTGGCCATGCAACAAACCAAGCGCGGCGCACCGCTGCTGCACGATCCCGCGTTCGCCGCCAAGGTCGCCACCCTGGAAATTGAATTGATGGCGCTGGAAATGACGGTCTTGCGTGTCATCAGCGACGAAGGCAAGGGGCCGGGACCGCAGGCATCGATGCTGAAGGTGCGCGGTTCGGAATTGCAGCAGCAACTGACGGAACTGATGGTGGAAGCCATCGGCCCGCAAGCCTTGCCGTTCGACCCGGCATTTCTGGACGGCAGCGCGCCGCACAGCGCTGGCGGCGACGACCTGGCTGCGCCGCTGGCCGCGTATTACTTCAATTACCGCAAGACATCGATCTATGGCGGCTCGAATGAAATCCAGAAAAACATCATCACGCAGATGATCCTGGGCCTGTAAGCCAGAAGGAGACGACATGGACTTTCATTTTAATCAGGAACAGCAGCAATTCGCCGACGCGCTCAGGCGCTGGGTCGACAAGGATTACCGCTTTGAAACGCGGCAAAAAATTATCCATTCCGCCACCGGCACGTCCGATGCCGCCTGGGCCACCCTGGCCGAGCTGGGCATGACGGCCTTGCCGCTGCCGGCCGGCGCGGGCGGCTTCGACGGCACGGCCGTCGACATGCTGCTGGTGATGCAGGAACTGGGCCGTGGCCTGGTGGTCGAACCGTATTTCGCCACCGTACTCGGGGCGCGCTTTTTGAGCCTGGCGGGCGGCCACGATGGCGTGCTGGAACAGGTCGCCAGCGGCAGCCTGAAGCTGGCCTGCGCGCTCGGTGAGCGCCAGTCGCGCCACGAACTCAATGATATTGCCGCCACGGCGACAAGCCGAGGCGACGGTTTCGTGCTCGACGGCGAGAAAACCGTCGTCATCCATGGCGCGCAGGCGGGCGCGCTGATCGTGTCGGCGCGCAGCAGCGGCGGCCAGATGGAGACGGACGGCATTTCGCTGTTCCTCGTACCTGTTGACGCGCCCGGCGTTTCCGTGCGCGACTACCGCACCATCGATGGCCAGCGCGCCGCCACCGTCACCCTCGTGCAAGTGGTGCTGGGCCACGACGCCTTGATCGGCCAGGCGGGGCAGGGCTGGTCCGTGCTCGACGCGGCCGTCGATTACGGCGCCGCCCTGTTGTGCGCGGAAGCCGTGGGCGCCATGGACGCCATCTTCGCCGCCACCCTGGAATACCTGAAGACGCGCCAGCAGTTCGGCGCGCCGATCGGCAAGTTCCAGGCCCTGCAGCACCGCATGGCCGACATGTTCATCCACCTGGAGCAGGCCCGTTCGATGGCCATGCTGGCCGCCGCCAAGGTCGACAGCGACGATGCGTCCGAGCGGCGCCGCACGGTGTCGGCCGCCAAGGCGCGAGTGGGACTGGCCGCTACCTTTGTCGGCCAGCAAGCCGTGCAATTGCATGGCGGCATGGGCGTCACCGACGAATTGCCCGCCGCTCACCATTTCAAGCGCCTTGCCATGATCGCCCTGACCCTGGGCGACGTGGACCATCATATCGAGCGCTTTATCGCCCAGCCGGGCTTCTTGCCGACGGAGACCGCATGACCGCATCGCCTGCCACCACGCCGAAACACTGGTATTTCGAAGACTTTACGCAAGGCCTGGAAATCGACCTGGGCCAGCGCCACGTAACGGAAAAGGAAATCATCGCTTTTGCCACGGATTTCGATCCGCAGCCATTCCACGTCGACCATGCGGCCGCCGAAAAGACCATCTTCAAGGGCGTCATCGCCAGCGGCTGGCATACCTGCGGCATGATGATGCGCCTGGTGGTGGACAATCTGCTCAAGCATTCGTCCAGCATGGGCTCGCCCGGCCTGGACAGCATCCGCTGGCTCAAACCCGTGCGCGCGGGCGACACCTTGCAACTGACCTACCAGGTCAAGGAAGTGCGTCCATCCACATCAAAGCCGGATCGCGGCATCGTCATTTCCGTGTGGAGCGTGCGCAACCAGCATGGCGAAGTGGTGACGACAGTGGAAGGCATGGGCATGTTCGGCCGCCGTCCGGCAGGCGAAAACCATGCGTGACATCGCCGGCATCGCCGGTTTCCAGGCCCTGGCGGGACAGCACGTGGCCGTTTCCGACTGGCTGACCATCACCCAGCAGCGCATCGACACCTTTGCCGACGCCACGGACGACCATCAGTGGATCCATGTGGACGCCGAACGCTGCGCGCGTGAGTCGCCATACGGCTGCACCGTGGCGCACGGCTTCCTGACCTTATCGCTGCTGCCGGCCATGTTGCAGGGAGCGCTGCACATGGCCGGCATCCGCATGGCCATCAACTATGGCCTGAATAAAGTGCGCTTTCCCGCCCCCGTGCCTGTCGGCAGCCGCCTGCGCGCACGGCTCGATATCCTCTCCGTCGACAACTTGCCGGAAGGCGCGCAAGTGAACTGGGCCGTCACCATGGAGCGCGAAGGCGACCCGAAACCCGTGTGCGTGGCGGAGTTTTTGATGCGCTGCTATCCCTGATCACTCTCCCTCCGACGCGCAATACCTGTCCCGCCCCGTATGCTTGGCGCGGTACAGCAGGGCATCGGCGGCGCGGATCAGGGCGCTGGGGTCCATGCCTTCCGTGGGCATGATGCTGGCCATGCCCAGGCTGACGGTGACGTGCGGGCCGACGCTCGATCTGGCGTGGGCAATTTCCAGTGCGCGCACTTCGTCGAGGATGCGCTGGGCCACCACTTCGGCGCCGTCGCGTGTTTCCTGCGGCAGCAGGATGATGAATTCCTCGCCGCCATAGCGCGCCAGCAGGTCGGGCGGGCGCACGGCGCAGCGGCGCAGGGCGGCGCTCACCTGCTGCAGGCACAGGTCGCCCGCCTGGTGGCCATACGTATCGTTGTAATCCTTGAAGTGGTCGATATCGGCCATGATCAGGGCCATCGGCACGCCGTCGCGCGCGCAGCGCCGCCATTCGCTGTCCATCGTGTCGTTGAAGCTGCGCCGGTTGGCCACGCCCGTGAGCGAATCCGTCAGCGACAGTTCGCGCATGGCGTCGGCTTGCCGCTTGATGGTCAGCTGGCTGCGCACGCGGGCGCGCACGACGGCCGCGTTGAACGGTTTCGTGATGAAATCGACGGCGCCCGCTTCCAGCGCCCGCGTCTCGTCTTCGGGCTGGTTCAGGGCCGTGACGAAAATGACGGGAATGGCGCTGAGGATGGCCGATTCGCGCAGCGCGCTGCAGACGGCATAGCCATCCATGCCGGGCATGACGGCGTCGAGCAGGATCAGGTCCGGCAGTTGATTATGCGCAATTTCCAGCGCCTTTACACCGCTCAGGGCGAACAGCACGTCGTGTTCCTCGCGCAGCAGCTGGTGCAGGATCTGGATGTTTTCCATGGCGTCATCGACGATGAGGATGCGCCCGTTCATGGCAAGGTTGGTCCAGCTCACTTGTTTTCCTCTCGTTTCAGCTGATCGAGCACGAGTTTTTCCGCCTCGGCAAAATTCAGCGTTTCAATCGCATGTGCCATCGCCAGCGCCGCTTCCCGGTCCGACTGTTGTATGGCGGGGTGCAGGGCCTGAAATTGCGCCAGCGCTTTCAGGTTGTTGTTGTGGATCAGGACCAGCAGCTCGGACAGGCCGGCGTGCAGGTCGACGGGCGCGCCCCCGGGCGCGGCCGCTGCCGGCTGGCTGCGCCGTACGGGCGAGGGCAGGGTGCGCGCCGCTTCGATGACTTCGGCCATCGCCTGTTCCAGCCGTCCCAGCAAGGTGGCCGCGGCGTGCGGTTGCCCCGTTTTCAGCGTTTTTTCCGTCTCGGCGGCCAGGCTGGCGATCTGCGTGGCGCCCAGGTTGGCCGCCACGCCGCACACGCGGTGCAGCAGTAGCGCCGCCTGCTGCAGATGGCCGGCGGCCAGCAGGCGCCGCGTTTCCTCGACGGCGTCGCCTTGCGAATTCTCAAAGCGCTTGAGCAGGGCCAGGAAGGCGCCGTAGTCGCCGCCGAAACGGTGCAGGGCCGCCGCCAGGTCGATGCCGGGCACCGTGGCCGGCAAGTCCGGCGTCTGCGTGGCGGCATCGGCTGCCTGGACGGCGCCGTCGCCGGAACCCAGGGGCGCGCGCACCAGCCGGGTCAGGGTCTCGATCATCTCGTCGACATCGATGGGCTTGGCCACATGCGCATTCATGCCGCTGGCGATGGCGCGCAGACGGTCTTCATCCATGGCATTGGCCGTCATGGCGATGATGGGCAAGTCCGGCAAGCCCAGGGCGCGGATGGCCAGGGTGGCGTCGTAGCCATTCATGACGGGCATCTGCAAATCCATCAGCACCACGTCCCAGGCGTTGGGCGTGCTGGCGAGCAAGTCGACGGCCAGCCTGCCATTGGCGGCCACGGCCACGCGCGCGCCCGAGTGCAGCAGGATGTACTGCGCCACTTCCTGGTTGATTTCATTGTCTTCCACCAGCAGCACGCGCATGCCTGTGAGCAAACCCGACAAGGGCGTGGACACGGGCAGCACGGATGGCGCGCTGCGGCCATTGCGGCCATCCCGCACGGCGGTGACGGCCGCCAGCAGGCGCGCCGGAGTGGCCGGTTTCGAGACGATGCCGGCCAGCATCAGGCTGTCGGCCAGGCGTTCGAGGTTCTCGCTGTCCTGGTCGGCCACCAGCATGATCACCGGCGGCAGCGCCAGGTGTTCGTCGGCGCGCGCCTCGGTGAGCATGGAAATGCCATCCATGCCGGGCATGGCCGCGTCGAGCAGCACCATATCCACGTGAGCGGCCGCCTGCAAGCCGTCCAGGCCGCTGGCGTGGTTGCGCAGCAGGGCCAGGCCGGCCGCGCCGCTGTCGGCGCTGCGGCTGTGCCAGCCCTGCGCCGCGCACCAGTCTTCCAGCATGGCGCGCACGCTGGCGTTGTCGTCGATGATCAGCAGCGACAGGGCCTTGGGCACACCCTTGCCGGACGGCTCGGGCGGCGGCGCCACCTTCTCGAAGCGGCAGCTGAAGCGGAAGTCGGAACCCTGTCCCAGCGTGCTTTTCACGCTGAGGGTGCCGCCCATCAATTCCACCATGCGCCGGCAGATGGCCAGCCCCAGTCCCGTGCCGCCGTATTTGCGGCTGGTGCCGCTGTCGCCCTGGGAAAACGCGTCGAAGATGCGTTCCTGCTCGGCCGCGCCGATGCCGATGCCCGTGTCGCGCACGGAAAACGCGAGGGTGGCGCTGGCCGCATCCTCGGCCTCCATGCCGATGCTCAGCACCACTTCGCCATGCGCGGTGAACTTGACGGCGTTGCCCATCAGGTTGATGAGGATCTGTTCCATGCGCAGGGCGTCGCCGATCAGTTCGTCCGGCACGCCGGGATCGAGCACGAACACGGGCTCCACGCCGCGCGCCCAGGCGCTGCTGGCCAGCAAGACACCCACGCTGCCCAGCATGCGTTCGAGCTGGAAGCGGCGCTGCTCGAGCACCATCTGCCCCGCCTCGATCTTGGAAAAATCGAGCACGTCGTTGACGATGTTGAGCAGCGACTGCGTCGCCATCTGGATCTTGCCGACATAGCTGCGCTCGCGCCGTTCCAGCGGCGACTCTTCCAGCAGGCGCGCCAGACCGATGATGGCGTTCATCGGCGTGCGGATTTCATGGCTCATGTTGGCGACGAATTCGCTCTTCGCGATACTGGCCGCCTCGGCCTTGTCGCGCGCGCGCACCATCTGCTCGTTGAGCTCGTGCAGGCGCAATTCCGTGCGCTTGAGCTCGGACACGTCCGAGGCCAGCACGAAGAAGCCGCGCACGCCGCCGCTGTCGTCGAAATCGGGGATGTAATTGGTCCACGTGTGGCATACCTGGCCGCCGGGATCGAGCAGGTCGCGCTCGAAGCTTTGCGGCCGGCCCGCCAGCACGCCCTCGACGTGGGGCGCATACACGTCGAACAGTTCCTGCCCCAGCAATTCGCTCATGTGGATGCCGGCCAGCTCGGCGCTGCTACGGCCAAACCATTCGTTATAGAATTTATTTGCAAATAGGCAACGCAAATCGGCGCCCCAGTACGACACCATGCCGGGCAGGTTGTCGGTGACGGTGCGGATGAAACGCTCGTTCTGTTCCAGGCGCCAGGTGGTGGCGTGCAGCACCTCGGTGGCGCGCTTGCGTTCCGTGATGTCGATCGAGACCCCCAGCACATGGCTGGGGCGCCCCGCATCGTCGCGCAAGACCACCTTGCGCGTGGTGAAGTGGCGCGTGGTGCCATCGGCCGTATTGATCGCCTCCTGTTCGATTTCCACCATCTGCCCCGTGGCCAGCAGCTTGCGGTCGGCGCTGACGAAGGCGGACGCCTGCTGCGGCGGGAAGAAATCATGGTCCGTCTTGCCCAGCAATTGCTCGCGCGAGCGTCCCAGGGTGAGTTCCGCGTGGCGGTTGATCATTTCAAAGCTCAGCTTGTCTGCGCGCTTGACGAAGACCATGGCCGGGATGTTTTCAATGATGGTGCCAAACAGGTGTTTCGAGCGGCGAAATTCCGCTTCGCTGCGCTTGCGCTCGGTAATGTCCAGCCACAGGCCCGATACGCCCAGCAACTGCTGTTCCGGGCCAAAAATCGGGTGGTAGGAGACGATCCAGTGACTGATCTGCTCGCGCTGCTGGCCGCTATGGCCTTGCAATTCCATGTCGACGATGGGCTGCCCCGTCCCGAGGACCTGGCGCACGCAGCGTTCCACCTCGGCGCGCACGGCGTCGTCGAACAGCATGGCGCCCACGGGACGGCCCAGGTGCTGCGCCACGCTGGCCCCGTTGATGGTGGCCAGGTAGTGGTTGATCATGACGATGCGCAAGTCCAGGTCCACGAACAGCATGCCGATCGGCGCCGTCGCGTACACGGTTTCCAGCAGGCGCGTGGATTTTTCCAGGGCCAGCGTGCGCTCGGCCACCAGGCTTTCAAGCTGCGTGCGGTGGCGCCGCAGGTCGCGTTCCAGCGCGCCCAGGGCGCTGGCCATGTCGGCCGATTCGCGGTCCGCGTGCTTGTTCGACAGCAGCGGTTTGCCTTGCGCCAGCGCATGGATTTGCTGCGTCAGTTCCTGCAAGGTGTGCGCCAGGCGACCGCCCACGCGCCAGGCCAGGGCAAAGCCGGCGCCCAGCAGCAGCGCCAGGATGACCGAACCCGTGACTACCGAGCGCAGCAGGGCTTCGGCCACCGTGCTGGTGGGCATGGTGACGGCTACCGTCCAGGCGGCGTCCGGGGCGCGGCGAAAGCCCGTGTACACGTCGATGCCTTCCAGGGTGGCATGGCGCAGCACGCCTTCGCGCGCCTGGCGTATCTGTTCCAGCAGGGGCGCCGCAGTGCGCTGGCCCACATAGCGCTGCGGCGCCAGGGTGCGCGCCACGTTGATGCCGTCGGCATTGATGATGGCCGCGCCCAGGTAGGCGGGCAGGTGCAGTTCGCGCAGCAACACGGACAGGTAGTCGGGCGGGTACAGGGCCGTCAGCACGTAGGCGGCTCCCTGTTTGCGCGGCAAGGGCAGGTTCAGGGCCAGCTGCGGCACGCTGTCGGGTATCCTGGCCAGGCTGGTCAGCCGCGGCTTGCCGTAGTCGCGCGTGCGCTCCATGCTGGCGGCCCATTTTTGCGGCAGGGGCGGCGGCGCCTGGCTGGCGGGCAAGGTCGTATTGATCAGCTGGCGGCCCTTGGCGTCGGAAACGATGAAGGCGCTGACGGCCAGGCCCGGCTGCAGCAGGCTGGCGGCCAGGACACGCAGGGCGCCGATGTCGTCGGCTTGCAGGGCGGGCGAGCCGGCCAGGATCTGCGCGGCCATCTGGGCGCCGTTCAGGTCGCGTTCGACGGCGGCCGCGACGGCCCGCGCCGCCTGCGCCGTTTCGCTGACAACATGGTCGCGTTCGCGCGTGTAGCTTTGCGCCACGAGCAGGAGAAACACGAGCGCCGTCGGAATGACCCAGGCGAGCACCAGCCATGAAATTCTTGAGCGTATCGAAGGCAAATCTTGCACCCGGAAAGCTCCCAGAATGGATGAGTCGACAGGCAGGCTCACGCTGGCGCTGGCTGACCTTGAATGAAAAGATGCTAGACGAAATTGATTGTTCTGACAAGCCTAGTTTCCGGCATGGAAAAAAGGTTGCGCAAGGCATACAGAAGAGGGGGAATGCCCCTCCCGCCGTGGCGGCGGGAGGGCAATGCAGCTTACGGGACCACGGTCAGCGCGTCGACATCGATTTCCGGGCTTTCCATGAAGTCTTTTTCCACTTCGCCGCGGATTTCCACGCGGGTCTTGGCGTCGATCTTGCGATTCATGAAGACCTTGTCGTCGATGTCCACGCGGATTTCCGCCGTGCCGTCGGAGAAGGTGTATTTCTCGTTGCCGACTTTGCGCAGCAAATGGCCGCGCAGCACGACGGCCTGGTCGTCGACGGGGTTTTTCAGGATGGCGGCCACATTGCTGGGCGCGGCCGGGCCGGCCGTCGGGCCCACGTATTGGGCGTGCGCGCTGCCGGCCAGCAAGGCGCAGGCGGCGGCCAGGGAAACGATGAGTGTGCGGTGCAGTGACATGGTATTCCTTTGATAGTGACTGGAGGCTCAGAAAAAGACGGCGGTGCGGGCAATGATAGCACCGGCATTGCCATAGGGCATGTTCGCCCGGACGCTGCCCGTGCCAGCCACGCCATCGTCGAGTTTGCTGTCGATCTGCTCCGCGTAGCTCTCGGGCAAGTTATCGAAACGGATGCCGTTGCCGGCCCGGCCGCCCACTTCATCGTTGTACAGGTAGACGGCGCCGCCCTGGGCGCTGGTCATGAATTGCGAGGTGCCGTTGAATGAGCCGGTAATAAAACCGCCCAGCGCCAGGTGCTGCGGCGCCAGGGTGAATTCGCGCGGCTGGCCGTCGCCGATCTGGCCGTCGCCATTGCCGTTGCCGGCTGAATTGGGCACGTGCACGGTGCCCTGGAGATCGTCGCCGGGCAGAGCGCGGAACTTGTCCTGGTAGGCGTTGACGGCGGCCGTCAGCGCGTTCGATTGCTGGATGATGTTCTTCACCTTGGCGCTGTCGATCAAGCCTTGCCCCTTGAGCACGCCACCGAGCAGCAGGCCGATGATGACCAGGACGATGGCGATTTCTACGAGCGTAAAGCCGTGCTGGCGGCGTGGGGGCATGGGATTTCCTTGGAAAAAAGTGCTACAGCTTGAGATGGCAGTTTACTGCAATTGGTGCCCGATGCGCATGGCATTTCAGGTGGCGGCTCATGGAGTGGCCTGTGCTTTCTTCCTGGCCAGTTCGTCGAGCCGGCGCGCGAGGAAAGCCAGTTCGTGCGGGTCATTGATCTGGCCGCTGGCGAGCAAGCCGCCGATCACCAGGCGGGCGCCGTCGAGCTGGTCCATGTCTTCCAGGATGAACGCTTCCATCTCGCGCACCCACGGCGGCACCTGCGGCCCCGTCGCCAGCCGCCGCAGCATGCGCGCATAGCCGAGCGCCAGCGGCAAGTCGTGCAATTGGTGCTTTGCCACCAGCACGGCCTGCGCCATGGCGGGCCAGCGGCGCCGCGGGTCGGCCGCGAAGCTGGCGGCGACAAAATCGAGCATGCGGCGCGCGCGTTGCGGGTCGGCCACGCCGGCATACACCTCGCCGGCGGCCACCAGCGCGTATTGGCTGCGCGGATCGAGCGTTTGCGCCGTCTCCAGCCAGCCGGCCAGGCGGTCATAATCGAGTTCGCGCCACGGCAGGCTGACGCCGGCCTGGTCTTCGAACGATTGCAGGTATAGCAGCATGGCTTTCGACATGGCCAGCGGCTCGCCCAGGCTGGCCAGACGCGCCACACCAGCCGGCGGCGCGGCGGGCAGGGGGCGTGCCTGGGCGGGAGCGTGCTGCTGCGCCAGACGCCAGCCCAGCTGCAATAACAGGCAAGCCGCCAGCAGCCAGCACACGGGGCGCGGCACGCTGGTCCACGGACGCTGGCTGGTCGCGGCCATCAGATGTTCCTGCGGTAAAAGTCGCACAATGCGCAGCTGGCCAGCAAGGCCACATAGATGCCGGTTTGCGCCGCCACATTGAGCAGCGCCTGCCAGTCGCCGGTGGCGTACAGCAGCCATTCCGTGCGCGTAAACGCGTCCAGGCGGGGCAGCAGCAGGGCCAGCACATCGATGGCGCCGGCCGTGGCCCGTTGAGCCAGGGAATCTCCCGCCTGCGGGCCATGCGCCAGCAGTTGCAGGCTGCCCAGCATGCGCGCCAGTACGTAGAAGCCGCCCGTGGCGGCCAGCGCCGGCAGGGCTTGCTGCAGGCTGGCCGCGCACAGCAGGCTGAAGGCGGCGACGATCCACAATTCACCCAGCAGCGACAGCGCCCACAGCGCGCTTTGCGCGGGCGCGGCGAACGGCGCCATCAACAGGCCGAACAGCACGGCGGGTATGGCCGCCAGCGTGCCATAGCCCAGCAGTTTGCCCAGCAGGTAGGCGGCGCGCGGCATGGGCAGCGCCAGCAGCAGTTCCAGGCCCCGGTCGGCCGCTTCGCGCGCCATGCTGGTGATGATGAAGGTAGCCAGCAGGAAAACGCCGGCCAGGCGCAGGGTGGCCGCCAGCAGGGCCGCCTGCACGGCGCCGCTTTCCGTCAGTGCCAGTTGCTGCAGGAAGCCGGCCAGGGCGGCCGCGCCGCAGGCGGCCAGCAGGAACAGCCACGGCAGGCGGCTGCGCAGCGCTTCGAGCAGCGTGTAGCGGGCGATGGTGAGCGAGGGCAGGAGCATGGGCATCAGCGGGGCAGCCTTTGCGCGGCCACCATGCGGTTGAACAGGATGTTCGGCGACAACCAGGCGACGATATCGTCGAACTCGCCGCCCGGCTGCTGCGGGCCGCTGGCGGCGCGGCTGATGACGGTGGTGGCGTTCGAAGCATTGTTGCGCTCGTCGACATTGTTGCCGAAAGGCACAGCCTGGCGCTGGCCCTGCGCGCTGGTGGCGCCGAAACCGTTCTTGCCGTGCGACATGATCATCGCGGGGATGTCGTTCAAGGCCGTCGCCTGCAGCAGCGCGCCGCCGTTGCGCGTGACGATGCTGATGTCGCGCGGCGTGGACAGGCTGAAAAGCTGGCCGCTGTCGCTGAAGGCCGGCGTCACGCTGTAGCGCAGCAGATTGTTCCAGCTGTCGCCCTGGCGCAGCCCCAGGGTGGCCCAGGGCAGGAAGCCGGCGCGTTTTTCGCCCGTGCAGCGCGTGCCGCGCCGGTCTTCCAGGCCGCTCATGGAGGAGATGGCGGGACAGGGCAGGTAGCCGTAGCGCAACGCGTAGCCGGTCAGCGCTTCCTTCGCTTCATTGAGCGCTTGTTGCGTCTCGGCCACCTTGCGCTGCTCCAACTGCACCGTCAAGGGCGTGACCAGGCCGCCGATCATGAGGCCCACGATGACGAGCACGATGGCGATCTCGATCAGGGAAAAGCCGCCCTGGCGGCGCGGATGGCGAGCGTTCATGGCAGGTTGCGCGCGGCGCGCATGCGTTGGTACAGGGTGGGCAAGGTAATCCAGGTCAGCATGTCGTCAAAGGCGCCGCCTGGCAGCGCGGCATTGCCGGTGGCGGGGCGGGCAATGAAGCCGCGGCTGGCGCGGTCGTTGGCCGCTTCGTCGATATTGCCGCGTGCCATATTGATCTGCATCACGCCGCTGGCGGCCGTGCCGTAATGCTCCTTGCCTTGCGAGAACAGCACGACAGGCAGGCATTGGGCGCTGACGTCGCACAGTGCCTGGCCCGCCACGAAGGCAAGTTCGCCGCGCGAACCGCGTTCAAGCACGACCCTGTTGGCGATGGCGGAAAACGAGACGATGGGGGCGCGCGCCATTTCCGGCGTGACGCTGTAGCGCAGCAGCTTGCCCCAGGCATCCACGCCGTCCACGCCCAGCGCCACCCACGGCAAAAAGCCGCTGCAGGCGGCATCGTCGGCGCAGTCGGCGGCCCGTTCGCGCCCGTCGAGGGCGGAGGCGGCCGGACGGGGCAGGCGGCCATTGGCCGCCGCAAAGCCCAGCAAGGCCTCGCGCGCCTGCGCCAGGGTGGCCAGGGTGCGCTGCTGGCGTTCTGCCTCGCCCGTGTTGCGGCCAAAAGCGCTGATCAGCAGGCTGGCCGCGCCCAGGCCCAGCACGGCCACCAGCAGGAGCAGGGCGGCGCCGCGCTGGCGACGAGCTTTCCGTGGCGTCATGGCGGGGTCTCCTGCACTTCGGTGACCGTGCCGCTGGCCGGATCGTAGCGCTGGCCAGGTTTCAGCAGTACCACCTGGCCGTTCGACAGGCGCAGGGTCAAGGTGCCGGGTTTGTCACGGGCAAGGCGGTTGTGCGGCTCGTTCTGCGCTTCCTGGTTCAGCCACACGGTGGAGCGGCCGCTGCTGCGCACCACCACGCCATTCAATTCCACGGGCGGGGCGGGCGGTGGCGGGGGCGGTGGCGCCGCCAGGGCCGGATCGGGTGGCGGCGGCCCGTAGCGTTGCGTGTCGAGCTGGGCGCGCTGCTGGGGCGACAGGAACAAGCGCCCCAGCTGCTGTGCCTGTGCATGGAGAGTGGGCGCGGCGCCGGCCAGCAGCGCGCACAGGACGAGAGCGTACCTCATGGCGGCCCCGCCACGGCCAGACTGTTGACGGTCAGCCACAGTAGCTCGCATTCGGCGCCCAAAGTGGGTGCTGCCGCGCCGCCAGCCCCGGCTGCGCCATGGCGCTTGAGCGTGCATTCCTGCACGGCGAAATAGCCGGCCTGGCGCAAATCGTCAAACAGGTTCAGCAAATCCATCTCGTGCAGCAAATCCATCTGCAGGCGCATGCGGCTGCCGCGCAAATGATATTGCCCCATCACCATCGGCAACGGCACTTGCAGCCCTTGCTGGGGACTGATGTCATAGCTGATTGGCAGCAGCTTGCGCTGTTCCTGGCTGCGGCGGATGGCGTCGATCCAGGCCAGGCGGTTTTCCTCGCCGATCAGGCCGCGCTGGCGCAGCGCCAGGAATTGCGGTTCGTAGGCGCGGATTTCCTGCTTTTCCGCTTCCGCGTGGTTGAACAGGGTGGCCGCCGCCGCGCGCGTGTGCTGGGCCAGGTACAGCCGTTGCGCTTCGCGCGTGCGATAGGCGGTGCTCAGGCTCAGCAGTACCACGCCGGCCAGCAAGGTCAGCGCAAAGCACAGCATGGCGCCGCGCACCAGGCGCAGTTCGCCCAGCCAGGCGGGCAGGGTGCGCGCAGGCGTGCTTGTCCGCTGCATGCCGGGCAGGGGCGGCTGCTTGACGGGGCCGCTCATGGCTGCCACTCCAGCAAGAGGGTAAAGCGGGCCTGGCTGTCCGGCGCCGGCGCGGCGCTCTTGCCGGACAAGGCCACGCTGGGACGCAAGTCGAGCGGCGTTTCCTCTATCCTTACCTGCATGCCCGGCTGGCGCGCCAGGGTTTGCGCAAACGCCGTGATGGCGGCCAGCGCGGCGCGGTAGTCATTGTTCGGCATGGCCACGTCCGCTTCCAGGCGCAGCGCCTGCGGCGGGGCGACGGGGATGCCGGCCAGGCTGCTGCCCAGCGGGCGACCGCTTTCCGTCTGCGGCGCTTGCTGGCTGCCGCTCGTGCGCGCCGGGGGCGGTCCCGCGTTCCAGTGCAGCTGGCCCAGCTGGATTTGCGGCGCCTGGTCCAGCGCCGCGCTCAGCAGGCCCAGCAGGCGGCCCGGTTCCGGCGCCTGGCTGGCGATCATCTGGCCCAGAGTGACGGCCACTTTCATGTTCTGCGTCCTGGCCGGCGCCGGCGGCTGCGTCGACATGACGCTGCGGTAGCGCTCCTGGTAGGACGCCGTTTCCTGCGCCAGCCGTTGCGTGGCGGCACCATCGGCGATGCCGCCCAGCAGATTGATCACGCACCACAGGGCGGCCGACGCGCCGATCAGCGCGCTGGCGCCAAACAGCGTCTTGCGCGCGCGCTGGAAGTGGTAATAGCGGGTCAGCGCGCCGGGCGGATAGTGGCTGGCCGGCGGATGCTTGCCCAGCAAGGTCAGCAGCAATGCATCGGCCAGCGCCGGCGTCTGGCGCAAGCCCACTCGTGCGCCGGCCTGTTGCAGGTCGATGAAGTGATACGCCACTTCGACGCCGTTGTCGCACAACAATTCAAGCTTGGCGATCTGCGCGGCTGGCGCCAGGATGACGGTATTGAGCAGGTCGCCGCGCGCCAGCATGCGCGTGCTGGTGAGAAATTGCCGCGTCTTTTCCGTTTCCAGCGCGATATTCACGGCCACGCCGTCGAGCGCGATGGTGGCCGTCTGGCGCGAAAAGCGCAACTGGCCCTTTTCATAGTAACTTTGCCGCAAGCCGCCCGATTGCTGCGTCACCAGCAGCAAGTGTTCATGCGCGAGCGACAGCTTTTTGACCAGCGCAATACTGAGCAGGCTGGTCGAATAAATGCCGGCCACGGGCACGCGCAAGTGTTCAAGCGCCTCCGTCCACGGCTGCAGCAAGGTGGGGTTGGTCAGGGCGAAAAACAGCACCTGGTCGTCGTGGCGGCCCGTGCTTTCTCGGCCCAGCACGGTGCTGCCCCGGTAGGGCGTGTCGCGGTGCAACTGCTGGCGGCGTCGCTCGAGCAGGGCGCGGCCCGCCTTGCCGCGCACGTGGGGCACGAGCTGATGCTGGAAATCTTCCTCGATCAAGTCCGTCAGCAGGTAGGCGGGCACGCCGAGACGGTGCGCCTGCGGGTCTTCCAGCCACGCGGCGAAGCCGTCCAGCCCGGCCGCGCTGGCGGCGAAGGTCTGGCCCGGGCCCAGCACGCCATGGTCCCAGTCGTAGGCGCACAGGGCGTCGCTGGTGATGTAAAGTAATTGTTTGCGGAACACGGCGGCCTCAGGTTTTGATTGTGCTGATGGTGTCGTAGATCGGCCCCAGTACCGACAGCATGATCCAGCCCAGCAGCAAGCCCAGGATGACCGTCATGGCCGGCTCGATCATGGCTTGCACTTTTTCAATCAATTCCTTCACTTCGCGGTTGTAAAAGTAGCTGACATTGCGCAAGGCCGTGTCCAGCGAACCCGTGGCCTCGCCCACCTTCAGCATGCGGATCACCAGCGGCGGGAAGATGCCCGTGTGCTGGAAGGCGGCGGTGACGCCGTAGCCTTCGCTGATCAGCTGGGCGGCGCGGCGCAGGCCGGCCGCCACCACCTGGTTGCCGGCGATGCCTTCGGACAGGCGGATGCATTCGAGTATCGTGATGCCGGAGGCATACATCAGGGCAAAAAACGTGGCGAAGCGGGCCAGGATGATCTTGTGCAGCACGGGGCCGATCAGCCACAGCCGCAGTTTCAAGCCATCCCAGGCATAGCGGGCCGCCTCGCTGCGGCGGATCAGCGCGCGCAGGCCGAAGAACAGCAGCACGGGCAAAGCCAGCAGCAGATACCAGTAGTCGATGAACACATTCGACACGGCAATGAGCACGCGCGTGTGCAGCGGCAGTTCGCCGCCCATGTTGCGAATAAAAGCCGTCAGCTGGGGGACCAGATAGATCATCAGGAAAAACGTCACGGCCGCCACGACGATGGCGACGATGACGGGGTACATGACGATCTTGCGCGTCTGCGAGGCCAGCTCGTCCTGCCATTTCAGACTTTCGGACAGATTCTTGAAGACGTCGGCGATTTTGCCGCTCTGTTCGCCCGCCAGTATCAGGCTGGTGAACGTGGCGTCGAAGATGTCGCCATGCTGCGCCAGCGCGCCCGACAGGGGCAGGCCGCCCTCGATGCTTTCGATCAGATCCGTGACGACTTCGCGCAGGCGCGGGTGGTCCGTGCTTTCGCGCAAGTCATTCAAGCCTTCCAGGATGGGCACACCCGCACCCGTCAATTGCTCCATGTGAAAACAGAAATTGATCAGGTCGCGCCGGTGGATGACCCGCTTGCCCAGCAGTACCAGGTACTGCCCCGTGATCTTGCAGTCGATCAAGTCGAGCTGCATGCGGTGCAAGCGCGCTTCCAGATCCGGCACGTTGGCCGCCTCCATGCTGCCGGGAATCAGCGCGCCGGCGGCATCCATGGCGCGGTAGACATATTGCGCCATCAGGCCAGCCTTTCCGTCAGGTCGACCACGCGGCCCACTTCTTCCAGGGTGGTGACGCCTTCCATCACGCGGCGCATGCCGTCATCGACGATGCCCTTGAAGCCGGCCGCGCGCGCCGCGTTCTTCAATTCGCGGCTACTGGCGCGGCGTGCCGTCAATTCATCGAGTTCGGCCGTCATCTTGAGGATTTCCATGATGGCCAGGCGGCCCTTGTAGCCCTGGTGCGCGCAGCGCTCGCAACCGGCGGCGCGGCAGATGGACACGGGCGCTTCGTCCGGGGCCAGGCCCAGCAGTCGGCGTTCGATGGCGTCCGCGATCACCGTTTCCTTGCAGTGCGGACACAAACGGCGCACCAGGCGCTGCGCCACGATGCCGATGATGTTGCCGGCCATGATGTCGGGCAGGATGCCGATGTCGAGCAGGCGCGCCACGGACCCGATGGCCGAGCTCGTATGCAGGGTGGAATACACCTGGTGGCCCGTCATGGCGGCGGCAAAGGCCATTTCCGCCGTTTCGCGGTCGCGGATCTCGCCCACTAAAATGATGTCCGGGTCTTGCCGCATCATCGAGCGGATGCCGTCGGCAAAGCCCAGCTTGACGGATTCGTTGACGGAAGTCTGGCGTATCATGTTCATCGGATACTCGACCGGATCCTCCAGCGTCATGATGTTGACGCTTTCCGTATTGATATGGTTGAGTATCGAATACAGGGTGGTGGTCTTGCCGCTGCCCGTCGGGCCCGTCACGAGGATCACGCCGTCGGGACGCGCGATCATCAGTTTCAACAAGTTCAGTTCCGCTTCGGCCAGGCCCAGCGAATCGAGCGGGACGATGCCTTTTTGCCGGTCCAGCACGCGCAGCACGACGTTTTCGCCATGCGTGGTGGGCTGCGCCGAGGCGCGAAAGTCGATTTGCCGCCCGGAAAACTTGATGCTGATGCGCCCATCCTGCGGCGCGCGCGCCTCGGCGATATTCATGTTCGACATCACCTTCAGGCGCACGGCCATGGCTGGCCAGTACGATTTGTGCAGGCTGCGGATTTGCCGCAGGATGCCGTCGATGCGGTAGCGGATGCGCAGGAACGACTGTTCCGGCTCGAAATGGATGTCCGAGGCGCCGTTTTGCACGGCATCGGCCAGCAGCGCATCGATCAGGCGCACCATGGGCTGGCTGTACTCGTCCGATGGCGAGGCCATGCTTTGATAGCTGACTTCGCCCGTTTCGATTTCGTGCAGGATGCCGTCGATCGACAGTTCAAAGCCATAGTACTGGTCGATGGCGCGCGAAATGTCCGACTCGTTGACCAGCACGGTGGAAATCGTGATGCCCTTGACCAGCATGGCGCTGATCTGGTCGAGCGCGACGATGTTGCTGGTGTCGGCCATGGCCAGGATCAGGTTGTCCGCCTGCCGTTCGTAGACGATGGGGAAAACCCGGTAGCGCTTGGCCACGTCCTTCGGGATCAGTTTTAATGCAATGGCGTCGACCACCAGACTCGACAGATCGGCGCTGACCTGTTTCAGGTTTTCGCTGAGCGCCTCGCGCACGGTCGCTTCCGTGACAAAACCCAAGGTGATCAAGAGCTTGCCCAGCGGCTCGCTGCTGCGCCGCTGCTCGATCAGGGCGATGCGCAGCTGGTCTTCGCTGATCACGCCTTTCTGGATCAGCAGCTTGCCGAGGGGAAGTTTTGCCTGTTCTGCCATGTGATGCTTATTCCTGACGGGGGGTGATGGTGACCGGCTCGGCCGCAGCCGCAGGTGCCGTCAATTCGCGCAAGCGCGTTTGCACGACGGCCTGGTCGAAGGCGGCGGGCGTCGCTTGCGCCAGGGTCAAGGCGCGCTGGTAATAGGTGGCGGCCAGCCGCGGCTGGTTCAGCCGGTCCAGGCCCACGGCCAGGTTGAAGGCATAGTCGGGATTGCCGGGCGCGGCGCCATAGGCGCGGAAAAATTGCTGCTGCGCTTCGTTCCAGCGGCGCTGCTTGGCATACACATTGCCTAGCGCAAACAGCACGGGCGCGCTGTCGGGGCTGCGCGCCAGGATGGCTTTCAGCCTTGCTTCGCTCTGCGCCACGTCGCCCTGGCGCAGGCCGATCAGGCCGGCCAGCGCTTCGCCATCGTCGGGATTGATTTCCAGCAAACGCACGTACAGGGCCGCCGCTTGCGCGCCTTGTCGCTCGCGCAGGGCCACGGCCGCCAGGCCCAGCAGCGCGTCGCGGTTATTCGCATCCTGCCGCAGCACCGTTTCATATTGCTGACGAGCCAGGCCCAGCTGGCCCCCGTTGAAGGCCTGGTAGGCTTGCTGCACGCCGGGGTTGATTTGCGGCGCGGCCACGCTGCGCTGCACCTGGATCTGGCTATTGTCGGGCGCGGCCACCGGTGGCAGGCTCGGTGGCGCAGGCGGGGCCAGTTGCGCCAGCTGCGCCGCCACGGCGGCCTGGATCATCGCCTGCTGGTCCGCCGCAGCTGTCTGCTGGCGCGCGTCGCGCGGATAGTCGGGCGGCGGCGCGGCGGGCGTCATGGCGTCCGTCGGCGCGGCACCCGTGGCCGGCAGCACCAGCACGGGGCCGGCAACGCCGGCCGCGCCCGGAGCGTCCGTCAGCGGCATGGGCACGCCGGGCAGGCTGGCGCCCGCGCCGGGGCTGGTGCTGGCGCGCCAGTACCAGTACGCCATCGAGCCAGCCACCAGCAGCAGGATCGCCAGCAGCACGGCCAGGCGCACGGTGGCCGGGTCGACGCTGATGGGGCCGGTGGGACCTTTCGGCGGCGGATTGCTGCGGCTGGCGCGTGGCCGGGCGGGTGGCGGTTCGGGGCGCGCGCGTGGCGGTTCCGGAGGCGGACCAGGCTGCGCGCCACTCGACTCGGGTTGTGGCGCGGGCGCGTCCGCCAGCGGTTCCAGGCGCAAGGTGCTGACAGTCGGCGCGGGCGGCGGTGCCAATGGCGCGGCAGGCGTGGCAGGGGGCGGCAGGGCGTCGGCCGGCGCCAGTTCCAGGACCTGGTCGTAGGCTTCGGACGGCTTTTCCAGTTCCTCGTCGGAAAGGCTGTTCTGCTTGGCGCGCTCGGCTTTCTTGAGCGCCTGCATCAGCAAGCTCATGGAAAATCTCCCTGCAAGCGCGCCTGCGGCCGGACGGCCGGCGCCGGCGGACCATCCGTGTAGGGCTGGCTGTTGAGCGGCGCCTGGCCTGGCAGCAGGTAGCGGTAAGCGCGGTAATCGCCCTCGACGCTGGCATCCTTGACGACGACGGGGCGCATGAAGATCACCAGCTCCGTCTTGCTGCTTGCCTCATTGCGGTAGGTAAACAAATTGCCGACGACGGGCAGGCTGGACAGGCCGGGCACGCCATCGCGGGCGTTGTCGATGGAGTCCTGCATCAGGCCACCCATCACGGCGATCTGGCCATTGCCCACTTTCATGATCGATTCCAGCTCGCGCGCCTGGATCACGGGCACGCGGCTTTGCACGTTGGCCGTGGCCAGGGCCGGATTCGGGTCTTGCACGTAGCCCACGATGCGCGTGATGGTGGGGCGCACGTTGAGGGTGACTTCATCGCTGTCGGAAATCTGCGGCGTGACGCTCATGACGAAGCCGACGGGCACCGTTTCCAGTTTCGATTCATACGTGGCCGGCGTGGTGATGGTGCCTGTCGAGCTGATCACGGCGGGCGTCACCTTGATGGTAAAGAAGACATTGTTGTCGACCACTTTCAGCATGGCCGTCTGGTTGTTCAGCACGCTGATCTTCGGGCTGGACAGCACTTTTACCTTGCCGAACGATTCGAGCAGCTGTATGGTCGTTTTGAAACTATCCTTCAGGTAATCGAGCACGAAGATGCCGGGCGTGGCGCCGGGCGTGACTCCGCTGGACAGGCCCGCCGTGCCCACTTGCCCCTGGCGCAGTTGCAGGCTGCCCGTCAGGCGCGACCAGTTGATGCCTTGCTGGTATTCATTGCTCAGGCGCACTTCGAGGATGGTCGCCTCGATCAGCACTTGCCGCTTGGCGCTGTGCAACACGGCGTCGAGGAATTCGGCGATCTTTTCATGCTGGCGCCCCGTGGCCCGCACGGCGATCAGGCCGCCTTCCACGTTGACGACGACGGACGAGGGGCTGCCCTTGTTGGCCAGTTTCAGCAGCGGCATGCCGTTCGCGTCGAGCGGCTGGCCGGGATTCGCGTTCTGGATGGGCGCCTGCTGCTGGCCTGGCGCATACTGGCCGCCAGTCTGCATCGGCGCCTGGCCGCCGTATTGATTGCCGGCCTGATTCTGCTGCTGGCCAGGCTGGACTTGCTGTACTTGCTGTCCTTGTTGACCGGGCATGCTCGTCAATTGCTGGTTCAGCTGCGCCAGCGGGTCCACCTGCACGTCGTTGAGCGTGGTCTCGCGCAGCAGGTCGCGGATATTCTTTTCCAGGCTGTACCAGAAATTATTTTCCGAACGATTCACGACCAGGGTAGTCGAATTGTTATTGCCATTGCCGCCGCTGCCCTGCGTCCCGCCCACGGGGTTGCTGGCGTTATTCGACCCGCCGCCCGCCGTGGAGATTTGCGTGGCGATATTCACGCTGCTGTTGGTGCTGCGCGCCATGTTGACGTAATCGACCTTGTAATTGCGCCACACGGGCGCGTCGGGCAGCACGGTCAGGTTCTTGCCCTCGATTTCGTAGCGCATATCGACTTGCTTGCCGATACGCGCCAGCAGTTGCGGCAGGGTCTGGTTCAGCGCATTCAAGGTGACGCTGCCTTCGATCTGCGGGTGGATGTCGATATTCATGCCCGCGTCGCGCGCCAGCGCAAACAGCAGCGATTGCACGGGCACCTTGTGCACGGTGACGCTGTAGGTTTCCACTTTGGGCGCCGGCAAGGGCGCGGCCAGCGCGCTGCTTTGCTGCACCGGTTCGGGAATGACTCCGGCGGGAACGGGCGCGGCATTGAGGTGGGCCGGCGACAGCGGCGTTTGATGCGTGGCGCAGCCGGCCAGCATGGTGCTGCAGGCGAGGGCGACCCAGGAGGCCAGCACAGGAATAGGGTGTTGAGTCATGAAAAGTTCGCCCTTGGAGTCGTGTTGTGCTTTTGTAATTTTACCCAGCATGATCGCTTAAAAGCAATCGGCTGTGCAGGCCCGGGAGGCAATATGCGGAAATAAAGTCAGGGGGCGCCACGCCCCGTTTTTACCGGGATCATGGCTTTCATTTCCGTGCGGATACTATCTATGTCGCTCAGCAATATTTTCTGTGGCGATGCCGGGACCAGCCTGGCCCGCACGGCTTCGGCGCTGGCCTGGTCGGCAAAGCTGCCGTAGACGATGAGCAGCCGCGCGGCGGAGGTATTGCGCGGCGTCTTTGCGGGCGCGCCGCCAGGCAGGCGAAACACGTGGAGGTCGCGCAGGCCTGTGGCTTGCTGCGCCTGCTGCAGGAAGGTTTCCGCCGCAGCCGTCTCGGTGGCGGGCAGGCTGGCGATCTGCAGCACCAGTTGCCGTGCCCCTTGGCGGTCCAGCCAGTCGCGCGATTCGGCCAGCTTGCTGTCGAGCAGCGTGGATGGCGCTGGCAACGGTGCGCGCGCCACGGCTGTCTGCAGCGCGCCTGGGTGCGCGTCGGCGGGCGTGGTGGCATGTCCCTGCGATGCCTGCGGTGCCTGGAATACCTGGCTTGCCGGCGGGGCCGTCCTGGCGGTCGCCGCTGTCTTGCCCGGGCTGTTCGCCAGCCATTGCCACAGCAGCGCCGTGGCCAGCAGCAGCATCAGCGCGCTCAAGGCGCCCGCCAGCAGCTTGCCCGCATGCCAGGGCGCGCGGTAAAAGGGGCTGTCGGCAATGGCCAGGCGCATGTGGCGCGCACTGATTTCCTGTGCATCGTCCGCAAACGCGGCCAGCAAGGCCTTGTCGGCCAAAATGTTGACCCTGCGCACGATGCCTTGCGCGGCGCGCGCCAGCTTGCGCAGTGCGGCCGGCGTGAAGACGAGCGGCGCCATGCGGCCGGCGGCGCTCAGGCGGCAGGCCAGATAGTCGCCCAGCAAGGCTGGCGGCAGGGGCGGCACGGTGAAACTGTGGGTGATGCGTTCCTTCAATGGGCGGAACTGCGGCAAGTCCAGCGTGTGCTGCAATTCCGGCTGGCCAAACAGGACGATTTGCAGCAGCTTGTGGCTGGCCGTTTCCAGATTCGTCAGCAGGCGCAGCGCTTCCAGCGTGGCGCCCGGCATGGCTTGCGCTTCTTCGGCCAACAGCACCACCTGCCGTCCCGCCGCATGCCGGGCGATCAGCTCGCCGTGCAGGGCGCGCAGCACGGCATCGGCGCGGTATCCGTCCAGTTCCAGGCCCAGTTCGGCGGCGATGGCGTGCAGCACGTCGTCCGGCTCCAGGCGGGGATTGAGCAAATACAGCACGTCAACATGGGGCGGCAGGCGCTCGGCCAGCATGCGGCACAGCATGGTCTTGCCGCTGCCCACTTCGCCCGTCAGCTTGATGATGCCTTCGCCTTGCGTGACGGCATACAGCAGCGCATCGAGCAGTTCGCCCCGTGTATTGCCGGGATAAAAGAAGGCCGGGTCCGGCGTGATGCCGAACGGCGCCGTGCGCAAGCCGAAATGGCGCAGATACATGCCGTGCGGCGCGGGCGCGTAGCCGCTGGGGCTGGGGCTGGCGGCGTGCGGCGCGGAGACAGGGGCGTTCATGTCGCGATGCAATTGAGAAAAGCCTGTTCCAGGCTGGCGTCTTCGGCGCCGCCATGGCGCGCGCGGCATTCGGCTGGCGTGCCTGTAAACACGATGCGGCCCGCATGCAGGATGGCCATGCGGTCGCACAATTCTTCCACGTCTGCCAGCGCATGCGAGGTGAGCAGGGCGCCACGGCCTTGCGCGCGCGCTTGCCGCAGCACTTGCTTGAATTGCGCGCGCGCCTTCGGGTCGAGTCCGCTCATCGGTTCATCGAGCACCAGTTGCTGCTTGCCCGACAGCAAGCAGGCGGCCAGCCCCAGCTTTTGCATCATGCCTTTTGAATACTCGCGCGCGGGTCGCAGCAGGGCGTCTGGCGCCAGTTCCAGCGCGTCCAGGGTTTGCCGCACGGCGTGTGCATCGGGGCGCGCATCGTGCAGGCGCGCCAGGTAGCGCAGGAAGTCGCCGCCCGTCAGGTAATGGGGCGCCTGGAAGCGTTCCGGCAGAAACGACAGGGGCTGGCGCGCCGCGCTGTGGCGGTGCGGCTGGCCGAAGATGGTGATGTTTCCCCGCTCGGGCGCGCAAAAGTCGAGCAGGCATTTCAGCAGCGATGTTTTGCCTGCGCCATTCACGCCGACCAGACCGAACAGTTCTCCCGTGCGCACCTGCAGGTCGACGCCGCGCAGCACGGCGCTGCCCGCCAGTTGCAGATGCACGTTGTGGAACTCGATGGCGCAGGCGTTCATAGGGGCAAGGGGCGGCAGGCAAGGCGGGGTACGGCCGCCATTATTGCCATGGGTGCTGGCGGGCGGCAAGTGTTTCCTTGCAGAGTGTCGAAATGCGCGAAAATCAAGCCACGCAATGTATTTTCTTTAAGAAACAACAGGTTCTGGAATAAAATACCTGCGCGCGCCGCTGGCGCGCATCGTCTGAAGAATCTGTCGAGGAGCAAGCATGGCAAGGCCAGAGAAAGTCCGGCTCGGTGAAATTTTGGTGCAGCAGAAACTGCTGACGGAAGAACAATTGGGCCAGGCCTTGACGGAACAGAAGCGTTCGGGGCGCAAGCTGGGCCGCGTTTTTGTCGAGCACGGCTTCGTCACGGAAGAGCAGATTTCGGGCGCGCTGGCGCGCCAGCTCGACATTCCCTACATCAATCTGAAGTTTTTCAACATCAATCCCGAACTGGTGCGGCTGCTGCCGGAAACCCAGGCACGGCGCTTCCGCGCGCTGGTGCTGGAAGACCGCCGCGAGGGCTTGCTGGTCGGAATGTCCGATCCGACGGACCTGTTCGCTTACGATGAAATTTCGCGCCTGGTCAAGCGCCATATCGAGCTGGCCGTTGTCAATGAAACGGAAGTGCTGGCCGCCATCGACCGCATCTACCGCCGCACGGAAGACATTTCCACGCTGACGCGCGAGCTGGAGCAGGACCTGGGCGACGTGTCCGTCGACTTTGGCGCGCTGGCCGCCAATCCGGGCCTGGAAGAGGCGCCCATCGTCAAGCTGCTGCAATCCGTGTTCGAGGATGCCACGCAGGTGCGCGCCTCGGACATCCACATCGAGCCGCAGGAAGGCCGGCTGCAGATCCGCTTCCGCATCGACGGCGTGCTGCACCTGCAGACGGAAGCGGACAGCAAGATCGCCAGTTCGCTGGCGCTGCGGCTAAAACTGATGTCGGACCTCGATATTTCCGAGAAGCGCTTGCCGCAGGATGGCCGCTTCGCCATCCGCGTGAAAAACCAGCGCATCGACGTGCGTATTTCCACCATGCCAACGCAGTACGGCGAATCAGTGGTGATGCGCTTGCTGAACCAGGGCGGCACGACCTTGCGCCTGGACGCCATCGGCATGCCGCCCAAGCTGGTGGCGCAGTTCCGCGCCATCGTCAGCCGTCCGAACGGCCTGGTGCTGGTGACGGGGCCGACCGGCAGCGGCAAGACGACGACCTTGTACTGCGCCTTGTCCGAGCTCAACTCCGTGGAAAAAAAGCTCATCACGGTGGAAGACCCGGTCGAATACCGCTTGCCCGGCATTAACCAGGTGCAAGTGAACGAGAAGATCGAACTGAACTTTGCCCGCGTGTTGCGTTCGGCCTTGCGGCAAGATCCCGATATCGTGCTGGTCGGCGAGATGCGCGACCAGGAAACGGCGCAGATCGGCCTGCGCGCCGCCATGACGGGTCACTTGGTGCTGTCGACCCTGCATACCAACGACGCCATCAGCACGCCGCTGCGCCTGATGGACATGGGCGTGCCCCGCTACATGGTGGGCAGTTCGCTGCAAGCCGTGCTGGCGCAGCGCCTGGTGCGCGTGATCTGCGAAAGCTGCAGCACGCCGTACCAGCCCACGCCGAATGAATACGAATGGCTGCGCCTGGAACTGGGCGAGCTGGTCGAGCGCAACCAGTATTTCCACGGCAAGGGCTGTTCGCATTGCAACGGCATGGGTTACCGGGGCCGCACGGGCGTGTACGAATTGCTGGAAATCACGCGCGCCGTGGCCGACGCCGCCAACCATGCGGACCCTTCCCACTTCATGAAGGTGGCGACGGCGCAGATGGCGGGCGAGACCCTGCGCCGCCACGCCGTGCAGCTGGTGGTGCAAGGCCGCACGACGGTGATGGAAGCGATGCGTATCAGCAACCAGAGCGAGGATTGAGGTGCCGTTTTTCTCTTACAAGGCGCGCAGCGCCAGCGGTGAACTGCTGACCGGCGTGATGGAAGGGGCCGACAGCGGCGCCGTGGCCGACCAGTTGATGGCGGGCGGCAGCACGCCCGTCGACATCAGCGCCACCAAACAGACGGTGACGAAGGCCGGCGCCAGCCAGCTGGGCTGGTGGGCCAGGCTGACCGAGAAAAAAGTCACGCCCATGGACGTGCAGTTGTTCAGCCGCCAGCTGTACACCCTGCTCAAGGCGGGCGTGCCCATCATGCGCGGCCTGGCCGGCTTGCAGGAGTCCGCCATCAGCCCCGCGTTCGGGCGCATCATCAAGGATGTGCGCGAGTCGCTCGACGCGGGCCGCGAACTGTCGGCCGCCATGGCGCGCCACCCGACCATCTTCACGCCGTTTTATTTGTCGATGGTGCGCGTGGGCGAAATGACGGGGCGCCTCGATGAAGTGTTTTTGCGCCTGTTCAACCACCTGGAATTCGACCGCGACATGCGCGCGCGCGTGAAAACGGCGACGCGCTACCCGACCTTCGTCGTCTTCGCCATGCTGGCCGCCATGGTGGTGGTGAATATCTTCGTCATTCCCCAGTTCGAGAAGGTGTTCGCCAGCTTCCACGCGGAACTGCCCCTGATGACGCGCATCCTGATCGGCACCTCGCGCTTTACGGTGGCGTACTGGCCGCTTCTTCTGCTGCTGGGCGCGGGCGGCTTTTTCGGCTGGCGCGCCTGGCTGCGCACGAAAGAGGGCTTGTACAAATGGGACCGCGCCAAGCTGCGCCTGCCGATCGCCGGCAAGATCATCCTGAAAGGCACGATGGCCCGCTTCGCGCGCAGCTTTGCCCTGTCGAGCACGAGCGGCGTGCCCATCGTGCAGGCGCTGACGGTGGTGTCGCAAACGGTCGACAACACGTATTTGAGCGCACGTGTGGAACAGATGCGCGACGGCGTCGAGCGGGGCGAAAGCATCTTGCGCACCTCGGTCGCGGCCAACGTGTTTACGCCCGTGGTGCTGCAGATGATCGCCGTGGGCGAGGAGTCCGGTTCGCTGGACGACCTGATGGACGAGATCGCCGACATGTACGAGCGCGAAGTCGATTACGAGCTGAAAACCCTGTCGGCGCAGATCGAGCCGATTTTGATCGTCTTCCTCGGCGCCATGGTGCTGGTGCTGGCGCTGGGCATCTTCCTGCCGATCTGGGACCTGGGCCGGGCGGCCCTGCACTGATGGCAAAAACGTTGCGCCAGCGCGGTTTCACCCTGTTCGAGCTGGCGGTGGTGGCGGGCGTGTTCGCCATCCTGATGGCCGTTTTCTTGAACCGGGTCAGCTATTACCAGCAGCAGGCGCAGCAGGTGGCCGTGGCGCAGATGCTCGGCGTCCTGCGCACCAGCTTGCGGGTGCAGGTGCTGCACTTGTACCTGGCCGACCGGCGCGACCAGTTGCCGGCGCTGGCACGGCAAAACCCGTTCGACTGGCTGGCTGACAAGCCGGCCAACTACCTGGGCGAGTTCGCGCAGCCCGACCTTGAAAAATTGCAAGCCGGGAACTGGTTGTACGATAAGAAAGAGCAAAAAATCATCTATTTGTTTAGTAATGGCAATATTTTTCCCGCTAAAGGGGTTGAGTCAGTGAAATTTAAGGTAATCTTGCCACGTGCGGACGCCGATCTTGACAAGCTCGCCCAGGAACCCGATATCGTGGTGTGGAAATCGCCGGACCCGGTAGCAAACTGAGGCGCTTTCTGGTCCGGTGCGGCGACAGTTTCATGGCGTTGGTTTTGAATTTTTTATTTGATTTTGGAGAAAGCAAGAATGAACAAGTCTTTACGTAGTATGAAAAGCGGCGCCCAGGCAGGTTTCACCCTGATCGAACTGATCGTCGTCATCGTGATCCTCGGCATCCTGGCCGCCACGGCGATTCCTAAATTTATCGACATGTCGACCGATGCGCGCGTGGCCAAGATGCAGGCGGCCGCTGGCGCCCTCAAGGCGGGCGCGGCGCTGTACCATGCGCAGTGGCTGGTGAGCGGTTCGCCCGCCGATGGCAACTCGGTGAAGATGGAAGGCCAGGCGATTACCGGCGTAGGTGGCTACCCTACGGCGGACGCCGCCGGGATTGGTCTGGCTGCGGGTATCACAGCTCCTGACTACGAGATTGGCAGCACGGGAGGTTTCTCCGTGACCCCTGACGCAACTCGCACGAAATGCAAAGTTACGTACCCTGCCCCAACGGCGACTGTCGCCCCGGTAGTGGCGGTAGCTTTGGACCCTGCAGATTGTAAATAAGTTGCACTGATCTGCAAGGAGGGCCAGGTAACGTCCTTGGCCTTCCTTGCGCACCACCAGCCCAACCCCAGGCGCCAGCCCGTTGGGCTTTTTTACGGGCCATCCATTGCAGCAGCCACCGACAGTCTTTTCGCATCGCCACGCAGGGCCGCCACGCCCCCTGCCGCGTACGGCTGCGCGCGGCTTCACCCTGATCGAACTGGTGGCCGTGCTGGTGCTGGCGGGTTTGCTGGCGACTTTTGCCGTCAACCGGTTTTTCCAGCGCGACACGTTTGACGCGCGCGGTTTTGCCGACCAGGTGACGAATATCGTGCGCTACGGGCAAAAGCTGGCGGTGGCGCAAAACCGTGCCGTGTTTGTCCTCATCGACGCCAACAAGGTGGCCCTGTGCTTCGACACCGGCTGCAGCGATGAGCAGAAGGTGGTGCCGCCCACGGGCAGCAACAGCGGCAGCAAGGAAACGCTGCAGCATTGCCTGGGTAGCAATTGGCTGTGCGAAGGCCGTCCTTCCGGCGTGACCATGTCCACTGATCCCGTCAAGTTGGCAAGTTTTTATTTCGACGCGCTGGGCCAGCCATATGCGCTGACCAATGTGTTTCCTGACGCATCGACTTTCCCGGGCCCGCTGCAAATCAGCATCCAGAGCAACGGCCTGACGCGCACCGTCACGGTTGAAGGGGAGACGGGCTATGTCCATTAGCCAGCATCGCCGGCGCGAGCGCGGCGTGACCCTGATCGAACTGGTGCTGTTTATCGTCATCGTCGGCCTGGCCTCGGCCGCCATCCTCGGCGTAATGAGCCTGACGACAAAGCACAGCGCCGATCCGCAGCTGCGCAAGCAGGCGCTGGCGATTGCCGAAGGCATGCTGGAAGAAATCCAGCTGGCGCGGTTTACCTATTGCGACCCGCAAGACCCGGCCGCGCAAACGGCGACCAGCCCGGCCGGCTGCACCGTCCCGGAAGGGCCGGGGGAAGAAGCGAACGGCGCGGGGCGGCCTTTCGACAACGTCAACGATTACGTGAGCGCGTATGGCGCGGCCACGGAGTACAAGACGGATGCGCAGGGCGCCGTCTGGGCTGCAGGCTCCGCCAAGGCATACGTTGCCTCTGTGGTGATCACCCAGGCAGCCCTGAACGGCTTGCCCGCCACGGAAGGCCTGCGTATCCAGGTGACGGTACCGTATGCCGACCAGCAGATCGTGCTTGACGGCTATCGCGTGCGCTACGCGCCGAACAGTATCCCATGAGTATCCCATGAGAAATTTCCTCAACGCCAGGCGCCTTGCGCGCGGCTTTACCCTTGTCGAGCTGGTCATCGTGATCGTCATCACGGGCATCATCGGCGCCATGGTCGCCGTCTTCATCCGCGTGCCCGTGCAAGGCTATATGGATGTCGCGGCGCGCGCGGTACTGGCCGACACGGCCGATACGGCGGCGCGGCGCCTGACGCGCGACGTGCGCCTGGCACTGCCCAACAGCGTGCGCGTGTCGAACGACGGCCTGTTCCTGGAATTGCTGCTGACCAAGACGGGCGGGCGCTACCTGAGCGACAGCGACGCGGCCGCGCCGGGCAATGTGCTGAGCTTTGATACCGCTCCCGACCCCAGCCTTCCGTTGACCTTCACCGTCGTCGGCGCCATGCCCGCCAATGCGCTGGGCGCGCGCCAGGCGATCAACGTGGGCGACCAGATCGTCGTCTACAACCTGGGCACGGAGTACGCGCCGAACAATGCCTATGCCTGCAGCGCGGCGAATGGCTGCAACCGCGCGGCCGTGACGGGCGTGTCCGGCAGTGTCGTCACGCTCGGCAGCTATCCTTTCACGACGGCGCCGGCGCCGCTGCCGTCGCCATCGAACCGCTTCCAGGTGGTGTCGACGCCCGTCACCTATGCGTGCGATCTGGGAACCGGCACGCTGACCCGTTACGCCGGCTATGCCATCCAGGCCATCCAGCCGGTTGTGGCTGGCAGCGCGCCATTGTTGGCGGCGAAGGGGGCCCAGCTGGCGCGCCAGGTGACGGCTTGCCGTTTCAGCTATGGCATTTTGGCCAACGTGCAGCGGGGTCTGGTGAATATCGACCTGAGCCTGGGTGCGGCGAACAGCAATACGGGCGTGCTGCGCCTGGTGCAACAGGTGCAGGCGAGGAATACGCCATGACGCGCTTGTTGCGCTACCGTGCACGCCGCATGCGCGGTTTCAGCCTTGTCACGGCCATTTTCCTGCTGGTGGTGCTGGCCGCACTGGCGGCCGTGATGGTGAATATTTCCACCTTCCAGCAGACGGAATCGGCCATGGACGTGCAGGGCGTGCGCGCCGAGCAGGCTGCCCGCGCCGGCCTCGAGTGGGGCTTGCAGAAACAGATCAGTGCGGGCCTGACCACCGGCGCGGCATGCATCGGCGGTACCACGTTCAGCTTGCCGGCGGGCACGACACTATCGGCGTTCAGCGTCACCGTGCAATGCAGCGCGGCCACGGCGCCCGCTACCTTGACCAGTTGGACCATCACGGCCACGGCGTGCAATCAGCCGGCCTCGGTCGAGCCGCGCTGTCCGAACGCGGGCAATAACGCCGATTACGTCCAGCGCCGTTTGCAAGCCGTGCTGTCGCAGTAAGGTCAACTGCATGAAAAAAAGATCGCTAATTTATTGTTTTTACACAATAAAGTTGGCTTCATGAATTAAAATTGGCTGGATGCATTATCTGCGCGACAAGATCGGGCAGGCACTTACACTGGATAGTTCGCATGGGTTTATTCGCAAGAGCAAAGAAGTACGATGGATGGCTGGCCACGGCGTTTGGCCGCGAAGGCGTCAGCGCTGTCGTTGTCGAACGTCCCGCCGACGGCATGCCGCGCGTGCGGGGCGCCAGCTACCAGGCGGCTGCACGGCCGGCGCCGGCCGAGGTGCTGGAAAAACTGGGCAAGGAGCTGCAGGCGACTGCGCGCCACTGCACCAGCGTGCTGGCCGGCGGCGAATACCAGTTGCTGTCGCTGGAAGCGCCGGCCGTGCCGCGCGAGGAACTGAAGACGGCCGTGGGCTGGCGCCTGAAGGACATGCTGGACTTCCCCCTGGCCGAGGCCACCATTGACGTGTTCGACATTCCCGGCGATCCGAACGGCACCCAGCGGGGCAGCAGCGTGTTTGCCGTGGCGGCGCGCAACAGCGCCGTGTCGCGCCGCCAGGCGCTGTACGCCGAATGCAAGATCGGCCTGTCCGTGATCGATATCCCCGAGATGGCGCAACGCAATATCGCCACCTTGCTGGAAACGCCGGGACGCGGCATCGCCGTGCTGTTTTTCGATGGCGACGGCGGCTTGCTGACCATGAGCTTCAATGGCGAGCTGTACCAGGCGCGCCGCATCGACGTGACCCTGACGCAGTTGCAGTCGCCCGACGCCAGCCAGTATTACGACCGCGTCACCCTGGAACTGCAGCGCTCGTTCGACCACTTCGACCGCCAGTTCCATTTCATTTCGCTGGCCCGTCTGATGCTGATGACGGGTGCCAGCGATGGCTTGCACGCGTATCTGGCCGACAATCTCTACATGCCGGTCGAACAACTGGACCTGGCCACGGTGCTGGACCTGTCGCAGGCCGCCGAGCTGCGCGACCCCGCCATGCAGGCGCGCTACTTCCTGGCCATCGGCGCCGCCTTGCGCGAGGTTGGCCAGCACCCGGGCAAGCACGAAGGGAAGGGCGCATGAGCCAGCAGATCAATCTGTTCAACCCCCAGTTTGAACTGAAAAAACACCATATGTCGGCGCGCACGGCCGGCCTGGGCCTGGGCGGCCTGGCGCTGGTCTTGCTGGCCGTGGGCGTGCTGGCCCAGCAGGCAATGGCCAGCCTGGAGCAGCGCGAAGCGGGCGTCAAGGCAGCGCTGGCGCAAGGCGAGGCGAAGCGTGACCAGATCTTGCGCGATTTTCCGCCACGCAAGAAAGATCCGGCCCTGGCGCAGGAACTGGCGGCCGTCGAGTCGCAGCGCCAGTTGCTGCAGGACGCGTCTGGCGTGCTGGCAAGCGGCAAGCTGGGCAATACCCTCGGCTATGCCGGCTATTTCCGCGCGCTGGCGCAGGCCAGGGTCGAGGGCGTATGGCTGACGGGCGTGGACATCACCGGCGCCGGCAATGACTTCGGCTTGCAGGGCCGCGCCTTGCACGCGTCGCTGCTGCCTGCCTACATCACGCGCCTGGGCCAGCAGGAAGTATTGAAAGGCAAGAGTTTCGCCAGCCTCGACATCGGCCAGCCCCAGCCCCAGCCCCCGGCCGTGGCCGAGGGCAAGGCGCCCAGCCTGCCTTATGTCGCGTTCAGCCTGCAGTCGGCCGACCGCGCCGCCGGGCCAGCCGCGCCGCCCAAACCTGTTGCCGGAGGAACACGCTGATGCTGCCCTTGCTGAAAAAATGGGCCACGGCCTTCGACGCCCTCAGCCTGCGCGAGCGGCTGATGGTGTTCGGCGCCGGTGCGGCCGCCGTGCTGTTCGTATTTTATTTCATGAGCTTTAATCCCCTGCTGGCGAAACGCGCCGCGCTGGAGGCGAGCATTGCGCAAAAACAAAGCCTGTTGACGGCCACCGACAAGGAAATCGAGCTGACCATGCTGGCCCACGCCACCGATCCCGATCAGGAAGCGCGCGCGCGCCTGGTGGCACTGCAGGCGGAAACGGCATCGCTGGCGCAGGCGCTGCGCCAGAAGCAGCACGGCCTGGTGGCGCCCGAGCGCATGGTGACCTTGCTGGAACACTTGCTGCGCCAGCACGCCGGACTGCGCGTGGTGTCGCTGAAAACCTTGCCCGCCAGCGCCGTGGGTGCGCGCCAGACCGATGCCGCGAACGCCGATGCGGCGGCCAAGGCGGCGCCGGCGCCCCTGCTGCATCAGCATGGCGTGGAAGTGGTGCTGCAAGGCAGTTATGCCGACATGGTGCAATACATGCAGGCGCTGCAAGCGATGCCGACGCGCGTGTTCTGGGGCGCAGCCCACCTTGATGCCGCTACTTACCCGAGCGCCACCCTGACCCTGACCTTACACACCCTCAGCATGGACGACACATGGATCGCACTCTGACCTTTGGTCCCGCGCTGCTGGCGCCTTTGCTGATGCTGAGCCTGGCATGGCCGGGCGCGCAGGCGCAAGCGCTCGATGATCCGACGCGCCCGCCGGCAGCCCTGTGGGCGCCCGCCAGTACCGCGCCCGCCGTCGCGGCCCGGCCGCAGCTGCAGTCGGTGCTCATCTCCACCCAGCCGGGCGGACGCCGCCTGGCCGTCATCGATGGCCAGACGGTCAGCGTCGGCAGCAAGGTGGGCGGCGCCGTGGTGACGGAAATCCGCGACACGGCCGTATTGTTGCGGCGTGGCAAATCACTGGAAACCTTCAAGCTGTACCCGAGCAGCAAGACCGATAACAAGGCCGATCGCAAGACCGATAGCAAGACCGGCAGCAAGCAGGAGTAGAAGAAGTGGCCAAGCAACTCAATCAACACAAGGCGAGCATGTTCAAGATCAGTACGATGGCGGCTGTCATCAGCGTCAGCCTGGGCCTGGGCGGCTGCAATGTCGCGCCCGTCAAGCGCGACACCTATAATGCGATCACCGATGCCGTCAAGGGCGCGGCGGCCACCACGGCGCCAGCGGCCCAGCCGGACGCCGTGGAAGCGGCGCTGCTGCCGCCCGTGGCGGCCCTGGCCCAGCAATTGCCGAAGGCCCGCGCCGCGCTCGACGAGCGCTTCAACGTGGCTTTCAATAATGTGCCGGCGCGCCAGTTCTTCACTTCCATCGTGGCTGGCACGCGCTACAACATGCTGGTTCATCCCGACATCGGCGGCACGATTTCCGCCAACCTGAAGGACGTGACCCTGTTCCAGGCGCTCGACGCCGTGCGCGAACTGTACGGCTACGACTACAAGGTCGAGGGCACGCAGATCTACATCAAGCCCCTGACCATGCAGACGCGTTTGTTCCACGTCAATTACCTGACGGGCGCGCGCCGCGGCAGTTCCAACCTGCGCGTGTCGTCGACGTCGGTCGGTTCGGTCGGCTCGACCAACTCGGGCGGTTCGGGCAATAGCGGCAGTAACAATCAGGGCAATAACCAGAATAACGAGCAGAACCAGCAAACGAATAGCGGCCAGGGCGGCCGCACCTTGGACAGCAGCAACCTGACCACCTCGTCCACGGCGGATTTCTGGCCGGAATTGAAAGCGGCGCTGGAAGCCATCGTCGGCAGCACCGAAGGCGGCCGGCAAGTGGTGCTCAGCCCGCAGTCGGGCGTGATCGTCATCCGCGCCATGCCGGACGAGTTGCGTAATGTCGACATGTATTTGAAGGCCACGCAGCTGTCCGTCGACCGCCAGGTGATCCTGGAAGCGAAAATCCTCGAAGTCGAACTCAACAACAACACGCAGACGGGCATCAACTGGGCCTCGTTCGCCTCGATCAAGAGCGGCCACACGAACCGCATCTCGACGGGCTTCATCCAGCCGGGCGGCAGCCTGGCGCCGCTGCCGTTCAACGGCGGCCAGCCGCCCAACATGACGAATGGTAATGGCTTGACGGCCAGCAGCGGCTTTGGCCTCAGTTCGGCGGCAAACGCGGCCGGTTCCATGTTCGGCCTGGCTTTCCAGACGGCCAATTTCGCGGCCATGATTTCCTTCCTGGAATCGCAAGGCTCCGTGCACGTGCTGTCGAGCCCGCGCATCGCCACCATGAACAACCAGAAGGCCGTGCTGAAGATCGGCACGGACGAGTTTTACGTGACGGGCGTGTCGACCACGACGAATACGACGGCCAGCGGCGCGACGACCAGCCCCAACGTGACCTTGCAGCCGTTCTTTTCCGGCGTGGTGCTGGACGTGACGCCGCAGATCGATGCGGACGGCAACATCATCCTGCACGTGCACCCGTCCGTCAGCCAGGTGTCGACCATCAGCAAGGAAATCGACCTGGGCAGCGCCGGTTCGCTGAAACTGCCGCTGGCCGCGTCCAGCACGTCCGAAATGGACAGCATGGTGCGCAGCCAGGATGGCCGCATCGTCGCCATCGGCGGCCTGATGCGCCAGGCCACCACGGCGGACCGCTCGCAAGTGCCGGGCGCGGGCGATATTCCCGTGCTGGGCGCGCTGTTCCGCAACACGGGGCAGGTGATCCAGAAGCGCGAGCTGGTGGTGCTGATCAAGCCGACCATCGTCGATGGCGCCAATAGCTGGAACGAGGACTTGCTCGATTCGGGCAAGCGCATCGAGGCGCTCGACCCGCGCCGTCCGTCGGAGCGGCGCTAAATGTACCAGGCCCATTTCGGCTTGCGCGAGGCGCCGTTCGGCCTCACGCCCGATACCAGTTTTTTCTTCAACGGCCCGCAGTCGCAAAAGGCGCTCAACACCTTGCTGGTGGCGGCGCGCAATGGCGAGGGCTTCATCAAGATCACTGGCGAAGTGGGCACTGGTAAAACCTTTTTGTGCCGCAAGTTCATGCAGTCGTTGGGACCGGACTTCGTCACGGCCTATATCCCGAATCCGAACTTGCCGCCCCGTTCGCTGATCCTGGCGCTGGCCGACGACCTCGATGTACTGCTGGAGAAAGATGCTGATCAGCATCAACTGCTCAAGTACCTCAACTTGCGCCTGCTCAACCTGGCGGCGCAGGGCAAGCGCGTGCTGCTGTGCCTGGACGAGGCGCAGGCGATACCCATCGACAGCCTCGAAGCCTTGCGTTTGCTGACGAACCTGGAAACGGAAAAGCGCAAGCTGCTGCAAATCGTGCTGTTCGGCCAGCCTGAACTGGACGTCAAGCTGGCCCTGCCGGAAATCCGCCAGCTGGCGCAGCGCATCACCTTTCACTACCACCTGGGACCGCTATCGCGCGACGACGTGGATTTTTATGTGGCGCACCGCCTGCGCGTGGCCGGTTTCGATGGCGCGCGGCTGTTCAGCCGTGGCGGCGTGGGCAAGCTGTACCAGGCTTCCGGCGGCATTCCGCGCCTGATCAACATCATGGCGCACAAGGCGTTGATGGTGGCGTATGGCGAAGGGCGGCAGCAGGTGAGCGGGCGCCACGTGGCGCTGGCCGCCAGCGACACCCTGGCCAGCAAGCCGCGCCGCTTGTGGCAACGGCCGTGGCCGTGGCTGGCCGGTGCCGGCGTGCTGGCCGCCGCCTGCGGTGCGAGCTGGACTTTATTGAACCGATGACGAAGATGAGCCTGTAGATGAGCCTGATTAACAAGATGTTGCAAGACCTCGATGCCCGCGGCACCCCCGATGGACGCGGCGACGCGGCCGGCATCCGCTCCGTGCCCGAACGCGAGCGGGGCGTCTCGCGCGCGCTGGTCTTCGGCGGCGCGGCCGGCCTGACGGCCGCTGCAATCGCCCTGGGCTGGGTGTACTGGAAGCGCCCGGCCGTGCCGCCCGTGCTGGTCAGCGTGGCCAGCACGCCGGTGTTGCTTCCAGTATCGGCGCCCGTGTCTGCGGCCGTTGCTCCCGTGCCAGTGGTGGTCGCCGCAGCGGAGCCCGTCGTGGCGGCGGAACCCGAACCCGTGTTCCAGGCCGAGGAGACGGTCGCGCCAGCCAGGCTGCGTGCCGCCGACATGCGCCGCATCACGGAACAACCCGCCAAGCCTGCCGCCGCGCCCGTGGTGAAAACGCCGGTACTGGCCGCCAGCGAGCGCATCATCGACGGAAAACAGGTCACGCCGCAGCAGCGCGTGGAGAATGAATACCGGCGCGCGCTGGCGCAGTTGCAGGATGGCCGCGTGTCCGACGCCATGCTGGCCTTGCAGCAGACCCTGCAGCTGGATCCGCGCCACCAGGGTGCGCGCGAAACCCTGGTGCGCCTGTTGCTGGAAGCGCAGCGCCCAGACGAAGCAGCGCGCCAGTTGCAGCTGAGCCTGGCGCTGGACCCGAAACAGCCGGCGCAAGCGATGATGCTGGCCCGTTTACAGCTGGACAAGCCCAACGGCGGCGCGGTCGCCCTCGATACCCTGACGCGCAGCCTGCCGTACGCCAGCGACAACGGCGAATACCACGCCTTCCTGGCCGGCGTGCTGCAGCGCGAACAGCGCTACCGCGAAGCGGCCGACCACTACCAGCTGGCTCTGCAGACGGCGCCCGACAACAGCGTCTGGTGGATGGGTCTCGGCATCGCCTTGCAAGCCGACAACCATCCTGCCCAGGCGCGCCAGGCGTTCGAGCGGGCCAAGGGCTTGCAAACCCTGTCGCCGCAATTGCAGGCGTTTGTCGAACGCAAGCTGGTGCAGCTGACGGCGGCCGCGGCGAAGTAACTTACCTCAATGAAAGAAACCAGCTTGAAGCCTTTCAGTCTGTTCATCGTCCTGTGCTGCCTGGCCGTCAGCGCCCAGGCCGCCCCCGCCAGCTACGAACTGGAAAATACGGAGGTGCGCGACATCCGTGCGCAAGCCTTGAAGCGCGATTACCAGCTATATGTCGCCTTGCCCGATTCCTATCGGCAGGGAAATAAACGCTATCCGGTGCTGTTCGTCGTGGACGCCAATTACTCGTTCGCCATCGTGCGCAATATCGCGCAGCGCCTGAACAAGCATGCGGGGATGGAAGAAGTGGTGGTGGTGGGCCTGTCGTACGCCAACGGCGATGGCGGGGTGTACAGCCGGCGCCGCGATTACACGCCCACCACGCCGCGCAAGCATGATTACCGCTCGGACATGCCGGGACGGCAGCCGGCGTTCGGCGAAGCGAAGGCGTATGGCCAGTTCATCTCCGGCGAAGTGTTTCCGTTTATTGCGCAACAGTATCGCGTGAACATGCAGCGCAAGGTGTTTATCGGCCATTCCTACGGCAGCCTGCTGGGCCTGCAATTTTTGCTGACGCAACCGCGCACCTTCGAGCACTACATCCTCGGCAGCCCGTCGCTGTGGTACGACGCCGGCGTCATGTTCGACCGCGAACAGGCGTATGCGGCCAGCCACAAGGACTTGCCGGCATCCGTGTTCTTCGGCATCGGCGGCCTGGAAAAGCTGGCGGCGGGCAAGAAGCGTTCGCGTTCGGAGGAAGACGCCGATATGGTGGCCGACCTGCGCGAATTCGATGGAAAGTTGAAATCGCGCAAGTTCCCCGGCTTGACAACCCGCTTGCGCGTCTTCGAGGATGAAGACCACGCGAGCGTGTTTCCTTTCGTGCTCACGCATGGCTTGCGGGCGTACCTGACGTCCGCCAAATAACGGCTGCTCAGGGGCGCATCAATGCCGGCATGATCAGCTTGGTCAGCAATTTTTCGCTGAGTCCATGGGCGTCGCGCACCTGGAAGTTGGTCGTGGTGATGACGACCACGGCATCGAGTTCCGGCAATACGAGCACTTTATTGCCGCCCGAACCCGCCATGCCATAGCTTTGCACCGTGCGGCCATTCGCCGTGAACGGTTGCAGCCACCACAGGTAACCATAGTCCATGCCTTCGCGCGCGTTGGCATGCGGCGCGATCGAGCGCCTGACCCAGTCGGCCGGCATCACCTGCTGGCCATTCCAGCGTCCGCCGTCGAGGTAGAGCTGGCCAAGCTTCATCAGGTCCACGCTGCGCAGCTGCAAGCCGCCGCCCGTCATGGCGCTGCCCTTGGGCTGGAATTGCCATTTCACCTTGTCGATGCCCAGCGGCTTGAACAGGTTGGCGGCCGCGAAGTCCGGCACGCGCTGGCCGCTCACTTTTTCAAGCAGCGGTCCCAGCAGGGTGACGCCGGCCGTGCAATAGCTCCAGGCGCGGCCATATGGCGATTGCTCGGGGCGCGGCTGCCATTCCGGAAAGCCGCGGATCGGCAGGTCCGCCACGAAGCGGCTCCAGTCTTCCACCAGATACATGCGCTCTTCGTTGCCGCGCGAATGCTGGTTGTCGTCGTCGCATTCGAGCAGCGAGCTCATGGTCAGGAAATCCTCGACCGTGATCTTGTCCTTGCGCGGGTCGGCATGGGCCAGCGGCCGCAGTTCCGGAAAGTAGGGCAGCACGGGAGTGTCGGTGCGCAAGAGCTTGCGCTCGATGGCCAGGCCGACCAGCATGCCCGCCACCGTCTTGCCAACCGAGCGCGTGTTGCGCAGGCTTTCCGCGCCGTCCTTGTCGAAGTAGTGTTCGTAGAGCAGCTTGCCATGCTGTGCCACCACGACGCTGGTGATCTGCTTGAAGTCGCCCGCTTCGATGGCGATGGTAACGCCGTCCAGTTCGCCCGCGTGGACGCTGCTGCCGAAGGCCAGAAGAAGGGGTAAATATCGCAACATGGTGTACTCCTGAGTTGGAAAAGTTCAGTCTAGTCTTGCAATCCGGGCATTGTCTTGGACGTTTGAAACATTTGGCGTCGATAGTTGCTGGGCGTCATGCCGTAGCGGGCCTGGAAGGCGCGGCTCATGTGGCTCTGGTCGGCGAAGCCCACGCTCAGCGCCACCTCGGCCATGCTCAGTTCCGGGCGGCGCAGCAGGCCGCTGGCCTGGTCGACGCGGCGCCAGCGCAGCAGGTCGCCCGGCGAACAGCCCCAGGCCTGGCGGAACACGCGGGCCAGGTGCACGGGATGCACGCCCAGGGCGGCGGCCACGTCGGCGATGCGCAGATGCGTGTCATTGGCCAGGTCCATCACGGCTTCATATGCCTGGTGGGCCCAGCCGGGCAGGGATGGGCGCGCCTGCCGGGGCGTCTTGTGCAGGCTGGCCAGCATGTCCCATGCGCCCGCTTCGAGCAGGGCGCCATCGCCGCCGCGGCCAATTTCGCGCGCCAGCCGGAACGCGGCGGCCGCGCTGGCCGTATCGCGCAACACGCTGGCGCACTCCTGGGCCGCATGCAATTCCTCGGCGCCCGCCAGCAGGGCAGGGTCAAGCGATACCGTCATGAAACTGCCCTTGCCATCGACGAAGCGGTCGCGGTGCGTCGTGCCGGCAGGATTGAAGACGAGGGTGGGCGAAGGCGCGCGCGGCGGGGCGTGCAGGGCGCTGGAAATATACGTGCCGGACAGAACGAAGACGAAGTGGGCGTCGTCATGCCGGTGCGTTTCGACTTCATCCTCGCCACGCGTGGCCTGCAGACGGCGGATATCGAACATGCTGCCGCGCGCGCCGTGATGCACGTCGCCATAGAACTGGCCGGACTTGAACTGGAGTGGAGTGGTCATGTCGGCATGGTATGTGCGGCTGCCCGCACGGGCGAGCGCGGAACGACGAACAGCGCCGGGCGCAGGATGAACGGTCGATTCGGGGGAATGCACGGGATGCGGGACGGCGCCATCAAGCCGGCCGCCACGCGTCCTCGAAATGGCGTTTCAATCCCCCAATCAAGCCGTTTGTCGCAATGGCATGCGCCGGAAAGGACAATCGGATAGCATACAGTGGGCTCCCTCATGATGCGTTTGCCCGCAAGCGAGTGTTCGATACTGGCGCCGCCGCAGGAATCAACGGACGCTTCTCAATGACTTCGACCAGGATGACTACGCATGAAATTGACTCTTCCACACGTTCTTTCCACCTGCCTGCTTGGCGCCTTCGGCGTGATCGGCAGCGCGAACGCGGCTCCCGCCGATGCCGAACTGGTGGCTCTGGTGCAGCGCCACGCGCAGGCGCAGAATAATTTTGATCAGCTTGCCTTGAAAGCCACGACGGCCGAGAATTATGTGGAAATATCGCCGGTCGGCGAGGTGGACGGGCGTGAAAAAATGCTCTCCTTTTATGCGCCAGAGCAGAAGCGGCCGAGCCCTCAACTCCAGGTCGACGAGCCAGTGGTGCGGCTGTTTGGCGATACGGCGCTCATCTCGGCGCGGCTGTCCTACCGACTCAATCAGGAAGCGGGTGCCCGCACCTTCGCCCTGCGCGCCGGCTATGTGGCTCGGCTTGTCGACAAGCAATGGCTGCTGGTCAGCGCGCAGTACACGGGCATCCGTCCGCCGAAACCGTGAGCTGACATTGGGTCTGGCGCCGGCCTTGCCCTAGCGGCCTACAACCGCGCCTCGTCGCCCCACACGTTGCGCATGCTGAAGCGCACGCCCGCATCGTCTTCATGCAGCGACGAGACGATGGCGAACTGGCTGTCGCCCGTGTCGCGCGGCGTCATCTGCGATAGCTCGGCGGCGGCCAGCGGCGCGCCCAGCGCATCGCTGAGCGGATGCACGTGGCCGGCGCCCCGTTGCGTCACCACCCCCAGTTCGCCGCTGCGCAGGCGCACCAACGTTCCGGGCGGATACTTGCCCAGCAGGTTGACGAACTGTTCTCCCAGCAGCGGGTCGATGGGCACGCCCTGGTCGAGGAAGATGTGCTGCAGCGCCTGGTCGGGCACGATGGAGCGCCGGTAGTTGCGCGCCGATACGCGGGCGCAATAGCGGTCGGCCAGGCCGATCAGCTTGGCATTTTGCAGAATTTCATCGGCCGTGCGCCCCTGCGGGTATCCGCTGCCGTCGTCGTTTTCGTGGTGCAGCAGCACGCAACTGAGCCATTCCTCGTCGTCGACACCGGCGCAGCGCAGCAATTCCGTGCTTTCCTGCGGATGCAGACGCACGATGCGCATTTCCTCGTCGTTCAGGGGGCCGCGCCGGTCCTGGAAGCTGTCGTGGTGACGCAGCATGCCCACGTTCATCGTCAGCGCGGCTGCACCGATCAACAACAGTTCATCGTGGGACTTGTGCATGCTGCGGCCCACCAGCATGGCCAGCAAGGCCGTTTCGATGCAGTGGCGCACGGCGTAGCTGCCGGCGATCTGGTTGAGCAGGATGCTGGCCAGGGCGATATCGGCATCGTGTTCCAGCGCGCGCAGCAATTCGCGGGCGATGTCGCGCACGTCGCGCTCGGCATTGTTTTCGCTGCGCAAGGCCAGCAGCAGCCGTTCCAGGCGCTGCGCCGCCTCATTGAGCAGGCGCAAGACGGATGGCTGCTCCGGCGCGCCCACGTACAGGCCCAGCTGCAGCAAACGGCCCAGTTGCGCACCGTCCGTGATGATCTGTCCCTTGCGCAGTTGCGGGCCGGCGCTATGGTCAGCCAAAAACAGATCCCAGGGCAGGGGTTCGCCGGGAACCAGATCGGCCGGGCCGATGCGACGCTGTACCATCTGTCATCCTTTGCCCCGCCGCAGCGAAGCCATGTTCAGTGCTCGGTTATATGCTGCGCAGGCGCTCCAGCGCCAGGCGCAAGGTCTCGTCTTTCTTGGCAAAGCAGAAGCGCACGATGCCCGACTCCTTGCCCTGCGCGTAAAACGCGGAGACAGGGATGGCCGCCACCTTGATTTCCGTCGTCAGCCATTCGGCGAACTGCGCTTCGGTCTCTTGCGAAATGGCATCGTAGCGTACGCACTGGAAATACGTGCCGTCGGCAGGCAGCAGGGTAAAACGGCTGCCCGCCAGGCCGTCGCGGAACAAGTCGCGCTTGCGCTGGTAAAACGCGGGCAAATCCAGATAGGGCTGCGGCTCGGCCATGTAGCCGGCCAGGCCGTGCTGCATCGGCGTATTGACGCTAAACACATTGTACTGGTGCACCTTGCGGAACTCCGCCGTCATGGAGGCTGGCGCGGCGACATAGCCGATTTTCCAGCCCGTCACGTGATACGTCTTGCCGAAGCTGGAGACGATGAAGCTGCGCGCCGCCAGTTCGGGGTTGCGCGCGAGCGACGCGTGCGGCACGCCGTCGTACACCATGTGTTCGTAGACTTCGTCGGAGAGTATCAAAATTTGCGTGCCGCGCACGATGTCGGCCAGCGCGGCCACGTCGGCGGGACGCAAGATCGTGCCCGTCGGATTGTGCGGCGTATTGATGATGATCAGGCGCGTCTTGCTGCTGACGGCCGCGGCCAGCTTGTCCCACGGCACGCTGTAACCGTGTTCACCCACCTCCATGGCCACCAGCACGGGCACGCCGCCAGCCAGGGCGATGGCGGGCAGATAGCTGTCGTAGGCTGGTTCGATGACGATGACTTCGTCGCCCGGATGCACGCAGCACAAAATGGCGGTGGTCAGCGCCTGCGTGGCGCCGGCCGTGACGGTGATTTCCGTGCCGGCGTCATAGCCGTGGCCGTACAAGCTGGCGATTTTCGCGGCAATCGCTTCACGCAAGGGCGCGGAGCCCGTCATCATCGGATACTGGTTGTGGCCGGCGTGCATGGCATCGCTGACGAGTTCAACCAGTTTTGGCGCGCAATCGAAATCGGGAAAACCCTGGCCCAGGTTGACGGCGCCATGCTGGGCCGCCAGGCTGGACATGCGGGTAAACACGGTGGTGCCCACAAGAGGCAAGCGGCTGGTCGGGGCGGGAGTCGTGTAGGGCAGGGACGGGCTGTTCATGAACGGTAGGGTCGCGGTGCGGAAAGTGGAATCGTGTCCCATTCTAGCGCAGCGCGCCCCCTTGCGTGCAGGGCTTTGGCGGCTCAGCCTGGCAAGGCCCAGCCTTCCGGCACCATGATCTTGAACATGCCGGCCTTGGCCGTCTTGCGGGCCAGTTTCAGCAGCGCCTTGTCCTTGGTGATGAGGATGTCGGCGTTGGCGTCGCGCGCCAGTTCGAGGAATTTCTGGTCATCCTTGTCCGTGCAGACGGGCAGGCGCACGCCAGAGACGGGCGGGGCCACGACGCTGATGTGGGCGTCGAAGCGGGCGGCGGCAACGGCGCGGCTGGCCTCATCGAGCGGCAGATGTTTGTAGTGCAACACGACCAGATATTCCGCGCGGCAATCTTCGCGCGTGATGGCGTGCACGGCGCCGCTTTCCATGGCCGCCAGCAAGCCCGCCCAGCGCGGGTCGTTGAAGACGAACAGGTCGAGGCAAACGTTGGTGTCGAGGACGAGTTTTTGTGGAGCAGGTATCATGTCGGCAATTCTATTCTGTAGTGATAATTTATGTTGATCGTGCTTTCGCCCGCCAAGAGTCTCGACCTGGAGACGCCGCCAACAACCTCGTTGCACAGCACCCCCGATTTTCTCGACCATTCCGCTCAGTTGATCGAGCGCATGCGCCAGTTTTCCCCGGCCGAAGTGGGCAGCCTGATGGGCATTTCCGACGCCTTGTCGGCCCTCAACGTGGCCCGCTACGCTTCCTGGACGCCGCAGCTGGCGGAAGCGCGCCAGGCCATCATGGCCTTCAATGGCGACGTGTATGCCGGTTTCGAGGCGCGCAGCCTGCAGCCGGCCCAGCTCGACTATGCCCAGTCGCGCGTGCGCATTTTATCCGGCCTGTACGGCTTGCTGCGTCCGCTGGACTTGATTCACCCGCACCGCCTGGAAATGGGCACGCGGTTGTCGACCACGCGTGGCAAGGATTTGTATGCGTTCTGGGGCGACACCATCACCAACGGCCTGAACCGCGCGGCCAAGGAGCAGGGCGCGCAAGTGCTGGTCAACCTTGCTTCCGAAGAATATTTCAAATCCGTCAAGCCGCGCCAGCTGGACGTGCCCGTCATCGCGCCCGTGTTCGAGGACTGGAAGAATGGCAAGTATAAAATCATCTCGTTCTACGCCAAACGCGCGCGCGGCATGCTGGCCCGCTATGCGGCCGTCAACCAGATCCGCGATCCGCAACAGCTGAAGCAGTTCGATGTCGACGGTTACGCGTATGTGCCGGAGGCGTCGAACGACAAAAACTGGGTGTTTCGGCGCAAGGTCGGAGAATAACCCTAAAGCAAATGCTGGGGTCGTACCCTCAGGGTACGACCCCGGATTTTGCCGTTGGGCTAAGAAAAAACCGGGCTAGCCCGGTTTTTTCTTATCTTACTGCCAGAATTTCCACCACTTGCGTTCCTTGTTCACCCCTTCCGGGCTGAGGAATGCCGTGTTCGGGTAGTTCTTGGTCAGCACGCGCAAGGCGTCGTCGCGCAGGTCGGTCAAGCCCAGCTTGTCATACGAGCGGTACATGATGAACAGCGCTTCTTCGATGGCCGGCGAGGCACGGAAGTCGCTGACCGTCGTTTGCGCGCGGTTGGCGGCGGCCAGGTAGGCGCCGCGGCGGAAGTAATAGCGCGCCACGTGTACTTCGTATTTCGCCATGGCATCGATCAAATAGTTCATGCGGGCCAGCGAATCGGGCGCATATTTACTATTCGGGAACTTGTCGACCAGTTGCTTGAAGGCCGCAAACGCTTCGCGCGTGGCTTTCGGGTCGCGCTCGGTCGGATCTTGCTCGTACAGGAAGTTCAGGAAGCTGATCTGGTCATTAAAGCTGATCAGACCACGCAAGTAGTACATATAGTCGACATTGGCGTGGTTCGGATGCAACTTGATGAAGCGTTCGACGGCAGCCAGTGCCTGCGCCTGGTCTCCCGACTTATAATACGCGTAAGCGATCTCCATCTGCGCTTGCAGAGCATAGTTGCCGAAAGGATAGTTAGCCTCCAGCTTCTGGAACAGGCCGATTGCAGCTTCATAGTGCTGCCCGGCCATTTCTTCACGCGCCTCCGAGTATAATTTCGTAACGGACCAGTTTTTGGTCTCATCCACTTTTTCAGGCAACAAGCTGCAAGCGGACATGCCGAGCAGAACGACTGAAGCGACTACCAACGATAATTTTTTTTGCATGACGTTTTGCAAGAAGGTTTTAACCAAGATTTTACAATAGGCTGATTATAGCCGATGGGAATGCTGTGATATTAACTCCGAAGCCTAATTTGGCTGACCCCGCGTTTGACTCCCTTTCTGACCATGTTGCCGAAGAGGCCTTTGACGGCGATTTTGCCGCCGACGACGTCTTCGAGGAAATGGCCCCGATTACATTGGAACTGACGCCGGACGCCTGCGGCCACCGCCTCGATAAAGTCATCGCCCAGCTGGTGCCGCAATACTCGCGCAGCCGCTTGCAATTGTGGCTGGAAGCCGGTTTCGTGACCGTCGATGGAAAAGTTGCCAAACGCAACATGACCGCCTATGGCGACGAGAAGATCGTCATTCTGCCGCAAAGCGCGCCGGAAGACGAGGCTTTTAAGCCGGAAGCGATGGAATTGAACATCGTGCACGAAGATGAGCATATCATCGTCATCAACAAACCGGCCGGACTGGTCGTGCATCCGGGCCCCGGCAACTGGTCGGGCACCTTGCTCAACGGCTTGCTGCACCACTGCCCGCAACTGGCCGGTGTGCCGCGCGCCGGCATCGTGCACCGCCTGGACAAGGATACGAGCGGGCTGATGGTGGTCGGCAAGACCCTCGCCTCGCAAACGGATCTGGTGCGCCAGTTGCAGGCGCGCACCGTCAAGCGCGAGTATTTCGCGCTCGTGTGGGGCACGCCGAAAATGGCGGGCACCATCGACGCGTCCATCGCGCGCCACCCGCGCGACCGGGTCAAGATGGCCGTCTCGGAAAACTTTACGGCCAAGCCTGCCATTACGCACTATGAATTGATCGGCAGCGGCGAACTCGACCGCCGTCCCGTGAGCCTGATGCAATGCCGTCTGGAAACAGGCCGCACGCACCAGATCCGCGTGCACATGCAGCATCTGGGCTTTGCGCTGGTCGGCGACCATGTGTATGGCAAGCAGCACCTCGTGACCGTGTTCTCGCGCCAGGCGCTGCAGGCGCGCCGCCTGGGCCTCGTGCATCCGGGTACCCTGGAAGCGTGCGAGTGGATCGTGCCGCTGGCCGATGATTTCGCGCAATTGATCGCCACCGCCGGCATTCCCGAGCCGGAACAGGTCTGATGACGTCGCCGTTGCCTTGCCTTATACCCGATTGGCCCGGCTTGCCCGCGAACGTGGGCGCGCTGGCGACCGTGCGCGCGGGCGGCGTCAGCCAGGGGCCGTATGGTGACGGGCAGGGCGGCGGTGGCTTGAACCTGGGCACGCACGTGGGCGACGAGCCCGCGCACGTGCTGGCGAACCGCGCGCGGCTGGCGGCCATCCTGCCTGCCGAGCCGGCCTGGCTGTCGCAGGTGCATGGCGTGGCCGTGGCCGATGCCGGCAAGCTGGACGGCTACGTGCCGGACGCCGATGCCAGCGTGGCAGCGCAGCCTGGCGCCGTGTGCGTGGTGATGACGGCCGATTGTCTGCCGGTACTGTTCTGTTCGACGGATGGCCTCGTTGTCGGTGCGGCGCACGCGGGCTGGCGCGGCTTGGCCAATGGCGTCTTGCAGCGCACGGTGGAAAGCATGCGGTCGCAAGGTGCGACGGACATCCTCGCCTGGCTGGGGCCGGCCATTGGTCCGCAGCAATTCGAAGTGGGGCAGGACGTGCTGCAAGCGTTCCGCGACGGCGCGCGCGATGAGGCGGAACGGCAAGTGTTGAGCGCTTCTTTCGTCGCCATCGCAGGCAAGCCGGGCAAATACCTGGCCGACATGTATGCGCTGGCGCGCACCATGCTGCTGCGCGATGGCGTGGCGCAAGTGGCGGGCGGGGAATATTGCACCGTCAGCGATGCGGCGCAGTTTTACTCGTACCGACGCGATGGCGTCACGGGAAGACAGGCCAGTTTGATCTGGCGCAAATAATCTGCACGGCAGACACTTATGTGTCTGCCGTTTTTGTTTTATCGTCTGCTGAGGCAAGTGCGCGGGCTTTTAGCTCGGCCTTGCGTTTGCGTCTCCGCGAGCCCGTCAGATAGAATAGGATGGACAGCGGGATGACGCAGTACAGCACGAAGGTCATCACCCCGGCGACGATGGACGGTTCCGTCAGCGCCATGAGGCCGACGACATAGATCCAGGCAACAGCGGTCATGAGCATCATTGGTAGTGGCAGTCAGTAAAAGTTTGCATGCAGGTGATCCTAAAGTATTTATTTTTCGACTACGTTTCGGCGCCGAACAAAACCGTAGCGAGCGGAAGGGAGAGGTGGCTAAGAAGCGCAACCGTACTCTAGTACGGTGAGCATCGCAGGCCGCCTATACCGACGCGCAGTAGGTTTTGTTCGGCGTCCCTCAATCTTGAATGGACTTACATACATCTATGAATATGCCCGATCCTCAAATGATGACCAAAGAATGGATGGCGCAGATCAGCAATCCTGAGCAGTGGAAGACGTGGTTCAACATGGTACCGCAGCCCCAGGGCAATCCGATTGCCGGCATTTTGCAGGATGCGGGTGCCAGCATCAAGCCGGAAGCGATCGAACAACTGAAAAATGCCTACGTGGCCAAGCTGACGGGTTTGTGGGCCGACTTTATGGCCGGCAAGGCACCGGAGCTGAAAGACCGCCGCTTCGCCGCGCCCGCCTGGCACGCCAGTCCGCTGTCGGCCTTTAATGCGGCAGCCTACCTGCTGAACGCGGAGTTTCTCAGTGCCATGGCCGATGCCGTGGAAGCGACGCCGCACCAGAAGCAAAAGATTGCATTTGCCGTGCAGCAAATCGTCGACGCCATGTCGCCTGCCAACTTTCTCGCGACCAATCCCGACGCCCAGCAAACCCTGATCGAGACCAAGGGCGAGAGCCTGGCCAAGGGCTTGAGCAATATGCTGGCCGACATGCAGAAGGGCCGCATCTCGCAGTCCGACGAGTCGGCCTTCGAAGTGGGCCGCAACGTGGCCACCACGCCGGGCACGGTGGTGTTCGAGAACGCGCTGTTCCAGCTGATCCAGTACACGCCAAGCACCCCCACGGTACATCAGCGGCCGCTGCTGATGGTGCCGCCATGCATCAATAAATTCTATATCCTTGACTTGCAGCCGGAAAATTCGCTCGTGCGCTATGCGGTAGAGCAGGGCAATACCGTGTTTCTGATGTCCTGGCGCAATCCGGACCTGAGCATGCAGCACCTGACGTGGGACGATTACGTCGAGCAAGGCGTGATCGAAGCCATCCAGGTCACGCAGGACATTTCCGGCCAGGACAAACTGAATATGTTCGGCTTTTGCGTGGGCGGCACCATCGTCTCGACGGCGCTGGCCGTGCTCAAGGCGCGCGGCGAGAATCCGGCCGCCAGCCTGACCTTGCTGACGACCTTCCTCGATTTCTGCGACACGGGCGCGCTCGACGTCTTCATCGACGAGCCGCAAGTGGCGCTGCGCGAGCAGTCCCTGGCCAAGGGCGGCCTGATGTCGGGCCGCGACCTGGGCAGCACTTTCTCCAGCCTACGGCCGAACGACCTCGTGTGGAACTACGTGCAATCGAATTACCTGAAAGGCAAGGAACCGCCCGCGTTCGACTTGCTGTACTGGAATGGCGACGGCACGGGCTTGCCGGGTCCCATGTTCTGCTGGTATCTGCGTAATACTTACCTGGAAAACAGCCTGAAGGTGCCGGGCAAGCTGACGGTAGCCGGGGAAAAGGTCGACCTGAGCAGCATCGACGCGCCCGCTTTCATCTACGGTTCGCGCGAAGACCATATCGTGCCCTGGGGCGCGGCCTACGCCAGCACGGCCTTGCTGAACCCGAAAAAGCCGAAAGCCAACCGCTTCATCCTCGGTGCTTCGGGCCATATCGCCGGCGTGATCAATCCTGCATCGAAGAAAAAGCGTAGTTACTGGAGTAATGATGCAGCTAAAACCGCCCGCACGGCGAAAGCCAAGCCCTTGACTGCCGAGCAATGGATGGAAGGCGCGACCGAGCACGTGGGCAGCTGGTGGTCCGAATGGGCGGCCTTCCTGGCCGAGCACGGCGGCGCGCAGGTGAAGGCGCCAGGCAAGCCGGGCAACAAGCGCCACGCGGCAATCGAGCCTGCGCCGGGGCGGTATGTTAAAGTCAGGGCGGGCTAGTTTACAAAAGCTTCTCGCCAGGCAAGACCGGCGTAATCTCCGGTCTTGTCAGGAATCTACTCTTAGTTGCGTTGCAATAAATATGGGAATCTACTACCCTGATGTGCAATGGAGCCATTTTCCACTCTATAATGGAAAAAGTAGGCAGGTGCGAAAGCGGACCCACGTTCGCTTTTTTTTCGGATTAACTCAGTATGCGCTGCGGCGCAATAAGTGGAACTTGTGATGAGTAGTGCAAAAAAAAGTATAGACCGCCTGATTAAAAAATATCCCAACCGCCGTCTGTATGACACGCAAACCAGTTCCTACATCACCTTGACGGACGTCAAGCAGCTGGTGTTGGACAATGAGGTATTTACCGTCGTCGATGCCAAATCCAATGAAGATTTGACGCGCAGCATCTTGCTGCAAATCATTTTGGAAGAGGAAGCGAACGGCGCGCCGATGTTCTCGAGCAGCGTGTTGTCGCAGATCATCCGCTACTATGGCCACGCCATGCAGGGCATGATGGGATCCTACCTGGAAAAGAACGTGCAAGCGTTCACCGATATCCAGCATAAATTCACGGGCACGTCGGCCGGCAGTTTCGAAGGCAAGCCATTCAGCCCGGAAATGTGGACCCAGTTCATGAATGTCCAGGGCCCGATGATGCAAGGCATGATGAACAACTACATCGACCAGAGCAAGAGCCTGTTCGTGCAGATGCAGGAGCAGATGCAGAGCCAGAGCAAGAACCTGTTCGGCACGTTCCCGTTTGTTCCGCCGGTGCCGCCGACGGACAAAAAGTAGTCCATGCCATACGCTCACCGGGCGCTTTGATCGCCCGGGAGTTGTATCGGCGTCATCAAAACAGCATAGTTCTGTCAGCAAGGGGCGGCTCGGGGTACAATAGCCGATTCGCCTCACCATTTTACTAGCTGCCAACTATGTCTGAAATTCACCGTATTCCCGTTCCTTCCGCCCAGCCCGAGGCCATGCTGGCCATGCCAGGTGCGGCGCCGAAAGTGGGCTTTGTCTCGCTCGGCTGCCCGAAAGCGCTGGTCGACTCCGAACAAATCCTGACCCAACTGCGCGCCGAAGGCTACGAAACGGCGAAATCCTACGCTGGCGCCGATCTGGTGATCGTCAATACCTGCGGTTTTATCGATGCTGCCGTGCAAGAGTCGCTCGACGCCATCGGCGAAGCGCTGGCTGAAAACGGTAAAGTCATCGTGACCGGTTGCCTGGGCGCCAAGAAAGATGCTGCCGGCGACGACATCATCATGAAGGTGCACCCGAAAGTGCTGTCCGTCACGGGTCCGCACGCGCTGGCCGAAGTGATGGATTCCGTCCATTTCCACCTGCCGAAGCCGCATGCGCCGTTCCTCGACCTGGTGCCGCCGCAAGGCGTCAAGCTGACGCCGAAGCACTATGCCTACCTGAAAATTTCCGAAGGCTGCAATCATCGCTGCAGCTTCTGCATCATCCCGTCGATGCGCGGCGACCTCGTCTCGCGCCCGATCGGTGAACTGATGATCGAAGCGGAAAACCTGTTCAAGGCCGGCGTCAAGGAATTGCTGGTCATTTCGCAAGACACTTCGGCGTATGGCGTGGACGTGAAATTCCGCTCCGGCTTCTGGAATGGCCGTCCCGTGAAAACCCACATGACGCAGCTGACGGAAGCGCTGGGCGAGCTGGCCAAGACCTACGACGCCTGGGTGCGCTTGCACTATGTGTATCCGTATCCGCACGTGGACCAGATCATCCCGATGATGAGCGGCGGCCACATCCTGCCATACCTCGACATTCCGATGCAGCACGCGCACCCGGATGTACTGAAGCGCATGAAGCGTCCGGCCAGCGGCGAGAAAAACCTCGACCGCATCCAGGCCTGGCGTGCCATCAACCCGGACCTGACCATCCGCTCGACCTTCATCGCCGGTTTCCCTGGCGAAACGGAAGCGGAATTCGAGTATTTGCTGGACTTCCTCAAGGAAGCACAGATCGACCGTCTGGGCTGCTTCGCCTATTCGCCTGTCGAAGGCGCGACGGCCAACGAAATCGCCAATCCCGTGCCGGAAGAGCTGCGCGAAGAGCGCCGCGGCCGCGTCATGTTGCTGCAGGAAGAAATTTCCAAGAAACGCCTGCAAGCCAAGGTCGGCAAGACCGTGCGCGTGCTGATCGATGAAGTCACCCGCTCCGGCGGCGTGGGCCGCTCGTCCGCCGACGCGCCGGAAATCGATGGCGTCGTGTATGTGAAGCCGCCATTCGAGCCGCACCGCAAGCTGGCGGTGGGGCAATTCGTTGACGTGACCATCACGTCCGCGGATGCGCACGACCTGTGGGGCGCTGCAGAGTAAGCAGGTGTAACAGTCGTACGGCGTGCAGGGCGTAAAGCCCTTACAATCAAGGCGGATCAGCAATTGCTGATCCGCCTTTTTTTATTTCCCGACGTCATGACCCAGACCAAATCTCCGCAAACCGCGCTGATCCACAGCGATTACCAGGCGCCGCAAGGCTTTGCCGCGTTTCCCAACGCCATTCATCACGCATCGACCGTGCTGTTCAAGGATGTGGCGGCCATGCGCTCGGGCGACTGGAAAGAGAAGAACGCCTACACCTACGGCTTGCACGGCACGCCCACCACCTTCACCCTGGAAGCGCGGCTGGCCGAGATCGAAGGGGGCAAGTACTGCCTGCTGGCGCCGTCTGGCCTGGCGGCCATCGCCATGGCGGACTTTGCCCTGCTGAAAACGGGCGACGACGTGTTATTGCCGGAAAATATCTACAACCCGAACCGCGAACTGGGACGGTGGCTCGCGCAGGATTTCGGCATCACGGCCCGCTATTACGATCCGCTCATCGGCGCCGGCATCGCCGCCCTGATCCAGCCCAACACCAAATTGATCTGGACGGAAGCACCGGGTTCCGTGACGATGGAAGTGCCGGATTTGCCCGCCATCTGCGCGGCCGCCCATGCGCGCGGCGTGCTGGTGGCTTTGGATAACACCTGGTCGGCAGGCCTGGCCTTGCGCGGCTTCGACCTGGGCGTGGACATCATCATGCAGGCGCTGACGAAATACCAGTCGGGCGGCTCCGACGTGCTGATGGGCGCACTGATCACGCGCGAGCGGGCGCTGCACGAGCGCCTGGCGCTGGCGCACATGCGTCTGGGCATGGGCGTGGGGGCGGACGACGCCTACCTGGTGCTGCGCGGCTTGCCGACCATGAAGCTGCGCTTCGACGCCCACGATGCGGGCGCGCGCACGGTGGCCGCCTGGCTCAAGGGGAGAAACGAGATCGCCACGGTGCTGCATCCGGCTTTCGACGATTGCCCCGGCCACGCCATCTGGCAGCGCGATTTCACGGGTGCGGGCGGCCTGTTTTCCGTGCTGTTCGATGCCCGCTACTCGGAGGCGCAGACGGACCGTTTCGTCGATGCTTTGCAATTGTTCAAGATTGGCTACAGCTGGGGCGGCGCGAACAGCCTGGTGATGCCGTACCGCATCGCGGCCATGCGCAAGGGCTGGCAGTTGCCGGGCCAGCTCGTGCGCCTGAACGTGGGGCTGGAAGCACCGCAGGACTTGATCGCCGATATCGAACGGGCGTTCGCGGCGATGTAGCGGTGTGCGGGCAAGCACGGTGGCTTGCCCGCACAGCCGTTACATGGGGACGGGGCTGTTGTTGTTCAGGTCGATGAAGCCGCGCAGCAGGCGGTACGCCTTCCATAACCAGGCCACGCCCCACACGAGGAAGGCCAGCGGAATGCCGATGATGGTGACCCACAGCACGGCGCCGAGAACGATCCAGGCCAGATACCACCAGAAGGAACGGATCATCCAGCTGTGATGGCTGTACACGAAGGTCCCGGCCGCCTCGCCCCGCTTCACATAATTGATGATGAGCGGAATGAAGGAAAACGCGCCCAGCGAAAACACAAAGCTGGCGCCATGTATCAGGTACAACCACCAGGCCAGGTTTTTGGTCTGCTGGAGTTGGGTATCCAAAATAATATCTTGTGACATGAAAGCTCCCGTCGTTGCTCAATTTTTAATTGTAACAAGCAAAGCGGGGCAGGAGCGCAGTCCATGCAAAAAGGCAGAATACATTGTTGAAACGAGATCGCTATCGCACCCTGGCCGCGCGCGCCAGGTCATGGCTGCGCCAGGCTTTGCCGGCCTTGCTGCTGTGCGCCACCGCAGCCCACACCGCCGCCGCTCCCCTGGACGCGGAGTTTGCCGCCGGCTTGAAGGACGAGGGCCTGACGGGCGCCGTCTGGAGTGAAGTCTTGCCTGACGGAACAGTCAAAGTCGGTGCGTCCGGCCTGCGCGATGCCGCCAAGCACATGCCCATGCAGGCGGACACGCGCGTACAAGTGGGCTCCGTGGGCAAGGTGGCGCTGGCGCTGGGCGTCTTGCGCCTGGTCAGCGAAGACAAGCTCACGCTCGACACGCCCTTGCAGCAAGTGTTGCCGGAACTGGCGCTGAAAAACCCGTGGCAAGCCAGCGACCCCGTGCGCATCCGCCACCTGCTGGCGCATACGTCCGGCCTGGACAACGTGCGCTTCTGGCAGGCGTTCAGCCTGAACCCGGCACCGGATGCGCCGCTGGCCGCCGCCTTTGACGGCGACCGCAATCTGCTGCGCGTGCGCGCCCGTCCCGGCAGCCGCTATGCGTATTCGAACATGGGCTATGGTTTGCTGGGCATGGTGATCGAGAAGGTCACGGGCCAGCCGTATGAACGCTACCTCGATGCGCAGCTGCTGCAGCCGCTGGGCATGGCGGACAGCACGTTTGCCTATGTTACGCAAATGAGTACGCAAATGAGCACGCAGGCGGGAGCGCATGCGGACCCGCGCCTGGCCATGGGCCACTTCGAGCATGGCGTGGCGCAGCCGGCCGTGCCGCAATACCTGCGTCCGGCCGCGCAATTTACCACCACGGCGGCCGACATGGCCAAGCTGGCGCAATTCCTGATGGGCGACGGCAAGCTGCAGGGCAAGCGTTTCATCGACCTGGCGCTGATGGGGGCCTTGTCCGAACCGGCTGGCACGGATGCGGCGCAGGCGGGCCTGGCAACGGGCCACGGCCTGGCGCTGGCCGTGCGCGACCGCCACAACGTGGTGGGCGCCTGCCACCCTGGCACGGCCGTGGGTTTCCGCGCCATGCTGTGCCTCTATCCGGAGCAGGACAGCGCCTTTTTCGTCGCTTTCAATACGGATGCCGAGCAAGCCGACTATGAACGCTTCAACCGCCTGCTGCTGCGCGACCTGGAACTGCCGCTGCGCGCGCCGGCCCCGCGCGGCACGCCCGCGCCCACGGTGGAAAACTGGCAGGGCGTCTACGTGCCGTCGCCCAGTCCTATGGCCAGCATGGCCTGGGTCGACGCCGTTTTCGGCTTTACGCGGCTGAAATGGGATGGCGAATCGCTGTTTCTGATCCCGTTCCAGGGCGAGCCAAAGGAACTGGAACCGGTGGGCGGCCTGCTGTTCCGCGCCAGCGACCGCAGCACGCCGTCGCACGTGCTGATGCAGGAGGATGGCAAGCATGTGCTCAGCGACGGCTTGCGCAGCTACGAGCGCGCGTCGATGTTGCGCATGCTGGTGCTGTGGGGCAGCCTGGCGCTGGGCGTCGCCGGCTTGCTGTACGTGCTGGTGGTGGGCGTGTGGCGCGCCGCGCTGCGCAGCCTGGCGCGGGGCGACCATTTGTTCGCGCCTTTGTTGGCTATGCTGGCGCTGCTCTTGCCGCTGCCGTTCTTCTATTTCCAGTCCTATCTGCGCCTGGGCGACGTCACCATCGCCAGCGTGCTGCTGGCGCTGGCGACGGGCGCGCTGCCGCTGGCGACGGCGTTCGGCCTGGCGCGCTGCTGGCGCAGCCGCGGCACGGCGTCCGAGGCGGGTTCGTGGGCGAAATGGGATTGGGTCGCCTTGCTGGCGGCCTTGCAGCTGCTGCTGGTGCTGGCCTGGTGGGGACTGCTGCCGCTGCGTATGTGGCAGCTGTAGCGGGTGCTCAGCGCCAGGCTTGCAGCAGCCGGCGCCACCAGGGTTGCGCCGGCCTGGCCGTGCTGCCGTGCGCGGACCGCTTGGCGCGATAACTGGCCGCCGCCATCTGCAGGCCGACGCGGTCCATCGCTGCCATCGCCTCCGCTTCCTCTGGCGACAAGCCTTGCCGCAAAGCGTGCGCACGAGGATCGAGCAGGAAGGCGGCACGCAGGGCGTCGTCCGTGTACAGCCTTGCCAGGTAGGTTTCCAGTGCGGGGGAACTCATGTGTTTCGCCCCGCGAGCAAGGCCGCGCGCGCCAGCTCCAGCTGGCCCAGCACATGCTCGAACGACGGGTAATTGCCGTCGCGTTCGACGATCACCGTCAAGGGCTGGGGCGCCTGGCGCGCCAGCACGGTCAATAAAGCGAAGACTTCGGGCGGCACGTCGTGCAGATGGTCGTCCAGCAGGCGCTGGCCGCCGCCCGGCGCGGCTATCCAGTGGCCGCCGCTCAGGTGCACGGCGCCGACCCTGTCCAGCGGCAGGCGCAGCAGCAGTTCCTGCGGCGACTCGCCGGCATTGACGGCATTCGCATACAGGTTGTGCAGGTCGAGCAGCAGCGGCACTTGCGCGCCGTGGATAATCTGCGCCACCCACTCGGCTTCGTCCATCGTGCTGGCGGGCGGCTGGACCAGGGTGGCGATGTTTTCCATCAGCGGCGCGCTGCCGACGATGCGCGTGGCCAGCGCGATATTGGCGATCGCCCCGGCGGCGCTGCGTGGCGTGCGCGGCGGCGCCGCCAGGTGGCCGATTTCCACGCCGCCGGCGCGCACGAAACTCAGGTGCTCGGACCACGATTCGGCCTGCACTTCTTTCATCAGGCGCGCCATCGCATGCAGGCGGCGCGGGTCGGCGGGAATCGTCGAGGCCAGCCCCATGCCCACGCCATGCAGGCTGACCGGCACCTGGCGCGCCAGGCTGCACAGGGCCGCGATGCCGGTACGCGAGGCGCGGTAATAATCGTCGGCGATCACTTCCAGCACGTCGATCCGCGCCAGGTTGGACACGATGCCGGCAGCCAGTTCGCCGCGCCAGCCCAGGCCGACGCGGTCGCGCGTGGCGCCCTGGCTAGCTGCCACAGCCACCGCCGCATCCACCGCAGCCGCTGCCGCAGGACGAACCGCCGCCGTCGCCGCCCGATGAGGAATCGCCCGAGTCGCTCGACGTCGAACTGCCGCCCTGCTGCGGCCGGGGCACCGGGTACAGCTCGGCGACGTAGGCGTACACGGACAAGGGCAGGGCGCCGAGGCCGAAGATGGCCGCCAGCAGGGCCATGTCGGCGCTGCTGCTGCCTGCGTTCAGGCGCGACGAGCGCATGTTCAGGCGGCCAAACAGCATGCGCAAGTCGGTCAGCAGCCGCTGCGCGCTCCAGCTGGTCGCCTGGGTGCGCAAGCCGCGCAGCATCAGGAGAAAAATCGCCAGCAGGACCGCCAGGAACAGCAGGTTGTAGTGCTGGCGGCTGATGGCGATGACGGCCTTGACGGCGGCCACCGTCAGCAGCAGCCAGTGCGCGGCCCAGGTGATGCGTTCGCGCCGGCGCAGCAGCGGCGGGCCGACCAGCAATTCCTGCTGCGTCAAGGCCTCCTGGTAGGCGCGGCATGACGGCAGCATCTCGGCCTGCACGGCCAGTTCCTTGCTGTGACCCTGGCGGCCCAGGTACAGCCGCAGCACGTCGCGTTCGATGTCATGGCGGGCAAAGCGCAGGCTGTCGGCGCTGGCCGTCTCCAGCAGCGGGCCATCGGCGCGCAGCAAGCCGCGGTCGACCAGCACGATGGTGGCGATTTTCACGGCTTCAAGCGCGCCGCCGCGCAGGTAGGCGATGCGGTAGGGATCATCGGCCAGCGACAGCTGGGCGTGCGGATTGCGCAATTCCATGCGTATGAGCAGCTCGCGCGCGAGGTAGTACACGAGCACGCCGAAGATCAGATAGGCCAGCAGGAACCAGGGTCCGCTCCAGTCAAAGGGATTGAGGCCGTTCACCGCATCTGCTCCGCGTGCTCGCGCAAGTGTCCTGTAATCGTCATCAAGCCCGTAAAGGCGGGCAGGGCCTGCCCCGGCGCCAGGCGCGCCGTTTCGCGCGCCGCCGACATGGCTTGCAAGACGGCGTGCAGGGCCGGCTCGCCCAGCTGGTCGACAAACGCTTCGAGCGCCTGCTTGCCGGACAGGGCAGGCTTGCCCTCGAGCTGCGCCAGCGAGGCTGCGGCCGCGCGCAGGGGGCCGGCCGCATCGGCGATGGCGCCGGCCAGCTGTTCTTCATTCAGGCTCAATAGCATATACCGTTCGCGCATGCGCACCTGCTGGTTCAGCAGCACTTGCCGCAGGCGGCGCAGCACGGCGTCGCGGCTGGTGTGCAGGCTGGCAAAAGGGTCGACGCCATGCAGCACCCTGTGGCGCGCGATGATGTCGGCGAACTTGACGGCGAAGGCGTCAGCGGCCTGCGTCAATTCGCTCTCGAGCAGGAACATCACCTGCAGATCGATGGCGGCATGCGCCAGGCGCAAGGACCCGCGCAGCGCATCGGCCGCCTGCGGCGTAAAGCGCTTGAGCAGCAACAGCAGGTTGACGTCGGAGGTGGCGCGCACCTGGCCATCGGCGGCCGAACCAAACAGCACGGCGGCGGCAAGGTCGTCACCAAAGGCGCTTTGCGCGGCGGGGACAAACACATCCAGGTGGCGTTGTATCTCTTCTGGCAGCGGTGGCGGCATGCGGTGTACTTTCACGGTGGGTTGGCGGAATGATCATAAGTTTGCAATATAGCAAAAATATGCATCCCTGCGCGCACCGTCCGCCAGAGAGAGTCAACTCAGGTCAATACATTGAGCAAGCCATCGAGTCCCACGAAGTTCAGCGCCACGTCGGCCTGCGAGCGCACCACGGGCTTGGCGCGGAAGGCCACGGACAGGCCGGCGATGCCCATCATTTTCAAGTCGTTGGCGCCGTCGCCCATGACGATGGCTTCGGACGGGGAAATGCCCATCTCCTTGCACACGCGCTCCACGGTGCGCTGCTTTTCCTCGGCGTCGACGATGCCGCCTACCACTTTGCCCGTCAGCTTGCCGTCGACGATTTCCAGTGCGTTCGCATGCGTGTAGTCGAGGCCCAGGCGTTCCTTCAGGCGCTCGGTGAAGAAGGTAAAGCCGCCCGATACCAGCAGGGTTTTCAGGCCGGCTTTTTGCACGGCCGCCAGCATGGTTTCCGCGCCCGGCGACAGTTTCAAACGCTCGTCGTAGACGCGCTGCAGGGCCGACGCATCAAGGCCTTCGAGCAGGGCCACGCGCTGTGTAAGGCTGGCGCTAAAATCGAGTTCGCCGCGCATGGCCGCTTCCGTGATGGCTGCCACTTGCGGTTTGAGACCCTGCATGTCGGCGATTTCATCGATGCACTCGATGGTGATCAGGGTCGAATCCATGTCCATCGCCACGAGCTTGAATTCGGCCAGTTCGCGCTGGCCCATCATGTAGGTGGCGTCCAGCTGCGCCGCCTGGGCCGCCACTTCGATGGTGGGGCGCAGCGCGGGCGAGTAGGCGATCTGTTCGCAGCGCACGGCGTTCGGGCCCAGGCGCGTGATGGAGGTCGGCGCGGCCAGCGCGGCGATGCGTTCGAGGCGTGCGCTATCGCCGTCCAGGCCCTGCAGGATCAGATTCATGGTGATGCTCTTGGTAGTGGTCATGGGGCAGTCCTGCATTAAGTATCGAAATGGTCTACACCGTCAATTGCTTGATGGTGGTCTTGATCTGTGTCACGCGCGCGGCCAGGTCCGGCATGGCGGCCGTGATTTTCAGCTTGTCCTGGCCATGCAGCTTGATATGGCGGTTTTTCTGGATCAGGTCGATGATGCGCATCGGGTCGATGGGAGGCTTGGCCATGAATTGCAGGGTGGCCGCCTCGCCATGCACGTCGATCTTGACGATGCCCACGGTTTTCGCCGCGATGCGCAGCCGGTGCGTTTCGACCAGGGCTTTGACGGCGTCGGGCAGCTTGCCGAAGCGGTCGATCAGCTCTTCCTGGATATCGTCGATCTTCTCTTGCGTGGCGCAGTTGGCCAGGCGCTTGTAGATCGACAGGCGCTCGTGCACGTCGCCGCAGAAGTCGGCCGGCAGCAGGGCCGGCACGTGCAGGTTGATCTCGGTGGTCGAGGCCAGCGGCGCGGCCAGGTCCGGCTCCTTGCCGGCTTTCAGCGAGCGCACGGCTTCGTTGAGCATGTCCGAATACAGCTGGAAGCCGATTTCCGTCATCTCGCCCGACTGGCTCTCGCCCAGCACCTCGCCGGCGCCGCGGATTTCCAGGTCGTGCATGGCCAGGTAAAAGCCGCTGCCCAGTTCTTCCATCTGCTGGATGGCGTCCAGGCGGCGCTGCGCCAGTTTCGTCAGACCCTGCACGTCGTGCACCAGCAAATAGGCGTAGGCCTGGTGATGCGAGCGTCCGACGCGGCCGCGCAACTGGTGCAGCTGCGCCAGGCCGAACTTGTCGGCGCGGTGCATGATGATGGTGTTCGCCGTCGGCACGTCGATGCCCGTTTCAATGATGGTCGTGCACAGCAAAATATTAAAGCGCTGGGCGACGAAGTCGCGCATGACCTTTTCCAGGTCGCGCTCGTGCATCTGGCCGTGCGCCACGGCGATGCGCGCCTCGGGCAGCAGTTCCGTCAGCATGGCCAGGCGGTTCTGGATGGTTTCCACCTCGTTGTGCAGGAAGTAGATCTGGCCGCCCCGTTTGAGTTCGCGCAAGCACGCTTCGCGGATGATGGCTTCGCCTTCGCTGCGCACGAACGTCTTGATGGCCAGGCGCTTTTGCGGCGCCGTGGCGATGATGGAAAAGTCGCGCAAGCCTTCCAGGGCCATGCCCAGGGTGCGGGGAATCGGCGTGGCCGTCAGGGTCAGCACGTCCACTTCCGCGCGCAGCGCTTTCAGCGCTTCCTTCTGGCGCACGCCGAACCTGTGTTCCTCGTCGATGATGACGAGGCCCAGGCGCGTAAACTTCACGTCGTCGGACAGCAGCTTGTGCGTGCCGATGACGATGTCGATGGTGCCGTCGGCCATGCCCTTGAACGCCTGCGTGATTTCCTTGCCGCTGCGGAAGCGCGACAGTTCTGCGATGCGTACGGGCCAGTCGGCGAAGCGGTCGGCGAAGGTTTGCGCATGCTGCTCGGCCAGCAGGGTGGTGGGCGCCAGGATGGCCACCTGCTTGCCGCCCATGACGGCGATGAAGGCCGCGCGCAAGGCCACTTCCGTCTTGCCGAAGCCGACGTCGCCGCAGACGAGGCGGTCCATCGGTTTGCCGGAAGTCATGTCCTTGATGACGTTGTGGATGGCCTCGGCCTGGTCCGGCGTTTCGTCGAAGCCGAAGCTGTCGGCGAAGCGCTGGTAGTCGTGCGACGAGAATTCGAACGAATGGCCCTGCCGCAGGGCGCGCCGCGCATACAGGTTGAGCAGCTCGGCGGCCGTGTCGCGCACCTGTTCGGCGGCGCGCTTTTTCGCTTTTTCCCACTGTCCCGAGCCGAGCGAATGCAGCGGCGCGTCTTCCGGCGAAGCGCCCGAATAGCGGGAAATGACGTGCAGCTGCGACACGGGCACGTACAGTTTCGTGTCTTTCGCGTATTCGAGGTGCAGGAACTCCGTTTCGCCTTCGCCCAGGTCCATGCTGGTCAGGCCCATGTAGCGCCCGATGCCGTGGTTGATGTGCACGACGGGGTCGCCGATCTTCAGCTCCGACAGGTCGCGCACCATCGATTCGACCTGCGTCACGCCTTCCTGCTTCTTGGTGCCGACCCGGCGGCCGGAACCGGCATACAGCTCCGTCTCCGTAATGAAGGCCAGGTTGCCCTCGGGCGTGAACAATTCAAAGCCCGCATGCAGCGGCGCCACGCCCAGCATCAGCTTGGCGTCGGACTGCAGGAAGCCGTCGCTGCCCTCCACCGGCGTCAGGTGCAGATCGTATTCGGTGAAGTACTGCTGCAAGGTTTCGCGGCGGCCGTTCGATTCGGCGCAGATCATCACGCGGCGGCCCGCTTGCAGCAGGTAGCTGCGCAGGTTGGCCAGCGGGTCGTCGGCGCGGCGGTTGACGGCGATGTTCGGCACGGGCGCCGACAGTTCGGACGCCAGCGCATCGTTCGACTTCGCAATCGCCAGGCGCGGGTACGGCTTGGCCAGGCCGAAAAACTGTTCGTCGGACAGGAACAGCGAATCGGGCGGCAAAATCGGACGTTCGCGGTCCGCTTTTAAAAAGCGGTAGCGCGACTGGGTATCGGTCCAGAAGCGGCCGATGGCCGCATCGATCTCGCCCACCAGGGCCAGCGAGGCGTCGGGCGGCAGATAGTCGAACAAGGTGGCCGTTTGTACAAAAAACAGGGGCAGATAATATTCGATGCCGGCCGAGGCGATGCCGCTGCTGATGTCCTTGTAGACCACCGAGCGCGATGGATCGCCTTCGAACTGTTCGCGCCAGCGGTTGCGGAAGGTGGTACGGGCCGCTTCATCCATGGGAAATTCGCGCCCCGGCAGCAGCCGCACTTCATGCACGGGATACAGCGAGCGCTGGGTGTCGGCATCGAACGTGCGGATGGTTTCGATGGTGTCGCCGAACAGGTCGAGCCGGTAGGGCAGGGCCGAACCCATGGGGAACAGGTCGAGCAGGCCGCCGCGCACCGAGTATTCGCCGGGCGACATCACTTGCGAGACATGGCTGTAGCCGGCCAGGGTCAGCTGCGACTTCAATCGTGCTTCGTCGAGTTTTTCGCCCTTCTTGAAGAAGAAGGTGTAGGCGGCCAAAAAGGACGGCGGCGCCAGGCGCACCAGCGCCGTGGTGGCCGGCACGATCAGCACGTCGCACTGGCGCGTCTGGATTTCGTGCAGGGTGGCCAGGCGCTCGGAGACCAGATCCTGGTGCGGCGAAAACGCGTCGTAGGGCAGCGTTTCCCAGTCCGGCAGCAAATGGCAGCGCAGGTCCTTGCCGCCAAACCAAGGGATTTCATCGAGCAGGCGCTGGCCGTCGCTGGCCTGCGCCACCACCACGGCCAGCATCTGGCCCCGCGCTTTCAATTCCAGTGCGGCCAGCGCCAGGGCATAGGCGTCGGATGAACCATACAGGGCGGGCAGCGCATAGCGGTTGCCGGGCTTGGGGAGGGCTTTTGTTAAGTCTAAGGACATGCAGGCGATGACACTAGTGGCAGAGGCAGTTGAATGGGACAGCTGTGGTGCGCGCAGCGCCGCCAGTGACGGCGCTGACAGGCGAGATTATAGACCATCGCCCGCGCGGATATTCGCAATCCCGAAGGGGACGTGCACCATGGGTATCGTTCCCCCCGCCGATTTGAGGTGGCTCAGCTGGTCGTCGAAGAAGATATGCGGCTTGAACACGGCCAGCACGCGCGATTTGTCCATGCCGCCGAGGAAAAACGTTTCGTCGGCCGCCACGCCCCAGCTTTTCAGGGTCGTCACGACCCGTTCGTGCGAAGGCGCGTTGCGCGCCGTGATGATGGCGATGCGCAGGATCTTTTTATAGCCGGGGTCGCGCCGCTGGGCCCTTTCCTCCAGGCGCTGCATGGTGGCCAGCTTCTGGAACAAGCCGGCCAGCGGTCCCGGGCGGTGCGGCGTGCCCACGTTCAGGGTTTCATGGGCGTGGAATTCATCGACGTCGTTGTTGCGCTTGAAGACGGTTTCCGCTTCGTCGTCGGCGATCACGCCGTCGAAATCGAAGGCCACGCGCAGTTCTTCGTCGTTCTCGTCGTCTTCCGTGCGCGACGGCAGCACCAGGCCGGCCGGATAGTCGCAGGCCAGGGCGCTGCGCACGTCGTCTTCATTCGCGCTGAGGAAGAGCGAGGCGTTGAAGGCGGGCAGGTAGGGGTAGGGCGACTTGCCCGTCATGAAGGCGGCGCGCGAAATATCGAGGCCGTAGTGGGCGATGCTGTGCATCACGCGCAAGCCCGTTTCCGGCGAATTGCGCGAAAACAGCACCACTTCCACGGGCGACTGGCGCGGATAATGCTTGTTGATGTTCAGGAAGCGGCGGATGAAGGGAAAGGCCACGCCGCGCGGCAAGACCGTGTCGATATGCGTTTCCTGGTATTTGCGGTATTCCTCGGGACCGTTGTCGAGGTAGACCTGGTGCGATTCGGCCAGGTCGAACAGGGCGCTGGAAGCGACCCCGATCACCAGTTTGTGTTCGATAGGATAAGCCATGGTCTGCCTGTTGTTTGCTTGTTGCTCATCTTGTACGACTATCAACTGCGTAGCCAATAGCGGCGCAGCGGGATTTTTTGCACCAAAGCGGCGCACTCTGTCAATTTTTTTGACCGCTGTGCAATACACGCCACAGTAAAGAAATAAATCTTGTTTTGTATCAAGTATTTGACAGCCAGCGTCCCCGTTTTCCACTATGCTTCCTATTATAAAATCTCGCCAATTGTAACGAAGCGTACGCCCCATCCCCGCCACCTTTATACAAGTGTCAGCTGTTTTACTCGAACATGCCAGCCCCGCCTTCGCCAGCAGTCTTCGTGACTTTATAAAGGATCTCGCCATGTTTAAGAATTTACTGATCAAATGGAAGTTGGCGACGCTCGTTGCCGTGATGATGGCGGCCTTGCTGGTGGTGGGCATCAGCGGCTACACGGGCATCGCCACCGTGGGCCGCGCCGTCAATGAAATCGGCGTGGTGCGCCTGCCGTCGATCCAGGGCTTGATGATGATCAGCGAAGGCCAGACGGCCGTCGCCGCCGCCACCCTGACGGCCGCCATCTATGAAAACAATTACCAGGCACAGGACAAGTTCGCGGAAGCGCTGCAGCTGCGCACCAAGGCCTGGAACAATATCGAGGCGGGCCGCAAGCTGTACGAGCCGCTGCCGCAAACGCCAGAGGAAGCCGCGCTGTGGCAGCGCTTCCAGGGCGAGTGGGCGGCCTGGAAGGGCGATGACGACAAGGTGCGCGCCATCTTGCGCCAGCTGGCCGACAACCGCGACGAGCCGCGGCAGAAAGAGTTGTTCGTGACTTTCTACAAGCAGTATCAGGATTCGCGCGCGCTGTTCGGCAAGGCCGAAGGCACGCTCAACGACATCATCAAGCTCAATAACGGCGTGGCCGATGCCAGCGTCAAGGACGGCAGCGCGGCCGTGATCCGCTCGGAAAGCCTGATGGTCATCCTCGGCTTGCTGGCTTCCGCGCTGGGCATCGGCTGCGCCGCTTACATCACGCGCGCCATCACGCAGCCGATCAATTCGGCCGTGAAAGTGGCGCAAACGGTGGCCTCGGGCGACCTGACGAGCAATATCGAGGTGCACACGACGGAAGAAACGGGCCAGCTGCTGCAGGCGCTGAAAGACATGAATTCCAGCCTGGTCAGCATCGTCGGCCAGGTGCGCAGCGGCACGGAAACCATCGCCACTGCCTCGTCGGAAATTGCCAGCGGCAACCTGGACCTGTCCTCGCGCACGGAAGAGCAAGCCAGTTCGCTGGAAGAGACGGCGTCGTCGATGGAAGAGCTGACGTCCACCGTGCGGCAGAATGCCGACAATGCCCAGCAGGCGAACCAGCTGGCGCTGAGCGCCTCGGGCGTGGCCGTCAAGGGCGGCGCCGTGGTGGGCAAGGTGGTCGAGACCATGGACGCCATCAACGACTCGTCGCGCAAGATCGTCGACATCATTTCCGTCATCGACGGCATCGCCTTCCAGACGAATATCCTGGCCTTGAATGCGGCAGTGGAAGCGGCGCGCGCGGGCGAGCAGGGGCGCGGTTTCGCCGTCGTGGCGACGGAAGTGCGCAACCTGGCGCAACGTTCGGCGGCGGCAGCGAAGGAAATCAAGACCCTGATCGGCGACTCCGTCGTGGCCGTCGACGCGGGCAGCAAGCTGGTGGCCGAGGCGGGCAGCACGATGGCCGAAATCGTCTCCAGCGTGCAGCGCGTGACGGACATCATGGCGGAAATCAGCCTGGCCACGCAGGAGCAAAGCTCGGGCATCGACCAGATCAACCAGGCCATCGGCCAGATGGACCAGGTGACGCAGCAAAACGCGGCCCTGGTGGAAGAGGCGGCGGCCGCTGCCGAATCCCTGCAGGAGCAATCGGGCCAGCTGGCCGACGTGGTCAGCGTCTTCAAGCTCGATGGCGCCCAGGCGCCTGCCGCGCGCGCGAACGCCAAGCCGGCCGCGCCGCGCGCCGTGGTGGCCAACGCCGCGCTGAAGCGTCCGGCGCCGGGGGCTGCATCGCGCCCCGCCGCAGGCCGCCCGGCCTTGCACGCCGTGCCGTCCCAGCGCCAGAGCGCGCCGCGCGACGACGAGTGGGAAGTGTTCTGATCGATTGACGGCGCCAGCATGCGCTAACGGACGGCCGCCTTGTGCGGCCGTTTTGCCTGTGCACTGCGGTTACTACTTACTAAAAAAACAGCGTTATAAAAATAGCTGTTTTGCCATCTAAGCAAATCTTTGCAAAACTTAACGCGACATTGCTTGTGAGATAACTCACACTGCCTGCCGTACCACCCTTGTTCCCGCCTCGGCCACATCCCGGCTGACCCCTCCGCCTGCTGCGTCCAGCCATACCTGGCAGGCGGCAGCCATTGCCGTCAGCCTTGCATGCGAGCCCGGCGCGATGACCGATGCACCACACTGAAGGATGCGAATAAAGATGGCAAATATGAAAATCGGCACGCGCCTGCGCTGCTCCTTTGCGTTGTTGACCTTGCTGCTGCTGGCGACCGCCATGCTGGGCATGCTGCGCCTGTCCAGCCTGGAACTGCGCATGCGCGACGTGATCGACGACAAATATCCGAAAACCGTGCTGGCCAACGACATCATCAAGAATGTCAACATCATCGCGCGCTCCTCGCGCAACCTGCTCCTGATGACGGAGCCGCGGCAGCTGGCGCAGGAACGCGCCACCATCGCCAGGGCGGGCGGCGAAACGGAACAGGGCCTGGCGCAGCTGGACAAAGTGGTGCTGTCGCCGCAGGGCCGCCAGCAGATGGCGGCCGTGACGCAGGCGCGCGCCGCGTTCAACGCCGGGCGCGACAAGGTGCTGGCCCTGCTGGAAGAGGGCGCGCGCGACGAAGCGACGACTTTGCTGCTCGGCACCGTGCGCGGCGAGCAGCTGCGCTACATGGCGGCGCTGGAAAGCCTCATCGCGCACCAGCATGAGCTGATGGAGCAGGCGGGCGCCCAGGTGCGCCATGAATACGTCACGGCGCGCAACATGATGCTGGCGCTGAGCGCGCTGGCCGTGCTCTTTTCGCTCGTCACCGCCTGGCTGGTCACGCGCAGCATCGTCAATCCGCTGCGCCATGCCCTGACGGTGGCGCAGACCGTGGCCGCCGGCGACCTGACGTCGACCTTCGGCCGCCACGCCGGCGATGAAACGGGCAAGCTGCTCGACGCGCTGTGCATCATGAACGGCAACCTGCTCGACATTGTGCAGCAGGTGCGCGGCGGCACCGACACCATCGCCACGGCGTCGTCGCAGATCGCGGCCGGCAATATCGACCTGTCGTCGCGTACCGAGGAGCAGGCCAGCTCGCTGGAACAGACGGCGTCGGCCATGGAAGAACTCAGTTCCACGGTGCAGCAGAACGCGGACAATGCCCGCCATGCCAGCGTGCTGGCCGTCGAGGCGGCGAACATCGCCGGCGCCGGCGGGCAAGCCGTGGGGCAGGTGATCCATACGATGGACGCCATCAGCGCGTCCTCGGCGCAGATCGCCGACATCATCGGCGTGATCGACATGCTGGCCTTCCAGACGAATATCCTGGCCCTGAACGCGGCCGTCGAGGCGGCGCGTGCCGGCGAGCAGGGGCGCGGCTTTGCCGTCGTGGCGACGGAAGTGCGCAATCTGGCGCAGCGCAGCGCGGCGGCGGCGCGCGATATCCGCGCCCTGATCGCCAATTCCACGCAGCAGGTGGACGCCGGCGCGGCCCTCGTGGCGCAGGCCGGCGCCACGATGCAGGACGTGGTGGCGGCCGTGGGGCGCGTGAGCCAGATGGTGGCCGACATCACGGCCGCCAGCGCCGAGCAAAGCACGGGCATCGGCCAGGTCAGCCAGGCGGTGCTGCAGATGGACGAAGTGACGCAGCAAAACGCCGCCCTGGTGGAAGAGGCGGCGGCCGCATCGCAATCGCTGGAGGGCGAGGCGGCGAAGCTGCTGCAGGTGGTCAGCGTGTTTCGCCTGCGCCAGGGGCCGGCGGTTCTGGCGGGCCGCCCTGCGTCTGCCGTGCCGCGCCTGCCGGCCTAGTGGCGCGCCTGGCAAGCTTCTGGCAGGTCGCGCTGGCGCGGCTGTGCCGGGCGCCGGCGCGCAGCCGGGAGTTGCAGCGGCGCCTGGACAGCGCCATCGCCTGCGGCGAATTCTGCTTTCACTACCAGGGCAAGTTCGATACGGCGCAATTGCGTCTGGTCGGCCTCGAAGCGCTGCTGCGCTGGAACCATCCGCGCCACGGCCTGGTCTATCCGAACGAATTCATCGGCCTGGCCGAGCAGACTGGCGCCATCGCCGCGCTGGGCAACTGGGGCATCGATGCGGCCTGCCGCCAGCTGGCGCAGTGGCGCGCGCAGGGCCTGCCTTTGGTGCCGGTCGCGGTGAATATCTCGGCGCGCCAGCTGTGCCAGCCGCAGTTGCCGGCGCAGTTACCCGATTTCGTGTTGGGCTGCCTGCGGCGCCACGCCATTCCCGCCTGCCTGCTGGAGCTGGAAGTGACGGAAAGCTGCTGCATCGACGACATGGCGCAGGCGGCGCAGGGATTGCGCCAGCTGCGCGCGCTGGGCCTGGCCATTTCACTCGACGATTACGGCACCGGCCATTCGGGCTTGAGCCATGTCAGGCTGCTGCCGATTCATACCATCAAGATCGACCGTTCCTTCATCCACGACCTGGGCAGCAGTGGCAGCGGTGGCCGCGACGCCGTCATCGTCGCCTCGACCCTGGCGCTGGCGCGCGGCCTGGGCTTGCAGGCGCTGGCCGAGGGCGTGGAAAACGGTGAGCAATTGGCGCAGCTGCGGCGGCTGGGCTGCCCGCAGGTGCAGGGCTTTTATCTGCACCGCCCGGCGCCTGCGGACGAGGTGGCCGCGCTGCTGTCCGCCGGCCTTGTAACAGTGTCGAAACATGGCGCCATGCGGCATGGCGCGGATGCTCAGTAGAATATGGCCACTGCAAGCCGCGTGCTTTAACACCTACTCCCCCACGCAAGAATGATAAACAGTCCCGTCCCGGCCTATGTCTTTGGCCCGTTTCGCCTTTTGCCGCTGGAGCGCCTGCTGTTCGAGGGCGACCGCGCGCTGCGCCTGGGCAGCAGGGCCATGGACTTGCTGCTGGCCCTGCTGGAGCGCGCTGGCGACATCGTCGACAAGCATGAACTGGTGGCCATCGTCTGGCCCAATGCCGTGGTCGACGACGCGACCTTGCGCGTGCATCTGGCGGCGCTGCGCAAGGCGCTCGGTGATGGCCGCGACGGCCAGCGCTACATCACCACCATCCCCGGTCGCGGCTACGGCTTCCTGGCGCCGCTGGCGCACACGGGCCGTCCGGCATCCGGTGCGGCTGGCGCCGAGCCGCGCCACAATCTGCCCGTCATGCTGACGCGCATGCTGGGCCGCGCCGAGGTGCTGCAAACGATGGCCAACCAGCTGCTGCAATTGCGCCTGCTGTGCATTGCCGGTCCGGGCGGCATCGGCAAGACCACGCTGGCCGTCGGCCTGGCCACGCGCGTGCTGCGCCGCTATGCCGACGGCGTGTGTTTCGTCGACCTGTCGCCGCTGGACGAGGACCGCCTGGTGCCGCTGGCGCTGGCCACGGCGCTGGGCGTGGCGGTGCCGGCCGGCGACGCCATGCCAGTCCTGCTGGCCTATCTGCGCCCGCGCCACATGCTGCTCGTGCTCGATAACTGCGAACACGTGATCGGCGCGGCCGCCACGCTGGCCGACGCCTTGCTCAAGGGCGCGCCGTTGCTGCACCTGCTGGCCACCAGCCGCGAGCCGCTGCGCCTCAGCAGCGAACAGCTGCAGCGCCTGCCCGCGCTGGAATTGCCGCCGGCCGACGCCGTGTCCGATGCGGCGGCGCTCCGGCATTTCGCCGCGGTGCAGCTGTTTTGCGAACGCTGCGCGGCCGTCGACGATGCCTTCGTGCTGGCTGACGCCGACGTGCCCGTGGTGGTCGACATTTGCCGGCGCCTCGACGGCATCCCGCTGGCGCTGGAGCTGGCGGCCGGGCGCATCGGCCATTTCGGCCTGCACGAATTGCGCCGCCAGCTCGATGACCGCTTTCGCCTGCTCACGCGCGGCGCGCGCAACATGCCCTTGCGCCACCAGACCTTGCGCGCCACCCTGGACTGGAGCTATGGCCTGCTCGACGCGCAAGAGCGCCAGGTGCTGCAGGCGCTGAGTGTGTTCAAGAGCCGCTTCCGCCTCGAGTCGGCCAGCGCCGTGGCGGGCTGCGACGTGTTCGACACGCTGGCGGACCTGGCGGCCAAGTCCCTCGTCAGCATCGAGTTTTGCCGCCAGCATGTGTATTACCGGTTGCTCGACACCACGCGCGCGTATGCTGGCGCGCAGTTGTCGGCGGGCGGGGATGCGGGCGCCGTGCTGCTGCGCCATGCGCGCCATTGCCTGGGCCTGGCCGGGCGCATCGCCGCCGACTGGGCAAGCATGCCGCCGGCCCAATGGAGCGCGCGCTACGGCCGCCATGTCGACGACCTGCGCGCCGCCATCGACTGGGCCTTCGGCGAGGAGGGCGACGTGGCGCTGGGCGTGGCGCTGACCCTGGCCGCGCAAACCCTGTTCTATCAGCTGTCGCTGATGGATGAATACCGCGTGCGCGTCGAGCGGGCGCTCGAGCGCATGGCCGCGCATGCCGTGGACGACCCCGACAGCGAGATGCAGCTGCATGCCTCGCAGGCGCACCTGTTGCTGCATACGCAGGGCATCACCGGCACCATGCTGCGTTCGTTCCAGCGCGGCTATGCGCTGGCCATGCGCACGGACGATGGCAGCCGCCGTGCCGAAGCGATCTGCGGCATGTGGATCTGCAGCCTGAAGCTGGCCGACTTCCAGCGCGCCGACAGTTACGTCACCGAGCTGGCCATCCTGTGCGACACGCGCGATGACACGGCGATGCGCCTGGTGCTGGCGCGCATGCGTTCCGTGGGCGAGTATGTGCAGGGACGCTACGCGCAGTCGGCGGCGCTGGCGCGCATGGTGCTCGCGCATCCCGAGGGCGCCGCGCAGCTCGGCTTCAACAATGCCTTGCTGGCCGATCACCAGGTGTGCCTGCGCGGCACGCTGGCGCGCTGCCTGTGGATGCAGGGCCGCCCCGACGACGCACTGGCGCTGGCGCGCGAGGCGGTGACGGTGGGCTTCGAGCACAATGGCGTCACGCTGTGCGTGGCGCTGGCCATCAATGCCATTCCCGTCGCCCTGTGGTGCGGGCAGCGGGAACTGGCGCATGCGTGGATTTGCCTGCTGTGCGAGCACGCGGCCCGCTATGGCTTGCTGTACTGGAGCGCCTGGGGCGCTGCCTACCAGCGCCTGCTCGACGGGGGCGAGGCGCTGACACAGTTCCCCTGGCCGTCGGTGCGCAGCTGGCCGATACAGGTCGATCTGATGGCCACCCTGCACGACGCGGCCGCCGATAGCCAGGCGCTGCGGCGCGCGCGCATGGGCCTGGCGCCGTGGAGCGCGCCGGAAGTGCTGCGCCGCGACGCGCACCACCGCTGGCGCGCGCTGGCGCACGACGATGCGGCCGGCCTGGAAGCGGTGCGGGTGCAGCTGGAAGAAGCGCTGCAGCTGGCCAGGGGCCAGCAGGTGCCGGGCTGGGAGCTGCGCTGCGCCACCAGCCTGGCGGCCGTGCTGCAGGCGCAAGGCCGCGCCGTCGCCGCGCATGCCGTGCTGGCCCCTGTGCATGCCGGTTACCGTCAGGGACGCGAGACGACGGATGTGATGGCGGCGGCGGCTTTGCTGGCGCAGCTGGCTTGAGCGCTATTCGTAGGCGCCCAGGCGGCGCTGTTCCTCCGGCGTGAAACTGGCGTCGCGCAGCTGCTGCAGGGCTGCCGCATCCTGCGCGCCGCCGGGAAGGCTGGCCTGCTGTGCCTTGGCAGCCTGGTACGCGATGATGCGTTGCTGCCACTGCGATTCCTCGCGGTCCAGCTCCGCCAGGCGCGCCGCCGCCGCCGGCGTGAAGGTGCTGGCGCGCAGGCGGTAGACTTCATTCTCGCCGCCGCCCTGTGCCCGCAAGGCCTTGACGGAGGCGTCCAGCTGCGCCACCTGCAGCGGCGCGTCGCGCGCTGCGCGCTGGGCCGGCGACATTTTCTGGTCCAGCGCGGCCAGTTGCGCCTGTCGCTGCGCCTCGTCGAGCGAGCTGTCGCCGAGGATGGCCATGCGCGCCACGGCGTCGTCGTCATATGCGTCGCTGGCGCCGAACAGGCCCGCGCTTTCCTCGGGCGTAAAGTAATTGCCGCGCAAGGCCCTCATGGCTTGCAGGCGCGCGTGCGCCGCCAGGGCCGCATCGGCTTGCGCCGGCAAGGCCTGTTCCGCGCCGGCCAGCGCCTGCTTGTAGGCCAGGTAAGCGCCCAGCAGGCGTTTCGCTTCGCTGGCGGGCGCGGGCGCCAGGCGCTTGTCGAGTTCCGCCTCGATCTGGCTGCGGATGGCGGCCAGCGGCTTTTCGCCGAGGCCCGCCAGGTAGTAGTCGAACAGGTGGGCCAGTTCCGCGTCGACCACCAGCTTGTCGCCGGCGGCCACCGTCACGTTGCCGTCGGGCCGCGTGCCTTCCATCGAGCGCACGAACGCGAACAGGTCCGGTTCCGCCTTTTCCGGCGGCGGGGCGGGTGGTTCACCGGGGCGCAGCGCCAGGTACAGGGCCAGCGCCGCCAAGCTGCCGCCGATGATCCATTTCGCGTGCATGCGCTTCTCCTTACAGTCCCAGGCCTTGCAGGCGGTTCGCTTGCTGGCGGAAGACGGTGACGGGGCTGGTCTCGAACAGATTGACGATGCCGACGAACTGGTTGACTTCATCGAGGTGGTTCATGGCGTAGTCGTCGCGGATCACCTTGCCCAGGTGGCTGGAGCAGCTGCTGACCAGGCCATCGTTCTTGACGCCGCCGAAGGCCAGGCTGATGGCCGCCAGTGCCGGGTCGCCCACGTCGAGCACGTTCGTGTACGGCTGCGCGCCGCTCCACGAAAAATAGTGCACGCCTTGCACCTGGTAGGCGCCTTCGCCGCAGGCCGAGGTGGGCACGCCTTGCGGGTGGCGGCTATTGAACGCCAGCGAGCCGGCCGTGGACAGCGACGCCAGCGAGGCGCCCGCGTTTTGCGGCAAGCCCTTGTTGCCGGACAAAATGCCGATCAGCGAGGCCAGCGCATTGCCCAGCGCATTGCTGGTGTTGGGAATGGCGCCGCTGAGGATATCGGCCACCTTGGAGCCCTTGTTCACGCCGGCCACGCTGGTGACGGACGCCACCAGGTCGGGGCGCACGGAAGCGACATAGCGGGCCGTGGGGCCGCCGTGGCTATGGCCGATCAGATTGACCTTGGCCGCGCCCGTGGCGGCGAGGATTTGCCGCACCTGCGACAGCAGCTGCTCGCCGCGCACTTCCGTGCTGTTGGCGCCCGACACGGTGGTCACATACACTTGCGCGCCGCCGCTGCGCAGGGCGGCGGGGACGCCATAAAAATATTCGACGGGACCGAGCTTGTCGAAGCCGAACAGGCCGTGCACGAGCACGATCGGGTACTTGGTCTGCGTGTAGCCGGCGGCGCTGGCGCTGCCGGGCAGGATGGCGAGGGAAAACAGCAGGGTCGATAGCAGTTGCCAGAAGCGAGTCTTCATTTTGTCTCCGTTATGTATTTGTGACCGGCCAAATCACTCACCGGTTAATAGTGGAAATAAGTGGAAATGTCGAAGCTGTAGCGATTACCGCGTGCGGGCCTTACATTCTATTGATGTCTTAAATATAGCGAGCGCTCGGTTTTTGAAATGTAGCACTGCTGGATGGAAAAAGCATTTGAATTGCATGATGCAGCGCAATAACTGTGCGCATTCCTCGTTGCTTATACGCCCATTGCATAGTTGAAAAGTCAAATAGTTGTTTTCCTGAGCTATAATCGCCCCGAAATCCGCAGTCCCGCCGTCTTGCAGGGCCATTTTCCGGCGCTGTATTTACACCGCTCATAACCGTTACTTGGGAATGCACTTGTCGACCCATTTTAATTTTGAACAGTTTCAGCAGATGACGCCTTTGAATGGCGAAAATATCTGGGAATATATTCTTGACCGCCACGCGGGCCGTATCGGCGTCAAGCGCCGCAAGCCGGCACTGGAAAACCTTGAACGCATCTTCGTCGCCACCTTCCGCCTGGCCAATGACGTGGGCTTCCGCGCCATGAGCTTGCGCGATTTGTGCCGCGAGACGGGGCTGTCGATGGGCGGCCTGTATGGCTACATCACCAGCAAGGATCAACTGGCTGAAATGATCGAGGACGTGGTGCGCCACGCCACGCAAGCCTTGCCGCTGCTGTTTGTGGACGTGAAGTCGCCGCTGGACCGCCTGGAAGCGATGATACGCTCGTCGATCTACCTGTCCGAAGTGCTGCAGCCGTGGTTTTATTTTGTCTTCATGGATTCGCGCGTGCTGCAGGTGGAGCAGCGCAGCATGGCGAAAAATTCGGAACTGTATGTGCAGACCCTGATCGCCGCCACCATTGCCGAAATCGAAGCGAAGCCGCAGGGCGATCCCACCTTGCTGGCCGCACACTGCCTGGCCCTGTTCCAGGACTGGTACGTGAAACGCTGGAAGTACCGCGCCGCGAAGGTCAATGTCGATGATTTCGCCGACAGCGTCGTCAGTACGGTGCGCGGGTATTTGAGCATGGTCAAGGCGGCGTAAAAACGCCGCCAACGGCGGCTTGTCGGGTTACGCCGTTCCGGCTAACCCGACCTACGGGCTCATCAGTTCGTGGTTTCCACCGGCACCGTCTCCGGCACGGCAGCCGGATCCGTCGGCGTTTCCACATCCATATCCAGCGTCTTGACGCCATTCATGTCGATGAATTCGTCGTACAGCCACTCGCCGTCGACCTGGCTCAGGCCCGCCGGCACGGCGCGCGTGATTTGCGGGCGCGCCGACAGGGCCGTGCGCATGTAGTCGATCCAGATCGGCATGGCCAGCGAGGAGCCGAATTCGCGCCCGCCCAGGGATTTGGGTTCGTCATAGCCCATCCACGCCACCGCCACGATGCCGCCGCCATAGCCGGCGAACCAGCCGTCGACGGCGTCGCTGGTGGTGCCCGTCTTGCCGGCGATGTCGCCGCGTCCCAGTTTTTTCGTCGCCGCCGCGCCGGTGCCCGTGCGCGTGACTTCGCGCAGCATGCTGTCCATCACGAAGGCGTTGCGCGGGTCCAGCGCCAGGGTCTTGTCATCGTTCGGCGCGGGCGGCTTGGTCTGCATCAGCACCGTGCCCCTGGCGTCGACGATGCGGTCGATCAAATACGGTTCCACCTGGTGGCCGCCGTTGGCGAACAGGGCGTAGGCGCCCGCCATCTGCACGGGCGTGACGGAACCCGTGCCCAGCGCCATGGTGAGATTGCTGGGCTGGCGCTTTGGATCGAAGCCGAATTTTTCCATGAAGTCGTGCGTGTACGACACGCCTAGCGCGCGCAGGATGCGCACCGAGGCCACGTTCTTCGATTGCGCCAGCGCGTAGCGCATGGTGATGGGGCCGTCGAACTTGAAGTCGTCATTCTGCGGCGCCCACACCTTGCCGCCCGCCTGCATTTCCAGTGGCACGTCGTTGATCAGAGTGGCCGGCGAAAAGCCTTTTTCCAGCGCCGCCGAATATACGAACGGCTTCATGGCCGAACCGGGCTGGCGCCACGCCTGCGTGACGTGGTTGAATTTCTGCAGGTTGTAATCGAAACCGCCCACCATGGCGTGGTAGGCGCCCGTTTCCGCATCGAGCGACACAAAGGCGGCGGCCACCAGCGGCACTTGCGTGATGGCCCAGTTGCCCTTGCCATCCTGGCTGATGCGGATCACGGCGCCCGGGCGCAGCTTGATGCCGGCGCTGGCCTTGGCGGAGAGGGCAGGAGCGGCAAAGCGCAAGCCATCACCCGTGATGGCCTTGGCGTCGCCATCGCCCGTGTCGGCCACCACTTTGCCGCTGGCCACTTCCGTGACGACGGCGGCGATCAGGCCGTCGCTGTCCGGGCGTTTTTGCAGCGCCGCATCGATGGCGTCGTCGCGCTGCTCGGGATCGACCGGCATGTCGATGAAGGTTTCCGGGCCGCGGTAGCCGTGGCGCTGGTCATAGGCGATGACGTTGCGGCGCGTCGAGGCGTAGGCCGCGTCCTGGTCCGCTTTCAGGATCGTCGTGTAGACGCTGATGCCCTTGGTGTAGCTGTCTTCCTTGTACTGGGCATACACGGCCTGGCGCGCCAGTTCGGCCACGTATTCGGCATGCGTGTCGAAACCCTGCTTGCCGCGGGTATTGATATGCAGCGGCTGCGCCAGCGCCTGCTGGTACTGGCCTTCGCTGATGTAATCGAGTTCGCGCATGCGTTTCAAGACCAGTTGCTGGCGCGCGTGCGCCTTTTTCGGATTGCTGATCGGGTTATGGCGCGAGGGGTTTTGCGGCAAGCCGGCCAGCATGGCCATTTCCGCGATCGACAATTCGGACAGTGGCTTGCCGAAGTACGTCTGCGCCGCGCTGCCGAAACCGAACGAGCGCTGGCCCAGGTACATCTGGTTCATGTACAGCTCGAGAATCTGCTCTTTCGACAGGGCCGCCTCGATTTTCAGGGCCAGCATGATTTCATTGAGCTTGCGCGAGGCGACTTTTTCACGCGTCAGGAAGAAATTGCGCGCCACCTGCATGGTGATGGTGGAGCCGCCGCCGTGGCCGAAGCCGTGGCGCAGATTCGACAGCACGGCGCCGCCGGCGCGCACGAAGTCGATGCCGTGGTGCTCGTAGAAGCGGCCATCCTCGATGGCCAGCAAAGCTTTTTTCATCATTTCCGGCACTTGCGCTATCGGCACGAAGTCGCGGTGCTCTTCGCCGAATTCGCCGATCAGCACATTGTCGGCCGTGTAGACGCGCAGCGGTATCTTTGGCTGGTAGTCGGTGATGACGTCGAGTTCGGGCAGGCGCGGGCGCACGTACAGGAACAGATAAGCTGCCAGCAGCACGGCGGCGGCCAGCGCGGCGCAGCCGGCGATGATGATAGCGCGCACGGTGGCGCGGCGGGAAGGCCAGGGGAATCCGGTTCGTTTGGCAGTCAAGGCAGTCTCACGTGAGCGTGCAAGGCACGGTGGCAGCGATTATAGACCAATGCTGCGGCGCTTCCCGTGCGGGCGGGGCGCCGGGACCGGGAGCAAAAAACCTTTTCATCGAAACGCGGCTGTGCGATAGTCTCGGCTTCAAGAAAATAGCCCGGGCGTCAATCCGGGCTGTTTATTTTTAAAAATTAAGGAAATATCCATGGCAAAAGATGCAACACCGAGCGTCGTGAAGCCCTATATCCCGGCCGATGCGAAGCTGCCCGAGATGACCTTCCGCGCGCTGTTCATGGGCGTCATCCTGGGGATGGTCTTTGGCGCCTCCTCGCTGTACCTGGTGCTGAAAGTGGGCCTGACCGTCAGCGCCTCGATTCCCGTCGCGGTCATTGCGATTACCCTGTTCGGCCTGGCCAAGAAGGTGGGCGGCAAGGATTCGTCGATCCTGGAAAACAGCATCACGCAAACGGCCGGTTCGGCCGGCGAATCGCTGGCCTTCGGCCTGGGCGTGACCATGCCGGCCATTTTGATCCTCGGCTTCGACCTGGAAATCTCCAGGGTCATGCTGGTCGGTATCCTCGGCGGCCTGCTGGGCATCCTGATGATGATCCCCATGCGCCGCACCATGATCGTCGACCAGCACAAGGAACTCAAATTCCCCGAAGGCACGGCCTGCGCCGAAGTGCTCAAGGCGGCCGCCACGGAAGAATCGCGCATCGCCGCCGGTGAAAGCATCGAAAAGGATTCGGCTGCCGCGCTGGACGCCAAGCGCCGCGCGAAGATCATCTTCGGCGGTTTTGCCGTCGGCTTGCTGTATAAAGTCTTCAATATCTCGTTCAAGGGCTGGAGAGACACGCCGGGCGTGGAATTTGCCGCGCCGCTCAAGGGCGGCTCCATCGGCGCCGAGATTTCCCCTGAATTGCTGGGCGTGGGCTACATCATCGGCCCGCGCATCGCCGCCACCATGGCGGCCGGCGGCGTGCTGTCGTACCTGCTCTTGATCCCGATGATCAAGTTCTTCGGCGACAGCCTGACCACCGTGCTCTCGCCGGGCACCAAGTTGATCAGCGAAATGGGCGCCGACGACGTGCGCAGCGCCTACGTGCTGTATATCGGCGCGGGCGCCGTGGCCGCCGGCGGCCTGATTTCCCTGGTGCGCGCCATGCCCATGATCTGGCGCAGCCTGTCGGCCGGCCTGAAAGGCATCGGCAAGGGCGTCAAGAACACTTCCACCTTGCGCACGGACCAGGATATCCCCCTGAAATGGGTCATCATCGGCTGCCTGTCCATCATCGCCGTGATCACCTTCGCCACGCCGCTGCACATGAATTTCCTCGGCGCGCTGCTGATCCTCGTCTTCGGCTTTTTGTTCGCCACCGTGTCGTCGCGCCTGACGGGCGAAATCGGTTCGTCGTCGAACCCGATCTCCGGCATGGCCGTGGCCACCTTGCTGTTTACCTGCCTGATCTTCCTGATCATGGGCTGGACGGGCGGGCGTTACTATGTGACGGCCTTGTCGGTGGGCGCCATCGTGTGCATCGCCGCCAGCAATGCGGGCACCACCTCGCAGGATTTGAAAACCGGCTACCTGGTGGGCGCCACGCCGCGCCTGCAGCAGTACGCGATTCTGGCGGGCGCCTTGTCGTCGGCGCTGATCCTCGGACCGATTCTGCTGAAGCTGAACGAAGCGAGCACCGTCTATGTGCCAGCCGCGCAAGTGGCGCCTGGCCTGACGGTCGATGCGTCGAAGCTGACGGTGACGGGCGAGCTGCATGGCCCGCAAGCCGATACGGACCACAACACGTATAAAGTCTGGCAAAAGACGGACACCGTGGGCGGCCCGGCCGGCAAGTATTTCGTCAAGGAAGATGGCCAGCTGGCTTACCTGGTCGATCCGGGCATCAATGGCCATTACAGCAAGCGCCCCGATGGTTCGGAAGTGAAGAAATATGATGCGCCGAAGGCCGTGCTGATGTCCTACATCATCAAGGGCATCCTCGACCAGCAGCTGCCGTGGACCCTGGTGCTGTTCGGCGTGATGATCGCCGTGGTACTGGAGATGGCCGGCATCCCGTCGCTGGCGTTTTCGGTGGGCGTGTACCTGCCGCTGTCGTCCACCTTGCCGATTTTCGTCGGCGGCCTGGTACGCTGGCTGGCGGACCGCCGCAACAACAAACTGGAACACAACGCCAAGCTGAATGAAGAAGAGCGCCAGCTGGCGGGCGACCGCAGTTCGGGCGTGCTGCTCGCTTCCGGCTACATCGCCGGCGGCGCGCTGGCCGGCATCATCATCGCGATCACGGCCGGCGTGTTGACGCACTTCGACCAGATGATGGCCGACTGGGCCGAGCATGGCAATCCGTTCTACGCGGGCCTGCACTCGGATGCGCTGTCGCTGCTGCCGTATGCCGTCATCATCGTGCTGCTGTATATCGTCGCAAGAGAGAAGAAGGCGGATCGCCCGCAGGCTTGATGTCCTCGCTGATCCAATGAGAGCCGCCCGGTGTCATGACGAACCGGGCGGCTTTTTCATGCGCGCCCGATGGGCCGGGCCGCCAGCTGCGCCGCGCTCGCGTAGATCGTCACGTGTTCGGACGCCAGCTGGTGCAGGTGCGCATAAAACGCCTGCGCGGGAATGCACCACGACGCCGCATCGCCCACCTGGCCGTTGACGCGCAGGCCGGCGGCATCGAACTCGCGCGCAAAATAATCGCGCAAATCATCCCGGCTTGCATGGTCGATGCGGCGCTGGGCGACGGCTTGGTCGAACGGGCGCACGGGCACCTCCCAGCGCCGGCCGGCGTGGTCCAGGCAGGCCAGCAGCTTTGCATCGGCTTCCCAGACGGGCACGGGGAAGGCGTCGCCCATGGCGTCTTCCAGCGCGTGATAGAACGTCACGGGGCCCATGGAGATGCCCAGGCCCAGCACCTTGGCGTGCTCGCAGCCGATGAAGCGCTGCCAGGGCGAGCCCATGCCGAAGATCGAGGGCGCGCGGTGGTGCGCCTCGGTGAGAGCGACGGCATGGCGGCCCCACGCGGACACGGAGTGAGTCGGGTGGATGCTGCGGTGGATATTGCCGCTTGCCAGAAACGCTTCGGGCAGGCGCCCCATGTGCGTGCCATGGCGGCGCGGGTCGAACACATAGTCTTTCATTTCACAGGTGGCGCGCACGGTGCCGCCGGGCAGATAGTAGGTGGGCAGCAGCAAGGTGCCTTGCGGGCCGACGGCGTCTTGCAGGGCACTTATCACGGCCAGCGCGCCGCCTTCCACGTAGCCGAGGCTTTTCAGCGAGGAATGCACGAACAGCGTATCGCCTGGCGCCACGCCGAGCCGCGCCAGGCCGGACGCCAGCGTGGCGCGCGTCACGTGGGGCCTGCTCTGGCGCAGGTGCCGTACGCTGGCGGCGCGGCGCCACGCTTCCAGCGCGGCGTGGATGGCGCTTTTTGTCTTTTCAAGCATCGCCGATTTGCATTTCCAGCAGATTGGCATCGATGCAGAACTTGGCGGCCCAGTTCAGGTAGGCCCAGGTGCCGTAATCGCCATCGACGGGAAACGAGCCCTTGACGCCGCCGCGCGCGTGCGCGGGACCGTCGATGCTGATCGAACGCCGCACGTAACTATTCAGGCGGCGTCCCGCATCGAGGTAGCGCCCCTCGCCCGTGAGCTGGTACAGCAGGAACAGACAATGCGCGTTTTGCGCGGAGCCCGTGAGGCAGGCGTAGCTGGCTCCCGGCTGGAAGTCGGGACCGAGGCGGCCGGCCAGGTAGCCGTCGGCCGCCACAGCCCTGGCGATGCTCGTGCCGGTGCGCGCGGCCGCGTCCAGCAGGCCGGCGCGCGCGGAAAAGCGGTGCGCTTCGAGCAGGCCGCGCAAAGCGTAGCCGATGGTGTGGGTCAGGGGCAGCAGCGGGTTGTCGAGGCAGTTCGAGGCGAACCAGCCGTTGGGGCGCTGTTTGCTCAGCGCCCAGTCGACCTGGCGCAGGCCGGCCGCGCCATAGCCTTGGCCTGGCGCGATGCGGTCCGCTTCGAACAGGCCCCAGGCCACGTGCGTCTCATAAGCCTTGTCGCCGGCGCTGGCGAACGGCGTCGGATGGCGGCGCCAGCAGCCGTCGGCATCCTGGCTGTCGCGCAGCCAGCTTGCCGCGCGGTGCATGGCGTCCTGGTAGGCCGCGCCGTACGCTGCCACACCGGCGGCCAGGCCAAGCAGGATCTGGCCCGTGTTGAAGGTGACGGGCACGCGCGGGGTGGAGTCGATCTTCCCGCCCTGGAAACCGCCTTGCGGGAACTGGATGGCCACGCACCAATCGAGCATGCGGCGCGCGCGCCCGTGCAGGGCCTCATCTTCACCATGATCTCCCGTGCGCCGCGCCAGGGCGATGACGGTGGGGATGATGTAGCCGGTGGTCTCCGGGTAGGAACTCGACCAGCCCGTCAGCAAATTGTAGTCGCGCGCGACGCCGCCGTCGTTTGAGCTGGAATGATCCTGCGCCGCGCATAGCCAGGCCGTGCAGGCCTTGATGACGGCTTGCGGGCCGGGATCGAAGGCGGGCAGGCCGCGCCGGTCCGACAGCCGCTCCATGCGCGCCGCCGCCGGCAGGCCCGCCTGCGGCGCCAGTGTGTTGCGGATCTTCGTGAGCAAGGTGCGCATGGCATTCCATTTGGTGATTGGCTCAGGCCACTCTAGCGCCGGCAGCCGGCACGGCTATTGACTTGCCGCAAGGATTCGCTGCCGCCGGAATTGACGCATAATGGCTACTTCACCGTCGTCGACGAGGCCCGCCATGAACAATGTCACGCTTGAGTATTCGGTCGTCACCAATCCCGACTCCTTTGTCGGCTTCAAGTATTACGTCAAGGCGGGGCAGGCATTCGATGCCGACGATTTCGCCTATTCCTACAAGCTGAACCGATCGGACCTGGACCCGGACAGCGTGCTGGCCACCCGCGAGGCGGCGGCGAATCTGCAGCCGGGCGAGTGGCTGACGGTGTCACATTCGATTGCGGCGTAGCGCTATGGCTGTGCGTTTCCACTTTAACTTTACCGGCCCGCCAGGGATCTATGCATCTGACTCTTTCAGCATTTCCTGATATTTCCATTGTTCCAACCTTGCCTGAACACGCGCAAGCGCTGGCCACCCTGGTGGCGCAAAACCGCGAACACCTGCAAGCCTACCTGCCCGCCGTGGTGCAGCTGGACTCGTTCGGCGAGGCGCAGGCCTATCTGCAGACCGCTTGCGCGCGCGCGGCCAGCGGTGACGTCCTGGAGTGGCATGTTTTCTCCGCTACGGCCTTGTGCGGCAGCATCCGCCTGAAAGACATCGACGCAGCGGAGCGCAATGCCCGGATCGGTTATTACCTCGGAAGCCAGTTCCAGGGCCGGGGCATCGCCAGTGCCGCGGTGCGCGCCGTCCTCGCGCATGCGTTTGGCGCGCTGCAGTTGCACCGCATCGAATTACAGTGCGCGGCCGGCAATCACGCCAGCATGGCGCTGGCCGAGCGGCTGGGGTTTGCGCACGAGGGCGTGCTGCGGCAAGGGGAGCTGTTAAATGGCGTGTTTGTCGACCTGCACGTCTTTGGTTTGCTGCAGCCCGATTTTGTGCCGGAGGGTGTGGCCTTTAGCCAGGCATGAACCACGCCCGCAGTTCATCCTCGGCCCGCTGCGCCGTTGCCTGCGTCAAGGTCAGCACGATGATTTTTTCCTGTGCCGGGCGATGTCCATCGCCGTCGGCCAGTTCGATGGCTTGCTCGAAACTCGTGTAGTCGTGACCGAATTCATGCGGGCATTGCTGCACGATGCGCGCCGCCTTGCCGGCGTTCCTGTCCGCCAGGTTGATGATGGGATTGCCGTCATAAAACGGCTGGCCATTGGCAAACGCGGTGCGCAGATAGGGCGTGCACTGGCCCGCGAGGAAGGCCAGGCGTGCCTGCCAGTAGGCCTCTGCCGCCGCATACGTGGCATGGTCCTCGAGAAAATCGGTAAACAGGATGTCGCTCATGGTGTTCTTTCCGGCTAGATGCCGAATATTTTTAAAATCGCGTCAGTAAACCCCTCGAACCAGCTGCCCACCTTGCCCGGCTGCTTGCCGTGGCGCGGGGTTTCTTCGTACAGGTAGACGCCGTTGTCGCCATCGAAGCGGTCGTTGAGCAGCGCCTGCTGGCCGCGCAGGTAGGGGATGAAGGTTTCGCTGCGCAGGGTCGAATACAGCACGTCGGTGCTAAAACCCAGGGTGGCGGACTGGCTGATGGAGCGCCCCTGGCCAGCCCGTTCCAGGCGCACGCCGCGGCAGCCGCGCACGATCAGGGTGACGGGGCCGCGAAAGACGATGAAGCGCAGTTGCAAGGTAAGCCAGGCATGCAGGCTGCCCAGGCGCCAGTGGCTGCTGATTGCCAAAGGCTGGTCGGCATCGCAGATCAGGCCGACGAGGCCCCGCGGCTGGAACACGAGGGCGCTGCCGGCTGGCAGGTGGACGATGGCCACTTCCAGCAGCGGGTCGTCGCTGGCCGATATCGTCACGGATGCCGGCTCGCTGCTTTTCAACCGCGTCAGCGCCACCATGCCGGCGGCCAGGCTGGTGAACGGGAAGCGCCAGTCCAGCAGCCACTGCGTGCGTTTGCAGGTGCTGACGGGCGACGATTGCAGGTATTCGGGATGGATCAGCATCCGCTGGCCAGGCTGCAGCAGCAAACCCTGCGAGACGGCGGAAATGCGCGATTCGCCCTGCGGCGGCAGGGGCAGGCTGGCGGCGTTGAGCTGCAATGTGCGCGCGATCGACAGCGGCGGCAAACGGGCAGCGACGGGTGCCAGCACGAAGTAAAAGAAGGCCTTGATGGCCACGGGCAGCAACATGGCCGACAAGACCAGCAGGGCGGCCGTGGGGCCGTAGCGGGCGAACAGCTCGCGCAGTGCACGCCACCAGTTGTCGTGCAGCTGTCCTTCCATCGACGCCATGGCGTGGACAAGATCGTGCAGGCGCGCCTCGATGCGTGCCTGGTCGACCTGGAAGGGCGCCATGTCGTCGGCGCTGGCAGCGGCGAGGCGCTGGCGCTGCGCTATGTAGCGTTGATAGGCCAGCGCGTTGGCCTCGCGCAGGCGCGCTTCCTCTGCCTGCAGCGCGGCCATTGCCGCGTGCGGCGCCGTACCGGGGAGGCGTGCTTGCAGCGGGTGTGCTTGCGTCAGTTCCTGTTGCCGGGCCAGGTTACCGGAAAGTGCCTGGTAGGCTTGCCGGTGTTCGTCGTGCAGGCGCGGCAGCGCCTGGCGGGCGCTTTCATTGCCGAGGGCGATACGTAGCGACTGCAGGTAGGCCCGTTCCTGCAGCAGCAGTTCGATGCGGATGTGTTGCTCGGCCTGCCTGGCGACGGCGTTGCCGAGATCCTTGCCAGTAGGCAATGCCAAGGTGAAGGACCAGGGTGTTGCCGCTTGCCGCAGCGCATGCAGCGCCACGTCGATATGCGCGATGCGCGCAGCGATGGCCTGGTCGGAAGCCCGGCGCAGCGCTTCGACCCGCGCCTGCGTTTCCCCGCTCAGCGTCGTCTGGTGGGTGCCGGCCTGGCTTGCCGCATCGCGCAGCATGCCGAGCCTGGCTTGCCCATCCTGAAATTGCCGTGCCTGCTCCAGCAGCGCATGGCCGACCGCAAGGATGGCAATGAACAGCAGGAATTGCAGGACATGGCGGCTGATGAAGCGCAGCAGGGAAGCGAGAAGGAGGCGCAATGGTCGGCTAAATAAAACTGGCGGTGGCGGCCGCAATGGCCCTCGATGCGTATCGGCCAGCAGGGCCGGCCGATACGCGCCGCCTGATTTTACCGCACCGCCGCCATGGCAGTGCAGTTCGATCAGCCGCGGTGGATCATCGCTTCGTTGACGGCCTGGACGACCTGGTTCAGATACTCGCGGTTCTTGGTCATGAGGGCGCGTGTTTCACCGGCGGACGTGGCCAGCAGCACGTGGTAGACGGGCTTGACCAGGAACAGGATGGCGAGACCGGCTCCCAGCACCAGCAGGCCCAACATGAAACTGGTGCCGGCCATGATGCCCAGGCCAAGCAACGCAAGGATGATGCCCAGTGCGCGCGGCGGTTTTTTCTCAAACGGTTTGACCGATGTCACATTGCTCATGGCATAGGTCTGGCCGCCGCTGACAAAACGGGCATTGGTGACCTTGACATCGCCTTGCTCAAAAAAAGTGCGCTCTTCCATGGGATTCCTGTATGGTAAAAATGATTAATATTGTTGCATTTCAACAATCTTTTCACTATACACAGTTGTTCATTGTCAATACTCACACATTGTCACATTTCGTCCGTATGGAACATCGGCGCAGAATATTTTTACGCGCCATCGCTATCGGCACAGCATTTCTTGTACTTCTTGCCGCTGCCGCAGTGGCACGGGTCGTTGCGGCCCGTCTTCGGCAGTTCGCGCAAGACCGTGGCGCCGGGCTGGCTGTGTGCCTGGCTTTTCAGGTGGCGCTGGCGCGCCCAGGCCGCGTTGATGGCGATCACGCAAGGAATCACGCCATCCATGGCCGTTTCAGCGGCATCGTCATCGAGTTCGCTGGCCGTGGCCAGGTGCTGGAACGGTGCCAGGTACTCCGGGTGGCTGACGGCCAGGGCGGCCCATTGGGGCTTGTCCAGGCTCGTGCCAAGTACAAAACCGGCGCACCAGGCGGGCACGCTCCATTCCGGGCCGCACACATAGATGGGCTCGAAGCTGTCCGGGTCCTTTGCCAGCCATTCGACCATGTAGGCGTGGTGGCGCTGCGCCAGGCTGGCCGCCCGTTCGCTGGCCTCATCTTGTGTTGGCGAGGCGCTGCCGGTCGCCTTGTCCCACACCCACGGCAGCCACTGTTCCGGCGCGATCTGTTTCGGGCTCAGGGCGACGGCCGTGAGAAAACCTTCCAGCATCGACACGTCCATGGCACGGCCGGCCAGGGCAGGCGTGGCCAGCAGGGTGTCGAGTTCGGCGTATTCGTCGTCGGAGAGGGGCGTGGTGGTGGAGATGCTGGACATAATATTCTTTGGTGATGTGAGTGGAGTGGCCGGTGGCCCTGGCCGTATTGTACCGCCCGGCAAGGGGAAAACCGGCGCTGGAATGAAAAACGGCGGCCCGCAGGCCGCCGTTGTCAGCTAAGGCAGAACGCTTACTTCACGCCATGCATCAGTTTGTTGATCAGCGGTGCGATCAGGAACAGGATCACGCCGGCGCCCAGCAGGGACCAGAAGCCGAAGGTGTAGCCGGACAGTGCCGACTGCACCGACATGCCGCTGGTGCCGCTGACGTGGCTGGCGAAGATGCCCGACAGGTTGTTGCCGATACCGGTCGACAGGAACCAGCCGCCCATGCCCAGGCCGACCAGGCGCACTGGCGCCAGCTTGGTGACCATCGACAGGCCGATAGGCGACAGGCACAGCTCGCCGATCGATTGCAGCACGTAGACGGTGGTCAGGGTCCAGAACGGGATCTTGTTGTCGGCGCCAACCAGGCTCGACAGAGCGAAGATCAGCAAACCGAAGGCCAGCGCATTGCCCAGCAAGCCCAGGCCGAATTTGCGCGGGATCGACGGATTGACGTTGTGGCGCGCCAGGAAGACCCAGATGGCGGCGATGATCGGCGCGAAGACGATGATGGCGACCGAATTGACGGTCTGGAAGTAGGCGGTCGGGAAGATCCAGAAGCCCAGGTCGCGGTTGACGATCTTGTCGGCCAGGAAGGTAAACGAGCTGCCTGCCTGCTCGAAGAACATCCAGAACAGGATGTTGAAGACAAAGATCAGCAGCATGGCGATGACGCGGTCACGCGCCACTTTACCGTTGCGTATGCCTTCGAACATCAGCATCACGGCCAGGCCGACGAACAGCACGGTCAGGACGATTTGCAGTTTTTCAGCGCCGACGGTCAAGAGGAAGTACATCAGCGGGATCACGCACAGGGAGCCGACGGCCACCCAGACGACGCGCATCGGGTTGCCGGAACCGGCTTCCGGAGCGCCGATGCCTTTGAGGGCGCGGCGGCCGATGGCGAACCATACCAGGCTGATCAGCATGCCGAAACCGGACGCCATGAAGACCATCTTGTACGACGGCATGGCGCTGGTGCCGAAGATCGACTCGGCCAGCCACTGGGTGAAGACAGGGGCAACCATGGCGCCCATGTTGATGCCCATGTAGAAGATCGTGAAGCCACTGTCGCGGCGCGGATCGGCGGTCGTGTACAGCTTGCCGACCATGGTCGAGATGTTCGGCTTGAACATGCCGTTACCGACGATCATCGTGGCCAGGCCCAGGTTGAAGATGTCCTGGTTCGGTACCGAGATGCAGAACAGGCCGGCAGCCATGAAGACGGCGCCCAGCAGGATCGAGCGCTGGTAACCGATGACCCGGTCGGCGATGTAGCCGCCGAACAGGGCGCCGGCGTACACCAGCGCGAGGAAGGAACCGTAGGTCAGGTTGGCCGCTGCCTGTCCCGAACCGTCGCCAGCGTGGAACTGGGCCACGATGTACAGTACCAGCGCCCAGCGAACTCCGTAGAACGCGAAGCGTTCCCAGAATTCAGTCATGAACAACATCCACAATGGGCTTGGATGGCCCATAATCTGCTTGAACTCGGGAATAACGGCTTCCTTGTTGGGCGTAGTCGCACCGCTCATGCGGTTCCTCCTGAAAAATTATTATAGTCAATCGATACAACGAACTTATGGAAGCCTGCGGGCGGCGGGGACTCTCATGAAGAACCTCACGCACGGGAATTCCAATAGGCTGGCATTCTAATCTACAAATTGCGCTGAGCGAAGATTTCGATTCGCATTAGCAAGAATGACTGTTTCATATTGTTCAAACCGGTTTGCAGGCAAGGGCGGCGCCGGCGATTTTGCGGCGGCACAGCACAACTTGCCTGACTTGTCGTATATTAAGGCTGCATGACCTTCGAGCATCGATTTTTAAAGGGATTTTTCGCATTATGGAACACGACGTTATCGATACTCTGGTTTCACCGGAAGGCCGCCTGGACGTGCTCTCCAAGACTGAAGTCAACAAACTGCTCGACACCAGCCAGGGCGGCCTGTACAACACTTTCCGCCGCTGCGCGCTGGCGGTCCTGAATTGCGGCAGCACCATCGACGATGGCCGCGCCCTGCTTGAGCGCTACCAGTCGTTTGAAATTTCCATCATCCAGCGCGAGCGCGGCATCAAGCTCGACATCAAGGGCGCGCCGGCCATCGCCTTTGTCGACGGCAAGATGATCAAGGGCATCCACGAGCACCTGTTCGCCGTGCTGCGCGACATCATCTTCGTCAGCGATGAAGTGACGGGCAACCCGAAATTCGACTTGCAGAGCACGGAAGGCGTGACGGACGCCGTCTTCCACATCCTGCGCAACGCCAACGTGCTGCAAACCCAGCTCAACCCGAACCTGGTCGTGTGCTGGGGCGGCCACTCGATCAACCGCGCCGAATACAATTATTCGAAGGAAGTGGGCTACCAGCTGGGCTTGCGCGGCCTCGACATCTGCACCGGCTGCGGCCCCGGCGCCATGAAGGGCCCCATGAAGGGCGCCACCATCGGCCACGCCAAGCAGCGTTTGCACAATGGCCGCTACCTGGGCATCACCGAGCCGGGCATCATCGCGGCCGAGTCGCCGAACCCCATCGTCAATGACCTCGTCATCATGCCGGACATCGAAAAGCGCCTGGAAGCGTTCGTGCGCGCCGGCCACGGCATCGTCGTCTTCCCCGGCGGCGCGGGCACGGCCGAAGAGATTCTGTATATCCTCGGCATCCTGCTGCACCCGGACAACGCGGAAATTCCCTTCCCGCTGATCTTCACGGGGCCGGAAACGTCGCGCGAGTACTTCGTGCAGATCAACCAGTTCATCCACGATACGCTGGGCCCGGAAGCGCAGCAGCGCTACAAGATCATCATCGACGATCCGGAACTGGTGGCGCGCGAAATGCTCGAAGGCATACGCCAGGTGCGCGAATTCCGCAAGGCGCATAGCGACGCGTATTACTTCAATTGGCTCTTGAAGATCGACCATGAGTTTCAGAAGCCCTTCCACCCCACGCATGAAAACATGCGCAACCTGAGCCTGCACAAGAACCAGCCCACGCATTTGCTGGCGGCCCAGCTGCGCCGCGCGTTTTCCGGCGTGGTGGCGGGTAACGTCAAGGATGACGGCATCCGTTCGATCGAAGAGCATGGCAACTTCGAGATCCACGGCGACAAGTCCATCGCCGGCCCGATGGATGCGCTGCTCGCTTCCTTCGTGGCGCAGCACCGCATGAAACTGGCGGGTACGGCATACGTGCCTTGCTACACCGTCGTCCAGTAATTTTTTAGTCAGCGCCGCCCGCCCTCAGCATTTGCCGGGGTCGGGCGGCGTTTTTTCATTCATGCCCCCATCGTGTTCCTTCGCCGCCACAGGCAATCAAATCGCTTGCGTCATCGATGCGTGGGTGCTATCTTTGGAACCGGTTCCAAAATAAAAATATGCAGATCAACAGGCAGTGGAGATAGACCTTGGATTCAGTACGCGGCAGCAAAAAAACCCTCTCCGGCGAGCCGGCAAGGCCCGTGACCATCGCCCAGGTGGCGCGCGAGGCGGGCGTGTCGAAGACGAGCGTGTCGCGCTTTCTCGGCGGCGAACTCGACGCCCTGTCCGAAAATATCCGCCAGCAGATCACCAGCACCATCGCGCGCCTCGGCTACCAGCCGAACCAGATGGCGCGCGGCCTCAAGCGGGGACGCACGCGCCTGATCGGCATGGTCGTGGCGGACATGCTCAATCCCTACACGGTGGCCGTGCTGCAAGGCGTGGAGGCGGCTTGCCAGCAGCATGGCTATACCTTGATTCTGTGTAATACCGGCAATGACGAACAGCGCGAACGCCAGTCGCTGGCCGCGCTGCGCTCGTACAGCGTGGAAGGGCTGATCGTCAACACGCAGGGGCGCAATATCGAGTCGTCCGACTTGCAGCAGGCGGGCATGCCCATCGTGCTGGTCGACCGCCGCATCGAGGGCGCCGATTTCGACCTGGTGGGGCTGGACAATGTGCAGGCGGGCCGCCTGGCTACCGCGCATCTGATCGAACAGGGTTTCGACGCCATCGCCTTCGTCGCGCCGCCATTGACGGGCGTCAGCTCGCGCCTGATGCGCGCCGACGGTTTCCAGTCCGTGATGGCCGAGCATCCGGGCTGCGTGGGCGAAGTGCTGGCGGTGGACCTGGACGACCGCCCCTCCATCGACGCGCAGGTGCGGCAATGCCTGGCGCAGTGGCGCGGCCGCCGCGTGGCGCTGCTGGCCTCGAACGGCATGGTGGCGCTGGAACTGGCGCTGATGCTGCAACGCCTGGCGTTACGCATGCCGCAGGACGTGGGCTTGCTGGGTTTTGACGAATTGCCGTGGTCGCCGCTGGCAGGCCTGAGCACGATCGAGCAGCAGACCTATGAAATCGGCTTTTCGGCGATGACGTGCATGCTGTCGCGCCTGCAGGGCGAGCAATGCCCGCCGCGCGAAGTGCTGTTGCCAGGCAAGCTGATCGTGCGCAACTCCACCCGGGGCGGAGACTGACGGGGAAGAGGGCCTTGCCCTTTTTTTTGGAAAGGTTATGGAACCGGTTTCATAGATTGTATTCACACTGGAAAGGGGCGTGGGTAGTCAAGCGTAGTAAAGGTGGAAAACGGCAAGAGACGAAATAAATCGTCCATTTGACAATATTCCCGGAAGTGCCTCGACGAGGCCGGTACCGGGATCACAGGAGACTGAGCATGAAGATGACGACACTGTTTTACGCGAAATTCGTGGCCTGCGCGCTGGCAGCAACATGCGCCCTGGGCGCGGCGGCCGACGCCGGCGCCCAGACGCTTGGCGACCTGATCAAGAAAGGCAAGCTGACCATCGGCGTCGTCAGCGGCACGCCGCCGTTTGGCAGCATCGACGCCAAGGGCGCGCCCGTCGGCTATGACGTCGACGTCGCCAACCTGATCGGCAAATACCTGAACCTGCCCGTCGACATCGTGCCTCTGACGGCGCCGTCGCGCGTGCCGTCGCTGGAATCGGGCAAGGTCGACTTCCTCGTGGCCACCCTGGCGCCCACGCCGGAACGGGCCAAGACCCTGATGTTCACCATGCCTTACAGCGCGTTCGAGCTGGCCATCGTCGCGCCGGTCGGCGGCAAATTCAAGGCCCTGGCCGACCTGAAGGGCAAGAAGGTGGGCGTGACGCGCGGCACCACGAACGACACGGCGCTGAGCCGCATGGCGCCGGCCGGCACGGCCATCGTGCGTTTCGAGGATGACGCCACCGTCACCCAGGCCTTGCTCAGCAAGCAGGTCGATGCCGTCTCGATTCCCAGCACGATGGCGCTCGACATCATCAAGACGCGCGGCGCGGGCAAGATCGAGGTCCGCTTCGCCTACTCGCTGCAACCGAACTCGATGGCCGTGCGCCGCGGCGACTTCGAGCTGCACCAGTGGCTCAACAACTTCATCTACTACGTCAAGCTGAACGGCGAACTCGACGCCATCGCGCGCAAGTGGAGCGGCGCGCCGCTGCCGGCGCTGCCGACCTTCTGATGCCGCCACCCGCACAGCGATAGTGCTTGTCCGCACGGCGCGTCGCCACGGTGGCGCGGCCGGGGACGCGCACGTAGAAAGGAGTTGAGTATGCCGTATGAATTTCATTTTGAACTCGTCATGCAATCGCTGGACCGCCTGCTGTGGGGCGCGGCGCTGACGATACGCCTGAGCGCCTTATCGATGGTGCTGGGGCTGGCGGTGGGCGTCTGCGCCGCCGTCATCCTGAAGAATGGTCCCGCCTATGCCCGCGCGGCGGTGCGCGCCTATGTCGAGGTGATCCGCAGCACGCCATTCCTGGTGCAGCTGTTCATCATCTACTTCGGATTGCCGTCGCTGGGCCTGCAGCTTGACGCCAACGGCGCCGCGCTCGTCGCCATGACGGTCAACCTCGGTGCTTATGCTGCCGAGATCGTGCGGGCCGGCATCGGCGCCGTGCATCCGTCGCAGCTGGAAGCGGCGCAGGCCCTGGGCATGACGCGCTGGCAGGTGATGCGCCACGTGGTGCTGCTGCCGGCGCTGGAAAAAGTCTATCCGGCGCTGGCCAGCCAGTTCACCTTGATGATGCTGGCATCGAGCGTCGTGTCGGCCATTTCCGCCGAAGAGCTGACGGCCGCGGCCCACCTGCTCGACTCGGAAACCTTCCGCAGCTTCGAGATCTACATCGTCGTGATGGTGCTGTACATCCTGCTGGCCCTGCTGTTCCGCTTCAGCTTCTGGGTGCTGGGCCAGATCGTCTTCAAACGCCGCCGCCGTCTGGGCGCGGTGCGCATGGGAGCATGACATGATCAGTGACTTTTCCTGGGATAACCTGCAATTTCTGCTCGAGGCCACGCGCTGGACCATCGGCCTGTCGCTGATCGTCTTCGTCACGGGCGGCATCGCCGGCTTCGCGGTGGCGCTGCTGCGCACGGCGCGCAGCCCGGTACTGCGTAGCATCAGCGCCCTGTACATCCAGCTGGTCCAGGGCACGCCCGTGCTGATCGTGCTGTTTCTGACCTATTACGGCCTGGCGCTGTTCGGCTACAAGCTGTCGCCGCTCATCGCGGCCGGCGCGGCGATGACGATCTTTGCCAGCGCCTACCTGGGCGAGATCTGGCGCGGCTGCATCGAAGGCGTGCAGCGGCAGCAGTGGGAGGCGTCGGCCGCGCTGGCGCTGAACCGCTATCAGCAGCTGCGCTACGTCATCCTGCCGCAGGCGCTGCGCCATTCGCTGCCGCCGACGGTGGGTTTCATGGTGCAGATCATCAAGAACACTTCGATTACCTCGATCATCGGCGTGGTGGAACTGACGCGGGCAGGGCAACTGGTCAGCAATGCGACCTTCCTGCCTTTCATCGTCTTCCCCATCGTCGCCCTGATCTACTTCGCGATGTGCTATCCGCTGTCGCGCTACAGCCATTCACTGGAAAGGAAATTCCATGCCCATCGTTGACATCGACAATATCAGCAAGAGCTTCGGCGCCAATCACGTGCTCAAGGGCGTGTCGTTCGCCGTCGAGCGGGGCCAGGTGATCGCCGTGATCGGCCGCAGCGGCTCGGGAAAAAGCACCATGCTGCGCTGTATCAATGGCCTGGAAACCATCGACAGCGGCAGCATCGTCGTGGCCGGCCACACGCTGACGGCGCGCCAGGAACACCTGCTCGACTTGCGCAAGGACGTCGGCATGGTCTTCCAGAGCTACAACCTGTTCCCCCACCTGACCGTGGAAGAAAACGTCATGCTGGCGCCGCGCATCGTCAAGAAGGTGCCCGACGCCCAGGGGCGCGCCACGGCGCTGCGCGTGCTCAAGCAGGTGGGCCTGGACCACAAGCGCGAAGCCTATCCCGAGCAGCTGTCGGGCGGCCAGCAGCAGCGCGTGGCCATTGCCCGTTCGCTGGCGATGGAGCCGCAAGTGATGCTGTTCGACGAAGTGACGTCGGCGCTCGATCCGGAACTGACGCAGGAAGTGCTGAAGGTGATGGAAGAGCTGGCGCAGGCGGGCATGACGATGCTCCTGGTGACGCACGAGATGGAGTTCGCGCGGCGCATGGCCGACGTCACCGTCTTCATGCACCAGGGATTGGTGTGGGAGAGCGGGCCGTCGGAAGCCTTCTTCAGCAACCCGCAAACGCCCGAAGCGCGCCAGTTTGTCGGCGCGGGAGCGATCAAGTGAGCCCCGTCCTGGTGGCGGCGTCGGCCTACGGCGCAAGCAGGGTAAGGCAGCTGGGGCAAAGCCATTTCATCGACGTGGTGGCCGATGCGGGCGGCGCCGGCATCGAGATCCGCCGCGAACTGTTCACCTCCGACTTGCCGGACCTGGCGCGCATGGGCGCGGCGGTGGCCGCGCGCGGCCTGTACTGCGTGTATTCCACGCCCATCGAATTGTGGGATGCGGACGGACGGTTGCAACACGAACTGCTGCGGCAGATGCTGGACGAGGCGGCGCGCCTCGGCGCGCGCTACCTGAAGGTGTCGCTGGGCCATTACCCGGCCGCGCCGGACTTGCCGGCCTTGAAGGCCCAGCTGGAGGCAGCATCCGTGGCGCTGCTGGTGGAAAACGACCAGACGGCCCACGGCGGCAAGCTCGCGACGATGGCGCGCTTCCTGGCGGCGGCGCGCGACATCGGGCTGCCCGTGGGGCTGACCTTCGATATCGGCAACTGGCGCTGGGTGGGCGAGGATGCGCAGCAGGCGGCGCGCCTGCTGGCGCCGTACGTGCGCTACGTGCACTGCAAGGCGGTTCTTGACGACGGGGGGCGCTTGTCCGCGTGTGCCGTTTCCGACACCGATCCATCCTGGCGCGCCGTCTTCGCGCACTTTGCGCCGGGCGTGCAGCGGGCCATCGAGTTCCCGCTCGAGGGCGCCGACCTGGTGGCCGAAACGGGCCGCTACATTCAAATTCTGGAGGCCGCATGATGAAGCTTGATGTCGTCACCTACGGCGAGGCGATGGCGATGTTCGTTGCCGAGCAAACGGGAGACCTGGCGGCCGTGGCGCACTTTACGCGCCGCCTGGCCGGCGCCGAGACGAATGTCGCCATCGGCCTGGCGCGCCTGGGCTTGAAAGTCGGCTGGCTGAGCCGGGTCGGCGACGACTCGTTCGGCCGCTTCATCCGCGCCAGCGTGCAGGCCGAAGGTGTCGATTGCAGCCGGGTCGTCGCCGTCGCCAGCCAGTCCAGCGGCTTCCTGCTCAAGGAGAAGGCCGAGAACGGCGCCGATCCGCTGGTCGAATACTTCCGCAAGGGTTCCGCCGCCAGCCGGCTGGCGCCCGAGCACTTCGACCCCGCCTATTTCCTGTCCGCGCGCCATTTGCACGCCACGGGCGTGGCCGCGGCGCTGTCCGCCACCAGCCTGGCGTTCGCCGGCCAGGCGCTCGACTTCATGCGCGCCAACGGCCGCAGCGTGTCGTTCGATCCGAACCTGCGGCCCTCGCTGTGGCCGTCCCAGGCCGTCATGGTCGAGCAGATCAACCGCCTGGCCGCCAAGGCGGACTGGGTGCTGCCCGGCCTGGGGGAAGGAAAAATTCTCACTGGCCACGATCTGCCGCACGACGTCGCCGGCTTTTATTTGCAGCAGGGCGCGCGCCTGGTGGTCGTCAAGCTGGGCGCCGAGGGCGCCTATTACCGCACGGCCGATGGCGACAGCGGCATGGTGGCGGGCGAGCGCGTGGCCAAGGTGGTCGACACGGTCGGCGCCGGAGACGGCTTCGCGGTCGGCCTGGTCAGCGCCTTGCTGGAAGGCTTGCCGCTGGCGCAGGCGGTAGGACGCGGCAACCGGGTCGGCGCCTTCGCCATCCAGGTGGCCGGCGACATGGAAGGCTTGCCGACCCGCGCCCAGCTCGACGCGCTGGGCTAATCTCGAACCGAACAGGGGAAAACTCGTGAAAAAACATGTGCTTGTCTATAAAAAACTGGCCGAGCCGCTGCTGGCGCGCCTGCGCGCCGAATGCGAGGTGACGTACTTCGAGTCTATCGATGCGGGCAACCGCGCCGCGTTCGCGGCCGCCATCCGCAGCGCGCACGGTTTACTGGGCGCCAGCGTGCGCCTGGACCGCGAACTGCTGGACCCGGCCGCCAACCTGCACATCATTTCCACCATTTCGGTGGGCGTCGACCAGTTCGACGTCGATTACCTGCGCGAACGGGGCATCCTGCTGGCCAATACGCCGGACGTGCTGACGGAAACGACGGCCGACACGATCTTCGCGCTGATCCTCGCCAGCGCGCGGCGCGTCGTCGAACTGGCCGAATTCGTCAAGGCCGGACGCTGGACGCGCAGCGTGGGCGAAAGCCAGTACGGCGTCAACGTGCATGGCAAGACCATCGGCATGCTGGGCATGGGCCGCATCGGCCGCGCCGTCGCCCGCCGTGCCGCGCTGGGTTTCGGCATGCAGGTGCTGTACGTGAACGGCGAGGCGGTGCCCGAGGTGGAGGCGGCGCTGGGCGCGCGCCAGGTGGCGCTCGACGATTTGCTGGCCGGCTCCGATTTCGTCTGCGTGGTGCTGCCGCTGACGGCGCAGACGGAACGCATGATGGGCCGGCGCGAATTCGCGCTGATGCGCCCCGGCGCCATCTTCATCAACGGCTCGCGCGGGCGCATCGTCGACGAGGCGGCGCTGATCGAGGCGCTGCAGCAGGGCGCCATCCACGGTGCCGGTCTCGACGTGTTCGAGCGCGAACCGCTGGCGCCGGACAATCCGCTGCCGCACATGGCCAACGTGGTGGCGTTGCCGCACATCGGCTCGGCCACGCATGAAACGCGCTATGCCATGGCGCAGCAGGCCGTGGACAACCTGCTGGCCGGCTTGCGCGGCGAGCGTCCGCGCCACCTGGTCAGCTAGAAACAGTATCCATAAAAAGACAGACAGGGAAAGAAATGAAGAACAAGGTAGCAAGGGCAATGATCATCGGCGCGGGTGCTTGCGGCGGCCTGTGTAGCGCGCAGTCGAACGTGACCATGTATGGCATCGCGGACCTGGGCGTGGTATCCGAGAACGGTGGCCCAGGGGGCAGGGTGCTCAAGGTGACGAGCGGCATCGCCAACGGTTCGCGGCTCGGTTTCAAGGGCAGTGAAGACCTGGGCGGCGGCATGACGGCGATCTTTACGATGGATGCTGGCATCCTGGCCGACACGGGCGCTTCGGCCCAGGGCGGCTTGCTGTTCGGACGCCAGGCCTTCGTCGGCCTGGCCGGCGCGGCGGGCACCTTGCGTCTGGGGCGCCAGTACACCTTCATCGACAGCAGCCTGGGGGCGCTGGACCCGTTTTACCTGGGTTTTGCGGGCAGGATGAGCAATGTCTTCACGGCCGGTTACATCAGCCGGGTCGATAACAGCATCACCTACAGCTCGCCCGTGCGCGGGGGACTCTCCGGCGAACTGGCGTACGGCTTCGGCGAAGTGCCGGGCGACGCGTCGGCCAAACGCTACGCGGGCGCGGCGGCCACCTATGCCAGCGGGCCGCTGTATGTGCGCATGGCGCACCAGGATGCGAATACGTTGTCGGCCGCGCAGGTGGCGGGCAGGGCGCGCAACACGGTGCTGGGCGCCACCTGGGACTTTGGCGTCGTCAAGGCGCATGGCGCCATCGCCGTCAGCAAGAGCACGGCTGGCGCCGCCACCACGGTCGACAGCGCGGACCTGATGCTGGGCGCCACCGTGCCGGTGGGCCCACACAGAGTCCTGTTCTCGTACGTGCGGCGCGACGACCGGCGCGCCGCCAACGGCGACGCTTCCCAGATCGGCATCGGCTACACCTACGCGCTGTCGAAACGCAGCACCTTGTATGCGGCCTATGCGCATATCGATAACCGCAACGGCGCCGCCTATGTGGTGGGTAACGCCACCGACAACGGTACCGGCAACCAGGCCTGGAACCTCGGCCTGCGCCACACTTTTTAAGGGGAGAATCGAATGAAGAAAATCGGATGGATTTTGGTCGGCGCCAGCACCGTGGCGCGCGAATGGATGGTCGACGCAATCGGCCAGCAGGGCGACGCCGAAGTGCTGGCCGTGGTCAGCCGGGACGCCGCGCGCGGCGCCGCCTTTGCCGAACAATTCGGCATCGCCGCCAGCTACACGGACCTCGATGCGGCGCTCGCGCACCCGGGCGCGGACGCCGTGTACATCAGCACCACCAACGAGTGGCACATGGCGCAGACCTTGCAGGCGGCGCGCGCGGGCAAGCACGTGCTGTGCGAAAAGCCGCTGGCGCTGAACCTGGGCGACGCCCGCCGCATGGTCGACGGCTGCGCCGAAGCGGGCGTGGTGCTGGGGATTAACCACCACCTGCGCAACGCGGCCAGCCACGGCAAGGTGCGCGAGCTGATACGCGCCGGCGAGATCGGCCAGCCCCTGTATGGCCGCGTGCTGCACGCGAACAACCTGCCGCAGCACCTGCGCGGCTGGCGCCTGGACGCGCCGGAATCGGGTGGCGTCACGCTCGACATGTTCGTGCACGACGTCGATACCTTGCGCTTCCTGCTCGACGCGGAACCGCGCCACGTCACGGCCTGCGCCACCAGCGGCGGCATGACGGTGGCCGGGCTGGAAGAGGGTCTGATGGCCGTCATCGAGTTCGACAACGGCACGCTGGTGCAGGTGCATGACGCGTTCAACGCGCCGCATTCGCTGTCCGGCGTGGAAATCATCGGCACGAAGGGCACCATCTTCGCCACCGGCGTGATGACGCAGCGCCCCGTCGGCACCATCAGCCTGACGCGCGACGGCGGCAGCATCGACGTCCCCGTCGAGCATGAAAACCTGTACGTGCGCTCGGTGCACGCCTTCCAGCGCGCCATGCGCGGCGAAGGGCAGCCGGCCGCCACTGGCGACGACGGCATGCGCGCGCTGGCCACGGCATTGGCGGCGCAGCAGGCCAGCCGCAGCCACCAGCGCGTGACCCTGGCCGGCTGATACGGCCGCAGATGTAAAAAAGCCGCCTGATCGCAAAATCAGGCGGCTTTTTATCGGCTTGCGTCCGTGATTAGTCTTCGCGGCGGAGGTGAGGGAACAGCAGGACGTCGCGGATGTTCGGCGAATCCGTGATGATCATCATCAGGCGGTCGATGCCGATGCCGCAGCCACCGGCTGGCGGCATGCCGTATTCCAGCGCGCGGATGTAGTCGGCGTCGTAGAACATCGCCTCTTCATCGCCGGCGTCCTTGGCGGCCACTTGCGCCAGGAAGCGGGCCGACTGGTCTTCCGCATCGTTCAACTCGGAGAAGCCGTTGGCGATTTCGCGGCCCACCATGAACAATTCAAAACGTTCGGTGATGCCGGCCACCGTGTCGGAAGCGCGCGCCAGTGGCGACACTTCGACCGGGTAGTCGATGATGTAGGTCGGTTCCCACAGCTGCGCTTCAGCCGTCTCTTCGAACAGCGCCAGTTGCAGCGCGCCCAGGCCGGCCGTGGCGAACGGCTTGACGCCGAACTTCTTCAGCTCTTCCTTGATGAAGTCCGCATCGTTCAACTGCTCCGGCGTGTAGCCCGGCGCGTACTTGTTGATCGCTTCGACGATGGTCAGGCGGTGGAACGGTTTTGCCAGGTCCAGTTCGCGGCCGCCGTAGGTCAGGGTGGCGGTGCCGTGCGCGTCGATGGCGGCCTGGCGGATGACGGCTTCCGTGAAATCCATCAGCCATTTGTAGTCGGTGTAGGCCGCGTAGAATTCCATCATCGTGAATTCCGGATTGTGACGGATCGACACGCCTTCATTGCGGAAGTTGCGGTTGATCTCGAACACGCGATCGAAGCCGCCCACCACCAGGCGCTTCAGGTACAGCTCGGGCGCGATACGCAGATACATTTCCATGTCTAGCGCATTGTGGTGCGTGACGAATGGCTTGGCCGCCGCGCCACCGGGGATCGTGTGCAGCATCGGCGTTTCCACTTCCATGAATTCGTTCTTTTCCATGAAGCGGCGGATCGACGAGATGGCGGCGGTACGCGCCTTGAAGGTGCGGCGCGTCTCTTCGTTCATGATCAGGTCGACGTAGCGCTGGCGGTACTTCGTTTCCTGGTCGGCCAGGCCGTGGAATTTGTCCGGCAGCGGGCGCAGCGACTTGGTGATCAAACGCAGTTCGGTGACCTTGATGGTCAGTTCGTCCGTCTTGGTCTTGAACAAGGTGCCTTGCACGCCCAGGATATCGCCCAGGTCATAGTGGTGCAGCGCGGCCATGGCCGCTTCGCCGGTGAGATCAAGCGTGGCGTAGATCTGGATGCGGCCATCGGCTTTCGGGCCGGAAGCGTCTTGCAGGGTGGCGAAAGCGGCTTTCTTGCCGGCTTCGCGCTTGAGCATCATGCGGCCGGCCAGCACCACGGTGACAGGTTCGGCTTCCAGCTCTTCGCGCGTCTTGCTGCCGTATTGCGCGTGCAGATCGGCCGCCTTGTGCTCGGGGCGGAAATCGTTCGGGAAGGCGATGCCTTGTTCGCGCAGTGCTGCCAGCTTGACGCGGCGCTCGGCGATGATCTTGTTTTCATCGGGGGCGGCGGCTTGTTCTTGGATATCCGTAGTCATGGTGTTCTTCGTTGGTGATTATTGATGATGTGGCGCCAGCGCTGGCGCCACGCTGGCAAACAGTGCGTCGACGTCGAGTGCGGAGAAATCCGGCGCGATGGCAATGACGTTGTCGAAGGCGGCAAACGCTTCGGCAGGCAGGGTGGTGGTGAGCACCACGACGCGCATGCCGGCACGGCGCGCCGCTTCCACGCCCAGGGGCGCGTCTTCAAAGACGATGCAGTTGTGCGGCAGCGCGCCGGCCAGCAGCGCGCCTTTCAGGAAAACGTCCGGGTGCGGCTTGCCCCGTTCCACGTCGGCGGCGCCGACGATGGCATCGAAGCGGTGGCGCAGATCCAGGCCATCGAGCGTGAACGCGATGTTCTCGGCCGGCGCGGCCGTGCCCACCACCAGCCCCACGCCAGCCTGGCGCGCGCTGGCGATCAGCTGGTCGAAGCCAAGCACTGTCGCCAGGTGCGGGCCATACAGTTCGCGGTAGACGACTTCCTTTTCAGCCAGCAGGGTGACGTGGTCGGCATCCTCGCCCAGGTACTTGGCGATGATTTCGTGTCCCTGCCGTCCCGCCGTGTCGCGGAAAAAGGCGTCCGCATCCAGCGCATGGCCGTGACGTTCAAAGAACGCCAGCCACGATGTCGTGTGGAAGGCCATGTTGTCGACGATCGTGCCATCCATGTCGAACAGGAAGGCGCGCTTTGCCAATGCCGGAGCGGATGCGTTCATCCTTATACGCCTTGCTTGAGCGAGGCGGAAATGAACTCGTCGATGTCGCCATCGAGCACGCCCTTGGTATTGCCCGTCTCGAAACCGGTGCGCAAGTCCTTGATGCGGGACTGGTCCAGCACGTAGGAGCGGATCTGGTGACCCCAGCCCACGTCCGTCTTCGAGTCTTCCAGCTTTTGCTGTTCGCTCATGCGCTTGCGCAGTTCATGTTCGTACAGTTTCGCTTTCAGCATTTCCATCGCTTCGGCGCGGTTGCGGTGCTGCGAACGGTCGTTCTGGCACTGCACCACGATGCCGGTCGGCGCGTGGGTCATGCGGACGGCGGAGTCGGTTTTGTTGATGTGCTGACCACCGGCGCCCGATGCGCGGTAGGTGTCGACGCGGATATCGGCCGGGTTGACGTCGATCTCGATCGAATCGTCGACTTCCGGATACACGAACAGCGACGTAAACGAGGTGTGGCGGCCGTTGGCCGAGTCGAACGGCGACTTGCGCACCAGGCGGTGCACGCCCGTTTCCGTGCGCAGAAAGCCGTAGGCGTGATCGCCCTCGACCTTCAGGGTGGCCGTCTTGATGCCGGCGACTTCGCCGTCGGACTGTTCGAGGATTTCGACCTTGAAGCCCTTGCGTTCGCAATAGCGCAGGTACTGGCGCAGCAGCATCGAAGCCCAGTCCTGGGCTTCCGTACCGCCGGCGCCGGCCTGGATGTCGATGAAGCAGTTGTTCGGGTCCATCGGATTGTTGAACATCCTGCGGAATTCCATGCTTTCGATGACCTTGCGGATTTCCTGCACGTCCTGCTCGATCGCTTCGAGCGTATCGTCGTCGCCTTCTTCGCGGGCCATGTCGAACAGGTCGCGGGTGTCGCGCAGGTCGGCATCGGCCTTGGCCAGGGTGAAGACGATGGCTTCCAGCGCCTTCTTCTCTTTACCAAGGTCCTGGGCGCGCTTGGGATCGTTCCAGACGGTGGGGTCTTCCAGCTCTTCGTTGACTTGCTCTAGTTTCTCCGACTTGACAGTGAAGTCAAAGATACCTCCGAAGTTCGGCTTCGCGGACCGTCAGGTCGTTCAGCAGGGCGGAGATGATATTGATGCGTTCGGCTTCCATAATGTTCTGGTCTTCTATGGTGAAATCAAACCCTGAATTATACGCGAGCGCGGCGCGTTTCTGATGCCGGCGGCGCCGAATCGATGCCGCACGGGGCAATAAAATGACGATTTCGCTGTATTTGCGACAATATTTTTGCCTTGAAGATGGCTGGCGTGCTGCGTATGATGCTGGCGATATTGTCTTTCCACAGGAATACATCATGCTTCAATCTCCCCGTCTTGCCCTGTTACCGCTGCTGCTGGCCGGCTGCGGCGCCTTGCCTCCCGCCGCCACCGGACCGGTCCACCCGCTGGCCTCCGCGCCGGCCGGCAGCAGCGCCACCCTGGCCCTGCTCGAGACGACGGACTTGCACGCGAATGTGCTCAGTTATGATTACTACAAGCTGCAGGCGGAGCCGTCGATCGGCCTGGAACGTACGGCGGCCCTGATCGCCCAGGCACGCGCGCAGTATCCGAACAACCTTTTGCTCGACAATGGCGACACCATCCAGGGCACGGCGCTGGCCGACTACCAGGCATTGGTAAAACCGCTGGCCTGCGACCAGACCCTGGCCATCTACAAGGCGATGAATTTGCTGAAAGTCGATGGCGGCGGCATCGGCAACCATGAATTCAACTACGGCCTGGCGTTTCTGAGCCAGGTGACGGGCAACCGTTTTGACGTCGACAGCGTCGACGCCAGCAAGCCGCGCTGCGCCGGCCCCGCGTTCCCGCAAGTGCTGGCCAACGTCTACAGCGTGAAGAGCGGCAAGCCGCTGTTCGCGCCATACCACATCATAGCCAAGCAGATCACGGCCACCGGCCCCGATGGCAAGGCAATCACCTCCACCGTGAAGGTCGGCATCATCAGCTTTGCGCCGCCGACCATCATGGCCTGGGACAAGCGCTGGCTGGAAGGGCGCATCTACACGCAGGGCGTGCGCGAGACGGCGGAAAAATTCATCCCCGAGATGCGCGCCAAGGGCGCCGAACTGGTGGTGGCGATCTCGCACGGCGGCTTAGATGACAGCCCGTATTCGCCGAGCATGGAAAACGGTAATTACTACCTGTCGCAAGTGCCTGGTGTGGACGCCATGCTGATCGGCCACTCGCACCAGTTGTTCCCGAACGCGGCCAGCACGGTGCCGCAGTTTAATTTGCCCGGCGTCGACAAGGCCAAGGGCTTGGTCAATGGCGTGCCCACCGTGATGGCCAATTTGTGGGGCAAGCACCTGGGCGTGATCGGTTTGCGCCTGCGCCACGACGGCAAGCAGTGGGTGGTCGACAACAGCGCCACGACGGTGGAAGCGCGCGGCATCCAGAATGCGGACAAGAGTTACGTCCAGCCCGATCCTGCCATCGCCAGACTGGTGGCCGAGGAGCACGCGGCGACGATTGCCTACGTGCAGACGCCCGTGGGCGCGACGGACTTCCGCATGTCGACGTATTTCGCCGACGTGGGCGACGTGAGCGCCATCGAGGTGGTGAACCAGGCGCAGGCGGGCTACCTGGCCGCCTACGTGAAGGCAAACCTGCCGCAGTTTGCGCACTTGCCCGTGCTGTCGATGTCGTCGCCGTTCAAGAGCGGTTCGGCCGGCGTGTCCGACTACACGGATGTCAAGGCGGGCAATGTGGCGCTCAATAACGCGGCCGATCTGTATTTGTATCCGAACGCGCTGTACGGCGTGAAGATGAATGGCGCGGACCTGAAAGCCTGGCTGGAGCAGTCGGCGCAGCGCTTCAACACCATCGACCCGAACAAGGCCGAAGCGCAGGAACTGGTCAACACGGCCCACCCGAGCTACAACTTCGACGCGATCACGAGCGCCGACGTGCGCTACCAGATCGACGTCACGCAAAAGCCCGGCCAGCGCATCAAGGGCTTGACGTACAAGGGGAAACCGGTAGACGCCAGCCAGGAATTTTTGATCGCGACGAATAACTACCGCGCCAGCGGCGGCGGCAACTTCCCTGGCCTCGACGGCAGCAAGACGGTGGTGGCCTCGCCCGACAACAACCGCGAACTCCTGATCACCTACGTGACCAAGGAAAAGAACCTGACGCGCGCGAAAAACGGCTCGGCGCGCAGCTGGCGCTTTGCCAGAGTGGCCACGAAAGGGCCCGTGGTCTTCCATTCGGCGCCGAACGTGATCGACCTGGCCAAAGCGGCCGGCATCGACAACGTCACGCAGCTGAAGCTTGACGATGGCGCGGGCAAGGGCTTTGCGCTGTACCAGCTCGATCTGTCGAAATGATGCTGGCCAACTTGCTGCTGGCCGCCGCGCTGGCTTCGCCCGTGGCAGCGGCGGCGCCCGATGTCACGTCCCGGGCCAAGGTCCTGATGCGCGCGGGAGAAGCGTCCCAGCCGCAGGCGCGCGCCCTGTTCGAACAGGCTGCGGGGCAGGGCAGCGGTCCGGCCGCGTATTACCTGGGCTTGATGTTCAAGAATGGCATGGGCGGCCCGCAGGATGGCGCCGCCGCGCTGCGCTGGCTGGAACTGGCCGCGCAACGGGGCGTGGCGCCGGCCATGTTCATCGTGGCGAACATGCTGCTGGAGAGCGACGAAGCCAGGGCGCGTTACTGGCTTGACGCTGCCTGCGAGCGGGAGCACCCTGAGGCCTTGATGCAAAAAGCCATCGCCACGAAAGAAGGGGCAATGGGCTATGCGCGCAGCGATGCGCAGTCAACGCTGCTGATCAGGATGGCTGAGCATGCGATGGGGCACCGGGGACAGGAGCCTTGATGCCGTCGTTTTTCGATTCCTCCCTGGCCTTGAGCAATGCCTGAAGGTCTTTCGTTGCATCCACCACACCCAGCACGTCTTTTGACAGCAAGGTCGCTGCAACACTGACGACAGCGGCAGCGACGTCAATCGCATGCTTGACGTCTTTTATTTTTTCCAGCGCCGCATTGGCGATATCGATTGCCTGGTCGGCCTGCCTGGCGGCCTCTTGTGCGCCATCTGCGATCATGTCGATGCCGTGCGCCTGGAAACTGGCCACCAGTTCATTGAGGTGGTCTTCGAGCTCTTTCAGTTCCTCTTTTTGCTGAGGGCTCAGTGTCCTGCGCCCCTTGATCCTCCACGCCAGCAGCAAGGTGGAAATCTCGGACAGGTTATTGGCGATTTCGAATGCTTTCAAGGTGGCCTGTTTGTTGATCGTTGCCATAATGTCCTCCTACCAAGTTGCAGGTGCAAGGAAGGCCACCTGGAGTTTCAGTTCATCGACGCGCAGGGAGAAATCCTTCAATTGCTGTTGCAGTTGCGCGCTGTCGTCGCGCGATTTGCGAAGGCTGTCGAGGCTTTCCTGGAAGGCCTTGACGGCCCTGGCATAGCTATCAGGAATTTTCGCGCGTTCGCCCAGTTGCTTCTCGTCACGATACAGCCGGACCCTGACGTAATTCGTTGCCAGCGGCTCGGCACGTGCCGTTTCATGCAGGGCCATGTGCAAGACGCTGCTGTCGCGCCGTTCGATCGCGATCCTGTCGCGGTACGCCGCCTGCACATAGGTATTGAGCGCATTGGTGATGATGCCGATTGCCTCTTGCTGGGCGAGTAGTTCATTGATGGCTGATTTCTGTATGTTCTGCGTCAGCAAACGGCTCAGTTGTTCGCTCAGTTTCATGACGATGCTTACCTGCCCCGGGTCGAGCAGCGGCGTACCGCTGCCGGGAACAGGAATGCTGCCCAGAGCGTCGCCGAGGCCGGAAAACTGATCGTGGTAGTCGGCCACCTTGCTGTCGCTCAGATCTTGCAGGGCTTGCGCGTAGCGCGCCAGGACACTGTTCAGCAGCAGTATTTTCTGATTCGAATTGGCGATTTTGTCACAGCCGCGCCTGGCCTGCTGCTCGGCGGCTGCAGGGTCGAAGCCATCGGTGGAAATCAGGTTCCTGCGCAGCTCATTGTTCATGCAGCTATCCACGGTGGCGTTGGCGATGGGTGGGAAGGCGGCGGTCATTTGCTGGCCCGTCTGCGCAAAGCTGTCGACGGATTTGAAGCTGGCGCAACCGCTGAGCATACTGAGCAGTAGTGCAGCGAGGGAAACGGTGAACGATCTTGTCATTGGTAGCGCCATAATGCCTCCGGGCAGGTGGTGGTGCAGGAGAGGCCCATGCGGATGCCGGGGCACATCTCACCTTAGCAGTCGACGAGGGTTCGGCTTTGCGGTAGATCAAGCAGGCGAGGTGGTGCGTGCTTCAGCGGAAATTGGCACCCGCCTTTCTCCTCGGCGGTCAAGTCATTTCGGTTTTGCTGCATAATTTCCTTACAAAATACTGACAAGATTTCGGCGGAAATGTTGTTTTTTCTATGTTGCGACGCGTCATATGTAGTTGTTGCTGGTGCATGTTTACTCACCTACAATGATTTATCGATGGGGCGGTTATCCAGCGTACGACTATAAAAATAAGTGGCATTAAAAACGTTGTATCAGAGGAGATGACAATGAATTTGAAACAGAAATTGCTCGTGGCAAGTTTGGTTTTGGGTTTCTCGCAGGCGGCGGTCGCAGCCGACCCCATCAAGATCGGCGTGTCCGGACCGTTCACGGGCGGTTCCGCGCCGATGGGCGTGTCGATGCGCGACGGCGTCAAGCTGGCCGTCGCGGAAATCAATGCCAAGGGTGGCGTGCTGGGCCGCTCCCTGCTGCTGATCGAGCGCGACGACGAAGCGAAGAATGAACGCGGCGTGCAGATCGCCCAGGAGCTGATCAACAAGGAAAAGGTCGCCGCCACCGTCGGCTACATCAACACGGGCGTGGCCCTCGCGTCGCAGCGCTTCTACCAGGAAGCGAAAATTCCTGTCATGAACAATGTGGCGACGGGTTCCATCGTCACCAAGCAATTCGCCGACCAGCCGGAAAACTACGTCTTCCGCAATGCGGCCAATGACACCATCCAGTCCGGCATGATCGTGCATGAGGCGATCGAGAACCGCAAGTTCAAGAAAGTGGCGATCCTGGCCGACTCCACCAACTATGGCCAGCTGGGCCGCGAAGACCTGGAAAAGGCGCTCGACAAGAAGGGCATCAAGCCCGTCGTCGTGGAAAAATACAACATCAAGGACGTCGACATGACGGCCCAGCTGCTGAAAGCCAAGCAGGCGGGCGCGGAAGTCGTGCTGACCTACGGCATCGGCCCGGAACTGGCGCAGATCGCCAACGGCATGGAAAAACTGGGCTGGAAAGTGCCGCTGATCGGCAGCTGGACCCTGGCCATGGGTAACTTCATCGACAACGCGGGCAAGAACGGCAATGGCACGCGCATGCCGCAAACATTCATCCAGGATGCCAGCACGCCGAAGCGCAAGGCCTTCATCGACGCCTACGTGGCCGCCTACAAGCCATCGGGCGGACGCATGCCATCGGCCGTCTCGGCCGCGCAAGGCTACGATTCCATCTACCTGCTGGCCGCGGCCATCACGCAGGCGGGCGGCACGGATGGCCCGAAAGTGCGCGCCGCGCTGGAAAACCTGAACGAGAAGGTGGAAGGCGCCGTCACCACGTATAACAAGCCATTCAGCAAAACCAACCATGAGGCGATCACGGCCGACCTGACGGTCTTCGGTGAGGTCAAGGACGGCAAAGTCGTCCTCGCGAAATAAGCCTGGCAGACAGTCGCCGCGCAGTGGCCAGCCTTGAGGAATCAGGACTGGCCATTTTTTCATCGTTCGTCTTCCGGGGAATACCATGGAAATCTTCCTGCAGCTCGTCTTCAGCGGCGTCGCGCTGGGCATGATCTATGCCGTCATCGCTTTCGGCTACCAGCTGACCTTTGCCACTTCCGGCACCCTCAATTTCGGCCAGGGCGAATCCCTGATGCTGGGCGCGCTCGTGGGCCTTTCCCTGGTGGGCACCATTCACGGCGGTCCGTACATGAGCTATCTGCTGATGATCCCCATCGTCATCGTCTTCGGCGCCCTGCAGGGCGTGTTCGTCGAATGGATAGGCGTGCGGCCCGCCATCAAGATCAAGTCCGAATTCGGCTGGATCATGTCGACCATCGCGCTGGCCATCATTTTTAAAAATGTGGCGGAAAATATCTGGGGCAAGGACGACCTGATGTTCCCGTCGCCGCTGTCTGCCGCGCCGTTTCAGGTGTTTGGCGCCAATGTGCAGCAGATGCAGGTGGCCGTCATCGTCGGTGCGCTGGCCATCATGCTGGCCGTCGAAGTGTTCAACCGCAAATCGATCTACGGCAAGGCCGTCGTGGCGACAGCCAACGACCGCGACGCGGCCGGTCTGATGGGCATCAATACGGGCATGGTCATCACGTTTTCCTACGCGCTGTCGTCGGCCACGGCCGCCTTTGCGGGTGTGTTGGTGGCGCCGCTGACACTGACGGGGGCCACTATGGGTGCCTCGCTGGGCTTGAAAGCCTTTGCGGTGGCCATCATCGGCGGCCTGACGTCGGGCGTGGGCGCCATCGTCGGCGGGCTGATACTCGGCATCGCGGAAACGACCACCGGCTATTACATCTCCACCGGCTACAAGGAAGTGCCAGGTCTGCTGCTGTTGCTGCTGGTGCTGGCCATCAAGCCGTCCGGCCTGTTCGGCAAAGCCGCGATCAAGAAAGTCTGAGGACGACATGAACAAGAAAATCACCATGCTGGCGCTGAGCGCGGCGGGACTGGCCGCGCTTGCGCTGTTCCCCATCGTCATTCCGAACCCGTATTACATCCACCTGGCCGAGACCATCCTGATCTACGCCATCCTGCTGTTCGGCCTCGATATCGTCGTCGGCTACACGGGGCAGGTGTCGCTGGGCCACGCGGGCCTGTTCGGCATCGGCTCCTACGTCACGGGCGTGCTGGTGTTCAAGCTGGGCCTGTCGTTCTGGCTGGCCATCCCCGCCAGCATCCTGGGCGCGGCCGTGTTTGGCGCCATCCTGGCCTTGCCGGCCCTGCGCGTGACGGGCCCCTACCTGGCCATGGTGACCCTGGCCTTCGGCACCATCGTGCAAATCCTGATCAATGAAATGAGCTTCCTGACGGAAGGGCCGATGGGCATCAAGATCCACAAGCCCGTCCTGTTCGGCCACAAACTGACGGAAGTGGAGTACTACTACATGGTCGCCGCGCTGCTGGTGATCTCGCTGGTGGTGGTGCACCGCATCCTGAAGTCGAACTTGGGCCGCGCGTTCGAAGCCTTGCGCGACAGCCCCATCGCCTCGGACTGCATGGGCGTGTCCGTGTACCGCTATAAAGTCTATGCCTTCGTCATCAGCGCCGGTTTCGCGGGCCTGGCCGGCAGCCTGTACGCGTATTCGGAAGAGTATATTTCGCCCAATACCTACAACTTCGAGCTGACGATCCTGTTCCTGCTGGCCGTCATCATGGGCGGGCGCAAGACGCGTTCCGGCGCGCTGATCGGCGCCATGATCGTCGTCATGCTGCCCAGCCTCTTGTCGGACATCGAATTGTTCCGCAAGATCGCCGTGGCCGCCGCCGTGCTGGGTGTGATCGGCTCCGCCTTCATGCTGGCGAAGAAACGCTCCACCGTGCGCGGCGTGCTCGTGCCCCTGGTGGCCACCATCGGCCTGGCCGCGTATTCGTACAAGCTGGAAAACATGGTCGACTGGCGTCTGACCATCTTCGGTTTGATGACCCTGTTCGTCGTGTACTACCTGCAGGACGGCATCGTCGGCTTTTTGATGAGCTTTATCGGCAAGGGCCGGCGCCATGTGCAAGCCGTCGCTTCGCACGGCGTGGCGCCGTTCGACCACGCCCAGGGTGGGCAGCAGGGCGCGACCCTGCTGCGCGTGGAGCAGGCCCTGATGCAGTTCGGCGGCCTGAAGGCGCTGAACCAGGTGGACTTGAACGTCACGCAAGGCTCCGTGCACGGCTTGATCGGGCCGAATGGCTCGGGCAAGAGCACGATGATGAACGTGCTCACGGGGATCTACAAGCCGACGGCGGGCAAGGTGGAATTTGCCGGCGCCGTGATCTCCGGCCGCACGCCGTCCGAGATCGCGCTGGGCGGCGTGGCGCGCACCTTCCAGAACGTGCAGCTGTTCGGCGAGATGACGGCGACGGAAAACGTGCTGGTGGGCTTGCACAATACCTTCAAGTCGAATGTGCTGGACGTGATGCTGCACACCCCGCGTTACAAGCGCGAAGAGGCGGCCGCGCGCGAGCGGGCCGCCAGCATCCTCGAATTCGTCGGCCTGGCGGACCTGGCCAACGAAGAGGCGCGCAATCTGCCGTATGGCAAGCAGCGGCTGCTGGAAATCGGCCGCGCGCTGGGCCTCAACCCGCGTTTGCTGCTGCTCGACGAGCCGGCGGCGGGCCTGACGGCGCCCGACATCAAGGAACTGATGGCCATCATCCGCAAGATCCGCGAGCATGGCATCACCATCATCCTGATCGAGCACCACATGGACGTGGTGATGGCCTTGTCGGACGTGGTGACGGTGCTGGACTTCGGCCAGAAGATCGCCGAGGGCGCACCCGCGCTGATCCAGAGCGACCCGAAAGTGATCGAAGCCTACCTGGGCGGCAGCGCCGAAACCCTGGCGCCAGCGGCGCACTGAGAGGAAGACCATGCTGACCATTAGCAATCTGCACGCCGCCTACGGCAAAGTCGAAGTCCTGCACGGCATTTCGCTCGACGTCCCGAAAGGCAAGCTGGTGACCCTGATCGGCTCGAACGGCGCCGGCAAGACCACCACCATGCGCGCCATTTCCGGCATGCTGAAACCGAAATCCGGCACCGTCACCCTGGGAGGCAAGGACGTCACGGGCCTCGATTCGCACCGCATCGCCCGCGCCGGCCTGGCCCATTCGCCGGAAGGCAGGAGGGTGTTTGCCTCGATGTCGGTGACGGACAACCTGCTGCTGGGCGCCTTCCCCCGCTTTACGCGGGCGCGCCCGAAAGGCGACATCAAGGGCGACCTGGACAAGGCCCTGGAGCTGTTCCCCCGCCTGAAGGAGCGGCGCGACCAGCTGGCCGGAACGCTCTCGGGCGGCGAGCAGCAAATGCTGGCCATGGCCCGCGCCGTGATGCTGAACCCGGAAGTGATCCTGCTGGACGAACCGTCGATGGGTCTGGCGCCGATATTGGTGGAGGAGGTCTTCCGCATCATCACGCGCTTGAAGGCCGAAGGCGTGACCATGCTGCTGGTCGAGCAGTTCGCCGCCGCCGCCCTGAACGTGGCCGATTACGGCTACGTGCTGGAAAACGGCAGCATTTCCGTGCATGGGCCGGCGGAAAGCCTGAAAAATGATCCGAAGGTGATCGCGGCGTATCTGGGCGGCGGGCATTAATGCGGCAATGATGCGGCAATGGGATCCCTGCGCCTGCAGGGCGCGATTTTTCTTGCAAAAGGCTTATGCTGCCGAATTATTATCTTGAAATGCAACGATGACGACGCCAGAGGTGGATGCTGCGCAGTGGGAGTCCCTTGACCTTGAATGGCACGGGGACTTCGCGTTTATGGACGGGGCGTTACTCGGGGACGATAGTGCACGCGAGGCATACATCATGCTCGCGCTTGCAGGAAAGCTGCCCTCCGAGATCGCTCAAGAGGCAAGTTCCTGGCGTTTTCCGTCGTCGCCATTGCATGCTCGGCAAGTGGTCTGGCGACATCGAACCCATCCGGGTTTGTTGCGCGATAGTCAGCGTGATTACTACCTGCTGCCGCATTACCTTGCGCGATATGGCTACCATGCGGTGCAGGCTTTGCCGTTTCGTTTCAATGGCACCCTGGAAGACCTCGGCTACCACTACTGGCGTGACCAGTCCTGCGCCTATTGGTTTGGCGATTATTCGGTCACTGTCATGGTTGATGTAAAGCACCAGGCGCTTGCTTTGCTCGGGCCGGCGCCAGCTTTTGTATCCGCCGATTGCGCGCTGTTCAGCGATGGCGTGAATGTCTTTCTGTCTGGAAAGGTGACCGCGAGCGCGCACGACCGTATCCGTTACACCAATCACCCGGATTACCGGGTGATCAACGGGCAGGTCTACAGAGGATACAAGCGACTGCACCAGAAGGATGGCACACCTTTGCCCATCGCCCATCCTGACGGCTTTCGCATGCTTGCGCAGCGATGGGGGACGGATGGCGAGTCGATCATCGTGCAGGCACAGCAGGGATCGAGCATTGCATATGAATATTTTTACCGCATTGATCATGCCGATCTGGCCACCTTCACCGTACTGAACGAACGTTACGCCAAGGATGGGCAACGTGCGTATTATTTGACGGGAAAGTCCATGCGCTATGTGGGCGATTTCCAATTGCTCAAATGCCGGCAACCGGAATTTGATGAGGCCGGCCGGGTGGTGTCTGCGCGTGAGTTTCAGCACGAGTATATTGCCGTGGATGATCAGTTTGTCTACGCAGCAGGGACGCGTGTGCGCGGCGCTCACGGCCCCAGTTTCCAACACCTGGGATTCGACTATTACCGCGATCATCAGCGCGCTTATTACCGCAACAAACCGCTGCATGTGGATGTGGACAGTTTCCTCGTGGCGCTGGTACATCATGCAGGCGCCGATTACTCGTCGAGACTGGTGGGCGACCGAAACGGGCCGCTGGGCAGCGACGGGGTACTCGACAAGACCATGCAGCAGCGGTGGGCGCCATTTTTCGAGGCGCATCCGCAACTGACGGATTACTGGTGGCACCGCTTGCAGGCGCAGGACGAGGCGCAGGCGGCGCAGCAGGAAGAAATCCCGGCGCGGCGTGTCATCGGATCTGGCTTCGAACTGGGCCGACAGGTGTACTTTCATGGGCGGCCCATCACCGGATTGGATGTAGCCAGTTTCAAATTATTGGGTGAACATCTGTGCGGCGATGTCAATGGCTTGTATCTGATCCCGTATCATGCGGTTGACCGCGCCGTGCCCGAACGGTTTTCTACCGAGTCGGTGGAGCATTTCAGCGCATTCGATTCGATTTACCTGAGTGACGGTAAAAAAGTCTATTGCCACCGGATTTTCTATCACTGTCCTGAGCCCATTTCCAAGGCTGACCTTGCCACCTTCGTGAGCTGCGGTTATGACTGGGCCAAGGATAGCCGTGCCGTTTACTACAGGGGGCAGGCAAAAAAAAGCCTCGCTCCTGAAAATACACGGATACTTGGCATTTATGCGTTCAATTCCACGTTGATGATGTCCGATGGCAAGCCATTGGCTGTCGAATTCAGCCCGGAAGAAGTCTCGGTGCCGCATCCTCATTTTCTGCAGCTAGGCACGCGTAAATTGTTTTGTGGCCGAAGCCCGCTGAGCGCCAAGCGCATAGACCTGGCCACGTTGGCGTTTCTCGATGATCGCCATGCGCGCGACAAGCATCGCTTCTACCGCTACGACGGCCATGCCGGATTGACTGAGGTCAGCGAAGAGGACTACCGGGGACTTGCAAAGCAGAGCGTATCGTGACGTTTGTGCTGGTCCCGGCTTGACAAATCCTCTACACTGCGCACTTCCTCATATGGCGTAGAACAGCTCTCATGCGCAGCAGCCTCAGGTACCGCCCCCTCGTTCTCATCTTGCTCTCAGGCATGGCCTGCGCCGACGATGCACCACTGCAGAAAGTTGAAATTTCAGCCGCCAGCGGCGTGCAGCAGCGGCGCGACGACACGGCCGCGAAGATCGTCGTCAGCCGCGACGACCTGGCCCAATATGGCGACAGCAGCCTGGCCGCGACGCTGAAACGCCAGCCCGGCGTCTCCGTCGTCGGCGGCGAGGTGCGCATGCGGGGTCTGGGGGCGGGCTACACGCAGATGCTGATCAACGGCGAGCCCGCGCCACCGGGATTTTCCATCGAATCGATCGGGCCCGACATGATCGAGCGCATCGAGATTTTGCGCAGCGCGACGGCTGAATACAGCATGCAAGCCGTCGCCGGCAGCATCAACGTGATCTTGCGCAAGGGCGCCAGCGGCGCCGAGCGCGAATGGAAGCTGGGCGCGGGCCGGCAGGACGGCCGCTGGCAACCTGCCGCGTCCCTGCGCGTGGCGGACAAATTGCCGGGTTTCGCCTATGCGCTGACGGGTGCGCTCGAGCGCACGGCCGACGATGTGGCCGGCAGGACGACTGACGCCATGTCCGATGCCGCCGGCATGCCGCTGGCGCTGCGCGACACGCGCACGCGCAATGCCTCGTCCGTCAACAAGGCCAGCCTGACGCCGCGCCTGCACTGGACCCTGGACAAGGGCGACACCATCACCTGGCAAAGCCTGCTGGACTGGTATCGCACGGGGTTTGACGGCGTGGCGCGCGAAACGACCTTGCTGGGGCAGGCATCGAGCTATCCGCGCAATGGCGCCACCTCGCAAGCGAGCGTGTTTTCAGCGCGCAGCGATGTGAGCTGGTCGCACTCGCTGGGGGCCGCGGGCAAGCTGACGGCCAAGCTGGGCGTCAACCACAACCGGCGCGACACGGATTACGCCTTCCATGGCGAGGCGGCCGGTGGCGCGTCCCTGCTGCTGCGCGGCGTGGTCTCCGACGCCATCGACGACAGCGTCAACAGCAGCGGCAAATACCTGGGCCGGCTGGGCGGCGGCCACGCCCTGAGCGTGGGCTGGGATGGCAGCCTGATACGCCGCAGCGAGTCGCGCCGCCAGCGCGACACGTATTTTGCCGGTGGCGCGCCGTATGCGCTCGATGAAGACTACACGGCCGACGTGCGGCGCCTGGCCCTGTTTGCGCAGGATGAATGGGATGTGACGCCGCGCCTGCAAATGTATGCGGGCGTGCGCTGGGAAGGCTTGCAGACGGCAACCGAAGGCCGCACCCTGAGCGAAGTGCGCACGCGTGCCAGCGTCTGGAGTCCCGTGGCGCAGCTGCTGTGGAAGCCGCCGCGGCAGGAGCGCGGCCAGCTGCGGCTGGCGCTGGCGCGCACCTACAAGGCGCCCACCACGCGCAACCTGGTGCCGCGCCGCTACACCGTCAACAATGGCAACAGCGCCAATAATCCCGATTTCCAGGGCAATCCCGACCTGCGCCCGGAACTGGCGTGGGGGCTGGACGCGGCCTGGGAAAGCTATTTCGGCAAGAGCGGCGTGGCCAGTTTGTCGGCATTCACGCGGCGCATCAGCGATGTCACCGTGCAGCGCCTGTTCCAGCACGATGGCATCTGGACGGCCAGCCCGTTCAACAATGGCACGGCCACGGTGCGCGGCATTGAAATGGATGTGAAGTTCCCCGTGCAGACCTGGTGGGCGCAGGCGCCCGATGTCGACGTGCGCGCCAATGCGGGGCGCAACTGGTCGCGCGTCGCCGCCGTACCGGGTCCTGGCAACCGCCTGGCCAGCCAGGTGCCGGCCACGTTCAACCTGGGGCTCGATTACCGGCGCTCGCCGATGCTGAGCATGGGCGGCAATCTGCACGTGCAGACGGGCGGACTGGCGCGGCTCGATGCGCACGCCAGCAGCCATGCGGGCGTGCGGCGCACGCTCGACGCGTATGCGCTGTGGCAGCCGGACGCGAAAACGCGCGTACGCCTGTCGGCGGCCAACCTGCTGCACCGGCAGCAGGTGCAAGGACAATCCTATGTGGATGGAGAGGGCCGCAGCGACAGCGTGACGACCCTCGACAGCAGCGCTGCGCTGCGGCTGATGCTCGAGCGCAGCCTGTAAGCATCAGTGCCTGGTGGGCTTTTCCTGCTGCACCAGAATGAACGGGCTGACGACGGCGGCCCACAGGGATGCGTCGGCGGCCTGCCAGTCCAGCGCCTGCTGGTCGGAGACTTTGGCCACTTTGCCATCGGCCATCCATTGCGTGATCGTGGCCTTGTCGTCGTGCGAGATGCGCACGGCCACTTCGACCAGGTCCAGTTCATTGGCGACCCAGACGACGTTGCCTTGGGCGAAGTGCTTTTCCAGTTCGCTCCAGGCCAGGCGGGCCGTTTCGCTGTTCACTTTGAGGCGCAGTTCGGTGTCTTTTTCAGGATTGGTTTGCATGTGAGATCAGGTTGCGGTGAGTCGGTGCCGATGCGCGCGGTTTATTTGCCTGGGACGGCTTCCACCTGCGGTATTGGCGTACCCCGCCATGTTAACCGATAGGCGGCGCCTTTGCGAACATTGCCCACGAGGGCGGGGCGGAAGCAGGCCAGGTTGGTGCCGCCCGCCAGCCGGGTGCTGGGGAAGATGACGCCCATGGAGCCGGCTTCGAGCAGGATGGCGGCCAGGTCTTGCGAGGCGATGTAGCTGGCCGGGTCGAGGCAAGCCTGGTAGCGTTCCTGGCCGCGCAAGTCGTGGAAGCTGGCGGAAAAATCGGCCAGCAGCGACTGGTAGCTGACGCTGTCGTCGAAATAATCGATTTCCTGGTATTCCACGGTCTTGTGGAAAATGATTTCGGCCAGTGCCGTTTTCATGTCGAAGGCACAATACCAGGCGCCCCGTTCGCCATCGTTGAAACGCGCCCCTTCCGGCCGGGCATAGGTGTAGGCGGCGTTGATGATGCGAAAGTGCGGCACGCCAAAAACCAGCTCGTCCACGCCAATTCCTGGCGCGCCGCCGTACTCGGCCACCAGGCGCGCATTCGTCGCGTTATCGAGCTCGAACAGTTCGCGCAGGTGCACGTCGTCCTCGGCCAGCGGCGCCAGCACGGAGTCTTCCATGTCGGCGAAGCGCGACGGAATCAGGCGGCACGTGTCGATCTGGCGCAAGGCGGCCAGCGGCGGCAGGTGGGTAGACGGGACTGCAGGCACGATTACAGTCCTCCGCGGCGCGCGTCGAGCAGCTTGCGCACCGTTTGCATGGCTAGCAAGCCGCCGGCCAGCATTTGCGACAGGGGCGTGCGGCCGCCGAAGATGGGGTTTTTGTTGGGCAAACTGACCCATTCGTCGGCCAGCTTGTCGCCATACAGGATGTGCAAGGCTTTATAAATGCCCAGCAGGTAGGAAATGCGCGTGATGCGGTCCACTTCCAGCACGCGGTCCGGGTGCTTCTTCCACTCGTACCAGGCGCTGCTGGACAGGCCGCCCAGCAATTCGCGCGCATCGTCGTCGCGCAGTTTCCAGGCGGAGGCAAGCTTGAAAAAGCCTTTCAAGGCCGCCTGCGACAATCGCTCGCGCTCGGCTTTGGCGTTCAGGTCGACGAGCACGGCCGGCTCGAAGCGGCTTTTGGGGTAGGCGTAAGCGAGATTCATGATATGTCCTTCGATAAAACTCTGTTTAAGGACTATATATACTCCTTTTCAGGATTCGTTGCAACGGCCGCGCGCATGCAAAACGGGGCGCGCCAGGACGGGAGTCCCGGTGCGCCCCGTTCGCGGGCGAGCTGCGCGAGCTTATCTGGCCGTGACCGTAACCGGCACGTTCAGCTGCGCCGTCAAGCCATGATTGTCCAGGGCCACGACCTTCAGCGTGTAGCTGCCCGCCACCGGCAGGGGCCAGCGGGCCGTGATGGTCATGCCGCTCATGGAAAACTGCATGCCCAGCGGCGCGCCGATGATGGAGATCCACAGCGCGTTCGCGCCCGGCGCCGTCAGCACGATGCTGCCGCTCATGGCCTTGCCGGCCACGCCCGTCATGGCGGCGGCGCTGATCGTGGGACCGGTGGCGGCGATTTTTACCGTCGCCACGGCCTGGCCCGTCAAGCCCGTCTTGCTGTCTTTGGCGATGACCGTCACGCTGTAGCTGCCCAGCACGGGACTGGCCCAGCTGACGACGCCGGCGGCGTTGATGCTCATGCCGGACGGCGCGCCCGACAGGCTGTAGCTGACGGGGTTGGGCGCCACCGTCGTGGCCGTAAACGACAGGGCCACGCCCGGCTTGCCGCTGACGCTGGACACTGTCACCACGGGTGGCAGCGGGGCGGCGATGGCCACCGTGTAGATGCCTTTGCCGCTGAGGCCAGTCTTGCTGTCCTTGGCCGTGACGGTGACGGCATAGGTGCCGGCCACGGGCGCGGCCCAGCTCACCAGCCCGACGCTGCTGATGCTCATGCCGGCCGGTGCGCCGGCGAGCGTGTAGCTGACGGGATTGGGCGCGGAGACGCTGACATTGAACGCCAGTGCCGTGCCTACCTTGCCCGTGATGGCGCCGGTGCCGACGACGGGCGGCGCGACGGGGGTAATGACGATGGCGTACACGCCCTGGCCACTGAGGCCGCTGACGCTATCCCTGGCGACCATGGTTACGGCATACGTGCCGGCGATGGGATTGGCCCAGCTGACCACGCCCGTGGCGGCGATGCTCATGCCGGCCGGCGCGCCCAGCATGCTGTAGCTGAGAGGGTTGCTTGCGCTGGCCGAGACGGTGAACGACAGCGGCTTGCCGGCCGCGCCGCTGATGCTGGCCGGCGCCACCACGGGGGCTGTTGGCGCGATCTGCGTGCCCGACAGGCTGGCCAGCAGGCTTTTCACGTTGGGCGTGCCCAGGCCGCCCAGCGGGTCGTAGCCGACCCTGGCCGTGCACACGCCGCAAGTGCCGTTGCTGCCGCGCGTGATGTCGGCAAAGCTGCTGGCAAAGGTGCCGGGCACGCTGGCGATCTGGCCGTACAGCATGCTGTGCGCCAGGCCGAGCGCCGTCTTCGCCTGCAGCGCGCGGCTGGCGTTGGCGATGGCGATCAGGCCGGCCCATTGCGGCGTGGACAGGCTGGTGCCGCCGATGCTGAGCCAGCTGGCGGTGCTGCTACCCGGTGTCATCACGGCCGTGTACTGGCCCGTGGCGGGGTCGGCATTGAAGGCCACGTCGGCGACGTTACGCCGCAGCAGGTTGGTCAGGCCGGGCACGCTGGCTGTCTGGTAAGCGGGCAGTGCCGTGTAGGCGCTGATGCCGCCGCCCGTGCCGGACCAGGCCGTTTCGCTGCGCACGCCGCTGCCGCTGTAGTTGAGCGTGGTGCCGCCCACGGCCAGCACGTTGGACGACACGGAAGGCCAGGACACGCCGCTGCCCGAGTCGCCCGTGGCGGCCAGGTAGCTCATGTTCTTGCCCGTGAAGGCGCTGTCGACGGAAGTCGTCCAGTTGCCCTCGGCGGCGCCAAAGCTCATCGACACGACGCCAGGCCCCATCAGGTTGGCCAGGCGCACGGCGCCCAGCAGGCTGTTGATGGACGCGTCGGGCGCCTCGATCAGCACGATGCGCGCCAGCGGCGCCGTGGCATGCGCCCACTGCACGTCGAGCGCGATTTCCATGGCCCAGCCCGAGTTATAGGCGGGCGCGGTGGCCGTCATGCTGCTCGACGGCGTGTTGTAGACAACGGAAAATTCGCAGCCGCTGAGCGGGGCGGGCGGCAAGGGCAGGGTGGCATTCGTGGCGATGGCCTTGGTGGTGCAGCCGGGCAAACCGAATTTCTGGTTGAAGATGGCTAGTTCGGCCGCCGCGTTCGGGTTGTGCATGGCATCGACGATGTAGATCGTCTGCCCCGCGCCCAGCTGGGCCGCCTGGGCCGGCGTCAGCGCCGTGCCCGCCGCCGGCAGGGCGGGCAGGTCGTAGGCGGCGCGGATTTGCGCGGGAGAATAGGTCGCCACCACGCTGCTGCCGGCCATGGGCGCGGCGATGTCGCTCGCGCCGCCGCTATCCAGCAATGGCGCGATGTTTTGCGCCGCCTGTTCCGCGACGGCGATTCTTTGCGCCGTCAGGCGGCGCGTGGTCATTTCCCCCATGGCGCCGGGCACGCGCTGCAAATGCGGCCGCCAGTGCGCCGAGCCGCTGCTGTTGGCGCTGTCGCGCCCGTCAGGCGTATCGAGCAGGGCGGGGGCCGCATGGAACATCGGCTGCACCACCAGCGCGCCGACGGCGTCCGGAATGACGGGCACCTCGACGGTGAACTGTGTCGCGGCCGTGGCGATGGCGGCAGGCGGCGTTGATGCCGGCGTCTCCTGGCCGGAGCCGCACGCGGCCAGTAGCAGGGCGGCCGTGGCGCCCAGCAGCAGGCGCCGGTGACGGTGGTGCGGGGGAATGCATTTTTTCATGGCGAAACTCTCCGAGTTGGGCGAGGGCCACATCTCGACAATGCATCAGGCATGGCGCCGCGCGCTGGCGGCCCCGGTCCTGCACATTGGCAGCCCCGCTGCCATGGCGCTTGCGCGCGGTAGGCCGGTGGCTTTGCGTCCCCGCCTTTCGACGGGTTTGCCCTCAAAACTGATCATGCATCATTGGGAATTTCCTGATGCGTCATCAATTTTAGTGAATTTGCCAAATAAGTGTTAACTATTTTCAATCAATATTTTTATTTTTGCAATGAAATGTGGCTTATTTGCCTGTTGTCGAGTGGAATCTTGTCGACTTTGTTAAGTCTTAAAAACAAGGTTATCAGGGGGTGTATCGATGCGTGACAGTGTTTTTTCACAACCACGGTGCTTGTTTTTCTGAGGAGTAATGAATTTAACAAATTTATTGAATATGCGATGTGGACAGCTTCAATCCCCGAACACCATGCCCTGGTACGGCGCTGCGCGGCAGGCCGCCAGCCGCTGCGCCAGACTGCCCGTATGGGCTTCCAGCTGGTGGCCGTCCGGATCGAGAAAATACAGGGAATCGCCGGCGCTGCGGTTTTCCTGCCATTCGGGCACGCCCGCGGCGCGCAGGCGGGCGGCGAAGGCGGGGAAGTCGTGCTGGGAAATGGAAAACGCGTAATGCGTGTAGGCGGGGCTGGCCAGCGCAGCCGTGCCTTGCCCGTCCAGCGACAGGCACAGCCACAAATCCCCGGCCGACAGATACGCGCCCCTGTCCCAGCGGGCATGCAGGCGCAGGCCCAGCATGTCGCGGTAAAAGGCGACGCTGCGCGCCAGGTCGCGCACGGACAGGGTGAGGTGGTTCAGGCCGGTCAACATGGTGCTGCTTTCAGGTGCCATCAGACAGGCTCCGCATGCTCCACCATCAGCTGAACTTTCGTGGTGCCATTGTATTCATTCGCATCAAGCCGGAACGCCACCCGCGTGCGTTCGCCCAAGGCGTCCGTATGCCCGAACCAGATGGCATCGAAGCGCACGCCGTTCTTCTCCAGCAGCAGTTTCAAGTGGCGTTCTTTTAAGATGCGCTGGCTGACGACGCGGAATTCATCGCAGAAGACGGGCGGGGCGAAGCCCTGGCCCCACACCTGGCCATCCATCAGCTCGATGAAGGCCGTCGTGTAATACGCGTCTTCCAGCGGGCCGTCCGTTTCCACGACTCTTTCCAGCTGCTGCTGGCTGAGCCAGGCCTGGCCCACGGCTTCGAAAGCCTTGGAAAAGGCGTCGAAAGCGTCGGCGCGAATGGTCAAGCCGGCCGCCATGGCGTGGCCGCCGAACTTGTCGATCAGGCTAGGCGCCCGTTTCGACACGAGGTCGAGCGCGTCGCGCAAGTGGAAGCCGGGGATCGAGCGTCCAGAACCCTTGATCCAGCCGTCCGCGCCGGGCGCGAACGTGATGGTCGGGCGGTAGAATTTTTCCTTCAGGCGCGAGGCGACGATGCCGATCACCCCCTGGTGCCAGGACTCGTCAAACACGCTGATGGTGCTGCTGTTGGCCGGCTCGAATGCGTCCAGGTGCAGCAACGCCGTATCCTGCATTTCCGCCTCGATCTCGCGGCGCTTCAGGTTGATGTCGTTCAGTTGCTGGGCCAGCGCCCAGGCGCGGCCTTCGTCGTCCGTGATCAGGCACTCGATGCCGAGGGACATGTCTTGCAGGCGGCCGGCTGCGTTCAGGCGCGGACCCAGCGCGAAGCCCAGGTCGAACGGCGTGGCGCTGCGCGCTTCGCGGCCCGCCACGCGAAAGAGCGCCGCCACGCCCGCGTGCATATTGCCCTTGCGCATGCGCTTGAGGCCTTGCGCGACGAGGATGCGGTTGTTGGTATCGAGGCGCACCACGTCGGCCACCGTGCCCAGCGCCACCAGGTCGAGCAGGTTTTGCAGGGGCGGCTGGGTTTTCTGGTCGTAAATCCCCCTTTGGCGCATTTCCGCGCGCAGGGCCAGCAAGACGTAGAACACGACGCCCACGCCCGCCAGATGCTTCGACGGAAAACCGCAGGCGGGCTGGTTCGGGTTGACGATGACGGCCGCGTCGGGCAGGGTGTCGGCCGGCAAATGGTGGTCGGTGACGACCACCTGGATGCCGCGCCGGTTCGCTTCGGCCACGCCATCGATGCTGGCGATGCCGTTGTCGACGGTGATGATGATGTCGGGCGACTTTTCGCGGGCCGTCAGTTCGACGATTTCCGGCGTCAGGCCGTAGCCGTACTCAAAACGGTTGGGCACGATGAAATCGACGTCGGCGCCCATGGCGCGCAAGCCGCGGATGGCCACGGCGCAGGCGGTGGCGCCGTCGCAATCGTAGTCGGCCACGATGACCATGCGTTTCTTGGCGGCAATCGCGTCGGCCAGGAAGACGCCGGCCGCACCGATGTGCAGCAGGCCGGACGGCGGCATCAGGGCCGCCAGTTCGCTCGACAGTTCTGCCGCGTCGGACAGGCCGCGCGACGCGTACAGGCGGGCCAGCACGGGGTGGATGCCGCCCTGGCGCAGCAATTCGGATTCGCGGTAGGGGCAGGGGCGCGTGGCGATGCGGGTACGGGTCATGATGCTTTCAACTTGTTCAGGGTAATCGCGCGCCAGAATTTGCGCTGCGCATGCTTGCTGGTGGTGCAGGCTAGCCAGGCGTCGCGGTGGCTCAGCACCAGGCGCAGCTGTCCCAGGCGGCCATCCTTGACGGCCGCCAGCAGGGGCGCGAACCAGTCCGCTTCCAGCGCTTGCAACTGCTGCAGCCACATGCCCCATTCCTGGGCTTGCGCCGCTTCGATCAAGCCGCCCAGCACGACGATCGCGTCCTGTTGGCTTGCCAGCACACTGTTTGGACTGGCATCGCGTTGCGCCGGTTCCGCCAGCGCGGCCAGCCAGCCCGGTACGTCTTTGGTATGCAGGCTGGACGCGCAGCGCGCCGCTTCGGCGTTGGCCAGGCTCGCGCCCCAGATCCAGAAGGAATTGATGGCTTTCAAGCTCCGCTCTTCGCGCGCCGCATTGACGGAATGTTCATGCCACAGCATCTGCACTTCATTTTGCAGGCGGCGCGCGGCGCGCGCATGTTCGCCTTCCGGCATCCAGACGGACAGGTCTTGCGTGGTGGCGGCGTCCGGCGTGGCGCACTGCAAGTCGCTCCAGCCATCGGCGCGCATGAACCAGGTGCCCGCGTCGCCATACGACAGGGGCTGGCCAATTTCGTCGAAATACGGGCGCGCCGTGTCGAACAAGGTGCGGCCATCGGCCTCGCTCAGCTTGAGCTGGCGCAAGTCTTCCAGGCTGATATGGCTGCGGGCGATGGCCAGGTGGGCCGGATGCAGCAGGAAGTAGCGCGCGCCCGGTTCCGGCGCCAGGCCGTAGCCGCGCATGGCCTGGGCCGCAAAGGCCGATTGCGCCGCCTCGCCGTTGGGCGCGGGCGACAGGGTCAAGGCATGCGCCAGCCACGCTTCGTGCGGCAGCAGCCGGTTGGCGTTGTCAAAAGTTTCTAAATTGCAATCAGAGGTGCGCGACAGCAGGGCCGCCAGGGCGGGCGCCTGCAAGACCTTGAGCAGGTCGGCAGCCAGCTCGGCATTGGGCAAGGCGAAGGGCAGGACGAGGGTAAGTTGATTCATCCCGAGATTGTAGGCGATTGTGGCGCTGGAGGAGTAGTTCCCGCGGTTTTTCCCTAGCCGCCGGGTGCGGAAAAATGGCGCCACGGTGATGTGTTTCGCGCATGAAATACCATTTGTGTGGCACACTGCGCGCTCGCATATCACGTTGTCGCGGGAGCGCATGAGCATCATCAAACAATTTCCTTTCGAGTGGCAGGTCGGCGTGCGCTATACGCGCGCCGGGAAACGCAGTGGCCGCAACAGCTTCATTTCCTTCATTTCCCTCATTTCCGTGGCCGGCATCGGCCTGGGCGTGGCCGCCCTGATCGTCGTCCTCTCCGTCATGAACGGCTTCCAGAAGGAAGTCACCGACCGTTTGATGTCGGTGCTGGCCCACGTCGAGGTGTTCGACACGAGCGGCTCCATGCCGAACTGGCAGGCGCAGGAGCGCGCCGCCTACGCCAACCCGCAAGTGAAAGCCGTGTCGCCGTTCGTGGAAACCCAGGGCATGCTGCTCAACGACGAAACCATGCGCCCATCCATCGTGCGCGGCGTGCTGCCGCAGCAGGAAGCCACCGTCTCCAGCGTGGCGAGCCAGATGAAGCAGGGCAGTTTCAAGGAATTGACGCCAGGCTCGTACAACATCGTGCTGGGCATTGACCTGGCCAAGGCGCTCGACGTAAAGGTGGGGCAGAACGTCACATTGATGCTGGAACGCGAACCGAGGGCGGGCGATCCGGCCACCGGCATCGTCATGCCGCGCATGCGCGCGCTCAAGGTATCTGGCATCTTCGAGGCGGGCCACAATGAACTCGATGGCAGCCTGGCTTTCGTCAACATGCAGGATGCGGAGCAGCTGCTGCAGCTCGACGGCCCGTCCGGCCTGCGGCTGCGCCTGCACGACATGAACCAGGCGCCGCAGGTGGCGCGCGAACTCAAGGCGTCGATGCCGGGCCAGCTGTGGATGCGCGACTGGTCGCGCGCCAGTGCTAGCTGGTATGCGCTGGTGCAAAGCCAGAAGAACATGATGTTTATCATCCTCAGCATGATCATCGCCGTGGCCGCGTTCAACCTGGTCTCGACCCTGGTGATGTCGGTCACCGACAAGCAGGCCGACATCGCGATTTTGCGCACCCTGGGCGCCTCGCCGTTCTCCATCATGAAGATTTTCATGATCCAGGGCGCGCTGGTCGGCTTGCTGGGGAGTGCCCTGGGCGTCATCGGCGGCGTCGTGCTGGCGCTGAACGTGGGCGTCATCGTGCCCTTCATCGAAGGCATCTTCGGCCTGCACTTCATCTCCAAGGAAATTTACCAGATCAGCGCCGTGCCGTCCGACGTGCACTGGCTGGACGTGGCGCAGATCGGCCTGATCGCCTTTGGCCTGGCGCTGGTGGCGACGATCTACCCGAGCTGGCGCGCCGCGCGTGTCAAGCCGGCCGAGGCGCTGCGGTATGAATAGTTGGCTGATCAACAAACTGCCGGGGTCAGACCCGGCGGGTCAGACCCCTGAGAATTAACGAATCAATGAGCATGTTAAAAAATCTTCCTTTCGAATGGCTGGTCGGCTTGCGCTACACGCGGGCCGGCAAGCGCAGTGGCCGCAACAGTTTTATCTCTTTTATTTCGCTCATTTCCATGGCCGGCATCGGCCTGGGCGTGGCGGCGCTGATCGTCGTGCTGTCCGTGATGAACGGCTTCCAGAAGGAAGTGACGGACCGCATGCTGTCCGTGCTGGCCCACGTGGAAGTGTTCGACAACAGCGGCAGCATGCCGGACTGGCGCGCGGAAGCGGCGCAAGCGTTCAAGAATCCTGCCGTGAAAGGCGCCGCGCCGTTTGTGGAAACGCAGGGCATGCTGCTGCGCGACGATGCGCTGCGTCCCGCCATCGTGCGTGGCGTGCTGCCCGAGGAAGAGCCGAACGTCTCCGACGTGGCCGGCCAGACGCGCATGGGCAGCTTCAAGGCGCTGCAGCCGGGCACCTTCAATATCGTGCTGGGCATCGAACTGGCGCGCGCCCTGCGCGTCAACCTCGGCGAAAAAGTCACCCTGATGCTGGCGCAAGGGCAGGTCACGCCGGCCGGCGTGCTGCCGCGCATGCGCAGCTTCACCGTCAGCGGCATCTTCCAGGCGGGCCACAATGAATTCGACGCGGGCCTGGCCTTCATCAACATCGAAGACGGCCAGCGTTTGCTGCGCCTCGACGGTCCCTCCGGCCTGCGTTTGCGCCTGGCCGACATGAACCGGGCGCCGCAAGTGGCGGCGGAACTGAAAAAGACCATGCCGGGCGACCTGTGGCTGCGCGACTGGTCGAAATTGAACGCCAACTGGTTCGCCGCCGTGCAGACGGAAAAACGCATGATGTTCATCATCCTGACCCTGATCATCGCCGTGGCCGCCTTCAACCTCGTGTCGACCCTGGTGATGACGGTGACGGACAAGCAGGCCGATATCGCGATTTTGCGCACCCTGGGCGCTTCGCCCCGTTCCATCATGAAGATCTTCATGATCCAGGGCGCGCTGGTGGGTATCCTGGGCACGATTTTGGGCGTCGGCGGCGGCGTGCTGGTGGCCATGAATATCGACGTCATCGTGCCTTTCATCGAGCATTTGCTGGGCGTGCAGTTCCTCTCCAAGGACATCTATTTCATCAGCACCGTACCGTCCGACCTGCGCTGGCCCGACGTCACCAAGATCGGCGTGCTGGCCGTGATCCTCGCCTTTCTGGCGACCCTGTACCCAAGCTGGTGGGCTGCCCGCGTCAAACCTGCGGAAGCCCTGCGCTATGAATAAACCACTGACGACTACCATGACCGATCTGAACAAACCTGCCTCCAACGGCGCTTCCGCCGATTCCGCCGTCCTTTCCTGCCGCGGCCTGGGCAAGACTTTCACACAGGGCAGCTACAAGGTGCAGGTGCTGGCCGGCATCGACATCGACGTCCACCGCGGCGAGCGCGTCGCCATCGTCGGCGCCTCCGGCTCGGGCAAATCGACCCTGCTGCACCTGCTGGGCGGCCTCGATACGCCCACCAGCGGCAAGGTGACCTTGCTGGGCAAGGACTTCGCCACCCTCAGTGAAAAGGCGCGCGGCGACTTGCGCAACGCTTCGCTGGGCTTCGTCTACCAGTTCCACCACCTGCTGCCCGAGTTTTCTGCGCTGGACAACGTCGCCATGCCCTTGATGATACGGCGCATGAAGCGCGCACCGGCCACCGAACTGGCGCAGCAAATCCTCACGCGCGTGAACCTGGCCAAGCGGGTCACGCACACGCCCGGTGAATTGTCAGGCGGCGAGCGCCAGCGCGTGGCCCTGGCCCGCGCCCTCGTCACGCAGCCGGCCTGCGTGCTGGCCGATGAACCGACGGGCAACCTCGATCACGCCACGGCCGAACAGATTTTCGACCTGATGCTGGAACTGTCGCGCACCCTGGGCACGGCGTTCGTCATCGTCACGCACGATATCGAGCTGGCCAAGCGCTGCGACCGCGTGCTGCGCCTGACGGACGAAGGGCTGCAGCCGTACCAATATTAAGGAATCGCCATGTGGATCGACACGCACTGCCACCTCGACGCGCATGAATTCGGCGATGAATCGCCGCAGGTGGCGGCGCGCGCGGGTGCGCAAGGCGTGGCGATGATCGTCATTCCCGCCGTCGAACGGGCCAATTTCGCCATCGTGCGCGACCTGGCGGCAGCGGCGCCCAATGCCTGCTATGCGCTCGGTATCCACCCGATCTACGTGCCGCACGCCACGGACGATGATTTGATCGCCCTGCGCGAAGCCGTGGCGCTGGCGATGAACGACCCGCGCTTTGTCGCCATCGGCGAGATCGGCCTCGATTTCTTCATTCCGATGCTGTGCGAACCGGCCATGCGCATCAAGCAAGAACACTTCCTGCGCGAGCAACTGAAGATCGCCCGCGACTTCGACCTGCCCGTGCTGACCCACGTGCGCCGCTCGCAGGACATCGTCCTCAAGCACGCGCGCCAGATCCGCCCAAACGGCGGCATCGCGCATGCGTTCAACGGCAGCTTCCAGCAGGCGCAAGGCTATATCGACCTCGGTTTCAAGCTGGGCTTCGGCGGCGCCATGACGTTTACGCGCGCCTTGCAGATACGCCGCATGGCCACGGAGTTGCCCCTGGATGCCATCGTGCTGGAGACGGATGCGCCCGATATTTCCCCCAGCTGGATCCACCCGGGCCGCAACAGTCCCGAAGAATTGCCGCGCATCGGCGCCGTGCTGGCCGAGCTGCGCGGCCTGGCATTGGCCGACGTGGCCGTTGCCACCAGCGCCAATGCGCGCGCCGTACTGCCCCGATTACCCTTGATGGAATGAGACCACAATGAATAACAAGATCATCCTGGCCGCTTGCCTGTCCGGTGCCTTCGCTCCCGTTATGGCTGCGACCAGCGCCCAGTGCGACGGCTTGCCGCGCCTCGACGTCACCACGCCGGCCGGCTTTTGCGTGGCCGTACTGGCCGACGGCCTGAAATTCCCCCGTGGCGTGCTGCCGCTGACGAATGGCGACATCCTCGTCACCGACATGACGGGATGGGCGCCGAAGCAGGGTAAATTGTGGCTGTTGCAGCCCAAGGCGGCCGGTGGGGGCTACGAGCGCAAGCTGCTGCTCGACAAGCTCGATCGCCCGAACGGCATCGTGCAGGGACCGGACGGCATGGTCTACGTGGGCGAGGTGGGGCGCATCTTCCGCTTCGACCTGCGCGACACCACGCGCACCGTCACCGACGTGATCGGCGGCAAGGCCAAGACGCCGCGCCTGCCGGGCCTCGGTTTGCACCTGCTGACGAATATGCGCTTCAGCCCCAAGGGCGACCTGTACGTGAACGTGGGTTCCAGCACCGACCATTGCGAGAACGATGGCAAGGCGCCCGATCCAACCAAAGCCTGTCCTTCGGCGGAGGGACTGGAAGCGCTGGGCGCCATCCGCGAATACACGATGGCCTGGCCGGCCGGCACGGTGACGAGCTGGCGCACGCATGCGCGCGGCTTGCGCAACTCGATGGCGCTGGCTTTTCACCCTGCGACGGGCGAGCTGTGGCAGGCGGAAAACTCGCGCGACGCCATCCAGGCGGCCATGCCGCAACTGAAAAGCGACGAGAACCTGCCGCATGAAGAACTCAATCTGATCAAGGCCGACCGGCACTACGGCTGGCCGTACTGCTACGACGACAACGTCGCCAGTCCTGAATATCCGAAGACGGCGTGCGACGCACAATACGCGGCGCCGGAGCGCCTGCTGCCCGGCCACGCCGCGCCGCTGGGCATGACCTTTTACACGGCCAGCCGCTTCCCGGCGCTGTACAAGAATAGCCTGATCATCGGCTACCACGGCTACCGCAGCAACGGCCACCGCCTGGTGGCCCTGCTGCCCGACAAGGCCGGCGCGCCGCTGGGCAAGTCCGTTGACTTGATCAGCAACTGGGAACGCAAGGGCAAGCAGGGCAGGGGCGCGCCCGTCGACGTGAAGCAGGGGCAGGATGGCGATATCTATATGGCCGATGATCATAATGGGCTGGTGCTAAAGCTGCATTATGCGGCGCCGGGCAAACCGTAACTTTCACCGGTGTCGTACGTGTAGGTCGGACAGTGGGGCAACGCCGCGCGTAATCCGACATCATTGTTGGCTGGTGTTGTCGGGTTACGGCCTTTGGCCTAACCCGACCTACCCGACCTACGCTTGACCTCGCTCAGTGCGGGGCTGGCGCATCCTTCTACAATCAGCCAGACCTCCCTCACTGACCATGGCTGGCCATGCATGTCCCTTTCCTTTTCATTGCATTGAGCCTGTGGCTGCCCAGCGCACACGGGCAGGGCGCAGCCTATGCTCCGGCGCCGCGCCTGAGCGCCGACCAGCTGATCGCGTATTACCAGCAAGGGCTGGCCAAGGGAGCGATGGCCGATGCTGTCTTCCTGCTCGATCAGCGCTACGCCCAAGGCTACCTGGCCGGCGTGGCCGATGCGGCGCAGGGGCGGCTGTGGTGCGATACGGGCCGGCTGAAAACGGTGGAAATCGACGCGCACATCGTCGCCGAACTGAAAAAGCTGCCCGCGCGCGCCCGTCTGGGCGAAGCGTCCACCCTGATCGTCGCCATTCTGGCGCGGCGTTTTCCCTGTTCCACTCCACCACCAGGAGGCTGACGTGAAACCTGCATTCATCAAGCTGCGCGAGAATTATCCGAGCGTGGCCGCCGTCGACCAGGCGGCCCTGTTCGGCGAAATCGGCTGGGAAGACTTGATCGGCAAGGACAGCTTTGCCAATACCTGCGCCATCCGCGTCAGCCTGGCCCTGATCAAGGCCGGCGTCAAGGTCAAGGGCCGCATGGCGATCCGCAAGGGGCCGTTCAAGGGGGCGCTGATCGAACCGGGACAGGCCAAGCTGGCGCATATGCTGGCCAGCCCCTCGATGTTTGGCCCGCCCGAGAAATTCGCACGCGACGCCGCCATCGCCGGCATCGGCCAGCGCAAGGGCCTCGTCGCCTTTTTCCGCATTCCCGGTTACCTGGGTGGCGCGGGCGGGCATATCGACATCCTCTTGCCATCCATCGGCGTGAAGGTGTGCGGTTCCGAGTGCTACTGGGATTGCGCCGAAGTGTGGTTCTGGGAAATCCGTTGACGCTTATTTGAACTTCTTGCTAGAGCGTCCGCGCGAAGCCGCGTTATGCGCGCGCAGGATGGAGTCGACCCGCTCCGACGCGTCGCGCGACAGGTTTTGCGCCACGGCGATATCGGGGAAGAATTCGGGCAGGCGGTAGCTGAGCCACGCATACGCGGAATAGTAGCGGCAAGTGTCTTCCACCTGCTGCAAATTCTGCGTACCGCCGCCATACGCGTGCTGGCGCAAGGTGCTGGTTTTTCCCTGCGACAGATTCTTCGCCCAGTGTTCCCATGCCGTCTGCAAGGACGGCACTTTGCTCGATATCGGCACCAGCGACAGGGTGAACTTGTCGGCCACGGACAGCGGCAGGGTGTCGAGCCAGACGGCGCGCTCCTTCTGGTCTTCCGTGATGCGGGGGAAGAAAAAGCCGTCCGGCACGTCGATATTGTGAATGAAGCGGCGCAGCAGTTTAGACAGCGACAGTTCGCCCGTCACCGACGAAATGCGGTGCAGGTGTTCAAGCGACGGCGCCACGGCAAAGCCGCTGGTGTTGAGCGGATGCAGTTTTTCCTTCAGCAGGGCGCGCATCACTTCATGCGTCTCGTTGTCGTAGCCGGCCACCAGGCCCTCTTCATGCACGCCGTAGCGGCCCGCGCGCCCGGCGATCTGGCGCGCCAGCGCGGCGGAAATCTCTTCCTCTTCGCGGCCATTGTATTTGACGCAGGTGGTCATGACGATGCGCGCGATCGGCATGTTCAGGCCCATCGCCAGCGCATCCGTGCCGACGACGATATCGGCCGTGCCATCGCGGAAGCGCTGCGCCTGCGCGCGCCGCACTTCGGGCGACAGGTTGCCGTAGACGGTGGCCACCGACAGCCCCGTTTCCGTGATCATGTCGCGCCACATCAGCACTTCGCGGCGCGAAAAGGCGATGACGGCGTCGCCGCGGCGCAGGTTGCGCACCTTGCGCACGGCGGTCGGCTCCATCGACAAGGGCGCCATGCGTTTTAATACGTGCACTTCCAGCGGACAGTCGAGGCGTTCGGCCAGCGCCTCGATGGCGCGCCGCGCTTCGGGCGCTCCCACCAGATACACGGTGTGGGCGGGCGCGCCGCAGACGGCCGCCGTCCACGCGGCGCCCCGGTCCGGGTCGGCCAGCATCTGGATTTCATCAATGACGGCCACTTCGACGACGGTTTTCGTGTCCAGCATTTCCACCGTGCTGGCCACGTGCGTGGCGCCATCAACGACCCTGCGCTCCTCGCCCGTGATCAGGCTCACGGCCAGCGGTTTGCCATGCGGCGCGGCTTCCTGCAGGCGCTCGTAGTTTTCCAGGGCCAGCAGGCGCAAGGGCGCAAGATAGATGCCGCTTTTTGCCTTGACCAGCGCTTCCATGGCGCGGTGCGTCTTGCCGGAATTGGTGGGACCCAAAAGGGCGATGAAGCGGCGCGGCAGGCGGCGCGCCATCTCGAACGAGGCCGGATACTCGGCCAGGTTGATGCTCTGGCGCGTGCGCGCCGCATGCTGTTCTTCCTGCTGGCGCTCGATGGCGTGATGGAAGCGCTGGCGGATGCGGTCGAACACCATGCCGGCCGGTTCCGACGTCTGCATGTCGGCCAGCGTGTGCAGGAAAACCATCGGGTCCGTATCCACATCCTCGCTCAGGCCCGCGATATCGGCGACGAAATCGATCACGTGCTGGCGCAGTTCCTCGAACACGGCCGCGCTGGCCCGTTCGCGCACGAGGGCCAGCTTGGTCTCGCGGTCCATCTTGCGCCACTTGGCCGGCCGCGCCAGCACGCCTTGGCTTGGTACCAGCGCATACGGCACCACCAGGTGGCCAGCCTTGACCACGCCGGAAAAGCGCACGAAGACGCGGCCTTCCATTTTCACCAGGCGGATATGCTCGGCCAGTTCCCCCAGTTCCGCGACCAGGGTGGCGTCGTTATTGTCTTCGCTGCTGTCGGAAATGTCGGTGGAAATGTCGGGAGGAAGTGCGGAGGAAGTCATGTCGTGCCTGGGTGTTGAAGTAAGCGAGGCCGATTATACCGTCGATGGCGGTGGGCGGTGGTGGCCAGGCCTGGTGCTTGCATGTTCAGGCGGCACGCGCGTGCACCAGGCGCAGGCCCCAGCCCGTGGCGATCTTGCCGTCGCTTCCTTGCAGATATGCCACGACATCCAGGAACGCGCCGCGCAGGCGCTGCCTGCCGCCGTCGTCCAGGCGGTCGATATCGTAGGTGTCCAGCAGGGCGGCCCACAGTTCGCCCGGCGTGGGCGTCCATGGGACGTCGATGTCGTCAAATTCAACGTCTGCAAAACTGCCATCGAGCAGTTCCCTCCAGCCGGCTTCCGACCCCGTGCGGCGGTCGCCCAAGCGCAGAGGCGGCAGCTCGGTGCTGGCGATCGGTTTGAACACGCGCATGAAAACGTCGTTCACTTCGCCCAGCAAGAACGTCCTGCCGACAATGGCGGCGAACTGGCCAGCGGGGCGCAGCACGCGGCGGATTTCACGCACGACTTGTTCGATGTCGTTCATCAGCATCAGCGCCATGTGCGAAACGAGATAGTCGACGCTGGCCGATGGCAGGTCGAGCGCCTGGCCGCGCCCTGGCAGCAGATGCACGGACGGGGGCAGGGCGGCGCGCGCGACGGCCAGTTCAGCCTGGCTCATGTCGATGCCGAGCAGTTGCAGCCGGGCTTGCCGCCTGGCTGCCAGCAAACCCAGCAGATGGCCGTCGCCGCAGGCCAGGTCGAGCACGGTCAATGGCGTGTCCACTTCCGGGACCAGGCTGGTCAGCACATGGTAGGACGAGATCCAGCTACCAGCGGGGGAACTGGCCGGCAGATGAGCAAACGCGGCGCTGGTCGCGCCGACTTGCCTTTGATGAAAGTCCTGCAAATAAGTTTCGGCCGCTGTCAGTAGGGTCATGCAAGGTCCGCAAAGTCGTCGCGCCTGGCGCCGGATGGCCATCTTAGCATGGAGAAAATTTCACCAGCGGTGGTACCGGATGGCGTGCTGAGCTTTCTTATTCAGGGCGCCATTGCGCCAGATCAGAGGGCAAACAGTAGAAAACGCTCACAGTACCTGAACCCTTTTCGCCGCGAGCTGATTCTGCCTTGATTCTGCCTTCTTATGCGCACCCTGATACTCGGCTTTGCCGCTGGCGCTGCCTGGTTGCAGACGCAGGCAAGTTTGCCGCCGTACGCGGGCGTGCTGTTGTGGGTGATCGCTGGCATAGGGTTGACGGCTAGTCTGCTGCTGCGCAGTCACGTGCGCTGGCGCTTCGGCTGGCGTTCCATTGTTGCGCTTGCCGCTGGCGTGGGACTGGGTTTTTACTGGGCGGCCTGGCTGGCCCAGGCCGCCATGGCGCCGCAACTGGCGCTGGCCGATGAAGGACAGGATATTGTTGTCACGGGCACTGTGGTCAGTCTGCCGTACCGCTTCGAGCAGGGCGTGCGCTTCAATTTTGCTGTGGAGAAGGCAGTTGGGGCGAAGGTGCCGCCTTTGATCGCGCTGTCCTGGTACGCGGGGTTTCGTGACGAAGTGACGAACGTCGTGGGCGACGTGCAGCCGGGCGAGCGCTGGCGCCTGACGGTGCGGCTGCAGCGTCCGCACGGCAATGCGAACCCGATGGGTTTTGACTACGAAGCGTGGCTGCTGGAGCAGGGCGTGCGCGCCACGGGCTATGTACGGCCGCAGCCGCGCGCAGACACTCCGAACGTGCGCCTGGCTGCCTTCGTGCCCGGCTTTGGCAATATGGTGGAGGCCAGCCGCGCGGCCTTGCGCGCGCGGATTTTGCGCAGCCTGGAAGGCAAGCAGTATGCGGGCGTGATCGTGGCGCTGGTGGTGGGCGACCAGCGCGCCATACCCCAGTCGGACTGGCAAGTGTTCAACCGCACGGGCGTGAGCCATTTGATTTCGATTTCAGGCTTGCACATCACCATGATCGCGGGACTCTTCGCCCTGGGCGCGGGCGCCCTGTGGCGGCGCTCGTTTTTTACCGATTGGCAACTGCCCTTGCGCTTGCCGGCGCAAAAGGTGGCGGCGCTGGCCGGCGCGCTGGCGGCATTTGTGTATGTGCTGCTGGCCGGCTTTGGCGTGCCCGCGCAGCGCACCTTGTATATGTTGCTGGTGGTCGCGCTGGCCTTGTGGCTGGGACGCATCACCAGCATAGGCCATATCCTGTGTCTGGCGCTGGGCGTGGTCGTGCTGCTCGACCCGTGGGCCGTGCTGTGGCCCGGTTTCTGGCTGTCGTTCGGCGCCGTCGCCACCATGCTGTACGCGACGGCAGGGCGCACCACGGCGCCGATGCCGCTGCAGGCCGGACGCTGGCGCCGTCTGCGCGCGGCCGTGGCGCTGGGCGCGCATACGCAGTATGTGGTGACGGTGGGACTGGTGCCGTTGACGATGCTGCTGTTCTCGCAAGTCTCGCTGGTCAGCCCCGTGGCCAATGCGCTGGCCATCCCCATCATCAGCCTGGTCGTCACGCCCTTGTCCCTGGCTGGCAGCCTGCTGCCGACGCCCCTGTCCGATGGATTGCTGCTGCTGGCGCATGCCATCGTGCAGATGCTGGCGCAGGTGCTCGAGTGGCTGGGCGCGCGCCGCTTTGCCGTGTGGACGGCGCCCGCGCCGCCAATGTGGAGTTTTTGCTGGGCATTGCTTGGCACGGCATGGCTGCTGGCGCCACGGGGATGGCCGCATCGCTGGGCGGGCATGCTGGGCTGGCTGCCGCTGCTGACGGCCTTACCGTCCAGCCCGCCGCCGGGCCACATGTGGATCACGGCTTTTGACGTGGGACAAGGCATGGCCGTGCTGGTGGAAACGCATGATCACCGCCTGCTGTACGACACGGGACCCGCCTACAGTCTCGACTCCGATGGCGCCAGCCGGGTCATCGTGCCTTACTTGCGCGCACGCGGCATAGGCAAGCTCGACGGCGTGATCATTTCCCACAGCGACCTCGATCACGCGGGCGGCGCCATGTCCCTGCTGGAAAACGTGCAGGTGGGCTGGCTGGCCTCGTCGCTGTTCGAAGGCCACCCGGCCGTCGAGGCGCGGCGGGAGTCGCACCGCCCCTATCTGCATTGCGTGGCCGGTCAAAGCTGGACCTGGGAAGGCGTGCACTTCGCCATGTTGCACCCTTTGCCGGCCAGCCACATGGACATTGCCCTGAAGCCGAACGCCCGCAGCTGCACCGTGAAAATCACGGCTGGCAAGCACGCGATCTTGCTGGCCGGCGATATCGAAGCGGCGCAGGAGGCGCAATTGCTGGCTCGTTCTGCGGAGGACGAACTGGCCGCCGACGTGCTGCTGGCGCCGCATCACGGCAGTGGGACGTCTTCCACGCAGGCATTTTTGAACGCCGTCCATCCGACCCTGGCTATTTTTCAGGTCGGGCACAGGAATCGCTATAAACATCCGAAGGCGCAAGTGTATGCGCGCTATGGCGACATGGGCATTGCCCGGCTGCGCACGGATGTGGAAGGCGCGGTGGTGCTGGAGTTTGGGGAGGGGATAGCTGTGACGCGGTATCGGGACAGCCGGCCGCGTTATTGGCATGGGCGCTAGTGCATGCATGTTACGCTTGAAAAACCATCTTCACAGGAGTCCGGCTTGAACTCTTCCAGCACGTCCTATTTTGTCAACTTGGCCCAAGCCACAGACATCGACGCCATCACGGTCTTGCTGCAAGCCAACTCCCCCTCGCAAGGCGGCAGCCTGACGGGCGAGTTTTCGCGCGACGAGGTGGCCGGCATGGCGGATGGCGCGTCGCCCGTCATCGTTGCGCGGCGCATGGCGGACGGGCCTGTCGTTGGCGTGCTGTTCAGCGCGGCGCCAGCCACTGCGCAGGCGTCCGTGATATTGGCCATGCTGGCCGCGTATGCGGCAAGTGACAACGCCTATGTGTACGGCCCTGTCTGCATTGCGGAGTCGGAGCGGGGGCAGGGCTTGCTGGCGCTGCTGTACGCTGCCATGCGTGAGCAGCATGGGGGCGCGGAGGCGGTGCTGTTCATCCGGCGCGATAATCCCGGCTCGCTGCGCGCGCATGAACGGCTGGGCATGCGCGAGGTGGCCGCCTTTGTCTTCGACGGCGCGCAGTTCGCCGTGTACAGCGATGCTATCGTCGCGACATAGTTGCTAAATGACCCGTTCATCGGGTATCTCCAACCCCCGCTGCCGCACATATTCCAGAAACAACCTTGCTCCCTTGGCCATCCTCGAGGTGCCATACACGGCATGGATGCTGGGATCGAGCTCTTTTGACGACGTCAGCCGGTACGCCGTGCAGACCCGGCGCAGGGTGCCGGCGGCCACGGCGGGCTCGGCCAGCCAGCTGGCCAGGCGCACGATGCCGGCGCCTTCGAGGGCCGCCTGGAAGGTGGCGATACCGGAAGTGAAGCGGAAGCGCGGCTGTACCTGGTAGCGCACGTTGCGTTCGCTGGAAACGAAATGCCAGTCGCGCAGGATGCGCGGGGCCGAGTGCATGATGATGTCGTGGCCGGCCAGCTCTTCCGGTTCCTCGGGCGCGCCCATGCGTTCGATATAGGCGGGCGAGGCGTACATGTAGCGGCGGTAATTCCACAGAGGGTAGCCGATCAGCTCGCTCGACTGGGGGAAGGCGCCGCGGATGGCAAAGTCCAGCTTTTCCTGGATAGGGTCGATCGATTTATCCGAGAAATGGATGTCCACTGACACGTTCGGGTAGTCGCGCGAAAACTGTGCCACCACTTTCGGCAGAAAACCCAGCGACAGGATTTCCGGCGCGGAAAGGCGCACCCAGCCTTGCGGCGAGTTGCTCAATTCCGCCAATTGGTCTTCCGCCTCGGCCTGCGTTTCCAGCAAGTGTTTGGCCGACGCGTAATACGTTTCGCCGGCCGTCGTCAGGGTGAACTGCTTTTGCGTGCGCAGGATCAGCTCGGCGCCGATGGCGTCTTCGAGGAACTGGATGGCGCGCGTGACGGCCGACGGCGAGCGTCCCAGCATGCGCGCCGCGTGGATAAAGCTGCGCTTTTCGACTACGGTACAGAAGGCGCGGATCTCCCACATCAGTTTCATCGACATCGGTGACTCCCGGCAAAAGAGGCCAGTAGACCGCATGGAGCGCATTCCGTCAAGCGTTACGCCTGATTGCGTTTTCCGCAATATGAAGTTGCATCCGGAAAAATCCACGGCGCCTATACTGCCGCTGTCGCCCATTCCTCCTTGCCTATCATGCTGACCATCTCGCTGCTGTGTTTATTTGCCTTCTTTGCCGGCCTGATCGATGCCGCCGTAGGCGGGGGTGGGCTGATACAGCTGCCGGCCCTGTTCAACCTGATGCCGAACATGGCCTCGACCTCGTTGCTGGGCACGAATAAACTGGCGTCCGCCTGCGGCACCACGTTTGCCGCCCGTTCCTTCGTTGGCAAGGTGCACATTCCGTGGTTGCTGGTGCTGCCGGCCGTGGCCAGCGCCTTCATCATGTCGTTTATTGGTGCGGCCGCCGTGTCCTACGTGCCGCAGCAGGTGGTGCGCCCGATGGTGCTGGTGTTGATCATCATCATGGCCATCTACACCTTCATCAAGAAGGATTTCGGCACGACGCGCGAAGCGCGCCCCATCGGTCCGCGCGAACGCATCCTCGCCATCGTCATCGGCGGCGCCATCGGCTTTTATGACGGCCTGTTCGGTCCAGGCACGGGCAGTTTCCTGATTTTCCTGTTCATCCGCGTCTTCGGCTTCGATTTCATCCTCGCCTCGGCCTGCTCGAAGCTGGTGAATATCGCCACCAACGTTGCCGCGCTGGCCTTCTTCATTCCCGCCGGCCACGTGGTCTACGCCGTGGCCGCACCGATGGCTGTGTGCAATATCCTGGGCGCCTTGACGGGCACCTGGATCGCCGTGCGCCGCGGCGCCGCCTTCGTGCGCATCCTCTTCCTCGTGCTGCTGGTGCTGCTCATCGTCAAGTTGTCCTACGACATCTTCTTCAAGTAAGTTTTGATAGATAACAAGAGCGACAACAAGCCATGAAAACCATCCAGGGCGTGCTGTGGGACAACGATGGCGTGCTGGTCAACACCGAGCAGCTGTTTTACGAAAGCAACCGCGACTTGCTCTTGCCCTACGGCATAGACCTGACGCCGAAGCAATTTTTTGACTGGTTCCTGGACAATAACTATGGCGCCTGGCATGTGCTGCTGGGGCAGGGCCACGACATCGAGCTGGTCGAGCGCCTGCGGGCCGAGCGCACCGTGCTGTTTGCGCAGCGCCTGCGCCTGGCGCGGCAGCTGGCCATGCCCGGCGTCAAGCAAGTGCTGGCGGCGCTGCGCCCGCACGTGGCCATGGGCGTGGTCACCAGTGCTTATGAACAGCATTTCCGGATCAGCCATGCGGCCACGGACTTGTTGCAACATTTCGACTTCGTGCTGACGCGTGAAATGTATGGCGACAGCAAGCCGGCGCCCGACGGCTACCAGCTGGGCTTGCAGCGCCTGGGCCTGGCCGCCGCCGACTGCGTGGCCGTGGAAGATTCGCCGCGCGGCTTGCGCGCCGCCAATGCGGCGGGGCTGGAATGCATCGTCGTGCGCAATCAGATGAACCGTCATCACGCGTTTGACGACGCTTTTTGCGTGGTGGATTCAAACGCGGAGCTGGGCGAGGTACTGGCTTCGTTCGTGCCCGGCATGACGCGGTCGCAGGGACAATTAGAGGCCTTCCTCTGATCCGTCTTGCCGGCATGCCATTACAATTGTTTATCGCATTCACCGGCACCGTCCCACGATGACCCTCCCGCAACTGCACTTTGCCCACGCCAACAGTTATCCTGCTGGCACCTACCGCAAGCTGTTTGGCTTGCTGGGCCAGCACTACACCGTGCAGGCGCTCGACATGCACGCGCACGACCCGAATTATCCCGTCAGCACGGGCTGGCCCGAGCTGGTGCGCGAATATATCGACGAGCTCGAACGGCGCTACAGCGCGCCCGTCATCCTCGTCGGCCATTCGCTGGGCGGCATGCTCAGCGTGATGGTGGCCAAGCAGCGGCCCGACCTCGTGCGCTGCGTGGTCTTGCTCGATTCGCCTGTGGTGGCGGGCTGGCGCGCCTTGCTGGTGCGCCTGGCGCGCAACACGGCGCTGGGCGAGCGGTTCTCGCCGTCACGTTTTTCCGCCCGGCGGCGCAAGCTGTGGCCCGATGCGCAAGCGGCGTATGAGCATTTTGCCGCCAAGGACATGTTCGCCATCTGGGCGCCGCAGGTCTTGCGCGACTACATCGACAGCGGCCTGGTGCCCCATCCGGAAGGGGTGCAGCTGCGCTTTACGCGCGAAGTGGAAACGGACGTCTACCGCAGCTTGCCGCACCATATTGGCGGCCTCGTCAAGGACGGTTTTCCCGTGCCCATCGGTTTTATCGGCGGCACGGAATCGGTGGAATGCCGGCAAGCGGGCTTGACGGCCACGCGCAAGCTGGTCGGCAAGTTTTTCCGCCAGGTGCCGGGCGGCCATCTGTTTCCCATGGAAAACCCGGAACTGACGGCGCAAGTGGTGCGCGAGATGATCACGGCATTGCTGGCGAAGCAATAGAATATCGCCGAGGATTTTCAGGCGATGGGGGCCAACGGCGGCGGATTTTCGCGTAAAATCCTGCCATCCGGGCCGCGCCTGCAGCAGGCGTGCGGCCCCAGCCATTCCGATATTCTAGAAAGATACCCCTGCGATGACGATTAAAAGCGATAAATGGATACGCCGCATGGCGGAAACAACGGGCATGATCGAGCCGTTCGAACCGGGCCAGGTCAAGGAGCGCGACGGCAACCGTATCGTGTCCTATGGCACGTCCAGCTATGGTTATGACATCCGTTGCGCCGACGAGTTCAAGTTGTTCACCAATATCAACACCACCATCGTCGACCCGAAGGATTTTGACGCGAATAATTTCGTCGACGTATCGGGCAAGGGCTATTGCATCATCCCGCCGAACTCGTTCGCGCTGGCCCGTACGGTCGAGTATTTCCGCATTCCACGCAATGTGCTGACGATTTGCCTGGGTAAGAGCACCTATGCCCGTTGCGGCATCATCGTCAACGTCACCCCGTTCGAACCGGAATGGGAAGGTTTTGTGACCCTGGAGTTTTCCAACACGACACCGTTGCCGGCGAAAATCTACGCCAACGAAGGCGTGGCGCAAGTGCTGTTCTTCGAGTCCGATGAAGTGTGCGAAACGTCGTACAAGGACCGCGGCGGCAAATACCAGGGCCAGGTCGGCGTGACCTTGCCGAAGACCTGATCGCAGCGAAGGGCGGGGCGCCCGCCGGCTTAGCCGTCTTTACCTGCCTTTACACCCGCCGACCTACATCCGCGCGCCATGCCTGCCGTTAACCTTGGTATTGAAACACTGAGGAGGCAGTATGGTAGCGGCAATCGGTTCAGGCGGTGCAGTCGGCGCAGTCGGCGCGGCCAGTAGCGCCAGTGCGGGCAGCGGTTCGCAGATCGCGGCGCTGCAAAAGCAGATCACGGCGGCGCAAAAGCAGTTGACGGAGTCGCAGAAGGGCGAGCAGACGGAGGCGTCGCAAAAGCTGCAGCAGCAGCTGGCGCAGCAAATCCAGGCCTTGCAGGCGCAAATTGCCCAGTTGCAAGCTGCCGCCGCGCAGGCGCAGCAAGACGCTCAGCCGGCCAGCAGCGCCGATACGGCGACGAGTCCGGCCCAATCGACCTCGTCGACCTTGGGCAGCATCATCGATACGCAGGCCTAACAGCAGATACGCACGGATAAAACGCCAGGCTCGCCGACAGGTCAGCCTGGCGTTTTGACGGGCAACAACATTTCCACGCACAGTCCGCCACCGCTGCGCAAGCTGGCACTGATGCGGCCGCCATGGGCGCTGATGACGTGCCGGGCGATGGCCAGGCCCAGGCCGTGGCCATCCGTGCTGTGCTGGGTATTGCTGGCACGGAAGAACGGTTCAAAAATGCGGGTCAGGTCGGCGCTGGCCACGCCGGGGCCACGGTCCAGTACGGCGATGCGCAGCCAATCCTGCTTGCCATCATGCTGGCGCGACAGCTCCACGTTTACCGTGCCGCCATCGGGGCTGTGCTTGACGGCATTGCGCACGACGTTTTCCACGGCGCGGGCCAGCAGTTCCGGCTGACCCGTGACGCTGGCGTCCGCCGTGGCGGCGTCACCCGTCAGGTTGATGCCCAGCAGGCGCGCCCTGGCTTCATAGCGGGCGTCGTCCACGATGTCGTGCACGAGATCGGCGATGCTGACGTCTTCGCTGTGCGTGTGCCCGGCACCGGCTTGCGCGGCGCCGGCCTCCAGCCGTGACAGGGTCAGCAGTTCACCGATCAGTTTATCCATGCGCTCGCTTTCGCGTTCGATGCGCTGCATCGAGGCGGCCATTTTTTCCGGCTGCTGGTGCGCCAGACCGATGGCGGCCTGCAAGCGCGCCAGCGGGGAGCGCAGCTCGTGCGACACATCATGCAGCAAGCGCGTCTGGCTATCCATCAGGCTGCGCAAGCGGCCCGTCATGCGGTCGAAATCGCGGCCCAGGTCCGTCAATTCATCGCCGCGCTTGCCGCTGGCGTGAAAGCGCGGCGCCAGGTTGCCGTGCGAGGCGGCCTCGAACGCCTGCCGCAAGTCGCGGATGGGGCGGGCAAAATACCAGGCCAGCAAAAAGGCAAACAGCAAACTGGCGGCGATGGCGGCGGCCAGGGGGATGAAGTTGCGGTAGGGCGTGTCCATGCGCGGCGGCATGCCGCGGCCGAATTCGCCGCGTGGCGGCGGCGCGCCTGCTTCGTGGGGCCTTGGGCCGGCTCCCATGGCGCGCGGGCCGCTCATGGCGACGGCGATGAGCGTGTCGCGCGCGGCACCCGCCTCGGCATTGCGGAAGCGTTCGGACGAGGGCAGGAACAGCAGGTAGCGCTTGCCGTCGCTGCCGGCCGCTTCGCGCACGACGGGATGGGCCTGGCCCTGCTCCAGCATGGCGCGCGCCTTGGCCAGCATGGCGGGATGCACCGTGCGGCCCATCAGTTCTTGTCCTTTGGCATCGACGGCAAACACGCGCATGCGTTCGAGCTTGCCCAGGAATTGCCGCAAGGCCTGGCTGCCGCCCGCTTCCACGGTGGCGCTGGCGGCCTCGATGATCATTTGCGCGGGCGGACTGGTGTCGATGTCGAGGGCCCGTTCCTGCTGCGCTGCCCGGTTTTTCAGCCAGAAGGTGCCGCCGATGCCGATGGTGGCCGTCACTTGCGCCAGCATGATGCACAGAAAAAACTTCCAGAACAGACGGCCCACGCTTACTCCTTGATCAGCTGGTAGCCGAGACGGTACACGGTTTGCAGGCAGGAACGGCCATCGGCCAGGCTGCCGAGCTTGCGGCGCAGGCTGCTCAAGTGCACGTCGATATTGCGGTCGAAGCGGGCCATGGGCCGCCCCAGGCCCAGTTCCGACAATTGATTCTTGCTCACGGGCTTGCCCGCATGGCGTACCAGCACTTCCAGCAGGTTGAATTCCGTGCTCGTCAGTTCCAGGTGCCCGCCGGCCCAGGCAACGCGGCGCTGTTCGGGCCACATCGTCAGTTGCCCCACGGTCAGCGGCGCCAGGCCGGACGCATCGTGCGGCACGGCTTGCGCGCGACGCAGGATGGCGCGGATGCGCGCCGTCAGCTCGCGCGGCGTGCACGGTTTGGTGACGTAATCGTCGGCGCCCAGCTCCAGGCCCACGATGCGGTCCGTATCGTCGCCGCGCGCCGTCAGCATCAGGATGGGCAGGTTGCTGCCGGCACGGATGCGGCGCAGGGTTTCCAGGCCATTCATGCGCGGCATCATGACGTCGAGGATGGCGATGGCATACAGGCCCGTCAGCGCTTCGGCCGCGCCGCTTTCGCCGTCATGCACGGCGCGCGCATCAAAACCTTCCTGCGTCAGGTATTCCTGGAACATGCCGACCAGTTCCACGTCGTCATCGATTAACAAAACCTTGCTCATGCCTGTGCTTTTTTCGGGTGAATATCGCCCGATGATAGCAGTCAAAGGGGGCCGTTCACGGTGGTTTTACCCGCTTTTACATACGTCCGCTTACATTTGCGCACCTTCCTTTACCCGCTTTTACGCCGCCTTGACGTTGCTTTACACGCCAGACGGCGACAATCAGGGCTGATCGCCACGAAAGGAAATCCCGATGAAATATCTGAGTATCGTCGTCTCTTTGTTGCTGCTGTCCGCTTGCAGCATGCCGCTGCTGGCTCTGGCCCAGTCTGGGCCGCCGCCAGTCTTGCCGCCGTTTCTGCATGGCATCGAGCTGAACGAAGCGCAGCAGGACAAGATTTTCGCCGCCACCTACGCTCAGGCGCCCTTGCTGCGGGAACAGGAAAAGATCGCCTTCAAGGCCCATGAACAGTTGCGTGCGCTGGCCGGGTCCAGCGCCTACGACGATGCGAAGGCCAGTGCGCTGGCCAGCACGGCGGCGCAAGCCATGGCGCAGATCAGCTTGCAGCAGGCGCGCCTCGAGCAGCAATTGCTGGCCGTGCTGACGCCGGAACAGCGCCAGCAGGCGCAGCAGCGGAGCGACGGCCGCCAGGGCCCGCGTCGGCTAGAGCGCCCCGAGTAAGCGGCCGGCGCGACCACAGGGAGAGCCAGCATGCGCATCGAGGCGCTCTCGCGACGGGCCACGCAGGCTTTGTACCTGTGCGCCAGCCTGAACCCCGCCCAGGCGGGCTTGCCCCACTTGATGGAATATATATGGAATTACATGATCACGGTCTGGCATTCGACCTCGAAATGATGCGGCGACAGGCGGCTGAGCGGCGGCAAGTGCTGCGCTGGCTGCTGGCCGGCGCCGCCACCTTGCCTTTGATCGGCTGTGGCGGCGGTTCGGACGCCGGCGCCACGGCGGCCAGCAGCGGCACCGTCACAGTAGCGGCCACGGGCGCCTGCACGGTGATACCCGAGGAGACGGGCGGGCCGTATCCTGCCGATGGCACGAACACGCATGGCGGCAGCATCATCAATGTGCTGAACCAGACGGGCGTCGTACGCAGCGATATCCGCGCCAGTTTCAATGGCGCCACCGGCGTGGCGGCGGGCGTGCCCTTGACCATCCATTTGCAGTTGCTTAACGCCAGCGGCGGCTGCGCCAGCCTGGCTGGCTACGCCGTTTATCTGTGGCATTGCGACCGCGACGGCCTGTATTCGCTGTATTCGAGCGGCGTGACGGCGCAAAATTACTTGCGCGGCGTGCAGGAAACGGACAGCACCGGCAACGTCAGCTTTACGACCATCTTTCCCGGCTGCTACGCCGGGCGCATGCCGCACGTGCACTTTGAGGTCTATCCCAGCCTGGCCAAGGCGGCCTCTGCCTCGAACCGCATCAAGACCTCGCAGTTCACCTTGCCGATGGCAACCTTGAACGAAGCCTACGCAACTAGCGGCTACACGGCCAGCGTGCGCAACCTGGCGCAGATCAGCTATGCCAGCGACAATGTCTTTGGCGACGGCACCAGCTTGCAGATGGCCACGGTGACGGGCAACGCCACGGATGGCTATGTGGCCACCCTGACCATCGCCGTGAACGGCTAGCCTGCCGTCATGAATCCCAGGTCGCGCCGGCTGAAGTTGCCGATGTTCGGGAACACTTCGGCCAGCTGGCTGTCGGCCACGCCGAACCATTTGGCCAGGGTGGCGCCGTACTGGTCGACGGACGTGGTCGGCAGCAGGGCGCCGGAGCCGACGTCCAGCGCATGGCCCAGGCCCGTGGTGGGGAAGGCGCCGTAGATGTCGCGGCCCTTCACGGCGCCGCCCACGACAAAGTGGTGCGCGCCCCAGCCGTGATCCGTGCCGTCGCCATTGCTGCTGAAGGTGCGGCCGAAGTCCGAGGCCGTAAACGTCGTCACCTGGCGCCGCACGTCGGCACCTTGCAGGGCCGCCAGGGTCGCGTCGAAATACGCGAGCGCGTGCGCCAGGCGCGCCATCAGGTCGCCATGCAGCTCCTTCTGGCGGTCATGCGTGTCGAAACTGCCCAGTGTCACATAAAACACTTGCCGTTTCGCTCCCAGAGGGCCGCGCCCGCCGATGATGCGCGCCACCGTCTGCAATTGCACGGCCAGCTGGTTGACGCTGGACGCGCCCGTGTTCGGGTTGATATAGGGCGGCGGATTGGGCACGCCGCCCGCGCCGGCCGCCAGCATGGCGCCGCTCAGCACGCTCTGGCTGGAAATGGCGCGCTGCACCGTGGCCACGTGTTCCTGCTCCATCATGTCGTCGCCCGCCGTGCTGATGATGTCGCGCAAGGCGGTTTCACCCTCGGTGGTGTCGAACAGGTAGCCGCCGCCGATATTGCGGATCGGCACGGCGCCCGCCCGGCCCACCTGGAACTGGCGCACCTGGCGCCCGCTGAGGAAGAGCGCGTTTGACGCGGCCGAGATGGCGGTAAACGTCGCATTCGCGTTGCCGGCGCCGAGCAGGTCGCCCAGGCGTCCGCCCCAGCCGATGCTGGCGCCTTCCGGCAAGCCCGATTGCCACGTCGATTGCTGGTCGTTATGCGAAAACAGTTTCGGCGGCAGCGCCACATTGCCCGCCTTGTATTGGGCCAGGGTCAGGGGCTGGATCAGGGTGCCGACATTGGCAACGATGGCGGCGCGGCCGCCGTCGAACAGGTCTTTCACGGGAGCGAGCGCGGGATGCAGGGCAAAGCTGCGGCCCGCCTGCGCCGTGGCGGGCGTGATCGGCAGCACGCCGCCCGTTTCGCCGACGCCGGGCAGGTGGATCGAATCGTTGCTGCCCGTGTTGCGCAGGCGCACATATTCACTCCATGAAGGCGTGTCGGTGGCCAGCACCGTGTTGAAGGTATCGTTGCCGCCGTTCATGAACAGGCAGACGAGGGCCTTGTAGTCGTCGGCGGACTGGGCCGCAGCCTGACCCATGGCGGCCAGGTTGAGGGCGAAGGGCGCGGCCGTGCTGCCTGCCAGGCCCAGCATGGAACCGAGGAAGCGGCGGCGCGAGAAGTGAGTAGGGGTAGTCATGCAGCTTCCTTATTTTTGAACCAGGTATTCAGGCGAGGCCATGGCCAGGAAAATGGCCAGGTACACGCGGTTGGATTTCGCCTTCGTCACTTGCGCGGCATTGCTGCCGTTGGCGGCGGGAATCGCGATGCTCGTGACGGCCGACAGGATCCTGGTGCGCAGCCGGGATGACATATTGCCGGACATTAATAGCAAGTTGACCCGGTCCAGCAAGGCGGCCGGCTGCTCGGCCAGCGCCAGTTCGGCCGAGTAGTCGCCCTTAACGGCGCTGTTTTCCGCCACGCCGCCGCTGATGGCGTCCTGCATGAAGTTCAGGTAGCCGGTGACCGACGGCTCCGACGTGATCTGCATTTCCGGCGCCACCAGGCCCGCCGTCGCCAGCGCCGAATTGGGCGGTACGTAAGAGGGACGGAAATAATTGAAGACGGAGGGCGCGTTCATGGGATTCTGGCCCAGTCCCGACAGCGGATCGCTGAGATAATAGATGCGGTATTGCAAGGCGGCATCCCTGGCGTGGAACGCGCGCATCCAGTTGCCCAGACGCACCAGCGGTTCACGCAATTTGCCCGTGCGCAGGCTGCTGCCGGCTGGCGCCAGCGCGTCGGGATCGAGCAGCACGGCGCGGATCACGGCCTGCATGTCGCCGCGCACGCCAGAACCATTGTTGGCGAAGGCGGCCGCGACCCTGCCCACATAGGCCGGGCTGGGGTTGCTGGTGACTAAGCGCTGGATCAACTGGCGGCCAAAGAAGGGACCCGCATTCGGATGGTTGAACAGGGTGTCGAGGGCCAGCGCCATGTCCGCTTCGCCGCCGGCGGCGCCCGCCGCGCTGACGCCGAGAAAGCGTTTTTCGCTGGTCGAGTGGTACGCCGCATAGTTCTGCATCGGCTTCCAGTCGCGGTCCGGATCGGCCACGCTGCCAAAGAAGCGGTTCGCGCCCTGGTCTGGCCCGGCCCAGCTCCAGCCCGTAAACACTTTCGCCAGGCCGCTCACATCGTCGCGCGTGTAGGTGTCGATGGGTTTGCCGCCGGACAATTTCAATGAGCCATCGGCATTCAGCTGGTACAGGCCGATGGTAAATAACTGCATCACTTCGCGGGCGAAATTTTCGTCGGGCGTGCGCGTGGCCGATTCCTTCTGGTTGCGCAGGTGCGACAGGTACAGGCCCATCATCGGATGCGTGGCCACGCCCTGCAGCAGGGTGCGAAAGTTGCCGAACGCGTGTTGCCCCAGCATATCGTAATAGCTGGCGACGCCCCGCGTTTGCGGCCACACGGCCTCGTTTTGCGTGGAGACGACAAAGATTTCCGACAGGGCAAAGGTCACGCGCTGGCGCAGTTGGTCGTCGCCGCGCACGGCTTGCTGCCAGAACGATTCATAAAAGTCGTTCGGCACGGCCTGGGTGGCCGCCGCGCCCGCAACGGGATACTTGGCGTCGATATATTTACGGTGCAAGGTTTGCGGCTTGGAAAACTGCGCACGGAACCAGGCGTCGCTGTCGCTGGCGGCCAGGGCATCGATGGCCGCCATGTCCGGCCCGAACGTGGCGCGGCCCAGGAAGCGCGACGCTGCCGGGCGCGTGAACGTGGCCGTCTGGCCGGCCGGTGGCGTGGTCAGAGGCGGCGGCGGAATGGTCTCGCCGGGCTTGGTGCCGGGGGCTGCCGGATCGCCGGGGGCGGTGGTTCCCGGTGGCACGGCCGAGATGTCCGGGTTCTGGCTGGCGCCGGTCTTGCTGTCGCCGCCACCGCCGCAGGCGGCTAGCAGGCTGAGTAGGGTGATGGCCAATAAACGGCGCAAAGTAGGGTCTATCATTTAGTTTCTTTCAGGCAATCAAATTCTGGCCCGTTAATTGTAGGGCTTGCCTACTAAAACCCTGTTTCCAATTAACTATTTACGTGTTGGCCACGTTTATTTTTGCGACCATTTGGCGTGGCAATGAAGGTGTGTTTGAAGATGTAGCGCGAAGTTTGTTTTTTGAAAATGAAAAATATTTTTTGTCTTGAACAAGCACTGTGGCGGATAGGCGACGTAACCATTCCTGCCAATTAAGCTTGTTCAAAAGCTCATCTTGACAACGAAACCTGCTTCGCCGGAAACCATGGTTTTTACGCTATCGGCGAAACGCCGTTCGCCGTCCTGTCTCTTTTTTCCCCTGCGCCTGACTGGCATGGCCCTTGCAACAGGGAGGCATGGCTTACCCGCCCATCTTTCACCGGAGCCTGTCATGACCAGTCGCCTGCTCGACTACCGTCCCGAAATGGAATTGCCTGAAGCGCCGGGCATGCTGCCTTTGCAGCAGGAAGATGAATTGGCACTGGCGGCGCAATTGCTGGAATTGCAGGCGCCGGCCCAGTTCGATGATTTCCTGGCGCGCCAGCTGGACGCCACCGCGGCGGGACAGCAAGTGCGCGGCACGCCGCTGGAAGGGCCGCTGCGCCAGTTGCTGGGCAAGGTGGTGGCGCCCTTGCTGCCCCTGCATGGCGGTTCGCCGCAGGCGCTCAAGCGGCGCGCTGCCCGCATCTTCGGCATGGAACTGGAAGGACTCAGCCCGGAAGACAAGGAATTCGAGCTGGCGCGCCAGGTCGTGCATCTGATCGATGCCGTCAACACGGCGCTGGCGCAGGACGGCGGCATGGGCACGCGCGCGCCCGGGGCACGGGTGGAAACGGCCTTGCTGCAAGTGGCACGCAGCGAGGCGCCAGGCTTGCTCAGGCAGGCGGCGCAAACGCCGGGGCGGGACGCTGGCCGCTGGCGCCGCGAGGGCGGGCACATCGTCGTGCTCGATTGTTAACCGGACGGCCAGTCTGTCCGGCAAGGTAGTCCCAACCGAGGTAATCACTTTGAGGAGCTGATCATGCATGACTTGGATCGTACGACCCTGGAATACGGGCAGGAGATGTCCGGCTTTGAAGCGGAACAGTTCGAGTTTGGCCAGGGCGAGTGGAGCGGCGAGGGCGGCGCGAACGCCATGTTTTCCGAGACCGAGGAGATGGAACTGGCGAATGAACTGTTGTCGGTCAGCAATGAAGCCGAACTGGAGCAGTTTCTCGGCAATTTCCTGCGCAAGGCCGCGTCGGTGGCGGGCGGCATCATCAAGTCGCCCGTGGGACAAGCCATCGGCGGCGTGCTCAAGGGTGTGGCGAAGAAGGCCATTCCCCTGGCCGGCGGCGCCATCGGCGGCTATTTTGGCGGCCCGCTGGGCGCCAAGATCGGCAGCGGCCTGGCCTCGGCCGCCGGCGGCGCGCTGGGGCTGGAAGCGGAAGCGTCGTCAAACGAGGACCGTGAATTCGAAGGCGCCAAGCAGTTCGTGCGCCTGGCCGCCGATACCGTCAACCGCGCCGCGCAGGCGCGCGGTGCGGGCGACCCGCGCGCCATCGCCCAGGCGGCCGCCAGCGCGGCGGCGCGCCAGTTCGCGCCCGGCCTGCTGGGGCGCCCCGGCAGCCAGGTCGCCACGCAGAACGGCAGCGGCGCGGGTGCGGGCGGCGGCATGGCGCAGGGCGGCGGACGCGGCCAGGGCCAGGGCGGCATGCGCCAGTCCAGCGGGCGCTGGGCGCGCCAGGGCCACAAAATCGTCCTGTACGGCGTCTGACATCATGGCCATCGGCGCCTACGCTGCCTGGATGCTGGCGCAGGAGGCACGCTCGCTGCTGACCCGGCTGGCGCGGCTGGAACCGTTCGCGCTGATCGAGCCGACGGTGCTGGCGGCCGCCCTGATGCCCAGCGCCCAGTCGGCCATCGAAAGCCAGCTGGTGCAGGGCCGGCGCGAACTGCGGCGCATGGTGGCCCAGTTCCAGTGGTGGTTGCGGCGCGAGCACGCCGACGGCGCCAGCATGGCCACGGCCGCCGAGGCCCAGCGCCGCTTCACCTTCCTGCGCCTGAAGTTCAATGCCGCGCTGACCCAGTTCGACCTGTTCAATGAAGTCATCACCCAGCGCAGCGAGCACAAGACGGGCGTGTGGCTGGCCGGCCTGGACATCGTTGCCGCCGATGCGCTGGCGCTGCCCGGCAATGTGTATCAGGCGCCGCCCGTGATCTGCTACCTGGACCGGGGACCGGGCGCGGCCATCCGCCGTGCGCGCACGCGCCTGCCGGGCGGCGGCGACAATCCCGTCGCCATCATCCGCCTGCCGCGCGAACGCATGATCGGCAGCAGCATCGCCTCGTCGCTGGTGCACGAGGTGGGCCACCAGGGCGCGGCGCTGCTGGACCTGGTGGCGTCCTTGCGGCCCGTGCTGCAAGCGATGCAGCACGGCGGCAGCGGTGCCGTACACGTATGGCAGCTGTGGGAACGGTGGATATCCGAGATCGTGGCCGATTTCTGGTCGCTGGCGCGGGTGGGCGTGGCCGCCACCCTGGGACTGATCGGCGTGGTCAGCCTGCCGCGCGTGTTTGTCTTCCGCCTCAATATCGACGATCCCCACCCGGTGCCATGGCTGCGGGTGCGCCTGAGCTGCGCCATGGGGCGGGCCCTGTATCCGCACCCGCAGTGGGACCGCCTGGAGCAGCTGTGGCTGTCGTACTACCCGTTGACGGGTCTGCCGCCGGCCCGGCAGCGGCTGCTGGAACAGTTGCAGGCCAGCATGGCTGCCCTCGTGGGCTTGCTGGTGCAGCACCGGCCGCCAGCCTTGCGCGGCGGCTCGCTGGCCGAGGCCATGGCCGTGCACACACGCCAGCCGGCCATGCTGGCGCAGCTGTTTCGCAGCTGGACCCTGGCGCCGGCGCAGATGTACCAGGCGACGCCGACCCTGGTGTTCGCCGTGCTGGGCCAGGCGCGCGCCAGCGGCACCTTGAGCCCGGAAGACGAAAGCGAGCTGCTGGGACGTTTGCTGAGCCACTGGGCCCTGCGCAGCACGCTGGACACGTCGGAGCTGTGCGCCGATGTCGTGCGGCATGGCCGCCAGTCCGGCAGGCCGCTGCCGCCCCTGGCGTCGCGTTTGATTATCCATTGAGGAGAATGACATGAGCAGCAAGATAAGCAGCAATATGGGTGGCAAGAGCAGGGGGGCGGGCCAGGCCGGTCCGAAACACCACGGCGGCAGCATCGCTGTCACCGTACACGAACAGGACAGCGGCGTGAGGGTCGTCAATGCCGCCATCAGCCTGTACCGGGGCATGGATGCCGATTGCCATCTGTTCAATGCCGCCACCTGGGTAGCCGATCCCGCCATGCTGGTGGGCGTGCGCTGGACCGACGACACCGGCCGCACCGTGTTTGCCGACCTGGCGACGGGCAGCTACGTGGGGGTGTATGGCAATTTCCCCGCCACGGCGCCCCAGTGCGTGACGGTGCAGGCCGGTTGCAGCGCCGTGCTGTGCTTCACGCCCCAGCTCAATCCCCAGGTGGGCCTGGTGTTCGAGACCGCCGATTGCCAGCCCAGCGACTGCCATTTCGGCAGGGTGGGCGACCGCGCCGTGGCCACTATTTCGTTTGACGGCGATCAAAGCGCCGATGGGCGCGACCAGGTGCAGGTGCTGGCCGCCGCGCCATGGGTGCCCATGCGCGGCGCGGCGAATACCTTTTCCACCCCCGTGCGGCGCGCCGGCATGCACCGTTTCATGGGGCAGATGATGCTGTCGCAGCGGCCCGAATTGCGCAGCGCCTTGCCCGTGCCGGAAGGGCTGAGCCCGAACGCCATGCTGGCCGTGGATGCGGAATACGAGACGGAAGAGCGCCAGCCGCAGCCCATCTCGGGCAATGTGGGCGTGTCGCTGACGCGCACGGAAACGGAGCCGACGGAAGACTTGCCGCTGTGGACCTTGATACGCAACAGCACCGAGGCGATGTCGTTTACCAACTACCTGCATTTCATGGACAGCCTGTTTTGCGGCGACCTGGCCAATGTGCGCGGTTTCGAGCAGGAACGCTTCGTCAAAAAGGCCGAGGTGTTCCAGCAGCTCAAGCAACGCCGCGCGCTGCCGTTTTCCGATGCCGATTCTTACCGCGTGCTGAAAGTGGCGACGGAAGCGTTCGTGATGGTCAATTGCGGCGTGCTGAACCAGCCGCTGGCCTTCAATCCGGCCGAGGACAACGCCTACCTGGACCGGCGCGACATCCCCCAGGGACGCGACCTGGAAACCGTGCTGCGCAACGATTACCTGGAAAACATCGATGGCTTCCAGACCTTGCCCTACCTGGCCGTGATCCGCCGCAAGCTGCCCGACATTCCCATCAGCATCCCGCGCGGCCAGGAAGGCGAAGTCGATCTGTGCTTTGGCATCATCCAGGAAAAGCTGGCCAATCCTTGCCTGCTGGAACTGATCTGGTCCTACTGGCATGAAGAGGGCATGCTGGTGCAAACCATGAACGCCATCGCGCAGCGCTTCCAGAATCTGCGCGCGCCGGGCAACCATCTCGATCCCCTGTCGAACACGGAAATCGACATGTTGCGTCCGCTGAATAATTTACTCTGGGGATACACGCAGGATGAACAGCATCGGCTGACCGTGATGCGCCGGAACTATGAGTATGACCATCACTACGGTGTGCGCCTGGACGGCAAGGCAGTGCAGCACTTCCGGCCAGCCGATAGCCGCTCCAAATTCCTGGAAGCGTTCCACCACTTGCTGCGCCTGCTGACCTCGTTCTACAAGCAGGATGACGACACCACCGTGAAGGCGGACGCCTTCCCCGTGCTCAATGCCTTGAAAGAAATCCACCTGATCCTGTCGCAGGGCGCGCACAACCAGTTCGGCGACTTGCCGTCGACGGCGCGCATCGAGATGCTGATGCAGCAATGGATGCTGGCGCGGCCCGAGTTCCGTGAATTCTTGCCGACGCGCGTGATGGTGGCGTATCCGGAACCGTGGATGGACAGGGTTGACGCCATGAAGAAACTGCAGGGCTGGACGGATACGAGCGTGATGCATTTCCGTAACCTGGCCATCTTTGGCGAGCAATTGCTGCTCTCCGTGCGCTATGGCAACTGGAGCGACATCTATGAACCGACGCAGGCCTTCAACTGGGCGCGCTTCTGGCGCCCGCAAGTGCAGGGCTATATCCACGGTTACCGCGCCGCCACCGGGGTCGACCTGTCCGTCGACAGCAGCGACCCGGTGGTCGAAGCGACGATGCCCTCGGTGCTGCTGCGCCAGCGCCTGAGCCAGCAGCTGCGCAGCGTCTAGGGCGGGAGGGGACGCGTGCATGCTCGACTTTACCAGTGCCCTGTACCTGGGCATGCGCCATCCGGCAGCCGCGCTGGCGCCGTGGAGCAGCTTGACCCTGGGCCAACCGGCCGCGCTGCAGGAGCCGCCCGGAGCGCAGGCTCTGGCCGCGGACCTGGCTGCTTTGCAACGTTGCGAGGCGGCCTGCTTGCTGCCGTCGACCCTGCACCTGTTCTGGGACCTGTTCGGCATGCTGGCTGCCGAGCGGCTGGTGGTCCTCGTCGATGGCGGCAGCTACGCCATCGCGCGCTGGGGCGCCGAGCGGGCGCAGGCGCTGGGCTTGCCGCTGCGATTGTTTCCCAGCGGCGAGATGGCGGCCTTGCTGCGGCTGGTGGAAACCTGGGGCCGGCAAGGGCGGCGCCCCCTGATCCTGGCCGATGGCTACGTGCCCGGCAGCGAACAGCTCTTGCCGCTGGCCGGCTATGCGGCCCTGGCGCAGCAGGGCGGCGGTTATCTGTTGCTGGACGACACGCAGGTGCTGGGCGTGATGGGTACACAGGGCGGCGGCTCGGCGCGGCTGCATGGCTTGCAAGGGGAGTCGCTGATCATCGGCGCCTCGCTGGCCAAGGGATTTGGCGTGCCGCTGGCCGTGCTGGCCGGCAGCCGCAAGCTGTTGCGGCGCTTCGCGGCGCACAGCCAGACGCGCGTGCATGCCAGTCCGCCGTCGGCCGCCGTGCTGGCGGCGGCGCGGCGCGCGCTGGCGCTCAATGTGCGCCATGGCGACGTTCTGCGCGCCAGGCTGGCGGACAGGGTGGCGCAATGGCGGACGGGAATGGCGGCGGCCGGCATCGTTTGCCGCGGTGGCAGCTTTCCCGTGCAGCGCCTGCCCGGGCGCGCCCATTTGCAGCCCGCCTTGCGCGCAGCGGGCGTGCTGGCGCTGGCGCAAGCGGGAGACGGTCCTGGCGCGCTGACTTTTCTGCTGCGGGCCGACCAGACGCCGCGGCAACTGGAACAGGCGATGAACTTGCTTGAACATCACATCAGGAGGCGATATGCACGAAGCGTTTGAAGTGCTGCCCTTTGCGGGGCAAGCGGGAGCGGCCGGCGAGCAGGAATGGTCGCAAGAGTGGTCGCAGGAGTGGCAAGGGGAGGAAGAGGGCGAGTGGGAAGGTGAATGGGAGAGTGAGTGGGAGCGTGAATGGGAAGGCGAGCGTGCGCGCCCGGGCGGCGGACGCGGTGCCATGCCCATGCGCGGTGGCGGCTTGCGCGCAAGGCCGCCGCTGCGGGGCCCGCGCCGTCCCGCGCCGCCACGTTATCAGGGGCAGGGCCGCCGGCCGCCACGCTATCCGCCGCCGCCCTTGCCGTATGCGCCGCGCTACCGGGGCTGGGGCGGCTATGGTGCCTTTTTTCCCACCATTTATCCCACCATTGATACGGCGCCGTATCCCGTGTCCGGCGGCCAGCAGGAGCCGGCGCAGGACCAAGACCAGGATCCAGACCAGGACCAGGACGGCGGCCAGATGCAGGGCGAAGTGCCGCCCATCCTGGCGTCCACCCTGGGCCGTGTGCCGGGCGCGGCCGCCTTGCGCTACCAGGCTGTGGGCGCGATTCCGCAGGCCGTCAACGATGCGAAGGCCACGGGGCCGGGCCTGTATGTGATCGAGTTCGACACCAAGGATGGCCGGCGCGCTTACAGTGGCCAGACCGATGATTTGCGGCGGCGCCTGAAACAGCACCACCTGTGCGGCAAGATGATGGGCATGGACATGAGCGCGCACGACGTCTACGTGGCGCCGCTATCCTCGGCCGCGCAGCGGCGCAGCATGGAAAAGGATATTCACAGCGACATGTTTACCCACCGGCGCGGCGTGCTGACCAACCAGCGGCGCGAACTGGAAATGGCCGTGCTCGGTGAAATGTGGGGTTGACACCAGCACTTGATGACTGCGAAGGAGAACATCATGCACCAACTCGAATGCGCATGCGCGCAATGCCGGCAGCGGGCCGGCGCCGCGTTTGAAGTGCTGGAATTCGGCCGGGACTGGCCCGGCAAGGGCCGCGCGCCGGCCGTCTTGAGCGAAGAGGAAGAATTGCAGCTGGCCATGGAATTGCTGGAAGTGGCCAGCGAGGAGGAACTGGAACAGTTTCTCGGCAATGTCTTCAAGAGCGTGTGGAAGGGCGTCAAGAAGGTGGGCGCGACCATTGCCAAGGTGGCCAAGCCGCTGGGCGGCGCCTTGAAGGCCGTGGCCAAGACGGCCTTGCCCTTTGTCGGTGGCGCCCTCGGCTCGATGATACCGATACCGGGCGTCGGCACGGCGCTCGGGTCGGCCCTGGGGCGCGCGGCCAGCAATGCGCTGGAACTCGAAATGGAGAGCGCAGCGCCGGCCGACCGCGAACTGGAACTGGCGCGCCGCTTCGTGCGCATCGCGGGGCAGGCGGCGCGTCTGGCGGCCGACGGCGACGGCAGCGCGCGCGCCGTGGAAAGTGCGCTGACGCGGGCCCTGCACCAGCAATTGCCGCACTTCCGCTCGCCTGCGCCGCAGCAGGAAGATGAAAGCGGACGCTGGCGCCGGCGCGGCAACCGCATCGTCGTCATGGGCGACTGGCAATAGCGTGGCACGATGATCATCGATTGCCACTGCCATGCGGGACCGGGCGACGGCTTGAGCGGGCCGTGGGACAGCGATGCGCCACTGCCAGCCTACCTGCGCCGCGCCCGGGAGGCCGGCATCGCCCGCAGCGTGCTGTTCGCCGCCTTCCACTCCGACTACGCCATCGCCAACCATGGCGTGGCGCGCCTGGTCGCGTCCGATCCACAGCGTTTTTACGGCTTTGCCTTCGTGCATGCGCGGCGCGACCGGGGCCGCATCCAGGACCTGGTGCGCACGGCCGTCGAGCGCTACGGCTTTGTCGGCATCAAGGCGCACCGGCTTGACGCGCGCATCAGCGGCGAACTGTGCGAGGCGGCGCGCTTCTTCGGCTTGCCCGTGCTGTACGACCCGGCCGGCGAGGTGGCCGTGGCGGAATTGCTGGCGCAGCAGTATCCCGACGTTAACTTCATCCTGCCGCACCTGGGCAGCTTTGGCGACGACTGGGCCGCGCAGCTGGCGCTGATCGACCATCTGGTGCGCCACCCTAACATCCATACGGACAGCTCGGGCGTGCGCCGCTTCGACTTGCTGCAGCAGGCCGTGCGCCGCGCGGGGCCGCACAAGGTATTGTTCGGCTCGGACGGCCCGTGGCTGCATCCAGGACTGGAATTGCACAAGATTGAACTGCTGGGCTTGCCGCCAGCCGATGCCGCGCTCATCCTGGGGGAGAATTTCCTGCGGCTGGCAAGGCAGGGCTAGACACCGCAGCAGGCGCTGTCGCCATCGCAGGCACGGACGCCTGCAATGGCGACAATGACAGCGGCCGCTCGACGAGCAGGAACAGTGTCATTGCCGGTGGCAGGCTGAGAGCCAGCATGAGCGGCATCAACAGTAAAAAGAAGGCCAGACCATGCGCCTGCGGCGGATGGAGCAGGGCCAGTGCCAGGAAGGCGCCCTTCAGCGCCAGGCCGTGGATCAGATAGTAGGAATAGCTGATATTGCCGAGCCAGCGCAAGGGCGTCCAGCAAAACAGGCGCGCCAGCCAGTTGGCGCGCGCCTGGAAGCAGCACAGGCAAAGCAGGAAAAAGGCACACGCCAGCAATGCCAGTTTCAGCAGCAGTGCCAGCGGCAGCAACAAACAACCCAGCGCGCACGGCACGGCGCAGGCGGCCAGTGCGGGTGGCGGCGCGCGCCAGGCGGGCGCCGCCAGCGCTTCATGGACAAGGATGCCGGCGATAAACAGCAGCAAACGGGCGGGTCCGCCGAAGATGGCGAAGAGGCCGCCTGCCAGCAAGGTCAGCATGGCGAAGAAGCCGCCGCGCCAGCTGCGGCTGCGCCGGCGCAAATCGAAGACCAGGATGAGCAGGGGGATCAGCAGGTAGTACAGCATTTCGTAGCTGAGCGACCAGGCCACGCTGATGAACGGTGGCGCCGCCGTGAAGCCGCTGAGCAACAGGAAATTGCTGGTCAGGTAAGCGACTGCCTGCGGCCATGCCGCCGGTATCCTGCTTTCCGACGGCAGGGCCCACGACAGCAGCAGGTACAGGACGAAGACACAGCTGTAGACGGGATAGATGCGGCGCGCGCGGCGGCGCAGGTAGGGCAGCAGCGCTTGTTGGCGGCACATCAGCGAGCCATAGATCAGATAGCCGCTGAGCACAAAAAACAGGTCGACCCCCGCATTACCCATGCTGTGCAGGGCCGTCGCCAGCGGCGTGACGGCGCTGCCGTCGCCGCGCCACGGCGCTTCCAGGCTGACATAGTGGACGAGAAACACCAGCAGCACGGCCAGGCCGCGCAAGCCTTCCATGGCGCGCAGCTGCGGCGCCGCGCCGGGGCGCGACAGCTCGAAACAGGTGGACAGGCGATGGCAGGCTGGGCTGGACATATGGGCCGACTATAGCCGTCTGGCGACTGCCGGTCTTATGGCGGCACAACATCAGGCGGTGCCAGCTGCGCTGCGCAGCTGGCCGCCTTGCGGCGTATCTGCAGCGCGCGGTCGCTCACGCCCAGGCGGGCGGCGGCGCGCTGGTTGTTGCCGCCTTCCTCGGCCAGCACGAGGCGGATGGCCACATCGGTGGCGCAGCGCGTGATGTGCGACAGCTTGCAGTCCTGCGCCAGGGCTCGCCGCACGGCCGCCTCGAAGTGCTGGTCGGGCCAGGGCGGCGCCAGCAGCCGTTCTTCGGGCGGCAGGGCGCCGATGGTGATGGGGCCGGGGCCGCAATGGCGGTGCCAGATGCGCGTGACGGTCTGGCGCAGTTCGCGCACATTGCCCGGATAGTCGCGCAGCAGCAGGTATTCCTTCACAGCGGCGTCCAGCGCGGGCGGCGGCCGTTGCGCCAGTTCGGCGAGGAAATGCCGGGCCAGCGGCAGGATGTCGTCCTGGCGCTCGCGCAGGGGTGGCGTCTGGCAGCGCCAGCCGGCGATGCGGTAATACAGGTCGGCGCGGAAGGCGCCGCGCGCCACCTCGTCTTCCAGTTCGCGGTTGGTGGCGCAGACGAGCCGAAATTGCGTCGGTTGCCAGGTATTGCCGCCCACGCGCTTGTATTTGCGCTCCTGGATGGCGCGCAGCAGCTGCGCCTGCAGGGGCAGTTGCAGTTCGCCCACTTCGTCGAGGAACAGCACGCCGCCGTCGGCCAGGGCAAACGCGCCGTCGCGCGCCGCCGCCGCGCCTGTAAACGCGCCCCGTTCGTGGCCGAACAGTTCGCTGCCGGCCAGTTCCGGCGACAGGGTGGTGCAGTCGAGAATGGTGAAGTCGCCCCTGCAGTTGCCGAGACGGTGAACCAGTTGCGCCAGTAAATCCTTGCCCGTGCCCGTTTCGCCCGTGATCAGCATCGGTGCCTGGCTGAAGGCGGCCATTTCCACCACCTGGTGCAGCAAGGCGGTCCAGGCCGCGCTGTCGCCCACCAGCTGCTGGCGCACGGCGCCGGACGCCAGCAACTGCGCCACGGCTTGCCAGCGCTGCAGGCGCGCCAGCACCTGGCCCGTATCGATGGCGCCGCCAGGCCACAGCAGCACATCGAGGGCGCCCGCGGCCATCAGGGCGCGCTGCTGCGCGCAGCTCGGGGGATGGCCGCAGACGGCAATGGCCAGCACGCGCGCATGGCCGCACAGCGCCGGCAGCGCCTGCAGCAGCGCGCTATCGGCCTCGGCAAACAGCACGATGCCCGCACCGTCCTCGCCGCCATCGTGCCGCCGGGCTACAGTTACCTGAGCCTGCTTCAAGGCCGTTATCAGCAAGGCGCCACTACCAGCCGCCGCCTGCTGCATAATTTCCAGCCAGACCTTGAGCGCCATATGCCAGCCATCACGAGGGCACGAGTGGCCCATCTTAGAAGCCCGACACCCCAGCCGTTTGATCTGGCGCAAGCGTGCGCGGTAGGCCAAATGAAAAACGCCGCCTGATTTGCATCAGGCGGCGCCATTAATGAAGTTCAACGAACGTCAACGTCTTTAGACGTTCTCGTCCAATTTCACGCAATCAACAAAATATCCGCGCTTGCCATCGACTTCGCGTTTCACCAGACCATGCACATCCGTCTCGAAGCCGGGGAAGCGCTCGTTGAAGTCGCGTGCGAAGCGCAGGTAGTCGACGATGGTCTTGTTGAAGCGTTCGCCCGGGATCAAGAGCGGGATGCCCGGTGGATACGGCGTCAGCAGGATGGACGTGATGCGGCCTTCCAGTTCGTCGATGGCCACGCGCTCGATTTCGCGGTGCGCCATCTTGGCGAAGGCGTCCGACGGCTTCATGGCCGGGATCATGTCCGACAAATACATTTCCGTCGTCAAACGCGCGACGTCGTAGGCCTTGTAGAAATCGTGGATCTGCTGGCACAGGTCGCGCAAGCCCATTTTTTCGTAGCGTGGGTTGGCTGCCGCAAATTCCGGCAGGATGCGCCACATCGGCTGGTTCTTGTCGTAGTCGTCCTTGAACTGTTGCAAGGCCGTCAGCAGGGTATTCCAGCGGCCTTTGGTGATGCCGATGGTAAACATGATGAAGAACGAGTACAGGCCGCACTTTTCAATGATGACGCCGTGCTCGGCCAGGTATTTGGTGACGATGGACGCGGGGATGCCCGTGTCGCCGAACTGGCCGTCCAGCGACAGGCCCGGGTTGACGATGGTCGCCTTGATCGGGTCGAGCATGTTGAAGCCGGGAGCCAGGTCGCCGAAGCCGTGCCAGTCATCCTCGGCGCGTATCATCCAGTCTTCCTGCTGGCCCATGCCTTCGTCGTTGAAGCTGGCCGGACCCCACACCTGGAACCACCAGTCCTGGCCCCATTCCTGGTCGATCTTCTTCATGGCGCGGCGGAAATCGAGCGCCTCCATGATCGATTCTTCCACCAGGGCCGTGCCGCCCGGCGCTTCCATCATGGCCGCGGCCACGTCGCACGAGGCGATGATGGAATACTGCGGCGACGTCGACGTGTGCATCAGGTAAGCCTCGTTGAAGGCGTCCTGGTCCAGCTTGACCGTGTCCGATTCGCGCACGAGGATTTGCGAGGCCTGCGACAGGCCGGCCAGCAATTTGTGCGTGGACTGGGTCGAGAAGATCATCGATTCCTTGGCGCGCGGACGGTCCTTGCCGATGGCGTGCATATTCTTGTAGAAATCGTGGAAAGTGGCGTGCGGCAGCCACGCTTCGTCGAAGTGCAGGGTGTCGATCTTGCCATCCAGCATCTCGCGCAGGGTTTCCACGTTGTAGATCACGCCATCGTAGGTCGATTGCGTGATGGTCAGGATGCGCGGCTTCTTGTTCTTCGCTTCGCGCGCGAACGGATTTGCCTCGATCTTGCGGGCAATGCTTTCCGGCGTGAATTCATGCAGCGGGATAGGGCCGATGATGCCCAGGTGATTGCGCGTCGGCATCAGGAACACGGGAATGGCGCCGCACATGATGATCGAATGCAAGATCGACTTGTGGCAGTTGCGGTCGACGACGACGATGTCGCCTGGCGCCACGGTCGAGTGCCACACCATCTTGTTCGAAGTCGAGGTGCCGTTGGTGACGAAATAGCAATGGTCGGCATTGAAGATGCGCGCCGCATTGCGCTCGGACGCGGCGACCGGACCCGTATGGTCGAGCAGCTGGCCCAGTTCCTCGACGGCGTTGCAGACGTCGGCGCGCAGCATGTTTTCCCCGAAGAACTGGTGGAACATCTGGCCGATCGGCGACTTCAGGAAGGCCACGCCGCCCGAGTGGCCGGGGCAATGCCACGAGTAGGAACCGTCGTTGGCGTAGTGCACCAGCGCGCGGAAGAACGGCGGCGACAGGCCGTCCAGATACGATTTCGCTTCGCGGATGATGTGGCGCGCGACGAATTCCGGCGTATCTTCGAACATGTGGATGAAACCATGCAGTTCGCGCAGGATATCGTTCGGAATATGGCGCGAGGTGCGCGTTTCGCCGTACAGGTAAATAGGGATGTCGGCGTTCTTGTAGCGGATTTCCTCGACAAAGGCGCGCAGCGACTTCAAGGCATGATCGGTTTCCTCGATGGAACCGGCGCCGAATTCTTCATCGTCGATCGACAGCACGAAGGCTGACGCGCGCGATTGTTGCTGGGCAAATTGCGACAAATCGCCGTAGCTGGTCACGCCCAGCACTTCCATGCCTTCTTTTTCCATTGCGGCGGCAAGGGCGCGAATGCCCAGGCCGGACGTATTTTCAGAACGGAAATCCTCGTCAATGATGACGATAGGGAAACGAAATTTCATGCATGTCTCCAAAAAAGCAAGCCGCCCCTGACTTATGTGGAGGGGCGGACTAGGGCGCGACAGCCAGGCGGTAACGCAACCGGGCAGCCGCAGAAAAAAAATAAGAACGGGATTCTCGCAGAAATGCGGCCTCTGCGGGAAAAAAATATCACCCCACAGCGTCACAAGCTTGCGCTAGCGTGACGCATGGGTGTGACAGGGGTATTACAGCAACATTCTGCTAATCACTTTCAACCTTATCAGGCTTTGCGTTCCAGCGTGACAAAGGCGTAAGGCAGGCCGGATTTCTCCGACACGTGCGCCTCGTACGAGGTTTCTTGCCACACAGCATTCTCCACGGCAGGGAAAAAGGCGTCGCAGTCAAAGGTCTGGCCGATTTCCGTGATGATCAAACGCTGTGTCAGGGGCAATGCCTGCTTGTAGATCTCCGCGCCGCCGATGACATACCCTTCGGCGCCGTCCAGCAGGGCGATGGCCGCTTCCACCGACGACACCGCTTCCACGCCCTCGTGGCGCCAGTCGGGATTGCGCGTAATGACGATGTTGCGGCGGTTCGGCAGTGGGCGGCCGATGGAATCGAAGGTCTTGCGGCCCATGAGGATGGGGTGGCCCGTCGTCAGACGCTTGAAATGCGCGAGGTCTTCCGGCAATTTCCACGGCAGGGTGTTGTCGATGCCGATGCCGCCTTGCTGGTCGGTGGCGACGATGATGGTCAAATGGCTCATTGGTTCGGTGAAAAAGGTGGGGGCGTAGCCCGATGCCCGTCATTATCGTTGAAATTGCCGGCGGCCTCCAGATGCGCACGCATGGCGTCGGCCAGCGGCCCCGGTGCTTCCAAGGGAATCATGTGGCCGGTATCGTCTTTCAGGATGTGCAATGTGGCTTGCGGCAGGCGCTCCGCCATGGCGCGCAGATCGTCGGGACGGACGAGCTTGTCGTCTTCGGCGCCCACGATCAGCACGGGAAAAGCGAGTTCCGGCAAGCGCGCCATCAGGTCGGGGCGGTCTATGGTGGTGATGAATTGCGCCAGCAGCACGTCCTTGCCCAGGTCCAGCCCCATCTGCTGAATCAGGCCCGTGATGGCGACATCGTCCAGGTGTGACGGGTGCAGCAGTTCGCGCAGGCGCTGGCGCGTGATGCCCGTATAGGCATTGCGCTCGAGCATGGCGACGATACGCTGGCGCGCGTCGACTTCCGCCGGCAGCAAACCTTGGGCCGAATTGGCGATCAAAGTAAGGGATTTCACGCGCCGCGGGTGCGCCAGCGCGTGTTCGAGCGCCAGGTAGGCGCCCAGCGAAAAGCCCACCAGATGGGCGTGTTGGGCGCTGTGGCTGGCGATCATCTGCTGCATCTGGGGGCGCGTGCGCGCCTGGTGCAGAGGCACGTGCCGCAGATCGAAGGCGTCGCCCAGGGCCGGCGCCAGGCGCGACCACAGGCGCGCGTCGCACAGGGTGCCGGGAATGCAGTCGAGCCGTGTCTTGGTATTGTTCAACTTGGTATTGTTCAAGGACAAGCCTGGGTTCAAGGAGGGTGAAATTTTTTGTCGAGTGGCATTATCCGCCATTTTTCGCCTCCAGGCAGCGGCCCGGTATTTTCCCCATGGCATTATTTTCAATAGTGCGCGGCTGGCAAGCCGTCACTTTATGGTAGGCTCATGGCTCATCAAGCCGGGGTGCCGGCGACGTGACCTGAAACACCGAATGCAACCCTTAGCAACCAACCTTATTAAATAAAGAGGAAACACCATGGCGATCAGTTTGCAAAAAGGCGGCAATGTCAACCTGAGCAAGGAAGCTCCTGGCTTGAAGAAAATCGTGATTGGCCTGGGCTGGGACCCGCGCGCCACCGATGGCGCCGCATTCGACCTGGACGGCAGCGCCTTCCTGCTGAAAACGGATGGCAAGGCCCGTTCCGATGCCGATTTCATTTTTTATAACAACCTGAAGTCGGCTGACGGCTCCATCGTCCACGCGGGCGACAACACCACGGGCGGCGGCGATGGCGACGACGAGAAAGTTGCCGTCGACCTGGCTAACGTGCCGGCTGATATCGACAAGATCGCCGTGGCCGTCACCATCCACGACGCGGAAAACCGCAAGCAGAACTTCGGCATGGTCGGCAAGGCCTATATCCGCTGCCTGAACGGCGACAACGGCGCGGAAATCGCCCGTTACGACCTGTCGGAAGACGGCTCGACGGAAGCTGCCATGATCTTCGGTGAAATCTACCGCGCCGGCAGCGAATGGAAATTCAAGGCGATCGGCCAGGGCTTCAAAGGCGGCCTGGGCCCTCTGGCCCGCTCTTTTGGTATCAACGCATAAAAACACCTGTCAAAACCTACTGCGCGTCGCGATTTGCGGCCTCCGATGCTCACTGTGCTAAAGCACAGCTCCGCGTCTCGGCCACAACTCGTTGCCGCTCGCTACGGTTTTGTCAGGCGTTTCAACGCATATGTACATTCGTACTGTCTTCGGACGACGCGCCTTGCCCTGAGCCGTTGTCCGAAGCTCTCACATCTGAATAAATAGTCCCATGGAAAACCTGATCAAGGGGCAGCGCCTGGCGCTGTCCGGCCTCGTCACGGGCAATGTCGTGCAACTGGGCCTCGCCAGCGCTGCCGTGCCGCTGGACTTCGCCTGTTTCGGCCTCGATGCCGCCGGCAAGCTGTCCGACGACCGCTACATGACTTTCTTTAACCAGCCGCGCACGCCGTGTGGCGGCGTGGAAACCGCGGCCCCGTCCGGCGATGCGGCCGGCTTCAGCTATCAGCTGGAGCGTTTGCCGGCTGCCATCGAGCGCCTGGTCGTCACGGCCGCCATCGATGGCGACGCCACCATGGCGCAGCTGGGCAGCGGCCATCTGCGCCTGCTCGACGGCGGCAGAGAATTGGCCCGCTACACATATACGGGCGCTGATTTTGCGCAGGAAAAAGCCGTCATGCTGGGCGAGTTCTACCGCAAGGACGGGAGCTGGCGCTTCATGGCCGTGGGCCAAGGTTTCAACGGTGGCCTCGATGCGCTGGTCGCCCATTTTGGCGGTGTAGTGGCGCAGGCGGTTGCTGAACCTGAACCGGCGCCGCCGCCCAAGATTTCTCTGTCGAAAATTTCGCTGACCAAGGCGGGCCAGACGCACAAGGTGTCGCTGGAAAAGGGCGCGGGCGCGCCGAGCAGACTTACCGTCAAGGCGAGCTGGGTCGATAACGGCGATGGCGACGACGATAACGACGACCTTGATTTGCGGGTCGGCATCCTCTTGCCGAACGGCCAGATGCGCTTCATCCAGGCGCCCGATACGCCCGGCAATTTTGGCGCCATGCCCTTCGTGCGCCACCTGGGCGACGTGGCGGGCGCATCCGGCAAGGAGCCGGCCACGGAAACGGTGGAAGTCAATCCCGCGCTGGCGCAGCATTACGGCGGCACGGTGGGCCTCGTCTTCAGCGTGTATTCGGCGGTGGCCAACGGCGCCGTCTCCGTCGCCTCCATGCGGCCGAAGATGGTCATGCAATACGGCGAGCAGATCGTCGAGTGCGCGTTCGATTTTCGCTTGTCCAAGGCGGCCGACGACGATACCGTCTACACCTATGTGATCGGCATGGCGCGCATCACGCCCGACAGCATCATTCTGGAACCGTCGGGCAAGACGTCGGAGCCGGGCAGCGAAGCGACGCCATGGCTGAGCTGGCAGGGCGAGAACCTGCAACTTGCCTTCAACGGTCCCGTCGTTTTCAAGGGCGAGGACAAGGAAGATGAAGATGATTTCAATGCGGACAATCCACGCCGCTATATCGCCTAGGAGGCACTGATGGAAACCTTGTCCAAGGGACAGCGCTTGCCGCTGGCCAATCTCGTTCCCGATGGCGTGCTGCAGGTCGGCGTAGCCGCGCAGGGCCTGGCGCTCGACGTGGCCTGCTTCGGCCTCGATGCCAGCGGCAAACTGTCCGACGAGCGCTACATGACCTTTTTCAACCAGCCGCGCACGCCGTGCGGCGGCGTGGAAGCGCGCGCGGGCAGCGCCGGTGACATGGCCGAGTTTGCCTTGCAACTGGCGCGCTTGCCGGCCAGCATAGACCGCCTCGTCGTGACGGCGTCCATCGATGGCGGCGGCGTGATGTCGCAGCTGCAAGCTGGCCATGTGCGGCTGCAGGCGGGAGGACGCGAGCTGGCCCGTTTCGCCTTCGCGGGCAGTGATTTTGCGCAAGAAAAAGCCGTCATGCTGCTTGAACTCTACCGCAAGGATGGCGGCTGGCGCTGCATGGCCGTGGGACAAGGTTTCAATGGCGGACTCGATGCGCTGGTGCGCCACTTCGGCGGCGAAGTCGATCAGGCCGCGCCAGCCGCTGCTGCCACCCCTGCCGCGGCGTCGGCAATCCAGCAGGCGAAGATCAACCTGGAAAAGCGCGTGGAACGGGAAGCGCCGCAACTGGTCAGCCTGGTCAAGCAGGCCGGCGTGTCGCTGCAAAAAGTGGGACTGTCGGAGCACCGCGCCAAAGTGTGTCTGTGCCTCGACATTTCCGGCTCCATGGGGCGGCTGTATAAAGAGGGGCTGGTGCAGCGCTTTGCCGAACGCATCCTGGCCCTGGGCTGCAAGTTCGACGACGATGGCGAGATCGACGTTTTCCTCTTCGGCAAAAACGTCCACCATCCGGCGCCGATGGCATTGAGCAATTGCAATACCTACGTGGGCCAGGCGATACAGCGCCATCCGCTCGAAGGCGACACGCGCTACGGCGCCGCCATGCAGGCGATACGCGCGTTTTACTTCCCCGACGCTGCCGGCGGCGAGCGCACGCGCCCCGTCGCGGCCGAGCTGCCCGTGTACGTCATGTTCGTCACGGATGGCGGCACGAGCGACCAGGCGACGACAGAGAAACAATTGCGCTGGGCCAGCAATGAGCCCATCTTCTGGCAATTCATGGGCATCGGCAAGGGACGCAAGTCGAAAAGCAAGTTTCTTTCCGCCTTTGCCGATTCCGATTTCCCGTTTCTGGAAAAGCTCGACGAATTGCAGGGCCGCCTGGTCGACAATGCCAATTACTTTTCCGTCAGCTCGCCCGACGAGCACAGCGATGCGGAACTGTATGACTTGTTGATGACGGAATATCCGGGCTGGCTGAAACTGGCGCGCGGCAATGGCTTGCTCAGGTAGCGTGCCGGTAGCGCAAAGTTCATCGGATGAGGCTGTATGACCACAAGTGCAAGAGATTTGTAAATTGAAGTAAATAACAATGGTTCGCATTTGCTTTGCGCAAGGGAGTCGTGGCATGCTGGAACTGTGCCCATGCCTGTGTCCTCACGCCACGGCGCAGTGCCTCATCCGTAGCGTCTCCATTATTTTTTAAGCAAATGCATAAAATCCTCTTTCACTGTCTGGCGGGCGGCAGCCTGCTCGTCTCCGGCGCCGCCGTCCAGGCCCAAACCACGACTACCAGCGGCGATACCGTCGTCAAGCCCGCACCAGCCAAGGCGCCCGTCGCCGCGTCTACGCCTTCCGTCAGCGTGACGGCCGAGCGTCCCACGGGCCGCATCGACCGGCAAGTCTACGACGTCAAGTCCGACGTGGGCAGCAGCAACGGCACGGCGGCCGATGCCTTGAACAATGTGCCGTCGGTGGCCGTCGACCCCGATGGCAGCGTTTCCCTGCGCGGCAGCAGCAATGTGCAGATATTGATCGATGGCAAGCCGTCGGCCATGCTGCAGGGCGATTCGCGCGGCGCCACCCTGAACGCCATGGCGGCCGACGATATCGAATCGGTGGAAGTGATCAACAATCCCGGCGCCCAGTTCGGCAACGAGGCCGGTGGCGGCCCGATCCTGAACCTGGTGATGCGGCGCAACCGCAAGCCGGGCGGCTTTGCCACCGTCAACGCGAATGCCGGTATCGCGGGGCGCTACAACAGCGCCGTGTCCGGCACCTACAACGAAGGCCCGTGGGGCTACCAGGGCGGCATCAATGTGCGCCATGACGGCCGCAATTCCGTGGGCGAGGTCAGCCGCGAACGCCTGGAACGCGACACTGGCGCTTTCGCCCCCAGCAGCCAGCGGTCCAGCAACAATGGCTTGAATGACTCGCTGGGCTTGCACGGCACCGTCAATTACAACCTGAACGCCAACGACACCCTGGCCGCCAGCGTGTCGTATAACGGGCGCAGCAACGACCAGCGCTCGCTCGACCGCTACATCAATGGCGACAGCACGGGCAGCACCATCGGCGACTATGTGCGCAGCACCGTGCGCAATGGCGACAGCCGCAACACCAGCTGGGGCGCGCGCTACGACCATAAGGGCGAGTTGCCGGGTGAAACCCTCAAAATCGACTTGCGCGTGTCCTCGTCGACCAACGAGAGCGACAGCGATTACGCGAATAGCTACGCGGTGGCGCCCGTCAATGCCTTCGACAGCCGCGCGCGCCAGCACAGCGAGACGGGCAACCGCATCGTCGATTTCAGCGGCGACTATGAGCGTCCGCTGGCGGGCGGCACGGCCAAGCTGGGCTACAAGGTGGCCGACAACAAGAGCAGTTTCGACACCTTATATACGGACATCAACCCGGGCAGCCTGCTGGAGACCGTCAACCCCATGCGCAGCAACCGTTTCGAGCTCGACGAGCGCACCATAGCGCTGTACGGCTCCTACCAGATGCGCCTGAGCGAACGCTGGGGCGCGCTGGCTGGCTTGCGCGCCGAATACACGGACTTGAACGTGCGCCAGATCACCAGCGGCAGCGAGGCCAGCAACAATTACGTCAACTATATTCCCAGCCTGTTTGCCACCTACAAGGTCAGCGACGAGAGTAACTTGCGCTTCAGCTATGCGCACCGCATCCGCCGTCCGAATGCGGGCGACCTGAACCCTTACGTGGTCTACCGCGACGAGTTCAATGTGTCGGCCGGCAATCCCCAGCTGAAACCCACGCAGACGGATTCGTTTGAAATCGGCTATGAAACGAAGATCGCGGGCCTGGAAAGCAGCTTGCGCGCCTACCACCGCCGCGACACGGACGCCATCGTCGATTACCGCTACTTTATCAGCGACAATGTGCTCTTGACCACGCGGGAAAACGGCGAAGGCAGCCATTCTAGCGGCCTGGAATTCAGCGTCAGCGGCAAGCTGACGCCATCCTTGACCCTGAACACGAGCGGCAACCTGGCGCGCAGCCAGCAAACGAGTTCGGACGACCTGGGCAACCGCAGCACGCGCACGGCGAATGCCCTGAGCGGCCGCGCGCGCCTCAATTACCAGTTCAACACCGCCAACCAGCTGCAGCTGGCCCTGCAAATGCAAGGCAAGATGCTGTCGGGGCAGGGCTACCGCTCGCCGAACAATACCCTGAATGTCAGCTGGCGCCACACGGTGACGCCGCAGCTGAGCCTGGTCATGAATGTGACCGATGTGTTCAGCAGCAACAAGATGGAAACCGTCATCAACAGCGCTTCCTTGCGCGAGACGAGCACGCGGCGCTTCGATGGACGCATGATTTACGTGGGACTGTCGTACCGCCTCGGCGGCGCCACGTCGGCGGCGAAAGAGGGCGAGCGCGAACCGCGCTTCGGCCCGCCAGGCGGACGCGGACCAGGCGGCCCCGGTCCGGGCGGGCCGGGAGAAGCAGGCTAGACCGCCAGCGCGATTTCTTGCAGGAAGTCGATGAAATCGTCCGTATGCTGCTCAAAGCGCCATTCGCCCGTGCCATGGCTGGCGCGGTACACGGGCAAGTCGCCGTCGATGCTTCTTTCTTCCAGAGGCACACAGTACGGGTCGCCGCCCGCATCGGCAATCACCACCAGCTTCGGCGGCCAGCCCGCGATTGCGTGATGGCGCTCGGGATGGACGGAGTAGCCGTGCTGGGCCTTCACCAGCTCGGCCGCGCCGTACAGGTGCAGTCCCTGGGGAAAGCGCTTGCCGTCGACATGCACGCGCAGCGGCGAATACCATTCCAGGAAGCGGCGGTATATCTCCGGCAATACCCAGTGCGCGTCGATGGCGGCCATGTCCTCGGCGCTGGCGAGCGTCAGCCAGTTCGACGGTTGCGCCAGGTCCTGTTCGCGCTGGCGCCGCAGCGCCAGTTGTCGTTCCAGGAAGGTGGCTGCCTTTTCCAGGCGCGACAGCGGCTGGGTCAGCGAGTAATGCGTGGCGGGCGCCTTGTAGCCTGCGCCGTCCGGGTAGCCATCCGCTTGCCAGGCCAGCACGGCGCTGAGTCGCAGCTGCTCTGCCTTCCAGTGGCCCGGATCGGCAGGCAAGCCCTGGTCAAACGGCTGGCGGCTGAACACGGCCAGGCTCTTGATCGCCTTGGCGCGCACTTCCAGGCTGGTGGCGCTCGACGCCGCCAGCGCCACCAGGGGCGCATACGCGTCCACGCCTGTACTTTTCAGCAAGCCATCTACGGCCCAGTACGCCAGTGCGGGCTGCTCCAGTGCCCAGGTGAAAAAGGCCGCATGTTGACTGCCTTCCACCAGATGCACGATATCGCTCATCAAAAAACTGCGCCAGTGCAGCAGTTGCCCATCGCGCGCATACGCCATCAGGATCTCGAGCACGGCCAGCCGCTCGTCCGCGGCATGCTTTTTGATCAGCCGCTCTTTCAGCCGGGCGAACTTGCTGCCATCCGTTTCGTCAAACAGCTTGCGGTGCAGGGCGGCGAGTGCTGTGACTGCCATCAGACGGCCATCGCGGCCTTGATGGGCGCGTGGTGTTCATAGCCTTCCAGCGAGAAATCCGATGGCTCGATCTTTTCCAGCCACTCCGGCTCGTATTTGCCCGTCTTAGCGTAGTCGGGCACGCGGTCGGAAATGACGAAGCGCGGCGCCGGGAACGGCGTGCGCTTCAATTGTTCTTCCACCATGTCGAGGTGGTTCTCATAGATGTGCGCGTCGCCGATGAAGTAGGTGAACCAGCGTGGCGTGTAGCCCGTCAGGCGCGCCACCAGGTGCAGCAGGGCGGCGCCTTCGGCGATGTTGAACGGCGTGCCCAGGCCGATATCGTTGCTGCGCACATATAAACACAGCGAGATTTCGCGCGTGCTGGCGTTCGGGATGAACTGGTACAGCAAGTGGCAGGCGGGCAGGGCGACGGCGTCCAGCACGGCCGGGTTCCAGCCGTGGAACAGGATGCGCCGACTGCCCGGGTTGGTCATGATGGTGTCGAGGCACTCGCGCAACTGGTCGACGGCCTTGTACAGCAGCACTTTTTGCACGCCGTCTTCGACGATGGGGGCGATCAAGGTAAAACCGTTCGCTTGCGCGTCGGCAATTTGCGCGGGCTGGTCGGCGGCCAGCAGTTTATAGGCGGGCCACTGGCGCCATTGCACGCCGTACACGGGACCGAGGTCATCCTCGCCTTCGCGGTAGGGGTTGGCCAGCCATTGCGCATTTTCATTCGCGTTCTGGTCCCAGACTTTACAGCCCAGCGCGCGGAACTCGGCCGCGTTGCGCGAGGCGCGCAGGAAGGCGCACAATTCGCCGATCACGGATTTGAAAGCCAGTTTCTTGGTCGTCACGGCAGGGAAATTGCCATTGGCCAAGTCGAAACGCATCATGGCGCCCGGCACGCTCAGGGTGCGGATGCCCGTGCGGTTGTCTTGCCAGCTGCCCGTTTCGAGCACGGTCTTGATCAAATCTTGATATTTCTGCATGTATTTCTCCAACGGTAAGGATGGTGATTGTAACGCAGGCGCGACAGGCGGGCCGCGGCCCACGCACATAATTACGCTGCTGTCTTACCTGCAAACATGACTCTGTGGTAATTTGTGTGTCCTTAAAGAAATACACAGAAACGGCAGATGCTGCACCATGTTCTTGCGACAATTTGTAAATAATAACAACGCCGCCGTGGTGGAGATGAGCAGGGCCGATTTTCTCAAAGCCAACCTGCGCCTGATCCTGGCCTGGCCCTTGCTGGGGCTGGTCCTGTGCGCGGTACTGTGGACGGCCACCTTGCTGCAGCTGGAGGCGGAAAAGAAGGTGGCGCAGCAGCAGGCGCTCGACGGCGTGTCCTCGTTGTCGAAAGCATATGGCCAGTATCTGCTGCGCACCCTGGAGCAGATGGACCAGCTGACCTTGCAGCTCAAGTATGAGTGGGAAAACTCGCGCGGCCACTTGCGTCTCGATCAATTGAAGATGCAGGGCATGTATGCCTTGCCGCAATTTGCCATCGTCGCCATCCTCGACCGCAAGGGCCACCCGGTGACGGCCACGGCGCCGCTGCAGCGCCTGCGCGTCAACGAGCGCAGCGATTTTTTGTTGCGCCACTGGCGCAGCAATTCCAGCGCGCTGCGCATCGCGCTGGGAAGGGCCAGCGCCGTCAATGCGGACGATGCAGCCACGGTCCCCGGCGCCGACGCAAGCCTCGTGCATTTCACGCGCCGGCTGGAAGACGAGGATGGCAATTTCGACGGCGTGCTGCTCATTTCCATTCATTCCAGCTATTTTTCCGAATTCTACAATAGCGTCAGTTTTGGCAAGTTCGGCATGTCGGCCATGGTGGGCGAAGAGGGCGAGCTGTTCAGCACGCGCCTCGGCGCGCGCGTGCTGCCGACCCGGCGCGGCCAGGGCACGCCATTCCTCGACACCAGCTTTCTGGAAACGGAGAGCGGCGCCATGCATTCCGGCGGCAGGATCGCTTTTTCTGACAAGCAAAATCGCTATGTGGGCTGGCAGGCGCTGAAAGCCTATCCGTTTACGGCCGTGGTCGGACTGTCGGATGGCGAAATGCTGCATCCCTACGAGGAAACGCGCACGATTTATCTCGGCATCGCCCTGGCAGTCACCGTGCTGCTGCTGGCCTTTACCGCCGTTGCCACCATGCTGTCGCTGCGCCTGGCGTGGCGCCACCACCAGTCCGAAGGCGTGCGCAATGCCTACCGCATGGCCACCGAAGGCACGAGCGACGGTTTTTACATCATTGCCGCCCTGCGCGGCACGGATGGCAGCATCCTCGATTTCGAGATGGTCGACTGCAACGAGCCGGGCGCCGGCTACTTTGGCGTGCGCCGCGAACAGCTGCTGGGCATGCGCCTGCAGTCGCGCGCCCATGAGCCGTATTTCCGCGACCTGATCCATAATTACCGGGCCGCCATGGTTTCCGGTTTTTCCGAGGAAGAGATCGAACTGCCGGAAGGCAACCCCTTCAAGCTGCGCTGGATACGCCGGCGCGTGGTGCGCAGCGGCGACCGCCTGGCCGTCACCCTGCAAGACATCAGCACGGCCAAGGAGCACGAGCGCGACTTGCGCCGCCTGGCCAATGAGGATGGCTTGACGGGCTTGCCCAACCGCTATTGGCTGCAGCAATTCCTGCCCGGCGCCCTGGGCCGCGCCGCCATTGCGCGGCACATGCTGGCGCTGCTGTTCATCGACCTGGACGGCTTCAAGGATATCAACGATACGCAGGGCCACGCCGAGGGCGACAAGGTGCTGCGCGCCGCGTCCTTGCGCCTGAAGGCCGTGCTGCGGCCGGGCGACCACGTGGTGCGCCTGGGCGGCGACGAATTCGTCGTCGTGCTCGACCCGGTGGAAGACGACAGCCGCGCCGAGCAGGTGGCGCAGCGCATCGCCATCGCCTTCGACGAACCGTTTTACCTGGGCAGCGAACGCCACAAGATGGGCGCCTCGATCGGCATCAGCCTGTATCCGCGCGATGGCGCCGAGACGGATGTGCTGCTCAAAAACGCCGACATCGCCATGTATGCCGTGAAAGTGGCGGGCAAGGGCCATCACCGCTTTTTCCAGCCGGAATTGTTTGAAACCATCCGCAACCGCCGCGAACTCGAGCAAAGCCTGGTGGCGGCGCTGGAGCAGGACCAGTTTCTTGTCGTCTACCAGCCGCGCGTCGACGCCATGAGCGGGCAGCTGTGCAGCATGGAGGCGCTCGTGCGCTGGCAGCATCCGCAGCACGGCATGGTGCCGCCGCTGGAATTCATTCCCGTGGCCGAGAGCAGCGGCCTGATTTCGCAGCTGGGCGAAGTCGTCATCGAAAAGGTGTGCCTGCAGATGGCGCGCTGGCAGGCCAGCGGGCTGGAACTGGTGCCCGTGTCCATCAACGTGTCGGCGCGCCAGTTCGGCCGCGGCGACGTGCACCAGGTGCTGGCGTCCGCCCTGACGCGCCACCGCATCGATGCGCGCCTGATCGAGGTGGAAATCACGGAATCGGCCATGATGGATGAACAGAACCGCGCCGTGGAGCAGCTGTCGGCCATCCGCGCGCTGGGCGTGCGCCTGCTGGTCGACGATTTCGGCACCGGATACTCGTCGCTGTCGCAGCTGCAGAAGTTCGCCATGGATGGCTTGAAGATCGACCGCGCCTTCACCATGGAGCTGGGCCGCTCGGAGCAGGGCGAGGTGTTCGTGCGCGCTATCCTGTCGATGGCGCATGCGCTGGGCATGAGCGTGGTGGCCGAAGGGGTGGAGACGCGCGAGCAGCTCGACATCCTGCGCGCCCTGCAATGCAACGAGGTGCAGGGCTATTTCATCTCGCGTCCCGTGCCCGCCGAACAGATGCTGTCGCTGATGCATCAGCGCTTTCTGATACCGCTGCCAGTCCCTGCGCTGGCACTCTAGAACGGCGTGATGGACGAGAAAAACAACGCTGTTTCATAAAAAGAGCGAACGTTCGCTTTTTTCTAAAAAATATTATATGCTTCGCTCATGCCGTCAGTGAATTGGAGTTCACGGCGGCAAGAAAAGTGCAAGACGGGGCAGTTTGGGATGCCCGCGATAGTGTGCCGAAGACCTTCATATAATAAAGAGAGACCAACTTGAAACATAAATATCTGCCCCTCCTGATCGTTGCCGCGTTCGCCGGCATTTCCTCCACAGCACAAGCATCGGGCTACCGTTTCGGTTCGCAAAGCGTTTCCGCCCAGGGCACGGCCGACGCCAGCGGCGCCGAAGCGGCCGACGCGTCGACCATTTTCTACAACCCTGCCGGCCTGTCGCGCCTGGAAGGCACGCAGTTCGTCGGTGGCGGCACTTTGGTGGTACCGCATTCGACCTACCAGGACACGGGCTCGCAGCAGTTTTGGAAGGGTAACCGTACGCCATTCACGGCCACCAAGGATTACGCCCCGGATGCGGTGGTGGCGCCTGCCTTGTATGCCAGCAAAAAGATCAATGATCAATGGACTGTGGGTGCCGGCCTGTTCGTGCCGTATGGCGCCAAGCTCGACTATGGCAATGACTGGCATGGCCGTTATGCGATCACCAATATCAAGCTTGAAGCCATCGCTCTGAATCCTTCCGTGTCGTTCAAGCTGGACCAGCATCACTCGTTCGGTTTTGGCGTAACGGCCGAATACATGAAGGCGGAACTGGGCCAGGGCGTGGACGTGCCGGGCACGGTTGCTTTCCTGGGCGAGAAAGCGCCAGCCGCATCGACGGCCTTCCTCGGCAATATCCTGAAAACGCAGGGCATGGCAGCGTTTGTCTCCGCGAGAACTGCGCTGCAGGGACAGATCAATGACGGCCACGCGTCGATGGATGGCCATGACTGGGGCTTTGGCTTCAACCTCGGCTATCTGTACCAGCTGAACGAAGGAACGCGTTTCGGTATCGCTTACCGCTCGTCGATTTCGCACCAGCTGAAAGGCAGCACCATCTGGGACTTCTCGCAAGTGACGAGCAACCCGGCCGTGAACGCCTTCATCGCCAAGGCCTCGAACAAGGTCAATTCCAAGGCGCTGGTGGAATTGCGCACGCCGGAAACCCTGTCGGTCAACGCCTTCCACCAGATGGATGATCGTTGGGCCCTGATGGGTGACGTCACCTGGACCCGCACTTCGCGCCTGGAAAACCTGGACATCCAGTTCCCGCCGACGGCTGAAGGCGCCGAGCGCATTCGCCAGAACTGGAAAGATACCTACCGCGTGTCGCTGGGCACTAACTACAAATACAGCGAAAACCTGCTGCTGCGCGCCGGTATCGCGCATGACCAGGCGCCAGTGCGCAGCGCCGAGTTGCGCCACCCAGCGCTGCCGGACAGCGACCGCATGCAGTACTCGATCGGCGCGAACTGGAAGCTGAACGCCAATTCCTCGATCGACCTGGCCTACAGCTATATCGACTTCAAGGATGCTGCTGTCAATTACACAAACGACTGCTCGCCTGTCAAGACTGGCTGCACCGGCAACGGTGAAACCACCAAGGGCCTGTTCAAGACCCGCATGCAGTTGATCGGTCTCGCTTACAACTACAAGTTCTAAGCAGGTAGTGGCGGCCAACCCGGCCGCCATGAAATGAAAAAAGCGCCTTCGGGCGCTTTTTTTTGGGGTGCATGGGTTTTCGGAAGTTGTCGGCTTACGCGCTGCGCGCTAACCCGACCTACCCCGACCAACGCCGCTCAGGCTTTGATGCGCATCGCCTGGTCCAGCAAGGTCAAGGCCAGCCGCACGCTGTCGTCCGGCAGTTCCAGCAAGTTATCTCCCACATACCATTCCACCACGCTGTGCCCGGGTAGCGCAGCGTGGCTGGCGCGGCCGAACAGCCAGATGCCGTGGTCTTCTGCCACCTGGTTGCGGATGGCGATGGCCCGCTCGCGCGAGACGGGCAAATGCAGGTGCAGCATGTTGGCCTGCGGCTGGGCGGGATTGACGGCTATCGATGGAAAATCGCGCAGCAGCGCGTACAGCCACTGGGTGCGCCCAAAATACCGCGGCATGGCGGCGATGCGCGCGTCGAACTGCATGGCGGCGGCCACCACGTAGGGCGTGCGGTGCAGGATATTGCCGCCCTGGCGGCGGAACCATTCGCGCGCCCGTTCCACAAAGGGGCGGCTGCCGGCCAGCATGGCGCCACCGAGGCCGCCGATGCCCTTGTACAGCGACACGTACACGGAATCAAAACCGTCGCAGATGGCGGGCAGGGACTGCTGGAAACCTGCTTGCGCCTCCCACAGACGCGCGCCATCCATGTGCAAATGGATGTTGTGCTCGCGGCAGTGCCGCTTGATGTCGTTCAATGCGTCCCACGACGGGCACTGGCCGCCGATTTCGCGCATTGGCAACTCCAACTGCACGGCGCCCAGTTGATCGGGCACGGCGCGCAAATCGTCCACCGTCCACGGACGGTGCGGGTCGCCGAGCATCAAGCCCTTGAAGTGATCGAGCAATTCATGGTTGCCCCGCTCGTGGCGCAGGATGTGCGAAGTCGGATGCAGCGCCACCAGGGGCGAGCCCCGGTCCTGGCATGCCAGGCGCAGGGCGGTGACCTGCGTCATGGTGCCCGTGATGCAGAACACGGCCGCCTCGAAGCCGAGCAGGCCGGCGATCTTGTTCTCGAACTGTTCGATCAGCGCGCCTTCGCCATAGGTATCGTGCGCCACATCGTTGGCCTCGCACCAGGCGGCCATGGCGGCGAAGGTGGCCGCAGGCGTCGGTTGGCGGTGGCCCGGCAGGACGGTATGGCAGCGCTGGCGCAGTTCGAGCTCGTTCACGGTAATTCCTTACAGGGTGGCCGTGGCCAGTTTCGCGCCGAAGCCGATGAACATGGCGCCCACGCCGCCGCCCATGCCGGCCGACAGGCGGCGACGGCGGCGGAAGGTGTCGGCCAGGCGCGCGCCGACAAAGATGATGGCCGTCAGGTAGGTAAAACTGATCACCTGGCAAATCAGGCCCAGGCCGACGAAGGACAGCACGGGATTCGGGAAGGCCGGGTCGACGAACTGGATGAAAAACGAGATGAAGAACAGGATGGCTTTCGGATTCATCAGGCTGATGATCAGCGCCTTGCGGAATGGATCGCTTTCCTTGACGGACGCTGGCGCGGCAGGCGCTTCACCATCGACCGGCGCGGGCGCGCGCAGCTTGCGCCAGCAGCCGATCAGCATTTGCAGGCCGATCCAGCCCAGGTAGGCCGCGCCGATGTATTTCACGACGTAGAACAGGGCCGGGCTGGCTTTCAGCAGCGAGGCCACGCCGCAGGCCGACAGCACCATCAAAATCAGGTCGCCGGCGAAGATGCCGAAGGCGCCCTGGTAGGCGGGCCGAACGCCACGTTGCGCGGCGACCGACAGCACGTACATGGAATTGGGGCCGGGCAGGATGACGATGAAGATGGTCCCCAATAAAAAGGTCCAGAAATCGGTGATGCCCAGGTTGGCGTGGAAAAGTGCGTTCATGATGGTTCTGTTTAATTGATTTGTGCGTGATGGAATTGCAGGGCCGCCAGGTTGGCGTAAATACCTTTCATTGCGACGAGCGACGCATGTGTGCCCATCTCGACGATCTTGCCGTCTTCCATGACGATGATGCGGTCGGCCCGTTGTACTGTCGCCAGGCGGTGCGCAATGATGACGGTGGTGCGGCCAATCATGGCCGCTTCCAGCGCTTTTTGCACCAGGCGTTCCGATTCCGCGTCCAGCGCGCTGGTCGCTTCATCGAGCAGCAGCAGCGGCGGGTTTTTCAGCAGGGCGCGGGCGATGGCGATGCGCTGGCGCTGGCCGCCGGACAAACGCACGCCGCGTTCGCCGAGGAAGGATTTGTAACCGTTCGGCAGGCGCTCGATGAATTCGTGGGCGGCCGCCATTTTCGCGGCCGCGATCACTTCTTCATCGCTGGCGCCGGCGCGGCCATAGCGGATGTTTTCCATGGCGTCGGCCGAGAAGATCACGGTGTCTTGCGGCACGATGCCGATGGCGTCGCGCAGGGTGTGCAGGTCGAGCTGTTTGATATCCACGCCATCGAGGCGGATGCTGCCGCTTTGCGGGTCATAAAAACGCAGGAACAGCTGGAACAGGGTGGTCTTGCCGGCGCCCGACGCACCGACGACGGCCACCGTTTCGCCGGCGCGGATGTCGAGGCTGACGTGATCGAGCGCCGCGGTATCTGGGCGTGACGGATATGAAAACAGGACGTCGTCGAGCGACAGCGCGGCGCCCCTTGCTGCGCGGGCGGGCAGCGGCAGCGGCGTGGCAGGCGACTCGATGTCCGATTTGAGGGCCATCAGTTCCAGCAGGCGTTCGGTGGCGCCGGCGGCGCGCTGCGCTTCGCCCATGACTTCAGACAGGGCGCCGATGGCGCCAGCCACGATGGAGGCGTACAGGATGAACTGGCCCAGATCTCCGCCCGTCATCGAGCCTTCCAGCACGGCGCGCGCCCCCAGCCACAGCACGAAGACGATGGTGCCGAAGACCAGCAAAATCGCGATCATGGTCAGCAAGGCGCGGGCGCGGATGCGGCGCATGGCCGTCATGAAAGCGCCTTCGACGGAGTCGCCGAAGCGTTTCGATTCGATTTTCTCGTGCGTGAATGCCTGCACGGTGGGCATGGCGTTGAAGATTTCGCCAGCCATGGCCGACGCGTCGGCGATACGGTCTTGCGAGTCGCGCGACAGCTTGCGCACCTTGCGGCCAAACACGATGATGGGCACTACCACCAGGATCAACAGGCCGATGATGATGCCGGCCAGCTTGGCGCTGGTGACGAACAGCATCACCAGGCCGCCCAGGAACAGCAGCACATTGCGCAGCGCCATCGAGATGCTGGTGCCGACGACGGCCTGTATCAAGGTCGTGTCGGTGGTGATGCGCGACAGGACTTCGCCCGTCTGCGTGGTCTCAAAGAAGGCGGGACTTTGCGTGACGACGTGGCGGTACACGGCGCTGCGGATGTCGGCCGTGACCCGCTCGCCCAGCCATGACACCGTATAGAAACGCGCCGCCGTGGCCAGCGCCAGAATGGACGCGACGCCGAACAGGGCCAGGAAGACCAGGTCGACGTGCTGGATGCTCTTGGAGCCGGCCGCGCCACCGAAGCCGAGGTCGATCATCTGCTTGAAGGCGGCAGGAATGGCCAGGGTCGAGGCGGCGGCCACCACCAGCGCGATACCGGCCAGGAAGAACTGCTTGCGGTACGGCGTCAAAAAGGGCATCAAGCCCTTGAAGGCGGCCAGGCTGCCTTTTTTCAGCTCGCGGCTGGTGCCGGTGTCGGGGGACAGTGTGGTTGCGGTGGTGCTCGTGTTGCCTGTTTCTGTGCTGGTTGTCATTGTTTTTCGCTTAGTATTTACTGTATCTGGTATTGCTTATTTACAATTGCTTATAACTTCATCGGCTGCACGTAGCCCGTCATTTCCAGGTAGGCGCGGCCGACCGGCTGGCCATCGCGCTCCACGGTCACGTCGCCTTCCCAGTATACGGCCCCCGTCGAACGGCGCGAATCAAGCTCCTGGTCTGGCTGCAGCGGCTTGATCTGCCAGCGCGTGGGACCCGTGCGGATCTCCGTGGCGACCGGGTATTCGGCCTGCGTGCGGGGTGAGCGCCACAGCTGCGTGGGCGTGAAATCGACGTCGCCGGGCGCGAACTGCGTCATCTTGCCGGAGGCATCGCGCCATGTCGCGTGCGCCCATAGTTTAGCACCTGTCTTGCTGCGGATCTGGAAGGCCATCAGGGCGCCGCCGTCATCGAGGTTGGCGCCTATCCAGTTCCAGCCACTGGCGTCCGCATCGAGCACCTGGCTGGACCACTCGTGATCGAGCCAGGTGGTGCCCGTCACGGCTTCGGCCTTGCCGCCCGCGCGCGCGATCGTGCCCGTGGTTCGCAGCTGCGGTTCGCTGTAGTAGTAGCTCGATTGCGCGGGACGCGCGCCCTTGCGCGAATAGCCGCCTTGGCCCTGCAGCAGCACGGGCTGGGTGGGCGCGAGGGTCAGCTGCAAGTTGAATTCGCGCGCGGCCAGGCTGACCCGGTAGCTGCCGTCCTTGTGCCGCTGCATGCGCCAGTCGTCGAGTTTGACGTCCGTGTCGCCCACCTTGGCGTAAGCCAGGCCGAAGCCCTCGCGCGCGCTTTTCTCGTCGTGCAGCAGCTTGCCCACCTTCGGGTCCGACAGGGCCGCATGGCCGATGATCAGCTGTTTCGGCGCGAACGCACTAGGGTTCAGCGTATCGGTAGCCGTGGCGCTGCGAAAGAAGGTCACCTGGTAGCCCAGTTGCTCGCCGCCTGCGGTTTTGACCCAGCCCGTGGCGTACCACCATTCCGTTTTATAGGCGGGATGGGCGCCGAAGTCGTGCGGCAGGCGCAAGGTCTGGCCAGCCGGCAGCGGCGTGACGGGGGCGAAGGCGGGCGGCGCGGCCAGGGCAGGCAAGGCCAGCGTCAACAACAACATAAAAACACGGCGCATTACCAGTCCTCCCTGACGGCGCGGATGGGGCCAGCGGACAGGGCTTGCCTGCCCGCGATCAGCGCCGTGGCGGCGGCTGCCGTCAGCAGGGCGCCGGCCACGGTGGCGATCAATGGCCACGGTAGGTGCAGTTGCATGGTCCAGTGGAACGATTGCGGGTTGACGATGAAGACCAGCACAAAGCTGATCAACAGTCCCAGGACAAAGCCGGTGGCGATGCCCAGCGCCGTCAGTGCGCCGCCTTCGATCGCCAGGATGGACAAGATCTGCCCGCGCGTCACGCCCACGTGGCGCAGCATGCCGAATTCGCGCGCGCGCGCCAGGGTCTGGGCCGAAAACGTGGCGGCCACGCCGAACAGGCCGATGACGATGGCGATGGCTTCCAGCAGATACGTGACGGCGAAGCTGCGGTCGAAAATCTGCAGGCTCAGGGCGCGGATGGCGGAGGGGTTCGACACTTCCAGGCTGGCGCCAAACGGCAGCGCTTTCAGGCGTTGCTGCAGCGCGTCGCCCGTGGTGTCCTTGGCCAGCCACAGGGCCGCGTCGCTCACGTCATTGTCGCCGGTCAGCGCGCGGTAGTCGTCCAGCGGCATCTGGATGGCGCCGGACGAGCGCGCGTAATCGCGCCAGATGCCGGCAACGAAGAACTTGTGCAAGCCACCCGCCAGCGGCAGGTCGATCTGCTGACCCGGTTTGACGTTGTACAGGTCGGCCGCCGCTTCGGACAGCCACACGGGCCGGCTGCCTGCCGGCACGGGCAGCGTGTCGCCCACCAGTACCATGCTCTTGCCCGGGTCTGGCAAATTGATGGGGCGGGCCAGCAGCGCCACATTCGGGCGGTCGGGCGCCAGCGACAGCGAGCGCACGCGCTGGAAATCCACCCTGGCCACCTCGGGCAGGGCGGTGATGCTGGCCTGTTCGCGCGGATTCAAACCGGCCGTCCCGCCGCTGGCGGCCGTGCGCGCATACACGTCGGCCGGCAAGATCTGCAGCAGCCAGTCGTCGACGGAGACGCGGAAACTCGACACCATGATGGCCATCGCCACCATCAGGCTAAAGCTCGACAGCACGCCGCCGAGGGCGATGCCGGCCTGGCCCGAGGCGTTGGCCAGGCGTGCCAGGGTCAGGCTGCGCACGGGCGCATGTTTGCTCGTTTCCGTGCGCAGCCAGGCACGCTGCAGGAAGCGGAAGACGACGGCGGCCAACTGCGGCATCAGGGCGATGGCGCCGATCAGCAGCAGCGCGATGGATAGGTAGCCGAACAGCGGCAGTTCGAACACGGGCGGCAGGAATGTCAATGCGCCAGCCAGCAGCAGACAAGCCAGCGCCGGCCAGGTTTTCGCCAGGCGCGTCGTCACGACTTCTTCGCTGCCCGATTTCAGGGCGATGGCGGGGGCCGCGCGGGCCGCTTCCAGCGCGGGCGCGGCGCAGCCCAGCAGGGCGACACCGAGGCCCAGCGCGAAATACACGCAGGCGGCGACGGGCGTGAACTGCACCTGCGGCTGCACGCCCGCGAAATAGCCGGCGCCCAGGTCGCCGCCGAAGAAGCGCAGGGCCACGGCGGCCATGGCGTAACCGCCAGCGATGCCCAGCGCCGCACCGACGACACCGAGGCTGGCGCCTTCCAGCAGCACCTGGCGCAGCAACTGGCCCCGCTCCATGCCCAGCACGCGCAGCAGCGCGAACTGGCCGCGGCGTCGGATGACGGACAGCGCCTGCGTGGAAAAGACCAAAAAGGCGCCCGTAAACAGGGCCACCAGGGCCAGCACCGTCAGGTTGACCCGGTAGGCGCGGCTGAGGTTATTGTTGCGGCTATTCTGGTTTTCGTCATTCGGCTGGCCCACCTGGAAACGCCCCGGATACTGCGCTTCCAGTGTGCGCGCCAGGTCCGCCTGGAAGGCGTCGCGGTTGACGCCCTGGCGCAGTTTCAAGTCGATGCGCGACAGCTTGCCCACCTTGTTAAAGCGCCACTGCGCCGCGCCGATATCCATCACGGCGATACGCTGGCCGGCGCGCGCCCGCTGCAGCGAACCTGCCACGCGCAGCGCCACCGTGCCCGTGCCCGATTGCAGGGCGATGCTGTCGCCTTCGGCCACCTTGAGCCAGCGCAGGGCGGCGGGTGACAGGAAAATGGCGTCGTCGGCCAGGGTGTCGAAAGGCTGGCCTTCGGCGGGCGCGCCGATCAGGTCGGGCGAGATGAAGCCGGCGCGGAAGACGTCGAGCGCCAGGATGTGCAGCGGGCCGCCGTCCTGCTTGCCGGCCACGCCGGCTTGCAGTTCCAGCACGGGCGAAGCCACGGCCACGCCGTCGCGCTGTGCCAGCCACGGGTAGACGGCTTCGTCGAACAGCGCTTCGCGCCCGGCCACCTGCACGTCGGCCTGGCCGGACAGGCTTTTGACGGCCGTGGAAAATTCATTGAAGGCGGCCGCGTTGATCAGGTGGATGGCAAAGCCCAGCGACACGCCGATGGCGATGGCGAGGATGGCGACGAAGGCGCGCACGGGATGCGCGCGCCACTCGCCCAGCAGCAGCCAGCGCGACAGCAGGCGCGTGCCCGCGGGATTTGCTGCCGGCGCACTCAATTCAAGCATTCGACGGCCAGGCGTTCGCCGGCGCGCCGCGCTTTCAGTTGCGCGGCATCGCGGTTTTTGTCGCCTGCGCCGACGGCATCCTGCGCCGCCCATTTCTGTTCCAGGCGCAGCTGGGCGCAATGCTTGTCGCGCGCTTCCTTCTGTTTGGCGGCCCGCTCGCGCGCCTGGTCTACCAGTTTTTCCTGTTTCTTGCGTGCCGCTTCCAGCTGGCTGGCCACCCGTTCCTGGCGCGTGGCCGCGCCCTTGTCGACGGCCGGCGGCGGCGAGGGGATTTCCAGGATTTGCAGCTGGCCGGCCGTGCAGGGCGTGGCGCTATAGCTGGTGTAGCCATCCTGCACGCATTTGTAGACGTCCTGCGCACTGGCGGAGCCGGCCAGCAAGGCCATGGCGCAGAGCAGGAGGGACGGCGATCTCACAATATCTTCCCCGGATTCATGATGTTCTGCGGGTCCAGCGCCTGTTTGACAGCGCGCATCAGCTGCAGTTCCAGCGGCGACTTGTAGCGGGCGAGATCCGCTTTTTTCAGGGCGCCGATACCGTGTTCGGCCGAAATCGAACCGCCAAAGCCATGGACCTGGTCATGCACGATGCGGTTGATGGCATCCTGGTTGGCCAGGAAGTCACGGTCCGTCATGCCGAACGGCGGCGCCACGTTGTAATGCAGGTTGCCGTCTCCCAGGTGGCCGAAGCACACGAGCTGGCAGCCGGGGAAGGCCGTTGCCAATGCCGCATCCGTGACGCTGATGAAATCGGCGATGCAGGAAATCGGCAGCGAGATATCGTGCTTGATGTTCTTGCCCGCCTGCGCCTGCGCCAGCGGGATGTGCTCGCGCAGCTGCCATAGTCCCTCGGACTGCGCCACGGAACTGGCGACGACGGCGTCGGCTATCAACTCATCTTCCAGGGCCGCGCCGATGCTCGCTTCCAGCAATTCCACGGCGTGCGCCTCGGACTGGCTGCTCGATAATTCCAGCAGCACGTACTGTCCGTGGGCTTCGGCGAAAGGCCGCGGCAGCTGTGGAAACTGCTCCGCCACCAGTTGCAAACAGTATTGCGACATCAGTTCAAAACCCGTCAGGCTGGCGCCGCAATGGTCCTGCATCAGGCTTAATAAACGCAGGGCGTGGGCGGGCGTAGGCATGGCGGCCAGCGCCGTGATGCACGCTTTTGGCTGCGGGTACAGTTTCATCACCGCGCCCGTGATGACGCCCAGGGTGCCTTCGGCGCCGATGTACAGGTCGCGCAAATCGTAGCCCGTATTATCCTTGCGCAGGCCGCGCAAGCCGCTCCAGATTTCGCCCTGCGGCGTGACCACTTCCAGGCCCAGGCACAGCTCGCGCGTGTTCCCGTAACGCAGCACGGCCGTGCCGCCCGCGTTGGTGGCCAGGTTGCCGCCGATGGTGCAACTGCCTTCGGCCGCCAGCGACAGGGGGAACAAACAGCCGGCGGCACTGGCCGCTTCCTGGATGGTTTGCAAAATGCAGCCCGCGTCCACCGTGATGGTGCGGTTGACGGGGTCGAGCGCGCGGATGCTGTTCAAACGCGCCAGCGACAGCACGACGGCCGTGCCAGCGGCGTCCGGGATGCTGCCCAGGACCAGGCCCGTGTTGCCGCCTTGCGGCACGACGGGCACCTGCCATTGCGTGCAGGCGCGCAGCACGCCTGCTACCTGTTCCACCGTGGCGGGGCGCAGCACGGCCAGGGCCTTGCCCGTGAACCGGTCGCGCCAGTCGGTGAGGAAGGGCGCCGTGTCGGCGTCGTTGGTGAGTACGTAGGCTTCGCCCAGCAGTTCGCGGCAGGCGGCGAGAAAATCGGCTTTTTCAGTCATTTCTTGATACTCACTTTAGTCACTTTTTCCAGCAGCTCTTTGGCCATGCGCTTGGCGGCCTTTTTGTAAGGACGCAGGTACAGCACGGCGCAGACAAAATAGATGCAGACGATGGCCGCTTCGCCCCAGGCCATCAGGGCCGAGGTGGGGTTCGTGTCGCTGTAGCCGCGCACCACGCCTTCCGTAAAATACAGCAGGATCACCATCGACGACCATTGCAGGGTGTAGACGTCGCGCTTGATGACGCCGTACAGTGGGATGAGCAGGGGCGCGGCCTTCAGGACGACCCAGGAGCCGCCCGGCTGCAGCGGCGCGACGACGGTTTCCCACAGCACGCACCAGACGATCAGGGTGACGAGGCTGGCGATGGCGCCCCAGTGAAAATACTTGTGCAGTACGCCGTGCATCATGCGCCTGCCAGTTTCGCGGCGTTTTCCGCCAGGCGCCGGCCCAGGGCGATGGCCAATCGCTTTTCATCGTCGCTCAGGGCCTTGTCGCCGTCGATGCCCGACCAGTGCGTGGCGCCATACGGCGAGCCGCCCGTGGACGTCGTCATCAGTTCGGGATGCGTGTAGGGCAGGCCCATGACCAGCATGCCGTGGTGGAAGAGGGGAATCATCATCGACAGCAGGGTCGATTCCTGGCCGCCATGCAGGCTGCCAGTGGACGTGAACACGCAGGCGGGCTTGCCGGACAGGCTGCCGGCCAGCCAGTCGCTGGCCGTGCCATCCCAGAAGTACTTCATGGCGGCAGCCATGTTGCCGAAGCGCGTGGGCGAGCCCAGGGCCAGGCCCGCGCACTCCTGCAAGTCGTCCAGTTCCACATAAGGCGCGCCATCGGGCGGCACTTCCGGCGCCGTCGCCTCGGCCACGGTGGAGACGGCGGGGACGGTGCGCAGGCGCGCATCGCAGCCAGGCACGCTTTCCACTCCCTGGGCTATCAGCTCGGCCAACTGGCGCGTGGCGCCATGGCGTGAATAAAACAATACGAGAATAATCAGATTGGTTGGCTTCATCATTGGTATTATAGGGCGCTTTACAGCCTGATACGACTGCTGTCATGGCGCCGTTCTGATTTTGCACATGTTTTCAAAATATATAATCCCCATCTTTCAATACCTGTGGCGCACCCTGCACATCGGTGCCGACATTGTGCGTGGCCTGACATGGTCCGAAACGCGCGACCTGCTGCAGTTCGCGCGCCGCCGCGTGCGCGAGGAAAGCCTGCCGCAAGTGGCCGGCAGCCTGACGTTTGCCACCGTGTTTGCGCTGGTGCCGCTGCTGACCCTCGCGCTGGCGATCTTCACCACTTTCCCGCTATTCAATACCTTCCGCCACGCGCTGGAAGACTATTTCGTGCAAAGCGTCATGCCCAAGGGCATATCGAACACCATCCTCGATTATCTGACCACGTTCGCCTCGAAGGCCACGCGCCTGTCGGCCATCGGCGCGGGCGCGCTGATCGTCACGTCGGTGGGCATGATGGGCTTGATCGAGCGCGTCTTCAACCGCATCTGGAGAGTGCGCCAGGAACGTCGCTGGACCAAGCGTCTGCTAGTCTACTGGGCCATCGTCACCCTGGGGCCGCTGCTGGTGGGCGTGTCGCTGACGGTGACCTCGCGCCTCTTCATGGCCACCAGCGGCGTGGTGGGCGCCGTACCTTTCATCGGCGCCGTGTTTTATACCCTGGTGTCGATCGGCCTGACCATGCTGGCGTTTACCCTGCTCTACATCGCCGTGCCGAACCGCGACGTGGACTGGCGCGACGCGGCCTGGGGCGGCTTGCTGGCGGCGCTGGCGTTCGAGGTGGCCAAGCGCGGCTTCGGCGAATTCATCCAGGAATTCCCCACGTATTCGCGCATCTACGGCGCGCTGGCCGCCTTGCCGCTGTTCCTCGTATGGATATACCTGAGCTGGATGATCACCCTGGTGGGCGCCTTGCTGGTGGCCGCCTTGCCCGTCGTGAAATATGAACGCTGGTGGTACGAGGCGGCGCCGGGCAGTGAATTCGTCGACGCCGTGGCCATCCTGAAAGTGCTGCACCAGGCCTGTCACTGCGCCGATTCGGCCCTGGTGGGCGCGGCGGAAATTCGCCGCAGCACGCGCCTGGGCTTTGAAGAAATGGAAACCCTGCTCGACAAGATGGTGCAGCAGGGCTGGGTAGGACGAGTTAACGTGGATGGCGCCGTGCGGGTCCAGTGGGGCAAGCGCGTGGCCGACAGTTCCGACCACTGGGTCTTGCTGGGCAATGTCAACCGCATCAGCCTGGCCGATGTCTACCGCCTGTTTGTCTTCGGCGGCATGCGCGTGAACTCCGGCTATCCGGCCGGTTCCACGAATGAACGCGACATCAAGGCGGCCGAAGAAGCGGCCGCGCTGGCGGCGCAGGTGGAAAACGCTGTGGAGCAGGGGCTGGGCCTGACTTTGGCCCAGCATTTCGGGGGCGTGCGCTGCGCCTGATTGGCAATCAGGGGTTGAGCCGCTCGTACAGCAGGACATCGAGCGCGTCCGTCAGCGTATTGCCCTCTTCGTCGAGCAGGGTGTAATCCTGCTGGCTGTCGCCGAGCGAGGCGCTGCCCTCGATGCCGCACACCAGCTGGTATGTGGCGTCATCGATCGCCAGCTTGATCAGGGCCAAGACTTGTTCGCGCTGGCCATCGGCCAGTGCCAGTTCGTCGAGCAGGGCGCCAAGCCGGGTCTGTCCCTCGCATCCCTGCGCATATAGCGCCAGTAGCGACGCATTGGATGCGACGACGTCATCGATGAATTTTTTCGCGTGCATGGATACCTTGCCTTGCAAAAATCACAGTAGCACGGGCCGCAAGGCCGCCTGCAGCGCCACCGCCTGGAACGCGGTCGCATCCTGCGCGCGCACCACGCCCAGATAATAGGTGTCCTCGTCGCCGTGCAGGTTGACCAGGCGCAGCTGGTGCGACGCCAGGTGGGCGGCAATGGCGGCCAGGCCGTCGGCCATCGCGTCGCCATCTTCGCGCTGCGCCCAGCGGAAGTCCTGTAGCGCGGGCAGGCCGATATGCTGGGCGATGCGCGGCACTTCATCGACCGATTTCCAGTCCAGCGTGGCGCCGTGGCCCAGCACATCGGCGGCCGTCGACCAGAGCAGGAAGAAGCAGGCCGCTTCGGGCGTATCGCCTTCGTATTCTTCTTCCGGGTCGTCCTGCGCCAGTTCTTCCAGCGTGATGTCCACGCAGCGCGTGGCCAGCTCCGCATCGCCTTGCAAGAGCAGGGCGGCCATGGCGCGCAATTGCTCGCGGTCGGCCTTGGCCAGGATTTGCGCGGGCGTGAAGCTGCGGCGCTTGGCGGGCTTTTTCTTTCCCAGGCCTATAGACTCGCTCAACTGGGCCGTGATCGCCGCCTTGAAGTTTTCCACGGTGTCGAACTGCTCCAGCAACTGGCCAGTGAAATCCATGCTCCAGGCCATGCCATCCTTGACGACATATAAAAAATCGCTTTGCACGGCGACGCCGCGCAAATGGTGGGCGGGCGGATACAGGGGCGTGAAAGCCTGTTTTCCATCCAGGGTCAGCATGCACGCGAGACCTTGCGCGTCGATGGCGAAGATCCGGTTCTTGCGCAATTTTGGCGGCGACGAGGTGGTGGCGCAGTCGATGGCCTCGTACTGGCAAGGCGCCAGCAGCTCGCCCTGGCTATTGACCAGGCCAAACAGGAAGCGGCCATCGATGCGCTGGCTGACGATGGCGATTTTCTTCTTCGTACCGACATCCTGCACGGAGCTGTAGGCGGGTGGCACCACGACCTTGCCCATTTTGTCGACCACGCCATACACATTGCGGTTTTTGTCATCGTCTGTCTTGTCTCTCTGGCGCTCGATGTCGATCAAGCCATCGTTGCGCAGGCATATGTTATCCACCCTGTCGATGAGCAGCGCGCCGTCGGGCAGGCGCAGCAAGCGGCTGGCGCCGTCCGGATCGATTTGCTGCAGCAGATGGGGGCTGATCACGTACAGGGCGCCGGGGGCGGGCGGCAGCACCAGCATGCCGTTGAGGTCCAGCACGCCGTGCGCGTCGGGCGCGTCCGCCGTGGCAAAGGTGATCCAGCCATCGTCCGCATAATAAACGCCCAGATCCACATAGCGCTGCGACAGCGGCACGATCCAGCGGCCATACGGCGTGACCAGGCCGGTGACGTCCGGTTCGCCGGCGGTGCTCACTTCATAGCACAGCGCGTCTTCTTCCCAGCCCACCACTTCCAGGCCTTGCAGGAACGGCAGTTCGTCCGCGCCGAGTTCCTCGACATCGGCCAGTTGCGCGCTGGCCGTGGCCGACCAGTAGCCGGTGGCAGGCGATGCGGCGCCAGCGGCCAGCAGCGGCGCCAGCGCTTCCCGGTCGCCGCGCAGCAGGGCAGAGTGCAAGGCTTGCGCCTCGGCGCGCAGGGCGTCGAGCCCGGCCGCGTAGTCCGGCGTGCCGATATCGTGCGGGATCAGTTGCACGCCATCGAGGATCAGCCATGGCTGGCCGCCCGCCAGCAGGGCGCTAATGGCGCCGCGCGCGACAATGGCGGCCGCGTCGCGCGGCTTGTCCATCAGCGCGGACAAGGCTTGCCAGCTGGCCTGCGCCTGCGCCATCGGTGCGGCCAGCACGCAGGGGCAGTCTTCGCCATCGCCGTAGATTGGCCAGGCGGTGGTCTGCGTGCCGGCGCCGATGAGCAGCTTGAACAGCATCGGCGTGTCCAGCCGCCACTCGGCCAGGCCGGTGATCGTGTCGGTGTCGAAGCCGGCTTGGCCGGGTAAAAAGGCAGTGCTGAACAGGGCTGCGGTATTGATCATTGATATTTGTCTGAAAGTGAACGGGGGATTCAGGGTGCTGGCGGCATGACCCAGTGGGCCAGCGCGCCGCGATCCAGTCCCAGGTGTTTGGCCGCGACGGCCGCCTCGAAGGCCCACAGGCCGTAGTAACCGCCCAAGCCTTGCGCGCGCAAATGGCCGTTGAACCAGTCTTCGCGCACCAGTGCGCCGTGCCAGCTGGCCAGGTAGTGTTGCAGGTGCTCGAGCTGCTGCGCGGGATCGTCCGCATCCAGGCACTCGAACAGGGATGAATAGGGTTCGGCGAAATACCATTCGTCGACGGCTGGACGCTGGGGATCGATGGTCGACAGCAGCGCCTCGTACACGCCATCTTCGCCATCGAAGGCCGTCTGCAGGGCGGCCAGGCGGGCAGCCAGGTCGTGGCGGCCGAACAGCAGGGTCGCGCCCAGCAACTGCAGGGTGCGCGCGTAATCCGTCAATTGTTCGAAATCAAAGGCGGGCAAAGCATCGTCATCGTAGGCTGCGGCCAGGGCCGCGCGCGCCGTTTCGCAGGCGGCGACGGCCGTTTCCAGCGCCGGTTCCACGTCAGGCAAGGGCAAGCCCGCCGTGTAGCGCAGCGAGAAGACCTGGTAAGCCGTGCTGGCGGCCGCGCACGCCCAGTAGGCCGCGTCGCCGCCATCGATTTCCGCCTGCGCCTGCGCGCGCCCGTAGGCGGCCAACAGGGCGTCGAGGTAAGCGAGGTTGCGGCTAAAGTCGAACGCAATGCCGAACGTCTCGGGCGGCACCTGGCGCGGCGCGTGGGGCCAGGGCGTGGATGCAACCGGGCAGGTGGCGGCGTATTCGCGCTGGATGGCCCAGTCGGCGAAGATTTGCTGCAGATATTGCGCCGTTTCGTCGTCGTGCGCGATGGCGCCGGCGCCCACCAGGGTTGTGCCCAGCATGGTATAGCCGGGAAAGCGGCTGCTTTCATACGCGATGGTGGTCACGCTCTGGATGGTCCTGCCGTCGCTCAGGTCGCGCACGCGGAAGTACACATCGTCCCAGCCGGCCAGCGGTGCCGCTGGCGCTTCATTCGGCAAGGTCGCCCAGCTGCCGTCCTCCTGTTCTTCGTAGGCATCGAGCAGTTCGTCGAGGCCACCGGGGCGGTCGATGCGGTTGTTGGCGTCGTATTGCAGGCCCAGTTCGGCCGCGAAGGCTGCCGCGTGGCGGCCCGCGAACACCAGGTATTGCGCGTTCATTGTGCCGACCAGCAGGTCCGTGTGCTGGCCTGCCACGACGAGCGCCTGCGGCAGCCGGTACCAGTGGTGGCCGGGGATGCCCGCCATGGGGCCGCCTTCGTCCGCGTCCGGGTTCGTGCAGCGCAGCTGTTCCAGCCAGTCGTAGCGTTCGTGCCGCTGGGCTTCCGTGCCGCTGCCTCGGCCAGTCAATTCATCGTGCAGGGTATTCAATAACATCATGCATCCATCCTAAAAAAAGCCGTATGGCCGGTGCTTATGCCGCTGCCGTTTGCGCAAACGCAAACAGCGCGTCGAGCACGGCGTCGGGCTGCTCGGCCATCAATTCGTGCCCGCTGTCGACCTGCACCACCGTGCCATGCGCGATGGCAGACGTGAGCAAGCGGGTCGATTTGGGCGGCGTCATCATGTCGCGCGCGCCGAAAATGAATAAAGTGGGGCAGTGTACCGAAGCGGCGGCGATTTCGCCGTTCGCGTAGGCATTGCAGGCAAAAAAATCCGTGTGAAACACGTGATCGGGGTTGAGGGCGGCGATGCGCTGTTTCAAGCGCCGCGCGCCGCCCATGGCGTAAAAGCCGGGGCCGGGGAACGACGGCTTTTGCGCGATCGACGAATGCGACCAGATATTGACCATGTCGATGGCCGCCTGTTCATCGTTGAGCGACGTTTCCAGCAGCGCCGGCGAGACTTTCATCGGGTAGGTGGAACCCAGCATGGCAAGGTGGCTGATCCTTTCGGGCGCCAGGAATGCCGCTTCCAGCGCTATCAGGGAGCCCATGCTGTGGCCGACCAGCATGGCCTTGACCACGCCGGCAGCGTCCAGCACGGCCAGTATCCAGCGCGCCAGCTCTTCCACCGTGGTTTTCGCCGCGCCCAGGCTGCGCCCGTGGCCCGGTAAATCCACGGCCAGCACGTTCCACCCGTGATGAGCGAAATAGCGCGTCTGCAGGGCCCACACGGAATGGTCATTCTGCGCGCCGTGGATGAAGACGGCCGTCGGCTGGTTCGGGTTGAACGGTTTGCCACCCGTGTAGCAGTAAGCAGTGGTGTTGTCGATGGTGAGCAGCATCTCAGGCGCCTTTCTGCGACAGTTTCAGGCCGCGGGCCAGGTCTTCGATCAAGTCATCGGCGTCTTCCAGGCCGACGGACAAACGCATGGTGCCCTGCGTGATGCCGGCCTGCGCCAACTGGTCGTCGGGCACGCGGAAATGCGTGGTGGAGGCGGGGTGGATGACGAGCGACTTGGCGTCGCCCACATTGGCCAGGTGCGAGAAAATCTTGAGGCTGTCGACAAAGCGCTGGCCCGCTGCACGGTCTCCCCGCAGGCGGAAGGTGAACACGCCGCCCGCGCCTTTCGGCAGCAGGGTTTTCGCCAGTTCATAGTCGGGATGCGACGGCAGTTCGGGGTAGGACACGGATTCGACGGCCGGATTGGCCAGCAAAAAGTCGATGATTTTGCGCGTATTGGCCACGTGGCGGTCCATGCGCAAGCCCAGGGTTTCGATGCCCTGCAAGATGGCGAAGGCATTGTGCGGGCTCATGACGGCGCCGAAATCGCGCAAGCCTTCGCGCCGCGCGCGCAGGGCGAACGGCGCTACCGTCGATTCCTCGGCGAAGACCATGCCGTGGAAGCCGTCATACGGCTCGCACAGTTCGGCGAAACGCCCCGTCTTGTCGTATGCCGTTTGCCAGTCGAAGGTGCCGCCATCGACGAGCAGGCCGCCGATGGCCGTGCCATGCCCGCACAGGAATTTGGTGGCCGAGTGGAACACCAGGTCGGCGCCATGCTCGAAGGGGCGCAGCAAATACGGCGTGGTAAACGTCGAATCGAGCATCAGCGGCAACTGGTGTTCGTGCGCCAGCGCGGCAATTTGCGGGATGTCGAGCACGTCGAGGCCCGGATTGCCCAGGGTTTCCGCGAACAGCACTTTTGTAGTTGGGCGGATGGCGGCGCGCCAGGCGTCCACGTCGCGCGGGTCGACAAACGTCGTCTCGATGCCGAAGCGTTTCAAGGTGTAGGCCAGCAGGTTGTGCGAGCCGCCGTACAGGGCGCGTGAGGCAACGATGTGCGAACCGGCGCCGGCGATGGTAGATAAACCAAGATGCATGGCGGCCTGGCCGCTGGCCGTGGCGATGCCGGCCACACCCCCTTCGAGGGCGGCGATGCGTTCTTCCAGCACGGCGTTGGTGGGATTCGAGATGCGCGAGTAGACGTGGCCGGCCCGCTCCATATTGAACAGCGAAGCCGCATGTTCCGAGCTCTTGAAGGCAAACGAGGACGTGAAATGGATGGGCGTGGCGCGCGCGCCCGTGGCCGGGTCGGGCGCGGCGCCCGCATGCAGGGATAAGGTATCGAAACCGGGGTATTTCGGGCCGCTCATGGTGTCTCCGCCAAGTTTTATAGTGGCAAGATCGTAACCTGATTTACCTCTGAGCAAAAGGGCTCCCGTGCAGGGCGCATGGCGCCGTGCTGGCGGACGGTCAGGCTCAGCTGGCGTGTAACCTGCAGTGTAAAAAAAGTGACCGGCGCGGTGTGGCGGTGGTAGGATATCGGATCAGCGATATTCGGGCTGTTTGACCTGTGCGCGTGCGCCGCGCCGCAGGGAAGGCTGCTACGTGCCAGCGAAATCCTGGGCTTCAGGCGAACTCTCATCGCATGTCCACCAGGAAAGATTTTATGCCCGCAATATCGTTCGACGGCGACCTCGCCGTACCCGGACCATCTATAGTCGACGGCCTGTGCCACGCAGGCTGGCTCATGCAAGAGCATTTCATTTCCCCTGAACTGAGCCGCCAACTGGCCGCCGAATGCGTGCAATCCATGCTCAGCGGCAAGATGAAGGGCGCCGGCGTGGGCAGCGGCCATGCACCGCTGCTGCAGCCGGACATCCGCGGCGACCATATCGAATGGCTGGAAACGGGCCGCTCAGCGGCGTGCGACCGCTACCTGGCACACATGGAAGCGCTGCGCTGCATGCTCAACCGCGAGCTGTTCCTGGGGCTGGAAGAATACGAAAGCCATTTCGCCCTGTACGCGCCGGGCGCCTTTTACCGTGCCCATCTGGACCGTTTCCGCGACGACGACAAGCGCACCGTGTCCGTCGTGCTGTACCTGAACGACGACTGGCTGCCCGGGCACGGCGGCGCGCTGCGCCTGCACCCGCAAGGCGCGCCCGTGGTGGACATCTTGCCGCAAGCGGGGCGCATGGCCATGTTCATGTCGGGCGAGATGCTGCACGAAGTGTTGCCGACGGCGCGCGAGCGTCTCTCCATAGCTGGTTGGTTCCGCCGCCGCGCGTGATGCAAAGTGCTGCGCAATCCCCCTCGATTTGATTGCGCGCAAGGCTGGATTTTTCCGCAGGCATAGGCTACAGTCGCAGTAAGGGCTAGAATAACTAAAATACCAATCACGCGGACAGGACGGCCAATATGAAAGTATCTGAAATTCTCCAAGTCAAGGGCAATATCCTCTACACGGTCACGCCTGACCAGCCCCTGCTTGACGCGGCCAATACCATGGCTGAAAAAGACATCGGTTCGCTGGTGGTCATGGAATTTGGCGACCTGGTCGGCATGCTGACCTTCCGCGAGGTGCTCAACGCGCTGCATGAAAACGCGGGCCAGATCGGCGGCGGCACCGTGCGCAAGCACATGGATGACCACCCGATTACCGTGACACCGGATACGGAAGTCAACGAAGTGCGCCGCATCATGCTGGAAAAACACGCGCGCTACCTGCCCGTCATGAACGCCAAGACCTTGCTGGGCGTCATTTCCTTCTACGACGTGGCGCGCGCCGTGCTCGAAGCGCAAAGCTTCGAGAACCAGATGCTGAAAGCGTACATCCGCGACTGGCCGGCCGAAACCACCGATTAAGCTACGCTCATCGAGTAAAAACAACGCCGGCAACCGCCGGCGTTTTGCATTGACGATCCAAGGCGGCGGCTATGCGGCCCCCTGCAGCGCCTCGTTGTTCAGCCAGGTGCCCAGCGCCGTGGCCGTCATCGGGCGGGCGAACAGGAACCCTTGCGCCATCGGACAGCCCAGCGCCTGCAGGATTTGCGCCTGCCGCTCGTCTTCCACGCCTTCCGCGATCACGGCCAGGCCCAGGTTGCGGCCCAGCTGGATGACCATTTCGGCGATGCTGCTGCCGCGCGCCGATCCCGTGATCTCGGTGACGAAGGCGCGGTCGATTTTCAGGCGGTCGACCTGCAGGCGCTGCAAATAGGATAGCGAGGAAAAACCCGTGCCGAAGTCGTCGATGGCGATGCTGACACCCGTCTGCTTGATCTGCCACAGCATCTTGATCAGCAGGTCCGGCTCTTCCATGGCCATCGATTCCGTGATTTCCAGTTCGATGAACTCGGGCGGCGCCTGCGTCTCTTCCAGCGCCGCGCGCAGCATGTCCAAAAACAGCGGGTGGCGGAACTGCACTTGCGACACGTTGACGGACATGACGAAGTTGCGGTGGCCCTGCTCGCGCAGCAGCACCAGTTCGCGGCACGCCGTGCGCAGCACCCATTCGCCGAGGTCGATGATGATGCCCGAGTATTCGGCAATCGGAATGAAGCGGTCGGGCGAGATGAACTTGCCGTCCGGTGTCTGCCAGCGCAGCAGCGCTTCGGCGCCCACGGGGCGGCGCGTGGTCAGGTCGATCTGCGGCTGATACACGACAAACAGCTGGCCCTGGCTGAAGGCCGTGCGCAGCGCGTGCATCATGCGGACTCGTTCGCGGATTTCGATGCCCATGCTGCGTGAGAAATAGAAGTGCCCGGCGCGCTGCTGGCTTTTCGCCCGCTTCAGGGCGATATCGGCATCCTTCAGCGCATCAGCGCCCGTGCCCGCATGTTCGCCGAGCCGCACCAGGCCCAGGGTAGCGGACAATTGCACGTCCTGCCCATCGATGCAGAACGGCGCCTGGAACAGGGCCAGGATGTTGTTAGGATTGACTTGCGAGGAGTCGCCCAGCACGCAAAAGATGTCGCCGCCCAGGCGCGCCACCGTCAGCTGGGGGCCCAGCTGGGTTTGCAGGCGTCCCGCCACGGCCACGAGCAGCATGTCGCCGAACTGGTGTCCCAGCGCGTCATTGGTCTCGGCAAAATGGTCGAGGTCCACCAGCGACAGGGTGGCGTCGTCGCGCGCGGGGCCGGCCAGGGTGGCGTCGAGGATTTCCACCAGGCGCGTGCGGTTGGGCAGCTTCGACAATTGATCGTAGAAGGCGGCATTGTGCAGGTGCGACACCAGCTCGACGTTGTCCAGGCCCACGGCGACGTTGCTGCAGAAGACTTCCAGCAGGCTTTCTTCGATGGCCGACAGGGGGCGCGGCAGCACGAGGTAGGCGGCCGCGTCGCGGCTGGCCTTGCCCGCGAAGTACAGGGTGGCGTAGTCGTGCGCGTACACATTGCGCCGCTGCGCCAGGGTGTGCTCGATGGCGGCCATCACGCGCGGGTTTTGCAGACCGCACAGCGCGCTGTGCGGCAAGCTGGAAAAGCTGCCGGTGCAGGCCGAGACGAGCAGTTCCCGTGCGCCATTGTCCTGCAAATCCTGCACGCACAGCACGCCGTCGGCGCGGATGCCCAGCAGGTCGGCGATCTGCGCCAGCACGCCGGCCGAGAAATTCTGCACGCCATGCAGCGCCATCAGCTGCGTGCTGGCGTGGACGATACGGTCCAGGCCGCGCCGGCTGCTGCTGATCGAACGGATCTGCTCGTACGAGCGGATGGCGGCCGTCACCGTCGTAAACAGCTTGATGCGCGTCAGTTCGGACTTGGTCTTGTAGTCGTTGATGTCGAAATCGCGGATGGCATCGATTTCCGGCGCATAGCCGGGCTGGCCCGTGCGCAGGATGATGCGTACGTCCGTCATTTTCAGGGTTTCGCGGATGTAGCGCACCAGGTGCAGGCCGGCGTCATCCTGTTCCATCACCACATCGAGCAGGATGACGGCGATGTCGTCTTCATGCTTGAGCAGTTCGCGCGCCTGGCCGGCTGAATATGCATGCACGAATTCCAGCGGGCGGTGCTGCATTTCCAGGTTGCCGAGGGCGAAAGTGGTGGTGGAGTGGACGTCTTCATCGTCGTCGATGATCATCACCCGCCAGACGCTGCGCGGTGCGACGGCCAGCGGCGCCGCTGGTTGTTCATCGAGGAATACCAGGTCGTCGTGATCGTCCTTGTTGGCGTCAAGGGGGATGATCGGTGCGGGCATGTATAGCTTCTCCAGGATGACTCGATATTTTTTACGAGCGCGTCGCAAAAGTCCATGGCGTTGTTGCGTTGCCTTGCCGTACTTGCGTACTGTCTTCGGCAACGACGCCTAGCCCTGGGCATTTGTGACGTGCTCTCGGCGCAGTCCAAATCGGTTTGACATCAGTATTGTGTGGCGCGCTTTGATCCAAGTATATAGCTATTTAATAAGCAAAATGTTTTTTTAAATCTATTCTGTGGAGCAATATTTCTTGTATTGCATGATTGCAACTCATCTCTGGTATTTTTTATATGAAAAAATACGCGGGATTTTAAAATGGCGAGATGGGTGGGGCAATATCGGGGCCTGGCGTGGCATTTGCGGCATGGCATTCCCCGCAGGCTGGTAGAATTGAGTTTTCCAGTCCTCACACTTCCTACTATGTCCGGCAATTCTTTTGGCAAGCTGTTTACTGTTACCACTTTCGGCGAATCGCATGGCCCGGCCATCGGCTGCGTGATCGATGGCTGTCCTCCTGGATTGATCCTGTCGGAAGCCGATATCCAGCCCGAGCTGGACCGCCGCAAGCCGGGTACGTCGCGCCATGTGACGCAGCGCCAGGAATCCGATACGGTGGAAATCCTCTCCGGCGTGTACCAGGGCGTGACGACGGGTACGCCCATCGCGCTGCTGATCCGCAATGAAGACCAGCGCAGCAAGGATTACGGCAATATCGCGGAAAGCTTCCGCCCCGGCCATGCCGACTATACCTACTGGCATAAATACGGCGTGCGCGATCCGCGCGGCGGCGGGCGTTCGTCGGCGCGCCTGACGGCGCCCGTGGTCGGCGCGGCGGCGATTGCCAAGAAATGGCTGCTGCAGCAATACGGCACCACGTTCAAGGGCTGCATGAGCCAGCTGGGCGACATTCCCGTGCCGTTCCAGTCGTGGGAGCACGTGCATGCGAATCCGTTCTTTGCCGCCAGCGGCGACGCGGACCTGATCGCGCGCATGGAAGATGCCATGGACCAGTTGCGCCGCGACGGCGATTCCATCGGCGCGCGCATCGACGTGATCGCGCAAAACGTGCCCGTCGGCCTGGGCCAGCCCATCTACGACAAGCTCGACGCGGACATCGCCTACGCCATGATGGGCATCAATGCGGTCAAAGGCGTGGAAATCGGCGCCGGTTTCGATTCGGTGGCGCAAAAAGGTTCCGAGCACGGCGACGAACTGACGCCGGAAGGCTTTATCGGCAATAACGCCGGCGGCGTACTGGGCGGCATTTCGACGGGGCAGGATATCAGTGTCTCGATCGCCATCAAGCCGACGTCGTCGATCCGCACGCCGCGCCGCTCGATCGATAAAGAAGGCAATCCCGTGATGGTGGAAACGTTTGGCCGCCACGACCCGTGCGTGGGCATCCGCGCCACGCCCATCGCCGAAGCCATGCTGGCGCTGGTGCTGATCGACCACGCCCTGATGCACCGCGCGCAATGCGGCGATGTCAGCGTGAATACGCCGAAGTTGAAGTAAGTTGAAGTAAGTTGAATGTTGTTGGATGACGGGCCTGCGTTGCGGTGATGTCGGGTTACGCCATTCTGGCTAACCCGACCTACGGCCCACGCCATGCGCGCGCGTAGGTCGGATTAGCGGGGCATGGCCCCGCGTAATCCGACAACATCGTTGGCGCTTCCTGTCACGCCACCTTGTTCGCCACTAATTCCAATTGATGGCGCATCTCCACCGACTGCACCAGCAACGCCCGGATATCGTTGATCAGGTTGAACTCCGTCTGATTCAATTGAATCGGCGGGAAGCTGTCGTCCCAGTCGCCATATAAAAATCCCGTGGGGTGGCCGTTGGCCGACAGGGGCAGCACGACGAAGCTGCGCGCTTCCGACAACGTCGATTTCCACCATTGCGGCAGCTTGGCGGCAAATTTCGGGTCGCGCGCATTGTCGATGAAAATCACGCGGTCGCTATTGAGGGCCGCGTGGAAGACGTTCGGCTCATACGCATCGCCAAACACCATCAGGTCCTGCAGGTCGGCCATGCCTTCGCCCATGCTGATGCGCGCCGAATACAAATGATCCCTGTGGTTGCGCACGAACGCCACCGAGCGCGAAAAATCAAAACCCTGATGCAGCGTTTCAAGCGCCATCGAGACCATCTGTCCCGGACTGGCGCTGCCGATGGCGCCGCGCAGGTCGGCCAGGCCGCCGATCAGCACGCGGTTGCCTTCGGCGCGCATGCGCGTGGACGCCAGCTGGCGCGCGCGCCGTTCGGCCGGTTTCGACAGGGGCGCGATCGACAGGTCGGCCGCTGCCATCGCCTTGGCCTTGTCCACGGCCACCACCAGGTCCGTCGCCGTAATGCCCAGGGTGCCCGCATAATCGTCGATCAGCGCATGCACTTGCGCCGCGCCGGCCGCATCGTCATGCCACAGCGAGTCGGCGCAGCGCGCCGCCATCGTCGACAGTCCCGCCATCCAGTCGGCGCCGCTGACGGGAGAGTTGTCCGGCGACGGGTCCATCGGACGCATGCCGTTGATCAGGTGCTGCGGCAAACCCCAGTGGGCGGCCGTGGCATAGCCCACTTCCGGCAGCGACAGGCCGAGGATTTCGCGCGCGGCGGCCGCCTCGTTGCCGGGACCGGCGTGCGCCTGCATGCGCGCCCAGAAGTCCGTCATATAGAACGTCACCATCATGCGGCCCAGGGTGTGCAGCATCGAGCAGACGACGGCTTGCTCCGCCTGCAGGCTGCCGGCGCTGGTGGCCACCTGCTGCGCCACCATCCCGGCCAGCACGGCCTTTTCCATTTCCACGTGGGCGCTGACGGAATCGGGCGAGGCCTGCGACAGCTCCTCGATCAGCTTCAAGCCCAATGCCAGGTGTCCGATGGCGTCGATGCCCAGCACCAGCACGGCCTTCGACACCGTGTTGACGCGCTGGCCGAAGGCCGAATACATGCCGCTGTTGGCCAGCCTGAGTACCTTGTGCGTGAGGACAGGGTCGGACAGCACCGTTTGCGTGATGTCGAATTCGTGGTCATCCTCGCCGCGCATGGCGCCCAGGATGGCGCTGATGGCTTTCGCGAAGCCGGGCATGTCGCCCTGCTGGCGCGTGCGCGCCCACAGCAAGTCCAGGGTATTTTTGCCGAGCTGTGTCGGCACCGTGAAATGACCTGGATTCATTGCACCCCTCCGCGCGGTTCATTGGCAGACGGCGCAGGCACCAGCGCCGCATAGGTTTTGTCGCTCAAGGCCGCTAGCGCGGCATGGGCCGGCATCGGTTTGCCCGTCAGGTAGCCTTGCACATACTGGCAGCCGCGCGACTCGATGAAATGCATCTGCTCTTCGGTTTCCACGCCCTCGGCCACCACGGACAGGTTCAAATGCTTGGCCAGGTCGAGAATGGTGTTGCAGATGGCCGCATCCTTGCTCGATTCGGGCAAGTCCTTGATGAAGGTGCGGTCGATCTTCAGCACCGAAATGGGGAAGCGCTTCAGATACGCGAGCGAGGAGTAACCGGTGCCGAAATCGTCGATGGCGATGCGCGCGCGGCGCTCCGTCATCTTGACGAGGATGGTTTCCGCATGCACGGGGTCGATCATCAGGGTGCCTTCCGTAATTTCCAGCACCAGGTGTTCGCCGGACAGCCCCGAAAACGCGATGGCGTCATCGAGCACGTCGAGGAATTTGTCGTTGCGGAACTGGCGCGGGCTGATGTTGACGGAGATGTACAGCGGCCGCTTGGCCACTTCCTGGAACTGCTTGAGCTGCACGCAGGCCGCTTTCAGCGCCCAGGCGCCCAGCAGGTTGATCAGGCCATTGGCTTCGGCAATCGGGATGAAGCGCACGGGCGGCACCAGGCCCAGGGTCGGGTGCTTCCAGCGCATCAGGGTTTCGAAACCCTGGATTTGCCGCGTGTGCGCGTCGACGATGGGCTGGTAAAAGAGTAAAAACTCGCCTTCGCGCACGGCCTGGAACATGGCCGCTTCCAGCGAAATATCGTGTTCCGACGGGCCATTCAGGCGCGGGCTGTAGACCAGGCAGCGGGCCTTGCCCGTTTCCTTGGCGCGCGACATGGCCGCATCGGCCAGTGCCACCAGGCGCACTTCATCTTCCGCGTGCAGCGGATAGATAGCCACGCCCACGGACGCTCCCACGTAGATCGTGTGGCCATCGACCTCGAACGGCGCCTGCAGGGTGGCCAGCAGGCGGCCCGTCACCAGTTTGATCTGCGCATCCGTGGCGCTGCCGGGCAGCACGGCGACGAATTCATCGCCGCCCACGCGCGCCAGGGTGTCGCTGTCGCGCAGGGTCTTGCGCAGGCGCGCCGCGGCCAGGCGCAGCACGGCGTCGCCGACGGGGTGGCCCAGGCCATCGTTGACTTTTTTAAAGCCATCGAGGCCGATGGTGGCGACGGAAAAGCCCTGGCCCGAACGTGCGGCCTGGGCGATCACCATGCGGATGCGGTCCGACAGCAGCAAGCGGTTCGGCAGACCCGTGAGCGCGTCGTGCGTGGCCATGTGGCGCAGCCGTTCTTCCGTATTGTGCTGGGCCGACGTGTCGCGCCCGACCACCAGCAGTTCGGCCATGCCGGCCGCGTTCATATAAGAAGACAGGCGCAGTTCGAACCAGATTTCCTGGTCCGGCGTTTGCAGGCGCACTTCCAGGCGGCCCGGTTCTTCCAGGGCGTCTTCCAGCGCCGCTTGCAGCGCCGCGCGCGACGCTTCGGCGGCCAGCGGCAGCAGCAAATGGCCGGACATGCCCGAGGGTGCGGCAAACAGGGTGGCCGCGCGCTTGCTGGCGAACAGGATCAGGCCGTCCGTATCGAGCCGGAACACGACGTCGCCTGCCTCTTCCATGAGGTTGTCCAACTCGTGGCGAGCCTCGCGGTGGGCGGCGGATGGGGTACTGGAAAACATCGTGCTGGCTTTTACCTTTTTGTTATCAGTGCCGGCGCTCGCTGCAGGGCAGGGCGCCAACGGAAAGACTGCGTCGTGCGTGCCGCGTGCCATAGGGGCCGAAAGGGCGGCTATCGGAACGCGATCCACACGAAATGTATCATTGAAAAGCACCCGATTACATGAAATAGAGCAACATTGCTTCAGGTTTTGTAAATATTCCTGCCTTCCATGAAAAAAATCATGTCGCGCGGGGCATGCGGGCATTTTCATTCCACATGGAAACATTTATCTGCGCCTGCTTCCACTGGCGCGCTTGCCCCGCCATGCGCTTTGCGCTAGTCTGGCTGGCAGACGGTGTTGACGGTGCGCCAGCGACGGCAAGGGCGCCATGATAACAAATCGCGGGAGACTCCCATGAATGCCTTTGACACGCATGAAGTTTTTAATCAGGCCACGCCCTTTGAAAACGTCAATCTGTTCGCCTGCGACCCGGCGCTGATCGAAGCGCTGCTGCGCGAGGGCGGCGGCGCGGCCTTGCAGGAGCTCGACGCGCTGGGCGAAAAGCTGGGCCGCGCCGAAACCTATGCGCTGGCGCGCCTGGCGAATATCCACACGCCCGAGTTGCAGCAGTTCGACCGGGCCGGGCGCCGCATCGACGAAGTGCTGTTCCATCCGGCCTGGCATGAGCTGATGGCCATCCTCGTGGGCGCTGGCGCGCACGCTTCACCCTGGGCCACGCCCGGTCCCGGCGCCCAGGTGGCGCGCGCGGCTGCCTATCTATTAGTGGGACAGGTGGAAAACGGCACGCAGTGTCCCGTGACGATGACGTATGCCTCGGTGCCGGCCCTGCGCCAGGCGATGGACCTGCCGCACATCGCTGCGCGCTGGCTGCCGAAAATCCTCTCGCGGGAATACGATCCCCGCTCGCTGCCCGTGGAGCAGAAGCGCGGCGCCCTGGTCGGCATGGGCATGACGGAAAAGCAGGGCGGCTCGGACGTGCGCAGCAATACCACGCGCGCCACGCAGGTGTCCCCGGCCGAGGCGCGTACCCTGTTCGGCGGCGAGGCCGCTGGCGCCTGGCGCATCGTCGGCCACAAATGGTTTTTCTCGGCGCCCCAGTGCGACGCCCATCTGATCCTGGCGCAGGCGGACGAGGGGGGATTGTCGTGCTTTTTCCTGCCCCGCTACCTGCCCGACGGCAGCCGCAACGCCATCCGCGTGCAGCGCCTGAAGGATAAACTGGGCAACCGCTCGAATGCCTCGTCGGAAGTGGAGTTCACCAATGCCTACGGCTGGCTGGTGGGCCAGCCGGGGCGGGGTATTCCCACGATACTGGAAATGGCCAGCCACACGCGCCTCGATTGCGTGCTGGGCAGCACCGGTATCATGCGCGCCGCCTTGACGCAGGCGCTGCACCACGCGCGCCAGCGGGCCGTGTTCGGCAAGCCGCTGGCCGAACAGCCGCTGATGCAGAATGTGCTGGCCGACCTGGCGCTGGAATCGGAAGCTGCCACGGCCTTCGCGCTGCGCCTGGCCCGCTGTTTCGATGAAAAGGACGATGCGCAGCAAGCGATGCTGGCGCGTGTGCTGACGCCGGCCGGCAAGTACTGGATCTGCAAGCGGGGGCCCGGCTTCGGCTTCGAAGCGATGGAGGTGCTGGGCGGCACCGGCTATGTGGAAGACGCGCCGCTGGCGCGTTTATATAGAGAGCTGCCCGTCAACTCGATCTGGGAAGGTTCGGGCAACGTCATGTGCCTCGACGTCTTGCGCGCCTTCGGCAAGTCGCCGGCCGCGCGCGACGCGCTGGCGGCCGAGCTGGCGCTGGCCGGCGATGAGCACGCCGACTTTGCGGCATACCGCGCGCGGCTGCTGGCCGACCTGGACGGGCCGCAAACGGATGAATTCGGCGCCCGGCAATTATCCGAACGCATCGTGCTGGCCGTGCAAGCCGGCTTGCTGCTGCGCCATGCGCCACCGTTTGTGGCGCAAGCCTTCCTGCAGTCGCGGCTGGTGCAAGCGCCGGGCGGCGCGTATGGCCGCTTGCCGGCCGGCACCGATTGCAAGGCCATCCTGGCGCGCGCGCTGCGCGAGTATTGATTTCAATAAATCCGATTATTTCGAAAATTCCGGCCACAGGCGGGCTGGGGGCTGGGATAATGCTGCAAATCCATCATTTTATCGATACACAGCGCGCTTGCGGCCCAGGCTTGCCGCCGCGCCAGCTACTGAGAAAGAAAAACAAGATGAAACAAGATCCACGCTTCCCGAATTTGTTCATTACCGATCACCCTTTGATCCAGCACAAACTGAGCCACATGCGCGAGCACGACACGTCGACGCGCACCTTCCGCGAGTTGCTCAAGGAAATCACTTTGCTGATGGGCTATGAAATTACGCGCGACCTGCCGCTGACGACGCGCGAAATCAAGACCCCGCTGGTCACCATCGACGCGCCTGTCATTGCTGGCAAGAAGCTGGCCATCGTGCCCATCCTGCGCGCCGGCATCGGCATGAGCGATGGCTTGCTGAACCTGGTGCCATCGGCACGCGTGGGCCACATCGGCGTGTACCGCGATCCGGCCACCCACATGCCCGTGGAATACCTGGTGCGCCTGCCCGACTTGAACGAGCGCACTTTTATCTTGTGCGACCCGATGGTAGCGACCGGCAATTCGGCCGTGTATGCCGTCGACGTGCTGAAAAAGCGCGGCGTGACGGACGAGCAGATCATTTTCCTGGCCCTGGTGGCCGCACCGGAAGGCGTGACCGTGTTCCAGAACGCGCATCCGAACGTCAAGATGTTCTGCGCCTCGCTCGATTCGCACCTCGATGACCACGCCTACATCGTGCCAGGCCTGGGCGATGCCGGCGACCGCATCTTCGGCACCAAGTAAGCGAACTCAGGCGAGTATTGCGATGGCAACCTTGATCGACCCGGATTTCCGCGCGCGTTTGCGTGCCCTGAACGAAAAATATGCGGCTGGCGTGCCGGCCCTGTTGCAGGCGATTGCGCAGGCAAGCGGCCGCTGCGACAGCGAAGGCCCGCGCCTGGAGCCGTTAACGGAGCTGCACCGCGCGCTGCACGCGGTGGCCGGCTCGGCCGCCACTTTCGGCTTTGCCGCGCTGGGGCAGGAGTGCCGGCGCATCGAACAGCTGGTGCGCGCCATGCTCAACACCCCTGCGCAGGCGGTGGCGGAATGGTCTGCCGTGCGGGTGCAGGTGGTGGCGCTGCTGGACTGGGCGCGACGCGACGCGGCCGCCCCCCATTTCACTGCGTAAGTGACCGCGCCATAGTAATGTGGTTGCAATGATTCATTTGATACAACGCAAAGCACTCGCGTCGCAGATTAGGATATAGTGTCTCCATGCCGCTGGTACAGGGCGCCGCAAGACGGGGATTTGGCTATTAAAGTAGTGTTCGCAAGTTTATTTTGCGAAAGAATGGTTTTTCTCAGTTTTGTTGGTATAATTGGGCATCGTTGGATTCGAGGTAGTAGTGCAGTTTGTCTGTCATTTCTTTCTTGCTTCAAACGATATAACGGGCGCAAGCCCAACTTAACTGAAATAGGAAATTGTAATGGCAACTGGCATCGTAAAATGGTTCAATGATTCGAAGGGTTTCGGCTTTATTACCCCTGACGAAGGCGGCGAAGATCTGTTCGCTCACTTCTCGGCTATCCAGTCGAACGGCTTCAAGTCCCTGCAAGAGAACCAACGCGTTTCTTTTGAAGTGACCGCTGGCCCTAAAGGCAAGCAAGCTTCGAACATTCAGCCAATCTAATACGCTGGATCAAACGAAATAAAGAAATCCTCGGTCTCCGAGGATTTTTTTTCGTCTAAATTTCCGTGAAGTATCGGTTTTGCGAGTGTTTTATGGGCTACGCGGCTCTTTTTGCGTGCTTTGCATCACCGTGTAGGTCGGCTTAGCGCTTGCGCGTAAGCCGACAAGGGTGGCGTTGGGAAGATGTATGGGCTGGTGTCGGCTTACGCTGCGCTAAGCCGACCTACGCTTGCCAATGCTGATCCGGGAGTTGTTGTTTCCTCATGCGTCACGACGCCGGACAAAACCGTCGCGAGCGGAAGGAAGAGGTGGCCGAGAAGCGCAACCGTACTCTAGTACGGTGAGCATCACAGGCCGCCTATGCCGACGCGCAGCAGGTTTGGTCCCGCGTCTTCAAATAGCCCGCTCGCGCCAGTAATCTGGTTGCGAATAACTGTGCCTCAAAAAATCCACAAACGCCCGTATGCGCAGCGGCAAGTGGCGGCGCTGGGCGAACACGGCATAAATGTCGTTGCCCGGGGCGGCGAACTGGTCCAGTACCGTCACCAGTTGGCCCGAGGCGATCTCGGCGCCGACTTCCCACATCGAGCGCCACGCCAGGCCCTTGCCGGCCAGCGCCCAGTCATGCAGCACTTCGCCATCGTTGCAGACCATATTGCCGGCCACCTTTAAAATCACATTCTTGCCGTTTTCGCGGAAAGTCCAGCCCCGCTGGCTGCCTTCGCTGCTGATCGCCAGGCAATTGTGTTTCGCCAGGTCGGCCGGAATACGGGGCGTGCCCGCCCGTTTCAAATAGGCGGGCGAACCGACGAGCACGCGCTGGTTGTCGGCCAGCTTGGTGCTCACGAGCGAGGAATCGGACAGGCTGGCGATGCGGATGGCCACGTCGATGCCTTCGCCGATCAGGTCGACGAGGCGGTCGTTCAGGTTCAGCGACACCGTCACGTCGCGGTGCTCGGCGACAAAAGAGGGGATCAAAGGCGCCACGTGCTGGCGGCCGAAGCCGGCCGGCGCGGAAATGAGCAGATGGCCGCTGGCTTTGACACTGCGCTCGGCCACGGCCGCTTCCGCCTCTTCGAGTTCACCGAGGATGCGCTGGCAATCTTCCAGGAAGGCGGCGCCTTCATTCGTCAAGGCCAGCTTGCGCGTCGTACGCTGCAGCAATTTGACGCCGAGGCGCTGCTCCAGCGCATCGAGGCGCCGGCCTATCATGGCCGGAGCGATGCCTTCGGCGCGCGCGGCGGCCGACAGGCTGCCCTTGGCCACCACTTCCACGAAGGTTGATATTTGTCTGAACTGTCCCATGCCGTGCTCCCGCGATGCCATCACTTGTGATAAAAACGCATAGATGAAGTGATTTTTAATCTCGTTTCCATGCCTTATAGTGCAATACTATAGAACAAACGCGCCGCCCGGCAGAGTGTTTTTGCGCCTCTGTCCAGCTTGTCCGCGCAGTCGTTCGGCTTATACTTGGATCACCAGATTACCTTTGCTTATATTGACTAAAAACCGGAGAACTTCATGACGCAGAACACGATCGCACTTCCCGAAGACATGCAAATCACGGGTGACATCCAGCCCGTCTATGAACAGATTTTGACGCCGGCCGCATTGGATCTGATTGCCAAGCTGACGCGCGCTTTCGAGCCGCGCCGCCAGGAACTGCTGGCCGTGCGCGTGGAACGGGCCAAACGCCTCGACGCGGGCGAGCGTCCTGATTTCCTGCCAGAAACCGCGCACATCCGCGATGGCGACTGGAAGATCGCGCCGATCCCGAAGGCGCTGGAATGCCGCCGCGTGGAAATCACGGGTCCCGTCGAGCGCAAGATGGTCATCAACGCCTTCAATTCCGGCGCGGACAGCTACATGACGGACTTCGAAGATTCGAACACGCCGAACTGGGATAACCAGTTGACGGGCCAGATCAATATGTTCGACGCCGTGCGCAAGACGATTTCGCTGGAGCAAAATGGCAAGTCGTACAAGCTGAACGACAAAATCGCGACACTCGTCGTGCGACCGCGCGGCTGGCACCTCGATGAAAAGCACGTGCTGGTCGATGGCAAGCGCATTTCCGGCGGCATTTTCGATTTCGCCCTGTTCATGTTCCATAATGCCAAGGAGCAATTGGCACGCGGCGCCGGCCCGTATTTCTATCTGCCGAAGATGGAATCGCACCTGGAAGCGCGCCTGTGGAACGATATCTTCGTCATGACGCAAAACGAATTGGGCTTGCCGCAAGGCACGATCAAGGCGACGGTGCTGATCGAAACCATTCTGGCGGCCTTCGAAATGGATGAAATCCTGTACGAGCTGAAAGAACACAGCTCGGGCCTGAACGCGGGCCGCTGGGATTACATCTTCTCGTGCATCAAGAAATTCAAGCTGGACAAGGATTTCTGCCTGGCCGACCGCGCGAAAGTTACGATGACGGCACCGTTCATGCGGGCCTACGCCTTGCTGCTACTGAAAACCTGCCACAAGCGGGGTGCGCCAGCGATCGGCGGCATGGCGGCCTTGATCCCGATCAAGAACGATCCGGAAAAGAACGACATCGCCATGGGCGGCGTACGCAACGACAAGGCGCGCGACGCCACCGACGGCTACGACGGCGGCTGGGTTGCCCATCCGGGCCTGGTGGAACTGGCCATGGGCGAGTTCACCAAAGTGCTCGGTGACAAGCCGAACCAGATCGAGAAACAGCGTCCCGACATCGACGTGAAAGCGTCGGATCTGCTGAACTTCCAGCCAGAAGCACCGATCACGGAAGCGGGCTTGCGCTATAACATCAACGTGGGCATCCATTACCTGGGCAGCTGGCTGGCCGGCAATGGTTGCGTGCCCATCCACAACCTGATGGAAGACGCGGCCACGGCCGAGATCAGCCGCTCGCAAGTGTGGCAGTGGATTCGTTCCAGCAAGGGCGTGCTGGAAGATGGCCGCAAGGTGACGGCCGAGATGGTGCGCGCCATGATTCCCGAAGAGCTGGCCAAGGTGCAGCGCGATGCGCCAGGCGGCAACGGCCCGACCTATGTGCGCGCCGGCCAGATTTTCGAGGAAATGTCGACGTCGGAATCGTTCGCCGAATTCCTGACCTTGCCGCTGTACGAAGAAATCTGATCCTGATCAAATAGCAGCATAAAAAATCCCGGCGATGCCTTAAGCATCTGCCGGGATTTTTTATTGTGGAAGAGTTTTTTTAAAAATTATTCTTCCACATCCGTAGCGCGGCGAACGCTTCCACGGGTGAGGCATCTGCCGTCAGCTTGCCTTCCACCTTCAGGCTGGTCAGGATCGCCGGTTCGCGATAGCGCAGGAAAGGATTCGTGGCTTTTTCAAGGGCGATGGTCGACGGCACGGTCGACAAACCCTGCTGGCGCTTTTCCGTATCGATGGCGATGCGTTCCTGCAAGGCTACATTGCCCGGTTCGACGGCGTTGGCAAAGCGTAAATTGGACAAGGTGTACTCATGCGCGCAAAATACCTCGGTATCGTCGGGCAGGGCGGCCAGCTTGCCCAGGGAATCGGCCATCTGGCCCGGCGTGCCTTCGAACAGGCGGCCGCAGCCGCCGGCAAACAGGGTGTCGCCGGAAAACAGCCATGGTGCGCCGCTGCGTTCGTCGCGCTGGCGCACGTAGGCGATATGTCCCTTGGTATGGCCGGGCACGTCGATGACGCTCATCTGCAAACCCAGCTCGGGCACATGGGCGACATCGCCTTCGGCAAGCGCTTGCGTGATGGCTGTGATAGCCTCATTGCGCGGGCCGAAGACGGGGACGGCGAAATGCTGCAACAATTCAGGCACGCCACCCGTGTGGTCGGCGTGGTGATGCGTGAGTAAAATGGCGCACAAGGTCAATTGATGGGCTTGCAGCGCATCGAGGATGGGCGTCGCATCACCGGGGTCGACCACGGCGGCGTGGCGGCCGTCATGGATCAGCCACAGGTAATTGTCGGCAAAGGCGGGCACGGCAAGTACCGATAAAGCGTGTTCAGGGGAGTGTGTCATGAGCAAAAGAGAAAACTGAATGGACAGTGTGGCATCCGAAAAATCCATTATAGCGCTTGACGGCTGGCTGCAGACGCCGGCCGGTCTGTACGTGCGCGCCTGGGAGCAGCAATGCCTCGACAGCCTGACCGTCGATATCTTCGGTTTTAATGCCGTGCAGATCGGCTTGCCCCAGCTCGATGCGCTGGCGGCCAACCGCATGCCGAACAAATGGCTGCTCGACGCGCGCCTGCCTTCGCGCTCGCCGCAGGAGCGCCGCCTGACCCTGGTGTCGGCCTTCGACGAGTTGCCGTTCGACTCGCAAAGCCTGGATCTGGTGGTCTTGCCGCATGTACTCGAATTTGCCGCCGAGCCGCACCAGGTCTTGCGCGAAGTCGAGCGCGTGCTGATCCCCGAGGGACGCGTGATCGTCTGCGGCTTCAATCCGGCCAGCCTGTGGGGCATGCGCCAGGGGGTGGGGCGGATCACGGGCCGCCACTACCTGCCGCAAGCAGGCGAGCTGATCTCTATGCCGCGCATGAAAGACTGGTTAAAATTGCTGAACATGGGCGTCAGCCAAAGCTACTTCGGCTGCTACGCACCTGCCTGCAGGACAGAAAAATGGCTACGCCGCAACGCTTTCATGGACAGGGCCGGTGCGCGCTGGTGGCCATATCTGGGCGCAGTGTATATAGTGCAGGCGATCAAGCGCGTCAAAGGGATGCGTTTGATCGGTCCGGCGTGGACCAAGAAACCGGCGACGGCGCCCGCAGGCGCACCGGTCACGAATAAAAGGCGGGAACAGCAAGATGGCTAAGTTTGAAGACAAGGTAGAGATTTACGCCGATGGCGCATGCAAGGGCAATCCCGGCACAGGCGGCTGGGGGGCGCTGATGGTGGCCGATGGCGCCAAGAAAGAAATTTACGGCGGGGAATTGAATACGACGAATAACCGGATGGAATTGAAGGCCGTGATCGAAGCCTTGACGGCGCTCAAACGTCCTTGCCAGGTGGTGCTGTATACAGATAGCCAGTACGTGCAAAAAGGTATCAGCGAATGGATCCACGGCTGGAAGGCGCGCGGCTGGAAAACGGCGGCCAAGGCGCCCGTGAAAAACGTCGACCTGTGGCAAGCGCTCGATACGGCCCAGGCCATCCATGAAGTGGAATGGCGCTGGGTGCGCGGCCACAATGGCCATCCCGGTAACGAGCGGGCTGATCAGTTGGCCAATCTGGGCGTGGAAACCGTGCGCGCGTAAGCATATCCAAGCTCGGGAGTTGTAATCGCAGGGCACAGGTTTGCTATACTGTGCCCTTCGCTTTTTGCTTTTACGAATGAATCCGCCATGCGTCAAATTGTTCTCGATACTGAAACCACCGGCCTGAACCCGCGTACGGGCGACCGCATCCTGGAGATCGGGGCGGTCGAGCTGAACAACCGCATGTTGACTGGGAATAATTTCCACCATTACATCAATCCCGAGCGCGATTCGGAAGAGGGCGCGTTGGCCGTCCACGGATTGACGACGGAATTCCTTAGCGACAAGCCAAAATTCGCGGAAATCGCCGACGAGTTTCGTGCCTACATCGCCGGCGCCGAACTCATCATCCACAACGCCCCGTTCGATATCGGCTTCCTGAACGCGGAATTCAAGCGCCTGAACCTGCCGCCCGTGCACGAGCAAGTGGTTGGCGTGATCGACACCCTGGTGCAGGCGAAAGAAATGCATCCGGGCAAGCGCAACTCGCTCGATGCCCTGTGCGACCGCTACGGCGTCTCGAACGCCCACCGCAAGCTGCACGGCGCGCTGCTCGACTCCGAGTTGCTGGCCGACGTCTACCTGGCCATGACGCGTGGGCAAAACAGCCTGAGCATGGAAGAAGAAGTGGAAGTGGCCGCCGACGGCGCCGCCCTGGAAATCGTGCCACTGGCCGAAGTCATCTTCCAGAGCGCCACGGCCGACGAACTCGCCGCCCACGAAGCCACCATCGCCGGCCTCGACAAGGCAGCCAAAGGCCAGTGCATCTGGACCGCCGTCACGGCACCGCCAGCGGCCGCCTGAGAAAAAGCGATGGTATGGTAAATTTCCTCTTGCCAGCCCTTGCAGATGCCGCAACACCTATGCGATAATTCGCCTCGCTTCGGGAGGTTAGCTCAGGGGTAGAGCACTGCATTCACACTGCAGGGGTCGCAAGTTCGAAACTTGCACTTCCCACCAAATTTTACGTTTTTATTCAATGACTTAGGATTTCATACCTTGTCTGAATAGGAACTTGGGGCAAATCTTGGGCAATGGGTTTTTCGTTCATTGTCCAGCCCCAAACGATACGGCCGCTTCCTGCGGCCGTTTTCACGTCAAGGGAGTCCATAAGCTTAGCTTGCGGGCGGTTCCTCTCGACGGAATTATTAAGCTAAACCAGCGCCAGACCTATTTGTTGCCAGCGCCAGCGGGTGCATTGCTGCGCCCTTCGCCGGATGGCTTACCCGTTCCACTTGGCCACCCTCCGCCATTTCCTTGGCCACGGCCCCCGCCGGCTGCCCCGCCAGCTTTACTGTCACCGCCCTGGGAGCCAGCACTACGGCCCCCGTTATTACCGCTACCTTTACTCATTTTTATCTCCTTTCCGGGTCACTGTGAATCGTCACGAGTCTGCTGGACACCCGCTAGCCTTTCAAAATGCCTTCGCTCGCACTCGGAATGCCGCTCATTTCTTGTCGCCTTTGTTGCTTGCCGCTTCACATCACGGACATGCGGCATTCGCCAGGCCTCCGGTGTTGCAAGCATTGAGGTAGCCTTGCGCCACTGCTGGCGTCAATTTACCGCCCGTCTGTGCGTTGATGAATGCTGTGCGACAAGCGCTTTGACCGTTGCTCCCCGGGACAATCGTTTGAGCGTTCATGCGTTGAACATAGGTGACGGGGTCGACGCCACAGAGCAGGGCGTTGCTTTGCGCGACAAACGCTCCGGCAGCGTTCTGGACGATATTGGTCGCTTGTTCGCAGTTGTTGGCCTGAGTGCGCACTGTCAGGTGGAGAGGGACGGGCGGGTTCACGCCATTTGGCTGGAGACCGAAGGTCAAGTGAACGTCGGGTTGTGCGGCCGTCAATTCACACACTTGCAGGTTTTGCGTAGCAGGGCTGAGGCTTTTGCAGAGGCCGCTGGTGGCGGCATTGCCATAAAACGCCAGCGATGGGCATCGATTTGGAATCTGCGCCAAAGCACAGGAGGAGGCGGACAACAGCGAAACGATCATTGCGGCATGACGCATCTGGGATTTCATCTTGTTCCTTTCGACTTGGTTGAATGGTTGAGTCTGCTATCTCAAATTGAGGTCTGGCGACTAGCTCCAGGATGTAAGCAATACAAATCCTACATGTTTCGACTAAAGAAAAACTATTCAAATGTAATAATATTAATTTTTTGAAAATATCGTTGATATGTATCAGTGGTGTCCCGGTCCAACTGAGCACAAGTGCGCTTTCCAGGTATCGGGGGGATGTTATCTGCTGATGCGATAGCGCTCTTGATCCTTTCCTTGAGCGGAAAAATCATCGATCCAGCTGCCGTGCGATCGTCCCGATTCCGGCTCAGGAAGTACGGATCGTCTTCGGCCAAGGTACTGACTGACGGCAGCATCAACGCGTGCATCGAAGGTGACGATCCCAAGGGGGCGCCGATGCGCGAACTGAAGCTGATCACGCCGCCGGCTTGGGTCTGGGCTCTGGGGTTCAAAATCTGCCACTCCTGGTCTCGCGTACGCAACTCGGTGTCGAGTTCGGAGGCCGGTAAAAACATGGCTTGCAATGCCTGCACCGTCCCACCCGGCCCCGGCGGCAGTGAGGCAGACGGCGATGGACGCTGTACAGCCTCGGCTACTGATTTTCTTAAGATATAGAACATAATAATGTTATACAAACGCCATTTTTCTCCAGCGGTGTTGTAGTATGGAAATTCGTAACTGGCGTTTGGCGATTGAGGCACTCAGGGGATTTCCCTTTTGTAAGCATGATTCCATGGCTGCGACCTTTGCGGCCATTTTCGTATGCGGGCAATCCTGGCTTGCTTTGCATCGATCCGGCGCTTGCCGAGGCATCGTCAAAATATCAAACTGGGGATCAGGAATGCCGAACTCGCTTGCCTATCATGTTGTCGTAAATGCGCTCGAGGGCAAGGCTGGCTGGACGCCGATGAGCAGGTTCGTCTCCGCGGTGTCGCACGCCATCAGTGGCCACTTGCCATATCAGCGCTACCATGCCGCTGGCCGCACCAGAATGGCTGAGGGAGCTGGGGCCGGTGTGGTCGAGCGCATGGTCAACGACTTCCTCGCCACCGACATCAACCCTGGTTATCTGCTTCTATCGTCATTCCAGCGCGAAGCCGATGTGTTGATCGCGTTCAACGTCTATAACCAGTCAGCCAAACTCGGCGTGCAGACTAGCCTTGGCGCCAGTGGCTACGCGCGCCGGCCCAGCAGTGCCTCCCGCAATGGCGCAGATGGAACGCTTGCGGCCGATGGCGACGATCCTGATGGCTGCCGCCAAGGCACCCTGGCGATTGTGGAAACCATGATGGCGACCACGCGGCGCAATGCGCAGTTGCCGAACGGAGCAGAAAAGCGCAGCTTGACCACCATTGCCAATATCCTGGGTGTGGAGGCGTCTGCTGCCGGAGAAGTGGCTCTGGTGTTTGAAAGCGAGGGACACCTTCCCATCGCCAGTGTCGCCCGCAAGCTGGGCTGCCACCAGCGCACTTTGGAGCGCCGGTTGCGGGAGTCAAATATAACCGCTGAAGCCCTTAGACAAGCGTCGCGCTTGATTCGCGCATCGCATCGCCTCTCATCCTTCGACAGCCTTACGATGATTGCCTTTGACGAAGGTTTTTCTGATTTGGCCCACATGACCAGGGCATTTCAAACCGCATCGGGAATGCCTCCCAGTCTCATACGCAAGTTGATGCGCCTTCAGCCACCTCATAGGTGACTTTCCATTTCCAAGCTTGCTTATTACGGCGGCGTGTCATGCAGCCCAGTAGGCCGAGGCCGGTCAGCAGCATGCCGTAGTGTAGCTCACGTCCGTTATAACTGCGATAGCACTGGGCATGCAAGGGATTGGCGCGCCGACGTTGAGGGGCCATTGCGTCAGCCGTGCGCCCGTATGCCGAAGGCAGATAGTCCAGGTGCGCCCAAATACAGGCACTCGGACCTGCCCAAAAACAGGCCAGGCCCTGTTGTCTTTCACATTGGCGCGAGTTACCCGGATCGCCCTTGGTGAGACCGGCCGGGTTCAGGCCGAACCATGATGGCGATATTGTTACAGGTCGGACGTTGCGTTCCCATCGGGAATGACCAGTACAAAATCGTAGCCCTGAATCATGCCCTGGACACTGCTGTCTCCATTCGCCAGGGATTTGGCCGATCCCAGCAAGGGGCGCACGTCGAACAATGACCATTCCTTATGTTCACTCGCCGCGGCAAAGAAGGGCAATACGCCAGCCATGGTGGACTTGGTATCGACTTTTTCGATTTCTGTGGTGGCAGACGCGCGCCCAATGCCGGCAAATTGCGACTGCTGGCCTTTGGACGCCAGCACCAGCACATGCAGCGATTTTTGTCCGCGGCCTTCCGCATATTCAGCCAGATAATTGCCGATCTCCCGGCTACCGGCGCCAAGCGGGTTATAGCCCCGGAATACATGCACTGCACCGGCTTTCAGCAACATGCGCTGTGCAGGCGCAAGCGTCAAATGGCTGGCCACATACTGCTTCATCAGCCTGGCACGCTGTGTATTGGACGAATACCCTTGTCCCGGCGTCATGTTTTTGGCATAAATGCTGCGGCTATCAATCAAGGAATTCAACATCGCCAGGGCGGGCATTTCCTTGGGTGTCGTGAGCAGCTTCTGTAACGCGACTAATTCTTCTTCCTTGATTTTTACCATGAAAAGCTCTCGCGGATCTCCGCTCTCCGACGCGCGGCGATAATCGTCGCTTTCAAGCTTGCGGAAGGCCTCGATTTTTGATTTCGCCAAAGGACCAAGCGGTTGCTCGGCCATTTGATCGAGCAAATATTTCGAAGCGCCCATGAGTTCCTGATCCATTCCCACTAAATGGAACGATGGTCCGGCAGCTTTCGCGATACGCGCCAGGAATTGGGCCTCAGCTTGCCATTTGTAAAACGCAGTCGCGACCGGATATGCCTTATTAAATGCCGCTATGCCAGCGACGCCGGTATCGGATTTCAACGTTTTTTCCAAAGCATCAGCAACCGCCGGCCCATTTTCGATAATCAGCGTCGTAAATCCTTGCTTTGCCAGTTCTTCAAAATACGCCGCCGAAAAATTCGCAATTTCTGCAATGCCATGGTCTTCGCCGATGAGTACGAACTGGCTTTCCAGGCCCGCGTTTAGCAATGTCGCAGCACCGGAACCAGCCATCTTTCCATGATCGATTGTGATAGTCGTGCGTAGGGTGGCCAGGCGGTCTGGCAACGATAGCGGCTTATCCGCTGACAAGACAGGCATGGCCAAGCTGGCCAGCATGGTAAAAATAATCATGGAACGAGGTTTTTGCATTATTTTTCGCATAAATTGTGTTCTGGCTGGCGATTTCAGTCGCGGTGTATTTGGAAGCAGGATGTCCTGCCCGGCTGGTAAGCAATCGCGATCACGCGCTATCAGTATGCTGCGCGTAATTCGGGTAGGCTGGCCTTGAGGATACTTCCTTTTATAATTTTTATGTATGGGCGGGAAGGAGAAATTCGCAGATGCCACGGTAAATCAGGTGACGCGACAAGGATCCTGACACAGATGGGCGTAAGTTTGGCTACTGGAATATAGTATCCGCAAATAATTGATGGAATTTTAATAATTCTCACCGCTGATTGCCCTGGAGACCGACACCGGGCGTCTAACTGCATCACCTGAATGACATAAACATGAAAAATACCAACAAGGCCACCCTGACCGGGCTGGGCGCCATTCTGCTGTGGAGCTCGATTATCGGACTGATCCGCAATGTCACCGATCTGCTGGGACCCACGGGCGGGGCGGCGATGATGTACAGCGTGGCGTCGGTGTTCCTGCTGCTGTCCGTGGGTTGCACGAGGCCGAGCGAATTTCCACGCCGCTATCTGCTCTGGGGCAGCCTGCTGTTCGTCACTTATGAGCTGTGCCTGGCGCTGTCGATAGCCTATGCCAGCACGGCGCGCCAGGCCATCGAGGTGGGCATGGTGAACTATCTGTGGCCAACCTTCACCATCGTCGCGGCCATCGTGTTCAATGGGCAGAAGAGCAATTTCCTCATCGTGCCGGGTTTCCTGCTGTCCGTCGCCGGCATCAGCTGGGTGCTGGGCGGCGAACAGGGTTTTGATCTGGCTGGTAGCGTGGCCAACGTGCGCGGCAACCCGCTCAGCTATGGCCTGGCCTTTGCCGGCGCGGTGATATGGGCCGCGTATTGCACCGTGACGGCGCGCATCGCGCAGGGCAAGAATGGCGTGACCCTGTTCTTCATCCTCGTTTCCGTCAGCTTGTGGATCAAATACCTGCTGCAAGGCGGCGGCCCCATGGTGTTTACTGTCGAGGCCGTCATCTACCTGCTGCTGGCGGCCGGCGCCATGGGCTTTGGCTACGGCGCCTGGAACGTGGGCATTTTGCACGGCAACGTCACGATCCTGGCCGGCGCCTCGTATTTCATCCCCGTGCTGTCCGCCGCGCTGTCGTCGCTGCTGCTGCGCACGCCGCTGTCGCTGGCCTTCTGGCAAGGTTCGGCGATGGTGTGCGGCGGCGCCATCCTGTGCTGGCTGGCGACGCGCGCACGACGCATCAAACCAGTCAGCACCTAACACCGCGCCGCCAGCCGCTAGTGCGACAGCACCGAATCGCGCGACTTGTGCCCGAGGTAAGGCAGCAAACTGATGAGGCCAAGCACGGCCAGCGCGACGCCGACCCACAGCGGGGAGCGCAGGCCGTAGCCGGCGGCGATGCCGAGGCCGCCGAGCCAGGAACCGGCGCCCAGGCCGATGTTGATGACGGACGTGTGCACCGTGTTGACCAGCGGCCCCGGATGGGCCGTTTTCATCACGCGGGCGATGATGGCGGGATTCATCGACATGCCGACCAGGCCCGTGACGACCAGCAAGGCGACGCTGATGGTCTTGTCGTGCGCAAAGACGGCGAACAGCGCCAGGCTGATGCTCAGGATGACCATGCCCCAGACCATGATGACGGTGGTGTAGCGGTCCGCATAGCGGCCGACCACGCCATTGCCCACCACGTTGGCGACGCCGTAGACGCCCAGCAGCCAGGGGATGTCGGAAGCTTGAAATCCTGTAATTTGCGTCAGGATGGCCGCGAAGTAGCTGAAGGCCGCGAAAATCGCTCCGATGATGAGGCCGCTGCTGGCGTAAGCCGCCCACAGGTGGCGGTTGCGGAATTCCCCCAGTTCCTTGCCGAGGCTGACGACTTCGGACGGTTTGGAGGGCGGCACCAGTACGCTGATGAGCGCCAGGCACATCAGCGCCATCAGCACCACCAGCCAGAAGCTGGCGCGCCATCCCAGGTGCTGGTCGATGAGCGTGGCGACCGGCACGCCCACCACGGAAGCGAGCATGAGGCCGCCAATCACGACGGCGGCGGCGCGTCCGCGCGCGTCGGGCGCGACGATGTCGGCACAGATCGCCAGGGACAGGCCAAAGCAGGTGGCGGCGGCCACGCCCGTGACCACCCGCGCGATGGCCAGGATGTCATAGCTGGTAGCGGACGCGGCGACGGACTGGGCCAGCACATAAAAGCCCAGCAGCCACAGCAGGCCCTGCTTGTTCGGCACGCGCAGCTTGAGCAGGACGATGGTGCTCAGCGGGCCGCCGATGACCATGCCCATGGCGTAGAGCGAGATCAGGTAGCCGATGCGTGTCACCGGTTCGTCCATGGCCAGGGCCAGCGACGGCATCATGCCCGCCACCATGAATTCGGAGGTGGTTAACGAAAAGATCGTCAACCCCAAAATGTAAACAACCAGCGGCATAGCAATATCCTTCGAGAGTAATAACAAAAACACCCGCCAGGCGTGGCGCGCTACTGCCGCATGCGGCAGTAGCGCGCCACGTCCTGGTCAGGTGTTGCAAGACGTAAAGACGCTGTCCGGAATGTCGCCGACCAACAGATTGGGAAAGTCGCGTACCGACAGGTGCTGCGGGTCGTTGCCAGTGACCATGCGCAACAGGCGGTTGCCACCGGCCTCCAGGTAAAAGACCGATGGCGGCTTACCCGTCCGCTCGACTACCCAGGCGTCCGCCTCCCGGCCCAGCACGCTGTGGAGGCCGTCGTGACGGGCACTTCCGTCGACCAGCACCGCTTGCGGCAGGAACAGGTCACGGAACGGCGTCACCTCGTCGGCCAGCGCCGTGCCCTGCAGCTGCTGGCCAGTTGCCTGCGCCTGCCTTGCGTAGGCCACTTTCTGCTTGCGGCTTTGTTCACGCCTGGCGTCGCCGATTTCCGACATCCACAGCAGGTGTCCATGTTCCTTTTCCGGCCAGGGATTGAACAGGCCGTCGATGCGGCAGATGTTGCGCGCATAGTCGAACCAGCAATAGCCGGACGTGACCTGGTCATCCGCCTGCATCGGCGTCCAGTAGGAAACATAGGCGCTGCTCCATTGCATCGGCAACAGCGGCGGTGAGACGTGTGTCGGCATGGTGTCTCCCTTAGCGGCCCAGCGCGTAGCCAAGGCTGGCCATCAGCGCTTCCTGCAGCGACGGCAAGTCCTTGCGGCGGGCGTCGAAGCTGGCAGTCAGCTCTTCATTGCTCAGTTCGATGCGCTCGCCCACGCTTTCAAACCACAGGCGGCTGCTGTTGGCGTGCTCCTTGAACAGTTGCACCAGGGGCACGGCGCGGGCATTGAAACTGTCCAGGGCGGCGGCCGTGCCGGCTTCGGTATTGAGGATTTTGACCAGCAGCAGGGCGGCCACCACGGCCATGGTGGTACCGTGGCCGATGGAGAAATGCCCCGATTGCAACGCATCGCCGAGCAGGACGAACTTGCCCTCGCAGGCATGGTCGTGGCTGAGGGTCATGAAGTTGCGCCAGCCCTGGCCCGGTTGGCTCTGCAGCCCGTGCTCGCCGAGTTCGGCTTTGAACGTGTTGGCGATGTACGCGGCGGCATCGCGCTCGGACAGCGCTTCCAGCCCGGCCCTGGCGTACGTTTCTTCGCTGCACTCGACGATAAAGGTGCTCATCGTGTCCGAGTATTTATAGGCATGGCCGATGAAAATGCCGTGCTCATTGCTGCGGAACACCAGGTTCATCTGGTCGAACAGCTGGGTGGTGCCGTACCAGATGTATTTGTTGCGGCCGAAATCGATGTGCGGCGCCAGCGCCGGCGGCAAGTCCAGCGATTTGTAATTGACGCCATTCGAGACCACCACCAGGTCGTACTCGGCTTCCAGCTGCGCCTTGTCCGCTGGCGGCGTTTCGTAACTGATCGTGATGCCGGCCGCCACGCACTTGGCGCGCAGGGCCTGCACCAGGGCCTGGCGTCCGACGCCGCACAGGGTCACGCCGGTGCTCATCAGGTTGGGCTGGTCGTGATGCACGAGCTTGAATTCTTCCAGGAACTGCGGATTGAGCCGCTCCGGCTGCTCCAGGTAGGACAGCGGGTTGGCGGGATGGCGCGGCGGGCGTCCCGGCAGCACGACACCCCAGCCCAGCACTTCTTCCGGGGTGTTTTTTTCCGTAATGCTGATATTCCAGCCGGGCTGGGCCTGTTTCATTTGACTGGCGAAAAGCAGTCCTGCTGGGCCTGCGCCGATGACGAGAATGTTCATTAATTTACCCTTCCAAGTTTGTACCAAACGTTTTGTTTCTTCTGGATTTGCTGCAATTCATCGTAAGGAACCGATGTGAAGTACAGTTTCTCCGCCATGTCTGGCGGATAAACACGGGGGAATTTCTTGTGCATGTAGCGCGTGTAGCGCGTCTGCAGGAAGAAAATCAGATTCGGATTGCTCAGCGCTTCATAGTTGGCGATCGCCATGTCCTGCATGGCGTCCGCCTGCACCTTGCGCTGCTGCGTGAACTCGGACAGGGCAGGGCCCAGGGCGTTGCCGTGCTTTTCCAGCAGGGAAACGAAGACGTGGACGTCTTCCAGCGCCATGTTCATGCCTTGCCCGAGGAAGGGGGCGGTGGCATGCGCCGCATCGCCGATCAGCAGGATATTGGCCTTGTAGTGGAAGGTGCTGGAGCGGACATTGATGAGGTCGTTGCTGGGCAGCGCCATGAACTGGTCCAGCATCTCCTTGCGGCGCTCCGGCGGCAGGGTGCCGAAGTAGCGGCTGAAGAAGTCGGCCATGGCTTCGCGGTTGAGCGTGCCCAGGCTGGGCGTGCCGGTGTAGGGCAGGCACAGGGCAAAGCTGATGCTGCCGTCCGGGATGGTGGCCGCGCGGCCGGCAAACAGGCCCTTGGAATCCATGCCGAAGAAGTACAGCAAATCCTTCCTGAAACCCAGATCCGCCGCGTTCGGCAACACCAGCGTCTTGTAGCCGTGGCGGAAGTAACTTTGCCGGAACTCGAAACGGCGCATGCCGCTTTGCATGGCGCGCCGCACGGCCGAGTGGGCGCCGTCGGCGCCAATGACCAGGTCGCCATGCAGTTGCTGCAAGACGCCGTCCGGGCCCTGGATCAGCACGATCTTTCTTTCCAGGTCGACATCCAGGCATTTATGCTCAAAGTAATATTTCACCTCGTGCTTGGCGGCATGCCGGTTCAGCAGGCGCTGGAAGGCGGTGCGGTCCAGCGACAGGGGGAACAGGCCTTCGAGCGGAGTCAGTTCGCGTATCCGGTGCCGGCCGCCCACGCTGAAGGCCATGCCGACGATGGGTTCACCGCACTGGTCGAGTTCCTGCTTGCTGATGCCCGCTCCCAGGACGGCCTTGATGCCGCGCACCGTCATGCTCACGCCGATGGCGCGCGAGTTGACCGGGTCGGCGTTTGCCGCGTTTTCCAGCAGCGGATCGCCGCGTTTTTCGACAACGTGGACATCGTGTCCCCGTTGCGCCAGATAAATGGCGCTGAGGCTACCTGCCAGGCCTCCGCCGACGATAATGATTTTATGCATTTCAAGCCTCTCTTGACATCTTTCCCCGAGATAAATCGGTAAGTTGCTGATTAAAAAATTCCAACATTTCTATCGGCGCCATGCCGATGGCATCGCTCTCAAGGCTGCGCGCGTACTGCGCCAGCGCCAGGCATTTCTGCGCCAGCATGTCGCAGCCCAGGCTGTAGTCGCTGCTGACCCGGCTGCTGACGGGCGCTGGCACGGGCGGCCCCGCATGGCGGCCGGGCACGCCGGACGGCATGTTCATCAGGGCGGCCGACAGGGGACGCAACAGGCCGGTCATGATGTCGATGGAGGCGTTCATCAGGCGCGATCGGCGCAGGCTGCCCAGCGGCTGCTGCGCGAAATGGTGCGCCATCATCAGGAAGGTCAGTTCGTAGCAGCCCTGATACAGCTGCATCAGCGCGCGCGCCTTGTGGTCGGTCACCACGGTGCAGTCCGCGCGCGCTTCCAGCACGGGATTCTTCAGCGCCGGCACGGCCGGCTCGAACGGCTTGTCGCAGGCTGAAAATTTGCCGGCGACGGTGCGCAGCCGCTGGAAGTGCGACGAGGCGAAATGCGGCGAATCGACGGCCACGCCTTCGCCCTGTTCCGTGACGAAATCGATGGCGAACAAGGCGCTGTCGCGGTCGGACACTTCCAGCTGGTAGCCGGGATAGGCGCGGTTGGTCAGTTCTTTCAGGAACAAATGGTGTTCGCCACCGCGCTTGCCGCCGCCGCTCTCGAACAGGCCGGGCAGCCCGGCCAGGGCCTGGCGGATCGCGATATAGAAGGTGGCAATCGATTTGCCCGGCGTGGGAAGGTAGTCGGGCCATTCGAAGCGCACGAAGCGGGCCAGCACGTGTTCGGAAAATGGCTCGAACGCAAATTCCGTATCCAGGCCGAAACGCTGGCGCGCCTGCTGGCCCAGCAGCGGCGTGCCGCTGTAAAACGGCTCGCCCAGCGCCATCAGCACATTGTTCACTAATAAGTAGTGAATCATTTCTTCATGCGCAATTTCCAGCAGGGCGCCGCGCGTGCCGCTGTTGCGGCGCCGGTCTTCGGCGCCGCAGGCCAGCTCCAGCTCGGCCGGCAGCCAGCGGCCGGCCTGCACCAGCGCCTCCCCCTGCGCATAATTGGGAATGGAATACGCGGCATACAGGTATTGCAGCATCAGCGACAGTTCCAGGTCGATGGCCTTTTTCAGCTCCTCGATCAGTTCGGTCTTGCTGCCGATGACAGGCGGCACCGCCGCTTCCGGCACCGCCGCCTTGGCCGCGGCTGCCGCCTCGACCTGGGTCAGGTATTTCAGGAACAGGCGCGATTTTGGCAGCGACAGTTCGCGGGTGCTGGGCATGTAGTAGCTTTTTTCGCGGTTCTGCGGATCGCACATCTGCCACATCAGGCGCGAATACGTTTCGCACTTGCACTGGTCCGCCAGGCTGAAGACCTTGTCGGACATGAAGGGATACACGAGCTCGTAGTAGCTCATCACATGCCGGTAGAGGAAGGCGTAGTCGACCTGTTCGGCCGGCACGTCGTCGAGATCCCAGTCGTCGGGCAGCACGCGCACGCCGAGGTATTGTTTGGCGTTGCCTGTGCCCAGCACGACGCGGGTCGCGCCCGGCCGGCGCCCCGTCAGGATCAGCGCCGTGTAGCCATGCCCGAGCGGCGACGGTTGCTGCTGCACGGCCAGCAGCGCGCCGTCTTCCGCTTCCGCCAGGGACGGGGGTGCCGCCAGCTCGCCGCGGAAGCGGCTTTGCACGGTGATCGTCAGCGGAAATTGCTCGTGCTTTTTGCGGTTTGGCGCCTCCAGGTACAACTGGTTGCTGTCTGATTGCAGCACCCAGTCGGCTTCGTCCCACTGCGCCTGCGCGCTGCCCAGGCTGAGCGCACCCGAGGCGCCAGCGTGCAGCAGCGGCACGTCGAAGACGCCGTGATGGCGCCAGTGGTCGCGGTACAGCGGCTCGGGTATCCGCGCCAGCAAGGTGCCGGCGCCATCCTGCAGCAGCAGGTCGCCGAGCGCCTGCTTGCCGCCCAGCGCATGCGTGGGATGCTGTTCCGAGACGGCGGCCGCGTCGCGCGTGGTGAACGGAATGGCGGTCGGCATGTTGAACGCGACGCGGTCCGCATGCACTTGCACCAGCACCGGCCCCAGGCTGGCCTGGCGCGGCTGCAGCAGGCGGCCGGCCGGATAGGTGGCCAGCTCGCCGCGCCGCCACAGGCCGATGCTGCCGGCCAGGTCGTAGAACACGGGCGAGTCGGGTTTTAGCGGCGTCGACATATTGAACAGGGAGTACTGCACCGTCAGGCCCAGCACCTCGTCGTCGGCCAGGGCTTGCTGCAAGGCATGCATGCTGGCCGGCAGCGGCAGGTCCGCATTGAACAGGAAATGCGGGTCCTGCTTGGCCACGGAAAACTGGAACAGCCTGGCGCGCCCGAATTCCTCGTCCAGGAAATGCCCGCTGCGTTCCGTGACATGGCCGCTGCCCAGCCAGCGCACCGAGTGCGCCTGTGCGATGTCGGCCGTGAACAAGGTGGGCGTGTTGGGCGTGGCCAGCTTGTCGCTCAAGGTGAACTGGCCGGCGTAGATCAGCGTGGTGTCGGGCTGGGCCGGGTTGTTGTCGATCCACCTGGCACGGTTGAACGTCGTGCGCAAGTACTCGTTGTAGTGGCCCCACAGGCCCAGCTTGGCGCCCACCAGCGGGTCCTGCGTATCGACCTCGCCATGGCGCAGCTGGACACCCGTGATCCGCGCGTTTTCCCACGAGAAATGATTGTTCCCGCAAAAATTGTAGCCTGCCGCCAGGCTGAAGATACCGTCCGGATCGGGCTTGCCCTGTGCGTTGAAGCGGGGGGCAAGCTGTTTCAGGTGCGCATGGAATTCGGCCGGTGGCCGGCTCAGGTCGACAGCTTCGCCCGCCATCGATACCGCATTCGTGGCGATATCGATGTTGCCGTGCGTATTGCGATTCCCCGTCGGTACATTGGCGCGGGCAAAACCCCGAAAATGCAGGCGGGGAAAGTCAAGTAAGCTCATGCGCGCTCGGTCGAGGAAGTGATGAAGGTATCGTTGGCGGCGGCGACGACGTCGTCGAGTTGATCCAGCCGCTGCAGCAACAGGCCGCTGGCTTGCTGGGCGCTGATCAGGCTGCCTTCCATCCAGCCGCAATGCGCGGTATAGGCATCCGAGCAGGAGATGATGCCGTCGCGGTGCAGCAGCACGGCCGGATGCTCGGCTTCCGGCTCCACGCAAAACTCGACGCCATGCGGCCAGAACTTGTGGAAGTGCGCCTTGATCGGCGGCAGCGGCTGGCCATCGAGCGGCAGGACTTCTTCCAGGTGGCTGCGGACACGCTCCAGGTACACCTCTTCACCAAGCTCCAGGCTGTCGCGCCAGTAAGTGGCGCTTTTGCTGTCGGTATAGAACAGCACGTACTTGTCGCCCTTGAAGTAGATCTTGCGCAGGGGATTTGCCGCCATCAGCACCTTGTCGGTCAGCCCCAGCGCGTCCCACCAGGCCGTGTCGAACGTGAAGAATCCCTTGAACAGGGGCAGCGAGTCGTACTGGAACGGACTCCAGGCGGCAGGAAAATCCAGGTTCAGGCGCGGCATGGCGGACGGCGGGACGGTCATCACCAGATGGCGTGTCCGGTGCATATGCGTGTCGCCGTGGTGGCTGAAGGCAAGCACATGCTCGGCGCCCGATTTTTCAACGGACAGCAAGCGGTGTTCGAGCCGGAATTCCACCCCGGCGGCCTGCGCCTGGTGCTGCAACTGGCACAGCAACGCGTGGTAGCCGTCGGTGGCATAGTGCCACTGGTTGGCGGCGTTTTCCGTAAAGTGCTGCGTTTCCGGGTGCTTCTTGATGATGTCGTAGGCCATGGCCGCCGACACCATCGGCAGCAGCAAGGCGTCATAGCCGGTCGCCTTGATGATCTGGGTGGCTCTGGCGGCGCCCAGGTAATGGCTGAAGAACGCGAGGAAGGAGTCGTTCGGATGCTCTTTCAGCATCGGGCTCAGGCCATCGAGCGTTGCCTTCAGCTCTTCCAGCACGCTATCGCGGGAGATGACCTCGGTGAACGGGTAGACGGCATGCGGCAGTCCGCTGCCCTGCATCAGTTGCTGGAAATGTGGATGCAGCTGCGGCGAGTAGCGGGCGGCGCCGAGTTCGGCAATTTCCTCGCCGTTTATTTTTCGCGACTGGATGCGGCCGCCGACGGTGGCATTCAGGTCGAATACGCGGATGCGCAGCTTCCTGCTGGCGGCCGCGTCGATCAGTTGATTGGCGCAAGTCAGGCCTCCTATGCCGGCACCCACGATGCAAATATCAGAATACGTGCTCATACGAAATTCCTTTTTAACGTGCATTAATCAAAAAGCTGCAAAATCGCTAGCAAAAGTTTCCCCGGCACGTGTAGGCGAGGGAGGGGGACGCTGCGTGTTACCGCACTTCGCGAGCGTTATCGGCTGGGAAATGAAGAGCCTGGCGAAAACTGGCGTTGTGTCTGGAATGGTCGATTCTTGGCAGCAGAGTTTCTGTTTCAAATCAAAGATGGCACCGACAGTAGCCCACGCATCGGGCAGTCAATTTGATAAATATCAATGTAGTTGTCGTTCGGCGTGACGCCTGTGTTGATGCAGCGCTGCCTGCGCGATGGCGGCGGCGGTGTGCCTGGCAGGGGCAGGGAGGACTGGAATGTGGAGCGGTGCGGGCTCTCCCGCCACTGTCCTGGTCCGTTAGACCGCAGTCATGCGAAGAGTTCCGCTGTTTGCCGATGGCGACAGAGCCGGCAATGGATCCTGTCGCCATCGGCGGTGGGTAGGTCTCTTTTTGCTGCTTTTTTTACTTTGCTGCTGAAGTCCGTTAAAAATCCACGGCGGCCGACAGTTGCACGCTGCGGGGCGCCGATTGCGAGACGGTGCCATACGAGGCCACGCCGGCCCAGTAGTGACGGTCAAACGCGTTCATCAGGCCGGCGCGCAATGTCGTCGCCTTGCCGGCGATGGCCGTGCGGTAGCGCAAGCCCAGGTCGACCTTGGTCCACGACGGCACCGATTGCAGATTCGTCTGGTCGACAAACTGCTTGCTCGTGTAGCTGACGGCGCCCGTGGCCGTCAGGCCCGGCCAGTACGGCAGATCCCATTCGCCGCCCAGGTTGGCCATCGACGTGGGCACGCCGACGGGGCGCTTGCCGATGGTGGCAGCGTTGTTGGTCTTCACCAGGCGCCCGTCGAGCAGGGTGACGCCGGCCAGCAGGCGCACGGCCTTGCTGGCGGCGCCGGACAGGTTCAGTTCCAGGCCACGGTTGCGCTGTTCGCTATCCATGCTGTAGACCTTGCCATACAGCTGGCCGCTGGGTTTGCTCACCTGGAACACGGCCAGGGTCGCCAGCACGACGCCGAAATCGGCCTTCGTGCCCACTTCATACTGCTTGCTCTTGTAGGGCGCGAAGACCTGGCCTGCATTGTCGGCGATGTTCGGCGCGATATCACCCTTGCTCAAGCCCTCGATATAGTTCGCATACAGCGACACGTGGCGCAACGGCTTGACGACGATGCCGGCCAGCGGCGTCAGGGCGCCCTGTTTGTAATGCGTGGTGAGCGCGCCGCTGGTAGCGTGGTAGTTTTTCGATTCGACCAGCTGGCGGCGTACGCCCAGGGTCAGTTGCACGCGCTGGTCCAGCATGTCCAGCGTATCGGCCACGGCCAGGCTGGAGAGGGTCGACGCCGACAGCTTCGGCACGCGGGCCGGAGCGGGAATGCCGGGGTCGGGCACGGCGACAGGGTGGTAGATATTCGAGGTGATGAGCTTGCCGGAATTGCTCACGCTGCCAAACTCGTCGCGGTAGACATTGCCCATCACGACCAGCGCATGCTCGATGCCGCCCGTGCGCAAGCGCGTGCGCACGCCCGTGTCGGCGCTGGCGCGCCGCACGCGGAATTTCCAATTCATGGGCGTGACCGTCATGTCGCCGGCCGCGCTGGTGATGGTCGGCGCCTGGTCCGAATAGCGCGAGACGTCGGAGCGCGTGCCGCCCACGTCGGCGAACACGGTGACCTTGTCGTTCACATCGTATTCGAGCTTGCCCAGGGTGGCCAGGTCGTTCGACTTCCACCAGCCCCAGGACTGGGCGATATTGCGCCGGCCATCGGGCGCTTGCGGCACGGGCAGGCGCGCGGCCACGAGGAAGGGGCGCGTAGGCGCGTCGATCCACTGGTATTGCTCGATCACGTCGAGCGAGGCGCGCAGCCGCTGTCCCTGGTAATCGAGGGCGACGGCCGCCACTTCCGCGCGCGAGGTCTGGTGATCGAGCGGCGTGTGGCCCTGGCGGTGCAAGCCATTGACGCGGATGCCGAAGCGCCGCTCGTCGCCGAAGCGGCGGCTGACGTCGATGGCCGCGCCGGCCTGCGAGCCCGAGCCGTAGTCAAAAGTCAGGCGCGTCAGGTCGCGCGGCAAGGAGCGTTTCGGCACGGCATTGACTACGCCGCCCACGCCGCCATTCGGCGACATGCCGTACAGCAGGGCGGCAGGTCCCTTGAGGACCTCGACGCTCTGCAGGTATTCCGTAAACAGGTGGTAATTGGGCGACACGCCATACACGCCGTCAAACGCCACTTCGCTCAGATTGCCCTCGTTGAGGGGAAAGCCGCGGATGAAAAACGAATCCGTGACGCCGCCGATCTGGCCCGTGAAGCGGGTCGATGGGTCGCCGCCCAGCACCTCGGCCAGGGTCAGCGCCTGCTGGTCCAGCATGCGCTGGCTCGTGTAGCTGTTGATGCTGAAGGGCGTATCGAGCAAGTCTTTTTCACCGAGCATGCCGGCGCGCGCGCTTTTGGCGATCTGTCCGCCGGCGTCCGCTTCAGCCTGGCCATTCACCAGCACGGTGGCGAGCGGGGTGGATGCATCAGCCGCCGCCTGGGCGATCGCCTGCGGCGTGACGCTGGCAACGAGCAGGCCGGCGAGGATCAGCCGGGTGGTGAGGTGGGGGTGGGCGAGGGGGGAATGTGGAATGGGCATCAAGGGCAGCGTATAAAGTTAGTAGGGAGGAATTGCATGCACGATATTATAAATGAGAATCATTACGATTTATAATGATTAACATCGTCATCGCTGCCACGCTCACGACCATGCCGTGCGCGTGCCTGGAGGGCATTTCAGCGCGGAAAATGGCCATCCTGGGCCTTCAGATCCCGATATTTGCTGTCTTATATAAGATTCGTCGCCATCGGATACACAAACAGCGGCAGGACAGTCTAAAATACGTGGTGGGCAAGCACGGCGTCACCGCCGGCACACTAGCCGTCCAAAGCAAGGCTAACCGTCCTGTGTTTGGAATGAAGAAAGTTAACCACCAGGCATCACCGCATACAAGGGAATGAACATGGCAACACAAAAATCCAAAATCATCTACACGCTGACTGACGAGGCGCCGCTGCTCGCGACGTATTCCCTGCTGCCAATTATCAAAAAATTCACCGCGCCGGCTGGCGTGGACGTGGTCGCCAGCGATATTTCGGTGGCGTCGCGTGTACTGGCTGAATTTCCCGAATTCCTGACGGACGCGCAAAAAGTCCCGAACACCCTGGCTGAACTGGGCAAATTGACCCAGAATCCGGACACCAACATCATCAAGCTGCCGAACATCAGCGCTTCCCAGGGCCAGCTGATCGCCTGCGTGCGCGAATTGCAAGGCCGTGGCTACAAGCTGCCGGATTACCCGGAAGATGCGAAGACGGAAGAAGAAAAAGCCTTGAAGGCCCGCTACGGCAAGTGCATCGGCAGCTCCGTCAACCCGGTCCTGCGTGAAGGCAATTCCGACCGCCGCGCGCCGAAGGCTGTCAAAGAGTACGCACGCAAGCACCCGCATTCGATGGGCGAGTGGAGCCAGTCGTCGCAAACGCACGTCTCGCACATGCACCATGGCGACTTCTACCATGGCGAAAAATCGCTGACCCTGGAAAAGGCGCGCGACGTCAAGATGGAACTGGTCACGGCCTCGGGCAAGACCATCGTGCTGAAACCAAAGGTTTCCCTGCAAGCGGGCGAAATCATCGACAGCATGTTCATGAGCAAGAAAGCGCTGCTGGAGTTCTACGAGAAGGAAATCGACGACGCCTTCAAGACGGGCGTGATGTTCTCGCTGCACGTCAAGGCGACCATGATGAAGGTCTCGCACCCGATCGTTTTCGGCCACTGCGTGCGCATCTTCTACAAGGACGCGTTCGCCAAGCACGCCGCCCTGTTCGACAAGCTGGGCGTGAATGTCAACAATGGCATGAGCAACCTGTACGACAAGATCGAAACCTTGCCGGCGTCGCAAAAAGATGAAGTGCTGAAAGACCTGCACGCCTGCCACGCGCATCGTCCGGAACTGGCCATGGTCGATTCGGCCAAGGGCATCACCAACTTCCATTCGCCGAACGACATCATCGTCGACGCGTCGATGCCCGCCATGATCCGTATCGGCGGCAAGATGTGGGGCGCCGATGGCCGTCCGAAAGACGTCAAGGCAGTCATGCCGGAATCGACTTTCGCACGGATCTACCAGGAAATGATTGGCTTCTGCAAATGGCATGGCAACTTCGATCCGAAGACCATGGGCACCGTGCCGAACGTGGGCCTGATGGCGCAGCAAGCGGAAGAATACGGTTCGCACGACAAGACGTTTGAAGTGCCTGAAGGCGGCATCGCCAACATCACCGACCTGGAAACGGGCGAAGTGCTGCTGACGCAAACGGTGGAAGAGGGCGATATCTGGCGCATGTGCCAGGTCAAGGACGCGCCGATCCGCGACTGGGTCAAGCTGGCCGTCACGCGCGCGCGCAACTCGGGCATGCCTGCCGTGTTCTGGCTCGATTCCTACCGTCCGCACGAGAACGAAGTCATCAAGAAGGTACAGGTTTACCTGAAAGAGCACGACACCAAGGGCCTGGACATCCAGATCATGTCGCAAACGCGCGCCATGCGCTACACCCTGGAACGCGCCTTCCGCGGCCTGGACACCATCTCGGTGACCGGCAACATCCTGCGCGATTACCTGACCGATCTGTTCCCGATCCTGGAACTGGGTACGTCCGCCAAGATGCTGTCGATCGTGCCTTTGATGGCCGGCGGCGGCATGTACGAAACGGGCGCCGGCGGTTCGGCACCGAAACACGTCAAGCAATTGGTGGAAGAAAACCATTTGCGCTGGGATTCGCTGGGCGAGTTCCTGGCCCTGGCCGTGTCGCTGGAAGACATGGGCATCAAGACGGGCAACGCCAAGGCCAAAATCCTGGCGAAAACCCTCGATGAAGCCACTGGCAAGCTGCTGGACAACAACAAGTCGCCATCGCCACGTACCGGCGAGCTGGACAACCGCGGCAGCCATTTCTACCTGGCCATGTACTGGGCGCAAGCCCTGGCTACGCAGAAGGACGATGCGGAACTGGCAGCGCATTTTGCGCCATTGGCCAAGGCCCTGGCCGACAACGAAGAAAAGATCGTTGCCGAGCTGAAAGCAGTACAAGGCAAGGAAACGGATATCGGCGGCTACTACCTGCCCGATCCGGCGAAGACGGAAGCGGTCATGCGTCCTAGCGCCAGCCTGAATGCCGTGCTGGACAGCATCTGATGCAGTCCTGACAGGCAGTCAGTGCTTGACTGCCTGACACAAAAAACGCCGCCGGAAGCGATTCCGGCGGCGTTTTTCATTTCCCCTCAGGGTTATTTGTAGTGCTTGTAGACTTCGGTGCTGCCATTGTTCTTGACCAGCAGGACGTCATACGCATCCTTGCGCGGTCCTTCCATGCCTGGCGAACCCATCGGCATAGCCGGCACGGCCAGGCCTTTGGCCTTGGGTTTCTCGCGCAGCAACTGCTTGATTTCGCTGGCCGGTACATGGCCCTCGATGGCGTAGCCGTTGACGAGGCCCGTGTGGCAGGAGCCGAGCGCGTCGGGAATGCCGGCCAGCTTGCGGTATTGCGCCGGCATCTCGACATTTTTCGCGCGCACCGTAAAGCCGTTCGCTTCCAGGTGCTTGATCCATGCGGAACAGCAGCCGCACGAGGCGCTCTTGTAGACTTCAATGACGGGCAGGGCCGCCATGGCGAACGTGGGCAGGCCCAGCATGGCGGCGAAGGCGCCGCGCACTAATAAATGTTTGATCATGTGCTGCTTTCAGACGAAGTAGGTCTATCGTGGCCACCTCGGTGGCCTGTGTGGGACGTGCTTGGGGCTATGCGGAAAGCGGTCTCGGCGGCCGGCGCGGGCCGTCGGGAATGAATCCGGTCGGCAAGGTGGACGTTGCGATGGCGACTTGTTGCGCGCCGGTGCAGGGCACGGCAGGCAGGGCGAGGCAGGGCGGCATCAGCGCGCCCGCGCAAAAACTGGAGCAGGCGCCGCATGCGGGGTGCTTGGCAGGGGGCTTGTTGTCTTCTGGCGTGCTGGCGCTGTCCGCGGCGTGATGCTGGCAGGCGGCCGGCACTGCGGCGGCAGGCGCGGCTGCGAAAGGCGCGCACGCCAGCATGGAGTCCGCAGCGGCCGTTTGCAGTGGCACCGCCGTGATCAACAGCAGGATCACCCATGTTTTGAAGAGTCTCAGCATCGCGGAAAGTATAGCATGCGCGACTGTCGCCAAGGGCGGGCGTGGGCTAGCGCGAGGCGGCGGCCAGCACCTTCGAAGCGTACATGGCCCGGTCCGCATGGCGCAGCAACTGCTGCGTGGTATCGCCGTCTTCCGGATAGTGGGCCACGCCGATGCTGACGGCGATCTGCAATTGCTGTCCGTTGCCCAGGTGCAGCGGCGCAGCCAGGGCCGCATGGATCTTTTGCTCGATCAGGCTGACGTCCACCGGCGCGGCATTGCTTTCCAGAAGCACGACGAATTCATCGCCGCCCATCCTGGCCAGGGTGTCGGTTTCACGCATGCAATCGCGCAGGCGGCTCGCCACCGTTTGCAGCAGCAGGTCGCCACAGGCATGGCCGTGCTCGTCGTTGACCCGCTTGAAATTGTCGAGGTCGAGAAACAGCAGCGACAGCCGGCCTTCCTGGCGGTGCGCGCGCGCGAACGCCGTGTGCAGGCGGTCGTGGAACAGACGGCGGTTCGGCAATCGGGTCAGCTCGTCGTGCATGGCCATGAACTGCATTTGCGTCTGCAACTGGCGCCGCTCGATGGCGGTGGCAAGTTGCTTGGCAACAAATTGCAGCAGATCCTGGTCTTGCGCCGAGCCGATGACGGCGTCCTGGCCCCCTTGCAGGGCCAGCGCGCCGATGCTGCCCAGGGAAGAATACAGCGGCACGGCCAGCCAGCACGAGGACAGGGCGCAGGCCGCCGTTTGCAGCGCCGCCGGCAGGCCGGCCAGTTGGCCCGCCTGCAGACGCAGCGGACGGCCGCTGCGCAGCACTTCGTCGCACAGCAGGCTGGCCAGCGACGAGGTTGGCTGGGGCGCGCTGTCGTCGGCATGCGAGGTCATCGGAGCTTGCACGCCGTGTTCGTCATGCAGCAGCAAGGTCAGGCTGCGCGTCGGCAAGTGTTCGCCGATGATGAGCTGGATGCGGTGCAGCAAGGCGGGCAAGTCTTGCGTCGCCTGCATGGCTTCGGAGATGGCGTACAGCGCAGCCTGCTTTGCCTGCGCCTGTTTCAGCAAGGTGATGTCGCGCGCCACCGCCACGCGCAGCTGGTCGGCGGCGGACCAGCGGGCGGACCACATGATGTGCGCCAGGCTGCCATCCTTGCGCAGGTAGCGGTTCTCGAAGTGCGTCTGCGCATGGCCATCCATGATGGCTTGCGCGGCGGCCAGGGTGCGCGCGCGGTCGGCGGGAGCGACCAGGTCGAGCATGCGCTTGCCGATCATTTCCTGCTGCGTATAGCCGAAGATGCGTTCGCAGGCGGCGCTGACGAAAACAAAGCGCCCCTCCACGTCGACCATGCACACGGCATCGAGCAACAAGTCGGTAAAGCTGGCCAGCGGGGCGTGCAGAATCTTGTGTTCCATATTGGCATTTTAATGGACATTCCCGGCAGAGATTCAACTTGTTGTGGGTAGTCAAGGCTGGCGGCATGAAAATGTTTCATTTCCCCGACGCTCATGCTTTGTCGTTTCTTGCCGTTAATGCAGTATTGCCATGCAGTACTTGCCATCACGCCAGATAACATGACGCCAGGTTTGCCTGGCGCCAGGTGATTGCAAAAAAACTAACCATATCGAACTTTTATGATGCCTCTTCTCTCCATTTGCAAGGTGACAGCGCCATGACCTCCATTTCTCCACTGTCCAACTGGAATAGCGCCCCGTCACGGGCCTCCGCCACCACGTCGAACCGCCCGGAGGCGCCGGCGCCCGCATCTACGCCGTCTGCCATCGTCGCGCTCAGCCCGGAGAGCGTGAACGACGGCAAGCCGGCAGCGTTCGTGAAAGCGCCCATGGTGTGGGAAAGCACGACGCGCGACAAGGTCAGCGAAGCGATGACGAAGAGTTTCTCGTCGTACGCGTTTGGCGGCCGCTTCAGCGGCCTGGGCGCGGCCATGCTGGGACAGGCCAAGCTGGGAAACTATAATTTCTCGCAGGCGATGCGGCAGCCGCCGCCAAGCACCACGCCGAATATCTATGGCGCATCCGGCATCGCGCCCGGCAGCCTGCATGGCAATGGCGAAGACCGGGTGTCCCTCAGCATCACCACCAAGAGCGGCGTCGAAGTCAAGCTGTCGCTCGACAGCCAGGGCGACGGCCTGGCCGTGAACATGACGACCAGCGGCGACCTCAGCGACGCTGAAGCGCGCGCCCTGGGCGAGCTGGCGAAAGGTTTCCAGGAAGCCATCGACGGCATGGGACAAAGTACGCCGAAAATCAAGCTGGAAGGCTTGATGCAGTTCGACCAGCAGGTGCTCGAGTCGGTGAAGCTGCATGCGGAAGTGAAGGTGCGCGGCGAGCCGGAAAGTGTTCAAACCCTCGATTTCCAGGCTGATGGCGCACAGCGCAAAGTCAGCTTCAGCGGCTTGGCCGGCAGCGTCGACCTGAAGGTCGACGCCAGCCAACTCAATACCCTGGGTAGCAAGGAGCGCCAAGCCAAGGCGCTGGACAGTTACATGAAACAGTTCGACCAGGCGGCGTCGCGCGGCCATGGCGACGCGGGCCTGGTGTCCATGCTCAAGGATAGCTTCACTGCCTTGCACAGCAACGCCGCCGCGCCACAGGTGGCCACGGACAATCCCGCGACGGGCAAATGGCGCCTGGCGGCCGAGGACAAGTCCATCCTGACGGGACTGGCCGATTTCAGCGCCTCCGTGTCGCAAACCGTGAAATTCAGCAATCCCATGCGCAGTGCGGAAAGGGATGGCTTCAATTATGAAGTGTCGCAAAAGACGGAGCAGGCCGGCGCCAGCCAGGACGAGCGGTCGATCCGGCAGCAGCAGCAATCGAAGCTGAGCGCCAGCTTCCATGAAACGCTCGTCCCCGGCGTGCCGCTGCGCCTGCTGGACAATACGGAATCGCAGAACTATACCTACCATCAGATCGAGGATACGGCCAGCAGCGATGCGCAAGTGGCGTACAAGGATGGCAAGATGGTCAAGGCGAGCTTGCGGCAGGAGGGCAACCAGTCCGAGCGCGTCATGAAGTATTTCCTGGGCAAGCTGGAATCGGACAAGACCACGCCAGGCAACTACTCCGTGCTGCGCGACTTGCTGCCCGTGCTGGGGCCTTACAAGACGGACGAGCTGGGCATGACTCCAGAGAAAAAGGCGGAGCAGCGCCAGCAGGCGATGCTGACCTTGAGCGACGACGTGCTGCTGCAGTCGTATGCGGGCATGACCATCAGCACGTGGCGAGCCGATATGCTGCAGGACGAGGGCGGAGCCACTGCCACCTAGAAACGGCAGCCTCCAATGTCAAAAGCCCGTCTGCGAAGACGGGCTTTTTGTTTGCCGATTGCAAAATACAGCGCAAGCCTATGCCCTGGCCTTGCTTTGCTTGATCCAGTAACCGACGCCCAGCGCGGCGAGCCACACGGGGATCAGGTAGACGGAAATGCGCAGGCCTGGCGTCAAATACATGATCACCAGAATGCCGGCCAGGAACACCAGGCACAGGTAGTTGGTGAACGGGTAGCCCAGGCTCTGGAACAAGGTCGTCTTGCCTTCGATTTTTTTCTGCGCGCGGAAGCGCAAATGGATCCAGCTGATCATGGCCCAGTTGATGATCAGCGCCGACACGACGAGGCCCATCAGTACTTCGAACGCTTCGCCCGGCATGAAGTAATTGACCACTACGCAGGCGCCCGTCGCCAGGGCCGATACGCCCAGCGCCACCAGCGGCACGCCGCGGCGGTTCAGGTGCAGCAGCGCGCGCGGCGCATTGCCTTGCTTGGCCAGGCCGAACAGCATGCGCGTGTTGCAGTACACGCCGCTGTTGTAGACGGACAGGGCGGCCGTCAGCACCACCACGTTCAGGGCCGTGGCCACCAGGTTGCTGTCAAGCGCATGGAAGATCAGCACGAAGGGGCTGCCGCCGGTGACGACGTTTTGCCACGGGTACAGCGACAGCAGGATGCCCAGCGCGCCGATATAGAAAATCAGGATGCGGTAGATGGCCTGGTTGGTGGCGCGCGGAATCGTCGTGCTCGGATCGTCCGCCTCGGCCGCCGTGATGCCCACCAGTTCCAGGCCGCCGAACGAAAACATGATGACGGCCATGGCCATCACCAGTCCCTGCCAGCCATTCGGGAAGAAGCCGCCGTGCTGCCACAGGTTGGCCACCGAGGCTTGCGGACCCGCGTCGCCGGAAGCGAGCAGGTATGCGCCGAACACGATCATGCCGATGATGGCGACCACCTTGATCAGGGCGAACCAGAATTCCATCTCGCCGAAAGCCTTCACATTGAGCAGGCTGATGGCGTTGATGACGCAAAAGAAGATCAGCGCCGAGACCCAGGTGGGCACGTCCGGCCACCAGTACTGCACATAGATGCCGACGGCCGTCAGTTCGGCCATGCTGACGAGCACATACAGCACCCAGTAATTCCAGCCCGACAGGAAGCCGGGCAGGTGCCCGCAGTATTTGTCGGCAAAATAGCTGAAGGAGCCGGCGACGGGTTCGTCGACCACCATCTCGCCCAGCTGGCGCATGATCAAAAAGGCGATGACGCCGGCGATGCCGTAGCCCAGCAGAACCGAGGGGCCGGCCATCTTGATGGTTTGCGCGATGCCCAGAAACAGGCCGGTGCCGATGGCGCCGCCCAGGGCGATGAGCTGGATGTGGCGGCTTTTCAGGCCGCGCTTGAGCTCTTGTGGTTCGGTATTCCCGACTGCCGTCATATGTTTTATCCTGTTTTTACGGGGCTGAGGTCGCTGATTCTAAAGCATGCACGGGCAAAGCAGGAGCGAAATGCATGTTGCACTGCGGAGGCGCAAGAAAAGCCCCGCATCTTCGCCGAACGGCGCGCAAAACGGCGGCCCAGGCGTCCGCTTTACGTGCCTGCCGCGACGATGGCTGGTTCGTACACGGCCAGGAACTCGGGCGGCAGGCGGCGCGCGCGCCCGCTGCTCAATTCGATGCAGATCAAGTCCCAGCGTCCACGCACGACGGTGACGCCGTCGCTGTCGCGGATCAGCTGGAAGCGCCGTTCCATGCTGGAGCGGCCATCGCTGGCGCACAGCCAGGTGGCCAGGGTCAGCGCTTCGCCGGCCCGCGTCGGCAGCAGGTAGTCGTATTCGCCGCGGCGTATCGCCATGGCCCGGTCCAGGCGCCGGTAATCGTCGAGGTCCAGCCCCAGGGTGGCCGAATGGTGCCAGGCGATATGCTCGCACCAGCGCACGTAGACGGCGTTGTTGGTGTGCTGCAAGCCATCGATGTCGCCCGCTTCGGGCGTGACGGGCAGGGTGTGGGCCTGCGGATAATCCCAGTTCAATTGCAATCCTTTCGAGACGGTGGCGGCTGATTGTACGGCCTGGCGGCGCATGCCGTCTTCGGCGCACGCAGGGAAAAACACCGTTTTTCACATTGATGTATGATGCATCATAATTTTTCAACGATCAAACACACGCATGAACCATCAACTGGACAGTCTGGTGCACGTCAATCTGGGCAAGTCCGTATACGCCATGCTGCGCGAAGCGCTGGCGGCCGGGCGCTTCCAGCCGAATGACCGGTTGCGCATCCGTGAGCTGGCGCTGCAGCTGGGCACGAGCGTGACGCCCGTGCGCGACGCCATGCTGCAGCTGGTGCAGGAAGAGGCGCTGGTGCTGCGCTCGCCCCGTGACTTCCGCGTGCCCGTGCTGAGCGTGGCGCGCTACCTGGAAATCCGCGCGCTGCGCCTGGAACTGGAAGGCCTGGGCGCGTTCGAAGCGGCGCAGCGCATCGACGACGCTACCCTGGCCGACCTGGAGCGCCTGCTGCAGGCGAATGAAGAGGCCATCGCGCGCCACGACCTGGCGGCGGCCCTGCAATGCAACCAGGCGTTTCACCTGGGCTTGGCGCAGGCGGCCGGCATGCCGACCTTGAAACGCTTCGTCGACCATTTGTGGATGCAGACGGCGCCCCTGATCGCCGCCGGCTACGCCAGCTTTTCGCCCGACATGCGGGTGGGTCATCATCACGCCATCATCAGCGCGCTGCGCCAGCGCGACGGCGCGGCCGCGCGACGCGCCATCGAACAGGACATCCTCGATGGCGGCACGCAGATGCTGGCCTATGTCATGCGCCAGGAGCGCATCCACGCCGGCGCAAGCGAACAAGAACAGAACGAGGAAGAACATGACGCACATTGAGCACAAGATTGAACAGAAAATGGAACAGAAAACCGCCATCGTCACGGGCGCCAGCCGCGGCATCGGCCACGCCGTCGCGGAACGCTTCCGCAGCCTGGGCTGGCGGGTCATCACCGTCTCGCGCAGCCCGATTCCCGGCGGTTGCCCACGCAGCCAGGAGCACAACACGCATGTGTGCATGGACTTGTCGGACCTGAGCCAGATCGGACAGATGGTCGAGACGCTGCGCCCCATGCTGGGCGACTCGAAACTGCACGCCCTGGTCAACAATGCGGGCGTGTCGCCGAAAGGACCGGGCGGCTCGCGCGTCAATTCGCTGACCACCGACATGCAGACGTGGCAGGAAATGTACAACACCAACTTTTTTGCGCCGCTGGCCCTGACGCGCGGCTTCGCGCAGGAATTGTCGAACGCGCATGGCGCCGTCGTGAACCTGTGCTCGATCGCCGGCTACCGCGTGCACCCGTTTGCCGGCTCCGCCTACGCCAGTTCGAAGGCGGCGCTGGCGTCGCTGACGCGCGAAATGGCCAACGACATGGCGCCGCTGAATGTGCGCGTCAACGCGATCGCACCGGGCGAAATCGACACGGCCATCCTGTCGCCTGGCACTTCGCACATCGTCGACACGCAAATTCCCCTGCGCCGCCTGGGCACGACGGCCGAAGTGGCCGATTTGGTGGAGTTCCTGTGCAGCGAGCGCGCCTCGTACATCACGGGCGCGGAAATTCCCATCGACGGCGGCCAGCGCATTTAGAGCCTGTCCCGGTAGCCGGCGCGGATGGCGCCTGCGAGGCGTCAGTGCGCGTCCAGCTGCGCCTGCAGCGCGGCCACCACCAGCGCGTGGTCGTCCGCCTGCGCCAGGCCGGAAACGGTCACCGTGCCGACCAGTCCCACGCCGCGTATCAGCAGGGGAAAGGCGCCGCCGTGGCCCGCGTATTCGATGTCATCGAGGTATTTCACGTCTTCGAAGGTGCTGCCGCGGCTTTTATACGAGATGCCCATGTAATAGGAACTGCGGCAAAAGCGCTGCACCGTATTGTTCTTGCGGCGTATCCAGTCCGCCTGGTCGGCCGTGGCGCCCGTCATGGCGTGGTGGAACAGCACTTGGCCGTTGCGCGTGATGTTGACGGTGATGGCCTTGCCCCGCTTGCGCACTTCTTCGACGATCCACAGGCCCACGGCCAGCGCGGCGTCGTTGTCGAAGCGTTCGAATTGCAGGGTTTCTTCCTGCTGCGCCAGGGTTTGCAGCAAATCGGCGTAATGATCCATCGTCAGGGAGTCGGGTAGTGGCTGGAAGCGCTACTGTAGCGCACCATGGGGCGGCCGCGCGCGCTTTTTCCATGGCGCGGCTAAAATAGGCGGCATGAACCTGTCCCTGTTCGCCGATGAAGAACAAGTCCCGGCCGGCCCCGTGCCGCTGGTGCCGGGCTCGTGCGCGTCCGTCCTGCTGCGCGCTTTCGCGCTGCCTTACCTGGACGAGCTGCTGCCGGCCCTGGACGCCATCGTGCTGGCCGCGCCCCTGCGCCACATGGCCACGCCGGGCGGCTTGCGCATGTCGGTTGCCATGAGCAATTGCGGCCCTCTTGGCTGGGTCACGGATGGACGCGGCTACCGCTATGCGCGGCGCGATCCGGACAGCGGTCTTCCCTGGCCGCCGATGCCGCCCGTGTTCCTGCGCCTGGCGCAAGAGGCGGCGCAGGCGGCCGGCTATCCGGGCTTTGTTCCCGACGCCTGCCTGCTCAACCGTTACTCGCCAGGCGCGCGCATGGCCCTGCACCAGGACCGCGATGAATGCGATTTCAACGCGCCCATCGTCTCCGTCTCGCTTGGTTTGCCCGCCACCTTCCTGTTTGGCGGCGCCGAGCGGGCCGACAAGGCGGCGCGCATCGGCCTGCTGCACGGCGACGTGGTGGTGTGGGGCGGCGCCGACCGCCTGCGCTTCCACGGCGTGGCGCCGCTGAAGGAAGGTGAACACGCCGTACTGGGCGCACAGCGTATCAATCTGACGTTTCGCAAGGCCAGCTGACCCGTCAATATGCCCCATTAATGCAAGTTGCTTGCAAATATGGTGATTTTTCTTCATGATATGCAACTTGTTTGCATATGGAGTCATCCCATGAAGCGCGATTCGATTTCCTCGCCCCTGCCTGACGTGGCGGCCGGCCCCCATCTGGGCAGCCCCCTGCCGCTCGAGTGGGTCGGCATGCAGGGCATCGCCTTGCCCCTGTGGCTGGAAGAGGGCGGGCAGGCGCAGCAAGTGCATGCCTGGGCCGACGTGCAAGTCGATTTGCCCGACCCGTACGTCAAGGGCATCCACATGTCGCGTTTGTATCTGCTGCTCGATGCGTTTGCCGCCGCGCAGCCGCTCGATGCGGGAGGGCTGGCCGCCGTGCTGCGGCGCATGGTGGACAGCCATGCCGATTGCGGCAGCACGCAGGCGCGCCTGGCGCTGGCGTTTCCCTTGCTGCGGCGCCAGCCGGCGCTGCTGACGGCGGGCTTGTCGGGCTGGAAATCGTATCCCGTGCGCCTGCAGGCCAGTGTTACTCCGCAGGGCTTTGCGCTGTCCCTGACGGTGGAGATCGGCTACTCGTCGACTTGCCCATGTTCGGCGGCGCTGTCGCGGCAACTGCTGGCCGACGCCTTCGCGGCGCGGTTCGGCGCGGGCGGCATCCACGGCGCGGCCGCGCGCGCCTGGCTGCAGGAACACGCGAGCCTGGCCACGCCGCACAGCCAGCGCAGCACGGCGACGGTCACCGTGTCATTGACGGAGCAGGCGGAGCTGGAGCTGTTCCCCCTGATCGACCTGGTGGAGGCGGCGCTGGCGACGCCGCTGCAGACGGCCGTGAAACGGGCGGACGAACAGGCGTTCGCGCGCCTGAATGGTGCTAACCTGATGTATGTGGAAGATGCGGCCCGCCGCGTGCAGGCGGCGCTGGCGCCACGCCATCCGCAGGCGCGTGTTACCGTACGGCATATGGAAAGCCTGCATCCGCACGATGCCGTGGCGCAGGCGGGCAAGCTTGCCGGAGATTACTAGTCAACCACCGTGGAGGAGGACAGCATGCCGGAGAAAATCGAGCGGGAAGTCAATGATGACAGCCTGGAAGCGGAGCTGGAACGCGAACGGCGCGAGCATGCGCTGATTGACGAGGAAAAGCTGGGTATGGACGAGCTGGAAGAGGAGCGGCTGAAGCGGGAACGCCAGCCGGGCGGTCACTAACGTCAAGGCAATGTTATCAGCGCTGGCATCGCGCCGTGCTGCCCGGTACAATTTCGCTTTGTCCTTCTCCCCCAACCCCGGAGGCCCATGAAATATCGCGCATTGTTCCAGTTTATCCTCGGCCTGACGGCCGCCACCCTGGCCGCTTCGCAGGCCCGGGCCGCCACCATCTGCACGGCCATGGCCGATGCCAAAACGGGCGCCGTCTTGCTGCAAGAGGGCAATTGCCTCGACAGAGTCACCCCCGCATCCACGTTCAAGATCGCGCTCAGCCTGATGGGCTATGACGCCGGCTTCCTCAAGGACGAGCACAAGCCGGCCCTGCCGTACCGCCAGGGCTACGTGGACTGGGGCGGCGAAGCCTGGCGCCAGGATACGGACCCGTCGCGCTGGATGCAGTATTCCGTCGTCTGGTATTCGCAGCAGATCACGCAGGCGCTGGGCGCCGAGCGCTTCCAGAAATACGCGAAGGCTTTGCGCTATGGCAATGCGGACGTCTCGGGCGATCCGGGCAAGGACAACAGCCTGGAGCGTTCGTGGATCAGTTCTTCGCTGAAAATCTCTCCGCTGGAACAGCTGGGGTTCTTGCGCAAGCTGGTCAATTACCAGCTGCCCGTGACGAAACAGGCGATGGAAGCAACGCAGCGCCTGACCCGCCTGGCGGACGTGGGCGGCTGGCAAGTGCATGGCAAGACGGGCGCCGCCTTCCCGCGCAAGGCCGACGGCAGCTTTGACGAAGCGCATGGCTACGGCTGGTTCGTGGGCTGGGCCAGCAAGGGCGAGCGCAGCATCGTCTTTGCGCGCCTGGTGCAGGACGAGCAGAAGGGCCAGCAGTCCGCAGGCCTGCGCACGCGCGAAGCCATGCTGAAAGAATTGCCGGCCTTGCTGGAGCAGGCGCAGAAGTGACGGCCAGCATCGTTGCCGCCACCTTCATCGCCTCCGAGGGAGCGTACCTGGAAGCCGTCATCGAGGTGGATGGCCAGCGCCTGCACGTGATGGACGAGTTCGGCGGCGCGCAGATGGCCGCCGGCACGCACGTCCAGCTCGAACTGTGGCCCATGGCCAGCGAACTTGACGACTGGGACGCCATCTTCCGCGCCAACCCGGGTGAAGAAAAGCGCTTGCAGCGCCTTGATGGCTGGCGCTATCTGGCGCTGGGCGTCGTGACCCAGGTCGATCCTGTCATCTGCGATTGCGGCCTGCTGCAACTGGAAAACCCGTTTACGACGCATGACGCGCGCTGCGTGGGCGCGTATGTCGGCGTCACCCTGGCGCGCCTCGATGCTTGCCTGGCGTAAAATCCGGCCCGCTTTGTTGCCCGCCCTATATACTTGCTGAAACGGATTTTCCGGCATCAGACAAGGTTACAAGCATGGCATCAGGCATGGAGCAGTTTCAGGAAAAAGCACGGCAGGCATGGACATGGGCGCGCGCGCAAGCCTTGCGCATGGCGGGAGTGGTGTGGACAAAGGCGGTGGCGCTGTACCGGCGTGGCCACGCGCACCTGATGACCCTGCCGCCCGTACGGCGCGCGCTGGTGCTGGGGCTATGGTCTTTCCTGGCCGTGCTGGCGCTGCTGACCGTGTACATGCTGTTGCTGATTCCCCTCACGCCCAGCATCCACGACTTGCGCCAGGCGCGCGCGGCCGCGCCGAGCACCATGGTCAGCGCCGGCGGCGAGGAGCTGGCCCGCTTCGACCAGGGCTTGCAGGAACGGGTCACCTTGAAGCAGATTTCGCCGAACGTGATCAGCGCCTTGATCTCGACGGAAGACCACCGTTTCTATGACCACCACGGCATCGATTTTACGCGCACGGCAGGCGCCGTCTTGCACACCGCAAGCGGCAACCCCCAGGGCGGTTCCACCATCACGCAGCAACTGGCGCGCAATATGTTCCCCGAGGAAATCGGCCGCTCGCGCAACCTGAACCGCAAGCTGAAGGAGCTGATCACGGCCCTGAAAATCGAGGCCACCTACAGCAAGACGGAAATCCTGGAAGCCTATCTGAATACGGTACCCTTCCTGTACAACACTTACGGCATCGAAATGGCGGCCCGCACCTACTTCGACAAGCCCGCCTCGCGCCTCGATATCCTGGAAAGCGCCACCCTGGTCGGCATGCTCAAGGGCACGAATTACTACAATCCCGTCGGCAACCCGGAACGTTCCCTGCAGCGCCGCAACGTGGTGCTGGGGCAGATGCGCAAGCACGACGTCATCGACGAGGCACGCTATAAACAGTTGATCAAGCGTCCGCTGCGCCTGCATTTCGAGCGCCAGAGCGAGCGGGCGCAATCGGACAGCCATTTCACGGCCTATGTGCGCAAGTGGCTGATCGACTGGGCCGACGAAAACGACTACAACCTGGAGCGCGACGGCTTGATTGTGCACACCACGCTCGACCACGATTTGCAGCAGGCGGCCGAGCGCGCCGTCGAGCGCCAGGCGAATGCCTTGCAGGCGATTGCCGACGTGGAATGGAGCCGCGCCGGCGTGCCGTCGTCCACCTCGACGGGCATGTACGCGGGCATGCAGGGCGGCAGCGTGCCCTTCGATTATTTCTGGAAATCGCATCCTGGCTTGCTCGACAGCTTCGTGCGCGAGTCGGCTGACTACCGCAAGCTGACGGCGGCCGGCGGCACGCCCGAGGCGGCGCTGGCGCAACTGAAGGGCGACCGCGCCTTCATGGCGGCCCTGCGCAAGTCGAAGACGCGCCTGGAAGCGGGCTTTACGGCCATGGATCCGGCCACGGGCGCCGTGCGCGCCTGGGTGGGCAGCCGCGACTTTGCGCGCGAACAGTTCGACCACGTGTCGCAGGCGGCGCGCCAGCCCGGCTCGACCTTCAAGCCCATCGTGTATGGCGCGGCGCTGGAAAAGGGTTTAAGTCCCGAGCACGTCTACCGCGATGAAGTGATGGATATCAAGGCGGCCGACGGCACCAAATGGCGCCCGACGGACATGAGCGGCACGACGGGGCGCGACATGACCATGCGCGATGGTCTCGTCTACTCGAAAAACACCATCACGGCGCAAGTGATGCAAGACGTCGGCTTGCCGCCGATCATCAAGCTGGCGCGCGCGCTCGGCATCCGCGACAGCAAGCTGGAAAAAGTGCCGTCGCTGGCGCTGGGCACCAGTCCCGTCACCTTGCTGGAAATGGTCAACGCCTACGCCAGCATCGCGGCCCAGGGCGAGGCGCGCCTGCCGTTTGTCGTCACGCACATCACCGACCGTGAAGGCAAGGTCATCGCCCGCTTCGGCGAAGACAAGCCCAAGCGTGCCATGCAGGAAGCATCGGCCGCCACCCTGACGGACATGATGCGCGGCGTGATCGACCGCGGCACGGGCACGGCCATCCGCAGCCGCTTCGGCATCCGTTCCGACGTGGCCGGCAAGAGCGGCACCACGCAAAACAATGCGGACGGCTGGTTTATTTTGATGCATCCGGAACTGGTGGGCGGCGCCTGGGTCGGCTTCAATGACGCGCGCGTCACCATGCGCAGCAATTACTGGGGCCAGGGCGGCCACAACGCCGTGCTGGTGGTGGGCGACTTCTTCAAGACGGCGCTCGACACGGGAAAACTGTCGCGCGACGCCATCTTCCCTGGCGGCAAGCCACCGCCGCCGCTGCGCCACGTGGAGCCGGTCGACGAGCCCGAGGATGAACCGGTGGAAGAGCCGGGTGACTTGCTGCAAGAGGGCGCACCGCCAGCGCCGCTGGCCATGCCGCCCGAAGGCGAGGGCGGGCAGGAGTCGCATGGCAAGGCGGTGCAAGAGGCGGCGCCTGCGCCTGCTCCCGCAGCGCAGCCGGTGCCGGCGCCGCAAGGATAAGCGCCGCCATGGCGATTTCAACCATTGCAAAGAATAATCATGACCTCACCGAAGCCCACGCTGCGCCTGATACTCGGTGACCAGCTCAATGCGCGGCATCGCTGGTTCACCGAGGTCGATGGCGCCACCATCTATGTCTTGATGGAAGTGCGGCAAGAAACCGATTATGTGCTGCATCATGCGCAGAAAATCCTGGCGATCTTCGCTGCCATGCGCGAGCTGGCGCGCCAGTTGCGCCAGCTCGGCCACACCGTGCATTACATCGCCATCGACGACGTGGCAAGCACGCTGTCGATACCGGACAATATCGAAGCGCTGATACGCCACTATGACGCCGCCGCCTTCGAATACCAGGCGCCCGACGAGTGGCGCCTTGACCAGCAGCTGTACCAGGCCGGGCGCCGTTCGCGCATTCCATGGCTGATGGTCGACAGCGACCATTTCTACACGGCCCGCCACGAGGCTGCCGATATTTTCGCCGGACGCAAGCAGTGGCTGATGGAGTTTTTCTACCGCCAGATGCGCAGCACGCATCAGGTGCTGATGGAAGACGCGAAAAAGCCCGTCGGCGGCCAGTGGAACTTCGATCACGATAACCGCAAGCCCTGGCGCGGCACGCCCGCCGAGCCGCAGGATCCGCGCACCGTGCATGACCATTCTCGGCTATGGCAAAGCATCGTCGCCGCAGGCGTGAAGAGCTTCGGCGCGCCGCATGCCGAGCGGCTGGCGTGGGCGCTGAACCGGGATGAAGCGCTGCAGCAGCTCGATGCCTTCATCGAGCGGGGCTTGCCGCATTTTGGCGACTTCCAGGATGCGATGAGCGTCAAGGCGTGGCGCTTGTTTCATTCCCTGCTGTCGTTCGCGCTGAACGTGAAAATGCTCAACCCGCGCGAAGTCGTCGCCAGGGCGCAAGCGGCTTATCAGGCGGGCCATGCGCCGCTGGCCGCGGTCGAGGGTTTTATACGCCAGATACTGGGATGGCGCGAATATGTGCGCGGCGTGTATTGGGCCCATATGCCTGGGTATGCCGAGAAGAATTTCTTTGGCCATGCGCGCCCGCTGCCGGCATGGTTCTGGGATGGCAAGACGAAGATGCATTGCCTGTCGCAGGCGATCACCCAGTCGCTGGAACAGGCGCATGCGCATCACATCCAGCGCCTGATGGTGATCGGCAATTTCGCGCTGCTGGCCGGTCTCGATCCTGCCAGGGTGCATGGCTGGTACCTGGGCATTTATATCGATGCCTTCGAGTGGGTGGAACTGCCCAACACCGTCGGCATGAGCCAGTTCGCCGATGGCGGGCTGCTGGCCACCAAGCCGTATGTCTCCAGCGCCGCGTATATCGACCGCATGGGCGATTATTGCAAGGGCTGCCATTACGATAAAAAGGCGCGCATCGGCGAGCGCGCCTGTCCCTTCAATGCCCTGTACTGGGATTTTTTCCATCGCAACGCGGACACATTGGAACGCAATCCCCGCATAGGCATGGCGTATCGCCAGCTGGAGAAGATGGACGAGGCGGCAATCGCCGATTTCAAGGAACAGGCGCGCAAGATGCTGGCAAACCTCGATGCCTTGTAATACCCTGCTTATGGCAAGGCATTGCGCCTCAAGCCCGCTTCCCGCACGGTGGCAGTCTGCTTACCATTTGGGCTCACGTGACCAGCGTAGCACCGTGGCAAGCCCGATCTTCACCGTATAGTCCTCTCCCGTTTCATGCTCCAGCCACAGGATGCCGTCTTCGATGCTGACCCAGGCATCGACTATACGCGTGTCGAACGGCATCGCCGTGTCTTTGATATCAATCTTCATCCGTCCAGACTCAACATTGAGCGACCTTAATACCCGCGTCGTTCGCTGCGTAAACTCGATGACGTATGAAGTGTTTCTTTTTTTACCATCCGGAATGCTCACCCAAAATGCTTTGAATATCTTTTAAATATTACTATATAAAAATTTTCTCTAGCGCACGAAGGAATCGCTCGTCTGTTAAAAATTTCACTGGGAAATTTATATTATTCTAAATAAAATAAATTCCAGATGGGAATTAATGTTTCTTGTGGTTGGTAAATTATTTCTCAATGGAATATTGATTTTACATTTTTACAATTCCAAGCCTGTTGCATTATCTGAGTTGATGTAAGTCAATGTTTTTTGTGTATTGATTTTAGAATATATTCTTACTGCTAGGATATGGGGTCAGCAGTGGTTCAGTGAGTGATGTCTGCTTGAAGAAATAAAAAATACTTGGTACTGGAAAAGGATCAATCAAGGCGGTCTGTCGAATTGCGGCAGGCTGAAGCGGCAGCATACGGTGCTTGTCCCATACTTGACATGAATTTACATGGTAAATAAAAATTACATCGGTGGGCTCGCGCAGGTGGCGCTTGATCATCCCAGGCGGATCGATGCATTGATGGCACAAAAAATAGATGTGGCGATTATTTTCCAGGAAATGCTTGGCACCGCCGTGGCAGCCAAATATTTGCACACAAATGGCGTGCCGCTATCTGTCGCATTGCGCGTATTGGTATGCGAGCGCAGAAAAGACCCGTCGCCGCCAAAAATGATCGGAATTGAAAAAGGGTAGTTCCATTGCGCCCGTCCAGGCTGCCTGCGTGTCAGACCGTATTGCGCCGCAAGCCCGCTTCGCGCACAAACACTTGCAGCGCCGCCATGGTCTGCTGGTGCAGCGTTTTCAGTTCCGTTCTCAACTGCGGCGTGATGGCCAGGTTGCCGTTCGCTTCCTTGCGCACTGGCAGGCCCAGCGCTTGCGCCATTTCGACCGGGTAATTCGTGAAGTCGCCATACGGCCGCTTGCCGTCCACGGACGGGGTGGGCCAATAGCCTTCGGCCAGGTAGTCTTCCGCCGCCATGCCCAGCATTTCCAGCGACATCCACGACTGTTGCCGCAGCAGTGTCAGATGCTGCCTGGTCAGGGCGAACGGCGCCTTGCCGTTGGCATAGCTGCCTGGCTTCAGGTCGGCCATCTGCACGAAGTGGGGCAGCAGCAGCGCCGCTTCCATCAGGCGTTGCGCGGCCAGCGCCGCATCCTTGCTGGCGATGGCCTGCATGGCCAGTTGCAGGGTGTCGCCCTTGCCCAGCGGGTAGGCCGGATTGAGCATGGGCGCGCCGCTTTCCACAGGCGACCAGCCGATGTTGAAGCGCCGTATCAGCGCCAGATGCTGCACATTGAGTATTTTCGGCAGCGGAGCGTCGATGGTGGCCAGGATGCGCTGATGCACGGCGTTCGGCAGGTCCTTGTCTGCCGCGCGTGCAAGCACGGGCGAACACAGCAGGACGCCGGCGAGGCGCAGCAGCTGGCGCCGCAGGGGCTGGATCAGGCGCGGCATCATGGCGCCGTCAAGTCCTGGCGCTGGAACTCGATGCGGTTTTCCTGATAGTCCCACTTGGTGTAGGGCCCGAACACGCGCCGGTTTTCCTTGCTGTCGGCATTCGACAGCTCGCGCTTCATGCGGCGTACCAAAGCGGGATCCGTGAGCGGCGCCGTCGTGGCGGCGAACACGTCGTGCCGCACGCTCTGTTTGGCGTCGGCGCCGCGTGAGATGATGGTCAGCTTGCGTGAGGCGGGGTCGAAGTACACGCGCATGGCAAAGGTATTCATGTCCTGCAGATACAGGCCGTCGTCGCGCTGCTGGGCATAGAAATAATCGCCGCAGACGGCCTTCGGCTCGCGTTTCCACTCGCAGGACAGGGCGATCAGCAGGTGCCGCTCGTCGAGTTGCTTGACCGAAATGCGTCCTTTGGAGTAACCCCAGGTGCTGGCCGGCACGGTTGCCGACGAGGCCAGATTGTATTCGCCCACCAGCTTGGTCAGGGGAGCTTGCGCCGAGGCGCAAGCGCAAATTGTCAGGGCGGCTGCCGCTACGGCGCCGCGTATGCAGGAAAATGGAGTCATGATGGCCATAAAGAAAAGTTGCCATATTATAGATGGCAACTTGCCAAGATGGCCGCGCGCTTGCGCGGCGCGCCGGCCGTTACTTCAGCTTGCTCAATTCCGCGATGTCGATGTTGACGACCTTGTCGCCCACGGCGGCGACCAGCGTCTTGAAGTGCGGTGTCGCTTCATGCCCCGTGTGGGCGGCCTTGTCGGTCCATTCTTCCAGCATGATGAAGCGCGTGGGTATCTTGTTGTCGAGGTGCAGTTCGTAGCGCAGGCAGCCGCTTTCCGCGCGGCTCAGTGGCACGATGGCTTCCAGGGCGGCGCGCACGGCGTCGATATGTTGGGCTTGGGCATCGATGGTGGCGACGATGATCAGGGTCATGGAGGTCCTTGTGGTTGGGGTGCCAGCAGCTTAGCGCATCTGGCGCTTCCTTGCCGGCTGCACCGCGACGGCTTGCGGCGCAGCCGGCACCCCTTACGCGGCTTGCAGCGCGCCGATCTGCTCGAAGGCCCCCGCCAAGGCTTGCTCTCTGGCTGCGTCGCTGACCTTGACGCCTTCGGCGCGCACGATCTCGATTTGCGTGACGCCGAGGAAACCGAGGAAGGCGCGCAGATGGCTTTCCTGGTGTTCCAGGGCCGCCATCGGCGTGTCGGCGCCGTAATAGCCGCCGCGCGTCGAGGCGATGATCACGCGCTTGCTGCCCAATAAACCTTCGGGGCCGCTGGCGCCGTACTGGAAGGTTTTGCCGGGCACGGCGAGCGCATCGAGCCACGATTTGAGCTGGCTGGGGATGGCGAAGTTGTACATGGGCGCGCCGATGACGATGACGTCGGCGGCCAGCACTTGCTCGAGCGCGCCGGCCAGCGCTGCGCCGTCGGCGGCGCTGGGGGCTGCCGTAAATTGCGGCAACGGTTGCGCGGCCAGGTCGCGGTAGTGGGCGGTGGCGCCGGGCGCGGCCGCTTGCAGGCGGGCGACGATGGCGGCGGACAATTGGCGGCTGAGGGAATGCTCGCCGAGGATGCTCGAATCGATGTGCAGGATGTTCATGTGTGCCTTCTTGGGTGGTATGATCGGGTGGTATGTTTTTGTAACCGAGTTAAATATAGTGACTATCAAATGAACGCACAAGAAGGCACTTTTTCCACACTGGGGCACACGGATGTGACTATGGGCGACGCCGCCGCGCAAGGAGCGGAGCTGGAACGGCGCATGCGCGACGAGGGCGGCCATGCGGGCGTGGCCGCTTCCTGCCGCCCGATCACGGATATCCTCACGCGCGTGGGCGACAAATGGAGCGTGATGGTGGTGATATTGCTCGGCAATGGCACCAAGCGCTTCAACGAGATGCGCCGCCTGATCGGCGGCATCTCGCAGCGCATGCTGACATTGACCCTGCGCGGGCTGGAACGCGACGGACTCGTCACGCGCACCGTATTCCCCACCGTGCCGCCGCGCGTCGACTACGCCCTGACGGACCTGGGGCGCTCGCTATTGATCCCCATCAGCGCGCTGGGCGCCTGGGCGCATGGCCACCGCGACGCCATCGATGCGGCGCGGCTGGCGTTTGATGCCAAAAGCGCCGCTCAAGCGCCATCAGGCGACTAGCTCGGTTCAAACGGCGGTATTGGCACTTTGCATGTCGTGCCGGTAGCGCGCTGGCGGCAGTTCGAACTGGGTCTTGAAAAAGCGGGTGAACGCGCTTTGCGAGGAAAAACCCAGGCGTTCGCCGATTTCCACCACGCTCAGACTCGTTTCGCGCAGCAGACGGCGCGATTCGCGGCTCTTGGCGCGCAGTTCCAGGGCGCGGAACGAGGTCTGCTCCTGCTGCAGCTGGCGCTGCAAGGTCCAGCGGTTCATCGCCAGGCCGTCGCACAGGGCCGGCAGCAGCGAGGCGCTTTCGGCATCGCCTGCGCCTTGCCGGCCCAGCAGATCGATGATGGCTTGCTCCACGCGGGCCGAAAACAGCTGCGCGCCCTGCAACTGCTGCAATTGCCCCTGCGCGTGCCGCAGCGCGTGCGGCGCCAGCATGGCGTTGAACTGGGCGAAGGGCCGGTCCAGCGCCGGTGCGTCAAACGTCAATGTATTGCGCGCCTGGCCAAAGGTGGCGGCGGCGCCGAAGCACTCGGAAATGGCCGGCGCGAACCACGGCGCCTTGCCCTGGAAGCCGGCACGGAAGGCGGTGGGCGCGCCATCGTCGTAGGCGCGCGCCACTAGCGACAGCATGCGGAAATTGGCCAGCGCCTGCATGGCGCCGCCTAGCGAACAGAATTCGGACAGGTATTCGATCTCGATGCGCGTGCCATTTTCACTCATCAGCATGAAGTCGAATTCGCCGATCAGGCCCCGCAAGTGCAGCAGCTCGTGCAGCGCGCTGCGCAGGGTGGGGCGGTTGAAGCAGACGTGGGCGATGCCCGAGTAATGCGCGAACCAGTGCGTGACGTCGAGGTCGAGCAAGCCTCGGTGCTGCGGCAGTTGCTGCGCGTAGGCCGTCATGCGGCGATGCCGCTCGGCGTTGATGCGGCCGCCCGGCTCGTCCAGCTGCGCCGGCGTGATGCCCGTGCGCTGAAAAAACTCGGCGGGGTCGTGGCCATCGGCCTGCATGGCGCGCGCGCATTGCTGCGCGATCCGGTTCGAAACCGTGCGCGTATCGGGTTTGTGCAAGGTTGTCTCCTGCTTATTCTGCTTGTTGTAGTAATTTTTCACAAATATTAGCACTTTGTAGGAAATTGTTGGTTGTTGTGCCATCTAACCAAAAATTGTTCTCGCGGGTATAAAGCACGTGTTGCGCGGTCAAGAAACTCACGCATTCTCACGCTATATTGATTTCGGGCTGGCCCTGATGCCACCCGGATACCTACAAAAACAGTCTTGGAGATAATGATGAATTGCACTTTGAAACCGATGGCCCGCGTGGTCGCCGGCTGCGTCGCCACGCTTGCCCTGGCCGCCTGCGGCAACGACACCGTCAGCGAGGAATACAAGCAGCCCGTATTCGGCGCCACCACCTTCAATCTGGTCCAGGCCGACGGCTATGCCTTCAAGGATATGAACCGCAACGGCAAAATCGACCCGTACGAAGACTGGCGCCTGTCGGCCGAGGCGCGTGCGGACGACCTGCTGTCGCGCATGAGCCTTGATGAAAAGGCCGGCCTGATGATGCATGGCACGGCGCCCACCGTGGCCGACCCCACCGGCATCGGCCAGGGCGGCGCCTACGACTTGACGGCGCTGCAAGACCTGATCGTCAAGCAGTATGTCAACACCTTCATCACGCGCATGGCGGGCGACTCGGCCAATATGGCGGCGCAGTACAACAAGGTGCAAGCCCTGAGCGAAACGTCGCGCCATGGCATTCCCGTGTCCATCAGCACGGACCCGCGCCACCATTTCCAGTACACGGTGGGCGCCAGCGCCGGCACCAAGGGATTCTCGCAATGGCCGGAAACCCTGGGCCTGGCCGCCATCGGCGACGATGCGCTGGTACGCCGCTTCGGCGACATCGCGCGCCAGGAATACCTGGCCGTCGGCATCACGCAGGCGCTGTCGCCGCAGGCCGACCTGGCCACCGAGCCGCGCTGGTCGCGCATCAACGGCACCTTTGGCGAAGACGCGGACCTGGCCAAGCGCATGGTGCAGCACTATATCGAGGGTTTTCAGGATGGGAACACGGGTCTGCATGACGGCAGCGTGGTGGCCGTCGTCAAGCACTGGGTCGGCTACGGCGCCACGAAAGAGGGCTACGATGGCCACAATTACTATGGCCGCTACATGACCTACCCGGGCAACAACTTCGCTTACCACGTGAAACCGTTCGAAGGCGCCTTCACGGCCAAGGCGGCATCCGTCATGCCGACCTACGCTCTGCCGGACGGCAATATCACGATCGACGGCATCACCCTGGAACAGGTGGCGGCCGGCTTCAGCAAGACCATGCTGACGGATCTGCTGCGCGGAAAATACGGCTTCGAAGGCGTGATCCTGTCCGACTGGGGCATCACCTCCGACTGCGACGCCAACTGCCGCAACGGCACGGCGCCAGGCGTCGCGCCTTCCTTCATGGGCTTTGGTACGCCGTGGGGCATGGAAGACGCCACCAAGGCCGAGCGTTATGTGAAAGCCGTGACGGCGGGGATGGACCAGTTTGGCGGCGTGACGGAAGCGCCATACCTGACGCAAGCCGTGCAGCGCGGCCAGTTGACGGAAGCGCGCATCAATGCGTCGGCGCGGCGCATCCTGATCCAGAAATTCAAGCAGGGCCTGTTCGAGCATCCGTTTGTCGATGCGGCCAAGGCGGCCACCACGGTGGGCAAGGCGGACTTCATCGAGGCAGGCCTGGAAGCCCAGCGCCGCTCGCTCGTCCTGCTGGAAAACAAGGACAAGGTCTTGCCGCTGGCGGCCACCGTCAAGAAAGTCTACCTGTACGGCATCGATGCGGCCGTGGCCAAGCAGTATGGCTACACCGTGGTCGCCACGCCGCAGGAAGCGGACGTGGCCCTGCTGCGCGTGGCCGCGCCGTATGAAATCCTGCACCCGAACTACATCTTCGGCAGCATGCAGCATGAAGGACGCCTGAACTATGTCGACGGCGACGCCGACTACGAGGCGATCAAGAACGCGGCCAAATACGCGCCGAAGACGGTAGTGACGGTGTACCTGGACCGCCCGGCCATCCTCGGCAACGTGCAGGACAAGGCCAGCGCCATCCTCGCCAACTTCGGCGTCAGCGACGGCGCGCTGTTCGATGTCCTGACGGGCAAGGCCAAGCCGCAAGGCAAGCTGCCGTTCGAGCTGCCATCGTCGATGGCCGAAGTGCAAGTGCAGAAATCGGACGTGCCGTATGACACGGCCCATCCGCTGTACAAGTTCGGTGACGGCCTGGCGTACTAAACCACCTCTGTCGTCAACGCAGGGAAATCCAGCTGCGCTCTTTGACGGAGCGCAGCGCCGCGGCTATCAGCCGGTCCACCTCGTAGCCGTCGCGGAAGGTGGGCCAGACCGGCTGGCCGCCGGCGATGGCCTGCAGAAAATCGCGCGCTTCGATGACGATCTGCTCGTTGTAGCCCGTGCCGTGCCCGGCGCCCTGGCTGAACGCCAGGTAGTCGGGGTGGGCGGGTCCCATCAGCAGGCGCTGGAAACCCTGACGCTGCGCGGGGCGGCCGGCATCGTACAGCCATAGTGCATTCTGCTCTTCCTGGTCGAAGGCGAGCGCACCTTTCGTCCCCGTGATGCGATAGGTGTAACCCATCTTGCGCCCGGCCGCCACGCGGCTGAAGGTCAGGGCGCCCAGCGCGCCGCTGGCAAAGCGCAGCATCACATTCCCCTGGTCGTCATTCTCCACCGCTTCCATGCCAGCCGGACCTTGCCGCTGCGCGTGCACGGTATTCATGTCGGCCACCAGCGAGTCGACGGGGCCGCCCAGGCGCAGGGCCAGGTTGAGCAGGTGCGAGCCCACGTCGGCCAGCGCGCCGGCGCGCGTTGCCGTCGCTTCCCGCGTGCGCCACGAGGCGGGAGCGTGCGGGTCGTGCAGGTAGTCTTCCACGTGTTCGGCGGCGACGTGGATGATCTCGCCGATTTCGCCTGATTCGATGATGTGGCGCGCCAGCTGGCTGGCCGGCGTGCGGATGTAGTTATAGCCCACCATGTTGGCCACGCCCGCAGCTTCCGCCGCCTGCGCCAGCAGCAGGGATTCGGCGGCTGTCATGCCCAGCGGCTTTTCGCAAAATACGGGTTTGCCCAGGGCCAGCGCCGCCAGCACGATGTCCTTGTGCGTGGCCGGCGGCGTGGCGACGATGATGGCGTCGATGGCGGGATCGGTCACCAGTGCGCGCCAGTCGCCCGTGGAGCGGTTCCAGCCCAGTTCCTGCGCGCTGCGGGCGGCGCCTTCCGCGCTGCTGGTGCAGATGCATTCGCATAAGGGGTTCAAGGTCGTGGGAAAAATGCTGCGCACGGCTTTATAGGCGATGGTGTGGGCCTTGCCCATGTAGCCAGCGCCGATCAGGCCGATGTTGATGTCTTGCATGTGGAGTCTCCGGGAGTGTGCGGGATGGAATCAGGCTTGCTGGCGCCAGGCGTGGCTGTCCAGCGCATCGGCCAGGCGCGCGGCAGGCCATTGCTGCTCCAGCGCCTGCAGCATGAGCTGCTGCTGCGTGGGCGGCGCCATGCCGGCTATGGGCTGGTCGCGGTCAAGGTTGCTGGGGAAGGCATAGCCCTCGGCGCAGGCGGCAATCGCATGAACAATGCCGTCGGCGGACAGTGCCCCCTGGTCGCGCAGCGCCTGCAGTGCCGGATACAGCGCTGCGCTCATGGCGCGGCGGTCCAGCGCTTCCATGGCGCGCCCGAATGGCGACGACACTTGCAGTAAATTCGCCATGCGGCGGATGTCGGGCGAGCGGTTATGGCCCGCCGCATGAAACAGGGCGGGGTTGAAAAAGACGGCGTCGCCTTGTGACAGCGGCAGCTGCACGCAATGCTGCGCAAAATAATCGCGGAAAGGCCGCTGCTGCCAGGCGAGAAAGCCGGGCCGGTAGCGCTGCGAATAGGGCAGGTACAGGGTGGGGCCGGATACCAGCGGCATGTCGCAATGGGCGACGGCGCCCTGCAAGGTCAGGAGGGCCGACATCTGGTGCACGGGCGCGGGGTAGGCTGCGCAGCTGGCGGCGCTCTGGAAGCCCAGGTGATAGTCGCGGTGCGGCGCCTGGGCCGCACCGCCCGGGTTGACGACGTTCACTTGCGCCGTCATCTGGTAGGCGGGACCGAGCCAGGCCTCGGCGATCCACGCGAAGACGGGATTGCTGTAATAGCGGGCGAACGCCTCGGGCGCGCGCAGACACAGTTTTTGCTGGGCGTTCCAGATGCGGTCATTCGCGCCCGGTTTGGCGAAATGGTCGCCGCCCGCCTGGCCGCCGGCATGCTGCTCGTCGATCAGCGCGCGAAACACGCCGCTCACCTGTTCCAGGGTAATCATGTCGTCGACGGCGCGCTGGAGCACGATGACGCCCGGACCATCCATCAGCGCCTTGCCCCATTCTGCCTGCAGCCCGCGCAGCGACGCAGCACTGGCGGCCAGCGCGCGTACCTGGTCGCAGTCGTAGACGAGAATATTTGCATCGACATAGGCGGCGTGGGGATAGTCGGCCAGCGCCGTACCTTGGCTGACGGTGCGGATGAAATCATCGAGCCGGCAGTCTTGCTGCGACAGCCAGAAGGGCGCGGGTGGCGCGGCGTCTTGGGTGATCATGCGGTGTCTCCGTTGTTTAAGTTGTAGAATCAGTATAGGGATCAAAATCCGCATTTTTCATCAGGAAATCCATCAAAAAACCATCAATAAACGATCAATTACCATGGACATGGCATGACGCATCCGTTTCCCGTCAAGGTTGTGGCGCTGCAGGCCGGCGTCAGCGTGGCCACCGTCGACCGCGTGATCAAGCAGCGCGGCGGCGTGCATGCCAATACGGTGCGCCGCGTGATGCAGGCGCTCGACGAGCTGGCGCGGCAAAGCACGCAGGTGGGGCTGTCCGGCAGAAAATTCATGCTCGACGTGCTGATGGTGGCGCCGCGCCGTTTTACGGACGCCGTGCGCGCCGCACTCGAATCGGAGTTGCCGTCCTTGCACCCGGCCGTGCTGCGCTCGCGCTTTCATTTGCATGAAACCCTGGAAGTGGATGGCATCGTTGAACTGCTCGAACGCATCCGCAAGAACGGCAGCCACGGCGTGCTGCTGAAAGCGCCGGACTTGCCGCCCGTGGCCGAGGCGGTCAACCGGCTGGCGGCGGCCGGTATCCCCGTGGTGACCCTGGTGACGGATTTGCCCGCTTCCGCGCGCCGCAGCTATGTGGGCATGGATAACCGCGCGGCGGGCGAGACTGCCGCCTGCCTGATCGGCCAGTGGCTGGGGGCGGGCAAGCGGCCAAGGAAACAGCAAGTGCTGGTCACCCTGAGCAGCAACCGCTTTCACGGCGAGGAAGAGCGCGAGATCGGCTTTCGCCGCGCGCTGCGCGAACGGCACCGCCATTTATCCATCGTCGAAGTGAGCGAAGGCCACGGCATCGACGGCGCCACGGGCGCGCTGGTGCGGCAAGCCCTGGCCGGGCATGCGGACATCGCCGCCGTGTATTCGATAGGCGGCGGCAATGCCGCCATCGTGCAGGCATTCGCGCAGGCGGACCGGCCTTGCCAGGTCTTCATCGGCCACGACCTGGACGCGGACAACGTGGCACTGCTCAAGTCGGGCGCCATCCATGCCGTGCTGCACCATGACCTGGGCCAGGACATGCGCCGCGCCTGCCAGGAAATCCTGCGGGCGCAGGGCGCGCTGCCGGCCGTGGCGCAGGCACCGCCATTGTCCGTCATCCAGATCGTCACGCCGTGGAACCTGCCGGCCCTGAACGGCCTGAATTGACAGGCATGCGAGGCTGGCCGATACTCGCCGCTTGGCTCATCGCTCACCTCAGGAAGGAATCCCCCGATGTCCGTCACTGCGCAATTGTGCAAGACCGTGCTGGCAGCCGCACTTTCCATCGTATTTGCCATGCCCGCCCTGGCCGCCGCTCCTGCCATTCCCGCAGCTGCCGCCGCTTCATCGCCCTGGGTCGAGGCCAGCAACCGCAACGCGGCCATCGTGCTGGCGGCGCAGGCGCAGTTCTCGCCCGAAGACGCCTCCGACACGGGGCTGTCCCAGTACGACGGCCTGGCGGCCGACATGGGGCCGAACATCACCGAGCGCCATGTGGCGGCCATGCAAAAGGCGCGCGCGCAATTGCAGCAAAAGCTGGAACTGGAACGCGACGAACGCATACGCCAGGACCTGGAAATTCTGATCGGCGCTGTCGACCAGGAAATCACGGGCACCCAGCTGGAAGCCAGCTACACCTTGCCGTGGGTCGATGTGCCGCAAATGGTTTTTGGCAGCATGCAAAGCCTGTTGCAGGAACAGCGCCCGGCCGCGCGCCGCGCCAAGGCGCTCGAACGCCTGCGGCGCTATGTGGGGCAATTCCCGGGCAGCACGCCGATCACGGCGCAGGCCAAGGCGCGTTTCACGGAAAAAATCGGCCAGCCTGGCCTGGCGGGACCCGTGCGCCTGCAGGTGGAGCAGTCGCTGGAAAACGTGCCGACGTATATCGCCGGCATCCGCAAGCTGTTCGCCGACATGAAAATCACTGGCGCCGAAGCTGCGCTGGCGGCCATGGAGCAGCAGCTGAACGAGTATGCGGCGTGGGAAAAGCAAGTGGTGCTGCCCCTGTCGCGCACAGATTTCCGCATGGCGCCCGAGCTGTATGCATTCCGCCTGAAGCAGGTCGGCATCGACATCGAGCCGCGCGCGCTGGTCGAACGGGCGCAAGTGGCCTACCTGGAAACGCGCGCCGCCATGCAGGCGCTGGCGCCCGTCGTGGCGTCGAAACTGTCGCTGAAGGGCGTGGACGGCAGTGACTACCGCCAGGTGCTGCGCGCGCTGAAAAGCGATTCGATTCCCAACGAGCGGCTCGAAGCGCACTACAAGGGCGTCAATACGCAGCTGGAACAGCGCATCGCCCAGCAGCGCGTGGTCGATATTCCTGCGCGCGCCATGACCATGCGCCTGGCGTCCGCCGCAGAATCGGCGGCCCACCCGGCGCCGCATATGCGTCCGCCTCCGCTGATCGGCAATACGGGAGAACACGGCCAGTTCGTCCTCCCCGTCAGCAATCCGGCCGCCAGCGGCAAGGGCGAAGCGTATGACGATTTCAATTTCGCGGGCGCCGCCTGGACCCTGAGCGCGCACGAGGGCCGCCCTGGCCACGAGCTGCAGTTCAGCGCCATGGTGGAGCGCGGCGTGTCGCAGGCGCGCAGCCTGTACGCGTTCAACAGCGTCAACGTGGAAGGCTGGGCCCTGTACGCGGAAGCGGAGATGATTCCCTACGAGCCGGCTGAAGGCCAGTTCATCGCGCTGCAATTTCGCATGCTGCGCGCGGCGCGCGCCATGCTCGACCCGATGCTGAACCTGGGGCAGATCACGCGCGAAGAGGCGGGCCGTATCCTGACGGATGAAGTGATGCTGTCGAAACCGATGGCGCGCCAGGAGCTGGACCGCTACACCTTCAACATGCCGGGCCAGGCGGGCAGCTATTTTTATGGCTACACGCGCATCCTGCAGCTGCGCGCGGAAACGGAGCTGGCGCTGGGCGAGAAATTCGACCGCCTGGCCTTCAACAACTTCCTGCTGGGGCAGGGATTGTTGCCGCCGGACTTGCTGGCCAAGGCCGTGCGCGAACACTTCATCCCGGAGCAGAGAAAAGCCAAAAGCTGACGCCATGGCATGGGAGCGGCAGGGAAGGGGAATTTTGCCGCTATTGTCTTCGGGCGGGTCGTATAATGCCCCTCATTTGCCGGCCATCCAAGGAGTTCCGCTTGCAGTCACCGATCCGTTATCCGAACATGCCGCAACTGCTGCTGAAGGCCCGCGATAGCCTGCTCCAGCATTTCCGCCCCATCCTCAATCACTTTGGCGTGACGGAGCAGCAGTGGCGCATCATGCGCGCGCTCAATGAAAGCCCGACCCTGGAACCGCGCGAGCTGTGCGAGATCTGCCAGATTTCCAGCCCCAGCATGAGCGGCATCCTGGCGCGCATGGAAGAAATCGGCTTGATCGGGCGCAGCAAGTTCGAAGGCGACCAGCGCCGCCGCAAGGTGCACCTGTCCGAAGCGGGCGCCAGTTTGCTGATGCAAATGGGTAAGCTCATCGACCTGCAGTATGCCCACCTGGAAGCGGCCTACGGCAAGCAGGTGTTCGAAGACATGCGCCGCGCCCTGGAAGCCTTTATTGCCCTTGAAACCCTGCCGGTGGCGCCCGCCATCCTGCGCTGACCTTTCCATTCCCCCTGTTTTTCCGCCTGCCTGACCCTCCACCGGGCGCGTGTTTTTCGACACGCGCCGCCGCTGCTTTCCGCATGCCTGCCGCCGTCATTTCCGCACATTGCGGGGCACGCGGCCGCGCGCTTGCTGGTTTTGCTATAAGACTACGCCCTACAGTCAATTACTTACATGTGAGTAAATAAGCGTATAATTTGCCTCACTTGATCCAAATCAAGAAGAACAGCGGACGCCCGTATCAATGGATGGGGCGGCAACGCGGCGCCACGCCCGTATTTCGCCAGATAAAACAGGAAAGTCAGGAAAAAAATGAACACACCATGCATGCGCGCTGCGGCGCTGGCCGTTTCCACGCTCATCGGCGCAAACGTTTGCGCCCAAAGCAATGTCACCATTTACGGCGTCGTCGATGCGGCCACCGCCTACGCCAGCAACCAGGGCGGCAAGTCGACTACCTACATGCGCAGCGGTAACTTGTCTGCCAGCAAGATCGGTTTCCAGGGCGTGGAAGACCTGGGCGGCGACCTGAAGGCGCTGTTCCTGCTGGAAAACGGTTTTGAAAGCGACACCGGCGCGCAAAGTTCGGCCAGTTCCCTGTTCAACCGCCAGGCTTACGTGGGTTTGCAATCGTCAGCCTACGGCAGCGTGACGGCCGGGCGCCAGTACACGCCGTACTACCTGCTGGTGGGTTCTTTGGCGTCGAGCAACGTCCTGACGGGTGCCACCGGTGCCCACCCGGGCGATATCGACGGCCTCGATACGACCGTGCGCATCAGCAATTCCGTCACCTACAGCATGCCGGCATGGCGCGGTCTGCAGGCCAGCGCGCAGTACGGTTTTGGCGAAGCGTCTGATGGCAATGCCGTGGGCAGCAGCTTCAGCGCCGCCGTCAAATACAGCACCGCGCCAGCCGAATTCGCACTCGGCTACCTGAAATTGAAGAATGGCGAGAACAATACCAATGTCATGGCCTGCTGCAGCCAAGGCGGCTGGAACGGCAAGGCGTCGGGTAGCTTCGGCATCTCGGCCATCAACCAGGGCTATGCCTCGGCGGAGAGCGTGCAGTTCATCGCCGCCAGCGCGCGCTACACCATGGGCAAGTGGATGGTGGGCGCCAACGCCAGCAACGTGCAATACCAGGCCGGTACCCGCTCGGCCTTCCGCGACACGGCCATTTTCAACACGGCCGGCCTGATCTCGAGCTATCAGCTGACGCCGCAGTGGTTCCTGTCCGCAGGCTATAGCGACACCTTCGCCAGCCACGCCAACGGCATCGCCGACCGCGCGCGCTACCGCCAGCTGTCGTTCGAGCAGAACTACGCACTGTCGAAGCGCACGGCGATTTACCTGATCGAAGCGCGCCAGCTGGCACGCGGCCAGACCCTGGGCCAGGACGGCGCCATCGTCAACGCCGTCGCCTCGGTCGGCGATTCGCAAAACGGCACGCCGTCGTCGAACGGCGGCCAGACGGTGGTCATGGTCGGTCTCAAGCATTCTTTCTGAACGGTTGCTGAACTCACGGGAGCTTCAATTGGACGCTACACACAATAAGGAGGGCCGCGGCCCCCTGAATCCCGGCCGCCGCATGGTGCTGGCCGGCTTGCTGTCGGTGTCTGCCGCGGCGCTGATTCCCTGGGCGCTGGCCGAGCCGGTCGCCAATGCGGAAGAGGGCGCTTTCCTGGCCGTATCCGCCGTGCTGGTGGGCCGCCAGGCACTCGATCCGGACCTGGCCCAGCGCCTGTACAAGGCGCTGGTGGCGCAGGACGCCGCCTTTCCCGCGCACGTGCGCACCCTGCTGGCGCTGATCAACGCACAAGGACTGAAGAGCGCTGGCATGCAAGCCGCGCTCGATGCGGCGCAGTCGCCGGTGGCCGCCTTGCCGCGCCAGATCGCCAGCGCCTGGTACCTGGGCATCGTCGGCACGGGCGAGGCGGCGGTTTGCGTCGCTTATGAAGAAGCGCTGAACGCAGCCGTCGTCGCCGATGTGCTGGTCCCCCCTTCGTATTCCTACGGCGCCTACGGCAGCTGGGCCAGAAAACCAATTTAAGGAGCCATGATGGCTGAACAATACACTGCCGATTACATCGTGATCGGCTCCGGCATCATCGGCTCCCTGGTCGCGCGCAAGCTCGCGCTGGCCGGCGCCAAGGTGCAGATACTGGAAGCGGGACCGCGCGTGACGCGCGGCGAAATCGTCGGCCGCTTCCGCAATTCCACGCGCCGCAGCGACTTGATGTCGCCGTACCCGTCGGTGCCGACCGCGCCGCACCCGATTTACCAGCCCAAGGACAGCGGCTACCTGGTGCAGGCCGGTCCGTATCCGTACCCGGCCGAATACATCCGCCAGTTTGGCGGCACCTCGTGGCACTGGGCCGCGCAAGCGTGGCGCAACGTGCCGAACGACTTCCGCATCCATACCCTGTATGGCGTGGGCGTCGACTGGCCGATCAGCTATGCAGACCTGGAGCCGTTCTACCAGGAAGCGGAAGACATCATGGGCGTCTCGGGCGCCGACAATACGGGTTCGCCGCGCAAGCAGGCCTTCCCGATGGAACCCGTGACGGAACCGTTTGCCATGCGCCGCATCCGCGAGCGCCTCGACCCCGTCTACAAGGTGGTCGGCAATACGGTGGCGCGCAACAGCGTCAGCTACGATGGCCGTCCGGCCTGCTGCGGCAACAACAGCTGCCAGCCGATCTGCCCCATCGACGCGCAATACCACGGCGGCATCGCCGCGCTGCAGGCCGAGGAGGCCGGCGTCCAAATCCTGTGCAATGCCAACGTCTACAAGCTGGAACACGACGCGCAGGGCCGCATCACGGCCGCGCTGTACTACGACGTCGACAAGAAAAGCCACCGCGTGACGGCCAAGACGTTTGTTTTGGCCGCCAACGGCATCGAAAGCCCGCGCCTGCTGTTGCTGTCCGCCTCGGAAAAGTATCCGAACGGCCTGGCCAACAGCAGCGACATGGTGGGCCGCAATCTGATGGACCACCCGAGCACTTCGCTCACCTTCGACGCCGATGAAGACCTGTGGCTGGGCCGTGGTCCGCAAAGCCCCAACTCGATCAACACTATGCGCGATGGCGACTTCCGCAGCCAGCATTCGCCGTATCGCCTCGATTTCACGAACATCTCGAGAGTCGACGGCGCCACCAAGGATCTGATCAGCAAGGGCGTGTTCGGCGAAGAATTCGAACAGCAGCTGCGTTTCCGCTCGGCGCGCGAAATGAGCTTGAAGACGGTGCTCGAAGTGCTGCCAAATCCTGAAAACCGCATTACGCTGAGCGAAGAAAAGGACAGCATGGGCATTCCCAAGCCCCAGGCGCATTACGCGATCGATGAATACACAAAGCGCGGCCACGAGCGGGCGAAGCAGGATTTCGAACGCATCGCCAAGCTGATGGGCGGCACCAATCTGCGCCACAGCAAAGAAGGCGTATTTGCCAACAACCAGCACATCTGCGGCACCTTGTCGATGGGTTCCGACCCGGCCAAGGCCGTGTGCGACCAGTGGGGCCGCACGTTCGACCACGCCAACCTGTTCCTGTGCAGCACCGGCGTGCTGCCCACGTCCGGCACCTGCAATTCGACGGAAAACGGCCTGGCCGTGGCGCTGCGCACCGTCAAGCACATCCTCGACGAACAACAGGGAGGCACGGCATGATGGCGACCTTCAGAACGGCGGCCGGCGCCGCCTTGCTGTCCCTCGCGGCCTTGCCGGTGCTGGCGGCGCAAGCGCCCGGCGCTGACGTGCAATCGATCGAACGTGGCCGCTACCTGGCCACGGCGGGCGACTGCATCGCCTGCCATAGCGTGCCTGGCGGCAAACCGATGGCGGGCGGCCTGTCCCTGGCCACGCCGCTGGGGGCCATCGTCGCCACCAACATCACGCCGTCAAAAACGCATGGCATCGGCAACTACACCTTGGCGCAGTTTTCCGCCGCCGTGCGCCATGGCGTGCGTGCCGACGGCGCGCACCTGTATCCGGCCATGCCCTACACGGCCTACGCCAAGGTGACGGACGACGACACGGCCGCCCTGTACGCCTACTTCATGCATGGCGTGGAGGCGGTGGACACGGCGCCGTCGCAAAAGACGGACTTGCCGTTCCCGTTCAATATCCGTTTGTCGATGGCGGGCTGGAATCTGCTCTTCCTCGATAAAAAACCGTTCGTGGCCGATACGTCGAAAAGCATGGAGTGGAACCGCGGCGCCTATCTGGCGCAGGGCCTGGCTCACTGCAGCACCTGCCACACGCCGCGCAATGCGCTGATGGCCGAGCAGCTGTCGCAGGACCTGGGCGGCGCGGACCTGGGCACCTGGTACGCGCCTAACATCACGTCGGACGTCAACAGCGGCGTGGGCGGCTGGAGCCAGCAGGAACTGGCCGGCTACCTGCGCACGGGCCGCACAGCCAGCAAGGCGCAGGCGGCGGGACCGATGGCCGAAGCCATCGACCATAGCCTGAAGCACCTGAGCGACGCGGACTTGAACGCCATCGCGCACTATATCAAGAGTGTACCCGCCATCCACGACAAGGCGGATGTGAAACCGGTGACGCAATGGGGCCAGCCCGGCAATGAGCTGGGCGTGATCCGCGGCGTGCCGCTGCCGCAAGACCTGAACAGGATGTCGGGCGCGCAGCTGTACGATGCGCAGTGCGCCAGCTGCCACCATGCCAAGGGCGAAGGCAGTGCCGATGGCTCCTTGCCATCGCTGTTCCACAATTCGGTGACGGGCCGCAGCAACAGCAATAACCTGGTGATGGCGATACTCGATGGCGTGGAGCGTCAGGATGGTGGCAGTGGACACCTGATGCCCGCCTTCCGCCAGACCCTGTCGGACGAGCAGATCGTCACCCTCGGCAATTACGTGCAGCAGATGTACGGCAACCCCGCCATCAAGGTGACGGCGGAGCAGGTGACGAACTTGCGCAATGGTGGCGCGCCGTCCAACCTGATCGGCCTGGCCCGCGCGGGCATCATCGTCGGCGTGCTGGTGCTGCTGGGCTTGCTGCTGTGGTGGCGCGGACGGCGGCGCAAGGAAACATCAGCAGTGTAAAAATACACCCTGAAGCAAGGGCTGGGGTCAGATCCGACAGGGTCTGCCCCCTTTTTTTTACGCGGGATTTGCAATCTGTTTGCATCTGAGAAAATTATGTACTATCATTAGTTACATGAGACGCGACAGCAAACTATCATCGATCCTCCATGTGCTGCTGCACATGGCCCATGCGGGACGCCCGATGACGTCCGAGGAACTCTCCGGCTACCTGGACACCAACCCCGTGCTGGTGCGGCGCGTGATGGCCGGTTTGCGCGAGCGCGGCTACGTGGCATCCATCAAGGGCCATGGCGGCGGCTGGCGCATCGTCTGCGACCTGCACAAGGTGACCCTGCAAGACATCTACGTGGCCGTGGGTTCGCCCACCATCTTCGCCATGGGCAACCGCGTCGAGCAGCCGGGCTGCCTGGTCGAGCAAGTGGTCAACCAGTCGCTGGCCGGCGCCTTCGATGAAGCCGAGGCGCTGCTGATCCAGCGCTTTGGCGCCGTCACCCTGGCCGACCTGGCCGACCGTTTCAGCCAACAATACGCCACCCACAAAGGAGCACCACATGCACATTCCTGAATCGCCTGGCATCCCGTTCGATGTCATCATCGTCGGCGGCAGCTACGCGGGCCTGTCCGCCGCCACGCAACTGGCGCGCGCCCGCCGCCGCGTCCTGATGATCGACGGTGGCCAGCGCCGCAACCGCTACGCCAGCCATTCCCACGGTTTCCTGACCCAGGACGGCAGCGGCACGGCCGCCATCGCGGCCGAGGGCAAGGCGCAGTTGATGGCGTATGCCAGCGTCACCTGGCTGGATGGCATGGCCGTGCAAGCGGCGGCCAACGGCGATGGCGACGGCTTCGACGTCACCCTGGCGGACGGTCGTCGAGTGCACGGCCGCCGCCTGGTGCTGGCCACCGGCGTGATCGACGAACTGCCGCCGGTTGCTGGACTGGCCGAGCGCTGGGGCGGCAGCGTCTTTCACTGCCCGTACTGCCATGGCTATGAACTGGAGCAGGGCGCCATCGGCGTGCTGGCCACCGGCCCCCTGTCCATGCACCACGCCCTGATGCTGCCCGACTGGGGCACGGTGACTTTTTTCCTGAATGGCGCGTTCGAGCCCGATGCGGCGCAGCTGGCGCAACTCGATGCGCGCGGCGTCAAGCTGGTGCGCACGCCCGTAGCACGGATCGACGGCGTGGCTGACGTGGTCATGGCCGACGGCAGCCGCCACGCGATGGCCGGCCTGTTCGTGGCGACCCGCACCCGCCTGGCCAGTTCCCTGGCCGGCGAATTGGGCTGCGCGCTGGAAGAGGGGCCCATGGGACCGTTCGTGCGCACCGACGAGCAAAAGGCCAGCAGCGTGCCTGGCGTGTTTTGTTGCGGCGATGCGGGCCGCATGGCGGGCAGCGTGGCGTTTGCGGTGGCCGATGGCGCCATGGCGGGCGTGGCGGCGCACCGCTCGTTGATGTTCGGACTCGATCAGGCGGCAAAACCGCCATCGATCTTCAGTCCCGCGCCCGTGACGAAGGCCGCTTCCGCGCTGGCCAGGTAAGCGACCATGCCGGCGATTTCATCGGCCGTGCCATGGCGGGGCAGGGCCATCAGGCCGTGCATCAGGTCGGCGAAGTCGCCCGTCGGTGGGTTCATGTCCGTGGCGACGGGACCCGGTTCCACGTTGTTGATGGTGATGCCCCGCGGGCCCAGGTCGCGCGACAGGCCTTGCGTCAGGCCGCTCAGCGCCGATTTGCTCATGGCGTAGGCGGCCGCGCCGCCGAACGGCATGCGGTGCGCATTCGTGCTGCCGATATTGATGATGCGCCCGCCCGTCGGCATGTGCGCCACGGCCGCCTTGATGGCGACGAACACGGCGCGCACGTTGACGTTCAAGGTCTTGTCGAAGTCTTCCAGCGAAAAATCGTCGATGGCGCCGGGCAGGAACACGCCCGCATTGTTGACGAGGATGTCGACACGGCCGAACTGCGCCGCCACCTTGGCGATGGCCGCCGTCAGGGCGCTGGCGTCGGCCGCATCGGCCTGCACGCCGAGGGCCTTGCCGCCGCTGGCCTCCACTTTGGCGGCCAGCGCCTGCGCTTCGGCGGCGGAGCTTTGATAGGTGAAGACGACGTTGGCGCCCTGGCTGGCAAGGCGGCGCACGATGGCGGCGCCGATGCCGCGCGAGCCGCCCGTCACAAACGCGATCTTGTCTTGCAGTGGCAAGGTGGTGCTGGTGGTAGCTGGGGTTTGCATGATGTGCTTTCTGAGTAAGAAGTTGAGGAATTCAGTATCTGCCTTTCATTCCTGCCGCGCTAGCCATCAATCCCTACAATCACTTTCAACCATTGCTATAAAATGAGCGGGTAGAATAGGTGCATGGAAGCCCTCAATCACTTGCAATCATTCGTGCTGTCTGCCGAACTGGGCAGCTTTTCGGCGGCCGCGCGCCGCCTGGGACTGACGCCGGCGGCCGTCAGCAAGAACGTGGCGCGCCTGGAAGCGAGCCTGGGGTTGCGGCTGTTCCAGCGCAGCACCCGCCGCCTGACCCTGACGGAAGGGGGCGAGCGCTTCCTGCAGCAGATCGGCGGCGCCCTGTCCACCTTGCGCGAAGCGATCGCCGGCGTGGCCGAAGAGGGCGGCCAGCCGGCCGGCATCCTGAAAATCAGCATGGCGCCGTCGTTCGGGCGCAGCTACGTGGTGCCCTTGCTGGGCGATTTCATCGTGCGCTATCCCGGCGTTATCCCCGACTGCCATTTCGACAACCGGCAAGTGGACTTGATCGGCGAAGGCTTCGATGTCGCCATCGGTGGCGGCATCGAGCTGACGCCCGGCGTGGTGGCGCGCGAACTGGGTCACGCCCATATCGTCGCCACGGCGTCGCCCGCCTTCATGCAGGGGAAAACCATGCCTGCGCATCCTTCGGACCTGGCGCAATTCGACGGCGTGGCGCGCCGCTCGGCCGGCAGCGGCAGATTGCGCAGCTGGATACTGCGCGACGGTTCCGGCGGCGAAGGCGTGGCCGAATGCCGGCCGCGCGCCATCTTCGACGATCCGGAAGCGATGGCGCAGGCAGCCATCTTGGGCGTCGGCGTGGCGCTGCTTCCCATGCCGCACGCGCTGGCCCATTTGCGCAGCGGAGCGTTAATCCGCTTGCTGCCCGGCTGGCATGCCGATTCCGGCCCCCTGTCCGTGTACTATCCGAGCAAGAAACTGCTGTCCGCGAAGACGCGCGTGTTCGTCGATTTCCTGCTGGAGCAGTTCCGCCAGCGTGATTTCGCCGCGCAGATACGGCCCGATTAAACAATGAAAAATCTTATGCCTGACAACTACAGCCTGTTTTACACTTTTGATGGCGATGTACCCACCCGCTTCCGGGAAGTGCGCGTCTTCGGCGCCACCGTCTGGACGGCCAGCGGTGCGGCCATGACCTGGGGCGCGGAGACGCGCACGCAGTATGCCAGCGTAGCCGAAGCGCAGGCCGCGTATGTGGCGCATTGCCAGGCCGCCCTCGACGAAGGCTATACGCTGGCGCGCGCCATGCTCGTCGACCCTGCCATCTTCGATTTCGCGTTGCTGCAAACCCTGGTGGCGGACGCCGCGCGCCTGGCTGTCGATGCCGTGCGCCACGCCCATCCCGGCCAGCATATCGACGCTTTCGCGCTGGTGAGCGACGACAGCGCCATGACCATCGGCCCGGCGGCCAACAGCCGCGAAGCGCTGGCCGCCTCGGAATACGGCGAAGAGATGTTGTGGAATCCGGCCGAATGGGCGTTTGAGGACGGGGGCGCGTATTTCGACAGCGCCTACCGCTTGCTGCTGCAGGCGCACCGCGACTTGCCGTTCGGCATCGATTTCAGCACTTTTCGCAGCGGCGTGTTCGAGGCCTGCATCGCGGCGCTGGCGCAGCTTGACGCCGAAGGCTGTTTTGGCGTGGGAGCGCAGCGCGACGATTTCGTGCTGCTGTTCGAGGTCAGCGACAGCGAAGCCGTGGAAGGCGCCATGGCACGCTTGAATCCGCCGGCCGTGCTGGCGCGTTTCGCGGCGTGGATGGCCAGCTGGGAGGAGTGAAGTTTACGCTGCCACCAGCCTGAGTTTCGTGATTTCCGCCGGCGCGCCGATGCGTTTCGGCGGGCCCCAGTAACCGGTGCCGCGGCTCACATAAATCCACAAGCGGCCGCGCCGGTGCAGGCCCGCCACGTAGGGCTGCTGCAGCGGCACGAACAGGTTCCAGGGCCAGAACTGGCCGCCGTGCGTATGGCCCGACAATTGCAGATCGTAGCCGGCCGCTTCGGCCTCGGGCGCGCTGCGCGGCTGGTGCGCCAGCAGGATGCGGGGGAGATCGGCCGGTGCGCCGGCGATGGCCGCTTGCGGGTCGCTTTTCTGGGCAGGGTCGAAACTGCCCGCATTGAAATCGGTGACGCCGGCCAGCGCCAGGCGCGCGCCGTCGTGTTCAAGGACCGCATGTTCGTTCATCAGTACGCGCAAGCCCAGGCGGCGGAACTCCGCCACCCACGGTGCTGCACCTGAATAGTATTCGTGGTTGCCCGTCACGAGGAAGACGCCATGGCGCGCGCGCAGCTCGCCCAGCGGCGCCGTATGGCTGCCCAGTTGCGCCACCGTGCCGTCGACCACGTCGCCCGTGATGGCGATGATGTCGGCCCGCAGGCCGTTGGCGCGCGCGACGATGGCTTCCACGTAGGCGCGCTTGATGGTGGCGCCCACGTGGATGTCGCTCAGTTGCACGATGGTCAAACCCTGTAAGGCGGCCGGCAGGCCGGCGATGGGCACCGTCACTTCGCGCACGCGCGCCACCCTGCGGGCGTTGATGAAACCGACGGCGGTGGCCAGCAGCGCCAGAACGAGGACGGCCACGGCGGACGCCTGCGCGTGCGTGCGGGCGGCGGGAATCAGCAGGGTGAGTTCGCGCAGCACGGTGAGCACGAACAGCGAGGAAAAAAAGCCCATGCATAGCGAGCCGGCCCAGCTCAGGCGGTCGGCCAGGCGCGCATCGTTGGTGACGGCGCGGGCGAAGATGGTCATCGGCATGAGCATGGTCGAGGCCAGCAAGACGGCGCCGCCCAGCAGCCAGCCGGCCAGGCCGACGGGCAGGGCCGGCAGCAGCAGCCAGCCGAGCAGGGCGTGCAGGGCGCCCAGTATCATGGTGATGCGCAGCAGCGGCGTGCGGGTTTTCATGTCATGGTTCCAGAGGTGAGGCGGCCGCCGATTATAGCGGACGCCCTGGCAACGCGCAGCCGCCACCCCCGCTCATGGCGCGATATGCAATCCCAGCATGGCCAGCTTGCCGAAATCGACGGGCTTGGCAAAGTGCTCATTGAAACCCGACGCCAGGGCCGCCTGCCGGTCGTGTTCCTGGCCATAGCCGGTCAGCGCGACGAGCAGGAATTGCTGCGGTATCGGCAACTGGCGCAGTTTGATTGCCACGTCGTAGCCGCTCATGTCGGGCAGGCCGATGTCGAGAAAGACGATGTCGGGCTTGAATTCCAGGGTGCGCTCGGTCGCTTGCGTGCCCGTGTAGGCCGTGCGCACCGTGTGGCCGTACATTTCCAGCAGTTCGGCCAGGGTGTCGGCCGCATCGCAGTTGTCGTCGACGACGAGGATGCGCTGGCTGCCGCCGGTGGCCGCTTCCGGCACCGGCGCGGCCGGCTGCGGCAGGTTGGCGTCGAGCGGCAGGATGACTTCGAAGGTGCTGCCCAGCCCCACGCCGGGGCTGTGCACGCTGACCTGGCCGCCGTGCAAGGTCACCAGGTTGCGCACCAGCGACAGGCCGATGCCCAGGCCGTCCTGCACCCGGTCGGGCGAGTGGCCGCTTTGCTCGAACAGGCCGAAGATGCTGTCGATATTGGCGGCGGCGATGCCGATGCCGTTGTCGCTGAGGCGGATGCGCACATTGTCGCCTTCGCGCGCGGCGGTGATGGCGATGCGCCCGCCCGGCGCCGTGAACTTGGCCGCGTTGAGCAGCAGGTTGGCGACGATCTGCGACAGGCGCACGGCGTCGCCGCAGACCCACAGTTCTTCCTTGGGCAGGTTCACGTCCAGCGCATGGCCGCGCGCTTCGACGCTGTGCGAACTCGTCTCCAGCGCGCTGCGGATGACGCTGGCCAGGCTCACGCTTTCCCATTGCAGCGAGATCTTGCCCTGCGAGATGCGCGACACGTCAAGCAGGTCGTCCACCAGGCGCACCAGGTGGTCCGTGTGGCGGCCGATGGTGCGGCGCGCATTGTCCTGCACGGCCGGCACGACGGGGTCGAGCTTGCACAGCAGGGCCAGCGCCGTGCGGATGGGGCCCAGCGGGTTGCGCAATTCGTGCGCCAGGGTGGCCAGGAATTCATCCTTGCGGCGGTCCACGTCGCGCAGCGCGCGCTCCACGCGGCCCAGGCGCAGCAGCGCCTTGACGTTGGCGATCAGTTCATCGGCCTCGATCGGCTCGACCAGGTAGTTGTCGGCGCCGCCATCGAGGGCGCGGATCTTGTCGGCCGAGCCGATGCAGGAAGCGGACGTCTGCAGCACCAGGATGGTGTTGGTCTCGTCGCCACCCTTCAATTGGCGGCACACTTCCAGGCCGTTGATGTCGGGCAGCTTGACGTCGAGGAGGATCAGGTTGGGGCGGTCCTGGCGGGCGCGCAGCAGCGCGTCGCCTCCGTTCGAGGCTTCGATGACCTTGAAGCCGGCGCGTTTGAGGATGCGCGACTTGGCGTAGCGTGCGCCATCGCTGTCATCGACGTTCAGGATCAGAGCATCGCTGTTGTTATCCGGTAGCATGCGCATTGTCCCAGGTGGTTGTGCCTTGCGGCGGAACCGGCTCTTGCCGGTGGTGTGTATTGCCGATCAGCGCGCGCAGGGTCGCCAGCAATTGCTGGCGCGACAGCGGCTTGACGTAGTAGGCGTCGGCGCCCAGGGCCAGGCCCTTGCGCACGTCGTCGATTTCGGTGGCGACGATGACGGGCACCTGGCGCCGCAGCGGATCGTTTTTCAGCTCGGCCAGCCAGTGCCAGGCCGTTTCGCCGTGCAGCATGATGTCGAGGATGACGGCGGCGGGACGCTGCTGTTCCCAGCGCTCCTGCGCCTCGCGCACGCTGCGCGCGGGAACGACGCGAAATTCGCTGCCGGCCAAAAATTTTTCATACAGCAGGCGCACGGGCGGATTGTCTTCCACCACCAGCACGCCGATGCGCTGGTCGTTGCCATTGTCGTTGGCCGGCGCGCTGGGCGGCAGGCTGCCTTCGGGCGCATGGTAGCTGGTGGGCAGGACGACGGAAAACAGCGAGCCCTCGCCAGGCGTGCTTTCCACGCTCACCGTGCCATTGAGCAGGGTGGCCAGGTTGCGGCACAGGGGCAGGCCCAGGCCCGTGCCCTTGACCTTGCGCTGCATGTGGTTTTCCACCTGGCTGAATTCCTCGAAGATCAGCTGCACGTCTTCGGCGGCGATGCCCAGGCCCGTGTCGGAGACGGAAAAGCGGATGGCATCCTGCTCCGGCAAGCTCGTGGCGCTGACGATGATGGCGCCCGCTTCCGTGAACTTGAGGGCGTTGGCGATGAAGTTGCGCAGGATCTGCGACAGCTTGCCTTCATCCGTGTGGATGTGCAGCGCCGGGTCGGGATCGATGAAGGTCAAGGTGAGCGACTCGGACACCAGCAGCGGGCGCAGCATGCCGCGCAGGGCGCTGAACAGGTCGGCCACCTGAAAACTGTTGGCGTGCACGTCGACCTTGCCCGCCTCGATCTTGGCCAGGTCCAGCAGGTCGTTCACCAGGTCGCTCAGGCTGACGGCGCTTTGCAGGATGAACAGCACCTGCTTTTCCTGTTCCTCGGACAGCTCGCCGTCGATGCGGTCGAGCAGCAGCTTGGACAGGGCGCGGATGGAGCTGAGCGGCGTGCGGAATTCATGGCTCATGTTCGACAGAAAGCGCGATTTCATCTGGTCGGCGCGGCGCAGGTGGTCGGCTTTTTCGTCGAGTTCCGCGAACAGCGCCACCACGCCGCGGTTGGTGTCTTCCAGTTCGCGCGTCAGTTGCAGCAAATCGTCCTGGCGTGTCTTCAGTTCGGCCAGGGTGGTCAATAGTTCGCGGTTCTGCTGCTGCACTTCGGACAGCGTGATATCCGATGGCAGCGCCTGCAGGCTGCCGGACAGCGTGCCGATCATGCTCCCGTCGAGCAGGGGTGCGTCGCGCGGGAACAGCTTGTGCAGCGTGATTTGCGTGCCGTCGCCCGGCGTGCTGTGGATATGGCAGCGGTCCATCAGGCGCTGGGCGCCCAGGATGCCCAGGCCCATGCCCGTCGGCGAGCGGTAGGTGCCGGCCAGTATCTTGTCAAGCTGCGCGATGCCGGGGCCCTGGTCTTCGATGCGGATGCTGAGCACCTGCGGCGCCGTCTGGCCATCGATGGCGAAATGCACCTTGCCGCTGCCGGCGTAGTTGTAGACGTTGCGCGCCAGTTCCGACACGGCCGTGGCGATGCGCACCTGGTCCTGCACGCCGAAGCCGCACAGGGCGGCGATTTGGCGCGCGCGCTGGCGCGCTCCCACCACATCGAGTTCGCTGCCGATATGGGCCGTCAATATGCGTTGCGTCATGTTGTTTCGCTCCTTTCCGTACCGGCCGGCAGGTGCTCCTCGTGTTCACGCAGCACCACCACCGTGACGTCGTCGCGCCCGCGCGCAAAATCGCGGTACAGCACGGCTGCGACGAGGCTGGGGTGGCAATGCGCCAGGCCCGGATACTGTTCCAGGTCCCAGCGCGTGTGCAAGCCGTCCGAGTGCATGATCAAGGTCGCGCCCAGCTGCCACGGATAGCAGAATTCCTGCACCTTGCGCAGGTTGCTGCCGACGATGCCGTTATGCGACAGCAGATGCCGGCGCTGCTGCGCATCGAAGGCGCAGGCGGCGATGTTGCCCACGCCGGCAAAGCGCAATTCGCGCCGCGCGCTGTCGATGTGCGCCACGGCCAGGGCCGCGCCGCGCGTCGTGCGCAGGGCGCCGTGGGCCAGTTCGATGAAGGGGGCGGGCAGGGGCGGCAAGCCGGGCGTGTCAGTTTCCAGCAAGGCGCTGGCGCGTTCCGAGGCGCGCGCCGCCAGCGGGCCGTGGCCCAGGCCGTCGGCCACCAGCAAGCTCAGTTCATGGCCTTCGCAGACCACGTTCCAGGCGTCGCCGCACACCTGTTCCGAGGCCAGCGGCAGGCACACGGCGCCGACCTGCCAGTTCGGATGGGCGGGAATGGCACTGCTGGCATGCTGCCCCCAGACCACCACCATCAGCACCGTGCCCTTGCCGGGCGCCGTGTACAGGTCGAATTCCTGGCCCAGGCGGCGTATCGCGCCCAGGCCCACGCCATAGGTGCCCGTGGTGGAATGGCCATCGGCCATGTGCTGGCGTACATTGCCCATGCCGGGGCCATTGTCGATGGCCAGCACCTCGATGCCGCTGGTGCCGCCGCGCAGCACCTTGCGCAGCAGGATCTCGCCGCGTTGCGCATGCTTGACGATGTTGGTCGCCGCTTCGCTGATGATGATGGCCAGCTGGCCCGTGCGCACGTCGTCGAAGCCGATGCGGCGCGCCAGTTCGTTGCCGGCGCGCCGGGCCGCGGCGATCTCGCTCGGCTCGCTGATGGGAAAACTGCGTTGCCTGGCTATGTCAGGGGCTTGCTCGATGTGGTTCAAAACAGCTTCCATTTCGCGATGGTGACGGTGGTGCCCGCGCCGGGCGCCGTGTCGATGTGAAATGCATCGGCCAGGCGCTTGGCGCCGCCCAGCCCCAGTCCCAGTCCGCCGCCGCTGGTGTAGCCATCGGTCAGCGCCAGGGGGATATCGTCGATGCCCGGTCCCGCATCGACAAAGCGCAGTTCCAGTCCCTGCCGCGCGCCATCGCAGACACGCGCGATGCGCGCTTCGCCGCCGCCGCCGTAGCGCAGGGTATTGCGCGCCAGTTCGCTGGCCGCCGTGATGATCTTGGTCTGTTCGATCAGGCCAAATCCCATGGCGACCATGCTGTCGCGTACCTGCTTGCGCAGCCGCACGACGTCTTCGTCGCTGTGCAGGGGCAGGATCTGCTGCGCCTGTTGCACCCCTGCCTGTGCCTGCGCGCCTAGCATGGCGCCCCCGTCATGCGCATGCGCCGCCCCGTTCCAGCATCTTGATGCCCAGTTCCACGTTGAGCGCCGTGCTCACGCCGTCCAGGGTCAGCCCCAGCTCCACCAGGGTGATGGCGACGGCCGGCTGCATGCCGACGACGACGGTGTGCGCGTCGAGGATCTTCGCCATCGCCGCCGTGTTGCTGATCATGCGGCCGATGAAGGAGTCGACGATGTCGAGTGCGGAAATGTCGATCAGCACTCCCGTGGCGCGGTCCGTCACGATGCGGGTGGTCAGGTCGTCCTGCAAGGTCATCGCCAGGCGGTCATGCATGTCCACCTGTATCGTCACCAGCAGCAGCCGGCCCATGCGTAAAATGGGGATTCTTTCCATAGGCGCCTCAGTGTGGTTGCTGCTGGTAGGTGATGCTGGAGCCCGTGCGTTTCAGGGCCACGACGAAGGCGTCGGCCAGCGTGGCCTTGGTCATCACGTCTTCCAGGTTGACGCCCAGGTGCACGATGGTTTGCGCGATCTGCGGGCGGATGCCGCTGATGATGCAGTCGGCGCCCATCAGGCGCGCCGCGGCGATGGTTTTCAGCAAGTGCTGCGCCACCAGGGTGTCGACGGTGGGCACGCCCGTGATATCGATGATGGCGATCAGGGCGCCCGTGTCGACGATCTTTTGCAGCAGGCTTTCCATCACCACCTGCGTGCGGGCGCTGTCGAGCGTGCCGATCAGGGGCAGGGCCAGCACGTTTTGCCACAGTTGCACCACGGGCGTGGACAGCTCCAGCAATTCCTGCTGCTGGCGCAATATCACCTGTTCGCGCGCCTTCTGGTAGATGGCGATGGTCAGCAGGCCCAGCTCGTCGAACAGCTTGCTGGTGCTGACGATGGCGTCGCCCAGTTGCTCCGGCTGCGCCGTGATTGCCTTGCGCAGGTAGCCGAACAGCGGCTCCTTCAGGGCGAACATGAAGCTGGCCGTGTCGATCGGCGAATAGCCCTGGCGCACGCGCGACTGCGATATTTCAGCAAGCAGCTGGCGCGTATCGTCCCAGGCGCCGCTTTCGAGGTCGAACGAATCGCCGCTTTCCAGCGCGCCCGCCAGCAGCGGCAGCAATTGCGATGCCTGCTGGCGCAGCTCGTTTTCGGCGATCTTGTCGCGCCGCACCAGGCGGGCGATCAGGCCGGCCATCCAGCCGTCCAGCAGTTCCGTGTGGTGCTCGTTGATGATGCCGGCCAGTTGCTGCGCCTGGCCCGTGCCCGTCTTGTTTTTCATGCTGATCCTTGGCTGGAGTGGGGGTTGCGGCACGGCCGCAAACGGGCCCGCGCTGTGATGAAGAAATTATAGGCAGACATGGCCGCAGCTTGTGTTCCATGCCGCACATAGTGGCCATGTCAGTATGAAATACTGGCCATTTAAAGATGCATGTAATTTGCATGTTTAAGTGAATTCCGCTACACTGGCAACACTCAACAAGAGAAACACGCCATGAATATCGACAAATTCAAACAGCAGCACCTGGACATCCTGGCCGCCATCGACGACTTGCGCCAGCTTGCGCGCGGCGGTGTGGCCGCGCAGGCGCAGGCCATTGCCGAACAGATCATCGCCATGAGCGGCTTGATCAAGCTGCACCTGGCCGTCGAGCAGCGCTACCTGTATCCGGCCGCGCAAGCGTCCGGCGTGGCCAAGGTGGCACAACTGGGACGCCAGTACGAAAACGAAATGCACGGCATCGCCGGCGCCTACCTCGATTTCGCCGGCCGCTGGAATACGCCAGTGCGCCTGGAAGCGGAACCGGAAGCCTTCCGCAACGAAGCCAATACCGTCCTGCACGCGCTGTTCCAGCGCATGCGGCGCGAAGACCATGAGTTATATCCAGCCGTAGAGACGCTGGCCTAGACCGATTACTTACATTCTCACAGGAGTTCCACATGCTGACCCAAGAACAACGCGCCATCATCACGGCCACCGTCCCCATCCTCGAGCAGGGCGGTGAAGCGCTGACGCGCCACTTCTACAAAAATCTGTTCCGCGACCATCCCGAAGTGCTGCCGTACTTTAACCAGGCGCACCAGCACAGCGGCGACCAGCAGCGCGCGCTGGCGAATGGCGTGCTGATGTATGCCAAACATATCGATCAACTCGATGCGCTCGGTGACCTCGTGTCGATCATCGTCAACAAACACGTGGCCCTGCAGATCCGCGCCGAGCACTATCCGCTGGTCGGCGCCAGCCTGCTGCAGGCGATCCGCGAAGTGCTGGGTGTAGAAGTGGCCAGCGACGCCGTCATTGATGCCTGGGGCGCGGCCTATGGCCAGCTGGCAGATATTTTGGCGGGCGAAGAAGGGCGCATCTACAAGGCGCAGGCGGCCGCGCCGGGCGGCTGGAGCGGCGCGCGCGATTTTCTGGTGAAAAGCAAGACGGTGGAAAGCGAAGAGATCACCTCCTTCCTGCTGGCGCCCGCCGATGGCCAGCCCGTGCTTGACTTTGCGCCAGGCCAGTACATCGGCGTGGTGGCCACGGTCGATGGCGTGCCCATGCGCCGCCAGTATTCCTTGTCCGCCGCCAGCAATGGCCAGACCTACCGCATCAGCGTCAAGCGCGAAGCGGGCGGCAAGGTGTCGACATTCTTCCACGATCACGTGCAGGCAGGCGACACGGTGCAGCTGACGCCGCCATCGGGCGACTTCGTGCTGAAAGACAGCGACAAGCCGCTGGTGCTGATCAGCGGCGGCGTGGGCATCACGCCAACACTGGCCATGCTGACGGCGGCCCTGCGCGGCAAGCGTCCCGTGCATTTCATCCACGCGGCGCGCCACCACGGCGTGCACGCGTTCCGCGCGCAGATCGACGAGCTGGCCGCGCAGCACCCGCAGTTGCAGCGCTTTTACTGCTACGCGGAACATGGCGGCGAGCAAGATGCGCCAGACGCCGTCGGCTTGCTGAATAAAGAGCAACTGAATCACTGGCTGCCGGCCTCGCGCGATGTCGATGCTTATTTCCTCGGGCCGCAGCCATTCATGCGGGCCGTCAAGCAATACCTGCGCGAGCTGGGCGTGCCGGAACAGCAGACGCACCATGAGTTCTTCGGACCGGCTGCCGCCTTGAACTGATTTTCTGCCTGCCTTGTGTTGTCCCTGCGAGAAAAAACGCTGCCGTAAGGGGCGGGTAAGTCTCGCGCTGTACTGTGAATCCAAGCTCGCACAAAAGAGCACGCTTTTACATAACAGGAGGCAACACAATGCATGACGATCTGGTTCAAAAAATCAAGAGCGACCCCAGCTATCATCAGCTGGTCAAGGTGCGTTCCCGCTTCGGCTGGGCGCTGACGGGCCTGATGATGCTGGTGTACTACGGCTACATTCTGCTCATCGCCTTCAACAAGGAATTCCTTGCCACGAAAACGGGCGCGGGCGTGATGACCTGGGGCATGCCGATCGGCCTGTTCGTCATCGTGTTTACCGTGCTGATCACCGGCATCTATGTGCGCCGCGCCAACAAGCAATTCGACGACCTGACCAGCGCCATCCAGGCACGGGTGCAGGCATGAGCACCGCCAAGCATGCGCTGCGCGGCGTGTCCTGTCTGAGCACCTTGGCCTTGCTCGGTGCCAGCAATGCCGCGTTCGCGGCCGGCGCCGACCTGGGTCAGGCAGTCAAGCAACCGACCAACTGGACGGCGATCATCATGTTCGCCGCCTTCGTCATTTTTACCTTGTTCATCACCAAGTGGGCGGCCGCGAAGACCAAGTCGGCTTCCGATTTCTACACGGCTGGCGGCGGCATCACGGGTTTCCAGAACGGCCTGGCGATTGCCGGCGACTATATGTCGGCCGCATCGTTCCTCGGCATTTCCGCCGCCGTCTTCTTGAACGGCTATGATGGCCTGATCTATGCCATCGGCTTTCTCGTCGGCTGGCCCATCATCACCTTTTTGATGGCCGAGCGCCTGCGTAACCTGGGCCGCTACACGTTTGCCGACGTGGCCGCCTACCGCTTCAAGCAGGCGCCGATCCGCATCTTTTCCGCTTCCGGCACCCTCGTCGTCGTGGCGTTCTACCTGATCGCGCAGATGGTGGGCGCGGGCCAGCTGATCAAGCTGCTGTTCGGCCTCGAGTACTGGATCGCCGTCGTCCTGGTCGGTACCTTGATGATGATTTACGTGCTGTTCGGCGGCATGACGGCCACCACCTGGGTGCAGATCATCAAGGCCGTGATGTTGCTGGGCGGCGCCACCTTCATGGCCGTGGCCGTGCTGGCGCAATTCAACTTCAGCCCGGAAGCGCTGTTCGCCAAGTCGGTGGACGTGCACGCCACCAAGGAAGCCATCATGGGCCCTGGCAGTTTCATCAAGGATCCGATCTCGGCCATCTCCTTCGGCATGGCGCTGATGTTCGGCACGGCCGGCTTGCCGCACATCCTGATGCGTTTCTTCACGGTGCCGAGCGCCAAGGAAGCGCGCAAATCCGTGTTCTGGGCCACCACCTGGATCGCCTATTTCTACATTCTGACCTTCATCATCGGTTTTGGCGCCATCGTGCTGGTGAGCACCAATCCCGAGTTCAAGGATGCCGCCGGCAAGCTGCTGGGCGGTAACAACATGGCGGCCGTGCATCTGGCCAAGGCCGTGGGCGGCAACGTCTTCCTCGGCTTCATGTCGGCGGTCGCGTTCGCCACCATCCTCGCCGTCGTGGCCGGTTTGACCCTGTCGGGCGCGTCGGCCGTGTCGCATGATCTGTATGCGACCGTCATCAAGAAGGGCAAGGCGACGGGCGCCAACGAACTGAAAGTGTCGCGCGTGACGACGATCGTGCTGGGCATTATCGCCGTGGTGCTGGGCATCGCCTTTGAAAAGCAGAACATCGCCTTCATGGTCTCGCTGGCTTTCGCGATCGCCGCCTCGGCCAACTTCCCCGTGCTGTTCATGTCGGTGCTGTGGAAGGATTGCACCACGCGGGGCGCCACCATCGGCGGCTTCCTCGGCTTGATCACGGCCGTCGCGCTGACGGTGGTGTCGAAGTCCGTGTGGGTCGACGTGCTCGGCCATGGCGAAGCGCTGTTCCCTTACGCCTCGCCGGCGCTGTTCTCGATGACGGCCGGCTTTGTCGGCATCTGGCTGTTCTCGGTGCTCGACAAGAGCCCCCGCGCGCGCATCGACCGCGCCGGTTACGAAGCGCAGCAAATGCGTTCGGAAACGGGCATCGGCGCGGCAGGCGCCAGCGCGCATTGATGTAGAGGAGTTGCTGAAAGAAACAATGCCCGGTTCACCGGGCATTGTTGTTTTTGCGCGCTTACTTTGCCACGCGCAGGGGGATGACGCCGGCCGCCAGCGCGGGCGCGCCTGGCGTCGCTTCGAGTATCGACGCCAGGGTCACCGTGTCGAGCACGGCCAGAAAGGCGGCCGTGGCCTGGCCCAGCTTGGCCTTCAGCAGGCAATCTGGCGTGAGCGGGCAGGTATTGCTTTCCTTGTTAAAACATTCCGCCATGAAAAAATCGCTTTCCGTCTCGCGCACAACGGTGCCGATATTGATCTCGGCCGGGTCGCGCGCCAGGCGCAGGCCGCCATTTCTGCCGCGCACCGTTTCCACGATGCCTGACAGGCCCAGCTGGTGCACCACCTTCATCAAATGATTCTTCGAGATGGAATGCAGGTCGGCGATGTCCTGGATGGTCACGAGGCGGTCGCGGTGCACGCCCAGGTACATCAGGGTGCGCAGGGTGTAGTCGGTATAAGCAGTCAGTCGCATGGGGTATCGTTCATAAGATGTGGATTACATCCTTGTTTCAACCGCAGCATACAGGAGAGTGCCGGCCGTGTGTGTTGCGCCGTCACTTTTCAGCCTCGAAAGACAAAAGTTGATTGCCTTTCGCTTAAATGCGTAGTAAATTTTCATATTGTTGCCATGGCAAACAGCTCGTAAGCCCTTGTCGGCCCTTTGGGTAGGATTTTTTTTGATGGAAATCAAGAGGATGGTGAAGCAATAAGGTAAATTTACTACAAATTCGACGATGGGCGTTTCCCGGGCCGGGAAGCGCGAACTACGCAATCTGTGCGGTGCCGCCGTGGCCGCCCCAGGAAATACATACCATGCAAATGAATGAAGTGAAAGACGAGCTGCTGAGCAGCGATATCCGCCAGCTGGGCCGTCTGCTGGGCGACGCCATCCGCAACCACTTGGGCGACCCCGCCTTCGAGCGCATCGAACATGTGCGCCAGCTGGCCATCCGTTTCCGCCGAGACAATGATGAAGCGGCGCGCGCGCAGCTGTCGGACGCGCTGCAAGCGCTGTCGCAGGAAGAAACCACGCAATTGACGCGCGCCTTCAGCTATTTCTCGCTGCTGGCCAATATCGCGGAAGACCAGCATCACATCCGCCGCACGCGCGCCCACTTGATCGCCGGCTCGCCGCCGCGCCAGGGTAGCCTCAGCCATGCTGTCGGCAATGTGTTTGACGCGGGCAAGGCCGATGCGCTGGAAACGTTCTTCGAAGATGCGTTCGTCAGCCCCGTCTTCACGGCGCACCCGACGGAAGTGCAGCGCAAGAGCATCCAGAATTGCCAGATGGCCATTGCCCGCCTGTTGAGCGAGCGCGACCGCGTGCAAATGACGCCGGAAGAAGCCGAGCAAAACGAAGAAGCGCTGGGCCGCGGCATCGTCACCCTGTGGCAGACGCGTCTTCTGCGCACCAGCAAGCTGTCGGTCATGGATGAAGTGGCCAATGGCCTGTCGTTCTACGACCATACCATCCTGCGCGAATTGCCGAAACTGTATTCCTCGCTGGAAACCATGCTGGCCCAGCGCGATGCCCGCTGGGAAGATGCGGAATTGCCCAATTTCATGAAAGTCGGCAGCTGGATAGGCGGCGACCGCGACGGCAACCCCTTCGTCACGGCCGACATCCTGCGCAGCACCCTGCAAACGCAGGCCGACAAAGTGCTCGATTTCTACCTCGGTGAATTGCGCAAGCTCGCATCGCAGCTGTCGCTGGCGCAAATACTGAACGCCTGCAGCGAGCCGCTGCGCGCGCTGGCCGAACGCTCGGCCGATGCGTCGCCACACCGCGTGGACGAGCCGTACCGCCGCGCCCTGCATGGCATTCATGCGCGCCTGGACGCCACGCGCGTGGTGCTTTCCGGCAAGGGCAAGCAAGCCGACGGCGTGCAGCCCTACGCGGCGGCGGCCGAGCTGCTGGCCGACCTGGACGTGGTTCAGCATTCGCTCGTCAGCAATGGCTTGCGCGCGCTGGCCCGTGGCCGGCTGCGCCAGCTGCGCCGCGCCGTCAAGGTCTTCGGCTTTTCGCTGGCGCCGCTGGACTTGCGCCAGAATTCCGACGTGCACGAGCGTGTCGTGGGCGAACTGTTCGCGGGCGCCCAGCCGGGCCTGGTCTACCTGGACCTCGACGAAGAGCAGCGCATCAGCTTGCTGCTGGCCGAACTGGAATCGCCACGCCTGCTGACGTCGCCGTATGCGCAATACTCGGAAGAAACGACGTCCGAACTCGACATCTTCCGCGCCGTACGCGAAGCGCACGTCAAATACGGCAAGGAATCGGTGCCGAACTGCATCATCTCCAAGGCGGCCAGCGTCTCGGACTTGCTGGAAGTGGCTTTGCTGCTGAAAGAAGTGGGCTTGCTGCGCCAGGACAGCCGCGAAGTGGACGTCAACATCATCCCCCTGTTTGAAACCATCGACGACTTGCGCGCCGGCCCCGCCATCATGGCGCGCGCCTTCGGCTTGCCGTTCTACCGTGGCTTGCTCGAATCGCGCGCGGATCAGCAGGAAGTCATGCTCGGCTATTCGGACAGCAACAAGGACGGCGGCTTCCTCACGTCCGGCTGGGAACTTTATAAAGCCGAGATCGAGCTGGTGACGGTCTTCAAGCAATACCAGATCAAGCTGCGCCTGTTCCACGGCCGCGGTGGTTCCGTGGGCCGTGGCGGCGGACCCAGCTATGAAGCCATCCTGGCTCAGCCGGCCGGCGCCGTGCAGGGACAGATCCGCCTGACGGAGCAGGGTGAAGTCATTACGGCCAAGTATGCGAACCCGGAAGTGGGGCGCCGCAACCTGGAAGTGCTGGTGGCCGCCACCATCCAGTCGACCCTGTTGCCGCAGGCACAGCTGCAACCAAAGGCGTCGGCCGGCGCGGGCCACCTGGCCGCGATGGAAGAGCTGTCCGGCACGGCCCTGAACGCCTACCGCGACCTCGTGTATGGCACGGAAGGGTTTGAACAGTATTTCTGGGAATCGACGGTGATCGCGGAAATTGCCGCCCTGAATATCGGCAGCCGTCCCGCCTCGCGCAAGAAATCCACGTCCATCGAGGATTTGCGCGCCATTCCCTGGGTCTTGAGCTGGGCGCAATGCCGCTTGATGCTGCCGGGCTGGTTCGGTTTCGGTTCCGCCGTGCAAGCCTACCTGGCTGCCCATCCGGCCGGCGGCGCGGACGTGCTGCGCGGCATGTACACGGACTGGCCATTCTTCACGTCCTTGCTGTCGAACATGGATATGGTCCTGGCCAAGAGCGACATTGCCATTGCCGGCAAGTATGCGGAACTCGTCAAGGATAAAGTATTGCGCGAGGCCATCTTCACGCGCATCCGTGCCGAATATGCGGCCACCCTCGACGCCTTGAAGTTGATCACGGGCCAGGAAGAGTTGCAGCAAGCTAATCCGCTGATGCAGCGGTCCATACGCAACCGTTTCCCTTACATCGACCCGCTCAATCACGTGCAGGTGGAGCTGTTGAAACGCTTCCGCGAGGGCAAGCAGGATGCGGCAGCGCGCACGGGCATCCATTTGTCGATTAATGGGATTGCGGCGGGGTTGCGCAATAGCGGTTAATGAAAATCAAGCCCAACAGCTAAGGCTGGGGTCGTACCCTCAGGGTACGACCCCGGTACTTGCACTTGGGTTGGCTTTACGAACTCAGCAGAAAACAACAAGGAGACAGCATGACCATCAAAGTTGCCATCAATGGCTATGGCCGCATCGGCCGCAACGTCTTGCGCGCGTTTTATGAAGGCGGCAAGCAGCAGGATATCGAAATCGTCGCCATCAACGACCTGGGCGACGCCAAGTCGAATGCGCATCTGACGCGCTACGACACGGTGCACGGCAAGTTTCCCGGCGTCGTCACCATCGATGGCGAGAACATGCTCGTCAATGGCGACCGCATCCGCGTCTTCGCGCAGCGCGACCCGGCGCTGATACCGTGGGGAGAACTTGGTGTCGACGTGGTGCTCGAATGCACGGGTTTCTTCACGACCAAGGAAAAAGCGTCGGCCCATTTGAAGGGCGGGGCGAAAAAAGTCATCATTTCGGCACCGGGCGGCAAGGATGTGGACGCCACCATCGTGTTCGGCGTGAACCAGCACGTGCTGAAAGCCACGGACACCGTGATTTCCAACGCGTCGTGCACGACGAATTGCCTGGCGCCATTAGTGAAACCCCTCAACGACGCCATCGGCATCGAATCGGGCCTGATGACCACCGTGCACGCCTACACGAATGACCAGGTGCTCTCCGACGTGATGCATGAAGACTTGCGCCGCGCCCGCTCGGCCACGCATTCAATGATTCCCACCAAGACGGGCGCGGCGGCCGCTGTGGGCCTCGTCTTGCCGGAACTGAATGGCAAGCTCGACGGCTTTGCCATCCGCGTGCCGACGATTAACGTCTCGCTGGTCGACCTGTCGTTCATCGCCAAGCGCGACACGACGGTCGAGGAAGTCAATGCCTTGCTGAAAACGGCGTCCGAAGGCGCTTTGCAGGGTATTTTGACGTACCAGACGGAACCGCTCGTTTCCATCGATTTCAACCACAACCCGGCTTCGTCGAACTTCGATTCGACCCTGACCAAGGTTTCGGGCCGCCTCGTGAAAGTGTCGTCGTGGTACGACAACGAGTGGGGCTTCTCGAACCGCATGCTGGACACCACGGTCGCCCTGATGGCGGCCAAGTAAGAACGTAGTACCGCTGATCCAGCGCACCAGGACGGCCGGCCCACAAGGCTGGCCCTTGTAGCAACTTATTTTAGAAAGCAGCAACCATGACCATGCAAGTACAGCAACGCGCCACCAAGATCGTTTCCACCATCGGCCCCGCTTCGAACGATATCGACACTCTGGTCCGCATGTTCAAGGCCGGCGTCGACGTCGTGCGCCTGAACTTTTCGCATGGCAAGGCGCAAGACCATATCGACCGCGCCCGCATGGTGCGCGAAGCGGCTGCCCTGTGCGGCCGCGAAGTGGCCATCATGGCCGACTTGCAAGGCCCGAAGATTCGCGTCGGCAAGTTTGAAGAAGGCAAGATTTTCCTGGAAAACGGCGCCAAGTTCATCCTCGACGCGAAATGGGGCGAGAACGGTGAACTGGGCAATCTCGAGCGCTGCGGCCTCGACTACAAGGAATTGCCGCGCGACTTGCGCGCCGCCGACGTATTGCTGCTCAATGACGGCCTGATCGTGCTGACGGTCGACAAAGTCGTCGGCAGCGAAATCCACACCACCGTCAAGATCGGCGGCGAGTTGTCGAACAACAAGGGCATCAACCGCCAGGGCGGCGGCTTGTCCGCGCCAGCGCTGACGGCCAAGGATATGGAAGACGTGAAAACGGCGATGAGCTTCCAGGCCGATTACGTGGCCGTCTCGTTCCCGAAAAACGCCACCGACATGGTCATGGCGCGCCAACTGGCCAATATCGCCGGCGAAGCGTGGGACCACAAGCCGATGATGATCGCCAAGATCGAACGCGCGGAAGCCATTCCTGCGCTGCAAGAAATTCTCGACGCCTCCGACGGCATCATGGTGGCTCGTGGCGACCTGGCCGTGGAAGTGGGCAATGCGGCCGTGCCTGCCTTGCAAAAGCGCATGATCAAGATGGCGCGCGCGTCGAACAAGCTGGCGATCACGGCCACGCAGATGATGGAATCGATGATCGTCAACGCCGTGCCGACCCGCGCGGAAGTGTCCGACGTGGCCAATGCCGTGCTCGACGGCACGGATGCCGTCATGACGTCGGCGGAAACGGCGTCGGGGCGTTATCCGATCGAAACGGTGGAAGCGATGGCCGCCATCTGCCTGGACGCGGAGAAATGGGACACTTGCAAGCTGGACGCCGATTTCCTCAACGCCACGTTCTCGCGCATCGACCAGTCGATCGCCTACGGCGCCCTGTTTACGGCCCACCATTTGCGCGTCAAAGCGATTGCCACCCTGACGGAATCGGGTTCGACGGCACTATGGATGAGCCGTTGCAACATCGACATCCCCATCGTCGCCCTGACCCCGAGCGTGGGCACGCGCCGCAAGCTGGCCCTGTACCGCAACGTCAGCACCCTGGAACTGACGTCCGGCACCGACCGCGACAAGGTCTTGCAGCAGGCGGAAGATTTGCTGGTCGAGCATAAAGTCGTGGCCAAGGGCGACACGGTCGTGCTGACCTGGGGCGAGCCGATGGGCAAGGTCGGCGGCACGAATGCGCTGAAAATCATGAAGATCGGCCAGCACTGACCGTCTCGCGCGCCGCCAGTCGCCTGCAGCCTTAAGAATGGCTGAAAAACAGGCGCTTGGCCGCCCGCCGCAATGGCAGATGCCCAATCTGCCATTGCGGTGACCCCATTTCCGTGTCAGCATGGCTTTCCTGCCTTCCAGGGTGCATCCGGAGTTCATGATGACCGAGTACTTGCCTGCCTTGATCTGGTCGCTGTCGGCCTTCGCTTGCCTCTTCATCGCCAAACACCGCGCCTTACGAATAACGGCCATCCGTGCCGTCCTGGTGACTTTCCTGGGGCCGTTTGTTATTCCCTTCGTGCTGGCCGCAAGGCCCGAGATACGCCGCTAAGCGTGTGGCCTGCGCGCGTTCCTCTTTGCTATAGTCAAGTTTTTAGCTGAGGAATGCCCATGCAGCGCAGCGCGCCCCTGTTTCTGATGACCATCCTTGCCCTGTCCACGGCCACGTTCGCTTCGGCGGCCGAGCCGGCGCAGCGCTTGCAACGTGCCACCGGACTGTGGAAGGTGACGCCCGCCACCTCGCCATTTTCCTGGGAAATCTGCGTCGACCACGCGCGCGACCGGCTGATCGACGACGACCTGTGGTCCGATTTCGAACAGGAATGCCAGATCGAGTCGCACAGCCGCCAGGGTGATAGTTACCATTTTCAATCCAGCTGTCCGGACGCCAGGCTGGCCGTCACCTTCAAGGGCGACCTGGCCAAGGCATATACCCTGAGCGCCGACACCACCGTGCAAGTCAATGGCAAGAGCGAAGTGCAGCGCACGGAACTGGCGGCCGTGTTCCAGGGCGCTTGTCCGGCTGGGCTGGCGCCGGGCGCGAAGAAAATGCGCGGCGGCATGGTGATGAAGAGCTTGTACATCAACCGCTAGAAGATTGCCGCCACGCTGAAACAACAGTTTCCAGGGAGAGGCAGGCATCGGCATTGACGCCATAGGCAATGATTTGTGATAATGAGAATTATTATCAATTAGCCGCGCCTTGCCTTGCGCGCATCGGAGTCCCAGTGAACATTGCGCAGTCCAGCGAGTCGATAGCCGGCATTTACAGCCACCACCATGGCTGGCTGATGCGCTGGCTGCGCGCCAAGCTGCAGTGCGCCGACCATGCGGCCGACCTGGCACAGGATACCTTCGTGCGCCTGCTGACGGCGCCGCCGGAGAACCGGCAAAGCTTGCGCGAGCCGCGCGCCTACCTGACGACCGTGGCGCAGCGCCTGCTGATCGACCATTACCGGCGCCTGTCGCTGGAACAGGCCTGGCTGGAAACGCTGGCGCAGCAGCCTGAATTGCTGATGCAGTCGCCGGAAGAACGGCTGCTCGTGCGCGAAGCATTGCAGCGCATCGATGCCATGCTCGACGGCTTGCCGCCGCCGGTGCGCAGCGCCTTCCTGTTGGCCCACGTTGACGGCCTCGGCTACGGGGAAATCGCCCGTCGCCTGGCCGTGAGCGAGCGCAGCATCAAGCGCTACATGGTGCAGGCGTTCGAGCGCTGCATCCTGCTGATCCTGTGAGCGCCATCGATCCCTGCGCCGCGCGCGCGGCGGCGCAATGGCTGGTGCGCCTGCACGGCGGCGCCTTGACCCCAGACGAGCAGCAAGCGTTCCAGGCCTGGCGCGCCAGCGATCCCGCGCATGAAACGGCCTGGCAGCGGGCCGAACTGGTGTGCAGCACCCTGGCCAGCGTGCCGCCCGCCCTGCGCCAGGCGGCGGACGCGGCGGGGCCGTCGCCGCAGCGGCGCGCCGTGCTCTCTGGCCTGGCGGGGTTGATCGCGGCCGGGCCTGCCCTGTGGCTGGCCAGCCAGTCGGCGCCCTGGCAAGCGTGGCGCGCCGGCATCCGCACGGCCAGGGGCGAAATCCGCCACATGACATTACCCGACGGCACGCAGCTGGTGCTCAATACGGACACGGCCATCGACGTGCGTTTTGACGCCGCGGCGCGACTGGTGGACTTGCATGCGGGTGAACTTCATGTTGCCACGGCGCACGACAGGGCCGTGCCGGCGCGCCCGTTCCTCGTGCGCAGCAGCAATGGCGCCGTGCGCGCGCTGGGCACGCATTTCAGCGTGCGCCAGCGTGGTAGCGTGCTGGCGCCGCGCACCGAGGTCAGCGTCAGCGAGGGGGCCGTCGAGATCGCGCCATCGCAGGCGCCCGAGGCTTTGCACAGGGTCGATGCGGGCCGGCAGGGCAGTTTCGACGACGTCGCCGTTTCCGCCTTGATGCCGTTGTCACCCCATGCGGATGCCTGGCTGCGGGGCGTGCTGATCGCCGAGCGCATGCCGCTGGGCGAGGTGCTGGAACAGGTGGCGCGCTGCCGCTATGGCGTGCTGCGCTGCGATCCCGCGCTGGCCGCCATGCCCGTGGACGGTATCTTCCAGCTGAACGACCCGGACAACATCCTGCTCTTGCTGCAGCGCTCCCTGCCGATCCGGCTGGCGCGCCGCACGCGCTACTGGATCAGTGTCGAGGCGGCTTGAGATTGTCGGCTTACGCGTGGCCTTGCCACGCTAAGCCGACCTACGCCTGTCGGGTATGGTAGGTCGGCTTAGCCCGCAGGGCGTAAGCCGACGTGCTCCAATTTACTTCTTGCCTGTCCCTTTTTGCTGATTGCTTCGTCATACAAGATAGAGAACGAACAATCCGAACCATCGAAAGGGCTTTACATGGCTTTGCAGCACCGCAGTTTGACAACGGCACGCATGACGCTCCATCCCACCACCGGCGCCGTGCGCGCCGCGCTGGTCCTGTTCCTCGCCGTGGGCGCCGCCGGCGCCGGCTTGCCGCAAATGGCGCTGGCCGCCGAGTCCGCCCCGGCCGTCACCGGGCGCGACTATCATATCCCCGCCGGCAGCCTGCGCGATGCGTTGCCCGCGTTTGCCATCGCCGCCGGGATCAACCTGTCCACCCAGGGCGTGGCGCTCGACGGCCTGGCGACGCCGGGCTTGCAGGGGCGCCATGGTGTCACGGCCGGCCTGCAAAAACTGCTGCAAGGCAGCGGCCTCGAAGTGACGGATGGTGGCAATGGCAATTACCTGCTGCGCAAGATCAATGCCAGCGCGGCCGATGGCGGCCTGGCCAGCATGCCGGCCGTCGTCGTCAGCGCCGAAGCCGACCGCGCCACGGAAGGCACGGGGCTATACACGTCGAGGAATATGTCGACGGCCACAGGCTTGAACCTGTCGCAGCGCCACACGCCGCAAACGGTGAGCGTCATTTCGCGTCAGCAAATGGAAGATTTTGATCTGACCACCCTGCAGGATGTGGCGCGCGCCACGCCCGGCATCTATGGCAAGACGCAGGGCGTGTCCGACCAGGAAACCAGGTATTTCGCGCGCGGCTTCGCCTTGAGCCACGTGAATGTCGATGGCTTGCCGCTCGACGTCACGGATTTCAATGAGCGCAACGTCTCGGCCGACATGCTGATGTACGACCGCGTGGAAGTGGTGCGCGGCGCCACCGGCCTGATGGAAGGGGCGGGCGCGCCGTCTGGCAGCATCAACATGGTGCGCAAGCGTCCCACGGCCACGCCCTTGCTGGATGCCTCCATTCACCTGGGCAGCTGGAAGGACCGGCAATTGACGGTGGACGCCAGCAATGCGCTGAACGAATCGGGCAGCGTGCGTGGGCGCGTGGCGGCCAGCCTGCGCGACAGCGATAGTTTTGTGGACGTGGTCAACAACAAAAACAGCACCGTGTATGCGATCGTCGAGGCGGACCTGACGCCATCGACCACGGCCGGCATCGGTTTTTCGCGCCAGCACAGCCGCACCGGCGGCGTGTTCGTCGGCTTGCCGACCTTGCTTGACGGCCGTCACATGGACTTGCCCCGCTCGACTTTCCTGAACAATGCTGATTCCTTCCAGAAACGCGACAACAACGTCGTCTTCGCCGACCTGGAAACAAAGCTGGAGAAGGGCTGGCGCAGCCGCTTTGCCATCACGCATATCGACGCCTCGTCGGACACGCGCAATACCACCAACAGCCGCGTCGCTGGCGAAACGTATCTGCTGGAACAGTCGGAAACGGGCTGGAAGTACGGCACGAAGCAAGTGGTGGCGGACTGGCGCTTGAGCGGCCCCGTCACCTGGTTCGGCCGCCAGCATGACGTGATCGTCGGCGCCAGCTACCGCCATGACGATTCGGACGCGGCCCAGAGCTGGGAAGGCGCGCAAACGCGCGTGATCGATATCCGCCGCTGGAATCCGCGCGCCTACCGCATGAACGGCGCGCCATTTGAGCCGTACAACTGGGGCCGCAAGACGGACGAGAAGGGCCTGTACGCGGCCGGCAACTTCAGCCTGGCCGATCCGCTGCGCCTGGTGCTGGGCGGGCGCTTCGGCTGGTATGCGCAGGATGTCACGGGCTGGTATGCCACCAATCCGACGTGGCGCCGCAGCCTGACGGAGAACGCGAAATTTACGCCGTACGCTGGCCTCGTCTACGACCTGGACCAGCACCACTCCATGTATGCGAGCGGCACGCAGATTTTCGAGCCGCAAAGCGTGCTCGATGTCAAAGGCAGTACCTTGCCGCCGTTGAGCGGCACCAACCTGGAAGTGGGCGTCAAGGGAGAATATTTTGGCGGCAGGCTCAACGCCAGCGGCGCCTTGTTCCGCATCCGGCAAAACAACCGCGCCATGACCGATGAAGTCAATTGCCCCACGGGCGGCCCCATCTATTGCGCCCGCGCGGCCGGTCAAGTGCAAAGCGAAGGCGTCGACTTGCAATTGTCGGGCTCACCATTGCCGGGCTGGCAGATTTCGGGAGGCTACACCTATGTGCTGGCCAAGTACACGAAGGACAGCGTGGCCGCCAACATCGGCCAGCGCATCGCCACCGATGAACCGAAGCAATTGTTCAAGCTGTACACGAACGTGCAGCTGAACGGCAGCCTGGCGCCATGGAATGTGGGTGCCTCCGTGTACGCGCAGGACAAGATCTACCGCCGCGATACGGCCTACCTGACGCGGCAGGGCGGCTACGCCATCGTCGGGTTGACGGCCGGCTATCGCATCAATGAGCAGCTGCAGCTGCGCGTGAATATCGATAACGTGCTCGACCGCCGCTACTATCAGGCGCTCGGCTATTCCTGGTCGGGCGGGCTGGAGCGCTATGGCGCGCCGCGCAGCGTGCTTGTCTCGCTGAACTACAAGATGTAGCGGCTGCGCCAGCGGAGCGCGCCCGTGCGGGCGCCTCTGCTACACTGCCGCCGTCTTTATCTTTCCCCTTTGCCATGACCGCTACTCCTGTCCTCACACCCCTGAAAAGCGCCTTCCAGCAATCGCGCGCCGAGAATAACATCGAGCTGATCCTGCCTGAACTGCTGGCCGCGCAACTGCACGTCGTCATCGGCGGGCAAAGCGAGCAGATCGACCTGTTCCTCGTGCCGTCGCCCAATCCCGAGCGCCAGTGCGTCACGGTGGCGGAAGACCTGGCCTTCCTGGCCGGCATCGCCTTTCCGAAGATTCCCGTCACGGGCGCGCAATTGGTCGCGTCGATTCCTGCCGACATCGAAATCGTCATCCTGCATGGCGATGGCGCCAATTACCTGACGCGCGAGCAACTGGCGTGGTTCCGCGGCATGCTGGCGCAGCATACTTGAGCGGCATTCCCGCCAGGCGCTTCAAGCCGGCGCGCGCGGAATGGATACGCTTTGCGGCCGCCGACGATGCCAGCGCGCAAGCGGCGATGCTGGCCAATCTGCGTCCCGTGCTGTGGCGCAGCGTGCTGCTGGGCGGCTGCGCCCTGATCCTCGCCTTTGTCGGACAAGCCGTCTGGCGCGATACGGCGTACGCGGGCGAGGCAGTGCTGCTGCTCCTGCCGGCGCTGGCCGCATGGATCGTCTGCCTGTTGGTGCTGACTGGCCCCGCTCTGTCTTTTCATGTCGAAATCAACGACGCCGGCCTGTTGCTGCGCCGGGTGGCGCGGCGCCTGCCTGGCCATGACAAGGTGCTGCAACTGGTGCCGCGGCAGATCCGCGCGCTCGAGGTGGTGACCTACGCGGGCGCGGTGAATGTCTACCGCGGCGGGCCGCCGATGGCGCGCGTGGAGCTGCTGCTGCACACGACCCTCGACGGCTGTCCGCTGATCCGCGTGGTGGGCATGGATCTGCCCGTGCCGCAGCGCTGGTCCTTGCGGCAGATCAAGGACGAGCTAAGCGACCGCTGTACGCTGGCCGGTATCCCTGTGGCCGTGCGGGCCGGTCCGACCTATCAGGCGTCTGCCGCCATACGCGCGCAGTGGCCGCCAGCCTGAACAGACGAGCGCTGTCGCATGGCGACCTCAGAATATTGCCATTCTTGTCATAATATTGCTGAAGTCCTATGAATATGTTCGCAAAGCAACTATACTCATGGCTCTTTAAAAATCATCGTCACGCTGGCGGCCAGCCATCCGCGCCAGAGTTCGTACGCATTCCGCTTTTTCCCTCTGTAAAAAGCACCTTTCCCCCGCGCGGCAGGCGCGGGCGTGATGACCGAGCCTTGCCCTGGTCGACTGCTACCGTTGTCTTTTCCGCTGTGTTGCCGCTTTAGTAAAAAGCGTGGCGCCGGCGCGCGCGGTGCGCCGTCATGTTTTGCGACGTCACGTTTCACTCTATTGAGTTCACGACAGTATGCTGAGTTCCATCTTTGCCGTATCGACCGATACCATGCAGTACATCTATGGCACGCACAATGCGTGGCTGGTGCTGTTTTCCATCGGCATCGCCATCTTTGCCTCGTTCATGGCCCTGCAGATCGCCGGCATGGCGCGCAGCAGCGAGCGCGGCTTCCAGCGCCAGACGGCCATCATCACGGGCGCCATCGCGCTGGGCGGCGGCATCTGGTCGATGCACTTCATCGGCATGCTGGCCTTCGACATCTGCACGCGCGTGTCCTTCGACCCCAGCCTGACCTTGCTGTCGATGCTGCCCGGCATGGCGGCCTCGTGGGTGGCGCTGCACATGCTGGCGCGTCCGAGCATCAACTGGCGCCAGCTGGTGGTGGGCGGCGTGCTCGTCGGCGTGGGCATCGGTTCCATGCATTACAGCGGCATGGCCGCCATGCAGACGTCGCTGACCCTGCATTACCAGCCGTGGCTGTTCGCCCTGTCGCTGGTGGTGGCGGTCGTCATGGCCATGCTGGCGCTGTGGATACGCTTCGGCCTGAGCGCCATGCGTTTGCGCCTGACTCCCTTGGCATCCTTGCTGGTCAGCAGCGTCGTCATGGGGCTGGCCATTTCAGGCATGCATTACACGGGCATGTTGGCGGCGCGCTTTTCCGGCACGCCCACGGCGGGCGACAACACGATCACGGTGCAAGCGTCGTTCGTGGCCCTGGCCGTGGCCCTTATCACCGTCACCCTGACCGTCTTCGTGGCCGCCGCGAACGGCTTGCTGCGCTACCGCCAGCTGCTGCGCCACGCCAGCGCCAGCGAATCGCGCCTGCGCGCCATTGTCGATACGGCGGCCGACGGTTTGATCACCATCGATGGACAGGGCAAGGTGCGCTCCTTCAATCCGGCCGCGGAAAGCCTGTTCGGCTGGCGCGAAGCGGATATCGTGGGGCGGGACGCCAGCGTGCTGCTGCAGCCGGCCGACGCGGTCGAGTACCAGGGCTACCTGCGCGACTACCTGGAAACGGGCGCCTCGCGCATCCTCGACAGCGGACGCGAACTCGATGGCTGCTACAAGGATGGCACGGTGCTGCCCATGCGCGTGGCGATCGGCAAGATCGACACGCCGGGCCAGCCCCTGTTCGTGGCGTTCGTCACGGACATGCGCTCGTCGCGCAGCATGGAGCAGGCGCTGAAAGACAGCGAGCGCCAGTACCGCACCCTGATCCGCAATATCCCCGGCGTGTCCTTTCACTGCAGCTTCGCGCCCGAATGGAAGATGATCTTCATCAGCGACGCCGTTTTCAATCTGACGGGCTGGATGCCGCAGGACTTCATCGAGGGGCGAGTCAGGCTGTTCGAGCTCGTGCATCCTGACGACCGCCAGCGCGTCAACGACACCTGCGTGCAGGCGGCCGGCGAAAAGCGCGATTTCGAGAACGTCTACCGCATGATGCACCGCGACGGGCGCGAGCGCTGGGTGCGCGAAAGCAGCGGCCCCGTGCTCGATAACGACGGCGTGGTGCGCTGGATCGACGGCGTCATCCTCGACATCACGGAAAGCGAATTGCGCAACGCCGAATACGAAGGCAAGGTGACGGCCATCTCGCGCGCGACGGCCGTCGCCGAGTTTGACTTGCAGGGGCGCATCCTGGCGGCCAACGAGAACTTCCTCGACCTGGTCGGCTACCGGCTCGACGACGTGCTGGGCCTGCACCACAGCATCTTCTGCGAACCGGGCTATGTGACCTCGCCCGATTACATCGCGTTCTGGCAGCACCTGGCGCAGGGTGAATTCAACACGGGCGAGTACAAGCGCATCGGCAAGGATGGCGGCGAAGTGTGGATACAGGCCACGTACAACCCGATCTTCAACACGGACGGCAAGCCGTTCAAGGTGGTCAAGCTGGCCACGGACGTGAGCGAACGGCGCGCCATGCAGGAAAACCTGCGCGCGGCGAAAGACCGCGCCGAACTGGCCGCCGAATCGAAGACCAGCTTCCTGGCCAATATGAGCCATGAAATCCGCACGCCGATGAACGCCATCATCGGCTTTACGGAAGTGCTGCTGGGCACAGCCCTGGACAGCCTGCAGCGCCGCCACCTGGGCACGGTGCGCCAGTCGGCCCGCTCGCTGCTGGAACTGCTGAACGACATCCTCGACATGGCCAAGCTGGAAAAGGGCGCGACCGAACTGGAACTGGTGGACTTTTCGCTGCCCGATCTGGTCGACCACGTGGCCGCGTCGCTGCGCGTCACGGCGCATGCGCGCGACCTGGTGCTGCATGTCGACGTCGATCCCGGCATGGGCCAGTTCTTCCTGGGCGACGCGCGCCGGGTGCAGCAGGTGCTGACGAACTTGATCGGCAACGCCGTCAAGTTCACGGAAGTGGGCCATGTGCGCGTGGCCGTCGGCATGCAGGGCGAGCAGGTGCATATCGCCGTGCACGACACGGGCATCGGCATTCCGGCCGACCGCCTGGACAAAATCTTTGCCCCGTTTACGCAAGCCGACTCCTCGATGAGCCGGCGCTTTGGCGGCACGGGCCTGGGCACGACGATTTCGCTGCAGCTGGTCGAGCTGATGAAAGGCACCATCACGGTGGAAAGCACCCTGGGCGTGGGCAGCGTGTTCCACGTGCTGCTGCCGCTGGCGCCGGGCAAGGCCGTGGCGCGCCGCAGCGAGCAACCGGTGGTGGCCTTGCCGCCGCTGCGCATCCTGGCGGCCGACGACGTGCCGCAGAACGTGGAGCTGCTCTTGATCAGCCTGGGCGCGGCCGGCCACCAGGTGATCGCCGCCAGCGATGGCGAGAGCGCCGTGCGCGAGTTCAGCAAGGGCAGTTTCGACATCGTCCTGATGGACGTGCAGATGCCGCGCATGGATGGCCTGGAAGCGACGCGTTTGATCCGCGTGTTCGAGCGCGAACAGGGCCTCAAGGCGACGCCCATCATCGCCCTGACGGCCAGCGTGCTGGAACAGGACCGGCGCGCCGCGCAGACGGCCGGCATGAACGGCTTTGCTTCGAAGCCGCTGGAAATGCACAAGCTGACGGCGGAAATCGCCCGCCTGCTCGATATCGCCGTGGCCATGCCGCCGCCGGCGGCCGGCGCGGCGGCGCGTGCGGCGGCCGGCCAGGTCGACTGGCAGCGCGGCATCGCCCTGTGGGGCGGACGCGAAGCCTTGCAGCGCGCGATTGGCCGTTTCGTGCAGGCCAATGGCGATTGCGCCGCCATGCTGGCGGCGGAACTGGAGCGCGGCGGCGTCAGCGTGGCAGGCCATCTGCTGCACCGTATCAAGGGCGCGGCGGGCAACCTGTGCCTGGTGCAGGTCGAAAGCCTGCTGGGCCGCATCGAGCAAGCCATCGCGCGCCAGCTGCCGGTGACGCAATTGCTGGTGCAGCTGGCGGCCGCCTTCATGGCGCTGGCCGGTGAGCTGGAAGAGGCGGGGCTGCCGGCTGTGGCCATGCAGGCGCCGGCCGCCGGCGCGCCCCTCGATGCCTCCGCTGCGGGCGCCTTGCTGCGGCAAGCCATCGCCAGCCTGGAAGGCGGGCAACTGGACGACGCCCTGATGGCGCAGATCGCCGCCATGCTGGCGCCGCACGGCCAGCAGCCGCGCCTGCAGGCGCTGGCCAGCGCCATCGACGACTTTGAATTTGCGCGCGCCGCGGGCGTGCTGCGCCAGCTGCTGGCGTGGCTGGAAACGCCAGCGCCTGCCGACCTTTCCTGATATTGGGCTAACGATGACCTTACACGAAGACAAACCGATCCTGCTGCTGGTCGACGATGAAGCGACGAATCTGCAGGTGCTGCGCCAGATTTTGCAGGACGATTACCGCCTGCTGTATGCCAAGGATGGCGAGAAGGCGCTGGAACTGGCGCAGAACAACCCCGTCGAACTGATCCTGCTCGACATCATGATGCCCGCCATGACGGGCTATGATGTGTGCCGGCAATTGAAGGCCATGCCGGCCACCGCGTCCATCCCCGTCATTTTTGTGACGGCCCTGTGCGACGTGAAGGACGAGGCGGACGGCTTTGACGCCGGCGCCGTCGACTACATCACGAAACCCGTCAGCCCGCCCATCGTGCGCGCCCGCGTGCGCACGCATCTGTCGCTGGTCGACGCCGAGGAATTGCGCCGTTCGCGCCTGCAGGTGATCCAGACCCTGGGCCAGGCGGCCGAGTACAAGGACAACGAGACGGGCATGCACGTCATCCGCATGAGCTATTACGCGCGCCAGCTGGCGCTGGCGGCCGGCTACAGCGTCGCCAGGGCGGAAGATTTATTGAATGCGGCGCCCATGCACGACGTGGGCAAGATCGGCATCCCCGACGCCATCCTGCAAAAGCCGGGCAAGCTCGATGCGGACGAGTGGCAAGTCATGCGCCGCCACGCGGAAATCGGCGCGGCCATCATCGGCGAGCACGCAAGCGGCCTGTTGAAAATGGCGCGCACCATCGCCCTGACGCACCACGAAAAATGGGATGGCAGCGGCTATCCGCAAGGCTTGAAAGGCGAGGAAATCCCGCATGAAGGCCGCATCGTCGCCATCGCCGACGTCTTCGACGCCCTCACCAGCGAACGCCCTTACAAGCGCGCCTGGACCATCGACGAAGCCATCGCCACCATGCAGCGCGACAGCGGCACGCACTTCGACCCGGACCTGCTGGCGCTGTTCGTGGAACAATTGCCGGCCATGCTGGAGATCAAGGACAAGTGGCGCGAGCCGGTATAGGGAATCTCAGATCAGGGCGGGTCCACGCGCAGGCAATCGGCCAGCAACGGTGCATACGCAGCGCTGTCGCCGAATGCCAGCTGTGAGCACGCCATGGTCTGGCCCAAGGTTGCCATGTTGCGCGATGAAATGGCATACGCAAGTTTGCCGGGCTGGCGGCGCGATGGATACATGAAACCGTGAATCGCGCCGGCTTCCTGTGCGATGATCTGATCCAGCTGCCAGCCCAGCCATTGGCACCAGCCGTGATCGGGGCTGCGCAATTGGTCAAAAATACCGAGCCGGCTGGCGGCAAGCCCTGTCAGATCGAGCAATTGCAGCGGGGTGCTGAATGACAAGGTCGCGATCAGCGCTTGTTCCGCCCTGTGCGCGATGTAAAAGGTGCCCGGGCGCGTGACGTCGTTGCGGCAAAGCTGGGCTTCCCAGGCTGCCGTGCAGGTATCTTCCGCGATATAGACCCAGTGATAGGGGAAGCCGTTTGAGTCAGCCAGCTCGGCGGGCGGCCCGAAGCGGTAGGTGCGTTCGACCTTCGCGGGCCAGATGGATGCCACGTTCCATGCTGCGCGTATCAGGGCCTGGCCAGCTGGAAAGGTGACGATATTGCGCAATAATTCTGCGCTCAACGATGCCAGCGCCGGCAGGCGCGCAGCCATGTCCGGTGGGACGGGGGACGTTGTATGTCCGTGTTGCATGTTAACCCACGATGTCAGCCATCCCCCTATGCTGCCACTTCGCCACCGCAAGCACCTTGCGCAATCTCTCGTTTGCCGGCAGATTCAGCAGCGCCTGCTGGCCTGGATGGATTTCGGCCCGCGTTTCGAACGATTTGCCAGCGAGCATCTCTGCTGGCGACAGTTCGTTGAGTTCGTCTGCACCACTGACCCAGAAGGCATGGATTTCACTGCTGGTCTGGCCGGAAAGGATGGCCAGTACCGGCGCGATCAGTTCCGGCACGGGCTGGACAAATTGCCATGCAGGAAATTCCTTGCCGATACTGCGCCCCTTGGGCGTCACGCAATAAAACCGATTGTTTTCCACCGCGCGATACAGCGACGCTTGCGACAGTTCCACCCATCCTTGTCCAATGACATCGGATACCTTGAGTTTTGACCCTGGGAGCTGGAGCGGCGTGAGCGGCGGCGCGGCGCCCAGCGAGGCGCGCGCCTCATGGAGCGCGCGCGTGGCCAGGTCGATCAGGCGCGGGCGCTCGGGCCCTTGCGCCAGTATGTCGAGCTGTGCGGTCACGAGGCGCGAGAATTGTTCCACCAGCCGCAGGTCGCTGTCCGTTAAGGCCTGAAGCTCGGGCGCCAGAGTATCGTGATGCAGATGCGCTGTCATGATGATTCCTTTGCAGTAGCATGGTAAAGAACATCATATACAAGATTCTCATGTTTCGCAACTTTATCATACGATGTAACTTTCGTATCCAGCGATAAAGCATGCGGAAAGAATGCCAAGTGCATCAGGGCAAGGTGTCAGGCATGCGCAAAATCCGCCGTATCTCCAGAATCGCCTGCGGACTTTCCTGCACGCTGTGCCACGAAGGGATGACTTTTTCCGACAGGGCGCCGTCGAGGTGGGCGCTGGCGTAGGGCACCACGCCGTCGCTCGATTCCGCCAGCGGCAGGTCCGGCGTGTCGTTGCCCATGATGGAGTAGTAGCGCACGTTCGGGCTGATGGGCAGGTCGGCTACCAGGCGCACGAACGGATCCTTGTCGCTGAGATTATCGATGCTGTTGGGGATGCGCAGCGGTTCGCTGCTGCCCGTGTCGAGCTGCGCCAGGCTGCCGGCCGCGTCGGACAACTGGTCGAGCATGTTGATGGGCAGTGTGATCAGGTTGGCGATCCAGCGCGCCACCTTGTGGTTGGCGAACGAGGTGCCGCGGTGCGGCGCGGCGATGAAGATGGCGCGGTTCACTTGCGGCATGGCCGTGAAATTCAGGTAGGGCGCCAGGCCGGCGCGCACTTTTTCCGCCTTCTTGCCCTTCAAATTGTATTCTTCCGTGATGGCGTCGAGCAGGGTGTTGCTGGCATCGGAGACCATCAGGCGCGCCAGCACGCCGCCCATGCTGTGGCCGATCAAGACCATGTCGTTGGCCGCGTCGGCCTTGGCCGAAGGGTCGAACTGCGCCAGGGTCGCGTTCAGCGCCTTGCGGATGGCGGCGTTGTTGGCCGCCAGCGGCGCATTGCTCGGGTAGTACACTTGCCAGATCTGGTAGCGGCGACGCAGCTGTTCGTCGCCCATCAGTTCATTCGCCACGTTGATCCACGCTTCCGGGCTGCTGGCCAGGCCGTGCAGCATGACGATGGTGCGCTTGTTCGGATCGTAGGGCTGCATCAGGTGCACCTGCGGGCGCGAGATGCCGTCGGCGCGGCCGAACAGGGTGCGCAACGCCTGTACGCCAAAGCCGGAACGGGCCAGCCACAAACCATAGCCTGCCGTGAAATTGGCGGCCACGGGCAGTTCCTGGCCCGCCATGCGCGTCGATTCGCTGCGCGTCGGGTCGACCAGCATCACCAGCAGCTGCTGCGTGGCCAATACCTCCTGCAGGCTGTTGCCGTCGAAGCGGATCAGCGCCGTGACGACCGGGAAGCGGGTTTCCTGATACGGTACATAGCCGTCTTTCGAAGGCCTGGGTTTAGGCATGACGGCCACCAGGTCGGCGCCGAAGCCGTCGCGCCGGTACACATTGCGCAGGCCGGAAAACGACAGCGATGTGGCCGGCAGTAGTTCGTCGGGCAGGGTGCCGTCGTCGGGCAGGCGCAGGGCCGACAGTTCGCTGTCGATCTGCCAGCCGGCGACGCGGATCACATTGCCGTCGGGACGGTATTCGCCACGGTGGCGAAACAGGTTGCCGACGGCTTTTTGCACGGCATAGTTATAGTAGTCGCGGATTTGCGTCTGGCGTTCCTCGAAGGCGCGCTGGCCCGGCGTGCGCGTCGTGTAGAACAAATAGGCATACGCGTAGCGGGCCGATTCGAGCCACGCGGCCAGCGTTTCGGCACTCGGGGGGCCGCCCTGTTTTTCTTCCGCCAGCGCGCTTTCCAGCCACAGTTCGGACAAGGTGGCCAGGCGCTGCTCGTCGCTGAGCAGTTCGGAGCGGGCCAGGTCGGCGCGGCAGCTGCCCGTATTGGCTTCGCAAGCGGCGATGTCGCTGCCGATGATGCGCAGCACCTCGCTGGCCGAGGCGCTCAGTTTGCCCGTGGTGAGGATGTCGCCGCGCCGCTGCTGCAGGTAGTCGGCCGGCGAGATCGCGCTGACGGTGACGGCGGCGCAGCCGCTCAGGAGCGCCGCAGCGCACAGCAGGGCGCATACGCGCAGGCGCCGCATCGGCATCAGCATGTGGGGACGCGCCTTAGAACGAGTAGACCAGCGTCAGCGACGTTTGCGTATCCGTGTTCTTCTTGTCGTCCGGTACGCGCGTGTCGTTGCGGGCGCTGAAGGCGGCTTTCATCTGCATGGTGCCGTTGATTTTCGTGCTGAGGGCTGTTTCGGCGATCGAGTGGGTGTTCGAGGTGCCCCGTTCCACGCTGACCGTCTGGGTGAACATGGCCGACTGGCTGATCTTCCACTTCATGGCGGCCGCGCCGCGCACCGTCAGGCCGTGTTCCGATTCGCCCGCGTCGTTGGTGCCGCTGAAATAGCCCGGACCGACTTCCACGTCGACGCTCTTGTCGCTCGACTGGTACCAGCGCGAGCCATGACCGACGGCCAGGGTCGAGTACTTGGTGTAGGCGCCGAACTTGTCGTTGACGTGCGAGGCCAGCACGAACAGCTTTTCATGATCGGCCATCAGCTTGTAGGCGGCCTTGGCGGACGCGGAAAAGCGTTCGGCCGAGCGTTCGCGCACTTTCTCGCCATCGTCGTTGGTCGTTTCGTCTTCCTTGAAGTAACCGCTGAAGATGTACTGGTTGCTCCAGTCATCGAGTTCCTGGCGCGCGTCGATCTTGCCCGTGACGGAAGTGCCGACCGTATTGCCCGAGGTGGTGATGGCGCCCAGTTCGGCGGAAGTGCTCCAGCTGCCGATGGGGATTTCATCGAACAGCATGCTTTGCTTGGTGTCTTTGGTGTCTGCGGCGGCGCTGCTGCAGCTGATGGCCATGGCCAGCGCCAGTGCGAGAGAGTGGGTCGATTTCATGGCAGTATTGGTTTGTGGCGTGCGCCAGGCGCGCCTGATCTTCGTTAATGGCAGTGGTGGTTTGCAGGCCGCGGCAAGCCGGAAGGCGCCGAAAACATGCGCACATCAGCATGCGCGCGCGGGCGCGGCCAAACATTGTCGAGGCTGTATTGTACCCGACCCTGCCATCGCGCGCCGCACGCGGCGGGGCTGGCAAGTGGCGCGCGCCTGGCGTATGCTGCGCCTATTTGCTGCCTGATCTTTACAAGGAACTCCCGTGCGCTGCCTGGTCATCGAAGACGAAGCTGAAACTTCCCGCTATATCTGTGCCGGCCTGCGCGAGGCCGGCCACGACGTCACCGCCTGCGACAATGGCATCGACGGCATGCGCCTGGCCTGCGGCGAAGACTGGGATGCGCTGGTGCTCGACCGCCTGCTGCCCGGCGAGATCGATGGCCTGGCCATCGTCGCACGCCTGCGCGGCATGGGCCGCAATACGCCCGTGCTGGTGCTGTCGGCCCTGTCCAGCGTCGACGAGCGCGTGCGCGGCCTGCGCAGCGGCGGCGACGATTACCTGTCAAAACCGTTCGCCATCGCCGAACTGCTGGCCCGTATCGAGGCGCTGCTGCGGCGCGCCGCGCCCGTGCCCGAAGCGACGCAGCTGCAGGTGGCCGACCTGGTGCTCGACATGCGCACCATGCGCGTGACGCGCGCCAACCGGCAGATCGCCCTGCAGCCGCGCGAATTTCGTTTGCTGGAATACCTGATGCGCCACCAGGGCCAGTCCGTCACGCGCGCCATGCTGCTCGAAGCCGTGTGGGACTACCATTTCGACCCGCAGACCAACGTCATCGACGTGCAGGTGAGCCGCTTGCGCACCAAGGTGGACAAGGAATTTTCGCCGCCACTGATCCACACGGTGCGCGGCGTCGGCTACACCCTGGGCGTGATCGACGGTGCGTAACTGGCACCGCTCGATCGCGGCCCGCCTGGCGCTTGGCTACGGCGTGCTCGTGGTCGTCTCGATCAGCATCGTCTGCGCCGTCTTCTATTTCGGCACCATCGGCGTGCTCGATCGCAGCGTGGACCGCAAGCTGACCCTGCTCTCGGAGCGTCTCGCCGCGCTGTACCAGCAGGGCGACAGCAGCCGCACGACGGCGGAAATCGCCCATTTGCTGACAGACCGCACCGACAGCGACACGGAGATCTTTTTGCTGGTGGGCGCCGATGGCCGCCGCGTGGCGGGCAATCTGTCGTCCTGGCCCGACGTGGGCAGCCCCGTGGGACACCTGCTGCACCGCGACGTCACGCGCGAAGGGCGCAGGGTGCCCGCGCGCATGCTGATCCGTGACCTCGATGGTGGCGCGCGCCTGTTCGTCGGGCGCGACATGGAAGAGGGCAAGTCGATCCGCACGCTGGTGCTGCGCTCGCTGGCCTATGGCGGCGGGGTGGCCATCTTGTTGGTGGTGGCGGGCGCCTGGCTGTTCCGCCGCCAGCTAGAAGCGCGCATCGGGCAAATCCGCCGCACGGCGGGCGAAATCGAGGCCGGTGACCTGAGCCGGCGCATTCCCGTCGCCAGCGAGGATGAATTCGGCTTGCTGAGCCGCGACATCAACCGCATGCTCGACCGCATCGAACACCTGATGGAAGGCGTGCGCCACGTGTCGAACGCCATTGCGCACGACTTGCGCACGCCGCTGGGCCGCATCCGCAACAAGCTCGATGGCGCCCTGCGCCAGCAGCAGAACGTGGCCGGCTATGCGCAGACGGCGCAGGCGGCCATCGACGATATCGACGACCTCACGCGCGTGTTCGACAAGCTGCTGCAGATCGCGGCGGCCGAATCGGGCATGCGCCCCGAGAATTTCGACGACATCGACCTGCAGCAGATCGGCGCGGACATCGTGGAAATGTACGAAGCCACGGCCGACGAGCAGGGCGTGCTGCTGGTGCAGATGTATGGCGACGGCGTACCGGCGCGCGGCGACCGCAACCTGCTGGGCAGCGCGCTGGCCAGCCTGGTCGACAACGCCATCAAGTATGCGGGGCCGGGCGCCACGGTGGAAGTGTCGGCCGGCAGCGATGAGCAGGGCGGCTGGCTGGCCGTGCGCGACAACGGCCCCGGCGTGCCAAAGGAAGAACTGCCGAAGCTGACGCAGCGCTTTTACCGGCTCGACAAGAGCCGCCACTTGCCCGGCAATGGCCTGGGCTTGTCCATCGTGGCGGCCATCGCGGCCCTGCATGGCGGCAGTCTGGAGATCGAGGACGCGGCGCCGGGCTTGCGTCTGCGTTTGCGGCTGCTGCGCTAGCATGGACAGCGTGGCGTATCGGCACATTACCAACTTGTAACCCCCTTCATTTTCGCCTCCCCCTATCATCGGCTCTACCCGGCGTGGAGCGGCTGCGTGCGCGCAGCCGCCTGTTCCGGGCTGCCCGCGGCCGTCGCCGCGTCCATTTCAGTAGAGCCGTTTTCATGCATACTTTTACCGCCACCGGCGACAACGCCGCGCCACAGCAGGCGCCACTGCGCCAGCATGGCCACCGTATCAAGGCCGCGCTGGGCGCCATCGTTTTTCCCCTGCAGCGCGCGCGCTGGCAAGCCTTCGTCGCCAGGATGCCGGGCCTGGCGGCGCTGGCGCAAGTCCATCCCAGCCTGCTGTACAAGATTTATCGTCCCTACGCCAGCCACCAGTTCGGCTGCGCGGCGAGAGTGGACCTGCTGTGCGGGCATTACCGCTTCCTGTGGCAGGCGGGCGCGCGGCCGCTGGTGGAATATGCGGCGCGGCGCGCGCTGGTGCTGGCCGCCATCGAAGGCAAGGATGGCGCCACCTACCGCTTGCAGCTGACTGCCATCCACGACAGCCACCGCGAAGGGGAACTGTGCCTGCGCCTGACGCGCGACGGCGTGCCGCTGTACCTGGCCAGTTTCCTGTTCCATCCCCAGCCCGGCGGCGCCGTTATCCAGCTGGGCGCCTTGCAGGGCTTGCGCTCACCGGCCGGCGCGCAGGCGGTCAAGGAAGCCACGCGGGCGCTGCACGGCTGCCGGCCGAAAAACCTGATGGTGGCCGCCTTGCGCGACCTGGGCGATTTTTTCGGCTGCGTCCACCTTGACCTGGTCAGCAACGCCAACCGCATCGCGCTGAACTGGCGCCGGCGCCGGCATATCTCGTGCGATTACGACCTGGCGTGGCGCGAACTGCATGCACAGCCCACCAGCGGCGGCAATTACCGCCTGCCATGCGGCCCTTGCCGGATGCCGGAGCTGGAGCTGCTGCCGTCGAAAAAGCGGGCGGACGCGCGCCGGCGCGGCGCCATGCTGCAGCAGCTGGCGGCCGACATGCGCTGGCAAGTGGCGGCCCTGCTGCACGCGCAATGACGGGGCGGGGCGGGGTTTCTTGACCTGCGCGGCTTTTTTGCCGGGCGGCCCGGCGCAAGCGGCGCGATCGGCGTATACTTGCGGGCGTCCTTAACCTGAAGCCAGTTACCATGCCAGCACAATTCCCCACTTCGCGCATGCGCCGCCTGCGCGCGACCCCGCAACTGCGCGAGCTGTTCCGCGAAACCGAAATCAATCCGCGCGACCTGGTCCTGCCGATCTTCGTCGACGAAGGTTCCAGCGATTTCATCGACATCAAGTCCATGCCCGGCGTGCGCCGCATTCCCGAAGCGAAGCTGGCGCAGGAAGTGGAGCGCTATGCGCGCGCCGGTTTGCGCTCAGTCATGACCTTCGGCATTTCGCACCACAAGGACAGCCACGGCACGGACACGCTGAATCCGGACGGCCTGGTGGCCCGCATGTCGCGCATCATCAAGGACGCCGTGCCGGAAATGGTGGTCATGTCCGACACCTGCTTCTGCGAATACACGGACCACGGCCATTGCGGCATCCTGCATGGCGACACGGTCGACAATGACAGCACGGTGCTCAACCTGGGCAAGCAGGCCGTCATCGCGGCCCAGGCGGGCGCCGACATCATCGCGCCATCAGCCGCCATGGATGGCCAGGTGGCGGCGATCCGCAGCGCGTTAGATGCGGCCGGCTTCCACGACACGCCCGTGATGGCGTATTCGACCAAGTTCGCCTCCGGCCTGTATGGCCCGTTCCGCGACGCGGCCGGCAGCACCCTGAAGGGCGACCGCAAGACCTACCAGATGGACCCGATGAACCGCCGCGAAGCCGTGCGCGAGTCCTTGATCGACGAAGCCGAAGGCGCCGACGCGCTGATGGTCAAACCGGCCGGCGCGTATCTGGACATCATCCGCGACCTGCGCGAAGTGACGCGTTTGCCGATCGGCGCTTACCAGGTCAGCGGCGAATATGCGATGATCAAGTTCGCCGCGCAAGCGGGCGCCATCGACGAGCGCCGCGTGGTGCAGGAAACCCTAGGCGCCATCAAGCGTGCGGGCGCGGACATGATCTTTACGTATTTTGCGATGGATGTGCTGAATAATCCGTATTGAGCATTCCCGGCGTTTTTCTCACCCCGAAAGCAAATTCCGGGGTCAGACCCGGCGGGTCTGACCCCAGCATTTACGCTGTTGGGGTTCTTTCTGCATTCCCCGCCTCCCATGCCCCTGAAAATCTCCCGCATCCTGCACGCCGGCTATGTCTTCGAATGCGAAGGCACGGCCATCGCCTTCGACCCCATCGTCGAAAACCCGTTCAGCCGCAATTGCCACGCGTTTCCGCCCGTGCGCTTCGACCTCGACGCCGTGCGCCAGCTGCGCTGGGATGCCGTCTTCATCTCGCACTTCCACGACGACCACTGCTCGCTCGACAGCCTCGATGTGCTGGACCGCGCCACGCCCATCTATCTGTACTGCGTCTTCGACGAACTGTTCGCCATGTTGCGCGCGCTGGGTTTTAGCCGCGTCGAGCGGCTGCACGTGGACGTGCCGGTACAGGTGGGCAGCATCGAGGTGATCCCGCGCCGCGCGCTCGATGACGATGTCGACTCGCTGTTCCAGGTGCGCGCCGCCGGCTTGAATGTGCTCAACGTCGTCGATTCCTGGATCGGGCCGGAGACGCTCGAACAGCTGGCCGCCTTTGCGCCGTGGGACATGGTGCTGTGGCCATTTCAGACCATGCGCGAGATCGCCGTCATCGCGCCGTCGCAGGCGCAACCTGGCCCGGTCGAACTTCCCGACGACTGGGTGCCGCAGCTGCGCGCGCTGGCGCCCCGTTACCTCGTGCCCAGCTCTTGCCAGTTCGTGCAGGAAGACTGGTCCTGGTACAACCATGCGATGTTCCCGATTACCTATAGCCGCTTTGCCGATGAAATCGGCGCCGCGCTGCCCGAGGCGCACATCTTCCGCCTCGACCCATCGACGGCCGTGCTGCTCGATGCGCACGGTGTGAGCAGTGCCGAACCCTTGCCCTGGGTCATCCCCGTGGGCCCGCAAGACGTGGATTTCGACTACCGCCCCGACGCGCCGCCGCCCGTCACGGCGGACATCGCGCGCCGTTTCGCGCCATTGAGCGACGCCGATGCGGCCTTGGTGCTCGATTTCTGCCGCCACGGTTTGCTGGAACGCTACCGCGACATGGAGCTGCCCGAAGACAGCTATTTCCAGGCTCCGCGTGTGTGGCGGCTGTCGCTGTACGGCCATGACGGCGCGGCCACGATCCTGCATTACCGCACGCACGGCGACTTGATCGACCTCGTGCCGGACACGGGCGAGGCGCCGGGATGGACCACCGAGGTGCCGCTGGTGAAATGCCATGCGGCGCTGGTGCTCGGTGAATCGCTGACCTCAATGTACATGCGCATCAACGATGGTCCTTTCGACGCCGCCACGCGGGACGAACTGGACGAGGCCGACATCGTCGACGACCCACTGATCCGCTGCCTGTTCAACGATGCCATCGGCGCCTACCAGGCGGCGCAGCTCAAACGCTTGCTGGCCCGCTGAAGAAAGTCGCGCGACAGGGTAAGATAGCTGCTTCTGACTAGAACGGGAAAGACACCATGGCACAAGACAATGCACAAGGCAATGAAACCGCGATCCTGGCCGGCGGCTGCTTCTGGGGCGTGCAAGACTTGCTGCGCCGTTATCCGGGTGTGATCGCCACGCGTGTGGGCTATAGCGGCGGCGACGTGGCCAACGCCACCTACCGCAACCATGGCACGCATGCGGAAGCGATCGAGATCATTTTTGACCCGAACACCATCAGCTACCGCAAGATACTGGAATTTTTCTTCCAGATCCACGACCCCAGCACGGAAGACCGCCAGGGCAACGACCGCGGCACGAGCTACCGTTCGGCCATCTATTACACGAGCGACGAGCAAAAACGGGTGGCCGAAGACACCATCCGCGACGTCGACGCGTCCGGCCTGTGGCCCGGCAAGGTGGTGACGGAAGTGGCGCCCGCAGGTCCGTTCTGGGAAGCGGAACCCGAGCACCAGGATTATCTGCAGCGCTTGCCGCATGGCTATACCTGCCATTACATCCGGCCGGACTGGGTCTTGCCGCAGCGCGGGCAGTAAGGAAACAGATATGCGTTACTGGCGCGTCGAGCGGCGGCAGGCGGAAGGGCAGCTGGACTTCGGGCGTACCCTGGAGCTGATGGCCGCCATCGGCCATGCGGACGTGAATGCCGTCGCTGGGGCCATCCTGAAAACGGTCAGCACGGTCGCGCCGATTGCCCAGTGCACGATCTTTGCCTATGAATTCGGCAACCGGCCCCGCACGGTCGCCGTGGCTGACCGGCGCGGCGGACGTTTCCTGCAAGATATTGCCGACAGCTACGCGCGCCACTATTACGCGCTCGATGGCAACCAGCACGTGATCGCGCCGGCGCCGGGGCGAAAAACCGATCCCGCCATCGTGCTGCACCAGCAGGCCAGCGACGAGATCGACCATCCCGGCTACCGCGCCGCCTGCTATCAAAAACCGAATGTCTCGGACCGGCTATCCCTGCTGCTGCAGCCGGCCGGCGATATCTGGCTGTCCGTCAATTTCTACCGCGACAGCAGCCAGGGCAAGTTCCTGCCCGGCGAAGTGGCGGGCATCGAAACCCTGTCACCGCTGTTTGCCCATGCCGTCAAGCATCACTACAGCCTGAACGGCCAGAATACGCAAGGCGTCGCGCCCATGATGCTGGCACGGCTGCGCCAGCATTGTCCCGCCTTGAGCAAGCGCGAACTGGACGTGCTGCGCTGCGTGCTCGAAGGTCTGACGGCCGTGGAAATCGCCGAGATCATGGGCGTGCAGCCGTCCAGCGTGACGACTTACCAGAAACGCGCGTATAAACGCCTGGGTATTTCCAGCCAGCGCCAGTTGTTCGCCCTGTGCATGGCGCCAGCACCCGTCTAGTCCCTTCGGCGTAGGGATGGCTCCGCCTTCTTGACTGTTTTGGCCGCAAAACGTCCCCAAAATGGGGACAGCCGCCGGCATCGCCGTCTGCATACTGTGTTTCAAGCCGGGATCACCCGGCCGCTCTCACCCAATAAAATCAACAAGGGGAGGGCGACACCTTATGGAGACCAGCATGACCATCGCCACCACTGCGCCCGTTCCCGACGTGGCCGCCAAGCAACTGGAACAGCAGGTGATGCGCAAGGTATCGCGCCATCTGCTGGGATTTCTGTTTCTGCTGTTCGTGTTTTCCTTTCTTGACCGCATCAATATCGGCTTCGCCGGCCTGACCATGATGCAGGACCTGGGCTTGAGTGGTACCCAGTTCGGCTTTGCCACCACCCTGTTTTACATCGCCTACATCGCCTGCAGCATCCCCAGCAACATCGTGCTGGCACGCATTGGCGCGCGTAAATGGATAGGCAGCATGATGATCGCCTGGGGCCTGGCCTCGACGGCGACCCTGTTCGCCAGCGGCCCGGCCAGCCTGTATGCGCTGCGCTTTCTCGTCGGCGTGACGGAGGCGGGCTTCCTGCCCGGCATGCTGCTGTACCTGACGTACTGGTTTCCCAGCGCCTACCGGGCACGCGCCAATGCCCTGTTCATGATCGCCATGCCCGTGACGGCCGCCATCGGCTCGGCCCTGTCGGGCCTGATCCTGGGCCTGGACGGCCACTGGGGCTTGAAGGGCTGGCAATGGCTGTTCTTGCTCGAAGGCATGCCGTCCGTGTTCCTGGGCCTGGCCGTGTATGGCTACCTCGACGATGCGCCCAACAAGGCGAACTGGCTGAGCAAGCTGGAACAGCAGGTGCTGGCGCGCATGCTGGCGGCCGAGCACAAGCCTGCCGTCGTACACCTCGCGCAGCAGCAGAAGACCTCCGTGCTGGCGGAAATGCTGTCGCCCACCGTGCTGAAATTCGGCGTCGCCTATTTCTGCCTGGTCAACACCCTGGCGATGGTGGCCGTGTGGACGCCCTTGATCGTGAAAAGTTTTAATAGCAACGCCAGCAACACGCAAATTGGCTTGCTGGCCGCCATCCCGCAAGTGTGCACCGTCATCGGCATGATTGCCTGGGGCCGCCGCTCGGACCGCCTGCAGGAACGCCGCTGGCACATCGTCTGGCCCATGCTGCTGTCGGCCTTTGGTTGGCTGTTCACGGCGTATTCCGGCAACCCCGTGGTGCAACTGCTGGGCGTGTGCATGGCTTCGACGGGCGCCTATACCGCCATGTCCGTCTTCTGGACCACGCCGGACCGAGCGCTGAGCCTGGGCGCGCGCGCCATCGGCATCGCCGTCATCAACGCCACGGGCAATATCGGCTCGGCCCTGAACCCCGTCGTCGTGGGCTGGCTGAAGGACATCACGCACAGCTTTGCCACGGGCTTGCTGTATGCGAGCGTGCTGCTGGTGGCAGGCGCGGCCATCGTGCTGACCCTGCCCATCGCGCGCGGCGGCAAAGAACAATCTTGATTGAAGAGGACCCATCATGAGCGACATCTTCCACCCTTATCCCCATGTGCCGAAAGTCTATCCGCCTGGCAAACCGGCCGGTGCATCGACGCAACACGTTCCTGTCCTGATCGTCGGCGGCGGCCCCGTCGGCCTGGCTACGGCCCTGGGCCTGGCGCGCCACGGCGTGCGCTCGGTGCTGATTGAAGCGGACGATGGTGTCTGCACGGGCAGCCGCGCCATCTGCATTTCGCGGCGCAGCCTGGAAATCATCGAACGCCTGGGTGCGCTCGACGGCTTTATCCGCAAAGGCTTGCCGTGGGCGGGAGGACGCAGCTTTTACCGCGACGAGGAAGTGCTGCATTTCACGATGCCGCAAGACGCGAACCAGAAGCTGCCGCCCATGGTCAACCTGGCGCAATACCATATCGAGCAATTCCTGCTCGATGCGGCAGAACGCCAGCCGGAGCTGATCGATATCCGCTGGCAAACGCGGGTCACTGGCGTGGACCAGCGCGCCGATGGCGCCACGGTCACGGTGGCCACGCCCGATGAAACCTACCAGATCGAGACGGACTGGCTGGTGGCGGCCGATGGCGGGCGCAGCGTCGTGCGCGAAGCGCTGGGCCTGAAATTGCAGGGCACCAGCTATGAAGGGCGCTATGTGATCGTCGACATCCATCTGAAGAGCGAGCGCCCGACGGAGCGCCTTGCGTATTTCGACCCGCCGTCGAATCCCGGTTCCACCGTGCTGGTGCACAAGCAGCCCGACGATATCTGGCGTATCGACTACCAGTTGCGCGACGACGAGGATGCGCAGGCGGCCGTGCTGCTGGAAAACGTGGCGCCCCGCGTGGACAGCCTGCTGGCCATGATGGGCGAAACAGCGCCGTGGCATCCCGTATGGATCACGATTTATAAAGCCAACGCGCTGACCCTGGAAAAATACCGGCATGGCCGCGTGCTGTTCGCGGGCGATGCGGCCCATTTGGTGCCCATCTTCGGCGTGCGCGGGGCGAACTCCGGCATCGACGACGCGGACAACCTGGCCTGGAAGCTGGCGTATGTCGTCAAGGGATCGGCACCGGACAGTTTGCTGGACAGCTATTCGGACGAGCGCGTGTACGCCGCCCATGAAAACCTGCGCCACGGCACCAAAAGCACGGAATTCATGGCGCCGCCGACCTTCGCTTTCGATCTCATGCGCACGGCCGTGCTGGGCCTGGCGGGCAAGCACGCGCACGTGCGCTCCTTGATCAACCCGCGCCAGACGAGCGCCATCGCGTATGCGCAGTCTGCCCTGAACGCGCAGGATAGCGAGACGTTTGCCGCCGGCCCCGCGCCGGGCACGGTCTTGCCCGAATGCCCGCTGGTGCTGCTGCACAACGGCGGACAAAAAGCGGGGTATATTACAGATTTGCTGAAACGCGCCGATGGCGATTTCACGGGGCTGTATTTCAGCGACGATGGCGCCGTGCCAGCCGAACTGCTGGCGCTGGACGATGCATTGCCGTTGAGTACCGTGGCGATCGCCCGCGGCGGGGCGCAAGGGTGCGCCTGGGACCACACGGCGCAGGTATTCTCGCTGTTTGACGCGCAGCCTGGCAGCTATTACCTGGTGCGCCCGGATGGGCATGTGCTGGGGCGCTGGCGGCAGGTGCGGGCGGGGCAGGTGCTTGAAGCGCTGGCGAAAGTTTTAAACTGAATAAACCCAAGAGCTGAACGGCTGGGGTCGGACCCTCAGGGTCCGACCCCGGAATTGGCAAGGGGTTAAAAATGGCGAGAGCCAGAGAAGAGGCAAAAACATGACCGACATCGAACTCGATAATTTATACACCGATCTGTGCCACACCATGGGCGGCCTGGGCGAGCAGCGTTCGCCCCTGTTCCTGGCCCGCTTCGCCTTGCTGGCCATGGGCGCCATCGGCAAGGCCGACGTGGTGCAGGGCTTGCTGCGCGACGCGGCCGACGGCCTGGCGGAGCCGGCATGATCGCCGCCGGCTACCAAAGCGGCTTCGGCAACGAATTTGCCACGGAAGCCGTGCCCGGCGCCTTGCCGCAGGGGCAGAATTCGCCGCAGCAGGCGCCATTGGGCCTGTATGCGGAACAACTCTCGGGCACGGCCTTCACGGCGCCGCGCGCGCAAAACCGGCGCTCGTGGCTGTACCGCATCCGTCCCGCCAGCCAGCATCCGCCATTTACCCTGGCGGAAAATACCCGCATCGTCAGCGATTTCCACGCCATGCCCCCCACGCCGCCGAACCAGCTGCGCTGGGACCCGCTGCCGTTGCCCGACGGCGCGACGCCAACGGACTTCATCGACGGCTGGCAAACGATGGCCGGCAATGGCAGCGCTGAAACGATGAGCGGCTGCGCCATCCACGTGTACGCTGCCAACCGCTCGATGCAGCGCTTCTTTTACTCGGCCGATGGCGAATTGCTGGTCGTGCCGCAGGAGGGCAGGCTGGCGATCGCCACGGAACTGGGCTTGATCGAGCTGGCACCGCAGGAAATCGCCGTGATTCCGCGTGGCGTGCGCTTCCGCGTGACCCTGCCCGATGGCGCGGCGCGCGGCTATGTGTGTGAAAACTTCGGCACGGCCTTCCGCCTGCCGGACATGGGGCCCATCGGCTCGAACGGCCTGGCCAACAGCCGCGATTTCCTCACGCCGCACGCGGCCTACGAAGACATCGACGGCGCGTGCGAACTGCTGGCCAAGTTCGGCGGCCACCTGTGGCGCACTACTCTCGACCATTCACCGCTGGACGTGGTGGCTTGGCATGGCAATTACGCGCCCTATAAATACGATTTGCGCCGTTTTAACACCATCGGCTCGATCAGCTACGACCATCCGGACCCGTCGATCTTCCTCGTGCTGCAGGCGCCGAGCGAGAACCCGCTATTTGGCGCCATCGACTTTGCCATCTTCCCGCCGCGCTGGCTGGCCGCCGAACACACGTTCCGCCCGCCCTGGTTCCACCGCAACGTGGCCAGCGAATTCATGGGCCTGATCCACGGCGTGTACGACGCCAAGGCGGCCGGCTTCGTGCCTGGCGGTGCCAGCCTGCACAACTGCATGTCCGGCCACGGTCCCGATGCGCAGACCTTTGAGAAGGCCTCGCACAGCGACACGTCCGCGCCCGTGAAGGTGGGCGACACCATGGCCTTCATGTTCGAAACGCGCACCATCCTCAAGCCCACGCCATTCGCCTTGAACAGTGAACTGCTGCAAAACGATTATTTCGAGTGCTGGCAAGGCTTGCGCAAGCATTTCGACCCGGAGCCGTGACAGCTACACGGTTCGGCTTGCTCAAGTGATCAGTGCGGCAGGCACACGCGTCCCGCCACATTGATCACGTCGTCGCCCGCATGCGCGCGCAGTTGCAGCAACATCAGGGCCACGCCCAACATCAGCGCAGCGGCGCAGAGTTTCTTGTGCATCGTCTTTTCCGTTTTCACTATCTATGGAGGTGTTCAGCGATATTATTGCCGAAATTCATCGTGCGGGCTGAGCTTGTGCCAGGCGTGCTTTACAATTATGCATCGTGCGCATCCGCGCCATCTGAATTCTATGCATAGTATGTGAAGGGAATGACAAGCCTGTGACTTCCAAACCGATCAAGATCGCCGCCACCGTTGTCGTGGCACTCGCCGCTGGTGCCGGCATTTATAGCTACACGCGTCCCGCAGCCACCGCCACGCCCGGCGCACCCGCCTCGGGCAGCCCGGCCGCCGCGCCCCAATCGACGGTCGACACGGCCGCCGTAGCCAGCCAGTTCCGCGACTTGCTGGGCAATTTCCGCAAGATCATCGTGCTGCTGGCTGACGAGCAAAGTCTGCCGGAAGGCGCGCGCGACGAAGCCCGTAAAGTGGGGCAGGCGCTGTTCCATGAAAACCAGGAACGCATCGCCAAGCTTGATCTTGCGCTCGACCAGCTGACGGCGCCCACCAATCCGGGCCGCTTCGAGGCGCTCGACAGCCTGTTGACGTATATCGAATCCGATCCCGGCCTGTATGACGCGGACCGCCTGGCTTTTCGTGAACTGCTGCAAAGCATGCTGGCCGACGTGGCCAAGGATTCGTCCTTGCCCGCCATCAAGCTGCACAAGCGTATTTCCGAAGACCTTGATGCGCTGGGCGAGATCGAGCGCAATTACGAGAAAGAAATCCGGCAAATCTTCGGCAGCCTGGGCCAGCGCGCCATCGAACTCAAGCGCGAGCGGTGGGACGATTATGTGGCGCAGCTGAAAAAACTCTACAGCCGCGACCAGATACTCAAGGAAAATGGCATCGTCGTACCGTATGCGGTACCCCCGGCTGGTTCCGTGCCCGAAGCCAAGCCCGTGCCAAAAAAAGATGAGGCGGAAATCTTCGGCCTCGGTTTGCCGAAGAAAACCATCGTGCTGACCTTTGACGATGGTCCGCACCGCCGCTACACGGAAGAAATCAGCGCCATTTTGAAACAATATGGCGTGCCGGCCGTGTTCTTCAACGTGGGCCGGAATCTCGGTTCGCTCGATGCGGAAGGCCACGCCAAGCTGGGCGCGGGCGCGGAAGTGAGCCGCAAGCTGATGAAAGAGGGCTATGCCGTGGGCAACCACAGTTTCAGTCACGCACAATTGTCGAAACAGACGGGTGACAAGCTGAAAGGCGAAATTCTCGGCACCGACACTTTATTAAAGGCCATCAGCCCCGAGCGGGCCGCGCTGTTCCGCTTCCCGTATGGCGCGCGCAACAGCGAAGGCATGGCCGCGCTGGCCGATGCCCATCTGAAATCCGTGATGTGGAATATCGATTCGCTCGATTGGGCCGACCCCGTGCCTAGTTCCATCACGAACCGCGTGCTGGCGTCCGTCGACAAGGCGGGACGCGGCATCGTCCTGTTCCACGACATCCATGAACGCACGGTAAAAGCCTTGCCGGCCGTGCTCGACAAGCTGATCGCCGAAGGCTATCAATTCGCGGGCTGGGATGGCACCAGCTTCCAGGTGGCAAAAAGCACGGCCCCGGCGCCCGAGAAAGTGCCCGTGACCACCGGTTACGCCAATTCCTGGGCCGTGGTGATCGGCATCGACGATTACGCGAAGTGGCCGAAATTGCAATATGCGGTGCGCGACGCGCAAGGCATCCGCGAAACGCTGATTGAAAAGTTTGCGTTTGCGCCAGAGCGCGTCGTGACCCTGAAAAACGGCGAAGCGACGCGCAACAACATCCTGGCCGCCTTCCATGACAAGCTGGCCCATGGCGGCGTGCAAAAGAATGACCGCATCTTCGTCTTTTTCGCCGGCCACGGCGCCACGCGCAAGCTGAGCTCGGGACGCGACCTGGGCTACATCGTGCCCGTCGATTCCGACCCGGCGCAGTTCGCCACGGATGCGATCCCGATGACGGAAATCCAGAATATCGCGGAATCGCTGACGGCCAAGCACGCGTTCTTCGTCATGGATGCCTGCTACAGCGGCCTGGGCCTGACACGCGGCGCTGGTTCCAGCTCCTTCCTGCGCGACAACGCCAAGCGCATCGGCCGGCAAATGCTGACGGCTGGCGGCGGCGACCAGCTGGTGGCCGACGGCGGGCCGAACGGCCACTCCGTATTCACGTGGACCCTGCTGCAGGGCCTGGCGGGCAAGGGCGACCTGAACGGCGACGGCCTCATCACGGCCACGGAACTGGCGGCCTACGTGGCGCCGGCCGTGTCCAGCGTGTCGAACCAGACGCCCGCGTTCGGCAGCTTGCCTGGCTCGGAAGGGGGAGATTTCGTGTTTGAATTGCCGGGCGAGACGGAATTCCTCAGCCCGAACACGACGCAGTTGTCGACGGAAGCCATCGCCCTGAACAGCAAGCTCGATGCGAAACCGGCGGCGGCCAGCGTGACGGTGAAGGATTTGCAGGGTGGCGAACAGAAGATCGTCACGCCGGGCGCCGTGCCGAGCTCGACGCGTCAGCTGGCGCAGCGGGCCAACGACCGCGGCTTGCAGCTGTACAAGGAGAAACAGTATGCGGCGGCGGAAGCGCAATTTACGGAAGCGCTGAAACTGCGTCCCGATTTCGCGCTGGCGGCGAATAACCTGGGTTTTGTCTTCTACAAGCAGGAAAAGTTCCGCGAAGCGGCCCGCTGGTTTGAAAACACGGTCAAGATGGACCCGTCGCGCGCCATCGCCTATTTGAACCTGGGCGACGCCTATGCCAAGGCCGGCGATGCCCCCAAAGCCAAGGCCGCCTATAAAACCTATCTGGAACTGGCGCCGACGGCGGCGACGGCCCCGGCCGTGCGGCAAAAGATGGAGAAGCTGTAAGCGTGTCCGGCAGCTTGCCCATCGTCCACGTGTTTGCCTGCAGCGGCCGTTTTTCCAGCTGGGAAGCGCTGCAGGCCTACCTGTCGCCCACGTACACGGAGGATGGCGATGCCGTTCCGTCGCCGTTCTTCCTGGAAACGGGTCTCTCGCAGTACGAGCCAGCCTGCTTTGAAAGCGCCATGCTGGCCTCGCCCGTGCCGCTGGCACAGTTGCTCGATGGCGTGTCGTATGGCGACAGCTGGCTGGCGCAGGCGTGCGCGGACGCGGATGGGCAGCACTTGCTGGCTGACACGAGCGTGTGCGTGTTTGCGCCGAATCAGCTCACGCACCCGCAGCGCAGTTCGCTGCATTACGTGGGCAGCTACCATTACCGGGTGGATTGATCTTCATCCTGGCGTTCCTCATGCAATAGCTTGTTGACGGCCGCCAGCAGGCTGGTGCCCGACGTGGTGATGAAACGGGCGCCGGCCGCCTCCGCTTCCGTGCCGTAACTGGCGACCGTATCTTTGCTGCAATACACGATGATCGGGAGCGCAGGCAGCGCCTGACGCACTTCGCGCACCGTGCGCACGCCCGCATCCTTGATGCGGCGGCGGTTTTCCACCCGTGCCATGTCCGTGATGAACAGCGCGTAAGGCTTCTGTTGCAGCATGGCCAGCGCCTGCCGCGTCGATACGGCCTGGTCCACCTTGATGTTTTCCCGTTCCAGTTGTTCTACCAGCAAGGTATTGTTGCGTGGGTGGTCGTCCAGCCACAGCACCAGGCTGGCGGGTTTTTTCTCCGCCGGCATGCCGGCCAGGGCCGTGACGGCCGCGTCCCCGTCCGGCGGATGCGCCAGCAGCAGTTGCGTGACGGCTTCCTGCATGTCGTCGAGCGATTTTTGCTGCAAACGGCTCAGTTCCGTCACTTCGATTTCCTTGCCGCTCTCCAGGCGCACGGATTCGTTCTTGACCATGCTGTCGGCCCGCTTGATCATGATGGACAGGTAAATGCGCGTGAGCAGGTAGCCGATCAAAAAACCATGCACGGAAAAGAACAGCATGATGCCGCCCACGACGGCCATGGCTGTGCCCGTATCGGTGGCCAGGCTCGGTGCGATGAAGGCGGCCATGCTGCGCGCGCTGCCGGGCAGGCTTTTGAGCTCGATCAAGCCCACGCCGACGATGATTTTCGTCAGCCAGTCCGACACTTCCACCAGATTTGAATTGATTTCCATGGGCGTGGGCGTGCCCAGGAACAGGGTATTGCTGGGGTTTGCGGCCGCCGCATCGGCCCCGGCGGCCGGCGGCTCGTCCGTGGGACGGGCCTTGCCATTGGAGCGCTCGTCGGGCGGGGCTGCGTTGACGGTGCCAGATGGCAGGGTGCGCGGTATGCCGAACAAAAAGCCCAGCAGCATGCCGCTGACGCAAAATCCCAGGCTCCACAGCAGTGCCGGCACGGCGTGGAAGTAGGGCGGCAGCAGGGCGCCTGCCAGCACGGCCAGCAAACCCGCCAGCAGGATGAACAGCAGGATATACGGCAGCGCATCGCGCTTGCGCACGGCGGCGGTGTTTGTTGCCTTGCCGGTGCTATCGCCCAGGTCCATGGTCGTTCCTTCAAAAAATACTGAATCCAAACAAGCCGCCATCCACGTATATATCGGGTAGGCTAGACCAGGCCTTGGGCCCATATTGACATCATAAAAACTGGAGACGCGATGCGATTGAGAAAACGCAAACTGGTAGCAACTTGTGCACTGGCATTGTTGGGCATGGGGCGCCAGGCGGCGGCGCAGGACCCGGCCGAGGCCGTCGCCATCGCCGATGAGGCGCGCACGGTAAGAGTGGCGGGCCATTACGACAACGCCGTCGGCACCTCGGATGCGGCCAGCCAGGGCGTCATCACTACTGAATTGATTGTCAACCGGCCTGCCTTGCGTACGGGCGAATTGCTGGAATTCGTGCCGGGGCTGATCGTCACCCAGCACAGCGGCGACGGCAAGGCCAACCAGTACTTTTTGCGCGGCTTTAACCTTGACCATGGCACGGATTTCGCCACGTATGTCGACGGCATGCCCGTCAACATGCGCACGCATGCGCACGGCCAAGGCTATTCCGACCTCAATTTCCTCATACCCGAGCTGGTGCAGCGCATCGATTACAAGAAGGGGCCGTATTTTGCCGGCGAAGGCGATTTTTCCTCGGCAGGCAGCGCCCGCATCCGCCTGGCCGATAAGTTGCCGCAAGGCCAGGCCAGCGTGTCCGTGGGCCAGCACGGCTATCTGCGCGGCGTCGTCGCCGATTCCTTTGGTACCGGCCCCGGCACCTTGCTGGTCGGCCTGGAAGTGAACCGCAACAACGGTCCCTGGGACGTGCCTGAGCGCGTGCGCAAGGTCAGCGGCGTGCTGCGTTACAGCCAGGGCACGCAGGACGACGGGTTCAGCGTGACGGCCATGGCCTATAAAAATAGCTGGAACGCCACCGACCAGGTGCCGCTGCGCGCCGTGCAATCGGGCCAGATCGGCCGTTTCGGCAGCCTGGCGCCCAGCGACGGTGGCGATACTTCGCGCACCAGCCTGTCGTATGCGATGCGCCAGCGCACGGAAAACCGCTTGTTCGAACTCGACGCCTACCTGATCCGCTCGCAGCTGGAACTCAATAGCGATTTCACCTACTTCCTGGCCGACCCGGTAGCCGGCGACCAGTTCCAGCAAAGCGAGCGGCGCACGGTGGCGGGCGCGAACGCCAGCGAAAGCTGGACCATGGAGCTGTTCGGTCTTCCCCTGCGCAACAAGCTGGGCGTGCAGGCGCGCTATGACCGCCTGTCTCCCGTGGGGCTGTACAACACGGTGGAGAGAGTGCGGCAAAGCACGGTGCGCGAAGACCGGGTGCGCGAAGCGAGCATCGGCCTGTATGGCGAAAACACGGTGCAATGGCTGCCCTGGCTGCGCTCCGTGGCGGGTGTGCGCTATGACGCCTACCGTTTCAATGTGGACAGCAGTATCGAGGGAAACAGCGGCGCGGCGAATGACCACGTGGTGTCGCCCAAGCTGTCATTGATCCTTGGGCCATGGAGCAAGACGGAATTCTTCGTGAACTACGGAAAAGGTTTTCATAGCAACGACGCGCGCGGCACGACGCAGACGCGCCTGGCCGATGGCGCGCCATCCACGCCCGTCACGCCTTTGGCGCCGACGAAAGGCATGGAACTGGGCGCGCGCACGGAATGGCTGCCGGGACTGCAAAGTTCGCTGGCCCTGTGGCGCCTCGACATCGCGTCGGAATTGCTGTTCGTCGGTGACGCGGGCGAGACGGAACCCAGCCGCGCCAGCCGCCGCCACGGCATCGAGTGGAACAACCATTACATAGCCGCGCCATGGCTGCTGTTCGACCTGGACCTGGCCGCCTCGCGCTCGCGCTATACGCAAAACGACCCCGCCGGCAATTTCATCCCTGGCTCGATCGACAAGGTGGCCTCGTTCGGCGTGACGGTGACGGACCAAGGCCCGTGGTCGGGTGCCTTTCAGCTGCGCTATTTCGGCCCCCGTCCCTTGATCGAGGACAATAGCGTGCGCTCCGCTTCCACCACCTTGGCCTACGCGCGCGTGGCGTATCAGCTCAACCGCAAGACGCGCATTGCGCTCGACGTGTTCAACCTGTTCGACAAGCGCGCCAGCGACATCGATTATTACTACGCGTCGCGCCTGCCCAGCGAGGCCACGGAAGGGGTGAACGACCGGCATTTCCATCCGGTCGAACCGCGTTCCGCGCGCCTGACCTTGTCATATGGGTTCTGAAAACGGTAGACTGGGGCATGACAGATCACTTGGTAAATACCAGCAAATTTCTTTCCCTGATCCTGCGCCACGCGCCCGAAAAAATCGGCCTCGCGCTCGATGCCCAAGGCTGGGCCGACATCGGCCAGCTGCTGGCGCTGGCTGCCCGGCATGGCCGACGCCTTTCCCGCGAGCAATTGGATGAGGTGGTGGCGCGCGACAGCAAGACGCGCTATGCCATCAGCGATGATGGCTTGCGCATCCGCGCCAACCAGGGGCATTCCCTGGCAGCCGTCGATATCGCCTTGCCGCCCGCCACCCCGCCCGCCATGCTGTACCACGGCACGGCCAGCCGCTTTGTCGAGGCGATCCGCGCCGGCGGTTTGCTGCCAGGATCGCGCAATCACGTGCACTTGTCGTCCAGCCGTGAAACGGCCGTGGCCGTCGGTGCGCGCCATGGCAAGCCCGTCGTGCTGACGGTGGACGTGGCCGCCATGCGGGCGCAGGGCCACGCGTTTTATGTGTCCGACAATGGCGTGTGGCTGACGCAGGCCGTGCCGGCGGCGTTCATCGGTTTTCCCTGACTAATGGCTTAGCACCCTGGCCCTGGCTTGCCCCTGCCGCTTGCGGCGCCAGATCAGCACGCCCGTCACGCTCAGGCCCGCCACCAGCATGCCCATGGCGCAAATGAACAGTTTGAAAGGCCAGCCCCACATCGAGGCCATGTGCAGGGCGCTGATCCAGCTGCGGATGGTGTCGCCGCTGGCCGCGCCCGTGGGTAGCCAGGCGGCCAGCTGCCGGCCGCTGGCCGCGTCGAAAAAGACGGTGGTCAGACCCTTGTGGGCGCGCACGTCGCGGCTGCTGCGCACGTTGTAGCTGTACACGCCCAGCGCGCGTTCATACGCCAGCGCGTTTTCCTCTAGGATGGTGAATGCGTGCTGGCGCGCCAGCGCGTCCATCAACTGGCGGCCCTGTGCGCGCGCGGCCGGCCAGTCCAGCTGCGGCCCCGGCGACGGCGTGTGCCGCGCGACGATTTCTTCGGTACCCTGGTGGGCAAACAGCGGATGCATCACGGCCGCATAGGCGCCGTACAGGTTGAAGGCGACGCCGCTCCACGCAAACACCAGCAGCATGGCCCACAGCCACAGGCCGCCCGCGCGGTGCAGGTCGAATATGAGTTTATAGCTGCCGCCATTGCGGCGCAGCAGCCAGGACGGCCGCCAGCGCAGCAGCCACGGTTTTGCTCCCGGCGCGCGTTTCTTCAGGCGCGCGGGGAAGGTCAGGGCGGCGCCGATGAAGCAGTCGAGAGTCCACACGATGGCGACCAGACCGAACACCAGCAAGCCCGTGTCGCCCAGCGCCAGCGCGTAATGCAGGCGCTCGATGAAGGGCAGCAGATTGATGGCGCCCTGGCTGATGGCGCCCCAGCGGCGCTGGCCAAGAATCGCGCCCGTGTAGGGATCGACGAACACTTCGTCGCTGGCCAGCGGCGCGTCGGCCGCCGGGCGCACGTAAAACACCATGCTGTGGCCGGGTGGCGCGGACAGCGGCGCGTAGCTCACCTGCGCCTGGGGAAAGCGCGCGGCGACGGATTCGCGCAGCAGCAGGGCGTCGAGCGGCGCGGCGCCCGGCGTGGGCGGCGCCACACGGAAGACGGCGGGCAGCAGGGCCGCCTCCAGTTCATCCTTCCACGCGAGCGCGCTGCCCGTCACGCCGGCGACGATGAGGAAGCCGGCCATCAGCAGGCCCGCATAGCGGTGCATGGCCGCCAAGACAGGGCGCATCAGAACCTGTACATCGCGCTGACGTTGGCCGTGCGTTCGGCGTTGCGGTAGCACAGGTTGGGCAGGTAGCCGCAGTCATACAGGGTCTGCTTGTTCAGCACATTGTTCACGTTGAGGGCGAACTGCCATGGCCCGCGCGACACGCCCAGCGCCGCATCCCACTGCGTCAGGCCGCCATTGCGGATGTTCAGGTTCTCGCCGTCGGAGTTCGAGCGCATGGCGCCGAGAAAACGCATGCCCAGCGCCGCATACGCGGGTAGCGCCGTGCCCAGATTGAACGACTGGCGCGCCCAGGCCGAGGCGCTGTGGCGCGGTGCGCCCGCCTGCTGCAAGCCCAGGTCGCCGTTATTGCTCTTTGTGACTTCCGTATCGAGGTAGGTGTATTGCGCGATCAGGCTCAGACGGCTGGCGAGCTCCGTGCGCGCTTCCAGTTCCACGCCGCGCGAACCGACTTTCCCCGTTTGCTGCAGGCGGCCCGGGTTGCCGATGTCGGACGTGGTGACGTTGTCGCGCACCAGGTCGAACACGGCCGCCGTGTAGCTGGCGCGCTGGCCCACGGGTTCGTAGCGCACGCCCGCCTCGAACTGCTTGCCGCGCGACGGCTTCAAGGCGTCGCCGTTGGCCGTGATGCCCAGTTCGGGCGAGAACGAGGTGGCGTAGCTGACATACGGCGCCCAGCCGCCATCGAACAGGTAGACGGCGCCCACGCGGCCCGTGGTGGCCGATGGCGATTGGTGGAAGTCGGGTTTGACGGCGCCGCTATGGAGGTCCGTGACGTCGCGCGACTGCGTGGCCTTGTCGCGGCGCAGGCCCGCCGTGACGACCCAGCGGTCCCACTTCAATTGATCCTGCGCATACAGGCCCAGCTGGCGCGACGGGGCTTCGGCGCGCGTGGGCGCCTTGGCCGGAACCAGGGGCTGCTTGCCATACGCGGGCTGGTACAGATCGATTGGCTCGATAAAACCCTTCTGGTGGCGGTAGTCGTCCGTGTTGCGGATATTCGCGTAGTCGACGCCCAGCAGCACCTGGTGCGCCAGGCCGCCGGTGGTAAACCGCGCCTGCATCTGCGTATCGGCGAACAGGCTTTTCGACGCCGTATCGACGGGCATGAAGTAGCGCTCCACCGTGCCATCGTCATTCAGGCCGCCGGGGAACATGTCCGTGCGGTCGTTCTTCAGGCGCGTGTAGCGCAGGTTCTGGCGCAGCGACCACGTATCGTTGAACGTGTGCTCGAACTCGTAGCCCAGCATGGTGTTGCGGCGCTTGAAGCGGTTATCGTCGCCCATCAGGTTGACACTTGGATCGACCTGGCCGCGCGGACCCGGCTGCAGCAGCTGGTTGGGAAACGCGTACTGCTGGTTGTCCTGCTCGTAGCGGGCCAGCAGGGTAAGACGCGTGGCGGGTCCCGCCTGCCAGGTGAGCGAGGGGGCGAAGTACAGGCGGTTGTCGCGGTCGCGGTCCAGCCGCGTATGGGCTTCGCGGCCCAGCATGACGACCCGGTAAGTCCAGGCGCCTGGCGCGTCGATGGTGCCGCCCATGTCGGCTTTCAGCTGGCGGCGCTGGTAGCTGCCGTACTCCATCCCCACTTCGCGCACGGCGTCCGCGCTGGGACGCTTGCTGACGGCGTTGACCATGCCGCCCGGCGGAATCTGTCCGTACAGCACGGAGGCTGGGCCGCGCAGCACTTCCAGGCGTTCCAGGCCATACGGTTCGATCGAGGCGCCAAAGGTGCGGCCCGAATTGCGCAAGCCATCTTGCAGGATGCCGTTCGTCTCGATGGTAAAGCCGCGCAGCAGCGAGGAATCATCGCTGCCCAGCGGGCGCTGGTTCGGCGTCACGCCGGCCGTGTAGCGCAGGGTTTCATCGAGCGATTCGGCATTGCGGTCGCTGATTTCATCGGCTGTGACCACCGACACGGATTGCGGGTTTTCATTCAGCGCCGTATCCGTCTTGGTGGCCGAGCCGGCGCGCCGCGCCACGTAGCCGCGCACGGGACCCGTCGCCGTTTCGCGTCCGCTGCTGGCATTGATGGTGATGGCGGGCAGGGTGGCGCTGGCCTGCGCCGGTGTGCCTGCCGGCGCTGGTGCATTCTCCACCCGCAGCGCGTACGCGCCGTTGGCTCCCGCCACCACGCGCACGCCCTGGCCGCGTAGCAGTTCCTCGAAACCCTGGCGCACCGTGTAGCTGCCCGCCAGGCCGCCGCTGCGCTTGCCTTGCAACAGGGCCGCATCGGCCGACAGTTCCACGCCGGCCGCGCTGGCGAACGTGGTCAGCACCCGCTCCAGCGGTCCGGCGGGGATCGCGTAGGGGCGCTTCGCTTGCGTAGTCTCTAACGTCTGGGCGTGGACGGCTGGCGCCGTGACGGCCATGGCGCCGACGGCGGCGCCGGCGAGGAACAGGGCCTGGATGGCGGCGGCGAGGGGAAACGGACGCAGCTTGTGCGCGGGTGCGGTCAGGCGAGGGGGCATGGTGCAAATCCTTGGAAAGTGGCAGGAAAAAATCGGTTCTTCCCGTATTCCGAACGAAAAGCCAAAACCCTCAACTTTTTTTCACTTATTTTGCATATATTTTTCAGGCGGCTGGGCGCGGCCCCACGCTGACCCAGTAGCGCGTGCGGTAGCGTAGCTGCACTGGCAGGCTGGCGGCCAGGTTGGCCAGCGAGCGGTCCGTGTCGCGCAGCGAATACACGCCCGTCACGCGCAGGCCGGCGATCGATGCGTCGCAGCGCAGCACGCCGTGACGGTAGCGTCCCAGCTCGGCCAGCAGCTGGTCCAGGCGCATGCGCTCGGCCACCAGGCTGCCATCGGCCCAGGCGGCGGCGCTGTTTTCGACGCTCGTCACATCTTGCACGTCCAGTCGTGTATAGCCGGCCTGCTGGCCCGCCTGCAGGCGCAGGGAGAGTGCATCATCCCGCACCGGCTGCAGGGCGACTGCGCCCTGGAACACGGCGACACGGCTATCGCCGTCATCGAGGCGCACACTAAAACGCGTGCCCAGCGCCGTGGCCGTGCCTTGCGGCGTTGCCACCAGCAGCGGACGGTAGACGGGCGCCGCTTCGTGGGCGCTGGTGACGAGGATGGCGCCGGCGCGCAGCACGATGCGCCGTTCGCCAGCGCTGTATGCCACGTCGATGGCGCTGGCCGTGTCGAGCACCACTTGCGTGCCGTCGGCCAGCGCGATGGCGCGCGTCTCGCCGACAGATGTGCGGTAATCGCTGGCGGCGCGCTGCCACAGGCCCGTTTCGTGCGCCAGCAGGGCCGTGCCGCCGCCCGCCGCGATCAAGCCCATCAGCTGCAAGGCGCGCCGGCGTCCTGCTGTGTGGCGCGGCGCTGGTGCCAGGGCGCCGCGCGCCACTTCGCGCGGCAGGGCCTCGAATTGCCGGGCAAAGCGCTGCAGCCGGGCCCAGGCCCGTTCGTGCTCGGGGTGGGCGGCGCGCCAGGCCGCGCAGGCGTCGGCATCGGCCGCGCTGGCGTCCTCCGCCCACAGCCGCGCCATCCACTCGGCGGCGCGCTGCAGCACGGCGGGGGCGATGGGCGCGCTATCGAGCTGGGAACTCATGCGAATTGCGCCGCGCAGCAGGCCAGCAAGGCGCGGGCGATGTATTTTTCCACCGACGAGACGGAAACGTCGAGGCGCGCGGCGATGTCGGCGTAGGCCATGCCTTCCAGTTTGCACAGCAAAAAGGCCTCGCGTACCTTATTTGGCAGGCTGGCCAGGATGGCGTCGATTTCCATCAGCGCTTCGACGATCAGCGCGCGCATTTCCGGCGTGGGCGCGGCCGCTTCCGGTTGCGCGGCGATGGCGTCCGCGTAGGCTGACTCGATATGCCGGCGGCGGAACAGGTCGACCACGAGGCCGTTGGCGATCTGCGCCAGGTGCTGGCGCGATTCGTCCGGCTCGGGTGCGCGGCCGCGCGCGAGGATGCGCAGATAGGTGTCGTGCGCCAGGTCGGCCGCATCGAAGGCGTTGCCCAATTTACGGCGCAGCCAGCCCTGCAGCCAGCCGTGGTGGTCGCTGTAGAGCACTTCGATTTGCCGGTGCAGTTCCAGTTCGGGGCCTAGCATGCAACCTTTCCATGCCATGGTCCGCGGGACAGTCCGGCCTTGATGCGATTGAGAATTGTTCGTATTGTAGCCCGATTGCCGGGACTTGTGGCCCGGCAGTGGCGGGCCAGCAACGCTATTCTCCAGCAGCTACGCCGAAATCAGCTTGATATCGGCCACCCGCTCCACCAGCCATACGCACGCCACCAGCGCGATGGCCAGCGAGCCGACGGTCAGCACTTGCCGGTACAACCACGTCTTGCGCAGCAGCCAGGCGAGGGGCAGGAAGGTGGCGACGATGGCCAGCTGACCCAGTTCCACGCCCACGTTAAAGCCCAGCAGGCTGGCCAGCAAGGAACCCTGCGGCAAGCCCAGGTCGCGCAGCACGCTGGCAAAACCGAAACCATGGATCAGGCCAAACGCAAAGGCGGCCACGGGACGCTTGCCGCGGAACAGCGGTAGCAGATTGTTCAGCGCGGCGAGGATCACGGAAGCGGCAATGGCCGACTCCACCCAGCGCGATGGCAGCGAGATGAGCGAGAGGCTGGCCAGGCTCAAGGTGATGGAGTGGGCCAAAGTGAACGCCGTGACGACTTTGAAAACGTCAATAAAAGCCGCATTCAAACCCAGATGCAAAGTCTGGGGTCGGACCCTCAGGGTCCGACCCCGGTTTTCTGCCGTTGGGTTTAAGCGCTTTTGTTGCTCGCTTATACCAGGCAGCAGCACGGCCGGCAGCAGCAGCGACAAGAGAAACAAAATATGGTCGTAGCCTATCCAGATATGCCAGATGCCGTGCTTGACGTAGGCGCCGAACTGCGCGAGGCGGTCGGGCGCGGCCAGTGAAATCGTCTGGCGCGGGCTGTCCGGGTCGAAGATGGCCGTTTGCGTATTGCCGCCGCTATTGATCTTGAACAAGCCCTTGTGCTGCGGATCGAGGTCGGCGAACAGGGTGTAGCCGATGGCGAGACTGGCCGGGGCGGCGCCGGGGCAGCTGGCCTGGAAGCGCAGCACGCTGTAGGCGCCGTCCGTATGATGGTCGATCAGTTGTTCTACGGCTTTCAAAGGGCACACGCCCTGGTCGCTGGCGACCTGCAGGCGCTGCAAGGCGTAGGCGGCGATCGCCTCGTGGCGCGCGCGGATTTCATTCCACGTCAGCGCGCCGTCGCCATTGCCATCGAGGCCGATGGCGAAATCGAGGTCGCGCAGGGCGATATCCCATTGCCCGTCGATCTGCTGGCCGTGCACGGCCAGGCTCAGGTAACTGTCGCTGGGCTTGTGGGCTTGCGCGGGCGCGAGCCAGGCGCACAGCAGCAGGATGAACAGGCATCGCTTCACAGCACACCTGCCTTCTTCGAAGAACTGATTTTCGCACCATCCTGCGGCCCCAGCTGCCTGACGAGGCGCTGCAGGGCCACGTCTTCCACGCCATTGGCTGTGATCCAGGCCAGTACGGGCTGTGCCGCCGAATAGTTGCGCGCGGCGAGGGCCGCTTCCAGCAGGATGCGCATGTCGGGCACTTCCTTCTGGATGGCCCAGTTCTTCTGCGCCAGTTGCAGGGCGGCCGGCACATCCTGTTGTACAAACAGGGCGAAACGGGCTTGTTCGCGCTGGTGCACGGTGTCGCCGCGCTGCATGGCGGCGTTGAAGCGGGCGGCCAGTTCCGCCTTCGCCGCCAGGAAGGCTGGCTGCTGGCCGGGCAGCGCCTGCAGGGCGAGCGCGTAACGCAGCAGCAGGGCGTCGATGCGCTGCTGCTCTTTCAATAGTTTGACGACTTCCTGCGGGCGCTGGCGGTCGAGCAGGAAATCCGCGTAGGCGCCCAGCAGATAGCTGTCGCGCGGCTGCTGCGCCAGCGCCCTGGTGTAGCGCGCTTCGGCCAGCGCCCACTCTCCGCGCCGCGTGGCCATTTCCGCCAGCAGGGTTGCGGCCCAGCTTTCCAGTTCGGGCGCCGCGCCGGCACTTCTTTGCAGGGTCAGCTCCAGCAGGCGCTCGCTGCTGGCGGCGCGGCCCGTGACGCTGGCAATATTGGCAAGGCAGGTGACGGTGACCAGCTGCGTCGTCAAGGCCGACAGGCGCGCACAGCTGGCAGTTGCTTGCGCGTAGTCGCCCTGCACGGTGAGGACTGTCGCGCGCGTCAGCCAGGCCTGGCCGTTTTGCGGCTGCTGCGCGATGACGGCGTCGAGATCCTGCAGCGCGGGGCCGAAATGGTGGGTGCTTTGCAAAATGGTGGCGCGCAGCAAACGCACGGGGACGGGCGGCGCCGCCTGCCGCCACCAGGGGGCCAGCGCCGCTTGCGCATAACCGAGGTAACGCGGATCCGTGTCGCTGCGCGCCAGGGCAATGTAGCGCTGCGCCAGGCCGCTGGCCAGGGCCAGGTCTTGCGGGGTGGTATTCAATTGCTGGCGCAAGGCGCGCAGTTCAAGTTGCGTGGCGTCGGCGCGGCGCGGCAGCTGTTCGATGACGGCGCCGCCATCTTTCGGCGTGTAGGGCGCGGCCCATGCCAGCAAGGGCAGGCAGGCGCACAACAGGGAAATCGGTGTTTTCATCGTGGACGCCATCGACGGTGATTGGTATAGGCGCCGGAGAGCTCACTCGCCGGCGCCCGCACGTTACAGTGGCACCGGCTCCGTATTGTCCGGAGACGTCGCCATGATGGCGTCGATGCCCACGCCATCCTTGTCATCGCTTGTGGTCAGGATGACGTTGCTGACGGCCACATAAAATGCGTCGAGCAGGACGACGGGGGGAGGGTTGACGCCACCGTTATCGCCGCCGTGGCTGCTGCTACTGCCGCCACCGCAGCCGGCCAGCAAGGCCGTGAGCGCCAGGGCGCTGCATGCATAGAGCTTTTTCATCGCGTTCTCCTGGTTACAGCTGCGGCGAACCGGCCACGGGATTTTTCAGGTAGGGGAAGCCTGCCGTAAACGACGTTTCGTCAAGGAAGGCGCCATCCGTGAAATGCAAGCCGCCGGCGGGGGCGTCGGCCGGGGCGCAGCCGATGTTCAGGGTGCACAGCTTGCCCATGGCTACGCGCAGGACCACGTCGACCACGTCGTCGCCAGGGCGGCGGCCGTTCGGGAAACCCGCGTTATCGCCGCCGATGACGCCGAGGCGGTTTTGCGCACCGACGTTGGTGGCCGCGATCGAGGTATTCAGGCGCAGCATTTCGGACGCCGTCACGGTGACGGGCTGGTTCACGCCCTTGATGCCCGTCAAAAAGGTGGCCACCAGGTCGTTGCGGGGGAAGTTGGTGGGCGCCTTGGCGCCGGCCGAGCCGTACAGCACTTCCACGAGGGCTGGCGCCGTGGGGTTGGTGACGTAGTCGGCAAATTGCGCGTCGCCCGACGGCTTGCTGGCGTTGAAGCGGTCCTTGTCCTTCAGGCCGATGACCAGTTCATTTACCAGCGGCATGCCCAGGCGCGACACTTGCACCCACGCGCCGCCTTCCTTCGAGGCCGCGGTGGCCGTGCCGGGAGCAGGATTCAGGAGGCGGCCCTGGCGCAGGCTGGCCGTGGTCCAGCCGCCGATGACGGGGTCGGCGCCGGCGGTCAGGCAGGCGGTCGGCACTTCCATCTCGATGGCCGTGACGTTTTTCTTCGCAAGGTCATCCTTGGCAGCGGACTCCGCATTCGCGGCGAACTCCGTGGCGGGCGCCTTGATGTTGATCAAGTCGAACGTTTCGCCCAGGTTGACCACGAACGGGTCCTTGCGCTGGCCGACGAACAGGCGCGCCGGCGTGGCGCAGCCGGGAATGTTGACGGCGTACACATGCTGCGCGGCATACGCGGCGTAATTGGGGATGGCCTTGTTGCCGATATTGTCGACCGGCTTGTCGAAGGTCGTGCCGCCGCCGCTGGCGTTGGTGACGCTGCTGCGCGTGCCCGTGCGGCGGTCGCCCCGCACCACCGTCACGCTGTAGGTTTCGCGCACGTTCAGGCCGGCCGGGTTGACGGAATCGATGGCGCCGCCGTTGATGACGAGCGGAATCGAGACTTTCTTGCCACCTACGGTGAACTGGCCATCCTTGATGGTGTTGGTGAAGCGGAACTGGAAGGTGAGGTCTTCCTTGCCGTCGCCGTTGTTATCGATATGGATTTCATACAGGGCGTTCGGGTCCATGGCGAAGTAGTTCGGGCCGCCGTACGCGTCTTGCAGGGGAATATAGTCGGCCACCAGAGTGGTGTAGGCGCCGCGCCCCGTTTCATAGCTGCGGAACATATAGAAGTCGGTGGCGTCGACTTTGGGGTTTTGCGTGATGAATGGCGCTTCGCGGTGGCTGGAGGCGAAGGCCGATGGCGCGATGGCCAAAGCCAGCAGGTTGCCCAGTAGGGCGGCGCCCAGTGCGGTTTTCGAGTGTAACAATGACATGTCGATTCTCCCTGATTGTTATGTGCATACGTAGGACTAGCGGGAATTACGGGGCTGCATCAGTTGTACGGAGCGCCAGCGCGATCGGATTCATTCCTTGCAAATTAATTTTGGGCAGCGGAATGAACGGCCGTCGATCGTCAGGGGGCTGGCGCACGAGGTCGAATCTACGTGGATATTGCACGTCAGTAAGAAAAAATATTTTGTGGACAAGAAGAGACGCCGCCACCAGTGATGGCGATAGCCTGTTGCGCTATGTCGCAGTGTTTGCGAAGGCGTGCACGGGGCGCGTGGGAATGCGTGAGTATGCGGATATGGAGACGATAGACGCTCGAAACCCGCTTGACCGGCGCCCCGCTTGCGGGGAGAGTGTGTTTACCAGGCCAGCACTTTGGGACCGATGGCCGCGCCGATGGCGGTCGGCACCAGCATGCCCAGCACGTACCAGAAGCCGACGAAGCTGGCCGCCAGTTCCGGGCAATGCAGGCAATACACGAGCGCTGCCATGGCGCCGGCGGCAAATCCCGCGGCCGCGCCGGCCGGGCGCAAGCGCGTGGGCGCCAGCTGGCGCATCAGGCGCATCACGGCGGCCAGGATGGGCAGCGACAGCAAGGCGATGAGCAAAGGGCAGCTGCGCCAGGTGGCGCCCCAGAACAGTTCCGCCCGTTGCTCGGGTGGCGCTTCGCTCAGGACGATGGCGCCCAGCGCCCACATCAGCAGCAAGGGCATGGCGAGCAGCAGGGGCAGGGCGCGGGTGGCGGCGCCCGGCACGCACAGGCGGCGGCTGACATGCCAGGCCGCCAGGGAGAGGCAGATGACGAAACCGACCTTGATCCAGAAGTCGGGCAGCAGGGCCAGCTGTTCCAGATTGGGCCGCAAGCCCAGCAGCATGGCCATCAGCGCCACGCTGGCCAGCAGCCCGGCGCCCAAGGTGGACGCGGCGCGCCAGTGCGTGCCCGGCGGCGGCGCGGCCGTCACGTCGGGGCCGCTGGCCAGCATGGTGATCAAGTCATCGGTTTTCATGGTGTCGTTATCCTCAAGTTGGCCGCCAGTGCCTTCAAGCCGCGATGCACGGCCACTTTGACGCTGGCTTCCGAAATGCCCATGGCCGCAGCCGTGTCGCGCACGGACCAGCCGTCGAGCTTGGTATGCACGATGGCGTCGCGCTGTTGCGCGGGCAAGCTGGCCAGCAGCTTGGCCAGGTCGCGGCTGGCTTCGGCCGCCTCCGCGTCGGCGCTGGAAAACAGTTCCTGCGCGCTATCTTCTTCGTCATACTGCAAGTGCTGCGCCTCGCGCCGCGCATGCCGGCGCAGCCAGTCGATCAATTTATAGCGCGCAATCGCATGAATCCACGACGTCAGCGGCACGCCCGTGTCATACGTCAAGCGCTGGTTGTGGATGGCCAGCAAACACTCCTGCACCAGGTCTTCCACGTCGTCCGGCCAGCGCTGCAGGCGTTTGCGCAGGAACGCGCGCAAATGGCCGCTGGTGGCTTGCAAGAAACTGCGGTAAGCCGCCGCATCGCCATCGAGTCCGCGCAGCATCAAGCCATGCAGCCGCAGTTCCGTGCCATGCAGGTGTTCGCTTACAGGTATTCGTTGCATGCAGGCCTTTGGTGACAGGCGTTGAAAAAAATAAATTCAAAAATAATGGAGGGTGGCTGTAACCAATCCGGCCATCGCGGCGAATTGACAGGCAAGCACGTTTCTTCATTCACGCTTCTTATTTCAATATACCGGGTAACGACCATGGACATCAAGCACCGCCTTGCAACACTGCTTTTACCCGTTCTGAGCGCGGCCGTGGTCGCCCCGGCCATGGCGCAAATGGCGGCCGGCCAGCGCTGCGCCGTGCAAAGCGGGCCACAGACGGCGGCGCTGGTGGAGCTGTACAGCAGCGAAGGCTGCTCCAGCTGCCCGCCTGCCGACCAGGGCCTGAGCGCCTTGCGCAAGGAAGCGGGCGCGGCCAGCCTGATCGTGCCGCTGGCCTTGCACGTCACCTACTGGGACCAGATCGGCTGGAAGGACCCGCTGGCCCAGGCGCAATTCGATGCCCGCCAGGCTGAATTGCTGCGCCACCAGCCGCGCCATGTGGCCTACACGCCCCAGTTTTTCGTCGGCGGCACGGAATTGCGCAGCTGGGATACGCAACTGCCGGCCGCCATCCGCCGCATCAACGCCACCGCCGCGCCCGTCAAGATTGACCTATCCGCCACGCCGGGGCCAGGTGGCAAGCTGCTGCTGGAAGCCCATGCCAGCGCGCCGGACGCACAGACGGGCGGCCAGTTATACGTGGCCATCAGCGAAAGCGCGATCGTCTCGAAAGTGCTGCGCGGCGAAAACCGCGGCGCCACCCTGCAGCACGATGCGGCCGTGCGCCTGTGGCTGGGACCGGTTGCGCTTGCGCAAGGCCGCGCCCAGTTGCGCCGTGAAATCAATCTGCCCGCCAGCTGGCGTCCGGAGCAGCTGCAAGTGGTTGCCTTCGTGCAGCGGGCCGACAGCAGCGCCATCCTGCAAGCCGTCAGCACGGCATCCTGCGCGAAGGGAGCGATGTGATGAACGGACAAGCAAACGTGATCCACCCCGCCTGGCTGCGCATCACGCACTGGCTCAATGCCGTGGCCGTGGTCGTGCTGGCCACCAGCGGCTGGCGCATCTATAACGCGGCGCCGTTTTTCCCCTTCGAACTGCCGCGTGCCCTGACCCTGGGCGGCTGGCTCGGCGGCGCGCTGCAATGGCATTTTGCCGCCATGTGGCTGCTGGTGGCCAATGGCTTGCTGTATCTGATTATCAATATCGTCTCGGGACGGCTGCGGCGCCAGTTCTTTCCCCTGTCGCCGCGCCTGCTGCTGGCCGATTTCGCCGCCGCGCTGAAGGGCCAGCTGGCCCATGCTGACCCGCGCCACTACAACATGGTGCAGCGCGCCGCCTACCTGTTCGTCATGCTTGACTGCATCGTGCTGGTGTTGTCCGGCCTGGTGCTGTGGAAGTCCGTGCAATTTCCCCTCCTGCGCGAGCTGATGGGCGGCTACGAGAGCGCGCGCCGGGTCCACTTCATCGCCATGGCGTTGCTGACGGGCTTTGTCGGCGTGCACTTGCTGATGGTGGCGCTGGTGCCGCGCACCCTGGTCGCCATGCTGCGCGGCCGCTAAGGAGATGAACATGAAAAAAACCATCAGCGTGCAAGAAGAGGGCCAGGCCATGCTGGCCGACGCCTTGCGCCAGATCAAGCAGCCGTCGCGCCGTTTGTTCCTGCAGCGCAGTGTGACCCTGGGCGGCCTGTCCTTGCTGACGGGATGCAACGCCAGCGACCCGTCCGCCATAGAGACGGCCTTGACGGCCGTGTCGCGCATGAACGACACGGTGCAGGGCTGGCTGTTTGATCCGAACAAACTGGCGCCGACCTATCCCGATTCCATGATCACGCGGCCGTTTCCCTTCAACGCGTATTACGGCGAGGATGAAGTGGAAGAGGTCGACGGCGACGCCTGGCGCCTGGAGTTGAGCGGCTTGATCGCCGACAAGAAGCCGTGGACCCTGCCGCAGCTGCGCGCCTTGCCGCAGGAAACCCAGGTGACGCGCCACATTTGCGTGGAAGGCTGGAGCGCCATCGGCAAGTGGGGCGGCGTCCCGTTCTCGCATTTCCTGAAGCGGATCGGCGCCGACACGACGGCCAAATACATCGGCTTCCAGTGCGCCGACGATTATTTTACGAGCATCGACATGGCCACGGCCCTGCATCCGCAAACCATCATGGCCCTGACCTACGACGGCCAGGAATTGCCGCCCAAGTATGGCTATCCGATGAAGCTGCGCATGCCGACCAAGCTGGGCTACAAGAACCCCAAGCACATCCAGGCCATTTTCGTCACGAATACGTATCCGGGAGGGTATTGGGAGAATCAGGGCTACAACTGGTTCGGCGGATCTTAGGAAGACCGGGGAGCCGGCCAGTGCGGCGTTGCATTGCCTTGTCGTACTAATCGTACTGCCTGCGGCAATGCGCCTGGCCCTGACCACCTCCCGGCCTTCCTGTTATTTAGCAGTAAGCAACACCCGTAGCACGGCAACAGCTTTACCACCGGGCAATCTCGCCCATCCCACACTGAGACAAGGACCTATCATGAAAACCACCATCACCGCCATCATCGCTTCCGCCATCCTCATGTCGGGCACCGCTTTTGCCCAGGACGCCATGAAAAAAGATGCGATGGCCAAGGATGCCTCGGCCGACGCCATGCACAAGGATGCGATGGGCAAGGACGGCATGAAGAAGCCGATGGCCAAGAAGCACATGAAGAAGGATCACATGGCCAAGGATGGCATGGCAAAAGATGCCATGGCGAAAGACGGCATGGCCAAGGGCGAGATGAAAAAGGATGAAATGAAAAAGGATGGCATGGCGAAGGATGCGATGGCCAAGTAAGGTGGAAGCCCGGCGCCGTCAACGTGACGCCGCCGGGCCTGACTTGCGCTCCCCCTGCGTTTGCGTCAGACCAATCTTGCAATAATATTATTCTTGCTACGCTTCAAGATGCGAAGTTGCCAATTGGTGTAAGCTGGCTGTCTCGCGTTTTCCCCGCTTGCAGAATCATGAACGAACCATCGCTTGCTGCGCTGTCCCCCGAAGCACCTCCCTCCGACAAACCGATACGCCGCCGCTCGCTGTTCGCCGCCTGCAGCGCGCATGCCGTGCATGACGGCTTGACGGACGTCATTTACGTGCTGTTGCCCATCTGGCAGGCGCAGTTTGCCATCAGCTATGCCATGGTGGGCCTGTTGCGCGGTTCGTATTCGGGCATGATGGCTGGTTTCCAGCTGCTGGCCAGCCGCATGGCCAGGCGCTGGGGACGCGAGCGCCTGCTGGTGGGCGGCACGGCGCTGGCCGGGGTCGCCTACTTGGTCGCGGGGCAGGCGGGCGGCCTGGCTGTGCTGCTGTTCGCGCTGCTGCTGGGCGGCCTGGGCGCCAGCACCCAGCATCCGCTGGCCTCGTCCATCGTCACCGATACCCACGAGGCGGGCGGCGGCGTGAAGGAGGCGCTGTCGCACTATAACTTTGCCGGCGATATCGGCAAGACCCTGATTCCCGCGCTGGTGGGCTTGCTGTTGCTGGTGTGCAGCTGGCAAGCCAGCGTTTCGCTGCTGGGCTTGCTGGGCCTGGGGGCGGCCGGCTTGCTGTGGTGGCTGCTGCCGAAGCCGGGCGACATCCAGGCCGGCGTGAAAAAGGCGGGCAAGAGCATCGCTGGCAGTGGATCCAAAGGCAGTTTTCGTGCGCTGCTGGCCACGGGCACCCTCGACAGCGCCGTGCGCATGGGTTTTCTCACCTTTTTGCCATTCCTGCTGAAAAGCAAGGGCGCTGGCACGGCCGGCATCGGCGTGGCCCTGTCTCTGCTGTTTGTGGGCGGCGCCTTCGGCAAGCTGCTGTGCGGCTATCTGGGCGCGCGCATCGGCATGATGAAGACTGTGTGGCTGACGGAATCGATGACCTCGCTGCTGATCTTGCTGGCCCTGTGGCTGCCGCTGGCCGGCGTCATGGCCATGCTGCCCCTGCTGGGGCTGGCGCTGAACGGCACCTCGTCCGTGTTGTACGGCGCCGTGCCGGAGCTGGCCGAGCCCGGCAAGCGCGAGCATGCGTTCGCCCTGTTCTACACGGGCAGCATCGGCGGCGGGGCGCTGTCGCCCGTGCTGTTTGGCGCCTTGGGCGACCATACGAGCGTGCCGACGGCCTTGCTGTCGCTGGCGGCCGTGTTGCTGCTCACTTTACCGCTGGCGTGGAAAGTGCAGCGGGGCCTGGCGCACGGCGGCACCACATGACACCACGCATGACGCTGCCATTGCCGCGCGATAAACACGATACGCAGCATGCCTTGAACGGGGAATTGACCCGCCTCGCCCTGACGCCAACGCCTGGTGAGGTGGAAGAGGGCGTGGCCGAGGTGGCACGGGCGATTTTGGGGATATCCAAGGATTTTTAATGAATTGTTCAGATAATGTATCGACGGCCACGGCGGACGCGGCCAGCCTGATTGCCTGCATTGAACGCGAGTTCGCTGGTACGCAGCGCGCGGAAACATCTTTGCGCCAATTTCTCTTGACGGATCAATACGGTATGTCGGAGGACATCAGCGAGAGGGAATGGGTTGCGAGCGGCAAGGATCGAGTCGATTCGATCTGGCAAGAGATTCCCGATGCTGAAATCGAGGAGGGCGAAGGTTTGCTCGCCCATATGGAGGCTGAGGAGTTTCTGTATTACTTGCCGGCATACATGCGCTACGCTGTGGCATATCAGCATCGGACAAGCTGGGAGACTGATGTGCTCGGAATGACAGTGCATGCGCTTTCACCGTCTGAACGGAGCCAGGATTCGCGCGCGTATGCGATCGCGAAGTACGCCGGCTTCAATGCGGCGCAAAGAAAGGCCGTCGTGCAATTCCTGACGTTTGTCGTACAGGTGGATGAGAGCCTGTCTGGACAGTATGCCCTGGCCGCCCTGACAAATTACTGGCAAGCCGATACGGCGTGACTTGCCCGCCAGTACTGCCATCGTCTACACTCGCCGCATGAAAAATTTTGAAAAGCGGCGCGACCGCTATGACTTGTTCCGCGCGTTCGACAATCCCCTCGTCAATATCAATTTCCAGCTCGACGTGCCGGATTTCCGGCCGTACTGCAAGGCGCGGAACATCCCCGTGTTTCACTTTTTCCTGTTTTGCCTGCTCAATACGGTCAGGGAGATCGACAATTTCATGTACCGCATCTACCAGGGCGAAGTGATACGCATCGACGATTTCCCTGCCTCGTACACCGTCATCAACGGCGACGATAACCTCAACTACACGCGCTTCGCGATGACGGACCAGCTCGATGTATTCATCGAACGCAGCCTGGAAGCCAAGCGCCTGGCCGAAGCCAGCTGCGCGCTGATCAACACGGGCGAGGGAGAGACCGAGCGCGAGCAGCGCAACAATATTTTCATCACCTGCCTGCCATGGCTGGAACTGGCGGCCATCGAGCACCCGATCTACCGCCACCGCGATGCCGACATCCCGACCTTTACCTGGGGCAAGTTCGGCCCCGCGCAGGACGATGGCCGCATGCGGATACCGTTTTCCGCGCAAGCCCACCATGGCTTTGTCGATGGCTACCATGTGCAGAAACTGGCGCAGGCGCTGGCGCGGCGTATCGCCGCCATCATTGCCTAGTCCAGATACTCGCTGGGCGCCTGGCCCAGCACGCGGCGGAAGGCGGCCGTGAAGGCGCTGGGACTGGCATAGCCGAGGTCGAGCGCGATTCTGGTGACGGCTTGCCCGTCGGCCAGCCGCGTGATGGCCGCCAGCAGGCACGCTTGCTGGCGCCATTGGGCAAAGGCCAGGCCTGTCTGGGCGCGGAACTGCCGCGTAAAGGTGCGCCGGCTCATGCCCGCCTGCGCCGCCATCGCATCCAGGCTGCTGCCCAGGTTTGGTTGCTGGAGCATGTCCATGCATAGCCGCGCCAGCCGGGGCTCCTGCGGCAGGGGCGCGCTCAGGGGCAGCGGCTGGGCGGCGGCAATCTCATCAAGCAGCAAGGCCATCAGCCGTCCGGCCCGCGATTGTTCCGCATACAGGGCCTCCACGGTCACGGCCTCGGCCAGCAACTGGCGCAGCAGCGGCGAGGCGTCCAGCACCTGGCAGTGGGACGGCAAGCCGCTTCCGGCGATGGCGGGCGCGTCGATAAATACGTTGTGCATGGTCACGGCGCCATGCATGCGCATGCCGTGGACGAGTTGGGCCGGAACCCAGCAAGCGCGCTGCGGCGGCACCAGCCAGTTGCCTTGCGGCGTGTGCACGCTGATGACGCCCCGCGCCGCATACGCAAATTGCCCACGCGCATGGCTGTGGCTGGGAAAGACGGCATCAGCCGCATAGTCGCGCGCCGTGGCGATCAAGGGGCGCGGCACTTCCGCATAAAAATCATCCATGGCCCATACTCTACAGTATTTGACCTGGCATCGAAGGCGGGCCGTTTAAAGACCGCTTACCATGCACTCTTTTTCGGGAGTGAACATGCACAATACTTGTCACCGCGTGGGCCACGGTCCCCATGCCGTCATCGTCCTGCACGGCTGGTTTGGCGACGCGCGGGCGTTCGAACCGATGGAAGCGGCCCTTGATGGCGCCAGTTTCAGCTATGTCTTCATGGACAATCGCGGCTATGGCGGCATGCGTGGCGCGGCAGGAGAGTACTCGATGGAAGAGGTCGCCCGCGACGCCCTGGCCCTGGCCGATGCGCTGGGCTTGGCCACCTTCAGCGTGGTGGGGCACTCGATGGGCGGCATGGCGCTGGAACGGCTGGCCTTGCTGGCGCCCTTGCGCCTGCGCAAACTGGTGGCCGTGGCGCACGTGCCCTGTTGTGGCGTGGCGCTTGATGGAGCGGCCCGGAAACTGTTTCTCGACGCCAGCGCGAACGTGCAGGCGCGGCGCGCCATCATCGACCGCAGCACGGGCGGGCGCTTGCCTGCCGCCTGGCTGGACTGGAAGGCGCAATATTCGTGGGAAAGGTCGGATCCAGCCGCGTTTGGCGCCTATTTCCTGGCCTGGAGCGGGACGGATTTTAGTGAGGAAATCAAGGCGGCGCGCGTGGCATTGCCCTTGCTGGCGCTGGTGGGAGAGCACGATCCCCGTTTCGATGCGGCCCTGATGCGCCGCACGTATCTGGCGTGGTACCCGCAAGCCCGGCTGGAGGTGCTGGGCAATGCGGGACACTATCCGATGAATGAAACGCCGCTGGCCCTGGCGGCCAGCATCGAGACATTTTTACTACAGTAATTACGCTGCCTTGCTGCGCAGGCGCAGCAGGCTCAGGCCAAGCAAGACGAAGGCGCCGCCCGTGATGCGGTTGAACAGTTTGGCGCGGCCCGGCGTGGCCAGCTGGGTTTTCAGCAGGCGCGCCAGATTGGCGTAGAACAAGTGGGCCAGCATGGCGCAAGCGACAAACGAGGTCGTCAGCACGGTGAACTGGATGGCCACGGGTTCGCCCGGCGTGATGAATTGCGGGAACAGTGCCGAAAAGAACAGGATGGCTTTCGGATTGGTCAGCGCCACCGTCAAGCCCTGGCGGAACAGTTTCCAGAACGAATTGGGATTCGCCGCGCCGGCCACCACGGGGGCATCGGCCACGACGCTGGTCTTGCTGCGCCATTGCTTGATGCCCAGATACACGAGGTAGAGGGCGCCAGCCAGTTTCAGCAGCATGAAGGCCGTGGCCGAGGTGGCCAGCACGACGCCCATGCCGGCCATGGCCACGCCGGAAATGATGAACAAGCCAAAACCATTGCCCATGCTGCTGATCATCGCGCGGCGCGGGCCGACGGCGATGGCATTCGAGATAGCCAGCAAGACGGCCGGGCCGGGAGAAAACGTGACGAGCAGGGCGACGCTGCAGAAAAGCAGCCAGTTCGAGAGATGCATGGGTGTTCCTGGGTGGGGCCGAAGCCGGATTGAGAGTCAAAACACCTGTATTGTACGAAGTTTTCGGCTCCCGCGTCAGCGGCCCCGGCTTGAATCAAGCTCAAAGTCAGGCAAACAGGCTGGCGACCACATGGTTGATGGCGGCGCCACCGGCGATCAGCCAGCAGAACAGCAGGCCGGCCAGCAGCAGCGGCTTGATGCCGGCGCGGCGGATGGCCGACATATGCGTCGTCAAGCCCAGGGCCGCCATGGCCATGGCCAGCAAGACCGTATCGAGTTCGGTAATGGTGGCGACGGTGCCCGCTGGCAGCAGGCCCAGCGAATTGAAGGCCACCACGGCAATAAAAATGAAGGCGAACCAAGGGATGGCCAGCTTGCTGGATTTGTCGTGGTTGCCGCCTTTGGACTTGCCACGCGCCAGCACGGCCGACAGGATGACGAGGAACGGCGCCAGCATCATCACGCGCACCATCTTGGCGATCACGGCCGCATTCGCCGCTTCCTGTCCGATTGACTTGCCGGCCGCCACCACTTGCGCCACTTCATGCACGGTCGAGCCGATGTACACGCCAAACGCGGTGGGCGTGGCGCCCAGCAGATGCCAGCCTTGGTTCAACTGGTACAGCAATGGGTAGAGGAAAATGGCGATGGTGCCGAACACAACAACGGTGGAGACGGCGACGGTCACATCTTCGCTGCGCCCCTTGACGACGGGTTCCGTCGCCATCACGGCCGCCGCGCCGCAGATCGAGCTGCCCGCGCCGATCAGGATGGCGCTGTTGCGTTCCAGCTTGAACACCTTGGTGCCAAGGAACATCGCCAGGCCAAACGTGGACGCCAGCACCAGCGCGTCGATGGCGATGCCGGCCAGGCCCACCTGGCCAATATCCTGGAAGGTCAGACGGAAACCGTACAAGATGATGCCAAGTCTTAATAATGTCTGCTTTGAAAAGGCCACGCCCGCGCCGCACGTGGGCGCCAGGCGGCCATACACACTGTTGCCCAGCACAATGCCCAGCATGATGGCCAGGGTCAGGGCGCTCATGCCGTGGCTTTGCATCCATTCCAGCTTGCCCAGCGCGATGGCTGCATAAGCGATTGCGCCGCTCAGCAGCAGGCCCGGCAGAAGGCGGCCATAGCGGTCGCTGAAACTTGTTGTGTTTGTTGTGTTAGTTGTTGAGAGGGATGACATGCCGTACTCCATGTTCTTGTTGCGTATGGCATGACTGTACAGTTCGCAAATTAAATGGTAAAACGGATTGTTTTTGTATGTTTAACCTATTAAGTGAGTACATGAGATGGCGTTGACCTTGCGGCAACTGCAAATTTTCCTGGCCGTGGCGGATACGGGCAGTACCAGTGCGGCCGGCGAGCAGATTGCGCTGTCGCAATCGGCTACCAGCGCGGCCCTGAATGAACTGGAAACCTTGCTGGGCGCACAACTGTTCGACCGGGTGGGCAAGCGATTGCTGCTCAATGACAATGGCCGCTTGCTGTTGCCCCAGGCGCGGCAGATGCGCGACGGGGCTGCCAGCATCGAGCGCCAGTTCGCGGGCGCCGACCCGTCCGTGCCCGTCAGCCTGCAAATCGGCGCCAGCACGACGATAGGCATCTATCTGTTGCCGCAGATTCTGGCGCAGGCGGCGCAGCAATACGGGCGCAGCATCCCGCAAGTGACGATTGCCAACACGGCCGACATCGCGGCCGCCGTGGCCGAGTTCCGTGTCGATATCGGCCTGATCGAAGGGCCATGCCACGAAGCGGGCTTGCTGGTGGAGCCGTGGTTGACGGATCAGATGCTGATCGTGGCCGCACCCACGCACCCGCTGGCGCAGCTGCGCCATCTGCTCAGCTTTACGGAACTGAACCAGGCGGGCTGGCTGCTGCGCGAAGCGGGCTCGGGCACACGCGAAGCCGTGGAGCAAGCCTTGGTGCCATATCTGCACTATCTGCGCGCCGCAGGCGAATTCAGCAACTCGGAAGCCATCAAATATGGCGCCGCGGCCGGTCTCGGCATCGCCTGCCTGTCGCGCGTGGTGGTGGCCGATCTGCTGGCCAGCGGGCAACTGGTGGAACTGGAGACCATGCTGCCACCATTGGAGCGCAACTTTTATCTGATTCGCCAGTCCAAGAAGATACTTTCGCCGCGTCTGGCTGGTTTCCTGGAATTGTGCCGCCACGCGTCGCGTATGGCTTGACTGTTTTTCATATATGGAATAAGTTCCCGTATATGGAAAATTTGGTGAGCGCAGATAACGATACGGAACAGCGTCTGGCGGCGCGCCTGAAACAGTTGCGCGTGGAGCGGGGCTGGTCGCTGGACCAGCTGGCCACCGCCAGCCAAGTCAGCCGCGCCACCCTGTCACGCCTGGAAAATGGCGAGGTCAGCCCGACCACGGTCGTGCTGGGCAAGTTGTGCGCTGCGTATGGCTTGGCCATGTCGCGCCTGTTGCGCATGGTGGAAGACGATTTTCCACCCGTGCTGCGGCGCGCCGAGCAAAGCGTGTGGACGGACCCTGACACCGGCTTTATCCGCCGTTCCGTCTCGCCGCCGTCGCGCGCGCTGGCGGGCGAAGCGCTCGAATGCGAGCTGGGCGCTGGCGTGACGATCAGTTATGCCGCCTCGCCCCGGCCCGGCATGGAACACCATCTGTTGCTGCAGGAAGGCAAGCTGAGCGTGACCGTCGACGGCCGCTCGCACGAGTTACTGGCCGGCGACTGCCTGCGCTACCAGTTGCATGGTCCCAGCGCATTCATGACGCCGCCAGACAGCGGCGCCCGCTATTTTCTTTTTCTTGTCTGAGGTCATCATGCGCGTATCGCTACGCCACTTTTCGCCCGCCGATATTCGTGAACGCTTGCCGGAGTTAGGCGCCTTGCTGCGAGACTGCGTGCACGACGGCGCCAGCATCGGTTTTATCTTGCCCTTCGATACGGCGTCCAGCCAGGCATTCTGGACGGATAACGTGTTGCCGGCCGTCACGCGCGGCGTGCGCCTGCTGCTGGTGGCCGAGGTGGAAGGGAGGTTGGCGGGCGCAGTGCAGCTGGACTGGGATACCAATCCCAACCAGGCGCACCGGGCCGAAGTACGCAAATTGCTGGTCGCGCCCGCTTTCCGTCGGCGCGGCCTTGCGCGCCAGCTGATGCAGGCGCTGGAAGCACAGGCGCGCCTCTTGCCGCGCAGCCTGCTGACCCTGGACACGCGCAGCAGCGACCATGCGGAATCGCTGTACTTGGCGCTCGGTTACGTGGTGGCGGGCAGCATCCCCGGCTATGCGCTGGCGCCGGCCGGCGACCGGCTGGACGCCACCACCATCATGTACAAGCAGCTATAAATGAGAGCGGCGCGGCGATAGCGGGGGAACTCAGGCTTTCAGCCGCGCTCTAACGCCTACTGCAGGCCGGTTTGCCGGCGCGGTGACAGCGTGAGTGGCCTGTGCGGCTACCAGGCTGATGCCGTGCGCGGCCTGGGCAGGCACCTGATCACGGCTCAGCTTGAAGATGCCCACCGTGCCTGACAGCACGGTGGCGCGCTGCTGCATGCTGGCCGCCGCCGTCGATGCCTGCTCCACCAGGGCCGCATTTTGCTGCGTCACCTGTTCCATCTGCACGATGGCGGCATTGACTTGTTCGATGCCGGTCAATTGCTCGCCGCTGGCCATGCTGATTTCGCCCATGATGTCCGTGACGCGGTGCACGCTGGCCACGATGTCGCGCATGGTGGCGCCGGCCGTGTCGACCAGGCGCGCGCCCGCGTCGACCCGCTCCACGGAGTCGCCGATCAGCTGCTTGATTTCCCTGGCCGCACCAGCCGAGCGTTGCGCCAGGGTGCGCACTTCAGCGGCCACGACGGCAAAACCGCGTCCCTGTTCGCCGGCCCGCGCCGCTTCCACGGCCGCATTCAAGGCCAGGATATTCGTCTGGAAGGCGATGGCGTCGATGACGCCGATGATGTCAACGATCTTTTTCGACGAAGCGTTGATCGAGCTCATGGTATCGACCACTTGCGCCACCACCGTGCCCCCTTTGCCGGCCACGGCGGCGGCCGATTGCGCCAGCTGATTGGCTTGGCGTGCGTTATCGGCATTTTGCTTGACGGTGCCCGTCAGCACATCCATCGAGGCGGCCGTGCGCTCCAGCGAACTGGCTTGTGCCTGCGTGCGCTGCGACAAGTCCAGGTTGCCGGCGGCGATTTCGCCCGAAGCGCCCGCGATGTCGTGCGTGCCGCCGCGCACCTCGCCCACGATGGTGATCAAGCTGGCATTCATGTCTTTCAGCGCTTGCAGCAGTTGTCCTACTTCATCGCTGGAATCGACGCGGATATGTTCGCTCAAGTCGCCGCCAGCCACCTTGCGCGCCACTTTGACGGCATGCCGCAAGGGCCGCACGATGCCGCTGCTGATGAACCAGGCCGTCGCCAGGCTCAGCACGCCGCCGACCAGGCCCAGCACAATGATCAGCACGCTGGTATCGTGCGCGCGGGCCATGGCTGCCTCGGCCGCCGAGCGCATCTGCGCCGATTGCGTGGCGATCTGCTGGTCGAGTTCGCGCAGGGTCGGCTGTTCCTGCGTGCTGTTGCGCGTGGCCTGCAATTGCGCGATGCGCGCATAGCGCTGGTTCACGCTGCTGTCGATTTCCCCGCTCACGGCCGACAGCTGCCAAGTGCTGATGATCACCACCACGGCCAGTAAAAGCGATGCGAGCAAAAAGCCTGTGGTCAGGCGCACACCGATACGTATGTTTGAAATATTCATGTCCCCTCAGCTGTTGTCCCATGGTGGCCGTCTTCCATGCCTGCGGCATGATGCGGGCTTGTCCCCTGAAGTTGCTGGGGTGAAATGAGTGTAGCAGCGCGGTACTAAGTAATCTATAAATATTTCCATATTGGAATTAGTCACTGCCTGTTTGGCAACAGCGGCACGGCCTGTTGCCAGATAAAATCACCCGTCTGATTACAGACGCTTCCTACCTCAATAGCCGGCATCGTCCGACTGGCGTATGCCGGCGCCGCGCCTACACTGTTACTTGTACAGACCCTTGACGGGGCATTTCTTCTCACAGGAGGCTGATATGGCGAATATCCAGGCAGGATCGGACGGAGCGGCAAAACAGGAAATGACGGCCAAGCGCCTGAACGTGGTCGACTGGATCTCGATGATCTTGTTGATCGTGGGCGGCTTGAACTGGGCGTTGGTGGGCTTGTTCGACATCGACATCGTGGCCCGCATCCTGGGCGCCATGTCGACGGCATCGCGCGGCGTGTACGTGCTGGTGGGGCTGGCTGCGCTGTATTCCATCTATCTGTGCGTGCGCAAGCTGCCAGCCAAGCCCTAGACGGGAGGTCGCATGCCTGTTGGTGCCAGTCCCAAGCGCGAACGCGAATTCAAGCAGCTTGAAAAAGAGTTCAAGCAGGAGGGGCGCTATCCGGGCCGCGAGGAAGAAGTCGCCGCTCGTATCGTGAACAAGCAGAGGGCGCAGGCGGGTGAAACGCAGAAGGAGCCAGGTCGCAAGCGCGACGGCAACAGACCTGGGGGCAAGTCTGCTGACGCAGCGGCGGCGCGCGACTTGCCGATTGCCGGATACCAGCACCTGACGGTGGCGCAGATACGCGACAAGCTGGACGGCCTGTCCGCAGCCCAGCTGCACCACCTGCGCGACTATGAAGCGGCGCACAAGAAGCGCAAAGGCGTGCTGCAAGCGCTGGGAGCTTGATCTGGCGTAATGGGCTTGAGGGAGCTTAAGGCGGTGTGCCTGTGTGCTTACTGCGTGCGCAGATAGGCCAGCAGGTCGGCCACTTGCTGGGCGTTGCCGATGCCCCAGAAACGCATGTTATTGCCAGGAATGAAATCGCTGGGGGCTTTCAGGAAGCCGGCCAGGTTTTGCTCGGTCCAGACGATATTCGCGTTTTTCATGGCCGCCGAGTATTTATAGTCCGTGGTAGCACCGGCTTTGCGGCCGATCACGCCTGTCAGCTTGGGACCGAAGCCGCCGCGCGCCGATGGCCCCACCTGATGGCAGGACGCGCACTTGCGAAACGCGGCCTTGCCTGCTTCGGCATTGCCAGTGAGGGCGGCCGCAGCGGCGGGAGCTGCAGCCTGTGCAACGGTGACTGGCGCCAGCAGCAGGGCTGCGGCGGCGAGAGGGGAGAGCCAGCGAAAAAGAAATGTGGATGTCATCGGCGAGGCGGAAGTGCGCAATATGGATACGGCAAGCAATGACGCATTTTACAGGCGGGCATCAAAACTTGCCTGTCAGCTGTGCAGCCATGCCAGGACGCGGCACAGGCTGCGCTGCAGGAGTTGCTGCCAGGTAGAGTGAATTCCGCTAGCGCTTGCCGCTCTGCGCGCCTAGCGCCGCCATGGCCGACGCAAACACGATGCAGGCAATGGCCAGCCACTGGGTCAGGCTCAGCAATTCTCCCAGCACGGCCATGGCAGCCAGCGCGCTGACGGCCGGGGCCGCGCTGCTGAACATGCCAAATACGCCTTGCGGCAAGCGGCGCAGGGCAAAGATTTCCAGCGAATACGGCAGGGCGCTGGACAGCATGGCAATAGCCAGGCCCATCAGCGCGATCGATGGCGCCAGCAAGGCCGTGCCCGAATACGCGACGCCGATGGGCACCGTCACCATGGCCGCCACCGTCATGCCCCAGGCCACGGCCTGCCCGCCCTGCAGGGTCGAGGCGCGCTTGCCAAAGATGATGTACAACGCCCAGCACAGCGCCGCCCCCAGCGCGTAGGCCACGCCGACGGGATCCAGGCTGCCCGGGCTGCCTTGCAGGGGCAACAGCAAATACAAGCCGAACACGGCGCAAGCGACGGCCAGCAAATCGCGTGGCCGGCGCGACGACAGCATGGCCACCGCCAGCGGCCCCGTCACCTCGATGGCCACCGCAATGCCGATCGGTATCAGCGCAAACGCCCGGTAAATCAGCAAGTTCATCAGCCCCAGCACGGAACCGTAGACGAGCAAGTTCAGCACATCCTTGCGCGTCAGGCGGTAGCGCCATGGCCGGAAGATCGCCAGCAAAATCAAGGCCGAAAACCCCACCCGGTACGCCGTAATCCCTTCCACGCCAATGACAGGAAACAGATTCTTCGCAATCGCCGCCCCCAGATTGACGGAAATCTGCCCTCCCAGTACGGCCAGGGAAGGGAGCAAAATGCTGTCGGGGAGGGAAGAGGTCGAGGCGGGGGAGGTCATGGGACGCCATTTTAATACGCAACAGGCCGCCAGTCGCTGGCAGACATGCAAGCGACCGTAATTTATGGCTCTGTCATCGATAAATAGGGGATCTGCCTGAATCTTTCCTTGGCTGGGCTGTCTGACTCTGCATACCCACCATGCAGGAGCCGATCATGCAGCCAGCCGAATGGATACGCTTTATCGCGCAGTTTGCGCAGTTGAACCGACGCCAGCGGCAGGCAGGAATAGCCTTGCTGTGTGGCAATGGGCCACACGATGTGACCGTCACGCTGCTTGAAAACGCTACGCAAGCACGCCTGGGCTGTCCCGCCTGCCAATCGTGTCACCTGCACCGGCATGGCCATGCGCACGGCCTGCAGCGCTACCGCTGTGTATCCTGTGGGCGCACATTCAATGCCTTGACGGGCACGCCGCTGGCGCACTTGCGCCATAAATCGCTGTGGCTCGACTATGCGGATTGCCTGCTTGATTCCAGGTCGGTACGCCAGGCCGCTCAGCAGTTGGGACTGCACCGCAACACCACGTTTCGCTGGCGACACCGTTTTCTCAGCGTAGCAAAGACGGACCGGCCGCATTGTCTGCATGGCATTGCCGAGGCCGATGAACTCTACGTGCTGGAATCCGAAAAGGGATCCAGGCAGATGACGCGTCCGGCGCGCCGCCGTGGCGGCCATGCCCATCAGCGCGGCATTTCCAATGAACAGGTTTGCATCCTGGTGGCGCGCGACCGTACGGGCCAGACCCTCGATTTCGTCACGGGCAAAGGGGCGTTGACGAAGGCACAGCTGCATCATTCCCTGTTACCCGTTATCGACAGGGACGTGCTGCTGGTGACCGACGGTCATGCCGCCTATCTGGCTTTTGCGAGGGAAGCGGGCATCAGCCACCAAGCAGTCAACTTGCGCGCTGGCATCCGTGTGCGAGGGGCCGCCCACGTGCAGAACGTCAATGCCTATCACAGCCGCTTGCGCGAATGGCTACGGCCCTTTCACGGCGTGGCGACGCGCTACCTGCCGAACTACCTGGGCTGGCGCTGGATACTCGACGCCAGGCGCATCCGTTCATCGGAAACGTTATTGAAAGCAACGTTGGGCGCATTCCCACACTTGACGGTGACATAGCCTAATTTATTGGCCTGTACTGGCAGCCAATATTGCAGATGGATGGCGATGCCAGCCGTTTTGGTGTTCACCGCCGGCATGGCAGGGTATTTCCATGTGGGCGAAACGCGTTATCCTTCATTAAATATCGACATAGCGAGGCAGCAAGTCCTGCTCGACCAAGTCAATCTCAATGGCATTGGCGATCCTGACGTGCTCGGGGTTCTCATCAGAAAAAGGCTCGTCGGTGACGCTGACGATGATGGTGCCGATCTGCTGGTCTTCACCTTGCTCGTCCATCGCCATCACGGGGATCAAGGCGCGGGCTTCTGGTACTTGCTGGACCGTCAGTACACGCGGCAAGTACAACATCCAGCCCACACCCGGACGATCCTTGAAGACTTGTTTTTTAAAATACTGATTACGTGCAACCGTGATCAAGACCGGCCTTAGGGAGCCACCGATAATGGACAGCAGTTCTTTCACACCATCAATGCCGAGCCGTCTGGCGGCTTGACCGTAATCGCTGATCTTGAAAGTCCGGGAGGGCCAGTCACTGTCGCTGAACCCAAGCGCCATACTTGCTCCCTCACCGTCTGCGAGCTCGCCATTCCAGGCACTGAGATATCGAAATTGCTCATCCTTGAACTCGGCCTCGAGTACGGCTTCGGCCGCAGTGGTGAGTTCGCCCGAAGCATCGAAAACCGGATACAGAAACGACTCTGCTTCTGTTTCCTGCGACAGAAACCAATTCTTTCCAAACGCCTCCGTTTTTTTCAAGAAGCGGATAATCGTCGCGATTTTCTGGACGGAAGGTCGGAACGCAATGGATGGGTTTGCTGCATCGCGTTTGAACAAGGATTTTATTATCATAATATTATTTGTGTAATAAGTGGTAATACCCAGTGCACTTAAACTGGGCAGCATGTGTTCATACGCGAGTGGCGTGTGAAAGTACCAAGTCTGCGAGGATAGCGGGTTACAAGTCCTGCTATCAACCCCATTTCGAGCCAATCAGGCAGCCATTAATCCTTGCTTGTAATCGCGTGCGGCGGGCGACAGCTTGCGAGAGTCGCGCTCGTGGCGATATTTATCCTTTAATATTGTCACAATGATTGCAATTGAGAAAGATATATTGCAAGATTGTTTTTTGAAAAAGTCTAACACCTCATGCGCAAGCTGTGGTGCGCCATTTGCATTATTCGGAGCACCCTTTTCGCTGCTGCACTGGTCGTCGGGACGGCTGTGCATGTGTCATGATATTGTAGAAAAGGAGCAGTAAGTGAGTAAGGTTGGAAAAATTGCCGTGGGTCTCGCTGTTGCCATCATTTGCGTTAACTCGTTTGCGGCTCAGGGGCGGTGGACTGAAGGTTTTGGGCAGGGAAATCTCGAGTACTTTATCGATCAGGATGGAATGCGGCTGTATATTGGCTGTCCAACGCAAGATGGCAGTGCAGATTCCCAATCGAGCGTATCGCTTTCGCAATTGAATAATAATAAGGAAGTTGAGAAATTTACCGTTGACGTCAATGGCGTTTCTTATGATGGGCCATTCAGCGCCGACAGCCGCGCAGGTGATAATAAGTTCATTTCCTTGCTGGAGAATCTGAGGAAAGGAAATGCCGTTGTGAAGTTTAATGCGAAGGCAATAAAAATCCCTAAAAGTAACGCAGCCAAGGTTATTCCTGTTTATGGCAAGAAATTTAGCTGCAATCTTTCCATGTAGACTGTTACTGTCCAGTCCCATTTGATCATGTCCTGCGTCGCGCTCAGCGTGGTATGCAGTGTATGGGCCCGGTGCAAATGGTCTTGTACATCGTCCCGCTTGAGCCACTTGGCAGCCGTGCACGGCTGATATTGAAGACCTTGGCGGCTTCGCGCTCGGACAGTCAGGAGTCCTTGATTTCCTGCTGGATCTTCGGGGTGGTGCGGGCTTGGGGATGAATGCGTGAGCTCATGGACTGAAGTTTATGCGATGTGCTGCAAGCGATGGGACGATCTCGGTGGCAAACCGCCTATCAACTCGTCAAGCACAGCTCCGGCACGGAACAGGGCCATGTTGCGACGAGGAAGATGATCACATGGAATTAAACATCTGGCGCATGTCACGGCATGGATGCCGTATGGAATAGGGACCATTTCGCTCGGCAAGACGCGCAGCGAAGAGCTGCTTGCCTATTGCAAGGCCTATGCATTGAACGCTGATGCCGATCTCAGCGAAATGTGACCATATTGACAGAGCGCTTCGCTAATCTGCTGGCCTGTCGAGCAGAGCATTAACGTGTCAATCAGGAGTAGAAGGGCAATGCATATATTTAGTATCGGCGACACCAATTTTGAAGTGGATGTCGCGAAATCCCGGATCAGCCTTGAGGCGCGCGCCGATGGCATGTGGGAAATCAATATCACGATCGAGGCCGACGACGACGTGTTCATGCGGCTGACGGAAGACGACGATGCGCCCTGGTCGTGGGCGTTGTATCCGCCGTCCTTCATTTTGCACGGTTTGCTCGTGGAGGGAACGGATGCCGCGCCCGTGCATAGGCTTGCCGTCGATGCAGGCAATACGCAGTGTGAATCCGCTCTTTACATGATGGAATACCGTGACGTAGCTGATCTGCGCCTGGAGGAATTGTCGGCGCAACGCCTGGCAGTGACGGGCAGCGTGGACTTTTTTGGCAAAAGTCTGCCTTTTGCCATCGATATGCCGCGTACAAGATAGCGGCAATTTTTAATATCGCTATCGGACATGGGGCAGCCTTGACTGGCCGCCCCATGCTCATTACTCCAGCTTCAACGCCTTCGCCACATCCCCCCACGCCACATACTTGAAGTTCTGCGGTCCATCGGGCAAGCGCTTGTAGCCGTCCTGGATCACCAGCATGCCTTGCGCGTATGCGCCGCCCAGGTTGGCGGAACTCACGTCGAGGCCATCCGTTTCCGACGTGCCGTCGATGCCGGCGGGCAGGTTGAAGCCCACCTTGAAGCGGCCGCGCACCTTGTATGGCGCTTGGGCGTCGAGCACCACGTAGCTGCTGTCGCCCTGGCTGGAGACGATCAGGTAGCCGGTGTTGGCCGCGCCACCCGGCTTGCGGTAGATGGCCATGCCTTCCACGTCGGCCGTCAGGTTCGCTCCCACGGGCAAGACCATGGTGAGGGCGTCCGGCTTGGCGGCGTCGGCCGAGGTGGTCCAGATGCCGCGGGTTTCCTCGCCGAGGAACAATCTGGCGTTGGCATCATCGGCCACGCAGCCTTCCGGTTGGGTGGCCACCTTGAAGCTGCGCAAGAGGGTGGCGCTGAACTTGCTACCGCTCAAGCCGATGCTGTATTGCTGGAAGGTGCCATCTTTATCGTTGATGAACGCTTCCACGCCGCCGCTGGCCGGTTGATACAAACACATGCCGTAGATGCTTTTCAGGCCAGTCGGAAAACGGCCCGCTTCCGCCACGACGCCATCGGCATTGATGGTGAACAACATCATGCTGTTGTCGTCGCGCTGGGTGGCCACGGCCAGGTCGACCTTGCTGCCACCCAAACTGATGTTCTGCCGCACGTCGACGTTGTTCAGGCGGCCCACTTCCAGCAGCTGCGTCTGCTTGCCTTGCAGGTCGTAGACGAGCAGTCCTTGCTTCTTGTTGGTGCCGAGGATGCGTGCATTGGCGGGGTTGCTGGACAGCCAGATGGCCGGATCATCGGCCGCGTCGCCCTGGCGCGCCATCGGTTCCGTCTGCGCCTGTGGGGCGATGATGTCCACCGCAGGCTGCGTTTCCGCCTTGCCCGTCCATTTCAAGGGCCGCGCTTGCCAACCGTTTTTGCCGCGCAGCAGTAGCGATTCCTTGTCCAGCGCCAGCTGGCTGTCGCCCTTGCGCACGTTCAATGCGACGGCTTGCGGCGGCAGGACAGTCCACTTGCCGCCCTGGCGTGCCAGCAGGTGCAGCTTTTCCGCCTTGCCGTCGAGCACGGCCACGCCACCGGGCAACACGGCCAGCGCGCCAGCACCGCCGTCCAGTTGGCCATACGGCTTGCGCAGGGCCACCACTTCGCGCTTGCCCATGCCTTCGGATTCGGCGTCATACGCCCACACGCCCATGTTGGACTCGCTCACCAGCAGGCGCTGAGCGCCATCGTCGACCCGGCAATGCTTGGCGTGCGGCGGCAAGGCCAGCTTGCGCACCAGCTGACGCTGCTCGCCCTGCATCACCCACTGTTCCGCTTGCCCATCCTTACCGATCAGGAACAGATGATCGAGCTGCTGGGCGTCGCGGTACAAACACGACGCTTCCACGGAAAAGGTGGGGACGGGAAACGGCGCCAGCTTGACCAGCTTGCCAGCCTGCACGTCCACGGAGACGGGAAGCGGGCGCTGCGTGTCCGCTTCCAGGAACACGGCCAGCACATTGCCGCCATCGATGCGCGTGTCGAGCTGCTTGGCGCGCACGGCGATGCGGTCCTGTTCCTGGCCGGCAAGGTTGAACAAGCGCAAGCCATGCTTGTCGAGAAGCAGCCAGCCGCCGCCGGGCAGGCGCGCAAGTTCTTCCGCTTCCTGCGTGAAGGAAGGAACAGTCTGGTTAGGTGCGGCTTGCACCGTGCCCGCGAGGCAAAAGGCAGCCAGCAAAGCGCTGCAGAGTACGGTTTTTTTCATGGTAGGTAAAATCATCATCAGAAGGCGCTGGCTTTCAGGCTCACTTTGAAAGTGCGGCCGTATTGTTCGTTCTGCACGTTGTATTGCTTCGTGCCCTGGTAGACATAGTATTTCTCGTTGTTCAGGTTGGCCGCTTCGAACATCAGCTGGAACTGCTTGTTGATCTGGTAGGACAGCGAGAAATCAAGCTGCTTCTGGCTGGTGACGATATGGTCCTGGCTTTGGTCGAGGATATCGTTGCCCATTTCCAGCAGATACGGCGACTTGTAGTTGAGGGCCAGGCGGGCGCTCACCGGTCCTGTTTCATAGCCCAGCATCAAGTTCATCACCTGGTTCGACTGGCCCGGCAGGCTGATGTCGCGGTTCATTTGCTTGTTGCTGGCCTTGTCGAAGCGGCCGATTTGCGCGCTCGAGGTGCTCAGGGTGCCGTTCACGCCGACGAGAAACTTGTTGAACGGCGCCGGCAGCATGCGCAGCGGCTGCATATAGGCCAGTTCTATACCTTTGACTTTGGCTGCGTCGCCGTTCGCATACGAGGTGGCCGAGGTGTAATTGGCCCACTGACCCGTGCCGGCCAGGTTGGTCGTGTACGTAAAATTCTTGATGTCCTTGTAGAAACCGTAAGCCGACATCACGCCGTCGTTGCCCAGGACTCTTTCGATACCGAGGTCCAGATTGTTTGCCTTCAGCGGTTTCAAGTCCGGGTTGCCGATCACGGCTTCCGTGTTGCTGGCCAGGCTGATGCCCGGCGCCAACTGGCTGAAGTTGGCGCGCACGACGGCTTGCGTCCACGCGGCCCGCACGCTGGTCTTTTGATCGAGGTCATAACGGGTTTGCAGGTTTGGCAGCCAGTTGGTGTACGAACGTTCGCGCGTCAAGGGCGTCGCGACGCCGGCGCTGTCCACTTGCGAGCCGGCCGCTTCAAAGCTGGTACGTTCGGCGCGCACGCCGCCGAGGATGTGCCAGGCGTCGAAGTCGTAGCTGTTTTGCACATACATGGCGTTGATGTCTTCATGCATGCGGTAGTCATTGATGATGGATTCCGTGGCCAGGCGCGCCTTGTTGCGGTCCAGGCCGGCCACGCGGGCGCGGATCAGGGCCGGGTCCAGGGCCACGCCGATGTTGCCCAGGTCGTAGTCGAGGGTATGGCCTTGCACGAAATTGCTCATCGAGGTGGAACCGCCACCCCAGTAATTGCCGCTCGTGGCCTTGCTGCTGTTATACGCCCATTGATCCGTGTCATTGGTTTTTTCGCGGCGGCTGACTTTCGCGCCGAATTTCAGGGTGGCGATGTCGAACTTGCGCGCCAGGTCGATGCGTGCATGGTGTTCATTGTCTTTCGAGTAGCGCTTTTGCAGGGTGATGGCGTTCAGCGCGTAATTGGCCGGGTCGTACAGCGAGGCGGGGCCGCTCAATTTCGGCTCCTGCGTATCCGTGAAGCTGATGCCGTTAAAGTTGCTGAGGCCCCGGAAACGGCCGTCGTTCAGGGATTCCGGCGTGTCCTCGGTGGCGCGGCTCATGCCGCCTTTCACGTCCAGCGTCCAGTCGCCCGATTTCTGCTGCGTGCCCAGCACGAGCGAACGCACTTGCTGCGTGTATTTGCGCTGGCGGATGCGGCGCTCGGCGCGCGCGCTGGCCGTCTGCTCTTCGGCCAGGCTGCCGCCCGCGATATTGCTGATGGTCAGGCGGTCGCGCACTTCATTGTCGGAAAATTCGCTCACAAAAGAGCGCAGGAACCAGCTGTTGCCCGCTTCGGGGCGGTAATCGAGATTGACGGCCAGGGCGCCGCGCTTGCGCACGGGCAGGTAGTCGCGCAATTCCAGGCCCGACAATTTCCCCTTGCTCCAGGCGCCACCCGTTTCCACGTCATCGGAACCGAACGAGCGCTTTTCCGCGCTCAGGCCGGCTGCCACGCCCAGCTTGCCGTCGAGGAAGCGCTGGGCCCACAGGGCGCCGCCGCTGGGGCTGGTTTTGCCCGTCTTTTCATCGTAGCTGGCGCCCACGTTGGCCGACAGCAGCTTGCCCGGCAAGTCGAAGGCGGACAGCGATTTGACTTCGACGGTGGCGCCCAGCGAGTTGGCGTCCATTTCCGGCAGCAAAGTTTTCGAGACTTCCAGTGTGCGGATCAGGCCGGCAGGCAGGATGTCGAGCGCCACGGCGCGGCGGCCCGCTTCCGGCGACGGCACCAGCGCGCCGTTGATGGTGACGGCATTCAAGTCCGGCCCCAGGCCGCGCACCGTGATGTAGCGGCCTTCGCCCTGGTCGCGCTGCACGGATACGCCGGGCAAGCGGGCCAGCGCTTCGGCCGCGTTTTTGTCGGGCAAGCCGCCGATGTCGTCGCTGCTGATGACGCTGATGATGTTGTCGGCTTTCTCTTGCGCGGCGATGGCGTTGCGCAGACTGGCGCGCTGGCCGCTGACGACCACGGTGGCGGCCGGCTGACCATCTTCACCTTGCGCTTGCGCATGGCTTTGACCGCTGAAGACGGCCATGATGCCGAGGGCCACGGCCGTGAGGCGCAGCGGGGAGGGGAACGATGTATGCATGGTTTTCATGAAGAGCTCGGTTAGGGGAAGGAACCGGGCGGATTCTAGGCAGCAAATATGACGGTTGCGTGACAGGCAAGGGCTTGCCGCCCTGAAAACAACGGCCTGTGAACGCTTTCCGGCCAGAAATGAAACATGGTGAGCTGAAATGACCTGCCGCCACAGGGCGCATGGGCAATGGCACGCCATATTTGCATCAGCGCCCAAGGTAATGCTGAGCCGTTTGCACCTGCCGCACGGGCGCGGCGCATGTCATCGTGCCGTCATGGGCGGGCGCTATCGTGGCGACAGCACCACTTTTAAAGGTTTCCCCACATGCTGCCATTGCACCGTAACAGCCTGATTGCCGCCGCACTGGCCTTGCCCCTGTTCCTGTTCCTGTACGCCACTTTAGGGCACCCTAAACCGATTGCCGTCTGGAAGTGGATGGATATCGTCTGTGAAGGCGGCACGGCCGTCATGGCGGGCATCTGGTTTTTGTTTACCCTCAGCAGCCGTCCGCGCGGACTGGTGACGAGTTTGATCGCGGGCGGCCTGTGCGCCATCATGCTGGGCTCCTGGGCCGATTGCCTCGATGAATTCTTTGCCGTCGATAAGAGCGCCGTGTGGGATAACTGGCTCGAAGCCTTGATTCCGTTTGGCATGCTGGTGCTGACGATCGGCATGTATTACTGGCGCCAGGAACAGTTTCGTCTGAACGAGCACCTGCAAAAGCGTGAACGCCTGTTCCGCGACCACCGCGCCTTCGACCGCATCACGCAGCTGGCCGACGCCAGCTATCTGCGTACGCAGATGCGCCTGGAGCAGGAGCGCCGGCCCGGCCTCGATTGCGCGCTGGTCTTGCTCGACATCGACAGCTTTCATTTGATTAATCGCGAATACGGCCACCGCGAAGGCGACCGCGTGCTGCAAGCCGTCGGCCACATGCTGCTGCTGAACTTGCGCAATGACGATTTGCTGTGCCGCTATGCGGGCGACCGCTTTGCTGTGCTGATGCCGGGCGTATCGCGCGAGGATGCGGCCGTGAAGGCGCGCCACCTGTGCGCCATGGTGGGGCAGATGCGCCACCACGCCAACGACAACCGTGAAATCCGCCTGAGCTTGCGGCATGCCTGCTCGCTCACGGATGGCGTGCCGGAAGTGGTGCTGGCCGAGCTGAACCGGGCAGTGGAAACGCCGCGCTCCGGTGCCGGGATCAGTGCCGCCGCGCCTGCCTGATGCCGCTGAACCAGCAGGGCGACCCCAGCATCGCTGCCCACCATCAGCCGGCGCTGGTGCTCGATTACGCGCGCAGCCGGGAACTGGCTGTGGCGCCGCTGCTCAAGGGCACGGGCCTCGATGGCGGCGCGCTGCCGTCCGCGGAAAGCCAGGTCAGCGCTGCGCAATACCTGCAATTGCTGGCCAGCGTGGCGCGCGGCCTGGACAGTGCCGACACGAGCTTCATGCTGGGCCAGCAAATGCTGCCCGGCCATTACGGCGCGGCCAGCCACGCCTTGCTGCAGGCGCAGAATCTGCGCCAGGCGCTCAGCATCCTGTGCGACTTTCATACCTTGCTGTGCCCGTTGCTGCAACCGCGTTTGCGCGAAGCGGGCGACATGCACGTGCTGTACTGGGTCGATGCGTTCGGCGCGCCGAGCCAGCTGCCTTTTCTGGTGGAAATGCACATGACGGCGCTGTCTGCGATGTGCCGCTGGCTGGCGGGAGAATCCTTGCCGTGGCGCTTCTGCTTCAACCGCGCGCGGCCCCGCCACGTGGAGCAGCATGAAGTGCACCTGGGCCAGGCCCTGCGTTTCGATTGCCAGGTCGACGCCATGCTCATCGATTCCAGCTGGCTCGATAAACCCTGGCCACGCGGCAATGCCACGGCGGCCGCGCTGGCCTTGCGCGCGGCGGCGCTGGCGCCCGTGCCCGCCGCCAGCCTGCTCGGCGCGCTGTACGACTATCTGCTGGCGAACATCCGCTGCGCCCCCACGCTGGAGCGCACGGCGCAGGAATTCGGCGTCAGCCCCGCTACCTTGAAGCGCCACCTGGCGCGCCATGGCACGCATTTCCAGGCCGAGCTGGACCAGGTGCGCGCGCACAAGGCGATTTATCTGTTCCAGGCGCATGGTTACGACAACGATGCCGTGGCCGCCTACCTTGGCTTTCATGATGCCACCAACTTCCGCCGCTCGTTCAAGCGCTGGACAGGGCAAACGCCGCAGTTGCTGCGTCACGCGCTGGCCTTGTTCGTCGCTGGATGATCGAAGGCGTTGCGCGCCAGCGCCACGGACAGTCGTTCCTGAGGGAACAATTGCTCGTTCTGCTACATCCATAGTACACTCGATCAGAGAGCGAACAGACGCGCTTTGAGGCGCTCCGGCACGGCGTCACGCGACGCCGCAATACCGCCATTTTGATGGCGGTGCCGGCGGCAAACGACCGGTGTGCCGTGCCTTAACCCAGCCTGGAATCTGGTGTCACCAGTGTGGTGCGCCGGGAACCGGGCAACTTGATAATGCTCAATCGTGTATTCACAATCGCAGATCGATCCAGTCGTCAGTTTCCGCAACACCCAGGGTGAGGCGGTGCGCGGCACGATTTTCAACTTGCAGCGCAATTCGCTGGTCATGGAAATCTACAATCCATACTCGATTGTGCAGGTCAGCGAGGTGCTCAATGACGTGACGGTGCGCATGGGGGCGAAAAACGCCTACGTGGGCAAGGCCGTCGTCATCAGCAGCGTCAACACGGGCCTGACCGCCATCGTTTCCGTGACCTTGATCGACGAGTGGCGCGAGCTGAGCGACGTGGTCGTCGTCAAGGGCGCCGTATTGAAAGAGTCCAGCGCCTTTGTCGCCGGTTGGGGCGAACGCTTCCGCATCCGCCGCGATTACCAGATCGTCGTCAATGAAATGCGCGCTTTTTTGTCGGAAGTGTCGCGCTGGGTCGAGCAGGTCGACTTGTCCGACTCGCTGCCGAAGGAAAACGGCCGCCTGCGCCCCGACATCTTCGATGAACTGGCCCTGCCGCTGATGGAGCAGACCCAGCTGTACCTGCGCCAGCTCGAGGTGGAAGCGTCGCTCGTCGAGGAAGAGCGGGCGCCGGCCCACCGCGCCTTCGCCCAAGCCGCGCTGCACCCCTTGATCCTGCGCGCACCGTTCGTCTTCCGCACGTTTACCAAGCCGCTCGGCTATGCGGGCGACTACCAGATGGTCAACCAGCTGCTCGACGATCCACGGCAAGGGCCGAGCACCTATTTTCAGATCGTCAATGCGGCCTTCCTGCAGGCGGCCGTGGCCACGGCGCACCGCAACCGCATCGATATCCTGACGGAATTCCTGTCGCAAAAGGCGGCCGCGGCGCGTGCGGCAGGGCGTGTGTATAAAGTGCTCAACGTGGGCTGCGGCCCGGCCATTGAAGTGCAGCGTTTCCTGGAAACGTGCCCGGACGCGCAGTGGCTGGCCTTCGAGCTGGTCGACTTCAGCAGCGAGACCCTGGACTGGACGCGTGCGCGGTTGACCACCATCATGCAGCGCACGGGAAGAGTGGTCGAGATCGATTATGTGCACGACTCCGTGCACAACCTGCTCAAGCGCCGCCATGGCTCGGGCGTCACGGGCTTGCCCGGCAGTTTCGACGCCGTGTATTGCGCCGGCCTGTTCGATTACCTGTCCGACAAGGTCTGTGCGCGCTTGCTGATGCACTTCGCCTCGCGCGTGGGGCCGGGCGGACGTTTGCTCGTCACCAACGTGCACGCGAACAATCCGGGCAAGTTCGGCATGGAGCATTTGCTCGAGTGGCATTTGATCTATCGCAATGAAGAGGGCCTGTCGGCCTTGCTGCCCGAGCACGCGACGGATCCGCTGATCTATGTCGATCCCACGGGCGTGAATGTGTTCGCGGAAGTGAGCATTCCTTGATGGACACTCCAGGCCTGCACGCTGGCTACACGGCCGTTTTGCGCGACTTCCGCCTGGAATTCAGCCGTGGCGGGGCCTACACGGGCATCGTGCTGATCCTGCTGGGCATGGGCCTCGATTCTGCCCTGTATCCGGACAAGCAATCGGCGTTCACCAGCGCGCGCATTCTTGTGTCGGTGCTGATTTTTTGCGTCGTGCTGGCCATGCGCACGCGCTGGGCGCAAGACCGCATCCAGGGGCTGACTTTTGTCTGGCTGATCCTGCCGCAAATCATGATCGCCTGGATGATCGCCGTCACGGAAGGCGCCACCTCGATCTATTATGTGGGCATGACCCTGGCCATCTATTCGTCGGGCATCGTGCTGGCTTTCGGGCTGTGGCAAAACATGGTCTTCGGCGCCATCTCCTGCCTGCTGTACGTGGCTGCCTGCGCCTGGCATGCGGGCGGCTTCGATCTGCCGGGGACGTTTGTCGTCAACTGTCTGTTCCTCATCATGTCGGCCAGCATCAGCGCCGTGTTTACCTATTTCAATGAGCGCGCCCGCTTCATGCTGTTCCAGCTGAAGGCGGAAGTGGCGCAAAAGAATACGCAGCTGGAAGAAACGAATAAGAGCCTGGCCGATATCAAGGGGCAGATGCTGCAGCAGGAGAAAATGGCGGCCATCGGCACCCTGGCTGCCGGCATGCTGCATGAAGTCAATAATCCCGTGAATTTCTGCATGATGGCCATCGAGGTGGCCATCGAAGACCCGGCCGCCAAGCAAAGCGCGCTGGTCAGCGAATGCCTGGCTGACGCCAAGCAAGGCATGCTGCGCGTGCAGCACATCGTGTCCGACTTGAAAACCTTTGCCTATCGCAAGAGCGGCAACCAGCTGGAGACGGGACACTTCCAGTTTCGCAGCGCGCTCGACGCGGCCATCCGCCTGGTGGGCCATGAAACGAAAAATGTCAGCATCAGCCACGACTTGCCGGTCGACACCCTGGTGCGCGGCGACGAGGCGGCCATCGTGGGCGTGCTGATCAACTTGCTGGGCAATGCCGTGCTGTCCATGCGCAAGGGCAATGCGCCGCCGTTCGAGATCCGCATCATGGCCCACTGGGATGACAACCGCCTGCGCATCAGCGTGCGCGACAATGGCCCCGGCATCGCGCCGGAAAACCTGGCGCGCGTGTTCGAACCGTTCTTCACCACGCGCGAAGTGGGGCAGGGCCTGGGCCTGGGCCTGAGCATCAGCTATGGCGTGATCGAGCGCCACGGTGGCACTCTCAGCGCCGAAAGCGAGCTGGGCGTGTGGGCCAGCATGAATTTCGACTTGCAGCGCTCCGATTGGGAGGGCCGCTAGCATGGACAGCGATAGCCGCGCCAGTGTGCTGTACGTGGACGACGAAGCGCTTGCCTGCAAGTATTTCGAGCGCGCCGTCGGTCCCCGCTATCGGGTGTTGACGGCGCAGAGCGTCGATGCGGCGCTCGCTCTGCTGCAGGACGAGGCTGGCCAGATCGACGTGCTCGTCACCGATTACCGCATGCCGGACCGGCTGGGCAGCGAGCTGCTGCAGGAAGTGGCGCAGCGCTATCCGCACATCGTCTGCATGCTGGTGACCGCGTATGCGGACAAGGATGTCCTGCTCGAACTGATCAACGGCGGCTCGCTGTTCCGCCTGCTGGAAAAGCCGCTCGACCTGGCCGCCATGCAAACGGCGCTGGAACTGGCCGTGCAGACGGGACGCGAGCGCGCCGCGCGCCGCCAGGGCCTGGTGGCGATGGAAGAATCGCTGGCCTTCCTTGCGCATGAATTGAACACGCCGCTGGCGGCCATCGCCAATTTTGCGCGCGGCATCGCGCGCCGCGCGCAGGCGGATTCCGCACCGCAGGCCGAGATCGGCGAAGCGGCCGCCTTGATGCACGACAATGCGCGTTATTGCCTGTCCGTGCTGGCCAGCTTTATCGACACGGTGCGCCTGGCCAGCGCCGGGCCCGGCATGCAGGGTGGCCGCCGCGCCGGCAGCGCGCGCCAGTTGCTGGACGCCTTGCTCGACAGCTATCCCTTGAGCGCGGCACAGCGCGCCGCCATCACGGTCGACATGGGCGACGATTTCTCCATCGCCGAGTCGCCCAATTGCGTCGCCCTGATTTTATCGTCCGTGCTGGCAAATGCCTTGCGTTCGGCCGGCGAGCAAGCCCATCCGGCGATCGGCATCCGCATCGACGCCGGCCGCATCACGGTGCGCGACAACGGCGCCGGCATTGCCCCCGAGATCGTCGAACAGCTGTTGATCGACCCCGTCAGTGCCAGCGGCGGCGAAGGCAAGGGCTGGGGCATGGTGTTTTGCCACCGCATGATGCAGTCGTTCGGCGGCAACCTCGATATCGCCACCGAGTTTGGCACTTCCACCACGGTAACCCTGAATTTTCCAGTACATATAAGGAACGAGCATGATTGACGCCAATCTGCGTTTGCCGGCTCAGCGTGAGTCGGCGCAAGGCTTGCCGACGATACTCTATGTCGATGACGAGGCCAACGCCCTCAAATACTTCCAGCGCGCCATCGCGCCGCTGGCCGACGTGCTGACGGCTACCTCGGTCGAGGAGGGCAAGCGCATCCTCGACGAGCAAGCCGACCGCATCGCCGTGCTGGTGTCGGACCAGCGCATGCCCGGCGCCTACGGCAACGAATTGCTGTCGTATTGCTGGGACCGGCATCCGCACATCGTGCGCATTTTGACCACCGCGTATTCCGAGCTGGAGCACACGGTGGAAGCCGTCAACCAGGGACAGATCCACCGCTACATCCAGAAGCCGTGGGATATCGCGGCCCTGCGCATGGAACTCAAGCAGGCACTGGAACTGGCGCGCTTGCGCAACGAGCACGCCCAGTTGCTGCGCGAAAAGCTGATGGTGCGCCAGCGCCAAGCCGTCGCCAACCGCATCGGCACCCTGTACGCCCTGTGCGCCAGCCTGGCCGGTCCGGAACAGCAGTTGCCGGTGGAAGCGTATTTGTCGGCGGCCCTGACGGCCGGGGTCACGCCGCCCGAGCCGGACTGGCTGTTGATGGACTATGCCGACCTGGTCAGCTCGGAAGCCTTCCGCGGCACGGCGTTTGCCGCCGCCGTGCGCCAGCAGCTCGACACGCTCGAGCGCGAGCATCCGGGGCGCGGCGTGGAGCATGTGATCGACATGCTGCTGCCCGTGGTGGGCGCGGCGCTGCAAAACCAGGGCGGCACGGCGCTGTTTCTCGACGGCCGGCTGCTGACGGAATTCCTGGAAACGCCGACCACGGCGCCTGTCTCGGCCCTGCACTCGTTCTGGCTGGCTACCTTGCTGTGGCTGGCGCGGCGCGGCTGGTCCTTGCAGCTGAGCAAGACGGAACTGGGTTTGCAAGGCAAGATGGTGCAGGCTGAACCGGCACTCACGCCGGACCACCTGGCGGCCTGGATCGAGCAGTTCTGACCGGGTGTCAAGTAAAACAGGGCCGCGCGGGCCCTGTGTCTCGTGGCGGTGAGCGGGCTTAGCGCTCCGACGCCGCCTTCAGGCTGTTCAAGCCTTTTTCAAAGTCCTTGCCGATCATGGTATCCATGCTGACGAAGACCGTCATGACCTTGCTGACGTAAGGGCTGGGGCCTGTCATGGTCCAGTTCACCCTGGTGCTGTCGCCTTCTGGTGTCATGGTAAAGGTGGTGGTGTTGTGGCTTTCGAACGGTTTCAGGAAGTCGAGCTTGATGACGGTGCGTTCGGGCTGGGCCGCTTCCGTGATTTCCATGCGGCCGGCGCCCACCTTGTCATTGCCTTGCCATGCATATTGCGCGCCCAGGCCGTTGGCCGGACCCGTAAACGTGCGGCGCATGGCCGGATCGAGTTTTTCCCACGGCGACCAGGCGGCCCAGTAATGGAAGTCCGTGATCAGGGCGGCGATTTTCTCGGGCGGGGCCTTGATGGTGATTTCGCGCTGGACACTGAAGGTGTCGGGTTTGGTGGTGGCATAGCCGAGGATGGCGGCGACGACGACAACGATCAGCAGCAGGGTTTTTTTGATCATATGCTCTCCAAATCTTGAATGGTCGATGCGAACGAATCAAGGCAATCTTAGCAGATATGAATGGCTGTGCGCGGCCTGTTGGCCTTTATTTGCGCCAGCGCGTGGCAGGGCCGCATGCGGCCTTGCACAGGGGCGCACGGCAGGATTGTGGTAGGGCGCCCGTGTCCGCTAGAATGCTGGCCTGCAAAGATTTCAGAGGGAAATATGATTCAACGATCGATCGCCAGGCTGACTCTGGCGTGCGGCTTGCTGGCGTCCGCCTTTGCCGCGAACCTGGCGCATGCCGATGCCTGTCCCGCCCATTACGTCGATGGCCGCAAGCCGGAAATCACCAACCCCAAGCTGGACGTGGCAACCAAGGAACTGTGCTACAACGTGTTTGGCGTGATGCACTCGGGGATTACGCGCACGCCGCTGTGGTCGGCTGAGCACTTGACGGCGAACAACCTCGAAGCGGCGCAGGATTTGTCGCGCGAAAATTCCTTCCATGCCGAACGCAAGCTGCCCGCCGCCCAGCGCGCGGAACTGGCCGACTATGCGCGCAGCGGCTTCGACCGTGGCCACATGGCGCCCAACGGCGACATGCCGGATCGCCAGAGCCAGCGCGACAGCTTTACCCTGGCCAACATGGTGCCGCAGGATGCGCGCAACAACCGCTATGTATGGGCCGGCATCGAGGGCGCCGTGCGCAAGATGGCGAAGAAAGAGGGCGATCTGTACGTGATCACGGGACCGGCTTTTATTGGTGGCAACCTGCGCAAGGTGAGAAGAGTTATCGTGCCCAGCCATTTGTACAAGGCCGTGTACAGCCCGCGCCAGCGCGCCGGCGCCGCCTACTTCATAGAAAACGTCGATACCAAGACGTATGAGGTGCTGAGCATTGCGCAACTGGAAGACAGGATAGGCATCGATCTGTTACCGTCGCTGACGCGCCAGCAAAAACTGCGCATGCTGAGTTTGCCCAAGATCAATAGCAAGTCCAGGAAATAACAAGACCGTTGAAAAGGAAATACCATGTGCGCAAAGAAATTCGTCCCGTATGCCAATGAAAGCGATGTGCTGGAGATTGGCAACCTGAGCATCGAAAACCGCATCGACCGCATCAGCATCAGTGGCGACATCGACCTGACCCTGGACAAGCCGGGCCTGGCTCTGGCGAAACAGCTGCAAAAACTGCTGGCCGACGTGGTGGCCCAGCTGGAAAAGCAGGAATTGCCCGACCAGCTGCCGCCGCCCGAGGTGACGTCGGTGGCCAATCCCTTCGAGTGACGCTGGCGGGAAGGTCTACTGTGCCGCTTTGGCGGCGCGATAATAGCTTTTCCTGCTGATCGCTTCCGGCGCGTTCGCCACTGCATACGCGCTCAAGGCGATGGCGATGGCCGAGTATTGCTGCGCCGCGCTGAAAGGCTGCACCTTGTCATACGTGTCGAGCAGCGTGTGATGCACGCGCGCATAGTCGAAATCGCCGAGCACGGTAAATTTCGGCGTCGGCACGCCATGCAGGCTGAAGACGGCGTCATCGCTGCCGGCCCGCGCGTTCATTGCCTTGCTGGCATCGCGCGGCACGTCATTGATGCTGGCGGCGAAGCCAAACACGGGGTGGATGTCTTGCAGCGCCCGTTCGACCCGGCCAAACACGGGTTGCCAGGCCGTGGGAATCGCGATGCCGTCGATGGCGCCGGGCCGGCCATCGCGGTTGAGCATCATGACGATATTCTTCAATTCACCCGCATGCCGCTCGGCGAACGCGAACGATCCCTTGCGGCCGATTTCCTCCGCGCCGAAGGCGACAAACATGATGGTGCGGCGCGGCTTCGCTTCGGATAACGCCAGCAGGCGCATCGCTTCGAGCATGGTGGACACGCCGCCGCCATTGTCGGCCGCGCCCGTGCCGCCATCGTAGCTGTCGAGGTGGGCGCCGATCAGCACGATTTCCTCGGGCTTGTCCGTGCCGGGAATGCGGGCCACGACGTTGTGATACGTCACAGGGCCAGGATAGAACCAGTTGCGGATGTCAAACTCTAGGGTGACGGCTTCGCCGCGCGCCAGTCGCTGGCGCATGTCCGTGTACTGTGGCGCGGCCAGCTTGATGTCGGGCAAAGTCGGCAGGGCCGCCCAGGTGGCGGGCGCGGCGCTGGCGGCATACAGCGGTTCCTCGCCGGACTGGATGGTGCCGAGGGCGCCAGCGGCCATCAGCACTTGCGTGATGGCCCTGGGCTGGTGGATGGTGCTGCCATCGCGCCCGCCGCCACCGTTTTCGCCGCCCGTCAGCACCCATTTGCCCTTGAATTGCGCGGCGCGCTGGCGCGCCTCTTCCACGGTAGACGGACCCACGATGGCCAGTCCCTGCTGCACGCCACGCGTGCCGGCCGTGTAGGCGGGTGTCGCCAGGCGCAGGGGCTGCGCCTGGGGCGCCAGCATCCTGCCCGACCAGGGACCGCGGTTGAAGCCGACGGGCATCTGGCCCGCTTCTTCCAGCTCGGCTTGCACGCCCCATTGCCGCAGTTGCATGCGTGCCCATTGCGCCGCATGCGTGTAGGCATCGCTGCCGGCCATGCGGCCGCCAAAGCGGTTGCTGAGGATGTCGAGCCACTCCATCGCGCGCGGCTCGCTGGTGCCCAGCGCCACAATCCGGCGCGCCGTGGCGTCGTCCGATGGCGATGATGCAGGCTGGATGACGGCATCCCTGCCGGACAGCGCGGCCAGGAAGGCGGGCAGCCTGTCTTGCTGGCGCGCCGCCAGCGCCGCATCCAGCTTGGCGGAACGGCGCCGCTTATCCTGGCGCAGCAGTGTTTCATAGGCGCCCAGCACGCCCTGCATCCCCGCCAGGTCGCTGGCGTCTTGCTGCCCGGCCTGCTCCGGGTGTTCGATCTGGAAAGCCATCACGCTGGCCAGGTATTGAAACACCAGCGTTTCGCGGATAGTCGCCTGGCTGGCGATGGAGAGCCAGCTTTCCAGCGCACTGGCCGGTAGCGTGAAGTCGGGAATTGCCTCGATCCATTCTGTTAGCCAGGCGCCGTCGCGCCGTTGCACGGCCAGGGGATCGCGCTGCGCCTGTGTTGCCATCCGCAGCACGCGCACGCGCTCGGCCGGCGTGGAAGGACCGCGCGCGCCGCCATTGGCCACGGGCGGCGCGGCCAGCAGCGCCGGCGGCACATAGCGTTCCTGCAGCCGCGTGCCGCTCACGGGCTTGGGTTCGTTCTCATCGGTTTCGACCAGGCGTTCGCCGCTCAGCACGTCGCCCTTGGCTTGCAAGGTCCAGCGTATCGTCACCTCGGTGCTGACCTCCTTGCCGTTGCGCCCAGTGCTGACGCGCTTGCCGCCGTGCCGGAAGATGGTGCCGGCGGGGCCGGCCGTGCCATGCACCGTGCGCGGCGGCGTAAGCTGGCCCCGTTCGTCGAGCCACGCGATCGTCGCGCGCAAGCCGCCTGGCTCTTCGCTAATGTCGAGTATGCCCGTGTCGATCAGGTCGGCCTCGACGCCATTCGTCGTGGTCGTGCCCGTCGCAGTCTGGAATTGCCACTGTCCGGCGAGGGAGGGAGCCTGGGCGTACAGGGCGCCCGGCAGGGCTGCAGCGGCGAGGACGCAGGTGGCGTAAAGGCGGGGAGGGAACAGGTGCATGGATATCCTTGTCGTGGTTTTCGCTCGGGAAGAGTCGAAAAACAGTATGCGGATAAGCAGATTGCCAAGATGCCACTTTCCGACCAAGGCCGGGATTGGCAGACTGAAGGCGGGTTTGGCCGGGCCAAAGAACAGATCAACCCCATCCGGCAAGCTGCGTCGGACGAGGTTGATCTGGCACAAACTTACTTGGCGAAGGCCTGCGCCGCCGGCGTCACGGTGACGGCGGACGGCTGGATGTTCAGCTTCATCGCGCCGATGACCTTGTCTTCATCGAGCAGGGCCTGCGGCTTGTTGCCGTCGTACTTGATGGGAGAAAACGCGTCACTGACGAGCTTTTCCTTCAAGCCGGCCCCATCCTTGGCAACGATCACCACGGACAGGTTTTTCGCCGACAGATGCTGCTTGATGGCGCGGTTGACGTCTTGTACCGTCAGCTTCGACAAGCCGTCACGCATCAGCTTGGTAAATTCCGGCGTGCCATACCATTGCGAATCGAGCGCATAACCGAGTTGCTGGTCCTGCGTCGACGTCATGACGAAGACGTTCTTCATCAGGTAGTCGCGCGTGGTGGCGAAGTCATCCTGCGTCAAGCCGTTGTCGATGAGCTTGCCCAGTTCCGTCAGGGCCACGCGCAGCGCGAAGTGGGCGTTGTCCGGCGCCACGGGGCGGATCCAGATTTCGAACAGCTGCGCCTTGCGGCCCAGGTTCGGGTTCGGGAAGAACTGATACATGCCGCGCGGGAAGGCCTCGATGTACGCGTAATCGCCATAGTTCATGCCGCGCAGCTCACGGATGCGCTGGTACAGATAGGAATTCGAGGCGCGGTGCTCGCCCAGCCACGTTTTCGCCAGCCACAGGGCGGGGAAGTCCGGGTGGGTGCGCGTCACGTCGAGCGGCAGGCCGAAGGAAATCGCCGTGGCGCGCGTGTTTTTCTCGATGATTTCCACTTCGAGGCCGTTTGCCTTGCGGCCCGCGGGTTTCACCGTGGCCGGCAAGCCGGGGCCGGCCGGCAAGCTTGCCAGCGCCTGCGTCAGCGACGCCGTCATGGCGTCGGAGACGTCGCCGGAAATGCCCACCTTGACGGCGCCTTGCGCATACGCGCTCTTCCAGAACTGTTTTACATCATCGAGGGTGATGGCGTCGATGCCGGCAAGCGTGCCCAGCACAGGGTGGCCGTACGGTGTGCCCGCGTACACATTGGTTTGCAGGCGTTCCTTGGCGAATTCTTCTTCGTTATTGTCCTTCAGGTCCAGCAGCAATGCATTCTTTTGCGCATCTTTCAGGCGGCGGAAGTCGTCTTCGCGGAAACCCGGCGAGAGCAGCAGCGGCAGGGCGATGGCGTTGAACTGCGTCCAGTTATCCCGGTGGATGGAGCCCGTAAACGTCGTCATTTCCTTGTCCGTCTGCTGGCTGAAACTGCCGGCCAGCGGGAACAGGGCTTGGTTGACTTCGTCGATCTTGCGCTCGGACGAACCACCGGACGCCACCATGGCGGCCGTCAGCGCGGCCAGGCCTTCCTTGCCTTGCGGATCTTGCGCGGAACCGGCCGTAAACAGCAGCTTGTAGCGGATCTGCGGCAGCGCGGATTTTTGCACGAGTACGTCGAACTTCGCGGTCGAGACGGCCGGCAGCAGGCTGGCCAGTTTAGGCGTGGTGGCGATGGCGGCCGCCATCGGCTGGTGCGACAGGGTCGTCACCACCAGGCCCTCATCCGTCAGGTATTTGCGCGCGGCTGCCTGCAGGTCGGCTGGCGTGAGCGTATCGATCAGGCGGTAGTACTGGTTGATGGTGGCGTACGAGCGGTCAAAATGCACGAACGACGCCAGGGTGCCGGCGATTTGCTCCGTGTTGTCGAGCGAGCGTATCAAACCGTATTTTTCGGCCGACTTGGCGTCCGCCAGGTCTTTTTCGCTCACTGGCGTATCGCGCAACTGGGCCACGGTTTTCAGGATGGCGTCGCGCACATAGACGGCGTCATCGATGTTTTTCACGCGCGCGCCCAGCACGGCCAGGGTCGGGTCGACCCGGTCCGGCGTCATCTCGAACAATTGGTCGACCTTTTGCTCGTTTTGCACCAGGCGTTTATACAGCGGCGAGGTGCGGCCGAACGACAGCGACAGCAAGGTTGCCAGCGCGGCCTGGTCCTTGTCCTTCACGGAAAACGCGGGCGCGTGGAAGCCCACGGCCACCCACGGCAAGGTCGGGGTGGGCCAGGCCACGTGCTTGTAGACGGGGCCGCGCGGCGCGGGTTCCACGGGCACGGCCGCCTGCTGCTTGCCACGCTGCCAGGCGCTCCAGTATTTTTCCACCAGCGCGATGGCTTGCTGCGGCTCCACGTCGCCGGCGATGATGATGGTGGTGCGCTCGGGACGGTACCAGCGGTCGAAGAAAATCTTCGAGTACGCGTACTGGTTCGGCATGTCTTCGATGTCCTGGATAAAACCCATCGTCGTGTGCTTGTAGGTATGCGTCGTATAGGCACTGTCGCGCATCACTTCGAACAGTTTCGAGACGGGATTGGCGCTGTTCTTGTTGTATTCGCCCAGCACGGCCCGCGATTCCGTCTTGAACGCGTCTTCCGCATAGTCGAGGTGCTGGAAGCGGTCCGCCTCCACCTTCAGCACGGTTTCCAGGTCTTGCTTGGCAAACGTCGTGTGGTAATTCGTCAGGTCGTCGCTCGTGTACGCGTTCTGGCGCGCGCCGGCGCGGGTGATGACTTCCTGGTATTTTTCAGGCGGATAGGCCTTGGTGCCGCGGAACATCATGTGCTCGAAGAAGTGGGCAAAGCCGGACTTGCCCGGCTCGACTTCATTGCGCGAGCCCGTCTGCACGGGAATTTGCAGCGAGACCAGGTTGGGGAAACCGGTCGGCACGATGATGATTTTTAATCCATTGGCCAGGGTCTTTTCCGTGGCCTTGAACGGCAGCAGATCGGCCTTGCTGGCGGCAGCGGTGTTGGCGGCGGCCGGCTTGACGGGCGCGGCGCCCAGGTTCGACGCGGCCATGGCCGACAGGGCCAGGGCGAAAGCGGGTAATAAAACGGGCATGATTCTTGACACGGGGGCTCCTTCTTTTCTTGGAATGTGGAAAGTGCAACGCCGCAGCATAGAATATTCACGCCGCCCTGCATAGGGGCTAAAAGTCGGGCCGCAGGATGCGTGTCGTCAGATGGCTGAGAAAATCGCGCCGGACCGGCAGGAACATGCGGATATACACGATGCCGTGCGCACGGTCGTGGTGGTAGATCACGCGGATCTCCTCGCACAGGCGTTGCCGCACATCCATGCCGACTTCGCGGGCGGCCTCGACGGGCGTGCCGCTGTCGGGAAAGGCTTTCAGATCAGCGAATAATTGCCGGAAAGCGGCGCTGAACTGCGCCTGGGCGGCGGCCGTATGGCGCGCCTTGAAGTCGCTGCGCAGCGCATTGAAATCGGCTTGCGCGCTGTTCAGCACGACGATGCGCGCCATCTCAAGCCTGGTCTAGGCTGGACAGGAAGTCTTCTTCGGACACCACGTCGCCGCGCGCGATTTCCTGGTTGCCCATGGCGATCAATTTCATGAACGCATGCTGTTCCTGCATCTGCCGCGCTTGCCGCTTGCCTTCCTGGTAGGCGTGCATGGACAGCACGACCATCTTCGCCTCGCCATTTTGCGTGATGATGATGGGCTCATCCTGGCCAGCGTCAAAGCCGTTGACGATTTCCGTCGTATTGGCCTTGAGATAGGAGATCGGCTTGATGCGTTCCTTGAGGTTCATGGCGGCTCCGAATGAGATAAACTGCGACACGACCAAATATACACCAAATTTGGTCGTGTTACTTGGACGCGTATTTGCTGCTTACGTCAGCGTCGTTTCCGGCAGGCTGATGCGGTTGCGGCCCAGGTGCTTGGCGCGGTACAGGGCGCAGTCGGCCGTGTGTATCAATTGCCCCAGTTCCGTGCCGGGGCCCGGCAGGGCCGTGGCGGCGCCGATGCTGACGGTGACGCAGGCACTGGCACTGGCGCCATCGGCGCGCTTGCGCGGAAGTTGCAGCCGCTCCACGCGCTGGCGGATGCGTTCGGCCACGATGGCCGCGCCCTTGAGCGACTGGTTCGGCAGGATGACGGCAAATTCTTCACCGCCGTAGCGGGCCACCAGGTCGTTCGTGCGCATTTCGCTGGCCACGGCGCCGGCCACCTTGCGCAGGCACAGGTCGCCGCCCTGGTGGCCGTGGTTATCGTTATATTCCTTGAAATTGTCGACATCGACCATCAGCAGCGACAGGGGCTGGCCTTGCCGCTGGGCGCGCTGCCATTCGGCCAGGATGGTGTCGTCGAAGCAGCGCCGGTTGGCCAGGCCCGTCAGGCCGTCGCGCGTGGCCAGGCGCTCCAGTTCCACGTGCGCGCGCTTTTCATCCGTCATGTCGCGCAGGGTTTCGACGACCGCGATCAGTTCGCCGTGATTGCCATATATGGGGCTGGCATCGACGGCCAGGTAGCGCCGCCGTCCCGTGCGCGGCATGTCGCACCAGTTTTCCGCGCACAGATTGCTGCCCGTGCTGCTGCGGTATTGCTGCTGTGCATGCAGCGCGCGCATGTCGCCGCCGCGCCCGGCCAGCAGCAGGTCGGCGAGGGTGGGGCGCTCGTCGTTGTAGAAGCAGCGGCCCGGCTCGCGCGTGCGCAGCACTTCGGCCGCCGGCACGCCCGTCAGCTGCTCGCAGGCGCGGTTCCAGATCATCACCTGGCCATGCACGTCGAGGACAAAGGTGGGCACCACCAGCAATTCCATCATCTTGACGGCGAAACCCTGGGCTGCATCGCAGGGCGCAGCGCTGGCCTGTGCATGGCTATCCGGCATGTAAACATCCTTCTTGGGGTGAATGGGGCTGGCTCGCTGGCCATGATGCAGCGCAGCGAGACGGGAGATGTTGATATTGAGCAATATTTTCAGCGATGCGCCATCGCTTCATCGTGGCAGCCTGGCAGGGGCAGCGACACGCGCAAGGTGGTGCCGGCGCCGCTGAGGCTTTCGATGTGCAGGCTGCCGCCGGCGGCGGCCACGCGCTCATGCATGCCGGACAGGCCGCAACCGAGGCGCGGTGGCGAACCCGACAGCCCGACGCCGTCGTCGCTGATGCGGCATGCCAGGGTGGCGCCCGTTTGTTGCAGGCTCAGCTGGACATGCGTGGCGCGCGCATGGCGGGCGATGTTCGCCAGCGCTTCCTGCAGCGCGTGGTACAGCAGGGGGCCATGCGCGTTGCCGGCGGCGGCGTCGAGTTGGTAATCGCAGTTGCAATCGATACCTGTGGTGCGCCTGAAGTCCGCCAGCAAGCCGTCGCACGCCGCCTGCAGGCCTGCGTCGAGGGCGGGCGGGCGCAGGTCGTGGATGACGCAGCGCAGCGCCGCGATGCTGAGGTCGACATTGCGCGCCATCACGGCCAGTTGCCGCGCCAGCAAGGGCGCCGCGTCATGCGTGCTGGTCTGCAGCATGGCCAGGTCGAATTTCAGGGTCAGCAGATGCTGGCCCAGGTCGTCGTGGATGTCGCGCCCGATGCGCAGGCGTTCCTGTGCGCGCGCCTTGTTTTGCTCAGCGGCCAGGCGCGCCTGTTCGGCGTCCGCACGCAACTGTTCCAGCGCCTGCAGGCGCAGCGCCAGGCGACGCTGGCGCCACAGCAGCAGCGCCAGCGCAGCGAGCAGGATGGCGCAGGCCAGCATCAAAGGGCCGGGCCTGCCATCCAGCGGGCGCGGCCCGGCGGCGTGGCCGGCGTGCAGGGAAGCGACTGCGATGGCCGCCAGGCTGGCCAGGAGGCTCAGGCGGTACGGCGGACGTATCCAGCGTTGCAGCATGTCCATGCTCCCCAAAAATGTTTTCCATCAGGCAATGTTATTACAGAAAATATATTAACTTGGGGCTATTTATATTGTCTAAACGCAAAAGCTGCGCAGTTATGCCCGCCAGTGTGGCTTTCTGGTCCGCTGGATGCCGCAGCGGCAGGTGGCGGGCACGGCATTTGCACGGGAAGTGTCGTGGCGGCATATAATAGAGGGTTGTCAATCGGCTTTTGCGGTGACGGCGCGGTGCGCCGGCCCCGATGCGTTCGCCCTGCGCGATGACGCCAGCCAGCTCTTAGGAAATACAGTGACTTATAGCATCAAAGAGATTTTTTACACCCTGCAGGGCGAAGGCGCGCACGCGGGCCGTCCGGCCGTGTTTTGCCGCTTTTCCGGCTGCAACCTGTGGACGGGCCGCGAAAGCGACCGCGCCACGGCCGTGTGCCAGTTCTGCGACACGGATTTCGTCGGTACCGACGGCGAACTGGGCGGCAAGTTCAAGACGCCGCAGGAACTGGCCGCGCTGATCGACAGCCTGTGGCCGGCCAGCTATGCGCCCAGCAAATACGTGGTGTTTACGGGCGGCGAACCGCTGCTGCAACTCGACACGGCCCTGATCGCCGCCATGCACGCGGTGGGCTTTACCATCGCCATCGAAACCAACGGCACCTTGCCCGTGCCGGCCGGCGTGGACTGGATCTGCGTCAGCCCGAAGATGGGTTCGACACTGGTCGTACACAAGGGTAACGAAATCAAGGTGGTTATTCCCCAGTTCCAGCAAGACCTGGCCGCCTACGAACAACTGGATTTCGAGAACTTCTTCGTGCAGGCGATGGATGGCCCCCTGGCCGCGCACAACATGAAGCTGGCCATCGAGACGTGCAAAAGCAACCCGAAGTGGAAGCTGAGCCTGCAAACCCACAAACTCCTGCAAATTCCTTAAATAATAGTATTAATACAATAACATGCTGACTATCACACGCAAGCTCGAATTCGACGCGGGCCACCGCATTCCCGATCACAAAAGCCAGTGCCGCAACCTGCACGGCCACCGCTACACGGTGGAAATCACCCTGGTCGGCAAGGTCATCGAAGCGGAAGGCAATTCCGACAATGGCATGATCATGGACTTTTCCGACGTGAAAACCCTGGCCAAGCAGCACCTGGTCGACGTCTGGGACCACGCCTTCCTCGTCTACGAAAAAGACACGGCCGTGCGCGACTTCCTGGCCAGCCTGCCCGACCATAAAACCGTCGTCATCGACCGCATCCCGACCGTGGAAAACCTGGCGCGCATCGCCTTCGAGATCCTGAAAGCGGCATTTACCGACCATTTCGGCACCGGCTTGCACCTGCATAAGCTGGTGCTGCATGAAACGCCGAATTGCTGGGCAGAAGTGACCGATGACTGAAACGCACGCTGGCGCGCAGGACGCGCGCTATATGCAGCTGGCCCTGGAGCAGGCCCAGCACGCATGGGACCTGGGTGAAGTGCCCGTGGGCGCCGTCGTCGTCAAGGATGGCGAAGTCATCGCCGTCGGCTACAACCAGCCCATCGGCCGCCACGACCCCACGGCGCACGCGGAAGTGATGGCCTTGCGCGCGGCCGCTGAAAAGCTGGGCAACTACCGCTTGCCGGGCTGCGAGCTGTACGTGACCCTGGAGCCGTGCGTGATGTGCTCGGGCGCCATGCTGCATGCGCGCCTGGCGCGCGTGGTGTACGGCGCGGGCGACCCGAAGACGGGCGCCTGCGGTTCCGTGCTGAACCTGTTCGAGCAGCCGGCCCTGAATCACCAGACGGCGATACAGGGCGGTGTGCTGGCGGACGAGTGCGGCGCTTTCCTCAAGCGTTTTTTTGCCGAGCGCCGCCGCGCGCAGGCGGAAGCGCGCAAGCTGGCCAATCCGCCGGCCTGCTAGCCAGGTCTTGCCAGCCATGTCAGCCATTGCGGCTGGCATTTTTTATAACTGTTGCGAAATAACATCTGTATAGACCACTTTGCCATTCTCAAATGAGAATGATTCGTGTTACAGTATTGTTTTCGCCAGCAAACTTTCCTTATGCATCGTTAACACTTTCGTTATCGATCCGGGTTCAAGAGCCAGCCTCCACTCTTAAACCGGATCATCATGACTACAGTGCTTCTGCAGCGCTCCGCTGCGCCCGTCGTATCTCCCGTTCCTGCCCGCCGCCATAACCTGGTGCTGCGCGCCGCCTTGCTGGGCCTGTTCGCCGCGCCGCTGCTGCCTGCCATGGCGCAAACGGCCGCCATCAACGCGGGCACGGCCGCCCAGGAACCGGCCAAGCTGCCTGTCTTCCCGGAAATCGTTGTCAATGCCAAGCAGGACTATGAGCGCCGCGCCGGCACCAGGACGGTCGTCACGGCGGATGACCTGGAGCGCCGCAATGTCACGGACATGGGCGGCATCGTGCGCTACCTGCCTTTGATTACCGCGCCAGCGGCGGCCTCGGGCAGCGGCAGCGTGTGGGATGGTTCTGGCAATACCGGTTACAACATCCGCGGCCTGGAAGGCAACCGGGTCAGCCTGGAGCTCGACGGCATTTCCCTGCCGGATGCGGCACCCAAGCCTGACGGCAACACCCTGAACGCCTTCGCCACGGTCCGTGATTATTTTGACCCGGAAACTTTCCGCGAAGTGCGCATCGATTCGGGCACGACGGCCGCCAGCGGCGCCAATCCCGGCCTGGGTGGTGGCGTGGCTTTCATTACCAAGTCGCCCGAGGATTACCTGGGCGAAGGGGTGGACCATTTCGTGGCATATAAATACGGCCGCGCGACCGCCGACCGCAGCAATGCGCACACCCTGACGGGCGCGGCCAAGATCGGCACCAATCTGCAAGGCCTGGCCGTGTATGTGCACCGCGATGGCGAGCAGCTTGACAGCCGCGGTAGCGCCACCGTCAACCCGGACGACTGGCATTCGAACGCCTTGCTGTCCAAGCTGGTGTGGGCCTTGCCGGGCGAACAAAAGCTGGACTTGACGGTCGATATGTTCGAGCGCAAGAACAAGCGCGATCTGCGCAACAAGGTCAGCACGTATTATCCGACAGGCGTGCAGCAGGATTCCACCACCAAGCGCACGCGCGTGAGCCTGGGCCACGACGTGGTACTGAAGGATTTCGCCCTGTTCGATCGCCTGACGTCGAAAGTGTATCTGCAGAATGCGAACACCGATGACAAGACGCAAGGCCGCTACACCTTTGGCAGCCCGGCGCAGCGTTCCATTGAAACGAGCTTCAAGAATGACAGCATCGGCGCCACGTCCGAAGCGTTCAAGCAGCTCAACGCCGACAACGCGCTGTTGTACGGCGTGCAGCTGGAACAGCTGAAAACCCGGCGTCCGTGGCGTGAAGACCGTCGCATCATCGCCACCGGCCAGCATCAGATCACCAACAAGAACCGCATGGCCGACATGGATACGAGCAAGCTGGCCCTGTATGTGCGCGATGACCTCAGCTTTGATCTTGCTGGCAAGAAAGCCGTGCTGACGCCTGGCTTGCGTGCCGATTACCGCAAGGACGCGCCGAAAAACCTGCAAGGCTATGCCATCGGCGTGCCGGGCGCGTCCAAAGAGGTGCGCAAGCAGAGCGACACGTATTTCACGCCCAGCCTGAGCCTGTCCGTGGAAGTCTTGCCACAAATGAATGCCTACGCCACCGTGACGCGCGGCACGCGCCTGCCGACGGCGGCCGAACGCACGGGCACCTATGATTCCATCAGCTATACGGGCACGGGCAGGGGTTATGCCGTGCTGGGCAATGCGAATCTGCGCAAGGAAACGAGCCAGGCCTATGAACTGGGCTTGAAGGGTGACGTCGTCAAGGGCTTGAGCATGCACGCCTCCGTCTACCAGACGGAATACAAAAACATGATCGAGTATGTGATGCAGGAAGATGACCCGGTCAACTATCCCACCATCACCCAGGGCCTGTTCCGTCCGGAAAACATCGGCAATGCCCGTACCTGGGGCGCCGAGCTGACCCTGCGCGCGGAACTGGGCGCCTGGGCGCCGGCCATGCAGGGCTACCACGTCGACCTGGCGACCGGTGTGGCCAAGGGCCGCTCCTTCAATACCCTGACGGGCGACAGCGGCGGCCTGGCCTCGGTGGCGCCGGCCAAGTCGGCCCTGACCTTTGGCTACGACCATGTGGGCGAACTGTTCGGCCTGGCCCTGACGGCCGTGCATGCGGGCGACAAACAGGCACCGAATGACTTGCTGATGGGCACGACCGCGCCCCGCTTCACCGTGCCGTCGTACACGGTCTTTGACTTGTCGACCTACTGGAACGTGCACAAGAACGCCAAGATCGTCGTCGGCGTGTACAACTTGACGGACCGCAAGTACTGGGATTACGCCGCCGCGCGCAGCCTGTCCGCCGGCACCACGGCCGCCAATCGCGCCGAGATCGAGCGCTATGCCAAGCCGGGCCGCAACGTCGCCGCCAGCCTCAGCGTCAATTTCTAAATTTTTTACCGGGGAGGGGTGCTTGCCCCTCTTTTTTTCCATGTTTGATTGAATGGTCTCTCTATGAAGTTATCCAAACTCGTTCTATCCCTGCTAGGCAGCCTGCTGATTGCAAACGCATACGCGGCCCCAGCCACCCTGGCGGAACGCTGGTCCACCTTGCGTACCGAGCAGCCGAAGTTGCAGATCCGCGACGCGGCGCGTGCGCTGGGTGTGTCCGAAGCGCAATTGCTGGCAACCAACATCGGCAAGGGCGTCACGCGCCTGCAGGCCGACGGCAACCAGCCGCGCGAAATCATGCGCGCCGCGCTGGACCTGGGCGTCGTGCAAGCGATCACGCGCAATGAAAACGGCGTCATCGAAACGACGGGCGTGGCCAGCAAGTTCAAGCAGGCGGGCGACAAGTCCGAGCAGGCCGACGCCAAGGACCCGGAAACGCAAGCGCGCCAGCGCAATATCGCCGGTGGCTACCTGGGCGGCCAGATCGACCTGCGTTTCCACTTTGAAAACTGGAAATATGCATTTGCTGTGGAGCAAGCGGGCCGCGACGGCAAGCCGACGCGCAGCCTGCAATTTTTTGATGCCAACGGCACGGCCGTGCACAAGATCTACCTGCGCAACGAGCCGGGCGTGGCCGTCTACGATAAATTGGTGGCGACCTTCCGCCTGCCGCAGCAAAGCGCGGAATTGAACGTGCTGGCCGTGGCGCCCAAGGCGGCAGAAAAGCCGGATGCCGAGATCGACGTCAAGGAATTCCAGCTGGCCTGGAAAGACATGACGGATGTGCACCAGTTCGCGCAAATCATGCGTGAATTCCACCTGACGCGCGAACAGGCCTTGCGCCTGGCGCCGGCCGGCGTGGTCGAGCGCGTGACGCCGCAAGCGCTGCGCACCCTGCTGGAAAACGCGGCGAAGGACAAGGTCGCCATCATGGTGTTCCTGGGTAACGAAGGTCTGACGCAGATCTACAGCGGCAAGATCGAAAAAATCATGGCCGCCGGCGGTTTCTTCAACGTGCTGGACCCGGACTTCAACCTGCACATCCGCGACACGGCCCTGCGCAGCGGCTGGGTCGTCAAGCGCGGCGGCGTCACTTCCGTCGAATTCTTCGACAACGACGGCACGCAAGTGGTCTCCTTCTTCGGCGTGCGCGAACGCGGCAAACCGCAGCCGCAAAGCTGGGTGGACCTGGCCGATTCCTTGCCTAAGGCAAAGTAAGCAGCACCGTTGTTCATCACAGTTGCCGCGCGCCGTACCGGCGCGGCAACACTTCAGTGTGGGTGCCGCGTGCCGGTCTCATGTCTGAAGCACAATAGTGGTATGCTGGTTGCAAGGCCGCAGCGATCGTGTCTGCGTGCTGGTTCCTGTAAGAGAGGCAATCATGGCAACCATCATGGCGAACGGCCTCAACATAGCTTATGAAAGCCACGGCGACCCTGACGATCCGTGCGTGCTGCTGGTCATGGGCCTGGGCATGCAACTGATCGCCTGGCCGGCGGACTTCGTCGAAGGCATCGTCGAGCAAGGCTTTCGGGTGCTGCGTTTCGACAACCGCGACAGCGGACTGTCGAGCAAGATGGCGCTGGCGGGCAAACCGTATCTGCCGCTGGCCTACGTGAAAAACCTGCTCGGCTGGCCCCTCAAAACTTCCTACACCCTCAATGACATGGCGGACGACGCGCTGGGCTTGCTGGCGGCCTTGCGCATTGCGCAGGCGCACGTGATCGGCGTGTCGATGGGCGGCATGATCGCGCAAGTGATGGCGGCGCGCGCGCCGCAGCAGGTGCTCAGCCTGACGTCCATCATGTCGAGCAGCGGCCGGCGCGGCTTGCCCGGCCCCACGCGGGCGGCGCGCAATGCGCTATTGCAACGTCCGAAACGCAATGCCAGCCGCGCCGAACTGATGGCGCACATGGCGGCCACCGTGCGCGTCATCGGCAGTCCCGCCTACCCGGTCTCGGAAAAATTGCTGTACCAGCGCATCGAAGCGGCGCTGCAGCGCGGCAGTTGCCCGGAAGGCGTGGCGCGGCAAATGGTGGCCATTGCCGCCTCGGGCGAGCGTACGGCCTTGTTGCCAAGCATCAGCTGTCCGGCGCTGGTGATCCATGGCGCGGACGACCCCTTGATCCCCGTCGCCTGCGGCATCGATACGGCGGCGCTGATTCCGGGCGCCCGGCTGGAAGTGATCGAAGGCATGGGACACGACATGCCGCCCCAACTGATCGAGCGTCTGCTCGCCTTGATCGATGTGCATCTGCAAGGTAAGATGGCGCCCCAGATGCGCTCCCAGCCAGCTTAAAAAGCTACTTGGCGCGCCGACCACTTTTGAAGGCACGGGCATTTTGAAGACACCTGAGATTGGCATCGCCATCGTGGCGCCGGGCGGTTGCGCGCCCGACGACGCGGCCGTGGCGCGCGGCATCGCCCGCTTGCAGGCGCAAGGCGCCACCGTCCACAATTACTACGACCCCGAGCACACCTTCCAGCGCTTCGGCGGCACGGATGCGGGCCGTTTGGCGCAGCTGAACGCGGCAGCGGCCGATCCGGACGTGCAAGTGGTGCTCGCCTTGCGCGGCAGCTACGGCATCAGCCGCATCCTGCCCGATATTGATTTCGACGGCATGGCGGACAGTGGCAAGCTGTTTGTCGGCTACAGCGATTTCACGGCCTTCCACATGGGCTTGATGGCGAAAACGGGCCGCGCCAGCTTTGCCGGCCCCATGCTCTGCGACGATTTTACGCGCGACGAACCCGAGCAATTTACACTGGATCAACTGTGGTCGTGCCTGGCAGGTCCCACGCACACGGTCACGGGCACGGCGGCGGGCAATCCGCAGGTCGAAGTCAGCGGCAAATTATGGGGCGGCAACCTGGCGATGCTCGTGCATCTGCTCGGTACGCCGTATTTCCCGGAAATCGATGGCGGCATTTTGTTTCTGGAAGACGTCAACGAACACCCGTACCGGGTCGAGCGCATGCTGCTGCAATTGCTGCACGCGGGCGTGATCGGGCGCCAGCAAGCGGTCGTGCTCGGTGATTTTTCCGCCTATAAATTGAGCCCCATGGATAACGGTTATGATTTCGACGCCATGCTGGCCTATGTGCGCCAGCGCCTGCCCGTGCCCGTGCTGACGGGGCTGGAATTTGGCCATATCCGCCGCCGCGTCACCTTGCCGTTCGGCGGCCACGCGCGCCTGCAGTCGGATGCGTCCGGCTTCAGCCTGCAGGTGACCGACTACCCGACCCTGGCGCGCCCCTGAACTCCCTGAACTCCCTGAACGCCAAGTCCACCAAGCCCGGCAGGCTGTTGCAGCTCGACGTGCTGCGCGGTCTTGCCGTGTTTGGCATCCTGCTGGTGAATATCTGGGGCTTTGCCTGGGGCACGATTTCCTTGCGCTACGGCACCTTGCCGGCGCAGCCGCCTGTGCTCGACCAGCTCGTCATTTTCGGGATTGCGGCGCTGGCGCAATTCAAGTTCTATCCCATCTTCGCGTTTTTGTTTGGCGCCGGTTTTGCCCTGCAGACACGTTCGCTGCAACGCCAGCTGGGCAGCTGGGAGCAGGCGCAAGCGGTCTACCGGCGCCGGCTGCGCTGGCTGCTCGTGTTTGGTCTGCTGCACGGTTTCCTCATCTGGAGCGGCGACGTGCTGACCTCGTATGCCGTGGCCGGCATGCTGATCCTGCCACTGGCATCCGCCAGGCTCAGCCGCATACGCAACCGCGCCTGGCTGGTCGCGGCCGGTTTTCTGCTGTTCATGTGCTTGCTCATTCCCGTGGGCCAGCAGGGTGGCGCGCCGGACATCGCGCGCGACCTGCAAGGCTTTGCGGAGCGTTACGCCATCTACACGCAAGGCAGCGTATGGGCCGTGGCCAGGCTGCGCGCCAACGATTTCCTCGTCTCCTTGCTGTACGCCACCGTCATGCTGCCGCACGTCATCGTGCTGTACTTGCTGGGCATCTTGTCCGTGCGTTGTGGCTGGTTGACGCAGCCGCGGCGCCACCAGCGCCTGTGGCGCCGCGTTTGCGCCGTAGGGCTGGGCCTGGGCTTGCCGTTCAACCTGCTGGCGGCCGGCGCCGTCGCGTGGCAGGTGGCCGATCCGTATCAGACCGTGTTCGATACGGCCCTGTTCGAAGTGGGCCTGTTCGCCGGCGGCCCCGTGCTGGCAGCTGGCTACGTGGCGGCATTGATGCTGGCCGGTCCCTTCATGCTGCGCTGGCTTGGGACATGGCTGGCGCCCGTGGGACGCATGGCGTTGAGCAACTATCTGCTGCAGTCGCTGATCGGCACGTGGCTGCTGCAGGGGCCGGGCCTGGGCTGGGGCGCCAGTTTGCGTCCGGCCGAGATGCTGGGCCTGGCCGTGCTGATCATGGCGGGGCAGGTGGTGCTAAGCCGTTACTGGCTGCGTTACTTTCGGCAAGGGCCGATGGAGGCGCTGTGGCGCCGGCTGGCGCGCTTGCCTTAATCCATTGCCTTAGTCCGTTCCCCAGTCAAACGCGCTTTGCGCCGCGGCCGGCGATGGTGCTTTGGCCTTGGCGGTCGGCACCAGCGGATTGTCGACGGCATGCCACTCGAACAGTTCCACATCCAGCATGCAGGTGCGCGCCAGTTGCAGCGCTTGCTCGGGTGTCAGGGCGGGATCGAGCCAGCGGTGCGCGTCTTCCTGGCTGACGGCCACGGGGCGGCGGTCGTGGATATCGACCATGCCGCCCAGACTGTCGGCCGTCACCAGCACGAAGCCCGCTTCCTCGCGGTTGTGCTTGTAGGGGCCGAACTGGGCCAGCGCCAGCTGGAACAGAGGCGCGCGGTCCTTGCGGTGGATGTGCCACGGTTGCTTGCTGCCTTTCTCTCCCGTCCATTCATACCAGCCATTCACGCAAACGATGCCGCGCCCCGCGCGCAGCAAGGGTTTCCAGTAGGCGCCGGCGAGTTTTTCCAGGCGGGCATTGATAGCGATAGGGATTTTTTTCTTGCCGGGAGCGGGTGTGGCCGCGGCTGCCCAGGCGGGCCGGTAGCCCCAGAAGACATCGTCGACCCGGTGCACGCCATCCTGGATGTGCAGCACGGGCCGGTAGGTGCCGGGCGACACGTTCAGGTGCGGCTCGGCTTCGCTGTCGAATACGGCGTCGGTCCAGCCGAAGGACGACGCCAGCACGCGCGCCGTGTCATTTTGATCGAATCGTCCACACATGGCGAAATCATACCCGATCGCCCGGTCACGCGCGGGCAGGCGCGTGCGCGCTTCCTGTGTGTGATCAAACGTACAGACCGCCAGCGGTGTGCGGCGCACAGTAGGGACCAGTCAGCTTATTGACGCTTCTTGTACTGGAGGAAATATGTCTTTTGAAAATCCCACCATCCACAAAGGCTTTATCATCAGCGCCACGGCCAGCCAGCGCCGCGATGGCCGCTGGGTCGGCTCGTATGTGAGCCAGAACCAGGCCTGCGGCGCGTATGCGGACACTTGCGATTACGACGATTGCAGCAATGAAAAAGAGGCGCAGCAACTGGCGCTGTCCATCGGCTGGCGCCTGGCCGATGGCGTGTCGGCACGTTGAAACGGCCTTAGCGCTTGCCCCGCAAGGCCAGCAGCAGGCCGGCCAGGGGGAAGAGCAGGGTAGCGCCCAGCCGTACGGAGGTCAGTGAGGCGGTCTCCACACCCAGCACATGTGGCAAGGCCAGCAGCAACAGGGGCACGGGCACGGCGATGGCAAAGAAAAACAGGTACCACGAATAGCCATTCTTCTTGGCCAGCAAGGCAATCAGCGCGCAGCCGACGAGGAAGACCAGCGGCAAGTTCACATATTCCATTGTTCTGTGTTTTCATCCGGGAAAGCGCGTCATTATACGCGCCGCCAAGGCGTCCGGATGGACTTGCCGGCGTCAGTTGCCGACGAAATCCGGCGGCTGCGGCGCCTGCGGTGCCTGCTTTGTAGCGAGCGGCGCATCGGCCGGCAGCAGCGCCTTGATGGCGCCGTTATAGATGAGTTCCTGGGCATACGCCGATGCCTCGATCAAAGCCGCATGCACGGACTTGAAACTGCTGGGCGTTTCAATCAGCACCGGCTTGGCGTAGGCCTGCTGCGTATCGCCGCGCTTGCTGATCAAAATCATGCCCCGGTAGCGCCCATCCTTCTCCAGCGCCCCCGCCACATGAAATTCATAACCCCTGATCTGGTGTTTTTGTCCCTGATCCATGTCTCCCGCCTCCAGACCCGATTGTCGTGGCCCGGACCTTTTTATGCGTATCGAACAGCTGAGTGTTTGATTTGGCTCAAGACCGCCAATTCAAGCAATGGTTCAACTAGCGTATCGACGCTTGCTGCAAGCGTAGCGAGCGGAGGGGATGTGTGGCTGAGAAGCGCAACCGCACTTTGGTGCGGTGAGCATCGCCAGCCGCAAAGCGCCCCGCGCAGTAGCTTGCGGCAAGCGTCATCACCCCGCGCGAATGGCGCGGATCTGCTGGGCGGTTTCCTCGATCTCCCGATACGCTTCCTGGATATAGCCATTGATCGGATGCCCATCCATCCACTCGAAATAGGCGCGCTCGTCGTGTTTGATGGCAAATGGTATGTGGTGGTCGCGTATCGATTCAGCCGTTTCGCGCACCAGCGAGGCAAAAAGCAGCTCAAGAGTTTCCATGATGGTCACCTTGCGAGACAGGAATGCAGAGCCTTGAATGTAGCACAAAGCGCGTCGCCAGCCACGCTGGTGCCTGTGGCGTGCGCGCCCGTTGCCCGGCCCATCGTCAGGCCGGATGGCCGATATGCTCGTACAGGATCACGCAGCCGATGATGATCAGCACCAGGCCGCCCACCAGTTCAGCGCGCCGGCCCGCCACCGTACCCAGCACTCGGCCCAGCATCACGCCCAGGGTCACCATGACGAAGGTGGAAAAACCGATGGCGGCGGCCGTCACGACAATATTAGCGCCCAGCAGGGCCAGGCCAGCGCCCACCACCATGGCATCGATGCTGGTGGCCAGGCCCGTCACGGCCAGCACCCAGAACGAGTGCGACTGCGCTGGCGCCTCTTCCTCGTCGGCATCGGACAGCGCGTTGCGTATCATCAGCAAGCCGATGATGCCCAGCAGGCTGAAGGCGATCCAGTGGTCCCACGCTTCCACGTAAGGTGCGGCCACGCTGCCCAGGGCCCAGCCGATGATGGGCGTGATGGCTTCGATGACGCCAAAGATCAGCCCCGTGCGCAGCGCCTCGCGCCATTGCGGCTTGTGCAGGGCGGCGCCCTTGCCCACGGCGGCCGCGAAGGCGTCGGTGGACATGGCAAGCGAGAGGGCGGCGGTGGCGGCGAAATTCATCGTTGGCTTTCTGTAAACCTGGCTGGGATGTGTGTATAAACTGCAAACCCGGCGATTTTACCCCAGGTACAGCACTACCAAGGAGGCCAGCAGGCAATACGCGCCAAAGAAATGCCAGCGCCCTTGCTCGAGCCAGCGCGACAGCCAGCGCAGGGCCAGCAAGCCGGCCAGGAACGACAGCAGCATGCCCAGCAGGCTGGGGCCGAGCAGGTGCAGCAGGCTGTTGCCGTGTTCCAGATGGTCCAGGCTGCCATTTGCCACGGCCTGGTAGAAGCGCCAGCCTTCCTTGGCCAGCACGGCAGGGGTCAGCACGACGGCCAGGGCAAAGCTGAATTCCTCGGCGCGGCGCTGCGGCACGCCCATGGCGATGCCGGCGGAAATGGTGGCGCCCGAGCGGGAAAAGCCCCGGAAAGGCAGGCACAGGCCTTGCACGGCGCCGATCACCATCGCCTTGCCGATGGACAAGGTGCCATGCTGGCGCGCTTGCAGGCGCGACGAGACAATGATCAGGACGCCGGCGGCAGCCAGCGCGGCGGCCATCAGCTTCGCGTTGCCGAACAGGTGTTCGATTTCAAAACCGGGCGCATCCTTGCTCATGACGTGCGTAATGCCCTTCAGCAATCCGAAGCCGACGATGCCCGTCAGGGCCGTGGCGGCCGCGAGCAGCAGGACATTGCTGCGGAAGGCGCTGGCCGAACTGAAATACGTGGCGCGCCAGGATTTCCAGAAATACACGATGACGGCGAACATGGTGCCCGTATGCAGCATCACCAGCAGCATGGTCAGCTCCGGCGAGGTGGGATCGAGGCCCATCCATTTTTCCGCCATGATGACGTGGGCGGAACTGGACACGGGCAGCAGCTCGGCGAAGCCCTGGACGATGGAAAGGATAAATAATTGAAGAAAACTCATGGATATCTGTAATCGGGCGGGGAAAGAAGGGCCGCCGATTTTACCCGCCCGATCTTGCTATTACGTTCCCCGCCAGATTACAGTTTGTCCATGTTTTATTGCCCAGCCGGCGCCTGCGGCTGGAATACGCTGCGGAACGCCTTCAGGGCTGCCGGGTGATAGATCGTGCCGTGGGTTTCTTCCTGCATCTTTTCCACATGCCATTGCAGGCCGCCCGGTGCCTGTTTCTCCAGCACCTCGGCCAGGCGCTGCACTTCGATGGCGATGCCCGCTTCGCTGCTCGATGCCAGGTACAGGCTGTGCTTGCCTGGTTTGCCCTTGGCTATCAGCCCGGCCGCCTGGCGCGGCAGGGCGCCGTGGTTCCACCACAGGCTGGGGTCGAAGGCCAGGTAATGGTCGAACAACTGCGGTTCCAGCAGATAGGTTTCCACCACGAACAGGCCGGCCAGCGATTCGCCGACGATGGCCGTCTCACCCGTCGTGCGGTAGCGGCGCCTGACTTCCGGCATCAGTTCGTCGCGGATGAAGGCCCGGTAGGCCGACGCGCCACCCACAATGGGGGCGATCTTGCGGTCTTCCGCATTCTCCGTCGGCCCCGTCAAATCGCGCCGGCGCTGCGTGTTTTGCATGCCGACCAGCATGAAAGGGCGCATCGTGCCATTCGCTACCGACACTTGCAGCAAGCCGGCCACGTGCAAAAAATCTTCCGCTACGCCGCCGTCCGGCATGTACAGCACGGGCAACGGTGCGTCGGGGGGCGTATCCCAGGCGCGCGCCATGTACACATTGATGTGGCGCTTTTCCTGCAGCGCCTGCGAATCGATGCTGAAACTTTCGCCGATGACGAGCGGCGTGGCCGCGCTGGAGGAAGCGGTGGCGGCGGGCGCGGCATTGGCGAGGTGGAAGGGGCTGGACAGCAGCAGGGCGGCGGCGAGGTGCAGTGCAAGGCAGGAGCGGCGCATGGTTTCCCGTGATAAGTAGTGGATCGATGGCATGTACGTGTATGGACGTGCCATCGGGCAATTCTATCTTATCTTTGGTGCAGCATTACTTGATCGTCAAGAGTTTCCGCTCGCGCACGATACCTGCCTTGTCGATCGTGTAGGCGACCAGCAGCGCGCCATCCTCGGCGCAGGCGTGGCAGGTGATCAGGGGCGTGGAAAACAGCACGCTCTGGCCGCCATCGCTGGTCGCCGTGCTGCCGACGAAATCGGCGGGCGCAAACGGGACAGCGTCCGGATGGGCGGCGGCAAACGCGCGCCAGGCCGGCGTGGCGCGGTCTTCCTCGCCCACTGAGCCTTCGTCGACGTCGATGGCGGCGCCATCGCTGCCGATCAGCAAGGTGCCTTCATTCGTGTTGGCGCGGAACGGATAGGTAACGGTGGCCAGGGCCGCCTTGCCCAGCGGGCGCCAGGCGGAGATGAAGCCGGCCTTGTTTGCCTTCACCAGCATCCGGGCGGCGGCGATGGCTTGCGGATGCGCGCCGCTGCGCTGCATGGTGCGCAACAGGCAGACGTCGGGCGCGGTCGTCGATTGTTCGCTGCGGCAAGCCGACAGCGAGCGTTCCTGCCACACGGCGCGCGCGTCGACGGGGCCGATGGCTGGAAGGCCGGCCGCCTGCGCGCTTGCCAGAGCGGAGAAAGCAAGTATGGCGCAGCCGAATACCTGGCGGGAAAATTGTGTGGGCATGGGGAACTTTCTGTAGCGGAAACAATAGAGCCTCCGATTATAGGAGGGGGCCGGCGAGCTTGCCCACACGAAACGGCCTCGCTGGCGGCCGGCTTGCGCCTCGATCAGCGCTTTTTTGCCGCCGCCTGGCGCAAGGCCTTCGCTTCCTGCTTGTTGGGGATATGCGGGCGCTTGGCCAGTTCCGCCTTGACGGCGGCGATGGCGGCACCGAATAGCTGTTCAGCCTGCTCGACGCTGGCGCCCGCATAGTGCTGCTGGTTGGATTGGGCTGCACGCAGCCGGCGCAGCAGCGCCAGCAATTGCTTGCCGTGCAGGGCAGGCAAGTCCTGCGCCAGCACTTGCGCGCCCAGCGTGACCTCCACATGCTCGGGGGCGAGCAGCTGCAGCAAGGCCAGGCCTGCAGGCTGGGCGACTGGGGTCAGTTTGGGCTTGTCCATCGGCAGTTTAAAGCTCCGTGTAGGATTACAAGTATTCCCAGATTTCATCGAAGGTTTCGCGCGCGAAATCGTTGCGCCACGCTTCCGAGTTCTTTTCGCGGCTGACGCCAAACACGGCGCGCCACGTCTGCTTCGGCGAGCTCGTGTAGGTTGCGGCGATCTTTTCCAGGCCGGCCTTGCATTGCTCGACCTTGCAGCCGCTCTTCGCCAGTTGCTGGGCCGCAGGCGCCCAGGCGACAGGCGCCTTGACGACCTGGCATTCGAAGCTGACGGCGACCGTCTGCATGCCGTTTTCCACCGTGACCGGGTCCGCCTTGGTGGCCTGGCAGGCGGTGCCATTCTTGGCGGCGATAACGTTCGCGGCCAGCTGTTCGGCGGCGGGCGTCAGGGCCGCGCGCATGGTCGCGGGGAACAGGTCGGCGATCAGTTTGCCCGTTTGCGTTGGGAACTTGGCATCCGCTTCCTTCAAGCCGCTGTACGACGCGTATTCGGCGCTTTGATGGCCCGCCAGGCGGGTCGGGCGCAGGTAGGCGTTGAGTTTGGCAACGCTGGCTTCATCCTGGTTGATGATGGTCTTGATGTACAGATTGGCTACGTCCAGCGGAGCTAGTTCCACGGCGTCGGCGGCGATGGCGGGCTGAGCCAGCGCCACGGCGGCGGCCATGCTTGCCGCCAGCAGGGCGGCGCGCGAGCTTGTTTGTGTTTGTTGCATGTATTTTCTCCATGATTCAATGTCAGGCGCCAAAAGATGCTTTAAAGAAATTTTGGCGCCCGCATTATAAATGGTGAAAGTCATAACGTTGCACACATTAGGCCTACCCCTTGCTGGCTGCTTCAAGCAAAGCCAGCAGCAGCTCCTTGCGCCGGCCTTGCGCCTTGCGCGCCAGCGTCGCCACTTTTTCCAGCTTGCCCCAGACTGGATACAGCATGTGTTCCACCTGATAGCCTTCCAGCCCTTGCAGTTGCTGGAAGAATAGTTCCAGTTTCTCGACATCTTCCAGTTCCGCCTGGATTTTCACTTTGGCGTTATCCGTGCACGCGCGCAGGCAGGCCGCCAGCACGGGGACGGAGTCTGGCGTGACGCCATGCTTTTCAGCAAAGGCCGCCGTGAACTGGTCCTGCACACACTGGTGTTCCTCGTCGACGTTGGCCATGTAGTGCTGCACCAGCGGGAAATAGCGAGCGTCGAGCAGGCCCAGCCCAAACGTGGCGTAACTGCCTGGCATGCAGTTCTTTTCGCCTTCCGTATCGGCATAAAATTCGAATTGCTCGATGGCGGCGCGCGCATACGCTTCCATCTGCGGCTGCAGGGCGGGCCAGGCGAGGGCGTTGGCAAAGAAGCGGTGCGTGTCGGATTTCGCCAGTCCTTTCAAGGGCAGATATGCCTTGACCTTCGATTTGAGCTTGATCTGGTAGCTTTTCGGAAAGCCGTTGTTCAGCAAATGCGTGACGAACGCCAGCGCCTGCGCATACGCGTCTTCCTCTTCCTGGACGATGCTGATGTTAATCGTGGCAAACACATCGTTGGCGCGGCATTCCAGCTGGGCATTTTTCAGGTGGATGGCGTCGGGCGCGAAAGTGCCGCTGCCTTCCTTGAGCATGCGCACGGCCCGTTCGCTACCCAGTTCGCGGGCGATTTCCAGGAATTTCAGGCCCGTCGACTTGGCGTAGCTCGGTTCGTGGCGCAATATCATCACGGCGCCATACAGCAGCAGGTCGATCGGCGCCAGCGCCTGCGCGTCTGGCGCCGCGCCCGCTTTCAAGCTGTATTCGGCGCTGCGGTAGCTCGATTTCTGCACGTCATAGAACTGCGGCAGGAACTGCTTTTCCGCCCAGGCCGTCACGGCCTGGATGATGTCGCTGCGGTGTTCGGCCAGCGCTTGCGGGCGCGACTTGTTCAGTTGCTCGATGCGCTCGAATAGGGCGATCGTCCAGGCGATATCGGGCTGCGGAAACAGCAGGGGATCGAGCAGGTGGCGCGCGAGGAAGAAGGTTTCCAGTTTTTTCGTCGGCCGCTTGCCGTGCTCGAGTTTTTGCGTGACGTAAGTATGTATGCGTTCGAGCAGGGTTTGGCGCTTGCCTTCGTTGACGTATTCCAGCAAGGTCAGGTGCAGCTTGCCCTGCGCCGTCTGGAATTTGCCGCGGAAGCTGAAGCGGTAGTCGATCATCGGTGTGTCGGCCAGTGTCTCCAGCTTCGCTTGCACCATGGCAACCAGCTGGGGCGCGATGCTGTCGCGCACGACGGCTTCATCGAGGCGCGCCGGCGTGCGGGGACGCACGTCGTCGTCGAAGCCCAGGTCGATCTCGTCGGCGGTGGTGCGTCCTGGTTTGTAGTCGAGCAAGAAATCATTAAAGATGCCCATCTGCAGGGTGGTCCGATTCACGGCGCTTTCCAGATCGGTGCGCTTCAGGCGCTCGGCAAACCACGCCTCCACGGCCGCCATCATTTCCGCCGTTGCCTGTTCTTGCAGTGTACTCATCCTCTCATGCCTTTCGCTGGTTGTTGTCCTGGCGGCGCCGTTGCGTCCCGCGGGGGCAGTATACGTGATGCTGCCTTTTCGCCATGGTTTCAAGCGTGCCAGGCTGATTCTTTCTGCATGCTTATCTTCCGCATAATGTTGCCTTGCGATGTATTGGTATTTCCGCACAGATCGTCAAGTAAATGCAGGTATGGCTGGACGGAAATGTTACATCTGGGTATTCTGCGCATGATACTTATTTCTATACAGTTATTTCTATACAGAAAAAGGTAAGAGGGCGGTTCGTACCGGCGGCAACGCGGCGCGCCCCGCCACGCAAGGTCAGGCATGCAAAGGTGAAGTCGTCCGCCAGCTGAGCGAAACGGTCAGTTTCGGCTCGCGGCGGGCAGGGAACAGTGCTGTCATCTTAAAAATAGTAGGAGAGGTTGCTCATGGATGCAGAAAAGGATGTTGTGTACGGTACAGAAGATTTGTTGATGAGTTTGTGCAACTCGGTGGTTCGGGTGCTCAACGTTGCAACGCAAAGTAAAGTCAATTATTCAGGCATGGTGCAGCGCATTACGAAGACCGGCCTGAAGCCGGACATCGGCTGTTTCGTGATGTTCGATGGCGGTTTCACAGGCCTGGTGGTGCTTAATTTTGCCGCCGATACGGCAATGGAAATCTACGAGCGCTATATGTTGCACATGGGCATGCCGAAGTCGGAACTGGCCAGCTTCTACACGTCGGACGAAGTGTCGAACATCATGGGCGAGCTGATGAACCAGATCGTGGGCGACTTCACGGGCAAGGTGCGGCGCGAACTGCAAACGAACATCACCCAAAGCCAGCCGAAGATGCTGGTGCTGAACAAGCAGGTGATGCTTAGCGTCGACACGCCGCTGGACCGCCCGGAAATGCGCCGCGTCACTTTCTATACGGAAAAGAACAATATTTTCTATCTGGAACTGGCGATCGACCGTACCGAGTTCATCAAGCTGCACGATTTCGATTCGCGCGAAGTCGACGCCGACTCGCTGATGGATGGCGAATTCGCGAACCGCGAACGCGACGCCGCTCCCGCGCCTGCGGCGGAACCGGAAGACGACGACAACGCTGATCTGCTCAAGTCGCTGGGCATGTAAGCAGCGGTTGTTGACCGTGCTTGATCGTGGCTGGCGGCAGGTTTGCCGCCGGCCACTGTCGTATGCAGCCTACAAGGCCTTGCTCATGAATACCCGGCTCGTGCCTTCGGGGCTGCAGGCGATGTCGCCGAAGCGGCGCCAGCCGCGCCGCTCGTAAAATTCGGGCGCCTGGAAACTGATGGTGTACAGCACCGCCGAAGCGCAGCCGCGCCGGCGTCCTTCCTCTTCGAATTGCGCCAGTATCTGGCTGCCCAGGCCCAGCCCACGCAAGGCGGCGGGCAAATAAAACAGATCGAGAAACAGCAGGCCCAGCGAGGTCCGGCCCATGGCGCCGCCCAGCACCCGCTGGCTGTCGCGGTCGCGCACGACCACGCTCAATACCTGCCTGTCGCTATAGCCGGTGATGGCATCGTTGTAGGCGTTCAAGCCCTCGAGGATGGTTTGCTCGGCCTCCGCGTCGATCGTGGCGCTGACGCAGATGGTGTAGGGCAAGGCGTTGTGCGGGTGTGCAGGCATGGCGGACAGGAGAATAGTCGATAACTGTATAAATATACAGTATATTGACTAATTTTGCCCGGCTTGTTGCGGCAACGTCAATGTTTCCATGCGGCGCATGCCCACCATGCCGCTTTGCTGGCTGTCATCGAGCGACCAGTATTCGAGCGCATACGCATGGCTGCCATCGATGATGGTCAGCGATTCCTTCTGGCGTCCGTTGGGCGCCTTGTAATACAGGCGCCGCGCTGGCCTGCCATCCACAGTCTGCTTGAACGATTGCGCCGCCATGCGGGCGCGCTTGCCCGTTTTGCCCGCCATTGACATGGCCGTGATCGTCACATAGGCCCGGTCCGGGCAGCGGGCCAGCAAGTGCGCGCCGCTCAGGACGGTGGGTTGCGCTTGTTCCAGCGGGAAACCGAACGGCTGCACGCCGACGATATCCATACAGCCCATCTGTTGCGCCAGGCCGGTCAAAGCGACCGGATCGAGCGCGCTGGTATAGTGTTTTTCAGCGGCCTGCGCCTGTCCCAATGCCAGACGGCGCTCCAGTTCGGCCAGCGAAATGTCGCTGGGCACGGGTAGCGGGGCAGGGGCGTCAGGATCGGCGGCCGTGGATGTTTCCGCCTGCATGCGCGCGGCAACGGAGTGGCTGCTCCCGGCTGTGCCATCGAGTGCGTGGGCGAGTGATGTGGCGCTGGCAAGGGCCATGGCCAGCGATAAAGCTGGGTGTTTCAGCATGAAATTTCCCACTTAACGTGCGGCCATCGCCGACGCAATCTCGATTGAACTGAGTTTCCAGCCCCACACGCCATGGCGCAGCAGGACCAGCGCGCCGTCCTGCGCATTACCGTCTTTTGCCCGCACGACAAAGGTGTTCACGCCGGCATAGCCTGCCGAATACTCGGCCTTTTTCTGCGCGCCATCGGCGGGCGCGTCCGCCGTGTCGCTTGCTTGCGGACTGACGGCGCTCTTGTTGACCAGCGCGACGACGCCTGCGGGCGAGACCATGGTATCGACCATCTTGCCCAGCATGGCACTGGCGATCGACTGGCCCAGCGCGGCCAGCGGGTTGCCGCTGCCGGCGGTCGCTTCGATGCTGCGTGCCATGCTGGCCTCCAGCTGCGTCTTGACGCTGGCGCGCAAGGCGGGGAAGTCCACGTGTGCGGCCAGGGCTTTGGCGTTGCGCTCGGCCAGCGCGGTCTTGATCTGGTGCAAGGTGTAGTAGGGCGAAGCGTAGACGGAGGCGGCGACGGCAACGGCAACGGCAACGGCGGCCAGGGCGGCGGCGATGGTGATTTTTTTCAAGTGAGGCCTGTAAGGTAGAGGGAGAAAACGGATGCCGCGCAGCGTATCTGCTAAATGGGAATACGGCAATCGTATTTTCTTGCCATTATTTCTTTGCATTGATTTCCAACGTCCTGGCTGGCCCCCTATAGAGGGAAGAGGGTGGGTGCTGTATAATGGGTGCAAAGTACCTAACTAGCTGTTTTAACTGAATAAAGACCCAATATCACATGCTATCTACAGCAAATATTACGATGCAGTTTGGCGCAAAGCCATTGTTTGAGAATATCTCCGTCAAGTTCGGCGACGGCAACCGCTATGGTTTGATCGGCGCGAACGGCTGCGGCAAGTCGACGTTCATGAAGATCCTGGGCGGCGATCTGGACCCGTCGGGCGGCAACGTCATGCTCGATACCAACGAACGCCTGGGCAAGCTGCGCCAGGACCAGTTTGCCTTTGAAGACATGCGCGTCCTCGACGTCGTCATGATGGGCCACACGGAAATGTGGGCCGCCATCCAGCAACGCGACGCGATCTACGCGAACCCGGAAGCGACCGACGATGACTACATGCAGGCGGCCGAGCTGGAAGGCAAAGTCTCCGAATACGACGGCTACACGGCCGAATCGCGCGCCGGCGAACTGTTGCTGGGCGCCGGTGTCGCCATCGACCTGCATCAAGGCCCGATGAGCAATGTCTCGCCAGGCTGGAAGCTGCGCGTGCTGCTGGCGCAGGCGCTGTTCTCGAACCCGGACATCCTGCTGCTCGACGAGCCGACGAATAACCTGGATATCAACACGATTCGCTGGCTGGAAGACGTGCTCAACGAGCGCAACTCCACCATGATCATCATTTCCCATGATCGCCACTTCCTGAACCAGGTCTGCACCCACGTGGCCGACATGGACTACGGCACCCTGAAGATTTACCCAGGCAATTACGACGAATACATGTTCGCTTCGACCCAGGCGCGCAACCAGCAGCTGGCCAACAACGCGAAAGCGAAAGACAAGGTTGCCGAGCTGCAGGAATTCGTGCGCCGCTTCGCAGCCAATAAATCGAAGGCCCGCCAGGCCACGTCGCGCGCCAAGCAGATCGAAAAGATCAAGGTCGACGACATCAAGCCATCGTCGCGCGCCTATCCCTTCGTGCGTTTCGACGGCGAAAAGAAATTGCACCGCCTGGCCGTGGAAGTCGAGAACATCTCGAAAGGTTTCGACCGCCAGCTGTTCAAGAACTTCAGCATCATGGTCGAAGCGGGCGAACGCATCGCTATCATCGGCGCCAACGGCGCCGGCAAGACCACCATGCTGCGCTGCATCGCGGGCGACATTGCCGGCTTGCAGCCTGACCAGGGCCGCGTGAAGTGGGCGGAAAACGCCAACGTGGGCTACATGCCGCAAGATCCGACGGAAGATTTCGCCAAGGACACGAACCTGACCGACTGGATCGGCCAGTGGACGAAAGAGGGCGACGACGACCAGGCCGTGCGCTCCATCCTGGGCCGCTTGCTGTTCGGTGGCGACGATGTGAAAAAGGCCGTCAAGGTACTGTCCGGTGGTGAAAAAGGCCGCATGATGTACGGCAAGCTGATGCTGGGCCGCCACAACGTGCTGATGCTCGATGAGCCGACCAACCACATGGACATGGAATCGATCGAATCCCTGAACATCGCGCTGGAAAAATACGCTGGCACCCTGATCTTCGTGTCGCATGACCGCGAATTCGTCTCCTCGCTGGCGAACCGCATCATCGAGATCAAGGAAGATGAAGTGGTCGATTACCGTGGCAACTACGAAGACTATTTGAAGAGCCAAGGTATTGATTAATTTGTAGGGTAACGTTGCGTCGGATTACGCGCTGTGCGCTAATCCGACCTACGTCAGGGTGAGTTGCCCGGATTGGTCGCGTAATCCGACAATTCCGGCCAGCGAAGCCACCCAGCACCACACCGACGCGCCGCGGTCCTTTCGTTCCGGCGCACCTGCTTTATTGCAATCGTGCCGGTCTATCCCGTTTTTGTTTGACACAGCCATGCAAACTTTAGCCATCAAATCCGTCGAGTACGAACATCCACAAGACGGAGCCAGCTGCACTGCCCACGCCTGGGCACGCACGCCAGCGACGCCTTCCCCGGCTGAAAAAGCCGAACTGATCACGCGCATCAAGCGCCTGCTGATCGAGCGCGAAGCCGTGCTCGTTGCCCACTACTACGTTGATGCTGATCTGCAAGACCTGGCCGAAGCCACAGGCGGCTGCGTCTCCGATTCCCTGGAAATGGCCCGCTTCGGGCGCGACCATCCGGCCAAGACCCTCGTCGTGGCCGGCGTGCGTTTCATGGGCGAAACGGCAAAGATCCTCAGTCCCGAGAAAACCGTGCTGATGCCCGATCTCGACGCGACCTGTTCGCTCGACCTCGGTTGCCCGGCCGATGAATTCACGGCCTTCTGCGACGCCCATCCGGACCGCACGGTTGTCGTCTACGCCAACACCAGCGCGGCCGTCAAGGCGCGCGCGGACTGGATGGTGACCTCGTCCATCGGCCTCGATATCGTGGCTCACCTGCATGCGCAGGGCAAGAAAATCCTGTGGGCGCCCGACAAGCACCTGGGCGGGTATATTCAAAAGCAGACGGGCGCCGACATGCTGCTGTGGCAGGGTAGCTGCCTCGTGCATGACGAATTCAAGGGCATCGAACTCGATTTGCTCAAGGAAGAGTATCCGCAAGCCAAGGTGCTCGTGCACCCGGAGTCGCCCGCGAACGTGGTGGCGCTGGCCGATATGGTCGGTTCCACGTCGCAAATGATTGCGGCAGCGCAAACCATGGACACGGACACTTTTATTGTCGCCACCGACAACGGCATCCTGCACAAAATGCGCGCGGCCGCGCCAGGAAAACGTTTCATCGAAGCGCCCACGGCCGGCAACAGCGCCACCTGCAAGAGCTGCGCGCACTGCCCGTGGATGGCCATGAACGGCTTGCTGAACCTGGCGCAGACGCTGGAAAACATGCATAACGAAATCCACGTCGATCCTGCCGTCGGCCAGCTGGCCGTGCGCTCGATCAACCGTATGCTCGATTTCGCCGCCGCCAAGAAGGCAGGCCTCAAGCCGGGTGCTGACCTGGCAAAAGAAACCACATTGTTCCAAGGAATCGGTCCAGCATGAGTACCCTCGTTAATTCTTTCGCTCCTTTTGATGCGGCCCTGGCGCGCGCGTTCGAAGGCAATTTGCTGGCTGCCTTGCTGGAAGACGTGGGTCAGTGCGACCTGACGGGCGAGCTGGTGCCGCCCGACCATATCGTCACGGCACGTGTCATCGTGCGCGAAGCGGCCGTGCTGTGCGGCGCGCCGTGGTTCGAAGGCATCATGAAAAGCCTGGACCGCAGCATCGACATCGTTTGGCATTACGCCGAAGGCGACCTGATGACGGCCGACAGCGTCGTCTGCACGATTCAAGCGCCGGCGCGCGCCTTGCTCACGGCCGAGCGCAGCGCCCTCAATTTCCTGCAATTGCTGTCGGCGGTCGCCACGGCCACGCGCCAGTATGTCGATGTGGTCGCCGGCACCAAGGCGTCCATTTTAGATACGCGCAAGACCTTGCCTGGCCTGCGCCTGGCGCAAAAGTACGCGGTACGCGTCGGTGGCGGCAAGAACCAGCGCCTGGCCCTGTACGACGGCATTTTGATCAAGGAAAACCATATCGCGGCCGCCGGCGGCGTCAGCCAGGCCCTGGAAAACGCGCGCAACCTCGACGCGGGCGTGCCCGTGCAAATCGAGGTGGAAACCCTGGCGCAATTGCAGGAAGCGCTGGATGCGGGCGCCGTCTCCGTGCTGCTCGATAACTTCAGCAACGACATGATGCGCGACGCCGTGGCATTGACGGCTGGCCGCGCCTTGCTGGAAGCGTCCGGCGGCATCAACGTCGACACCGTGCGCGCCATCGCCGAAACAGGCGTGGACCGCATCTCGATCGGCAGCCTGACCAAGGATGTGCGGGCCACCGATTACTCCTTGCGCATCGTCGGCTGATGAAAAAAGCAGGGCGGCGCCTGCTGGCCCTGGCGCTGCTGTGGCCCGTGCTGCTTGTGCCATCGCAGGCGCCAGCCCGGGAACTGCTGGCCGTGGGCGCGCAGTTCGAGCGCGTGTTCGAGTATCAAAACAGCGGTGAATATGGCGGCCTGGGCGCGGAACTGCTGCGCCTGATGGCGGCGCGCACGGGGCACACCGTGCGTTTTCGCATGGTGCCGTGGGCGCGCGCGCAAGCCATGCTGGTGCAGGGCCAGGCCGATATCCTGATCGGCCCTTACAAGACGCCCGAGCGCATCGCCAGCATGGCGTTTTCCGACAAGCCGTTTTACCAGGACCAGATGGTGTTTTATACGCGCCAGGATGCCAGCTTCGGCTGGGATGGCGACTACGCGGTGCTGAAGAACCGCCGGGTGGTGCTGCTCAATGGCTGGGCCTATGGCGCGGACTGGGAGCGCGTGCGGCCCGGCTTGCAGGTCAGCGTGGCCAACAACGTGGAAAATGGCTTGAAGATGCTGGTGCACAACCACGTCGACGTGTTTGTCAGCAACCGCCGCAATACCGATCCCGTCATCGCCCGTCTGGGCTACGGCCGCCAGGTGAAACCCCTGCCCAAAGTCATCGACGTACAAAACGGCTATTTCGCCTTCCCCCGTTCGCCCACTTTCGACAAGCTGCGCCTGCAGTTCGACCAGGAACTGAACAGCCTGATCGAGACGGGCGAGCTGAAACGATTAGGCAAGCGCTACGACGTCAGCGTGCCCTGATGGATGCGCATGCCGGCCCGCGCGGGGCGGCATGCGTGGATTCATTTACAACTGGCGCGCCTCGAACGTATTGCACTGGGCAATCTGACCGCTTTCGATGCCCTTGGTAAACCAGCGCACGCGCTGTTCCGAGGTGCCGTGCGTAAACGAGTCGGGCACGACGTGGCCTTGCGCCTGGCGCTGCAGCGCATCGTCGCCGATGGCCGTGGCCGCTTTCAGGGCCGCTTCCACGTCGCCCTGTTCCAGGATCTTGCGATCCTGGTTCGCGTGGAAGGCCCACACGCCGGCAAAGCAGTCGGCCTGCAATTCCAGGCGTACGGACATGGCGTTAGCCTGGCGCTCCGACTGCGTGCGGCGCGCATTGTCGACCTTTTCGGACAAGCCCATCAGGTTTTGCACGTGGTGGCCCACTTCATGCGCGATCACGTAGGCTTCGGCAAACTCGCCCGACACCTTGAAGCGCTGCTGCATCAAGTTGAAGAAATCGAGGTCCAGATAGACTTTCTGGTCGCCGGGGCAGTAGAACGGCCCGCTGGCGCTCTGGCCCGTGCCGCAGGCGGTCGGAATGCTGCCCGAGAACAATACCAGCTTGGGTTTCACATAGCTGCCGCCCTCGGCCTTGAACAGGGCGCCCCACGTGTCTTCCGTATCGGCCAGCACGGTTTTCACGAAGCGGGCCATGTCGTCCGATTCGGGCGGCTGGCGCGCCGGCGCCTGGCTTTGCTGGGTGCTGATCTGGCCGCCACCGCCGCTGAGCAGGTTCAGCAAGGTCAGGGGATTGACGCCCAGCACATACGAGCCGACGAGGGCGATGACGATGGTGCCGATGCCGATCGAGCGCCCGCCAAAACCAAAGCCACCGCCACCGCCGCTCCCACCACCGTCTTCGCCACGGCGATCTTCCACATTGTCGCTTTCGCGATTGCCTTCCCATTTCATGATATCTACTCCTGCTGCGATTTGCGATTGATTGGTGACGCCGCAAGATGTCTCTTGCGGTGAATCTTATAACGAATCTTACAATTATCGCAGCAAACTGCGCCGCGACAGGAGCGACAGTGTTACGCTTTGCAACTTTCCAACCACATCACAACAGGTGCACGCATGGCGCTTGCCAACGATACACTTATTTCGCCAACGGCGGTGGTCCAGGCCCAACTGGACGCCTACAACGCACACGACGTGCCGGCCTTGCTGGCCATCTACGCCGATGACGCACAGCAATTCCAGCATCCCGATACCTTGCTGGCGCAAGGCAGCGCGCAGATTGGCCCCCGTTTCACGGCACGTTTCGCCGCCAGCCGGCCGCGGGCGCAGTTGCTCAACCGCATAGCCTGCGGCAAGCTGGTGATCGACCATGAAATCGTCCACGGCGACACGGACGATGGCGTGTCGGCGCAGGAACTGGTGGCGACGTATGAAGTGGAGCAGGGCCGCATCCGCCGTGCCTGGTTCAGCTTTGGCGCTTTGAGCGGCTTGCGCGTGGCGCTGCCGGCCGACGTACCCGCCATGAATGCGCTGATCGCGCGTTCCGGCGTGGAACTGAGCGCGGGATTTTATACGCAGGAACAGGCCGAGTCCGTCACGCGCCACGTGTTCGGCGTCGATACGCAGCTCGTTGCCGACCGGACGTATTTCATCATCGAACGCGATGGCGCCATGCTGGCCTGCGGCGGCTGGAGCCAGCGCGCCACCCTGTATGGGGCCGACCGCGCCAAGAGCGGGCCGGACCCGCTGCTCGATCCGGCCAGCCAGCCGGGCCGCATCCGCGCCTTCTTTGTGGAGCCTGCGGCCGCGCGCCAGGGACTGGGCAGCATGCTGATGCGCCATTGCGAACGGCAGGCCCTGGCCGCCGGTTTTACCGCCCTGGAACTGGCCGCCACCTTGCCAGGCGTGCCACTGTACCTGGCCAGCGGCTTTGCCGTGACGGAAGAGTTTCACCTGGACTTGCCCGATGACATCAAACTGCCGCTGGCGCGCATGCACAAGCAGTTGTAAAACCATGTTTTACCAGGGCAGCGGCGCCTTTTCCCCGTTGGCGTGCTCGCCGTAGTACAGCGACGGCAGGAAGCGCGACAGATAGGTAAATTCGCTGTAGCAATGGCGCAGCAAATTCAGGCCCAGCACGTCGGGCACGTCGCGCACGGGATTCAGGCTATTGCGGCCCAGCAAGAAGCGGCTGCGCAGCACGCAGCCCGTGGGCGTGTCGCGCGTCAGGTGCAGCATTTCGCCATCGAGCGGATCGCCCTGCGGGTCCAGCTGTACATGTTCGCCAAAGCCGATGCGCGCGCAAATGGCGGCCGACAGGGCGCCGCTGTCCTGGGCCTGTTGCAGTTGCGCCGGATCAAATACTTCCTTCGGGTCATGGAACTTCAGCTTGGCTTTCACGGGCGGAATGTCGCCCAGCGATTCCACCGCCTCGATCGAGGCGCCGTAGTAATTTGCTCCCTTTTTCCACGCGCTGTTCCAGCCGTGATGGGCCACGTGATCGTGCGGGTGCCACCATTTGATGTGCTGCGTCGTCTCGAAAAACGTAAACCACCAGTCCAGCATGCGCCCGCTGCAGCCGTGCAGTTCCGTGCGCGCCGCCACCAGCAGGCAACCGTCGGGCAGGCGCGTGATGCCCGTTTCCAGGTGCAGGGGAAACGGGTCGAGCAAGTCGCCTGTGTTGGTGATGCTCCATGGGAATTCAATATGCTGCGTCATGTCCTTCTCCTTTGTTGGGGTGAGCCAATTATATATTAAAGAAACGCAATACGTTTCCAAAATATGTTTCAGTGTAAAATTGCTTATCGATCAAGCTGGGAGATGGCATGCAGGAAGAAGAGAGCAAGGCTGTGCGCGGACGGGGCCGTCCGGCGCGGCCGCCCGGGGAAGCGCGCGAGGCGGCCGTGCAGGCGGCCACCTGGCTGCTGCTGCAGGAAGGCTATGCGGCCACGACGATGGAAGCGGTGGCGCGCCACGCGGGCATGGCCAAGAAGTCGCTGTATCAGTACGCGGCCAACCGCGAGGAACTGGTCGCTCTGGTGGTGCGCGGCTGGACGGACGCCTTCTTGCCGGCCATGGCGCACGATGCGACCGCGCCCGCTGAGGTCTTGCCGTTATTGAAGGAGGTCTTGCAGACGATGGCGGCGCGCGTGCTGACGGCGGACGCCGTGGGCCTGTTCCGCCTGCTGTGCACGGAGTTTCCCGCGCGCGCCGATTTACTTGCCGTGTATCAGCGCAACGGCATCGAGCGGGGCACGGCCATGCTGGCCGAGTGGCTGCAGCGCCAGGCCACGCGGGGCCACGTGATGCTCGGCGATGCGTCGGAGCTGGCCGGTTTGCTGCTGGCGATGGTGATTGCCGAGCCCCTGCGGCAGATGGCGCTGGGTTTGCTGGCGCCCGTGCCGGCCTGGGATGCCGGCCCCCGCATCGACGCCGCGCTGCGTCTGCTGGGCGGATCGGCGTTCAAGGTGGCTGGTGCTTCAGCGCTTCGCGGTAGCTGAGCGGCGACAGTTGCTGGCGGTGCGTGTTGGCAAACGTCGTCACGGCCTCAGGCGCGTGGCGCGCATAATCGCGCAAGGCCCAGCCGATGGCCTTGCGGATGAAAAACTCGTCTTCGTGGGCCAGGGCCAATGCCGCGTCGAATAGCCAGGCCACATCCGTGTCGGCGCGCCAGCCCAGCTGGTGCAGCATGGCGATGCGGCGCAGCCAGAAGTCTTGGTGGCGCAGCGCGTCATCCATGTGCGCATGGCCGTCGCCGCCGCGCTGGTGCGCCGCCTGCAGCACCTCGCCGACGATGCCGGCCATGCCGTCCACGCTGTCCCACCAAGCCCGCTGGCGCGCCAGGCCAAGCAGGGCGGGGATGTGTTCAACGTCCAGCTGGCGCCAGTGCAGGGCCAGCATGTCGAGCGCCACGTGCTGGTATTCGCGCTGCGGCTGCTGCCACAGCCGTTGCGCGTGTTCCAGCAAGGTCCCGGCATCAATGCCCTTCAAGCCCGCCAGCAAGCCCCTGGCGGCCATCCGCCGCTGCGGCGCGGCCACGCCAAGGAATATGAACTGGTCGCGCATATAGGCTTGCATGGGCGCCGCGCGGCCCGGTTCGGCCGCCGCTTCCAGCGCGATTTTTAATGCTTCATGTAGATCCATCCCAGCTCGCTTTCTTCAGGCGTAAAAAAAGCGCCCCCAGGGAGCGCTTTATATCCGGGCAGAATGCCCGATAAAACCGTAGCGAGCGGAAGTGAATTGTGGCCGAGAAGCGCAACCGTACTCTAGTACGGTGAGCATCGCAGGCCGCAAGTCACGACGCGCAGTAGGTTTGATCGGGTATTCTTATTGGATTTTGGCTTTTTTCATCAGTTCATCGCGGTAGGCGGCGAGTTTCTTCTGTTGCAGCGACTCGGCCACTTGGCCCTTGACTTCTTCCAGCGCCGGCAGTTTCGTCGGGCGGGTTTCTTCCAGCTTGATCACGTGGAAACCGAATTGCGATTGCACCGGCGTTTGCGTGACCTGGCCTGGTTTCAAAGCAACCATGGCGTCGGAGAATGGCTTCACGTACGAAGCTGGGCTAGCCCAGTCCAGGTCGCCGCCATTGGCTGCGGAACCGTCTTTCGATACTTTCGCCAGTTCTTCGAACTTGGCGCCGCCTTTCAGCTTGGCGATGATGTCTTTCGCTTCCGCTTCGGTGGCCACCAGGATGTGGCGTGCATGGTATTCCTTGTCGCCGGCCTGTGCCTTGAACTTGTCGTACTCGGCCTTGATTTCAGCGTCCTTGACGGGGTTTTTCTTGACGTAGTCGGCCAGCAGGGCGTTGATGATGATGCTTTGACGGGCATTGTCGATCTGCGACTTGACTTCCGGACGCGTGCCGTAGCCTTGCTTGTCGGCTTCCTGGATCAGCACTTCGCGGCCGATCAGGTCTTTCTTGATGGCTTCGCGCAATTGCGGCGAATCCGCTTGTTTGCCTTGGGCGACGACTTGCTTGACGACCTGGTCGACGCGCGACGACGGGATGGCCTTGCCATTCACGGTGGCCACGTTTTGCGCGAACGCAGGGATCGCTACAACGGCGACCAGGGCTAAGATCAGGCGGGCTGGCTTCAAAATCATGTTCATTCCTAATAAATATACTAAAAATCGATACGCGCGACTGCCGTGCAGTGCGCATTCAGGCGCAGAATACACGACCGGCGCCGAAAAGGGCGCCGGGGAGGTCAGTTCTTACTGAACTTTCGCTTTTTTGATCATTTCTTCCTGATACGCTTGCAGTTTCTTTTGCTGCAGCGCTTCGGCGATCTGTGGCTTGACTTCTTCCAGGGTCGGCAGTTTTGCCGCGCGGGTGTCTTCCAGCTTGATTACGTGGAAACCGTTAGGCGTTTGCACCGGGGTGTCGGTGACCTGGCCTTTTTGCAGTTTCACGAAGGCGTCGGAGAAGACTTTCGGGAAGGACGATGGGGCTGCCCAGTCCAGGTCGCCGCCGTTGTCGGCCGAACCGGCATCTTTCGATTGCTTGGCCAGGTCTTCGAACTTGGCGCCGCCTTTCAGCTTGGCGATGATGTCTTTCGCTTCCGCTTCGGTGCCGACCAGGATGTGGCGCACGTGGTATTCCTTGTCGCCGGTCTGGGCCACGAACTTGTCGTATTCCGCCTTGATTTCAGCGTCGTTGACCGGGTTCTTTTTCAGGTAGTCGCCGACCAGGGCGTTGATGACGATGGCCTGGCGTGCGTTCTCGATTTGCTGCTTGACGGCTGCATCTTTACCGAAACCTTTGTTTTCCGCTTCTTGCATCAGCACTTCACGGCCGATCAAGTCCTTCTTGATCATTTCGCGCAGTTGCGGCGAATCCGGTTGCTGGCCTTGGGCGACGACTTGCTTGACGACTGCATCAACGCGCGACGATGGGATAGGCTTGCCATTAACAACGGCAACATTTTGCGCAAAAACAGGTACCGCGACAACGGCGAGTAGTGCGATCAGCAAGCGGGCTGGCTTAAAAGTCATTATTAAATCCTGTTAGGGAAAGTTTCGTAAAAAACGCATGGAAAGAAATTGATAACATGGCTCGGGTACGCCAAAACGCCATCCTTACACTACTTCGGACGGCGCCAGGGCCACAATCGCCAATGCATGTATCTCATTATGCATCATATCGTGCACGGAATCATACACCAGTCGATGGCGCATGACGAGCCTGAGCCCCTCAAATTGACTAGAAATAATGCGTAGATTGTAATGGCCTCCGCCCGAGGCGGCGCCAGCATGGCCCCGGTGGCGCGCCGAGTCGTCTTCCAGCACGCATTCCAGAGGAGAAAGTGCCGTTTCCAGGCGGGTACGAATGCGCTCCATGCGCGTTGTCGTGTCGTTCGTCATCATGCGTCTTCCTTGATATGTTTGGCCAGGAACAGGGTTTGCGCCACGATGAAGGCAAAGAAAATGCCTGTCGCGCCAAACGCCTTGAAGCTGACCCAGGCGGCCATGTCGCCCTGGTACAGCACGAAGGCGACGAACAGGTTCAGTGCGCCCAGAAGGCCGAAGAAAATGATCCAGGCGGCCAGCAACTGCTTCCATACGGCATCAGGCAATTGCACTTGCGCTTCCATGGTCTTGCGGATCAGGTTTTTCTTGAAGCCAACATGCGCGATCAGCAGGGCCAGGCCGGACAGCCAGTAAATCAGGGTCGGCTTCCATTTCAGGAAGAAATCGTCATGCAGGTAAATGCTGGCGCCGCCGAACACGACAAAGATGAACAGCGACAGCCACAACATGCCGTCCACCTTGCGTCCGCGCAGCAGCAGATAACTGACCTGGCAAGCCGTGGCGACGATGCCGACGAGGGTGGCGAGTATCCACGGCGCCTGGTCGGCCTTGATCAGGCCGCCGGACACGAAGCCGGACAAATATTGCTGCACGAAATCGTGCGTGGCCGCTTCATACATGCCGCCCAGCTTGAAGGCGGCGAAGAAGGCGATCAGGGGGAATAGGTCGAATAGAAATTTCATGGCGAGACTTTACACTGGTCTTATTAAAATCATCTTAGGAATGGCTTAGGAGCAACCGAATCGCTCCCAAGCATTCCTGTGTCTCACGGCTGCGGGTCGAAGCGCAAGGAGGCCGAATTGATGCAATAGCGCAAGCCGGTCGGCGGCGGGCCGTCCGGGAAGACGTGGCCCAGGTGGGCGTCGCAGACGGCGCAGATAATTTCCGTGCGCAGCATGCCATGGCTGCGGTCGGTGATTTCCGTCACGTTGGCAGGATCGAGCGCCTGGAAATAGCTGGGCCAGCCGCAGCCCGAGTCGAACTTCGTGTCCGAGGCGAACAGGGGGGTGTTGCAGCAGACGCAGGTGTAGACGCCGTGTTCATGGTGGTCCCAGAACTTGCCCGTGAAGGCCCGTTCCGTAGCGGCGTGGCGCGTGACTTCGTATTGCATCGAGTCGAGCATGGCGCGCCATTCGGCGTCGGTTTTTTTGACTTTATTCGTGGTCATAATGACTCCTCAGGATGAGCAACTGACTTCAAGGTGGCTGGCCCAGTCGGGCGGCAGGGCCGCATAGTGCTGGTGTTCGGGCTGTTCGTCAAATGGCTTTTGCAATATTTCCAGCAGTTTCGCCACTTCCGTGTAGTCCTGCTGCTGGGCTTTTTCGATGGCCACTTGCGCCAGGTAGTTGCGCAGCACGTATTTCGGGTTGACCAGGTTCATCGCCTCTTGCCGTTCGGCATCGACGCTGTGCTCCTGCCGCAGACGCGCGCGGTATTGCGCCGCCCATGTATCGAAGGCGGGGCGGTCGATGAACATGTCGCGCAGCACCGTGTCGTGCTCGGGAGTATCTACTTGCAGTGTCGACAGGGCGCGGAAGAAGTTGGTGAAATCCACGTGATTGGCTTGCATCAGCGCAAACATGCTGTCGAACAGGGCCGTATCGTCGTCGTGTTGCGTGCGCAAGCCCAGCTTGGCGCGCAGCAAGGCATTCATCTTGTCTGCAAAAGCGGGCTGGTAGCTGTCCAGCGCCGCCTGCGCCAATTCCACTTCGCCGATCAGCGGCAGCAGCGCCTGGCCCAGCGCATAGCAGTTCCAGTGGCCCACCTGCGGCTGGTTCTCGTACGAATAGCGGCCCTGCTGGTCCGTGTGGTTGCAGATGTGCTCGGCATCGAAGGCTTCCATGAAGCCGAAGGGGCCGTAATCGAGGGTCAGGCCCAAGATCGACATATTGTCCGTATTCATGACGCCATGCATGAAGCCCACGGCTTGCCAGTGCGCAATCATGTGCGCCGTGCGCACGCACACTTCGGCCAGCAAGGCTTGATATGGATTTGATGCAGCGCGCAAGTGGGGATAAAAACTGTCGATGACGTAATCGGCGAGGATTTTCAGCTCGTCCGGCTGCTTGCGGTAAAACCAGTGTTCGAACGAGCCGAAGCGAACAAAACTGGGCGCCATGCGCGTCACGACGGCGGCCGTCTCGACGGTTTCGCGCATGATGCCTTGCTGCGAACCCATGATGGATAGCGCACGCGACGTGGGTATGCCCAGCGCCGCCATGGCTTCCGAGCACAGGAATTCGCGGATGGACGAGCGCAGCACGGCGCGGCCGTCGCCCATGCGCGAATACGGCGTGGCGCCGGCGCCTTTCAATTGCAGTTCCATGGGGCCGTGTTCGGTGGCGATATCGCCCAGCAGGATGGCGCGGCCATCGCCCAGCTGGCCGGCCCAGACGCCGAACTGGTGGCCCGAATACACGGCTGACAACGGTTGCGAGCGCTCGGCAACGGCATTGCCGCTCAGCAGCGCCACGAAGTCCGGCTCGGCCAGACGCGCCGCATCGAGGCCGATGAGGGCTGCGGCGGGTGCGCTGGCGGCCACGAAATACGGGGCGGGCAGGGGCGTGGGCATCAAGCGCGTATAGAACGCGGGCGGCAAGGCCGCAAAGGCGTTATCCAGTGGTAAGGTATGAGCGGTGATGGCAATTCCAGTCAGTAAGATGGACCGGCAAGGTGCGCCAGCCTGGAATGCGATTTTACCGCACAGCGCCAAGGCGCGTGGCGGGCACTCTTGCAGCTGTTTGCATAGCAAGAAACGGAATCAAGAATTCCATGTTGCATCGCAATATCGAAATGCGTTGACGATTTCCGCACGACCGTACGAAACTAAGGAAAGTCTTTAAATTCCAACAACAAGCAAGTATCCACCCAGGAGAGACGATGTCGGCATTCCCCTTGAGTCCAGTGATGGGCCAGATGATGAATCAGCCCCTGCTGATTTCCAGCATTATCGAGTTTGCAGCGCGTCATTACGGGGGCAGCGAAATCATTTCGCGGCGGGTGGAAGGCGATATGCACCGCTACACCTACCGCGATTGCCACCAGCGCGCGCGGCGTCTGGCGAACGCCTTGCATGGCCTCGGTGTCGGCATGGGCGACCGCGTCGCCACGCTGGCCTGGAATGGTTACCGCCACCTGGAAGCGTACTATGCCGTGTCCGGCTCGGGGGCCGTGCTGCACACGATCAATCCGCGTTTGTTTCCCGACCAGATCGCCTACATCTCGAACCATGCGGAAGACCAGGTCTTGCTGTTCGATTTGACCTTCCTCCCCGTGGTGGAAAAGATCGCCGCCGACTGCACCTTCGTCCGTCATTTCGTGCTGATGTGCGACCGCGAGCGCATGCCCGCCAGCAGCACGATTCCCGACCTGCTGTGCTATGAAGACTTGATCGCCACGCATTCCGACGATTACGCCTGGCCCTTGTTCGACGAGAATGCGGCCGCCACCCTGTGCTACACGTCGGGCACGACGGGCAATCCCAAGGGCGCCCTGTATTCGCACCGCTCGACCGTGCTGCACGCGTATGCGTCGGCCATGCCCAGCGGCCTGAACGTGCGCGCTTCCGACACCGTGCTGCCCGTCGTGCCCATGTTCCACGTGAATGCCTGGGGCTTGCCGTATTCCGTGCCCCTGTCCGGTGCGCGCATGGTGTTTCCCGGCGCGGCGCTGGACGGCAAGTCGCTGTACGAACTGTTCGAGGCGGAAAAAGTGACGTTCTCGGCCGGTGTGCCTACAGTCTGGCTGGGTTTGCTGAATCACGCCTTGCAGAATAACTTGAAATTTTCCACCTTCCGCCGCACCGTGATCGGCGGCGCGGCGTGTCCACCGGCCATGATGGATACCCTGATCGACAAGTTCGACGTGGAAGTCATTCACGCCTGGGGCATGACGGAAATGTCGCCGCTGGGCACGGCCGGCGGCTTGCAGACCAAGCACCTGGACTTGCCGAAGGACGAGCAGCGCAAGATCCTGCAAAAGCAGGGCCATGCGATCTACGGCGTGGACATGAAGATCGTCGACGACGACGGCAAGGAATTGCCGTGGGACGGCATCAGTTATGGCCATTTGCTGGTGAAAGGGCCGTGGATCATTTCCTCGTATTACAAGAACGAGGGCGGCGACGTGTTGCAGGATGGCTGGTTCCCCACGGGCGACGTGGCCACCATCGACACGGATGGCTATATGCAGATCACGGACCGCAGCAAGGACGTGATCAAGTCGGGCGGCGAGTGGATCGGCACCATCGACCTGGAAAACCTGGCCATGGCGCACCCGGCCGTGCTGCAGGCGGCCTGCATCGGCGTGTTTCACCCGAAATGGGACGAGCGCCCCGTGCTCGTCGTCGTGCTGCGTCCCGGCATGACCGTCACGCGCGACGCCTTGCTGCAGTTTTTCGAGGGCAAGATCGCCAAGTGGTGGACGCCGGACGACGTGCTGTTCATCGACGCCTTGCCCATGGGCGCCACGGGCAAGATCCAGAAGAACAAGCTGCGCGAGCAGTTCAAGGGGCACCAGTTGCCGGGGATGTAAAGCAGCCTAGGCAGCCTGCGGCAGCGCCGCCCCCAGTTTTTCCAGCAGATGATCGCACTGGAAGACGGATAGGGTCTGGCGCTGCGCCTCCGTGCCGATATCGATCATCTCATCCATTTCGCTGCGCAAGTCGTCGTGTTCACCCGTGCGGATGATTTGCGGCGCGGCAAAGCGCTGGCTGTCGGAAATGGTCATGATGTTGTCGACGTGGTCGACGAGAAAGCCGTAGCGCTCGTTTCCCCGTTCCACGATCAAAATCTTGCCGGTGCTATCGTCCGGCAAGGCCGGCATGGCGTACAGCTGGCGCAAGTCGATGATGCTGATCATTTGCTGGCGCAAGTTGAGCATGCCGCGCATGCAGGCCGGCATGCCCGGCGGCGTCGTGATGGCGCCGCTGAAATCGATGATTTCGCGCACTTGCCCGATTTCCACGGCGAAGCGGGTTTCCACCGTAAACGTGATGTAGACGCGGCGCTGCGCCTTGTGCGTGGCGGCCGCCGTTTCCGTCACGGCCGGGTACAGGCGCGCGTGGCCGTCGCGCATCTCGACAATTTCCGCCTGCGACAGGATGCCCTTGTGGTCGAGGAAAATGATGTCGCCCAGCCCCTCTTTCGTGATGCAGCCGGCGAACATGGCGGCGCGCGCCTTGCTCAGCAGGGGAATCGGCAGCACTTCGTCGCCAAAGAAATGCACGATGCTGTCGACGGAGTCGACGAGGAAGCCCACGGTCGTGTCGTCGAGGCGCACGACGATGATGCGCTGGTCGCCTGTTGCAGCCGTGCCGGACGCGGGCGCCTGCAGCAGGGCGCCGAAGTCGACGACGGCCACCTGGCTGCCGCGAAAATGCATGCGCCCCAGGCACAGTTCGCTGTTTAGCAGGGAGCTGTGCAGTTCCGGCACCCGGATGATTTCCTGGATGGCCAGCATTTCAAAGGCAAACGTGGCGCCGGCCGCATGGAAGCTGACGCATTGCCGGCGCTCGCTTTGCGCATGGTAGCGGGCCGTGCTCAGCCTGGCGCCGGTCGCCTGCAGGGCCAGCACATGGGGCACGTTTTCAATGCGCAGCAGGGCGTGCGGGTCGAGCACCTGCAGCAGGCGCGCGCCGCCATCGAGCAGGATCGTGCCGGCGATGACGGCGTGGCTGTCGCCGGCCGCATATTGCAGGGCGCTGCGGGCGCTGGCGGGCACGCGCAGGATTTCGCCCGTATCCTGGAAGACGATGCCGATCAGCACTTGCTGGAAGTCGAGGATGGCGATCTTGTCCGTGGCCACGGCGCGCGGCGCCTCGGCGCGGAACAAGCGGCCCAGGTTGACCACCGGAATGACGCTGCCGCGCAAGGTGAACATGCCTTCCAGATACGCGGGGGACAGGGGCAGGGCCGTGACTTTCGCCGGGTAGTTCACCACTTCGCGGATGCAGCTGGCGGGCAGGGCGAATTCATCGTCGCCCAGGTGGAAGGAGCCGAACAGTTCGGTGGCCGTGTCGCTTGCGCCCTGTGCTTGCAAGCCCGTCGCTTCATGCATATCCATATGCGCCTTCCTTGCGTGGAATTAATTCGGGTGGCGCCACCACATCGGTGACGGCATAGCTGTGATGGGCGCAATCGATCAGCAACTGGCGCCCGTGGCGGCCGCCCAGCGCGCAAAAACTCACCGCCAAGCCGCACTGGTCCAGGTATTTTTGCGCCGCTTGCGCGTTTTGCCGGCCCACTTGCAATCTCCCGTTGCGCGGGCCAAACATGCTGGCGCCGCCCGCCAGCACCACTTCGATGTCGGCGTAGTCGGCCTGGCGCACGCCCATCAGGCGCAGCAGCGAGGGCACGGCCTGGCTCACATAGCGTGCCCCCAGGCTGCTGTCGGCGCCCGGCGCTTCCGGCAGCAAACAGTGGGCCAGGCCGCAGCATGGGCCATTCTTCCAGATGAAACCGATGCCGATGCAGGAACCCAGCAAGGCTTGCAGCTGCTCGCCATGCGTGCCCACGCTCAGTTGACCCATGCCAACATGGTGCAGCGGCAAGCCAGGGTCGATGATGATGCTCATGCGCTACCCGCCTTATAAATCATGGGAAACTCGAATTGATAGCCGGTGCCGAGCCGGGCGATGGTTTCCGACTCGCCCAGGATCAGCCGGCCTTCGTCCTTCAGACTCAGGCGAGCCTGGCGCAGCACGGTTTCCTGGTGCTCGGCATCGAAATAAATCAGCACATTGCGCAGGAACACCAGGTCGAATTGCCGTGCCGGGCGCAGCGCTTCCAGCAGATTATGCTGGGCAAAGCTGACGTGTTGCCGCAGTTCTTCATTGACTTGGACGCCATACGGCGCGGGTGTGAAATATTTGCGCAGCAAGTCCGGGTGCGACAGACGGATGCGCTCGACGGAGCGGCCGCTGTACTGGCCGGCCCGCGCCGCGCCGAGGATTTGCTGCGAAATGTCGCTGGCCAGGATCTGGTAGCGGAAAGACGGCGCTTGCAGCTTGAATTGCTCGCACAGCATGGCGATCGAATACAGCTCCTCGCCGCTGGCGGCAGCCGCCGACCAGATGGCCAGGCAGCCGTCCGGATGCGCGCGGGCCCAGGCGGGCAGGTAGCGGTCGCGGAAGTAATCCCAGATCGACGGCGTGCGGAAGAACAGGGTGTCGTTGGTGGTCACCAGGTCGATGAAATGGTCCACCTCGTCGCGGTCGCTGGCCACGCGGTCCAGGTAAGCCTGGTAGCTGTGCAGGGACAGCGCCTGCAGCCGTGGCTGCAAACGCCGTTCCAGCAAGACGCTCTTGCGCGCCGTCATGGCGATGCCCGTATGCTGGCGCACCAGCGCGATCAGGGTTGTCAGCACCTCGGGCGTCAAGGTGGCCGCGTGGCTCATGGCCTATACCACGAAGCCGGAGACAGTCTGGTTCAAGCTGCCAGCGCGCTCGTTCAAGCCATCCGTCGAGCGGGCGATGCTGTCGCAGTTGGCGGCCGACTTTTCCGTTTCCTCGGCGATGTACTGGATGGCCGTCGACACTTCGCGCGCCGTCAGCAGCTGCTCGTTGGCCGCCTTCGAGATATCGGAAATGGCCAGGGTGGTTTTCGCCACGCCCGAGACGATCTTGTCGAAGGCGTCGCTGGCCTGGCGCGAAATCTCGCTGCCGGTGGAAACCCGCTTGACGGATTCGTTGATCAGCTTGGAAATTTCCTTGGTCGCCTGCGAGGAACGCTCGGCCAGCTTGCGCACTTCGTCGGCGACGACGGAAAAGCCCAGGCCGTGTTCGCCCGCGCGCGCCGCCTCGATGGCCGCATTGAAGGCCAGCATGTTCGTCTGGTTGGCGATTTCGCTGATGACCTTGACGATTTCGCCGATGTCTTCCGACGAGCGGTTGATCAAGTCCATCGCCTCGATCGACTTGGCGACGGCGCGCGCGCCCGCTTCCGCTTCCTGCTGCGTGGCTTTTGCCAGGAAATCGGCATTCGAGGTGTTTTCCGCGATGGAATTGATGGAAAACGTCAGGCCGTCGATGGAGGCGTTCATTTCTTCCACCGTGGCGCCCAGCGCCTGCGTGCCCACGGCCACGCCCGTGGCCCGCTCGGCGATGGCGTGCGAGGCGTCGGCAAAGCCGTTGGCGGCCGACACCACGTTGCCGATCACGCCGCGCAAGTCGACGATCATCTTGCTGATGCCGCCGGCCAGCAGGTCGATTGGCTCGTCGCCCTCGGGCACGATATTGCAGGTCAGGTCGCCTTGCGCCGCGCGCGCCACCGATTCGAGCAGGGCGTTGACCTTGCGGCTGTCGTTGGCGGCCTTGGACTGGATGCTGTTTTCCAGGTTCACCTGTTCGCTGATATCGATGGCGAACTTGACCACTTTATACGGCTTGCCGTTCAGGTCCAGGATGGGGTTGTAGGTGGCCTGTATCCACACCACCTTGCCATGGTTGCCCAGGCGCTTGTAGCGGCCCGCGTCGAATTCGCCCCGGTTGAGCTTTTGCCAGAATTTCTTGTACTCGGCGCTGCTCGCATACTCGGGCTCGCAGAACATGCGGTGGTGCTCGCCCTGGATATCGCTCAAGTCGTAATCCATGACGGCGAGGAAATTCTCATTCGCTTCCAGCACATTGCCCTGCATGTCGAATTCGATCACAGCCTGCGCCTTGCCGATGGCGCTGACCTTGCCTTCGTACTCGACATTGCGCTTTTTCAGGGCCGTGATGTCGGTAGCGAACTTGATGACTTTATACGGCTTGCCGTCCGCGTCGAGGATGGGGTTGTAGGAAGCGTTGATCCACACTTCGCGCCCATCCCTGGCGCGGCGCTTGTATTCGCCCTGGTCGAATTCGCCGCGTCCGAGCTTGGCCCAGAAGTTGCTGTATTCATCCGTTTTGACATACTCGGGGTCGCAGAAGATGGCATGGTGTTTGCCTTGCACTTCGGCCAAGGTATAGCCGACGACACGCAGGAAATTCTCATTCGCATGCAGAATGGTGCCGTCGAGCTCGAATTCGATGACGGCCTGGACACGGTTCAATGCAGTATTTATCGCTTGTAAGTCCAGATCCTGGGAGTGGCTGACATGGCTGGCTGCGTCCATAGTATTTCCTTCGGGGTGAGAAGAGGAAGGGGGAGCGATAAGGCTGCTGTTATTATTTTTTCTGCTATCGGTTTAAGGCAAGGATTAAGGCTGCGGTTATTGCATCAGCCGGCATCCGGTGATAATCCGTGAGAATGTGCGCGATGAACGTCCGCCGATGTTCGCCATACGGATTGCCTATAGTAATTGAATTGTAGGGTATTGATTTGAATCAATAATTTTATTATTCCCCAGCGTCTGGCGAAAAACAAGGGGCGGGAATAAATAATGTCAAAACTGTCGTAATTGGCTCCTGTCCACATATAACAAGCCCCTTCTTTCACATAATAAAACGACGTTATTATTATTGTGCTTTTATTATTTAAATGAATATCCAAGTGATAGCTTCTACAGACGCTTGCCGCTTGCAGCAGAATCTTTCCGCAAACGATGTTGTACCATGGCGTACCATGCTGGCGCCGGACGCGCCACGACAAAAATAATACGAGCGTTCTTTTATGCGGTATAGTGAAGCTTCATCCCTTGCAACCACCTCATCGCTGAGCAAAAATCAATAAGGAAGAGACATGAGTGCTGAATATCAAGTGAACGGCGCCGTTGCCGTCATTACCCTGGCCAACCCGCCCGTCAATGGACTGGGCCTGGCGACGCGCACGGCCGCCGTGGCCGGCATCCGCCAGGCGCTGGCGGACGAGGCCATCAAAGCCATCGTCATCACGGGCGCCGGCAAGGCCTTTTCGGGCGGCGCCGACATCAAGGAATTCAATTCGCCCAAGGCGCTCACGGAACCGACCCTGCACACCCTGATCAACGTTGTCGAGCAATCGACCAAACCGGTGGTGGCGGCCATCCACAGCGTCTGCATGGGTGGCGGCCTGGAGCTGGCGCTCGGCTGCAACTACCGCGTGGCCGCGCCGGGCGCGCAGATGGCCTTGCCGGAAGTCAAACTCGGCATCTTGCCTGGCGCGGGCGGCACGCAGCGTCTGCCGCGTGTGCTGGGCCTGGAAATGGCCCTGAACATGATCGTTTCGGGCACGCCCGTCGCATCTGAAAAACTGGCCGGCACGGCCCTGTTCGACGAAGTCATCGCGCCTGGCGCCGATTTGCTGGCCGCCGCCGTGGCCTTCGCCACGAAAGTGGCCGATGTGCGCCCGCTGCCGAAAGTGCGCGAGCGCAAGGTCGATTACCCGAATCACGAAGCGTTTTTGCAGTTTTCGCGCAATACCGTCAAAGCCATGTCCGGCCCGTTCCCTGCGCCGCTCAAATGCGTCGACGCCGTGGCGGCCGCCGTGACGATGAAATTCGACGACGGTTTGAAGTACGAGCGCGACCTGTTCATGCAGCTGGTGCAGTCGCCGGAATCGAAAGCCCTGCGCCACGCCTTCTTTGCCGAACGGGTCGCCAGCAAGGTGCCCGACGTGCCATCCGACACGCCCGTGCGCACGATCGCCAGCGCGGCCATCGTCGGCGCCGGCACCATGGGCGGCGGCATCGCCATGAACTTCGCCAACGCGGGCATCCCCGTGATCTTGCTGGAAACGAAACAGGAAGCGCTGGACAAGGGCCTGGCCACGATACGCAAGAATTATGAAAACACGGTCAAAAAGGGCAAGCTGACGCAAGAGAAGGCCGAGCAGCGCATCGCCCTGGTCAGCGGCACCTTGGCGTATGCTGACATTGCGCAGGCGGACATCGTCATCGAAGCCGTCTTCGAGGAACTGGGCGTCAAGGAAACCGTCTTCAAGCAGCTCGACGCCGTCATGAAGCCGGGCGCCATCCTCGCCTCGAACACGTCTACGTTGGACCTGGACAAGATCGCCGCGTTCACCCAACGCCCGCAAGACGTGGTCGGCACGCATTTCTTCAGCCCGGCAAATGTGATGAAACTGCTGGAAATCGTCCGCGGCAAGGAAACGGGCAAGGACGTGCTGGCGACCGCGCTGGCCCTGTCGAAAAAGCTGAAGAAGACAGGCGTCGTCTCGGGCGTGTGTGACGGCTTCATCGGCAACCGCATGATCGAGCAATACAGCCGCCAAGCCGGTTTCCTGCTGGAAGAGGGTTGTCTGCCGGAACAGGTCGACAAGGCGGCCGAGAAATTCGGCTTCGCCATGGGCCCGTTCCGCATGGGCGACCTTGCCGGCAACGACATCGGCTGGGCCATCCGCAAGCGCCGCTACGTGGAAAAACCGGAAGTGACGTATTCGAAGACGGCCGACCTGCTGTGCGAATTGAATCGCTATGGACAGAAGACGGGCGCCGGCTGGTACGACTACAAGGCGGGCGACCGCAAGGCCTATCCGTCGGAACAGGTCAACGCCATGATCATCCAGCACTCCGCCGACATCGGTGTGGCGCGGCGCAAGATCAGCGACCAGGAAATCGTCGAACGCCTCGTGTATGCGCTCGTCAACGAAGGCGCGCGCATCCTGGAAGAGGGCATCGCCTTGCGGGCCTCGGACATCGACATGGTGTATTTGACCGGTTACGGCTTCCCGCTGTTCCGCGGCGGCCCGATGTTCTATGCGGATACGGTCGGCTTGCCGAACGTGCTCGACACGATAGCCGGCTACGCCAAAGGCCGCCACGGCGAAGCGTGGACGCCGGCGCCGCTGCTGGTGAAGCTGGCGGGCGAGGGCAAGGGGTTTAATAGCTAAGCCGACGCCAACAATATTGTCGGATTACGCGTGGCTTTGCCGCGCTAATCCGACCTACGCCTCTACGAGGGCTCAAGAGCCGGGTAGGTCGGATTAGCGCGCAAGCGCGTAATCCGACACCACCACGGACGCCAGCAAGCATGTTTACTTCTTCTTCGCCACCATCTTGACCGCCTCGTTGACGATGACGGGGTTGTCCTTCTGGATGTAGTAGCCGGCGCCCGTGATGCGCTCGATGGCTGGCGCGCCGGACAGGCGCTGCCAATCCTTTTCCTGGGCCCGCACCACGTTCTCGAACGAACCCATTTCCTCGATGCCGAACTTGTCGCGTACCAGCAGCATGGCGGGCACGCGCAGCGGGCTGCTCATGTCGACGTGTTGCAGGCACTGCGTCTGGGCGTCGAATTCGGCCGATTCCGTACTGTTGAACATGAGTTTGCGCCGCGTTTTGACGAGCATGGCGTAGGCGGACGCGTCCGTTTGCAGGCGGTTCCATTGTTGCGGGTGCGTGGGATCGAGCAAGACCAGGCCGGCCACGTCCTGCGGGTACAGCCTGGCATATACATACTGGTACAGCCCGCCCAAGCCATGGCCGACCAGCACATACGGCGGCTTCAGGCCCGCTTGCGCCAGCAGGGCGCGCTGTTGGGCGGCAATGGTGCACGGATCGCGCGGCGTGGTGGTTTTTTTGCTGTCGCCGTAGCCGGGACGGTCGTACACGAGCACGCGGTGCTGCCGAGCCACTTCGGGCACCACCTTGGCCCACACATCCTTGCCGTCGCCCATGGCCGACTGGAACACGACGGGCAAGCCGCCCTGGCCGCTCAGGGTGTAGGCGATGCTGGCGTCGGGCAGGGCGGCCGTGGCCGGCACGCCGGGCATGACCGGGGCCGATGGCAACAGGGAGCAGCCGGAAAAACAGCCTGCCAGCAGCAAGCCGGCGCTGGAGAGGAGCATGGTGCGCGCGGGGCGGCCGACGAATAGATGATGCATGAATCTCCTTCTTGGTGCACGGACCGGGGACGGGTATGGCTTGCCAGCCATTATAGGCAAATCGTGCCGAAGTGGAAATGCCGAACAGAGGCGTATTTCCCGTCCTGTCAGCCGGCGTCGGCGCGATGGCAGACGGCTTCGATGCGGTTGCCGTCCGGATCGAACAAAAAGGCCGCGTAATAGCTGGCGTGATAGTGGCGCAAGCCGGGCGCGCCCAGGTCGATGCCGCCATGCGCCAGCCCCGCATGCCAGAACGCTTCCACGGCGGCGCGCGAGGGCGCCTTGAAGCAGCAATGGCGGCGCGGCGCGTCGTCGGGCGTGGGGCCGAGGCGCACGGAAAAATAGCTGCGCCCGGGATGTTCCGCATCGCTGCGCTCGCCATAGCCTATCCATGCATCGGCATGGTCGCTGCCCACCTTGGGCACGCCTAGCGCGGCGAAGATGGCGTCGTAGAAGCGCTCGGCGCGTTCCAGGTCGCTGACGGTGAGGGAAACGTGATCAAGCATGGGTACTCCGCTATAAAAACAAGGACGGCCATAGCATAGCCCGGATCAGGGCGGCCGTGGGCGGGAGTGACCGAGTGATACTGTTGCTGGCCGACTGCCGGTTAAGGGCGGCTGGCGAGCCGGGCCACGATGCTGCGGCTGAACAGCTGCACGCGGGGCGCGAACAGCATCACGGCGCAAAAGGCCACGGGCCAGGCGGCAAAGAACGCATGGCGCCAGCGGGGCAGGAAGTCGGCCTGCAGGCCGATATTGAGCCAGGTGACCCAGGCGCTCATCAGCAGGGTCATGAGCAGCGACATCAGGAAGGCAAATACGCAGCGCAGGCGCAGGGCGTCGGACATGGTGCACTTTCAAAGTGTAAAGATACGCCAGCGTAACGACTTGCAGCAATCTATACTAGAGCCATATTTTTAATTTCAAATTCCGAAAATGCAATCATGCTTGATGATTTAGCCTTATTTGTCGCCATTGTCGAGGCGGGCAGCCTGCATGCGGCGGCCGTCAAGGAAGGCTTGCCCGCCGCGACCGTCACGCGCCGGCTGCAAAAGCTGGAAAGCCAGCTTGGCTACCGCTTGCTCAACCGCAGCGCGCGCCGCCTGCAGCCGACGGCGGAAGGCTGGCAGTACTACGAGCAGTGCCGTCCCCTCGTGCACGCCCTGCGGCAGGCGACGCAGCAGCTCGACGCCAGCCTGTCGGCGGTCTCGGGCAGCATCCGCGTGCTGGCGCCCGTCAACTTCGCCAGCGGCTTGCTGACGCCAGCCTGGGTCAGCTTCATGCAGAAGTATCCGGACATCCGCCTGGAGCTGGAACTGTCGAACCTGCTGCAAGACCTGGTGGGCAGCGGCGCCGACCTGGCCATCCGCGTGGGCGCGCTCGACGATTCCTCGCTGATGCAGCGCCGGCTGGGCAGCGCTTCGCTGGTGATGGTGGCCGCGCCTGCCTACCTGGCGCGCGCCGGCGTGCCGCGCGACTTGCAGGAGCTGGAAAAGCACGAGTTGATCGTGGCCGAGCCATTGCGCAGCTGGCGCTTGCGGCGCCCTGGCGACGGCGCCGAGCTGGTGATCGAACCGCAGGCGCGCCTGCGCGTCAATGAAATGCGCCTGGCCGTGGAGATGGCCGACGCGGGCATCGGCATCTTGCTGTGTCCGCTTTTGCAATGCCGCGACGAAGTGGCCAGCGGCAGCCTCGTACGCGTCTTGCCCGACTGGATGCCGCAGCCGCGTCACGTGTACGCCGTGTGGACGCAGCGGCGCTACCTGCCGGCCCGCGTGCGCGTGCTGCTTGAGCACCTGGCGGCGTTTGCGGCCGGCAATCCGCTGTTGAACGAGGAGGCCGGCGCCGATCAGGTCCTTGCGCCGGGTATCCTTTCCAATAAGTAATACCGAGCGCTTGTACTTTTCGTCAAGATCGCGTTAAGATAAAGCAGCCCGCTTATCCAGTGGGCAATCTGGTGTTTTTTCGCGCAATCCCGTCCCTATCCATGAGAGTAGCAATGAAATATCTGATCATTCCCTTCTTGCTGGCCATCACCGGCTGCGAAGTACTGTATGACGCGAACCGGGACAAGATCGGCGAGTACTGCAACAGCCTCAATAATTTCGACGACCGCAACGCCTGCCGCAAGCGCAACCAGACCAGCTACCAGGAATACGTGCAGCAGCGCGACCAGCTGAAAAAGAGCAAGAGCGACAAGTAAGCTTGCAACCACATAAAAAAACGCCGCTGACCAGTCAGCGGCGTTTTGCATTGCGGACCCCGGCCTTGCGACCGGGGCTTGCTTCAGATTAATCGTCAGCGTAGATATTGTTATCCTTCGTTTCCTTGACGAACAGGGTGCCGATCACGACAGTCGCCAGGGCGACGACGATCGGATACCACAGGCCGTAATAGATATCGCCCTTGAAAGCCACCAGCGCGAAGGCTGTGGTCGGCAGCAAGCCGCCGAACCAGCCGTTACCGATATGGTAGGGCAGGGACATCGAGGTGTAGCGGATACGGGTCGGGAACATTTCCACCAGCATGGCGGCGATCGGGCCATACACCATGGTTACGTACAGCACCAGGATGAACAGCAGCAAGACCACCATCGGCTTGTTGATCTGGTCAGGATCGGCTTTCGCAGGGTAGCCCGCTTCCTTGATGCCGGCGCCCAGTTCTTTTTTCAGCGCCGCTTCGTGGGCCTTGCTTTCCGCATCGAAGTTCAGGCCATCGGCCGTCATGACGGCGTTAAACGACGTAAATTCCTTCGTACCGATGCGCACCTTGGCGATGCTGCCGGCCGGCGCGTCTTCCTTCGTGTAGTTCACCGAGCTGTTCGACAGGAAGCCCGTGGCGATGTCGCACGACGATGGGAATTTCTTCGTGCCCGTCATGTTGAACTGGAAGTGGCAGGAAGCAGGATCGGCAACCACCACCACTGGCGAGTTCTTCAGCGCCGCTTCCAGCTGCGGATTGGCGAAGTGGGTCAGGCCGTTGAAGATCGGGAAGTAGGTCGCTGCGGCGATCAGGCAGCCGCCGAGGATGATGTACTTGCGGCCGATGCGGTCGGACAGGCTGCCGAAGAACAGGAAGAACGGCGTGGCCAGCAGCAGGGCGATGGCGACCAGCACGTTGGCCGTTGCCAGGTCCACTTTCAGGGTCTGGATCATGAAGAACAGGGCGTAGAACTGGCCCGTGTACCAGACGACTGCCTGGCCGGCGGTCAGGCCGATCAGGGCCAGGATGACGATCTTCAGGTTTTTCCACTGGCCGAACGCTTCCGTCAGCGGGGCTTTCGAGGTCTTGCCCTCGGCTTTCATCTTGGAAAACGCCGGTGATTCATTCATGGCCAGGCGGATCCACACGGAAATACCCAGCAGGATGACGGAGACGAGGAAGGGAATGCGCCAGCCCCATGCTTCGAAATCCTTCTCGCCGGTCGCCAGGCGGGTGCCCAGGATGACCATCAGCGACAGGAAGAAGCCCAGGGTTGCCGTCGTTTGTATCCACGCCGTGAACGCGCCGCGTTTGCCTTCAGGCGCATGCTCGGCCACATAGGTGGCTGCGCCGCCGTACTCGCCGCCCAGCGCCAGGCCTTGCAGGATGCGCAGGATGACGAGGATGATCGGTGCGGCGATGCCGATGGAGGCGTGGCCCGGCAGCAAGCCGACGATGAAGGTGGAGCCGCCCATGATCAGAATGGTGATCAGGAAGGTGTACTTGCGGCCGATCATGTCGCCCAGGCGGCCGAAGACCAGCGCGCCGAATGGACGCACGATGAAGCCGGCGGCAAAGGCCAGCAGCGCGAAGATGAAGGTGGTGGTAGGGTCGCCGATGAAGAATTGCTTGGCGATGATGGAAGCGAGCGAACCGTACAGGTAAAAATCGTACCATTCAAAGACGGTGCCGAGCGAGGATGCAAAGATGACCTTGCGTTCCTCAGGCGTGATAGGTGTGCCTTTGGTGGAAAATTTCCGTACGTCGGCCGGGCCGGATGGTGATGCCATGGTTTGTCTCCCTATGTTTTATAGTGAACTGGTGCCGCGGTCTTTTTGACCATTCTTGCAACAGCTGGAGGCGAGTGTGTTCTCCGAACCTTACGTCATGCTTGCTTGAAACTTACACCAAGCTTACAAATCGATGTTACCCCGAACTTTGCGAACGACCGTACTTAAATGTGCTATTCTCATTGCGCAGATACCTCACCCCATAATATCCCCACAAGGAGACACAGCATGAATGAAGCCGTCATCGTATCGACCGCCCGCACGGGCCTGGCCAAGTCCTGGAAGGGCGCGTTCAACATGACGCATGGCGCCACCCTGGGTGGCCACGTGCTGGCCGCCGCCGTCGAGCGCGCGCGCATCGAGGCGGAGGAAGTGGAAGACGTGCTGGTCGGCTGCGCCTTCCCCGAAGGCGCGACGGGCGGCAACATCGCGCGCCAGGTGGCCTTGCGCGGCGGCTGCCCCGTCACCACGGCCGGCATGACCGTCAACCGTTTTTGTTCTTCAGGCTTGCAGGCCATCGCTCTGGCGGCGCAGCGCATCATCGCCGGCGAAGGCGATATCTATGCGGCCGGGGGCGTGGAATCGATTTCCTGCGTGCAAAACGAAATGAATACGCATATGTACCGCGACGTCTGGTTGCAGCAGCACAAGCCGGAAGTGTACTGGCCCATGCTGCAGACGGCCGAAACCGTGGCCAAGCGCTACCAGATTTCGCGCGAGCGCCAGGATGCCTACGGCGCGCAAAGCCAGCAGCGCGCAGCAAGCGCCCTGGCCGCCGGCCTGTTCGACGCGGAAATCGTGCCGATGACCACCATCATGGGCGTGGCCGACAAGGCCAGCGGCATGCTGGTCTCGCGCGAAGTGACGATTTCCGCCGATGAAGGCATCCGCGCCGACACGACGTATGACGGCGTGGCGAAGATCCGCCCGGCCATTCCTGGCGGCGTCATCAGCGCCGGCAACGCCAGCCAGTTTTCCGATGGCGCGTCGATGGCCATCGTCATGAATGCGAAAGTGGCCGAAGCGAAAGGTCTACAACCGCTGGGCGTCTTCCGCGGCTTTGCCGTGGCCGGCTGCGAACCCGATGAAATGGGTATCGGCCCCGTGTTTGCCATCCCGAAACTGCTGAAAAAAGCGGGCTTGACTGTCGCCGACATCGGTCTGTGGGAACTCAATGAAGCGTTCGCCGTGCAAGTGCTGTATTGCGCCGACACCCTGGGCATCCCCATGGACCGCCTGAACGTGAACGGCGGCGCGATTGCCGTCGGCCACCCGTACGGCGTGTCGGGCGCCCGCCTGACGGGCCACGCCTTGATCGAAGGCAAGCGCCGCGGCGTCAAATACGTGGTCGTGACCATGTGCATCGGCGGCGGGCAGGGCGCGGCCGGGCTGTTCGAAGTACTGTGATTTAAATTAAACCCAGTCTTCGGGCGGCCTTCGAGGCCGCCCGTTTGCATTGCGCGCCCCGTTCCTGCAAGACGCGCCGATAGCGGGTACAGTAATGCTTCATTAATAAACAAGCAGCCTGCCACCATGATCAAGCACATCGTTTTCTGGAAACTGTTAGACCACGCCGAAGGCGCCGACCGCGCCACGAACGCTTTGAAACTGAAAGCCCTGCTCGATTCCTGCTCCGGCCTGGTGCCCGGCATCCTGAAATTCGAAGCAGCCGTGGCCCAGCCGGGCCTGGAAGCGACCTACGACATCGTCCTGTACAGCGAATTCGCCAGCCGCGAAGCGCTCGATGCCTACCAGAACCACCCCGAGCACGTGAAAATCAAGCCGTTTTTTGGGGCGGTACGGGAAGCGCGGCAGTGCATGGACTATGAAGTGTGAAAACCCGTTAACCCCAAACGAAGGGCCGGGGTCGAACCCTCAGGGTTCGACCCCAGTTGTCGCCTCTGGGTTTCATTGATCAATAACAGGAGCATTCATGACCACCTACCAACGCATCGTCCTCGCCTCGCGCCCCGCCTCCACGGAGGAAGTCAACCCGGCACATTTTCGCCTGGAAACTCAAGACCTTCCCGCCATCAACGATGGTGAATTGCTGGTACGCAATCAGTACCTGTCGCTCGATCCTTACATGCGCGGGCGCATGAGTGCCAATAAAAGCTATGCGGCGCCGCAAGCGCTCGATGAAACCATGATCGGCGGCACGGTGGGCGTGGTACTTGAGTCGAAACATCCGAAGTTTGCCGTGGGCGACACGGTCGTGGGGACTTTGGGCTGGACGGAAGTGGCCGTGTCGGATGGCACCATGCTGCGCAAGGTCGACACGACACAGATTCCCGCTTCGGCTTACCTGGGATCCGTCGGCATGCCGGGCATGACGGCGTGGTATGGCTTGAATCAGATCATGGCGCCGAAAGCGGGCGAAACCGTGGTCGTGTCGGCCGCCAGCGGCGCCGTGGGCAGCGTCGTGGGGCAACTGGCGAAATTGAAAGGCTGCCGCGTCGTCGGTATCGCCGGCGGTGCGGAAAAATGCCGCTATGTTGTCGAGGAACTGGGTTTCGATGCCTGCGTCGATTACAAGGCGGGCAATCTTGAGGCCGATTTGGCGGCGGCCACGCCGGACGGCATCGACGCCATCTTTGAAAACGTGGGCGGCGCCATCTTCGATGCGGCGCTGGCGCGCACCAACGCGTTTGGCCGTGTGGCCGTGTGCGGCTGGATCGCCGGCTACAACGGCGAACCGACGCCGCTCGACAATGCGCGCCTGATCCTCACCAACCGCCTCACCGTGCGCGGCTTCATCGTTTCGGAACAGCCGGAATTCTGGCCGCAGGGACTGGCGGAACTGGGAACGCTGGTGGCGACGGGCAAGCTGAAATTCCGCGAATCCGTGGCCGACCGCCTGGCCAGCGCACCCGAGGCCTTCATCGGCCTCTTAAAAGGGCGCAACTTCGGCAAGCAGCTGGTGAAGTTGTAACCGGGCCGTCCTGAAAAGTGACCGGGCGCGCCCGGTAGCGCAGCAATGCTTTCAATAGATCGGGAGCGTGAAATCCTCGTCGATCCTGCGCGCCTTGCTCGTGGCGTTCGCTTGCAACAGCGACTGGATCAGGGCGCTGCCGAAGCACCGTTGCAGCAGGTGCGCGATGGCGATGCCGAACCGCGTCCGCACGTGCATGAGCCGGATGAGGCGAGGGCTCAGCTCCCGCTGTGTACGCTCGACATACGGGCGAAGCATGTGTTCGTATGCCTCGAAAGCCTCGGTGTGGTTCGCGCATCTCTTGATTTCCCCCGCCAGCACGTAGGCTCCCACCAGCGCCAGCGCCGTGCCCTTGCCCGTGAATGGCGTCGGGCAGTGCGCCGCATCGCCCAGCAAGACCAGCCGGCCTTTTGACCAGGTGGAAGCTTGTACCTGGCTCATCGGCCCGAAGTAGAAGTCCTGGACATTATCCAGCTCGGCGATGATACGATCGGCCACCTTGCCCCGGCCCACCAGTGCCGCACGCAGCATCTCGCGCCGCGACGGCGTCGTCGGACTCCGCACGCCAGGCTCAAAGGCAGGAAAGGTCATCAGCACGGTAGTGTGCGTCAAGCCACCTGGCCTGAGGTTGATCATCGTCCCGCCTATGCCATTGACGGAGCAGGCCCAGAAGTCGTCCTCCGGCCGCCGGGGAATGTTGAAAAACGCCATGTAGGCACCGAGGTAACGCATGCGCGTTTCAGCAGCCAGCGCCAGGTCTCTGGTCGGCGAGCTCACGCCGTCGGCGCAGATCACCAGCGCGAAGTCCTCTGCCGTGCCATTGGCAAAGGTTGCCCGCACGCCATTTTCAATCTCTTCAACGCCACTGACGCACGTGCCAAAACGGTATTCGCAAGTACCGCTGGTCGCATCGAACAAAATACGCGCGAAATCGCCGCGCAGGATTTCGAAATCGCAGGTCAGTCCACCGATACTACCTTTGGGAAAAACAGCCACCACCTTGCCGGCCGCGTCGAGCCACTTCTGTCCGCATTCCAGCGTGTCGCGCGCCTCGACCTGTTCCGTCAAACCCATGCGCTTGATGACCTGCTGCGCGGCATCCTTCACATCGACGTTCTGCCCGCCGACCCTGAGCGCGCCAGCCTTTTCGACGAGCACCACGGAGTAGCCGTACTTGGTCAGCCACCAGGCACACGCAGGGCCGGCGATGCCGCCGCCGCAGATCAGGATTTTCTTCGTTTGTTCCATGTGACAGCTTTCGTGGTTGTGATGTCAGTGTCCATGTTAGGCGCGCCACGTGTTGGTCACAATGAGCGAACAGGCCATGTTATATTGAATTCTTGCCACTGACTCTGACCCTTGAAAGGTGCCCGATGCCTGTTTTCAGCGACGACTCGTCCAGCGAGTGGGAAGATCCCGACTGCGTGCCAAGGCCGGTGGTCACGCTTGGCGCCGTTGGTCGCGACATGGATAGCCGCAAGGAGAGGGATTTTCATCAGCATCGAAAAGGCCAGTTCCTGCTCTGGATGCGCGGCGTGCTGACCTGCGAGGTGGACGGCGGCTTCTGGCTGGTACCGCCAGGAAGCGCCATTTGGATACCCGGTGGCACACAACATCGAATGGATGGGGCCGGCACGGTCGATTGTTACGTGGTGTATGTCGATCCTGCGGTGGGCGGCGCGTTGCCGCGGGAGTGCTGCACCTTGTCGACCACGCCGCTGCTGCGTGAATTGGTGATCCGTTCAGCGGCACTGCCGATGCGCTACGAAGAGGGCGGCATGGCGTCACGACTGATGACTCTGCTTCTCGACGAAATGGCGCTGGCGCAGCCCGGCCAGGTTCATCTACCCCTGACGACAGACAAGCGGCTACGCAAACTGGTCGAGTGGATCATGGCGCGTCCGTCCGATCCGGGCAACATCGAATCATGGGCGCAGCGGATGGGCATCAGTGCGCGCACGCTGTCACGCCTGGTGTCCCGGGAAACCGGCATGAGTTTCGGACGCTGGCGCAGGCAACTGCATATCCTGCTCGCCTTGCAATGGATGGCCAGGGGTGCCACGGTCCAGCATGTCGCAGAGGGCCTGGGCTACGAGAACGCGAGCAATTTTGTCGTCATGTTTCGCAAAATACTCGGTGAAACACCTGGACGCTACTTGAAATCGAACGCTTGAGCCGAACCAACTGCCAGGGCGCGGCAGGCCGTGCGACAATGGCGGCCTGTTTCTTTCTACCGTACATCATGACCAAGCACACCATCCGCCTCGGCGACTGGGCCACCCTGGGCTCCGACGCCACCGCCATCCGTTTTGAAGTCTTTGTCGATGAACAGAAAGTGCCGGCCGAGATTGAACTCGACGACATGGACGCCGTCTGCCTGCACGCCGTCGCCTATGATGACTTTGGTGCCGCCATCGGCACGGGCCGGTTACTGCCCGATGGCCACATCGGCCGTATGGCCGTGCGCCAGCCGGGACGCGGCACGGGCGTGGGCGGCGCCATCTTGACTTTGCTGATGGAGAAGGCCCGCGAAAGGGGAGACTTGGCGGTGGTGCTGAACGCGCAAACCGTGGCCGCGCCATTTTATGCGCGCCACGGTTTCTTGCAGCAGGGGGAACAGTTTGAAGAGGCGGGGATTGCGCATGTGGAGATGCGGCTGGTGTTTTAGGGTGTTGTCGGATTACGGCCTGCGGCCTAATCCGACCTACGCCTGTCGTTGCACGTAGGTCGGGTTAGCGCAAAGCGCGTAACCCGACAACACCAGCAAAATCAGTTCTGCGCGTGCGACTGGCGCCATTTGTCGAGAATCACCGCCAGCACGATCACGACGCCTTTCGCCACATACTGCCAGAACGACGACAGCCCCAGAATCGTCAAGCCGTTGTTCATCACGCCGATGATCAGGGCGCCGATGACGGTGCCCCAGACGGAACCCACGCCGCCCATCAGGCTGGTGCCGCCCAGCACGACGGCCGCAATCGCATCGAGTTCATAACCGGTACCCCAGTTGCCGTTGGCCGCATACAGACGGCTGGCCGACATGGCGCCGCCCAGGCCGGCGAACAGGCCGCTGATGGTGTAGACAAACATCAGCACGAGGCCAACCTTGATACCGGTCAAACGGGCCGCCTGGATATTGCCGCCGACGGCGTAGATATGCAGGCCCAGTGTCGTCTTGCGCAAAATAAACCACGTCAGCACGACGACGGCCGCCGCCAGCCAGATCAGCCAGGGCACTGCCAGGAAGCTGCCGTTACCCATCCATTCAAAGCTCGGGATTTCCGTGTTCAGCACGCTGGTGCCGTCCGCCAGCAGGTAGGCGGCGCCGCGCAGGGCCGTCATGGTGCCCAGGGTCACGACAAACGGGTTCAGGCCGACGAGGGCGACCAGCACGCCATTGAGCGCACCCAGCAGCAGGCCGACGATGAGGAAGGCGGGAATCGAGAAGCCGGCGAACTGGGCCGACAGCGACATCAGCATGCCTGCCACGGCCGAGACGGCCAGCACGGAACCGACGGACAAATCGATGCCGCTGGTCAGGATGACGAAGGTCATGCCGGACGCCAGCACGATATTGATCGACACCTGGCGGAAGATGTTCATGGTGTTATTGCTGGTCATGAACGTCGACGTGCCGTCGGCCGAGAAATACACGGTCAGACCGTACATGGCCAGGTAGAGCACCACCAGCACGGGCAGCATGCCCAGGCGGCGCATCAGGTTCGAGGCATTGAAGGGTTCGCCGGCGCGCGCGGCGCCGCTGGTGGTACTCGTTGTCATGTTAAATCTCCTGAATGATTATTTTTATGCCGCTTCTTGCAGGGTGGCATAGGCAAGGATGTTTTCCTGCGTGATGTCGTCGCCCGTGACTTCGCCGGTGAGTCTGCCTTCGCACATCACCATCACGCGGTCGCAAATGCCGACCAGCTCGGCCAGTTCGCTGGAAATGCACAGCACGGCCGTGCCCGCGTCCGCCAGCTGGTGGATGATCTTGTAGATTTCGCTCTTCGCGCCCACGTCCACGCCCCGCGTCGGTTCATCGAGGATGAGGACCTTGGGCGCGATGGCCAGCCAGCGCGCCAGCAAGACTTTCTGCTGGTTGCCGCCGGAGAGTCCGCCGACGATGCCGTCCGGCCCCGACACTTTCACGTTGAGGTTGCTGATGGCCTCGCGCGTGAGCTGGGTCAGGGCGCCACGGTTGACCACGCCCGCCGTCGCATGCTTGGACAGGATATTCATCGACATGTTTTCCATGGCCGACAATTGCATGAACAGGCCCAGGCTCTTGCGGTCTTCGGGCAGGTAGCCGATGCCGTGGCGGATGGCCGCCAGCGGCCGGTGGATATGCACTTCCTGGCCGTCGAGCCATACTTGCCCGGATTGCTTCTTGTCCGCGCCAAAGATCAGGCGCGCCAGTTCCGTGCGGCCCGCGCCGACGAGGCCGGCAAGACCCGTCACTTCGCCCGCATGCAGGGCGAACGAGGCAGGCTTGACCTTGCCGCCGCCCACCTTGTCCACGCGCAGGCGCTCGGCGCCCCGGGTGGTGCGCCGCTGGTGCGAATAAAAGTCGTCGGCAGGGCGGCCCACCATCATTTGCACGACTTTCTTTTGATCCAGCTCATCCTTGCCCAGCTCGCCCACATAGGCGCCGTCGCGCAGCACCGTGATGCGGCGCGCCAGGCGTTCCACTTCGGCCATGCGGTGGCTGATGTAGAGTACGGCCAGACCCTTGTCGCGCTGCTCTTCGATGATGCGGAACAATTGTTCTGTTTCCCGGTCGGACAGGGCGGCAGTGGGCTCGTCCATGATCAGGATGCGGCTTTCGTGCACGAGGGCGCGGGCGATTTCCACCTGCTGCTGCTCGGCGATCGACAGGGTCGACACCATGGTGTCGGCGTCGAAGCGGGAACCGAGATCGGCCAGGATGGCGTTCGTGCGCGCGCGCATTTCGCCGCCCTTGACGGTCCAGAACGGTCCCTTCGGCTCGCTGCCCATGAAGACGTTCTGCGCCACCGTCATGTTCTTGGCCACGCTCAGTTCCTGGTAGATCAGGTTGATGCCCAGCGCGCGTGCCTCGCCCGGGTTGCGGATGCGGATCGGCTTGCCGTCGAGAATGATCTCGCCGGCGTCCGGCGTGTACACGCCCGATAAAATCTTCATCAGGGTACTCTTGCCGGCGCCGTTCTCGCCCATCACGGCATGGATTTCGCCGCTGCGCACGGTCAGGTGCACGCCGCGCAGCGCGCGCGTGGCGCCAAAGCGCTTCTCGATGCCGCGCATTTCAAAAATAATATCGTCGCTCATGACTGTCCTTCCTTGCTTGTGAAACTGGCGCCGCCTGCCAACCGGCCAGCGGCGCCTCGTGGTTCAGGTCAGGCAGATCAGTTCTTTACCCAGCCCGTGTAGGTGGCGACGTTTTCCTTGGTGATGGCCGGGGTCGGCAACAGCACCATGGTCTGTTTCGGCGTGCGGCCGTTCATGATGTCGTAGCCCATCTGCACGGCGTCGGTGGCCATGCGGTACGGGTTTTGCGCCGAGGTGGCGGCGAACAGGCCGGCCTTGTTTTTCAGGGCGTTCTGGCCATCGGGCGCGCCATCGACGGCCGTGATCAGTTTGACGTCCGTGCGCTTCGACTGCTTGATCGCCAGTTCGGCGCCGATACCGGTCGGATCATTGATGGCGAACACGCCGTCGATCTTCGGATGGGCCGTCAGCAGGTTCGACATCACGGTCATACCGCCGTCGCGGCTGCCGCCGGCGTTCTGGTTGTCGGACAGGATCTTGATATCCTTGAACGCAGCCAGGGTTTTCTTGCAGCCATTCACGCGGTCGATCACGGACGTGACCGGCGGGCCGTTCAGAATCACCACATTGCCCTTGCCGCCGATCTGCTTGGCCAGGTAGGCGCACGACACGTCGCCAGCCATGGTGTTGTCGGACATCACGGTGGCCGATGCGCCCACGGCGCCCACGTCGACAGCGATCACGACCACGCCCGCATTGCGCGCTTTCTTGATGGCTGGCGCGATGCCCTTCGAGTCGACGGCGTTCAGGATGATGATGTCGGTCTTGTTGGCAATAAAGTTTTCGATCTGGTCCACCTGGGTGTTCAGGTCATACTTGCTGGACACTGTGGTGACTTTCACGCCAGGGCCGCCCAGCTTTTTCGCGCTTTCTTCCGCGCCGCGGCCAATCGCCACGAAGAACGGGTTGGCCAGGTCGCCCACGCTCACGCCGATCGATTTCAGCGGTTTGTCAGCAGCGAAAGCGCCACAGGCGGCGGACAGCAGCAGGGAGGCGGTAATGACTTTTTTCATGAGGATCTCCAAGGGTTTTTATTGTGAAAAACAAACGGTGCTACGGGTGAAAAAGGGTGCCAACTTATTGACTGCGTAATTTCTCGATCATGGCGTCCAGCTTGCCCGCATCGACGGCAAAGCCGCGGATGCCTTCGGCCAGCTTTTCGGTCGCCATCGCGTCGTCGTTCAAGGCGTAGCGGAAAGCGGCTTCGTCATACGTGATGGCCGGCTGCGCCTCGCCCAGGTCGGCGCCCAGGGCCCGCTCGAACGGTGCATCTGCCGTTTCGAGTTTCGCCAGCAGATCGGGGCTGATGGTCAGCAAGTCGCAGCCGGACAGGGCCGTGATCTGGCCCACGTTGCGGAAGCTGGCGCCCATCACTTGCGTGGCGATGCCATGTTGTTTGTAGTAATTGAAGATGCGCGTGACCGACTGTACACCTGGATCGTTGGACAAGCTGCGCGCCGCTTCGTCCCATGCCGCGCCCAGCGATTTTTTATGCCAGTCGTAGATGCGGCCCACAAAAGGCGAAATCAGCCGTACTTTCGCATCAGCGCAGGCGACGGCCTGGCAAAATGCGAACAGCAGGGTCAGGTTGCAAAAGATGCCGTCTTTTTCCAGTTCGCGCGCCGCCTGGATGCCTTCCCAGGTGGCGGCGACCTTGATCAGCACGCGCTCGCGGTTAATGCCGGCTTGCTCGTACAGGGCGATCAGGCGGCGTCCGCGGGCGACCGTGGCGTCGCGGTCAAAGCTCAGGCGCGCATCGACTTCCGTCGATACGCGGCCCGGCACCACCTTCAAAATTTCCAGGCCGAAGCGCACCAGCACCTGGTCGACAATATCGTCCAGCGACGCGTTCTTGTGCGCGGCGACCGTGCTTTCCAGCAAGGGTGCGTAATCGGGCTGCAGCACGGCCTTTAAAATCAGCGACGGATTGGTGGTGGCGTCCTGCGGCGCGAAGCGCGCCAGTTGCAAAAAGTCGCCCGTGTCGGCGACGACGGTGCTGTGTTGTTTCAATTGTTGCAGCTGATTCATTACTCTTCCTTATCACTGAGTTGGTGCAAGGCTTGCACGGCGGGAAACAAGCTACGGTAGCGGCTGTAGCGGATGCTCAAGGCTGCGCTGTGCGCGGCATCGGGCAGGAAAGTGTTTTTGATGGGCAAGCTGGTGGCCAGCAGCTGGCGCTGGCCGATGGCGGCAAAGCCGAGCTTGGCCGCGCCCAGGCTGGCGGACAGTTCGCTGTTGTGCAGGGTGCGCATCTCGCGGCCCAGCACATTGGCCAGCAATTGCGCCCAGTACTGGCTGCGCGCGCCGCCGCCCACCAGCATGCAGTGGGGAACGACGGCGCCTGTCGACGTGACGGCCGCCATCGCGTCGCGCAAGGCAAAGGCCACGCCTTCGAGCACGGCATAGCCGAGCTGCGCCGGCGTGCTGTCGTGGCCCAGCTGTAAAAAGGCGCCGCGCACTTGCGGGTCGTTATGCGGCGTGCGCTCGCCAGACAGATACGGCAGGAACAGGGGTGCGGACGGCGCGATGGTGCTGTCGAGCGGCAAGAGCGCTTCCACCAGCGCCAGCAGGGCCGCCTCGTCGGGCTGGCCCAGCACGCCAGTGGCCCAGCGCAAGCAGCTGGCGCCGGACAGGATCGCGCCCATCGCATACCAGCGGCCGGGCAGGGCGTGGCAAAAGCTGTGCACGCCGCCGGCCGGATTGCCCAAAGGCTGTTCGGTGACGGAAACGATGGCGGCGCTGGTGCCCAGCGAAATGAAACTGTCGCCGCCGTTGACGGCGCCGATGCCCACGGCCGAGACGGGGTTGTCGCCGCCGCCGGCCGCCACCACCACGTCCGCTGGCAAGCCCAGCTTGTCTGCGACGGCGGCCAGCACCGTGCCCGTGGCCGCATCGCCTTCGGCCAGCGCCGGCATCTGTTCCGCACGCAAACCGCAGGCGGCCAGCATGGGGGCGAACCAGGCACGGCTGGCCTCGTCCAGCCACAGGGTACCGGCCGCGTCGGACATGTCGGTGACCTTGTTGCCCGTCAATTGCAGGCGCAGATAATCCTTGGGCGACAGCAGGCAGGCGATGGCGGCAAAGGCGTCAGGCTCGTGGGTTTGCAGCCACAGCAGTTTTGGCGCCGTCAGGCCCGCCATGGGCAGGCTGCCCGTCACGTCCGCATACGCGGGATAGTCGCGCGCCAGGCTGGCCGCTTCGGCTTCGGCGCGCGCATCGTTCCACAGGATGGCGGGACGGATCACGGTGTCTTGCTCGTCGAGCAGCACGGCGCCGTGCATCTGGCCCGACAGGCCGATGCAGGCGACCTGCGCGTATTCCTGCGGCCAGCCGGCGCGCAGCTGCGCCAGGGCGTTGACGCAGGCGGCCCACCAGTCTTGCGGCGCTTGTTCGGACCAGCCCGGCTGTGGGCGGCTGGTGTCGACGCGCACGGACGCTTGGCCGCGCACGGCGCCAGTGCTGTCCATCAGCACGGTTTTCAGTTCGGAGGTACCGAGGTCGATACCGAGGGAAATCGCTGGATGCATGTTGATTTACTGTAAAAGGTCAGGGGCAGCCGCAGGAATTGCGTACGCGCAAGGTCGGCGACAGGCGCTGCACGTGCTGGGCACGGCCGGGATGGGCGATGCGCTCGATCAGCAGGTCGACGGCCATGGCGCCCAGCTCTTCGAGCGGCTGCGCCATCACGGTCAGGCGGGGGCTGAAATAATCGGCCCAGTCGAAATCATCGAAGCCTGCCAGGGACACGTCTTGCGGTACCGCAATGTGCGCGTCGCGCAAGGCATGCATGGTGCCGATGGTCATCAGGTTATTGCCGGCCACGATGGCCGTGGGACGCTGTCCTGCAGGCAGGGCCAGCAATTCGCGGGTGGCCACGCCGCTGCGCTCGAGGTTGGAGTCGCCCGAGCGCAGCAGTTCCGCATCGAAGCTGATATTAGCGCGCTGCAAGGCCAGGCGGTAGCCGTCGATACGCTCGTGCGTCGTGGACAGGCCGGGCGCGCCCGCGATGAAGCCGATGCGGCGGTGGCCGTGGGCCGTGATCAGGTGGCTGACTAGCTGGGCCGTCGCCTCGATGTTTTCCACACCTACCTGGTCGAACGGCTGTGGCGACATGCGGTCGACCAGCACGGAAGCGATCTTGTTGCTGGTCAAATAGTCGAGCGCGCGGTTGTGCGGATCGCCGGACGGCGCCAGCACGATGCCGTCGACCCGGCGCTGGTGCAAGTTCTGTACTACTTTGAGTTCCTGCTCGGGATCGTCATGCGTATCGGAAAACAGCATCATCAAGCCATGGCGCGTGCAGGCCGCCTCGATGGCGCGCACGGTTTCACTGAAGTAATGATTGGTGAAGGCGGAAATGGCCACGCCGATGGTGCCCGACGAGGAGCCGGCCAGCGCGCGCGCCAGCATGTTGGGCACATAGCCGATCTGCTGCATGGCCGCATTGACGGCGGCGACGGTTTTCGGGCTGACCTTGCGGGTGCCGTTGACTACGTGAGAGACGGTCGACAGCGATACGTCCGCCGCCCGCGCTACATCTTCCATGGTGGCCATGGTGTCTCCTGAGGTTTTTTTATTATTGTGTACTGCGATAGTGTGCGGCTGTGTCGCCGCGATTGAAGCTATCGTAAACAAAAGAAAGCGCTTGCGCAAGCGCTTTCTTTTTTGTGCAAGCACATGCGGAGTGGCTTTTCGATGCAGACAAGGGGAAGCGTGCGTAGGTCGGATTAGCGCGCCGCAGGGGCGCGTAATCCGACATTGTGGACGGTGGTGATGCCGGTTGAGTGTGGTGGTGTTGTCGGCTTACGCGCTTGCGCGCTAACCCGACCTACCCCGACCTACCCGGACCTACTGTATCACCAGCTCATGCAATTCGCCGGGAGAATCCGGGAACAATTTGACGACGGTGGAGGCGCGCGTGCCGTAGCCCGGCGTTTCGATGCAGACGGCGGACAGCACGCGTTCGAGGTCGAGCGGCACGCCCGTGTCCGGCAAGCGGAAGTCGGGTGCGCGCGTGGTGTCGGCCAGCATGTCGAAATACGCTTCGTCGGGCGCGCCCTGGCACAGCAAGCTGGCGAACTGGGCCTTGGTCTTCAGGACCTTCGGCCATGGCGCGTCGAGCAGCGCGTTGGACAGGCCGTAGATGCCTGGCTCCAGAGGCTGGCCGTTGCGCGCATCGCCATCGCCCCGGTTGGAAAACCAGATCAGGGTATCCGCGTCGCCCAGCACCAGATTAAAACCGTTGTAGGCTTTGCATCCGGGGCGGATTTGCGCGATGTAGTCTTGCGGCGACATATTGCCAGCCAGGTAGTCGGCCACCAGGGCGCCGCGCGAGGGGGCGTCCGGGTTGCGGTCTTGCGGGCTGCGGATATTCGTGATGGCGGCAAAGCGCGAGCTGCCGCCGCCGGCTTGCGTGATACCCATCCAGCTGCCGCCCGCCTGCAGGTCGCGGCCAGCATACACTTGCGGGTGCTCGGGCCAGGCACCAGCGGGGGCGCTGGCGCGTTCGTAAAATTCGTCGCGGTTGGCGGCGGCAATCAGCGGGATGTGCGGATTGACTTTCCAGGCAAAAACGATCAGGCACATGGAGGCAAATCCATGAACACTTCCGTATGGCGCGCGCCGGCCGTCAATGACAGCAAGCCCGCTTCGTCGGCTGCGCTGGCCAGCAGTTCCGTAAAGCCTTCGCCGACGACGGGATAAATTTCCATCCACGTCTGCAAGCCATCCTTGGCGTCAGGACGGCGCTTGAGTTGCGGCGCCACGCCGGAGGCGGCCGCCAGTTTTGCCTGCAAGGCACGCACCCTGGCTTCCAGCGCCTGGGCGTGCTCTTCTTTTACCTGATAGTAAACGTACAGATCTTTCATGGCATTCTCACAAGTCGAGTGCGTCGAGCACGTAAGGCATGGTCAGGAATTGCACGGCGGCGCCCTGGGCCGAGCCGTAGCGCACGGCGCCGGCGGCGCTTGCACCTTCTGCTATGGCCCCCAGCTTCATTTCAACGAGGGCGTCGATGCCGCCCACGCCGTTCGGAGCCGCGTTGACGACCATGCCGCAAGGCTGCTCGGGGTCGCTGATGGCGAATAGTTCGCCGCCGGCCACGACCGAGGGATCGGCAATGCTGACGAGGGTGGTGCGGCGCTTGAGCTTGCCCAGATACTGGCTGCGCGCGACGATTTCCTGGCCCGGGTAGCAGCCTTTCTTGAAATTGACGCCGCCCAGCAGCTCGAAGTTGACCATTTGCGGCACGAATTGCTCTTGCGTGGCGGCCGTGATTTGCGGGATGCCCGCGTGGATCTCGGACAATTGCCAGGCGTCATTGCCGCCCTTGGCCAACTGTTGCGTCAATGGGGTCCACACGTCGCGCGCCGTGGCGGCCGACGTCAGCCATTCATAGCGGGCGCTGCCAAATGCATCGGCCACGCGCAGCAGCGTGCCCAACTCATGCTCGACCTTGCTGAACGGCGTGGCGGGCAGTGCCGGGAACCAGGCGGACAGGGCCGAGCTGGCCTTTTGGCCGCCGAGGCCCAGGACGACCTGGTTCGCTTCGTCAAAGGATGCATCGTGCAGCTTGGCCTTGGCGCGCAGCACGAACATTTGCAGCCGCTTCTGGATGGCTGGCTGTATGGTGCGCGGCAATTGCAGATAAATGGTGGTGGCGTTGCGCCACATCAGGAAACTGGCCAGCAAGCGGCCCTTCGGCGTGCAGTAGCCGGCCAGGCGCACTTGCTCCTGGCTCAGGTGTTCCACGTCGTTGGTCAGCTGGCCGTGCAGGAAACTGGCTGCCTCGTCGCCGTTCAAGCCGATCAAGCCCTGGTCCGTGATGGCCGCGACAAAACCTTCTTGCAGCTGGGGCACGGTCAGGGACTGGCCGAAATCATGGATAGGGGCGGCGGCGATGGGGGCGGTGCCGTCAGGCACGCCACCGGTGGCAACGGGGCGGGCGCCTTGGGCGGTTAAAAATTGATTCCAGTTATTCATAATTTCCATTAGATCAGCGATTAAGCATTATCATTACGGGTTCATTATAGTGATGTCGCGCAAATTGCGTCGGCAGCGGCAAGATTGCCAGTGTTGGCGCCGCTTTGCGCGGACTTGCTTCACAAATGAACGATCATAACAAGCGCGCGTTGCCCGCCAGCGAGCGCATCACAAGAATCGGAACAATGGCTTTCTTTAAAAAACTTGTAGTCAGCTCAGTCATCGCCGCCATCGGCGTCGGCGGTACTTTTGTGTATTGGGCGCAGCAGCCCATCACCACGGACGGCGAGGCGATCCCGTTTACGATCGCGCCGGGCAGCGGCGCGCATGCGGCCGGCCAGCAAATCGCGGACGCGGGCGTGCCCATCGTGCCCATCCTGTTCAACATGCTGGCGCGCATCGAAGGCAAGACCTCGAAGATCAAGGCCGGTTCTTACGAGTTGAAACCGGGCACCACGCCGCAGCGCCTGATCACGCAGCTGGCGCGCGGCGAATTCGCGCAAGAGGCGCTGACCATCATCGAAGGCTGGACCTTCAAGCAGATGCGCCTGGCGATGGCGAATCACCCTGGCCTCAAGCACGATACCGTGGGCCTGTCCGACAAGGAACTGATGGCGAAGATCAGCCCGGAATACGTGCACCCGGAAGGCTTGTTCTTCCCGGATACATATTTGTTTGCCAAGGGCGCCAGCGAAATGCAGATTTTCAGGCAGGCGCACACGGCCATGATCGGCCGCCTTTCCGAAGCGTGGGACAAGCGCGATCCGGCCTTGCCATATAAAAACCCGTACGAGGCGCTGATCATGGCTTCCATCGTGGAAAAAGAAACGGGGCAAAAGTCCGAGCGCGCGATGATCGCCGGCGTGTTCGTCAACCGCTTGAAAACAGGCATGCTGCTGCAGACGGACCCGACCGTGATCTATGGCATGGGCGATAACTACCAAGGCAAGATCCGCAAACGCGACCTGGAAGCGGACACCCCTTACAATACCTACACGCGCGGCGGCTTGCCGCCCACGCCGATCGCCCTGGCTGGCGCGCAATCGCTGACGGCGGCGCTGGCGCCGGCCCGCACGCAAGCGCTGTATTTCGTTGCGCGCGGCGACGGCACCAGCCAGTTCTCGGCCAACTTGCCCGACCATAACCGCGCCGTGAACCAGTATCAGCGTTAATATCATCACAAGATTAAGAGTTTCATGACACAACACTATCAACCCCGCTTCATCACCTTCGAAGGCATCGATGGCGCGGGCAAGTCGACGCATATCGGCTTTGTGACCGACTACCTGCAGCAGCGGGGCGTGAGCCTCGTTTCATCGCGCGAACCGGGCGGCACCAGCCTGGGCGAAAAGCTGCGCGAACTACTGCTGCATGAAAAAATGCACCTGGAAACGGAAGCCTTGCTGATGTTCGCCAGCCGCCGTGAACACATCGCGCAAGTCATCGCACCCGCCCTGGAACGGGGCGAGTGGGTCATTTCCGACCGCTTCAGCGATGCCAGCTTTGCCTACCAGGGCGGTGGGCGTGGCATGGACTTGCGCAAGATGGAAGCGCTGGAAGCATGGGTGCACCCGCACTTGCAGCCGGACCTGACATTCCTGTTCGACGTGCCGCTGGCCGTGGCCAGAGCCCGCCTGGACGCCACGCGTGCGCTCGACAAGTTCGAGCAGGAGCAGGCCGATTTCTTTGCCGCCACGCGCAACGAGTATCTGCGCCGCGCGGCCCAGTTCCCGGAACGCTTCCGCATCATCGATTCCACGCAAAGCATCGCCGATATTCAAGTACAGTTGGCAAAACTGCTGGATATTTTGCTCGAACAAAGCCCTGTAATGCGCTGATTTAAAAGAATAAAATGACCAGTTCTCTCTATCCGTGGCAACAGGATGCTTGGCAGCAATTGCAAGCCTTGCGTCCGCGCATGCCGCACGCCATTTTGTTCCATGGCGCGCAAGGCATCGGCAAGGCCGACTTCATCGAGCATTTCGCGCAGGCACTGCTGTGCGAAGACGTGCGCGCCGACGGCCACGCCTGCGGCGCCTGCGCCTCGTGCGGCTGGTTTAGCCAGGGCAACCATCCCGATTACCGCCGGGTCCGTCCGGAAGCGCTGGAAGACGAGGTGGCGGACGACGGCGAAGAGGGCGAAGGCGCGAAGAAAAGCGCCAAGACCAAGACGCCGTCGAAAGACATCAAGATCGAGCAGATCCGCAATCTGGCCGACTTCATGAACATTTCCACGCACCGGCAAGGCTTGCGCGTGGTGGTGCTGTACCCGGCCGAGGCATTGAATACGCCGGCGTCGAACGCCTTGCTGAAAACCCTGGAAGAACCGCCGCCGGGCACCGTGTTCCTGCTGGCATCGAACAGCCTGGACCGCTTGCTGCCGACGATCTTATCGCGCTGCAGGAAATTCGCCTTGCCCATGCCCAGCCACGAGCAGGCCTTGACGTGGCTCAAGCAACAAGGCTTGAACGATGCGGACAGCTGGCTGCGCGAGCAGGGCGGCGCGCCGCTGGCCGCGCTGGCCCAGTCCGAATCGGGCGGCCGCGAAGAAACGGAACAGTTGCTGCAGGTGCTGGCCAATCCCGGCGTGGAAGCGGCCCTGAAGGCGGCCGATAAATTGCAGAAGGCGCCGCTGGCGCCGCTGGTAGCATCGCTCCAGCGCTGGCTGTACGACGTGTTTTCCGTCAAGCTGTCCGGCACCATCCGCTACTACCCGCGCCACCGGCGCGAGCTGGAGGCCTTGGCCGGGCGCATCAATGTCAGCCGTTTGATGGCCGCCATCAAGGCAGCGAACGAACGCCGGGCCATTGCCGAGCACCCCTTGTCACCCAAGCTGTTCCTGGAAGACATGTTGCTCGACTACGCATCCAGCTGCCAATAAAATCAAACGCTTGCGTTATCAAGTTAATCCAGATTGTACGGTTCTTGGGCTGAATGGAACGGCTTAGCCGCAGGCGCGCGTACAACTGCGGTATTGCACTTCGCACGCTTGCTGGCGTTCGGCGCGCCGGGCGCGGAAGGCCTGGGCTTCGGTGGGGCGCAACTGCTCCGCTTGCGCGTCGACATTCCTGCCGGCCGCGACGTAGGGATTGCTGCTGGGCTTCATCGACAAGATGGGACTGCTATCGTTTTCCGTGGCGCCTTGCGCCTGCGCGCGGCAATCCTGGCGCGCAGACGCGCAGACGGGCTGGCACAGGCCCGCCTCGGCGGCAGGCTTGGGCACGCCGCGGTTATCCTGGGCATGCGCTGTCAGGGCCAGGCAGGCCAGCAGTATCAAAGGGCGGGCAACTTTCAGCATGAACACTCTCCACGTATCCGCGCGCGACCCTATGGTTGCGCTGCGGTAAGCCACTATACATCTTGATAATATTTTTGCCTATCAGGCATACCCGTTTGCCACGCTTGGCCCCCGGTGATACAGTCAGGGCACTGGACAGCAACGGAGGCGGGCATGAAGCGAGTCACTGGCATCGGCGGCATCTTTTTCCACGCGCAAGACCCGGCCGCGCTGCGCGCTTGGTACCAGCGCCACCTGGGCCTGGACGTGCAGCCGTGGGGCGGCGCCGCTTTCAGCTGGACGGACGCCGACGGCAAGCCGACTGGCGGCACCACCATCTGGTCCGTCGCGGCCAATGACAACGAACAATTCGCGCCCGGCAAGGCATCCTTCATGATCAACTACCGCGTCGACGACCTCGACGCGCTGCTGCAAGCCTTGCGCGACGAAGGCTGCAACGTCCTGGAAAAGGCGCCCGATTCCGAGTATGGCCAGTTCGGCTGGGTCATCGATCCCGAAGGCAACAAGGTGGAACTGTGGCAGCCGCCGCAGGGGCAATAACGCCGGAAAGACTCTACTCCAAGGTAGCTGCTGAACAGGCATGGTCGCTCGTGCGCTCGTTTATCGACCATCGCATAGGAGGGCGTATAATTTAACCTGGTTCTTTAATGTAGGTTTTGAGGCCAATTTGGCAATAAGGAGAACGACATGGCGAAAGTAGCTTTTTCTCGGAGCGACGTTATGGCGATAAATGGCCGAATGTCTACCAAGTCGGCCGTGCCGAAAGAGGCTAACTATGGCTCGGCCTCCAGTACCTTGTCGCGGTCGCCGTCCTCACCTGTCGCGGCGAAAGTTATGCGGGAAGTAGGGGTTTCAAGCAAAAAAATATCAGAAGCCTACCGCTTTGCAAAGACTGCAGTTATTAACCCAAAGTGACCTGTGGCACACAACACTATCTATGGGAAGTTGACTGCAGATCCCAATGACTTGGTAGGTGCGTTAGCTTATATTATCTATAAGCAACAAAAAGTCGAGTTTTTCAAAACAACTTCGGGTGGCAATCCTAGCCGGGAAGAAGTTGACCGATTTCATGCTATAGCGTCACTTGACGCATCTATAGCAGCCTATCGTTCACAGGCTGAGGCAATGGCTCAGGCTTTTCTCAATGAAGGTCTTGATGATTTGGTTCAACGTACTGAGGCAGAAACTCGACAGGATGTTCTGTACACGTATATTGGAACGATTAATACTAGCTTGCAAACACAGCTAACGGCTATCAATGGCGCTTTAGCCGCTAAACGTACTTGGGTGGGGTGGCTGCGCGACGTCGGAGGAAATCTCATTGTTAACGTTGTCACAATTTTAGTCATTGGTGCTTTAGTGCTTGGCTATAAATTTATCGGTGAGATTCAACAGCGCACTGAGATGAAATCAGGACTTGGTTCCGCTAGTGCTTCAGGTAGCCCGGCGACGGATGCCGCAAAGCAGTGAAATCCTCTGTGGTATTGGTACGTTGATTACACTGCAGAATTTGCCTCTACTCTCTGCCAGTTTCCCCGTGCTCCGGTACAATCCCGCCTTATGTATATCGATTCCCATTGCCATATCAATTTCCCCGAGCTGGCTGCTCGCATGCCCGAGATCCTCGCCAAGATGGCCGAGAACAAGGTGACCCATGCCTTGTGCGTGTCCGTCGACTTGCCGGACTTTCCACAGGTGCTGGCCCTGGCCGAGCAGTATCCGCACATTTTCGCTTCCGTCGGCGTGCATCCCGATTACGAGGACACGCCTGAACCTTCCGTGGAAGACCTGGTGCGCCTGGCCGACCATCCGAAGATCATCGCCATCGGCGAGACTGGCCTCGACTATTTCCGCCTGACGGGCGATCTGGAGTGGCAGCGCGAGCGTTTTCGCACTCACATCAAAGCTTCAAGAATCACGCGTAAGCCCTTGATTATTCACACAAGAGCGGCCAGCGAAGACACGATACGCATCATGCGCGAAGAGGGCGCTGGCGTGTCGGACGGCGGCGTGGCCGGCGTCATGCATTGCTTTACAGAATCGCTGGAAGTGGCGCGCGCCGCCATCGACATGGGCTTCTATATTTCGTTTTCCGGCATCGTCACGTTCAAGAGCGCCAAGGATTTGCAAGCCGTGGCTCTGGAAGTGCCGCTTGAGCGCATCCTCATCGAGACGGATTCGCCGTACCTGGCGCCCGTGCCGTTCCGCGGCCGCATGAACGAACCGGGCTACGTGGCCCACGTGGCGGAATACCTGTCGACCCTGAAAGGCATACCGCTGGACCAGGTGGCGAAGCAGACGACGGATAATTTCTTCAAGTTATTCAATCAGTTGCCATAACTTCTTAAGGTCAGACATGATGAAAAAACTCGCGCTGGCGATGCTGTTGTGCTGCGCCACCGCCAGCCATGCCAGCCATGCTGCGCCGGAACCGGACGCTTTCTTCCGCGCCGTGTCCGTGAATAACGTCAGCGGCGTGCGCAGCATGCTGCTTGACGGCATGAATCCGAATCAGCCTGACGCGCAGCGCGGCGACATTCCCCTCGTGCTGGCCTTGCGCGACGATGCGGACCGGGTTTTCCAGGTCCTGCTCGAGGCGCCCGGCATCGACATCGAAGCCCGCTCGGCCAATGGCAACACGGCGCTGATGATGGCGGCCTACAAGCACAAGCAGGACGCCGTGAACGCCTTGCTGGCCAAGGGCGCCAAGGTCAACCAGAGCGGCTGGACGGCGCTGCACTATGCGGCCTCGGCGGGCGACTTGCCCATCATGAAGATTTTTCTCGACCTCGACGCCGTGGTTGATGCACGCGCGCCCGCCAACGTCACGCCGCTGATGTTTGCCGCCCGCGAAGGGCAGGAGGGCGCCGTCAAGCTGCTGCTGTCCTGGGGCGCGGACGCCAGCCTGAAAAGCGACCATGGCTGGACGGCCGTGCAGTTTGCCCAGGCGGGCGACAAGCCCGGTGTAGTCGCCATCATCGAAGCGGCACAAAAGGCGCGCGCCGCACGTAAATAAGTCCATGTAAGCAATGTTTTAATTTCAATACTTTCCATGCCAGCGCTGAAACTGGCATGGAATTGCCTCTCACCTCAGCCCTTTGTTCTCCTTGCCGATTAACGATAATGATCGTGTCGCATTAATCAGGAGATACGTCGCATGGGTCATCACCTCACCGTCAGGCGCCGGCTGTATTGTCGCCGCCCCTCGCGCAGCCCGTGCGATATCACTGCTTTCTGGAATGACAAAACCGATCGGCCATCGGAGCCAGACTCCAAGAGGACAGACATGCTGAATGAACGAGAAATCGAGAGTTGTTACCTGGGGCAATTTATCCCCGTCCATTACCACCACAATATGTTGATGGACCAGAACCGCATGCACGGGTTCAAGTCGGCGATCGATTACGCGGTGAAGCCTGGCATGAAAGTGCTGGAGCTGGGCGGCGGCACGGGCGTGCTGTCGTGGTTTGCGGCCGCGCGCGCCGACAAGGTGTGGTGCGTGGAGTTCAATCCGGACATGGTCAAGGAAGCGCGCAAGATGCTGGCGCTCAATCCCAACGGTGAAAAAGTCGAAGTCGTCCACGCGGACGCCTTCGAGTACCTGCCGCCCGAGCCCGTTGATGTGGTCATTTGCGAAATGATCCATGTCGGCATGCTGCGCGAAAAGCAGGTGGAAGTGATCGAATCGTTCAAGCGCCGCTACCTGGCCCGCTTTGGCGGCCCGCTGCCCATCTTCCTGCCCGAAGCCGTCATCATGGCCGTGCAGCCGATGCAGCAGGAATACGATTTCGAGGGTTTCTATGCGCCCATCGTGCAATTCCAGGAAACCACGGCCATCCATCCTGGCGTGCTGGAACTGGCGCCGCCTTCCGTCTACAGCATCATCGACTTCAGCCAGCCGACGGACAGCGTGTTCGGCTTTGACGGCAAGTTTGTCGTCGAGCGCAGCGGCGCCCTGAACGCCTTGCGTTTCGTCACCAAGAACATCCTGGCCGTCGTGCCCGAGCGCTCGACCACCATCGACTGGCTGAACCACTACATGTGCCTGCCGCTGGCCACGCCGGTGGCCGTGAAGGCGGGCGACGTGCTGCAAGTGAGCTTCCAGTACCGTGCTGGTGGTTCGATCCCTTCGCTGGAAGCATCGATCCGCGCCCAGGTCATCTATGACGTCAACCTGCAGCCAGCGATACAGAACGCCGTCTACGCATAAGTAGCGTTAATTCCAAGGCAACGCCGCAGCGATTTCGTCCTGCGGCGTTTGTCCATTCAGGGTATATTTCGTCTTTTACCCACTGGACAGCTTTACTATCATGGAACAGATCGATCAGCGTTACCTCGTGCAACAGAACAAAATCAGCGATGGCGAGACCAGGCCACCCGTGTTTGCCAAGGTAATGCGCAGCAAGGAAGGCGTGTTTGAAGGCGTGTCCTTCATCAAGTCCAAGGACAAGGCCACCATCATGACCATCGAAGATGCCAACCAGGCTATCAAATGGGCCACCAGCAAGAAACCGAACGCGCATGAATACATCACGAAAGTGATTTGCGTCGGTCAATAAAGGTATCCGCAGGCCCCGTTCATTCCCGTTTTTGCGCCGTTCATCCCTGTAGCGCGCAGTTCATCGCACGGCCGTTGCCGCCGTGGCGGCGCTTTACTATAGTGCTGTCACGGTAGCGGGGCAAGCACGGCTTGCTCCGCACATTTCATTCTAGGGGGAACGCGATGCTGGGATTCGTGCTGTGGTTGCTGCTCTTGCTGGTGTGCTGGCCCCTGGCCTTGCTGGCCCTCGTGCTGTATCCGCTGGCCTGGCTGCTGTTGCTGCCATTCCGTTTGATCGGCATCGGCGTGGAAGGCGTGTTCGAATTGCTGCGCGCCATCGTCATGCTGCCGGCGCGCGTGCTGGGCGGTGGCCGGCGATAAACCAGATATTTCCCATAAAAAATGGCGCCCTCGGCGCCATTTTTGTTTGCGTGACTGTGTTGCTTACAGGTCGACCATGAAACCAGCGCCGATCGATTTCTGCGAATAGTTGTAGTCGATCAAGCTCTGGCCATAGCCGGAGAACAGTTGCAGATAGCCTTTCAGGTTGGCCTTCAATGGGAAAGCCCAGCTGGCCTGCATGGAACCATGTTTCTTGCTGAAATTGCGGCGCGCCGTCACGGCGTACTCGTGACCCTTGTTGCGGTAGCTCACGCGCAAATCGCCATGTCCCATGTAATCGGTGATGTCGATATTGTCATTATCGGTCTTGCCATTGTCGAGGCGGTGCCAGATGCGCGTCGTGACGGCCAGGTTGTCTTTCTCCACGCCCAGCTCGGCATATACGCGGTTCCAGCTACGCGACAGGGTTGACGTCTGGCCGTTGGACTGGTGCACGAGGCCGAAGTTCAGGTAATTGAATTCCACGCCCGCGAAATTCTTGTTGATCGGCATCACCAGCATCAGTTCCGGCTGGTAATTGGTCTCGCGGAACGGGCTTGAGGCCTTGCGGTTATACGCCTGCCAGAAACTTTGCTGCGTGTAGCCGAACCACATGTCGATCGGTGTGCCGGCGATGTCTTCCAGCAGCTTCATCTTGAAGCTCAGCTGGAACGTCAGTTCCACATGCTGGCTCTTGATGCCGCCTGGCGTGAAATCCTGGAACGGTTCGTCGTTCGAGGCGTCGCTGTAATTGGCCAGCAGCAGATAGGTGTCGCGGTGCGGGCGGAAGTTGAACAGGCCGCGCTTCGAGGCGTCGTTCAGTTCCCACGATTGCTGCGTGCGCGAAATCGGCGCTTCCGGTGGCGCCGCGCCAGCCTGTGCGATGGCGGGAATGGCGGCGTTGACGGCGTCCGGCGTGGCGACGCCCGGCGGACTGACTGGCGTGAGGGGAGCGGCATCAGCCGCCACTGCCAGGGCCGCTGCGGCTGCCGCAGGATCGCCGCCAGCCGCGATGGTGGCCTTTTCCGCCGCCTTGGCCAGGGTATCGAAGCAGCCGAGGCGGGCGCTGGCGTCACCGAGGACGGCGCAACGCTGCATTTGCTGTTCCAGTTCGCCGGCCATGGCCAGCGCCGGCGATGCCAGCAGGGAAGAGAGGATTATTTTTCTTAGTTGGATAGTCATAAGCTGAGTAGGGCATGTCGTTCGGTGCGCACCTGGGCTGCATGCCGGCGGCGTCGCCTTGCATGGCGGGATGCCATGCGTATTGATTTTTATTAATCTTTGTTGAATTAAAGTTCAAAAATTAAGGTCTTGGAAGTATAGCCGAATCTGCAATTAGCCCCCGTGTCCCTGACGTGCGCATGGCGGACAGTGTTGCGCGCTTGGTAAACGGCCCGCTGCCGTGCTGCCCAAATCGATGTCTGCTACACTGGAAAGCCGGGCGCCGGGGCTAGCCATGGAGATTGTGATGACCCGCAAAACACCTATCGAGCGCTACCGCAACATCGGCATCAGCGCCCATATCGACGCCGGCAAGACCACCACCACCGAGCGCATTCTTTTCTACACCGGGGTGAATCACAAGATAGGCGAAGTGCACAATGGCGCCGCCACCATGGACTGGATGGAGCAGGAGCAGGAACGGGGCATCACCATCACCTCGGCCGCCACCACGGCGTTCTGGAAAGGCATGGCCGGCAACTTCCCCGAACACCGGATCAACATCATCGACACGCCCGGCCACGTGGATTTCACGATCGAGGTCGAGCGCTCGATGCGCGTGCTCGACGGCGCCGTGATGGTCTACGATGCCGTCGGCGGCGTGCAGCCGCAATCGGAAACCGTCTGGCGTCAAGCCAATAAATACCACGTGCCGCGCATCGCCTTCATCAACAAGATGGACCGGGTGGGTGCGGATTTCCTGCGCGTGCGCCAGCAGATCGCCGACCGCCTGAAGGGCGTGGCCGTGCCCATCCAGCTGCCCATCGGCGCCGAAGAGCATTTCACGGGCGTGATCGACCTGTTGAAAATGCGCGCCATCACCTGGGACGACGCCAGCCAGGGTGTGCAGTTCAGCTATGGCGAGATTCCCGCCGAGCTGCTGCCGCAGGCGCAGGAGTGGCATGACCACATGGTCGAGCACGCGGCCGAAGCCACGCTGGACATGACGGAACGCTACCTGAATGGCGACACGTTTACGGAAGCGGAGCTCAAACAAGCCTTGCGCGCGCGCACCATCCGCAACGAGATCGTGCCCATGTTGTGTGGCAGTGCCTTCAAGAACAAGGGCGTGCAGGCGATGCTCGATGCCGTCATCGAATACCTGCCGTCACCGATGGAAGTGCCGCCCATCATGGGCCATGACGAGCATGACAACGAAGTGGAGCGTCATCCGACGGACGACGAGCATTTTGCGGCGCTGGCTTTCAAGATCATGACGGACCCCTTCGTGGGGCAGCTGACCTTCTTCCGCGTGTATTCGGGCGTCGTCAATTCGGGCGACATGGTCTACAACCCGACCAAAAGCGCGCGCGAACGGCTGGGGCGCATCCTGCAGATGCATGCGAACGAGCGCAAGGAAATCAAGGAAGTGTATGCTGGCGACATCGCCGCCGCCGTGGGCCTGAAAGCCGTAACCACGGGCGACACCCTGTGCGCCATCGACCACATCATCGTGCTGGAAAAGATGATTTTTCCGGAACCTGTGATCTCCCAGGCGGTCGAACCCAAGACCAAGCCTGACCAGGAAAAGATGGGCATCGCCCTGAACCGCCTGGCGCAGGAAGACCCGTCGTTCAGGGTGCATACGGACGAGGAATCGGGCCAGACCATCATGTCCGGCATGGGCGAGCTGCATCTGGAAATCCTGGTCGACCGCATGCGGCGCGAATTCGGCGTGGAAGCCAATGTTGGCAAGCCGCAGGTGGCGTACCGCGAAACCATCACGCGCGCGGTGGAAGACGTGGAGGGCAAGTTCGTCAAGCAATCGGGCGGACGGGGCCAGTACGGCCACGTGGTGCTCAAACTTGAACCCTTGCCGCCAGGCACAGGCTACCAGTTCGTCGACGCCATCAAGGGCGGCGTGGTGCCACGCGAATTCATTCCGGCCGTCGACAAGGGCATCGTCGAAACCTTGAAGTCGGGCGTGCTGGCCGGCTACCCGGTCGTCGACGTCAAGGCAACGTTGACCTTCGGCTCCTACCACGACGTCGATTCAAACGAAAACGCCTTCCGCATGGCCGGCTCCATCGCCTTCAAGGATGGCATGCGCAAAGCGTCGCCCGTGCTGCTGGAACCGATGATGCAGGTGGAGGCGGAAACGCCGGAAGAGTTCATGGGCAACGTCATGGGCGACCTGACGGCCCGCCGCGGCATGGTGCAAGGCGTCGACGACATCCCCGGCGGCGCGGGACGCATCGTCAAGGCCCTCGTGCCGCTGGCGGAAATGTTTGGTTACTCCACCACCTTGCGGTCGCTGACGCAGGGCCGCGCCACCTATACGATGGAATTCAAGCACTATGCGGCCGTGCCGAAGCATATCCTCGACCAGGTGGCATCTGCTGGCAAAGCCAAGTAGGTCGGGTAGGTCGGATTAGGCCCTCCGGGCCGTAATCCGACACCATTGTTGGCCTGGTCCGTTGATGGTGTCGGCTTACGCGCTGCGCGCTAACCCGACCTACGCTCAAGATGGCGTGCAGGCCTTTCTCATTTTCGGCGTCACTGCTACATTAACTATCAGTTCACCAACACAGGAGAGAGCATGACCACCGCAGAACAGAAGCAGGAAGGACAGCACCGCGACAGCAGCGACTTTGTCATCACGCAGACTTTCGACGCGCCGCGCGAACTCGTGTTCCGCTCGTGGGTGGAGCCGGAGCGCCTGGCCCAGTGGTGGGGACCGGTAGGCTTCGAATTGAGCGTGCTGGCGCTGGACTTGCAGCCGGGCGGCATTTTCCACTACGGCATGCGCGCCGACAATGGCTACGAGATGTGGGGCAAGTTCACCTATCAGCAGATCGAAGCGCCGGAAAAGATCGTGTCGGTCCTGTCGTTTGCCGACAAGCAGGGCAATGCCGTGCAGCACCCCGTCAGCGCCACTTGGCCGCTGGAATCGTTTAATGTCATGACGCTCACCGAGGAAAACGGCAAGACGACGATGACCTTGCGTTCAACGCCGCACAAGGCGACGGATGAGCAGCATCGGACTTTCCTGGAAGGGCATGAGTCGATGACGCAGGGGTTCAAGGCGACCTTCGCACAACTAGCACAGTACCTGGCGCGTGTTCAGTGATCGTATTGTTTTGAACAGCGGGCCAGAGCCGCGGGCCTGAGAAAATGTCCATGGCTGCGTTGCTTGGGCTCGCCGTACATGCGTACTGTCTTCGCCCGCGCGCCTTGCCCTGGCCATTTTTCAGGCCCGCTGGGCCCGGGGAGCCTTTGTTTGGGGCGCGGGTGGGTTCTTGCTGTGGTGGTGGGTTCGCGTTTGACGAGCACCTGTTTGCAATCTGGTACAGCTATCGCTGATCGCAGGGATCCTGTTGACCTTACCTCATCATGTTTTTTACAGAAATGAAGAAGTGGAGTGCGGTTGATAGCGTCGATATATCTTCTTCTTCAATTCCTGCTGGATCAAAATGCATCACGTCATTGCGAATTAAACGAACCTCGTCAAGTGTTTCAATAAATACTTTTCTACTTGTATTTTGCTTGAAATACTGATTCCATTTTTCAGAATTCTCCAAAAGTCGTTTGTACTCACCAAAAGTTAAGTCATCAACCCTTTCAATAATTCGCTCCGCGTCACCTGGGTCCTTCGCATCTTTTATTTCGTTTAGTGGATAGTATTTTTCTATAATCATCCGAAGAACTGCCTCTATCTGGCCAATTTTCAAAAATGCTTCACTCATCTCGCTGAATTGGATTCCCAAATCAGCGGCAGTTATTATTCCGCTAATGGTGTTATCGTGTTTTTTTACTAGAACGCACTCTTTATTTATAATTGTTGATATCGTATCGAAAAGCGTGGCATCAAAAGAGACGGTTTCTATGGGAAGAGAACATTCATCAACTCTTTCTGGAAGTTTGTTATTTATCAGCATCTGATTTGCAATCGATTTCCAGCTAATTATCCCAATAACTCGACGCTCATCTGACATTATTGGCAACTGAGAAAAATTATGCTTAATCATTAGAGATGTTGCTTCGAATATTAATGCGCCTGGTGCCACCTTTGTTGGGCGTCGATTCGCTGCCTCTAGTCTACCGACCTTTAAAATATGTGCGTCGCGGTCGATCTGTAGCATTTCTTTGGCAATCTCAGTTTGAAGAGGTGGTGCAATATTGTCCTCAATTTTTTGCAGCATCACCTCCCCGCTGATATGGGCGTTTCTAAAATCGGGCAGCGTACGCAAACGAAGTTTATCCAAGGCAGACTGGATTCGACGCTCAGAACTTCCTCTTCGACGAAGGTAACCCGACCAACTTACTAAATCTCGCACAAAAATTGATATTGTCGCGGAATTATCATGTCGCAATTTATCAGCGAGAATAGATAAGTTGTCGTCAAGCGTATTTTTTGAATTTTGACTGTCCACTGAATCTAGTGTTTGGTCACTTCTCGGAATGGCAACTCCTGATACGATTGGGTAGTTAGTGCATTCAGTTTTTTCCATACATTCCATATTTAAATTGGATTTAAAAATTAAAATTTCGCTGTCTAAATTTTCTTGCGATATGTGTTCCTGAGGAATGATGAAAAATTATTTTTCACTAGTTATTTTAATAATTCCGAATTTTGAGATGCTGGGGGTGGTCGTGTCATGATTTTACATGTTATACACTCGGTGCGTTCTAAATAGCTTTTTTGCCGTGGGAAGCGTATTCCTAGCATTGTAATATTAGAGTAATTTCTGAAAAATAGAATTTCTTGGTCGCTACAAAGCCGTTTGTAAAGACTTTTCCAAAAAAATGCAATGGAAGAATTGGTGTGGTCAGTAGTGTAAATGGGGCTAATTCTTTGCCGAGATAAAACAAGATCAATTCTACAGGGGAAGCGTAGCCGCTATGTCGATACTGCAGCCAGCCAATCAGCGTGCATGTAAGCGAAAAAAATAATAGAAATTTTAACCAAGGAAAGTCAATTTGGATGGCAGCACCTCTTTCTTATTATTTTTATTTTACGGACGTTCTTGTCGGATTGTAACCCACCCAGAGTCTATGCCAGATGCGGTTTGATGCAAACGTAGCCTCCTTTACAGCACCTTTCCTCCCTCCATCCCCAACATCCCCCGAACCACCACCAAAATCATCCCCCAAGCATTCGACGTGGCCGCAATCTCGTCATAATGACTGGCCCCCGGCAAAATCAGTACCTCCGCATGGTCACCGGCCTTCACAGCTTTCGCTGCGTAATCGTGCGCCACGCGGGGTGGGGAGATGGTGTCGAGCTCGCCTGTGATCAGCACGGTGCGGCTGCCGTTGGGGATCAGGTCGGCGGCGTTGGTGTCGCTGTAGATGTCGGGGCGGTCGGTGCTGGCGCTGCCTGCCAGCTGGGCGATGTCGCGCTCGCAGCTGGTCTTGATCAATTCCTTTTCATGGCGCAGGTCGGCCAGGCCGCCCAGGCTGACGATGTTTTTCACTGGCAGGAACTGGTCGCGGTAGAGGGGGCTGGTCTTTGGCAGTTTTTCCCGGCCGGCGATCCATTGCACCAGCTGGCCGCCGGCCGAGTGGCCCATGGCGACGATGCGGTTCACGTCCAGCTGGTACTGGGGCGCGTGCTGCTGCAGGCTGTCGAGCGCCGCGTGCATGTCTTCGTAGGTGCCCGGATAGCCGCCGCCCGGCTCGTCCACGCGCCGGTACTCCACATTCCACACGGCGATGCCTTGCGCCACGAGGGCGCCGGCCACGTTGCGCATCTGCTTGATGCCGCCGAAGGCCACCGTCCAGCAGCCGCCATGCACGAGCACGACGACGGGGAACGGTCCGCTGCCTTCGGGCCGGAACAGCTGCGCGTATTGCGACGGCGCGGGGCCATACGCGATCTGCGCCGTGGGTGGCGGGCCGTTCAGGGCCAGGTAGTCGTCCAGGCTCATGGGGGCGGCGACGGCGCCGTGGACAGAGGCGAGCAGGGCGGTGGCGATCAGGGAGGATGGCAAGGAAGTAGGCATGCTGGAATTCGCTTGAGAGGAGAGCAACACTTTAGCATAGGCCCGCAGGGTCGCAGAGATCAAGCAGTGTGCTGTTTTCCTCCTGCAAGAGGGGTGCCCCATGGTATATTCCGGGCATCAGTTTTCCCCCTATCGACACGGTGCACGCAAACAACATTCTTTCCTTGCTGGACGCCGAGCATAGTGCGCTGGGCAGCATTGCGGCCGGCGCCGACCTGGCCCATGCACTGGAACACCTGTTGCTGGCGCTGCAAGACCTGGCCGAGGGCGGCGCGCATGCCTGCCTCGTGCTCATCGACGAGGCCGACCGCTTTTGCGGCTTGTCCGCGCCCAGCCTGCCGCAAGACCTGTGCCTGGCGCTGCGCCACGGCGGCGAGCAGCCTTCTCCGTTCGGCACGGCCGCCTTTTCTGGCGCGCCCGTGTATTGCGGCGACATCACGCGCGACGTGCACTGGAGCGCGGGACGCAAGGAAGCCATGCTGCACGGCTACCGCGCCTGCTGGGTCGCTCCCGTCTTCGGCGCCAAGGGACATATCCTGGGCGTGCTGGGTCTGTTTTTCCCCGCGCCATGCCATCCCACGCAACCCGAGATCGAATTGCTGGCGCTGGCCGCGCGCGTGGCCGCGCATGTGATCGAGCGGGGCCAGCTGGAACAGGCGCTGCACGACAGCCGCGAACATTTTCATTACGCCATAGAACTGAACACGCAAGTGCTGTGGACGGCCGATGTCGACGGCAAGCTCGATTATGTGGCGCAGCGCTGGCGCGAATGGACGGGCGGCATCGGCCTGGGCACCAGCTGGCTGGACGCCATCCACCCCGAGGACGTGCCCCATTCCCTGGCGGCCTGGAGCGAAGCGGTAGGCAGCGGCCAGCCTTTCGATCAGGAAATGCGTGTGCGCCGGCAGGACGGCCAGTACCGCTGGGTGCATTCGCGTGCGTATTGCCGGCAAGACGAGCGCGGCCAGCCCGTGAAATGGTATGGCTCGTGCGAGGATATCGACGAACACTGGCAGGCGCGCAATGCCTTGCTCGACAGCGAGGCGCAGTTCCGTTCACTCGCTTCCACCATGCCGAACCAGGCCTGGCTGGCGCATGGCAGCGGCGCCACCTACTGGGTCAACGAGCAAGTCTGCGACTACACGGGGCAATCGCTGAAGTCGCTCGTCACCAGCGGTTTTCGCCACTGCGTGCATCCAGACGACGTGCAGGCCACGCAAAAAAGCTGGGAACGGGCCGTCACCACCGCCAGCGCCTACGAGCACGAGTTCCGCATGCGCCGCGCCAGCGACGGCGCCTACCGCTGGTTCCTGGCGCGCGCCTTGCCGCTGTTCGACGAGGCGGGCACGGTGCTGCGCTGGGTGGGCACGAATACGGACGTGCAGGAACAGAAGAACGTACTGGAAAAGATGGCTTACCTGAATTCCTCGCTGGAAGTGGAAATGGCCAACCGCACGGCCGACCGCGACCGCATGTGGCGCTTGTCGACCGACATCATGCTGGTGGCCGACCTGGCCGGCATGATCATCGCCGTCAATCCCGCCTGGAGCCAGATCCTCGAGCGGCCGGAAATCGAATCGCTGGGCATGGACTTCATCAGCCTCGTGCATCCCGACGACCGCATGGCGGCCTTGAAGGATTTGTCGCGCCTGGCTCATGGCGCACCCACCTTGCGCATGGAAAACCGCTACCGGCGCCGCGATGGCGGCTACCGCTGGATTTCCTGGACGGCCGTACCGGCGCAAAAGCTGATCCACGCCATCGGCCGCGACGTCACCGATGAAAAAGAGGCGCGGCTGGCGCTGGTGCGCAGCGAGCAAGCTTTATTGCAGGCGCAAAAGCTGGAATCGATCGGCAAGCTGACGGGCGGCGTGGCCCACGATTTCAACAACGTGCTGCAAATTATCTCGGGTAATCTGCAGTTGCTGAAACTGACGGTGGCCGACAATCCGCAGGCGGCCAGGCGCCTCGCTTCGGCCGCCTCGGCCGTGGAACGGGGCGCCAAGCTGTCGTCGCAACTGCTGGCCTTTGCCCGGCGTCAACCTTTGCGGCCGCTGGTGACGGACCTGGGCCGTTTGCTGCGCCGCATGCATGAACTGATCCGCCGCGCCCTGGGCGAGGCGATTGCCGAGGAAACCTTCATCAGCGACGGCTTGTGGCATACCCTGGTTGACCCGAACCAGATGGAAAACGTGCTGCTGAACATGGCCATCAATGCGCGCGACGCGATGGACAAGGGCGGGCGCCTCACTTTTACCTTGAGCAACGTCACGCTCGATGCGGACTACGCCAGCCGGCATGCGGACGTGCTGGAAGGGCAATACGTGCTGCTGACCATCACCGACACGGGCCATGGCATGGAGCGCGACGTGATCGACCAGATTTTCGAGCCGTTTTTCACCACCAAGCGCGAAGGCGAGGGCACGGGACTGGGCCTGTCCATGGCTTACGGCTTCATCCGCCAGAGCGCGGGCCACATCAAGGTGCACAGCGCGCCGGGCGCCGGCACGACGTTCAAGATATATCTGCCCCGTTCGCTGGAAAAGCTGGCCGAGCCGCCACCGGGCCTGACGGGCCCCGTGCTGGGCGGCAGCGAGACCATCCTCGTGGTCGAAGACGATACTCCTGTTCAACATACCGTGGTCGACATGCTGCGCGGCCTCGGCTACGACGTGCTGCATGCGGACGATGGCGCCTCGGCCCTGGCTTTGCTGGGCACGGGCGTGCCCATCGATCTGCTGTTCACGGATGTGGTCATGCCTGGCCCCGTCAGCAGCAAGGAACTGGCGCAGCAGGCCAGGCTGCTGCTGCCGGAACTGGCCGTATTGTTTACCTCGGGCTATACGCACAACGCCATCATGCAGGGCGGGCGGCTCGATCCGGGCGTTGAATTGTTGAGCAAACCGTACCAGCGCGAAGACCTGGCGCGGCGCATCCGCCATGTGCTGGCCGACCGCCGCCTGGTGGGCGCACCCGACCCGTCCGGGCGGCGCATCCTGCTGGTGGAAGACAATGACGATGCGCGCGAAATGACGACCGAGATGCTCAATATGCTGGGGCACACCGTGCACGGCGTGGCCAGCGCCGAAGAAGCCTTGCCCCTGTTGGCCATGCCGGGCCTGGACGTGCTGGTGACGGACATCAGCCTGCCCACCATGTCCGGCCTGGAACTGGCGCGCCATGCGCGCGCGCACTGGCCGCAGCTGGACGTGGTGTTTGCTTCCGGGCACGACTGGGGCGCCAGCCTGATGCAGGACGCCAGTGCGCGTTTCCTGCGCAAGCCGTTTGGCCTGGAAGAGCTGGCCGGCGCACTGAAGGCGCGCCGGCTCGACGTCTATTAGGCACCCAAGCTTGGCGGCAACAAGGCTTGCTGCAATTGCTCGACGGTAAATGGTTTCACCAGGAAGCGCGCCTGCGGGTCCAGCACGCCGGAATTGGCCGGCGCGTGGCCCGTGGAAAACACCACTTCCAGCTGCGGATAGTCGCGCGCCGCGACTTCGGCCAGCTCGGCGCCCGACATCCGCGGCAGGCTGATATCGGTCAGCAACAGTTCCAGTCCCGGCGTGCCCAGCAGGGGCAAGGCTTCTTCGGCCGTGCCCACGGCCAGCACCGTGTGTCCCAGCATGTCCAGCAGCTCGCCCGTCATGGCGCGCGCGTCGCCATTGTCTTCCACGAGGAGGATATGGCGTCCTACCGGCAGCGCCGGCGCAGGTTGCGGCGGCGCCAGCTGCGCGCGGTACTGGTGCAGGGCCGTCACGTGGCGGCCGTTGGCCAGCAAGTGGCGGATGCGCCGCGCCAGGTCTTCGCGCCGGTACGGTTTGCTCAACAATTCCACGCCCGGCTCCAGGCGGCCGCCCTGCATCATGGCGTCCTGCGTGTAGCCCGAGGTAAACAACACGGCCAGCTGCGGCAGCTGCACGCGGGCCTGGCGCGCCAGCGCCGTGCTGGCCACCTTGCCCGGCATCACCACGTCCGTAAACAGCAGGTCGATGGGGACGCCGCTGCCGATGATGGCCAGCGCGCTTTCGCCATCGCTGGCGCGCAGCACGACATAGCCGAGGCCGCGTAGCATGTCGACCACCGTCGTCTGCACCTGCACGTCGTCTTCCACGACGAGAATGGTTTCCTTGCCGCCCAGCACGGGGCCGTCCAGTTGCAGCGGCAGTTCCGTTTCCGCTTCAAGCGAGCGTGGCAGGTAGATGCGGAAGGTGCTGCCATGGCCCGGCAAACTGTCCACCGTCAGGTGGCCGCCGCTCTGGCGCAGGAAACCGTAGGCCATGCTCAAACCCAGCCCCGTGCCTTCGCCTTCCTTTTTTGTCGTGAAGAACGGTTCGAAAATCTTGTCCAGCAGTTCCGCGGGAATGCCCGTGCCCGTATCCGAGAAGGCCAGCTGCACGTAGTCGCCGGGCGCCACGTCCGCATGGCGGGCCGCGTAGTCGCTGCCCAGCACGCTGTTACTGAGTTCGATGGTCAGCTGGCCCTGGCCAGCCATGGCGTCGCGCGCGTTGATGGCCAGGTTGAGGATGACGTTTTCCAGCTGGTGCGGGTCGACCAGGGCGCGCCAGCAGTCGTCGGCCAGCAGCAAGCGCGTCTCGATGCTTTCGCCCGTGGCGCGCCGCAGCAGTTCTTCCGTCGCGCGCAGCAGTTGCGCCAGGTCCGTCACCAGCGGTTTCAAGGGCTGGCGCCGCGCAAACGCCAGCAGCTGGGCCGACAGCTTGGCGCCCCGTTCCACGGCGGCCGAGGCGCTGGCGATGCGCTTGGCAGCCAGCGGGTCGTCATCCAGGCCCAGCTGCAGCAATTGCAGATTGCCGGAGATAATTTGCAGCACGTTATTGAAATCATGGGCCACGCCGCCCGTCAGCTTGCCCAGCGCTTCGAGCTTTTGCGATTGCAGCAGGGCCATTTCGCTGTGGCGCAACGATTCCTGCATGCTGCGCAAAGTGTTTTGCGCCTCTTTTTCCACAGTGACGTGGCGTCCGGTGGCGAAGATCAGGTCGCCTTCGGGCGCCGCCACCCACGACAGCCAGCGGTGGCCGCCATCGCGGTGCCGGTAGCGGTTTTCAAAGCTGGGCATGGATTCCTTGCCGACTTGCAGCAAGGCCTGGCGCGTGGCGGCGGCATCGTCGGGCAGCACGAAGTCGAAGATGCTGCGGCCCAGCATTTCCTCGGGCAGCCAGCCCAGGATGGCGCCGGCGGCCGGGTTGACGGCGGCAAAGCACCCATCGGCATCGATGGCCACCATCAGGTCTTGCGCGCTGCGCCATAGCCGCTCGCGTTCGCTGTTGCGCGCGGCCAGGTCGGCTTCCAGTTTCTTTTCCACGGTGATGTCGCGCGCGCTGCAATACACCTTCTCGCCCTCGGGCACGGCCACCCACGACAGCCAGTGCCAGCCGCCCAGCTTGTGGCGGTAGCGGTTTTCGAAGCGCAGGGCCGGCTGGCCCTGGTTGGCCGCATCCCAGGCCGCATACGTGCGCGGCAAGTCGTCCGGGTGGATCAGTTCAAAAAATTTCGTCGTGCGGATTTCCTCGGCCGACCAGCCCAGAGTGGCTTGCCAGGCGGGATTCGAGTGTTCGAAATAGCCGTCGAGGTTAAGCACACCCAGCAGATCGGGGCTGACGTTCCAGGTACGGCCGAATTCGCGCGTGCGCTCGGCCACTTGCATTTCCATGCTGGCAGTCAGGGTGCGCAAACGCGCTTCCGCCCGCGCCCGCAAAATGGTCGACCAGACCCGTTCCGACACTTGCACGGCCAGTTCGATTTCGTCCGCATGCCACAGTCGCGCAGCGCGGCTGTGCACGACGAACAGGGCCGCCAGCTGACCATCCTTGGCAATGGGAATGTTCAGGAAGGCGCGGATGCCCAGGCGCGCGAACGTGGCCAGCGCGGCCGGTATGGCCGTGCGCGGGTCGCTGGCCACGTCGCTGACGGCCAGCGCCTGGCCGGCGGCAAGCGCATCGGCCAGGCCTGCCGCGTAATCGCCGAGGAAATACTCGCCGGCGGCGCCCGGCGCGAGGCCATCGCTCCACGCATGCTGCAGGGTGGGGCACTGCAGGGTCTGGTCGATATCGAAACACGCCACTTGCTGGGCGCCCAGGCGCTGGCCCAGCAACTGCGCCGACAGGGACAGGATCTCGCCCGTGTCTTGCAGCAGGCGCAGCCGGCGTTCCAGCTGCAGCAAAAAGGCGACGCCGCTGGCGCCAGCCTGGCTGCGGGGGGCGGGAGTGCTGCTCATGCGGGCCTCAGCTGCCGGCCAGCGGCAGGGTGACGCTGAACAGGGCGCCATTGCCGGGCTGGCTTTGCAGGGTGATGGCGCCGCCGTGCGCATCGACCAGCTGCTTGGTGATGAACAGGCCCAGGCCCAGGCCGCCCGTGCGGTCCTGGTGGATGACGCGTTCGAAGGCATCGAAAATGCGTTCCTGGTCGCGCGCGTTGATGCCGATGCCATGGTCGCGCACTTCGATGACGGCGCTGTTCTGCGTGTGCGCCAGGCTGATTTCCACGGGCTGGCCCTGGCCGTAGCGCACGGCATTGCTGATCAGGTTGACGACGATCTGCTCGACGCGGAAGGCATCCCAGTAACCGTGGATGGGCTCGAAGGCCATCACTTCCAGCACGCTGCCCGTCGTGGCCGCATATGGCGCCAGGTCGTCCGCCACGCGGCGCACGAGGCAGGTCAGGTCGACGGCTTCGCGGCGGATCGACAGCTTGCCGCTGGTGATGCGCGAGACGTCGAGCATGTCGTCGATCAGGCGCACCATGCTGCGGATTTGCCGCCCGTCGCGCGCCACCATCTTGCCCAGCTTTTCCGGCTCGAAAGCGGCCAGGTTGCCCCGTTCCAGGTTGACGGTGCGCATCTGCGTTTCCAAAAACAGCGTGTTCAGGGGCGTGCGCAGTTCGTGCGCCACCATGGACATGAATTCGTCGCGCAGGCGCAGCGAGCGCTGCAGTTCCGCCTGCGTGGCGCGCAATTCTTTCAGCAGCGCTTCCTGCTGCTGGCGGCTGTGCTCGAGCGCCTGCACCTGGCGCCGCGTTTCGCTGCGCTGCTGGTGCAGGGCCACGAAGACGTTGACCTTGCTTTGCACGGCATTGATGTCGAGCGGCTTGTGCAGGAAGTCGACGGCGCCGCTTTCATAGCCCTGGAAGGCGAAATTCATTTCCTTGCCGGCCGCCGTGACGAAGACGATGGGGATGTGGCGCGTCTTTTCCGTGCCGCGCATCAATTGCGCCAGTTCAAAACCATCCATTTCCGGCATTTGCACGTCGAGGATGGCCAGCGCGAAATCGTGCTCGAGCAGCAGGGCCAGCGCTTCTTCGCCCGAGGATGCCTGGTAGACGCTGCGGTCGCTCTCGCGGATCAGCGCATTGAGCGCGCGCAGGTTTTCCGGCAAGTCGTCGACGATCAGCAGTTTGGTACTTGTTTCATTCATCATGTTTCATTCCTGGCATGGCTTTGCCGTCCAGCGTAGTGGGAAGCGGCGTGCGAGGGCGCACGCTTGCGGTAGAGCTTTTCGGGACCCGGCAATGGCTCGAAGTCGGCGGCAAAGCGGGTGAAATGCGTGCTTTCCTTGCTGCCCAGGCCCAGGAAACCCCGGTGGCACAGCGAGTCGTGGAACAGGCCCAGGGCCCGTTCCTGCAAGGTTTTGTTGAAATAAATCAGCACGTTACGGCACAAAATCAATTGCGTTTCAATAAACACGCTGTCCGTGGACAGGCTGTGGTCGGTAAAGTTAATCCTGTCGAGCAGGCGCTGCTGGAAGCGCGCAGTGGCATGCTCGACCGTGTAGTAGTCGGTCAGCTGGCCCAGGCCGCAGGCGGCCAGGTAGTTGGCGCCGTACTCATCGAGCCGGTGCAGCGGATACACGCCGCGCGCGGCCGTGGCCAGCGCTTGCGGATTGATATCGGTGGCGTAAATCGTGCTGCGTTCGAGCAAGCCTTCCTCGTGCAGCACGATGGCCAGCGACAGCGCCTCTTCGCCCGTGCAGCAGCCGGCCACCCAGATGGTCGGCGACGGGTAGGTTTTCAGCACGGGCACCACCTGTTCGCGCAAGGCGAGGAAAAAGGCCGGGTCGCGGAACATTTGCGTGACGGGCACGGTCAAAATCTGCAGCAGCTTGCCAAAGGCGGCCGCGTCGTCGAGCACCAGTTGCTGCAAGGCGGGCATGTCGGCGCAGTGCAAGCGTTCGAGCGCCTGACTCAGGCGGCGCCGCTGCGAGGGTAAGGAGTAATCGCGAAAATCATAGCTGTAGCGCTGATAGATCGCATCCATCAGCGCGTGCAGTTGCGCGTCCGTGGTGCGCAGAGACATCAGATGCGTTCCATCTTCGGCATCCACACGCGCAGCAGCGAATACAAGCGGTCGAGGTCGATCGGCTTGGCCAGGTAATCGGATGCGCCCGCCTGCAGGCATTCTTCCTGGTCATTCTTCATGGCCTTGGCCGTGATGGCGATGATGGGCAGCTTGTTGTAGCGGCCATCGGCGCGGATCAAGCGCGTCGCTTCCAGCCCATCCATGCCCGGCATCATGACATCCATCAACACCAGGTCGATATCGTCCACGCTGTTGAGCTTGCTGATGGCTTCGAAGCCGTTGCGGCCGATTTCCACCACCACGCCTCGCTGTTCCAGCGCATTCGTCAGGGCGAAGATATTGCGCACGTCGTCGTCCACCAGCAAAATCTTGCGCCCTTCAAATACGCGTTCGCGGCTGCGCACCTGTTGCAGCATGCCCTGGCGCTCGCTCGACAGTTCGGACTCCACCTTGTGCAGGAAGAGGGTGACTTCGTCGAGCAGGCGCTCGGGCGAACGGGCGCCCTTGATGATGATCGAACGCGAGTATTTCATCAGGTCCGCTTCTTCCTCGCGGCTCAGGTTGCGGCCCGTGTAGACGATGACGGGCGGGAACGAGCACAGCTCTTCATGTTCCATGCGTTCGAGCAATTCGTTGCCCTGGATGTCGGGCAGCTTCAAGTCGATGATCATGCAGTCGAAAATCTGCGTTTTCAGCAATTCCAGCGCTTGCTCGCCCAGCGCCACTGCCGTGATTTCCACGTCGTCGTCGCTGATCAGGTGGACCACGCTTTCGCGCTGGCGTTCGTCGTCCTCGACCAGCAGGATGCGCTTCATTTTTTGCGTAAACTTCGATTCGAGCTTGCGGAACACTTCCTTCAGCTGCTCGCGCGTGCGCGGCTTGGTGGCGTAGCCGATGGCGCCCAGCTGCATGGCTTCCTGGATCTGGTCGTTGCCGGACACGATGTGCACGGGAATGTGGCGCGTCAGCGGGTTTTCCTTCAATTGCTGCAAGACCAGCAAGCCCGGACGGTCCGGCAAGCCCATGTCGAGCAAGATGGCGTCGGGCAGGAATTCCTCGGCCAGGCGCAAGCCTTCGTCGGCGCCGTGCGCCACCAGACAGCGGTATTGCATTTCATGCGCGAGGTCGAACAGGATGCCGGCAAACGACGGTTCATCCTCGATCACCAGCACGGAACGCTGGCCCGTTTTGGCGGCCGGCACGCTATTCCTGTCATCCTCGAAGGTGGGCAGCGGCACGGGCTTGGCGGCAGGCGCCGCCTTGGGTGCGGCGGCCGCGGCGGGCGCTTGCGGCGCGGCGGTGGGCGTCGGCGTCGACGCCGCTTCCACCGCGCGTTCCGGCATGACGGCCGGCAGCACCAGGGTAAACGTGCTGCCCTGGCCGGGTGTGCTGGCCAGTTCGATGCTGCCGCCCAGCAAGGCGGCCAGGTCGCGCGAAATCGACAGGCCCAGGCCCGTGCCGCCATAGCGGCGGCTGGTGGTGCCGTCGGCCTGGTGGAAGGCGTCGAAAATCTTGTGCTGCTGGTCGCCGGCGATGCCGATGCCGGTATCCTGCACCTGGAAGCGCACCTGGCCGGCCGCATCCGTGCTCACGTGCAGGGACACGGTGCCCGCATCCGTGAACTTGATGGCGTTCGACAGCAGGTTTTTCAGGATTTGCTCGAGGCGCTGGCGGTCGCTGACGAAGGACGGCGGGACGTCCGGCGCCACCTTGACGTCAAACACCAGTTTCTTTTGCTGCGCCTGGGCGCCGAACAGCATCTTCATGCTGCTGAGCAGCTCGTTGAAGGGCACCGCTTCCGGCGTCAATTCCAGCTTGCCTGCCTCGACCTTGGAAATGTCGAGGATATCGTTGATGAGGGTAAGTAAATCGTTGCCGGCTGAATAAATGGTTTGCGCGAACGTCACTTGCTCCGGCGTCAAGTTGCCGCTGGTGTTGTCCGACAGTAGCTTGGACAGGATCAGCGAGCTGTTCAGCGGCGTGCGCAGCTCATGCGACATGTTCGCCAGGAATTCGGATTTGTAGCGGCTGGCCCGCTGCAGCTCTTCCGCGCGCGCTTCCAGCTGGGCGTGCGCCTCGCCGATGGCCATGTTTTTCTGGTCCAGCGACAGCGCCTGCACGGCCAGTTGCTCGTTCGACTGCTCCAGCGCCGCCTTTTGCTCTTCCAGGTGCGCCTGCGACTGCTCCAGCACGCGCGACTGCTCGCCCAGCTCTTCATTGGCCGTGCGCAGTTCTTCCTGCTGCACTTCCAGTTCTTCATTCAATTGCTGGGTTTCTTCCAGCACGTTTTGCAGGCGCTGGCGGTACAGGGCCGCTTCCAGCGAGGTGCCGACATTCGCGGCAATCAGGTTCAGCCATTCCTTGGCGCGGGCGCTGACGGGATGCGTAAAGCCCAGCTCGATGACGCCGTTGACGACGCCTTCGTTGTTGACCGGCGTCAAGACCAGTTCCAGCGGCGTGCCGCGGCCCAGGCTTGACGTCACGGTCAGGTAATTCTCGGGCACTTGCTGCACATGCTTGAGGCGCTTTTCGCGCGCCGTCTCGCCCACCAGGCCTTCGCCCAGCTTGAAGACTTGCTTGTCCTTCACACCCTGATCGTTGAAGCCGTACACGGCCGTGCGGCGCAGGCTGCCATCCTCGTCGACGACGTACAGGGTGGCGATGGCCACGTCGAGGCGGTGGGCCAGGAAATCGAGCACGTGCCGACCCAGTTGCGGCAAGCCCAGCTGGCCGCTCGTGTGGGCCGCCAGCTCCGTCTGCCCCGTGCGCAGCCAGGCTTGCTCCTGCAACACGTCGTTATCCTTGCCGCGCTGCTCGAGCGCATCGTTGTAGATGTCGGACAGGCGCAGCAGTTCGCGCCGTCCCAGGTAGGCCAGCAGGCCCGACAATCCCAGACTGAGGATGAGGAACACGACGACGGCCAGCATGGTGCGGCTTTCGGCCGTATCGGCCCGCTCCTGGCGCAAGCGCTGCTCCATGGACAGGAAGGTGAGGAATTCGCGGCGGATTTCGTCAAATTCGAGCTTGCCTTCGCCCTGGCGCACGCGCGCGAGGAATTCCTGGTTGTTGCGGCGCTGGGCGATCACGGCTTCCGCGTAATCGAGCCACTGGCCTTGCAGCGCGCGGATGCGGCGCAAGCGGTCCACCTGGATGGGGCTGTCGGACACCAGATCCAGCAGGGTGGTCATTTCGACGGCGATCTTTGCCTTGCCCGATTTATACGGGGCCAGGAACGTTTCGTCGCCCGTCAGCAAATAGCCGCGCATGCCCGTTTCCAGGTCGACCGACAGCTTCATGACTTCATTCGCATTGCCGATCACGCGTTCGGAATGCTCGACCGAGCGCAGGGCCGAGAGCAGGTAGGCGATCAGGCCGACAAACACGAGGGCCGTGATGACCCCGATGACCAGCGGCAAGGTCACATTGCGGGCGAGGATGCGGCGAAAGCTGAAGGAGTCGATCGGGGTCTTGGTATTCATTATGTCCGTGGAAGGCTGTCGCGAAAAAATCAATTTTAATTGAAATGCAAGATTTCTGGTGGTCAAGCATAGCGTGCGTTAGCATAACAGCCTTGGGGCATTTTCCGCAGGCGCAAGGTAGTGCAAAGCGCGCCAGCGCACAGATGAAAGTAGCTTGAAAATCAAGCTGGCCACGATTGAGGCGGATCAAAGATATTGGTTGTTGACATCCTAAGATGCAGGAGGTGGTGGCGCCCATGCGGCTGGCCACTGTGTGCAAACCAGACCATGCAGGAGGACATCATGGCTAATCATTTGATCCGTCGCGATCCGCAAAACCCGCTGGCACGTTTCGACCCGTTCAGCGACATGGAAGAATTCATGCACGACTTTTTCGCGCCCGCCCTGCGCCTGCGCGATGGCGGTTCGCCACGCATGCGCGTCGACATTTCCGAAACTGAGCAAGCGTATCAGGTGCAGGCGGACATTCCAGGCGTCAATAAGGACGATATCAGGGTGTCCATCGACGGCAACCGCGTCTCCATCAGCGCTGAACTCAAGGATGAAAGGGTGACCCGCGATAGCGGAGGCAAGACCGTGCGCAGCGAGCGCGAGTACGGCCAGCAATACCGCAGCTTCGTGCTGCCGCAAGAAGTGGACGAGGCTGGCGCGCAGGCCCGCTACGAAAATGGCGTGTTGCTGCTGGACTTGCCGAAGAAGGAGGGCACGGGCGGCCGGCAGCTGGCGATACAGTGAGCCGGATCGGGTTTAGCTGCGTAGGTCAGATTAGTGCAGCGTAATCTGACAATCTTCGTGGCGGCGCCTGTCGGCTTACGCCCTGCGGGCTAAGCCGACCTACGAAAAAACGCGGAACGATGCCGGCGTTTTTTCAAACCGCGCGCCGGGCCGGGTTCTAGCTGCGTAGGTCAGATTAGTGCAGCGTAATCTGACAATCTTCGTGGCGTGCTTGTCGGCTTACGCCCTGCGGGCTAAGCCGACCTACGAAAAAACGCGGGACGATGCCGGCGTTTTTTCAAACTGCGCGCCGGGCCGGGTTTTAGTTGCGTAGGTCAGATTAGCGCAGCGTAATCTGACAATCTTCGTGGCGCGCCTGTCGGCTTACGCCCTGCGGGCTAAGCTGACCTACGAAAAAACGCCGGACGGTGCCGGCGTTTCGTGGGGTGTTCCGGGTGACGGCGCGCCGCCACCCGGATTGCCTCTCAATATATGTCAGTCGCGAATTTCCAGCGCCCGGTTCAGGCTCAGGGCAGCCAGCGAGGCGACGGCGCCCGACAGCAGGTAGAAGCTGACATAGGCGAGGCCGAAGTTGGCCGACAGGCCCAGCGCCACCAGCGGAGCGAAGCCGGCGCCCACCAGCCAGGCCAGGTCGGACGTCAGGGCCGCGCCCGTGTAGCGGAAGCGGGCAGGGAAGTTGGCCGTCACGGCGCCGGCGGCCTGGCCGTAGGACAGGCCCAGCAGGCTGAAACCCACGAGGATGAAGACGTCCTGGCCAAAGTTGCCGCCACCCATCAGGGTTGGCACGAAGGCGCTGAAGATGGCGATCAGCACGGCCAGTACGCCCAGGGTGGTGCGGCGGCCCACTTTATCGGCCAGCACGCCGGAAATCACGACGCCGATGGCGGCCAGCACGGCGCCCAGCATCTGCACTTGCAGGAAGTCGGATGCGGAACGGGTCTGGTAGACGGAAATCCACGACAGCGGGAACACGGTGACGAGGTGGAACAGGGCGTAGCTGGCCAGTGCGGCGAGGGCGCCGATCAGCACGTTGCGGCCCTGGCCGCGGCTCATTTCAAACACGCTCACGGGCTGCAGTTCGCGTTCGTCGAGCAGGCGCGCATATTCATTCGTCGACACCAGGCGCAGGCGGGCAAACAGGGCTACCACGTTGATGGCGAAGGCCACATAGAAAGGATAGCGCCAGCCCCAGTCGAGGAAGTCCTCATCCGTCAGGGTGGTCAGCATGAACCAGAACAGGCCGGCGGCGATCAGGAAACCGACCGGTGCGCCCAGCTGGCCCAGCATGGCGTACCAGCCGCGCTTGTTTTCCGGCGCGTTCAGGGCCAGCAGCGACGGCAAGCCATCCCACGAGCCGCCCAGGGCCACGCCCTGGCCGATGCGCAGCACGGACAGCCAGATGATGGCGGCAAAGCCCAAGTGCGAATACGTCGGCAGGAAGGCGATGCCGGCCGTCGACACGCCCAGCAGGAAGAGGGCGAACGTCAGCTTGGCACTGCGTCCCATGCGGCGCTGGATCTCCATGAAGATCACGGTGCCGAACGGACGGGCGATGAAGGCGAACGAAAAGATCAGGAATGCATATAAGGTACCTTCCAGGCGTTCTTCAAACGGGAAGAAGACGCGTGGAAACACCAGCACCGAGGCGATGGCGTAGACAAAGAAGTCAAAGTATTCGGAAGCGCGGCCGATGATCACGCCGACGGCGATCTCACCGGGGTCGATATGCGATTCGACCGTGCCGGCCCCGCGTGCGTCGCGCAGGGAGTGGGGGGAAAAGTCGGCGGGTACATCCCCGCTGTGTATGCGCGTGCTGGACATGATGATCGTCTCCAATATAGTTTCGAGTTCGGCCAACGCGTAACATACCCCGGGTGTCTCACGCCCGGAGTAGGACTATTCAATAGATAGCTGTAGGAAAACTCCGCAACCACCGAGTGAAAATCCGAGCAAGGGGGTGGACAAAACGTCCAATTGCCAACGCGCTCCAGTGAGAATACAGTACCATATCTTCATCCCCTGTACTGGACTTTCCTGTATGTTTTCATTAAAAGTTCGTCGCGGACTGCTTCTTTTACCTCTCGCATTGTTGGCTGGTTGCAATACGGTGGTACTGAATGCGTCTGGTGACATCGCAGTTCAGCAAGGCAATCTGATTGTCATCTCGACATTGCTGATGCTGTTGATTATCGTTCCGGTAATCGCCCTGACCCTGCTTTTCGCATGGCGCTATAGAAAAAACAACACCGCGGCCAAATACGAGCCGGACTGGGACCACTCGACTCGCCTCGAGCTGATTATCTGGGGCGCGCCCCTGCTGATCATTATCGTGCTGGGCCTGCTGACCTGGATCAGCACCCACACCCTCGATCCATACCGCCCATTGAGCCGTATCGACGCCAACCGTCCTATTCCTGCCAGCCACAAGCCGATGATCGTCGAAGTCGTGGCCCTGGACTGGAAATGGCTGTTCATCTACCCGGAGCAAGGCATCGCTTCCGTGAATGAACTGTACGCGCCCGTCGATCGTCCGATCCGCTTCAAGATCACCGCCTCGTCCGTCATGAACTCGTTCTTCATCCCCGCACTGGCAGGTCAGATCTACGCCATGCCGGGCATGGAAACGCAGTTGAATGCCGTCATCAACAAGCCTGGTGTCTATAAAGGCTTCTCCGCCAACTACAGCGGTGCCGGTTTCTCGGGCATGCGCTTCAAGTTCCATGGCGTCAATGATGCGGACTTCGACAAATGGGTGGCATCGGCACGTGCCGGTGGCGGCGCGCTGAACCGCGACGACTACCTGTCGCTGGCCCAGCCTAGCGAACGCGATCCGGTGCGCCGCTACAGCGCCGTACCTAGCGATCTGTACAAGGCAATTCTGAACCGCACCATCGTTTCCGACGCCCTGTGCGTGACGCCGGTCGAGCCATACAAATTGACGATGGCAAATAGCCCGGTAGCGGCCGTAACGGCAGTAGTCGCTAGCGATGCAGTAGTTGAAAAGGGCGTTCAAGCCAAGTAACGACTGCATGAATCCCGCAGCGCATTGCGCTGCAGATACTGGCGCCGTTTGCCTGGCGCCTCCCTTTTTTCTCTGAGAGTAACAATGCTAGACCATATTGATCTGACGAAGCTTATATTCGGCCGTCTGACTTGGGATGCAATTCCATTTCACGAACCTATCCTGCTGGTGACCTTTGCCATGGTTGCCCTGGGCGGTATCGCACTCGTTGCGGCACTGACGTATTTCCGCGTCTGGGGTACCCTGTGGCGCGACTGGATCACCAGTATCGACCATAAAAAAATCGGTATCATGTACATGATCCTGGGCCTCGTCATGCTGCTGCGCGGCTTTGCCGACGCGCTCATGATGCGTACCCAGCAGGCTGTTGCCTTTGGCGACAATGCCGGCTTCCTGCCACCGCATCACTACGACCAGATCTTCACCGCCCACGGCGTGATCATGATCTTCTTCGTCGCGATGCCTTTCGTGACGGGTCTGATGAACTACGTGGTGCCGCTGCAAATCGGCGCGCGCGACGTGGCTTTCCCATTCCTGAACAACTTCAGCTTCTGGATGACCACCATGGGCGCCGCCCTGGTCATGGCTTCGCTGTTCGTCGGCGAATTCGCCCGCACAGGCTGGCTGGCGTATCCACCGCTGTCGGGCATCGTCGGCAGTCCGGACGTGGGGGTAGACTATTACATCTGGTCCTTGCAGATTGCCGGGGTCGGGACGCTATTGTCCGGTGTTAACCTGATCGCCACCATCGTCAAGATGCGCGCGCCAGGCATGACCTGGATGAAAATGCCCGTCTTCACCTGGACCGCACTGTGCACCAACATCCTGATCGTCGCCGCTTTCCCGGTACTGACGGCGGTGCTGGCCATGCTGTCGCTGGACCGCGTTGCAGGCTTTAACTTCTTCACGACGGAACTGGGCGGCAACGCCATGATGTACGTCAACCTGATCTGGATCTGGGGTCACCCGGAAGTCTACATCCTGATCCTGCCGCTGTTCGGCGTGTTCTCGGAAGTCGTCGCCACGTTCAGCAGCAAGCGCCTGTTCGGCTACGCCTCGATGGTGTACGCCACCTGCGTCATCATGATCCTGTCGTACCTGGTATGGCTGCATCACTTCTTCACCATGGGTTCGGGCGCCAGCGTCAACTCCTTCTTCGGCATCACGACGATGATCATTTCGATCCCGACGGGCGCGAAGATCTTCAACTGGTTGTTTACCATGTACCGCGGCCGTATCCGCTTTGAACTGCCTATGCTGTGGACGATCGGCTTCATGGTCACCTTCACCATCGGCGGCATGACCGGCGTGTTGCTGGCCGTACCACCAGCGGACTTCGTGCTGCACAACAGCCTGTTCCTGATCGCCCACTTCCATAACGTGATTATCGGCGGCGTGGTCTTCGGTGTATTTGCTGCAATCAACTACTGGTACCCGAAAGCCTTCGGTTACAAGCTCGACGTGTTCTGGGGCAAGTGCTCGTTCTGGTTCTGGTTCGTCGGCTTCTACCTGGCCTTCATGCCGCTGTACGTGCTGGGTCTGATGGGCGTGACCCGTCGTGTCAACCACTTTGAAGATCCATCGTTGCAAATCTGGACCATCATCGCCTGGTTTGGCGCCGTCTCGATCGCACTGGGTATCGCTTCCATGCTGATCCAGTTCTTCGTCAGCTACCGCAACCGTCACGCCCTGCGCGACGTGACCGGTGACCCATGGGGTGGCCGTACGCTGGAATGGTCGACGTCGTCGCCACCGCCAGACTATAATTTCGCCTTCACGCCACAAGTGCACGAACTCGATGCATGGACTGACATGAAGAAACACGGTTACCAGCGTCCGACATCCGGTTTCACGAAGATCCACATGCCGAAGAACACCTGGGCTGGTTTCGTGATCGCCGCGCTGAGCGCACTGGTCGGTTTTGGCCTGATCTGGCAAATGTGGCTCGTCGCCAGCATTGGCTTCGTGATCATGATGGTCACCATCATCGTCCATACCTTTAACTACAAGCGCGATTACTACATTCCTGCGGAAGAAGTGGTCCGTACCGAAGACGCTTATACTAAATTGCTGAGCAGCCATGTCTGATACCATCGCCCATAACACCGGCGCCGCTGGCGCCGCACCAAGCACGCGCAGCTACTTTGTGCGCGAGCACCACCCGGAAAACGGCAGCCTGCTGGGTTTCTGGCTCTACCTGATGAGCGATTGCCTGATCTTCGCCTGTCTGTTCGCCACGTACGCCGTGGTCGGCCGCAGCTATGCGGACGGCCCGACGGGCGCCGCGCTGTTCGACCTGCCGCTGGTGGCCGTCAACACGGCCATGCTGCTGCTGTCGTCGATCACCTACGGCTTCGCCATGCTGGCCATGCAGCGCAAGCAATTGCGCAGCACCCTGGTCTGGCTGGGCATCACGGGCCTGTTCGGCCTGGCCTTCCTGTCGCTGGAAATGTATGAATTCATTCATCTGATCCACGAAGGCGCCGGTCCGCAGCGCAGCGCGTTCCTGTCGTCGTTCTTCGCACTGGTCGGCACCCACGGCTTGCACGTGACGTTTGGCGTGATCTGGCTCGTGACCTTGATGTTCCAGTTGAACAAGCATGGCCTGACTCCGGAAAACGGCCGTCGCATGATGTGCCTGTCGCTGTTCTGGCACTTCCTGGACGTCATCTGGATTGGCGTCTTCACCTTTGTCTACCTGATGGGAGTGCTGCCATGAGCGACCACCACACACACGGCGATAGCCACCACCATGACAACCACGATCATGGCAGCCTGAAAAGCTACACGATCGGTTTCATCCTGTCGGTGATCCTGACGGCCATCCCGTTCTGGCTGGTGATGACGAAAGCCATCACCAACTCGGGCACCATGGGCCTGGTCCTGCTGGCGTTCGCGGCTGTTCAAGTCGTGGTGCACATGGTGTACTTCCTGCACATGAACACCAAGTCCGAAGGCGGCTGGAACATGATGGCGCTGATCTTCACGATCATGATCGTGGGCATCGCCATGGCCGGTTCCCTGTGGGTCATGTACCACATGAACCACAACATGATGCCGGATCTGATGCCTGAGTACATGCATACGAAAACGGCTCCATGATGAGTAATACGCGCCCAAGCAACACCGGGCGCGCCCCTGGCGCCGCATCGCAAGATGCCGCGCCAGGCCCACGCGGCATGGTCGTGCATTATTCAAAAATTGCATTGGCCTTGCTGGCGGGGATCTTGTTTGCCGGTTTCTGTGCCCTGGGCACCTGGCAAGTCAAGCGTCTGTTCTGGAAGCTTGACCTGATCGAGCGCGTCGAACAACGCGTACATGCGCCCGCAACGGACGCACCTGGACCCGCAGCCTGGGCCAGCATCACGCAGCAAACGGATGAATACCGCCATGTGCGACTCTCCGGTACCTATCTCCCCATTTTCAATACCCTGGTGCAAGCAACGACGGCACTGGGCAGCGGTTACTGGCTGATGACGCCCTTGCGTCTGGCCGATGGCAGCACCGTGCTGGTCAACCGCGGCTTCGTGCCGAAACGGGAAGGCATCGCCGCCAGCACGCCGGCCGGTATCGTCCACGTCGACGGCTTGCTGCGCGTCAGCGAGACGGGCGGCGGTTTCCTGCGCGAAAACAGTCCTGCCACGCAGCACTGGTATTCGCGCGACGTGGCCGCCATCGGCGCCTCGCACATGCTGAGCAATGTGGCGCCGTATTTTGTCGATGCGAAGGCCAAATCGGAAACGGCCGTTGATGCACCCGTCGGCGGCCTGACCGTGATTTCCTTCCACAACAACCACCTCGTGTACGCCTTGACGTGGTTTGCGCTGGCCCTGATGGTGGCCGGCATCACGTGGTGGCTCGTGCGCGAAGACAAGCGCCGCCGCGCGCGCCGTAGTGCCGGCACGCAAGAGAGTGACCATGCCGGGCAGGATTGAGATCCTGCCCAACCGCGAGGTACTAGAACGCGGTGCGGTGGCGGCCGAGATGGAACATCCGGCCGGCCACCAGAACATGAAGTTGCTGATCCAGCTGCGCTGGCTGGCCGTGATCGGCCAGATCAGCACGATCTTCGGCGTGGGCGTGGGACTGGGCATCGCCTTGCCCGTGCCTTACATGCTCGAAGTGCTGTCCTGCCTCATCGCTTTTAATCTTGCCAGCCTCTTGCGCTGGCACGAACGCCAGCCCGTTTCCAACACGGCTCTGTTCCTCGCTCTGCTGGTCGACGTCACCGTGCTGACGGCCCAGCTCTACCTGAGCGGCGGCATCAGCAACCCGTTTGCCTTCCTGTACTTATTGCAAGTCATCCTCAGCGCCGTGCTGCTGGAAGTGTGGTCGACCTGGATCATGGTGGCCATCACCAGCCTGTGCCTGGCCGGCCTGGCCTTGTTGCCCGGCCCCCTGATTCTGCCGATCGACCCCGAGCGGGGCTTTTCCAGCCTGTACGTGCAGGGCTTGCTGATCTGTTTCATCCTGAACGCCGCCTTGCTGGTGGTATTCATCACGCGCATCAACCGCAACCAGCGCGCCGGCGACGCCAAGGTGGCGGACTTGCGCCAGCGCGCGGCGGAAGAAGAGCACATCATCCGCATGGGCTTGCTGGCTTCGGGCGCCGCGCACGAGCTGGGCACGCCGCTGGCGACCCTGTCCGTCATCCTCGGCGACTGGCGCCGCATGCCGGAACTGAGCAAGAACAGCGAATTGCTGGAAGAAATCACGGAAATGCAGGCCCAGTTGCAGCGCTGCAAGAGCATCGTCAGCGGCATTTTATTGTCGGCGGGCGAGGCGCGCGGGGAATCTTCCGTAAAAACGACGATCAATACCTTCCTCAACGACCTGGTCGACGAGTGGCGCACCAGCCGCCCGATCCAGGGTTTCGAGTACGATAACCGCATCGAGCACGACGTGCCCGTCGTCTTCGATTCGACCCTGAAGCAAACCATTTGCAACGTGCTCGACAATGCGCTGGAAGCGTCGCCCGAGTGGCTGCGTTTCGAAGCGACGCGCGAAGCGGATGCCTTGCACCTGGTCATTACCGATGCTGGCCCCGGCTTCGAGCCGTCGATGCTGACGCACCTGGGCAAGCCGTATCAAAGCAGCAAGGGCAAGCCCGGCGGCGGCCTCGGTTTGTTCCTGGTGGTCAATGTCGCGCGTACCCTGGGCGGCACGGTGACGGCACGCAACCGGGTGCAGGGCGGGGCGGTGGTGCACCTGGCCTTGCCGCTGGCCGCCATCAAACTGGAAAGAGAAAGCGACCACCATGCAGGATGACCGTCTGTTACTGATCGTGGAAGACGACGCCGCGTTTGCCCGCACCCTGGGCCGCTCGTTCGAGCGGCGCGGCTACCAGGTCATCCTGGCCACCAATTTCGACGAAGCGAGCGCCTTGCTGGAGCAGCATTGCCCCGACTACGCCGTCGTCGATCTGAAACTCAATGGCAATACTTCAGGTCTGGCTTGCGTGCAGATGCTGCACCAGCACGACCCGGACATGCTGATCGTCGTGCTGACCGGCTATGCCAGCATCGGCACGGCCGTCGAAGCGATCAAGCTGGGCGCCTGCCAGTATCTGGCCAAGCCGTCGAACACGGACGACATCGAAGCGGCCTTCGGCCATGTGGCCGGCAACGCCGACATCGAACTGACCAACCGCGCCACCAACATCAAGACCCTGGAATGGGAACGCATCCACGAAATGCTGGCCGAGACGGATTTTAATATTTCGGAAACGGCCCGCCGGTTGGGCATGCACCGGCGAACCCTGGCGCGCAAGCTGGAAAAGCAGCGGGTGAAATAGTCACCGCGCAGTTTGGGTGTCGTCGAACGTCAGCTCGACAACGCTGTCATCGCTCCAGTCCTGTTCCCGCAACGGCGGCGTGAACGACGCGCCACTGAAGGGCACGGGCGCGCTTTTGCCGTTGTAGCTGATCGTCGCGGCCGTGATGCGCCGTGGTTCGGAAAAGCTGTAGGTTCCCTTTTGCGACACGAAGTTGCAGGGACCGCCCAGCGCGCCCATCGCCGTGCGCATGGCAAAAGGCAAGGTGTCCTTGTCGATGGCCCAATGCACTTCGCACGCCAGCCGCAGGTCGCCCAGGCGGCGGATGGTGTCGCTGGTGGCCGCGCTCCTGACGTAGGGTATCCACCGGACCGAGCCAGCCTTGCGGTTCACGCTCAGCTCGGCCTTTTCATACAGCGGACCCTGCTCGACGGGTAAAACGAAGATATTGCGCTCGTTCAGCGGGATCGCCATCCCCGCCTCGTCGCTTTCCAGCCGCAGGGCGATGGCGTGCATGTCGACGTCGGCGCGGCGTGGCTCCAGAATGAAGCGCAGTTGCGCGCCAGGCGCCAGACCATGTTTTTCCTCGAAGCGTTTGATGCCCTTGAGCATGGCACTGTAGGGCTTCCAGTCCGGATCCCGGATGCCTTTGACATTGACGGACGCCGCCGCCTCCAGATTGGCTGGCTCCACGGCCTGCGCCGTTTCCTCCCGGGCCTGGACCGCGGCGACGCATAAACACAGCAGAAGACCAGCTATTGCACGCATATTCATCCTGTTCATTTGACTCCCAAGTAATCGTAATCCCAGCTTGGCAGAGTGTAGAAAAAAACACAGGCGCCAGGTGGTTTTTAAGACAGGATGTCAATCGGGATGAATGGAGTGCCTGAAATCGCTGTTTTCCGGATTCGCCATCAATGATCTGCGGCTTTAATGGCGGTGCCCGAAATGACCAATGCCTCGTGCTCATAGGCGCCCAGATGGCCATAATGACCTTTGGGACTGAGATAAGCGACAATATGCACAAGCGGCTGCTCATAGGCTGAATTGGGCGCCACCAGGCCAACGTCCCGCCATGCAACACTGCCGAAGGAATTTAGCCACCATGGGCCGGCGTCACCAGGGTCAAGCTGGGCCGGCTGGAACATGCTCTTTTCAAAGCCTCGTGACCAGACGCCATCGCGTTCGATGGTACGGTAGCCATAGCCTGCCATGATATTGGCCCGTTCGGATGGATGGTCGCGCCAATAGCGTTGACCATTCGTGTAGGCATCACGCATGACGTCTGATTGCGTGAGAATTCCACCGTATGGATGAGTCAAGCCTTGAAAGAACCACTGCGCATATTCGGCTGGCGGCGTGGATGCTTGCTTGTCCGCCGCCTGTGTTTGCGCAAACGCATGGGCATATTCAAGAACGATCTGTGGAATATTGCCAGCGTTCGCCTTGCCGGCAAGGGCGCTTATGAATAGCAGGACTGTTGCAATAGATCGTCGCATCGCGTTTCCTCTTTCCATTGTTAATGTCTAGGCAGGCTCCCGCCATTCCATTTTCTGCACCTGGATATGCGGATGGCTTTCCAGCGCTTCCCATTCCGGCAAAAAGACAAAGCCCTGTTTCTGATAAAACGCGGCCGCGCGCGCATTTTCCGGCGCCACGTCGAGCACCAGGCGAGCATGGCCATTGTTCACGGCGCATTGTTTCACGGCGTCGACCAAGCCCTGCGCCACGGCCAGGCCCCGATATTCGCGATGCACCCACATGGCGATCAGATGGCACTCGCCATTGCCGGCCACCACTTGCGCGGCCAGACCGATGGGCTGCTCTCCATCAAAGGCGAGGAAAAAGGTGCGCTGCGGCGTGCTGACGGCACGCTGCTGCCAGTCGGCATCGGAAAAACCGGCCGCGCTGGCATGGCTGGCGCCAAAGGCCGTGGGGGCGTCGAGCAGGGCGGCCAGGCGCGCGGCTTTCAGGGCGGGCCAGTCGCTGGCGGTGGTGGGGCGGATGAGAATATTGTTCAAATCTTCAGGATTCCTCAGGCGACAAGGTCAGTCATAGCGGTCATTGGCGATATTAACAGCATCGCTGCCGTGCCGGCTCCCCGTTCGTATTTATCGGGTGCCACTCAGGACTGGTCCCACACTTCGATGGTCAGCAGTTGACCGGGTTCACATGCGGCAATGCGGTTCTGGTGCACGGTAATGCAGCCGGGCCAGCCCGTCAGCTGGCCTTGCGGAAATTCGCCATCCTGCGCTTCGGCGATGCCCGCCTGCAGCAGCGGCACGACGACGTTCGCCAGCGCCGTGTAGCGGTTGGGAAAGCCGTTGAAGGCCAGCTGGGTCGCCTTGCCTTGCTGGCATAGTTGCGCGATCCAGTCCGCACCGAACAGGCCCGCTTCCCACGTGGCGAGAAATGCATCCTTGTTGACTTTCGTCATATCGGCCATTTGCTCCGGCGTTTCTGTCGAGATAATGGTCCACCAGCCTGACATGGCTTGTCCTTGTGAAAAGTGAAAGTTAACGGGTCATGGCGCGGCGCAGCAGGTAGCTGAGGCCATCGACGGCGGCCACCATCAGCAGCATGGCGACGATGACTGTAGCGGCGTTCTGCATCTGGAACAGCGACAGATGGTATTTCAGCATCTGCCCCAGGCCGCCCGCACCGACGACGCCGAGGATGGCAGCGGCGCGGATATTGTTTTCCCAGCGGTACAGGGTGTAGGACATCATCTGCGGGCTGCACTGCGGCAAGGTGGCATACAGGAAAGCCACGGCGGGCCGTGCGCCATTGATGCGCAAGGTGGCGGCCGGCAAGGGCGGGCAATTTTCAAACGCGTCGGCAAACAAACGGCCCAGCACGCCTACCGTGTGCAGCGCCAGCGCCAGGGTGCCTGCAAACGGGCCCAGGCCGGCGGCGATCAGCAAAATCGAAGCCCACACCAGCTCCGGGACCGAACGCAGCACGTTGAGTACCGCGCGCGTGGCGTTGCGCGCCAAGGAACCAAAGCGGCCGCTGGCGGGCAGGGCCAGCAGGGCCCCCAATATTGCCGCGATGACCGTGCCGATGGCCGACATGGCCAGGGTTTCAAACGTGGCGATGCCGACTTTCATCAGGAAGGGGCTGGCCAGCTCGGGCGGGGCGAAGCCGTGCAGGAAGTCGGCGCTCGTGCGCACGGCGTCGGCGCTGAAGAATTCACCCCATTTCAGGGGCAGGGTGGCGAAGCTGGCGATGGTCAGCAGCAGCAAACCGGCCAGCAAGGCCCAGGTCGACCAGCGCACGGGCGCAGGCGCGGGCATCGCGCCGAAATTCGGATGCTTCATGCCAGCCTCCGGCGCAGCATGGCGGACACGGCATCGGCGCCTGCCACCAGCAGCACGAACACCATCAGCATGGTGGCCAGCTCATTGCCCGCCATCATTTTCATCGATTCATCCATGCGCTGGCCCAGGCCGCCCGCGCCAACAAAGCCCATGACGACGGAGCCGCGGATCGCGCATTCCCAGCGGTAAATCGTATATGACACCAGTTCGGCGGCCGATTCGGGCAAAGCGCCGTACAGCAAGGCTTTCAGGCGGCCGCTGCCATTGTGGAGCACGGCGTTGCAGGCGGCCGCATCCGACGATTCGAGGATTTCCGCGTAGACCTTGCCCAGCATGCCGCAATAGGTGAGGGCAATGGCGATCACGCCCGCCGTCGGCCCCAGGCCGACGATGCGCACTAATAATAAAGCCCAGACCAGTTCCGGCACGCTGCGCAGCAGCACCAGCAGCGCACGCACGCAATGGCGCACGCTGGCGGCCAGCGGCGACACTCGGCCAGAGCCGATGCGCGAAATCGACAGCCGCTCCGTCACCAGCAGGGTCAATGGGATGGCGCCCAGCATGGCCAGCGCCATGCCGGCCGTGGCCATGGCGATGGTTTCCCAGCTGGACACAGCCACCAGTTGCAAAAATTCCAGCGAGTGCGCGGGCGGCACGAAACTGGCAATAAACTGCCAGGTGGCCGCCAGGCTTTGCGCATCCCATAAAATCCACGGCTTGAATTCGGCCTGCACCAGCATCGGCCATAGCACGAGCAGCGCCACGGCCGTGATGGTCAGGCGGCCGCGCCAGGCAGGGTCGCGCGGCATGGCGGCGTTGGGGCTGTTCAGCAAAGGGGCCTCGCGGCGTCCAGATTTATTTCCACGGCCTCGAACTGCGGCGCCGGATCGGCCTTGTTGCGGTACAGCTCGGCGATCATGGCGTCGCTGACCTCGCTGCTGGGCGCATCGAACACGATCTGACCATCGCGCAGGGCGACGATGCGCGTAAAGCAGGCGCGGGCGATTTCCACCTGGTGCAGGCTGCAGATCAGGGTGGCGTTGCGCGCCGTCGCTTCGGCCTGCAGCACATGGATCGTCTGCAAGGCCAGAGTGGGGTCGAGCGCGGACAGCGGTTCGTCGACGAGGAACACTTGCGCGTTCGACACGAGCGCGCGGGCCATGCCGCAGCGCTGGCGTTCGCCGCCGGACAGGCGGTCGACTCTTGCATACAGTTTGTCCTGCAAGTTGAATTTACCTAAAGCTTCCCACGCGGCGCGCGGGTCGACGGGCGCGAGCAGCGAACGCATCGCCGTCCACAAGCTCCATTGCGGCAAGCGGCCCGCCAGCACGGCGTTGACGACGCGCTGGCGCGGCGGCAGCGGCGGCGTTTGCGGCGCCAGGAACAAGCGCGCGCGCAAGCGGTGGCGTTCGGCGCTGCCGATCTGCCACGGTGAAGTGCCCAGGATGTTCAATGTGCCCGATGCCGGGCGCAGCGCGCAGGCCAAGGTGTGCAGCAAGCTGGTCTTGCCGGCGCCGGAGGGACCGATCAGGGCGATCTGTTCACCTTGGGCTACGTCCAGGCTCAGCTCGCGCAGGGCCAGCGCATTGCCGGCGGCGCCCGCGTGGTGGACGCTGACCTTGTGAAGTTGGAATGTCATGCTATGTGTCGGTGCAAATGAGGGCTGGGGTCAGACCCGGCGGGTCTGACCCCGGATTTCTGCTGCTTGTCGAAAATTACTTCAACAACTTCGCGTCGCGCGCGGCCGCTTCGATATCCTTGTAGTTCTCGGCCTTGGTCGGGATGAACTTGGTGGCGCGCTGCAGTTCGAGGATTTCCTTGCCTTCGGCCGTCGATGGATCGAGCGCCAGGAAGGCGTCCGTCAGCTTCTTGCGCACGACGGGGTTCATGTCGGCGCGCACGCTCCAGTTGTAGTCGTAGTAGCCTGGTGTCGTGTAGAACACGCGCACCTTGCTTGGGTCGACCTTTTTCGCTTCGACCAGTTTTTCCCACACGGAGATATTCAAGGTACCCGCATCGACCTTGCCACCAGCCACTGCCGCCACGGTGGCGTCATGCGCACCCGAGAACGCGATGCGCTTCATGTCCGTGTCCGGGTTGATCTTGGCGGCCAGCAGGTAGTAGCGTGGCATCAAGTGACCGGAGGTCGACGATTCCGAACCAAACGTGAAATTCTTGCCTTTCAGGTCCGACAATTGATTGATGTCCTTGCTGGTGGTCACGAACACCGAGCGGAATTTCGTGTCTTCCTCACGCTGCACCAGCGGCACGATCTTGCCGCCGCTGCGCACGTTGGCTTGCACGAAAGTAAAACCGCCGAACCAGACCATGTCGAGCTTGTTATTGATCAAGCCTTCCACGGAGGCCGCGTAATCGGTGACAGGCGTAAATTCCACCTTCATGCCCAGCTTTTTCTCCAGGTAGCTGCCCAGCGGCTTGAATTTGCGCTGCAATTCCGTCGGCGCTTCGTCGGGAATGGCGGATACGCGCAACACTTGCTGCGCTTGCGCCAGGCCACTGTGGATGGCCAGGGTAGCGGCGACGGTGGCCAGGATGGCGGGGAATTTTGAGAATGTGCTCATGGGAGTGCCTTTGTAAAAAAATTGTTCATTAGATGACGGAAACTCCGGTTGTGCCTTCCAGCATCTCGCCGATGACGACGGCGTCGGCAAAACCTTCGGCACGGAAAATCGCCAGCACTTGCTCGACGGCTTCCGGCGCGCAGGCCACCAGCAGGGGGCCGGCCGTTTGCGGGTCCGTCAGAATCGCCTTGTCGATGGCGCTCAGGCTGTCGGCCAGCGCCACTTGCGCGCCATAGCCTTGCCAGTTGCGGCCGGAGGCGCCCGTGATGTTGCCGTTGTGCGCCAGTTGCTGCACTTGCGGCAGCAGCGGCACGGAATCCATGGCGATGCGCGCCTGCAACTTGGCGCCGCGCGCCAGTTCCAGGGTGTGGCCCAGCAAGCCGAAGCCCGTCACGTCCGTCAGCGCATGCACGCCATCGACCAGGGCCAGCTTCTTGCCCGGGGTATTCAATTTGGTGGTGTTGTCGATCAGGGAAGCGTAGCCATCCGTGTCGAGCGCATTTTTCTTCAGCGCGGCCGACAAGATGCCCACGCCGATCGGCTTGCCCAATACCAGTTTGTCGCCGACGCGCGCGCCCGCGTTGCGTTTCACCTGCGATGGGTGCACGAGGCCCAGCACGACGAGGCCATAGATCGGCTCGACGGAGTCGATGGTGTGGCCGCCCGCAATGGGGATGCCGGCCTGGGCGCAGATGGTTTCTCCGCCTTTTAATATGAGGCCGATGGTTTCCACGGGCAGCTTGTTGATCGGCATGCCGACCAGAGCCAGGGCCATGATGGGCGTGCCGCCCATGGCGTACACGTCGGAGATGGCATTGGTGGCGGCGATGCGGCCGAAGTCGAACGGGTCGTCGACGATGGGCATGAAGAAGTCCGTCGTGGCGATCAGCGCCTGCTCGTCGTTGAGCTGGTAGACGGCCGCGTCATCCGAGGTTTCTATGCCGACCAGTAATTCCTTCGGCAGGGGAAAGCCGCCGCTGCCCTTTAAAATATCGGCCAGCACGCCCGGTGCAATTTTGCAGCCGCAGCCGCCGCCATGGGCAAATTCGGTCAATCGGATGGGGGTATTTGGTGTTACTGCGCTATCTGACATGGGAGTTCCTGCTGATGTTGTGTACTGCTATGATCATTTTTACCCCAGACGCAAAATCTGGGGTCGGACCCTCAGGGTCCGACCCCGGTATTCTGCCTTTGGGTTCATTGCTTTCCGTCTCCGACGATAGCACATAATGCGCGCGCGGCTTGCTCAAAGGCATGTTCTGAAATATCGGGCAAGACCAGCGGCGTCGCCTGGGCATAGCGGCTGAAGTTGCGGGCGATCGATTGCCGGTAAACGGGGTCGTAATGCTGTACCAGCAGTTCTTCCACCAGCTCGGCCATCCGTCCAGACGTGGCCAGTTGCTGCCAGTGGGTAATTTTCTCCTTGCCATGCAACTGCGTCAGCAGGGCCAGCTGCACGTTCAGGCGCGCCGGGTCGCCGACGAAATGGTCATAGTCCTGCATCAGCAATTGCACGCGCTGGTCTGTTGCCAGCCGGACGTCCGTACAAGCGGCCGCGCGCATCTTTTCCATCAGCGCATCGGGCACGCGCAAACGGCCCACTTTCTTGCTTTCCGATTCGATGAAGACGGGCAGTGCCGGGTCGAAAGTGCGCAGTTGCTGCCACAGCGCGCTTTCAAACGCTTTTTGCGATGGCTGGTCTTCCTCGGGCAAGCCGCCCAGCACGGAACCGCGGTGGGCCGCCAACTGCTCCAGGTCGATCACTTGCGCGCCTTGGCTGTCCAGCACTTGCAGCAAGCGGCTCTTGCCGCTGCCCGTGGGACCGCACAGCACGTTGATGAAGTCGAAGGGCTCGGGCAGGGTGGCCAGCTCGGCGTTCACGTGGCGCCGGTAATCCTTGTAGCCGCCCTCGAGCTGCGTGACGGGCCAGCCGATGCGCGCCAGGATGTGCGCCATGGCGCCGCTGCGGTTGCCGCCGCGCCAGCAGTAGACGAGCGGCTTCCAATGCTGCGGGTGACCGAGCAAACCCTCTTCGATATGCCGCGCGATATTTTTCGCCACCAGCGCCGCGCCCAGCTTCTTCGCTTCGAAGGCGCTCGTCTGCTTATACAAGGTGCCGACACGCACGCGCTGCTCGTCGTCCAGCACGGGCAGGTTGATGGCGCCCGGCAAATGGTCTTCCGCGAACTCGGACGGGCTGCGCACATCGATGATGGCATCGAACTCGCTCAAGCGGGGCAGGATATCGCTGAAAGGCTGAACTGCGGGGTATTTCATCGTGGCGCGGGTGCTGGCAAGGGGAAAGACGTATTATCCCCGATAAACGCCCGTGCCGTCAGTCCCTGCAAGCAATGGATGCCAGGCGGTTCAAGCGGCATCCGTGCCCAGGGCGACCAGTTCCGTGCTGGCGGCCGTCGCCATCAAGGCAATGACGACCGCGGCGTCGCCCGCGTCCAGGTCGCCGCTGACCTCGAGCAAATCGCTGACGAGGAAATTGACGGCATTGCGCACGCCTGAAATGCTGCTGGCGAGGCCCTGGCAATCCGTGCCCAGCTGCTGGCACGCCGCCTTCATGCCATTGAAGGCGCCGATCTGGCCGTTCAAGCCGCCGATCTGGCTTTGCAGGTCGCTGACATCGGATTTCCATTTCAAGTATAGGCCCAAGGCCACGGCCAGGCCGACCAGGCCGAACGGACCGAGCGCTAGCAGATAGTAATAGCGCTTTTGCGCCGCATCGAGTTCGCTTTGCGCGTCGCCCAGTTGCCCCTGCAAGCTTGTCACCTGGCTTTGCAGGCCCGCTTCGACACCGGCAAGCTGGTTGAAATAGCCCATCAATTGCGCCGTTTGCGCCGTCAGCGTGCCGGCCGTTGCGTTGGCTGTGCCTTGCAGCTGCTGTGCCTGCTGCTGCAGGGCCGACATGGCCGCCTTGATGTCAGGCAGCGGCGCCTGCGCCGAGAGCATGCTTTGTACTTGCGCCAGTTGCGGCGTTGCCGTCTGGACGAAGGCGGCAACAGCCTGCTGCAACGCGTGCGTTTGCGCCAGCATGGGCAGGATCAGGGCATTGCATCCTGCCTGTATCTGCTGGGCGGCTGGCGGCAAGCCACCGAGGGCCGCGATCCGCTGCTGCGCGGCCAGCAGGTTGGCGAGGGTTTGCGTCAGCAGGCCGGCCATGGCGCTCACGCCGCTGCGGCGACGGCCGCTTCGCCCACCGTCTGGCCCTTGGGCGCGACGATGCTGGTAACGCCCGTCATCTGACCCTTGATGGTGGTGATGTCCGTAGTGACGGCTTGCATTTCCGTGTTGGCGGCCGTCAGGAACAGGCTGCGGATGGTGTCCGTGTTTTGTATGCCTTGCTGCAGATCGCTGATCAGGCTGCCCAAGTCGCTGCTGAGAAATTCCCACGCGTTTTCCATCTGCGTGGCCGATTGCACGGCTGCCTGCACCTGGTTCGACAGGCTGGCATAGCCGCTGCTGATGCCGGTGGACAGCTTGACTTCGGCCGTCAGCGACGCTTCCTGTCCCAGCAGGGTCGCCTTTTCATCGTTCAGGTTTTTCAGGGTGATGGCCGAGGCCACTTCGCCGCCTATGCCGGCGGCCACGACGGCAACACCGGCCACCACCAGCGGCGTCGACGTGCCTGCCGTGACGAAATCGGCCACGCCCCCGACGACGACCATGAAGGTGCCGCCCACGATGGCCAGGCCGCTCAGCACGGTGCCGGCAATGGCGCCGTCGATCTGGCCCTGGATGGTGCCGAGCTGGCTGTTGATGGAGCTGAGCACGCCATTGTCGCCATTCACGGCCGCGTTCAGGTCGCTGACGGTGGTGGAGAACGAGGCGGAATCCGTGGTCAGGTTGTCGTGCAAGGTCTGCAGTGCGCTGACGACGCCATTCGCGGCTGTCTGGTATTGCTGAGATTGCTGTTGCAGCGCCGTCAGGGTGGCGATCCATTGCGCCTCGGTCGAGCCGGTAGGCAAGGCCGTCAGCACGGCATTGTTGAGCGCATAGTAATTGCCGATATTGGCGATGTTGGCAATGATCGTGGGCTGGATGACATTCAGGTAGGCGGTGGCGTGGGTTTGCGCCTGACCCAGGCCATCGTTGATTTGCGACTGGTATTTCAGCAAATTGGCGTCGCCCGAAAAATCCACGCTGGGCTGCTCGTTGATGCTGTTGGCGTAGGTTTGTATCAGCAGCGCTTGTGAACATTGCGCTTTGTTGGCGGTGCTGATGCCTTGTGCTGCCTGGTTTTGATTCGACATGCGCGGCTCCTCGGATGGATCGTTGTGGGGACAAGCGGTGGCGCACCGTTCAGGACGCGCCTGTCATGGTTTGCTCCAGCGGCGCCAGACTGGCGGCCAGCAGCTGCCACGCCGTGTTGGCGTAATCGAGCTGCCCGCCCAGCGTCTCGGCGTCGGCATCGCTGGCCATGCCGGCGACGGCGTCGGCAAAGGCGGCCAGGCCGGCGCTGACGCCCGTCGCTGGCGGCGCCTGCGGCGACTGGCCCCAGTCCTCGGCCAGCACCTGGGCCGTATCGAGTGCGCTGTTGAACGCGCTGGTGAACTGGCTGTTCTGCACCTGCACCACCTTGGCCACGGCTACCAGCGCATCGGCGTCGGCCAGCTGCTGGTAGGCGCTGGCCAGCAGGGCATTGTTGGCGTTCAGGGCCGTGCGGGCCTGCGCCGTTTCGGCCACGCCCTGTTCCGCCGCATCGATGCCTTGCACCACGAAGTCGCCCGATGGCGCGGACTTTCCATCACTCTGGGCGTCGCTGATGGTGGTCATGGTCTTGACGATCAATTCCGTGACGGCAGCGCCCGTTTTGTTGGCGCCGGCGACGATATCGGCGATATTCGTGTTGATGGCGGCTTTCAGCTGGTCGATGCTGGCCGATGATGCGCTGGCAGCGGCGCCCAGAGCGGCGATGGTGGCCGACAGCGCCGTGTTGAAGCCCGCGTTGAGCGGCGCCAGTTCGCCGGCGATGACGCGCATGTCGCCCGACAGCGCCTGGGCTTGCTGGTTAATGTGTCCCGATTGCACCGCCAGTTGCCGGTAGACCTGCGCGATGTCGGCGCGCGCGGCGCCATCCTGCGCCGCTTGCGCCAGCCGGGGCCGTTGCAACTGGTAGGCGGCGTCCCATAGCGCGGCAAAGGCCGTCGCCTGGCTCAGCAGACCGATGTAGGCGGGCAGGATGCGGTCGCCGGCGGTCATCGCCCGGTTCTTCATTTGTGACTGGAACTGGCTGACCTGATAGGCCAGGCCGGCATCGACTTGCGCGTCAAGGTCGAGATTGGCTTGCTGCTCCAGCAGATCGGCGGCCGTCTGCGTGAACAGGAACTGGTCGCTGGCGGAAAAATAGTCGACTTGCAAGGCTTGCGGCCCTGGATTGGATGTGCTTGCCATAGGGTTTCCGGGATGGTGGGCGAACGAAACTCCGCCCACTATCGCCCAACCCGCGCTTGCCGTTTTGACCTGCCGCAATCGCGCCGAGGGAACGTTAAGCGAGCAAGCGCCCCAGCAGCGGCGCCAGCAGCACCGTCACGACGCCCGAAAAAATCATCGTCAGGCTGGCCACGGCGCCTTCTTCCGTGCCCACCCGGCGCGCCACGGACAAGCCAAAACCGTGCGCGGCCGCGCCATACGGGGCGCCACGGGCGATGCGCATGCGTAAGGGCAGCAGTTTCAGCAGCGGTTTGCCCAGCAGCAGGCCGAACAAGCCCGTCATCACCACGAAAATGCCCGTCAGCTGGGCCGAGCCGCCCATGCGGCGCGACGCTTCCAGCGCGAACGGCGTCGACACGGAGCGGGCCAGCAGGCTGCGCGCCATGTCGCCGTGCACCCCCAGCAAGCGGTCCAGCAGCAGGGTGGCGGCGACCGAGGCGACAATGCCGGCGCAGCTGCCCAGCGACAGGGCCAGCCAGTGTTTGCGGATCAGCTTGCGCTCCTGGAAGATGGGCAGCGCAAACGCGATGGTGGCCGGCCCCAGCAGCCACGGCAGCCAGAGCGTTTCGCCGAAATACGTGGCGAACGGCGTCGAGGTCGCCTGCACGATGACGATGAGTATTGCCGAGGTGCAAATGGCGGGCGTGAGCAGGAAGTGGGGATGGCGGCGGTGCAGCGCCTGGTTGGCGTAGAACAGCACCAGGGTCAGCAGCAAAAACAGCAGGGACAGGAGCACGGTGTTCATGCTTGCGCCTTGGCTGTGCGCTGGCGCAGCAACTTTTGCAGGCGCAACTTGCGCTCATAGCGGCAGACCCATTCCACGGTGAACGCCGTGACCAGCATCACGCTGGCAAAGCCCAGGCCGATATTCACGAACAGCATCAAGCCCTGTGACTTCAGCAGCTGCGTAAATTGCACCACGGACACGACCAGCGGAATGAAGAACAGCAGCATGTTGGCCAGCAGCCAGTTCGCGCCCAGTTCGATGGCGGCGGGCCGTACCCAGCCGGCCAGCAACAGTGCCACCAGCACGAACAGGCCGACGACGCCGCCGGAAAACGGCAAGTGCAAGGCGGAAGCGGCCGCATCGGACAGCCACCAGGCGGCGATCAGCACGCCCACTTGCCACACGGTCTGCGCAGGCTGGCGCCAAACGGGGACGGAAAGTGGGGCGGTGGTGGAATAAGGGACGGCTTTCACGGCGGGCTTTCTCGCGGCAGGGGGAAGTTTTCATTGTAGGGATCCCGCATCAAAAGATAAAATGACTTAAACTCATGATTATCATTCGATATTGGAATGCATCATGGATATCCGCTCCTTGCGCTACTTCGTCGAAGTGGTCGAGCAAGCCAGTTTTACGCGCGCGGCCGCCAGGCTGCATGTGACGCAACCCACCGTCAGCAAGATGGTCGCCCAGCTGGAACAGTCGCTGGACCTGGCCTTGCTCGACCGCGCGGGCAAGCGCTTTACCCTGACGGACGCGGGCCAGGTAGTGCTGGCGCGCGCGCATGAGTTGCTGGCCCTGCACGCGGAATTAAAAGTGGAGTTGCGCGACCTGCAACAGCTGGAGCGGGGAGAGCTGAGAGTCGGCGTGTCGCCGCAAACCCATTCGACCCTGGCGCCGTGGCTGGCCGAATACCACCAGCGCTATCCCGGCATCGAGCTGAAGATGTATGAAAGCGGCACGCAGGCGATCGAGCGCGACTTGCGCACGGGCACGGTGGAACTGGGCACCATGCTCGACTACCCGGGCAATGCGGCCACCTGGCAAGATTTCGAAGCCTTGCCCCTCGTGCGCTCGCCGCTGTGCCTGCTGGCCGCGCCCGCTTCTGCGTGGCAGGGACGCGCTTCCGTCGCCCTGGCCGAGCTGGCCGACAGTCCCTTCATTTTCTATGGCGCCGCTTTCGCCCTGAACGACATCGTGCTCGATGCTTGCCAGCGGGCCGGCTTCGCGCCGCGCATCACGGGCCGCAGCGGGCAGTGGGATTTTATCGCCTCGCTGGTACAGCTGGGCGTGGGCATCTGCCTGCTGCCGAAGATGTATTGCGACACGCTGGATCAAGCGAAATTTGCCGTCATTCCCCTGGACGGTCCGCCCGTGGAGTGGAATCTGATGCTGGCCTGGCGCCGGGGAGGGCGGCTGTCGTTTGCCGCGCGTGCCTGGCTCGAGCTCGTCAGGACGCGCATGGCGGACGCGGCCCGTTTACAATAGGCGCTCGCCAACCACCGTCAAGAATATGAAGAATATCGGTAAAACAAGTGTGAAACGCACGGCAGGCTCGCTGCTGCTGGGATTGTTGTGCACCGTGGGCCTGATGAGCGAAATGGGCTACGCCCAGGCGGCCATTCCCGTGTATGGCTATTTCGTCAAGAATACCTATCCGCACGACCCCCAGGCTTTCACCCAGGGCTTGCTGTTCAAGGATGGCCACCTGTATGAAAGCACGGGCCAGAACGGCCAGTCCTCCTTGCGCAAGGTGGAGCTGGCGACGGGCAAGGTCTTGCAGAAAACCATGCTGGACAAAACAGTATTTGGCGAAGGCATCACGGACGTGGGCGATGAAATCCTGGGCCTGACGTGGATTTCGCAAACCGGCTATGTCTTCGACTTGAAGACCTTCAAATTGAAACGCAAATTCAGTTACCAGGGCGAAGGCTGGGGCTTGGCCAGCGACAGTCAATTCGTCTACATGAGCGACGGTAGCTCCGCCATCCGCGTGCTCAATCCGAAAACCCTGGCCGAGGTGCGCCGCTTCGAGGTGAAGGCCGAAGGCCGCGCCATCGAGCGCCTGAACGAGCTGGAAATGGTCGACGGGGAATTGTTTGCCAATGTGTGGGGCGCCGACGTGATCGCCCGCATCGACCCGGCCAGCGGCAAGGTTGTCGGCTGGATCGACCTGACGGGCTTGCTGCCACCCGGGCAGCGGGGCACGGCTAATCCCGACGCCGTGCTCAACGGCATCGCCTGGGATGCACGGGGCAAGCGCTTGTTTGTCACGGGAAAACTGTGGCCCAAGCTGTTCGAGATCGAGCTGATCGAAATCCAGCGCCGCTGATGTTTCCAATTGGGCAGTGTTGCTGGCGAGGAATCGTTTAGAATTCTGATTCTTCGCCCCGTGCGACCTTTACAGGATGCCATGCTGTCCCTCTCTTTATGCCGCCTGGCGGCCTCCGCCAGCTTGCTGGCCGCCGTCCTGCCCGCCGCGCAGGCGCAAACATCCTACGTGCCGGTGATGAAGCAATACGGCGACTTTGTCGTCACGCGTGACCGCCACGACCCGCTCGTTACCCTGACTTTCCGCCGGCACGGCTACTGGCCCGGCGGCGCGCGCGAGGTGGTGGAAGTGCGGCCGATCAAGGCCACGCGCGAAGGCCAGCCCATGCTGCTGGCGTTTACCAAGGGCTATACGGGCCAGGGCACGATATTGATCGGCGTGCAGAATGGCGAGCCGCTGATGCGCCCCATCAGTCCCATGCAGCGCGACAACATGGTGCGCACGGAACGCGACCCCGAATGGGGCGTACCGCAGCCGGGCAATAGCGAGGTACTGCTGTTTCCCCGCGACGGACGCGCGCTCGATACGGGCACGGGCGAACTGCTGTGGTTTGACGTGCCGGGCAACGTCCGCGGCGATTATCCGCATGCCATGCTCGTCTCCGTCTCGCCCGACGGGCGGCGCGGCGCCTATCTGACGAATACGCTGACGAAGGTGGGCATCATCGTTGCCACGCGCGACGACGGCGTGGCCGGTGAGCTGGCCTTACCGCCGGACACCTATCAACGGTGGCTGAAGCCCTTGTCGGACGCCGCTTCCGCGCAGGCGGGCGCCGCCATCAAGGCGCGCCAGGGCCGCACGGATTCGATCCGCATCCGGCGCGAGCTGGAACTGGCCTGGTTCGGCCAGCAATTTCAATGGAAACAAGGCAAGAACGGCTTGCAAGTGACGGGGCTGGGCCTCATCTCCGCGCCGCCGGAAGGAAAACAACCATGACACTATCCAAACTGATCGCCGGCTGCTTCGCCGCCTCCTTGCTGGCCGGCTGCGTGCACGGCGAAACGTTCCCCAAGGATTATCTGGCGCAAGATATCGACAAGCAACAAGCTTTGCTGGAACTGGACGTGGTCTTCGGCAAAGAGCCCGATGACAAGCTGACGTCGCGCGTGACGGCGCGCAATACCGTGGAATACGCGGGCGCGCCGCATATCGTCGTGCCGTTTTACCAGAAGGGACTCGGCTTCGACCAGGGGTTTGCCGGCACCTATATGTTTGCCATCGTGTATCCTGTTGCCAAGGTCGAGACGGCCACGGCCAGCAGCCGCGTCTTTGGGCAGAAACTTGAGGGTCAGCAACAGGGCAGCCCCCGCTACCGTTTCCGCGTACCAGGCAAGGCGCAGTGGAACAGCAATGAAACCTTCATGCTGAGCTTTGAGCGCAAGGGCCGCCGCGAAGAAATCACTTTCCGCTTCAGCAACGAGCAAAGCTGCTCGACCGCCTTCCTGGCCACTACGCCACTCTATGGTTTCCCCATCAAGGTCGTGGCCACGTTCAAGGAGAACAAAGGTTGCCTGAAAGTATGCGACAGCCGCGACCAGTGGCCGGGCTTCTGCGCCTTCCAGCCGCCGCCGGCAGCCTGATCGGCCTGCTGGGCAATACCTGCGGACGTAAAAAAGGCCGATGCAAATCGGCCTCGATGACAACTGTAGGTGTTGCTTAGCGGTAGAACGCTTCGACTTTGCCCTTCAGCTTGATCTGCAGCGGACGGCCGCGGCGGTCGAGGGACTTGGTGGAAGCAACCTTGATCCAGCGTTCGCTGATGCAATATTCTTCCACGTCAAGACGTTCCTTGTCGTTGAAGCGGATGCCGACGTCGTTCTCGAACACGGCTGCAACGTGGTAAGGGCTGCTAGGGTCGATCGACAGGCGATCGGGCAATGGGGGTAAGGTGGTGGTATCGTTCATGGGCGTAATTATCGCCCAGAATGCCGATCCAGACAACGGCCTTTCGCGCGCAGCCTATCTGGCCGGGAGCGAAATGGCTGGCGCGGCCGTGTGCGGGGAGATGGACGGCGGCGATGAATCCCCGTGCTGCGTTCCGCTCGGGTCGGCCAGCTGGATGGTCGTGCCGTGTTGCCAGGCATCGGCGCCGGCAATCATGGCGGGCGCGGCGATGTCGGCCCGCTGGCGGCGTTTTTCGGCGGAATCGATGCGGAAGCGGCGGTCGCGCGCGGCGACCATGGCGGCATCGGCCTGGCCATCGCTTGTAAAACCCATCATCAGTTGCGGCACGCCCAGCGGCAAGGTCTTGTGCAGATCCGTGTGCCAGGTATGCCAGGTCTTGCCATACGTGGCGACGAGTTTTTGCATCAAGGCCTTTTCGGCCACGGCGGGAATGCCGGGAGCGATCAGCTGGCCTGATTTCACTTCATGTACATGGCTGTGCCACAGGGCTTTTTCCGCCGCCGGCAAGCCCTGGTACAGTCTGGCGCTGACGATGTATTCGACGCCCATCAGCTTGGCGTCCTTGACGTTGCCATCGTAGATCACGCACTGGATCAGCTCTTCATTGACGATGGCGCAATAGTGGTGCGCTTCCATCTGACCGCGCAGATTGCCGTTGTAAAAATGAAAACCGTCAAGATAGGCATTGAGTGCCGCGACGGGCGGCCGCGCTTGCAATGCGTCGGCACCCGCGTCCAGCACGCGCGTGGAGACTCCGGCCGGCGCGCCGGGTGCCTCGACGTTTGATGCCGTATTCCTGGCGCCGCAGGCGGCAAGGCCCATGCCCAGCCCGGCGCACAGCATGGCCGTCAGTGCTTTCATGTTGAGAAGGCGCGTCTAGCCATGCCTGCGGGATCAGGATTTATCGTCATTCTTGTGGCTTTGACGTCCCGCTTCCACGTGCTGCTCATGCGTGCCGCCGCGCGTGCCGGTGCCGGAGCCCGATTGCTGGCCCGACTGTTGGCCCGATTGCTGCGAGCCCGACTGCTTGTCGCCGTCATTCTTGTGGCTTTGGCGGCCTGCCTCGACATGCTGCTCGTGCGTGCCGCCCTGGGTGCCGCCCGACGATTGGCGGGTGCCGGATTGCTTGTCCGACTGCTGGCTGCCCGATTGGCCCGATTGCTGTTTGTCCGATTGGCTGCCGGATTTGTCGTTGCTGTTCGAAGTCATGGTCGTGTCCCCTATGGTTGGTTTGGCTGGTTTGCATGATCATCCGGTTCAGCATAGGCTGCACCGTTGAAACCATTCTCGCTGCCTGCGTCGGGCTTAGCCATAGGGACACCACTTGTCGCCACGTAGGAAAACTCCGTGGTGGATGACAACCATTTCTAGATTGCATTATTTCGTGGTGCCCTTTACAGGGTTGCCGTACTCTCATGCAACTGCTGGAATTGCGACAGCTGCTGCTGCATCAGCCGCGCATACTGGCCGCCCGCGCGCAGCAGCTCGGCGTGTGTGCCTTGCTGGCAAATCCGGCCTTTGTCCATGACGATGATGCGGTCCGCTTTCACGATGGTGGAAAAGCGGTGGGCGATGATGATCGTGGTGCGGCCTTGCATCAAGGTATCGAGCGCGAGCTGCACCTGCTGTTCGCTGGCGGCGTCGAGCGCGCTGGTGGCTTCGTCCAGGATGAGGATTTTCGGCGCGCGCAGGATGGCGCGGGCGATCGCGATGCGCTGCTTCTGTCCGCCGGACAACTGCACGCCCCGTTCGCCCACGAGGGTCTCATAGCCGTCCGGAAAGGCGTCAATAAAATCGTGGGCGTGCGCCAGGCGCGCCGCCGCCTGCATCTCTTCGCGCGTCACGGCGCGGTCCGGTACGGCAAAGGCGATATTGTCCGCGATGCTGCCGGAAAACAGCGCCGGTTCCTGCTCCACCACGGCCATCTGGCGGCGCAGCTGCGCCACGCCCAGCACGCCCGCATCGATGCCGTCGAACTGCAGGCTGCCCGCGTCAAGCTGGTAATGGCCCAGCACCAGGCTGGCGATGGTGGACTTGCCCGCGCCCGAGGCGCCCACCAGGGCGACCTTTTCGCCCGCGCGTATCGACAGGCTGACGCCGTCAAGGGCCGTGACCTGCGTGCGCTCGGGATACGAAAAGCGCGCGTCGCGCAGCGCGATATGGCCGGCCAGAGGCGGCTGCGGTGCCGCTTCGGGCACGGTGCGGTGGCTGCGAAGGATCTCGAAGATGCGGTCGGTCGAACCCATGGTGCGCATCCACGTGTTCCAGAATTCGCTGATGGAGCCGGCCGTGTCCGTCACCATGCTGGCATAGATGACGAAGGCCGTCAGCTCGCCCACGCTCAGGCGGCCCTGGCCGATCAGGTGGGCGCCGAAGCACAGGGTGGTCAGCAGGGCAACAAAAGCCAGCAAGCCCTGCGCGCCCTGGAACACGGCCAGCAGGCGCGTACCGGCCAGGGACACGTCCAGCAACTGCCGCATGGCTTGCGCGTAGCGGGCCATGGCGCCGCCTTGCTGGTTGAACGCCTGCACCAGCCGGGCATGGGCAAAGTATTCCTGCGCCACCTTGCCGCTGGCGGCCAGGGTGGCGGAAATGGCCCGCGAACGCTGCCGGTAATTGCTGCCTGATAATTTGCCCAGATACAGGCTGATGGGAAGGAACAAGGCCAGCGGCAGGCTCAGCATGGGCGACAGATGCAGCAGCATGGCGATGCCGCCCACAAAGACGCACAGCGAGCGCAGCGCATTGGCCGCGCCGATGGTCAGGCTTTCATGCAGGGCCGATACGTCGGACGTGAGCCGGCTGTTCAGCTCGCCGCCATGGTGCTTGTCGAAGAAGGCGATGGGCTGGTTGATCACCACGTCGAACAGGCGCCGGCGCACGCCCATGACGATCATGTGGCCGCTCGATTGCAGCAAATAGAAGCGCGCGCTCGTGACCAGCGCATACAGCAGGCTGAAGGCCAGCATGGAGGCGACCATGCCCGGCGTGACGCCGCGCCGGGTCAGTTGCGCCACGTTGTCGATGAAATACGCGATGGCCTGCGGAAAGGCCAGCTGCGCGCCCACGGTGAGGACCATGCACAGCAAGCCGGCGGCGACGCGCCAGCGCACGGGATACAGCAGGCGCAGGCGTTCAACATGCGGGCCGAAGTTCAGAAGGCTCATGCGGCGCGCTCCTGTGCCGTATCGCCTGCCAGTTGCTCGACAAGGGCCAGCCAGTCTTCATCGCCGATCAGGCCGGCCGCTTCCACCGTGCCCTCGTGATTGACGAACACATAGGACGGCGAACTCATCAAAGGATTCACGCGCCGGTAGTCGCGCAGCGTGAGCCGCGCCGTGGCCGCCCGCAAGGCGTTGCCGGGTAAAAAGGCGCGCAGGCGGCGACCCGGTTCTTCGCTGATCAGCCACAGGGCCAGGCCGGCCTCGCGCGCCAGCGGCAGCAGCTGTTCGATGCCGGCCAGCTTTTCCCCGCATTTCGGGCAGCGGCTGGCCAAAAACAGCAGCACGGCCGCCTGGCCGCTGGCGCCCGGCTGGAAACGCGCACCGCCAGCCAGGGGACGGGCTTGCACTGCCGGCAAGGGCTCGCCCGGCACCAGCGCCGCGGGCGCGATGCGTTCGCGGCGGCTGGCGCGCAGCACGGCCAGGGTCAGCCAGATATTGCCGGCGAGGGCAAACGCCAGCGCCGCCAGCACCAGTTGCAATGTCGTGGAATCCATCAGCCGGCCTTTGCCAAGGTGGCGATGTCGTGCAGGGAAATCACGGCCACGCAGACGATGGCCGCAAGGCCGGCGGCCAGAATGGACGTGGCGGCGGGCAAGGCGGTGTCCTGCGCCAGCGCAAAGTAAGCGCCGTTGATGCCGACCGCCAGCACGTTGCGCAGCAGGTCGTATTGCGAGACGGGCCGCGCCGCTTCGCCAAAGCAGCTGCAGCGCACCACGCTGTGCGTGAAGTAGCGCCAGGCCAGGATGGCCGTGAGGGTACCGAGCAGCAGTAGTGACAGCAGCATGGGCAACTGCGTGCCGCCCGCCAGCAGCCAGCCGGCCAGCAGCAGTTCCGCCGCCACCAGGCCTGGCGCAGCGAATTGGGCGGCGGCGGGCGGCACGCCGAACGAGGTGGCCAGGTTGCCGCGGAAGGCAGCATAACTGCGCAGCTTGCCTACGCTGGCCGCCAGCAGCAGCAAGGCGATGACATGGCGCGCGATATCGGACAAAAAGGGGAGAGCTGTCAGCATTGCGTGCTCCACACCGGCGCGTAGCCGCCCGGACGCTGGCACCGCAGCTGCACGCCGTCGCGCGATGCCAGCAGGGCATCGTTCCACGGCTCGTCGGGCGCGCTGCGCAAGGCGCCACCTATGCTCGCCTGCAATTGCGTCGAGATGGCCCAGCCCAGCCGTTCGGCGTGGGCATCGCGCGCCATGTTCAAGCCCAGCTTGGCCAATTCCTCGCGCGTCAAGGCATAGTTGTGCGAGTGGTAGCCCGTCACCAGTTGCGCGACGATGGCGCGCCGCGCCTCGGGTATGGCATCAGGCAATTGCCAGGCCAGCAATTCCTCGCCGATCTGCGTCAGCTCCAGGGTGGTGCGGTAAAAAGCCGTCAGGGAAGGGGGAAAGATGCTGCCGCACAGCAGGGACAGCGATTGCTGGCGCGCCTCGCTGGCATCCACGCCGAACCACTGCTGCGCCATGTCGCCGAAGACCTTGATGTCCAGGCTGGACATGGAGCCGCCGTCGGCGCCATCGAGCTGCGGGTCGATGGGCGAGAACAGAGCCAGGTCGCCGGCGATGATCTCATCGGCGCCCAGGGTCAGCAGGGTGGCGGCCGACTGGCAGTGGAAGGGCACGACAAAGCTCAGGTGACGCGCATGCTGGCGCAGCAGGATGGCGATGCGCCGCGCCGCATTGACGATGCCGCCGCGGCCGTGCAGCACCACGTCGAGGCGCGCCACGGACCCGATGCCCTGGCACAGCTCGTACAGGGCGGGCAGCAGCTCCATGTCCAGGTGCGAGGCGGCCAGGACGATGGCGCGGCTGTCGCGCGCCTGCTCCAGTTCGCGCAGCCGCAGAGGGATCTGGCTCAGGTCTGGCTGCGGCATACGGCTCCTTCGATGAGGGTATCGGCCACGCTTTCCAGCATGGTCAAGGCAGGCACCAGTTGTTGCACATACAAAAATTGACCAACAGGGTTGTTTTCCAGGAAAACGTACTCGCCATCGGGCGTGACGATGAGATCGAGCGCGCCATACTCGAGGCCATAGCTGTGCACGAAAGCGAGGCATCGCTGCTGTATTTCCGCTGGCAAGGTGCATGCTTCATAGCGGATGGGGGCTGACATATCGCGCGAATCGATGGCCGTGCGGGCATCGTCCTGGGAATACAGGCGCGCGGCAAACAGTTGCTTGCCGATCACGGTGATGCGCAGTTCGTATTGCTTGGCGATATATTCCTGGAACTGGCAGCTCAGTTCGCTGACGGCGTCCAGGCTGTCCAGCATGGCATCGTCGACAATGGTGGTGCCGATGCCGGCGCTGACCCTGTCGACGTCCTCGACCGTTTCGGCGGCCAGGCTGGGCGTGGACATGCTCTTGAAAATGATGGGCCCGTTGATTGCCGCGCGGAAAGCGCGCACGTCGTCGGGCACATTGGTAATCACGGTGGCGGGCACGCGAAAGCCCATGCGCGCGGCCCGCGCAAGCTGTTCGCCTTTCCATTGGGCGCCGCGCAGGGCCAGCGGATGGCTGAGCCAGTAGCAATCGAGCCCGTACAGGATGCTGAAGATGGCTTGCTCCGTTTCCAGCTGGGCGTAGGCGCGTTCCTGCAGCGTCAGGTCGGCGCTGGCGTAGGCATAATCGGCCGCCTTGCGCAGCCAGACGGCGCCAACTTGCTGCAGCTCAAGCCAGTCGCCATCGGGCAAGTGGCGCAGGCGCGCGCTGGCGCGGCCGTCCAGCAGGCGCTGGCACAGCTGGTAATCGCGGGGAAAGGCGTCGAGATCGATACGGAAAGGAGCATGGCCGCGCGCGGCGAGGATGGCTTCGACCAGGTCGGCGTGCAGATCGCCGCTATGGCTGATAATCAAAACCTTTTTGTGCATGTCGGGGAGGCCGCGGTAAGGGGGAATCAAAAAAGCCTTGCCGTGGCAAGGCTTTCAGCTGGTGTACGTATCAGCAGAACTCGCCGCCGTCACTCGAACCGATACGCGAATAGCGGTATTGCTCCTCGCTGTCGACCGCCGTGCAGCCGGCTACGGCGACACCGTCGCGTACTTTCCAGGGCGCAGGAAGCGCCGGCTTTTCTTCTTCCTTCTTTTCCGCCAGTTTGAATGCGAACAGTTTGGTTTCTTTATGCATGGGATCCTCTATTAATGGTTGTGTTCCGATTTTTACCGATAAATACTGATTATAAAAATGGAATCTGCAATTGAAAGGTGTTTATGTATTCATTGCGCGCAGAGAAGCCGTGCCGGAATAGGCGCCAGCGCCAGTTTGAATATGGCGGAATAGATGAAACCCCCACGCGGGCGGGGGAATGGGGCGCCGGGAATCAGCAGTACTGGCCGCCGTCGTTCGGCTGGAAGCGCGATGAATCGCGGTATTGGTCACGGGTGCCGACGGCGGTGCAGCCGGCTACGGCGACGCCGTCGCGCACCTTCCAGACGGTGGCGGGCGCTACCTGTTTTTGTACCTGTTTTTCAGCCAGTTTGAATGCGAACAATTTGGAGTGGTTCTGTTTTTGCATTGTACTATCCTCTTGTGATGGTTAAGTACTGCTTGCGCTGTATGCCATGGTATATGGCCATTCGATATTAGCGCCTGAATAAATAAGCGTCAACTTGAAAATCAATCGTATCCGCGATTATATTTTTCAAATACTCACCAAATATCACGCGAGCCATTTATGTTATTGCAGTGCGATAAATAATAAGCGCGGCACTTTAAATAATCGGCACGGTGCTTTATTATTGCCAGCAAACGGATCGGCCATGCCCGCGGCGAGGCACTATAATGGCGCCTGTTGAATGGATAAGGCACAACGTACTCTATGGAAATGGCCATCACAGACAGCTTGCGGCAGCTGGCATACGCGCAGGCCGCCGCCTTCGTGCAGACGCTGGACGGGCGCGATCCTGTTGCGCTGCAACGCGACTGGGGTCTGTCGCTGGCCGTGGCCGACGAGATCATCGACATGCTCGACAGCTATTTTGCGGCGAGCCAGGCATTGTCCCTGTCGCCGCTGGCGCAAGCCTTCGTGCCGGGCAAGGGCGGCCGTCCCGGCGTCGACGTATATGCCACCGACGCTGGAGCGCTGGGCCTGGAATGCCTGCTGCTGGCCGATGGCAAGCCGGGCGAAGCGATCCTGCACCTGGAAATGTCCGGTCACGATGGCGCGCTGCGCCTCCACTACCAATATATCGGATCCTGAAGACCCTATGATTGAACTGATCAGCGAAACACAGCAGCGCATCTGCGACAAATTCGGCTTGCCGGCGCAAGCACCCGAACCCATGGTGGCCCTGGCCATCGGCAGCCTGGACCAGTCGCCCATCTATGGCACGCGCGTCGTGCTGCCGGAAAACGGCACCATCAGCTGGTTCATCCACTGCGGCGAACACGACGATGCCAGCGGCTTTTACCAGCCCCTGCATGCGGAACACCTGCACGAGATGCTGCCGCAGGTGGTCGATTACCTGGCCTTGCCCAGTGGCGCCAGGTTCATCCTCGACCGCGAAGGGTACGAGGACGTGTGGCTGGAAGAGTAACTTTCCGACCGGCAAGATTGTCGTTGACGTTGATAAATAGGTATGGGATGCTGCGGTTCCATTTTCCACTGTCGAAAGCCGCATCTTGAAGCCACGCCTGCCGTCCGTCCTGTTCGCCCTGGCGCTTGCCGCCGCCCCCGCCAGCCATGTGCAGGCGTCCCCAGCGGAACACGACATTGCCGCCTTCGTGCGCAGCGAAATGCAGGAGCGCCAGATTCCAGGGCTGCAACTGGCCGTGATACAAGGTGGCAAGGTTGTGCTGAAGCGCAATTTCGGCCTGGCCAGCCTGCAATACCAGGTGCCCGTGACGGAGGCTAGCCTGTTTTCCATCAATTCGGCCACGAAGGCGTTTGCGGGCGTGGCCGTACTGCAGCTGGTGCAACAGGGCAAGATCGACCTGGCCGCGCCCATCGGGCAGTACCTGACGGGGCTGCCTGTCGCCTGGCAAGCCGTGACGGTGACGCATTTGCTCAACCACACCTCGGGCTTGCCCGACGTGCTGGACCAGCGCAGCGGCAAGCTGGTGGGGCCGCAGCCGGACGATGGCGCTGCGGCGTGGACAGCCGTGCAGGCGCTGCCCGTGGAAGCTGCGCCTGGCCAGCGCTTCCGCTACAACCAGACCAATTACGTGTTGCTGGCGCAGTTGATCGAGCGGCAAGGCGGCCAGCCCTTTAGCACTTTCATCCAGCGCGGGCAGTTCGACGTGGCCGGCATGCCGCATAGCGGCTTTGGCGACGCGAAGGACGTGGTGGCCAACAAGGCCAGTTCCTACGTGCTGGACCGGGGCGGCAACGGTTACCGCAATGTGATCGAAGACTTTCCCGTGTTCATGCGCGCCGGCGCTGGCATCAACAGCAATGTGGGCGAACTGGCCAACTGGCTCATCGCGCTGCAGTCCGGGCGCTTGCTGGCGCCCGCCGGTGTGGAACGGCTGTGGCAGCCGACCAGCTTGAATGACGGCAAGCCGGCGCCGTGGGCGCTGGGCTGGCCCACCATCGGCCGTGATGGTCACCGCGCCGTGGCTGGCATCGGCGGCGCCCGCTCAGCCTTTTATGTGTATCCCAACGATGGCCTGGCCGTCATTATCCTCAGCAACCTGGCCGGCGCCCAGCCGGAACAGCTGATCGATACTGTTGCCGGCTTTTATCTTCCCTCCCTGCGCCAGCAGCGCGGCGGGGCGTATGCCGCGCACTTGCTGCGCAACAAAGCGGCCAGCGCCGGTTTCGGCGGACTGGACAAGAAACTGGCGGCCATCCGGCGCCAGCATGGCTTGCCGGAACCCACGGAAGATGACTTGAATGCCTGGGGCTATCGCCTGCTGGGCCGGCAGCAGCCGAAACAGGCGGTGGCCGTCTTCGAGCTTGGCGTGCAACTGTACCCGCAAGGGGCGAATGGCCACGACAGCCTGGCCGAAGCGTACGAGGCCGATGGCGCGAAGGCGCAGGCCGTCACGCATTACCGCCGTTCGCTGGAACTCGATCCGGGCAACACGCACGCCATGAAGCGCCTGCGCGCGCTGGGCGCCAACTAGCCGGGCGTCTTGCCGTGTTCGGCGCCGTGCATGGCCAGGTAGGCGGCCAGGTTGTCATCGGCGATGCCCAGGGCGCGCAAGACCTCTTTTGTGAAGCTGACGGGCGCCGTGCCCGGTGCCGTGATGACGCGCTGGTCGGCCACGGCCCACGGCACATCCTGGTACAGGGCGGCGCCCGCATAGCCGGTTGCCGTCAGGTTATCGGCGCAATTCGAGGTGTGGCGCACGTTATCGAGCACGCCAGCCTGCGCCAGCACGCGCGTGCCATCGCAAATGCCGGCCAGCACGATATTCCTGTCGCGGGCAGCGCGCAGCAAGGGGGAGATATCGGGCGCCTTGCCGCTTTGCCAGTGGCTGCCGCCACATACCATCAGCAAATCGAGTTCATCGAGCACAATATCTTCCAGCGCCAGTTGCGGGGTGACCAGCATGCCGCCGGACGAGGTGACGGGCAAGCCGCCGGGCGTGGCGAATTGCGTGTAAAAGCCGTAATACAGGCGCGCCGTGGAATTGAGCAGGGCGGTTTCCCAATCGGCAAAGTTCTCGGTCAGGATGGTGATGGCTCGTGTCATGAAAATTCCTGTCGCAGGTGGAGATATCAATAGTAATACAGGCTCGCTAGCCTGCTGGTGCCGAAATCATAATGAACGGTACTGACAGTTTCTGTCAGGAGCGAACAGCCTGCGCTACAATCGCCGGCCCGCTGACGCGGCAATGAAAAAGGCCCGGCGCCGCCGCTGTGTGCGGCGGGACCGGGCCCCTGGAGTATTGCGGATGACTCTTGCGGATTACTTCTCGGCGAACGCGCGCTCGACAACGAAGTCGCCAGGCGTCGAGGTATTGCCTTCCTTGAAACCACGCGCTTCCAGCATTTCCTTCAGGTCGCGCAGCATGTCCGAACTGCCGCAGATCATCACGCGGTCTTCGGCAGGGTTCAGCGCCGGCACGCCCAGATCTTCGGCCAGCTTGCCGTTTTCGATCAGTTCCGTGATGCGGCCCATGTTGCGGAAGTCTTCGCGCGTCACGGTCGGGTAATAGCGCAGCTTGTCGCTGACCATTTCGCCCAGGAATTCGTGTTTCGGCAGGTGCTCTTCCAGCAAGTCGTGGTAAGCCAGCTCATCGACCTGGCGCACGCCGTGCACGAGGATCAATTCGTCGAAGCGTTCGTAGATGTCGGGATCGCGCACGATGCTGAGGAAAGGCGCCAGGCCCGTGCCCGTCGACAGCATGTACAGGCGCTTGCCTGGCAGCAGGTAGTCGGACACCAGAGTGCCCGTCGGCTTGCGGCCGACGATGACGGTGTCGCCCACTTGCAAGTGCTGCAAGCGCGACGTCAATGGACCGCCCGGCACCTTGATGCTGAAAAATTCCAGGTGGTCTTCGTAATTGGCGCTGGCGATACTGTAGGCGCGCAGCAACGGCTTGCCGTCGACGCGCAGGCCGATCATGGTGAAATGGCCATTCGAGAAACGCAGCGACGGGTCGCGCGTGGTGGTAAAGGAGAACAGGGTATCCGTCCAGTGGTGCACGCTTAAAACGCGCTCTTCATTCATCGAACTCATAGTATGTGTTGGCTGGTCAAAAAAATGGTTAGTTGCTGGCAACTGCTGGCAAAAGTGAAACCCTGTGTAGGCCCAGACGCTATTGTACTGGCCTCCACACGAAATTGTTACCGTCTATCGCCGCCATTGCTGCCGCACGCGGTGCCGACATTATAGTGCGAATGGCAAGCCGGGGCTGGAAATGGGCCGGAAATGAGCGGTGGGCATGCGGACTCTTGACCTGGCTCACTTTTCCGCGGCACGCCGCCAGCGCTGGCGGATGGCGGCATTGGCCGGTTCGGACACGTAGCGGGCCACGAGGGCGGCAGCCAGCGCCGTTGCGGCCAGGAACAGCGCCAGCCACGGCAGGCGCTCGGCGTAGGCCAGGCCCGCCTTGTCCACTACATTGCGCATGCCGGCCAGCACGATGATATGGAACAGATAGAGTTCGTAGCTATGGCGGCCCAGCCATTGCAGCGGGCCGGGCCGTCGCTGGCTGGCCGGTCCGGCCGCCACGCCGCCAAGAATGAAGGCGGCGCTGGCTACGGCGACCAGGGTAAAACCGAATACCTCATGGCCGCCGATGCCGCGCACATACACGGCCGCCAGGGCCAGGCCCGCTGTCCAGCGCAAGAGTCGCCCGGCCTGCGCGCCAGGTTGCCAGCGTTGCGTCAGCATGGCCGTCAGGCAACCGATGGCGATGGCGTCGAAGCAGGCGATATAGCCGTACATGAAGTCAATCTCATTGTCCGCATGCAGGCTGCGATACACGGGGCCGGCGACGATGGCGGCGCCGCACAGCAGCATGATCGCCTGGCGCCGGCGCAGGATGCGGCACGACAAGGGCAGCAGCAGATAAAACATTTCCTCGACGGACAAGGACCAGTACACATTCAGGCAGTAATTGAAATAGCCGGCGCTTTGCATCAGCACGTTATGCCAGAAGGTCAGCACGGAGGCGATGGCGATGACGAAATAGCTGGCGGGCAAATCCTTGCCGCCGTCCGAGTTGGCAAAGTAGGGTACGTCCAGCACGCCCAGCAGCACGATGATGGACAGGGCCAGCAGCAGCGATGGCAGCAGGCGGGCAATGCGGTAGAGATAGAACGCCGCCAGGTCGATGCGCGCCAGGTCGCCCCAGCGCTGCAGCGAGGTCGAGGTGATCAGATAGCCGGAAATGACGAAAAACATGGTCACGCCGTAATTGCCCTGGTAGGCGGCGCGCAGCAGCCAGGCGGGCAGGATTTCGAGCGGGCTGTTCTTCAAGCCGTAGGCGAGGGCGAAGTGCAGCAGCAGCACGCCCAGGATGGCGGCGCCGCGCAAGGCGTCGATATGGTGGTTGCGGGTATTCAATGGTTTCCTTGTCAGCTTGGCTGGCGACTAATGGGGCAATTATGCGACACGTGTCGCTTGCCGGTCAACGATTTTACAGATAGTCGGTAGCGAATGCGGCAACGGGGCACGGGCAGGGAAGTCTTGCGTGTATGATATTGCCGAACAGAATTGTTGGGCATCTGTCATCGTTGAAGGCGCGTTTTTTCCTGCGTCCCGGCCCAAGACTCTGCGCGTGCCACGCCGCTTGCTACGATGCCTGACCCACAGCGAAAGGTAATAAAGATGTATAAAACAGTGCGCGACTTGTTCCTGCATTTCAAGGAAGCCGTCCCATTCCGCCTCGTCCCCGCCCTGATCTGCACCGCTTTGCTCGTGAGCATGCTATTGCTGCCGGCGCCGGACGGCTTGACGCCCAAGGCCTGGGGCCTGGTGGCGATTTTCCTCACCACGATTCTGGCGATCATCCTGAAAGTCATGCCGATCGGCGTGATGGCCATGATGGCCATCGTCATCGTGTCGCTGTCGCAAGTGACGTCGACCTCGTCCAAGGGCGCCATCACGGATGCGCTCAGCAGTTTCTCGAATCCCTTGATCTGGCTGATCGTCGTGGCGATCCTGATTTCGCGCGGCCTGAAAAAGACGGGACTGGGCAGCCGCATCGGCCTGCTGTTCATTTCCCTGCTGGGCAAGCGCACCATGGGCATCGGCTATGGCCTGGCCATTTGCGAACTGGTGCTGGCGCCATTTACGCCCAGTAACACGGCGCGCGGTGGCGGCATCGTCCACCCCGTCATGAAATCGATCGCCAACGCCTTCGATTCGGATCCGGCCAAGGGCACGGAAAAGAAGGTCGGCACCTACCTGGCCCTCGTCAACTACCACGCCAACCCGATCACCTCGGCCATGTTCCTGACGGCCACGGCGCCCAACCCGCTCGTGGTCGACTTCGTGGCCAAGGCCAGCGGCCAGAGTTTCCACCTGACGTGGACCACCTGGGCCCTGTGCATGCTGCTGCCGGGCCTGGTCTGCCTGCTGCTGATGCCTTTGATTATTTATTGGCTGTCGCCGCCGGAACTGAAAGCCACGCCGGACGCCGTCACCTACGCCAAGGCGGAACTGAAAAGCATGGGCCCGCTGTCGCCGTCGGAAAAAGTCATGCTGGGCACCTTCGCCCTGTTGCTGCTGCTGTGGGCCAACGTGCCCGCCATGCTGTTCGGCCCCGCGTTTTCGCTCGATGCGACGGTGGTTGCCTTTGTCGGCCTGTTCGTGCTGATCATCACGGGCACCATCGACTGGGATGACGTGCTGTCGGAAAAGAGCGCCTGGGACACTTTGGTGTGGTTCGGCGCGCTCGTCATGATGGCCGAGCAACTCAACAAGACGGGCGTGATCGCCTGGTTCTCGGCCGGCATGAAGGCGGCGATTGTCGCCAGCGGCATGGACTGGCTGCCGATCGCCGGCGTCCTGGTGCTGGTGTTTGTCTTCTCGCATTACTTCTTCGCCAGCACGACGGCCCACATCAGCGCCATGCTGCTGGCCTTCCTGACGGTGGGCCTGCACCTGATCCCGGCCGAATACCACGTACCGTTCATGCTGATGATGACGGCCGGCTCGGCCATCATGATGACATTGACCCACTATGCGACGGGCACCTCGCCCATCATCTTCGGCAGCGGCTTCGTGACCATGGGCAACTGGTGGAGAGTCGGCTTCATCATGTGCGTGGTGGAACTGCTGATCTTTGCCGTCGTCGGCACGACGTGGTGGAAGGTGCTGGGCTACTGGTAAGTGGTAAGTGGTCAGGCGGCACGGTTGCTGATCTCGATGCCATGCGGACCCACGGGCGGGCGTTGCACGCCCGATTCGAAGCGCACGAAGGCTTCGCGCAAATGGTCTTTCAGCAAGGTTTCGTCCCAGGGCTTGGTGATGAACTTGTACACCGAGCCTTCGTTGATGGCTGCTGTGACCGAATGCAATTCAGGGTAGCCCGACAACATCACGCGCACGATCTCCGGATAGATGCCCTTGATGCGGCGCAAGAGTTCGTTGCCGGACATGCCCGGCATGCGCGCATCCGTAAGGATCACGCCCACGGCATTGGCGGCCACCAGTTCCAGCGCTTCCTGCGGCTTGCTGGTGCTGAGTATCTGGTAGCCTTCCTTGCGCAGCGAGCGGCGCAGGGCGGACAGGATGTGCTCTTCGTCGTCCACCAGCAGCAGCACACGCTGCGGCGTTTCGGCATGGCAGTTCTCGGGCGGCAAATGGGTGCCGGCATGCAACATCTGATCCATCTCGGCGCCGGGCAGCGGGCGGCTGAAGTAATAGCCTTGCATGGCGTCACAGTGGTTGGTATTGAGAAATCCCAATTGCCCCTCCGTTTCCACGCCCTCGGCCACCGTCGTCATGTGCAGCGACTTGGCCATGGCGATTATGGAGCGGGTCAGCGACGCGCCATCCACGCTGTCGGTCACGTCGCGGATGAACGATTGATCGATTTTCACCACGTCGATGGGGAACTGCTTGAGGTAGGACAGGCTGGAATAGCCGGTGCCGAAGTCGTCCAGCGACAGGGTGACGCCGATTTCCTTCAACTGTTCCAATGCCTTCACCACGAGGTCGCGGTTTTGCATCAGCACGCTCTCCGTCAGCTCCAGTTCCAGGCAGTGGGCCGGCACGCCGCTGTCGGCCAGCACTTCGCGCACCAGCTGCGGCATGTCGGCCTGGCGGAACTGGCGCGCCGACACGTTGACGGCCATCGTCAGGTGCGTAAAGCCGTAGGCATGCCAGACGCCCAGTTGCGCGCACGCCGTGCGCAGCACCCATTCGCCGATGGGCACGATCATGCCCGTTTCCTCGGCCAGGGGAATGAAGCGGTCCGGCGGCACCAGGCCGATGCCGTCGCGGCGCCAGCGCAGCAGCGCTTCCATGCCATAGATCTTGCCGCTGGTGAGGTCGACCTTGGGCTGGTAGTGCAGTTCCAGTTCGCCCAGCGCCAGCGCCTGGTGCAGCGCGTGTTCGATTTCGGCCCGCTCCTCCACCAGCACGCCCATCTTGTGGTTGTAGAACTGGTAGCCGTTGCGGCCCTTGTCCTTGGCGCTGTAGAGGGCCGCATCGGCCGTCTTGAGCAGCATGTCGCCGCTGTCGCCGTCGGACGGAAACACGCTGGCGCCGATGCTGGTGCTCACGTGCAGGGTATGCTCGCCCAGCACGAAGGGATCGGCGAACACCGCCAGCACTTTTTGCACGATCTGTTCGGCCGTCACGATGTCGGGCAGGTCCGTCAGCAGGAGGACGAATTCGTCGCCGCCCTGGCGGGCCACCGTGTCGCCCTCGCGCACCGCCAGCTTCAGCCGACGGGCCACTTCCTGCAGCAGCGCATCGCCCACCGGGTGGCCATAGCTGTCGTTGACGAACTTGAAACGGTCGAGGTCCAGCATCAGGGTGGCCAGGTGCAGGCGGGTGCGGCGGGCATGGGCGATGGCCTGGCCGATGCGGTCGTTCAGCAACTGGCGGTTGGGCAAGTCCGTCAGCGCATCGTGGTTAGCCAGGTATTCGATGCGCAATTGCTGCAGCTTGCGTTCCGTGATGTCCTGCACGGTACCGCGCATCAGCAGCACCTGGCGGCCTTCGCGCACGGCTTCGGCCTGATGAAAGACGATGCATTCGCCGCCATCGGGCCGTAGCACCTTGTGTTCCAGGCCGTAGCTGGTGCCGCTCGCATGCAGCTCCATGAAGGCATCGAGCAGCAGCGGTCGCTGGTCTTCCGGCAGGCATTGCAGCAGGCGCTCGAAGCTGGTGGGGCCGGAATCGGCGTCCAGGCCCAGGATGCGCAACAGTTCCGGCGACCAGTAGCCGTCACCGCCGGCGACCTGGTATTCCCAGTTGCCGAGGCGGGCCAGCGCCTGCGCGTGGTTCAGGCTTTCCTGGATACGGCTCAATTCGGTGAGCGCGCTGCTGGCCCGCAGCAGGTAGCGCAGCCGGTGCGCCAGCAGCCGCCATTGCATCGGCTTGGAGATAAAATCACTGGCGCCCGCTTCCAGCGCCTGCTTGATGGAGTCATCGTCGTCGTTGCCGGTCAGCACGACGATGGGCACGTGCGCGCCGCCGGGCAAGCGGCGCAGCTGCTGGCAGCATTCGAAGCCGCTCATGCCGGGCATGGCAACGTCGAGCAGGATCAGGTCGGGCACGCCGCGCTGGAAAGCGGCCAGCGCTTCCAGGCCGCTGGCCGCTTCCTCGATGCGGAAGCCTTCCGGTTCCAGCGCTTCCGTCACCAGGATGCGCGTCATGGTGTCGTCATCGACCACCAGGACCAGTGCTTGCGGGAGCAGTGCGGTATTCATATGGCTTCCTTCTCAATGGCCAGGGCGGCGAGGACACGGTCGAGTTCTTGCTGGATGCCGCGGATATGCTGCAGCGCGCTGCCGACGTCATTGCCGCGCGCGTATTGTTCGATTTCACGGCAGGTGGCCGACAAGCCCAGCGCGCCCACGTTGGCGCAGCTGGACTTGAGCGTATGGGCCGCCAGCTGCAGGGCCGCGGTATCGCTGGCCTCGGCGGCCACTTCCAGCTGGCCCAGCAGGCGCGGCGCGTCGCTGTAGAACAGGTCGATGATGCGGCCCAGCACGTCGGGACGGCCGGGACGCCGCATGGCGCGCAGGTTTTGCAGGGCGGCGGCGTCGAGGATGGCGGCCGATTCCACCGGCGCCGCCTCCGTGGTTACTGTAGGCGTCCCGGCTGTGGCCTGCGCGGCGGGCGACGGGCGCCAGCGGGCCAGGATTTCCAGCAGGGCGGCGCGCGTGTACGGCTTGGCCAGGTAGTCGTCCATACCCGCGTCCAGGCACAGTTCGCGGTCGCCGAGGATGGCGTTGGCCGTCAGGGCAATGATGGGTGTGCGGACACGGCCTTGCTCGGCCTCCATGCGGCGCAAGCGCCGCGTCGCTTCAAAACCGTCCATTTCGGGCATCTGGCAATCCATCAGGATCACGTCGAACGGGTAGCGCTCCCACAGGGCCAGCGCGCGCCTCCCGTTGTCGGCCGGTGTCGCTTCGTAGCCGCTATCTTCCAGCATGGCCAGGGCGATTTCCTGGTTGATGGCGTTATCTTCCACCAGCAGCATGCGCAGCGGCGCCTGGCCTGCGGCCGCGCTTTCCGCTGGAGCGGGCAGGGCAGGCATGGCAGCACTCGTTGGCGCCAGGGTGCCGTAGCCGCAGACAGCTTCGATGCAGTGGCGCAGTTCCATCGCCCGCACGGGCTTGGTCAGGCAGTATTCCACGCCCAGCGCCGTCAGCTGGCGCAGCTCGGCCGAGGCATCCAGCGAACTGAGCATGATGATTTTCAGGGCCGCCATGCCGGCATCGGCCTTGATCGCGCGCACCAGCTCGGCGCCATCCATGACAGGCATGCGCATGTCGATGATGGCCAGGTCGAACGGGCGCCCGCCGCGCAGCGCGGCTTGCAGCAGGTCCAGCGCTTCGGCGCCGTCGGCGGCGCTGGCGGCGGCCATCTGCCACTCGATCACATGCTGCAGCAGGATCGTGCGGTTGGTGGCATGGTCATCGACGATCAGCACGTGCAAGGCGCCCAGCGACACGCGCGGCGGCGGCGCCGGCGGCGCGTCCTCGGGCGCCACGGTGCCCACGGCAACAGTGACGGCAAAGCTGGACCCCTGGCCCGCCACGGATTCGAGCACAATGTTGCCACCCATCATTTCCACCAGCTGCTTGATGATGGCCAGGCCTAGGCCCGTGCCGCCATACTTGCGCGAAGTGGTGCTGTCGGCCTGGCGGAAGGGCTGGAAGACGGCGGCGGTCGCCTCCGGCGCCATGCCGATGCCAGTGTCGCGTACTTCCAGGCGGATCTGGCCGGCGGCGGGACAGCTGACATCGACGGAAATCTCGCCCCGTTCGGTGAACTTGGTGGCGTTGTTGAGCAGGTTGGTGAGGATCTGGCGCAGGCGCACGGGGTCGCCGCGCACGTGCTGCGGCACGTCGGAGGCGATGCGGCAGGTAAATTCGATGGCCTTGCGCTGGATGCCGTTGGCAAACAGGGCCACGACATCGTCGATCACCTGGCGCAGGTCGAAGGGGATATGTTCGAGCACCAGCTTGCCCGCCTCGATCTTGGAAAAATCGAGAATATCGTCGATGATGCTCAGCAGACTTTCGCCCGAGCGGTGTACCGTGTGCACGAAACGCTGCTGCTTGGGACTCAGTTCCGTGCGCTGCAGCAATTCCGTCATGCCCAGCACGCCATTCATCGGCGTGCGGATCTCGTGGCTCATCTTGGCCAGGAATTCCGACTTGGCGCGGTTGGCGGCGTCGGCCTCGGCCTTGGCCTGCTTGAGCGCCAGGTCGCGCTGTTCGACGTGCTCGAGCATGCCGTTAAAGCCCATGATCAATTGCCCTAGTTCATCGCTGCCATGCTGCGCCACGCGCACGGACAGCGGTTTGCCGCCGCGGATATGGGCAATCGCATGGGACAGGTGCGCCAGCGGCCTGGCGATGGAAGCGCTGATCAGCCCCGTGATGGCCACGCAGGCCAGCAGCAGAATCAGTCCGATGCCGAGAATCAGCACGAAGGCATGGCGCACGCCGTCGCGCACCTGGGCCACCGCGTCCTGCTGCTGCCCCGTGATGCGCGCCACTTGCTGCGCCGAATAGGCGGCCTGTTCGCGCTCGAAGGCGCGCACGTGGTCGATGACCTCGTCCAGCGCCTTTTCGCTGTCCAGTACGCTGCCCTTGGCTTGCACCAGCCGCTGTCCCGACCGCTCGACCTTGTCCAGGTAAGTGTTGACGCCGCGCGTTTCGGCCAGCAAGCCCAGCTGGCCTATGCTTTGCAGCAAGGTTTGCATGGTCGCCATGTCGCCGTGCAGGGTGCTGATGTGCAGGGCGATATCGTCGCCCAGGCGCGTGACGTCGCCGGCGGCCGTGGCCAGCATGACTTCGCCCACGCCGATGCTGATGGCGTCGACGGCCAGGTTGATTTCGCCGCTGGCGTCCTCGATGCGGGCCGAAGTACGCATGTAGCGGTTGGCCTGCGCCAGGCGGTCGCGTCCGATGGCCAGCTGCAGTTCGATGGGATCGAGTTCCTCGGCCAGGCGCAGGAGCGTGGAGGCCAGAGTGGCGCCGACTTGTTCCTTGAGCGCCGCATAGTGCGCCTGCTGCGCCGCGCTGGCGCCGCCCTCGGCCAGCAGTCCGGCGCGCAAGGCCAGCAAGCCGGCGGCGGGATCGAGCATCTGGCGCGCCGTGGCCAGCAGCTTTTCCCGCAGCGCCTGCTGGGCCGGGCTGATGCCGCGCTCGCCGCTTCCCGCCAGATGCGCGACGGCCGCCGTCAGCCGTTCGCGCAAGGGGGCGATGCGAAAACGGTTCTTCACGGCCTCCGTTTCGGCCAGCGCAATCTGCATGTCGAGGATGCTCTTGCGCAAGTCGGTCAGGTAGCGCGCGTTCTCGTTCAGGCGCTGGCTTTCCAGCTGCACTTCGGCGGCGGTGGCCTGGGCCTGGCTGTCGACCAGGCGGATCTTGCCGCGCGCGCCCTTGGCGGCGGCCTTGATCTGCGCCAGCACCTGGCGCATTTCCGTCGCCTGCGCCTTGTAATAGGCCTCGTTTTCCAGGCGTTTGCGCACGGCCACGCGCATGCGCTGGAATTCCTGCTCGAAAGCCGAGTGGTAGCGCGGCGTTTGCAACTCGCCATGACGCCGCAATTGCTGGCTGATGCTCTCGGCGGCCTGGATATTGGCGACGATCTTGCTTGATACCTGCTTCAGCTGCGCCAGGTCTTCTGCCTTGCCCAGCTCGAAAAAATCCGATGCCATGTCTTGCACGGTATAGCGCAGGCGCAACACGTCCGTGTACAGCGGCACGGTACGGTCGGTCAAGCCGTGCACATGGGTTTCGATGCCTTTCACCAGCAGCAGGCTGGCCGCCGCCATGGCCGCCACGCCCGCCAGCAGGACGGTGGTACTGATGATCAGCTTGGTCCTGATTTTCATGTCAGGCTCCAGGTCGCGCAGGGCAGGGGAGCGCGCATCACTTCGCGCCAGGGTCCGGGTCGGCCGGAACGATCCTGCCGTCGGCGATGCGGGTCAGGAACACGGCCGTCGACGCCTGGTGGTTGTCGGGCCGCAGCGTCACCCGCATGCCGCCCAGGTCAAGCCGGTCGAACGTTTCGAAGCTCTGGATCAGGCGCTCGCGCGTGAGGTCGGCGCCCGCGCCGCGCAGCGCCGCCACCATCAGGGTGGCCGAGATGCAGCCTTCAAAACTGACGAAAGACAGCCTGGCCGCCGGCACATGCCTGGCCAGCAGCGCGGCGCAGTCGGCGGCGATGGGCAACTGGCGGTCGTCCGGCAGCGGCACCACCTGGGAAATGACGATATTGTCGCCTGCCTTGCCCAGTAATTGCAGCAGGCTGTCCGTGCCGACAAACGATACCGTGGCCAGGGCCGTCTTCAGCCCGGTCTGGCTTGCCTCGCGCACGAACGCGGCCACCGGCGTGTAGGGCCCGGCCATGATCACGGCTTGCAGGTCGTGTCCGATCAGGGCCGCCAGTCCCGCCTTGACGGCCGTCGTGCCGCGCTGGAAGGAACCCTTGGCGACGAGCTCCATGCCGCGCCGTTGCAGGGCGCGCACGGTGCCGTCGAGTACGGCATTGCCGAAGCCGTCGTCCTGGTACAGCACGCCAAAGCGCTTGACGCCGCGGCTGGTGAAATACTGCACCAGGGCGTCGGATTCATCGTCATAACTGGCGCGGAAGTTGATAATTTCATGCACCACGGGGCGGCGCAAGGTCATCGCCCCCGTAAACGCGCCCACCAGCGGCACCTTCATTTCCCGGACGATAGGGATGACGGCGTTGGTGGTCGGCGTGCCCACGTTGCCGAACAGGGCGAACACCTGTTTTTCCTCTACCAGCCTGAGCGTTTCGCTGATGGCCCGGTCCGGATCGTAGCCATCGTCGGCAAGCACCAGTTCGATGCTGCGGCCATGGATGCCGCCGCGCTGGTTCGCTTCCTGGAAAACGGCCGTCGCGCCGTCGAGCATGGCTTTCCCCAGCCCCGAGGCCGCGCCCGTTTGCGCATTGACCATGCCCAGCCGGATGTGCGTATCGCTGACACCCGGTTCGGCGGCGTGGGCCATGCCGGCCACGAGGGTGATAGCGAGCCAGCAGCATTCCGGGAAAACGCGCATGAGCTACCTTTATGGAGGTTGACCGGTATCAAGAGGCACAGGGTTGACAACGAGTATGGAGTAAATTGCCAACAAAAAACTCACACATAGTCACAGCGCGGAAAGCAGCTCAAATATGCCTCAAGACTCGGGCAGTTGCACCACCACCTTGCCGCGCGCGCGGCCCTGCGCCAGGTAGGCCAGCGCCTGTTTCGCCTCAGCAAAAGGGAACACCTTGTCGATGACGGGGCGGATGGTTCCCGCCTCGAGCAGCCTGGCGATCTGCGCCAGCTGGCTGCCGTCGGGACGCACGAAGTGAAAGGCATAGCTGGCGCCGCGCCGCTGCGCCAGGCCGATGATCTTGCGGCTAAGCAAACCAAACACCAGTTTCAGCACCACGTTCATGCCGCGCGCGCGGGCAAAGGCGGCGTCCGGCGGGCCGATCAGCGACACGACATGGCTGCCAGGCTTGACGATGCGCAAGGCCTTTTCCAGCCCGTCGCCGCGCACCGTGCCCAGTACGGCGTCGTAGTCGCGCAGCACCTCTTCGAACGGCTGTTGTTTGTAGTCGATGACCTCATCGGCGCCCAGGCCGCGCACCAGTTCCACGTTCGCCGTGCTGGTGGTGGAGCCCACGCGGGCGCCCAGGTGCCTGGCCAGCTGGATGGCGAACGTGCCGATGCCGCCGGAACCGGCCGGGATGAACACTTTCTGGCCCGGCTTCAGCTGCATGCGTTCCTGCATCGCTTGCCACGCCGTCAGGCCCACCATCGGAATCGACGCCGCCTGCACGAAATCGAGGTTGGCCGGTTTCAGCGCGGCCGCCTGTTCCGGCACGATGGCGAATTCGGCCAGGCTGCCGTGTGGCGTGTCGAAAATACTCGCATACACGGCGTCGCCCACTGTAAAACGCGTGACACCGCTGCCGACGGCCACGACCACGCCGGCCAGATCGCTGCCCAGGGTGGCCGGCAAGCGCGTTTTCAAGATCGGCTTGAAGTCGCCCTTGGGAATCAGGTTGTCGATGGGGTTCAGGCCCACGGCGTGTACCCGCACCAGCAATTCGCCGGGACCGGGCGTGGGGCGGGGCAGTTCCACAAATGCCACGTGATCGGGGCCGCCGTATTTTTTCAGTTGCAGAGCTTGCATGCTGTTCTCTTTGTCAGGTTGAATGAAATGCCCGCGTTCACGCCAGGCGCAGGTCCTTGCGCAAGCCGGCGTCCAGCAGCGACGCCGGCATGAAACGGCGCATCAGGCGCAGGCGCGCGGCCAACGGCCCGGCCGTGTAGCGCAATTTTGGCTCGCTTGCCTGCGCCGCCGCCAATACGCTGTCGGCCACGATGGCCGGGTCATCGGCGCCGGCCATCAGCGTTTGCAGCCGGCTTGTGACGGCCGCGCTGACTTGCCGGTAGGCTGACAGCGGTGTGTCGGGCGCCAGCAGATTGGCTTCGAACGTGGTTTTCGTGTAGGCCGGTTCGATGACGCTGGCGCGGATGCCCCAGCCGCGCACTTCATGGTCGAGCGATTCAGTGTAGCCTTCGATGGCGTGCTTGGTGGCCGAATACAGCGCACCATAGGGCATGGGCAAAAAGCCCACGACGGAACCGATATTGAGGATGCGCCCGCCCCCCTGGGCGCGCATGTGCGGCAGCACGGCCAGGGTCATGCGCACGACGCCAAAGAAATTCGTCTCGAAGATGGCGCGCGCTTGCGCGATCGAACTTTCTTCGGCGCCGGCCGGGGCCACGCCGAAACCGGCGTTATTCACCAGCAGGTCGATGCGGCCCTCGCGCTGCATTACCTCTGCCACGGCGGCAGCAACGGACTCCTCGCTGGTGACGTCGAGCGCCAGCATGGCGTATTGCTGGCCAGGGAGCTGCGCGCCGCGGCGGCTGGTGCCGTACACGGTGTAGCCTGCTTGCGCCAGGCGCCGGGCCGTGGCCGCACCGATGCCGGACGAGGCGCCGGTGACCAGGGCAATCTTCTTGTTTTTCATGATGTTCCTTCAGTGGTTGACAGCGTGGAATACAAAATATGACGATCATCATATTCTTGTTTGAAAAAAAGCCCGGGACGGATCAAGGCCACGGGCGGTGCGGCTAGTCTGGTGTTTGAAACTGCGCCAGGGTGGCCGCGCACAGCGCGTCCGACAGGGCCGGCTCGTCGACGGCGCGCGCCAGAATGGTGGTGCCGATCATGGCGCACACCGTCGCCATGGCCTGCGCGTGCGCTTCCGGCTGGCCCCAGTTCGGCATTTGGCGCGCGAACAGGTCGATCATTTCCTTGATGTGGATGGTGGCGGCGCGGCGCACCTCGGGCGCCTGGCGCGGCATTTCAGAACCCAGCGCCGAGACGGGGCAACCCACCTCGATGGCGGCGATGTGTTCGGGCGACAGATACGCGGCCAGCATGGCCTGCAGCGCCTGGCCAGCCGGGGCGGCGGCCGCCACCCGGGCTGCCAGCGCCACCGCTTCGGCGCCCGCGCGGTCGCCCGCTTCGGCCAGCAGGGCGTCGCGCGAGGCGAAATGCGCATAAAAGCCGCCGTGCGTCAGGCCCGCTTCCTTCATGATGTCGGCCACGCCTGTGCCCGCGTAGCCGCTGCGGCGGATGGCGCGCGTGGCCACTTCGACGATGCGTTCGTGGGTGGCTTCCTTGCGGCTGTGCGCCGAGGGTTTCTTGTTGGGTAAGTTCTGCATGACGGTCATCATATCGTACTTTTCAACACCGTGCACGCGACCAGCCGCGGCAGACGTTTCACCGCCGCGGCCGGTAGTTGAGGAGGGACTAGCTCTTCAGGCTGCAAAAGCTGGCATAGTGGTCCTGCGTGTAATAGCGCTCCACCAATTTGCGTTTCCCCTTCGGTGTCTGCACAAGCAAGACCGCACGATGCGAACCGGCTCCGCCATCGCCGCCGATCCCCAGATAGTATTCATAATAAACCTCGTCCTTGCCGGCGGCGGGAAGGCGGCCCTCATTGTTATTGAAGACGGTATTGCCGGGACCACCGGCGACCGCGCTCGTTTTCGCATTGCGGTAGGCGTCATATTCGCTGTTTTGCGGCGTGGGCAGGGTTTTGCTTGGCTCCCTTTTGCCGCAGTCGGGGATTTTCGCCGCAAAGGCGTGGGAAGAGAGCAGGGCGCCTGCCACAATAAGACCCAGCGACCAGCTAGTTGCGCGTGAAGTTTTCATCGATATGCTTTCGTTGGTGGAACGTTCAATGGATGGGTTGCTTCCGATACGGCCAATGTCCGGCTGGCCGGCATAAATCTCTGCAATAGCGAATATAGTTAAATTTTTGAAAATATTACTATTCAATTGTCACGCACCGTTGTTGAACAGCCCCGTAGTCCAGTCGATGAACGCCCGCATCGCAGGGGAAAGAAAGCGCTGGTGGGGGTAGAGCAGCGATACCGGCACGGGCGCCGGCCGCCTGTCGGCCAGCACCTCGACCAATGTTCCGGCCTGCAAATGGCCGCTTACGAGGATCTCGGCCAGCTGCATCAAGCCGTGGCCGGCCAGGCCCAGCTCGATGTACAGCCCCGTCTCATTGACGGCGACCGTGCCGGGGAGGGGAACGGTGATACTGGCCCCGTCGTCGATGAACTGCAGCTCGCCGCCGCGCCGCGGCGTGCTGGAAAAGTAGTGGACGGCCCGGTGTCCATGTACATCTTCCAAAGTTGCGGGAACGCCGTGCTCGGCCAGGTAGGACGGCGCCGCGCAGGTGATCCAGCGCAGTTCGCCCAGCCGGCGCGCGACCAGCGTCGAGTCTTCCAGGCTGCCGGTGCGGATGACGCAATCGACGCCTTCCTGTATCAAGTCGACCTGGCGGTCATTGACGCCGATCATCAGGTAGATATCGGGGTAGCGTTGCTGGAATTGCGCCAACTGGGGCAGGATCACGGCATGGGCGATGCCGCCAGGCATATCCACGCGCAAACGTCCTTGCGGGCGCTCGCTGGAACCCTGCAGGCTCGCTTCGGTGTCGGCGATCAGGTCGAGTATCTCTCGGCAACGATGAAAGTAGCGTTCGCCCTCCGGTGTCAGGCTGAGGTTTCTGGTGGAACGGTTCAGCAGGCGCGCCTGCAAATGTTGTTCCAGCCGCTTGATGATGCCGGTGACCGACGAGGCAGGCAAGCCCAGGGTCTCTGCCGCGCGCACAAAACTCTTGCTCTCGACCACGCGGAGGAATACCTGCATTGCTTGTACGCGGTCCATGTCTTGTCTTGTTGGCAGTAGGGGAAACGGCACTATAACCCAACATTGTTCGGTTTTTTCGCATGCTGAAAACGCCGGGCGCCACTTTTTCCCCGTGCTTGCCTGCACTAGACTGCGTGCAATCCATTAACCACCGCAGGAATCAAGCATGCCTGAACACGCCCCTCAATTGCTGGCTCCGCTGGCTCCAGTCCCGCACAAGATGCTGATCAAAGGCGCCACCATCATCAGCATGGATGGCAATGTCGGCAATGTACCCAGGGGCGATATCCTGATTGCCGATGGCACCATCGCCGCCATCGGCCAGAACCTGCAAGCCGGCGGCGCCGCAGTGATCGATGCCGCAGGGATGATCGCCATTCCAGGCATGGTCGATACCCACCGCCATTCCTGGGAAGGCCAGCTGCGCCGCATCAACCCGAATGCGGCAACGCTCGAGGACTATTGCAATGCCACGCATTTTTCGTTCGCCAAATACTACCGGCCGCGCGACATTTACGTGGGCAATGTGCTCACGGCTCTGGGCTGCATCGACGCCGGTATCACGACCGTGGTCGACAATTCCCACAACAGCCGCACGGCGGCGCACTCCGACGCGGCGGTCGACGCGCTGCTCGATGCGGGCATCCGCGCCGTGCACGCCTCGGGGGCGCCCGTGTCGGGTGTCTGGGATGAGGCGCATTGGCCGGGCAACCTGGCACGCCTGCAGGCCAGGTATTTTACGAATCCCGACAGCCTGGTGACGCTGGCCATGATGGCGCAGCTGGAACCGGCGCAGTGGGCCGTCGCACGTCAATTGGGTATTCCCATCGTGACCGAGTTTTTTGGCGGCGGCATGGCGGCCGAACTGGAAAGCTTGCACCGGCAGGGACTGCTCGGCAGCGACAATATCTTCAATCACTGCACTTGTCTGCCGGAATCGGGCTGGCGCATCTTGCGCGAGGCTGGCGTGCGCGTCAATGTATGCCCGCGTTCGGATGCCCACTACGGTATCGAGGATGGCATGAACGCCTGGCAGGCGGCGTACCAGCACGGCATACGTCCCGGCCTCAGTGTCGACAACGAGACCTCGTACAGCGGCGACATGTTCATGGAAATGCGCGTGGCGTTCTACCTGCAGCGGGTAATGGGAAATTGCCAGGGGCATCGCCAGGGACATCGCCATGCGGCCGCGCCCACCGATGCCTTCCGCTTGCTGGAAGCCGCCACGATCGACGGCGCCGCGGTGGCGGGGCTGGAACAGCGCATCGGGAGTTTGACGCCAGGCAAGCAGGCCGACCTGGTGCTGATACGCACCGGCGACCTCAACCTTTACCCGGTCAATAACGCCATCGGTACCGTCGTGCACGCGGCTGAGCGCAGCAATATCGATACCGTCATCATTGGCGGGCGCGTGCGCAAACGGGGCGGCGTCGTGCTGGGCGTCGATCAGGCACAACTGCGCGCCGCGATCGACGAATCCTGTGCCCACCTGTTCAATGCCGCCGGTTACGAGCCCGATCTGTTTGCCGAGTCGTTCGCGCCGATCCACCAGGCGTAGGCAGCGCCCGCTGGACGCTGCCGTGCCGCGACTGCAGGATCAGGCCAGCTTGCGCTTGCCTGCGGAAACGCGGTTCCAGCCATAGCCGGCGACGATGATGGCCACGATGGCCGCTTGCGCCAGCAGGGTTTCCAGGGTAGGCAGGATGCCCAGCAGGTCGACGCGGATGAAATCGACGGGGCTGACGCCAACCCAGCCCGCTTCCTGCAGCGCGGCCACGCCTTTGCCCATCAGGATCACGGCCAGCACGGCCACGAAGGCGGACGTCCACGAGAAGAACTTGCCAATTGGCATGCGGGCGCTGGTGCGCAGCAAGGCCCAGGCGATCACGACCAGCAGCACGATGGCCACCAGGAAGCCGCCCAGCAGGGCGCCGCCATTGCCGTCCGCCGCCAGGGCGGAATAGAACAGCACGGTTTCAAAGACTTCGCGGTAGACGGCGATGAAGGCAAGGGCGAACAGACCCCAGGCGGAGCGCCGCGTCATGGCCGCCGTGAGTTTCTCGTGCAAATATTCCTGCCAGCGTCCGGCGCTGCTCTTCTGGTGCATCCACAAGCCCACGCTCAGCAGGACCAGGGCCGCGAACACGGAACCGAGTCCCTCGCTCACTTCCCGGCTGGCGCCGCTGATGGTGACCAGATACGTCGCCGCCACCCACGTCAATCCACCCGCCACCAGCGCGCTGGACCAGCCCGCATGCACGTAGGCCAGCACGTCCTTGCGCTTGGCCTTGCGCAGGAAGGCGATGATGCCGATCACGATCAGCAGCGCTTCCACGCCTTCGCGCAGCAGAATCGTCAGGGCGCCGACAAAGGTCGTCATCGGGTCGGCCTTGGCGTCGCCCAGTTCCGCTTCCACGTGGGTAAACAGTTGCTGCAGCTTTTCACCGGCCGCGTCGGCGTCGGCCACCGTGCCCTTGGCCACGGCGGAACGGTAGGCCAGCATGGCGTTTTCCACGGCCAGCAGCAAGGACTTGTTACGCGCGCCGACCATCGGCTCGATCGGCTCGAAACCGTCCAGGTAGGCCGACAGGCCCAGGCGCGTGGCGCCCGCGCGGTCGCCCGCATGCATGGCGGCCAGGCTTTCGGCGAGGCGCAGGCGTGACAGGGCCAGGCCGGCCGGCTTGTGCGCCTCGGACTTGTCAGCATGGCTGCGCAAGTACGCCGTCAGCGCTTTGGCCTCGTCAGCGCCCAGCTTGGCGGCCACGGCTTCCTGCGTCAAGGTCGTCACGGCGGCCAGGTCCGCATACAGTTTTTTGCTGCGCGGATCGTCCTGCCACAGCTTTTCGCCGCGCGCGCTTGCCGCCGCATCGTGCGACATGCCGCCGATATAGAAGGCCAGATCCCAGCGCTCGTTCTCGGACAACTGGCCGAAACTGGCCATCGAGGTGCCGGCCACGCCTTGCGAAATGACCTGGTACAGCGCCATCAGGCTGCGCGACTGCGCCCGTTCGCCATCCGTGAAGGCGATCGGTTTCGGCTCCAGGCTGGCCGCCAGCGGACCATCGCCGCCGCCGGCCACGCCGTGGCAAGAAGCGCACTGGGCCGCATACAGGGCCGCGCCGCGCGCCAGGTTCGGCAGCACTTTCGGTGCCACGGGTATCGGGTAGGCGGCGATCAGCAAGCCATTCGCATGGTGCGCCAGGCGTTTGACTTCCACGCCGTCCGCCTTGGCGACGACGGCTTTGCGCAGGTCGGCGATGGCGGCGGCGATGGCCGCTTGCGAAGCGTGGGCGGGCAGGGCGGCGATCTGCGTCGTCGCGTTGTCCGTAAAGTCGAGCATTTCGGCGTATTCCGCCTCGCTGACCACTTTGCCGTGCTCGACGGCGCCGCTGTAATCGACGGCAACGTAGTCAATCAATTGCCACAATTGCTTGGCGCCGGCGCCAGCATCGGTCGCTTGCGCGTGCGCGCCACCGGCCAGTAACAGGCTGAGACTGGCGGCCACGAGCGGGTAGCACGCGAGCCATTTCTTGATAGAACTGAACATGATTCTCATTCTCATTTGTCGTTAACCCGGCGACTATAGGACAGACCGCGCAGGGTGTCAACGGCGCACGGGCCTTGTCCTGGACGATATTGCCGGTCAGGCGCCGAGCTGCTGTAGAGAATGTGAGGGGGAATGTGGCTTACTGGCCGGATGCCTTCGCGTACAGGCCCTTGGCGACGGCGCTGTCCATGCCGTGCAGTTTCAGGCCGCCCTTGACGACTCGCAAGTTCAGCGTCTGGAAGGCTTGCCCCCTGAGCCATTGGGCGTCGGTGACGGCGAATGCGGCAAGGCGTTCCTGCGCGCGCTCGTCTGGCACGGCCAGCCATTGATAATCGGCTTTGGAACCCTGGCGGCGCAAGCCGGCCCGCACCCAACGTTCCGACGCCGGCATGTGGACGATGGCGTCGCCGTTCGCCACACTCACGGCCGTGGCCGTTTTGCCGCTTTGCGCTTCGAACTTCACTTCCACGTCGGCCATCGGTCCCACTTGGGGGAAACCGACGATGGCCACCCACGTACCCGCTTCGGCGGGTTTCTGGATGCGCATTTCCGATTCCTCGAACACGCGAAACTGCGGCTCCTTGCCGCCGTCGCCCGCCACTAGGGTCACCATGTCGCCGGCCACGCGCCACTCGCCGCTGGCTTGCTCGTCGGTATTGCCATAACTGAGCGTCCACTCGAACTTGCCATCCTTTTTCAGCAGCAGTTCGGAGCCCACTTCCATCACGCCTTGCAGGTAATAGTGTCCGGGCAGCGAAGTCGCGGCGGGATCCGCCGCACTGGCCGCGCCAGCCGAAAAGGACAAGGCGAGGGCGGCGCAGGCCAGCAGGCCGGAGAGGGATTTCTTCATCGGTAGGTCCTCGGTGTGTCTTTATGGAATGCCATCATAGCAACATAAATTTACTTGCCGTCGCACGACACACCGGCATGCTGGCGCCGCGCTTACTTGCCGCTGAAATCGAGCACCACGCGCGAGGCCACCTTGCCGTGCTCCAGCCGGCTGAAGATCTCGTTGATGGCCGACAGCGGCTGCAATTCCACGCCCGCCTTGACCTTGCCGGTGGCGGCGAAGGCGAGCGCCTCGGCCATGTCCTGGCGCGTGCCCACAAAAGAGCCGCGTATCGTCACGCAATTGGCGACGACGTCGAACAGCGGCGTCGGGAAGTCGCCCGGCGGCAAGCCCACCAGCACGCAGGTGCCGCGCTTGCGCGTCATCGCCACGCCTTGTTGGAAGGCATCGATCGACGGCGCCGTGATCAGCACGCCGTGCGCGCCGCCCCCGGTCGCTTCGCGCAAGGCCGCGACGGGGTCGCCCTGGCGCGCATTGATGGTCACTTCGGCGCCCAGGGCGCGCGCATGCTCCAGCTTGCCTTCATCGATGTCGACGGCCGCCACGCGCAAGCCCATGGCTACCGCATATTCGATGGCCAGGTGGCCCAGCCCGCCGATGCCGGACACGGCCAGCCACTGGCCCGGCCGCGCGCCCGTTTCCTTGATGCCCTTGTAACTGGTCACGCCGGCGCAGATGATGGGCGCCGCCTGCACGGCGGACAGACCCGCCGGAATGTGCGCGACGTAGCGCGGGTCGGCCAGGATGTACTCGGCAAAGCCGCCATTCTTGGTGTAGCCGCCGAATTGCGCCTCGGCGCACACGGTTTCCCAGGCCGCCAGGCAATGTTCGCAATGGCCGCACGCCGAGTACAGCCAGGGCACACCGACCCGGTCACCCAGCTGCACTTCCGTCACGCCCGTACCCACGGCCACCACCAGGCCGATGCCTTCGTGGCCGGGAATGAACGGCGGCGTCGGCTTGACGGGCCAGTCGCCGCGCGCCGCATGCAAGTCCGTGTGGCACACGCCGCACGCTTCCGTCTTGACGAGGATTTGGCCGGGGCCGGGCACCGGCACGGGGACGTCGCGCAGCACCAGCGGCTGGCCCAGTTGCTCGACAACGGCGGCTTTCATGGTTGTGGGTAGCATATTATTCCTTTGAAGTGGCTAATGTGTAGTGCAGGATGCAGAACAAAGTCTTGCGAATGATCATATTCTGCTGCACACGATACGAAAATTGATTGATCCACATCAACATATACGGGAAGCGATGGCATGTCCTCAGATGGAAAACAAGCTTACATTAATTCCATAATTCGACTATTATGGAATAATTGAAGAAGGTAACCACCATGCATGACTTGCCCAACATCAGCGCGGCCCACCTCGACACGCCGACCCTCGATAAACTTGCGCCGCCGGCGGTGGCCACGCATGCGCCGCGCATCCTCTTGCTGTACGGCTCGCTGCGGGAACGCTCGTTCAGCCGTTTGCTGACCCTGGAAGCGGAGCGGCTGCTGCGGCATTTCGGCGCCGAGACGCGGGTGTTCGACCCGCATGGCTTGCCCATGGTCGACAGCGTCGGCCCTGACCATCCCAAGGTGCGGGAACTGCGCGAACTGTCGCTGTGGTCGGAAGGGCAGGTGTGGTGCAGCCCGGAACGCCACGGCGCCGTGACCGGCGTGTTCAAGTCGCAGATCGACTGGTTGCCGCTGGAAATGGGCAGCGTGCGCCCCACGCAGGGACGCACCCTGGCCGTGATGCAAGTATCGGGCGGCTCGCAATCGTTCAACGCCGTCAACGGCTTGCGCGTGCTGGGCCGCTGGATGCGCATGGTGACGATCCCGAACCAGTCGTCCGTCGCCAAGGCATACCAGGAATTCGACGACAACGACCGCATGAAGCCGTCGCCATACTACGACCGACTGGTCGACGTCATGGAGGAGTTGTATAAATTCACCCTGGTGGTGCGCGACCGTTCGGATTACCTGACCAGCCGCTACAGCGAACGCAAGGAATCCATGCCCGCAGACGTGTGCGCCCTTGCTACGGCGGCCATGGCGCACGAGGCGCCGGGCAAGTAGGCTATCTCCACCCAATCAAAACCGCTGCCGCATGTCGCTTGGCTGAATGTCCACCGGCACAACGGCTTCGATATTTGGTTGACCACGCAACATCCCAAACTGATGGACGGCTCCGTGCGTGCCCTGGTCGGCAAGCATAAGCACTTCCGCCGCCTGTTCGGTGGCCAGCGTGCGATGGTCTACGAATTTGATGCGTGCAACGATGGCCTTGGTGGGCTCAAGAATGCAGTCAAGAGTTACTGGGCCTATCCGAAAAAGGCCTATGCCTGGTACAAGTCGGCCGAAGTCCACACCAAACAGCGCTTTCGCTTGCCGATATGGGTCTTTATCCCCCTGCTGGCCGTGGCTCTCGGCGTGGTGTTTGTTCCCCGCGCCTATTCCACTTTGACGCGCACGATTAGCGGCAAAGGCCTGCATGACCCTGCATCCGGCGCGTCCGCAGCTGTCGCCGCCGCCCCAGTGCAAGACACGCGCACCTTTTCCACCACCGTCACCGCGCGCGGCTATTTCAATCACGGGGGCGCGATTACCTTGCTCCTTTCAGACGGGCGGCTGATTTTCCAGCCGCAGGAATTCAAGGTTTTTCCGGGCGGGTATGAGGCGCAAATCGCGCCGGACTTATGGGTGAGGGGAGGTGTGCAATGAATCGGCTGTTCAAGGTTCTGCTTTTTCCAATGATTTTTCTTGCAGCTACGCTGCCCATTGCGGCGCAGCCGCTAGGGCCGTCCACCATTACCCTCAATTTTGCCGCGGTGCCTGTTGTCGCCTTTATGCAGGCGACGTATAAAAACCTGCTGATGCGTGACTATGTGATTGCGCCGGAAGTATTGGCCCTCGATCGGCAATTCAGCATCAACATCAAATCCTTGCCCGTCGAAGAGGTGCCCACATTTGTCGATGGACTGTTAAGGGCGCAGGGCATCCGAACACGCATCAAAGACGGGGTGTATTACCTGGAAATGGCGTCCACCAGCGCGGATAAGGCCGCGCCCGACTTAGCGCAAGCGGCCCTTGCTTCCCCGTCTGCCGCCAGCTCACCGCCTGAACGCGACGGCGCCACCTTGGATGTGGTCGAGCTTTATGCGCCGCGCCACCGCCCCGCCGAATTACTTGTCGCTGCTCTTAATGCGGCCTTTGGTGCGCCGTATGCGCGGCTGGCCGGTGTCGTCGTGGCGCTTTCCGTGCCCGCCGCACGGTCGGCCGATGCGCGCCGCCTGCTCGAAGCGCTCGATGAACGCGGCCGCACCGTCGAGGTATCCGCATCGTTTGTCGAGGTGCTGCGCTCTGACTCCACCTCGCGGGGCCTGTCGCTGGTCACCTCCACACTGGCCGCCCGGTTTGGCGCGGCATTCTCTACGTCCACCGGTTCGCTGAGCGTGTCAGCGGGCGGCTTCCAGCTGGTGCTTGACGCGCTGCGTGCTGACGGCCGCTTTAAGCAGGTGTCGAATTCGCGTGTCCTGGGCGATGAAGCGGAACACTTGTTGCTGACAGTCGGGGATGAAACTCCCACTATCGCCAGTTCGGGCCGCGACAATCAGGGCAACGCCGTGCAAAACATCGTCTACCGGCCATCGGGCGTGATTCTCGATGTGACGCCGCGTGCCGCTGGCCCTGGGCGCCTGTCGCTAGCCGTCGACGGGCAGGTGTCGTCCTTTCAATCCACGGTCAATGGCGTGACGGGTTCACCCACGCTGCTCAAGCGCCAGGTGAAAACCTCCGTGACCATAGCCGATGGCGAAGTGGTGATTATTGGCGGACTGGACGACACGCGCTCGTCTACTGCGCACAGTGGATTCTCATTTCTGCCGCGCTCCTGGGGTGGTGGCACGTCTTCCGACTCACATACAGACCTGGTGCTGATCCTGAGCGCCCGCGTGGCTTCCGCGCTCAATTAGCGGCCTGGAAGGGGCCTTGACAGTACAAGCGGCCCGCAGGGCGGGCAAAATCTTTTGGGTATCTGGAATCGGCGGTGGATGTTGGGGTAACAGCCCATTGACTGAGGCGGTATTCGATGCGGGCGACCCGCATAGTTTAAAAAGTTTTAGCGGGCAGACTTTACCGCTATTTATTTCTCAGGTGTCACACGTCGAATACAGGCCCCATCCATGAAGACAACATTATCAGTAGGCAACGAGTGGCGGTCGCGCTGCTTGCAGCGGCGGCCGCCGCAAGGCGGCCTAAATTTATATTAGGGACACTTAAGCACACCACAGGAGATTCGGCACTTGCAGTAAAGAACTTGATTCTGTTTTTCCATAAAAAAAACTCCAAGCATCGGCAAAATGCTTGGAGCCTTCGATAAACCTGCCACACAGGAGTACCGAATGAGTGAATTAGATGATGAAAGCACGATTTCGTCAATAGATTTCTCTACTGCTGAGCAAAATATTGATACAAGCAGGCCCGACTATTGGAACGATGATGGTATTAAGAATACCTGGAACGATACCTTTACTGCGCGACGCCGTGTATTTCCAGACGGACAGTGCGAAGTTACTGTCGTCAAGGAACGTTTCTTTATCGGTCCAGCGCTGCAGCGCAAACCGCAAGCAAAACGCGGCGAATCGAGCCAGCGCGAGGCGAACGACGACGATGCAGGCAGGCGTGCAAAGAAAAATGTACGTCTTTGCTGCAAGCAAATCGGCGCTGATCGCATGGTCACATTGACCTACAGAGAAAACATGCTGGACCGCGAACTTGCATTAAAACACTGGAAGGCGTTTTGTCGAAAACTTGGTAAGCATAAACAATTTCACTATGTAGCGGTGATTGAGGAACAGGCCCGTGGCGCTTTGCATTTCCATGTGGCTGTGGCAGGGCGGCAAATGTATGCATTGCTGCGCTCGATCTGGCAAAGCATCCTGGGGCGCGGCCCGAACGGTGAACAGATGGGGCAAGTTCACGTCCGTGACCCGCACCGTTTCGGCTTTGGCGTGGCCGGAGCGCACAAGATCGCCAGCTACATAGCGAAGTACTGCGGCAAAGAAATGCAGTGCAGGGCGCTTGACCAGAAACGCTACTTCCGTTCCAGGGGCATTGTGGTGCCGGAAGTTGATGTATGGCGGGTGCCGTTTTGTACAAACATGCTGCGCGCTGCGCAGGTCGCATTTCACGCGCTTTCCGGCCATTGCATGGACGGTTTGCAGACCTGGTGCAACAACAATCTCGGCGTCGTGTACCTAGCGACTGCACCGGGACTGCCACAGGTGGTGGACGATTGTCCGTTCTGACATTTACTCCACCTTGATTGACGGGGAGGAGGGACGTGATATGGGAAATTTTGACGCTAATACACTGCGGTTACTTGAGCAAATTGAGGATGAATTCCGCAATCAGTACTGGATCATTCGAAACTCCAGGCGGACCAATTGGCGGGCGGTCAATCGCACGAGGATGTTGGGCGATTTTATGTACATGCTTGGGGTGCCGAAATGGGCCGTTCAACAGGCTCGCTACTGTCTGCGTTTACGTGTCTGTGAGAGATGCTTTAATGACGAATTACGTTGTCATGGAATTTGTGGGCGGGCGAGGCGCGGTGACTTTAATACACAAACGGAAAAATAGGTTGACATATTTCCAATGTTTTGAGTTAGAATTGTATTGCTAAAAATAATTAATTAAACATCTTTGATTCTTTTTTTAAATACATTTAATATTGGAAAAGGTTTATGGCTACAAATTTGGATCGATTCAAAAATGACATTGATGACCTATTGGAACGTGGGAGAATGCTGCAACTTGCAATGTCATATGAGACAAATTCTAAAAATTTTAAAGCTGCCGCAGAAAAGGCACATGGAGAAAATGCCATGGAATTTTTAAAGTCCATTCCAGATTTCAAAGAAAAATATCAAGGATGGTATTCAGAGTCGTTGGTTTTATTGCGCCAGATTTTGCCAGACAGAGTTGCGGATTTTATTCGTCATTACGAAAAGCCAAAAAATAGGAAGTCCATAGATTATGAAAATTATCGCATTGAAGATTATTTACAGGACCTCCGAATAACCAGAGGATTAAATGAAGTAGTAATTGTTGATGCAAGCGCTGCTATTCCACAATTTGATCAGCAGTGTGCAATGGTTGCGGCTGCAAAGTCTCGATTTAAAAGTTCACTTTTCGATATCCGGCAGTTGGTTCAAGCAGATTTACTTGATTCTGAAATTGAAGCAGCAGAGATGTTGTTGAAATATAAATTCCACCGTGCCGCAGGTGCAGTTGCAGGTGTTGTGCTCGAACGTCATTTATCCCAAGTATGTATCGATCATGGCATCGTTCCAAAAAAGAATTCAACTATTGCTAATTTTAATGAGTCGTTAAAAGAAGCAAATATTATTGATTTGCCGCAATGGCGTTTTATACAGCATTTAGCGGATATTCGAAATTTATGTGACCACAGTAAAATCCCAGAGCCAACGCCAGAACAAGTCCAAGATCTAATATCTGGCGTGAAAAAAATTATTAAAACAGTTTTTTAGAGTATTTTTTGAAATTTTTTCGGTATCAATCTTATGAAAACTAAACTTTTTCAAAACTTATGGTGGATTGCTTTTGCTATTGCCTTAGCATTGCTCATCGACCACAGTTTTAAAATCATCAATCTTACTGTTGATACTACATCTATTTGTTTGTTGGCAATTATGCTCTTAAGTCCTTTTATTGCCGCCATTAAAAAAATTAAATATGGTGATTTTGAGGCTGAAATTGATATAGATGAAATTAAAAAGTTGAAGTCAACAACAGAAAAAACTTTAAGTGAAATGCAAGATGATAGGGAAGAACGTCCAGAAATTCACGTCGCCAGTGAATCAATTAGGAAATTATCTGAATCTGACCCAGTAATTGCGCTAGCAAAAGTAAGAATAGAATTGGAAAAATTGCTTGGGCAGATAGCACGGTTTAGTTCAATTGAGCATAATCCTTCTAGCCTTGGTGGGTTGGTAAATAAACTAACAAGCCATGAAATTATTAGTCAAGACGTTGGCAAGGCACTTAAGGAGGTGATCGCACTGTGCAATCGGGCGATTCACGGTGAGGCTGTGTCCGAGGAAGGGGCAAGAACTATCATTGAACTTGGAGTTGAGTTGCTTCAAGAATTATATTGGACGACGCGAACCCAAGTTTCGTTAGGAAAAGTTATTAAGGAGGAAGTAATTACCCCGCAAGAGGCAGATGATTATTACGAAAAGAAGAAATATCGTCTAACTTCAATCACACCACTTCTAGAAAGTCCAAAAAGAACAGTTCGATTGCTGACTCAAGAGCAACTTGACGAGTTTTTGGAGGACTATCGTGAGTATGCTGAATTTATCGTAGAATTGGTTGAAGTGCAGGAGAACGGAGTTAATGATCATGGTTGAGAATTGCCAGTGCATGCCAGTAATTCTCTAGAAAAGCGGGGTACTTTTAGGTGGTAAAAAGATACCAAAAAGTACTTTCGTCTCCCGTTCATCATTTGACATAATATAAATTATGCGAAGTTATGGATGAATTTCGTAAAGCCCCCATTTTGCCAACTCCCCAATCGCAAATGCGATTTTCCCTATCCGCGAGCCGCTGTCGCGGCCGCTGGATTCCTTCGCTTGAACACGCTACATGAAATACGGCTTGTCCCCGTCCGTGTTCGGTTTGTTCACGCCCAGGTTGGCGTGCTTGTGCAAATCTGGCGCGTCGATGATGCTGGCGATCAGGTCTGCCACGCTCTTGCGCGATACCACGGTGCCTTTGAATGGCGCGTGGCGCGTCGTCAGTTCGTAGTCAACTTCATCCTCGTCCGTCATCCAGGCTGGGCGCACGATGGTGTATGCCAGGCCCGACGCTTCGATGGCGTCGGCGGCGCGGCGGAATGGTTTCAGGTGTTCCGCCAGCCTGGCGTTGTTCCATGCGCCGAATTTGCCGGGAACTTCGTCGTAGATGCCCATCGACAGGACGAAAATCAGGCGCTCGACACCAGAGGCCTGCATGGCGGCAATGATGCTGTTGGCCTGGTCTTCCATGTCGTCGCCCACCAGATTGGCGTAGACCAGGTCATGACCGGGCATCGTTTGCCGCAGCAATGCCTGGTCCAGCACGTCGCCGGCCAGCACGGTGCCGTTGGGCGGGACTGGCGTGGGCAGCTTGCCGGGATTGCGTAGCAGCAGCGTCAAGGCGATGTTGTCACGACCCGCCAAGGCGCGGATGACCCACTGCGCCACCTGTCCGCCTGCACCCAGTATCAATATCTTTTTCATGATTGTCGCTTTCGCCATGGCACGCTGCCATGCAGGAAGTTACAGGTTTTCTTTGAAGAAAGGAACCTGGCGCTTGAAAAAGCGTCGCCCGCTCAGGCGTGCCGGCCCGGCGCCTGGTCTCGTGGTAAATTGCCGTCCGTGAGCAGTATTTTCAAAACCTACAATATCAATGAAATCAGGCATTTACCGACTATTTTGCATGAGAAGTCTCAAGCCACATGCACGCACGGCGCTAGCGTCTTGCCGTCGCTTCCTGTCCCTCGCCGGCGCGCTGGCCCTCGCGGCCGCCTTGTCCGCCTGCGCCAGCAAGCCTGGTCCTTGGCCTGCGCGCGCCCTGCCTGCATCGGCTGCCGTGACGGTCGATGCCACGCAGTTCCTGTCCAGAAAACAGCTGCTGGACTGGCAAGTCGACCTGGATGAGCGCCGCCTGCGCGCCACCGGATCGCCCCGGCATGAAGCGTATATCGACGCCCTGCATGAACGCCTGGCGCGCGCCGGTGTCAAACAACTGCGCTTCGAGCCCGTCAGCTTCCGGCAATGGTCGGTGCAGATGGACGACTGGGGCCTGGAACTGCTCTACGACGACAGAGTTAGCGTATTGTCCACGGTCGGCTACATCCCGTATTCGGGCGTAACGCCGCCGTCTGGTATTACGGGCCGCATCGCCTATCTGGCGCCGGGGGCCAGGCCCGATGCCAGCCTGGCCGGCAAGCTGGTGCTCGTCGACATGCCCGCCGTGGCGTGGACAGGCCAGGCGTTTCACCAGACCGCCGTGCACGTCCACGATCCGGACCACGCCATGGGGCCGGACACGCCGTATGCACGCCAGTTCCAGATGCTGGGGCCGTTCATCGCCCTGCTGGACAGCCTGCAGGCGGCCGGTGCGGCGGGCGTGATCGTCATTCTCGATACGCCGCCATTGACGGCGGCCGGCTTGTATGCGCCCGGAGATGGCAAAGTGCGCCAGTTGCCCGGCGTGTTTATCGACCGCGACGGTGGCCAGCGCCTGCGCGAAAGCGTGCTGGCAGGCACGGCGCCCGTGCTGCGGCTGACCATGGCTGCCACCGTGCGGCAGGTGCAGACGCGCAATCTGATCGGCATCATCCCCGGCAAGTCCGAGGAATTGATGGTGCTGGGCAGCCACACGGATGGCACGAACGCGCTGGCAGACAACGGGCCGAACGCCATCGTCGACATGGCCCAGTACCTGACGCGCCTGCCGCAGGACAGCTTGCCGCGCAGCGTCATGTTGTTGCTGACGAGCGGCGAGCTTGCCGGCGGCGTGGGCACCGAACAGTTTCTCGAACGGCACGAGAACGATGGCTTGATGCAGCGCATCGCCGTGATGCTCGCCATCGGGAACCTGGGCGCGCTGGAAGTGCTGCCCGACAGCAACGGTTATTTGGCTCCCACGGGCAGGTTTGAGCCGGCCGCCGTGTTTTCGCCCCGGACGCCGGTCCTGATGGAGGCGTCCCGTGCCATGTTGCGGCAGGCCGATGCGGCGCCAACGTTCGTGTTGCCTTCAATCAAGCCCGGCTCGAAGTATGCCCGCTGGCCTGGCGCGGGCCAATATGTACGCGCTTCGCGGCGCATTCCCACGGTGCATTACGTCACGAAACCGACCTATTGGCTCAACTATGGCGTCGACGCCGTGACCCGGGCGGATTACCGGCTGATGCAGCGCCAGACCGTGGCCTTGACGCAAATGCTGCTGGACCTGTCGCGCGTGCCGCATGCCGAATTGCGCGAGGAAACAGCGCCGTAGCCGCCGCAAGACCTTGCCTGGCATCCTCCTCCCTTCCCCGCCCTGCTCCCGGCGCCATTTCTGGCACCATACCAGCACACTGGAAAATAGGCACTGGTATGGCCCGCATTGCCCTTCATATGGGGAAAGACGGCAACTGGTATTGTGATCTTGCGCAAGGGACAAAACCAGTTGACTACCACCTGCAATGCTTGCACTCTGAAAAATCGGACGGTGTCCAGCCGCCCGGCCCAAAAAATACACAAGGAGATGCAATGAACCGGACAGTCATGAATACCCTCATCCTTACCCTCTTCGGGGGAACGTTGGCCGCCTGCGGTGGCGGCAGCGGCGACGGATCCAGCGGTGGCGCAAGCCAGTTGCTGGCCGCCTCGGCCCAAGCGGTCGCCTGCTACACGCCGTGGAACAGCGGCACGGCCTACAACGGCGGCGGCCAGGCCAGCTACAACAACGTCAATTACACGGCCAACTGGTGGACGCAAGGAAATAACCCGTCGACCAGCAGCGGCGGCGCCGGCAGCGGCCAGCCCTGGACGGCGTTGGGCGACTGCGGCACGCCTACTCCTACGCCAACGCCAACGCCGACACCCACGCCTACCCCAACACCTACGCCAACTCCCACCCCGACGCCTACCCCGACACCGACTCCAACTCCAACTCCAACTCCTACACCGACGCCCACCCCCACGGGCCTGGCAAAACACGCGCTGATCGGTTACTGGCACAACTTCACCAACCCCAGCGGCGCCACGTATCCGATCAGCCAGGTCAGTGATGACTGGGACGTGATCGTCGTCTCCTTCGGCGACAACGCGGGCGGCGGCAATGTCAGCCTGACCATCGATCCGGGCGCAGGTACGGAAGCGCAATTCATCGCCGACGTGGCCGCCAAGCGTGCGAAAGGCAAGAAAGTCATCCTGTCGCTGGGCGGACAGAACGGCTCCGTTTCCGTCGGCAACACGGCCGAAGCGACGAATTTCACCAACAGCCTGTACGCCATCATCACCAAGTATGGCTTCGATGGGATCGACCTGGACCTGGAAAACGGCGTGGCGCAAGGCGCAGCCATCCAGACCTACCTTCCGATCGCCGTGAAAAACCTGAAAACCAAGGTCGGCAGCAGCTTTTATCTGTCGATGGCGCCGGAATGGGTGTATGTGGAAGGAGGCTACACGAGTTATGGCAGCATCTGGGGCGCCTACATTCCCATCATCAACGCCTTGCGCAGCGAGCTGACGGTGCTGCACCCGCAGTATTACAACAATGGCGATATCTATACGCCATACGCCACCGGCCCCATCAAGGCGGGTTCGGCCGACCAGCTGGTAGCCACGGCGCGCATGCTGATCGAAGGATTCAATTATGGCGGCAATACCTTCGCCGGCCTGCGTCCGGACCAGGTGGGCTTTGGCGTGCCGTCGGGCCGCAGCTCGGCCGGCTCAGGTTTCACGACGAATGCCGACGTCAGCAATGCCTTGAATTGCCTGACGCGCCTGCTCAACTGCGGCACCATCAAGCCGCTGCAGGCGTATCCGGACTTCCGCGGTGTGATGACGTGGTCGATCAACTGGGACCGCCACGACAACTATAATTTCTCCGTGCCCACGAAGACTGTGCTGAAAACCCTGCCGTAACAACCTTGGCCCGACTGCGCATGGGAGCTTTGCCGCTCACATGCGCAGCAACGCCGCGCCCAGCAGGCGCATGTGCAGCGCCATGCCCTGGCGCAGCGCCTCCCCTCCCCCTTGCGTGTGCTTGATGCCATCCATGGTCGCCACCAGCAAGCCGGCCACCTGCATGGCAGTCGCGTCCACCCGGCGCAGCGCGATGTCGCCCGCCGTTTCGGCCTGATCCAGCGCGCCGGCCAGGGATGCCACCAAGGTTGCCCGCGCCGTCAGGGTGATGTCGGCAGCCAGGCTCATATTGGCATCGAACAATTCCTGCCCATGGGCGCTGGCTGAAATTTCCGCCATCAAGCCTTGCTGGAATGCCAGCAGCGCCATTTCGATGCGCGTCAAAACGGGGCCGGGTTCGGCCAGCGCCGCGGTCACGTGCGCCATGACGGTGGCATGGGCCCGTTCGGAACCGGCGCGAAACACGTCCTCCTTGTTTTTGAAGTGCAGGTATAGCGCGGCGCGTGACATAGCGGCCGCCTGCGCGATGTCGAGCATGGACGTCTTGCGGTAGCCGTAGCGGCAAAACACGCCGAGGGCCGCGTCGAGTATGCGCTGGGTTTTATGGGTATCGGTGCTCATGTAGCCATGTTGACACTATGGTCATATAGTGTCAACATGGCTTTTGGACAAAAACCGTCAAAGTGTCAATCACCTACCCGAACAGGACTGTCATGACCGATTTCAATGCAGCAATGGATAACGAACAGCAAATAGAACTGCTGCGCCACACGGAACGCAGCCGCTTGCGCGCCCTGGTGGCGGCGGATACCGACGCGGCGCGCATCCTGCACGCGGATGATTTTCAGTTGATTACGCCCGTCGGCAGCATGCTGTCGCGGGAAGAATATCTGGGCGCCATCGCGGCGGGCCAGATGCGCTATCTGAGCTGGGAACCGGGCGAGATCGCCGTGCGCCTGTACGGCGATGCGGCCGTCCTGCGCTACCAGGCCCAGCTTGAAATCAATTTCGGCGGCCAATCCGTCCCCCGCTCGCGCTATTGGCATATGGATAGCTACGAATGGCGCGAGGACCGCTGGCAAGCCGTGTGGTCGCAGGCGACGGCGATACGCTGAACGCTGTAGCGGGATGTGCCCACAGCAGGGGTAATTGATATTTCACAAACCATAGCTTCAATCTATGAGTCCGGTTGAAATATTTTACTTCCTTTTGTAAATGAGAATCGTTACTATCTAAATCAAGGATAAGCGAATTCAACAGAAAGGAGCCTCCCTTGTTCACCGCCATCAAAACATTCAGCCAGGTCTGCACGCATATGTCGATCGCCTTCGGCCTCGCCTACTTGCTGACGGGGTCCCTGGCACTCGGAGGCCTGGCCGCAATCATCGAACCGATCATCAACGTGGCCCTGTTGCCGTGGCATGAAAAAGCCTGGCACGCGATTCGCCGCCGCTACGCCGCCAGCCGCCTGGGCTTTGCCGCGCTGGCCGGGGAAAAGCTCAGCCAGACAAGCCTGCACATGGGCGTGGCGTTCGGCGTCATGTACTGGGCCACGGGTTCCATGGCCTTCGGCGGCTTGCTGGCCGTGGTCGAGCCGATCTGCAACGTGATCGTCCTGCCCTTCCACGACCGGCTGTGGGAAAAAGCCCGCTTTCGCCTGGAAAGCCGCGGCGCGGCGCCGCTGGCGACGCTGCCCACCTGATATTTTTCACCCAAGAACAAGGAATGGGGCCGGGCCCGGCGTGTCCGACCCCGGCTACTTGCCGCAGGCCAAAGCCGATATGGCGGCCGGTTTCAGCCGCCTTCATGGCATGCTTACACCTTGCCCGCCCACACGGGCGGCCTTTTTTGCACCCACGGCACCGCCCGTTCCAGCTGCCCAGCCAGGCGCAGCAGGACCCCATCGTTCGCGTAACTAGCCATGAACTGCATGCCGATCGGCAAACCGTCATCCGACATGCCGAGTGGCACGGACATGGCCGGCAAGCCCGCCACGTTGGCCAGCGGCGTGTACGGCGAATGCTCGAACAAGCGCGCCGTCCAGCCCAGGCCGTCGAGCTGTTCCTCCTTTTCACCGTAGCGCCCCAGCTGCCACGGCAAGTCCGGCAAGGTGGGCGTCAGCAGCACGTCGTACTGGCCGAACAAGGCGCCGGCCTGGCGCGTGACCATGTTGCGCACGTCGAGGGCGGCCACGAAATCGATTGCCGACACCGTCTGTCCATGGCGGTAGCAGGCCAGGGTTGCCGCTTCCAGGGTATCGAGTGACACGGCGCGTCCGCTTTCCTGCGCCAGGGAGGCTATCCACGGCACCAGATTGGCGCACCAGATGCTGGCGTTCGCGTGCACGAAGGCTTCCCACGACACGCCCAGCGCAGGTGACACTTCTTCCACATGGTGGCCCAGGCTTTCCAGCAGGCGCACGGTGGCGTTCAGCGCGGCATCGATGGCGGGCACGGGCTGGGCGCCGTTGCAGGCGGCGCGCTGCACGGCGATGCGCAGCTTGCCTGGCGCCACGCTCACCTGCGACAACCAGCTGTGGCCGGGCGCAGCCGTCACATATGGCTCGCCCGGCAGCACGCCCTGCACGCAGTCGAGCAAGGCGGCGCTGTCGCGCACCGTGCGACTCACGCCCAGCTGCACGCCCAGGCCGCTGAAGATCTCATCCATGGCAGGGCCGTTCGAGACCCTGCCCCGGCTCGGTTTCAGGCCGAACAGCCCCGTCGACGCGGCCGGCACGCGGATGGAGCCGGCCGCGTCCGTCGCATGGGCCAGCGGCACGATGCCGGCCGCCACGGCCGCCGCCGCGCCGCCGCTGGAGCCGCCCGCGCTCAAGTTCAGGTTCCAGGGATTGCGCGTAGCGCCGTAGAGCACGGGTTCCGTGGTGGTGGCAAACGCCATTTCCGGCGTACTCGTGCGGCCGAACGTCACAAGGCCGGCTGCGCGAAACTGCGTCATCAGGTGGGAGTCGAGTGTGGCAACATGGCCGGCGCCCAGGCGGCTGCCCGCTTCGCCGCGCTGGCCCGCCATGGTGACGGCCACATCCTTGATCAGGAATGGCACGCCGGCGAACGGCGCCGCGTGGTCGATGGCGGACAGATCCGCCGGCCACAGCTCGACCACGGCGTTGATGTGCGGGTTGACGGTGGCGCAGGCGCGCACGGCGGCGTCGTGCAATTCGGCGGCGGAAACGGCGCCATCGCGCATCAGCTGGGCCAGTCCTAAACCATCAAAGCTAGCATATTCATGGAGTTGCATCAGTTTATTCCTGTAATGGATGAAGAGTGGATATCACAGGAACTACTGTAGGGCTTGCGCTATCATAGTGGAAATGAATAGTTCATATACAAGGTATAGCCATGAGCAATTTACACAAGCTGGACTTGAATCTGCTGCTGACCCTGAATGCCTTGCTGATTGAACGCAACGTCACGCGGGCCGCCGCGCGGCTGCATCTGAGCCAGCCTTCCGTCAGCGTGCAGCTGGGCAAGCTGCGTGCCGCTTTCGACGATCCGCTGCTGCTGCCCGGCCCGCGCGGCATGCTGCCCACGGCGCGGGCGCTGGGCCTGTTCGCGCCCTTGCAAGCCGTGCTGGCCCAGCTGGAGCAAGTCTTGCAGCCGGAATCGGCGTTTGAACCGGCCACGGCCGAGGTGTGCTGGAACCTGGCGGCGGCCGATGCCACCGAATACGCGATTTTGCTGCCCATGCTGCCGGCTCTGCGCGCGCGGGCGCCGTTGTCGCGCATGGCCGTGTTCGAAGCCGTGCCCGCACGCATGGCGCACGATCTGGAAAGCGGCCAGGTCGACCTGGGCTTTTTGGCCCGGGAAGAAGCGCCGCCTAGTTTACGCCACCGCACCCTGTTTACTGAACACTACGTGCTGGCGGGCCGCCACGACCACCCGCTGCTGCAGGCACAGCCGGGCCTCGATCAATTTTGCGCGCTGGAATTCATCGTCGTCTCGCCCAACGGCGGCGGTTTCCGCAGCAATGTCGATACGGCGCTGGAATTGCTGGGCCGGACGCGCAAGGTGGTGCTGTCCGTGCCGCACTTTCTGATCGTCCCGCCCTTGCTGGCGGCGTCCGACATGGTGGCCCTGCTGCCGTCGCGCCTGCTGAAAAATGCGCTGGGCGGCCTGCGCACGTGGGAACCGCCCATCAGCCTGCCCGACTACGAGATGGCCATGGTGTGGCACGAGCGTATGCACCTGGATCCGGCGCACCGCTGGCTGCGCGAGCGGATCATGGCCTTCTGACCTCTATGCCGTCTTCGGCTTGAGCATGCCTTCCACGATGCCCAGCACGGTCTGGCGCGGCAGCAAGCGCGGCAGCCAGGCCAGCAGCCGGTTCGGACGGCCCGCCACATGGCTGCTGCGGCCCCGGTCCAGCGCCCGCAGCGCTTCATCGACGACGGCTTGCGGATCCATGCGCTTTCCCACGGCCGCTTCGGGCGCGGCCACCACGTCGAAGAAGGCCGTCTCGGTTGCGCCCGGGCACAGGGCCAGCACGCGCACGCCGCGGCTGCGGTTTTCCGCCCACAGCGCTTCCGAAAACGACAGCACGAAAGCCTTGCTGGCGCCATACACGGCCATGTAGGGATCGGGCTGCAGGGCCGCCGTGGACGCCACGTTGATGATGGCGCCCCGTCCTTTTGTCAGCATGTGCGGCAAGACGCAGTGCGTCATTTCCATGAGCGCCGTGCAATTGACGGTCACTTCGGCCGCCTGGCGCGCGAGATCGATGCTTTCGAAGCGGCCGTGCGTGGCGAAGCCCGCATTATTGATCAGTACGTCGGGCGCCATGCCCATCGACCAGGCTTGCGCATGGGCTTGTGCCGCGGCGCCGGGCTGGCTCAGGTCGGCCACCAGCGCATGCGCGCGGATGCCATGGCGCTGCGAAAGTTCCTTGGCCAAATTGTCGAGCACGGCGCCGGAACGGGCCAGCAACAGCAAATGGGCGCCGCGCGCGGCCAGGGTTTCCGCAAACACGCGGCCGATGCCGGACGAGGCGCCCGTGATCAGCACGGTCTGGTTGGTGAAATTGAAAGCGGTCATGGCAGTGGTGTGGAGTAGATGAGGTTTTCACTGTAAACTGTCGACTTTAGTCCACGGTCAAGCGTGGAATGCAAAGAAAGTCAAAAAACTATGCGCATCGGAGAAATCACCCGCCTGACGGGCGTCAGCAAGGACACCGTGCGTTTTTACGAGCGCCAGGGGCTGCTGGATGAAGCGCCGCAGCCGGGTCTGACGAACAACTATAAAGAGTACTCGGCGCAAGCCTTGCGGCGCATCGAGCTGATCGGTCACGCCAAGGCGCTGGGTTTTACCTTGAAGGAAATTGCCGAAGTCATTGCCGTCTGGCAGGAAAATGCGCTCGATGCGCAGACCAAACGAGCTATGCTGGAAACGAAAATTGCCCAGATCGACGACAAGGCCCGCTCGATGGCCGTGCTGCGCGCCGGCCTCGTCGATGCGCTGGCCAAGGTGGAGACGGGCTGCACCGATGCGGCGCCAGTGCGCGTAGACAAGAATAAATACAAGGAGAATCAATGAGCAACCATTACACGCGCTACCGCCACCTGGCGATCGAGGGCGCCAAGCCTGCCCCCACGGCGCAGCAGATCGCCGCCATCGAATCCTTGCTGGAAGCGCCGTTGCCGCCCGCCTTCCTGGCGTTCTTGCAGGTGGCCAACGGCGCTTATTTTGATTACACCAGCGATGTGCCGGACGGTAATGGTGGCGTGGAAAAAATGGGTTTCAATACCTTCTTCAGCGCCGACGAAGGCGATTTCTGCGATGAAACCTTGGTGGGCGAAATCCGCGCCGCGCGCAAACACACCGACATGCCGGTGCGCATCCTGCCGTTCGCCCGCGATGGCGGCAATTCCATGGTCTACCTGGACATGACGGAGGAAGGCGCCGGCCGCGTGCTGGCCTATGTGCAGGAATTGCCGGACTGGACGGGCAAGCGCGCCCACGGCCTGATGGAACTGGCGCCCTCGTTCGACGCCTGGCTGGACAGCCTGTACATCGACCGCGACACGGTACTCGACGAACTCGAACACAGCGTCTCGGAGCCATCGCACCTGGACGCGATGGCGGAATGGCTCGATATCGGCATGCCCGCCTGGCGCCGCGATGCCGGCATCGCGGCTTTGTTTACCCTGAAACAAGTCGAATTGTGCGCTAACGAACAGGACTAGTCCTGTGGGCTGCTCGACAGCGGCCTCAAGACTGGCAAAATAAAATGCTGTTCAGTATTAGCTGAACAGCATCGGTTTGCAGACCGCCTTTTCACGAATCGCTATCAATGGGATTTTTTACGCCGTTGCGCAGTCAAGGAAGCGGCGAATGCAATCGCATTAAAAATGATCACACTCGATAGCAGGTTCCAGCCATTGAAGCTCGATGAAGAAGTCATTGCCCATGCGATCAGGCCACCGCACGTGCCAAACGACAGAATTTTTAAGTAACGCATATTACTTTCCCCATTACAATTAAGAATCAACAATCCAATACTAGGCATAGTGATTCGCCCTGCATATCAGACTCCTCTTAAATTTGCTGTCGCAGCAATCTGACGACCGACCTCTTCGAACCTTCTCCGGCGAACAGGATCAATCCTACAGAGAAGATCGTTCCTGTCCTATGGGTGTGTGTGATTGGCTGGATTAACATTCCAATCAGCTTGTAAAAAAATCACGCACAATTTGACGGCATGACCGCGAATGTCGTTCGATTTTCTGCGCCATACACGAAAGGAGTTCTTATGCCTATCTCTACCACCAGTTCCCGTACCCCCTCCCTGAAAAGCGTAGCCATCGGCGCCGCCGTGGCGCTGTTGAGCGGCATCGCCATCAACAGCATCGCCGCTGCCGCACCAGGCGCGTACGACAAGCAATTCCTCAGCAAGGCCGCCGATGCGGGCAGCACGGAAATTGCCGCAAGCAAAGTAGCGCAAAGTAAGAGCACCAATGCGGAAGTGAAGAAATTCGCCGATACCATGGTCACGGACCACACGAAAGTGGCTGAGGAGCTGAAACAGCTGGCCAGCAGCAAGCAGATCGAGGTCAGCGACCAGCCCGGCAAGAAACACCAGGCGCAGATCGACAAGCTGAGCCGCCTGGAAGGTGCGCAGTTCGACAAGGAATATGCAACCACTATCGGCGTGGCCGCGCACAAGGACGCCGTGAAACTGTTTACGGATGCCAGCCAGAAGGCGAGCGACCCCGAGATCAAGGCCTTTGCCGCGAAGACCTTGCCAGCGTTGCAACATCACCTGGAAATGGCGAATACCTTGCATGCGGCGGTGGGCAAATAGCCAAGTTGACGGCAATTAGCGGGGACATGCTTGCTGTACGTGCCGTACGGCAAGCATGTCTGCTCTTGACATACAATGCCGCAACTTCGTTTTCGGCCATGCCATGACCTCATGCAGCTACTCAAGAAAACCGGCCTGATCGCCGCCGCCTTCCTGCTCATCATTGTGCTGGCAGGCTGGCTCTTCATCAAGGTAAGCGCGGCGCGCAATGCCACCGTCTATGCACAGCAGTGGAATGACCAGGGCACGTGCGTGATCAAGACCTATGTACCGCATTACGGCAACGGCGTGTCGCAGAACATCGTGCGCGCGCTGAGCACCTCCACCTTCTTCCGCGTGTACCACAAGGATGGCACTTTGCTTGAAAGCACGGAATGGGTGCTGGACATGCATGAAGACGGCATCCTCGACCATGCTCGCTGGGGCCAGAACCAGAACCGCGCCATCTACCCGACCGACCTGGGTTACGAAGGCTGGACCTTGCCAGAATGCGCGTAAACGGGGAACCATCATGCAAGAAGTAAAACAAAAGGGGTTGCGTGGCCCCTGGAGCGACGCTCTCTACGTTCCCACCTTGTACCATTTCCTCGGCCCTTTCGACGTGTATGACCGCGAACACACCCTGGGCGCGGAGCTCGACACCTGGGACATGAACGATCCAGCCCAGCGCGCGGCGCTGATACGGCGCGACATCACCTCGCAATACAAGGAGCTCAGCTACCGCCACCGTCACGCGCTGGTGGCCGTGCTGGCGCAAGCCTTGCAAGACCCTGCCTACGATTTCCAGGCCATCCTCGAACACGACCCCGAGAGCACATACGCCCTGCCCGTGCTGTGGGACGAAATGGACGACCCGCGCACCTTCTTTGCCGATATCCACCGTCTGGTGCGGCAAGACTGGCGCGACGATCTGGCGCGCGCGGCGGTGGAAGACCCGGCCAGCTGGTAGCGCGGCACTGGCGCCACACTATCGACACGATAGCCTGCGCCTGCCTTCCCCCTATGACATATCGATTGCTGCATCGTGCACGCAACGTTGCAAAAACGCCCGTCTGAAAAAATATCTGTTGCACCAGCGCATCTTCGCTGGCATCGCGCTACCATGCACCGTCGGCATTCCGATAGGCGCCGCCTCACCGCGCCGGTTCCCCACCGGCGTCCCTCTGCCGCAATGTGAAGGAGATTCTCATGCCCAAGTTCGCCCCTGCCATGTGCCTGTCGCTCATGCTTGCCGCCGCTACACTGCCGTGTATTGCCAGCGCTGCCGAAGGCGGCGCCACGCGCGCCGACGCGGAAGCCATGGTCAAGAAAGGCGTGGCCTACATCAAGAGCGCCGGCGACGCCAAGGCGTATGGCGAGATCACGGCCAAGTCGCCGCAATTCATCCTGCACGACCTGTACCTGGTCGTCTACAAACTCGACGGTACGGTCGCCGCGCATGGCGCCAACCAGAAAATGGTGGGCAAGAACTTGATGGAGCTGAAGGATATCGACGGCAAGGCTTTCGTCAAGGAACGAGTCGACCTGGCCAAGAGCAAGGGCACGTTCTGGCAGGAATACAAATTCACGAATCCGGAAACCAAGAAGATCGAACCGAAGGCGATGTACTGCGAAAAGCTGGCCGAGACCGTCGTCTGCGGCGGCATCTACCTGTAGCCAGCCGCCGCGCCGCCAGTGCCGGGATGGTTTTCCACTCTCTTGACGATATGGGTTCCGATGAAAATCGCACAGAAGATGTTGATCGTCCCGGTGGTCGCGCTGGCTTGCCTGCTGGCCATGGGGGCCTTGTCCTACTTCGCCATGCAGCAGAACGAGCAGCGCATGCGCGAACTGAAAGACGTGACCCTGACGGCCGAGCGGCTTGCCAGCCAGCAAGCCATTGCCCTGGGCCAGGTGCACGCCGACGTGTATGCGAAGATCGCCATCGCCGCCAGCCTGTCGGAGGAACAGTTCAAGCAATTCGGCGCGCAAACGGATGGCCAGCTGAACGCCATCGCGCAAGGCTTGAAGGAATTGCAGAAATTCTCGGGCGCCGCCACGGAAGCGGGTCAGGCGCTGCCCGGCATCGAGCGCTACCGTGCCAGCGTGGCGCAAGCGCTGGACCTGGCGTCCATGGATCCGAATACGGGCGTGGCAGCGATGCAAAATGCCGCCGGACACTACCAGCAAGTGCGCGGACAGCTGCGCCAGGTGCTGCTCAACCTCGACCACCGTACCGTTGACGCCTTGCAGGAAACAAAAAATGCGGGCCAGCGCGCCGGCTGGCTGTCGCTGGGTACCATGGCCATCGGCTTCGCCTTGCTGGCCCTGATCGCTACGTGGGTGGCGCGCTCCGTGGTGCGGCCCATCGATGACGCTTGCCGCGCCGCCGAATCGCTGGCCGCCGGCGACCTGACCACGCGCATCGAGGCGCAGGGCGACGATGAAGTGGGCAAGCTGTCGCGGGCGCTGGCCACCGTGCTGAAAAACTGGAACACTTTATTAGGCGAGATACGCCAGGCGGGCTCCACCATCACGGTGGAAGCGAGTGAAATCGCGCTCGGCAATGCGGACTTGTCGGCCCGCACGGAGTCGCAGGCCCATTCCTTGCAAGAAACGGCAACGTCCATGCACGCCCTGACCGATACCGTGCGCGAAAACGCCAGCCACGCGCACCAGGCCAATCAGATGGTGTTGTCGACGTCGAACGTAGCGCTGGAAGGCGGCCGCGTCGTGGGCCAGGTGGTCGAGACGATGGGTTCGATCAAGGCCAGTTCCGGGCGTATCGTCGACATCATCGCCGTCATCGACGGCATCGCGTTCCAGACGAATATCCTCGCCTTGAACGCGGCCGTGGAAGCGGCGCGCGCGGGCGAACAGGGGCGCGGCTTTGCCGTCGTCGCCACCGAAGTGCGGGGCCTGGCGCAGCGCTCGGCCACGGCGGCGCGCGAAATCAAGCAGCTGATCGAGGATTCCGTGGCCCGCATAGAAACGGGCAGCGAGCTGGCCGACAGCGCCGGGCGCACCATGGGCGATATCGTTGCCTCCGTCCAGCAGGTGACGGAAATCATGAACGACATCACGGCGGCCAGCCAGCGCCAGAGCAAGGGCATCGAGGAAGTCAACAATGCCATCACGGAAATGGATGAATTGACCCAGCGCAATGCCGCCCTCGTCGAGCAATCGGCCGCCGCCGCGCAAAGCATGCAGGACCAGGCGCATGATTTATTGCGCGTGGTCGACGCCTTCCGCCTCGGTGACGGCGGCCCGCCCTTGCTGCCGCGTTAGTGACGTTGCGGCAATGCGGCCCTGGCGCAGGCCAGCATGTTGCCGCCTGCCGCGGCCAGCGCGGGATCCTGGTCCGCCTGCAAGACCTTGCCCCGGCTGTTCTGATCCTCGTAACTGCCCAGCATGGCCGCATACAGCGAGGCCTGGTCCTGCAAACGCCAGATGGCGCTGCGGGAATTGCCGGGCGCCTCAGGCATACTGGCGCTGAAGTAACTATACAGGCCGCCGATCTGCTTCTTGTGCAGCCATTCCATCAATTGCACGATGCGGTACTGTTCCAGCAGGCTCAATTCGCTGACATTCACGCTGGACAAGGCGTAATACAGTTCCAATCGGGCCATCCAGTTGCCCTTTGCGCCGGCCGCCACCAGCCCTTCCCAGGCGAGGCCGGAGCGCACATCACGCACGGCGCGCGGCGCGCCTGTCCAGGCGTCGACAAAGGCCTGGTCCGGCACGGGGCCGTAGTCATCGGGCGCACGGCAGACGAACTGGCGCGCATCTGGCCCGCCATCCTTGAGCGCGTTGCCAATCTGTTTGGCAACCTTGTCGCCGATGGCCAGCAGGCGCTTACCATAGCTCTCTATCGTCCAGCTCGAAGGCAAGCGCCCCAGCCAGGCCAGAGCATCGTCGTTGGCCCGCGCTTGCACCGCATAGGCGGCGATCCTGGCCTGCATCTTGGCTTCTTTCTGCTGCTCCGCCAGCTTGCGCGCATCCTGCTCTTCATCATGGCGGCTCGTGGTTTTGGCCAGTTGCATGCATTGCTGGAAGGCTTCCGGCGCACCCTGCCAGCATTGTGCCGGGACCTTCAGCTGCCAGCGCATGCTGACGGTTTTCAAAATATAGTTTTCTTCGCCCACCTCCGCCTTGACATAGGCGCGGCCGTCCGCCGTGGTCACGCCTTTGCTCAGTTGCTTGCCGCCAACCGTGCTCCAGGTATACGGGTCATCGTCTTGCGGCACGCCGGGCACGGCGTACAGGGTCAGGTAGTGGCTGGCTGCGGCGGGCGCATCGGCCGCCTGGCAGAGTGGCGACAGCAGGGATAAGGCCAGTAAAGTGCTTCCAGGTTTCAGTTTCAGCATGCAGCAATCGTTCAATGCAGTTCGGTATGGCAGGCGCAATCGTGGCCGCTGGCCGCTTCCGACAGGTTCTGCAGGATGGCGCAATCTTGCGACGGCTGCGGCTGGTCGCATTGGTGGCGCAAGGTTACCAGTTGCTGCTGCAATATTTGTAAATTCGCCATTTGCTCGGCGATGCGCAAGATGTGGTGGTCGAGCAATTCATTGACGCTGTGGCAGCCTTCGGCCGGGTTGTTCTTAAATTCCAGCAAGGCGCGGATGTCCGTCAAACCGATCTGCAGGGAGCGGCAATGGCGGATGAATTGCAACCGTTCCTGGTGTTCTTCGCGGTACTCGCGGTAGCCGGCGCTATTGCGCCCCGGTTCCTGCAGCAAACCCGCCTTTTCATAGTAACGCACGGTTTCCACGTCACAATCTGTCCGTTTGGCCAGTTCTCCGATACGCATGGCATCCCCTTTTCATTCTTTCATGCAAATTCTGCTTGACCCTGTAGCGGCTACAGGCTTTCTAATGGAAGCATACACGAAACCGGAAGGACGAATGCGATGCCACACGATAGCCATACCCATACGCACGACCACGACCACGCGCACAAGCATGACCATAAGCACGACCATGAGCACAAGCATGACCATGCACCCAAGGCGGCCAGCTGCTGCTCCAGCCAGCATGCGTGCTCGTCCACGCCTGCCGACGCATCCGCACCGACCCTGCCCAGTGCGGCCATCGCCGGCGCGAGCACGGCCAAATACCGTATCGCCAACATGGATTGCCCCACGGAAGAACGGCTGATCCGCAACAAGCTGGGCAATATGGCTGGCGTCGTGGGCCTCGATTTCAACCTGATGAACCGCGTGCTCGACGTGCACCACACGCTGCCCTCGCTGGCCACGGTGGAAGCGGCCCTGCATGGCATCGGCATGGAAGCGATCCCCATGGCAGCGGACGCCGCCGTTGCGCGCGACCCGAACGAAGGCAGCCTGAGCGGCCTGCAAAAAGGCTTGCTGGTCGTCTCCGGCCTGGCTGCCGCGGCGGCCGAAGCACTGGCCTGGACCACGCATGAAGACAGTTCGCCCCTTGTCATCACCCTGGCCCTGCTGTCGATCGCCACGGGCGGCTGGCCGACCCTGAAAAAGGGCTGGATTGCCCTGAAAACGTTCACGCTGAACATCAATTTCCTGATGAGCCTGGCGGTTTTCGGCGCCGTCGCCATCGGCCAGTGGCCGGAAGCGGCCATGGTCATCTTCCTGTTCGCCATTGCCGAGCTGATCGAAGGCTTGTCGCTGAACCGGGCGCGCAACGCCGTGCACAGCCTGATGCAACTGGCGCCCGACACGGCGACGGTCGCCGACGCCAGCGGCGCCTGGCAGCCAGTCTCCGTCGCCACGGTGGCCATCGGCGCGACCATGCGCGTGAAACCGGGCGAGCGCATCGCACTCGATGGCGTGGTGGCCAGCGGCGAATCGTCCGTCAACCAGGCGCCGATCACCGGTGAAAGCATGCCGGTAGACAAGGCTGTGGGCGACGTCGTGTATGCGGGCACCATCAATGAACGGGGCTTGCTCGACGTCACCGTCACGGCCAACAGTGGTAACAGCACCCTGGCGAAAATCGTCAAGGTGATCGAGGAAACACAAGGAAAACAGGCGCCCACGCAGCGCTTTGTCGACAATTTCGCCCGCTACTACACGCCGGCCGTCGTCGTCTTCGCCATCCTCGTGGCCGTGCTGCCGCCCCTGCTTTTCGGCGCGCCCTTCATGGACTGGATCTACAAGGCGCTGGTGATGCTGGTGATCGCCTGCCCGTGCGCACTCGTCATTTCCACCCCGGTCACCGTTGTCAGCGGCCTGACGGCTGCGGCGCGGCGCGGCATCCTGGTAAAAGGCGGGCAATTCCTGGAAACCGGTTACCGCATCAAGGCCATCGCCGTCGATAAGACGGGCACCTTGACCATGGGAAAACCGGCCGTCACGGACGTGGTGGCGCTCGATGGCAGCGACCGCGACGCCATCCTGCTGCTGGCAGCCAGCCTGGACGCGAACTCCGCCCACCCCCTGGCCGCCGCCATCGTCAAGGCCGGCCCGCCCGCCGGCAGCCACTTGCCCGTGACCCAGTTTGCCGCCCTGCATGGACGCGGCGTGCAAGGCAATATCGATGGCCAGACGTATTACCTGGGCAATGCCCGCCTGATGACGGAATTGAAGGTCTTGACGCCGGCATTGCAAGGCATCCTGGTGCGGCTGGAACAGCAGGCGTACACGGCCATGGTGCTAGCCACCTCAGCCGGCGCGCTGGGCGTCATCGCCGTGGCCGACGTGCTGCGCCCGACGGCGGCGTCCGCCATCGCCAGACTGAATGCGCTGGGCGTCACCACCGTGATGCTGACGGGCGACAATGTGCTGACGGCGCAGCGCATCGCTGCCGAGGTCGGCGTCAGCCTGGTCAAGGCGGAATTGCTGCCGGAAAACAAGCTCGATGAAATCAAGGCCTTGCAGCAGCAATTCGGCGTGGTCGCCATGCTCGGTGACGGCGTCAACGACGCCCCTGCCCTGGCGCAGGCCGACATCGGCTTTGCCATGGGCGCGGCCGGCAGCGACACGGCCATCGAAACGGCGGACGTGGCCCTGATGGATGATGAACTGGGCAAATTGCCTGAATTCATCAGCCTGAGCCAGCGCACGCGCAACATCCTCGTGCAAAACATCAGCTTTGCCATCGGCATCAAGGCCGTCTTCTTCGGCCTGGCCCTGGCCAGCATGGCAACCTTGTGGATGGCCGTGTTCGCCGACGTGGGCGCCAGCTTGCTCGTGGTGGCGAACGGTCTCAGGCTGTTGCGTGGCAGCAAGGCCAAATAAATCCGAGTGGAAAACTTTCCATCTGGACAATTGGTGTAAAAAACGCTACTTTGGCAGCTGTTCCCCACCGCCGCCAAAGTAGCCGATGACCTTACTGCCCCGCCTGACCCTGCTGGCCACTCTGCTGGCTGGCACCTCGCTGCATGCCGAACCGATGTTCTTCACCCCCTGCGCCGATACGGCCAGGCCCGGTAGCCTGTGCTCGGGCTTGAACGTGCCCGGCAGCTACGATGCCCAGGGCCACGCCGTGGGCGACAGCGACGCCATGCACGTCTTTGTGCGCAAGTTTGCCGCCGATGTACCTGCCGGCAAACCGGCCAAAGGCACCCTGTGGCTGGTGGCGGGCGGTCCCGGCGAATCGGGCGCCTCGTTCTACAGCTTGCTGCCCACCTTGCGCCGCAGCTTTCCCGGCTTTGAATTCCTCATCCCCGACCACCGCGGCACGGGCCATTCGTCGCGCCTGTGCAAGGTGGAGGAATCCGAACAAAGCCCCGGCGGCCGCGCGCTGGCTGGCGCTGAATGGGGCAGCTGCTTTGCCGGTCTCAACCTTGTACCGGAATACGCGGGCCAGTTTTCCATCACGATGGCGGCGCGCGACTTGCAAGCCCTGATCGAAGGCGAACGCAAGGTCAAAGGCAAACAGCCGCCCGTCTATGTATACAGTGTATCGTATGGCACGCAGCTGGTCTTGCGGGCATTGCAACTGGGGCCGCTGCCCGTCAAGGGCGTCATCTTCGACTCGCTGGTGCCGCCGCAAACGGATGCGCGCTGGGATTTGAGCCAGCGTTCGCACGTGGTCAACACCGTCGGCATGCAGGTGCTGGCCGAATGCGACGCGGATGCGGCTTGCCATGCGGCACTGGGCGAGCCGGCTGAAACGCTGTACCGCCGCGTGCTGGACAAGGCGCAAGCGGACCCCGCCCTGCTGGCGAAGATCCCCGGCAAGAACCTGAAAAACTTCCTGGGCGGCATGCTTGACGTGCCAAACGCCCGCGCGCGCATTCCGTATCTTCTGCGCGAGCTGGACCAGGGCGGCGAGACGGAACTGGCGTCCGTGCGCGTTACCTTGACGCAGGCGGCGGCCAGCCTGGGCAGCTATCCCCAGTCGCCGTTGTCGATTCCGCTGGTCAGCATCATCAGCAATTCGGAAAACAATCTGCAGCCGTCCTTGCGCCCCAACTGGGCCGCCACCGACATCGACCGCGATGAGGAGAAATTGCTGTTTACCAGTCCCCTGCCCCGCATCCTGCTGGGCGGCGGCTTGCCGACCTACCCGCGCGACGCCTATTTTGGCGCCTTGCCGGCGAAAATGCCGCCGACCCTGGTGCTGCAGGGAACGCTGGACCCGAAGACGCCGTACGCGGGCGCGCAGGCGCAAGTGCAGGCTTTGACGCAGAGCAAGGCCGGCAAGGTGGCCCTGTCCACCGTGCACAAGGCCCCGCATTTCCTGTTGTGGACGGCGCCCGCCTGCTTTGAACAGGCCAGCACCCGTTTTATTGCCGGCAAACCGGCGCACGATTGCACGCTGTAGTTCCCCCCACTATATAGAAGAGGACGATATGCGCATCACAGGCCTGGCATTGCTGCTCTTAACTTGTTTCAACACGGCGCAAGCGGCTCCCGTACCTGCGTGTGCCTCGCCTACGCAAGCCGTGCGCGAGCAAGGCTATGTGCCCATCAATGGCATCGAGCAATGGATCACGGTCACGGGCGCCGCCTGCGGCAATCCCGTGATCCTGTTCATCCATGGCGGCCCCGGCAACGCACTGAGTCCCTACGCGGAGGCCATCTATACCGGTTGGGAACGCCACTACACCCTGGTGCAGTGGGACCAGCGCGGCGCCGGCATGACGTATGCGAAACAGCAGCCGACGGAAGACATGACCTTGACGGTGGAACAGATGCGCGACGACGGCATCGCCGTGGCGCGCTATATCGAACAGCATCTGGGCCAGCAGAAAGTCATTTTGATGGGCAGTTCCTGGGGATCGATACTGGGCGTGCACATGGCCAAGGCGCGCCCCGACCTGTTCCACGCGTATATCGGCACGGCGCAGGTGGTCAATGCCAGGGACAATGAGACCGGCATGTACCGGGAAGTGATGGCGCTGGCGCAAGCGGCTGGCGATACCGCCACGGTGGACAAGCTGACGGCGCTCGGTGCACCGCCATGGACGGACCCGCGCAACTTCGGCATCTTGCGCCGCTTCGACCGCAAATATGAAGGTTTGGCAACGGATCCGCCGCCCAAGCACTGGTGGCAGCCGGCGCCGTTCTACGCCACGCCGCAAGCCCTGGCGGATGCCGAGGCGGCCGATGACTACTCGTACATCCAGTTCATCGGCCTGCGCGGCGATGGCATGTTCGCCAAGGTCGACCTGCCTGCGCTGGGCACGCGCTTTGACTTGCCCGTGTTTTTCATCATGGGCGAAGCGGACTTGCTGACCTCGCCCGTCATCGCGCGCACCTACTTTGACAGCATCACGGCGCCGGCCAAAGGTTTTACCTTGGTGAAACGGGCCGGACACGACCCCAACCAGGCCGTGCACGACGCCCAATGGACGGTCTTGCGCGACAAGGTGGCGCCGCTGCTGAAGCGCTGATCCATCAGATCGAGATCGCCCGGCGTGCCCGCAGATGCAGGTGGCGGATGGTGGCCGCGGCCGCCATCAGGATGGCGGAAGCCGTAGCCAGCACGACAATGAACGCCTTGTCGAAGGCCGAGCGGGCCAGTTCCGACACTTGCAAGCCCAGTTCGGCAGGCAATTGCTCGGCGGCCAGCAGCGCCGCATCGAGGGTGTCGTGGGCGTTCGGCAAGATGCCAGCGCTTTCCGGGATCACCAGGGTGGCGCTGTAGACGGCCGACAAGATGGTGCCCAGCACCGTCACGCCGATCACGGCGCCCAGTTCATACGACACTTCCTCGATCGAGGCTGCCATGCCGGCTTGCTGGGGAGCCACGTTCAGCATCACGGCGCTCGATGCGGCCGTCATGACGGCGCCCAGGCCCAGGCCCAGGATTACCAGGCTGGCCACTTGGGCAGAGACGGCGGCGTCATGCAGCACCAGATACGACGCCATGCCGATGCCGGACAACAACAGCGAACCCCACAACACCTTGGCCTTGTCGGCGCGCGGCAGCATGAAACCGGTCAGCGGTCCCGCAAACACGGACGCCAGCGGCAATGGCAGCAGCAGCAGACCCGCTTCCAGCGGAGATAACTCACGCACCAGCTGCATGTGCTGGCTCAGCGCCAGTTCCATGCCGATCAGAGCGGCGGACGCCACCATGGCGGCGGCCACGGCGCTGGAAAACGGCAGTTCGCGGAACAGGGCGAAGTCGATCAGCGGCTTGGCCTGGCGCTTCTGGCGGCGCACGAATTTGAGCATGAAGAAGGCGCCCACGGCGAACGAAGCGGCGGCCAGCGCATACGAGGGCTGCGACTTGCCCAGCTCCTTGATCGCATACACGCCACCAAGCAGACCCATCATGATTTGCAAAGAACCCTTCAGGTCCCACGGTTTGTCGCGGTTACCGGCCCGTTTCGGCAGGACGACGGCGGCCAGCACCAGGGTCAGCAGCACGATGGGCACGTTGATCAGGAAGACGGAACCCCACCAGTAATGTTCCATCAGGAAACCACCAAGCACGGGGCCAAACGCGGCGCCGCCGGAGGCAATCGCCGCCCACACGCCGATGGCGAACGAGCGCTCGCGGTTATCCGTAAAGGTCAGGCGAATGATGGACAAGGTGGCCGGCATCATCAAGGCGGCGCCGATGGCCAGCAGCACGCGGGCAAAGATCAGCCATTCCGGCGCGGGCGAAAACGCGGCGCACAGCGAGGCGATGCCGAACACGGCCAGGCCGGCAAGGAAAACGGGTTTGTGGCTCAAGCGGTCACCGAGGGTACCGAGGCCGGGCAGCAGACCGGAGACAACCAGCGCGTACACGTTGATGATCCACAGTTTTTGCGAGGAAGTGGCCTGCAAGTCGCGCGTCAGCGCGGGCAAGGCGGTGTAGAGCACGGTCATGTCGACCACGATGAGGAACAAGGCGCTGGAGACGATGGCCAGCGTCAGCCATTTTTTCATTGGATGCATGGGTAACTCAGTAATTTTAGTATAACTTTTAACAACTATCTGTTTGGATAAAGCGGGTGCTGCGCAAATATTTACGTTCCAGGCTGCCACGGGCCTGGGCTTGTCGGGGGCGGCGGGCGTCAGCCACGGTCACCATCCTTGTCATCCACGGCGGAGGTCATCGCGTCGAGTTCGCGCAGCATGACGACGGACACTTGCTTGAAACCGCGTCCCTGGAAGAAGGTCTGCGCCGTCAGGTTGTGCGCGCCGCATTCGAGGAACAAACGGGCGATGCCGTGGCTGTGCAGCTCATCGGCCACCCACTCCACCAGCTGGCTGCCGATGCCGCTGCCGCGCACGGAAGGCAGCAAGACCAGATCGTCCAGCGCGGCGAACGATTTCGAAGCGCGCTGGCGCGTGTCAATGGAGACCAAGGCCATGCCGACGATGGTTTCGCCCGATGTGGCAACAGCCAGCAGGGTCGAATCGCCATGCGCCCAGTCATGCGACAGGGCGGCGCGGATTTCGCCACGGATGACCTCAGGCAAGTCCGCGCGCCAATTGCCTGGCGCGTCGGCGCGCTCGCCCTGCAGCTCCGAATGGGAGATATAGTCGGCGCTGACGTTGTCAAGATATAACTTGCACAAGGTATCTTCGGCGGTGGCGTCGTGGCACCAGCTGAAGCTGATGGCGGGTGAATTGGCTTGAGCGTTTTTCATGGCGGATCTCGTGTTGTTGAAAATGTAAAGGCATTTTATGTCGCCCCTGAATGGCATTCAAGTTAAAATCCATCTGTAAAACAGATAGGTGGATGCCATGCAATGGACTTTGGAACAAATGCGCTACTTTGAAGCGGCCGTCGCGGCCGGTTCTTTCTCGGGCGCCGCGCGCCGGCTGGGCCGCGCGCAATCGGTGGTCAGCACCTCGATCGGGCTGCTGGAAGCGGAATTCGGCGTGGAACTGTTCGACCGCTCGCGCCGCAGCGCCGTGCTGACGGAAGCGGGCAAGGTGATGCACCTGGAAGCGTGCGAATTGCTGCGCCAGGCCGAGCGCTTGCAACTGCGCGCCCAGTTGCTGAGCGAGGCGCCCGAAGCGCAGCTGACCCTGGCGCTGGACGAAGCCCTGCCCTACCTGGCCATCGGCACCCTGGTCAAGGAACTGGCGGCGCGCTACCCGGCGCTGGAACTGGTGATGCTCAACGCCACGGCGTCCGAGGTGGCGCAATACGTGGAGCAGCAGCAAGCCGACGTGGCCTTCCACTTCGACCGCGGCCCGATTTCTCCCGTGCTGGAACAGCAGCACATCGGCAGCGTGGCGCAAGGCGTGTTCGTGGCCAAAGGCCACCCCATGGCCCACGGCCAGGAAGTCAGCCGCAACGAGCTGACCCGCTACCGCCAACTTATCATGGATTCCGAGCTCAACCGCGAACACGCGTTCAGCCCCGCCGTCTGGTTTTCCGACAGTTTCTACAGCATCGCGGAAATGGTCGCGGACGAGCTGGGCTGGGCAATTCTGCCCCTGAACATCGCCAATTACGACAATTACAAGGGGTATCTGCAGGAAGTGCCCTGCCCCGCGCTGGCCTTGTCGCGCCTGCCCGTGCGGCGCTTGTCAATTCATGGGAAAAAGCTCAGCGAGACGAGTTTGTGGCTGACGACGAGGCTGGCGGAGTTGCTGCTGGATGGGCCGCGGGGGTGAGGTACGCTGCGATGTAATGGACCTGTTGCTCAGGAAGCGGTAGCGACGTTCATGAGGCATCCGGTGTTTCTTGCATGACATCCACAACGATTGTCCCTTGCTGCAGCACCACCACCCTTTGCGCCATGGCGATGGTTTCCGGCCTGTGCGCAACGATCACGCGCGTGAGCGTGATTGTTTGGATTGCCGCGTTCACCGCCTGTTCGTTGCGCGTATCGAGGTGGCTGGTCGCTTCGTCGAGCACCAGCAACTTCGGATTCTTGTACAGGGCGCGTGCCAGCAGGATGCGCTGTTTCTGGCCGCCGGACAGGCCGCTGCCAATGTCGCCTACCAGGGTATTGAAGCCCATCGGCATGGCGGCGATTTCTGCATGCACGGCAGCCAGGTGCGCGCAGGCTTGCACTTGCCGGTCATTCGGAGACGGGGCAAAAAAGCTGATGTTGTCGGCGATCGAGCCAGCGAACAAGGTGTCTTCCTGCATGACCGTGCCCAGCAATTGCCGGTAGTTCGTCAAGCCCAGGCTGGCCAGCGGGATGCCGCCGATGAGGATCTCGCCTTGCGTCGGCTGCAGCAAGCCGAGCAACAACTTGAGCAAGGTTGTCTTGCCGCAGCCCGACGGGCCGGTAATGGCGATGCACTGGCCAGCGGGAATGTGCAGATTGAGGCCGCTCAATACATCCGGTTCGCCATCGGCATACCGGAACGTCAGGTTGCGGATATCGATCGATGGCGAGATATCGTCCATGTCCACCTCGACGTCGCTGCCGTCTTCTTCCGCGTCCGTCAGGACGATGTCGGCCACCCGTTCGCCATGCAGGCGCAGCATGCGCAGCTCGAACAGTTTGTCGACCAGGCTGGCCATGCGCTGGCTGAACTGGTCCTTGTAGCTGATGAAGGCGAACAGCATGCCCACCGAAAAGCGGTTGTCCAGCACGGCCAGCGCCGCCATCCAGATGACGATCACGCGTTCGGCGCTGAAGAGCAAGGTATTGGCCGTCTGGTAGGAAACAGACAGCTTGGCGATGCGCAGGTCGGCATTGAACTGGTCGGCCAGCGCGTTGGTCCAGCTGGCGCGGCGCTCGGCGGCGCGGCCGAACAGGCGGATGCTCTGGATGCCGCGTACGGATTCCAGGAAGTGCGTCTGTTGCCGGGCCGCATGGATGATCTGCTCGGCCGTCGCCTCGCGCATGGCCTTGAACAGGGCCCAGCGCAGCAATACATACAGTAGCACCGCGATGCAGGCCACGCCCGCCAGCAGCGGGCTGTAGAACAGCATCATGCCCAGGGTGGCCAGCACCAGCACGCCGTCGATGGCGCCTTCGATAAACTGCGTCGTCAGGCTATGTTGCATGGTTTCGATGGAATTGAAGCGCGAGACGATATCGCCCGTGTGGCGCTTCTCGAAGTACTGCAGCGGCAGCTTCAGCAAGTGGGCAAAGGCGTTGCCCAGCCATTGCAAGTTCAGATTCGTGGCCAGCACCGTCGTGATCCAGGAACGCACGGCGCCGATGGCCGTCTGTACCAGCACCAGCAGCAAGAAGCCGCAGCCGAGCACGGTGATCAGGTCGCGGTCGGCGGCCAGCAAGGCTTCATCGACCAGCCATTGCATGTAGAACGGCGCCACCAGCGCGCACACCTGCAAGGCCAGGCCCAGCACCAGCAATTGCAGCAAGCCGCGTTTCAGGCCTACCACGCGCCCCATCAGCGACAGCAGCGAAAACTGCTGCTTTTCCTCGGCCTTTTGGAATTCGGCGGTGGGCGTCAGTTCCAGCGCCACACCCGTAAAGTGTTTCGCCACTTCCGCCAAGGGCAGGCGGCGCTCGCCCACGGCCGGGTCGTGGATCACGGCATGGCTGCCGGACACGGACTTGAGCACGACAAAATGGTTCAAGTCCCAATGCAGGATGGCGGGCAGCTTCAGCTCGGGCAAATGCTGCATGTCGAGTTTCAAGGGGCGCGTATGCAGGGCCAGCCCCTGCGCCATCGCCATCAGCCCTTTTAAAGTCACGCCTTTCAATGACACGGAAAAGCGCCGGCGCATGCTGGAAATGTCGGTCTGGTGGCCCCAGTAGCTGGCCACCATGCACAAGCAGGCCAGGCCGCATTCGGCCGCTTCCGTTTGCAGCAGGACGGGCAGGCGCTGACTGCGCCAGAAGGACAGGTGGGCAAGATCAGGAAGGTGCATGCGTATTGTGGGTATCAATCAAGAGAGGGCTTACAGGCGCCCGGAAATGCTGAACAGGGGTTCCAGCACCCATTCATACAGGCGCCGCTGTTCCAGCAGCACGCTGGCGTCGACCAGCATGCCCGACTTCAGTGGCAGGGTTTCGCCATACGCCTGCACGCTCTGGCGCTGCAAGCTCAGGCGGATGCGGTACAAGGGTTCACCATTCGTGCCGCTGACGGCGCCCGGCACCGCCAGCTCTTCGGGCCGCAGCGAGGTGCTGGCCACTTCGCGCACGAGCGCCGGATACTGTCCGAATTTCTGGTACGGATAGGCCTGGTAACGCAGCAGCACCGTCATGCCCGGCTTGATGAAGCCAACCGAGCGCGACGGCGCGTAGATTTCCGCTTCCAGCTGGGCGCCTTGCGGCAGCACGGAGGCGAGCACGCTGTTGGCCGCCACGGTCTGCCCCAGCTCGGTGGTGATGGCCGTGACCATGCCATCCTGCGCCGCGCGCACGAGGATTTCGCGGCGCGCCTCGTTTTCCGTCAGGTCCTGTTCAATGGCGGACACATTGCGCTGCAAACCTTCCGTGTCGCGCTGCGCCTGCACCTGCAAGTCGCGCACGTCCGCTTGCGTGGTGGCCAGTTCGCGGCCGCTAGCCGACTTGATGCGCTGCAATTCCGCCAGGCGCTGATGCTGGTCCAGCAGCTCGGCCTGCTTATCCTGCAGTTGCGCCGATGAAATGTAATGGGTGGCGTGCAGCTCGCCGTAGCGCTGGTAGGACTGTTCCGCCAGGGTGATGCGGCGCTGTTGCAGCGCGATCTGGTCGTCCATGCGGCCGATTTCCGCCGCCAGGTCGCTGGCCCGGCGCTGGCCCGCCGCCATGCGTTGGCGCGATTGCAGGCGCGACTGCTGCAATTCCGCGTCATAGCTGTCGCGCCGGCTTTTCAACAGGCTTGATACGAGCTGCTGGGGCGCCCCCGCATTGGTGCTGCTGCGTTCGCCCGACAGCACGAACAGCACCTCGCCCGCGCGCACGGCCTGGCCCTCTTTGACGCGTACCCCGGCAATGACGCCCGCCTGGCCCGGCATGATGCGGATCACGCCGCTGGTCGGCAGCAGCACGCCCTGCGACTGCGCCTTGCGGGTGGTGCTGAAGAAGATAAAGAAAGCGACGATGGCCAGCGCGATGGAGAGGAACAGCCAGGTCAGGAATACATGGCTGACGGGGCGCGCAAGCAATACGGTGCCGTATTGTTTATTGCCTAGATGCTCGATGGCTTGCTGGCGGAACAGCTTTTGAACGAACGGATCAGGGCTTGCGACGGAGACGATATTGCAGAATTGATTATGCAAGATAATATTCTTTTTCGAATAAAAATTGATTGCAAGGTCGCTAATTGATGTTATGAGAAATGGCTGATCAATTCGCTTTCTTAGCGAGATTGGCAAGCGGTGTCACATGGCTGACATGCAGTCTAGACGCCAACTAAGAGCAAGCCGTACAAGCGCTGCCAGCTACCCACCTAAATTTTTCGACTTACATTTTTTCAGCGAGTAACTTTGCCAAACTGAGATTCCTTTGCTTGTGCAATATAGGCTTCGACCGATTCCATTCCCAAAGCTTTACGACGTTTGTTGACGCTATCTATGTCATCGATCTCAGTCGATGGTAATGTGATACCTTCATTGCTTACTAAGAGTTGCGTGCCATAAATTTGTTTGCCTGTCCTGCGAAGCTGAATTCGGTCAGAGAGGTGAGCAAACTGCTTTGGATCAACTGTCCCATTTCGTACGCGGCCTTCGATCACCGCTAGGGCTCGCATCTGCAGCTGATCGTCATGGTCAGAATGTTGCGCGATGAGCTGTGCAGCCGACGACGATCTTCCATCGAGAGTCTCCTCACTCGGCCATCCGCATCGATCCAAGATAGATTTTAGCTTTTCACCGTTCACGTGATTCAAGGTCTGCACCTTCAAATTCCAATCTGCACGTTCCTCCGGTCCTTTAAGTCCAATATTATGCCCATCATAACGAAGGGATTGATCCGCTGTGGCCATTTGGTCTAACTCATCAGGCACCGAAGAACAGTTTTCCGAAGCACCCGCATTAAATATGAATGAGAACAAAATTGGTAACAAGTATGCACAAATTATTTTCATGGTTACTTTCTATAGTATTGTTGGGCTGCGGCCAGAAACATGCCTATCAGCTATCCACATCAAATCTCTGAAACTTTTGTCACGCAGAATTTCTTTAACCGTTATTCCTGGGCTCTTGCTTTTCCATTGAAAATCAGGGTCGCGCTCAATTAAAAAGTCAGAAAATGCATCAATTAATAAAAACTCAGGAATCATTTGCTCCACCCACATGAACTACCCGGCTTCATTAACTTCCAGGAAAATATAATCACCATCAGGTATTACAACGAAATCTAGGCATCCAAAGACAATTCCCAGATCTCTCATAAAGGCAATGCACATTTCTTGTACTGAAATAGGAAGCTTGTGTGCAACTGCAACCAATGCGTTTTTTTCAGATGACATGCGCCAGTCTTCTTTGTCTGGGGCATGCAACGCAGCCGCAACACAATGTTTTCCCATAATTGTTACCCGGACTTCAAAATCCTTTTCAATGTATTCCTGGTAAATTCCGGGACAAACTTGAAGCAAATCGTCAGATGGTAAATCGCTCTCATGCAAAATCCGGGTGTATGTTATTAATTGCCTGTCTTTATAAGTCCAATTGAATCCTCGCAGAGGCTTATAAATCGTCTTGCGCGGCGATAAAAATTTTAGAAAATCTCGTACATCGGTCGGTGAATTTGTGGCCAGTGTTTCCGGAATTTTTAATCCAACCCTTTAGGGGCGAACTGGAATCGACGCGACGAAACCATCTAAAAATAGAAAATGAAAAAATTCCCCAACACGCCCTGGATAATAAAATACTGATTCAGGCGATGAAAATATGGCAGGAGAAGAAGCCGAATTTATTCTTTAAACGCATCTATAACCAGGCGGTTCTTGATATATAAAATAATAGAGCGTTCGGATTGAACCCCGAGCGCTCTAAAAACTACTTTTTGTTACGATAGTAAAGAGTGAATGCAGCCATCATCGCGATGAAGAAGAACACAGACGAAATTACTACCGACGATGCCTTCCCATCGGCGCCGTTCACCAATGGGTAGATCAATGGAAACACAAAAGAAAAAATCAAAGTTGCCACCAAAGCCATTAATATGTTCTTTGCCATAGAGGCTCCTTTTTTTAAGCAATATAATTATAATAAGATCCATTGCCCTATTCCCGAGGAACGCCACCAGGAGATACATTCATTTTTTTTCAAGTTCTGCTATTGCTCTGCCTTGTTAAATTTTCTCTTTCTTGATTTGTAAATATAGAAAGAAACAAAGGTCAATGAGATTAAAAATATAATTATTCCGTTAAAAATGGAAGGGTTGCGCATTGAGAAATTCAGTAAGCAATAATAAATCCATGCGCATTCACTCAATAGGAAAAATAGCAGGGAAATCGATGTCGCGAAAAAAATTATCGACACAATGATGCTTTTATCAAAATTTTTCATGGCTATTCAAGAGTATTTGATGCAACAATCATCACTGGGCAGTGATGCTGCTTATCCTAAAGCTAATAAATTCTGCCGCATATAAGATTAGTCCTAAAAATTTCTGGATGGGATGATGCTGGCATACAATGCTGTCTCATCTCACCTCTCTGTCGGCATCCAGCTTGCGCTGTACGTCGGTATTACTAAGGAGCACAGCATGGATTTCGATTGGCACGGCGGCGTCATTACCCGGCAGACCAGCGTCGACGCCCGCTATAAAAACACGCAAAACGTCAGGCGCTTCCTGTTGGATCAGTGCGGCCCCGGATTCAGACTCGACCGTGATCTTATGGCCTGGATATGCGATGGCGCCGCCAAAACCATGGGCGATGTGGCCGATGAATGGATGCGCCGACATAGTCAAGCCGGCGATGCATAAATAAATATTGATAAGTACTGAAAGCTTTACATGATTCACTCAACCGTCGTAAGCAGCTGGCTCGCCATGGCAAAAGACGATGCCGTGGAAATTGATCCCGACGACATCAACCACGAAGCCCGAACCAATATGTGGAGCTTTTCGCCCACGGACGAGGAAACGCCGCAGATCCATGCGGCCGATATCGTCGAGTTCATTGGTGAGGTGATCGCGGCGCGTAGTAGCGCACTCGCTGGCGAAGACATGCTGTTCTATTGCTGGCACGATGCGCAATGCCGGCAGTTGCGCTACAGCCTGGTGTCGCGCTCGCATGGGCGGCTGCCGTTTCGCTGCGAACTGCGCGAAACGCAGGATCTGGCGCTGATCGCCGAGCGCGTGGTGAACGGGGACTGGCGCAACGAACACTATATGCAGTCACCATCGGAGAATGACGATGAGCAGGAGGCAGCGCCATTCGTCCTGCCCGTGTTCGTGGTGCCTGTGCCGTAGGAATCAGCGACAAATAATCAAGCCAGGAAACGCGCGGGCCGGCAAGCTTTCAAGGCTGATCCTGGCTCGCCAGTGACGATTTCCTCGCTGGCAAGCTGGCCCACGATGGCGGCCAGCACAACGCCTGGATGCATGACGCACACGTACGCGCCTTCGACCTGGGGCAAATGGCCGACGATGGGCACGCCATCGGCCGGCATGGGACGCAGGCCGATGCCGGCGAATTCTGGCGCGATGGCCTCGGCTCCTTCCAGTTCATTGCGGATTGCGCTGGCCGTGCGCTGCGCCATGGCGGCGGGCTGGTTTTCCGGCGCGTCGTCGAGGTAATCTTCCGCCGCCAGCATGGTGCCGTCCTCGGCTTGCCGCACTTCCATTGCATGGCTGGAAATAATGCTGTGCACCAGGCCGGGCGGCGCCTGGTAGCGCATGAAAATGGCGGGCGAGGCGTGGATGGGCAGGCTGGCGCCCAGCATCGCCGCCAGCGCAGCAGTTCCCGTGCCTGCCGCCAGCACGACCACGTCCGCGTCCATGAGGCCAGCGACCGTTTTCACGCCAGTCACCCGCGCGTCCTGGACCACAAAACCCAGCACGGGCGTATGCGTGCGGATGGTCACGCCCAGCACCTTGGCCGCTGCCAGCAAGTCGTGTGTGGCGGCAACGGCGTCGAGCGCGCCCTGTTCCTGCTCAAAGATCGCCTGTTCCGGCGGCCGCCGCAGACGCGGTTCAAGCTCGGTGATGCGCGCGCGGTCTATCAATAGGGACTCGGGCGACACGCGCCCATCCTGCGTGCCATACGACAAGGCGCCGTGCCAGCGCACTTTTAATTCAGGCACCTGCGTTTCCAGCCGGCGCCAGGCCGCGATGGCGCCACCGCGCAGGGCCGCAATGGGGTCGGGACCGGCGCAGGACGTGTTAATCCACGCGAACGACGTACCCGTCACGCCGCAAGCGATGCCGCCCGCCTCGACCACGGTGACTTTTTCACCCTTGCTGGCCAAGTGATATGCGAGCGAGGCGCCCACGATGCCGGCGCCGATGACGATGATGTGCTGGGGTTTTTCGCGATTCATATCTGTCAATTTTGTTTATTTATCACAGGGCATAGTCTACCCCAGCCGCCCGTAAATCCAGCGCATACGCATGGCCATCGACAACCTTGCCTGCCACGATGGCAATATCGGGCACGGCCGTTCCCTGCACGAAACCGCAGCGTTCCAGCACGCGGATCGAGGCCGCATTGCCGTCGATAGCGTAGGCGCACAGACTGGCCAGCCGCCACTCGTCTTGTGCCAGGGCGATCAGGTGGTACAGCGCGGCTGTGGCCAGGCCCTTGCCCGCCTGCTGCTCGCCGATGCGGTAGCCGACTTCGGACGTTTGCGCTTGCCCGTCGATATCCTTGAGGTTGGCGCGGCCGATCAATTGTCCCTGTTCGTCGACGATGACGCAGGGGTGCATGCGCCCCTGTGCGTGCTCGTCCAGGAATTGCGCGACGTGGGCCTGGATGCCGTCAATGCTGTAAAAAGTATCGGGACGCCGGTCGATATGGCGTTCGAACCAGGCCCGGTTGGCGTGTTCGAAGGCCAGCAAGGGCGCGGCGTCGTCCGGACGCAGGGTGCGAATGATGTGTGTACTCATGGAGGCTCCTGGAAAGGCATGAGTCTAGTGACGCGCTGCCCGGCCCGTCAATCTTGATTCTACGAATCAATATACAGATACAATCGCCGCCATGAAAAACGACTTATCCGCCCTTGACGCGGCGCGCCTCCTCGGCGTCAGCCTGCCCACCCTGTATTCCTACGTGAGCCGGGGCTTGCTGGCTTCCGTCAGCAAGGGAGATTCGCGCCGCAAGCGCTATCCGCAGGAAGAGGTATTGCGCCTGGCGGCTCGCAAAAATGACGCCAAGCGCGGCGGCCAGACGGCAGTGGCCGCCATGCACTGGGGCTTGCCCGTGCTCGAGACGCGGATTTCCCACATTCTCGATGGCCGGCTGCTGTACCGGGGCTGCGATGCGACGGCGCTGGCCGAGTCCGCGACGCTGGAGACGGCCGCCGGCCTGCTGTGGGACGACAACGCGACAGACTATTTCCAGCAAGATGCGCCGGCCCTGCCTTCAGGACTGGCCTGCGCATCAGATGCGACGCCGCTGGCGCGCGCCATGCTGGCCATGACCATGCTGACGCCAGCGGACATGCCGCACGCGCTGGAGTCCGGGCCCGCCTTGATGCGCCTGCTGGCCGCCGCCCTGCTGCAGACGGCGCCATCCACCCTGCCGCTGCACCAGCAGTTGGCGCTGGCGTGGCAGGCGGACCCGGACCAGACTGAATTGCTGCGCGCCGCCCTCGTGCTGCTGGCCGACCATGAATTGAACGCGTCCACCTTTGCCGTGCGCTGCGTCGCCTCGACGGGCGCCAGCCTGCCGGCCGCACTGGGGGCAGGATTGGCGGCCTTGTCCGGTGACAAGCACGGCGGTGGCAGCGCGGCGGCCAGGTGCATGTTGACGCAGGCGCTGGCCGCGCCGGACGCCAGGGATAGCATCGACGCCTTTTACAAGACCGTCGCGCCGGAATTCGCCGGCTTTGGCCACCCGCTGTATCCGCTGGGCGACCCGCGCGCCGCGTATCTGCTGGACCGCTTGTCGGCGCTGTCGCAAGCGTATCCGCAGTTGCGCGCCATCCTGTCCGTCTGCGCCACGGCGGGCGAACTGCTCGATGCGCGTCCGAACGCCGATCTGGCGCTGGCGGCCATGGAGCTGGCGTTTGGCTGGCCCGCGGGCGCGGGCATGAGCGTATTTGCCCTGGCCCGCTCGACCGGCTGGATTGCGCATGCCGCCGAGCAAGCCGCCAGCGCGGCGCTGATACGGCCACGCGCACGCTACATCGGACGCCACCAGCGCGACTAGCAATTGGCGCTTGATTTATTACGCATACGTAGTAGTATACTTCGCATGCGTACCAATAATTCTCCTACTTCAGACGTCCCCGATGCCGCAGCCTGCCCGTTGGGCGAGCGTTCGCCGCGCCTGTTCAATCTGCTTAACCTGGCGCGGCAGAACCTGTTTCGTTCGGCAGACGCCGTCTTCACCAGCGAACTGGGATTTTCCGGCACGCAAGTCGTCGCCTTGTTTGCCCTGAAGGGCGAAGAAGGCTGTCAATTGAAGGATCTGGGGCGGGCGCTGCAACTGAAAAACTCGGCCGTCACGGGCCTGGTGGCGCGCATGGAGGAAAACGGCCTGATCGTGCGCGGCCAGTCCGCGCTCGATGCGCGCGCCGGCACGCTGCACATGTCGCCCAGGGGGGGCGAGGTGCTGGCCGCCGCCCTGCCCCTGCTCGACAGCCTGAATGCACAACTGAAAGCGGGTTTCAGCGAGGAAGAGCTGGCCATCGTCGCCCGCTTCCTGCTGCATGCCTCGCGCCTGCGTTTTGCGCAAGATCAAGCCAACCCACAGACAAAAGCTGGGGTCAGACCCTGAGGGTCTGACCCCGGTCATTGCCGTTGGGTTAAGCATTTTCATCCCCTTTTTTCTAACCCACAGGAGTTACCCATGCACCCCAACGACATGACCGGCTTGCAACTGATGCAAGCTTTCGCGCAAGGCCTGTTTCCACGGCCCGGCATTTCCAAGACCATGCCCATGGATGCGCACACGGTCGAGCATGGCCGCGTCGTCTTCACGGCCACGGCGAATGAAACGCACACCAATCCCATGGGTGGCGTGCATGGCGGATTCGCCGCCACCGTGCTCGACACGGTCACCGGCTGCGCCACGCACACGGTCTTGCCGGCCGGCGAAAGCTACGGCACGACGGACCTGAACATCAAGATGTGCCGCCCCCTGCCCTTCAACGTGACGGTGTTTGCAGAAGGCAAGGTCATCAATGCGGGACGCAACCTGGTCATTTCCGAAGGCACGATCCGCGACGAAGCCGGTAAAGTGTACGCGCACGCGACGGCCACCTGCATGATCATCCGCCCGCGGGAGCAGGCGGCCGCATGATACGGCCTGGCAGCACCGCGGAAGCCTGGCGTGTGCTCCTGGCTTGCCATGGGAGCAACAACGCCATACACTGAGCCATTCTGCCCGAGGTCAAACGATGGTTAAAAAGATTGCTGTCCTCGGCTTACTGGTTGGCATCGCCTTCGATATGCTGCCTCATGCGTTTGAGGTCGTTGCCAAGACCAATATTTGCCGCGAATCATGCTCCAACTTGCTGAAGGTCGTGTCGGTCGTCATCTACGCGACCTTGCCCATAGCCTGGGGCGCGCTTCTGGGGATAGTGATTGGAAAGCATCACGCAACGCGGATAGTGTGTATCAGCGCGCTATTCTCTCTGACAGTCATGGCAGTCTTGACCTGGTTTCTCTACAAGCAGCAACATCCCTGATTTTCAAGCGCAATGCTTTTTTTGGGGCGGCCTCAGTCCGCCGGTTTCTTCTTCGCCTTCAATAAACTGCCGGCCGCATCCTTCTCGAAGCGGCCCTGAAAGGATGTGCGCTGCGGCCAGCCCCTAGGCTGTAAGCTGGGAATGCGGACGAGGATGGCTTTTTGTATCGCTGGCTTGGCGGTGTGCTTCCCGCGCACCGCAAGACGGGGTTGGCGCAGCGTATGCTGCCTCTAAATGCCTCACAAAGCTGCATGCATATCTCCTACTTGCCAAAGAGGCAATGATGCCATACACTCAACCATGCTGGATCCTTGAGTCGACAGCATGAGATGCTACATCGCAGGCGCCCATGCTAACTCGTCGTTTTGCAATGTCTAACAGGTTGGGCCTAAAAATATGAAACTACCCGTTCAGCTTGAAAAACTGCATCAAGTCGCTGATGCTGCCGCAATTAAGTTTAAAACTTCCGCCGATATGGTCTTCGAGCCTTGTGGCCTTATCCTGGAAATGATTCAAATAGAAGAGCAATACTGGTGCACCCCTACCAACGTCGTTCCCTTTGCAAGCACAGGCGGGGACGGTGTCCATTACAGTTATCTCAAAGATTTTGTATCCACTAACGGAACTTTGCCTATCATAATGACTCTGCCATCCGCAGACGAAAACAACGTAGTGATCGCCGAGTCCTTTGAGGAATTCTTTAATTTGGGCTACTACGTCGGTTGGTACTCGCTCGAGCAGCTGGTATATCAAGAGGAGCAGGCAATCGACTACTTTATAAAACCCGATGAGGAACACCGTGATGATGCAGAGTCTCGCCTGGAATACATGCGGGAGGCTTTGCAGATGCGTCCTGTTCCGCCGCAGATGGCGCGGCTCGCCAAGCTGCGCGAGCAATATTTCGATCTTTTGCTCATCCCGGAATTGCCTGAATAAACCCAGTCACCCATTCAACCGGACGCGCTGGCGGACACCCTCAACCCGCCGCCCTCTTCTTCGCCTTCAATAAACTACAGCCTTTTGCGGCTTGCCAAATAAGCCCGAGGACGTCACCGGCAAGGAGTGGGAATCCAAGGTCAAGGCGCGCACCGCTATCATCATGTTTCATGCTGACTGGACTCGCGATGGGGAAGCACCCGACAGCGCAAGCGGAGGCTATATTGATTTTTGGAATGGCAAGCGAATGACGGTCTCTGGCGCTGAAGGTTTCATCGCGGTGGTGGGCAGAAGAATTGGCGTATCAAGTGCTCATATTCCCGGCACCTCGATTGGCTACTCGGACTTGAGCAACGCAAGCCTCATCCTGTTTTGGGAGGTCAAGTGAAACGTATCGGCTTATCAGTAGGGTTTCTTATTGCTGGACTGCTAACAAGCTGGGCTGCAACGGTCGCTGGCAGTCACCTGCCGTTCTGGTTTCATGTCAAGCTGTTGCGCCACGACTCCAGCGCTTGCTACGAAATAGGGCCGTGTTCGGTATCCTGGTGGGTCACTGCCGCGCTTGTCGCCTATCTTCTTGGCCCATCGTTCATTTTTATGGTGACGGGATGGCTTAGCGCAAAGCCCGGCGTGACCACATCTAAAAAACTGAGCAGACTCTTGCTGCTGGCAGTCTTTACGTTTGCATTGTATTTGCTCGGGTATGTCATCAGTTGAATGTGGGATAACAATCGGTCAACTGGCGCTCCGCTGCGCGGTGTCGTCGGGCGCCTCAGCCCGCCGCCTTCTTCTTCGCCTTCAACAAACTCCCGGCCGCATTTTCCTCGAAGCGGCCTGCCTCTTCTATATAGCCATGCACGGTGCCGTCGTGGCGCCAGCCGCCCTGGCGCTTGATGGCCTGGAAATCGGCGCCGGCCCGGTGGGCGCTGGTGGCCATGCCGCGGCGCAGGCTGTGGCTCGATAGTTCCGGCACGTAATCGAGCTCCGCCAGCCTGGCGCAGTCCTCCAGTATCGTGTTGATGCTGCTCGCGTGCAATCCCTTCGCACCCACGTGCCCCCACTGGTTCACCGTGCGCAATAGCGGCCCCGTGCGGATGTGCGCCGCGGCCAGCCAGGCGCGCAAGGCCGTGGCCGGACAGCAGACGCCGTCACCGAACGGAATCGCCTTGACGATGCCCTCCCCCAGTTGATCCGTTTTCGAGCGAGGCAAGGTGATGACCATGCCCTGCGGCTCCCAGCTCACGTCTTCCAGCATCAATCCCACCAGTTCGCTGCGCCGGAAACCGCCAAAAAAGCCCAGCTGCAGCAAGGCGCTGTCGCGCAAGGCCTTGACCTTGCCCAGCGCGGCCAGTCTGGACACGATCGTTTCCAGGTCCTCCAGCGGCAGAGCCTTGGCCTTTTTCTTTGGCTTGCCGTGCAGGCGGGCGATGCCGGCCAGGGTTTTGCGCACGGTGGGCGTGGACGCGGGGTCGGCAAAGCCCTGGTACACATGCCATTGCGACAGGGCCGTCAGGCGCAGGGCCAGCGTGCGCGCGTTCAGGCTGTCCGCATACGCCATCAGGTAACGGATGACGGTGGACTCATCTGCAGGCAGCGTCCCGCCCCAGGCCTGGAAGTGGCGGATGGCGGAACGGTAGGTGCGGCGCGTGTTATCGGACGTGGCGGCGGCGAGAAACGCCTGGTGGCGCGCGGCCAGCTCGGCATCGATCAGGGCGCCGTGTAATGGCGCGGTGGCGATGGCGGTGTTTTTGGCCACGGCGGCACGGCGTTTCGAGAGGGGCAAATCAGGCATGGCGGCGGCGAAATCGCGGTTTTGTACTGGGAGACACACAGAATAGCATGCCAAACACCCCAATAACACGCGATAAGCAATCTTATCGTGACTTATTTTTTTCAAAAAACGCAAAAATTTATATCGTAATATTATGCGACATTACGTATCATGTAATACGTTACTAAATTTCGTTCATAGGTGGTTTTATGGCCCGCACCGGCATTCTGTACTCTGATGTTATGAAAGCAGCCCAAATCGTCACTGCCGATGGGCGCAATCCCACGGTCGACAGCGTGCGCGAAGCGCTGGGCAGCACGGGTAGCAAGAGCACCATCGCTCCCCTGCTCAAGCGCTGGAAGGAAGAGTTCCAGGGCGCAGGCGCCGTCAAAACGGAAGCAGGCTTGCCGGCGGAGCTGATGGAAGCGATGCGCGGTGTCTATGAAAAACAGCAGCGCGACGTGGCGCAGCAGCTGGAAACGGGCATGCAGCAGAATCGCGCCGAACTCGACGCGGCGCTGGACAAGCTGAAGAAGACGGAAAACGAACGATTGAAACTGACGGAGGCACGCGCCGCCCTCACCCAGGAATTGCGGGCCACGCAGCATGCGCTGGCGCAACTGAAGGAAGAGCACCATTTTCGCGCCGTCACCCTGGCCACTTTGCACAGCGATAACGCGGGCCTGACGCAGCGCCTGGCCGACCGGGGCGAGGACATCGCCGCCCTCAACCGCCAGCTGGCGCAAGTGCGTTCGCAGTTCGACCATTATCAGGAAGCGGCCGCCACCCAGCGCAGCGAGGAACGGGCCCAGGCACAGCAGCGGGAAAGCAGGCTGGAGCAGGAAAACGCCCAGCTGCAGCAGCGTTTGCAGGGCCAGCAAGCCACCCTGGTGCAACAAGACATGCGGCTGGCGCAGCTGCAGGCGGACCACGCGCGCCTTGCTGACGAAGCGGCCGCCGACCGCGCAGCGCTGGCCACCGTGCGTCCCGAGCGCGACCAGTTCGAATTTCAATACCTGCAGGCGGCCGCGTCGGCCGACGCCCTGCTGGCCAAGCTCGATACGGCCCTGCTGGCGCTGAACGACGCCAAGGTGGCGCTGGCCGCGCAAGACCGGCAGCTCGACATGCTGGCGGAAAATGGGCAACTATCGCAGCAGAAAATGGAAGCATGGGCGCAGGAGCGCGACGGCTTGTTGCGCGACAATGCCGGCATGGCGGCGCGCCTGGCGCTGCACGACAGCGCCGCATCGACGCCCGCTACGATAAGCTCGAGGACGCCCTCAAGGCAGCCCTGACGCACTCTTTACCGTCGGTAGCGCACCCGTACCCACGCGCCCATGGCGTCCACGCCGCTGTCCGCCGCGTCTTCGACCCAGCCCGCGCGCGCATAAAAGCGCCGCGCACCCGTATTGGCCAGCTGCGTCTTGAGGCTCAGATGGGGACCGAAACGGGCGACGACGGCCGCCAGCAGGTGCGCGCCGATGCCCAGGCCGCTGTGCGCCGGGTGCACGTACAAATGGTGCAGGAAGTACTCCGGCGCGTCGCCCGTGTACACGGCGGCAAAGCCGGTGACGCTGCCATCGGACTCGGCAACGAGAATGGCTTCGCCCTGCGTCGCCGCCGTGAAAACGGCGCTGCCGGCGACTGTGCCAAAGGCGTCGCGCCCGGCCAAGGCCAGGATGGCGGTGCAGGACTGCGTGTCCCCGCTGGCGAAAGGTCGAATCAGGCACATGGCTTGCGCGTTATCCATTCCTTACAGGCGGCGGTTCAGCACGCTGTCGACAGCATGGGTTTTCAGCTCCACCTGGAGCACGCCGTCTTGCAGCCAGTAGCCGCCGGCTCCCTGTTGCAGCGCCTCCATGTCGAGCGTGCCCAGGCTTGGCGCGATGGTGCCAGCGAGCAAGGCCGCAGCGTCATCCCATTCCCTATAAAACAGTTTCAGATACCAGCCGTCGTCGTGGGCAAAGGCGAGAAAGCGGCTGCGCAAGGCGGGCAGCGGCGCGAGCGCGCCATGGTGGCCGAGCATCGCGGCCACGTGCGCATCATCGGAAGCGGGCGGCGCACCCTGCCAATCGGCCCAGGCATGGCTGCCCCAGGCATGGATATCTTCGTGCGCCAGGGCTGGCAGTTGCTGCCGCGTCAAGGTCTGCCAGGCGGCAGGCTTTTTGAGCGTGCCGGCACTGCCCCTGCGCAGCACGATGCCGTCCGCCTTGCCGAGGGCAGCAATACAATCCTTGAATTCGATGCCGGAAGCGACCAGCATGTGCTCGGCCGGGTCATGCCAGATATACAGATAATGTCTCAAGTAGTGGTCCGTTTTGGTGTCGTCGACGTGTTCAGGGCCACGGCGGCGCGTATCAGCGTGCGCACGCTGGCCAGGGTTTTGCCGCGCCAGTGCGCCAGCGAGGCGACTTTCGCATCGAGCTGGCTGGCGGCGGTGGCTGCATTCTCCGCCACATCTTCGGGCGGCGTGCGCGGTTCGTTCATGGCTGGCATCTCTTTCACCGCGCGCGCGCCTTACTGCGCTGGGTTGGCCATGCAGGGAACCAGCGCGGCAAGGAACTGGTCGCGCAAAGCCTGGTACTGCGCATCCGTCGCGAATTCCCGCTTGTCTGCCGGCTGATTGAGCAGGTAGGCGGTGGCGACCGTCCCGCTGGCGGCATGCAGCAAGGTGTATACGCTGATCACGCCCGACGATTGCGTGATATACGGGTTATTCAATCCTAGCACTTCCACGCCCTGGCGCGTGTCCGTTTCCAACGGCACCAGCTGTGGCGGCTTGCTGTTGGCGGACATCTGCTGCATTTGCGCCAGGATCGTGTCACGGTCGGCGGCAAACCTGCCTTCAACGCTGCGTTCAATCTTCAGGTTCACGAAGGGCAAGCTGCTCTTGTGGAACAGCATCAGCCGATAGCCGTCGGCCACCGATACCTGCCCCTCACCCGTTGCCAGCTTGACGCTGCGCGTCGTCACGTGGGCGGGCAGGCGGTCCTGCTGCCTGAACTGAAACTCGCTGCGATTGATGCATTGGGCCAAGGGCCCCAGGGGATCGGCCGTGCGGTCTTGCGCGTGGGCGGCCAGTGCGGCAAGCAGCATGGGAATGACAAGCAATTGGCGGTGGTTCATGAAAGGCATCAGTCATCGGGTTGGCGAGCAGGGAGAATAAGCGCCAGTATTACTAAAAGGCAAATGTTTAGTTGTCATCCTCTAAATATGGATGGAACAGCGTCTTAATATGAAATTCACCCGGCCCACGTAGCATTCAGATTGGCAAGGCTCTCATTGTGCAGCGCCTGCCATTTTCCGGCTGAACCATGACTGACATCGCTTTATCCCTGCGCCACGGCGCCGCCCTACCCCGCCGTGCCAGCGGACACCGCCTGAAAGCGGCGCTGGGCGCCCTCTTCTTTCCACGCCAGCGCACGCGCTGGCAAGCCTTCCTGGGCAGCATGCCGGGCCTGAATTCGCTGGCGCAGCTGCATCCTTGTTTGCGCTTCAAGATCTACCGCCCGTACGCCTCGCGCCAACTCGGTTGCACGGACCGCCTGGCCTTGCTGGAAGGGCATTACCGTTTCCTGTGGCAAGCGGGCGCGCGCACCCTGGTCGAGCGGGCCGCGCGCCAAGCGGTGGTGCTGGCCGCGTTTGACGGCAAGGATGGGGCGCTGTACCGCTTGCAGCTGACGGCCATCCACGACAGCTACCGCGAAGGCGAACTGTGCCTGCGCCTGACGCGCGACGGCCAGCCATTCTACCTGGCCAGTTTTTTATTCCTGCCGCGCGCCGATGGCGTCTCGCTGCAGCTGGGCGCGCTGCAAGGCTTGCGCTCGGAAGCGGGCAAGCTGGCCGTCAAGGAAGCCACGCGGGCGCTGCACGGTTGCCGCCCGAAAAACCTGATGGTGACGGCCTTGCGCGATTTCGGCGATTTTTTTGCCTGCACGAATTTGTTCTTGATCAGCAACGACAACCGCATCGCCCTGAATGCGCGGCGCCGCCGCCATATCGCCGCCGATTACGACCATGTGTGGCAGGAATTGCACGCCTTGCGCATGCGCGACGGTAATTATCACTTGCCCTGCGCGGCTTACCGGGCGCCGGAGCTGGCCGCCGTGCCGTCGAAGAAACGCGCCGATGCGCGCCGGCGCGGCGAATTGCTGCAATGTATGTCCGCCGACATGCGCGCGCAGCTGGCGGGTTTGCTGGACGCGCCCATGGCTGAAAAATGCGCAAGCGCAAGCCTTGGCATACTGACAAAAATGCCATAAACCTCAGGAAGCCTTCATGTTGGGGCCGTATCCTGCACCGGGCATGCCAGCCACCTTCTCCAAGGGCCGGCGTGCATTCGATCCACCCTGGACAAGGTTTCCCCATGACACCCTCTTTCGCCCTCCTCCCCCTTTGCCTGGCTGGCACCGCTGCACTGGCCGCCCCCGTGCTGGACGACGCCGTGCGCCAGCGCGCGGAAGAACTGACGCGCACGGGCATGCACGCGAGCATCGTCATCGCCGTGATCGACGGCAAGGACAGCGCCGTCTACGGCTTTGGCAGCGTACACGCCGGCAAGCACATCAAACCGGGCGCCGACACCGTCTACCAGATCGGTTCCGTCACCAAGACCATGACGGCCTTGCTGCTGGCCGACGCCGTCGCCGAAAACAAAGTCAAACTCGACGAGCCGGTGGCCACTTTATTGCCCGGTTATACCGTGCCCGCCTTCGATGGCAAGAAGATCAGCCTGCTCGACCTGGCCACGCATTATTCTTCGCTGCCGCGCCTGCCCGACAACTTCGCGCCCAAGGATACGGCCAACCCGTATGCCGATTACACGGAAGCGAAACAGCGGCAATTTCTCGCCGCCTACCACCTGCCGCATGCGCCTGGCACGGCATTTGACTACTCGAACATCGGCTACGCCGTGCTGGGCACGGCCCTGGCCGCACAAGCGGGTAGCAGCTATGAAGCGCTGCTGCAAAAGCGCATCGCCGTGCCGCTGGGCATGCGTTCCACTTCGAACCAGCCCACGCACGGCATGCTGGCGCGCCTGGCGCCCGGCCATTTGCTGTCGGGCGAGCCGACACCAGCCTGGGATTTGAACGTGGTGGCGCCGGCCGGCGGCGTGTATTCGAGCGCGCGCGACATGATCGCCTACCTGCAAGCGTATATGTTCAAGCCGCTGCGCCCGTATGCGCTGGCCATCCTGCCGCAGCGCCCGCTGGCGGCCGACGGCGACACGAAAATCGGCCTGTCCTGGCTGCTGGAGCAGAAACAGGGCCGCAGCTACGCCTGGCACAGCGGCCAGACGGGCGGCTACGCCAGTTATGCGGCGTTCACAACGGACGGCAAGCGGGGCGTGATGGTGTTGACGAACACGGCGCGCGACGTCGACGCCCTGGGCCTGTCCACCCTGCTGCCCGGCACACCGCTGCCGCCGCTGAAGAAGCCGCAAGCGGCCATCGCGCTGCCGCGCGCCGCGCTGGCCGAGTACGTGGGCGAGTATCCATTGGACAAGGATTTCACGTTGACGGTAACCCTGGGCAAGAATGGCCTGGAAGCGGCCGGCACGGGCATGGGATCGGCGCCCTTGTTTGCCAGCGCGAAAGACCAATTCTTCTTCCGCGCCATCGATGCGGACCTGGCCTTTACGCGCGATGCCGCGGGCAAGATCGCCAGCGCCGTGCTCAAGCAAGGCGGGCAGGACGTCATCCTGCCGCGCAAGCCGTAAAAATCACGCTGCCGGGTCTTGCATGAATTGCTCGACCCGGGCGACAAATTCCGCCTTGCTGCGCGTGCGAAATTCGCCCAGGAAGGCGTCGCTGCCCTGGACGATCTTGCCGTGGCGGTCATATGCCACCTTGCCCATCTCCAGCACGAATTCGCCCTGTGGATCGTCCTCCGGTTCAAAATGCGAGTTGAAGCAGTAACCGGAGTCGCGGCAGCTGCCCCACAGCAGCAATGCGCTGCTGAACCATTCCATCGTATCGGGGCCAGTTTCTACCTCGAACAGGGTGTTGACGGTGATGTGCCAGCCGCCCGGGACGCGCAGCGGCTGCAAGGGATAGGGAAAGCGTGGCTGTTTCATGTGGACGATGGCGCGCGGCGCGCCCGGTAAAAGGTGAGAAATTCCGCGGCCGGCAGCGCTTTCGCGAACAGCCATCCCTGGCCGAATTCGACCTTGCGCTCCAGCAGATAGTCCGCTTGCTGCTGCGTTTCGATGCCTTCGGCCACGATCAGCATGTTCAAGGTGCGGGCCATGGCGATGATGTGCGGCGTGACGCTGCTGGTGGCCGCGTCCGTGCCGATGGTGTCGACGAACGACTTGTCGATTTTCAGGGCGTCGAGCGGCAGGTTTTGCAGGCTCGACAGGCTGGAATAGCCGGTGCCGAAGTCGTCGATGGCCACGGCATGGCCGCGCGCCCTGGCCTTTTCGATGGTGGCGCGGGCCGCTTCCACGTTGATGAAGCCCCGCTCCGTCGCTTCCAGCCAGATCTGCTGCGCCTCGATGCCCGTGCCGTCCAGCGCGCGTTCCAGCACGTCGAGCACCCGGCCCGTTTCGATGTCGCTGGCGCACAGGTTGATGGCGATGTGCAGCTCGCGGTCGGCCAGCAGCGCGGCGCGCATGTCGGCAATGACGCAATCGATGACCTGATCGGTGATCGGCAGTATCAGTTCGGCCTCCTCGGCCACGGGGATGAACAGGTCGGGGCGTATCATGCTGCCGTCGGGGCGGCGCCAGCGTATCAGCGCCTCGGCGCCCACGCACACGCCCGTGTCGAGCGCGATGATGGGCTGATAGTGGACAAAGAATTCACGCCGCTCGACCGCCGTTTCCAGCTCGCCGCGCAGCGACAGCCGGCGGCGCGACAGCCACACGACGATGCCGACGATGAAGGCGGCCATCAACAGGCCCAGCGGCAAGAGCAGCAGCTGTTCGCGGCGCAGCCTCTCGCTGAGCTTGCTGCGCGGCTCGATCATGACGGCCGTCAAGCCATCGCGGTACAGCATCGCATGGATGCTGTCCTCGTGCGCCAGTTCGCCCTTCGCCCCCGTGCCGGCAAGCAGCGTATTGACCAGTGCCGGGTCCGGATGGTGCAAGGTGTCGAGCACGCCGCCCTTGCCGATGGCCACGGCCATCTGGATGTCGTTGTCGACGATGACGTCGGAAAAACGCACGGGATCGATCAGCACCTTATGGGCGCGGTAAGACAGCCCCACCATGCGCTTGCCGCCGCTGACGACGGGGCGCAGGTTGAAATCGAGGCCCATGCCATTGTCCAGCGTGAAGTCGGCGGGCGTGATGGCGATGCGCTCGTCCTCGATGCCGTTCGACGTGCATTTGAGCAAGCCGTTTTCCACATAACCGATATCGTCGATGCTGCGCGTGGTGATGGTGATGCGGCGCAATTGCTGGACATGGGCTTCCGAACACGGCGCCAGCTCCAGCGCATCGGCGCTGCGCAGCGCCATGCTGGCCGAGGCGATCGAACGGTGGGCGCGCTCGAGCGCGTAGCCGGCGAGCAGGCGCAGGCGCTCCTGCTCGCCCTGCTCGGCGCGCACGGACGACAGATAGAAGGCCAGGCTCAGGGGAGCGGCCACGCCGATGACTGCCACCAGCACACTGGTAATGATGATCCGTTTTCTGCGCATGTGATTACCTGCGGTAGTTATATGATTGCCATGTATTGCTCGATGGCATCATATTACAAGCAGAGGCCGCGCACGCGGAACTTACTGAACAGTTACACTTTTTCCTGCGGCCGCGCCAGCACGAACACCAGCGCCGCCACCACGGCCGCCAGTCCGCCCGCCAGATACAGCACGCTGGCAAAGCCGTCGATAAAAGCGTGGCGCGCCGCTTCCTGCGCCACGGCCTGCATTGCGGGCGGCAACTGGCCGAAGGCCTCGGCCGCGTTGCCGGCGACGATGCGTCCTATCATTTCAGGCGACGCCTTCAAGCCGTGCAGCCACGCCAGCTCGTTGAACGATGCGGCCGTGCGCATGGCCAGCACGGCGCCCAGCGCGCCCACGGCCAGGACGATGCCGACAAAGCGCGTGGTCGTGCTGATGCCGGAACCCATGCCCGTGCGTTCGCGCGGGATGCAGGCAAGGATGGCCTTCTGGGTCGTGCCATTGAGCAATCCGGCCCCCGCGCCCGTGACGACCATACCGGCCGCCACCCAGCCATATTGCAAACTGGAGGCGGCCAGGGCCGTGGCCACGTTGCCCACGGCGACGATCAGCAAGCCCGTCACCAGAATGCCGCGATCATCCAGAACCCGCATGGCGCGCGGCGCCAGACGCGACAGCGCCACCATGGCGACGGCAAACGGCAGCATGGCGCAGCCGGCCAGCACGGCGGAAAAGCCGAAGGCGTTCTGCAAATACAGGGGCAAAAAGGTCATCATCACTTGCGCGGCGATCGCATAGCCGAACATGCCCAGCACGGCGCCGACGAACACGCGCCGGCCGAACAGCGACAAATCGACCATGGGCGCGCGCTGGCGCCGTTCCACTAGCACGAAGACCAACAGCAGCGCCGCGCCGGCCACAAAGCGCAGCATGGTGGCGCGGCTGGACCAGCCCGCCACGCTGGCGTCGATCAAGCCCCAGATGATGGCGAACAGGCCGGCGGAGAATAATGCCGCGCCGAATGGATCAAAACTGGCGTTGGAGGCATCCTTCGACTCGTCCACGTGCTTGCCTACCAACCACATCAGGATGGCGACAACGGGCAGGTTCAGATAGAAAATCCAGCGCCAGTTGATGGCGCTCGTGATCAGGCCGCCCAGCAGGGGCGCCACCGTCATGGCCACGCCCATGGCCGCGCTCCACACGGACCAGGCGCGCGCCCGCTCCTTTTCCGCGTGAAACGTGTGGCCGATGACGGCCAGCGCGGATGTGAGCAGCAGCGCCGCGCCGAGTCCCTTGACGGCGCGCGCCACGTTGAGCACGAACGGCGTCCACGCCAGGCCGCACAGCAGGGACGCCAGCGCGAATACGGCCAGGCCATACAGCATCACCCTGCGCCGCCCCAGGCGGTCGGCGATGCTGCCGGCGGGCAGCAAAAACGAGGCGAACGCCAGCATGTAGGCGCTGACCACCCATTCCACGTCGACGAAGCTGGCGTTCAGCGAGCGGGCGATCGACGGCAGCGAGACGGCCACGACGTTGGTGTCGAGCATGATCAGGGCGCACACGCCCGAGCATGTATATAAAGTCCAGTTGGTATTCTTCATGTCCCGATTGTAAGCACGCCTGTATTATTTCCTGTTATAAGGCAGCCGCCTTATAATTTACCCATGGTGAATACAAATAAAGACATGGAGCTGCGGCATTTCCGCTGCGTGCTGGCCGTGGCGCACAGCCTGCACTTCGCGCGCGCGGCCGCGGAACTCGGCATTTCGCCGCCCGCGCTGACCAAGCAGGTGCAGGAAACGGAGCTGTTGCTGGGCACGCGGCTGTTCCAGCGCAGCAAGCGTGCCGTGTCCCTGACTGCCGCCGGGGAACTGTTCGTCATCGAGGCCACGCGCGCGCTGGGGCAACTGGCGCAGGCGCAGGAAGTGGCGCGGCGGGCCGGACGGGGCGAACTGGGACGGCTGGAAATCGGCTACGTGGCCTCGGCCGCGTATTCCGGCGTGCTGCAAGACCAGTTTGCCCGCTTTCGCGCCAGCCACCCCGGCATCCACATCGGTGCGCGCGAAACCGCGATGGATACCCTGCCCGGCTTGCTGGACCAGGGCCGGGTCGACCTGGCCTTCGTGCGCCCGCCGCTGCACTTGCCGGAAGGCATCGACAGCGTGGTCTTGCTGCGCGACCGTTTCGTGCTGGCCGTACAGGCGGACAGCCCGCTGGCCTTGCTTGATGTGGCGGGGCCGGCCGCGCTGGCGCAGCAGGCCTTCATCGTGCCGGAGCAGGAATTGGGCACATTGGAGGTGAGCCGGCGCGGCGGTTTTGCGGCGCAGGTGGTGTCGCGCCCGGGCAGCCTGGTGGCCGTGCTGACGGAAGTGTCGCTGGGCGTGGGCTGCGCCATCGTGCCCCATTCCGTGATGGCCAGCGTGCAATTGCCTGGCGTGTGCTTTCGCGAACTGGCAGGGCCGCAGATCAGCTCGGAAATCGCAGTCGCCTTCCGCCGCCACGAACAGGCGCCCGCCGCGCGCGCCTTCATCGCCCAGCTGCGCGCAGACGCGCTGGTTTAACTTCAGCTGTTCTTCAAGACCGCCACGGCGTAGGTGCAGGCGCTGGCCGTTTCATTGCGAAACACGCAGTCGGCGGGCGGCCCCAGTTCCAGGCAGTCGCCTTCGTCCAGCACGTGGCGGGTCTCCCCTTCGATAAACACGAGGCTGCCGCTGAGCGACCAGATGAGTTGTCGCCGCGACACATAGGCGGCGGCCGGCATGGCCACCACGGCGCCGGGCGGCAAGGTAATCTGCACGAGGTCGAGCGGCATGTCGGACGCGGGCGACACGTGGCGCCGCACATAGCCGCTCTGCGGGTCGACCCACACGGGCTGCTCAAGCTTGCGCAGCAAGCGCCCGGCGCGCATCTCGGCGCGGGCGATCAGCTCGGACATGCTCAGGTCGAAGGCGCCCGACAGCCGCGCCAGCAAGGTGGCCGTAGGGCTGCAGTCGCCCCGCTCCACCTTGTGCACCATGGCGCGCGACACGCCCGAGCGGGCCGCCAGGTCCGTCAGCGACCAGCCCAGGTTTTCGCGCTCGAGGCGCACCCTGGCGCCGATGCGCTGATTCAATTCGTCTGGTTTAGTGGACATATATCTGCTTCCATTCGGATTTTATTGGACAAGGCGCGAGCGGCAATCTATGATTTGTCCATTATAGTAGACGCCTTGCGAGGAAATCAACATGCAGATACGCGATGCCCATGCGGGCGACATCGAGGCCATACTGGCCATCTACAACGATGCCGTCAGCAACACCCTGGCCATCTGGAATGAACGGACGGTCGATGCGGCCAACCGCGCCGCCTGGCTGGCCGACCGTCAGCGGGCCGGCTATCCGGTGCTGGTCGCCATCGATGCGGAAGGAACTGTCGCTGGCTACGCCTCGTTCGGCGACTGGCGCCCGTTCGAGGGTTTCCGGCATACGGTCGAGCATTCCGTCTACGTGCGCGCCGATCGCCGTGGCGCCGGCGTCGGCAAGGCCTTGATGACGGAATTGATCGCGCGGGCGCGCGGCTTGGGCAAGCACGTGATGGTGGCGGGCATTGAGGCGGGCAATGCCGGCTCGATCGCCCTGCACAAGCAGCTGGGCTTCGAGGAAGTGGGATTGATGCGCCAGGTGGGCACCAAGTTCGGCGCCTGGCTGGACCTGGCGTTCTTGCAGCTGCAGCTCGATACGCGCAGCGATCCGGACGGCATTGCGCCGCCCGGTTGAGGTCAAGCAGACATCAAGGATCGATCTCCGGTGGCGGACGGCGCAGCGCCATATGTTCCCACACGGCTACCAATACCAGCACGCAGCTGGTGATGCAGGCCAGGGTCAGGGGCGCATACAGCCTTCCGTAGGCCATCGGGATCAGCGCCAGGATGATCAAAATGCCCAGCAAATGCGACAGCGGCGGCGCGGCGCGCTCGCTGCTGACCCATTTGAACAGTGCATTGCCCAGCAGATACAGGATTGGGCCGCCCAGCAAGGCGCTGATGCCGGCAAAACTCGCCTCATCAGGATGCACGAGGGCCAGTTCATCGGCCACGGCGGAAACGATCACGCCGCCGACGATCAGCACGTGGATATACGTGTAGGCCTTGCGGGCGATGCGGCCCGGATCTTTCGAGTGGGCGATACGGTGGTGGCCCGCCTCGGCGCCCGTATCAAAGTATATCCACCACATGGCGATGCTGCCGACCAGGGCCGACAAAAAGCCCAGCCAGTTGGCGGCCGTCCATTCCAGGCCCGCGAAGGTGGCGCCCGTCACCAGCAACGATTCGCCGAGGGCGATGATGACGAACAGGCCGCAGCGCTCGGCCATGTGGCTGCCGTCGACGTCCCAGTCGGCCGTCGTCGAGCGGCCCAGGCCAGGCAGGCCGAACTGCATCCAGGGGCCGGCCAGGTCGATCGCCAGTGCCAGCATCCACCAGAAGATGCGCTGCTCGGGCGACGCGAGGCCGCCGGCGATCCAGAAGATGCCGGACAACACGGCCCACAGGGCGATGCGCTGGAAATTGCGGCGGCGCGACAGCGTTTCATGGCGCACGGCCCACCAGGCAAACAGGGGCCGCCCCACCTGCATGGCGACGTAGGCGCCGGCAAAAGCCAGGCCCCGCGTGCCGAACGCTTCGGGGATCGAGGCCGACATGATCAGGCCGCCCAGCATCAGCGCGAACAGGCTGATGCGCACGGGAATGCGTTCGGGGTCGAGCCAGTTGGTGATCCACGACGTGAAAATCCACACCCACCAGACGGCCATCAGCAGCAAACCCGTCTGCAGCCAGCCCATGGCGCTCAGGTGGGCCAGCAAGCCGTGCGACAGTTGCGTGACGGCAAACACGAACACCAGATCGAAGAACAGCTCGATCATGCCCACCTTGCCGCTGTCTTGCCCGCCGCGCGTGCGCAACAGCGATTTTGTCAATTCCATAGCTACTCTTTCATTCAAGCTTGATTAAAACGGTTCATCGTGGACTTTATGGCTTTACGGGTGTCAACAAGGACAAGCCGGCGAAGTGCGCGGCCAGGTTATCGACCACCAGTTGCCCCATCGCATGGCGCGTTTCCACGGTCAGGCTGCCCACGTGCGGCGTCAGCACGACGTTCGGCAAGGCGCGCAATGCGTTTGGTACGCGCGGTTCGTCCGCAAACACGTCGAGGCCTGCCGCGCCCAGGTGGCCATCCTGCAAGGCGGCGATCAGGGCCACTTCGTCGATGAGGGCGCCGCGGGCGATGTTGATCAGGGTGCCTTGCGGCCCCAGCGCATCGAGTATGGTGCGGTCGACGATCTTGCGCGTGGCCGGCGTGCCCGGCGCGCAGACAATCAGGTAATCGCTTTCCTGCGCCAGGGCCAGCAAGGATTCCGCACGCGGCACGCTGGTGCCGGCAATGGCGCGCGGCTGGAAGTAGCGCACATGGACGCCGAAAGCGGCCAGGCGCAGCGCGATGGCCTGGCCGATCTGGCCGAAACCGAAGATGCCGGCCGTCTTGCCGCGCAGGCTGGACGCGGGGGCGATGGCTACGCGGCGTTCCCAGCCGCCGTCGCGCACGAAACGGTCGAGCGTCACGATGTGCCGCGCGCTGGCCAGCAGCAAGGCCAGCGCCACGTCGGCCACGTCATCCGTCAGCACGTTCGGCGTGGTGGTGACGGCGATGCCGCGTTCACGCGCCACATCGAGCGCCACGCCGTCGAGACCCACGCCATTGACGGCGATGATTTCCAGATTCGGCAGCAAGCCCATGTCGGTCGCGTTCAGGCCCAGTGCGCCCGTCGTGACGACGCCGCGGATGGCCGGCGCCCGCTGGGCCAGCCAGGCATGGCGCTCGTCCGCCGGCACCTGCCAGGCGTGGTGGCAGGTATATTGCTGGTCCAGCTGCGCGTTGACGGCTGCCGAAGGGCTGGGAGCGAGGATGAGGAGTTCGGGGAGCATGGGCGTCCTGGGTCGTGTCACATGAATTGCAGACGCAACTTAGCATATTTGAGACCCTGCCGGGGGTGGCATACCCTATTACAGCCCCTAAAACCCTGCACGCCGTGCGGTCTTTACCTGGCATGGATCACGCTTGCATCATGCGTAGGTCGGCGCGACGAACATAGTCAGGTCGGCTCAACCGGGGCAAGGCACGCGTTTCACCTTGCCGCCCGTCCTGGCCGGATCGGCGCCGGAGCCGGGATTCTCGGCCATGCCATAGCAGGTGGCGCCGCCGGCGCTGACGACGCGCGTGGCGGGCCGGCCATCGGCCGTGAGGAATTCCTCCACGCGGATGACGGGGCCGCCGCGCCAGGCGGAGGCGACCAGCTTCTGGAAGGTGCTTTCGCTCTTCAGGTCGGCGGAGGCCAGCCACGGCTGGTCTTGTTTGAGCTCGCCGCGCAAGGCCTTGTCGGCGGCGCCCGCGGCCAGCCGGGCGCGCGTGCGCAAGTCCGCCGTGGAAGGCGCCGTGGCAGGCGCAGCGGGAAATTCCTCGGCCGGCACGGTGATGGCCTCCACTATGACGGGAGGTGGTTCGAGGATGGCGGACGGCGCGACGGGCGGTGCCGTTGCCCGCGCGCGCGGCAAGGGAGCCGGCATGGGCATGGGCAAGGCCATCGGTGGCGTCTGCGCCATTGGCCGGGACGGCAGCAAGGTCATGAACGCCACTTCCGTGTATTGCTTGAGTTGCCGCGCCGGCAGCAGCAGGAAATACAGGCCCAGCACGTGCATGCACAGGATCAGCGCGACGGCCGCGCCTTTCAGGCTCAAGCCCTCCCGCATACGCATGGAAGCGGACTGTAGATGGTGGTGCAATGGCATGCGGTTTCCTGTGGGCGCGGGGCGCGGTGGTCCATTTTAGCGAAACTTGGATATGCGCATTAATAAATCCACAAGGTATCGTTTGGCGCGCCTTTTTCCGCCAGATTCCGGCACCCTGGCGTGCCCGGTGTTGTACGAATGGCGACTTTTTTGATCGCTTTGTCACACTTTCTCACGCGCTGCGCCACGCTGGAATATAATGATAATCATTCTCATTAATATCCAGATAACACCATGCGCACCTTCCACCTCGTCCCTACCCCGTTCGCCCTGGCCGCCTTCCTGCTGGCCAGCGCCGCCGCCCACGCCCAAACCACGTCCACCACACCGGCCGGCGACGCGCAAAGCATGCCGACCGTGGTCGTCAACGCGTCGGCCGATGCGTCGGCGGAAGGCTTGTCGAAGGCGTATGCGGGCGGCCAGGTGGCGCGCGGCGGGCGTCTGGGTTTGCTGGGCAATGTGGACATGATGGACACGCCATTCGGCAGCACCAGTTACACGCAGCAATTCATCGCCGACCAGCAAGCGCGCAGCGTGGGCGACCTGCTGCAGAGCGATCCGGCCGTGCGCATGTCGCGCGGCTATGGCAATTTCCAGGAAGTGTATGTGATCCGCGGTTTCGCCCTCGATTCGGACGATGTGGCCTACAACGGCCTGTACGGCGTGCTGCCGCGCCAATATGTATCGCCGGAATTGCTTGAGCGCGTGGAAGTGTTCCGTGGCGCCAGCGCCTTCCTCAACGGCGCGGCACCTGGCGGCAGCGGCATCGGCGGCGCTATCAACCTGATGCCCAAGCGCGCCGGCAACACGCCGCTGACGGAATTGACCGTGGGCGTGGAATCGGGCGGCCATGCCTATGCGGCCATCGACGTGGCGCGCCGCTTTGGCGAAAACAAGGAATTCGGCGTGCGCGTCAACGCCGCCAAGCGCCAAGGCGAGACCGGCATCAAGCGCGAAGACCACGACGTGGGCATGTTTTCGGTGGGCCTCGACTACCGCGGCAGCAGCTATCGCCTGTCGGCCGATGCCGGCTACCAGAATTTCGATCTGACGGCGCCGCGCCCCTCCGTCGGCATAGGCAGCGTGGCCGTGCTGCCATCCGCGCCCGATGCGTCGAAGAACTTTGCCCAGCCATGGAGCTATTCGAAGGAACACGATGTGTTCGGCACGGCGCGCGCCGAGGTGGACCTGGCCAAGGATGTCGTGGCCTGGGCCGCATTTGGTTCACGTTCGACCAAGGAAGCCAATAGCCTTGCCGAGCCGTCGTTGACCTCGAGCAATGGCGACGCCACAGTGTCGCGCTTTGACAACGCCCGCAAACAGGAGATCCGCACGGGCGAACTGGGTATTCGCGGCAAGCTCGTGACGGGCGCCGTCAAGCACACCCTGGTGGCCAGCTGGTCCGGGCACTGGAATGAGGCGAAGAACGCCTATGCCATCGGCGACAAGTTTGCCACCAATATTTATGCGCCGGTCAGCGTGGCCCCGCCGCCAACGCCCTACCCGGGCGGCATCATGAGCGACCCGCGCATCACCCAGAAAACCATCCTCAACAGCTATGCCCTGGCTGACACCATGGCCTTCCTGGACGACAAGCTGCTGCTGACCGTGGGCTTGCGCCGCCAGCAGATCAAGGATGCCGGCTACGACTACAACACTTCGGTGCTGCAAGGAAAGGCCTATGACGAGAGCGCCACGACGCCCGTGGCTGGCATCGTCTTCAAGGCGAACCGGAACGTGTCGCTGTACGCCAACTACATCGAGGCGCTGGTCAAAGGTCCGACGGCCACTGGAACGTATGTGGAAAACGGCCAGCAGCTCAATGTCGACAACATGGGCGACGTGTTTGCGCCGTACAAATCGAAGCAAAAGGAAATCGGCGTCAAATATGACGGCGGCAAGCTGGGCATGAGCGCCGCACTGTTCAGCACGGCCAAGCCTTTGCTGGCCGTGGTCGGCAAGCGGGCCGAACTCGATGGCGAGCAGCGCAACCGTGGCCTGGAATTGTCGGTTTTCGGCACGCCGATGCAGGGCGTGCGCCTGCTGGGCGGCTTGACCTGGCTCGATGCAAAGCTCAGCAATACCGGCATGGCCGAGAATAATGGCAAGAAACCCATTGGCGCACCGGAAACGCAGATGAGCGTGGGCGGCGAATGGGACGTGCCCGGCGCGCCAGGCCTGACCCTGAACGCCCGCACCATCTACACCTCGACGCAATACGCGGACCAGGCCAACACCAAGCAACTGCCATCGTGGACCCGCCTCGATATCGGCGCGCGCTACCTGACGCAAGTGGCAGGCCGTGACGTGACCTTGCGCGCCCGCGTGGACAACGTGACGGACCGCAATTACTGGTCGTCGGCCGTGTCGTCCTTCAATATCGGCTCGCTGGTGCTGGCCGCGCCGCGCACCGTGGTCGTCTCGGCCAGCGTGGCGTTTTAAAGGCCGCGCGCTCTGTCGCACCGCGAAAGCTGCCCTCGGGCAGCTTTTTTTTCGCGTGCGCGCCTGTGCCGCAAGCCGCGCTTGGGCGACAATGCCGCATGAAACGACTCCCTGCCCTGCTGCTCCTGCTCTGCCTGTCTCTGCCCGCTGCCGCCCAGAAGCAGGCCGCCTGTCCGTACGCCGCCTGGAAAAGCGGCTTCAAGGGTGATGCGCGGGCGCAAGCCACGTGCTTGCTGCGTCCCGTCAAACTGTATGCGCGCCTGGGCGACAGCGCGCCGCTGCCGGCGTTTCTTGCCGCCCGCATCGGCCAGCGCACGGGCATCGCCCCGGCCCGGTTGCGGGCCTGGCTGGCGGAACAGGGGATCGCCGAGGCGGATGTGGGCGGCCCCGTCGACGCGCCATTGTCGCGCGCCGTGGGCCGGCTGGCCGCACCGATGGCCCGCTATTTCGTCATCCACGACACCAGCTACCCGAATTTCTTATTGGAAAGCATTCCCGATCACATCAACGACGCCAGCTGGGATTTCAACGATTTCAATCTACGCAACCCGGCGCTGGGCGGCGGTCCGAAAGGCCATGTGTACGTGAACCGCCTGGGCGGCTCCCTGCTGGTGCGCGACTTCGGCACGGCCAGCTACGCCAGCAAGCTGGAAAAGGACAAGCCGTCGCTGGCGGGCCTGTTCCTGCACGTGGAACTGGTGCAGCCGCGCCACTCCGTGCCCGGCGGCGGCAAGGGCAACGACGGCCTGGCGCCCGATCCCGGTTTTACGCCCGCGCAATACGAGCGCCTGGCCCTGCTGTACATCGCCGCCAGCGTGCGCAAGGGCATGTGGCTGATCCCCGCCTTCCACGCCGTGATCGACACAGGTTTTGCGAACGGTCATGACGATCCGCAGAACTTTTCGCTGGAACAATGGGATACGACCCTCAGCCATTTGAGCGCCGTCATTGCAGGCGTCGACGCGCCGAATTGAACACCACCTGCACGCCGATTTGGAGGATACTTTAGCTCCCGCCGATGCACGGCGCGGATGCCGAGCTGTCCAGGGAGAGCTGCGATGACCTATGCCTCTGACCAGAAAATGCACACGCTGGACCTGCCCGCGCGCACGCGGCGGCTCTTCAGCATGCGCGATGCCGTGCTGACGCAGTGGGAACACGAGGTGCGCGCCAAGGTACGCGGCGCCGACGCCTTGCTGACGCCCATCCTGATCAATACCTTGCCCGCCTTCTTCGACAATCTGACCGAGGCGCTAACGCCAGGCTATCCGCGCGACGATGCCACCAGCAACACCAACGCCCCGGCCGTGCATGGCAACGAACGGGCGCGCATGACCAGTTATGGCCCGGAACAGGTGATCCAGGAATACCAGATCTTCCGCGACTGTTTCGCCGAGGCCGCCCTCGACGCGGGCGTGCCGCTGCGGCGCCGCGACTGGAAGGTGATCAATGCCTCGATCGACACGGGCATCCGCGAAGCCATCCTGGAATTTACGGCCATGCATGAAAGCTTCCAGCGGCGCATCGCGGCCGGCCTGTCGCACGACATGCGCAATCCCCTCTCCGTCATGCTCAACAGCGCCCAGCTGCTGCAGCGGCGCGCGCAGCAGGTCGACGTGCCGGCCCTGGCATCGAAAATCATCGAACACGGCAAGCGCCTCGACGACATGATCCAGGAATTGCTCGATACGCTCAGCTACCACCGGGGGCAGAAACTGCCGCTGGTCTTGCATCGCTTCGATATCCTGCCGCTGGCGCAGCAGGTGGCCGACAGCGTGAATACGGGCCATCCGGGCAAGTGCCAGGTCACGGGCGCGTCCGTCACCGGCTGGTGGTGCGAAAATTCGCTGCGCCGGGCCCTGGAAAACCTGGTGGGCAATGCCCTCAAGTACGGCGACGACGGCCCCATCCATATCCACGTCAACACCCTGCGCGAACGCATGATACTCACGGTGCACAACACGGGCAGTACTATCGCGCCCGAGCAGACCGAGCGCATCTTCGAATACCTGCGCCGCGAACACCAGGGCAGCGCGCCCGGCTGGGGCATCGGCCTGCCCTTCGTGCAAAACGTGGCGGAAAGCCATGGCGGCAGCGCGCTGGTCGACAGTGCGCCGGAAACGGGCACCACGTTTACCATCGACCTGCCCGTCGATTGCCGCCCCTTCGTCACGCCGGACGCCTGATTTCACCCGCCCCGCGCCCCATAGCCCTGCAGAATCGACACCGTAGCGCACCAAAGCGGTGCGGATGACGGTTTTACGCCACAAAAATGGTCATTTTCTACATACTTTCGGGTGTGCGGCATTGGCACGTTTCCTGCTGAGCTATAGTCAGACACGGCTCAAGGGAAATCACAACATGGCAAATTTTTTCAATGAAATGACTGCAAATGAAGTGGGTACGGACAGCAAGGTACGTGAACACTATCGTGAATTCAGCAACTGGCTGGAGCAGCAATCCCCCGAGACCATCGCCCGCAAGCGGGCGGAAGCCGACCTGACGTTCCGCCGGGTCGGCATCACGTTCGCCGTGTATGGCGACGATGCCGGCACAGAACGCCTGATTCCGTTCGACACCATCCCGCGCATCATTCCCGCCACGGAATGGGCGCAGATGCAGACGGGCCTGGTGCAGCGCGTGCAAGCCTTGAACATGTTTATCCATGATATTTATCATGAGCAAAACATCATCAAGGCGGGCATCATTCCTGCCGAGCAAATCTACAAGAATGCCCAGTATCGCCCGGAAATGCAGGGCATTTCCGTCGCCTCCGACATCTATGCCCACATCGCCGGCGTCGATATCGTGCGCGCCGGCCAGGGAGAATTCTATGTACTGGAAGACAATCTGCGCGTGCCGTCCGGCGTGTCCTACATGCTGGAAGACCGCAAGATGATGATGCGGCTGTTCCCGGAACTGTTCGCCCGCAACCGCATCGCCCCCGTCGACCATTACCCGGACATGCTGCTCGACAACCTGCGCTCCGTCGCCCCGATGGGCGTGGATGACCCGACGGTCGTCGTCATGACGCCCGGCATGTACAACTCCGCCTACTTCGAGCACGCCTTCCTGGCCCAGCAAATGGGCGTGGAACTGGTTGAAGGCAAGGATCTGTTCGTCAACGATAACTCGGTGTACATGCGCACCACGCGCGGGCCAAAACGGGTCGACGTGATCTACCGCCGCGTGGACGACGACTTCCTCGACCCGCTGGCCTTCCGCTCCGATTCCTCGCTGGGCGTGCCGGGCCTGCTGTCCGTGTACCGCGCCGGCCGCGTGACCCTGGCGAACGCCATCGGCACGGGCGTGGCCGACGACAAGTCGATCTATCCTTTTGTTCCCGACATGATCAAGTTCTATCTGTCGCAGGAACCCATACTCAACAACGTGCCCACGTACCAGTGCCGCAAACCGGCCGATTTGTCCTACGTGCTGGCGAACCTGGCGCAACTCGTCGTCAAGGAAGTGCATGGCGCGGGCGGCTACGGCATGCTGGTGGGGCCGGCGTCCAGCCTGGCGCAGATCGAGGACTTCCGCCAGCGCCTGCTGGCCAATCCGGGCGGCTACATCGCCCAGCCAACACTCGCCCTGTCCGCCTGCCCCACGTATGTCGAGGCCGGCATCGCACCGCGCCACATCGATTTGCGGCCGTTCGTGCTGTCCGGCAAGACGATTTCCATGGTGCCGGGCGGCTTGACCCGCGTGGCGCTCGGTGAAGGCTCGCTCGTGGTCAACTCCTCGCAAGGGGGCGGCACCAAGGATACCTGGGTACTGGAAGCCACATCCGCTTTTGCAGGAGAGAAAACATGCTGAGCCGCACCGCCGATCATTTGTTCTGGATGGCCCGCTACACGGAGCGGGCGGAAAACACGGCGCGCATGCTCGACGTCAATATGCAGACCTCGATGCTGCCCCAGTCCGAACAGGACGCGGAGCAAGGCTGGCGCGCCACCCTGGGCATTTCCGAGCTGCAAAGCGCCTACGACCACAAATATGGCCGCTTCCACACGCGCGACGTGCTCGACTTCATGGTGCGCGACCCGAACAACCCCTCGTCCATCCTCGCCTGCCTGACGGGCGCGCGCGAAAACGCCCGCGCCGTGCGGGGGACTTTGACGACAGAAGTGTGGGAAATCCAGAACGCCACCTGGCTCGACATGCAGAAACGCTTGAAAAGCAATCTGCTGGAAACGGATCCCAGCCAGTTCTTCGAATGGGTCAAGTACCGCTCGCACCTGTCGCGTGGCGTGACCCTGGGCACCATGCTCAAGGACGAAGCCATCCACTTCATTCGCCTGGGCACCTTCCTGGAACGGGCCGACAACACGGCGCGTATCCTCGACGTGAAGTTCCACGGCGCGCGCGACACGTCGAAAGACATTACCCAGCGCGACTTTTATTACTGGGCGGCCCTGCTGCGCTCCGTGTCCGGCTTCGAGATCTACCGCAAGGTCTACCGTGACGTCATCACCCCGGCGCGGGTGGCGGAATTGCTGATGCTGCGCGGCGACATGCCGCGTTCCCTGCTGGCCTGCATGGATGACGTGGTGGAAAATCTCAAGCACATCCGCAACGATGTGTCGGCCGATACGGAGCGCTTCGCCGGCAAATTGCACGCGGAACTGAAATTCGGCCATATCGACGACATCATGAAGACGGGTTTGCATCTGACCTTGACGGAGTTTCTGGAAAACATCAATGACCTGGGCAACCGGGTCAGCCGCGACTTCCTCGTTCCCTTGGCGGCCTGATGCAGCTCACCATCCGCCACAAAACCGAGTACGCCTACAGCGCACCGCTGGCCCACACCATCCAGCAGCTGCACCTGACGCCGCGTATCGAGCCGCAGCAGCGGGCATTGTCCTGGCAAATCACGACGCCGGGCCAGTGCCACGCCTACACGGATGCTTACGGCAATCTGTCGCACATGCTGACGATTAACGGCAGCCATCACTCCCTGAGCCTGGTGGCGCAGGGCGTGGTGGAAACCATCTACCCGCACAAGGGACGGCTGAACCTGATCGATACCCTGTCGCCGCTGCTGTTTACCATGCCGACGCCGCTGACCCTGGCCAATCCCGCCATCCTCGACCTGGCGGCCGCCAGCCTGCCGGACCAGCACGTGACGGCGGGCACGGGCCATCTGCTGCGCCTGGCCGAGCACATCGTCGGCAAGGTCGCGTATGAAAGCGGCGCCACCATGGTCACCACGACGGCTGGCGACGCCCTGGCCCTGGGCCGCGGCGTATGCCAGGACCACGCCCATCTGTTCCTGGCCTGCTGCCACGCCTGGGGCATCCCGGCCCGCTATGTGTCCGGCTACATCGATCCGGGCACGACGGGCCACGCGGCCAGCCACGCCTGGGTCGACGCGTGGGCCGAGGACACGGATTTTGCGGGCTGGGTCAGCATCGACGTCACGCACGCGCGGCTGATGACGGATGCATATTGCCGCCTGGCCATCGGACGCGACTACGATTCGGCCGCGCCCGTGCGCGGCGTGCGCCAGGGTGGCGGCACGGAAACGTTGAGCGTCGATGTGCAGATCGTGCCCGTATAAACTGGCAGGAATGAGGCTGGCCGGGCCTTGCCAGCAGGTGGCAAGGCCCGGCTGGTGTAAAATGCTTCCCCTTTTGATGTGATTTACGACGATGACTTATTGCATAGGCATGCGCCTGAACGAAGGCCTGGTCTTCCTGTCCGACTCCCGCACCAACGCCGGCGTGGACCAGGTGGGCACCTTCCGCAAGATGAGCGTGTTCGAAAACCCGGGCGACCGCATGCTGGTCCTGATGACGGCCGGCAACTTGTCGATCTCGCAGGCGATCCGCCAGATCGTTTCCGAACACGTGGATGCGGATGGACGCAGCATCTGGAACGTGGCCAGCATGTACGACGCGGCGCGCATCGTGGGCGAAGCCGTGCGCACCGTGCACCTGCGCGAAGCGAAGGCCCTGGCCGACTGCGGCATCGATTTCAACGTCAGCATCATATTAGGTGGCCAGATAGGCGCCGAGCGCTGCCGGTTGTTCCAGGTGTATTCGGCCGGCAATTTCATCGAATCGCACGATGAAAACACGTATTTCCAGATCGGCGAAGCCAAATATGGCAAGCCCATCATCGACCGGGTCGTCAATCCGTTCACGCGCCTGGACGAGGCGGCCAAGTGCGCCCTCATTTCCATGGATTCCACCCTGCGCTCGAACATTTCCGTCGGCTTGCCGCTGGACCTGCTCGTCTACGAGACGGGCAGCCTGGCCGTCACGCGCTTCGTCACCATCGATGAAAAGAACCAGTATTTCCGCATGATCCGCGACACCTGGGGCGAACAATTGAAACAGGTGTTCGAAGGCATCGTCGACCCCGTATGGAATGCGGCGCCCGAGACGACGACGAACGTGCTGTCGTCCGCCAACATGCACAGCAAGCCCGTGCGCGTCGCCATCCCCGAGCACGTGAGCCGCGGCGGCCTGACCGTGGCGCCCCTGCAATCCTTGGCGCAGCAGTTCAGCGACGACAAGCAGCATTGACCTGTGGTTGACAGCGCCTGTCGTGACGGGCATTGCCTCGACGCATGCAGAACGCTCATAGATTACGTCAAAAATATTGATTTATTGAGAATTCTACAGGGGTGCAATCTATATCGAACAACAAAAAAATAAGAATTTTCATTCTCAACACTGCCTCTTAATTTTATGTCATTATTGAAACTGGCGCCTTTCGATTCCGGAAGGCGCTATTTTTCAATGTTACGATATAAAGGGAAGCAGCAATGAACTTTCAAAAGGCACGGGTAGATAAACATAATTGCTGGCCTACGGCTATGCTATTTAAGGCGGAACAGGAATTTTCTGATTTGCTGGCGATGAGGCACCATCCTCAGGTATTTGAACCCGTGCAGTTGCAATTTAGCAACGATGCTAATTTCCAAGTACTGGTGGGACACCTGATTGATGGCATCGAATGCCTGCCTACCCGTCCAGACTATCTGTTTGATCATTGCTTCCGTGTCATAGACAAGGGCGCAACTCCCCTGTTTTCCAAAGGTGGCAAGGCCATAGTTCAAGGATTGGGAGGGAAGTTGACCCTGGCCAACCAAAAAGGTTGGAATGACATACTCGCGCTACTAGCCAATGCAATGCCGCTTGGTTCATATAAATATGTGGCCAAGCGCATTTGCTATGCACATGTACAACCCAGCATTCAGAACGACTTTATCAAAGGACGCGCCAAAGATTTTTTTGGCGAAGTGCGCTATAACGAATTCATGGATAAATTCGCGGTGCCGCCACCGGTCGCGCCTCAAACGGTTGGCGCAAAACTGAAGGGCAAGCCAAAACTTTCAAATCCACCGCCTGTTGATGCCAAGAAAATCGATCTGTGTGCGAGCTTTCTCAAACTCTACATATCCGGTTCGTTTGGCGGCAAGCCGAAAAATCCTGCTACGCATACTACACTGGATATGACCAGGGTGCAAAACCAACCCAAGGATAAGAAAAGAATCGAGTTTTTTCTATCTTTACTCTTATACACTTCTCGCAATGAACGCGCGCATGGCAGTATGTTAAGCCCGTTCCGCACCAGTAAGGCGGATGTGGAGCGCTATGAGCGTTTTTATTTTTCGGCCTTGGTTGCATATATCTTTGCGCTTGGTGTTATTGATCTTCAAGGCGCGATAGCAATTCCTGTTGCCGACATTAAAACTATCTGCGCACGCAATTTACAGCTCCAGAAGCATCTGTTCACATAGGCAGTTGTGGTGGCCGCTGCCAGGCCAGAGGCGGAACAGCAATGGCTCTATCTGAGTAGCTTGACGGATCTTCCATGCGTTGCGAACCCCGCTGGACAAGCCCATGACATCGTGCTTATATGGCAATGTCAATAATTACACAGGAAGGTGGGCAGCATGGAATTAATCACCTCCGCCATCGTGGCAGCCATCGGGCATGGCGCGCCCGGCCACGCTCCTCAAGCCGTCGCCAGCCACTATGAGCGGCTGAAGCAGGCCATCGCCAGGTTCGACGGCGCGGCCGCCATCCTGGCCGCCATCGCCGCGCTGGAAGCCGAGCCTGCAAATAGTCAGCTGCAACTGGCCCTGTCGGCCGCCCTGTCCAGCGCGAAAGTGCCGGACGACATGGAAACCCTGTTTGCCGCGCAAGGCTTGCTCGATGCGCTGCAGCGACCTTTCGCCCAGGCACCCGAAGTGGAAGCCGTGCCCGCCCCGGCCGATAAAAGCGCCGTCGTCTCGAATTATGCGGTGGTCAAAGTGTATTTCGCCACCGACCGCCAGCGCGACGTGGGCAAGCCGCCGGCCCAGCGCTTCAGCGGCGAACGCAACATCATGAGCGGCAATGGCCCGCTCAGCTATGGCAGCTGCGACGTCAGCATCCCCCGCGACCACCGCATGGGCCAGCTGGAGTCACCGTCGCTGTGGCGTCTGGAATTTCGCGACGACCCGGCCAAGCATGTGGTGCTGCTGTCGGCCGAGGTGCAGGACCGCGACAATTTCTTTGCCGCACTCAAAACCCAGATCCGCGCCTCGCCCGATAAAAGCGCTTTTGTCTTCGTGCACGGCTACAACGTGAGTTTCGAGGATGCGGCGCGGCGCACGGGACAGATGGCCTACGACCTCGGTTTCGATGGCGCGCCCGTGTTCTACAGCTGGCCGTCGCGCGGCGAGGTGGCCGGCTACACCATCGATGAAAACAATATCGAGTGGAGCACGCCCCACCTCACGGCCTTCCTGGCCGACTTTCTTGCCAGCACGGAGGCGGCGCAGGTGTATCTGGTGGGACACAGCATGGGCAGCCGGGGCCTGACGCGGGCCGTGGCCGACTTGCTGGCCGCGCAGCCGCAGCTGGCGCAAAAGATCACGGAAATCATCCTGTCCGCGCCCGATATCGACGCCGCCATCTTCAAGCACGATATCGCGCCAAAACTGGCCGGCGCGCGCAACCCCGTCACCCTGTATGCCTCGTCGCAAGACCTGGCCCTGGCCGCCTCGAAGGCCGTGCACGGTTATGCGCGCGCGGGCGACAGCGGCGCCGGCATGCTGATCGTGGCGGGCGTGGAAACGATCGACGCCACCGGGGTCGACACGAGTTTCATGAAACACATGTATTTCGCGGAAAAGAGCTCCGCCCTGTCCGACATGTTTTATCTGATACGCAACCATGCGCGCGCCGACCAGCGCTTTCTCGACCCCGTCGACACGGTGGCCGGCCGCTATTGGACGTTCAAACCATGACGCCGTTCCATCGAGTGCGGCACGCATGCTAAGATACGGCCCAGAGGGTGGCAACGGGCACGGCGATGACGCCGCCAGCCGATCCCCCGCAAGCAGGCCTATCATGTTGACAACATCTTCTACACCGCAAGCCGAATCGCTGATCCGCAACACCAACGCCCGCGTCACCAAGACGCGCGTGAAGGTGCTCGACTTTTTAATGGCGCAAAACCGTTCGCTGACCCACCATGAAATCCAGCAGGCGCTGTCGCAGGACAGCGACATCGATTCCGTCACCCTGTACCGGGTGCTGGAATGGCTGACGGAAAATGAACTGGTGCACCGCATCGCCGGTGCCGACCAGGTGTGGCGCTTCAGCGCGGGCGCCGGCCACCAGGCGCACGAGCACGCGCACTTCCAGTGCACCAAATGCGCGAACGTCACCTGCTTCAACGAAGTCAAGCTGCCACCGCCCGTACTCTTGCCGGAAGGTTTCAGCGGCGGCGAAGTCGATTACCTGATCAAGGGCCTGTGCCCGCGCTGCAAATAGCGGGTGTCACCTGAGCAGCAAGGCCAGGTGATGCTCGTCATAAAATAGCTCGCCCACGCGCATCGAGCGCGGCTCCGTGCCATACGCGATAAATCCCAGCGATTCATACAGGCGCAAGGCGGCATTGTTTTCCGCATTCACGCTCAAATGCACTTGCATGATGGCAGGGTCCGTCTCGGCCTGTTCGATGCAGGCGTTGACGAGGCGCCGCGCCACGCCCTTGCCCCGCTGCGTCACATCGACGAACACGCCCCACAGCAAGGCCTTGTGCGACAGTTGCCGCATGGATTCGCGCCGCAAGCCGGCAAAGCCGACCAGGCGTTCGCCATCGAAGGCACCGAAAGCCCTGTGCAGCGGGCCGCCGGCGATGCGCTGCGCATGTTCTTCCGGCGTGCGCGCCAGCTCATCCTCGCGCGACGAGGAAAACGAACTGGGCGAATCAAGGATGGCGCGCAGGCGCAGCGCGCAAAAGGCGGCGGTGTCGGCTGGCGTCAGCAGGCGAATGACGATGTCATGTGCGGGCATGGTGGAATCCGGCAGTTTTTTTCCATTATACCCACGCCCCCGTCTCAGGCACGCACACGGCGCAAACCCAGCAAGGTCCAGCCGTACAGGGCCGCCATTAGCAATACCATGGCCGCACCGAGGGCCGCCGTCCAGCTTTCCGGCAGCGACCATGCGGAGTCCAGCTTGCCGGCCGCCATATAGGTCGCCATGGCCACGCAGACGGCGACGATGGGCCAGCCCAGGCGGCGCCGGAAGGCGCGCACGATATCCGCCTGCCCCGTGCGCATGACCTTTGCCGTGACCCAGCCATCGAAGGTATCCGTCACGCCCATGCCGACGGCAAACACCAGGCCCGTCAGCAAGGCTGGCTGCATGCCGCCCAGCGCAACGGCCGCGTAGCCCCAGGCGGCCGCCTGCAGGGCCGTGTCGAACACCAGCGCGAACAGCATGCCGACGAGGATGGCGGCCAGCGGCCCCGATGCGCCCCGCAGCGACCGTGGCAACAGCCGCCCGCGCACCTCGGCCAGTTGCGCCCCGGCCAGCAAGCTGCGCGCATTCATGCCAGCGATCAACAGCAGCAAGGCGATGGGCAGCCATTCCAGCCAGCCGAACACGGCTTCAGACGGTGTAAATTGCTGCGACGCCACGGCGGCCAAGGCCACGATGGCCAGCACGGTGACGCCATGGCCCAGCGCAAACAGCGCCCCCATCCACGGCGCCCAGCGCGGCGCTGCGGCCTGGCTGCGCAAGGTCAGCCCATCGACGGCGGCCAGGTGGTCGGGCTCCAGGCCATGTCGCATGCCAAGCAGAAAGATCAGCGCCAGGGCGGGCAAGCCCGCTTCCACGCTCATGCCGCCACCTCGACGGGGCTGTCCGCCGTGGCCAGCGCGACCACGCAACGGTCCAGGCCCCGGATCAGCATGTCCTGCGGCAAGTCACGGCCGATAAAAATGATCTTGCTGGCGCGCGTCTCGCCGTCGCGCCACGGCGCGCCGAGTTCCGAGCCCATCAGCATGTGCACGCCCTGGAAGACGGCGCGGCATGGCATGTCGGCAACATACAAAATGCCCTTGTAGCGCATCAGCTGGGCACCGAACAGCTGCACCACGGCATCAAGAAAATTTTCCACCTGCAGCAGATCCAGGGGCTGGGACTGGTGGTAGACGAACGATTGCACGCCGTCGCCATGGCGGTGGCCCAGTTCCCCCAGGAAATCCGGCTCCAGCTCGACGATGGCGTTCAAGTTGAAACCGCGAATGTTCAGGATGTCGCGCAGCGGCACATTGCCAAAGCTGACTTTCTGTATGCTGGCACGGCCATTGATGGCGACCAGCCGCTGGCGCAGCGCGGCCAGCTCGTCCTTGCTGACCAGGTCCGTCTTCGACAGCAGGATGCGGTCGGCAAAGCCGACTTGCTCCTGGGCTTCCTTGTGCGCCGTCAATTGCTGCTGCGCGTGGCGCGCGTCGACCACCGTCAAAATGGCGTCGAGCATGTAAAACTCGCTGATGGAGGGCTCGGCAAAGAAGGTTTGCGCCACGGGCCCAGGCGCGGCCAGTCCCGTCGTTTCGATGATCACATGGTCGAACGCGATGGTTCCCGATGCGCGCTTGGCGTGCAATTCGCCCAGGATGCGGATCAGGTCGCCGCGCACGCTGCAACAGATGCAACCATTGTTCATTTCCACGATCTGCTCGTCGCTGTCTTGCACCAGCAAGCCATGGTCGATGCTTTCGGCGGCGAATTCGTTTTCGATCACGGCGATGCGCATGCCGTGATCGCCCTGCAATATGCGCTTGAGCATGGTGGTTTTCCCGCTGCCGAGAAAACCCGTGATGATGGTGACGGGGATCAGTTCTGTCATAGTGCTTTCCTGTTGATGGTTAATCTTCGAGTTCTTCCATGCGCTGCCATTGGGGAAACGGGTCGGGCAGCTTGCGCCAGGCGGCCATGCCCTGGCGCGTTTCCGTGTAGTTGAGTTGACATTTCTTCAAGTCCGCCTCGATGGCGGCCTGGTCCATGTCCTGACCGATGAAGACGAGCTCCTGGTAGCGGTCGCCATACGTTTCGCTCCAGCCCGCATTAACTTCCGCCAGCGAGGCCGCATCCGTAGGCCAGCGCTCCTTCGGCACAGAGGCCCACCACAAGCCCACGGGTTCGATATTCATCAGCTTGCCCGCGCCGGACAGGCTGGCCACCCATTCGGGACGGCTGGCCAGCCAGAAATATCCCTTGCTGCGCACCACGCCCTTGATCGGCTGGGCAATGTAGTCATGCAGACGCTGCGCGTGGAACGGCTCTTTCGCCCGGTAGACAAAGCTGCTGATGCCATACGTTTCCGTCTCCGGCGTGTGGGTACCAGCCAGTTCCTGCGCCCAGCCCGGCATGCTGGCCGCCTGCTCCAGGTCGAACAAGTTCGTGCCCAGGATGGCGTCCAGCGGCACGACGGACTGGTTGGTTTCGATGATGCGCGCGCCGGGATTGAGGGCTTTGATGACGGCCAGCACGCGCAGGCGCTCGGCCGCATCGACCATGTCGACCTTGTTGAGGACGATGACATTGGCAAACTCGATCTGTTCTGTCAGCAAGTTGGCCAGCTGGCGGTCGTCACCCTCGCCCGCGATCTCACCGCGCTGCTCCAGGCTGTCTTCGCTATGGAAATCCGCCAGCAGGTTGGCGCAGTCGACGACGGTGACCATGCAGTCGATGCGCGCCACGTCGTTCAGGCTGTCGCCGTGCTCGTCCTCGAAGTCGAAGGTGGCGGCCACGGGCATCGGCTCGCCCACGCCCGTCGATTCGATCAGCAAATAATCGAAGCGGTCTTCCGCAGCCAGGCGCCGCACTTCCAGCAACAGATCGTCACGCAGCGTGCAGCAGATGCAGCCGTTGGACATTTCCACGAGTTTTTCTTCCGTGCGTGACAGAGCCGCACCGGCCGCTTCCGCACTGTCTTTCACCAGCGAGGCGTCGATATTGACTTCGCTCATGTCGTTGACGATGACGGCCACCCGCTTGCCTTCGCGGTTGCGCAAGATGTGGTTGAGCAAGGTGGTCTTGCCGGCGCCGAGAAAGCCGGACAGGACGGTGACTGGGAGTTTGCGCTGGGTCATGGGGATTCCTTCGGCTGGCTGAGTTGCTGAGTTGGCGATGGTCGCATTAATGCAAATGAATTGCGTTTTCAAATTATAATGCAACTAACTTGCATTTGTGTGGCGATCTTTGTCTGCCACCTTGAAAAAGAGGAATCCATGCGCTACCAGCAGGATCAGGATCCCGGCCCTCGACGTGCTAGAGTGCAAGCTCGTCGGCGATGCCATCGAAGTAAGCGCATGGCGGCTGACTGTTGTCGGCAGCCCCAGGATGATGCGATGAAGACTGCTTCTGCCCCTCGTGCAGACATACAGCCGTGCTTCTCAGCCGCGCGGCCGCGTAAGCATCACATCGGCTGGCTTCGATTGTATTAGCCCTTAGCAAGCCGCTCTTAACTATTTTATTCTCGCCTGGCCCAATGAAAAAAATACTGATAATAAGCCTGCTCGCTCTCATCTCCATATATGTTTTTAAGCAAATGATTTACAACCCCTACATATGGAAACAAACCATTAACAGCCCTGAGCATAAATTGCAAATTGGAAGTTTTATTTTTAACAAAAGAACAGGGGTGAATGGTGGAAGCCAAAGCATTCAAACGGATCATTTCATTTTCAAAGTAATAGAGATCAATGGCGATCATGTTCGGCTTTCTGTTGTCAGGCAATTGTCGAAAAATAATACAATTTCACAATCCGACTTCTCGACCACAAAAGAGCATTTTGAATATTTAAAAAAACATATCAATGAAATTACAGTTACAGGAATATTAACAAGAGACTTATTCGTGGGAAATTATGAGCCATATACCATGAATAATTATTTGCTGAAGAAGTATCCCTCATTGGGAAAATCAAGGTATTACTTCGAAGATATCCCTGAAGATATGAAAAATTTGCCGTTACCGACAGACCATATCAAACTACTGGATTATTTTAGTTCAATCTATTCCAAAAAAGAAATTATTGAAAATGGCAATCTTGTACTCTGGGTTTTAAATAATAGCGGTAATCCTGAATTAGCCAAAAACTCAGCAGAAGATATAGATTTGATACAAAATTAGATTTTTGTCGCGCTTGATCAATTGTGCTTGCATGGCGCGTGAAGATACTCCATCTTGCCACAGTTCAATTTTCACAATCACCAAGGAATCGATGTTCTTACGCAACTCCACAAGGCTTCTTGCCGTACTTGTTTTGATGATGGGCAGTGCCATTGCCGCAGACATACAAAAGCCAATCCAGCACTATCTTTACTTTAATCACCGTGAACTGAACGGGGAAAACATCCGCTCGGATAAAGCGTTAAACGATCCCCGCTTCCGTGGCGCGCAAATCGTCTACACCTGGCGCAGCCTGGAGCCACAACAGGACCGGTATGATTTTGCGAAGATCCGCCACGACATCGCCCATCTCGATTCAATCGGCAAAAAACTGTGGATACAACTGCAGGAAAAATCCTTCACGCCGCGCCATAATGTGCCGGCCTATTTGCTCAGCGATCCCCAATATCAGGGCGGCATCATCAAGCAAAGCATGCTCTCGGCGCCGGAGCGCGACCCGCACAAACCGGTGACGGATGATGAATACGGCTGGTCGCCAAAGATGTGGGAACAACCGGTGCGCGACCGTTACCAGCGCTTGATCCGGGCGCTGGGCCAGGAATTCGACGGAAAAATCGAGGGCATTAATTTCAGCGAAATCTCGATCGACATCGGTGTCGAGGACAGTAAAGGAAATACGATTTTTCCCGATGATTTCAAGCCGCAACAGTATGTCGATGCCATCAAGGAAAACATGCGGGTGCTGGCCGGCGCCTTTCCTCACACCACCACCATGGTGTATTTGAATTTTTTGCCAGGTGAATGGCTGCCGTGGAGCGACAAGGGTTATATGCGCAGCGTGTTTGCGCAAGCGCAAACACTGCAGATGGGCGTGGGCGGCCCCGACCTGATGCCGTATCGAAAAAGCCATATGGGCCAAAGCTACGGCTTCATCAAGGACTATCCGGCCGATCTGGTCAAAGGCATGGCCGTGCAAGACGGCAATCTGCGCCAGATCAATCCCCGCACCGGGAAAAAAAACTCGGTCGAGGATATCCTCGACTTTGCCCGCAACTACCTGGGCCTGGATTATATTTTCTGGGTGGAGGATGAACCATACTTCAGCAATGAGGTGCTGAAAAAGCTGCCGGCGCATTGATACGCCGGCACGACGCCATGCACCCTGCCACACTGTCATGGTGGCGTCATATGCAGGCGTTACAGTCGCGTCCTTTGAATCTCTCCGAGGGCGGTAATGAAAACAAATTGGGTCATGCTGGCGGCGCTGGCAAGTGCAGGTCTCGTCGGTTGCAACGGCAGTTCGAATACCCCGGCGGCACCGGCCATTCCCGAAGGCACGACGGTCACGGTGGCCTTGCTGGAAACCACCGATATCCACTCGAACATCTTGAGTTATAACTACTATGCGCTGGCCGAAGACACCAGCCTGGGCCTGGAGCGCACGTCGACCCTGATCCAGGCGGCGCGCACGGAAAATCCGAACAACGTCTTGCTCGACGACGGCGACGTCATCCAGGGCACCCTGCTGGCCGATTTACAAGCCGTGGCCGCGCCCGTGCCCTGCTCCGGCACGCTGGCCGTGCACAAGGCCATGAACGCGCTGAAATACGATGCGGGCGGCATGGGCAACCACGAATTCAACTACGGCTTGCCTTACCTGAGCCAGATCACCAACACGGATTTCGGCATACCCGGCGTAGCCAAGCCGACGGGTACGTGCGGCGCGCCAGCCTTCCCTTCCGTGCTGAGCAATGTCGTCGGCGTGTCCAGCGGCAAGCCGATTTTCCAGCCCTACACCCTGCTGCCCCGCGATTTTACCGCCACTGCGCCAGATGGCAGCAAGCTGACCGTGAAAATCAATGTGGGCGTGCTGAGCTTTGTGCCGCCGCAAATCCTCGAATGGGACCAGAAAGTGCTCGCCGGCAAAGTCAGCGTGACGGGCGTGCAGGAAGCGGCGAAACAGTACGTGCCGGAATTGCGCAGCAAGGGCGCCGACCTCGTCGTGGCCCTGTCGCACGGCGGCCTCGATACCAGTCCCTACAGCCCGAAGATGGAAAACGGCAGCTATCACTTGACCAGCACGGGCATTGACGCGCTGATGATCGGCCACTCGCACTTGATCTTCCCGAAAGGCAAGGAAGACGGCGCGGCCGCACTGGACGCCTCGTTCGCCGCCTTCCCCGCCAGCGCGAAGATCGATGCCGAGAACGGCTTTGTCAACGGCGTGCCCACCGTCATGGCGCAAAGCTGGGGCCGCCGCCTGGGCATCATCAAGCTGACGATGGCCTATCAGGGCGGCAAATGGGTGGTGCAGCCGGCCAAGACGACGGTCGAATCGCGCGGCTTCAAGTATACGGATGGCAAGACCCTCGTGAACGCCGACCCCGCCATCGCGCCGCTGGTGGCCACCGAGCACGCGGCCACCATCGCCTACGCCAAGCAGCCGCTGGGCATCAGCACGGATTTCGAGATGTCGGCCTATTTTGCGCTGGTAGGGGACGTGAGCGCCATCCAGCTGGTGAACCAGGCGCAGCTTGACTACGTAAAAAACTTCATCGCCACCAGCACGGACGCGACCTTGTCCAGCTACAAGAACATCCCCGTCATCTCGTGCAGCGCGCCGTTCAAGGCAGGCCGCAACGGGCCATCGGACTTCACGGACGTGGCCTCGGGCGCGACGCCTGCCGCACCGGTCGGCTTGCAAGTGCGCAATCCGGGCGACCTGTATTTATATAGCAATAACAACCTGCAAGCCGTGAAAATCAAGGGATCTGACTTGAAGGCCTGGCTGGAAACGTCGGCCAAGCAATTCAACCAGATCGACCCGGCCAGCAGCGCCGAGCAAGACCTGGTGCCGTCGTATGGCACGATTTATAACTACGACGTGTTTTATGCGGAAAACAATGCGCTGACGTACCAGATCGACGTGACGAAAAAGCTGGGCAGCCGCATCGTCAACCTCACGTACAAGGGCGCGCCAGTGGCCGACGGCGATGACTTCATCGTTGCCACCAACGACTACCGCGCCGGCGGCGGCGGCGCCGTGCCTGGCATCGATGGCAGCAAAACCATCATCAAGTCGCCCGATGCGAACCAGGCTGTGGTCAGCAACTACCTGGCGTCGCTCAGCACCAAGGGCGGCAAGGTGACCCTGGCGGCGAATGGCAGCGCGCGCAGCTGGAGCTTCGTCAAGACGGCCACGGCCGGCCCCGTGATCCTGCGCTCGGCGCCGGGCCATCTGGCGCTGGCGCAAGCGAGCGGCATCGCCAACGTGGCGGCCGAAGGCGGACTCGACGCCAGCGGCTTCGCCAAGTACCGCATCGACCTGAGCAAATAAGGTCCATGGGCCGGAACTGCCATGGTTCCGGCCTGTCTTGATGAAAGCTGATCAATATGAAACATGCACTCTCCCTGCCCGCCATCGTGCTGGCCACTGTGCTGGCCACTGCCCTGTCCGCCTGCCAGTCGTCGCCGCCACCCACGGCGGCCGAAATCGAAGCCGTCGCCATGCATGCGCGCCAGGCGGGCGACCAGCAGGCCGAACGCAAGGTACGCGGCTGGGCCAGCAAGGACATGCCAGTCGCCGAGCGCGAACTGGCGCTGATTTACCAGCTCCGTCCCGAACGCCGTGCCGAGGCCTTGAGCCTGTTTGAACAGGCGGCCCGCGCGGGTGACACGGAAGCGGCCTTCGAGCTGGGCCAGATGCTGCGCGCCCCCACGCCGGCCCAGGCCTGGCTGTGGTACCGGCAAGCGGCGCAGCAAGGCCACGCGAAGGCGGCTCTGATGCTGGGCTTGCTGGCGGCGAATGGCGAAGGCGTGCCGCAAGATCCCGTGATCGCCGCACACTGGCTGGACAAGTCAAGCGAACTGGGCAATCCACACGCCATGTTTTTGCTCTATAACGCCTACCGCGAAGGCCGCGGCGTGCCGCGCGACCTGGCCAAGGGCCACGAGCTGCTGGAAGAAGCGGCCCACCACGAATACCCGCCCGCCCTCCAGGAACTGGCCATGACGGTGCAGGCCGACGACGCCCTGCGCGCCGGCCACCTGATGAAGGAAGCGACGGAGCACCGGCACAATAACTGGAACAAGTTTTAAAAACTGGGCAAAAGGCCAGTGGCGCGATCAAGACCTGCCTTTATATACTTGCAACTTGCAAGCGTGCGGGAGCGGCAGGTATTGAGCGCTTATGATGCAAGTACGCCGCCTGAGCTTGCTCGGGCGGCGTGGCAAGCCATCCCGAACAAAAAAGTTTACACTGGTTTGCATTTTAGAAATTTTACTCTGGACCAGCCCCGGTGAGTGTTCATTCAACCCAGCCAGTGTTTGAGTAGCACCGGTGCGTCCATTGCTCTGCCTAGCCATGAAAGAAAGAGTCCAATGAAAAAGCTGACCACCGCCTTTGGCGCGCCTGTTGTCGACAACCAGAACATCCAGACGGCCGGTCCACGCGGCCCCGCCCTGCTGCAAGATGTATGGTTCCTGGAAAAGCTGGCCCACTTCGACCGCGAAGTCATTCCCGAGCGCCGCATGCATGCCAAGGGTTCCGGCGCACACGGCACGTTTACCGTCACGCACGACATCACGCGCTACACGCGGGCGAAAATCTTTGGCGAAGTGGGCAAGAAAACGCCGATGTTTGCGCGCTTTTCCACGGTGGCCGGCGAACGGGGCGCGGCGGATGCGGAACGCGATATCCGCGGCTTCGCCCTGAAGTTTTACACGGAAGAAGGCAACTGGGACCTGGTCGGCAACAATACGCCCGTGTTTTTCATGCGCGACCCGCTAAAATTTCCCGATCTGAATCACGCCATCAAGCGCCTCCCACGCACGGGCTTGCGCAGCGCCAACAGCAACTGGGATTTCTGGACCTCGCTGCCCGAAGCCCTGCACCAGGTGACGGTGGTGATGAGCGACCGTGGCTTGCCGCGCAGCTTCCGCCACATGCACGGCTTCGGCAGCCACACTTTCAGCTTCCTGAATGCGCAAAACGAGCGTTTCTGGGTCAAGTTCACCTTGAAAACCCAGCAAGGCATCCAAAACCTGACGGACCAGGAAGCCGAGGAACTGGTCGGCAAGGACCGCGAAAGCTCGCACCGCGACCTGTACGAAAGCATCGAAAACAAGGATTTCCCCCGCTGGACCCTGTACGTGCAGATCATGCCGGAAAAAGAGGCAGGCACGTATCACCTGAACCCCTTCGACCTGTCGAAAGTATGGCCGCACGGCGACTATCCGCTGATCGAAGTGGGCGTGCTGGAACTGAACCGCAATGCCGACAACCACTTCGCCGAAGTGGAACAGGCAGCCTTCAACCCGGCCAACGTGGTGCCCGGCATCAGCTTTTCGCCGGACAAGATGCTGCAAGGCCGGCTGTTTTCGTATGGCGACGCGCAGCGCTACCGCCTCGGGGTCAACCACAGCCATATCCCCGTCAACGCGCCAAAGTGCCCGTTCCACAGCTACCACCGCGACGGCCAGATGCGGGTCGACGGCAACATGGGCGGCACCCTGGGCTATGAACCGAACAGCGAGCAGGAATGGGCCGAGCAACCGGACTTCCGCGAGCCGCCGCTCAGCATCGAAGGCGCGGCCGACCACTGGAACCACCGGGTCGACGAGGATTACTATTCGCAGCCGCGCGCCCTGTTCCGCCTGATGAGCGCGGCGCAGCAGCAAGCCTTGTTCGACAACACGGCGCGCGCCATCTCGGGCGCCTCGGAACAAGTCAAGCAACGCCACATCGGCAACTGTACCCTGTGCGACCCTGCCTATGGCGCGGGCGTGGCCGAAGCGATCGGCCGCCTGAGCAAATAAGGCTGGCTACAGGACTGCATGGAAGGCCTGGCAACAGGTCTTCCATCGCAACGCAACGCTCCGCCGCGGCAAGGTGTCCAGGCCCGCTTGCTGTCTACCAGCGCTGAATATCGATCTGGCCCGTGACGCTCGTTTCCACCGGATAACCCTCGACCTGCAACGGTACGCGCCGCTTGACGGACGAGTCGCGCAGGTACACGAAGAGCGCTTCCTTGCCCACGGCCGTTTGCCCCACGCTGACGCCTTCCACGCCATCGATGGCCATCAGCGCCCGCTCGTTGCGGCGCTTTGCCGCTTCCAGGCGGCCCTGGGGTGCGGCAGGGGCGTACTGTCCCGTGCCCTGTCCAGGGGTCTCATCCGGCAAATACGGCATGGCGGCGTCCTCGAAGACGGCATATGGCGATTGTGCGAATTTACTGTTTGACATGACAGACCCTCCTGATGCCTTCCATGATACACCCGCCCATCCGGCGTTGCAGCACGCTTCGCCAGCCCGAACCAGGCGTGGCGGCGCCCCTTGCCCAAGATCATCATCGTGCAAAAAGTGGCGTTATGCAAGGCGCCTCGCCTGGTCGTAAAAGCGTGCTCAGGTGTACAAATTGATGTCGAGCGCCACCACCACGCGCCGCATCTGGTTGGCAAAGGTGATGTTATTGCCTCCAGCAAACAGCAGGCCGACGGGATTGCGCTGCTGGTTCCAGGTCCAGATGGACGAGCCGGAGTCGCCTCCCGCGCTGAACGCCCCGCTCACGCCCGTGATGGCGATCTGATCCTGGAACAGCGCGATCCTGCCGCCGCCGTAATTGACGTTGATGGTGGCGCCCAGGCCCGTGATGCGGCCCTGCGTCAACTGCGTCGTGCGGCCAGACTTGCCAACCATCATGCCCAGCGCGGGCGCCACCAGCGCATTGCTGATGCGGAAGTAGGCGGGCACGCCGCCGCTCAGGTAGACCAGTTCGGGACGCACCCTGTCTGGCCAGGCCCAGCCGGTGGCGCAATCGACAAAGTTGACGCCGCCGCTGAAATTGATGGGCACGAAGCGTTCAAGCACGGCCACCTGGTCTTGCGGGCAGCGGCCGCCGTCGATGGGGCCAGGCTGCACGATGCAGTCGTTGAACACGCCGCCATTGGAATTGGCCAGCACGTGGTTATTGCTAAGTATCATCAAGCGGCTGTTGCGCGGCGCGCTGCGCCCCACGGCCAGGCAGCCGATGGTGCCGGCCGTGATGCGGAAATGCCCGACGGACACGCCGCCCGGCGCCGGACGCAGGCGGAAACGGTGCGGTTGCGCATCGATCACGCCCGTGACGACGATGTTGACGGGCACGCTGTCGCTGGCCACGGCGCGCACGCCCATGGCTCCCACGATGGCGGCCTTGGCGCGGTCGACGGAAGTGGGCTCGGCCACGTACAGGGTCAGGGCCGGCAAGCCTGGCTCCCCGGACGAGCTGTCGCTGGCGCCCTCGCCCAGGCCGATGGACACACCCTGGATATTGCCGCCGTCACTGAAGGCGTCGGCCGCGCGCACGCCGGCCACCTGGGAAATGGACTGGCGCATGCCGTCTTCGATGCTGCGCTTGATTTCCAGCAATTCCATGCTGACGCCGCTCAAAGCGTCGGGCACGTCCGAGACGGACGCGCTCTCGATCGTATTGTCGTCTTCGCCGGGGGCGGAAAATTGCCCGACGGCCTCTTCATCATCCGCGCTTTGCCCCCTGCCGCTGCCGCCAGGCGGGGCGCTGAAACCATTCTCGTTACCTATCATGATGTTCTCCTCGTTGGTCATTTCGAAGCACCAGTGTGGGCGGGCTGCGCCTGCCGGTATTGATCTGGATTGAACCGCGCCGACACATGGCCGCCCTTCCTGCAAGGGCGAGCGAGGATCAAAATAGTTCCGTCGTCTGGGTTGAGCGAGATCAGGCGTGCGGCCAGAGGCTGCGCCGTATACTTGACTGACAGGCTGGAACCGGGCCTGCTCCACGGCTGCTCCACGGCAGCAACGGTATGGATGGGGAAACAATGACGAGCCCTGGTATGACACGCCAAGACATGACACGCCAAGACGACGCGCCCGCGGGCGAGCAAGCAGGCCAGCATGCCGGTTTTATGCACGGCATGGCGGCCTGGGCGGAAAAACACCGCATCAGCCCCTGGCGCGGCAGTTTCGCCGACTTCATCGAGCAGATATTGCCCGGCCGCGCGGCCCTGCTGACGCGCAGCGCGCACCAGTACCTGTGGGACATGATGCGCTGGAACGGCCAGACGGACGACGCCGGGCGCTTCCGCTGCCGCCTGTTCGACGACGAGCTGTTCGGCATCGACGAGGCGATCGACCGGGTTGCCGCCTATTTCAAGGCGGCCGCCGCCGGCTCCGAGGTGGGCCGGCGCATGCTGCTGTTGCTGGGGCCGCCATCGGGCGGCAAGTCGACCATGGTAATCCTGCTCAAGCGTGGACTGGAAGAATACAGCCACAGCAGCGAAGGCGCGCTGTACGGCATCGCCGGCTGTCCCGTGCACGAGTCGCCGCTGCATCTGGTGCCGCACAGCATGCGCGCTGACTTTCGCGCCAGCTATGATGCCGAGCTGCACGGCGAACTGTGTCCACACTGCCGCGCCCGCCTGGAAGAACAGTATGCGGGCGACTTCCTGCGCATGCCCGTCGAGCGCATCCACCTGTCCGAGGCGGGCCGGTGCGGCATCGGCACGTATGCGCCGCACGATCCCACCACGGCCGACCTGGCCGACCTGGTCGGCTCCGTCGATCTGTCGAAAGTGGCGCAGTACGGCGACGAAGGCGACCCGCGCGCCTGGTCGTGGTCGGGCGCCGTGTATGCGGCCAGCCGCGGCATGCTGGAAATGATCGAGATCCTCAAGGTCAAGCGGGAATTTCTCTACCTGCTGCTGACCCTGACACAGGAAAAGAATGTCAAGGTCTCGCGCTTTCCCCTGATTTACCTCGACGAAACCATCCTCGCGCACACGAACCTGGCCGAATTTCGCAAATTTCTGCAAGAAAGCGAAAACGAGGCGCTGCTCGACCGCATGGTCATCGTGCAAGTGCCCTATACCCTCAACTACCGCGAGGAAGCGCGCATTTACCGCAAGCTGATCCTGGCGGCCGCGCCCGCCTTCCGCGACGTGCACCTCGATCCGCACGTGCTGCATGCGGCGGCCGTGTTTGCCATCCTCAGCCGTCTGCCCGAAGGCGACGACAAGGAGGCCGAACTGGTCAAGAAACTGCGCGTGTACGCCAATGAAGACGTGGACGACTTGCAGCCGGCCGACCTCCGCCGCATGCGCGAACGCGACAAATCGCCCGATGAGGGCCTGTCGGGCGTATCTCCCCGTTTCGTCATCAATGCCCTGTCGCACGCCATCATTTCAGCCCAGCGCAACAGCCTGTCGACCATGGACGTGCTGCTGGCCCTGAAGGACGGCATCGAAAACGATGCCCGCATCGAGCCCCGGCGCAAGCGCCAGTGGGTCGATTACCTGGTGCTCACACGCAAGGATTTTTATAACCGCTGGGTCAAGGCCGACGTGCACAAGGCCCTGTTCGTGTCGTTCGAACAGGAAGCGCAAGACTTGCTGAACAAATATCTCGATGAAGTCGAAGCCATGCTCGACAACCGCCAGATCCGCGATCCCATCACCAGCGAAGAACGCCGGCCAGACGAGCGTTTCCTGCGCGCCGTGGAAGAAAAAATCCACATCAGCGACTCGGGCAAGCAATCTTTCCGGCAAGAAGTGGTGCGCAAGGCCATGAGCGCCTTCAAGCGGGGCGAAGCGTTTGGCCTGGGCAGCCATGCGCAATTGCACGACGCCATCCAGCAATATCTGTTCGAACAGCGGCGCGACGTGCTGCGCCTGGTCGGCTCGGCCAAGCGCCCCGACGACGACGTGCGGGCCAGAATCTCCGCCGTCGAGCAGCGCCTGGTCGACGAATACGGCTATGACGCTCACAGCGCGCGCGAAGCGCTCAACTACGTGACCACCTTGCTGGCGCAGGAATAGCCATGGCCGCCACGACCTCGCCCGCTTCCGCCGCGCCGGCCCTGGCGCGGCCCTGGTACGGGCTGTTCTCGCGCGGCGCGCGCGACTGGCTGCGCCACAACCAGAAAGTGCGCGACGCCGTGCAGGCGCACTTGCCCGAGCTGATCGCCACACCTGACCTGATCGGCGGGCCGCAGCAGCGCACGGTGCAAGTGCCCATGCGCCTGCTCGAACATGCGCGTTTCCGCCTGGCGCCCGCGCGCAACAGCGTGGGCGCGGGCCAGGGTGACGGCCAGCCCGGCGATATCCTGCGCGCTGCCCATCCCGCCGCCACGGGCGGGGCGGGAACGCAAGGCGAAGGCGGCGATGGCGAGGGAGCGGTGCGCCTGCTGCTCGAGTTTCCCATCGACGACATACTCGACTGGCTGTGGGACGCCTTCGAATTGCCGCACCTCAAACCCCGCCACTTGGGCGCCATCGACGACGTGCGGCTCGTGCGTAGCGGCCTGGACCGCCATGGCGCCCGTTCGCGCCTGGACCGGCGGCGCACCGTCAAGGAAGCGATCAAGCGGCGCGCCTTGCAAGCCCAGCCGGTGCCCTTCACCAATGAAGACTTGCGCTACCGCCAAGTGCTGCAACTGCCCCGGCCCAGCGCGAATGCCGTCGTGTTTTTCGTGCTGGACGTGTCGGCCAGCATGGGGCAGGCCGAACGCAAGCTGGCCAAATCCTTCTTTTTCTTTGCCTTGCAAGGCTTGCGCCGCAGGTATGCGCGCGTGGAAACGCGCTTTATCGCCCATACGACGCGGGCATGGGAATTTTCCGAGGCCGAGTTCTTCCAGGTCAACGGCATGGGCGGCACCATGGCTTCCACCGCCTTCCGCCTGAGCCGCGAACTGCTGCAGGAACACTACGCGCCGGGCCGCTACAACGCCTACCTGTTCTATGCCTCCGATGGCGAAAATTTCAGCGAAGACCGCGGTCCGGCCAGCCTGGCCCTCGGTGAACTGGCCGCCTTGCTCAACTATATGGGCTATGTGGAAACCGTGCCCGGCGTGCCGCGCAGCCTGGAAACGGAAATGCACGGCCTGTTTGCCGAGCAGGAACGGCGCGGCTTGCCCTTGCATAGCAGTATCCTCAGCAGGAATGACGATATCTGGGCGGCCATCCGCACCTTTTTCCAGCACGAGGCGGCCGATGCGGAGGAAGCGCCATGACGCAGGTTGACGCTGCCGGCCTGGACGGCTATGCGGCGCGCATCGAAGCGCTGGCGCGGGAACTGGGGCTGGAGTTTGCCCCCGTCGAGTTCGAACTGGTGCCGGACAGCTTCATGGCCGAGATCGCCATCTATGGATTGCCCGTGCGCATGCGCCACTGGTCGTTCGGCGTGCGCTACATCCACCAGCTCGTGCATCAAAAGATGGGCAACTCGCATATGTTCGAAGTCATGTTTCCCGGCGACCCTTGCCATGCCTACATGGCCGAGCACAATTCCGTGGCAGAAAACACCCTTGTCACGGCCCACGTGCTGGGCCACGCCGATTTCGCCAGCCGCAACACCCTGTTCCTGCGTTTTGGCGCCATGGCGGGCCAGCGCATTCTGGAACAGAGCGCGGCGCGGGCGCAACGTCTGGAAATGGCACTGCAACGCCACGGGCAAGAGCAGGTGGAAGCCGTGCTCGACGCAGCACTGGCGCTGGAGCAGCACGTGGACATCCATGCCGAGCTGCACCGCCCGCCCTACTCCGTACCATCCGTACCATCCGTACCATCCGCGCGATCCGGGCCGCCGGGCGTGGCCGGTACGCAAGACGCGGCCGGCACAGACGATCCTTTTACGCAACGCTACCGGCGCCTGCCCGGTGAAGCGGCCGCGCTGGCGGCGCACGAGGCCGCACGGGCACGCGTGACGCAACGCCCTCTCCTGCCGCCGCAGCCCGAATACGATTTACTGTGGTTCATCGCGCAACATGGGACGGAGCTGGCTGACTGGGAGCGCGACATGTTCCTGGCCGTGCGCGAAGAGTCGTTTTACTTCTATCCCGTGTACGCCTGCCAGATCATGAACGAAGGCTGGGCTTCGTACTGGCACGCGCGGCTGCTGCGCGAAGCCGACTTCCTGCCGCCGGCCCTGTATCTGTCCGCCATCAAGTCGCACTCTGACGTGGTGCGCCCCTACGCGGGCGAGCACCAGCAAGCGCTGGCCGTCAACCCCTATCATCTGGGCTTTTGCATGTGGGAACACATCATCGAGCGCGAAGGACTGGCCCGGGCCCGCCAGATTTGCCGCGACGACGATGACTGCAGCTTCATCCGCAACTATCTGGACGACGAACTGGCTGACCGCCTGGGCCTGTTCGTGCATGAAAGTCGCCGCGACGGCGAAACGCGGATGGCCAGCCGCGACTTGCGGGCCATCCGCGAAGCCATCCTGGCGCCCAAATACAACTATGGCGCGCCGTGCATCGCCGTCACCCTGCTCAACGACGACGGCAGCCTGGTGCTGCGCCACGATCACCAGCGCGATGGGCGCGGCCTCGACCTGGAGCGGGCGGAGCAGGTACTGGCGTACATCGCCCGCATCTGGCGCCGCCCCGTCACCCTGCATACGGCCGATTTTCGGGGCACGCCGCGGGTTCTGCGCAGCAAGAGCGAGGGCATACCGGAACCGCCCGCACCGGCAGCGTCATCAACAACGTCAGCAACGCCGACAGCGCCGCCCGTGCAATATTGAACGCTGACGCACGGCCAGCGTGTCCCTCGGCCTGGGCTGCCTGTTTCTCACGCGAGCCAACTGGCCTGCCGGCATGTGCCTCACGGCTGGCCAACTGACCGGCGGGTATGTGCCTCACGCCTGGCCGGCCCGGCCCTCAAGCCCGGTCCGCCTGCGCCACATACCAGGCGATGGTGTGACGCAAGCCTTGCGCCAGGTCGTGTGTGGGGGCATAACCGAGCAAGTGGGCCGCCTTGGCGATGTCCGCCTGCGAATGGCGCACGTCGCCGGCGCGGAACTCCCCATAGTGCGGCGCCAGCGGCACGTGCTGTGGACGGGCGGCAAGCAGCATCTGCTGCATGGTGGCGTGCAGCTGCGTCAGGCTGGTGCGGGCGTTGACGGCTACGTTGTAGACCTGGTTGACGGCCGCCGGGTCGGCGCGGGTGGCGGCCAGGATATTCGCTTGCACGGCATTGTCTACGAAGCAGAAGTCGCGGCTGGTGGCGCCGTCGCCATGGATGTGCACGGCCTGCTTGTCCAGCATGGCGGCGATCCAGCGGGGAATGACGGCCGCGTAGGCGCCCAGCGGGTCCTGGCGCGGACCGAAGACATTGAAATAGCGCAGTCCCACCGTCTGCATGGCGTAGCAGCGCGCATACACCTGCGCATACAGCTCGTTGACATATTTGCTCAAGGCATACGGTGACAGGGGCGCGCCGATGTGCTGCTCCACTTTCGGCAAGGCCGGATGGTCGCCATACGTGGCGCTCGAGGCCGCATACACGAAGCGCTGCACGCCCGCGTCCCGGGCGGCGGCCAGCATGTTCAAGAAACCGCTGACATTGACGGCGTGGCACAGCAGCGGGTCTTCCAGCGAACGCGAGACGGAACCGAGCGCCGCCTGGTGCAGCACATAATCGACGGCGACGCCAGCGGTGACGGAGTCGCCCGCACTGGCACGGCCGCGCCCGGCCAAGCTGCCGCTGGGGCCGCTGTGGCCGTTGCCACCATCGGCCGCAGTTGTCCCGCCGTCTGCCTCGCCGTCTGCCTCGCAGCCATCGGCACTGCCAGCCTGCGCCGCTGCGCCGCACGCGCGCGCGCACGCCTGCGGGTCGCGGATGTCGCCTTCGATGAAAGTGAAGTGCCGCCATGCAACGTCTCCTACGCTGGCGCGCACTTGCTCCAGGTTGTGGCGGTGGCCCGTCATGAAATTGTCGAGGCCGCGCACTTCCTGTCCCAGGTTCAGCAAGGTTTCCAGCAGGTGCGAACCGATGAAGCCTGCCACGCCCGTCACCAGCCAGCGCCGCGGCGTTTGTGCCAGCTGCGCACAGGCTTGCGCATACGCGCCATCATCCGGGGCGCCACAGGGGGCGCCTTGCGCCGCGCTTGCCGCCCGATCGAAAGCATCGGCCGCCATCACAGCCGCCACACGTGCAAGCCGCCGTCCTCGAGCGGACGCGGGTCGAAATGCGATTTGATATCGATGAAGCAACCGTTTTCCAGCACCTTGCCCTGGAAGTCCGCCAGCGGGCGGGCCAGCAGGGCCTGGTGCGAGACGGCGCTGATGATGGCCTCGGCCCGCGGCAGCTGTTCCCAGCTTTCCAGGGTCAAGCCATATTCTTCCAGCGCTTCGCGGCCATCGGCGACGGGGTCGTGCACGTGCACCTGCACGCCATACGATTGCAACTCGTGGATCATGTCGACCACTTTCGAGTTGCGCAGGTCGGGGCAATTTTCCTTGAAAGTCAGGCCCAGCACGTTCACGTGCGCCCCTTTCAATTTGAAGCCCGCGCGCACCATTTCCTTGATGGTCTTTTCCGCCACGAACTTGGCCATGCCGTCGTTGATGCGGCGCCCGGCCAGGATCACGTGCGGGTGGTAGCCGAGCATTTCCGCCTTGTGCGTCAAATAGTATGGGTCGACGCCAATGCAGTGGCCGCCCACCAGCCCCGGCCGGAACGGCAGAAAATTCCATTTCGTGCCCGCCGCCTGCAGCACTTCCAGGGTGTCGATGCCGATGCGGTCGAAGATGATGGCCAGTTCGTTCATCAGCGCGATGTTCAGGTCGCGCTGCGTGTTTTCGATCACCTTGGCCGCCTCGGCCACCTTGATGCTCGAGGCCCGGTGCACACCGGCCTCGACCACACCTTCGTACAGCGCCGCCACTTGCTCCAGGGTGGCGGCGTCGTCGCCCGAAACCACCTTGCGGATGCTGTGCAGGGTATGGTCCCGGTCGCCGGGGTTGATGCGCTCGGGTGAAAAGCCCACATGAAAGTCTTCCTTCCAGCGCAGGCCCGAATGCTGTTCGAGGATGGGGATACAGATTTCTTCGGTGGCGCCTGGATATACGGTGGACTCGTAGATGACGATGGCGCCGCGCCGCATGTGGCGGCCGACGGCCGCGCTGGCGCCAGCCAGGGCGGAGAAATCGGGATTGTGCGCGCTGTCGACGGGCGTGGGCACGGCCACGACAATGAAGTCGGCCAGTTGCAGCTCGGCCGGGTCGCAGCCGACGCTCAGCCCTTGCGCCGCCAGCAACTGTTCATGGCTGACTTCGCCCGTCGGGTCGATGTGGCGCCGGTAGCTTTCCACCTTGCGGGCCGACAAGTCAAAGCCGATCGTGCGCTGGCGCATGCCAAACGCCACGGCCAGCTGCAAGCCCACATAACCGAGCCCCACCACCGCCACCACGCCGCCCTTGCTATCCACCTTGCTGTCCATATGTCTGCGCTCCGAAAGGTTGCGGCCCGAGCATCGCCGTCCGGGAAATTCTACGGTTGCCGATCCGGCGATTCTTGAGCGGGAACAAGAAACACGGGGCAGCGGCCAGCATGCACGCCGACAATCGGCAGCTTGTTGAGCGCAATCAAGGAGACCGGCGGCCATCTTTTTAAGCTAGGCCATGCCGATCCCTCATGCACGCCGCTACCGGAGACTTCCATGGCCCGTTCCCTGCCCCGCCCTTTCCCTGGCCTGCCCGCCATTGCGCTGTGCTGTACTTTGCTGCTGCCCCTGCTGACGGCTTGCCACGGCACGCAAAGCAGCGAAAGCCTGCTGGCCGACGCGCAGCAGTACCGTCAGAAAGGCGAGGCGCGGGCCGCCATCATCCAGTTGAAGAACCTGCTGCAAAAGGAACCGGACAACGCGGCCGCGCGCTTGCTGCTGGGCAGCATCTATATCGACACCGGCGAAGCGCTGTCGGCAGAGAAAGAATTGCGCAAGGCAATGTCGCTGGGCCTCGCTTCGCAGCAAGTGATGCCGCTGCTGGGCAAGGCCTGGCTGATGCTGGGCCAGTTCGACAAGGTACTGGCCGAGATCGCCGACGATGCGGCGCAATCCGCCAGCGTGCTGGCCCTGCGCGGCGATGCCTTGCTGGCCTTGGGCCGCCGGGACGAGGCCCGCGCCCTGTACTCGCGCCTGCTCGAAGCCCATCCGGACCAGGTCGAAGCCTTGCTGGGCCTGGCCCGCCTGGCGGCGCTGGACCAGCAAGTGGCGGCGGCCGAGCTGCTGCTGGCGCAAGCCTTGAAAAGCGCGCCCGCCAACCTCGACGCCTTGCGTCTGCAGGGCGACCTGCTGCGCCTGCAAGGCAAGAACGGCGCGGCGCGGCTCTCCTACATGCAGATTCTCAAGATAAAACCGGACAATACCCAGGCGCACATCGACCTGGCCAACCTCGATATCGTGGAAAATCGCTACGGGGAAGCGGCGGCCCAGCTGGCCACGGCGCGCAAGACGGCGCCCAACAGCCTGGGTTTGCTGCAAGCCCAGGCGCTGCTCGATTTCCGCCAGGGCAAGAACAAGACGGCCTTGCAAGCCTTGCAACTGGTGCTCAAGGCGGCGCCCGATCACATGCCGTCCATCCTGCTGGCCGGCGCCGTGCAACTGGCGCTTGGCTCGCCGCCGCAGGCGGAAAACTACCTGCGGCGCTTCCTCGCCGTGTATCCCAAACACTTGTATGCCGTCAAGATGATGGCGTCGATCGAATTGATGCGCAACAAGACCGATGCGGCCATCGACTTGCTGCAACCGATGTTGGCCGCCTTCCCCGACGACGTGGAATTGCTGTCGCTGGCCGGCGAAGCCCACTTGCGCGCGCGCCAGTACGACAAGGCGACGGCGTATTTCGAACAGGCCAGCACCCTGGCGCCGGACACGGCCAGGCTGCACGCGGCGCTGGGCATCAGCCGCCTGGGCATGGGCGAGCACAGCCGCGCCATCAATGAACTGGAACGCGCCAGCATGCTCGACAAGAGCACGCCGCAAGCAGGCACCATGCTGGTGATGACCTTGCTACGCAACAAGCAGAACGACAAGGCCCTGGCCAGCGTCAAGATGATGGAGCAACAGCAGAAAGGCACGAATCCCTTGCTGCTGAACCTGAAAGGCGGCGTCTACCTGGCCTTGCGCGATTTACCGGCCGCGCGCGCCAGTTTCGAGCAAGCCTTGGGCATGGACCCTATCTATTTACCCGCGCTGAACAACCTGGCGCAGATCGACCTGGCCGAGAAAAAGCCGGAACAGGCCAGGCAGCGCTTCGAGCGGGCGCTGGCAAAAGCGCCGAAGAATGCCGACCTGTGCGCGGCGCTGGCCAAGCTGGCCGCGTCGCAAGGCAAGACGGACGAGGCGCGGCGCTGGCTCGAGCGGGCCCACCGCGACAATCCCGACGCCGTCGCGCCGGCCCTGCTGCTGAGTAACTTTTACCTGAAGACGGGCGCGTCCGACAAGGCGCTGGAACTGGCGCGCACCTTGCAAACGGGCCATCCGGGCGACGCCGATGCGCTGGCCCTGCGCGCCCAGGTGGAATACAGCGCCGGCCTGGCGCCAGCCGCGCTCGACAGCTACAACAAGCTGGCCAGCATACAAACCACGTCCGCGCCCCTGCAGATGCGCATCGCCAGCCTGCACCTGGCGCTGGGCGACCATCACAATGCGCTGCAAGCCGTCAAGCGGGCGCAGGCGCTTGACCCGGCCCTGCTCGAAGCGCGCGTGGTGGAAGTGGCGATGCTGCTGACCCTGAACCGGCAGCGCGAGGCGCTGGCCGTGGCGCGGCAAGTGCAGGAGCAGCAGCCGAAGCTGGCGGCCGGCTACAAGCTCGAGGGCGACGTGCTGATGGAGCAAAAGCTGCCGCAGCAAGCCGTCAAGCTGTACCAGCACGCCCTCGGCATCAGCCCCATCGGCCCCTTGCAGGTGCAGCTGTACCGCGCCTTGCAGGCGTCCGGGCAAGAACGCGAAGCCGAGGCGAGCATGGCCACCTGGCTGAAGGCGCATCCGGAAGACTTGCCGACCCGCACCTACCTGGCGGGCACCCGGCTGGCGGCAAAGCAATACCGCGCCGCCATCGAGCACTTCCAGTACGTCGTCGCCAAGGATGGAGCCAATGTGGTGGCCTTGAACGACCTGGCCTGGGCGTATCAGCAGGAAAAAGATCCGCGCGCGCAGGCCACGGCCGAGCAGGCGCTGAAGCTGGCACCCGACAATCCCGCCGTGCTCGACACCCTGGGCTGGATCGTGCTGGAGCAAGGCGACGTCAAGCGCGCCACGGCCCTGCTGCGCAAGGCGGCGGCGCTGGCGCCGAAGTCGCCCGAAGTGGCGTACCACCTGGGCGCGGCGCTGGCGAAATCGGGCGACAAGGGCGGCGCGCGCAAGCAGCTGGAACAATTGCTTGCCGCCAACAAGGACTTTCCGCAGCGGGCCGCAGCGCAAGCCCTGCTGACCCAGCTGTAGGCCATGGCTGTCCACGCGGCCATGCCCGGCGTAGCGGCGCGGCCGCTGGCCCTGCTGGCGGGCGCGGCCTGCGTGCTGGCCTTGCGCCACTATCCGCTGGGCCACGGCTGGCCCGGCCTGCTGTTTGCCATCCTGCTGCCCGCGTATTTTCTGCTGCTGTGCTGGCGTCCCGCCAGCTGGCTGTTCTGCGTGCCCGCCCTGCTGCCCGTGCTGGACCTGGCGCCGTGGACGGGCTGGTTCTTCCTGGAAGAAATCGACCTGCTGTTGTTGCTGACGGTGGCCTGCGGCTACTGGCGCCTGGGCGGGCCGGCCCAAGGCGCAGCGGCGCGGCTGTCGCCCGCCGCCCGCGTCTGTTTGCTGCTGTGCAGCCTGGCCTGGCTGGTGGCGCTGCTGCGCGGCGTCCTGCCGCTGCCGCACCTCGACTTGAACACCTGGGATAACTATCTGAGCCCCTACAACAGCTTGCGGCTGGGCAAGGCCTGGGCCTGGAGCATGCTGCTGCTACCGCTGCTGCTGCGCGACGCGGATCCTCCCGCCTTGCGCCGCTACGCGCTGCCGGGCATGCTGGCCGGGCTGGCCATGGTCTCGCTGTTCGCCCTGTGGGAACGGGCCGTGTTTCCCGGCCTGTCGAATTTGTCCAGCGACTACCGCATCACGGCGCCGTTTTCCGCCATGCACACGGGCGGCGCCGCGCTGGACGGCTACCTGGCGTTGAGCCTGCCGTTTGCGGGCCTGTGGCTGGCGCGCGCGCGCAGCCGCTGGCAGGCGGCGCTGGCCTTGCTGCTGCTGGGCCTGGCCCTGCACGCGGCATTCACCACCTTTTCGCGGGGCTTGTACGCGGCCCTGGCCGCAGCCATGCTGCTGGCATTCTGGCACACCCTGCGGACGGCGCCCGCCGCCGCGCGGCACCCACCGGGCCAGCCACCCGTGCGCAAAATTTTGCTGAGGCTGCTGCTGGCCGGTCTGGGCACGGTCCTGCTCGTGTACATGTTCAGCCTGGCCGGCTACCGGGGCTTGCTGGCCGCCGTCGTCCTGCTTGCGGCCAGCTTCGTGCTGGCGGCGCGGCCCTTGCCGTGGCGTCTGGCGCCGGCCAGCCTGCTGTGCGCGCTGTGCCTGCAGGGCTTGCTGGCCGCCTGGTGGCCGGAAGGGACAGGCCATCAAACGGCCGGCTGGCTGAAAGGTCCATATTTCCTGTTTTTGCTGGCGGCCGCGCTGCTGGCGGGCGCATTGTGGCCCAGCGGCACCGGCGGCAAAGGGCCGGCCAGGCTGGGCCTGGCAATGATGGCGTGGACCATGCTGGCATGCAACCTCGCCTGGATAGGCTGGCACTGGGCCGGACCGCAGGCCCTGCTGCCCGCCGGCCTGGTCGTGGGGCTGGCCACGCTGATGTTGTGCAACGGACGCTTGCGCCCGCCGTTGTGGCGGCTGGACCGGGCCAGCCTGAGCATCGCGGGCGCAGCCGGCATCCTGCTGTTGCTGGCCATACCCGTCTCGGCCAGCTATTACGCCACAGAACGTTTCTCCACCACGGCCTTCGACATGCAAGGCCGCTTGCGCCACTGGCGGCAAGTGCTGGCCATGCAGCCAGCGGACTGGGGTGACCGCCTGTTCGGCATGGGGTTCGGCAGTTTTCCCGCCACGTATTACTGGCACAATCCGCAGCGCGAGGTGCCGGCCAGCATCGCGTATGCCGAGGAAGGCGGCAATCTGGACAATCCCGGCAACAGGTATGTGCGCCTGGCCAGTCCCGGCTACAACGCCGGCTATGGCGAACTGCTGCGGCTGCTGCAACGCCTGCCCGTGCAGCCTGCCACGCGCTACACCCTGGCGCTCGACGTGCGCCGTACCGGCCCCATGCCCGTGCTGCTGGTGCGCCTGTGCCAGCGGCAATTGCTGTATGCGCAAGGCTGCGTGAACGTTCCGTTGCGCCTGCGCCCTGCGCCGGCTGGCACGCAGGCCAGCGCCTGGCAGCATTATGACGTGCCGTTCGACAGCGCCTGGCTGGGCGCGGGCGCTTGGCTGCTGCGTCCGCCCTTGCAACTGGAACTGGCTGCCAGCGGCACGGCCACCTCGTCCGTGCTCGAAGTCGATAATCTGAGCTTGCGCGCACCGGGCGGCGAGGAGCTGATCGCCAATGGGCGCTTTACCCAGGCCAACAATTACTGGTTTTTCAGCAGCGACCACCACCACTTGCCGTGGCATATCAAAAGCATGGCCTTGCACTTGCTGGTGGAAACGGGCTGGTGCGGCGCCCTGTCGATGCTGGCCCTGCTGGCTGCGGCCGGCCAGCGCCTGCTGCGCCGCGCCGCGCGCGGCGATCCGGGCGCGCTCGCGTGCGCCGCCGCCTTGCTGGGTTTTCTCGTCGTCGGCCTGTTCGACAGCCTGCTCGACGTGCCGCGCATCGCCCTGCTGTGTTACCTGATGCTGCTGTGCGCGCTGCTGCAGCCCGTGTCATCTCCTCCCGTTGAAAGTACACCGCCATGAAAGCCTTGCTCTCCGCCTTGCTGTCCTGCCTTTTTCTGCTCCTGGTTGCCGCGCCCTGCCGCGCCGATGCGCCGCTGGCGCACACCATCGCGCGCGTCAAGCCGTCCATCGTCGGCGTGGGCAGCCTGCAAAAGACGCGCACGCCGCCGATGAACTTCATCGGCACGGGCTTCGTGACGGGCGACGGCTTAAGCGTGCTGACCTGCGCCCATGTGATCCAGAAGCTGCTCGACGCCAATCCGAACGAAGTCATCGGCATACTCACGGGCCAGGGCGAGGCGGCGCAGTTTCGCCCCGCCAAGGTCCAGGCGCTGGACACGGAACACGACCTGGCCTTGCTGCGCCTGGCGGGCGCGCCCCTGCCCGCCCTGGCGCTGGGCGACGCGGCCACGGTGCGCGAAGGCCAGGCCATGGCGTTTACAGGGTTTCCCCTGGGTACCTTGCTGGGACTGCACCACGTCACGCACCGCGCCACCGTGTCATCGCTCACGCCCGTGGTCATGCCCAGCGAAAATGCGCAGCGCCTCGACGTGCGCCGCCTGGCGCAATTGCAAAAGGCGCCGTACACGGTGTTCCAGCTGGACGCGACGGCGTACCCGGGCAGCAGCGGCAGCCCCCTGTTCGATCCCGAGACCGGTCTCGTCTACGGTATCGTCAACATGGTGTACGTCAAGGGCCTCAAGGAGACGGCCATCAGCGCGCCCAGCGGCATCACTTACGCGATTCCGGGCAGCCACATGCAGGCGATCTTGCTGAAAAATAAATGACTTCTCAGTTGCGCCCCTGCCTCAGCCGGTCGGTAATGCCAGGCTCATCCCATGTCGGGAAAAAAAAGGGGTAAAACGACCGTTCACCCCCATGCTGTTCCATCAGGCCACCGTACTTGCGGATCTGGGCCCCCATGTAATCGAGGTCCAGCCGTAGCAGCACGGCCGGCGCCCCCACGCGCGTGCACTCGCGCTCGCCGCTGAAGTCCTGGAAACCGAGCATGCGCTTGTAAAACACCACGTGGCGCGGGTTGACTTCGATCACGTAATCCGTAAAGCCGTGAATATTATGGGCATAGATATAAGAGATATGAATCAGCGCCGCAAACACGCGCTTGCTCACACCCTTGTCGATGGCCAGGCGCGACGGTTCGCACAGGCGGCGGCCCTGCTCGCGCAGGACGTCGAGCTTGTCGCGGAAGTTTTCATCGGCAGGCAAGCCCGTCTCGTCATTGTCGAGGCACAGGGTCATGGTGCCGACGGTGCTGCCGGCCGTTTCCGCAAACAGCGTGATTTTATTCAGCGCATGCGCGGTGCCGGGATCGACGGCATAGCCGCGCCAGCCGTACATCTTGCGGATCAGCAAACTGGCCGCCTCGCGCCGGCCACGCGAATTGGCCATGCGGATATGAAAGCGCTGCAGGTCGAGCTCGTGCTCCATGGCCGGGTCGATCTGCCCCTCGCCCACCACCAGGTCACTCAGGGCGCCTGGCGTGTCGAAGGAAATAATGGGTTCATCTTGAAAGCTCATCTTGTCCTCACGTTCATCGGCCGCCGTTGAGACGGACTGAAGCCAATGCCTTGTGACAAGACAAAAACTGGAGAAGTTCCCAGCTTTAGTTAAAAAAACAGAAGAATTTCACCTTTAGATAGCAAAATTACACGCTGAAATTTGCCGAAAAGTACAAAATGACAAATATAAGTGCTGTTTTGATATTGCCGAGGCAGCTGTTAAAAAAAGCTTTCCGGTATCAGCAGCACATCGCCCGGCCGCATCATGACATTCGCGGAAATATCGCCTTCCTTCAGCAAATCATCGAGGCGGACCCGCAGCTGCTGCTGGTTGCCTTCGCGCATGCGGATGATGCTGGCCTTGTTGCCCGCTGCGAAATCGGTGATGCCGCCCACGGCGATCAGCACGTCCATCAGCGACATGCCCAGCCGGTACGGCAGCGCCTGCGGCTTGGCCGCCTCGCCAATCACCCGGATCTGCTCGCCATACGGCCCCGAGAAATTGGTGACGATGACGGTTACCACGGGCTGCTGGATGAATTTGCTCAAGGCTTGCTCGATGTCGCGCGCCAGCTGGGTCGACGTCTTGCCGCTGGCGGGTAAATCCTCGACCAGCGGCGTGGTGATCTTGCCATCGGGCCGGACGGCCACCGTCAGCGACACTTCCGGGTTGCGCCAGACGATGATGTTGACGGAGTCGCCCGGCCCGATCAGGTAATCGTGCATGGGCGCGCTGTCGTCGGACGGTGCCAGCGGATGGGACGTGCGGCAGGCGCCCAGCAGGCTGGCCGCGCTGGCCAGACCCAGCGCGTTACGGACAAATGCACGGCGAAACGGATTCATGCGGAGCCTCTTCGAGTCGATGGCGCATCCATGGCCGGCCCCGCAGAACCAGCCTGGGCCGCGAACTTCCTATGATTATTAAAACTCGGCAAGAGAACCTTGAGGCGTATCAAGAAGCAATCATCTTGGGAAATCTTGCTCCACAGCCGCCCTATACTTTGCTTACCCAACAGGCAAGTATTTCTTGCAAGATGCCGCTGTTGTCCGCGCCGCCAGCCCATCTCCCGTGCAGCACCGCACCGCCACCTGAAGGAAGCGACATGGAAGACTTGATACAGCAACTGCTGTCCAGCCTGAAAGGCATCTGGAAGTACCGCTGGCACGCGGTCGTGGTGGCGTGGCTGGTGGCCATCGCCGGCTTCATCCGGGTGATCTCCCTGCCCGACGACTTCCAGACGTCGGCGCGCGTGTTTGTCGATACACAAACCATCCTCAAGCCGCTGATGGCCGGCATGACCAGCGTGCCGAACACGGAACAGCAGGTAGCCATCATGAGCCGCACCCTGCTCAGCCGCCCGAACGTCGAGCGCGTCATGCGCATGGTCGACCTCGACCTGGGTTCGAAGACCGTGCGCGAGCACGAGGCCCAGCTGGACGACTTGATGAGCCGCATCAAGATCACCGGCACCAACGCTTACGACATCTACACCATCAGCTACAGCGGGCGCGACCCCAAGCTCGTGCGCGACGTGGTGCAAAGCCTGCTGACCATCTTTGTCGAAGGCAGTTTCCAGGGCAAAAAAGGCGATTCGCAAAAGGCGGTGCAATTCATCGACGAGCAGATCAAGAATTACGAGGACAAGCTGAGCGCGGCGGAAAACCTGGTGAAGGAATTCAAGATCCGCAACAACCTGCTGCTGCCGCGCCAGGGCATCGACTATGGCAGCCAGCTGCTGATGTCGTCCGATAGCCTGAACAATGCCAAGCTGGAACTGGTCGAGGCGGAACAGGCACGCAAGGCCATCCTGAGCCAGATCGAGGGCGACGAGCCCGTGCTCGACCTGGAACCGAACGCGGCGGCCATCACGAATCCCGAACTCGACGAGCGCATCGCGTCGATCAACAAGAACCTCGACAGCCTGCGCATGCAATTTACGGAATTGCATCCCGACATCATCGCTTCGAAACGCCTGGTGGCCCAGCTGGAAGAACGCAAGATCGAGGAAAGCAAGCTGAAAACGGCGGCCGGCGATCCGGGCAAGAACTACAGCCCCATGCTGCAGCAACTGAAGGTGGCGCTGACGGACGCGGACGCCAAGGTGGCCGCCATCCGCGCCCGGGTGCAGGAATACAACGCGCGCAACGAGCGCCTGCTGGCGCAGAGCAATGCCGTGCCCGAGGTGGAATCGCAGCTGGCGCAGCTGAACCGCGACTACATCATCAACAAGGAAAACTATGAAAAGCTGATCGGCCGGCGCGAAGCGGCCAAGCTGTCGGGCGAACTCAGTTCCACCACGGACATGATGGCCTTCAAGATCATCGACCCGCCCACGGTGCAATATGCGCCCGTCGGCCCGAACCGCCCGCTGCTGTTTTCCGCGGCGCTGGGCGCGGCCCTGATTGCCGGCGTCGCCACGGCCCTCCTGATCAGCCAGGTGCGCCCCACCTTCCTCAGTCCGTCCGAACTGCGCGACGCCACGGGCTTGAACGTGCTGGGCACGGTATCGATGAACTGGACGCCGCTGCAGCAAGTACGCCGCCGCCGCGCCCGCTATGGCTTTGGCGCCTGCCTGGGCAGCCTGTTCGTGCTGTACGGCGGGGTCATGACGGCCGCGCTGCTGAAATTCTAGATCCCAAGGAGCGATGATGAGCAGCAAGGACAGCGGCAAGCAGGAACCCACCATACTGGAAGTGGCCGAGGCCGGCGTGCCCTATACGGTGAACGGTACGCAGGGCGCGGACGCGGCCCGGTCGCCCCGCTACCGCCCCCTGAACCTGGACCGGCTGGCCGAGCAAGGCATGCTCACGCACGACGGCGGGCGCAGCGCGGTGGCCGAGGATTTTCGCATCATCAAGCGCCCGCTGCTGCGCCAGGCGCGCGCCAGCGGCGCCGAGGCCATTCGCCACGGCAACCTGATCGTCGTCACCAGCGCCATGCCGGGCGAAGGCAAGACGTATTGCGCCATCAACCTGGCCATGAGCATCGCCATGGAAATGGATATCACGGTACTGCTGGTCGATGCGGACGTGGCGCGCCCGTCCGTGCTGAAAGTGCTGGGCCTGCCGCCCGAGCCGGGACTGATGGATATCCTGCTCGACCCGCAACTGGCCATGGCCGACGTGATCCTGAAAACCAATGTGGCCAACCTGAGCATCCTGCCGGCCGGGCGCAGCAACAAGCACGCGACGGAATTGCTGGCCAGCCGGGCCATGAGCCGGCTGCTGGCAGAAATTGCCAGCCGCTATGGCGACCGCATCGTCGTCTTCGATTCGCCGCCCCTCCTGATCACCAGCGAAGCGCACGCGCTGGTCGGGCAGATGGGACAAGTCGTCATGGTGGTCGAGGCGGAAACGACGACGCAGCACGCCGTCAAGGAAGCGCTGCGGCAGATCGAGTCGTGCGAACACATACATTTGATCTACAACAAGACCAAATCGTTCCCCGGCAACGACTACTACGGCTATGGCCATTACGATTAGCCGCCGGGTTTCGCTAACGCCGTCGCCGCTGCTGCCGTTGCTGCCGTTGCTATCTCTGCTGCTGCCCCTGCCGGCCGGCGCCGTCGACTGGCTGGTGCAGCCGTCGCTGCGCCTGCGCGAAAGCTATACGGACAATGCCTTGCGCGCGCCGCCCGGCAAGGCGCAATCGGACTTCATCACGGAAATCGCGCCCGCCATCGCCCTCATCGGCACGGGCCCCCGCCTGCGCGTGCACCTCGATTACAGCTGGCACAAATACCTGTCCGGCCAGCGCGCCGATACCGAGCACCACGAACTGGGCGCCTCGGCCGACGCCGAGCTGGTCAAGGACTGGTTCTTCATCGATGCGGACGCCAGCGTGAGCCGGCGCAACATCTCGCCGTTCGGCCCGCAATTGATCGACGACCTGCCCGATACGGACAACGCCAGCACCGTGCGCACCACCGGCATCAGCCCCTATTTGCGGCACCGTTTCCGCGGCCTGGCCACGACCGAGCTGCGCTACACGCGCAACACGGTCGACAGCGGCGGCGCACTGCTGTCCGTACACAGCGATGAAATGGAATTGCTGCTCAGCGGCGAGCCGCGCGGCAAGGGCTGGACCTGGAACGCCAGCCACGACGTGCGCCGCACGCAGGACAGCAAGCTGGCGCCCATGCGCATGCAGCGCAGCAGCGTGGGCCTGCGCTATCCGTTCAGCAGCAAATGGGCGGCCACGGCCAGCGGCGGCACGGAAAAGGAAGGCTATGTATCGGCCAGCGGCAAGGCGCCGGCCGGCCGCTTCTGGTCGCTGGGCGGCGTGTGGACGCCGTCGCCGCGCACCAGCGTGGCCTTCAGCACGGGCAGGCGCTTTTTTGGCAACACCTACAGCCTGGACGCCACGTTCCTGCAGCGCCATACCAACTGGCAACTCAATTACAGCGAAAACATCACCACCCTGCCGACGCAATTTTCGCGCCTGGGCGACCGCGACGCGGGCCAGTTGCTCGATCAATTGTGGCGCGGCATCTTTCCCAATGCGCGCGACCGGCGCCTGCGCATCGATGCCTTCCTGCGCTACGCCAACAGCCTGGGGCCGGAACGGGGCGCCATCAATTACTTCAGCCACCGCTATTTCCTGCAAAAACAGCTGAAGCTGACGATGGCGCGCGCCACGGCGAAAAGCACGATGATCGCCGGCATCACGGCCGTCGACCGCACGGCGCAAACGGCCAGCGGCATCGACAGCGGCTTGCTGCCCGGCGTGGAATTTGGCAGCGAAGACCGCACGCGCCAGATGAGCGGCAACCTGGGCTGGAGCTGGAAAGCCAGTTCGCGCACCAGCCTGAACGCCAATGCCGGCTACGCCAGCGTGCGCTCGCTGAGCGTGCCCCGGCACGACAACAACATCACCGTGACGGCCGGCTACACCCGCATCCTGCAGCAGAACATGACGGCCAGTATCGACGTGCGGCACACGCGGCACGCCAGCAACCGCGGCGGCGACTACCGCGAAAACGGCGTCAGCGCCACGCTCACCATGCAATTCTAAGGAGGCCGCAATGTCCGACCCTACTCTTGCGTCCGCCGCGCCGGCGCACCTGCTGTGCGTGGTGGCCGCGCGCCCCAACCTGATGAAGATGGCGCCCATCCTGGCCGCCCTGGCCCGCCACGCACCTTTCGTGCGGGTGACCTTGCTGCATACGGGCCAGCACTACGACACGGCCATGAATGGCCAGCTGTTTGCGGACCTGGACCTGCGCCCGCCCGACATCTGCCTCGATGTCGGCTCCGGCAACCACGCGCAGCAGACGGCCGAGATCATGCGCCGCTTCGACGCCGTACTCGACGCACAGCCGCCGCTGGCGCCCGATGCCGTGCTGGTGGTGGGCGACGTCAATTCCACGCTGGCTTGCGCGCTGGTGGCGGCCAAGCGTGACATTCCCGTGATCCACGTCGAGGCGGGCCTGCGCAGCGGCGACCGGCGCATGCCCGAGGAAATCAACCGCGTGCTCACCGACCAGTTATCCAGCCTGCTGCTGACCAGCGAGGAAGGCGCGCGCGCCAAGCTGCTGCGCGAAGGCATCGCGTCCGAACGCATCCATTTTACGGGCAACGTCATGATCGACAGCCTGCGGCAGCAGCTGCCGCGCGCGATAACGCCCGCCGCCACCCTGCACGCCCACGGCCACGCCTGCCCGCCCGCGTATGGCCTGTTGACCTTGCACCGGCCGTCGAACGTGGACGACCCGGCGCAGCTCGAAGCGCTGCTGGGGGCGCTGGGAGAATTGTCACAGCAACTGCCGCTGCTGTTTCCCATCCACCCGCGCACCCTGGCCGGCCTGCGTCTGGCGGGCCTGGAACCGCTGCTGGCGCGGCATGCCATCGTCCGCCTGCCGCCGCTGGGCTACCTGGAAATGCTGGGCCTGATGCAAAAGGCGCGCCTGGTGCTGACGGATTCGGGCGGCGTGCAGGAAGAAAGCACGGCCCTGGGCGTGCCTTGTTTGACCTTGCGCGACAATACAGAGCGGCCCGTCACCGTGAGCGACGGCACGAATACCCTGGCCGGCACGCAGCCGGCCGCCATCCTGGCGCTGGCGCGGGGCATCCTGGATACGGGCGGCAAGCGGGGCCGCCTTCCGCCCCTGTGGGATGGCCACGCGGCCACGCGCATCGCCGCCGTCATCGCACCCTGGCTGGCGGCGCGCCGGGGGCCGCCATGACGCCGCCGCTGATACTGCGCAACGCGCTCACCATCGACGTGGAAGATTACTTCCAGGTGTCCGCCTTTGCGCCGCACATCGCGCGCGCCGACTGGCCCCGCCTGGAATGCCGGGTCGAGGCGAACATCGAGCGCATCCTGCTGCTGCTGGAAACGCGCCGCATCCACGCCACCTTTTTTACCTTGGGCTGGATCGCCGAGCGCTATCCGGCCATGCTGCGCCGCGTGGTGGCCGCCGGGCACGAAGTGGCCAGCCACGGCTATGCGCACCTGCGCGCCTGCGACCAGTCGGCCGCGCAGTTCGCCGACGATGTGCGCCGCAGCAAGACCATCCTGGAACAATTGACGGGGCTGGCCGTGCACGGCTACCGGGCGCCCAGCTTTTCCATCGGCGCGGCCAACCTGTGGGCTTTCGACGTGCTGCAGGAAGCGGGCTACCGCTACAGTTCCAGCATCTATCCGATCCGCCACGACCACTACGGCATGCCCGATTCCCCCCGCTTCGCCTGGCGGCCACGGGGGGCGCACGGCATGCTGGAATTGCCCGTCAGCACAGTACGCTTGCGCGGGCGCAACCTGCCGGCCGGCGGCGGCGGTTATTTCAGGTTGATGCCGTATGCACTGTCGCGCTGGCTTTTGCGACGCATCAATTCGCGCGACGGGCAAGCTGGCATATTCTATTTTCATCCTTGGGAACTCGATCCCGGCCAGCCGCGCCCGACGGGCCTGAGTGCCAGGACGCGCTTTCGCCACTACCTGAACCTGGGACGCATGGAAGCGCGGCTGGGGCGCCTGACTCGCGATTTCTCCTGGGACCGCATGGACCGTATCTTTTTGGAAAGCACATGATGCACGAGGCCAGCCTTGCTCCCGACCCGCTACAGTCCCGCGCCGCCATCGCCGTGCGGTCGCTGCAGGGGCACGAGCATGCGCGCTGGGATGCCTTTGTCGACACGTGCCCGGAAGCGACCTTCTTTCACCGCGCCGGCTGGCAAACCATCATGGAGCAAGGTTTCAAGCACGACAGTTATTTTTTGTACGCGGAACAGGACGGGCGCATCGCCGGCGTGCTGCCGCTGGCCCATCTGCGCAGCCGTTTGTTCGGCTCTTCCCTCGTCTCGCTGCCATTTTGCGTGTACGGCGGCATCGCCGGCGGCAGCGCGGCCATGCGACTGGCCCTCGACGGCGCGGCACTGGCGCTGGCGCGGCGCCTCGGCGTGGGACACCTGGAATACCGCTGGCGCGAAGTGCCAGAAAGTACAGACCCTTCCTGGCTGCACAAACCCCTGTACGCGACCTTCCGCCGGTCCTTGCTGCCCGATGCCGAGCAGAACCTGCTGGCTATTCCCCGCAAGCAGCGCGCCGTCGTGCGCAAGGCCATCGCGGGCGGCCTGCACAGCGCCATCGACTATGACCTCAACCGTTTCTACCCGATTTACGCGGCCAGCGTGCACCGGCTGGGCACGCCCGTCTTCGCGCGCCGCCATTTTGCCCTGCTGCGCACGGTGTTTGGCGACGCCTGCCAAATCCTCACCGTCTACCACGGCCAGCAGGCGCAAGCGAGCGTGCTGCTGTTCTATTTCCGCGATGAAGTATTGCCATATTACGGCGGCGGCAGCGTGCTGGCGCGCAGCACGGGCGCTAACGACTTCATGTACTGGGAAGCGATGCGCCGCGCCTGCGCGCGCGGCTACCGCCTGTTCGATTTCGGCCGCAGCAAGCTGGGCACGGGGGCATACGACTTCAAGAAGAACTGGGGCTTTGCGCCGCAGCCGCTGCCCTACGCCTACCAGCTCGTGCGTGCCAAGGCCTTGCCGGAAGTCAACCCACTGAATCCGAAATATGCGCTGTTCATCCGTGCCTGGCGCCGCCTGCCGCTGCCGCTGGTCAACCTGCTGGGGCCGCACATCGTGCGGCAGCTGGGCTAAGCGACGGGACCCACCATGCGTGAACTGCTATTCCTTGCCCACCGCCTGCCGTATCCGCCCAACAAGGGCGACAAGATACGCTCGTGGCACATGCTGCAATACCTGAGCCGGCATTTCCGCGTGCACCTGGGCTGCTTCATCGACGATGACGACGACTGGCAGCACGCGAACAGCGTGGCCGCCCTGTGCGCCAGCACGCGCTTCATCGGCTTGCGGCGCGGCGCGGCCCGCTGGCGCGCCATGCAGGCGCTGCTGTCGCGCCAGGCCATGAGCGTGCAGTACTACCGCGATGATGGCCTGCTGCAATGGGTCGACGGCTTGCTGTCCTGCGGAAAGGTGCGCCACGCGCTGGCCTTTTCCGGCCCCATGGCGCAATACATCGACGGCAGCGCGGGCCGGGCCCTGCACCGCGTGATCGATTTCGTCGACGTCGATTCCGACAAATGGCGCCAGTACGGCGACAGCAAGCCCTGGCCCATGTCGCAGCTGTACCGGCACGAAGCGCACATGCTGCTGCAGTACGAGCGCCATATCGCCCAGCAGTTCACGGCCGCCAGCTTCGTCTCGCCGGCCGAAGCGGCCCTGTTCCGCCAGTGCGCCCCGATGGCGCGGCGCAAGACGGGATACTTCAACAACGGCGTCGACACGGCGTATTTCACGCCCCTGCCGGACCAGCCCCCCATCTATCCGCCCGGCGTGCAGGCGCTGGTGTTTACGGGCGCCATGGATTACTGGCCAAACATCGACGCCGTGCAATGGTTCGTGCGCCACGTCTGGCCCGCCTTGCGGCGCCAGTTTCCCCAGTTACAGTTTTATATCGTCGGCAGCGCGCCCGTGCCCGCCGTGACGGCGCTGGCCAGGGTAGCTGGCGTGGTGGTGACGGGCAAGGTGCCCGATATCCGGCCCTACCTGGCCGGCGCGGCGCTGGTCGTGGCGCCGCTGCGCATCGCCCGCGGCGTGCAAAACAAGGTACTGGAAGCGATGGCGATGGGCAAGGTCGTGCTGGCCACGCCGCACGCGCTCGAAGGCATCGCCGCCCAGCCGGGCCTGGAACTGCTGCTGGCGCGCGACGACGTCGAATTCATCCACCATGCGGCGCGCGTGCTGCGCCATGCCCAGGGCGGCGCAGCCGAAGGGAGCGGCGCGGCCATGGGCACCGCGGCGCGCCAGCTGGTCTTGCAGGATTACAACTGGGAACGCAATCTGCGGGGCCTGGGCGCCATGCTGGGCCTGCCTGCCGAGACGGATGCCGATACCGATGCGGCTGTCAGCGGCGCCATCGCGCCTTTGCTGCCCGTGCGGGAGCCATCCACATGAGCGTGCAACTCGACCCGGTGGCCCGCTTGCCGGACGCGGCCGTCTGGCGGCACGGGCACGCCCAGGGCCAGCAGCAAGCGCTGCTGCTCCTGCTGCTGGTCCTGGCCGCCATCGTGCTGCTGTACCACGCCACCTTCTGGTCGATGCTGGAACTGTGGTCCCGTTCGCAAACCTTTGCGCACGGTTTCTTGATCGTGCCCATCAGTTGCTGGCTGGCCTGGCGCCAGCGCGCCCGCCTGGCCGCGCTGGCGCCCCAGCCGTCGCGCCCGGGCTTGCTGCTGCTGGGCGTACTGGGCCTGGCCTGGCTGCTGGCCGACGCCGCCAACGTGCCCGTGGTGGAACAATATGCGGCCACGGCCATGCTGCCCGCCTGCGTGCTGGCCATCCTCGGCCGGCCGGCCGTGCGCCTGCTGGCCTTTCCGCTCGCGTATCTGTTTCTCGCCGTGCCGTTTGGCGAAGTCTTCCTGGAACCGCTGATCGACTTCACGGCCGCCTTCACCGTTACCGCGCTGCAATGGACGGGCGTGCCCGTGTTTCGCGATGGCAGCAATTTTTCTCTGCCCACCGGCAACTGGTCGGTGGTGGAAGCGTGCAGCGGCTTGCGCTACCTGATCGCCGCGCTGGCCCTGGGCGCCCTGTTTGCCCATGTCAACTTCCACAGCGCGCGGCGGCGCCTGGCCGTCATGGCCGCCGCCCTGCTCGTGCCCATCCTCGCCAATGGCGTGCGCGCCTACCTGATCGTGATGCTGGGCCACCTGAGCGACATGCGCCTGGCCGTGGGCATCGACCACCTGATCTATGGCTGGCTGTTCTTCGGCCTGGTGGCGTTGCTGCTGTTCTGGCTGGCCGCGCGCTGGCGCGAACTGCCGCCGGCGCGGGCCGTGCCGCCGGCTCGGCCCGCACAGCTGAGCGCTGGCGCGGCCACCCCGCGCGCCGTCGTGCGCGCCAGCGTCGCCTGCCTGCTGCTGGCGGCCGTATGGCCGGTATTGGCGCTGGCCAGCCACCGCGATGATGCTCCCAAGCTGCCCGCCGTTGTGCTGACACTGCCCGATCCGCCCGCCTGGCATCGCCTGCCCGACGTTCCTCCTGCCTGGCAAGCGCCGTATGCGGGCACGCCCGCGCGGTTTGCCGCCACGTATGCGCGCCAGGACGGCGACGGCGCGCCCGTGGGGCTGCAACTGCACTGGTATGCGCGCCAGGCGCGCGATGCCGAACTGCTGACGCACCAGGCCTCGCCCTACGGCGCGCACTGGATGCCCCTGGCGCAGGGCGTGCGGCACGTCAACCTGTCCGGCGGCCAGATTGGGGTGCGCGAAAGCGTGCTGGCCCACGGCGGCGAACGCCTGCTGGTGTGGCGCGTCTACCGCCAGGGCGGTGTCGTCACGGCCAGGCCCGTGCTGGTAAAACTGCTGCTGGCGCAAGCCAAGCTGCTGGGCAGGCGCCAGGATGGCGCCGACATCCTCGTCTTTGCCGCCTACGACGAGCTGGCGCCACCGCCGCGCGCGCAGCTGCAAGCCTTTATGCGGGCGGCGCTGCCCGTCATCGAACAACGCTTGCAGGAGTTGCCGCATGGCCCTTGACCTCGATACCGGTGGCACGGAGGCCGCCAGCACGGCCCCGCTGATCGTGCACGTGATCCACCAGCTCGACGTGGGCGGGCTGGAAAACGGCCTGGTCAACCTGATCAACCATTTGCCTCCGGAACGCTACCGCCACGCCATCGTCTGCATGAAGAACGCCACCGCGTTTCGCCTGCGCCTGACCACCCCGGGTGTCGACATCATCAGCCTGGACAAGCGCGAAGGCAAGGACTGGCGCCACTATCTGCACCTGTACCGCGTGCTGAAACGCTTGCAGCCGGCACTCGTGCACACGCGCAACCTGGGCTGCCTTGAAGCGCAGCTGCTGGCCTGCCTGGCCGGCGTGCGCCTGCGCGTGCATGGCGAACACGGGCGCGACATGAGCGACTTGCACGGCACCCGCCGCAAATACCGGCTGCTGCGCAAATGCATGCTGCCGCTGGTGCAGCATTTCATCGCCGTCAGCGCCGACCTGGGGCTATGGCTGGTGGACGCCATCGGCGCGGCGCCCACGCAGGTGTCGCACATCGGCAACGGCGTTGACAGCGTGCAGTTTCACCCGCGCCTGGGGCCGCCGGCCGCCGTGGGCCCGCCCGGTTTCCTGTGCAACGGCGCCTTCGTCATCGGCAGCGTGGGCCGCATGGCGACCGTCAAGGATCACGCCTCGCTGGTGCACGCCTTTTTGCTGTTGCTGGCGCAGCCGGGCGCCCGCGCGCGCCTGCGCCTGCTCATCGTCGGCGACGGGCCGTGCCGCCAGGCTTGCCTGGACCTGCTGCAGCAAGCCGGCGTGGCGCACCTTGCCTGGCTGCCCGGCGCGCGCGACGACGTGGCGCAACTGCTGCGCGCGATGGACCTGTTCGTGCTGCCCTCGCTGGCCGAAGGCAGCTCGAACACCATCCTCGAAGCCATGGCGACGGGTCTGCCCATCGTTGCCACGCAGGTGGGCGGCAACGCGGAACTGGTGCAGTCGGGCTGGAGCGGCACGCTGGTGCCGCCCGGCTCGCCCGAGATGCTGGCCGACGCCATGCTCGACTACTACAGCATGCCCGAACTGGGCCCACGCCACGGCGCGCGCGGGCGGCGCCAGGTGCTGGCCGAGCACAGCCTGCCCGCCATGGCCGGCGCCTACCTGGCCGTATACGACCGCCTGACGGGCGCGCGCCAGCCGTCTCCCCTGTCCACCACTCCCTGAAAGGCCTCCCATGTGCGGCATCAGCGGCATCTTTGATTTGCAGGGCCAGCGTGACATCGACGTGCTGCTGCTGGCGCGCATGAACCACAGCCTGCATCACCGTGGGCCGGACGAAGGGGGCTTGCACCGCGAGCCGGGCCTCGGTCTGGCGCACCGGCGCCTGTCCGTGATCGACCTGGCCAGCGGCCAGCAGCCGCTGTTCAATGCCGACCGCAGCATCGCCATCGTCTTCAATGGCGAAATCTATAACTATCGCAGCCTGATGGCGGAGCTGCGCCAGTTCGGCCATCAATTCCGCACCAGCAGCGACACGGAAGTCATCGTCCACGCCTGGGAACAGTGGGGCGAGCAATGCGTGCAGCGCCTGCGCGGCATGTTCGCCTTCGCCCTGTGGGACCGCCGCCGCCACCTGCTGTTCCTGGCGCGCGACCGCCTGGGCGTCAAACCCCTGTATTACGGCGAGGCGCAGGACGGCACCCTGCTGTTCGGCTCCGAACTCAAAGCCCTGCTCGCCCATCCGGCCATGCCGCGCGCGCTCGACCCGCTGGCCGTGGAAGAGTATTTCGCCTACGGCTACGTGCCCGAGCCGCGCAGCATTTTCCAGCACGCGCGCAAGCTGCCGCCCGGGCATACCCTGTCGATCCGCGCCGGCCAGCCGCTGCCCGCGCCGCAAGCGTACTGGGACATCCCGTTCACGCCGAATCCGCCCGCCAGCGAGGCGCAGGCAGCCGACGAATTGCTGGCGCGCCTGCGCGAAGCCGTGCGCATCCGCATGGTGGCGGAAGTGCCGCTCGGGGCATTTCTGTCCGGCGGCGTCGATTCAAGCGCCGTCGTGGCGCTGATGGCCGGGGCCAGCGCCACGCCCGTCAACACGTGTTCGATTTCGTTCGGCGACCCGGCCTACAACGAAGCGCGCTACGCCGACCTGGTGGCGCGCCGCTACGGCACGGCGCACCACGCGCGCCAGGTCGAGCAGGACGACTTCGAACTGATCGACCTGCTGGCCAATTTGTACGACGAACCGTTCGCCGACAGTTCCGCCATGCCCACGTACAGAGTCTGCCAACTGGCGCGCCAGCGGGTCACGGTGGCCCTGTCGGGCGATGGCGGCGATGAAAGCCTGGCCGGCTACCGGCGCTACCGCCTGCACACGCGCGAAGAAAAGGTCCGCAAGGCAATGGATCCGCTGTTGCCGGCCGGCTTGCGCCAGTCGCTATTCGGCACCCTGGGGCGGCTGTACCCGAAGGCCGACTGGGCGCCCCGCTTCCTGCGCGCCAAGACCACCTTCGAAGGCCTGGCGCGCGACACGACGGACGCGTATTTCCACGGCGTCAGCCTGCTGGGCGACGCCATGCGCGCGCGCCTGTTCAGCCCCGAGCTGCGGCGCAGCCTGCAGGGCTACCGCGCCGTGGAGGTGCTGCGCCGCCATGCGCTGGCCAGTCCCGCGCAGGATCCGCTGTCGCAGGTGCAGTACCTGGACCTGAAAACCTATCTGCCCGGCGATATCCTGACGAAAGTCGACCGGGCCAGCATGGCGCATGCGCTGGAAGTGCGTTCGCCCCTGCTCGACCATGAACTGGTGGCGTGGATGTCGGGCCTGCCGCCGCACTTCAAGCTGCGGCGCGGTGTAGGCAAGTATTTGCTGAAGAAAGCCCTGCGCCCGCTGCTGCCCGATACCCTGCTGTACCGCCAGAAGATGGGCTTTTCCGTGCCGCTGGCCGACTGGCTGCGCGGCCCGCTGCGCCAGCGCCTGCAACAGCGGCTGCTCGGTCCCACCCTGGCGCAGTGCGGCCTGTTCGACATGGACTACGTGCGCCTGCTGCTCGATCAGCATGCGAGCGGGCGGCGCGACTACAGCGCGCCGTTATGGTCGCTGCTGATGTTCGAGGCCTTTTTGCGCCAGGTGCTGCCGGCGGGCGCACAAAAAACGCCGGCGCCCGCGCCCGCCATGGCGGTGGAGTAAATCCATGCGCATCCTGCACATCCTCGACCACTCGCTGCCCCTGCACAGCGGCTACACGTTTCGCACCCTGGCCATCCTGCGGCAGCAGCGCGCGATGGGCTGGCACACGACGCAGCTCACCAGTGCCAAGCAGGGGCCGGCCGACGGCGCGCAGCAGCTGGTCGACGGCTGGCATTTCTACCGCACGGCGCCCAGTGCGCGCTGGTGGACGCGCCTGCCCGTGCTGCGGCAGGTGGCCGTCATCGTCGGCCTGGCCGTGCGCCTGCGCCGGCTGGCGCAACGGATCAAACCCGACATCCTGCATGCGCATTCGCCGGCGCTGAACGCCATCGCCGCCCTCAACGCGGGCCGCGCGCTGGGCATCCCGGTCGTGTATGAAGTGCGCGCCTTCTGGGAAGACGCGGCCGCCGACCATGGCAGCAGCCAGCCCGGCGGCCTGCGCTACCGGCTCACGCGCGCGCTGGAAACCTACGCGCTGCGCCGCGCCGATGCCGTCACCACCATCTGCGACGGCTTGCGGCGCGAGCTGTGCGCGCGCGGCGTGCCCGCGCATAAAATCACCGTGATTCCAAACGCCGTCGATGCGGGGGCCTTCAGCGTCACGGCGCCCGACGACTTGTGGCTGGCGCGCAAACTGGGCCTGCACGGACACCTGGTCATCGGCTTCATCGGCTCGTTCTACGCCTACGAGGGACTGGCCCTGCTGCTGCGCGCCATGCCGCGCCTGCTGGCGGCGCAGCCGGCATTGCGGCTGCTGCTGGCTGGCGGCGGTCCGCAGGAGGCGGCGCTGTGGGCGCTGGCGGCGCAACTGGGCATAGACCACGCCGTGGTCTTCGCGGGCCGGGTGCCGCATGCGCAGGTGGCCGCGTATTATCAGCTGGTCGACATCTGCGTGTATCCGCGCCTGCCGATGCGCCTGACGGAACTGGTGACGCCCTTGAAACCGTTGGAGGCGATGGCGCAGGGCCGCCTCGTGGTGGCGTCCGACGTGGGCGGCCACCGCGAACTGGTCGAGCATGGCAAGACGGGCATGCTGTTTCGCGCCGGCGACGCCGGGGCGCTGGCGCAGACCATCTTGTCGCTGCTGCTGGCACCCGCCAGCTGGCCGGCGCTGCGGCGCCAGGCGCGCGCCTTCGTCGAGACGGAGCGCAGCTGGGGCGCCAGCGTGGGCCGCTATGCGCCCGTGTATGCGCGCGTGACGACGGCGCGCATGGCGGAGGAACTGGCAGGAGTCGCGCCATGATCTTCGCGGGCCTGCGCATCGCGCTGGTCGGCCCGCTGCCGCCACCGGCCGGCGGCATGGCGAATCAGACGGCGCAACTGGCGCGCAAGCTGCGCGAAGATGGCGCGCATGTGCAGCTGCTGGCCGTCAACGGGCCGCATCTGCCCCCATGGCTGGCGCGCATCCGCTACCTGCGCGCGGCGCTGCGCCTGCCCGTGCACCTGTGGCGCCTGTGGCGCGCGGCCAATACGGTCGACCTGTTCCACATCATGGCCAATTCCGGCTGGTCCTGGCATCTGCAGGCCGCGCCCGCGCTGTGGATCGCCAGCCTGAAAGGCAAGCCGGCCCTGCTCAATTACCGGGGTGGCGAAGCGGCCGTTTTTTTCGCCCGCTCGCCGCGCCTGGTGGCGTTCAGCCTGCGCCGCGCCAGCGCCATCGTCGTGCCGTCGGCCTACCTGGCCGGCATTTTCGAACAGTATGGCCATACGGCCCACATCGTGCCGAACGTGGTGGACTTGCAGCGTTTTACGCGCGCCACATCCGCCGCGCCGCGCGCGCCAGTGGCCGATGGCCCCTGCATTCTCGTGGCGCGCCACCTGGAAGCGCTGTACGACAACGCCAGCGCCGTGCGCGCCTTCGCCATCGTGCGCGAGGCTTTTCCCGCGGCGCGCCTGGTGCTGGCCGGCGGCGGGCCGCAGCGCGCGGCGCTGGCGCGCCTGGCCAGGTCGCTCGGCGTTCTGGACGCCGTGCGCTTTGCCGGCCCCGTCGACAACGCCGCCATGCCAGCCCTGTACCAGGCCAGCGACATCGTCCTCAATCCCAGCCTGGCCGACAACATGCCCAATTCCGTACTCGAGGCGCTGGCCTGCGGCGTGCCCGTCGTCAGCACCAACGTGGGCGGCATCCCCGTCCTGCTGCAAGACGGCGTGACGGCGCTGCTGGTGCCGCCCGGCGATCCGGCCGCCATGGCGCGCGCCATCCTGTCGCTGCTGCGCGACCCGCCGCGCGCCCACGCGCTGGTCGACGCGGGCCTGGCGCACGCCGCCACCTTTGGCTGGCCCGATATCGCGCCCAGGCTGGCCGCCCACTACCGCCGCATCCGCGCCGCGCCGCGCCCTGGCGCCTACACGCGCTGCGTCGCCCGCTGGCTGTTTCCCCTGCACGAATGGCTCAAGGGCCACCGCAGCGCGCACCTGCTGCGCCGGCTGGAACGCTCGCAATGGTGGAGCACCGAGCAGCTGCAGGAATGGCAGCTGGCCCGCCTGCGCGCGCTGCTGCGCCATGCGGCCGAGCACGTGCCGTATTACCGCGCCCTGTTCGCCCGCAGCGGTTTCGATCCGGAACAGGTGCGGCAACTGGCCGACTTGTCGCGCCTGCCGCTGCTGAGGAAGGTTGATATCGCCAGCGCGCGCGACAGTTTCAAATCATCGCGCGCCGTGGGATTGCGCCCGTTCGCCACGGGCGGCTCCAGCGGCGAGCCGCTGCAATTTTTTCTTGGCAGGCGCAGGGTCAGCCATGACATCGCCGCCAAGTGGCGCGCCACGCGCTGGTGGGGCGTCGACATCGGCGACCGCGAAGCCGTGCTGTGGGGCTCGCCCATCGAGCTGCACGCGCAAGACCGCGTGCGCCGCCTGCGCGACGCGCTGCTGCGCACGACTTTGCTGCCCGCGTTTGCCATGTCGCCCGACCGGCTCGATGGTTATGTCAGGCAATTGCGCAGCTGGCGTCCGCGCATGCTGTTCGGCTACCCGTCCGCCCTGTGCCGCATCGCCAGCCACGCCAGCGCGCGCGACCTGCCGCTCGACGGCCTGGGCGTGAAAGTGGCCTTCGTCACGGCCGAGCGCCTGTACGACGAGCAGCGCGCGCAAATCGCCGCCGCCTTCGGCTGCCCCGTGGCCAACGGCTACGGCGGGCGCGACGCGGGCTTCATCGCCCACGAATGCCCGGAAGGCGGCATGCACATCACGGCCGAAGACATCATCGTGGAAATCGTCGATGGCCAGGGCCAGCCGCTGCCGCCAGGGGCCACGGGCGACATCGTCGTCACCCACCTGGCCACGCAAGACTACCCCTTCATCCGCTACGCCACGGGCGACGTGGGCGCGCTGGGCACCGGGCCGTGCGCCTGCGGCCGCGGCCTGCCCCTGCTGCAGAAAATCGAAGGGCGCAGCACGGATTTCCTCACGGCCGTCGATGGCACCGTCATGCACGGCCTGGCCCTCGTCTACATCGTGCGCGAACTGCCGCAGGTGCGCAGTTTTAAAATCATCCAGGAAAGCCTGCTGCGCACGCGCGTGCTGCTGGTCTGCCTGCCGCGCCTGGACGCCGCCACGCGCACAGCCATCGTCGCCGGTTTCCAGGCCAGGCTGGGCGCGCAGGTGGACATCGCCATCGATGAGGTCGACGAGATCGCGGCGGAGGCGTCGGGCAAGTACCGCTATGTGGTGAGCGCAGTGACGCAGGCAGGCAGCCCGTAGTTAGCTGGCAGCGCGGCCCGCAGGCAGCGACAGCAGAATTTTCCCGTGCTCGGATTGGAAAAGCTGCCTCGCATTTGCTTCAAGCGAGCGATAAACCTCGCTGCGCGCTCCGGCACCACCGCGTATCATTTCTTGATGTAAACCATTCATGAACCGACGGAAAACTTGCAAACCATCGTTGAATCGCCCCGCACCATCGAGCAGGATATGTTCTGCAAGCCGCAGTTTGCCAATACGCGCGCAAAGCAGATATTCGATATGAATTCCCGCGGGCATCATGTCGAGCATTAATTGGGCGAAATTGGTGATCGACGTTAAATGCGTTGGGGACACGTCTTTGGACGACTTCGCCATGGCAAGAATATTATCGATAAAGGACAGGATTTCATTGCGTTTCGCCGCCATGCTGGTCAACAGCGGAATGGCAAGCTCACGTATTTCCGATGCCAGACTACGATCCTGCAACAAGGTTCGCGCTGCCTCCACCAGTCCCACATATTCACTGATCTTACCCATGTAAAATACAATGTGCTGCGAGCGCACATCTTGCGCAATGACATCGACAGTGGCCTGGATTTTATCCAGTTTCTTTGCCAAATATTTTGTCTGCACCACGATCGCGGCAAGAATAATGCCGGTCGACACGGCCGCGGCGATCACCGTCGTCGCCTGCGCCATTTTCAGCGCTTCTTCCACGCTCTTGGCCGCACTTTCCTTGAATGGAAGATGCTGGATGATGCCAGACCCGCCGCTGCCCTCGGCCCAGTATGCCACGCCGTCATGTATGGCTGCCTTGCCTTCCGCCATCGCTTGTATCAACACTGGCTTCAATTTGGCCTGGTCGATGATCCATATTGTTTCTTGCAGCATTTACATTTCCTTAGAAAAATTCACGTGCTTCACATTCCCGGCGCATATAAGCGATTTGAATGACGGCAGGAATCGTTACACGATAAGCGGCGCCGCTGATTGCGGGCACGGTGAGCGCGGCCGACACGGCCAATCCGACGGGGCCGGCAAACATGGCCAGGCTTCTGCCCAGACCACCTGTCGCAATGACGCCAAGCGCCCGTCCCGCGAACATGCTTGCAGCGGATCTGGCGATCAGCGAAGATATTTGCAGGGAACCGATGCCACTCAACAAGGCCGCTTTCAGCAAGGCCAATCCTTCCCCATCGCGTGAGTTGTAGCCGATATCAAATTCCTTCAGCAGCGAAGCGCGTTGTTCCGCACCGAGCTTTTCCCAGGCATCGCCGATGAATTTCTCCAGCAGCTTGTTTTCCATCGCATAAGCGGAACTGTTTTTTTCCGTTTTGACTTTCTGGTTATCGCACACGTCCGACAAAATCTCCTTGTACAGCACGCCATCGCCACGAAACAGGTTGACGATAGTGTCGCCGCCGAAATGCTGAAGCTCGCCGGCAATCAACCGCCAGCATTGCCGGTACTGGTCCGTCTTTCCAGCAAACTTCTTGAAGTTATCATCTGCAACAAGTTCGCTGGCCATGCGAGCCGACTGATCTTTGTCGTGCGTGAGATAGCCAGCCAAAATACGCAAATCCTCTTCCTTGCAATACTCCAGGAATGCGAGGTCTTCATCGACGCGATATTTGATACCCATATTTCCCCTTGGTAATTTTCTTGTATTGTATTTTTAATTGCACCCAACTTACAAGGCAAAACAAGGAAAACATGCGATATAAAGCCGATGCCGCTTTTATTCTCTCATTGGCGCATGACGGCCCGCAACTGGCACTGGCACTGCAATCGAGCCTGCCACCATCGCCGGCATATGCGCCGCCGTAACGAGTGGCTGTGCTGGCAGCATGGTGGAAGTCAAAACGGCCAAGGGAGCTTGCGCGTTAGCGTACGGCCTTCAAGCGCATTCTTCGGCCGAGCGTGATTGCGGGAACACAGCCAGCAACTTGCAAAACGGATGATGCGCGGGGGTTCAGCTATTTCAAAAGGCTGCTGTTCATTACTATTTCCCTTACTTTTATTTCGAAATGGTAATGAACGCCACTATCTTCGCTAAACTGATTTTCCAAAACAATGACATCAACATCTTTTTCAGGGAAATAGACTTTGATCGAGGCAAAGCCCAAGCCCTTCCCGGAGTGGCCTATATACTTGACCGTATCCTTGTCACTCACATAAACACCGTAACCATAACCGATTTCTCTGTCACCGAAAGCCACGTGCTGACTGGATATGGAATAATTCGTCATCAGCTTATAGGTTTCGGCCTTTAAAATCTTCCCTTTATGAAGTTTCTCATCCCAGATATTCAAGTCCTTCACATTTGAAACAATTCCTCCTGCCGGGATGAAGCCTGTCCAGTCTTTTCCCTGAACAGGATGTTCCTTCAGTGCGAATACATTTTTCGTGTTGACATATCCATTGATGACGTTATTATTCTTGTTTTCCTCATAGCAAAAACTATTCACCATCCCCAGCTCTCTGAACAGCTCATGCGCTGCATCAACATACATTTTTCCGCTGACTTTTTCAAAAATATTGCTCAGCATTGAATAAGTCGTAACGCCATACAGAAAGTCCGTTCCGGGCCTGAAGCTGAGTGGCTTGTCGATTTCCGTGATTCCTGCTGAAAAGTTGAGCAGCTGATGCACCGTCACCTCGTCGGCCCAGGCCTGCGGCAAATCGGGCAAATATCTTCTAACGGGACTTTGCAAGTCTATCGTGCCTTTTTCAACTTCCCTCAAAATCAACACAGCCGTAATTTGCTTGCTATTCGACATGATTCGGAAATTATCTTCCAGCCTCAACCGTGTTTTATTTTCAACATCAGAATAACCAAAGGCTTTTGCGTATTTCTCCTTGCCATTCTTCGTGATGAGAATGACGCCATTAAAACTTCTTGGGCTTGTTGATTTGACCAAGCTGTCGATCTTGGCGGAATAATCATCTATCTTTTCCGCATGTGAATGATCGCCAACTTGGGCAGTCACGAATGTGGATGTCATCAACAAAAAAGAAAGTGCAGATATTGTCAGTGGCAGCATCGTTTTTCTTTCAATATGGAGATTCTGGTTTGATTTATTATTTCCAATGAACAAAAAATTCTACAAGATTGATCACCTGACAAGTACTGGCCTGTCAGTGAATGCGGATCCAGGCGCGCAAAAGAATGAAGGCTAGCCACGCCGGGCGTTCAGTCGTCCACCAGATCGAAGTCGGTCAGCAAACCGTCCGCGGTCAGGTAAACCAACAATTTTCGCTCCGGCTTGATGCCGCTCACGTGGAAGGCAAGGACGCTGTCCACCTTGCTGCCATGCCGTTCGATCTCGCGGCCAGCGACAGCTTGCTCGTGCAAAAAAGTCAGCGACTTGACATTGACCAGTTCGCCAATAGCCTGTGTGCCAAAATTGTTCTTGATGCCGGGCGTGGCAAAATCCGAGTTGGCCAGGGCGCTGCCGCCACGCCCAATGTCGGACAGCACAGCCTGCACATTCCGGGTGCGCGCAGGCTTGGGGTCGGTGCGTGCTGCCAATGTGTGCAGCAGCGGGCCGATGCGCGGCGCCGTGTTGGCTTTGTCTTTGGTCGTCACGACAACGCCAGTCACCTCTGCCTGCGCATCGACGACGAACGCCAGTTCGCAATTGCGCGACGTCGAATGGAAGCGATGCCGGCCGACAGGCACGAAAGTTTCGTCGGGCAAGCCATCGAAAATGCTGCGTAGCTGACCACCCTGCATATCGAAGGTTCCCATCGTATTGTTCGCCAACTCGTAGCGGCCCGTGTAGCGGATGAGTTCCTTGGCATCGATGTTGATGGCGGGTTGCTTGAGCAACACGTCGTAATCGGCTTCTGGCCAGTGATAGGCGCGGCCGATGGCGGCCGTCAGGCGGTCCATCATGCGGGAATTGTCATTTGCGTTAATCATGATCACGACACCCTGGCCTGTGCCGGAAAATGCCGTCAGCAAGGTATCGAAGCCTTCGTCACGCCCGCCGTGCGAGAAGCGTTGCGCGCTGCCGCTGCCGTGAAGGAAGACGCCCAGGCCCGCGTTCTCTTTTTGCGGGCTCAGCATCTGCCGGGCCAAGGCTGCCGAGATGACGGGGTTGGACGTGCCAGCCAGGGACTGCTGTACCCCGATGGCGAAGCGCGCCAGGTCCGACGCGTTGGTCCATAAACCAGCCGCCGCCATTTCAGGGTACACATGCCAGCGTCCCGCCACCAGGCTGCGGTCGGCAAGGTGGCCGCTGGCATTCAGGCGCGCGCGCTCGGCCGGCGGCGGTTGCAAATACGAGCTCTCGTTCATGCCCAAGGGCTTGAGGACGGCGTCGCGCATATAGTCGGGAAACGCCTGACCGCTCACGTCGGCCACCATTTGTTGCATGACGGTATAGCCGCCACCCGAGTAACGCACCTTGCTGCCTGGAACGATATCAACGCGAATGGGCGCGGTATTCGCGGGCTTCTCGCCATCGAGCACCTGGACCACGCTGGGTACTGGCGCATTGCTGGCGTAGCCGGGAAAGCCGTGCACGGTCAGTCCCGCGTTGTGGCTGAGCAGCCTGCGCAGGGTCACCTTCTGTTCGGCCAACAAGGCGTTGTGCGGCAGTTTCCACGTGCGCAGCCTGGTGTTGACGTCATCGTCAAGCGCAAGCTTGCCTAGCTCGACCAGATGCAACGCCCCCAGTGCGGCCACCGGTTTGCTGACCGAACCGGCCTGGAACAGTGTGTGCGGGCTGACCGGCGTCTTGCCGCCCTTTTCCGTGACACCGTATCCTTGCGCCCTAACAATCTTGCCATTCTCGATGATGGCAAGCGACAGGCCGGGGATTTGCCGCATCGTCATTTCGGCGTTGATGATGTCGTCCAATGCGTCCGCCTGGGCACTACTTGCGAACAACAGGGTCACGATGAATGCCAGGGGATGAACTCGCATGAACGCTTCTTTCAATGGTGGTTGACGGATGCCAGGAAGGAAAAATTGACGATACGTTACCTTGTACGGGCGCAATGCAGGATTGCGACAGGCCGTCAAATATCAGTCATGGGCGGTCGTTTTCCCGGATGCGTTGCGTTCCGCCTTTGCTGGCGTGACCGATTGCATCCGCAGCGGGAAGCAAATATCGGTCGGCAACGAAATTCGTCACTTCATACAGCCTATTGTCTGTCCTGCTTGCGTCTTGTGAAAAACGCCCAGGCAAACACCGCAATGCCTGCGACGACACATCCGGCCAAACTGACGGCGACACCAAAAATGTACCACGCCACATCGAATCCATGACTGTAGAATGTTCCGACAAATCGTCCACTCACCAGCCAGACCAACACCGCCAATTTAAGCAGAAAGTATTTTACTTTAGCGATGGGGCGACCAAGGCGCATCTGTTGAATAGCGGCCGCACCCATGATTAAACAAGCCAAACTGGCCGCAATTATCAAGCGTGAAAATGAATACTCCATATCGCAACCTAACTTGTAGCTGAGCCAGCGGGCCCGAAGAGTAAAGAACCGAGGGGGTCAAGTGCAGCAGCCAACTATCGCCTGCAACTACACCACCGGCTTGAACCTGCACTACGGAACTTGTGCTACCACCGACAATCACTGCCCGAACAGTTGTTCCAGCCTTTGCTGATCCCCCGCCGCCACAAAGCAGGCACTCTGCCAGCGCTGCGTGCGCAAAGCCTGGACCGATTCCGGCGCGCACCAGGGCGGATACACGCGCAGCGCCCGTTTGCCGCCCTGGCCGGCGCGCGACATCACGCCCCGTTCGACCAGCACGCTGCGCGGGAAAATGAAAAAGCCGTGCTGTACCTCATCGCTGACGGCGATGATGACGACATCAACAGCGTCCGCTTCGTCCAGCGGCGCGATGTCGGCGTCGGGATGGGGGCGCTTCCAGACGGTGACGAACTGGCCGGTTTTTGTCGGCGTGGTTTTCGCCACGCGCAAGACCAGGCGCTTGCCGTGCAGTTCTGTGCGGCAGGCGCCGTAGTCCGCGCTTTCCGCTTCCGGCACGGGCGCTTGCGGCAAGCCCAGGAAAGCCCATGGACTGGCCTTCATTGCGCGCTGAACTCGGCGGCGGCCTTGGCTGCCCACAGCGCTTCGGCATGGCTGGCGAACGGGCTGTCGTAGCCGTCGACCTTGCCATCCTCGTCGACAAAATACAGCCACCAGCCGTCGGCCTGCTGGCGGATGGCCGTGTGGCCCGGTGGGCAATGGGTGTCGATGGCGTCGCTGGCGGCCAGAGTGGTAATGCGGATGCCGCGGTGAATAATATGCTCGGGTGTCATGGGGGGAGGTCGTGCAAAAAAATCAATGGCCGTAGTGTAGCCGCACTGGCCTCTCCTGGCCAGTGCGCTACACTATTCCTTCACACGGAGGACGACATGGCATCACAGCAAGGTACGGTGGATTTTTTGCTCGACCAGATGGCGGGCGCGGGCAGCATCAGCGCGAAGAAAATGTTTGGGGAATATGGCCTGTATTGCGACGGCAAGATGTTCGCCATCGTCGCCGACGACCAGCTGTTCATCAAGCCGACGGACGCGGGACGCGCCTGGATCAGTGCGCAAGGCTCGCTGCAGGAAGCGCCGCCCTATCCGCAAGCCAAGCCGTATTTCCTCATCGATGGCGGGCTGTGGGACGAGCGCGACTGGCTCAGCCAGCTGGCGCGGCGCACGGCCGACGCCTTGCCGCTGCCGAAACCCAAGCCGCCGTCCAAGCCTAAAAAACCGGCGTCAGCTGCTTAAGACGCTGTTTTCACACGCCTTGCCTTCACGGAAGCACGCCAGGTTGTGATATGTGATGGCGGCGATCTCGCGCAGCGCTTCGCTGGTAAAGAAACCTTGGTGGCCCGTCACCAGCACGTTCGGGAAGGTCATCAGGCGCTGGAAGATGTCGTCGTCGATGATGTCGGACGAGCGGTCCTGGAAGAACAGATTGCTTTCCTGCTCGTACACGTCGATGGCCAGGGAACCGAGCTGGCGCGATTTGAGCGCCTCGATGACGGCGCCCGTGTCGATCAAGCCGCCGCGCGAGGTGTTCACCAGCATGGCGCCCTTCTTCATCAGCGGCAAGGTTGCGTCGCTGATCATGTGGCGCGTGCTGTCCATCAAGGGGCAATGCAGCGAGACGATGTCGGACTCGGCCAGCAGCCGCGGCAGCTCCACCATCGTGCCCAGTTCCCCGAACGCGGGCGCAGGATAGGGGTCATGGCCCAGCACCGTGCAGCCAAAGCCTTTGAAGATGCGCGCCGTGGCCAGTCCGATCTTGCCCGTGCCGACGATGCCGACCGTTTTGCCGTGCAAGGTGGCGCCCAGCAAGCCATCGAGCGAGAAATTGCCTTCGCGCACGCGGGCGTAGGCGCGGTGCGTGTGGCGGTTCAGGGTTTGCACGAGGGCCAGCGTGTATTCGGCCACGGCTTCCGGCGAGTACGCGGGCACGCGGGCGACGAACAGGCCCAGGCGCTTGGCCGCTTCCAGGTCGAGGTTGTTGTAGCCGGCGCAGCGCAGCAGGATGGCGCGCACGCCGTAACCATGCAGGGCTTCGAGCACGGGCGCGTCGAGCACGTCGTTGACGAAGACGCAGACGGCGTCGGCGCCTTGCGCAAGGACCACGGTTTCCTGGCTCAGCAAAGCGCTGTGGTAGACCAGTTCGATGCCGGTGGCGTCGGGCTGGGACGGCAAGGCTTCGTCGAAGAACCGGCGGTCGTAGGGTTGGCTGGCAAAGAAAGCGATTTTCATGGGGCGTCCTGGAACTTGCTGTATGGCAAAACACCATCATAGCGCAAGCGCCCTGCCCCACGCTGTACGCCTGGCGTCCCTGGCCGCCTATTTGGGTTCGCGCGGCAAGGTCAGCACGTGGCGCAGATACGCCGTTTCCTCGGCGTGCCGCGCGTGGTAGCGCTCGCGCGCGGCGCGCATGGCCGCCTGGTGGGCCGCGATGCCCGTTACCGTCAGCTCGGCGCCGAAGTCGGCCGGCGGCGGCACCGGGCCGCCGAACAGGCGCGCCAGGATGAAGCGGCCCACATTGTCGCGGTAGTGCGACGCTTCCCAGTAATAGCGCATTTCGCGCGCGCCCGTCACTTGCGGGATAGCCTCGCTGGTGATGCTGTTAAAGCCCGAAAAATCATACACGCGCACGTCGCAGCCCTGGCTGCGGTAGCGCCCGGCCATTTGCGCCAGGTCGCGCTGCCATGCTTCCATGGCGTCCCACTTGCCGCGCCAGTACAGGGCGTCGAGCGTGAGCGCGTGCGTGGGATTGATGTACAGGCGCAAGCGCGTGCCGCCACGGCACAGCTTCCCGACGCTCGCATCGAAGGCATGCAGCGCCGCTTCGGTGGGGCCGGCGCCATCGCCGAACTCCTGCAGGCGCGGCTTGAAGGCGCGCGCCGTGCCGGCCCAGCCATGGTTGCGGCTGGTGATGCAGGACTCGTCGCGCTGGCCGTGCAAGGCCAGGCTGGACAGGCACACGCCGTCATAAGTGCCGCTGAGGATGCGCCAGCTGTCGTGGGTCATGTCCACCGTCAGGCCACGCTTGAGGTTGAGCAAGGCGCGCCGCGCGAAAAACGCGGGGCCGCCGTCCGTCAAGCCCGGCTCCACGCCGGCCGAGCCCAGCTCCAGGGAAAACGAAGGCGCGTCGATGCCCCACACGAGGGTGTCGACATGGCTGACCCGGGCCGCGTGTTCGGCCAGGCGGATGGCGTCGCCGATCGAAGCGCCCGAGACGGCGCTGTTGAAGACGCTCTTGCCATCGAACAAGGTACGCATGCTGCTTGCAGGCAAGCCCATTTCCGTGCGCGAATTGCCGATATACACGACGGCGGGCCGGTAGCGCGCCACGGCGTACGTCTTGCCCCACACGCTGAGTTTTTCGTTGGTCGGGCGCAATCGCTGCACCAGCGGGCTGTCCCACTGGTGCAGCAAATACGGATCGACCTGATAGTTGATGGCGGAGACCAGGGCCAGCGCGCCCAGCGCGCAGGCAAGGAAGACGGCGAGATAGCGGCGGGCGTTGGTATCCATGGTCAGAATTGAAAGTAGAGAAATTCGGTAACCCGGTTCATGCCGAAAATGCAGGCGATGAACAGCGCGGCAAAGCCCAGGCTCCAGCGCGGCGTGGGCCGCCAGCTGAAGGCCCAGCGCCCAGCCGGTTGAAATATTCTTTCAATGGCAGGCTCGTAGAGAAAGAAAATTTCTTGCGTGTTCGGCGCCCGGAAAGCCAGCAGCATGGCGCCCAGCAGCACGGGCAAGCCAGGACCCACCAGTTCGATCCAGCGGATGCCGTCGAACGCCGGATGCATGCCCCACTGCGCCAGGCTGGCCGCGTGACTGGCCAGGCCGCGCGGCAGGCTCACGCCGTTCGCGCCCACCAGCGCGCCCGTGATGTCCCAGGCCGTGGCCACGTCGGGCGCGCGGAAAAAGATCCAGGCCAGCATGACGGCAAGAAAAGTCAGCAAGCTCGGCCACCAACGCGCCGTGGCCGCGCCAAACATGCGCTGCCACGCCTGCTGCAGCACCAGGTACAGGCCGTGCAAGCCGCCCCAGATGACAAAGGTCCAGCCGGCGCCATGCCACAGGCCGCCCAGCAGCATGGTCAGCATCAGGTTGCGGTAGCGCATGGCCTCGCCACGCCGGCTGCCGCCTAGCGGGATATATAAATAGTCGCGCAGGAAACGCGACAAGGTCATGTGCCAGCGGCGCCAGAAGTCGGCGATATTGGCCGCCTTGTACGGCGAATTGAAGTTCAGCGGCAATTTCACGCCGAACAGGCGCGACAGGCCGATGGCCATGTCCGAATAGCCGGAAAAGTCGAAGTACAGCTGAAAGGTGTAGGCCAGCACGCCGATCCACGCTTCGATCAGGGTCGGCTGCGCGCCGGCCGCGAAGACGGGCATGGCCAGCGGCGACAGGTTGTCGGCGATCAGCACTTTTTTTGCCAGCCCGATGGTAAAGATCGACAGGCCGATGGCGAAGTTGGCGGCGCGCGGATGGGCGTTGGCCGGGTCGGCGAACTGCGGCATCATGTCGCGGTGATGCAGCACGGGGCCGGCGATCAGGTGCGGAAAGTAACTGACGAACAGCACGTAATGGATGAAGCGGTATTCGCGCACCTCGCCCCGGTAGCAATCGACGAGGAAGGCGATCTGCGTGAAAGTGAAAAACGAGATGCCGATCGGCAGGATGATGTCGAGACCATGCCAAGGCAGGCTTTCAGCGCCAGCACCGGCGGCCACGGCGACGGCATTGACGCTGTCGATGAAGAAATTTGCATACTTATAGTAGGCAAGCAGCCCCAGGTTCAAGGCCAGGGCTGCCACCAGCACGCGCTTGCGGGCCGCGCCCGTGCTGGCTCCCAGCAGGCGCCCGGCGCCATAATTGACGCAGATCGAGGCCAGCAGCAGCGGCAGATAGCGCACGTCCCACCAGGCATAGAAGAACAGCGAGGCGAGCGCCAGCCACACGGCTGGCGCCAGGCGCCAGCTGGCGGAAGACGTGAATCGGTCCAGCAGAAAATAGCCGGCCAGCACGATGGGCAGATAGCCGAACAGGAAGGCGAAGGAGTTAAACAGCATGTTGCCTCCTGGCAGGCAAGGACTGCAGCTGGTAATAACACTCGGCAATTTGCGCCGCCACCCGCTCCCACGTAAAACGTTCCACCAGCGCTTGCACGCGGGCGCGTTCGGGTGGCAGCGCCAGCAGTTCGAGGATGGCCTGGCGCTGCGCGGGGCCGTCGTCCCAGCGCACCTTGCGCAGCGCGAAGGCGGAATCGGGCAAGTCCAGCGCGCTTTGCGCCGTCATGACGACAGGCGTGCCGGCCGCCAGCGCTTCGAGCACGCTCAAAGGAAACACCTCGCCCTGGCTGGGCAAGGCCACCACGGCCGCCGCATGGTAGGCGCTGGCCAGCAGCGGATCGGCGTGGTCGAGCGCGCCCAGCCAGCTGACGTGCGGCAAGTCCAGCAGCAGTTGCAGATACGCTTGCTGCTCGCGCGGCGCGGCGCCGATCAGCACCAGGGGCAAGCCGGCGCCCGCCAGCGCCTGCGCCAGTCCCAGCTGGTTTTTATACGGCGAAATGCTGCCCACCATCAGCACGAACGGTCCGGCAATGCCCGTCTCGCGCAAGAACAGATCGCCATTGGCCGTGAAGAAATGCGGGTTGATTCCATTTGGCAAGACGCGAATGGCGTCGGCCGGCATGCCGAAACCTTGCACGATGGCGTCGCGCTCGGCCTCGCCCAGGGCGATGACCACGTCGGCCAGCTGCAAGGCGCGCCGGGTTTGCGCATAGCTCGTTTGCACCATCCACTCTGTCAGGCGCCCCGCCAGCCGGTCGGCCAGCCGCGCGCGCCAGGCGCTGGCCCGGCCCCAGCCCGGCGACAGCAGCGGCGACAGCACCACGGGCACGCCTTGCTCGCTGGCCATTTCCATGATGCGGTAAGTCCCGTTACTCGCCGAAAACACGTGCAGCACGTCGAAATCGGCCAGCCGCTCATGGTTGGCGTCGACTAGCTGCACTTCCAGGGGCCGCGCCGGCTGCACGGGTAGCCGGTTCAGCGCGGCAATGGTTTCGCGTACCTGGATCTGCAAGCCGCCGTCGCGCTGGAACAGCATCGGGTAGGACAAGATACCGACACGCATGGTCATCCTTTCGTGGATTTGACTGCCAGCCAACGACCTGTCAGCTTCCGTTGCAATAACAGAAATTCGCCGGCCAGCTCATGTTTCAACAGGAACAGACCGGCCAGCCAGCACAGCAAGGTGGCCAGCGCCGTGCCCGTCAGCGCCAGCAGCGCCGGGGTTTCCATTGGCAGCCACAGCAGCGAAGCGATGGGCGCGACGCCGCTGACACCGCAAAGCAGCAGGCTCTTGCGCAAGGCCCGCGCCAGGGTGCGCCAGTCCAGCGCGCTCAAACGCCGCAGGCAGCTGTAGTTCAGCCAGCTGCGCAGCACGTTGCTGAGCACCACGGCCCAAGCTAGCACCACCAGGCCGAACGGCGCCGCGGCCAGCAGCAGCGCCACCTTGATGACGCCGGCGCAGGCATCGAGCCGCACTTGCGCATGCAGCTGGCCCGTCGCCACGAACAGGTAGCGGGCCATGCTGAACATGCTATACACGGCCGAAGACAGGCACATGATGCGGATCAAGGGCACACAGGCTAGCCATTGCGTGCCATACAGCACCTTGACCAGGGGCAAAGCCATGCAGGCGAGAAAGAGAAAAAACGGCCAGGCCAGCGCCGTCATGTAGCTGATGGTGCGCAAATACACAAGTTCCGCCCCGCCCCACCCCCCCTGTCCCCCACCCTCGCGCGCACGCGCCGCGAACAGGGGAAACACCACGGGAGAAATCGCGCTGGTGATGGCCTGGTTGAAGATATTGAGCACGCTTTGCGCCTTGCCGAACAGGGCCAGGCTTTCAATGCCGATCAGCTTGCCGATGATGAGGTCCGGCGCCGCCACGCCCGCCTCGTCAACGAGGCCGCCCCCCGTCGCATACGCGCCAAAGCGGGCGATATTTGCCATGCCGCGCCGTCCCGGCAGCCACGGCAGTTCCCTGGGCCGCACCAGCAGGCTCACCAGCAGCGAGGCGCAGGAACCGGCCAGCGCCGCCCACACCATGCTCATGTAACTGTAGCCCTGCAGCGCCAGCAGCACGGCCACCAGCAGGTTGACCACGCTATTGGCCGCGTTGATGGCATAGATGGCGCGAAAGCGCAGTTGCCGGCGCAGCATCGGCAAGGTCAAGGCGCTGAACGGGATCAACAGGAAATTGATGGACAGCAAACGCAACACGAGGGTCAGCCGGGGTTCGCCATAGAACTGCGCGAGCGGCGCGCTGGCCAGCAGCACCAGGCCCGCCAGCAGCCAGGCGACAAGCAGGCTGGTGGCCAGCGCGGCCCGCAATTTCACGGTATCGAGCTGCTTTTCCTGGATCAGGTATTGCCCCACGCCAAAATCGCGCACCACTTGCGCCAGCGCCACCAGCACGGCGCCCAGCGAATACACGCCCACCTCGGCCGGCGTCAGCAGGCGCGACAGCACCATGGTGGCGACAATGCCCAGCAGCAGCACCGTATATTTTTCGGCGAAGGAAAAGAAAAACGAATGGCGGGTGGCACTCATGCGGGCCGCCCGCGCCTACACGAGGCCGGCGTAAAATGCGCGCAGCTGGCGTTCCAGGCGCGGCATCGAATAGCGCTGCACGGTTTCTTCGCGGGCCAGCCGTCCCATGCGGGCGCGCCGCGGTGCATCGGCCAGCAGCTGCGCCACAGCCGCGCAAGCGGCGTGCTCGTCGTCGAGCGGCAGCAGCAGCCCGCCTTCGCTGTCGTGCAGGATATCGTGGGTGCCCGGCACATCCGTCCCCACGGCCGGCACGCCGCAGGCCATGGCCTCGATCGTGGCGATGCCGAAGCCCTCGTTTTGACTCAGCAACACATGCAAGTCGAAGGCCGGCATCAGCAACTCGACGCGCTGCTGGAAACCGGCAAACACGATTCTGTCGTGCAAGCCCGATTGCTGCGCCTGCAGCCGCAGCATGGCTTCCAGCGGCCCCGTGCCCACGAGCACCAGATATAAGTTTGGAAACTGCGCAGCCAGCCTGGCGAACAGGGCGAGCAGCGCTTGGGGACGCTTCTGTGCGGACAGCCGCGCCACGCAACCGAGCACCAGCGCGTCCGGCGGCAGCCCGAGTTGTCGCCGCGCCAATACTCTCCGTTCGGGCGAGACAATGAACGTGTCCGTATCGACACCGTTCGGTATCACGGCCAGCCGCGTTTCCGGGTTCAGCATGCCGCGGTACAGCTCAAGGAAATGCCGCATGGCCGATGGCGACACGGCATACACGCCCTTGACGCTGCGAAACGCTTCCTGCAGCCGTGGCCGCTGCCAGTCGCTGAAGGCTTCCAGGGGAAACGCATTGTGCACGCTGATCACGGCCGGCAGCCGGCATTGCCGGGCCAGCCACAGGATGGACGCGCCATAACTGGTCCAGCAAAAGGCCACGTGAACCAGATCGGGCCGCAGCCGCCGCAGCCGCCAGGCGCCCGTGACCCTGGCGCGCAGCCAATTCCAGCGGCGCCACGCCCAGTGTTCGAGAAACAAAGGCGGCTCGTACACGCGCACTTGCATCTGCCTTGCGCGCAAGTCTTGCGCCCAGGCAGTAAAACCGGGAAAGCGCCGCAGGGCCAGCACGCTGTCGTAACCGCTCGCGCCCAGCATTTTCGCCTCTTGCGCCATGCGCAGCTCCATGCCGCCCAGCTCGCCTGAATAGCTGCTGATGACGATGCGCGGCAAGCGTTTGCGCCGTCCCCGCCACGCTTCATGGAAGAAACCGCGCAGCCACGCCCGCTCCCATTGGCGCAGGAACAGGTCGGCGTGGTCGCGCCGCAGCCAGGCCCGCACGGCGCCGAGGGTATCGCGCACGTATCTGCCCAGCATCCAGCGTGGCACGCCCAGCAACTCCACGCTCGGTGCAAAGGTGGCCAACCGGCATTGGCCCCGGCCAAACAGCATGGCGCGGCGCAGTATCCAGGCGCGCTGCACTTGCGGCACGCGGATGATGTGCGCCACTTTCGCCTGCGGACAGAACCAGGATGGATTGCCGGCCGCATGCATTTCCAGGTTAAGCCGGGTTTCGCTGCCCATGGCGTAATTGGCCCCCTGCGGGCCGATGCTTTCGTCATAGCGGGCGCCCGCCTCGAAGATGCGGCGGCGTATCGCCATGTTGGCGCCCCAGACCAGACCCGGATAGATGGGCGCGTCGCGCAGGTCTGGGCTGGTGATGCCCCACGTCAAGCCAACGGGCGTCAGGCGCAGCAGCCAGTCTTCCGGTTGCTGGCGCCAGGCGGGCACGATGGCGCCGCCGAACAGGGCGTAGCCGGGGTGGGCGCGGGCGCTATCCTGCAAGCGGCACAGCCAGTCCGGTGCGGGCATGGCGTCGTCGTCGCCAAACACGTACAGCTCGCCGCCATCGCCGCCCAGGCGCAAGGCGTGTTCGACGGCCCCGTTCAGGGCGGGACTGCGGCCGCGCCGCGCCACATAGACGGAACGCAAGGGCAAGCGCCCGCGGAAGGCGGCGATCACCTGGGCCGTGGCGTCCGTGCTGCCATTGTCGGCGATGATCAGGCGCCAGCCGCCCACGGGCGCGCGCAGCCCCATGTAGGCGCGCAATACCTGGGGCAAGGTGCCGGCGCCATTGTAGGTCGCCATGAGAACGGTCAACAAGGACATGCCTCCTTGGTCTTACCATGACAAAACTATGCATCAAGCAGTATTGATCCAGTGTACTGAGCCTGCCCGCCAGCCCGTTGACAGGCATCAATACCTTGCCAGCCCGGACACAACCAGGAGCGTCCCCCTTCATGCGCGACATACTGATTACCATCATCATCCTCGGTTCGCTGCCCTTCATCCTGAAGTCGCCGGCCATCGGCGGCCTGATGTGGGTCTGGGTCAGCGTGATGAATCCGCACACGCAGGGCTGGGGCTTTGCCACCCACATGCCGTTCGCCTTCATCATCGCCGTCGCCACCCTGCTCAGCCTGCTCATGACGCGCGAGCCGAAAAGCTTGCCGCTCACGCCCGTCAGCGTGCTGCTGCTGTTGTTTGTCGTGTGGATGAATGTCACGGCCCCGTTCGCCCTGCTGCCGGCGGCGTCGTGGGTGCAGTGGAACAAGGTCATGAAGATCATGCTGATGAGCTTTGTCATCATGATGGTGATACGCACGCGGCGCGACATCGTGCGCCTGGTCTGGGTGCTGGTCGGCTCGATCGGCTATTACGGCGTGAAAGGCGGCATTTTTACCATCCGCAGTGGCGGCACGGAGCGGGTCTGGGGGCCGGAAGAAACCTTTATTGGCGATAACAATTCCCTGGCCCTGGCCCTGATCATCACCATCCCCCTCATGTATTATTTGCAGCAAAACACGGACAAGCGCTGGGTACGCCATGGCTTGTCGGCGGCGATGCTGCTGTCGGCCCTGGCGGCGCTGGGTTCGTATTCGCGCGGCGGGCTGCTGGCCATTGCCGCCATGGGCCTGTTCATGTGGCTGAAAAGCGACCGCAAGCTGGTGCTGGGCGCGCTGCTCGGCGCGGTCGCGCCGCTGCTGCTGGCCTTCATGCCCGAACGCTGGGCCGAACGCATGGACACCATCAATACCTACCAGGACGATGTTTCCGCCATGGGCCGCCTGAACGCCTGGCGCATGGCCTGGAACCTGGCGCGCGACCGTTTTCCCGGCGGCGGCTTCGACGTGTCCGACGCCTCCATCTTTGCCCGCTACGCGCCCAATCCCATGGATGTGCACGCGGCCCACAGCATTTATTTCCAGGCGCTGGGCGAACACGGCTTTGTCGGCTTGCTGATTTACCTGGCGCTGGGCATCGCCACCTGGCGCACTGCCGCCGCCATCATCCGCCGCACGCGGGGCAAGCCTGAATTGCGCTGGGCGCTGGGCCTGGCCACCATGAGCCAGGCCAGCCTGATCGGCTTTGCCGTGGGCGGCGCCTTCCTCAGCCTGCTGTACTTCGACATGCCGTATTACCTGATGGCCGCGCTGATCGCCACGCGCATCGTCGTCGAGCAGCAAGCCACGGCCCCCACGCCCACGGCCCGCCGGGCCAAACCCGGAACAGCCATCGCGGAGCAGCCATGACGGCCACCTTGTCCATCCTGATTTACCACCGCGTGCTGGCGCGGCCCGACCCGCTGTTTCCCGGCGAAGTCGATGCCGTGCTGTTCGAGCGCCAGTTGCGCCTTATCAAACGTTTCTATACGCCGCTGCCGCTCGGAGAGGCCGTGCAGCGCCTGCAAGATGCCAGCCTGCCGCAGCGCGCCGCCTGCATCACGTTTGACGACGGCTATGCGGACAATGCGCAAATCGCCCTGCCGCTGCTGCGGCGCCACGGCTTGCACGCCACGTTTTTCATCGCCACGGGCTACCTGGACGGGGGACAGATGTGGAACGACACGGTGATCGAGGCCGTGCGCCACGCGGCAGGACCTATGCTGGACTTGCGCGAGCATGAGTTGGGAGCGTTCCCCGTCGCCAGCCTGGCACAGCGGCAAACGGCCATCGCCACCCTGCTGGGCCAGCTCAAATACCTGCCGTTCGCGCGGCGCCAGCAGCTGGCCATGTACATCCGCCGCCAGGCGGGCGTTGCGGCAGGCCCGCCAGCCATGCTGAGCACGGCGCAGCTGCGCCAGTTGCAGGCGGCCGGCATGGGGCTGGGCGCGCACACGGACAGCCATCCTATTCTGTCCACCTTGCCGGACCATGCGGCGCGGCAAAACATTGCAGACGGCAAGCGCCAGCTGGAAGCGTTGATCCAGGCGCCCGTGACCCTGTTTGCGTATCCGAACGGCAAGGCCGGGCGCGATTATGGCGCGCCGCACGTGGCGATGGTCAAGAGCCTCGGTTTCAAGGCGGCCGTGGCGACGGACTGGGGCGTGGCGCGTCCCGGCGCGGAGCTGGACTTGCTGCAACTGCCCCGTTTTACGCCGTGGGATCGAGGACGGCTGGCGTTTCTGTGGCGCATGCGGCAAAACCGCCGGCAAGCGCACCCAGCGCGCCCGGATGCTGGCTGAGCCATTGTTCCAGCATCAGCAGCAGCCACACCATGGTGCCGTGATAAGCCGGGTGTTCCGCCAGCAAGCGCCCTTGCAGATCGTCGATGAAGGCGGGCCGCACGATGCCGCGCCCGCGCAGCTGGGTCAGGTTGTCGAACGCGAATTCGCGCAACGGAGGATGGCTGTGCAGCCACTGGCCGAAAGGCAAACCAAAGCCGTGCTTTTTCTTGCGCACGATGGCCGGCGGCAAGATTTCCGCCAGCGCTCGCTTGAAGAAAGGCCGCAGGCGCATGCCGTCAAGCTTGTCGCGCGGCGCCAGGCGCGCGGCAAACGCCACCATCGCATCGTGCAGAAAGGGAAACGCCGCTTCCACGCCGGCCAGCTCGCACGCCTTGCGCACCTTGAACAGGTCGTTGTCGGCCAGGGTAAAACGCATGTCCAGCGCCAGCAGTTCATTGATCTGGCTCAAACCCTGGCCTTGGCGCTCCCAATACGCGCCATTCACGCAGCCGGGCGCCATGCCCAGGTCGATGGTGTCGATGAAGCCCGCTTCCAGCACCGTGCGGTGGCCGTGGCGCAGCAGCAGGTTGTAGCTGTCGAGCCGTGCCGGCAGCGGCAGGCTCGCTTGCTCGATGTAGCGGCGCGCCTTGTCGGCCAGCCGCCACGGTTTGCCCCGTTGCTGGCGGAACAGCAGCGGCTCGATGATGGCCTGGCGCAACATGACGGGCAAGCGCTCGTACTGCGACAGCAAGGCCTGGTGCGCATAGCGCTCATTACCGCCAAACAATTCATCGCCGCCATCGCCACCCAGCAGGCGCGTCACGCCATCCTCGCGCGCCATCTGCGCGCAATAGTAAGCGGGAATGGCCGAGGCATTGCCGAAAGGCTGGTCGAAGATGGCCGCCATGGCAGGGATGGCGGCCAGCACGTCGGACGGTGTCACGTAGCGCTCGTGGTGGATGCTGCCCGCGTGGCTGGCGGCCAGGCGCGCATACGCCATTTCATCATAGCCGGGCGCATCAAAACCGATGGAATACGTGCGCGCGGGCCGGCCCGTCACCTGGCCGATGATGGCGGCCAGGGTGGAACTGTCCGTGCCGCCGCTGAGAAACGCGCCCGTGTCCGCGCCATCCGCGCCCAGGCTGCTTTCCACGGCCTGGCGCAGCAGGCGCAGGAATTCCTGCTTGTTGCTGGCAAAGCTGGCCCGCGCGCGCCCTGCTGGCGGCTCGTGGAAAGCCAGCTGCCAGTAACTGCCCTTGCATTGCTTGCCGCCGCGCACATGCAGGTATTCGCCGGGCAGCAGGCGCTGCTGGCCAAGATAGGCCGTGGCCGGGCCGGGTACCATGTGGAAGAATAAATAGTGATACAGCGCTTGCGGATCGAGCGCGCCCCGCACGGATGGATGGGCCAGCAAGGCGTCATGCGAGGAGGCAAAGAACAAGCCTTGCGCATTGCTCGCATAGCTGAGCGGGTGGATGCCGGCGCGGTCCACGGCCAGCAGGGCCGAGCCGGAAAAGGAATCGAGGATGGCCAGACAGAAAGGCCCGGACAGGTTGGCGCAGGCGGCCACGCCCCGGCTCAGCCACAGGGACGCGAGGCGGGACGCCACGTCGTCGGCCGAGCCGTCAAGCTCGGGCCGGCCCCAAATGGCCACTTGCAAGCCATCTTGCTGATATACATGGCGGCTGCCGTCGATGGCGGCCACGGCCACGCCGCCCACTTCGCTCACGCTGGCGGCCAGCGGTGCGCTATCGAAACGCGACAAGGGCGCGACCATGCCTGCCAGCGCGCTCGACGCTACGCCATCGGAAGCCGTGCCGACGGTACCCACGCCGCCAAGCGCCGCCAGCCAACCGCACAGGCCGCTCATACGAGCACCTCGGCCGGCAGCGGATGGCCGAGAAAGGCCGTCGGGCTGGCCGTCAAGCCATACGCGCCCGACTGGAACACCACCACCAGATCGCCCTCCTCGGCGCGCGCCATCTCCATCTGGTCGGCCAGCAAGTCCAGCGGCGTGCACAGCGGCCCCACGACGGACGCCACTTCGCGCGGCCCTCCCTGCAGCCGGTTGCCAATGGCGACAGGATAATTCTTGCGGATCAGCTGGCCAAAGTTGCCCGAGGCCGCCAGATGATGGTGCAAGCCGCCATCCGTGACGAGAAATACCTGCCCATGCGACACCTTGCGTTCGATCACCGTGCACACATAGATACCGGCTTCGGCCACCAGATAGCGGCCCAGTTCCAGGTTCAGGCGCGTACCGGGCGCCGCCTGGGCCAGGATGGCGAGCTGCCGCTGCAAGCCTGCCGCCACAGGCGCCAGGTCGAGCGCCTGATCGCCGGGAAAATACGGCACGCCGAAGCCGCCGCCGATATTCAGGGTGCGCAAGGGCGATGGCGCGCTGTCGGCCAGTTGCAGGGCCAGTTGCACGCTCAGCGCCTGCGCTTCGGCCAGGGCTGACGCCGACAGGCTTTGCGAACCCGCATACAGGTGAAAACCGTGAAAATCCAGGCCCAGCTGGCCGATCCGGCCCAGCAGCGCCGGCACGAGGGCCGCATCGACGCCGAACGGCTGCGCGCCGCCCCCCATGCGCATGCCCGTGCGGCGCAAGGCGAAATCGGGATTCACGCGCACGGCCACCCTGGCCGCCAGGCCCAGCCGTTCACTGGCCAGCGCCACCTTTTCCAGCTGGGCGCCGGACTCGACGTTGATCAATACGCCAGCGGCCACGGCCCGCGCCAGTTCGCCATCGCTCTTGCCCGGCCCCGCAAAGCTGATGCGCTGCGGCGCCATGGGCGTATCGAGCGCGGTCGCCAGTTCGCCGCCCGAGGCCACGTCGATGCCATCGACCAGCCCCGCCAGCCACTGCACCACGGCCGGCATGGGGTTGGCCTTCATGGCGTAATGCAAGTGCACGCCGGCCGGCAAGGCGGTGCGCAATTGCGCCACGCGGCGCGTGATGTGCGCGCGTTCATAGGCGTAGAACGGCGTGCTGCCCACCCTCTGGGCCAGCTGGCGCAAGGGCACGCCGCCAATCTGCAGCATGTCGTTTTCCACAGCAAACTGCTGGCCCAAGGCCGAGTGCGTGGGCAATTCCGTATTGTTCGAGCGGATCAAGTCCTTCATGCCGCATCTCCTGTCTGGACCGCATACGCGCGCGCCAGTTCCCTGGCCAGCAAGGGGCGGTCGATCTTGCCGTTCGGATTGCGCGGCAGCACGCCGTCGCGGATCTCCACCCACAGCGGCACCATATAGCTGGGCAGGCGGGCGCGGCAGGCGGCCAGCACGCTGTCGCGCTGCAATTCCACGCCGGGTGCGGGCGTGACGAGCAAGGCGATGGCCTGGCCCAGCACGGCGTGGGGCAATCCCAGCGCGGCGGCCTCGCCCACCAGTCCGCTCGCATACGCGACTTCCTCGATCTCGGCCGGGCTGACCCGGTAGCCCGACGTCTTGATCATGTCATCGCTGCGGCCGACGAAATACAGATAGCCGTCCGCATCGCGGCGCACCGTGTCGCCAGACCAGACGGCCAGTTCCGGCAGCACCAAGCCGCTGGCCTGCGGCGGCAGCGGCTTGAAGCGCTCGGCCGTGCGCGCCGCGTCGTTCCAGTAGCCGAGCGCCACCAGCGCGCCGCGGTGCACCAGTTCGCCCGGCTCGTCGGCGTCGCACACGCTGCCGTCGGGACGCAGCACCAGCACTTCCGCGTTGGGAATCGCTTGTCCGATGGAGTCGGGGCGCCGCTCCAGCTGTTCCGGCGCCAGATACGTCGAGCGGAACGCCTCCGTCAGGCCATACATCAGGTAGACCTGCGTGCGCGGCAGCGACTGGCGCAGCCGGTCGAGCGTGGATCGCTGCATCACGCCGCCCGAATTGGTGATGTAGCGCAGGGGCGTGGACAGGGGCCAGCTCAGCTGCGACAGCTGCACCCACAGGGGCGGCACGGCGGCCAGGCCCGTGATGGCTTCCTGCTCGACGGCTTCGACGATATCGCGCAGCAGCAGGTAATTCATCAGCACGGCGCAGGCGCCGCTGGCAAAGGCCGTCGTCAGCTGGCTCAAGCCATAGTCAAAACTGAGCGGCAGGACGCACAGAATGCGGTCTTCCGGCGTGTTGCGCAAATAGCCCGACACGCTGAGCGCGCCCGCCAGCATGTTGCGGTGCGACAGCACCACGCCTTTCGGCCGCCCCGTGCTGCCCGAGGTATATAAAATGGCGGCCATGTCGATGTCGATCGCCCCGTGCGGCCGGGGTGTGGGTGCGCCAGCGACAGGCACGGCGTTCCACGGCAGCAGCCGTATCTTGCCCAGGCTCGATTGCGCCTCGCCTTCGCCCGTCAGCAGCACCGTGCGCAAGTCCGGACAGGCGGCCAGCGCCGGGCCCAGCTGCGCCAGGCGTTCGCGCGAGGTGACGAGGATGTCCACGTTGCAGTCGGCCAGGATATACGCCACCTGGTCCGGCTTGAGCAGCGGATTGACGGGCACGAACACGCCGCCGGCGGCCGCCGCGCCGAACATGGCGCTGACGTTTTCCGGGCGTTTTTCCAGGTACACGGCCACGCGCGCGCCGCGCTGCAAGCCCAGGGTCAGCAAGGCAGCGGCCGCCGCGCGCACGGACTGCGCCAGCGCGGCATAGCTCACTTCCTCGCCCTGCCACGACAGGGCCGGCGCGTGGGGGCTGCGCTGCGCCGTTTCGAAGATCAGATCGTGTATCAGTGTCGCCATCGTGTCATCCCCGGGTTGCCATGATTGCCATGCATTCCCCTATGATTCAGACAAACGGCCACAGCGGTCTTGATTTTGATCAATTAACAGTTTCAGCAACACAGCTTGAGCCGGCGCAAGACCGCCGCTGGCCGCTGCGCTCTAATGGACAGCGTTGGCTGCATAGCCGCCCCATCCGTTACCGCCATGGCCCTGTCCTCGCAATTTCCCCTGCTGCAACGGCTGGCCGCCAGCCTCCATCAACTGGGCTGGCGCGACAACGCCTGGCTGGCCGTGGCGCGGCTGCTGGCGATGGTGCCGGGCGGGCGCTGCGCGCTGTACCGTTATCAATTTGTGGCGCAGGCCGTGGCGCCCGGTTCGCTGTGCCGCGGGCGCGGCCAGTCGGTCAGCGTCACGCCCTGCCTGGCCGAAGCGGACTTGCCGCCCGGTCCCGAGCGCCGGCCCGGCGCGCTGCGCGAACGCTACCGGCAAGGCGCGCAATGCCTGGTGGCGCGCAGTTCGCAAGAAGCTGGCAAGGACAGCATGGCCGGCTGGATCTGGCTGCTGCGCCACGGCTGCCAGGAAGACGAGGTGCGCGCCCGCTACGCGCTGGCCTCACACCAGTCGTCGTGGGACCTGGACGTGTGGGTGCATCCCGAGCAGCGCGGCGGCCTGGTTTTTGCGCGCCTGTGGGAAGAAGCCAACGCCGTGCTGTACGCGCAGGGCGTGCGCTGGTCGTGCAGCCGCATCTCGCGCTTCAACCGCGCCTCGCTGGGCGCCCATGCGCGCCTGGGCACGCATGCGCTGGGCACGGCCACCTTCATGCGCTGCGGGCGCTGGCAATGGATGGCCGCCAGCCTGCCGCCGTATCTGCACCTGTCGCGCAGCCCCGACGATATCCCCTGCCTGGCCTTCGATACGTCGTCCCTGCCGCACTACCCTTCCCTGGAGCTGACATGCCGCATCTTGAAGCAGTAAAGCAAATCCTCGACACCACGCTGGGCTTGAACGGGCGCCTGCTGGAATCGCACACGCCGCTGCTGGGCAGCGTGCCGGAACTCGACTCGATGGCCGTGATCGGCGTGATCGCCGCGCTGGAAGACCATTTCGGCATCATTGTCGCCGACGACGACATCCACGCGCGCCACTTCGCCACCGTCGGCACCCTGCACGATTTCGTGTTTGCAAAGCTGCGACCATGAACCGCGCCGCCCTCGACGCGCTGCCGCTGCTGCCCTTCTTCCTGCCCGCCAGCGGCGGCCAGCGCTACTGCCTGCTGCACCTGCCGCCGCCGGGCCAGGCCGCGCGCGGCGGCATTATCTACGTCCATCCCTTCGCCGAAGAACTCAATAAAAGCCGCCACGTGGCCGCCGCGCAGGCGCGCGCCTTTGCCGCCTCTGGCTACAGCGTGCTGCAGATCGACCTGTTTGGCTGCGGCGACAGCAGCGGCGATTTTAACGAAGCGCGGTGGGACATCTGGCACAACGACCTGCATCTGGCTTGCGCCTGGCTGGCGCAGCGGGTCGACGGCCCCCTGAGCGTGTGGGGCCTGCGCCTGGGCGCCCTGCTGGCCCTCGATTTCGCCAGCCGCGCGCCGCTGCCGCTGGCGCGTTTGCTGCTGTGGCAACCGGAACTCGATGGACGGCGCAGCATCGACCGTTTCCTGCGCCTGCGCCTGGCGACCGGCATGCTGGCCGGCGGCACGCAGGAAGCGCCCGGCCAGGCGCGCGCCACGCTGGCGAAAGGCGAGCCTGTGGAAGTGGCCGGCTACCTGCTGGCGCCAGAACTGGCGCACGCCATCGACGACGTCAGCGCCTCCGCGCTGCAGCCGGCCGTTCCCGAGCTGCCCGTCTACTGGCTCGATTACCAGGCGACGGAACAGACTTGCGCACCCGTGCCGCCATTGGCGCGGCAATGGCGAGAACACGGCGCCGCCGTGCACGTGGCCAGCTTCGGCGACGGCCCTTTCTGGCACAGCGGCGAACTGCTCGCATGTCCGCAACTGCTGGACGCTACGCGCGCGCTGTGCCGCGACTGGCTAGACGACGAAAGGACGCCGCCATGAAGCGCGACAGCGGGCAGCAGCACCTCGCCGGACACGCCGTGCGCGAGCTGGCCCTGCGCTTTCGCAGCACATGTGACGACGACGAGGCGCAGGCGCGCCTGGCCGGCATCCTCAGCCTGCCCGACGTGCCGGGCCCGCGCGGCGTATTGATCGTCACGGGCGGGCCGCAGTACCGAATCGGCAGCCACCGCCAGTTCGTCTTGCTGGCCCGCGCCCTGGCCGCGCAAGGCTGGCCAGTGCTGCGTTTCGACTTGCGCGGCATGGGCGACAGCGAGGGCAGCGCGCGCGACTACCGCGCCGCCGGTCCCGACATCGCCGGCGCGCTGGCGCAATTCTTCGACGCCGTGCCGTCCTTGCGCGAAGTGGCGCTGTGGGGCTTGTGCGATGGCGCCACGGCCGCCGCCTGCCATGCGCCGCGCGACGCGCGCGTCACAGCCCTGATCCTGCTCAACCCGTGGGTGCGCAGCAGCGCCGGCCTGGCGCGCGCCACTTTGCGCCATTATTATCTGCCACGCTTGCTGCAAGGCGGTTTCTGGCGCAAGCTGGCCAGCGGCGGATTGCAACTGGGCGCCAGCCTGGCCTCGCTGCGGCAGGTGGCGGCCGCCACGCAAGCACCGACAACGCAGGCAGACGACGCGCCCGCGCCGGCCCTGCTGCGGGCGCTGACGCAATTCCAGGGCAAGGTGCTGCTGATCCTCAGCGGCGACGACCTGGGCGCACGCGAGTGGCAAGCCCTGCTCGATGGCGATGCGGCCTGGCGCGGCGTCGCCGACCGCGCGCAGTGGAAGCAGGCGCAGGTCGACGGGGCCAACCACACGTTCGCCAGCGCCGCCTGGCGCGGCGAAGTGGAACAGCGGTGCGCGCGGTGGCTGCAGTCATGGTAAAAACCTCGCCAAAACGCGTGCTGATGGTCGCCTACCATTTCCCGCCGTTCGCTGGCGGCAGCGGCATCCTGCGCACCCTGGGCTTTGCGCGCCATTTGCCCGACTGCGGCTGGCAGCCGCTGGTGCTCAGTCCCAGCGCCACCGCGTATCAGCATCAGGGCGATTCCCAGCTGGCGCAGACAGTCGCGCAAGCCACCGTGCGGCGCACCCTGGCGCTGGATGCGGCGCGCCATTTGTCCATCGGCGGGCGCTATCCGCGCTGCCTGGCGCTGCCCGACCGCTGGAGTTCCTGGTGGCTGAGCGCCGTGCCGGCGGGCCTGCGCATGATCCGGCAATACCGCCCCGACGCCATCTGGTCGACGTATCCGATCGCCACGGCGCACCTGATCGCGATGACCTTGCAAAAACTCAGCGGCCTGCCGTGGATCGCCGACCAGCGCGACCCCATGCTCGACGACAGCGACCCGCTGGCGCCGTATCCGCCCGAGCCGCGCCTGCACCGCGTGCATGCGTGGATAGAACAGCGCATCGCGGCGCGCAGCGCGGCCATCGTCTGCACCACGCCGGGCGCCGTCGCGGCGCACCAGCGGCGCCTGGCTCAACTGCCCCGCGAACGTTTCCAGCTGATAGAGAACGGTTACGATGAAGACGGCTATGCAGACAGCCCTGAAAGCACGGGCCACCGCAACCGCTTCCTGCTGCTGCACAGCGGCGTAATCTATCCGTCCGAGCGCGATCCGCAAGCGCTGTTCGAAGCCCTGGCCCGGCTGCGCCATGACGGCGTGCTCCACGCCCGCAATTTCCAGCTGGTGCTGCGCGCCACGGGCCACGATGCGTGGCTGGCGGGCCTGCTGGCGAAATACGCCATCGAAGATCTGGTCAGCCTGGAACCCTTGCAGCCGCATGGCGCGGCGCTGCAGGAAATGCTCGCCGCTGACGGCTTGCTGCTGCTGCAGGCGGCCAATTGCAACGGGCAGATACCCGCCAAGCTGTATGAATACCTGCGCTGCCGCCGCCCCATCCTCGCGCTGACGGACCTGGCGGGCGACAGCGCGGCCAAGCTGCGCCACTGCGGCATCGACACCATCGGCCAGCTGGCGTCCAGCAGCGACTGCGCGCGCGCCCTGCTGCACTTTCTGGAGCTGGCGCGCCAGGGGCGCGCGCCGCTGGCCAGCCCCACGGCCATCGCCCTGCAATCGCGGCAAGCCCGCAGCAACGCCCTGGCCGATTTGCTGGACCAGGTCAGTCACAGGAGCCCACCATGAAGCATTGCTTGTTTGCCTGCGCCCTCGCCGCCTGCTGCGCCAGCGCCGGCGCCGCCGATTGTCCGCCCTACGTCAAGCACACGCCGGGCGGCGACTATACGAGCGCGGAAGACCGTTCCGGCTTGACCGTGGTCGAGAAATTCCATTTTTCACGGGCCGTGGAAACGCTCACGCAAGGCATGACGGGCAGCCTGGGCGCCGACATCAGCTACACGCTCGAACACTTCCCGAACCATCACCGGGCGCTGGCGTCGATGGCGAAACTCGGCTTGCGTCTGAAAAGCGCGCAGCCGCCCGGCGCCCGCTACACGGTCAGCTGCTACTTCGAACGGGCGATCGCCTTCGCGCCGCACGACGTGACGGCGCGCATGGTGTATGGCAGCTATCTGCTGTCCACGGGCCAGGATGCGATGGCGCTGGAACAGCTGGACGCAGCCAGCCGCCTGGCGCCCGAGCAGGCCACCATCCAGTACAACCTGGGCCTGATGTATGTGAAAAAGAAGGAATACGACAAGGCCAGCGCGCACGCGCAAAAAGCCTATGCGCTGGGTTTTCCTCTGCCAGGGCTGAAGAACAAGCTGAAGGCGGCGGGCAAGTGGAGAGAACCGCCACCCGCCGTCATGCAAGCGAAGGAAGCACCGACAGAACCGGCCGTGGCGCCGGTCGAACCTAGTGGGGAATGACGGCTGGCCGCTGGGCCACGCTCAAGTGGCCCGTTGGTGACGCGGCAATCGCGGCGGCCAGGTCACGCCGCGACTGCGCCTTGTCTTCCGCTTCGCTGATGTACGCCAGTTCGGCCGGCTGCAGCACGGTAAGAGAAAGCAGCATCACTTCGCCATACGGCGTGGCGAAGGATGGGGGAATCGTGGCCGTACCCTGGGCCAGCAGCACGCCCACCTGTTCGTTTTCGTCTTCCAGCCCGTTTGGTGCATCTTGCAAGTCGAGCACCATCGACACGCTGCCGTGGCGTTGCACCAGCAAATCGATGGAGCCATGGTCGGCCACGTTCTGGCTGACCTGGTAAATGAGGTCGAAGAGCCACGATGCCTGCACGGGATCGCCATCGAAGGCGGACAACGGCGCCTCGATGCACACTTCCAGCAAATGGCCGCGCGGCACGAACACGTCGTCGTCATCCTCGAACGGGTCGCTCAAGCCATCGCTGGCGATGAGAATCGAGTCAGGCCGGCGGATCACCCGCCACGCCTGGCGCAGCGACGGCCAGCGCGGGCCTCCCATGAAGGCGGGATTGACCAGCGGCGCCAGCACGTCGGCGTCCATGGCGCCCAGGGTGGCATAAAAGGCGTCGCGCGCGGCGCAGGCCGTGGCCAGCATCTGCGCGCCCGCTTCCTTGCCGACGACGGCGTCGTCCGGTTGCGGTACTTGGGGGATAAGGTTTTCAGGCATGCGATTACTCTAGTCGGTAGGTGGAAAATCGTGATAGGAACGGGGCAGATAAGCCCAGATGCGCGCCACCCGGCCCCGCACTTCGAAATCAAAGCCGATGCGTTCGAGTTCCGGCACGATCCACACGCCGTGATCGATGATTTTCTTCGGCAGCAGCATGGCCACGTGTTCTTCCGAATACAGGCTGATATCGAACCATTCCACGCCCAGGAAGGGGAACGGCGGATGGTAATCCCATTCCGTATCCCAGCGCGAGACATAGCCGGTGACGGAGCCGTAACGGTACGACGGCGCCCAGTCGGTGCGTCCGCGCATGAAGGCCAGCAGTTCGTTCCACTTGCAGTCGTTGGCGGCTCCCGCTTGCGGCGCCGGCCAGGTTGCGCCGCGCGATGTGGCCGCGCAGCTTGCGCTTGATGTCCTCGCCGCCGGCATCGGCCTGCGGCAGGCTGGCCTCTGCCATCAGCGCGCCACCGGCTTGACCTTGGACGCGGCCAGCACGGCGCGTTGGCGGGCCGTGTCGATATCGTCGGCCGTGGCCAGCGCCACGCCCATGCGGCGGCGGGCGAACGATTCCGGCTTGCCGAACAGGCGCAAGTCCGCGCCCGGCACGCTCAAGGCGTCGGCCACGCCTTCGAAGGCGATGCCTTTCGCTTCCAGCTGGCCGTAGATGACGGCCGAGGCGCCGGGCGAACGCAGCGCCACGTTGACAGGCAAGCCGAGAATGGCTTTCGCGTGCAGCTCGAATTCGCTCTGCACCTGGCTGGCCATGGTGACCATGCCCGTGTCGTGCGGACGGGGGCTCACTTCCGAGAACCACACCATGTCGTCCTTGACGAACAGTTCCACGCCGAACAGCCCAAGGCCGCCCAGGTTGTCCGTCACCTTGCGGGCGATGTCGCGTGAGCGCTCCAGGGCCAGCGGCGCCATGCGGGCCGGCTGCCACGATTCCACGTAGTCGCCATGCACCTGCAAGTGGCCGATCGGTTCGCAGAACTGCGTTTCAATCTGTCCCGAGGCGCCCACGGCACGCACCGTCAGCAAGGTGATTTCGTAATCGAAGTCGATGAAACCTTCGACGATGACCCGGCCCGTATCGACCCGGCTGCCGCTGGCCGCATACGCCCACGCCGCGTCCACGTCTTGCGCGCCATCGAGCTTGGACTGGCCCTTGCCCGACGACGACATCACGGGTTTCACGACGCATGGGAAGCCGATCTCCTCGCAAGCGGCCTGCAACTCCTGCAGGCTGCTGGCGAAGCGGTATGGCGACGTGGCCACACCCAGGGTTTCGGCCGCCAGGGTGCGGATGCCTTCGCGGTTCATCGTCAGCACGGCCGCGCGCGCGTTCGGGATGCACGTGATTTGCCCGGCCGCCTCCAGCGCCGCCAGGGTGTCGGTGGCGATGGCTTCGATTTCCGGCACGATCAAGTCCGGCTTTTCCAGGGCTATCAGGGCGGCCAGCGCCACGCCGTCGCTCATGTCGATCACATGCGAGCGGTGCGCCACCGGGTGGCCCGGCGCATTCGGATAGCGGTCGACGGCGATCACTTCCACGCCCAGGCGCTGCAGCGAGATGATCACTTCCTTGCCCAGTTCACCGGAACCCAGCAGCATGACCTTGATGGCGGTGGAAGACAGGGGCGTGCCGAAGGTGCGGGGCGCGATGGTGCTGCTGGTGCTAGTGGTCATGGCAGGATCTGTAAGCGGATGGAAAGATGGCTGGGACTATAGCAAATGCCGGCCCTCTTGGACAGGGCGCGGCAACGGTGCGGCCGCTGGCGGCGGCACTTGCCAGCGCAGGCAGTCGATGCAATAATTGAGAATGATTCTCAGTTAACCATCATACACCATCGTCCTTGCCGCCATGAACCCTGCCGCACCGTCCGACCTTGCCACAATGTACCGCGCCCACCACGGCTGGCTGCAGGGCTGGCTGCGGCATAAACTGGGCTGCGGCGCCGATGCGGCCGACGTGGCGCACGACACGTTCATGCGCCTGCTGCAGCGGCGCGAACGGCCGCAGCCCGCCCTGCGCGAGCCGCGCGCCTACCTGACGCGCATCGCGCAAGGCCTGGTGATCGACCATTACCGGCGCCGCGACGTGGAATACGCCTATCTGCAGGCGCTGGCCGCCCTGCCCGAGCAGACGGCGCCGTCGCCCGAAACGCGGCTGCTGATCATCGACACCCTGGTGCGCCTCGACACGGCGCTCGACGCCCTCAAGCCGCGCGCCAGGCTGGCCTTTTTGCTGGCCCAGCTGGACGGCTTGACGGGTCCCGCCATCGCCGCCAGGCTCGACGTCTCGCTGGCCACCGTCGAGCGCGACCTGGCCAGCGCCTGGCGCGCCTGCTACCGCGTCTATTACCAATGACATTTCCCATGACGGCCGCCGCCTTGCCGGAAGACCCCGTGGAGCAAGCCATCGCCTGGGCAGTGCGCCTGCAGATGCAGGGCGCCACGCCGGACGCGCTGCTGTCGCTGCAGCGCTGGCGCGAGGCCGATCCCGCTCACGAACAGGCGTGGCAACGCCTCGCCGCCATCGGCAGCCAGTTCTCGGGCTTGCCGCCGGAGGCGAGCCGCGCCACGCTCGACGCCAGCCTGGCGCTCCGCCGCCAGCGCCGCCAGGCGCTGAAAGTATTGGCCGCCATCGGTTTTGCCGGCACCGCCACCTGGTTCGCCATCGACACGCGCGCCGACTACCGCACCGGCACGGGGCAGCGCCTGGCCGTGCGCCTGCCGGACGGCAGCTTGCTGCACCTGAATGCGGGCACGGCCGTCCGGCTGCGCTTTGACGGCGCCCAAAGGCTGCTGAGCTTGCTGCATGGCGAAATGGCCATCACCACGCAAGCGGACCCACAGCGCCGGCCGTTTCTCGTCGAGACGGGCGAAGCGCGCATGCTGGCGCTGGGCACGCGCTTCACGGTGCGGCGCCTCGCTGGTGACGATGGCACCGCTGGCGCCGATGGCACACTGACGCGCCTGGCCGTGCAGCAACACGCGGTGCAGCTGCAGGCCGCTGCCGGCGTGGTGCGGCCTGAGCTGGTGCAGGCTGGCGACAGCGTCCGGACGGATGGCGCGCGCATCTGGCGCGAGCCGGCCCATGACGATCCGGCCGCCTGGCTCGATGGCGTGATCGCCGCGCGCGACATGCCACTGGGCCAGCTGGTGGCCGAACTGGCGCGCCACCGGCATGGCTTGCTGCTGTGCGACGCCGATGTCGCCCACTTGCCCGTTTCCGGCGTCTTCCAGCTGGACGATCCCGAGCGGGCCCTGCGCGTATTGCTGCACACGCAGCCCATCGTGGCCGTGTATCGCACGCGTTTCTGGGTCACGCTGAAAAAAGCGTAAAAAAGATGAGGGGATCGGGCTGGCCGCACGGCATACAGCTTGATACCACCCACATGATAGCGACCCATGACCCACTCTTTCCTGCCCTGCCCTCAGCCATTCCCAACCCTTCCCGCGCGTTCCCGCCTGGCCGGCGCCGTTGCCAGCGCCCTGCTGCTGCTCGGTGCGGCGCCCGTCCTGGCCCAGCAAAATCCACCCCAGGCCAGCAGCGCCAGCGCCATGCACGCCCTGCAGATCGCCGCCGGCCCGCTCGATGCGGCGCTGGAACAGCTGGCGCGCAAGGCGGGCCTGACGCTCACCTACCAGGCGAGCGAGGTGCGCGGCCTGCGCACGGCTGGCCTGGCCGGCAACTACAGCGCCGCGGCCGGCCTCGAGGCGCTGCTGGCCGGCAGCGGCCTGGCGGCGCTGCAGCTGGCGCCCAACGATTTCGTCCTGCGCCCGCTGCCCAGGTCGGCGAACGCGGCCACTGATGGCGCGCAGCGACTGGCCGAAATCACCGTCACGGCCGGCGGCGAGCCGGCGCTGGAAACGGAAGGCAGCGGCGCGTATGCGGCGGCACTGGCCGGCACGGCCACGCGCTTTACCCTGTCGCCACGCGAAACGCCGCAATCGCTGACCGTCATCACGCGCCAGCAGATGGATGACCAGGGCGTCCTCAGCCTGGCCGACGTGCTGCAGCAGACGCCGGGCGTAACCGTTTCGCACGACGATTCGGAGCGCTATAACTACTATGCGCGCGGCTTCAGCCTGAACAGCTTCCAGTACGACGGCGTGCCCACCTTCGATTTCAGTACCAATTCGAACGGCCTGGGCATCCGCGACATGGCCATCTACGACCGGGTGGAAGTGGTGCGCGGCGCCAACGGCCTGATGAGCGGCGCTGGCAGCCCGGCCGGCGCCGTCAACCTGGTGCGCAAGAAACCCACGCGTCAGTTCCAGGCATATGCGCAGGCGGGCATCGGCAGCTGGGACCGCTACCGCGCGGAAGCCGACGTTTCCGGTCCCCTGAATGCGGACGGCTCCGTGCGCGCGCGCCTGGTGGCCGCGCACCAAGATCACGGCTCCTACATCGACTATTACCAGCAGGACAAGAGCGTGGTCTACGGCGTCATCGAGGCCGATCTGACGCCGCGCACGCGCGTGCTGGCCGGCATCGACTACCAGAAAATCGATTCCAAGGGCTCGTCCTTCGGCCAGAATCCCCTGTTCTACACGGACGGCAGCCGGACGCGGTTCGCGCGCGCCTTCAACCCCGCCGCGCGCTGGACGGATGCGGGCAGCACCAGCACGCGCGTGTTCGCCGCCGCCGAGCACCTGTTCGACAACGGCTGGCAAGTGAAGGCGGAAGCGAGCCACTGGAAAGGCGATACGGACCAGTTGCAAGCGAATATCATCAGCTGGGGTCCCTATCCGGACCCGGCCACGGGTCTGGCCACGGTGCAGCGCGGCGCAAAAACCTATGGCATCGACAGCAATTCGCTCGATGCCTACGCCACGGGACCATTCCAGTGGCTGGGCCGCCAGCATGAACTGGTGCTGGGCGTCAACGCCAGTCACCGCAAGTCCGACTACCTGGCGTATGGCGGCGGCAATGTGGAAGTCGATTACCGTCACTGGAACAACAACGTGCCCCTGCCGGCCAGCATGGCCGTCAGCCTGACGCAACAATACAGCTTCAAGGAATATGCAGCGTATGGCGCAGCCCGTTTCAAGCCGGCCGATGGCTGGTCGCTGATCGTCGGCAGCCGCCTGAACAGCTATGAACGCACGGGCGACCTGATCTACGGTTGGGGCGGCACGGGCCGCGACGACGCGAAGGAAAAACACCGGCTGGTGCCGTATGCGGGCGCCGTCTACGACTTGAACGGCACGTATTCCGCGTATCTCAGCTATGCCAGCATCTTCGAGCCGCAATCGGTCAGCGACGCCAATGCCAGGGCGCTGCCGCCCACCACGGGAAAATCCTGGGAAAGCGGCATCAAGGGCGAGTTTTTCGAGCGCAAGCTGAACGCCAGCATGGCCATTTTTCACATCCAGCAAGACAATCTGGCCGATTACGTGGGCACGGACGCCAACGAACGGGAAGTCTACCGCCCGATCGACGGCACCACCACGCGCGGCGTGGAGCTGGAAGTGGCCGGCCAGCTGTTGCCCGGCTGGCAGGTGCAGGCGGGAGCGACGTTCAGCCGCCCGCGCGACAAGGATGGCCAGCGCATCGATACGACGCGCCCCGAACGCAGCGTCAAGCTGGCGACCAGCTACCGCCTGGGCGGCGACTGGCGCCGCCTGAGCGTGGGCGGCAATGTCAACTGGCAAGGCCGGACGTATTACCACACCGTCCTGGCAGGCAACGTGCCGGCGCGCGCCGACGAAGGCAGCTTTGGCGTGGCGGGACTGATGGCGCGCTACGAGTTCAGCAAGCGGCTCAGCGCCGTGCTGAACATCAATAATGTCTTCGACAAGCGTTATTACAGCGGCTACGGCCTGTACGGCAGCGGCTACTACGGCGATCCGCGCAACGCGCAGCTGACCTTGCGGGCCAGCTTTTAACCGGCGTACGCCCGCTTGATCTCGTCAATGTTGATTTTTTTCATGCCCATCATGGCCTTCATCACGCGCTGGGCCTTGACGGGATCGGGGTCGGTCAGCAGCTTGATCATGAGGGTGGGCACGATTTGCCAGGACACGCCGAACTTGTCCTTGAGCCAGCTGCATTGCTGCGCTTCCGGCGGCCCGCCTTCGGACAGCAGGTTCCAATAGTGATCGACCTCGTCCTGGGTTTCGCAATTGACCTGGAACGAGATCGCTTCGGAAAACTGGAACAGGGGGCCGCCGTTCAGCCCCGTAAACGTCTGGCCGTCCAGTTCGAACGCCACCGTCAACACGCTGCCCGGCTCCTGGCCGTGGATTTCCCTGCCCTCCTCGCCGTAGCGCAGGATCTGGCCGATTTTCGAATTGGGAAATATTTCCGTATAAAACCGGGCCGCCGCCTCGGCGTTGCCGTTGAACCATAAACACGGGGTAATCTTTTGTACGCTGTGCATGATGTCTCCCTGGTCCGGTGTGTGGATTGGCGTCTCTAATATAGTCGCAATTGCGCCGGCATGGCGCGCGGATCGCGCCTGTTTTGAGTGCATTACCGTCCAGGAATAGCCTCGCGCCCCAGCACACCGGCGCTGGCCAGCAGGCGCAGCCGGGCCGAGCGCCATTCCGCCTGGCAACGAATGCGCTCCTGCTGCGCCTCGAGCAGCGCCGACTGCGTGTTCAGCATTTCCAGGATATCGGCAGCGCCCAGGCCGAACTTGCGCTGCACGCTGGCCTGGGCATCGCGCGCCGCGTCCAACCACGTTTGCGAGGCGGCCAGGTTGGCCAAGGCCGTGCTCGCCTCCGCATGCGTTTTCACCAGCTCCATCAGGGTCTGCTGCTGCACTTCCTCGGCTTCCGCTTGCCTTTGCCCGGCCTGCGCCAAGGCGCCGCGCACCTTGTAATGGCGCGCAAAACCGTCGAACAGGGGAATGTTCAATGCGATGCCCACCAGGGTTTCGCGCGTGGAGGCGGCGGACAAGCCCTGGTTGGGGCGGCCGTTCTGGTAGATATTCGCCGTCAAGTCGATGCTGGGGCGGCCTTCCGACTCGGTCACTGCCACCCGTTCGCGCGCCGCCGCCAGCTGCGCCTGCGCGGCCACAATGGCCGGGTGCCGCGCCTGGGCCAGCGCCAGCCAGGTGTGCAAATCTTCGCTCAAGCCCGCCACCGGGGCATCCGCATCGTCGTCCAGGATCACGCCCGCCTCGGCCGGCAAGCCCAGCGTATAGACGAGCACGGCGCGCGCCTTCTGGAACTCGCCATCGGCGCGGCTGGCGCCCAAGGCCGCCTTGGCCAGCGCGCTGGTCGCCTGCAGGGTGTCGCTGTGCGAGCCGAGGCCCCGCTGCGCGCGGCGCTGCGTGGCCAGCACCGTTTCATTCGCCAGGGCCGCGTAGTCCTGGCGCATGCGCACATTTGCCCGCGCCGTCTGCGCCTCGAAATACGCGCTGACGGTGGTCGCCAGGATTTTTTGCAGCACGGCGTCGCGGTTGGCCAGGGCCGCGTCCAGCAAGGCTTGCGCCGAACGCTGGCCCGCCGCGCGCCCGCCAAAGTCGAACAAACGCCAGGACAGATTCAGCGAGCCCGTATTGCTGTTCAAGCTGCCGGACGGCGTGCTGGCGCCCGGATAAGCCGTGCGGTCGTGCACCCGGCTCACGCCCGCATTCAGGGTCGGTAAAAAGGCGGCCCGCGCCTCGCCCAGGCCGGCCGCCTGCAAGCGGATGCCGGCCCAGGCGCCGTGCACTTGCGCGTTGCGGCACAGGGCCAGGTCGACGGCCGCCGGCAGGGTCAATGGCACAGTCAGCAGCACACCAGCCTCATACGCGGACGGGCATGGCGCGGCATCGAGCCCGCCCGGCGATTGCGCCTGCGCCACAGCACTGGCCAGCAGCAGGCCGGTCGCGATGACCAGGGCGCGGCATCTAGCGTTCATGCAGCGCCTCCTTCTGGTGCTGCACCAGCGGCGAGAGCACATATTCGATCACCCTGCGCGTCCCCGTGCGGATTTCCGCGCGCACGGCCATGCCGGCCGACAGCGGCACCAATCTGCCGTCGATGACGATGGATGGCTGCTGCAGCGTGATCCTGACGGCATACACGGGACCCTTCTTTTCATCCTCGACGGCGTCGCGCGAGACGCTGCTGACGACGGCGGGCACGGTGCCATACTTGGTGTAGTCGAAGGCGTCGACCTTGATGGCGACCATCTGCCCTTCCTGCACGAAGCCGACGTCGCGGTTTTCCAGCACGGCGTCGATTTCCAGCCTGCCCTGGCGCGGCACGATCTGCATCAGCGCCTGCGCGGCCGGCACGACGCCGCCCACCGTATGCAGCTTCAGTTGCTGCACCGTGCCGTCGACGGGCGCCGTCAGGCGCAGCAAGCTGCCACGCGCGCCGGCGCGGCGCGCATCCTGGCCGCTGGCCGCCGCCACCCTGGCCCCTTCCGTCAGCGCGTCGTAGGCGTCCTTGCGCGTTTGCGCCACCAGGGCCGCGCGTTCGCTGCGGGCCGACGCCAGCTGGCCGGCCAGGTCGATGCGCGCCTGCTCCTTTTCCAGCCACGCGTGTTCGGCCACGTCGCGCGTCGCCAGCAGCGCGTGGTAATCGCCGGCGCGCTGCGCGGCCAGCGGCAGCGCCTGGGCGTAGCGGGCGATTTCTCCATCGAGATGCGCGAGCCTGGCGCGGAAACTCGCGTACTGGCCATCGAGGTGGCCCTGCGCTTCTTCGCGCTGGGCGGCGGAGGCGCCATCGGGCGCCGCCAGCCTTGGCAGCGTCAAGCTGTCGATGGCGGCGATCAGCGCGCGCGAACGGGCCATTTGCAGCGCGGCCGCCACGGCGTCGCCGGCGGCCTTGTCGCGTTCGGCATCCGGGCCGCGGCTGTCGAGTTCCACGAGCAGCTGGCCAGCCTGCACGGCTTGCCCCTCGCGCACATGCAGGGCGCGCACGGCCGCCACGTCGACGGAAGCGATGGTCTTGCTGTTACCGGACGGAATGATCTTGCCGGCCGCATTGACGATGATGTCGACCTGGCCGAAGACCGCCCACAGCACGACGCAGCCAACCAGCAGCATCAGCACCTGGGCCGTCAGGCGCAAGGACGGCGACATGGGCCGCTCCTGCAGCGCCAGCGCGGCCGGCAAAAAGGCCGCCTCGTCTTCGCTGAGCACGGGGCCGCTCAATGCCGCGCGGTCGCGCCAGCTGTGCCGCAGCACCTGGCCGTAACGTTGCAACAGCTCGCCATACGCGGCCAGGCGGTGGCCGGCGCTCATGTTGCGTCCCCTGTTGCGCTCCCGTGCGTGCCTTGCTGCAGGCTGTACAGATGGGCGTAGATGCCGCCCGGGTTCGCCAGCAGCGCGTCATGCGTGCCCAGCTCGGCCACCTGCCCCCGCTCCATGACGACGATGCGGTGTGCTTCGCGCACGGCCGACAGGCGGTGGGCGATGATCAGCACGGTGCGTCCCGCGCAAATGCCGCGCATATTGTCCTGGATGATTTTTTCCGATTCGTAGTCGAGCGCGCTCGTCGCTTCGTCGAAAATCAGGATGCGCGGATCGCCGATGAGGGCGCGGGCAATCGCGATGCGCTGGCGCTGGCCGCCGGACAAGCCCGTGCCGTGCTCGCCCACCATGGTGTCGTAGCCTTCTGGCAATTCGCAAATGAAATCGTGGGCACCGGCCAGTTTCGCCACGGCGATGACGGCGTCGATGGGCAGCGCCGGGTCGCTCAGGGCGATGTTGTCGCGCACGGAGCGGTTGAAGAGGATATTTTCCTGCAGCACCACGCCGATCTGGCGCCGCAGCGAGGCCGTGTCGATGACGGCGATGTCCTGCCCGTCGATCAGCACCTTGCCCCGTTCGGGAATGTACAGGCGCTGCGCCAGCCGCGTCAGGGTGCTCTTGCCGGAACCGGAACGCCCGACGATGCCGATCACTTCGCCGGGCGCGATGGCGATCGACACATTGCGCAGCACTTCGGCCGCATCGGGCCGGTAGCGGAAACCCACCTGCTGGAACTCGATGGCGCCCGCGATGCGCGGCAGGCGCGCCTTCTGGCTGCCCGCTTCCACACGCGCGTTGAGGATGTCGCCGAGCCGGCTCATCGAGATGCCCACCTGCTGGAAATCGTTCCACAGCTGCGCCAGGCGCAGGATGGGCGAGGCCACCTGCCCGGCCAGCATATTGAAGGCGACCAGTTCGCCCACCGTCATCTTGCCGTCGATGACGAGGGTCGCGCCCCACCACATGATGGCCGCCGTCACCAGCTTGCTGACGAGGGTGACGCCGCCGCTGGCCAGCATGCCGATGTTATTCGCCGACAAGCCCGCCGACACATAGCCGGCCAGCTGCTTTTCCCACTGCTGCTGCCAGCGCGGCTCGACGGCCATGGCCTTGAGCGTGTCGACGCCGCTGATGGTTTCGACCAGGAAGGACTGGTTTTCCGCGCTGCGGTTGAATTTATCGTTCAGGCGGCCCCGCAGCACGGGCGTGAGCAGCATCGACAGGGCCGCGTAGACGGGAATCGAGGCCAGCACGACGATGCTGAGCGCCGCGCTGTACCACAGCATGGCGGCAATAAAGATGAAGGAAAACAGCAAATCGAGCACCAGGGTCATGGCGTTGCCGGTGAGGAAAGAGCGGATGTTTTCCAGTTCATGGATGCGCGCCACGGAATCGCCCACGCGGCGCGCCTGGAAATACGCGATCGGCAAGGCCAGCAAATGGCGAAACAGGCGCGCGCCCAGTTCCACGTCGATCTTGCTGCTGGTGCGCGCGAATACATAGGTGCGGATGAGGCCCAGCACGGCCTCGAAGACGATGGCGCACACCAGGCCGATGGCCACCACGTGCAGGGTTTTCATGGCGTGGTTGACCAGCACCTTGTCCATCACCACCTGGAAAAACAGGGGCGTGGCCAGACCGATCAGTTGCAGCACGAAGGAAATGAGCAACACTTCGCCCAGCAGCCTGCGGTATTTGACGATGGCGGGGATGAACCAGCTGAAATCGAAACGGGCCGTCTCCCCCGCATAACTGGCCTTGCTGGTGAAAAAGATCAGTTCGCCCGTCCAGGCGGCAAGGAAGGCTGCCCGGCCGAGGATTTGCGGCGGCTGGCCCGGATGCTGGACCAGCACCTTGCTCACGCCGTCAGCGTCCGTCTCGACCTTGCCGAGGATAAAGAAACGGCCATCCGTATCGATGGCGATGGCAGGCAGCGGCGCTTGCGCCAGCCTTTCGGGCGCCTGGCGCACCAGTTTGGCCGTCAAGCCAAGTTGCCGGGCCGCCAGCAGCACGGTTTGCCGCGTGAACACGGCCTGGCCGAAAGCGTGCTTGAGCTGGGCGCCATCGGCGGCGATGCCGTGCAGGCTGGCCATCAGCAGCAGCGACAGCAAGCCCGTGTCGGGCACAGCTTGTATGGACGGCGTATCGTTACGGTAGGAGAGGACTGTCATCGGGCAATATCAGAAATTCAATGGCGCAGCCGGGCCGTGGCGGGTCACCCCGGCCCGGCTGCGTGAGGGTGGATCTAGTTGCTCAACGGTTTAATGCGCTGCCGCCAGCTGGAGCTGCGTCGACGGGCCGCCTTGCGCCGACCACGGCGCCGATGCGGCGGCCGGCACGGCAAAGCCGGCCATCGCTTGCACCAGCTGCGCGGCATCCGCTTGCCAGCCGCTGAAACCGCCCTGGCTGGCGGCGCTGATTGGCTGCGCGGCGCGCCAGTTTTGCGCCAGCACCGGCGCCAGGATGGCGGCCGTGCCGGCAGGCAGAGTGAGCTGGCCGGCTGGCGGCGGCGTCAGGCTGGCCATCGCCTGCACCAGGTTTTGCACTTGGCTGCCCAGCAAGACCCGGCCATCGGCCATGCGGAATTCCTCGATGCGCCGCTCCGCGCTCTCGTACCAGCCGGTGACGGTGATCTTGTCGCTGGTGCCGATGGTGCTCACCTCCAGAGCCGTGCCCACCTGGCGGAACCACAGCTGCTCGGCGCTGACGCCGGCCAGGAAGGACACGACATCGCGGCTGCCCGCCTCGTTGGCCTCGTTGATCAAGTCGGCGCCGTCGCCGCGGGCGAAGATGTAGGTGTCGTTGCCCAGCACACCAGCCAGGATGTCGTCGCCCTTGCCGCCTTGCAAGATATCGTTGCCCAGGACGCCCAGCAGGGTGTTCTTCAGTTCATTGCCGATCAACACGTCATCGAACTTGCTGCCGACAACCGCGATGAAATTGGCCGCCACATCCACGCCCGGACGCGCCGCCAGTGCCGTGCCTGCGGGGGCGAAGGCAACCGTCGCGCCAGCGCTTGCATTGACGTAATTGAGCGTGTTGCCCGCACCGCCGCCGTCGAGCACATTGCCGCCGGGGGTAGTGACGAAAAAGAGGTTGTTGGTGAAGGCGCTGCCCGTCACCGTCAGGCCAGGGGCGCCGAGGCGCACATTCTCGACGTTGTCGGCCACCGTGTAGTTGACCGTGGTAAACACGGTGTCGCTGCCGCCATTGCCCCGTTCGACGATGAAGTCGCCACTGTGGTTGACGTGATAGGTGTCGTCACCGCCCAGGCCTTCCATCAGGTCGGCGCCGGCCGTGCCCTTGATGATGTCGGCATTTTCCGTGCCGACAAAGGTTTGCTCCGTCAACTGCGTGGGGCCGTTGAAGTGCCAGGCCTGGGACAGCACGGGCGCCAGGGCGGCGGCGGTGCCCGCCGGCAGGGTCAGCTGGCCCAGCGGCGGCGGCGCCAGGGTCGCCATCGCCTGCACCAGCAGTTGCACGTCGGCGCCGCGCAGGACGTGGCCGGCGGCCGTGCGGAATTCCTCGATGTTCGGCGCAGCCTTGTTCCAGGCGCGGATGGTGATCTTGTCCGTCGTGCCGATGGTGCTCACTTCCAGGTCCGCGCCCACCTGGCGGAACCACAGCTGGTCGATGTTGACGCCGGCCAGGAAGGCGATGGCGTCGTAATTGGCATCGGCGGACGCTTCGATGATGACGTCGGCGCCGTCGCCGCGCGCAAAGACATAGGTATCATCGCCCAGGCCGCCAGTCAGCACATCGTCGCCCTTGCCGCCTTGCAAGGTATCGTTGCCGAGCCCGCCAGACAGGGTGTTGGCCAGTTCGTTGCCGATCAGCACGTCGTCATAGGCACTGCCTGTCACGCTGGAAATATTGACCAGCACATCGCTGCCAGGCAAGAGCGCGCTACCGCCGACGACGGGAACGATGGTCGCCGTGGCGCCCGCCTTGGAACCCGCGTAAGTAGCCGAATTATTGCTGCCGATGCCATACAACAAGTTGCCGCCAGCAACGTCGACGTGAAAGACGTTGCCGCTGCCGTTACCTGTCACACCCACGCCCGCGGCGGCCAGGTGCACCTCTTCGATGTTGGCGCCCATGGTGTAGCTGACCGTCGTGTAGACAGTGTCGCGGCCGCCGCCAGGCTGTTCGGTCACCACGTCGTAGCCATGGTTGACGTAATAAATGTCGTCGCCGGCCAGGCCCGCCATCACATCGGCGCCCGCCGTGCCCTTGATGATGTCCGGATTCGCCGTGCCAGTGAAGACGCCGTTGCCGGGCTGATTCGGTCCTTCCGTGCGCCAGTTCTGCGCCAGCACGGGAGCCAGGACGGTGGCTGCGTAGATTGGCAAAGTCAGCTGGCCAGCCGGTGGCGGCTGCAGTGCGGCCATCGCCTGCACCAGGTTTTGCACGTCGCTGCCCAGCAGCACGCGGCCGTCGGCCGTGCGGAATTCCTGGATGCGGGGCGCGCTGCCCGCGCTGAACCAGCCGTTGATGCTGATCTTGTCGCTCGTGCCGATGGTGCTCACTTCCAGGTTCGCGCCCACCTGGCGGAACCACAACTGGTCGGCGCTGACGCCGGCCAGGAAGGAAACGACATTGTGGCCGCCGCCCTCGACCACCTCGGAGATGATATCGGCGCCGTCACCGCGGGCAAAAATATAGGTATCGTCGCCCGCTACGCCGAACAGCGTATCGTCGCCCTTGCCGCCCCGCAAGGTGTCGTTGCCGATGCCGCCAATCAGGAGGTTCTTGAGTTCATTGCCGGTCAGGACGTCGTCGAACTTGCTGCCCACGATGCTGGCGAAATTGACCAGCACATCGCTGCCCGGCGCTGCCGCCACCGGACCACTGGCCCCGGACAGGGTGGCCGTCACGCCTGTGCTGGAGCCAAGGTAATTGACCGAGTTGCCCGTGCCGCCACCGTCGAGCACATTGCCGCCGGCCACGCTCACATGAAAGATATTGTTGGTGTTGGCGCTGCCCGTCACCGTCAGGCCGCTGGCGGCGAGGCGCACGTTCTCGACGTTGTCGGCCACCGTGTAGTTAACGCTGGTATACACGGTATCGGTGCCGCCATTGGCCAGCTCGACAATCACGTCGCCGCTGTCGTTGACGTAATACGTATCGTCGCCGGCCAGGCCTTCGAGCACGTCGGCGCCCGCGGTGCCGCTGAGCACATCGGCATCCGGCGTGCCGGTGAAGCGCTGCAGCGCCGCGGCGGCGGCACTGTTCAGGTATGCCTCGATGGCGGAAATGCCGTCATCTGCGGAGGTGGAAGTGTGCGATGCAAATTTTTCAGTCATGTTGCAGTTTCCTGTCGTTAAACGTCAAAACCAAGAATGAATATGTCGGCGCAAGCCGGCATGCAAGGCAAAAGTCCCGGCCGCATCCACTTGCCGTTCAGCGTGCACCTTCAACGGTCCGGCACTTTCGGCGCATGGACGGCGCGCGGTTGGGCGTCGCCACGCATGCACCCCCTATTGACGTTAAAGCGGGCAGAACACTGTTGTTTGTCATGCAAATGTCACACTGCATGGAGGAGAGAAGAGGAAAGGCAACGCTGGTTTGTACGGCTGGCCTATTGTTTTCGTGCAGTCTTTTCTGTCACCGCTGCACCCATTGTGCGAGAATGCCCCACCCCCCCTGGATGGTGCGCATGATGACCAAACTCGCCGCAAGCATCACTGTAATGACACTCGCGCTGGCAGCTTGCAAGCCGGCAGCCACGGCTCCTGCGCATGACATTCCCGCGGCCATGCGCCAGACGGCGACCACCTTGCTGCAGTCAACATTGCTGCACGCGACCTCGATTGCCGTCGTGTATCGCGGCAAGGAATTCATGCTGCATCAAGGCGAGCTGGAGACGGGAAAAGCCAATCCGCCGAACGATACAACGCTGTATGAAATCGGCTCGGTCAGCAAAACTTTTGCCGGCCTGCTGCTGGCGAACGCTGTGCTCGATGGGAAGGCGGCGCTCGACGATCCCATCCAAAAGTACCTGCCGGACGCCTACCCGAACCTGCAGTGGCAGGGGCAGCCAGTGCGCTTGCGCCATTTGATCACGCACACCAGCACCATGCCGGGCATGCTGCCTTTGCAGGTGAACAGCATATTGAAGGATTTCACCGCACACGCCACGCCGGCAAAGCTCAATGCGGCCTACGCCAGCTACGGACAGCAGCAGTTCTGGCAAGACTTGCACACAGTCAGCATCACAGGTCCGCTAGGCAAGGACTACGCCTATTCCAGCGCCGGCACCGAACTCATTGCGCACACGCTCGAAACAATCTACGGCACGCCCTATGAAGTCCTGCTCACGCAATTCGTCGCGCGCGAAGCGGGCATGCGCGATACCAGGCTGAGAATCGCTGCCACGGATGCCGGCCGGCTGGCGCCCGGCTACCACAGCGACAATCCCGTCGTGACAACACCGATGCCGCAACTGCCCTGGGGAGCGGCGGGCAACCTGAAGTCGACCTTGCCGGACATGGCAAAATACCTGCGCCTGCAATTGAGCGCCCATCCTGCGGTCATCGAATCGCACCAGCCGCTGGTGCGCTTTCAGGACGACTTCAGCATTGGCTACTTCTGGAACATCGGCAGCAATAGCCAGTTGGGCACGCATTATGTACACCATGGCGGCGTGCCGCGTGCGCAAAGCTACGCCTGGGTCGTTCCCAAATATCAGCTGGGGGTCTTCATCATCACCAACCAGAGCGGCGACGCGACCGCCGGCGCCATGGAAAGCGCGCTGGCGCATATTTTCGACACGGTGGCATCGATGGAAAGCGTGGAGTAGGCCGCCAGCAATACGCTGGCTTCAAAGTTTGGCGAGATGGCGCTTATCTGCCCGGCGCCGCGCGCACGGTAGCGCCGGCCACCTGCAACTGCAATGGCGCCAGGGAAGCGTCCTGCCTCATGGCAAGGCGCCAAAAGTCTGATCCTGCAACTGCTGCACCAGGAAATCGATGAACACGCGCAAGCGCGGCGGCAGGTGGCGGCTGGCTGGCCACAGCAGCCAGAAGGCCGTGCGCGCCTGCGTATGCTCGTCCAGCAACGAGACCAGTTGCCCAGCCGCCAGCTCGCGCTGCACGGCAAACGCGGGCAGGTAGGCGATGCCCTGCCCCTGCACGGCCAGGTAGACGCGCATTTCCACGCTGTTGCAGACCATGCCGGGCGCCGGCTGGACAGTCTCGTCCATCAGCGGCCATTGCTCCAGGCGGCCCGTGGCGGGAAAGCGGTAGTCGAGGCGCGCGTGCCGCAGCAGCGCGGCGCCATCGGCGGGCCGGCCGTGGCGCGCCAGATAGGCGGGCGACGCCAGCAGCAGGCGGCGGAACGTACAGAGTTTGCGCCGCATCAAGCTTGAGTCGGCCAGCTCGCCCGTGCGCACGACCGCATCAAAGCCGTCGCTGACGATGTTGACCATGGCGTCGGAGAAATCAAGGTCGAGTTCGATGGCGGGATAGGCTTGCATGAACGCGCCGATGGCCGGCTCGAACAGGCCGCTGTAGCGTGGCAGGCTGATGCGCAGGCGGCCGCTGGGCGCGCCGCCCGATTCGCCCAGCTCGCGCTCTGCCGCTTCCACTTCCGCCAGGATGCGCTTGCAGCGCTGCAGGAATTTTTCCCCTTCCGCCGTCAATGCCAGGTGCCGCGTGCTGCGCTGGAACAGGCGCGCACCGAGCCGCGCCTCCATGCGCGCCACGCTCTTGCCGACGGCCGACGATGACAGACCCAGCAGCCGGCCCGTGGCCGAAAAACTGCCGCTGTCGGCCACCTGCACGAACATGGCGATGCCACCCAAGCTATCCATTTGCACTCCATTCACGACATTTTTGTCCGATATGTTGATCAGTTTAGCCCATTTTTCTTCAATGACGGGCGCGCCATACTCGCCCCTCTTTCTTTCATATCCGACACCTATGTCCTCTTCCTCACCTCTTTCACTCCCGCTGCAAGTGCTGGCCGCTTGCCTGACGGGCTTGTTGATTCCCCTGTGCTTCACGGGCCCGGCCGTGGCCCTGCCCGCCCTCGGTGCCGAATTGCACGGCAGCGCCGCCGCCCTGAACTGGGTCATCAATGCGTATATCCTCAGCTATGGCAGCGCCATGATGGTGGCCGGCAGCCTGACGGACGTGCTGGGACGGCGCCGCGTCTGGCTGGCGGGCCTGGCGCTGTTTTGCGTGGCGACACTAGCCATCGCCCACGCGCCATCGGTGGCTTGGATCGCCGTGCTGCGCTTCGTGCAGGGCCTGGGCGGCGCGGCCGCGTTCGCCGCCGCCATGTCCTCGCTGGCGCCCTTGTTCCACGGCGCGGCGCGCAGCCGCGTGATGAGCGTGCTGGGCACGACGTTCGGCCTGGGCCTGGCCTTCGGTCCGCTGGCCGCCGGCGCCATGCTGGCACTGGCCCGCTGGCCCGCCATCTTTTATGCCACGGCCGTGCTGGGCGCCATCGGCATGCTGCTGGTATGGGTCAGCGTGCCGGCCGATCCGGCGCGCGGCCAGGGCCGGCTGGACTGGCCCGGCGCCATCAGCTTCAGCGCCGCGCTGGGCCTGCTGACCCTGGGCATGCTGCTGGCGCCCGAACACGGCTGGCGCCACGGCGCCGTGCTGCTGTCCGTCGCCGCATCCGTACTGCTGTTCCTCGCCTTTGTCGCCATCGAGCGCAGGACGGCGCGGCCCATGCTGGATTTGTCGCTGTTCCGCCAGCGCCGCTTTGTCGCCGTGCAAGTGCTGGCCGCCTCGCCCGCCTTCCTGTTCATCGTGCTCATCGTCATGCTGCCGGGGCGCTTCATCGGCATCGACAACATGTCCGCACTGGCGGCGGGCCGGTTGATGATTGCCCTGGCAGCGCCGCTACTGCTCGTACCCATGCTGGCGGCGCTGCTGTCGCGCTGGGTCGAGACGGGCGCCCTGTGCGCGGCGGGACTGCTGCTGGCCGCGGCGGGCCTGGCCTGGCTGGCCCAGGTGCTGGGCCATGGCGGCACCGCGGCGCTGGCCGGCCCCCTGCTGCTGATCGGCGTGGGCATCGGCTTGCCGTGGGGCTTGATGGATGGCATGGCCCTGAGCGTGGTGGAAACGGAGCGGGCCGGCATGGCGACGGGCATCTTCAATACCGTGCGCGTCAGCGCCGACGGGGTGGCGCTGGCGCTGGCGGGTTCCTTGTTGGCCGGCCTGATCGGCGCGGGCCTGGCGCAGCAACTACCAGCCGAGCTACCCGTGCTGGCCGCCGCCAGCCGCGCCGCGCTCGGCGATATCGAGCAGGCGACACAGCTGCTGGGCGGCCAGGAAGCGCTGCTGCGCGCCAGCTATGACGCCGTCTTCCGCCAGCTGCTGCTCGGCCTGGCGTTGCTGGCCGTGGCGCTGGCGGCGCTGGTGCCGTATCTGCTCAGGAAGAAAGAAAAGCGCCTGACAAAACCGTAGCGAGCGGAAGGTAGAGGTGGTCGAGAAGCGCAACCGTACTAGAGTACGGTGAGCATAGCAGGCCGCCTATACCGACGCGCAGTAGGTTTTGGACGGTGCTTTAGGTGTCCAGGCCGTAGAACACCGCGACAAGGATGGCGATATTGTTGCAGGCGCGCGCGAACGCCGTTGTCGCGTAGGCAACGGCCACGCTGGGGCCGCGGTAGCGCAGGTAGACAAAGCTGAACATGGCGCCCGACCCCAGCGCGACGATGGCGTGCAGCAAGCCGCCGCTGATGAAATGCACGACGGCCCACAGGATGGCGCCGATAAAAACGCTCAGTTGCCGGCTGGCGCCCAGGCGCCGGAGGATTTCCAGCGGCAGCAGCTGGCCGAGGAAGGTTTCCAGGATGGGGGAATAGATGACGACCCAGAACACCAGCAGCGGCAGCGACATTTCGCGCTTGAACTTGGACAAGCCCGTGTGCGCCCCCCAGTATTCGGGCGGCAACAGCCATTTGGTGATAAACAGGATGGCAAAGCACAGCATGCAGGTGAGCAAACCCCAGCCGAGACCGGCAAGGGCCAGCTGCAGCACGGGCGGCGCCGGTTTGTCGTCGTCCGGGCTGGATAGATCATGGCTGCTGCGCACTTGCATGAGAAGTCCTGGCGGTGATCCAGCGCTCATTGTAGCGCGGAATATGCCTGGTGGCGCACGCCGCGCTAAAGTGCCATCCGCCTCAAGCGGCGAGGCGCAGCGGTCCGTTGGCCGGCTTGGCGAGTTTGAAAATGCCCACTTCCTGTTCCAGCTGCGCCGCCTGCTGCTGCAATTCGTGCGCGGCGGCGGCCGCCTGCTCGACCAGGGCCGCATTCTGCTGGGTCACCCTATCCATGTCGACGATGGCGCGGTTGACTTGCTCGATGCCGGCGCCCTGCTCCTGCGTGGCGTGGCTGATCTCGGCCATGATGCCCGTTACCCTGCCGATGCCGGCCACCACATCGTGCATGGTGACGCCAGCTTGCTCGACGAGCAAGGTTCCCGTGCCTACCTTGCTGACGGAGTCGTCGATCAGCAGCTTGATTTCGCGCGCGGCGGCGCTTGAGCGTTGCGCCAGGTTGCGCACTTCCGTGGCGACGACGGCGAAACCGCGTCCCTGTTCACCGGCCCGCGCCGCTTCCACGGCCGCGTTCAAGGCCAGGATATTCGTCTGGAAGGCGATGCTGTCGATCACGCCGATGATATCAACGATCTTGTTCGACGAGGCATTGATCAGGCCCATGGTGTGCACCACTTCGGCCACGGCCTTGCCGCCCTGCTCCGATACCTTGGACGCTTCGCGCGCCAGGTGGTTCGCCTGCTGGGCGTTGTCCGCATTCTGGCGCACGGTGGAAATCAGTTCTTCCATCGATGACGCCACCTCTTCGAGTGAGCCGGCCTGCTGCTCCGTGCGCTGCGACAAATCGCGGTTGCCCGAGGCGATCTCGGTCGATGCCGTGGCGATACTTTCCGTACCGTGGCGCACCTTGCCGACGATGGCGGCCAGGTTGTCGCGCATGGTCTTGATCGCAAACAATAAACTGCTGTCGTCGCCGTGGCGCGTGTGCACGTCGATGGCCAGTTCACCGAGCGCGATGCGCCCCGCAATCGCGGCCGCATACGCCGGCTCACCGCCCAGCTGGCGCAGCAGGCCGCGCGTGATGACGGTAGCCACGGCTATGCAAATGAGCACGCTGAGCGCGGCCAGCACGCCGATCCAGCGCAGCGACTGGCCGTAGATGGCGCGCGCGGCCACGCTGGCCTGCTCCGATTCGCGCTGCACGGATTTCAGCACCGTGTCGATGTCGGCGACGATCTGGCGCCGCAAAGGGCTGCACTCCTCGACGAGGAAGGTGCCGTACTGCTCCATCTGTCCCGTGGCGCGGAACTGGCGCGGACGCTGCAATTCCTGCGCCATGGCTTTCAAGCCCGTGCTGACTTTCTCGAATTGCGCATCGCCAACGAACTGCGGCGCCAGGCGCGCCAGCGCTTCCAGGTACAGCGCTTTCTGGCTGTCGAGGATGGCCAGCTCTTTCTCGGCGGCAGCCTGGTCATGGAAGATATACGCGTTGCGGGCGGCCAGGCCCGTCTGGTCGAGCGCTTCGCGCGCCACGTACAGCGGTTCGAGTTTTTCCAGTTGGACTTTTTCTTGCGCGTCCATGGCGCCGGAAATGGCGCCGATGCGCAGCAGCGCGAAGGCGGCCAGTACCAGCATCAGTAGCACCAGCAGCCCGAAGCCTGCGCTCAGGCGCGCGCCTATCGTCAAACGATTGAATGACATCATTGTTGTTATTGCCCTGTAATAAAGTTGATTGTTGCTGGTTACTTGGAAACCAGCGATCTGCTCGCCGTCGTCTTGCCTTTCCCGCATGGCGCGGGATGGGTCTCTAACTGGCGTTTTTTGGGCAGTCAGCTTCTAATTTCGGGCAATGTCGGCGCGTAGGGTACTCCCCCTGCGCCAAACAACAGCACACTGAATTATAAGCGAACAGCGTTATGGATGATTCCACGTGTCCACTTTTAGTGCCTTGACGCATATCAAAAAAGACAATCAACTCTGCTCTGGGGCGTCGATGACGGCCATGGTGATGCGCGAAATGCAGCACAGTTTGCCGTCGTCGCCAGTGATGCGGATTTCCCAGACCTGGCTCGTGCGGCCCCGGTGGATCGGCGTGGCGCGCCCCGTCACCAGGCCGCCGCGCACGCCGCGCAAATGGTTGGCGTTGATTTCCTGGCCCACGCTCACGTACCGGCGCGAATCGAGGCAGGCATTCGCGGCCATGCTGCCCAGGGTTTCGGCCAGCAGCACGGAAGCGCCGCCATGCAGCAGTTTAAAAGGCTGCATGGTGCGGTGGTCGACGGGCATGGTCGCCTCGATCCAGTCGGGGCCGAAAGCCGTGAATACGATGCCCAGGTGGCGCATGGCCGTGCCCTCGCTGGCGGCGTTGAGGATAGCCAGGTCGAGCGGTGCGTGCCAGATTTCCATTGTTGCCTCGGATAAGTAAGGAGAAAAGGCCATTGTAGGACAGCGCGCCCATATGCGCCGCTTCATCTTTCCTTCACCGTGGCCCGGGGTGGCGATGGCATTAACTGGTTATAATTGCCCCATTCTTAAAAAACGAGGTTGTGTATGAAGTGGGCCTTGCTGGGCATTTTTGTGTTTTCTGTTTTACATATTCATTTTCGGGGCAAGGTGCGCCTGCCGTTCCGCCGCCAGATCTTCGATCATTCCTCGTTCATGGCGCCGCTGAACCTGTTCATGCACACCTTTTCCAAGGTGCCGGCCACGCCATATTTAGCCGTCGAGCAATTCCCGGAACTGGCGCCGCTGCAGCAGAACTGGCAAATCATCCGCGATGAAGCGCTGCGCATGCAGGAAATGAAAAAGATCAAGGCCGCTGAAAAGAACAATGACGTGGGTTTCAATTCCTTCTTTAAATATGGCTGGAAGCGTTTCTACCTGAAATGGTATGACGCGAACCACCCGTCGGCACAGCAGATGTGCCCGCAGACCTATGCGCTGCTGCAATCGATTCCCTCGATTAAAGCGGCCATGTTCGCGGAGCTGCCGCAAGGCGGCAAGCTCAACCCGCACCGCGATCCGTTCGCCGGCTCCCTGCGCTACCACCTGGGCTTGCAGACGCCGAACGATGACCGCTGCTTCATCGACGTCGATGGCGAGCGCCACAGCTGGCGCGACGGCCAGGCCGTGATGTTCGATGAAACGTATATCCACTGGGCCCGCAACGATGCCGACAGCGACCGCATCATCCTGTTCTGCGACATCGAACGCCCGATGCGCTACCGCTGGGCGCAAGGCTTGAACCGCTGGCTGGGCCGCACCCTGATGACGGCAGCCGCCTCGCCAAACGAACTGGGCGACCAGGTCGGCGGCGTGAGCAAGCTGTTCCAGATTTCCTGGACCATGGGCCAGTACCGCCGCCGCTTCAAGGCGTGGAACAAGACGGCCTACCAGGTTACCCGCGTGGCGCTGGTGGTGGGCATCATCGCGCTGATCTACTTTATCTAGGCGTTACATTGCCTCTTTGACAAAACCGCCTTCGGGCGGTTTTTTTTATAATGCGATGTCCCCGCCAGGAGAATCTACAAAATGACCGAACGCGACCGCAAGCACGATATCCAGATCGGCGATGAGACATGGATCGAGTTCATCAGCCTTGACGGCCGCTACGAGCAGTCGCTCGACATCGACGCCCTGCTGGCCGGATTATGGCCGCTGATCTGCCGCCTGGAAACGCATTGCGACGCCGGCTGCTGCGGCATCGACGCCTTCGATTTCACGTGCGAAAGTATCGATACGGCCCTGCTTGAGCTTGACCGCGCGCAACTGCACGCGGCCTGCTTGCAAGCCCGCGCTGCCGTGGCCGCGGCCGGCAGCGACGTATTGACGAGCAAAACGATGAATCATATTGCGGATAGACGCGTGTTCCTGCAGTTGCTCGGGCATCTCGAGCGCTGCCTTGCCGGCCCTCAAAACGGCCCGCCGGCAAGCCAGCCGCGCTGACATCGGCGATAATACGGGCTCACACCACTCTTTTCTTTTATTTATGCGCGACATCATTGCCGGATTTCTACGTTTCCAGAAGGAAGTCTTTCCTGAACGCCGAGAGCTGTTCAAGAGCCTGGCCACGGGACAGACACCCAAGGCCCTGTTCATTTCCTGCTCCGACAGCAGGATGGTGCCGGAACTGGTGACGCAGCGCGAACCTGGCGAACTGTTCGTCATCCGCAACGCGGGCAACATCGTGCCTTCGTTTGGCCCGGAACCGGGCGGCGTGAGCGCGTCCGTCGAATTTGCCGTCGCCGCCCTGAATGTGACGGACATCGTCATTTGCGGCCATTCCGATTGCGGCGCGATGAAAGCCATCGCCACCTGCACCTGCCTCGAACACATGCCGGCGGTCAAGAACTGGCTGCGGCACGCGGATGCGGCGCGCATGATCAATGAGTCGATCGAACATGCCACGGAACAGGAGCGCATCGACGGCATGGTGCGGGCCAACGTGGTGGCGCAACTCAACAACATCCGCACCCACCCTTCGGTGGCGCTGGGCATCACGCAAAAACGCCTGACCCTGCATGGCTGGGTGTATGACATCGAAAATGGCTCGCTCGACGCGCTCGACGAGGCTACCGGCCAGTTTGTCCCGCTGGCGGAACATCCGGCGTCGAAGATGTAAGGCAAGGGTCGGCCTACCACCGTCTTCCCCCGTATCGCCAGCACAGCGATGAATTCAAGCGTGCCGCTGTGGCGCGTACTCAGGTTGACAGGGCATCCGTTTCGCTGCTTGCCCGCGATCTGAAGATCAACACCAATCAGCTGTTCAGTTGGCGCAAGCGCTGCGGCGACGAGACGCTTGCTGCGCGCCAAGTCAACTGGCCACTGCTGGCATGAACGGTCTGGCGGCGACGGCGCAGACGGCGCTCGTCGAAGATCCGACAACGCATGAACTTGCAGCTCAAAGCAGTTGGGTTGACTTATGGCGTTAAAAAATACGTTGGCGGAAATGCCGATAAACCGCACTGGTCAACTACGGGACATTCATATGAAATTTTTCGCCGCCTTTCTGATCGCCGCATCTCTCCTGCCGACGGCGCACGCTGTAGAGCCCGTGCCGGCGCGCTTGATTGGCTACTACTCGAATATGCGGACCGAAGGCGCTGATGATCCACATTTTGTCTCCGGATACGACATCGTGCTTTACCAACGCGTAGCGGAAACGATAGGCCATGTCGCTGTCGCCATCGGCACCTCCGAACCAGTCAGAGCCACCATCAAAGAGATGACATACGATACGAAGAAAAAATTGCTGACCTTCACCGCCGAGTACTCCAGCGGCCTGGCCACCAATCCTGTGAAAGGAGCGCCCGACCGCGAAGCTTTGCAAGTGCTCATCTTCAGCGGCGTCGTGCGTCCGCAGTCGATCTCGGGAAAAGTGGGCATCAAAGATTTCTACTGCGGTCAATGCAGGCCGGTGTTCAAGCGCGTGACACTCAAACGTATCATTGAAATGGGGCGCACGGGCGAATTGTGGGCCATCCCGTTATAGTCGCCTGAGCACTTGGGCCGACTGGAGATGCATCAATCTGAAAAGAGATTACGTCTGGGCTTCAGAACAGCTTGGCTTAGCGCCCGATTTTTTCCATTTTCCCTCTACCCCACATCGCGCTTCAGAATCCTGGCATGAGCGCAGTTGGGGCCGGCACGTTGGCCATCGCCACGCAGAATTCAGGCGCAAGTTGCGCTTGACCTTATCAAGGCGGGAAGGTTCAAGGTAGCGGTATTCAAGCGACATCAAGGAGAATCCCGCATGCCAAAAATCACCGTCCTGCCCCATCCCGAGCTGGCGCCGGAAGGCGCCGTGTTCGACGCGCCCGAGAACATGAGCATTTGCGATGCATTGCAGCGCAACAAAATAGATATCGAACACGCCTGCGGCCAGGTGGGTGCCTGTTCCACCTGCCACGTGGTCGTGGTGCAGGGTTTCGACTCGCTCAACGAACTGGGCGACAATGAGGAAGACATGCTCGACCAGGCCTGGGGCTTGCAGCCCTACTCGCGCCTGTCGTGCCAGGCCCGCGTGTCAAACGCAGACCTGACGCTGGAACTGCCCAGGTACACGCTCAACCACGCCAAGGAATAGTCCCCGGCGCGGTTGCGCGACTGCCCTACGGGTTTACCACGTGATTTACCACATGATCACGCGCTGCTCGGGCGGCAGATACATCGGGTCGCCCGGCTTGATGCCGAACGCTTCGTAGAAGCCGGGCTGGTTCTTGACCGTGCCCTTGGCGCGGAATTCGCCCGGCGAATGCGGATCGCTCTTGATCTGCGCGATGGCCGCTTCGGGACGCAGTTTCGCGCGCCATTTCTGCGCAAAGCCGATGTACAGGCGCTGTTCTCCCGTCAAGCCATCGATGACCGGCGACGGCTTGCCGTTCAAGGAACGCTGGTAGGCCTTGTAGGTGATCGACAGGCCGGAATTGTCGCCGATGTTTTCACCCAGGGTCAGCTCGCCATTGATGTGGTAGCCCGGCACGGGGCTATAGGCGCCGTATTGCTTGACGAGGCCGGCGGCCAGCGCCTTGAAGGCCGCGCGGTCTTGCGCCGTCCACCAGTTACGCAAGCGGCCCTTGGCGTCATATTGACTGCCCGAATCGTCGAAGGCATGGCTGATTTCATGGCCGAAGGTGATGCCCAGCAAGCCGTAATTGACGGCATCTTCCGCTTTCACGTTGAAGAATGGCGGTTGCAAAATGGCGGCCGGGATCGTGATGGCGTTGAGGGCCGGGCTATAGCTGGCATTGACGGTTTGCGGCGTCATCGACCATTCGTCGCGGTCGACAGGCTTGCCCAGCTTGGCCAGATTTTGCTTGCGGCTCCACGCGCGCGCGGCGCGCACGTTGGCGATCAGGTCATTCGGCTGCGTCTGCATGCTGCTGTAGTCGCGCCAGGTATCGGGATAGGCGATCTTCGGCTTCAACGCTGCCAGCTTGAGCTGGGCTTCTTTCTTGGTTTCCGGGCCCATCCAGTCGAGCTGCTCGATGCCATCCTTGAACGAGGCGACGAAATTGTCGAACATGGCCATCACGCGGGGCCGGGTTTCCGGCGGCAAATACATTTCCACGTAGCGCTTGCCGACGGCGTCGCTGATGGCGCCATCCGTGAAGCGCAGCGCCAGCTGCCACCGCGGTTCGCTTTGCGGCACGCCGCGCAGCACCGTGCCGTCGAAGGCAAAGCGTTCCTTGACGGTGGCGCTGTCCAGGAACGAGGCATAGCTTTCGATGATGCGCCAGTTCAGATAGCTCTTCCACGATTCCAGCGGCACGGCGGCCACGGTCTCGGCAAAGCCTGTCATGAAGCTGGGCTGGCGCACGACGGCAGAAGTAGCCTTTGGCGCGAGGCCGGCGGCCGTGAAATACGCGTTCCAGTCGAAGGCCGGCGCCAGTGCCGTAAATTTGTCGAAATCGACCCGGTTGTACGATTTGACGGGGTCGCGCATCTGCACGCGCGTCCACTGCACGGCCGCCAGGCGCGTTTCAATGTCGAGTATCTGCGCCGCGTGGGCGGCAGCGGCCTTGTCGCCGCTCATGGCCAGCATGGTCTCGATATGCTTGAGGTACTTGGCGCGCACGGCTTGCAGCTTGGCGTCGTCATCCTTCAGGTAGTAATCGCGGTCGGGCAAGCCCAGGCCGGACTGGCTGATGTTGACCGTGTAGCGCTCGGGGTCTTGCGCATCGGGCGCCACATAGGCGGAAAACGGCGTGGCAACGCCATTGCCTTGCAGATAGGCCAGCAGCGCCGGCAAGTCTTTCTTGTCTTTCACGGCGGCGACGCGGGCCAGCTCGGCGCGCAGCGGCTTGAAGCCGGCCGCGTTGCGTGCCTTGTCGTTCATGAAGCTCGTGTACAGGTCGGCGATCTTGTGCGCTTCGCTGCCGGGCTTGCCGGGATTTTTCAGGGTCGCGTCGATCAGGCCGCGCAACTGGCCCTGGGCGATTTCGCGCAATTCGATGTAGGTGCCCCAGACGGATTTGTCGGCCGGGATGTCCGTGTTGCGGGTCCAGACGCCGTTGACGTAGCCGTAGAAGTCATCCCGGGGGCTCACTGCCGGGTCCAGCGTTTTCAGGTCGATGCCGGAGACGGGCGCGCCGGCATTGGAGGCTTGGGCGTACAGCGACGGCGAAGATAAGGCGAGCAAGGCGCAGCAGGCGGCGCTGATCAGTGAACGTTTCACGAAGATTCCTTTAATTGTTTTCACTTCATGTTGGGGAACATGCTTGTCCAGGCATGAGAGGCTGGATTATAGTCCGCGTGCTTGCCGCGCAACAATGACAGTTGAATAACTCCGGGAATCAGCGGCTCAGGAGATCAAACAGGTCTACCGTCTTTTTACCCTGATTTTTCAGCAGATCCGCAAGCGAACCCGGCGTTGGCCCGCCATTGCCGGCCGCATGATTGAAATAATTAAAATCGAGCTTGATCTTGTCTTCCAGGTCGCTCGCATAATTGGCAGGATACTGCGATTGCTCCAGACGCGGCAATGTATTGAAATGCGCCAGCACCGACTTGAAGAAATTGGTCGTCTTGCCGGTGGTATTGTATTCATGCATGGCTTGCGCCACGACCTGGGTGCGCCATGCCTCTTCTTCCTGATACGCCTGCATAAAGGCGGCGCGCCGCTCGTTGACGGTAAAGGTCCCGCTGTCATCGTTCGAAATGGCGGACAATTGCTCACGCGACAAGCCCGCAAACGGATTGGGGCCCTTCCGGTCCACATAAGCGGTGGCGGCGGCGGCCGACTTTGCCGATGCCGCGTCATTCGGTTGCGGCAGCTGTTTGGCGGCGGCCGCCTTGTGTTCGGCGTCCAGCGGATACAGGATGTCGTCGGTATTGCCATTCACCCACGCACCCAGCGCCGCATGATCGAAGTTCCGGATGGTGGCGCTGGTGGCCTCCGAAGCTTTCGCCAGGCGCCCGGCCAAAGTCGAAATCACGACATCGTCCGCCACGGCGCCAGCGCCGGCCGGCGCCTGTGCGGTCTGGGCCTTGTCCGAGGATGGCTTGCTGCCTTCCGCGGCAGACAGCGCCCCGCGTTGAATTCCTGCCGTGCTGATATGCATCATTGCTCGCCCCGAGACCAGTAAAAGTTACTATTTAAGTAAATGTTACTATAGCACAATATATGTGTACGCCGGGCCAGGCGCATGCACGGGGGCGGTTCGGCTCCGGCTTTACTTCACCGGCTCGAACGTCACCGTCAAGCCGTTGCCCGTGGTCCTGATCTGCGTCGGCACGAACTGCACGCCCGCGTAGCGCAATTCGTCGGGTTTGAAGGTGTAGATCGGCGTTTCATGCATGAGCTGGTCCGCCACCAGGCTGGCCACCTTGGCGAACTGGCGCTGCTGCGACTCGTCCATGCCGTCGATGGTCACCTTGTCCACGCTCGCTTCGCTCAGGTAGACGGCATTGCGCTGGGCATCGAGCACGAGGCGGCCCGACATGGCCAGGCTGCCGCGCCAGCTCTGGCGTATGAATGGCGGCAAGACGCTGGCGTCCACGCTGAGGGCGACTCTTTCGCGCTCGGGCTGCAAGGATAGTTGCGGGCGGGTCAGCTTGACGTCCAGCACGGACAGCACGCGCTTGTCGATGGGAAAGCGGCGCTCCAGGCCTTGCTGCATCTTGCTCAGCGACACATTCACGTCGCGCGGGCCGATCAGGGTGGAACACGCGGCCAGCACAGTACAAGCGAAGGCGGCGATGGCGGCGGTTTTCAGCAAGGGACGGATGGCGGTCAAGGTCATGGATAGTCTCGGTGGAAAGATGGCGCCATCTTACACATGCGCCCGCTTTCACGCAAAAACCGGCGCTCACCTTGCAGCGGGCGCCGGTTCTGGTGTTGGCCTTGTCAGCGTACGAACAGGGCGATCAGTATGACGATGGGCAATGGAATACCCAGCAGCAGCAAGAGGATGGAACGCATGGCAGACTCCTTGATTGTATGGGTGGCTTAAATGGTCACGTGGCGCAGCACTCTTTCATGGTCGCGCTGGCGGCCGCCAAACGTTGCCGCCAGGCTGGCCACGAAAGCGCCCAGCAGCAAGGCGACGAACATCCACAGCGCCGTATGCGCGCCAGCCTTGCGGGCCGTGTCAGCCGCTTGCTGGGCACGCGCCTTGGCATCGGCGGCGGCCTTGGCGGCGCGGGCGTAGACGGCGTCGACGCGCGCTTCCGCTTCCGCCTGCGTCAGGCCCGTGCGGCTGGCCACGACCTGGCCCAGATAGGCGCGGTCATCGGCGGCCAGGCTGCCCGTGGACAAGCTTGTTGCGAAGATCCTGCCGGTTTCCACGCGCTGCTCGGTGACCGTGCCACCCGTTTCGCCCGCACCAGCCGCCGGTGCGGCACGCAGCAGCATGTCGGAGAAATAGTCGAGCGGATTGGCGTCGCTGCCCTCGCCCGCCTTGGCGCCTGCAGCCCCGGCACCGGCCGCCGCAGCCGGGGACACCGCCGCCGCCACGCCGCTGCCCGCATCGATGGCGCCGCTCAGGACGGCGCGCGTGCCGCTGGCCAGCACGGCCACGGTGATCAGGGTGGCCACGGCCCAGGCCAGCAAGCCATGGGCCGTATCGCGGAAATGCACCTCATCCGTGTGAATCGAGCTCCATTTCACGCGCAGGCGGCCCGCCATGTAGCCGCCGATGCCGGAGGCGGCCAGTTGCATGAAAGCCAGCCAGGCGATGGTCGACACGCCGATGGCCGTCGCGTTGAACGACCATGGCGACACGGACGACAGGCCCAGGCCCACGCCGAGGATCAGCAGGATGAAGGACAAGGCGGCCGCAGCGGCAGCGCCCGCCAGCACTGCGCCCCAGGACACGCCCGGATTGTTCAGGTCCGACACGGACAATGGTGTAGCTTGCATGGAATACTCCCTTGGTTGTTGATTTTTTTAAGCCGTTCAGGCGGCCACGCCCGTCAGTTGCTCCTTGCGCGCGGCCATTTCCTGGCCCAGCGCGTCGAGGTCGACGGCCGTCTCGCGCACCTTGGGAAACATGTCGCCCTCTTCTTCCTTGACGTGGTGCTCGATCTGCTCAGACAGCACCTTGACCTTGGCGTCGTACAGGTCGTCGGCCGGGTCCATGGCGGCAATCTGCGCGATGAGTTCCTTGGCGCTGGCGTGCTCGACGATGGCTTCATCCATCAGGTCGCCATCGTGGATGGGACGACGCACGGCCGGATAGAAGATTTCTTCTTCCAGCTGCGTGTGCACGGTGAGTTCCTGGCAGATCTGGTCGGCCAGCTTTTTCTTGGTGGCAAATGAGCGGTCGCTCAAGCCTTCATACTGGGCAAACAGGGCTTTGACGGCCTTGTGGTCCTGCATCAATAATGTGATCGCGTTCATGGCGCCTCCTTGTTGTGGATGAGGCAAGGATGCGCCACGGCGGCGCCAGCGTATGTGCGACGCCTTACACAATCTTGATTTTTAATACACTCAGCTATTAAGCTGCGACTTGATGCCGTGATGGCCCATCAGGTCGTACAGGGTGGGCCGGCTCACGCCCAGCAGCTCGGCCGCCCTGGCGATATTGCCGTCGGCCCGCGCCAGCGCGCGCACCATCACCTTGTATTCGGCCGCTTCGCGCGCCTGACGCAGATTGATGGATTCATCGGCGGGGGTGGCCTGGGCGCTGGCGGGCAAGCCCAGGTCATCGGCCGCGATCTGTGGCCCGTCGCACATGATGACGGCCCGCTTGATGCAGTTTTCCACTTCGCGCACATTGCCGGGCCAGCCATAGCTTTCGATCAGCTGCAGCGCGCCCGCGCTGAAATGCAGGTTGCTGCGCCCTTCGCTGGCGCAGAACTTGTTCTTGAAATGGTGGGCCAGCAAGGCCGCATCGCCAGCCCGTTCGCGCAGCGGCGGAATGCGCAGGACGATTTCGCTGAGGCGGTAAAACAGGTCTTCGCGGAAACGCCCCTGTTCCGCCAGCACCTTCAGATCCTGGTGCGTGGCGCAGACGATGCGCACGTCGACGGCGATCTCGGCGCGCCCGCCCACGCGCTCGATGACCCGTTCCTGCAGGAAGCGCAGCAGTTTCGCCTGCAGCCCCATCGGCATGTCGCCTATCTCGTCGAGAAAGAAGGTGCCGCCATGGGCCAATTCGATCTTGCCCAGGGTTTGCCGCGCCGCGCCCGTAAACGCCCCCCGTTCATAGCCGAACAGCTCGCTTTCCAGCAGGTTTTCAGGAATCGCTGCGCAATTGATGGCAACAAAGCGTTGCGCATGGCGGCTCGACAGCGCATGCAGGCCCCGCGCGATCAGTTCCTTGCCACTGCCCGAATCACCGAGCAGCATCACGCTGGCCGACGAGGGGGCCACTTTTTCCACGTTGCGGCACAGTTTCAGCATGCCCGGATCGCGGCTGACGATGCCGGCCAGAGGGGAATCGGCCTGCGTTTGCAGCATGCGGCGGTTTTCCTGCTGCATCGCGTGCAGATAAAACGCGCGGGCGATGACGAGGCCCAGCATGTCGGCCTCGAACGGTTTCTGGTGGAAATCGTAGGCGCCCAGCGCGATGGCTTTCAAGGCATGCGCGCGCTCCTGGTTGCCCGACAGGATGATGACTTTCGTGTCCGGCGCCAGCGCGAGGATTTGCTGCAGGGTGGCCAGGCCCTCCGTGGCGCCGTCCGGGTCGGGCGGCAAACCCAGATCCATCGTCACGACGGCCGGCTGGTGGCGCCGCACCAGCGCCAGCGCCGCCTCGCGCTCGCCCGCCAGCAGCACCTCATAACCGTCAAAGCTCCAGTGCAACTGCTTTTGCAGGCCGGGATCGTCTTCGATGACCAGCAGTTTTTGTTTCGCCATACGTATGCACTCCAGTCAACGGGTAGAACAGCGGAAATCTGGGGTATGACCCGGCGGGTCAGACCCCATGGCCGCATGCAGCGGCAAGATCACGCGAAACGTCGTGCCCACTTGCGGCTCGCTGCGCACTTCCAGGCTGCCGCCCACTTCGCGCAGGTACTCTCGGCTTTCGAACACGCCAATGCCCATGCCCGCCGTCTTGGTCGTGTCGAACGGTGTAAATAGACGTTCGCGGATGAATTGCTCGCTCATGCCCTGCCCCGTATCGTCGAGCTCGACGACGGCCGTGTGCTGTATGCGCCGCAGCCGCACGGCCACCTTGCCGTCACTGGCAGTCGCTTCGATGGCATTCTGGATCAAGTGGCCAAGCACCCGTTCCAGGCGCGCGCGGTTGGCCAGCACCGTCAGCTCGCCATCGACGATTTCCAGCCGGGGCGCCGGCGCCAGGCTGGCCTTGGCGGCAACGGCCTGGCGCAGCAAGCCGTCCAGCTGCAGCGGCGCGGGCGCTTCCGGCGCTTCGCCGCGCGCCAGTTTCTGCAGCAAGGTCTTCATTTTTTGCACGGAATGGTCCAGGGTGCCCAGCATGTCTTCCTGGAAAGCGGGATTGGCGCGGTGTTTTTCCGCGTTGCTTAACAACAATGACAGCTGAAACACAAGGTTTTTGAGGTCGTGCACGATGAAAGTGGACATGCGGTTGAACGAGTCGAACTGGCGCGCCACCGTCAGGGTATCGAGCGATTCGCGGTGCGCCAGGTAGCTGGCGGCTTGGCTGCCGGCAATTTTCAGCACGTCGCGGATTTCCCAGTTCAAGCCGATGCGCGTGCGGGGCCGCGCCAGCGCGACGAAGGCGAACAGCTGGCCATGCAGCATCAGGGGCACCAGCAGCCACACGTCGGGCAGCGCCAGCAGCGCCGGCGGCAAGCGCAAGCCGCCGTACTGGCGCGGGTTTTGCTGGCAATCGGGCACGTCGATCACCCACTGCCGTGCCTCGAGGAACTGGCACAGTGGGCCAAGCGCCGGTTCGCTCCACGTGCCAGGCGGCCAGTTCCAGCTGGCGGCCGGGGCGAACTGCCCCTGTTCGCGCAAGATCCACAGCGCGCCGGCGCGGCTTTCCACCAGCTGCGCCATGGCCTGTATCGTGCGTTCGCCCAAGGCAGGCCCGTCTTCGGACAGCGCGCGCGTAAATCTCAGCCATTCCTCGCGGTAATCGAAGATGGCATTGTAAAAATGTTTATTGATGTAAACCTTGAGCTTGGCGCGCAGGCTGCCGGAAAACAGCACACCAGCCAGCAGCAGGGCCGCGCCGCCCAGGTAAGCCATCTGCATGAAGGAACCCCAGGTGCCGCCGAAATAGCGCAAGTAATAGGCGCTGGCCGCCATGGCCAGCAGATAGATGGCCGAGCCCAGCAAGGCGGCCGAGCGGTACAGCATCTGGCGCGAGACGGACAAGCCCAGCGCCCAGCCAGGATTGCGCGCGGCCGAGACGGCCAGCAGCGGCGCGCACAGGGCGTCGACGATGCCGCGCGCGGCCCAGATATCGTCATTGACCGTACGAAACAGCAAAGCGTCGCTGTACAGATAAAAATCGTAGGCGAACAGGCCGCCCACGCCCAGGCACGCAAACTTGATGCCCCAGCGTTTCAACGGCGGCGTGTTGCGGTACCACTGTTCCACCAGCAACATGCCCAGCACGGCCAGCAGCAGCCGGCAGACACTGGCGATGATGCGCGCCGGCAAAGGCAGCGCCAGCCACGATGAGGCCATGGAGAGCAACCACGGCGCCAGCGCCGTGAGGACGATGCCCACCAGTACGAGGCGCAAACGGGGCCGCGACGGTTCGATCAGCAGCAGCAAAAACACCAGCCAGGCCAGGGTGCGCAGCAATTCGAGCGCATCGCCGGCCAGCGCGGTGCGCTGTCCCAGCAGCACCAGCACCACCGTGCCCGTCGCCCAGCCGCCCGTCGCCAGGCAGGCGACCAGCAAGGCGCGCACGTTTTGCCGCGCGCGCCAGTTGCTGATGAGCAGCAGCGCCAGCACAAAAAAAGCCAGCGACGCCAGGCCATGACTGAGGGCCGCCGCGTCGGCCGCCGCCAGCCAGTCCGACTGCTGCCGCATCACCGGCTGCCCTTGCCAAACAGCACCACCTGCACCGTGTCGAGCAGGATCAGCAAGTCGAGGAACAGGCTATTGTTTTTCACATAATACAAATCGTATTGCAGTTTCTTGACGGCATCGTCGACGGAAGCGCCATACTGGTAGCGCACCTGCGCCAGGCCCGTGATGCCCGGCTTGATATTGTGACGAATGTTGTAGTAAGGCACTTGCTCCTTCAGTTGCTCGACAAAATAGGCGCGCTCGGGACGGGGACCGACGAAACTCATCTCGCCGCGAAACACATTGAGCATCTGCGGCAATTCATCGATGCGCAGCTTGCGGATCAGTTTGCCCACGCGCGTGATGCGCGCATCGTTGTCCAACGCCCAGATCGGTTTGCCATCGCGCTCCGCATCGCAGCGCATGCTGCGAAATTTCAGCACGTTGAAGGGCAAGCCGTCGCGCCCCACCCGCTCTTGCTGGTAAAACACGGGACCGCCGTCTTCCAGGCGGATGCACAGGGCCGTCACCAGCATCACGGGCAGCGCGGCCAGGCAGATGACGCCGCTGGCCGCCAGGTCGAACAAACGCTTCGATGTGGCGCGGAAAAAGCTCTGGTCAAAGCCGCCGCCGTAGATCAGATAGCTCGGTTGCAAGGAATCGATGCGGATCTGGCACGCTTCGCGCTCGAAAAACGTGGCCGCATCGATCACCTTGACGCCGCCCAGCGCGCATTCCAGCAATTGCTTGACGGGAAACGCGCCATTGCGCCGGTCGCTGAGGGAGACGACGATCTCATGCGCGGCATGGCGCTGGGCCATGGCCAGCAGCGAGGCTTCGGCCGGCAGCAAGGCCGAGGCCGGCACACAGCACTGTTCGCCAGCCACATCGATGCAGCCCACCACCGTAAACTGATGGAAACCGATCTTGCTCGCCGCCAGCTCCATGCATTCGCGCGCCAGCGCCCCGCCGCCCACGAGGATCAGCCGGCCTTCCATCAGCGCCGATTGCGAGGATTTGAACACCACCAGGCGCGCCAGCAGCACGCCGATGGCGCCCAGGCCGAAGATCAGCACGCTGCCGCGCCCGAAATGCAAGGAAGGGATAAAACGGATCAACACGCTGAGCACGGCAAAACCCAGCGCGAACGACGGCAGGATGCGTAATAGCGTGTTGCGGATGTCTTCGCGCGAGCGGTGCTGGTACATGCCCAGCGCGCTCATGCTGAAAACGATGACCAGGGCGAAGATCGAGGACGACAGGTAGACCTCGCTCACCCGCAGCACGCGGCTGCCGTCGGCCAGCCACATCAGGGATGTCAGGACGGCCGATAGCAGCAGGATCATGATTTCGAGCAACAGCAAGATAAACGCTGTTTTCGAGACGTAATGGCTGAAGATGCGGATCATGGGGGCCTCCTGCGGCAAAGGCGGCACACCGCGCACAAGGCGGCTTGCTGCCGGTATTGCCATCATGGCGAACTGTTCCAGCAGGACATTGATACGCCACAAGCTACGGCCCCAGCTATCTTTCACTGGCAGAATTTATCTCAACACATTACCGATTGATGTGAAATGGACTATAGTATGCTTCCCCTGAAAAAAGATAAATGTCATGAAATTTGATGTAGCGATTGTCGGCAGTGGCCTGGCGGGTTTATCGGTTGCACTGCATTTAGCTGAGACGCGCACCGTCGCGATCATTTCCAAACGCGCGCTGCTCGACGGCGCCAGCAACTGGGCGCAAGGCGGGATCGCGGCCGTGCTGGACTCGGGCGACAGCCACCAGCAGCACATCGAAGACACCCTGATCGCCGGCGGCGGCCTGTGTGACGAGAGCGCCACGCGCTACATCGTCGAGCACGGCCGCGAAGCCATCGAATGGCTGATCGAGCAAGGCGTGCCGTTTACACGCGACGCCACGGCCGAGCTGGGTTTCCACCTGACCCGCGAAGGCGGACACAGCCAGCGCCGCATCATCCACGCGGCCGACGCCACCGGGCACGCCGTGCAAGTGACCCTGGAAGAAAAGGTGCGCGCCCACCCGAACATCAGCCTGTTCGAACACCATTGCGCGATCGACCTGATCACTTCCGACAAGCTGGGCATGAAGCCGACACAGCGCAATGCGCAACCGCATTGCCACGGCCTGTACGTGCAGGATGAGCAAACCGGTAAAGTACTGACGTTTGCCGCCGAGCACACCGTGCTGGCCACGGGCGGCGCCGGCAAGGTGTATTTATATACAACAAATCCCGACACGGCCAGCGGCGACGGCATCGCCATGGCCTGGCGCGCCGGCTGCCGCGTGTCGAACATGGAGTTCATCCAGTTCCACCCGACTTGCCTGTATCACCCGTATGCAAAATCGTTTTTGATCACCGAAGCCATCCGTGGCGAAGGCGGCTTGCTGAAACTGCCGCCCGAGGCGGGCGCGGCAGCCGGCCAGCGCTTCATGCTGGCCCACGATGAACGGGCCGAACTGGCGCCGCGCGACGTGGTGGCGCGCGCCATCGACTTCGAGATCAAGAAACGCGGCCTCGACTACGTGCACCTGGACATCAGCCACAAGCCGGCCGAATTTCTCATCGAACACTTCCCCACCATCTACGCGCGCTGCCTGGAGCTGGGCATCGACATCACCAAGCAGCCTATCCCCATCGTGCCCGCCGCCCATTACACCTGCGGCGGCGTCGTCACGGATCTGGCGGGCCGGGCCGACTTGCCGGGCCTGTATGCCGTCGGCGAAACGGCCTGCACGGGTCTGCATGGCGCGAACCGTCTGGCATCGAACTCTTTGCTGGAATGCATCGTCATCGGCCGCGCTTGCGCGCAGGATATCGAAAGCAAGGAAAAGCTGGGCACGCCATATCTGCCCGACTGGGATGAAAGCCGCGTCACGGATGCGGATGAAGAAGTGGTGATTTCCCACAACTGGGACGAGCTGCGCCGCTTCATGTGGAATTACGTGGGCATCGTGCGCACGACCAAGCGCCTGGAGCGGGCCCAGCACCGCATCGCCCTGTTGAAGGAAGAAATCGACGAGTACTACCGCAACTTCCGCATCACGCACGACTTATTGGAACTGCGCAATCTCGTCGACGTGGCCTCGATGATCGTCAACAGCGCCCTGTCGCGCCGCGAAAGCCGCGGCCTGCACTTCAGCCGCGATTATCCGGAAACCTTGCCGAAGGCGATCGCCAGCGTGCTGACGCCGCCGCACCGGTAAATAAGCAACAGCCTTCTCATTCCAGCATGACGATTTCCGAATTTCTCACCGCCGGCCGAAGTGCTTCTTTCACCGTTCGTTTGGGACCGGACGCCACTGGTTGATCTTGGCTCGTCGCCGGCGAGCGCAGTTGAAGATTTCTTGTTCCGCATATTGGATGCCGGCGCATCTCAAGTTCGTATCGGCTGACCCCGCCGTCTATCGAACGTTCTGGCGAATCGCACGCCCGTCCCTTTTGACAACAGACATTGAAAACGTTAACGTTTTGTGCGGTTCAATGCACCTGGAGGAAAGTCATGGCAGGAAAATTTTTGAGTCGAGGCGCGCTAGTCCACCTTATCAAGAGTCAGGAACGAACTAACGCGATTCAAAAGCGCGATGGATTAACCCAGCACCCGGTGCGAACAACGGTGTGTGGTTGCACTGACCCTGATTGCGGTGGCTGGCATACCATACTGACTGACAGAAACGTGCCTACCGCAGACGAGTGCAAGTCGATTTTGCAACACGAAAAGGCCAAAAGAAAGAGCTAGCTGCGTATGGAATCAATGACAGTGATGGCAACAAAGTGGAAGAACCAGGAGGTGCGAAGCCACAATGGCCTTCTGTGCAGCAACGGTGATCTGTACGACGTGCACGAAACCAGAATGGCCAGAGTACGTGAAAAACAGGAACTTGGCGGTTGGCTCAATGTCGCGATTCTGGCGCAAGAAGAGCTGTATGGTGGACAGTACGTAGTTAAGTGCGGAGAGGCTGCGGAACACGGCTCAATCGGCGTAGTCGTTTTGGAGTCGCTGCAAAATCATGAACCTGTCTGGACGTTTGTTTCGGATCAATCCAATCCATTTGATCAAATAACAATCAAGGGCGGCTTGGTTTTGGTGCTGTCAACGTCAGGCGCCGTGTTACGGTTTGCTGCGCCAATGAGGGAGGCAAGGCTTCTGCTTCCGAGTACTTCGATCCATGGTGCTAACGACGGGCGCTTGTAAACCCGGGCGTTTTTCAACACAATAGGGCGAAAGCTGCCTCCCACAAAAGGTCCTGCCCGGCACAAGCAGCCATGCGCCATGGTCCATAACGACCTCCCCGGCTCACGATTCCGGCATCTCAAACTCAATCCCATCGTCCGTGTACGACATCGTCGCGGACGCGCCCGTACAACTACCCTGCGCCTCGTCCGCCACATAGCGGCACTCGCTCTCCAGCCCGCCATCCTCGCGCCAGTACCGGGTCCAGCCCTGGCGTTCGCCATCGACATATTCGATCAATTGACGCGGCTTGCCATTCGCATGCCAGGAACGCAATGCGCCCTCCTCGCGCCCGCTCGCGTTCCACAGCTTGTGCACCATCAATACGCCGGTCCGGCTGAAACGCTGTTCGCTGCGCAAGACATAGTGGCCGCTGTGGCTGCGCTTGCTGGCGACTTTGCCGTCCGGGTAATATTCGACGCTGTCGCCGGCCGGCTTGTCGTCCACGTACTGCGTTGTACGCTGCACCTTGCCATCCGGGAAGTAGCCGGTGCTCGGTCCTGACTGGATGCCGTTCTCGTACCGGCTGCGGCTTTCCACCGTGCCATCGGGATAAAATAGCAGCAGCTCGCCCTCCGTCTGGCCCTTGACCTGAGTCATGCGCGTGCGCAACTTGCCATCCTCGTCGAAGGTTTCCACCACGCCATCGGCGCGGGCGCCGTTCTTGTACTGGCTGGCCTCGTTCAGCTTGCCCGTATCGTGATAGGTCCGCTGTTCGCCTTCCTGCACGCCATTGCGCCACGTGTTGCGCATGGAAATCTGGCCCTCAGGACGATACAGGGTCTGCACACCTTCCTGCACGCCGCGGCCATCCTGCTCCACCTGCATCTCGACCTGGCCATGCGGGTAGTACATGCTGTAGTTGCCCACCAGCTTGCCGCGCAGGTAATCGGGATCGTTGACCTCGCCAATCAGCCGCTTCGGCTCGCCTTCGCGCGCGTGCACCACCTCGACTTGCCAGGTGCCGCGCGTCTTGCCTGGCGGCAGCGGCACGACCAGCGCATAGCGCGCATGTTCCTTGACTTCGCCGCGCGTCAGATTGTGATTCAGGTACAGGCGCGCCTTGCCATCGGCACAGGCTTGCGGCTCGCAGCGGCCCAGCTTGCCAACTTCGGGCATGACGAGCGCTCCAGCACCGCCTGGCGCGGGACAGGATTTGATACGCATCAGCAAGGGCGTCTTGTCGCGGATCAAGGGAGCCAATTGCTGCTTCATGGCGACATACTGATCCTTATCCAGCCGCACGGAAACAGCATTCATCAGCACCTGCCTGTCGCCACAGCCGCTGTCGCTGGCGAGGGTCAGCACGTCGCCGTCGGGCGTCGCCTTGATCGCGGTGATTACTTGCCGCTGTTCGATCTCGGCGTGGGCCAGCGCCGGCCACAGCAGCGTTGCAAGCAGCACATGCTTCACAAGGCGCGCCATGCCTGCTCCTTGCGCTGCAGTTCCGGCGCTGGCGGCGCCTCGCCGCAGCCGCCCTGGGCCTTGCCGGCCACATACTGGCATTCGCCCTTCAAACTGCCATCCTCGTGCCAGCTGCGGCTCCAGCCGTCGCGCCGGTCGTTCACGTAGTCGATGGCTTGTTCCGGCTTGCCGTTCTCGTACCACGAGCGCGACGTGCCCTGTTCGCGCAGTTGTGCATCCCATTTCCGTTCCAGCACCAGCACGCCCTGAGGGCTGTAGCGCTGGATACTGAGCAGCCCGCCCTTGTCTCCATATTGCTGGCGGCTTTTCACCTTGCCGTCCGCATAGAATTCCATTGCCTCGCCCGTGGGCAAGTCGTTAACCTGCGTCATCCTGGCTTGCACGGCGCCATTTGGGTAGTAATTCGTGCTCACGCCATTGAACTTGCCGTGTTGCATTTCCGCGCGGCTGGAGATTTTTCCATCAGGGAAGTATGTGAGCATCTCGCCTTCCATCTTGCCGCCGCGCAAAGTGTAGCTGCTACTCAGCTTGCCATTTTCATCAAACGTCTGCACTGGACCGTCGAGCTGCTTGCCGTCGCGGTAGATGCTCGTTTCACTCAACTTGCCGGTAGAGTGATAGCGTTGATGCTCGCCTTCTGGCAAGCCATGGCGCCAGTCACCGCGCAGCTCCAGCGTGCCATCGGGAAAATACTTGCTGCCGATGCCATGCTGACGGCCCTGCCCATCCTGCGCCACCTGTTTCTCGATCTTGCCATTCGGGTAATACGTGACATAGCCACCCACCAGCTCGCCCTGCGCATAATCGGCGCGGTTGACCTGGCCCGACAGGCGCAGCTTGTGGCCGGCCACGCTGTAAATGTCCACCTTCCACGTACCCGGCAGCTTGCCTTTCGGCAAAGGCAACAGCAACACGTTTGGCGCCTTTTCCTGCTCGATGGGGTAGAAACGCTCGTGCAGGTACAACCGCGCCCGGCCGTCGGTGCAGGCCGCTGGCGTGCAGGCGGCGATCTGGCGCACGATGGGCACGCTCGCATCGTCCGGGCATTTTTTCAAGGTGACAAGCATGGGCGTCTTGCTGAGGATCTGCCTGGCCAGCCGGGCTTTCATCGCTTCGTATGGCCCATCGTCCAGCCCGACCGAGCGCGCATCCATGCGCACTTGGCGGCCGCCGCAAGCCGTGTTCGCGGCCACGGTCAGCACGTCGGCGCCTTCGCTATCCTGCTCGCTGGCGATGGCTGTCACCACCTGGCGTTGAACGATCTCCGCCTGCGACAACGCGGGCCACAATAAGGACGCGCCCAGCACGGCGCATAAGGTCTTGATTTTCATGGTATTCCTCTAATTTTCCGCCGTGACGGCCACGCCGCCCGGCACAAAGCTGACCCGGCCATCGCGGTAGCGCACCAGCACCACCACCTTGGCATCCTGCAATTGACCGTGCTGCACGGCCGGCAAATAGGTCCAGCGCTTCACGCTGTCGAGCAGCACCTTGTTGAGCATCGGCTCCATCGGCAACTCGGCCGCCGCATAGGTCAGGGTGCCGTCGGCCGCGATGGTCAGGGTCAGGCGGTTTTCACCCGTTGCGTGCTTTTCGTCCAGCACGCCATACGCAACCGTCGTCATCGTGTCGCGCTGCACGCCGCCGACCTGGTCGCGCAAGGGCGGCATGGCCTTGAGTTTGGCCGCCAACAGCGCGCCCTCGGCCAGCACCTTGTCCCAGCGTTTCTGGTAATCCCACCCCTGAGCCAGGCGCAACACCTTGGCGTTCAGGTCCATGCGCTGCATCGTGCGAGCGACGCCGTTGTCGGCCGGTTCGCCCGGTTCCGCCGGCAAGGCGTTCTGCACGGCATAACGGTAAGCCGTCAGCTGCGCCAGCGCCACCAGATTCACGGCATCGCGCTCATCGCCGCCGCGCAGCAGGGCAGTGGCCGCGATGCCCAGCCAGGCTACGCCATCGGTGGGGCGTGCCCACACGGCTTGCTCGAAATACTGGCGCGCCGCCTGCGGTTCGTCCAGGCTCAGGTACATGCGGCCCATGGCCGCCGCCGCCAGATAGTCGCGCGGGTCGGCTTGCAAGTTGTCGAGATACGTATCCGACAATTCGGGGGCGTAGCCCGGCATCGACCCCAGGCCTTCCATCAAGGTGGTGCGCAGCCGGACGCGCATCGGGTCGCCAGCGTAGGTGGACGGCTTTCCTTCGCCTGCCCGGTACAACAGCTGCAAGCCGCGCGTAACGGCGTCGTCGTCGCCCTTGCTGACCGCTTGCGACATGCTGCGCACGGCCTTGCGCGCATCGGACGGCTGGAAACCGGCAGTCTTGCGCGTGCGCCAGCGAAATACTTCCAGGCCAGCCGCCTGGTCCGCTTGCGCCTGCAGGCTGGCCTTGGCCTTGGCTTCATCGGGCGACGAGGTCCAGGCCGTAAAGCCAATCAGGAACAGCACGATCAGCAGCACCACCACGGCCCAGCCCTTGCCAGAAATGCCGACCGCATTGGCCTGCCCACTGCCAGCAGGCAGCCGGACGGGCATCTGCCCGGGCGCCGTATGATGCGCGCCGCGCGTACTGCGCTGCGGCGGCAACGATTGCTGTTGCAGCTGCATCTGCTGCGCCTGCACCGAGGCTTGCGCGGCCGCGCCGATGACCTTGTCGCGCGCGCACGCCGCGCAACCCTGGCCCGCGAAATGCTGGTGTTCGGGATTCGCGGTACACACGACCAACTTGCCGCCGCTGCGCTGTGCATAGCCGCGCAGCAGCTGCGCCCAGTCGGCCGCCGACGGCCGCTGCGGTTTGGGGGATGGCGAAAACGCGCGGTCAAACATGGCGCGCAGCTCGGGCGGCATCAGCGCGTGGCCGCTGGTGGCGTTCGGCGCCAGCTGCTTGTGGCGTTTTATCCCATACGCATAGCAGCCGTCGCGGATGCGCCCGGGAATATCGGTCGCCACTTGCGCATTGCCGGGCCGCCCGCTGTACGGGTGGATGCCAAAGTTGAGCAGCTGGAAGATGACGACGGCCAGCGCGAAACGGTCTTGCGCCATTTCCATGCCCGCCGGCATGCCCTTGCGCTGGAATTCCGGCGCCAGGTAGTCGGCCGTGAATTGCTCCGCAGGAAAGCGCTCCGCATGGCCCTGGATGCTGAAACCGTCGCAATCGAGCATGGCGATGTACAGCGAATCGCGGTAGAAGCGCAGATTCACGGGTTTCAGATCGACCACATAATGCTGCTGCTGGTGCAGCGCATCGATGACGGCGGCCAGGTTGGCGGCCAGGGTCAGCTTGGGACCGAGTCCCGTGGGCAAGCCTGCCGCGCGCGCTTGCCGCTCCTGCATGATCTGTTCCAGCTCGGCCGTCTGCGCCATGTCCAGCAAGGGCATGACGAAACCGGCGAAGCCGCCCTGGCCGTCGAACACGGCCGCTTGCGGCCAGGCGATCTGCACGTAGCGCTTGCCGTTTTCCAACTGGTCCGGCAACTCGGGCGACAATTCCAGCATCGCTTCGAGCTTGCGCCGGTTGGCGGCCCGGTCCAGGTGCGGATGGTACAGCTTGGCCACCTGCGCAGGCGCGCCCGGCAGCAGATACACGCTGCCCGCGCCGCCGCTTTTAATCAGTTTGCCCAGCACCAGCGTACGGACTTTGTCGAGCCAGATTTTTCCACCCGGACTCAGCCCCGGTGTCACACCCTGCTTCCGGCTCATGCGCGCAAGGCCAGCAGCAGGGTCTTGTCGTCGCCCGTGATCTGGTGCGTGCGCGGGTCGGCCAGGGTGGATGCCAGTGCTGCGTTGCCCAGCTCGACGCTGTCGACCGTGCGCAGATAGCCTTGCACGGCATCCATGAAGGGTGCGTACAGGGCCGCATTGTTCTTGCTCATGGCAAAGGGCATGCAGCCATCGGACATCAGCACCACGCCGCGCACGGATCGGGGAATCGGCAACAGGCGCAGCTGTTCGCGCCAGCGCTCGCCGCTGATAAAGTAGGTTTCGTTGGCGTATTCGCCGTTGGCGGGCAGCGAGATCAGTTCGCCGCCGTCAATCAGCTGCGCCACGCCCAGGCCATCGCCCAGGTGGAAGAAGAAGCCGCTATCTTGTCCCATGACCACGCCGACGACCGTGGCGGCGTAGTCGTCGAGGGTAGCGTCGGCGGCGCGGGCAATGTCGTCGAGCGCGGCGCGGATCTGCGCCAGGGTGCCGGCCAGTGCGCCGTCATGCAAATCCTGCACGGTGGCGCCCTGCTCCAGCCGGCCGGCCAGCGCCTGCACGGTGTGCGCGGCAACAAACTGCGCGCCCTGCTCGCTGAGCCTGGCCGAACCGGCGCCATCGCAGACGATGGCCACCAGGACGTCGCCCACGACGGCGTGCGCGTGCGCATCCTGGCAAGGGATGGCTTTATCCAGGTGGGCCTTGCCCGTGACGGAGGCGCCAAACACGCGCCAGGTATTCTGTACCGCGGCCATGGATCAGGTGCTTACGACGGACCAGCCGTCCGTCGAGGCCAGCTGCGCCTGCGCGCCGGGACGCGATTGCGACACCACCTGCATGCTGGCGCTCAGCCACAGGAACAGTTCGCGGAACTGCAAGCCCTTCAGCTGCTTGACGCCCCGCTCGCCCCGGCTGGAAAACTGCCCCAGGGAATCGATATTCGCGTTGTCACCCACGGCGATGGGGAAGATCGCCACTTTATTGGCTTGCTCGGCCGCGCGCGCCTGCTCGGCGCCGTGCTGCCAGCGGTCCGTCGGCTCGCCGTCCGACATCAAAAACAGCCACGGCCGCGTGTACGCCACGCCTGCCTGGCGGAAACGCTGTTTTTCCTGCTCGATCTCGGCCAGCGCCAGTTCGACGGCGGCGCCGGTCGGCGTGGTGCCGTTCGCTTCCAACTGGGGCGCCGTGAAATCCATGGCGTCGCACCAGTTGCTGGCCACCACGGCTTCATCGTGCGCGCCATATTGAATCACGAGGATGCGCACGCGCTTGGCGGCGATCACGTCGGACTTGAGTTCCTGTTCCAGCAAGGCCAGGCCTTCGTTGAGCAGCGAGACGGGTTCGCCGGCCATGCTGCCGGAGCAGTCCAGCACGAGCACCAGCGGTGTGCGTTGTTCGGTATTGTCGACCAGGGCGACGTCGGGGATCATTATGGAGGTCATGTAATTTTGATAGAGTTGCGAAATAGCTTAGGGCCGAAGCTTACCCTATGGATATGTTTTCCATGCGTCCGATTGCATCGGATTTCACCATGCGGTATCAAACACCTGATAAAACCGCTAAGTAATCCTCAGGAAATTATTGTGAATTTATGACGAACAGAACCGGATGCAAGGCGTCCGTTGCGACGCAGTGCGAGCACTGCTAGCAGCGGGCAACACCGCAGAGCGCCGGTTATGGAAGCCAGAAATCACAATAATTTATTGGGGGTTACTTGGCTTGCAATGAAAATAACAAGCTCGTACACTGCGCCATTCTGCCCCGACTCTGGCGGCCATCCATTTACTGACGTTTTGGAAAGAAAGTAATGCAACAGCACCCTGAAATGGACTATGTCGGCTTTTGGCCGCGCGTTGGCGCGACGTTGATCGACACCTTGCTCTTGCTGATTTTCATCATACCGATGTTGATAGCCATCTATGGCGAAAGCTACTTTTTGACCGATTCCTTTTTCCGTGGCCCGGCCCACTTCATGATTTCATGTGTCATGCCGCCACTGATTCAACTGGCGTTTTGGATTGCCCTGTCTACAACGCCTGGCAAGATGGCCATCGGCGCGATCATCGTCGATGCGAAGACGGGCGGCAAACCGTCTGCCAGCCAGTGTGTCAAACGCTGCCTCAGTGCTTACCTGTCGGCGCTACCGTTTTACCTGGGATTTCTTTGGGTCGCCAGGGACCCGCGCAAGCAGGGATGGCACGACAAGATCGCTGGTACGCTTGTGATACGGCGCAAGACCACGGCAGTGCCGGCCGCCCTGCAATAAGCAATCTGGATGATGATACTGATCGCCAGCCTGGAAGAACTTGAAGAATTCCTTGGAGAAAAGCTGGACCAGTTCGCTTCTGGGCCGCCAATCGCACATCCAGGGCTGCGCCTGTCGCAGGTGTGCAAGCAGGTGGCGCTGGAAATTCGCAACGGCAACGCCACTGCCGTGCGCGTCGCCTGTCGGGTAATCACAGAAGACCCTGGCATGCCCTTCGGGAAGCTGATCAAGAGTGCTTTCGCCAGGGCGCTAAGGCAAAGTGCCGATCTCCTGTCCGAGGTGCAACGGCGTGGCTTGACGGCGAAAACCGTTGCGTTGCTGGAACTCGAATTCTGTCCGCGAGAAACAGAAGATTATTGCAAGTTAATCAAAAAATTTGACCCGGCCGAACTGCTCGCCCGGCTCGATAACGTGCGGGCCACGGATGCGAAATCGCGCATGCTGCTGCAAAGCCTGATTGCCGACGGAGCGCGACGTGCAGCAGCAAGCTAGCGGCACTATTCCCAGATGATTTCCAAGGGCACGCCCGGCTCCATCTCCGCCTCCTTGCCGGAAAGCGGATATTTTCGATGCCCCAGCGAGTATTTGGTCACGAAGACCTTGTAGCCGCCATCGTGAAGAAAATGCACGACGAAGCGGCCAGCATCGGCGGGAGCATACGGAGGAACCGCCACCGTTTGCTCCACGCGGACATCCTCGCCGTTTTTTACCGTATGCATGGCGACGGCCGCCGTCATCCCAGGCTTCCATCGCGCCGGTATCGAAAGGCAGCAAGTCTCTCCCCCTCCGCCCCCGCCGGGAGCAAGATACCCGGCCTCCGCCGACGAGCCATCGGCCAGTGTCACGGTATAACTGCCGACGCCGTACTCGCCATGGTTGTAGCCCGTCAGGCTCACGGTGATTTGTCGTTCGCTCCTCGCACAGCCGGTATTCAAAAGCGACAAGACCATGCACACGAAACAGGCGGCATAGCTATTTTTCGAGAAAAATATCATTTGGTCCTCACAGGGAACCGCATGTGCATGACCCTTCTGCCGCGCAGCGTCTTCAGCCCCAGATAATTTCAATCGGAACGCCCCGCTCCAGTTGCGCCTCTTTCCCTGACAGCGGGTATTTTCGATGGCCGAGCAGGTAGCGGGTGACGAACACCTTGTATTTGCCATTGCTCAGAAAATGCACGATGAACATTCCCGCATCGTCAGCCGTGTACTTTGGCACTGGCACGGTTTGTTCCACGCGGATGTCCTTGCCATTCTTGATGGTGTGCATGACGATAGTCGCCGTCATTCCCGCTTGCCACACGCGGGGAAGGGAAAGGCAGCAAGTATGTCCGCCGCCACCCTGGCCAGCATCCAGATAGCCCGCCCCCGCGCTGGCGCCATTCTGCAAGGTCACCTCATAACTTCCCACCCCGTGATCGGTATGGTTGTAGGCGCTTATATTTACGATCAACTCCTTGCTTTCCTTGCCCGTTGCCGCATGTGAAACCGCCATGCAAAGCCACAGGAAACCGATCAGCGCCGGCTTCATCGACCTAAGATTTTTTAGCATAAGATACCCTCAGCAATCACGAATGATGACACCGTCAATTCTGCAATGTTGTCACGGCTCGACGAATTATTATTTCGCCGCATACGCCTCCCACAACGGCGGCCCCGCCTCCCAGACGGTATTCGGCAAGGCGTGCAGGGCATCGTAAAAGGCGTCCACCGAGGCGGGCGGATTTTTCATCAGGGCCACGAACTGCGGCTGCTCCATTGCCTTGCCCGACGTGTACAGCGCCAGCACCACGTATTGCGACTGCCGGTCGAGGTCGTCGATTCCCGCATCGAGCGCGCGCTGCTGGTATTTGGCGACGAAGGCATTGAGTATGCGCGGCGGCGTGTCATTCGTTTCATCGGTGATCACGCGCCGCAGATGACTGACCAGGTTGGCCGTATCGGCAGGCTTGACCTTGCCCTGCCGCGCTCCGCTGGACGCTGGCGGCACTTTGTCGGCAGCCTGCGCCACGGCGCTGCCGCCCATAAACGCCAGCGTCAGGCACAGTGCCAGCGCCGGAAGTGCCGTCAGGTAATGCTTGCTTGGTTGCATACAAACTTTCGCTAAGTGAATGGCATGCGACTCCCGCCCATGCTCCATGGTTTATATTTTTAACAATTTTTTATTGTATCGAGGAATTTTTAATCCGGGAGCACGATTGCATCGGCAGCGCCGCATTGCGGTGGTGCAGCGTTTGTACTATCTTGATAGTTGCCCAGGACAGATGGCAGCGACCAGCCCCTCCTCACAAAGGCGGGGCGGATCGCCGCGCAAGACCGCCCTTACCCAGTTCCGCACCTGCACGCCTGCGGCACACTGATGTCATCAGGATTGGGGGCAAGCATGATCACAGGGACAGTCACGGCGGATGTGAGCAAGCTGATCGGCGCCATGTACGACTCGGCCTGCGGCACAGGCGACTGGCCGCAGCTCGACAGCGCCGGCCTGAACGGCCAGCAATGGCAGGAACTTCTGCCGCATCTGCAACGCGCGCTGTGCCTGCAGCAGCGCCTGCGCGAGGCGCGGCTGGCCAGCCACTGCGCGCAGGCGGCGCTCGACGCCATGGGCGCCGCCGTGCTGGTGCTCGACGCCAGCCTCGCGCTGCGCTTCGCCACCCCCGCCGGACACGCGCTGCATGCGGCGCAGCTGGAACACGCCGCGCCGCCCGCCTTGGTGCGCGCCGTGCGCCTGGTGATCGCCAGCGCCGGTGGCGCGGCGCAATGCCAGTCGCTCCGCCTGGCGCGCAAGCAGCAAGCGCCGCTGGCCTTGACCATCAGCCCGCTTGCCGATTGCCAGCCCACCTGCGCACTGCTGATCGCGCGCGACCCCACGAAAACGTGCACGTCCGTTCCTGCCTTGCGCCAGCTGTTTGACTTGACGCAAGCCGAGGCGCAAGTGGGCAAGGCGCTGGCGCAAGGGGCCACCATCGAGGAAATCGCCGCGCAGGGCGGCATCAGCGTCAACACCGTCAAGACGCATCTGCACCACACCTATTTGAAGACGGATACGCGGCGCCAGGGCGAGCTGATCGCCCTGATCCACGGCGCGACGGCGCACCTGGCCATCGTCGATGCATGAGGCCGTGTCATCCGATCGGATGATGCGCGGTGCATCTTGCCTGCCTACACTGGCAACACCGGTCGCCCGCGCCTTGCCAGAGTGACAGCAAGGCACGCGGACCAGCCGGTGTGGTTCCCTGTCACCGATAACAACATCGCCGCGCCGGCAGCGGCCGGCACCAAAGTTCAAGGATGGGTAAAAAAATGAAAACATGGATCTTGGCCGGCACCCTGGGCGTCTGCGCCCTGCTGGCAAATGCGCAAACGCTCCCCGACAGCCAGACCGTCGTCGTTCCAGGCGGGCGCCTGCAGACGATCGAACTGCCGGTACACCAGCATTTCATGAGTGCGGAAAGGTTTGCTCCGTTCCGCGGCGGCTATGAGCTGTCGAACGGGCAAGTGCTGTACCTGCGCAATGCGGGCAACATCGGCGCCATGATGTATGCACGCATCGACGACCAGGAAGAACACCGCATCATCGCCAGCGGCAGCAACAGCTTCGTGGCGCTCGACCAGCAACTGGCCATGCGCATCGACTTGCGCGACGACGGCGGCGTGGGCGGCGAAGTGCTGATGCAAGTACCGGCCGAAAAACTGGCCAGCGGCGCCATCGTGCCCGCCCACGTGCAAAGCATGAGCCTGGCATCGCGCTAAGCCGGCAAGCGGCATTCCACATGGGGTGGCAGCCATGAGCAAACAGTATTCTGTCCAACAGCAAAACGCGCTGACCCAGGCCGCCATCAAGCAGACGGCGGCCTGGGACGACATCAGCGCCCGCTACGACCTGGCCGCACACAAGCGCGGCACGGGTGTGGGCTATGGGATATTGTGCAAGAAAGTACTGCAGGAATTGAATCGCGGCGCGTCCTGGCGGAACGGCTGCCTTCGCATGCTATGATCGCCGTCCAGTTCATGAGACAAATGGCAACGGCACATGCGGCAATCCCCCGGCAACAACCCGATCTCGACGCTGCTGCGCGGCATCCTGCGCCTGCTGGCCTGGCCCTTGCTGGCCCTCGTCAGCGCCGCCTGCACCAGCACCACGCGCCATCCTGCCAGCGAGCCCACGCAAGTCATCCTGCGCTTTACCTATGACGACGGCAAGCCAATGCGGCATGACAATTACCTGGCCCAGGCGCGCCAGCAAACGTATATCAAGCACTGCAGCAAGATAGGCAGCACCACTGTCTGCGACGTCGGCTCGGATCCACTCTTCATGGGTGGCGACGCGCCGCTGGACGCCAACGGCGAAGTGCGCGTCACCCTGCACTCGACCGGCCCCATCGGCAACAATCCGAGCAGTCTTTGCATCAAGGGCAAAGGCTACGTCTTTGATTCCGGCGACTGGAGACGCGGTCCGTTTCACCATGGCCAGGTGATCGAGATCCGCTACAGGATCAGCGAAGTGCAAATGACGTGCCCCTGGTCGTCGGGCACGCCGCCGTGGTGGGACAAGAGTTAAGTCTGGCCAGCCGGGGCCGGCTGGCTTGAAAGTTACTGCAGCTCGAACTCGCCTGGATTCAAACCCAGCTCGCGCGCAATCTTGCTGGCCACGCGCTGTTCGTTGGCGTCGAAATTGCCGTCCGACGAAGCGACGGCGATAATCATGCGCACCAGCAGGCGCGACGCCTCCACATTCGACTTCATCTTGCCCAGCGCCTGATACGCCTTGGCTTCGCCGATATCCTTGTCGAATTCCAGCTGCCCGACATAGTCCTGGAAAGCCTTGATCACGTCCGTGGTGGTAAACACCGACAGCGCATCATTGCTTTCAATGAATTTGACCATCTTTTGCTTCTCTTCCGCACTGACGCTGCCGTCCGCCATGGCGATCAGGGCCGAGCCGGCCATCGCGGCGTTCAGGAAATCCTTGTTCTTGTACTTCAGTGCCTCGGTTTTCAGTTCGCTGGCTTTGGTCTTCAGTTTGGACAGAAAGGAATCGAAACTCATGGGGCTTCTCCTGGTTGGTTCGAATGAGGCAGCGCTACAGGCTACCATTGCAACCCAGATGAGGGCGCGTGGGTGAAATGCAAGCACTGGGAGCGCGCTATGCCCCGATACTGGCATGGCCAAACCCAGAGCAAGGGCCGGGGTCAGACCCTAAGGGTCTGACCCCGGCCCTTGCTCTGGGTTTGGGGTGAAAAACCGCCAACTGCATACAAACGCCCAAAACACCACGAAACCCAATTAATAAGAAAATTATCTTATTCGCAGTTGAAAAATAAGTAACTCCATGGCAGCATGGAATGATATTTTCTTTACTGCAAGGTTGTGATGGACAAGCAATTGCTGTTGATTTGCGCACTGACGTTCATCATCCACATTATCGGCACCCTCGCCTACTCCGTGCGCATCGCCGGCATCCGCACGCGGCGCATCGCCGTGTCGCTGGCCCTGTTCAGCATTCTGATGCTGCTGTCGCGCACGTCGAACTCTTTCCTGGGCCCCTTCCTCGCCAAGCGCGTGGAAACGGGCATCGACCAGCATGTTGCCGCCAGCACCTTATTAGTCGACTTCCGCTGGCTGCTATTCTCCGCCAGCCTGGCCACGATTATCGGCGCGATCTTGATTTCGAACTTCTAACACACCTTTTCTAATTTCATAGAATTCTATTTACAAAAAGGATAATTATGTCATTTAACGACACACAATTGAAATATTTCTCAAAAGAAATTTACAAGATAAAAGAAATGGATAATTGCAATATGTATATTCAAAAAAATGAAAATTGGATATGCATAGAAAATTCAGAAACAATTTCAGACGATGAATTACTTAAAGCAATGAATGAAAAATCAAAAAATAATTTCCAAAAAAAACAAACAGGAAATGGAAATTGGATAGCAATTTTCTGGGTGGAAAAATATGAAATTTCTTTAATTGTAAATATAGAACCAAAAAAACATAAGTCAACCCTAATAGAATTATTGAAAAAAATTAACCAAAGTTTTGAATCTTCAAAACTCATATACTATGCAAATCATGACACGCTTACCGGTCTACTCAACAGAAATGGCACCCAAGCAAAATTAGACAACTACTTTCATTCATTAAAAAATAGCGATAACAAATCAGAAGATGGGGAACAAAAATTTAGCCTCATTGAATCAATTGCAATATTTTCATTTGATATCGACAATTTTAAACAAGTAAATGATTCATATGGCCATGAAGCTGGGGATGCTATATTAACAATAATATCAAAAAGATTAGAAAATGCTATAAATAATCTTGAGAGTAAAATGAATAGTAAATTCATCTTAAGTCGCCCAGGTGGCGAAGAATTTGAACTTATAGCAATAGAAGATCTTACACGTGACACTCTAGAAGAAATTTCAAAATGTATTTTTAATGAAATAAGAAAACCTTCTCTACCTACCGAACAAGAAATAAATCATTACCAAGATAAAATTGAAATTTATTTGCATAAAGGTATATCGGATTTAAAGATATCAGTGAGCATAGGTGTATCCAAAGAACCATTGCCCGAGAAAGATTCAGAAACAATAAAATTTATATCAAAACTAAGAAAAAAAGCAGATCTTGCGCTGTCGCGAGCAAAAAATGATGGAAAAGATTGCGTGCGATTCTTTGAAGACATCAGTCAAAAACATGGGAAAGTTATTGAATTTTATCCAGAGTCAAACCTAGCAATTATAGATATAGGAAAATCTGTTAACGTTTCAAATGGAGACATATATTCAGTTTACTACCCGCCCTTCACCGGAAAGAATGTATGCGTTAAAGATGATGGACGTTCAAGAAAAACCCTTGGTAATTATATTGCGCTTGAATCAGCAAAAATCCAAATTATAGATGTTCAAGAACATATAAGTACCTGCATAATAATAGATAAAAATACATTGGAAAATATTCCAATCGAATCAACATTAAAAAAAATTAACGTTGGGACAAAGCCATATTTGCCTACAACACGCCATTTAATAATAGATAATGAAAAAACAGAAAATTTAATAAAAACTATTGAAAATTTAATTAAAGACGAAAATTTGTTAGCGGTGATAAATTTATTACCTCAGATAACAGAGGAAGATTTCAGTAAAAAAAATAATCTTCTATCTAAATATAAATCAATCATATCGATGGTTCTTCCTAGTAAAGCTGAAATTTTTTCATCGATGGATAACAGTATTTTTTTAATACTAAGAAATTATAAAAGCTCACCAATTAGTAACGATACATTAATAAAAAACGATAAGGAAGAAATCTCTTTAAAACAGAAAAAATATTTGGAGAAACTCCTAAGAAAAATAAATGATTTATTTAATTTCAGTGCCGGAATTTACCTAGCATCAAATCATCCAAAAAATTCTGAGAAAACAGCCGAAATATGCCTACACTTAAGTAAGGCATCGTTACATGTAGCGATAAATAATGCATCGAAAAATAATATTGCATATTTCAACGGCTATGAAACAATATTAACTTGGAGACGAAAAAATAACACAAAAGACGCAATTTCCGATTATTCCTCATTCAAAAAATATGGGATATCAGACGCGTCAATGGAAAATCAAATTGGACTTTCTATTTTAACAAATAACGAATTGGAAAATTTCGATATTGCTGAATTAGCATTTAGCATATCGAATGAATCGACACCTAAAAATGAGATATTTTTTGCGAATCTTGGGATGTTAAAAGCACATAGAAAGAAATTCAACGAAGCCTTTGAGCTTCTTAAAAATATAAAAAGCATAGAATCCTACACATCCCCTTACTGCATTTCTTTTGCAAAAAGTGCAATAGAATGCAATAAAAATGGCGCCGAAATAGATAAAAATATGATATTGAATTTAATCAACATTGCAACTGGAAAAGAGACGAAAAGAACAGTGCCATCCACGTATCATCAATGGCTTGAAGAATTAAAAAAGTACAAGAAAGAGAATTTTCCCGACTAAGTGACGGTTTAAAAACTTCATAGCAACTTCCGGGTCAAAGCATCTTTGATGTATTGGAGCGATTGATGATGTGGACGCAAGAGAATCGAAAGCGGCATCAGCAGGTGAGGACGGGACTCAAACGTGGCTATCCCACGGATGTGAAAGATGAAGAGTGGCGCTTGATCGCACCGCTGCTGCCAAAGCAAGCGAAGACGGGAAGGCCTCGGAAGACGGATTTGCGCACGGTGATCAATGCGTTGCGTTACATGGTGCGGTCTGGATGCGAGTGGCGCATGCTGCCGAATGATTTCCCTCCGTATCAGACGGTCTATTACTGGTTTCGGCGGCTGATGCGGCGCATGCTGTTTCGTACCATCCGTGACTTGGCGCTGATGCTTGATCGCTTGTGCAATGAGCGGGAGGTGCTGCCGAGTGCCGGTGTTGTCGATAGCCAGAGCGTGAAAGCGCCCGGCGCGCGAACGCGAGGTTATGACGCCAACAAGAAACTCAGCGGGCGCAAACGCTATATCGCAGTCGACACGGATGGTCGCTTGCTGGCGATGCAGCTGACGCCAGCCGACATTGCCGACTCCACTGGCGCGCAGATGGTGCTCGATGGCTTGATCAAACGCTGGCCATGGGTGAAGCATCTGTTTGGAGATGCGGCATACGACCGCAGACAGTTGATGGACAAGGCCGCGTTTCTCGACTTTACTGTGGAAGTCGTGCGGCGTTTGCAGGGGCAGCAAGGTTTCGCTGTTCAGCCAAGGCGCTGGGTGGTCGAGCGAACGTTCGCATGGCTAATGCGTTACCGGCGCCTGGTGCGCGACTACGAACAGCGCATTGACGTGTCGGAAAACATGATCTACCTGGCCATGGGATCGTTGCTGCTGCATCGACTAAATTTCCGCTAAGTTATTAAACCGTCTCTAAGAAACTTAGTGATAGCTGTGATAAAACAAGTCCAATAAAAAAGGTCGCGGCCTGTTGGCTGCGACCTTTTAATCAAAGTCAGAGGGGGTGACATACCCCCTCTTTCTTCAAATTACCCCACAAACTTCCGCGCATTCCTGAACATGCGCATCCACGGCGAATCCTCGCCCCATGCTTCAGGGTGGTAGGACTGCTGGACTGACCGGAACACGCGCTCCGCGTGCGGCATCAGCACGGTGAAGCGGCCGTCTGGCGTGGTGACGGAGGTGATGCCTTCCGGCGAGCCGTTCGGGTTGTATGGATACGCTTCGGTGGCGGCGCCCTTGTTGTCGACGAAGCGCATGGCTTTGGTGACCTGGGTGATGTCGCCCGTTTGCGAGAAGTCGGCGTAGCCTTCGCCGTGGGCGATGGCGATGCCGGCTTGGGTGCCGGCCATGCCGTTGAAGAAGATCGATGGGGAGTCCATCACTTCTACCATGGCAAAGCGGCCTTCGAATTTCTCCGACTTGTTGCGCGTGAATTTAGGCCAGGCGTGGGCGCCGGGGATGATGGATTTCAAATTGCTCATCATCTGGCAGCCGTTGCAGATACCCAAACCAAAACTGTCCGTGCGGTTGAAGAAGCGCGCGAACTGTTCTGCCAGGCTGGCGTTGAACAGAATCGTTTTCGCCCAGCCTTCACCCGCGCCCAGCACGTCGCCGTACGAGAAGCCACCCACGGCGATGACGCCCTGGAAGTCGTCCAGTTTCACGCGGCCGGCAATCAGGTCGCTCATGTGCACGTCGACAGCCGTGAAGCCTGCCTGGTGCATGACGTAAGCCGTCTCGATGTGCGAGTTGACGCCCTGCTCGCGCAGGATGGCGACACGCGGACGCACACCGGTGGCGATGAATGGCGCGGCGATGTTCTCGTTCTGGTCGAAGGTGACGACAGGCGACATGCCCGGATCTTGCGCGTCCAGCAGGCGGTCGTATTCGGCGTCCGCGCAGGCTGGATTGTCGCGCAGGCGGGCGATGCGCCAGCTCGTTTCGCTCCACAGGCGGTGCAGTTCCGCGCGCGGCTGGGTGTAAATCAGCTTGGCGTCGCGCGTGAATTCGATCACGTCGCGGTCGTTCAATTTGCCGATGATATGGCTGCAGGCGCCCAAATTAAACGTGCGCAGCACGTCCATGACGAGCGATTTTTCTTCCGCGCGCACCTGGATCACCGCGCCCAGCTCTTCGCTGAACAAGGCGCGCAGGGTCAGTTCGTTGCGGCGTTCCGCGACCTGGCCCGTCCAGTTCTTGGCGTCGCCCCAGTCGCTCGAATGCTCACCTTCCATGGTCAGCATGTCCAGGTTGACGGACATGCCCGTGTGGCCGGCGAAGGCCATTTCCGTCAGGGTGGCGTACAGGCCGCCGTCCGAACGGTCATGGTAGGCCAGCAGCTTGTCGTCGCTATTGAGCTTTTGAATGGCGGCGAAGAAGCCTTTCAGGTCTTCCGCGCTGTCGACGTCCGGCGTCTCATTGCCCAACTGACCCATGACTTGCGCCAGGGCGGAAGCACCGAGGCGGTTCTTGCCGCGGCCCAGGTCGATCAGGATCAGGGATGTATCGCCCTTGTCCGTTTTCAGCTGCGGCGTGAGCGACTTGCGCACGTCGGTCACTGGCGCGAACGAGGACACGATCAGCGACACCGGCGACGTGACGGATTTCGCCACGCCCGTGTTTTCATCTTTCCACGTCGTGCGCATCGACAGCGAATCCTTGCCGACCGGGATGCTGATGCCCAGCGCCGGGCACAGATCCATGCCGACGGCTTTCACCGTGTCGTACAGGGCCGCGTCCTGGCCAGGCTGGCCGCAGGCGGCCATCCAGTTGGCGGACAGTTTGATGTCGGAGATGTCGCTGATTGCGGCGGCGGCGATGTTGGTGATGGCTTCGCCCACGGCCATGCGGCCCGAAGCGGCGGCGTCGATGACGGCCAGCGGCGTACGTTCGCCCATGGCCATCGCTTCGCCCAGATACCCCTCGAAGCTCATGGTGGTGACGGCGCAATCGGCCACCGGCACTTGCCATGGTCCGACCATCTGGTCGCGCACGGTCATGCCGCCCACGCTGCGGTCGCCGATGGTGATGAGGAAGGATTTGTCGGCCACGGTCGGCAGCAGCAGCACTTTTTGCGCCACGTCCTTCAACTCCATGCCCGTCAGGTCAATCGCCGGGAAATCGTTGGCCACGTGGACCACGTCGCGCTGCATCTTCGGCGGCTTGCCCAGCAAGACGTCCATCGGCATGTCGACCGGCTCGTTGCCGAGTTCCGGGTCGATCAGTTTCAGTTGACGCTCTTCGGTGGCCACGCCCACGGCGGCGAACAAACAGCGTTCGCGTTCGCACATGGCTTTGAACAGTGGCAGGCTTTCCGGCGCGATGGCCAGAACGTAGCGTTCCTGCGATTCATTGCTCCAGATTTCTTTCGGCGCCATGCCCGATTCTTCCAGCGGCACTTTGCGCAAGTCGAAAATCGCGCCGCGCTTGGCGTCGTTGGTGATTTCCGGGAATGCGTTCGACAAGCCGCCCGCACCCACGTCGTGGATCGAGATGATCGGATTGTCCGCGCCCATTTGCCAGCAGGCGTTGATGACTTCCTGGGCGCGGCGTTCCATTTCCGGATTGCCGCGCTGGACGGAATCGAAGTCCAGGTCGGCCGTGTTGCTGCCGGTGGTCATCGACGAAGCGGCACTGCCGCCCATGCCGATGCGCATGCCCGGGCCACCGAGCTGCACCAGCAGGCTGCCGACGGGGATGTCGTTCTTGTGCGTGTGCTGCGCCGAGATATTGCCGATGCCGCCAGCGATCATGATCGGCTTGTGGTAGCCGAACACGGCGTCTTTGTCCGTGCCGACGTTCTGTTCATACGTGCGGAAGTAGCCGCCCAATACGGGACGACCGAATTCGTTCGAGAACGCGGCGCCGCCCAGCGGGCCTTCAATCATGATCTGCAGCGGCGAGGCGATGCGTTCCGGTTTGCCGTATTGGTCCGCATCCGTGCGGCCAGCCAATGGCGCCGTCACGGAAGCTGCCGTTTCCCAGCTGCGCACGGCGTCCGGCAGCGACAGATTCGATACCGTAAAGCCGGTCAAACCCGCTTTTGGCTTGGCGCCGCGGCCCGTCGCGCCTTCGTCGCGGATCTCGCCGCCCGCGCCCGTGGAGGCGCCGGGGAATGGAGAAATCGCCGTCGGGTGGTTATGCGTTTCCACCTTCATCAGGGTGTGCGTCAGTTCGGTCGACGCCGCGTATTCGTGCTTGTCGCCGCGCGGGTAAAAGCGCGACACGATCGCGCCTTCCATGATCGAAGAATTGTCGCTGTAGGCGACGACGGTGCCCTTCGGCTGCAGTTCGTGCGTGTTCTTGATCATGCCGAACAGCGACTTCGGTTGCGCCACGCCGTCGATGGTCCAGTCGGCGTTGAAGATCTTGTGGCGGCAATGCTCGCTGTTCGCCTGCGCGAACATCATCAGTTCCACGTCCGTCGGGTTGCGGCCAGCCTTGGTGAAGGCGGCGTCCAGGTAGTCGATTTCGTCTTCCGACATCGCCAGGCCTAGTTCCGTGTTCGCCGTTTCCAAAGCAAGCTTGCCCTGCCCCAGCAAGTCGATCGATTCGAGCGGACGCGCTTCCAGGGTGCGGAACAGGTCCTTGGCGTCGTCCGCGCTGCGCAGCACGGATTCGGTCATGCGGTCGTGCAGCAGGTCGGCCACGGCCTGTACCTGCTCGTCCGTCAATTTTCCGGCGCCAATGGCGCTGCCCAGGATGCCCGATTTCAGGTTGATGCGGAAAGCGACGCCGCGTTCGACGCGCTTGATGTGCGCCATGCCGCAGTTGTGCGCGATGTCGGTGGCTTTCGAGGCCCACGGCGAAATCGTGCCGAAACGGGGGATGACGAAGAATTCTTCGGCAGCACCTTCCGTATTGTCAGCGTGGGCTGGCTCGCCGTACGTCAGCAAGGCGCCAAGGCGCGTGCTGTCGTCGCTGGTGAGAGGCGCGCTGGCATCGATGAAATGGACATAGCGTGCTTGTACGGCAACAATCGCAGGCGAGACGGCTTGCAGTTGGCTTAACAGACGGTGGCTACGGAAATGGGACAGGGCATTGGAACCCGGCAGTATCAACATGATTGGAAGGTGGTTGATGCAGCGTGGCTGCGGGTTAAAGGTAGGTATGACAATATCTTTCGTACGGCAAATTTCCTTTGCGCGCATTATACCCGTTTTACCCCTGCCTTATGACCGGAACTTGGGGTTTTACCCCCCTTTTGCCCCGCTTTTGCCCCACATAGCGGCAGTTTTTGACACGGCAACAACACCGTCAGCCGGTCATCAGGCGATCACGTAGCGGTTCTTGCCCTGCCGCTTGGCCAGGTACAGGGCTTCGTCGGCCAGCCGGTAGCTGTGGCCCAGGTCCTTGCTCCGGTCCAGCTCGGCCACGCCCACGCTGATCGACACGAACTGGGCGGCCAGAAAAGCCTGGCTGACGGCGTCGACCAGGGCGCCGGCAAAGGCGCGCGCGTCTTCCCGGCCGCCCGCGTAGACGATGCCAAATTCCTCGCCGCCCAGGCGCCCGCACAGATGGCCCTGCGCCTTGTCGGCGATGACGGCGGCCGTGCGCACGAGCACTTCGTCGCCCGCATCGTGTCCCTGCTGGTCGTTGATGATCTTGAAATCGTCGATATCGATCATCAGGAAATGCAGCGTGCCGCCATGGGCCGCGCCGTGCATCTGCTGGGCGCGCTGCGTGAACATGCGGCGGTTGTTCAGGCCCGTCAGGCTGTCTTGGAAAGCCAGCCGCGTCAATTCCACCTTGGAGTGATAGTTTCGCAAACGCAATAAACTGAAACTGACGTTCAGCGCCAGCCCGAACAGCACGCTGACGGCGATCATCAACGGCGCCCAGGACTGGTCGGGCAAGCCCGCGTTGACGGGATACAGGCCGTGGCCCACATTCCACCACACGCCGGCCACCACGGCCAGGTAGCTGAGGCCGCCATTGAAGATGGAGGCGATGGCCAGGGTCATGAAGACGCCCACCGGCAAGACCCAGAAGCTGGCGTGCTGCACGGCGTCGGCCATGGTGCGCAAGCCAAAAGTCAGGGCCAGCACGGCGCAGGCGCCCGTAATGGTCAGCACGGACAAGGTGGTGCAGCGGTAGCGCACGATGAGGCTAATCAGCATGCCCAGCAGCGCCAGCGCGGCATGCGTGAGGTTCGGATGATAGGCAGGCGGCATCAGCAGCCACGTCAGGCTGAAGGCGACGATGCCCAGCACTTGCGTGACCAGGCCGACCCGGTGCAATTCCGCAAAATAGGTGTGCTGCTGTTCGCTGTTGCCGCCAAATGCAAGGGGAACGGCAATGCGCCGCAGGGAAGAAAGGTCAGGAACACGCATACGGGTATCGACACCAGAGAGAAGAAGAGCGCCCGGTACAGCCTTGCGCATGCCTGGCCGCAAGATTGTGCGGCATCCAACACTAGTTGTAATTAGGATACTATCATGCAAGTCAACTATCTGCTGGAATTTGCGGCGCCGGCACTGGCGCGCAGGGCGGCGGCACCATGAAATACAACGCCGCGCGCCACCGGAAGCGCCCGGCGCCCTGCCCCGCGCCCGATTGCATGCATTTTGCTGGCAGTGTCGGCCGGCTTTGCAGTATGCTGATAAAAAGTAATACTGTCAGGCAGATACATATATAAGAAGAGTTCCCGCAAATGACCGAACAGATGAACGAGAGCTGAACCATGCCAGAAACTAGCGACTTATCTGTCCTGATCGTCGACCCGAACCCCAGCATGCGGGGCAATCTGCACAATATGCTGAACCAGGCGGCCATCACCAAGGTGGAATATGCCGTCAATGCCGGCACGGCCATCCGCTTGCTGACGAAGAAACCGTTCGACATCATCCTGTGCGAATACGATCTTGGTAGCGGCACGGACGGCCAGGATGGCCAGCAATTGCTGGAAGACTTGCGCCACCACAAGCTGATCGGCCTGTGGACGATCTTCATCATGCTGACCTCCGAAGCCATCCACAGCAAGGTCATCAGCGCGGCCGAACTGACCCCGTCCGACTACATATTAAAACCGTTCACCGTCGACGTGCTGAGCGGACGCATCGCGCGCGCCATCGAGCGGCGCGCCATTTTCCTGCCCACGTATCAGCTGATCGACAAAGGCGACTTGCGCGAAGCCGTGAAAAGCTGCCGCGCGGCCGAACTGCAGCACCCGCGCCTGGCGGCCGATTTCACCCGCCTGCGCGCCGAGCTGCACATCGCCCTGGACGAATGGAAGGAAGCGGAACAGCTGTACGGCGACATGCTGGCCACGCGCCCCATGGCCTGGGCCCACCTGGGACTGGCGCGCACCCTGTTCGAGCAGCAGCGCCACGAAGAGGCGCAGGACGCGCTGCTGGAACTGGTGGAGGTCTATCCCCGCTTCATGGCCGCCTATGACCTTCTTGCGAAGAACCATGAAGCCATGGGCCAGCAGCTGCAGGCAAAGAAAATCCTCGAGGACGCGGTGGCCATCTCGCCGCACATGGTGCGCCGCCTGCGCCACCTGGGCGGCATCGCCTATGACACGGGCGACATCGGCGCGGCCGAACGGGCGTATAAACAGGTCGTGACGAAAGCGAAGTACTCGGAATTTCGCGACCCGGAAGACCACGTCAACCTGGTCAAGACGCTGGTCAAGAAAGGCGACGCGCCGCAGGCGAGCGGCGTGCTGCGCGACATGGAGCGCTCCTTGCGCGGCGGCGCCAACGTGGAAGCGTGCCGCGCCATCTCGGCCGCCATGCTGCATGAACTGTCGGGCAACGACATCGCCGCCGCCAGCGAACTGCAGCTGGCCGCCGCCGCCCTGGATACGGCGCGGGGCCTGTCGACGCAGCTGAAGGTGGGCCTCGTGCAAAGCTGCCTGAAAAACAACCTGGAGCAGGCCGCGTCCGACGTCATGATGAAACTCGTCAACGAAGCCGACAGCGACGTGACGATGGAAGCGGCCGTCGACGTATTTGAGAAGGCGGGCCGCCACGACCTGGCGCAAGGCATGGGCCAGCAGATCACGCACCAGGTGCAGGAACTGATGCAGGATGCGGCCAGCAAGTCGGAAAGCGGAGAGCTCAAGGGGGCGGTATTCGTGCTGCGCCAGGCCCTGCGCAAAACCCCAGGCAACCTGCCCGTGCTGTTCGCCTCCGTCGACGCCATCCTGCGCCAGCTCAACATGCTGGGCTGGGAAGCCCCGCTGGCCGAACAGGCACAGCACCAGATGCAGGTGATCAGCAAGATCGACCCCAAGCATCCGAAGCTGGAGTCGCTCAAGCAGCAGTATGCGGCCACGCAGCACAAGTACGGTATTGCCACCTGATGTGAGGGACGCACTGCAAACCTGCTGCTACGGTTTGCAGAAGCGTCGTGAGGAGCGTTGACGTCAAAAACGCACACCCCATTCTTGATGGCGTAGGTCGGATTAGCGTAGCGTAATCCGACACCATTGTCGGCTCCGCAGTGTCGGATTACGCGGCGTGCCGCCGCTAATCCGACCTACACCTACGGTTTGCAAACGCGTCGCGAGGTGCGTTGGCGTCAAAAACGCACAGCCCATTCTTGACGGCGTAGGTCGGATTAGCGTAGCGTAATCCGACACCATTGCTGGCTCCGCAATGTCGGATTACGCGGCGTGCCGCCGCTAATCCGACCTACGCGCCACACGTGCCAACACCAGCACAATCAACGCCGCGATATTAACGCTCGCCCCTGAGCGTGTAGACCGGCTTCTCGGACTCCCCTTTCTCCGCCATCGCCAGCACGCGCTGCAGTTCCTTGCGCTCGTTGCCCTCCTTGGCCGATGACACCAGCTTGCGCAGGATGGCGACGTGCGCCGTCTGCAGCGCCTGTGCCGCCGGCACGGCGATGTCCGGTTTCACGCCGACGTGCTCCCAGTTGGTTTTGGTGACGACATTGATCGTGCGTGCGGTCGGGATCGCGACTATGATGTCCTGCCCCAGGTTGTACCAGCTCACGGGATTGGAGCCGCCGCCGGTGGTCTCTCCGACCACCGTGCCGCGCTTCTGCGCCTGGATGCCATAGGAGAAATCCTCGCCGCCGGAAAACGTGCGGGCCGAGGTCAGCACGTACACGGGCTTGTCGTAACGCTGTGTGACCGTCTTCACGGTCCAGAACTGCCGCGTCGTGCCGGTCGGACGATCATACATGTCGATCAGGTGACGCTCGTCGCCGAACGGGAAGAAATGACTCATCAGGTAGGCCACGCTGGCCGGGCTGCCGCCGCCGTTGCGGCGCAAGTCGAGGATCAGCGCATCCGTCCCCGCCATGAGCGACATCGCCGCCGTGTACGCCGCGCCGACGAATTCCGGACCGCCGAAGCCGCGCAGTTCGATATAGCCGACGTTGCCGGGAAGGCGTTCGATCTTCTCGATGTCATAGCCGCGCCGCACGGTCTGGTCGCGCCATTCGTCAATCTTGGCGCGGCTAGGCAGTTCGTCGGCACCGCTGCGCTCACGAAGACCTTCGTAAAACGCGGCGCTGAAATGCAAGTCACCGCTCAATTCCCGCAAGTCCTTCGCCAGCACCTCGCTGAACGCCTTCACGCTGGCGGCGCTCGCATAACCTCCTGCCGCATTTTTCCTGGTGATCGCACTGCCGACCCGTTCAGCCACCGCTGGTTCGATGTAATTCGCGTTCATTTTCGTGACCAGTGTCTGCACGATCGCGGCGCGGGCGGACGCGCTCAGGACGGTGTCCTCCGCCGCGTAGGCGGAAAACGACAACAACGCACCCAATACGACTGCTGCGACAAACTTCTTTCTACCTGCCATACATTCCTCCAAGTTGGACTACGAAGCCTTTGATTGTTGCGTGAAAAAATGCGCGTGTTGCGCCCTGCCTCATTCGGCTTTCTTGTCGCGGCGTTGCAGTGCTTCCGTCAGAGCGGGCATATAGGAGCGGCTGGCGCGCAGCACACTGCCGTCGCGCAGGCGCAGCATGGCGTCCCGGTTGGTGAGCGAGCGCAGCTCGGCGATCATGTCCAGCCGCACGATGGACGAGCGGTGCACGCGATGAAACTGGCGCGGATCGAGCTGCATGGCCAGGTTGTGCAGGCGCTCACGCATCAGCCAGGTCTTGCCGTTCGCATGCAGGGAGGCGTAATCGCCGTCGGCCTCGATGCGTTCGACCTCCGCAACCGGCACCAGCACCGTGCGCGATCCGACACGCACGCTGAAAGTGCGCGCTGCCGGCGTCGCCGACGCTGCGGCACGACCATGGCCGCGATAGGGAAAAGCCTGCTCAGCACGGTCAAGGGCTTCGTCGAAGCGTTCGTCATCGACGGGCTTGAGCAGGTAATCGAGGGCGGCCAGTTCGAAGGCTTGCAGGGCGAAGCCGTCGTAGGCGGTGAGCAGGATCGCCATCGGCCGCTGCGCCGGCGCCAGTGCGGCCAGCATTTCGAGGCCGGACTTGCCCGGCATTTCGACATCGACGAACACCAGGTCGGGCTTCAGCGCCAGAATACCTTCGCCAGCGCTGGCGCCGTCGCCGAATTGGCCAACCAGCGTGAAGGCATCGCGCCGGGCCAGCCTGACTTTGACCGCCAGCCTGGCCAGCGGCTCGTCGTCGATGATAACGACCCGGATGCTCATGCCGCCGCCCCCATACCGCGCAGCGGCATGGCGATGCGCACGTGGAAGCGACCGTCCGTACGCCAGCCTGCGTCCACCTCTTGAGCCTCGCCGTACAGGTGGCGCAGCCGTTCCCTGACGTTGCTCAGGCCGATCCCGCTTTCCGCGTGCGCCCGCTGCTGGCCGTCGTTCCGCACGTCGATGAGCAGGCGCGCCCCGGCGCGCTCGACCAGAATATCGAGCCGGCCGGGAGCGGCCAGCGGCGCGATGCCGTGGCGGATCGCATTCTCCACCAGCGGCTGCAGCATCAGATAGGGCACGACGCTGTCGAGCAGGTCAGGGCCGGCCTTCATCGTCAGGCGCAGGCGCTCGCCGAGCCGCGCCTTTTCGATGGCGAGGTAGGCGTCGAGCAGGGCCAATTCATCGGCAAGCGTATGCTCGTGGCGGCCGTCGTGTGCGAGGGTGGCGCGCAGGAAATCGGACACGCACGCGAGCATGCGGTTGGCTTCACGGTTGGACTGCGCCGACACCAGCGCGGAAATCGCGTTCAGGGAGTTGAACAGGAAATGCGGATTGACCTGCAGGCGCAGCGCGCGCAGCTCGGCGTCGCGCGCAGCGCTTTGCGCCTGGACGAGATGCAGGCGGACCTGTTGCAGCGACAGGTAATACACCCCCACCGCATGCACCGCGCAGAACGCGATCAGCGCCAGCCAGCAGCTATCCAGACCCCGTGCGAGAGAGGCCCAGTGGTAGCCCTTCTCCATTCCGAGCGAAATCCCAAGGCGCTGCCCCAGCAAGGCGTTCACAATGGCCATTGCGTAGGTGACCGCCAACAGTATCATCCCCATCCGCAGCCACGACCATTCGCGGCGCCACATGGCCCGCTGCAGCAGCGTCAGCGGAATCAGCCACACCAGGCAGGCGACGAAGAAAAGCGTACGAAAGGCAACTATATAGCCATTACTGTAGGCCGGCAGACCGAGGATGGCCATGCAGGCGCACACCGGCAGCGCGGCCAGCACGGGAACGAGCAAGGGCGTTTCGACCTTCACGCCGGGCTTCCAAAAATGCAACTCCGCAATTCTGTTGTGTCAGTCAGCCATCGAATGGAAGGTAAAACGCGCATGGAAAGTCCCGAGCTACGAAAGCCACCACCTTAAGCGATAGCCGGACGGCGGTCCAGTCAAATGCGCCGACCCGTGCATGCCCTGCGACCAGCCGGTTCGGGCTCCGGTAATGTGCTCGCGGGCGTCGAGTTCATGCGTATGCGCCGCGAGGGCCAGGCCACGCCGACGGCCCCTGCCAGACAGCGCTGCCGTAGACCTCCCTGGCGCGTTGGCACTTAACAGGTAAAGCCGCCGTCGACGGTAATGCTTTGTCCTGTGATGAAGGCCGAATCGTCGGACAGCAGGAAACGCACGACGCCGACCACGTCGGCGACGGTGCCGAAACGGCCCATCGGCGTGAGACCGATGATCTTCTGTTTCTCCACTTCCGAGGTCGCGTCCGCCATCTCGGTGGCGATCAAGCCTGGCGCGACCACGTTTACGCGCACCATGCGTTCGCCCAGCTCGCGCGCGAGGCAGCGGCTGAAGCCGTCGAGCGCGCTCTTGGTCGCGCCGTAGATCGACATGCCGGAAAAGCCGCGCTTGCCGGAAATCGAGCCGATGTTGATGATGCTGCCGGCCCCCTCCCTGAGCAGATAAGGCGCCACGAAATGCGTGATGCGGATCAAGGCCTCGAGGTTGGTGCTCAGCAGCTTTTGCAGCAATTCCTCGTTCATCATCGTCAGCAACTGGCCGTCGCTGTAGCCGGCGTTGTTGACCAGCCCCGAAATGGCGCCGTAGCGGCGAGCCACTTCCTTGACGAATTTCTTGCTCTCGGCGCCGTCGGTGATGTCGAGCGCGCGCCAGCAGAAGCGGTTCTCGTCCGGGTCGGCCGCGCGCAGTTCGCGGATGAAGGCCGTCTCGTTGCGGCTGCAGGTAGCCACGATGTGGCCGCATGCCAGCGCGTCGCGCACGAAGGCCTGGCCCAGGCCGCGGCTGCCGCCAGTGATGATGATCGCACCAATTTTTCGCATGGGGACTCCTTAATCTGTTTTCCAGGTGTAGTTGCTGGCACGCCGGTGGGTGCCGATGGCGTAGACGCGGCGCGCCATCAGCATGATCAGGCGGCCCAGCATGTGCGCCGGCTGCGGCATCGGGCGCAGCACGTCCACAATCAGCACGACCCGCACTTCCTGGGCGTCGTTGATGATTTCATGGTCCCAGCTGTCGTCGAACAGCACTGCCTCGCCTTCCTTCCAGGTGTACTTGGTGTCGTGCAGCAGCAGCGACGGCGGATTGTGCTTCGGCACTTTCAGGCCGAGGTGGTAGCGCAGGTAGTAGCGCGAGGGGCTGGTGTGGCGCGGGATCGACTTGCCGGGATCGAGGATCGAGAAGAATCCCTGGCACAGGTGCGGAATCGCGTCGAGCAGTTCGCAGGTCTTCGGGCACTGCTTGCGGTTGAATTCCGGCTTCTCGCCGTAGCAGTACAGCATGAACACGTTCCAGCGCTTCTCGCGGTTGTAGCGGCCCGAGGCATACAACAGGTCGATATCGATGTCGTGGTAGCGCGGCATTTCGTGCTGGTGCGGCAGCACGGCGTCAAGCTCGGCCCGGATCGCGTCATAGTTCTGCTCGAACAGGCGCAAGGCGGGACAGGTCTCGTCGATGTCGAAGTACAGCGGCCGCTTGTCGCCCCCGATCACCCGGTTGAAGATGGGGTTGAACACGCTGACGATCTTGTAGTTGAGCAGGCGCTTCCTGGCGATGAAGTAGAGTTTTTTCAGCAGCATCATGGTTCCCCGTCGTGGCGCCCGACTGCCAGCACGCCGTTGAGTCCGCCAAAGGCGAACGAATTGCACAGTGCATGGCGCTTGCCATGCCCGATGGCCGTCCCATGGACAATGTTGAGCCTGCTGGCGGGGTCGGGAATGTGCGGCGCGCCGATCGGCGGAACCACCCCGTGCTCGAGCGCCAGCAGCGCACTGATGCATTCCAGCGCGCCGGTGGCGCCCAAAGCGTGCCCGTGGATCGCCTTGCCGCCCGAGACAGGCACGCTGGCGCCGTGGCGGCCGAACACTGCGTGGATGGCCTCGCTCTCGGCCGCGTCGTTGAGCAAGGTGCCGGTGCCGTGCGCGATCACGAAGCCGACCTGCTCGACGTCGAGTCCGGCACTCTTGACGGCCCGCGCGATGCAGCGCGCCATGCTTGCGCTGTCGGGACGGGTCCAGTCGGCGGCCGAGGCGTTCATCGCAAAGCCGCAGATTTCGCCAAGGATGGTGGCGCCACGCGCGCGCGCCGAGGCCAGCGTTTCGAGCACCAGCACGCCGGCGCCCTCGCCCAGCACCATGCCGTTGCGGTCGGCCCCGAAGGGCCGGCAGGCGTCCGGCGAAAGCACGCGCATCTGGCGCCACGCGCTGTACAGGCTGTACGACGGCAACTGTTCGCTGCCGCCGGCCAGCATCACGTCGGCCAGGCCGGCCCGTATCATCTGGTAAGCCTGTCCGATGGCGTGCGTGGCCGAGGCGCAGGCGCTCACCACCGAGTGGCTCGGCCCTTGCAGGCCGAAGGCCATCGAGACGGTGCTCGCGCCGGCGTTGGCCATGGCGCGGATCAGGGTTTGTGGCGCCGGCGGACGCCGCTTGACATACACCCGGAAGCCGGCCAGGTTGCGCGCATCCTCGCCACCCATCGCCGTGCCCAGCACCACGCCGACCTCTTCCCTGTTCTCCATCAGGTAGTCGAAGCCGGCCTGGCGCATCGCCTGTTCGGCCGCGTGCAGGGCGAAGCGCGCGAAATCGTCGATGCTTTCGGGCGATATATTGGCCGCCACCGTGCGCGCGGCCGGCAGGCTGACCTGGGCGCCGATCAGGCGTACAGGTTCCTGCGCCGTCGCGCACCACTGCTCGCCCTCGCGGCTGAGCGCGGCCACGCCGCTGCGCCCGTTGCGCAAACTGTCCCAATAACTGGCCAGGTCGTTGCCGGCGGCCGAGACCACGCCCATTCCCGTGACCACCACGCGCCGTTGGGCGGCCATGTGCGAGCCCGTCATGCCGGGCAACGCTTGATGGCGAGCACCGAATTCATGCCGCCCAGGCCGAAGGAATTGGACAAGGCGGCATCGATCCGCTTTTCGCGCAGTTCATTGGGCACCATGTCGATGTCGCACAGCGGATCGCGTTCGAGGAAATTGGCGGTCGGCGGGATCAGGCCGTGCTTGAGCGCGAGGGTGGCGGCGATCAACTCGAAGCCGCCGGTCGCGCCCAGCGCGTGCCCGTGCACCGCCTTGGTCGACGACACGGCCACCGCGTCGCGCGCGCCGAACACGCTGCGGATCGCCGCGCTTTCAACCAGGTCGTTCGATTCGGTGCCGCTGCCGTGGGCGTTGATGTAGCCGATCTGATCGGGGCGCAGGCCGGCCGAGCGCATCGCCTTGTTCATGGCCGCGGCCGAGCCCTGCGCGAGCGGGTTGACCGGGTCGCCCGCGTCCGAGGTGATGCCGACGCCCGCCAGTTCGGCGTACACGACGGCGCCGCGTGCGCGCGCCGAGGCCAGCGTTTCGAGCGCCACCACGCCGGCGCCCTCGCCCAGCGCCAGGCCGCTGCGGCCACTCGAAAACGGGCGGCAGGTGTCGCTGGCCAGCACGCCCATGGCCTGAAAGGCGAGCAGGGTCGAATAGATGACGCTGGCCTCGCTGCCGCCACTGATGGCGTAGCCGGCGTGGCCGTGGCGCAGCATCAAAAAGGCCTGCGCGATCGCGTGCGTGCCCGAGGCGCAGCCGCTATGGACCACGAAGGCCGGGCCCGTGAAGCCGAATTCCATCGAGATGCAGCTGACCGACGCCTGATGGTTGGTGCGCACCACCAGCGCAGGATTGCAGCTCTTTTTGCCGAGGTGGAACAGGCGGATCGCCTCGGCCTCGCGCGAGGCCTCGCCGCCGCTGGTGGTACCCAGGATCACGGCCACCTGGTCGCCCGGAACCTGCTCGCGGTTCCAGCCGGCATCGGCGATCGCCTCCTGGGCCGCCACCAGCGCGTACTGCGAGAACGGGTCGAGCAGCGGTTGCTGGCTGGTGCGTATGTGCTGCTGCAACTGGAAGCCTTCGACTACGGCGGCCGGCGCCGTGATCGTATGCCCCACCTGGGTCCGGGTGACGGGACGGATCGCCGATTTGGCATGGATCAGCGCATCCCAGAACGGCGCCACCCCGATCCCGCTCGCCGACACGCAGCCCATGCCGGTGATGACCACCCTTTGCTCGTCGCTCAGCTCATGCATCGGCGACCACCGTCCCGACCGCTCCGTTCTTGCGGCGCTCCTGGTCGACGTGGACGCAGGCGTCCTCGATGGTGTCCAGGGTCATCAAGGTGTAGAGTTCGATCTCGATGTCGAAGGCGTCGTTGATCTCGAACACGATCATCGCCATTTCCAGCGACGCAATGTCGAACTTGTCGAAGCGGGTCGCGGGGGTGAGCTCGGTTTCGATCAGCGAGGGTTTGACCTTGCGGATGGCTTCGTAAATGACACGTTCAGATTCTCGCATAAGATTGCTCCATTTGGCAGGGTTGATTGATTACGACGGGCTGACGACGACACTGAGGGAACTGGTCACGACGTTGCCGTTGGCGTCGCTGACGCTGAGCACATAGTCGGTCGTGACGGCCGGGTTGACGACGACGCTGCCCTTGGCCACCTGGTCGCTGGCGATGGCGCGGCTCACGCCGTTCGCGCCAAGATTGGCCGACAGCGCCAGGCTGGTTTGCCATTGCAGCGTCACCGCCGTGCCGGCGGCCACGCTATAGGCGCTGGCGAGGAACACCTGCACCTGCAGCGAAGGATAATCGCCCAGGTATTGAACCACAGGCCCGTAGGCGCCGCTGGCCGTGAGCCGGAAATAGCCGGTGAACTGGTCAACCTGCCAAACGCCGTTGCTCACGCCGACCTGGTAGGTGTTGGTCACGCCGAAGGCTGGATAGCGGAAGTAATCGACCGTCACCGGCTTGAACGGGATGTCGATCTGCGCCAGCACCGGCTGGCCAAGCCCGGTCGCGCGCAACGTGTAGGTGGCCGAATTGCCTTGCAACCTGTTGTAGGGCTGCACGGGCATGCTGCCGGAACTGCCCACCTGTACCACGCCCGTGTCCGTGGTCAGTTGCACCGTTTGGGCGTAGTCGACATTCCAGCTCAAGGTGACGGTATCGAAATAGTTGATGGCCGGACTGTTTCTGGGTTCGAAACTCTCGACCACCGGCACGCTGATCGTCACCACCACGATGTCGCGCGCGAATTCCTGCGAAGGCGTCCACGCGTAGAAAGTGTAGGCGACCTGCACCGCGCCGGGGGCCACGTCCTTCGACGGCGTCGTGACCAGCTGGTCGATGGTCTTGTACTGGTTCGGCAGCGGCGAAATCGTCACGTAGGCGGCCTTGGCCGCCGTCCATTTCAGGGTCGTACTCTGGCCCAGGCCGACAATCTGCGGGACCGCCTGCGCCACGATGCTGAGCACGGCCACGCTTTTTGATACCGGGAAGCTGGTCTTGGCCTGGCCGGCACCGATGAACTCATCGAGCAGCACGGATACGTTGCCCTGCTCCAGATTGATGACCACCGCATTGAATTCAAAGGCCAGGAAGGCGCCCGCGGCGAGCGTGACGTTCTGGCTCGGCGAAATCAGGAAATTGTACGGGGCGGCCGAGGCGTTCTTGCTGCAGCGCCAGCTGGCAGGCGCCCCGGTGTTGACCGTGCTCAAGTCCGCCGTCAAGTCGGTGGCGCCGCTGCCCACCGGCAGGCAGATGTAGATTTCATCGTTCGGCGTCAGCTGCAAGGGCTTGGCGCCGCCGTTGCTGGCCACGAGGGTGAAATTGACGCGGCTGTTGGCCACGGCCGTGGCCGGGGAGAGTACATAAGTGAGGACTGTCGCGCTCATCGCATCTTTCTTCTATCGGGGTAAGTGAAAAATCAAGGCTGGTCGCCGCCCAGGGCGCCGCTCAGCTTGAGCCAGCCTTCGCTCAGGATCGGCCGCGTGGCCGGCAGCGCCGCCACGGCGCCGGCGCTGGTGAGCGCGTCGCTCTCGCTCCAGGTGGTCACGCCGGAGCGCTCGACCCAGGTCCATACGCCTTTCACGCTGGCCGGCAGCGGCAACTGGATCTGCGGCGTTTCAAGCAATACCGGACCGGTGCGGAAGGTCGTGGACATATTGTTGAGCGCGCTGTTAACCGGACCGGCCGGCAACGACAGCCATTGCACCGGCAGGTAGCCGGAGATGGCCGGCATCCAGCCACGCGGGTCGACCAGCATCGTCACGCTGTGGGTGGTCACGCCGTCGGCCACGGTGGTGAAGCCGGGGTCGCCCACCAGGTAGGAGTTCGGGCCGGGCGCGCCGGGGGCGCCGCTGGCGGCCAGGTCGCTGGCCATGCGCGCGAGTTTGTCGCGCGGCGCCAGGGTGCGGTCGGCCATCACCCGGCGCGGAATGGCGAGCCGGTCGTCATAGCCGTAGTAGGGATAAAAGCAACTGTAGTCGTCGTCGAGGAAGTAACCCATCACGCCGTTGTTGCTCAAGCCGATGTCGCCGATGCGCAGCGGCAGCGCCACCGACGTGAAGTCCCCGGTGACGTTCATGCCGGTGTCGGCCCATGACTGGTCGTTGGCGTCCGAGCCGCTCACGCCGAGCGTGACGAGGGCGCGCACCATCGCGATCGGGCGGCCCAGCAGGATCGCCAGGTTGCCCTGGATCGGCTGGCCCAGGGGGTCGACTTTCCACAGGCTCGAATCTATCACGTCGAGCAACTCCTGCAGGGCCGGACATCCCTCGGAGCCGCGCAGCAGGATGCCGTCGACGAAATCGTTCAGGTGCCGCAAAGCTGGGCCGAATTCGGGCGGGCTGCCCAGCACCGCATTGCTGCCGGGGACGGCGTCCCAGCGCAAGCCGGAGCCGACATCGACGGCGTCGTTGCCGTAGTCGATGAGCATCACCTCGCCCAGGTTGTTGCCGGCCGGGTCGAACACCACCAGGCTATGGTCGATATGGTTCGGGATCACCCAGCCGCAGATGGCGCTGGTGAGGTCCGACGAATTGCTGCGCACGCTGTCATCGTCCGCCTTCACCATGCGGAAGTCCAGCCGCAGCGGCTGCGTCACGCGCGGCGTCAGCTGCATGTATTTGCTGTTGCCCTCGCCCAAGGTCACCAGGCTGGCGCTGCGGATCGGTTCGAGGTTGTCGCTCAGTTGCGAGCCGCGCAGGATCTGGCCGTAGGCATCGACCACTTGCAGCTTGGGGATGCGGAAATGGCCGGCGTGGATAGGAAAGAACAGGTCGGCGCCCGCATCGGGCAGGTAGCTGGCCACGTCGGCGAGCAGTTCGGCGATCTCGGTCTTCTGGACGGAGCTGAGCTTGCTCATTTTCAGCTGTTGCATGATCAGTTGCTGGATGATGCCGGACATCGATTGGGCCAGCACGTCGAACTGGCCGATGGTGGCGGCCATGTCGCGCAATTCGTCGATCTGGTATTGCGGCAACAGCGCCGTGTTCGGATCGCTGTTGAGGAAGTCGTTGAGCTTGTCCTGCAGGCCGAGCGCGCTTTGCCCGTTCAGGATGCTGCGCCCGGTGTAGGTGGCGGCGGCGGCGGTCACGGTGGTGCCGTTCCATTCGAAATCGAGTTCGTCGAGCTGCCAGTCCGCCAGCATCGCTTGCGGGGTGGCGGCGCTCGGATGCCATTCGATTTCCCAGTCGAGGTAAATCGGCGCCCACGGCGGGGTCCAGGCGGCAACCGACAGCTTGGCCGGCGGCACGCCATACAGGCCGGCGGTCCCGGCGATCGTGCGCACGTCGACCACCTCGGCGGCCGGCCCGTTCCAGGCCAGCGTTTGCTGGCGCGCGATTTGCGCGCTCAGGTCGGCCAGCTGGGCCGCGCTCGGGACGATGTTCGCCTTTTCGAAGGCGCGCGCGGCGATCAATTGGGCGTTGTTGGTGTCGAGCAGGAAGGTCTCGAACCAATAGTCATGCATTTCCTTCGGGATCATGACGCCGGCCGGCCACAGAATAGCCGGGAAATCGCCCACCGCCAGCGTCACGTCAAACGGCACCGGTGTGTAGACGACGTCGATCGCGTAAATGGTCTGGCCGGTGAAGCGGGTGAACAGCTGGCCGTCGCCGGCGCTGGAACCCAGGGCGCCGAACTTGGTGTCCTGGCTGGCGCCAGCGAGCAGAATCACCGGATCCTGGCGGTAGTTGAAGCGCGGCTGGTTGATCGTGTTCATCGTCAGGTTCAGCGGCGCGACCAGGGTCTGCAGCGCCGCCCTGTCCTGCTCCAGGGTCAGCGTGAGCGCAGCGATCTGGTCTTGCAGCGTGCCGACCTGCGGGCTCAAGGCATCGATCTGCGCCTGCGCCTTGGCGCCGTAGCCTGGATTGGTGCGCGGATAGTTTTCCAGTTTCCAGTAAGCCGCGTACAACTGCCACTTCAAGGTGGCCAGCAAGGCGGTGTCGGCGTCGAGCCGGTACTGGTCGCTGTTGAGCTTGATCAAGGCCGCGGTTGCGGCCGGATCGAGCGGCACCGAATAGGCGCCCGTCGGGATGTCGGTCGGCGACGAGGTTTGCCCGTCCTGGAAAACGACCCATTGCTTGCCGCCGCCCTGGGTGGCGAAACGCGCCGCCTGCGACTGGACCAGGAACACGCTGCGGTTGTCGACGTAGTCGTACACCATGTCCTGCTGGAACGCGAGCAGCAAAGCCTCGGCCTCGACGCTGCCGACTTCCTTGGCCAGCCAGGCCGACAGCGCCTCCTCGGCGTTGGCGCCGATCGCCACCGTGGGCGGATTGGTGCCGTCCAGGATCTTGTTGATCGGGTAAAACTCGTCGCTCCCCTTCCATTGCAAGCCATACACGAAGCCGTGGCACAGGTTCTGCGCCGGCCACTGATTCTGGGCGGCGGTCAGGGGCGGGCCGCCGCTGACCGGGTTGGCCCCCAGCCAGGCCTGCCAGTCCAGCTCGGCGTCGGCCAGGTCGGCGTCATTGCCGACGGTCCACTGCATGGTGTCCATGATGGCCCGCCACTGCTCTTCGGTGGTGAAGCCGGACGGCATGTCGACCGTCTTGCCGTAGAGCGGATCGTCGTCCGGCGTGGCATACCAGCCGCAGCTGCTGTAGCTGTACACGCCGGCGGCCGCGCCCGCCATGTCGTCGTGGAAGGCAAGCACGTTGGTCATGTTGTCGTACACCGCGACATAGGTCGGGTCGCCCGGCCCCATCGCCTGCAGGAAGGCCTTGCCGTAGGTCGAGGTGGTGCCGTCCCAGGCGCTCAGGTCGAAGCGCCGGCCGATGTAGCGCAAGGTGCTGCCGCCGTCGGGATCGGGAAACACGTGGGTGCCTTCGGGCGCGGGGCCGAGGTAATCGCTCTCGAGCACCCAGGCCGTCAGTTGCGGCACGTCGCCGGGCTGGGCGATGAAGCTGCGTGTGACGATCCAGCGGTTCGGCAGCGAGGGGAAGCTGACGCCGCCGAGCACGTCCACCTGGCCATGGCGCAGCGCGCTGGGCACGGTCCAGATCAGGTGGATGCCGAGCGCGGGCGGGTTCGACGCAATTTCAAACGCGCTCGGCTGCGGCTGCCCGAGGCGCAGGCCGAGCTGGTCGTACTGCACCGCGACGGCGGCCCAGTCGCCCGTCTGGTTCGGAGCGCCCACCATCAGCGCGTCGAGGTAGATCGGGGTCAGCAGGACCGGTCCGGCCCAGGTTGGATTGACGATAGGCGTGCTCATGCTTTCACCAGATTTCCGTTGCAAATTTTTCCAGTCGCGGGTTCGAATTGCTGCAAGCCCGCCCCCTTGACCATCTCGACCGCGAATTGCGAGGAAGTAAACGCAGCGCCGGCCTGCCAGGCGCCCAGGCCGACCAGCTTGTCCACCATGGCGTCCTTGCATTTGACGATGTCGAGCACGCCGCTGGCGCGGTCGCCGTCGCGAAACGTGATCGGCGAGGTGCAGGCATCGCCGTGGCTATCGTTGATCTGCTTGCCGGCCGGGAAGGCGCCGCCCAGGCCGCGCAGGGCGATCTGGTATGCGCCCGGCTCGGCCGGCACGCCGATGACGCCGAAATGCAAGCCTTCCGGCGGTTCCGAGAAGTTGACCAGCTGCGGCACGCCGTTGAACAGGGCCAGCAGCACGTTGTCGGACAGCCGGTCCAGGCGCAGCAGGGGAACCGGCCTGGTGCCCAGGACGTCGAAGAAGGCGTTCACCTCCATACCCGGCCAGCCCGTGACGGCGGCCGAGCGCAGCAGCACGCCGGTCACCGTGCCGCCCACCTGCAGCGTGGGCGCGAGGGCCTTGCGGCGCAGCTTGGGGCGCACGTTGCCGACGGCGAGCGCGGCCTGCTGGGCCAGGCGCTCGAAGGTACGCAGCACTTGCGCGTAATCCTGCGACGAGCCGAGCGCGATATTGACGGCGCCGTTGACGGCGCAATCGGTCCAGTTCTGGTCCATGTAAAAGAAGCGGATCGATTCAGGCGGCAGCATGGCCGCGTCCGGCACCAGGTATTCGAAGGGCACGCCGTACAGCAGGCACAGCTCGGCCAGCCAGGCGACGATGTCGTCGGGAATGTCGAGCAGGCCATTTTCCTTGTCGCCATCGGTCCTGGCCAGCGCCTGCTGGTACATCTTGAGCAACTCGGTCGCGCCGCTATGGCTGCTTGTGGTCATGTGAACTTCCTCGTTTAGTTTGGCTTGCGCACGTGCTGGTGCAACAGGTGCAGCGCGTCCTCGCCGGCGGCGATGCGCTCCTCCCAGTCCGGCACCACGCCGGGCAACAGGTCCTCGTCGCGCCGCTCGTGCGCCTTGAGCGGGGCAATCGAGACGGCCTGCCCGGCCACCCTCGAGAGCACCGCCAGCAGTACCGGCGTGACGCCGGCGCGCGGCTGCTGGAACTGGTCGGCCAGGCCGTGCAGGTGGTCCGAGGCGACGGCCGACAGGGCCGCCTGGTAACTGTTGATGCGCCACTGGAACAGCGAACTGGCGAAGGCCGCGTCAGACAAGCCGAGCAACTGGCCTATTTGCCAGGCGCTGGCGTAAGACATGTTGAACAAGCCGTTGGCCGGGTCGTAGCGGATCGCGCGGTCGCTGAAGAAATACGGGCCCAGCGGGTCGGCCTTGGTGGGCACCGGCGACAGGGGGCCGCGGTACCAGGACGTCGTCACTTCGCCGCTGCGGGTCACGTTTTGCAGGGGAATGTAGCCGATCTGGAGTGCCTCCACGGCCGTTTTCTCGGCTCCGCTCAAGTCGGCGGGGAATGGTCGGTGGGTCGGCTGCATCAGGTCGACCCCGCCCTGCCCGCACAGGTTCTGCATGTAGTCGAGGAAGCTACCGCGCGGGCCGGCGGCGGTGAACTTCCAGGTTGCCAGGCAAACCAGGCGGATCGTCTTGTATTGGGCCGCGATGGCGGGGCCGCCGTGCAGATGCGCCTGCTGGCCTTCGAGCGAGACCAGGAAACAGCTGTTGTCGCAGCCGCTCCTGGGCAGCCGGTTGCCGACGGCGACCGAAAACCAGCCGTCCTCGACCATGCCCAGCACCTCTTTCTGGTCCGTGTTGACTTCGCGTACGTGGGCCAGCAGCGGCAGTTCGGCCAGCGACGGCGCGAGCGCGAGGAAGGCGGCCAGGTCGAGGTCGATGGCCAGCAGTTGCGAGGCCAGTTCATCGGCACTGAGGGTGTCCGCGTCGATCAGGGTCGGCCCCAGGATGGACGGGTCGCCCGGGTCGATCAGCTGCGCCACCATGATCACCTGCGGGGTGGCGCCTTTGAGCTCGTCCGGATACAGCGTCAGCAGGCCGATCCAGGGCGGCGTGGTGCCGTCGTTGTCGCCCGCGTTGTTGGTGTTGCCGTCGATCGACCTGACCCACGGCAAGGTGCGGGTGCGCAACACCACGTGCGGCAGCGATTCCTCGTAGTTACCAACCATATTGGCCGGCGGATAGACCAGCTGCAAGTCCTGGGACGGCAGCTGGAAGCGCGGGCCGCTCACCAGGAACGGGGTTTGCACGCCGAAGCTGTTGCCCTTCACATCGGCCTTGAACCCGTCGACCGTCTGCTGCGCCTGCAACCAGTAGGAGCCTGCCTGGAGCGGGGGCTCGGCGGCGCAATAGAAGCGGATCTGTCCCGCTGCGAGCGGCACATCCTCGTCGGCGATGGCGATATCGTTCATGGACTTGTCCTTATGCTATTTGAAGTTGGCAAGACGGCGGCGCGGTATCGGCCGGCGCCCCCGCGGCGCACTGCATGAGGCCGTTCAAGCCGCCCGATTTCAGGGTCGCCGCGTCGGCGCAAAAGCCGAACACGCCCTGCACGCTGGCCGACGCCGGCGAGCGGTAACAGGCGGTGTCGCGCCCGTGCACCAGCAGCGCCAGGCCGAGCTTGCCGTCGAGGCAATCGGGCACCTGGTACACATACACCTGCAGCGCGCCGGCCTCGAGCACGAATTGCGGATCGAGGTCGTCCTCCCCTGCATACGCCGGGTTGGCGGGATCGTCGGTCCAGCGCGCCTGCACGCGTGGCCGGACCGAGCCGCCGACCAGCACCGCCACCGTCGACACGTGCTCGAAGAACAGAGTTTCGAGCCAGCCCTGCCCCAGGCTGCCGTCGGCCTGGCGCACCTGGTTGCCCTTGAGGACGTCGCTGGCCAGTATCTGGCCGCGCTGCGGTTTTTTCAGCACCGGCGCCGCTTCCGGGCGCAGCAGACAGCCGTCGGCCTGGAAGTAATAATGGTTCAGGCGCGTCCAGTCGCTGTCGTGGTACCAGCCGGCAACGCCGTCCGGGCTGGCGTCGCCGGCAATCACCACCAGCTCGCTGGTGGCGGCTGGCAGCGCGTGGTATGCGCCGCACGCCGGATCGGCGAGGCGCAGCTGCAGCGGCTCCTCGTAGCGGTTGAAGGCGAGCAGGCGCAGCGCCAGGTTGCCGCGCAGCTCCACGCTGCGCGCGGCGTCGTCGCCGAGGCGCACGATGCTGGTCGCGCCCGGCGCCAGGGTCAGGTGCAGCTTGCCGGCCACCTTGGCAGCGAACTGGCCGAGGCCGGCCACCCATTTGGCGCGGCTGCGGTAGCGCATCAGTGGCAAGGCGGTGTCGCCCTTGCCCAGCGCGTGCCGGGTGGCGCCGGCCCGGTAGCGTCGGCTGTGGCCAATCACCCGGCTGGCGTTCACGGCGGCGGGCGCTTCCGCGGCGACCCGCGGCGCCGCCTGCGCCATCGTGGTCGAGGCAGTGATCACCGGCGCGAGGTCCATGCCGAGCGGCGCGATGCTGGGCGGCGACTGGAAAATGTTGCCGACGTTGTGTTGCAGCACCGACAGATTGGGCGCCTCCAGCGCCGGCTGGCCAAACAGGCGCAGCGCGGCCAGGATGTCGTTGCGCAGCAGCACGACCAGCGGATCCATGATGGTCGAAGCGATCACCTCGGCGCGGTCGGTTTGGAGCGGCTCCGCCTGGGCCGGGTAGTTCGGCGTCCAGGCGAATGGCAGCGGCAGCGGACCCAACGTGACGAAGGCCAGCGTGGCCATGTCCATCGGACCGACCGGCGCATACAGCAACACCTGGGAGGCCTGCAGGGTGGCGCCCAGGATGGTGCCGGGAATCGACTTCGCCTGCGGGATGCCATTCGGATCGAAGGAGTTCTTCGACCACAGCGCATCGGGCGAGCTGCTTTGCTGCATGCCCACGTCGATCAGGCGCGCATCCAGGCCGATCGCTTCCCAGGCCTGGTCCTTGACGGACCAGCCCAGCACGGTCAAGGTCAACGGCGTCGTCACGGTGACTTGCGCCATCGGCTGGATGCCGATGGCCGGACCGCTGAAGCTGGCGGCGGCGCCGGCGAAGCGCAAGGTGGTCGCCGGAACGACGGTGCCGACGGTGAGCGCGAACGGACTCTGGATCACCCAGCCGACATCCGGGTAGTCGCCGATCAGGCCGCGCGTCACTTGCGGCTTGAGCACGGCGTAGGCCTGGGTCAGCGCCGGGGTCGGCGCCTGCTGCGCCAGCGCCATCAGCGCGGCCGGGGCTGTTCTGGCGCCCGCCGGCGCCGTGTCGATGCTCAGCGCGGGCAGGAAGCTGAGCTGGAAGGCGTCCCAGTCGAGCGGATTGGTGCCGGGCTGGGCCTGCTTGCTGTCGCCGAACGGGATCGTAAACGAAATCACGTACCAGTCGACCCCGACCTCGCCGGCGATCGGCGGGCCCCACAGGACCAGGCGTGCGCCGATCTGGGCCGTCAGCGACAGCTTGACGCCGGCCACCTCGGTCTCGAATCCGGCGCCGACGGTGATGTAGGCCTCGAGCTTGAAATAGAACGGTTGCCACTGGATCAGGAAATCGACGCCGGCGGCGAACCAGGCGCGCAGCGGGCCGCTTTCGAACAACACTTTCAGGTAGCCGCCAGCCATGATGGCAGACGGGGTCAGCGCGAAATAGGCGCCGCCGTTGATGTTGAGCGAACCGATCGGCATGGCCATCGGCCAGTTGAAGCCCAGGCGCGGCACGACCGGATAGTTCTCGGGCACGCTGAAGGCCGGGTTGTAGCCGCCCAGGGTGATGACGAAGTCGCCCGCGTAAAGGCCGTCATACCAGACGATGGCCGCGAAGCCGCCCGTCAACTGGCAATCCTTGGACAGCACGAAGGAGTTCGGCGTCAGTTGCGCGCGCACCGACACCACGCCGTCGCTGGGACGGAACGAGACCAGCAAGCCCAGTTCCACGTAGGCCAGCGCATTGGCCGGCTTGGCCTTGGGCGGGAACGAGGCCGAGCTGATGCCGATCAGGTCGATCGAGAACTCGCGCCCGAACTTGACGATCAGCAGCGCGAACGAGTTGAGCATCTGGAAGCTGGTGAACTGGATGCCGCCTGCGGCCCAGTATTGCCCGATTTCAGGATAGACCACCTTGGAGAGCACGCTCAGGGCCGAATCCGGCGTCGCGCCCGAGCCGAACACGCTGCTGTCGATGGCGCCTTGCACCAGCGGGAATTCGGCGATGTCGCCCACGTCCGGGATGCGCAGGTTGCGGTTGTAGCCGAAACCGGCGGCCAGGCCGTTGATGAAGAAGGCCGGGGTGGGCCCGAGCGGGATGTTCAGGTTGACAAAGATGAACAGCGAGGCGGCCGTCGGGCCGTCCGGCTTGGCCGGGTCGAGCGGCACCAGCGCGTACGAGCCGAGCGCCAGCAAGCCGAAGGAGCCGGCCTTGACGGTGGCGTAGCCGTCGTAGCTGAGCGGGTTGTCCTGCTTGAGGAAGCCGCCGGCGATTTCCACGCCACCGCCGCTGAACTGGATGTCGATGCCGGCCAGGTCCATGCTGTAGGCGCTCGGGTCGAGCGGGGTCTTGACAGGCACGCCGACGGACAGCGAATCGAGGCCGATGAACAGGCCCGCCATGGTGACGTTGCCGTCGAACAGCATGTCGAGCAGATACTTGTCCTGCTCCCAGCCGACCCCGATCTGGCTGGCGTACAGGGGGCCGAAGCTGCGCTGCACCGGGAACCACACCTGGGTGCCCTCACTGCCGTCGCCGCTGAACAGCTCGACGTACAAATCGTTGACATAGGAGGTGCGCACCGAGAAACCGGGATTGGCGACCGGGTTGGCCGACTGCGGCGAGGCATCGCTGCCGGAGCCGAGCAGGTTTTCCGCCACCGGATTGGCCTTGCCGCCCGGCACGGCCACGTTGGGCGCGAGCGAAATGCCTATATCGCTGAGCATCACGCCCCCGCCAAACGACGTGACCTGGCTGGGTTTGGCGAAGTCGAAGGTGATCAGGCCGCGCGGCGCGACCGCGCCCAGGCTGAAGCGGCTCATCTGGACCAGGTTCTGGCCTTCCTTGCCATGGAAATCCATGCCGATGTTGACCAGTTCAAGCAGCAATTTCCTGAATTCCGGCGAATCCGTGCTGATCGGCACGTACAGCGAGACGCCGCCCTTCAGGTCGGGGTCGCCGCCGGCCTTGGCGATCCATTCGGTGTCTTCGTCGCCCAGCTGCAAGGTCACGTAGGGCACGGCGGCCAGTTCCAGGCCGGGCACCATCACGCGCAGGCCGAAATAGTCGCTGCCGTCGCTGCGCGGACCGAGCCAGATGCCGCCGGTCTTGCCGATGCTGACCAGCTGGAACTGCTGGGCCAACATGGCGCGCAGGAAACGGGCCAGGAATTGCTCGATGGTCAGGCTTTCCAGCGCGGACAGGCTGTTGAGCATGTACAGCTTGTCTTCCTGGATCATCAATTGCGAGGCCAGCAAAATGGTGGCGGCGCTCGGCCCCTTGTCCGACGAGAACAGCGGTTGCTCCATCCACTTGCTGACGGCGGCCTGGTTCAGCACCAGGATCGACAGGTAGCGCGGCACGATGTTGAGCAGGATCGATTCGAGCCACTCAACGACATCCTGGCTCCATTGGGTCGTATCGGGTTGACCGAAGAAGGTCGGCAGCAATTCGCGGTAGTAGCTGCTGGCGGCCAGCGCCGTGCCAGCCGGGTCGACGCCGAGCAGGAACTTGCTGCTGAGCATGTCGAACTGCATCGACAGTTTCGGTCCGCAGCCGTCCTGCAGCGGCGCCAGGATGGCCAGCTGGAAGTTCAGCTGCGGCTTGACCGGGCTGACCGGGGTGCCGTCGGCCAGCACGGGAATGCCGATGCCGGTGGGCGCGATCTCGAGCACGATGCTGTCGCCGGTGGGCAGGTTCAGTTCGACCCACAGGCCGACCTGCAAGATGTCCGACAGGGTTTGCACCCCCGTCACCAGGGTGACCGGCAGGCTGGCCGATGGCTTGTAGCGCAACAGGCCGGCATCGGTCTCGATGCTGGCGAAATACGGCTTGAGCAGGCCAGCCACGGCTTGCACGGTGGCCGGCGCGTTGGCGCTCGACAGGCGTGCGGACAGCCACGCGAGCGCCGCGCTGCCGACCGCGTCCGCGCCCTCCTCGCTGACCGCGATCAGCTGCTGGACCAGCTGCGGCACCTGCAATTCGTCCGAGGCGCTGCGCAGGCTGGCCACGAAGGCGGCCGCGCCGCCGGCGGCCAGTTCGTCCAGCAGCACGGTGGTCAGTTGCTTGAGCAAGGCTTGCGCGGCTTGCTGCGCGGCCTCGACCACCAGCGTTTGCCATCCGGGGAACGGCAGTATCTGGAAATTCTGCCCGCTCTCGAGCTGCCTGGCCGACAGGTGGAATACCTTGTCGTAGGCGGCCTGGAGCACCAGCGTGGTGTCGCCCGCGACCTTGCCGCTGAGCGAGACCTTGCCGGCCAGGCCGGGCTGGAAGTTCGGCCCCAGCGACAGCGAAAACGCCAGCGTCCGCAACTCGACGCCGTCGGCCAGCGCCAGCGTCTTGCCGGCTGCGAGGCCGGGCGTGATGATGAATGTCTGCGCGGCAACGTCAGCCACCAGCTCGATTTGCTGGCTGTACGGCAAACCGAAAATGCACAGGCCGCCCGTGATCGGCTTGATGCCGACGCCGCTGGAGGCCTGCGAGGCGACCGTGATGGTGGAGAACACGCGCGCCAGGGCGGCGATGTTGAGCTGGCCATTGGCGCCGAGCACGGCGTCGCCCAGCAGCCAGCCGAGCGGATCGCCGAACAGGCCGAGCGGCGACTTGGTGAACCACAGGCCGGTGGCGCTGTCCTGGAATGCCAGCCCGAGCGCCGACATGGCGGTGCGCGCGACCGGGTAGGCGTTGAGCAGCTGGGCGTCGACCACTTGCCCGAAAAAGGTCGAGAGCGCGAAATTGGGCGCCAGCGCGATGGTTTGCTCGAGGAACAGCGCGGCATCGAAGGGATACAGGGTCAGCGGCAGCGGCATTGGCTGGGTGCCGTCGCCCCAGCACAGTTCGACCGCGAACGCGGCCTTAGGCGCCGCGGCGACCGTGACGGCCAGCTTGGAGCGCACTTCGAGCTGCACTTGCGCGCAATACAGGCCCAGTTCGGCGCTCAATTCGCTGCTGCGCAGGTCGAACCCCATTGCCCCGCTGATCTGCAGGAAGTTGCCCCACATCGGCAGCGCGTCGGCCAGCAGGCTGACCTGGATCAGCGCGCCTTCCGACACCGACAATTGCACCGGCCCCACGATCACCGGTTCGATCTGCGAGCACAGTTCGGCGCTCAGCTGGGCCACGCGCGCCGGGTCGTCCATCAGGGCGGTAAAACGGCTTTCCAGCTGCGCCGCCGGATTGGCGGCCAGCGCCACCCAGTCGTACAGGCAGGGGGCGAAGCCGCTGTCCTGGTCCTGCACCAGCTGCAACGCGTGCAACAGTTGCAGCATCGGCAGCGGCAGCGCCGGCAGCGTGATGCCGATGATGGATTCGAGCAGCGCCACCGCCTGGGCCCGGCTGTCGGCATCCTGGAACAGGGCGATGCCGCGTTCGATGAAGTAATTGAGCGGATCGGCCAGCATCGCGGTCCAGCCGGCCGAATCGACGCCGGCCAGTGCATCGGCCCTGGACAGCGGGACGACCAGGTTCATCAGGCCCAGCACCTGGTAGGCGTTGCCGATGGCGGCGTTGCCCAGCAATGGCGTGACGAACTGGCCCACGCCCACGTTCAGCAGGCCGTAAAACACGGCCACCCATTCGCTGCTCTCGTGCGTCAACTGGTCCAGGTCGTAGACCAGCGTGTCGTCGCCGCTATGCATGGTCAGCAGCACCTGCGGCTGCAGCACGAGGCTGCCCTGGTCGAGCGCCATGTCGATCCCGAGCCGCATCGACACGAGCGTCTTGACGGTGCCGTCGGTGCTCGGCACCACGACGGGCGTTTGCGGCGTGAGCAGGGTCTGCAGGCGCAAGCCTGGCAGGTAGTTGCTCTGCGGCGCGGCGCCCGTCAGGGGCACTTCGACGAAGCGCAGCAGCAGGTCGGTGCTGGTGTCGATACCGAGGGCGCTGAAGCTGAAGCTGCGCTGCAAGCCCAGGCCGAGGGTCTGGCCAAGGGCCGACGTCCACACGGCCAGGTCCAGGTCGCCCGGCAGGTCGACCGCCACCGCGAACGGCGCGGCGTAGCTGCCGCTGCCCGACACCGCCGGGATTGGCGCACCGTCGCTGACGGCCCAGCCCAGCAAGGACATGGCCGCTTCCGTGTAGTCCGCCTGCGCCAGCAGCGCCGAGATCTGGCGCTTGACGTCGCCGACCGGGTCGGTGAAGCCGTCCGGCTTCATCACCGGCATCGTGGCCGGCCAGCTCAGGCCGGCGGGCACGAAGGCGCCCAGGTTCGGCAGCAGACCGAGCAAGGCGTTGAGCGCGAGGCCGGGACGGTTGCTGGTGCGGTACACGGCCACGCCGGACAGGGCGGTGACGATGGGCGCGAAGGTCTGTCCCTGCTTCGTGACGAGTTCATCGAGCGAATCAGCGTCCGAGAACACCATGTCCTGCCCGACCGGCATCGAGGTGCCGTCGACGATGATGGCCGGCTGGCCGACGGCGACGTTCCAGTGCCAACTGTCGTAGGGCGACCAGCTGCCGCTGAAGGAGGCGCCGTCGACGCTGACGGCGGCGCCGGCGACGGCCGGTGTGACGAGGGTTTGCGGCAGCGCGATGTGCGCGGCGATGCCCGGAAATATGCACGCCTGCACCGGCGCGCCGTTACCGAACTGCATGCTCAACGCGTACACGTCGATGCCGATGTCCAGCGTTTGCAGGCTGGCGTAACTGATGTCCGGGCTCAGTTGCAGACCCAAGGTAAGGCGGTTGGCGCCGCCGGCCTGGCTTTCCACATACGCCAGCAGGGATGCCGGCAGGCTGGCCTCCGTGAGCGTAAACAGCCACGGGTCGTCCGCCTGGCCCTTGCCGCTCACGCTGGTCGTGACGCCGGTCTGGTCGAACAAGGCGCCAGCCGCCTGCAGCAGCCAGTACACGGGCAATTGCCCGTCGACCAGGGTGCCGTCTTGCAGCAGCGCGCTGTAATACGTGCTGAACGCGGCCACCGGGTTCTGGAACGAGGTGACCATTTGCGCGGCGCTGAACGGCGGCGCCAGCGTGGCCGGCCAGCTCACACCCGCCTCCAGGTCCGGCGCGATCACGCCGAGAAGGATGGCGGCCTGGCGCCCATAGGAGGAGCCGCCGGCCAGGCCGAACACGCCCTGCAGGGCAGCGTCGACCAGGGTGTACAACTCCGTGATCGCCTGCTCGACCAGGGTGCCCGGCTGGGTCAGGTCGATCTGCGCGTATTGCCCATTTGGCGTCGATACATCGACCAGCTGGAACGCGGGCACCACCTTCATCGCCGCGGTACTGCTTTGCAAGACCGAAACTCCGCCGCTCAGGCTGCCAAAGCTGTACTGTTCGCCGCCCACGCTGCCGGCGAACAGCGGCTTGCCGGCGTCGGTGCTGGCCAGCGCGATGCCGACATTGAGGTTGAGGAAACTGGTGCTCACGCCAAGCTGGCCGGTGGTGGCCAGCGAAAACTGGGCCAGGTCGAGCTGGGCCTGGATCAGGATGTGCGCCGGGGCCGTGCCCAGTTGCTGGCCCGTGCCGCGGAAATTGAGGCCCGGCAGCAGGTAGCGGGTGCCGAGGGCGTCGACCTGGGTGACCATGGTCAGCGCCAGCGCGCCGTAGGCCGGCTCGCTCAGCAGCGGCACCATGAACGGCGCGGCCACGCTGCCGTCGCCGGCCACCTCGGGCGCGGCCACGCCGAGCAAGGCGCCGATCGCGCCCATCCAGGCCGGGAATGCGGCCTCGTCAGCCAGCAGGCTGTTGAACCAGGCGACGAAGGGCGCGCCCAGCGAGGCGCCCGCCTTCGCTTGCGACAGCAGCGTGTCCCAGCGCAGCAGCGGCAGGCGTACCGCCGAATCGGGGACGATGGGCGACAGGCCCAGGATCGGCAACAGGTTGCTGGCGCGATTGTCCTGGCTCAGCACTTGCTGCAAGGCCGAGACGAACAGGGTCGACACCGTGCTCAGCCATTCCTGCGGCGTGATCTGGGCGATCTGGCTCAGGTTGCGGTCGGCCGGGACCAGTTCGGTCGGCAATTGCAGTTGCATCACCACCACCGACAGGTCGACCGATGGCGCACCCAGGTCGAGCTGGGCGCTGAACTTGACGCCGTTGAACGACAGGCCGTTGCTGTTGATGATATTTTGCCCACCTGCGGCGGCGAACTGCACGCCCATGTTGAGCGGGAAGTCGCTGTTCCCCAGCACCATGTGCATGCCGCCCTGCCCGATTTTCAAGACCGGCAGCAAGCCCCAGGCGCTGACCTCGATGTCGCTGACGCCGTCGGCCACGCCCTGGGCCGCGAAATCCCACTGGTGCAGCACGCCGATGCCAAATACCTGGTCGCTGTTGACGAGGTCCGGATTGACGGCGTAATTGACGAGGTAAAAACCAGTCGCCGTCAGGCTGCCCGGATACGGGATCGGATTCCACACGCCCATGCTGCCCAGGTCCTGGGCCGGCAAGCCGAGCGCGCTGGCCGACACTTCGCCGAGCAGCTCGGCGAACAGTTCGGCGATCGTCGCGCCGTTGGTCGACAGATTGTCCCCGGTCAGATTCATGGGGTTCTGGAACCAGTCCGGATTGAGCTCGTAGCTGTTGGCCTGGCCCTGGACCGCGCGCAGAATGCCGATCGCGATGCCCAGCTTGAGCAGCGTGGGCGCCAGTTGCGACGCGTCGAAGGTGGCCGCGCTACCCACGACGGGCCTCACAAGAGAACGTGTTGATGAACATCATTTACTCCCGTTGCATGAGCTTCAAGGACTGTTTCCGTCAAACCAACTTTACTTCGACCACTCCGGGCGCGCCGGCCGAACCGGGATTGCCCGGCAGACCGGGCTGGCCGAATGCGCCATCCGGATGGCCCATCCCGGGAATGCCGGGCGCGCCGCCGGCGCCGGCCGTGCCGCCCGGTATCTGGTCGGCACGGGTGGTGAAGCTGGCGCCCGGATCGATCGCCTCGATCCAGACCCGCAGGCGCCCGCCGTTGCCGCCGGAACCGCCATGGCCGCCGGGTCCGCCGGCCGCGCCGGCGCCGCCCGCCGCCATCTTCCTGGTGGCCGGATCGATCCCGCCCTGGCCGCCCTGGCCGCCCTTGCCGCCGGCGCCGCCATCGCCGCCCTTGCCCGCGCTGACTTCGAACAGCGTGTCGCCGCCCAGGCGCGCGATGGTGATGAGCGCGTCGGGACTGTCGAGGCCGCGACTGCCGTTCCCGCCGGCCCCGCCAAAGGTGCCGGGGCCGCCCGGGGTATGGCTGTCAACGCCGTTCACGCCCGTTGCACCCCGCGATCCGGCCGGGCCGGCCTGGCCGCCGGGGGCGGTCAGCAGGACCACCCTGGTTCCGCCCGGCGCCGCGCCGGGGCACCATTGATCGACCACAAGATCGGTGTTGGCCGTCAGGACGAGGCGCGCGTCGTCCGCCATCGACAGCGATGCGAGCACCAGGACCACGCGCTGCCCGGCCCTGCCACTCACCAGCAAGCGTTGCCCCGGCCCGAGGGTCAGTGCGCTCAACGCGAACACGGCCGCCTGCCTCGGTCCGACCGACTGGGGCGCCAGGTCGGATTGCGCAGGATCCCCGCTCAGGACCAGGCCGGCATGCACCGGCCCGGCCAGCGCGGCCGGATCGACCCCGTAGTACTCCAGCTGGCGCAGAAAATACGGCGACATCGCGCGTCGCGTCACAGCGTCCATCGTTCAGCTCCCTGGATTGAGAAGGTCGATATAGTTGTACAAGCCGTGGTAAGTGCTGCCGTTGTAGCTGTCGAAATCACCTCCCGACAACGGCACGGGCGTGCCCAGGGTTTGCGGTGCGCCCAGCAGTTGCAAGGCGGGCATGATGTCGAGCGTCCTGGCCACCTGAAAATTGCAACTGCCCAGGCGGCTCAAGCCATAGTTGCGCGCGAACGTGAGATCGGCCGCCGGTCCCGTGCCGAAGGTGTAGACCGAAGCGACCGTGCGATTGCCGGCCAGCGGATTGGTCAGGATGTCGACCGCCATCAGGTTGGCCAGCGCGCCGCCGCAGTCGTGCCCGGTCAGGATCACCGGCTTGTTGCCCAGCACGTTGAGCGCGGCGCGCAGGCTGTCGCGGCCGCTGGCATACAGGTCGACCAGGGGCTGGGCATATTTCCCGTAATTGCCGCCGAGCCAGGCTGGCGAGGACGGGGCGGCATTGCTCACGAGGGTGATCAGTTCGATCCACGTGAACGTGCCGCGCAGCGCAATGACGAGCGTGTCGGGACCCTCGAACAGGCTGGCCCAGACCGTCGCGCCCACGCTCAGGTTTTGCTGCAGCACGTAGGGGCTGTAAGTGAAAGCCAGGGTGCTGCCCGGATGCTGGGCCATCTGGTAGGGGATGGCCGACAGCTTGGCCATCGCAAAGGCCAGCAGCGGATCGAATCCGGGCACCGCGGCCGTTGTGCCCGCGCCGTCATTGACGGGGGCCACCCCGGTCAGCAATTGCTGGTAGTACGGACCGTCGCGCTCGACCCAGGGCGAATCGTAGGTCGGGATCGCCATGGCCAGGTTTTGCTGTGCGCCGGCCTGGACGTAGCCGCTGGCCGGCAGCGGCTGCGACGGGAACAGGTCGGCCGGCGCCTGCACCCGGTAGGCCGCCGGCACCATGCTGGCGAACGAGGCGGCGAAGGCGGCGTCGGCGAAGGGCGGGCAGGAATACACGTAGGACTGCAAGCTGGTCACCGGCGACGGCGACAGCGTCTTGTTCGGCCGCAGGTCGAGCGACGCCAATTGCGCCACCGGCGCGCCCGGCCCGAGGCCGACCACCACCAGCGGCAACGTGGTGGCGAAGGCGGGAATGGTCCGCTGGATCTTGGCCAGGTCTACCCACAGCGACCTGCGGATGGACTGGTACATGGTCTCGAAGCCGCCGTCGGCCGAGATCGCCGCGGCGGTGCCGACGACGCTGCTCGGCACCAGGAACAAGGAATGGTTGTCGGGCGTGTAGAAGGCGATGAAATCGCTCCACAGCGCGCCGAGCACCAGCACGCACATGGTCGGCGAGGAAGCTGGGCTGACCGCCAGGAAGTACTGGCAGCCGCCCATCGAGGCGGCGCCGGTGTAGCTGTATGCCAGGCCCCAGTCGGACGGCAGGTACAGGTTCGCCAGCGACGCGTTGGCCAAGGTGGCCAGCGGCACCAGTTCGGCTGCCAGCGCGGCGTCGTAGGACTCGAGGGCGGCGTCGGCCATCATGCCGCCACCGCTGTTTGACTCTGCAGTATCAGCACCGCGCCGACGGCGCCGGCCACGCCGGGGTTGCCGCTCGCACCGGCCACTCCGGCGCTGCCGCTGGCCGCGTTGCTCGGATCGCTGGTGCCCGAGGCGACTTCGTTGGCGCCGCCCAGGCCGCCGGCGCCGCCCATGCCGCCCAGTCCGCCGGGACCGGCCAGCCCGCCGGTCGAGATCGCCACGATCGGTTCGCTCATGGTGGTGTAGGTGATGGTGACGCCGCCACCGCTGCCGCCAGAACCGGCATTGCCGCCGATGCCGCCATTGCCGCCATTGCCGCCGATGCCGCCGACCGCCGTGCTGCACTCGGGCGATTTGCCGCCGGACGCCTCCAGGCAACTCGTTTCGACCGAAGCCGGCATTTGCCCGGCCGCGCCGCCGAGCCCGCCGAGTCCGCCCACTCCGCCCGCGCCGCCTGCGGCGCCCGCGCCACCGGTCGAGGAGATCGTCAGCAAGCCCTCGACGCTGCCGACGACCATCGTGAAGGTGGGTGCCGGCCAGCCCGGCCCGCCGGGCGAACCATTATTGCCAAAGCCGCCAGGTCCGCCGGCGCTCCCGTTGCTGGAACAGTTGCAGCACTTTCCAGACGTCAAGCTGCCCGCCGTACCGGCGGCCCCCGCCGTGCCAGCGGCGCCGGCGGCGGCGTCCGGGACCGGAATCGCATCCTGGCCAAGCAGACGTATCACTGCAGTGCTGCCATCAAAAGTAGTCATCTCTTCTCCCTTTCAAGACCCCGCGCTGGCTTGCGCGGGGAGGTCACCCACAGTCGTGAAGCTGCCCTTACGCCGGTTGCAGACGCGCCGAGAGGGTACCTGGAGAACCGGTGATGCCGGGCACGCCTGCCGTGCCGGGGTTCCCGGCCGTGCCGCCGCCGGTGCCACCGCTGCCGGCCGCGCCGCCGGCGCCCGCCGCGCCGCCCGAGCCGGCGGCGATCGACGAGGTGTCGATCGAAAACGTGGTGTCGGATGTGATCGAGGAGTAATAGATCGTCACGTTCGGCCCGTTGGCGCCATTGCCGCCATTGCCGCCGTTGCCGCCATTGGCGCCATTACCGGACGGGGTGCCGGCGTATGAGTTATTGCAGGGCGCAGCCGCCGCCCCGGCCGCGTTGCCGCCATTGCCGCCATTGCCGCCAGCCTTGCCGGCGCCGCCTTTGCCACCCACGCCGCCGATGTAGGTCACCTGGATCGGACCGGAGATCGCGCCCAGCGAAAACACCGAGGTGCCGGAAATGGAACCGTCCGCGCCCCGGGTGCCGGCACTGCCCGCAGTGCCGTTGCCGCTGGCCGTGGCGGCCACCGGCGAAGGATTGTTGCAATCGCAGTTATTGCCGCTCGGCGAACCTTGCACGGCATTGCCGCCGTTGCTGCCGTTGGTGCCGGCCGTGCCGTCGGTGCCGTCGCTGCCGTTGGCACCCCGGAAGTTAATGGTCGGAACGGTGCCGCCGGCACCGCCCAACGCTGTCTGGCCGTTGAATACCTGCGAATCCATCTGGGCGGCGGTGACGACCTGGATACTGCCGCCCGGCTCCACCGTCACGACGCCGAAATTGTACAAACCGATCTGGTCGGAATCGAGCACCAGCGGATTGGCGGCGGTGATCGTGATGTCCTGGGCTGCGTAGACCGCCAGCGACATCGGAAAATGGATCGCGTTGATGATCGCCTCGTAATCCTTGACCTTGTTCGAGTTGCCCACCAGGAAAGCGTGCAAGGCCTGCACCACCGCCGCCTTCTGGGTCTCGGTCATGAAGTTCTCGATCAAAGCCAGGTCGCGCCCGTGGGAGGACAGCGGCGGCAGCGCCAGCTCCGAGAGCGGTTGCGGATACCTGACCTGGGCATCGCTTTCCAGCCCGCGCACATAATCCTCGTCCTTGCAGGCGCACAGGGCCTTCAATTGCGCCACATTGGCGACCTTGAGGATGTTCGCGGGAGGAAAAGTCGAATTGGCGGCGGGATGCCCGCAGTGCAGGCCGTCCTCGGCGCCGGCGGTCGTCACGCTGGTCTGAATCTTGCTGGGGTCCACGCCGAGCTGGGCGCAGCGCGCATTGAATTTCGCCACTTGCTCGTCGCTCAGATCTTTAAAGTGTTTAACCATCATCTCGCTCCTTCAGATTGGATAAAAATCCGTCAAGTCATCAGCCATATTATGGGAATGAAGCCATTCGTTAATATTCGCGATCTCGACACGAAACATCAACTGCCTGTGATGTTGAAAATAAAACGTGACAATTACGACATTCTCGGTGACGAGATCAGGAAACGATGGTCATGGTTTGCACATTCATCTGCAATGTGGACCGCGCCTCGATATAGCCGCCCGGCTGCACCGTGACCGTGCCGAATATCAGGCTGGTGGGCGCGTTCGAATTGTCGACCAGCAATGGATTGGCAGCCGTGATTTCCAGGTCGGTCACCGCGTAGACGGCCATTTGCAGCGGAAAGTGCAGCGTGTTGATGTAGTCTTCATAGTCCGCGACGCGGCTTGAATCACCGAGCAGGTAGGCGTTCATGGCGTCGGAAACGGCTTGGAATTGCGGACGCGAGAGGCTGTTGCGCAGCTTGACGGCCTTCCCGCCAAATGCGGCCAGGTCCGGCATCGCCATCTCGGCCAGCGGCGTGGGGTAGCTGACCTCGGCCGCACCTGTGGCGCCGAGAACATCGTCCACGCCCTCACCGCGGCCCAGGGCTTTCAGCTGTTTTATGCTGTCGACCTGGACGATATTATCGGGCGGGAAAGCGGAACTGGCCGCCGGATGGCCGCACAAGACGCCCTTGCCCATATTTTCGGTTGATAGTGTCGCCCGAACGGCGGTTGGATCGATGCCATGGCGCAGGCATGTGGTCTTGAATTGCTCTTGTTGATTCCAGGACAAGTCATTAAACAGTATTGTCATCATCGCACCCTTCAAGAATGAATCGGGAAATGAACTGGGAAAAGCCATGCTGGAAGTGCGTGAAACTGTCGAATGGCCGTAAATCAAGCACATCGCTCATTTCCGTCATGCCAGTGAATAATATAATCATAAAAAAATGCTAAAAACACTCGCATTGTCACAATTACAAATTTATTTTTAAATCATCCAGACGCGGCGCCGGAGGCTAGTCTCCGGCCGATAAGACAGGCGGAATCAGACCGGCACCGTGGGTCGGATGCCCTTGCAAATCCGTGGAAAAAAAAGGGGGGGGGGGGTGATTTTCAGTGCAGCTTAACGCGGCGGCACACGGCCACATCCCACCCGCGCCAGCACCAGCTCGATCAGCTCCGCGATCAAGGGCCGGAACGTGGCCGCATCGCCGCCCTGCCCCAGCATGACGGTGCGCGTGGTCAGGTGCGAGAAGACGGCGTCGAAGAGAATCTGCGGCAGGTTGGAAAACGAGGTGTCGGGCGCGATACGGCCCTGGGTGCGCTGCTGTTCCAGCAGGCGCAGGATCAATGCATGCCACACTTGCGGGCCATGTTCGTACCAGGTGAGGCCCACGGCCGGCACGGCGGCGGCGCCCGTGACGACGAGGCGGTAGAAATCCACGTGGCGGGGGCTGGTGACGACGGCCACCAGTTCATCGAGGATCAGCTGCAAGCCCTGCTCCAGGCCGACTTGCGAGGTATCGAGCTGGCGTAGCGCGATGATGAAATCGGCGCACAGGTATTCGACCACGGCCACCAGCAGGTCCTGCTTGCTGCCGAAATAGCGGTAGGCGGTGGCTTTCGAACCACCCGCCTCGGCCACGATGGCATCCATGCTGACGCCGTCGTAGCCGGAGTCAAGAAAGAGCCTGGATGCCGCCACCAGCAGCTTGCGCCGCCGCTCCTCGCTTCGGGTACTCGGGGAAGCGGGAACGGTGCGCAACTGGGGCATGAAGCAAACTCTTACTGTGTCTTGGGAAGCGCGTATGCTATCACGTAATCCCCCCGGTCCGGACTCTGGCGGGCGCCGCCCGCCACCACCACGACGTACTGGCGGCCCGACTTGGGCGACACGTACGTCATCGGCGTGCCTTGCGAACCGACCGGCAGGCGCGCCTTCCACACTTCACGGCCCGTGGCGATATCCATGGCGCGCAAATAGTAATCCTGCGTGCCCGCATAAAACAGGAGGCCGGACGCCGTGCTCATGCCGCCGCCCAAAGTTGGCATGCCCAGCGGGATGGGCAGCCTCGCCTTGACGCCATTGACGACCGCATCCTGCACCGTGCCGGCCGGACGCTCCCACACTTTTTTCTTCGTCTTGAGGTCGATGGCGGCAAACACGCCCCACGGCGGGCTTTGGCACGGTATGCCCAGCGGCGAATTGAAGGCCTTGTGGTCGATGACGAACGGCGTGCCATCCATCGGATAGGTGCTGCCCACGCCGTGGCCAGCCGTCAGCGTGGCCACGTCCACCGTTTCGCGCGGCACCAGCCTGACCACTTGCGGCATGCGGATATCGTTGACGAACATATAGCCATTGCTTTCATCGACGGCCGCGCCGCCCCAGTTGAAGCCGCCGTAATAGCCCGGATAGATCAAGGTTTCGCGGGTGCTCGGCGCCGTGAACTCGCCCTGGTAATTGAGCTTGCGGAAGCTGATGCGGCAGGCCAGCTGGTCGAAGAAGGTGGCGCCCCACATGTCGCGCTCCGTCAGCGTTTCCGCGCCGAGGGCCGGCATGCCGGTGGAATATGGCTGCGTTTTTGCCACCCAGTCGCCGGCCGCGTGCTCTTGCGGCACAGGTTTTTCCACCACGTCCGCGATCGGTTTGCCCGTGCGGCGGTCCAGCATGAAGATCTGGCCACGCTTGGTCAGCTGCACCAGCGCGGGTATCTTTCCACCTTTGCCGCCCTTGACGTCCGGGACATCGTACAGGGCTGGCTGCGCGGCCACGTCGTAATCCCAGATATCGTGGTGGACGGTCTGATACGTCCAGCGCTCGCGGCCCGTGGCCATGTCGAGGGCGACGATGGCCGACGCGTATTTTTCCGTCAGCGGCGGACGCTTGCCGCCCCAGAAGTCGGGCTGCTCGTTCCCCGTCGGCAGGTAGACCAGGCCCAATTCGTCGTCGAAGGCGGGCGCCGACCACATGTTCGGCGTGCTGCGCGTGTAGGTCTGCCCTTCCGGCGGCAGCTTGGTGATGGCCGGATTGCCCAGGTCCCAGGCCCACACCAGTTCCCCCGTGTCGGCGCTGTAGGCGCGCACGACGCCCGACGGTTCATCGGTGGAGCGGCCATCGAAGACCCAGCCGCCGAGGATGATCAGGTTGCGCGCCACCGTGGGCGCGGACGTGTAGGCGTAGTACGGCACGTTCATCTTAACCTTGCCCAGGCCGACGGTCAGGTCGACGGAACCCTTGTCGCCGAAGCCCTCGCACTGCTTGCCCGTCTGCGCGTCGATCTGAATCAGGCGCGCATCCATGGTCACTTGCACGATGCGTTTGGCGCACGCACCCGCCACCGGCGCGCTGGCCGCGGCCATGCCGTCAAAACGGAACGGATTCGTCACTTTTGCCGGCTCGTAGTAAGCCACGCCGCGGCAGCGGTTCCACGTTTTGATGTTGGCCGGCTTCGGATCGAAGGTCCAGCGTTCCTTGCCCGTGTCCGCGTCGAGCGCGATGACCTTGCTCGTCGGCGTGCACGTGTAGATGGTGTCGCCGATCTGCAGCGGCGTGTTTTGCGATTCGGACGCGCCTTCGGCCAGCTCGCCCGAGCGGTAAGTCCACGCCACTTGCAGCTGGCCGGCATTCCGCTTGTCGATCTGCGTGTACGGCGCAAAGCGCGTGCCCTTCGGGCCATAGCCGTAATGCGCCCAGTTGGCACTGCCGCCGTTCACCGCCGCGATCGCATCCTGCTGCGGCTGCACGGTGGCGTCCAGCACACCGTGCGGCTTGAACATGGCGGCGAAACCGGCCACCAGCACGACGGCGAGCAGCGCCGCGAAACCGCGCGACTGGCCGGTGTGCTTGCGCCCCGCCAGCCACGGATGCAGCAAGGCGGCCACCAGGCCGATGACGAGGAACGGCGCCAGGCGCGGCACCATGGGCCAGAAGGCGAAGCCGATTTCCCACACGGCCCAGACCAGGGTGGCGATGACCAGCGCGGCGACGATGCCGCTCGCCAACGGTTTGCGGCGCAGATACATCACGCCGGCAAGGAGCAGGCCGAGACCGGCCAGCAGGTAGTACCAAGAACCGCCGAGGGTAATAAGTTCGATGCCGCCGGCGGCCAGGGCCAGGCCGGAAAATCCGAGAAAAATGCCGAAAACCGTCAAGGCAAGCCGCTTGCCCCTGAAGACCGCCGGGATCGCCGGCGCTCCTTTATTTACTGAAGTGTCCATTTTTTATCCATGACGCCTCCCCTGCCCGGGCCAACACGCCGGGGATGGCTGATTTTTTTAAATCCACGTAGTGAAACTGTACTGTACAGTTTCATTTTATGCCGATTTTTGACGCAAGGAAAGAAAAATTGACGCGGGAGCTTGATTTTTGGCGGGGATGGGGGCGTTCAGGGGGATTGTCGGATTACGCTCTACGAGCTAATCCGACCTACCGGACTGCTGGATATGCGTAGGTTGGATTAGCGCAAAGCGCGTAATCCAACAAACACAGGTCAACCAGATAGCAGCCGTTTTTGCTTTTAAAGCATAGCGGTTGGAACGCCCGAAAAATGCCCAGGGCTAGGCGCCGCGTCGAAGACAGTACGAATAGTACGGCGAGACGCGGCAACAACGCCCTGGGCTTTTTCTCGAGCGTTACAGCGATGCCATGTCGATCACGAAGCGGTAGCGTACATCGCTTTTGACCACGCGCTCAAACGCTTCATTGATATCCTGAATGCGGATGATCTCGATGTCCGACACAATATTGTGCTTGCCACAGAAATCCAGCATTTCCTGGGTTTCCTTGATCGAGCCGATCATGGAGCCGGACAGGCTGCGGCGCGCGCCCACCAGGCCGAAGGCGTTCACGGGCGGCACGGCGCCGTCGGGGATGCCGACGATGACCATGTTGCCGTCGACTTTCAGCAGGTTGATGTACTGGTTCCAGTCGATCGCCGCGCCCACGGTGCAGATGATCAGGTCGAACGTGCCGGCCAGCTTGCTGAACGTTTCCGCATCGTTGGTAGCGTAGTAATGGTCGGCGCCCAGGCGCAGGCCGTCTTCGCGCTTCGACAAAGTCTGGCTCAGCACCGTCACTTCGGCGCCCATGGCGTGGGCGATCTTGACGCCCATGTGGCCCAGGCCACCCATGCCCAGGATGGCGACCTGCTTGCCAGGGCCGGCCTTCCAGTGGTTCAGCGGCGAATACAGGGTGATGCCGGCGCACAGCAGCGGCGCCGCGGCGTCCAGCGGCAGGTTGTCGGGAATCGACAGCACATAGCCTTCCTTGACGACGATGCTGTCCGAGTAGCCGCCCTGCGTGGCCGTCTTGCCGTCCGCTTCGACGCCGTTGTAGGTCTGGATCAGGCCTGGCATATACTGTTCCAGGTCCACGTTGCGCGTCTTGCAGGTGGTGCAGGAATCGACGAAGCAGCCCACGCCCACGTGGTCGCCCACCTTGAACTTGCTGACGTTGGCGCCAACGGCCGTGACGACGCCGGCGATTTCATGGCCGGGCACCATCGGGAAAGCGGCGCCGCCCCATTCGTCGCGCGCCTGGTGGATATCGGAATGGCACACGCCACAGTATTTGATCGAGATGGCCACGTCGTCTTCGCGCGGCGCGCGGCGCTCGAACGTGAACGGTTGCAGTGCGGAAGTCGGGCCCAGTGCGGCGTAGCCTTTGGCGATGGTGGTCATGAAAACTCCTGTATCTAGATGTGTGTGGCGAGGGGTGACGCGTGCCATGCATGCGATTGCACAAGTGTGCCCGAGATGCCCGGCCGCCGTTACCGCGATCCTGCAAGACCTTTGCACGATCCTCCAAATCTGCGTAAGATCAGCCCCTGCTCTTCTCTTCTTAGCCTCACGCATCCTGAACACCATGTCCCCGCCACTTACTCCACAAGATGAAATCGCCGCCCTGATCAGCCGCCACGCGCCGCGCACGGGCGACTACGCGACGGCCATCGGCAACCTCAGTTTCCACCGCCAGTCCTCGGTCACGGAATCGCTGTTCCATGCGGCGCGCCCCAGCGTGGCCATCATCGCGCAGGGCGCGAAAGACGTCACCCTGGGCAGCGAAACCTTCCATTACAGCCGCATGCAGTATCTGCTGACGTCCGTCGACTTGCCGGTGCAGGTGCGCGTGGTGGAAGCGAGCGAAGACAAGCCGCACCTGTGCGTGGTGCTCGGCATCGACATCGCCGACGTGGCCGCGCTGCTCGATAGCGAAAGCAGCAGCGACAGCGCGGCGCAGCAGAAAATCCTGCCCGCCACGCGCGGCATTTCCGTCAGCGACGTGTCGGCCGAGCTGCTCGACGCCATGCTGCGCCTCGTGCGCCTGCTGGACAAACCGGGGGAAATCGCCACCTTGGCGCCATTGATCCGCCGCGAGCTGACGTACCGCCTGCTCAATGGACCCGTCGGCGCGCGCCTGCGGCACATGGCGCTGGCCAGCAGCCAGTCGCACCAGGTGGGGCAAGCCATCGACTGGATCAAGCACAATTATTGCGAGCCGCTGCGCATCGAGCACCTGGCCGGCATGGCGAACATGAGCATGTCGTCGCTGCACCACCACTTCAAGGCGATTACGGCCATGACGCCGATGCAGTACCAGAAGCTGCTGCGATTGCAGGAAGCGCGGCGCCTCATGCTGGTCGAGCAGATCGACGCAGGCACGGCCGGCTACCGGGTCGGCTACGCCAGCGAATCGCAGTTCAGCCGCGAATACAGCCGCCAGTTCGGCCGCGCGCCCATGCGCGACGTGGGCCAGGTGCGCGCGCAGCTGAGCGGCGCCAGTGCCAGTACCGGCGCGGCCTACTCCGTCTTGCCGTAAGCGCCGCCACCCGGCGTCTCGATCACGAACACGTCGCCCGCCTGCATATCGGTCTTGCCGATATGCGCCAGGTGCTCCACCGTGCCGTCCGCCCGCTCCACGTAATTGCGTCCCAGCGCACCCGCCGCGCCGCCATCCATGCCGAAAGGCGGATGGATGCGGTTGTTCGACAGGATCGCCGCCGTCATCGGTTCCAGGAAGCGCACCCGGCGCACGCCGCCATTGCCGCCGTGCCAGCGCCCCGCCCCGCCCGACCCTGCGCGGATGCTGTAGCTGTCCAGCCGCACAGGAAAGCGCCACTCGAGGATTTCCGGATCCGTCAGGCGCGAATTGGTCATGTTCGTCTGCACCACGTCCGTGCCGTCAAAACCGGGGCCGGCGCCCGAGCCGCCCGATATCGTCTCGTAATACTGGTACTTTTCGCTGCCGAAGGTGAAATTGTTCATCGTCCCCTGCGAGGCTGCCATCGCCCCCAGCGCGCCATACAGGGCATTCGTGATGCAGGTCGAGGTTTCCACATTGCCCGAGACGACGGAGGCCGGATACTGCGGATTGAGCATGGAGCCGGACGGGATGATTACCGTGAGCGGCTTCAGGCAGCCCGCGTTCAGGGGAATCTCGTCGTCAACGAGGGTACGGAACACGTACAGCACGGCCGCCATGCAGACGGCGGACGGCGCATTGAAGTTGTTGGGCAACTGGCTGGACGTTCCCGTGAAGTCGATGACGGCGCTGCGCCGCGCCACGTCGACCCTGATCGCCACCTGGATGCGCGCGCCGTTGTCCAGGTCCAGCGCATAGCTGCCATCCATCAAGGTCGTGATGACCCTGCGCACGGCTTCCTCGGCATTGTCCTGCACGTGGCCCATGTAGGCTTGCACGACAGCCAAGCCGAAATGCGCGACCATCTTGTGCAGTTCTTCGGCCCCCTTCTGGTTGGCCGCCACCTGGGCGCGCAGGTCAGCCACATTCTGCTGCGGATTGCGGGCCGGCCAGCTGGCGCCCGCCAGCAGGGCCAGGGTTGCGTCTTCGCGCAGCAAACCCGTGGCGCCGTCGACCAGCTTGAAGTTGTCGATCAACACGCCCTCTTCCTCGATGCGCGTGGAGTCGGGCGGCATGGAACCGGGTGTCGTGCCGCCGATGTCCGCATGGTGGCCGCGCGAGCCGACGTAGAACAGGATGGCGCCGCCCGCCTCATCGAACACCGGCGAGATCACCGTCACGTCGGGCAGATGCGTGCCGCCGTGATAAGGATCATTGAGCATGAAGACGTCGGCCGGCCGCATGGCGCCCGCATTGCGCGTCATGACGGTGCGGATGCTCTCGCCCATGGAACCGAGGTGCACGGGCATGTGCGGCGCGTTGGCGATCAAATGGCCTTGCGCGTCGAAGATGGCGCAGCTGAAATCGAGCCGCTCCTTGATGTTGACGGAATGGGCCGTATTTTGCAGGCGCAGGCCCATCTGCTCGGCAATCGACATGAACAGGTTATTGAAAATTTCCAGCATCACGGGATCGGCCTGCGTCGCTGTTTGCAACCCCTTGGCGCGCCGCTCCGGCAAGGCGACAACCCTGCGCAAGACCAGATGGCCGTGCGCCGTGACGTCCGCGCGCCAGCCCGGTTCGATCACGGTGGTGGCGTTGGCGTCGCTGACGATGGCCGGGCCATCGATGCTATCGCCGGGGCGCAGGCTGTCTGCCCCATACAGGCCGCTGTCGCGCCACGCGCCGGCGCAGTACATGTCCACCATCTGCACGGGCGCCAGCACGCCTGCGCGCGGTGCATGGACCGGCGCGGCCACTTGCGGCGCATCGGACGCGCCGATGGCTTCCACGGAGATCGCCTCGACGATCAGCGCACGCGCCGGCATCAAAAAGGAAAAGCGTTTTTTGTAGGCCGCTTCAAATTGCGCCTGCATGCTCGCCACCGTATCGAACAGCACGACGAGGGCCGAATCCGTGCCTTCGTAGCGCAGGTGCATGCGCGACACCAGCGCGATGCGCTTCCCTTCCACGCCCTGGCGCAGCAAGTCGCCACGCGCCAGTTCGCCCAGTTGCGCGAAATCGCCGGCCAGGTCCGCGCCCAACGCCGCCTCGATGGCGCGCTCGCGCATGGCGCTCTGGTCGGCCAGGCCCATGCCGTAGGCCGACATCACGCCCGCCAGGCTGTGGATGAACACCGTGCGCATGCCCAGCGCATCGGCCACCAGGCAGGCATGCTGGCCGCCCGCGCCGCCAAAGCTGGTGAGCGTGTACTCGGTGACGTCGTGGCCGCGCTGTACGGAAATCTGCTTGATGGCGTTGGCCATGTTCCCTACGGCGATGGCGATATAGCCTTCGGCCACTTCTTCCGGCGTCGAGTTCACCGTGCGCGCCAGCGCTTCGAACTGGGCGCGCACCGTGGCCGCGTCCAGCGCTTCATTCGCGTCGGGACCGAAGACGCGGGGGAAGAAGGCGGGCTGCAGCTTGCCCAGCATGACGTTGCAGTCGGTGACGGCCAGCGGGCCGCCGCGCCGGTAGCTGGCGGGGCCGGGATTGGCGCCCGCGCTGTCCGGCCCCACCTTGTAGCGGGCGCCATCGAAATGCAGGATGGAGCCGCCGCCCGCGGCCACCGTGTGGATGCTCATCATGGGCGCGCGCATGCGCACGCCGGCGATCTGCGTCTCGAACACGCGTTCGAACTCGCCCGCGTAATGCGACACGTCGGTGGAGGTGCCGCCCATGTCGAAGCCGATGACTTTATCGAAGCCGGCCAGCGCGCTGGCGCGCACCATGCCGACGATGCCGCCTGCGGGGCCGGACAAAATGCTGTCCTTGCCCTGGAAGGCCCGCGCATCCGTCAAGCCGCCGTTCGACTGCATGAATTGCAGATGCACGCCGGGCAGCTCCATCGCCAGCTGGACGACATAGCGGCGCAAAATCGGCGACAGATAGGCGTCGACCACGGTCGTGTCGCCGCGCGCCACCAGTTTCATCATGGGGCTGACCTCGTGCGACACGGACACCTGCGTAAAACCTGCCTCGCGCGCCAGCTGCGCCACCCGCGCCTCGTGCGCGTGGTGGCGGTAGCCGTGCATCAGCACGACCGCGATGGCGCGCACGCCGCGCGCATGCGCATTTGCCAGCGCCGTGCGCGCGGCCGCCTCGTCGAGCGGCGTCACGACGTCGCCGTGCGCGCCCATGCGCTCCTCGATCTCGATCACGTCGCCGTACAGCAGTTCCGGCAGGATGATCTGGCGCGCGAACAGCTGCGGACGGTTCTGGTAGGCGATGCGCAAGGCGTCGCGAAAACCGCGCGTGATGGCCAGCACGGTCGGCTCGCCCTTGCGTTCGAGCAGCGCATTGGTCGCCACCGTGGTGCCCATCTTGATGGCGCCCACCCGTTCCACGGGCAGCGGCGCGTCAGGCGCCAGGTCCATCAGCTGGCGCATGCCGGCCAGCGCCGCGTCGCGGTACTGGCCCGGGTTCTCCGACAGCAGTTTATGCGTGGCCAGGCTGCCGTCAGGACGGCGCGCCACGATGTCCGTAAAGGTGCCGCCCCGGTCGATCCAGAATTGCCAGTCCATCGTATTGCCCCCGTGCCTGTGTGAGATCCTATGTGAGATGGCTATTGTAGCCGCACAATTTACGGCGCACCGCAGGCGTGCGCGCCTTGCCTTTCGCCCGCTTCGGCCTTATGTTGAAGACATGCTGACTAACGGAACACGCGCCATGCCCCTGATTGACTCTTCCACACCGCTGTACTCCATCGCCGAACTGCGCGCCATCGAACAGGCGGCCATGCGCGACCTGCCGCAAGGGCTGCTGATGCAGCGCGCGGGCCAGGCTGCCGCCAGTGCCGCCCTGAAGCTGCTGCACGCCCAGGAAGATGGCGACGATGCGGGCCACCGGCGCGTCCTGGTGCTGGCTGGCCCCGGCGACAACGGCGGCGATGCGCTGGAAGCGGCCGCGCACCTGGCCGGCAGCGGCACCGAGGTGCTCGTCTGGCTGGCGCCCGAGGCGCAAGCCACGTCGCCCGAACGCGAACAGGCGCTGAGCCGCGCGCGCAACAGCGCCGCGCGCTTGATGGAAGCGGCAACGTCCATGGCCTCGGCGGCAGTGGGCGCGGCGCCATGGCACCTCGTCATCGACGGCCTGTTCGGCATCGGCGCGTCGCGTCCCCTCGATGGCGAATGCCGCGACATGGCGCAGCTGGTCAACAATCTCGCTTGCCCCGTGCTGGCGCTCGACGTGCCCAGCGGCCTGCACGCGGACACGGGCGCCATCGACGGCGTCGCCATCCGCGCCACGCATACGCTCACCTTCATCGGCGACAAGCCGGGCCTGCACACGGCGAATGGCCGCGACCATGCGGGTGAAGTGGAAGTGGCCGCGCTGGCCATCGCTCCCTCCCTGCTGCCCGCGGCGAAGGCGCAGCTGGGTGGCCTGCACCTGTTCGCGCGCCAGTTGCAGCCACGCCGGCAAAACACGCACAAGGGCAGCTACGGCAGCGTGGCCATCATCGGCGGCGCGCAAGGCATGGCCGGCGCGCCCATCCTGGCGGCCCGCACGGCCCTGCATGCGGGCGCGGGACGAGTGTATGTCGCGTTTCCCGACGCACCGCCCGCCTTCGACAGCGGCCAGCCGGAGCTGATGTGCCGGCACGCCAGGGACGTGGACTTCTCGGGCCTGCACTTCGCGGCGCTGGTGGCCGGCCCCGGTCTCGGCGACAAGGCCGGCACGGTGGAACTGCTGCTGCGCGCGTTCGAGAGCGACAGCCCGCTGCTGCTGGACGCGGACGCGCTGAACCTGATGGCGGCCGAACCGGAACTGCAATCGGCGCTGGCCGTACGCACGGGCGCGGGGGCGACGATACTGACGCCGCATCCGCTGGAAGCGGCACGCCTGCTCGACATGACGGTGACCGAGGTGCAAGCCGACCGCCTGGGCGCAGCGCGCCAGCTGGCCACGCAGCTGGGCGCCATCGTGGTATTGAAAGGTTCCGGCACGGTGATCGCCGCGCCCGACGGCCAGGTCGTCGTCAACAACACGGGCGGCCCCGCACTGGCGACGGCCGGCACGGGCGACGTCTTGTCCGGCCTGTGCGGCAGCCTGCTGGCGCAAGGCTGGCCGGAATGGGAAGCGGCGATAGGCGCCGTCTGGTTGCATGGCGCGGCGGCCGATGCACTGGTGGCCGCAGGCAGCGGCCCCATTGGTTTGACGGCCGGGGAATTGATACCGGCGATACGCAGGTTGATCAATGCCTTGTCGGCATAAGCTATGGCGCGGGTGTGTTGGATTACGCTGCGCTAATCCAAGCTACACCTCGGAGGGCGGGTAGGCCGGGTAGGTCGGATTAGCGGAACGCGTAATCCGACAACCACCACCAGCAATCACACCAACCGACCAGCCGCAATCGTGATCGTCCGCCCGCAACGGGCAGCGATCGAGCTGTCATGCGTGACGAGCACCAGGGTCGATCCGCGTTCGCGGTTCAACTCGAACATCAGCTGGATCACGGCCTCGCCGGTGGCGGCATCGAGGCTGCCCGTCGGTTCATCGGCGAACAGCAGCGGCGGCTCCGTGACGAAGGCGCGGGCCAGAGCCACGCGCTGCTGCTCGCCGCCGGACAGGTATTTCGGATAGTGCTTCAGGCGGCTGCCCAGGTTGACTCTCCCCAGCATGGCTTGCGCCTTTTCCTTCGCGTCCGGGTCGCCGCGCAATTCCAGCGGCAGCATGACGTTTTCCAGCGCCGTCAGGTGGGCCAGCAGCTGGAAGGACTGGAACACGAAACCGAGCTTTTCCTTGCGGAAACCGGCGCGGCCGTCTTCGTCGAGGGCGAAGATATCGGTGCCGTCGAGGATGACCTTGCCCTCGCTGGGCGTGTCCAGTCCGGCCAGCAAGCCCAGCAAGGTGGACTTGCCGGAACCGGAAGCGCCGACGATGGCCAGCGTCTCCGCCGTTTGCACGGTAAAATCGACTTGATGCAGGATGGTCAGCTCACCATCGGCATCGGGTACGCGCTTGGCCAGCTGGACCACTTCGATGGCCGGCCGGGCCTTTTGGCTGTTGGGTGCGGCGGGCCGCTGGGCCGCTGCGTCTGATGGGAGAAAACTGGTGGAAGTCGCTTTAGGGAATTCGGGCATGCTGATCTATCTTAAAAAATTTCGTGAACAAATAAGTGTCGAGGGCAGCAGCCGCATGCGGCGGCGCGCGCTGTCCCTGCTTCCTGCGGCAGCCCTGCTGCTGGTGTCAGGCATGACGAACGCCTATTCTGCACCAAAAACGCTGCTGGTGCTCGGCGACAGTCTCTCGGCCGAGTATGGGCTGGCACGGGGCACGGGCTGGGTGGCGCTGCTGGAACAGCGGCTGCAAGCGCAAAAGAACGATACGCGCATCGTCAATGCCAGCATCAGCGGCGAGACGACCAGCGGCGGCCGCGCGCGCCTGCCTGCGCTGCTGGCCAAGCACCAGCCCGACGTCGTGCTGATCGAACTGGGCGCCAACGACGGCTTGCGCGGCTTGCCCGTGGCGGCCGCCGAAGCGAATCTGCGCGCCATGGGCGAAGCAGCCAAAAAATCGGGCGCCCAAGTGGTGCTGGTGGGCATGCGCATGCCACCCAACTATGGCCGCGCCTACGGCGAGCAGTTTTATGGCGTGTACGGCAAGCTGGCCAAGGAATGGAAGGCGCCACTGGTCCCCTTCATGTTCGAAGGCATCGCCGACCAGCCGCAGCTGTTCCAGGCCGACCGCATGCACCCGAATGCGCAGGCGCATCCGACGATTTTAAAGAATATCTGGCCGCGGCTGGCGCCGTTGCTGGACGCGAAGTAAGCCGGTTGTTGACGTTAGCTCTAGCCCGAGGCAAAAATCCGGGGTCAGACCCGGCGGGTCTGACCCCAGCTTTACGCTGGTGGTCATGGTAAATTCATTGACACGCACATTCCACAGACAAAAAAATAGCCGCTCGAAAGCGGCTATTTTTATGGGCTAAAACTGATTACGGCGCTTCCGGCGCTGCTGCAACCGGCGCGGTGACCGGCTTGACGATCTTCACCTTGGCCTTGGCTTTCAGGTACTCGACGTAATCGAACATTTCCTGTTGTGCCAGGATGCCGCTGATCTGGTCTTTCTCTTGCTGGCGGCGTGCTGCATCCACTTGCGCCGGCTGCTGCACCTTGGCGATGCGGTAGATGCCATAGCCCAGGGCTGGCAGGTCCACACCCACGTAGGCTGGCAGCTTGCTCGTGTCCGCTTTCATGACTTGCGCGATGGCGGCACGGTTGATGCCGTCCAGCTTGCTGCGCGATACCCATTGCGCCGCGCCGAAACCGGTCGCGTCGCCCGAAGCCTTCAAGGCGGCCAGCTTGGTCTCGCCCGCTTTCTTGGCCAGCTTTTCCGCTTCTTCCAGGGTCACGCGCTGACGGATCATCGCTTCGACTTCGGCCAGCGGACGCTTGCTGGCAGGCTTGAATTCCACCACGCGACCGGCGATCAGCACGTTAGGAGCGACGGTCACGGCTTCCGTGTTGCGCTTGTCTTTCAGCGAATCGTTCGAGAAGATGGCGGTCAGGAACTTGGCGTTGTTGAACGGCGCCTTGCCCAGTGCTGGCGACGGCGTCCGCGACAGGTTGGCGACGCTTTCCACTTTCAGTTTCAGCTTGTCGGCCACCGGCTTCAGGCTGTCCGATTGCTCGTAGACCGTGTTGGTGAACGTTTCCGCCATTTCCGAGTATTTCTTGGCAGCGAATTGCTTGCGCAGGTCGGCCGTGATCTCGCCGCGTACTTCATCGAGCGCACGCACGTGCTGTGGCTTGAGCGAGGTCACGGTCAGGATGTGGAAGCCGAAATCGGAAGCGACGACGTCGCTGATTTCGCCTTGCTTGAGTTTCGAAACCGCGCTCAGCAGCGGTGCCGGCAAACCATCCTTGCCAATCACGCCCAGGTCGCCGCCCTGTTCCGCGGACGCCGGATCTTCCGACTTGGCTTTCGCCACGGCGGCAAAGCTGGCTGGCGTCTTGCGCACTTCCGCCAGGATGGCTTCGGCCTTGGCCTTGGCGGCTGCCTTGTCGGCGGCCGATGCGTCTTTCTTGACGGCGACGAGGATATGGCTGGCCTGACGCGCTTCTTCCGTCGTGTAGGCTTTCTGGTTCTTCGCGTAGTAGCCGGTCACGTCGGCGTCGGTGACGTCGACTTGCTCGCCGGCGGCGCTGTCGTCAAGCACAACGTACTCGATCTTGGCTTGTTCCGGGATCTCGAAGAACTTGCTGTTCTTGTCATAGAAAGCCTTGATCATGGCGTCCGTCACTTTGACTTCCGACACGTACTGGGCGATCGGCAGCAACAGTTCCTGCACTTCACGCTCTTCCGAGGTGATGTCGGACAGGCGTTTGGAGACGGTGCTTGGCGCGAAGGCGGTGCCTTGCACGGCGCCGGCCAGTTGCTGCAGGGCCAGGTCGCTGCGGCGGCGCGCATCGTACATCTGCGGCGTCATGCCTTGGGCGGCCAGCATGGCCTTGTAGCGTTCCAGGTCGAATTTACCGTCCGGCAAGGTCAAGCCTGGGATTTCCAGCACTTCCTTTTGCAGCACGGCATCGCTGATGACCAGGTGGCTACGGCCCACTTCGGCGGCCACGGCGCGCTCGGCGATCAGGTTGTCGAGGATGCTCTGGCGCGCTTCCGGCGTGTCAAACATTTTTTGGTCGAACTGCTCGCCCATCATCTGGCGGTAGCGGTCGATCTGCTGGCGTTGCGCTTCTTCATATTGCTGCTGCGTAACGACCTGGTCGCCGACCTTGGCGATGGTGTTCGCGCCATCGCCGAAGCTTTGGTAGCCGCTGATACCGACCAGTGCAAAAGACGGGACGATGACCAGCATCAGGAGAAACTGCATCAAGCGTCGATGGGTACGAATAAATTCAAACATGGTCAGCCAATTCGGGATGAGTGGATCACTATAAAAAAAGGCGAACATGCGTTCGCCTTGATTTCTTCGGCGGAATGGACGGGACAGATGTCCACTTCCCCTTTAGATTCAACAACTTGGCGCTGGAACTAAAGCAGGATTCTGACGCCCAAGCCATTATCTCCTGATTCTACAATGCCCATAGCGCTATAGCAAGAGTAAATCAGGGCGCGCGCCCTGCCCTGGCGCCGCCTGGACGGCAAGGCGCCGGACTCGCGCATTTAACCGGACGCAGCTTAAAGCGGATTTAAATGCGGGTGTTTTTATTCAAAACGGCAGGACGGGATTTTAAAAGCAGGCGCGCCGAGATAATCTGGCGCTGAAAAAGAAAAACCCGCGCTACTTATTCAGCAGCGCGGGCTTCTATATTCTGGCGGAGCGGACGGGACTCGAACCCGCGACCCCCGACGTGACAGGCCGGTATTCTAACCAACTGAACTACCACTCCTTAAGAGCGTATTTTTTTGGCGGAGCGGACGGGACTCGAACCCGCGACCTCCGACGTGACAGGCCGGCATTCTAACCAACTGAACTACCACTCCGAAAAATACACAGTACTACTTGCATTTGTATCCAGGGTTGTTATTCGAAGAACTTCAACCCTGAAATCGCGGCACCCGGAGGCGCCGCCAAATGTTTCCGGTGATTGTCACCTCACCGAAGTCCGTTAGTTTACAGCATCCTTCAAAGCTTTACCAGCTTTAAATTTTGGAACTTTTGCAGCTTCGATCGTGATCGCTTCTTTGGTACGCGGATTGCGGCCGGTACGCTCAGCGCGTTCGCTGACCGAGAAAGTGCCAAAACCAACCAGCGTCACGCTGTCGTTGTTTTTCAAAGTTTCCGTCACGCCGCCGATAACAGCGTCGAGTGCGCGCGCAGCGGCGGCTTTGGAAATGTCAGCTTTTTCAGCAATGTGGTCGATCAATTCAGTCTTGTTCACTAGCATCCCCAATTACAAAGGTATAAAACGTTTACCGTATCGTTGCGGCACTTTTGGCACCACAGCTGTCCGGCGAAAAAAATGTGCAGGCGTATTAAACAAGCCACACTGTATATGTGTCAAGCGCTTTGGGGGCGCAATTCACGTTTCAATATAAAACAAGCGCTCTAAAAGCGCTTGTTTGGGGAAAACAGGGGTAAAACGTTAGTGTTTTACTACCTCGCCGGCCGCGTCAGGCTTGGCCGCGGCGGCCGTGACAGCCTCCACCGCAGCGACATCCGCCAACGCTTCAGGCATGCGTTCGAGGGCGATTTCCAGCACTTTGTCGATCCAGCGCACCGGTACGATCTCCAGTTTGTTCTTGACGTTGTCCGGAATGTCGGCCAGGTCTTTCACATTCTGCTCTGGAATCAGGACCGTCTTGATGCCGCCGCGATGGGCCGCCAGCAGCTTTTCTTTCAGGCCGCCGATCGGCAATACTTCGCCGCGCAAGGTGATCTCGCCCGTCATCGCCACGTCGGCACGCACGGGAATGCCCGTGAAGACCGACACCATCGCCACCGTCATGGCCGCGCCAGCCGAAGGACCATCCTTCGGTGTCGCGCCTTCCGGCACGTGGATGTGGATGTCGCTCTTCTCAAACACGTCCGCCTTGATGCCCAGGCGCTGTGCCCGGCTGCGCACCACCGTGCGGGCTGCCTCGATCGACTCTTTCATGACGTCGCCCAAGGTACCCGTGCGGATGATGCCGCCCTTGCCCGGCATCGACACGGCTTCGATGGTCAGCAGATCGCCGCCCACTTCCGTCCATGCCAGACCAACCACCTGGCCGACCTGGTTTTCTTTCTCTGCGACACCGAAATCATAGCGGCGCACACCGAGGAATTTATCCAGGTTCTTCGAGTTGACGATGACTTTTTTGTCGGATTTCTTCAGCAGCAGCATCTTGACCACCTTGCGGCAGATCTTCGATACTTCACGCTCGAGCGAACGCACACCGGCTTCCCGCGTGTAGTAGCGGATGATGTCGCGCAAGGCCGACTCGGCCACCGAGATTTCCTCTTCCTTCAAGCCATTGTTCTTGATCTGCTTCGGCAGCAGGTAACGCTGCGCGATGCTGGTTTTTTCATCTTCCGTGTAACCGGACAGACGAATCACTTCCATGCGGTCAAGCAAGGCTGGCGGAATGTTGTACGAGTTCGACGTGGCCACGAACATCACGTCAGACAAGTCGAAATCGACTTCGATGTAATGGTCGGAGAACGTGTGGTTCTGTTCCGGGTCCAGCACTTCCAGCAGAGCCGACGATGGATCGCCACGGAAATCGGCGCCCATCTTGTCGACTTCATCGAGCAGGAACAGAGGATTGCGCACGCCGACTTTCGACAGCGATTGCAAAATCTTGCCCGGCATCGAGCCGATGTAGGTGCGGCGATGGCCGCGGATCTCGGCTTCGTCGCGCACGCCGCCCAGGGCCATGCGCACGAACTTGCGGTTCGTCGCGCGGGCGATGGACTGGCCCAGCGAGGTTTTACCCACGCCAGGAGGGCCGACGAAGCACAGGATCGGGGCTTTGAGCTTGTCGACGCGCTGTTGCACCGCGAGGTATTCCAGGATGCGTTCCTTGACCTTGTCGAGGCCGTAGTGGTCGCCCTCAAGCACTTTTTCCGCATTCGACAGGTCGTTATTGACCTTGGATTTCTTTTTCCAAGGCAAATTGACCAGGGTGTCGATGTAGTTGCGCACGACGGTGGCTTCGGCCGACATCGGCGACATCAGTTTCAGCTTTTTCAGCTCGTTGGTAGCCTTGTCGAGCGCTTCCTTCGGCATCTTGGCCGAAGCGACTTTTTTCTCCAGCTCGTCGAGGTCGGCACCATCTTCGCCCTCGCCCAGTTCTTTCTGGATGGCCTTGACTTGCTCGTTCAGGTAGTACTCGCGCTGCGACTTTTCCATCTGGCGCTTCACGCGGCCACGGATGCGCTTTTCCACCTGCAGAATGTCGAGCTCGCCTTCGAGCTGGCCCAGCAGGTGCTCGAGGCGCTTGGCCACGCTGAAAATTTCCAGGATGACTTGTTTTTGCTCCAGCTTCAGCGGCAGATGCGCGGCCACCGTGTCGGCCAGGCGGCCGGCATCGTCGATGCCCGACAGCGAAGCGAGGATTTCCGGTGGAATCTTTTTGTTCAGTTTGACGTACTGGTCGAACTGCTGCACGATCGCGCGGCGCATGGCTTCGACTTCCGACTCGTCGCCCGGCTCGGACTCGAGCGGCGTCAGGTCGGCGATGAAGTGCGTCGGCGCATCGCTGATGTGGTTGATTCGGGCACGCTGCGCGCCTTCGACCAGCACCTTGACGGTGCCATCGGGCAGCTTCAGCATTTGCAGAATATTGGCGACGCAGCCAATTTCATAGATATCCGAAGGAGACGGCTCGTCCTTCGCGGCTGCTTTTTGAGCGGCAAGCATGATGCTCTTGCCCTGCTCCATCGCAGCTTCCAGCGCCTTGATCGACTTTGGACGGCCAACGAACAGCGGTATCACCATATGCGGGAAAACGACGACATCCCGCAGCGGCAATAACGGCAGTTGAGTTTGCTCAGTTAATTTGGAAGTTGTCATGGCGTACCTTATAGAAAGCGTGTTTACGATGTTGGCGCTCGCTGCCAAAACACAAGACCGGCGAGAATAAATAATTCTGTGAAACAAACATTTTTCTGTTTATTTCGCAAAACACACCCGCATGACGTTAATAAATGCAGTTTTCACAGTAAAAAAGCCACGCGCAGCTAAGCGCCGCGAGTGGCTTTCCGATTGAAGCCTGCACTCATTGATTTAAATTGTACTGCCATGCATTAAGGAATCAAAATCCTTTTTATGCATTTGTCTCAGCAGTAATCAATTTTCTCCGGAGGCCTTGGCAGTCTCTTGATAAATCAACAAAGGTTTGGCGCCGCTGGTGATGGTATTTTCGTCGATGACGACCTTCACTACATTTTGTTCGCTCGGCAGTTCGTACATGACGTCCAGCAAAGCATGTTCCAGGATGGAACGCAGGCCACGGGCGCCCGTCTTGCGCGCCAGCGCTTTCTTGGCGATCGCATGCAGGGCGGCCGGACGAATCTCCAGTTCCGCGCCTTCCATCTCGAGCAGCTTCGAATACTGCTTGATCAGCGCATTTTTCGGCTCGACGAGAATCTGGATCAGCGCCTCTTCCGTCAATTCTGCCAGGGTGGCGATGACGGGCAGACGACCGACCAGTTCCGGGATCAGGCCGAACTTGACCAGATCTTCCGGTTCCGCTTGCAGCATCAGTTCGCTAGCCGAGCTTTGCGACTTGCTGCGCACCGTGGCCGAGAAGCCGATGCCGCTCTTTTCGGAACGGTTGGCGATCACTTTCGACAGACCGTCAAAGGCACCGCCGCAGATGAACATGATGTTGGTCGTGTCGATCTGCACGAAATCCTGGTTCGGATGCTTGCGGCCGCCTTGTGGCGGCACGGAAGCCATCGTGCCTTCGATCAATTTCAACAAGGCTTGCTGCACGCCCTCGCCCGACACGTCGCGCGTGATGGACGGATTGTCGGACTTGCGCGAAATCTTGTCGATTTCATCGATGTAGACGATGCCGCGCTGAGCTTTCTCGACGTCATAGTTGCAGCTTTGCAGCAGCTTCTGGATGATGTTTTCCACGTCTTCACCCACGTAACCGGCTTCGGTCAGGGTGGTGGCGTCGGCGATCACGAACGGCACGTTGAGCATGCGCGCCAGGGTCTGTGCCAGCAGGGTCTTGCCCGAGCCGGTAGGACCGACCAGCAAGATATTGCTCTTGGCCAGTTCGATGTCGTCTTTCTTGCCCAGGTGCTTGAGACGCTTGTAATGGTTGTACACCGCCACCGACAGGATGCGCTTGGCAGTCTGCTGGCCGATCACGTACTGATCGAGCAAGGCGGCAATTTCTTGCGGCGTCGGCAGGTCGGATTTGGTACCGGTCACCGTCTCGATGCTCGACGTTTCATCACGGATGATGTCGTTGCACAGGTCGATGCACTCGTCGCAAATGAACACGGACGGGCCGGCGATGAGTTTCTTCACCTCGTGCTGGCTTTTGCCGCAGAACGAGCAATACAGTAATTTTTCGCCGCTAGAGGATTTTTTGTCTGACATAAGGCATTTTGGTTGGAACTGCATTAACAATATTGCAAAATCGCAAGCCGGATGATGGTTGCCGCCCGTAAAGGCTGCTAGCCATGGCGCAAGTCAACAACGCGCACAAGCTCCATGCTACCCGAAATAAAAGCGAAACGCCCGAACGTTTGATCGCCCGGGCGTTTACTTACATGCTTAGCAATACCGGTAGGGGCTCATCAAGCGCGGCTGGTCAACACTTTGTCGATCAAACCATACTCAACGGCCTCGTCGGCGGACATGAAACGGTCGCGGTCGGTGTCCTTGGCGATCTGTTCGATCGACTGGCCCGTGCGCTCGGCCATGATGCCGTTCAAGCGGGTGCGCAGGTAAAGGATTTCCTTCGCCTGGATCTCGATATCGGACGCCATGCCTTGCGAACCACCGGACGGCTGGTGAATCATGATGCGCGAGTTCGGCAGCGAGAAACGCTTGCCCTTGGCGCCAGCGGCCAGCAGGAAAGCGCCCATCGAAGCAGCCATGCCCGTGCACAGGGTCGAGACGTCCGGTTTGATGAACTGCATGGTGTCGTAGATGGCCATGCCGGCCGAGACCGAACCACCTGGCGAGTTGATGTAGAGCGAGATTTCCTTTTCCGGATTTTCGCTTTCCAGGAACAGCAGCTGGGCGACAACCAGGTTGGCCATCTGGTCATTGACCGGGCCGACCATGAAAATCAAACGTTCCTTCAGCAGGCGCGAGTAAATATCATACGAGCGCTCGCCGCGACCGCTTTGTTCCACCACCATCGGCACCAGGCCGAGCATCTGTGTGTCCAGCGCCGGATTACGGTTCATACCTGTCATTTCATTTCCTTGTGAAGCAGTTAGGGGAAGCCGCCCTCACCTTTCGGCCAGAGCAGGCATCCCAATACCAACTGGTTTACGCTTGTGCGTTGCTTCCCATCAGTTCGTCAAAAGCAACTGCTTTCGACGTGACTTTCGACAGGCCCAACACGTAGGTGACGACGTTTTCTTCCAATACAAGGGCTTCGATCTCACCCAGACGACGACGGTCGCTGTAGTAGTACTTCAACACTTCGCGTGGGTCTTCGTAGCTTTGGGCGAAATCTTCGATCTGCGCCTTGACTTGCTCAGGCGTCGCCTGCAGCTTGTTGTCGCCCACCAGTTGCGACAGGATCAGGCCCAGGCGTACGCGACGCTCGGCTTTTTCCGCGAACAGTTCTGCTGGGAAAGGCACGTCCTTGACGTTCATGCCGCGCTGCGCCATGTCCTGGCGGGTCATTTCGGCCAGACGCTCGGAATCCTGAGCGATCAGGGTTTTTGGCACTTCCAGCTCAGCAACTTTGATCAGCGCGTCCATGACGGCTTCCTTGTTGCGGGCTTTTACGCGGCCAGCGACTTCGCGCTGCAGATTGACTTTGATGTCTTCGCGCATTTTGGCCAGGTCGCCATCGGCAACGCCCAAGGACTTGGCGAATTCAGCATCGACTTCCGGCAGGTGCGCCCATTCCAGCTTTTGCAGCGTGATGGTGAACGAAGCGGTTTTGCCGGCGACGTCTTTACCATGGTAGTCCTCTGGGAACGACAATGGGAAAGTCTTGGACTCGCCCACTTTCAGGCCCAGGGTTGCTGCTTCGAATTCTGGCAGCATGCGGCCTTCGCCCAGCACGAAAGCGTAGCCTTCAGCTTTGCCGCCCGGGAATTCAACGCCGTCGATCGAGCCGACGAAGTCAACGGTCACGCGGTCGCCATTGGCAGCGATCGGCTCACCGCCGTCGCCGTGTTCGCCAGCTTCGCCCTTGGTGTGGAAGTGCACGCGCTGCTTGCGCAGGATGTCGATGGTCTTGTCGATTTCGGCTTCCGACACGTCGGCTTGCACGGTTTCGATTTCAACGGCCGTCAGGTCGCCGATGGCAACTTCCGGATACACTTCGAACGTTGCGTCGAAAGCCAGCTGGCCTTCGGCTGCTTCTTCTTTCGGCACGATGTTCGGGAAACCGGCCACGCGCAGATTGTTTTCGTTGGCGGCGTCGTTGAACGCGCGGCCGACTTTGTCATTCAGCACTTCGGATTCAATTTGGTAGCCGTATTGTGCTGCGACCATTTTCAACGGCACTTTGCCCGGACGGAAGCCCGGTGCCTTAGCCGTACGGGCTTGCACTTTCAGGCGCTTCTCAACTTCCGTGCGGACGTCCGTCAGCGGGAAGGAGATCGTGATACGACGTTCGAGTTTGCCCAAGGTTTCGACTGCAGTTGCCATGTAAAAAATCGTCCAAAAAATAAACACTGTTGGTGCGAGAAAAGAAGACCCGACCCCTTGCGCCATCACTGGCGGCAAGACATGGGTCCAGCTTCACTCGCTCGCATATTCATCTGTAAAAGTACTGAAAACAGGACGATGGACCTGGTCTACCCGGCTGAGGGAAAAACCCGCACCAGGCACCAAACAATCCGCCGCTTCCAGTACTGCGACAGGGCTCCGAGCGTCCAGCCTTGCTTCTAAGTAAATGCAGGGCCGGCCATCATTCGGTAAAGCGTGGCATTATAACAAAGGACTTCGGGAAAGTGGCTGGCTTTGCAGCCCGGCCACAGAGGATACCAGCGGCGGCGAACGAGTCGCCACAGCCTGGAGGTGCCCTGCCTTTACTCTTGCCCCGGCATTCTTTGTTTCGCCAGAGACAGGCTTTCCAGCCTGCTTCGTTCATTAGTATATGCGAACTGGCGCCCCGTCCGAAACAAAGAAATGCGCTCACGACGAAGATTTCGGGCAAAAAACCTTTGATTTACCTCAATTTGGCCATTTTTCAGGCAAATCTCCGCCTGAGCCCCGCCCCGCCGCCCGGTCGCTGACGAAAAATAGCGCAAACAAAGACATCCCGCATGACGAAAATACAGGCAAGACAACAGGAAAACGGGAAAGACGCCTGCAAGGAGGCTGAAGAACAACTTGATGGTGCTACACCTCCGGGCTGGAACAACCCGGATTGGTGCGGATGGGGAGACTCGAACTCCCAAGCCGAAGCACTGGCTTCTAAGACCAGCGTGTCTACCAATTCCACCACATCCGCATTTGTACTACTGTGTGCTACTTGCTACAAACTGCTTCCCTGATTTTAACAACTCGGGAGCGATCTGGCTACCGTGGACTTATGAGCAAGCCCGGAGCAAGCGCTCGGTAAAGCAAAGGCGGCATTCTACTGGATTTCCCAGAGGAATGCCGCCTTTTTTATGCCTGCGCCGTAGCGCTGGCTGCTAGCCTTCTTTTGCGCTCACCGGCTCCGGCTTCCTGACCCGGAACCAGGCCGCATACAGGGCCGGCAGGAACAGTAAAGTCAAGGCCGTCGCCAGGATCAGGCCGCCCATGATGGCCACGGCCATCGGCCCCCAGAACACGGAGCGCGACAAGGGGATCATGGCCAGCGCCGCGGCGGCGGCCGTCAGCACGATGGGGCGGCAGCGGCGCACGGCCGAGTCGATGATGGCATCCCACGGGGCCGAGCCGTCCTTGATGTCTTGCTCGATCTGGTCGACGAGGATCACCGAGTTGCGGATGATCATGCCGAACAGCGCGATGATGCCCAGGTTGGCCACGAAACCAAGTGGCCGGCCCAGCGCCAGCAAGGCAAACGCGGCGCCCGCCACGCCCAGCGGTCCCGTCAGGAAAACCAGCAGGGAACGCGAGAAACTGTGCAGCTGCAACATCAGCAGGGTGAAGATGATGAAGATGGCCAACGGCAGGTTGGCCGAGATCGACGCTTCCGCCTCGCCGCTGTCGGCCGCCACGCCTTTCACCACGATGCGGTAGCCGGACGGCAACTTGGCCCGCAATGCGTCCAGCTGCGGCGCCAGTTGCGTCGACACGGTGGCGCCCTGGATGCCGTCGATCACGTCCGACTGCACGGTGATGGCCCATGCGCGCTTGTCGCGCCAGACGACTCCCGGTTCCCACACAAAATGCGCGCGGGCCAGCTGCGAGATCGGCACGGACTTGCCCGTCGCCGTCGGGATATTTGTGTCATTCAACACGGAAATCGTGGCCCGCTCTTCCAGTGGCTGGCGCACCTGAATGTCGATCAGCTTGTTGTCCTCGCGGAACTGGCCGATGACCGTGCCCGACAGGATCGTATTGGCCGCCTGCATCACCGTTTTCGAGGTGACGCCCAGCGCGCGCATCTTGTCCTGGTCCAGGTCCAGGCGCAGCACTTTCACCGATTCATTCCAGTTGTCATTGACGCCCAGGGTGTTCGGATTGGCGCGCATGATGTCCTTGACCTGGTCGGCGATGGCCCGCACACCGGCCACTTCCGGCCCCAAGACGCGGAACTGCACCGGATACGGCACCGGCGGCCCATTCGGCAACAGCTTGACGCGGCCCCGCACTTCCGGGAAATCCTTCTTGAAGACATCGACGATTTGCTGGCGCAAGCGTTCGCGGTCAGCCAGGCTCTTCGGCAAGACCACCACTTGCGACACGTTGGTCTGCGGGAATATCTGGTCCAGCGGCAAGTAGAAACGGGGGCTGCCCGTGCCGACATAGCTGGTCACGCTTTCCACGCCGTCGAGCTTGCCCACAAACGCTTCGAACTTCTTGACCTGCTTTTCATTCGCGGCGAACGTCGTGCCTTCGGGCGACCACAGTTCCACCATCAGTTCGGGACGGCTGGAATCGGGGAAGAATTGCTTTTCGATAAAGTTGAAACCATAGATGCCCAGCGCAAAGATGGCCAGGGTGGCGGCAATGGTGGTCTTGCGCCATTCCACGCACCAGGTGACGGCGCGGCGGAAGCGGCGGAAGTTCGGCGTATCGAACAATTCATGGTCGTTATGCGCGTGCGGTTTGACTTTCAGCAAGATGTAGCCGATGTACGGCGTAAATACCACGGCCACCACCCACGAAATGATCAGGGCCAGTGCATTGACGGAGAACAAGGAAAACGTGTATTCGCCGGCGGCCGACTTGGCCAGGCCGATGGGCAAGAAGCCCGCCACCGTGATCAGGGTGCCCGTCAGCATGGGCATGGCCGTCGACGTGTAGGCAAACGTGGCCGCGTCGAAACGCGACATGCCCTCTTCCATCTTGCGCACCATCATCTCGACGGCAATGATGGCGTCATCGACCAGCAAGCCCAGCGCGATGATCAGGGCGCCCAGGGAAATCTTGTGCAAGTCGATGTCGAGCAGGCGCATGAACAGGAAGGTGACGGCCAGCACCAGGGGAATGGTCAGCGCCACCACCAGGCCCGGCCGCACGTCGATGCGCAGCGGCTTGGTGTGCAAGCCCAGCGCCACGAAGCTGACGGCCAGCACGATCAGGATGGCTTCGATCAGGGTATGCACGAACTCGCCCACGGAGGCGGACACGGCTTCCGGCTGGTTCGACACGCGCTGCAATTCTATGCCGACCGGCAATTCGCTCTTCATGCGCGTGACCGTTGCCTGCAAGGCCTTGCCCATGTCGATGATGTTGCCGCCCTTTTCCATCGACACGCCCAGGCCGATCACTTCCTTGCCGTTGAAACGCATCTTGTCCTTGGGCGGATCGACGAGTTCACGTTTTACGGTGGCAAAATCACCGAGGCGGAAGGTGGTGCCGTTGGCGCGCAGTTCCAGGTTTTCCAGGTCCTTGACGGTCACCATGGCGCCCGTCACGCGCACTTGCAGATTGTCCGTCGGCGTCACCAGCACGCCGGTGGCGTTGATGCTGTTTTGCGCGGACAATTGCTGCACGATGGCGTCAAAAGGAATGCCCAGCTGGGCAAATTTCTTGTGCGAAAAGATGATATTGATCTTTTCATCCTGCACGCCGAACAGTTCCACCTTCGATACCAGCCCCACGGCCAGCAGTTCCTGGCGTACCTTGTCCGCGTAATCCTTCATTTCCGCGTAGGTAAAACCGTCGCCGGACAGGGCGAAGATGGAGCCGTACGTGTCGCCGAACTCATCATTGAAGAACGGACCCACGACGCCAGACGGCAAGGTGCCCTGGATGTCGCCGATCTTCTTGCGCACCTGGTACCAGGCGGCCGCCGTTTCCTTGGGCGGCGCCGATTCGCGCAGCTCCAGCAAAATCAAGGTTTCGCCCGGCTTCGAATAGCTGGTGATTTCGTCGATGTACGGCGTTTCCTGCAGTTTCTTTTCCAGCTTGTCCGTCACCTGCTCGGCCATCTGCAAGGCCGTGGCGCCGGGCCAGTACGCTTGCAGCACCATGGCGCGGAAGGTGAACGGGGGATCTTCATCCTGGCCCAGGCTGGCGTAGCTGAGCATGCCGCCGATCAGCAGCACGGCCATCAGGTAGCGCGTCAGCGGGATGTGTTCGAGCGCCCAGCGCGACAGATTGAAGCCGCCCTTCATTTGATGGCCTCGGCAGCAACGACGGCAGGCTTGCTGGCCAGCTCGGCGCCTAGGATGGTGACTTTCTGGCCCGGCTTGAGCAGGTTGACACCGGCCGTGACCACCGTCTGGCCCGCTTTCACGCCCGAGGTCAGCAGCAACTCATTGCCCGCCACGCCGCCCACCGTCACGGGCACGAGCTTCACGGCGCCGTTTTCCACCACCCACACGGAGCTTTGCGATTTCTCATTGAACAGGGCCGTCAGCGGCACCTTGATCTGCGGCGTGGCCGTTTGCGAGGCGAACTGCACCACGGCCGTCATGCCCAGGCGCACTTGCGGCGCGTCCGGAATGCTGACCTTGGCTGTGTAGGTGCGCGTGGCGGCATCGGCCACGGGCGACACTTCGCGTATCTTGCCCGGCAAGCCCTGCTTCGGATCGGCCCACAGGCGCACGACCACATCCTTGACGCCGCGCAAGGTTTCCACCTTGTCTTCAGGAATGCCGATCACGACTTCCTTCTCGCCGCTCTTCGCCACTTGCACGACGGGCGCGCCGGGCGCCACCACCTGCCCCACTTCAGCCTCGATGCGTGTGACGACGCCATCGACGTCGGCCAGCAAACTGGCATAGCCGGACTGGTTCGCCTGACCACGGTACAGGGCCTGGGCCGCTTCCACATTTGCCTGCGCCGCCTTGTAGGTGGCGTCCTTGCCGTCGAGCACGGCCTGGCTGACGAAGTTCTTCTCGCGCAAATCCTGGTAGCGCTTGAGTTCCGCGCGCGCCAGGTCGCGGCTCGTTTCCGAACTCACCAGCGAAGCCTTGGCTTGCGCCTGCGACAGTTGCAAATCGACGGGATCGAGCTGCATCAGCACTTGCCCCTTCTTCACGCTGGCGCCCACGTCGACCTTGCGCGCGACGATCTTGCCGCCCACGCGAAACCCCAGCTGCGACACGACGCGGGGCACGACCTCGCCCGACAGCTCGGCACTTACGTCAACATTGCTGCTAGACAATACGATGGCGCGCACGGGGCGCACGTCTTCCACTTTGACGGCAGGCTTGGAACAGGCCGCCAGGGTCAGCGCCAGAGCGGCGGCGGCAATCAGCCGCAGGGCAGGAAGTGCGGAAGCGCCGGTCTCGCGGCGCAGGGTTTTCAGGGCAAACAAGGTATTTTCCTTTACTATGCGGGCTGCAATATTTTTATGCGGAGAAACTTTTTGCTTGTCCTTTGGGCCAAGCCAAACTTTTTCGCACGCGATATCCTTAAATTTGTGACAATATCAGCTTGGTCATGGCGGGGACTGCTCTTCGCCTAATGACTTTCTGGTTATTAATTATAATCGTGCGTAAAAGTTTTTAGTGACTTATGCGTCATTAATCTTGAGACGTACAACGCCCGGCCGCAATCCAGCGTTTGTGGGGGCCGGACAAACGCAAGACTAGAGAAGTGTGTTCATGCCTGTAGACCATTACGAAAATTTTCCTGTTGCATCATTTTTACTGCCGCGCCGCCTGGTGCCCGCCGTCGAAGCCATCTATGCCTTCGCCCGCAGCGCCGACGACCTGGCCGATGAAGGCGACGCCAGGCCGGCCGAGCGCCTGGCCGGCCTGCACGCCTATGAAGCGGCGCTGGGCCGCATCGCCCGCCACGAAGGCCATGGGGGCGAAACCGCCGCCATGTTCGAACGCCTGGCCGCCGTCATCGGCAAACACCAACTGCCGCTGCAGCCGTTTTACGATCTGCTGTCGGCCTTCAAGCAGGATGTGGAAACGACGCGCTACGCCAGCTACGACGACGTGCTCGATTACTGCGCCCGTTCCGCCAACCCCGTGGGGCTGCTGATGCTGCACCTGTATGGCGCGGCCGATGAACAGAATGTACGCGATTCCGATGCGATATGTTCAGCTTTGCAACTAATTAATTTCCTGCAAGACGTCGCCATCGACCAGCAAAAAGAGCGCATCTACCTGCCGATGGAAGACCTGACCCGCTTTGCCGTGTCCGCCGCCGCCTTCGAGCGGCCCGAGGCGCACGGCAAGTGGAGCGCCCTGATGCGCTTCGAAGTGGCCCGCACGCGCGCCCTGATGCTGTCCGGCGCGCCGCTGGCCCTGCGCCTGCGCGGGCGCATCGGCTGGGAGCTGCGTCTGGTGGTGCAAGGGGGTTTGCGCATCCTCGAATGCATCGAAGCCGTCAATTACGACGTGTTCCGGCGCCGGCCCAAGCTGGAGAAACGCGACTGGCTGATCATTTTCTGGCGCGCGCTGCGCATGTCGCGCAAAAGCCTGCGTCAAGAGACACAAGTAAAAACGGCTTTTCCCCCGTCGCCCACTCTGTAAGACGATAGAATAGCGGCTTCGATCTGCAACCCTTGCTCTTTTGACTATGTCTCCCGACGAATACTGCCAACAAAAGGCCGCCCAGAGCGGCTCCAGCTTCTACTACAGCTTCCTGTTCCTGCCGGCCGAGCGCCGCAAGGCCATCACGGCCCTGTACGCGTTCTGCCGCGAAGTCGATGACACGGTTGACGAATGCACGGACGAAGCCGTGGCACGCACCAAGCTGGTCTGGTGGCGCAAGGAAGTCAAGGCCATGTACGAGGGCAACCCCACGCATCCCGTGATGCGCGCGCTGCAGCCGCACCTGGACATCTATAAACTGGAAGAAAAGCATTTGCAGGCCATCATCGACGGCATGGAAATGGACTTGAACCAGACCCGCTACCTCGACTACCAGGCCATGAGCCGCTATTGCTGGCACGTGGCCAGCGTGGTGGGCATCTTGTCGGCCAGCATCTTCGGCGCGACCCGCCCGGAAACCCTGCTGTACGCGGAAAAACTGGGCCATGCCTTCCAGCTGACCAACATCATCCGCGACGTGGGCGAAGATGCGCGCAAGGGGCGCATCTATTTGCCGATCAGCGAATTGCAGCAATTCAATGTGACGGCGGCCGACCTGCTGAACGCGCGCCACAGCGAAAACTTTGAAAACCTCATGCGTTTCCAGGTGGCGCGCGCGCAAAAGGCCTACGACGAAGCGTTCGCGCTCTTGCCAGCCGAGGACCGCCGCGCCCAGCGCCCGGGCCTGATCATGGCCGCCATCTACCGCACCGTGCTCAACGAAGTCGAGCGCGACGGCTACCACGTGCTGAAACAGCGGATCTCGCTCACGCCGATCCGCAAACTGTGGCTGGCCTGGAAGACCTGGGTTCGTGGCTAAGAGTCGCGTGAAGCAACGCTACGCCGTCATCGGCGCCGGCTGGGCTGGCTGCGCGGCGGCCATGGAACTGGCGCGCGCCGGTCACGCGGTGAGCGTATTCGAGGCGGCGCGCACCTTGGGCGGGCGCGCGCGCCGCGTCGAAAGAGAAAATACGGTGCTCGACAACGGCCAGCACATCCTGCTGGGCGCGTACACGGAAACCTTGCGCCTGATCAAGCTGGCGGGGCAAGACCCTGCCGAGCTGATCCTCACGCTGCCGCTGCAGATGCGCTATCCGGCGAACTCCGGCGGCATGGATTTTCTCGCGCCGCGCCTGCCCGCGCCGCTGCACCTGGCCTGGGCCCTGCTGCGCGCCAAGGGATTAGTGCGCGCCGACAAGCTGGCCCTGATGCGCTTTTCCACCGCCATGCGGACGATGGGCTGGCAGCTGTACAACGATTGCACGGTCAGCGAATTGTTGCAGCGCTTCGACCAGACGGACCGCCTGAACCGGCTGATGTGGCACCCGCTGTGCCTGGCCGCGCTGAATACGCCGCCCGAACGCGCCTCGGCCCGCGTCTTCCTCAACGTGCTGCGCGACAGCCTGGGCGCAAGCCGCCGCCGCGCCTCCGACATGCTGATCCCGAAAGCGGACCTCTCTACCCTGTTACCCGACGCGGCCGCCCGCTATGTGGCACGGCATGGCGGTACAGTGCGCACGGGAGCCAAGGTCGATGCATTGCAAGCGCTACCCGATGGCCGCTGGCGACTCGATGATGGCGAGCATTATGATGGCGTCATCGTGGCCACCTCGTCCGTACAGGCGGCCAGCCTGCTGCAAGGCTTGCAGGACGCACGCCTCGACGAGGCTATTGGGCGCATGCAAGCTTTCACGCCGGAAGCCATCAGCACCTGCTATCTGCAATACGACGCCTCGCTGCGCCTGGACTTGCCGTTCTACGCCCTCGTCGATACGCCGGGGCAACAGCACTGGGGCCAGTTCGTCTTTGACCGGGGCCAGCTCGACGCCAGCCAGGCGGGCTTGCTGGCCGTCGTCATCAGCGCCTCGGGCAATGCCGCCGAGCAAGGCCATGGCCCGCTGGCGCACGCGATCGCGGCGCAGCTGGCGCAGGTGCTGCAACGCCCGGAACTGGCGCAGCCCGCGTGGACCCAGCTGATCACGGAAAAGCGCGCCACCTTTGCCTGCACGCCGGAGCTTGCCCGCCCCGGCAACGCCAGCGGCATGCCGGGCTTGCTGCTGGCCGGCGACTACACGGCCAATGAAGACCGGACGCAGGATTATCCGGCCACCATCGAGGCGGCCGTGCGCAGCGGCGTGGCGGCGGCCAGGATGATGAACTCGGGCAAGGCGGCAAAACAGCCTTGACGGTGCATCCTCCCCTGGTGTCGCTCGGCCCCGCGAAATTGCATTCTGTCGCACCGCACTGGTGCGCTCGCGTACGCTTGGGTACAGTCTGATCATCGACAACGGCCATGCCACGGGGAATACCATGCACACCACCTTGCACTTGAAAAATAGCTTGAAAGCCCTGGCGCTGCTGGCTGGCGTGGTGCTGGCCACCTTGATCGTCATTCAGGTACAGCAAGCGCCACAAACGCCATTGCTGCTGAGCCAGGCAAGCATGCTGCTGCCGGCCGTGGGCTGAAGCGGCGAAGCGGAATGACAGGAAGAATATGATGAACAAGCAAGATTATCTCGACGCACTGCGGCGCGCGCTGGCAGGCTTGCCACCGGACCTGGTGGCCAAGACCCTCGACTATTACGAACAGACCTTCATCGAAGGCGCCGCGGCCGGCCGCAGCGAGCACGAAATCGCCGAAGACCTGGGCGACCCGAAAAAAATCGCCCTCACCTTGCGCAGCAGCACGCACCGCCAGGCCTTCGAGCAAAAGAAAACCCCCGTCAACCTGCTGCGCCTGCTCGTCTCGCTCGTGGGCCTGGCCATCTTCAACCTGTTCATGGTCGTGCCGGCCGCCGTCTACGCGGCCCTGCTGGCCACCCTGTACGCCGTCAGCCTGAGCTTTTACCTGGCCGGCATCGCCATCACGGCCAGCGGCTTGTCCGGCGCCAACGAACTGGTGCTCGATGGTCCGCTGCGCCACGTCTTCATCCATGACGATGACGGCGGCGAAGGCGGCGAACGGCGCGAAACGCGCATCACCATCGGCGACAAGGGCATCGAAGTCGATCACCTGCCCGGCCCCTTGCAGCCAGAACCGGCCGAGTCCGAGGCCAAGACGCCGGGCGCCTCGTCGCGCGTGATGGAGCGGGCTGAAGCGCTGGCCGGCGGCGGCATCCGCATCTCCACCGACATGGACCGCGATGCGCGCACCACGCAAACCGTCTTTGGCGTGGGCATGCTACTCGGCGGCATCGCCATCTTCCTGCTCAGTCTGGTTGTCACGCGCTATACCTTGATCGGCATCAAGCGCTACGTCGCCATGAATGTCTCCCTGCTCAAAGGTCACTAGAAAGGCTGCCATGAAACGCTTGCTCAAAGTTGGCCTGTCCATGCTCTTGCTGGCCATGGTCCTGATCGCCATGTCGTATGCGGCGCTGCGCGCCAAGGGAATCAGCAATCCCAGCAGCGCCGCCGGCCGTGCCGTGCGCAGCGAAACGCGCCCGGTTGCCGCCAATATCACCAGCATCGACCTGGCCGGCCCCATCGACCTGGTGCTGCGCCGCGGCGCCACGCCCTCGCTGAAGGTGAGCGGCGAGCAGCGCTTGCTGTCGAACGTCGACACGACGGCCGATGGCACCACCCTGCATATCGGCCCGAAAGGCATGCTGTTCCACCATCGCCAGCCTTTGCAGGTGGAACTGGTGCTGCCGGCCCTCGTGCGCGTGGAAGTGCACGGCAATGGCGACAGCAAGATCACGGGATTTTCGGGCGACAGTTTTATTCTGGAACTGACGGGTTCGGGCGACGTCAGTTTTACCGGACGCTACAAGCAGGTTGCCGCCACCGTCAACGGCAGTGGCGACCTCGACATCAATGCGGGCAACAGCGACAGCGTGGTGCTGGAAATGGTGGGCTCCGGGCGCATCGCCGCCAGCGGCAACACGAAATTCCTGCGCGCCGACCTGAGCGGTTCAGGCGACATCGATGCCGAGCACCTGGCGGCCGACAAGGCCAGCGTCAGCCTGCAAGGCTCCGGCACGAGCACCGTCTTCGTGCGCGACGCCAGCAACCTGACCCTGCGCGGCAGCGGCGACATCCACGTCCACGGCAACCCGCGCCAGCGCGAGACGCAAAAGAGTGGCTCAGGCGAGATTACCTGGCATTAACCGGCCACCACACAATGGCCTGCTACTGCGCCCTGCCCTGGCGCAACTGTCGCATACGCTGCACGAGTTTGACAATGGCGTAGGCGAGCATCAGCAGGCCAGCGCCAGTGACCGCGCTCGCCCGGGGCTCCGCCAACAAGACATGGCGTGATGCTGGCGCAACGACCACCAGAAAGAATGGCAATCCGCTTACCAGCAAGAGGACCAGGCTGCGCTGGTATTTCCGCACCTTCGATGGTACATCCGTGAAAATTTCGGGAATTTTTCCATCCACCACAGGTTTGCGCCAGCAACGCCATCCCCCCACATCCACCACGCGTTCCCAGCCTCCATCGACAAATAATTGCGTATAGACAGGATCCGCCTTTACGCCCGGAAAGTCCCAGCGATATGCCATGTCCGCCGGTGCGCCGCGCTCGAACGTCATGCGAATGCCAAGCGGATCGCTGGCATGCAAGTGCAATCCCTGGCGCGCCTGCTCTTGCAGCCAGCGCTCATGCATCCCGTCTTGCCACACCCACCACCATTTGAATTTCTTGACCAGTTGCTTGCTCATGCCGCATTCCCCTGTAGAAGTGACAATGTTCTTTTCCCTGTGGCTGCCATGATGTCCAGGCGCCGCACCTGCTCGCTCAGCACTGCACGCCCCAGTTCTGTCATGCCATAAATCTTGCGCCGCTCCTCTTCCCTGAGCTTGACGATCAAGCCCTGCTTTTCCAAGGTAGCAAAAGCACCATACAAGGTGCCGGGACCAATGCTGACACTGCCTTCGCTGAGCATGTCCACCTTTTGCATGATGGCATAGCCATGCAGGGGTTCATGCAGGCAAGCGAGCACATAAAACGTGGCCTCGGAAAGCGGCAGGTAGTGCGAAAAGTTGATAGCGTCCATGCTGCCCTCCATATCGTGTTTCGCTATACCGGCAGTCGATATAGCGAAACACGATACTAGCGCAGGGCATTGTTTATTGTCAACAAAATTATCGGGAGAGAGGACAGCGCATGCGCCCACGGCAGCGCGCGGGCGCACGGTGATGGGATCAGGCGGACCGCGCCTCAAGCCAGCTGACCGCCTGCTCGCCAGCCGCCTTGCCTTGCGCCAGGCAGGCCGTCAGCAGGTAGCCGCCCGTCGGCGCCTCCCAGTCCAGCATTTCCCCCGCCAGGAACACGCCCGGCATGGCGCGCAGCATGCTGCCGTCGATGCCGTCGAATTCCACGCCGCCGGCGCTGCTGATGGCTTCATCGATGGGGCGCGGACGCACGAGCGTGACGGGCAGCAGCTTGATGGCGTCCGCCAGTTTGGCTTCATCGGCAAAGTCGGCCGCACTCAGGCATTCGCGCAGCAAGCCCGATTTCACACCCTTGATGCCCAAACGGCTATTCAGGTGGCTGGACATGGAACGGGAACCGCGCGGGCGCGTCACTTCTTCGAACACGCGTTCATGCGTGTGGTCGGGCGCCAGGTCGAGCCAGATGGTAGTGCTGCCCTCGGCGGCGATCTGCTCGCGCAGCGCGGCCGATAAGGCATAAATCAGGCTGCCTTCCACGCCGCCCGCCGTGATGACGAACTGGCCCTGGCGCTTGATCATGCAGTCATGGATGTTGCGCGCCGAGATGGCCACCGTGGTCAGCGGTTCGCCCGCATGACGGCTGCTGAAATGCTCGCTCCAGTCCACGTCGAAGCCGCAATTGGCCGGCACCAAAGGCGTCACGGCCACGCCCTGCTCTTGCAGCAGCGGCACCCAGGCGCCATCGGAACCGAGTCGCGCCCAGCTGCCGCCACCGAGCGCCAGGATCACGGCGTCGAAGGCGCGCAGGCGTTCGCCGTCCGGCGTGGCGAATACCAGCTGGCCGTCGCGCCAGCCCGTCCAGCGGTGGCGCATGTGAAATTGCACGCCCGCTTCGCGCAGGCGGTGCAGCCAGGCGCGCAGCAGCGGCGCCGCTTTCATATCCGTCGGGAAGACACGGTTCGAGGAACCGACGAAGGTATCCACGCCCAGGCCGTGTACCCAGTCGCGCACTTTTTGCGGGCCGAACTGGTCCAGCGCCGGCTTGATCCAGCGTGCCGGCCTGCCGTAGCGCGAGATGAAGGAACAGTAGTCTTCCGCATGGGTGATATTCATGCCGCCGCGCCCCGCCAGCAGGAATTTGCGGCCGACGGACGGCATGGCGTCGAACAGTTCCACCCTGGCGCCCTGGCTGGACGCTTCCTGGGCGGCCATCAGGCCGGCAGGGCCGCCGCCGATGACGGCGATGTGAAAGGGAGGAAGGCTGGAATGGGTCATGGCAAGCTGGAAAGACGGTGAAAACCCCGGCATTTTAGTCGAGATAAGGCGCGGGGATGGCAAGAATGCCGAAAAATGATGCATACTGCGCGCAGATGCCGCAGCGATCAGCGGCTGGACTTCACGAGACAACGAGACGACAAGAGGAGAAACACATGGGCGCAGGATTCTGGATTTCCCGCTATTTGCTGGCCAGTTCGATCTTATTCATCATCCTGACGGTGGTCGAGTACAGCAAGGGCACCACCAGCCAGGCCGACATCCTCAGCGCGCTGGCCTGGTCGCTGGTGGCGTCGGCCATCTTCATCGGCTCGAAATACTGGCGCTACAAGAAAGCCGTCGCCTGCGCCACGTGCAGCGGTGATAAACCAAAAGCCAAATCGTCATGAAAAAACGGCCACTTCGATGAAGTGGCCGTCTCACTGGCAAGCGCGATCAACCGCCCGTCACGGGCGGGAAGAACGCCACCTCGTCGCCTTCGCCGATCACGGTATCGGCATCGCACATCACCTGATTGTGGGCCATGCGCAGGGCGCGGCCCTGCGCCAGCGCATATTCCCAGTTGCCGCCGCGGGCGATCAGCAAGGTTCTCACCTCGCCCACCGTCAGCCGTGACGCGGCGCCCGCGTCCACTTCCAGCACTTCCTGGCCAGTGCCCACCAGCTCGCGCACGCTGGCAAAAAATCGCAGATTGATCTTCATCGATACTTCCTCAGTACAGCAATTCGTTAAACGGGATAAAACGCAGCATGTCGCCGCGCGCAATCGACAGCCCCGGCGGACAATCGATCAAGCCATCGCCCCACACGGTGGAGGTCAGCACGCCCGAACTCTGGTTGGCGAACAGTTCCAGCTCGCCCTCGTCATTGACCTTGGCGCGCAAGAACTCGTTGCGCTTGTCCGCCTTCAGGCGCTCGAACGCGGCCGGCAGCTTGTAGCTGCGCGGCGCCAGGCTGCCCGCCACGCCCTGCAGGCGCAGGATGAACGGGCGCACGAACAGCAAAAACGTGACGAAGCTGGAGACGGGATTGCCGGGCAAGCCGACAAAGAACGCGTCCTGTACCTCGCCAAACGCCAGGGGTTTACCCGGCTTGACGGCGATCTGCCACATGTTCAGGCGCCCTTCCGCTTCCACGGCCGGCTTGATGTGGTCTTCCTCGCCCACGGACACGCCGCCCGAGGTGATGATCAGATCATTGCCCTGGGCCGCCTGGCGCAGCACGGCGCGCGTCGCTTCCAGGCTGTCGGGCACGATGCCCAGGTCCGTGATCTCGCAACCCAGGTTTTCCAGCAAGCCGCGCAAGGTAAAGCGGTTCGAGTTGTAGACGGCGCCCGGCGCCAAGGGTTCACCCGGCATGGCCAGTTCGTCGCCCGTGAAAAACACGGCCACGCGCAGCTTGCGCAGCACGGGCACTTGCGCCAGGCCAACCGAGGCGGCCAGGCCCATTTCCTGGCTGCGCAGGCGCCGGCCCGCGCCAAGGATTTCACCGCCGGCGCGGATATCCTCGCCCTGGCGCCGCACCCATTCGCCCGCGTGCGGCACGTGATTGACCGTCACCACGCCATCCGCCACCGTGCACTGCTCCTGCATGACGACGCAATCGGCGCCGTCCGGGATCAGCGCACCCGTGAAGATGCGCGCCGCCGTCCCCGGCTGCAAGGGCTGGCCCACGTGGCCGGCCGCGATGCGCTGCGACACGGGCAAGCTGGCCGCGCCGCTGGCGCAATCCTGCGCGCGCACGGCATAGCCATCCATCTGCGTGTTGTCGCGCTCGGGCACGTTCAGGGTCGACGTTTGCGCCGTGGCCAGCACGCGGCCGTTGGCGCGCATGGTGTCGACCAGCTCCACCTCGGCCACCGGGCGCGCCGCGCCCAGCATGAAGGCTTGCGCCTCGGCCACCGACAGCATCGGTTTGCGTACAGTGCTGGCGTCTGTCATCACAAGCCCGTATTGGCGGCGATATACGCCTTCATTTTTTCCACGTCCGCATCCATCACGACGAACTTTTGCGGCAAGTCTTCGATGTTCTCGAAGCCCTTTGGCCGTTCCGCGTCCACGCCCAGCGCTTCGAGGATGGTTTCGTTGAACTTGGCCGCCAGCGCCGTTTCCAGCACGATCATCGGCACGTTCGGCTCCAGGTGCTCGCGCGCCACCTTGATGCCGTCGGCCGTGTGCGTGTCGATGGTGATGCCATAGTCGTCGGCCACGTCGCGGATGGTGTCGAGGCGGTCCTGGTGCGTGGACTTGCCCGACTTGAAGCCGTATTTGGCCACCAGCTTGAATTCGTCGCCGTCGCTGCCAGGTTTACCGGACAAGTCGAAGCCGCCATGCGTTTCCACTTTCGTGAACAGGGCGCGCACGCGGTCGCTGTCGCGGCCTACCAGGTCGTAGACGAAGCGCTCGAAGTTCGACGCTTTCGAGATATCCATCGACGGGCTGCTCGTGTGATACGTTTCGGCCGACTTGCGCACGCGGTAGACGCCCGTGCGGAAGAATTCGTCGAGCACGTCGTTTTCATTCGTCGCCGCCACCAGTTTCGAGATGGGCAGGCCCATCATGCGGGCGATATGGCCGGCGCAGATATTGCCGAAGTTGCCCGACGGCACCGTGAACGACACTTTTTGCTCGTTGCTGGTGGTGGCGGCCAGGTAGCCGCGGAAGTAGTACACGACTTGCGCCACGACACGCGCCCAGTTGATGGAATTGACGGTGCCGATCTTCTGTTTCGCCTTGAACGGCAAGTCGTTCGACACGGCTTTCACCATATCCTGGCAGTCGTCGAACACGCCTTCGACGGCGATGTTGACAATGTTCGGGTCTTGCAGGCTGAACATCTGCGCCGTCTGGAAGGCGCTCATTTTCTTGTGCGGCGACAGCATGAAGACGCGGATGCCCTTCTTGCCGCGCATCGCGTATTCGGCCGCGCTGCCCGTGTCGCCCGAGGTGGCGCCAAAGATATTGAGTTCGGCGCCCGTCTTGGCCAGGGTGTATTCAAACAGATTGCCCAGCAGCTGCATGGCCATGTCCTTGAAGGCCAGGGTCGGGCCGTTCGACAGCGCCTGCAGCATCAGGGTGGTCGATCCGCCCTTGACGACGTTTTCTTCGAGCACGCGCAGCGGCGTGATGTCGGCCGCGTTTTCGCCGGCGCGGGCGTTCTTGTAGACTGCCTTGGTATAGGTTTTCGCCGTCAGTGCCTTCAGGTCCGCGGCCGGGATATCGGTGGCGAACTTCTTCAGGATTTCGAATGCCAGGTCGGCATACGACAATGTGCGCCAGGCGTTGAGCTCGGCACCAGTGACTTGCGGGTAGTGTTCTGGGAGATACAGTCCGCCATCGGGGGCCAGGCCGCCCAGGAGGATGTCGGAGAATTGCTGCAGATTCGATGGCGCTTTATCAGCGCGGGTAGACACGTAATGCATAAATTTGAAGAGTCCAGTTGAGCTGAGTGCGGTTGATCATGAATGGCAGCGGATATTATAGTGCCAGCCGCCGCCCAAGGCGAATCCGTCGCGTTTGCCCGGGCGACGCCAGCCCCGCGCGGGCAGCGTCTGTTGTCAAACGACACACCTTGTCGCATGGCAACTGTATCATGGCCGCTTTCCTGACTACGCGGGCGCCCCAGCCAGCCCACGACGACCATGCCACAGCCAAGCCACATGAAACGAGACGATTTTCTCAAGCAGGACGATGTACGCGGTTTTATCGACTGGCTGGCGACCGAACTGCCAGCCAGGTCCTTTCACCTGAAGATGGCGCGCAGCCGCTTCGTGCCGGGCGGCCTGGACGTGCAGGCGACGGGCCTGGAAGCGGTGCTGGGCCACTATGTGTGGAGCACGCGCTGGACCGATGCGCAAGGCAAGGCGGTCGTCTCTGGCAACTGGCATGAGACGCGCGCTTCGCTGGGCCAGCTGCGCGGCTGGCTGAAGGACGCCATCGCGCGGCGCGATGAAGACCAGACGCTGGCCGCCTGCCTGGCCATCCTCGCATGGGGCGGCGTGCGCGGTGCCATCGTCTTCCTCAAGCGCCTGCACGCGCAAGGCCGCCTGGTCGCCTACTTCACGCGCCTGGCGCCCTTGATGGCGCTCGACTCGGACGCCTCGCTGGACGCCCTCGATACGGATACCGTGGAGCGCTTCGACGCGGGCCTGACCAAGATCCACGCCCTGTTTGACGACAGCGGCTCGCCCATCTACGACAGCCGCGTCGGCGCGGCCATGGCCATGCTGTATGCGCAGTACCGCAGCCAGGCAGGCAGCAAACGGGCAAAGAAACACTGGCTGGCATTCCCCTCGGGCGCCGCGCGCGGCAAGCAAATCCGCAATCCCAAGGGAATCGACGGCGGCTTTGCCGGCGCCCCGCAATTCTTCGGCAAGGCCGTATCGTGCCAGGACTGGGCGCAATGGCAAGTCAAGCTGGGCTGGATCCTGCGCGCCGTGCTGGAACAGTGCGACTGGTTCAAGGCGGGCAGCGCCGACATGGCCGCCCGCTGCCATGCCTTCGAGGCGTGTTTGTTCATGCTGGGGTATGACTTGCGGTGTTTTGGAGAGGCGACTGCGGAAGCCACTATGGCAAAAGAAAGAGTTGCAAAAGACGACGTGCCACAAAGCGGCTGGGTGCCGACTGGCTGCTCATTCAAGAACGTCCTTCCTGTGTACGCACAATTCCGGCAGAGACACGAAAAAGATGATCTTGCCACCTTCGCCAAGTGGTACGCCAGAACTCAGGGTGCAGCAGAGAAGACAGCCAATGCCTACTGTTTCCCATATTCCGAAAGCGAATTCGATATGTTTGACAGCAGTGAAGAACGGCTGGACACCATAGTCAAGGGTGGAAAAGAAGGACTGTATGCGGCAGTGGAGAGCACGGAACCATATGCGGAAGGCGCCGAGCGCGAGCGAATCTGCCTGGTCGACGCTTTGCTGGCCGGACGTACGGCGGATATGTCGGTTCCGGTGCGCACCGCCTGGCTGCTGCAAAAAGGCTATGCCGGAACGAAAAGTGCAGCCAACACCCTGATGACTGTCGGACGCCAGGTCGGCCGTCATTTCGGCCTGCTCGACAAGAAAAATCGCCCTACCGCCTTCTTCCACGAGTACTTCGGCGATTGCATGCGCGAGCCTTAAGTCAAAAAATCCGGCGCCCGTGCTGGCGCGTGCGCCGGATTTGCGCCACACTGGTGCTTGTCGTCCCGCCTGCGGGTCATTCATGGAATCGGCCATGTCGCTGAGTAAAAAACCGTATTTGCAAAGCGCCGCGCTGCGCCCCGACGCCGTCGTCGACCTGGAGCACTATCCGTTCACCATTCCCGCCATCCGCGACTTCGTGCACATGGACTTCCACCGCGACGTGACGTTTTTCGTGGGCGAGAATGGCAGCGGCAAGTCGACCATGCTCGAAGCGCTGGCCGTAGCGCTGGGTTTCGGCAAGGATGGCGGCACGCGCAACGTACGCATCGCCCTGCCCTCGGACGAGGAATCGGGCTTGCACGCGCATCTGCGCCTGAGCAAGAGCTACAAGAAGCCCGAGGACAGCTATTTCCTGCGCGCCGAAAGCTTTTTCAACGTCGCCACCTATATGGACGACATGCCCGAATACCTGGCCAGCTATGGCGGCAAGTCGCTGCACGCGCAATCGCACGGCGAAGCGTTCATGGCGACCCTGATCAACAAGCTGCGTGGCAAGGGCCTGTACCTGCTGGACGAGCCGGAGGCGGCCCTGTCACCGAGCCGCCAGATGGCGGCATTGTCCGTCATCCACCAGCTGGTGCAGGACGACTCGCAGCTGATCATCGCCACCCACTCGCCGATTTTACTGGCCTACCCGAACGCAAAGATTTTGATGTTTACAGGCGGCGGCATCCACGAAGTGGCGTATGAAGACACGGAACACTTCGCCGTGACGCGCGATTTTTTGAATAACTATCCACGAAGGCTGGAGCAGTTGTTTGAGGAGGAGTGAGTTATTGGATGGTGTTGTCGGCTTACGCGCGTTGCGCTAAGCCGACCTACGCCATACCGGATCCGCTGCAGTTGTAGGTCGGCTTAGCCCGCAGGGCGTAAGCCGACAATACCGCCATCAGCAAGCCGCGTGATTGACCGTAATAACGTGGACTGCCAGCCCACCCAGCGACGTTTCCTTGTACTTGTCCTGCATGTCCGCGCCCGTCTGGCGCATGGTTTCGATGACTTCGTCGAGGCTGACGAAATGCGTGCCGTCGCCCTTCAGCGCCAGCGAGGCGGCCGTAATCGCTTTCACGGCGCCCATGCCATTGCGCTCGATGCACGGGATCTGCACCAGGCCGCCGATCGGGTCGCACGTCATGCCCAGGTGGTGCTCGATGCCGATTTCAGCCGCGTTTTCGATCTGTTCATTCGTGCCGCCCAGGGCCGCCACCAAGCCGGCCGCCGCCATGGCGCAGGCCACGCCCACTTCGCCCTGGCAACCCACTTCGGCGCCCGAGATCGAGGCATTGCGTTTGCATAGCATGCCGATGGCGGCCGCCGTCAGCATGAAACGGCGCACGCCGCCCACCGGGTCGCTGGGGCGGCAATCCTGCGCGTAGTAGCGCAGCACGGCCGGGATGATGCCGGCGGCGCCGTTGGTCGGCGCCGTGACGACGCGCCCGCCGGCCGCGTTTTCCTCGTTGACGGCCATCGCATACAGGCTGACCAGGTGCACGGCGTCGTGCGGCAAGTCGTTGGCGCGGTTGTCGGACGCCTTCGCCTCCTGCGCCAATCGCCACAATTTCGCGGCGCGGCGTTTGACGTTCAAGCCGCCCGGCAGGTTGCCCGTCGTTTCCAGTCCGTGCGCGATACAGTCGCGCATGACGTGCCAGATGCGGTCCAGGCCTTCATTGAGTTCCGTTTCGCTGCGCTTGACGCACTCGTTCGCGCGCAGCATTTCCGGGATCGACAAACCGCTTTCCACGCCATGCGCCAGCAACTGCTCCATCGTGTCGAAGGGGAAGACGACGCGGGCGCTTGCCGCCGACTCCACGGCCACTTCGGCCTGCGCCGCAGTTTGAACTTCCTCGGCCTCGCGGATAAAACCGCCGCCGATCGAGTAATACACCTTGTCGGCACGGCTGCCGTCCGCCAGTTTCAGGGTAAAGCGCATGCCGTTCGGATGTTCGGGCAGGGATTCGCTCTTGTGCCAGATCAGGCCCGTGGCGGCCGTGAATGGCACCACATGCGTGCCCAGCAAGGCGATCTCGCCGGCCGCCTCAATGGCGGCCAGCTTGCTGTCAACTTCATCGGGCGCCACGTCCTGCGGCGTTTCGCCCATCAGGCCAAGAATCACGGCCTTGTCCGTCGCATGGCCCACGCCCGTCAGCGCCAGCGAGCCATACAAGGCCGCCTCGACGCCCACCACCTGGTCCAGCGGACCGTATTCGACCAGAAAACGCCGCGCCGCCACCATCGGCCCCACAGTATGGGAACTCGACGGCCCGATGCCGATTTTAAAAAGGTCAAATACGCTCATGTCCATGTAGTGTCTCTTTATTTAGTATGTTTTTTTAGTACTGCTGCAAAACTCAGGCTGCCTTGGCGGCATGGCCCACATCGACATTGGCCAGCATGTCGGTGACCATCTGCTCGACGCCGATCTGCGCCTTCCAGCCCCAGTCGGCGCTGGCCTTGCTGTCGTCCAGGCTTTGCGGCCAGCTGTCGGCGATGGCCTGGCGGCTGTCCGGCTTGTAGCTGATCTTGAAGTCCGGCACCATGCGCACGATGGCCTTGGCCAGCTGCTCGGGGTTGAACGACACGCCGGCCACGTTGTACGACGAACGGATCTTGATCGATGCCGCTGGCGCGTCCATCAGTTCGATGGTGGCGCGGATGGCGTCGGGCATGTAAATCATCGGCAAGGTGGTGTTCGCGTCGAGGAAGCAATCATAGCGCTCGCCGCGCAAGGCCGCGTGGAAGATGGCGATGGCGTAATCGGTGGTGCCGCCGCCCGGAGGCGATTTGTAGCTGATGATGCCCGGGTAGCGGATGCTGCGCACGTCCACGCCATACTTGTTGAAGTAATACTCGCACAGGCGCTCGCCGGCCAGCTTGCTGATGCCGTACATCGAGGTCGGGTCCATCACCGTCATTTGCGGCGTGTTTACTTGCGGCGTATTCGGGCCGAAGGCGGCGATCGACGATGGCCAGAAGATGCGCAGAGGTTTGCCCGCTTCGCCGCGCTCGCGCGCCAGTTCCAGGATATTGAGCAAGCCATCCATGTTCAGGCTCCACGCCTTCAGCGGCGCCGCCTCGCCCGTGGCCGACAGCATGGCCGCCAGCTGGTACACCTGAGTGATGCATTCATCGGCGATGATCTTCGCCAGGCCGTCCTTGTCCAGCACATTCAATTGCGCGTAGCGCTTGGCCTGGTACAGGTTGTTCGTGCCGATGTCGCTGGCGATGACGTTGTCCGCGCCGTGCTGCTGCGCCAGCGCGCCCACCAGTTCACTACCGATTTGGCCGTTTGCGCCTATGACTAAGATGCGTTCCATGCTATTTTCCTGAATTCGTATTAATTAGTAGTGGTAGTGGTGGTCAGCAAACCGAGTTCCTTGCCAGCCTGCTCGAAGGCGGCCAGCACCTGCACCAGCTGTTCGCGGGTGTGGGCGGCGGACAGCTGCACGCGGACACGGGCCTGGCCCATCGGCACGACCGGGTAGAAGAAGCCCGTCACCAGCACGCCCAGTTCATACAGGCGGGCGGCGAATTTCTGCGCCACGGGAGCGTCGAACAGCATCACGGGAACCACCGGATGGGTGCCCGGCTTGATGGTAAAGCCAATGCGTTCGATCTCGCTGCGGAAGAAAGCCGTGTTCTCATGCAGGCGGTCGCGCAGTTCCGTCGACTTGGCCAGCCGTTCCAGTACCGACAGCGAGGCGCCGGCGATCGATGGCGCCAGGGTATTCGAGAACAGATACGGGCGCGATTTCTGGCGCAGGGTGTCGATGACTTCCTTGCGCGCCGAGGTAAAACCGCCCATGGCGCCGCCCAGGGCCTTGCCCAGTGTGCCCGTGATGATGTCGATGCGGCCCATCACATTGTGGTGTTCGTGCGTGCCGCGGCCCGTCGCGCCCATGAAGCCGGACGCGTGGCATTCGTCGATCATCACCAGCGCGCCGTATTGGTCGGCCAGGTCGCAGATCTTGTCGAGTTGCGCAATCGTGCCGTCCATCGAGAACACGCCGTCCGTGACGATGACCTTATGGCGCTTGCCGGCGGCAATGGCCGCTTTCAGCTGCACTTCCAGGTCGGCCATGTCGTTGTGGGCGTAGCGGTAGCGGCCAGCCTTGCACAAACGGATGCCGTCGATAATGGAAGCGTGGTTCAGCGCGTCCGAGATGATGGCGTCGTTTTCATCGAACAGGGGCTCGAATACGCCGCCGTTGGCGTCAAAGGCGGCCGCGTACAAAATCGTGTCTTCGGTACCCAGGAACGCGGAAATAGCCTGTTCCAGTTCTTTATGCACGGTTTGCGTGCCGCAGATGAAACGCACGGACGACAGGCCATAGCCATACTTTTGCGTGGCGGCAATGGATGCTTCCTGCGTCTGCAGGTCGCCGGACAGGCCCAGGTAGTTGTTCGCACACATATTGATCAGGGTACGGCCATCGTCGCACACCACTTCGGCGCCCTGGCGCGAGGCGATCACGCGCTCGGGCTTGTACAAGCCCTGCTGGCGCAGTTGATCGAGATTCTGTTGCAGACCGCTGAAAAAGGTGTTCTTCGCTTGCTCGCTCATGATGATCCTTGTGTGTCCCTGCGTTTGTGGTATCCGTGTGACCTCAGCCGCCATAGGGAAAAGCGGCCGCTTGACCGGTGCGCGCACAATGCTGTACCGTGAAGCGCTGTTTGAAGTCTACACGTTTCCGTGTTTTTCCTCAAAATCCACTATTTCGAACTGAAATTCAATATAGTGGATATTACCCAAGCCTTTTGAACTTTGCAAGCCACCTGCCGATGAAAACCAGCGTTTCGACCAATTCTCCGCCCGAAGTGGGCGCCACCCTGCAACGGCTGCGCCTGGCGCGCGGCCTGACACTGGAGGATTTGTCGCGCATCGCCGGCGTTTCGAAGTCCATGCTGTCGCAAATCGAGCGCGAAAAAGCCAATCCCACCATCGCCATCACGTGGCGCCTGGCCAACGCCCTGGGCGTGCAGATCGGCGAATTGCTGTCGAGCGCGGAAAAAGCCGTGGAAACCATCCGCATCACGGATGCCCACGAAACCCCCACCCTGCCCGGCGACCACGCGGGCTACGTGCTGCGCATCCTGGGGCCGATGGAGCTGGCGGGCAAATACGAATGGTATGAAGTGACCCTGGCGCCGGGCGGCGAACTGGCCTCGCAGCCGCACGACCCGGGCACCACCGAACATTTGACGGTGATTCACGGCAACCTGGAACTGGAAGTGGGAACGGCGAAGAAAAAGGTCAAGAATGGCGGCACGGCGCGCTATCCGGCCGACCAGCCACATACGATACGCAACCTGGGCAAGACGGAAGGCAAGGCATTATTGGTGGTCATCCATAGATAGTTGCTTTTCAGCAGTGTGCAATAAGCTCTTTCGCCCATGCTAAGATTTTGGATTAGACAAGATTTTCACTGTCTTTCATGGAGCCTTAGCAATGACGATTTCCGAAAGCACCACCCTCTTCCACAAGAAAAAAGTCGTCGAGTACGATCCTGATATTGCGCTGCAATCCGGGCAGGATATCGTCTACCGCCTCTCGCTCGAGTATGACGACAAGCGCAAGATGCCGGATCTGATCGCCGGCTTCCTGGAAAAAACCGACAAGAATGCGCTTGAAGCGCTGATCATCGGCATGTGGGGCGACCCGTACGAAGCGGGCGCCGACGAGGTGATCGCCGCGCTGGCCAGCCACGCGCCGCAGTTGCCGAACTTGCGCGCCCTGTTCATCGGCGACATGACGTACGAGGAATGCGAAATCTCGTGGATCGTGCAAGGCAGCTACAAGCCGCTGCTGGACGCTTTCCCGCAGCTGGAAGAACTGCGCATCCGTGGCGGCAATGAACTCGTCATCGAACCGTTCGCGCACCAGAACCTGCGCCGCTTCACCATCGAAGCGGGCGGCATCGATCAAAAGATCGCCGAAGCGCTGGCGCAATCGAGCATGCCGCAGCTGGAACACCTGGAGCTGTGGCTGGGCACGGACGACTATGGCTTTTCGGGCGACGTCGACCTGTACCGCAAGGTGCTGGCGCAGCTGACCGTGCCAACCCTGCGCTACCTGGGCCTGCGCGACGCGGAAATCGCCGACGACCTGGCCGTCTGGCTGGCGGAAGAACCATTGGTGGCGCAGCTCGACACCCTCGACCTGTCGCTGGGCACCATCGGCGACCTGGGCGCCGTGGCCGTGCTCAATCACACGCAGCTGGGCAAGTTGAAGCGCCTGGACCTGTCGCACCATTACATCTCGGAAGAAAACCAGGCCAAGCTGAAGGCGCTGCCCTTCGAGGTGGTGCTGGACGACCCGCAGGAAGCCGATGAAGACGATGGCGAAAGCTATCGTTATGTCGCCGTCGGCGAATAAAACCTGATGCTTTTGCTGGCCACCAGCGGCAGCAAGCGCGTGCGCCTGATGCAGGCGGCGCGCGCGCAACTGCGCCTGCCGCCCGCGCAAGTGCTGGAATGGCGCGACTGGCTGGCGCAGCCTACCCTGCTCGAGGACGCCTTGCGCCGGCCCTGCCTGTTCAAGATCGAGCCGCCTGGCGACGACCCGGCGGCGCACCTGCGGCTGCTGCATGACGGTTGTCGACAGCTTGATCGCGCGCCCGTGCATGCACCGGAACATGGCGAGCTGCTGGCCATGGATGCGTGGTTCGCAGGATTTGCCTCCGCCATGGCCTACCTGGCGGCGCAGCTGGCCGACCTGCCGCAGGCGCGCGTCGTCAATGCGCCAGCCGAAATCTGTCTCATGACGGACAAGCTGGCGTGCCAGCGCCACCTGGCCGCGCACGGCGTCGCCATTCCCAGCCTGCTCGGCCCCGTGCACGGCTACGCGCATCTGCAGTCGCTGCTGCACGAACACCAGCTTGACCGCGTGTATCTGAAACCGCGCTACGGCTCCTCCGCGTCTGGTGTCGTTGCCTACCGCAGGAACAAGGCCGGGCGCCAGCAAGCCACCACCTCGGCCGCCTTGCAGCATGGGGACGGCGCGGCGCGTCTGTTCAACGTCAAGCGCATGGCGCGCTACGAGACCCGGCACGACATCGCCGCCCTCGTCGACGCGCTGGCCGCCCAGGAACTGTATGCGGAAACATGGCTGAACAAGCCGCGCTGCGGCGACGGCCACTACGACTTGCGCGTCGTGACCCTGGCCGGCCAGCCGGCGCACCGGGTGGCGCGCATCGGCCACCAGATGATGACGAATCTGCACCTCGACAACCGGCGCGGCGACGCATCCGGCCTCTTGAACGCAGCCGACCTGGCGGCGCTGGAAGCGGCCAGCGCCCAGGCCGCGCGCGCCTTCCCACACAGTCATGTGACGGGCTACGACCTGGTGGTGCGCCAGGGCCAGGCCCATGTGCTGGAGGCGAACGCCTTCGGCGACCTGCTGCCAGGCCTGCTGTGGCAAGGCGCGGACACTTACGCAGCGCAACTGACGCAACTGCCCCATGTTTAAAGACCCACCTGCCATCCCCGACATGCGCGCCATCGTCGGCAGCCACGACATCGTTTTCATCACGCTCGACACCCTGCGCTACGACGTGGCGCAGGCCTTGTATGCGGCGGGTGAATTGCCCGTGCTGGGACGTTTTCTGCCGCCGGGCGGCTGGGACAAGCGCCACTCGCCCGCCACGTTCACGTATGCCGCGCACCAGGCTTTTTTTGCCGGTTTTTTGCCCACGCCGGCCGCGCCTGGCCGCCATCCGCGCCTGTTCGCCAGCGCTTTTGCGGGCAGCGAAACCACCTCGCCGCACACGTTTGCGTTCGAGGAAGCGGACCTGCCCGCCGCGCTGGCCGCGCGCGGCTACCGCACCATCTGCATCGGCGGCGTGGGCTTCTTCAATAAACAGACGGCGCTGGGCACGGTGCTGCCGTCGCTGTTCCAGGAAAGCCACTGGAACGCCGGCATGGGCGTGGCCAGCCGCCATTCGACGCAAAAGCAGGTGGCGCTGGCGACACAGCTGCTGGCGCAAAACGATCAACGCATCTTTTTGTTCATCAACGTGGCCGCCCTGCACACGCCGAACCGCGCCTACCTGCCCGGCTGCCGCGCCGATAACCTGGACAGCCATGCGGCGGCCCTGCGCTATGTGGACGCGTCGCTGGCGCCCCTGTTTGCCGCCTGCGCCGCGCGCGCGCCCACGTTCGCCATCGTCTGCTCGGACCACGGCAGCGCGTATGGCGAAGACGGCTACCGTGGCCACCGCATCGCCCATGACAGCGTGTGGCAGGTGCCGTACGCGCACTTCTTCCTCACGCCAGATACCATTTCCCAGGAGTCCCCACCGTGAACCCATCCGAACAACCGGGCACCCTGGCGCAGCGCATGCGCCACACGCCCTACCAGGCGTATTCATACTCGTATCCGCACAAGGCCGCCTACCGCGCCTTGCCGCAGGCGGCGCCGCTGGCGCCCCTGTGGGCGCGGCAAGACCGCTCCGCCCTCTTCGCCTACATCCACATCCCGTTCTGCGAAATGCGCTGCGGCTTTTGCAACCTGTTCGCCATGGCGCGCCCCAGCGCCGACATGGTCGAGCGCTACGTCCAGCAAGTGCTGGTGCAGATGCGCGCGCTCAATGGCGCGCTGGGCGAACGGCGCTTTGCCCGCTTCGCGCTGGGCGGCGGCACGCCCACCTATCTGTCGCCGTCGCAGCTGGACACCCTGCTGTGCGGCGCGCGCGACATCCTCGGCATCGACCTGCAAGCCACGCCGGCCGGCATCGAAGCCTCGCCCGAAACCATCACGGCCGAGCGGCTTGCCGTCTGCCGCGCGCATGGCATCGACCGGGTCAGCCTGGGCATCCAGAGCTTTGCCGCCGGCGAGATGCGCGCCTTGGCACGCCCCCAGCAAAACGCCACCGTCCATCACGCCATCGGCCTGATACGCGCGGCCGGCTTCCCCACCCTGAACCTGGACCTGATCTACGGCATCGCCGGGCAAACCGTGGCCAGCCTGCTCGCGTCCATCGACAGCGCGCTGGCGTTTGCGCCCGAGGAAATCTACCTGTATCCGCTGTACGTACGGGAACAGACGGGTCTCGGCAAGGTGGCGCGCCGCCAGGGCGCGCAGTCGCTCAACCCCATCATGCTGGCGCGCGACGGCGACAGCCGCCTGGCCCTGTACGCGGCCGCGCGCGACCATCTGCGCGCCCTGGGCTATGAACAGGTCTCCATGCGCATGTTCCGCGCACCGCACGCGCCGGAGCAGAACGGGCCCTCGTACTGCTGCCAGAACGATGGCATGGTGGGCCTGGGCGCGGGCGCCCGCTCTTACACTTCGCGCCTGCATTATTCGAGCGAATACGCGGTGGCGAGAACGGAGACCATCGGCATCATCGACAACTACCTGGCGCTGGACGAGGAACGCTTCGCGCAGGCCGAACACGGCTATGTGCTCGATGATGCGGAACAGCGCCGCCGCTACGTGATTCAGTCGCTGCTGACGGAACCGGGCCTGGACCGCGACGCCTACACGGCGCGCTTCGGCACGCGCTGCGAGCTTGATCTGCCGCAGCTGGCCGAACTGCACGCGCTGGAACTGGTGGAAGAAAACGGCCCCCTGCTGCGCCTGAACGACCGTGGCTACAGCTACGCCGACACCATCGGCCCGTGGCTGGCCTCCGAGACGGTGCGCACGCTGATGGCCGAAGGCGGCCAGGCGTGCTGACAGCACCAAAAGAAACGCTGTCCCTGCTGTACCGGGGCACCTTGGCAAGCTGCAATTACGCCTGCGGCTACTGCCCGTTCGCCAAGAAGCGCGACAGCCGCGCCACCCTGGCCCGCGATGCGCGCGAAGTGGCGCGGTTTACCAGCTGGGTGGCGGCACAAAAGCGGGACATCAGCGTCCTGTTTACGCCCTGGGGTGAAGCGCTGGTGCGGCGCCACTACCGTACGGCCATGCAGACGCTGGCCGCTTTGCCCCATGTGCGCCAGGTGGCGCTGCAAACGAATCTGTCCGGCCCATTGAACTGGCTGCATGACATGCCCGGCCTGGAAAAGATCGGCCTGTGGTGCACCTACCACCCGGACCAGACGACACTGGCCCGCTTTCTCGCACGCTGCGCGCGCCTGGACGCCATGGGTGTGCGCTATTCCGTCGGCGTCGTCGCCATCAATGAACACCTGGACGCCATCCGCGCCCTGCGCGCGGCCCTGCCGGCCCACGTCTACCTATGGCTGAACGCGTATGACCGGCGTGGCCCCGGCTATTACGGCGGGGAAGACCTGGCCTGGCTTGACGCCATCGACCCGTGGTTCGCGCAAAACCGCCGCCCGTCGCCTTCACGCAATAAACCCTGCCTGGCGGGCGAAGCGTCGTTGTCCGTCGATGGCGATGGCGAACTGGCGCGTTGCCATTTCGTGCCCGAGCGCCTGGGGAATCTGTATGAGGATGACCTGGCCGACATGCTGCAAGAACGCAGCTGCCCGCGCTTCAAGTGCGATTGCTATATCGGCTACGCGCAGCGCAAGGATTTGCCGTTTCAGGCGGTGTTTGGGGAGGGGGTATTGGCGAGGATCGTGCACGCAGAGCAACGTAGGTCGGATTAGCGGCGGCACGCCGCGTAATCCGACACATTGTTGGCTCCGGTGGTGTCGGATTACGCACGGCGATGCCGCGCTAATCCGACCTACCGCGTTTTACTGCGCCGCCACCTTGGCCGGCTCCGCCACTACCGGCGTCATCTTCAGCGAACGGCTGAGGAAGCCCCAGCGGTCCGCCACTTCTTCGATCTGCTTGGTCGTCGGCTTGCCGGCGCCATGGCCGGCCTTGCTGTCGATACGGATCAGCACGGGCGCCGCGCCACCTTGCGCTGCCTGGGCGGCGGCGGCGAACTTGAAGCTGTGGGCAGGCACGACGCGGTCGTCGTGGTCGGCCGTCGTGATCATGGTGGCTGGATAGCAACCGCCCGCTTTCAGGTTGTGCAGCGGCGAGTATTTCACCAGCGCCTTGAACTGCTCGGCATCGTCCGACGAACCGTAGTCAGGCACCCAGCCCCAGCCCACGGTGAACTTGTGGAAGCGCAACATGTCGAGCACGCCCACTTGCGGAATCGCCGCGGCGAACAGGTCGGGACGCTGCGTCATGGCCGCACCGACCAGCAGGCCGCCATTGCTGCCGCCGCCGATCGCCAGTTTCGATGGCGAGGTGACCTTGTTGTCAACCAGCCACTGCGCCGCGCCGATGAAATCGTCGAACACGTTTTGCTTGTTCAGCTTGGTGCCAGCCTGATGCCAGGCTTCGCCGTATTCTCCGCCGCCGCGCAGGTTGGCCATCACGTAGACGCCGCCCATTTCCACCCAGGCAAGATTTGCCACGGAGAAGCTCGGCGTGAGCGAAATATTGAAGCCGCCATAGCCGTACAGATAGGTCGGGTTCGTGCCGTCCAGCTTCATGCCTTTTTTCGAGACGATGAACATCGGCACCTTCGTGCCGTCGCGGCTGGTGAAGAATTGCTGGCGCGTTTCAAAGGCGTTCGGGTCGAAATCGACCTTCGGCTGGCGGTACACGCTGCTCTTGCCCGATTTCATGTCGTAGCGGTAAATGGTCGCTGGCGTCGTGAAGCTGGTAAACGAGTAGAACGTTTCCGTGTCGCCACGCTTGCCCGCAAAACCGCCGGCCGAACCGATGCCCGGCAAGGCCACTTCGCGCACCAGCTTGCCTTTCAGGTCGACGATCTTGATTTGCGTTTGCGCATCTTTCAGGTAGTCGAGCACCAGCTGGTTGTTGATCAGGTTGACGGCGACGAGGGTTTCCGCGCTTTGCGGCACGATTTCTTTCCAGTCGGCAGGCGCAGGTTTGCGCGTATCGATGGCGATCACCCGCGATTTTGGCGCCTTGTTGTCCGTCTTGAAGAAGAACACGGGACCGTCATTGTCGATGAACGAGTACGACGCGTCGAATTCTTCCAGCAAGCCGACGACCTTGGCGTTCTTCTGGCGCAAGTCCTTGTAGAAGACGCGGTTCTTGCGTTCCGTGCCCTGCGTGGCCGTGATGATCAAATAGTTGCCGTCGTCGCTGACGGTGCTGCCGCCGAACGCCCATTCCTTCTGGTCGGGACGGTCGAAGACCAGCACGTCGTCGCTTTGCGGCGTGCCGATCTTGTGGAAATACAATTTCTGGAAGTAATTGATATCGGCCAGCTTGGTGGCTTCGTTCGGCGCGTCATAGCGGCTGTAGAAGAAACCGGTGTTGTCCTTGGTCCACGAAGCGCCGGAGAACTTGGCCCACTTGATATGGTCCGTCAAATCCTTGCCCGATTCGATATCGCGCACTTTCCACTCGTTCCAATCGGAACCGGAGGCGGACGTGGCATACGCCAGGTACTTGCCGTTCGGGCTGATCGAGGTGCCGGCCAGCGCCACCGTGCCATCCGTCGACAGGGTGTTCGGATCCAGCAGCAGACGCGGCTCGTCCGTCAGTTTTTTCACCGTGTACAGCACGGCCTGGTTCTGCAAACCGTCATTGCGGCTGTAGAAGTAGCGGCCACCCTGCTTCGTTGGCGTAGAGAAACGCTCATAGTTCCACAGCTTGGTCAGGCGCTGCTTGATCGCGGCGCGCTCGGGGATGGTGCCCAGATACGACTGCGTCAGCTTGTTTTGCGCCGTGACCCACTCGCCCGTTTCCGCGCTGTTGGCGTCTTCCAGCCAGCGGTACGGATCGGCGATGGTGGTGCCGAAATAGCTGTCTTGCTGGTCGACTTTTTTGCTGACCGGATACGCCACGGCAGCGCCGTCGCCAGCCGGGCACGATGGCATCGCGGCGCTTTGCGCCAGGGCATTGCCGCCGAAAGCGGTCATCAAGCTGAATATGAGGGTTGCACTACGTAATTGCATGGGTTGTCGTCTCATTGTTGGATGTCGGGGAAAGCATGCCGCTCAAGCAAACTCTGCGGCTGCCTATGTTGACTTTCGCCAAGAGAAATCATAGCGCGGATTGCCACTTTTAAAGAACAGTTATCCGGTGGATTTGCCGTCTTTTGTTTGGCAAATTTACGTGGATCACCATGATAAATCTCGCTTTCGACGGAATTGGCAAACTGACGTTCATGCAAGAAACATTATCAAAAGCAAAGTCGTTTCATCAAGCCGTCATAAATCTTCTTTACTATCGGCAACATGTTCATGGCCCGTCCAGAGGCCGTGCCGCCACGTCCGCCTATGCACACTCTCGCCCTCCCCACCGCCGCGCCGCCCGGCGCGATGCCATCGAATGTGGCTTACCTGACGCCGCCATCGATATCCATGAGCATCGAAGGGACGGATGCCTTGCACGAGATCCTCGCGGGCCGCAAGCTCAGTGCGCTGTTCCAGCCCATCATCCACATGCACAGCGGCGACATCATCGGCTACGAAGGCTTGATACGGGGGCCGTCCGACAGCCCCCTGCACGCGCCGATGAATCTGTTCAAGGTGGCGCGCGCGCATGACCTGACCCTGGAAGTGGAGCACCTGTGCCGGCAAGTGGTGCTCGAACGCTTTGCCGAACTGCAACTACCCGGCAAATTGTTCCTCAACGTCAGTCCCGAATGCCTGTTGCTGCGCAATGCGCGCCATGGCGAAACCCTGGAATACATCGAGCATATCGGCATCAATCCGGACCGCGTCATCATCGAACTGACGGAAAACCAGCCCACGTATGACTACGAGCTGATGCGCGAAGCGGTGCTGCACTACCGCAACATGGGTTTCCAGATCGCCATTGACGACCTCGGTGAAGGCTTTTCCAGCCTGCGCCTGTGGTCGGAGCTGCGCCCGGAATACGTGAAAATCGACATGCATTTCATCCAGGGCATCAATAATGACCCCGTGAAACTGCAATTCGTGCGCTCGATCCAGGAAATCGCGGAAAAATCGGGCACCCTGGTGATCGCCGAAGGCATCGAGGCGCAGACGGAATTGCTGGTCTTGCGCGATCTGGGCGTGGCCTTCGGGCAAGGCTATCACCTGGGCCGGCCCAACGCGGTGCCGGCACGCGCGCTGCCGGCCGAAGTGGTGCAGGCGCTGGGGCGCAACGGCGTGGCCGTATATCCGCAGCGCAGCAGCCTGGAAAAGAACGGCGCCAGCATCCGCAAGCTGCTGCACCGGGTGGCGGCCGTGTCGCCCGAGAAAAACAATAACGAGGTGTACGATATTTTCCTGAAAGACCCGAAGCTGATGATCATCCCCGTCGTCGACGACGGCGTGCCGCTGGGACTGATCAGCCGCTTCGAAATGATCGACCACTTCGCCCGCCCCTACCAGCGCGAACTGTATGGCAAGAAATCCTGCAGCCTGTTCATGGATGCCACACCCCTGATCGCCGACCACGAGACGAGCTTGCAGGAACTCAGCTACACCATGGTGCAGTCGGACGCCCACCACCTGTTCAACGGTTTCATCATCACCGAGCACGGCCGTTACCTGGGCATGGGCACGGGACACGACCTGATGCGCGAAATCACGCAGATGCAGATCAATGCGGCCCGCTACGCCAACCCGCTGACGCAACTGCCCGGCAACGTGCCCATCAACGAGCATATCGACCGCTTATTGCACAGCGGCAGCCGCTTCTGGGTCTGCTATTGCGACCTCGACCACTTCAAGCCCTTCAACGATGTGTACGGCTACCGCAAGGGCGACGACGTGATCCAGCTGACGGGAGAAATTCTCAGCGGCCATTGCGACCCGAACCGCGACTTCATCGGCCACATCGGCGGCGACGATTTCATGATCCTGTTCCAGAGCGAAGACTGGGAAACGCGCTGCCAGGCCATGCTGGACGACTTCGCGGCCGCCATCCTCGCCTATTACAGCACGGGCGACTGCGAACGGGGCGGCTACATCAGCGAAGACCGGCAAGGCAAGAAAGTGTTTTACTCCTTGATCAGCCTCTCGCTGGGCGTCATCAAGGTCGAGGCGCACCAGTACTACACGCACCATCAGATCGCCACGCAGGCGGCCGAAGCGAAGAAACAGGCCAAGAAAATCCACGGCAACAGCCTGTTTCTGGACCGGCGCCAAGGCACGGGCGCGGCACGCATGGATGCGTAGCCAGCGACAATAGCAAAAAGCTCAACGGAATCAGATGCGCACGAGGTCGCCAAACGCATTGCTGCCGCACGCATCGGGCACGAATGCCAGGCTGATGTGCGCGCCATCGCGGCGCGCCTGCAGGCGGTAGTTGCCTGCGGGAACGTCCACGAACAGGCCGCCATATGCCATGTCCGGTTCCAGGCCGCCGCCCGTGACGTCTTCCCCGGCGCCGATGAAGACGCGGCCCGAGGTGACGGCCAGATGCACGACTACCTGCGGCTCGGCAAGTTCGGCGTGCAAGACAAGTTCATACGCGCCGTCGCCGCCCACGTTGAAAAACGCCACCTGCCCCGCATTCACGGCAGCCAGTTCCGCGCTGGGGAGGCTCCACCAGTCGCAGTCATCATCCAGCCTGTGGCGCAGGAGCGCCGGGTCGAACACGCACACGGTGGCCGTGCCGGTGACAATACTCGTCATGCGGCCAGCGGCGCCGGTCCCAGCAAGGGCTGGCTCGCCACATACTGCGCACTGGCTTGCGCCTGCCACGGAAAATGGCCATCGCGCGACGGCCAGACGATCTGGTACAAGATAAAATCATCGCCTTGGTAATACCAGCGCGCATAGCCGACATAGTTGCGGTATTGCTCCACGGGCACGCGCACGAAAGCGCACTGATGGCCTTCCAGCAAGACGTCCGTGGTGGCCGTCAAATCCGTGATGGCGCCGCTGCGCGCGGCGTCCAGCGCCACGTCGAGTATCTGGTGGGCCATGGCGCGTGGCAAGCCCATGATCAGGAATTCAGGCTGGCCGAAGCTGTGGCAAGCGCCTATGGTAAAAGCATAGCCGGGACCTTCTTCATCCGCGCTGATATGCACGCCATGCCAGCCATGCGTGGCGATGTCGTCGATGACTTTTTGCTCGGATGCATCCTCGCCTGCCTGCCTTACCATGGTCCACCTTTCACTGTGCCGAAAACCATGCCGCGTTCGCGACATGCCTGCCGGCAATTATCGCATGCAGCACGCGTCCGCGCACGCACGGTGCCAGTGCTTCAGTCGCGCGGCGGCAGCGGCGGAAAGCGCACCTGGTGCCATTGCCGCATGCGCTGCTGCGCCTCTTGCAGCTGCGCCGGCTCCAGCCTGGCGGCAGCTGCTTCCCGCGCCTTCGCCGCCCCGCTATCGCCGCCCTCGGCCGCTAGCGCCAGCCACATGTAGCCACAAACGGGATCTTTCTCCACGCCGCGCCCGCTGTTGTACATGCCGCCCAGGTTGTATTGCGCCAGCGCATGCCCCTGGCCGGCCGCGCGCGCATACCAATGCACGGCCAGGCCATCGTCTTGCGGCACGCCATGGCCGTTCGCGTACATGACGCCCAGGTTGTTTTGCGCGCTGGCATCGCCCTGCTCGGCGGCCGTGCGGTACCAGCGCACGGCGCATACCTCGTCGCGCTCCACGCCCTGGCCATTGGCATACATCACGCCCAGGTTGAACTGCGCATTCGACGCACCCTGAGCCGCCGCCCTGGCGTACCAGTCCAGCGCCTGGCGCAAGTCGCGGACAACGCCGCGTCCGCCCGCAAACATGCCGCCCAGGTTGTATTGCGCCATGCAATGGCCTTGCAAGGCGGCACGCCGGTACCAAATGACGGCGCGCGCCTCGTCCTTGTCCACGCCCTGGCCGCGCGCCAGCATCAGGCCCAGGTTGAACTGGGCGTCGGCGTCATCCTGCTCGGCCGCCCGCTGCAGCCAAGCGTAGGCGCGCAACTGGTCGGGCGCCACGCCCAGGCCTTCCGCATACGCGACGCCGAGTTGCCGCTGCGCCACGGCCAGGCCCTGGGCCGCGGCCTGGCGGAACCAGGCCAGCGCCTGCGCATCGCTTTGCACCACGCCCTGGCCCCGCTTGTAGACGAGACCCAGGTTCAGCTGCGCCTGCGCATCGCCCTGCAAGGCGGCCTTGCGGAACCAGGCCAAGGCCAGCGCATCGTTCTTTTTCGCGCCCAGACCCTGCGCATACGCTTCACCCAGCAGAGATTGCGCGCTGGCCACGCCCTGTTCCGAGGCGCGGTAAAACCACGCCAGGGCCAGCTCGTCGCTCTGCAGCACGCCGCGTCCCTTGCGGTACATCTGCCCCAGGTTTTGCTGGGCCGAGGCGTCGCCCTGGGCGGCCGCGCGGCGAAACCACAGCACGGCGTCCTCGTCGCTCTGCGCCACGCCGCGGCCGTGGTAATACAGGGCGCCCAGGTGGTTCTGTGCAAAAGCCAGTCCTTGCAGCGCGGCCAGGCGTAGCCAGACAAAAGCGCGCGCATCGTCCTGCGCCACGCCTTCGCCCTTTTTGTACATTAATCCCAGGTTGAACTGGGCGTAGGCATTACCCTGCTCGGCAGCCGTGCGGAACCAGATATACGCTTCGTGGCTATCTCTGGCAGTATGGTGCTTGTCCATGTGCGCCCCCATCCACATTGCGCTTGCCGGCAGCACGCGCAAAACGGCGGCCCAGGGCGGCGAAATCGTGTGTTGCTTAAATTTTAAATTCGATGCGGGGGAAGGACTTGAGCAGGCTCAAACGAAATAACAAAATTATATCGTTTTGATGAGCCCGCTTAGAGGGAGAATGGCGCTCAGCGGCGCGATGGGTGTTTTTGCAGGAATTGCGGCACCTTGGCGGCGGCCAGCTTGTTCAGCGACACCAGCAAGTCGGCGTCGACATCGGCGATGCCATAGCTGCTGCGCAAGTGGCGGCCGATATGGATCAGCACTTGCGCCGCCACTTCCGCATCGGACTCGGCCCTGTGGGCGGCGCTCTTGAAGGCGATGCCCAGCTGGCTGGACAGCAAGCCCAGCTTGTAGCTGGCCATGCCGGGAAACACGCGGCGTGACAGTTTCAAGGAACACACGAGCGACTGGTGCGCCGGTGTCAGGTTCAGCCTGGCGCTTTCCGCGCGCAGGAATTTTTCATCGAAGCTGGCATTGTGCGCCGACAAGGCATCGCTGCCAATAAAATCCAGCAACTGCGGCACCACCTCGGCCACGGGCGGCGCCTTGTCCACCATGGCCTGCGTGATGCCCGTCAAGCCCGTGATGAACGAGGGAATGCGCGCATTGCAGTTGATCAGGGTCACATAGCGGTCCGTGATCCGCCCGCCCTCGATGCGCAGCGCCGCCACTTCCGTGATGCGGTCGCCCATGTCGGGCGACAATCCGGTCGTCTCGAAGTCGATCATGACGATCGGTTTGTCAAACACATTCATGAAGTCAGACTCTTTCTGCGATGCTGCGGTGGGCCAGCTTAGCCGAACTTGCGCACGGCGTCCAGCGCGAGACCTGCGCCAATGCTGCCGAACAAGTCGCCCTCGACCTTGCGCGCGGCCGGCACCAGGGCGGCGATCTTTTCGCGCAGCAAGCGCACGCCGCTCGAGCCGCCCGTGAAGAACACGGTATCGACGGCGTCCGGCGCCACGCCCGCATCGCGCAGCAGGCGCAACACGGTTTCTTCCACGGAACCGCACAGGTGGCCGATGGCTTCGTCGAATTGCGTCCGTTTGAGCAACAGGCTTTGCGCGGGCGACAGGCGGTCCAGCTCCAGCTGCACTTCGGCCGCGTCGGACAGGGCGATCTTGCCCTCTTCCACTTTCATGGCCAGCCAGTGGCCGGCGCGCTCGTCGATCAGCTTTTGCAAGCGTCCCATCTTGTCTTGCTCACGCGCATCACGGCACACGTCGGCCAGCTGCACCCAGATCTTCTTCGTGTACGCCAGGTTGATCGTGTGCCAGGTGGCCAGGTTGAAATAATAGCTGGACGGCACTTCGCTATTGTTATGCAGGCGGCTGCCATAGCCGAGCAAAGGCATGACGGAAGACAGGCTCAGGTATTTATCGAAATCCGTGCCACCGATGTGCACGCCGCCGGTGGCGAGGATGTCCTCACGCCGTTCGGTCTTTTTTGCCCGCTCCGGCGACAAACGCACCAGCGAAAAGTCGGACGTACCACCGCCGATGTCGGCGATCAGCACCAGTTCTTCCTTGTCGATTTGCGACTCGTAGTCGAAGGCGGCGGCAATCGGCTCGAACTGGAAGGCGACGTCCTTGAAGCCGACGGAACGGGCCACTTCGGCCAGGGTGTCTTGCGCCAGCTGGTCGGCTTGCGCATTGTCATCGATAAAGAAGACGGGACGGCCGAACACGGCGGACGAGAATTCGCGGCCGGCGGACTGCTCGGCGCGGCGTTTCACTTCGCCAATGAATTGGGCCAGCAACATGCGGAAGGGCAAGGCACGGCCGCCCACTTCCGTCTGGCCATCGATGAGACTCGTGCCCAGCAAGCTTTTCAGCGAGCGCATCAAGCGCCCCTCGTAACCGGCCAGATAGCCGGCCAGCGCCGCGCGGCCAAAACTGACTTCCTCGTCTTCCGCATTGAAGAAGACGACGGACGGTAAGGTCGTCTTGCCATCTTCCAGGCCGAGCATGGTGCTCTGCCCGGGACGTGCCCAGCCTACCGTGGAATTTGACGTGCCGAAATCGACGCCGCAAGCATTGGCCATGTCGACCCTTCCCTGAATAAAGGGGCGTTATGTTATCAGAAGGCAGGACATTGCACCAGCAAAACCCGTTCAGCCCCGTCAACAGCATAAGCTTGCTTTGCATCAAGTAGTTGCCGCGCGCAAAAGCTACTCTTTGAAAATTGATGCCGAGCAACTCGGCCAGCTCCCGGAGACCCATCGTGCCCCTCGCCCCCTCTGCGCCGCCCACGCCACCTGCCCGCAGCTTTGCTGGCCGCCTTCCTCGTTTCCCTGGCCGGCTGCGGCGGCGGTTCGGCCGATACCCAGGCAGGCGCCGGCTGCGCACTGCACAGCACGGCAGGCTGCGGCGGCAGCCCGCCGCCGGTCGTCAATCCGCCCGTCACCCCGCCCGTGATACCGCCCGTCACGCCGCCCGAGCCGGCCAGCCTGGCCAGCGCCGTCAACCTGGTATTTTCCAGCACGGAACTGGCTTCGGCGGGCCAGCCCGGCGGCGAAGTGGCCGTCACGGCCCTCGTCAAGGATGGCGCCAACCTGGCCTTACCCAACGCAAAGATTTCCTTTGCCGCCGATTCCGGCATCCTCGGCAGCGTCGATGCCGTGACGGACAAGAACGGCCAGGCGCGCGCCCTGCTGGGTACGGGCGGCGCCAACAGCAACCGCAGCATCACCGTCACGGCCAATGTCGGCACGCGCAGCGGCAAGGGTACGGTGGCCGTCACGGGCAGCAGCGTGGAATTGCTGGGGCCGGCCGCCTTGATGCTGGGCCAGGGCGCCGACCTCATCGTCACCGTGCGCGACTCCGCGCGCAAGCCCGTGGCTGGCGCCGCCATCACCTACAGCACGGGCGCCGGCAATGGCGTGCGCGTCAAGGATGGCGGCGCGGCGCTCAGCAATGCGCAAGGCCAGCTGGTGCTGCGCCTGACGGCAGGCAGCCTGGGCAAGGATGCCGTGTCCGTCAGCGCGCTGGGCGCCGCCGCCACGCAAGCGTATGCCGTGGCCGGCAGCGATTTGCGCCTGAGCCCGACCGTGGGCCAGGACGCCAGCGGCGCGGACGTGCTGCCGGAAGTGGCCACCCTGGCGTGCCAGCCCATCGATGCGCGCTATGAGAGGGCGGGCGTGGCGCAAACGGGCAGCGCCAGCCTGTCGACCTCGCGCGGCAGCCTGTTTGCGGACAGCGATTGCAGCCAGGCCTTGCCCGCCAGCTTGATTTTCAGCAATGGCAACTTGCCGCGCAGCTATGTGCAATCGGCCAACGCGGGCGTGACCACCATCACGGCCGCCGTAGCGGGTGGCCCCACGGCGCAGACGCGGCTGGAATTCGTCGCCCCGCTAAGCGCTGCCAGCAGGCTGGCCGTGCAAGCGGATCCGGCCGTGCTGCGCGCCAATACGGCCACTGCGGCGGCACTGGCCGACAACGCCAGTATCAGCACAATCAGCGCCGTGGTGCGCGATGGCGCGGCCAACAACCTGGTCAAGAACGCGCCCGTGCTGTTCAGCATCTTGAACGACCCCAGCGGCGGCTACCTACGGCAGGCGGGCCCGGTGCTGACGGGCAGCGACGGCCTGGCGCGCGCCGTGTACGTGGCGGGGCCGGCCGATAGCGGCCGCGACGGCGTGCTGATCCAGGCCCGCATCGAGGGCGCGCCGCAAGCGGCGGCCACGGCCCTCGTGCGCCTGACGGTGGCGCGGCAAGCGCTGTCGATCAAGCTGGGCACGGGCAGCCTGCTGCGCGAGCATTCGGCCAGCGTGCTGCAGAAGGACTTTGCCGTGTTCGTCTCCGACAGCGCAGGCAATGCCGTGCCTGGCGTTGCCATCACGGCGGCAGCGTGGCCCAGCCGCTACGCCAAGGGATCTTATGTGTGGCAGGCGGACAAGCCCGAGTTCCCCGACACAGGCGTCTGGCGCCTGGCCCTGCCCCGTTACAGCTGCGCCAATGAAGACGTCTTGCGCAACGGCATCTTTGACGCCGCCTACGACCGCAACGGCAATGGCGTGCTCGACCCGGGCATCCCCCTGACCGTCAGCGCCAGCGGTCTGAGCGACGCGCTGGGCATGGCCACCGTCACCGTCAGCTATCCGCGCAACTATGCTTCCTGGGTGGAAGTCACCCTGACGGTGCGCGGCAGCGTCAGCGGCACGGAAGCGAGCGCTACGGCGGAGTTGCCATTGCCTACCCTGGCCAGCGATTTCAGCGCGCGCCGCGTGGACCCGCCGGGACGCCTCAGCCCCTATGGCAGCGGCCCCTGTGACAGCCCCGATTAATGGGGGCGCTCGACACTTGCCATTCAGTCATATTTTTTGCAACATAATCAAGAAGGCAGTCTTGCCATGCGGCAATCTTTTGCGCTATGCTCATTCTGCCCGCCCAGGCCGCCACAAGCGGCCGGGCCTGCAGGAATACTTTGAGACAGGTTGCTTGCCAGACCAATATGCGAAAAAAGAATACTGTAGCCCGGACACCCAGCACCACCAGCCGCGCCATACCCGGCGCGGGACGGCGCGTGACCTCGTATGACGTGGCTCTGCTGGCCGGCGTGTCGCAATCGGCCGTGTCGCGCTGCTTCAAGCCGGGCGCCAGCATCTCGCAAGCCACCCATGCCAAGGTCATGCAGGCGGCCATCAGCCTCGACTACATCCCCAACGCGGCCGCGCGCAGCCTGATCACACGGCGCTCGAACCTGGTGGCCGTCATCATTTCCAACCTGGCCAATCTGTACTATCCGCAAGTGCTGTCCGACCTGAGCCAGCAAATCGCCCGCCAGGGCAAGCGCCTGTTACTGTTTACCCTCGAGCGCGAAGCCGATATCGGCAAGGTCTTGTGCGATGTGTGGCAATACCAGGTCGATGGCGCCGTCGTGGCCGCCTGCCTGTCGGACGAGCAGATGGCAGAATTCGGCCGGCGCGACGTGCCGCTGGTGCTGTTCAACCGCAGTCCGCGCGAGCACGCCGTGCATGCCGTGCTGTGCGACCAGGGGGAAGCGGCGCGCCTGCTCGTCTCGCGCCTGGCCGAGGCGGGCCACCGCCAGTTCGCCATCATCGACGGCCCCGGCGACTCGGCCGTCGCGCAGGAACGCAAGGCCGGCATGCTGGACCGTTTGCTGAGCCTGGGCTTGCCCGCCCCCATCGTCGTCAGCGGCAACTACGATTACGCCAGCGGCGGACGGGGCTTGCGCAAGGTCATCGACCGCCTGGGCCGCGTGCCGGACGCCGTCATTTGCGGCAACGACATCATGGCCATCGGCTGCCTGGACACGGCGCGCCACCAGATGGGCATCCAGGTGCCGCTGCAAATGTCGGTGGCCGGTTTTGACGCGCTGGATGCGTCTGGCTGGCTCAGCTACGACATCACCACCCTGCGCCAGCCCGTGCAAAAGATGGCCACCGACGCCGTCGCCATGCTGGGCGAACTGATGGAGCGGCGCGGCGGCAGCGCCGAGCGGCGCCGCTATTGCTCGTATCTGGTGGAAGGCAGTACGGCCAGGCTGACTGTCGAGCAGCCATATTTCGGCATGATGGCCGCCGCCTGAAAAACGCCCGTGGCGTTGTTGCCTGCCCCTCGCCGTACTATTCGTACTGTCTTCGGGGCCGCGCCTAGCCACAGGCGTTTTTCAGACGCTCGCACTTCTCTGCCAAAAACCTTGCACATAAAAAAACCTCGCATCGCTGCGAGGTTTTTCACTTTCAAGACCTGGGAATCAACCGAATATCTTGCCCTTGAGCATATTCAAACCCTGGCTGACGAGGTCATTGCCTTCCGGTACCTGACCATCGGGCGTCAGCTTGTCGATCAACTGGGGCAGCAAGGCTGCCAGGCCGCCCGAGGCGGCGTCCGGCGCGACGCCCGCTTTTTCAGCGATCTGGGTGATCGTGTCGCTACCGAGCGCATCCTTGATCTGGTCGCCGGACACGGGCGCATTGGCGCCGGTGCCGATCCAGCTGGCCACCTGGTCGCCCAGGCCGCTTTCCTGGAACTTCTGCAGCAGACCGGGCAAGCCGCCATGCTGGTTGACCAGGTCCATGACGCTGGCCATCAATCCCGATGGGGCTTCCCCGTCAGCACTTTTATTACCCAAAGCGCTCATCGCCTGTCCTGCAAGTTGGTCTAGCAAACTCATCGTATTCTCCTGAACGCTATCGATTCGTGCCGCGTGACTGCGGCGTCCGGCATGGCGCAGACCTTTCTCCGCCATGGAAATCATTATACTATGAATAATAAAATGCCATAATTACAATCTCGAAGCGAACGCACGGATGGCCTCGCTGCCGAGGCATCCACCTCCATCATATTTAGTTCGGCACAACTTGCAAGCGTAAATTGACACTTTGCAAAAACGTGTAGAATTAATTTCCCCACTTACTGAGGAGTATCAACACATGAACATCAATAAAGCGGTAGACAAGGCTTACGAAAAAAAGACGTTCAAGGAAATCGCTGATGCCCCCGTCGATGCGCTGCAAGGCGTGAGCGAGAAGGATGCGGAGCTGCTCAAGCAAGCCTTCAATATCAAGACCGTGCGCGACCTGGCGAACCTGAAATACTCGAAGTGGGCGCGCGCCATCGTCACCCTGGCCGATACGGAAGAATAAACCGGGCCATGCCTTTGGCATTCCCGTCAGCACAGCCCGCCCGAGACGGCGGGCTTTTTCATGTCGGCCCACTATCGGCTCGCAAGCCGATAGCTGCGCGGAGGCCCCATTGCTCACGCCGCTGACCCTGCCCGGCATCTGCTGGCCCCTGCAAGCGAGCACGGGCGATCTTGCCGTCACCACGTCCCACATCACGGGCCACTTTCGCGCCGGTGCGGGGCTGGACGCCATCGTCCTGTGCGATCTGCTGCCTGCTGGAAAATTTCGCAACGGCGCGGCGCGCCACTGGTGCCGCACGCACCAGTGCTACTGGGGCACGCAAGCCGACCTGGCCGACCGGCAAGCAACACAGCAGATGCGTTGCCGCCAGCACGCCAGCCCCATGGGCTATGTGCTGTACCCGGAACTGTTCGACCCCATGCAATTTCACGCCACCACCTTGCGCCTGGGCACGGATGGCGTGCTGCAACTGCGCGCCCGGGCCGATGACGGCGGCGCCCTGCTGGCGCGCGACCTGGCCGCGCTGGCCATCGACTGCCGCGCCCTGCCAGGCCTGTTTCCTCCCGACGTCGTGCAGCTGAATATCACGCCGCCCGCCGCGCAGGCGTTCGCCGCCACGCTGCAGGCAGGCACACCGCTGGACTGCAGCGATTGCGCCCGCTGCGGCCACCCGCACCTGGACCTGGGCAGCTTCGCGCTGGCGCCGCACCGGCGCCACAGTTGCGGCCATTGCGGCCACGACGCCTCGCACAGCGGCACGGCCATCGTCTCGACGCCGCTGTGGCGCTTGCGCCAACGCTACACGCAATGGTTCTGAAGGTGCGCCCGCCCACAGTCGGCCTGGTCGCTTGTGCGTAGACTGGGGCCATCACCACCACGAGGATAGCCCCATGCCGCAAGCGCGACACCAGGATGAAAATGACCAGCAAGGCGACGAAGGCGACTTGTCCGACCTGCTCAGCGAATTGCGCATCCTCTTGCCAGGCGCGCAGATGCTGACGGCCTTCCTCATCATCCTGCCCTTCAACGGCGGCTTCGCGAAGATCGTGCAGGCGGAAAAAGTCGTCTTCCTGCTGACGTTTTTCCTGTCCATGACCAGCCTGGTGCTGCTCAGCGCGCCAGCCATCCAGCACCGCGTGATGCGGCCCCTGCAAGACCGCGAACGTTTTAAAAGAGTGGCCGACCGCATCATGATGTGCGGCGCCTTTGCCCTGGCGCTGGCGTTTATCCTGGGCACCAATCTGGTGATGTCGGAAGTGTTTGGCCACATCGCCGGCATCATCGCCGGCGTGCTGATGGGATCGCTCATCATTTGCATGTGGTGGTGGCTGCCCCTGCATTTAAAGCGCAGCAAGAAAATGTGATCCGGCCGCTTACTTTTGCAGGATGGTGATCTTGCCATCGGCCTCCAGGAAAGCGCATTTCATGTCCTGCAACGCACAATCCGCCTCGCGCAGCGCCTGCTCCACATCGCCGCCGGCCACCCTGCATTTCTTGACGACATCGTCAAAAATCTGGCCATCGCGGCCCAGCAGCACGGGCTTGCCATCGACCAGGTCGGCGAACTTGCGGCTGCGTGAACTCAGCCAGGCGATCAGCATGTTGAGACAGATCAAGGTCAAGGCCAGCACCAGGCCGCCGGGAATCGAATCGTCGCCGCCCGACAGCGAATTCGAGACGGCTTCGCTCAGCAGCATGACCACCAGCAAATCGAAGGGCGTGAATTGTCCCACCGTCCGCTTGCCCGTCATGCGCACCATCAACAGCAAGGCAAGATAAATGATGACGGCGCGCGCCACCAACTCCCACACCGATACATCCATGGCAAACATGGCAATCCTCCTGACGAATGATTGCCTTATTTATACGTCTTTTTACGCCGCCATGGCCACACCGCTGGCCTGTTCCAGTAGTGTCTCGCGGAAAATCCCCACCAACGGACGCAGGTTGACCTTGTGCCAGGCCAGCCACAAGGGCGTGCGATAGCTGAACCACGGCAGTTCCCTCACGACGACGCCGGCCGGCGCGTGCTGGCGAAGGCTGTGCTGGATCATGGCCATGCCCAGTCCGGCCGCCACCAGGCCCAGCGCCGTCAGCGGTTCCGTTGCTTCCAGCCGGATATCGGGCGTAAAACCGGCGCGCGCGCAGGCGGCGATGAAGTTATCGTGTTTCAGCACGCTTTCCTTGTGCAGCACGGCAATCCACTCCTCGCCTGCCAGATCCTCCGGGGTCAGCTCGGCCTTGGCCGCCAGCGGGTGCGTTTCCGGCAAGGCCAGCAGCATGGGGTCGCTCAGCACTTGTGCGCAATCGAGATCCGGGTCGTTCGGCAGCGGCGGTTCGCACAGCAGGGCAATGTCCAGGCTGCGCTGGCGCAAGCCTTCGATCTGCTCGGCCGAATGCAGGTTATACAGGGCGATGTGCACCTGCGGCCGCGTGGCGCGCAAGGCGCGCAAGCCGTCCGGCAACACGCCCGCATGCATGGCGTTTTCGATATAGCCGATGCACAGGCCGCCTTCGTCGCCGCGCCCCAGGCGTTTCGCCAATGCTTCCAGACGATTCCCGTGTGTGATAAAAGCGCGCGCTTCGGCGAGAAACGTATGGCCGTCGCGCGTCAGGCGGATGCGCTGCGCGCTGCGCTCGAACAGGGTCAGGCCCAGCCTGTCTTCAAGCTGGGCGATTTGCCGGCTCAGCGGTGATTGGGAAATGTGCAGGCGCTCGGCGGCGCGCCCCACGTGTTCTTCCTCGGCGACGGCGATGAAGTATTGCAATTGGCGGATGTCCAGCATATCAGACCTTTCAGGACTCAAGTTGCGCAAATTATGTCTTGGACAGGCTTAACTTGTCCAGCTATTCTGTCTTCACTGATCCACACATTGAAGGAAAACATCATGAGTATCAAACACTTACTGACAGGCAAACTGGGTTTCGGCACGGCGCCACTGGGTAATATGTTCCGCAACATTCCCGAAGAGGAAGCAATGGCAACGGTCGACGCGGCCTGGGAATCGGGCATCCGCTATTTCGATACGGCTCCGTTCTACGGCGCCGGCCTGGCCGAGCTGCGCCTGGGCGCCGCCCTGAAGCAGCGCCGCCGCGACGATTACGTACTCAGCACCAAGGTCGGCCGCCTCATCCTCGATGAACTGGAAGACCCGGCCGCCCGCGAACTGGGCGAAAAAGGCGGCTTGTTCGAATTTGGCCGCAAGAACAGAATCGTCGATGACTATACGGTCGACGCCACCCTGCGCTCGATCGAAGACAGCCTCAAGCGCCTGGATACGGACCGCCTCGACATCGTCTGGGTACACGACATCGCGCAAGACTTCCACGGCGACAACTGGTTGGCGCAGTTCGAGATTGCCCGCACTGGCGCCTTCCGCGTGTTGACCCGCTTGCGCGAAGAAGGCGTCATCAAGGCCTGGGGCGTGGGCGTGAACAAGGTGGAACCGCTGGAACTGACCCTGGATTTAAGCGAAGCGCAGCCTGACGCCTTCCTGCTGGCCGGGCGCTACACCCTGCTCGACCATGAGCGTGCGCTGCAGCGATTGATGCCAGCCGCTGCAAAACAGAACGTCGACATCGTCGTGGGCGGTCCCTACAGCTCGGGCATCCTGGCCGGTGGCGCGCACTTTGAATACCAGAAAGCGTCGCCCGAAATCATCGCCAAGGTGGAACGCATCAAGACGATTGCCGCCCGCCACGGCGTCAGCGTCAAGGCGGCCGCCCTGCAATTCTCGCTGACCAATTCGGCCGTGGCTGCCGTGATCCCCGGCGCCAGCCGTCCGGAACGCCTGGCCGAAGACCAGCAAGCACTGAACAGCGTCATCCCCGCCGCCTTCTGGCAAGACATGCGCACCGAACAACTGGTGTCGCCGTTCGCGCCCCTGCCAACTGGCACCAACTAATATATAAAGGAATACCATCATGGCACATACCACGACTTCCATCGATATCGCCGCCACGCCGGGGCAAGTGTGGCAACTGATCGGCGGCTTCAATTCGCTGCCCGACTGGCTGCCGTATATTCCCAGCAGCACGCTCATCGACGGGGGCCGCATCCGCCACCTGGCCACCCCGGCCGGCGACGTCATCGTCGAGCAGCTGGAAGCGTATGACAATGCGGCGCGCAGCTACAGCTATTCGATTTTGCAGGCGCCGTTTCCTGCCAGAGATTACCTGTCCACCCTGCAAGTGAGCGCGATTCCCGGCAGCGCTGGCGCGCGGGTCACCTGGTCGGGCCGCTTTACGCCTGTCGGGGTCAGCGAACAGGACGTGACGGAGCTGTTCCACGGCATTTACGTAGCGGGACTGGAAGCGCTGCAGCAATCATTAGCGAAGTAAGGCGCTGCGAAGACCATTTCCGCCACAGCCAGCTTTTCTTCGTCTGCCCTGTGGCGGAATCGCGCAGATTCCGTGTTATCGTTAACAATAAGCGCAAGTGCGGTTGTGTGCAGTGCAGCAGATTTTAGCCATCGCCCAGCAGAGCTTGCCCGAATCTTTTACAATGTTGTCCTTGGGCAGTTCCTATCGCCCGAAAATACCGGCCAGCCGTCGACTCTGGTGGCGCATTGCCACTTCCGGCCGGGCCACAACGCACCACTCCACCCTGTCATTCTTTACCCAACCAACAAGAACATGCACGCCTCCGTAGATCCCCTGATTCCGCGCGTCACCGCGCCTTTTGGCGCCGGCTATGCCGACCTGGCCCTGGCCATCGGCGGCCTCGCCATCGGCACGGGCGAATTCGCCTCCATGAGCATCCTGCCCGTGGTGGCCGACGACCTGGGCACGACCTTGCCGCAGATGAGCCACATGATCAGTGCCTACGCGCTGGGCGTGGTCGTCGGCGCGCCCCTGATCACGATCTTCCTGGCGCGCATGCCGCGCCGGCTGATGCTGATCTGTCTGATGCTGATGTTCGCTGGCGGCAACTTGCTCAGCGCTATCGCCCCTAATTATGGCTTGCTGGTCGTGGCGCGTTTCGTGGCCGGCATCCCGCATGGCGCCTATTTCGGCGTCGCGGCGCTGGTGGCGGCCGCGCTGGCCGAACCGGACAAGCGGGGCCAGGCCGTGGCCCGCGTCCTGATGGGCTTGACCGTGGCGAATATCTTCGGCGTGCCGCTGGCCACGTATATCGGCCAGACCCTCGGCTGGCGCTCGGCCTTTTTGCTGGTCGCCGCGCTGGGCTTGCTGACCATGCTGATGGTGCGCATCTTCGTGCCGATGGTGGCTGCCGGCGATTCCAGCCCGCGCCGCGAACTGGGCGTGTTCCGCCGCCTGCAAGTGTGGCTGACCCTGCTGATGGTGGCGATCGGCTTCGGCGGCATGTTCGCCGTCTACACCTTCATCACGCCAACCTTGCTGGAAATCACGAAAGTGTCGCCCCTGGTCATTTCCATCCTGCTGGCCATCATCGGCGTCGGCATGACGGTGGGTAACCTGATCGGCGGCTGGCTGGCCGACCGCTCGCGCCTGTGGACCATCTTTGGCGTGCTGCTGTGGAACGTGGCCGCCCTGGCCGCATTTACCTACACCAGCAGCAATGTCTGGCTGACGGCCATCAATCTGTTCGCCATCGGCGCCGGCATCGCCGTTGCTCCCGCCGTACAGACGCGCTTGATGGACGTGGCCGGCGACGCGCAAACCGTGGCCGCCGCCCTCAACCATTCCGCCTTCAACATCGCCAACGCGCTGGGCGCCTGGGCCGGCGGCATCGCCATCGCCATGGGCATGGGCTTGCGTTCGACGGGCTGGGTCGGCGCCATGCTGGCCTGCGGCGGCATCGTCGTGCTCGGCATTTCCGTGCTGGTGGAAAACCGCAGCCGCAATGTGGGCGGCGCGCAACCGGCTTGATGGAATAAGCAGGCGGCCGCCGGGTCTGGCGGCCCTAGGCGTCCACCCACGCAAACAGCGCCTTGTCTGGCGTGGCAGACCGATGCCAGTTTGATTTCAATTCCATCAACAATCCGGCCAGGTCGCATGGCTGGGCATCCAGGTCCGCCCATGGCGCCGTTCTGGACCATGCCACGGCAAGCGCCAGCAAGTCGTCATCCGCCATCCGGCCTATCGCTTGCGCAATCGCATCATTGAATACGTGAATGTCGCGCCCCTCTATCCGCAGGGGCCGCAGCACCGGCTCTGCCGACTGGGTCAGCAATTGACCCAGCGATGCAAAATCGAGTTCCCCTGGCAAGGTGATGCCGGTGACGGGAAACGCATCGAAGGCCTCTTCCCAGCTGGCACAGGCGCGCATCCCGGCGTCGGAACAGACAAAAATATCGATTTTCTTCATGTAATCAAGTCATGCATCAGACATGTATCAGTACGGCTGAATATTGATGAGCTCAAGCTTCGTTCAGCAAGGCACGCCTTGCCGGTTCGACCTCTCGCGGTCATACCGCCGCTCAAAGGCGCCGGCATCGTCCGCTTCTGCCCACAAGCTTGCGATGTAGTCGAACTCCAGTTCGAACGGCTGCTGAAAATCGGACACGTCGAGCGCGTATTCGCAATTGCGGCTCAGCATGACCAGCCAGTCGGGATAATCGAGCGCCGGGTACAAGCGGGTCAAGATGGCGTCGAGCGACTGCACGCTTTCGCTGCCTGCCAGATAGGCGGCGCGCAGTTCGACGATGTATTTGCCAGCGAGGAATTGTTCCTCCAGGCGCGTGTCGCCGCGGTAGCGTCCGACGATGGCCTCGGCCAAGGGCAGCACCTCGTCAACGCCCCGGGCGCTGGCCAGCAGCACGATATTCAGGTCATCGCCCTCCTGATCCAGGCGCAAGCGCTCCACGGCCCAGTCCACGCAGCGGTCCGCCCGGCCATCGCCATGGCGCAGCCGGAAGCATTCCAGCTCAAGTTCCGTCAATTGTTCCATTATTTATTCTTCGCAAGCGCGTCGTTACCATAAACGGTGTCCGGCACCAAGAAGGATGGTTGCCGCGGCCATATTATACGACGGGCAGAAAAAAACACGCGCAGGGAATAACGATTGAAAAGACCGGGGAATCGTTTCGATAAGCGAGAGAGGAAACAATTAATTATACTGCCGCGCAGCGGAGCATTTAATCAGAGCAAGGAAACCAATGAATCAATTAGCAATCCAGGGAATCAGGAAAATATTATTAAAGAAACATCAAAACAAAAAGGCCATGCGCGCAAGGTGCGAACATGGCCATCACCTCGCTTATTGCGGATTCGACGCCACGATGAATGGATCGAAAGTCAGCAGCGTGTTATTCGCCAGCAACAAGGTCATCGTATATTGCACATTGCTGCCTTTGGCATTCACGCGGCCGCCCCATACGGTATTGCTGTATTGCGGGTAAGGCGCCGGATTGATCATGCCATTGCTGATGGCGGTGCCACCGAAGCTGTGAATGGAAACCTGCTCGGCCGGGTCCAGCGATTCGACGTTCCAGACGATGGTGTCGCCGTTCTGGCAGGTGGTCACCAGTTCATTGCCGCCTTCGTTGCCGTTGCCCGAGTAGCCCGTCGTGTCGACCATGAAGACATACTTGCTCAGATTTTTTTGCGCCACTGCCTGACCGACATTGACCGCCACCAGTACGTTAATTGTTGCCATGGATTTACCCCTATTTGGAATGGAATTAAACATTACAACTATCCTTTGTGCGATGAAATAACGAAGATCCAGTCAAATTACCGGCAGCGCTTCGCACGCAATCGGAATTCATCACTGGCGCATAAAAATACGCGAAATGTATCAATTAAAAATACACAGAATATATCAATAAATCACCAAATCTATCGACAATATAGTGCGCTTGATGATCAATAATATTTTTTGACCCGCATTATCGCAACCACGATGAGAGGATATTTTAATTATTTTTTCAAGTCAAATTATTTTTAATAATAATCAGAATCTATCCATTAATAACATTTAATTTTTAAATGAAATTTTTTATGAATTGAGTATTGGTATTCCGTGTTTGATTTACCGCAAACAAGTGAGGTATTCCAACGGAAATAGATGGTGGGGAGGCGAACAGGCGCAGGCAATGGCTGCCGCATGCGGGCCGGACGGCCCTGCGGCAACTCAGCTCGTTTGCAGCATCTTTTGCAGCACTGCATCGAGCTCGTAAAAATCCACGGGCTTGGTCAGGTGCAAATCGAAGCCCGCATCGGATGCCATCTGGCGATCCTTGTCCTGGCCCCAGCCCGTGACGGCCACGAGGATGGCGTCCTTGCCGCAGGGCTCACTACGCAACAGCCGCGCCACGTCATAGCCATTCATGTGCGGCAAGCCGATATCGAGCAGGATCACTTGTGGCATGAAAACTTGCGCCGCCGCCATGCCGGCCGGGCCATCATAGGCCGTGCGCACGTCATAGCCGAGGATGTCGAGCGCCAGCGCCAGGCTTTCGGCCGCGTCGGCGCTGTCGTCGATGACCAGCACCTTGCCCTCGCGCGTGCCGGCCAGCAAGCGGCGGTTGGATTCGGGCGGCGCCAGCAAAGGCACGGCCGGTAGCGGCAGACGCAATGTAAAAGTGCTGCCCTGCCCGACGCCATCGCTGTGCGCGCTGATGCTGCCGCCATGCAATTCGGCCAGGCCGCGCACCAGCGACAGGCCGATGCCCAAGCCGCCCTGAGCCCGCGACAGGGCCGGCTCCAGCTGCGAAAACAGGTCAAATACCTTGTCCAGGTGCTCGGGCGCGATGCCGATACCCGAATCGCGCACGGTAATGTGTACGTCGTTTTCCGTGCATGCCACGTCCAGCCCGATGACGCCGTTGGCGGGCGTGTATTTGACGGCGTTGGTCAGCAGGTTGCCGATCATCTGCCCCAGGCGCGTCGCGTCGGCATCGAGCCAGATGGCTTGCGGCCATTGCTCCACGAGCACCTTGTGGCCCGATTGCGCCGCCAGCTCCGCCACGCTGTGCAGGGCCGCTTCCACCACGGGCGCCAGTTCCACGCTGGCGCGGCGCAGTTCCAGACGGCCCTGCGTGATGCGCGACACTTCCATCAAATCGTCGACCAGGTGCGTCATGTGGCCCACCTGCCGGCCCAGCACGTCGCGCGCCCAGCACAGCTGCGGGTCGTCCAGCTGCGCCAGGCGCAGCACTTCCAGCACATTGCGCATGGGCGCCAGCGGATTGCGCAGCTCGTGCGCCAGGGTGGCCAGGAATTCGTCCTTGCGCCGGTCGGCGGCCGCCAGCTGCTCGTTGAGTTCGCCCGCCTCCTTGCGCGCCAGTTGCAGCTGCTGTTCGTACTTGCGCCGGTCGCTGGCGACGAAAGCGGCGATCTCGTCATAGCGAACGCCGTCATGCACGCGGCGCACGGCGTTGAACAGCATGGGGATGGATTGCCCCTGGCGCTGGCGCATGTCGAGCAATATTTCCGATACGCTACCCTGCACCTGCATCAACGGCAGCCAGTGCGTCTGGTGAAACACGCGCCCGCCGATGGTCAGCAAGTCCTGCAACTTCTTTTTCCCGATCAATTCTTCGGCGCCATAGCCGAGCCAGCCGCAAAACGTGGCGTTCGCCTGCACGATGGTGCCGTCGGCCGTGCACAGCAGCAAACCGCAAGCGGCGTGCTGGAACAAGGTAGTGGTATCAGGCAAGGAAGGCATCGTGTCGCGCATTACAGGTGCAGGCCGTCGAGAAAACGGCGGATGGCGCGGTAGCTGGCATCGGGCGCACTCATGTGCGGGCAATGGCCCACATTCTCGATCACGTGCAGGCTGCTGCGTGGCAGCATTTCGCGCAGGTACTCGCCCACAAACGGCGGCGCGATGAAGTCGTCGCTGCATTGCACGATCAGGGCCGGTGTGCTGTTGTGCGGCAAGACGGCGCGGTGGTCGGACAAAAAAGTGGCTTGCGCGAAATGCCGGGCGATGGCGGGATCCGTGCGGCAAAAGCTGCTCACCAGGTCTTGCCCCAGCGCCGGCTGGCCGGGCGCGCCCATGATGGCAGGCGCCATGCCGGCGGACCAGCCCAGGTAATTGCTGTCCATGGCATCGAGCAAGTCGTCGATATCGGCACGGCTGAAGCCGCCACGGTAGCCGGCCGCCGCATCGTCGACATAGCACGGCGACGGCGCCAGCATGACTTGCGCGGCAAACAGCTCCGGCTCGGCAATGGTCGCCAGCAAGGCACTCATGGCGCTGACGGAATGGCCCACGCAAATCACGGGGCCGCCGCCAACGGCATGGATGACCTGGCGCAAATCGGCGCCATGCGCGTCGAGCCGCGCGTAGCTTTCGAAATCATAGGCGCCCAGGTCCGAAGCGCCGCTGCCGACCAGGTCGAACAGCACGGTGCGGTAGTGGGTGCGAAACAGCGGCTCCAGGTAGCGCCACATGGTTTGATCACAGCCAAAGCCATGCATGAACACCATGGTGGCTGCCGCGTGCCTTGGCGGCACGGCGCTGCATTCGCGAATGCGGACATTGTTCCGGTCTTCTATGCGCATGCCGCTTCAGCCTTGAGTATTTCCATGTGGAATGTATATTAACTTCTTGCTAGCATCTTAGCATGCGCTATTTAACATTGGGCAACACCATTGGCGCTGGACAAACGCCACATCACGGCGGATAATGAGAACGATTCCCATTATCAAAATGTCAGGCTTGTGCCTGGCCCTGTGCGCCCCGGTGGCGCCTGCTGGCGGCAACAAGCCGGTTTCATGTTGAAGGTTTGTACCGCATGCGCGCTTTCTGGACTGTCATACACCGCTGGGCCGGCCTCACCATCGCCCTCTTCCTCATCGTTGCCGGCTTGACGGGCGCCGTCACGTCGTGGGACCACGAACTGGACGAGTGGCTCAACGCCGACATCATGGACACGCCGGGCCGCGGCCCCCTGCAGCAACCATTTACGCTGGCGCAAAAAGTCGCCGCCGCCGATCCGCGCGTGGAAGTCAATTACATGACCCTGGGCCTGGAAGAAGGTCATGCGGGCGCCTTCATGGTGCGCCCATTGACCGACCCGGCCACGAACAAGCCGTTCGTGCTCGACTACAACACCGTCTACATCGACCCCGTCACGGCGCAGATCACGGGCACGCGCGATTCGACGGCCATCTCCCTGTCGCGCCGCAGCCTGATGCCATTCCTGCGCCATCTGCACTACAGCCTGCACGTGCCCGCCTTCTGGGGTACGGACCGCTGGGGTTACTGGCTGATGGGGACAGTTGCCCTGATCTGGCTGCTCGACAGCATGGTGGCGTTTTACCTGACCACGCCGCGCCGTTTGCGCCCGCGCGCGCAAGACGAAACGCCGCGCCACCGCGACGCCGCCAGCTGGTGGCAGCGGTGGAAACCGTCGTGGGTCGTGCGCTGGGCGGCCGGCGGCTACAAGCTCAATTTCGATCTGCACCGCGCGGGCGGCCTGTGGGTGTGGGCCGTCATTATTGTTGTCGCGTTTACCTCGTTCTCGCTGAACCTGTACCGCGAAGTGTTCTATCCCGTCATGTCGCTCGTGTCCACCACCACGCCGGGACCGTACGAAACGCAGACGCCGGCGCCCTACGGCACGTACATCACGCCCATGATCGGTTTCGAGCAAGCCGTGGACATCGCCAAAAAGCAAGCCATGCAGCGCGGCATCACCTCGCCCATCGGCGGCATTTATTATGGCGGCAATTACTCGTTCTACAACGTCTCCTTCTTCGACCCGGCCGACGAATTCGGCGCGGCCGGCATGGGCCTGTCGAACCTCTACGTCGACGGCATGGACGGCAGCATCATCGGCCAGCACAAACCGTGGGAAGGCACGGCGGCCGACGTCTTCGTGCAACTGCAATTCCCCCTGCACTCGGGCCGCATCCTCGGCTTGCCGGGCCGCATCATGATGTCCTTCATGGGCGTGATGGTGGCCATGCTGTCGGTGACGGGCATCGTCATCTGGGAGCGCAAACGGCGCGCGCGCCGGCTGCAGGCGCGAAGCCATTGAAGCTTACCTGAAGCAGCACCCCCATCACGGCGCAGGCGGACGCATTCAGCCTTCGCCGCACACGCGCACCGCGTAACTCCACCCCACCTCCGCACTTCGCTACACGGTAGCCGGCTCATGCCGGCTGTCCGCGCTGCGCTCTCCATGCGGCTAAATGCAGTTTACTTGCAATAGAGTTAGGTGCAAGTTATTATTGCAACTTAATTGCATCTACACCTTCGCGCTGCGCCTGCGTCCAGCGCCAGCACCCATTCCGTCTTTTTAGAGAGTCTTATGCGCCATCACGTATTCGCAGCCGCCATGCTGTCCACTGCCCCGCTCGCTTACGCGGCCGACGACGTCACCTTGCAGACCATCAAGGTCCGGGCAGACAAGCCTTCCAGCATCGACAGCGTCGTTCTGGTCGAGAATACGCAAGCCCAGAACAGGACCTTGGGCAACATGCTCGAGCATGTCTCGGGCGTGCAAAGCAGCGCCTTCGGGCCGAATGCGGGTGCACCGGTGATACGCAGCCTGAGCGGCAGCCGCGTGCAGATACTCGAAGACGGCCAGTCCATCCTCGGCATGAATGCGCTCAGCGGCGACATCAACATCCCGTTCGATCCCCTGTTTGCGCGCAGCGTGACCGTCAACAAATCGTCCGATAGCGTGCGTTTTGGCGGCAATGCGATTGGCGGCAGCGTCGATGTCGATTCCGGCCTCATTTCCAGGAAGATGGAGAGCAAGGAGAAAGACCTGGAATTCGTCCTGCGCAAGGGCTTCAACGACGCCAACGCCCAGGGCTTGCGCATGAACTTCAACGATGGCAAGCGCTTCTCGACGAATCTGCAAATGTCATTCCAGAAGATCGGGCATTACGATATTTCTGGCAACAGCAAGGCGGGCGTGTGCAACAGCCAGCTGTTCCCCTTGAAGGGCGGCGTGAATACCTTTCTGGCCGACAGTTGCCAGAAAGAAGCGAGGATCCAGCAAGTCTACAACAAGGCGTCGCAACCGTTTATCGACCAGTTCATGAAGGAAAATCCGGACTGGGCCGATGGTGATTTTTCCTTCTATACGAATCAGCCGACCTCCGTCTGGCAGCGCAAGACCTACGTCAATCCGGCCAACCCCGCTTACGTGCCCGGTACGCCCAAGACGGTGCAGAACAAGATCAACAAGGACGTGACTCCCGACTACCACGGCACCCTGGGCAACAGCCATGCCAGCAATTCCCACTTTGCCGTCGGCAGCACCTACTTTTTCGATCGCGGCTACGTGGCCGTCAGCGTCGACACCAAGAATAGCGAGTATGGCGTGCCGGGCTTTTCCATGGAAAACAAGTCGTTCGGCGCGAACTATGATGAGGGGCTGCCCGTCGGCGTCGTGATCAGCCAGGATAAATATGCGCTGGAAGCGAAGCTGCTCGACCCCGTCGCGTATATGGAAAGCGTGCAGCTGCGCGTGTCCCGTTTGAGCAATACGTCGGGAGAACGCCTCGGTGCGGCCAAGGCGAACGATTACCAGTTCGACACCAATCAGGCCGAACTGCTGCTGGCGCACCGGCGCGCGGGCCCATTGAGCGGCTTGCTTGGCTTGAGCCATCAATCCCGGGAAATCGCCGGTAGCGGACCTCAACTGTACCTGCCCGATGCGAGCACGGCCAGCCGCGCACTGTTCCTGAAGGAAAGGCTGGACTTCGACTGGGCCACCTTCGATGCCGGTTTTCGCCATGAAAAAGTCGATCACGAGATCCGCAAGAGCGGCTTCAAGACGTCGAGGAATGCCAGCAATTCCAAACTCGAGGACAAGTCGTTCAGCCTGAACAGCTATAGCCTGGGGGCCTCGGCCAAGCTGGGCCAGCTGTTCGGCGCGAAGCTGCGCTATGCCTCCTCGGAAAGAGCGCCCGACGTCAATGAGTTGTACGCGAGCAACCGCCACTATTCGATCATGACGCAGGAAGAAGGCAACCAGAACCTGAAGGCCGAGCGCGCGCGGAATACCGAGCTTACGGGCTTATTCGCCAATCGCGGCTTCCAGCTGTCCGCAACGGGCTACGTCATGAAGTACGAGAACTATCTCTACCTTGGCCACTCGGGCGCCCAGATGGCCAATCGCCTGCCCTTGAAATATTGGAAGCAGACCGATACGACGGTCAGGGGATTCGAGATCGACGCCTCCCAGGTGATTCAGCTTGGCAGCTACGGCAAGCTGAACCTCTCTGCATTTGCCGACCTGGTCAAGAACAAGGCGGACAATCCCGACAAGCTGCGCGCGCACAACGACGGCGCGTATCTGCCCAACATGCCCACCAACCGCTATGGCGCGAATCTGCTGTGGGAAAACCAGGGCTGGAAGGCCAGGCTGTCCAGCACCTGGTACGACAAGCAGAAGTACCTGGGCAAAAGCGTCAGCGAGGAAGTGCCACTCGACGGCTACACCATGATGAACTTCCAGGTGAGCCGCGCACTGCAGGTGCCGAATTCACCGTTCGCAGGCCTCGAAGTATTTATTAGCGGCACCAACCTGCTCGATGACGATGCCAGGCCGCACAATTCTCCACTGAAATACATCGCGCCCTTGCCGGGCCGGGGTTTCCAGATTGGATTGAGCGCCAAGCTTTAAAGCACGGTACCACCGCGCTCCCTGCCCACCAGCGCCAGCAGGCTGTCGCCCCGGTTGCCGTCGCAGCAGATGGCCAGGCCATCCGTGAAGTCGGGTGCCGTCAGCCGCGTCAGGACGCTGCCGGGCGGCATTTCCAGCGCCAGCCGTGCGCCCCGCTCCCACGCCAGGCGCACGGTACTGCTCCACTGCACGCGCTGCGCCATGTTGGCGGCCAGGCTGTCGCGGATGCGGGCCGGGTCGAACAGCGCGCGCGCCGCGCTGCTACTCAGGTAGACGAGCGATGGCCGGCGCACGACCACACCATCGAAGGCGGCAGCCATGTCGCCTGCGGCGGCCTCCATCAACGGGCAATGCGACGGCACGCTGACGGCCAGGCGCCTGGTCTTGCTGGCGCCATGCGCCAGTGCCAGTGCCATCACGGCGTGCAAAGCAGGTTCGCTGCCGGCAATGGCGATCTGGCGCGGCGCGTTCAGATTGGCGACATACACGGGCGTGGCCGCGCCATGCACTTGCGCCAGCAAGGGTTCCAGCTGCGCAAGATCAAGTCCGATGATGGCCGCCATGCCGTAACCGGTGGGATACGCCTGCTCCATCAACTCGCCGCGCCGCGCCACCAGGCGCACGGCATCGGTGAAATCGAGCGCGCCGGCGACGACGGCCGCCGCATATTCGCCGATGGAAAAGCCGGCCACCATGGCCGGCAGCGCGCCACGCGCCGCCAAGGAGCGCGCCATGGCCACGCCCGCAATCAGCAAACACAATTGCACGGCCCGCGTCGACGCCAGCGCGGCAGCCGTGTCCAGCGCCAAAGGATCGTGGCCCAGCACTTCAGCCGCTTCGGCCAGGGCCGCCGCCACGGCCGCATCGCCGGGCAACGCATGCAGCATGCCCGGAGTCTGGGCGCCCTGGCCGGGAAATGTAAATAACACGCTCATGCCAGCTCCCATGGCGTAGCCGTCAGCACGGGACCGTGATCCGTTTTCAGCAAGACCCGGCCCCGCCCCGCCGCCCACTCGGCATACGCAAAGCCGCCGCTACCCGTGTCGATCTGCAGATCCAGCCGGCATGCCGTGACGGTCGCCGCGATGGCGCGCAGGGCCTCGGCCTGGGCGGCGTCCGGCGGCGCGGCGATGCGCAGCACGAGATCGAGGTCGCTGTCGGCGCGCAGCACGGGCAAGCTGCTCGCCAGCGCAAAGCCCACGCCGCCCGTCGGCCCCCACGCCCAGCCCGTGGCGTCCAGCAGCGGCGCCACCTGCCGCAACGCGTCGAGCGCAGCGCAGGAACAATCAGGCACTGGCGCATGCGCCAGCATTTCCGGCGTCACGCGGCGCACGACGGCGGCGGCATCCACTTCGCACGCATGCCGCTCGCTGCGCAGCATGCCGCGCAAGCCCACGGGGATGCGCCCGGGCGAGCAGCTGGCGCGCCGCACCACCACCGGTGCGGTCTGCAGCCAGGCGACGTCGGCCCAGGCGGGCAAGGATGCGTCGTCCGGCAAGCCGTCCAGCCACAGCAAATCATGCGCGCGCCAGGCTTCCATCAGGCCACCACCGCCTTGACGGCAAAAAACAGCAACGATGGCCCCAGCAAGCAGCCCAGGCCCGTATGAAACGTGGCCACCAGCGCGCCATACGGCACCAGTTTGCGGTCGGTGGCGGCAAGGCCCGCCGAGACGCCGCTGACGGTGCCGGCCAGGCCGCCGAAGACCATGGCCGAACGCGGCGTTTTCAGGCGCAGGAAACGCGCTGCGGCGGGCGTGCCGACCATCACCAGGATGGCCTTGATGAGGCCCGCCGCGATGCTCAGGGCCATGACGTCGGAACTGGCGCCGATGGCCGCACCCGTGACGGGGCCGACGATGTACGTGACGGCGCCGGCGCCGATGGTGGTCATGCTGACGGCGTCCGAATAGCCAAACGCGTACGCCACGCCGGCGCCGACGAGAAATGGCAGCACCACGCCCAGCATCAGCGCCACGACGCCGATCAGGCCCGCCTTGCGCGCTTCCGTCGCCTGCACTTCGAAGGCCGTGGCAACGATGGCAAAATCGCGCAGCATGGCGCCGCCCATCAGGCCGATGCCGCCGAACAGCGACAAATCGGCCAGGCCCTTGTGGCCGCCGCTATGCACACCGCCCCAGTAAGCGAGGCCCAGGCCGATCACGATGGCAATGGCCGAACCGTGCACGCGGCCCAGGGTAAGGTATTTCGACAGCGCCACCGACAGCAGCATGATCAGGCCGACAAAGGCGAATGCCGTCACGAGGCCGTTGTGGATGGCGGCTTTCTCAAAGAGCTCAAGCATGACGGTGCTCCTTGATCAACATCGGGTCGGCTTCGGCGGAAGGGTTTTCCATCCTGTTCATCAGCGAAATGACGGCGCCGCAGACCAGCACGGAACCGATGGCGGCCAGCACGGCCACCGGGCCGCCGCGCAGGGCCGCCACCACGTCCTGCTGCGCCGCCATCGCCACCACCACGGGAATATACATGGCGCCCCAGTATTCAACGCCCCGCTCCGTCATTGGCGGCAGCCAGGCGCGGCGCTGCATGTAGAGCCGGGCGCAGATCAATAGCAGCATGGCGATGCCCACGCCGCCCACGTTGGTCTTGACGCCCATCAGCTGCCCGAGCAGGTCGCCCAGGAAGATGCCGAGCAAATGGCATAAGGCCAGCAGTGCGGTTCCGTAAATGATCATGATTGTCTCCGTTATAGGAATAGGAATGACTTGGTGTCTTCTCTGTTGTTTCACTTACCACTGCTGCCCCAGCACCTCCCTGACTTTAGCCGACGCCTGGCGGTGCGGCGCGCCCAGGCGGCTGGACAGGTCGCGCTGCGGATCGGCGCGGATGTCACTAAGGGCCGCCTGCAGGCAGGCGTCGACGGCGGCCGTGTCCTGCGCCGACGGATCGTCCGGCTGCGCCACCTGCAAGGTTTGCCAAAGCAGGCCCAGGGTGGCGTAGTTGCCAATGTCGTAGGCCATCGGCGCGATGCTTGCGGCCAGCGCTTCCAGCGCTGCGACGGTGCGCAGGGTGATGCGGGCGGCCGAGGCCTTGCCCATCGCATGCACCATCACTTGCGGATCGTCGAGCGCGATCAGGCGGTTGGCCTGGTAGCCGTGGGCGAGAAAGGCGCCCGACATGGCCTTGCCGACGATCAGGCCAATCACGGGATGGCCAGTCAGGCGCGCCTCGGCATACGCCCCCGCCGCGCCGGCCAGCGCCTGGTGGATGCCGTACGCTTCTTCGCGCCGGCCGTACGCCTGGCTGGCCACGTCGATGACGGCGACGATGGGCCGTTTCACGGCCAACTCGCGGTCTTCAAACACCACCTGCTGCACGGCGCGCGCCAGCTGCCACGCCTCGACCAGGCCGATTTCACCCGTGCGTGCCCGCGTAAAACGGTTGTCCGGGTCGGGCAGCACGGCAATGTAGCGCGCAGTTTCTCCGGCCAGCGGCGCGTCGACCACGCACACGGAAGGCGGATAACCGTCCAGCGGCGCAGCGTTATTCGTGAGTGCCGCCAGCCAGACGGCGCCCCGGCTCGTATCGGTGATGGCGTTCATGCTGCGGTTCCTTTGCTGTAGATGGCGCGCACGGCTTGCGGCGTGGCTTGCGGCCCGGCGTCCACTTGCGCCAGGCGGGCAAGAAAATCGTCTGCCTGACTGCTGCGGTGCTGCGCCGGCATGCCACGTGCAAACAATGCGGCCACGGCGGCGCGCATCTGCGCCGTATCGTCCTCGACATAGGCGTCGGCCAGGCCGCTGTGGAAACGCTGCTCGCCGCCCGTGAGGCTCCAGATGAACGGTTTGTTACGCGAGTCGAATTCGTCCACGCCCGCCTCCTGCTCGATCACGGCCGGCCCGTTCAAGCCCAATCGTGCTTCGCGCGTGACGACCAGATAGCTGCACAGGCCCGCCGCGATCGACATGCCGCCGTAGCAGCCCACCGTGCCGGCCGTAATCCCTATCACAGGCTGGTAGCGGCGCAGGTCGACGATCGCCGCATGGATGTCGGCGATGGCAGCGAGGCCCAGGTTGGCTTCCTGCAGGCGCACGCCGCCCGTTTCGAACAGGATCACGGCGCGTGTCGGTATTCCCTGGCGGTTGTCGCGCGCCGCCAGTTCCAGCGCGCCGGCGATTTTCGCGCCGCCCACTTCGCCCATGCTGCCGCCCTGGTAGGCGCCTTCGATGGCCAGCACCACGGCCGGCTGGCCGTCGAACAGGCCCTTGGCCACCACCACGCCGTCATCCGCCTGCGCCGTCACGCCTTGTTGCGGCAGCCACGGCGAGGCGATGCCGCAGAACGGGTCGAGCAGTTCGCGCATGCTGCCAGCGTCCAGCAAGGCCCTGGCCCGGCTGCGCGCCCCGCGTTCGATGAAGCTGTCGCGCTCCAGCAATTCCTTCAAGGTGCTCATGCCGTCCTCCCCGCTTGCAATTCTTCGTAGGCTTGCTCGATGCGCATGCGCACCACGCCCGGCGTGGCGCCGCAATCGTTGATGACGATGCGCGCCGCCGGCAGCGGCTCGCCGCCGAATACGCGCTGCAGGAGCGCATCCCACACGGCGCCCTTGCCATCGACCGAGGTGTTGACGACGATGCGGGTCACGCCATCGTCGCCTGGCTGCAGCAGCACTTCCAGATCGCCCGAGCCGACGACGCCGGCCAGCGCGCGGCTAGACGCCGGCGGCCCGGCCGGGAATGTATAGTCACGCGTTTCCATCCGCTTCTCCTTGTGTCAATCGGTCGAGGAACAGGGTGGCCGCCAGCAGGTCGGCCGCGCCGCCCGGCGACACGCCGCGCGCCAGCGCCACGGCTTCCAGCGCCAGCAGCGCCTTGGCGCCATCTGCCGTGGCGGCGCCACCAGCCGCCAGCACCCGCGCCGCCCCCTCCTGCAATGCCAGCAAGGCCGGCTCGCCGCCGCGCGACAGCACGCAGGTGTCATCGAGCTGGTTCACTATCGCCAGCAAGGCGTTCAGGCGCGCCGTCGTTTCGTTGTCGCCGCGTGCCCGCGAGGCGTGCAAGGCCGGCAATCCGGCGCCCGTCACCTGCGGAAAGCCGGCCCGGGCCTGGCCCCGTGCGCCATCGACCTGGTACTGGCGGCACGCCAGCTCGCCCTTGTTGCCGGTGGCGCCAGGCGCGCCGCGGTCATGCAAACGGGCCAGCGCACCGGCCCGCGCCGCCACGGCCGTTGGCGCCAGCGATGCGCCGCGCGCGCCCTGCTGCGCCGCCGCCGTCACCAGGAGACCCAGCGCCCAGATGGCGCCCCGGTGCGTGTTCACGCCGCCCGTCGCCGCCAGCATCAGCGCCTCGCCATCGCGGCCGATGGCGCCGATGCGCTGGCGCAGCTGGTCGTCGTCTTCACTCTGCGCGCCAGCGTCGGCCATGGCGGCAAACACGGGCTCCAGCAGGCAGGCCGAATGGCACATCAGGGCCCAGTTCAAGTCCGTGTGGGCGCCACGGCTGCGCAAATCGACCAGGCCCGGTTTCGGTGTCAGGGTCACTTCATCGAGCAGCGCCTGCAGCACTTGCCGTCCCAGCGCGGCAGAACGTCTCTGCACTGGCCTTATCATCATTGTGCTCATTGCAATCATTACCAGCTCCTGAATTTGGCGGGTGGTTGATACAGGCCGTCCGACCATTCGACCAGGTCGGCGATGCTTTTCGCGGCCAGCAGCGAACGGTTCGCCGCGCCGCGCTGCACACCGATATCCTCGGGCAGCGCGATCAGGCCGTCGGCGCGCAATTTCGCCGTCGTCTTCGGGTCGTGGCGCAAGCCGATGGGCGTGACGCCGGCGACCGCCGCCAGCATGGCCTTGCGTTCGTCGAGCGAACGGGCCTTGTACAGGTAGGCGATGCCCTCTTCCGTCAGCACGTGGGTGACGTCGTCGCCATAGATCATCACGGGCGCCAGCGGCATGCCGCTGGCCTGGCCCACGGCCACGGCGTCGAGCGATTCGACGATGGTCGGCTGGCCGCCGTCCTGGAACGTCTCGACCATCTGCACCACCAGCTTCTTGCCGCGCGCGAGCGGGTCGTCCGTCTCGATCAGGTCCAGCCAGGCCGGCGTCGGATGGCGCCGGCCATGCGGGTCGTGGCCCATGTTGGGCGCGCCGCCAAAACCCGCCAGCCGGCCATTCGTCACGGTGGACGAATTGCCCAGGCCATCCATCTGCAAGGTGGCGCCGATGAACAGGTCGACCGCATACTGGCCCGCCAGCTGGCACAGGGCGCGGTTCGAGCGCATCGAGCCGTCGCGGCCCGTGAAGAACACGTCGGGCCGCGCGGCCGCATAACCTTCCATGCCCAGCTCCGCGCCGAAGCAGTGCACGCTCTCGACCCAGCCCGTCTCGATGGCAGGGATCAGGGTCGGATGCGGGTTGAGCACCCAGTTGCGGCAAATCTTGCCTTTCAATCCCAGCTGCTCGCCATACGTGGGCAAAATCAGCTCGATGGCGGCCGTATTGAAACCGATGCCGTGGTTCAGCGACTGCACCTGGTGCTTTTCATACACGCCGCGGATCGCCATCATGGCCATCAGCACGTGCACGGGCTTGATCACGCGCGGGTCGCGGGTAAACAGCGGTTCGATGAAGAACGGTTTGTCGGACTGCACGACGAAATCGATCCACGAGCCGGGCACGTCGACCCTGGGTAAATCGCTGACGTCGTCGACGATCTGGTTGACCTGGGCGATGACGATGCCGTCGCGGAAAGCGGCCGATTCCACCAAAGTGGGCGTGTCCTCGGTGCTGGGGCCCGTGTACAGATTGCCCTGGCGGTCGGCCATGTAACCGGCCACCATGACGACGTTGGGCGTGAGGTCGACGAACAGGCGCGCATACAGTTCAATATAGGTGTGGATGGCGCCCACCTCGAGCAAGCCATCCTGCAGGAACTGGGCGATGCGCAGGCTTTGCGTGCCGGCAAACGAGAAATCGAGCTTGCGGGCGATGCCCCGCTCGAACAGGTCGAGGTGTTCGGGCAGGCTGACGCTGGGCATGATCAGGTGCAGATGGTGGATCTTGTCGGGGTTGACCTGGGTCAACATGCGGGCGAGGAAATCGGCCTGCTTCTGGTTATTGCCTTCGAGGACGACGCGGTCGCCCGGCGCCAGCAAGGCTTCCAGCACGGCGACCATGTCGCCCTGTTGCAGAACGGGGCCGCTGGCGTACTGGCGCACGGCTTCCAGGCGGCGGCGCTTCTCGGTGCGCCGCGTGTCCCATTGTTTTTGCCGCTGCCCTGGCGCTGCTGTGGCGGTTGACATCTTGCCTCCGAATTAAGCTATCGAAGCCTGACGATAGAGCGAAAACGGGGCCGCGACAATCAACCTGCTACCATGTTCATTACCCTGAAGTTAATGAACTCACGATAATCACGGTGATCATGGCCATCAACGAAGAAATCACGCTGAAAAAGCTCGAGGTGTTTCTCAGCTTTATGGAATTGAACAACCTGGCAAGGGTGGCCGATGCGCTGGGCCAGAGCACGGTCAGCGTGCACCGCGCCCTGCACTCGCTGGAAGACGGCTTGCGCTGCCCCCTGTTCAAGCGCGAGGGCCGCAGCCTGATCCCGCTGCATGCGGCCTACACCTTTGCCGAATCGGCGCGGCGCGCGCTGGCCGAGTGCGAGGAAGGTGTGCGCAAGGTGCGCGAAATGTCGGGCATCAACCCCGTGCGCCTGAAGATCGGCTCGCTGTATTCATTGACCCTGCACTGCATCCCGCAGCTGGTGATCGCCTTGAAGCTGCGCCGGCCCGGCCTCGACATCGACCTGACGCTGGGCTCGAACCGCGAACTGCTGCAAAGCCTGGCCGATGGACGTTTGGACGCCATCATCGTCGGCGTGCAGGAAGACGAACAGCATGCGGGCCTGGTGGCCGTACCCCTGTTCCAGGACGACATCTACCTGGCCGCACCGCTAGCCTCGCCGTATGCGGGAGCCGCATCGGTGGACTTGCAGCAGCTGCGCAACGATAAATTCGTCACCCTGAACGAAGGTTTCGTCACCTCGCAAAGCTTCAACCACGCGTTCGACCTGGCGGGATTCGTGCCCGACACGGCCATGCGCGTGGGCGACATCTTCTCGCTGATCAACCTGGTCAGCGGCGGCATCGGCTACAGCCTGCTGCCGGGCCGCGTGCGCGCCTTCAGCTCGCGCATCGAACTGCTGCCGCTGGACGCGCGCTACGGCTCGCACCAGCAGATTACCCTGCTGATGCTGAGCAGCCGCGAGCGCGACCCGAATTTGCTGGCCCTGGCGGCGGAGTGCCGATTGTATGGACGTGGCGAGCGCGCAACTGGCAACTGAAATAGCGTCGCAGGAGCGCCGCGAGCATGCCTGTATCAACTCAAGTTGGAAACTCTCCGCGCATATAGGTTTTCCAGAGATTGTCGATAAAGTCGATCTCGACTTTATTCTGGCATGCCTGCGCAATCAAGCCCATATCGTCCGACACGTAGCCAGCAAGGTCGGAATTTTCAGTGACTTGATACACTTTCTTGAATGCGATCTCCCTGATCTCCTTCACTTGGGCGCCTTCAGATGGACAAGATGAGCTCACTTTTTCGTAGCTGGCACACCATGCGCCATCAAACTCAGCAGATTCCCTGTCGTCCAATGCAGCATCCCAATCAGTCTCTTTCTGGAAAATAGTCTCAAGAAAAGTGCTGTCATTTATTGTCGCTAAAATGTCGTTTTCGGTCGTCATCTCGATATTTCATATTGATCAGTGTAGATGCCATTCGGCATTTCGTGTTCTGGCGCACCAAGGCGGGTGATGACCTGGCGCGGAATGACACGGTACGATTAAACCGCGCTATCCCAAGGCGCTGACAAGCGCACGGCGCAGTTGATGAGGCCCACCATCGAATACGTCTGCGGGAAATTGCCCCACATCTCGCCCGTCACGGGATGCGTATCTTCCGACAACAAGCCCAGGTGGTTGCGCGCCAGCAGCATGGTCTCGAAGATTTTGCGCGCTTCGTCTTTCCTGCCGATGCGCGCCAGCGCGTCGATGCGCCAGAAGGTGCAGATGTTGAAGGCCGTTTCAGGTTTGCCGAAGTCGTCGGGCGCTTCGTAGCGGCGCATGTAGGGGCCGTCGCACAGCGATGCTTCCAGCGCGTCGACTGTCGCGATGAAACGCGGATCCATGGGGTCGATGAAGTTGACTTCCGCCATCAGCAGCACGGAGGCGTCGAGGTCGCGCCCGCCCAGGCTTTCCGCGAAGGCCTGGCGCTCCTCGCTCCACGCTTCGCGCAGTAATCTCTCGCGTATCAGCACGGCGCGGCTGTTCCAGTGGTCGGCGCGGTCCGGCAAGCCCAGTTTATGGGCGACCTTGGCCAGGCGGTCGCAGGCGGCCCAGCTCATCAGCATGGACGAGGTGTGGACCCTGGCGCGCGTGCGCAGCTCCCACATGCCCGCGTCCGGTTCCGCGTGCAGTTTGAAGGCCTGGTCGCCCACGGCTTCCAGCGCGGCGAACTCGGCTTTTCCCGCCCGGTGGAACAAGCGATGGTCAAGAAACGCCTGCGCCGCGCCCAGGACGATGTTGCCGTAGACATCGTGCTGGAAATGTTCCTGCGCCTGGTTGCCCACGCGCACGGGACCATTGCCGCGATAGCCGGGCAAGTGGTCGAGCATGGATTCCGGCAACTGCTCTTCCAGGCCGATGCCGTACAGGGGCTGGATGTGGCCGCCCTTCGAGCGCGCGACGATATTCGTCAGCCAGCGCAAATACTCTTCCATCGTGCCCACTTCGGACAAACTATTGAGTGCCCGCACGACAAAGAAGGCGTCGCGCAGCCAGCAATAGCGGTAATCCCAGTTGCGGCTGCTGCCGGGCGCTTCCGGGATGCTGGTGGTCATGGCGGCGATGATGGCGCCCGTGTCTTCATATAAAGACAGTTTTAATGTGATGGCCGCGCGGATGACCACGTCCTGCCATTCCAGCGGCACGGCCAGGCGGCGCGTGTAAGTGCGCCAATAATTGATGGTTTCCTTTTCGAAGATGCGCGCCGTCTCGTCGATGCCGCCGGCCAGGGTTTCATCGGGGCCCAGCAGGAAGTTGGCCGTGCCGCCCAGCACGAAGAACGTTTCGCTCAATACATAGTTGAGCGACACATCCGTGTTCAGTCGCAAGGTCTGTTCAGGTCCCACGTAGCGGATATGGTGGCTGCCCTGCGTGATTTGTGGCGCCAGTTTGCCCCAGTCGTAGCGGGGGCGCAGGCGCACGCGGATGCGCACGGCGTGGTCGAGCGGCCGGACGCGGCGGATCAGCATCAGCGGGCGGAACATGCGGTCGCGGCTGAGGAATCGGGGCGCGAAGTCCGTGATTTCCACGCCGCGCCCCTGCGTATCGTACAGCCGCGTGCGCAGCACGGCCGTGTTCGGCTCGTAGAATTGCTCGCTGCGGGCAAAGTTTTCAATGTCGATGGCCCACACGCTGCCGTTTTCCGTCGCGTCCAGCAGGCCGTTGAAGACCGGGTCGCCATCGAAACGGGGCAGGCACGACCAGACGACTTGCCCCGCCTGGTCGATCAGCGCGCTGAAGGCGCAATTGCCCACCACGCCGCAGTTGAGGGACGCTTGCGCGGGCACGCCGCCGGGGGCGTCATAAGCTTGTTCAGGGGATATTGTCATCGGCTACTCCTTGAAGGGGGATACGGACGCGGCCAGCAGCGCCGTGCGCAAGGCGCCCGGGCTGGCCAGGCGCAGGGTGGCGGCGCTGGGGCCCTTGCCCACTTTCACGCCCTGCCCGCCTGCTTGTTGTACAAAGGCAAAGCCTGCCTCGTCGGTGGTGTCATCGCCCGCGAACACGGGACGGCGGCCGGCGAATGGCGCCTCCACCATGAAGGCGGCGATGGCGCCACCCTTGTCGGTGGCAGCCGGCTTGGCTTCCAGGACCATTTTGCCATGCAACAGCAATACCCCCGGGCACGCTTGCACGGCCGCCGTCATTTCGTGTACGCACAATTGCTCGAGTTCGGGCGCCAGCCGGTAATGCAGGGCCACGGCGCCGCGCTTGTGTTCCACCAGCAAGCCGGGATATATCGCCGCCAGCGCCCGGGCGCGGGCCAGCACGGGCGAGACGTCGGGCGTGGCCGCCACATGCAGCACGCCATCGGCGTCGCGCCGCTCCACGCCGTGCACGCCGGCAACCGGCAGGGTCAAGGGCGCCAGCATGGCGTCGATCTGGGCGATGGGACGGCCGGAAATGAGGGCCAGCGCGCCGCCGTGTCGCTCGGCCAGCAGCGCCAGCGCTTCGACCACGCCCGCTTCCAGACGCACGCCGTCGGGCGTGGGCGCCAGGTCGACCAGGGTGCCGTCGAAGTCGAGGAAGACAGCGCTGCCAGGCGCACCCAGCAGCTGCAGCAAAGCCGCACTATCGTCAGGTGTATCGTCCATCAGATCCCCTTGCGCCGCTTGATGCGGCTGTGGGCGTCGATCTTGGTCATGACCTTGTCGCGCTGGCGCAAACGGGCCGCGTCCAGCAGCATGCGCCCCGCCCAGCGGTAGACATTGAAATGTTTCACACGGGCCCGCATGCTTTTCATGCGCTCGCGCTGTTCCACGGGCGGCATCACAAGGGCGCGGTACAGGGCGTCGGCGCCCTGCTCGATGTGGTAGGGGTTGATGATCAGCGCTTCATGCAGCTCGCGCGCGGCGCCGGTGAATTGGCTCAGCACCAGCACGCCCAGCTCGTCGTCGCGGGCGGCAATGAATTCCTTGGCCACCAGGTTCATGCCGTCATGCAAGCTCGTCACCATGCACACTTCGGAAGCGCGGAAATAGCGCTGCAAATCGTCCTGGCCATGGTGCTCCGCTTTCAGCAGGATGGGCACGTAGTTGCCGCTGCCGAAGCGTCGGTTGATGCGTTCGACCATCTTGCGCACCCGGGCGTCGAAACTTTGATATTCGTCAAGCGAAGCGCGGCTCGGGGCGGCAATTTGCACGAAAGTAAAATTGCCCACCATGCCAGGCTGCTGTTCCAGCATGCGCTCGACGGCCTGGAAGCGTTCGACGATGCCTTTCGTGTAATCGAGGCGGTCCACGCCGATGCCCAGCAAGTGGTCGGGCGCCACGCCCAGTTCGCTGCGGATTTGCGCGCGGCACGTGGCCACGTCGGGCTGCGTCGGATTGTCTTCCGGCCAGGCGATGGAAATCGGATAATCCTCGACCTGCGTCATCTCGCCGCCGTAGGAAATCGTGGAAGCCTCGGGCTCGATGCGGGTTTCCAGGTAGCGGTCCACCGTTTCGAGGAAATTCTTGCGGTGGAATGGCGTGTGGAAACCGAGGATGGTGCTGCCCAGCAAGCCGTCGAGGATTTCTTCTCGCCAAGGGCAAATGCCGAACGATTCCGAGTTCGGCCAAGGAATATGCCAGAAAGTAATAATCGTCGCCTTCGGCAAGGCTTCGCGCACCATGCGCGGTAGCAAGGCAAAGTGGTAATCCTGCACCAGCACGACGGGGTTGTCCGTCTTCGCCTCGGCGATCACGGCGTCGGCAAAGCGGCGGTTGACTTTTACATACTGCTCCCAGTCGGACGAGCGGAACACGGGGCGCACGTGGGCGATATGGCACAGCGGCCACATGCCTTCGTTGGCGAAGCCATAATAATAGCCCTGCTCTTCCTCATCCGTCAGCCACACGCGGCGCAAGGTATAGCTGGGATTGTCGGGCGGCACGGGCACGTGGTCGAGCTTATCGACCGTCTCGCGGTCGGCGGAACCGGCGCCATGCGCGATCCACGTGCCGGAACAGGCGCGCATCACGGCTTCCACGGCCGTCACCAGGCCGCTGGCCGGGCGCTGCACCGCTATTCCATCTTCCGTTTTGGTGTGGATGTACGGCTCGCGGTTCGACACGACGAGCACCTGGTCGCCCTGCAAGTCCGCTTCCAGCAAGGCGCGCAGCTTGTCCGGCGTCCAGTCGGACGACCAGCCGTTATCGCCCTGGCGTTCCAAATGGTATTCCTGCAGCAATTCGCGCAAGTCGCCGATCAGCGGCTGCATTTCCGGCGGTGGCGCGGGCGCGGCGGCGGGTGCGGCAGCGGCCACTGCGCCATTACTCTTCGGCAGCAACTCGCCCCGTAAAATATCCTTGACGGCCGCCAGCCAGCCGCGCCAGCTCAGGTGCGCGACGAACACGGTCATCAGGGAAATCAGCACGGCCAGCACGGCCAGGAAAGCAAATATAAAACGTTTGGTATCCGTATTGCGGCGCTCGACAAAGCTCATGTCCTGCACCAGCACCAGGCGGCCCAGCTGCGATGCATCCTGCATCACGGGCGTTTCGCTGATGTGTACCTGGCCTTGCGGCAATTGCGCCAGGGATTTGTACAGGCCGCCCGTAGGAGGCGTGCTCCAGCAGCCGATGGAAGCCGGGTATTGCGCGGATTGGTACAGCAAGTGGCCCGCGTTGTCGCAAAAGCCGATGGCGATCAGGCGTTCGTCGCGCGTGGCGCCCTGGAACAGTTCGCTGATGCGGGTGGCGTCTTGCGCGGGCAGGTATTCGGTGAGCGAGGGCCGGAGGGTTCCAGCGAGCAATTCCGCCCGGCTGTCGAGATCGCGCACATACCAGCGCAGGGTGATATTGTCGAGCAGGGGTACTACGATATAGGCAAACAGTCCCAGCACCAGGGCCAGTGGCAGGATGAAGCGCAAGGACATTCGGAGTGATCGTACTATCATCGTTTTCCTTTGCAAAAACAAAAAGCATGGCAAGTATGACTATGTTTCCGCTGCGGCGACGCCCGTTTGCTTTCCGTATTGAAACGTCAACGTGACATGGCGCAGCGCAGCAATTTCGTCCAGTATCCACCTTGACGCAAGTCTTATCCGTACGGCAACGCACGCCCCCGTTACGCCATCTGCCCGTAAAATACCCGCTTCCGACATCCCTCACCAATCCAGTCTAAGGAGTTTTCGCCTATGGATCTCAGCACGTTCCACTCGCTGATGGGAGGCCCGCTGCGCTCGGCGCTGACCGTGCTCGTTTCCGCCCTGCTCGTCACCGTGGTCGCCATCGGCGTGCACCGGGCCGGCATCAGCCTGCTGAAAAGACTGGCCAATGGCCGCCCGTTCACCACCAACGCCACGCGCGTGGCCTTCCGCGCCAGCCAGCTGTGCGTGATCGTCTTCGGCCTGCGCATGGTGCTGGCCGGCGCGCCCGACGACACGCCAGGCCTGATCGCCATGTCGCACATGGCCAGCGTAGCGCTGATCATCGCGCTGACCTGGCTGGCCATGCAATGCATCCAGGCCCTCTCCATCACGATTTCCGAAGTCAATCCCGTCGACGTGGCCGACAACCTGCGCGCGCGCCGCCTGATCACCCAGGCCCGCGTGCTCACGCGCAGCGCGCACGCCATCGTCGTGATCCTGGGCCTGGCCTTCGTGCTGCTGACCTTGCCCGGCGCGCGGCAGATCGGCGCCAGCCTGCTGGCCTCGGCCGGCGTGGCGGGCCTGGTGGCCGGTATCGCCGCCCGTCCCGTGCTCGGCAATTTCATTGCTGGGCTGCAAATTGCGTTTTCGCAACCGATCCGCATCGATGACGTGCTGATCGTCAATGGCGAATGGGGCAAGGTCGAGGAAATCAAGGGCACGTATGTGGTCGTGCGCGTGTGGGATGAACGCCGGCTGATCGTGCCGCTGCAATGGTTCATTGAAAATCCGTTCGAGAACTGGACGCACAGTTCGTCCACCCTGCTGGGCACGGTGTTCCTGTGGCTCGATTTCAGCATCCCGCTCGAGCCCCTGCGCGCGGAACTGACGCGCATCTGCGAGTCCGCCACGCAATGGGATGGCCGCGTCTGCACCGTGCAGGCGACGGATTCGAACGAGCGGGCCGTGCGCGTGCGCTTTCTGATCAGCGCGGCAGATTCGGGCCTGGCCTTCGAACTGCGCTGCCTCGTGCGCGAGCAGATGCTGGCCTTCATCACCACCCACTATCCGCACGGCCTGCCCCGCTTGCGCTCCACGCACGACCCCATCGAACTGCACGCGATGCAGGCGCAGAACGACAGCGTGTCGCTGCACAAAGCATAAAAAACCTGCGGCGCGCTGCCCGGGCCCGCGCGCGGCTAGAATAAGGCGCATGAGCACCACCGCCTGGTTCATCCTGATCGGCTGCCTGATGCTGGCGCGCGGCCTGGGCGCCGACAGCATCGCGCGCCTGCCATTGACTTCGGCCATGGCTTACCTGGGCGTGGGCCTGCTGCTGGGCCCCATGTTCCTTGGCCTGTTTTCCTTCGACCTGGTGCGGCAGGCACCCCTGCTGGAAACCCTGACGGAAATCGCCGTCCTCATCTCCCTGTTTTCCGCCGGCGTCAAGATGCCCGTGCCGTTCAGCCTGGCGCGCTGGATGCCCTCGCTGCGCCTGGCGTGGCTGTCGATGGCCATTTCCGTGGCCCTGGTGGCCGCGTTCGCCTACTGGGTGCTGGGCCTGCCCCTGGGCGCGGGCGTGCTGCTGGGCGCCATCCTCGCGCCCACCGACCCCGTGCTGGCCACCGACGTGCAGCTGCGCCATGCGGGCGACAGCGAACAATTACGCTTCATCCTGACCAGCGAGGCGGGCATGAACGACGGCAGCGGCTTTCCCTTCGTCATGCTGGGCCTGGGCTTGCTGGGCTTGCATGAACTGGGGCCGCACGGCGCCACCTGGCTGTGGCGCGACTTGCTCTGGGCCAGCGCGGGCGCCATCGCCCTGGGCGCGGCCGGCGGCGCGCTGCTGGCCTGGCTGGGCTGGCAGGTGCGCGCCAAGGAACCGAAGCACGCCATGCTGGACGACCTGGCGGCGCTGGGCTTGATCGCCCTCGTGTATGGCCTGGCCACGTGGCTGCACGCGTGGGGCTTTCTGGCCGTGTTCTTTGCCGGCGTGGCCTTGCGCCAGACGGAACTGCGGCTGGCCGGCGCGCCAAAAGACCGGCAAGGCTTGCTGCAGGCCGAGGACACCCACGCCGTATCCGCCGCCAGGCCGCACGACAGCGACGTGCCGCTGACCGTCAGCGGCGAATCGCTCGTCTTCAAGGAACACCTGGAACGCCTGTCCGAACTGACCCTGGTGCTGCTGCTGGGCGGCGCCGTCACGGCCGCCGCCTGGAGCTGGCAGGCGTGGAGCGTGGCCCTGTTTTTGCTACTGGTGGCGCGCCCGGCCAGCGTGATGCTCGGCTTGCTGGCTTCGGGCACCAGCGTGCGCCTGCGGGGCCTGGCCGCCTGGTTCGGCGTGCGCGGCATCGGTTCGCTGTACTACCTCAGCTATGCCATCGCGCATGGCTTGCCGCGCCCCCTGGCGCGCGAGCTGGCCGACATCACCCTGGTCGTTGTCATCCTGTCCATCGTCGCGCACGGCCTGACGGTCAAACCCCTGCTGGTGCGCTACTGGCGCAAATAACGGGTGCAAACAAGCGCCGGCTCCCCCCTTTGTCATTGCTGCACAGCAATGTTTTGTCAATTGCCCCTATGGCGGGCAGAAATATTGTTAAGATCATTAAAAATGGCAAAAGAGAGAAGCAATGAAACGACGAAGTGTGCTGGGACTGGGCGTCTCACTGGCCCTGCTGCAAACGGGCTGCGCCACCGATCCGGCCAAGCTGGCGTGGGAAACAGAATTTGACGGCTTCATGCGCGACGGCCTGGCCCGCACGGAAACGCCGGGCATGAGCGTGGCCGTGGTGCGCGGCGAACAGACCATTTTCTCGCGCGGCTATGGCTGGGCCGACATCCAGGCCGGCAAGAAGGCCGATGCCAACACGGTGTTCCATGTCGCCTCCGTCAGCAAGCTCGTCACGGCCACGGCCGTCATGATGCTGCTGGAACAGGGCGCCTTCCAGCTCGACGACAAGGTGGCGGCCTATCTGGACTTCCCGCTCATGCATCCGAAGTTTCCCGACGTGCCCATCACCTTTCGGCATTTGCTGAGCCACACCTCGGGCATTTCCGACGCCGTGTACGAAAAGACGACGGCGTTTGCCGTGCAGGGCGACCCGCGATTGCCCCTGCGCGACTTCGTCAAGGGCTATCTGTCGCGTGGCGGCGCCTGGTATGACGCGGACGTGTCGTTTGCCGCCCGGCCCGGCACGGAATGGCGCTACAGCAATGTCGGCATCGCCCTGCTCGGCTATCTGGTGGGCCGTTTGAACCCCGACGGCCTCGACGCCTTTGCGCACGAGCACCTGTTCGAACCGCTGGGCATGGACAGCACGGCCTGGAATTTGGCCGGCTTGCCGCGGCGCGCCGTCGTGGCCCAGCCGTATGCGCACAAGGAACCGGGCCTGCAAGTGCTGCCGCCCGTCGGCTATCCGGACTGGCCGGCCGGCCTGCTGCGCAGCTCGGCGCATGACTTCGCCCGTTTCCTGGCCATCTTCAGCAATAACGGCCGGGTCGAAGGCCACCGCTACCTGCAGGACGCCACCCTGCAATTGTTTTTCGCGCCGCAAGCGGCCGCCGTCTCGCCCGCCGATGCATCCGTGCGGCAAGCCCTGGTGTGGCTGCTGCGCGACGTCGATGGCAGGCCGCTGGCCACGCACAGCGGCGGCGACCCGGGTGCCGCGTCCGTCGTCTGCGTGGACCGCGCCAGCAAGACAGCCGTGCTGGCCTTCGCCAACGTCAGTGCCGACAAGGAGTTTCGTTCATTCCAGAAAGAAGTCGTGCTGCGCCTGCTGGCCCATGGCGGCAGCGGCGTGCTGGCGCGGTAGGCATGCCGCTTGTGTGAGCGGGCGCACGGTAGCGTACAAGCAAGAAAGTATGCTGTGCTGGTCAGACTTGACACTCAACGAGGAGACCAGCATGACGAACCGCATCGGCAACAAGGACGTGGCGCAACAGCGCAGCAAGAGTGAAAAAGCCCGCATCAAGGCACAGAACATCGCCGGCGAGGCGGTCAAGCGGGCCGAGGCCAGGGCCAAGTACCTCAACGCCATCAAGGGACAAGCGGGCCAGCCGGGCCAGCCCGCTCCTGCTGGCTAGGCGCCGAACCAGCCGTGCAGTTTTTCGGCGGCCCGTTCCTTGACCTCGGCCGTGATGTAGGTGGCGACCGTGGCGACGGCCGCCGCCAGCACGGCCAGGTCATCCGCATAGCCGACCACGGGCGTGATGTCGGGAATCGCATCGATGGGCGAAATGAAATAGCCGAGCGCGCCATAGATGGCCGTCTTGGCCCACAGCGGCGTATTCGGCTGCTGCGCCGCGTAGTACAGCCACAGGGCTTTTTCGATGACTTCGCGTCCCGCCGTCTTGGCAAACTTGACGACCTTGTCCCAGAAGCTGTCATCCGTGTATTTCTTTTCATACTGCTTGTCGGCCTGGGGGGCGTGGTCTTCTTCCAGATTCTTTTTTCTGCCAAACATCTGCTGCTCCTGTCTGTGCCGCGCACGGCGTTACGAATGCGCACCTTAGCATAACGGCGCGACGGGTGCGCGGCCTGCAAGGTACCTTATATCCATGGAAATATCCGCCACCACCACGGCCCGCGCCGCCGGCCTGCGCTACACGGGCGACCACCAAAGCGGCATCGCCCGATTGGGCAAGCCCGGCAAGTTCCGCTACCGCGACGGGGACGGGGACGGCCATATCGTGCGCGATGCCGCCACCCTGGCGCGCATCAAGGCGCTGGCCATACCGCCGGCCTGGACGGACGTGTGGATCTGCCCGCACGCCAACGGCCACCTGCAGGCGACGGGACGCGACGCGCGCGGCCGAAAACAGTACCGCTACCATGCGCGCTGGCGCCAGGTGCGCGACGAAGTGAAATACGAGCGCATGCTCAGCTTTGGCCGCGCCCTGCCCGCCATCCGCGCCGCCGTCGCGCGCGGCATGCAGTTGCCAGGTTTGCCCCGTGAAAAAGTGCTGGCCACCATCGTGCACCTGCTGGAATTGACGATGATGCGCATCGGCAATGAAGAATACGCGCGCACAAATAAATCGTTCGGCCTGACCACCCTGCGCACGCGCCATGTGCAGGTCGACGGCAGCGCCGTGGCCTTCCACTTCAAGGGCAAGAGCGGCGTGCGCCACGATATCCGCCTGAGCGACCGGCGCCTGGCCAGGGTGCTGCAGCGCATGCGCGAACTGCCGGGACAGGAACTGTTTCAATATGTCGATGAGGACGGTGCGCGCCATGGCGTCGATTCGGGCGACGTCAACGACTACCTGCGCGAGGTGACGGGCGAAGACTACACGGCCAAGGATTTCCGCACCTGGTCCGGCACCTTGCTGGCTGCGCTGGCCCTGCAGGCGTTCGAACAGGTCGATTCCGATGCGCAAGCGAAGAAAAACATCGTGCAGGCGATCGAGTCCGTGGCGAAAAAGCTGGGCAACACGCCGACGATCTGCCGCAAGTGCTATGTGCACCCGGCCGTGCTGGAATCGTATCTGGATGGCAGTTTATTGGAAGGCATGCGCGCGCGGGCGCGGCAGCAGATGCAGGACGATTTACAGGCGCTGGCGCCGGAAGAAGCGGCCGTGCTGGCCTTGCTGCAGCAGCGGCTGCAGGGTGCGCTCAAGCCTGGCGCGCGGGCTGCGGCTGGCAGCGTGCCGACAGTGTGAGGGCGTCGCTGCTGCAGATGGGCAAGGCGCCGTGGCCCGCATCGCGCGCCACGGGCGCCGGCGCGGCGTCGCTGGCCGGCGCCTCGACCGTCGTCATCCAGGTGGCCGCCAGGGTCGAGAAGGTAAACAGGCAGATCAGCAGGAAAGGCTTGTTCACGTGGAGGGACTGGCCTGGCTTTTGCATCGCATACTCCGTCGGACTGGTTGGCTGTTTCAGCATGGACACGATCATCGCGTGTTTCCGCAAGGCATACAATCAGACAGTTTCGACAAGACGGGTAGGACAGCGCTGACAGGCTCAGCCATAAAGACCTGTGTCGGCAGATTTGACACCTGCTCCCGCCCGCATCCGCCAAGCCCTTGTTTTTACAGCATAATTGATACAGGAACGCTTCCTGCTTGACCTCCTGCCTGGGCACGCTTGGCGCCAGTCAACGGGGGAACGATCATGAGCTTTATCAAACAGGCGCTGCTGGCGCTGCTGCTATGTGTGATGTCTGCCGCGCACGCCACCAGCATCGGCTACACGGCAACATCGCTGGGCGGCACGCAGTGGCGCTACGACTATACGGTCAGCAATACCACGCTGGCCATTCCCATCGAGGAATTCACCTTGTTCTTCAGCGTGGGCCAGTACGCCAACCTGCACAGCATCTCCACGCTGCCAGGCTGGGACGTGCTGCTGGTGCAGCCAGACCCTGCCATTCCAGGCGACGGCTACCTCGACGCGCTGGCGTTGGCCGGCGGCATCGCGCCCGGCGCCACGGCCACGGGCTTTTCCGTCACCTTCGATTACCTGGGCGCGGGCAGCCCCGGCGCCCAGCCGTTTTCCATCCTCGACCCTGTCTCCTTCGCCGAGCTCGAGGCGGGCATCACGCAACCGGCCGCCGTCGCCCTGCCCTCCACCCCATGGCTGTTGCTGGCGGGCGTACTGGCCATGGCCTGCCTGCGGCGCCGGCAACTGGCGTGCGCCGCGCTGGCCACAGGGCTGGCAATGGGCCTGTGTGCCTGCGGGGGGCCGAACGATCCCACGCAAGCACCCGCGCCAAAGGTCATGCTGGCCGCCGCCGCGACCAGCACCACCGCCCAGGCCGCCGGAGACCTGGAAGTGACCTTGCTGGAAAAAGTGGCCGAGCAGCGCGTCAGCCGCACGGCGTGGGACTACACCTATCGCGTGCACATCCGCAACAATGGCGGCGAGACGGCCAGCAATGTGCAAGCCGTGCTGGCCAGCGCCCCGGCGGGCAGCACCATCATCGATGGCGAGGTGCTGGCCGGCAACATCGGCGCGGGCGCCACCGTCACGCCCACCGACACCATCACCCTGCGCATCGAGCGCAACATCCCCTTCCAGAGCGCCGGTCTGACGTGGACCTTCAGCACCGGCGCCGGCCTCGTCCTCGCCCCCGTGCGGCCCGCGCAAGTGGTCGTGCTGGCGCTGGCCGGGCTGGGCTTTCCCGACGGCGCCGACAGCGTCAAGACCAGCGGCGCCGTCACGGACGTGCTGCTGCAGGACGGCAGCCTGCGCTTTTCCACGCCCGGCGACACGGGCGTGGATCAGCACGCGCAATTTACCCTCAGCAAGGGCGGCAAGACCACCACCCTGGACTTGCTGATCCAGACGGCACTGCCCACGGCCGTGGAAACCTATGTGGAGCCGGACGACGATGGCAACCTGCCCTCCGCGGCGCCCGTGCTGGCCATCACGGGACTGGGGCCGAACAACCGCCTGCAGCCGGGCGCCCTGGGATTACGCCTGATGGGCGCGGCCCCGATGGCGCTGCAGGATGACAGCGACGGCCTGCTGTCGACCCCAAATGGCCTGGCCATCAGCCTCAAAGCCTACTGGACGTTCGATGCGGCCAGCGGCACCTTCAGCATCAGCGCCACGGCCATGCAGCAGCTGCTGGCATCTTTGCCCAACGGCAGTTATGACCTGAACCTCAATTTCGTCTCGCAGGATGGCGAATTCACGGCCAGCTATGCCTTGATCGTCATCAAGTCCGGCATCGTGCTGCAAGGACAGTTGCGCACGCCGGCAGGCGGCAATGCCACGGGGCTGGCCGGCAAGAAAATGTTATTGGCCGGCTATAACAACCACCAGCGCCAGGTGGCCATGGTCGACGCCACGGGCGCCTTCCACTTCGATGGCGTGCTGCCCGATACCTACCAGCTGACCTTGAACGACCTCGTCCACCCGAACGTGGTCAGCGTCAGCGCCGTCGTGTTTGAGAACAGCAGCAGCGTCAACGTCGGCATCGTCTACCCGTACGGGGCCGGCCTGGCACTGCGCGCCGAGGCGAAGACCTATGCGGCGGGCAGCGTCACGCAGGATGGCGCCGGGCCGCGCGCGCGCGACCTGCCCGCCGGCTCCCGCGCCGCGGACGACGCCACGCCGCAGGATGACGAGGGCAGCAAGACGTTCACGGCCACGGCGGCCGCGCAAAACCAGACCATCACGACGCCCGTCGCCTTCACGGTACCGAAAGGCACGAAAAACGTGGGCGTGAAAATCACCGTCAGCACGGCCGAGTATCCCACCTACACAACGGCGCAAAGCCAGTACAACGATACCTGGTCGTACGCCGTGACGGGGCTGCCCGGCGTCAACCTGGCCGCCACGGGCGCCGTCAACCAGACGCACTTCACGCAAGGCACCATCGTCAGGACGGAGTGCGTCGACGTCAGCAAGCAAACCGAGGCTGGAGCCTTGAGCCTGGGCGGCAACGTCAGCGCCACGAATATCGGCGACAGCGCCCTGGCCACCGTGACGACGGTGGAACTGAGCCTCGCCTGCAAGGGTTTGAAGGTGACGCTGGCGAAGTTCAGCTCGCCGAACCAGGCCGCCCACCCCGTGCTGCAGCCGATCAAGCTGACGGGCAATCTGGCGGGGCCGTATGTATCCGTGTCGCAAGGAGCGGCCACGGCCACGCACACCTTGCCGCTGGAATTGCACTACACGCCGGCGGCGGCAACGATTACGGAAGTCAACATCGGCATCTCGTCGGGCGGCGGCGATCCCGCCTTCAGCACGGAGAATTTATTGTCCCAGACGAATACCAAGACTGCCGGCACAGTGAAATTCCCCAGCCTGGTGCTGCCCGCCTTTGCCGGCGCCAAGCTCGACAAGAAGGCCGTCGTCACGGTGCGACTGAAAGGCAGCATCGACAATGTCGATGCCAGCTCCGACCCGGCCGAAGGGGGGCAAGTGGAGTTCAAGGGAGACACGGCCTACACCCCCCTGTACCTGGCCAACGACGAGGCGGCGCTGGCGGCGCGGCGCTACGGCACGCGCGATGCGGGCGGCGATTCGTGGGCCACGCGCCTGGCCATCGCCTGGCTGGCGGGCAAGCCCTACCGTTTCGACGACATCAGCGGCCAGCACGTGACGCAGACGGCAACGGGCCGTTCCATCCTCGGCCACAGCGGCCACAGCGACGGCCAGCAGATCGACTTGCGCTACGCGGACGGCGCGGGCGGCTACACGGACGCGCTGGGCGGCCAGAACGATGGCGCCGCCATTCACCAGCTGATCAATGCCGCGAAGGCGGAAGTGGCGGCCAACCCCGCGCAAAAGCCGAAACTGGCCGCCCTGCTGGCGTGGATCGCGGCGAACCGCGCCATGCTGGACTTGGAAGCGGCGCCGGCCAGCACGCGCGTCATCTACATCGGCCCCAGCTTCATCAAACTGGCCCTCGTCGACGGACGTTTTTCCGCCGCCCCGACCGACCATATCCCCGGCGCTGGCACCTGGACCAAGCCGGCAAAGGTGCACATCGAGGCGGGACACCTGAGCCACTGGCACATCAGCATCACGGCCCATCCGTAAGCAAGGTCAGGCGGGCAGATCGGACAGTTCCAGCTCCGAAAAGCCCGCCCGGCGCCGCGCTTCCAGATTGAACGGGCCGCGCAGGGTCGGCGCTTCGTAGCGCAGCGCCAGCTCGGCATAGGTGGCGCGCAGCTCCAGGCCCCTTTGATCGCACAGGTAGCCGTACCAGCGGTTGCCGATCTCCACGTGCCCCACTTCATCGCGCAGGATGATGTCGAGGATGGCGGCGGCGGCCATGTCGCCCGCCTGCGCCAGCTTGGCGCGCAGCGGCGGAATCGCGTCCAGGCCCCGCGCTTCCAGGGTGCGCGGCACGAGCGCCATGCGCGCCAGCACGTCGCCGCGCGTCTTGTCGACCATTTCCCACAGGCTATCGTGGCCGGGAAAGTCGCCGTACGTGTGGCCCAGCACCTGCAAGTGCGCCTGCAGCATGGCAAAGTGCGTGGCTTCCTCTTTTGCCACGCGCAGCCAGTCCGTATAGTAATCAAAGGGCAAATCGGGGAAGCGCCACAGGGCGTCGAGCGCCAGATTCATCGCATTGAATTCGATGTGCGCGAGCGCGTGAACCAGCATGGCGCGCCCTTCCGGCGTGATCATCGAACGCCGCCCCACCAGGCGCGGCGGCACCAGTTCCGGACGCTCGGGACGCCCTGGCACGGGGCCGGTCGGCGCCAGCGGCGCCTGCGCATCGAGCGCAAGCTGTGCTTCGGCCATGGCCGCCACCATCGCCACCTTGGTCGCCGGATCCGGTTCGAGCAGGCAGGCCAGCGCATAGGCACGCAATTCCTGTGGCGTAGCAGTGGTGGTGATAGTGGCGAAGGTCGATGGAAATTGTTGCATAGGGATACTTTCGGCGCTAATTTGAATAAGGGCGCAGTCTATCAAAACCAGGTGCAACTTACTTCGAGTGGGAAACGAGGCTCGATAGTATAAGAGGGGTAAGGCACGCGTACTCGCATGGTGAACAAAGGTGAACCCTACTTCGGACGCCATGCGTTGATGCCTACAACCTTGACTACTACTGCCCCCATCTTGTTCGAAGTTACCTGTGCAGCATAGTCCGTGAGATGCAATATCAATTGATCGAAGTTCCTGTACCTTCCATCAATACGCCACTTTCTGAACTCATGCAGACTGATAACCAAAATGCCATGACGACGATTTTGGGGGAGTAAATAGAGACTAGCCAGCTGTTTCGATACAGCAGCCTCGTATTGCTTGACCGTCCATCCCTTGTTCGCGTTTTTAATTTCAATAGCGATCTGTGCCGGACACGATGTCGACGATACAACGATATCTGGCTCTTTACTGTTAGCAACTTTCGGTTCTCGATACGTATGGTAACGGGCTTTGCTGAGATCATTCAGCCGTTCGGTCAGCCATTGCTGTACCTTTTCTTCGTCATCTGCCAAAGCAAGGAGGGAACGACTGGAGGCATCCGCGCAGTCGAACGAGGCAGTTATATCAGACAATACGGCCATGGCAAGTCGAAGCAGTTGCTCTCCATTCTTGACTGGCGCTACATGTAGACGGCCGAAATCATTCACCTCGGCAACAGTCCATGGATCAACGTCTGCATCCGCATGTGCCTTCCGATGCGCCAGCTCCGAAAACCGCATGGCATGGGGGGCATATTCCGGACTACCTGCCATCTGCATCAACACATCGTAAGCATCTGCTTCGCGCCTGGCCATTACCTCACTCAGAAGAGAGTTTCGCGCACTCTCTGCCAGATCCCTCCGGGAGACGGTCGAGTCGCTTTCCGATGTTCTATCGTCACGCGGACGAACATGGCGATAAGCCAATTTCAGCAACTTGGCAAGTAGCTCTAATCTCATGCTGTGAAGTGCAACGAATGCGACTCCGCCGCTAGTGTGACAATCAAACAATCTACCAAGCCAATGTTGTACCCTTAATTCAAACTCGGGCTTCGACTCCGCGGATGTGCGTACGAGTTGGGTGAGTACAAGTCTGGCCAAGCCATCGCCATCGACTGATGCCAAAATCCGAAGATACACAAAAATCCGCTCGTCGTCCCCTGACGCCATGTGCACAAGCAAGCGCTGTTGAGCCAGTGCAATCACACCCTTTCTAGCCAAGAAATCCACGTGACGCGCGACAATACGACTACAGTAGTCCAACGTTTGCTTGTCAGTGGGCTCCCTACGCTTTAAATGCTGAAAGACTTTCTCGGTAACTATCTGCTGGCCCGGAACGTCATGATAGGCGGCATTTGATAGGATATCGTTGACTTGGTTATTAGCGCCGAACTCGTATTGCAATGCTGCAACAATTTCCAGCAAGACGATTTCAGGTCTTGCCATGATGAGTTTATCAACCCATGCAGATTTAATCGTCCCCGCGATCATTGCATGACGAACGGCAATCTTTGCATCGGCGTCACTCAAATCCGTGGCCCAGTCGCTGCTCTGGCAATCCAAAGCCAATGCATCGAGTGCCAGACGGCTTGAACGCGTGAACGTGCGGCTAATGCCTGAAACATCCGGCCGGATTGGCTTAGACAGGCGCCATACTTGGCGCATGCCGGCAGCGTAATGATTGATAACCTCAGGGTCAAATACGCCATTGAAAAGTGAATAAGATAAAACACCGCTTTTGCCATCCTTGGCTGCACGCTTTTTTAACCATGTTGTCAAGTAATAAAGCCTATGTAAGCCACCACTCCAGGATGTCAATGCATCGGCGTGATCGAGGATTGCCGGAGTTTTACGAAGCTCCTCACGAAAATCAATCCACGATTGCTTCGCTTTCGCAGTTTTTTGCTTCTCTTCAAGCTCCGCCTCAAGTTGTTTCTGCACATAGACGTCTGGTTCGCGTGGTTTTAAAAACTCGGCAAGATCCCTGCCCAATACCAAATCTCCGGACGCCAATCGATCCAAACACATCCGTAAAGGCGATACCTCATCAGCTTTCAGCGCATGCCAAAGCGCGCTGAAAGCAATACGCCGATCATCTTCACTACACATTTTCTGCGCATCGTCCAAAAGCCACTCAAGGTCGCTTGCATCGGTTCCCCAAAGAGTACGACTATAAAAGGGTCCAATCTGACAGAAATGGACGATTGGATGATCCGTTGCCGGCCTACTGCGCCAAGCAGCGGCGTCGGCCCACATCAGTTGGCGATTCAACTGTTTATCCCCACGTACCCTATCTTTAAGCACAGGCAACGCCGCGTCATCATGGTAATAGTCCAACACGCGTTCGACCGCCATCAGCAAGCGCAACATTCCTTCCTCAACCTCGCCTTGTCCGCATATTGTAAATTCAACATTCGCCAGTTCTGCAATTCCCTTGCAAAGCTCGGCATACCGTGGAACAGTTTCGTTCGGGGCATTCCGGCGATCCGAACCGAGAACCAGATCGGCGATACCAGCAACCAATCGCTTCTTGTCTGGCCTAGATGGCGTTTGCTTGTGCAATGTGGCAAGGTAACTAGCAAAGCCATCGGATGAGAATTTTCTTGCTTGCTGAGAGCGGTCGATCAGCATGAGAAGGCCTGTGGTATTCAGGTAGTTCGGGTAAAGCAGCTCAGCCAACCGGGGTGCAAGATGAGCATTCAATCGGTCAGGTTCCGCAATCAACTGTCTCGCAATTTTTTTCAAACCGGAATGATCGTTGCATACGACCATGGCTCGGGTTGCAGCTATACGCATGTCGTCTTGAGATTGGTCGCAAGCGGCCTGCCGCGCCAAGTGCACACATGCTTCAACCCGGCCTTCTTCAATGAAATGCAAGAGATGCAATCTAAATCCCGCTTTGGAGTTAGCTTGCCAAGCGAGCTTAATTGCATTTGCTAGCGCCGCATTCGAAAACATCCACGCTGCTCGATTATCGATATATTCATAATCAAGCCTGCCGGCAGCATCTAGGTGAGCGTAGGATTTCAGCAAAGCCCCCCTAGCCTGCAAGGAAAGAGATTTAGGATCGCCGTGCACAATCAGTGCAACAGGTTCGCGCTCAATCAATTCATGACAAACTTCAGGCACCCACTGAGACAGCCACGCGGTTACGGCAAGTAACGACGGAACTGCAGTCTTTGCGCCATACGGATCCGCGAAGAGCAATCTTTTTATTTCAGATATGGGGCAATTATGCTCAAGCAAGGTACGCAGCCAGCAGGCAGCAAGGAACTCCTGTGTAGTCCGATGGTGAAACTTGATGCGTCCGTATGTGCTTGGCGCAAATACACCAGTCCGCAATAAGGCATTTACCTCATGTGGAGGCCAGTCATCCAATATATCGGAAGGATTAATTGCCCCTTTCGACAAGGTGATGTCTGGCTCTTGCCCGGGCGCTTTCAGCGCAAACGTCTTGGCGAATACTAAGGCAGCGGCCAGTCGCATTGCCCCATCCATTGCACGCTCCGGACTTAACAGCCCGGCCCGATGTTGGTTTTCCTCACGGAGCTTGCGGCGCACACCCGCTGCCGTCATTTCGATCAGCGAAGCAAGCCGCGAATGTTCAGCCCAATAAGCAATCAAGTCTATAAAGTCACCCGGACGCTCTGCCATTGCATCTAAACCAGATTGGTTAATAGCTTGAAGCAGCGCTAGTCCGTCAATTTTGGCCGCGTCTGCCATTTTTAGCTTCTGTTCGTCGGTCAAAGGAACTAACTGAACGACAAGTAAATTACTAGACCTAGGCACCTCACCCCAACTTGCTGTGTTGGTCTGTATCGTATGCTTGTCAAAAATAGGCCCTAATAAGATTTCGTCACGATCATGGCACGCTAAATTATTATCAACGAAAGGTAGTTCGGTCTCAATTGCTTCGCGATCGGACTTGCCTTTCCAGTCACTGACTCGGCAGCTAACAATAATAAACGCTCGATTCAGGCTATCATTACCCAGTTCATTGCTGAGGGTCCGGAGAGCACCTGGAAACGACTTGTTGTTAATTCTGGCTTCATCGACCGAATCAAGAAAAAACCAGGCATCGCCCGTCTTGCTCTGCTTCCACGTGTCAAACAACTGGGCATCGTCCGTTCGCAGAGCGGCTATGAAGCCACGATCTATCAGATCCTCAATACGAACATAAAACGCGGGGTGCCCTTGCCCCCTTTGCATTATGGCTCTTTGCTCAAGTTCCTTGGTTTTCCCGCACAACGCTTCCGCAAGCAGGACCACACGGCGACGCTCGAGAAGTTCTGCCCAGTTAAGCCAATTTCCATACTTTCGTCCTAAATGTAAACTCCAGTCGAGTTCCTCATCCTTGTCTTTGCATATTGGTGCGAAGTGGCGTTCCAGATCGACGAAGTCCATCATTTAGGGATAGCTCTGTATGGTTTGTATTGCTCAAATGATACCACTTTCTAAGGGCAATGAACCCTGACATCGGCACAAGCCATCATTTGAGAAAGTAGTGGCGCTTGGGCTAGCTTAAGTTCACGAGTATTAGTGAAATGGCTAAAAACTATGTAACGCGTTTCAGCGACTAACTGAAACCTGCCCCATCAGCCAGTCCAGCAGCGCCTGCACTCTCGCCGGAAGTGGCCGGGCGGCATGCACGAGGTAGTACGCCTGCGGGCTGGCAAAGGAAAAATCGCCGAACGGCAAAACCAGCTGGTCACTATCCAACCACGGCTGCACCAGCTGGCGCCGGCCCATGGCCACGCCCGCGTGGTGGATGGCCGCCTGCGCGCACAGGTCGGCGCGGTCGAAGCGCAGGCTGCGCGCGGGCAAGCTCACCTCGGGCGCCTGCGCGTCCAGCCACAGCCGCCACTCGGCATCGGGCGCGCAGGCGGGCCAGGCCAGGGTGTCGTGCAGTACCGTCGCGCCGGGCAAGTTGTGTGGCGCATCCAGCAAGCCGTGCTCGCGCGCATAGTCGGGACTGCAGACGGGCGCCAGCCATTCCTCCATCAGCTTGCGCGAGGCCAGGCCGGGGAAATGGCCGTCGCCATAGTGCAAGGCCAGGTCGACCTGGCCGGCGCGAAAGTCCACGCTATCGTTGCCCACGCGCAAGTCCATCGACACGTCCGGATATTGCGCCGTAAAACCTGCCAGGCGCGGCACCAGCCAGCATTGGGCGATGGACGGGCGCGCATGCACGATGAGGCTGCCCGTGAGCGTGTCGCCGGCGGCCAGGGCCGCGTGCAGGCTGTCCCAGCCGATTTGCAGCGCGGCAAAGATGCGTTCGCCGTCGGCCGTCAGCTTGACTTGCCGTGTCAGGCGCTCGAACAGCCGCAAGCCCAGGCTGCTTTCCAGCCGCGCGATGCGATGGCTGACGGCGCTGGGCGTGAGCGCCAGTTCCTGCGCGGCCAGCGCAAAGCTGGCATGGCGCGCCGCCACGAGAAAGGTATGCAGGTTGGCGAACTGGCTGGCCGTCAGCGTTGTCGTGAGCGCCGCGCCGGCCGGCATCAGGCGGCTCCGGCCGCCAGCAGCGCGCGGCCACGCGCCACGTAGGCGTCCATTTCCGCCTGCGGCACCATGCTGCCGCCCGTGCCCCACACCAGATGCGTGGCCTGGGCCAGATTCGGTTGATATTGCGGCGCGGCCAGCACGGGCTTGATGCCGGCGAAACCGGCCACGGCGGACGGTTCCAGGCGCAGCTGCTCCGTTTGCTCCAGCGTCGCCAGCAAGCGGTACAGTTCTTCATCCGTGACGGTGGCGTAGCCGTCGATCAACCGCTGCATGGCGCGCCCGACGAAGCCGGACGGGCGTCCCACGGCCAGGCCATCGGCAGCCGTCAGGTTGTCGATGCCGATTTCCTGCACGCTGATGCTATCGTGCAAGCCCGTGTGCACGCCCAGCAGCATGCACGGCGAGTGGGTTGGCTCGACGAACACACAGTGAACATCGTCGCCAAAGGCCAGCTTCAAGCCGAAGGCAACGCCGCCGGGGCCGCCGCCCACGCCGCACGGCAGGTAGACGAACAGCGGGTGGTCCGCATCGACCGTGACGCCAGCCGCCGCAAATTGTACTTTCAGCCGCTGGCCCGCCACCGCATAGCCGAGGAACAGATCGTGCGAGTTTTCATCGTCGACGAAGTGGCAGGTCGGATCGTTTTCCGCCTGTTTGCGCCCCGCTTCCACGGCCACGCTGTAGTCGGTCGCGTATTCGACGACGGTGACGCCATGGCTGCGCAAATTATCCTTCTTCCACTGGCGCGCGTCGGCCGACATGTGCACCGTGGCGCGAAAGCCCAGGCGCGCGCTCATGATGCCGATCGACAAGCCGAGATTGCCCGTGGAGCCCACGGCGATCGCATACTGGCCAAAGAAGGCCCGCACGGCGTCGCTGGCCAGCAGGCTGTAATCATCGCCCTCCTTCAGCAAACCGGCGTCCAGCGCCAGCGTTTCCGCATGTTTCAGCACTTCATAGATGCCGCCACGCGCCTTGATCGAGCCGGAAATGGGCAAATGGCTATCCTGCTTGAGCCATAGCTGACCGCTCGTCATGCTTGATGCCAAGCCCAGCGCCGCCTGCATGGCCGGCAGCGGCACGACGGGCGACTCGATGATGCCGCCGCTGGCCTGCGTTTCCGGAAAGGCCTTGGCCAGATAGGGCGCAAAGCGTGCCAGGCGCGCGCTGGCGTCGGCCACGTCAGCCGCCGTCAAGCCCACGTCATTCAAGGCCTCGGCAGCGGGTGCGATGGCGGGATTGAACCAGCTCAAGGGCTGCAAGGCCATCAATTCTGTAATCAGGGGAAATTTTTCGCGCAGCGCGGAGATGGCGGAAGTGGGCAGCATGGCAAGCTCGTCAAGGAAGAAGCCATGATTAGACCGCATCCTGACGCCGCTGGCAAACGATGCTTGCTCAGGCGATGGATGACCACAGATCATCTGTGATGCCGCGACAGAAAAAAAACAGGCTAGTCGCCAGGGGCAGGAGCCCTGGATTTTCTGCTGCTCAAGAACGATGCGATGAACACGGCTGGAAAACAGGCCAGCCAAAGATAGCATCCGGCACCGAATCCCAGCACTTCATAGGAACCATTATCACTAGGAATTGTCTTGATGCCAAAGGCTGTCAGTGCCAGCGCAAAGCCAAAAAAGGCGGCCAGCTTGGCGGCACTGGGCTTGTCTTTCGAGAAGTACATGGCAAAAATAAGCAGCGGATTGGCAAACCAGGCAAAACTGCCAGCCAACGGCCCTAACCAGCCGAGCAATAATACGCCCCCACCCAGCAAGACTTCGTGGGAGTGCACGATTGCCGTCAAGAACAGCGATACCACATACGCGACAACAGTCAGGGACAGCACGATGGCGGCGGCATCTTCGCCAAGCAGTTTGCGGGGAAAAATACTTATCTCCTTATGGTTCACACGGCACGGAGCCAGCTTCCTACCCGCACAGACCTCGCTATCGCACCTGGACGGCACATGCCGGCAACAGGACGCCATGCAGCATAACAAATTACCAAGAAGAAACATACGCACATTGTCACGACCACCTGGCTTTCGCCTATGCGGTGAGTTCGGCAGGCGCCTTCCACCTGCCGCAACGGCAGCTGGAAGGCGCCATTGCGCTTAGAACGTCAGCTGCAGCCCCAGATCAATCGACCGGCCCTCGGCCGGCAAGGCTTGCAGCGCGCCGCCGTTCGCCTTCAAGCCCGACAGATACACGCCACCGAGCGGGTCCGCATACGCGCGGTTGAACAGGTTGCTGACACCGGCGCTCAGGCTGGCCATCTTGTTCAATGCCACGCTGCTGCGCAGGTTGACGAGCGCGTAACCGCCCGTTTCCGGTTCGAAGCGGCGCGCATCGACCTTGTCCTTGCGGACCACGATCTTCGTTTCGATGCGGCTGCTCCAGGACCCCAGCTTGTGCTCGACGGCCAGCAAGGCGTTGAACGGCATCATGCGGTACAGGTCGCCGCCATCGCTGCGCTTGCCCCGCGTGTAAGCGGCATTGCCCGTCGCCATGAAGCGGCCCCAGCGCGCGCTGCTGGCCAGCGGCAACTGCCACGCCACATTGGCGCCATACAACTTGGCGTCGTGGTTGGCAAAGCGCAGCAAGTTGCCGTTGGCACCCATTTTCATGTACGGATGGAAAGACGCCAGCACGTCGACGTCGATGTAATTGTCGACCTTGCTGTAATAGGGATTGACGCGCAGGAACCAGCCCTCCTCGCCGCCGCCATGCCAGTCGGCCGTGAATGCCGCCGTATAAGCCGTCTCGGGTTTCAGGTCGATATCGCCCACATAGCCGTTGCCGTCGCCAAACCAGTTGGTCATGGTCATGGCCATCGAGCCGCGGCCCCAGGAATAGCGCTCGTACAGGTTGGGCGAGCGCACCTTGCGCGCCAGCGCGAATTCATAGCTGCTGGCAAGATCCGGCGTGAAGGTAGCTTGCGCCGAAGCATCGATATTCGTGTCGCGCTGGCTGCGGCTGCGCGCATTGAAGGCCTTGGCGGCCATCAGGTCCGGCATGTTCATCATATTGGTGCCGTACGATTGCACGTCGCCCGCATCCATGCGCACGGATTCGCCGCGCAAGCCCAGCACGCTCGTCCAGCGCGCATCATGGCGCGTTTCCAGCTCGCCAAACAGCACGGTGCGGTCGCGCTTGCCATCGTTGATGTTCAGATAGGTGCGCGGCCCCATCATCATGGAACCGGGCACGGCCGGCCAGTAATCGTCGAGGCGGAAGCCATGCCACTCCTGGCCCAGGCGCAACTCGCCCGCGCTCATGGGCAGGCTGGCCATCAGCGCATAGCCAGTATTGCGTCCATGCGTAATCATCGGCATCGAACCCTTGCGCTCGGGCGAGAAAAAGCCCATTTCATGGTCCGTCTGCTGCCAGTAGGCGCGCGCGTCGAGCACGCCCCAGCCGAATTCGCCTTTGTAGGCGAGATTGGCGAACTGGCCATGGTTATCCGTCATGTCCATGTACTGGTTGGGGAAGCCCTGATACGGAATGTGCTGCACGCCGGCGCGCAGGGTCAGCTGCTGGCCATCGCGCTTGGCCGCCAGCACGATGGACTGGTTGATGCTTTCATACATGCTGGCCAGCACTTTATTGCCGTGACCATCTTCATAGCTGTGGCCGCGCGCGTAAGCGCCGCTGTAGCCGATGCTGAGCACGTCGCTGGCGGCCGAGGCGTTCACGCTGGTCGCCACGCTGTTGTTGACGCTGCGGCCCGACACGGCAAAGCTGCCTTGCGTCAGCAGGCCCGCACCGGGCTGGGCGAACACGGGGGCGTTCGATTGCACCTCGATGGTGCCAGCGATGCTGTCACCGCCCGCGCTGACGGGTGTCACGCCCGCGATCAACTTGATGCGCTGCACCTGCTGCGGATCGACATACGACAGCGGCGCATTCATGTGATTGGCGCAGGCCGACGTCAATTCCATGCCGTCGATGCGGATCTTGATGCGATCATCGGCAAAGCCATTCACGACAGGCAAGCCGGATACGCCGCCGCCTGCCGCCACGCTGTAGCCGGGTGTGCTGCTGAGCATCAGGGCCGTGTCGGCGGCGGGACGGTAGCCGTCGCCAATCGCCGTGACGATGACTTTCATTTCAGGCAGTACCTGTTCAGTGCGCGTTTGCGCCACGGCGGGCATGGCGATGGCGAGGGAAATCAATATTGGTAAATGTTTCATGATGCTGCTTTCACATTCTGAGTAGACAAGGCGAACGGCGGCGCGCGCACAATCGGCGCGGCAAAAAAGCCATTCACACGGGAAATGAAAAAATCAGAAAGCGGCGGGCGGGCCGCGGGGCTGGACGGGTGTCCAGGCGAACAAGGGCGTGGCGGATTGGTAAAACAGCAGGGGCAGCAAGCCCGTGATGAGCTCGCCGGAAGCAAGCACGAGAGTCTTTGTGGGAATATCCAGGGCTGCCGCATGCATGCTGCAGCACGGGCAATCACCCATGCGCAGGCTGCCCTTGGAGGTATCGGCCGTATCCGTGGAGAATGTTGTGGACAGCATATTCATGCCGCCCGCCACCGAGCAGATTTCCAGGCTGGGCACGGCCAGGCCGCTGGCGACCGTCAGCGCGCGCGACACCGTAGGGGCGAGCGTGGCCAGGAAGATGGCGATACACGCGATCCACAAGACGATGCTGGCCTTGCCTTTGCTGATGAACATGGCAACATTGTATCAGCGCCGATCACCCGTGGACAGCGCGCAAGTCAAGCCTTACAGATCCACCTTCATCGACAGCTTGATGGCGCGCGGGGCACCGGAGGCCAAACGCGTACCGGCGCCAGCCCAGTAGCGCTTGTCGGCCGCATTTTCCACGTTCAGCTGCCACACGACGGCCTTGTCCAGCACGCGGTTCGCATAGCGGGCGCCGGCGCTGAACAGGCTCACGCCACCTAAGAAGGCCTGGTTCAGGTCGTTGACGGGACGAGCGCTGTAGTAATACGCGCCGCCGTTGACGGACAGGCCCGGCACGGCGTCGAACGCGTAGGCGAGAAAGGCGCTGGCCGTGCGTTTCGACGCGTTTTCCGGCGCCTTGCCGTTGTAGTCGGCGTTGATGTGCGCAAAGCGAGGGTCGAGGAACTGGGCCGACGTCTGCCACGACAGCTGGCGCGTCAGCTTGCCCTGGGTCGACAGTTCCAGGCCACGGTAGCGCTGTTCACCGTCCGACGTGAACACATTGCCGGCATTCGTGTAGTAGCCGGGGCGCGTGATGTCGAACAAGGCGGCGGAGAGCAAGGTGCCGCTTGGCGTCAACCAGCGCGCGCCCAGCTCCTTTTGTTTACTCACGCCGGGCGCCATCTTGACGCCCTGGTTGACGGTGCCCGTCGGGCCCGTCTCGCCCTCTTCCAGCCCGCGCGCCGTGGATGCATAGAACGACAGCTCGGGCGTGGCCTTGTAGATCAAGGAGGCCATCGGCGTCGTCTTGCTGACGTCGTAGTGGCTGGCGCCCTGGTCGCTTTGATAGCTGCTGCGGCGCACGCCGATGACGCTTTGCCATTGCTGGCTGAAAACCATGCGGTCGAGCGCGTACAGTCCAGTGTCGCGCGTATCCAAGGCGGCCGTCGTGGGCGCCGTCGGCTTGGGACCGAACACGACATTCGTCACGGGGACGGGGTTGTACAGGTTTTGCGAGGCGATCGTGTAATTGCTCTGGTAGATAGCATCTTGCGACTTGTCCGTGCGCGAGGCGCCCAGGGTCAGTTCGTGGACAATGAAGCCCGTATTAAAATTGCCGGCCAGTTCCGCGCGCAGCAAATCCGACGCCATCACGCTGTGCTGGATATTGCCCGTGATGCGGCCCGCGCCCGTGGCCAGCGCGGCCGCGTTGTTCAGGCGGAAGATGGCCAGACGGCGGTCGCGCGCCGTTTCCGAGTGGCCCGCCTCCACCGTCAAGGCCCAGCCATCGGTGATGGCGTAGTCGGCGCGCAATTGCGCGTTTTTCGTTTGCGCTTCGAAGTTCGACCAGTCCGGGCCAATCAGCTTGCGCGGATCGACGGCGCGCGGCAAGCGGATCACGCCTTTGACGGCCGTGGGCAAGGCCACGCCCGCCTGCTCCGTCACTCTGCGGCGCTCGTATTCCAGGTCGGCCTTGAGCAGCAATTTGTTCGTTACTCTCCAGTCGAGTGCCGTGGAAAGGAAGCGGCGGTTGCCGTTGCCGACATGATCGAGGTAGGAACCGAGGGTGCCGCCGGCCGCATTCACGCGCACGCCGAATTCCTGTTGCGCGCCAAAGCGGCGCGCCACGTCGACGTTCGCCACGGCACTGCCACGGTCATCGAGGCTCAAGCCCATGCTCGTGACGGGCTGGCTGCCGGCCCGCTTGGTGACGAAATTGACGACGCCGGCCGGCGATGTAAAACCGTAGTACAGGGCCGAGGCGCCCTTCAGCACTTCCACCCTTTCCTTGTTTTCCATGGGTACTTGCGAGAAGTTCATGATGGGCATGGAACCGTTGAGGCGGTAATTCGTGCGGTTTTCCACGGCAATGCCGCGTATCACCAGCTGATCCCACGTCTCGCCGCCGTTTTGCTGGCGCGTTACCCCAGCCGTGTTACGCACGGCGTCATACAGGCCGGACACGGCTTGCTGCTCCAGCAATTCGCGCGTGATCACGTTGACGGTCGACGGCACGTCCATGATGCTGGCGCCACGGAAACTGCCCGCCTCCGTGGTCAGCGGCACCAGTCCTTGCGCGCGGGCGCCCGTCACTTGCACGGCTTGCATGACTTTCTCATCGCCAGCCGTCGGCTCGTCCTGGCCGCCGGCCCCATTGGCCGCCAGCACGGCGTGGGAAGCGAAGGCCAGCGACAGGGCTGCGGCGACTGGAAGTAAGCGGGTGCGGGGAGTGACGACAGGCATGACATCAGGCTTTCAATGAGAAAATGGTGCGAATGAGAACTTACGGTTAGCGGACATGATACCGATAATGAGAATCATTATCAAGTAAGAGTGAGTTTGTGTGAGTTTTATAGAAGAAACTAGCTCCCTTAGGCGCCTGTTATCACTTGAACACGTTTGGATTTTGCAGACGAGGCCGCAAAGAGGCATACTGACAGTCACGGCGCGCAAGACGTGCCATCTAACAAGATCAAAAGGTAAGTTCGTGAACACAATCGACAACAAAAGCGTGCAGACGAAAACATTTCGCTGGAAACGCTGGCAGCGCTGGGCCGTCGGCACAGGCTGCGCCCTGGCCGCCTACAGCGCGGCCGGCTTCTGGCTGGTGCCCTACGTCATCAAAAACCAGCTGCCTAAATTTGCAGAAAAAGAACTCGCGCGCCAGGCCAGCATAGGCGACGTGCGCTTCAACCCGTTTACCTTGCGCCTGGAAGCGGACCAGATCGCTTTCAAGGAAGCGCCCGGTGCAAACAATGCGCCGCTGCTGTCCATCGGCGCCCTGGCCGTGCAGCTGGAATGGAAATCCATCGTGCGCCGCGCCTGGAGCCTGGCGGAAATCCGCATCACGGCCCCGCAAGCCCAGCTGACGATCACGCCGGACGGCAAGTTCAACCTGGCCGAAGTGCTGGCCACCTGGCAACGCAAGCATCCGGAAAAAAGCGAAGGTGGCATGCCGCGCCTCGTCATCGCCCACTTCGCGCTGGAACAAGGCAAAGTGGACTGGCACGACGAGAAGGCGGGCTATGCGGACAACTTCACGCCCATCAACTTTACGCTCGACAATATCTCCACCCTGCCCGACGCCAACGGCAGCTACAGCCTCAGCGCCGACGCGGCACGTGGCGGCAAGCTGCACTGGCGCGGCACGGCATCGCTCAGCCCGATCCGTGGCGAAGGTGAACTGATACTCAACGACGCTTCCCTGCCCGGCCTGGCCGCGTATTTGAAAGCTTATACACGCGCGCTAGTGACCAGCGGCAAGCTGTCGGCGCGCCTGCCCTACGCCTTTTCCTATGCCGACGGCAAGCTGGAAGCGACCGTCAAAGGCGCGGGCCTGGCCTTGTGCGACCTGGCGCTGGTGCAAAGTGGCAAGAGCGCGCCATTTACGTCGCTGGATACCCTGGGCATTGCCGGCGTGAACGTCGACCTGGCGCGCCAGAAGGTCACCGTGGATAAAGTCAATCTGGTCGGCGGCAAGGTGGCCGTGCGGCGCGACAGCAAGGGCGAGATCGACGTGGCGAACCTGATGCTGCCGGGTAATCCCGCACCAGCCGCATCGGCCACCGCCGCACCCGCCGCACCAGCCAAGCCTGGCAAGTGGAAGGTGGACTTGAAGCAGCTGGCGCTGGCCAATGTGGATGTGTCCGCCATCGATGAAACCGTCTCGCCGGCCCTGCAATTGAGCGCGAAACAGTTGCAACTGCAGCTGCAGCTGGGCTTGCAGCAAGGGCAAGCAGGAAACAGCGTGCTGGTCGACAACGCCAGCTTTGCCCTGGCCGATCTGGCCATGCAACGGGGCGCGCAAACGCCGTTCAAGCTGCAGAAACTGGGCTTTACCGAAGGCAAGATCGACCTGGCGGCGCATACCGTGCACCTGGGCGCCGTGACAGCCAGCGGCGCGCAGATCGACCTGGCGCGCAACCGCCAGGGAGAATTTGCGATTGCGCAAAAGCTGCCCGTGTTTGCCTCCAGCAAAACCGACGCGGGCAAGGATGCACCATCCGCGCCCTGGTCCACCAAGATAGACAAGGTAGAACTGAGCAAGTTCGGCGCCCGTTTCGATGACGCGGGCACGGGCATCAAGGGCAACTTGCAAGATGCCCGTTTGTCCCTGCACAACGTCAGCAACGACATGAAACAGGCGCTGCCGTTCGAGCTGGGCGTAGGCCTGCGCGAAGGCGGCCTATTGACGGCCAATGGCAAGTTCGTGCCGGGCACGGGCGCCGTCGATGCGCAGCTGAATTTGAAGCAGCTGACCCTGGCGCCCGTGCAACCGTTGCTGGCGCAGCATATCAAACTGAAACTGGCAAGCGGGTCGCTCTCCGGCAGTGGCCGCCTGACGACGGGCGGCGGCGCGCCGAAAGCGCCCAAGGTCCGCTATGTGGGCGGCGTCGATATTGCCGGCCTCGTGCTCAATGAAACGGATGGCAAGCGTTTCGCCTCGTGGAAAAGCGTGCGCGCCGACAAGCTGACGGCCAGCGTGGGCCCGGATTTTATCGACATCCCCGAGCTGCGCGTGGTGGAACCGAACGCCCAGCTGATCATCGAAAATGACCGCAGCCTGAACGCGCAGCGCCTGCTGGTGAAGGCGCCCGAGCCTGCCACCGCTCCGGCGCCTGCCGCCGCCACGCCGACGGCCGACGCCGCCTTCCCCGTGCGCGTGCGCCGGGTACGCCTGCAAAACGCCAAGCTGGACTTTGCCGACCTCAGCTTGCGGCCCCAGTTCGCCGCCAAGATCTATGAACTCAATGGCGTCGTCACGGGCCTGTCGACGAAACGCGATGCGCGCAGCCAGATCGAACTCGACGGCCGCATCGACGAGTTCGGCCTGGCCCGCGTGCGTGGACAGCTGAACCCGTTCGCCCCGACCGACAACACGGACTTGAACGTCGTCTTCAAGAACGTCGACATGGTCTCCGCCTCGCCGTACACGATGAAGTTCGCCGGCTACAAGGTGGCCGAAGGCAAGATTTCGCTGGACTTGCAATACAAGGTGCGCAACCGCCAGCTCGACGGCACCAACCAGATCGTGCTCGACAAACTGACCCTGGGCGAGCGCATCGACAGCCCGGACGCCTTGAAACTGCCATTGGAACTGGCGCTGGCCATCCTCAAGGATAGCGACGGGCGCATCGACCTGGGCTTGCCCGTGTCGGGCGACATGAATGACCCGCAATTCAGCTATGGCGCCCTGATCTGGAAAGCCGTGGGCAATGTGCTGACGAAAATCGTCACGGCGCCGTTCCGCGCGCTGGGCAACTTGCTTGGCATCAGCGCCGACAAGCTCGAAGCTATCGATTTCGATGCGGGCAGCGCCGTGCTGCTGCCGCCCGAGCGGGAAAAGCTCAAGCAAGTGGCGCAAATCCTCGCCAAGCGCGAACAGCTGAGGCTGGCCGTGCCGGGCCAGTACAGCGACACGGACGGGGCCGCCCTGCGCGCCCAAGCCGTGCGCCGCGCCATCGCCGCCAAGGCCGGCATCAAGCTGGAAGCGGGCGAGGAACCGGGACCGTTGAACCTGGGCGAACGCAAGATACGGGGAGCCCTGCGCGACCTGTACGGCGAGCGCTTCGGCAAGGCCGAGCTGGACAAGCAGAAAAAGGCGGCGGAATCGGCGGCGCCCGTAGCAGCGTCGGCATCAGCTGCCGCATCGGCTCCGGCAAAAATCCCCGTATTCCAACGCCTGGGCAAGCTGATCGAAGGCGAGCCGCAAGTGGCCGACACGGGCGCCTTCTACAACGGCTTGCGCGAGCAACTGGAAGCCAAGCAACCGCTGCCAGCCGACGCCTTGAGCAAGCTGGGCACCCAGCGCAGCGCGGCGATTCTGGCCGCCCTGCAACAGGACGGCACGCCTGCGGCCAGGGTCAGCGCGGGTGCGCCGGAAAAAACGGAGGCCGCGCCGGGCAAGCTGGTGGGACTGAAACTGGGATTGGCAGCGCAATAAAATCTGGGGTCAGACCCGTGGGGTCTGACCCCAGCTCTTTGCCTGTGGGCTCCAAGCATCCCGCAGCATGCACATTAAGCCCTTTACTTTTTCTTCTCCACCGCCTCATCCGGCAAGGCAAACGCCACCAGGCTATCGCCCATCTTCGTCCCCAGCGAACCGTGGCCGCCGGCCATGACGACGACATATTGCTTGCCCGTCTTGTCTGACACGTAACTCATCGGCGTGGCCTGGCCGCCGGCTGGCAGGCGGGCTTTCCATACGGTCTTGCCATTGCGCACGTCGTAGCCGCGGATATAGTAGTCGAGCGTGCTGCTGAGGAAGGCCACGCCGCCGCCCGTGGTGCTGATGCCGCCCAGGCTGGGCACGCCCAGCGGCAAGGCGATGGGCACGGGGGCGCTGTCGCGCGTGGTGCCGTTCTTGTGCATCCACACTTTTTTCATGGTGCGCAAGTCGACGGCGGCGATATAGCCCCATGGCGGCGCCTGGCATGGGAAGCCCAGCGGCGAAAGAAAAGGCTTGATTTCCACGGCAAACGGCACGCCCGTCTGCGGCTGCAAGCCCATTTCCGAGCCCGTGCCGCCCTTCGCGTTGGCTTGCGCGCGCGGCACCAGGCGTTCCAGGAAGCCCATGTAGTCGGGGTTCACCAGCAGCAATTGACGCACGGGGTCGACGGCCGCCCCGCCCCACTCGAAGATGCCGAGCGGGCCCGGCGAGATGATGGCGCCCTTGATCTTGCCTTCGGCCACCGTTTGCGGCGTGAACGGCCCTTCATAGCGGTGCTGGCGGAAGATGATGCGGCACGCCAGCTGATCGAACGGCGTCGTACCCCACATATCCGTTTCGCTGATGTTTTTCTCGGGCAAGAAAGTGAGGGCCGAAAACGGCTGCGTGGGCGACAGGCGGTCGCCGGGCGCCGGGTTGTTCGTCGGCACGGGTTTTTCCGGTGCCGGCACCACCAGACTGCCATCGCGGCGGTCGATTACATAGATATCGCCCCGCTTGGTCGTGGCCACGACGGACGGCACTTTACCTTTCGGCGTGTCGATATCGACCAGGGTGGGCTGGCCGCCGATATCCATGTCCCAGATATCGTGGTGCACGGTCTGGTACACCCAGCGTACCTTGCCCGTCGCCAGATCCAGCGCGACGATGGCGCTATTGTATTTCTCGCCATGGGGATTGCGGTTGCCGCCCCACGTGTCCGGTGTTTCATTGCCCATCGGAATGTACACCATGCCCAGCTTTTCATCGACGCTGGACACGCCCCAGGAATTGGGCGAGTTGTTGGTGTACGTCTTGCCGTCGGCAATCGGCGCCGTGTCGTCGGGGTTCGAGGCATCCCAGTTCCACATCAGCTTGCCGGTGACGGGATCGTAGCCGCGGATCACGCCGGACGGCTCTTCCGTGGAAAAATTGTCGGTCACGCTGGCGGCCATCACCACCACGTTCTGCGCCACGGCCGGCGGCGACGTCGGCATCAAAAAGCCCCGCTTCTTCATGCCCATGCCGTGGTACAGGCCGATCACGCCGTTTTCGCCAAAGCTTTTGCACGCTACGCCCGTATCGGCATTCACGGCGATCAGGGTGGCATCCATGGTGGGCGCGAGGATGCGGCGCGGGCATTCCATGCCGGCCGCCTCGGGTGCCGGGTCGCCCTTGGCGCGGCCCGCGTTGACGTCCCAGTAGGCGACGCCGCGGCAGATCATGTGCTGGTAGCTCGATGCGTCGCGGTTGATCTTCGGATCATGGCGCCAGATTTCCTTGCCCGTATCCGGATCGAGCGCGATGACGATGTTATGCGGCGTGCACAGGTACAGCATGCCGTTTACCTTCAGCGGCGTGACTTCGTTGGCGATCTCGCCCGGATCGTTCGGGCCCTTGAAGTCACCCGTGTTGTAGACCCACGCCTGTTTCAGCTGCGCAGCGTTGGCCGGCGTGATCTGCGCGGCCGGCGCGTAGCGGTCGCCATAGCCGGAGCGGCCATACGCGGCCCAGTCGTTGGGCGCCACGCCGGGCGCAAAATCGCCTTGCGGCGTGGCCGCCATGTTTTCGGCCGGCACTTCGCCATGCAGGGTGTAATAGTCCTGGAACAGGGAGAACACGCCCACGGCGGCGGTGACCAGCACGGCGGCCGTCAGCGCGCTCTTGCCCGCGTCGCGCGGTTTCGCCCCGACCGTCAAGGGCGGATCGAGGCGGCGGTCGACGAACGGCAGCAGCAGCCAGACGGCGGCGGCGAACCAGATATCGAGGCGCGGCAGCAATTGCCACCAGTCGAATTTCACTTCGATCACGGACCAGATCAGGGTGGCGAACAGCAGCAGGGCGAGAAACAGCTGGGCGCTGCGCCGCCCCTTCCACACGAGCGCGCCCGCGATGAGCATGCCGATGCCGGCCACGACGTAATACCAGGAGCCGCCAAGGCTGACGAGCCAGGCGCCGCCGCCGGCAAGCGCCAGGCCCAGCAAGATGAAGATGACTGCGGTGATGACAAGCAAGGGTCCAGGCCGGGCAGAGGCAGTCATGATGCTCCTTTACAAGAGTCAGTCGGCGGCACGCGCCTGCGCACCGTATTTGATGGCAATCAAGGAATTCATTTTTTCACTAATCGGCAAAGCGTGCCACACGCCAGAAGGCCAGGTACACGCCGTGTGGCTTTTTATACACGGCCTGACGGTCCAGCCCGTCACAATCATGCGATTTTGATGAAAAACATCGATTAAAATAAATAAACAACAAATTTCTCGAATAAAACAAATTTATGTCGTAAAATAAAAAAACAGACAGACCAAGCATTTCCGTGATTTTTCACTTTCCCTGGAGCGGCGCCCATCATGACCATCGCTAAACGCCTGTACGCATTGATCCTTTCCGTCGTCTTTGGACTGGCCGCCCTGGCGGGCTTTGGCATCTACCAGATGGACCGCGTGTACACGGCGGCCAGCTATGCCACCGTCAACACCGTTCCCAGCCTGCTGACCTTGAACCAGGCGTTCGTGCCGTTCGCGCAGATGCGCACGGCCGTCTGGCAGCACATGGCCAGCAAGGATGCCGCCGGGCGCGACAAGCTGGAAGCGGGCATCACGGAAGCGCGCGCGGCGGTCGGCAAGGCGCTCGACCAGTATGAAAAAGAAGACATCACCGATGAACAGGACCGCGCGCTGCTGGCCGCCGAGCGTGCCGTACTGCTGCGCTACGACACGCTGCGCGACAAGGTGCTGGCCCTGTCGAAAGCGGGCGAACCCGGCGCGGCACGCGACTTGCTGATGGCAAGCCAGCCCATCATCAAGGAACTGGTCGACGCCCTTGCCGCCCACCACCGCTACAACGAAACCCTGGCCGCCAGGGGTGCGGCCGACGGCGCCGCCGCCGCTGCCAGCGCGCGCTGGATTGCCATCGGCCTGGCCCTGGCCGTGACGGCCCTGGTGGCCGGCATGGGCCTGCTGCTGGCGCGGCGCATCGCCGCCTCGCTGGACGGCGCCATCGGCGTGGCCCGCACCATCGCCGGCGGCGACCTCAGCGTGCAGGTCCGCGCCGCCTCGAACGACGAGGTGGGCCAGCTGATGACGGCCCTGGCGGACATGAGCGGGAGCCTGGTGCGCATCGTGGCCGAAGTGCGTTCCGGCACGGATACCATCGGCACGGCGTCAAGCGAGATCGCGGCAGGCAACCTGGACCTGTCGGCGCGCACGGAGCAGCAAGCCGGTTCGCTGGAAGAAACCGCCTCGGCCATGGAAGAACTGACGGCCACCGTGCGGCAGAATGCGGACAACGCCCGCCAGGCCCAGCAAATGGCCGTCAGCGCCTCGGACAAGGCGCAGCGGGGCGGCCAGGTGATGGGCGACGTGATACGCACGATGGAAGCGATCGACAGCTCGTCCAACAAGATCGCCGACATCATCGGCGTCATCGACGGCATCGCCTTCCAGACCAATATCCTGGCACTGAATGCGGCCGTGGAGGCGGCGCGCGCCGGGGAGCAGGGACGCGGCTTTGCCGTCGTGGCCACCGAAGTGCGCAACCTGGCGCACCGTTCCGCGGCGGCCGCGAAGGAAATCAAGGTGCTCATCAGCGACTCCGTGCAACAGGTGCAGCAAGGCGGCAAGCTGGTCCGGCAGGCCGGCGCGAGCATGACGGAAGTGGTTGACACGGTACGCAGCGTTACCGACATCGTCAGCGAAATCTCGGCCGCCAGCGTGGAGCAAAGCACGGGCATCGAGGAAATCAACCGCGCCATCACGCAGATGGATGAAGTCACGCAGCAGAATGCGGCCCTGGTCGAGCAAGCGGCGGCGGCATCGCAATCGCTGCAGGAGCAGGCGGCCAGCCTGGCCGGCGTGGTGGGCTCCTTCAAGCTGGCGCAGGGGCAAGCCGGCGCGGCGCCCCAGGCGCCTTCAGCCCGGCGGCCCGCACAACACAAGGCCACGCTCAGGCTGGTCGCCACGCGCCCCGCAGGCCAGGCCAGAAACACAGCCCCGGCCGCCGCCGATGCGGGCGACTGGGAAGTATTTTAGGTCCGCCGTCACGCAGGATCACTAGCATAGCCCGTACTGGAGCACTGCCATGAACGCCTTTCTCTCGATCCACCCCTTCCTGCGCTGCGAAGACCTGTCGCTGATGCGCCCGGCGCTGGCGCTGGCAGGCTTGCTGTTGCTGCTGGCCGCCCTGCTCTGGCGCCGCAAGCGCTGGCGCCAGGCCGGCCGCGCGCCGGCCGCCAGCGGCGCGCCGTCCGATCTGCATGCGCTGCTGCAAATGCGCAAGACGGCCCCGCAGGCGAAGGCGGCTGGCAGCGCACCGCCGCCAGCCCCCAAGGCACCGGACACGCCGCCGTTCGACGCACCCCGCCTGGACGCCATGTTCGGCTACGACCGGCGCCTGCAGGGCGAGATTCTGGCCCTGTTCGTGGCCGAGACGCGCGACCGCCTCGCCGGCATCGCCCATGCGCTGCGCTGCGAGCGGACCGCCCCGGCAAGAGTGCTGGCGCAGGAAATTCTCGACGGCAGCCAGTCCATGGGCCTGCTCCCCTTGCAGGCGCTGGCGCGCCAGGCCGTGCATGCAGGCTTTTCCAACGATATCGGCGCACTGCGCCGACTGCATGCGGAACTGCTGATGGCGCTCGATGCGCTGTCGCAAGCCGTCACGGCCCTGCAAACGGGCGCGGCGCTGGCTGACGACCGCAGCGGCGTCGGCAGCCGGCCATGAGCACGCGCCAGACCACGGCTCGCCACATGCAAAGTTTTTAGTGAATTCATCTAATTCGTTGAAATTGATTTTTTATGCACGATTGCGTATCATCCCCTTCAACTACATCCGCGACCATAAAGCCCATCATGCACACTGCAGACGTTTGCACTACCCAAAAGGCTGCCGAAATCCTCGGCATCTCGGTCACTTCGGTGCAGCAACTGGTCGAGGCAGGCGTCATCGAAGCCTGGAAGACCAAGGGCGGCCACCGGCGCATTCCCCTTGCGGCCGTCGAAGCGTACAAGGGCAATCCCGGCCAGCCGGGCCAGGACCAGCGCGCGGCACGCGCCAGCCGCCCCGCCCCATCGGGCCGCCCGCCCTCGATCCTGGTCATCGAAGACAATCCGATCGAACGCGCGTTGTATGAAAAGCAGATCGGTTCATGGGGCTTGCAGGCAAGCTTGCGCTTTTGCGAAAACGGCTACCAGGCGCTGATGGAAATCGCCCGCGACCAGCCCGACATCCTGCTGGCCGACATCATCATGGAAGGCATCGACGGCTACGAGGTGATCCGCACCATCCTGGCCGACCCGCTGCTGGCGGAGATGCACATCGCCATGCTGTCGAGCCTGACGCCTGAGGAACTGGAAGAACGGGGCGGCGTGCCGCCCGGCGTGGTGTTCTTTGCCAAGCCCGTCAATTACGACGAGTTGCGCGGCTATCTGCGCGCCTGTTGCGCCGGCCATGCCCGGCGCAACAGCCTGGCCGCATAGGTCGCCACCGCCTCCCCCTTCGTCACGGAGCCGCCATGCCAGCCTATCGCCACATCGATCCTGCCGTGCTGTTCCACGCCACCGGCCACGACCTGGAGATGTTCCGCGCCCTGTCGCAGACCTACCTCGATACGTCGCCGGCCATGCTTGCGCGCGTCGAGCAGGCCGTGCGCGGCGGCGCGGCGCAAGCCATCGTGCACAGCTGCCATACCTTGCGCGGCACCGTCGCCCTGCTGGGCGCCAGCGCCCTGGTGGCGCGCCTGGCGGAACTCGAACAGCTGGTGCGCCACCAGGGCGTGGCGGCACCGTGCTGGCTGGCCGAAACGGCCGCGCTGGTCGGAGAAGTGGAGCGGGAGGTACGCCGCAGCATGCTTGACTACACGGGTGTACAGGCATGAACGGGGGCCAGGAGCGCGGCGCGGCCATGGCGCCGCAACCGGGCGAAGAAGCGGCCTCCCTACCCGCACCTGCCCCGGAACCGGGCGCGCGCATCCTGCTGGTCGAGGACACGGCGCTGAACCGCCAGCTCGTGTGCCTGCAGCTGGCCGGCCGCGGCTACAGCATCGACACGGCGGAGAACGGCGCGCTGGGCCTGCAGGCGCTGGCCGCGCAGCCATACGACCTGGTGCTGATGGATTGCATGATGCCCGTCATGGACGGCTATCAGGCGTGCCTGGCCCTGCGCGCCGGCGAAGCGGCCAGCGGCGCGCCGCGCCTGCCCGTCATCGCCCTCACGGCCGGCGTCACCGGGGATGACCGGCAGCGCTGCGCGGCGGCCGGCATGGACGATTACCTGTCCAAACCCTTCACGGCCGCCCAGCTGCGCGATATGGTCGAGCGCTGGCTGACACGCCAGCCGCCCGGGCCGGCGTCCGATACAACACTTCCCACATAAAAATCATTTTATTCGATAAAATCAATTATATTCGCTATAATTGATTCATATTGACGCGCGCCGGTGACGCCGGACATCCACGCGTAACGCTTTATCCTGCGGAGGCGGCATGCGGCAGCACACAGATGGCAAGGCCGTGGCCTGGGAGCGCTGGGATGCGCGCACCCTGCTGTCGCTCTTCATGGCCATCCTGCTGGCGGGGCTGTGGAGCATCACCGTGCTGCAACTGCGGCACGCCCACGACGCCGCCATCGCCGCCGGCGGGCGCGATGCGCGCAGCATGGCGCGCGTCTTCGACGAGCACGCGATCCGCACGATCGAGGCGGCGGACCAGGCGGCCACCTACCTGCGCAGCCGCTACCAGGCGCTGGGCAACCGCCTCGACATCGTGGCGGACCTGCGGCAAGGCCTCAATCCAGGTCCCCTGTACAACCTGTTCAGCATCATCGACGAACACGGCGACACGGTGCTGTCGAGCCGCCCCTTCCAGCCGACCAATCTGGCCGACCGCGAGCACATCCGGGTACACATGCAGCGCGACAGCGGCGAACTGTATATCAGCAAGCCGGTGCTGGGCCGCGTGTCGAAAAAATGGTCGCTCCAGATGACGCGCCGCATCAACCACGCCGATGGCCGCTTCAAGGGCGTCGTGGTGGTCTCGATGGACCCGTATTACTTTACGCGCCTGTATGATGAAGTCGACCTGGGCGAGAACAGCTCCATCGCGCTCGTCGGCAGCGACGGCGTGGTGCGCGCGCGCCGGGTCGGCGCCGTCAATACCATCGGCCAGGATGTCGGCGACAGCAAGGTATTTGCCCTGATGCGTGGCGGCGCGCGCGGCAGTTTCACGGAGCGCAGTCCCGTCGACGGCACGCTGCGCCTGTATGCGTTCGAAAAACTGGCCGGCTACCCGCTCTACGTGCTGGTCGGCCTGGACCACGACACCATATTGGCCGACTACGTTTCGCGCCGCGACCAAGCCTTGCTGATGGCGGCCATCACGAGCGCGCTGATCGTGCTGTCGTGGGCCGCGCTGGTGCTGCTGATCGGCCGCCTGGTCGACAGCCGCGCCAGGGCCATCGCCGCCAGCGAGGCCAAGTCGCGCTTCCTGTCGAACATGTCGCATGAACTGCGCACGCCCCTCAACGGCATCCTCGGTTTCTCCGAGCTGCTGCAGGAACAGCTGCGCGAGCCGGAACAAGCCGCCTACGCGCAAACGATACACGACTGCGGCCGCCAGTTGCTGTCCATGGTCGAGGCGGCGATGGAATTGAGCGCGCTCGAGCACGAGCAGGTGCGGCTGGCGCCGGGCGCCGCGTCCCTGGACCAGCTGCTGGAACTGGCGCTGGCGCCGCACCGGCCGCGCGCCGCGCACAAGGGCTTGCAGCTGGCCGCGCAAGTCGCGCCCGCCACGCCGCCCGGCATCGATTGCGACCGCGTCCGCCTGGTGCGCGTGCTCGATATCCTGCTCGACAACGCCATCCGCTACACGGCCGCGGGACGGGTCGACGTGCACGTCATGCACAGCGGCGCCGAGCTGCAGATCGAGGTGCGCGATACGGGCATCGGCATCGCGCTGGCGCGGCAGGACGACATCTTCGACAAATTCTCGCAGGCCGACGACTCGCCGAGCCGCGCCCATGGCGGCGCCGGCATGGGCCTGGCCATCGCGCGCCAGCTCGTCACCCTGATGGGCGGGCGCATCGGCGTGACCTCCGCGCCGGGCCGCGGCACCGTCTTCCGCCTGCACCTGCCGCTGGGCGGCAAATTGACCACACTATCAACTGCATAGTCGTGGCAAAAGTTGTTCTTCGTGCATATCGGGTATAGCATCGCCACATGAACCTCCACCCAGATGCGGCGGCAGTGCGCAGACGATTGATCGAATGGCTGTTTTTCCTCCTCGGGCTGCTGATCATGGCTGCCGCCCTCGCCTACGCGCACCTGTCTGAAGTCTCGCGGCATGACGCGGCCGAACGCGAGCGGCTCAGCGTGCTGACGGCGCTGCTGGCAAAAAACATCGAAGTCGACCTGGCGGCGACCAACCTGGTGCTCGACGGCGTGATCCGCGACTACCTTGGCGCCGGCGCCGCTCCCGACGCCGGGCTAGCGCTGCCCCGGCGCCTGGCCGCGCTGGTCGACGCCATGCCGGGCGTGCGCACCATGCTGGTCATCGACGCGAATGGCAAGCCGGTCGCCACCAACATCCCGGAACTGGCCGGCCAGGACTTTTCGCGCCGCGGCTACTTCCAGACGGCGCGCAACGCGCCCGATGCACGCATGCTGTACATCTCGGCGCCTTTCCTGTCCTTCAAGCGCGACCTGGTCATCACGGCGGCGCGCATGGTGCAGGACCGGCAAGGCCGCTTTGCCGGCGTTGTGGTGGCCACCTTCGACCCCGAATACTTCACGGCCAAGTTCCGCACCGCCATGTATGCGGCCGATGTCTGGGCCGTCGTCGTGCATGGCGACGGCCGGCAATTCCTCAACTATCCGGCCAGAAGCGCGAACGGCGGCAATGTGGACCTGCCCGGCAGCTTCCTGCGGCGCTTCCGCGACAGCGGCTTTCAGGCGGGCGTGCTGAGCGGCGTCGAGATTGCCGGCGCCGGCGGCGCCGCCTCCCCCCGCGTCATGGCGATGGCGACCATCGCCCCCGCCGCGCTGCGCATGGACCGCGCCCTGATCATCGGCCTGAGCCGCGAAGAGGCGGCCATCGCCGCCCCGCTGCGGCGGCAGGCGCTGAGCTACATCCTCGGCTTTACCATGCTGGCGCTGGCCGGCGCCAGCCTGCTGTTCTGGAGCCAGCGGCGGCGCCGGCAGCAAGCCGCCTGGCAGGTGGAACAGGAAAGGGAGCGCCAGGCCATGCAAGCCGTGTCCGACAGCGAAACGCGCTTTCGCACCCTGATCGAAGATGCGCCCGTGGCCATCGCCATCCTGCGCCATGGACGCTTCGTGTATTCCAATCCCCGCTACCGCCACCTGCATGGCTATGCCCCCGAGGATGACCTGAGCGGCCTGGCCTGGCGCAGCATGCTCACGGCCGCCTCGCAAGTGGCGCTGGCAAGCAACGAAGCGCTGATCGAGGCCGATTCGGCCAGCGAACAGATGTTTGAAGCCGTCGGCGTGGACAAGCAGGGCCGGCCCGTGCCCATCCTCAAGACCAGCACGCGCGTGATGCTCAAGGATGGACCGGCCACCCTGATTTTTGCCCAGGATATTTCCGCGCAAAAGCAGGCCGAGGCGGCCATGCTGCTGGCGCGCGACGGGGCCGAAGCGGCCAACCGCAGCAAGGCGGAATTCCTCGCCAACATGAGCCATGAAATCCGCTCGCCGCTGAACGCCATCCTTGGCATGGCCTGGCTGCTGGAAAGGGGCAGCCAAGACGAAGAAGGACTGCTGATGACGCGCAAGATCCGCGCCGCCGGCCAGTCCCTGCTGGGCATCATCAACGATGTGCTGGACGTGTCGAAAATCGAGGCGGGCCACATGACCATCGAACAGGCGCCGTTCCGCCTGGCCGAGGTGATCGAGAAGATCGCCGCCAGCATGGGCGTGGCCGCGCACGACAAACCGGTCGAGGTGCGCATCGGACCGCTGCCCGACGGCATCGACCACGTGCTCGGCGACGCGCTGCGGCTGGAGCAAGTGCTGGTCAACCTGGGCAGCAATGCCATCAAATTCACGCCGCAGGGCACGGTCGAGCTGCTGACGACGCTGGACAGTCGCGACGGCGACGCCGCCGTGCTGCGTTTTTGCGTGCGCGACACAGGCATCGGCATCGCCCCGGAAGTGCAGGAGGCGATCTTTTCCGCCTTCGCCCAGGCCGACACGTCCACCACGCGCCGTTTCGGCGGCACGGGCCTGGGCCTGACCATCTGCCGCCAGCTGGTGCGCCTGATGGGCGGCACCCTGCACCTGCAAAGCGCCCTGGGCCAGGGCAGCGCCTTCAGTTTTACGGTGCCGGTGCGGCTGATACCCGCCGGCACCCCGTCCTCGCCCGGCATGCAGGGCATGCAGGATCTGCGCGTCTTGCTGGCCGATGGCAAGGCCGGCACGCGCGAGGCCGTGGCCGCCGTGGCGCGCGGCCTGGGCTGGCACGTGCATGCCGTATCCGGCGGCCAGGCCGCGCTCGATTATGCGCTGGCCTGCGCCGACGACGCGCGCCCCGGCGTGGTGTTGCTGGCCGCGCGCATGCCCGACATGGAAGGGGAAGCCGCGGCGCGCGCGCTGCGCGAATACTTGCCGCCGCAGGACTGCCCCGTCGTCATCCTGGCCGCCAGCGGCGCGCCGGCGACGTCACCCGCGCGGCGCGGTACCGACCCGGCCAATGCCGCCGATGCCATCCTCAACGAACCGGTGACGGCTACGAGCCTGTACCACGCGACGATGGAGGCGCGCCAGCAGCGCGCCATGGCCGCCGGCCTGGACGCCAGTCTGGTGCCACTGGAAGAGCGCCAGCTGGCTGGCGTGCGCGTGCTGGTGGTCGACGACAGCGAGATCAACCGCGACGTAGTCAGGCACATCCTGTGCGACCAGGGCGCCTTGCCCTCGTTCGCCTGCGATGGCCAGCAGGCGCTGGACTGGCTGCTGGCCCACCCCGACGACGTCGACATCGTGCTGATGGACGTGCAGATGCCCGTCATGGATGGCTTGCAGGCGACGCGCGCGCTGCGCCAGCTGCCGCAGTTTCAGGATTTGCCCGTGGTGGCGCTGACGGCCGGCGCCTTCCAGACGCAGCGCACGGCGGCACTGGAAGCGGGCGTCAACCATTTCATCAGCAAGCCGTTCGACGTGCCGCAGACCATCGCCCTGGTCGCGCGCACGCACCGGCGCCATGCGCAAGGCTTGCCAGCCCTGCCGCCGGTCGTGGCCGAAGGCGCGATGCCCGTGCCGCCGGGCGGCGCGGCGCCTGTGATCGACCTGGCGCAAGGTCTGGCGCAGTGGCTCGATGAAGCGCCCTACCGCCAGCACCTGTCGCGCTTTGGCGACACCTACAGCAACACGGTAGGCGCCATGCGCGCGCTGCTGGCGGCCGATGCACGCGACGACGCGGCCGCGCTGGCGCACAAGCTGGCCGGCGTGGCCGGCAGCCTGGCCCTGCCCGCCACCCTGCATGCGGCCCGGCATGCGGAACAGCTGCTGCACGCGGGTGACGATGCGGCCGCCGCGCTCGATGCACTGGAACAGGCGCTGGCGCACGCCATCGAAGCCGCCGCCGCCTTCACGGCACAGACGCCGGTCGTCCAGGCGCCCGTGCCAATGACAAACCTGTCAACATGAAAACTGGGAGAACACCATGATCTGGTGCAGGGATTTGCTGCTGAAGGCCATCATGCTGGCCCTGCTGCTCTTCGTCGTGGGCGATTCGCTGTCCTACTGGACGCCGGAAATCAGGGAACTGATAAGCTGGCGCCCTTCCTGACCCTGGCCTAGCCTTCGCGGCCATCGACCCTGGCGCGCCACAGGTACGGCGCATACACGCACGCATACAGGCCAAAGGCCAGCGACCAGCAGGCGCCAGCCGCCAGCAGCAGCGGCATGGACAGCGTAGCGGGACCGACGGCGGCCAGCAGGCGCGCCAGCGCGCCCAACTGGATCAGCCAGTACATCGCCGCCTCCGCCCTGCCGCCCTTGAGCACACGTCCCGTGTGACCCAGGGTGGTGCGCGTCATCATGCCGATGATCAGGCCCGCCATCGAGCCCACGGTCAGCGCGTGCAAGGCGGCGCTGGCCGGCAGCAGGCCCAGGCTGGCGGCCGCCAGCAGCGCGAAGCCGATGCCGATCCACGCATACGACAGGTGCAATATCCACAGCAGCGGCACGCGCAAGGTGCGCTGCGGCTGCCAGGCCAGCAGGTTGGCCAGCGACACGCCGCTTGCCACGAGGGCCAGCGGCGCCGTCAGCCAGGCTGGCGCGCCGGCCAGCCACGCGATCGCGGCAGCCGCCATGCAGGCCACGGCGACCAGCGCGCGCTTCGGGCTGGCCACGGGCGTGCTGCCAGGTGCGCCATTGCGGGTAAACATGGGGATCACGCGCGCGCCGATCACCGATTCGATCAGCACGATGATGAAGATGGCCGCCTGCACGGGCAGGAACAGCGACAGCGGCAACCAGCCCAGCACGGCTGCGTGGAACAGGCCATTGGCCAGCGCCAGCAGGGCCAGCAGAGCGACGAGGAACAGGTTGCGCGTATTGCCCGAGCGGCGCAGCACCAGGTACAGGGGCCAGGCCGCCAGCGGCAGGAACAGCCAGTCGACCAGCGCCGGCAACAGGCCGGGACCGCACAGCATGGCCACGCGTCCGGCCAGCCACAGCCCCACCAGCGCCATCAGCTGCGCGCCGTGCGGCGTGGGCAAGCCCGTCCAGTTGCGCCCTGCCGTGTAGAGGAAACCAACGACGACGGCCAGCGCGAAGCCGAACACCATTTCATGCATATGCCAGCCCAGGCCTACTTGCAAGCCGCCCGTCAGCCAGCCCGCATAGCTGGCCAGCCACAGGGGAATGCCGAGGGCCGCGAACACGGCCGCCAGCAGATAAAACGGGCGAAAACCCAGTTGCCAGACGGCGTGGCCGGCCTGCCAGGGCGCGGCGCCTGCCGTCGTGGAAGGTGGGGAAGGTTCGCTGATCGGGGTAATGGCCATGATGGGCTCGCTTTTAAAGATATATTCAATATACTACTTTAAAAGCGCAAGGACATCCATCGGCAAAAAGGACTAGAGAGAGATATTCGCCATGGGGTCCGGCCCGGCGGGTCAGACCCCGACTCGGGCTATTTGCCCTGGCGGTGCTCGACCGCGTACACGGCCGCCTGCACGCGGCTGGTGAGGTTGAGTTTTTTCAGCACGTTCTGCACGTGGATCTTGACCGTGCTTTCGGCCAGGTCCAGCGTGCGGGCGATGCCCTTGTTGCTCTCGCCGCGCGACAGGCAATCGATGATTTCCTTTTCGCGTGGCGTGAGCTTGTCCAGTTCCGACACGGGTTCCTCGCGCCGCGTGCCCGCCTGCAGCTGCGCCACCAGTTTGCCCGTCATCGCTTCGGCGATGACGACTTCACCTGCCGCCGCACGGCGGATGGCGCGCACCAGGTAGTCGGCGTCGATATTCTTGATCAGATAGCCGCAGGCGCCCGCGCGCAGGGCCGTCGCCAGGTCTTCCGCATCTTCCGACACGGTCAGCATGACGATGGCCGTATCGGGGCAGTCGTGCTGCATCAGCTGCAGCGCTTCCACGCCGGACATGCCGGCCATGTTCAGGTCCAGCAGCACCACGTCGGGCTGCAGCTGGATGGCGCGCTTGATGCCTTCCACGCCATCGGCCGCCTCGCCCACGACGGAAAAGTCCGTGTGCCGCTGCAGCAGCGAGCGTATGCCGCTGCGGAACAGCGCGTGGTCGTCCACCAGCATGACGGTGATCGGTTTATCGGGTGTCTCCATTTTTTATACTTTCAGGTAGTTACTCAGGCGGCGCGGCGCTGCTCGCGCGACAGATGCAATTCGACCGTGGTGCCGCCGCCCTGGCAGGCATGCACGTCGAACGTGGCCTCGATGCGCTGCGCGCGCTCGCGCATGATATGGATGCCGACATGGCTGTCGCCCTTTTCCAGCACGGCGGCGGCGTCGAAGCCAACGCCATTATCGCTGATCGTCAGCGTAAAATCCTGGTGATCGGCGAGGCGCACTTCGACGTGGCTGGCCTGGGCGTGCTTGCGGATGTTCGACAGCGCTTCCTGCACGATGAATAATAACTGCAATTGCTGCTCGCGGGGGAATGGCGCGCCGTCCACGTCAGCCAGCAGATCGGCCTCGATGCCCGTCTGGCGGCGGAATTTGTCCACCGCCGCGCGCAGGGAGCCGATCAAATCATCCTCCATCAATCGGCTGCGGAAGTTGGCCAGCAATTCGCGCACGTCTTCATAGCTTTCCTTCACGCCTGCATGCAGGGCCGGCACGATGCCCGCCACCTCGTCGAAACGCGCGTTGCGCACGGAGTCGTCAAGCATCTGCACTTGCAGATTGAGGAAATTGAGGCTTTGCGCGATGCTGTCGTGCAGGCCCTGCGCCACCAGGTTGCGCTCTTCGGAAATGGCCATCTCGCGCTCGCGCGCGGCCAGGCGCAGGTTTTCCAGCGCGATGCCCAGCAGCTGGCCCAGGGTTTCCAGCAAAGCCAGCTCGCGCGCGGAAAACACGCGCGCATGGCGGAAATGCAGGTTGAAGAAGCCCAGGTGCTGTTCGTGCGCATGGATATGGAAGACGGAAACGGTGGCAAAGCCTTCGCGGTGGCAGCGCAGCTCGTGCGCCTTGTCGATGCGGCGCATGTCGTGCACCTTCGCCACTTTCATTTCGACGGCCGTGCCGCACAGGCAGTCGCCCACCTTCAGGCAGTGCTCGGACGCCACCAGTTCTTCGGACAGGCCCGTATGCACCACCATGTGCAGGTTGCCGCGCTCGGCGTCGAGCACGCGCACGGTGGAGCCGTCCGCCTCGAAATAATCGACGATGCGCTGCATGAAGCCGCCGCAAATGTCTTCCAGGGGCTGCGGGCGCTGCAGGAAAGCGGCGCTTTCGTACAGCAAGGCCAGTTCGCGGTTGCGGTATTCGAGCGTGGCCGTCTTGCTGCGCACGCCCTCTTCCAGGTTGCCGTACAGCGCCTGCAGGCGGTCGGCCATCTGGTTGAAGCCACTGGCCAGCTGGCCGAATTCGTCATTGCTTTCGACGGCCAGGCGCACGCTGAAATCGCGCTCCTTCATGCGCTGCATGCCCAGGCGCAGGCGCGTGACGGGCTCGATGATGAGCATGAACATCAGGTAAATCATGCTGACCGTGCCGATGACGGCCATGCCGACGAGGATCAGTTGCGAGGCGCGCAGCCAGAAGGTGCGCTGTTCGCTATCGTGCTCGATCAGGCGCACCAGTTGATCGACCTGTCCCACAAAGGTGTCGGCGTCATGCTCGAACTGGCGCGCGCGCGCGGTGGAGTCCGCGGCCAGGGCCGACGGGCGCAAGGCGCCGCGCCAGGCCGTGCCGATGCGTTCGAATTCGGACTTGATGGCCGTGCTGGGAGGCAGGAACAGGGGGCGCTGCGGATCGCCGTGGCCGATCTTGGCCAAGGTTTCGTCGATCAGCAGCACTTGCTGGCGCGCCTGTTCGCGCGCGTCGCTGGCAAGCAGCAGAGTCAGGCGGTAGGTCTGCATGCGCAGCCGGCCCGTCTCGTTGATGGCGGCCGAACTGCCTTCGAGCTGCCACGACAAAAACAGGGTGCAGCCGATGGCGCTCAGGGCCAGCACCAGCATGAGCAGCAGCGCGCCGACGATCTTGGTCGACAGCTTCTGCCAGGAGGAAAACATCGCTTTAAATTTCATACACCCTTTACTTGGCACCGCCCCGTTCAGCCTCCGGTTTGGGCCATAAAACGGATAATCTTGTCTGGCTGCGTATTGAAATCATGCTGCTGCGGCTTGAGTTCGATGGCGGCGCGGATCGCCGCTTCGATCTCCGCATCCGTGGCCCCGCCGCGCAGCATGGGGCCGAGGGCGAATTTCTCTTCCTGGCCCAGGCACAAATACAGGGTACCATCGACGGACAGGCGCACGCGGTTGCAACTGGCGCAAAAATGCTGCGACATGGGCGTAATAAAACCGATGCTCGAGCGTCCATCGGCTGTCGCCATGTAGCGCGCCGGCCCGCCGCCCAATTCCTGCGCCTGCGGCACCAGGCCAAAACGGGCCGACAGGCGCTCGCGCACGGGACCGAGCGGCATGTAGCTGGCATTGCGGCCCGTACTGCCCATCGGCATGGCTTCGATCAGGCGCAGAATGAACTGCTGCTCGATGCAAAACGCCGCCATGGCCTCGATCTGGCCGTCATTGATGCCGCGCATGGCCACCATATTGATCTTGATCGGGTCGAAACCGGCCGCCTTGCCCGCCATCAGACCATCGAGAATCGGCTGCAGGCTGTCGCGCCCCGTGATCTGCTGCATGCAGGCGCGGTCCAGCGAATCGAGGCTCACGTTGATGCGGTCCACGCCCGCCGCGCGCAAGGCCACGGCGTGCTTGCCCAGTTGCGTGGCGTTGGTCGACAGCGACAGGTCCTGCAGACCGGGCAGCGCCGTCAGCTTGCGCGCCAGTTCCGGCAGATTGCGCCGCAACAGCGGCTCGCCGCCCGTCAGGCGCACGCGGCGCGTGCCGAGGCGAACGAAGATGGCCATCAGGCGCTCGATCTCGTCGAACGTCAGCCAGTCCTTCGGCTCCTCAAAGCCGCGAAAGCCCTTGGGCATGCAGTAACTGCAGCGCAAGTCGCAGCGGTCGGTGACGGACAGCCGCACATAATCGATCGAACGGCCAAAACGGTCCTGCAACTTGACGCTACCCATGACGCTACTCCTGATTCTTTCGTGATTGTAAAGGCTGGGGCACGATCTGGCTGTGCCCCAGAAGGCCTAGCGGCCTACGCCTTTCGGCCTACGCACTTCTACCTACTGAACCAGCGGACTGGCCGTGCCTTCGACGCTTGCACCTTCCAGTTCGATGCCCGCGATCTCGGCGCGCCCCACCAGCAAGTGCAGATACTGGTGCACGGCGCGCTGCCACGCGGCGCGCGACAGGCGGTCGGCGATCTGCGCCTGCACGGCCTCGTAGGCGATGGCCTGGCCTTCGACCCGGCGCAGCACTTGCACGATGTGGTAGCCGAAACGCGTTTCCAGCAAATGGCCGGCCAGCGCGCCCTCTTCCAGGCGGAACAGCAGCGCGTCGAATTCCGGCACACTCTGGCCCGGCGACAGTTGGCCCAGATTTCCTCCCAGGGCGCCCGACGGGCAGTTCGAATACTGCGCCGCCAGCTCGCCGAAGCGCTCGGGCGCCAGTTTCAAGGCGTCGAGCACGGCCTGCGCCGTCGTGCGCAGCAGTTCCAAAGGCGCCTCGGGCGTCACCTGGAACAGGATGTGGCGCGCCTCGACCAGCGCCCCGCTGCAAAACAGCTGCGGGCGCTGCGCATAAAAGGTGCGGCAAGCCGCATCGTCGGCGGGCGGCACGCGCACTTCCTGCGCGAACAGCGCTTCGATGCGGTCATCAATACTGCCGCCCTGCACGCCGAGGCGGTCGGCTTCGTCCAGCAGCAGCCGGCGCAGCACCAGTTCATGCACGGCCTGTTTCAACGGATTGCCGGCACCATCGTGATGCGGCAGTTCCTGCGCGATGTCGGCATCGTCGATATCGATGCCATTGACGGAGATTCCCATGATGTAGCTCCTTTCTTAGCGGCGGCGAACCAACTGGTAAGCGCGGCCCAGGTAACCGATGGCGCCAAAGCCGCTCCACACGTGCACCAGACGGGTGAACGGGAAGATGACGAACAGCGACATGCCCATGAACAGGTGCAGCTTGAACACCAGCGGTGCATCGACGATGAAGCTGGCCGCGTCGCCGCGGAAGGTCACGATGTGCTGCGCCCAGTTCATCAGCAAGACCATCATGTGGCCATCCATGTGCGACGCCGAGACAAAGATCGACGACAGGCCCAACAGCAAGGTCAGCAAAATCCACAGCATCACCAGCTTGTCGCCGGCCGTGGTGACGGCGCGCAGCCGGTCGTTACTGAAGCGGCGCACCAGCAGGATCAGGATGCCGACCAGGCACAGGCCGCCCATCACGCCGCCGGCCGCCATGGCCACGCCCTGCTTCAGGCTGTGGGACACGCCCAGCGTGTCCCACACCCAGACGGGGGTGAGCAAGCCGGCCGCATGGCCGAACAGCAGGCCGATGATGCCGAGGTGGAACAGGATATTGCCCAGGCGCAGGCTGCCGCGGTGCAGCAGCTGGCTGGAATCGGACTTCCACGTATATTGCTCGCGGTCGAAACGGATCAGGCTACCCAGGAAAAAGATGGCCAGCGCGATGTATGGATAAATGCCATACACAAATTGATGCAAATAATTACTCATGATGTACTCTCCTCATGCGGGCGCAAGCGGCCAATTAAGCAGCGCGCCGCGGCTGCGGGTGAAAATGCACGGGATGGACGCCGCCCGGAACTTGGCCCGGACCTTGGCGCAGCAACGGCTCGACGCCGTCCGCACCGGGACCGAAGGTTTCCAGCGCTTCGTCCATGTCGCGCACCGGCGGTTCGGCCAGCATTTCCGCCGCCACGGGGCTCAGGCGTTCGAGCACGGTGAAGACGGGCGCATACGGACTGCCGTTGGCCGTCAGCTTGCGGCCGATGTGCGCCAGCACGTGGACGGCGTCGCCCAGCAGCGGCGCCGAAACTGCCTCGTCGAGCTGCGCCAGGAATTCCAGGAACAGCGGCACGAAGTCGGGCAAGTCGTCGCCCACCATTTGCAGGCCGTGGCGCTTGTATTCCTCCATCAGGTCGACCATGGCCTGGCCCCGGTCACGCGATTCGCCGTGGATATGCTCGAACAGATGCAGCGAGTGCGACGGATTGCGGTCGAACGTGGCCACGTACTGCTGCTGCAGGTCGATCAGGCTGCTGCTTTCCAGGTGCGCCAGCAAGGGCCGCAGCAGCGCGTGCTGTTCCGGCACGGCCGCCAGCGCGGCGTCCAGCTGCGGCAGGTGGGCGATCAGCTCGGGCTCCGGATACAGCAGCAGGCGCGAGAGGATTTGGTAGTGATGCATAGCGTGTTCCATATCAGCTCCTTAAGCGCCTGGCGCCGTTTTGCGCGACTTCGGCATCTGCATGAAGATGGCCGAACCGTGTTTTTTCTTGCCGAACAAGGTCGGTTCGCTGGTGCCGTCCGAGCAGCCGTTGCCGAAGCTGAAGCCGCACGAACCCTTCTCGTTGAAGCTGTCCTCGGCCATTTCCTTGTGGCTGCTGGGGATGACGAAGCGGTCTTCGTAATTGGCAATGGCCATGATGTGGTACATGTCCTCCACCTGCGCCTTGCTCAAACCCACTTGCTTGAGCACCGTGAGGTTCTCCACCTTTTCAACCGTCTTGCTGCGCATGTAGGCACGCATGGCCAGCATGCGGTCCAGCGCCGTGACGATGGGCGGCTGGTCGCCGGCCGTCAGCAAATTGGCCAGGTACTGCACCGGAATGCGCAGGCTTTGGGTGTCCGGCAGCATGCCGTTCACGCCCAGCTTGCCCGATTCGGCGGCCGCCTGGATCGGCGACAGCGGTGGCACGTACCACACCATCGGCAAGGTGCGGTATTCGGGATGCAGCGGGAACGCCACTTTCCACTCGACGGCCATCTTGTAGACGGGCGACTTGACGGCCGCTTCCAGCCACAGGTCGGGAATGCCCTGGCGACGCGCCTCGGCGATGATGGCCGGGTCGTGCGGATCGAGGAACAGGTCGAGCTGCGCCTGGTACAGGTCCTGCTCCTGCGGCACGGAGGCGGCAGCCTCGATCTTGTCGGCGTCGTACAGCAGCACACCCAGGTAGCGGATGCGGCCCACACACGTTTCCGAGCACACGGTAGGCTGGCCCGCTTCGATGCGGGGGAAGCAGAAGGTGCACTTCTCCGCCTTGCCGGACGACCAATTGTAGTAAATCTTCTTGTACGGGCAACCGGAGATGCACATGCGCCAGCCGCGGCACTTGTCCTGGTCGATCAGCACGATGCCGTCGTCTTCGCGCTTGTACACGGAGCCGGATGGGCACGACGCCACGCACGTCGGATTGAGGCAATGCTCGCACAGACGCGGCAAGTACATCATGAAGGTGTTTTCAAACGTGCCGTACATCTCCTTCTGCATGTTGTCGAACAGTTTATCCTTGCTGCGCTGGGCAAACTCGCCGCCCAGGTCATCTTCCCAGTTCGGACCCCACTCGATTTTTTCCATCTTTTTCCCCGTCAGCACGGAGATCGGACGGGCCGTCGGCGGCGTCTGCGACAGCGGCGCGCTTTGCAGGTGCTCGTAGTCGTAGGTGAACGGCTCGTAGTACTCGTCGATGGCGGGCAGGTTCGGGTTGGCGAAGATGTTCGCCAGAATCTTCAGACGGCTGCCCTGGCGCGGCTCGATCTTGCCCGCATCCGTGCGGCGCCAGCCGCCGTTCCACTTGTCCTGGTTTTCCCACTGTTTCGGATAGCCGATGCCGGGCTTGGTTTCCACGTTGTTGAACCATGCGTACTCGACGCCGTCGCGGCTGGTCCATACGTTCTTGCAGGTGACGGAACAAGTGTGGCAGCCGATGCACTTGTCCAGGTTCAGCACCATGCCGATTTGCGCTCTGATTTTCATACTATGCTCCTTCTTCCTGCAACGGGCCTTCGAGCCAGTCAACCTTGTTCATCTTGCGCACCAATACGAATTCATCGCGGTTGGAGCCCACCGTGCCGTAGTAATTGAAGCCGTACGCCAGCTGGGCGTAGCCGCCGATCATGTGCGTCGGCTTGGGCACGGCCCGCGTCACCGAGTTATGGATGCCGCCCCGCTTGCCCGTCATCTCCGCGCCAGGCACGTTGATGATCTTTTCCTGGGCGTGATACATCATCGTCATGCCGGCCGGGATGCGCTGGCTGACGATGGCACGCGCCGTCAGGCTGCCGTTCACGTTGAAGACTTCGATCCAGTCGTTGTCGACGATGCCGGCCGTCTGCGCGTCCGTCTCCGACAGCCACACGTGCGGTCCGCCGCGCGACAGGGTCAGCATGCGCAGGTTGTCCGAATATGTGGAGTGGATGCCCCACTTCTGGTGCGGTGTGAGGAAGTTCAGCGCCAGTTCCTTGTTGCCGTTCGGCTTGGTGCCCAGCAGCGCTTCCGTCGTCTTCGTGTTGATGGCCGGCTTGTACACGCACAGTCCCTCGCCGAAATCGCGCATCCACAGGTGATCCTGGTAGAACTGCTGGCGGCCCGTCAGAGTGCGCCAAGGGATCAGTTCATGCACGTTGGTATAGCCGGCCGTGTAGCTGACTTCTTCGCTTTCCAGGCCCGACCACGTCGGCGAGGAAATGATCTTGCGCGGCTGCGCCTGCACATCGCGGAAGCGGATGCTGTCATGCTCGCGCGGCAGCGCCAGATGCGTGTGGTCGCGTCCCGTGATGGAGGACAGCGCGGCCCAGGCTTTCACGGCCACGTGGCCATTCGTTTCCGGCGCCAGCGACAGAATCATCTCGGCCGCATCGATGGCCGTATCGAGGCGCGGCTGGCCCTGCGACACGCCTTCTTCCAGCACCGTGCGGTTGATGCCGCGCAGGACGTCCACTTCATGCCCCGTTTTCCAGGAAATGCCCTTGCCGCCATTGCCGATGGTTTCCAGCAGCGGGCCGATCGAGGTGAACTTCTTGTACACGTCGCGGTAATTGCGCTCGACCACCGTCATGTTCGGCATGGTCTTGCCGGGGATGGCGTCGCATTCGCCGGCGCGCCAGTCTTTGGGATCGAAAGGCTGACCCAGTTCACCCGGAGTGTCGTGCATCAGCGGCGTGAGGATGATGTCTTGTTGGGTGCCCAGCAGCTCGCCGCCGATTTCCGAGAATTTCTCGGCCAGCCCTTTGTAGATTTCCCAGTCCGACTTCGATTGCCACAAGGGCTGCACGGCTTCGGACAGCGGGTGGATGAACGGATGCATGTCCGACGTGTTCAAGTCGTCTTTTTCGTACCAGGTGGCCGTCGGCAGCACCACGTCGCCATACAGGCAGGTGGTCGACATGCGGAAGTCCAGCACCACCAGCAGATCGAGCTTGCCTTCGGCGGCCGGGCGCACTTTCACCTGTTTCGGCGTGATGCAATCGTCTTCGTCGCTGAGCAAGCCATTCTGCGTACCGAGCAGGTACTTCAGGAAGTACTCGTGGCCCTTGCCCGAGCTGCCGAGGATATTCGAGCGCCAGACAAACATATTGCGCGGGAAGTTGGCCGGGTTGTCCGGGTCGTCGCACGAGAACTGCAACTGGCCCGCCTTGATCTGGTCGAGCGCATATGCGGCCGGCGCCTGCCCTGCCGCCTTGGCGGCCTTGGCCACTTCCAGCGGATTGGTTTGCAGCTGCGGCGCCGATGGCAGCCAGCCCATGCGTTCCGCCTTGGCGTTGTAGTCGAGCAGGGTCAGGTCGCCCGTGCCGCCGGCCGCCGATGGCGAGGCGATGTCGCCCGTTTCCAGCTTTTCGTGGCGCCACTGGCTCGTGTGGGCATAGAAGAACGAGGTGCCGTTCATCTGGCGCATCGGACGCACCCAGTCCTGGGCGAAGGCCAAAGGTGTCCAGCCCGTTTGCGGACGCAGCTTTTCCTGGCCCACGTAATGGGCCCAGCCACCACCGGACTGGCCGATACAGCCGCACATCATCAGCATGTTGATGATGCCGCGGTACGTCATGTCCATGTGGTACCAGTGATTCAGGCCGGCGCCCACGATGACCATGCTCTTGCCGCGTGTCTGGTCCGCGTTTTCCGCGAATTGGCGCGCCACGGTGATGACGTCGGCGCGTTTCACACCTGTGTGCTTTTCCTGCCATGCGGGGGTGTACGGCACGTCGTCGTCATAGCTTTCCGCGACATTGGCGCCGCCGAGGCCACGGTCGATGCCGTAGTTGGCCAGCGTCAGGTCGAACACGGTGGTGACGAGGCCCGTCGTGCCGTCGGCCAGGCGGATGGTTTTCACCGGCACCTTGCGCAGCAACATGTCGGACGCGTCCTTGCCGCCGAAGTAGGCGAAGCCCACTTCCGTGACGGCGTCGCTGTCGTTGATCATGGAGAGCATCGGCACGATGGGCGCGCCGCTGCCGCCGGCCTTCTGTTCCAGATTCCACTTGCCCGACTCGCCCCAGCGGAAGCCGATGGAGCCGGCCGGCGCGGTAATGGCGCCCGTGGTCTCGTCGATAACGAGGGTTTTCCATTCCGGATTGTTGGTTTCGTCGAGATTGTTGTCCAGGTGCGAAGCGCGCAGGAAGTAGTCGGGCACCAGAGTGCCGTTATGCTCCTTGAGCAGCACCAGCATGGGGAAGTCCGTGTACTGGCGCGCATAGTCGCGGAAGTAGGCGCTCTGCCCTTCCGAGTGGAATTCCTTGAGGATGACGTGGCCCATGGCCAGCGCCAGCGCGGCGTCCGTGCCCTGCTTCGGCGCCAGCCAGATGTCGCCGAACTTCACCATTTCGCCGTAGTCGGGCGAGATGGCGACTGTTTTGGTGCCCTTGTAGCGCACTTCCGTGTAGAAGTGGGCGTCCGGCGTGCGCGTCATCGGCACGTTCGAGCCCCACACCATCAGATAGGTCGAGTTGTACCAGTCGGCCGATTCCGGCACGTCCGTCTGCTCGCCCCACACTTGCGGGCTGGCCGGCGGCAAGTCGCAGTACCAGTCGTAGAAGCTCAGGGCCACGCCGCCGATCAGCGACAGGTAGCGCGTGCCGGAGGCATAGCTGACCATGGACATGGCGGGAATCGGCGAGAAGCCGACGACGCGGTCCGGGCCGTATTTCTTGATCGTCAGCGCATTCGCGGCGGCGATGATTTCATTCGATTCATCCCACGTGGCGCGCACGAAGCCGCCCAGGCCGCGGATGGATTTGTACTGCTGCGAGCGCACGGGGTCCTGGCTGATCCAGTCCCAGGCCGTGACGGGATCCATGGTCTTGCGCGCTTCGCGCCACATTTCCATCAGGCGGCCGCGCACCATCGGGTATTTCACGCGCTGCGCCGAATACACGTACCAGGAATAGCTGGCGCCGCGCGGGCAGCCGCGCGGTTCGTGGTTCGGCAGGTCGGGCCGCGTGCGCGGGTAATCGGTTTGCTGGGTTTCCCAGGTGATCAGGCCATTCTTGACGTACACCTTCCAGCTGCACGAGCCGGTACAGTTCACGCCATGCGTGGAGCGCACGATCTTGTCGTGCTGCCAGCGCTGGCGGTAGGCGTTTTCCCAGGTACGGTCTTCATCGACCACGGTGCCATGGCCGTTTGAAAACGGCTCGGCGGGCTTGCTAAAAAATTTCAGGCGGTCCAGAAAGTGACTCATGCTACCTCCACATTGCGCCGCCGACAGCGGCGCCAGGTCTTAAAAAACGCTGCAAGCAGGATGGCTCAAGCGTCGATACAAACAGTCTATCGATGCGCCGCGCCCGGCGGTATTGGCAAGAAGTCGGTTTCCGGCACCAGGAATGCATAGGCGCGTAGTCACCCGGATAGTCACTATTGCCTATGGGCGGCGCGGCGGAGCTGCGGTATACCTGTCGTCATCGTTCAACACAGAGAAAGAGCACCATGCCGATTACCGATTACGCCAGCCTGCTGAGCAGCGCCCGCAACCAGGAGCAGCCGCAACGCCTGCTGTTTACCTTTACCCAGGCGCAGGCCCAGCCTGGCGGCCAGGGCAAGTCCCTCACGCCCGTGATGTGCGCCGACAAGCTGCCCGAGGAACTGGACAGCTTCGAGACATTGAAGGAGGAGTCGAAACAGATGCAGACGCACTGGGACGTGGTCTTCGTGGCGGGACTGGCGGGCCGCGAGGGCCAGCCACCCGCGGCGCAGGAATGCGAAGCGCCCCTGCGCGCCATGGTGACGGCCATCGAGCAAGGCCGCATCGACAGCCTGCTGGCGTTTGACCGCAGCGGGGATTTGTTACGGTTCAGCTGAAGTAACGTAGGTCGGATTAGCGGGGCAACGCCACGCGTAATCCGACACATTGTTGACGGCGCCCTGTTGGATTACGCTACGCTAATCCAACCTACTTGCCCGCATCCGGCCAAGGACGCTCATGCAAATGCCGCGCCCTTTCTATCGGACAGACCAGCGGCAAAAACTGCTGCTGGCGCGCCGAATAGGCCATCAGCGCACCGCTGTCGATATCGAAATACCATCCATGCAATTTCAATAAGCCCTGCTCCACCCGGCGTTTCAGCCATGGGTAGGTGAGCAGGTTGTCCAGCGACTGCAATATGCTGGCCAGCTCGCACGCGTGGTGCTGTTCCGCCGACGAGCGGTGCGCCAGCTCGCGCCGCACCCTTTGCGCCACCGGTTCGGCGATGCGCATCCACTGTCCCACGAAGTCCGTTTCCTGCCCTTCCGCGCGCGGCTGCGGTTCCAGCAACGCGCGGATGCCGCCGCAGCGCGCATGTCCGAGCACGATGACCCTGGCCACTTCGAGCTTGCAGACGGCGAACTCGATGGCCGAACTGACGCCGGGCGGCGCGTCCGGGGTACACGGTGGCACCAGGTTGGCGATATTGCGCACGACGAACATGTCGCCCGGGTCGCTGCCCGTCAGCAGCATGGGGTCGACACGCGAATCGCAGCAGCCGATCAGCAGAGTCGAGGGCCGCTGCCCGTCGCGCAGGCTGTCGTACAGGGTTTGTGGCTCGCTGAAATACTGCTGCTGAAACAGGCTGAAGCCGTTGACGAATTTTTCCAGTTCTTCCATGACTACCTCTTACTGTGTTCAACGCCAGGCAAGCAGGACTCGCCCGGCGTTCTGACGCTAACTAGCAAGGCATAGCCGCATTCTTGCGCGCATAGCACCACCATGTGATCGCGATGCAGCTGACATAAAAGCCGATGAAGCACCACAGGGCCGCGTCGGGGCTGCCCGTCAGCGCAATCGAGGTGCCATAGCTTTTCGGGATGAAGAAGGCGCCATACGCGGCCACGGCCGAGGTGAAGCCCAGGACGGCGGCGCCTTCCTTGTTGGCGTCGACGATGGCTTGCTCCTGCACCGCCTTGCCCTTGCCGGCGGCAGCGCGCTGGTGTTCCGTCAAAAAGATCACGGGGATCATGCGGAAGGTCGACGCATTGCCGACGCCCGTGCCGGCGAACAGCAGCATGAACATCCAGAAGAAGCCATTGAAACTGCCACCCACTCCGCCTTGCGGCATGAAGTACAGCACGCCCAGCACGGCGGCTATCATCAGCAGGAAGGACCACAGGGTGACGCGGGCGCCGCCCAGTTTGTCGGAAATCACGCCGCCGGCCACGCGCGCCAGGGCACCGACCAGGGGGCCGAGGAAGGCGTAATCGAGCGGATTCACGTCGGGGAACTGGATCTTGATCAGCAGCGGAAACGCGGCCGAATAACCGATGAAGGAACCGAAGGTGCCCGTGTACAGCCAGCACATGAGCCAGTTGTGCTTGCGCTTGAAGATCACGGCCTGTTCGGAAAACGAGGCCTTGGCCGACGCCAGATCATTCATGCCGAACCAGGCCAGCAAGGTACTCAAGGCGATGAACGGCACCCAGATGAAGCCCGCGTTTTGCAGCCACATGTCCTTGCTCACGCCATTTTTCACCCAGGTGAGCGAATCGCCGCCCCAGGCGCCGAAGACGGCAAACGTGATCACCAGCGGCACGACGAACTGCACCACCGACACGCCCAGGTTGCCCAGGCCCGCATTCATGCCCAGCGCGAAACCCTTGCTTGCCTTTGGATAGAAAAAGCTGATGTTGGCCATCGACGAGGCGAAATTGCCGCCGCCGAAGCCGCACAGCAGCGCCAGGATCAGCATGGTCGGGTAGCCCGTATTCACGTCCTGCACGGCCAGGCCGATGCCGATGGCGGGAATCAGCAGCGAGCCCGTGGAAATGGCCGTCCAGCGCCGCCCGCCGAAGATCGGCACCATGAACGAATAAAAGATGCGCAAGGTGGCGCCGGACAGGCCCGGCAAGGCCGTCAGCCAGAACAGCTGGTTGTTACTGTAAGTAAAACCGATGTTGGGCAGGTTGACCACCACCACGCTCCACACCATCCACACGGCGAATGCCAGCAGCAGCGCGGGAATCGATATCCACAGATTGCGCGCGGCCGTGGCCTTGCCCGTGTTTTGCCAGAAGCTCGGGGTTTCCGGCTCCCAGGTATTGATCATGTAGCGGCTCATGCTTTAACTCCTGCAGGTTGAGGGATACTCGCCGCGCGCAGCGGCTTGAACGAGAAATACATCCAGACGAGGGAAACGCAGACGGTGCCGTACAAGAGCATGAAGGAGCTCGAACGCACGCCCGTGAAGTCCACCAGGGCGCCGAACATCACGGGCAGGATGAAGCCTCCCAGGCCGCCGGCCAGGCCGACCACGCCCGAGACGGCGCCGATGTTGTCGGAAAAGTCATCGCCGATGAACTTGAAGACGGACGCCTTGCCGACGGCCATGGCGATGCCGACGATGAACAGCAGCACGGTGAACCACAGCGGAGACAGGCCGATGTGGATGGCCAGCGGCCCCGTGACGGTCTCGATCACCATCTGCGTTTGCGGATACGACAGCAGGAAGAAGCACACCCAGCACACCCACATCACGGCCCAGGTGACTTTCGCCGCGCCGTATTTGTCGGAGATCCAGCCGCCAAACGCGCGCAGCACGCCGCCCGGCAGCGAGAAGCAGGCGGCCAGCAGCGCCGCGTGCTTCAAATCAAAACCGTATTCGGCCACGTAGTATTTCGTCATCCACAGCGCCAGCGCCACGTAGCCGCCGAACACCACCGAGTAGTACTGGCAATAGCGCCACACGCGCGGGTCCTTCAGCACCTTCATTTGCGCCGTAAAACTTTCGCCCGATGGCGCCAGGTGCGATTTGTCCGTGTACGAAAACAGCCAGAAGATGATGGCCGTGGCCAGCATGGCCACCGCATACACCTTGGGCAGCATCTGCCAGCCGAAGGCGGCGACGATGCCGGGCGCGACGAACTTGGTCAGCGCGGAACCGGAGTTACCAGCGCCGAAGATGCCCATCGCCAGACCGCGGCGCTCCTTTTCATACCAGCGCGCCACGTACGGCGTGCCGACGGAAAACGAGCCGCCCGCCAGGCCCACGAACATGCCCAGCACGAGGAAATGCCAGTAGGCGGTGGCGTAGGAGATCAGGTAGATCGGCACGACGCTGGCCAGCATCAGCCAGAAGAAGACGCGGCGTCCGCCGTATTTGTCCGTCCAGATGCCCAGCGGCACGCGCACGAGGGAGCCCGTCAGCACGGGCATGGCGGCCAGCAGGCCGAATTGTGTTTCAGTCAAGCCCAGGCTGGTCTTGATGGGGATGCCGAGCACGGCAAACATCATCCAGACTGCAAAGCAGATGGTGAAGGCGAAGGTGCTGCTGATCAGCACGGACGCCTGCTTGCGCCGCATGCCGGGTTCGACTGCCTTGTTACTACTGTTGTTCTTAGTGCCATCTAGGGTAGCCACGATGTTTCTCCATGAATGCACTGGCCGTCTGGCCAGCCGTCCCGACCAGCTTACGTGGCAGAGTCGAAAGGCACTATCGGTCACAGGGTGATTCTGGAAAGGCAATCTGGATAGCCGTATCGGCAAAAGTGACTAGATGAAGAGGTATGGACCTAGGCTGGATGGCGGGTGTTTTACAAACGCAGGTATTTTTGGCACACTCGGCGCCTGGAGAAAAGGAGCGGCATGCAGAACAATCACGCAACAGACACCATCATCACGCGCGCGGCGCTGCCGGGCGATGTGGCAGCCATGCTGGCCTGCGACGCCTACGCGCAGGCGCACGCCAGCCGGGGCGACGCCGTGCGCGCCGCCGTCGGCAAAGGTCAATGCCAGGTGGCCATCCGCGCTGGCCAGGTGGCCGGCTATGTCCTCACGCATGACGACTTCTTCGGCTACGGTTTTGTCTCGCTGGTGGTGGTCGCTGCCGGCCAGCAGCGGCGCGGCGTGGGTTTGCGCCTGCTGGCAGCCGCCGCAGACGCGTGCCGGACAGGGAAAATTTTCACGTCGACGAACCAGTCCAACCTGGCCGCGCAACAGCTGTTCGCCAGCGCGGGCTTCGTGCGCAGCGGCCGGATCGAGCATCTCGACGAGGGAGACCCGGAACTCGTGTATGTCAAATTCCTGCCTTAGGCCAGTCTCCTCCCGACGGTGTATGGCGCGGCGCGCCAAAGGCGGCTATGCTGGCGCCACCATCAATCAACGCCCACCACATCACGCATGGACTATCTGAGCCTCAAGCATTTCCACATGGGCTGCGCCGCCGCCAGCGGCTTTCTTTTCCTCTTGCGCGGCGCCTGGATGCTGCGCGCCTCGCCCGCCTTGCAGCAGCGCTGGGTAAAAATCCTGCCGCACCTGGTCGACACGGCCCTGCTGGCCAGCGCCATCACCCTGGCCGTGTGGAGCGGCCAGTCGCCGGGCAGCCAGCCCTGGCTGGCCGCCAAGCTGTGCGCGCTGGTGGCCTACATCGTGCTGGGCACCATCGCCCTGAAACGGGGCAAGACGCCAGCCGTGCGCGGCGCCGCCTTCGCGCTCGCCGTGCTGGTCTTCGCCTACATCATCGCCGTAGCCGTGACCAAACAGGCCTGGCCGCTCTGATGCAGCAAAAAATGTAACGCAGGGTCGCGCCTGCAGTACAGAGTGACGCGTGCGCGGCGCGACCTGCACGTGCTTATTTGGCGCGGTTTCTTTCCTGAATTTCCTTGCCAAGGGCGTCCTGTAGCCACCATTCACGCACCTCGAGCGCCTTGTTCTCGATGCTGGCATTGGCCAGCAAGGGATTTTTCTTCAGGTATGCGATATCTTCCTCGAAATTGTCGTGTATCGAAGCCACTTGCAGGGAACGGTTGGCATCCAGACGTCCCAGGTAGGTGACCTTGCCAGCAACGACGTCAAACTCGATCGGCTTCGGCGACGATTCGGAGTACCTGGACCTGAATCCATAGTCAAGCAGCCAGATGATGACGCTGTAGCGTCCCGGCGTCAGCTGCAGCGCAAAGGTGCTGCCCTTGCCCGTAGGCACTTTTGGCAAGACATTCTGCAAGGCGACCTGGCCGGCGGGAGCATGGCTGGATAACCACAGACTTTTTCCCTCGAGGGCGGCAGGGTCGCTGCTGACGATGCCGAACCTGGCGCCATGCGCCTCGAAGACGGAGCTCTCGAACACGGTGCCGACGACAACGCCCTTGGCAAGGTCGGGTGTCCTGTAGGTAAACGCAGGCGCGCTATTGCGGCCGGTGACGCAGGCCGACAACAGCGCCGGCAGCAAGACGGCGCACGCCAGCGCGCGCAGCATGGTGGTTCGGACAAACATGGATGATCCTGAATAAAATGAAGAAATGGGTCACAAGTGATGGGCAAAGGGCAAAGGACGGCAAGCGCGCCTGTGCCTGCATGAGTCCAGATAAATATTGCTAATTGGAAATATTTTCAGTGTATCCGCCTGGCCCGAAAATGTCTAGTTGACAAGTAGTCAAAGGACGCCATACGACTTCTGCGGAACGCGGCAAGCTGCACGGTAATGATAGTATTGGCAACTTCATCGACAAGGCAGCCACCGTGGCCGTGCCGCTCCCCTGAAAGGCAACCATGCTTTTATCCGAACTATTGACCAAGCTGACCTGCGGCGACCTGGAAGGCGAGGAACTCGACGACGCCGTCGCCGCCATCACCGAAGCTCCCTCCGCGCCGCGCGACGAGTGGATCGACAGCGATGCGCAAGCCTATGCGGTGGAAATGCTCTCGCAGCTGGCCGGCCATATGGCGTCGAGCGACAAGCTCGATGAACTGCACGAACAGATCCAGGACATGTTCGACGAATTCCCCGACTTCCCGTACGCGCTGCTCAAGGACAGCGGCGGTAGCGCGCTGCCCTATTTCGAGTGGCTGGACACGGAACTGGCGCAGCGCGCCGTGGACGAAGGCGGCTATGAGCTGATCCAGATCGACGGCAATGGCACCGATGAAATGGATGCGCTGGTCGTGTACCGGCGCGATACAAACGACATCATCCAGGCGGCGGCATTGATGGGCGTGACGATAGGACGGCCGCTCACCTACTATCGCGGCATCGAGGCGATGGTGGGCAAGCGGCCGTTCTGAGAAACCACGCCTATTGCATCGGCAAGGCCGCCACATCGACAGCCGGCGCCTGGCCCGTGGCCGGGCGCGTGAAGTTCTGGCCGGTTTTCACGTACTCGGCAAAAAAGCCGCCGTTGCGCAGATAGAACCTGCCGTTTTCCAGCCCGCCCGCATAATCCATGCGCTGCGCATTCGTGGCCGTGGCGTCGCCGGTGAACCTTCCCGCCGTCACTTCGGACCAGGTGCCCGATGCATTCCTGGCCCACTGGTTGCCGAACTGGACGCGGCGCTGCGTGTAGCCCAGGGTGTCGATGAAGTTCTCGAGGAAGGAATGCACGCGCGTCAGATACGTGGAAATCGCCGGCCGCTTCCAGGTGGCGATGTAGCGCCACTGGCCCGTTTCGGGCGCGAAGAACCAGGCCGAATAATCGCTGCCACCCTTGCCGTCGGGCCGCGCGCGCGTGATGAAGCGGTACGTGGTGCCGGCCGCCCAGTTGTACGACAGATAGGTCTGCCCGCCCGTGCCCTCGCCGCCGAAGGCATTGTCGATGACGCCCTCGCCCTTGCTGACCAGGGTGGTCTTGGCGCCATTGTCGGCGTCCCACACGGAGAACAAGATCCAGCGCTCGCTCGGTGATTTCACCTGGATGCCCATGTAGCCCTGGCCAAAGCCGTTGGCCATGAAGTAGGAACCGATGGCGTCCTGCCCTTTGGGGATCGTCATCTCGTTATAAAAATACTCGGTATTGGCCGGCACCGTGTAGCCCATGTGCACGGACGGCCCGCGCCGCGACCAGTAGTAATTGGCGGGATCGCTGGCGTACGTTAGCGCAGCGTTCGACGTCACCTTCAGCGCCGCGACGTCGCCGAACGTGGCCTTGGCGCGCGAGATTCCCTGCAAGTCCACCCTCACATAACCGGCCGCCGGCACGTTCACCGTGCCCACGGCATAGGTCTTGCGGGCTTTGCCGGCCAGCTTGACGTCGAACGGCGCGCCATTGATTTTTACGCGGATGGTGCTGTTGCCGCCATCGGCCAGACTGGCGTCGAGCGCCACCTGGACGGGACCTGCTTCGGCCACGCGGAAATACGTGCTGGCGACGGCAGCCGGATTGCTCCAGCCGGCCAGGCCATGCTCGCCGATGACGGCGCCATCCTGCCCGCTGGTGATGAAGGCATTGCCTGCCAATTCCACGCTGGCGGGCGTCGCGTACGCCACGGGCGCGGCCACGCTGGCGGCCACGCAAGCGGCAAGTAAGGGCATGGCGGAAAGGACTGCGCAGAGCAATGAATTTGTGTGTTTCATCAACGTCTCCTGAATGGAAAAAACCCGCTACGGCGGCAGGCGCGGTAGCGGGTCGTCAAGGCTTAGTACTTGCCGTCGAGGGCGAAGATCGGCTTGCGCGATTTCCACTGCCCACCCGTGAAGTCCGGGAAGTCCAGGGTCTGGAAGTTGGCGGCGATCGATTGCTCGGACAGCGGCGTGATGGCGCTCCACGTCACGGCGTCGTAGATATCGATCGGCATCGGGGCGTTGGCCTTCAGCGCTTCGACAAAGGCGTGGATGACGAAGAAGTCCATGCCGCCGTGGCCCGCGCCTTCCGCTTGCGCCGCGTATTTGCGCCAGACCGGGTGCTCATACTTGTCCTGGTAGGCCTTGAAGTCGTCCCACTGGTGCGGCTTGCTGACGCCCTCGATGTGAATCGAATTGTTCAAATCCATCCACAGGCCGTCCGTGCCTTGCACGCGGAAGCCCAGCGAATATGGACGCGGCAGGCTCGTATCGTGCTGCAGGATGATGGTTTCGCCGTTCTCGCACGCCAGCGTGGTGGTCACCACGTCGCCCAGCTTGAATTTCACCTTGGCGTTCGCGTGCTGCGCGCCGCCCGGCTGCTTGACGATGTAGTCGTGCAAACCGCGTGCCTTGCTGGCGAAGGCGTTGATGCGCGTAAAACGGTTGCCGCGGTTGATGTTGGTGTACATGGCGCACGGGCCGATGCCGTGGCTTGGATACAGCTCGCCATTGCGCTCGACCGAGTGCTGCGTGCGCCAATGGGCTTCCGACCAGCCCTTCTCGCCGAATTCCACGCCGCCGCCATACGGTTTGGCCGGATTTCCGCTGTTGAATTTGACGGCGCGCAAATCATGCTGGTAGCCGCCCTGCAGGTGCAGCAGTTCGCCGAACAGGCCCGCGCGCACCATCTGCAGCGCGGCCATGACGTCGCGGCGGTAGCACACGTTTTCCAGCAACATGTAGGGCGTGCCCGTTTTCAGCTGGGTATTGAGGACATCCCAGTGGTCTTGCAGGGTGATGCCGGCCACCACTTCGCAACCGACGGGTATCTTTGCCTGCATGGCGGCGATCGCCATCGGCGCGTGGAATTCCCACGGCGTGGCGATGATCACGCCATCGAGGCCGCCCGCGTCCAGCATGCGCTTGTAGGCTTTCTGGTCGCGGTCTTCGCCATACGTGCGCGGACGCGGCTTGCCGGCCTTGGCCACCTGGCCCAGCGCGTGTTTCAGCATGATAGGTTCGATATCGCACAGGGCAACGACTTCCACGTCGTCGCGGCGCACCAGTTCAGCCAGCAGCACCTGGCCGCGCATGCCCGTGCCGATCAGGCCCAGACGAACCTTGTCGCGGCCGGCCGCAGGTGCGGCGCTGGCGTCGCCGGGCAGCAGTGCGCTGCCGGCCATGGCGCCACCGGCCAGCGCGGCGCTGGCGGACAGGAAATTGCGTCGATTGATTTGTGTCGTCATTGGTCTCTTCTCGCTTCCGTTGGTAATGATCGTCGCCGGCCCGCCGCATGGCAGACCGGCTGCAGTTTAATAGGTGTATTCAGCCGTGAAGCGCACGGAACGCGGCGCCGTGCGTCCATCAACCTGCAGGTAATTGCGGGAGATGGCGCCATGGTCTTCGCGCGTTTCGCTGTAGCGGGTCACGGTCTGGCTGTTGAACACATTGAAGACGTCCACTTTCAGGCTCAGGCCCTTGACGGCGCTGGGAGTATAGGCCACATTCATGTCCAGCTGGGCTTGCCACGGCAGGCGGCCCTGGCTGCCGCGAGGCGCCGGCTTGCCATTGCAATAGAAATAGGAATCACCGTAATCGTCCTCGAACCTCAGGTTGTCGGGCAGCGCGCCGATGCAGTTGCGCGGCGCACCCGAGGTCAGCGACAGGTTGGCGCCCACCATCACGTCCGGGATGACCTGCATAAAGCCGTAGGCCTTGAAGGCGTGGCGGTGGTCGCCCGGCAGGTAGCCATACGCGTTGTACATCAGTTCCTTGTGGTCGTCGCTGACCGTCAGGCCCACGTCGCCGCCGCCGATACTGTCCGTCTGGCCTTCCATATTGCCCTTCAAGCCGGACAAGGTGTAAGTCAGCTTGCCGTACCAGCCGTTCGTGTACGGGTGCTCGACGAACAGGTTCAGGGCGCGGTAGGTGCGTGCCGGTTTCGGATTGCCCCACTCTGCCGCCGAAATATCCACGCGGCGCAAGCCCTTGCCATCGTCGAAGTCCACCATCAGGCTGTTGTCGCGGCCCGGGTTGATGATGGCGCACTGGAAGCCGCTCCAGTTGCCCGTGTCGACGCCGTTGCGCGTGGCCCAGGCTTGCAACGGACGCGCGTCGCAGGTATCGTCGTTGGTGTCGTTCAGCTTGCGGTACAGGAAGCTGGCGCCCACCACCAGCTTCTTGCTCAGGGCGCGTTCGAAGCCGAGCGAGAATTCATCCTGCGACAGCGGCTTCAGGCCGACGGCCGTCACTTCGCGCGCATCGCGGCTCTGGCCATACGCGTTGTTGGCCGAATATGGCTTGCTGATGGCGTGCAGGCCCGTCGGCGCGCCCGTCACGGGATCAACGCCCGTATAGGTGTACATCTCGCTGGTGGCCAGGAAGGGGCTGGCCATATTGCTCGACAAATTCGATGGCACCGGCAAGTGGTAGCGGCCGCCGTTGGCGAAGAATTTCAGGGTGCCGTCGCCCAGGTAATCCCAGGTGGCGCCCAGGCGCGGGGCGATCATGTTGCGCTGCGAGATAAAAGCCACGCCATCGGTGCTGTAGTTGGTGAACTGCTCGCGGCGCAGGCCCAGGTCCAGCAACACCCGTTCCGTGACCTGGTAGTGATCCTGGATGTACTGCGCCGATTGCACGCTGGTCGGACGCGCCAGGTTGGCGTTCAATTCCTTGCTGACGTAATAGCCGTCCTTGCCGTAGCCCTGGCCCTGGGCCGGCGTTTCAAAGGCGCCGTTGATCGGCAGATTCGGATCGGTGGCCCGCAGGTAGTTCCAGCGGTAGCCGCCGGCCAGGCTCAGGCCCACTTGCGATTCCACGTCGATGCGGTCGATGCCGCCGCGCAGCGAATGCTTGCCCAGCTTGTATTCCAGGTCCAGGCGCTTGGCCTTCTGGCGGTCTTCCGAGGAAGGGTCAACCAGCGTACCGGTCACTGTTTGCGGATTCACGTAGACCAGGCCTGGCACTTGCGTCGACTGGATGGACCTGGTTTGCGCCAGGCTGGGGTCATAGCCTTCGGGCGTGCGGCGATGGCTGGTCCGCGACTGCCCCATCATGGCCGTCACCGTCAGATTGTCCGTCAGGTAGCCCGTATACTTGAAGATGTCGACGTTCGCGCCCGGCGCGGCCGACGAGCCGCAGCAGTTGAGGGTGGTCTCGCTCCCGCCGCCACGGACGTTGTTGCGTTTCAGGGTGGCATAGTCGAAGCCATAGCTCTGGCTATCCGTTGTCGTGCGGTCATACAGCTTGGTATATTCAAAGTGATGGTCGTCCGTCAGGTTGTAATCGAGCTTGGCCATCATGCGGTCTACCTTGCTCTTGCTCTCGCGCCAGCCGTTCGGCAACACCTTGTCCGAGTCGTCGCGCGCACCGGCGACGGCGCCGCCGTCCGTGCGCGTCTGTTCCAGCGCCACGAAGGCGAACAGCTTGTTCTTGATCAGCGGCCCGCTGCCATACAAGCCGACGACCTTGCTGGTGCTGCCGTTATCGCGGTTCCAGTACTTCAAGGTGCCATCCGTGTCCGGATTGGCGCCCGTGTTCGGGTAATGCCGGTTTTCCGTTGTGCCCTTCAGCGAACGGGGGATGATGGAGACCTTGCCGCCGAATTCGACCTTGTTGCCGCCACTCTTGGTCGTGATGTTGATCACGCCGCCTGTGGAACGGCCAAATTCCGAGCCGTAGCCGCCCGACAGCACCTGCAGGTTCGAGATCGCGCCAAACGGCAGTTCCGACGCGCCCACCTGGGTCAGGAGATTCGTGATGGGGAAACCGTTGACGTAGAACGCGTTTTCCGACTGGCCCGAGCCGCCGATCGATGGCGCATTGCCATACACGCTGTTGGTGCCGCGGGCCACGCCCGGCGTCAGCTGCACGATGGAAGCGACGTCATTGCCGACTGGCAGCGCTTTCAATTCCTTGGCCGTGAAGATCACGCCATTGTTCGTGTTCGATACGTCGATCGGATTGCGCGACGCCTTCACCACGACGGTCTGCTCCTGGCCCACTGTGCCTGCCGCGCTGGCCGGACCGAAGTTCGCTTCCGCACCGGCGCCGATCAGCGCTTCGACTTCCTGCGACGCTTCCACCGAACCGGCACGCAGCACGCGCACCGCATAGCGCCCTGGCGGCATGGAGTTGGCCACATAGCGGCCCGACGTATCGGGCGTCAGGCTGCGCTGCACGCCCGTCGCCAGGTTTTCCAGCACCACGGTGGCGCCGGCCGGCGCGCTTACTTCACCGAAAATGGTGCTGGTGGCGTTCGACTGTGCCCAGGCCTGGCCTGGCACGCCGGCCGCCAGGGCGATCACGATCGCGGCGGCGCGGCTGATGTCGCGCAATTTGAGTCGGGTGGTATGCATGCTGTGTCTCCGTCTATATCGAGGGTTATGCGCGCCCTCCCCGCTCCAGGGCGGAGCCGGGGGATGCAATTTTTATGGTGGTCGTCGGCCGGCGCAGCCAGGCAATTGCGCCTTCCGGGAAATCAGTCCGTATCGGCTGATTTTCGTTTTCTTGGGATTACTTTAAAAAGAAAAATAAGTATCGTCAACAAAAAGAAAGTTACAACGCAAATCTATCGCCAAATTCAGTAAATAAAGGCGTTTTATCTTTCGATTCAATCGGATATGCGTCAGATAACTTTCGTTATCGTGGTATGACGGATACACGCGTAGGTACGGAGATGGCCATGAGCACAGAACCGGCGCAAAAATCTGGGGATATCAACGCGAAAGCAGCCAGGGCAATCGCCTTTCACTTACGTTTATCTTTCGTATTGCACATTTAAGAATATTGTCTTTTCTTTTCGTGGCAATACCCCGGTCCGCCACCATGCCCGCTGGCGGGCCGGGGCATCGTCACGTGTTAAAAGAACTTGTAGCTGGCTGACAGGGCGAACTGGCGGCCGAACAGGTCCTGGCTATGGTTGTAGCCTTCCCAGCCGTTCGGGTCGTAGTAGGGCTGCTTGTTGAACGCGTTTTTCACGTTCAGGCCCACGTCCAGGTTCTTCATCGGCTTCCAGCTGAAGGCCAGGTTGACCGTCGTGTACGACGGCGCGCCCTTGCACTGGCCGGCCGGCAGCGCCACCGAGGCGGCGGTGCAGTTTTCCGGCGTGTTGTCCTTGTCCCAGGGACCGTAGGCCCAGCGCGTCTTGCCCGAGTAGTTGACGAAGACGCTGCTGACGAAGTTACGGTAGCTCCAGTCGGCATTCACGGTGGCGCGGTAGCGTGGCGAATCGTAGTAGCCGACGGTGTTGCCCTTGATGTCGCTGCCGTCCTCGCTGTCATGGGTGTCGCGCTTGCGGATGGTAGCGGCGATGCCGGTACTCAGCTTGCCCCAGTCGCCGAGCGCGAAGCGCGTGCGGGCGTCGATGTCCACGCCGTCCATCAAAGTGCGGCCGCGGTTCGAATACGAGTTGATCAAGCCGCCCAGGTTGCCCACCGAGTAGCCGGGCACGCCGCCCGCGCACACGCCAGCGTTGGCGGGATTGGCGCACATGGCCGCCACCGCCGCCACATTGCCCCGGTCCGTGTCCGTCAGGTCGTTGCGGATGGCGCTCGATGTGCCGGCCAGGGTCGGGCCGTACTTGCCCACCAGTTCCGTAAACAGCTCGTTGAAGTCCTGGCGCACGATTTCGTCGCGGCGGTTGATGAACCAGTAATCGATGGAGATGCTCACATCCTTGGCCGGCTGCAGCACCAGGCCCACGGTCGATATCTTCGCCTTTTCCGGACGCAGGTTCTGGTTCGGCGGCGTCAGGCCGCCCACCGTCGTGGAGCAGTTCGAATTGAGCAGGCTCTTGCCCAGGTCCGCATCCGTCGCTATTTTTGACTTCATCAGCGCGCGCGCCATGGCGTTCGTTTCATCGCAGCGCACCGTGTCGCGGATGCCGCCCACCTGCGCAAAGACGCCGCCCGTGCCCGATTCGGCCAGGTTGGGCGCGCGGAAGCCTTCCGAATACGTCCCGCGCAGCATCAGGTCAGGCCGCGCGCGCCAGATCACGCCCAGCTTGGGCGCCAGGTTGGCCGAGAAATGCGGGTATTTGTCCAGGCGTGCGGCCGCATTGACTTCCAGCGTGTCGCTGAGCGGCACCACCACTTCGCCAAACACGGCGGCGATGGTGCGCCGGCCATCGAACCAGGAACCGCCCTGCTGCGTGATCAGGCCATTGGCCGCATCCGCGTTGCCGGGCGTGAGAAAACTCTCACGCATCACGTTGGTGCCGACGGCGGCGCGCACTTCGCGCTCGCCCAGCTTGAACAGGGTGCCTTCCACTTTCGCATCCCAGGTCATCAGTTTGGTCCAGGATTCGATGGCAAACGTCGGATAGGCCGCACGCACCAGCGCCGCATTCGCCTCACTGATTTCGCCGAACTTGTAGGCGGGATTGTCGGCGATATACGTGCGGCCGCTGACGGGGTCTTTCGTGAACGGCCCGAATGCCTGCTCGAAGCCCTTGATGTTGATGTTCGCCGTCTGGAACAGGGTCGAATGGCTGCCCGCCACGCTGAGCGCCGTTTCAAAATCCCAGCCGCCGCCGATGCTGCCGCGCAGGCCGACGAGCGCGCGGTAGTTTTCATCGACGTTCTTCTGGCCGAAGTGGCCTTGTGCATCCTGCAGCAGGTAGTTCAAGCCGGCCGCGCCGCCCATCCTGGCCACCATGTCGGCATCGAGCTTGCCTTTCAGGTAGACGTTGTTGGGGCTCAGGAAAGGCGTGGCGAAGGTGTTCAGCGTATTGCCCGTATTGCGCGCAAACCAGTTGTTCGTGCTGCCGCTGTTGAAGCTGGACGGGCCATTTTCGCCGCGCATCTTGATGTGGGTGAAAGCGCCTTCCGCGAACGCTTCCATGTCGCCACCCAGTTTCAGCCTGCCGCTCAGGTAAGCCGTGGCCCGCTCCGAGGTGGGTCCCGTATCGAGCTGGTTGGGCAGCGCATTCCACACGCAGCGCGTGCCCGACGCTTCGGTGATGCTGTTGTTGCAGCCATTGACGGCGCGCTGGGTGCGCGCATTATTGTTCGCCTTGTCGAAGACAAAGAAGGTTCCGGGATTCACCGTGCCCGGTTCGCTGCCCACGCCCACGCGCATGTTCGGGATGAAATTGGGATTGTTCGCATAAAAATACGAAGGACGCTTGCGCCAGGTATCGGCCAGCGCAATGCGGTCGCGCTGATAAACGTTCACGGAACCGTAGATGTTGTAGCCGTCGCTGGCCAGGTCGCCCAGGCCATACAGCACGCTGGCCTGGCGTTCGCCATACGATTTCACGCTCGGTGAAAACTCGCCATTGGCGCGCGCTTCCAGGCCCTGGTACGACTTCTTGGTGATCACGTTGATGACGCCGGCGACGGCGTCGGAGCCATATATGGCCGACGCGCCATCCGTCAAAATCTCCATGCGCTCGATGGCGGCGGCGGGAATGGCGTCGATATTGACGAACATGGTCTGGAAGCCGGCCGGCGCGCCATAGAACGACAGGCGGCGGCCATTCAAGAGCACCAGCGTGCCCTGTGCGCCGAGGCCGCGCAAGTTCGCTTGCGAGCCGCCATCGGACCCCGTAAACATCGAGCGGAAATCCTGCTGCGCCGGGCGGGCGGCAGGCAGGTTGTCGAGCACTTGCAGCAAGGTGAGCGCGCCCATGTTTTCGATCTGCTTGGCGTTGATCACCTGCACGGGCGACGCCGTCTCCGCGTTGATGCGCTTCAGGCTGGAACCCGTCACTTCCACACGCTGCAGTTTTTCCTCCTCCGCCGCCAGCGCCGTTGAGGCCAACCCTACCGCCACCATGGCGGCCATCAGTTTTTTCAAGTGCATTCTCAACTCCCTTTTATAAGTGATTTGTTTTCGCAAGGCTGCAAGAGCCCCTCCCCGGTCCGAAGAGGGGCTCTTTGTTAGTGAAATGATGATGTGTCTAGCGCGGCTTGACGGTCGCGCCTTCCGTGCCGGTCAGCACGGCGTTGGCCCAGTTGCCGCACACCTGGGCCGGGTGGGCGCCGCGTGCGCCCAGGGTGCGCAAACTGAGCTGGCTCAGGCCGCGCACGTCGATTTCGGGTTTGACCACCCCGGGAGCCGTGACCAGGCCGCTGTCATACAGCAGCCGCTCACCGCTCCAGACCTGGAATTGCAAGCCGCCCGCGCCGCGGCAGCTATCGTCCACGCCCAGGTCGGCGCGCAGCAGATTCCAGTTGCCCGCCAGCTGCAAGTCGATGCGGCTGGCTGGTCCCACGCCGAGGCCCTTGCGGAACCACAGCCCGTTCATGCGCATGTCGGCCGCCTTGCCGGCTGGCCGGTCTTTCGCGATAGTCTTCGGCAGCGCCAGGTCCGACAGGTAGCGCTGCACTTCCTCGCCTTCGGCCACGCGGTGTTCGAGCACGCGGAATGCGGACAAGGTGACGGGCGCCACGTCAGTCGCCAGCGCCGCGTCGAACGCGCGTGCCACGGGAGCACCTTGCGCCGCCGTCACCATCGGGTCGGTGGACGCGGCACCATCGCCTTCCGGATTTTGCGTGCTCATGACGCGGAAGCGCAGCAAGCGCCCGGCCGTGGCGGGGAAGTTGATCGTCTGCCTGCCTTCCTGCAGCTTGAGGGTGCCGCGCGCAAGTGCCGCGCCCCATTCGCCATTGTTGTCGCCAATGTAGATTTCATAATCGCGCACTTGGCCATGCTTCCAGTGCTGGTCGTTGCGCGGCGCCAGTTCGATGCCGTCCACCAGACGGCGTTCCGTAAAGCCGATCACCCATTCGTGCGGACCGCTTTTCACGGACGGGCTGCGCACGGTGCGGAACCAGGTTTCCGGCTTGCCATCAAAGGTGTTTTCCAGCGGATAGCCGCTTTCCTCCGCAGGACGCGCCACCACCTGCATGGCGTCGGCCGGCAAGGCGCGGCCCGGCACGGGGGCGGCCGGGAAGTCGGCGTCGACTCTCGCCACGGCCAGCGCACCGGCGACCTGCAGAATCAAGGCCTGGCGGATATCCTGCGCCGCCACTTTCACGTGCAGGGTGCCTTGCCGGTCGGCTACGTCGAAATACCAGCCTTCGACCGCCTTGTCGTAAGCGGCGCGGTCGCCCGCTGCCGCGATCAGCCGTTCGCCAGCGCGCACGGTGGCCGGTGCATGACCCGCCAGCATGCGCAGCGCATAGCCGCGGCGCGCTTCCTGGCCCTGGTACTGGCCATCGACGGCGCCGATGTCGACCTGCACATCGCCGCCCGTCTGGCGCATGCGGATGACTTGCTGGCTGAAGGCGCCGCCCTGGTACTGGCGCGTGTTGCCGTCGTCCTCATACAGGGTGTAGTCGGAGTCGCCGTGCGGGTAGATATCGAGGGTCAGCTGGTCCTTCGGCTTCTGGCCGTCGTACAGCATTTCCGGATACATGGGCAGGATGGCGCCGGCGCGCACGAACACGGGCAGTTTATCGAGCGTCACCTGCATGTCCAGGTCGCGTCCTTTCGCGTCCGCCGTGGCCTGGCGGCCATCCCAGTAGTCGTACCACGTGCCCTGCGGCAGGTGGATGCCCTTGCGCCAGCCGCCGCTGACGGCCTGGCTGCGGTAGACGGGCGCCACCAGCATGTCGCGCCCCAGCAGGAATTGATATTTATACGCTTCCGTGTAGGCGGACGGGTCTTGCGGGTAATCCCACATCAGGCCGCGCACCAGCGGCGCACCCGATTGCTCCGCTTCGCGCACGAGGGTATACATATAGGGGGTAAGGCGCATCTTCAGCTTCAGATAGCGGCGGTTGATGTCGCGGTAGGGCTGCTCGAACCACCATGGATGCTTGCGCTCGGCCGCGGCCCAGCCGGACATGCCCATCAGGACTGGCGTAAAGCTTTTCCACTGCAGGTCGCGCAGATAGGTTTCCGGACTGCCGCCAAAGATGGCGTCCACGTCGCCCGACGCATACGCCTGGCCGGACAGTCCCGAGCCGATCAGGGTCGGGATGTGCCAGCGGATGTAGTCCCAGCTGGCGCTCTGGTCGCCCGTCCACGCCACGGCGTAGCGCTGGATGCCGGCCCAGCCCATCACCGTCCACAGGAAGGGGCGGCTGTCGGAGTTGTTCAGAATGCCGTCGTAGGCCGACTTGTTCGCATCCATGGCGAACTGGTATCCCTTGCCCGTCCACGCCACGTCGAGCTTTTGCACGCGGCTGCCCGCCTGGCCCACTTCCCAGGCGATCTTGTCGACGCCGTTTTCCGTCCACAGGCCCGTGCGAAAGCCATAGCCGGCCAGGCCCTTCACCGTTTCCGGCAGATTCGTGTAGCCGCAGCCGTAGCCGTCGTTGGGTAAAATCCAGCCGCCCGGCATGTCGTGTTCGCGGTATTTTCGCGCCACGCTTTCCACCACGTCCGGCGTCTTGCCCGTGGGACCGTCGCTCCAGCCCTTGGGCACGGAACCGGGCTTTTTCACGTTGTCGCCATCGTTGTAGCAATCGGCGTCGCCGTATTCCAGCGCCCAGCGGGGCAGCATGCGCGCGCGGCCCGTCAGGTCCGTATAGCGGGCGACGACGTCGCGCAGGTCCTTGCCGACGAAGAAATACGCATCGAAGCGCCCTTCCGCGTGCTGCAGCGAGATCTGCTGCGCATCGCGCAAGTCGTAGTTCCCGTCGGACCAGGTATTGCGCAGCATGCCCCATCCGCGTGAACTCATGAGGAATGGCGCGGGATTCGGCCGGTCGCCCTCTTCCCAGCCGCCCGAATACGACACGGGCACCTGCTTGCCCTTGAATTCGAAGCGGCCATTTTGCTGGCCGCCGCCAAAGTAACGCTCGCCTGGCAAGCTCGATAGCACCTGCACGCCCTGCTTGTCGTCGAGCGACAGCGGCTGCACCTCGCGCCACAGCGGCAGCGCATCGCCCGTGCGCAGCAGGGTAAAGCGCAACGGTTTGCGGTCGATGCGCAGGCTCAGGGCTTCGGTGCTGATCAGGATATGGTCAGGCTGTTCATGGATCTGGTATGCCACCTGCGCGGCCGGCTGGCCCACGACGATGGGCGCGGCCTTGTCGCCCGGCCCCGTCAAGCCCCCTTTTCCGCCGGCCTGGATGCGCAGCACGTCCACCTGCGGCAGGCTGATACGCAGCTGCATGCCAGTATCGCTGCGCAGATCCCAGCCCAGTGCCTCGCCCTTGGCCACGTCGGCCGCGTGCACGGCACTCACGCTGGCCAAGTTGCCGACAGGCGCGGCCTGCACGCTTTGCGCGGACAAGGTGGCAAGGGCAGCGAAGACACAGGCGGCAAGGACGCGGCGGGGAAGCGGGAGAGGTTTCATCTATCGGCTTTCAGAAGTGATTCGATGAAATACTTTAAGAAGAAAAATAAATATCGTCAATCAAAAGAAAGTTAAAGCGGCAATTTATTAATAAAATGCCCAGAATTGGCCAATTTTTCTTACGTTTCACCAAAATGTCACAAAACATACTTTCGTTATCGTGGCATTTCAGCGACAGGCCGCGCCGCCACGGGCTTTTACGCTGCACCGCAGCACGCTTCACCGCCGTTAAAACGACATTATTTCGCAAGACAGCAAACTATTTACTTTCGTTTTACTTTCGTATTTGACTTTTCGAAATTTAGTATTTATGCTTTCTCCAACAAACACTTTACTGAGCTCTCATGACTACCCTTCTTCAGCGTGACATTCAAACCTGGCGCGACATCGGCGGCCTGCACACGGCCGAGGAAATCGCCCACCAGCCAGCCATCTGGCGCGCGCTGGCCGGCATTTTGCGCAAGGAGCAAGCGGCACTGGCCGCCTTCCTCGGCGACGCGCTGTCGAATCCACAACAACGCGTCATTCTGACGGGCGCCGGCAGCTCGGCCTACGTGGGTGAAATCGTCGTCGATACCCTGAATGCGGCCTGGCCCGCGCAGATCCGCGCCATCGCCACCACAACCTTGCTGACGCACCACGAGCTGTACCTGGAAGCGGACGCGCCCACCCTGCTCGTCTCGTTTGCCCGCAGCGGCGACAGCCCGGAAAGCCTGGCGGCCGTGGAACTGCTGCGCCAGGTCGTGCCCGGCGCACGCTTCCTGAACATCACCTGCAACGCGGACGGCAAGCTGGCGCGCCAGGGCGCGAACGACAGCAATACCTATAACCTGCTGATGCCGGAAGGCAGCTGCGACCGCGGCTTCGCCATGACCAGCAGTTTTAGCAGCATGCTGCTGGCCGCCCTGTCGGTACTGGGCAAGGACGTCGATTTGACGCGCCTTGAGACCTTGGCGCAGCTGGGCGAGCAAGCCTTGCGCGACTGGTCGGCGCCCGTGGCGGACCTCGGTTCGACACCCGTGCAGCGCGTGGTATACCTGGGCAGCGGCCCGCTGGAAGCGCTGGCCAAGGAAGCGGCATTAAAGATCCTGGAATTGACGGGCGGCCGCGTGATGGCGATGGCCAATACACCGCTGGGCTTCCGTCACGGCCCGAAATCGGCCGTCACCACGGAATCGCTGGTGATCCTGCTGCGCAGCAGCAAGCCGCTGGCGCGCCAGTACGAAGACGACTTGCTGAAAGAACTGCAGCGCGACAGCGTGGCGCAGACGTGCCTGACCGTCGGTATCGGCGGTGACTTATCTGCCGATGCGCCGGCCTGGCCCGACGCCTGGCTGGCCCCATTGTGGCTGCTGATGGCGCAGCAATATGCGCTGTACCAGTCCGCGCTGCTGCAACTGCGCCCCGACAATCCATTCGCCGGCGGCATCGTCAACCGTGTCGTGCAGGGCGTCATCATCTATGGCCATGACCAATTCTAATCCCACCGCCGGCTACCACGGCATCGACATCGGCGGCAGCAAGATGGAACTGGTCGCCTTTGCCGACCGCGATGGCGCGCTGACCGAGGTGTTCCGCGAACGGGTGGCCACGCCGGGCGACGATTTTGCCGCTTTCGTGCAAGCCATCGTCGACCTGGTGGCGCGCGGCGACCTGGCACTGGGCACGACGGCGCCCGTCGGCATCGGCTTGCCCGGCGTGATCGACAGCGCCAGCGGCCGACAGCTCAGTTCCAACGTGCCGGCCCTGAATGGCCGCCTGGTGGCGCAAACCCTGCAGCAGGCCTTGCAGCGTCCTGTCGCCATCGGCAACGATTGCCAGTGTTTCGCCCTGTCGGAAGCGCAAGGCGGCGCGGCCGACAATGCCGCCAGCATGTTCGGCGCCATTCTCGGCACGGGCGCTGGCGGCGGCTATTGCGTGGGTGGCCAGCTGCTGCGCGGTTTCAACGGCGTGGCCGGCGAATGGGGCCACTGGAGCCTGCCCGCCACCCTGCTGGCGCAGCATGGCCTGGCCGATTACGCCTGCCCGTGCGGCAAGGCGGGCTGCCTGGAACGCTATGTCTCCGGCCCCGCCATGCGCAAAATCCACGCCCACTTTGGCGGCGACGGCGCGGAGCCTCTGGCGATCGTGGCGCGCGCCAACATGGGCGACGCCGTGGCCCAGCGTACGGTGGCCGTGCACCTCGACGTGCTGGGCCACGCGCTGGCCGGCCTGGTGCTGGTCTACGACCCGCACGTGATCGTGCTCGGCGGCGGCCTGTCCAAGCTGCCGCACCTGTACGACAAGCTGCCGGCCGCCGTCAAGCGCCATTTGTTCCCCGGCGTGCACGTGCCGCCGATACTGCCACCCCGCTTTGGCGATGCCGGCGGCGCGCGCGGCGCGGCCCTTTTGATACGACAACATACGAAGGCGTAACCATGATGAAGCAAGCGGAAAACCCGACTTTTACCCTGTCCCCGATCCAGCAAGTGATCAAGGCGCACCGCCGCGGCGAGCGCGTGGGCTTGTACGCCGTCTGCTGCAGCCACCCGAGCGTGCTGCGCGCCGCCATGCGCGTGGCCAGCGAGTACGACACGGTGCTGCTGGTCGAAGCGACGTCGAACCAGGTCGACCAGTTCGGCGGCTACACGGGCATGACCCCGGCCGTTTTCCGCGACACCATGCTGGCACTGGCCCGCGAACAGGGCTTCCCCGCCAGCCGCCTGGTGCTGGGCGGCGACCATCTGGGCCCGAACGCCTGGCAGCACCTCGATGCGGCCACCGCCATGGACCACGCCGAAACCCTGATCGCCGCGTATGCGGCCGCCGGCTTCCATAAAATCCACCTCGATTGCAGCATGCGCTGTGCCGACGATCCCTTGCAACTCGACGATGAAACCGTGGCCGCCCGTTCGGCGCGCCTGTGCATCGTAGCCGAAGAAGCGGCGGCGGCCGCCGGCTTCGCGCCGCCCGTCTACGTGATCGGCACGGAAGTACCGATTCCCGGCGGCGAAGCGTCGCTGGCGCAGGCCGGCGCCGTCACCAGTCCGCAGGCGGCGCGCCGTACGCTCGACGTGCACCGCCGCGCCTTCCTCGACAAGGAATTGCATGGCGCCTGGCGCCGTGTCATCGCCATGGTGGTGCAGCCGGGTGTCGATTTCGACCAGAGCAGCATCCAGCATTACGACGCGGATGCCGCCACCGAGCTGTCGGCCTTTGTCGCCGAGCAGCCTGGCCTCGTGTTCGAAGCCCATTCCACCGACTACCAGCGCGAAACGGCGCTGCACGCCATGGTGCGCGACCATTTCGCCATCCTGAAAGTGGGCCCGGCCGCCACCTTTGCCCTGCGCGAGGCGCTGTTCGCCCTGTGCCAGATCGAGGAAGAACTGCTGCCGGCGCACGCCACCTCGCAACTGATGCAGGTGCTCGACGACGTGATGGTGGCCAAGCCGAAGAACTGGATCAAGCATTACCTGGGCACGCCGGACGAGCAGCGATTGATGCGCCGCTACGGCTTGAGCGACCGTTGCCGCTATTACTGGGGCGAGCCGGAAGTGGCGGCCGCCGTCGCCAAGCTGCTGGCCAACCTGGACACGGTGGCCATTCCGCTGCCGCTGTTGAGCCAGCATTTGCCGGAGCAGTACCTGGCCGTGGTGCAGGGCAGCCTGCCAGCGCAGGCGCCGGCCTTGATCGAGCACAAGATCGGCAGCTTGCTGGCGCAATATGCGCGTGCCTGCAACCGCAATGCGGCAGTCCCCGTCATTGCCGAAGCGGCAATCTGTTAAGCTCGGTATTTTCATTTTTTACTGAGCCCGCCACCATGCGAAATACCAGCCAACGCCGTGAATCCATCCTCCAAATGCTTGCCCAGCAGGGCTCGGTGCAGGTGACCGATCTGGTGGAAAAGCTCGGCGTGTCCGCGGTCACCATCCGCAGCGACTTGAATGCGCTGGAAGCGCAAGGCATGGCCACGCGCAGCCATGGCGGCGCGACCCTCACGCGCACGCCCCCGCCTGAACACACGATACGCCAGAAGGACGCCATCAACCACGAGCAGAAGGAGCGCATCGGCGCCTATGCGGCGCGGCTGGTGGAACCGGGCGACAACATCATCATCGACTCGGGCACCACCACCATCTCGCTGGCGCGCCATTTGCGCGACGCCACAGGCGTGACGGTGGCGACGAATGGCCTGAACATCGCGTGGGAACTGGCCGACGCGCCCGGCGTGGACCTGATCCTGACGGGCGGCCTGCTGCGCAAGCAGTCGCTGTCGATCCAGGGCAGCCAGGCCGAAACCTGTTTGCAGGCGTACAGCTTCGACAAGCTGTTTCTGGGCGTGGACGGCTTCGACCTGCAGTTTGGCGTCACCACCCACCACGAAGCGGAAGCAAGCCTGAACCACAAGATGGTGGAACGGGCCAAGAAAATCATCGTCCTCACGGACGCCTCGAAGTTCGGCCGCGTCAGCCTGCACCGCATCGTGCAGCTGGACCGGGTCGATACCGTCATCACCGATGCCAGCATCAGCCAGGAGTACCGCGAAGGGCTGCAAAAGCTGGGCATCGAACTTTTTATAGCGGAATAACACATGCTGAGCGGCAGAATCCTTACCCCATCTGGCTGGATCACGGGCACCATTACCTTTGACCAGCGCATCGTCCAGATACAAGAAGACCCTGCCGCCGACAGCGCGCTGACCATCCTGCCCGGCTTCATCGACCTGCACGTGCATGGCGCGGCCGGCGTCGACATCATGGAAGGCGGAAACGCGGGCGCCACCGTGGCGCAAGTGCATGCGCGCCATGGCACCACGGCCCTGCTGGGCACCACGCTGACGGCGAAAGAGCCGTCGATCCTGCGCGCCCTGCAAGGCCTGGCCGGCGTCATCGCCGAGCGCCCCGCCAACGGCGCGCGCATGCTGGGCGTGCACCTGGAAGGCCCGTTTTTGAATTTGCACCGCCTGGGCGCGCAGCCGCCCGATGTGGTGCAGGCCAGCCTGGCGCTGGTGCAGCGCTTCCACGCCATCGCCCCCATCAAGGTCTTGACCATGGCGCCGGAAATCCCCGGCCACCTGGAACTGATCCCGCAACTGGCGGCGATGGGCATCCGCGTGCAGATCGGCCACAGCGCCGGTACGTATGACGAAGGCGTGGCCGCGCTGAACGCCGGCGTGTCCGGTTTTACCCACCTGTACAACGGCATGACGGGCATGACGCATTACGACCCGGGCATGGTGGGCGCGGCGCTGGCACATGCCGAATACGCGGAAATCATCCCCGACCTGCAGCACGTCGCCAAGGGCGCCCTGCGCGCGGCCTTGCGCGCCATTCCGCGCCTGTACGGCGTGACGGACGCCACCTCGGCCACCGGCATGCCCGATGGCGAATACGGCCTGGGCACGCAGCGCGTCTACAAATGCCTGGGCTGCGTGCGCCTGGCCACGGGTTCCCTGGCCGGCAGCGTGCTGACCATGGACCAGGCCCTGCGCAATTTCGTCGACCTGGGCCTGGACCTGGCCGACGCCTCGAACCGCTTGTCGCTGTACCCGGCCGACTACCTGGGCGAGTCCGAACGGGGCCGCCTGGCGCCGGGCGCCTGGGCCGATATCGTCGTCCTCGATCCCGCACTGCAGCCAGTGTCCGTCTTCGTCGAAGGCGCGGCCATCGATCTTTCCACCCGCTAGACCATCCCCCAACCTCAACCCCGTCCCGGAGTTACCATGCACGACACGTCACACAAGGCCCCCGTGTGGGCCATGCGCTACCTGCTATTTATTGCCGGCATGGGGGGATTGCTGTACGGCATAGACATCGGCATCATCGCCGGCGCCCTGCCCTATCTGGAATCGACGGCCTCGGTGGCCTGGAAACTGACGGCCCAACAGCTGAGCTTTATCGTCGCCGCCGTGCTATTGGGTTCGGTTCTGTCGTCGCTGTTCGCCGGCGCCCTGGCCGATATCATCGGCCGGCGCTGGGTGATGTTCCTGGCCGGCGCCCTGTTCAGCGCCAGCATCCCGCTGATCGCGCTGGCCGATGGCTACACGCCACTGCTGCTGGGCCGCCTGCTGCAAGGCATCAGCGGCGGCTTGATCGGCGTCGTCGTGCCCCTGTACCTGGCCGAATGCCTGCCCGCGCAACAGCGCGGACGCGGTGCCGCCCTGTTCCAGCTGCTGCTGACCATCGGCCTGGTGGCCGCCGCCCTGATCGGCCTGCTGCAGGCGCAGACGGTGGAAACGGCCACGCAGGCGGCGCAAGCGTTGCCGGAAGCGGGCCGCATCGCCGCCATCTTCACGGCCAAGGATCACGCGTGGCGCAGCATCTTCTGGGTCTGTTTGACGCCGGGCCTCGTGTTTACCGTCGGCGCCCTGCTGCTGGCCGAGTCGCCGCGCTGGCTGGCGCAACGGGGCCGCATCGAGCTGGCGCGCCAGTCGCTGCTGCGCACGCGCCTGCCCGCCGCCGCCGACATCGAGCTGCGCGAGATGCAAGATACGCCGGAAAATACGGCCAAGGCGAGCGGCAAGGCGAAAGATCCGCTGCTGAGCCGCCGCTACGTGCTGCCCTTCCTGCTCGCTTGTTTGATCCTCGCCTGCACGCAGGCCACGGGCATCAATTCCATCCTTGCCTATGTCGTCAATATCCTGAACCAGGCGGGCCTGTCGGGCGCCTCGGCCAACATGGCGGACGTGCTGCTGAAAGTGCTGAACGCCGTGATGACAGTGGTGGCCGTACTGCTGGTGGACCGCAAGGGCCGCAAGTTCCTGCTGATGCTGGGCACGGGCGGCATCGTCGTCTCGCTGCTGGCGGCCGGCCTGCTGTTCCGCGGCGCCGAAGCCCACCTGGCCGACGTGCGCCCCGCCATCGCCGCCCAGGTGCAAGCGGACGGCCTGTCCCTGCAGCTCGATGCGGCCACCTTGACGGCCCTGGGCGCGGCGGCCGACGGCACGCCGCAGCAGCTGACCATCGCCTACGCCTACGGCCCGTTCACGAACGTGAAAAGCCTGCGCAGCGACGATCCCGTGCTGCGCCAGGTGACCATCGCGCGCGACGACGCCGTGCAGCCTGACAGCGTGATCGGCGTGTTCTTCCGCAAGCTGCACCTCAATCCGTTTGCCGACCCGGCCGCCGGACGCGAAGCGCCGCTGCGCATCGAGAAGGCCAGCCTGGGCCCCGTGCCCTCGTCCACGCACGGCTGGCTGGTGGCGATTGCCATCTGCGTGTTCGTTTCCAGCTTTGCCGTGGGACCGGGCGTGTGCGTGTGGCTGGCCCTGTCCGAACTGATGCCGACGCGCATCCGCTCGAACGGCATGAGCATCGCCCTGCTGGTGAACCAGTTCGTCTCGACGGTGATCGCCGCCATCTTTCTGCCAACGGTGGGTTTGCACGGCTATTCGACCCTGTTCTTCTTCGGCGCCGGCTGCACCGTGCTGTACTTCCTGGCGGCGGCCTTCCTGCTGCCGGAAACCAAGGGCAAGACGCTGGAGGAAATTGAAGCGCACTTTGCCAAGTAAGTCAAAGTAACCAACTGTAGCAGTCTCCTTTCCAGCCCCGGCCCACATCCGGGGCTGTTTTTTTGCCTGCTGGACAAGTTTACAGGGCTGGCGCGCACGGCAACGTACGGTTTTCCTTCAGGAATCACGGGCGCGTGGGCTAGAATCTGGCTGCGTCGTGCTACTCACGAGGCGGCAATGGCGCCATGACAAAAACCACCAGGAGACACAGTGAGCTTATTTAGAACCAAGAATTTGGATGACATGATCGCCCACAGCAAGAAGCCAGGAGGCCTGGCCAAGGTGCTGGGGCCCTTCGACCTTGTCCTCATGGGCATCGGCGCCATCGTCGGCACGGGCATTTTCGTGCTGACCGGCACGGGCGCGCTGACGGCCGGCCCCGCGCTGTCGCTGTCGTTTGTCGTGGCGGCCGTCGCCTGCTGCTTCGCCGCCCTGTGCTACGCGGAATTCGCCTCCACCGTGCCGGTGGCCGGCTCCATCTACACCTACAGCTACGCCACCCTGGGCGAGCTGGCCGCCTGGATGATAGGCTGGGACTTGCTGCTCGAATACGGCCTGGCCGCGGCCGCCGTCTCCGTCGGCTGGTCCGGCTACTTCCAGTCGCTGCTGTCGGGCTTTGGCATCGCCTTGCCCGTGGCCCTGACGGCCGCGCCGGGCGCGCTGCCCGGCGTGACCACCTTCATCAACCTGCCGGCCCTCGTCATCATGCTGGCCCTGACGGCCATGCTAGGCTGGGGCGTGCGCGAATCGGCGCGCCTGAACAACATCATGGTGGCCATCAAGGTGGGCGTGGTGCTGCTGTTCATCATCTTCGGCGCGCGCCACGTGCAGCCGGCCAACTGGCAGCCCTACATGCCGTTCGGCTACCACGGCATGCTGAGCGCCGCCGCCCTCGTCTTCTTCGCCTTCATCGGCTTTGACGCCGTCACCTCGGCCGCCGAGGAAGTCAAGAAACCGTCGCGCGACCTGCCGATCGGCATCATCGGTTCCCTGGCCGTGTGCGCCGTGCTGTACGTGGTCGTCTCGGCCATCATGACGGGCATCGTGCCGTACCAAAAATTCCTCGGCGTCGACCATCCCGTCTCGCTGGCCCTGCAGTATGCGGGCGAAAACTGGATCGCCGGCTTCGTCGACCTGGGCGCCATCCTCGGCATGACCACCGTGATCCTCGTGATGGCTTTCGGCCAGACGCGCATCATCTTTGCCATGTCGCGCGACGGCTTGCTGCCCAAGCGCCTGTCGACCGTGCACCCGCGCTTCCACACGCCGTTCTTCGCCACCTGGCTGGTCGGCATCGTCTTCGGCCTGATCGCCGCCGTGATCCCGCTCAACATCCTCGCCGAACTGATCAACATTGGTACTTTGGCCGCCTTCACCATGGTGTCGATTGCCGTGGTGGTGCTGCGCAAGAAGCGCCCGGACCTGCCGCGCGCCTTCCGCTGCCCCGGCGTGCCCTACGTGCCGGCGCTGGCCGTGATCCTGTGCGTGGGCCTGATGACCTTCCTCAGCTGGGTCACCTGGCTGGCCTTTTCCATCTGGCTGGTGATCGGCCTGGTCATCTACTTCGGCTACGCGCGCCGCCGTTCGCTGCTGCACCCGCAACAGTAAAAAGTCCCCGGCAGCGACACATCCTGTCGCTGCCGCAGTTAAGATGGCGGTCTCGCAACCACCGCAGGCCGCCATCCATGCAACGTTCCCCCGACCTCATCGCACAACTGGACCAGAGCACTGACCAGCTCAAGCGCGCGCGCCTGCGCAACATGCAGTGGCTGGCCGTCGGCTTGCTGCTGCTGGCTGCGCTGGTCTTCGCCGTGGCCCGCTCGCAGCGGGACGGCCATCCCGCCTGGGGCTATGTGGAGGCATTCGCCGAAGCGGCCATGGTGGGGGCGATCGCCGACTGGTTCGCCGTCGTCGCCCTGTTCCGCCACCCGCTGGGCATCCCCCTGTGGCATACGGCCATCATCCCGAACAGCAAGGCGGACATCGGCCGCAGCCTGGGCGCCTTCGTGGAAAACCATTTCATTACCGAGCAAGGCATCGCCGAACGCATCGCGCAGGCCGATCCCGCCGCGCGCCTGGGTGCCTGGCTCGGTGACGAGGGGCACGCGCGGCAGCTGGGCATGGCCAGCGCCAGCGTCGCCAGACAGCTGCTGGCGATGGCCAACCACGAGCAGCTGGGACGATTGCTGCGCGAGCAAGCCAGCAACTACCTGGGACAATTGAATGTATCGGACGTGGCGGCCGACTGCATCGATGCGCTGATCGCCGACGGCAAGCCGCAGGAACTGCTGGACTTCCTGCTCGACCGCAGCGCCGCCTACCTCGACGACGAGGCGCATCACGCGGCCATCGGCGACTTCGTGCTGGGCGCTTTCCAGATCGAGAACGCACTCGTGAAAAAGGCCGTGAAAGCGTATGAACCGCGCATGATCGCCTCGCTGCAAAAATTCGCCCTCACCGTGCGCGTCGATCCGCAGCACCCGCTGCGCCAGCGCATCGCCGGCTGGATCGCCGACAGCGCCCTGCACCTGAAGGCCGACCCGCAGTGGCAGGAAACCGTGCGCCGCTACCAGTTGCAACTGATCGCCAGCGATACAGTGCAAGCCATGCTGGGCGACGTCTGGACCAACATCAGCACGCGTCTGCTGGCCGACCTGCACGCCGACCAGCCCTTGCTGGCGCAAGCCATCGCCAACGTGGCGCGCAACACGGGCAAGGTGCTGGAGGAGGATAAAGCTGCGCGGGAATGGCTGAACACCGCCATCGTCGCCGGCAGCGGTTCGCTGGTGCGCCGCTACCGGGGCGAGGTGGGCGCCTTCATCGCCGCCCGCCTGGACCTGTGGAGCAAGGACGAAATGAGCGAACGCATCGAACTGGCCATCGGGCGCGACCTGCAATTCATCCGCATCAACGGCACCATCGTGGGCGGCCTGGCCGGCTTGCTGATTTATTCAGTCAGCCAGGCGTTTTAGCGCCACTACCAGCGAAGAAGTTCCCCGGCCGGCACCGCATGCGAAGGAAAATGCGGCAGCACTTCCTGCGCCAGTTCCTGCAGCACCTCCGCGGCCGGGCGCTGGCCATGCTGGATGCCCAGCGCCGCGTGGTTGACGCCCGCCGCGCGCCATTCACCGAGCAGATCGATCAAGCCCTTGCGCCCCGTGCGCAGCACATAGCCGCTGCGCACCGGCGTGCGCGGGTAGTCGGGGTCGTCCACCAGGTCCAGCCACTCATTGCACATGTGGGGGCGGAAGCCGCCATCCGGGATGCACCGGCGCCAGGCGCGGATCTTGTCCGCCAGCCGGCGCGGCCCTTCCCGCGTATCCGTCGCTTCCGGATACGTCAGCCAGCCGTCCGCATGGCGCCCTATCCACTCAAGCGGCTGGCCCGAGGAACTCGTGACGACCAGGGGAATGGCGCCCGCCACGGGCTTGGGCAGCAGTTCCAGGCCCTCGATGCTGCCCAGCGGGCCGCTGACATGCACGGGACCAGGGCGCAGCAACTGGCGGAACAGCTGCACGGCCTGCGCATAGCGCTCGCCGCGCGTGGCGTACGGCACGCCATACGCGGGAAATTCGCTGGCGCGGTCGCCCGACGCCGTGCCCAGCACCAGGCGTCCTCCCGACAGCTGGTCGATGCTGGCGGCCGCCTTGGCCAGGTCGATGGGGTGGCGCAGGGTAAAGATGGCGCTACCCGTGGCCAGGGCCAGCGAGTCCGTACGCGCCGCCAGGTAAGCGAGGTAGGTCCACGGGTCGAACAGCTGGCCCGCATCGCCGAAGCGCGGGTCGAACAGGGGAATGTCGCGCACCCAGGCGGCGGCAAAGCCTTGCCTGTCCATGGCGGCGACCAGCTCGGCCTGGCCGGCCAGCGCCCGCATGTCGCCCTGGTAAAAGCGCAGCGGCAGATAAATGCCGAGAGTGAGCGCGCCGGGCGCGAACATGCGGCGGTAGCCGCGGTGCTGCGTGAAGGCTTGCGATGAAGCGCCTTGCGTGATGTCCATGCTCATATTGTTCCTTGATAAAAATCAGGCGCCCGTCGCGGGCGCGGGAATGGTGATACCCAGCTGCACGGCTGGACGTGCCGCCACGCGGGCGTACCAGGCGCTCACGTGCGGCCAGTCATCGAGCCTGAAGCCAACCAGGTCGGCGATATGCAGCCAGCCAAAGCTGGCGATGTCGGCGATGGAATAGTCGTCGCCGCCCAGGTAGGCGTGATCCGCCAGGCGGCCATCCATGCTGGCCAGCGCGGCGTCGCACAAGCGGCGAAAGTGCGCCGTGGCGGCCGCATTCGCACCCGCTTCGGCAATCTCGAAATGCACGCGCTGGCCCAGCATCGGTCCCATGCTGGCCGCGTGAAATTGCAGCCAGGTGATGGCGGCCCAGCGCTGCGCGGGCGCCTTCGGCAGCAAGCGCCCCGTTTTCCCGGCCAGGTACAGCAGGATGGCGGCCGATTCGAACACGGTGACGCCCGTGTCGTGGTCGACCAGCACGGGAATGCGTCCATGCGGATTGAGGGCCAGGAAAGCGGGCAAGCGGTGTTCGCCCTGATCGATGCGCACGTGGCGCAATTGGTAGGGCAAACCCAGTTCGGCCAGCGCAATGGTGGCTTTGAAACCGTTGGGCGAGCTGTCGGTGTAGAGTTCAAGCGAACCGGCCGGGGATGTGATGCTGTGCATGGAGTATCCTGTCGATATAGTTTTACTGAAGTACAATCAGCCTTGTAAACACCGCCATCCTCGTTGTTATCGTCAAAGAATGGAAACGATGATTTTTACTGTCTGGCTATAGAAAAACTATATCGATGAAGCATCCTTTACCACTCCAGGCGCTGCGCGCCTTTGTCGAGGTGGGCCAGCGCGGCAGCATCAAGGCGGCCGCCGAGGCGCTGCACGTGACGTCGGGCGCCGTCAGCCAGCAAATCCGCCTGCTCGAAGATCGGGTCGGCATGCCCCTGTTTACGCGCGAACGCCAGGGCCTGCGCCTGACCGAGGCGGGCGCCAGCGTGCATCCCACCCTGCTGGGCGCCTTCGCGCAGATCGCCGGCGCCAGCCAGGCGTTGGAAGACATGGGCGCGCGCCAGACGCTGACCGTCAGCACGGTCGCCACGTTTGCCGCCGCGTGGCTGGTGCCGAGGCTGGGCCGCTTCAACCAGCGCCATCCGCAGATCGAGGTGCGCGTGGAAGCGACATCGGCCCTCGTCGACTTGCGCCGCGACCGGGTCGACGTGGCTTTGCTCCACGGCTTGGGCGACTATCCGGGCTTGCAGGTGACGCGCTTGATGGCGCCCGTGCTGGTGCCCGTCGCCAGCCCCGCCCTGATGGCGGGCCAGCCGCCCATCGCCACGCCGGGCGATTGCCTGCGCTACCCGCTGCTGCACGATACGGACCGCGCCGACTGGACCCTGTGGCTGGCCGCGCACGGCGCGCCGGACGACAGCGAGGATGCGGCGCGGGCGCTGCGCGGCTCGGCCTTCGAAGATGATTTTCTGTTGATACGCGCGGCCGAGGCGGGCCAGGGCCTGGCCCTGGTGCCGCAGCTGTACGCGCAGGAGGAGATCGCCGCCGGGCGCCTGGTGCAAGTGCTGGACTTGCCCTGGCCCGCGCGCTTTGCCTACTATCTGGTGACGCGGCCCGACGCGGCCACGCGCCCCGCCGTGCAGGCCTTCATGGCATGGATCTGCGAGGAAGCGCAGGCAGCGCGCTAGAACGCATGCGCGCCGGCCGCGCACGACACCACGCCGCACATGGTGGAAAACAGCACCGGCACGCCGGCGCGCCCCGTGGCGATGCAGGCCGCGGCCGGCACCACGGCCAGCAACAGGGCCAGGTAGGCTATCGCCTTCAGGCGCCGCACGGACGCATGGCCGCCCGGCCCGTGCGGACGCCCCCTGCCCGCCTCTGCACTACTCCTTGCCGACATCCTCGTATGCATGTCCATCTCCTCTATCCACGGTTACTGGTCTGGCTTGGCTTTATTTTGCGACATAAATTAACCAAATACAATAAATAAATTCACGAAAAAAACGTTTTATCAGTACAACGGCAAGCGGCACGACGGGGAAAATATGCCACACCATAGGAGAAAATGGTGGATGAGAAGCGTTTTATGCCGTTCAGGCTTGAAGCTGTATGTGCGAAAAAACCAAATAAAATCATTTAAATCGCAATATTCGTTGAAATCAATTTTATTTGATGTATGATGATTTCCATGGAGAAATCAAAGCGGTGCAACAGCTATCGCAGCCTCGACCGCCCGGCAGCTCCGCCTTCTTTGCAGGGGACACGCACATGAACAAAATCCTGGCCTTGCGTCTGCTCGACGCCGCCGACGACGCCGCCGTCATCATCGATGCCGGCTCGCGCATCCGCTATGCGAACGAGGCCATGTATGCGCTGAGCGGCTATGCCGCGGGCAGCCTGCCGGGCCAGCAGATCGAGCCGCTGCTGCCCGACGCCGTGCGCGAACAGCATGGCGCGCGGATCGGCGCCTATCTGGCTGGCTACAAGAAGTCCAAGGTACTCGGCCACAAGCGCCATTTCGCCATACGCCACCACGACGGCTCGATGCTGCCCATCGTGCTCAAGGCCATGGACCTGGGCAAACTGGACGATGAAAACTACATGGGCGCCTTTTTCATCGACCAGCGCCATGAACGCGCCATCGAACAGCAGAATACGGCCCGCTGGCAGCAGTTGCAGCGCATCGCCCTGAGCGATCCCCTGACCCACCTGCCAAATCGCCGCGCCTTCGAGATCGATGCCGTGCGTGCGGCCGCGCGGGACCGGCGCGCGGGCAATCCGATGACCATCGGCATCGCCGACATCGATTTCTTCAAGAAGGTCAACGATCGGCATGGCCACGCGGCCGGCGACGCCGTGCTGCAAGCCATCGCGGCCGTGCTCCAGTCACAGGCGCGGGCATCGGACGTCATCGCCCGCGTGGGCGGCGAGGAATTCGGCATGCTGTTCCCACATACGGACATGAGCACGGCGCACCGCGTGGCCGAACGCATCCGCCTTGCCGTGGCCGCCACATGCGTCACCTTCGAGCAGACGTCCATCACGGCGACGATCAGCATCGGCCTGGCGCCGCTGCCCAACAACGGCGACTGGAAAGCCGGCTTCATGCAGGCCGACGCCGCGCTGTACCAGGCCAAGAACAAGGGCCGCAACCGCATCGAGCAGGCTTGAGCAGCACCCCGGGGATTTTCGCAGTTTCATGCATCACGCAGCACCTGACAGGAGCAAGCACATGGAAACGACCACGACACATGCCACAGCGGCGGGCCAACCTGCGCAGGCGGGCGCCCGGGAATTGCTGGTCTTCGGACTGGGCAAGGAGGAGTACGCGATCGATATCGCGCTGGTGCAGGAAATCCGCGGTATCGGGGCCGTGACCAGCATCGCCAATGCGCCCGCCTTCCTCATGGGCCTCATCCACCTGCGCGGCAGCATCGTGCCGCTGCTCGACCTGCGCATCGCGCTGGGCCAGACCGACCCCGCCTACGACGCCTCGACGGTGGTGATCATCCTCGTCTTCCCGCACGGCGCCACCGGCATCGTGGTCGACCGCGTGGCCGACGTGGTGCCGCTGGCGCCGGCACAGCTCAAGCCACCGCCGCAGCTGCACGGCTCGGCGATGGCCGGCCACGTGACGGCCATCGGCACCCTGGACGAGCGCATGCTGATCGTGCTCGACATGGACAGCCTGCTGGCGGGCCTGGGCATGCACGCTACGGACAAGCTGGCGGCCTGAGCCAGCCATCGCCGTCCCGCCCGCCACCTGACCGCACTGCGCCGGAGACACCATGAGCATCCTGATCGTCGATGACAACGACACCAACCTGAACCTGCTGGCGACTCTGGCCCGCAAGGCTAGCACCATCGAACCGGTCTGCATGAGCGATCCCATCGATGCCCTGTATTGGTGCGAATCGCACGTGCCGCAGCTGGTCTTGCTCGATTACCGGATGCCCAGCCTGTCGGGCAATGAATTCCTCAGCATTTTCCGCAAAATGCCGGATATGGCCGACATCCCCATCATCATGGTCACCACCGAAAACGACCGCGCCGTGCGCAAGCAGGCCTTTTCGCTGGGCGTGACGGAATTCCTCACCAAGCCCGTCGACACCATCGAGTTCAGTCTGCGCGTGCGCAACCTGCTGGCCCTGCGCACGGCGCAAACCTTGCTGGCCGACCGCGCCAGGCTGCTCGAACACGAAGTGGCCGAGGCCATCGCCAACGTCACGGCCAGGGAGATGGAACTGGTCACGCGCCTGGCGCGGGCGGCCGAATTCCGCGATCCCGAAACAGGCGGCCACATCATGCGCATGGCGCGCTACTCGGCGCTGATTGCCCGGGAACTGGGGATTGACGCGTCATGGCAGGCGCTGCTGCTCAAGGCGGCTCCCATGCACGACGTGGGCAAGCTGGCCACGCCCGACCATATCCTGCTCAAGCCGGGGCGGCTCGATCCCGAGGAGATGGCCATCATGCGCCAGCATGCGGAAATCGGTGGCCAAATCTTGGCCGGCAGCGATTCGCCAGTGATCCGGCTGGCCGAGGAAATCGCCTGCGGCCATCACGAAAAATACGACGGCAGCGGCTATCCGCGCGGCCTGGCGGGTGAACGGATACCGCTGTCGGCGCGCATCGTGGCCGTGGCAGACGTCTTCGACGCCCTGAGTTCGGCGCGCCCGTACAAGCCGGCCTGGCCGCTAGGGCAGGCGCGCCAGTACCTGGAGGAAAACCGGGGCGGCCATTTCTGCCCGCTGTGCATCGACGCCTTTCTGGGCGCCTGGGACGAGGTGCTCGCCATCAGCGACAGCCTGCCCGATCCCGTCCTTCATCACGCCCACCCACTGTAAGCGAGGAGCCTGTCATGCGCGTGCAACAACTGATCCTGAAAAACCATGCCGACATCGACGCCGCCCTGGCGCCCCTGGCCGCCATGGCGCCCGACCTGGTGCTGGTCTTCGGCGCCTGCGCCTACTTTACCGCGCCCGACCTGAGCGCGGCGCTGCGCCGCCAACTGCCCGGCGCCGTCATCGCCGGCTGCTCCACGGCCGGCGAAATCGCCGGCAAGCGCGTCTACGACGACAGCTGCGTCATCACCGCCATCCGCTTTGCCCGCACGACAGTGGCGATTGCCGACGCCATCATCTGCGACATGGCCGATTCGCGCGACACGGGCGAGCGCCTGGCGCAGGCGCTGCCGCAGGACGGCCTGACGGCCGTCTTCATGCTGGGCACAGGTGTGGCCATCAACGGCAGCGCCCTGATCGCCGGCCTGCAGGCGAACCTGCCGCCGGGCGTGACGGTGTCCGGCGGGCTGGCGGCGGACGGCGGCGCGTTTCGCCAGACATGGACCCTGGGCCCGCGCGGCGCGGCCGACAACACCGTCGTCGCCGTCGGCCTGTACGGCGACCATGTGCGCCTCGGCTACGGCAGCCATGCGGGCTGGGAAGCGTTCGGCCCGGCGCGCAAGGTGACGCGCTGCGTCGGCAACGTGCTGTATGGCCTGGACGGCGCGCGCGCGCTCGACATCTACAAGCTGTACCTGGGCGACCATGCGCGCGGCCTGCCCGGCTCGGGGCTGCTGTTTCCGTTTGAAATGCTCACGGCAGCGCATGAAAAAAGCAATATCTTCCGCACCATCCTCGCCGTCGATGAAGAACAGGGATCGCTGACCCTGGCCGGCGACATCCTCGCCGACGGTTACCTGAAATTGATGCATTCCAGCACCAACCGGCTGATCGACGGGGCCGAAACGGCGGCGCGCGGCGTACAGGCCCACGCCGACGCCGCGGGCGACCAGCTGGCCCTGCTGGTCAGCTGCGTCGGCCGCAAGCTGGTGATGGGCGACCGGGTCGAGGAAGAAGTCGAAGCCGTGGCCGACCTGCTGGGCGGCGCGGCCTGCATCGCCGGCTTTTACTCGAATGGCGAAATCGGCATCGCCCAGCCGCATGGCGCATGCCAGCTGCATAACCAGACGATGACCGTGACTATATTGAGCGAAGCATGAACCGCACCCTGGCACGCCAATTGAACCGCGTCTGCGCGATCGACTCGGACGCCGCCTGCGCCGCCTTGCTGGAACAGGCGCAGGCACAGTGCGGGCAAGCGGGCACGCCGCCCGAACTGGCCAGTTTCCTGGCCGGCCTGCCAGACCTGCTGCTGCGCGTCGACGGCGCCTACGAACAGTCCGAACGCGACCTGGACCTGCGCTCGCGCAGCCTGGAACTGAGTTCGAATGAACTGAGCATGACGAATGACCTGCTGCGCACGGAACTGGCCAGCCGCAACCGCGTGATCCAGTCGCTGCGCGTGGCGGCCGTGCGCCTGCTCGACAATGACGATTCCGGCCTGCACCTGCCGCAGGACGGCGATATCGAGGGCCTGTCGGCACTGTTGGCTGAACTGGTGGCGCAACAGGAGCTGCGCCGCATCGAACTGCAGAACCAGCGCTTTGCGATGGACCAGCACGCCATTATCAGCATCACCGATACGGCCGGCGTCATCATCTACGTCAACGACAAGTTCTGCGCCATCAGCGGCTTTGCGCGCGCAGAGCTGATCGGCCAGACGCACCGCCTGATCAATTCGCGCGCGCATCCAGACGCCTTCTTTGCGCAGATGTGGCAAACCATCGCGGCCGGCCAGGTGTGGCACGGCGAAATCTGCAACCATGCCAAGGATGGCGGGCAATACTGGGTCGACGCCACCATCGTGCCCTTCCTCGACGCGGCCGGCAAGCCGTATCAGTACATCGCCATCCGCACGGAAATCAGCGAAAGCAAGCGCATGGCCGAGACCATCGCGAAAAGCGAGCGCGAATACCGCAACGTCGTCAACAGCCTCAACGAGGTGGTCTTCCGCACGGACGTGCACGGCGCCTGGACCTTCCTGAACCCCGCCTGGCACACCATCACCGGCTTCGACGCCGCCGATAGCCTGGGCAAGAGCGTGCTGCAATTCATCGATGCGCGCGACCGCGAACGCGCCGCCGCCGGCCTGTACCAGCTGCTGGGCGGCCAGGTGGACAGCATGCGCCATGAAGCGCGCTATGTCACCAGCGACGGCAACGTGCGCTGGATCGACGTGTGCGCGCGCGCCGAGCGCGATGGCCTGGGGCGGCTGGCCGGCATCACCGGCAGCCTGACCGACATCACCGAGCGGCGCCTGGCGGCGCGCGAGCTGCGGCACAACCTCAACTTCGTCGATGCGCTGATCGAAACCATCCCCATCCCTTTGTACCTGAAGGACGTGCAGGGCCGTTACCTGCGCGCCAACCGCGCCTTCTGCGCCTTCTTCAACCTCCCTCAATCGGACATCCTGGGCCTGACGGTAGCCGACCTCCTGCAGCCGCAAGAGGCGCAGCAGGTGGCGCAGCAAGACCGGCGCCTGATGCTCGACAAGGGCAAGCAGACGTATGAAGACCGGCTCACTGTCGGCGGGCGGCAGGTCGACGTGCTGTTCAGTAAGGCGGCCCTGATGAGGTCCGATGGCGGCTTGAGCGGCCTGGTGGGCACCATCGTCGATATTTCCAGCCAAAAGGCGGCCGAGCGGGCGTTGCTGCTGGCCAAGGAAGTGGCCGAATCGGCCAGCCGCTCGAAGAGCGAATTCCTGGCCAACATGAGCCACGAAATCCGCACGCCGATGAACGGCATCCTCGGCATGACGGACCTGGTGCTCGATTCAGAACTCGACGCCCACCAGCGCAAATACCTGGAAGTCGTCAAGGCCTCGGCTGACGCCCTGCTGTGCATCATCAACGACATCCTCGACTTCTCGAAGATCGAGGCGGGCATGCTGAGCCTGGAAAGCATCCCCTTCGACCTGCGCCAGCTGCTGCAGGAAACCATGCGCGCGCACGCCATGCGGGCCCAGGCCAGCGGGCTGGAACTGGTGCTCGACGTCGATCCCGCCCTGCCGCACACCCTGCTCGGCGACCCGGGCCGGCTGCGCCAGGTGCTGACCAACCTGGCGGGCAACGCCATCAAGTTCACGCCGCGCGGCGAAGTCGCCGTCAGCGCCCGGCTGCGCGCCAGCGGCGATGGCGTAGCCAGCCTGCGCCTGAGCGTGCGCGACACGGGCATCGGCATCGCCGCCGACATGCAGGAGGCCGTCTTCGACGCCTTCCAGCAGGAAGACGGGTCGACGACGCGGCGCTTCGGCGGCACGGGACTGGGCCTGTCGATCACGCGCCGCCTGGTGACGATGATGGACGGCGGCATCGGTCTGTCGAGCGAACTGGGCAAGGGGAGCTGCTTCACCGTGGACCTGGCCCTGCCCATCGGCGAGCAGCAGACCTTGCCGCCGCCCGGCGCGTCCCTGGCCGGACGCAGCATCCTGCTGGTCGACGACAACCCCAGCAGCCTGACCATCCTGCGCCGGATCTTCGAGCGCAGCGGCGCCAGCGTCACCGCCTGCGCATCGGGCGAGGCGGCGCTGGACGGCTGCCGTGGCGGCCTGCCTGCGGACTGCATCATCATGGACTTCGCCATGCCCGGCATGAACGGCTTCGACACGGCCTCGGCCCTGGCCGCCCTGCCCCACTGGAGCCAGGTGCCCATCGTCATGCTGTCGTCGAGCGGCAGCCTGGGCGACGCGGCGCGCTGCCGCGAGCTGGGCATCGATGGCTACCTGCTCAAGCCGGCCAGCCCCGAGGAATTGCTGGCAGTCACCATGAGCGTGCTGGGCACCTGCCGCGGCATGCCCGGCGCCGCGCCCGTCGCCACGCGCCACCGCGTGGGCAAGGACATGCCCGGCCTGGACATCCTGCTCGTCGAGGACAACGCCATGAACCGCGAACTGGCCACCGTGCTGCTGTCGAATGCGGGACACCGGGTCACGCATGCGGCCAACGGCCGCATCGCCCTCGATTGCCAGGCCGCCGCGCATTTCGACATGATACTGATGGATTTGCAAATGCCGGAAATGGGCGGTTTCGACGCCACCGCGCAGATACGCGCGCGAGGCGCAGGGCATGCCGAGGAGCGTCATCATCGCCATGACGGCCAGCGCCTTTGAAGGCGACCGCGAACGCTGCATCGCCGGTGGCATGGACGACTACCTGTCGAAACCCTTTCGCACCGCCGCCTTCCACAGCCTGATCGAGCGGCATGTGCTGCAAATCAGCGAGCAAACGCCGCCCCGCTTCGATTACGGCGCCGCGCTGGCCGACCCCGACGCGGACGTGATCGGCATCATCGGCGCGTCGTTCCTGGCAGGCTTGCCGGCCCAGCTGGACGCCTTGCGCGCGGCCCTGCAGGCGGGCGACCGGCCCACCGCAAGCCGGCAGGCGCATACCCTGGCTGGCTTGCTGGCCAACTTCCAGGCGGCACCCGCCGTCGCCATCGCCGCCGCCATCGAGCGCGAGGCGGCCACGGCACCGCAGGGGGCGTTGCTGGCGCGGCTAGCTGCGCTGGAAGCGCAACTGCGGCTGTTTGTGCAGGAAACGGAGGTGGCCATCCAGGCGGCAAGCTGCCAGCTGCACGCATCCGGCCAAACTTGATGTAGATCATAATTTTTTGAACAAGCTCTTGCTATCCTGTAAAAAAATGACAGGAGCACCGGATGAGCAAGACGCAGCCGAGCGACGCGCAGCACAACGTGGAACATGAGCGCCTGGGCAGCGCCTGGCAAGGCGTGCCGGCGCCCGGTTATCCGGAAAGCGCACCCGAAGGCGCCACCCTCGACCTGCTGCTGAACGCCTGGCTGGGCAAGTTTACGGGCGGCATTTCGCCGGCCGCGCTGGGTAACGCGTATGCCGACTGGCTCGGCCACCTGGCGCTGGCGCCATCGAAGCAGCAAGCCCTGCTGGAGGAAGCGTGGAAGAAGATCGGCCGCTGGCAACAATACGCCATGCAATCGGCCCTGACCAGCGGCGACGCCAAACCGTGCATCGCGCCGCTGCCGCAGGACCGGCGCTTCGACGACCCGGCCTGGCGGCGCTGGCCATACAACCTCGTCTACCAGGGCTTTTTGCTGCAGCAGCAGTGGTGGCACCGCGCCACCACGGGCGTGCGCGGCGTCTCGCCGCACCACGAGGATGTCGTCACGTTCACCGTGCGCCAGTGGCTCGACATGCTGGCGCCGTCGAACTTCGTGCCGACCAATCCCGTGGTGCAGCAATCGGCCCTGGAAAGCGGCGGCGCCAGCCTGGCGCGCGGCGCAGCGCATGCGGCCGCCGACTGGCAGCGCGCCGCCATGGGGCCGTATGCGCCCGACACGCGCCGCTACCAGGTAGGCCAGAACGTGGCCGTCACGCCGGGCAAGGTGGTCTACCGCAACGACCTGATCGAATTGATACAGTACGCGCCCACGACGGCGACGGTGCATGCCACGCCGCTGCTGTTCGTGCCGGCGTGGATCATGAAGTTCTATATCCTCGACCTGTCGCCACACAATTCGCTGGTGCGCTACCTGGTGGACCAGGGCCACACGGTGTTCATGATTTCCTGGAAAAACCCGACGGAAGAAGACCGCGAGCTGTCGCTGGAAGACTACCGCCAGCTGGGCGTGATGGACGCGCTTGACGCCGTTGCCCGCATCACGGGCGCGCCGCAGGTGCACGCGGCTGGCTACTGCCTGGGCGGCACCCTGCTGGCGATCGCCGCCGCGACCATGGCGCGCGATGGCGATGCGCGCCTGGCCAGCCTCACCATGCTGGCGTCGCAGGTGGACTTCAAGGAACCGGGCGAACTGTCGCTGTTCATCGACGAGAGCCAGGTCAGCTTCCTGGAAGCGGCCATGTGGAAGCAGGGTTACCTCGACACGAAGCAGATGGCGGGCGCCTTCCAGCTGCTGCGCTCGAACGACCTGATCTGGTCACGCCAGCTGCGCCACTACCTGCTGGGACAAAACGAGCAGGACAGCGACCTGATGGCCTGGAACGGCGACGCCACGCGCATGCCCTGCCGCATGCATTCGGAATACCTGCGCCGCCTGTTCCTGCACAACGACCTGGCCGAAGGCCGCTACCGCACGGCCGGCCGCCACATCGCCCTGCCCGACATCGATGCGCCCATCTTTGCCGTCGGCACTCTGACGGATCATGTGGCGCCGTGGCGCTCCGTGTATAAACTGCAGCTGCTGACCGACACCGACGTCACCTTTTTGCTGACCTCGGGCGGCCACAATGCGGGCGTGGTCTCGCCGCCGGGCCAGCCGCGCCGCAGCTACCAGCTGGCCACGCACCGCCACGACGCGCCCTACATCGACGCGGACAGCTGGCAGCGCGACGTGCCGCAGCATGACGGTTCGTGGTGGCCCGCCTGGCAAGCGTGGCTGGAAGAACGCGCGGGCGCGCAAGTGGCGCCGCCGGCCATGGGGCCCGACCTGGGCGATGCGCCGGGCAGCTACGTGCTGCAAACCTGATCACCGACAACCGAGCGACAATCTAGCGACAACCGAGGAAAACGCCATGCCCTACACCACCCTGCTGGTCCACGTCGACAATTCGCGCCACTGCGCCCAGCGCATCCGCCTGGCCGTGCGCCTGGCCGTTGCCGACGGCGCCCACCTGATCGGCTCGGCCATGAGCGGCATCTCGCGCTACGCGTATGGCGGCGGCGTCAACGCGCTGCAGTTCGCGCCAGCGCAGATGCAGGCGCTGCGCACCCAGGCCAGCGAGGCCTTGCACGACTTCGAGCGCATCGCCCGCGAGGAAGGCCTGGGCAGTTACGAGACGCGCTTCGTCGACGACGACGCGCAAGGCGCGCTGCTGCTGCAGGCGCGCTATTGCGACTTGCTGATCCTGGGCCAGACGGATGCGCAGGATACGCCGTCGCGCGTCATCGCCGGCACGGCCGAATACCTGATGCTCCATTGCGGCCGGCCCGTGCTGATGGTGCCGCACGCGCCGGCCGCCGCGCCGGCGGGCATCGCGCAGCATCCGCTGCTGGCCTGGAACGGCAGCGCCGAAGCCCTGCGCGCCATCACCGATGCGCTGCCGCTGCTGCAAGGGGCGCGGCAAGTGACGCTGGCCGTCGTCAATTCGCACGCCCAGCCGGCCGCGCATGGCGAGCAGCCGGGCGCCGACCTGGCCCTGTACCTGGCGCGCCACGGCGTCAACGTCGAGGTGCTGCAGCACGACACGCCGCCGGGCCAGGACGTGGGCGCGGCCCTGCTGTCCATGGCCGCCCAGCGGCACTGCGACCTGGTCGTGATGGGCTGCTACGGCCACATGCGCCTGCGCGAAGCGCTGCTGGGCGGCGTCACGCGCACGGTGCTGCAGGACATGACCTTGCCGGTGCTGGTGTCGCACTAGCCGCATCAAGCCGCGCCGACGCCATGCAGGTGCCTGTACTGGCCCGGCGTCAAGCCCACGGCGGCGCGCAGCGCGCTGCCCAGGTGCGACTGGTGCGCGAAGCCGCATGCGAGGGCGATGTTGGCCAGCGGCGCGCCGGACTGGCGCAGCAAGACGCGCGCCGCCTGTACGCGCGTTTCCACGATATGCGCGTGCGGCGTCATGCCGGTGGCCCGCTTGAAATCGCGCAGCAAGCGCAGCACGGGCATGCCTTCGGCGGCGGCCAACTGCTCCAGGCTCAGGGGCTGGGCAAACTCACCGGCGATGCGTTCCAGCACCCGTGCCATGCACGGGCAGCCGGCAGGCGCTCTGGCCGGCGCCTGGCCCGGCCGCAAGGCCAGCAAGTCCAGCGCACCCTGCTCCAGCGCCAGGGCATCGGCCTGCGGCGCCAGCAGCAAGCTCCGCAGCTTGCGCGCCACGGCCAGCGCGGCAGCATGCCCCGCCACTTCCAGGCGCCGGGCCGCCATGGTCTCCTCGCCGGACCAGCGCAGTACCAGGTATTCGCCGCCGTGCGCCGATTCGGAAAACACGTCGACGCCGGCCGGCGTCTGGGCCAGCACGCCAGGATAGGTGTCGAAATCGCCGCGCCGGTCGGCGCCGATGGCATGCACGCCGCGCTGGCGCTGCAGCGACACGCCCAGGGAATGGACTTGCGCGGGATCGCGCGCGCTGTATGGCGCGCACGGCAACAGCAGCAGCAGCCAGCGGCCCGCCGCAAAGGCGACAGGCTGCACCGCCATGCCTGGCAGCTCCTTGCGCGCGCGATGATCCGACTGGTCCATGTGAAATTTCCTGATAGATGCCTGCGCCAGTCCTGGCGATACTGCATGTCCTCACATCAATCCATCCTGACGGAGACAAACATGCGCACAATCGGCCTGATCGGCGGCATGAGCTGGGAATCCAGTGTTGAATATTACCGCATCATCAACCAAGGCGTGCGCGCCCGACTGGGGCCGCTACGCTCGGCGCCGCTGCTGCTGTACAGCGTGGACTTCGGTCCTGTCGAGCAGGCCCAGCACGCGGGGCGCTGGCACGATGCATCGGCCATCCTGTGCGACGCCGCGCGCCGCCTGCAGGCGGGCGGCGCCGAGGCCATCGTGCTGTGCACGAATACCATGCACCTGCTGGCCGGGGACATCACGGCCGCCGTGCCGCTGCCCTTCCTGCATATCGCCGATCCCGTCGCCCGCACGGCCCGCCAGCAAGGCCTGCGCACGGTGAGCTTGCTGGGCACGGCCTTCACCATGCGGCAGCCATTCCTGCGCGCGCTCCTGGAAGCGCAGGCCCTGGCCGTGCTGGTGCCGCCGGAAGAAGAGCAGGACGCCCTGCACGACATCATCTACGCAGAACTGTGCGCGGGCATCGTGCGCGCGGCATCGCGCGACGTTTACCGCCGCGCCATCGATGCCCTGGCGGCGCGCGGAGCGCAAGCTGTCATCCTCGGCTGCACGGAAATCAGCCTGCTGCTGCAACAGGAGCACAGCGCCCTGCCGCTGCTCGACAGCACCCTGTTGCATGCGCAAGCGGCCATCGATTTCATCCTGGATGGCGAAGGCTGACGTGCGGCTGCCCCAGCATGGCCATCAGTTGCGGCGCCTGGCGCGTCTGGAAGTCCGGCCCGGCTGGATACTCGCTGGTATAGCCCCGGAAATCCCCGCAGCCCCGGCGATAGCGGGCACGCCCCTGGACGCGGCCACTTGCGCAGACAGCACGATCATCCCGTTCGCATCAATCATGCGCCGCCCAGCAGTTCGCAAAAGCGCTGCATGTCGACATTGCCGCCGCTGATCAGAATACCCACGCGCTTGCCGTGCAGCTGCTCCTTCATCTGCAGGGCGGCAGCGAAACCCAGGCAGCCCGTCGGTTCAATCACCAGCTTCATGCGCGAGGCGGCAAAGCCCATGCGCTCAACCAATTCCGCGTCGCTGACCGTCAGCACGTCGTCGACGTCGCGCCGGATGATCGGGAAGGTGATGTTCCCCAGGTGCTGCGTCTGCGCGCCGTCGGCGATGGTTTTTGGCGTATCGATGTGCACGATCTGCCCCGCGCGGAACGATTGCTGGCCATCGTTGCCCGCCTCCGGTTCCACGCCATACAGCTTGCAGGCTGGCGACAGCGCGCGCGTGGCGAGGGCCGAACCGGCCAGCAGGCCGCCGCCGCCCAGGCACACGAAGAAGGCATCGAGCGGCCCGACTTCCTCGAACAGTTCCTTGGCGGCCGTGCCCTGACCGGCGATCACGTGGGGATGGTCGTACGGCGGAATCAGGGTCATGCCGTGCTGTTCGGCCAGATCGCGGCCGATCTGCTCGCGGTCCTGCGTGTAGCGGTCATACAGCACCACGTTGCCACCATAGCCGCGCGTGGCGGCGATCTTCGCGGCCGGCGCATCGTGCGGCATGATGATGGTGGCGGGGATATTGAGCAGCTGGGCCGACAAGGCGATCGCCTGGGCGTGGTTGCCCGACGAAAAAGCCACCACGCCGGCGCGGCGCTGCTGCAAGTCGAACTGCGACAGCGCGTTGTAGGCGCCGCGGAACTTGAAAGCGCCCATGCGCTGCAGGTTCTCGCACTTGAAAAAGACTTCGGCGCCAAACTCCGCGTCGACGGTGCGCGACGTAATGACGGGCGTCGTGTGGGCGTGGCCCGCGATGCGTCCGGCGGCGGCCACCACGTCGGCATAGGTGGGAAGAGTCAGATTCTGCATGCCGTGTGCCTTTCAAAAAGTGAAGACTGGCCTTACCACGGCCAGGAAATCTCGGTGCCGCTGCCGGCCGCCAGCGCCTGGCGGTGGATCAGGCGCGCCACCGTCAGGTCTTGCAGGGCCAGGCCGGTCAGATCGAGCACGGTGATGTCGCTCGCGTGCCGCACCAAGCTGGCGCGCCCGTCGAGCAAGTCGCCCAGGCTCTGGCAGGGAATCTGCGGCGCCCATTGCGCTTCGCCGATGCTGCGCGCCTGCGCCACGTCGTCGACCACTATGCGCGCCATCGCCAGCAAGCCTTCGGGCAGTTCGCGCTTGCCGCGCGTGTCGGCGCCAATGGCACTGACGTGGGTGCCCTGCCGCACGGCGTTTGCGCTGAACAGCGGTGCGCGCCCCGGCGTGGCAGTGATCACCACATCGCTGGCGGCGACGGCCTCGTCGGCGTCGGGCGCGTGGGCGATGGCGATGCGCCCGGCAAACATGGCCTCGAAGGCGGCATGCGGCTGGCCGCTGGAGCTGACATAGCGCAGCTGGTGCAGATGCGGCAACACGCGCAGCGCGTACTCGGCCTGCACCGTGGCTTGCACGCCCGTGCCGAATACGCACAGTGACACACTATCGGGCCGCGCCAGCTGCCGCAGGCCCAGGGCTCCGGCCGCGCCCGTGCGCGCCGTGGTGATCGCGTTGCCGTCTATGATGCACACGGGGCGCCCCGTGGCCGGATCGAGCAGCATGATGGTGGCCTGGTGCGGCTCGCCGCCGACGGCGCGGTTGGCGGGCCAGAAACCGGCCGCCTTGAAGCCCAGCAGGTTCTCGGCCGGCACGTCGCCAGCCTTGATGCCGAACACGCCGCCCGTCGCCAGCGCTTCGCGGATGACGGGAAAGACGCGGCCCTGCTGGCGGCTGTGCAGCACGAAAGCCTCGCGCACGGCGGCCAGCACGTCGTCCGCCTGCAGGTGGGCGGCGACAGCGGCCGCATTGAGCAGCAGCAGGCGCGCCGCCGACGGATGGGTATCAGGGAAAGTGGGCATGGGCTTACCTGGTGTAGGTGTAGGTGTAGACGGCGGCGCGCGAGACGCCAAGATGTTCGGCGATGATTTCCATGGCGCGCCGCACGTCGAGCAGGCCGGCCGCGCGCAATTCCTGCAGCAAGGCGCGGCGTGCCGGGGTTTTCAGGGTGCGCGGCGAGGCGGCCAGGCGCGCCGCGAACTGGTCGATGCGGGCGCGGATGGCGTCGGCGCCCGCCGGATCCAGCGATTCCCGCGGCGCGGCGCCCGCGTCGACGGCAACGAACTGGTTCATCGCGCTTTGAAAACTTTGGAACAGGGTCAGGTCCACGTTCAGGCACAGGGCCGCGATGTACTGGCCCTCGCCATCCTTGATGCCGATTGAGGTGCTTTTCGCTTGCCGCCCGTCGGCGAATTTGTTGGGGTAGTTGGCCACCACCTGGGCATACTCCGGATCGAGAATGCGCGCCAGGCCCAGTTCCGTCGCCGGCTCGCCGACGGCGCGCCCGGACAAATTGTTGTGGATGGCCAGCACCGCATGTTCGGGTGCCAGCAAGTCGTGCACCACCACTTCGCAAAATGGCGCAAAAGTGCGCGCCAGGCCGTCGGCCACCTGCTTGATCTGCTCCAGCAGCAGGACTTGTTCGGCGTTGCGGGCGATGGCGGCGGGGGCGGCAGGTTTTTTCATGCAGACAGATTATCCAGTTCTGGAAAAAATGTCAAAGACTTTGGCTATGTCACCATCAGATGTGGGAACGTGCCCAGGTTGGCTCTGAGCAGGCTTGCAGAGGACAGTATTCTTTTGGCATCGAGTATCTAGGCGTTGAAGGTTTTGCCGCAAGGCACGCAGCGATAGCGTTGCAGGCCATGGGCCAGGCCGTGCCGGTGGAAGTGCTTCGCATGATTGCGCCCGTCAACCAGGAACGCATGGCGGCGCGCCTGGCGCTCGCAAGGTCATCCCCCTGGAGCCAGCCATGCCTCGCTCGCTTCGCGTCCCGCCGAGGTGGCGGCGCTGATACTCGAAGCGGCCGGGGCGGTGCAAGAGGAATAGGCAAAAAAAGGCTCCTGGAAACTAGGAGCCTTGTGGCGCCGGATACGCGGTGTTGTCCAGGCTGGCGCCTCTGGGGTGGCGGCGCCGGCAGGAAACGGTATCCGCGCCAAGGAGGTCTTGCAGCAGCCTTGGACGCTTGATTTCATCGTAGCAGCTAATTCGGCGGCAATACTCGCCAATGTTTGCATGGCGGCCGCGTGTGTGCCCTACAGCCACCCCTCGCGCTTCAATCGCCGGTGCAGCCAGTAGCAGCCGGCGATGATGACGACGATCACAGCCGGATAGCTGCCGCGCCACTTCAGTTCCGGCATGAATTCAAAGTTCATGCCGTACAGGCTGAAGACCATGGTGGGCACGGCCAGGATGGCGGCCCAGGCGGCCAGGCGCTTGACGACCTCGTTCTGGCGGATCGAAATCTGCCCCAGCGCCACCTGCATGGCCGAATTGACCAGCTCGCGCATCTGACCAGCCGTATGCGTGACCCGTTTGACGTGGTCGAGAATGTCGCGGTAATAAATGCGGGTCTGCTCCGGTATCAAATCGCCATGGAAGCGCAGCAGCTGGTTGCAGATGTCATGCAGCGGATGGGCCGCCGCGTCCAGCTTCAGTATCTCCGTTTTCAAATTGTAGAAGTCTTCCAGCTTGTCTTCTTTTAAATTCGGCTTGAACAGGTCCTGCTCATACCGGCTAAAGCGGGCCTGCAGATGGTCGATGCACGGCAGATACTGGTCAACGATAAAGTCGAGGATGGTATAGAGCACATAACCGGGACCGCTGGCCAGCTTGTCCGGGACGGTTTCCTTGCGCTCACGCAACTTGGCATATCCCACCGACGGTCCGTGACGCACGGTAATGATGAAGCTGGCACCGAGGAAGACGTGGGTTTCTCCATACTCGATGCGGCCGCCGTCCAGGCTTGCCGTGTGCAGCACCATGAACAAGGTATCGCCATATTCGTCCAGCTTGGGCCGCTCATGCGCCAGTTCCGCATCCTCGACGGCCAGTTCGTGCAAGCCAAATAGGGACTGGACGCGTTGCATGGTGCCACGGTCCGGCTCGAATAGGCCGATCCAGACGAAGGTTTCAGCTTCCTGCAGCAGTTCGACCACTTTTTCCACCGCAATATCGTCGATCTTGTGCCCCTTGCGATAGGCAGTGCAGTTCACGACAGCTTTATTATTATTCAAATCCATGCGCATTCCAGAAGTAAATCGGCTCAAGGCACCATCTTGCCAGAAAGAACCGCAACCACCGTGAAATGCGACACACAAGTGCAAGGCTGGCAACACAGGGGGGGCAAACGAGGCGCTGCGTGCGCGTGCCACCCGTCCAATGCCAGGGGCTGGCGCAGCGTTCAATTCAAGGAAATACGATCGCCGGTTTTCGGGCGGGCGTAGCTGACGTATACCTCAACCCTGCGGTTAGGCACATTGCATTGCTCGACTTGATGGGCTGTCGTCTGTTGATCCAATGGGCAATTTACCCGTGGCTCATGGCTGCCCGCACTTTCTGACGCCATGCTGGGTTTGTCGGCAATCAACAGGGATGTAAGTAACTCGGCAACTGCCTCTGCCCGCAATTTCAACAGGTTTTGATTATCCGGCGATGTTCCATCGACGGCGCTGTCAGAATTGACGGCATCACCATGGCTACGAACAATAATATGCGCCGGAGTGCCGCGCATTTTAATCGCGGCGACCATTTCCTTCAGGCTTTGCACCGCAGCAGAACTTAATACATGGCTTCCCGCTTGAAACGCCATATCACTGGAAATATCGAAACAAGGATCGAGTTGCGGAACCGCCTTGATGATATGCAAATTCGCGGTATCGATACGCAAGTCCACTTTCCTTGATATTGTTTCCCTGGTTCCGAATGGCGTGGCACTGGACTCGCTGATATTGAATTGCACGAGTGATACGCTTCCCACTGCTGTCCAGAAGATATCTGCATCATGCACGAGTAATCGGCCGCCGGCAGTCCTGCGACAGTCCAGCAGCGGCCGGCCAAGGACTTCAGCTGCGCGGTCGATGCTGCCACGCTCCGATTCCGGCAATTCAATGCTGACATGGGGCATCCTGATGCCTATGCCTGCGAAAACCGGAAACAGCAACGCTTTTACACCAATAAAAAATATGACTATACCCAATGGGAATGCGGCAAAGACCAAACCCAGAACAAAATAAGATGGAGCAGCACCATGCGCCTTGCCACCTGCTGACTTCCGAATATTTGAAATTATCCATAAAAACAGTAACGTGAAAATTCCCGAAAAAAAGAAGGCCTCCAGGAACTCCGTGAAAACTACGTTCGCTTTGGAAAAAGCGACGGCGGCCATCAGCATAAACGTCATCAAGGAAGACAGACCGGGCAACCAGCCCTGAAAAACATGGGGAAGCAGCATTTTCTGGCTACCCGCAGCGACGGTCTTTCTTCCGGACCGGCGAATGCGGGTAGGCTGCCATCGCTTGCCGGGCCGCCAGCGCGCGGTGTGTAAAAAATAAATATCCGAACGCGGACGACGCCCATGAAACAAAAACTGATAAAGAGAACGTAATTTATAAACTATCCAAAGTACTGTCTGAAACGCCCACAACGCAGAAAAAGTTCCATATAGCCAGAATATTGAATATACAAAACCAAACGCCAGCGCGATGAAGACAAAAAGCACGGCCTCGCCCGCAGTCAGGCCAACGGGAAAGAAGTTTATAGAAAATAAGTATGCAAAGGTAATCACGGCACCAACAGCGATCACAAGCTGATACGAGAACGATGCATATGCTCGCAAGCGTTCCATATTTTTATCTTGCAATTCTTTTGCCTCCAGTGGGGCAGGCTGAGGTCCATTGGCTGGCGTATGCGGTGGCGTTTCCGTATCGTTGGAAGACATGGTCTATCCCTTCGCAAAATTCACCGCCGTGTTGAATTGAAGACGTTCCACAAATCGCCATGCATGCTGATCTTGCAATTTATGACAAAAAACTCCTGCAGTATTTATTTTTACGCAATAAGCATCAATCATTCATTAATGAGACACAGACGGCAGCGCGGCATGGGCAAGCTGAATGCGCTACGGCTGGCCTATCGCCAGTGCAAGCCAGCATGGGATGGCAGTCGGCGATGAAGGAAGGTATTTTGGCGGGAAAGAAACCATCGGCACCGATGGCAGGGAGGAACTACCACTGCAACGCTGGCAAGCCAGAAATGCATGGGCCGGACGATGCGGCCGGCCCAGGATAAAAGCCAGCCACGCAAGCGTCCGGTTTATGCGTTTACAAACACTTAGGCCACGACTTACGCCACGGCCGGCAGTCTTGCAAGCAATTTATCCAAGGTCACCGGATACTCCCGCACCCTCACCCCCGTCGCGTTGTACACGGCATTGGCGACAGCGGCCGCCACGCCGCAGATGCCCAGCTCGCCCACACCCTTGGCTTTCATGGGCGAGGACGTGGGGTCCGTTTCGTCCAGAAAAATGACGTCCTGGTGCGGGATGTCGGCGTGCACGGGCACTTCGTAGCTGGCCAGGTCGTGGTTGACGAAGAAGCCGCGGCGCTGGTCGACCACCAGTTCCTCCATCAGAGCCGCGCCCACGCCCATGGTCATGGCGCCGATGACCTGGCTGCGGGCCGCTTTCGGGTTCAGGATGCGGCCGGCCGCGCACACGGCCAGCATGCGGCGCACGCGCACTTCGCCCGTGTCGCTGTCCACGCCCACCTCGACGAAATGCGCGCCAAACGTCGATTGCTGGAATTTTTTATCGAGGTCGCCATATTCCATGTGGTCTTCCGCAACGACGTCGCCATGGTAGGCGGCGGCAGCGAGCGGCACGCTGCGCTCGCCCTGGCTCACCTGGCCATCGGAAAAGCGCGCCTCTTTCTCATCGAAGCCCAGCTTGCCGGCGATGGCCTGGCGCAGGCGCACGCAGGCCGCGTACACGCCGGCTGTGGAACTGTTGCCGCCCCACTGCCCGCCCGACCCGGCCGAAACGGGAAAATCCGAGTCGCCTAGGCGCACGATGACACGGTTCAAGGTGACGCCCAGCATTTCCGCCGCCGTCTGCGCGATGATGGTATAGCTGCCCGTGCCGATATCCGTCATATCCGTTTCCACCGTGATTACGCCATTGCCATCGAGGCGCACGCGGGCGGCGGACTGCATGACGAGGTTGTTGCGGAAGGCGGCCGCCACGCCCATGCCGACGAGCCAGCGCCCGTCGCGCCGCATGCCCGGCTGCGCTAATCTCTCCTTCCAGCCGAATTCCACGGCGCCCGTGCGCAGGCAGTCGATCAGCCGGCGCTGGGAAAACGGTCTACCCGGTTTTTCCGGGTCCACCTTGGTGTCGTTCAGGATGCGGAACACGATGGGGTCCATTCTCAGCTTGTCCGCCATCTCGTCCATGGCGATTTCCAGCGCCATCAGCCCCGGCGCCTCGCCCGGCGCGCGCATGGCATTGCCTTCCGGCAGGTCGAGCACGGCCAGACGCATGGCCGTCATACGGTTCGGTCCCGCGTACAGCAGCCGCGTCTGCATCACGGCCGTTTCCGGCTGGCCACCTTTGAGGTCGCCAGACCACGATTCATGGCCGATGGCCGTGATCTTGCCGTCGCGCGTGGCACCGATGCGCAGGCGCTGGATGGTGGCGGGCCGGTGCGTCGTGTTGTTGAACATCAAGGGCCGCGTCAGGGCGACCTTGACGGGACGCTGCGCCGCGCGCGCGCCCAGGGCCGCCAGCAAGGCTTCCGCGCGCACGAACAGCTTGCCGCCGAAACCACCGCCGATGTAAGGCGAAACGATGCGCACCTTGTCTTTCTGTATGCCCAAGGTCCGGGCCAGGTCGCCCCGGCCCCAGTCCACCATCTGGTTCGCCGTCCACACCGTCACCTTGTCGCCTTCCCAGGCGGCAATCGAGGCGTGCGGCTCCATCATGGCGTGCGACTGGTCAGGCGTCGTATAAGTAGCGTCCAGGCGCACTGGCGCATTGGCAAAGGCGCCGGCGAAGTTGCCCGTCTTGCTGTCGGGCTTGCCGTCTTTCGGCTTGGTGGCCGTGCTTTTTGCCTTGGCCAGGTCGAAAACGCCCTTCTGCTCGATATATTTGACGTCGAGCAGCTGCGCGGCCGAGCGGGCTTGCTCGAAGGTTTCCGCCACCACCAGCGCGATGGCCTGGTGGTAGTGCTGGATTTCAGGGCCACCGAGCAGATTGGCCGTATTCATCTTGCCTTTACCCAGCTTGCCAGCCGACTCCGCCGTCACCACGGCCAGCACGCCCGGCGCGCGCCGCGCCGCGCTCGTGTCAATCGAGGCGATGCGCCCCTTGGCAATCGCCGCGCCGACGACATGGCCGTAGGCGGCATGCGGCGCGGCTTTGTGTTGTTCATAGGCATACGGCGCCGTGCCCGTGGTTTTCAGGGGGCCATCGATGCGGTCCGTGGGACGGCCCACGACTTTCAGCTGGTCGATGGGATTGGTGGTCGCAGGTGTCGAAAATTTCATGGCCCTAGCCTTTCTTTGCTTGCGCTTCAGCCAGCACCGAGGCAATCGTGCGCTGCGCCAGGGTCACCTTGAAGGCATTGTCGTCAGTCGTCCTGGCGCCGGCCAGCAGGCGTTCGCTCACGGCGGCGGCGCCATTGGGGATCGCCTGCTCGGCGGCAGGCACTCGCCACGGCTGCGGCGCGACGCCGCCCAAGGCCAGCTTGCCCGTACCATTGGGCAAGATGATGGCCGCCACGGATACGAGCGCGAACGCATACGAGGCGCGGTCGCGCACCTTGCGGTAGACGTGCGTGCCGCCGATGGGCCGGGGCAAAGTCACGCTGGTGATCAGTTCGCCCGGCTGCAGCACGGTTTCCACGTGCGGCGTGTTGCCCGGCAAACGGTAAAAGTCGGCGATGGGGATGCTGCGCGTGCTGCCGTCGGGACGTACCGTGTCGATGCCGGCGTCGAGCACGCGCATGGCCACGGCCATGTCGCTCGGGTGCGTGGCGATGCAGGCCTCGCTGCCGCCCAGGATGGCCAGCGGCCGGCTGAAGCCGGCTATGGCCGAGCAGCCGCTGCCCGGCACGCGCTTGTTGCAGGCCTGGTTCGTGTCATAGAAATACGGGCAGCGCGTGCGTTGCAGCAGGTTGCCCGCCGTCGTCGCCTTGTTGCGCAATTGCGCCGAGGCGCCGGCCAGCAAGGCGCGCGACAGCACGGCATAATCGCGGCGCACCGTGGCGTGGGCCGCCAGCGCCGTGTTGCGCACGAGGGCGCCGATGCGCAAGCCGCCATCCTTTGTTGCTTCCACTTTATCCAGCGCCAGGCCATTGACGTCGATCAGATGCGCGGGCGTTTCGATCTCCAACTTCATCAGGTCGAGCAGATTCGTGCCGCCCGCGATGAAGCGGGCGCCCGGCGTGTTCACGGCGGCCGCCGCCGCTTCGGCCGGCGTGGCAGCCTTCTGGTAGCTGAACACTCTCATGCCGGCCTCCCCGCCACCTCGGTGATCGCCTCGATGATGTTGGAGTAGGCGCCGCAGCGGCAGATGTTGCCGCTCATGCGTTCGCGCAATTCCTCGGGTGTCGCCTGCGGGGCCACGTTCAAGTCCGCGCTGACGTGGCTGGGGATGCCCTGGCGGATCTCGCCCAGCGCGGCCACGGCCGAGCAGATCTGCCCCGGCGTGCAATAGCCGCACTGATAGCCATCATGCGCGATGAAGGCGGCCTGCATCGGATGCAGTTTCTCCGGCGTGCCGAGCCCCTCGATGGTGGTGACCTTGGCGCCATCATGCATTACGGCAAGAGTCAAGCAGGCATTGATGCGCTGGCCGTCGAGCATGATGGTGCAAGCGCCGCACTGGCCGTGGTCGCAGCCCTTCTTGGTGCCCGTCAGGTGCAAGTGTTCGCGCAAGGCGTCGAGCAAGGTGGTGCGCGTGTCGAGTTCCAGGCTGTGGCGCCGGCCGTTGACGTCGAGGCTGACTTTCATCAGGACTGGCGGCGCCTGGCCGCTCGTGCTGACGGCCTGCGCCGCTCCCGCCGCTCCTGCCACACTGGGCACGGCCGCCGCCGTGGCCGACAGCGCGCCGGCGATCAGCAAGCCGCGCCTGCCGGCATTGATGTGATGGGACTCTGTCATCTCGCGCTTCCTCCTGGCTGTGGACTGGCTGGGTGGGCGCATGCAGGCCCGAAGCACCAGTCTGACGCCCGGATGTTTACGCGTCTGTACGCGAACGAACGTTCAGCCTCAAGCCGCGCCGGGTCGTGCCGACGCCGCCCTGTGCCGCGTAGCCCGTGTGGCGGGCGCAATGGTCGAGCGCCTGGCGCAAGGCCGTATCGACGTTGCGCAGCGACATGTCGTGCCGCTCGGCCACTTCCTGGCGGGTCAGCTCGTCCACGCGCAGCGCTTCGAGCACTTGCCGATGGCGCCGCGGCAGCAAGTCGACGGCCTGCGCCAGACGCCGCACGTCGGCCTGCAGCTCGGCCAGGCGTTCCGGCCCGGCCGCCGTATCGGCGAGGAAATCGACGAGGCCGGCGGCGCCAGCGCCACCTCCATCGCCCTCGTCCGCATATAGCCAGGCGCGGTTGCGGCGCAGGCTGTCCATGGCCGCATTGCACGCCACGCGGAAAACATAGGCGACAGGGTTGAGCGCCAGCGCAGCCCCGTCCCCGGCCGCCAGCGCGCCCAGGCGCAGCCAGGCGTCGTGCAGGCTGTCGCTTGCCAGCTCGGCACAGCCCAGGTGGCGCGCCAGGCGCCGGTGCAGGGCCGCGTAATTGCTTTCCAGCACAGCCTGCAGTTGCGCGCCCTGCCCTGGCGCCACGTCGTTGGCCGCCTGCAAACGGGGCCGGATGGCGGGCCGGTACCAGGCCATGCCAGCCATGCGCAGGGGCAAGGCAGCAGCCATACTCACCACGCCGGCCATCATGGCGACAACCTGCTGCGCTCTTGCGCCGTCAGCTGGCGCGTGGCCGATTCCGGCAGCGTGCCCAGGCCCAGCACGCGCACGGCGCTGCGCGGGTTGTAGTCGGCCGCCTCGATGCGCGCGCCGTCCTGCGGCGCCGCTTGCGCGCTGTCGGGCGGTGCGTCATTGCCAAAGCCCAGCACGCGCACCGTAAACACCGATGGCTGCGCGGAACGGGTGGCGGCGCGTTCGCGCTGCACCACGTCCTGGGCGGCGGCCGTCGCCTGCGTGGCGGCCGCGCTGGCGTTCGTCATGGCGGCCACGTTGACGGACGCCACCGCCGGCATGCCCTTCGCTTCTCCCTTGACCTGGATATTCGCCGCGTTCATCACGGTCAGCGCGGCCAGGTTGACGTTGCCCGACACGCGGATGCCCGCCTCGCCCGCATCGATGGTGCCCAGCGGGGCCAGCAAGTCCACGTCGCCGGCCGGTACTTCCGCGATCGGCGCCAGGGTGGCGATGCCGGCGCCCGTGCTCGGCACGTCGGACGACAGGGTCACGTTGCCCCAGTTGTCATACACGCGCTTGGGCGGCGTGTAGACGATGGTCGACTTCGAGCCGCGGCCCGCGTTGATGTCGCCTTGCGAGGACCAGCCGAGGATATCGCCGCCGAACGTCGTCATGATGCGGCTCTGGCCCAGCAAAATGCTGCCTTGCGAGAACAGGTCGATGTTGCCGCCGCCCTTGGTGATGACGCCCGAGGTCGACGGCGGCGCCTCGCCTTCAATGCCCAGCACCTGCTTGCCGCCCGGCGTCAGCATCTGGATGCCGCCGCCGAAGTTGGTGTGCACGTAGCCGCTGCGGGGGAAGTAATCCCTGCGCTGCTCGCCGTCGTTCCACTTGGAATACAGGCCGCGGTACATGATGATGTCGCCCGTATAGGCAATCGCCTTGCCGTTCGCGTCCGTGGCCGGCGCCAGGCCCGCGATGGCGTTGCGGCTGCGCAGGAAGCTGCCGTAACGCGCGCTGTCCGCATCGTTGTACTCGCGCCCGCCCGCCTTCAGTTCCGCAAAATACACATTGCGGGCAAACACGCGCTGCTGCGGTGCCGGCAAGGCCAGGAAGTAGGCCAGCGCCTCGGCAGGCGTGCCCTTGAAGCCGTAGCGTTCACCGAGCCAGGTGGCCAGTTCGCCGTCGTACGCTTTCACCACCTTGCCGGCCTGGTCGGCCAGCGGCACGCCCGACTGCGCCACGTTCGCCGGGTCAAGATAGGGCTTGACGAAGCGCAGGTAGTCGAGGCCCGCCGCGCCCACGCCGGCCTGCATGGCGATGCCGGCGCCCGGGCGCTTGTCTCCCGCGACGACGGGGCCGAGGCTGACGACGCTGCCCTTGTCCTGCATCAATATATTGCGTCCGGCGCTGATGTCGAGCGTGCCGGGGCCGGCCACGTTGAAAGAGCTATTGAGTATGTCGCGTCCGGCCGAGACCACCGACACGTCGAACGCGTTGTTGTGCACGAACAGGTTGCTGTAATTGCGGAACATCATGTCGCCACCGCCCGTGCCGTCGATGGCTTCCAGCAGCGCCGTGCCGCTGCCGACGATATCGCGGCCCGCCTTCATCCACACCGGTTGCGCCCCCTCGTACCAGGTGACGCCTGCGTGTTTGGCATCGTAGAACGCGACCATGCGGCCGCTATTGACGCCGATCAGATCGCCCTTCACGGCGTAGATGCGCGCCGCTTGCGTGCCGCTGTTGGCCGGACCGGCGGCGGAATCGGGTCCGAAGGCGAACAGCGGAGCGTTCCACTGCGACGACGGCACGCCCGTGCTCGAAACATTGCCGCCCAGGGCAGTCTGGCTGCCGGGCCTGAGGTTCCAGGCCTCGAAGGCTGGCTTGAACGGCGTGGCCATGCTGTCGGCGGCCGCGCCGGACTGGCTGACGGCGTAGCCGCCCGCATAGATGGAATCGCCGGCCAGCCATTCCAGCTGGGCGTTTGGCGACGGCGCCAGCAGCAAAGGATCGGCATACGCGGTCGCGCCACCCCAGTCCGTGATGGTCTTGCCATAGTACAAGCTGCCATTCGCGGCCGCGGCCCGCACGATAGAGGGATAGACGACGGCCAGGTCGGTGGCCGTGCCGATCGGCGCGGTCAGCGGCGTCATGTTGCCGCCGGCGGAAAACAGGTCGAGCGCCGTGCGCGGCGTCCACAGGCTGAACCAGCTGTAGCCGGCGCCCGCTTCGCCCGCCGCGCTCGTATACGACGCGGCGTTGAACATCGGTACGCGGCCGGGGTCGGCCACATCCTGCAGCACCTGGTCGCCCAGGGTGGCCACATTGAAAGTGGCGTCGCCGGGCACCAGGGTCATGCCGCCCTGCGGCGTGGCGCGGGTGGCGCGGAAGGCGTCGAAGGCGCGCGTTTCCAGCGGCACGTGGTCGGTAGCGCGCGTGCCGTACTGCAGCGCGACCTTGCCCAGCTGGGCAGCGGCTACCTCCACGTGGCCGCGCAAGTCGGCCAGCGCGCCATTCAAGTGGCCGCCGCCGGACTGGCTGGCCGGATTGAGGCCGCCGCCCACGCGCAGGTCCAGGTCGCCGCCGCCCGTCAGTTGCAGGCTGCCGTCGGCCAGCACGCGGCCCGTGCTGCCCACGGCCAGCAGCAAGCCCTGCGAGCGCGGATTGATGTTGGTGTTGAAGACGGTGGCAACCTTCGGCGCCAGCACGCCCGCATCGCCGGCCACGTCGGCGCGCACATTGCCGCCGCCCAGGGTGCCGAAGCCCGTAAAGCCCAGCACGGTATCGGCCAGGGCATCGCGGCCCACATAGCTGCCGAAATTGATCCACCACGCCGTCGGCTGGGCCGGACCGCCTGTGGCCACGCCGCCGCTGCCCTGGCGCCACAGCCAGTTGCCCACCGCCACCGAATCGCCGGGGCCATCCTTGCTGACGGGGCGCCCGTTGGTGGCGGCAGCCCCGCCGACCAGCGAGCCGCTCAGGTCGCCAGCCACCCGCAGCAGCAGATTGCCGCCCTGGTCCGGATACCAGGCGCGGTAGAGACTGTCTGCGCCGCCATCGACCAGGCGCTCATGCGCGCCATCGGGGTTGGACAACACCGTGCCGTCCAGATTGCGCGCGCGCGGCAGGTTGTACGGGTCGCCCGCCGCCGTCGCCACCGACGACATGCCGGCCGTGTACACGCCGTACAGGCTATCCATGCGCAAGTCGCCGCCGCTGACGAGGTCCAGGTCGCCCGTGCCCGTGCGCAGCACGCTGTAGCGCAGGCTGGACGCCTTGTTGTCGAAGGTGGGGTTGGAGGTGCCGCACCAGGTGGGGTTTTCCTCGCACATGGTGGGCCAGCCCAGGCCGGCCAGGTCGACCACGTCGCCCGCCTTCACGCTCGGGTCGGCGAATTCTTCGGCGCCGGCCTTGGTCCATACATAGGCCAGCTTCAGCACGCACATGCTGGCGTCGCCAGCGCAGAACTCCGCCACGGTCTGGCCGAACTGGCTGATGAATTCCTCGGTGATCGGTTCGCCCGCCACGATGCCGACGATGCCCTCGCGCTCGCCCAGCTCCTGCGCCGCCTGCGTCCAGTGCTGCACGCCCTTCGGCGGGATCATGACGCCATACATGCCGTAATGGCTGTCGGCCAGGCGCAGGGTGCCGTGGGCCGGATGCGCCTGCACGCTGCGCGTGTCGGCCGCCTCCAGGTCGGCGCCGGCCGCCAGTCGCATGCCCCACGATTGCGAACCTTCGGCCAGCATCGGTGCGATGGCCCACAGCGCGCCCTGGCGCCCCGCCACTTCCGGGCGCAATGCGATGGACGTCACGCCGGGCAGCAGCTTGACGTCGGTGCCGTTCGGGATCAGCGCGCCGACGGGCAGCTCCACTTTGCCACTGAGGGTGACCACGTTGCGCTCGCCCAGCAAGCCCGGCAAGGCAACGCCTTTCGGCCAGGTCATGGCGCGCACCTTGACCATTTGCGCGACCACGCTGCCCGCGTCGAGCCGCATGCCGGCAGTAAAGGTCTGTTCCGTGGCCAGCAAGGTACCCGCCGCGTGGACGACATTGCCAGCGCTGTCGCGCACGGCAGCCGCCAGGACCGTGCCGGCCGGCAAGGTGAGCACCTGGTTCAGGACCACGTCCACGGGCAGGCGCGTGTTGGCGCGGAAACTCAGCGCCTTGACGGGCACGTCGTAATTGAGTGTGACGCCGCCCGGGAAAATGGTGCCGTCGGCCAGGGTCACGCCCGTGCCCGGCACGATGACGTCGCTGCCGTTGATGTCTCGCCCCGGCAACAGCAACCAGCCCTTGTCGTCCTGCGTGGACGGCGGCGGCGCGAAGCCGTCATTGATGCTGCCATAGATATTCAAATCGCCGCCGGCGCGCAGCAGCAGGCTGCCCACCTCGCCAGAGCCGCGCGCATTCGTTACTTGAAAACGCGGGTTCAGGCTGGCATAGCGCATGCCCGACAAATCCAGGTCGCCCTGCACCACCAGGTCGCCGTCTGGCGTCTTGCTGACGATATCGACGCCGGGACGCAAGTGCAGCGCCTCGGCATACGCGGCCGTGTTAAAGCCCGCCAGCTTGCTGTTGCGCAAGTTCGTGTTGGCCAGCGCCGCATTGATAAACGCCGTGCTGTCCGCATGCTTGCTGTCGAGGTATGCCTGGTTGACCACCTGATACGGGCGGCCACTGGCCGACAGGTCCGTGGCATAAGCCGCATCGTCGTAGCGCTGCATGGCGTTGATGGCGATCGATTTCGCGCCGCGGATGGTAAAACCGCTGCCGCTGGCGATGGCGACGTCGCCGAAGGTGGCCGCGTCTGCGTCCGTGCGGGAACCGCCGCTGCCCAGGCGCGGCGCGCTCAGTTCCACCGTGCCGCGCGTGGCGCCGTCGTATTCGCCCTTGCCCTTGCCAAGCACGGCGGCCGTGCCGTGGCGCACGTCGATCTGCGCGCCACCGGCCAGGTCCAATGTGCCCTCGCCCCCGTTCAGTTCCACCGTGGCGCGGTTTGGACTGTCGATGATCTTGCCATAGCTGTCGACGCGCAAGACGGTGCCGTGCGCATCGAGCACGGCGTTGCCGGCCAGGGTGACGCCATGCTTGCCGGCCAGGCGGATGCTGCCCACGCGCTCGCCGCTGGCGTCGATGGTGCCAGCAACGGTGAGGCGGCCGTTATCGACGGATACCTGCACTTCGCCAGCCTTGATTTCGTTACCTATCGTCAGGTCACCCTGTTTCAGCTGGAAGCTGCGTGCGCCCGTCACGCCGCCTTCGCTCAGGCGCTTGTTCAGCGACGCGAACTGGCTGTCCAGGGTGCCACTTGGGCCCAGGGTTTGCGCACGCACGTCCACGCTGCCCAGCTTGTACGGCACCACGGTGCCGCCCGCGTCGTAGCTGCCGCTGGCGCCGCCCAATATCTTGCCTTGCAGCTCCACCATGCCGGCCGCGCCATCGAGGGCTACGGCCTTCAGGCTGCCGGCGCGGTTGTTCTCGGCCGACAGGTCGAGCACGCTGCCGGCAGCTGCGCGGATATCGCCGGCGCGGCTGTCCAGGACCACGTCACCGCCCCAGCTGTATTTATCAACGTCGAAGAAGGTGCTCTTGCGGCCCGCCATGTCGATGCGCGCAGCGTCGGCCACGCTGATGTCGTGCTGCGCGTTGACGGTGAGCTTGCCGCTCGGCAGCACCACGGCTGTCGCCACCGTCACGCTGTCGCCGTTCAAGGCCAGCTGGGCGCCCAGCGCCGCGTTAGTTTTGGCGAAAGGGGCTGGCGCGCCGGCCGGCGCCGTCACGGCCAGCGCGCCGCCCGCCGTGTAGCTGTGCGACGAGCCGGCCTCGCCCGTCAGCAGCGGCGTGCTGATGTTCAGGTTGCCGCCGCTGTACCGGAAGCCCTTGCCCGTTTCATACGCGCCCTGCGCCTGGTAGACGGACAGGCTGCCCTTGTGGTTGGCCGTGACCTGGCCCGAGGCTTTCAGGTTGACGGTGCCAAAACCCAGCGCCAGGCGGTCGAAGGTGGCGACACCGGCCGGCTGTGTGAAGGGGCCGAAGCCGAAATCGATGCGTTCGGCCTCCAGGTTCAGGGTGCCGCTGCCCGTGCCGGCGCCATGCGCGATCACATTGCCGGGCGCCGACAGGGCCCCGCCCCAGATCAGGTTGGCCGTGCGGATGGTCGCCACCGTGCCGGCACCGCCCTGGCCATACATGGCCGGCGTGGTCAGCACCAGGCGCTCCAGGTTCGATTTTCCGCTGACTTTGTCGTAGGTGTCGAGCACCACGTCGCCATAAAAATTGACGCTGTCGGCGGCGTTCAACATCAGCGCCTGCAGTGCCGGCGCGCCCGTGCTGGTGTCGCCGCGCAGCAAACGGTCCAGCAGGCCCTGGTTCAGGGTCAGTCCGGCGGGACGCGTGCCGCTGGCCTGGGCCGCCGCCAGCGCCTCGTTCGAGCCGATATTGATGGCGCCCACAGCCAGGCTCAGGTTGCGCGTGCCGTAGCGGGCCGTGTCGTCGAGCTGGAAGCTGCCGCTGGTCGCCAGCAGCAAGGTGCCTTCCGAGTACAGGCTGGCCGTGCCGCTGCCCGCGCAAGCGTCGGCGCACATGCCGATGCGGATGCCGCCGCGCGTCGCGCCGCTGACGGGCGCCACGTTGAGCAAGCCGTTCGACGCGGCCAGCACGTGCACGTCCGGGCGGCTCTGGTAGATGAAGCCATCGTTGGCGTCGTAGGCCGCCTTGCCGCGTCCCAGGGTGTTGATGCCGGCGCCGGGCGCGATATCGATCACGCCGTCGCCCAGTTCAGAATTGCCCGGATCCTGGGCGACGAGGAATACTTCGGGCGCCGACAGGACGGCGCCGGCGCGCAGGTAAATGGCGCGCGCCGACTGGACGCCGAAGTTCACGTAATTGCCGCCCTGGCCATATTCCACCGTGGGCGCATTGCCCACCACGATGCGGGCCGCGCCGATATTGTTCAAACTGGAAGTGCGTATGCTGACCTGTTTCGCGTCACCGCTGGCCGGCGCGCCATCCGCGAGGAGCTCGATCTCGCCAGCGGAGGTATTGCTCGACATCAGCACCACGGTGCCGCCATAGCCGCCCTCGGCCGCGGCGAACTTGCCCGTGCCGTGGAACTGGAACGTCTCCAGGCCGCCGCCGGGCGCCAGGTTCAGCTTGAGCGTTTTCGCATCGGCCGGCAGCATCGCGCGGGGAATGCCCCGCGTTTGCGCATCGGCCAGGGCGAACGCGGCATAACCCATTTCGTTGTACTGGGAATACGTGCGCACGACCTTGGCCGGCGTGATGATCAGCTGGCTGGCCAGCGGCGCGCGGATGTCCGTGCCGGCGATCGACAAGGTGCCGGGCGCGGCCCAGGAACCGTTGCGCAGCGGCTGCGCCAGCGTACCGGCGCTACCCTGCCCCGCCAGGCCGTTCAGTTCCACGCGGAAGGCGCCCGGCAGCAAGGCGTAGGTCGACGGCATCAGGGTGTAGGTGCCGGCCGCCAGGCCAGGCACGCCGTTGCCTATCGTCACCTGCCGGCCGATGGCCGCATCGGCGGCGCCCGAAGGCGCTTGCGGCGCCTGCACACCGGGCACGATGGCGTACACGGGATTCGTCGCCAGGCCCGGCAGGATGAAACCGCCGTTCGCATTCACTTGCGCCAGCGGGTGGTAGCGCGCATCGGTGGAACCGCCGCGGCCCGCGATGAAGCCGGCGCCCGTCAGTTCGCCGCCGCCCGACAGGTCGAGCAGCGCGCCCGGCTGCACCTGCACGGCCACGCCGGCCATTTCCACGCCGACGCGCAAGCCGCCCTGCGCATTGAAGCCGCCCACGCCCATGAAGGTGGCCAGCTTGCCATCCACGTTCCAGCTCTGGCCATCGACCGTGCCGCCATACGGCATGACCAGGCCGGCGCCGCTGACGGAGCTGATGCTGTTGGCCAGCAGATTGACGCTCAGGCTCTTGTCATTTTCATAGCGGGCAGCGCCGATCGCCAGGCGCCCCAGCGGCGCACGCACCACGCCGCCCTGCTCGATATGCGCGGCCTCCAGTTCCAGCGAGCCGAAGGCGGAATACGGCATGGCCGGCACGCTGTCCGTCGTGCGGGCGATGCGCAGGCTGCGCGCCGGGTCGTAGCCAAACGTTCCATCGACGCGGCCGTAGCCGACGCGTACGGCGGCGCCGGCGCCCGTTTCCGGATACAGCTGGGCTGCACTGAGGGTCATGTCGCCCGGCGAGGACAGCACCGTCGTCGCCTCCGCGCCGCCCCAGCCCAGCGGGGACAGCAGGAAGCGCAAGTCGCCGCGGCTGCTCAGGCGCACGTCGTCGGCAACGATATTGACCAGGCCGCGCACATCGATCAGGTCGCCCGCGATGCTGACCTGGCCGGCCATCGGCGACTCCCCGGCCGTGCCTGGCGTGACATAGAAATCCTTGCCGGCCGGCTTGATGCTGGCCAGGCGCACGTACGGTGCCGCGATGCTGACCTTCGCGCCGGGCTTGCTGCCTGGTGTCAGCACGGGCGCGCCGTACAGCTGGAAGCTTTGCTGCAGATTCAGCGACACGTCGCCATCGAAGGAGGCGGCGCCCAGCAGGGCCAGGCTGCCGAAGCCGCCCGCTTCCACTTGCTCGACGGAAAAACGGCCGTGGCCGTACTGCAGCGTTGCCGCCGCATCCCGAGCGTTCACGTGTTCAGCCAGGTCGCTGGCGCCCTGGCGTTGCGTCACGGCCAGCTGGCGCCCCTGCAGCACCTTGTCCGTGGCCAGCACTTTCAGGTAGACGGGGGTGCCCGTGGCGACGGACAGGCTGCCGCCCGCCGCGCCCGCGCCGCCCGCCCGGGCCAGCAACAGGCCATCGAGGTACAAGCCATTGTTCGACGCCAGCGCGATGCTGCCGCCCGCGCTGGCCACGTCGATGGCCGCGCCGTTCACATCGAGCACCGCATGCGCGCCCGAAGCGTCCAGCACGGCGCCGTCGCGCACGACGACGAACAGGCTAGCCGCCGACGTGCTGCCCTGCGCATGGTCGATCTCGCCGCCGATGACGATGCTGCCGCCATCGAGCACCTTGCCGTAGCGCCGGCCCTGCACGTCCGTGGCCGTGACGGCGCGCGAGGCCACGTCGAGCACGGCATTTTCGCCTATCCACAGGGAGCGGCCATGGCCGGCCGCTTCCACCGCTTCGGACACATTCACGGCGACGCCCACGCCGCCGAGGCTGATCTTGCCGCCCCAGGCGTTCAGCCGCCCTTCCACCGTCAGCTGGCCCACGCTGGACAGCTTGATCGACTGGCCCGCATCGACATTCACCACGGCGCCCTTGCCGACCAGCAACTCGGCGCTGGCCATGTCGGCCGCATCGGACTGCACGTCGCCCACCTGCAGGGCCAGGCTGGCGCCCTTGCGCTGCGTCAAGGTGCCCTTGACGGCGTTTTCCGTGACCTGTTCCGGCGTCCACAGGGCCAGTTTTTCATTGTCCACCACGCGCAGCACGGGCATGCGCACGTCAACCTGCGCGCCGTCCGCCACCGTCACGCCCTGCTTGCCGAGCAGGCTGTAGCTGGAAAAACCCTTGTCGAAGAAGTCGCCCTCCAGCTGCAGGGTACCTTTCTGTCCGGTATCGGCTTGGCCGACCAGGATCTTGTTGGCCTGCAATTCCAGCTTGCCGCCACCCGCCACGCCATGGCCGCGCACTTGCGCGCCCTCGCCCAGCACCAGGTCGGCTTCCGGCCCATAGCTGGCCAGGGCCACGTTACCGCCCTTGCCGCCCTGCTGTTTCGCCTGCGACAGGATGGCCGCGCCCGAGCTCACGTCGATCAGGCTGCCATTGCCAATGCGCACGTCGCCAAACGCGCGCAACGATACCGTGCCGCCGTTCAGGTACGGCAAGCCGGCGGCGGCCAGCGGATCGCGCAGCACGTTGCTGAGCAGACCACTCGTATCGAGGGTCACGCCATCGGCCAGCAACAACGTGCCCGGCGACACGCCCGGATTGACGACAGTGTCAGCCATGCCCAGCGCGCCAATCTGGTTCAGCACATTGCCGGCCAGGATGCTGCCGCCATGGCTGCGCAGGCTGCTATTGATGGCCACATCCTTGCCGAACAGGGTGATGTTGCCGCCGTCGGCCACTTGCAGCGCGCTGTCGACGGTGATCGCGCCCTTGGCGGCGATGCGGATGGCGCCCAGTTGCTGGCTGTTGAGCAAATTGGTGTCGAGCAGCAGCCGGCCCTGGCGCTCCGGCTCCAGCGCGCCTGTCACATCGAGGCCGGCGGCGATGCCGTCCTGCACCCGCGTCAGGCGCACTTCGTCCATGACGGCCGACAGCGCATGCTGCAGCACGCCCGTGCGCTTGTCGAACATGGCCTGATACTCGCCGACGACCAGCTGGCCCCGCTGCGCTGCCGCCAGTTGCGACTGCTGGTAGCCGTCCAGCAGCGCCTGCGGCGCCTGGCTCTGGCGCTCGCCCTGGAAGACATCGCCCGCAATCGCTCCTTCCAGCACGGCCGACCCCGTGGCAACCACCAGCTTGCCCGCGTCGCGGCCCACCGTGTAGCCGTTTTCCAGGCGCTTTTGTGCGGCGATCAGGGGGTTGGCGTAGAAAGCGCTGGCTTCCTTGCCCCAGCGCGCATGTTCTTCCTCGTAACCCTTGTACACGCCCGCGTACGGCAAGTCGGCCGGTGCGCTGCCCGCTTCGTACAGCTTGCCGTCCGCGCCTTTCAGCCAGGTCTGGCGCAACGCGCCCGTCTGCACGTCCAGGGTGCCGCCGGACAGATTGATGCTGGAGCCAAGCTGCGTGACGACATCCTTGCCGCCGAAGCTCACCGTGCCGCCCTGCCCCATCCATTCGCTGACGGAGTGCCCCTGCGTGCCCAGATAACCGGCCACTTCCAGCAAGCCGCCGGCCGTGTACCAGCGGTCGCTGTCGTAGCCATTCGTGCCTTTCGGTACGAACACCAGCTTGCGGCGGTCGACCCAGATGCTGTTGTTGATCAGGGCCTTGCCGTCGCGGTTGACAGGCGCATCGCGCTGCTCGTTGCCCTGCACATTGATCTCGATATTGTTGGCCGCCATCGCCACCTTGACGCCGACGGCGCCGGACACGTCAAGCTGCGCCCCGTCGCGTAACAGGCTGCGGCTGGCCGCATTCACGGCGATCTGGCCGCCCGTGGCCAGGGTCAGCGAATCGGCGAGCAATTCCACCGTGCCGGCGCTGCCGATCTCGATGCGCGACTGGTCGCGGCGGTCATTGACGAGCGAGATATTCTGTTCCGCCGACACGGCCGGTCCGCGCATGGCGTCGCGCTGGCTGTCGAGCGCCATCGTCTTGCCGTCGTCCTCGACGAGGATGGCCGTGGTGGCGCCGCGTCCCACGGTGACGGCAGCGTCGCTGCCCAGGGCGTTGAGGTGGACCGTGCCGCGCGTGGCGGCCGTGGTGGTGGCGAGCAGCACGCCTTCCTGGCGCACGTCGCGGCCCGCCAGCGTGACATCGCCTTCACGCGCCTGTATCAGGCCCGTGTTGACGACCTTGCCCGCCGTGCTGCCGGCCGCGAACTGCGGCGTGACTTCGCTACCGCGCGTGGTCGACAGCGGATTGCCATCCGTGCCCACGCCCTTCTTGATGCTAAAACCGTCGCCGGCGGCCAGCAGGGCCTGGCCCTTGGGCGTATTGATCTCGCCCCCATTGTGGACCTCTGTCCCCAGCAGCATCACGTAACCACCGCCTTCCGTGCTGCCCTTGGGCGCATTGCTACTGACGCGCGCGCCGGCCTGCACCTGCACCTTGCCGGCCGCATCCGTGAACGTTGCGGCGCCGGCCGTGCCAGGGCTGTAGATGCCGTTTTTCTGGAATTGCGCGTCGCTGATGCGGGCCGCGGCCGCCACCAGGCTGCGCGTGTCGACCTGGCTCGTGCCCGTAAACACGATGCCGTTGCGGTTGACCAGCAATACCGTACCGTCGGCCTTGATCTGGCCCTGGATCTGGCTGGGACGCGCCAGCGGATCGTTGACGCGGTTCAGCACGGCCCAGTCCTTTTGCTGCTGGAACGTCAATGTCGTGTCCTTGCCCACGTTAAACGTTTCCCAGTTCAGGATGGCCTTGTCCGCCGTCTGCTGCACCACCACGGCCGTCTTGCCGTTCGCCACCGTCTGCACGGGACCCTGGGCATGGAGCCAGCCGGCCGTCAGGCTGTTGGTGTCGACCTGCAAGCCGCCCTGCGCCAGGCCATTTGGCACACTGGCGCCGCCGGCGGCCGCCTGGCGCGCCTGCGCCTGGGATGCTTGTTGCGCGGCGATGGCGCGCGCGGCCAGGTTCAGGTTGTTGAGCGAACGCTGCAACTGCTGATTTGCTTGCTGTTGCTGGCCGTCGGGACGACTGCCCAGCGGCAGCGGCTGGCCATTCGGCAGCCGGCCCGAGTTGGCCGCCGTATTTTGCGCCGCGCCCTTGGCCGCGAACCAGCCGCCGCTGAATGCCTGCTGCGCGCGCGCCGGCGTAGCAAAGGCGCCCGCCATCAGCATGGTGGTCAGTGCGTAAGCGAGCGGCGTGAGCCGCAAGCGGCTGCCCAGCGTGGAGGTACGCTGCGCGTCCGTGTCAACGTTTGGGACTGGGCGCTGGGCAGTGTGAAACTTGGTCATGGCAATGGTTTCCTGGCTAGAGAGTAGGGAACGGAGCCTGGCGGTAGCGCAAGCGTCCATACCTCCATGACGTAGCTGGGCGGCGGAAGGGATAATGCTTTTTGAAAAATATTTTGATTCCCCTGCCGCAGGGAAACCAGGAATCAGCTGAGCAGCACGATGCCGCCCGGCAGGCTGGTCATTTGCGCGCCGTACAGGTCGCGTATCATCGCCAGCGCGCCATCGATTTGCCCGATGGAAAAACGCATGCGCACGAGGCGGCGGCCCAGCTCGGCGTTGCGCAACACCACCCGGCCGGGCCGGTAGCGGTTGATTTCATCGACGACATCGGCCAGCGGCTTGCCGACAAACGACAGCGCGCCCGTGCGCCACGCGCTGGCCTCTTCCACCGGCGCCGCCATGGCCGCCTGCACGCCCCGCTCGTCGTAGACCAGTTGCTGTCCCGCATCGAGGGTGTGGCGGCGCTGCCGCCAGACCACCTCCACGGCGCCCGCCAGGCAGGTGACGCAGACGGCGTCGTCCGTATGGCGCACATTGAAGCGGGCCGACTGCGCCAGCAGGCGCCCCGCGCCCGCCAGCACCGTGACGGGCTGGCGCGCGCCGCTGGCGAGGATTTCCGCCTCGCCGCCCAGCAATTCGATGGACTCGGGCGCGCGCACATCGATGCGCGTCTGCGTATTCATCTGTATCGTCATCTGCTGCGACAGGGCCACTTGCCGCTGCTCGCCCGTGCCCGTGCGGTAGTCGGCGGAGAATTCCTGCAGCGACGGCCAGGCGCCCAGCGGTGGACGCAAAGCCAGCACGGCCACGCCGGCCGCCAGCGCGCCACCGAGAAACGCCCGCCGGCCGGGGCGCGCCGGGAACGCCAGCACGTTTTCCCCCTGCGGCGCGACGGCGGCGCGGGTCAAGGCGGGGTCGAGCGCCTGCCATACTTGTTGAAGCTCGCGCCAGGCGCGCGCATGGCCGGGGCTGCGTGCGCACCAAGCGCGCAAGGCGTCGGCGTCGGCCTGCGTAAAATCGTCGGCACGCAGCCGCGCCCACCAGGCGGCGGCTTCCCGGTCGATGGCCGTGTCGGTATGTTCAAAAACGTCGCGTGGATCGCGGTCAGAAGCAGTCATGGGATTCATCAGTATTTACGCCGGCCCGACACATCGCTGCGCTGGGCGGCATCGGCGCCGGCCATGCACGTTTTACAGTGTTGCATGGCGGCCTGCAATTCTTTCTTGACCATCGCCACGGAAATGCCGAAGCGCTCGGCGATGTCCGCATTGAGCATGCCGTCGATGCGCGCCGCCGTCAGGATGGCGCGGCGGCGCGGCGACAGGCCTGCCAGCGCAGCGTCGAGCGCCTGCACGTCGAGCCGCGCCGAGACGATGCGCGCCGGGTCGCTGATGTCGTCGCCGGCCTCGTCGGCCATGTGCATCAGTTCTTCGCGTTCGCGCTCCGTGACGATGATGCGGTCGCGCCGGTACGCGTCGGTGGCGATATTGGCCGCCATGCGCAGCAGATAGGCGTCGGGATTGTGGACGGGCGCGGCGGCCGGGCCAGGCGCCACCATCGCTTCGAGGCGCAGCCAGGTTTCCTGCAGCGCATCGGCCGCATGGTGCTTGCAGCCGACCACGCGCTCCAGGCGCCAGCGCAGCACGGCGTAGCGCGAACTGAGGTGGCGTTTGAGCTTGGTGCGCAGGTCGGGCATGCTCATGGCGCAAGCCTTGCCGTCGTGCCGGGGCCGCAATCGACTTCGCTGCCCGGCCCCTGCGGCAGCAGCAGGATGGAAACGGGCTGCGGCATCGACGGCAGCGGCGCGGCGCCCACTCTCATGCCCAGCACCAGGCGCGCAATGGCCGTGTCGCGCGCGCGCAAGCCTGTGCTGTCGAGCAGGTGCACGCGGTCCACCACGCCGGCGCGGTTCAGATACAGTTGCAGCGCCAGCCGGTAGCCGCCGGGACGCGTCTGCGCCGCGCGGCACAGCAGTCCCAGCAGCACGTGCTGCAAGCGGCTGACATAGGCCGCATGGTCGCCGCCGCCCTGCGTGGCGCCGGGAATGTCGGCGGCGGCCACGACGGCCGCCTGCGGCAAGTCCGCAGCGGTGGCCGCCGCTGAAGCTGCGGCCGGCGCATACACGATGACAGCTTCCGCATCGGACAGGCGCGATTGCAGGCCCGTGCCTTCCAGCAAGGCTTGCAGGGCCGCGCCGGCCGCATACGCGCCGCGCACGGCGGCCGACTGGCGCTGCGCGTAGCGCTGGTCCATCAGCACGGCGATGCCCGTGCGGCGGCTGTACAGGTCGAGCGCGTCGCCCAGATTTTGCGCGGCAATATCGAATTGCAGCACGGCGCCATCGGCCGGCTGCGCCCGCACCGGTCCCACCGCGGCCAGGAAACCCAGCAAAACCAGGTATCCCGCCAGCGCTAGCACATGGACGGATGCCGGGCTGCCTGTCATATCACTATCGAGTCGCTATCGTGTGAGGGAGAAATGCGTGGAAACAAGGCATTACCAAGTAACAATTCTTGCATCAACTGCAATAGCCTACACACAAAAAATGACGGCTTCGTGACATCAGCGGCGTGCGCAAATTTCGCCATACGGGACGTCGGGCGCGGCGCTTATTTCGGCTACACTGGCTGCTACTCTCCCTTTCAGACGCCTGATGATCGAAAAGAATCTGCCCGAGCTGGTCATGCTGAAGCGCCTCATCGACGAGGGCGGCAGCCACCTGGAAGTAGCCGCGCCCTGCAGCATCGCCATGGATGGGCGCGAGTTTCCCGTGTACACGATTGCGCTGGGCAATCCGAGTCCCGACGTGCCCGTGCTGGGTTTTTTTGGCGGCATCCACGGCCTCGAACGCATCGGCACGCAAGTCATCCTGTCTTTCCTGGAAAGCCTGATCGCCCGCCTGCGCTGGGACGCCACCCTGCACCAGCAGCTGGAAAGCATGCGCCTCGTGTTCATGCCGCTGGTCAATCCGGGCGGTATGTGGCAAGCCACGCGCTGCAATCCGCAGGGCGTCGACCTGATGCGCAACGCGCCATTGAGCGCACGCGAAAAAGTGCCGTTCATGCTCGGTGGACAGCGCTACAGTGCCCGCCTGCCCTGGTACCGCGGCGCGGCCGGGGGGCCGATGGAGGTGGAAAGCCAGGCCGTGTGCGACCTCGTCGAGCGCGAACTGCTGTCGCGCCAGTTCAGCATCGCCCTCGATTGCCATTCCGGCTTCGGCTTACGCGACCGCATCTGGTTTCCCCACGCGCATACCCAGGTGCCAATCGAGCACCTGGCCGAGATCGGCGCGCTGGAAGAGCTGTTCAGCCAGAGCTACCCCAACCACAACTATGTATTCGAGCCGCAAAGCCGCCAATACCGCACGCACGGAGACCTGTGGGACTATCTGTACCTGAACGGCACCAGCTACAGCGGGCGCGTGTTCCTGCCGCTGACCCTGGAAATGGGTTCATGGCGCTGGGTCAAGAAAAACCCGCGCCAGCTGTTCAACCGGGTCAGCATCTTCAACCCCACGGCCGCGCACCGCTTGCAGCGCGTGCTGCGCCGGCACCTCGTGTGGTTCGATTTCCTCATGCGCGCCGCCAGCAGCCACGGCCGCTGGATGCCGGAAGGTTTGCTGCGCAAGGCCCAGCGCCGACGCGCGCTGGCGCAATGGTACGAGTCATGAGCGGCTCGCCCACCTGGATCCTGCTGCGCGGCCTGATGCGCGAACAGCGCCACTGGGGCAGCTTTCCCGCCACCCTGGCGCGCGCCCTGCCCGGCGCCCGCATCGTCACGCCCGACTTGCCCGGCAATGGCGGGCGCCACGCGCAGGACAGCGCCACCCGCGTGGCCGACATGGTGGAAGCCTGCCGCGCAGACTTGCTGGCGCGCGGCATCGCTGCACCGTACCACTTGCTGGCCCTGTCCCTGGGCGGCATGGTGGCCGTGGAATGGGCTAGCCGCTATCCGCAGGAAATCGCCCGGTGCGTGCTGCTCAACACCAGCATGCGGCCATATAGTCCGTTTTACCGGCGCCTGCGCTGGCAAAACTATGGCGCGCTGCTGCGCCAGCTGCTGCTGGGCGACAAAAGTAGCCAGGAAGCGCTGATCCTGCGTCTGACGAGCCAGCGGCATGCTGGCGGCAACCCCGCGCTGCTGGCCGACTGGCTCAGTTTTCAGCAGCAATACCCGGTCAGCCGCCGCAACGCGCTGCGCCAGCTGCTGTCGGCGGCCCGCTACCGCGCCCCGGCAATCCGCCCGGCCATGCCCGTGCTGGTGATGGCCGGCGCGCTGGACCGATTGGTCGACCACCGCTGCTCGCAGCGTCTGGCGCGCGCCTGGCAAGCCGATTGTTTGATCCACGGCGACGCCGGTCACGACCTGCCGCTCGACGAAGGGCAATGGGTGGCGCAATCGGTGGCGCGCTGGCTGGGCGTGGCAGCGGCAGAGCATGACAAGATAAACACGGCACAATCATCATGCAAATATCGGAACATACGGACCAACTGACGGCGCTGGTGGAAGCCGGCGTGCATGAACAGATTTTTCCGGGTGCGGCCTGGTCCGTGGGCAGCGTCGACCACGGCGTGGCAGGCGCGGCCGGGCGGCTCACGCCCGAGGCGTCCAGTGCCGCGATGCAAGTCGACACCTTGTTCGACATCGCGTCGCTGACCAAGATCATCAGCGTCTGGTCGCTGGTCGGCCAGCTGGTGAAGCAGAATCGCCTGGGCCTGGACAGCCGGCTGGCCGACGTACTGCCCGGCACCCAAGGTTATGCGCTGGCGCCCATCACGATTTTCCAGCTGCTGACGCACACGGCCGGCTTGCCGCTGCGCGCCCGCCTGCGCGCCAGCTATGGCGAGGTGTACGACGATATCGTGCGCGGCGTGCTGCGCGAGCCGCTGGAAGGCATGCCAGGCCAGGCTGTCGAATACACGGACCGCGCGGCCCTGATCCTCGGCCTGGTCATCGAGCGGCTGCTGGGCATGCCGCTGGACGTGGCGCTGGCCGAGCATGTGCTGCAACCGCTGGCCATGGCCGCCACGGGCTACGGCCCTGTGACGCCACGGTACGGCCAGCTGGTCGCGCCGACCGAATATTGCGAGCAGGCGGGTGCGCACCTTGCCGGCGTGGTGCATGATTTTTCGGCCCGGCTGCTGGGCGGCGTGTGCGGCATTTCCGGGCTGTTTTCCAACGTACCGGACCTGGAGCGCTTCCTGCGGGCGATGCTGGCGCCGGACGGCAAGGTATTCGACGCCGGCTGGGTGCGCGATTCGCTGACGGTGCGGACGGGCGAGCTGCAGCCGTCGCGCGGCCTGTTCTGGCACCCGGCGGCAGGCACCGGGCCACAAGACGATGTCTGGTGCCACCTGGGCTTTACGGGCACGGCCATGTGGATCAGCCCGAGGCGCGGCCGCTATGCGATGCTGCTGACGAACAAGCTGTATTACACGCGCGAGTTCGACAGGATCAACGACATCCGGCGCGACTTCATGCGCTGCGCATTCGATCTCTGAAGCCACGCCGCTTTTCAGAACAGTCCGATTTTCCGTGGATGCCGAAGTTCCTATACTTCGTCCATCTTAACCTGTCGGGAAAATCGCCATGAGCGCAGCCGTGTATGCCCTTTCATCCACCACGATGAGGCAGCGCCTGCCGGCGCGCCCCTTCACCGTGCCCAGCGACGCGGACGTCATCCATGCCATCCATTCGGGTGACGGGCTGCGTGTCGTCTACCAGCCCCAGTATGACTTGCACAGCCGGCGCGTTGTCAGCGCGGAAGCGCTGCTGCGCTGGGACCATCCACAGCATGGCAGCGTGCCGCCGTCGGTACTCATTCCCATGGTGAACCGGCTCGGCCTGCATCTGCCGCTGTTCGACCTGGTCGTCAAGGAAGTCATCGCCATGTTGCAGCACCTGCGCCGTCAAGGTGGCGACGTGCCCGTTGCCGTCAACGCCTCGATCGATACCGTGTGCACGCCCGGCATGGCCGATCTGCTTGCCACAAAAATGTGGGATGCCTGCCTGCCGACGCGGCTGCTCAAAGTCGAAGTCACCGAAGACTTGCCGGTGCTCGACGAACTGTGCCTGTCGGCTTGCCTCAACACCTTGCGGGCGAAGGGCTTTCCCCTGTCGCTCGACGATTTCGGCGCCGGTTCCGCCACCTTCAACGTCCTGTTCAAGATGCCTTTCGATGAAGTCAAGATCGACGGCGCCTTCATTCGCGACATGGAAACCAACGCCCATTCGCACGCCATCGTCGCCACCCTCATTTCACTGGCACAAAGACTCAATCTCAAGCTGGTGGCCGAAGGCATCGAGAACGAATCGGTGCTGGCGGCCTTGCTGGGCATCGGCTGCCATATCGGCCAGGGCTATGCGCTGGCGCGCCCGATGGAGCGCGAAGAGTTTATCCAGCGTCAACTGACCAAGCCCGTGGCAATGGCAATGACACTGAAGGCGATGTGACATGAGCGACATGAAGCAATTACCGCTGATCTTGACCACCGATGCCATGGCTGCCGGCACAAGCGTCCACACGCACGATGCCGCGGCGCTGGTCGAACGCCTGCTCGCCTACATGGGGCTGCGCAATGATGCCTGCCTGGCGCGCGAACTGGGTGTGCCGCCCTTTGCGATCAGCAAGCTGAGAAGAGGCAATGCCGCGCTCGATACCGACATGCTGATACGCATGCACGAGGCATCGGGCCTGTCCATCGGCGAACTGCGGGCACTCACGGGCTCCAGCCCCTGATCGCTGACGGGCGGCATGGCCGCTCCCCACGCAAAAACGGCGCGCCATCACTGGCGCGCCGTTTTTTTTGTATCGGAGCATGCCCACATGGCGGCATGCTCCAGCCATTGCACAGCTTTATGGCTTTCTCTTTTGCGTGATGCCTGCGGCGGCCAGCTGCGGGCCCTGGCGCGGCGAGCGCGCCGTGAGGAATGCCGGAGGCACCTGCAGATCGAGGCGCTGGACGGCAGCCTCTTGACTCCAGCTGGCGCCGGGAATCGATGCCAGCACTTGCTGGCAAGGCAGCAGATGCTGCGCTTTGGACAGCTGCACGCCATATTCCTGCAAATCCACCGTACTCATGCACGGTGAGGGGCGGCTTTCTCCAGCCACCGGCAGGAAGGCCACGTCGCGCCGTTCCATGCGCTGGCCATTGACGAAAATGTCGACCGTATGCGTGCCGCCCAGCAGTTCGGCGCTGCGTTCATCGGCGGGCGCCGCCTTGGCGTTGATCAATTCCGGTACGCACACGGCATCGGCCTGCTGCAGCTTGCCGCCCTCGCCCTGCATGACAGATGCGGGAATGGCCAAGGTACAACGTTCATGCGCCCTGCCGCCCCAGGAAATCGACAACTGCCGGGTAGTTTCCTGCAGGCGCGCATACAGCTGGCCGCCCTGTCCCACCACGCCCACCGGCAAGCCCTGCTCATCTTTCACTGTGGCGCCAAAGGCCAGCGCCTCGCCGTTCGCCAAGCTCACGTTGAACAGGATCGCGCGGCCCGTGCTGGTGCCATACTTCAAAAATACGACAGCGCCATCGCGCGGTGCCACCTGCTGGCTTGTTTCGCTCAGCTCGACATCCATCGACGTGCCCTGCGGATCAATCGCCACTTCATTCAATTCATACGGACGCAAATAGGGCAGAACCGCATTGCCGCTGGCGTCGAGCCTGAGGCCAGGATAGCCGGCCACCCTGGCGCCGGCGGCACCAGGCGCATGCACGACGGCGATGGTTTCGCCACGCAGCGGCGTCAGGGTCACACCGCCCGGATGGGCCACCACGCTGCCGCTCATGCTGACCGAGGCACTGCTATAGCCGGTACCGCGCCCCACGCTGGCGCCAACCATCGCCTGCGCCCCGGTATACTGGCCGTTGAGGGTGCTGCTGTTGCTGCTGCCATTGCGGCTCACTGATGCGCCATAGCTAAATTGCCGTTCTTCTCCCGCGCTGCCGCTCAGCGTTGCCAGCTGGTCATAGCGGCCATCCGTGTCGCGCGATACCTGCGCCGACATTTGCGGCCTGTACAGACTGTCATTGCCACCCAGCGGCATGCTCAAGGTCAGTTGTATCCTGCTTTCCATGCCGCCATAAGATACCTTGCTGCGATTGGCATTGATGCCGTAGCTCACGCGCCCCACCTGCTTGTTGTAGCTGAGCTGATATTGCAAGTCCTGGCCCGGCCGGTTCCAGTAATTCTGTGCATAACCACTGATGCTGACCTGCCCCCACGCACCCAGGCGCTGGTCGGCGGTCAAGGACACGCGGTTGCGGGGTCTATACTGCATATTGGAATCGTAACCATTGCGTTCGGCGTCGAGTACTTGCGTCGCATTGGCAAAATCCAGATAGCCGCTGGTGGAAAAACGGTAAGCAGCCATCGAGAAATTACTGCCGGTGCTCAAGACATTCTTGCTGTATGACAAGCGCAGACTTTGGCCCTTGGCCGTGTCCGCGGCAAGTTTCGTCTGCGCGTGACTCAGATCGATGGATACGGCACCTATCGGTAATGCAAAGGCCACGCCGCCGAGCAGGGACAAATAGTCCTCACTGGCCTGCAAGCCACCGTAACCGGTCAGGCTATTATTCAAACCATACTGCAAAGTGCCCTGCAGGACGCGCGCCTGCTTGCTCAAGAAATTATTGCGCGTTACGCCAGCCGCCGCGCCGAAGCGCAGCGAACCCGGACGCAGCAACTGGCTGACGGCCGCATACGGCACGACAAAGCGCTGTTCGCTACCGTCCGCTTCGGACACCGTCACGTTCAAGTCGCCACCGTAACCCGTGGCATACATGTCATCGATGACGAAGGCGCCTGGCGCCACCGTCGTTTCAAACAGGAGATTGCCCGCCTGGCGTATGCTCACGCGAGCGTTGGTGCGGGCAATGCCGCGCACCACGGGCGCATAGCCGCGCAAGGAATTGGGTAACATGCGGTCATCGCTGGCCAGTTGCACACCCCGGAAGGACAAGGTATCGAAAATCTCCCCGCTGGTATTCGCATCGCCCAGTGTCAGCTGGCTTTTCAGCGCCGTCATGTCGCGCCGCGCATAGGTATCGAGCACCTGGTAACGACTGCCTCCCTGCTGCTGCCAGCTGAGTGCGCCATTATGGCGAAAACGCCAGCCGCCCATATTGAAGCCGCCGTTGAGACCCAGATAAGCGGAGTCGAATGACGTTCCGCCACTCTTGTTGTGATAGCTGTTAAAGTTGTAGCCCAACATGCCCGAAGTGACACCGCTATCCCACAGTTCCGGGCTGACATAACCGCGCGCATTGCGCCGCAGCGACGCCTGGGGAATGCTGATACTGACCTGCTGAATCTCCGGCAAAAACACGGCCGTGGCATTCGCTATCAATTTGCCCAATTCGACACACTGCCCTTCTGCCAGCAAGGTCATGGCTTCCGGCGACAGCAGTGATATATTCACGCCCAGCAATTCAAGCAGTTTGCGCGATATGCACACCACGGGATTACTGCCGTCATCGTTGGCATTGATGCGGATATCCTGGCGATTTCTCAGCTCGCCGTTGAGAGCGATATCGGCGCGGTACGTGCCCGGCAAGACAGGATTGCCTTTTTGATAAATAGCGAGATCCAGGCTGCGCGAGCCTTCCGGCAAGAAAACACTATTAAACTCGACCTGGTCCGCATGCGCAGCTGTTACGGTCAAAGCACATGAACTGAACGCCACCGCCTTGAGCATACTGCCAACAAGCGCATTGACGCCTGGACTTGGCCTTGCTTGAGGATAATAGAAGACGTGGCGATGATTATTCATGATTCAAACCTTAAGGAGCGGGCCGCGCGGCCGGCGCAGAAAGGCTACGCCGTGCCGGCATCGGGACACCGTAATCATTGATGGCGCTAAACTCCACCTGTGCGCCTGCGGCAGGCAAGGCCTTCAGGGAGGGCAGCGCAAATTGTTTCGTCTCGCCTGGCGCCACCATGCCGCCATCACTCTCGCTGCGCTGGGCGCCGGCCACCAGCGACAGCGACGCCACCGACACGTGAAAGGCGGACGGGTTGTATGCTTCCAGGGCAAAGCCCTTGCCACTGCTGGCAGAAACGGCACGCCATTGCACTTGTTCGATCGCGTCGACAGGATTGCCAGCGAGCCCCTCGGGGCGATAAAAAATCTTGATGCGTGAGCGGAACGCCATCTGCAGGCTGTTCACATCGGCGTCTTGCGACTTGGGCGGGATCTCCAGCATATTCAGCCAGAACACCGATTCTTTCGTTGCCGGCAGGGCCGGACCGACAAATATCAGGCGCAGGCTCTGGCCCTTGCCCGGATCGATGCGGGCCAGCGGCGGCGTCAGCACAAAAGGCACTTTGGCCGCCGCCGGCGTCGATGCGACATCGCCAGCATCGACCCACGCCTGCACCAGCGCCGGCACTGCGCCATCGTTATTGAGCTTGACCGTGATTTCCTTTTGCTTCGCCGGATAAATCTGCCGCGTGCCCGTGATCACTACGCTGGCCATTGAGGAAGAACAAAACAACAAGGCGAGACTGAGCAACAACGAACTTTGCAATGAATGATAGGGGAGCATGGAAGACCTCAGAATGTAGACCGGAAGCGCGTCCCGCCTATGCGGCGAGGACGTGCTTCCCTGGCGAGTGGATTACTCGTAAGTGATGGAGTAGGTAACGGCACCCTTCACCAGACCGGCAGCGGCAACGCCGGTGGAAATATATTGCACGGCATACGGCAGAACCGCACCGCCGCTAGCATCTTTCGTGACCTTGCTGGTATTCGCAACTTGCGAGAAATCACCAGCCTTGATCACCTGACCGTTATTGGCATCGACCAGCTGCAGCTGAACATTCTGGGCACCATCTACGCTCTTGTCGTTATTTCTCAGATTATGGGTCAGTGGATCAACGTTGGCACCCGCTTCGAAAAATGCGGCGGCCTTGGTGGTCGTACCGCTACAAGCACTCAGCGTAATGTTAAAACCTGTCTGACCTGCAATGGTGCCAGCCGTTTTCAGCTGGGCAGCCGAGACTTTCGGCAATGTCACGGTCGCAGCAGCAGGGCCAACCGTGCCGTTAACATTCACGGTACAAGTCGAATCGAGCAGTTGGCCTTCAAAATTGATCGTGCCATCGGAAGCGAAAGCGGATTGGCTTACAGCGGCGGCCAGCAGAACGGCGAGGATACGGACTTGGGATTTCATTGAGACTACTCCTGAAAGATAAAGGTAAATGCGCACCAGTTAATGTAGGAACGCGGCTGTTGTTGCAGATACGTACTTTACATAGCCGCGGTAGTTGTCGATATGAGAATGGTCTTAAAAATCCGCGCCGCCGGATAAGACATGTGCAAATAGACGCACGCATCGGCAACAACACGCACAGGATGCAAGCGGCCTGGCAAATTGACGTTGCGGCGTGGATGGAGAAAATGGGGGAGGCAGTGCGGGGATGAAAGCGATGGGAAAGCCTGCAAGGCGGCGCTTGCAGGCAAGGTAAAGGCCTGCCGATCAGCCGGGCGGCACCGCCTGATCGGCAGGCGTCAAGATGCGCTGCGCCAGCCAGACCAGAACGGTCGCCAGCACCAGTGGCAAGACAAGCTGCAATAACACCAGCGTTGTCAAGCCCACCCTCTCTTTCAGATGGGTGAAAAGCACATCCGTGGCAGGAATGCCCAGGTTGAACGCGACATAGAACAAGCCCGCCGCCCGCATGTTCTGCATGGGCGGCACCGATTGGATCAGGGCCGCCAGGATGTTGATATAAAACACGGCGCTCAAGCCAAAGCCCAGGAGGAATGCCAGCAACATGAGGATATCCACGGGCAGATGCCATTCCAACGCTATCAGGCCGCCGATAGCCGCCGTGATGGGGAGCGTGATCAACAGTATTTTCATGGCGCCATGGCGGTCCCCCAGCCAGCCGCCCAGTGGCGATAGCAAGGTTGCACTCATGGCAATGCCGATCACCATCTCTACCGTCCTGAGGGGAAATCCCAGTATCTCGCGCATGTACACGCTATACAGGTAGTCGAAATTACCCGCACTCAATGGCAGGCATACGGCTGCCAGAAACAGCAGCAACGGAGCACGGGACCAGACCGACCCCACCTGGCTCCTGGCTTCAGGACGGATAAAACGCCGCTCGCCGGCGGCGCTGATCTGCTGGAAAAAATGCCAGATCAGGATATACAGCAGGATCAGGATGAGCATGCCCGCCAGGGCGGGCAACAGGGGCAGTTTACCCTGTTCATTGATGGCATGCTGAATGGCGCTGAGTTTGTTCGCGACAATGTTACTGGCCGCGGTAAGGCAAATCATGAGTCCCACGACCAAGGCGCAATGGCGGGGGAAATACGTGGCCCCGATACTGATCCAGGCACAGATATTCATCGTGCATCCGATGCCGCCCAGCAAGCTCCAGCAGCACAGTTCAAATAGCGAGCGGGAAAACATGCCCATCAACGCAGCGACCGCCAGCAACAGGAAGCCCGCCAGCAAGGTTTTCTTGCGCGACAGGGTTTCCGGCAGCAGTGCCAGCACCAGCCCCGTCAACCCCATGCTGATGTAAAAGATCACGGCCGCTATCGGGAAATTGCCAAGCGTCGCGGGCAGGCCGAATGGCAGGGGCTGGGATGCCAACGGCAACTTTGTCGGATCCATGCCGGACAATACCAGGAACAGCAAGGTGGTCGGCAACATCAACGCCAGCATCCCCATGGCCTCTTTTTTATTCTTGTTCATCCTGCGCAACATGATGCTCCTTTCAATTGAAATCAATGCTGACCGCGGCTGCGCCAGGCTGCCACTACGTCCTGCAGAAGCTGGCCGCAACGCGCATCAGCGTGCGCTGCCTCACTGCGCAACAGGCTCTCGAGCTGCCCTGCCGGCTGCACCATCTCCGTCCATTGCATGGCCAGGGCGGCGCCATGCAGGCGATGCGCGGCACGCACCGCACCATCCGGTTCGTGCATGACCATGGCCTGCAGCAACTCGCCCATATCGTTGGCGAACGCTGCGCGCACCTGCGGCATATCGAATACCGCCAGGGTTTCCATCGGCGGCGCATGCAGCGCCAAGGCCACGTCGCACCACAGTTCGACGATATCCTGCAGTTTCGCCAACCGGATCGGCTTGCTCAATATGCCATCCATGCCTGCCTCGAAGCAGCGTTCCGCATGATCCTCGCCCGTCGAAGCGGAAATCGCGATGACCGGACAGCGCGCCTGCTCCAGATCCGCTTCGCGCCTGCGCCATTCGGCCGTCAGGCTGTAGCCGTCGATGTCGGGCAAGTCGCAATCCATCAGTACCAGGTCATATTCGCGCAGCTGGAAACAGGCCAATGCCCTGGCGCCATTCTCGGCAATGTCGGCATCGCAGCCCAGGCTGGCGAGCTGGGCCCGCAACACGGCCTGGTTGGCCGGCACATCCTCAACCACCAGGATCGACAGGCGCTGCGCCGCCGTGCCACCCACCGGGACGGGCCCCGCAACGACCGCGTCTATCGCCGGAGCGGCCCCGGACGCTATCTGTGCAGGCAAGGAAATCAGCATGCGCGTACCCCTGCCCATCTCGCTATCGATGGTGATCGTGCCCTGCATCAATGTCACCAATTCGCGGCAAATGACGAGACCCAGGCCGGTGCCGCCCGAACGCTTGTAGGTACCCTCCACCTGCACATATGGCCGGAACAGGGTCGCCTGCATGGCGGCGGCTATGCCGATGCCCGTATCGGCAACGGCAATTTCCAGCCGCGCCTGCCCCGGCCCGTCGTCCAGCATGGCGATCTGTATCTCGACGCCGCCTGTCGCCGTAAATTTGATGGCGTTCGAGACCAGGTTGTGCAGCACCTGCAACAGCCTGGCCTCGTCCAGCATCAGCAGCGGCACCGCCATGGGCAGCACCACATCAAGCGTAATGCCCTTCTCGCGCGCCCGCAGCTGCTGCAGGGCCACCACGTCGTTGGCCAGGGCCGCGACATCGATGGCATCGAGGCTGAGCGTGAGTTGCCCCGCCTCCAGCTTGGAGACATCGAGCACGTCGTCGAGCAAGCGCAGCAGGATATTTCCGCCGTTGCTGGCCAGGTCGACAAAGTGACGCTGCTCCGCATTCATGGGCGTGGAGCGCAGCAATTCCACGGCGGCCAGCACGGCATTCATGGGCGAGCGGATTTCATGGCTCATCACGGCCAGGAACATGGCCGCCCTGCGCTCGTTGCGCAAGGCACGCCGGTGCGCGCTGTAGGCCTGGTACGCCAGGCCCGCCAGGATCAGCAGCAAGGCGACAGCCAGGCCCACATGTTCGCCAAAGTGGTCCGCGGAGAACAGCATGCCCGAGTGATCATCGCCCGGTGCTCCCAGCCAATCCTGGCGTACCAGCCGGATCTGGGCCGGGGTCATCGCGGCCAGCGACTTGTTCACGATCGATACCAGCAAGGGATCGCTATCGCGCAACGCCATGCGCACGTCGGACGTCATCGCCACGGGCAGTTCCGTAAAATGCAGGTCCGCGCCTTCCTCGCGCATCAATCCCGGCAATAACTGCGCCTTGCTGCCGATGGCGACGTCGGCGCCGCCTTTCGACAGCAGCGCCAGCGCCTGACGCATGGTGGGACTGACAACGATGCGCATGCCGTCGTGGCGTTCACGCAGGAAGGGACCGAACAGGCCAGCTTCCGCGGCCGGCAGCGCCACGGTCTTGCCATCGAATGCGATGCCATCGGCACCAGGTTCACCCTGTTCACGCGTGGCGGCAATAGCCGTGGTCGACAGGTAGGGCAAGCTGTAGCTGATGCCGGGCACCTGCTCCGGCGTGCCGATGCTGCGCACCGCGGGCAGGCAATCGACCCTGCCTTCACGCAGCGCAGCCAGACCGTTGTCCGTGTCGGCCAAGGTCACGATGTCAAAGTCCAGGCCGCTATGCCGTTGAATGACTTTGATGTAATCGGCGGCGATGCCAACCCCGGTCGCGCCGCGCTGGACGATTTCAAATGGTGGCCGGTTTTGCAGCAGGCCCAGCTTCAACACGGGATGCGCGCGCACCCAGGCTTGCTCCGCGGCGTTGAGCGCGTGCGCCCTTTCCTGCCCCTGCGCCGCCATGCAGCAAACGGCCAGCAGGAAAGCGGCGATGCCGGCTCGCCAGCGCCTCATGCTTCGCCTATGGTATGCCTGATCTTGAATAGTTCATTATTCGACGTGACGCCGAGCTTGCGGAAGGCGGTGGTCTTTTGCGAGCTGATGGTCTTGATGCTGCGCTTGAATTTTTCGGCGATTTCCGTCACCGTCATCCCCGCCAGATAACAGCGGATCACCTCGCGCTCGCGCGCCGACAGCGCCGCCCCCAGCAGCAGCGCATCCGCGCCGTCCTCACCCTCTCGCGCATCAAAGGTAGTGCTCGCCTCCGCCACCCGATAGGACATCTCGGCGCTCAGGTACACGGCGCCCGACACCACCTTGCGCAGCGCCTTGACCAGTTCCGACATTTCCTCGCCCTTCCCGGCAAAACCGCGGGCGCCGACGCGCAAGGCTAGCGCCACCGTGGCCGGCTCATGATGCGTGGACAACACGAGGATGGGGCAATCGGGGAATTTGGCCCGCAGCGCACGGATCAACGACACGCCATCGAGTTCGTCCGGACCCAGCGCATAGTCGAGCAAAATGACGTCGGCTGGGGCCGCGAGCAAGCCCGCGATCAGCTCCCGGCTGGTACTGTAGGCGCCCACCACGTCGATATCCGGTTCCGCGCCGAGGCGGGCCACAAGGCCATGCCGCACCACGGCGTGATCGTCGAGCAAGGCAATGCGTAAGCGTTTCATAGGCATGGGCAAGAACCAGACGCTGTATGAAAAAAGTTTCTTTTGATGAGATTACTCCTATTTGTGCCACGACCGCCATACGAGATGCAGTTTATTAACATAGGTGCTCCTGTGCAACAAAAATGCTTCGATTGACCCGCCTTCAGACTCACATCACAATAAAGTTACTTTTATTGCATTAGCGAAGGCACGCATTATTTATTGCTGACGCTGGCGAAAAAGTCGCGCAACTCCAGGGGGCGCGCCAATGCATAGCCTTGCCCCGTGGGGCAGCCAAGCTGGCACAGCGCCTCGATGCATGACGAATCCTCGATACCTTCCGCCACCACTTTCAGATTCATCAACCGTGCCAGATTGACCGTCGCGGTAATCACGGCCTGCGCGGAGGCACTGGTTTTCATGTCGCGCACAAACGCGCCATCGATCTTGACCTCGTCAAAGGACATCCTGGCCAGCAGATTCAGGGTCGATGAACCTTGCCCAAAATCATCGAGCGAAACGGGAAATCCTTTCGCGCGCAGCGTATTGAGCGAGGCGGACAGCAGCAGTTCATCGTCGACCGGCAGATCGCCAGTCAATTCAATTTTCAGCAATTGCGGCGGCACACCAGCCCGCTGCATCTTTTCAGCCAGCCGCTGCGCGAGACCTGGCGTACACACGGTTTCGGCAGAAGCATTCAGGGCGATGGGCAAGGTCACCTGGCGGCTCTTGAGCACCAGCAGGACGTCGATCACGCGCGTCTCGATAAAGCTGAACAACAACAAGTGCAGGCCCAGGCGGTTGACCATGGGAATCAGCACCGATGGCGGCACTTCGCCAACGCCGGGATGATTCCAGCGCAGCAGCGCCTCGGCGCCGATGATGCGCCTGGTACGCAAATCGTACTGCGGCTGCAGCATCACGCGCAGATTCTTGCCTGTCGTCAACGCTTCGATCACATCGGCTTCCGTCGGACCGTCGGACGGCGCAAAACAGGATGCCTCCCGCTTGATCGACGGGACCAGCAGCAAGGCGCGCAAGGCCTCGGCAAACGCGGCATTACCTCCACCGTAGACCATGCCGACATTGATGCCGGCGCGATGCGCCAGCCGGGCATGCGCCAATAATGCCGACACGGACAGGCCGCCGATGCGGGCAACCGCCGGTTTTTCCAGCATCGCCGCGGCTTGCCCTTGCAGCAAATTGAGCAGCGTCGGCTGGCCAACCCACAGCACATGCGGAAAACGCGCCAGCGGATTGGCCGCATCGAGCGTCTTGAGCAAGGTCGGCACCATCAGGCCACCATGTTCGACATCCGCGACGATCACGTCAACCTTCCCTTCGCGCAAAAGCGAGGGAATCAAGCTCAAGGAATTGATACTTTTCACGTCTGCAACATTGATGGCACTCAGCATCGTGCCCAGCCATCGGGCACCACTCTTGTCCGTATCAGGCGTCAAGGTCAGCACGCGCAGGCAATGAAATTCGCTACGCACAGGGGAGCTGATGGTTTTCACGGAAGTTTTCCTTGGGTTAAGACGCATGGGTGAACAAAGAGTGGGAACGCCAGAAAATGACGGGCGGCAAGCCTCTTAATTGCTGTCCTCGTCATCGGGCATGCCGAAACGCGTGCGATGATCGCCCATGCATGCCCGCAGCTCTTGAATACTCAAGCGGCTCACTTCGTGCATGCGTATGAGGATGGCGGCGCTCACTGGCAGCGAACCATGTCTGATTTTGGAAAGGATGGGCGCCGACACCTGCAATTCGCGCCCCAGGGCCGCATCGTTCTTCAAGCCCAGAAAATCGATGAGCACATCGAGCAGATCGGCATTGCGAAAACCGCTTGCGGCATTCAGAGGAAGCCGGTTGCGTAATCCCGTCACGCGTGGGGAATGCTGCTGTATTTGCTTTGTCATAGCCGCTACTTTCAATATGGAAGGTCAGGAACCGGCCGCGCCATGCGCATGGGGGCTGGCGCGAACCGGTGATGACTTGAAGTGTAGCGACAGACTTTCTTGACCGAAATCAGAACAGTCCTAAAATTCCCAGCGAGCATTTAAAGCGGCGGCTTACAGCCGCAGGCTGACGACAATCGCCAGCAGCAGCGCGCCGGCCGCCGCCAATAATGCATTATTGAAACTATGCGACTGCGCATACAGGCTGCCGGCCAGCAAGGGGCCGAGGATCTGTCCGATGCCATACACCACCGTCATGATGGCCATCATGTTGCTGCCGGCCTTGACTGCGGCCCGCTGCGCGGCAGGCATGGCGATGGTCACCGTGCCGACAAACGTGCCGCCGACGAGAATGGCGCTGAGCAGATAACCGGCGGCCGAGGGCGCCAGCACGGGCAAGGCCACGCCCAGCGCCTGCAGCAGCAAATTGAGCCTGAGCACCTGGCGCGTGCCCAGGCGTTCGTGCAGCCGGTGCCACAGGAAACACGAGGGTGCCGCACCGAGGCCGAAAACGGCCCATATGTGGGCGGAATTGAGTCCGGGCAAGGCCGCGCCGACCAGCACGGGCAAATACGTGGCCGTGACGATGTAGCCGAGCCCTGCCAGTCCGTAGATCAGCACCAGCGGCCACGGCGCCACGGGTGCCAACGCCGATGCAGCGGCTGGCAGCGGCGCATCCGGCGTCGTCTGGCCGCTGGCGGCAATCGCGGGCGCGGCCGCCAGCCCCGCCAGCACGGTGACGCCGGCCAGCAGCAGCCACATGTCGGCGCTGTGCCAGCCCAGGTGCGACGCCAGCACCAGCAATTCGGCCGAGACGGCAATGCCGGCGCCCACGCCCGCGTACAGCAGCGGCGCGCCGCGCGCCTGCCGGCGCTGCACCAGCAGCCACAGCGAGGCCGCCACCATGGCCAGGGCGCTGAAGACGCCCGCCACGCCGCGCACCGCCACGATGAGCCAGACGGGCATAGGCAAGGCCAGCACGCCCAGGCAGATGGCCGTGCCGGCCACCGAGCACAGGCACAGCCGGTGCGCGTTGTGCGCCCGCGCGCGCATGGCCAGGATGGCGCCCAGCAAATAACCGGCATAGTTGGCCGAGGCGGCCAGGCTGCCATCGCGCAAACTCAACACGCCTTCCTCCACCATGTGAGGGTAGATGGCCGTGAAGGCGAAGCGGCCAAAACCCATGCCGATGGCGAGAATGGCCGCCGCGGCGATGGCCGCGCGCAGCCTGGCCGGCGCGCTCACGGCGCCTCGCCGAGCTGCGCCAGCAAATGCTGAAAGGCGGGCACGTCGAATCCGGTGCGCCACACCAGCACGGTGTCAATCTGCCCTGCGGGCAAGGTTGTCAAGGTGGCCGGCGCGTCCGACAGCGCCAGCACGCTGGCCGGCAGCAGGGTCACGCAGGCGCCGGCCGCCACGCAGGCGATCATGGTGTGATATGAACTCAGCTCCTGCACCCGCCACTGCGTGCTGCCGGCCACGCCCAGCAGCTCTTCGGCGATGCCGCGGTAGGTGCAGCCCTGCGGAAACGCCGCCAGCGAGCGCGTGCGCACATCCGAGGCGCGGCGCACTTGCCCTTCGCTGGCCGGCAGCAGCAAACACAGTACTTCGCGCCACACGGCTGTCGATGCCAGGCCAAGTTCCTCCAGCGCGCCGGCGCCGCCGAACGCGGGCGGCAAGGCGACGAAGGCGCAGTCGAGCAAGCCCGTGCGCACCTGCTCGATCAGGGGGCGCGACGGCCCCGTGCTCAGCGTCAGGCGCGTGGCCGGATGGCGGGCGTGATACGCGGCCAGCAGGGCCGGCAGCCGGCTGGCCGCCGTGCTTTCCATGCTGCCGACGCGCAAGGTGCCGCCCTCGCGCCCGCCCGTGACGACGTGCCGCGCTTCTTCCGCCAGCGCCAGCAAACGCTGCGCATACTCAAGAAAGCGCTCGCCGGCCGCCGTCAGGGCCATGCGTTTATTGGTGCGCACGAACAGTTCCGCGCCGATATCGGCTTCCAGCTGCTGGATGCGCGTGGTGACGCTGGATGGCGCGCGGCCCAGCCTGGCGGCGGCCTGGGTCACGCTCAGCTCACTGGCGACAGAGCAAAAAATCCGCAATGATTCCGACTCCATCGTATTCTCCATTTGAAAATGATTATGCTATTATATTCTTTAAATACGAATACCGCATAGCCGCCTTAACTTCGTGAAGGAAACACCATGAGCTCCTCCCAAGCCTTTCTCGACCGCCTCGGCTTGCAACTGTCCATCATCCAGGCGCCAATGGCGGGCGTCTCCACGCCGCGCATGGTCGCCGCCGTCTCGAACGCGGGCGGCCTCGGTTCGCTGGCCATCGGCGCCGGCACGGTGGCGCAGGCGCGCCAGGTGATAGCCGACACGCGCGCGCTGACGAACAAGCCCTTCAATGTGAATGTGTTTTGCCATGCGCCGGCCGTGCGGGATGCGCGGCGCGAAGCGGCCTGGCTGGCCCATCTGGCGCCCCTGTTCGCCGAGCTGGGCGCAAGCGTGCCCGTGGAACTCGACGAAATCTACGCAACGTTCATCGGCAATGAGGCGGCATTCGATCTGTTGCTGGAACTGCGCCCCGCCGTCGTCAGCTTCCATTTCGGCTTGCCGACGCCGCAGCAAGTCCAGGCCCTGCGCCAGGCCGGCATCTACACCATGGCCACCGCCACCAATCTGCGCGAGGCGGCCCTGATCGAACAGGCCGGCGTCGACGCCATCGTGGCGCAAGGCGTGGAAGCGGGCGGCCATCGCGGCGTGTTCGACCCGCAAGCGCCGGACGAGCGCCACAGCACCAGCGTGCTGCTGCGCCTGCTGGCGGGCCGCACCGCCCTGCCCCTGATCGCCGCCGGCGGCATCATGGATGGGCGAGGCATTCGCGCCGCGCTGGACCTGGGCGCGGCAGCCGCGCAGCTGGGCACGGCATTCGTGCTATGCCCGGAATCGTCGGCCAATGCCGGCTACCGCGCCAACCTGAAAAGCGAGCGGGCATCGGCCACGCGCCTGACCAGCGTACTCTCGGGCCGCCTCGCGCGCGGCATGGTGAACCGCTTCATCGACTACGGCGAAGCGCCGGGCAGCCCGCCACCAGCCGACTACCCCGTCGCCTACGATGCCGCCAAGCAACTGAACGCGCTGGCCAGCCAGCACGGCAACAGCGAATTCGCCGCGCAATGGGCTGGCCAGGGCGCGCCGCTGGCGCGGGAAATGGGGGCGGAGGAACTGGTGTTGACACTGGCCAGGGAAATGGCGCGCTGATTTCAGCACGCCGCTGACATGCGGGCGGCCAGGACAAGAAAGCCCTTGGTCGCATGCCGTGTTGGCTAGATGCTGCGACCCAATTGCAGTATCCGCTTCAGGCGCGAAACGGACCTTTCAGCGATGTTACGCTTGCCACGAAGTAGCCTTAGAGACAGCCCCAAAGATACATGGATTGTCCCGTGGTGGCGGCTTGCCGTGCGAGCGATTGCAAATCCTTTAATAGCGGCTGCAAATCTGCTGCATCGCAGTCGATCTCTTCAGTTTTTGCCCATTGCTCCGATGCGCTCTCCAACCCGTCCGCATTTGAATTTGCAAGAAGGCTTGTCAACTCGTCCGGAAATCGGTGAAGCCAGGACTCGCCGTCCTCCTCAACGTAAATGTCTTCAGGCATGTGTTTTTCTATATCCCACTCCCTGCTTTCCAAAATGGCCCAAAGAGTACCGATTTCCAGGTCTGTGATGCCATTGAATTGGACCGGATTCAACAAAAGCGCAATTTCCTCGCCTTCGTCAGGCTCTTCAATCCGATTTGCATATCGGATGGCCTCGGCTGGACCGGCGATAAAGAAGTCTGCAATTACTCCCAATGTAGTTCTCCCAGTTTTTTGCACAAGATTGATTGGATATTCAACGACTGCTGCTGGCCGGCTGCCGTCGTTTCACTAACGGGCTAGGCGCCGATCCGGTGGGATTCCCTCAGGTCGTCTTCTGACCGAGCTGTTCGGCAAGCCCGATGAGGATTCCTTCCGGACCACGAATATAGCAGAGCCGGTACATGTTTTCGTACTGGACTACTTCGCCGACCAGCTTCGCGCCGCGTTTGACGAGCCGGACGAGCGTATCGTCGATATTCTCGACGGTAAACATGACGCGCAGGTAGCCGAGCGCGTTCACTGGGGCGTTGCGGTGATCGGCGACCACGGGCGGCGCGAGGAAGCGGGATAACTCCAGACGGCTGTGACCGTCCGGCGTACGCATCATGGCAATCTCGACGCGCATGCCGTGCAGTCCGGTGACCCTATCTGCCCACTCTCCTTCAACCGGGGCGCGCCCTTCGAGAACGAGACCAAGTTCGGTGAAGAATGCAATGGCGGCATCGATGTCTTCTACCACGATGCCGACGTTGTCCATGCGCTTGACTGTCATGTTGCCTCCTGGGTGTCTAACGTAGTGTGCGGTCAGGGAGAACGAACGCCCCGCTACGGCAGCCTGTGCCGGAAAGTCGGCTCGATATTGCGCGCATGCAGCCAACGCACGATGTCTTCCAGGGTGGCGTCCTGCAGCAGCAAGCCCGGCGCAGTCGCGGACGTTGCCACTGGCAATGCGGCGATGGCGGGAGCGGGAGCGGGAGCGGGCACGGCGTCAAGCAGGCCCGCATGGCCCTGCAGCTTGGCCAGCGCCTGCGCGAATTGTCCCGGGGTGATGCTGCGCAAGCTTTCCAGGAAGCCCAGCTGGGCGGCGGGCGGCGGCGGCATGTCCAGGCCCGGCTCATCGACAAAGGCGGCGCCCATGCTGGGGTGGATGAAGGCGGCCCACTTGCCCGTCGGCTGCAGGCACGGCGGCAGCGCCGCCTGTTCCACGTAGTCTGGCGGCACGATGGCGAGGATGTCGGTCGATGCTGGCAGGAAAGTCGAGCGCAGCAATTGGACGAACTGGCGCGCCTGCGCGACGGGTACGGGCGTGGCCAGCGACAGCCACAGCTGGAATGCACTGCCCGAGATGCTGACGGCGGGCGCCGGCAAGTCCAGCTCGTGCTGCACGGCATTGGCGATCATGCACAACGCGCTCCAGTGCGCCTCGCCGCCGCCCTTACCGCCAAACTCCAGCACCAAGGCGCGCGTCAGGCCGCTCCCGGTCACGAGTTGCACCGCCACCGTCTGCTCGCCCGACAGATGGCGCGCCAGCACGGCTGGCGTCAGCGGCTGCGCGCCGCCATCGGCCTCGACGTATTGCTGTTGCTCGTCGAACAGGTACAGGCGGGTGAGTTCGGAAATCAGTTTATGCATGTGCGGCCTCGTAATAACGTTGAGCAAGACTTGTCAACGTGCCCGGATTATAGCCGAGCGCCAGCGTCCATTCCGGCCGCCGTCACGCTGCACGTCAGCACCGGCAGCATGAGCGGCCAGGGCCAGCATGATGCACGAAACAAACCGTTTCGAGGCTTGCGTTCCCCACACTATGTTTCCTCAAGTTAATCATAACTGATCGTAAACGTGGCCGACGCATTTGCCGGACCTGGCGTCACCTTGCTGCCCGTCTGCAAGTAGCGCGCGCGCAGCGGGATGACATAACTGCGTTCGGTGGAGCTCAGGGTCAGGCCACTGTTCTGCAGGCTGGCCAACGGTATCGCGTTAGCGGCCTGGTTTGCTATCTGCAGGCCTATGCCGGCAGCGGCGGGAGGACGCCCGTCGGCAGCGGAGTCGAGGCTCAGCACGCCATTGCCTGCGTTGATGGCCATGCGAACGGGATCGATGCGATAGCGCAGGCTGTTCACTTCACGCGTTCCGCGTGTCCCCGTGCCGCCCGGGGAGCTGCCGCTTTGCGACTCCCAGCTTGCAGCGGTCTTGCTCACTGTTCCATGAAACGCCGGGCAATCATTCAAGCGTATGGAAAAATCCTTCCAGCCGGTGGCGCTGTTGGTCCCGCTAAAATCTTTGGGTGCATACGTGCCCATGGGCACCGAGACATCCGGCGTGCTGCAGGTCTTCGAGACGATCTGGAGACTGCCGGTGATGCCCATCTGGAAGCCCAGCACTCTGGCATCGCCGAAATTGCCGTACAGGCTGACGGTCGGCAATGAGCTGTTTGTCAACACCCCGGGAGTCACGTCTCCCAGTTTGATCAATATCAGTTCAAAATTGGACGGCACCTCGAAAGGAATCAGACAGCGATGGCCCGGCGTACAGGTGCTCGGTTGCGTGGAGGTCCGTCTTGGCAGCACACCGCCCCGACTATTCATGACAACCCCCAACCCCGGAATACTGGTCCTGTAGACTTTATTGGCATACATCCCGCTGGTCCAGGTTGCCAGGCCGAAGCGGGCGTCAACCGTCAGCTCGGTAAACATTTGAAACGGCGCGTACTGGCAATCCGGTGTCACTGCCTGGCCGGAGGCCATTTTGAATGTCTGGCGATACACCTCGGTACCCACCGGCACGTCGCGCCCGACGGTGATCGCCGACACTTGCAAAGGCATGTTGCCTATTGCCGGCTGGATCCCATTTGAATAGGTGCAGTTGACCGCGAAAGCCGAATCGGCTACCGCCCACAGCAGCGCGACGGCCAGACCCGATTTGAGTAAAGAGCCAATATTCATAACGCGACCTTTTATATGTTGATTGGTGCAACTTACTGATGATTCATGACGTAATCATGGCGCTGGCGAGGGCGCCCAGCGGCGCAGCAATTGCTCCGTGGCAGCCCCGAACCAGGAATGTCCGGCGTTCAGATGGAAAGCATCGATGCCCGAAATCGCTCCTGTGTTGTTGCGGATGAAGTGTATGGCCCCCACGGCACATGCCATATAGGAGCACTCCGAAAAGCGGATACATTGCAAAAAATGGCTATGTCACCGTCAGATGTGGGAATGCGCCCAGCGTTGCTTTCAATAATGCTCCGGTGAACGGATACACCGGGCGTCGAGTATCCAGCGCCATAACTGAGCAAACTGCGCGATAAAACTGATCCATCAAGCAAACCCGGCAATACCCGGCAGCGAGCTGGAAAGCCTGGTGCCTGGAACGATGCCGATGCGGCGCCGGCGGCCATTTGAGCCAGCGCAAGCCTCCTTCGAGCGTGCACGGCCACTTGCGCGAACACGCGTTTACCGCGCGGCGGCGCAGGTCTATAGTGGCATCTTCCCCACCTTTTCAAGGACAGGATCGCCATGAAACTCTTTTATTCTCCAGGCGCCTGCTCGCAGGCGCCGCACATCCTCCTGCGCGAAACAGGCACGCCGTTCACCCTGGTCAAGGTCGACCTGGGCCAGCACCGGACGCAGGAAGGCGGCAATTACTATGAACTCAACCCGAAGGGACAAGTGCCGCTGCTGGCGCTCGACGATGGCACGACCTTGAGCGAAGGCCCCGTCATCGCCCAGTACATCGCCGAACAGAGCGGCAAGCAAGACCTGCTGCCGCCCGTGGGCAACCTGGCCCGCTACAAGGTGCTGGAGTGGCAGAACTACATCACGTCCGAACTGCATAAATCGTTCAGCCCCCTGTTCGATTCCCGCATCGACGCCGCCACCAAGGCCTTGTTCATTGAGCAACTGAGCAAGAAATACAAATGGGTCGACAGCCGCCTGGAAGGCCAGGACTACCTGACGGGCGACACGTTCACGGTGGCCGACGCCTACCTGTTCGTCATCACGGGCTGGGCGCCAGGCGTGGGCGTGGATTTGTCCGCACTGGCGAATCTGCAAGCCTTCCTGACAAGAGTGGCCCAGCGCGACAGCGTCAAGGCGGCTTGGGAAGCGGAAGGATTGGCCAAGGCGTCTTAAAAGCAGTGTTGCGGTGCAGGGAAAGACCGTTCCTTGACGGCGCCGACATAGGCCGTGAAGGCGCCGCCGATGCTGGCCTGCCCCGTCATGAAGTCGCGCACGAAGCGCGCCTTCTTGCCGGGAAACACGTTGAGCATATCGTGCATGACGAGTATCTGACCCGAACAATCGGGCCCGGCGCCGATGCCGATGGTGGGAATGGCCAGCAGTTCCGACACTTCCTTGCCCAGCGCGGCCGGGATGGCTTCGAGCAGCAATAGCGTGGCGCCAGCCGCCTGCAGGGCCAGCGCGTCGGCTTTCAAGACTGCCGCGCTTTGCGCCGTCTTGCCCTGCACCTTGAAGCCGCCCAGCTGGTGTACGGACTGCGGCGTCAGGCCGAGATGGCCGAATACGGGAATGCCCCGTACGGTCAGGAAGCGCACCGTGTCGCATAGCCAGCTGCCGCCCTCCAGCTTGACCATATGTGCGCCCGCCTGCATCAGCTGGACGGCGTTGGCATACGCCACTTGCGGCGTGGCATAGCTGCCGAACGGCATGTCGGCCGCCAGCACTGCCGTGCGGTTGCCGCGCGCCACGCTGGCCGTGTGATAAGCGATGTCGGCCACGCTGACGGGCAAAGTCGTACCCTGCCCCTGCAACACATTCCCCAACGAATCGCCGACCAGCAACAGTTCCACGCCGCAAGCGTTCTTCAGGGTGGCGAAACTGGCGTCATAACAAGTCAGTGCGGCAATTTTTTGCCCCCCATCGCGCATGGCCAGCAAGGCTGGCGCCGTCAACGGTTTGCTATGCGGCAGGTGTTCATTGTGGTCTGGGGTGGGCATGTTCTCTCATTTCATGAAGTTACGTTTTTTCGGACTTGCCGTGCATCACCATGATGGTTTGCTGCATCAGCGCGCACAGGGTTTCCTTGCCATTGCGTACGGCGAACACTTCGGCTTGCGTAACGATCAGGGTGCGTCCCGGACGCACCACCTTGCCACGCGCGATCAGTTTCTCGCCATCGGCGGGCGCCAGCAGGTTCATCTTGTATTCCACCGTCAGCACGGACGCACCGTCAGCCACCATGGTCATGGCCGCATAACCGGCGGCCGAGTCCGCGATCATGCCCACCACGCCGCCATGCACGAAGCCGTGCTGCTGCTCGATGCCGCTCCAGTGCGGCACGTGGATTTCCGTGCTGCCATGCGTCACCACGGGCAGGCTGGCCTTGATCAAGGTCATGGCGTTCTGCAAATCAAAACTGGCGCGGACGCGATCGGCGAATTGCGTGTCAGGAAGTCGGGTCATCGTGGACTGCTTTCTCAAGTGAACTGGGGAAAATGATTACAGCTCCACTCTACCCTGCTTCTGACGCGCCGCGAACCGCAGCGTCAGCGGACCGCTTGCACTGACCAGCACGATGCCGGCCAGCACCAGCGCCGCGCCGATGAGAAAAGCCGTCGATACGTGTTCGTCCAGCAACATGGCGCCAGCAGCACGCCGAACAGCGGCGTCAGGAAGGAAAAAATACCCAGGCGCGACGCCAGATAGCGGCGCAGCAAATGAAACCACGCCAGCAGGCTGGCAAACGAGACGACCAGGGACTGGAACACCAGGTTGCCGATCACCAGGGGCGTGGCCGCGAAGGCCAGCTGACCCAGCATTGCAGCCGCGCCCAGCAGCAGCACGCAGCCCGCCGTCAACTGGTACAGCACCACCTGCGTGACCGGCACCTGCGCCAGGCGCGAACAGCGCACCACCAGGGTCGTCGCGCCCCAGGCCGCGCCAGCGGCCAGGCACAGCAGATCGCCCAGCAAGCCGCGCGGGTCGGCCGGCGCGCCCGCTGGCGCAGCGCCAGGCACAAAGGCGACGACGATGCCGGTAAAGGCCAGCGCCACGCCGGCCCATTGTGGCGGAGCCAGGCGCTCCGACGCCAGCCTGAAATGCAGGCCCAGCGCCACGAAGAGCGGCCCCGTGTAGAGAAACACCACGGCATGCGCCGCGCTCGTATATTGCAATCCAGCCCCCAGCAGTAGGTATTCGAGCGCAAACAGGCTGCCGGCCAGCAAGCCAGGGCGCCAGGCGGCGCGCGCCGGCCCCAGATTTTCGCGGCGCGCCAGCATCAGCAGTATCACCAGCATGGCGGCCAAGCCCGAACGCAGCGCGATCTGCAGCACCGGCGCCATGTCATGCGCCACCGCCTTGATACCCACCTGCTGCAAACTCCATACGAGGCACAGCAGGGTCATGACGACCACCGCCTGCCCATCCATTGCCTTGCGCGTTTCCACAGTATTCCCTCAGCTAATCCGGAGCGGCTAGTATGAAGGGTGCGGCTTTTCTTGATATAGTGAGAATCCGACAGTACCTCGCGCAATACAGCCACCTGCAAACATTCCCATGTCCACTACCAGACACTTGCTGACAGCACCCTACAGCGGCGTCTTGCCCGCCCCCATCTGCTTTCGCAGCGCCGCCATGCCCGCTGCGGCCATGTATCCCAGCCACAGCCACTCCTGGGGCGAATTCGTGTATGCGCTTGGTGGCGTGGTGGAGGTGCTGGTGGCAGAAAAACACTACCTGGTGCCGCCCCAGTACGGCATCTGGCTGCCGCCGCGCGTGGCGCATACGGGACAAAATCGCCATCCCGCCTTCCACAGCTCGCTGTATGTGAGTGAAGCACTGTGCCGGGAGCTACCCGCCGCGCCATGCGCACTGGCCGTCACGCCCTTCGTGCGCGCCATGCACGAGCACTTGCACGCGCACCCGCCCGGCTTGCCGCAGACTATCCATGAAGAGCGCCTCTTGCATGTCTTGCTGGACCAGTTGGCACGCGCCACGCCCGTGGGCAGTTACCTGCCCAGCTCGGATGACCCCATGCTGGGCAAGGTATTGGCCATGCTCGACAGCAACCCCGGCGACCACCGCCCGCTGGCCGCGCTGGCGCAGGCCGTCAACACCACCGAGCGCACCCTGATGCGCCGCTGCCAGCGCGACCTGGGCATGAGCTTTGCCCAATGGCGCGCGCGCCTGCGCGTCATCAAGGCCATGGCCATGCTGGAAGCGGGCCAGACAGTCGAAAGCATCGCATTCGACCTCGCGTATGCCAGCTCCTCGGCCTTCATCACCATGTTCCGCAAGGTGACGGGCGAGACGCCGGACGAGTACCGGCGGCGCACTGCCTAGCCAAACCCGCCGCCCCCCCGCAAGCGTGCGCGCTGTGCGAAAATGCCCGCCTCTGCCATAGACGGACTTTGCCCATGCCGCACGCTGCCATTGATCTCCTTTTCGAACGCGACGCACGCCGCATCGCCCGCCACGCCCAAGTGGCTGATGCGGCCCGCTTCCTGCATCCGGTGCAGCAAGCCTTGCTGCACCGGCGCGGCTGGCTGACGATGCTGGCGCCGCGCAGCGCGGGCGGCGCCGAGCTGCCCTTGCCGCAAGTGGTGCGCCTGGAAGAAGCCGTGGCCGCCGTCGATGGCAGCATGGGCTGGGTGCTGACCCTGTGCGCGGGCGCGGGCTGGTTCGCGGGTTTCCTGGAACCTGAGCTGGCGCAGGCCATCATCGGCACGCCGCGGGTCTGCCTGGGCGGCAGCGGCGCGGCCACCGGCTACGCGGAGGAAGAAGGCGACGGCTACCGCATCACGGGCAGCTGGGACTACGCCAGCGGCGCGCCCATGGCGACCCACTTCACCCTGAACGCCCGGCTGCAGCGCGATGGCCAGCCGCTGCTCGATGCAGATGGCAAGCCGCGCATCCGCGCCTTCCTCGTGCCCGCCGCGCTGGTGCAACTGGTGCCCTCGTGGACCAGCATCGGCATGCGCGCCAGCGCCTCGCACAGTTATCGGATCGACGGCCAGTGGATTGCCAAGGAACACGGTTTCACCATCGACGCCAGCGCCGCGACGGCCGGCGGCCCCCTGTACCGCTACCCTTTCTATTCACTCGCCTACGTGACCCTGGCCGCCAACGTGGCCGGCATGGCCGCGCACTTCATGCAACTGGCCGAAGAATGCATGCGCCACCGCCGCCACGCGCGCGCAGGCTTGCCGCTGCTGGAGGTACCGGAGGTGGCGGCCATGCTGCAGGGCAAGAAAGACGCTTTTATTGCCGCACGCACCCGTTTTTACGCCGTGCTGGACGACAGCTGGGCGCAGGTGGCGGGTGGCGCGGCGCTTGACGCGGACGCCATGCTGGCCGTGCAAGAGCGCTCTCTGGAGCTGGTCGCCGTGTGCCGCGCGGCAGTCGATGGCCTGTATCCGTATTGCGGCCTGTACGCGGCCCGCGAAGACAGCACCATCAACCGCGTCTGGCGCGACTTTCATACGGCCGGCCAGCATGCATTGCTGCTGCCCTGACAGGCGCATGGCTGAAAAGGCTGCCGGGCGCCATGCAGGCCGGATTGCCTGATACTATGGGAGCATTGCTACTTCCCGCTCCCCTACCCATGCACGTCAACACGCTCAGCAGCCTGGCGCAACTTTTGGCCAGCGCCGAAACGGAAACCCTGGCCTTTCCCACAAGCATCAATACGGCCCTGCTCCTGCAAAAGGAACTGGCCAATCCCGATTGCCACTCGGCCGACATCAGCCGGCTGCTGCTGTGCGAACCGACCTTGTCGGCGCGCGCCGTGGCGCTGGCCAATTCGGCCCTGTTTGCGCCCGGCCAGTCGCCCGCCATCACCAGCGTGCGCGCCGCCGTCGAGCGGCTGGGCCACCGCAACCTGTATGCGCTGGCGACGGCGGCCGTCATCCGCCAGCTGAACGCGGGCATCCGCGACGAAGCCTTGCGCGCCCGCGCCACCCAGCTGTGGGCGCACACCGTGCACGTGGCGGCGCTGGCGCATGGCCTGGCAGGCGCCGTCACGCACACGGATGCCGATACGGCCCTGTTCGCCGGCATCGTGCATGAAGTGGCCGGCTTTTATTTGCTGGCCCAGGCCGACAAGACCCCGGGCCTGTACGCCCACCTGGAAACGCAGATGGCGTCCGCCCTGGAAGTGATCGGCCGCGCGCTGATGCGCCAGCTGGGCGTGCCGCTGCAGGTAGCCGATGCCGTCAATACCTTGCCCGGCTCGACCATCATGCTGCCGCCCGAGGGCTTGCGCGACACCCTGCTGCTGGCCAAGGCGCTGGCGCCCGTGCCTTCGCCGCTGCCGCAGGCCGGCATCACCATCAGCGCACCGCTGCAAGCCTACCTGGAAAATGATCCCGTGCTGCAGGCGCTGCGCACGCAACCGTCGGCCGAAGCGAAGGGCCTGATCGAGGTACTGCTCAGCTGATGGCCTATCTGCTATGATTGCGCAGGCCGGAATGGATCCGGCTTGCTTTCATTGACGTCCACTGGAAAACTGCCTTGACTACCTCCTTACGCATGCTCGGCCTGGCCGCAGCTCTGACCATGGCGTGCAACGCCAACGCCGACAGCTTCGTTTCCTCGGCCTCCAGCGCCGGTTCCCAGTCGAGCGGCAGCATTTCCGATTCGCTCAACGGTTCGAGCAACAGCTCCTCGCGCGACAACAAGGTGGCCAATGGCCCCTACCGCATCATCGACGTGGCCGCCGTGCCGGGCCGCGATGGCATGACGCGCCTGACCATGCAGGCCGACGCCACGGCGACGCCGCTGGTGCTGGACTTGCCGCAAGCGGCGCTCGACAAGCAGCAACTGGCGCAGGGCGACGTGGTGCATGCGCAAAACCGCGCCTACGGCATCGAATTCTCGCGCAACGACACGCGCGCCGCCTTCTTCCTCGTGCTGGCCGACGACTGGTACGGCGAAATGGCCACGCGTCCCGTCAGCCTTTGATTCGTTTTCTCCTGCACCGCCCGGCGCTGCTGCTGGGCGTTTGCGCCATCGTCGGCGCCGGCGCGGCGCAGGCGGGCACCTCGCTCGCCTCCTCGCGCTTTTGCGACCGCGCGCAGGAACTCACGGCCACGGAACAGGATCGCCTGTTGCGCTTTGCCGCCGTCGTGCGCGAGGAACTGGCCGCCAGCGAAGGCAGCGTGGCCCTGATCAGCCGCTCCGGCCTGGACCTGGCCCGCTTCGGCATCCGCTATTCGCATGCGGCGCTGGCCTGGCGCCACGACAATGACAGCGGCTGGTCCGCGCGCCAGCTGTACTACGCCTGCGACGAAGGCCGCCCGCGCATCTTCGACCAGGGCACGGCCGGTTTCGCCATGGGCACGGAAAATCCGTCACTCGGCTACATCTCGCTCGTGAAACTGCCGGCCGAAACCGTGCCGCCCCTGCGCCGCGGCCTGCTCGACCCCGTGCGCGTGCAGCAGTTGCTGGCGGGCCGCTACAGCGCCAACGCGTACGCCTTCAATTTGAAATACCAGAACTGCAATCAGTGGGTGGTGGAAATGCTGGCCGCCGCCTGGGGCGAACTGGCGGCCGGCGGCGACTTGCGCGCCCGCGCCCAGGACTGGCTGCGCGCCGCGCCGTATGCGCCCTCCCCCGTCGATGTGGGTGCGCGCTGGCTGATGCTGGGATCGATCTTCGTGCCGCTCGTGCACATGGACGACCACCCGCCGGAAGCCATCGGCACGATGCAGCTGGCAGTGAGCCTGCCGGCCAGCCTGGAAGCGTTCGCGCGCCAGCGCCTGCCCGCCAGCGAACGCGTGGAAATCTGCCACGACGGCAAGCAGGTGGTGGTGCACCGGGGCTGGGATGCGATCGCCGACGGCTGTATTCCAGGCGCGAACGACAGGGTCATCGCCCTCGACTGATCATTTGTCCGCGTCGAGCGCTTCGCCGATCGCATAAAAGCGCCCGCCGGCGATGTAGTGCAAGCTGCGCCACGATGGATCGGCATCCTCGAAATGCCAGTGCCCGTCGCGGAACACGCGCGTGTCGGCCCAGGCGCCCACCACTTCGCCAATGAACAAATCATATGCCTGCTGGTTGTGCGGCTCCGGCAGCAGGCGGCAAGCCAGCCAGGCCGAGCATCCGGCCACGAACGGCAGATCAAACCCTTCCCGATGGAACAGCCCTACCCCGGCGCGCGCCAGTTTATCGGGCTGCGCATCGAGGCTGTGCGTGCCCACCGCATGCGTGAGCTGCAACTGCGCCGCCGTCGGCACCTGGATGACGAAGCTGCCGCTGCCTTCGACCAGCGCGCGCGTGCGCGTGGCCTTGTCCAGCACCACGGTCAGTTTGGGCGGCGCGAAATCGAGGGCGCAAGCCCACGCGGCGGCCATCACGTTGTCGATGCCCGCATGGCGCGCCGAAACGAGAATAGACGGGCCGTGATTGAGCAGCCGGTAGGCTTTTTCCAGTGGCACGGCGGCGATGTGGTCCCGTTCATTTAGCGACAGCAGCATGTCCCACTGGTCGATGCCGGGCCCGAAGCCGTCCGGCGTCACCTTGACCGGTTCAAAGCCGAAGCGCGCATAAAAGGCCTGCGTGTGCTGGCTGGTGTTCATGCTCACCCTGGCCACGCCCGGCACGGTGCGGATGGCGTCCAGGCGCGCCTGCGTCAGCACGCGGCCCAGACCCTGACCGTGCATATCCCGCGCCACCATGCCCCAGCACAGGCTGGCCACCGTGCCGCTCGCATCGAGCGCATGGCCGCCGCAGGCGACGACGCGTCCGTCGCGTTCGATGACCAGATAAGGATGTGTCGAATTTTCCAGCCAGGCGACAAAGCTGGCGCGCTCGGACGGGTCGAAAAAGCGCGGCGTATTGCCGTCAAAAAGGGCCAGGCAGGCGTCGCGGTCGCCGGCCTGGTAAACACGTACTGTCTGCATTGTCTGTACTCGCAAGTAGATGATCGGGAATTATACGGGCGGCGCGTTCAAACCAGCTGCTCCGGGCTGACGACGTGCACGCCCGGCGCGCTGGCCAGCGCCGCTGCCAGCAAGGCGCTGGCGATGCGTGGCGCGGGATTGATGCGCCAGCGGCGCGGCAGCACGGGACCGAGCACGCGCAGCAGGCGCAAGGCGGCACCCTCGCCCGCCCGCGCCACGTCGCGTTCGCCGCCGATCAGACCGGGACGCACGTGCGTGAGCGAACCAAAACCCAGCGCTTCCAGGTCGCGTTCCAGCTCGCCCTTGACGCGGTTGTAGAAAAAGCGCGAGGTGGCGTTGGCACCGGCGGCGGAATTGAGCGCATACGTGCGCGTGCCGGCCGCCAGCGCCAGGCGCGCCGCGGCCAGCGGATAGTCGTGGTCGACCCGCCAGAACGCCTGCCGTGTACCCGCCACCTTCATGGTCGTGCCCAAGGTGCAGATGACGGCGTCCGCCTGCCACCAGGGCGCGTCCGCCGGCAAGCGGTCGAAATCGACGAGCGGCGCATCGAGCTTGGGATGCGCCGGCAAGGGCTTGCGCACGGGCGCGACGATGGCCGTGACGCGCGCATCAGCCAGCGCCAGGCGCAGCACTTCGCGGCCCACCAGGCCCGTGGCGCCTATCAGTATCAGTTTCATTCCTTCTCCCGCATACACTGGACGCCACACGATACAGTATCAGGCGCCCGCGTGCGTGTGATAGATCTTGCTGACGATGGTCCACTCGCCCTGCACCTTGAGCAGATTGAAAAAGTCGGTGAAGCAGAAGCCCGAGATGTCGTCCGTATCGACGCGCGCGCTGGCCGCCGTGCCCACGATATCGATGCGCGCAATGGCCGCCTTTGCCTGCGGCGATGGGCGGAAGACGCTGTCGATGATCTCGAACAGACCTTCGATGGGCCCGCCCGTCAGTTGATCGTCGCCATCGACGCCGAAAATGGTGGCCTCGCTGCTGAAGGCCGGGCGCATGATGCTGCTGTCGGCCTGCGCTCCGCCTGCATTGTATTGATTCAGCACGGCGACGATGGCCTGGTAATCCTGCACATAAGTGGTGGTGTTCATGTTGCGCTCCTTGGGGTGGGTGAAAAAATCAGGACTGGCTGGCGGGCCAGTCGGTGTAGCCGACGGCGCCGCCGCCGTAATACGCCGCGCGCGGCGCCACGGCCAGCGGCACGCCATGGCGCAGGCGCGCCACGAGGTCCGGGTTGGCGATGAAGGGACGGCCAAAGGCCACCGCATCGACCTTGCCTTGCGCGCGGCGCGCCTGCGCCAGCGGCAAATCGTAATGGTTGTTGCCGATGTAGGGGCCGGTGAACAGCGCGCGCAGCGCGTCGAGATCGACGCCATCTGGCACGTCGCGCGAGGTGGCTGTGGCGCCCTCGACGAAGTGCAGGTAGGCCAGAGCGTGGCGGTTCAGTTGCTCGATCAGGTAGCCATAGGTGGCCATCACGTCACTGTCGACAGGCGTGTTGCCCGCGTCGGGCGTGACGGGCGACAAACGGATGCCGACCCTCGCTGCGCCCCACACTTGCACCACGGCGTCGGTCACTTCCAGGGTCAGGCGCGCGCGGTTGTCGATGCTGCCGCCATAAGCATCCGTGCGCCGGTTGGTGGAATCGCGCAGGAACTGGTCGAGCAGGTAGCTATTGGCCGAATGCACCTCGACGCCATCGAAACCGGCGCGCAGCGCGCATGCGGCCGCATGCGCATACTGGGCCACGATGCCAGCGATTTCCCGCGTTTCCAGCGCGCGCGGCATCGATACGGGCTGCATGCCGCTGGCCGTGTAGGTGCTGCCCTCGGCCCGGATGGCGGAAGGCGCGACGGGCGCGGCGCCGCCGGGCTGCAGGCTCGTATGCGAAAAGCGTCCCACATGCCACAGCTGGCAGACGATCTTGCCACTGGCCGCATGCACGGCATCGGTCACCAGCTTCCAGCCCGCCACCTGCTCGTCCGTCCAGATGCCCGGTGTCATCGCATAGCCGCGCGCCTGGGGCGAGATATTCGTCGCCTCGCTGATGATCAGGCCGGCGCTAGCCCGCTGGGCATAGTACTCGGCGTGCATGGCGTTCGGCACGCCATCGTCGCCCATGCGGCTGCGCGTGAGCGGCGCCATGACGATGCGGTTGGCCAGGGCCAGCGCGCCCAGGTCGACTGGAGAAAATAGATCGCTTTCATGCTGTTCGGTCATCGTACTGCTTTCATATTGTGCGAGAGGTCAAAATAACTGACCGGTCGTCTAGTTAATGGTTAAAAAAAACGGCTAGGACAACAGCCGTTGCGTGGTCGACATGGCAGCGTCGAACGGTCCGCCGTTCCTGGCCACCTTGACCATCAGGGAAGCGCCCAGCCACAGCTGGTACAGCGATTCGGCCAGCACGCGGGCCGGCGTCGCCGCCGCCACGGAACCGTCGAGGTGGCCCGCTTCGATACACTGCGTCAGGCGCTCCAGGATGGCGCCCGTACCCTGCTGCAGCACGGCGCCCATGTCCACGGACAGGTCGCACACTTCGGCGCCCAGCTTGACCACCAGGCATTTGCCTTCCGGCGCGCTGCCGGCCTGGGTGGCGCTCCAGTAGTCAAAATAGGCCAGCAGGCGCTCGCGGGCATTGCCCGGGCCGTCCAGCAAGGCGTCAACCGTCTGCAGATAGGTGGTGAAGTAATCGTCGAGCAAGGCTTGCCCAAACTCTTCCTTCGACTTGAAATAATAGTAGAACGAGCCTTTCGGCACGCCGGCCGCCGCCACCAGTTCCGCCAGGCCCACGGCCGTATAGCCCTTCTCGGCCATCAGGGCCTTGGCGATGTCGATCAGGTGCTGGCGCATGTCAGCGGAAGATTTTTTGCTCATGCGGCCAGTATAGCAATAAATCTGACCGGTCGTCTAGTAGACCATCCCCCGCTCCGCCATCACCCCAGGCGCAGCGCCAGCGCGGCCAGGGTCACCAGCAGCACGGGCATGGTCAGCACGATGCCGACGCGGAAATAGTATCCCCAGGAAATGTGGATGTTCTTGCTGTCGAGCACGTGCAGCCACAGCAAGGTGGCCAGGCTGCCGATGGGCGTGATCTTCGGGCCCAGATCGCTGCCGATGACGTTCGCGTAGATCATCGCTTCGCGCACTGCCCCTTGCGCCGTCGTCGGATCGATGGCCAGCGCGCCCACCAGCACCGTCGGCAGGTTGTTCATCACGGAAGACAATAAGGCCGTCAGCACGCCCGTGCCCATGGCCGCGCCCCACACGCCGTACTGCGCGAAGTGGTTCAGCATGCCCGTCAGGTAAGCCGTCAGGCCCGCATTGCGCAAGCCGTACACGACCAGGTACATGCCCAGCGAAAAGACGACGATCTGCCATGGCGCATGGCGCAGCACATGGCGCGTGGAAATCACGTGGCCCTTGCCGGCCACGGCCAGCAGCAGCGCCGCGCCCACGGCGGCGATCAGGCTGATGGGCACGCCCAAGGCTTCTTGCGAGAAAAATCCCACCAGCAGCAGCGCCAGCACCAGCCAGCCGGCGCGGAAGGTAGCAAGGTCGCGGATGGCGGCGTCCGGGCGTTTCAGCTGCGCGACTTCGTAGTCGCGGGGGATATCCTTGCGGAAAAAGAGCAGCAAGGCCGCCAGGGTCGCCAGTACGGCGACGACATTGACTGGCGCCATCACGGACGCGTACTCGGCAAAGCCGATCTTGAAGAAATCGGCCGACACGATATTCACCAGGTTCGACACCACCAGCGGCAGGCTGGCCGTGTCCGCGATGAAGCCGGCGGCCATCACGTAGGCCAGGGTGGCCTTGGGGGAAAAATTCAGGGCCCGCAGCATGGCGATGACGATGGGCGTCAGGATCAGCGCGGCGCCGTCATTGGCGAACACGGCGGATACCAGCGCGCCAAGCAAGACCAGCAGCACGAACAGTTTGCGTCCGCTGCCGCCGCCCCAACGCGCCACGTGCAGCGCGGCCCATTCAAAGAAGCCGGCCGCGTCGAGCAGCAGACTGATGATGATCACGGCAACAAACGTGCCGGTGGCGTTCCACACGATATGCCAGACGACGGGGATGTCGCCCCAGTGGATCACGCCGGCCAGCAAGGCGACACCAGCGCCGATGACGGCGCTCCAGCCAATGCCCAGGCCGCGCGGCTGCCAGATGACGAGGACTAATGTGGCGAGAAAGATGAGGAAAGCGGTGAGCATGAGGTCCCGTTCGTTGCGGCATCGCGGGCACCATGCGCCGCAGCCATTGAATATCAACAATAATTCCATGATACTGGAATTATTGAATCGAAGCAAAGCTGCGGCGTGTTTCCTTACTTGAGCGCGATGGCGAGATCGACCAGCCCCACCGCCCCGTTGCCGATGGCGGAAGCGGCCGGCGTGGCCGCGCCGCCGCTCAGCACGGCCGCACCCGTCGCCAGGTCGATGCGGTACAGCGAGCTCGGTCCCGTGGCCGACGTGCGCAAGGCCGCCAGGGCCAGGCCGTTGGCGCCACCCGCGATATCGAAGCCCGCGTCACCCGCCACGGCCACGCCAAGCGCGCCGACGTTGACGAGCGTGCCGTCGTTCGGCGGATTTTGCAAGGCGAGACTGGCGCTGGCCGTGTCGATATCGAACAGCATGGTCGCCGTCGTGCCGGCAAAGCTGTTGCTGTAGGCGGCGGCCGTGACGGCCGGCGTTGCACCGGCGCGGTTGACGGCGCCGTCGGTGGTGGTGGCGCCCGTGTCGACATTGATGCGCAGGCTTTGTCCCGCGTTGCCGATCACGCGCAGGCGGTCGGCGACGGGGTTGAAATCGACGCCAAAGGCCGTGCCGGTGATGGCCGTGTACGGCGCGGTGGCATCCGCCGCATCGGCGGCCAGCGTCGCCTTGACGGTGACGGCGCCCGTGTCCGGGGCGATGGTGACGATGCGTCCCGCCGACGATATCCCGTACAGCAAGCCATCCTTGGGACGGATGTCAAAACCCAACAGGCGCTCGCCCGCCGCCAGGCCCGTCACGGCCACGTTGGCGTCCAGCGTGTTCGGGGTGGCCGTTTTGAAGGTGACGATGCGGGCGTCGTCCGTCAAACCGTAGGCGACGGGCGCCGCCGGCGCCTTCAGGGCGATGCCGCGCACTTCCTCGGTCACGCCGATGGCCGCCACCAGGGTCGCCGGTGCCGTGCTGGCCGCCAGGTTCAGGGTGTACAGGTTGCGCGCGCCGGCCACCGTCATGACGGCGTAGCCCGTATTCGTGCGCGCATCGATGTCGAAACCGGCCACGCCGGTGGCTGCCACGCCCAGCGGCACGGCGCTGGCCAGGGTACCGTTGTTCGGCGGATTTTGCGTGTACAGGGTGGCGTTGGCCGCGTCGATGACGAACAGGGTCGTGCTGGCCGTGCCCGCGAAGCTGTTGCTGTAGGCGGCCGCCGTGATGGCCGTATTGGCCGCGCCGCCATTGATATTGCCATCGGTCGTGGTGGCGCCCGTATCGACATTGATGCGCAGGCTTTGCCCCGTGTTGCTGACGATGCGCAGGCGGTCGGCGACGGGGTTGAAATCGACGCCGAACTCCGTGCCGGCCAGCGCCGTGTAAGGCGCCGTCGCGTCGGCCGCATCGGCCGCCAGGGTGGCTTTGACGGTGGCGGCGCCCGTCACGCCATTCAGGGTATAGATGCGTCCCGTGCTGCCGACGCCGTACAGCTGGCCATCGGCGGGACGGAAATCGATGCCCAGCAGGTTTTCGCCAGCTTGCAAGCCCGTGACGGTGACCGTGGTGCGGATGGTGGCTGGCGTGGCGCGGTCGAACGACAGCAGTTTATTACTGGCGGTGAGCACGAAGACGTCGCCGGGCACCACCACGGGTGGCGGTGGCGGAACAACAACATCGTCATGGTCGCTGCCGCCGCCGCAGGCGGAAAGCGACATGGCGACGGCGGAAACGAGCAGCAGCTTGGCGTATGGCAAGGTTGGCAAATGTGGCATGGTCGTGGCCCCTGTAAGAGTGAGTGAAGGTGCCGCTCATGCCGCGTTTGCGGCGAGCGCACCCCTGTACTACTTGCCATGCGCGCGTTTGGATGCAGCGGCGCAAAAAAAGTTTTGCCGTCGCAGCTGGTGGTTGTCTTTAGACAACTTAATCGGTGTATAGTCGCAGGCACGATTGAAACCGGGGTCAGGAAAGTGGCGCGCATCTATCAAACCAACAACATGGGCGAAGCCGACGTACGGGTCGCCATCGTGCAGCGTGGCAACGCCGACTTGCTGGTGCACCGCGCGGCCAGCTACGGCCTGGCGCATGGCGACGCGCAGTGGTTCATCACCCGTGAGCGCCAGGATGCGACGGCCAGCATGTACTTCACCTCGCCAGGCTTCGCGCAACTGGCCATCTGTTTTGTCGACAGCGCCAGCGAAGCGGGCTGGACCAAACCACACCGGCTGAAAGGCTGCCTGTCGTAGAAAGGCGCCAAGCCCGCAAGGCCGCTACTCTTCCAGCCCTCCCCCCAGCGCCTTGTACAGGGCCACGGCCGACTTGAACTGGTCGCGCCGCGCGTCGAGCAGGATTTGCTGCGCCGCATACGACTGGCGCTGCGCATCGAGCAATTCCAGACGGCTGTCCTGGCCCGCGTCGTAGCGCAGCTGCGACAACCGCTGACGCTGCCGCGCCGCCACCACCACGCGTTCTTGCGCGGCGATCTGCTGCGCATACGTGGCGCTGCCGGCCAGGCCGTCGCGCACGTCGCGGAACGCCGCCTGTATCGCCTGTTCGTACTGCAGCACGGCCACGTCCTTGCGCAGGCGCGACAGCTGCAGTTCCGCGCGCAGCTGGCCGCCCTGGAACAGCGGTTGCGTCACTTGCGGCGCGAACGACCAGCTGCGCGCGCTGCCGCGGAACAAATCACCCAGTTCCGGGCTGGCAAAGCCCAGCGACGCCGTCAGCGACAGGCGCGGGAAGAAGGCTGCGCGGGCGGCGCCGATTTCCGCATTCGCCGCCACCAGCGCATATTCGGCCTGCAGGATGTCGGGGCGACGGGCCAGCAAGTCCGATGGCAAGCCGGGCGGCAGCTGCGTCAGCACGGGCTGGCCATCGAGCGGCCGGCCTGCCGGCAAGTCCGTTGGCAGCGGCGCGCCGAGCAGCAATTCCAGGTTGTTGCGCGAAAGTAGACTGGCCCGTTCACGCGCCTGCACGTCCGCTTCCGCCGTGGCGGCCTGCCCTTCGGCTTGCGCCACGTCAAGGCCACTGCCCTGCTGCGCGCCATGCAGGCGCTGAGTCAGCACCAGGGCCTGGCGCCAGTCAAGCAGGGTTTGCCGCGCCAGCGCCAGCTGTTCCTCGGCCAGGCGCTGTTCCAGATAAGCGTCGGCCACGGCGCCGATCAGGGCCATGTGCGCGGCCCGCTGACCCTGCTGGGTGGCCAGGTAACGGGCAAAGGCGGCATCGGACAGCGAGCGCAGGCGGCCGAACAGGTCGATCTCGAACGCGCTCATGGCGATGCCCGCAGTGAACTGATTTTGCGTCACCGCATCGGCGCCGCGCTGGCGCACGCCACCCGCATTCGCGCCGATGGCCGGAGTGCGGCCCGCATCCTGGATCTGGTACTGGGCCCGCACGGCTTCCACGTTAAGGGACGCCACGCGCAAGTCGCGGTTGTTTTCCAGCGCGATGCCGACCAGGCGCTGCAGGCGCGCATCGAGCAGCATCTGGCGCCAGCCCAGGTCCGCGGCGCTACCCTGCGCAGCGAGTTCGCCATAACTGGCAGGGATCGGCGCGGCCGGCTTGACCAGCGGCGGCGTCAAGGAACACGCCGACAGGGCCAGCACGGCCAGGGGTGTGATAAAGAATAAACGCATTACAACTCTCCTTCCACCGCCTTGACGGCGATGCGGTTACTGCGTTTGTTGAAGTACGCGCCCATCTTGTCGACGGCGCCCAGCACCACGACAAAGAACACGGGCACGAAAAACACGGCCAGCACGGTGGCGGTGATCATGCCGCCGAACACGCCCGTGCCGATCGCGTGCTGCGTCTCGGCGCTGGCGCCCGTGGCCAGCATCAGCGGCACCACGCCCAGCGCAAACGCCAGTGACGTCATCAAAATCGGGCGCAAACGCAATCTAGCCGCTTCCACCGTCGCCTCGACCAGTCCACGCCCTTGCGCCTGCAGCTGGCGCGCATATTCGACGATCAAAATGGCGTTCTTCGCCGACAGGCCGATGATCGTGATCATGCCCACCTTGAAGAACACATCGTTCGGCATGCCGCGCAACATCACGGCCAGCACGGCGCCCAATAATCCCAAAGGCACGACCAGCATCACGGAGACGGGAATCGACCAGCTTTCATACAGGGCCGCCAGCACGAGGAAGACCACCAGCATCGACAGCGCCATCAGCATGGGTGCTTGCGACGCCGATTCCTTCTCTTGCAGCGACTGGCCCGTCCACGCCAGCGCGAAGCCCGGTGGCAGTTGCTTCACGAGGCGTTCCATTTCCAGCATGGCGTCGCCGCTCGATACGCCCGGTGCGGCGCTGCCGGAAATGCGCGCCGCAGGATAACCCTGGTAGCGCACCAGCTGCAGCGGCGACTCGCTCCACACGGGGCGCACCAGTTCACCCAGCGCCACCATGCCGCCCGCGTTATTACGGATGCGCAGGGCCAGCACGTCGTTCAACTGCATGCGCGACGGCGCATCGGCCTGGATGATCACCTGCTGCATGCGGCCAGCGTTGGGGAAATCGTTGACATAGGTCGAACCCATGGCCGCCGTCAGCATGTCGGCAATGGCCGTAAACGACACGCCCAGCGCTTCCGCCTTGGTGCGGTCGATGTCCAGGCGCACGCTGGCGCCCGGTGGCAAGCCGTCCGGATACACGCCCGCCACCTTGCCGCTTTGCGCGGCCAGTCCCAGCAGCTGGTTCTGCGCCGCCTGCAGGGCAGCGACACCCTGGTTGGCGCGGTCTTGCAGGCGCATGGAAAAGCCGGAAGAATTGCCCAGTTCATCGATGGCGGGCGGCATCAGGCTCATGATCACGCCCTCCTTCGCCTGCGACATGGCCGCCTGCGCCAGTGCCACTTCTTCCTGCGCCGTGGCGCCGTTGCGCTGTTTCCAGTCCTTCAGCATGGTGAACGCCAGGCCCGCGTTCGGCCCCGCGCCGGAAAAGCTGAAGCCGAGGATCGATTGATTTACCTCAATGCCGGGCCGCGTGGCCACGTGCTGCTCGTACAGTTTGACGACATCGAGCGTGCGCTCCATCGTCGCGTCGGACGGCAGCTGGATCGAGGTGATGAAGTATCCCTGGTCTTCTTCCGGCAAAAAGGCCGACGGCAGCTGCATGAAGGCCACGCCCAGCGCCGCGACGATGGCGCCATACACGACCATCGAGCGGCCGGCGCGTTTGAGCATCGCCACAACACCCTTTTCATAGCGGGCCGTCATGCGCTCAAACTGGCGGTCGAACCACAGGAAGAAGCCCTTCTTGTCATGGTCGTGCGGGCCTATCGGTTTGAGCATGGTGGCGCACAGCGCCGGCGTCAGGGTCAAGGCCAGGAACGCCGAGAACAAAATCGACACGGCCATGGCCAAGGTGAACTGGCGGTAGATCGCACCGACGGAGCCGCTGGCCAGCGCCATCGGGATGAACACGGCCGTCAGTACCAGGGTGATGCCCACTACCGCCCCCGTGATTTCACGCATGGCTTTCGACGTCGCTTCCTTCGGCGACAAGCCCTCGGTCGCCATCAGGCGCTCGACGGCTTCCACCACCACGATGGCATCGTCGACGATGATGCCGATGGCCAGCACCATGCCGAACATGGTCAGCACGTTGACGGAATAGCCGGCCATCAGCATCACCGTGAAGGTGCCCATCAGGGCAATCGGCGCGACGATGGCGGGAATCAGGGTGTAGCGTATCTTTTGCAGGAACAGATACATGACGAGGAACACCAGCACCATCGCTTCCAGCAGGGTGACGATCACCTTTTCGATCGAGATTTTCACGAACGGCGCCGTGTCGAACGGTACCGAATACTTGATCCCGGCCGGCATGGTGTGCGCCAGTTCGGCCATGCGCGCACGCACGGCGGCCGCCGTCTGCACGGCGTTGGCACCGGGCGACAGCATGATGGCAGCGCCCGACGCGGCTTGCCCGTTTTCGCGGATGCTGAAGTTGAAGCTTTGCGCGCCCAGCGACACTTTCGCCACGTCGCCGATGGTCACTTTCGAGCCATCCGCATTCGCGCGCAGCACGATGGCGGCAAATTCCGCCGGCGTTTGCAACTGGCCCTGCACCGTCAGCGGAATGGTCACGCGCTGGCCGTGCACGGCCGGCGAATCGCCCAGGCGGCCCGGCGCGATCTGCGCATTTTGCTGCGCGATGGCGGCCGTCAGCTCGCCCATGGCGATGTTGTACGACACCAGCTTGGCCGGATCGACCCAGATGCGCATGGCCCGCTCGGAACCGAACAGCTGCACCTTGCCCACGCCGGGAATGCGGCGCAGTTCTTCCGTCACGTTGCGCGCCAGGTAGTCGCCCAGCGCCACTTCATCGTGCTGACCATTCTCGGAAATCAGGCTGACGATCATCAGGAAGCCGGACGACGCCGACTCCACCGTCAAGCCGTTTTGCCGCACGGCCTGCGGCAAACGCGGTTCGATGGCCTTCAGGCGGTTCTGCACGTCCACCTGCGCCATTTCCGGATTCGTTCCCGGCTGGAAGGTGACGGTGATCGAGGCCGAGCCCGACGTGTCGGTGGACGACTCGAAATACAGCAAGTGCTTGACGCCCGACAGTTCGCGCTCGATCAGGCCCACCACGGAATCGTTCATGGTTTGCGGCGTGGCGCCAGGATAGTTGGCGCTGATGCTGACGCTGGGCGGCGCCACCGAAGGGAAGCGCGCAATCGGCAATTGCGGTATGGCGATCAGTCCGAACAGGACGATGAAGACCGCCACCACCCACGCAAAAACGGGGCGGTTGATGAAAAATTGAGGCATGTCGTTAGGCTTTCATTGTATTCAAAGTGGGCATCAACGGGCCTTGGCGGCAGCCGCCGTTGCCACGACGGCCGGCTTCCACGGCTGCGGCGCGGCGGTGGCGCCCGGCTGCAAACGTTCCTGGCCTTCGATGACGACGGTTTCGCCGGCCTTCAGGCCGCCGTTGACCACGTACTGGTGCTCGATCACGTCGCCCACGGCGATCGTTTTGAGGCTGGCTTTGTTCGTGCCATCGAGCACCCAGGCCTGCGCCTGGCCGCCGCTGCTGTGCAAGACGGCTTGCTGCGGCAACAGCACGCCATTTGCCTGCACGGCGCGGGCGATGCGGGCGCGCACGAACATGCCGGGCAGCAGCTGGCGCTGCGGATTGTCGACCAGCACGCGGATGACGGCGTCGCCCGTGCCCGCATCGACGCTGATGCCCGAGAACAGGATGCGGCCCGTGACGGGATGCGCCTGGCCGTCGGCGCCCAGGATGGTCACGGGCAGCTTGTCCGCGCCACCGTTGCTGTCCGAACCTGAGGCCCGCAGCGCGGCCAGCGCGGCGGCCGGCTGGCGCACGTCGACGTACACCTTGTCGATCTGCTGGATGCGCGCCATCGGCGTGGCATCGGCCATGCCCACGAGCGCGCCTTCCGTCACCAGTTCGGAGCCGATGCGCCCGGCAATCGGCGCCTCGATGCTGGCAAAAGCCAGGTCCAGGCGGCGGCGCGCCAGGCTGGCCCGCGCCTGCGCCACGGTGGCCACGGCTTGCTCGCGCTGGGCCACGGCATCGTCATATGCCTGGCGGCTGATGGCGTCCGCCTCGACCAGCGGTTTCAATCGGTCGGCCTGGCTGCTGGCGCGCTTCGCCGTGGCCACCGCATGCTGCAGGGCGGCGGCGGCCGAATCGACGTCCGCCTGGAATGGGGCCGGGTTCAGCTGGAACAGCTTCTGCCCCGCTTTCACTTCGGCCCCCTGCTCGAATTGGCGGCGCAGCACGATGCCGCCCACCTGCGGGCGGATATCGGCCGTGCGGAAGGCGGCCACCCTGCCCGGCAATTCATCGCTGAGGACGACGGGCGCCGCTTGCAGCTTGAGCACGGTGACGGCGGCGCGCGCCGCGGCGCCTTCTTCCGGCGCGGGTTTGGAACAGGCGGCAAGGCTGAGCAGTGCCGCGGCGATCAACATGTTTTTCTTGGTGAAATGGCTCGGATGCATGGTCTTTCTCTATGGCAGATCCCAACCGGCGGTCCGGTCGACAGATAGGCCGCAGCATAAAAGCCTTGCGTGGATGTTTCGTCAAAGAAATGTGGAGATTCGATGGAGACAGCGAAGAATGCTAGACTATTTATATGAACTATCATCACAGCGCCAGCCAGCCCTCCTTCCTTGCCACCACGCCGCCTTCCGCCCTCGTCCTGATCGCCGAAGATGAACCGCAAATCGCCCGCATCCTCGCCGGCTACCTGGAGCGCGACGGCTACCGCACGGCCTTTGCGCACGATGGCCAGGAAGCGCTGCAGCAGCACCTGGCGCTGGCGCCGGACCTGCTGCTGCTCGACGTGCAAATGCCCCGTGTCGATGGCTGGGGCGTGCTGGCGGAAGTGCGGCGGCGCGGCGAAACGCCCGTCATCATGCTCACAGCCCGCGACCAGGATGCCGACAAGCTGGCTGCCCTGCGCGTGGGCGCCGACGACTACATCATCAAACCCTTCAATCCGGCCGAAGTGGTGGCGCGCGTGGCGGCCGTGCTGCGCCGCTCGCGCGTGCGCCACCACCCGGTGGGCGGCCAGCGCCTGCGCTGCGGCCCCATCGACATCGACCAGGAAACCTATGTGGCCAGCGTGCTGCGCGAAGGCGCGTCCGTGCCCTTGACCCTGACGTTGACGGAATTTCGCCTGCTGGCCCACCTGGCGCGCACGCCGCGCCGCGTCTGCAGCCGCCTGGAATTGCTCGAGTCGTGCATGCCCGAGAGCAATTCGATGGAACGCACGGTGGATAGCCACGTCAGCAAGCTGCGCAAGAAGCTGGAGGAAGCGGGCGTGCTGAACATGCCGGCCAGCCTGCGCGGCGTGGGCTACCGCCTGGAAAGCGATCTCTGATGCGCTTCACAGGCTTGAACCGGCAAATCATCCTGTCGATGTCCGTGCTGATGGTCAGCAGCATCCTGATCATCTGGATCGGTTCCTGGACCTTCTTTGCCATCGCCTTCAAGATCGATCCCGGCATGCTGTCCGAGCCGGACGACTGGTCGCCCAGCACCGTCGAATGGCTGTGGATTTTCGCCATCACCATCTTTGGCCTGGGCCTGGCCGCGTTTTTCGCCCTCAAGCTCGCTTCGCGCATCCTCAAACCGATCAATTCCGTGATGGACAGCGTGCGCCGCGTGGCGCATGGCGACCTGTCCGCGCGCGCCTTCGCCGGCGACCGCAGCCTGGGCGAGACGGCCATGCTAGTCGACGATTTCAACAGCATGGCCGAGCGCCTGCAGCGGGGCGCCAAGGAAAGTGAAACGTGGAACGCGGCCATCGCGCACGAATTGCGCACGCCCGTGACCATCCTGCGCGGCACCTTGCAAGGCGTCGTCGATGGCGTCTTCAAGCCCGAGGAAGTGCCGTTTTCCAGCCTGCTGGCGCAAGTCGAGGACCTGGGCCGCCTGATCGAGGACTTGCGCACCCTGAGCCTGGCCGACAGCGGCCACATGCAGCTGCGCATGGCGTGGACGGACCTGACCCTGGAAATCGGCGAAGTGCGCCGCCTGCTGGCGCAAGAGATGGAAGCGGCGGGCTTTACGTTGCAACTGCACCTGTCCGACCATCCCGTCTGCTGCGACGCGGCGCGCATCCGGCAAATCGTGCTGGCCCTGCTCGACAACGCGCGCCGCTATGCGCATCCGGGCCTGCTGCGCGTGCGCACCCGCGTGCAGGCCGGCCAGTACTACCTGAGCGTCGAGGATGCGGGTCCCGGCATTGCAGAGGAACTGGCGCCGCATGTGTTCGAAGCGTTCCGCCGCGGCGACAGCGCCAGGGTCGACCTGAACGCGGGCAGCGGCCTGGGACTGGCCGTGGTTGAAGCCATCGCGCGCGCGCATGGCGGCAGCGCCGTCTGCACGCGTGGCAAGGCGGGCGGCAGCGTGTTTACCGTCAAGTGGCCGGTCGAACATGCCGCCCCGCCGCCCGCCGGCTGACTACGCCGGCGCGCGCAGCATGTCGACAAAGGCGCGCAGCACGGCCGGCATCTGCCGCCGGCTCGGGTAATACAGGAAGTAGCGCGACGGCGGCGGCATGCAGTGCTCCAGCACGCACGCCAGGCGCCCTGCCGCGATATCGGCACGCGCATCGGCTTCGTACACGTAGGCCAGCCCCGCGCCATCGCGCGCCGCGTACAGCATCAATTCATCATCGTCGAACACCAGCGGCCCGCCGACGGCGATGCTGACACCCTCCCCGTCCTGCCCGAACTCCCACGCATACTGGCGCCCGCTGGGGAAACGCCGGCCTATGCAGGCGTGTTCCAGCAAGCCGCGCGGCGTGCTTGGCGCTCCATGCGCCGCCAGGTAGGCGGGCGAGCCCACCACCACGAACGGTTGCGGCGCGCCCACGGGCACGGCGATCATGTCGGCCGCCACCTGCTCGCCGAAGCGGATGCCCGCGTCAAAACCGTCGCGCACGATATCGATCATGCCGTCATCGGTGACCAGTTCCACCTGTACGCGCGGATAACGGGCGACAAAACTGGCCAGCATGGGCGCCAGCAGCAGGCGCGCGGCCGGACGGGGCACGTTCAGGCGCAGCTTGCCTGTGGGCACATCCTGCAAGGTGCTCAAGTCCAGCAAGGCATCATCAATTTCGCGCATGGCCGGCGCCAGCCGCGCCAGCAGCATCTGCCCCGCCGCGGTCGGCGTGACGCTGCGCGTGGTGCGGTTCAGCAGGCGCACGCCCAGTCGCTCTTCCAGCGCGCGCAGCGCATGGCTGAGGGCGGAGGCGGACACGCCCCTTTCCAGGGCCGCCTTGCGAAAGCTGCGCAGGCGGGCGACGGCCGCAAAGGCCGCCAATTCGTTCAGATCAGCCATCATTCATGAGTTTCATTCAGCAATACATGCAGGATTAACCATCTTATCGCATGCTGTTGCTTCACCCATACTCCTTGCATCTTTTTTTGAAGAGGAGTGAAAAATGGAACACAGAACACTGGGCAACTCCGGCTTGCGCGTCGCCCCCATCGGCCTGGGCTGCATGGGCATGAGCTTTGCCTACGGCGGCGCGGACGAGACCAGCTCGCTGCGCGTGCTGCACCGCGCCGTGGAACTGGGCGTGACCCTGATCGACACGGCGGAAGTCTACGGCCCCTACGCCAATGAGGAACTGGTAGGCCGCGCCCTGAAGCAATTGCGCGGCAAGGTCCACATCGCCACCAAGTTCGGCTTCAGGATATTGCCCCACGGCACAGGCGTGGAACGCATGGCCGGTGTCGACAGCCGCCCCGAGCATATTCGCCAGGCGGTGGAAGCGTCGCTGTCCAGGCTCGGCATCGAATGCATCGACTTGCTGTACCAGCACCGCGTAGATCCCGCCGTGCCCATCGAAGACGTGGTGGGCGCCATGGCGGAGCTGGTGCGGGCGGGCAAGGTGCGTCACCTGGGACTGTCGGAAGTGTCGGCCGCCACCCTGCGCCGCGCCCACGCAGTGCACCCGATCGCGGCGGTGCAGTCCGAGTATTCGCTGTGGAGCCGCGACGTGGAAGCCGAGGTGCTGCCCGCCTGCGGCATGCTTGGCATCGGCTTCGTGCCCTACAGCCCGCTGGGCCGGGGATTTTTGACGGGCCAGCTAACTTCCAGCGCCGCACTGGCGCCCGACGACTACCGCCACAGCCTGCCCCGCTTCCAGCCGCCCGCGATGGCCGCCAATGCCCATCTCGTTGCCGAACTGCAGCGCCTGGCGGCCGCGCGCGGCGCCACGGCGGCCCAGCTGGCGCTGGCCTGGTTGCTGGCGCAAGGTACTGACATCGTGCCGATACCAGGCGCCCGCAGCCTGGCGCACCTCGAAGAGAACGTGGCCGCCGCGCAGATATTTCTGAGCGACACCGAGCTGGCCGCCATCGGCGCCGCCATCACGCCCGCTGCCGTGCAGGGCGCCCGCTACCCGCAACATGAGCTTGCCATGCTTGGCCTGTAGACAACCGCGCATGAGTGCGCTATACCGGTACTTTTTTGTCCAGCGCACTTGAAATGCCCGAATCCGCTATCATTTCCAATCTGAACTATTCATTATGAAAGAGATTGACATGTCCGCACTGCTCGAAACACTGCAATGGCGCTACGCCACCAAGAAGATGGATCCGACGAAAACGGTGCCGCAAGACAAGGTCGAGCGCATCCTGGAAGCCGTGCGCCTGACGGCCAGCTCCAGCGGACTGCATCCTTACGAAGTCTTCGTCGTGACGAATCCGGCCCTGCGCGAGCAGATCAAGCCGCACGCATGGAACCAGTCGCAAGTGACGGACGCCTCGCATCTGCTGGTGTTTGCCGCCTGGGACAATTACACGGTAGAACGCATCAACGCGCGCTTTGACCTGGTCAATGAAGTGCGCGGCTTCAAGAACGAAGGCTGGGAAGCGTACCGCCAGCAAATCCTGGCCACATATCCGCAGCGCGATGCGGAAACCAACTACCAGCACGCGGCGCGCCAGGCCTACATCGGCGTGGGCACGGCCCTGATCGCCGCAGCGCAGGAAAAGGTCGATTCGACGCCGATGGAAGGTTTTGATCCGGCCAAGGTCGACGAAATCCTGAACCTGCGCGAAAAAGGCCTGCGTTCCGTCGTCATGTTGCCGCTCGGCTACCGCGCCGACGCAGGCGACTGGCTCGTGGACTTGAAAAAAGTGCGCCCTGCGCGCGAGCAATTCATCACCGAGCTGGCGTAAGCGTTTTCAGCGCCTCGCCCGTGACTGAAAAGCGGATGCCCTCGCCGGCATCCGCTTTTTTTGCTTTCAGGCTGGCTGCGGGAAGCGCACCGTCACTTGCAGGCCCCGTCCCTCTTCCCCATCGGCCAGCGCGATGTCGGCCTGGTGGTGCTCGGCGATGTGGCGCACGATGGACAGGCCCAGGCCGCAGCCCCAGGCGTCGTTGCCGTCGGGACGGAAGAAGCGGTCGAACAGACGCGCATGGTGCTGCTGCGGCACGCCCGGGCCGTTGTCGGACACGCGCAGCAGCGGCCGGCCCTCTTCCAGCGCCGCCTGCAAGTCGACCCTGCCGCCCTGCTGCGTGTAGCGCAAGGCGTTGTCGATCAGGTTATTCAGCAACACTTGCAAGCCGTCGGGATCGGCCTGCACCAATACCCTGGCCGGCGGCGCTTCCACCACGCCCAGGTCGATCGCCCGGCTGTCGGCCAGCGCGCTGTGGTCGGCCACGGCCGCTTCCAGCAATTGCCCCAGGTCCACCGTGTGCAGCTGGCTGGAAGTCAACGCCGTTTCATGGCGCGCCAGACTGAGCAATTGGCGCACGAGGTGCGTGCTGCGATCCAGCCGTTCGTGCAGCCGCGCCAGGGCCACGCGGCGCTCTTCCTCGGTGCCGGCCCGCTCGGCCACCTGCAGCTGCAGTTTCAGCGCCGTCAGCGGCGAGCGCAATTCATGCGCGGCATCGGCGACAAAGGTGCGCTGCGCCGTCAGCGCCGCCTCGAACTGCCCCATCAGGCTATTCAGCGCCAAAGCCACGGGCCGCAGTTCGGGCGGCATGTCGTCGGCCGCCAGCGGCGTCAGGGCGTCCGGCGAACGGCCCGCCACGGATTCGGCCAGCCGGTGCAGCGGCGCCAGCGCGCGCCCGACCACGGCGACGATCAGCAGCGCCAGGATCAGCGCGAACACCAGCAGCGGTGCGCCAGCGCGCGTGGTCATCTGCCAGGCCAGCTGGTCGCGCACGGCCTGCGCCTGCGCCACCTGCACGTAGCGGCCGCGCCGAGTTTCGCCGTACAGGCGCCAGTCCTCGCCGTGCAGCACGACATCGGCAAAGCCGGCCAGCGCATAGCGCGGCAGTGCCGGCTGGCCCTGCAAGACGGGCAAGGGCTGGCCGTCTTCATCCCACGCCTGCAGCACGAACGCTTCTTCCGGGTCTTGCGCGGCGGCCAGGCCCGTCTGCGTCTCGAACTCGTCGGGCAAGGCCACGGCCAGCTGGCGCAGCTGCAAGTCGGCCAGTTCATTGGTTTCTTCCAGCAGAGAGCGGAACAGCGAAATGCCGGCGCCCAGCACGCACAGCAAGGTGGCGGCCAGCAAACCGAGCAGCAACTGACGGCGGATGGTCAGCATGCTGCCACCCGCATCTTGTAGCCCACGCCGCGCACGGTCTGGATGCTGTCAGCACCGAGCTTCTTGCGCAACTGGTACACGTACACGTCGACGGTATTGCTTTCCACTTCGCAATCCCAGCCGTACAGCTTTTCGCTCAGCTGGCGCTTCGACACCACCTTGCCCGGATGGTCGAGCAAGGCACGCAGCACGGAAAACTCGCGCGGCGGCAGCTTGATCAGCTCACCTTCAAACGTGACGTCGTGGCTGGCCAGGTCGAGGATCAGCGCGCCATGCTCGATGACGGAGCGCGAACGGCTGACCCGGCGCCGCAGCAAGGCGCGGATGCGCGCCAGCAGCTCGTCGAGGTCGAAGGGCTTGACCAGGTAATCGTCGGCGCCGCTGTCCAGGCCTTCCACGCGGGCCGGCGTGCCGTCGCGCGCCGTGATGATCAGCACGGGCAACTCGGCGCCCCGCGCACGCATGCTGCGCAGCACGTCCATGCCCTGCTTGCTGGGCAAGCCCAGGTCCAGCAGCATCAAATCGTAGGCGAAACCAGCCAGCGCCAGCTCCGCATCGTGGCCGTCGCGCACCCAGTCGACGGCGTAGCACTCGCCGCGCAAGCCCTCGACCAGGCTTTCCCCGATCATCGGATCGTCTTCCACTAGCAATACGCGCACCCAGGGCCTCTCAAGGTCTTGAAAATGCCACCATCTTACCTTGAGCGGCGCCGCGCCGCATGGGCGGCCGCGGCGGCCTTACTTGGAGCCGGAACCGCGGAACGGCGGGATATTGCCTTCTTGGGGATACAGCGCCACGCCATTCGATAGCGGTGCCGCCGCAGCGAGCGCCTCGCCAGGCTGGGCCGCTTGCGATACGGGCAGAAAAGCCAGCAGGGATACCGCGCCAACACAGAAAATAGCCTTGATTTTCATATCATTCCTTAAAGGTTGGGTTGGAAATATCCGATGAATATACTATTTTATATATTTACAAACAAGCAATATGTGTCAGGCCCTGCACAGCGCAAGGCCTGGTATTACGATTACTGTGCCAGGTAGCGTTCCGAACGGGGACCGTACAGCAGGCCATTCGGCACGCCGGCCGACAGCATGCGCGCATTCGCCGTGCCAGCCAGCGGATGGCTGGCGTCGGTGCTGGTGTTGATGATCTGCTTGACGGCCGCCGTCACCAGCATGCCGACCAGGCCGCCGCCACCGCTGTTGTTGCCTTCGTTGCTCGACGCGCTGGCCGCGCCCTGCCACAGCAAGGCGCCCGTCTTCAGGTCGACCAGCTTGGCATCGACCGAGACCACCGTCACGCTGTCGATCACGGCGTAGGTCGTGCCGTACTTGGAGATCGTCACGTACAGGCCCGCATCAGCGCCAAAGATCTCGTTGAGCTTTTTCGCATCGACGCCGTGGATATCGGCGGCGTTCGTCAAGCCGTTCTGCTTGAAGGTTTCACCGACCACGGCCACCGGCAGCACATAGTAGCCCGCTTCGGCCAGCGGATAGGTCACTTGCGCGTAGACGCTGTTGCCGGCATTGACTTCCGGCGAATTGTTCAACGGCGGCAAGACCACGATCGAGCGGGGCTTAGCTGCCTTGAAGGCGGTGTAATCGTATGCCGCCTGCTTGGTGGCGCAACCGACCATGAAGATGGCGGGACCCAGGCACAGGGCCATTTTCAACATGCGCGACATCATAATTTCTCGCCTTTTTTCAATTTACCCAACAGGAAGTCCATGTACGGCGTCGATTCCGGGAACAGTTTTTTCTCGTCTTCGAACTGCGCGGCGACCTGCTCCGGCTTGCCCGCGATCGAGTACAGCATGCCCAGGTGGGCGTGGTAACCCGGCGGCGCGTGATTGCCCTTGGCGCCGATCACTTGCAAGTCTTTTTCCATGGCGGCGATCTGCTGCTCCGGGCTTTCACCCTTCAGGTATTCATACACTTGCGGCTGGTAGCCTTCCCATTGGTACAGGGTCTTCGATTGCGTGGCGCAACCGGTCAGGGCGGCACAGGCGAGCAGCGCCAGCAGGGCTGCGCCCTTGTTCATCATTGTTTTCATGGGATACCTTATTGTTTGCGCAGTGCGCCCGCTTCGACGCCAGCCACCAGGCGCTCGACCGCTTCGCGCATGGCCAGGTCCAGGACTTTGCCGTTGAGGGTGGCGTCATAGCTGGCGGTGCCGCCAAAACCCAGTACTTCACGGTTCGACAGGCTGTATTCGCCGGCGCCGCCAGCCGAGTACACGACTTCCGAGGTCGCGATATTGACGACGTTCAAGGTAACCTTGGCATAGGCCACTTGCGTCTTGCCGCGGCCCATGATGCCGAACAATTGCTTGTCGCCCACTTCCTTGCGGCCGAATTCGGTCACGTCGCCCGTGACGACGAAATCGGCGCCCTTGATATTCTGGCCTTGCTTCTTGAACTCGGCTTCCTGCTTGAGTTCTGCCATGTTGTCGCGGTCGAGCACGTTGAAACGGTTGGACGTCTGCAGGTGCGCAATCAAAATCGTTTTCGACTGGCTGCCCAGGCGGTCGACGCCATCGGAAAAGATGCCGCGCATGAAATTCGAGCGATTGTCGAACTTGCCGACAGCGATCAGCGTGCGTGGACCAACGTAGGGACGGGCTGCGCTGGCAACCGTAGGGACAGCCAAAGCTTGCGAGGATTCGGAAGCGCAGCCAGCCAACGCCGTGCCAATCAGCGCTGCAATCAACAACGCGCCGGGTTTATTCTTGTTCATAGTGCCCTTATGAGATGGAAGATCAGGAGCCACCTGCAAAATTGATTTTTAGCAAGTTAATTTCCTAATGGCAATTATATGGTATTGCATGTCTCACAATTCTCTCCAAAAGTAACGATGGCAAGGATTGCATGATTGCCCGCCATACACAGGCGTGGCCCTGCTTGACTTCCCAGCGCCAATTCATTAACTTGATAGTAAAAAAGCGTGTCGTCAGCGCCCTATGCCACTGTCCCACACAGACCTCGCCCGCCGGCCTGCCCCGGCGCCAACGCCACGCTGTTCACATAGACGGATCCCAAGGCCATGCCGACACACGATCATTCCCCGGCCCATCCGCTGGCCACGGCGCTGGCGCTCTCGCTGGGCGCCGCCGTCGCCCTCGGCCTGTCGCGCTTTTCCTACGGCTTGCTGCTGCCGCCCATGCGCGCCGACCTGGGCTGGTCCTACCTGCTGGCCGGGGCCATGAACACCTTCAATGCGCTCGGCTATTTTCTCGGCGCCCTGGCCACGCCCGCCCTGATGCGCCGCCTGGGCGTGTGGCGCTTGCTGATCATCGGTTCCGTGCTGGCGAGCATCTTCATGCTGATGTCGGGCCTCGTCAGCGACACGGCCACCCTGTTCCTGCAGCGCGTGTGCGCGGGCGTGGCCAGCGCCTTCATGTTCATCGCCGGCGGCGTGCTGGCGGCGCGGCTCGGTTCCATGCACAACCAGCGCGCCGGCTTCTACATCGGGCTGTATTACGGCGGTACGGGTTTCGGCATTGCTTTGTCTGCCCTGCTGGTGCCGGCCGCATTGGCCGCTGCACAAGAGCACGGCGCTGCGCATGCCTGGCAGTGGCCCTGGCTGGCACTGGGCATCGCCTGCCTGCTCGCCACTGCCATCATGGCCTTGCCGGCGAAGGCGATCGGCGAAGCGCCGCGCGCCGTCGACACGCCGCGCCCCTTCGCCTGGCGCGACTTTGCCCCCAGCCTGGCCGGCTATTTCATGTTTGGCGTCGGCTATATCGGCTACATGACCTTCGTCATCGCCCTGCTCAAGCAGCAAGGCATGAGCGCCACCTTGATTACCGTGTTCTACACCTTGCTGGGGCTGGCGGTGGTGGCGTCGTCGCGCATCTGGGCGCGCATGCTGGACCGCTACAAGGGCGGCGAATCGCTGGCGATATTGAATGGCGTGCTGGGCGCAGTGACCATCCTGCCCGCGCTGACGAGCTTTGCGCCCGTCGTGTTCCTTTCAGGCCTCGTCTTCGGCGCAGTATTCCTGTCGGTGGTGGCGTCGACCACGGCCCTGGTGCGGCATAACCTGCCGCCACAATCCTGGACGGCTGGCATCAGCGCCTACACGACGGTGTTTGCGCTGGGCCAGATCGCCGGCCCCATCGTCGTCGGCTGGATCGCCGATGGCCCGGCCGGCCTGGAACGGGGCTTGATCGCCTCGGCCATCGCCCTCTTCATCGGCGCGGCGCTGGCCGCGCGGCAAAAGGCGCTGGCAACGGCCGCATAGTAGACTTATGGCATTAACCACCTTCGCGGAAAGAACACGATGACCAACGACGCACGAAAAATCCCTACAACGATGGATGCCGAGACGCTGGAATTCATCCAGGGCCTGTTCGCCCTGGTGCGCGAAGGCGACACGCAGCAACTGGGCGCCATGGTAGCCCAGGGCGTGCCAGTGAACTTTCGCAACGAAAAAGGCGACAGCCTGATCATGCTGGCCAGCTACCATGGCCACTTGGAAACATCGCGCCTGCTGCTCGCAGCGGGCGCCGACGCCAACGTGCCCAACGACCAGGGCCAGACGCCGCTGGCCGGCGTGGCCTACAAAGGCTACCTGGACATCGCAGAGCTACTGCTGCAGCACGGCGCCAAGGTGGAAGGCGCCAGCCCGGACGGCAAGACCCCCTTGATGATGGCCGCCATGTTCAACCGCCTGCCCATCCTCGACCTGCTGCTGCAACACGGCGCCCGCATTGATGCCGTGGACAGCCGCGGCATGAGCGCGGTTTCGCTGGCCAAGAGCATGAATGCGCAGGAAACGCTGGGCCGCCTGGTCAGTTTGGGGCAGACTGCGTAGTCCATGCAGATATCGCCAGCGGTTTTGCGACTGGCGTTTAAAAAAACTGAGAATCAGAGGCTTAGCTGCTTCATTGATCCGGTATTAGCTTACGGCGCCGGATGGGAGATTATTCCCACTCGATTGTCAATGAGGTTGCTAAGCGGTTGATTTTTCGGTGTTTTCTACGTTATTCAGTTGCCGATACCCTCAAAAATACCCTCACCAGCAAAATCCGTCATTGCCCGTTTGTCGCAGTCAGGATCGAAGAAACTGGTCCGCTCGTTCGCACTTGTCACTAGATTCTTCTGGGCGATGATCCCTTCGTGTCGGCACATCAGCAATCGCAGCGTTCCGATGCATTCAAAGATACGCCAAGGCAGCAGCGCCGCGCTGTCACACTGTCACACTGTCACTCGCGCAATATCACGCTCGCTATCGCGACAGAGACGAGGCAATGGCACGCGCTTATCTTTCAGCCGCTTTTACCATGTCCCACATCGCCGCCGCTTTTCACGTCTCGAGCAAGACAGTCAGTCGGGCCGTATCGGCATTTAATAAAGCGCAACTTGCTGTGGATCGAGACGGCAAAGGTTGAGACCGTGTACGCAAGGCGGACCTGGACCTGGCCCCTGCTCACACCTGATATACAACTAATCAATAATTTTTGCTTTACGCAAAACTCTTGGCAAAAAAATAAATGACAAAATACTAAATATAAAAAAACACGGCCCCCCAATCCAAATAAACGCAATATCTTCCTTCATACTGAATATCATGCGAAAAATAGCCGCAATAACAAAAGAATAGAAACCAGAAGTACCAAATGACACGCAAATAATTACAATGCCATTCCTCAGAAAATTATGAAAATCACCTCTTAACACCATTCCCTCCGCGCTTATCAAATTCATCAAAAATAGCTTTCCCTTTTACTCCAACACCAAACAACATGACATCTTGATTGGTTCCATTTGGGAAAGGAAGTTTTGTAATTGGAATAAGCTTTGGATTATTAAACATAGGTACTTTTACATCAAACATGGATTTTTCTCGATTCAAGCCATCGGCTTTACCAACGGTTAAAGGCACTTTTGCCTGCATTGCAGCAACCCCAAACATAAAATCAAAACTAGAATATGCCACACCGCCCCACTCAGGACTAACTTTATTAAAACCATCTTTCATGAAATTTGTTCCAATTACACCACTTCCATTATTCTGCTTATATAATCCAGTCAATCCTTCTTGTATATTTCCTGCACCAAATCCCATCATTGGTAATCCGGGGACACATCCAATTAGCGTAGTTTGACATAAAGTATAGCCTGTCGAAACAGTAAGCCCACCCGTCACAACTTTCACCCCATTCAAAATAGCAGGAACAGCTTCACCTCTCAGATCATCAATAAACTTCTCTCCACCAGAATAATTAAAATAACCATCCTCTTTTTTATTTTTAACCCACTCTGACTCCTTCCTTAAGCCCAAAACCTCTACAGCACCAACATAATTTTCGTTATATTCAGCGCTACCGATTGGATATTGTGCCCAGCACTTTACCTCGTAACACGCAGCTTTTTTTAATCTATTCTCCCCCTCAATATTTCCATTTGATTTTTTTTCAATTAATTTTTTTTCATCATCATGCAATTGCCTATTGTACAAGTCAACAACCGTAGCACTATCGCTTCCTTGCAATATATTAGCCAATACACTAGTTCCACTTTGCCCAGTAGCGCCTGTCACCACAATGCCACCGATCGCGCCCCCCAAACTTGCCATCGTCTGCTGATAAGAATTAATCAATATCTGCCGATCAACCTCACCTAACTTCAGTCGATCGGTCTCCTTCTCCGCCAATTCCTTGCCTAGTTTCTGGCCGAGATTCCCACCCACAACTCCGGAAGCGCTTCCAAGTGCGCCAGCCCCTCCGCCAGCCAATGCACCAATCAGACCCTGCGTTCCAGCGTGCAAAGCAATACGATTTGCACCATTATCCCCCCACGATTCATAGTTTTCTTTCGCTTGCGTGGCCAATTTCTCGAAGCGCGTAACTTCTTCTTCGTTACCGCTTCTCTTCGCTTCTTCAGCCAAACTTTTATTTCTGTCTAATTCTTTCTTGGCGGCGTCTTGCTTTTGTGCGCCAATGTCCCCTACCCAGTTGGCAACCAAAGGTGCCGCCGCCTTGATGAATTCCTTCGTCACCTCCATCGTCGCCTGCAAGGCGGCCTTGTCAAAGTTGTTGCCAATCTTGCCGCTGGAATCGACCCCGGTCGTCACATCGCGATTCACACCGGCAATAGCTTCATCCGCGCCCTTGCCCGTCGCCGAGCGCTGGGCCGCGTCATCTGTGATGACGAGTGTGCCGCCGCTGATGCCGCTACGCGTGGTGCTGCTGGAATTTTCGCTAGTCCCCACGATAATTGGCAAACCTGCGGTTTTGGCATCCTTCTCACCGCCGACGTTGGTGAGGTTATCGTTTTTAGGCCCCGTACCTGCGAACGACATTCCACCCGACACCCCCACACTGCTGCCCTTCGAAATCGCATGGTTGACAATGTCGCTATGCGTCAGGGTCGCGGTGGTCAAACTGCTGTTCAGCTTGCCCGCCTCCGTGGCGCTGATGACGGCTCCCTTCAAGTCCGTATTGTCGCCCACCTTGATCTGGAAGCCGCCGTCGCCCGCCTTGATGCCGCTCTGCTCCTGCACGCTGGCGTAGTCGTTGTGCATATTGCTCTGGCTATAGCTGCCGCTGACGCTGGCGCCAAAGCCCACGGTACCGCTGACGGAAAGGCTCTGGCTCTTGCTGTCAAACTTGGCCGTGTCCTGCAGGCTTTCCAGGTTCAGGTTGCCCTTGATGTCGGCAATGACCTGGTTGGCGCTGGCGACGGCGCCCTTGATGTTGGTGTCGCCACCGCTTGTGATAACCAGCTTGTCGCCCGCATTCACATGCGTATTGAGCTGCGTCGTGCCGTCGCCGTCCTCATGCCCCTTGCTGCCGCTGACGCTAGCCGTGAAGCCGAAGGACATGCCCTTGCTGCTGACGCTGGCCGCCACGCCAGCCGACGCGCTCATGCTGGAACTCTTGCTGTGCTGGCTTTCCGTATCCTGTGCCGCCAGCAAGTTGACATTGTTATCGGCATGCAGGCGGATATCGTTCTTCGCGTTCAGGTCGCTGCCCAGAATATTGATATTGCTATCCTTGCCACCGCCCAAGGCCGTGATGTTGATATTGTTACCCGTCAGCACACTGCCGCTATGCGTGGTGCTGGCCGTCGTTTGCGTCTGTATACTCTCCGAATGGCCCGCCGTCAGGCTGATGCTGATACTTGGCCCGCCTTCCTTCATCATGTCCTTGGCCGCACCGTTCGCCGCCATCGCCGTGGTCGCCGCCGCCATCGCCGTGACACGGCCATCCTTGGCCGTGCTGGCTGCCTTGCTCATGGTTTGCAGGGTCTGGATGGCGCTGATCACGCTGCCGCCCAGGGCCAGGGTCAAGCCATCCTGCGTGGTCTTGACTTCGAACTTGCCCTTCTCATTGTCCTGCCCCGGCTTAATGGTGACGCTCTTGCCGATGATGTCGAGATCGGTGGCGGCAAGAATATCGCTGCCGCCTATCGTCACGTTATTGCCTGCGACCATCGTCAACGCACCGCCCGTAGCGCCGATCGAGCTGCGCGCCTCGCCGCTTTGCAAGGTGGCGTCGCGTTCCTGGTCCACCGTCGTGGTCTTGGTGCCATAGCTGAAGCCAATGCCACCACTGCTCATGAAGCCGCTTTTCTTGGTACTCGTGTGATGCAGTTCGTATACCGTATTGGTAGCCGCGTCGATCGTGATGTTATTACCTGCGAGCAATCGTGTCGCATCGTCGCTCAAAATGCTCGACCCCGTGACTTGCAGATCGCGCCCGGCCTGCACCGTCACGCTGCTGCCGCCAAGCGAAGTGCCGATCGCCGTGGTGGTATCGACCACATCATGCTTGGTGGTGGTAGTCTTGTTCCAGAAACCCTTCTTCGTCGATTTGCTGGCGACATCGCTCACTTCGTTCTGGAAACCATTGACCAGGCTGATGTCATTGCCCGCCACCAAGCCCAACGTTCCCTGAGCCTGCACATCCGCCGCGCGCGCCAGCAGATCATGCCCCGCCTGCAAATTGACATTGCCAGCCCCCATGATCTGGCTGCCTACTTCACTGGTTTTGCTTTGCTTGCTGTAATTGTCGGCATTGCGTATCTCATTGTGGGTGGAGGCGACGGTGACGGTATTCAAGGTCAGGTTATTGCCTGCGATCACGCTGGTCTGGCCATTCACGCCCGCGTTGGCGATGACGCCGCCCGTCACCGTCACATCGCGCCCTGCCTGGACGATCAGAGCGGCACCCTCATCCGTACCCGTCACGTACATGCCTGCCGTCGTGCCGACGCTGGTGCTGGTCGACGTGTTGCCCGTCCATCTCTGGCTGGCGTTGCTGACGGTGGTGCTGACCACATTGATATCGCGGCCAGCACTGGCCAGCAACTGGGATTCGGCCACGACACTGCCGCCGCGGTTACTAATGTCATTGCCAGCGATCAGCGCCACTTTGTCGCCGTGTACTTCACCTGCCTGCTGCTCGATGCGCTTGGCCGACAAGCCGCTACCGGAGGTGGCGACCACTGTCTCCACGCTCAGGTCGCGCCCGGCAGAGATTGCCGTGACGCCGCCCTGGCCGGTATTGCTGACAATACCGCCGGCGATACTGACATCCCTTCCCGCATTCAGCACCAGACTGCCGCCACCGGCGGTATCGCCGTTGACGTACAGCCCCGCCACGCGCCCCAGGTAACGCCCGTCCTCAAGCGTGCCCGTGGAAATATTAATGTCGCGTCCGGCACTTGCCTGCAGTGCGCTATTCGCCGAGATGGTACCTCCGAGATTATTCAAGTCCTTGCGCGCCGCGATGCCGACGTTATCGGCACCGACACGGCCACCCAAATTGCTGACATTCTCGGCATTCAACAATACGACTTCACGGCCGGCAATGGTTCCGCCATTCACCAGGTCGCCCGACAGGCGGATATCGACTTCTTTGCCTGCCAGCAGACTGCCTGCGCCATCAAGGTCATCTTCACGTACGCGCACGTAAACTTGCGGCACAAGCACCTTTTGCGTGGAACCATCGGCCAAGGTCACGTCCTGCTCCACCAGCCAGACGATATCGCTGGTCAGCGCCGCCATCTGTGCCGGCGTCAGCGCCAAGCCGGGACGCAGGTCCCAGGTCTGGGCAAAGGCAGCACCGGCATCCATCAGTCCTCGATACTGCTGATCATCGGTGGAATAATCGCCGGTAAAGCGCTGCCCTGTCAGTTCCGCGATCTGCTCGCGCACCAGGCGTTGCTCGTAAAAACCATCACCCAGGCGCTTTTGAGTCACTGTCGGATCGAGCTGGACCTTGCTGGTCAGGTAATCCGACCCCGTCCAGTCCTTGTAATTGGCAAAACGGGGATCCGTTTCCACGAGGAAGCGCGACGCAGGTCCGGGACTCGTCCTGAACAGGCTGGCATTCGGAATTTGCGTGGAAGGCGACGTCGTACGCACCACCTGGGCGCGGCCGGAAGGATTCGCCAATGTAACCTGGCCGATGACCGTCATGCGTCCGGCGGAAGTGCCACTGGCCCCGGCAACATGCGATGCACCACCGGTGGCGCTCGAGACTGTGGCGCCATTCACTGCGGCCATGCCAGACTGCGTGACCGTACCCGGCCCCGTGGCGCCGGCCGCAAGCACCTGCTTGACGCCGTCCAGGCCCAGCGCCTGGCCAGCATTGCCGGCACGCTCGCTACCCTGCAAACCGCTGCTGCCGCCTACCGCTGCAGGACCGCCTTGCGCATTTTTTGCCAGCAATCCCGCATCCACCTTGCCGGCGCCAGCCACTCCGCTGACGGCATCAACGCCGCCATCTTGCACACTGCCATGCCCTCTGGCTTGACCGGCGCTGCCAAGGCGTCCGCTGCCTTGCAGGCCGCTGCCGCCGCCGACTGCGCCCGAACCGCCTTGCGCCTCGCGCGCAAGCAAGGCGGAATCGACAGCGCTGGCGTCGCCATTGCCCGTGGCCGCGCCGATGGAACCGCCCTGCACCGCGCCATGACCGGCTGTTTTCCCCGCATTGCCGATCCGGCCACTGCCATCTTGCATGCCTTGCGCGGCAACGGCGTCCGCGCTCCTGCTGTCGACGCCCACTGTGGCACGGCTAGTGTCGATGCCAGACGTTGATGTTTGTCCGCCCGCCCCGGTGGCACCAGCGACGGTCGATCCGCTGAGCGCGCCGACATTTCCCGCCTGCCCCGCATTGCCCGTCCCGCTGGCGCCGCTCAATGCCCCCGTGCCACTGGCTGTCGCGGCGCCTGTCCCGCCAGCAGCATTCACACCTGCAACGCTCCCAGGCGTGCCATTCACTGCCGTGTGCGTCACATTTGCACTGGTGGCGCCGGTGGCGCTGGTGCTGCCGTTGACGCCGCTCACGCCTGTCGATGATGGAGAGGTATAACTCGCTTTTTCATAGATCTGCTTGACGATATCCGACGAACTCTTCTCGACAGGGTCGTACCGGTATGATCCCTTGGCCATACTCATGGCACCGCCGGTAGCCGATATTGGCCCGTACAGAATATTCTGCACCGAGCCGGATTCACGAAAGTATGTCTGCAGCTTCACCTCTGGAGCAAGCAGTGTCGTTCCCTCGACTTTCAGCACTCCACCAGCGATAACGTGACTCTGGTCATTAAGAGCACTGCTGGCGTGAATCGTGATATTTCCGCCAGCCAGCAATTTCCCGGGATCTGTCTCAACGACCGTATCCTTGCGCGAGGTGCGGGTAAGCACATATCTTTTGTAATCCCTCACGTTGTTCACACCATTGACGACCAGATGGTAGTATTCACCCGTTTTATTTTCGTAGACGCCCTCAGCACCTAGCCGATACCGCTTACCTTCTTCTCCAGGGGCCAGGCTCTCAAATTCCACAACGGATTCAGGTCCGCTATCGAGCGTCTCGATCCTGAAATGCATATTTAAATTTCGGAACTGACTCGCACTCAAATCCAGACTCCCCAGCGCCTCGATCGTCGCGCTGGCATTTGTCACTGATCCCGCCCAGCCCGTGGCGATGCGGTTACCGTCCAGATAGCCGCCGATGGCCATGTCGCCGCCGCTGAAGATCAGGCCGTGTTCGCGGTTGTTCAGTGTCGTGACGCCGATATCGAGGCGCTCGCGCGCCGCGATGGTGGCTGCCACGCCGCCTTCCACGTCGTTGTTGACGGTGCCGCCCCCGATGCTCAGATGATCACCGTAGATGCGGCCCGTGCCCATGTTGTTCAGTGTGCCGACGTTAAGTTGTGTGCTGATGCCGTCGATCACGCCACGGTTGTTCAGCAGACCGCCGACGTTGACGCGCGTCGTGCCCGCGTTGATGTCGCCCGTGGCCGTGTTATCGAAATTGGCGGCGCCCAGGGTCAGCATGCTGAGCGCCTGAATTTTCCCGGCGTTGGTCAGTTGTCCCCCGATGGTGATATCGGCATTGCCGTTGGCCATCAGTTCTGCCCCGGCATTCAGCGTAAAATTGCCGGCCAGGTCCAGTGCCAAGTCCTTCTGTGACAACACCTTGCCGTCGCCGCTCAGGCTGCCCGCGCGGATGTCGGTACGCACACCACCGATGATGGTGCCGCCCGAGTTGGTCACGGCCAATCCACGGCCGGAACCGGCATCGTGCAGCGCCAGCGTGCCACCGGCGCTGAGCATGCCCAGGGTATTGTTGACGCTGCCCGCGCTGTTGATCGCCAGGTTGCCGTCCGCGCGCACCGCGCCTTGCACATTGCTGACGTTGGCACTGTTCAGGGTCACATGGATGCCTTCGATGCCTTGGTTGGCGCCCAGCGTGTTGGCATTGTCAATTGCGCCGCCTGTTAATGTTACCGCCGCGCCGGAGCGGATCAAGCCTTGCTGGTTATTAATACTGCCGCCACCCGCGTTCAGGCCGATATTGCCCAGCACCTGGATTTGCCCGCCTTGGTTTTGCAAGCCGCTCAGGGTCAGGTCCAGCGCCGACTTGCCGACGACCTGGCCGCCACGGTTATCCAGCTGGCCTACGCTGCCCGTGATGTTGCCAGCGGCGCCCAGGTAGCCACCCGCATTGTTCCAGCTGCCCGCTTGCAGGCTGAGGCCGGCGCCGCTGCTGATGCCACCAGCGCTGCCAGGATGGCGCACGGCATACGCGCCCGCATTGGTATTGAGCAAGGCGTTGCCGTGCGTATCGATGTTCATGGCGCCGCCCGACTGCAGCAAACCGCCATCGTTGTCCAGGATACCCGTCTGCAAGTTGACGGTTCCTGCACCCGCCAAGGTGCCCTGGTTGTTGTTGAATACCTGGCCATGCGTGTCGAGCGTGACGTTCGCGCCGGCAATGGTGCCTTGCCCGTTCCACAGGCCGCCATTGCGCAGGATGATGTCGCCACCCGCTTGCAGGGTGCCGCCACTGTTGATGGTGGCGCCGGTAGAGATCACCTGCAACTGGCCCTGCACCGAGGCCAGCTTGCCGCCGGCGCTGTTGTCGACACTGGCCGCGTTCACGGTCATGTTGCCCGTGGCGGCCAGCAAGCCGCCCGCATTGTTGAATGCCTGCGCCACGTTCGCCGTCAGCTGCCCGCCTGCCGTGGTGCTGCCGCCCTGGTTCAGCAGATTTCCGGCACCCAGCATGACATTGCCGCCCCCGGCGATAGCGCCGCCATGGCGGTTGTCGAGCACATTGCTTGCCGTCACCGTCAGGTTGGCCGTGCCAGCCGCCTGCAGCTTGCCGCCCTGGTTGTTAAGGGTCGGTGCGACAATCGTCGTGTTGCCGTTGCTGGCGATAGTGCCGCCGCGGTTGTCCAGGCTGGTCGTCAATTGGATGCTGGCATCACCTTTACCCAGCTGCGTCAGGTTGCCGCCCCCATTGTCCAGGGTCGCGGCCGTTATGCTCAGTTGCTGCGCGATGGTGCTGGCATTACGGTGGTCGATGGCGCCGGCTGTGACGACCAGGGCGCCATTGCCCGTGATCTGGCCGCGCAGGTCATTGAGCTGCGTGGCTTGCAGGCTCAATGTACCGCTGCCCGCGTGTTCGATCTTGCCATCCGTATTCGTCAGGGTGGCCGCTTTCAGGCCCAGATTGGCGCTGTTGACGGCGATGCGTCCGCCCGTGTTGTCCAGCACGCCGGCGGGCGCCGTCATCTCGATGGCCGTATTGCCGGCACCCGTCTGCACGATGCTGCCTTGCTGGTTGTTCAGGTTACCAACGCCAACGGCCAGCTGGCCGGCACTGATATCGCCGCGCTGGTTGTTCCAGGTCTGGCTATTCGCACTGGCCGTGATCGTCAAGGCCCCCGGCGTGGTGACCACGGCGCCGCTGGTGCTGACGTCGCCTGTCGTCGCCGTCAGGCTGATATTGCCGGCACTGCTGCGGCTGCCGCCGAGGTCGACGCTGCCGCCACCCAGGACGGCAATGCCTGCCGCCAGCACTTGCCCATGCGCTCCCAATGCCTGCTGCGCCGTGACTTGTAAGTTGCCGCTCGTTTGCAGGCTGCCATCTGCTTTCACACCCGCGCCGATCAGGCTGGCCGCGCCGCTGTTGACGCTATTGGCGCTGATCGTGTTGTTGCCCTGGGCCAGGATCACGCCGTCATTCTCCAGCGCCCCGCTCAGCTTCAGCACTTGCTCGCCACCGGCAAACAGGCTGCCGCTGTTGCGCACACTGCCCGCCGTCGTCGTCAGATTGCCGCTGGCAATGACGCTGCCCTGTGCATTGAGCAGCTCGTCCATCGTCAATTGCGCATTGCCGCCCGCTGCCTGCAATTGTCCGAGCGTATTGTCCACCTTGCCACCGGCCAACGTCAGGTCGCGCCCGGCAATGATCACGCCGCTGGTATTGTCCAGCTTGCCCGTCGCTGCCACATTGACATCTTGCGCAGACGCAATACGACCATGATCGTTGAGCAACTCGCCCGTTTCCACGCGCACGTTGCCGTTCGCTTCGATCTTGCCGCCGCTATTGTCCAGGCGCGTGCTGGCCAGTACCGTTGCCGCACTCGTGCCCAGCTGCGTGATCTGCCCCTGGCGATTGTCGAGGATGCCAGCAGAGACGCTCACCTGCTGCGCCAGCAGGCTGGCGTTGCGATGATCGATATAATTGGCCGCCACCTGCAGCGCGCCATTGCCTGTCAGCTGGCCACGTTGGCCGTACAGATTCGTGGCGCGGATGTCCAGCACACCCTTGCCCGCATGCTCGATCTTGCCGTCGATATTCGTCAGGTCGCCCGCCTGCAGGCGCAGATTGGCGCTGTTGACGGCGATGCGCCCGCCTGTATTGTCCAGCTTGCCCGTTTCGATGACCGTGTCGCCAGCGCCCGTCTGGATCAAGGTGCCCTTGGTGTTGTCCAGGTTGGCAACGCGCAGGGACAGTTGCCCGGCGCTCAGGCTGCCGCCCTGGTTCACCAGTGCCTGCCCGTTGGCGGCATTCGCCATGATGGCCAGCAAGCCGTTGGTCGACACAACGGCCTTGCTGGTCGTCACATTGCCCGTCAAGGCCGTCAAGCCGACATTCGCCGCGCTGGTCTGGCTGCCGCCCACGTCGACCGATGCGCCCGTCAGCTGCAACTGGCCCGCCGCCATGTTCTGGCCACCGGCTTGCAAGGCGCCACGGGCTGTCACCGTCAGGTCACCGGCCGAGGCAAAGCTGCCATCGGCGCGCATGCCTGCCGCCAGCAAACCGTTGCCGCTGAGCTGTCCTACCGTAATCGTCGTATTGCCCAGTGCGGCCAGCGAGCCGGTATTACTCAGCACGCCACCGACATCCAGGGTCTGGTTGCGCCCCGCATACAGCACGCCAGCGTTGAGCACGTCGCCGCTGACCTTGGCCGCGATATCCGTGCCCGCGCTGAGCGTGCCCTGCGCATTGCGCAGACTGGCCGCATCCAGTCGCAAGGCGCCAGTGCCCGCCTGCAGCAAGCCGCGCGTATTGTCGATGGCACCGCCCAAGTGCAAATCGGTCGCCGCCGCGATCACGCCGTCGGTATTGACGAGTGCGCCAGTGCTGGCGATGTCGGCGGACGTTGCCGAGGTGATCTTGCCTTTGGTGTTGTCCAGGCTGCCGGTCTGCACCGACAGCACGCCGTTGCCGGCGATTTCCCCACTCGTATTGTCGAGCTGGCCCGTGACGGCGACCGTCATGCCGCCCACGCCCGTTTGCAGCAGATGACCGCCCCGATTGCTCAAGCTGTCTGCCTGCACGTTCAGGGTATGGCCCGTGGTGGTCGCGTTGGCGTGGTCCAGCAAGCCAGCCTTGAGATCGACGGCGCCATTGCCGATGATGCTGCCGCCGGCTCCCTGCAAGTTGGCCGCCGTGATGGCCAGGGTGCCGGCCCCCGCATGCTCGATCTTGCCGCCCGTATTCGTCAAGGTGGCCGCACCCAGGGTCAAATTATTGCTATTGACAGCGATGCGCCCGGCGCTATTGTCCAGCTTGCCCGTCTGCATGACGGTATCGCCCGAGCCCGTCTGTATCACGGTACCCTTGGCGTTGTTCAGATTGCCCACGTGCAGATCGAGTTGGCCAGCCTGCAAGGTGCCTTCCGTGTTGTGCAAGGTGGCATTGCTCATGATGTTGAGCGTGCCTGGCGTCGTAACCACCGCCTTGTTCGTGCTGACATCGCCCTGTGTTGCCGTCAGGCCGATGTTGGCGGCACTGGTCTGGCTGCCTGACATATCCACGCTGGCGCCGGTCAGATTGGCGCTGCCTGCTGCCAGGACTTGGCCATGCGCAGCCAGCGTTTGTGTAGTGCTGATCGTCAGGTCACCGGCTGTGCCCAGCTTGCCATCGGCCTGCATGCCGGCGCCGATCAGGCTGCTTGCACTGCTGTCGAGGCTATTCGCCGTAAGACTGTTGTTCCCCTGCGCCGCGATCACGCCCGTGTTGACGATGGCGCCGCTGGCGTTCAGGGTGTGATTGCCGGCCGCGTACAGGTTGCCGGTATTGTTCAGGCTAGCCAGGGTAGCGTTCAGGTTGACGCCGGCAAACACGCTGCCCGCGTTGTTGTTCAACTTGCTCACGTTCAAGGTCGCATCGCCAGCCACGGCTTGCAGTTGTCCCTTGGTATTGTCGATGTCGCCACCGTTCAATGCCAGATTGCGGCCGGCGCCCACGGTGCCTTCCGTGTTGTCCAGGCTACCGAAGTTCAATGCGGCATCCTGCGCCGCCACGATGCGGCCTGTGCTGTTCAGCAAGGTTGCGGCTTTTACCAGTGCGTCGCCATTGCCCTCGATCTTGCCGCCCGTGTTGTCGAGCTGGCCTGTGGCCGCGACCGTCATCAAGCCAGTGCCCATCTGCGCCAGGCTACCACTGCGGTTGTTCAGCGTACCGGCATTGATGGTCAGCTGATTGGCCACCGTCGTCGCATTGCGATGATCAAAGGCGGCTGCCGTGATGTCGAGCTTGCCATTGCCCGTGATCTTGCCATGCTGGTTGTTGAACTGACCCGCGTTGATGGCAAGGAGGCCCGCGCCTGCGTGTTCCAACTTGCCATTGATGTTCGTCAAGACCGTGGCGTTAAGGACCAGGTTATTGCTGTTGACAGCGATGCGGCCAGCCGTGTTGTCCAGCTTGGCTGTGGTGATGACGGTGTCGCCTGCGCCCGTCTGCACGATGTCGCCGCTGGCGTTGTTCAGATTGGCCACGTTCAGCTGTAACTGCCCTGCCACCAGTTGCCCTTGGCTGTTCACCAGCGACTGGGCGTTATTCGCGTTGGCCGTAATGGCCAGCACGTTGCTGGCCGAGATAACGGCTTTATTCGTCAATACGTCGCCGCTGCGTGCGGTGATGGCGATGTTGGCGGCGCCCGTCTGGCTAGCCGAGAAATCAATGGAATCGCCCTTCAGCACGGCGCTGCCCGCCGCCAAGTTCTGTCCGCTCGCTTGCAGCACGCCATCGGCACTAACCGTGAGATCGCCCGCCGTACCCAGGCTACCGTCCGCGTTCACGCCGGCGCCCAGCAAGCCGCTGCTGGTGACTTTGCCAGCCGTAATATGGGTGTTGTTGACGGAGGCAATCGATCCCGTGTTGCTCAGCAAGCCGCCCACCGTCAGCTGCTGGTTGCGGCCCGCATACAGCAGGCCCGCATTGTTCAAGTCTGCGCTGAGGCGCGCCGTCAGGTCCTTGCCGGCGCTTACTGTCCCCTGCTGATTCAGCAAGGTTGCCGCATCAAGCTGCAAATTATCCGCCTGCAATACACCGCGCGTGTTGTCGACAGTGACGCCGCCGACGTACAAGTCGGCGACCGCAGCCAGCACGCCATCGGTATTGTTCAGCGCCGCCTTGCTGACAATTTCCGCCGATGCGGCGGACGTGATACGGCCCTTGCTGTTGTCCAGCACGCCTGCTTGCAGATCCAAGATGCCCGTACCCGCGTGCTCGATCTTGCCTTCTTTGTTGGTGACCTTGACGGCATCGATGTTCAGATTACTGCTGTTGACGGCGATGCGCCCGGCCGTGTTGTCCAGACTGCCGGTGACGATCCTCGTATCGCCCGTGCCAGTCTGCAGTACCGTGCCCTTGGCGTTGTCCAAGTTACCCACATGCAGGTTGAGCTGGCCTGCCTGCACCGTGCCGTCCATGTTATGCAGGGTCGTGGTGCTCGTCACATTCAATGTACCCGGTGTCGTCACCACCGCTTTATTCGAGCTGACGTCACCCTGGGTTGCCGTCAGGCCGATGTTGGCGGCGCTGGTCTGGCTGCCAGACAGATCCACATTAGCGCCAGTGAGATTGGCGTTGCCCGCCGCCAGATTCTGCCCATGCGCAGCCAGCGTTTGCGCGGTATTGATAATCAAGTCACCAGCCGTGCCCAGCTTGCCATCGGCCTGCATGCCAGCGCCGATCAAACTGCTTGCACTGCTATCGATGGACTTCGCCGTGATGCTGTTGTTGCCCTGCGCCGCGATCACGCCCGTGTTGACGATGGCGCCGCTGGCGTTCAAGGTCTGATTGCCGGCCGCGTACAGGCTGCCCGTATTGTTCAGGCTAGCCAAGGTGGCGTTCAGGTTGCCGCCGGCAAACACGCTGCCTGCGTTGTTGTTCAACTTGCCCACGTTCAAGGTCGCGTCACCGGCCACGGCTTGCAGTTGTCCCTTGGTATTGTCGATGTCATCGCCGGTCAATGCCAGATGACGGCCTGTTGCCACCGTGCCATCCTTGTTATCCAGGCTACCGAAGTTCAACGCGGCATCCTGCGCCGCCACGATGCGGCCCGTACTGTTCAGCAAGGTTGTGGCCTTTACCAGCGCATCGCCATTGCCCTCGATCTTGCCGTCTGTGTTGTCGAGCTGGCCCGTGGCCGCGACCGTCATCAAGCCGGTGCCCGTCTGCGCCAGGCTGCCGCTGCGGTTGTCCAGCGTACCGGCATTGATGGTCAGCTGATTTGCCACCGTCGTCGCATTGCGATGATCCAAGGTGATCGCCGTGATATCGAGCTTGCCATTGCCCGTGATCTTGCCATGCTGGTTGTTGAACTGGTTCGCGTTGATGGCAAGAACGCCAGCGCCTGCGTGCTCCAGCTTGCCGTTGATGTTCGTCAACACCGTCGCATTCAGGGCCAGGTTCGCGCTGTTGACAGCGATGCGGCCGGCCGTGTTATCCAGCTTGGCCGTGGTGATGACGGTATTGCCTGTGCCCGTCTGCACGATGTCGCCGCTGGCGTTGTTCAGATTGGCCACGTTCAGCTGCAACTGGCCAGCCACCAGCTAGCCCTGGGTATTCACCAGTGACTGGGCGTTGTTGGCGTTGGCGGTAATGGCCAGCAGATTGCTGGCGGAAATCACTGCTTTGTTCGTCTGTACGTCGCCGCTGTGTGCGGTGATATTGATGTTGCTTGCCCCCGTCTGGCTGCCCGACAGGTCCACATTCGCGCCCGTCAACACGGCGTTGCCTGCCGCCAGGTTTTGCGCGCTCGCCTGCAGCACGCCATCGGCATTGATCGTGAGATCACCAGCCGTGCCCAGGCTGCCATCGGCTTTGACGCCGGCGCCCAGCAAGCCGCTGCTGGTCACTTTGCCAGCGGTAATATGGGTGTTGTTGACGGAGGCAATCGATCCTGTGTTGTTGAGCAAGCCGCCCACCGTCAGTTGCTGGTTACGGCCCGCATACAGCAAGCCCGCGTTGTTCAAGTCTGCGCTGATGCGCCCCGTCAGATCCTTGCCTGCGCTCACCGTGCCCTGCTGGTTCAGCAAACTCGCCGCATCAAGCTGCAAATTATCCGCCTGCAATACACCGCGCGTGTTGTCGACAGTGACGCCGACGACATGCAAGTCGGCGGCCGCAGCCATCACACCCTCCGTATTGTTCAGCGCCGCCTTGCTGACAATTTCCGCCGACGCGGCGGACGTGATGCGGCCCTTGCTGTTGTCCAGCACGCCTGCTTGCAGATCCAAGATGCCCGTACCCGCGTGCTCGATCTTGCCTTCTTTGTTGGTGACCTTGACGGCATCGATGTTCAGATTACTGCTGTTGACGGCGATGCGCCCGGCCGTGTTGTCCAGACTGCCGGTGACGATCCTCGTATCGCCCGTGCCAGTCTGCAGTACCGTGCCCTTGGCGTTGTCCAAGTTACCCACATGCAGGTTGAGCCGGCCCGCCTGCAAGGTGCCGTCCGTGTTATGCAGGGTCGCGGTGGTCGTCACATTCAATGTACCCGGCGTCGTCACCACCGTTTTATTCGTGCTGACGTCGCCCTGTGTTGCCGTCAGGCCAATGTTCGCGGCGCTGGTCTGGCTGCCAGACAGATCCACATTGGTGCCGGCGAGATTGGCATTGCCCGCCGCCAGGTTCTGACCATGTGCCGCCAGCGTTTGCGCGGTGTTGATCGCCAGATCACCAACCGTGCCCAGCTTGCCATCGGCCTGCATGCCAGCGCCGATCAAGCTGCTTGCACTGCTGTCGAGGCGATTGGTTGTCAGGCTGGTATTGCCCTGTGCCGCGATGACGCCCGTGTTGACGACGGCGCCGCTGGCGTTCAGGGTCTGATTCCCAGCCGCATACAGGCTGCCGGTATTGTTCAGGCTAGCCAGGGTGGCGTTCAGGTTAGCGCCGGCAAACACGTTGCCCGCGTTGTTGTTCAACTTGCCAACGTTCAAGGTCGCATCACCGGCCACGGCTTGCAGTTGTCCCTTGGTATTGTCGATGTCGCCACCGGACAGCTGCAGATGACGTCCTGCCGCCACCGTACCTTCCGTATTGTCCAGACTACCCACCTGAAGTGCAGCATCTTGCGCCGCCACGATGCGGCCTGTGCTGTTCAGCAAAGTGATGGCCTTCACCAGCGCATCACCATTGCCCTCGATCTTGCCACCCGTGTTGTCCAGCTGGCCCGTGGTCGCGACCGTCATCAAGCCCGGGCCCGTCTGCGCCAGGCTACCACTGCGGTTGTCCAGCGTACCGGCATTAATGGTCAGCTGATTCGCCACCGTTGTCGCATTGCGGTGATCCAGAGCGGTTGCAGTGATATTGAGCTTGCCATTGCCCGTGATCTTGCCGTACTGGTTGTTGAACTGGCCCGCGTTGATGGACAGCACACCGGCACCCGCGTGCTCCAGCTTGCCATTGATGTTCGCCAAGACTGTCGCGTTCAAAGCAAGGTTATTACTGTTGACGGCGATGCGGCCACTCGTGTTGTCCAGCTTGCCAGTGGCGATGACGGTGTCGCCCATGCCCGTCTGCACGATGTCGCCGCTAGCGTTGTTCAGATTCGCCACATTCAATTGCAGCTGACCAGCCACCAACTGACCCTGGGTATTCACCAGCGACTGGGCGTTGTTCGCGTTGGCCGTGATCGCCAGCACATTGCTGGCGGAAATCAACGCCTTGTTCGTCAATACGTCGCCGCTGCGCGCCGTGATGGCGATATTTGCCGCGCCTGTCTGGCTGCCTGACAGATCAATGGAATCGCCCGTCAGCACGGCGCTGCCTGCCGCCAGGTTCTGCCCGCTGGCTTGCAACACGCCATCGGCGTTGATGGTCAAGTCGCCCGCCGTGCCCAGGCTGCCGTCCGCCTTGACGCCGGCGCCGAGCAAGCCGCTGCTGGTCACTTTTCCAGCGGAAATCGTCGTATTGTTGACGGAGGCGATGGAGCCGCTGTTGTTCAGCAAGCCACCCACTGCCAGTTGCTGGTTGCGACCCGCATACAGTAGGCCCGCATTGTTCAAGTCTGCGCTGAGGCGCGCCGTCAGGTCCGTGCCGGCGCTCACCGTCCCCTGCTGGTTCAGCAAGGTCGTCGCATCGAGATGCAAATTGTCCGCCTGCAATACGCCACGCGTGTTGTCGAGCCCAACACCCGTCAACTGCAGCGCCTGCGTAGCGGCAATCACGCCATCCGTATTGTTTAGCGCCCCCTTGCTGGTGATATCCGCCGACGCAGCCGAGGTGATGCGCCCCTTGCTGTTGTCCAGCACGCCCGCCTGTACTTGCAGGCCGCCATTGCCCGCGATGTTGCCGCGCGTATTGTCCAGCGCCTGTGCCACATCCACGCGCATCTGTCCCGGTCCCGTCTGCTGCAGGGTGCCGTCGCTATTGTCCAGCTGGCCGGCCTGCACCGCTACCTGCTGCCCGGAAGTGATGGCATGGCGGTGATCGATTGTTTCCGCCTGGATATCAACTAAACCATTGCCCGTCACCTTGCCCCGTTCGTCATCGAAGCGCACGGCATCAATATTCAGGCTGCCCGTGCCCGCGTGCTCGATACTGCCGTCGCGGTTAGTCATCTGTTCGGCGGTCAATGACAGATTGGCGCTGTTGACGGCGATGCGGCCGCCCGTGTTGTCCAGGGTGCTGCCTTGCAAGGTGGTGTCGCCATTGCCCGTCTGGATGAGGGTGCCGCCACGGTTGTCCAGCGATCCCGTTTTCAGGTCCAGCTGCCCCGCGCTCAAGGTGCCGCGCACGTTCGACAGGGCCTGGCTGCTGCGGGCCGCCGTCACGGACAGCAGGCCGGTCGTTGTCACCAGTGCGTTATCGGTGACGACATTGCCGGCACTGGCATTGAGCGCAATAGCAGCGCCGCCCGTCTGGCTGCCGCTCAGGTCGATGGCCGCAGCGTGCATGCTGGTCTTGCCAGCGGCCAGGTTCTGACCGTGCGCACTGATCGCTTGCCCAGCCTTCAGTTGCAACTGACCGCTGCCGGCCAGGCTGCCGTCGGCGCGGATGCCGGCGCCCAGCAAGCTGCCAGCCGTGCTGTCGATGCGGCTGGCGTCGATACGGTTGTCGCCCTGCGCGGCAATGACGCCGCTGTTGCTGACGGCGCCGCTGACCTGCAGCGCCTGGCTGCCGGCCGCATACACATTGCCGCTGTTCAGTACTTCGCTAGCATTGGTGGCAAGATTGCCACCGGCAAAGACGCTGCCGGCAGTGTTGTTCAGCTTAGCCAAGGATAGGCTGGCATCACCCGCCAGCGCCTGAATCTGGCCGCGCGTATTGTTGACGTCGCCGCTGTCGAGGCGCAATGTACGGCCCGCAGCCAGGGTAGCCTCGGTGTTGTCCAGCGCGCCAGTGGACAGTGCCAGGTCCGTGCCCGAGACGATACGGCCTTTCTGGTTTTGCACATTGCCTGCCTGCACGCTCAAAGCGCCATTGCTTTCGAACGCACCGCTGCGGTTGTCCAGCCCGTTGCGCACCTGCACGCGAGTGTCGCCTTGGCCGCTTTGCGCCAGGCTGCCGCCCCGGTTGTCCAAGGTGCCGGCGTTGATGCTGAGCTGCCCAGCCACCGTGCGGGCATCGCGGTGGTCGATCTGCTCGCCGCTCAGCGCCATGGCGCCATTGCTGATGATGCTGCCGCGCTGCAAGTTGATCTGCGCCGCGCCGATCTCCAGCGCGCCCGTGCCCGCATGCTGGATCGTTCCGTCCTGGTTGCTCAGGCTGCTTGCCTGCAGGCGCAAGGCCTGGCTGTTCGTGGCGATGACGCCGCGCGTATTGTCCAGGCTTCCAGGCAATTGGATATTCAAGTCGCTCGAACCAAGCTGCATGAGCTGGCCGCCCACGTTCGACAGGTCGTGCGCGTTCACGCCCAGTTGCTGGCCCGTCAGTTGTCCACCATCGCTGCGCACGGTCTGCGCCGCGTCCAGTTGCAGGCGTTCGCGTGCACTGACCTGCGCGCGGCTGGCGTCGAGGTCGCCGGCGCTGGCGCCCAGGCTGACGTTCGCGCCAGACACTTGTGCGTCGGCCAGCTCCAGCCGACGCGCGGACAGCGTGCTGTCGCCTGCTGCCACGGCCATGCCATGCACGGCCACCAGATCGCCCGCCAGCACGTTCAGCTTGCCGCTGCCCGACAGGGTGTTATCCAGGTTGAGGCCGGCCGCCAGCACGGAACCCGCCCCCGTATCGATACGCGAGGCGGCGCCCGTTGCCTGCACACTGGTATTGCCCTGCGCCGCAATCACGCCACTGTTGGCAATATTGCCCTGCGCCTGCACCTGGCTGTCACCGCCCGCATACACGGTGCCGCTGTTGGCCACGTCGCCCGCGACGGTAATGCTCGTCTGGCTACCCGCGCCCGCAGACTGGATATTGCCGTTGTTGCTCAGCCAGCCATTCGATTGCAGCACCAGGTTGCCGGCCGTGGCCGCCAACACGCCCGCATTGCGCACGCCCAGGCCCGCTTCGGTGCCGATCAGGGTGATCTTGCCTGCATACATGCCGCCCAGTTGCGCCACGTCCAGCGCGTAGGAGGGGGCCGGACCCGCGCCATTGACTGCGCCCGCCACGCCATGCGCCGCATCGATCTGATTCGCGCCCGTCACCACTTTCAATTCCTGCGCCCAGATACCGCCATTGATCTGCGCGGCGCGCGCCAAAATCGCCGTGTAGTCGCTCAGCGACGTGTCCAGTCCCCTTCCATTGATGCTGACCACGCCGCGCTGCACCATGTAGCCGTCCAGGTTGCCGCCGTTAAGGATCGGCGTGCCTGTCGTCAGCGTGACCCGGCTGGCATTGATGAAACCGCCGCCGTCAACGGCCACGCCGGCCGGGTTGGCGATGACGACTTCGGCGCGCTGGCCCGCTACCTCGACGTAGCCGCGCAGCTGACTGGGGTTTGCCGAATTGACTTCGTTCAATATCACGCGCGCGCTGCCGCCAGCCAGCCACGGATTGCCTTGTACCCAGCCGCCCGTCTGCGTCTGCACATTGCCGCGGCTATTGTTCAGGATGGCGCCATTCGCCGTCACGTCGAACTGGCTGTAGGTATTGCGCGAGACACCCGCCGCGCTCGGCGTCTGGATGTTTACTTGCGTTACGCCATTCGCGCTTTGCACCACGGTCGGACGCTGCCGGCCCGGCGCGTTCGGGTCGGCCACGATCTGCCCCATGGCCGGACCGGCCACAAAGCTCACCATGCCCAGCGCGCCGAATATCGCCAAGGCCAGCGGCCGCAACCTGGCATTGACCCCGCCGCCATCACCGCCAAATACGCCGCTGTCCAGGCCACCCTCTCCCTTGGCCGCCTTGCCTTGCGAAGAAGCATTTTCGGCGACGACCATCAGTTGGCCACGGCGTTTATTGAAGATGATGCGGTACAGGTTCTTGTTCATGAAATGTCCTAATGACAATTAAATGATGCGATAAAGGGAGATGACAACTGGTCGATGGCGGTCTTAGTAACTGGCGTTCAGGCTGAAGCCGGCCGTATGGCTGGCCGTGCGGAACAGCTCAGGTTTGCGCACTGTCCAGCCGACAAACGCGTCGTACTGCACGCCCAGCCACTGGCCGCGCAAACCGACGAAGCCGCCCGTCAGGCGCCGCGCAATCAGCCATTCGGCGGACGGTCCCGATACTTCGCCGTGGTCGAGCCCGGCATACGCCTCTTGGCCGCTACTGCCCAGCGGCATGCCGAGCTCGTTGCGCAGCAGCCAGCCACGTTCGGCCGACAGGCTGCTTTCGCCGTCATAGCCGCGCACCGTGTAACGTCCGCCGATGGCAAAGCGGTCCTGCGGCACCAGCGGCGTACGGTTGTGCTGCGTGCGCCAGCTGCCTGTGTAGCGCAGCGGCTGGCCAGCCAGCGTGAACGGCGTCGACAGGGCCGCGTCGGCCAGGAGCAGCTTGAGGCGCGAGGTGCCTTCGCCAAACGCTTCCTCGGGCGCTGCCAGCGCATCCATCGCGCCCGTACCGCGCCGGTATTGCAGATTCAGGTCCAGGGTGGCCTGGCCCAGAAATTCGCGGTGGCCGATACCCAGCTCCCAGCCCGCCATGCGGCGGCGCTGCACTTCCACTTCCGTGTCGTCGATGAAGTTTTGCGCGGCGCGCTGCCAGCCGCGCAAGGAAACCGTCGTCTTGCGCGACGCATCGCGGTACACCAGGCGCGAGAGTTTCACTTCGCGATTCTGGCTGGCGCCGCTGTAGTTGTAGTCCTGGCTGATGCCGGCCACGGACTGGTGGTAGTGGCTGTCGCTGACCGTGAAGGCCAGCAGCCAGTAGGCGTAGGGAATCGAGTAATGCGCCACCATGCCGGCCGTGCCGCGCGGACCGTTGCGGTCGCCGTCGACGTTCTGGTTCAGGCTCAGGTAAAACAGGTCGTTCAGGGTCAGCCAGTGGTCGTACGACAGGGTCACGCTGCCCTGCAGCTTGCCGGTCGAGCGCGAACCGCCATCGTCGAGGCCCAGCGCCAGGCGGAATGGCAAGCCCTGCTTCCACTGGATCTGCAGGTCGCTCTCGCCCGGCTTGGCATTGCCGCCCTCGGCCGGCATGATCTGGATATCAGCTTCGGCCGTCGGCACGCGCTTGAAATTTTCCAGCGCATGTTCCGTATCGCGCACATTGAGCAAGTCGCCGGGCCGCGCCGGCACGGCGTTCCACCAGGTGGCGCGGGGATTGGTGCCGGGCGCAAAGCCGATCTGACGGATGCGCCCTGGTATCAGGCTCAAAGCCAGGGTGCCACGGCTCAAATCCTGCGGTTCAGCCAGCACGCGCGTGGTGACATAGCCGCGCGCGATGATGGCGTTCTGCAGCCGCCCCATCAGTACATTGATGGCCTGCGTGCCCAGGCAGCGCCCCAACGCAGAGTCAGCCGCGCCCAGGTCATCGCGCCCGGCGGCAGCCAGCGCCCATTGGAACTGCGCGCTGCCCTCGCCGCGCAACACAAGCTGGTTGATGGTAAAACATGGCGACTCGCCCGCTGGCAAGCGGTTGGCGGACACGGCTGCCGGCGCCCCGAGCAGGCGCACGTCGGGATTGCGCTCCTGCTGCTGGCGCAGGAGGCGCTCACGTTCTTGCTGGCGTATCAATTCTTGGCTGGCATCGTCGCGCTGGCTGGCGCCAGGCGTGTTGGGAAGGGGCGGTGCAATTTCGGGACGGGTCTGCGCGGACACGGCGGCACACAGGGCGCCACTGAACAAAAATACACCGCACCATGGCGTCAAGCGCAGGTGCATATGTTGCCTTACGTAATTATTTTCTTAAGTAGATTATAAAATAATTATTTCCGTATAGCAATTTTATTTATTTCTTGAGAACTTTACCTGTTTGGTAACTGTCTTTCATCTATCCAATTACCACTAGTAAAAAGCCGCGCCGCCTTGTGGCAGCACAGCAGGCTATGGGAGCTGGCATCGACGGCATAAAAAAGCCCTGTAAAAACAGGGCTTTGGCTTACTCAGTCATTCCAGCATGTAAAGTTTCCTAGTGAAAACTCACTCCCACTCGATGGTCAATGACGTACCTACGCTCTTAATTTTTCAGTGCTTTCCAAACCATTCGCTAAACGATACCCTCAAAAAAACCTTCACCAGAAAAATCCGTTATTGACGGTTTGTCGCGACTGGGATGGGAGACACCAGTCCGCTCGCTCGCACGAGCCAGCCAATTCTTCTTGCGATGAAGCCTTCGTTTCGGCACATCAGCAATCGCAGCGTTCCGCAGCATTCAAACGTACGCCAAGGCAGCAGCGCCGCGCTGTTACACTGTCACTCGCGCAATATCATGCCCGCTATAGCGACAGAGACGAAACAATGACACGCGCTTATCTGTTAACCGCTTTTACTGTGTCCCACATCGCCACCGCTTTTCACGTCTCGAGCAAGACAGTCAGTCGGTCGGGCCGTATCGGCATTTAATAAAGCGCACCTGCTGCAGATCAAGACGGCCAAGGCTGAGATCGTGCACGAATGGCGGATCTGAACTTGGCTCCCATTCCCAGACCGGACTATTTAATAAGGCCAAGAACGGCTCACTTCACAGTTGGTTTAAGGGGAGGTAATTGCTCCTTACTCCATTGCCAGATGGTCGCGCCATACTGCCAATCCATGGATACAGGCATGATCTCGCCTTGTTCGAAATGACGAAGACTGTCGGCGATGGCAGGGGTAAACCAGTAGCCCGCCTGGGGGCACGGATTGCCGCCTTCAACACGCAGTTGTCTTGGTGCTAATGGCGTGGGTGGCGCTTGTTTATCGAGCTTTCTAGCATAGTCCAGCAGATCCTTGGGGTAGACAATATGATCGCGAAAACTGCGGTCGTCCAGTTCCAAAAGATATACTGCCGCAGCGGCTTCAATCGCCCAATAGCCAAAATACGCGCCACCGTCTTCTCTCATGTTCAAATGACTATCATGCCAGAATGCTTTTTTCATCGATGTGTACCATGCTTTCAGGTATTTCTGCACATCCGAAATACTTTCTTCTGGCGTATCACGATAAAAACTGTTGATGATGTCGCGATATGGCTTATCGTGGTACCACTCATCGACTTCGAAACGGTCTTTGAGCTCATAGGAAAACAAGTCTTCGTAGAGCGTATCTTTTCCGGCAAAAGCGCCGTCGAGCATTGCCGCCAATCTTGGCAATAAGTCACGGCGATGTAGCAGGTAACAAAGACTGATTAATTGCATTGCACGTTCGTAATTGTCTACTTCAGCAAAACGAAATGGAGGGAAAATCGGATCATTTGCGTATTCTTGTATATATTTCGCATGCTGCTCGTAAGCCCCTACAACCTTCGGAAGGTCGTTACGCAAAATATCTAACGATTCGCCCGCAGTATAATTCAATAAGAAAATCTTAAAGAGTTGATCTGCTATAGCTTCCGAAATACGACTTCTATCTTCTGCATTGCTGTCGCTCGCATGAAGCGCTCGTAAAAATCGGGGGAAACTCTCATCAATGGAATATTGAATTTCCAATTCATAATATCGGTCGTTCAAAAACTGCTGCCTGCGCTTTTCATGGAATTGCATTTTACTCACCAAAATTGATTTAAAAAAAATAGTTAAATATTTTAAGTTTCAATCGGCAAACAAAGTTTTGCGTTTTTATGATTAACAGCCGCTTTCACTTCTTGCTCATCGTGCCGATGTGTGGATGGGATGTCGTGATTGGCATGTTTTTCGTGCTTTTCTCGTTCATCCTCCAGCAATACCCTCTCATGTTCTGCGGCCGAAGGCAGGTAGAACGGCGTATAGAACAAGTGCCGGGAATAAACTTTAATACCGCCATCCTTAAAATCATCGACTACTGATCTCTCTAGTCCCGAGGATTTAATGTTTTTTGCAATCCAATCTCGGCTTATTTGCACGAGCGGTTGTTCAACATGACTGTTCGTCTACGGTGTTGCGGTAGTACCGGTGCCCGGCGCATCCTGCTTCGGCTGCGCTCGCTTGCCGCCACCCGAATGCTTCCCATTCCTCTTGCCTTCTTTCCCACCTGGCTTTCCGCCCGGTACCTCACCCCTCTGTTCGCTTATAACGGTAATTGCTCACTACTCCATTGCCAGATGGTCGCGCCATACTGCGAATCCATGGATACAGGCATGATCTCGCCTTGTTCAAAATGACGAAGACTGCCGGGTATAGCAGGGGTGAACCAGTAGCCGATTTGGGGGCATGGGTTGCCGCCTTCAACACGCAGCTTTTCTGGCACTGTGGACATAAGTGCAGCTTGTTTATCGAGCTTTCTGGCGTAGTCCAACAAGTCTTTTGGATACACGATATGGTCTCGGAAACTGCGGTCGTCCAGTTCCAAAAGATATACTGCTGCTGCAGCTTCGATAGCCCAATAACCAAAATAGCCCCCCCCGGTTTCTCTCATGTCCAAATGACTATCGTGCCAAGGTGCTTTTTTCATCGATGTGTACCAATTTTTCAAATATTTCTCTAAGTCCGAAATACTTTCTTCTGGCATGTCGCGATAAAAGCTGTTAATGATGTCGCGATACGGCTTGTCGTGGTACCACTCATCGACATCATAACGGCCTTTGAGTTCATAGGTAAATAAGTCCTCGTAAAGCGTATCTTTGCCTGCAAATGCGCCGTCAAGCATTGCAGCCAATCGTGGCAACAAGTCGCGGCGATGTAGCAAATAACAAAGGCTAATGAGTTGAATTGCGCGTTCGTAATCATCTATTTCGGCAAAACGAAATGGCGGAAATTTCGGTTTTTCTTCATACTCACGATCGAATTTCGTGTATTGCTCGTAAGCCGCTATGACTTTCGAAAGATCATCACGCAAAACATCTAAAGATTCACCGGCCGTATAGTTCAAAAAAAAGTTCTTGCATGTGCTATATGCGATTGCTTCTGAAACACGACTTCGGTCCTCAGCATCGCTATCAGGCGCATTAAGAACCTGCAATAGATTTGGAATACTTATATCAGTAGCATGTTGAATATCCGCCTCAAAATACTGCTTGCTCAAAAATTGTTGTCTGCGCTTTTCATGAAATTGCATAAGGCTCACCTAAAGAATTTTTATACTTGACAGGTACGCAAAGAAATTTTTTGCAAGTGCCGTTTCGCGCCTGTCTCATCCTAGTTCCGGGAACATTGAATTGAAGCCAATGTATTGAAATATTTTTCGTATTTCCAAGAATGTCGAAGTATTTTACGGCTCAAATTTCATGGAATTGCATAAGCGGGAATTGTATTCTGTACCCCATTGCCAGATGGTGGCGCCATACTGCGAATCCGCGGATACAGGCATAACCGCGCCTTGTTCGAAATGACGGCGACTGTCGGGGATGGCAGGGGTGAACCAGTAGCCGGTTTGGGGGCATGGATTGCCGCCTTCAACAAGCAGTTTTTCTGGCGCTGAGGGCGCCAGTGGTGCTTGTTTATCGAGTTCTCTCGCAAAGTCCACCAAGTCTTTTGGATAGACAATGTGGTCACGAAAACTGCTGTCGTTGATGTCGTAGAGATAAACAATTGCGGCGGCCTCAATTGCCCAGTACCCGAAATAGGTGCCACCTTCCTCTGTCATTGAAAAATGACTATCATGCCAAGGCGTCTTTTCCATCGACTTGTACCAAATTTTAAGATACTGCTGCATTTGCTCTATTTTTTCTTGGGAGCTTTCCAAGTCAGTTGCGCTGAGGAGGTGTAGATAGGGGAATTGGTGATACCAAGCCTCTAAATAAGGACGATCAGCTATATCATGGCTGACAAGTTCCTCATACATCGCATCTTGCCCGTCATAGGCCGAATTGGCAACTAAGGAATGAATGCGGGGTATCAGCTCGCGTCGATGCAACAATATGGCCAAGCCAAGTAGCTGAACAATTCTTTCAAAGTCATCGATTTCTTGGAAGGCAAACACAGGAAAATCTTCTTTTTCTTGGAAATCTCGCTTGTATCTGGCGGATATTTCATAGGCCTCGACTACGCCGACGAGCTCGTCGCGCAATAGATCTAGCGGTTCCCCGCCTGTGTATCGAAGCAAGAAAAGGTCGCAAGTTTGCCCGGCAAAATCTGCCGCAGCGAGCGATCTTGCGAGTGCTTCCGTTTCTATGTCTGGAGGAAAATTATGCTTCCAATATTCAATTGCCTTTTTTATCGAGTTACAAAAAAACGAAAAATAATGTTCGCTTAAGAATTTCTGCCTACGTTTTTCATGAAAGTGCATAGTTCTTAGCCAATAAGTAAAGATTAATCAAGCGCGCTCATGATTCGGACTTTAAGCCAAGTTTGGCATGTTTGTGATTAACTGCCGCTTTCACTTCTTGTTCAGCGTGTCGATGTGTGGATGGGATGTCGTGATCGGAGTGTTTCTCGTGCTTGTCCCGTTCGTCCTTCAGCAACGCTTTCTCATGTTCTGCGGCCAAAGGCAGGTAGAACGGCGTATAGAAAAGATGGGGCGAATAACCATTTCTCCTTATATCCTCCGCTAATTCATTTCCAACGGCGCTCTTGACTTTCTTCACAATCCAAGCGTGACTCATCTGTACAATAATTTCGCTCGATGTTCCTATGTTCGATGCCGCCGGCGCCTTTGTTGCTGGCGTGTTTTCCTTTGGTTTTACTCCAGCACGTCCAGGTCTGCCAGGGCGACCAGGCTTTTGCTGACACCTTCGATGACGCTGCTGCCAATCGAGGCATTGACCGTATTGCTCGATGCGGTAAACGTAGGTGCGTTGTGGACGGCTTCGGCGACTTTGGGATCCTTCTTTTCCGGCTTCTTTTCCGCTGGATTAACCTTGCCTTGCGGGCCGGTCGCTTGCGCCGCATTGTTGCGTTGCTCACCACGCTTCGAAGTCTAGCCGACCGCACACCTATCGGCGCGCCACCAAGCGACGAAGCGGGCGGCAATTGGGCTCCGCGATCATAGAAGGCTGTTCGGAGCTTACATCGGCCCACCGCTGCTCACCGCTCCGGCGTGTATATTATTGCTCGCTTCATCAACTCCCCCGTGGGAGAAGTTTACCAAACAGGAGTGGCCGAAAAAGTCTGGGTACCTCACCCCTCTGTTCGCTTATAACGGTAATTGCTCACTACTCCATTGCCAGATGGTCGCGCCATACTGCGAATCCATGGATACAGGCATGATCTCGCCTTGTTCAAAATGGCGAAGACTGCCGGGTATAGCAGGGGTGAACCAGTAGCCGGTTTGGGGGCATGGATTGCCGCCTTCAACACGCAGCTTTTCTGGCGCTGAGGGAGCCAGTGGTGCTTGTTTATCGAGCTTTCTTGCGTAATCCAGCAAGTCTTTTGGATACACGATGTGATCGCGGAAACTGCGGTCGTCCAGTTCCAAAAGATATACTGCCGCAGCGGCTTCAATTGCCCAATAGCCAAAATACGCGCCGCAACCTTCTGCGTTCATGCTCAAATGACTGTCGTGCCACGGCGCTTTTTTCATAGACTTGTACCAGGCCTTCAGATAGGCTTCGATGTCCCGAATGCTTTCCTCTGCCGTATCACGATAAAAGCTATTGATGATATTGCGATAGGGCGCGTCGTGGTACCACTCGTCGACTTCGTAACGATCCTTGAGTTCATAGGCAAACAAATCCTCATAGAGCGTATCTTTACCGGCAAATGCGCCGTCAAGCATCGCTGCCAATCGTGGTAATAGGTCACGGCGATGTAGAAGATAGCAAAGGCCAATGAGTTGCATTGCGCGCTCGTAATCGTCTATTTCGGCGAAGCGCAGAGGCGGAAACGCTGAGTCGTGTTGATACTCCCTAACATATTTAGTTGATTGCTCATGAACCTTTATAACTTCGGTAAGGTTCTCACGCAACACATCCAATGATTCGCCTGCGGTGTAGCGTAGCATGTGATTTCTGAATGTGCCGTCGGCAATCGCCTCCGCAATAAGACTCCGGCCAAGCGGATCAGTATCGGACGCGTGCAAAGTTTGCAAATACCCGGGATTCCCAGTATTCGTAAAGAACTGAGTCGTTATGGTAAAAGCCGTTTCGCTCAGAAATTGCTGCCTGCGTTTTTCGTGGAATTGCATAATATTCACCTGACTATTATTACGTTAGATACAAAGGCATTTTATGGTTCAAGCTCTAATCCAAGCTTCCCGTGTTTATGATTGACTGCCGCTTTCACTTCTTGTTCATCGTGTCGATGTGTTGATGGAATATCATGATTAGCGTGTTTCTCGTGTTTCTCCCGTTCATCTTCCAACAATGCTTTCTCATGTTCTGCAGCAGAAGGCAGGTAAAACGGCGTGTAGAAAAGATGACGGGAGTAAACTTCTGTTCGCTTATTAGTTATCTCATAAATAATTGACTCATCAGAGATTGCACTTCGAATATTTTTCGCAATCCATTTTTGGCTCATTTGCACAAGAGGTTGCTCCGCATTACTCTTCGATGTAGTTGACGCGACACCAACCGGCGCATCCTGCTTCGACTGCGCTTGCTTGCCGCCACCCGAAGGCTTCCCATTCCCCTTACCTCCTTTTCCACCTGCCTTTCCGCCCGGTTTGCCGCCTGGTTTCCCCGCCCCGGCGGAATCGCTGCCCTCGCTCGTATCCGGCTCCAGCAATTCCTCAGACTTTGGCAGCGCCGCGTCCCTGATCCGCTTGGCATTGTCCAACAGTTTGCCTTTCACGCCCGGCTTACGGGAGGCGTTCTTTGGTGCCTTTCCCACCCTTGACGCTTTCGATTCCACGATCGCATACGGCTTGCCGCCATTGTGCGGGTCTCCGATTTGTACTTTCCACACAGCATCAATCCCTGTGCCATGCGCGTTCAGGGCGAACAATGGATTGAGCCGGGACGCTTCGTTGAGTTTGCCAGGAAAGGTCTTGCTGGGCATTTCTTTCCATTCGCCCTGCATGCCCATGTCGTGTCGGCTCCATCCCCTGCCCCAGCCGTATTTTTCATACAGAAAATAATCGGTAATATGCTCACCGACAATGCCGGTCTGGCTTTTGCTCAAGCCCTCGATGACGTTCGTACCAATCGAGGCATTGACCGTATTGTTCGATGTGGTATGCGTGGGCGCATTGTGGCCGGCTTCGGCGACTTTGGGATCCTTCTTTTCCGGCTTCTTTTCCACCGGATTGACCTTGCCTTGCGGGCCGGTCGCTTGCGCCGCATTGTTGCGTTGCTTGGTCTTCCAGTGGGTCAACTTGAGCGTGACAAGCATCACCATGGCCGGCAACTGGGCGCGCACCGTGCTCATGCAGGTGCTCAAGGCGAGCCGTCCTTCGGCGGGCAGGTCGTCGTAAAGCCACGAACCTTCGATCGCGCTCTGGACTGTGCCAAGCTGCTTTTTCAGACCGACCGCATCGAATAATTTGTCGAGCAAGAATTCCGGGCTGGTGTGGATGCCGACCTTGTCGCAGACCATGCGCAGCACGTCGAACAGAATCGGCGCGAAGCGCTCCGGATGCTTGTTGACGATGCGGATGGTCTTCTTGACGCCGCCGCCCGCGCCCGGTATCCAGCCCACCAGCGCCAGGACCAGGTCGAATTTGGCTTCCATCTGGTCTTCCGCCGTGGTGCTGTTGTGGAGCGTCAGCATGCAGTCGATGGTGTCGTAAATATTGATCGCCTGGCCCAGGAAGGGGACGAGTCCGGTGGCGACGGCGACGCCGATCTCTTCGATGGCGCTGGTGATGGCCGCGCTGTCGGTTTGTGTCTCGCCCGCTTGAGGGGCGGTGGTCGCAGGTGCGTCGCTCATTGGATATCCCTTCCAACCATGCTGTACAGCAGTGACTCGACATCGTCTGGATCGGTGGGTTGGCCGTGTTTTTTCAAGTCGTTTTGCACGTTTTCCAAGGTGGTCTTTCCGGCGTCTTTGGGGCTGTCTGCTGTGAACGGTTTAGGGTCTTCGCCAAAATAGACCTTGACCGCGCCCTGCGGAATGTTTTCCAGGCGGGCGTGGCCTTTGGCGTCGAGCTTGCCGACACATGCGGTGCCATCAGCGAATTCGGCCCGGTACGCGCCGCCTGCGACAGGCGTCAAATCCGGCCAGTGATGGTTGAATTCGATGAAGTTCTTGATCTGATCAATCTTCGGTAGCGGTGGCAGGATGGAAGTGGCGGCAGAAGGCCCAGCCAGCTCCTTCATGCAGGCCTTGAACGTCATCGCCCCTGGTCCGTGGATCATGATGTTGCCGCCTTCGAGCTTGATATAGGCGTCTTGTGAGGTCAACAGCACATGCTCCTTGGCCGCCACGGTGACGCTCTTGGTCATGCTCGCCACCGTGATGGCCTTGTCGGCCGTGATGCGCGTCTCGTCCGACTGGCTCTGGCTGGACACCTTGCCGCTGGCCGCGTGCAGCATGATGCCCGTTTCCTGGTTCGGCTTGTCCTTGCTGTCCGCCTTGCCGTACGTGAACAGACTGATGCCGGCCTTGACCGCATACAGGCTGTTGCCCTGGGCCGCAAAGTTGATGTCCTGGCCGGCCGTAATGCTGCTGGTGTTGCCTGCGATGATGATCGCGTCGGCCGGGGTGGTCGCCGCGATGCCGGCGGGGCTCGACAACTGCAGATGCGGTTCGGCGTAGGCCGTCACCTTGCCGGAGCCGCCGGCACCGTCGCCGCTTGACGTGTTGCCCTCCATCGTTTCGATGACGCTGACGCTGTGCGCCATCTGCGCAATCGATGGCAACTTCTCGGGCGCTGGCTCGGCCTGGCCCTTGTCGTCCTTGAGCGTGGCATTGTGCTTTTGCGCCGTTGTCGCAAGCGCCGTCTGCAATTGCAGGCTTTGCTCGATCTGTACCTTGGCCTCGCCCGAATCGAGTTGGCTACCGTTGGCATTGAGCCGTGCGTCGGTAGACAGCAGCAGGCCGGAACCGGCTCGAATGGCGGCGCCGTGTTCCGTTTTGAGCTCGGCACCGAATCCGACAGGGCTGAGACGCTGGTTGTCGCTCTGGTGACGCAAATGCCCCATGTTCAATTCGGCAGTGCCTTGGTGCGGGTTGGCGTGGCGTTGCAGCGCCACGCGCGACTGACCCGCCGTATCGTCAAATACCAGTTGGCTGTAGGCACCTGCGCCATTTTGACTGGTGTTCATTGCCTGTGTCTTGAATCCCGACAGCACAGCTGGATGCGCGTGCGCGCCAGAGTCGCCCGGGAACCATGCTGGCGCGTTGCCAGTCGAAACGCCGGCACCCTGTGCCACCTGATTGTGCTGGGCGTTGTCCTGGCCTTTGCCGTTGTACAGGCTGCCAATGACCACTGGACGGTCAATGTCGCCGTCAAGGAAATCGATCACCACTTCACTGCCGATGCGTGGCACGGCGACCGAGCCCCAGTTGGCGCCCGCGACCGGCGCCATCGGCGTGGATATGCGCACCCATGTGCCGGCCTTTTCGCTTGCGGGCGCACCTGCCTGCCCCTCGGGCGAAGGATGGTTCAGGCGGCTGTGGCTCAGATCGCTCTCACCCGTTCCACGTTGCCAATGGAACTGCACCTTGATGCGATGATCACGATCCGTGTAGGTTGCCGCGCCGGCTGGTCCGACCACGATTGCGGTCTGCTGTCCATGGACGGTGGGCCGCGGATTCAGGAGTTGGCCATGTCCATCCTGCCCGCTGCTGCGATAGGGTGTCTTGCTGCGGATGGCGTCGATGCGGTTGCGGTAGACGGGACGTTCGCCCTTCTCCGCGCCCACTGCATGCAGACTATGCTTGCGCTCTTTCTGAATAAGGACGTCGAGTACGCTCTGGCCCAGTCGTTCGGTGATTTCTGTCTTCGCCCCGGTACACAGGTTATTGTGGGCGAGGTGCACCACGCGCACGATGACGAAGGTGCGTGCGTCGTCGCCGCCGCTGACACTGGCAGCATCGAGTTGCGATTGCCCATGGAGAGTGATGGTCGTGCCTGCAGAGAGCGTGCGCACGGTACCTGCGCCGATGTGCGTCTCACGCATCGCGTCCAGCGCCTGCATCTGGTTGTCCGCGATACGCTGGCCCTGCTTCATCGACTCGTAGGCGTATGCGCCGGGAGTGTCGCGGCTGACCAGCGGGTTTCCGCCATCACCATTGGCGCTGACCGAGCTCACCGGGCGCGATCCGGTCGTGCGGTAATCCCAACTCGACAACTCGATGGCGTTCGTTTGCTGGCGCACGCTGGTGCGCCAGCGGTCCATGCTGTCCTCTTTCATCACGGCGCCAGGCTGCGTGAAATTGATCGAGGCCTGAGCATTTGGTTTGAAACTGCCATTATGGTCGGCGATGACCATGGTGTGGGAGCCAAGGATGGCGCTTTCAGCATTGCCGATGTGCTCGAAATAGTAGAACAAGCCCTCTTCCCGCATCAGGCGTTCGGCGAACGCCATATTACTTTCCTGATACTGGCAAGTCAGCGATCTGATCGGATACACGTCTCTGTCGAGTATGTCGTAGCGCCACGCCGGCACCAAGGATCCCACGTTCTGCCAACCACCGAAGATCGCATCGAGGATGTCGAATACAGTTTTGTCTTGGAATATTCGGCTATCGCGGCCATGAGCCAGGAATGCGTACCAGGGGCCAATTGTGAACACGTAGCGCGCGAAACCGCCGTCAGCACCGGCCCGTTCGGCCGACGTGATATGGCCATGGAATGGGCGTTTGTCATCGCGACTCGTGGCCGTGAGCAGTTCAAGCAGAACCGGCTGCCCGTGCAACGATTTGAGAGACATTCCCGCGTCGGTCGAGAGCGCAGTGACCTTGAATTCATAGCACTCGCTAAGTCCTTCCTCGCCACGAAAGCATTCGGCAAGAAGCTTGTCGCGGCCAATAGGCGTGCTGAACGCAAGCACGCGTGTATCTTGAGTGAAGCTGTTGAGCAGCGCTGACATAGGGGGAGATGCTCCTGGGATGCGAATCGATCGCATCTTGATATTGGGGTCGAAAAATCCAAGTTTGCATTAGATCACAGAAATGTTATCTTTCTAATTACAATTAGGCGATCCAGTTTGCTTGGCGTCAAGAACATTGCGTATTGGCCCACATGCAACTAGAGAACGCGAACAGGTGCCCAGACAACGGATCTTGGTGCATGACATGTTTCACTAGGGCGTGGAGACCGTCGAACGACAGGCACGTGTTGACCGGCTGGCGTCGCATACGGAACGCAACTCGTTGTGCGTAATCTCATGCAGCAGGAGACTGCCAAATGGGCGTTTCAGATCGCGTTCGTACGCCAAGTGAGTCCCCTTAAAATACCCACGAAAAAGCGTGCTTGGTTCTGCCATGGGATGCTTGGGTTTGCCAAACAAAATAAAAAAAGCCCCTGAAAAATCAGGGGCTTAGCTGTTTCAATGACCCGGCGTTACCTTACGCTGCCGGATGGGAGATTATTCCCATTCGATGGTCGCCGGCGGTTTGCCCGAGATATCGTAGACGACGCGGTTGATGCCGCGCACTTCATTAATGATGCGATTGGAGACCTTGCCCAGCAAGCTGTGCGGCAGGTGCGCCCAGTGGGCCGTCATGAAGTCTTGCGTTTGCACGGCGCGCAGGGCCACCACGTATTCGTAGGTGCGGCCATCGCCCATCACGCCCACCGATTTGACGGGCAGGAAGACGGCAAACGCCTGGCTCGTCGCTTCGTACCAGTTGGTCGGCACGCTATCCTGGTCGAAGCCAGGAACGACGACCGGCTCATATGGCGTGTTGCGCAGTTCTTCGATGAAGATGGCGTCGGCGCGGCGCAGCAGGTCGGCGTAGTCTTTCTTGACTTCGCCGAGGATGCGCACGCCCAGGCCTGGGCCCGGGAATGGGTGGCGGTAGACCATGTCATGCGGCAAGCCCAGGGCTACGCCGAGTTTGCGCACTTCGTCCTTGAACAGTTCGCGCAAGGGTTCCAGCAACTTGAGCTTCATGGTGTCCGGCAAGCCGCCCACGTTGTGGTGGCTCTTGATGGTCTGGCCTTTCTTGCCCTTGCCGGCCGATTCGATGACGTCCGGGTAAATCGTGCCTTGCGCCAGCCATTTGGCATTGACCAGCTTGCCCGATTCGACCTGGAACACTTCGACGAATTCGCGGCCGATGATCTTGCGCTTCTGCTCTGGGTCGGTCACGCCGGCCAGGTGGCCCATGAACTGCTCTTCCGCATCGACGCGGATGACTTTCACGCCCAGGTTCTTGGCGAACATGTCCATTACCATCTTGCCTTCGTCCAGGCGCAGCAGGCCGTGGTCGACGAAGACGCAGGTCAGCTGATCGCCGATGGCGCGGTGGATCAGCGCTGCCGCGACGGACGAATCGACGCCGCCGGACAGGCCCAGGATGACATCGTCGGTGCCCACTTGCGCGCGGATTTTTTCCACCGCTTCGCTGATGTAATCAGGCATGTTCCAGTCCGACTTGCAGCCGCAGATTTCATGCACGAAACGGCCGAGCATGGCCTTGCCCTGCACCGTGTGCGTCACTTCCGGATGGAATTGCACGCCGTAGAACTGGCGCTCTTCATCGGCCATGGCGGCGATCGGGCAGCTCGGGGTGTTGCCCATCAGCTTGAAGCCTGGCGGCATTTCCAGCACCTTGTCGCCATGGCTCATCCACACTTTCAGCATGCCGTGGCCTTCGTCGGTGACGAAGTCGGCGATACCATTGAGCAACTTCGTATGGCTGCGGGCGCGCACTTCGGCGTAGCCAAATTCGCGCACCAGACCGTTTTCCACCTTGCCGCCCAATTGAGCCGCCATGGTTTGCATGCCGTAGCAGATGCCCAGCACGGGCACGCCCAGCTCGAACACGGCTTGCGGCGCGCGCGGCGAGTCGCCGTCCAGCGTGGAATTGTGGCTGCCCGACAGGATCACGCCGGCGGCGCCATAGTTGCGCACGAATTCGTCGCTGACGTCATACGGGAAGACTTCGGAAAACACGCCGGAATCGCGCACGCGGCGGGCGATCAACTGGGTGACTTGGGAGCCGAAATCGAGAATGAGGATTTTAGAATGCATGGTCGGAGCTTTATTCAAGGTCAATTGCAAAACCGGCGCACTGGGCGCCGGTCTGGACTTTCGTTACCGCTTACTCGGAGCGATAATTTGGCGCTTCTTTCGTGATCTGCACATCATGGACATGCGACTCGCGCATGCCGGCCGAGGTGATTTCCACGAATTCCGCTTTTTCGCGCAGTTCGTCGATGGTGGCGCAACCGCAGTAACCCATCGATTGACGCACGCCGCCCACCAGCTGGAAGATGATCGCCAGCACGCTGCCCTTGTAAGCAACGCGGCCTTCGATACCTTCAGGCACGAACTTGTCGGCCTTCATGGTGGCGTCCTGGAAATAGCGGTCAGCCGAACCATCGGACATCGCGCCCAGCGAACCCATGCCACGGTACGATTTGTAGCTGCGACCCTGGTACAGGATCACTTCGCCCGGTGCTTCTTCCGTACCGGCAAACATGGAACCCATCATGACGGTCGAGGCGCCAGCGGCCAGCGCTTTCGAGATATCGCCCGAGAAGCGGATACCGCCGTCTGCGATACATGGCACGCCCGTGCCTTCCAACGCTTCGGCCACATTCGAGATGGCCGTGATTTGCGGCACGCCCACACCGGCGACGATACGCGTGGTGCAGATCGAGCCAGGGCCGATGCCGACCTTGACCGCATCGGCGCCGTATTCCACAAGCGCCTTGGCGGCAGCGGCGGTAGCGATGTTGCCGCCAATCACTTCCACTTGCGGGTACTTGGTCTTGATCCAGCGTACGCGGTCGAGGATGCCTTGCGAGTGGCCGTGGGCCGTGTCGACCACCAGCACGTCGACGCCGGCAGCGACCAGCAGGTCGATGCGTTCTTCATCCTTGGCACCGACGCCGACGGCAGCGCCGACCAGCAGTTTGCCCTGGCTGTCTTTCGACGCGAACGGGTGCGAGGTCGACTTCTGGATATCCTTGACGGTGATCAGGCCGCGCAGTTCAAACGCGTCGTTGACGACCAGCACGCGCTCGAGGCGGTGCTTGTTCATCAGGCGCTTGGCTTCGGCCGTATCGGCGTCTTCGTTGACGACCACCAGCTTTTCGCGCGGGGTCATCTTGGCGGAGGCTTCCGCGTCGAGTTCCTGCTCAAAGCGCAAATCGCGGTTGGTAATGATGCCGACGACTTCCTTGCCCTTGACGACAGGGAAACCGCTGATGCCGTATTGTTCCGTCAGCGCGATCACGTCGCGGATTTTCATTTCCGGTGGAATCGTGATCGGATCACGCAACACGCCAGCTTCGAAACGCTTCACGCGGGCCACTTCACGCGCCTGGTCCTTCGGATTCAAATTCTTGTGGATGATGCCGATGCCGCCTTCCTGGGCCATCGCGATCGCCAGACGGGCTTCCGTCACCGTATCCATGGCTGCGGACAGCAAGGGAATATTCAGGGTGATATTGCGGGTCAGGCGAGTTTTGAGGGACGTATCGGCGGGCAGAACGTTGGAGTAGGCTGGGACGAGCAGCACGTCATCGAATGTGAGTGCTTTTTGAAGTAGACGCATAGCATTTCCTATTGGCGCAAAAGCAGATTATACAGAAAAAAGCACCCTCCGTCCTTGCAGCATAGAAAAGATATTTGAAAATAGCAAAAAATGGCGCTCGGCCGGCAGCGGCCAGGCTGCCGCCACCCCTGCCCGCTCAGCCCTTGGCAGGCTTGCCGCCAGCCCGGCGCCGGCGCGCTTCTTTCGGGTCCGCTTGCAAAGGCCGGTACACTTCCACGCGGTCATGCTCGCGCAGGATGGTATCGAGCGGCTTCTTCTTGCCATAAATGCCAACCATGTTCACGGCCAGGTCGATAGAGGGGATTTCCCGCAGCAAGCCGCTCTGCTCTACCGCCTGCCCGATGGTGGTACCTGCAGGCACCGTCAAGGCACGCAGAAAGCTGCTGTCAGGCAAGGCGTGACAGACTTGTACCGTGATGCCCGCTTCAGCCATACACCGTCTCCGCGCGCTTGCAGAAGGAATCGACCATGCTGTTGGCGATCATGCCGAAGACGGGGCCGATGATCTGTTCCAGTACGCGGCTGGAAAACTCGTAGTGCAGGTCCAGTTCGATCTTGCAGGCATCTTCGCGCAGGGCCTTGAAGGTCCACACGCCGTCGAGGGTCTTGAAAGGACCGTCCACCAGCTTCATCTTGATGGAAGTCGGCGGCACGTTCTCGTTGGACGTGGTGAAGCTTTGGCGCACGCCGTGGTAATGTATGCCCACGCTGGCGACGACCGTGTTCTCGCCCCGCTCGCGAATCTCGACCGCACCGCACCAGGGCAGGAATTTGGGATAATCCTCTACCGCCGCCACCAGCGCGAACATTTGTTCGGCGCTATAGCCGAGAAAAACTGATTTATGTACTACTGCCATTGAAGAACCATTTGCTATGATGTTGGATACATTTGATTTTATCGCGCTTGCGCGAGACAGTAGTTTAACCGACCCGCGCACATTTACCATCTCATGACCATAGCAGACAACAGAAAAGCCTTCCACGACTACTTTATCGAGGATCGCTATGAAGCCGGCATCGTGCTGGAAGGCTGGGAAGTCAAAGCCATCCGCGACGCCCGCGTACAAATCAAGGAAGCCTACGTCGTCGTCCGCGGCGATGAGCTCTTCCTGTTCGGCGCGCATATCAGCGCCCTGCCGACCGCCTCCACCCACATCCACCCGGAAGCCGTACGCACGCGCAAGCTGCTGCTGCACCGCACGGAAATGGATAAACTGATCGGCAAGGTGGAACGCTCCGGCTATACCCTGGTGCCGCTCAACCTGCACTACAAGGGCGGCCGCGTGAAATGCGAAATCGGCCTGGCCAAGGGCAAGAAGCAACACGACAAGCGGGCAGCGGAACGCGACCGCGATGGGGCGCGCGAAGTCCAGGCGGCAATGAAGTCGCACCGCCGCTGATACGGCACTACGCGCAGCGTGCTGCGCCAACACCATCAAACCCGGCTATATGCCGGGTTTTATTTTGCCGGCGCCTGCGGCAAATGAAAAGCATGGCGCGACGGGATGCAAACAGGAGAAGGAAAGAGATACGGCGGAAATAAGACTGGTATGGGCGAAAATACCGGGGAGATAAGCGATGCGAATCCGCTTTGCCTGTCTGGCCAAAGACGACAAATCAGGAAAGTTCCGGATGCTTGCATGCTGCCTTGTACTACACCTGTACTACTCCACAGGACAAGCATCCGAATGAATGGCGTATTACATTACACCTTCAGCAGATCACGCGATTTGCCCGCATCGGTCCACTCTTTGACCCATTTCGGTTGACGGCCACGGCCAGTCCATTGCTGCGTCGCATCATCCGGATTGCGATAGCGTACTGCGACCGTGCCGGTTTTAGCGCGGATACCCGTGCCAACCAGATCTTTGACGGAAACGCCAACGCTTTGGGCAATTGCCAGGATTTGCTCGCGCGCTTTGGACAGATCGTCCTGTTCGCGTTTCTTCATTTGCTTCTTGATGTCGTCCTGCAAGGTACGCAGTTCGGACAGGGATAAGCTGGACAGATCCATGATATTTCCTTGTGTGAGTTGAAAAATATAACTGAACAGTTAAATTCTATCCAATTGTAACGCGACTGAGGTGATTTTTCTTCAGATTTGATTGTTTTTTACAATTCTTTTACCAAAAAACCGACTTCCCTGGCTTTCGAGCGCTGCAAACCTTCAATCCCCGGAACATCCATCGCGCGCAAACAGTCTGCGCAAGCGTCCCTGCTTTGGGCGGCGGCGATTCAATGCAGCACCATCGACAGTATTTATTTTGCAGTACTTTTTGTTTCATTGCAATTTATAGTAATTATAAATGGCAATTCAAAATATACATTGGAGCAATACTATCGCCAATTCAGCATCGGCTACCCAAACACCTCCCAAGCATCCGTCGCGGATATCGGCGCAATCATCGCCACGCATGCGCAGCAGATTCTACTTCAATCAAAAATATAAGCGTCGCACGACAGCATATAATCCCGAAAGTGCGCACAGCATAGCATAAAGAAAATATTTCAACGTTATGGATTCAAGCGCAGATACTCGAGCCCGGCTGCCGACATATATTCCAGCGGCGCAAATGAAAACTGCCCGCGATACGGCGGGCAGTTTTTGACGACAAACTTGCTACGGATTTGCTATTCACCCATCCAGCGGCAATCAGGGAATCGCCACGCCGCCTTTCGGCTTCTGCGTTTTCACCACCTGCATCGCCGTGGCGATCAAGCCGCTCATATCGCCCAGATTGGCCGGCACGATAATCGAGTTATTTGTTTTCGCCAATTGCGCGAACGCGCCCACATACTGCTCTGCCACTTTCAGATTGACGGCATCTTCCCCGCCCGGCTCACGTATGGCCGCCCCCACCTGGCGCAGCGCTTCGGCGCTGGCCTGCGCCAGCGCGACGATGGCCGTGGCCTGGCCTTCGGCACGGTTGATCGACGCCTGCTTCTCGCCTTCGGAGCGGGCAATGGCAGCTTCGCGCTCACCGCTGGCGATATTGATCTGCTCCTGCTTGCGCCCTTCCGAAGCGGCAATCAAGGCGCGCTTTTCGCGTTCGGCCGTAATCTGCGCCTGCATCGCATGCAGGATTTCCTTGGGCGGCGTCAAATCCTTGATTTCATAGCGCAATACCTTGACGCCCCAATTCGCCGCCGATTCATCGATGGCATTCACGATGGCCGTATTGATATGGTCGCGTTCTTCAAATGTCTTGTCGAGTTCCATTTTACCGATCACGGAACGCAAGGTCGTTTGCGCCAGTTGCGTAATGGCGGCAATATAATTCGACGAGCCATATGAAGCACGCATGGCATCGGTAATCTGGAAATACAGAATGCCATCGACCTGCAATTGCGTATTGTCGCGCGTAATGCACACCTGCGGCGGCACGTCGAGCGGGATTTCCTTGAGCACGTGCTTGTAGGCGATGCGGTCGACAAAAGGCACGACGATATTCAGGCCAGGGCCCAATACCGCATGGAACTTGCCCAGGCGCTCCACCACCCAGGCATGCTGCTGCGGCACCACATTGACCGTCTTGAAGACGAATACCAATGCCAGCAATAACAAGATCAGCGACACGCTTCCAGTGCTTACTTCCATAATCTACTCTCCAGGTTATTCAACAATCAAACGGCTGCCACGCACGGCACGTATGGTGTAATGACCGGCCTGCGTATCGCTGCCGGGAATCAGTTCCACATCCCACAAGGCGCCGCGGTACATGACGCGCGCCGCGCCATCGACCCAATGCGCGACCGCCACGCTTTGGCCGATATCGAGATTCACATTCGGGTCCTGCGCCGCATCGCGCCGCGCCGCCTTGCCAAAACGGCTGCGCCGCAATAACAGGGTGGCCGCCACGCCCACAATGGCCGCCGTCAGGGCTTGCCAGCCACCATTGCCGCCCGCCAGCGCCACCAGTCCTCCGGCACTGATGCCGATGGCGATCATCAGCAAATAAAACGTGCCCGTAAACAGCTCAAGGATCAATACCGCGCCTGCCGCCACAAACCAGCCTACCCATTCAGCCATGATGCCTCCATCTTTGCGAATCCGAAAATAAAAAACCCCGCAGCCTATATAAGCGACGGGGTTTAATGCGTATGACTGCCTGATATTATTCTTGCCAAACACCTATATACAAGCAGTCTAACGCAATTCCTGATGGCGTCAATAGGCAGGGGCGAATTAGCGCCGCAGGCCCGGCATTACTCTTCCAGCAGGCTGCGCAGCATCCATGCCGTTTTTTCATGCAAATCGAGGCGCTGCGTGATCAGGTCGGCCGTCGGCTGGTCATTGGCCTTTTCCAGCAAAGGGAACAGGCGGCGCGCCGTGCGCGCGGTCGCTTCCTGCGCCGACACCAGGTGGCTGACCATGTCCAGCGCTGGCGGCACGCCGTCGATTTCCTTGATCGAGGCCAGCTTGACGAATTCCTTGTAGGTACCCGGCGCCGGATAGCCAAGGGCGCGAATGCGCTCGGCGATCAGATCCAGCGCGGCCCACTGCTCCGTGTATTGCGTCATGAACATCAGGTGCAGGGTGTTGAACATCGGCCCCTTGACGTTCCAGTGAAAATTATGGGTCATCAGGTACAAGGTGTAGCTGTCGGCCAGCAGGCCGGACAGGCCTTCCGCGATCTTCGCGCGGTCCGCCTCGGAAATGCCGATGTCGATCTTTGCCACTTTGCTCGGTTTCTTGCTTGCCATGAGAACTCCCGTTTCAATGTATTGGTGGAATCATTTTAGCTGATCTGGCGCAAGCCCATCGAATACTGCCGTGCGCCGCATGGTTATCGCCTGTCCCTGCATGACGGGCATAAAAAAACCCGCTGCCGGGTGAGCGGCAGCGGGTTTTCAGAGGGCAATAAAGATGCTTACGCTTTCAGCGCAGCCAGCTTTTGCCAGGTGTCGATCACCGAGTCGGGATTCAGCGACATCGATTCGATGCCCTGCTCCATCAGCCAGACGGCGAAGTCAGGATGATCGGAAGGACCCTGGCCGCAAATGCCGATGTATTTGCCGCGTGCCAGGCAAGCCTTGATGGCCAGGGCCAGCAGGGCTTTCACGGCAGGATCGCGCTCATCGAAGTCGGCGGCCAGCAATTCCATGCCGGAATCGCGGTCCAGGCCCAGGGTCAGCTGGGTCAGGTCGTTCGAACCAATCGAGAAGCCGTCGAAATGGTCGAGGAACTGGTCGGCCAGGATGGCGTTCGACGGCACTTCGCACATCATGATGACGCGCAGGTCGTTCTCGCCGCGCTTCAGGCCATTCTTTGCCAGCAGGTCGATGACTTTCTCGGCCTGGCCCAGGGTGCGCACGAATGGCACCATGATTTCCACGTTCGTCAGGCCCATGTCATTGCGCACGCGCTTCATCGCTTCGCATTCCATGTTGAACGCTTCGGAGAAGTCGGCCGACAGGTAGCGCGCCGCGCCGCGGAAGCCCAGCATCGGGTTTTCCTCGTCCGGCTCGTAGCGCGAACCGCCGATCAGCTTCTTGTACTCGTTCGACTTGAAGTCCGACAGGCGCACGATGACTTTCTTCGGCCAGAACGCGGCGGCGATGGTGGCAATGCCTTCGGCCAGCTTGTCGATGTAGAACGCTTTCGGCGAGGCGTGGCCGCGCGCCACCGATTCCACGGCCTTTTTCAGGTCGGCATCGATGTTCGGGTATTCCAGGATCGCGCGCGGATGCACACCAATATTGTTATTGATGATGAATTCCAGGCGCGCCAGGCCCACGCCGGCGTTCGGCACGGACTGGAAATCAAAAGCCAGCTGCGGGTTGCCCACGTTGAGCATGATCTTGGTGTCGAGCTTGGGCAATTCGCCGCGCGACACTTCCGACACTTCCGTTTCCAGCAAGCCGTCGTAGATCTTGCCTTCGTCGCCTTCGGAGCAGACGACGGTGACGAACGTGCCGTCTTTCAGCACGTCGGTGGCATTGCCGCAGCCGACGACGGCCGGCACGCCGAGTTCACGCGCGATAATCGCAGCGTGGCAGGTACGGCCGCCACGGTTGGTGACGATGGCCGAAGCGCGCTTCATGACCGGTTCCCAGTTCGGATCCGTCATGTCGGCTACGAGGACGTCACCTGGCTGAACGCGCTCCATGTCGGCCGGGTCGTGAATCACGCGCACTGGGCCGGCGCCGATTTTCTGGCCGATGGCGCGGCCCGAAGTCAGCACGGTACCGGTGCTTTTCAGCTTGAAGCGTTCCTGCACGTCGGTCGCCTTTTGCTGCGACTTGACGGTCTCGGGACGCGCTTGCAGGATGTACAGCTTGCCGTCGCGGCCATCCTTGCCCCACTCGATGTCCATCGGACGGCCGTAGTGGTTTTCGATGATGACGGCGTACTTGGCCAGTTCCACCACTTCGCTGTCGTTCAGCGAGTAGCGGTTGCGCATTTCGACGGGCACATCGACGGTTTTCACGGAACGGCCAGCTTTCGCTTCGTTCGTGAATTCCATCTTCAGCAGCTTCGAGCCGATATTGCGGCGGATCACGGGCGACTTGCCTTTTTCCAGCATCGGCTTGTGCACATAGAATTCGTCGGGATTGACGGCGCCCTGCACCACGGTTTCGCCCAGGCCATAGCTGGAAGTGACGAAGACCACGTCCTTGAAGCCCGATTCCGTGTCGATGGTGAACATCACGCCGGCCGCGCCCAGGTCGGAACGCACCATGCGCTGCACGCCGGCCGACAAGGCCACTTCAGCGTGGGTAAAGCCTTTGTGTACGCGATACGAGATGGCGCGGTCGTTGTACAGCGACGCGAACACCTGTTTCATGGCGTCGAGCACATTGTCGATGCCGACCACGTTCAGGAAGGTTTCTTGCTGACCAGCAAAAGAAGCGTCCGGCAAGTCTTCCGCCGTGGCGGAGGAGCGCACGGCAAACGACATTTCGGTATCGGAATCGGCTACCAGCTTGGCGTAGAACTGGTCGATTTCGGCGGCCAGGCGCGGCTGGAATGGCGTTTCCACGATCCATTGACGGATCTCGGCACCGGCTTGCGCCAGCGAGCGCACGTCATCGATGTTCAGCCCTTCGAGGCGCTGGGCGATGCGTTCGGCCAGCGGCAAGCCGCCATTGGCGCTATACGACAGGAAATCGCGGAATGCCTGCGCCGTGGTGGCAAAGCCACCGGGCACGCGCACGCCGGCTTCCGCCAGCTGGCTGATCATTTCGCCCAGGGAGGCGTTCTTGCCGCCGACGGATTCGACATCCGTCATGCGCAAATGCTCGAACGAGGCAACATACACCGCGTCCTTGTCTTCCTGCTGTTGCGATACTGCGTTGGTCATAATGACACCCTTACTGATGATAGAAATCTTTACGCGCGGCGCACAGACAGTCTTCTTGTTATTCTTGGCGTCGTGCAGCACAATCATACCGTTGCAGCCATTTTACCTTGTGCGGCGCAAATTGACGACGCACAATCTTGATCCGAAAACCCATGACACAAGAACCACGCCCTCCTCTGCCCTCCGCGGCCCGCACCGTCTTCTTCGTTTCCGACGGCACCGGCATCACCGCCGAGACGTTCGGCCACTCGGTGCTGACGCAGTTCGATCTGCGCTTCCGCCAGATCCGCCTGCCCTTCATCGACACCATGGACAAGGCCTACGAGGCGGCGCGCAAGATCAACGAAGCGTTTGCCACCGATGGCCAGCGCCCGATCATTTTCTCGACCCTGGTGAAGAACGACCTGTCGGCCGTGATCCGCAAGTCCAGCGGCATGCACATGGACCTGATCCAGACCTTTGTCGCCCCGCTGGAGCAGGAACTGGGCGTGATGTCGACCCATACCATCGGCCGCTCGCACAACATCGTCGACAGCGAGGAATACAAGAACCGCATCGAGGCGATCAACTATTCGCTGGCGCACGACGATGGCCAGTCGCACAAGAACCTGTCCTCGGCCGATGTCATTCTGGTGGGTGTATCGCGCTCTGGCAAGACCCCGACCAGCCTGTATCTGGCCATGCAATACGGTATCAAGGCGGCCAATTATCCGCTGATTCCCGACGATTTCGAGCGCGACAAGCTGCCATCGGCCTTGCTGGAATTTAAGAATAAAATTTTCGGATTAAGCATTACGCCCGAACGTTTGTCGGAAATACGCAACGAAAGAAGGGCTGGAAGCAAGTATGCGGCCATCGAAAATTGCCGTTACGAGGTCAACGAGGCGGAAAAAATGATGAAACGCGAGGGTATCCGCTGGCTGTCGTCGACCACCAAGTCGATCGAGGAGATCTCCACGACGATCCTGCAGGAGATCAAGCCGAACCGCCGCGAGTATTAACACAGAAAGGTCCGCCGCGTAGCGCAGGCATCACGTCGAAAGCAAGGTGTCTGCAATAAAACTTACCAGCGGTTTGCGCTGGCGGCCTGGCGGTCTGGCGGCGGCCTTCATCGTCGTAACGGCATTGGATTCAGAGCAAAGCAAAACCGCGTGGCCAGCGATGCTTTTGCCATGCCGTTCAAGGCTTGCTCTTAAAATATCTTTCGCACTTTCCACGACCATACTTTCTGCTGCAGTCATCCCCGACTGGCCAGTGATCAAAAACTCCCTTTCGATATCCCTGACCAAACTGCGGTGATCCGGCGTGGCCGATAGCCGGCCAGGTCGCAGCGGGCTGAAAACTCAATCTTTACACTTTCTTATTTATCAAAAATACATTATTATTTTATTTCTTAAAAGCAAATAAGAGTCCTCGACCGCGCGGACATTATTTTTGCTCGATCGCGTTACCACCTAGGCCATCATAGTATGTTTAAACGTAATACCCTTTCCGTGTTTGCTTCAAGCTGCACTATGCTGGCGGCCCTGTCACTGACCGGCTGCGCTGTCAATAAAGCCACCAGCTCGCTCAGTCCGGGAACCGATCTGAACAGTATCAAAAGCGTCTACGTGGTGAAGTTGCCGCAAGACGGGCGCCACATCGACAAGATCATCAAGGCTAATCTGGAAAAGCGCGGCTATGTGGTGACCAACGGTCCTGTATTGGCGGGACCGTACAACGCCGATGTCGCCGTCACGTACGCCGACAAGTGGGTGTGGGATATCACCATGTACATGGTGGAACTGAGCGTCAACTTGCGCGACCCGAAAACCGGCTTCCCGCTTGCCACTGGCAATTCCTTTCATACCTCAATGACACGCAAGTCGCCCGACGAAATGGTCGATGAAGTGCTGAACAATATTTTTTCCGCCTCGCCGCAGTAAATCCTGCGGTTTGCTGCCAGCGGCAAACCGCGCCGTGTTCACTCATCCACTACCCATATCATGAAAAAAATTCTGCCATTCCCTGCAGCGCGCCTGCTCGCCATCCCTGTCGTTGCCACTCTGCTGGCACTGGGCGGTTGCGCATCTCCCGTCACCTATCAGGCAATGGTGCCGGTGACGCTGAAAGTAAGCCAGCAACACCCACAATCGGTGTCAGTGGCGGCGCTCGGCGGCAGCGGCACCAACAGCATGGGTAAATCGCAGATCGACAACGCGGAACTGGCGAAAGCGGTCACCGAAGCGATCAACCAGACCAAGACCTTTTCGCGCGTGGTGCCCGGCAAGGGCGGCGACTACCTGCTGACCGTCAACATCGTCAACGTCGTCCAGCCCAATTTCGGCTTTTCCTTTACTGTGGGCCTGGAAATGGGCTGGACACTGATACGCGCCAGCGACAGCAGCAAGGTGTGGCAGGAAGCCATCAAATCGGAATACACGGCCAGCGCCACCGACGCTTTCGCAGGAACCACACGCCTGCGCCTGGCGACGGAAGGTGCGGCACGTAACAATGTCGAACAGGGTCTGCGCAAGATCGCTGAGCTAAAACTGTAAGTCACCGCACAGCCGGCTTTCCTGGCGGACCTGCCGCTATGCCTCGCTGCCCAGCACCGTCAGCGCCGCCACCAGCTGGTCCAGTTCAGCTGTGGTGGTCGTGACGGCCACCGTGGCGCGCACGACATCGGTAGCGCCGATATTGCGCTGCACGGTAAATACACCAAAGCGCTGCAGCAAGGCTTGCTGTAGTGCGCGCGCGTCCATGCCGTCGACGGCAAAGGCGACCAGCGCCGTGCCGCGCGCCGCGTCCAGCGGCGACAGCATGCGCACGCCGGGCAGTTGCGCGGCGCGGCTGACCCAGTAATTGCGCAGCCAGGCCAGGCGTTCGTTCTTGGCCGGCGTGCCGCCCAGGCGCGCATGGAAGTCCAGCGCGGCGGGTGCGGCCAGGATGGCGCCGATCGGCGGCATGCCCATGTGCAGGCGGCTGCGGATATCGTCCAGCGGATAGTCATCGTCGCCATAGTGCGGCTCGATCTTGTGCAACTGCGACGCGCGGATATACACGACACCGAGTCCCGCCGGCGCGCCCAGCCATTTGTGCAGATTGAAACCGGCGAAATCGACGCCCATGGCTTGCACGTCCACGTCGACCTGCCCCAGCGCATGGGCACTGTCGAGCAGCACATCGATGCCATGCTCGCGCGCCAGCGCCATGATGGCTTTCACCGGCAGTTGCTGGCCGTTGGCCGGCGTCACCTGCGACAGCAGCAGCAATTTTGGATTGACGGCCTGGCGCATGGCTTGCGCGTAACGGGCGATGATCTCGTCATCGCTGATGGGCAGGCTCAATGTGACTTGCGTGCTGGTGACGCCACGGCGCTGCGCCAGCCAGCGCATGGCCGTGCGCATGGCCGGATAGTCGAGATTACTCCACAGCACCGTATCGCCGGGCGCCAGGCCGTGGTATTGCGTGATCAGCACCTGCATCGATTCGGTGCCGCTGCGGGTCAGCAGGATCTCGTGCGGTTGCGCGCCGATCAGCGTCGCGACGCGCTGGCGCAGGATATCCACATGCGTGCGCGTAAACTCGCCGCGCACGAAGGGACTCAGTTGCTCGTTGGTGTAGCGCACGGCCTGCTCGAAGGCCGCTTGCACGGGTGCGGCCATGGCGCCGAAATAGCCGTGTTCGAGATTGACGATGGCGTCCGGCGGCGCGGGATACAACGCGGCCACCTGGCGCCACCAGGCATCGTCACGTGCGGCGCCATCGGCTAGCACAGGGAAAGACATGGCTATCCTGTTCAGGCCTGGCCCTGGCGCAGCTGCTCGAAGAAGCAGACGGCGGCGCAGGCGGCCACGTTCAGCGATTCGATCTGGCCCAGGTGCGGAATGACCACCTGGTGCGTCGCCATCGACAATAAATCGTCAGCGACGCCCTGCCCTTCATGGCCAAACAGCCACGCGACGGGCTGGCGCAGGTCGACGTCGTACAATCGCTGCGTGGCGTAGCCGCTGGTGGCCAGGGTCGCCACCTTGGCATCCGAGACCAGCGCCGCCAGGTCGACGTTTTCAAAGATGTCGAGCACGAAGTGCGCGCCCATCGCCGCGCGCAGCACCTTCGGCGACCAGCAGAAGGCCGTGCCGGCGCTGCAGTACACCTGCGTGATACCGGCGGCGGCCGCGCTGCGCAGGATGGAACCCACATTGCCCGGATCCTGCAGGTTATCGAGCAGCACGGCCGACACGCTCAGGGGCTGCGTGACGGCCCGCTCCGGCGTCTCGACGAGGAACATCACGCCCACGCCGTGTTCGACCTGGCTCACCGCGTTATACAGCGCGTCGGGCAAGCCCAATACGTGCGCGCGCTGGCTTTCCAGCTGGCCAACGATCTCCATCACTTCCGGATTGCGCAAGGCGCTTTCGCTGACGATGCATTGCTCCGGCATGCCGCGCAGCTGCAGATACGACTGGCACAGATGCACCCCATCGAGCAGGGTGCGGCCCGACTTGCGGCGCGCCTGCGAACTGCCCGCCAGTTTCAGCAGCTCCTTGTATTGCGCATTGTCGCGCGAGGTAATCGTCTTCATGCAGCCACCTCTTGTCCGCCAAACAGGGCGATCACGTTGCGCACGGGCGCGAAGGAGCGGCGGTGCACGGGCGAGGCGCCGTGCAGGTGCAGGCGTTCCAGGTGCAATTTGGTGCCGTAACCCTTGTGCTGGTCGAAGCAGTACTCGGGATAGGCCGCATGCAGGTGCACCAGGGCCGCATCGCGCGCCGTCTTGGCCAGGATCGAAGCGGCGGAAATCGAATCGACCTTGTCGTCGCCACCGATGATGGCCATGCCGCGTATCGGCATCACGGGGCAGCGGTTGCCGTCGATCAGGGCCAGGGTCGGCACGGTCGCCAGCGCCTCGACGGCGCGGCGCATGGCCAGCATCGATGCCTGCAAAATGTTCAGGCGGTCGATCTCTTCTTCCGACGCTTCGGCGATGGCCCAGGCCAGAGCCTTGGCCTTGATCTGCGGCGCCAGCAGGTCACGTTTGGCTTCGCTGAGTTTTTTCGAATCGCGCAAGCCGTCAATCGGCTGGTTCGGGTCGAGGATCACGGCGGCGGCGAACACGGGGCCGGCCAGCGGACCGCGCCCTGCCTCGTCGACGCCACAGATGATTTCATCGAGCGAGAATGGCAAGTCGTCAAACAGGCCGGGATAGATATTTTTCACGTTGAATCTTTGGTAGGAACTGCGATTGAAACGGTGCTTACTTGCCGTGTGCGGCGATGACCTGCATGACGGCATTCGCGCTTTCCCGCGCGCTGTCGCGCAGCAGGCTGTGATGCATGTCGGTGAAGCGCTGCACCAGGCGCAAACGGCCCGGCATGTCGCTCAGCTGCTGCCACATGGCCTCGGCCAGCGCCTCGGGGCTGGCCGCATTTTGCAGCAGCTCGGGCACCAGGTAGTCGCGCGCCAGGATGTTTGGCAGTCCGATCCACGGCTGGTAGCCCATGTGGCGCATGATTTCCCACGAAGCGCGCATCATCTTGTAGGCGATGACCATGGGCTTCTTGTACAGCGCCACTTCCAGCGAGGCCGTGCCGGACGCCACCAAGACCGCATCGGCGGCGCAGATGGCCGTGTGCGAGCCGCCATCGGTGAGCAGTATCTCGACGTCCTGCAAGCCAGCTTCTGCTATCAGTTGCAGGAAATACTGGCGCTGCTTCTCGCCGGCCATGGGCGCGACGAAACGCAAGGAGCGGTCGCGCGCCAGCAGCAATTTGCAGGCGGTCACGAAAGCCACCGTATTGTATTTGAGTTCGCCCGTGCGGCTGCCCGGCATCAGGGTCACGACATTCGCGTCTTCCGGCAAGCCCAGGGTGCGGCGCGCGGCCGCTTCGTCGGGCTGCAACGGAATCATTTCAGCCAGCGGATGGCCGACGTAGGTGACGGGCACGCCCGCCTTGCGGTAGATTTCTTCCTCAAACGGGAAGATCACCAGCATGTGCGAGACGGCCTTGATGATTTTCTTGATGCGTCCACCGCGCCAGGCCCAGATCTGCGGCCCGATGTAGTGCACAGTGGGGATGCCGCCTTCCTTCAGCTGCTGTTCCAGCCCCAGGTTAAAACCCGGGTAGTCGGCGCCGATGAAGACGGCGGGACGCTCGGCCAGCAACTGGTCGCGCAGCGCGTTCTGGATGCCCTTGATCTCGCGGTAGCGGGGAATGATCTCGAACAGGCCGCGCACGGTCAGCTTGTCGAGCGGCCAGTCGGAGACAAAACCCTGCTTGGCCATGTGCTCGCCGCCGATGCCGTGGAAGCGCGTTCCAGGCAGCTGCGGCACGAGGCCGGACAGCAGCCGGCTGGCCAGCAGGTCGCCCGACACCTCGCCGGCGACGATGGCGACATTGGCGACCGGCTGGCCGCTGGACTGGTCAGCGGACGATGCCACGCGATGCCACGCCAAGGAATTCGCGCATGGCGCGAATGTGTTGCGCCACCTCGGGCGACGACGCCGCCTCTTCTTCGAACAGGGCAGCCTTGGATTCTTCCAGGGTCAGTCCCGCGCGGTAGATGAGTTTATATGCGGTGCGGATGCCGTTGATCTGCTCGCGCGTAAAGCCGCGGCGTTTCAAGCCTTCGATATTGACGCCATGCGCCTGCGCAGGATTGCCATTCAGGAGCACGAATGGCGGTACGTCCTGCGTCAGGCTGGTGCTCATGCCGACGAAGGCGTGCGCGCCGATCTTGCAAAACTGGTGCACGTTGGCGAAGCCGCTCATGATGACCCAATCGCCGATCTCCACGTGGCCCGCCAGCTGCGCGTTGTTCGAAAAGATGGTGTTGTTGCCCACCAGGCAGTCGTGCGCCAGGTGCACATACGCCGAGATCCAGTTGTCATTGCCCAGGCGCGTCACGCCGCCACCTTGCACGGTGCCCGTGTTGAAGGTGCAGAATTCGCGGATGGTGTTGCGGTCGCCGATGTCCAGGCGCGTCGCCTCGCCCGCCCATTTTTTATCCTGTGGCTGCGCGCCGATGGAGGAAAACTGGAACAGGTGGTTGTCGCTGCCGATCGTCGTGTGGCCGTCGATGACCACGTGCGGGCCAACCTTGGTGCCAGCGCCGATGCGCACGTGCGGACCGATGATGGTGTACGGACCCACCTCGACCGAGCTGTCGAGCTCGGCCTTCGGATCGATGACTGCCGTGGAGTGGATGGCCGCCATTACTGCCCCGCTGGCTGGCTCGCAGATTGGCTCGCATCCTGCGCGCTGCGGATGGTGCACATCAGTTCCGCTTCCAGCGCGACCTTGCCGTCGACCGTACCGACGGCCTTGTACTTCCAGATGCCGCGCGAAACGCGCAGGATTTCCACATCCATCTTCAGCTGGTCGCCCGGTTCGACGGGACGCTTGAAGCGCGCATTGTCGATGCCGACGAAGTACACCACCGAATTTTCGTCCGGTTTCACGCCCATCGACAGGAACGACAGCAGTGCCGCCGTCTGCGCCAGCGCTTCGATCATCAGCACGCCAGGCATGACCGGCTTGTGCGGGAAATGGCCCTGGAAGAACTCTTCGTTGACCGTCACGTTCTTGATGGCGGTGATGGTTTTGTTCGCTTCCCAGTCCAGCACGCGGTCAACCAGCAGCAGCGGGTAGCGGTGCGGCAGCAGCGATTTGATGGCGAGGATGTCGAGGGTCTTTTTTTCAGTAGTCATTTTTCGTCTTGCGTGGTCAGTGTTTTAATTGTTTTTTCAAGCGCGCGGATCTTCTCGCGCATGCTTGACAGGTTGCGCACGATGGCGGCGCTCTTTTCCCAGTCGGCGTTCTTGGCCAGCGGATAGAAGCCCGTGTACTGGCCCGCTTCAAGAATCGAACGCGAAACCATGCTGCCCGAACCCACGTGGACGCGGTCGGCGATGGTCAGGTGGCCCAGCACCATGGCGGCGCCGCCAAAGGTGCAGTACTTGCCGATGATGGCGCTGCCGGCCACGCCGACACAGCCGGCCATGGCCGTGTGCGCGCCGATGTGGCAGTTGTGGCCGATCTGGATCTGGTTATCGAGCTTGACGCCATCTTCGATGATGGTGTCGGCCAGTGCGCCACGGTCGATGGTGGTGTTGGCGCCAATATCGACATCGTCACCGATCACCACCCTGCCCGTCTGCGGAATCTTGATATACACGCCGCCTTCGTTGGCGAAGCCGAATCCGTCGGTGCCGATCACGGCGCCCGAATGGATGATGCCGCGCTGGCCGATCACGCAGCGCGCATGGAAAGTGACGTTGGCGAACAACTGGGTACCGGCGCCGATGACGGCGTCGCGCCCTACTACGCAACCGGCGCCGATGACGCAGGCAGGACCGATCACGGCGCCCGCTTCGATCACGGCGCGCGGTCCGACCGATGCGGTCGCGTCGACCTGCGCGCCATCATCGACGATGGCGCTGGCATGGATACCCACGGGCGGCTTGATCTCGTGCAGGGCGGCGAAATACTGCGCCGCGCGCGCGAAATACACATAGGGATTCGGTGTGACGATACGCGCACCGGCGTACTCGCCGCCGATCAGCGCGTCGTCGGCCGGCGTGAGTATCAGCGCGCAAGCGCCGCTCTGGGCCGCCTGTGCGCGGAATTTGCTATTGCTGAGAAAGCTGATGTGCGAAGCGCCGGCGTCGGCCAGCGGTGCGATGCCTGTAACTTCCAGGTTCGGATCGCCCGCCAACTGCCCGCCGAAGCGTTCGACCAATTCACCTAGTCGAGTGCCCATCGATATACCCTTATAAAAACGCCTGACTATGCCTGCTGCGCGGCGCGATTTGCGGTCTCCGATGCTCACTGTGCTCCAGCACAGCTCCGCTTCTCAACCACAACTCACATCCGCTCGCTACGGCACTGCCAGGCTTGAAACCGTTACTGTTACTTGTCCAGCGCCTTCAAAACCTTGTCGGTAATGTCGATGCGCGGGCTGGCCCACAGGGCTTCCTGCAGCACGATGTCATATCCTTCGATATGCGCCATCTGCTGGATGATGGTGTTGGCTTTTTCCGCGATGGCGCTGCGCTCTTCGTTCGTGCGCTGGCTCAGGTCTTCGCGGAACTCGCGCTGGCGGCGTTGCAGCTCCTTGTCCAGCTCGAAAAACTCGCGCTGGCGCTTGGCGCGCTCCGCCTCGCTCAGGGTCGGCATGTCCTTTTCCAGGGCTTCGTTGGCGACCTTGAAGCGGCTGGCCAGTTCCTGCACGGCCTTTTCACGCGAGCGGAACTCTTCGGCCAGCTTGGCGCTGGCCAGCTTGGCCAGTCTCGATTCGTTATAAATACGTTCGCTGCTGATCCAGGCGATCTTCGACTCCTGAGCCTGCGCCTGCACCGGCAACAGCGAACTCCAGCACAATGCGATCACGGCAAGGGTCTTGGGCAGGGTAGCGGATGCGGTGTTCATGATACTCCATGGTCAAAAAGTAAAAGCTCTCGCCCCGGTTCAGATGGCCGGTTAAAAACCGGTGCCCATCTGGAACTGGAAGCGCTCCAGGCGGTCCGTCGGCTTGGCGTTCAGCGGCTTGGCATAGCTCAGTTTGAGCGGGCCCACCGGTGAAATCCAGCTGATGCCCAAGCCAGCAGAATAGCGCAATTGCGACAGACGCATTTTTTCGCCTTCCTGGTAAACCTGGCCGCCGTCAAGGAAACCGAACCAGCGCAAGCTGCGGTCATTGCCCGAACCGGGGAATGGCATCTGCAGTTCCGCGTTGGCGATCAGGCGCGAAGCGCCGCCCAAGGCATCGTTGGTGCTCGGTTCGACCGCGCCCAGCGAGGAACTCAGGTAGCCGCGCACCGAACCGATGCCGCCGCCGTAGAAGTTCTTGAAGACCGGATACACGTGCTTGCCGATGCCGTGGCCGTAATCGAGCTCGCCCTTCAGCGCCAGGGTGACTTTGCTGAACAGCGGACGGAAATACTGGTGCTCGTAGATGGCACGGAAGTACTTCTGGTCGCCGATCAGGTCAGCCTCCAGGTTGACGCGCTGGTAGCGGCCGATCGATGGCGTCAAGGCGCTGTCGCGGCTGTCGCGCTGCCATGCCGCCGTCAGCGGAATGGAGTTCGTCGTGGCCGAACCGATGCCGTCGGACGGGCCGCCATTGTCAACCACGTACTGCTTGAAGCGGATCGGGCTGGTGATATCGGTCTCGATGCGCGAGCGCTCGCCGCCGATACCAAAGAAGACGGTATCGACTTCCGAGAACGGCACGCCGAAACTGACGCGGCCACCGGTTTGCTTGATCTTGTAGCTGCCGATGTTCAGCGCCGGCGGTTCCGTCGTGCGCAGGTAGACTTCAAAACTGCGCGAAATGCCATCGTCCGTGTAGTACGGATTGGTTTGCGAAAACGCGATGGTGCGGCTGTAATGGCTGGTATTGAGTTCAATGCCGACCGTGTTGCCGCTACCGGCGAAGTTGGCCTGCGAAATCGACGCCGACAGCGTGAATTTTTCCGATTGCGAGAACGCGCCGCCGATCAGGAAGTTACCCGTTGGTTTTTCCACCACCGTCACGTTGACGTCGACCTGGTCGGTCGTGCCCTGCGCTTCCGGCGTGTCGATGGTCACGTCCTTGAAGTAGCCGAGGCGGTCGACACGGTCGCGCGACAGCTTGATCTTGTTGCTGTCGTACCAGGACGATTCGAACTGGCGGAATTCACGGCGGATGACTTCATCGCGCGTGGTGGTGTTGCCGGCGATATTCATGTGGCGCACGTAGACGCGCTTGCCCGGATCGATGAAGAAGGTGAAACCGACTTCATGCTTTTCGCGGTTGATTTCCGGATTCGCGTTGACGTTGGCAAAGGCGTAGCCGAACGTGGCCAGGCGGTCCTGGATGCGCTTGTTCGTCGCCGTCAGGCGCGCGCCCGAATAGATCTCGCCTTCGCGCATCAGGTTCAGGGCTTTCAGTTCTTCCTCGCGGCCGAACATCTCGCCTTCGAACTTGGTGCCGGCGATCTTGTACTTTTCACCTTCGGTGATATTGATCGTCAGGTAAATGTCTTTTTTATCGGGCGTGATCGACACTTGCGTCGAGTCGACCTGCATCTCGATATAGCCGCGGTCCAGGTAGTAGGACTTGAGCGACTCGATGTCGCCCGTCAGCTTGGTCTTCGAATATTGATCGGCCTTGGTGTACCAGCTGAACCAGCCGCCCGTGTTCAAAGCCAGCTGTTCGCGCAGCTCCTTGTCGGTGAAGGCCTTGTTGCCGACAATATTGATCTGCTTGATGCGGGCCACGTCGCCCTCGTCGACGGCGAACACCACGTTGACGCGGTTGCGCTCGATCGGCGTGACGGTGGTGGTGATCTTCACGCCATACAGGCCATGCGACAGGTACTGGCGCTTGAGCTCCTGTTCCGCGCGGTCAACGGACGCCTTGTCGAAAATCTTGGCTTCACCCACGCCGATTTCCTTCAATGCCTTGACCAGCACATCCTTTTCAAATTCCTTGGTACCCGTAAATGCCACGGAAGCGATGGCCGGACGTTCCTCGACCAGCACCACCAGCACGTCGCCCTCGGCTTCCAGGCGCACATCCTTGAACATGCCCGTCGCATACAGGGCCTTGATGGCGGCGATACTCTTCTCGTCGGAGAACGTTTCGCCGACCCGCACCGGCAGGTAGGCAAACACGGTGCCCGCTTCGGTACGCTGGATCCCTTCGACCCGGATGTCCTTGACAGTAAATGGCTGGACGGCCAGCGCGTGGCCGGAACAGATGGCCATGACGGCGGCGCCGATCAGGCTGCGGCGAAAGGAAGGCAAGGCAAAACGAGCAGAATGTAATTTCATTGGGGTTATTCAATGGGTAAATCAATGGACAACATACACAAAAGATTGCTTGTGCGACTCACGCAATGGCATCAACCACCGCCCTAATTCAGCAATCGCAACACGTCATTAAAGACGGCAAGCACCATCAAGGTCAGCAACAAACCGATCCCCAGGCGCTGGGCAATCTCGCCTACGCGCTCCGGCAAGGGGCGTCCGGTCAAAACTTCCAGCGAATAATACAGCAAATGCCCGCCATCCAGAACAGGAATGGGTAGCAAATTCATCACGCCCAGACTGATACTGATGAAGGCAATGAAGCTCAGGTAGCTTACCAGGCCGATGCGCGCCGTCTGGCCCGCGTAATCGGCGATGGTAATGGGCCCCGTCACATTCTTCAGCGAGACCTGGCCGGTGATCATTTTGCCCAGCATTTTCAGGCTCATGACACTGGTATCCCAGACCTTGGTGGACGCCTTGCCCACGGCGGCGAACGGTCCGGAGGCCACGGTGATCATATCCGGCACCTGCCCCAGCTTTGCTTGTATCTTACCAACTGTTACAGCTCCCTCCGCCCCGGCACCGGGCACGGCGTCCGGCGTGATGGACAGGGTCAGATCCTGGCCCTGGCGCAGGAGTTGCAATTGCAAGGTCTTGCCCGGCGCCTGGCTCAGGGTGGCGATGACGGCCGCCACGTCGTGCACGGGCTGTTCGTCGATGGCCAGGATCTGGTCGTTTTTCTGCAGGCCGGCGCGCGCGGCGGCGCCACCGGGCATGATTTCCATCAGGGTGGGCGCGGAACGGGCCAGGGTCAGGCCCAGCTTGCCCAGCACGTCGCCTTCCAGGTCCGTTTCCGTCAGGCTGGCCGTCGGCAAGATCGCTTCCTGCTGGCCGCGGTCGGGACGGCGCACTTCGATGCGCGCCGGCTGCTTGTCGAGGGTAGCCTGGATCAATTCCCAGCGCAGTTCGGACCAGCTGGCCACGGCCTTGCCATTCACCGCTTCAACCGTATCGCCGCTGCGCAAGCCGGCCGCATGGGCGGCCGTCTCTTCGGCCACGGGACCGAGTTTACTCGACGGCTCTTCGATGCCATGCATGAACAGACCCGCATACAGCACGATGGCGACCAGGAAATTGGCCAGCGGGCCGGCGGCCACGATGGCGATGCGGCGCCACACGCTCTGGCGCGTGAACTCGCGGCGCAATTCGCTTTCCGGCAAATCGCTGAGGTCTTGCGCGCGGCTGTCGAGCATGCTCACATAGCCGCCCAGCGGCAGCGCGGAAATCGCCCACTCCGTCTGGTCCTTGCCAAACTTGCGCGAGTACACCACTTTTCCCATGCCGATCGAGAAACGCAGCACTTTGACGCCGCACCAGCGCGCCACCAGGTAATGCCCCAGCTCGTGCAGAGTGATCAGCGAACCCAGCGCAACGATGAACGCCAGCAAGGTGGTAATCAAGGTCATGCGGCCAGCCTTTGGGCGATGTACGCTTGCGCGGCCGCTCGGGCCAGGCGGTCCTGCTCCATCACGGCTTCGATGCTGGACGCGGCGCCGTGCGGCACCGTCTCGATCACGTGCGCGATGACCCGGTCGATCTGGCGGAAACCGATCTGTTCGTCAAGAAACGCTTGCACGGCCACTTCATTGGCCGCGTTCAGCAGGGCCGGCGCCGTGCCGCCCGCGCGCAAGGCGTCGAACGCCAGCGCCAGGCAAGGGAAACGGCGGAAATCGGGACGCTCGAACTGCAGGGTCGCCACTTGCGCCAGGTCCAGTTGCGCCACGCCGGAAGCGATGCGCCGCGGATACGCCAGCGCGTGCGCGATCGGCGTGCGCATGTCCGGATTGCCCAGCTGGGCCAGCACGGAACCGTCGATGTACGACACCATCGAATGGATCACGCTTTGCGGGTGGATCAGCACTTCGATCTGCTCGGCCGGCGCGCCGAACAGCCAGTGCGCCTCGATCACTTCCAGGCCCTTGTTCATCATGGTGGCCGAATCGACGGAAATCTTGCGTCCCATGGCCCAGGTCGGATGCTTGCAGGCCTGGTCCGGCGTGACCGCGTCGAGCGTCTCGACGTCGCGCGTGAGGAAGGGCCCGCCGGAAGCGGTGAGCACGATTTTCGCCACGCCGGCGGCGCCCGGTGCGCGGCCATGGGCGTGCGGCATGCATTGGAAAATAGCGTTGTGTTCGCTGTCGATCGGCAGCAGCACGGCGCCGTTGTCGTGCACGGCATCGATGAACAGCTGGCCGGACATCACCAGCGCTTCTTTATTGGCCAACAATACTTTCTTGCCAGCACGCGCTGCCGCCAAGGTGGGCGCCAGGCCGGCCGCGCCGACGATGGCCGCCATCACGCCCGTCACTTGCGGCGCGCTGGCGATGGCGCACAGGGCGTCCACGCCGTACTCGACCTGCGTATCGACGCCCTGCCCGCGCAGCAAGCGCGTCAGTTCAAGGGCGGCATCCGCCGTGCCGACGACGGCGCGCTGGGGACGGAATTGCAGGCACTGGGCGGCCAGTTCGGCCACACGGCTGTGTGCGCTTAGCGCATACACGCTGTATTGCTCCGGATGACGCGCGAGCACGTCCAGGGTGGACACGCCGATCGAACCGGTCGCGCCAAGGATGGTGATGTATTGCATGAGTTTCCTTAAAGCCAGCTGGCCACGAGGGCGGCAAATGGCAGGACCGGGATCAAGGCATCGATACGGTCGAGTACGCCGCCATGGCCAGGCAGCAGGTTGCTGCTGTCCTTGATGCCGGCGCGGCGCTTCAATTGGGATTCGAACAGGTCGCCGACGATGCTGGCGGCGACGATCAGCAGCAGTACCAGCAAGGCCACCAGCCAGCCGCGGCGCAATTGCAGCTGCACGGCAAAGGTGTCTTGCAAGACTGGCAGCGATGGCGCGGCCATGATGGTGATGGCGGAGATGACGAGCACGGCGATGCCGCCGCCGATGGCGCCTTCCCAGGATTTACCTGGGGAAATACTTGGCGCCAGCTTGCGCTTGCCGAAAGCCTTGCCCGAGAAGTAAGCGCCGATATCGGCGATCCACACGAGGGCCATGACGGACAGCAGGAACAAGGGGCTATGCAGGAACAGGGCGATGATGGCAACAAAACAGCCGACGATGGTCACCGGGTACACCAGGCTGAGCAAGGTATTGCCCAGGCCTTCGGTGGGCGGCAAGCCCGTCGCCAGCGAAGGCACGAAGCGGATCAGCCAGATGGCCACGCACAGGGCGAACCAGAAATTGAGCTGCGCCATGCCGTTGCCGACAAAAAACGTATATGCGAAGGCGGCGGTCCAGATGGCGGCAATCAGCAGCGCCTGGCGATTTTTGAAGATGCGGAAGCTTTCCCAGATGGCGGCGCCGAAGAACGCCGTGGCGATCACGGCGAAGGCGGGGAAATAATTCAGATACAGAACCGGCAGCAAGACCGCCAACAAGACCAGGGCGGTGATTATCCGTGTTTTCAGCATCAGTTTGTCTTTTCAGTTAATTGCGCGCTGGTACGGCCAAAGCGCCGTTCGCGCTGCTGGTAAGACGCGATTGCCGCGTCGAGGCACTCGTCATTGAAGTCGGGCCAGAAAGTCTCGGTGAAAAACAACTCAGTGTACGCCAGTTGCCACAGGAGGAAATTGGAAATGCGCTGCTCGCCGCCCGTGCGGATGAACAGGTCGGGCTCGGGCGCGTAGGCCATGGCCAGGTGCGGCGCCAGTTGCTCTTCCGTGTAAGCGTGCGCGGCGGGCTGGCCATTGGCTGCCGCCTCGGCCGTCATTTTGTTGACTGCCTGCATGATGTCCCAGCGGCCGCCGTAATTGGCGCAGATGGACACCGTCAGACGCGTGTTGTTCGCCGTCTTGCGCTCCGCATTGGCGATCAGGGTTTGCAACTGCTCATTGAAGCGCGACAGGTCGCCCACCACCTTCAGGCGGATATCATTGGCATGCATCTTGACCACTTCGCGTTCCAGCATGGTGACGAACAGGCGCATCAGCATCGACACCTCTTCTTCCGGGCGGCGCCAGTTTTCAGAACTGAAGGCAAACAGGGTCAGGTACTCGACACCGCGTTCGAGGCAAGTCTCGACGATGCCGCGCACGGCGTCGGCGCCCTTGACGTGGCCGGCCACGCGGGGCAGGAAGCGTTTGGTTGCCCAGCGACCATTGCCATCCATAATGATTGCCACATGGCGCGGCACCGTACCGACCTCAGGTACTGCCGTTGTCGAACTCGAATAGATCATGAAAACAAGAATACCAAAAATAAAAGATAGCTATTATGCGCCAAATAGCACTGCCCGGAAAAGCCATGCTTTTCCGGGCAGTGTCGAAGGACTGAAAACTAGACCGTCAGCACTTCTTTTTCTTTGTCGACGACCATCTTGTCGATGTCGGCGATAAACTTGTCCGTCAGCTTCTGCACTTCTTCCGACGAGCGGCGCTCATCGTCCTCGGAGCAGGCTTTTTCCTTGACCAGTTTCTTCAGCGACTCGTTCGCATCGCGGCGAATGTTACGCACGGCAATCTTCGCGTCTTCCGCTTCGCTCTTGACCAGCTTGACCATTTCCTTGCGGCGCTCTTCCGTCAGCGGCGGCGTCGGAACGCGGATCAGGTCGCCCTGTGCCGACGGGTTCAGGCCCAGGTCGGCATCGCGGATGGCTTTTTCGATGGTGTTGGCCATCTTCTTTTCGTACGGCTGCACACCGATGGTGCGCGCGTCGATCAGGGTCACGTTGGCGACCTGGGTCAGCGCCGTCGGCGAACCGTAGTAATCGACCATCACGTGGTCCAGGATACCCGTATGGGCGCGGCCGGTACGCACTTTGGCCAGGTCGGCCCGCAGTGTTTCCAGCGACTTCGTCATGCGTTCCTGGGTGTTCTTTTTAACGTCAGCTAAGGACATACGCCCTCCTATATCTTGATAATAAATGGGTATTACAATTATTCACTGCAGTGTAAATGTTCGCGCAGTCGGGAGGGCCGAAAACCGTTCAGGGCAAGGCGCAGCGCCGAAGACAGTACGAATGTACGGCGAGGCGCTGCAACGCAGCCATGGACGGTTTCTCGGTGCTCCTTATTTCTATACGTGAACCAGCGTGCCTTCATCTTCGCCCATGATGACGCGCATCAGCGCGCCTGGCTTGGTGATCGAAAACACTTTGATTGGCAGTTTCTGGTCGCGGCACAGGGCGAATGCCGTGGCATCCATCACTTGCAGGTGCTTGGCGATGGCGTCGTCGAACGTAATCGTGTGGAACAGGGTGGCGTTCGGATCCTTCTGAGGATCGGCCGTGTAGACGCCGTCGACCTTGGTGGCCTTCAGGACGATCTCGGCGCTGATCTCGGCACCGCGCAGGGCAGCTGCCGTGTCGGTGGTGAAGAACGGATTGCCGGTGCCGGCGGCGAAGACCACCACTTTACCTTCTTCCAGGTATTGCAGGGCTTTCGGGCGGACGTACGGCTCGACCACTTGCTCGATGCCGATGGCCGACATGACGCGCGCGGTAATGCCGACGTGGCGCATGGCATCGGCCAGGGCCAGGGCATTCATCACGGTGGCAAGCATGCCCATGTAGTCGGCGGTGGCACGGTCCATGCCTTGCGCGCCAGGCGCGACGCCGCGGAAAATATTGCCGCCGCCAATCACGATTGCCAGTTCCACACCCAACTTCGCCACCTCGGCCACATCGGCCACCATGCGCTCGATCGTGGCGCGGTTGATGCCGTAGGGATCATCGCCCATCAGGGCTTCGCCGGACAACTTGAGGAGGACGCGCTTGTAGGCTGGTTTTGACATGAGCTGGGGCTCCATAAATGAGGTTATTCGAGTATGACATAGCGCAGCGCCTTGCAGCGCCGGATAGGCGGGAGGAAGCTGCCCATGCCGCCGCCCGGCACGACAGGTGCGGGCGGGCCAAAAAAACGGGCCTCTCGGCCCGCTTTACTTACGCTCCCTGGGAGGCAGCCATCTGTGCTGCGACTTCTGCTGCGAAGTCGTCTTGCTTCTTCTCGATGCCCTCACCCACTACGTACATGGCGAAACCTTTGACGCTGGTGTTAGCCGCCTTCAGCATTTGCTCAACCGACAGCTTGTCGTTTTTCACGAAAGCTTGGTTCAGCAGGGAAACTTCTTTCAGGAACTTCTGTACGGAACCTTCCAGGCGCTTGGCCAGGATTTCCGGCGATTGCGCTGGCTTGCCTTCGGCGGCCGCTTTGGCTGCGTCTTCTTCGGCTTTCAGTTGTGCAACCGAACGCTCTTTTTCGATCAGTTCCGCTGGAACTTCGTTCGACGACAGCGACACTGGCTTCATGGCAGCGATGTGCATGGCCACGTCTTTGCCCACTTGCTCATCGGCGCCGTCGAATTCGACGATCACGCCAATGCGCGAACCGTGCAGGTACGAAGCCAGCTTGGCGCTGGTTTCGAAACGCTGGAAGCGGCGGATGGTCATGTTTTCGCCGATTTTGCCGATCAGGGCAGCGCGCACGTCTTCCAGGGTCTTGCCATCGAGTGGCAGGGCCAGCAGGGCAGCTACGTCAGCCGGATTGTGTTCCGCTACCAGACGGGCAGCGTTGTTGGCCAGTGCCAGGAAATCGTCGTTTTTCGCAACGAAGTCGGTTTCCGAGTTCACTTCGACCAGGGCGCCTACGCCGTTGGCGATGTAGGTTGCCACGACGCCTTCAGCGGTGATGCGTGCCGATGCTTTCGATGCCTTGCCGCCCAGCTTGACGCGCAGGATCTCTTCCGCACGAGCCATGTCGCCTTCGGCTTCGGTCAGTGCTTTTTTGCATTCCATCATTGGTGCGTCGGTTTTGCCGCGCAATTCGCCTACCATCGCTGCTGTAATCGCTGCCATGTGTTTCTCCTGATTCGGTGAGTCGATAGTCGCGGCCGGGCATGCATGCCTCGCCAGCGGTCACTATCGTTTTTTTGTTAAAAAAAAGGGGGAGCTGCTGCCACCCCTTTTCCCTTACTGCTGTGCTTACAAACGGCTATCTTGCGATAGCCTGGCCATTAAGCCTGTTCGTTAACTTCGACGAATTCGTCGCCAGCGGCTGCTTTAACCATTTCAACAACTTCGTTACCGGCAGCTGCACGGCCTTCGATGATTGCATCAGCAACACCGCGAGCGTACAACATGATGGCTTTCGAGGAGTCATCGTTACCTGGGATCACGAAGTTCACGCCTTCTGGGGAGTGGTTGGTATCGACAACGCCGATGACCGGGATACCCAGTTTAGCTGCTTCGGTGATCGCACCTTTGTGGTAGCCGACGTCCACAACGAAGATTGCGTCAGGAATGCCGCCCATGTCCTTGATGCCGCCGATCGATTTTTGCAGCTTGATCATTTCGCGGGAGAACATCAGCGCTTCTTTTTTCGACAGCTTCTCGATCGAACCGTCTTCGATCATCACTTCCATGTCTTTCAGACGCTTGATCGAGGTTTTGATCGTTTTGAAGTTGGTCAGCATGCCGCCCAACCAACGTTGATCAACGAAAGGCACGCCAGCGCGTTGTGCTTCAGCAGCGATGATTTCGCGAGCTTGACGCTTGGTGCCAACCATCAGGATGGTGCCACGGTTTGCAGCCAGTTGACGCACGTGCTTCATTGCGTCCTGGTACATCGCCATGGTTTTTTCCAGGTTGATGATGTGGATCTTGTTGCGATGGCCGAAGATGAACGGTGCCATTTTTGGATTCCAAAAACGGGTTTGGTGACCAAAGTGGACACCGGCTTCCAGCATTTCGCGCATTGTTACGGACATTATTAACTCCAGGGTTGGGTCTGGAATCCGATCAGTCACCATACAGGCACCCTTGTCGACCGGATTCGCGTGTTTATATAAATTAAAGACACTGTTTTACTGCACTGCTTAAAAGAGAATTCAAGCAACCCGGGATTCTACACTGAAATGCCCATTTCATCAAGCCCACGCCGCAAATCGCGCGCGCAGCGACGGCAAGCCTTGCACCACACTGGTGCAAGGCTTATCGACCATCGGTTTTCCCGCAAAAATCACCTGCCAGCCATAGGATGGAGGCGGCGGATGCCGGGCGCCTCGTTTATAATTTCGACATATTTGCAGACTTTTCCTCATACGCTGAGATTCGTCTGTGCTTTTCACCCGAACATCTTGCAGATTGCGAATTACACCATGTCCACCATCCGTATCAATACCGCCGCCGACATCGAAGGCATGCGCGTTGCCGGCAAGCTCGGCGCCGAAGTACTCGATTACATCACGCCTTTCGTCAAGGTCGGCGTCACGACGGGCGAACTGGACCGCCTGTGCCACGAATACATGGTCAACGTGCAAGGCACCATCCCTGCCCCGCTGAACTACTGTCCTCCTGGCTACACGCCCTACCCGAAAGCCATCTGCACCTCCGTCAACGACGTCATCTGCCACGGCATTCCCGGCGACAAGGTCCTCAAGAGCGGCGACTCCGTCAACCTCGACATCACCGTCATCAAGGATGGCTACCACGGCGACAACAGCCGCATGTTCCTCGTCGGCACGCCCACCATCCTGGCCAAGCGCCTGTCGGAAATCACCTATGAATGCATGTGGCTGGGCATCGACCAGATCAAGCCTGGCGCCCACCTGGGCGATATCGGCCACGCCATCCAGCAGCATGCTGAAAAGGCCGGCTACAGCGTGGTGCGCGAATTCTGCGGCCACGGCATCGGCAAGGTCTTCCATGAAGAGCCGCAAGTGCTGCATTACGGCAAACCAGGCACCCTGGAGCGCCTGGAAGCGGGCATGATTTTCACGGTCGAGCCGATGATCAACTCGGGCCGCCGCGAAATCCGCGAAATGAACGACGGCTGGACCATCAAAACCAAGGACCGCAGCCTGTCGGCGCAATGGGAACACACGGTGCTGGTGACGGAAACGGGCTATGAAGTGCTGACCGTCTCACCCGGCATGCCGCCGCCACCCGCCTTGATCCTGAACAAAGCCTGATTCTCCATCCCACGCACCGCCACCCCAGGGCCCAGATGAAAAAGCAAGTTCGGGAACAGCTGAAACAGCAACTGAAAGCCGACCGCCAGGTCGTCATTGCGGCCTTCCAGGCCGACGGCAAGCCTGAAAAACTGCTGCGCAGCCTGCGCCACAGCGTCGATGGCGTGCTGGCGCGTGCCTGGCAGGAAGCGGGCTTGCCGCCAGGCACGGCCCTGGTGGGCGTGGGCGGCTATGGCCGCGGCGAACTGTTTCCGTATTCCGACGTCGACCTGCTGATCCTGCTGCAACAGGCGCCCGATGCCGCCACGCAGGAAAAGCTCGAGGAACTGGTGCAACTGCTGTGGGACCTGGGCCTGGAAATCGGCCACAGCATCCGCACGGTCGATGAGTGTTTGATCGAATCGAAGGCCGACATCACGGTGCAAACAAGCTTGCTCGAAGCGCGCCTCGTGTGCGGCAACGCGGACCTGTTCGCGCAGTTGCAGCAGCGCTACGACGCGGCCATGGACCCGCAAGCGTTCTTTCAGGCAAAAACGGCGGAAATGCGCCAGAGACACGCAAAATACGAAGACACAGCCTTCAGCCTGGAACCGAATTGCAAGGAAAGCCCGGGCGGCCTGCGCGACTTGCAAGTGATTTTGTGGGTGGCCAAGGCGGCCGGCCTGGCCAACTCGTGGCGCACCCTGGCCACGGGCGGCCTGATCACCCTGACGGAAGCGCGCCAGTTGATGGAAAAGGAGCGCGCCTTCAAGGATATTCGCGTGCGCCTGCACCTGCACGCGGGACGGCGCGAAGACCGCCTCGTGTTCGACGTGCAGACGGCGATCGCCGAATCGCTGGGCCTGCAAGCGACGGGCAGCGGGCCGCACATGCGCCGCGCCAGCGAATTCCTGATGCAGCGCTACTACTGGGCCGCCAAGACGGTGACCCAGCTCAACACGATTTTGCTGCAAAACATCGAGGCACGGCTGTTTCCGCAAGACGACGTGGCCGTGCCCATCAACGAGCGCTTCAATGAAGTCAACAGCCTGATCGACATCAGCGCCGACGATACCTTCGAACAATACCCATCGGCCATGCTGGAAGTCTTCGTGCTGATGACGGAACGCCCGGCCCTGAAGGGCATGACCTCGCGCGCCACGCGGGCCCTGTGGCACGCGCGCTTCAAGATCGACGCCGCCTTCCGCCAGGATCCCGTCAACCGCGCCCTCTTCCTGCGCATCATGCAAGCCCCGGTCGGCATCATCCATGCGCTGCGGCGCATGAACGAGATGAGCATCCTGGGGCGCTACCTGCCGAATTTCCGCCGCATCGTGGGCCAGATGCAGCACGACCTGTTCCACGTGTACACGGTCGACCAGCACATTTTGATGGTGGTGCGCAACATGCGCCGCTTCACCATGAGCGAACACGCGCACGAATACCCGTTCTGCAGTCAGCTGATGGCCGATTTCTCGCAGTCGTGGCTGCTGTACGTGGCAGCCCTGTTCCACGACATCGCCAAGGGCCGCGGCGGCGACCACTCGAAGCTGGGCGTGGCCGACGCCACCCAGTTCTGCCATGACCACGGTCTGTCGGAAGAAGACACGGAACTGGTGGCATTCCTGGTGGAAAATCATTTGACCATGTCGCAAGTGGCGCAAAAGCAGGATCTGTCCGATCCCGACGTCGTCCAGGCCTTTGCGAAAGTGGTCAAGGACGAGCGCCACCTGACAGGCCTGTACCTGCTGACGGTGGCCGACATCCGCGGCACCAGCCCGAAAGTGTGGAACGCCTGGAAGGGCAAGCTGCTGGAAGACCTGTACAAGATCACCTTGCGCGTGCTGGGCGGCGAGCCGCACACGGCCGACCGCGAGCTCAAAAACCGCCAGCAGGAAGCGCTGGCCACCCTGCGCCTGTACGGTTTGCCGCCCGATGCCCATCTGAAACTGTGGCAGCAGCTGGATGTGGCGTATTTCCTGCGCCACGACGCCTCCGACATCGCCTGGCAGACGCGCTCGCTGTATGACAAACTCGACAGCAAGTTGCCGGTGGTAAAATGCCGGCTGGCGCCCATCGGCGAAGGCTTGCAGGTGGCCGTGTACATTCCCGACCAGCCCGACCTGTTCGCGCGCATCTGCAGCTATTTCGACCGCAAGAATTTCAGCATCCTCGACGCGAAGATCCACACGACGAAAAACGGCTATGCGCTCGACACCTTCCTTGTCACCGAGCAGAACTTCGCCAAGAGCTACCGCGACATCATCAGCCTGATCGAGCATGAGCTGGGCGAGCTGCTGCAGTCGCAAACGCCGCTGCCGCCGCCGGGCAAGGGACGGCTGTCGCGCCTGTCGCGCACCTTCCCCTTCCAGCCGACCGTGGATTTGCGGCCCGACGAAAAGGGTCAATATTATTTACTGTCGGTGGCGGCCAACGACCGCACGGGCTTGCTGTATGCGATCGCCAACGTGCTGACCAAGTACCGCATCAACTTGCACACGGCCAAGATCATGACCCTGGGCGAGCGGGTCGAAGACGTCTTCCTCGTCGACGGCCCCGCGCTGAACAATGCCCGCAACCAGATATTGCTGGAAACCGATTTACTCGATGCGCTGAAAGTGTAGACTTTCCGCGCAGCGCCTACCTTACTGAAACTGAAACAACATGACCGAAGAATTATTACGCTTGTCCAAACGCATGTCCGAACTGGGCCTGTCCTCCCGCCGCGAAGCCGATGAATGGATCGCACGCGGCTGGGTCCGTGTGGACGGCAAGGTGGTGTCCGAGCTGGGCAGCAAGGTCTACCCGAGCCAGAAAGTCACCGTGGAACGCCAGGCGGCAGCCGAGCAATCGAAGCGCGTCACCGTGCTGATCAACAAACCCGTCGGTTACGTCAGCGGCCAGGCCGAAGATGGCTACACACCCGCCGTAGCCCTGATCAAGGCGGAAAACCGCTGGGCGGAAGACCGCAGCCCGGAACAGTTCCACCCGACCCAGCTGCGCAGCCTGGTGGCGGCCGGCCGCCTGGACATCGATTCCGTCGGCTTGCTGGTCCTGACGCAGGATGGGCGCGTGGCCAAGCAACTGATCGGCCACGATACCGATATCGACAAGGAATACCTGGTGCGCGTGAGCTACACCAAGGGCGGCACGCTGCCCGACAGCGAACTGAAAAAGCTCAACCACGGCCTGTGGCTCGACGGCAAGCCGCTGCTGCCGGCCAAGGTGCGCTGGCAAAATGAAGACCAGCTGAGCTTTACCCTGCGCGAAGGCAAGAAACGCCAGATCCGCCGCATGTGCGAAGCCGTGGGCCTGAAAGTGCTGGGATTGAAACGCGTGCGCATCGGCAAGGTCAAGCTGGGCGACTTGCCGGCGGGCCAATGGCGTTACCTGAGCGCTGACGAGCAATTCTAAGCGCCCGCCTGGCATGCCAGGCCACATAAGCAACAGGAATATAGTGATATAAAATCAATTATTGTGATTTACTTAGTAAATATTGCCTTAAACCTATACACTATTCCCCATCAGAACAAAAGAGATACGCTGTCGTGAACGATCCCATTCCCAATCCCCTGCGCAAGGGCGCGCCCAGCCTGGCTGACGTGGCCGAGCCGATGGCGCCAGGCACCAAGCCGCACCATATGAGCGATCCGTGGGATATCGGCGAAACCCTGTGCAGCCTGGCTGACAACGGCGACGCCATTTCCATCTACCCGACGGGCGGCGAAGACGTCATCATGGCGCGCATTTTGTCCGTCGACGATGACTTGCCGCAATTCGTGCTGGAACTCAATGAAGGCGCCACCCTGCCCGAAGGCGGCGCCACATTTGTATCGTGGGTGCAAAGCGCCAAGCTGCAATTTACCATCAATGGCGAATGGCAAGCGTATCCCGAGCGGCCGAACGTGTATCTGACCAACTTCCCCAGTCATTGCCTGGTGCTGGAACGGCGCGAATCGACGCGCCTGGAAACCCCGCTGGGCGTGTACTACCTGGCCGCCTTCGTGCTCGAAGGTCGTCCGTATGAATTGCAGCTGTATGATTTTTCGGCCGGCGGCATCGGCATGCGCGCCCATCCGCGCGACACGATCGGCCTGTACGTGGGGCGCAAGCTGTCGCGCGTGCGCCTGGAACTGGGACCGAACAAGGTCATGATCGCCGACCTGGAAATCCGCCTGTCGCGCACCTTCCGCTCTTTCCTGCTGGGCGAGCAAGTGCAGATCGGCTGCCGCTTCCTGAACCTGACGGATGCCATGCAGGATGAATTGAAAGTGCTGCTCGATGACCTGGGCAGCAGCCGCAAGGTGCGCTAGGTTCGCCAGGTTTGCTTCACGCATAAAAAATGGCCGCCCAGCTCATGCTGCGCGGCCATTGTTTTATCGTCGACAAGTATCGGGCGCCTAGTCGTCGTCGTTTGGATCGAGATCGGGGAACATGACTTCGGTATAGCCGAACTGCGTGAAGTCGACGATACGCATCGGATACAAAATACCGTGCAAGTGGTCCACCTCATGCTGCACCACGCGCGCATGGAAGCCGTCGCAGTCGCGGCTGATGGGCTGGCCGAACTGGTCCACGCCTTCGTAGTGCAGCTCGCTCCAGCGCGGCACGCTGCCGCGCAGGCCGGGCACGGACAGGCAGCCTTCAAAACCCTCTTCCTTGCGTTCCGACAAAGGCGTCAGCACAGGGTTGATCAGCACGGTTTCCGGCACTTGCGGCGCGTCAGGATAGCGCAGGTTCTGTTTGAAGCCGTAGATCACCAGCTGCAGGTTGACGCCGATCTGCGGCGCCGCCAGGCCCGCGCCATTGGCCGCATGCATGGTGTCGAACATGTCGGCGATCAGGGCATGCAGTTCGGGCGTATCGAATTCACGCACGGGCTCGGCCATGCGCAGCAGGCGCGGATCGCCCATTTTGAGAATTTCACGTACGGTCATTTTGCGTCCAGTGCCGATTGCAGTTCTTGCAGGTAGCTGCGGAAGGCCGCGCCCGTTTCAGGGTGTTTCATGCCCATCGCCGTCGTTGCCTTCAAGTAGCCAAGCTTGGAGCCGCAATCATAACGCTGCCCCTGATAGCGGTAAGCCAGCACGCGCTCTTCGCGCATCAGGGCGGCAATGCCGTCCGTCAACTGGATTTCGCCGCCGGCGCCCGTGCCGATATTTTCCAGGTGGCTAAAGATACGGCTGGTCAGCACATAACGGCCCACCACGGCCAGGGTCGATGGCGCCTCTTCAGGCGCAGGCTTTTCCACGATGGCCGAGACCAGTTCCAGGTCGGGCTGATAATTCTTTGCCGAGACAATACCGTACTGCTTGGTTTCCGCGCGCGGCACATCCTGCACCGCCAGCAGCGAGCAATTTTCATACTGGAAGACATCAGTCATCTGCGCCAGCACGGGGCGTACACCCTCTTCCACATCCATGAAATCGTCGGCCAGCAAGACGGCAAACGGCTCGTCCCCAATCACGGGACGGGCGCACAGTACGGCATGCCCCAGGCCCAGCGGCGCCGACTGGCGGATGTAAATGCAATTAATGTGCTTGGGAATGACGTTTTGCACCATGTCGAGCAACTGGCGCTTGCCGGCCGCTTCCAGTTCCGACTCGAGCTCGTAAGCCGTATCGAAATGGTCTTCGATGGCGCGCTTGTTGCGGCCCGTGATGAAGATCATTTCCGTGATGCCGGCCGCCACGGCCTCTTCCACCGCGTACTGGATCAATGGTTTGTCGACGATGGGCAACATTTCCTTCGGTTGCGCCTTGGTCGCGGGCAAGAAACGGCTGCCCAGACCGGCGACGGGAAAGACTGCTTTTCTGATTTTTTTCATGGGTCTTTTGTAGTATGTTGAATGGTTAGTCCTGCGCCAACAGGGCCAGCAAACCAGCCTCGTCGAGGATGGCCACGCCCAGTTCCTGCGCCTTGGCCAGCTTGCTGCCAGCGTCAGAACCGGCCACGACATAGCCTGTCTTCTTCGATACAGAACCGCTGACCTTGCCACCGGCCGCCTCGATCAGCTCCGCAGCCTCGTCGCGGCTCATATTGGGCAAGGTGCCCGTCAGGACGAAAGTCTTGCCGTCCAGCTTGCCGCCAGCGGCTGGCATTTCAGGTAATTGTGACAGTAATTCATTGCGCAGGGCGTCCAGTTGAACCAGCAGCTTGACATTGCTCTCATCGGCCAGCCATTGCGCCAGCGCTTCGGCCACGGCGGCGGGCAAGCCCGCGTGGAAGCTGGCGCCTTGCGCGGCCAGGCTGGCCAGGGTCACGCCCCGCTCCACCAACTGCTTGCTGCGCGGCTCCGTCAGCTTCGGGATGCCGATGGCCGCCAGCAATTTGATTTCCTCGAGCTGCGTGCGCAGCTTGGCGCTGGGCGCATGTTCGCCTTGCGGCGTGACACCGGCATCGAGCAAAGCCTGCAGCGCCTGCTGATTCTTTTCCTCGGCAAAGAAGTCGGCAATCGATTCGGCCACCGTGCCGCCGATGTCGGGCAGCACGCGCAGCAAAGCCGCCGGCGCTTTGCGCACATACGCCAGGCTACCGAGCCACTCGGCCAGGGTCTTGGCCGTCGATTCGCCCACGTGGCGGATGCCCAGCGCGAACAGGAAACGCTCGAGCGGCGGGCGCTTGCTCGCCTCGATGCCGGCCAGCAGGTTTTCCGCCCACTTGGTGGGAATCTTGCCCTGTTGCACTGTCTCTGGCGTCGAACCATCGCGCTCGTCGGCGCGCACTTTCATTTCCAGCAATTTATCCAGGGTCAGGCTGTACAGGTCAGCGAGGCCATGCACGTATTCCAGTTCGACCAGGGTATCGATATAACGTTCCCCCAGTCCTTCGATATCCATCATGCGCCGTCCCGCGAAATGGCGGAACGCTTCCTTGCGCTGCGCCGAGCAGAACAGGCCACCCGAGCAGCGGGCAATCGCCTCGCCCTCTTCGCGCACCACGTGCGAGCCGCAAATCGGGCAAGTATCACGCATCACGAAGGCAACAGTTCCTTCCGGACGCTTGTCGGGCACCATCGCCAGCACCTCAGGTATGACATCGCCTGCGCGGCGCACGATGACCGTGTCGCCAATCCGAATATCCTTGCGCTGAACCTCTCCTTCATTGTGCAAGGTGGCGTTCGTCACCGTCACGCCGCCGACTGATACGGGCGCCAGGCGCGCCACGGGCGTCATGGCGCCCGTGCGTCCCACCTGGATATCGATGCCCAGCACTTGCGTCAGCGCCTCTTCGGCGGGGAATTTGTGCGCCAGCGCAAAGCGCGGCGCGCGCGACACAAAGCCCAGCTCCTGCTGGTCTTCCGTCGCATTCACCTTGTAGACCACGCCGTCGATTTCATACGGCAAGGCGGGACGGCGCGCGCCGATATCGGCGTAGTAGGCAAGCAAGCCCTGCGCGCCCTGCACCACCTTGCGCTCTTTTGACACGGGGATGCCCAGGGTTTCGTACCAGTCCAGCAAGGCCGAATGCGAGGCCGGCATGGCGGCGCCATCGAGGGCGCCGATGCCGTAGGCATAGAAACGCAGCTTGCGCTGCGCCGTGATGCGCGAATCGAGCTGGCGCAGGCTGCCGGCGGCCGCATTGCGCGGGTTGGCGAATTCCTTCTGCCCCGCCTCGCGCTGGCGTTCGTTCAGGCGGGCAAAATCGCCCTTGAACATCATGACTTCGCCGCGTACGTCGAGCAGTGCGGGAATCTTGTCGCCATGCAGGCGCAAAGGGATGCCGGAAATGGTGCGGATATTGGCCGTCACGTCCTCGCCCGTGGCGCCGTCGCCGCGCGTGGCCGCCTGCACGAACAGGCCGTTTTCATAGCGCAGGTTGATGGCCAGGCCGTCGAATTTCACTTCGGCCGCATACGCGACGTCCTGCGCGTCGAAGCCCAGGCCTTCACGTACGCGGCGGTCGAAATTGACGATATCGTCGTCGGAGAAACCATTATTCAGCGACAACATCGGCACCGTGTGCGTGACTTGCTCGAATTGCGGCAGCGGTGCCGCCCCCACGCGCAAGGTGGGCGAATCGGGCGTGCGCAAGTCGGGATGGGCCGTTTCCAGCGTTTGCAGTTCGACGAACAGCTTGTCGTACTCGGCGTCGGGAATGGTGGGATTGTCGAGCACGTGGTAGGCGTGCAGATGCCGATTGAGTTCGGCCGTGAGTGCCAGGACGCGCTGGGCGGCGTCCTGGTTGATCGGATCAGTCATTGTTGCGGGATTCTTCAGCTAAATAAACGCAGGGCGCGGGTGGAACCGGCCGGAATGTCGGCCGCGTCCATTTCCTGGTAAAACTCTTGCACCTGGCCGGCGATCTCGGCCAGCGCCACATCGGACAGGGCCTGGTTGTAATCGTCGACGATGGTCGCGTCGAGGCGGCCCACCAGTGCCTTCGCGCAAGCGACCATGGCGCCAAAACCGTCGCGCGCGGGCGCCACGCAGGGCACGTCCAGCAGCAGGGTCAGGCGCGGCGTCGTTTCCTCGGCCAAGGTGACATTCGTCGACAGCGAGAACAGATAGCCGCCGTCGCCGTCCGGCATGACGAAACGGCCGTCCGGACGCACGTCGAAGCCCTGCTTTTCCAGCGCGAACAGCAAGGTGGAAATGGCCCATGGGGCGCCATTCGTGTGCAGGTTCACGCCCAGCTGGGCATCGTGACCGGCAACGAAGCGGTGCAGATTGCGCGCTTCGGCCATCACTTCCATCATGTCCGGCACTTCCGGCTCGGCGCCGATCTCGTCAGCCACGCCGCGCAGGCGCGTGACCAGTTCCGAGTATTCGAGTTCATTCAAGGCCGTGCTGCGGCTGGCCAGCTGCACGCCGCCCTGCATCTTGGTGTAGACACCGCCATGCGTGATCGGTTCCCAGTCGCCGTTCACGTGCAAACCGATGAAGTGGACGGGCTTGTTGCCCACCAGGCGCAGGGTTTGCAGCACGGGCAGGATCTTGTCGCCGCGCACGGGCGCTTCCAGCGACAAAGGCAGCAGGCAATCGATGAGCGGGTCGACCAGGCTGGTCGCCTGTTCGCTGGCGGCGCTGACTTCCTGCTGCGCCGGCGCGGCCGGGGTGGCGGGTGCGGGATCAGCATCGGCCAGCGACGGTTCCGCGTGCACGGGCGCGTCCGGCACCACGGTTGCTGGCGGCGCGCCAAACGACGGTTCGGCCTTGGCGGCGGGCGCGGCGTCGAAGCGCGGCTCCTGGCGCAGCACGGGTTCCTGGGCTTCCACGGCAGGGGCGTCGCCCTCGCGCATCAGCACGTCATCATGGTCGGTGGAAAAGGCCCGTTCCACGCTTTTCTTGGCCTTGTATTCCTGCCATTTGTTGTACGAGAAAACGCCGACGATAAAGACGCCGCCGGCGCCGAACAAGGTAATTTGAAGGTCTGTCATGCTGCTTGTGCCTCGGTTGCAAAATTTGCGGCGGACTCCATGTCCACCGCCACGATGCGCGATACGCCCTGCTCCTGCATCGTCACACCGATCAATTGATGGGCCATTTCCATCGCAATCTTGTTATGCGAAATGAAAAGGAATTGGGTCTGGTCGGACATGCGCTTGACCATGCGGCAGAAGCGTTCCGTGTTCGAATCGTCCAGCGGTGCATCGACTTCGTCGAGCAGGCAGAACGGCGCCGGATTCAGGCGGAACATGGAAAACACCAATGCGGTCGCGGTCAGCGCCTTCTCTCCACCGGACAACAGGTGGATGGTGGCATTTTTCTTGCCGGGAGGCTGCGCCATGACTTGTACACCGGAATCGAGAATCTCGTCGCCCGTCATGGTCAGTTTCGCCTGGCCGCCGCCGAACAGAATCGGGAACAGCTCGGAAAAGTGATGATTGACCTTGTCGAACGTGTCTTGCAACAAGTCGCGCGTTTCCTTGTCGATCTTGTGGATCGCATCTTCCAGGGTATTGATCGCTTCCGTCAGGTCGGCATTCTGGGCGTCGAGGAAATTTTTGCGCTCGGACGCCTGCGCCAGCTCGTCCAGCGCGGCCAGGTTGACGGCGCCCAGGCCCGTGATGGCGTTCGTCAAACGCGTGACTTCGCCCTGCAGATACGATGGACGCATGTCCGGGTGCAACTTTTCCGTCAACGCAGCCTCGTCGGCGCCCGACTCCAGCAATTGCTGGGCGAATTGCTCCTGGTTCAGGCGCGCGGCCTGTTCCTTGAGCTGCATTTCCATGATCTTGTCGCGCTGCGGCTGCAAGCTGCGTTCCGATTGCGTGCGCGCATCTTCGGACAAGCGCAGCTGCTGCGTAATTTGATCGAGTTCGTGGCGCGCGTCGGCCAGCGCCCGCTCCTGCGTCGTGCGGCGTTCTAACAGATCCTGCAAGCCGTCGGCGGCCGCGCCGCTTTCCAGGTTGGCCAGCTCGAGTTCGCCAGCCTGCAGGCTGGCCGTCACTTGCTGGGCCTGCGTACTGGCCGTGGCGATGTTGCGGCGCAATTCCTCGATCTTCGCGCGGTGGGCTTTTTCCGCGTATTCCGTATCTTTGGCGGCGCGTTCCAGGTCGCGCAAGGCTTCGCGCGCTTCGGCCAGACGCTGTTCCTTCTGCAGGAAGTCCGTATGGCCGTCTTCGTGCGCTTCCTGCAAGTTGCCCAGCTCCATGTCCAGCTGTTCGAATTTTTCTTCCGATTCCAGCTTGGTCTGCATCTGCTCCGCTTCCTGCGCGGCGATTTCCGCCAGGTCCGCCCCGATCTGCGTGCTGCGCTGATTAAAACGCGCTTCCACTTCCGACAGTTTCACCACGTCGAGCTGCAGGGTATGCACGGAAGAAGTGAGCTGCTGTATGCGCAAGCTCAAGTCGGACAGGTTGCGCGTCAGGGTAGCCACGGCCGCGTCGGCCCGCACGGAACGGGCGCGCGCCTCTTCGGCCAGCAATTGCTGGGCGCGCAACTGTTTGCCGATATTCTCGATTTCCTGCTGGCGGCCCAGCATGCCTTCCTGCTCCGAATCGGCCGCATAGAAGCGCACGCTGGTGGCCGTGACCACATGGCCCGCGCGCGTGACGAAATAGCCGCCCAGCGGCAATTTGCTGCGTTCGGCCAGCGCTTCGGCCGCGTCTTCCACGGCGTAGGCGTTGTGCAGCCAATCCTGCAGCAAGCCACGCAGACCTGGATCGTTGAGTTTGAGCAAATTCAGGAAAGGCTTCAGGCCCGGCACTTCCGGCTGCGGCAACGGCGCCACGGTGGAAGGCGCGTACAGGGCCAGCTTGGCCGGTGGCGCGTCGACAAAGAAGGCCTTGGCCCAGTCGATGTTCGACAATTGCAAGGCCGACGTGCGTTCGCGCAAGATCGATTCCATGGCCGCTTCCCAGCCCGCTTCGATCTGCAGCTTTTGCCACAGGCGCGGCAAGGTGTCGAGCTCGTGCTTTTTCAGCCACGGCTGGACCTTGCCCTGCGTCTGCACCCGTTCCTGCAGTTGTTTCAAAGCGGAAAGACGCGCTTCCAGCTGGGCGTTGGCAGCCGTTTCGGCATTTACCTGCGCCTGCGCCTCGGCCCGCTCCTGCTCCAGCTTCGGTTGCTGCTCCAGCGCTTCTTCCAGGTAAAAACCCTGCTCTTCCAGCGTCTGCTGCTTTTCTTCCAGCTGCAGTTTCAGGTTTTCCAGGTGGCTGCTGTCGGGCAAACTCAGGCTGTTCTTTTCCTGCTGCAGGCGCTCGCGGCGCGTCAACAGGCTGGCCAGGATGTTCGAGGCGTTGCGCTGGTGCGCCGACTCCAGTTCCAGCTGCTGCTGGGCCTGCATGATGCGGGCACGCGATTCCGTGCTCTTGTTTTGCGCGGCGCGCCAGGCGGCGTCGAGCTCGGGCAATTGCTCGCCCTTCTGCTCGGCCATCATTTGCGATTGCTCCACCTTCGCGGCCAGTTCTTCGAGGTGGAATTCCGCCTCTTCGATCTGTTCCTGGTATTCGCCGCCTTGGCTGTTCCACTGGTCGCGCTGGGCCGTCAGGGTCGCCAGCTGCGCCTGCAGGCGGGCGCGCGATTCGATGACGAACTTGATCTGCGCTTCCAGGCTGCCGATTTCCGCATTCGTCTGGTACAGGTGACCCTGCGCCGTATGCAAACGGTCGCCAACGGCAAAGTGCGCCTGGCGCATCTGCTCCAGGGTCAGTTCCACGTTGCGCAGCTTGGCCGTCTGTTCTTCCAGGTCCGTTTGCGCCTGTTCCACTTCGCGGAAATAGCGCGTCTGCTCGTTTTGCGCCTCGTTCTTGCGCAGCAGCCACAAGAGTTTCTGCTTTTCTTCCTGGTCCGCCTGCAAGGCGTGGAAACGCGTGGCCACGGCCGCCTGCGCTTCGAGCTTTTCCAGGTTGGCGTTAAGTTCGCGCAAGATGTCCTCCACGCGCAGCAAATTCTCGCGCGTGTCCTGCAGGCGGTTTTCCGTCTCGCGGCGGCGTTCCTTGTATTTGGAGACACCGGCCGCTTCTTCGAGGAAGACGCGCAATTCTTCGGGGCGCGATTCGATGATGCGCGAAATCATGCCCTGGCCGATGATGGCGTAGGCGCGCGGGCCGAGGCCGGTGCCGAGGAAAATATCCTGGATGTCGCGCCGGCGCACGGGCTGGCCATTGATGTAATAGGTGGAGGTGCCGTCGCGCGTCAGGGTGCGCTTAACGGCGATCTCGGCGTACTGGCCCCATTGGCCGGACGCCTTGCCATCGTTATTGTCGAACACCAGTTCCACGGAAGCGCGCCCGGCCGGCTTGCGGTGGGTGGAGCCATTGAAAATGACGTCCTGCATCGATTCGCCGCGCAATTCCGATGCTTTCGATTCGCCCAGCACCCAGCGCACGGCGTCGATGATGTTCGACTTGCCGCAGCCATTCGGCCCGACCACGCCCACGAGCTGGCCTGGCACCTGAAAATTGGTGGGATCGACGAAAGACTTAAATCCCGACAACTTGATGGAAGAGAGACGCACGTGTTTTAGAGTTCCTGGCCTATGCTGGCGGTTATATTATGGGTGAACCCGGTTCATACTCAGTTCAGGTGCACGATGGAGGCTTGGCCACTCACCGCAAAAAAGTGGTTCATCATACCATTTCCTGATGCTTTTCTGGCCAAAAACAGCAGCGTCAAGTGCCAGCCGGCACCATCTCAAGGGGCTGGGCGGCCATCCTGCGCCAGTTTCCAGTCTTCACGGGAAAAAACGCGCTCATGACCGGACAGCACCAGGGCGAGTTTTTGCAGCCATTGCTCGGTCGGCATGGGTTCGGCCTTGAAGCTCAGCACCACCATCAGCACCAGGCTGGCCAGTGCCAGCGCATGGCTGACGGCGAAATGGACGGCGCCGCGGGCATTCCACATGAAGCCCAGCGCCAGCGCCAGGCCCAGCACGCAGCCGCTGGCGGCTTCCGACACGCTGTGCGCATGCACGACCACGCGCGAAATGGCCACCAGCACGGCAAAGGCCACGCCGACGAGCACGCCGGCATGGCGCCAGCGCGGTTCGGCCCGCTGCAGCAACACGTACATCAGCACGGGAAACACGGCGCCGGCGCGCATGGCGTGGCCGCTGAACCCCGTAAAATCAAGCGCGCTGCTGCCCACACCCCAGCTCATGAAGGCCAGCTTGGACAGCACCACGAGGGCCAGGCCGCCGCCATACCACAGGCTCCAGCTGAGCACCAGACGCCATTGGCGCGAGACGAGCAGCCACAGGGCGATCGCCACGCCAGCCGGCCCCATCACGGACATGTCGGCCGCAAAAGAAATCCCATTCCACCAAGTCATCGTGCACGCGCTTATTTCATGATCAGCTTGCACTATGCCACGACTCTGCCCTGTTCCGCGCGGCTTTTGCTGTGCTGCAGCGAAGAATTACATTCGATTACAAAATTCCCACGCCAACACCCTCCGCCTGGACAGCCTGAGGGCGTCAGATATTCGTCAGGCGCCTGCCCTTGGGCGGCGCAAAGTCGCGGATCGATTCGATCATGCCCACTTCCAGCGCCTGGTCGGCCGTCAAGTGCAGGTCGGAATACGCGTGCACCTGCCACTGTTCTTCCGTCAGGTTGACGTGGCCGCGCAGGATGCGCTCGGTGCGCATGTCGTCGGCGCGCAAGCCTTCGACGATGATGCTGAGCGCATCGGGGCGCGAACCGGGCGAAGCTGTCGCATGCGACTTGTGCACCATGAAGCGGGCCGTGTCGCTGGCATGGCGGCGCCGTCCCGCCAGGAACAGGGTGACGGCGATGGAGGCCACGGCGCCCGCGTTATAAGTGACGATGTCGAGCGGCAACTTGCTGAGAAAGTTGTACAGACAGATGCCATCGCTGACATAGCCGCCGTTGGACTGTATCAAAATGTGCGCGGTGGTGAGCTTGTCTTCCGTGATGTCGGCCACGGCGTTGAAGACGCGCCGCACCATATCGCTGTTGACGTCGCCCGAGAGGGTAAAGTAACCGTGCTGCTCGGTGTTGTTTTGCGTCTCGCTTTGTGTAGTGTTCATGGCAGGCACCCGCAAGAAAGCCAGGATTTCATCATAGCGCATTCCCGCGCGGCCGGGCGCCCTTTTGCAACGGGCCGGCGCCCCTGCCAGCCCCGCAAACCGGGGCTTTTGCTGCAATTTGGCAACGTCTTTTCAGATTGACAGAAACACCCTGCTGGCATATATTCCTCCCACTTGATCGGGAGAGGGCAACCCAGCGTTGCCGCCGAAGGGGCACTACCCAAAAACTCTCAGGCAAAAGGACCGATCAGGCGGACTGAAGTTGTTGCTTTGGCGACATCTTTAGCTCAACTCTGGAGAGCGGCCGCGGCTATTGCCGGCGGCCCACCGAAGGGGCGCACGGGGCAAGCCCCCGTAATCTCTCAGGTACAAAGGACAGGGGGGTCAGTGATCACGCTGGAAAGCCGTGTTTGGCTATTCTATGTTTTGTTAACTCCCCTATTACCTTCGTCCCGAGGAATCCATGACGCTCAAAGCGACCCCACTCAACAACGCCCACCGTGCCCTCGGCGCCCGCATGGTCGATTTCGGCGGCTGGGACATGCCTGTCAACTACGGCTCGCAAATCGAAGAACACAACGCCGTGCGCGGCGATGCCGGCATGTTCGACGTGTCCCATATGTGCGTGGTCGATATCGAAGGCCCGAACGTGCGCGCCTTCCTGCGCGGCTTGCTGGCCAACAACGTTGACAAGCTGCAAGTGTCGGGCAAGGCGCTGTACTCGTGCATGTTGAATGCCGAAGGCACCGTCATCGATGACCTGATCGTCTACTTCTTCAACGAAAACTGGTTCCGCCTCGTCGTCAACGCGGGCACGGCTGAAAAAGACGTGGCCTGGATGCAGCAGCAAAACACCGCCACCAGCAGCGGCCTGACGATCACCGAACGCCGCAATGCCAACGATCCGATGGCCCTCGTCGCCGTGCAAGGCCCGAACGCGCGCGCCAAGGTATGGCAAGTGCTGCCGGAAACGCAAGCCGCCTCCGAAGCCATCAAACCGTTCAACGTCGTCATCGTCAAGGACACGGCTTTCGGCGAAGTGATGCTGGCGCGCACCGGCTACACGGGCGAAGACGGCTTTGAAATCGGCGTGGCCGCCACCCAGGTGGAAGCGCTGTGGAACGCCTTGATCGCCGCCGGTGTCAAGCCGGCCGGCCTGGGCGCGCGCGACACCCTGCGCCTGGAAGCGGGCATGAATCTGTACGGCCAGGACATGGACGAAACCGTCAACCCGCTCGACGCGGGCCTGGCGTGGACCATCGACCTGGTCAGCGAGCGCGACTTCATCGGCAAGGCCGCCCTGCTGGCCAAGGGCCAGAACGCGCAATTCGTCGGCCTGATCCTGCGTGAAAAAGGCGGCGTGCTGCGCGCCCACCAGAAAGTCATCATCGCCGGCAATGACGCCACGGGCGAAATCACCAGCGGCACCTTCAGCCCGACCATGCAGGAAGCGATCGCCCTGGCGCGCGTGCCCAACGGCGTAGCGGTAGGCGACAGCGTGCACGTGGAAATCCGCGGCAAGCAACTGGCCGCTTCCGTCGTCAAGCTGCCTTTCGTGCGTAACGGTAAAATCCTGGCTGCGTAAGCGTATTAGAGCCGCCCGCAAGACCGTACAACCATAATCAATAACGAACACTTACCATCTGGAGCCACACATGAACATTCCTGCAGACCTGAAGTACACCGCCTCCCACGAATGGGTACGCCTTGAAGGCGACGGCACGATCACCGTCGGCATCACCGAGTACGCGCAGGACGCCCTGGGCGACATCGTCTTCGTCGAACTGCCAACCGTGGGCAATACCTACGGCGCCGGCGACGACGCCGCCGTGGTGGAATCGGTCAAGGCAGCGAGCGACATCTATGCGCCGATCGCCGGCGAAGTCGTGGCCGTCAACGACGACGTCGTCAACTCGCCAGAGTCGATCAACGCCGACGCCTACGCCAACTGGCTGTTCAAGATCAAGCCAGCCGACGTGTCGGCCCTGGACGGCTTGCTCGACGCTGCCGCCTATGGCGCCACCACCAGCGCCTAATCGCGTTTGACTCACGGGCCGCGTTTGCGGCCCGTTTGCATTTAATTTTGTAGCTATGCCCCGCCGCCGCGCCCGCGCGCCGCATCCCGGTTTTTCAGTCTTTTTTGGCCTCTATATCATGACCCGCACCAGCCTGACCCAACTCGAAGCACGCGATGCCTTCATCGCCCGCCACATCGGCCCTTCCGCCACCGAACAGCAAGCCATGCTGGCGACCCTCGGCTATCCATCGCGCGCCGCGCTGATCGATGCCCTGGTGCCGGCCAACATCCGCAACAAAGGCGCCCTGCCATTGGGTGCTTACTCGCAGCCGATGCCGGAACAGGAAGCGCTGTCGCGCCTGAAAGCCATCGCCGGCAAGAACCAGGTACTCAAATCCCTGATCGGCCAGGGCTACTACAACACGTTCACCCCTGGCGTCGTGCTGCGCAACATCTTTGAAAACCCGGCCTGGTACACGGCGTACACGCCTTACCAGCCGGAGATTTCGCAAGGCCGCCTGGAAGCGATTCTGAACTTCCAGCAAGTCATCACGGACCTGACCGGCATGGGCATCTCGAACGCCTCGATGCTGGATGAAGGCACGGCCGCCGCCGAAGCGATGACCCTGATCCAGCGCGTGGGCAAGTCGAAGTCGAACGTGCTGTATGTCGCCAATGACGTGCTGCCGCAAACGCTGGAAGTGGTGCAGACGCGCGCCCAGCCGATCGGCATCGACGTGCGCACCTTCGACCCGGCGGAAATCGAGTCGCTGGACGCCTGCTTCGGCGTGCTGCTGCAATACCCTGGCGTGAACGGTTTAGTCCGCGACTACCGCGCCGGCGTGGAAAAACTGCATGCGAATGGCGCCATGGTCATCGTCGCGGCCGACCTGCTGGCCCTGACCATGCTCACGCCTCCTGGCGAATGGGGCGCCGACGTCGTCGTCGGCAACAGCCAGCGCTTCGGCGTGCCGCTCGGTTTCGGCGGCCCGCACGCGGGCTATCTGTCCACGCGCGATGAATTCAAGCGCAATATGTCGGGCCGCCTGGTCGGCGTGACCGTCGATGCGCAAGGCAACAAGGCTTATCGTCTGGCCCTGCAAACGCGCGAACAGCATATCCGCCGCGAAAAAGCGACGTCCAACATCTGCACGGCGCAAGTGCTGCTGGCCGTGATGGCCTCGATGTACGCCGTCTACCACGGCCCTGCCGGCCTGCTGCAGATCGCCCAGCGCGTGCACCGCTTTACGGGCGTGCTGGCGGCCAACCTGAAGACCCTCGGTTATGGCGTCGTCAACGCGACTTACTTCGACACCCTGACCATCCATGTCGCCGATGCGGCGCAACTGCACGCGACGGCCATGCACCACGGCGTCAACCTGCGCAAAGTGGATGCTACCCACGTCGGCGTGTCGCTCGATGAAACCACCACGCGCGACGATATCGCGCTGCTGTGGAAAGTGTTCGCGCACGGTCTGGCCAACGCGCCTGCCGCCCCGGACCTGGACGCCGTTGAAGCGGCCGTGACCAGCGCGCTGCCGGCGAATCTGGCGCGCGAAAGCGCGTATCTGACCCACCCGGTCTTCAACAGCTACCACTCGGAACACGAAATGCTGCGCTACCTGCGCAGCCTGGCCGACAAGGATCTGGCGCTGGACCGCACCATGATCCCGCTCGGCTCGTGCACCATGAAGCTGAACGCGACGAGCGAAATGATTCCCGTCACCTGGCCCGAGTTTTCGAACATCCACCCGTTCGCGCCAGACGCGCAAACGGTCGGCTACCGCGAAATGATCTCGCAGCTGGAAGAAATGCTGTGCGCGCTGACCGGCTACGCTGCCGTCTCGCTGCAGCCGAACGCCGGCTCGCAGGGCGAGTACGCGGGTCTGCTGGTGATCAAGGCATATCACGAATCGCGCGGCGAAGGCCACCGCAACATCTGTCTGATTCCATCGTCGGCGCACGGCACCAACCCGGCATCGGCCAACATGGTCGGCATGCAGGTCGTCGTCACCAGCTGCGACGCCAACGGCAACGTGGATCTGGCCGACCTGAAAGCGAAAGCGGAAAAGCACAGCGCCAACCTGGCTTGCGTGATGGTCACCTACCCATCCACCCACGGCGTGTTTGAAGAAGGCATCCAGGAACTGTGCGAGATCATCCACGCGCACGGCGGCCAGGTCTACATCGACGGCGCCAACATGAATGCGCTGGTCGGCGTGGCCGCTCCCGGCTCGTTTGGCGGCGACGTGTCGCACCTGAACCTGCACAAAACCTTCTGCATCCCGCACGGCGGTGGCGGACCAGGCGTCGGCCCGATCGGCGTGGGCGCCCACCTGGCGAAATTCCTGCCGAACCAGCGTTCGAGCGGCTACCAGCGCGATGCTGCAGGCATCGGCGCCGTCAGCGCCGCGCCATTCGGCTCGGCCAGCATCCTGCCGATTTCGTGGATGTACATCGCCATGATGGGCGCGGAGGGCTTGACGGCAGCGACCGAGACGGCGATTCTGGCGGCGAACTACATCGCCCGCCGCCTGGCGCCGCACTATCCCGTGCTGTACTCGGGCCACGACGGCCTGGTCGCGCACGAGTGCATCCTGGACCTGCGTCCGATCACGGACGCCACCGGCATCAGCAACGAAGACGTGGCCAAGCGTTTGATGGACTTCGGTTTCCATGCGCCGACCATGAGCTTCCCCGTGCCGGGCACCCTGATGATCGAGCCGACGGAAAGCGAATCGAAAGTGGAAATCGACCGCTTCATCGACGCCATGATCGCCATCCGCGCGGAAATCGCCAAGGTCGCCAGCGGCGAATTCGACCACGACGACAACCCTTTGAGGAACGCGCCGCACACGGCACAGGTGCTGATGTCGGACAACTGGGAACGCAAATACAGCCGTGAAATCGCCGCCTACCCGGTCGCTTCGCTGCGCCAACGCAAATACTGGCCACCGGTCGGCCGCGCCGACAACGTCTACGGCGACCGCAATCTGTTCTGTGGTTGTGCGCCGATCAGCTCTTACGAAGAAGAGTAAGCGCCAGGCGCCCGCTTCGGCGGACGTGTCGACGACAAGAAGGCAGGCCACACGGCCTGCCTTTTTTCATGTTCGCATGAAAATCACTGCGTAGGTCGGATTAGCGCGCAAGCGCGTAATCCGACACCACCACCGGCCTCGCCAACAATGTTGTCGGATTACGCTCCGCTAATCCGACCTACGCAAGCGGCAACGCCAGCAGGACAGCGCCCGGCAGCCCCAGCGTCGTGCCGAGTATCGTCAGCAACATGACATCGCGCCGCTCGCAGCGGGTGCGGTGCGAGCTCCAGGCGGCAAACAGCAGCGCCACGGCCACGCCGCTGAGCGCAATTCCCACTTCCGTCATGCCAGCTCTCCCGCCATTGATTCTTTTTTCATCGTTCTCATCCTTTTCATTGATTGAACAAGCTACCTACCGGTAGGCAGTAAGTGTACAATAAAAAACACGGCGGCGTCCATGCCCCGTTTTTTTGATGACAAGAAGGAAGCGCAATGCAGCAGCAAACCACTCTCCCCGCCGCCAGTCTCGGGCTGGCGGCTTCCCTGGCCCTCGTGGCCGTGCTCGGTCCGGCCGGCATCGACATGTATCTGGCCTCGATGCCCGCCATGGCGCGCGAGCTGCACACCTCGTATGCGAACGTGCAACTGAGCCTGACCGTCTTCCTGCTGGCCCTGGGCGGCGGGCAGCTGCTGTGCGGGCCGCTGACCGACATGCTGGGCCGGCGCCGTCCGCTCCTGGCCGGCATCGCCGTGTATATACTTGCGGCCGCCTGGGCGTCGCAGGCGGATCAATTGAGCACCCTGCTGCTGGCGCGCACCCTGCAGGGTCTGGGCGCGGCGCTGACCCTGGTCGTGGTGATGAGCATGGTGCGCGACGTGGCCGATGGCGTGCAGGCGGCGCGGCTGTTTGCCCTCCTGATGACCATCGTGGGCCTGGCGCCCGTGCTGGCGCCGGCCGTGGGCGGCTTGCTCGACGCGCACTACGGCTGGCGCGCCGTGATGCTGGCCCTGGCCGCGCTGGGTGTGTTCACTCTGCTCAATAGCGCGCTGTTCCTGCCGGAAACCTTGCCGCTAAAGAAGCGCGTTTCGCCGAAGGGCATGCACCGCACCTATGCGCGCATCGCACTGGACCGCGCCTTCCTGCTGCCTGCGCTGGCCCTGTCCGCCGCTTTCTTTTTCCTGTTTGCGTATATCGGCGGCGCCTCGCTCGTGTACCAGCGCGATTTCGGCCTGTCCGCCAGCAATTTCGGCCTGGTCTTCGGCGCCACGGGCGTGGCCGTGCTGCTGGGCGCGATGGCCAGCGCCCGCCTGGTGGAAAAGCATGGCGTGGCGCGCCTGAGCGTGGCGGGCAGCGTGGCCATGCTGGGCGGCGCGGGACTGGCCATGCTCGGTGCCTGGGCGGGAGGGGGAATAACGGCCGTCGTGCCGGGCATGTTCGTGGCCTTGTTTGGCCTGGGCATCGCGGAAGCGGCGCTGATGGCCATGGCCATGGGTTCGCAGCAGCGCGCGCTCGGTTCCACGGCCGCCCTCCTGGGCGCCATCCAGATGAGCTTGTCGTCCCTGGCCACGCCGCTGGCGGCCAGCCTGTCCGAATCGGGGCCGCTGCCCTGGCTGCTGTTCTTGACCGTGGCCGGCCTGCTGGTATCATGGCTGACCCTGGCCACTGCGCGCGTCCATCCGGTCCATGCCAGCAGTCTGGGAGCGCACTGACGCCTCACCCACTCTCACCCCAATGATGAAAAAACGCTCGGCTTCGGCCGATAACATCTGTGCCGTCGCCGTCGTGCACTTTTCGGAGCACGGCTACGACGCCTCGTCCCTCAGCGACATCGCCGCGCAGGCGGGCATGCGCAAGGCTTCGCTGTATTCGCACTTCGCCGGCAAAGATGCCCTGTTTCTGGACGTGTTTGCCGACGCGCTGGCTGAAGAGCAAGCCTTCATGGATGCGTGCTTCGCCGACGAAGCGGCGCTGGCCACGCCCGGCGGCCAGCAAGCTGGCGCCGTGTACTGCGACCGCATGGCCCAGCGCTACGCGGAGTCGGCCCATTTGCGCTTCTTGCTGCGCACGGCGTATTTGCCGCCAGCGCCCCTGCGCATCGAAGTCGGCACGGGCTACGAAGCCTTGCTGGCGCAATTGCAGCGGCATTACGTGGCCAGCCTGGGCCGCCTGGCGCCATCCCTGCCGCCGCAGCACGTCGACCTGTACGCGCAAGCCTACCTGGGCATCGTCGACAGCCTGCATGTGGAGTTGATCTATGCGGGTGGCGCCGCGCTGCAGCAGCGACATGCTGCGCTATGGCAGATATTGTCCGATTCGCTGGCGATGGCGCAAACCAAGATATAAGTTGTACGGAGAAAATTTAGTGCAAATAAATTAAATAGACGATGATTTAGAAAACTCCTATCGACTTCCACTTGTCTAAGGTATTTCGTTGCTCTAATGTGCTGGCTATATAGCGACAGGGTGCCAGTTTTTCAGGTAGCGCTAAAAGCATATTGCTTTGCAAGCAGCTCTACCATGACAACACTAACGACAGGACGAGGTTACCTATGAAAATTAGTGATTTTATTCATCGCTACCCTACTGAACTTGGCCTCAGAACAGATGGAATTTGTCGCGTCAGAACTTTTGTCGATGAACAATTAAATCTGTCCGCGCTGCTAACAGACCTTGATGATAAGAATACCGCCGCATCAATAACAAATGCTATCGAGACAGTATGCGGCTCACTCGTCACAAAAGGAATTGTGCCAAATCAATGCCGTTTCGTAGAGCACTATGAAGCCGATAGCTTGGGGAGCGACAAATTTGATTTAGTCACGTTTACTGAGTCTGGAGTCCCAAAGTGGAAGTCCATTACGCGGGCCAACCTTGAGACTCTAATCGCCTGCGACAAAAGAGAACTAGATACGAAAACTCGAGACGAACCACGCCTACTCAATGAAATTGATCGCTTACGAAATGAAATCGATCCTTTTCTTGATTCCCCATGGCTTGAGTCGCCAGCAGTCACTAAAAGACGTAATGACATCGAATCACGCATGATCAGCAAAAAAATGATCGTTGATCTCGTGGCGCGGGGATCAGGTGAACAAGAACTTCAAAGTATCCTTAAGCAAGACCTCTCAATCTTCGCCGAGGTCTACGCGCAACCAAAGGACGAGTACATTTGTTTTTCCGAATTCCCAGTAGCGGAGGGAGCGGTTGATTTTGCCATTTTTTCAGGCCGGTCTCGAATGGACGTCACACTGTTTGAGATAAAGGGAGCAGAGTTCGATTTAGTAAATAAAGGGCACTATGACAAATTCTCCGCCAAAATTGACATTGCTATTGACCAGATCAGGAAACGGTCAAGACATATCATTGATAACATACAGGAATTCAGGGTGCACACTCATCAAACCCGTCAAAGTGTTGAAGATGGAAAGCTACTTCACAACTCTCTGCTGGGACCTGCCGGGTCGCTTGAAGTTGATCCAGATAAGGACATCAACATACGATTTGTCGTCATAGGGGGGAGAACTCGAGACGATCTCGAGGAAAGCAGAAAGCGCCATGATGTGGAGCGAAGTACTCATCCACCTATACGAGTGGAGTCTTGGGACACTTGGCTGAGAAAAATTAGACGAGAGTAAGAGAATACCCTCCGTTTGCGAGGCACGACATAGCCAACGAAGTCCCAAACAACAGCGCGCATGCACCTGCGCGCCTCCTTGAGATAGTCCAGTGCTACGCCCTGACAATGGCTAAGCAAGTAAATTCAATTACACATTTCGAGTGCATTTCCACCACCAACATTACACTTTGGAAACCTAAGATTTCTTCAGTTGACACCTGGGCAGCCCATCCATAAGATGCCCTCATTATTCATTTACGGAGTCCCACGTGAGTACTTGTTCTAGTGACAGTAGCCGATCTTGTATCGGTGATTGCCTCGGCAGCTAAACAGCAAGCAACGCGGAACTTTCTTTCCTCCGTGCCTTGCTGAGCAAGGTGCGGTGTCTCGCGCGGCCAGTCCGGCTGCGCGCCTCCCCTTCTTTCCGATCGCGACCGGCTACTGACCGGATTGCCCGCCAGCGTCATGCTTTGTCATGCGCGCTGGCGGCACGCAAGTCTTGCCTGCGGCTGCGCCGCCCGCCAACACCTCGTCGTGAAAGGAAGAGCCATGAATCTCTTCACCCGCTTATTTGAATCGTTCCTGCGCAAGCGCCATACGGCCGGCCATTTCCGCCGTCGCGCCATGCCGCTGGAAAACAGCACGGCCCGTCCCGTGCCCGACCACCTGGCGCGCCAGCTGCTGGCCGCCGCCCATGAAGAGCTGGACAGCGCGCTGAACCGGCTGCACACGCGGGCCGAAGGCTTGCGCGATGCCGAGGCGCAAGTCATCGGCGCGCAAACGGGCCCGAACGAGGTCGAGCATGAAAAACCGCTGGCCTGGTACCAGCACCTGTGGCTGTGCTACAAGAATCCGTTCAACCTGCTGCTCACGGTGCTGGCCATCGTTTCCTACCTGACGGAAGATCCGAAGGCGACCATCGTCATCGGCACCATGGTGATTCTCTCAACCCTGCTGCGCTTCGTGCAGGAAGGCCGCTCGAACCGGGCGGCCGAGCGCCTGAAAGCCATGGTCAGCAATACGGCCACCGTGCTGCGCAATGGCCAGCAGATCGAGCTGCCGATCCGCCAGCTGGTGCAGGGCGACATCATCGTGCTGTCGGCCGGCGACATGATCCCCGCCGACTGCCGTCTGCTGTCCGCGAAAGACCTGTTCGTCAGCCAGGCCGCCATGACCGGTGAATCCCTGCCGGTGGAAAAGATGGCCGAGCTGGCCGACGCCCATGGCAAAGACCCGATGGAACTGGCCAATTTGCTGTTCATGGGCACGAATGTGATCTCGGGCGCCGCCACGGCGCTGGTCCTGGCGACCGGCAACCGCACCTATTTCGGCACCATCGCCACGAGAGTGACGGCCACCGAGCGCACGCCGACGGCGTTCGAAGCGGGCGTCAACAGCGTCAGCTGGCTCTTGATCCGCTTCGCCCTCGTGATGGCGCCGCTCGTGTTCCTGATCAACGGCTGGACCAAGGGCGACTGGATGGAAGCGTTTTTGTTCGCCCTGTCGGTCGCCGTGGGCCTGACGCCGGAAATGCTGCCCATGATCGTCACCAGCACCCTGGCCAAGGGCGCCGTGAAACTGTCGAAAAAGAAAGTCGTCGTGAAACGCCTGGACGCCATCCAGAACTTCGGCGCCATGGACGTGCTGTGCACGGACAAGACAGGCACTTTGACGCAGGACAAGATCGTGCTCGAGCGCCACACGGACGTGTTCGGCCAGCCCTCCGATGAAGTGCTGCAATTCGCGTATTTGAACAGCCACTACCAGACGGGCCTGAAAAACCTGCTCGATCGCGCCGTGCTCGACCACGTGGAATTGCAGACGGAAATGCAGCTGGCGCGCGATTACGTGAAAGTCGATGAAATCCCGTTCGATTTCGTGCGCCGCCGCATGTCCGTCGTCGTTTCCGAAAAGAATGATCACCATGAACTGATCTGCAAGGGCGCCGTCGAGGAAATCCTCGCCGCCTGCAGCCATCTGCGCCTGGGCGGCGTGAACATTCCCCTCGATCCTGCCCTGCTGGCCAAGGTGCTGGACACCACGCAGGGCCTGAACGCGGAAGGGCTAAGAGTGGTCGCCGTGGCCGTCAAGGAAGTGCCGCCGCATAAAACCGTGTACGGCGTGGCCGATGAAACGGCGCTGACCCTGATCGGTTATGTCGCCTTTCTCGATCCGCCGAAGGAATCGACGGCGCCCGCCCTGCGCGCGCTGGCGGAACATGGCGTCACCGTGAAAGTCTTGACGGGCGACAACCACCTGGTGACGGCGAAGATTTGCCGCGAAGTGGGTCTGGCCGTGCATGGCGTGCTGCAAGGCCCGCAACTGGACGACATGGACGACGCCACCCTGGCGCAGGCAGCCGAAGACAACACGGTGTTTGCCAAGCTCAGCCCGCTGCACAAGGAACGCCTCGTGCGCGCGCTGCGCGGCAATGGACACATCGTCGGCTTCATGGGCGACGGCATCAACGACGCGCCCGCCCTGCGCGCGGCCGACATCGGCATTTCCGTCGATTCGGCCGTCGATATCGCCAAGGAAGCGGCCGACATCATCCTGCTGGAAAAGAGCCTGATGGTGCTGGAAGAAGGCGTGCTGGAAGGCCGGCGCACCTTCAGCAACATGCTGAAATATATCCGCATGACGGCCAGCTCGAACTTCGGCAATGTGTTTTCCGTGCTGGTGGCCAGCGCCTTTTTGCCGTTTTTGCCGATGCTGCCGCTGCACTTGCTGGTGCAAAACCTGTTGTATGACGTGTCGCAGATCGCCATTCCCTTCGACAATGTCGATGCCGAGCTAATCCAGCAGCCTCTGAGCTGGAACCCGCGCGACATCGGCCGCTTCATGGTCTTTTTTGGGCCCATCAGCTCGATCTTTGACATCAGCACGTTTATCCTGATGTGGCATGTGTTTGGCGCGAATACGCCTGAGCAGCAGACGCTGTTCCAGTCCGGCTGGTTCGTCGTGGGGCTGCTGACGCAAACCCTGATCGTGCACCTGATCCGCACGCCCAAGCTGCCCTTCATCGACAGCATCGCGTCCGTGCCCCTGCTGGTGGCCACGACCCTCATCATGGCCGTGGGCGTGTTCCTGCCGATGGGACCGCTGGCAACCTACTTCAAGCTGCAAGCCTTGCCACTGGGCTATTTCCCCTGGCTGCTGGGCATCCTCGTGTGCTACACGGTGCTGACGACGTTCATGAAACGCGTGTATCTGCGCAAATTTGGCTGGCAATAGTATGATGAGCCGCTCTTTCCCCTACAAAAGGCGCGCATGAGCGGCTCTTCCCTTTCCAAACGTAATCTTGCCCTGCTGTTGTCGGCCCTCGTCTTCCCCGGCAGCGGGCATTTTGTATTGAAACGCAAGGCGCGCGGCAGCCTCTTCCTCGTGCCGGCCCTGGTCGCGCTGGTACTCGTATTACGCCAGATCATGGCACGTTTAGACCAGGTAATGGCACAGATCGACAGTGGCGCCCTGCCCCTCGACGTGCAGCTGATCGTGGAAAAAGTCGATGCCCTGTCTGCCAATGACGGGCCCGCCATGACGGTGGCCGTGGGCGTGCTGGTGGCGTGCTGGGTAGCCAGCCTGATCGACACCTTCCTCATCAAGCCATGACGCCGGAAGCAGTCGCGCGCAAACTGCGCAAGGAAGCGAAGATGCAGGCGCGCCGCGCGCAGCTGGCGCTCAGCCGCCAGGACCACGGCGGCCCGCTGGCCTGGCGCGGCTGGTTCGACGGCTCCGCCCATCCGAATCCGGGCAAGCTGGGCATAGGCGCCCTGCTACTGGGGCCGAACGGCGAACGCATCGAGGTAAGCGAAGCGGCCGGCTATGGCAGCAGCAGCGACGCGGAATACGCGGCCCTGACGGCCGTGCTGCAGGCGGCACTCAAGGTGCGCCCGCCGCCCGTGCAACTGCTGCTGTTCGGCGACAGCCAGGTGGTGATCAACGACGTGCTGGGAACGACGCCGGTCGGCGCCAAGGGACTGGAAACGCAAAGGGCCACCGTAGTGGCCCTGCTGGAACAATTTACTGATGTGAGCTTGCGCTGGATTCCTCGCCACAGGAATGGCGAGGCGGACCGGCTGTCCCAGCTGGCGATTACCGGCTGGGTGGAAGAAGGTTAAGCGGCGCGGCCGATCCGCAATGCTTCCTTAGGCTCTTTCGCCGCAGGGCGTTGCTTGCCCTTCAAACCGCTGACACTGGCCTGCTGCCCGTTCAGTTTAAAGACGCTGACGACCTGCGCCAGGTTATGCGCCTGGTGCTGCATCGATTCGGCCGCGGCCGCCGACTCTTCCACCAAGGCCGCGTTTTGCTGCGTCACGGCATCCATCTGGCCGATGGCGCGGTTGATCTCGTCGATGCCCACGCTTTGCTCGCTGCTGGCCGCCGTGATTTCCGTGATGATGTCGCTCACGCGCTGCACGCTGTCAACGATGTCGGTCATGGTCGAACCAGCTTGCGCCACCAGCATGCTGCCCGCGTTGACTTGCTCCACGGACGCGCCGATCAGGGTTTTGATCTCTTTCGCGGCAGAAGCGGAACGCTGGGCCAGATTGCGAACTTCGGACGCCACGACGGCAAAACCACGTCCCTGTTCACCTGCGCGCGCCGCTTCCACGGCCGCGTTCAAGGCCAGGATATTCGTCTGGAAAGCGATGCCGTCGATCACACTGATAATGTCGACGATCTTGTTCGACGAAGCGTTGATCGATTCCATCGTGCCCACCACCTGCGCCACCACTTCGCCACCCTTGACGGCCACTTGCGCCGCCGAAGCCGCCAATTGATTCGCCTGGCGCGCATTGTCCGCATTCTGTTTCACGGTGCTGGTCAGTTCTTCCATCGACGACGCCGTCTCCTCCAGCGAACCAGCCTGCTCTTCCGTGCGGGAAGACAGGTCCTGGTTGCCGGCGGCGATTTGCGTCGAGGATGTGGCGATGCTGTCCGTGCCGCTGCGCACTTCGCCCACGATGTTGAGCAGGCTGGTGTTCATGTCCTTCAGAGCCAGCAAGAGTTGGCCCGTCTCATCCTTGGCACTGGCGTCGATCTGCGCCGTCAAGTCGCCATCAGCCACCTTGCGGGCGATGTCCACGGCCGTGCGCAGGGGACGCACGATGCCCATCGTCAACAACCAGGCGCACACGACGCCAAAACCCAGCGCCAGCACGGCCAGAGTCAGCAGCAAGTTGCGGCTCGTCTTGGCGACCTCGTCGATCTCGCGCGCGGTTTTATCGATGCTGGCGCGCTGGTGCTGCAGCATGTCGTTGACCACTTTCAGGTATTTCGTCGAGCCGGGCACGAAGATGCCCTGGAAAGCCTGCTCCGCTTCCGCTTCCTGTCCATCCGCCTTCAGCTTCGACACTTGCGCGCGCGAGTCGAGGTAAACCTTGCGCTGTTCGCTCACCAGGCGGAACAGTTCTTTTTCTTCCGGGCTGGAAATCAAGGCTTCGATTTTCTTTTGCAATTCGCCCGAGACGACGGACGATTGCTTGGCTTCTTCCGCAAAATACGCGCCCAAGGTCGTGTCGCTGCTGCGTGCGATGGCCGTGGTGCGGCGCACGCCGCTGTCAATTTTTGCGTACCAGTCGGAAATATAGCGTTCCTTCGTCAGCGGCAATTCCATCATGGTGCGCGTGGCCGTGGCCACGTCATGCAAACGCCACACGCTGATGCCGGTGATGAGCATGGAAAACAGCAAAATCACGGCAAAACCCAGGCCGAGGCGCACACCAATACTGACGTTTCTTAACAAATTCATGTGAATATCCTAAAAAAGCGGAACCAGACTATATAAAAGGGGTTGCGGCTGCACGGGGCGGCCGCGGCGCGATCAGCGTGTGCCGATGCGCAAGGTGCTTTGCGGCGCTGCCGGGCGTTTTGGCGTCTTGGCAGCACTGGCGCCGGCCTGCTGGCCGTTGAGCTTGAAGACGCTGACGACCTGCGCCAGGTTATGCGCCTGGTGCTGCATCGATTCGGCGGCAGCAGCCGATTCTTCCACCAGGGCCGCGTTTTGCTGCGTCACGGCGTCCATCTGGCCGATGGCGCGGTTGATCTCGTCGATGCCCACGCTTTGCTCGCTGCTCGCTGCCGTGATTTCCGTGATGATGTCGCTCACGCGCTGCACGCTGTCGACGATGTCGGTCATGGTCGAACCGGCTTGCGCCACCAGCATGCTGCCCGCGTTGACTTGCTCCACGGACGCGCCGATCAGGGTCTTGATCTCTTTCGCGGCCGAAGCGGAACGCTGGGCCAGATTGCGCACTTCGGAGGCCACCACGGCAAAGCCACGGCCCTGCTCACCCGCGCGCGCCGCTTCCACGGCCGCGTTCAAGGCCAGGATATTCGTCTGGAAAGCGATGCCGTCGATCACACTGATAATGTCGACGATCTTGTTCGAGGAAGCGTTGATCGATTCCATCGTGCCCACCACCTGCGCCACGACTTCGCCACCCTTGACGGCCACTTGCGCCGCCGAGGCCGCCAATTGATTCGCCTGACGCGCATTGTCCGCATTCTGCTTCACGGTGCTGGTCAGCTCTTCCATCGACGACGCTGTTTCCTCCAGGGAACCGGCCTGCTCTTCCGTGCGGGACGACAGGTCCTGGTTGCCGGCGGCAATTTGCGTCGAGGACGTCGCGATGCTATCCGTACCGCTGCGCACTTCGCCCACGATGTTGAGCAGGCTCGTGTTCATGTCCTTCAACGCTTGCAGCAATTGCCCCGTTTCATCCTTGGCGCTGGCGTCGATCTGCGCCGTCAAGTCGCCATCGGCCACCTTGCGGGCGATGTCCACGGCTGTGCGCAGTGGGCGCACGATGCCCATCGTCAAGACCCAGGCGCACACGACGCCAAAGCCCAGCGCCAGCGCGGCCAGCACCAGCATCAGGTTGCGGCTGGTATTGGCGACGCCGTCGATTTCGCGCGCCGTCGTGTCGATGCTGGCGCGCTGGTGTTCCAGCAAGTCCTGCACCATCTTCTGGTACTTGGCGGCGGCCGGCACGAAGGTCTTTTCAAACACCTCATTGGCGGCGTCGGCCTGCGCTTCGCCCTTCAGCTTGTAGACCTGGTCGCGCGAACTGATGTACACCTTGCGCTGCTCCAGCAAGCCCGCGAACATGGCTTTTTCTTCCGGCTTGTCGATCAGCGCCTCGATTTTCTTTTGCAGTTCAGCCGAGCTGGACGACGAGACTTTCGATTCTTCCGCGAAATAGCCGCTGAGCGAGGTGTCGCTGCTGCGGGCAATCGCGATGGTGCGGCGCACGGCGCTGTCGATACGGCCGTACCAGTCGGAAATATAGCGTTCCTTCGCCAGCGGTTGTTCCATCATGACGCGCGTGGCGCTGGCCACGTCGTGCAGGCGCCAGACGCTGATGCCCGTAATGAGCATGGAAAACAGCAAAATCACGGCAAAACCGAGTCCGAGGCGGACACCGATGCTGACGTTGCGTAATAAATTCATGTGACTATCCTAAAAAGCCCCGACGCCAGCATGCCGAACGGCTGGCGGCATCCCTTTGGAGCGCTGAGTGGCTGCGGTATCAAAGCGGGCATGAAAAGTGAAACCAAAGTGAAACTGGCGCACGGTTCGGCTGAACCGTGCGCCAGGAAAGGCGCTAGCGTGCGCCTTGCAGAAAAAGCAAACAATGCTTGGGGTCAATTGTTTCTAAAAAAACCTCTCAACACTAGGGTGTCAGGAAATGTTCAGGGCAAGGCGCGTTGCCGAAGACAGTACGAATGTACGGCGAGGCAATGCAACGCCGTCCTGGACTTTTCCTGGCGGCCTAGGCTGCTAATTTTTCGATCAAGCCCATGTCGGCGCTAGACATCAGCTGGTCGATATCGACCAGGATCAGCATGCGCTCGTCGATGGTGCCCAGGCCGATCACGTATTCCGTGTTGATCGAACGGCCCATGTCCGGCGCCGGCTTGATCTGTTCCGGCATCAGCGTGGTGACGTCGGAGACGCGGTCGACGACCATGCCGACGACGCGGTTGCCGATATTGAGGATGATGACGACGGTGAACTGGTCATAGCTGGGCGTGCCCAGGTTGAACTTGATGCGCATGTCGACGATCGGCACGATGATGCCGCGCAGGTTGACCACGCCCTTGACGAACTCGGGGGCGTTGGCGATGCGGGTCGGCGTTTCATAGCTGCGGATTTCGCTGACTTTCTGGATGTCGATGCCATACTCTTCCTGGCCGAGCGTAAAAGCCAGGTATTCGGCAGCCTTGGCAACGGTTGCGCCAGTGTCGCTGGAAATGGTGTTCATGATAATCCTTTAGTTAACTCGCCTGGGGCGCAGGCCAGCATGCACGATGGCATGACTGCCACTAGTATGTTTTTTGCAAATACTTTCTCGCAATTAGCTTATGCTTCTAATTTCCGTGCGGCAATGTTACCCCATGTAAATTCTACATGCACTAAAAAAGAGCAAATGCTGGAGGAATGATTTCCAAAAATATAATCTATGTAGCAAATACGGCACGCCGAAGAGCAGACCACCGGCCGCAGGCGGCGGCGTTTTATGCCACACTGGCGGCCCCTGCTTTTTATGACCTTGACCATGCACTCTTTGCTTTCTCAATGGCAACCACGCCTGCTGGCGCTGGCCACGGCCGGCCTGGGCGATGACAGCGCCCACGACCTCAACCACCTGCACCGCGTCTGGCGCAACGCCAGTGCCCTGCTGCAAGAGCATGCGGACGCGGACTCCCTCACCGTGATGGCCGCCTGCTATTTGCACGACCTCGTCAACTTGCCGAAAAACCACCCCGAACGCCACCTGGCCTCGCGTCAGGCGGCAGCGCTGGCGTGCCGCCAGTTGGCGGAACTGGATTTCCCCGCAGAAAAATTGGCGGGCGTGGCCCACGCCATCGAGACGCACAGTTTTTCCGCCAACTTGCCGCCACACACCATCGAAGCGCAGATCGTGCAGGATGCCGACCGCATCGACGCGCTAGGTGCCGTGGGACTGGCGCGCCTGTTTTACACGGCCGCGCGCATGGATAGCGCGCTGGCGCATGGCACGGATCCGCTGGCGCAGCAGCGTCCGCTCGACGACAAGGCCTATGCGCTCGACCATATCGTCACCAAGCTCGACAAGCTGCCCGGCAAGATGCAGACGGCGGCGGGACGCGCGCTGGCCGAACGGCGACTGGCCGTGTTGACGGACTTCCGCGCCGCCTTTGCCGACGAATGGGGAATGCCCCCTGACATGGATGGCGATAGCCAGCATGGTTCCCGCTGTCTATAATGCAAGCCTCAGCTATCGCGCCGCGCGTCAGCAACATCCTGTCACGCGCCGGCGCTATGCCAACGCGCCGAAAGCATGCATGTCCGATAAAACCAGCCCCGACAGCCATTCCCCGTCCTCCCCCGCCCTAAAGAGCGCCGGCAACCTCAATTTCATCCTCGTCTGCGTCTTCATCGACATGCTGGGCATCGGCCTGGTGGTGCCCGTGCTGCCCATCCTGATCGGCAACTTTGTCGATGGCAAGGATGCGCAGGCGTTCTGGTACGGCATCATGGCGGCCCTCTTCGGTTTGCTGCAATTCATCTTCATGCCCATGCTGGGCGCCATCAGCGACCGCGTGGGACGCCGTCCCGTGCTGCTGTACTCGATGGCCGGCATGGGCATCAACTTTCTCGCCACGGGCTGGGCGCCGAACCTGGCCTGCCTGTTCATCGGCAGGGTCATCGGCGGCGTCTCGTCGGCCAGCATGTCGGTCGCGTCCGCCTATGCCTCCGACGTGTCCACGCCCGACAACCGCGCCAAGAGTTTCGGCAAGATCGGCGCCGCCTTTGGCCTGGGCTTCATTTGCGGGCCTATGCTGGGCGGCCTGCTGGGCGAAATCGATCTGCGCCTGCCGTTTTACGTGGCGGCGGGCCTGTCGGCGGCCAATTTCATCTACGGCTATTTCTGCGTACCCGAGTCGCTGCGGCCTGGCCCGCGCGCACCGTTCACCCTGGCGCGCATCAATCCGTTTGCCGCCCTGCTGAAGCTGGTGCGCCGCGTGGAAATCCGTGGCCTGGTGCTGGCCTTCGGCCTGATGACGTTTGCGCAAATGATGCTCAACACCACCTGGGTGCTGTACACGCATTTCCGTTTCGACTGGACGCCGCGCCAGAACGGCATCGCCCTGTTCTGCGTGGGCCTGTGCGCGGCCGTCGTGCAGGCGGGCTTGCTGGGCATACTCATCAAGCGCTTTGGCGAAGTGCGCCTGTCCCTGCTGGGCATGGCCTCGGGCGCCCTCACCTATTTGCTGTACGGCCTGGCAACACAGGGCTGGATGATGTATGCGCTGATCCTGTGCAACCTGCTGGCCTTTGCCGCCGGCCCCGCCCTGCAAGGCATCATCTCGAAATCATCGAACGCCAGCGAACAGGGAGAGCTGATGGGCTCGCTGCAATCGATCAGCAGCCTGGGCATCATCATCATGCCTTTGCTCGGCAGCATGATCCTGGGCGAAGTGAGCCACTTGCCGCCGCAGGACTGGCGCATCGGCAGCACCTTCTACCTATGCGCCATCATGCAAATGCTGGGCATCCTGGTGGCCTGGCGCTACTTCAAGGCGCAACGCCAGGCAAGACTTGTGGTTTCCACCACAAAGTAGTCGGCGGTATAATATTGCACTTGAGAAATAAATAGGCGAGAATGGGATAATCAGCGGAGCGTTGCCGACGCCCCGCATTCGATGGTGAGCAAGGATGGGTATGACTGACTTTTATTCCAGCGCCTGGCGCCGGACCGTGGCCATGCTGGCGCTGGCGCTGCCATCGCTGGCGAGCGCGCAATGCTCGCGCGACATCCAGGTGCCCGTCTCGGCCATCGGCGCCAGCGTGGTGGTCAATGGCGCCACGATAGGCGGCATCTATCCCGACTTGCTGCGCAGCATGGGCGCCAAGCTCGGCTGCAATTTCATCTTCACGGCCGTGCCCCGCGCGCGCCTGGAAGCGATGTTCGAGACGGGCAAGGCCGATATGCTGATCCCGGCCAGCAGCACCTTGCGGCGCGACCAGCATGGCCTGTTCATCCCCATGCTGGGCAGCCGACCCCTGCTGATCTCGCTGCAGGGCGCACGCGCGCCCATCAACACCATGCAGGAACTGATCGAGCGGCGCGAATTGCGCGTGGCGCTCGTGCGCGGCTACGACTATGGCGCACCGTACCAGGCGCTGGCGAAGGAACTGAGCAGCCAGGGGCGCCTGTTTTATGAAGTCGACGCCCTGTCCGTGGCGCGCCTGATGCAAAGCGGCTTCATCGACGCCACCATCATGAGCCCCACCATCCTCGCCGGCGTGGCGCAGAACGATGCGCGCGTATATGGCCTGGCCGACCGCTTGCGCCTGGAAGCGCTGCCGGAGCTGCCGTGGGGCATGAGCGGCGTCTACCTGTCGCGCAAGTCCCTCACGCCGGAAGACCAGGCCACCCTGCGCGAACTGCTGGACAAGGCGGGACGCTCCGGTTCCGTGATGGAAGGCTTCCAGCGCCATCACCGCCAGGAACTGCTGTCGCTCAGCATACGCCCCCGCTAAGGCCTGCATGTCCGGTCTGGTTGTCGCCGTCGTCCTGTTCGCCGCCCTGCTGCACGCCAGCTGGAACGCCATCGTCAAGTCGGGCAAGGATACCTTTCTCAGCACGGTACTCGTTTCCGTGGGCGCGGCCCTGATGTCGCTGGCCGTCCTGCCTTTCGTCAACCCTCCCGCCCCTGCCAGCTGGCCTTACCTGGCCGCCTCGGCCGTGGCGCAGCTGGCCTATTACTCGCTGCTGGCGGCCGCCTACAAGGCGGGCGACATGAGCCATGCCTACCCCTTGATGCGCGGCAGCGCGCCGCTCATCGTCGCACTGGCCAGCTGGCCGCTGATCGGCGAGCGCCTGTCTCCCATGCAGATGGGCGCCGTCGCCTGCATCTGCGCGGGCATCTTCGGCCTGTATGTTGCCGCGCGCACGAGCGGCATCGGTAAGGCGCCGAAAAGCACGGGCCGCGTCACCGCCTTTGCGCTGGGCAACGCCTGCGTCATCGCCAGCTATACCCTGATCGACGGCATCGGCGTGCGCCTGTCCGGCGCCCCGGCCGCCTACACGATGTGGATTTTTGTCTTGAACGGAACGGGCCTGCTGCTGTGGACGGCCTTGCGCCGCCCCGCCGACTTGCTTGCCTATGCGCAAACGCAATGGCGTTTGGCCGCCGTTGGCGGTTTCGGCACCCTCGCCTCGTATGGCCTGGCCCTGTGGGCCATGACGCAGGCGCCCGTGGCCGCCATCGCGGCCCTGCGCGAAACGTCGATCCTGTTCGCCATCGCGATTGCGGCCCTGTTCCTGCGCGAAAAAATCAGCCCCCGCCACTACCTGGCCATCGGCCTGATCGCGGCGGGCGCCATCCTCATGCGCATGGGCTAGCGGGCGTCGAGCGGCGCAATCGGCAACTCGATGGCGCTGGCCGCCCCTGCCGCGTGGTACACGCGCTGCGTCGCCTTTTTATAATCGCCTGGCTGGGCCAGGAAGATATTCGGCACGAAGGTTTGCGGATTGCGGTCGTACAGGGGGAACCAGCTCGACTGCACTTGCACGGCGATGCGGTGGCCGGGCAGGAAAACGTGATTCGCGTTCGGCAAGGCGAAACGATAGCGCTCGACCTTACCGGCAGGAATCGCCGTCGGGTGTTCGAGGCTGTCCCGGTAGCGGCCACGGAAGATGTCCATCGCCACGCCCAGCTGGTAGCCACCCATGGCCGGCTGCGACGGTACTTCATCCGGATACACGTCGATCAGTTTTACCACCCAGTCGGCATCCGTGCCGCTGGTGGCGGCGAACAGGTTGACCATCGGCGCGCCGGCGATGCGCACGGCCGTCTTCAACGGTTCGGAAACATAGCTGAGCACGTCCGTGCGGTCCGCATAGCCGCGCTGGTCGCTGACCAGCCATGGCTTCCACACGTCGCCATCGTTCAGGCGCACGGGACGGGGTACGAACGGCACGGGTTTCGCGGGATCGGCCACGTATTCGTCGAAGGCGCCGCTGGCTGCATCGGCTGTGGCCGATGACGCCGCAAAGCCCAGCTTGTAGCCATCCTGCAGGTAGATCGGCGTCAGCTTGATATCACACGTCTCGCAGGCCAGCGGCCACTGCTGCAGGCGCTGCCACTGGTTGGTGCCGCTCTGGTACGACACGACGGGCGCCGTGTTCGCTTCCGGTGCGCCATCCTTCAGATATTGATTGAGGAATGGCTGCATGACTTTTTCACGGAACTGGCGTGCCGTATCGCCGTCAAACTTCAGGGCGCCCAGACTGGAGCCGTCATAATTGACGCCGCTGTGGCGCCACGGGCCGATGGCCAGGTAATTGAGGTTGTTGCGCGTGTCGCGCCCTTCCATCGCCCAGTAGCTGGCGTAGGGGCCATAGATATCTTCCTGGTCCCACTGTCCCACCACGTGCATGGTGGGCACGATCAGCTGACGCTTGGCCAGTATCTTGTCGAGCGCCTGTTCCTGCCAGTAACTGTCGTAAGCCGGGTGTTCGAACAGCTTTTTCGTGTAGGTCAGCTTGTCGATGCCGAATTTCTTCGCGTAATCACCGGCCGAACCGATGCGCAGATACGCCTCGTAATCGTCGTAGACGCCCAGCGCCGGCGATTCGCCGCTGCCGCGCACGCTCGTCTGGCCCGCGATGTACGACAGGCTGGGCATGCGGAAGGCGCCATTATGAAACCAGTCGTCGCCGCGCCAGCCGTCGACCATGGCGCTCATGGGCACGGCCACCTTCAGGGCCGGATGCGGGTCGACCAGGGCCATCAGCACCGTATGTCCCTCGTACGAGGAACCGAGCATGCCCACCTTGCCGTTGCTTTCCGGCACATTTTTCACGAGCCAGTCGATCGTGTCCCACGCATCGGTCACATTATCGACCTTGGTATTGTTCAGCGGGCCGCGCACGGGGCGCGTCATCACGTAATCGCCTTCCGAGCCATGCTTGCCGCGCACGTCCTGGAACACGCGGATGTAGCCGTTTTCCACCAGGGTATCGTCGCCCAGCGGCAAGGTGACCAGCATGCTGGGGCTGGCGGCGCGCTGGGCGCGGCGGGCCGCATTGTACGGCGTGCGCGTGAGCATGATCGGCGCTTTTTGCGCGCCTTTCGGCACGACGATCACCGTGTACAGCTTGACGCCGTCGCGCATGGGGATCATTACCACGCGCTTGACGTAGTCGTTCAGGTCCGGCATCACCAGTTTGGCGCCGATATCGGGCGTCATCGGCGGCGTTTTCGGCGTTTGCGCCAGCACGGGCGCGGTAAACAGGGAACTTACAATCAAGGCCAGGCCGGTGAGCCGGACGGGGGACGACACGTGCATACTGTTCTCCAATGATTCATGCCACGCAAAAGTGACCGAACGGCAATAGTACTCGGAAAGCAAGTTTTGCATAAGGCAAGCCTCTGACGCGGCGCAGCAGAGAAATCGGGGGCGCAAACTTGACAGAACGCGCCCGAACTGCAACCATAACGCCATGAAATTTATCCCTTCACAACACGCCTGCTTGAATTGGTGGTCCCGCTCACTCCGCGCGGCCACTGCATAGTGATGTGAATCTGATCCACGCCGCCTCGATCGGTGGCGTAACAGGCTCAGCCTGGATCATCCCCGATGCAGGCGGCTCAAAAGGAAACTTGATGAGCTTGCCTAATACCCCCGATACCCAAGACCAGAACGACGCACCGGCAGCGCCGCTGTCCCCTGCCGCCATCGCTTCGCAATCCGTGATCCTGACGGGCGACCGCCCGACCGGTCCCTTGCACCTGGGTCACTACGTGGGCAGCCTGCGCGACAGAGTCCGCTACCAGAACAGCTACAAGCAATTCATCATGCTGGCCGACGCGCAGGCGCTGACGGACAATATGGACGACATCGACAAGGTGCACCGCAATGTCGTCGAAGTGGCGCTCGATTACCTGGCCGTCGGCATCGACCCGGCGAAAACTACGGTCTTCATCCAGTCGCAGATCCCGGAACTGGCCGAGCTGACCTTTTACTACCTGAACATCGTCACCGTGGCGCGCCTCGAGCGCAACCCTACCGTCAAGGAAGAAATCCGCCTGCGCGGCTTCGAGCGCGACATTCCAGCCGGCTTCCTGACCTACCCTGCCAGCCAGGCGGCCGACATCACGGCCTTCAAGGCGGGCGTGGTGCCCGTGGGCGAAGACCAGATCCCGATGATCGAGCAAACGAATGAAATCGTGCGCCGCTTCAACCGCATGTACAACCGCGAAGTGCTGATGGAATGCAAGGCGCTGGTGCCGGACATCGGCCGCCTGCCCGGCATCGACGGCAAGGCGAAGATGAGCAAGTCGCTGGGCAACACCATCAACCTGGGCGCGACCTCGGCCGAAATCACGGCCGCCGTGAAAAAAGTCTATACCGACCCGCTGCACCTGCGCGTGGAAGACCCTGGCCACCTGGAAGGCAACATCGCGTTTACCTACCTGGACGCGTTCGACCCGGAAAAAGCGGCGCTGGCCGAAATGAAAGCCCATTACGTGCGTGGCGGCCTGGGCGACAGCATCGTCAAGAAGCGCCTGGACGTGGTCTTGCAGGAAATGCTGGCGCCGATCCGCGCCCGCCGCGAAGAGTTCGCCAAGGACAAAGGGCAAGTCATCCAGATGCTCAAGGAAGGCACCTTCAAGGCGCGCGAAGTGGCGGCCCGCACGGCCGATGAAGTCAAGTCGGCGCTGGGTCTCAACTACTTCTGATCAATAGCAGTAATAGCAAACTGATGCGCTCAGGCGGAGTCGGGTAAAATCCCGCTTTCGCCTGGGCGCAATTCGTTTGTCACCGTGGCACCAGCAATCCGTAGAGAAGACAACGCGCCATGACCGATACCCCTATCGAACAGCTGCTGCAGCAGCATTTTTCCATCGATGCGCTGCAACGCTCGCCCGCGCCCCTGCAACAGGCGCTGGGCATGCTGGGCGGCTGGCTGGCCGCCGAGCGCGACACGGCCTATCCGCACACGCCGTATGCGGAACTGCTGACGCAATTGTCCGACACCAGCCTGCCCGCGCGCGGCATGCCCGTGGCGCAATTCCTGCAAGAACTCGACACCACCGTGCTGGCCAATACGGCCCAGCTGAACCACCCGCAATACATCGGCCACATGACGCAGGCCTTGCCGTGGATCAGCGTGCTGGCCGAAGCGTTTACGGCCACCCTGAACCAGAACCAGGTCAAGATCGAGACGGCATATGTGTCGACCCTGATCGAAAAGCAGATCCTCGGCTGGCTGCACCGCCAGGTGTACCAGCAATCGGACGCCGTCTACGCGCAGGCCATGGCCGCCACCAGCGGCGCGCTGGGCAATGTCGTCAATGGCGGCACCATGGGCAACCTGACGGCCCTGGCCGTGGCGCTGGAACAGCAGTTGCCCGGCACCCGCAAGCGCGGTTTGTTTGCCGCCATGCAGGAATCCGGTTACGCAGGGCTGGCCGTGATCGGTTCGGCCCGCAGCCATTACTCCGTGAAAAAGGCGCTGGCGACCCTGGGGCTCGGTGAAAACGCCTTGCAGCTGGTGGCCGTCGACCGCGACAACCGCATCGACGTCGCCGCGCTGGAAGACACAATTGCCGACTTGAAATTGCGCAATATCAAGGTCGTCGCCATGATCGGCATCGCCGGCACGACGGAAACGGGCGCCATCGACCCGCTTGCCGCCATGGCGGCGATTGCGGCGCGCGAATCCATCTGGTTCCACGTGGATGCGGCCTGGGGCGGCGCCCTCTTGATCGCGGAACAGTACCGCGCGCTGTACGACGGCATTGCCCTGGCCGACTCCGTCGTCATCGACGGGCATAAATTGCTGTGGGTGCCGATGGCGCAAAGCATGGTGTTGTTCAAGGACAGCGCCAGCCTGAACTTGCTCAAACACAACGCCAACTACATCTTGCGCGACAACTCGGGCGACCTGGGCCAGACCTCGCTGGAAGGTTCGCGCCGCTTCGACGCCTTGAAACTGTGGACCTCGTTCAAGGTGCTCGGCGTGTCCGGCTACACGACCTTGCTGCAGCAGGCGGCCACCCTGTCCGGCCAGTTGCAGGATTTATTGGCCGACCAGCAGGATTTCGAACTGGTCACGCGCTCGGACACCTTCATTCTCACCTACCGCTACGTGCCCGCGCACTTGCGCCAGCGCATGGAAAGCTTGCTGGCCAGCGGCGACGTGGAGGCGGCGACCGAACTGAACAAGCAACTCAACACCTTGAACGCCAAGCTGCAGAACCGGCAAAAGGCGCAAGGCCACAGCTTCGTGTCGCGCACGGTACTCGAATCGACGCGCTACCCCGGCCCGACCAATGTGCTGCGCGTGGTCATGACCAACGTCAAGACGCGCCCCCACCACTTGCGCGCCATTTTGGCCGAACAGCGGGCCATCGGCCAGGCGCTGGTGGCGGAACTGGGCTGGTAAGGAATCCCCCACCCATCAGCCTTGACTGGATGCACAATGCACCGCCTGACCGCCCTCACCGATCTGTTAAAGCATCTGTTGAAATGGCTGCTGCTGGCCTTGGTCGTGGCCGGGCTGGCGGGATCGGCCTCGGCCTTCTTCCTGTTCGCCCTGGACTGGGCCACGCGCACGCGGATGGCGCACGCTTGGCTGATCTGGCTGCTGCCCGTGGCGGGCTTTGCCGTCGGCTGGCTGTATCTGCGCTATGGCCGCAGTGTCGAAGGCGGCGCGAACCTGCTCATCGATGAAATCCACGACCCGAAAAAAATCATCCCCTTGCGCATGGCACCGCTGGTGCTGGGCGGCACCGTCATCTCGCATCTGTTCGGCGCCTCCGTCGGACGCGAGGGCACGGCCGTGCAGATGGGCGGCGCGCTGGCCGACCAGCTCACGCGCCTGTTCCGCCTGAACAACGAAGACCGCCGCATCATCCTGATGGCCGGTATCAGCGCCGGCTTTGCCTCCGTCTTCGGCACGCCGCTGGCGGGCGCCATCTTCGGCCTGGAGGTGCTGGCCATCGGCCGCCTGCGCTACGAAGCCATGCTGCCCTGCCTGGCTGCCGCCGTCATCGCCGACCAGGTGGGCTTGCTGTGGGGGCAGTTATTCAACATTCACCATACGCATTACGCCGTACCCTTGATCCCCGCCCTCTCCGCCTGGACCTTGTGCGCGATGGTGATCGCTGGCGTGCTGTTCGGCGTGACGGGGAAACTGTTTGTGCAAGCCACGCATGGCTTGAGCGGCCTGATGAAACGCTGGATCGCCTACGCCCCGCTGCGTCCGCTGGCCGGCGGCCTCGTTGTCGCGCTTGCCGTATGGCTGCTGGGCACGGACAAGTATATCGGACTGGGCATTCCCACCATCGTCGATGCGCTCAAGGAACCGCTGCCCGCCTGGGATTTCCTTGGCAAGATGGCGTTTACCATCGTTTCGCTGGGCACGGGCTTCAAGGGCGGCGAAGTGACGCCATTGTTCTTTATCGGGGCGACCCTGGGCAATGCGCTGGGCCCGCTGCTGCACCAGCCCGCCACCCTGCTGACCGCCATCGGTTTTGTGGCCGTGTTTGCGGGCGCGGCCAACACGCCGATCGCCTCGACCCTGATGGCGATGGAACTGTTCGGCGCCGAAATCGGCGTGTACGCGGCCATCGCCTGCGTCGTGGCCTATCTGTTTTCCGGCCACGCGGGGATATACCGGGCGCAGCGGCGTGGCCACGCCAAGCGCACAGAGCACAAGGATCGCGGCATATGACACAGCATATTTACGACAACGACGGCTTCTTAGCCCCGCGCCCGCTCGAACAAATTGTCCGCCAGCTCTTCGATATCTCCGCGCATGGCCAGCATTTCCAGCCAGCGCGCAGGAATTGCCTGGGCGCCATAATAGGCGCCGGCAAGCTGGCCGACGATGGCGCCGGTTGTATCGGCATCCTCGCCCAGGTTGACGGCGCGCAATACGGCCTCTTCCAGTGAATCCGTATTGAAGAAGCACCAGAGCGCCGCTTCCAGCGATTCCACGCAATAGCCGGTGCCGCGTATCTGCTGCTCCGTTTTGCCAATGAAACTGCCGCTTGCCAGCTCCCTCAGCTTCGGTTCGGCAGGCCGGTACGCGATGCTGCCCATCAACGCTTCCTTCGCCGTGCCCGCCAGCGCGCCGCACAGCAAGGCGGCAAACAGCTGGCAGCTTTCCACCGCTTCCGCCGCCGCGTGGGTGGTGCGGGAACTGTCGGCGGCGCAGGCCACGGCTGCCGCCACATCCGGATAGGCAAACAGCACGACCGGGACCAGGCGCATGAGCGAGCCATTGCCCGCCGTGTCAGGCGCGGTGGAACCACTCCAGGGGTCGCCCGTTTCCTGGAAACTGGCCAGCGCGTCCCTTACCGTTCCGCCGATATCGAAGCAGGTGCCGGTGGAACTCAGGTAACCCCATTGCCACCAGTTCAAATACCGCACCATCTGGTCCGCCGGATCGAACGCCCCTTTCAATACCAGACTCTCGGCCAGGCACAGCGCCATCGAGGTATCGTCCGTCCACTGTCCCGGCTGCAAGCCGAATGGGCCGCCGCCCGTCATGTCCGTCACGGGCGCAAAACTGCCGCGCGGGGAAAACTCCACGGTCGTGCCGACGGCATCGCCACAGGCAAGTCCCAGCATGGCGCCCAGATATCGGTCATGCAAAGTCGGCTGGTATAAAGTTGACGTCATCATGATTCTCCCTTGGTTCCTAGCTGGCCACATTGCGCGTAAAGCGCAAGGTGGATGCGGCCGCATTCACGTAGGCATACGCCTGCGCGCTGCTGAAGACGAAAAAATCGCCCGTGGCCAGCTGTCTGGTTTCCGCCGCCAGCACGAGCTGCAACTCGCCTTCGAGCACGTAGAGCATTTCGCTGAAGCCGGCCGGGTCGGCTTGCGCATCGTAGCGCTCGCCTGGTGCCAGGGTCCACGACCACAGTTCCACCTGGCGGCTGGCAGGCGCCGCGCCCAGCAGCACGGCCTGGCTGGCCTGCGATGCACTTTGCCACATCAGCACGCGCAGGCTGTCGTGCGGCTGCCGCGGTGGCTGGACCAGGTCGACAAAGGCCACGTTCAAGGCGGCCGCCACATGGTCGAGATTGGCCAGGCTGATGTTGGTGCTGCCCGCCTCCACGCCATTGACCATGCGCCGGCTCAGACCCGACAGGCGCGCCAGCTCTTCCTGGCTAAGGCCGGCGGCAAGGCGCAAGCGCCGCAAATTGGTGGCCAGGTGTGCCAGCACGCCACCGGCCTCGGCTTGACTGCGCAATATATTGCTCCTATTATGATGGGAAATATTTTGCTCATAGCATAGCCTCCCATGAAAACACACGCAAGTCCCCCTCCCGCCATTGGTCTGCCCGAACTGGCCCTGATCGCCATCACCTTCATCTGGGGCGGCACGTTTCTCATCGTGCAACATGCCGTGACGGTCAGCGGCCCCTTGGCCTTCGTGGCCGCCCGCTTTGCCGTGGCCGCGGGCATCGGCGCTCTGATTTGCCGGGGCCAGTTGCGCCAGTTGACGAAGGCGGAGTTATTCACCGGCATGGCCATCGGCGTGAGCATCTTTGGCGGCTACGCGCTGCAAACCTATGGCTTGATGCATATCACGAGCAGCAAATCGGCCTTCATCACAGCCTTCTACGTGCCCATCGTGCCGCTGGTGCAATGGCTGGTCTTCAAGCAGCGGCCCCACCCGGCAGTGTGGGCGGCCGTCGTGCTGGCGTTCGTCGGCTTGCTGCTGCTCACGGGCACGGATGGCTTGAGCATGGGTTTCGGCAAGGGCGAGCTGATCACGGCCGTGGGCGCCATCGCCATTGCCCTGGAAATCATCCTCATCAGCCGCGTCTCGCCGCAGCTGAACATCCTGCGCGTGACCATCGTGCAACTGGCCACGGCATCCTTGATCGCCCTGCTGCTGATGCCCGTCATGGGCGAAGCGCCACCCGTCCTCGGCAAGACTTTCATCCTCAGCGTGCTGGCACTGGGCTGCGCCAGCGCGCTGATCCAATATGTGATGAACTGGGCGCAAAAGCGCATTTCCGCCACCAAGGCCACCTTGATCTATGCGGGCGAACCTGTGTGGGCGGGCGTGATCGGCCGCATTGCCGGCGAGCGCCTGCCGGCCCTGGCCATCGTCGGCGCGATATTGATCATCGCTGCGGGCATCCTCAGCGAGTGGCGGCCCCGGCGTTTGCGCGCCGATGGCAAGGCCATCGTGTCATCAGATTAAGCCTCGGTACGCCGCAACTCCGCCCCGCCATGCAAGGCCAGCGGCACGGCCCTGGCCCAGCGGTTCGACGACAGCGAAAACGTCAGCGCGCGCACCTGGTGGTACCAGCCGGCGGGCACATACAGCATGTCCCCCGGCTCGACGAGGCACTCGATCATGGTGGCCTGGCGCGCCAGGGGAAAGCGCTGGAAATCGGGCGCTTCCGGATCGAAGGGCGAACCGAACAGGATGGCATTCGCCTCGCTCGGATAGAGAAAGGCGTCGTGGTGCGGCGGCGATAAAAAGATGCGCTTGCGGCCCCACACTTGCGCGAAGATATTGTCGTCGTAGTCGCAATGCAAGGGCGTCACCGTGCCTGCCGGCCCGACCCAGAAGCGCGGCGGGCCCATCTTGTCGAAATACGTGGGCCAGTGGCACAAACGGTTCAGTTCGCGCAATTCCAGGTTGCCCAGGTAAGGCGGCAGCACATGCGCGCCCCCTTCCACCAGGTCCAGGTATTGCCCCATCGACATATCCTGCATGGCGCGGTCGGCAGCAAAGGCCGTGTTGATGTAGTCGCCCACCCGCGCCCGCACGGGCACATGGCTGAACTGCTCGCGCAAGACTTCGGGCGCCAGCTGGGACAAAGGCCAGCGCCGCACCAGCCCGCGCATCAGGAAAGGCAAGCCCAGCGCGGCGCGTGCGCGGAAGGCGGCGGCGTCCAGCATGCCCAGGCATGGCACGGCGGTGATAGCCGGCAAGTCACGCGCCGCCAGCTTGATGGCCTCGCGCATGGCGTCGATGGAGGTCACTCCGCGCACCTGTGCATCCTTGTCTTCGCGCGCCTGCTTGCGCGCCAGGGCCGCTTCGGGCGAACTGAATTCGGCTGGGGGCCGGGGCGGCAATGCGCGTGGCAATATGGGGGCTGCCGCAAGCGGAAGCGGCTGTTTTTTTTCTGCAGACATAAACCTTCTTTGCGATCAGGCGTCGCGCGCCATGGCGCGACCGTGCGCTATTTTAAGCCAGCAGAGCCCGTTTCAGCACATCGGCCTGCTCGCCCGCCTGGCGCGCCTTGGCCGCATACTCGCTGGCCGTGCCTGGATGCTGCCAGACCTGGGCCTTGGCGGCCAGGTTCAGATACAGTTTTTCTTTTTCCTGCAGCGCCCTGACGGCGGCCCAGATGGCGTCTTCCGCCTTGTCATGCTGCAACTCACCGAGCATCTTCGCCGTGAAACTGTGGCCCGTATGGCAGCGAAAACGCTGCGGCTGCTGGCCATGCAGCTCCCACAGGGTGCCCTGGCATTCAGGACAGGTGAAAGTCGATGGCGTGGCAATTTTTTCCAGTTGGTCCATATTCCCCACTCCCCGGGCAAAACGGTTTTCCACGGCAATCCATTGGGGTACGGGCGGCAAGGACGGCGCGGCGCTGGCCGGCGCCGAGTTGCCGCTGGCCAGCGCCAGCAGGGCCGGCCCGATCTCGGCGGCCGGCAGACGCCAGTCCACTTCGGCATAGTCGATCGCGCTTTGCGGCATCGACGGCGCCACCGCGTCCTGCGGCTCCTGCACCAGCGCCCTGCCGCCGCAAGCCTTGATGGCCTGCAAGCCTGCCGTGCCATCGTCGAGGTAGCCGCTGAGTATCACGCCCACCACCTTCGGGCCGAAAGCGGCGGCCGCACTGCGAAACAGGGGGTCGATGGCGGGACGCGTATGGTTTTCCTTCGGTCCCCGGGTCAGCTCGACCGTCGCCTGGCCGGCCAGGTTGGCAACAAGCATGTGCCGGTCCGGCGGCGCCAGCAGGATGCGCCCTGCGCGCACGGGTTCGCGTTCTTCGGCAAAGCGCACGGGCAAGGCGGAGGTTTTGCCTAGGATCTCGTGCAACACGCTGTTGCGCGCGCCTACGTGCATGACGGCCAGGATTGCCGCGGGAAAATTCGCCGGCAAGGCGGCGAAGATGGTGGACAGTGCGCTCACGCCGCCCACCGAGGCCCCCATGACGATCAGCGTTTCCATGCCGGCCCTTTCGCGCCTGGATCACTGAACTATTTTGCCGCGCCTCGCAACAAGATTCTGTGCGCCGGCTAACACTGTAAGCAGCGTTAGCTTAGAACAGAGACGTAACGACACCTGACGAAACCGTAGCGAGCGGAAGGGAGAGGTGGCCGAGAAGCGCAACCGTACTGAAGTGCGGGGGCGCCGAGCCGGTGAGCATCGCAGGCCGCAAAGCGCGACGCGCAGCAGGTTTGGTCAGGGTGTCTTCAGACAGGTGTTTTGAAGATCGGATCCACGATGAACTGCTGCGCCTTGATACGCAAGGTGCGCTCTTCATCCAGTTCGGCGCGCGTTTCGCCCAGCTCTTCACGCTCCGCTTCCAGTTCCAGACGCGCGGCAGCCAGTTCCGTTTCCACGCGCGTCAGGCTTTCCAGCTTCAGCTGGGCCTGGATCAGTTCCGCGCGCGCCGCTTCGGCGGCCTCTTCCAGGCGGGGGATGCCTTCGAGCTTGAATTGCGCCTTGGCCAGGTCCATGCGGGCCTGCTCGGCCGCCTCTTCCAGGCGCGGCAAGCCTTCCAGGCGCAACTGCGCCTTGGCCAGGTCCGTGCGGGCCTGGTTCGCCACTTGCCGCTCGCGTTCAAGTTCCTCGCGCAAGGTTTCCAGCTCACCGGCCTGCAGGTCGAGCAACTCTTGCTGGCGCTCGTTCTCGCTGGCCAGGTCCATCAATTCCTGTTGATTGTCGTTCATCTCGGCTTCATGCGCGCTGTGGCTGGCGCTTAATTCCTGTCCTACATAATCGAGGATGGCTTGCTGCAGCACGGGCGACAGTTCGGCGGCGGCAGCGATCTGGCGCTGCGCACCGGCCTTGCGGCGCAGCAAGAGCTTGCTGATGGTGCCCAGGCAGGCGCCGTTGCCCAGCCGTTCGCGCAGGGCGCGCACCGTGATGGCCTGGCCTTCGCCCGCCATCGCTTCCATTGCCGCATTGATCTGTTCCGCGCTTACTTTTGCCATGTCGTCTGCTCTTGAATGTTGCCCAGGGCAATCTTGCCCAGGGGCATTATCTTATGCCAGCGGCGGCAAAGCGTAAAGTATTTCTCAATAGAAATTGCAATTGCACAACGGAAGCATGAGAAAACATGCGGCCTCAGGCAATTTATTCCTCTAACAAGCCGTTTTCCGTGAGCATATCCTGCACCAGTTCCAGGCGCAGCACGGGATTGTCCTGGCTCAGCAACAATTGTTTTTGCATGGCGCTCAGGGACAACAGCTCGCACCAGCGGTTCGCCACCCAGCCGCACTCGTCGAGCCGGTATGGCGGCTGCAAGGGCATTTGCTCGGGCGGGATCTTTTGCTCCTGCAATGTGCGGATCAGGGCGCCGAGCGCGTCGGCCACGTTCTGCTGCTCTTGCGGGATGGGGATGGTTTTATCGGGCGCCAAGGTCTCGACCTGCGCCATCCACAAGCCGTGCTTCAGCTGTTCGCTGGAAACGATGTGAAAGCGCTGCATGCCCATGCATTTGATTTGCAGCAAGCCCGACAGGGGCGCGGCCCAGTCGACGACGCGCGCCAGGGTGCCCACGGGCGCCAGAGCTTCTTGCTGGCCCTGCTGGCCCGGCTTGCGCACTTCCCCGCCGTCCAGCAGTTGCACCACGCCAAACGGCTGCTCGCCCATGATGCACTGACGTATCATGTCCAGATAGCGTACCTCGAAGATCTGCAGAGGCAGATAGCCATCGGGATACAGCACCGTATTGAGCGGGAACAAAGGTATCGAGGTCATAAGCGCATGATGGCACGAATGCGATATCCGTGCAGCGCGCCTTGCGTCCCCTTTTTACTTATAAAAACGGCGCTTCTTGGCCCGCTCGGCCGCCTTCGGCGCCAGCACTTTCACGGCCTTTTTCTGGATCGTGCCGCCTGCGGACGTGCCCGGCACGCGGTGCTCGGCCTCGAAGCCGGGTTCCTCGTTGCGTTTCAGGGTTTGCCGGGTCAGCGCTTCCACGGCCGACAGCAATTCCACCTCGTCGGCGCAAACGAGCGAGATCGCTTCGCCTGAAGCACCCGCGCGGCCCGTGCGGCCGATGCGGTGGATATAATCTTCCGCCACGGTGGGCAAGTCGAAATTGACGACGACAGGCAATTGGTCGATATCGAGGCCACGGGCGGCCACGTCGGTCGCCACCAGCACCTGCACTTCGGCCGATTTGAAGCGGGCCAGCGCGCGCAAACGGTTCGGCTGGGTCTTGTCGCCGTGGATGGAATCGGCGCGCACGCCCTGCTCCAGCAAGGTGTTCACCAATAGCTCGACACCCTTGCGCGTCTTGACGAAGACCAGTACCTGGCCCCAGCGCTTTTTCTTCAGCAAGTGCAAAAAGAGTTCCGGCTTGCGCTTCTTGTCGCACACGATGACCGATTGCTTCACGGCCTTGACCGTGCTGTTGCGCGCGCTGACCTCCACCGAAACGGGATCCTTCAGCATGGTTTTCGCCATGGCGCGAATCGCATCCGAGAAGGTGGCCGAGAACAGCAGGGTCTGGCGCTGCTTGGGCATGGTCATCAGCAATATATCAAGCTCGCGCTCGAAGCCCAGGTCCAGCATGCGGTCGGCCTCGTCCAGCACCAGGGTTTGCACTTGCTCGAACTTGACGGCGCCCTGCGTCTGCAAGTCCAGCAAGCGGCCTGGCGTGGCCACCAGCACGTCGAGGCCCTTGCGCAGTTTGCTGATCTGCGGCTCGATGGGCACGCCGCCGTACGCGACAAAACTGCGCAGCGGCAAGTTGCCGCCATAGCTGCGGAAGCTGGCGTAGACTTGCTCGGCCAGTTCGCGCGTGGGCACGAGCACCAGCACGCGCACGCACTGGGGCGCCACCACGCCTTCCAGGGTCAGGCGCTGCAGCAGCGGCACGGCGAAACCGGCCGTCTTGCCCGTGCCCGTCTGGGCGGCGGCCATCAGGTCGCGCCCGGCCAGCACGGCGGGAATCGCTTGCGCCTGCACGGGCGTGGGCTTGGCATAGCCGAGCTCGTCAAGTTTGCGGACCAGGGGATCGATCAGGCCGAGGGAGGAAAACGTCATGGGGAAAGCAATCTTGGCAAAGTAAAAGGTGGCGCGCACGGACGGGCCGTGCGCGCGATTGCCGAGATTATAGGCCAGCGGGGATGCCGGCCGGGGTTTCACCGTTAAAACAAACGCGTCAAAACTTCATTTCCAGGGTCGCGCGCGCCTGCGGTGAACTTGGTGAAATGCTGTTGCGCACGATGGTGCCGCTGGCGTCCGCATACGCTGTGGTGCTTTCGAAGTCTTGCGCCAGCAAATTCGACACGGCCAGGCGCAGCTGGTTCTTCGCATCGAATTTCCACAGCGCATAAATATCGAGGTCGCGCCGCGGCGACGTATAGGCGCTCTGGCGTTCGGTGATGCGCACGGGGCCGCCATTGCGGAAGTTGAAGCTGCCGCCCGTCGTCAGCACACCGTCCGGCGTCTTGTAGTCGAGGCCGAAGTTGCCGCTGACGGGGGTTTGCTGGTCGAGCCGGTTGTTCGGTCCCGGCACCTGCTCCACCTGCGACCAGTTGCGGCTGACGCTGGCGCGCAAGTCGATGGCGGGCACGGGCGCGGCCATCACGGCACGCAGCGGGAACTTCGCTTCCAGTTCCAGTGTCTGAGTATTCGCGCGGCCATCATTGACGGGCGTGGACACCCAGCGATCATTGATGAACAGCAAGCCTTGGCGCGTATAGCCATCGATACGGCGGGCCGAGGCGCGCGCGCTGAGCAAAGCGCCTTCGGCCCAGTAGTGCTCGTACGAGGCGTCGATGCCCAGCGCCAGCTCCGGTTTCAGGTAAGGATTGCCTTCGCGGTCGGGGTCCGTCTGGCTATTGTTGGTCGAGGTATTACGGCGAGGAATCAGGCTTGCCGTGGGTTGCGCCTTGTAAGTGCGCGTCAGGGCCAGGCGTACCTGGTCGCCCTTGGTATCAGGCAACTTCCACAGGGTTTGCAACAGCGGGCTCCACACGCTGGTGCGCTGGCTCACTTCATCATAGGTATTGCCCGCGCTGCGCGTGTCGATGCCTTCCCAGCGCACGCCCGCATACATGGACCAGCGCGGCGTGATTTCCCAGTCGTCCTGCACAAACAGGGCCAGACGCTTGATGGTGGCATCGAAACCTTCGTCGCTGTCGACGGGCGGGCGCGCACCCGAGGTGCCCAGCACCGCTTCGCGCTGGTGGCGCGTTTCCTCGCGCTCCGTGTAGGCGCCGTCCCAGCCCATCGACAGGGCGTGGCCGGGCAGCAAGGGTGTGGAGTACTTGCCGGTCGAACTGACGCCGTTTTCCGTCGCCTTCACGCCCACTTTGCGGTCGAGCGCCATGCCGCTGCCATCGATAAAGCCCTGCTGCAGGCTGTCGGACGTATTGCGGGCGGCCGAGGCGCCGATTTTCAATTCCAGCCGGGCGCCGCCGGCCAGCTTGTGCATCCACGTCAGGTCGCTGCGGCCGAAGGCATTGTGGTTGCTGGAGCTGCCCGTATTGGTGTCGTAATCGGGGCGCAAGCCCTGCTGCGTTTCCGCGCGGCTGAAATTGCGGTGGTTCGAGCGCCCGCCATTGAAAAAGAATTGCGCCGTCACGTTATCGCCGTTGGCCAGCACCCAGTTCAGGCGTGGCGACAGATTGATGCCTTCCGGGCGGCCATCGCCCGTGCCGTTTGTGCGGCGCAGCAGGTTTTGCCGGCCGTCGGGCGCGTAGCCCAGTTCCAGCCCGGGATTGTCGTAATGGTAGTCGTAGCGGAACAGCGAGCCGGCCAACGAATACGAAAAATTGCCGTCGCGGTCGGACAGTTGCACGTTCACGCTGGGCGAAAAGCTCACGTCGCTGCCCTGCACGCCCAGCTTGAGCTCGCGCTGCGCCGTCTTCACGGCTTTCTTGAGCACCACATTGATGGTGCCGGCAATCGACTGCGTGCTGTATTCGGCGCTGGCCGCATGCAAAATCTCGATGCGTTCGATCACGTCCGGCGACAGGGTGTCGAGCGAAAAACCGGCCGGCGCCCGCTCGCCATTGAGCAATATCTGCGTGTAGCCGCTGCCCAGGCCGCGCATGCGGATTTCGCCGCCCGAGCGCCCGGCCGCGCCGGAAACCGTGATGCCGGGCAAGCGTTTGAGCACGTCGGTGACATTCGTGTCGCCATACTTGAGGATTTCCTCGCTGCCAACGACCATCTTGCTGGCCGTATCGTCGCGGCGCGGATCATAGCCGCTGCCCTTGACTTCGACGGTTTGCATCGCGGGCGCGGCGGGCTTTTCAGCCTTCAGCGGCGCAGAGGCAGCGGCAGCGGCAGCGTCGGCTGGCGCTTCGGATTGCTGGGCCTGGGCATTCCAGGCAAGTAAAACGGCTGAACAAAGGACGGTAAGGCGAAGGCAACGGCGTGGCATCATGACCTGGCTAAAAAAGTTGGCTGAATAAAAATGGCTAAAAGCTAAAAAACAGGCCGCTGTATTGTGCTGTAATTTTTTCCAAGTGACACAGTTTCCTGAAAATATTTCCTATGGCAAATTAAATTCGGCGACGGGCTGCGATACGCACCCTTGCATACGGCGCATAGTATTGCGCGCCACATCGCCGCTATAATGCGTTTTCACCATTGTTCCCATCACCCCGTCAAAGGCTTCCCATCGTGTCTGACCGTCTTGCCGTCCTGCCTCAATATCTGCTTCCCAAAGGAGCGTTGACCAACTTTGCCGGCCGTGTCGCCGGCGCCAAGGGCGGCGCCATGACGACGCGTTTGATCCGCTGGTTCGTCGGCCACTACAACGTCAACATGGATGAGGCGCTGGATCCGGACATCACGCACTACGCGAGCTTTAACGACTTTTTCACGCGCGCGCTGCGCCCCGATGCCCGTCCGCTGGCCGAAGCCGACTACGTCTGCCCCGTCGATGGCCGCATCAGCCAGTTCGGCACGATCGACAAGGACCAGATCTTCCAGGCCAAGGGCCACAACTTCAGCACGACGGCCCTGGTCGGCGGCGATGCGGCACTGGCGGCCCAGTTCGAGCACGGCAGCTTCGCCAATCTGTACCTGAGCCCGCGCGACTACCACCGCATCCACATGCCCTGCGACGGCCGCCTGACGCGCATGATTTATGTCCCTGGTGAATTGTTCTCCGTCAACCCGACGACGGCGCGCGGCATTCCCGGCCTGTTCGCCCGCAACGAGCGCGTCGTCTGCGTGTTCGACACGGCCAACGGCCCCTTCGTCATGACCCTGGTGGGCGCCACCATCGTCGGCAGCATGGCCACCGTCTGGCACGGCGTCGTCAACCCGCCCCGCACGGGACAGGTGCGCGACTGGAGCTATGCGAACGACAACGTGGTGCTGAAACAGGGCGAAGAGCTGGGACGCTTCCTGCTCGGCTCCACCGTCGTCATGCTGTTCCCGAAAGACACCGTGACGTTCAATGCCAACTGGCAACCGGCCGGCCCCGTGCAGCTGGGCGAAGTCATGGGCAACCTGCCCAAGTAAAGCCTCCGGACGCGCGCCTAGACGGGCGCGTCCGTGCGGTACATTTCTTCCATCAAGTCCAGGAACGCGCGCGTCTTGGCCGGCATCAAGCGCCGGCCGGGAAACACGGCCCAGCCCGTGACCAGCGGAAAACTCCACTCGGGCAGCACGCGCACCAATTCCCCCGTCGCCACATAGGCCTTGGCAAAGCGGTCCGTGCTGGCCGCGATGCCCACGCCCGTGCACGCCATGCGCACCAGCAATTCCGGCGAATTGGCCAGCAGGCGCACGGGCAGATCGCGCTCCCACGTCGTCTTGCCGCGGATCAAAGTCCAGTGCACGAGGCCATGCACGGCCCGTGGCAAGCTGAGCAAATCATGGCCGTACAGATCGTCGGGATGTTCGGGCAAGCCGTGCACGCTCGTGTATTGCGGCGAGGCATACAACGCCAGGGTGCTGAAGGCCACACGGCGCGCGGACAGGCTGGCGTCGTCGGGCAAGTTGCCCATGCGGATGGCCAGGTCGAAATTTTCTTCCAGCAAATCCACCCTGCGCGCCGACAAGTCCAGCTCCAGCGAAATGGCCGGGTAGCGGCGCACGAACTCGGCCAGCACCTGGCGCATCAGGGTGTCGCCAAAGTCGGCCGGCATGGAAATGCGCAGCAAGCCGCTGGGACCGGCCTGGCGGTGCTGCGCCAGCGCTCCGGCCGCCTCCGTTTCCTCGACCACCTTGCGCGCATGCTCGAGCAGGCTGGCGCCAAACTCCGTCAGCGCCAGCTTGCGCGTGGTGCGCAGCAGCAGCCGTTCGCCCAGTTTCGCTTCCAGCAGCGAGATGCGGCGCGACAGGGTCGATTTGGGCAAGTCCACACGCACGGCGGCGCGACTGAAACTGCCGCATTCGACGACCCTGGCAAACAGCAATAAATCTCCGGGATCGATATCCATACTTTTGATTGTTCCATGAGTGGATTAATGTTATCCATTTTAACGGCTTCCGCATCAATTTTGGAATTGCTATAGTTCATCCATCGCAAGACACCTCACAACGGAGAAAACAAGATGAACATCCTGCAAATCAATTCCAGCGCCCGCAGCACCGGTTCCGCCTCGACCCGCCTGGCTGACGCCATCGTCAGCCGCGTAGAAGCGGCCAACCCGGGCGCCGCCCTCGTCCGCCGTGACCTGGCTGCCGCACCGCACCCCGTGCTCGACGAGCCGACCCTGCAAGCGCTGTTCACGCCAGCCGACAAGCGCACGCCGGAGCAAGCGGCCCGCATCGCCCTGGACGACGCGTTGATTGCGCAAGTGCAAGCGGCTGACGTGATCGTCATCGGCGCGCCGATGTACAACTTCGGCATCACCGTGCAACTGAAAAGCTGGTTCGACGCGATTGCCCGCGCCAACGTCACCTTCAAGTACACGGAAAACGGCCCTGTTGGCCTCTTGAGCGGCAAGAAAGTCTACGTGGGCCTGTCCCGCGGCGGCTTGCACCGCGACAGCGCCAATGATAGCCAGGTGCCTTACCTGAACACCATGTTCGGCTTCCTGGGCCTGACCGACGTGCAGTACGTGTATTCGGAAGGCATGGGCATGGGCCCGGAAGCCGTGGCCAAGGCACAAGCCCAGGCGGACGCCGAGATCAACGCGATCTTGGTGTAAGTCAAAGATTGATGGGCATCAAACTGGGGCGGCGCACCAGCGCCGTTCCTCCCAACTGGAGAACACAATGAGCGATACCACCACTGTCACGAAAGCACGCGCCGTCGAGCGCGTGATCGCCGGCCAGGCCGTCATGGATGGCGCCGGCGTGAAGATCAACCGCGTGCTGACGCAGCAGCTGCAGCGCCGTCTCGACCCGTTTTTGATGCTCGACAATTTCGCCAGCGACAAGCCGAACGACTATATCGCCGGCTTCCCCGAGCATCCGCACCGCGGCTTTGAAACGGTGTCGTACATGATCACGGGGCGTATGCGCCACAAGGACAGCGCGGGCAACGAAGGCTTGCTGACGTCGGGCGGTGTGCAATGGATGACGGCCGGCAGCGGCGTGATCCATTCGGAAATGCCGGAGCAGGAAGAAGGCGTGATGGAAGGTTTTCAGCTGTGGCTGAACCTGCCCGCGCGCGACAAGATGCGCACGCCGTGGTACCGCGATTTCACCAGCAGCGACATCCCCCGCTACACGACGGACGCGGGCGTGGCCGTGCAAGTGATCGCCGGCGAGAGCCATGGCGTGACGGGCGCCGTGCAGCGCGAGCTGACGGAACCGCTGTATCTCGATATCGACTTGCCGGCCGGCAGCAGCTTCGAGCAGCCGCTGCCCCCAGGCCATAACGCTTTCATCTACACGTTTCGTGGCGAAGTGCAGGTCGACGGCAAGGCCGTGCCCGCCCTGCGCATGGCGATCTTTGCCAACACGCCGGGCAGCGATGGCGTGCGCATCGAGGCGCCCGAAGGCGGACGCGTGATCCTTGTCGCCGGCCAGCCCTTGAACGAGCCGATCGCGCAATATGGCCCGTTCGTCATGAATACCCAGGCGGAAGTATTCCAGGCCGTACAGGATTTCCGCGAAGGCAAGTTTGGCGAGACGGCGGCGCAGTAAAATTATTTGCTCCAGGTAAAACCTGCAGTGCCTCACGGCCTGCAGGTTTTTTTATGCGCCGACTATTTTGTTGCTTTTCAATTACACTGACGGCAACCTCATTTCACAAAGCATTCCATGCATCCCACGCACGACAACAGCGAACACGACGCCACCCATTTGCACGCCCACCTGAAGGGCGACGCCAAGCATACCCACTCGTTCGAGGGACGCAGCCAGAGCATCCTCGCGTGGGCGCTGGGGCTGACCCTGTCATTCGCCGGCATCGAAGTCATCGCCGGTTTCATGTCCAATTCGCTGGCCCTGATTTCCGACGCTGGCCACATGGTCACGGACGCGGCCGCGCTGGGCCTGGCCCTGCTGGCGCAGCTGATCGCGCGCCGCCCGCCTTCCCCGCGCCACTCGTTCGGCTTTGGCCGCGCCGAAGCGCTGGCCGCCTTCGTCAACGGCTTGGCCATGCTGTGCGTGGTGGGCTGGATCTGCTATGAAGCCGTGCAGCGCTTTTCCGCGCCGCAAACCGTGCAAGGCGGCATGGTCTTCATCGTCGCCTTCATCGGCCTGGCCATCAACCTGGTGGTGGCGTGGGTATTATCGAAAGACAAGCAAAGCGTGAACACGCGCGCTGCCCTCGTGCACGTGATGGGTGATTTGCTCGGCTCGGTCGCCGCCATCGTCGCCGGCGCCGTGATTTACTTCACGGGCTGGATGCAGATCGACCCGCTGCTGTCCGTGCTGGTGTCCCTGCTGATCCTGAAATCCACGTTCGGGGTATTGAAAGAGTCGTACCACTTCCTGATGGAAGGCGTGCCCATGCACATTGACTACATCCAGGTGGGCGCGGACGTGGAGCAGGTGGACGGCGTGATTTCCGTGCACGACCTGCACGTATGGGACATGTCGCCAGGCCAGCCAGCCCTGATCGGCCACGTGGAAATCGAACACCTCGACCATTGGCCGAAGGTCTTGCGGGCGATCAAGAAGATGTTATTGAGTAAGCATGGCATCGACCATATTACCTTGCAGCCGGAGACGGCGGCGATGGCGGGGTTGCATCAGGGCGACAAGACGCACTAATTAAACCCAACGGCAAAGACCGGGGTCGTACCCTCAGGGTACGACCCCAGCTTCTGCACTTGGGGTTCAACAAAACTAACTACGCCGAGCCTCAAGAACACCACTGACGTCTTTAATTACATTCAGCGCCTTCAACAACTGCGCCGTCGAGCTGATCTCGGCCGTAAAGGTCATGCGGGCCTGGCCCTTGGCGCTTTGGGTGTTGACGCCGATCACGTTGATTTTTTCGCGCGAAAAGATTTCGGAGATGTCACGCAGCAAGCCCTGGCGGTCGCCTGCCAGAATGAAAATGTCGACCGGATACACGGTGTCGTGCCCGCCCGTGCTGCCCCACTCCGTGAAGATCACACGCTCGGGCGACTTGGCGCGCATTTCCTCGAAGTTCTTGCACGTGGCGCGGTGTATCGACACACCCTTGCCGCGCGTGACAAAACCGACGATGCTGTCCGGCGGCGCCGGCTTGCAGCACTTGGCCAGCACGGTCATCAAGCCTTCGGTGCCCACCACCAGCACGCCGGACTTGGCGCCCTGCTCCACGCTGGAAGCGCGGCTTTTGCCGACCAGCACGGCGTCTTCCGGCACCACCACTTCGCCATTGTCGTGCAGCGCCTGCTCCACGTGGCGCAGGCTGAATTCATCCTTGCCGACCGACAGGAACAGCTCGTCGACTTTCGCAAAGCCCAGCTTTTGCGCCAGCGCTTCGAGGTTGACGGCCGTCTTGCCTTCGCGCTGCAAGGATTTTTCCACCAGCGCGCGGCCGTGGGCCAGGGTTTCCTGCATGTCGATGGCGTGGAACCAGGCGCGGATTTTCGAGCGCGTGCGCGTGCTGACGGCGTAGCCGGCGCTGAGCCAGTCGCGCGACGGTCCGGCCGTGCCCGGCGCGCCCTTGGCCGTGATGATTTCGCAGGTCTGGCCGTTTTTTAATTGCGTATTCAGAGGCACCATGATGCCGTCGACCTTGGCGCCGCGGCAGCGGTGGCCCACGTCCGTGTGCAGGTGATACGCAAAGTCGACGGGCGTGGCGCCCACGGGCAACTCCAGCACGCGCGCTTGCGGCGTCATGACGAAGATGCGGTCGTCCAAGGTGGCTGATTTGAGTTTTTCCACCCATTCGCGCTGGATTTCTTCCTGGCCCACGACGGCGTCGGCCACTTCCGTTTTCCAGGCGAGCAACTGGCGCAGCCAGGCGATCTTTTCGTCGTATTTCTGGCCGGCAAAGTTCGAGCCGCCCTCTTCCTTGTAGCGCCAGTGCGCGGCCACGCCGTATTCGGCAAAGCTGTGCATTTCATTGGTGCGGATTTGCACTTCCAGCGGGCGGCCATCCTCGGCCGTCACCACCGTGTGCAGCGACTGGTAACCGTTGGGTTTCGGCCGCGAAATGTAATCGTCAAATTCTTTCGGGATGGGGGTCCAGATATTGTGGACCACGCCCAGCACCGTGTAGCAGGTTTTCACGTCGGCAACGATGACGCGGAAGGCGCGCACGTCGTACAGGGCCGTAAAGTCCAGTTCCTTGCCGCGCATCTTGTTCCAGATGCTGTAAATGTGTTTCGGGCGGCCAAACACTTCCGCCTGGATACCGGCCGAAGCCAGTTCCGTCTGCAGGCGCAAAATCGCGGAGGAAACAAAACCCTCGCGCATCATGCGCTTTTCTTCCAGCATCTTGGCGATGCGTTTATACGCTTCCGGCTCGATGAAGCGGAACGACAAATCTTCCAGTTCCCACTTCAGCTGCCAGATGCCGAGGCGGTTGGCCAGCGGCGCGTACAAATCCAGCGTTTCCTTGCCGTATTCACGCGTCATTTCGTTAAACAGCTTTAGTTCGGCAAAGTAACGCAAGGTCGTCACGCAGGCGGCCAGGCGCACCAGCACGACACGCATGTCGGAAGCCATCGCCAGCAACATCTTGCGCAGGGTTTCCACCTGGGCCACGGCTTGCTGCGCCGCATTCTTGCCGCGCCCGCCGACGCTGCCGTGCTGCGCCTGGGTCAGCGCGCGCAAGCGGATCAGCTGGCGCACGCCTGTCGCCAGGTCGCACACCTGCTTGCCGAAACGGGGCTCGATGTCGGCCGCCGTGTCCGGTTCCAGCAGGGTCAGCTCGAACATCAGGCCGGCGATGCGCGTTTCCGCATCGCTGCGCAGGAAAGCCAGGGTGGTGGCCACGCCGATGGCGAACTCCAGCGCGGAGCGGCCGGCAAAGGTCTGCTTGTCGCCATACGCTTCGGTGGCATACGCGAGCGCGTCCAGCACGCGCGCGCAGTCCGGCGCACTCAAGCCCTCTACCAGTTGTTCCGAGGTGACGCTATTCGGGGCCGAGATGGAAACCATGTAATACCTTTAAACTTGATGACTGAGCAACTTGATGACTTAGCGTTCTGCAGCGATGATGACGATTTCCACCAGGCAAGCCGGATTGGCCAGTTTCGCTTCCACCGTGGCGCGCGGCGGCGTGTGGCCTGAGGCGACCCAGTCGTCCCACACTTCATTCATGCCGGGGAAATCCTTCATGTCGGCGATGTATATCTGGCACGACAGGATGCAAGTCTTGTCGCTGCCCGCTTCCATCAGCAGACGGTCGACGTGGCCGAGCACTTCGCGCGTCTGGCCGACGATGCCTTGCGTGGTGTCTTCAGCGATCTGGCCCGCCAGGTAGATGGTGTTGTTGTGTATGGCTACTTCGGAGAGGCGTTTGCCTACGTGCAGTCGTGTAATTTCCATGCTTCTTCTTTCGGTTGTTTCAAAATCTGTACAGCGTTACTGATTGTTACTGACTATTACTTGCCCAGCAAAAACTTGCGCGCGATGGCGATCTGGTCGTCGTGGACGAAAGTGGGCGCATGGCCCACGCCGGCGATTTCCACCAGCTCCGCCTTCGGGCCGCGACCGAGCATGATCTGCGCCGTCTCGCGCGACAGCAGGTCCGATTCCGACCCGCGCACCAGCAAGGTGGGGCAGCGCACGGCATCATACGCGGCCCACAGCATGGCTTCGTCGCTGGCCGCCGATTCCGGCGTGGCCGAGCGGAACGGCATGGCCAGTCCCATATCATAGTGGCGGCGCCAGTGGCCATCTTTATCTTGCCGCAACACATCCACCGCCAGTTTATGCCATTCCGCGTCCGTGTGCGGGCCGAAGCTGGCGGACACGTCGCGCACAAACCTGGCACCCTGTTCAAACGTCTCGAAACGCAAGTCCTGGCCGATGTAGTCGCCGATGCGCTGCAAGGCTTCCGGCGCCAGAGTCGGGCCGATATCGTTGAGCACCAGTTTGCTGATCGGGCTGTTGGGCAACGAGGCCAGGCCCAGGCCGATCAAGCCGCCCATCGACGTACCGAACCAGTCCACCGTCTGGCGCTCGCCATTGGCCAGCACGCGCGCCAGCAGGGTCACCATGTCGCTCACATATTGCGGCACGCGGTAAAACTGGGGATTGGCCAGCCAGCCCGAGCGCCCGCGCCCCACCACGTCTGGGCAGATCACGCGGTAATCGCTGGCCATGGCGCGCGCCAGGTTGTCGAAGTCGTCCGCCACCCGCGTCACGCCATGGGCGCAGACGAGCACGTTCGGATTATCGGCCGCGCCCCACTCCTTGTACGACATGGTATGCAAGCCTGCGGGGGAGATGCACTGGACGGATTTGATGCTCGCTTCGATCATGCCAATTCCTTATTCGATGTAAAAAGAGCACCGCTTCCTGCCCGCCAAGAGGTGTCCCGCGCGCGACGCTACGGCAGTGTAGCGCAGCGCGGGCAATGCTCCAAGCGCGCGCCTGAAATGCTGCGCCGCAGCACAGCACTGGCACGGTCGCCATGGCGCAATACCCGATATAGCGAAAATGCATATCTGCGGTTATCCACAATTGAGGCGGCCTGGCAATGGGCGGATGATCGCAGCATCAACCCGCAAGAGGAGACCACTCGTGAAAAAACCATTCTATAAAATCCTGTACGTACAGGTGCTGTTCGCCATCGTGGCCGGCGTGCTGCTGGGGGTGTTCTACCCTTCGAACGCCGTCGACATGAAACCGCTGGGCGACGGCTTTATCAAACTGATCAAGATGATCATCGCCCCGGTGATCTTCTGTACCGTGGTCTCCGGTATCGCCGGCATGCAGGACGTCAAGAAGATCGGCCGAGTGGGCGGCAAGGCGCTGCTGTACTTTGAAGTGGTCTCCACCTTCGCGCTGGCCATCGGCTTGCTGGTCGCCAATATCCTCAAACCGGGCGCCGGCTTCAACGCCGATCCGGCCCACCTGGACGCCAAGTCGATCGCGCAATACACGCACGCCGAAGGCATGTCGACCATCGACTTCGTGATGAACATCATCCCGAAGACTTTCGTTGACGCCTTCGCCAAGGGCGACATCCTGCAAGTGCTGTTGATCGCCATCCTGTTCGGCTTCTCGCTGTCACTGCTGGGCGAGCGCGGCCGTCCGGTCACCAAGCTGATCGACGAGCTGTCGCATGCGATCTTCGGCATGGTCAACATCATCATGAAAGTCGCTCCGATCGGCGCATTCGGCGCGATGGCCTTTACCATCGGCAAATACGGCCTGGCTTCGCTGATCCCGCTGGCCAAACTGATGGGCTCGTTCTACCTGACCTGCTTCCTGTTCGTCTTCGTCGTGCTGGGCCTGATCGCCAAGTACACGGGCTTCTCCATCGGCCGCTTCCTGCTGTACATCAAGGAAGAGCTGCTGATCGTGCTCGGTACCAGCTCATCGGAATCGGCCCTGCCGGCCCTGATGAAAAAACTCGAGCGCCTGGGCTGCTCCAAGCCGGTCGTCGGCCTGGTCGTGCCTACCGGCTACTCGTTCAACCTGGACGGTACCAACATCTACATGACCATGGCGGCCCTGTTCGTGGCGCAAGCAACCAACACGGAACTGACCATCTGGCAGGAACTGACCATCCTGGGCGTGGCGATGCTGACCTCGAAAGGCGCGTCCGGCATCACGGGCGCCGGCTTCATCACCCTGGCCGCGACCCTGGCCGTCGTGCCGACGATCCCCGTGGCCGGCATGGCGCTGATTCTGGGCATCGACCGCTTCATGAGCGAATGCCGCGCGCTGACCAATTTCGTCGGCAACGGCGTGGCCACCATCGTCGTGTCGAAATGGGAAAAGGAGCTGGACATGGACAAGCTGCACAGCGAGCTGGCGAATCCCACCCACCCGACCGACGACGCGTATGTCGCACCGGCCGTGAATATCGTCAAGTAAGCGCCTCAAGCACTTGAAAAGCCCCGCGGAGCGATCCGCGGGGCTTTTTTCATTGCGCGTGGGCTATATCGCATCATCAACCAATAGTAAATCATGCATCAATATTTACCATGATGATCAATGAATAAAAAACCATTACAGTACTGACTTACTGTTCGCTGCCAGGCTCGCGCATAATGACATTGCGTTAATGCAAGCCTGACACCGAACCATCCACCTTTGAATGGAGTACGTCATGTCCCTCTCGCCCGCCTTTTACGCCACCTGGAACCCACGTTTGCTGGGCCTGCTGCGCATCATCCTCGGTTTCCTCTTCCTGCAACACGGCACGGCCAAGCTGTTCGGCGCGCCGCACGTGGCCATGTTCGATGGCTTGCAACTGTTTTCCGTGATGGGTGCGGCCGGCGTCATCGAACTGGTCGGCGGTACCTTGCTGCTGGTGGGCCTGTTCACGCGCCCCGTCGCTTTCATCCTGTCAGGCCAGATGGCGGCCGCCTATTTCATGGCGCATGCGCCAGCAGGTTTCCTGCCGATCCTGAACGGCGGCGAAATGGCCGTGATGTACTGCTTCACCTTCCTGTATTTCGCGGCAGCGGGCGCCGGCGCCTACAGCCTGGACGGGCTGCGCGGCAAGGCGGCCGCATAAAAAAGGGCGGACATCGCTGTCCGCCCTGCTTTCATACGACGATCCGCCGAGCTTACACGGCGGAGACGTCCAGCTCAGCGCCCGTGGCCGCCTGCACTTGTTCCTTGGTCACGCCCGGCGCCAGCTCCACCAGCTTCAAGCCGTTTTCCGTCACGTCGATCACGCCCAGGTCGCTGATGATGACGTCGACCACGCCCACGCCCGTCAGCGGCAAGTCGCACTGTTTCAGCAGCTTGTGCGACGTCGTGCCATCCTTGGCCGTGGCCACGTGTTCCATCAGCACGACCACGCGCTTGACGCCGGCAACGAGGTCCATCGCGCCGCCCATGCCCTTGACCATCTTGCCTGGAATCATCCAGTTTGCCAGGTCGCCCTTTTCCGACACTTGCATGGCGCCCAAGATGGCCAGGTTGATCTTGCCGCCGCGGATCATGCCGAAAGAATCGGCCGAGCTGAAGTAGGCGGCGCCGGGCAAGGCCGTCACCGTCTGTTTGCCCGCGTTGATCAGGTCGGCATCGACTTCCGCATCGGTGGGGAACGGGCCGATGCCCAATAAACCGTTTTCCGACTGCAGGAATACTTCGATGTTCTCCGGCACATAGTTGGCCACCAGGGTCGGCAAGCCGATGCCCAGGTTCACATAAAAGCCATCCTGCAATTCTTTCGCCGCGCGCGCGGCCATCTCATCTCTCGTCCAAGCCATAATAATCTCCGTATTCTTTTTTATGCTTCAGTGCGCACGGTGCGCTGCTCGATGCGTTTTTCCGGGTTCGCGTTGACCACGATGCGGTGCACGAAGATGCTCGGCGTGTGGACTTGGTCCGGGTCGATTTCGCCCACTTCCACCAGTTTTTCCACTTCGACGATGGTGATCTTGCCGGCCATGGCCACGTTCGGGTTGAAATTGCGCGCCGTCTTGCGGTAGACCAAATTGCCTGCACGGTCGGCCATGTAGGCTTTGACCAGCGACACGTCGGCCACGAGGCTGCGCTCCATCACGTATTGCTCGCCGTCGAATTCGCGCAGTTCCTTGCCGTCGGCAACGATGGTGCCCACGCCCGTCTTGGTGAAGAAGGCGGGAATGCCGGCGCCGCCGGCGCGCAGTTTTTCAGCCAGGGTGCCTTGCGGCGTAAATTCCAGTTCCAGTTCGCCGGCCAGGTACTGGCGCGCGAATTCCTTGTTTTCACCCACGTAGGAGGCGATCATTTTCTTGATCTGGCGCGTGGTCAAGAGCTGGCCCAGGCCGAAGCCGTCCACGCCGGCGTTATTCGAAATGGCCGTCAGACCCGTCACGCCCGAATCGCGCAAGGCGCCGATCAGGGCTTCGGGAATGCCGCACAGGCCGAAGCCGCCGACGGCGATGGTCTGGCCATCTTGGACGATACCGGCCAGCGCCGAGGCGGCGTCAGGATAAACTTTATTCATGGGTGTCCCTCTATCTTTTGTTAAGCTTTGGTCTTGAGTCCATGACTCAGGCAGCGACCCAGCATAAAATACGCGAGTGGAAAGTACAATACCGTAGAACTACCGGCGCCGTGCCGGCAATCCCCCTGTGAGAGTGATACGTATCAGATGAACGCCGCGTCAGCCATCGATTATGAAAGCATCTTCCTGCACGCGCCCGTGGGCATGTGCATGTCGGAAAACCGTATCATGCGCAGCTGCAACGAAGCGCTGGCAGCCATGTTCGGCTATGCGCGCGCCCAGCTCGACGACCAGTCCTTCGAAGTACTCTACCCCACGCACGACGAATTCCTGCGCACGGGTGACCGCATCATCCCCATCATGAACGCCAAAGGCCGCTATTCGGACGAGCGCATCATGCGCCGCAGTAATGGGGAATTGTTCTGGTGCCACGTCACGGGCCACGCCATGCTGCCGAACAAACCGCTGGGAGCGGGCATCTGGACGTTCGAGGATGTCAGCGAGAAACGTCCCGTGACGGCCGAACTGACCCCGCGCGAGCGCGAAATCGCCGCCCTGCTGGTGGAAGGCAAGACCAGCAAGGTCATCGCCCGCCAGATCGACCTCAGCCCCCGCACGGTGGAAATGCACCGCGCCAAGCTGATGCGCAAGTTCGCCGCATCGACGTCGTCGGAACTCGTGCACAAGCTGGTGGGACTGCAGCTGCAGCGTTAGAAGGTACTCATTCCACCGTCTGCGGAAATGATGGCGCCATTGATGAAATGCGAATCCTCTCCCGCCAGCAGCAGCAACAGGCCGTCCAGGTCTTCCGGCTTGCCCGGACGTTTATTCGGCAGCATTTCGATCAGCTTCTTGCCCTGCTCGGTGGCAAAGTAATCTTCATTGATTTCCGTGGAAATATAACCGGGACAGATGGCGTTCGTGTTGATGCCATATTTCCCCCACTCCACCGCCATGGCGCGCGTCATGTGCACCATGCCCGCCTTGCTCATGCAATACACGCCGATCTGCGGCAGCACCTGCAAGCCCGCCATCGAGGCGATATTGATGATGCGGTGCTGTTTCTTCGGGTCGCCCTTGGCGCGCGCGATCATGCGCTTGGCCGTTTGCTGGGCCACGAAGAACGATCCGCGCAGGTTGGTGTCCATCACGAACGAGTAATCTTCGGGCGTGACGTCGACCAGGCGTTGCGTGGTGGAGACACCGGAATTGTTGACGAGGATATCGATGGGGCCCGCTTCCGTTTCCGCATGTGCGATGGCCGACTTGATGCTGGCGAAGTCGGTCACGTCGAGCGACACGACGTGCGCGGCGCCGCCGTCCGCTTCGATTTCAGCGCGCAACTCCTTCAGGCGTTCGGTGCGGCGCGACGCCAGCACGACCTGTGCGCCGGCCTGGGCCAGCACTTTCGCAAAGCGCGCGCCGAGGCCGCTCGATGCGCCGGTAATCAGGGCAATCTTGCCCTCGAAATTGACTTCTATGCCCACGAGCTACTCCTGTTTTATTTTAAACAACACTTTACGCCGTGCCTATGGCAATCGGGCACATTCCCCCGCAGCGCACTCGAGCAAAAGTAAACGCCATCATTACACAAAATGGCCGGATTTAGATTGCGGCGAGGGGCAATGTCACGCAAAATGGCGCCAAAGTTGCAATCCTCGTCAAAAACAAGCACACTCGTGCTTAAATTTCCCCGATGATGCTTTATTCCCTATCCTTGCTACCTATTTAGTTACTAACAATCGAGACCATGACACAGCCTAATAACTTAGTTGAACAGTACGGACCGCGCGAAACCATGGAGTATGACGTGGTGATCGTCGGCGGTGGCCCCGCAGGCCTGGCCGCGGCGATCCGCCTGAAGCAGCTGGCCGCTGAAAAGAGCCAGGAAGTGTCCGTCTGCGTGCTGGAAAAAGGCGGCGAACTGGGCGCGCATATCCTGTCGGGCGCCATCATGGACCCGAAAGCGTTGACCGAACTGATTCCGAAGTGGAAAGAACTGGGCGCGCCCCTGAACACGGAAGTGACGGAGGACCGCATCCTGTTCCTGACCGAAACGAAAGCGTATAAAACGCCGGGCTTCGCCGTACCGGCCTGCTTTGAAAACCACGGCAATTACATCGTCTCGCTGGGCAATGTGGTGCGCTGGATGGGCCAGCAGGCGGAAAAACTGGGCGTGGAAATCTTCCCGGGCTTCCCTGCCGCGGAAATCCTCTACAACGACGACGGCTCCGTGAAAGGCGTGGCGACCGGCAACATGGGCGTCAAGCGCGATGGCGAACCGGGCCCCGACTTCCAGCTGGGCATGGAATTGCACGCCAAGTACACCTTGTTCGCCGAAGGCGCGCGCGGCCACCTGGGCAAGCAATTGATGGCCAAGTATGACTTGAACGCCGGCAAGGACCCGCAATCGTACGGCATCGGCATCAAGGAATTGTGGGAAATCGACCCGGCCCAGCACAAGCCAGGCCTGGTGATCCACTCGAGCGGCTGGCCGCTGGACACGAAAACCTATGGCGGCTCCTTCCTGTACCACCTGGAAGACAACCAGGTGATGGTCGGCTACGTGGTGGGACTGAACTACGAAAACCCGTATTTGTCGCCGTACGAGGAATTCCAGCGCTATAAAACGCATCCGGAAATCCGCAAGTTCTTCGAAGGCGGCAAGCGTATTTCCTACGGCGCGCGCGCGATCGCGGCCGGCGGCCTGCAATCGTTGCCGAAACTGGTGTTTGCCGGCGGCGCGCTGATCGGCTGCGATGCGGGCTTCCTGAACATGAGCCGCATCAAGGGCAGCCACGCCGCCATCAAGAGCGGCATGCTGGCGGCGGACGCGGCCTTCGGCGCGCTGGGCGAACAGCGCCAGCACGACGAACTGACGAGCTACCCTGTCGCTTTCGAGAAATCGTGGCTGCATGAAGAGCTGCACGTGGCGCGCAACGTCAAGCCATGGCTGTCGAAGGGCCTGTACCTGGGCAGCCTGATGACGGGCATCGACCAGTTGATCTTCCGCGGCAAGGCGCCATGGACGCTGCACCACTCGCACGGCGACCACGAATGCCTGAAACCGGCCGCCCAGTCGAAAAAGATCGTGTATCCGAAACCCGATGGCAAGCTGACTTTCGACAAGATGTCGTCCGTGTTCATCTCGAACACGAACCACGCGGAAGACCAGCCGATCCACCTGACGTTGAAGAACGCCAGCGTCCCGGTCGACGTCAACCTGGCCACGTATGCGGGTCCGGAAGCGCGTTACTGTCCCGCCGGCGTGTACGAGTTCGTGAAGAACGACGACGGCGCCGAACGCCTGCAGATCAATGCGCAGAACTGCGTGCACTGTAAAACCTGCGACATCAAGGACCCGACGCAGAACATCGTGTGGGTGACACCGGAAGGCGGCGGCGGGCCGAATTATCCGAATATGTAAGTTGGCGATCAGCCGCCGAGGTGGCGGCTGTTGCCGCCTGCTTTAGCGACAATATGACATTTGTTGCAACAACGGGGCTGGCCAGACGAGCCAGCCCCGCCGCTCCCCCGTTGCCGGCACCGCTGGCGCAAGACGCAGGCTAGCTTGCTACCTGGATAAAGAGTGCCCCACCCGAGAAAAAGGCGCAGGAAATGCGTGCAGCATGCTGGAACAGGAATTCATCCGTGGCGCGGCGCGGTCCGTCACCGTAAGCCCATGCATAGTCATCCATCACGATCCAGCCACCCGGTCTGACCAGATCGCACCAGGAGGCAATATCGGCCCGCACTTCGGCGTAGCCGTGGTTGCCATCGATATGCAGCAAGGCGATGTTGCCGCTGTACTCGGTCCGGCCAAAGGCCTCCGTCTCGACCACGTGATCCTGGCGGTATTCGAGCGCCGCCTCCACCGAGGGCAAGCGCAGATAGTTCACCATGCCATTCGCATAGGGCAACAGGTTGAGCTGGAAGACGGTCAGCGCTTCACTGGCATCCCACGCAACGTTATCGATCAGGTCGCTCTTGTTTGCCTGCACCAGGTGCTTGCTCGTCCACGGATCGACGCACAGCAGCTTGCCCGTACCATGGCAACGCGCCAGCGAAGCGAGCACGAAGGCGGATTTCCCCCACCAACTGCCCACTTCCACGACATCGCCTGCCGGGCAATAGCGGAAAACTTCGCACAAGGCACGTATCTTTTCCTGGTCGCACATGCCAGGGATGGTTTCGGCATGCCGGAACAGCGCGGCGATCTGAGTCGCGGCCGCCGGCGCCTGCTCGCCGCTGGCCGCCAGCCCGAATGGCTGCGCCAGCACCGCCTTGCCGAATGCAAGGGCACGCGCATACGGCGCCATTTCACTGGCGAGCGGTGCGCTGTTGACCAGCACCAGACCCGGGAAGTCGCGCTCCAGACGCCGCTGCAGGTAATCCCAGACGACGGGATTGGGCGTGTAGATACTGCCGATATCATGGGCAGCAACGGCCTGCCGCAAGGCCTGGTCGAATTCCGGCGCGGTCACGTAGGGCAGCTGCACCCAGCGCGAGTAACGCTCGCGCGCAGGGTCGTGCCCGAGCGAAGACGAACCCACCACCTCCATGCCATTCGCCAGGGCCTGGTCGAGGTAGGCCAGCGAGCGTGGCATGCCTGCGGGAAAAATCAATACGCGCTTATTTATAGTGTCCGCCTTTCCAATATTCATCGATAGCCAATCCAGACAGGGCTAGGCCTTGGGACGCGCGATCGCGTACACGTCCGCGCACATATCGGGATACTCGTTTCCCATGCGATACAGGCCTTCCAGCTGCGGCTCGCCGAGGATGCCGGAATCAATCATCTTGTCCATCTGGAAATCTGCCAGCGGCTTGAAGAAGATCCCGCCCAGCGCCACCACCTCGAAACCGGCCGTCTCAAGCTCACGGTTCAATGTCACGCGGTCGTAGACCCGGCGATGACCGCCACGCAGATCGTTCGGCGTCAGCTCATACAGGTCGTTGATCAGCCCCATGTGACGCGCGAGCTGGCGCGACATGGCGCGCGCATTCGGCACCGCCACGAGCAGGTGTCCGGTAGGCGACATCTGCGCCTTGACCTGCTTCAAGACCTGCTGTACATCCAGCAGATGTTCCAGCACGTGCGAGGCGAACACGGCCTCGTAAGGCTGCTCGGCAACATATTCCTCGAACAGGGAACAGAAAAAGCGCGCGTTGGGGATGTTGCGCGCCCGCGTTCTTTGCAGGAACAACTCGGAGGCATCGACGATGTCGAGCTGGTCGACCAGCGGCGCGATCAGTTCGGACATGTAGCCGATTTCGCAGCCCAGTTCCAGCGCGCGTCCCCTGTTGACATACGGCTTGAATACCCGCATTTCCAGATGGCGCATCAGTCTTTGCTGGCTCGAATCATCCGAGGTAATGTAGTTGGCCGCATAATTTTCCAGCAGCGTTTTTTCCTCATTCAAACCTGTTTTCATTTTCACTACTCCCTCTGCGCAATTATTCATTGTATGTTCATCCTCGCCAGGCCAAAGCCGTGCCGTCCCATCTGATTGCCCAAGTAAAGCAGGTAGATTTCGCCATCCAGGGCAAACACGTGCGGGAAGCACACCATTTCCGAGTCCCAGCCCTCTTCGGACACGCTCAGTCCGGCCTTGCTGTCATCGCGTTCCCAGTGCAGCAGATCGTTCGACACCGCGTAGCCGAGCTTGTAGCCGCCGTCTTTCCCGTGATAATTCTCATGCGCCCGATAACAGAACAGCATGTGGTATTTGCCGCCAAACTCGAAGACGTCGGGACAGGCCTGGCATTCGTTGTCGCCGATCACGCACTCGACCAGGTCGCGATCTTCCTTCACCCAGTGCACCCCGTCGTCCGACGTAGCCATGCGGATGTGATACACAGGCTCCGCCCTGCGGCCCGTCTCCACCCACCGCTTGCCGGCGCTGTACCACATATGCCAGCGCGCGCCGAACTTGCGGACCCGCGGGGTCGTCAGGAAGAACGGTTCATTCGGGGTACAGGGCAAAAGTGGCCCTTGGCCCAGGCGACTGAAAGTGTTGCCGCCATCGCGGCTGACTGCGGCGCCGATATTGATGGTAAATGGTACCGATTCGCAACGGGTGTAACCTACGTAGTAGGCCATCACGTCATCGTCGCGCGCCACCACCGACGTGAAATAGGCGCCGAATTCGTCAAACGTGCCGAGGCCGCCCAATTCCAGCAAAGGCTGCTCGCTGACGCCGACCAGTTCAAGCAAGTTGTCGCGCCGAAAATCGGCGTAGGCGGAAAGGCTGACATAATTCCCCTGCGCATCAGGGGGTGGACGGCAGGCGAAATACACGCGCACCACCTGGTCCATGACCACCACGGATGGCGCCTGGGAAAACTCTTTCATCCAGGGACGATCTCTCACTGTCGAGGGATCGAACATTTTCCCCAGCTTTTCCCACTTGAACATCGCTCGCTTCTCCCATCGCAAGTAGGGCCAGATCCACTCTGCGCCACCGTTGAGCCGCGCAAGAAAAATCTTGCCAGCGGACAAGATTATCGCATATTCCCTTGGGCACGGAGGTGAAATCAGGCGCAATATGCAGCCCTGCGGCACCGCGCGTGGCGGCAACAGCACAGTTACTCAGGAGACATCGAGGCGCGGCTTCCGGCCAGCCCGCGAGCGCCAGGCAATATGGAAATGCCATGATTTGCCGCGCTTTGACCTTCCTGCAACAGCCAGTTTGCGCCGCAACACCATGTACGAATTAATTCTGCCCGGAAAGTTTCTCATAAGCACTTCCAACAGTTACAATTCCTGTTGCTAATTCTTTTCGATCACTCCCGTCCATGAACGCGTCCCCTGCTGCGGCATTGCACCTCAAAACTGAACAGCTCGCACGCCCATGGGCACGGGCGGCAACCAATATGAACATGCCTGGCCTGGCCAGGCACTTACCCGCACCATCCGGAGGCCACCATGCGGCATGACGCACTGAGCAAACCGCTATATGTCACGCAACCCGCGCTGCCGCCACTCGAGGATTTCCTGCCCTACCTGCAGGAAATCTGGGGAAACAAGATCCTGACGAATGGCGGGCCGTTCCATCAGCAGCTGGAGCAGGCCCTGTGCGACTACCTCGGCGTCAAACATATCAGCCTGTTTACCAACGGCACGCTGGCCCTGATTACCGCCTTGCAGTCGCTGCGCATCACCGGCGAAGTCATCACCACGCCCTACTCGTTCGTGGCGACGGCCCACTCGTTGCTGTGGAATGGCATCAAGCCGGTATTTGTCGATATCGATCCGCACACCTTCAATCTGGATCCAGCCAAAATCGAGGCGGCCATTACGCCGCAGACCACCGCCATCATGCCGGTGCACTGCTACGGCCACCCTTGCGACGTCCAGCGCATACAGAAAATCGCGGACAATTACGGCCTGAAGGTCATCTACGACGCGGCCCATGCATTTGGCGTCCGGCACGCGCAAGGCAGCGTCCTCAATGATGGTGACCTGTCCGTACTGAGCTTTCACGCCACCAAGGTCTTCAATACCTTCGAGGGCGGCGCCATCATTTCGCCGGATGCCAAGACCAAGCAGCGTATTGACCATTTGAAAAATTTTGGTTTTGTCGATGAGACAACCGTCGTGGCGCCGGGCATTAACGGCAAAATGAGTGAAATCAATGCCGCCTTCGGCCTGCTGCAGCTCAAGAATATCGATACGACGCTTGCACAGCGCAAGGAAGTCGACGCGCGCTACCGCAGAAATCTGGCGCACGTGCGCGGCATCGACTGCATCAGCCCGCCGCCCAACGTCACCCCCAACCACGCGTATTTCCCGATACTCGTCAGGCCCGACTACCCGCTGAGCCGCGACGGCCTTTTCGAGAAATTGCGCGAGAGCAATATCTACGCGCGACGCTATTTCTATCCGCTCATCAGTGACTTCCCCATGTACCGCGGCATGCCTTCGGCAGCGCCGGCGAACCTGCCAGCAGCTCGCGTTGCCGCGGAGCAAGTGATTTGCCTGCCGCTGTATCCGACCTTGGAAACAGCACACATCGACGCCATCAGCGAGCTGATCGCGCAATATGGGGCGCCGCCGGCGCTGCTGCACGCCATATGAGAGTGGCCATCATGCAGCCGTATTTCCTGCCCTACATCGGCTATTTCCAGCTGATCGCGGCGGCGGACCTGTTTATTGTCTATGACAATATCAAATACACCAAGAAAGGCTGGATCAACCGCAATCGCATGCTGCTCAACGACGGGGATGCACTCTTCAGTGTGCCTCTGAAAAACGCTTCGGACCAGCTGGATGTCTGCGAGCGCGAGATTTCACCGCAGTTCGACGCGGAAAAACTGCTCAACCAGTTCAGGGGGGCGTACCGTCGCGCACCGTATCTGCGCGAAACCATGGCACTGCTGGAAACCATCGTGCGCCACCCTGCCGTCAACCTGTTTGATTTCCTGCTACACAGCCTGGTACAGACCTGCGCGCACCTTGGCATCACCACGCCCCTGCGGCGTTCGTCCGACATCGGCATCGACCATGCGCTCAAGGGGCAGGACAAGGTGCTGGCCCTGTGCCAGGCCACTGGCGCCGACCACTACATCAACCCCATTGGCGGCCTGCAACTGTATCGCGAGGCGGATTTCCTCGCCAAGGGCATTGCGCTGGAGTTCCTGCAGTCGCGCCTGCACCCCTACCCGCAGGGCGGGGGCGAATTCGTGCCGTGGTTATCCATTGTCGACGTGATGATGTTTACGTCGCCGGCGTCCTTGCAGGCGGCCATACGCCAGCAGTTCGACATGACGCGGCCCACGGCGTGAAGCCAGAGGAATCAGCATGACAACCAATTCACTACATCAGGCGCGGGACATTCACGCCACGACGCCGGCAAGGCTGGTATCGCCATGGCGCGCCAACCTTGGCCAGCCAGTATCAAAAGGACATGACGCATGAACAAAGCCATGCAATGGAAAAAACTTGGCCACATATTCGATCCCGCCGAGCATGTGCTGGCAAACGACTGCAAGCAGTTTGCACAGTCGCCGCAGGCACTGGTCTTCGACGACTTCGTGCGCATCTATTTTTCGACCCGCGCGGTCGATCCGGCGAATGGCAAATACCTGAGCCACATTTCCTTCGTCGACATGCGCAAGGACCTGCGCACGGTCATCGGCGTTGCCGAGCATCCCGTCATCGCCCTTGGCGGCCTGGGCTGTTTCGATGAGCATGGCATTTTCCCGATGAGCGTCATGCGCCACGGCGACGCCGTGTATGGCTACACGTGCGGCTGGAACCGGCGCGTTTCTGTTTCCGTCGATACAGCCATCGGCCTGGCCATCAGCCACGACAATGGCTTGACGTTCGAGCGCATCGGTCCCGGCCCTGTGCTCGGCCCATCGCTGCACGAGCCCTGCCTGGTCGGCGATGGCTTCGTCAAGCACATCGACGGCGTCTTTCACATGTGGTACATCTTTGGCACAGGCTGGCGCCGCTACAGCGAGGACAGCGCGCCCGACCGCACCTACAAGATCGGCCATGCCACGTCCAGCGACGGTATCAACTGGACCAAGGAAGAAGCGCGCCAGATCATCGCGGACCGCCTCGGCGCCGATGAAAGCCAGGCACTGCCCACCGTGATCACCATTGACGGTCGCCACCACATGTTCTTCTGCTACCGGCAATCATCGGATTTCCGCGTGAACAGCGGGCGTGGCTATCGCATCGGCCACGCCTGGTCCGACGACCTGGCCAACTGGACACGCAACGACGAGCAGCCGGGCCTGGAAGGCACGGAGGGCGAGTGGGATAGCGACATGCAGTGCTATCCGCACGTGTTCGAGTGCGACGGCAACGTCTACCTGCTGTATAACGGCAACCAGTTCGGGCGCCATGGTTTCGGCCTGGCAAAGCTGGAACAATGAACACGCTACTCGACTTGCGCCGCGAGCACGCCTCGGCAGAAGAGATCGTCGCGCATTTTCTCGGCTGCGATGCGGCGTTCCTCGCACACTTGCGTGCACGCGTCAATTTGCCCGATTACGCCAGCAAGCTGCAGACGCGCGCGCTGCGCTTCGAAACCTGGTCCGGCACGCGGCTGGCCGGCTTGCTGGCCGTCTACCACGACGCCGCCGCAGGGACGGCTTACATCAGCAACGTCAGCGTGCTGAGCGAATTTTGCCGCCAGGGCATCGCCAGCCAGATGCTCACCGCCTGCCTTGCGCACGCGCGCCAGCTGGACCTGCGGGGCATCACGCTGGAAGTGGCAAGCGAGAACCAGGCCGCCATCGCGCTCTACCGCCGGCATGACTTTACTGCCCTGCCGGCAACGGATGGCCCGCGCTTGCGCATGCAGTGGCAATTCCAACATCGCTAGCAACAGGCCAGGCAGCGCCGCGCCCTGCTCATGTTTTGTTGCAAAACGGATAGGGCAAAAAAATTCCACACGGAAACTCTCCATTTCAATTCCTAGCAGTTACAATTCCCGCTGGCACACCTTCCTCCGACATCCATGAGCACCCATACCCCTGAAGCAGTGAACCTCGACGCTGAGCTGCAGCGCGCTATCGAACATCACCAGGCGGGGCGCCATGCGCAGGCCGAGGAGTTGTATCTGTCGATCGTCCAGGCGCAGCCCTACCATGCCATCGCCAACCACAATGTCGGCCTGCTGGCCGGGCAACTGGGCTTCCACGATGCGGCCCTGCCCTATTTGCGCACGGCACTATCGGTCAATCCGGACGAGGGCCAGTTCTGGATTTCCTACGCGAATGGCCTGCTGGCGGCGGAGCAGGTCGTACAAGGACTGGAGATCATTGAAAGCGCGATCCAGCGCGGACTCGACAACGCGGAGTCGCAGGCATTGCTGGCAAGGGCCAAAGCCGCGGTCGCGCAGCTGCCACAAACCCCGACGACAGAGGAAATGCAGCATGTGATTGCCTTGTATAACGCCGGCCAGTACGCGCAACTGGAGAGCGCCACGCGCGCCCTGATCGCCAGCTATCCTGAATCAGGGTTCGCGTGGAGCGTTCTGGGTACGGCCTTGCAGCTGCAGGGCAAGGATGCGCTGGCGACCTTACAGAAAACCGTGGCGCTCACACCACACGATGCGGAAGCGCATGGCAATCTGGGTAATGCCTGGCAAGCTACAGGGCAATACGACCAAGCCATCGACTGTTATCTGCGGGCACTGGAAATCCAGCCTGACTTTGCCGAAGCACATGGCAACCTGGGCAGCGCACTGGTGGCGCTGGGCCGGCTGGACGAGGCGGCGCACGCATACCGCCAGGCCCTCGCCATCAATCCGGCCTATGCCATGGCGCATTTCAATCTGGGCAACACCCTCAAGTCGCTGGGCGACCTGGAAGGCGCCGTCGCCAGCTATCGCCAGGCGCTGGAGATCGTACCCGGCGACGCGGAAATGCATGGCAACCTGGGCAATGCGCTGCAAGCCCTCTCGCAGCTCGACGACGCGGCGGCCAGTTACCGGCACGCCGTCGCGCTGGCGCCGGACTATGCCATGGCGCACAGCAACCTCGGCGCCACCTTGCAAGACCTGGAACAACTCGATGACGCCCTGGCCAGTCATGCCACAGCGGTCCGCCTCGATGCCGGCAATGCCGCTTTTCAGAATAGTCTGGGACTGTGCCTGAGGGCACTGGAACGGCAGGAAGAGGCGCTCGACGCCTTCCAGCGCGCACATGACAGCAACCCCACGGACATCGGCATCTGCACCAATCTGGGCGGCACGCTGCTGGCGCTGGACCGCAAGACGCAGGCACTGGAAATCTACCAGGCCCTGGTGGAACTGGATGCGGAAAATGCCCTCAATTATAACAATCTGGGCCTGATTCTGCTGGAGCTGGCACGCCTGGACGAAGCCATTGCCATGCATCGCAAGGCGCTGCAGCTGGACCCCGCTTATGGCAAGACCCTGCTGCACCTGGCCGACGCCCTGACTGCCGCGCGCGACTTCGACGGCGCGGTCGATTGCCAACGCCAGGCGCTGGCGCTGGATCCGCAGTCGGCCGACTTGCACAACCGGCTCGGCATCGCCCTGCAAAAAGCCAAATGCTATGACGAAGCACTGCTCGTGTACGCCAAGGCACTCGAATTTGACACCGGGCATGCTATCGTGCATAGCAATATCGGTGCCGTCCTGCATGATCAGAAGCACCACGAAGAGGCGCTGGAAGAATACCGCAAGGCGATCGCGCTCGACCCCGGCTTTGCCGCCGCCCACCTGAACATGGGCATCGCGCATCGCATGCTGAGCCAGTATGACGAGGCCATCGCCGCGTTCAACCAGGCGATCGCGCTCAAGCCTGCCTATCTGGAGGCACATGCCAGCCTGGGCGCCACCTTGTGCGAAAAAGGCATGCTGCAGGAAGCCATCGCCAGTTGCCGGGCCGCCCTGGCCATCGATCCGCAATGCGCCCCCGTGTACAGCAACCTGCTGTTTTGCCTGACGCACCTGGATTACCCCGATCCGGCCATGCTGTTTGCGGAACACCAGAAATTTGCCGACCTATTCGAAACGCCGCTGCGCGCCAGCTGGCCGCAACATCGCAATGACCGTGATCCGGAGCGGGTGCTCAAGGTGGGCTTTGTCTCGGGTGACTTCAATAACCACGCGGTGGCCAATTTTGTCCTGCCCATCTTCCATCACCTGAGCTCCTCACCGCGTGTCGTGATGTATGGTTATTACACCAATGTGCTCGAGGATGACTGCACCGCGCGCATCCGCGAACTGCTGCACCATTGGCGCCCAGTGAATCACCTCAGCAATACCGAGCTGGCGGCGCAGATTGAAAACGACGAAATCGATATCCTGATCGACCTGTCGGGCCATACCGGCATTAACCGCTTGCTGGCCTTTGCCCACAAACCGGCACCTGTGCAGGCAAGCTGGATGGGCTACCCTGGCACCACAGGCCTGCAAGCCATCGATTACTTCCTGTGCGACCGCTTTTACTTGCCGCCTGGCGAGATGGAAAAGCAGTTCAGCGAAGCCGTCGCCTATCTGCCGGCTGCCGCGCCGTTCCTGCCGTCCGCAATGTCGCCACCCGTGAATGCCCTGCCCGCGTTGCAGAACGGCTACATGACCTTCGGCAGCTTCAACCGGCCGAACAAACTCAGCCGCGAAGTGATCGCCGCCTGGGCGCAACTGCTGCGCGCCGTACCCACCGCACGCATGCTGATGGGTGCCATGCCGAAAAGCGGCACCTTCGACACCTATATCGACTGGTTCGCCAGCGAGGGCATCGCGCGCGAGCGCCTCGAATTCCATCCGCGCACCTCGACCGAGGAATATTTGCATTTGCATCACAAAGTCGACCTGTGTCTCGACACCTTCCCGTATACGGGCGGCACCACCACCATGCATGCCCTGTGGATGGGCGTGCCTACGCTGACCATTCCGGGCAACACCTTGCCGGGCAGGGTCACGGCGTGCGCCCTCAGCCACATGGGCCTGAACGCCTTCATCGCGCGAGACACCGATGATTTCGTGGCCAAGGGCACGTATATCACCAACGATCCGTCGCTGCTGGCCAACATCCGCAGCAATTTGCGCCAACTGATTGAAAATTCGGCCATGGGCCGCTCGGAAGTCATCGCCGCCGGCTTCGAAGGCGCCATGCGTGCCATGTGGCACCGCTGGTGCGAGGGCAAGGCAGCGGCCAGCTTCGAGATTGAACTGGACACGCAAGCGGACGCGGCATGATTGTGCCCTGCTACATAAATATTTCCAGAAAGCATTTAATAAAGAAGCGCTAATGGTCGTCCTGTAGTGATGGAGAGCGCAACTTTGCAGCTCCCGGCCGAATTTACCCTATTAGGAGTTTTCCCATGTTGAGTTTGCATACCAACAACGCGTCGTTGTCCGCACAAAACTCGATTGCAAAAACGCAATCGCAATTGTCGACCTCGATGACCCGCCTGAGCACCGGCTACCGCATCAATTCGGCTATGGACGACGCCGCCGGCCTGCAGATCGCCACACGCCTGAAAGCCCAGACCAGCGGCATGACCGTTGCCATGAGCAACACGCAAAACAGCACCTCGATGCTGCAAACGGCCGAAGGCGCGTTTGGCGAAGTCACCAACATGCTGGTGCGCATGAAGGATCTGGCCACGCAAGCTGCCGATGCTTCGTCGAACACGGATGACCAGAAAGCCATGCAGGCAGAGTTCGACGCCCTGGGCCAAGAACTGTACAACATCATGAGCAACACCACGTTCGGCGGCAGCAAGCTGCTGGGCGACGGCGCCGGCACCGCCGGTTCGCCGACCCTGTCGACGACCATGACGTTCCAGATCGGCGCAAGCTCGACGGAAAAAATGTCGATCGATGTCTCGGGCGGCATGTCGACCCTGAACACGGCGCTGAAAGCCGTGTCGGCCAAGTTCTCGTCGGTTGCCACGACGACCGCCGGCGCCGAGATCTCCTCGGGCACCACCGCCAACGCCATGATCAAGACGCTGGCCGATGCCATCGACAACGTCGGCACCGTGCGCTCGGCACTGGGCGCCGCGGCCAACCGTCTGGACCACATCAACAGCAACCTGTCGAACATCTCGACCAACACCAAGGCTGCAACCGGCCGCATCATGGACGTCGATTTCGCCACCGAAAGCTCGAACATGACGTCGTCGCAAATGCTGCTGCAAGCCGGCACCGCAATGCTGAAACAAAGCAACAGCATGTCCTCGATGGTCATGTCCCTGCTGCAATAATCGACTGCGCTTCACGACCAGCCCCGGCAAGCGATTGCCGGGGCTTTTTTCATCCAGCAACATTCACATAAAAAATTTCCACATGGCATTTAATAAACGTCGCGGCATGGTCGTCTTGTACTAGGGAGAGCGCGATGGTTCGCGGCTCCCGACCGAACATACTTATTAGGAGTTTTTCCAATGCTGAGCCTGCATACCAACAATGCGTCGCTGTCCGCGCAAAATTCGATTGCTAAAACACAATCGCAACTGTCCACCTCGATGACCCGCCTGAGCACCGGCTACCGCATCAATTCGGCCATGGATGACGCAGCCGGTCTGCAGATCGCCACGCGCCTGAAAGCCCAGACCAGCGGCATGACCGTTGCCATGAGCAACACGCAGAACAGCACCTCGATGCTGCAAACGGCCGAAGGCGCGTTTGGCGAAGTGACCAACATGCTGATCCGCATGAAAGACCTGGCCACGCAAGCTGCCGATGCCTCGTCTAACACGGACGACAAAAAGGCCATGCAGGCTGAATTCGATGCCCTGGGTTCGGAACTGGCCAACGTCATGACCAACACCACCTTCGGCGGCAGCTTGCTGCTGGGCAATGGCACGGGCACCACCGGCACGCTGTCGTCGGCCATGACCTTCCAGATCGGCGCGAGCTCGACGGAAAAAATGTCGATCGACGTCACCGCCGGCATGACCGGCCTGGCAGCTGCCCTGAAAGCCGTTTCGGCCAGCTTCTCCACCGCCGGCGCCGCCGGTACGGAATTGACGGCAGCGGCCAACGCCGCCATCGGCAACCTGACCACCGCCATCGACAAGGTTGGCACCGTGCGCTCGGCCCTGGGCGCCGCCGCCAACCGCCTGGACCACATCAACAGCAACCTGTCGAACATCGCCACCAACACCAAGGCCGCTACCGGCCGCATCATGGACGTTGACTTCGCCACCGAAAGCTCGAACATGACGTCGTCGCAAATGCTGCTGCAAGCCGGCACCGCGATGCTGAAACAAAGCAACAGCATGTCCTCGATGGTCATGTCCCTGCTGCAATAATCGACTGCGCCTCACGACGAGCCCCGGCAAGCGATTGCCGGGGCTTTTTTCATGGCCATACGCGATTATGAAAAATTTCCATACAGCATTTAATAAGCTGGCAGATCTGGTCGTCTTGTACTATTGAGGGCAAGAAACGTTGCCCCTCGACGAATTCACCTTACAGGAGCAACACCATGCTGAGCCTTCACACCAATAACGCATCGCTGTCCGCACAGAACTCGATTGCCAAAACCCAATCGCAACTGTCGACCTCGATGACACGCCTGAGCACCGGCTACCGCATCAACTCGGCCATGGATGACGCAGCCGGCCTGCAGATCGCCACGCGCCTGAAAGCCCAGACCAGCGGCATGACCGTTGCCATGAGCAACACGCAAAACAGCACCTCGATGCTGCAAACGGCCGAAGGCGCGTTTGGCGAAGTCACCAACATGCTGGTGCGCATGAAGGATCTGGCCACGCAAGCTGCCGATGCTTCGTCGAACGCACAAGACAAGACCGCCATGCAGGCAGAGTACAACGCCCTGGGCCAGGAACTGTACAACGTCATGACCAACACCACCTTCGGCGGCAGCTTGCTGATGGGTAACGGCACGGGCACCACCGGCACGCTGTCGGCTGCCATGACCTTCCAGATCGGCGCGAGCTCGACGGAAAAAATGTCGATCGACGTCAAGCAAAACATGGTTGACCTGTCGGCATCGCTGCTGGCCGCGACGAAGAACTTCGCCGCAGCGGGATCGACCGGCGCGTCGGAACTGACCACCACCGCCAACACCACCATCGATTTGCTGGCTACGGCCATCAACGACGTCGGTGTCGTGCGTTCGGCACTGGGCGCCGCCGCCAACCGCCTCGACCACATCAACAGCAATCTGTCGAACATCGCCACCAACACCAAAGCCGCGACCGGCCGCATCATGGACGTTGACTTCGCTACCGAAAGCTCGAACATGACGTCGTCGCAAATGTTGCTGCAAGCCGGCACCGCGATGCTGAAACAAAGCAACAGCATGTCCTCGATGGTCATGTCCTTGCTGCAATAATTTTTATCCGCATTACCCGCTGGTACCGGCCAGCAAGAAAGCCAGACCGCGCGTCTGGCTTTTTTACGTCCATCGCATCCTATTAAATAATTTCCACGCAGCATTTAACGTTTACTGGAACGCGGTCGCCTGTCTTGCTTGAGGACGAAAAATACCACCGTCCTGCAATGCATTCACCACAGGAGTTACCATATGCTGAGCCTTCACACCAACAACGCATCGCTGTCTGCACAGAACTCGATCGCCAAGACCCAATCGCAACTGTCGACCTCGATGACACGCTTGTCCACCGGCTACCGCATCAACTCGGCCATGGACGACGCCGCCGGCCTGCAGATCGCCACGCGTCTGAAAGCGCAGACCAGCGGCATGACCGTCGCCATGAGCAACACCCAAAACAGCACCTCGATGCTGCAAACAGCCGAAGGCGCGTTTGGCGAAGTGACCAACATGCTGGTACGCATGAAGGATCTGGCTACGCAAGCGGCCGATGCTTCGTCGAACGGCCAGGACAAGACCGCCATGCAAGCCGAATTTGACGCGCTGGGCCTGGAACTGTACAACGTCATGACCAACACCACCTATGGTGGTCAGACCCTGCTGGGCAACGGCACCGCCGGCAACGGCACGCTGTCGGATGCCATGACGTTCCAGATCGGCGCCAGCTCGACGGAAAAAATGAGCATCAACGTCTCGACTGACATGGGCGCTCTGAACACCAAGCTGGTGGCGCTGTCGGCCAACAACTTCAAGGCGACTTCCGCTGGCGTCGGCACCGAGCTGACCGCAGCCGGCACGGCCAACACCACCATCGACAAGCTGGCCGCGGCCATCGACAACGTCGGCATCGTGCGTTCGGCACTGGGCGCCGCCGCCAACCGCCTCGACCACATCAACAGCAACCTGTCGAACATCTCGACCAACACCAAGGCCGCTACCGGCCGCATCATGGACGTCGATTTCGCCACCGAAAGCTCGAACATGACGTCGTCGCAAATGCTGCTGCAAGCCGGCACCGCGATGCTGAAACAAAGCAACAGCATGTCCTCGATGGTCATGTCCTTGCTGCAATAATCTTTGCCTGGCCGCCTGCGGCCAGCAACGCCAAGCCAGACCGCGGTCTGGCTTTTTTTATGCGCAAAACGTATTTATTTGACTATATTGCCTTTCGATTTAACAATGCTGGCGCCGCAGTCGCCTATACAAGGTAGACCCGACTCACCCTCACCGCCCACCGGAGCCGCCACGTGCTGAGCATTCACACCAATATCGCCGCAATGTACGCCCAAAGCGCCGCCGCCAGTGCGCAAAGCCGGCTGTCGACGTCGATGATGCGCCTCTCCACCGGCTTTCGCATCAACTCGGCCATGGACGACGCTGCGGGCCTGCAGATCGCCACGCGGCTCAGCGCCCAGGTCAGCGGCATGACGGTGGCCATGCGCAATACGCAGAACAGCACCTCGATGCTGCAGACGGCCGAAGGCGCGTTTGGCGAAGTCACCGACATGCTGGTACGCATGAAAGACCTGGCCACACAGGCGGCCGACGCTTCGTCCAACCAGACCGACCGCGACGCCATGCAGTCCGAGTACGATGCGCTGGGGCTCGAGCTGTACAACATCCTGACCAACACTTCTTACGGCGGCAGCCTGCTGCTGGGCAATGGTGCTGCCGGCAAGGGCACGCTGTCGGAGGCGATGACCTTCCAGATCGGCGCCAGCAGCAGCGAAACCATGGGCTTCGACGTGTCGGGCAAGATGGGCAGCCTGGACACGATACTGAAAGCCATTTCCGCCAACTTTGCCGCCACCGGCACGGCCGGCAGCGAAATCGGCACGAATGCGAGCGCCAACAGCATGATCGACCAGCTGGCGGCGGCGCTCGACCAGGTCGGCGGCGTGCGCTCTGCCCTGGGCGCGGCGGCCAACCGCCTCGACCACGTGCACAACAACCTGGCCAACATGGTCACCAACACCAAGGCCGCCATCGGCCGCATCATGGATGTCGATTACGCGGCGGAAAGCGCCAACATGGTGTCGGCGCAAATGCTGATGCAGGCCAGCACGGCGATGCTCAAGCAAAGCCAGAGCATGCAGAAAATGATACTGTCGCTGTTGCAGCCATGATGGCTGATACCGCCTGATTCACCGGCTTTTATAGACTTTCATCTGGACACAGTGGCATGGCGATAGACCGCATTTCATCGGGCAACCCGGTTCCCCTGATTACCCAGCGCTTCGACGTCAGCCCCGCTACGCCGATGGTGCCGGGCGTGGTCCAGCCGCTGGTGCCCATCGGTCCCTACATGGCGCCCGCCCCCGACGCCGGCACCCTGCCCGCCCAGCTGCAACAGAAGGGGCAGGACAGCCTGGCATCCCTCATCAAGCCGAATGCCGACGGCACGGGCGGCGCCATGCCGCGCGACAGTAGCGCCATGCAGGTCAATCAGCTGTTCTTCACGCGCCAGCTGGTCTGGCAACCGCCCGACGCGGCGCAACTGGCCGCCTCGTGGCGCGTGATGGTCAAGACCTATGGCGAGCAATATGCGGCGCTGCAGGAGCAGGCGCGCGGCCAGCACGTGCCGGGCAATCTGTTCATGGCCGAGCAGCAACCGGCCCTGCTGCGCGAAGGCGCCCGTCCGCCGTTGACGGTCGACAGCGAAGCGTGGCGCTTTGCCGTGTATGGCTGGGGCGGCCAGCGCCTGCTGCTGCGCGTGCTGGCCAGCGACGAAGACGAAGAAGCAACACCGAGGCGGCGCGGCAAGGTGGCCCTGCGCGTCGAACTGATCATCATCGGCATCGGCCGGGTCGTGATCCAGATGGAGCCGTCCGGCGACGGCGTGCTGCTGGAACTGGCTGCCGACGAGGAAGCGGCATTGCGCCATTTGCGCCTGGCCCTGCCCGAGATCGCCGACGCCGTGCGGCGCACCGGCCTGCGCGTGGTGCGCTGCCGCCTGAACCGCCAGCTGCACGCGCAGCGCGTGCACGGCAATTACCCGATGCAGGCGGGCGCCGCGTCGCTGTCGCTGGCCCTGTTCCGCGCCATGGCCGAAGTGGCCCTGCTGCTGACGCGGCCGGAAGCGGAAGCGGCGGCCGATCCCGAGGCGCCGGCAGAGGCGCCCGCCGCCGAGCCGGAGGAAGAAATCATCGTCTCGAAGGAAGTGGCGGCGCCGCTCGGTTACGACTATGGCGACGAAGAAGACACGGCGCAAGCCAGCACCGTGCTGCTGCTGGCCGATGGCCAGGAACACGAGCTACTGCCACCCATCGACGAGCAGGATTGATGCAGCAGGATTGATACAATATAAAAACGGCGCCCGTAGCGCCGTTTTTGTTACTCCATCGATTACCCCACCGTGCCGATGATGCTCACTTCGCGGTTTTCCGGGATCTCGTTATACGACAGCACGTGCAGGCCAGGCGCGAACAGGCGCGCGTAGCGGGCCAGCAGCGGACGGATCTGCGGCAGCACCAGCAACAATGGCGGCGTGGCCTGCTGCTTCATCTGCTCGCGCGCCACCGGCATGTTCACTTGCAGCTGCGACAGCAGATGCGGATCGATCGGATAGTTATCGAGGGTCACCTTGCCGGACTGGCGCGCCTGGTTCAGCGAACCGAGCAGCATGTTTTCCAGCTCGCCGCCCAGGTTAAACGCCTGCATTTCCATCTTCTGGCCGAACAGGCCGCTGACGATCTGGCGCCGCAGCGCACAGCGCACCTCGGCCGCCAGCAGGATCGGATCCTTGGTGGTTTCCGAACTGTCGAGCAAGGTGGTGGCGATGGGCACGATATCCTTCAGCGACACATTTTCCGCCAGCAAGACGCGGAATACGCGCAGCAGCTGCGTGTGCGTCAGCGCCTTGTCCAGCGCGCCGGCCAGCTTGGGCGACAGGGCCGTCAGTCGCTCCATCATGTTCGAGACATCTTCGTGGCGGAACAGTTCCGGCAAGTATTCGCGCACCATCTTCGACAAGTGCGTGGCGATCACGCTGGGCGCCTCGATGACCTGGTAACCGAGGCCAAGTGCATGCGCCTTCTCGCTCGGCTCAATCCACGTCACGGGCATGCCGTAGGCCGGCTCGATGCCGGGAATGCCGTCCAGCTGGCCATACACGTTCGGCGACGGGATCGCCATCAGGCGGTCGGCCTGCACTTCCGCCTGCGCCACGACGGTGCCCGACAGGACGATCGCGTATTGCGACGGCTTCAGGGCCAGATCGTCGCGCACGCCGATATTCGGCAGCAGCAAGCCCATCGCCTCGGACAGGCTCTGGCGCACGCCCTTGACGCGCTTGTTCAATGGCTCGCCTTGCGTTTTATCCACCATGCCGACCAGTTTATAGCCGAGCATCACCATCAGCGGCTGCACGGCAGGCAGTTGCTGCCACTCCAGTTCGGCCGGACGCTCGTCGCGCAAGGCCGCCTCGATGGCCGCCATGCCGGCCGCATCGGGTCCCTTCACGCGCTTGGTCAATCGCCAGGCGACAAACGCCAGCACGCCGGCAAAGGTCATGAACATAAACCATGGCATGCCTGGAATCAGGGCCAGCGCCACCATCATGCCGGCCGCGCTGTAGATCACCGTTGGCGAGGTCAGCACCTGGCCTGCCACCTGCTGTTCGAAGTCGCCCGAATCGCTGATGCGGGTGACCAGGATGGCGGCCGCGGCCGACAGCAGCAGCGCCGGAATCTGCGCCACCAGGCCATCACCGATGGTCAGCAGTGCGTATTGACGGAAGGCATCGCCGAACGACAAGTCGTGCATCAGCGAGCCGATGGCCACGCCGCCGACCATATTGATGATCAAAATCAGGATACTCGCGACGGCGTCGCCGCGCACGAACTTCGACGCGCCGTCCATGGCGCCATAGAAATCCGCTTCGGCAGCCACGTCCTTGCGGCGGATCTGGGCTTTTTCCTGATTGATCAGGCCGGCGTTCAGGTCGGCGTCAATGGCCATCTGCTTGCCCGGCAAGGCGTCGAGGGTAAAGCGCGCCGACACCTCGGATATACGCTCGGCGCCCTTGGTGACGACGGCGAAGTTGATGATCATCAAGATCACGAAGACCACGATACCGACGACGAAGTTGCCGCCGATCACCACGTTACCAAACGCCTCGATCACCTTACCGGCCGCATCCGCGCCCGTATGGCCGTGCAACAGCACCACGCGCGTGGACGCCACGTTCAGGGTCAGCCTGAGCATGGTGGTGGCCAGGATCACCGTCGGGAAGACGGAGAAATCGAGCGGCCGCTTGGCCGACACGCTGACGAGGATGACGATCAGTGCCAGCACGATATTGAAAGTGAACAAGATATCGAGCAGCACCGGCGGCAGCGGCAGGATGATCATTGCCAGGATCACCAGCAGGAACAGCGGCGTGGCGAACTTGTGGCGGCGCATTTCAGCAACCACGCGGTTCAGGAAATTCATGAAGGGACTACCTCGCTCAGATGAGATGGCACGGCCATCTCGGTGGGTAATACGGGCTGGGCGGCACGCTGCCCGGACCGGAATGCTTTCAATTGCAGGATGTAGTTCAGCACCTGCGACACGGCCTGGTACAGCTGCACGGGAATCTGCTGCTGCACCTGGCTGGTGTTGTAGATGGCGCGCGCCAGCGGCGGCAACTCCAGCGTTTCGATATTGTGTTCCTTCGCCACTTGCCGGATATACAGCGCCATCTCGTCGACGCCCTTGGCAACGACGAACGGCGCCTCGGCGCGGTCCTGGTCATACTTCAGTGCGACGGCGTAATGCTCGGGGTTGACGATCACCACATCGGCGTCGGGCACGGTCTTGCGCACGCTGCGCCGGCCGATCTGCTGCTGCAACTGGCGGATGCGCTGGCGCACTTCGGGGCGGCCTTCGCTGCTTTTATGTTCTTCCTTGACATCCTGCTTGCTCATGCGCTGGTTGCGGGCAAAGAAAAACGCCTGCGCCGGCACGTCGATGATGGCAAACAGGACGAAGACGGAAATGAGCGCCATCAGGCCGTCGAGCATCAGCGCCGAGCCATCGAGCATGGCCTGCTGCAGGGGCCGGTGTTGCAAGTCCACGTATTGCACCAGGCTGGAGCGGCTCACGTGCACCAGTACCATGCCCAGCACGGCGGCCTTGGCGATCGACAAGCCGAATTCAAAAGCATGCTTGGGCGCAAACAGACGGCCCAGATTCTTGGCCGGGCTCAGGCGCTCCATCTTCGGCATCCAGTTCTTCGAGCTGATGACCCAGCCGCCGGGAATCAGGGAGCCGAGCACGACGAACAGGGGCACGCAGAACAGCGGCACGATCATCTTGATCAGCAAGCCCACCGACGTCGTAAACGCCATCGACATGGCATTTTCCAGCGCGCCCTTGCTGTCGAGCGGCATGAAGGCCATGGCGAACAGCTCGCGAAAGCTCAGCAGATAGCCTGGCAGCAGGTAAATGAAAACCTTCATGCTGATCAGGATGCCCAGCGCCGTCGACAGGTCGCGCGAACGCACCACCTGCCCTTCCTGGCGCGACTTCTTCAGCTTTTGCTGTGACGCCTTTTCGGTTTTGTCGCCCGTGCTGCTATCCGCCATGCGCCACCCCTTTCCGCACGTGCCCTACAAGCGTAGCGAGCAAGTTCAATGCCAGGTTGAGTAGCGCAGCTGTACGGAGGTACAGCGAGCAACGGATGCCCGGAAGTGGACTGCGCATTAGCCTGTTGGTACGTGCGCTATCCATGGGCCACCCGCATCTGTTCGGCGATCATATCGAGCACCCGGTTCGTCATGGCGATGTAGTGCTCCGGGATAAAGCGCACGATCTGCCCCACCATCAGCAGGCCAAACACGGTGATCATGGAAAAGCCCAGCGAAAACAGGTTCAGCGACGGCGCCACGCGGTTCAGGAAGCCGAAACCCAGTTGCACCACCATGGTGGAAAAGACGATGGGCAAGGCCAGCAGCATGGCGGCGGCGAAAATCCACGCCACGTTGTACGCCACCGTCTGCAGCAGCAGCGGCCCGTAGCCCTGCCCCACGGGCCAGGCCTTGAAACTGGCGCCAATCACGCCCGTCAGCACCAGATGGCCGTCGATAGCGAAAAACACGATCATGCACATGATGGTGAGCATTCCCGTGATCACGTCCGACGAGGTGCCATTGAGCGGATCGTTCATGACGGCCATGGAAAAGCCGACCTGGCTCGACACCAGGTAGCCGAGCACCGACATGACGGACATGGCGAAGTGGAAGGCCAGGCCCAGGACGAAGCCGATGATGGCCTGCTCCAGGGTGGCGACGAGGGCGTGCAGCGAAAACGGATCAATCTTCAGCAAGTCCTGCGACACGCCCGAGGCCTGCATCACGGGCAGCATCAGGATCGCCAGCACCAGCGACAGCAGCACCCGCACGGGCACGGGCACCATGGCGTCGCCGATCACGGGCGAGGCGCTGAGCATGGCCAGGATGCGGCAGAACGGCCACCACACGGCCAGCAGAAACGGCAGCACCTGATTGAAAATCTGATCCATGGCGCGCGGCGCTATCCGACCAGGGTGGCGGCGCGCTGAAAGATGGACACGCAATAATCCATCAGATAACCGGCCATCCAGCGTCCGGCCAGGATCAGGGCCAGCAGGGTGACCAGCAGGCGCGGCAGGAAACTCATGGTCTGTTCATTGATCGAGGTGGCCGCCTGCACCAGCGCGACCAGCAGGCCCATGAGCAAACCCGGCACGACCAGGATCACCACCAGCAGCATGACGACATGCAATGCTTCGATGATCAGGTCGACGGCGACTTCAGGGGTAAACATCGGTCAATAGCCCTGTATGCTGGTAACTAGGGTGTTGACGGTCAGGGTCCAGCCGTCGACGAGCACGAACAGCAGCAGCTTGAACGGCAGCGAAATGACGAGCGGCGAGAGCATCATCATACCCATGGCCATCAGCACGGACGCCACCACCAGATCGATGATGAGGAAGGGGATGAACAGCATGCAGCCGATCTGGAACGCCGTCTTCAGTTCGGACAGCACGAACGCGGCCAGCTTGACCGTGAAACTATGATCTTGCGGACGCATGCTTGCCGGCTCGCCTGCCAGGTGCGCGATCTGCGCCAGCGCCGCCTTGCTCGTCTGCGCCAGCATGAAGCGCGAAATCGGCACTTCGGCGATCTTCAGGGCTTCCTGCATGCCGATCTGGTCGCGGTCGTAAGGCACGAACGCTTCCTTCCACACCTGGTCGCCGATGGGGCGCATGACCAGCAAGGTGAGGATCAGGGCGATGCCGGTGACGATGCGGTTGGGCAAGCCCTGCTGCAGGCCCAGGGCCTGGCGCAGCAGGGACAGCACGATGACGAAGCGGGTAAAGCTGGTCATCATCATGACCATCACGGGCAGCAGCCCGAGCAGGGTCATGACGACGAGGATCTGCATCTTGACCGACAGGTCGGTCTTCGCGCCCGGCACCACGCCGGCCAATAAATCCTGCGCGCCAGCGGTGGCGCAGCACAGCATCAGGACGGGAACAGCCAGCGCGGCAGCCAGCGCGCCGCGGCGCCGGCTCAAACCGGGTACCGCCAGCTTCATGCTGTCATCAGGTCGAGATTGAGGCCGTCGAGGTCGATGACTTTCAGGCCATAGTTCTCGCCGGCCACCACCACTTCGGCGCGGCCGATCGGCGTGCCGTTGACCTTGATCACCAGCGGTTCGCCGGCCAGCATGTCGAGTTCGATCACGCTTTCCGGGCCGATGGCCATCAACTCTTCCAGCGAGATGCGGGCCGAGCCCACTTCCAGGGTCAGGGTGACGGGAATCTTGCGCATCATCTGCGGAATGTCGCGCCGCGCGCGGCCGCTGGCCACGTCGGACACATCGCCCTGCTCGATGATCATGTCATCGCCCAGGTCTTCCAGCAGGGTTTCGCTCTGGTTGGTATCGGTCATATTCATATTATTCGACATCTTCAAAGGAGGTTAAACAGAGCTTGCCCTTGTGTTCGGAAACAGCAGCTGTAAATAAACGGGAGTCGTCGAGCATGACGTCGGTACGGCTGAGGCTGACGGGAATCACGTCGCCCACGCGCAGGTCGAACAAGGCGCCCAGTTGCACCTGTTTGCTGACGAGGCGGCCTTCCAGGGTCACTTGCAGGCGCGACGCAAGCGGGCGCACGCTGCCGCGCAGGGCTTTCTTCGCTTGCGCGCGCTCGGGCAGCAAGCCGCGCAGCACGTCGGCCATCAGGCGCTTGTCCAGCGAGAACCAGAACTGGCCGCTTTGCCCCGCCTCGACGTCGCTGAGCGCCACGGTGACGATCCAGCTGCCGCGCACCGGATGCACGCCCGACTGCACGGCGACCTCGGCACTGGTGTCGATGTCGCTGATTTTGCCCAGGGTTTGCAGATTCTTGTGGACGCGGGAAATCAAACTGTTGACCAACTGTTGTCCCAGCACCACAGCGAGGCGCTCTTCCGTGGCCGTCACGCGCACCTGCGCCGGATCGGGCAACGCGCCCTTGGCGCCGGCACTACCATAGCGATAGTTCAGCACGCTCAAGAGTATCTGCCGCTCGAGGGCAAAGCCCGTCTGGCTGGCCGGCGTGGAAAAACTCAGCCAGCGGTTCACGCTGTCCTCGTTTTCCACGCGCGACAAGGTGACGGCATCGATCTGGAAATTGCCCCAGTAGCGACGGCTCATCGGCTGGCGCAGGGCCACGGCCAGGTCGTCGCGCAGCTGGGCGCCGAATACATGCAGCAAATGGACAGGACGTCCAAGCAGACAGGAATCGAGGACTTGATGGCGCACAGTTTGATCTGTCTTGGTAAGGATTGTCATGTAGTGGTCATGTCGGTATTGCGGTGGCAGAACAAATTATACGGATCGCCCGAAATTAAATACAGCATCATCTTGACCCAGGGTACTGGTCCGCAAGCAAACGATTGCGCATCGTATCGCATGCTAGATGACTACGGTGCTGAACAATACATGAAAAAGCTAAATATTGCCATGTATCAATATTCCTTGAGGCAATCCTCTCTTTACTTTATAGTTGCCGCGAGGTAAGCTTATAGCGAGAAAATAGTGATTTGCAGTGCGCCATTCCGCTTACCTGATTCCGGTTTTTATGGCAGTTTTCAGTTTCCTTATTGCCGCCAGAAGAAACTTTTATCAGATAATTATTAGTTGTCATGGCCATGTAAATCATATCGGCGCGGGTCTGCCGGGTTTGTTTGAATCTGCTTGAGCGGATGGTGTGGCAACTGATAAAACTGATGGGCCCTGTCATTCGGGCCGGGCGCGATGGCATTCAATGAAATGCCTGCCGGAATGGCAACACCAGTAATTTCTGATTGATACGTCACCGCATATTGAAAGTAGAGGGCACGATGAGCAACGAACTCGCAGGTCTGATCAAGGCCGATCTGGCAGCACTGAGCAACGACGCGCGCGCCCTGGGCGCCAGCATCGCGCCTGCCGCCCAATTCGGCGCCCCGGAACAATCGGGCTTCTCCTTCGCGCAAAGCATGAAAGACGCCATTGGCAAGGTCAACGGCGACGACCGCATGGCGGCGCAGAAAATGAGCGACGTCGACAGCGGCAAGAGCGACGACATGGTCGGCGCCATGCTGGCCAGCCAGGAAGCGAGCCTGTCCTTCTCCATGTTGATGCAAGTGCGCAACAAGGTCATGGGCGCCGTCGACGAACTCATCAAACTGCCTCTGTAATCTTCACGTCCTGAACCACGCCCAGCCTCCCAGCGAAAGTTATCCCAAGTGATTACCCCCATGAAGTCCGCATTTGCGCGCTGGCGCCTTGGCGCCCAGCCCGCCATCCCGCCCGCCCTGCTGAAAAACCTGGTTCCCATCGTCGTGCTGGCCATCGGCATCACCGCCATGGTGACCATGTATGCCTGGCGCGATCAGGCCAACTACAAGCCGGTGTTTGGCGCGCGCGAAAAAGTGGCCGTGACGGACATGATGGCCACCCTGGACGCCGAGCACATCCCCTACCGCCTGCATCCGGACAGCGGCCAGGTGCTGGTGCCCGACGCCATGCTGGGCAAGGTGCGCATGCTGCTCGCCTCGAAAGGCGTGACGGCGCAGCTGCCGGCCGGCCTGGAGCTGATGGACAAGAACGACCCGCTGGGCGTGTCGCAATTCGTGCAGGACGTGCGCTTCCGCCGCGGCCTGGAAGGCGAACTGGCGCAAAGCATCATGACGATGGACGCGATCGCTTCGGCGCGCGTCCATCTGTCGATTGCGAAATCGACGTCGTTTGTCGCCAGCGACGGCGACAAATCGTCCGCCTCCATCGTCGTGGCGCTGAAACCGGGCCGCACCCTGGCGCCGGAACAGATCGCCGCCGTCATCAACATGGTGGCCGGCAGCGTCGCCAGCCTGGCGCCCACGCGCGTGAGCCTGGTCGACCAGGGCGGCAACCTGCTGTCCGCGCACGTCGACCTGACGGACGGCTTCGACGCCTCGGCCGCCGGCAATGAAGGCGCGAAACGTTTCCAGGATGAAATCCGCCGTAACGTCACGGGCTTGCTCGGTCCCGTCATCGGCGAAGACAACTTCAAGCTCAGCGTGACGGCCGCCGTGAACAACGACCGCGTGGACGAAACCCTGGAAAAATACGGCGAAGCCCCGAAAGTGACGAGCGAAGCCATGCGCGAAGAGCAGGAACGCAACCGCACCGTGGCCGGCATTCCCGGCAGCCTGTCGAACCGTCCGCCAGCGGCCGCCGTGCCGGCACCGGCCGATGCAGCAGGCGCCGCGCCCGCTGATGGCGCACCGAAACCGTCCGACGACGGCACGGCCCGCAAGAACGCCACCACGCGCCAGTACGCCTACGACCGCAGCATTACGCAGATCAAGCGCAGCCGTGGCCGCCTGGAAAAACTCAGCGTCGCCGTGGTCCTCAACAGCGCCGCCGCTCCGAATCCGAAAACGGGCTGGACCCCTGCCGAACTGGGCAATATCGAAAAAATGCTGAGCAGCGGCCTGGGCATCAATGCCCAGCGCGGCGACAGCCTGAGCCTGACGGCGCTGGCCTTCCCGGCCAAGCCGCCCGTGGCGCAGTGGTGGGAAGAGCGCGACACCGTCGTCGATTTCAGCAGCTGGCTGTTGTACGCGCTGGGCGCCATCCTCGGCTACTTCCTGATCCTGCGTCCGCTGCTGCGTCTGCTGACCACGCGCCTGGCGCCGCCAGCGCTCAAGCAGATCGATCCGGCCATGGCCCTGGCCGGCAGCAGCGCCGCTGGCGCGAATGGCGCGGCCGTTGCCGGCGCGCCAGCCCTGGGCGTGAATGGCAGCCCGCTGGCGCTCGAAGGCGAGTCCGCCGGCGGCAACATGCCGGTCGTGCCGCTGCTGGAAAACTATGATTTGCCGCCACCAGGCTCGGCGGTCGACGTGATGGTCGACCACCTGAAAGTGCTGGCTGAAAAAGAACCCGAGCGTGTCGCCGAAGTCGTCAAACAATGGATGCAGAAAAATGGCCGAACTCAACAACAATAATCCCTCCGACGGCGCCGAGTACGAAAGCGTCAGCCTGAATCCCGTGGAACAGGCAGCCATCGTGCTGCTGAGCATCGGCGAAGAACAGGCCGCCAACGTGCTGCGCTGCCTGTCGCGCGAAGAATTGCTGGAAGTCACGCAAGTGATGTCGCGCATGAGCGGCATCAAGGTCGAATCCGTGAAAACGGCCATGCAGACCTTCTTCGACGACTACCGCCAGCAAAGCGGCGTGCATGGCGCCTCGCGCAGCTACCTGAAGCGTTCGCTGGACATGGCGCTGGGCAGCGATATCGCAAATAGCGTGCTGAACAATATTTACGGCGATGCGATCCGTCCCAAAATGGCGCGCCTGCAGTGGGCCTCGCCAAAATGGCTGGCCGAATACATCGTCAACGAACACGTGCAGATGCAAGCCGTGTTCCTGGCATTTTTGCCGCCCGCGCTGGCCGGCCAGATCCTCGACGCCCTGCCCGTCGAAGGCCGCGACCTGGTCTTGCTGAACCTGGCGCGCCTGGACGAGATCGACCGCGACCTGCTGGTCGAGCTCGACGAACTGGTAGGCCGCTGCCTGGGCACGCTCGACACGCAAAGCACCAGCGTGGAAGGCATCCGCCAGGCGGCAGAGATTCTCAACCGCATGCCGGGCAACCGCGCCGCGCTGGTCGAACTGCTGCGCGCGCACGATCCGGACGTCGTCTCGGAAATCGAACTGAGCATGTACGACTTCCTGATCCTGGCCACGCAGAGCGATGTCACGCTCACGCGCATCCTGGAAGACGTGCCGATGGAACAGTGGGCGATTGCACTGAAGGGTGCGGAACCGTCGATCCGCGACGCCGTGCTGAAAACCATGCCGCGCCGCCAGGCACAGAGCTTCGAAGACATGATGCGCCGTTCCGGCCCCGTGCCTTTGAGCCGTATCGAACAGACGCGCCAGGAAATCATGGCCACCGTCAAAGGCCTCGCCGATGCAGGCGAGATCGAAGTACAACTGTTTGCCGAAGCGGTGATCGAATGAAACACTTCCGCTCGTATCGCTTCCCTCCCCTGTCGCAATTCATCGCCGCCGGCCAGCGTGCCTCCAACGAGGACACGGATGGCCAGTGGCAGGCGTCCGTCTCGGAAGGCTTCGAGCAGGGCCAGCGCGACGGCTACGAAGTGGGCCTGGTGCAAGGCCAGCAGGACGGCTACGACACCGGACGCAACGACGGCATGGCGCAGGGCCGCGAAGAAGGCCGCAATGAAACCCTGGTGGCGCTGGACCGCCTGGCGCGCCCCGTCGACGCGATTTTGCGCGACCTGAAAAAAGTGCGCGCCGATTACCGCGAAGCGCAGCGCAAGGAAGTGGTCGACCTGGTGGCCAAGGTGGCGCGCCAGGTGATCCGCGCGGAACTGGCGTTGCAGCCGGTGCAATTGCTGGCTCTGGTCGACGAGACCCTGGCCTCGATGCCGCCCACGCGCGAGGAAATCGACGTCTTCCTCAATCCGGAAGAATTGAAACGCATCAGCGAGCTCGATCCGAAGCGCGCCAAGCGCTGGAACCTGATCGCCGACGCGCGCCTCGACGCGGGCGAATGCCGCATCAAGGCGGGCGACAATGAAGTCGACGCGGGCTGCCATCAACGCCTGTCGGCCTGCATGGAGCAAGTCAGCAGCCACCTGGCGCTGGCCGCCGAACACGCGGACCAGGGCGCGCCTGCATGATCGCCGACACGCTGCGCAGTTTCGAGATCGGCGATATCCCGGTCGCGACACCGACCGGCCGCCTGGTCGGCGCGTCCGGCCTGCTGCTGGAAAGCGCCGGCTGCCGCCTGCACACGGGCCAGCGTTGTCAAATTGAAACTGTGAGCGGCGAGTGGCTCGACGCGCAAGTCGTCGGCTTTCGCGAAAAACTGTCTTACCTGATGCCGTTCAAGAAAGCCACCGGTCTGACCACCGGCGCGCGCGTACTGCCCCTGCCCGACAAGGCCAGCCTGCAGATCGGCCCGTCATGGCTGGGCCGCATGGTCAATGGCCTGGGCGAGCCGATCGACGACCTGGGCCGCCTCGGTGGCGAACACACGCTGGAAGTCACGCCACCAAAAATCAATCCTCTGAAGAAACAACCGGTGATCGAGCCGCTGGACGTGGGCGTGCGCGCCATCAACAGCATGCTGACCCTGGGCAAGGGCCAGCGCGTGGGGCTGATGGCCGGTTCCGGCGTCGGCAAGAGCGTGCTGCTGGGCCTGATCACGCGCCAGACGGTGGCCGATGTCGTCGTCGTCGGCCTGATCGGCGAGCGGGGCCGCGAAGTGCGCGAATTCGTGGAAAAGTCGCTCGGCGCCGAAGGCTTGAAAAAGGCCGTGCTGGTGATCGCGCCGGCCGATGAATCGCCGTTGATGCGCATCATGGCCACCGAGTTGTGCCATTCGATCGCCGCCCATTACCGCGACCAGGGCAAGCACGTGCTGCTGCTGGTCGATTCGCTGACGCGCTATGCGATGGCCTTGCGCGAAGTGGCGCTGGCCCTGGGCGAGCCGCCAGCCACGCGCGGCTATCCGCCGTCCGTCTTTTCAAACTTGCCGCAACTGGTGGAAAGCGCCGGCAATGGCGCCCACCCGGAAGGCAGCATGAGCGCCATCTACACGGTGCTGGCCGAGGGCGACGACCAGCAGGACCCCGTGGTCGACACGGCGCGCGCGATTCTCGACGGCCACATCGTGCTCACGCGCGAACTGGCCGAGCGGGGCCACTACCCCGCCATCGACATCGCCGCCTCGATCAGCCGCTGCATGGCGCAGGTGATCACGCCGCCCCACATGCAGGCGGCGCGCGCGCTGAAAGCATCGATGGCGCGCCATGCGCGCGTGCGCGACCTGATCCCGCTGGGCGCCTACGTGCCCGGCGCCGACCCGATCACCGACCGCGCCGTGCAGTTGCACGCGCCCATCGAAGCCTTCCTGTGCCAGGGCACCAAGGAAGAGGCGCCGATGGGGCCGTGCATCGAACAACTTGAACAGATCATGGCCTAGGAGCATACGTGAGCGACGCGCATACCATCCGCAACCTGACCACCCTGGTCGGCCTGCGCAGCACCGAAGTGGAACGCCTGCAAGGTGAAATGGCGGCGCAGACGGCCGTGCGCGAGCGCTACCAGAAAAACCTGGAGCGCCTGACGGGCCTGTACACGGATAGCGGCCCCAGCGGCGCCCTGCCCCTGGCCCTGTCCGTCAACTGCGGCAACTTCAAGCAGGCAGTCATGCAGATGGCCGACCAGCACCGTACCGATTTGCACCTGCACGAAGCCAACATGGCCGTGTCGCAACGCGCCCTGAATACGGCCTGGGCCAAGCGCGAAGTGCTGGACCAGGTGCTGACGCAAAAACAAAAGCATGTTGCAAATGAGCAACACCGAGTTGATGCCAAGCGGCAAGACGAGCTGGCGACGCAATTCTGGTTCCGCGGGCAGGTAAAATGAGGTTTGTGTAAGTTTCTTTCAGGAAAACTTCACAAAACGGGAATGGGGGTCGCCTTGTACCGGTATATCCCTTTATTCAGGAGTCTGGCATGGCAAACGTAATTACCGCACCGCAATACGATCCGATCCCAACGTCTGAAAAACTGGCGACCAAGGCTGTCGCTGCGCAAAAGGCAGCCCTGCAGGCACAGAACACGCTGGCCAGCAACACCAGCACGGCGCTGGGCAATCTGAAGTCGGCCATCTCGGCCTTCCAGAGCGCCATGTCGAGCATGACCAGCAGCAAATCGGTGCTGAGCCAGTCCGCCACCTTCCCGGCCGCCGGCTACGGCTCTGCTACGGCCGGCATCAATGCGACGCCGGGCACCTATTCCTTTTTCGTTGAAAAACTGGCCACGGCCAGCCAGATGTCGTATGGCGGCCTGAGCAGCGTCAACACGGCCGATGGCACGGGTACGCTGAAAGTCAAAATTGGCGATGGCGTGGGCGACAACACGCTCGACATCGACCTGGCCGCCGCCGACAAGGATGGCAACGGCACACTGACACCGCAGGAAATCGCTGCCGCCATCAATGGCAACAGCAAGAACAATTCGCGCGTCACCGCGTCCATCGTGACCATCAACAACCAGGCGCAACTGGTACTGACGTCGAATGCGACGGGCATCGCAAACGCCGCCACGCTCGACGCCAGCGGCGTCGACAATATCGCGCTGAAAGGCGCGCTGATCGCTCCGGCCAACATCAAGGAAGTCGTCAAGGCTGACGACGCCACCGTCTGGCTGGGCGGCAAACCCGGCGGCACGGCCATCACGCAAGCATCGAATACCTTCACCAACGTGCAGGATGTGAAAATCACCTTCACCCGCGCCATGAGTGCCGCCGAAGCGCCCGTGACCTTGACTGTGGCCACGGACAGCAGCGGCACCGCCGCCAACGTGCAGGCATTCGTCGATGCCTACAACAAGCTGAAAAGCCTGATGGATGGCCTGGCCAGTCCCGGCAACCCGGAAAAGGGGATTAGCGCGGGCATCTTCGCCCATGATTCCGGCCTGAATGCCCTGCGCAGCAGCATGGGCGATGCACTGCGCCTGAACGTCAATGGCGTATCGCTGGTGTCCTACGGCATTACGGCCCAGCGCGACGGCACAATCAGCCTCAACACCGCCAAGCTGACGGCCAAACTGGCCGACAACCCGACGGGCCTCGACAAGCTTTTTGGCAACAACAGCCTGTCCGCCCCTGCCGGCGTGCTCGGTAGCCTGGACAAGGTACTGGGCCAGTGGAGCAATATCACCAAGGGCCAGATCACCCTGCGCCAGGCCGCCACGGAGAAGCTGCAGAAAAGCCTGGTCAAGAGCGGCGAGCGCCTCACGGCCCAATATGACACGGCATACAAACGTTTCCTCGACCAATTTACGCGCCTGCAAGTCATGCAGGAACAAATGAGCAAGACGTCCGATATGTTCGATGCCATGTTCAGCAACAATAAATCCTAAGGCGAGCGTGCCTGCCGCGCCGCCACAGTTAACATAGCGAGAATACAACAATGTTAAACAATGAAGCTTACGGCAACTACCACGCCGTCAACCTGGATGCCCAGACCGCCCGCGCCACACCGGTCGAGCTGGTACTGGTGCTGACGGACGGCCTGCTGGAAGAACTGGCGCGCGCGCGCGGGCATATCGTGGGCAAACGCTACGAACAAAAGGCCGTCAGCCTGGATAAATGCACGCAGATCATCAACGGTCTGTCGAGCTCGCTCGATTTCGACAATGGCGGTGAAGTGGTCGTCAACCTGGCGCGCCTGTACGACTATTGCGTGGCGCGCCTGTACACGGCCGGCATCAAGCTCGACCCGACCCTGATCGACGAGGTGACGACCTTGATGACCACCATCAAGCGCGGCTGGGTGGGCGTCCAGGCAAACAATGCCTAGGCGCGCCGCGCTGCAGCAGCTGAGCCGGCAATTGAGCGCGGCCATCGCGCAGCCGGACTGGGAAGCGATGGGGAAACTCTCGGCCAGCCTGGCGAAAAACATCCCGCTGCTGGCTGAGCGGGGCGCATGGAATGCGCTGGAACAAACAGAATTGTTGCAATTGCGCAAAATTCACGCGCAAGCGGTTAAAATTTGCTCTGAGGAAAAAGAACGCCTGGGTCAACACCTGGGTGCATTACAGGCAAATAAGGAAGGTTGGGTCGCCTACGCCGCGCTCGGCGAATACGACTCGGACGGGAATCAAGCATGATCATGAACTTCAACAAGGCGCCGGCCGCTCCGGCACCGGCCGCCACTGCGGCATCCGCACCGGCGCCAGCGTCGGCACAGGCCGCTGCCTTGCCCGGCACGCCAGGCTACGGCAGCACTGGCGCCGCGCCCTCCGCCCTGCCCCTGTTTGCGCAGGTGCTCGACGTGACCGCCGTGGAAACGGCCGATGCGGGCACGCCCGCGCCCGCCAAGGATAGCGACAGCGACAGCCAGGTCGACAACAGCCTGCCAGCCATGGCCGCGCCCGTCATCGGCTTGCCGGTGACGATACTGCCGCCAACGGACGCGGCCGCCGCCGAGGCACGCGCCGCCGCGCAAGCGCAGACACAAACGCAGGCGAATGTGGCGCAAGCCAACCCTGCACTCAACATCAGCCTGCACCCGGCGGCAATCACCCTCACCGCACAGGGAGCGGCGCAGCCGGCAGGCCGCGATACGCGTGAACCGCTGGCAGCGGCCATCCCGGCGACCGCCGCCAAAGGCAATGCACCGGCGCAGCCGTTCGAATCGCTGCTGCAGCAAGCCGCTCCGGTGACCGCCGCCGCTGCCCCTGCCGCGCGCGATGGCGAACGTGGCGCCGCGACGCCTGCGCCAGCCACGCCCAACCTGGGCCTGACGGGCGCGGTCGGCAATACGGCTACGCCAGCCCCGGCCGGCGACACCATCAAGCTCAGCGGCCCTGCCCAGCAATGGCAGGAACCGCTGCGCGAAGCGCTGGGCGAACGCCTGCAGACGCAGATCGGCCGCAACAGCGAACACGCGACGATCCGCCTCGACCCGCCGATGCTGGGCCGCATTGAAATTTCCATCCGCCACACGGCCGGTGCGCTGCAGGTGAACGTCACCGCGTCAAACTCAGAAGTGTTGCGCCAGCTGCAAGGCATCGGCGAAAACATGCGCAGCGACCTGGCGCAGCGCCAGTACACCGACGTGGCCGTGAATATCAGCGCCACCCCGCGCAGCCCGGCCGCCCAGGCATTTGCCGAAGGCGATGCGCGCGGCCAGCGTCAACCGGGCCGCCAGAACGATGACGCCGAGCCGGGCCGCGCCCTGTCCGACGGCAGCACAGCCGGTACCACTTACGCCATGCATGAGCGAGAAACTGCCTGATGAATATGAAAATGAAACTGATAGGCGGCTTCGTCGCCGTGGCCGTCCTGGCCGCCGGCGCGGCTGGCGGCGCCATGTGGTATCTGGCCAAGCCGGTTGCCGGCCATGCCGAGGTGGCCGAAGCGAAAGCCCCGCCGCCCGCCACAGGCAAGAAGGCGCGCAAATTCATCACGCTGGACAAGGTCATCGTGATGCTGCGCCGCGGCCCCGGCGAAGGTGAAACGCATTACCTGTCGGCCGACCTGGTGATAGCCACCACCGAGGAAAAGGAAAAGCTGACCAAGGACCACTTGCCGCTGATGCGCTCGATCGCCGTCAGCACCCTGTCGAGCTTTCCGATGGACAAGGCGCAGACCATGACGGTGGAGCAATTTGCCGAGCAGATCAACAAGGCCTTCAATGTCAGCTATGAACGCGAGCAGATGGAAAAGCCGTTCACCGAAGTCATGGTCGGCAAGCTGATCATTGAATAAGCCGACACGCCAGACGACCTAGTGGGAGATCCCTTGGCCTATGTAGAGCAATACCAGGAAGCGTATGGCGCCGGCGAATATGCCGCCGCCAGCGCTTGCGCGGCCGTGCTCAGCGTTGCTGAAGAGCAACAACATCTGGTGGCGTACTCCCCGCTGGTGAAACGCATCGTGCGCCAGCTCAATTCGCAGGTGTCGGGCGCCATCGACCGCGACGACATGGAACAGATCGGCCTGATGGGCTTGCTCGAAGCCTTGCGCCGCTACGGCGTGCCGGACCAGTCGTTCGGCAGCTATGCCAGCCTGCGCATCCGCGGCGCCATCCTCGATGAACTGCGGCGCCAGGACTGGCGTCCGCGCGCCGTGCGCCAGGAAAGCCACCGCCTGCGCGACAGCGTGCGCGCCCTGACCCGGCGCCTGGGGCGCGAGCCGCTGGACGCGGAAATCATGGCCGCCCTGAAGCTGACGCCGGAAGCCTTCCAGGAATACCAGCTGGCGGAAAATGCCGAGCTGATCGCCAGTTTTGACGAAGTGCTGCAGGAAAGCCTGGGACAAGCGGACAGCGCACCGAGCCCGGAAGAACAATTGATGGTGCGGCGCAGCCTGGAACAGGCGCTGCGCACGCTGGACGAACGCGAGCAGCGCGTGATCCAGATGTATTACGAATTCGAACTGAGCTACAAAGAAATTGCCGCCGTGCTGGACCTGAGCGACGCCCGCGTCTGCCAGCTCAACAAGACGGCGCTGGGCAAGATGAGAGCCATGCTGCAAGACGCATAAGTTTCAGCACTAGTTTCAGCAACACCCATCAAATTGACGCAGCACAATGACGCAGAAAGGCAGTTGACATGGTAATTATCGGTATCTTAATCGTGATGGGGTGTGTATTCGGAGGCTTCGCCCTGATGGGCGGCACCGTCCACGCGATCTGGCAACCGGTCGAGTTGATCATCATCATCGGCGCCGCCGTCGGCGCCTTGGTGCTGGGCAACCCCAAGCATGTACTCGGTGAAATGCTGCACCAGATGCGCAAGATCGTCACGCACAAGAAGCAAGGCTCGGAATTCCAGCGCCAGTTGCTGCTGCTGATGTATGAACTGCTGCAAACGGCCGCCGGCGGCCTGAAGGCGCTCGACGCCCACGTCGAGGCGCCGCGCGAAAGCGCCCTGTTCCAGCGCTATCCACTGGTGCTGGAAGAGCCGAAGCTGCTGGCCTTCATCGTCGACAACTTCCGCTTGATGGCGATGGGCAAGATCAACGCGCACGAACTCGAAGGCGTGCTGGAGCAGGAACTGGAAGCCATCCACGACGAATTGCTGCAACCGTCGAAATCCTTGCACAAGATCGCAGAAGCCATGCCCGGTTTCGGTATTCTGGCCGCCGTTCTCGGCATCGTGATGGCCATGAATTCCGTGGCGGACGGCGCCGATGCGGCGGAAATTTCGGAAAAAGTGGGCGCCGCCATGGTCGGTACCTTCATCGGCATCTTCTTTTGCTACGGCGTGCTCGATCCGATGTGCAACATGATGAAGCAATTGGTGGGCGAGGAAGGCTCGACCATGGAATGCGTGAAGGTCGTGCTGGTCACGCACGTGGCGGGCAAACCGCCGCTGCTGGCCATCGATGCGGGCCGCCGTCTGGTGCAGCTGAACATCAAGCCAAGCTTCGCCCAGCTGGAAAGCTGGATCAATGCGCTGGAAGATGGCGGCGCCGAACAAGAGCAAGGCCAAGGCCGGGGAGGCCGCCGTGCTAAAGCCGCATGAGAAACATGAACAGGCCATCATCAAGCGTGCGGGACGCAAGCACGACGACGATGGCCATGGCGGCGCCTGGAAAGTAGCGTTCGCCGACTTTTGCCTGGCCCTGCTGTCGCTCTTCCTCGTGCTGTGGCTGATGGCCGCGCGCGAGCAGCAGGCGATGAAGGAAATCATGATGGATGCGTCGGCTGGCAGCCGCCAGGGCGAAGGCCAGGGCGTCATGCCGGAACAGAAAGGCGGCCCGCGCGGCAGCCTGATCGAGCGCTTCCCCATGCCCCGCAAGGGCACGGGCGACACGCGCACGGAAGGCAAGCAAATGCAGGATGGCAAGGCTGGCTCCGCCCCGCCGAATCAGACCAAGGTCAGCTACCAATCGCCGGAAGACTTGCTGTCCCTGTCGCGCGCGCTCGACAAGCTCAGCGACGAAGCGGGATTGAAGAGCAACCTGCAGTCGGTGATCACGCCGTACGGCTTGCGCGTCATGCTGCACGATACGGACAAGCAAGGCATGTTCGTGCGCGGCAGCGCCGTGCCGACCGACCGTTTCCGCAAGCTGCTGCGCCAGATGGGCCCCGTGTTTGCGCAAATGGAAAACCAGATGCTGATCGTCGGCCACACCGATTCGATGCAATACGCCAACACCGGCTATGAAGGCTTTTCGAACTGGACCCTGTCGGCCAACCGCGCCATGTCGGCGCGCGCGCAATTGTTGATCGGCAGCATGAGTCCCGACAGCGTGCTGCAAGTAGTCGGCATGGCCGACCGCGCGCCGCTGGACGTGAAAAATGCCAGCGCCGGCATCAACCGCCGCATCGAACTGTTAATATTGACGCGTGGCCAGGCTGACAGCATCGCCGCCATGTTCGGCATGGCCGGACAAAAGGCGCAGGGAGAAGAACTGCAAGTGGGCGAACCGGACTCGGGCACCTTGCAGCGCCTGCGCGAGAAACTGGGCCTGCCCGCCAAGAAGGAGCGGGATGAGCATGCAAATTAAGGGTAAGGGACAACGTATGAAAATCTCCTCCGGCAATACCGGCGCTGCCGTACGCAGCAGCGCCGTCGCGCCAGCCGAGGCGATCGCCGAGAACGCGGGCGCCGCTGGCGCCATGGGCGGCTCCTCGGCCGGGGCGGAACTGCAATCGGCCGTGCTGCAACCGGCCATGGCCGCCCTGCGCGCCATGCCCGAGATCGACCATGAGCGCGTGGCCATGCTGCGCGATGCGCTGGCCAAGGGTGAATTGCCGTTCGATCCGTCGAAACTGGCAGGCCTGATCCAGCGTTTCCACGGCGGCGAATCGTGACCGCGCCACGCAAGGGCATCACGCGCCAGGAAGCCATGCGCCGCGTACTGCAAGGCATGGCGGACGACCGCGCCGGCTATGCCGCCCTGCACACCTTATTGGAAGAGCAATTCCAGGCCACCCTGCACCACCAGAGCGCGCAGCTGACGGCACTGGCCGACCAGGTCATCGCCGCCGTCGAGCCGCTCGATGCGCGCCGCCGCCAGCGGGTCAGCCTCGTCACTGCCCTGCTGGGGCCGCAAGGCGATATGCCACAATTGTTTGCGTTGTTGCAAGAAAGCGCGCGCACCACCGCCGAGCGCGACTGGGCCGCGCTCGAGCAGATGGTGCTTGAATGCAAGCGCCTGAACGCCCGCAACAGCGATTTATTAACAGAGCAGTACAGCATCATGCAGCGCGTGCTGCATGGCGAGGAAGATACCTATGCGCCAGGCTGATTTCCTGACCACCCGCGCCACGGCGGCAACGCCATCGACGGCAGCCACATCCGCCGTGCAAAGCAATATGCGCGCCACCGACGCCACGGGCTCCAGCGGCAACTTCAGCAGCGTGTTCCGGCAAGTACAGGGCGAAGTGGCCCGCTTCATCGAACAGGGCGGCGGCAACGCCACCAGCCTGAACCCGCAAGGCCGCGCCTACCTGGAGCAAAGCCAGCCCGTCAATGTGCTGGGCAGCATCAGCCAGGGCGGCGAGATCGGCGAAACGCAGCAGCAATTCCTCGCCTCGATCAAGCCATGGACGCAAGAAACGGGCGCCCGCCTGGGCGTGGCGCCGGAAATCGTCGCCGCCCACGCGGCGCTGGAATCGGGCTGGGGCCAGCGTCCGCTGCGCCAGGGCACGGGCGCGGACACGAATAATCTGTTCGGCATCAAGGCCGGCGGCAAATGGCAGGGCGACGTGGCCAGCAATGTCACCACCGAATACGAGGCGGGCAGCGGCACGGCCCTGAAGAAAACCGAGCGTTTCCGCAGCTACCCGGACCAGGCCAGCGCCTTCCGCGACTATGCGCAGGTATTGCTCGACAACCCGCGCTACCGCGCCGCCCTGAACACGGGTGCCGACGCGGGCGCGTTCGCGCAAGGCCTGGCGCGTGGCGGCTATGCCACCGATCCCAACTACGCCGCCAAGCTGACGCAGCTGGCGACACGTCTGCAGCGCACGGCCGCCGCAGACTGATACTCCTTAACGGCCGGGAATATCGGCCGGTTCCACGACGCCCGCATCGACCACCCTGGCACGTATCACCGTGCCGCTGGTGGCGTTGCGCACGCGAATCACCTCGCCCAGCGCGCCCGGATCCATCGCCTCGCCGGCCATGCTCACTTCCACCTGCTCCTTGCGCGCCACGATATTGACCGCACTGCCCCGCTTGATCAACACGGGCGACGCCAGTTGTCCCTCTCGCAACACTTCGCCGGCACGCAAGCTGCGCCTACTCGACAGACCGACGGCGCCGGGCAGGGAAGCAATACTGTCGGGCACCATCGTCACGTCGCGCCGCGCCAGGGTCACGTCACCCGCTTGCAACGGCGTATTCGCCGTCACGGGGACGGTGGTGACGGCCACCTGGGCCGTGATGCTGCCGCGCGCCAGCATTTCATAGCGCCAACCGTTGCTTCCAGGACACACCGCCACAAAGCGCATGCGCTGCGCCGAACGGCTGTCCGCCGTTTCCAGCGCGACGGGCGCCGCGCACGCCGGCACGGGGCGCGTGCTTTTTACCACGGTCACCTGGAACTGCGGTTCCAGCAGCCCCGCCGCGGCTGCTTGCCGTGTTAATTGCTCCCGCGCCAATTGTTCCACACGCGAAAATATATTGTCGGCTGGCAATTCTGCGCGTCCTGCACTACTATATAGGCTGGTCAGTAAAAATAGGCTTGGCAACAGTAGGTGACGACATTGCGCCTTGTTCCACATCACGGAATAGTTCTCAAAGTAAATCATTGCTAACCTTAATCAAAGATACTGAAGCGGCATGACCTTACCATGCGTCAACATGACCTGGCTGGGATTTTACCTCTGCACTACCTGTTTTCTAGCCCGAACCGCAAAAAGCACGAACGAATTCAACACAAAGGATGACCATGGGGATTAATTTCAAGGATGCGCTGGGCGTGCACGCCGATGCACTCGCGCTGCGTGCCGACCGTACACGCGTACTGGCCGCCAACATCGCCAATGAAAACACGCCCGGCTTCCAGGCCATGGACATGGATTTCGGCAGCGCCCTGCAGCAGTTGCAGGACAACGAGGCCGGCCTGCTGTCGACCGATGACGATGCCAGCGCCCTGTACCGCGTCCCCTACCACCCTAGCCGCGACGGCAACACCGTCGAAATCGGCGTCGAGCAGGCGGCGTTCTCGCAGAATGCCACCGACTTCCAGACCAGCCTGACTTTCGTCAACATGAAACTGAAGGGTCTGTCCAAGGCCATTTCCGGACAATAAGGATCAGCATGAGCTTCCAGGATATTTCCAAGATCGCCGGTTCGGCGATGGCGGCACAAACCGTGCGCCTCAATACCATCGCCAGCAACCTGGCCAATGCCGATTCCGTTGCCGGTTCCGAAGGCGAAACCTACCGCGCGCGCAAACCCGTGTTTGCGGCCGTGATGGATGGCCCCGGCGCCAGCGGTGCCGGCGGAAGAGTACAGGTGCTCGACGTGGTGCAAAGCGACGAGCCGCTGCGCAAGGTGTACGAACCGGGCCACCCGATGGCCAATGCCGACGGCATGGTGTTCTACCCCAACGTCAATCAGGTGGCCGAGATGACCGACATGATGTCGGCCTCGCGCGCCTTTGAAACCAATGTCGAAGTTCTGGGCCGCATCAAGTCGATGCAGCAATCGCTCCTCAAATTAGGTGAAGCATAATCCATGGAAACCAATCTCTTTACAAACAACACCAGCGGCAGCGGCAGCAATAACAATGCCGTCAAGTCGCAAAGCAATGCCACCCAGGATATGTTCACCAAATTGCTGGTCGCACAGATCAAGAACCAGGATCCCCTGGCGCCGACCGACCCTAGCCAGTTCGTCAATCAATTGACGCAGCAGGCGCAGACGGAAGCGATGCAAAACCTGTCGGCGCTGACCAGCGCCAATGCCAGCGTGCTGCAATCGATGCAGGTGCTGGCCCTGGGCGCGCAAGTGGGCTCCGAAGTCATGGTCAACAGCGAAACGGTGCAGCTCGACAAGAGCAAGGTCAGCGGCACCATCGCGCTGGCCGCCAGCACCACCAAGACCACCGTCACCCTGAAAGGGCTGGACGACAAGGAATACAAGATCGAACTGGGCGCCAAAGCGCCAGGCACGGTGCCGTTCACCATCGATCCCGTGGCCTTGGGCTTGCCTGCTGGCACCTACAGCATGAAGGTCAGCACCAGCGGCACCGAAAAGCCATCGGTCGACATCGCAGGCAAACTCAACAGCGTGCGCCTGTCGTCCGGCGGCAGCATGATACTGAGCGTGTCGAACCTGGGCGAAGTCAACCCTGGCGCGATCACCGGCTTTAACGGCAAGACGGCCTGATCCGCCCGCCCCTTCGCTCCCTGCACACTAATCTCGTCCTTCACTAAAGGAAGTCAACATGAGTTTCGACATCGCCCTGTCCGGTATCCAGTCCATCAACCAACAGTTGAACAGCACCAGTAACAATATCGCCAACGCCGGCACCTACGGCTTCAAGAGCAGCCGCGCCAACTTTTCGGCCATGTACGCCGGTTCGCGCGCCACGGGCACGGAAATCGGCTCGATCACGCAAAGCATGTCGCTCAATGGCGGCGTGCTGAACACGGGCCGCGCGCTCGACGCGGCCATCGATGGCCGCGGCTATTTCGTCGCGCGCGATGCGCAAAACACCATGAGCTACAGCCGGGTCGGCATCTTTTCGGCCAGCAATGACGGCAAGCTGATCGACTCGAACGGCCGCCTGGTGCAAGGCTATGCCGCCGTCAAGGGCAGCACCACGCTGGGCACCTTGGGCGACATGCTCATTCCGACGGGCCAGATTCCCGCAGTGGCATCGACCAAGCTGGCGTATGCCGCCAACATGTCGTCCGAATGGCCCATCAAGGCCGTCCCCTTCGACAAGACCAACGAACTGAGCTACAACAGCGCCAAGTCCTCGATCATCTACGATTCGCTGGGCGCCAAGCACTCGCTGGGCCAGTACTTCGTCAAGACGGCAGCGGGCGTCGACGTATATTGCACCCTGGACAACGTCGATGTCAAATTGCCGCTAGCGCCGGTGGCCAGCATGACGTTCGACACTTCCGGCAAGCTGACGATGACCGCGCCGGTCACGCTGGCGCTGGGCACGCCGACCGGCGCCGCGCCGCTGTCGATCGCCATCGACTACACGGGCACGACCCAGTTCGCGGGCGAATCGACCACCTCGACCGACCGCGCCGACGGCTATGCTTCGGGCACCTACACGGGCGTGGAACTGGCCGATGACGGCTCCGTCGTGGCGAAATACACGAACGGCCAAAAGCAAAGCATCGGCGTGATCGCCCTGGCCACCTTCCCCGACGAAGGCGCGCTGACGGCCGTCAACGATACCAGCTGGGTCGCCTCGACCACCTCCGGCACCGCCATCTATGACCGCCCGGGCGTCGGCATGGCCGGCAAACTGGTGACGAGCTCGCTGGAACAGTCGAACGTCGACATCACCTCCGAACTGGTGGGTCTGATGACGTCGCAGCGTAACTACCAGGCGAACTCGAAGGTCATCTCGACCGAGAACGCCATGCTGCAATCGCTGATGCAAGCGTTGTAATCGCCACCACGCAAAGGTAAAAAGCAATGGATGCGCTGATTTATACCGCCATGAGCGGGGCCGACCGTGCCCTGCGGGCACAGCAGGTACACGCCAACAACCTGGCCAACATCGAGACGGGCGGCTTTCGCGCCAACCTCGAGGTGTCCACCGCCCAGCCGTTGCAAAACGGCTATGGCTACGACGACCGCCACATGACGCAGACGCAGTCGAGCGCCATCGGTACGCGCACGGGCGCCATCAAGGAAACGGGACGCGAACTCGATGTGGCCGTCACGGGCCCCGGCTTTCTCGCGGTACAGTGGCAAAACGGCGAAGCCTACACGCGCGCCGGCGCCATGGATCTCGATGAAACGGGCGCGCTGACCATCAATGGCCGGCCCGTGCTGGGCGAAGGCGGCCCGATCACGATACCCGAACACACCAGCCTGTCGATCGGCGGCGATGGCACGATTTCCATCCAGGTGCCGGGCACCGCGCAGATGCAGACGGTCGACAAGCTCAAGCTGGTCAACGCGGAAGCGGGCGAGCTGACCAAGAACGAAGCGGGCCTGATCGTGGCGCGCGGCGGCGAAGACTTGCAAGCCGATCCGGCGGTACGCATCCGCGACCGCCACCTGGAAGGCAGCAACGTCTCTGCCGTCGAGGAAATGGTCGCCACCATGAGCCTGAACCGCAGTTTCGAGATGCAGATGAAAATTTTCAAGGCCAGCGATTCCATGACGGAATCGGGTAACCGCCTGCTGGGCGCTTAAGCCCAACGCCAACCAATTATCAGGAGTAAACCATGAATCCAGCAATGTGGATCAGCAAGACCGGCGTGCAGGCACAAGATGCCAAACTGCAAGCCATCGCGAATAACCTGGCCAACGTCAACACCGTCGGCTTCAAGCGCGACCGCGTCGTCTTCGAAGACCTGTTTTACCAGGTCGAGCAGCAACCGGGCACGCAGCGCGCCGACAACACCCTCTCGCCCTCGGGCGTGCAGTTGGGTAACGGCACCCACATGGTCGGCACGCAAAAGGTGTTTACCACCGGCAGCCTGCAAACGACGAGCCGCGAATTCGACGTCGCCATCACCGGCAACGGTTTCCTGCAAGTGCTGCGTCCGAACGGCGAAGCGGCTTACACGCGCGCCGGCCAACTGGGCATCAATGAAAACGGCGTGATGGTCAACGCCCAGGGCTTGCCTCTGGTGCCGCAAATCACCGTGCCGAACAACGCCACGGCCATCACCATCGGCGAAAACGGCATGGTCACGGCCACCGTACCGGGCAATGTCGCCGGTACCGAACTGGGCCAGTTGAACCTCTCCAGCTTCGTCAACCCGACCGGTCTGCTGGCACTCGGTGAAAACCTGTTCCAGGAAACGGCATCGAGCGGCACGCCGACGGAAGGCCGCCCCGGCGAAGGCGCCCTGGGCAAGCTGAAACAGTTTGCGCTGGAAGGCTCGAACGTGCAGGTGGTCGAAGAGATGGTCGACATGATCGCAGCCCAGCGCACCTATGAAATGAACACCAAGGTGCTGTCGGCCGCCGACAATATGCTGCAATACCTGGCGCAAGCGGCACGTTGATGAAGGCCGCACTGAAAGCCGGAGCGGCGCTGCTGCTGGTCCTGGCGGCCGGTTGCGCCAGCCAGCCGGTGGCCCCTCTGGCGCCCAGCTTTTCCGATACGCCGCTGCCCGTGGCGCCGCGCAGCACTGCGCGCGGCGGCATCGCGGGCGGCGTCTTCAATCCTGACGCAGGCCTGGCCCTGACTTCCGACAGCCGCGCCTTCCGCGTCGGCGACGTCGTCACGGTGGCCCTGCAAGAAACCACGCAAGCGAGCAAGAAGGCAGGCACCTCGTTCAACAAGGGCTCGTCCGTCGGCGTGCAGGCGGCCAACATCCTCGGCAAGACTTTCCCCAAGACGGGCATCGACCTGTCGGCCGACCGCAACTTCGCCGGCGACTCGACCAGCACGCAGCAAAACGCACTGTCCGGCGCCATCACGGTGATCGTGCAGGAAGTGCTGCCGAACGGCTTGCTGCGCGTGCAGGGCGAAAAAACCCTGACCCTGAACCAGGGCGAGGAATTCGTGCGCCTGCGCGGCTACCTGCGCGCGGCCGATATCGATTCCAACAACCAGGTGTCATCGTTGCGCATCGCCAATGCGCAGATCGCCTATTCCGGCCAGGGCACCCTCGCCGAAGCCAACAAACCAGGCTGGCTGACGCGCTTCTTCGTCGGCCCATGGATGCCGTTTTAAGGTGAGCTCATGAAATTTCGTTCCGCCCTGCCCCTGGCAGCCATGCTCGCTGCGCTGTCCGGCTTTGCCCTGCCCGCCAGCGCCGCGCAAGTGCTGCGCAACCTGGTCAGCATCGAGGGCGTGCGCGACAACCCGCTGGTCGGCTATGGCCTCGTCGTCGGCCTGAACGGCAGCGGCGACACCACCCAGGTGAAGTTTTCCAGCCAGTCCGTGGTCAACATGCTCAAGCAGTTCGGCGTCAAAATGCCGGACGGCGCCGAATCGAAAAGCAAGAACGTCGCCACCGTCATGGTCAGCGCCGTGTTTCCACCAGGATACCGCCGTGGCCAGGCCATCGACGTCACCGTGTCGTCCCTGGGCGATGCGAAAAGCTTGCGCGGCGGCACCTTGCTGCTGACGCAGTTGCGCGCGGCCGATAATGAAACCTATGCGCTGGCGCAAGGCAACGTCGTCGTCGGCGGCCTGAACGCCACCGGCAAGAGCGGCTCGTCCGTTACCGTCAACACGCCCACCTCGGGCCGCATCCCCAACGGCGCCAACATCGAGCGCGAAATCCTCAGCGATTTCTCGACCAAGCCGACCGTCACCCTGAATCTGCGCCATCCGCATTTCGAAACGGCGATCAATATCGTCGAAGCCGTCAACCGCCGCTTTGGCGCCGTCGCCACCACCAGCGACGCCACCAGCGTGGAAGTGCTGGCGCCGGAAAACCCGACCCAGCGCGTGGCCTTCATGGCCAAACTCGAAGCGCTGACCGTCGATGTGGGCGTCGATACGCCGAAAGTGGTCTTCAATTCCCGCACCGGCACCGTCGTCATCGCCGAAGGCTTGCGCGTGAAGGCGGCCGCCGTCACGCACGGCTCGCTCAAGGTCGTCATTTCCGAAAGCTCGGCCGTGAGCCAGCCGGCGCCGTTCGGCCGCGGCCAGACCACCGTCACGCCGCAATCGAAAGTGTCGGTCGACCAGGGCAACGGCAATATGTTCAAATGGCCGGCCGGCGCCAAGCTGCAATCGATCATCGACGTGGTCAACAGCCTGGGCGCCTCGCCCGATGACATCATGGCAATTTTGCAAGCCCTCGACCAGGCTGGCGCCATCGAAGGCGAACTGGTGGTAATTTGATGATTAATATCAATGACAGCAGCAGCGCCCTGCCCTCGGCGCTCGACGACAAGTCTCCTGCGGCGGCCACGCCGGCCGATCCCCGCTATGCGGCCAAGGCCACCGAGGCGGCCGTCAAGTTCGAAGCGTTCTTCATCTCGCACATGCTGCGCCAGATGCGCTCGGGCACGCGCGAGATGGCCGGCGAAGACAGCGTCTTCAAGGACCCCGTCAACAGCGACATGCTGGAAATGGCCGACAACCTGGTAGCCGACAAGATGGCCGGCCAGCGCGCCTTCGGCATCGCCGACGCCATTCTGCGCCAGTTGCTGCCGGCGGCCAGCGCGCCCGTGGCAGCCAAAAGCACTGTCAAGACCGACAATATTGCAGCGCCGCTTAATAAAACCGTCTGAAGCGTCGCCTGTACAAGGTAACAACGATTCAAGGCCTGCCCACCCGCACGCGCCACACTCTTCACGAAAGAAACTTGCCCAATGAGCATCATCAGCAATGCATTGTCAGGCAGCATCGCCGCCCAGGCCGCACTGAATGCGGCCAGCCAGAACATCGCCAACCTGCAAACGGCGGGCTACACCCGTCAAGGCGTGCTGTTGTCTTCGCTTGGCGCCACCGCCGGCGTACGCTCGGCCGGCAATGGCGTGGAAGTGTCCGCCCTGCTGCGCTTTGCCGATGCTTATAAAAGCCAGCAAATGTGGCGTGCCGCGTCCGACCAGGGCGCCCGTTCGCAGACCCAGCCTTACCTGACGCAGCTCGAGCGCGTGATGGGCGACGATGCCTCCAGCATCAGCAACGGCATCGACGGCTTTTTCGCCGCGCTCAATGCCTCGGCCGTCGACCCGACCTCGACACCGCTGCGCCAGCAGATCATCACCTCGGCCGACGCCATGTCGCAGCGCTTCAACAGCATCAGCACCGTGATGGGCAACCAGCTGCTGTCGCTGCAGCAACAACGTGCAGCGATCGTGCCGCAAGCCAATACAACCCTGGCCAATATCGCCGCACTGAACCAGCGCATCAGCACCTCCGCGGCCTCGGGCACGAACGTGTCATCGCTGATGGATGCGCGCGACCAGCTGATCGACGGCCTGGCCGCGCAAATGGGCATCGACGTCCTCGACCAGCCGGACGGCTCGCGCAATATCTCGCTGAAGTCGGGCCAGCCGCTGGTCATCGGCAGTCTGGCCGGCACCTTGACCAGCAACATGACGAACACGGGCGAGCAAACCCTGAGCCTTGATTTCGCCAAGTCCTCGTACACCCTCGATCTGGTCGCCATCGGCGGCCAGATGGGCGGCCTGGGCGAATTCGAGAGAAATACCCTGAAACCGCTGCAACAGTCGCTGCAAGACATGGCCACCCAGTTGACCAACAAGGTCAACGCACAGCTGGCACTGGGCAAGACCATGACCGGCAACCCCGGCGGCCCCCTGCTGGCCTACGCGAATGGCAAGCTGAGCATTACTCCAGGCTTCAACGCCAAGGACCTAGCCCTGTCGCTGACGGGCGCGGCCGGCGACAGCGGCAACTTGCAGAAATTGATCGATATCAAGAATCAATCGATCAATGTGAGCTGGGTGGGTTCCGTCCTGATGAGCGATGCGGATACGCAGCTGGTCGGCAAGCTGGCTATTTACAGCCAGCAGAACCAGGCCCTGCTGAAGACGTCCAACACGGTGCGCGCGCAAGCCATCGACGACTGGAAGTCCACCAGCGGCGTGAACAAGGACGAGGAAGCGATGAACCTGGTCGAATTCCAGAATATGTACCAGGCAAACATGAAAGTCATTTCCGTGGCGAATACCTTGTTTGATGCCACTTTGCAAATGATGGGTTAAGGAGAAGAGCATGCGTGTCGCCAGCAGCCAGTACCAATCGCTGATTAATATTTCTCTTCAGCAAAATCAGGAACGCATCAATTACCTGACCCAGCAAATGTCCTCGGGCTTGCGCATCCAGCTGCCATCGGACGATCCGATCGGCAACGTGCGCATTTCGCGCCTGACGCGCGAGCAAGCCATGGTCGCGCAATACCAGGACAATATCGCCACGGTGAAAGTGCGCCTGCTGAAAAATGAAAACTACCTGTCGAGCATGGTCACCGACATGGGCCAGGTGCGCGACCTGCTGGTGTGGGCCGCCGACGGCAGCAATGCGCCGGACGACCTGAATGCGATGACGCAATCGCTGATCGCCATGCGCGACAGCGTGCTGTACACGGCCAACCTGAAGGATCAGGAAGGCCGCTACATGTTTTCCGGCACGGATACCGACAAGCCGGCCATCGCTTTCAATCCCGCCGCGGCCCCCGGCTTGCGCTACACTTACAACGGCAACACCGCCACGCAAACCGTGGTGGTGGGCAATGGCGTGACGCAGGCGGCCAACGTCGACGTGGACAAGCTGCAAGTGTGGCTGAACAAGATCGACCAGGCTATCACCACGCTGGGCGTGCCTGGCGTCAGCCCGAACGACCCAGCCGTGCGCAGCGTGGTGGGCGCGGCGCTCGATGGCACCGATGACGGCATGGATTTACTTTCCGGCAAGATCGCCATCTTTGGCGGCGCGCAAAACATCCTCACCACGCTCTCCGGCAACCTGGCCAATGTATCGCTGTCGAACAACATGGCCTTGTCCGATCTGAAAAAGACCGACATGGGCGCGGCGGCCATTGAACTGACCGGTTACCAGACGGCCCTGCAGGCAACCTATAAAGCCTACGCCAAGGTTGGCACCATTTCCCTGTTTGATCTTCTCTGACCATCATGCAAATCGTTCAGACCTCCTCCTCTTCCGGCGTCAATGCCAAAGGCGCCGGCACCGCGCGCGTCGTCGATGACGCGTCCGCCGCGGTCAAAGGCAGCGCCAGCGCGCGCAGCGAGGCGCCAGCAGCGAGGAGTTCAACGGCGAACCTGCAGCGTGGCCTGAGCAACTGGGATCACCAGTTGCAGGGGGAAATTTCTAACGCGCAACAAACCCTCGACTATCTGGAACGCAGCAGCAGCCAGTTGCAGGCGCTGAAAAGCGAACTGGCGGCCAAACTTGCCGCGCGCCAGGGCCGCGAAGGACAAGTCGAGGCCAGGGTACGCCAGTTCAGCAATACTTGGCGCCAGCGCGCCAGCGCCTCGGGCGGCTCGCTCGACGCACAGCTCAGCTATACCAGCCCGCAGGCGGCGCAGCAGAACTTCAGCATCCGCGGCCTGACCATGGCCAGCCTGCAGGAAGGCCCGCAGGAAGTGCTGGCCTTTTCCGTCGGCGGCGCGAACCAGGCCTTGCGTTCGGTGAATATCGAACCTGGCCTGAGCCAGAATGAAATCGTCTCGCGCTTCGACCGCGCACTGATGCCGTCCGGCATCGGCGTCAAGCTGGGCGAAAATGGCGAACTGGTGTTCAGCACATCGGAAGCGGCCTGGACCAACGTGCGCGACAGCCTGTCCGTGCGCGGCAGCGGCATCCGCTACCCGACCGGCCAGATGAGCCGCGTGCGCACGGATGCGGAACCAGCCGCCATCGCCCCGGAAGAATGGCATACGGGCGACACGGAAGCCCTGCGCGCCACCTTGCAGCAAGTGGTGCAGGCGCTGGCGCGGTTGCAGGCGGCGCGCAGCTCCGTCAGCCTGGCCATGGCGCAAGCGACGGGACGGGTGGCCCGCGCGCAACCGGTACAAGTGCACGTCAGCATGGATACCCTGGCGGAAAACTTCACGGAAAAGGCCAGCCAGCCCGGCTATGAATCGCTGCTGGCGATCAGCTCGGCGCTGGTCGGCATCAGCCGCGAGCGAGTCGTCGCGCTGCTGGGCCTGGATTAAAAACGCCGGCCCGCGGCCAGCATTGCGCTCAGCTGCTCGACAGGCACCGCGCCTGAAAATACATAACCCTGCGCATAATCGCAACCGGCGGCCCGCAGCAAGTCACGCTGCGTGGCCGTTTCCACGCCTTCCGCCACCACTGTCAGGCCCAGCCCCTGCGCCAGACTGATGATGGCCGCGCATACGGCCAGCGCAGCGTCTCCCGGCCCCAGATCCCGCACCAGCGAGCAGTCGAGCTTGAGCACTTCAAGATCGCCCCTTTTCAGGCAGGCCAGCGAGATGTTACCTGCGCCAAAGTCGTCGAGCGCCAGCGCCAGGCCCATGGCGCGCAACTGGCGCAGGCGGTCGGCCACCTGGCGCGCCTCGTCGAGCAGCACGGCTTCCGTTGTTTCGATGACGATGGCGCCCGGCGCCAGGCCCGCCCGCGCCAGGGCGTTGCCCCAATCCTGGTACAGCGCGGCATCGCAGCGAAATTCCACGGCCGACTTGTTGATACATACCTGGAACATGGCGCCATGCTCGTCCTGCCACTGGCGCGCCTGGCGTACGACCTGGCGAAACACCCACTCACCGATATCGATGATCAGGCCGTTGGCCTCGGCAAAACCAATGAAATCGGCGGGTAGCAGCAAGCCGCGCAGCGGATGGCGCCAGCGCAGCAGCGCCTCGGCCCGCTCGATGGTGCCATCACACAGGCGGATGATGGGCTGGTAATGCACTTCGAACTGGTCCTGCGCCAGTGCCAGACGCATCTCGCGCACCGTGGCGCGGCGCAGATCGGCCGCCTGCTGCAAGGCCGGCGTGAAATAGCTGTAGCCATTGCGCCCCGCGCTCTTGGCCGCATACATGGCCTGGTCTGCATGCCGCAGCAAGGTGTCCGGCGCCTCGGCATCGGCCGGATACAGCGCCACGCCCACGCTGGCCGACACTTGCGCCGTATCGCCATCGAGCACGAACGGCAGGGCCAGCGCCGTCGTCAATTCCTGCAGCACGCGTTCGATGCCGCCCAGCTGCCCCACACCGGCCAGGATGACGGTGAACTCGTCGCCGCCCAGGCGCGCGACCGTATCGGTGGCGCGAACATGCGCGCTGATGCGCAGCGCCGCCTGGCGCAACAGCATGTCGCCCTTCTCGTGGCCGAGGCGGTCATTCACCTGCTTGAAATGGTCGAGGTCGATGAACAGCAGGGCCAGGCAAGCGCCCTCCCGTTTGGCGTGCCGCGCCTCATGCTGCAAGCGGTCGAGGAACATGTGGCGGTTCGGCAATCCCGTCAAGGGATCGAAATTGGCTTGCCGCCAGATGCGCTCGGACGCCGCGCGCTGCGCCGTGATGTCGCTGACCAGCGCCAGCGCGCCCAAATAGGTGCCGCAGGAGTCGAAGATGGGATTGGTGGCCAGGGTGGCCCACAAGGTGCTGCCGTCACGCCGCTGGAACTTGAATTCGTGGCGCTCGACGATGCCATCCTGGCGCCGCGCAATATTGCGCTCCAGGATGGTGCGCCCCTCGTCATCCATGAAGGCGGCCAGCGGCTGGCCCAGCATATCCTCGATCCGGCAACCGAGCATCTGCGCCATCTTCGGATTGACAAAGCTGGTCAGCGCCTGCGCATCGATTTCCCAGATGCCCTCCTCGGCGCTGTGCACGATGCGCCGGAAGCGCTCTTCGCTGCGTTCGAGCGCGGCCAGCTTGCCCTCGGCCTGTTCCAGCACCAGCCGCAGCGCCTGGCCGTTCGGATCGGCGCTGCCCAGCAGGCTGACGGGCAAGCCGGCCTCGCGCGCGCCGGGACACGGCGGACGCAGCCGTACCTGCAGCTGGATGCGCTCGGGCTCGCTGCTATTGAGCACGCGCTGCACGAACTGCTCGAAATCGTGGCGGAATGCCTCATGCACATACGAACGGAACAGCACGTGGCCAAGGCGCTCGCGTACCAGGCCGAACAATTCGGCCGCCACCAGGTTGACCTGCACGATCGCGCCATCGATGCCCAGCACGAAATAGGCGACGGGCGCCAGCAGGTATAAATCGTTGAAATAGGCTTGCTCGCGTTCGGCCTTCACCCGTTCCGGGCTAAAGACGCCATCGTCAAGCAAAGACATGGCTGGCCACGGCACGGGGTCGTGGCCATGCAGGGAGGAATCAGGAGCTGAGACCGCATGCGGCGTATTGTCCATGGCTATCCTTTGCACCACCGCCCAGGCAATCAGGCGGACGCTGTCCCGAGACTAGCATGCGCAACGCGCAGTGTCGAGCGATGCATGCCATGCATGACACTTCCGGCACAAGCGTGGCGGCCGTCAGGACGGCTAGGCGCGCGGTGAAGCCGGGCGCGAGCGGCCATGCTTGAGCGCGTGCATGCCTGTCCGCAAGGCAAGCAGGCAAGCATCGCCGAATAACGACGCGCCGCCGTTGAGGCGCCGCCGCAATACCCGTAGCGCCATCCGGTAGCGGCCGGAGCGATACAACTGCTTGATCAGCCCGCGCGCGACTGGCGCATGCAGCGTGGCATCGTCGCACTTGCGCAGGTAGTCGGTCAGTTCCGTGTCGTCCAGCACTTCGCCAAAGTTGAAAAAACCATGGAAACCGAACGTGGGACCGGCCGGCATAATGCCTTCGAAGGCAAAGCTGGAGGCCAGGCCGGCATCGGCGAAACGCACACCAAACTCCTGGCGCAGCCGGTCGCCATGCAGTTCGCAGATCGCATAATCCTCTGGATGGGGTTGCGTGATGGCCAGCTGCGGCAAGACGTCATACAGACGCCGCGAACGCAGCGAAAAGCCGCCATTGCCGACGACCACCGGGCGATGCGACCACGGTGAACCGATATAGTCGCAGTCCAGGAAAGCGTCCTGCCATTGGCGTGCATCGACGATAAAACTGTCCCACTGCATGACGAGCACATGCGTGCCGCTGAAATGGGCGCCCAGCTCATGCACCATGAATGCCGAATACGCTTCCACGCTCTCGATGGGGGCGATCAGTACCTGGCGTATATGCGGGGGCAAATCATGCAGGCGGGAAGTGAACAGCAGGCATTCCTTGAAATCGGCGCCGGCCAGGCAGCGCTCGATGGCAAAGCTGGCCAGCTCGGGATAACGCGTTTCCACGCACACCAGGCTGATGTTGCGAAGGTCCAGTTTGTCATTATGCATTACAGGCTTTTCATCGGAGTGCAGGTGGAAGGCGTGCCAGGCGCGGGCATGGCATATTTTGCAACTCCCGCATGATACAGCGCAAACGGGAGCGGGACAAGGGGCATGGCCTCCCGGCCCCATCGGCGTGCGGCCGGCTCAGCGGCCCATGCGGCGGCGGCGCAAGCCGAAATCATGGCCCACCACCAGCAAGGTGCTGGCCACCAGGCTTGATAAGCCCACGATCAGCTGGATCAATTTATCGTCAGGCAAGATCCACAGCGACGAGTCCGGCGTCTCGCAGCCCGTGGCCGCGCTGATCAGGGGAGCGACCCAGGCCGCGTCCGGCGTCACGTCGAGCACGACGGCGCCGTCGGCGCTTGTCTGCATATAGATATCGCCCCCTTCGGCCAGGGTGAAGCAGATGCCCACGCCCGTTTCCGTGGCGCGGATATTGTCCTGCATGCTGCGGTTATGTTCTTCGATCCACACTTCCACGTCGTACGGCGTTTCCAGGTGCTCCCACGGACGGGGGCGGAAACGGGGACGTTCGTCCGCACTGGCCGGCGTGTCGGGAATGTCGGGGATGTCGGGGATGTTGCTGTCTGCTGCGCCTTGCATGCTGGTTGACCTTTTCTGCGGTGATGCGGCGGGACCGGTTGCCTGCCAGCCGCCATTATCCACCGTTCATGGCGCACATGGTATTCCTCCAGTGGATTCATCAGAAAAACTGACAGCTATCGACTTCAAAGATCAACATACCTGACTTAAAATACGCACCATCTCTTCTTTACAGGCTTTACATGCAAGGCATCAAACGCAAAATCGTCTACGTCACCGCCTTTGAAATCATCGGCATGGCCATTTCCACGCTTTGGCTGACCCTGCTTTCGGGCGAGTCGCCCACCAGCACGGGGCCGCTGGCCATCATGATCACCACCATCGCCGTGATCTGGAACCTGCTCTACAACACGGCCTTCGAATACTGGGAAATCCGGCAAGTGTCACGCACGCGCACGGTCTGGCGCCGCATCCTGCACGCAATCGGCTTCCAGATCACCTTGGTCATCTATCTGATCCCGCTGATCGCCTGGTGGCTCGACATCAGCCTGTGGCAAGCGTTTGTGCTGGACTTCGCGCTGATGCTGATCATCCCGTGCTACAGCTTCATTTTTAACTATTTCTTCGATGGTTTATTCGGCGTGCCCCTGTCGGCGCAGCAGCCGAAGGAAGAGCCAGCGGACGTTCAGGCAGCTTCGCTGAGCAACTGAAGAAAGGACCGCGCCGCCATGCCCAGCGGCCGGTCCTTCATCCACACCAGGTGGATGGGCACGACCAGGCCATTGCCCGTATTCTTGAACGCCACGCAGCGTACCCGCCCCGCCGCCAGCGAATGCTGGATGGCCGAGGCGGCAAAGTTGCCCCATCCCAAGCCCGCTTCCACCATGGCCAGCGCCATCGGCAAGCTGTCCGTGCGCCAATAGGACAGCCCTACCACGGGGCGCGCATCGGCCAGGTCGAGTTCGCGGCTGGCAACGATGATCTGGCGCAGATTCACCAATTCCTCGATATACAAGGGCTGGCCCGCCGCGCTGGGCGGATGCTGGGTCGAGATAATCGCCAGCAAGGCATCGCTGCCCACCAGCTGGAACTGTTCCTCGTGATTGATGCGTCCGCCAGCAAACGCCATGCAGGCGCTGATGCGGCCCCGGTGCAGCATGTCGAGCACATCATCCTGCGGTGCCGTCAGCACTTCGATGTCAAGCAGCGGATGGCGCTGCGACAGCGCGCGCACGGCGGCCAGGAAGGGCGTATGGTCGAGCTCGGCCGCGATGCCCAGCGAAATGCGGCTTTCCAGTCCCTGCGACAATTCCTGCACGTGCAGGTGCAACTGTTTCAACTGTTCGGCGATCAGGCGCGCATGCGGTATCAGGGCCATCGCGGCCGGCGTGGGCACGGCTTCGCGCGCGCCCCGGTCGAACAGGGTGATGCCCAGTTCCGCCTCGATATTGGCCATCGCCATGCTGACGGCCGACGGCGCCCGCCGCAAGGCGCGCGCGGCGGCCGAGAACGAGCCGCCGTCGACGACGGCCAGGAACAGTTCGATGTTATGGCTGGAGAGTTTCATGGAATCGAAAAATGGGAAGCGGAAAGCGGGCGGCACGTTTGCGCCGCCGGCGATAGAATGAAAGAAATCTCGATAGCAGGAGGAGCCATGACTCATCCACTTCCCTACCGCCGCGGCGGCTATGTCTCGGAATTCACGCGCTTTATCGACGGCTACCTGCGCGACCATCCAGAAGCGCAAACCAGCCAGCGCCTGGGCTGGCGCATTTACTGGGAACGCCCCGTGAATTTCGATGAATGGCGGCGCACCGAACGCGATAGCGTGCCGGAGCCGCCTTACCATTACGACTAAAAAGCTCCTAGCCTTTCCAGACGCGCTGCAATCCCGTATCGGCATGGATCCAGCCGCCACGCGGGCCGTTGCGGTAATAGAAGCCCACGCCGCCCTGCTTGAAGCTGCGCACGAGCGAACCGAGCACTTCTGCATTCAGGTTCGCCACGCGGATGTCGGCGGCGCGGCCCGAGATGTGCAGCGACTGGCGCGCGGCCGGCACGCCCGCTTCGCGCAGGCGGCTGTTCGACTCGGCCGTGCGGTAGCCCGACAAAATCTCCAGCGGCTGCTCGATGCCGTAGCGGGCCACGAACGCTTGCGTGCCCCACAGGGTTTCCAGCAGTTTCGGGTCGATGGGCGCCGTCTTCTTGCCGTTCACGTCGCGCAGCAAGTGGCACAGTTCCTGGTAGGCCGAATCGATGACTTCGCCATCTTTCCAGTACAGCAATTTCGCCTTTTCATTGCTGGCCGGGCGCACCACTTCCAGGGTGCGGGGCTTGAGCCAGAATTCCAGGTCCAGCGCTTGCGCATCAAAAATGTCGGGTGGCGGTTCCATCTCGGTGATGACCGAGCGCGATTGCGAGGTGACCGAGCGGTCGATGCTGGCCAGTTGCGTCGGCTGCGGCGGCACGGCCGTACGCGGCGCGCGCGGCTTGGCGCTGGCCGAAGCCGAGGCGGGAGCGGCCGTGCGCGAGGCGCAGCCGATGAGCGGGGTGGCAACCAGGCCCAGCGCGGCCAGGCCCATACCGTGGTGTAGAAAATTTCTGCGCGATGCCATAGTCAGTCCAATATAACGATGGGAATACTATAGCGTATTGTGCCGCGAAGAAAAACCCTCAATGCCTATCGTGTCGCCCTCATTTCAAGGCATTTTGCGTCAGGCGGCAGCTGCGACGGCGACGCCCGCGCCTTTCGCCTGCGCCAGCGCCGTCAATGGCTTGTCGAGCAGATAACCCTGGGCGACGATGGGCAAGCCCGTGATGGCGGCGATGCGCTGTAGCGCAGCCAGCGCGGCCGGCGTGTCGAGGCGTTTGAAAATGACGCGGATTTTCGCCGCATGGCACACGGTGACGAAGCTGGCGACGGCCTGCTCGTCGCTGAGGTTGCCCGCGTCAAGCTTGAACGCATGCGGGTGCAAACGCTCCAGCATGCCCGTGGCCTCCTGCACGCTGGCCACATTGATGGCCAGGCGGAAACCGTTGCGGCGGTAATTGTCGGCCACATAGTTGAGCAGCCAGCCCTGGTTCGGCGTGACCGTCGGCAATTGCAGCACGATGCGCTCGATGGGCAAGCCCAGCGCGTCGAGGATGCGCTGGAAGGCGTGGCCGTGATTGCTGCTGACGGCGCTCAGCAGGCGGTCATGCACGTTCAGATACAGGTCGGCTTCCTCCGCTTCGCTCTGGCGGAAAAAATTAATGGCGTGCAGCATGCGGCACAGCCGGTCCAGCTCCACAGATTCATCGTCGCTGGCCGCGTGATCGAGCAAGCGCCACAGCGACAAGCCTTCGTCCGCCTTCGACACGCTGCGCGCCAGCCCCTCGAACGCCACCAGCTTGCCGCTGTCCAATTCGCGCAGCGGCTGGAAAGCGCTGGTCATGGTGCAATTGAAAAAGCGCCCCAGCGCCCTGCCCTCCCCGTCGAGCCAGACGCTGGTGCCGGCCTGGGTTTGGTGCGACAGGCGGGCCAGGTAATTTTTCAGGACGGGAAATGGCATACGTGCTCCTTCATCGGGCTGCGCCAGCTGCCTTCACGGGGAAGACGGCGCCAAAGTGTGCAGAGTAAGGCAGCGCCAACCAAAGGAGAACGAATGGTTTCGCCATTTGATATGCGCCCAGCACATATGGGATGCGGCGACCAGCGCATAACGATACTCGGAAATATTCCTTCCAGCCACCCGCCCCGGCCTTTACTGTGCTCATGTACCGATACCATCAGGAAAGGCCGCCATGTGCCAGTTACTCGCAATGAACAGCAGCAAGCCCGCGGCGCTGGGTTTTTCCTTTGCCGGCTTTGCAGAACGGGGCGGACGCACGGACGAGCACCGCGACGGCTGGGGCATCGCCTATCATTCCAGTAGCGGCTGCACCCTGCTGACGGATCACCTGGCTGCCATCGATTCGCCGCTGGCAGCCCAGGTGCAGCAGCATCCCGTGAAGGCGAAAAACATCGTCGCGCACATCCGCAAGGCCACGCAGGGCCGCATCGCGCCGGAAAACACGCATCCGTTCGCTCGCGACCTGTGGGGCAAGACCTGGTCGTTCGCCCACAATGGCGACTTGAAAACGTGGCGCGCGCCCGCCAATGCGCACTACCGCGCCAGCGGCGACACGGACAGCGAGCAGGCCTTTTGCCACTTGCTGGCCCGTTTGCGCACGCGCTTCCCCTTGGGCGAACCCGCGCGCGCCGACTTGCGCGCCGCCATCGCCGAGGTCGCCACGGAAATCGCCGCGCACGGCACATTCAATTTCATCCTGTCGGACGGCGAGCTGCTGTTTGCCCACTGTTCCACGCATTTGCACTTCGTGATACGCGAATACCCGTTTTCCGTCGCGCAACTGATCGACTGCGAGCGCAGCATCGACTTTCGCCAGCATAATCACCTGGACGACCGCATCGCCGTCATCGCCACGCATCCGCTGACGCAAAACGAGGACTGGCTGGCGTTCGCGCCCGGCGAACTGAAACTGTTTGCGGGCGGCACTTTGCTGCCGGCAAACGAGAGCGTGCCGCAAGGCGTGTATATCCAGATCAGTTACTGAAGGGAAATATTCAAACGGAGGAAATGGCCCGCCGCCGGATGGGCGGGCTGAAGTGCAGAAAAGCCGTCAGGCCGAATTGCAGTTGCAAAAGCGCTTGCGCTTGGGGTCACCGCTGGCGATACCCGCGGGATCAATCTGTTTCCAGCAAAAAATCGTTTCCACGCCATATGGCGACCGCACATTGCCCGCCTCGACATACCCCTGCTTGACGAAAAAGGCCTGGCTGCTGGCCGTGCTGTGCAGTTGCAGGGCCTTGATGCCCCACTCGCGCGCCTGCGTCTCCAATTGCTCGACCAAGGCCTTGCCCGCGCCGCGGCCTTGCGCCTCGGGCAACAGGTAGCACAGGGCCAGCTTGCCGGCGCGCGTCAGCAAGCCGACGCCGACCACGGCGCCCGCCTCGACTGCGACCAGCGAAAAATTGGTGGGCGACGCGAACCAGCACGCCACCATCTGCGGTGTTTTATTGCCCAGCCAAGCTTCCAGGATGGCCGGATCGTCCCGATGATCGAGGCTGCAGCATTCGACGATGGAGCGTCGTAATACGTTGCACGCCTCGAAAGCGTCGGTCGATGTTGCAATACGAATTTCAAGACTCATGTACGCTCACAAAATATTCCAGTTGCCGATGCAGACGGTTCTACCCCTGTATCGTGCGATTCGACTATACACCAAGCGGCGCTTTCGGGTTTTTTGCCGCACGCCACGGGCCGGTTTTGCCTATGGCGCGATGCCTGCAGACTAAGTGCTGATGCGCATCTTGCCCACGAATGTTTCCAGAAATCGATATCTGTTTTTTAGCGCAAACGGGAATCGAATCTAAGCATATTACGAAAAATTCGTTTCTTTTCCGGCCGGAATTTTAGACTATGTCTATCTATTCTCACAACAAGAGTTCAACATGACCCATTCCAACGCCGTATCGACTGCCGCAGCAGCGCTCACCCAACGCTCGCGCCGCTGGTTCCTGGCCAGCGCCCTGGCCGCTTCCGCTGCCGCCATGAGCTTGCCGATGGCCGCCAGCGCCGCCGAACCCGTGGTCTTGCTGAACGCGTCCTACGACGTAATGCGCGAATTGTTCAAGGATGTGAATCCCGCATTTATTGCTGATTGGAAAGCCAAAACCGGCGAAACGATTACCATCAAGCAATCGCACGGCGGTTCCAGCAAGCAGGCGCGCTCCGTGGCCGATGGCCTGGAAGCGTCCGTCGTGACGATGAATCAGGCCAATGACATCGACATCCTCGTCGACCGCGGCCTCGTGGTGGCCGACTGGGCCAAGAAATTCCCGAACAATGCGGCGCCGTTCTACTCGACCATGGTGTACCTGGTGCGCAAAGGCAACCCGAAACACATCAAGGATTGGGACGACCTGGCCAAGCCCGGCATCAAGGTCATCGTGCCAAACCCGAAAACCTCGGGCAACGGCCGCTACACCTACCTGGCGGCCTGGGGCTATGCCGTGAAAAAAGGCGGCAGCGAAGCGCAGGCGCGCGACCTCGTCACCAAGCTGTTCAAGAACGTGCCCGTGCTCGATGGCGGCGGCCGCGGCGCCACCACCACCTTCACGCAACGTGAAATCGGCGACGTGCTGGTGACGTTTGAAAATGAAGTGCAACTGGTGCGCGCCGAGTTCGGCGACAACTTTGAAGTGGTGTATCCAAGCATCTCGATCCTGGCCGAGTCGCCGGTGGCCGTCGTCGACAAGGTCGTCGACCGCCGGGGCGTGCGCAAGGAAGCCACGGCCTACCTGCAATACCTGTACTCGGAAGCAGGCCAGGAACTGGTCGCCAAGCACTACCTGCGCCCCCGTTCGGCAACAGTAGCCAAGAAATACGCGGCCAGCTTCAAGCCGATCACCCTGTTTAGCATCGATGACGTCTTTGGCGGCTGGAAACAGGCGCAAAAGAAACACTTTGACGATGGTGGCGAGTTCGATAAGATTTATCAGAAGTAAATTCGCCGCATCAGCTCAAAACCGGGACATGTCCCGGTTTTTTTATGGCGGCGCGCCAGCTTGCCACTCAAGCGCACTGAACAGGCTGGCGATCTCGCTGCTGCGGTGCGTGCCTGTCTTGGCCAGGATGGCCTGGATCTGGCTGCGCACCGTGCTGATGCGCACGCCGTGGCGCAAGGCGTACTCGGCAGGCTCCATGCCATCGGCCAGCGCCAGCGCCAGCGACCACTCCGCACCCGTCAAACCGCATGGCCGCTCGGCCGTGCCGGGCCAATGCCGCAGCCCTGCCCTGAACAGCGGCCGCAAGGACAGCATGGCCAGGCTGGCGCCAGCCCCGTCCGCCTCGCCTATGCGCAAAGGCAGCGGCAGGATGCCAATTTCCAGCACCGGACGACCTTCTACATCACTGGCATACAAGGGAGCTGGACGGTGGCACGCCAGTCCCGCGCAGGCCTGGCGCACGCGCTGCGCCAATTGCTGTTGCAAGGGACTCATGCGCACAGCCACCTTACCGCCGTGCATGGTGATCACGGAGGCGAGCGGCGACGTGGCGGCCAGCAGCCGCTGCGCCGCCACATTCAGGAAAACCAGCCGCAGGCAGGCGTCGGTCAGCAAGATGGCGCGCGGCAAGGCATCGAGCGCCTCCCAGGCCAGCGCGCCATGCGCCTGGGCTTGCTGCGCCGTATCGCGCAGGCGAAACACATTCGGCAGATGGTCGAGCACGCGCTGCAGCTGGCCCCGCGTGTTCCCGTCATACGGCCCCTGGCCGGCGGCGCGGTGCGCGGACAGGATGGTGAGCGCGCCGCTGTCGCGCACGACGCCGCTGCAGGAATAGCGCACGCCCGCGCGCAAATAGAAATCCTGGAAATACTCGCTGCGCGCCACGGCCTGCTCGCTGAAATAATCCTGCATCAGATGCATGCGCCCGGGCGGCGCCCGCGTGAGCACCGCATAGCCTGGGTCGAGCGCGTGGTAGTAGCGCCGGTAGCCGTCCTCCCAGGCGCCCTGATCCAGCCCGGTCACATAGCCGCGCGACGGCACCGCGCCCGTTTCCGCCTTCAGGAAACAGCAGGCGACGTCGCCGCCCGCCAGCCGGGCGAACGCGCGCATGGCCACGCTCCACTGCAATGGCTCCAATGCCGCCCGGTAAAAAGCGGCGATAACGGCATCCGCGCCGTCCTTGTCCATCGTTCCCTACCTGTAAAAAAAACGGCAAACCAGTGCAGCATCCTTCACTTGAAGGATGCGCGGCAACGCTCCGGCACGCACCATGGCATCGACGGCTGCCGCCATGCGCATGCCATCGCCAGTGTTTTCCGCAACTTCGTCCTCATCAAGGAGCAGCATCATGCCTTCAATCGATACCGGTCGCCGCACTCTCCACTTGATCCACGCAGGCAACAAACGCTTGCGCATGGCCGCGAGCGCCTCCCTCCTGCTGGCGCTGTCCGGCTGCGCCAACCTGCACACCATCAACCGCACGACGGAACTGCCGGGCAATGGCAAGGCCATCCATCTGGACGCCCCCCAGCGCCTCGTGTACTCCAATGCCAAAGGACATACCTGTGCGGAGCCAACACCGGATGCCCTGCAAGCCTATATTTCGTCCGCCGGCGCCGGCGTTAACAGTGGTCAGAACGCCGCCTCCATTTCAACCGCCCTGAGCGCCAATGCCGCCAGCGTCGGCTTGCATTCGCAATCGATCACCCTGATGCGCGAACACCTGTTCCGTATCTGCGAATACGCGCAAAACAAGTCGATCAACCCTGCCGACACCATGCTGCTGATGGAACGCTCGCAAGACCTGACAATGGGCGTACTCGCCATCGAACAGCTAACGGGCGCGGTCGTGGCGCGCCAGCCGGCATTGACGGGACAAGGCCAGTCCACCGCATCGGCCGGCGTCCTGGCAACCCAGGCGCAGCTTGACAAGGCGGAAGAACGCCTCGCCGAGCGCGAAGGCGACCTCGACGATGTCCGCGATGCGCGCATTGCCCAAGCCAGCGCAAACGAGCAGGCACAACAAGCTCTGCGGGACGCAGCCAAGGCAGATCCCAAAAAAACAGCGGCCGAAATTAAGACCTTGCAGGATGCGGCAAGTTCCGCACAGCTGAAATTGAGCCAGCTCGATGCGCGCCTGGCCGCCGCCCAGCAAGCCGTGGACAAGGCCACAAGCGAAAGAGATATCCTGGAGAAAAAACTCGACGCGGCGTTGGCCGACAGCAGCGCATCGGCAGCGGGAAAGGCACAGTTCAGCGGCGGCCGAGGCCGCGGCAATGTGTCGCCCGCCACGGCGCGCCATCTGGCCAGGGCCAGCGTCGAGATCGTGAAAGCCGTGCTGGAGAAAGGTCACATGACCGACAACTGCATCAATTTCATGAGTGCCATACGAGAACAGCAGCCGGAGCGCAGCGACGCGCCGATTCAGGCCATGACGGCGCTGTGCGCAAAGGTATTCGAGGCGGCCATCAAAAAAAACCTGGAGAACCCGGATCAAAAAACACTGATGATGACGGAATGAAAACAGCGTGCATCGGAACACTTTCGTATATCGATATGCGCATCGATTCGTGGTCAAAACCCCGCACGCGCCGTACTCTGGCCTTGTCGCGCCGCATGGCGTATTACGGGCACAAAGGAAACATCATGGCTATCTCGGAAGTGAATGTACGCAACCAGTTCAGAGGCAAGATCAAGGAAATCATCTTCGGGCCCGTGGTCTCGGAAGTGGACGTGGAAACGCCGCACGGCATCGTCACCTCGGTCATCACCTCGCGCTCGATCAAGGACCTGGACCTGAAAGTGGGCAGCGAAGTCATCGCGCTGGTGAAATCGACGGAAGTGTCGATCGCCAAGATCCAGTAAATACTCTCCCACCCGGCCCCGTCTGCGGGCCGATACTCCTTTTCGCGCCGACCTCAATGAACGCAAAGAACGTAAAGAACAGCAAATAATAGCTTTGCTATTCACGAATTGATAGCGATGTGGGATGATAGACAAATCAAGTTCGTCATGGTGCGGATTTGTCGCATCGCTCACAGGCAGGTACATATGATTAATGATTTTACTATCTCAAACTTTAAGTCACTCGTTAATTTCCAGATTGTTGTGCCTAAATTTACGGTTTTAATCGGTTTAAACGGTGCAGGAAAGACGACTGTTCTACAAGCTTTTGATTTCCTTTCTCAATTAATGAGTGGAAAAATCGATGAATGGCTAGCTTCACGGGGCTGGGATCGTGCAGATATCGCATCTAAATTAGTATCAACGAGCAATATATCGTTCAGTGCAACAACTGTGCACGGAAGAAAATTAGGACTTTGGAATGGGTCACTGAATCGTAAAGAATTAGCATGTTTAACCGAAGTAGCAGCAATGGAGATAGATGGAAAATTTGAGTTATTGTTTAGACTGAGAGATCGGCAATATCGGGTTGACGAACGTGACTTAGTACCGGTAGCATTTACATATCAAGGTTCTCTTCTGTCCCAATTACGTGATAGTGAACTAGGCTCGGATTTAAAAAATATACGTGATACGATCCGCAATATTCGATCACTAGAACTGCTATCCCCCCACCTGATGCGCCAGCGTACGCGAGAGAGCGCCGCCAGCATCGGCATAGGTGGCGAAAAGCTGTCCGCCTATTTGCACTCGATCAAGGGAGGAGACAAGCAGCATTTGCTGGATCTGCTGCGCACGTTTTATCCTCGCGTGATCGACTTCAAATCATCGCCCACTAAAGGCGGCTGGAAACGTCTGTCGATCATTGAAGACTTCGATGGCAAGCACGTCGAAACCGAAGTACGCCATATCAACGATGGCTTGCTGCGCGTGTTGGCCATGCTGGCGCAAACGCTTGATGGCAACGCTATGTTGCTGTTCGATGAAGTGGAAAATGGCGTCAATCCGGAAATCGTAGAAAAGCTGGTGAACTTGCTGGTCAATGCAAAGCAGCAAATCCTTGTTACCACGCACAATCCAATGATCCTGAACTATCTGGAAGATGACGTGGCGCGCGAGTCAGTGCTGTTTGTCTATAAAACACCTGAAGGCTTTACGCGGGCAAGGCAATTCTTCTCTCTGCCTGGCATCGGTGAAAAACTTGATCTGATGGGGCCTGGTGAAGCCTTTATTGATACGGATCTGGTGGCACTCACCGCGACCTGCGTCGAACTAGACAAGCAGGACACTACTGCCAAAGAAGTGGATGAGAAGGCGAAGAAATCGCCCACATCAAAGAAAGGCGCCGCATGATACTGGTCCTGAGCGGCGAAGGCCCCAGCGACCTGGGCATGTGCACCAACGCCCAGGGACGCTGCAGTGATACAAACTTCCAATCAGGACCAATCACAGTACTGTTGGAGCAACTTATCGAACGTAGGCTGGGCTACGCGCTGTCAGACAATCCAAATGCCATACAATTCATCAGCAAAGCACGTTTGCTTGAGTTTGCCGCCAAGCGCAAGGCCAACAAGCGCAGCGTGATTTTGCCTGGAAAAAAACATGGACTGGAAACTGGCTACTTCCATGCCAATGCGCTGGATCTTGGTCAGGCAAGCCTGGAAATAGAAGCTGAGTTGGCTGATAACGCTGTAGCCGTGCTATTCCGCGACCACGACAAAATGCGCTCCGACCCACCAGCACTCTGGGATCAAAAATGGAAATCCATGCTAGACGGTTTTCACCGCGCCCAGTTCCCCCGTGGGGTGCCCATGCTACCGAACCCAAAATCTGAAGCCTGGTTGCTGTGCGCGGCAAAGAAACAGCCGTTCCAACATTGCACAAAACTGGAGGACATTCCCGGCAATGACGATGCGCCGAATTCAGCCAAGGAACAATTGGCGCATGCGCTTGGCGGCGAAAAAAACGCCGTTGAACTTGCCGAGTGGATGCGCGGGATCGCATTCGATGCGAAAGGCGCCTCCGCCATGCCCAGCTTTGCCGCTTTTCATGACCGTTTACAAAACGTGCTGGGCGATATGTTGCACTAATCGCGGAACAAATACGTAAACGTGCGGCTGACGGGCAATTTTTCCGTGCTGCCGCGCAGCAGCACCTGCATGCGCTCGGCATCGATGCGTTCGGCCGCTTCGATGGCTTTCACGTTGACCATGGTGCCACGGTGGATTTGCCAGAACTGTTCCGGATCGAGGCCGCCCAATAAATCCTTCAGCGGCGTGCGCACCAGCGCTTCCGAGCCGGCCAGCACCACGCGCGTGTACTTGGTGTCGGCCTGGAAGAACAGCACGTCGTTGATGTCGATCAAACGGATCTGCTTGCCCACGCTGGCCCTGATCCATTTCAGTTTTTCGCGCGGCGGCGCCGGCAAGGCAGCGCGCAGCGATTGCAATAAATTGGCCATGTCGGCCGGCTGGGCGCCGAGCTTGTCGCGCAGCCGGGCCAGCGCGCGCTGCAAGCGTTCGGCCTGCACGGGTTTCAACAGGTAATCGACGGCGCCCGCGTCGAAGGCATCGACGGCATACTGGTCATATGCGGTGACAAACACCACGTGCGCCCGGGTGCCGATGCGCTCGGCCACTTCCAGGCCCGACAGGCCAGGCATGCGGATGTCGAGGAAGACCACGTCCGGCTCATGCTCGAGAAAACCGTCCCAGGCATCGTTGCCGTTTTCCACCACCAGCACGATGCGCGCCTCGGGCCAGGCCAGCGCCAGCATCGTCTGCAGGCGTTCGCGCATCAGCGGTTCGTCTTCGGCGATCAGGATGGTGGTATTCATGCGGCAAGTTCCTTGGTAGTCATCGGCAATACGATCTCTGCGAGCACGCCCTCCTCCTCGCCGTTTTGCACGTGCAGGCTGGCAGCGGCCGCGGCCAGCTGCAGACGGCGGCGCACATTCTCCAGGCCCAGGCCGCCTCCGGGCGCACTCGCGGCGCCCAGGCCCACACCGGTATCCTGCACGCGCAAGCGCATGGCGCCGTCCGCATCGAGCAGGGCCGAGACGACGATCTCGCCACCCCGCAGCGATGGCTCGATGCCATGCTTGATGGCGTTTTCCACCAGGGTCAGCAAGATCATGCTGGGCACCTGTATCTGCGCCAGGCCGGGCGGCAAGCCGAGGCGGAAGGAAAGGCGCGCGCCCATGCGTACCTGCATCACTTGCAGATACGCTTGCACCACGTCAAATTCCGTTTGCAGGGGCACCTGGTCGGCGCGCATCTCGGCCAGGCTGGCGCGCAAGAAGGCGATCAGGTTGGCCGTCAGCGCGGCCGCCTGCGCCGCCCCGCTGGCGCCCTGCTCGGCCAGCTGCTGCACGGCGCCCAGGGTGTTGAACAGGAAATGCGGTTCGATCTGCGCGCGCAGCAAACGCAGCTGCGATTCGCTCAGTTCGCGCGCCAGACGGTCGCGCTCGGCATCCTGCTGCAGCTGCAGGGCCAGCGCTTCGTACTGGCGGTTGCGCCACAGAACAACGATGGTCATCGGCACCATGTAGACCAGCCCGGCAGTGAGCGCGGCCCAGCCGCCCACGCGCGCGCCGCGCTCAATGGCCACGCCGATGGAACCATGACCTTCCAGCATGGCGCGCAGCACACCGATCGCCACACCGCCCAGGGCCGGCACCAGCAGTAGCAACAGCAGCGTCTTGAACTTCTTTTGCGCCAGCTTGCGGTAATTGAACCAGACCCCCAGCACGCCCCAGGCCATCGCCAGGCCAAGCACATTGCTGAGCACCACGGCCTTGGTCCAGCCCACCTTGTCGGGCAGCAGCAGATGCAGCACGACGCCGACGATACTGAACAACAGCACCAGCCTGGCTGCCGCCAGGTAAAAGCCGGCGCCCCGGTACTTGAGCATGAAGGCGTGGAATTGCTGGCGCTCGATCGGCGTCAAAGTCACGAGCCGCAACGCCACCCTGCGCCGCCAGCCCTGCGGGACCTGGGGCGCCGTGTCCGGATGCGCAAGCACCCTGAGGGTTTCATCGTCGTAACAGCGATACCATCCGGCAAATTTTTTCCACATGCTGCGTTCTCCTTGTCGTGTCAATCAGGCATGAACGCAGTCTACGGCGCCCTTGGTACAGGGCATAGCGCGGGGCGACGAAGCACGAAGCGGCAGGCATCAACGACGAAGCGCGCGGCGCCTGCCGGACTCGCGCTGCCAATATTGCTGAAATAGTACGAAGTTTCCAAGACGAAATCAATAATCGCGCAACAATTTTCACTACGGCAAGATTAGCCTCATTTATTTGCCAAATTGGCCGCAACGCCGCTTGTCGCGGGCCTATACCGTAGACATCGCTTGATCTTTAATGGTATTGTTTAAGCTTGGCAAATATTGCCTCCGAGATACACGCCGCGTCCCCGCACGGCCCGTTTCCGGATTTGCGCGCAGCGCCCTTGATGGCGCCCCAAAACTGCTTTCCCACATACAATCCCATGCTCAAAAAAATGTTCGCCGCGGTGCTGATGACGCTTTCGACAGCGGCCATCGCCGTGCCCTTCGGTTCCCAGTCCATCCTGGTGGTCGAAGACGGCACAGGCAAAGTCTTGCTTGAAAAAAATTCCAACGTGGTGGTACCCATCGCCTCGCTGACCAAACTCATGACGGCCATGGTCGTGCTCGATTCCAAGGCGAATATGCAGGAAGAGATCAGCATCGACCGTGAAGACGTTGACACCTTGAAGCACAGCACCTCGCGCGTGCCCGTGGGCGCCACCCTGAGCCGCCACGACGTGCTGCAACTGGCGCTGATGTCGTCCGACAACCGTGCCGCCGCCTCGCTGGCGCGCACCTTCCCCGGCGGCCCGACGGCGTTTGCCGTGGCCGTCAACGCCAAGATCAAGGCCCTGGGCATGCGCCAGACCGTGATCGAAGAGCCGACGGGCTTGTCGCCGAACAACCAGTCGACGGCGGCCGACCTCGTCAAGATGGCCGTGGCCGCCTCGCGCTACCCGGAAATCAGCCGCATCACGACGGATTCGAAGGACGTGATCCAGATCAAGGGCCGCGACGTGGAATACCACAACACGAACCGCCTGGTGGGCGCCAAGGGCTGGGATATCGGCCTGTCGAAGACGGGCTACACGAATGAAGCGGGCCGCTGCCTGATCATGCGCATCAAGTCGGCTGGCAAGTTCGCCACCATGATCCTGCTCAACGCGCGCGCCAATTCCGTGCGCGCCATGGACGCCGTCAACATCCGCCGCATGCTGGCGGCCGAGAACGGCATCGAAGAGCCGAAAGTGATGCGCGCCTCCGTCAGCCGTCACAAGAAGGCGCCGGCGAAACCGTCGAAGCGCCGCCGCGCCAAATAACTATTTCGCTTGCCGGTTGGTCATGATGACGCCGGCAATCGTCACCGCGCCCCCCACCAGCATCGAAACCAGTACGGGTTCGCCCAGCAGCACTGCCGCCAGCACGATGCCGAACACGGGCACGAGGTTGTTGAACACGGCCGTGCGCGACGGGCCCAGCGCCTTCACGCCCTCGTAATACCAGACAAAGCCGATCACCGTGCCGAACACGCCCAGGTAGCCGATGGCGGCCCACACTTGCCAGCCAAAGCTGTGCCATGGCACGGTGGGGAATTCCACGGCCGCGCCTACCAGCAAAAAGGCCAGGCCCCACATCGATGCATACGTGGTGGCGGCAATCGGGCTCAAGCCCTTCAGCGCGACCCGGCCGATCAGGGTGTAGGCGGCCCAGCTGGAAATGCCGCAGAACATGAACACCTCGCCCATGCCGATACCGCCGCCGTTACCATGCAGCACGCCAGCCAGGTCGCCGCGCGTGATGACGATGGCCGTGCCGCAAAACGCCAGCATGATGCCCAGCCACTTGAAGGAACCGAGCCGTTCGCGGAACAGGAAGGCCGAGGCCAGCGCCGTGACGATGGGGTTCAGGGCCACGAACAGGGCCGTGCGTCCGGCCGGCATGCGCGACAGGGCCGCCAGGAAACACAGGTTGTACAGAAAGATGCCCGTCAGGCCCAGCGCGGCCGTCGTCATCAGCTGCTTGCGGTCCAGGCGCGGCAAGCCGCCTTCGAGTTTCCACGCCAGCACGACGAGCAACAGCACGGCCACGCCGAAACGTCCGCTGGCAGCCGTCATCGGCGGCATCTGCTGCGCCAGCACGCGGCCCGCGATAAAGGTACCGCCCCAGAACAGGGCGACGAAAATCAGTTTGATGTAGACGAGCGGCGATTGCACGGAAGGCAAGGCGGCGGAAGGGATGGCGGTAGTATGCATGGAAAGTCCTATGATATCGCTTGTACAGCGGACGCTGCAGATATATATTAATACTAATATTAACTCATGAAATAATGAGTAAATACTCATATACCAAAGAAACCACATCATGACCTTCACGCAACTGGAAATCTTTACCCTGGTGGCCGAACTGCACGGCTTTTCCGCCGCCGCCGCGCAGCTGGGCATCAGCCAGTCGGCCGTCTCGCATGCGTTAAAAGCGCTGGAAAAGGAGATGGGCGTGGACCTGATCGTGCGCCACCAGGCCTCGGCCGAACTGACCGACGTGGGCCGCCAGCTGCTCGTGCGTGCGCGCGAAATCCTCGGCTTGTCGGAAGCCATGCGCCAGGAGGCGGCCGACGTGCTGGGCCAGCGCCAGGGCACCCTGCGCATCGGCTCCTTCGGCCCGACGTCGTCGCTGAATCTGCTGCCGGCCATCACGGCGCAATTTCGCCTGCGCTATCCGGGCATCGACCTGCGCATCGACGAGGGCGCCGACCATGAAGTGGTGCAGTGGATACGCGAACGCAGGGTCGATGTCGGCTTCGTCGTGCTGCCCGACGAGCGGTTCGATACGGCGCCGCTGGTGGAAGACCAGATGATGGCGCTGGTGCCGCGCAGCCATCCGCTGGCCAGCGAAACGTCCATCACCCTGGCGCAGCTATGCGACGGGCCGTTCATCATGTCCGAGGCGGGCTGCGCCTGCCTGATCGAGCCGCTGTTCGCCAACGCGGGCTTGCAGCCCAACGTGCCCTACCGCATCAGCCAGGTGATCACCATCCTCGATATGGTCAGCCGCGGCGACGGCCTGTCCATCGTCGCCGAACTGGCCCTGCCGCAGCGCCTGCGCGAGCAGTATCCGGAGCTGGTCGCCCTGCCGTTAAACCCGCCCGTCAGCCGCAAGGTGGGCCTGGCCGTGCGCGACCGGCGCCAGAACACGCCGGCTACCAACGCTTTTTTCGAGGTGGCGAAACAGATGGCGCCGACCCTGGCGCCCCGGCGCGCCTAGCCGCGCTTAAAACGTCTCCCACTCCTCGCCGCGCTCCGGCTTGACGGCAGCCGTCCTTGTCGGACTGCTGCCGAGGCGCGGCGCGGCAGGTGCGCGCAGCACCGGTTTGACAGGCGCCGGCGCCTGCCCCTCATCGAGCTTGAACACGCCCACCACCTGCGCCAGGGTGCTGGCCTGGTCTTGCAGGCTTTCCGCCGCGGCGGCCGCCTCTTCCACCAGGGCCGCGTTCTGCTGCGTCACCTGGTCCATTTGCGCAATCGCCTGGTTCACCTGCTCGATGCCCGAGCTTTGCTCGGCGCTGGCGGCCGTGATCTCGCCCATGATGTCGGTGACGCGGCGCACGCTGTCGACGATTTCCTGCATCGTCGCGCCGGCCTCGTCGACGAGGCGCGCACCCGAGTCCACCTTGCCCACCGAATCGTCGATCAGCAGCTTGATTTCCTTCGCTGCGCCAGCGGAGCGTTGCGCCAGGCTGCGCACCTCCGTTGCCACCACGGCAAAGCCGCGTCCCTGCTCGCCCGCGCGCGCCGCTTCCACGGCCGCATTGAGGGCGAGGATATTCGTCTGGAAGGCGATGCCGTCGATGACGCTGATGATGTCGACGATCTTCTTCGACGAGTCGTTGATCGAGGCCATGGTATCGACCACCTGCGCCACCACTTGCCCGCCCTTGCTGGCCACGCCGGACGCCGATTGCGCCATCTGATTCGCCTGGCGCGCATTGTCGGCGTTCTGCTTGACGGTGCTGGTCAGCTCCTCCATCGAGGCGGCCGTTTCTTCCAGCGAGCTGGCTTGCTGTTCCGTCCGCGACGACAGGTCCTGGTTGCCGGCGGCGATTTCCGACGACGATACTTTCACCGATTCGCTGGCCGTGCGGATTTTCACGAGCACGGCGGCGATCTTGTCGATGAAGCGGTTGAAGGCGCCGGCGATCTGCGCCAGTTCATCCACGCCGGAAGCGTCGAGGCGGAGAGTCAGGTCGCCTTCGCCCGAGGCGATGTCGTCGAGCGCGTCGCGCACCAGTTCCAGGCGCTTGAGCATCCTGAACACCAGCAGCGACAGCAGCAGCGCCGCCAGCCCTGTCAGCAACGCGGCCGTGACGGTGGCCGTCGTCAGCATCGTCTGCAAAGCTTGCATGGCTTCCTGCTGATCCAGCACCACGGCCAGCAGCCAGTCGGTGCCCGCCACGCGCGTGACGTACAGCTTGCCGTCGCGCTCATTCAGTCGCACGGCCTCGCTGGTGCGCGCGCTTTCCAGGCGGTTGACCTGTGCGGCCGACAGCGCCGCATCGAGTTTCGCCACCGGCTGCAGGCTCAGGTCCTTGTTCGCATGGGCGATGATGGTGCCGCTCTGGTCGACGAGGAAGGCAAAGCTGTGCGGCGTCGGCTTGATCGCCACCACGTTGGCGATCACCGTATCGAGCAGCACGTCCGCGCCCGCCACGCCGACCAATGCCTCTTTCGGTCCGACGGGCGCCGTGAACGACACCACGAGTTTGTGGCTGGCCGCGTCCACGTACGGCGGCGTGAGCATCGGCACGCCCGCCTTGACGGTGTCCGTGTACCAGGCGCGCGCCGTGGGATCGAAATCGGCCGGGCGCCCCGGATGGGTAAACACGGAGCGCTTGTCCGCGTAGCCGATGAACACTTCCGCGAAATCGCCGGCCTTTTCCGCGATCTGGAAGGCGCGCAGCGGATCGGGCGTCTCGGCCGACATGACGACGGACGCCATGACCTTTTTCTTGCCATCGACCCATTGCGCCAGCACGGCCGACTGGCTTTGCAGCAGCTGCTGCATCTGCTGGTCCGACGATGCCAGCATGCTGCTGCGCGTGGTGACGTAATTGGCGACCGACAGGGCCAGCATGGACAATACGACGATGGCCACGCAAATGAGCACCAGACGCGTACGCAACGATGAAAACATGGTGTACTCCCTTGTAGTGATTTTTATGGTGTGAAGCAGCAGCCTTGCCACGCACACTCGCCACCATTTTCACACAAAAATCGGAACATTATCATTCAATATTTGGAATAATTAACGTTTATTACATCAAAGCAACACCATCAACCGTTGACGCTATACAACGATTGCCTCATAGTCAATCTTTTCAAAGGAGCCGCCATGCGTTTGCACCACCTCATCCTGGCCTGCGCCAGCTTCGCCGCCGCCAGCGCCTTCGCCTCGCCGCAAGCACCCGTGCAGGGCGCCGACTACCTGGTGCTGGCCACGCCGCAGCCCGTGCAGGCGGCGCTGGGCAAAGTGGAAGTGATCGAATTTTTCATGTACCACTGCCCTGCCTGCAACGCGCTGGAACCGAGCCTGGCGCGCTGGGTCAAGGACAATGCCGCCACGGTGTCGTTCCGCCGCATCCATTTGCCGCACATGCCGGCGAATGATCCGGAGGCGCATCTGTTCCTGACCCTGGAGGCGTTGAAGAAGGAAGAAGCGCTGCACGCGCAAGTCATGCATACCTGGCATGTGGAACGCAAGCGCCTGGCCAGCGACAAGGATAACCTCGACTGGGCGCTGAAAAATGGCCTGGACAAGGCTGCCTTCGAAAGCGCCTACCAGTCGTTTGGCGTGCAAACCAAGCTGAAAAACCTGCCGCGCCTTGCCGCCGGCTACCAGGTCGACAGCACGCCCACCCTGATCGTGGGCGGGCGCTATTTAACCAATCCGTCGATGGTGGCCGGCGCCAACCCGGCCCTGCCGCGCCAGGGCGTCGATCAGGCGACCCTGCAAGTGGTGCAGGCGCTGGTGGCCAAGGCGAAGCTGGCGAAGTAAATCAGCCGATCAAGCCGCGCAGCCCGCTGGCGCGCTGCGTGCGGCGCAGAATCGCGTCGAACAGCACGGCCTGCGTGGGCGAGACGAGGGTAAAGAAGTCGCGCGCGCGCGTGATGCCCGTGTAGACCAGTTCGCGCGCCAGCATGGCGCCGCCTTCCTGCGGCAGTACCAGCACCGTGTGACGGAATTCCGAACCCTGCGACTTGTGCACGGTCATGGCGAACGCCGTTTCCACATGACGCAAACGCGTGGCCAGCACACTGCGCACGTTCTCGCCTTCCAGGAAGTACACGCGCAATGATCCGGGCCGCGCCGGGTCGCGCAAGGTCAGGCCGATGTCGCCATTGAACACGCCCGTGCCATAGTCGTTGCGCGTGACCATCACGGGACGGCCCACATACCATTCGCTGCGGCGTATCAAGCCTTCCTTTTCCAGCCGCAGCTCGATGGCCGTGTTCAGGCCGGCCACGCCCCATTCTCCCTCGCGCACGGCGCACAGGATGCGGAATGCTTCAAACGCGTGCAGCACGGCGCGCACCCAGTCGTCATGCTGCGCGTACGCGGCCTCGCCGGCATTCACCAGTTGCAGATACGGCTGATACCCGCCCGGCGCGTCAAGCCGTCCGCGCAAGGCCAGGCGCAGCACGTCTTCCTGCTGCGCCGGCACCGTCCACGCCAGCTGGCCACCGCTGTCACCAGCGAAGCAGGCCCTGGCCAGATCGGGCCTGCCGCCATTCACGGCCAGCGCCAGTTCGCCGATCGGGCCGCTGAAACGGTGGCTGTGACGCAGCATCACCGTCTGCTGCGCCAGCGCACCGGCCGCTCCCGCAAAGGCGGCGGGAATGGCCACGCCGCTGGCCGCCTGCGCATACGCGATGGTGGCGTCCGTATAGCCGCCCGCCTGCGCGTCGTGACACAAGTCGCCCAGCACGGCGCCCGCTTCCACGGACGCCAGTTGATCCTTGTCGCCCAGCAGGATCAATATCGCCGTGGACGGCAAGGCGTCAAGCACCGACGCCATCATCTCCAGGTGCACCATCGACGCTTCATCGACGATCAGCACGTCGACGTCGAGCGGATTGCCCGCGTGGTGGGCAAAGGCGCGCGTATCGGGCCGCGCGCCCAGCAAGCTATGCAGGGTGCGGGCCGCGCCCATGCGCCGCGCCAGTTCCAGCAGGGGCAAGGCTACCCCGACCTTTTTCGCCAGGCCGCTCAAGGCCTTGTCGATCGACTGTTTTAAGCGCGCGGCCGCCTTGCCCGTGGGCGCGGCCAGCGCGATGCGCAGCTGCTCCGGCTGCGGCGAGACGGCAAACAGCAAGGTGAGCAAACTGGCTACCGTGTACGTCTTGCCCGTCCCCGGCCCGCCCGTGATGATGGCCACCTTGCCGCGCAGGGCGATGGCGCACGCCACCTTTTGCCAGTCCGGGCCACCATCCTGCGTCGGCTGGTCGAACAGGATGTCGAGCCATTGCCGCACCTGCGCCAGCGGCGGATTGGTCAAATCCTGTGCGCGCGCGGCGATTTTTTCGCCCACCAGGCTCTCATCGCGCCAGTAGCGGCGCAAATACAGGCGGTCGCCATCGAGCACCAGCGGCTGTTTCACGTCGGGCGCACCCACCTGCCACACCTGCGGCGCGCCGGCCAGCAGCGCGCGCCAGCCAGCGACGCTGTCCGGCAGCGGGCCGGAAACGGCCAGCACGCCATGCCACAGCTCCTCGCTCCAGCCCAGCAACTGCGACGGTTCGCCAGACAGGTCAGCGAGCATCAGACAGCTGTGACCCCGCCCTTCCAGCTCGGACAGCACGACGCACGCCACTGCCACGGCGGGCGCATGCGGCGCCTGCTCGTCCAGGCTGGCGATGAAGCGGGCAAAAGCGGCGCTCAGGCGGCGCAGATGGCCCGCTTCGGCGACGCCGTCTACATGGGTAAACAGGGCGTCCAGGGCCACGTCATGGTTCATGCTATTTCCACTTCTTCTGACAATAATTGATCGAGGCCGTCCAGCAGTTCCAGCTGCGGCGCCAGCCAGTAGCAGCCATGCGTATCCGCATTCGCGATACCGCGCAGGAACAGGAAGATGGCGCCGCCCAGGTGCTCGGCCGGGTCATACGCGTCGCCCATGCGGCTTTTCAGCAGCCGGTGCAGGGCCAGCATGTAGATGGCGCCCTGGATATCGTAGCGGTGCTGCGCCATGCCGGCCGCCAGCGCGGCCGTGTGATAGGCCGCGTCGTTGGCGCCCAGCGCATTCGACTTGTAGTCGAGCACCCAGTAGCGGCCATCCTTTTCGATGACCAGGTCGGCAAAGCCTTTCAGCATGCCGTGCAGCTGGCGCCGCGGCAGCACGGGACGCGGCGCGCCGTCGAGCAGCAAGCGCGTGCACAGCTGATCGAGCGCCGCCGTGGACAGATGCTCGCTGGGGAACCAGAACTCCATCTCGGACAGGGTGCTATTAAGCTGCGACAGCGAGGCATCGAGCAGCGGCAGCGGCGTGATGGCGATTTCCCTGAGCCAGGCGATGGCGTCGTCCTGGCGGTGGCCCCAGCCCGCCCGCTCGCAGCGCGCGGCCAGGCGCGTATTGAAATTGTCGTCGTGGACGCAGTCAAAACCTTCGCCGCCCATCCATTCGAGCTGCTCGTGCAGGAAATTGCCGGGCACGGAACCGCGTGGAAAACGGTGCCACGGCGTGTCGCCCATGTGCAGCGGCGAGGCCACGGCCACCGCCGTGCCGTCTTCCAGCAAGGTTTCTTCCAGCGCCCGCTGCGGCACGTGCGCGGCCGTCACGGCGCCGATCTGGCGCGTCAGCGACGTGAAGCTGCCCACCGACCAGTCGCGTTCGAATTCGCCCGCGAACACGGGGGCGGGACGCAGCTCGGGACGCCGCTCGACGCGGTCCAGCACCGTGCAGGCGTCGGGCTGCGCCAAAGAACCCACGTAGATGGCGTCGCAACTGCCCGCCACCTGCTGCCAGCGCAACAGCAGCTGGTCGAACGGCAGCTTGTCGCCGCCCGTCAGCAGGTAGCCGAGCGCCGATTCGTGCAAGGTGTTATCGCCCGCCTTGCGCGCCGCCTGGGCGGCCACGCCCAGCCACAGGAAGTGGCGCGCGCGCGTCAGCGCCACGTACAGCAGGCGCAAGTCTTCCTCGATACGTGCTTCTTCGACGGCCGCCATGGCTTCGTCGGACAAGGACAAGTCAAGCCGGCGTTCGCCTTTTTCATCCGCATAGTCGAAGAAGCTGCGGTTGCGCTTGTCCACCTTGCGCGCCGTGACGGAAAACGGCAGATACACGAGCGGATATTCGAGTCCCTTGGATTTGTGCACGGTGATGACCTTCACCAGCTCCGCATCGCTTTCCAGGCGCAGCACGCGCTCGTCGCCGCCCTCGCCTTCGCCGGCGATCTGCTCGGCCAGCCAGCGTATCAGCGCCTGCTCGCCATCGAGCTGGCGGCTGGCCGATTGCAGCAATTCGGCCAGATGCAGCAGATTCGTCAAGCGCCGCTCGCCGCCCGTCTGCTGCAGCAGCATGGCGGGCAACTGCAGTTCGTGGATGAAGCGGCGCAGCATGGCCAGCACGCCCTGGCGCTGCCAGATCAAATGCAAGGCCTTCAGTTGCTCGACCCGGCGTTCCCATTCCAGCTCATCGCTCGACAGGCGCGCCAGTTCGCCCAGCGACAGGCCAATGGTGCGCGTGGCAAAGGCGGCGCGCGCCAGCCCCCCATCGAGCGGGTTGGCCAGCGCCGCCAGCCAGCGCAGCACGTCTTGCGCTTCCTCGCTGTCGACGACGGAATCCTTGTCGGACAGGTAGACACTGGCAACCCGGCGGCGGGCCAGCGCGCGGCGGATGGCCGCAGCCTCCTTGCGGTCGCGCACGAGGATGGCGACATCGGCCGGCTGCAGGCGCGTAAAACCATCGGGGCCATCGAAACCTGCTTGCGCATCGCCCAGCATGGCGACGATATGTTCGGCGCAGTGCTGCGCGAAATACTCGCGGTAGCTGTCGCCGCGCAGCCCTTCATCGCTGGCGCAGGCGGCCAGCAGCGCCGGCAGCGGACCGCCGGCGTTCACCAGGTGCTCGGCGCGGCCCTTGGCGTCGACGGCCTCGAACGGCAGCGGATTCTCGCCCCCTTGACGGTAGCGGAAGGCGCCAAGCGGGACCTCGTCGCGCTCGGCGTGCAGGAACAACTGGTTGACGGCCGCCACCAGCGGCGCCGTCGAACGGTAGTTGGTGCCCAGCTGATAATGGCGCCCGTTTGTCGCGCGGCGCGCCGCCAGGTAGCTCTGGATGTCGGCGCCGCGAAAGCCGTAGATCGACTGTTTCGGGTCGCCGATCAGGAACAGGCCCAGGGCCGGATCGTTGTCGGCGATGCGGTACAACAGGTTGAAAATCCGGTACTGGGCCGGCGCCGTATCCTGGAATTCATCGACCATGGCCAGCGGATACTGGTCGATGATGCGCTGGCGCAGTGCAGTGCCGTTCTCGCCAGCCAGCGCGTCGTGCAATCGCTGCAGCATGTCGGCAAAGCCGAACTGGCGCGACTGGCGCTTCAACTGATCCATGCGCCGCGCGATGGCCGCCGCCGCATGCAGGTGCAGCTTGTGCGCCAGCGGCGTGATACCCGCCAGGGCGATCCCCAGCGCCTCCGTATGCTCGAAGCATTCGGGCACTTGCGCCGTGAAACTCTTGGCAAACGCATCCTCGATGCCGAACGGCGTCAATCGCTCCCACGCCTTGGCCGTGATGGCCGGCAGCAGCAAGAGCGGATCCTGCGCCCACTTGCGCAGGCCGTCGAACCACTTCGCCAGGTTCTCCGGCTTCATCTTGACGCCGTTAAAACACTTGGGATTGGCGGCCCGGTGGTCGTTGATCCACACGGCCATCCGGTCCACGCGCTCGACCCAGCCCGCCTTCAGGGTGGCCAGCTGCGCGGCCAGCGCCCGCTGTTCGCGCGCGATCAGCATGGATAACGGTTCTTCGTCCGCCATGCCCATGATGTCGGCGCGGCGCGCCAGCTCGCGCGCGCCTTTCTTCAGCGCCCCCACGTCGGGCCAGCAGGCCAGCAGCACGTCGAGCGCCTGCGGCGGCAAGGGATAGACTTGCTGGCGCCAGTAATCGTGGGCGGCATCCTCGAACAGGGCTTGCTCGTCGCTGACCAGTTCTTCATCGAACAGGCTGCCGCTGTCGAACGCATGCTCGCGCAGCATGCGCTGGCACCACGCGTCGATGGTGAAAATGGCCGCTTCATCCATCGTCTCGGCAGCGAGCATCAGCCGGTACGCGGCCTTTTGCCGCTCGCTCTCGTCTGGATAGGACTCAAGCAAGGCGTCGAGAAACGGGTCGCTGCCGCCGGATTCGTGGCGGAAATATGCGGCCGCCTCGATCAGGCGCTCGCGCACGCGGTTCGACAATTCGCGCGTGGCGGCGCGGGTAAACGTCATCACCAAAATGTCGGCCGGCAGCAGGGGACGGGTAAAAGCCGTGCCTTCGCCGCCGTGGCCCACGCCGTGACCAAGTACTAGCCGCACGTACAGCGCGGCGATGGTCCAGGTCTTGCCGGTGCCGGCGGATGCCTCGATCAGGCGCGAGCCGTGCAGCGGGAACGCCAGGGGGTTGAGCAGATGGCTCGTCATTGTTCTTCTCCCGCGCCATCATCGGGCGCGCTGATCGGGTCTATCGTAATGTGCTGCTGCAGCCAGTCGGCCAGCGGGCCATACAGCTCGCGCGTGCAGTCTTCCCAGGCTTCCTCCGCGGCCAGCGCGGAAAACTCGGGCCACAGGCGCGCCAAACACAGTTCGTCGCGCTCGCCCGACAGTTCAAAACCGCCATCGTAGACGGCGCGCGGGTCGCCTTGCTGCACCAGCGCCAGGCCCGTCTTGCAGGCCGTGGGCAGCGGATGGTTCATGCCTTCGCGCCACAGCGCCAGCAAGGTGGCCAGCGCCTCGCGCGACGTGGCCGGATCGAGCGGCGCCATGCTGACGATGGCGTCGCGCGCCACCAGGTAGCCGGTGACGGGAAAGCCGAGGGCGGCGGCGGCCAGCTGGCGCAGCCACATCAGCATCAGCTTGTCGCCACGCGCCAGGCCGCCCTTGTCCGTCACCTTCGAGGAAATCTGCATCAGCCAGGCCGTTTCCTGCCCGTTGCTGCACAATTTGTCGAGCCAGTCGTCGATCTGCAGCTCGCCAAACGGCAGATTGATGGCGCGCTTGTCGGCCGCGTACGGGAACGAGGCGCGCAAGGACAACCACGCGCTGCGCACGGGCACCAGCGCCTCGACCAGTTGCGCCTGCACCTGCCGGCCGATCAGGCCGATGGGCAGCACGCCTTCGCGCGCCAGCTTTTCCGCGCGCGCTTGCAGGCTGGCGCGCACGTCATCGAGCGCTTCGACGGCGCCGCCGTCGTCCAGCATGGTGTCTTCCAGCAGATAGCGTTCGAGCGCATTCAGGCCAAACGGCTCTTCATCCTCGCCCAGCATGGCCGCGTCGGCGAAATACACGCTCAGGCGGCAGCGGAAAAAGTATTTGACGGGCTGGCGCAAAAAGCTGGCCAGCTCGCCCAGTTTCAAGCGCGTGCCGGGATCGAGTTCGTAGGGACCCAGCGGCAGCACGGCGGCCTGCGCATCGGCATCGGTATGCACCACGCGCCATTCGCGCGCATAGGTCAGCAAACCGTCGGCCTCGAAATAGCGGCGGCTGAACGGCTGCAACGCATGCTCGGTCGTCAGGCTTGCAAGATGCCGGTCCAGCGACCAGCCGGCGGCCAGGTAATCGCGCAGCTGCGACACGAGGACGGAAGGCGGCTGCTCGGAATTATCGCGCACATTGCGCCCCACCCAGCTCACGTACAGCTTGTCGCGCGCGGCCAGCAAGGCTTCGAGCATCAGGTAGCGGTCATCGTCGCGGCGCGAGCGGTCGCCCGGGCGCGCCATGCCGGGCAATGCCAGCAAGTCGAAATCGGCCTTTTGCGCGCGGCGCGGGAAGTCGCCATCGTTCATGCCCAGCAGGCACACTACGCGGAATGGCACGGCGCGCATCGGCATCAGGGTACAGAAGGTGACGCCGCCGGAGACGAATTGATGGTTCAGGGTCGGCTCGTCCAGCGCGCCCAGCCACGCCACACGCAGCACGGACAGCGGCACCTGCTCGACAAAACCCGCGTGTTCGCAGGTTTCCAGCCAGCCCTGCAAGGCGCCTTCCAGCTGCGCCAGGGTCAGGCGATCGCCTTCGTCGTCGGCGTCAAAGAAAGCGGCCAGCAGCGCGCGCGCCTGCACGCCCCATTCGGCCGGCGTGCGCGCGCCGGCCAGCACACCGCGCCAGTGCAGCAGCGCCTCGACCAGTTGCGCCAAAGAGCCCGCCAGCGCCGCATCGAGGCCGCCCACTTCCGCATACGGCTCGATGCCGCCAAAGCTGGCGCCACTACCGCTGGCATAGCCAAGCAGCATGCGCCGCACGCCGAAGATCCACGCATTCTGCTCGCCGGCAGCCCCCAATCCCAGGCCGGCGCGGTGTTGCTGGTCCAAGCCCCAGCGCACGCCCGCCCCTTCGATCCAGGCGCCCAGGGTGGCCAGGTCGTCCGGCCGCAGACCAAAGCGGGTGGCCAGCGCCGGCACGTCGAGCAGGTCGCGCACTTCGCTCTGGCGGCAGCGCTGCTGCGGCAGCTGCAGCAGCCACTCGAGCGCGACGAGCAGCGGGTTGACGCTGCGGTCCTTCACGTCGCCAATCTCGAACGGGATGAAACGCTCGTCATTGCGCCGGTACTGGCCGAAGACGGCGTGGATGGCGGCCGTAAACGTGTCGATGTCGGGCACCATCACCACCACGTCGCGCGGACGCAGGCCCGTCCCGGCGCTGTGCGCGAACATGGCCAGCAGCTGGTCGTGCAGCACTTCCACTTCGCGCTGCACGCTGTGCGCCACGTGAAATTCGATCGAGCGGTCGCCTGCCTCGGGCGGCGTCTGCTCGTGTTCGGCCAGCGGACGCAGTTCGCGGATGGCCACCTGCACCTGCTGCAGCAAGGTTTCGCCCGTTTCCTCGCCAAACAGGTCGATGCGCAGGCTGTCGTCGCGCCCTTCGGCTTGCGCGTGTTCGTCAAATTCGTCAAGCATGCGGATGAAATCGCGCCCTTGCCTGCCCCAGCTGGCCAGCAGCGGGTGGCTGTGCGCATGCAGTTCTTCCAGCGGAATCCCGGCCAGGTCGGTGCCGTTGCGCTGCCGCTGGCGCTTGTTTTGCGCGCGCAGCAAGTCGCGCCCGTCGATGATGTCGCCCCAGTAGAACTGGCACGGATTCGGCACGGCCAGCACCACCTGCGTGTGGCGCGCCAGCGCGGCCAGCGCCTGCAAGGTCTGGTACGGCAAGGCTGACACGCCGAACAGCACGACCCGGCGCGGCAGCTTGCCGGCAGGCGCATCGCCGGCCGCGATCGCCGCCAGGAAGGCGTCGTGGATGTCGGCGCGGCCCGTGTCGCGCTCGAAAGCGTCGACGTCGGCCGCCACGGCGCGCCACAACTGCGCCTGCCAGCGCTGGTCCTCCTTCAATGGGATAGCTTCGCCGCGCGCCGTGCGCAACTGGTCACGCCCTGCGGCCCAATCGGCCAGCCAGTCGGCGCGGTAGACCTGGTACTGGTCGAACAGGTCGGCCAGGCGCTCGGCCAGCTGCAGCCGCCGTTCGCTATCGCCATCGGCAAGGAAGTAGCGCAGCGGCTCAAACACAGGGTCGGCCAGCAGCGACGGCAACAGACGCATCAAGCGCCACGTCAGCGGGGATTTGTCGAACGGCGACACGCGCGGGACGCGCTCGCGCCCCAGCATGCCGCGGTAGCTTTCCCACAGCAGGCGCGCCGGCAGCGCGATGCGCGTGGCGGCGCACACACCCATCTCCTCGGCCAGGGCGATCTTCAGCCATTCGGCCACGCCGTTCGACTGCACCAGGAAAATATCCGTTTCCAGCGGTGCCAGCGGATGCTGGCGCAGCCACTGGAAGACGGCGGCGCGCAGCTGTTCTAGCTGGTTGCCATGCAGGATGAGGAGGCCGGGCGTGACGGGAGTATGCATGCTGATCCGATGGGTTGCCGCGCCTGCGGCCGGGTGGCCGCAGGCGTCAAACGCATATTATCGCCGTTGCCTGCGTCAGGGAGTGTCGCTGGCGGCAAATTCCATGGAAATTTGTTCCGCCACCTGCGCCAGCGCCGGCCTCAAGGCCGTCAGCAGCGTGCGCGCCTGCTGCAGGTCGCCGCCCACGCGCAAGCCTTCGATCGACGTGCACAGGCCGGCAAAGGCATGGGCGCCCACGGCCAGCGCCGACGATTTGCTGCGGTGGCCCAGGTCGGCCAGGCGTCCCAGGTCTTCCAGCGCCATGGCCTGCTCCATTTCGGCGATGCCGTCGCGCGCCGTGTCGAGAAACAGCTGCGTGTATTTGCGCATCTTCGCGGCGTCATTGCTGAACGTGAGCGCCAGGGTGCCCAGGTCGAGGATGGCCGTATCGCGCGATTCCGGCGCGGCGTCCGCTGGCGGCGCTGTCGGCGCCACCGCCAGCCTGTCGCTTGCGCGCATGCGGCCGATGTTGCCGATGCCGCCGCGCAGCCGGAACCATTTCGCCAGCAGGCGAAACAGCAGATTCGGGGCGATCGGCTTGGTCAGGAATTCATCCATGCCCGCCGCCAGGCAGCGGGCGCGGTCTTCGCTGCCCGCATTGGCCGTCATGGCGATCACCAGCAGGCCGGCAAGCTGCGGGTCGGCGCGGATGCGGCGCGTCGCCTCGAAGCCGTCCATCTCCGGCATCTGCACGTCCATCAGCACGCAGTCGTAGCGCCGGTGCGCCAGCAATTCCAGCGCTTCGCGGCCATTGCAGGCGACGCAGACGGTGGCGCCGGCGTCTTCCAGCAATTCGCAGCCCACCTGCTGGCTGAAGACGTTGTCCTCCACCAGCAGAATGGACGCGCCGCGTATCACGTCCAGTACTTCCGGCTCGACTTCGGCGATACGCTCGTCAGCCGCCTGCGCGCTTTTCTCCAGGCGCGCCGTGAACCAGAAGGTGCTGCCCAGGCCCGGCTGGCTGTACACGCCCACCTTGCCGCCCATGAGCTCCACCAGCTGCTTGCTGATCACCAGTCCCAGGCCGCTGCCGCCATATTTGCGCGTGGTCGACGGGTCGGCCTGGTGGAAGGAGCGGAACAGCTGCGCCACCTCTTCCTGGTTCATGCCGATGCCGCGGTCCTGCACCTCGAAGCGCAGCATGCTGTGGCTACCCCGCTCCTCGGATTGGCGCACGCGCACGAAGATGCTGCCATTGTCGGAAAACTTGATGGCGTTGCTGGTCAGGTTCAGCAAGACCTGCTCCAGGCGCAGCGGGTCGCCACGCCAGCGCTGCGACAGCTCCGGCGCGATATCGAACTGCAGCGCCAGGCCCTTGACGGCGGCCGCGTCGCCCAGCTGGCTGGCGATGTTCGCCAGCAGGGTATCGAGACGGAAGTCCAGCACTTCCAGTTCCAGCTTGCCCGCCTCGATCTTGGAAAAGTCGAGGATGTCGTTGATCAGGCCCAGCAAATGCTGGCCCGAATGGAAGATTTTTTGCAGGTAGTCGCGCTGGCGCGCGTCGGCCACCGATTTCAGCGCCAGGTGCGCCATGCCGATGATGCTGTTCATCGGCGTGCGGATTTCATGGCTCATGTTCGACAGGAAGTCGCTCTTGGCCTGGCTGGCCGCGTCGGCCTGCTCCTTCAGGCGGTGCAGTTCCGTCACGTCGGTGGACAGGCCGATCAGGCCCGTGACGGGACCGGGCAAGCCCAGCGGCACCTTCACGCTCCACAGATGGTGCACCTGGCCCTGCGCATCGACGAAGCGCTCCTCGCCGACGAACTTGGTGCCGCTGTCGAACACCTGGCGCTCCGTGCGCTGCGCAGACGCCGCCGCATCGCCGAGCATCAATTCGCCATCCTGGCGGCCGATCAGCTGCTCCGCCGGACGGCCCAGTATCTTCGCCGTGCGCGCATTCACATAGCGGTAGCGCAGGTCGGCATCCTTCATGTAGACGTAGGCGTCGACGCTGTCGAGCACCGTATCGAGCAGGGTGCGCTGCGCCACCGCGTTGCGGCGCGAACGGTACAGGGTAAAGATATAGCCGTAAATGAGCAGGGTGCCGGCCACGCCGACGGCCAGCGCCAGCCAAGGGAAATAGCGGTCGAAGGGGCTGTACAGCTCCGCCTTGCGCACGCGGAAATGGGCTTTCCACAGGCCGCCCTGGTACGCCACGGGCAGCACCTGGTCGAAATAGCCGGCATCGCTGCCCGGTTGCGGCGGCGCCGCCAGGTCGCCGTCATCGTTGAACAGCAGGCGGTCCTGCGGCGTGATGCGCAGGACGCCTTGGGCCGGCAGAGGTTCGCCCGCGCTGTACAGGGTCAGGTGCAGCGGTTCCAGGGCGCTGCGTTCGAGCGCGCTGTGCACCAGCTGCGCCACGCCGAAACCGATGCCGACGGAGCCCTGGTAGGCGGCGCGGCGCTCGGCCACGCTGCCCTGCGGCATGCCGTTGCGGTACACGGGCAGGCGCATGCCCAGGCCCACGTGCGCGGGCGGCCCCTTGATCATGATCACCTGGCCCGACGCGCTGACCTCGCCGCTGTCGCGCGCCTGCGCCAGCGATTGCGCCACCAGCGGGTTGGCGCCGATATCGATGCCCATGCGTTCGGCCAGCAGGGAATCGGGTTCCAGGTAAGTGAGCACCGTGTGCTCCGGCCGCTCGCCGGGTGGGCGGATGGTGAAGGCGGGATAGCCGCGCGGCGACAGGCTGGTGTCTTTGCGCACGGCCTCGATGAAGGCGGCGCGCTGCGCCGACGGGACGGCCACCGCATAGTTGACCGATTCGATGGCGGGGAACTGGCGCGCGATATCGAGGCCGGCCACGTAATCGTGGAACTGTCGCCGCGTCAGGTGCTCGCTGGTGCGGAACAGGGCTTCGAGGCCGCGCAGCAGGTCGGAATAGCTTTTTACGCGCGTGATCAGGCTATGCTGGGCGCTATGCGTGAGATTGTCGAAACGCTGTTCGGCGTCGTCATTGACCGTGCGCGCCGCGCCCGCGTACAGGGCGCCGCCCACCGCCAGGGCCAGCAACAGGCCACCCGCCCAGATCCTGATGCCTGATCCCGCCCCGCCCTTGCTCAAAGTGTGCATTGTCGATCGCTTATTCCGGTTTCCTCGAATGGGCTGCGCTCCGGCCGCCCAGCAAGTACGAGGATACTATCAAAGCTCCTGCCCGACGCGCTTGTGAAAGAAAAAAAGCGCGTCCGATGGTTGCCCTGGAAAACACCGGGCGCCTAGGTCCCCGGCAACGCCCCGGCCAGGAAGTCGCAAAAGGCGCGCACCTTTTCCTGCACGTGGCGTCCGTCGGGCGTCAAGGCATACACGCCGCGCCTGGCCATGCCGTGCGACGGCAGCACGCGCACCAGGGCGCCGCTGGCCAGCAGCGGGGCGGCGACGAATGACGGCAGCGCCCCCACGCCGATGCCCGCCACCAGCATGTCGGCCAGCAGCAGGCTGCTGTCAGCGGAAAAGCGCACGGGCAGGACAATGCTGCTGCTCCCTTCCGGCCCGGCCAGCTGCCAGACGCCGGGGCTGTCGGCCAGCCGGTAGGCCAGGCAATCGTGTCCGTGCAAGTCCTGCGCCAGCCGGGGCGTGCCGCGCCGCGCCAGATAGGCGGGCGATGCGCAAATCATTTGCTCGATGTCGCCCAGGCGGCGCGCCACCAGGGACGAATCGGCCAGCGCGGCGCGGATGCGCAGTGACACGTCATAGCCCTCGCCCACCACGTCGCGCAGGCGGTCGTCCAGGGTCATCTCGATTTTGACGTCCGGATAGCGGGCCATGAACACCGGCAGCAGCGGCGACAGCACCTTCAGGCCAAACGACAGCGGCGCATTCACGCGCAGCCGCCCCGCCACCTTGCCGGTACAGCCGCGCGTGGCCAGTTCCAGCGCATCGATTTCATCGAGCAGGCGGCAGCATTCAGCATAGTAGGCGCGCCCGCCGTCCGACAAGCTCATGCGCCGCGTCGTGCGCACCAGCAGCACCGTGCCCAGATGCGCCTCCAGCTGGCGCACCTGCTTGCTGATGGCCGCCGCCGACTGATTCAGGTCCAGCGCCGCCTTGCTGAAGCTGTCGCGCTCGACCACCTTGCGAAACACGCGCATGTGCGCCAGGACATCCATGATTCTTTCCATCCAGTTGAATATCTTATTATTTTATCGCTGATTATCATTGAAATGGAAAACAATATGATGGCGGCTTCTTCATTCATGTCACGCAAGGAGTACCCCATGTTCAAACCATCCGCCGCCCTGGCCGCCCTGCTGCTGGCCCTGCTGGCCGCCACAGTGCAAGCCGCCCCGGCCGCCGCCCTGCCCGAAGTGGGCATCAGCCCCTGGGGGCCGAAAGACGAAATCGGCCGCCTGAACCTGATGACACCGACATCGCGCGCCGCCATCCTGGCGCGCATCGACGGCGGCAAGAGCTACGACCTGGCCGTCGATTTTTATGTCGGCATGCCCAGCTGGCAGGCGGCAGGCGATCCGCCCTACCAGATGTGGATGACGCACACGCCGAAGGGCAACGTGGTGGCTGACTCGATGCATGTGGGCGAACAGATGAACCGCCACGTCAGTTACACGGGTTCGGCCGTGTCCATGTATGCGCACATGGGCACGCATATCGACGCGCTCAACCATTTCGGCTTGAACGGCAAGATCTGGAACGGTTTTACGGAAGAGCAATACCTGGGCGATCGGGGCTGGACCGTGACGGGCGCGGAAAAACTGCCGCCCATCATCGCGCGCGGCGTGCTGATCGACGTGGCCATGGCCAAAGGATTGCAACAGTTGCCCGACAATTACCGCGTCACTCGGCAAGACTTGCGCGCCGCGCTGGCCAAACAGAAGGTCACGCTGGAAAAGGGCGATGTGGTGCTGATACGCACGGGCCGCATGCAGCACTATGAGCAAGCGCAAGCGTACATGGCGAATCCGCCCGGCCTGTCGCTCGATGCGGCGAAATTCCTCGTGGAAGATGGCGGCGCCATGGTGGTGGGCGCGGACAACCTCAGTTTCGAAGCGTTTCCGTCCGAAGTGGCGGGCAACTACCTGCCCGTGCACACGTATCTGCTGGCGCAGCAGGGCACGCCCATCCTGGAACTGGTCGACCTGGAAGGCTTGTCACGCGACAAGGTTTACCAGTTTGCCTTCATCGGCGCCTCGCTGAAATTCCGCGGCGGCGATGCGGCACCCATCCGTCCCGTGGCCCTGCCGATCCGCTGAGTTCAAACCGAGGCAGCCTGCAATGTGCTTGCACCATGGTCATCCCAGGCATCGGCGCAGCGCACCACCTCGCCCACGACGATGATGCTGGGACTGCCCAGGCCGCTGGTTTGCAAGTCATCGGGCAAGGCGTGCAAAGTGCTGAGCAAGTGGCGCTGGGCCGGCAGGCTGGCCGATTGCACCACGGCCACGGGCGTGCCGGGCGCCATGCCGCCGGCCAGCAAGCCGGCCTGGATGGCCGTCACCCGAGCCACGCCCATGTAGATGACCAGGGTCAGGCCGCTGTGCGCCAGGGCCGCCCAGTTCGGCTCGGACGCGGCATCCTTGCCGTGGCCCGTGACGAAGATGGCGCCCTGGCTCCAGCCGCGGTGCGTCAGCGGCACGCCGATGGCCGTTGGCGCGGCCAGGCCGCTGCTGATGCCGGGGATCACGTCGACGGCCACGCCGTGGCTGCGCAGGTAGGCGCGCTCCTCGCCGCCGCGCCCGAACAGATACGGGTCGCCCCCTTTCAGGCGCACCACGTGCAGGCCGGCGCGGGCTTCGGCCAGCATCAGGCGCTCGATGAACGCTTGCGGCGTGGACGCGCAGCCGCCCCGCTTGCCCACCTCGACCACGCGCACGCCTTGTGCCGCATGCGCGAGGATGGCAGGGTTGACGAGGTCGTCGATCAGCACGACGTCGGCCCGCGCGATGGCCTTCACCGCCTTGATCGTCAGCAGGTCCGGGTCGCCGGGCCCGGCGCCGACCAGTGTCACGCTACCACATTGCGCCATGATGAAATCTCCCATTAAAAAAAGTGGCCGATGGCAAACGATGCCGCGTAGGCTTCCGGCGCGCTGCCGTCCCACACGACGCCGTCGCACAGGGTCGAACTGCGCATGGGCGCCTTGGGTAGGGGCGTGGCCGTCATTTCCGCCGCCTGGCGGTACAGGTCGATGCGGTTGACTTGCCTTGCCACCGCCAGATAATCAGGTTCGTCGCGCAGCAAGCCCCAGCGCCGGTGCTGGGTCATGAACCACATGCCGTCGGACAAATACGGGAAATTCACGGCGCCATCGCCATAAAACCGCAAACCGTGCGCCTCGTCCCAGGTCTTGCCCAGGCCATCCTGGTAATGGCCGAGGATGCGCGGCGCCAGGGTTTCCTGCGGCGTATGCAGATAAGCGGGCTCGGCCAGGGTGGCCGCCATGGCCAGGCGGTTGCTGTCGCTGGCGTCGATCCAGCGCCCCGCCTCGAGCACGGCGGCGATCAGGGCGCGGCAGCTGTTCGGATGCTGCTGCGCAAACGCGGCGCTGGTGCCCAGCACCTTGCCCGGGTGGTCGGGCCAGATGGCGCCGCTGGTGGAGGCCGTCACGCCCACGCCATCGACGATGGCCTTGTAGCCCCACGGTTCGCCAGCGCAAAAGCCATCCATCTGGCCAGCGCGCAAGGCGGCCACCATCTGCGACGGCGGCACCGTCATCACGCGCGCGTCGCGCAGCGGATCGATGCCATGCGCGGCCAGCCAGTATTGCAGCAGCATCGCGTGGTTGCCAGTTGGAAAAGTATGCGCAAACGCAAATGGCCGCGCCGCGGCGCGCATGTGCTGCGCCAGCAAGGCGCCATCGTGGGCGCCCTCGCGCGCCAGCGCCGCCGACAGGGTGACGGCCTGGCCGCTGTGATTGAGGTTCATCAGCACGGCCATGTCGTGCTGTTGCCCGCCGATGCCCATCTGCACGCCATACACGAGACCGTACAACACGTGAGCAGCGTCGAGTTCGCCGCTGTTCAATTTATCGCGCACGCCGGCCCACGACATCTCCCGGCTCAGTTCGATCTTGATGCCGTATTTTTCATCGAGGCCCAGCTTAGCCGCCATCACCAGCGAGGCGCAATCGGTCAGCGGCAGATAGCCGATGCGTATCGTCTGTTTTTCCGGATGCAGCGATCGCATCACGTGGGCGCTGCTTGCCACCGGGTTACCCGCTTGCTCTGTCATACTGGATTCCTTTACCTGACCTTGCTGGCAGCATTGCACCAATACAGTGCACTGCACCACGATATGTCATAAAACCACGTCATAAAATTGGCATACCCGCTCATCCCAGCAAATCTTCCACGTCGAGGATGCGCTGGGCGATGTCCGCCAGCTTGAGTTTCTTGTTCATGGCCATGCTGCGCAAGCGCTGGTAAGCCTGCTCTTCCGTCAAGCCGTGATGCGTCATCAGCAAGCCCTTGGCCCGTTCGATCACCTTGCGTTCCTGCAGCTTGTGCCGCGTGTCGAGCAATTCGGCGCGCAATTTTTCTTCCTGGCGAAAGCGCGCCAGGGCCACGTTCAGCACGGGCTGGATGCGCTCGGCCTGCAAGCCGGCCACGATATAGGCGGATACGCCGGCCGCCATGGCCGCGTCGATGCTGGCCGTGGCGCCGTCTTCGGTAAACAGGACGATGGGGCGGCGCTCGTCGCGCGTGGCGATGACGATGTGCTCGAGCACGTCGCGTGCGTCCGATTCGGCGTCGATGATGATGAGGTCAGGCTGCAGCTGCGCAATGCGCTCAGGGAGGTAGAGGTCGGCAGGCAGCGAGGCGACGATGTCGAAACCCGATTCCAGCAAGCCGATGCGCAAAGCATTGCCGCGCTGCACCTGGGCAGCCAGGGCCGCGTTCTCGTGCACGCCGTGCTCGACGATGGTGTTGACGACAACGATGCGCAAAGGCTGGGTACGGCTGGACGTCATGGGAGCGATCTGCAATGGCTAAACACAACCATTGCAGTAAGCAAGAAGCGAACCAGCCGGATTTACATGGTGCTTTACTTCAGGGTCGGCATGGCAAACTCGGCACCAGCAGCCGTCGAGGCGGGCCAGCGCTGCGTGACGGCCTTTTGTTTCGTATAGAAACGCACCGATTCCGGGCCATGCGCATGGTGGTCGCCGAACAGGCTGCGCTTCCAGCCGCCGAAACTGTGGAAGGCCATCGGCACGGGGATCGGCACGTTAACGCCGACCATGCCGACCTGCACGCGATGCGTGTATTCGCGCGCCGTATTGCCGTCGCGCGTGTAAATGGCCGTGCCGTTGCCATATTCATGCGCATTGACCAGGTCCAGCGCCGTGGCGAAATCGGGCACGCGCACGATGCACAGCACGGGGCCGAAGATTTCCTCTTTATAAATCGTCATTTCCGGCGTGACATGGTCGAACAGGCTGCCGCCAAGGAAAAAGCCGTTTTCGTGGCCGGGCAAGACGAAACCGCGCCCGTCGGCCACCAGCTTGGCGCCCTCTTCCACACCCTTGGCGATATAGCCGGCGATCTTCTCCTTGTGCACTTGCGTGACGACAGGCCCCATCTCGGCCGACAGATCCATGCCTTGCGTGATTTTCAGGGCGGCGATGCGCGGCACCAAGGCTTCGACCAGTTGATCCGCCACATTGCCCACCGCCACGACGACGGATATGGCCATGCAGCGCTCGCCGGCCGAGCCAAACGCGGCGCCCATCAGGGCGTCGACCGTCTGGGGAATATCCGCGTCCGGCATGACGACCATGTGATTTTTCGCGCCGCCGAGCGCTTGCACGCGCTTGCCCTGCGCGCAGCCCGTCGCATAAATATACTCGGCAATCGGCGTGGAACCGACAAAGCTGACGGCGCGCACGTCCGGGTGGTGCAGCAAGCCGTCCACGGCCTCTTTATCTCCCTGCACCACGTTGAAGACGCCGTCCGGCAAGCCAGCATCCGTCAGCAGTTGCGCCAGCAGCAAGCTGGCCGACGGATCACGCTCCGATGGTTTCAAGACAAAGGTATTGCCGCAGGCAATCGCCATCGGAAACATCCACATCGGCACCATCACGGGAAAGTTGAAGGGCGTGATGCCGACGCAGACACCGAGCGCCTGGCGGATGGACCAGGCATCGATGCCGCCGGCCACTTGCTCCGAATACTCTCCCTTCATCATTTGCGGGATGCCGCAAGCAAATTCCACCACTTCGATGCCGCGCGTGACTTCGCCTTTCGCATCCGTGAAGACTTTGCCGTGCTCCGCCGTGATCAGGGCGGCCAGCTGGTCGGCATGCTCTTCCAGCAATTCCTTGAATTTGAACATGACCCTGGCGCGGCGCAGCGGCGAGGTTTGCGACCAGGCGGGAAACGCCGCATGGGCGGCGGCCACGGCCGCGTTCAGTTCGGAAGGCGTGGCCAGCGCCACCTTGGCCGTCACGGCGCCCGTGGCGGGATTGAAGACGTCGCTCGTGCGCTCGGAGCGCGAAGCCATGGGGTTGCCACCAATAAAGTGGCCGATCTGTTGCGTTGTCATTGCAGTTCCTTTATTTGGTATTCATCAGCCATTCATGGGCCGGGTCGTTCTTGAAATGCCAGACCCGCTTGGGGCCGGCCATCACGTTCAGGTAATAGCCATCGTAGCCATACGGCACGGTCACGGGGTGGTAGCCCCTGGGCACCATCACCACGTCGTGGTTTTCCACGGCCATGGCTTCATCGATGGAACGGTCGTCCGTGTAGACTCTTTGGTAGGCAAAGCCCTGCTCCGGATTGAGGCGGTGGTAATACGTTTCTTCCAGAGAACTTTCCAGCGGCACATTGTCGCTGTCGTGCTTGTGCGGCGGATAGCTCGATGAATGGCCGGACGGCGTAACCACCTCGACCACCAGCAAGCCGTCCGCCTCGGCCGTCTGCGGCAGGATGTCGCACACATAACGCGTGTTGGCGCCCTTGCCGCGCACGGAGCGCGTCATGGTCGATGGCTCGATCAGGCGCGCCGGACGCTGGGTTGTGGCCGGCGCGCTGCACAGCGCCACTTCCGCAGCGCTCACCGCCGTGATGCTGACCTTGGTTTCCAATGGGACATACACGGCGTAGGGTGAGATGTCTTCAAAAACGCTGGCGCGATTGCCGATGGCTTCCCAGCTCTGTTCGCCAGCCTGCACGGTGACCGTGCCCGTCAACACGACGATGCACAGTTCGCGGCTGCCCGTCTCCAGGTTCAGGGACTCGCCGGCGGCCAGCCGATGCGCGGCGAAACCGACATGCGTCCAGCCGGCCGACTCGGGCGTCACCTCGACGATGGCCTGGCCTTGACCCGCTTTCACCAGCAGGGGGCTCATGCCGCCTCCCGGCCCAGGCGCGGAATGGCATCGACGAGACGTGCCAGGTAATCGTGGCCCATCTTCGCGTATTCGTAGCTGGGCGCGACGGCCGGGTCCTGCTCCGCCTCCACCACCAGCCAGCCCTCGTAGCCGTGCAGATACAGACGCGTGAGGATGGCCGGGAAGTCGATGCTGCCGTCGCCCGGCACGCTGAAGGCCCCGTTGATGACTGCTTGCAGGAAGCTCCAGTGGCCATTGCGGGCCAGTTTCACCACGTTGGGGCGCACATCCTTGCAATGCACATGGCAAATCCTGTCAATATGTTTGTTCAGCACCGCCAGCGCATCGCCGCCCGCAAAGGTGATATGACCCGTATCAAACAACAAGCCCACTTCCGGCCCCGTCAAGGCCATCAGCTGATCCACGTCAGCCGGGGTTTCCACATAGGCCCCCATATGATGGTGATAGGCAAGCCGCACGCCGTTGTCGAGCAAGTGCTTCGCAAACGCCGTCAATTTGTCGGCGTAGTCCTGCCACTGCTGCTGCGACTGGAAACGGGGGCGTTTATACAAAGGGCGCGCTTCGCCCTGGATGGCGTCAGCCACTTCGCCGTAGACCATGACGGTGGCGCCGCTGTCGGCCAGCAAGCGCAGATGCGATGCCACGGCGGCGATTTCCTCTTCCACTGAGCGGTGCGCCAACCGTCCCGAATACCAGCCGGAGACACACGCGAGGCCATACTTGCCCAGCACGGCGTTCAGGGCCGGGGCATCTTTTGGAAACTTGTTGCCCAGTTCAAAGCCCACATAGCCGATCTCGGTGCCCTCTTTCAGCGCTGTCTCCAGCGGTGTTTCGCCGCCCAGGCTGGGCAAGTCATCGTTCATCCACGAGATCGGGTTGATGCCGATCTTCACATTCCATGTCGGTGCGTTCATTTTTGTTGTCCTTGACGGTCAAGTTCATAACGGGCGCGGGCAGCTTGCACGCCGGCTTGCGTGGAGACCTCGGGCACGGCCACTTCCCACCAGCAACCGCCCTCTTCGGTCGTGCGCGTGTCATCCGTATTGATGCAGATCAGGTAGGTGCGCGAAGCTGCCCGGGCGCGCAGCATCGCCTGTTCCAGCTCGGCAATCGAGTCCACGTGTTCGGATAGCGCGCCCAAGGATTGCGCATGCAGGGCGAAGTCAATACGAGGTGCACTATCGGGCAACATATTGTTGAACGAAGGATTGCCGCACGCCTGCTGCAGGCGGTTGATGCAGCCATAGCCACGGTTGTCGAGCACGACGATGATGAGTTTTTTGTCGAGCATGACGGAGGTGGCGATTTCCGAATTCATCATCAGATAGCTGCCATCGCCCACCATGACGATGACCTCGGCATCGGGTTTCGCCATCTTGACGCCGAGGCCACCGGCAATTTCATAGCCCATGCACGAGTAGCCGTATTCCATGTGGTAGCCGCCCGGCGTTGACGTGCGCCACAGCTTGTGCAGTTCGGCCGGCAGAGTCCCTGCCGCGCAGACGACGATGTCGTTGCTGGTGGAATCCTTGGATGAGCGTTGCACGGCGCCGATGACTTCGCCGTCGTACGGCAATCCGGCCACCTCGCGTTTGCCGGTGATGCTGGCGACCGTCGCGCGCCACGCGTTCCCTGCCTGCTGCGCCCGGTCCATCCACTGGCCCGCGCTGTTCCAGCTGCCCAGCAACCGCGACAGGTCTTGCAAGCCCAGCGTCGCGTCCGCCTGCACACCGAGGCCACGGCGTTTCAAGGCGTCAAAATGGTTGACGTTCAGGCTCACCAGTTGCGCTTGCGCAAACAGGGAATTCGAGCCCGTCGTGAAATCCTGCAGACGCGTGCCGATGGCCAGCACCACGTCCGCCTCCGCCGCCAGCGCGTTCGCTGCAGGCGAGCCCGTCACGCCGATGGCGCCCAGCTGCAAGGGATGGTCCCATGGCAAAGAACTTTTACCGGCCTGGGTTTCCGCCACGGGAATGCCATGGCGCTCGGCAAACGCCTGCAAGGCGGCGCTGGCCTGGCCGTACAGCACGCCGCCGCCAGCCACGATCAGCGGTTGTTTCGCGTTTTTCAACAACGCTGCCGCCTCTTCCAGTTCCTGCTCGACGGGCGACACGGCGCGGAAACGCACGATGCGCGGTTCAAAAAAGTCGGCCGGATAGTCATACGCCATCGTTTGTACGTCTTGCGGCAAGGATAAAGTCACGGGACCACAGGCGGCCGGGTCCGTCAAGGCGGCAATGGCGCGCGGCAAGGCGGTGAGCAACTGTTCCGGATACACGATGCGGTCGAAATAACGCGATAAAGGTTTGAACGCATCGTTGACGGACACGCTGCCATCCGTGCCATCTTCCAGCTGCTGCAGCACGGGATCGGGCGCGCGCGAGACGAACACGTCGCCCGGCAACAGTAATACCGGCAGGCGGTTCACGTGGGCCAGCGCGGCGGCCGTCAACAAGTTGGTGGCGCCCGGACCGATGGAACTGGTCACGGCCATCATGCGGCGGCGCATGTGGGCTTTCGCATAGGCGATGGCCGAGTGCGCCATCGCCTGTTCATTATGGGCGCGGTAAGTCGGGAAGCTGTCGCGGTACTGGTACAGCGCCTCGCCCAGCCCCGCCACGTTGCCGTGGCCAAAGATGGCGAAGGCGCCGCCGAACAGCGGCTGTCCATCGTCCGTGCGCAAGGCAGCCAGATAGCGCACGAGGGCCTGGGCCATGGTCAAGCGGATGGTGGCGCTCATGCCGCACACTCCAGGTGCTTGCGCGTGCGTTGCCACAAGCTAATGAGCTGTTCGAAGTTGGCGCGCACTGCGGCGATCAGGCCCGCATCGTCGAGTTCGCCGGCCAGCCAGCGGCGGCTCGGTTCCTGGAAGATGGTGCGGCCGACCATGAAACCCTTGCAAGTACGGCTGGCACTGGCTTGCTCGAAACTGGCGGCCAGGGCGGCAATCGGCGCGTTCAAGCCCAGCAGGACGACGCCACGGCAATGCGGATCGCGCTCGTGCACCAGGGCATCGATGGCTTGCCATTGCTCGGCCGACATGCTTTCCAGCTTCCACCATTCCGGGTAAATGCCCAGGTTGTACAGGCGCTTGACGGCGCGCAAGACCGTGTCGTCACTGTGCGGCAAGGCTTCCGACGGTATGACTTCCAGCAACAGTTCGTGACCGCTCACTTGCGCCGCATCGTACAGGGCCTTGATCTGCGCTTCCTGCTCCAGACGGTTTTCCACGGCGTCGTCCGGGTGCAACTGCACCAGGCACTTGATCACGTGTTCCTTCGGCCAGCTGAGCAGGTGCGAACCGATGGAACGGCCCCAGTCGAACTGCAGCGGATTCGATCCCGGCAATTCCACCGGGCGGCCGATCCACCAGCCCCGCCCCGTCGCATCGTTAAGCGCATCGACGCCATAGCGACCATCGATCAGCACGCCCGTCTTGCCGGCCAGCTGCAAGGCCGTTTCCGTCTGCGCCACGGCTTGCACCATCAATTGCTTCAGGGCCGAAATACGCGACTCGGGCGCGCCCGTCTGTTGCGCCAGTTCAAAGAATTGCGTGCGGTGGTCAAAGGCAAATACGCACAACTCATCCCACTGTTTGCGCGCCACCGTCGTGCGGTGCAAGCGCGACAAGGTCGCGTCCTGGTCCGGCTGCGTCAGTTTCGCCGCATTGGCGAGGAAATAGTCGAGCTCGACGGGCGACGGCATGGCCGGCGCGCAGCCATGCCGCGACACGACCAGGGCGCCGCAGCCGTTCGCATAGCGGCAGCACGCCTCGTAATCCTCGCCGCGCAGCCAGCCTTTCAGAAATCCTGACAGAAACGCGTCGCCCGCGCCCAGCACATTCAGCACTTCCACGCGCACGCCGCGGTAGTTATAGGCGTCATCGAGACTGGCCGGCACCACATTGTCGATGACGGCGCTGCCCAGCGGCCCGCGCTTGACGACCAGGATGGCCAGGGTGGCGGCCCGCACGGCGCGCAGGGATGCCATGATGTCGGCGCCGCCGCCGGCGATCATGAATTCCTCTTCCGTGCCGACGATCAAATCAAAATGAGGCAGGATCGCCTGCAGGTGTTTGGTCACGCCTTCGTTCGAAACGAAGCGCGTTTCGCCATCGGCCTTGCCCGACAAGCCCCACAGCACGGGCCGGTAATCGATGTCGAGCACGGTGCGCACATTGTTCGCGCGGGCCAGTTTCAAGGCATGCGTGCTGACGGCGTGCATGGCAGATGTGGAGAAATGCGTGCCGGTGATTAACAACGCCTTGCTCGACGCAATGAAGGCCGCATCCACCGACGATGCGTCGATGGCCATGTCGGCGCAATTTTCACGGTAGAAAATCAGGGGAAAGGTGTTTTTATCCTTGATACCCAGCATGACTAAAGCCGTCAGGCGGTCGCGGTCGATGCCCACGTGGCTGACGTCGCAACCCTCCTTCGACAAGGTGTCAGTGAGGAAACGGCCCATGTGGTCGTCGCCCACTTTCGACAGCATGGCGGACTTGAGGCCCAGGCGCGCCGTGCCGAAGGCGATGTTCGCCGACGAACCGCCCAGGTATTTGGCGAAACTGGTCGCGTCTTCCAAGGCGCTGCCGATCTGCTGCGCGTACAGGTCCACCGCCAGGCGACCCAGGCAGATGACGTCCAGCGCGCGGCCCTGGGCAAATTGTGTGGAATTATTCATGGCTATCCTTAAATCGTGACACCGTCGAGTTCACTCATCAGCGTTTGCATTTCCGCACCGCCCGCCATCATGTCAAGCAAGGCTTCCTTGGTCACCGTTTCCTTGGTGAAGGTGCCCAGCGACTTGCCCCGGTTCAGCAAGGTAAACGAGTCGCCGACCGGATACGCATGGTGCACATTGTGCGTGATAAAGATCACGGAAATGCCCCGTTCGCGCGCCTTGTAAATCAGTTTCAATACATTGAACGATTGCTTGACGCCCAGCGCCGCCGTCGGCTCGTCGAGGATCAGCACGCGGGCGCCGAAGTGGATGGCGCGGGCGATGGCCAGGCACTGCTTCTCTCCGCCCGACATGGTGCCGATGGCCTGGTGCGGGTCGCGCACCATGATGCCCATTTCTGCCAGCTTGGCGCGCGCCGTGTCAGCCGCATAATCGATATCCATCACGGGCACCAGGCCCAGCAGCTTTTTCATCGGCTCGCGGCCCATGAAGAAATTGCGCGCCACGGACAGCAATGGCACCAGCGCCAGGTCCTGGTAGACGGTGGCCACGCCCATGTCCAGCGCTTCGCTGGGCGAATTGAAGACGACGGGCTTGCCATCGACCAGGTATTGGCCATCGGTCGGCTTGTGCACGCCGGCCAGGGTCTTGATCAACGTCGACTTGCCGGCGCCGTTGTCGCCCAGCAAACAATGAACCTCCCCCTCGCGCAAGCGCATGGTGATGTTTTGCAGGGCCAGCACGGAGCCGAAACGCTTGCTGACATTTTCCAGGGCAAGAATATGCTCGCTCATGATTTATCTCGCTTCCGTGACGCGTGAGCGTACAAAGTTATTGAACAGCACCGCGATCAGCAGCATCACGCCGAGGAACACGCGGAACCAGTCCGAATTGATGTTGGTGTAGGTGATGCCGATCTGAACCACGCCGAAGATCAGCGCGCCGAAGCAGGCACCGACGACGGAACCGTAGCCGCCCGTCAACAAGGCGCCACCGATGACGGCCGCGATGATGGCTTCAAATTCCTTTTGCATGCCGCGGTCGGCGGCGGCCGAACCTACGTCGCATACTTGCAAGGTGGCAAACAGGCAGGCGCAGAAGGCCGTGAAGACGAACAGGGAAATTTTCACCTTGCGCACCGGCACGCCCACATTCTTGGCCGCGTTGGCGTCGCCGCCCACGGCGAACATCCAGTTGCCGAAGCGGGTACGCGACAGAACAAAAGCGGCACCGGCGGCCAGCACCAGCCACCAGGCGATGACTTTCGGAATGCCTTTCACCAGCGGCGAGCCGTCGTCGAGCACGGCAATCCAGCCATGCGCGCCCATCCACTGGAACAGGCCAGTGGCCACATTGCCGTGGAACAGCAGGCTGGCCAGCCAGTCCTGCGCCGCCAGGTCGCCCACGCCGCTGACGATGGTGCGGTTGGCGAACATGATCGACAGGGCCAATGTCAGGCCGCGCAGGATGAACAGGAATGCCAGGGTAACGATGAACGATGGCAAGCGCGTCTTGATGACGATGTAGCCGTTGAGCCAGCCGAGCGCCATGGAACCGGCGAAGGCGAACAGGATGGCGGCCCACAATGGCCATTGGAAATAGATCGTCGGAATGGCGATCATCATGCCGGCAAAGCCGATCATGGAACCGATCGACAGGTCGAATTCACCGGCGATCATCAACAGGCAGGCGCCGATGGCGATGATGCCCAGGTAGGACGCCACTTGCATCCAGTTGACGACGCCATCGAGGTTGAACATGCCGGAATCGCCGGCCGTGATGACGAAGAAGGCAAATACGAGCACCGCGCCGGAAATCGAGGCGAACTCGGGGCGGCCAAAAACCCGTTTGACCCAGCTGGTCGTGCCCACGCGCTCGTCGGCAGCGGCAACTGGCTTGCTGGCGGCGCCGGGAGGCGGAGGAGGATTCATGCCGGGGCTAGCCAGGCTGGATTTGAGCGCAGTCATACAAAGTCCTTTCAGTGATACTTGTACCAATTTCAATTACTTTCCTGCCAGCATCGCTGGCGCCAGGCGTGTTCCTCCCATGCGCCGCCCGCGGGAGGCGGTGCGGCGCTGGGCAAACCCGGTGGCGACTGTGTGGATTAGCGGTATTGGCCGGCGTATTTTTCGACCTTGGCGATGTTGTCCTTGGTCACGAAACCGGGGCCGGAGCTGATGTGGCGCGGGCCATAGATGGGCGTCAGGCCGTATTCCGCCAGGCGCGCCTGGTATTTCGGATTGGCGATCAGGATTTCCTTGACCTTGGCCAGGTCAGTGATCTTTTGCTGTTTCATGATGGCCATCACGGCGACAGGAATGTAGCCTTGCAGGTAGGGTTGCTGGTCGATGGCGAACTGGATGCTGCCATCCTTGATGCCCTTGGCGATTTCTTCCGACAGGTCGAAGCTGGCGAAGTACATCTTGCCTTTCAGCCCCAGCTTCTCGACGGCGCGCATGGCGGCTGGCGCCGAATCCGGTCCCAGCGCCAGCACGGCCTGGGTCTTCGGATTGCTGCGCAGATAAGCGCTGACCTTGCTTTCGATCACGCCAGGGTCGACGCCATTGGTATCGAGCGTGGACGATTTGAAGTCAACGCCGAGCGCATCGGCAAAACCGCGGCAGCGTTCGAACGACGAGGCATTCATCGCATAGTGATTCACGCACACGAAGGACTTGATGCCCGCTTCCTTGGCGCGCTTGCCGGCGCCCAGGCCCGCGTCATACTCGGGCTGGCCCACGTGCATGATGGCTTTCAACTGTTCGCTTTGCGCGATGGTGCCCGAATTGATGGTCACGAGCATGATTTTCTTGGCCACTACCGTGCCCAGCGGTTTTTGCAGCACGCTGAAGTCGGCGATATCGGCGATCAAGCCATCGTAATTGCGCGCGGCCGACTGCTCTATCAGGCGCGCCATGTCGGCCAGGTCGCCATTCGGCGGATTGCGGTAGTCGACGGACACGTTGAAGTCTTCACCGGCTTGCTTGATGGCGTTCTTGATGGTGTTCCACCAGGAATCGGAGTCCGGCGCGTGGCTGACCATGACGAATTTCTCGCCGGCAGCATGGCTGGCACCCGTGCTCAAACCCAGGCTCAGGCCCAGGCTGGCGATGGCCAGGCACTTCATCAAACCCTTGCTTTTATTGCTATGCATGAATGTCTCCTAGACGGATTAATTTTTATAGTTGCGAGCTTTTATGAAGGGTGTCACCGGCCTGGCCTTGCGGCACACGAACCGATGCACTGCGCACAGCTTAGGCCACAAAAAAGACAAATGCAATAAAATTTTCAAAATAAATTTAAATAGAAAATCATTTCTATTTTCTGAATTCACTCCTATAATTCTCGCCAGAACCAGCCCAAAGGAAACAACATGGCAGCCACCGCCCCCATCGAACAGCTGATGCAGCACATTGCCGCCGAGTACGACAACCTGTCGCGCCAGCTGAAAGTCATCGCCCAATACATTGAAAAGCACCGCGCCAGCCTGATGCTCGAGCGCATCAGCGACATCGCCGCCGCCTGCGACGTGCAGCCGTCGGCCATCGTGCGCTTCGCGCAGCGCTTCGGCTACACGGGTTTCAGTGAAATGCAGGATGTCTTCCGCCAGGCTTATACGGACCAGGCCGGCGCCACGCCTGACTACCAGCAGCGCATCCGCAAGCTCATTTCCACGCGCGACGCGGCGCTGAGCGCGGGCGACCTGACGCGCGAATTCGTCGGCGCCAGCCGCGCCGGCCTCGACGATCTGGCCGCAGGCCTCGACGACGCGCAGCTGGAAGCGGCCGTCAACCTGCTGCTGAAAGCGGAAAACATCTATGTGATCGGCGTGCGCCGGTCCTTCCCGATCGCCTCCTACATCGCCTATGCGCTGGAACACACGGACAAGCGCGTGCACCTGATCAGCGGACTGGGCGGCATGCACCGCGAACAGATGCGCAGCGTGCGCGAACGCGATGTGGCGATCGCCATCAGTTTCTCGCCTTACGGCAAGGAAACCCAGCAGTGCATCAAGGCGGCGCAAGACAAGGGCGCCAAGGTCCTGGTGATTACCGACAGCAAGCTGGCCCCGCTCGCGCGGGCCGCCGACGCGCTGCTCACCGTCACCGAGGGCAGCGCCTTCGCCTTCCGCTCGCTGACCAGCACCATCTGCCTGTGCCAGGCGCTATTCATCGCGCTGGCATACAAATTAGAGCTCGACATCGAAGAAATCCACACCCCAGGAGAACATGATGATTGAAGTAGCGTTGTTCGGCGCCGGACGCATCGGCAAAATCCACGCGGCCAACCTGGCTGCCCAACCCGGCGTGCAGTTCAAGTACGTGGTCGACGTCAACCAGGAAGCGGCCGCCGCGCTGGCTGGCCTGCATGGCGGCAGCAGCGCCACGGTCGAGGCGGCATTGGCCGACCCGGCCATCAAGGCCGTCGTCATCGCTTCCAGCACGGACACGCACGCGGACCTGATCCTGCGCTCGGCCGCCGCCGGCAAGGCCATCTTTTGCGAAAAACCCGTCGACCTGACCCTCGACCGGGCGCGCGCCTGCGCCGCCGCCGTCAAGGAAGCCGGGGTCCTGTGCATGCTGGGCTTCCAGCGCCGCTACGACCCGACATTCAATGCCGTCAAGACACGCATCGCAGCGGGCGAGATCGGCACGCCGGAATTGCTGGTCGTCACCAGCCGCGATCCGGGCCCGCCGCCCGTGAGCTACATCAAGGTGTCGGGCGGCATCTTCAAGGATATGCTGATCCACGATTTCGACATCTTCCGCTGGATACTCGACGATGAAGCCGTCAGCGTGCACGCCACGGGCAGCTGCCTCGTCGATCCGGCCATCGGCGAGGCGGGCGACCTCGATACGGCCGTCGTCACTATCCGCACGGCAAAAGGACGTTTGTGCCAGATCAATGCCTCGCGCCGCGCCGCCTACGGCTACGACCAGCGTTTTGAGGTGCTGGGCAGTGCCGGCATGCTACAAGCGGGCAACCACAAGCCGACGGAAGTGACGGCCTATGGTTCGGTGAACGTCAGCGTGGACAAGCCGGAAGATTTTTTCCTGGAACGTTACCGCGCGGCTTACGCACAGGAAATGGCGCACTTCTTTGACGCCCTCAGCCACGGCACGCCGCTGCGCACGACGGTGCACGATGGCTTGAAGGCGCTGGAACTGGCCGAAGCGGCCACCCTGTCGTGGCGCGAGGGTCGTGTTGTAAACCTCGCGTCGTGACCCTGTAAAAATACAAAAAAAGATACTGGAGACCAAATGTCATCCCCAACATTAAAAGTCGGCATCGTCGGCCTGGGCCGGCTGGGCCAGCGCCATGCCATCAACCTGGCGCAGCGTGTGCCGAATGCCGAAGTCGTGGCCGCCTGCAGCCCCGTGCCGGCCGAACTGGACTGGGCCGCCAGCACGCTCGGCATCACCACCGGCTATGCGGACTACGACGCCCTGCTGGCCCACCCGGGCCTGGACGCCGTCTTCCTCGTCACGCCCACCTCGCTGCATGCGGACCAGATCATCGCCGCCCTGCGCGCCGGCAAGCACGTGTTTTGCGAAAAACCGCTGTCGCTGGACCTGGCCGATTGCCTGAAGGTGGAAGCGGAAGCGGCGCGCCACCCGCAGCTGACCATCATGATCGGCTTCGTGCGCCGTTTCGACGCCAGCTACCATGACGCGCAACAAAAGATCGCCCAGGGCCTCATCGGCAAACCGTATCTCGTGCGCTCGCAAACCTGCGACCAGAACGACCCCAGCGGCGCCTTCATGCGCTTCGCCCCCACCAGCGGCGGCATCTTCCTCGATTGCAGCGTGCACGATATCGACCTGGCGCGCTGGCTGCTGGGCAACCCCGTGCCCAAGCGCGTGTATGCGAGCGGCACCAATGCCATCCACACGGGGTTGCAGGCGTTCGGCGACGTCGACAACGGCCTGGCCACGGTCGAGTTCAGCGACGGCAGCATGGCCAGCTTCATGGCCTCGCGCACCATGGCGCATGGCCATGAAACCCTGACGGAAGTGTTTGGCACGGGCGGCCGCCTGGCCGTGGGCAGCAATCCGCGCCTGAACCGGGTGGAAATTTCAGATGCGCATGGCGTGCGCAATGAATGCACGCCGGACTTCTATGCCCGCTTCGCCGACGCCTTCTTGATCGAGGCGCAGGAGTTTACGGATGCGGCACTGGGCCGGCGCACCTTGTCGCTGACCTTGCACGATGCAACGGAAGCGACGCGCATCGGCCTGGCCATGACGCAAGCGATGCGCGAAGCGCGCCCGGTGGAATTCTAGCCGCGTGCCAAGAACTCAGGCAGCCGGTGCGGGAAATGAACGTTCGGGCTGCCTGGGTTCGACGGCCAGCCGCAAGCCCATGGCATCGAGGATGGCCGTCAAGGTGCTCAGGGACGGATTGCCATCGGGCGACAGGGTGCGGTACAGCTGGGTAGGGTTGAGCTTGGCCGCCTGCGCCACGGCAGGCACGCCGCCAAAGGCGCGCGTCAGCTGGCGCAGCACGGCCAGCAGTTCGCCGTGGTCGCCATCGACGAGGATATTGTTGATCAGTTCAAGGGCGAGATCGGGATCATCGCGGTACAGTTCGGCCATCGCTTCGTCATGCGAGCGGTCTCTTGGTGGTTTGCTCATGACCTGTTTCACGTCCTCTTTCATGTCCTCTCTCCTTCCAGTCGTGCCAGCAGGCACAGGCGTATTCGATATCTTTCGGCTGCGTGCGCTTGTCTCCACCGCACAATAATAAAATGATCTGCCCGTCAGCGATGGCGTAATACACGCGGTAGCCGGGCCCCACATCGATGCGCAATTCCCACACGCCGTCGTGGCAAAATTTATGGTCGCCAAAATTGCCTGGCATCATGCGCAGCACGCGTCGCACGATGGCCACCCTGGCCGTATTGTCGCGCTGGCGTTTCAGCCATTCCGTATATAAATCCCTGCCCGATGATGTCAGGTAGTGCCGGATCTCATACATCATATTCGTCCATAAACGAAGAAAGATCAAGGAGAAAATCACGTAACCACAAAAAAGACGACCACGCCATCTTGCTACCAAATCCGCGCACGCAGTCCGTGAATGCCGGGTTCACTGAGCTACATCAAGATGCGTTTTCCTAATTGTTATAGAGAAATGATGCCTCACGTCCGTGCTTCACTCCAGCCTGTTGCGCTATACAATAAGCGCCTGCCCAACCGCACAATCAGGCCGCCATGACGAACAACGACAGCAACTCCCCCCTTCACGCCGACGTGGCCGAACGCTACGTCAAGCTGGTCCTGGCCATGGGTCAGCACGATGCCTCGTATGTGGACGCGTATTACGGCCCGCCCGCATGGCAACAGGAAGCGGTAGAACAGCAACTGAGTTTGAGCGATATCCAGGCCGCGACAGACAAGACGCTGGCCCTGCTGGCCGGTGAAACTTGCCTGCGCGCCGTCAACCTGCGCAAGCAGTTGCAAGCCGTGCTGGCCAAGGCGGACATGCTGCAAGGCACACGCCTCGATTTCGATACGGAAAGCGCGCGCCTGTACGACGCCGTCTCGCCCCATCACAGCCGCGCATACTATGAAGCACTGGTGGCGCAGATCGACGCGCTGCTGCCCGGCGAAGGCACGGTGAGCGACAGGGTCAACGCCTTGCGCGCGCAACTCGTCATTCCCGCCGACAAGCTGCGCACCGTCATGGATGCGGCCATCCGCGCGGGCCGCGAGCGCACCTTGCGCTACATCACCCTGCCCGACGGCGAAGATTTTGTGCTGGAATTCGTCACCGGCAAACCGTGGAGCGGCTACAACTGGTACAAGGGTAACTACCAGAGCGTGATCCAGATCAATACGGACTTGCCCGTGTACATCGATCGCGCCGTCGACCTCGGCTGCCATGAAGCGTATCCGGGCCACCACGTCTACAACGTGCTGCTCGAGCGCGACCTGGTGCGTGGCAAGGGCTGGATGGAATACTGCATCTATCCGCTGTACTCGCCGCAATCCCTGATCGCCGAAGGCACGGCCAATTACGGCATCGAACTGAGCTTTACGGATGAAGAACGGCTGGCTTTCGAACAGCAGGTGCTGTACCCGCTGGCCGGCCTCGATCCGGCATTGGCGTCCCGCTATGCGCAACTCAATGCGCTGCTGGCCAAACTGAGTTACGCCGACAACGACATCGCGCGCCAGTACCTCGAAGGCAGCATCACGCGCGAGGAAGCGCTGGAATGGCTGGTCAACGTGCGCCTGTATCCGGCCGAGAAATCGGCGCAGCGCCTGCAGTTCTACGACGCCATGGGCGCCTATGTCATCAATTACAACCTGGGCCAGGACATGGCGAAAGCCTATGTCGAGCGCCAGGGCGCGACACGCGCAGCACACTGGGCCGCGTTCCGCGATTTGATGTCTTCGCCGCGCGTGCCCAGCGGCTTGCTCGCCTAGGGCTGCCTGGCTGGCAGCCAGTACAGCGGCAAGGCCACCGCCAGGCATGCCAGCCCCGCCAGCAGCATGGCCAGCTGGAAGCCGGCGGCGAGTGCGGCAACCTGTCCCGACCGCTTCAGCATGGCGGCGGCACGCAAGCTCATCACGCTGCCCAGCACCGCCACGCCCAGGGTCATGCCTGCCTGGCGCAAGGCATTCATGATGGCCGACGCCATGGCCCCACGCTCGCTGCCCACGCTGGCCATGGCCAGCAAGCCGGTGGCCGGCACGGCCAGTCCCATGGCCACGCCCAGCAAGCCGAACAGGGTACCGACGATGGCATACGGCGTCTGTGGCGCCAAGGTCGCAGTCGCCAGCAGCACCAGACCCGCCAGCAGATAGCCACCCAACATCAGGCGGCGCAAAGGCACGTGGCGGCTGAGACGGCCAAAGCCCAGGGAAACGATGCCCATGGCGGCAAACTGCGGCAACATGCGCCAGCCGCTGGCTCCCGCCGCCCAGCCCTGGATTTGCTGCAAGTACAGCGAGAAAAAGAACAGGCTGCTGTAGCAGGCAAAGCCCAGCACCAGCGAGGCCAGGTTGACCAGCGCGAAGCTTCGCTCGCGAAACATTCGTAGCGGCAACAAAGGGCGCGGCGCGCGCGCCTCGACGGCAAGGAAGGCGATAAAGGCCAGCAGCGCGAACACCAGTGGCGGCCAGGCCGGCGTACTACCTGAACCCAGCGCGATCAAGCCATACGTGAGTGCGCCCAGCCAGGCGATGCTCAACACCTGCCCGGTCCGGTCCAGCGCCGCCTGCTCGCGGTAATGGCGCTCCGTGATGCCCCAGGCGCCCAGCAGCATGGCCAGCAAACCCAGCGGCAGATTGATCAGGAAGATGCTTTGCCATCCCGTGGCCTCCAGCAGCATGCCGCCCAACAACGGCCCCAGAATCAGCGCCAGCGCACTGAAGGCCGACCAGCCGCCGATCACATGCGCCCGTTCGCGCGGATCCGGAAAAGCATGGCTGAGTATCGGCATCGCGCCTGGAATCAGCAAGGCCCCCGCCACGCCCTGCACGGCGCGCCCGGCCAGCAGCAGCGGCAGGCTGGCCGCCAGCGCGCACAGCAGCGAGCCGGCGGTAAACAATGCCACGCCCAGCAGCCAGATGCGCTTGTGGCCATGCCGGTCGCCCAGCGGGCCGGCCGACAGCATGCAGGCCGACAGGCAGAGCGCGTACGCATTGACCACCCACTGCAAGCCCGCCATGTCCGTCGCCAGCGCCGTCTGCAAGGTCGGCAGGGCCACGTTGACGATGCTGATGTCGAGCGACGCAAGAAAAGTGCCCAGGTAAGCGGCGGCCACCAGGGCCGCGCGGCGATAACGTTGCATGGAGATGCTCCAATTCATGAGTTCCCCTTCATCATACATATCGACTGACCGTCAGTCAATTGAATGAAAGCAGCGTGCGCTGGTGTGCTTGGGCTGCGCCAGCGCTTCATTTATACTGGGCGCATGACTACTTCCCACCCCGCCATGCCCGATGCCGCCGCCACGCCAGCGTCCGCCCGCCCGCGCACCAAACCGGCCGAGATTCGCCTTGATGAATTGATGGCCGCCGCCGAGCAGCTGTTCCTGGACCAGGGCGTGGAAGCGACCACGGTCAGCGACATCACCACCCTGGCGGGCGTGGCGAAAGGCACGTTCTATCATTACTTTCCGTCCAAGCAGGAAATGCTGGCGGCGCTGGCCGCACGCTACACCAGCCGCTTCCTGGCCAGCCTGGAAGCGGCCGTTGACCTGTGCATGCCGCACGACTGGGAGGGCCGGCTGCGCGCATGGGTACAGGCCAATGTCGCTACCTATCTGCGCACCTGGCGGCTGCACGACATCGTCTACACGAGCCACCGGCGCAGCCTCGGCATGGAGCCGGCGGACAACCCCGACAAGAACGCCATCCTGGCCCAGCTGGACGCCATCCTCGCTGGCGGCGCGGCAGCGGGCGCATGGCCGTTGCCGCAGCCGCGCCTGGCGGCCCTGATGATTTACTCGGCCGTGCATGGCGTGACGGACGACGCCATCGCCGCACAACTGCAGGACAGCAGCGCCTTTGCCGCCGACGTCGCCGACGCCTGCCTGCGCATGCTGGGCCGCTGACGGCGGGCCGCATGAATTGACGCCAGCCTGCGCGGCATCAAGCTGCGGTGCATGGCATCAGCGATACTGTGTCTTTTAGCGAGGATGCAATGCTCCGGATTTTCCACCGTTCCCCTGCCCTGCTGCTGGCGTTGGGCTGCCAGTCGGCATTCCTGCCGCCGGCACTGGCGCGCGATGCCGCCACGCTGCCCGCCTTGAGCGCGCGCCAGCAGGCGCTGATGGCCACCGTCGTGGGCAACGCCGCCCATCCGCGCATCCTGCAGGTGCGCCTCGATGAACTGCATCCGACCCAGCCGGCCATCGGCTACGACCAGGTGTATTACAAGCTGGGACGCTATGCGGCCGAAGAAAAACACCTCGCCGACATCGCCAAGCCCAAGAAATTCGCCGACCTGTGCGAAGCCAATGGCCAGCACGACGTTCTGCCCGGAACGGCCAATGTGCCAGGTGCCACCCTGGCCGCGCCACCGGCCGGCTACCGCTGCGAGGCGGCCGTGGGCAGCCGCCCGGGTGCCATGAAAAGCGTCGTCATCGGCCCGCGCGGCATCGTCTACCTGACCGATGGCCACCACACGTTTTCCACCTTCTGGGATGCCGATGGCGGGCGCAATCATCAATTGAAGGTGTGGGTCAAGGTCAGCGACAATTTCAGCGCGCTGGGCGAAGCGGCCTTCTGGGCCCGCATGCGCGCGGAGAACAAGGTGTGGCTGAAAGATGGGCGCAACCAGGCCATCACGCCGCAGCAACTACCATCGGCCATCGGCCTCGCAGCGCTGGGCGACGACCCATACCGCTCGCTCGTCTACTTTACGCGCGAAATCGGCTACGAGCCGCCGAAGCACGCCACGGAATTCCTCGAATTTTACTGGGCCGACTGGCTGCGCCGCAAACCGGCGCCAGACCTGGCGCGGGTCGACCTGCGTGACCCCGCCGCGTATGCCAGCGCCATCCTGCTGGCCGCGCAGGCGATGGTGGCGCTGCAAGCGGACGATATCGTCAGCGACGGCAAGCGCGCGGCGGACCTGGGCGCGCTGCGGGAAGTCAACCGGGAAGAATTCGATGAACTGATCGACGACAAGGGCAAGCTGCGCCAGTCCATCATGTACAAGAAATCGCTGGCACGATAAGCGCCTGCGCAAACAACAACGGCCCGCTTGTCACCAGGACAAGCGGGCCGTTTTTATGGAGACAACGCCTAGGCGATGCGTTCGCCGTTGGCCGGATCAAACATGGCCGCTTTCGACAGGTTGAACGACAGCTGCATGGTCTGCCCTGGCAGCACGGCTTCGCGCGGATGCGTGCGGCAAGTGACGGCGGCGCCGTTCAGCCGCGTCGTCAGCAGGGTGTCGGGGCCGGTCGGCTCGACCAGGTCGATCAGGCAACCGAGTTCCTGGCCCACGTCGCCGTGCGCGCTGCTCATGTCCGTGATCTGCTCCGGACGCACGCCCAGGATTACGTCGCGGCCCGCATAGCTGCGCAGCTTGTCGGCCGCGAAAGGCAGGGCCAGACGCAGGCTCTTGCCCGCGTTCTCGATGGCGACAAACACCTCGTTGCCCTCGATGACAGGCTTGACGGTAATGAAATTCATCGACGGCGAGCCGATGAAACCGGCCACGAACAGGTTGGCCGGATTGTCGTAGATTTCCTGCGGCGTGCCCAGTTGCTGCACTACCCCATCCTTCATGACGGCGATCAGGTCGCCCATGGTCATCGCCTCGATCTGGTCATGCGTGACGTAGACGATGGTGGCCTTCAGGCGCTGGTGCAGCAGCTTGATCTCGGCGCGCATTTCCACGCGCAGCTTGGCGTCCAGGTTCGACAGCGGTTCGTCGAACAGGAACAGCGACGGCTTGCGCGAAATGGCGCGGCCCATGGCCACGCGCTGGCGCTGGCCACCCGACAGCTGCGCCGGACGACGGTCCAGCAAGTGCGTGATTTGCAGGGTTTCGGCGACGCGGGCGACGATTTCCTGCTGCTCCGCCTTCGGCACTTTTTTCACGTTCAAACCGAACGCGATGTTTTCGCGCACCGTCATCGACGGGTACAGCGCGTAGGACTGGAACACCATGGCGATGTCGCGGTCTTTCGGCGGCAAGTCGTTGACGACCTTGCCGTCGATGAGGATTTCGCCGGACGTAACGCTTTCCAGGCCGGCCACCATGTTGAGCAAGGTCGACTTGCCGGAGCCGGAGCCGCCGACGAGGATCAGGAACTGGCCATCCTTGATCTCGATGTCGATGCCTTTCAAGACTTCGACGCCATTCGTGTACACCTTGCGGATGCTGCGTATCGATAAACTGGACATATTCTTTCCTTAACCTTTGACTGCGCCTGCGGTCAGACCGCGCACAAAATAGCGACCTGCGACCAGATAGACCAGCAGGGTCGGCAGCGCGGCAATCACCGCGGCCGCCATGTTGACGTTGTATTCCTTCACGCCCGTGGACGTGTTGACCAGGTTGTTCAAACCCACCGTGATCGGCTGCGAATCGCCGCTGGCGAAGACGATGCCGAACAGGAAGTCGTTCCATATCTGCGTGAATTGCCAGATGATGCAGACGACGAAAATCGGACCCGAAATCGGCAGCACGATCTTGCGGAAGATCAGGAAGAAGCCGGCGCCGTCGATCCGTGCCGCCTTGATCAGTTCTTCCGGCACACCGATATAGTAGTTACGGAAGAACAGGGTCGTGAACGCCGTGCCATACACCACGTGCACGAAGACGAGGCCCGTGGTGGTATTGGCCAGGCCGAATTCGCCCAGCAGGCGCGCCATCGGCAGGATCACCACCTGGAAGGGAATGAAGCAGCCCACCAGCAAGGCGGCAAACAGGATTTCCGAACCGCGGAAGCGCCAGTGCGCGAACACATAGCCGTTGAAGGCGCCCAGGAAGGTCGAGATCAGCACGGCGGGAATCACCATCTTGATCGAGTTCCAGAAGAACGGCTGCATGCCGTCGCAGGTGACGCCCGTGCAGGCCGAAGACCAGGCCTTGGACCAGGAGTCGAACTGCCACACGTGCGGCAAGGCCAGCAGGTTGCCGCTGCGGATCTCGTCGAGCGACTTGAACGACGTCGACAGGGTCACGTACAGGGGCACGATGTAATACACCGCGAACAGGATCAGCAGCAGGTATAGCACCACCCGTCCCAGGGTGAGTTTGTTGTTACGTGTAGGTGTGTGTGTCATCTCATCGCCTTTGCGCTGCGCGTTTCCAGGTACATCAGCGGCACGAGCACGGCCACGATGGTGGCCAGCATCATCATTGCCGATGCCGAGCCCAGGCCCAGCTGGCCGCGGGTGAAGGAAAACTGGTACATGAAGATGGCCGGCACGGACGACGAATTGCCAGGGCCGCCAGCCGTCAGTGCGATGACCAGGTCGAAGCTCTTGATGGCGATATGCGCGAGGATCAGCAGCACGCTGAAGAACACGGGACGCATGGCGGGAATCACGATGCGCCAGTAGATCGTCGGCAGCGATGCGCCGTCGACTTGCGCCGCCTTGATGATTTCGTCATCGATGCCGCGCAGGCCGGCCAGGAACAGGGCCATGACAAAGCCCGACGACTGCCATACGCCGGCGATCACCACCGTGTAGATGGCCATGTCGGAGTTCACCAGCCAGTCGAAGGTAAACGAGGTCCAGCCCCAGTCGTGCATGACTTTTTCCAGGCCCAGGCTGGGATTGAGCATCCATTTCCAGGCCGTGCCGGTGACGATGAAGGACAGCGCCATCGGATACAGGTAAATGGCGCGCAGCGCGCCTTCGGCGCGGATTTTCTGGTCCAGCAGGATGGCCAGGAACAGGCCGATGGCGATGCTGCAACCGATGAACAGGACACCGAAGATGCCGAGGTTCTTGAGCGAGGTCCACCAGCGCTCGTTGTCGAACAGCTCGTAGTATTGCACCAGGCCGGCGAACTCGTAGTTCGGCATCAGCCGCGATTCGGTCAGCGACAGCCAACCGGTCAAAAAGATAAAACCATAGACGAATACCAGGCTGGCGATGAGCGTGGGGCCCAACACCATCTGCGGTATCCATCGGTCGAATTGCTTGCGTATGGACATAGGAGAGCCGTAGAGAGAACTGCGTGTGGCGCCGGCCTGGTCGAAGCCAGGGCGGACGCCTGCGATGCATGCAATGCAGCGGGCGCCGGCGAGCGTGCCGGCGCCGTCGTGATTACTTCACTTTTGCCGCTTTGGCCAGGGCTGCAACCGCGTCTTTCGAGCTCATGTTGGTGTTCATGAACTTGGCAATGACGTCGGTCACGGCGCCTTGCGTGGCCGATGGCAGCGCCATGCCGTGGGCGAACGATGGCACCAGGCCGCCGGTCTTGTTGGTGGCGTCCATGTCTTCCATCGATTTCAGGGCGCAAGCGTCAAACTTGTCCTTCGATACGCCGGAACGCACAGGGATGGAACCCTTGTTCAGATTGAAGATCGACTGGAACTTCGGATTCATGATGGCGTTGGCCAGGGCGATCTGCCCTTTCTTCGCATTCGCATCCTTTTGCGTGAACATGGCAAACGAATCGATGTTGAAGGTGTAGGCCTTGTCCGTGCCAGGCGCAGCCACGCACAGGTAATCCTTGCCCGGCACTTTGCCAGCAGCCGTGAACTCGCCCTTGGCCCAGTCGCCCATGAACTGGAAGCCGGCCTTGTTGTTGATGACCATGGCGGTCGCCAGATTCCAGTCGCGGCCTGCCGCATCCTTGTCGATGTAGGTCTTCACCTTGCCCAGGGTGTCGAACACCTTGAGCATGGTCGGGCCGGTCAATTCCTTCTGGTCCAGCTTGAGGATGGCTTTCTTGTAGAACTCCGTGCCGCCCACGCCCAGCGCGACGGATTCAAACACGGTGGCGTCCTGCCAAGGCTGGCCGCCGTGGGCGATCGCGATGCCGCCCGATTTCTTGATCTTCTCGGCCGCGTCGAAGAACGCATCCCAGGTGGTCGGGGTGGTGGCCACGCCGGCTTTTTTCAGCACTTCCGGATTGACCCACATCCAGTTGACGCGATGAACGTTGACGGGAGCGGCAACATAGTGGCCTTTGTATTTCATGATGTCGGCGACGACTTTTGGCAGCACGGCATCCCATTTGCCTGGAATGGCGGCATCATCGATATTGGCCAGCACGCCTTCAGCGCCCCACTCCTGGATCGATGGGCCCTTGATCTGGGCGGCCGTCGGCGGATTGCCGGAAATGACGCGGGTTTTCAGCGCGGTCGCGGCGTTTTCGCCAGCGCCACCGGCCACGGCGAAGTCTTTCCAGCCGAAGCCGCTTTCTTTCACGATTTGCTGCAACTGACCCACGGACTTCGCTTCACCGCCGGAGGTCCAGTAGTGCAACACTTCCACGTCGGTCGCAAACGCGCTGCCAGCGAATGCCAGGGTGGTCAATGCGGCCAGTTGGGTAATCTTGAATTTCAGTTTCATCTCCACATTCCTTTTTTGATCAAGCTTTTAGGGGGCTTCGGCATACGGGGGCCGAAAAAGGTGAAATCTGCGCCTGTACCGGCGCTCTTGTGCTCAGACCCGCTTGCAAACGGGCATCATCTTGGTGTAAAGACGGCGCCGTGATCCATGACATGCGTACACTGTATTTATATCACGGGACGGCGCCAAAAACGCATCCGCGAAGGATGCGCCAGGTTGATCTGCACTTACAAACATCAACACTGAACAAAACCGTCGCGAGCGGCAGTGATTTGTGGCCGAGAAGCGCAGCCGTGCTGGAGCACGGTGAGCATCGCAGGCCGCAAAGCGCGCCGCGCAGCAGGTTTGGTTCTGTGTTTAGAACCAGGTTTCGACTTGGAAGCCGTACGAAGTGCCGCTGGTATTGTTGTTGTAGATCGGGCCGCCGTTGTTCGACGCGTTGACCGAGGCGGTGGCCGCATCGTTCCATTTGCCGTAGGTAACAAAAGCGCGCAGTTCAGGACGCGACCACAGGCCAGGACCGGCGGAGATCGTCGGTGCAATGGTCAGCTTGGTCAAACGCTTGGCTGGCTGGCCGCCCGATTGCGTCACGCGATCCGTGCCCAGTTCGCCCACCAGCTTGAAGTTGTTGGTGAACGCGTACACGGGACGCACGCCGACCGAGGTCCAGGTCGACGAACCCTTGGCGTTCGATTCGTCTTTTTGCCACAAGGCGACAAATTCCATGCCGAAGTTGGCCATCGGCTGGATCGCCATGTCATTGAAGATGCGCGTGCGTTTCACGTCCGAACCGAAAGTGGTGTCGCCCGAAGCGCCGAACTGCGCGCCCGTGCCGGTGCCAGGGCCGACGCCGTACTGCACGCCGAAGGTATTGCCGCCGCCGAACACTTTCGCCTGGCGGTGGAATGCCGACAACTGCCAGCCGTTATGCTTCTTGCCGTAGAAGTCGTTGTCCTTGCCTTCGCCGATGATGTAGGTCGCGGCCAGATCCAGGGTGCCGTTTTCATTGACGGGAATTTCACCGTAGATGAAGTTCTGGCGCACGGCCGAGGTGGTGCCGAGGATGGCGCCGTTATCGTCGCGCTTGTTGACATCGTTGTCCTTGAAGAAGGCATACGAGAATTTACCCGGACCAGCAGGAATGCGGTCCAGGCCGGCGCCCGTGCCGTTCATGTTGATGTACTGCAAGTCCAGCATGTGGATGTCAGGACGGTAGTAGAAGCGTTTACCGATCCAGGCCGTGCCGCCGTTCAGGAAATCGAGTCCCTGCGCTTCGACATAGGCCTTGACGATGCCCAGCTTGTTGCTGCCGAAATCCGAGTTTGGCGCGTAGGCGTTGACCCAGATGGTGGCCAGATAGTTCACGCCGCCGGACTGGGCAACGGACTTGGTGTAGCCGAATTCCGTGTAGGCGTCGCACTCATTGCCCAGACGGTATTTCATGGTATTGCCACCCAGGCCGAAGCAGCCTTGCGAACCGCCGTCGCCCGAGGTATTGCTGCCGGCGCCAGCGCGCAGGTAGCCGTGGAAGCCTTCGGCGTCGGATGGGTACATTGGATCGGCGGCAGCGGAACCGCTGGCGATGGCTAAGACGATGGCAGCTGGCAGTGTCTTCAACACGGCCTTCAACATGTTGCGATGCAGCATGGTAAGTCTCCTCAGTAGTTATTTTTTATCTAGTCATTCGTGGCCGAATGTACTGGCCAGAATTCTTTCCAGCAGAGACATAGTAACTATACTACGAACAAATATCAACATATTATGTTGTAATCCTACGACTACTCTGCGACACTTTATTTGCGTACCGACAGGCGAGTTGACTGCCCTGTTTTTCCCGCTGGCGCCATCCGTTTCCAGCACTGCGGGCAAGCATTTGCGCAGGCGCCCCGCATTTTTCGGCACGCGGCACGTATACGAATTAAAATCCTTGGTTTTTGCCATAACGACAGTGCGCCGCCAAGACAGCGCACGCATACGAGACTGGGCACCGCCATGAAAATTGATGAAAAAATGGAAGTAGCAGGCAGCGATCCGGCGGAGCGCTTCAGTGAAGGGCCGCGCCTGCTGGCCGACATCGGCGGCACCAATGCCCGCTTCGTGCTCGAAACGCGCCAGGGCCACCTGGAAGCGGTGGCCGTGCTGCCCTGCGACGACTACGCATCGCTGCTCGACGCCATCACCGCCTATATGGACAGCAGCGAGGCGCGCGCCGCCGGTTCGGCGCGCGTGCGCCATGCGGCCATCGCCATCGCCAATCCCATCGACGACGACAATATCCGCATGATGAACCATCACTGGTTCTTCTCGATCGAAGCCATGCGCGCCACGCTGGGCCTCGACACCCTGCTCGTGGTAAACGACTTCACGGCGCTGGCCATGGCCCTGCCCTACCTGCGGCCCGACCAGCGCCTGCAGATCGGCGGCGGCATGGCGCGCGCCGACAGCGTCATCGGCCTGCTCGGCTCGGGCACGGGCCTGGGCGTGTCGGGCATGATCCCCGCCGAAGACCGCTGGATCGCGCTGGGCAGCGAAGGGGGCCACGTCAGCTTCGCGCCGTGCGACCAGCGCGAGATGGACGTGCTGTCCTTCGCCTGGCGCGAACTGTCGCACGTCTCGGCCGAACGCCTCGCCTCCGGACGCGGGCTGGAACTGATCTACCGCGCCCTGTCCGAGCGCGCCGGCATGCCCGATGCGCCGCCGCTGCTGGCGGCCGACATCACCAGCCGCGCGCTGAACAATGAATGCGACGTATGCCTCGAAGCGGTGGACTGCTTCTGCGCCATCCTCGGCTCCATCGCCGGCAACGTGGCCATGACCCTGGGCGCGCTGGGCGGCATCTATATAGGCGGGGGCATCGTGCCGCGCCTGGGCCCCCTGTTCGAACAGTCGCAGTTCCGCGCCCGCTTCGAGCAAAAGGGCCGCCTGAACGAATACCTGGCGCAGATCCCCACCTTCCTGATCACGGCCGAACTGCCCACTTTCCTCGGCATCGCCGCCATCCTGGCGCAAAAGCTCAAACGCGCCCATACCGGCGCTCCCATGCTCGAATCCGTGCGCCAGGCGCGCGGCCGCATGAGCCCATCGGAATGCAAGGTGGCCGACTGGGTCTTGAAAGAGCCGAACGCCATGCTGACCCTGCCGATCGCCGAAATCGCCCAGCGGGTTGGCGTCAGCCAGCCGACCGTCATGCGCTTTTGCCGCTCGGTCGGCGTGCAGGGCCTGGCCGACTTCAAACTCAAGCTGGCGTCGGGACTGACGGGCGGCGCCATCACCGTGGCGCACTGCCATGTGGAAATCTCGGATTCCGACGCGGAACTGGCGCGCAAGGTGCTGGGCAATAACGCTTCGGCCGCGCTGGCCATGCGCGACATGCTCGACGTGAAAGCGCTGACGGCCGCCATCGAGCTGCTGCGCGGCGCACAGCGCGTGGAACTGCTGGCCGTGGGCAGCGCCCGCGTGGTGGCCGACGACATGCAGCACAAGCTGCTCAACCTGGGCATCGTCAGCAGCTTCTTTGCCGACCCGCAAGCGCAGGAAATGAGCGCCGCCATGCTCAAGCCGGGCGATGTCGCGCTGGTCATTTCCCGCTCGGGCGCCCTGCCCGACCTGCTGCGCACCGTCAAGGTGGCGCAAGGCTGCGGCGCGCGCGTGCTGGCGATTACGGCCAGCGGTTCGCCGCTGGCCAAGCTGGCCGACGTGCTGCTGACCCTGAACCACCCGGAAGGCAACCTCAATTTCGTGCCCATGATCGTGCGCCTGCTGCAGCTGATGATGCTCGATATCCTGTCGGTGGGACTGGCGCGGCGCGACACGGCGCAGCGCACCAGCGCCGCCGAACTGGAAGAGGGTCAATTGCACGGCATGCGCATCAGCGGCAAGCTGAAATTCGGTGGCCACCTCGAATAAGGCGGCGCACGCCGCCCCCGATACGTCCAGCGGCGCCACCGTGCATGACGTGGCGCGCGTGGCCGGCGTCTCGGCCATGACGGTATCGCGCGTGATCAATGGGCGCACCAGCGTCAGCGCGGCCACGCGCGACAAGGTCGAGGCGGCGATCACCAGCCTGCGCTACCAGCCCAACCTGGCGGCCAGGGCGGCCCGCACGGGCACCCTGCGCATCGGCCTGTTGTACAGTAACCCGAGCGCAGCCTTTCTCAGCGAATTTCTCGTCGGCGCCATGGATCAATGCCGCCAGGGCGGCGGCCAGTTGCTGCTCGAACGCTGCGAAGACATCGACAGCCAGCGCGCCGGCATCGATTGCCTGGTGGCGGCCGGCGTGGACGGCATCCTCGTGCCGCCGCCCCTGTGCGATTCGCCAGAAGTGCTGGCGCAGCTGAACCAGATGGGCATCCCCGCCATCGCCGTGGCCACGGCGCGTCCCTCGCCCGGCGTCTCGGCCGTGCGCATCGACGACTACGAAGGGGCGCTGGCCATGACGCGCCATTTGATCGCACTGGGCCACCGCGACATCGGCTTCATCGAAGGCGACCCGGCGCACACGCCCGCCCTGCTGCGCCGCCAGGCCTTCGAGGACGCCATGCGGGAAGCGGGCTTGCAGGTAGCCCCGCACAGGGTGGCGCAAGGCTACTTTACGTATCGCTCGGGACTCGACGCGGCGCGCCAACTGCTGGCGCAAGCACCGCACCCGAGCGCCATCTTCGCCAGCAACGACGACATGGCCGCCGCCACCCTGGCCGTGGCGCACGGCATGGGCTTGCAGGTGCCAGCGGAATTGAGCGTGTGCGGCTTCGACGACACGCCCGTCGCCACCACCGTCTGGCCCGAACTGACCACCATCCACCAGCCCATCGCCGACATGGCGCGCGCCGCCGTCAATCTCGTCATCGACGAAATCCGCCAGCGCCGCACAGGAGAAACGTCGCCCGCCACGCATCATCTGATGGCGTTCACCCTGATGGAACGGGCGTCGACGGGACGCGCACGCTAGCCGCGCGCGTGCATGACGCTCAAGCCTGCATGTCGGGCAGTTCGATTTCAGCCTTGCGCGCCGCGATCTGGCTGGCCATGGCTTGCAGGTCGAGTTCCGCGTCGCGCGCACACGGGAAAATCTCGCCCTCTTCTTCCAGCACGTGGTGATTGATTTGCTCTGACAAAACCTTGACCTTGGCGTCGTACAAGTCTTCGCCGGGCGCCATGGCAACGATTTGCGCGATCAGCTCCTTTGCCGAAGCATGCTCGACGACGGCTTCATCGATCAAGTCTTCATTCGAGCGGCTGGCGTCGCGCACGGCGGGATAGAAAATTTCTTCTTCCACCATCGCATGCTTGCTCAGTTCCTCACAGATTTTCAGGGCCAGCTTGCGCTTGCTGGCCAGCGAACGGTCGCTGAGGCCCTCATACTGTTCGAACAGTTCTTTCACAGTTTGATGGTCTTGCGTCAGCAGCTCGATCGCGTCCATGTCCGGCATGCCGGCCTGGGTTTGGGAAACGGAAGCTGCCTGAGGTGATTGGGTGGCCATGATGTTGTCTCCAGTTGTACACATGAAGTCCCCATTCTAGACAGCACCATGCGGTAGCCATGTAGGAGCATTGCTTACGACAAGGTAGGCCAAACGTAAAGGTGCCTACCTTGTTGATGCAGATCAGGCCTGGTCGGACTTAACTGACGACCGTGCGTGCCTCCAGCGATTCCACCAGTTCCACCGAAGGTGGCGCGCCGCCGGCCGCCAGGCAGGCGCCCGCGCCCGCCGCGACGGCAAAGCGCAAGTGCTGGCCGCCATCGGCGTCGGGCCGGTACATCAGGCTGTACAGCAGGCCGCCGATGCTGGCGTCGCCCGCACCCACCGAGTCGACCACCTCGATGACGGGCGGCGCCGCCTGCCATGTCCGTTCGCCCTGGTACAGGGCCGCGCCCTGTGCGCCGCGCGTATATAAATACGTGGCGTGCGGATTCCAGCTGCGCAGCATGGCAAACGCGCCATCGATGTCGTCGTGGCGGAACAGGCCCGCCAGGTCTTCATCGGACACCTTGATCACGTCGGCCAGCTGCGTCATGCGGCGCAGGGTAGTGTCGTAGCGTTCATCCATCATGATGCGGAAATTCGGGTCGTAGCTGATTTTCACGCCAGCCGCCTTGAGTTCCTGCGCCAGCGCCACCAGCTTGCCCGCCAGCGGTTCGCGCGCCAGGCTGATGCCGCCGAAATGCACCCATTGCGCGCCCTGCATCCAGCCGGCCGGCAAGCGCGCCGCGTCGAAATGCAGGTCGGCGCTGTCGTCGCCGATGAAGTAATACGTGGGCGGATGCAGTTCATGCACGATGGCCAGCAGCGGCGACTTCGCATGGCGCTGCAAAAAGCGCATGTCCAGGCCCGCCACGTCGGTGGCAGCGGCCAGCGCGTCGCCAAAGACGTCGAGGCTGACGGCGCCCGCAAAGGCGCTGGGCACGCCCAGGCGCGCCATCACGCGCGCCACGTTCCAGGTCGAACCGCCCACCTGGCTGCTCCAGGAATCCGCACCCGTGCGCAACATGTCCGTCAGCGCTTCGCCGGCCGACACAAAAGTTGGAAAAGAGGTGCTCATGCCGCACCGCCAATCGCGTTCAGCACTTCATGGCAGGCGCCCATGGTGTGGTAATCGGTCTTGCCGGCCGGGCTTTTCTCCTTGCTGATCTTGCCATTCTCGGGCGTCAGAATGCGGTACCAGGCGCCGTGTTCATGGTCGACGAAGTGCTGCCAGCTGTAGTCCCAGATCTTGTCATAGCTTTGCCAGTAGGCCTCGTCCCCGGTGCGCGCGGCCAGCACGGCGGCCGCGGCGAAGCTTTCCGCCTGCACCCAGAAGTATTTGTCGCCGTCGCAGATTTCATCTTGCGGGCCGAAGCCGTAATGGATGCCGCCATGCGCGCCGTCCCAGGCCTTGGCCAGGGCCGTGTCGTACAGTTCGCGCGCGCGCGGCAGCAGCCAGTCGGACGGACCGGCCATGAACCGGCTGTGGCGCTCCATGATCAGCAGCAGCTTGGCCCACTCCGTGAAGTGGCCGGGCTGGTAGCCCCACGGGCGGAAGATATTGCTCTTGTCGTGCAGGTTGTAATCCCAGTCGATAGCCCAATCGGGCGTGTAGTGTTCCCAGATCATGCCGTTTGCCAGGCCCGCCTGGCGCACCGTGATATTGTGCGCCAGCGTCTCGGCGCGGTGCAGATAGCGCGCCTCGCCCGTCGCTTCGAACGCGGCCAGCATCGCTTCGCACGCATGCATGTTGGCGTTCTGGCCACGGTAACCATCCAAAGTAGACCAGTCGGCGCTGGCCACGTCCGCGTACAGGCCGTGTTCGGGCAGCCAGAAACGCTGCTCCATCAGCTCAAACGTTTCGTCCAGATAGGCGCGCGCTTCCGGCAAGCCCGCCTGCAAGGCGTGGGCATACGCCAGCAGCACGAAAGCGAGGCCGTAGCAGTGGTTGGCGCCGTCTTCCACCTGCTTGACGCCATCTTTCCACGACAGTTGCCAGGCGTAACCGCCCGTGGCCGGGTCGCGGTGCGCGTCGCGCAAGAAGGCCACGCCGTGGCGCACGGCCGCCTGGTAATCGTCGCCGCCGAAACGGCGGTACGCCATGGCGTAATTGAAGATGAAGCGCGTGCTGCTGACCAGGTGGCGCGTGCTGGCGTCGTACACCGTGCCATCGTCGAGGAAGAAGTGATAAAAGCCGCCGCTGGGGTCAATGGCGCGCGGGTGATAAAAGTGCATCGTGTGCAGGATATGCGCTTCGAGCATCGCCTTGGAGCGGAAATCGGGATTCATCGGTCTCTCATGATATTGTTATCGATAACAATGATGATAGCATGCCGTTTCCGCGCCGTCATGCCCGCTCAAGGCGTCTTGGCCAGCCTGAGCTTTTCACGCCACAGTGCGGCCTGCGCGGGGTCGGCAGCCTGTCCCAGCTCGCCCTTGTCGTACACCTTGACCAGCCGTTCGATGGCCTCCACGTCGCCCTGCTTTGCCGCCAGCAGATACAACGCGAACGGTTCAGGAGCCGGCCCTTGCCGGGTCGGCCCGCCGCGGCCCTGCTCCAGCAGCCGCGCGAAACCCGTCTGGCCCGGCGGACTTTTGGCGATGGCCGCCATTTCATACCAGCCCAGGGCCGCCTCGTCGCTCCGCGGCACGCCCTGCCCCACTTCATATGAATACGCGACATTGTTCAAGCCCGACGGATCGAGCGCCTTGGCCGACTTCATGTACCAGCCGAACGCCTCCTTGCGCTGCGCCTCGTCCTTGGCCGTCATCATCAGCCGATAGCCGATTTCATTGTAGGCGGGGATGAAGCCATTCTCGGCGTAAAACTTCAGCCAGTGCAGCGCATGCGCCTGCTCTTCCGGGCTGCTGTGGATGTTTTCAAAGTGCTGGGCCACGGTGAAGTTGGCCAGTTCCACGCCTTGCGCGGCGCCCTTGCGCGACCAGAATTCGCCCAGCTTGCGGTCGATGGCCATGCCCTGGCCCAGGATATAGGCCACACCTAGGAAAGCCTGCGCCGGGCCGTAGCCGCCTTCGGCCGATTTCTTCATCCACGCCAGACCGGCGTCAAGGTTGCGCGGCGTGCCCTCGCCCTGATGCAGCATCTGCGCCAGCTCCAGCTGGGCGGCGGTGTCGCCCCCTTCCGCAGCGGCGCGCGTCTTGTCGAAGGCGGCGACCTTGTCCGGCGACAGGTCGGCCGGGCGGTTGATCACGGCCTGCACCTTTGCGCGCATGTCATCGAGGCCGTGCGTGTCGAATTCGGCCAGCGCCGGATGCTGGCGCGGTGCTTTGGCGGGTATCTGCTGCGCCAGGACGGGCTGCACCAGCGCCAGATTGAATACAAGCAGCATGGTCTTCATTGCTTTTCCTTCTCGGCCAGTTCTGCGCGCCACTCGGCGGCGTCTTTTACATTCGCCTGTTGTCCCAGCTCGCCCTTGACGTACACGTCGACCATGCGCCGCATGGCGGGCACGTCGCCGCTCCATCCCGCCCGTTCGTACCAGAGCAGGGCCAGCTTGTCGGACTGTTTCACGCCCAGGCCCAGTTCATGTGCGCGGGCCAGGTTGCGCATGCCGGCCGGCTCCTTTTCACGCGCTGATCGGTCAAACCAGTGGAAAGCCTCGCCGCGGTCCTGCTCATCGGTGGCGGCGCGCATCAGGTGCTCGCCCAGCGCATTGTAGGCCGGCACAAAGTGCTGCTCGTTCGCCGCCGCCTTCAGCCAGGTGATGGCCAGCGCCTGCTCTTCGGTACTGCTGCGGCCATCGATGAATTCCAGCGCCAGGATGGTTTGCGCCTGTGCGTCGCCCTGCGCCGCGCCCTTGCGCAGCCAGTATTCACCCTGCACGCGATCGACGGGCACCTTGCCACCGACAGAATAGGCCAGGCCCAAAGCCGCTTGCGCCGGCGCATAGCCGCCCTCGGCCGACTTGCGTATCCAGGCCATCGACTGCGCCATATCTTGCGGCGCGCCCACGCCCAGCTGCAGCATGCGCGCCAGGTCCAGCTGCGCCTCCACGTCGCCCGTTTCCGCCAGCCGCCGGGTCTCGGCAAATTCAGCGATGCTTTCCGGGCTATGGGTAGTCACATCGGCCCGTGCCTTGATGGCGAGCAGCTGCAGATCGAGCAAGGTGGGCGAAGTTTGCGCCAGGACGGGCAGCGGCAGCAGAAAAGGCAGCAGACAGAGTAATTTCTTGGGCATGCGGTGGTATCGGGAGGAAGAAAACACGCATGGTAGCCGATGGCCGGCCAGACAGGCGCGCACTGCAGGCGAAGTTTGACAGGGCATCCCGGCGGGCTTACATTGCACGAGCTTATCACTTATACAGGAACGCCATGAACCGCCTCGCCACCACCGCCTTGACCCTGCTGCTCGCCGCGGCCTCCGTGGGCGCCAGCGCCGCAGACACCCAGCTGGCCGGCTGCGCCGCCAAGCGCGAAAACATCCGCAGCGAATTGCGCCTGGCGCAGGAACAGGGCTTGGCCGACAAGGTCGCGGGCCTCACGCGCGCGCTTGACGAAGTCAATGCCCACTGCCGCGACAACACCCTGGTCGAACGCCACAACAAGAAGGTGCTGAAGGCGCAGGCGAAGGTCAACCAGACGGAGCGTTCGCTGCGCCTGGCCCAGGAAGCGAATAAACAGCCGAAGAAGATCGCCAAGCTGGAAGGCAAGCTGGAAAAAGCCAGGGCGGACCTGGCGGCCCTGCAGGCGCAACAGCCTTAAGTTTTATCACCCAATAGCTGATAAATGCTGGAAAAGTCCAGCGCGCCAGATCCCGCCTTGCTGTGCAAACTATACAAATTGCGCGACAAGGCGCCCAGCGGCACACTCGCTCCGCTGGCCAGCGCGCTTTCCACGGCCAGCCCCAGGTCTTTCAGCATCAAATCGACGCCAAAGCCGCCCGTATAGCCGCGCGATGCGGGCACGTTTTCGGCCACGCCGGGACACGGGTTGTACACGTCCAGGGTCCAGTTGCGACCCGAGCTTTTCGCCATCACGTCCGACACCACCTTCGGGTCCAGGCCATTGGCCACGCCCAGGCGGATCGCTTCGCTGGTGCCGATCATCAGTATCCCCAGCAGCATGTTGTTGCAGATCTTGACCGTCTGGCCGCAGCCCGAGCCGCCCGCGTGGAAAACCGCCTTGCCCATGACGTCCAGATAAGGCCGCGCCGCCGCCAGCGCGGATTCTTCGCCGCCCACCATGAAGGTCAGGGTGCCGTTGGTGGCGCCCGCCGTGCCGCCGGAAACGGGCGCGTCCAGCATGGGCAAGCCCTTCTCCTGCGCCGCGCGGCCCACCTGGCGCGCCGCCTCGGTGGAAATCGTCGAACAGTCGATCAGCAGAGTGCCGGGCCGCGCCTGCGCCAGAATGCCCGCGTCTCCAAGGTATGCGCCGAGAACATGCCGGCTGGCCGGCAGCATGGTGATGACGATGTCGGCCGCCTGAATCGCCGCCGCCTGGTCATCGGACACCAGGCCGCCGCCGTCGGCGAACTGCCGCACGCTGGCGGGCACCAGGTCAAAACCCGTCACGGCATGGCCGGCCCGCACGAGGTTTTGCGCCATGGGCAAGCCCATGTTCCCCAGGCCGATGAAAACGATATTGGTCGCCATGGCAGCCCCTTATTTCATCGAGATGGTGGTATTGACCCCGCTGCCGCCATCGTCCGGGGCGAACCAGCGCGCCGTGACGGTCTTGGTCTGCGTCCAGAAGTACAAGGCTTGCTTGCCGTTCGGACCCAGATCGCCCAGCTTCGACGCGCGCGACCCTGTAAAACTGAAATACGCGACGGGCACGGGGATGGCCACGTTGATGCCCACCTGGCCCACGTCGATCTCGTTCTGGAATTTGCGCCCCGCCCAGCCGGAGGAGGTGAAGATCGACGTGCCGTTGCCGTTCGGGTTGGCGTTGATGAAGGCGATGGCCTGGTCCAGCGTGTCCGTCTCGACCACGCACATGGCGGGGCCGAAGATTTCCTGCGTGTAGACGGAGTTCGAGGCTGCCACCTTCGAGAAAATCGTCGGCCCCATGAAGTTGCCGCCCTCGTAACCGGCCACCTTGTGGCCACGGCCATCGAGCAGCAGCTGCGCGCCTTCGTCCACACCCGCCTGTATCAGTTTTTCCGCCCGCTGCATGGCCGCTTTCGAGACCATCGGACCCAGGTCGGCCGTGCGGTCGCTGCCCGGCCCCACTTTCAGCGCTTGCGAACGGGCGACGATTTCCGGCAGCCAGGAGCGCGCTTCGCCCACCAGCACCACGACGGAATTGGCCATGCAGCGCTGGCCGGCCGCGCCGAACGCCGCGCCGATCAGGTTATTGATCGCCTGCTCCTTGTTGGCGTCGGCCAGCACGACGCAATGGTTTTTCGCGCCCATCATCGATTGCGCGCGCTTGCCCGATTCGCTGGCGCGGCGGTACACATGCGTGCCCACGTGGGTGGAACCGATGAAGGAGACGGCCTTGATGTCGGGATGGTCGCACAGCATGTTGACGACGTCGGCGCCGCCGTGCACGACGTTCAGTACGCCGGCCGGCAAGCCCGCCTGGTACATCAGTTCGACCAGGTACATCGACGAGGACGGGTCTTGCTCCGACGGTTTCAGCACAAACGTATTGCCGCAGGCGATGGCGATCGGGAACATGAAGCACGGCAGCATGACGGGGAAGTTGAAGGCCGTGATGCCGGCGCCCACGCCCAGCGGCTGGTAGATATTGTAGACATCGACGCCGGTGGCCGCGTTTTCCGCGATCTCGCCCAGCTGCAGGGTGGCGATCGAGCACGCGTGTTCCACCACTTCCAGGCCGCGCATCACCTCCCCTTCCGCGTCGGGCAGGGTCTTGCCATGCTCGCGCGTGATCAGTTCGGCCAGGGCACCGATGTTTTCGCGGATCAGGTGCTGGTACTTGAGCATAATGCGCATGCGCGCGGCCAGCGGGGTATTCCGCCAGGTTTTAAACGCTTCCTTGGCCGTGGCGACGGCCAGGTTGACTTCGTCGGGCGTGGAAAACGGCACCTTGGCGACGATTTCCTGCGTGGCCGGGTTGATGACATCGCGCCATTCGGTGCTGGTCGAAGAGTGGTGCTTGCCGGCTATGTGCAGGGGGATGGCGGGGATTTGGGTGAGGGGGCGATTCATGGCGTACTCCGTGATTTCGATGTTTTTTCAGCTAAACCCAACGGCGTAAAGCTGGGGTCAGACCCGACGGGTCTGACCCCGGAATTATTTTTTAACGAGGTTGCACGCCGCCGCATCCATAGTCTTGAACGCCTGGTCGGCGGGAATGGTCGACAGCACTTTCAGGTAATCCCACGCGCCCTTCGATTCGGCCGGGGTTTTCACCTGTACCAGATACATGTCGTGGATCACGCGGCCGTCGGGGCGGATCGAGGCGTTGTTCATGACGGCGTCCTTGATCGGCAGTTCGCGCATTTTCTGGGCGACGATTTTCGAATCGTCGCTCTTCGCGGCCGCCACCGATTTCAGGTAGTGGTAGACGCTGGAATACACGCCCGCCTGCACCATGGTCGGCTTGGCGCCCTTGTTGAGCACCTCGAAACGCTTGGCGAATGCACGGCTGCGCTCATCGTAATCCCAGTAAAAACCGTCCGCGTAGACCAGGCCCTGTGCCGTTTCCAGGCCCAGCGCGTGCACGTCGGAGAGGAACACGAGCAAGGCGGCCAGGCGCTGGTCCTTGCCGCTGCCGATGCGAAATTCGCGCGCCTGCTTGATGGCGGAGACGGTGTCCGCCCCACCATTGGCCAGGCCGATCACCTGCGCTTTCGAGCCTTGCGCCTGCACCAGGAAGGACGAGAAATCCGAGGCGTTCAATGGATGGCGCACGGCGCCCAGCACCGTGCCGCCATTGCGCTTGACGACGTCACTGGCGTCTTTTTCCAGCGAGTGGCCGAACGCGTAATCGACGGTGACGAAGTACCACGACTTTTGTCCCAGTTTCGTCAATGCCGCCGCCGTGCCGGCCGCCTGCGAATACGTGTCGAACATCCAGTGGAAGCCGTTCGGCGAGCAGTCTTCATTCGTCAACCGTCCCGTGGCCGGGCCGCTGAACATGGCGATGCCGCCCTTCTCTTTCATCAGCTTTTGCACGGACAGGGCCACCGAGGAATTGGTCAGGTCGGCGATGGCGTCGACCTTGTCGCGGTCTATCCATTCGCGCGCCTTGGAGGCGGCGATGTCGGCCTTGTTCAAGTGGTCGGCCGAGACGATTTCGATCTTCATGCCCTTGCATTCGGCCTTCAGACAATCCTCGACGGCCATCTGGCTGGCGACGACGGAGCCGCGCCCGCCCATGGCCGAATAGGGGCCGGACATGTCGGTCAGGATGCCGACCTTGACGACGCCATCGGAAATCTGCGCCTGCGCGCCAAAGGACAGGGTGAGCGCCAGCGCGCCCATGGCCAGAACGGTTTTTTTCATGCGTGTCTCCTGAGGGGTGAGGGTTTTTCTTATATGTATATCTGCATTCTGCATGTGTAAAAATATGCGCTCAAGTGAAATTAATGCATAATTCCTTTGCAAAAATGCACAGAGAGGATCAGCCATGCTCGATTGGGACAATGTACGGGTCTTCCTGGAACTGACGCGCAGCGCCGGCCTCGTCGATGCGGCGAAAAAGCTGGGCATCGACCATTCCACCGTGTCGCGGCGCATGCGCAAGTTCGAGGAGCAGGTGGGCACGCAGCTGTTCGACCGCAACTACGTGGGCTACCAGCTGACGCCCGAAGGCCACCGCCTGATGGAATACGCGGAAACCATGGAAAGCACGGTGTTTGCCGCCACCGAAGAACTGGGCGAACATAACCGGCTGCTGTCGGGCCAGGTGCGCCTGGGCGCCACCGAGGGCTTCGGCGCCATCGTGCTGGCGCCCCACCTGGCGCAGTTTTGCGGCCGCTACCCGCACATCAGCGTGGACCTGATCGCCGTGCCCCGCTTCGTCAGCCTGTCCAAGCGCGAGGCGGACGTGGCCATTTCCATCGAGCGCCCCCTGTCCGGCCCGTACGTGGTGACGAAGCTGTCCGACTACCGGCTGAAACTGTACGCCACGCCGGCCTACCTGGCGCGCCACGCACCGATCACCAGCGTGGCGCAACTGGCGCAGCACCCGATCATCGGCTATGTGGACGATCTGGTCTTCAGTTCGGAACTGCGCTACATGGACAACGTGGCGCCCGATTCCCTGCGCGCCTTTCGCAGCACCAGCGTGATCGCCCAGTACCACGCGGCGCGCGCGGGCCAGGCGCTGGCAATTTTGCCCTGCTTCGTGGCGCAGCAGTCGAACGAACTGGTGCCCGTGCTCGACGGCGAGATCGACCTGCTGCGCGCTTTCTGGATGATTTCACCGAGCGAACGGCGCAATATCGCCCGGGTCAGCGCCCTGTGGAACTACCTGCGCAGCGCCATCGAATTGAATCACGCCTACCTGATGGGCGAAACGGCCGTGCCCAGCTGGCCAGCTTGAGCACGCTGCGGCGCGCTACACTGTCGCCACATATTAATTACTAACAACGCCTGAAAAAACCGTAGCGAGCGGAAGGGAGTTGTGGTCGAGACGCGCAACTGTACGAAGGTACAGTGAGCATCGCAGGCCGCGACTACCGACGCGCAGTAGGTTTTGGCAGGTGTTTCAGGAGAATGCCATGCTGATGGATGCAAACCAGGCTGTTCTGGTCATTGTCGACCTGCAAGGCCGCTTGATGCCGGCCATCCACGATGCCGGCCTGGTGCTGGCGCAAAACCTGCGCCTGGCAAAGATTGCCCGCCTGCTCGACGTGCCCGTGCTGGGCACGGAACAGAACCGGCAAGGGCTTGGGCCGAACGTGGAAGAGATCGCCGCCCTGTGCGAACGGACCTTGCACAAGACGCATTTCGGCGCCTGTTTTGATGGCTTGCAGGAGATGCTGCCGCCAGGGCGCAAACAGATCGTCGTCACCGGGTGCGAAGCCCATGTGTGCATGCTGCAGACGGCCATCGGCTTGCTGGAACTGGGCTACGAGGTCATCATCGCCATCGATGCCGTCGGGTCGCGCCAGGCCGCCAGCCGCGACGCGGCGCTGGCCCGCCTGGGCAAGCTCGGCGCCCATCTGGTGACGGTGGAGATGCTGGCCTTTGAATGGTTGCGCGACTGCAAGCATCCGCGTTTCCGCGAAGTGCTGGCACTGATTAAATAGCTGGCCCGCCTTTAATCCAGATCAAGTCCATCGGCCATTCATTTGCTAGCTTGGTAACAGCGCCGCCATTCCGAGCGGCGCGCCGTCCACATCAGCAAGGGAGCCATCATGGCCTACATCCTGCGGGGCAAGCTGTGCGGCCTGATCTGTGCCGAGTGTCCTGAAGCCTTATCCCACGTCATCGTGCGCCTGTACCGGACGCGCGAGTCGCAAAATGTCACGGCACTGGCCATGGCCAGTGCCAAGGAAACCTTCGCCATCCTCACCGACGAAGAGGTGCAGGCAAAGGCGCCGTTCCTGCTGGCCGAAGCACGCACTGATGACGACGGCAATTACAGTTTCACTTTGGACGACGATTACCAAGGCGAGGCTGTCGAGGTGGATGTGCTGTGCCCCACGGTACCGCGCTTGAGGCCTGGGCCGAAAGATCCGGTGCCGCTGCAGTTTTCCATCACCACCATCCAGCCCCGCTGGCGCCAGGCCGACAATGATTTCCTCGCCGTCTGGGACTATTGCCTGCCGCAACGTTTCTGGTGCCTGGTGCGCGCCCGCTTCGGTGCCTGGACCATTTGCGGCCGGCTGCGCACGTGCGATGCGCCGCAAGCGCCGATCGCCGGCGCCACCGTGCGCGCGTTCGACGCCGACTGGCTGCAGGACGACCCGCTGGGCGATGCCGTCACGGACGCCAGCGGGCGCTTCCGCATCGATTACCTGACGTCGGACTTCACCTTGACGCCCTTCTCTCCGTTCATCAACGTGGAGTTCGCCAGCGGCCCCGACGTATATTTCACGGCGCAGCTGGGCAGCGTGCCCATCCTGTCGGAAACCCAGGCCAACGGGCGCCAGCCGGGGCGCGAAAACGTGGGCCACTGTTTCTGCGTCGAACTGTGCTCGAAAGAAGTCTTGCCGCCCGACGTGGAAGGCGTGCCCCACTGGCAGCAGGTGGAAATCTTCGACATCCACCCATTCCCCTCGCTGGCCGGCTTTTCCGCGCAAGGCTACGCGGGCGGCCCCGGCGCCTCGTATGTATTCGCCGGCGGCGTCAACCTGAAGGGCAATTGCCCGCTGCGCAACAGCGCCATTCCCGCCAACCCGCTCGAATACCGCTTTCTCATCGGTGAATGGACCTGGCCCGGCGGCAGCGACGACCCGACGGCCATCCCCCCGGTGGCGCCCGCCAGCCTGGCGCCGGTGACGCAAGTGCTCGGCACGCACGTCGGCTATGTGTTTTATACGAATGGACTGGGCCTCGGCGATTCGGCGCCCGTCATCATCGACGCGGGCGATTTGAAACCGGGCGGCTGGATACGGGTCGATGGCAAGCCCGTCACCGTGGACATGCGCGACGGCACGACGGCCGTCGTCAATGTGGCGCCCAACATTTTCCTGCGCACGTTTGACTTGCTGACCGTGAATACACCGGCCATCACCAGCCTGCATCCGGCCAAGCTGCCGGGCGGCTTGCCCATCCTCGACGCGGGCCGCAGCTTGAGCGCGGCCGAGAGCGAGCCGATACGCCGCTACCGCCTGGGCTTCGAGGTGCGCGACGGCATCAGCCTGGCGCTGGTGGCCACGGACGGGCTCGATTCCATCGTCTTCGACAACTCGCCCGTCATCGTGGCGCTGGATCTGGAAGAGCTGCGCAGCAATGCCTGCAATCCCATCGCGGGCGGCCTCGTGCATATCCTGTACACCATCGATCACCCGCATCTGCGCTTTTTCAATATCACGATTTCCAACAACAACGGCATTACGCACCCGCCGCCACCGCTGCCGGCCGCCAGCTTCACGCCGCCGCCACCGTCCAGCAACTATCTGTTCCGTGGCGGCGCGGGCGGGCCTCATTTATCGGGCAACAATGGCGGCTTCCCCGTCAACGTGGCGCTCGATCCGCCGTGCGCCTACCGGGTGGCCATCGGTTGGCAGACGCGGCATTACCTGGCGTCGGCGCATAGCATCGACAGGCTGTACTGCAAGTAGGCGAGCTCAGAAGTAGCGCACCCAGGCCTGCTTCGACGTGCGCTTGTAATTGGCAAACGCGCGGCAAGGGAAATACAGCACGGGCATCAGGGCCAGCGCGATCAGCCACACTTGCCAAATGTGCTCGACGCCATAGCGGGTGCCGTAATTGGCGCCCAGCACGGCAGTCAAGGTGATGCCGATGGCCAGCAGCAGGTACAAATGCAGCAAATAGTAGAACATGGGCGCGCCGCCAAAGGTGGCGCAGGCCCGCGTAAACCAGTTATCGACGCTTTCCAACCAGGCCATGCCCAGCAAGCCCAGGCCCAGGGTGAACAGCAGGAAATCCAGCGAGGGCGGATACTTGGTGAAGTTCAGCACGCTCATCGCCGTGCGCAAGGCCGTGTCGCCGGCCACCCACGGCAGGGTTTCGCCATAGAGATTGAAACCGCGCAGCACGGCCAGCAGCAGCAAGCTGCCACCGCCCAGCGCCAGCAGCAGGCGCCGACGTCCTTCGGCGGACACCCCGCGCGCATACAGGGGCCCGGCCGCATAGCCGAGCACGATCACGCCTATCCACGGCAGCAGCGGATAGCTGACCTTGATTTTCATGGCGCCATCAGCCACCAGATAACCGCGTTGCAGCAACACCGTCAGCAGATAGTAGCCAAGGCTGCCCTCTTCCGCGTGCAGCCAGGTAAACAAATGCTGGCCGGCGATAATCGCCACGCCCAGCACGACCAGCACTTTCAACGGCAACTTGTGCAGCACGGCCAGCGCCATCATGGCCAGGCCGATGACCCAGATCACCTGCAGATACAGGATCGCCGGCGTGAAAGTGCCCATCCAGGCAAAGTTGACGAATACCAGTTCCAGCACCACCAGCAGCAAGCCCCGCTTGAACAAAAAGCCGCTGGCACTGCGCGGACCGGCGACCGGATGCGCGTACAGCCAGGCGGACAAGCCCGTCAAAAAGACAAACATGGGCGCGCACACGTGGGCGGCCAGGCGCGTGAAGAATAGTGCCGGGTCGACGTGGGCAGCATCCATGGGGTCGCCCACCTGGTGGTGCAAAAACACCGTTTCGCGCACATGGTCGAACAGCATGATCAGCATGACGAGGCCGCGCATGACGTCGATGACGGCGATGCGGGTGCGCAGGGTGGCGGGGGAATTTAGGGATGTGGAAACAGTCATCAGTTTATGTTTATGTATTGGTGCGTTTGTGTGTTGGTGCATTGGCGTTTCGCTGACGTTACTTGCAACACAGGCAAAAATCTGGGGTCAGACCCGTCGGGTCTGACCCCGGCTTTATGCTGCTGGTTCTAAACAATACCGCGGCAGGTAAAGTTTGTTTATTCCAGCGGGAAAACTGGATGAACACATCAAAACCTGTAATGCGCATTCAAAGTCACCGCACGCTCCGCCCCCGGCGCCACCCACAGCTGGCTATACGAACTCGCATAGTAACTGCGGTTAAACAGGTTTTCCACGTTCAGGGCCAGGCGCAGTTTGGCGTTGGGAGAATACGACGCCAGCAGCTTGGCCGTCGTATAGGCCGGCAGGGTAAAGCTGCTGCTGACGGCGACGTCGCCCAGGCGCTCGCCCACATATTGCACGCCGCCGCCCACGCTGGCCGTGCCCGTACCCAGCGCGAATTGCTGGGTTGCCAGCAGGTTGGCGCTGTGGCGCGGCACGTTGGCGAAGCGGCTGCCCGTCACGATCGTATTGTCGCCGCGCGTAACGGTGGCGTTGGTGTAGGCATAGGCGCCCGAGACGCGCAAGCCGCGCGCCAGTTCGCCCGACACGTCGAGTTCCAGTCCCCGGCTACCCACCTCGCCCGCCGCGATGGCGAAGTCCGTGTTGGCGGGATTGGTCGTCAGCACATTGCTCTTGCGGATGTCGTACACGGCCACGGTGCCCGTCAGCTTGCCCGTTTCCAGCTTGGCGCCCAGCTCATACGAGCGGCTGCGCTCGGCCGGGAAAGCCTGGTTGGCGATGCTGATGCCGCTGTTGGGCCGAAAGCCCTTGGCCGCGCTCGCATACAGCGACCACGCTTTCGTCGGCTGGTAGACGAGGCCCGCGCGGGGGCTGGTGGCCGACAGCGACTGGCGGTTGCTCACGTTCAGGCGATTGTTCGTCACGTCCTGCGTGTACGTATCGTGGCGCACGCCGACCAGCGCCTTCCATTGCGCGCCCAGGTCGACCTGGTCCTGCGCATACAGTCCACGCGCCTTTTGTCCTTCCTGCGTGTCGATGGACAGGGCCAGCGGAGCGGCCTTGGCGCCATACACGGGATTAAAAATATCGATGGCATAGGCATTCGCGGCCGAGGGATTGCGGCGCAGCTGCACCCGATGGTCATCGAAGTGATAGGCGTCGACGCCGGCCAGCACCTCGTGCGCCAGCGCGCCCGTTTTGAACTTGCCCAGCACTTCAACGCGTGCCGACGCGTCGGTGGCCGAAAAATCGCGGTGGCGGCGCTGGCGGTTCAGGGTGCGGCCATCGGCCAGCAGCTTGCTTGCCTCAGACGAATAACCGCTCAATTCGCTGTCGCGGTAGGACGCACCCGCCTGCACCGTCCAGTCATCGGACAGCGCGTGGTGGATAAACAGCTGCTGCCCCAGCGACTTGACCGTCATCGGGCCGTCGTCCGGCTCGCCCAGGAAGCGCGACACTGGCACGGCCCCCAGCTTGCCATTCACGGCGACGACGCCGCGGTCGAACGGTGCGCGCTGCCGCACCGCCTCGATTTCATACGACACGGTCGTGTGCTCGCCCGCCAGCCAGAGGAAGGACGGAGAAAACAGGCTGCGCTCGACTTTCACCGTATCGCGGAAGCTGTGCCCCTCTTCATGCGCCGCGTTCAGGCGGTAGGCGATGGTGTCGCTCAAGGGTCCCGTCAAATCGACGGCGGCGCGGCGCGTCTGGAAACTGCCGAGTGACATATCGGCGCTGTATTCAGGCGCGAACTTCGGCTTTTTCGTCGTGATGTTCACCGTACCGCCCGGTTCGCCCCGGCCGTACAGGGCCGATGCGGGGCCTTTCAGCACTTCCACGGCCTGCGTATTGCCGCCGTCGCGCATGCCGTTGTAGCCGCGGCTGGAACTGAAGCCGTTGACCATGTAATCGGAGCCGAAATTCGGGTCGCCCGTAAAGCCGCGCATGGCGTAGCTGTCCCACAGGCCGCCCAGCGGACTTTGCTTTGCAATACCGCTGGCCAGGTCCAGCGCGCCGGCCAAAGTCGTCACGCCCGCGTCGCGCAGCAGGTCGCCGGTCAGCACGCGCACGCTTTGCGGCAAGTCCATCAGCAAGGCGTCCGTCTTGGTGGCTCCCGTGGCCGACAGGCTGCGGTAATGCTGGCGCTCGGCCTTGACGGTGACGACGTCCTGCGCGTCGGGCTGGTCGGCGGCAGGGTCGGCTGCCAGCGCCAGGGGGCTGGCGGCGGCCAGCAAGAGCGCCATGGGGCGGCGTAAAAACACGGACATGGGATTCCTGACAATGGGCAATTCAATGCAATAGGTTTGCATTATAATTGATAATCAATTCTCATTAAAGCCTTCATCGACAACTTGCGTCAAAAACTCCACGAACACTTGCACCTTGGCCGCGCGCAGCTGGCGCGGGTGGAACAGCGCCCACAGGCCCGGTCCCCGGGTGCGGAACGGTTGCAGCACGGGCACGAGGCTGCCCTCACGCAGCGGCTGCTGTACGGAAACGGACAACGCCTGCACGATGCCGCAGCCGGCCTGGGCGGCGGCGATCATCGATTCGATATGGTCAAAGGACAAGGCGGCCGGCGGCGTGTGCGCATATGCCGCAGTCCCCGCCTCTCCCTCCTTGGCCTGGAACAGCCACGGCCGCACCTGGCGCGATTTCGGATACAGGAAATGCAGGCAGGCAAACTGGTCCAGCTCCTGCGGCGTGCGCGGCAGGCCATGCCGGGCAACAAAGGCGGGCGAGGCGCAGCACAGATAATCCATGTTCAGCAGGCTGCGCGCCACCAGCGATGAATCCTGCGGCTCGCCGATGCGCAGCATCACGTCGATGCCCTCTTCCACCATGTCGACCAGGCGGTCGCTGACCGTCAGGCGCAGGGAAATGTCGGGATAGGCGGCCGTAAAGCGGGGCAAGGCGGGCGCCACGAGGTTGCGGCTGATGCTGCTGGGCATATCCACGCGCAAGCTGCCCGAGGGTTTCCCGGCCGCTTGTTCAAGACTGGACTCCAGCGCCGCCATATCGGCCAGCATCTGGCGCGCCTGGGCATGGCATTGCCGGCCTTCGGCCGTCAGCGACATGCTGCGCGTGGTGCGCTGCAAGAGGCGCACGCCGAAGTGTTTTTCCAGCGCCGCCACCTGGTTCGTCACGGACGAGGTCGAGATGCCCAGGCGCTGCGCCGCCTTGCTGAAACCGCCCGCCTCGACCACGGCACAAAACACCTGCATCGCTTCCAGCCTGTCCATGCATTCCCTCCTGTTTGACTATGATTATCCACGATATCGAAATAGTGCATGGGGCCGCGCCCCATTTTTTTTTGTGCCGGCCCCGCCTAGACTGGGGGCATCAACCACAGGAGAACCTCATGCAAGCCCTCGTCCTCACCAGCTTTGCCACCCGCATGACCATCGAAAACCTGCCCGTGCCGCAGCCTGGCCCCGGACAAGTCCTCGTGCGCATCGCCGCCAGCGGCGTCAATCCGCTCGACACGAAGATCGCCGCCGGCGCCGCCCCGCACGCCCGGCCCCGCCTGCCCGCCATCCTCGGCATCGACGTGGCCGGCACGGTGGAGGCTGTCGGCGATGGCGTGACGACTTTTCACGTTGGCGCAACAGTGTATGGCATGGCTGGCGGCATAGCCGGCGTCCAGGGCTCGCTGGCCGAGTACGGCGTCTTTGACGCAGCGCTGCTGGCGCCCGTGCCGCTTGGGCTGAGCATGCGTGTAGCGGCCGCCCTGCCCCTCGTCTTCATCACGGCCTGGGAAGGCTTGGTCGATCGTGCCCACGTGAAGGCCGGCGACAGCGTGCTCGTGCATGGCGGCGCGGGCGGCGTGGGCCACATGGCCGTGCAGCTCGCCGTCGCCCTTGGCGCCACGGTGTATGCCACGGGCAGCGCCGCCAGCCGCGACGCCATCGAGGCGCTGGGCGCCCGCTTCATCGATTACCGGACCAGCACGGTGGACGATTACGTGGCCGAACACACGGGCGGCGCTGGCTTCGACATCGTCTACGACACGGTGGGCGGCGCCACCCTGGACGCCAGCTTCCAGGCGGCACGCCTCTACGGCGGCCACGTCGTCAGTTGCCTGGGCTGGGGCACGTTCGCCCTGAGCCCGCTGACGGCGCGCGCGGCAACATACTCGGGCGTGTTCACCCTGCTGCCCCTGTTGAGCGGCCAAGGCCACGCGCGCCATGGCGCCATCTTGCGCGAAGCCAACAAGTTAATTGAGGCGGGCAAGCTGCAGGTGCGGCTCGATCCACGCCGCTTTACCCTGCGCACGGCACACGAAGCGCATGTGGCGCAGATGGACGGCAGCGCGCGCGGCAAGCTGGTCGTGGATGTGCAGGATTGAACACAAGCTTGTTTCCCGCGCGCTCAAGCGTTAATATGCAAGAATTAACTTGCATATTAAGGAACCGGGCATGCGTGAAAATCTGGAAAAACTGCTGGCGCAGGGGCGCGACAACGCCCTGCTGCGCTTTGGCCTGGGCGATGCCTGCCTGAAAGACCAAGACGCCGAGCAAGCCGCCCTGCACCTGGCGCAAGCCACCGTGCAGCAGCCCAGCTATTCCGCCGCCTGGAAACTGCTGGGCAAGGCCTTGCACCAGCTGGGCCGCCCGGACGAAGCGCAAGCCGCCTGGAGCACGGGCGTGAGCGTGGCCCAGCAGCAAGGCGACTTGCAAGCCGTCAAGGAAATGACGGTATTTCTGAAACGCCTGCACAAACAGCGGCAGGCGGCAGAGTAAAAGCTTAATGCGCGTGCGCGGCGCCTTTGGCTTCGGCTGGTAACGCCACGCCCCGTTCTTTCGCCAGCTTTTTGGCCAGCAAGCCACCCGCTTCGGCCGCATACGCGCGGCAGGCGCCGGCGTCGATCAGAGGATTGTCCGTTCCGCTGCGCCTGGAGGCCTTACCCAGCACGTCCGTCGTGCCCGGATGCACGGGGATGATGATGTCGCATGGCAAGGCGGCCACCTTGGCGATGCTCGCTTCGAACGAAGCCGAGATATCGGGCGTGCCACCTTTGCCCGCGCCTTTGCCCGTATAGCGGAAATCGCCGCTCGAATACGGGTTCAGGCTATCCGCATACACGACGTCCAGGCAGCGCTGGCCTTCGCACGACGTCCACGTCCACGTCGTGCCGCCTGGCGTGTGGCCCGGCGTCATGTGGGCAGTCAAGGACAACGGTCCTACCTTGACGGTATCGCCCTCGCCCACCAGGCTGACCTTGCGCACCTTGGCGACGTGCACGACGGGATCGGCCTGGTACTGCGGATCGTCCTTGCCGTTGGTGCCGCTTTGCAGCACGGGGGCGGCGGCCGCGCTGGCCATCACGGTGGCGCCGCTGGCCCGCTGCAGCGCGGCAATGCCGCCCGCATGGTCCCAATGGGCATGCGAATTGAGGATGTATTTCACATCCTCGATGCGAAAGCCCAGCGCCTTGATGTTTGCGATGATCAAGGGCGCCGATTGCGGCAGCGCACCGTCGAGCAGGATATGGCCCTGCGGACTCGTCACCAGCACGGCGGACAGACCGGCCGTGCCCACATACCAGGTATTGCCAAAGACGTTGAACGGCTTGACGGGCGCGTTCCATTCCTTGCAATTATCACAATTCACCGGTTTATCCTGCACAGTCGTCGGCGTCTTCGCCTGCACCGTACCAGCCGCCATGGTCGCAACCGTAGCCAGCATCAACTTCGCCAATAGTGTCATCTTCATCTCCAGAGTGTAAAAAGATGGGCGCCCGCACTGGCGCGCCCGGGGGGGGTATCAATGCATGCGACCGGTCCTGTCGGCCAGGGTGTCGCGGATGTGCCCGGCGTCAAGCGAGCGCCGCTGCGCGCCGGCGGCGTCCAGCAGCACCACAGTGACGTGCTTGCCGCCGCTGCGCATGCGCATGGTCAGGCAACTGCCCGCCTCGTGGCTGCTGCCCGTCTTGGACAGCACAATGTCCCAGCCTTTGCCGCCCACCAACGGGTTGGTGTTGTGCAAGGTGCGCAGCTTGCCATTGACGGCCACGCTCGCTTGCGGGTGGCTGGTGATGCGCGCGATGTCCGGATAGCGCGCGGCCGCCGCGACGATCTTCGCCACCTCGCTGGCCGTGGACGTATTCGCGGGCGAACTGCCGACGGGATCCAGCAAGGTGGTGCGGCGCAAGCCCAGGCTGTGGATCTTCGCCTGCAAGGCGTCATTAAAAGCCGCACTACCGCCCGGATAGGTGCGCGCCAGCGCGGCGGCGGCGCGGTTTTCAGACGGCAGCAGCGCCAGTTGCAACAGCGCGCCGCGCGACACGGCCACGCCATCGGCCAGCAGGCTGCGGCGCTGCAGCGACGCGTCGCCGTCGGCGCGCACGATGCGCACCTGCTCTTCCTTATCCTGCCCTGCGTCGAGCACCACCATGGCCGTCATCAGCTTGGTGATCGAGGCGATCGGCACGACGGCGTCCGCGTCTTTCGCCATCAATACCTTGCCGCTGGCGTCATCGAACACCAGCATGTGTTTCGCGCTGACGGGCAAGTCCAGCATGCCGACGGCGGCCTCGGCAAGGATCTCGCCGCTGACTTCGGGCTTGCCCTGCGTCTGCAGCAGCAAGGTGGCACAGGCCAGCAGCAAGGCGGGTACGGCCATCTTCCAGCTGCCGCTGTCCAGGCCGGGCGCCATCAAGCGTTCTATGCGTGTGAGCAATGCCCCGCCCCGGGCCGACATCAGCAAGCCGGAATGGTTTGGCGCGGCCGTCTGCAAGGACAGCGCATGCAGGGCCGTGGCCAGCTGCTGCGGATCTTTTAGCGCTTGCGCGGCCAGGGCGTCGGCCACCTGTTCCCGTTCGGCCCGCATGCGCGCCGACAGCCACCAGACGACGGGGTGAAAAAACAGTAGCGCCTCGGCCACGCTTTGCAGCAGATTGACCAGGTAATCCCAGCGTCGCACATGCGCCAGCTCATGCGCCAGCAGCGCTTCGAGCAAGGCGACGGGCATGCCGCTCAGCAAGGCGGCCGGCAGCAGGACGACGGGGCGCCAGAAGCCCACGGTGACGGGACTGGCCAGCCCGGCGTGCAGCTTCAGCGGCGGCCGCCCGTGCAAGCCCATGCGCTGCGCCAGCGCATCGAGGCGCGCCTGCCAGATGGCCGGGGCGGCCACTGCCTGGCGGCGCAGCTTGCCGACCCAGGCCAGGCCCAGGCACAGCCGCAAGCTCATCAGGCCAACGCCGGCGCTCCAGGCCAGCACCAGGGCCGGCATCCACGCTTGCAGCGCGGCGCGCCAGGCGGGCGGCGCGGTCACGGGCAGCTGGATCAGCGCTGTGCCGGACAGGAGCGAGAGCAGGTGGACGGTGGGAATACACAGGCACAGCAGCAACGCCAGCGCGCAAACGGCATAGCGCCAGCGCGCGCTGGCATGGCGCAGCAGCCACAGCAGGACGGCGGACACGGCGCCGACGATCACGCCCTGCCAGACAAAATACAGCAGGACCCAGCCCAGCGCAGGGACAAGCTTGCCCAACTCAATGCCCAAGCCCATGTCCAGGTTCATGGCGCCCCGCCATCCTTGCTGCGCAGGATTTTTTCAATTTCCAGGCGTTCCGCGTCGCTCACGTGCTCGCGCAGCGCCGTCAGCACGAGCGCCTTGCCGGAACCGGAAAACACCTTGCCGATCAAATCCTTGAGCAAGCTGGTCTGTAACTTTTCCTGCGCTTCGACGGCCGCATACAGCTGCGGCCGCTGGCTTTCATCGCGGCTCAGCAAGCCCTTGCCATGCATCAGCTGCAACTGGCGCAACACGGTGGCGTAACTGGCATCGGCACGCTCCGCGGCCAGGGCGTCATACACGGCGCGCGCGTCGGACGGACCGCGCTGCCACAGGATGCGCAGCAGGTCCAGTTCGGCGGCCGTGGGATGGGGAGTGGAGGTATTTTTTAACATGCCGCCAGAATACCGATTCTAGAACTCAATGTCTAGAACTTTTTTTCTATATCGCTTGGCGATGGCCCTAGAACTCGCGCAAGCGGTCGAACAGCTCCAGCAAGGCTGCCTCGTCGACGAGCGCGGCGCCCTGCCCGCCCAGTTGCTGCCGCAGCTGCACCAGCAGCTCCGCCAGCACCATGTAAATTTCCTCACGCTCGACCGTCTCGATGATGCTGGCCCGCCGCTCGATCTTGTTGAATGCATCCACATAGGCGGTGACCATCGATTCCAGCGCGGCGGCGGCCGCCGTCGCGTCCATGGCAGCATCGATGCCGCGCGTTACGGCCAGCATGTTCTTGTAGGCCAGCGCCGCCTTTTTCGCATACGCGGGGGAAATATGCTCGCGGCCATCCCAGTCGCGGAAGGGGTTGAGCAGGTTGTCCGCCAGCCATTCCGGCTTGCGCGCCTTGCTCACCGACAAGTCCAGTCCCAGCGCCGCCGCCCTCTTGTAGCCGGCCTTGATGGCCTTGGCCACATCGGCGGGCAAGCTGGTCAGCCACAAGGCCGACAACTGCGGCAATTGCGTGGCTGATGGAAACTCTTCCGCCGTGTAACCGAACAGATCATAGGCGGTGAACATCCGCAACTGGGTCAGCTGCGCCAGGCTGGCCATCTGCGACGCCAGCCCCGGCTTGCCCCAGATGCGCAAGGCCGTCAAATGGGGAAAGCGCTGCGCCACCTGTGCCAGGTCGACTTCCTTCATGCTGACCAGCGACAGACCGTCCAGCTGGCCGAGACCGTGGAACGGCGGCAGCGTCTGCGTGCACTGCAGTGTCAGATGGCGGCCATCGGCGCCATCCTTGATGCGCAAAGACGGCGACGGCGCGCCGCGCAGCGCGAGCAGGCCCAGGCCTTCGTTCAAGACCAGGCTGCTGACGCCATCGGGCTGCAGGATCAGCCGGCTCAAGCCGCTGCCGGTGAAATCGAGCGCATGCACCGTCGATGACTGCCAGTGCAGCTCATTGATGAAGGGATTGCCCTGGATAAACTCCATCAAGGCCTGCGTGCCATCGACCGTCTCGATGGACATCAGGCAAGGCAGTTGCTCCAGCTCGGACACGTCGTCCAACGCCTGCAAGACGCTGTCATCGATTTTCGTCGCGTCCTGGCGGAAGACGTGGCCGCCGACTGTTACTTCACGCTCCTCCGACGCGGCCTTGAACTGCTGGCGCCGCAGCGGATCGATGCGTTCCCAGTTGCGCTGGCGCAGCACGCTGTCGCCCACGTTCCAGCCGCTGCGGTAGCTGTTGACTTCCACATCCACCAGCGGCGCGATATTGCCAACGAGGGTATGGCCAGGCGGCACGTTCGCCGTGGCATAGCAGTGGTCGTGGCGATTATTCCAGAAGAAATAGTCGCACAGCAACGGCCGCATGGCTTGCACGGCCGCCGCATCGGGCAAGGCGTCGCCGGTCCAGTCCAGCTCCAGCACGGCAGCTACCGGCCTGGACGAGGACACATCTTTGATGCGGGTGACCTGGCAAGCCACGTACTGCTGCAGCTCCGTTGAAAACACACTGTAGATATCTCCGACATTTGCTAGCACTCTAATTTCCTTTTTAAATAGGGAGCTGTCCCGGCAGGGTGGGATGCGCCGTCTTCACGCTAAAATTCGCGCAGTGCATCGAACCGTTGCAGCAGCACCGCCTCATCGGCCAGCGCCACACCCCGTTCCCCCAATTGCCGCACCAGCGGCTCCAACAGGCCCGCCAGCGCCGTGCCGATCTCTTCGCGCTCCACCGTTTCGATTATGCGGGCGCGCCGATCGAGCTGATTGAACACGCCGACATAGGCGTCAATCATCGCACTGAGCACCTCGGCCACGCTGGCGGCGTCCATCGCCGCATCGATCGCGCGGGTGCCGGCCAACAGCTGTTTGTAGGCTTGCGCCGCCTTTTTCGCCTGGGTGGCGGAAATATTCGCACGGCCATCCCAGTCGCGGAAGGGATTGAGCAGGTTTTCAGCCAGCCATTCCGGCTTGCGCGGCTTGCTAATGCGCAGTTCCAGTCCCTGAGCCGCCGCCTGCCTGAAGTTGGCCTTGATGGCCTTGGCCGCGTCGTCCGGCAGGCTGTTCATCGACAAGGTGGCAAGCTCCGGCAATTGAGCGGCGGACGGAATATCGTCGGCGCCGTAGCCGAACAGATTGTCAGCGGTGAACGTCTGCAACTGTTTCAGTTGCGCGATGGCGGGCAGATGGGCAAGCACGCCCGGCTTGCCCCAGATACGCAATTGCCGCAGCCCGGGAAAGCGCTGCGCCACTGCGGCCAGGTCGAGTTCCCTCACCCCGACCAGCGACAAATCAGCGACCCGGTCGAGACCGGAGAACGGCGGCACGCCTTGCTCGCATTCCAGGGCCAGAAACTGCCCCTCATGGCCATCAATTATGCGCAGCCCGGGTGAAGGCGCCCCGCGCAAGGCCAGGGAATGCAGGACAGGATTGAGCTTCAGGCATGTGACGCCTGTCAGATCCACGTTCAGGCGCGCCAGATTGCTCTGGCTAAAATCGGGCTCGCTGACGGTGGACGATTGCCAGCTCAGTTCATGCAGGAAAGGATGCCGGGCAACATACTCCATCAGTTCAAGAGTGCCGTGGCGTGTGGCGAGGCGCATCAGCCGTGGCAGGCGGTCCAGCTCGGACAACTCGCTGACCGTTTGCAAGATGCTGTCGTCGATCCTGGACGTATATGGCGGCAATAATTGCCCGCCAACCATTACATCCTCGTCACCGACAGGCGCATTGAATTGCCGTTGTCTCGCTTCATCGACAAGCTGGCGCCTGGAAACATATTCATTAAGCACATCGGCAACATTCGCTGGCACTCTGCATCCTTTCAACAATACCTGACGGTCGAATGTTGAAAGATAGCAAAAATGACAGCGCAGCGTCGTCCTGTTCAGTTCGTGTGCAGCTTGTGGTGCATGCGGCGCAGGCCCAGCCACACGGCGGCTGCCACGAATGGCACCAGGGCGCCGACGAGGATTTCCGGATTCACGGGCAAGCCCATCACCTTGGCCGCCTTGCCCGTGTAGCTGAACAGGCCGATCACGTAATAGGAAATGGCGGCAACCGACAAGCCTTCCACCGCCTGCTGCAGTTGCAGCTGCTGCGCGGCGCGGGCGTTCATCGATTGCAGGATTTGCCGGTTTTGCAATTCCTGCACGATGCCCACGCGCGTGCGCAGCAAGTCATTCGTGTTGGCAATACGCTGCGCCATCGCTTCCTGCCGGCTGGCCATCGCTTCGCACGTATTCATGGCCGGTGTCAGGCGGCGATCCATGAATTCCTCAACCGTCGGGATGCCTTCGATACGCACCTCGCGCAACTCGTCGATGCGCGCTTTCACGAGGCCCATGTAGGCTTTCGAAGCGGAAAAACGGTAGCTATTGTCGAGCGACAGCTTTTCAATGCGGGCCGCCAGGCGCGTGATGCGGTCGAGCAAGGCTTGCTCGGAGACACCGTCGTCGCTCTTGGCCAGGCCTGGCGCGTCGTCCGTATCGACCATGGCGGCGGCCAGGGTGGCCAGTTCGTTTTCGATGGCATTCAAGGATGGCGCCGCCTGCATGGCGTAAGGCAAGCCCAGCAAGGCCATCATGCGGTAGGTTTCGATTTCCAGCACGCGCTGCACCAAGCGGCCCGACTGCTGCGAGCGCATGCCCGCGTCGCGGATGACGAAACGGCTGAAGCCGTCGGACTGTATCGTGAAATCCGTCCACAATTCTCCGCCTTGCAATACTTTGCTGCCGGCCAGGGTATTGCCCTCAAATACGCGCGACAAGCCCTGCATGAAGATCTCGGCAGGCTCGGTCGCCTGCTCGAGCACCACGTGGGCAGCCACCATCAGCTTGCCCTTCAAGCCCGCCAGCCATTGCTGCGGCAACTGTTCCAGGGGCATGCGCTCGAACGCCTGCTCCAGGGGCAAGGCCTGCCCCGGATGCTCGGCAAAGGTGAACGTGGCAAATTCCGTGTGGCATTCCCATTTCAGGCGGAAGCGGCCAAAGTCATAATAAAAATACTTGGCTTCGGCGGCGGGCGGCGTGACGCCGAAATGCGTGCACAGGGCCGCCAGGGTGGCGTGCTGGGCCGCCATATTCGACGCACCGGGCGCCGCGCTGTCATCTTTATACACGGCCAGATGGGTGATCAGCTCGGGGGCGTCGAGCTGCAAAAACGGCCGCGAGTGGATTTCCGCAGCCAGCGGCACGCGCAAGGCGTGGTTCAAACTGGAGTTAATCAAGTGCATGATAGCCAAAGGTAAAGTTGCAAAACTGCTTAGACCCGCGCGGGTCTGATTGTCACAGTGTAACAAAGCAGGAAGCATGCCTACCTTTTCAAACCCCGCTCATGCCGCTTTAACAACCCCGGTAGCACCGTGCGCCGCGTACTGGCGCGTGCCCAGCCACCAGAAAAGCGCGGCCAGCGCCACGGCCGAAGCCTGTCCCAGCGCCAATTTGAATGCGCTATCGAACAGCAGCGGTGCGACAAAACCGGACACCAGCGCAAACACCAGCATTTGCACAAAGTTTTGCAGGGAGGCGGCCAGGCCCCGCATCTGCGGGAAAATGTCAAGCGTCGACATGGTCATGCCCGGCAAAGCCAGCGACATGCCGAACGCATACAGCATCACGGGCACGACGGCAAACGGGATGCTGGCCGCAAACCAGTGGTTGTAAGCAATATTGAGCGCGCCCGTGGCCGCCATGGTCAGCAAGCCCCAGCGCACCAGCACGGTGCTTTCCACCTTGTGCGCCAGCTTGCCGGACAGCGCCGAGCCACCCACCAGGCCGGCCACCATGGGGATGAACATCCAGCCGAAGGCCGTTTCCGGCAGATGCAGCAGTTCCAGAATAAAATGCGGGGCGGAGGCGATGTACAGGGCAAAGCCGCCAAAGGCGAAAGCCACGGCCAGCGAACGCAGCAGGAACGCCCGGTGGCGCAAGGCCAGCCAGTAATTGCGCGCGATATTGCCTGGGTGGAAAGGCTGGCGCTGCTCGACTGCCAAACTTTCCGGCAAGCCTTTCAGGCAGGCGAGCGCCAGCAGCACCGTGACGGAAAAGGTGAACACAAACGTCGATTGCCAGCCGTAGGCCACGTGCAGCCAGCCGCCGATGATGGGCGCGATGGCCGGCGCGATGCCGAACACCATCATGATATTGGCCAGCATCTTTTGCGCGGCCGCGCCCGACAAGCTGTCGCGCACAATGGCTTGGCCGATGACCCTGCCCGCCCCCGCCGAGGCGCCTTGCATGCCGCGGAAAAACAGCAGCCAGCCAAAGCTGGGCGCGAACGCGGCGCCGATGGAGCCGACGGCAAAGATCAGCAGCGAAGCGAGAATCACGGGACGGCGGCCGAACGAGTCGGACAAGGTGCCGTAGAACAAGGTCATGAAGGCGTAGGCGGCCAGGTAGACGCTCAGGGTCTGCTGCACCAGCACGCTGCTGACATCGAAATGCGTGCCGATCGCGGGAAACGACGGCAAGAAGGTATCGGTGGCGAACGGGCCCAGCATGGCCAGCCCGGCCAGCACGAGAGTCAGGTTGCGGGCCTTCATGCAAGTTCCTGCGCAACATGCTGGCGACGCAAGCCGTCCAGGGCCGCCAGCGAGAAGGCGGCAATGTGCCGGGCGATATCGGCGATACCCGCCTCGTCATAGGTGATTTCCGGCACCACCAGTTCATGCACGATGCGCGAACGGGCATAAAACACCACCTGCCCAATCACGCTGAACACGCATTTCTGCACCACCTCGGCGGGCATGGCCGGCCCCACCACGCCACGGATCAGGCTCGTGAACAAGGCGTGCTGCGGACGCACGTTGCGCTCGGCCAGCTTGTGGATGGCGGCCGTCGGCTCGATCAGCTCGCGCGCCACCAGGCGGCTGAACAGGGACGCGGAACCCGAACGCAGCATGTCGGAGACGAGCGCTTCTATGGCCAGGCGCAACTGTTCCACCGGCGGCAGTTGCGCCTGCGCGCTGGCGGCGGCCACGTCCGCAGCCGAGGCCTGCGCCAGCTCGCGCGCATAATCAAAAGCGGCCAGGTACAGCTCTTCCTTGCCATGAAAATAGTAATTGACCATCGCCACGTTGACGTGGGCCGCCTCGCAGATCCTGCGCACGGACGCGAGCTTGTAGCCCTCATCGGCAAACAGCTGGACCGCCGCCTGCAGGATGCGCGCGCGCGCCGGTTCGCTTTCTCTTTCGTTTCCCTTGTCTTGCCTCATGCCATTCCCATTATTTAAACAGATGTTTAATATTGTGCGGAATTATATCAAACAACCGTTTAACTTTCAGGCGGGCGCAAAAAAGCCCGGCGAACCGGGCTTCTGGCCAGAATGATGGCGATCAGTGCTTCATGGCAGGCATCGGGGCCGAAGTGGCGCCCAGCGGACGGGCCACGGCATTGACTTCGATGGTTACACGGTGCTTGTCCTCGCCTTCAACGACGAGGGTCAGCGGGATCTTGTCGCCCGCCTTCACCTGCCCTTTCAGGTCCAGCAGCATCACGTGGTAGCCGCCCGGCTTCAGCTCGACGGCTTTGCCGGCTGGCAAGGCGATTTCCTTGACCTGGCGCATGCGCATCATATTGTCCGTCATGCTCATTTCATGGATTTCCGCCACGCCGGCCACGGACGAGCGCACTTCCAGCAAACGCATGGCTTTCGGCGCCGTTATCTGCATGAAGGCACCCGTGGCTTTTTGCTGCGGCACGGTGGCGCGCACCCACGGGTCGGAAATCTGCACGCTGGTTTGTGCGATGGCGGAGAAGGACAGCACGGTCAGGGCCGTGGCCAGCAGGGTTTTCAAATGGGTCATGATTATTTCCTCGGTATGGTTATAAGGTGTATTTCGATTTCATCAGGGTCTTGATGTCCTGCACGCACTCGTCGCCCGTCAACTGGTGCTTCAGGCCCAGGCGCATGCGTCCCTCGGCATCGAGCACATAGCTGATGGCCGTGTGATCCATCGTGTACGAGCTGCCGCTCGGTACGCGACGGTAGAAGACCTTGTAATTGAAGGCCGTCTGCGCCGTGTTCTTCGGGTCCGTGCGCAAGCCGAGGAAGCTGGGGTCGAAGGCGCGCATGTATTCGCCCAGCAACTCGGGCGTATCGCGCTCGGGGTCGATGCTGATGAAGATTACCTGCAATTTATCGCCATCGGCGCCCAGTTTCTGGCGGATTTCCAGCGCGCGCGACAGGGCTGTCGGGCACACGTCCGGGCATTGCGTGAAGCCAAAGAAGACCATCACATATTTGCCCTTGAAATCGGCCAGGGTGTAGACCTTGCCGTCGGGGCCGCTCAACTTGAAGTCGGGCTTGTAATCGCCTCCCGTCAGGTCGAGGCCGTTGTAATGGGGTTTCGGCGCTGGTTCGCAAGCGGCAAGCGTAAGCAATCCCGCCGTACCGGCGAGAAGGAAAAGACGACGTTTCATGGCATTCTGGCCCGAGGGGCGTAGTGGATACGGTTAAGACGTGGAAGGCGTGACTGGGTGTTCAGGCAGCTGAAGGGGGACCGCGCGGGCTGGCGGCCAGCCACGCGAACGGGGCCTGCGGCGCCTGGTAAAACAGGGGCGGATACAGGTCGTGGCCCGTAATGACGGGCAGCGGCGATGCTGACGACGGCGGCAAACCCACGCTGCCCGCATGGCTCATGCAGAATGGGCAATGCTCGATGTGGTGCAGCACGGAACCGGTGGTGGATGTGGCGGCTGGCGCCAGGTCCGCTTGCGTATAGACGGCGCCGCTGGCCGAGCAGATGTCGACGGCGGCATTGTTCGCGTTCGCATGCTGCGAGGCAAACGCATACGACAGGGATGGCGACAGCGCATTGAGCAGTATCGCCAGGCAGGCGAACCACATATGCCACTGTTTGCGCTTCAATAATGATCCCATGGCCCCGATTATAACGGAGTCTGGCTATCCGGGCGCCGGCCCGCGCAGGAACAGGCTGGGGCGCACGCCCGCCACGTCCACGCAGGCGTCGCAAAACGCGGGGATCGAGGCAAAGCCGGAACCGGCCGCCACTTGCGCCAGGTCGCGTTCGCCCTGTTCTCCATCGGCGTCCGCTTGCGCCGCTGTATGCAGCGCGTGGGCCAGACGCTGTTCGCGCACCAGGCTCAGCAAGGCCTCGCCCTCGGAAAACAACCGCGCCCTGGCCTTGTGCGGCGTCACTTGCCACAGGGCCGCCAGGCGCGCCGCCGTCCATTTGCCTTGCGGCGTATCAAAGATATGCTGCGCCAGCGCCTGGCTCCAGCGCTTGCCGCCGCCGTGGCCACCATCGGGTTCATCGTCTTCCAGCGCCAGGGTGAACACGGCCGGCTTGCCCCGCCCCGGCATCACGTCGCAGGCGAAGCGCAAGAAGGCGGGCACGACGAAACTGTCGCCGCTGGCCAGTTTCTTGGTGGTGATTTCATTGTGCAAAGTCACAAAACCCTGGCGCACGGTGACGCGCAGCCGCAGCGGAAAGCGCAAGCCCAGCAAGTGCAAGGGATGATCGGAAACGAGGGCCATGCGTCAGGTCAATGTGGTGAACGAGGCGCCAGCATGCCACACATCGCGCAAGCAGTCTGTCATCACAGCGACGCTACGCCATAACGGCGCAAGCCGTCGAGGTCGACGACGCGGATCGACTGGTAGGCGATGCTGATAAGGCTCAGCTCGGCCAGATGGCCCAGCGCCTGGTTCACGCGCTGGCGCGAAATGCCGGTCAGCAAGCCGATTTCTTCCTGCGACAGCTCAAGCACGCTGGAAGTGCGCGGATATAACATGGGGTGGAACAGCTGCGCGATGGCTTGCGCCACTTGCGCGTCGACGGCCAGCAGGCGCTGGTTCTGGATGGTGGCGATGAACTGGCCCATGCGCTCGTTCAGCTGGCGGATGACGAAGGCGTTGAAGGAAAGGCTCTCGGCCAGCAGCAGGTGAAACAGGTCCACCGGCACGAGGATGATGCTCGATGCGCGCACGGCCACCACGTCGTAGCGGCGCAGTTCGCGCTTGAGCACGCTGCCCTCGCCGCACCAGCCGCCCGCAGGCACGCCGGAAAACGTGGCGCCGCGCCCATCGGCGTTGTAGACGGCCAGCTTGATCAAGCCCGTGTGCACGCCGATCCAGTGCGCCGACGGTTCGCCGCGCCGCGTGATGAAGGCGCCCGCCTCGACATGCCGGAGCACGCTGCCGGCGCGCAACAGGGTCTGATGCCGGGTATCGAGGGCCGTGAACCAGTCGTGGCTGTCGAATTCCGGCACCGCACGTTCTACACTATCGTTGCTATCCATTCCATCCTTCAGACCTGTCACTAAGATGACAGTGATTTTCCAGCACCGGTGCTATGCTAACCGCTATCAATCCCGAAACAGGGAGCTACAAGATTCTTTTACCAGGAGACAAGCATGACAGCTGATTTCAACACCGGCCTCGGCAAAAACAGCGCCAACTACGCCGCCCTCACCCCGCTCGACTATATCGCCAGGGCAGCCGCAGTATATGGCAATCGCCTGGCAATTGCACATGGCGCCTTGCGCCAGACGTGGCAAGAAACGTATGCGCGCACGCGCCGCCTGGCGTCCGGCCTCGTCAAGCTTGGCGTGGGCACGGGCGATACGGTGGCCGTGATGCTGCCGAACACGCCCGCCATGGTGGAAGCGAGCTTTGGCGTCCCGATGGCGGGCGCCGTCCTCAACGCCCTGAATATCCGCCTCGACCTGGCCTCGCTGACCTTCATGCTGCGCCATGGCCAGGCGAAAGTCTTGCTGGCCGACACGGAATTTGCCGAACTGGCGCGCCAGATGGCCGCGCAGATTCCCGGCTTGCGCGTGATCCAGGTCAACGACGTGCTGGGACCGGAAGTGGACGCATTTGCCGACCTCGACTACGAAGCCTTGCTGGCCAGCGGCGACCCCGATTACGACTGGCAGGGGCCGGCGGACGAGTGGGATGCCATCGCCCTCAACTACACGTCCGGCACCACGGGCGACCCGAAAGGCGTGGTCTACCACCACCGCGGCGCGGCATTGAATGCCCTGTCGAACATACTGGAGTGGGACATGCCCAAGCATGCCGTGTATTTATGGACCTTGCCGATGTTCCACTGCAATGGCTGGTGCTTCCCGTGGACCGTCGCCGCCCGCGCCGGCGTCAACGTATGCCTGCGCAAGTTCGAGCCGAAACTCGTGTTCGACCTGATGCGCGAGTTGCGCATCACCCACTATTGCGCCGCGCCCATCGTGCACGCGGCCCTGGCCAACGCGCCCGCCAACTGGCGCGACGGCATCAACTGGACCGTGCGCGGCATGGTGGCCGGTGCGCCGCCGCCAGCGGCCATGGTGGCAAAGATCGAAGCCATGGGCTTTGACTTGATCCACTCGTATGGCTTGACGGAAGTGTACGGTCCGGCCGCCATCTGCGCCGAGCAGGACGAGTGGGCGGCCTTGAGCCAGGAAGAACGCGCCGTGTTGAAGTCGCGCCAGGGCGTGCGCTACCACTTGCAAAGCGCCGTGGCCGTGATCGACCCGGACACCATGCAGCCCGTGGCGGCCAACGGCGAACAGATCGGCGAGATCATGTTCCGCGGCAACATCTGCATGAAGGGCTATCTGAAAAATGAAAAGGCGACGCAGGAAGCGTTCGCCGGCGGCTGGTTCCACACGGGCGACCTCGGTGTCATGTATCCGGATGGCTATATCAAGCTGAAGGACCGCAGCAAGGACATCATCATTTCCGGTGGAGAGAACATTTCCAGCGTAGAAGTGGAAGACGCCTTGTACCACCACCCGCAAGTGCTGGCCGCCGCCGTCATCGCCCAACCGGACGAGAAATGGGGCGAGACGCCATGCGCGTTCGTCGAACTGCGCGAAGGCGGCACCGTGACGGAAGCGGAATTGATCGCCTTTTGCAAGAACAACCTGGCCGGTTTCAAGGTGCCGAAAGCCATTTATTTTGGCCCCCTGCCCCGCACGTCGACGGGCAAGATCCAGAAGTTCGAATTGCGCAAGCGCATGCAGTCGGACAAGGCCATCGACGTTTAAGCGATACCAGTCAGTCGCGCTTGCCGGCCTGCCACGCCGGCTGCGCCACCACCAGGCGCGAAAAGCTGGCGATGCTGGCCACGGCGGCGAACCCTGCCGCCAGGCACAGCGCATACGTCGTGCCTTTTGCGGCGGAAACCGTGAAGCAATACGCGACCAGCGCCGCGCCCGTGGCTTGGCCGATCAGGCGCGACGTGGCGACCACGCCACTGGCGCCGCCGGCCCGCTCGGGCGGCGCGCTGCCCATGATGGCTTTCAGGTTCGGCGCCTGGAAAAAGCCGAAACCGATGCCGCACAAGGCCATGCGCCAGCCGATGTCAAACGCGCTGGGGTGGGCCGGTATCCACACCAGGGTCAGCAAGCCGCCGGCCAGCGCCGCCAGGCCGATGCCGCCCAGCATGCCCGGCGAGTACCGGTCGCTCAGGCGTCCGGCCACGGGCGCCATCACGGCCACCAGCGCGGCCCACGGCGTCATCAAAAAGCCCGTCTCGACGGGCGAACGGCCCAGTGTCACTTCAAAATAGAATGGCAGCGAGACAAAGGCCAGCCCCTGCGCGGCAAACGTGCAGATGGCCGTCAGCGACGACAGCAGGAATAATGGACGGCGAAACAGGTCGATCGGCAGCATCGGTGCAGCGTGCCCTTCCTGGCGGCGCAGCAGCAAGATAAAGAAAATCACCACCGCCACCAGTTCCGGCAGCAAGGTCGACAGCGCCGCGTGATGGGCCGCGTCGCCAAACAGCAGAATCAGCAAGCCGAAGGCGCCCACGTTGTACAGCGCCGTGCGCGCGTCGAGCGTGTGGCCAGACAATCTGGTGGCCGGCAGCATGCGGCTGGCGAGGAAGAAGCCCGCCACGCCCAGCGGCACATTGATGGCGAACAGCCATGGCCACGATGCCGTCGCCAGGATCAGCGAGGCGGCCGTGGGCCCGATGGCGAACGCGACGGCCACCACCAGCGCATTGTTGCCAAAGGCGCGGCCCAGCAAGTGTTTCGGATACAGGGCGCGCAGCAGCGCCGTATTGACGCTCATCATGGCGCTGGCACCGACGCCCTGGAACAACCTTGCCACCACCAGCGACGGCAGGGACCAGGCCAATGCGCAGGCGAGCGACGCCACGGTAAACAACAGCATACCGGAGATAAACACGCGCCGGTAGCCGGCGATTTCGCCGAGGGCGGAAAACGGCAGCAGGGTCGCCACCATGGCCAGTTGATAGACGTTGACGATCCAGACGGAGGCGGCCGGCGTCGTGTGCAGTTCGCTGGCAATGGCCGGCAAGGCCGTGTTGGCGATCGCCGTATCGAGCGAGGCCATGCCCACGCCGATGGCCAGCGCCAGCATGGCCCATAAACGGGCGCCGGGCGGCAAGCCGTCCTCGCCTACCATGACGGCTTGCGTGCGCCGCTGCCTAGTCTGCTGCATAAATACACTACCTGTTCATCTTGCTGATCCGGGCAATACACTAGCATGGATGGGCGGACTCTGCCGGGCAGGCAAGCGCCATCACTTCTGGCAGTCGATCACTTTAAAATCTTTCGAATAACAGATGCGCAACTCGCCCGAGTGCTTTTCATAGCCGAGCCAGCGGCCCTTCAATTGCGGGTTGTGCTGCTTCATCCACTGGAACAGCTCGTTTTTCGGCATGGTGGAGTCCGGCAACTTCAAGGCCTGGAACAGCTCCCGTTCCTTCTCGAAATACTGCTTGGCCGTATCGAAATCGCAGGCGCCATGCTTTTCCCATTCGCCCTGCAGCAAGGCCTCGCCCGGTTGCATGCACATATAGGGCAGGATGTCGGACGGCGCCAGTTTCGGCAAATTGCCCTTGCAATAGCGCGGGTGCATGTCCGTCTTGCGCGGTGGCGTCACGGAAATGTCTTCGCACGTGGCAGGGTTATTCGACTGCGCCCACAGCCCATGCACGATCCAGCCGAACTGGTTGCTCTCGGCGCACTGGAAGGCAGCCTTTTTCGACACGGCGCCACGGCGGCGCTGGCTGTCGCAAAAGCCCGGCGACCACGACAGCGCCAGCATGAAGTAATCGGTGGGCACGTTCGTGCTTTGCTTGTAGCACGTGTTTTTCTCGTCCGACGGCTTGACGTCGTAATCGTAGTAACTGACGTTGCGGGGAATGGCGCAACTGGCGTCGGCCGCATGGACGGCGCCAGCGGACAGACTGAGGAAAACGGCGGCCAGCGCGGGCAGTACAGTTCGAAATTGCATCAGGTTTCCCTTTCAGAATATAAAACGCCGGCAACTGAGTGCCGGCGCGGTATCAATCAAGCATGCTGATCAGCAGACCTTGTGCATCCAGCCGTGGGTGTCTGCAGCCGTGCCATGTTGCAGACCCAGCAACGCTTCGCGCAGGGCCAGGGTGACGGCGCCGTTTTCATTGTTGTTGATGGTCATTTCAAAGCCATTGGCCTTGGCCACGCCCACAGGCGTGATGACGGCGGCCGTGCCGCAGGCGAACACTTCGGTCATGTGGCCCGAGGCGATGTCGTCGCGCCATTGCTGGACGGACAACTTACGCTCTTCCGTGGCATAGCCGAGGTCTTTCGCCATTTCCAGCAGGCTGCGGCGGGTGATGCCTGGCAGCAAGGTGCCCGTCAATTCCGGCGTCACGACGGTGATCTTCTCGCCATCTTTATACACGAAGAACAAATTCATGCCGCCCATCTCTTCGATGAATTCGCGGTGCACGGCGTCCAGCCACACGACCTGGTCGCAGCCCTTTTCCTGCGCTTGCGACTGGGCCATCAGGCTGGCCGCGTAGTTACCTGCGCACTTGGCTTCACCGGTACCGCCCGGCGCGGCGCGCACGAAGTCTTCGCTGATCCACACGGTGACGGGTTTCACGCCTTTCGGGAAGTAGGCGCCGGCTGGCGAGGCGAACAGCACGAACAGGTATTCTTCCGATGGACGCACGCCCAAGTACGGGTCGGTGGCGATCATCAGCGGGCGCATGTACAGGCTCTCGCCCGTGTTCTTCGGCACCCAGTTGCGGTCTTGCGCAATCAGCGCGTCGCCCGCTTCCAGGAACAGCTCGACAGGAATGGCCGGCATGGCCAGGCGCGCGGCGCTGCGGTTGAAGCGCTCGGCATTTTGTTCCGGACGGAAAGTCTTGATGCTGCCGTCCGGCTGGGCAAACGCCTTGTAGCCTTCGAAGATGGCCTGGCCGTAGTGCAAGGACGAGGCGGACGGGTCCAGCATCAACGGGCCGTAAGCCTTCAGTTCACCCTGCTGCCACTTGCCGTCGCGGTAAGGAATCACCACCATGTGGTCGGTAAAGATGCGGCCAAACGCCGGGTTGACCATGCGTGCGGCGCGCTCGGCGTCGGACAGGGGGTGGGCGGATGGGGTGACGACGAGATTCTGTGTGGAAGTGGTCATGGCGGCAATGGGAACTAGTGAACAGTATCCCTATTGTAGCGCCTATGACGCCCGATCAGGCAAACGGGGATGGCCCCCGCCACGCGAAAACAGGGCGCCATCATTTGCGAATGATTCTCGTTTGCGTTAAAATGTCAGCCTTCCTTCTTCCCGCCATGCCTGACGCACTGCATGGCGGCGCTATCGAAAGCCGCCATGACCACCTCCTCCCTCCCCAGTTACGCGCCAGCGCCGACGATGCGCCGCAGACTCGCCAGCTTGCCGCACCGCAACAGCAACGCCGGCACTGGAGCTGGAAACAGGTGTGGTTTCAATTGCACTGGTTTATCGGCATCACGGCCGGCACGGTGCTGGTAATTATCGGCCTGAGCGGCGCCACCCTGGCCTTCAAGGATGAATTGCTGGACCTCATGAATCCCGGCGTGCGCCACGTCGCCGTGGAAACGCGCACCCCGCTGACGCCAGCCCAGCTGAGCAACATTGCTGCCGCCGAACACGGCCAGCGCGTAGCCTCGATCACCATGTATGCAGAAGCGGGCGCGGCGCCACGGCTGTTCTTCGCACCGAAGAATGGCCAGCGGCGCGGCGAGTCCATCTACCTGCATCCGTACACGGGCGCGACCCAGCCGGCGCTGGCGGGCGCGGAATTTTTCGAGTGGACGGAGTCCTTGCACCGCTGGCTGCTGCTGCCGCGCGATCCGGGCCGCCAGGTGGCGGGCGCGCTGGCCCTGTGCCTGCTGGGGTTAGCCCTGTCCGGCCTGTATCTGCGCTGGCCGCGCCGTCCGCTGGACTGGCGCACCTGGCTGACCTTCGATCCGGCCCTGAAAGGCCGTTCCTTTTTGTGGAATCTGCATGCCGTGGCCGGCACCTGGTGCCTGGTCGTCTACGTGGCGCTGACCCTGACGGGCATTTACTGGAGCTACGACGTGGTGCGCGACAATATCGACGCCTGGGCCGGCAAGCCGCCAAGGATGGCACAGGCGCCCGCGAAAAAAGGCGGCGGCAAGGCGCCCGCCGTCGACATCAGCCTGGCCTGGACCAGCTTCCAGCTGCACGCCGCCGGCTGGACCCTGGCCAGCGTGCGCCTGCCCACGCGCGCCGGCGAAGCCGTGCAATTCACGTGGCTGGCCAGCGATGCGCCGCACGAACGGGCGCGCAGCCGCATGAGCATTGCACCGGCCGACGGCACGCTCACGGAAAGCGAACCGTACAGCCAACAGGCGCTGGGATCGCGCCTCGTCAACATCATTTATCCGCTGCACATGGGCACGTATTTTGGCTTGCCGGGCCGCATCATCGTCACCGTGGCCAGCCTGGGTCTGCCCCTGTTCGCCATCACGGGCTGGATGCTGTATCTGGGCCGCCGCAAGGCTAAGCGGGCTGTGCAGGCGCAGCGCGCCATGCTGGGCGCCGGTGCTCAGGGCAAGACGCCTGGCACGGATAGCGGTTTGCCCACCCTCGTCGCCTACGCCAGCCAATCTGGCCAGGCCGAACGCCTGGCCCTGGAAAGCGCGCGCGCCCTGCAGCAGGCCGGGGTCGCCGTCGACGTGCAATCGCTGGACCGGTTTGATCCCGCACAATTGCGCCAGTACCAACGAGCTCTGATCGTCGCCAGCACCTTTGGCGAAGGCGAGGCGCCGGACGGCACGCGCCGCTTTGCGCGCCTGCTGCAGCAAACCTCGGGCATGCCGCTGGCCGGCCTGGGATTCGGCATGCTGGCCCTGGGCGACCGCCATTACAGCGCCTTCTGCGGCTTTGGCCATGCGCTGGCGCAACAATTGCAGGCGCTGGGCGCCACTTCCCTGTTCCCCTTGATCGAAGTGGACAAGCACGACCCCGCCGCCTTGGCCGGCTGGTCCACAGCGCTGGCCCGCTGCAGCGGCAGCGCCATCGACGCCATCGGCGTGCAGGAAGAAGCGTCGTATGCCGATTGGCGCCTGGCGCGCCGCGTGCTGCTCAACCCGGGCAGCCAAGGTGGAGAATTGCATGAAATCACCTTGACGGGCCCGGCCGACGCCATCTGGGAAGCGGGCGCGCTGGCGGAAATCATTCCCTGCAACGCGGACGGCAGCGATGGCGACGGTAGCCACCCCGACAGTGCCCATCACGCGCCGCGCAGCTATTCGCTCGCTTCGCTGCCATCCGACGGCGAAGTGCAATTACTGGTGCGCCAGGAGCGCCATGCGGGCGAGGAAAACCAGGGCCATGGCCTCGCTTCCGGCTGGCTCACCCGCTTCGCCCCGCTAGGCAGCCCCATCCGCCTGCGCCTGCAAGCCAATCCCGCCTTCGCGCCGGCCCTGGTCGACGTGCCCTGCATTTATATCGGCAACGGTTCCGGCCTGGCCGGCCTGCGTGCGCACCTGCGCGCGCGCCAGCGGGCGGGCCTGGCCCGCAACTGGCTGCTTTTTGGCGAGCGCCAGCAAGCTTTTGACAGCGTCTGCGGCGCAGAGTTGCAAGGCTGGCTGGACACTGGCCATCTGGCACGTCTGGACAAGGTCTTTTCGCGCGATGGTGAACGACAATACGTGCAGGACCGCCTGCGCGCCAGCGCGAATGAACTGCGAGAGTGGCTGGCGCAAGGCGCCATCGTCTACGTGTGCGGCAGCCTGCAAGGCATGGCCACAGGAATCGATGCTGTACTGCAAGAATTGCTGGGCCAGGAGGGACTCGACGCCCTGCTGGCGGCCGGACGCTACCGCCGCGACGTGTATTGACTTAGATCAGGCTGCCGCCCGCGCCGCCCGGCTATGTGGGCAGGCGCACTGTCGGCGCCAGCCATCGGGATAGAGTGAAGACATTCCCCCCACCGTCTGCGAGGCTAGCCATGAAAAATCCCTGGATGAGCATGTACCTGAGCGCGGCCAACCGCATCGCCAACACGGCGCGCGGCCATGCGACGGCCGCCGTCAAGCGCGAAGCGGCGAAAAATACGCGGCAACTGACGCAAGTGTGGTTCGATTCTTTTCTACCGCCAACAAGCAAGCCACGGCGCAGCCGCAAGGCCAAATAAGCCTGTAGCAACAGGCGAACTGGTGCGGTGCACCACAGCAATAAGTTGAAGTTACGACCAGATGAACTAAACTGCAAGCATGGTAGTGCATAAGGAAGTGACCGGCAGGCGCCGCATCCCCGCGCCGCCGCCGGGACACCGGGAGACGACCATGTTGACGCTCAAAGTGCTGGCCTGCCTTGCCCTGTCGGCCTTGCTGCTCGCGCCCCTCGTGCTGAGGGATGCGATGCAGACGTCCGCCGGGCAGCAGATGCAGGTGCCGAATGTAGACGCACAAGCCCTCTGGGCTCGCTGGCCGAAGCATTAAACGCGCTAGGTAGCAGCTTACCTTATTTAAAAACGCTTTATTGCGGATGGGGATTTGTTCCCCGTTTTCCTTCATTTCTCAGTGCCTCAATCCTCCTCCTCTTCACCATACTTTTGATCCAGATCATGGATTTCCCTCTTCGCCGCGTCCACACTGGAACAGTCCGCTTCGCACCGCGACGGACTTAACCTGGAGCATCGGCATGGGTAAATCGCATTGGAAGGATGAGATGGCGCTGGGGGTTCCCGTCATCGACGAGGCGCATGAGGCGCTGTTTCAGGAGCTCGCGCGCCTGCAACAACTGGGCGACCAGCATTTCAGCGTGGCGTTTCGCGAGCTGATTGCGGCCGTCGAACGCGATTTCCGTGAGGAAGAGGATTTGATGGAAGAAATCGCCTTTCCCTCGCTGGCCAACCACCGGGAACAGCATGCGCGCGTGCTCAGCGGCTTGCACCATGCCTGGGCCGCCGTCGATGAAGGAGACCTGGAACAGGGCCGCCATGCGCTGTCGCTCTTGCCGCAATGGCTGATCTTCCACCAGGCCACCATGGACCTGGCCCTGGCGGCGGCGCTGGAACTGGTGCAGCGCCAGCCGAACTAGCCGCTACAGCAGCAGCACCGTGGCTTGCTCGGGCATGACGACGCGGTAGTGTCCCGGGTATTTGTCTTCGCCGTCGAAAATCTTGCAAAACACGGGCTGGTTGATATCGTTGACGGCCGCCTCGTTCATGGGCAAGGTGGCAATCAATTGCTCGCCATCCATCAACTGCAAGGCGCTGCCCCGCTCGGCTGCGCAAAAGGCCAGCGATTGCACGTCGCTGGCGAACGGCCGCTTGTACCACGGCGTGATGGCCCGCACGGCGCGCCGGGCGTCCTGCAAGACTTGCCCCACGCGCGTGACGTTCCACGCATCGCGCGCCACGGACGGCTGGAGGACGATATTCGCCGTCAGCTCGCCCCTGCCCTTGTTCACCAGGAAAGCACCATCCTGCGCGGCGATGTCATCGTTGAGCGGCACGACAAACACGCCGCCGCTGGACACCTTGATCGGCACGGGCGCGCCATTGCCTTGCAAGGCCACGCGCACGTCGTCAATGGTGGCGCTCAGCTTGGCAGGAATCAGGCGCAGGGCCATCACCACGCTGCCGCTCGACACTTGCCACACTTTCCTGGCCGTCAGATAACTTTCGCGATACGCCGTGAAGCGCACGCGCGGCGCCTTGGCGTCGCTGCTGGCCGTGATCGTCACCGTTTGCGACGGCAAGGCGTCCTCTGCGCTCGCCGTTACCTCTGGCGCTGATGCTGCGGATGCGGCCGGCGCCACGGGCGGCGATACAGGTGGCGATACGACCGCGGCGGCGGGCGGCACGCTGGCACTCTGCAGCGGCGCGGGAACAGCCGGCGGCGGCGCGTGCTCCTGGGCCTGGCCCAGCGACACGACACACAACCATCCGGCACAAGCGATCCATGTACGCATGCATTTCTTTCAATGAGGAAAATATTTTATCAGCGCCTGCATTATCGCAGAAGGCCGGACGATGCGCGCCATAGCCCCAATCGCACTCTTTTGGTGCGTACGCTTGATTATTTAGCAAATATCCCCTATATTGATAATGATTCTTATTCACAAATGTGACAGGAATCATGCTCATCTTTCCACTGCCAGGCGCGAGTGGAACTGCTATCCAAGCCAGACCACGGGCCAGCGTCACGCCATCCCCCCAGCTACTGCGCACCTCGCCAGACGAGATAGGAACACACACGACTAAAAATACTCCAGGAAAATAATGCAATCGACCACCGTCTTCTCTTCTTCGCGCCAGCCCGCCTTGCGCCCCCTGCCCCGTTTATTACACATCGCTCTGCTGAGCCTTGCCGCCGGCGTGGTCTTGCCGGCACAGGCTGCCGACGCCGCCGCGGCCGACGTCACCATGCCGGCCGTCACGGTGCTGGGCCAGTCGATGGCCACCACGGAAGGCACGCAGTCGTATACGGCAGGCGAAACGCGCAGCGCCACGCGCATGGACCTGTCCCTGCGCGAGACTCCGCAATCGGTCAGCGTCATCACGCGCCAGTTGCTCGACGACCTGGGCGCCGTGCGCCTGGACCAGGCGCTGGCGCAGACGACGGGCATCCAGGTGGGCCAGAACGACACGGAGCGCACGACCTTTTATGCGCGCGGCTTCGGCATCAACAATCTCCAGATCGATGGCATGGCGCGTGGCGGCAATGCACCATTGCAAGACACGATTTTGTACGACCGCATCGAGGTCGTGCGCGGCGCCACCGGCCTGATGGGCGGCAAAGGCGACCCGTCGGCCACCATCAACATGATACGCAAGCGACCCACGAAAACCTTCCAGGCCAGCGCCGGCCTGATCATGGGCCGCTGGGATGACCAGCGCTTCGAGGCCGACCTGTCCACCCCGCTGAACGCGGAAGGCAGCGTGCGCGCGCGCACGGCCCTGGCCTGGCAAAAACGCGATTCCTACCTGGACATGTATCACGAACGCAAGACGGTCGGCATGGTCATCGTCGAGGCGGACGTGCGTCCCGGCACCCTGCTGACGGCCGGCGTCGACTTCCAGGACAACAAGCCCACAGGCGCCACCTGGGGCGCCGTGCCCTACTGGAACGCGGACGGCAGCCTGGCGAACTTGCCACGCAACACCAGCTGGACAGCGCCATGGAGCACCTGGGCCGAAAAGCAGCACACGGTATTTACGTCGCTGGACCAGCGCCTGCCCGGCAACTGGAATCTGCACCTCGGCTATGCGCGCACGGAAAGCACGAACCGCACCACCGTTCTGTATGCGGGCGAAGGTCATCCCGATCCCGCCACGGGCAAAGGCATGGAACTGTGGACGGGCGCCTGGGGCGCGGGCAAGAAGAACAGCGACAATTTCGACGTCTACGCCAGCGGGCCATTTACCTTGCTCGGACGCAAGCACACGGCCATCGTCGGCTGGAATGGCAATAACGGCCAGGACAATTCGATAGGCGGCAAGGCGAAAATCGACTATGAACCTTTGGTCCCTGATTATCGCAGCTGGACAGGCAACATCCCCCGCCCCGTGTTCCACCCGGACGGCTCGCACACGGAAAAAGTCACGCGCCTGGCGGGTGCCTATGTCGCCACGCGCCTGAGCCTGGCCGACCCGCTGCATGTGATCATCGGTGCGCGCAGCAGCACTTACCGCACGGATACACGCGATTACAACACGCAAGGCGTGTACACGGGCAGCGGCGACTTCGTGGAAACGCGCAACGAGGTCACGCCCTACGTGGGCGCCGTGTTCGACATCAACAAGCAGTATTCGGCCTACGCCAGCTTCACGCAGCTGTTCAACCCGCAATCGAGCAAGGACCGCAACGACAAGTTCCTGGCGCCGGAAACGGGCGACAATGCCGAGTTGGGTATCAAGGGGGAGTTCTATGAAGGCAAGCTGAACGCCTCGGCCGCCCTGTTCCACACGAAGAAAAAGAATCTGGCGGAACTCGACCGCACGGTGCCGCCCGGCTTTTTGCTGCCCGACGGCGGCCAGGCCATGGTGGCCAACGGCGCCGGCGTGACTGCCAAGGGCGTCGAGTTCGACGTCTCCGGCCAGATCACGCCGGCTTGGGAAGCGAGCGGCGGCTATACTTATCTGCACGCGGCAGAGGCCGATGGCCGCCGCGCCGCCACCACGCAGCCGCGACATTTGCTGCGCCTGGCCACCAGCTACCGTTTCGATGGCCAGCTGGCCGGCTTGAGGGCGGGCGCCAGCATGACGGCACAAAGCGCCACCTATAGCGAATCGTGGTACGGCCGCCCGCCCTCGGGCAGAATCACGAATATCCCGCAAGCGGGCTACGCGCTGTTCAACGCCATGGCCAGCTATGCGCTCAACCGCCACGCCAGCGTGCAGCTGAACGTGAATAACTTGCTCGACAAAAAGTACTACCGCAACGTGGGCTTCTTCGACGGCGTGTTCTGGGGCGAACCGCGCAACATCAGCCTGGCCGTGCGCACGGCGTTTTAAGCGCGCCAGTGCGCGGGCGCGGGCAGGGTAAAACCTTCGAGCAAGGGGCCGCCCACGGGCGCCAGCACGGCGGCGGCGACTTGCTCGAACGCGTGCTGCCCGGCCGGCAAGTCGCTGGCGACCAGGCGCAGCGCGCCATCGAGCTGGTCGGCGATGGCGGCGTCGAAGGCCTGCAGGCGGCGAAACAGGTGCTTGCCCTCGCCGCTCCATTCCCCCGCCGCGCGCAAGTGCAGGTCGGCCAGCGCCGGATACAGCTGACAGGCAACGGCCAGCGCCTCGCCCGGGTGCCGGCTGTCGACCAGGTCTTCCAGCGCGGTGGTGATGGCGTAGCGGCGCCGCTGTAAATTGTCGACGTCCAGCACGGGCGGCCCGGCGGCGGCGAATGCTTGCGCCAGCGCCAGCAACTGCGCGTGCTGCGGTCCGGGGGCGGCGATGTTCTCGCCTTCGAGCACCATCATCGCCAGCGGCACCGTGCCACCTGCCGCGTCGATTTCCTTGCAAAAATACGTGAACGTGGCCACATCGTGCGCGAACAGTTCCACCGTGCGCCCTTCGGCCACGAGAGTATCGCGCCAGGCGCAATCAACGTGGTCGAACAGCAGCAGCAAGTCGATATCGGAACTGGGCGTTTGCCGGCCCGTGGCGAACGAGCCGCCGATGATGGCCGCCACGGCCGCGGGGTAGCGCTGCCGCACCAGCCGCGCGGCAATCGCGCGGATATCGTCATAGCTGGGGATCGTCGTCAAAGCCAGTTCTCCGTGCTGAAAAACCCTATCTTACATGGGATACGCACGCTGCCGCCATCCTGCTACACTGGCGCTCTCCGATCAAGGAACAGACATGGAATACGACTGCATCGTGATGCCCTCGCCCGTGGGCGAGCTGACCCTGGTGGCGCGCGGCGCGGCGCTGGCCGCCATCCTGTGGGAAAACGACAAGCCTAACCGCGTGCGCCTGGGCGCGATGCGCGTCGCTGACGGTTGCGCCGTGCTGCGGGAAACGGCGCGCCAGCTGGGGGAATATTTCGCCGGCACGCGCCAGCGTTTTGAGGTGCCGCTCGATTTTGCCGGCACCCCGTTCCAGCAGGAAGTGTGGCGCGCGCTGCTGACGATACCGTATGGCCAGACGCGCAGCTATGGCGAGATCGCGCGCCAGATCGGCCGGCCCGCCGCAGTGCGCGCCGTGGGCGCCGCCAACGGCAAGAATCCCATTTCCATCATCGCCCCCTGCCACCGGGTCATCGGCGCCACGGGCGAGTTGACGGGCTTTGCGGGCGGCCTGCATGCCAAGGAAACCTTGCTGGCCCTGGAAGGCATCGCCCTGTCCAGCGACCGCGAAGCGCTGAAAACGGGCCACGCCCGCCGCCGCGCCGTGCCCATCGATACGGCGCAAGGCTGCTTATTTTAGGCTGCAGCATCGTGCCCCTTGTGGGATACTCACGCCCCCGTTCAAGCAAACACATCCTATGTCCTATCTTGTCATCCTGTTTTTTGTCGTTCTGTATTTGCTGGCCACCTTCTTTTTCCACATCCCCGCCCTCGTCGCCCTCGTGTATGGCGTGCTGAGCCTGAGCTGTTTCGTGGCCTATGCGATCGACAAATCGGCCGCAAAAGGGGGACGCTGGCGCACCTCGGAACGCACCCTGCTGCTATTGGGGCTGCTGTGCGGCTGGCCTGGCGCCGTGCTGGCCCAGCAATGGCTGCGTCACAAGTCCAGCAAGCGCTCGTTCCGCATCGTGTTCTGGATCACGGTCGCCCTCAATATCGGCGCCTTCGTGTATTTCAGCATGCATTACGCGGCGCCCGATATCGGCACGGAAGTGGCGCCCATCGAACTGTAAAACGGTTTCCCGCCAAGATGTAACAATTATTGCAGCGCATTGTTCTTGAAATGATCGCCTGTCAGAATATCAATATTCACGATATTCAAGCTAATTCATTTACACTGGAAAACACTTTTTGATCATGCGTACTTTGCAAATCCACCATTCCTTCTTGTTCCGCCTTGCCGCAGCGATTTGTTTCGCCATTACCTTGGCGGGCTGCACAAGCTATCGCTATATTCCGCCGGACTCGGATGCCGGGCGTCAATGCGTGACGAGCTGCGGGACCAATCAACAGATATGCATTGCCGGCAAGGAGCAGGTTGCTGCAGCCCAGGCACAAGCTTGCGAGATGCGCAACGTCAGTACGGTTTCCATCTGCCTGGCAGTGGCGCAAACCGATGCGGACCGGGAACTGTGCTCGAAGAAACGCCAATATTGTTCCTCCAGCCCTTCTGGAACGTGGCAATGCGAGTCAGACTACAGAACCTGCTATACGCAATGCGGCGGCAGGATCGAGGAGAGCGAATAAAGTAGCAAAGGCTGATGCCGCCGAACGAGAGGCCGGCGCGGCAGGCTAGATTGATCTTGTTACTCGCCCAACAGGCGCAGCGATTCCAGCCAGTCCGCCTTCCATTCGCGCAGCAACGGTTGCGTGGCGAACGCCTTTTTCAGATGCGCCATCGGCACGCGGTGCACGTCGTGCAAGCCGAAAGCCAACGTTACCGGATGCCACAGGTGGCTGTTCTTGCCGCCGCGAGAATTCTTGCGCACGCGCGCGCCATCGTCGCCAAAGATACCCACGCCGCTGGCCATTCCCTGGTCCAGGTCGACCTTGCCCACGCCGGCAAAGGCCAGCAAAATCTGCTCGCGGCCCAAGCCCTTCAAGGCGCTGGGCAAGACCACGGACGCCTTGTCAGCCTGCGCTTCATCGGGCTGCGGATGCTGCAACTCCTTGAGCAAACGCAACAGATCACGCTCCTGGAAGTGCAAGCCGTCCAAGGGCACGCGCAGTCCCGGCGCCTTCAGTTCAATGGCGATGTTGCCCGAGTCGCGCGTAAAACGCAGCCACACATCGTCCGCACCCGAAGCGTCCGCACCCGAAGCCAGGTGCTGCTTGTCCTCGATAAACACGACGGGCGCCGCATAGCGCGTCACGCCGTCATGGAACAGCTCGGCCCATGCTTCGCTGTAATCGAGCCAGACAAACGGCAAGCCGCCCTGCTCCAGCAAACGCGCCAGGGTCCACGGCGTGCCCGTCTCTTGCGCCAGCCAGGCACAGGCTTCGATTGCGGTGGCGCGGTATGGCAGGGATAGGGAGGTCATGGCGGTTCCATCGATAAAAGTGGAGCGCAGTGTAGCAGACGCCGTCACCGTCGCTTCGGCAGGCGCATCCGGCGCGCCATTCCTGCGCGATGTGCTAGGCTGGAAACAGCAGCACGCGCCACGGCCACCTCGGCAGCATGGCGCACCACCGCGAGGAGATCATCATGCATTCGAGCACCAACGCCGCCACCGCACCCGCCCCGCCACCAGAGCGCGATTCGCCCACGCCGGCCAATGAAGGCCATGCCGAGGAAGCACTCGATGAAGCGCTGAAGGAAAGCTTTCCGGCCAGCGACCCGATCGCCATTGCCACCCCAAAACCAGCCGGCAAGACACCTTCCTGATACACGCCCCAACAGCCACCCTTGCGGTGGCTTCTTTTTTTGCTGAAACTGAATCCGGACGCCCCGCCCCCGCGTACATGGCTATGCCATGACCGAACGACGTTATCACGCGGAAAGGAATCGCCATGCAGCATTACAGCAAAAAGACGGATCCCATGGACCAGCGCCTGTATCTGGCCCAGCGTATCGACCGGGCCGATGCGCGTTTGCAGCGCTTGCACGATGCCGCCGAGCGGGAACGCTGTGCGCAATGGATCACGGCCTGGGCCGTGGCGGCAGGTGCCGACGCGCCGCGCGGCATGAAACTGCGCATCCGTGGCGAATTCATCTTGCTGTAGCAAGCAAAAAGCCCCGCCGGGCATGGCGCCGGGCGGGGCTGTTCAGTCCGTACTGCGGCCAGTTGGCCTAGTCGCGGTACTGCTCGGGCGTCGTGTCGCCATCGGCGATTTCATACCACATCGCATTGAGCACGGCGAAGGTCGCCGCCAGCGGAAGACCCAGTATCCAGGCGAAATACCACATAGTTATATCCTTTCGTAAATTCTTAGTAGGCGTGACCGCTGTCGTCTTCGATGGCTTTGCCGTCAACCTTGCCCCACAGCACTTTATACACCCACGTCGTGTACGCCACGATGAGGGGAATGAAGACGGCCGTGACGACCAGCATGATGAACAAGGTCATGTGGCTGGACGAGGAATCCCACACCGTCAGGCTGGCGCGCGGGTCAATCGACGAAGGCAGGATGAACGGGAACATGGCCGCGCCCACGCCGAGGATGATGCCGGCGATGGCCGTCGCGCTGGCCAGCAAGGCCGGCACTTCGCGGCGCGCGCGCTGGAAGGCAAAGGCCAGCAGCGGACAAAGCAGGCCTAGCGCTGGAGCGATCCAGGTCCACGGATGGGCTGCAAAGTTGAGGAACCAGGCGCCCACGTACACTTGCGCCGTTTTCAGCATCGGGTTCGACGGACCGTCGACGACGACGGCGCTGGTGACGCGGTAGCCATCGACCCACAGCCACAGGGCCACGCCGGCGGCCGCATACAGCACCACTGTCGCGAGCGCCGCCACGCTGCCATAGCGGCGCGCCCGTTCGGCCACGGCACCGTCCGTTTTCAGCTGCAGCCAGGTGGCGCCGTGCATCACCAGCATGGCCACCGAGACGAGGCCGCACAGCAGGGCGAACGGGTTGAGCAGCGCAAAGAAGGTGCCGTCATAAAAGATGTGCATGTCCGGCGAGAAACGGAACGGCACGCCTTGCAGCACGTTGCCAATCGCCACGCCGCAGATCAGGGCCGGCACGAAGCCGCCCACGAACAGGGCCGCATCCCAGCGGGCGCGCCAGCGCGGATCTTCGCGTTTGCTGCGGAACTTGAACGCCACGGGACGCACGATCAGCGCCACGAGGATGACGAACATGGCCAGGTAAAAGCCCGAGAACGAGACGGCGTACAGTTGCGGCCAGGCGGCGAAGATGGCGCCGCCGCCAAGGATCAGCCATACCTGGTTGCCTTCCCACACGGGACCGATACTGTTGATGACGACCCTGCGTTCGAGGTCCGTCTTGCCGACGAAGGGCAGCAAAATACCCGTGCCCAGATCGAAGCCGTCCGTGATGGCAAAGCCCACCAGCAGGATGCCGATCAGCAGCCACCAGATCAGGCGCAGGGTTTCATACGAAATCATTTCATGCAAAATCATGGTCTGGCCCTCCTCAGGCGCGTTGAGTATGAATGGCTGCGGCCGCAGGCGCGGGGGCCGGCGCCTTCTCTTCCGGCCCCTTGCGGATGGCCTTGAGCATGAGCTTCATTTCGATAACCAGCAGCACGGTGTAGATGGCGGCAAAGCCGGCAATCGTGATCAACAGGGTCGAAGCGCCCAGGTTGGAGACGGCCACGGCCGTTGGCAGCACGCCTTCGATGACCCACGGCTGGCGGCCCACTTCAGCCACGATCCAGCCCGCCTCAATGGCCACCCACGGCAGCGGGATGGCGAACACGGCCAGCTTCAGCAGCCAGCGGTGCTTGTCCAGGGTGCGGCGCGTCGACAGCACGAAGAACGTGCCAGTCAGCAAGATAAAGAACATGCCCAGGCCCACCATCACACGGAAGGACCAGAACAAGGGTCCCACGGGCGGCACGGTATCGAGCGCGGCCTTGCGGATCTGCTCGGGCGTGGCCTGGCGCGGATCGTCGACATAGCGTTTCAGCAGCAAGGCATAGCCCATGGACTGGCCTTTCGACTCGAACACGTCCTTCGCGTCCTGCGGCACGGGGGCGCCTGGCGCCACGCTGCGGATGGTTTGCAGCGCGTCATACGCCTTGATGCCATCCTTGATCAGCAGCTCGCCACGGTCGACCAGTTGCTCGATGCCGGGGATTTCCGTCGACAGTGAACGCGTGCCGATCAAGCCCATCACCATCGGGATGTGCACGGCGTAATGCGTCTCGCGCGCTTTCGCGTCAGGGAAGCCGATGGCCGTGAAGGCGGCCGGGGCCGGCTCCGTGGTCCACATGGCCTCGATGGCGGCCAGCTTCATCTTCTGATGTTCGGACGACAGGTAGCCGCTTTCATCACCGAGCACCACCACCGACAAGGTGGCGGCCAGGCCGAACGAGGCGGCCACCGTCATCGAACGCTTGGCCAGCTGCACGTGGCGGCCCTTCAGCAAATACCAGGCGGAAATACCGAGCACGAAGATGGCCGCCGCCGTATAGCCGGCCGACACCGTGTGCACGAATTTCGCCTGCGCCACGGGGTTCGTCAGCACGGCGCCGAAGTCCGTCACTTCCATGCGCATGGTTTGCGGATTGAAGGCCGCACCGACGGGATTTTGCATCCAGCCGTTGGCGATCAAAATCCACAGGGCCGAGAAGTTCGAACCGATGGCCACCAGCCAGGTCGTGACCAGGTGGCCCCGCTTCGACAGCTTGTCCCAGCCGAAAAAGAACAGGCCGACAAAGGTCGCTTCCAGGAAGAAGGCCATCAAGCCCTCGATGGCCAGCGGCGCGCCGAAAATGTCGCCCACATAATGGCTGTAGTAGCTCCAGTTCATGCCGAACTGGAATTCCATGACGATGCCCGTCGCCACGCCCATGGCGAAGTTGATGCCGAACAAGACACCCCAGAACTTGGTCATGTCACGCCAGATGGGGCGGTTCGTCATCACGTAAACCGTCTCCATGATGGCGAGGATCACTGACAGGCCTATCGTCAGCGGAACAAATATAAAGTGGTACAGAGCTGTCAGCGCGAACTGCAGTCTGGATAAAGCGACAATATCGAAGTCCATATGATTTCCTTGGTGTTACCCTACTGTGTGTAAACTTGCTACCTTTCAAATACTGACCGCTTGCCCGTCAGTCCCCCCGCAAGCCCGCCATGGCTGCCTCAAAGGCTGGCGTGCCACGGCGCGCGTCGCCCACGATGCGGCCATCGCGCAGGCTGACCAGCCGGTCCGCCAGCGCCGCTTCGCGCCGCAAGTGGGTGGCGATCAGCAAAGTACGTCCTTCGCTGCGCGCGCCCAGGCGCTGCAGGACATCGATCGCCGTCTGCGCATTCAGCGCTTCCGTCGCTTCGTCCAGCAGCCACAAGGTCGATTCGTGCAGGAACAGCCGCGCCAGCGCCAATCGCCGCGCCTGGCCGCCCGACAAGCCCAGGCCGCCTTCGCCCAGCTTGGTGTCCAGGCCGTCCGCGAAGGACCGCACCTCGTCGTCCAGACCGGCTGCCTGCAGCGCCGCCCACAGCTGCGCATCGCTGGCGGACGGGTCGGCCAGGCGCAGGTTGTCGCGCAAGCTGTCCTGGAACAATTCCGTCTTCTGCGTGAACAGGCAGGCGCGTCCAGCGTGGACACTGCCCGACAGCGGCGCCAGCTCGCGCGCGGCGATGGCCAGCAAAGTGGACTTGCCCGCGCCGCTGGGGCCGATCAAGGCCACGCGCTCGCCGCCCGCGATGTGCAGCGATACGTCATGCAAGATGGCGACCTGGCTGCCCGCATGCGCGGCGCTCACGTGTTCCAGGCGCAAGCCCGGCGCGGCGTCCACGGGCGGCGTCACCACGTCGTCTCCTTCCAGGCGCGGCGCCAGGCGGCGTATGGCCAGCAGCATGCGGCCCGCTTCCAGCGCGCCGCGGCGCAGTCCCGCGAACGGTTCCACGGCCGTCAGGGCGATCAACAGGGCCAGGGCCGCCAGCGGCACACTCATCGTTTGCTGCTGCACCAGCGCGGCCACGGCCAGCAGCACACCTGCCAAGGTCGCGCTGCCCGCCACCCCATACGCGGCGCCGGCGGCAGTTTCCAGGCGCAGCAGGGCGAAATCGGCTTGCGCCAGCGACCGGTCGATCTGCCCCAGCGCCGCGCACTGGGCGTCGATGCGGCCCGCCATCACCAGGTCCGTCTGGCCCGCCACCAGGTCGATGGTGCCGGAACGCAGTTTTTCGATGGCGCGTGTACGCACGATGGCGGGACGGCGGGCGCGTTGCGCCACGACCCAGCTGATGCCGCCGCCGGCGGCCAGCAGCCACACGGCCAGACCCAGGCCCAGCTGCCACCGCATCACGCCCAGCGCCACGCCGGCCAGCAAGGCTACGCACAAGGCCGTGAAGGCAGGCACCAGCAGACGCAAATACAGTGATTCGAGCGCGTCGATATCGGCCGTCAGGCGGAACAGCAGCTTGGCGGGCTGGCGCAGCAAGCGGCTGGCCGCTTCCGGGCGCGACCAGCCACGGAACAGCCGCACGCGGATGCTGGCCAGCGCGGCGAACGTGGCGTCGTGCGTGACGAGGCGTTCCGCATAACGCGAACCCGTGCGGCCGATGGCCAGCAGGCGGATGCCGGCCGACGGACCGAAGACATCGAACAGGATGGCCGTCGACGCATGCAGGCCGGCAATCGAGGTGGCCGTGATAAACCAGCCGGACAAGCCCAGCAAGGCCATGCCGGACACCGCCGTCAGGGCCGCCAGCAAGGCGCCGCCGATCAGCTTGCCGGGCTGGGCCAGCAGCAATTGCCGCAGCACGGGGTTGAGCATCATTGAATTTTTCATGCCTGCCGCTCCTGCGCCGATGCCCGGGCATCGACCTGCACCGTGCGCTGCAGGCGGCCGGCCAGCACGGGGTCGTGCGTGGCGACGATCATCGTCTTGCCTTGCGCCAGTGCCAGCAAGGCGTCCGTGACGCGCGCCGCCGTTTCGCTGTCCAGGTGGGCCGTCGGTTCATCGACCAGCAGCAAATCGGCATGCGGATGCAGGGCCACGCGGGCCAGCGCCAGGCGCACGGCTTCGCCACCGGACAAGCCCTGGCCGCCATCGCTGAGCATGACGGCCGGCTGCGCCTGCGCCACGGCAGCCAGGTCGGCCAGGTGCAGCGCCTGCGTCACCTGCGTGGCGCTGGCGCCCGTGCGGCCCAGGGTCACGTTCTGGCTGACGGAGGCGGCAAACACGTGCGGGCGCTGGCCCATCCAGGCCATGCGCTGGCGCAAGGTATTGACGGTACTGTCGGTCAGGCGCACGCCGCCGATGCGGATGTCTCCGCCGCTGGCGGGCAGCAAGCCGGCCAGAAGAGACAGCAAGGTGGTCTTGCCGGCGCCGCTGGCGCCCAGCAGGGCCAGGTGTTCGCCGGCGCGCACCGTCAAGTCGAAGCCGTCGAACACGGGCGCTTCGCCAGGGTGGGCAAAACGCAGTTGATGGATGTCGATAGCGGGCGGCGGCGCCACGGCCATGGCGGCGGCGGAGACGACGACAGACAGGACCTCCGCGCCTGGCAGCGGAACGCCGTCGGCCGCCAGGTCGTGCAGGCCGGCCAGGCCCGCTTCGCCGGCCGCCTTGTCGTGCCAGACGGCGGCCAGTTCGCGCAAGGGTTCGAAAAACGCGGGCGCCAGCAACAGGATGAACAAACCCTGCCCCAAGGTCAGCTCGCGGCCCCAGGTGCCGAAATTGATGCTGCCCAAGAGGGAGAAACCGATGAAGGCCGCCACCATGGCGACACCGAGCGCGGAAAACAGTTCCAGCACGGCGGACGACAAAAAGGCGATGCGCAGCACCACCATCGTGCGCCGGCGCACGGATTGCGATGAGGCGTCGAGCCGTGCGGCCGTGGCGTCGACGGCGTCGAGCGCGCGCAGGGTGGCCAGGCCGCGCAGGCGGTCCAATAGAAAGGCGTTCATGCTACCCATTTCCACCATCTGCGCGCGGCTGGCCGCTTGCGCGCCCATGCCGACCAGGGCCATGAAGACGGGAATCAACGGCGCGGCGATGAGCAGGATCAAGGCGGCGATCCACGACAGCGGTGTCACCACGGCGAGGATCACGAGCGGCACCAGCATGACTTTCCAGCGCGCGGGCTTGTAGCGCACCAGATACGGCACGATGGCTTCGGCCTGTTCGGCGATGACGCTGGCCGCCTGGCCCGACTGCGCACGCTGGCGGTCCAGCGGCGAACGGCGCGCCAGCGCTTGCGCCACTTGTGCGCGCAAGGTGGACAGGTGCGCGCGCGCCGCCGCATACATGCGCCGCGCGCCCCACGCTTCGCAGCCGGCGCGCAGCACGCCCAGCAGCAGCACGCCAGCGGCCGGCAGCAGGGCCGCGCGCCACGCTGCACCGTCCAGCATGGCTTGCACGGCCCAGGCCAGCAAGGCCGCTTGCGGCAGCCACAGCAAGGCGGCGCCACCCTGCGCCAGGCTGGCGGCACGGGGAAGGATAAAGCGGGGCAAAGACAGTGGCGTGGTCGGCATCTCTATACTTTTTGAGTTTTCAGAATTTTCTGTAAATTCGATATTTTGTATAATACTGCGAAACATGACATATATCAATTGACCCTGCGGGTGTGGCGTGAAAAAATTCAGATAATTATGAAAACTCAACATATCCAAATGACGCCGCTGATCCTGACCTTCGTCAGCCATTTCGGCGAGATGGGCAGCCGCTGGGGCTTTAACCGCACAGTGGGGCAAGTGTACGCCTTGTTGTTTGTCGCGGAGCATCCTTTACACGCGGATGAAATCGCGGAACACCTGAGTTTTTCACGCTCGAACGTGAGCATCGGCCTGAAGGAATTGCAGGGCTGGGGCTTGATACGCCAATCGCGCATCCCAGGCGACCGGCGCGAGTATTTTTCCTCGCTGGGCGATGTGTGGCAAATCTTCCGCGTGGTGGCCGCCGAGCGCCGCCGCCGCGAAGTGGCCCCTACCCTGACGGTGCTGCGCGAATCGCTGCTGGCGCCGGCCACGGAACCCGTCGACCAGTATGCGCAGGAGCGCATGCGCGAAATGTATGAATTGGTCGACCTGGCCAACACCTGGTTCGACGACTTGCAGCGCCTGTCGCCCGAATCGATGGCGCAGCTGATGAAAATGGGCGCCAAGGTGCAAAAACTGCTCAACGCCAAGGATCGCCTGTTTGGCGTCAGCAATAACAGCGACTGAAACCCGCCTCCCCTCTTCCCACTCAAGGCGTTGCCAGCACAAGCTGGCACGCCTTGTCACGCCATGTCTATTCCCGCACAGGCCCTCGCCAGCACAGCCATACATAGCCGTATGCGATGTTGTCAAGCATGCCAATAGCATTATTTAAATTGTATTAATTTACATCAAGACTAAGCTTGCATATGCGTACTCACGCAAAGGCGACCGGGCGACAAGTCGACCTCCCTGACCGGATGGCGCGCACCCTGAAGCAGTGAAATGTCTGCAATAAAATAAAAGGGGATTTTCATGAAAAGCATAACAAGCATTGCCATACGGGCATCCATGCTGGCCGCCCTGACGGCCTGCATGGGTGTGGCACAGGCTGCTACATGGGTCGATGTGGGACCGGCCAGCGGTTTCAGCATCGAAGGCAGCACCGTCACTTACTCGCCGTCACCTGCCCTCATGGTGAAATACTATGACGACAATCTCGTGCCGCAGAGTCCCACCGACATCCAGGGCTACATCAACGGCGTTTTCGGCACCAGCCTGGGTGCGGCCGTCTCGTTTTGCGACAATGCCACCTCAGGCTGCACCGCGGGCACCACGGCAGGCGCCAGCGGCGGGGTGAATTCCTTCACGAGTGCGGCGGACTATGATTACCTAGCCATCCATTTCGGCCAGGGCGAACTGGTCTTCCAATGGGCAGCGCCCGTCGCAGCCGGCACGACCTTCACGGTAGAGGGCTTGCCCAAGGACCTGAGCAATTACCGCGCCTATGTTTCCGCCATCCCTGAACCGGAAACCTATGCCATGCTGCTCGCCGGCCTGGGCCTGCTCGGCATCCTGGCGCGCCGCCGCCAGGCAAAATAAGAGCATCGGGCAAGACCCGCAACACGGCGCCGGCGCATCCATGTTTACAGCGCGCTTGCGCCGCGCTGCCCACTCTTTACACCGCCTTTATGCCGCTCCCGCTATGCTGGCCGACATCATCAGCCATCGTTGCGAGGGAGCTCACATGTATGAATCACCATTCCAGCCGCGCGCGCGCGACCTGGTCCGCCGGCATTTGCCTGCGCGCGAACGGCTGCGCCAGGCACGCCTGGCGAGCAAGAAAATGCTGTCGGTGTTGTCTGCGCTGCTGTGCGCCGTGCCGCTGCTGTATTTGCTGAGCGTGGTGCTGTTTGCGCAGCCTTAGGGCCGCGTGCTGATAGACAGGAAAGAGAGAAGATGCGGCCGCATGGCGCAAGCCGTGGCCAGTATGAAACTGGTCCGCCCAGAGGGAATCGAACCCCCATTCACGGTTTAGAAGACCGTTGTCCTATCCGTTGAACGATGGGCGGAGAGGTGCAGTATTTTAGTCCATGCGCGCCAGCAATGAAATGCCAGCGCGGAATAGAAAACGGGCTGTCATTTCTGACAGCCCGCTTATGACTTTGGTCGGAGTACAAGGATTCGAACCTTGGACCCCCTGGTCCCAAACCAGGTGCGCTACCGGGCTGCGCCACACTCCGAAGACAAGATAATAACGCCCCCACCCAATTTCGTCAATTGCCATAGACGAATTAGATGGAAATAACTATCGGCGCCTGCCCTTACACACCCACTTTATCCGCGATGCGGCGCGCCATGCTTTCAGCGTTCGCTTTATCCTTCGCTTCCACCATCACGCGGATCAGCGGTTCCGTGCCCGAAGCGCGGATCAGCACGCGGCCCGTATCGCCCAGCTCGGCCTCGACCAGTTCTTTCTCGGCCACCATGGCGGCATTTTTCTGCCAGTCGAAACCGGGTGCCACGCGCAGGTTGATCAGGGTTTGCGGGAACAGCACCAGTTCGGCCAGGCATTGCTGCAGGCTCTGGCCGCTGCGCTTGAGCGCGGACAATACTTGCAGCGCGGAGACGATGCCGTCGCCCGTCGTGTGCTTGTCCAGACACAGCAAATGGCCGGAGCCTTCGCCGCCCAGTATCCAGCCCTTTTCCTTCATGACTTCCAGCACGTAGCGGTCGCCCACCTTGGCGCGCGCAAAGCCGATGCCCTGCTGCTTGAACAGCACTTCCAGCGCCATGTTGGTCATCAGGGTGCCGACGGCGCCAGCCACGGGGCCTGTCGCCAGGCGGTCCTTGACCATGACGTACAACAGCTCGTCGCCGTTATACAGGCGGCCCGTGGCGTCGCACATGATCAGGCGGTCGGCGTCGCCGTCGAGCGCGATACCGAGGTCGGCGCCGTGCTCGACGACGGCTTCGGCCATGGCCTTGGTTGCCGTGGCGCCGAAGCCCGCGTTGATGTTGAAGCCGTCGGGCTTGTTGCCGATGGCGATGACTTCCGCGCCCAGCTCATGGAACACGTGCGGCGCGATATGGTAGGCGGCGCCGTGTGCACAATCGACGACGATCTTCAGGCCGCGCAAGTCCAGCTCGTTCGGGAAGGTGCCCTTGCAAAATTCGATGTAGCGGCCCTGGGCATCGTCCAGCCGCTTGGCGCGGCCCAGTTTTTCAGATGGCACGCAGGCCATGGGCTCGTCGAGCGCCGCTTCGATTTCCAGTTCCACGCTGTCGGGCAGCTTGGTGCCCTGGCCGGAAAAGAACTTGATGCCATTGTCATGGTAGGGATTGTGCGAGGCGGAAATGACGACGCCGGCCGACAGGCGCAGCGCCCGCGTCAGGTAGGCGATGGCCGGGGTCGGCATGGGGCCGGCCAGCATCACGTCCACGCCAGCGGCCGACAGGCCCGCTTCCAGCGCCGCTTCCAGCATGTAGCCGGAAATGCGCGTGTCCTTGCCGATCAGTACCGTCGGGCGGGACTTGCCGCCTTGCGACTTGGCCAGCACCTTGCCGGCCGCATAGCCGAGGCGCATGACGAAATCGGGTGTGATCGGAGCCGTGCCCACCAGGCCACGAATGCCATCGGTACCAAAATATTTACGCGTCATAGTATTTCTCTTTTTGTTGTTTATGATAAATCTTACAGGCTCAGTGTGCCATGCGCCAGACCTTCAGTGCATCGACGGTTTCAGCTACATCATGCACACGGATAATTTCCGCACCTTGCGCTACCGCAGCAAGCGCACCGGCAACACTGCCGGCCAGGCGCTGCTCGACGGGACGTCCCGTGACGGCGCCGATCATCGATTTGCGCGACAGGCCGGCCAGCACCGGCAGGTCCAGCTCGCTGCGCAACTGGCGCGTGGCGCGCAGCAAGGCATAGTTCTGCTCCACCGTCTTGCCAAAACCGAAACCGGGGTCGACGCACAGGCGTTCGCGGGCGATGCCGGCCGCCGTCATCGTGTCGATGCGTTCGCGCAGGAAGTCGATGACTTCGCGCACGACGTCCTCGTACTGCGGCTGGGCTTGCATGGTTTCTGGCACGTTTTGCATGTGCATGATGCACAGCGCACAATCGCTGTCCCGCACGGCGTCGATGGCGCCTGGCGCGCGGAAACCGTTGATATCGTTGATCATGTCGGCGCCCGCCAGGATGGCTTCGCGCATCACTTCCGGTTTGTAGGTGTCGACGGACAGGGGCTTGCCGCAATCGCGCAAGGCGTACAGCACCGGCATGACGCGCTGCAACTCGTCCTGCAGCGGCAGCGGCGGCGCGCCGGGACGGCTCGATTCGCCGCCGATGTCGATGATGTCGACGCCGTCAACCATCATCTGTTCGGCGCGCGAGATGGCAAACTCCAGGTGTTGATACTGGCCCGCATCGGAAAACGAGTCAGGCGTGATGTTCAGAATACCCATCACCAGCGCCTGCGTGCCGGACAGGTTGAAGCGGAAACGGCCGAATTGCAAATAGTGTCGCATGTGAATCTTTGTAGTCGTCAGGAAAAAACTGTCGCGGCAACGAAAAAGGGCAAGGATTGCTCCTTACCCTCGTTCTTGCCATGCCCTTGCACACCGCCGGTCAGGGCGGCCGTTATCAGGCTGGTGCCGTCACGTTAGGCGAGATGCCGCCCGTGCCGCTGTCGCCCGCATTGCGGCGTGGCGGGATGACTTTCGGTGGACGCGGCTCCAGGCCGGCCATGATGTCATTGATTTGCTCTGCATCAATGGTTTCCCATTCCAGCAAGGCTTTGGTCATCATTTCGACCTTGTCGCGGTTACCTTCCAGCAAGGTGCGCGCCAAAGCATATTGCTTGTCGAGAATGTTGCGGATTTCAGCATCGACCTTTTGCTGGGTCGCTTCCGAGATCGTCTTGGTGGCGCCACCGAAGAAACCTTCGTTTTCGCTGTCTTCGTAGACCATCACGCCCATGCTGTCGGACATGCCGAAGCGGGTCACCATGGAACGGGCCAGCTTGGTGGCGCGCGAGAAGTCGTTCGACGCGCCCGTGGACATTTGCCCAACGAAAATCTCTTCGGCGATACGGCCACCGAACAGGATGGAAATTTCTTCCAGCATCTTGTCCTTGTAGGCGGACAGATTGTCGTGTTCCGGCAGCTGCCAGGTCAGGCCCAGGGCCCAGCCGCGCGGCATGATCGTCACTTTATGCACGGGATCAGCCTTCGGCAGCAGCTTGGCGACGACGGCGTGACCGGACTCATGGTAAGCCGTATTGCGACGCTCTTCCTCGCGGATGATCATCGATTTACGCTCGGGACCCATGTAGATCTTGTCTTTCGCGTCTTCGAAGTCGGCCATTTCCACCAGACGCTTGCTGCGGCGTGCGGCAAACAGGGCTGCCTCGTTGACCAGGTTGGCCAGGTCCGCGCCCGAGAAACCAGGGGTGCCGCGGGCCAGGATATCGGCTTTCACGTCGGTACCGATAGGCACTTTGCGCATGTGCACGTTCAAGATCTGCTCGCGGCCGCGGATGTCGGGCAAGCCGACGGACACCTGGCGGTCGAAACGGCCTGGACGCAGCAGCGCTTTGTCGAGCACGTCGGCGCGGTTGGTGGCGGCCACGACGATCACGCCGGAGTTCGCTTCAAAACCGTCCATCTCGACCAGCAACTGGTTCAAGGTCTGTTCGCGCTCGTCATTGCCGCCGCCCATGCCGGCACCACGGTGACGGCCGACAGCGTCGATCTCATCGATGAAGATGATGCACGGCGAATGCTTTTTCGCGTTTTCAAACATGTCGCGCACGCGGCTGGCGCCGACGCCGACGAACATTTCCACGAAGTCAGAACCGGAAATCGAGAAGAACGGCACCTTGGCTTCGCCGGCGATGGCGCGCGCCAGCAGGGTTTTACCCGTGCCCGGAGGACCAACCATCAGCACGCCGCGGGGAATGCGGCCGCCCAGTTTCTGGAATTTGCTCGGATCCTTGAGGAAGTCGACCACTTCGTTGACTTCTTCTTTCGCTTCGTCGCAACCGGCGACATCGGCGAAGGTGACGGTGTTGCTGGCTTCATCCATCATGCGCGCTTTCGACTTGCCGAACGAGAATGCCCCGCCCTTGCCGCCGCCTTGCATCTGACGCATGAAGAAAACCCAGACGCCGATCAACAGCAGCATGGGGAACCAGGAAACAAAAATAGTTTGCAGGAAAGACGCTTCCTCAGGCGGACGCACATCGAAATGCACGCCATTGTCGCGCAAGTCGCCGATCAGGCCCTTGTCGAGGCTGGTGGCGGTGGTACGCACCTTGGTGTCGTCCATCAGCTTGGCGGTGATCGACGAACCTTCGATCACGACATCCTTGACGCGCTTGGCTTTGACTTCATCCAGCAAATCGGAATAAGCGATGGCCTTGCTGCCGCCTGTGGCGCCATGACTGTCGAATTGCTTGAACAGCATGAACAACAGCAGCAATACGACTACCCAGATGGCAGATTTGGAAAACATGTTATTCACGAAGACTCCTTGGATGCAGTGCGCATCTCTTTACCTATAGCTAGAAACACGATTTTACTCGCAATAAGCGGGCCGTGCCAAAGCCCGCCGATCCGTGCGCGCGAAAAAATCGCGTTCACGCAAAAAAATGCAGTATAAACAATTTAGGCTTTTATGCCATCAGACGCTACTGCACTTCTCGTTCCCATGTGCGGATTCCCGCTTAAATATCAAGGGCGGAATCATCTTCTTCCACGGCATTTTTCAGCGGATTCTTGATTCCACGGCCCATCAGGAAGATTTCCGACGATTTATCGCGGCTGGCCTTCGGCTTTTTCTGCACCACGACCTTGAATTCAGCGCGGAATTTCTCCACGATCTGGCTGAAACCCATGTCTTTGAAGCATTTCACCAGCAGCACGCCAGACGGCTTCAGGTGCAATTGCGAAAATTCGATGGCCAGGTCAATCAAGTGTTCCATGCGCGCGGCATCCGCCGTGGCGATGCCCGACAGGTTGGGCGCCATGTCCGACAGGACCAGGTCGACCTTGCGGCCCTGCAACACCACTTCCAGCTGGCGCAGCACGCGCGCTTCGCGGAAGTCGCCCTGGATGAAGTGGAAATCGGCTATTGGCTCCATTTCCAGCATGTCCAGGCCAATCAGGGTACCATTGACCCCGCCGCCGTCCTTGCCGGCCAGCTTGCGCCGCGTGTACTGGGCCCAGCTGCCAGGAGTGCAACCAAGGTCGACAATCACCTGCCCAGGTTTGATCAGTTTTTCGTCTTCATCGATTTCTTTGAGCTTGTATGCTGCCCGGGCGCGGTAGCCCTCTTTTTGCGCCAACTTCACATATGGATCATTTATGTGGTCGTGCAACCAGTTTTTGTTTAATTTCTTCTTTGCCATTCGCGTAGAATACTGCTTTTAAGGGAATTACTAAATATTATTATGCTAAAACTTACACCCGTAGAGCGCAGCGCACTGCGCGCCGAAGCACACGCGCTGAAGCCTATCGTCATTATTGGCGAAGCGGGCTTGACACCTGCTGTCCTCAAAGAGATCGACCTTGGCCTGGATTCGCACGGTCTGATTAAAGTCCGCGTGTTCGGCGACGACCGCGAAGCCCGCGTCGGAATGTACGATACGATTTGCGGCAATCTCGGCGCCGCCCCGGTACAACATATTGGCAAACTGCTGGTAATCTACCGTCCGAAAAAAGAAGTGGTTAAGGAGAAGGTCAGCGCCGGCAAAGGCATGCGCGAAGTGACCATCGTCAAGGCCAGCGCCAGCGGCACCAAGCGCCCGAGCGTGACGAAAGTCATGATCAAGGGCAATGAGCGCGTTACCGAAGGCGGTTCCATCAAGCGTGCCAAGCCACGTCAGAAAAGCGCCAAGAAAAGCGCACTGGGCAGCAAGTAAGCCTGTCGTTCAGCAGCCGCAAGGCTGTTGAAACAAGAAGCGGAGCACGGGATCTTCCCTGCTCCGCTTTTTTATTGCTTGTCGGATTACGCGGCGCCAGGGCGCCGCTAATCCGACCTACGGCATTGATCGGTAGGTCGGATTAGCGCGCAGCGCGTAATCCGACAACACCGCCAACGTTTATTGCTGTTTCCAGATCAGCACGCCCGCCAGCAAGCTTTGCACGGCAAAGATCAGCGTCGACACGCCATGCAGCATGCCGAAACGGCTGCGCATGGCTTCGTCCATGATACCCGACGGGGCTTGCGCCTTGAGCTCGGCCATCAGCGGCGAAATGCCGAAATGGCTGAGCAGCGCGCACACCAGCATCGACAGCACCAGCGCGCCCAGCAGGCGCCGGCGCTTGAGTTCCAGCGCGCCGGGCGCCCATTGCAGCAAGGCCAGCAGTACCACAGCGCAGGCGATGGACAGCCAGGCTTCGGCGCGGAACATGCTGCCGGCGATATTGCCCGCCAGCACTCTATCGCTCAGGGTGCCGAACAGGGTCGGCGCCACGATGAAGCCGATGGTCCACAGGCTGCCGGCCCACAGGGTGGCAACGAGGATGCGCACGCGGGCGAGCATCAGATGTACAGTACTTCCAGGATTTCGTATTCGCGCGGGCCGGACGGCGCCTGCACTTCCACCACGTCGCCGGCATACTTGCCGATCAGCGCGCGGGCGATCGGGGACGTCACGGAAACCTTGTTCTTTTTCAGGTCGGCTTCATCGAGGCCGACGATCTGGTACGTGACTTTCTGGCCCGATTCCAGGTCTTCCAGGTTCACCGTCGAGGCAAACACCACGCGGCCTTCCGCGTCGAGCGCGGTCGGGTCGATGATTTGCGCTGCGCCCAGCTTGCCTTCGAGCTCGGCGATGCGGCCTTCGACGAAGGCCTGGCGTTCCTTGGCGGCATCGTACTCGGCGTTTTCCGACAAATCTCCGTGCGAACGCGCTTCGGCGATCGCATCGATGACGATGCGGCGTTCCTTGGTCTTCAAATGATGCAGCTCTTCCTTCAGAAGTTCTGCGCCGTATTTGGTCAATGGGACTGAGGTCATGTTATCTCTACTATCTGCTAGTTATCGGCGCCGTTGCAGTGTGTTGCCACGTTTAACGGCCTTACCAAGTGAAAACCACAGAGGCCGCGCGCTACTCTGCACGGAACTCTGTGGTTGATAAGCATGCAGTGTACCGCCTAACGGCGGTCACTGCAAATGGCGCGCGGACTACGCTTGCTGCAGGGTCTTGTGCAGGCCTTGCAAATCGTACACACGCAGCTCATCGAGGTGGCGGATGCCTTCGACGGCCGCTTCCGCGCCGGCGATGGTGGTGTAGGTCGTCACGCGCGACGCCAGGGCCGACGTGCGGATGGCCCGCGAATCGACGATGGCGCTGCGCTTTTCTTCCACGGTGTTGATCACCAGCACGATTTCATGGTTCTTGATCATGTCGACCACGTGCGGACGGCCTTCGATCACCTTGTTCACTGGCGTGACGGCGATGCCGGCGGCAGCGATCACGGCGGCGGTACCCTTGGTGGCGACCACGGTGAAACCGGACTCGACCAAATCACGCGCCACTTGCACGGCGCGCGGCTTGTCCGACGCTTTCACGCTGATGAAGACCTTGCCCGATTTTGGCAGGTTCACGCCGGCGCCCAGCTGCGATTTTACAAATGCTTCGCCGAAGGTCAGGCCCACGCCCATGACTTCGCCCGTCGATTTCATTTCAGGGCCGAGGATGGTGTCCACGCCAGGGAACTTGACGAACGGGAACACGGCTTCCTTGACGCTGAAGTATGGCGGCACGACTTCCTGCGTGATGCCTTGCGAGGCCAGCGACTGGCCGACCATGCAGCGCGCGGCAATCTTCGCCAGTTGCAGACCGGTGGCTTTCGAAACGAAAGGCACGGTGCGCGACGCGCGTGGATTGACTTCCAGCACGAAGACGACGTCTTTCATTTCGCCATCGATCTCTTGCTTCTGGATCGCGAACTGCACGTTCATCAGGCCGACCACGTTCAAACCCTTGGCCATCAGCGCCGTCTGGCGTTTCAGTTCATCAATGGTTTCTTGCGACAGCGAGTATGGTGGCAGCGAGCAAGCAGAGTCGCCCGAGTGGACGCCAGCCTGTTCGATGTGTTCCATCACGCCGCCGATGAACGTCGTTTCGCCGTCGGAGATGCAATCGACGTCGCACTCGATGGCGTCGTTCAGGAAGCGGTCCAGCAACACTGGCGAATCGTGCGAGACCTTGACGGCTTCGCGCATGTAGCGCTCGAGGTCGCGTTGCTCGTGGACGATTTCCATGGCGCGGCCGCCCAGCACGTACGATGGACGCACGACCAGCGGATAGCCGATTTCCTGCGCCAGCGCCAGGGCGTCGGCTTCCGTGCGCGCGGTGCGGTTAGGCGGCTGGCGCAGTTCCAGCTTGTGCAGCATTTGCTGGAAACGCTCGCGGTCTTCGGCCGCGTCGATCATGTCGGGCGAGGTGCCGATGATCGGCACGCCATTCGCTTCCAGGTCCAGCGCCAGTTTCAATGGCGTCTGGCCGCCGTACTGCACGATCACGCCGACCGGTTTTTCGATGGCGACGATTTCCAGCACGTCTTCCAGGGTCAGGGACTCGAAGTACAGACGGTCGGAAGTGTCATAGTCGGTCGAAACCGTTTCTGGGTTGCAATTGACCATGATGGTTTCGTAGCCGTCTTCGCGCATGGCGAGGGCCGCGTGGACGCAGCAATAGTCAAACTCGATACCCTGGCCGATACGGTTCGGGCCACCGCCCAATACCATGATCTTTTTCTTGTCGGTCGGATTCGATTCGCACTCTTCGTCGTACGTGGAATACATGTACGCCGTGTCGGTCGAAAACTCGGCCGCGCAAGTATCGACGCGCTTGTAGACGGGACGGATGTTCAGCGCATGGCGCTGCTGGCGCACGGCCGTGTCGGTCGTCTGCAGCAAAAAGCCCAGGCGGCGGTCCGAGAAGCCCTTCTGTTTCAACTTGTACAGGGTGTTCTTGTCCAGGTTTTCCAGCTTCTGCGTATCGAGCCACAGTTCCAGGTCGACGATTTCCTTGATCTGAATCAGGAACCATGGGTCGATCTTGGTCAGCTGATGCACTTCTTCCAAAGTGAAACCCTGGGCAAATGCGTCGCCCACGTACCAGATGCGCTCAGGACCAGGCTCGCCCAGTTCTTCTTCGATCTTTTCGCGGTCCTTGGTCTTCTCGTTCATGCCGTCCACGCCCACTTCCAGGCCGCGCAAGGCTTTCTGGAACGATTCCTGGAAGGTACGGCCAATGGCCATCACTTCGCCGACGGATTTCATCTGCGTCGTCAGGTGGTGGTCGGCGGTCGGGAATTTCTCGAACGTGAAACGGGGAATCTTCGTGACGACGTAATCGATCGACGGCTCGAACGATGCCGGCGTGGCGCCGCCCGTGATTTCATTGCGCAGCTCGTCCAGGGTGAAACCGACGGCCAGCTTGGCGGCGATCTTGGCGATCGGGAAGCCCGTCGCTTTCGAGGCCAGGGCCGACGAACGCGATACGCGCGGATTCATCTCGATGACGATCATGCGGCCATCGACGGGGTTGATCGAGAATTGCACGTTCGAGCCACCGGTGTCGACGCCGATCTCGCGCAGCACTGCCAGACTGGCATTGCGCATGATCTGGTATTCCTTGTCCGTCAGGGTTTGCGCAGGAGCGACGGTAATCGAGTCGCCCGTGTGCACGCCCATTGGGTCGAGGTTTTCGATCGAGCAGATGATGATGCAGTTGTCCGCCTTGTCGCGCACCACTTCCATCTCGTACTCTTTCCAGCCCAGCAACGATTCTTCGATCAGCAACTCTTTCGTCGGCGACGCTTCCAGGCCGCGCTTGCAGATGGTTTCGAATTCTTCTTCGTTGTAGGCGATGCCGCCGCCGGAACCGCCCATGGTGAACGATGGACGGATGATGGTCGGGAAGCCCAGGGTGCGCTGCACGGCCCACGATTCTTCCATCGAGTGCGCCACGCCGGAACGGGCCGAACCGAGGCCGATCTTGGTCATCGCGTCCTTGAACTTGGAACGGTCTTCGGCCTTGTCGATGGCTTCCGGCGACGCGCCGATCAGCTCGACGTTGTATTTTTCCAGCACGCCATTGTTGAACAGGTCCAGCGCGCAGTTCAGCGCCGTCTGGCCGCCCATCGTCGGCAGGATCGCGTCAGGACGCTCCTTGGCGATGATGCGTTCAACGACCGACCAGGTGATCGGTTCGATGTAGGTCACGTCGGCCATTTCCGGATCCGTCATGATGGTCGCAGGATTGCTGTTGACCAGGATGACTTTGTAGCCCTCTTCGCGCAGGGCCTTGCACGCTTGCGCGCCGGAATAATCGAATTCGCAGGCCTGGCCGATCACGATCGGGCCAGCGCCAATAATCAGAATACTTTTAATATCTAAACGTTTAGGCATTTTTCTTTTTCTCCTCCGCAGCCATCAAGTTGATGAAGCGGTCAAACAGGTAAGCAACATCCATCGGGCCCGGCGACGCTTCAGGGTGGCCCTGGAAGCAGAAGGCCGGCTTGTCCGTGCGGGCAAAGCCCTGCAGGGAACCGTCGAACAGCGATTCATGGGTCACGCGGCAATTCGCGGGCAGAGTTGCCGCGTCGACTGCGAAACCGTGGTTTTGCGAGGTAATCAAGACCTGTTTCGTTTCCAGGTCTTGCACCGGGTGGTTGGCGCCGTGGTGGCCGAACTTCATCTTCAAGGTTTTCGCGCCGGAAGCCAAAGCCATGATCTGGTGGCCGAGGCAGATGCCGAAGGTCGGGATGCCCTTCTCGATCAGTTCTTTCGTCGCGGCAATCGCGTAGTCACATGGTTCCGGGTCGCCAGGGCCGTTCGACAGGAAGATGCCGTCCGGGTTCAACGCCAAGGCGTCGGCGGCGGAAGCTTGCGCCGGCAGCACGGTGACTTTGCAGCCGCGTGCCGTCAGCATGCGCAGGATGTTGCGCTTGACGCCGTAGTCGAAAGCGACCACGTGGTATTTCGCGTCGGCATCGGCCAGCTGGCCGTAGCCTGCACCCAAGGTCCATTCCGTTTCGCGGTATTCGTAGGCGTCCTTGCTTGAGACTACTTTAGCCAGGTCCATGCCGGCCAGGCCGGGGAAGGAGCGGGCCAGTTCCAGCGCTTGCGCGGCGGATGGCTCGTTGCCTTGCGTGCCGACGAGGATGGCGCCGCCCTGCGCACCTTTTTCACGCAGGATGCGCGTGAGCTTGCGTGTATCGATGCCGGCGATGGCGACGATATTTTCAGCTTTGAGGTAGTCGGACAGGGAGAGGGTGGAACGGAAATTGGATGCCAGCAATGGCAGATCGCGGATGATGAGGCCAGCGGCGTGAACCTTGGAAGATTCGACGTCTTCCGGATTGACGCCCGTATTGCCGATATGCGGATAGGTCAGGGTGACCATCTGGCGGCAATAGCTTGGGTCGGTAAGGATTTCCTGATACCCGGTCATCGAGGTGTTGAAAACAACCTCGCCCGTGGTATGACCGGCGGCACCGATCGAAAAACCTTTAAAGATCGTTCCATCAGCAAGCGCTAATATGGCTGGAACGGCAGGGCCAGAAAAAAATGGCGGCAAGGGCAACTCCTGATAAAGTTACCGTAGCTGCGCCACGTCAGACCGACCGCCTAGTTACCCGAGCCAGATGCACTCAGGGTGTTTCAACGGTCATTTTGAATGAGGGGATGGGTAGTCGCTACGGTATATGTGTGATTGGCTAAACCTTTGAATTATAACCAAAAGGAAGCTTTTCCACAAGGAAGAAAATACAGAAGCCCCGGCATTTTTTTGCGCAGCAGCATAAATCCTGCGCTCCATGAAAAAAGCCGCCCGGCTTGCGCGGAGCGGCTTGCAAAGCAATACCGGTTACTACTTACACTAGCGCCGCAATGCCAGCCTTGGCGATTTGCGCATCCTCGGCGGATTTCACGCCCGAGACACCGACGGCGCCCACATAGTGACCATCAAACACGATGGGTACGCCACCTTCGAGCAAGCCGTCGATTTCCGGCGCGCTCAGGAACGACACGCGGCCGCCATTGATCATCTCTTCATAGATGCGCGATTCGCGGCGGCCCAGCGCGGCCGTCTTGGCTTTCGATGGGGCGATGTGCGACGAGATCGGCGCCACGCCATCCATGCGCTGCAGCCACAGCAGGTGGCCGCCGTCGTCGACGATGGCGATCGTGACCGCCCAGTTATTCTTGACCGCTTCCGCTTCGGCGGCGGCAGCGATTTTCTTTACGTCGTCCAGGGTCAAAATCGGTTTCGATTGCATGGTGCATCCTTGTTATGTTGAAACAAAATTGTATACGAAGTACCCATCAACTCCCAACCAGAACAGTAACCTTACCCCTTCCGTTGCAGAATTTTATATGCTTCACTGCAAGAAGTGCCCTAGAGCCAATCCAACAACATACCAATTTTTCTAGTGCCACTTGCAAAAAAAAGCCATCGACAGGCATTCGATCAACACCAAGGAACTACTATCCAGATCGCGTGCAACTCGGTACGAAAGCTAAGCTCTACAGCCTCACCCTCTTGCTACCACGTCGCATACCAAACACTACCCGGGGTACACCCCCCTCTCATCTCCAGCGAAGCCAAAATCCCCAAAGATTTTCCCCCTCTGATGAATGCTTATTACTTGCCTGATCCAAATAAGTTGTCTAAGATGAATACTGTTGACATTTCGCAAACACATGTACAGGAAAAAGAATGAAAATTGCTTTACTACACATTTCAGATATACACATTCATGATAAAAATTGTCCGATTCTATCAAGAGCAGAAAAAATTTGCGCCACAATCTATACGTTACTTCCAGATGTATCTGCCGTAATAATTTTAGCTACCGGGGATATAGCTTATAGCGGAGAAACAAGTGAATACTCTTTAGCAAAAATATTTTTCAATCAATTAATAGATTGCATAAAGAAAAAAGTTTCCACTGAAACAGTAGTAAATTTAATTTGCATCCCTGGAAATCATGACGGGAAGTTTAAAGCTGAGACAGTGGCAAGAAAATCGTTAATTCAGTCGATCAGAGATGGTGGCGCTATCGACGATAGCGTAATAACTATTTGCACGGAACCGCAGGAAAATTATTTCGAATTCGAGAAAAATTTCAGTTCAGAATTCCTAAGCCATTCAGATCCGCTATGGAAACAATACAACTTAAATATAAACAACAAATCAATTTCAATAAGTGCAATAAATGCTAGCTGGCTTTCTCAGGTGCCAGAAATTCCTGGAACCTTATCTTTCCCAGTCAAGAATTATGCTGACCTTGTAAAATCTTCTACTGATATTCGCATTGCCCTTATTCATCATCCATTGAATTGGTACTTACAGGCCAGCTACCATCCACTACGTCAACTCTTTAGAGAAAATTTTCAAATTGTAATGAGTGGCCATGAACATGTTTCGAATGCCACAATTATAAATGATCTATCTTTAGGTGAAAGTCTAATGCTTGAAGCAGGTGCTTTATGGCCCCACCACAGCACGGAAGAATCAAGCTTTACGGTTGTAAAACTTGATCTCGATGCAGAGAGGTTTGCCAAGGTGGATTTTGTCTGGCAAGACAGACTTTACATTCCAACTCAGGGTGATGCCGTGTGGGATTCCTTTGTATCATTGCCGAAACGAAAAAACGAAGGCTTTACAATATCAGACAATTTCAAGGATGAAATTGAAGATATCGGAGCCACATTCACACATCCAAACAAAGAGAGACTTGTCCTATCTGACATCTTTGTATTCCCGGATTTAATTCAACATGATTCCACTGAAGAATCACCAGAAACTCTTAGCTCCGCAATATTTGCAAATCAGGTTAACAAAATAGGCCGAATAATATTACGCGGTGATGAACAATATGGTAAAACAGCCTTACTACGTACTCTATTCCATAGATACTTTTCTGCCGGCTATGTGCCGTTATACTTAACTGGAAAGGATGTTGGAACCGTAAATGAAGAACAATTTCAAAGGAAACTAATACAAGCAGTTGAACAACAATATTCAAAAGACTGCATAAATAGCTATTTGCAGCTACCAAAAGAATCAAAAATATTACTACTTGACAATATGGATCGAGCCGGATTACCTGCTGATGCATTGGCTAGAATTTTGAATTTTGTTACCAGACATTTTGATAGTGCAATAGTCAGTGTAAGCGAACGATTTGAACTAGCGGAAATTTCGTCAAGCAAAACTGTTGAAGCTGCAAATCAATTTAGTCACTATAGAATTCTCGGCTTTGGCTTTAAATTACGTACCGAATTAATAAAAAAATGGCTACGTATTGGCCAAGGCTTAAAAGATGACGAATTACAGCAGCGTCTACATGACGCTCAAGGAATTATCGATTCGGTTATTGGAAAAGGATTAGTTCCAACAACAGCGTTCAATGTTATTGTGTTACTTCAGTCACTGGAGGTAAGCGCAAAAGGTGCATTAGCAAATGCTGGAATGGCGCAATACTATGAATTTTTAATTAGAAAAAGCCTATTAAAAGCAAAATTAAAGAGTGAACAGCTCGATGAGATATTCAGCTATCTTTCCAATTTAGCTTGGCACTTTCACACAAAAAAAACTGATATCTTGGATGAGATGGACATATCTAATTTCAACAAAGAATTTTCATCCAATATATTAAATACTGAATTTCTAGAAAGAATGGAATTTTTGATCCAATGCCGAGTCTTAACAAAAACAGGCAACACTTATTCTTTTCTTTATCCATACATAAAATACTTTTTTTCCGCAAAATACATTGCCGACAATCTTGAGGAAAATGAATCTTTGCGAGAAATAGTACTTCATGCTTGCAGACATCTTTATCTAAAAGAAAATGCAAATATAATTCTCTTCCTAACTCACCACACATCAGCAAAGTGGATAATTAGGGAGGTTTCAAGTGTATTATCACAACTTGTGCAACACACTCTTCCTCTTGATATAAAAAGAGATACCGCAGTACTTAATGGATGGGTAACAAAAACCGCTCGCCTAATTGTCGATGCATCCGATGTGGAAAATAATAGAGTTCAACAACGAAACAGAGATGATGAGGTTAGTAAAATACCAGAAAAAGAACCGAAAGAAGAACTCGCTTCAATTAGCGATTTAGATTATGTATCACAGTTAAATCTACTGTTCAAAACCAGTGAAATACTTGGCCAGATTCTTAAAAATAGATATGGGTCTCTCGACAAAAAATTCAAACATGAGTTAATGGGCGAGCTATTTAATGGACCACTTCGCGGAATAAATTTCTTCCTAAGAATAATAAATGAAGCACCGGAAGCAATGATGGAGGAAATAAGCAGTAAAATTTGCTTAAAATTACCATCTTTAAAAAAAATAGATGCAGATAAATTGGCACAGAAATTTATATTTCAGTCAGTGGGGACAATGGCGGATGGGTTACTTGCACGCCAAGGCGAAATTATCGGGTCGCCAAAACTACGAGAAACCATCGGCCACGTTTGCCAACAGGCAGAATTAGAAGAAGCAAAAAAAAATGGAACATATAAACTAGTTTCAATTGCAGCACAATTAAGCTACCCCGGAAGTCCACCAATTGCAGCGATAGAGGAATATGCTGCAATCATTAAAGATAACGTCTTTGGATCAAGATTATTGCAAGGAGTAGTTGCCAGACACCTTTATATGTTCTCACTTCCATATAACGAAAGACAAAGACTTGCGGACGCAGGAGGTGTTAGTGTTAGTGCACAAAATAGCATTGCACTGCGTTCGGCTGAAGTAAAAAAACTCCCTGGCAGAACCCATAAACCAACACATTCGAAAAATCTTGTTAGCCGCTTGCAAGATTTCTATTTATTAAAAAATAAAGATGTAACTGAGCGAGTTTTAAAACAACCACAAAAAACAACCTCAAATTCAAAAACAGAAGATTGAAAAATTTACTAGAATAGAAAAATTCCATACTACCAATCCTTATACGCATTGGTAGTTTTTTATAAATTCAAAGATAAAATTTCGTTTGAATAATTTAATGTGATTCAATTTAATTATTTTACTACCAATTGGTATAGCATGCAAAAGACTATCTACTGGGAGAATACTTTCGAATATTATACCAAGTGCATTTTTCCATTTCATTAACGGAAGTCTCTAAAACCAAGTGCAACACCTACTCCTGTAAGATGTTGCGATACCTAGAATCTATTTCCACTTAACGCTCCAAGAGTGCGCCGTCGTGATGACGATGCGCGATGACCCGTGCAGCGTCCGAACTATTGCTACAGATATATAGCTTCCCTGGCCAATATCCATTAAGCTGCTTGGCCATAGTCATCAGCAAGACGTTTTTGTCGACGACCTGCAACAAGCAGCGGTACAGCTGCTGTTTCCGCTACCCATCACTAAATCCAAGGTTCAGTCCCGTTCAGTTGCACGCCTTCAAGATTCACACTTGTCGTTGGAACTGCGATATAGACGTGCATGGCCACCCCGAACGCTTCATCTGTCCCCATTTTTTTGCGCATCCAGCATGTATAGTTCACCGACATCAGCGATGCTGTGCAGACAATGCAGTCGGGTTCATTCTGGTCACGTTAAAAACGCTGGGACCAAGCTTTCGAGTGGCTCCATGGCAGTTTATTGAAGCGAATGACACGGAGTAGGACAATCTCAGCATACCGCTGGCGTCAACTCAAGGGGCGAACTGAGTTAGCGAGCTGGGCGATACATGGTGTTCATTAGGCTAGCGACATGACCTGTCCGACATGGAGTAGGTAGATTCATACCGCACAGTCACAAGAAAATCTGGCTTTTTTCCTATCTACCAGTCACGGAGCCCTAATGAATTGGATACTAAAAACTAATTCTCGCGTTTGGCTTTCAGCTTTTGCTTGAGCTGCGCCATGACGGCAAACGTCGCCTGCTCGCCCGCCAGGATGGCCTGGTTGCGGCTGTTGAAATCGTTGCCCTTCATGGTGCCCAGGCTGGGCTGGATCACCACGTCCGCATCTTTCAGCTCGAACTGGTTGATGCGCTGGCCCATGATGGCGAACGTCTGCATCAGCACTTCCATCGAGCTGATGGCCTTCTGGGTATCCGTTTGCGACGAAATATTCACGGCGATGATGAAATCGGCACCCATGTCGCGCGCGAAGCGCACGGGCACGGGAGCGACCAGGCCGCCATCGACATAAGTGTGGCCCGCAATCGTCACGGGCTGGAACACGCCGGGCACGGCCGACGAGGCGCGCACGGCCATGCCGGTGTTGCCGCGCTGGAACAGGATCGGCTGGCCATTTTTCAGATCGGTCGCCACCACGCCAAACGGTATCTTGAGTTTTTCCAGCGGCACGCCGCCGACAGCCTTGTTGACATAGCTTTGCAGCGCTTCGCCTTTCAGCACGCCGGACGACTTGCCGAACAGGGGCAAGGCCCAGTCGGAAATGGCCGCCTCGTCCATGTCGAACGCCATCTTTTGCAGAGCGAAGCCGGAGTTGCCCGCCGCATACATGGCGCCCACTACGCTGCCGGCGCTGGTGCCCGTAACGATGTCAGCCTGGATGCCCTGCGATTCGAGCGCCTTGATCACGCCGATATGCGCGAAACCGCGCGCCGCGCCGCCGCCCAGCGCCAGGCCGATCTTGATCTTGCGCGGCGTGACGACGGTGGGTTCCGGCGGCGTCAATACTTGTATCGGTTTCGGGGCGGTGGTATCGCAGCCGGCCAGCGCAAAGGCGGCCAGGGCAAGCAGGGTCAGGCGTTTAGAGAACATGGTGGAGAGGGAGAACCGCGCGCGGCAGTGGCAATAAAGGAGAGCCGATTGTAGCGCAAGCGGAGCCGCCCGCACTGAAGGCCATCTTAAATGTTTAAAAATGACAATATTTCGAACCGTGCGCGCCACGCCGGCTGCTAGACTGGCCCCTGGCGTCCCACCTCCCCCACTTCCATTGAGCGGCTTATGAAAACAGACCTGTTCCACCTCATCGCGCACCCATGCTTGCTCGTTGCAGCCCTGCTGGGTGCGGCCTGCGCCAACGCCGCCCCCGTCGCGGCGACGGAGCGCCAGGATAGCATCGCGGCAAGAATGGAGGGCTTTACTTGTACGGGGAACATACAAATTCCCAATGATACGGAGAAACACACGATTGAGCTCAGCTTCGACGCCCCCGACAAGCACGGCGCCCAAGGCACCCACCTGGTTGACGGGCGCGGCAAAGCGGGGAACTTTTACGGCTGCCGGCAAAACGGCGACAGCCTGTCTTGCACATACGACGCAGGGCCGGCCAGCGGCCCCCTGACCATGCGTTTTAGCGGCAACTTGACGCAGGTAAAGGGCGAGTTCAATTCCCCTTTTGAAAATAGCGCCACCATGCAATTTTCCGCACGCTGCCAAAAATCGGCGCCGTAGCGGCGTCCAGTTTGCCGAAACGGTCGTGGGCGGCGTGCGCGAAAACCTGCAGAACTTGCTCAAGGAAATAGCATGAATCGACGATCCCTCGTGACAATCGACATGAGCGATATCAACACGCCGCGCCAGTTGCATGCGGCGCTGGCCGCCGCGCTGGGCTTTCCTTCCTTCTACGGCATGAACTGGGATGCCTTCCACGATGCCATCACGGGCCTGGTGGACATGCCGCAACAGCTAGAGCTGCGCGGCTGGCCAGCCTTCGCGGCACGCCTGCCCGGCGAAGCGGCCATCCTGCAGCGCATTCTGGCGCGCATGGCGCAGGACATGCCGGCCCAAGCGGCGCAGGTGCGCCATACCTGAGCCTGCGACATTTTCTATTTCGAATACCCCTGCTCATTGAATTGCCCCGCATCCAGCGTGGCCCAGGCATGACGGATGCCCCACCACATCAGATAGGCATTGCCGCCGCCGCGCGCGCGGAACCACGGTTTCACGGGGTCGATGGGCCGCACCTTGGCCGGCGGCAAGATCAATACACCAGTCGTCTGGCCGGCATCGCCGGTGCCCGCCACCAGTACGTTCTGGCCAAAGTGATTCGCCTGCGCGATGCCCAGCGCCACGTTCGTCAAGGCCGTGGCGGCGCCCATTTCACCCAGCAAGGCCGGTGTATTAAAGCTTTGCTGGAGGAAATCGAAGGCCGGCAATTCCATCGTCAAGGTTTGCGCCAGGTGAGCGATGCGGTCCGATGACGCCGGATGCGTGTTGTGCGCGTCGTGGATCACATAGCCGATCTGCGTGTCCAGCTTGCGCCCATTGCTGGCAGCCTGCGCCAGGGTCGCCTGCCACGCCTGCACGGTGGGCGGCGGCAAGCCCTTTTCCGCCGTAAAAGCGCTGACCTGCCGCGTGGCCGGATAGCCTATCCACGCCAGCGCATCGCGCTCCGTTTTGTAATGGGGACCGGCCAGCACCAGCAAGACCATGTTTTCATTGATCTGCTCATCTTTCGGAAAACTGGGCGCGTCCCAGCTCATCACCCACACCGTTTCCTTCGGATGCGCCTGCAAATAATCGAGGGCGGCGGCCAGGGAAATGAATCCGGCATTCGCGCCACCGGCCGTCACGCGCACATCGGGCGGGGTGGATTTGGTCCAGGAGTTGGGGAAATTCGGGTTGCCGATTGAAAACGTATCGATGATTTCCTCGCGCAGAACCTCGCCTGCCTGGGCAGAATCAAACCGTTCTGCAGGCACCGCGTATTCGACATGGATACCCGCCAGTTCATTCCAGCCTTTTTTGTGTTTGAAGTCGTGGGCGTTATAAAAATAAGTGGGATTGGAAAAATAGACCCCATGAAACCTCAAGATCATATTTGAAACATAAGAATAGTGAAAACTACTAAAATCGCTTTTACTTTTCTCCACTTGTGAAATATCTGAAACAAATCTGATTTTTGAAAAAATCTCTGGATATAGTTCAAACATATCATCTTTCTTATTTGGACGGACTCTCCCCAATGTCCACAAAAGCTGCCATTCTGTCGAATAATCCTGACGTTGCAAAGGATTTAACCATTGCACACCGACAACTTGCGCAATAAATTTCTCATCAACATTCGGTGCTCCTAATTTAGTGTTATAGGCAGGGAATTCGTGGGCAACTGTGTTGACGGACACTCCCATTGTCGCCATGATCGAAGCGATTGTAGATAATAGGTATTTTTTCACCATGACGGATCTTTCATAATTTAAAAGTAATACCCCATAGAAATATTTATACTTATTTGTTTTCTCGGAAATTTTTTATTTTTCCCGGAATGGATCCTTCTGTAGAAAATTTACTCCAGTCAATAACTGTTTTCCCCTCCAAATCTCCTTTTGCGAAATATCTATGAAATATTTTCATATCTTTATTATCTAACCGCCCTTCAAGAAACCGCCAATCCGCCATCGTCCGCAACTCCCGCAAATCCGTTTCCAGCAAATGACAGCAGCCCACGGCCACGTCATACGCCAGCGCCTTTCTGGAGTGTTCGCTGTTGGTCAGGATGGTGGAGTGATCGGTGGCATACGTGCCGACGTTGCCAGCGAGTCCCGCCTGGATTTTCCGCTGGCGCCATGCCGTGTATTGCGCGCTTGCCGTCTCGGGATGGTCTTCTTCCGTGACTTGTTTGCCTTTCTCGACCTTGCCTTCGCGCTTGGCCATCATGCGCAGGGAAGCGTGGTATTCGTATTGCAGGGCAGCTTCGCTCCCCTCGTTGCCGCGCGCCGCATCGGTGCGCTGTTGTTCGCCATGCAGGCCACCGCGCGGTATCTCCAGCTCGCGCTCGCCATGGAACGGGTCGCCCGCCGGATGGGCGGCATCCTTGTTGCGATTCCAGCCATGCGGATGCAGGCCCATGTCAAAGCTGGGGCAGATCTCGCCAAATAACTTCGCCTGCGGAAAGAAGGTCTCCGGCAGGTCGGGCGCTTCCAGCGGGATTTTCCAGTACTTGTCGGGCGAGGCATTGATACGCTTGCGCATCAATGCGGTGGCCATGATGGCGATGGGCGCAAACGCCACGGTGAGTATCTGGAACAGCCAGTTCTCTTGCGCTTCCCCCCCCTTTTCCACGCTATAGGTGGAAATCATGGAAGGCGGATTCCAGAAATGGTCGCTGCCAAAATCGATGGCAGGACGATGGTCGCCCCAGTAGTCGTACGCGCCTTTTACGCCGACGGGAAAACCCTCGGCAAACACGCGCTGGGTCAATATTCCCTCCCCGCCCGCTCTGGCGATTTCACCCGGATCGAGCTTGCCCTGGCGGTCTTTCTTCGGCAGGCCATTCTTGTCCAGCACAGGGCCGGCCAGGCCGCGCCAGCCGATGCCTTGCACCGTCAATGATGAGATCACCTGGTCGTGCGGATTGCAATACAGGGTCACGCGTCCCACGGTCGCGCCCCGCACGCCATAACTGTCAATATCGTGCTGCGCCTTGAACGGGTGGTGCGCACTGCTCATGGCCTGGTCGATTTTCCCGGCCGGCCATTGTGCGCCGCGCCGCTCGCCGATGAGGGCAAAGAAGGCCGCCAGCGTGTCAAAGCGCGCCGCGGCCGTCTGGCGGCCAGTGCTGCCGTCGGCCGCCGTCAGATTCGACGACGTCCAGTTCTCCGCCATATTGTCTTCCACCACGCTGTACGGCGGATTGCACAGGACATAATTGTCGGCAATGCAAGGCCACATCCTGCCTTGGGAGTCCGCCACCTTGGACAGCCGCTCGCCCAGAAAGGCCGCCGCCATGCTGACCATATTGCCCTGGCTATGGCATACGATGGTGATCGGCACATCGGCCTGCTTTTTCCGGATGGCCTCGATCAGCCGCGCCAGGCGGTAGGCGGCCAGCACGAAATACGGCCTTGGCGGACAGGCGTACACCTGCCTGTCATTGGTCGGATTCATGTGCTGGATCTGCATCCACAGAAACAGCTGGTCCGACAAGCCTTCACCCCACAAGTCCGGCAGGGAACTGCAGCCATTGGCGAACGGTCCGCCGCCCCAGTAATTCTGCTCGTTCAGGAAAATGCCATCGCCATACGTCTGCAACTCGATATCATTGGCTGCGTAACCCCAGCGAAAGCGGATCACGGGCGAATAGCCATCGCCCTCCATGAAGGTTCTCGGTTTCATCAGGGGATTGATGAAGCCGTCGCGCGTCAGCTGCTGCAGATAGCGGGCCGGCGTCATGGCGATGCCCTCCTGGGCACCGCGCCCGGCATCGTGTACGCGCCGGTGCAGGCGTGCATTCAATCCCGCGCACAGACCGGTTTCCGCCTCGTCATACCACTCGCCATCGGAGTTGACGCCATGCACGAAGATCATGATGCCCGGCAAAGGCAGGCGCGTGGTAATCGGCAGCGTGTCATGGTCGAAGCGCAGCAGGCCGTCTTTTTCGCCTATCTGCAGGTATTTGCTTTCATCGAAGGGCAAGGAACCCGCCTTGGGCTTGTGTACACTCATGCTTGACTCCCATTCATGACGCAGAAGGTGCAATATCGATGCTCAGTCGCGCGGCCTGAAAATACGCACCTTGAGTTTTTCCAGGCTGTCGCCCACGATGGCCGCGCCCTTGCCTTCGCTGTCGGCATCGACCACTTGCTGCGCGCCATCCTCGCGCTCGACGACGATCTTGACGCCACTGACGGGACTGCCATCGAGGCCGGAAAGCACCTGCGGCATGCGGCCCAGGTCGCCCTCGTTAAAGCTCGGCAGTTCAGCCTTGCTGCTGGCCGGCCCATTCCAGTGATGGCCGTCGGTCTTGATGGTCAGCGCACCCGGACCACCGAGTTCCACGCTGCCGCCCGCCAGTTTCAGATAGGCGCCGCCGGCCGTCATGAAGGTGATTTCATCCTGCGCCATGCCGATCAGGCGGGTATTCGCCGTCAATTTCAGGGCCTTGGCGGCGTTCAGCTGCATCTCGTCAAACTGGCTCTGCATGAGAAATTTGCCATGGTGCGCGATCTGGGCGATACCGCCCTTGTGGGCAAACACGGATACGCCATCGCCGGCCTGTACGCTGCAGCGCTGGCCCGCGATCACGTGCACATGCTGCTGCGCCACCGTGTCGACATTCACGCCGGCGTAGCTGACGATGGTCTTCGGACTGCTCAGCGCCAGCCCCGCAGGCGCCGTCAGGCTGGCAGTGGGCGCCTCGGCAGCAGCGACCTCCTCTTGCAAGGCGGCGGCGGGCGCCACGTCGACCGGCAGCGCCTGATGCGCGCCAGCGTACTCGCCCAGCGATTTGAACAGGTTCAAACATTCCTGCATCAGGGCCACATGCTCCTCGGCCGATAACTGGCCGCCTGCGGCGTCGAGCCGCCGCCAGGCCGACAGCAGCAGTGCCTTGCCGCTGCGCACGGCGCCGCCATGATCGCTGCGCAACTCGAAACCATCGCCGCGCTGCCGGCCCGCGCCGCCTGCGCGCGGCTCGACGAGGAAGCCCAGGTTAAGCTCGGTGGCGGCGTGATCGCTGGCCAGCTGGGCACTGATCTGCCCGGGCGTATCGTCGAAACGCAGCTGATTGCCGCCCTGGCCGCGCACTTCGCGGCTGCGCATGCCCGCCAGGTAGCGGTTGCCCGGCAGCGCGCCGCGCTTGCTGAGCGCCGGTGGCGGCGCCACGGCGTTGAACAATTGTCCCAGCACAATGGGCCGGTCAGGGTCGCCCGCCAAAAACCCGATCAGCACTTCCGACCCGACTCTCGGCAAGGCCAAGGTGCCGCACTGGTGCGCGCTGCCCTGTCCATCGCCAGCCCAGTTGCTGACGACGCGCAGCCAGGCCGTGTCGCGCTCCGTGTCCGAAGCGCCGGAACCTTGCGCATGCGCATGGTCGGCGGCGCGGGTGGCGGGAAAGCGCACCTTGATGCGCCCTTGCTCGTCGCAATGCACTTCTTCGCCGCTGGGCCCGACGACGATGGCGCTTTGCAGTTGCGGCTGGGGCACGTCGCGCTGCGGATCGAATGCGGGAACCAGGACCACGCTGGCGCGCACGCAACTGAAGCGCATGCGATAACGCGGCGTTTGTGGCCCGAATGCTTCTTGCCCCGGCCAAGCGCTGGCGGCGAACAGGCGCGCGATGCGCGCATCCAGGGCTTGCGGCAGATTGTTGCTGGCATGCACTTCCAATGCCGTGACCAGGAAACGCCGGCCATCCGGCCGATGCTGGTCGATCTCGGGATGACCTTCCAGGCTGAACTGCTGGCCCGCGCACATCGAACGCACCACGCCCTCGCCATGAAAACACTTGGTTTCCACATCGTGGCGCGCCATCGCCAGCAAACCCAGCTGTCGAAAATCCTCAGCATCATTGCCCAGGTGCGGCGTCGCCACAGAATAGTCGTCGAGGCTGGCGGCAAAGCTATTGCCGCTGGCACCCTGATCCGCCATCCCGCTAGCGTCCACCTGCATGAACTGGCGGTTGCGCGGCGCCGCATAATCCCAGCTGTGGTAGCCGGCACTGCCGGCTTGCAAGGTGCGCACGGCACCCCAGGCCGTGATGGTATCGCTCTCTTCGGTGGCGTCGGCGCGGTGGTAGCGGATCACGGGCGCCACATTCTCAGGCAGGCGGCCGCCATCATCGAACAGCAACAGGACGTGCGACGGCATAGCGTCGGACGCCCCGCTTTGCGCGGCGCCAGGCTGGATGACCCAGGAAATGCCGCGCCGCCGCAGCAGGCGCCGGATGAATGCGGCATCGGATTCATTGTGCTGCATGGTCAATTCACGGGCCGGAAAAGGACGGCCGGCCAGGGCCTGATCGATTTTGCAAGCAAACGTGGCGCCGATGATGGTGTTGCCTAACCGCCATTCGGCAATCAGCAATTCGACGATCTCCAGCTCCGTCTTGCCACGAAAAACCCGCGTGTTGCGGCGTTTCTCCATCAACGTCAGCGTATCGTGCAGCACCAGCTGGTAGGTGGCGAGGCCGCCATCGCTCAGCCCGGCGGAAGCCTGCGCGACGATGCCGCACACGCTGCGCAATTGCCCCATATCGGTGACAATCTGCAACTCCGCCGGGACGCCGATGAACTGCTTGAGCGGCAAATGCGCATCGAGCGAGACGCAACGTATGGTGTACTCGAGGCTGGCGCAAATGGCTTCGCGGCCGTCTACCTGCTGGGGCAACAGGACATCGTCGTTGACGCCGTCCGCATACGCCAGCCGCAGGCGCAACGGACGGTTACTGGAGTTCAACTCCTTCGCCGCCAGCATGAACTGCATGAAGTCATCCGCGCTATCCATTCACTCTCCCTGAATGCCGATACACATCGTCCCAAGCTCATCAGTATTCATACATTTACCAGCGGCCAGTTGCGGCGCATCAAGCCGCACCGGGAAATCGGATTTCATAGCGCATGGCGTCGCAGTCGCTGCCTGCCGCTCCCGCCAGCAAACGTGCTGCCTGCCCCAGGCGGGCTGCGCGCTGCTCCATCCTCGCCGTCAGGCTGCTGCCGTGCACATCGGCAGCGCGCAGGATCAGGCGGATTTCGTATTGCACGCAAGGCAGGCCAAACAGGCTCAACATGCTTTTCAACGCCATGGCGCCTGAGTTTCCAGGCAGAAAATCGTCGAACCGTGCCCGCGTTAAAGGGCCCAGGTACAGGCGCACGCGCAAATCCCGGCGCCGGCAGCGCGCACCGAGCATGGCGCCCTGCCCCAGGCTCACATTGCTGCGATCGAGCAGGGAATGCTCATCGCTTGGGCGCAAGTGCCAGGTGCTGATGAAGGACTCGATGCGCAAGGGCACACCGAAATAGTCGCCCAGCACACCGGCCATCAATTCGGCGCTGACGGGCCGCTGCCGCAGCGCCGCAGCGTAGTAAGCGAGCGCTTCCGGCGGTAATGCGCCGCTGCCAGCCTGGTGCGACGGCCAGGCGCCAGCCAGCGCCAGCTGCAGTGACAGGAACCCGGGGCGGCCGTCTGCGTCGACCTGGCACTCGATCCGGCTGCCGGCCCAGGCCTGATACAGCAGCACGGGAGCGCGTTGCGACAGGGCATCGAGAAATGCGCGCGCGCCCGCATTGCCCGTCGCCCGCTCCTGGCGCACCAGCCGCTCCGTATAGTGCAGGGGCAAGGTGCCGTTCACACCCAGTAAACCCGTGAAACTGGGGCGCAGGTGCAGGCGGCCATGCTCGCTGTCATGCCACACCGCCTCGATCTCGCAGGCAGGAAACACCAACGCAACGCTATGATGGAAACGCACGCCATCGTGCAATGCGGAATCGGCGCACGCCCCCTGCCGGCATAGCCAGCGTTCGAGCAAGCGCACCGTCTGGAAGAAGCCGAAACGGTATGGCGCCTGGGAAAGCAGCGCGATTACGCCAGTACTTGCTGGCCATTGCGGGGCAGGCATCGCAGCAACTCCTTCCCACTTTTGTGCGACATCAGGAGCAGGCGGCAATAGCTGTTCACATGCACATACATGCCCAGCACATGGTCGATCACTTGCGCAAAGACATGCAGGCCGCTGCCGACATACGCTTCTTCCTCCACGGTCAGCAAGACGTCGATGCCGAATACCAGCACACCGCCACTGGCGTCGGGCATCCAGGTACTGCTGGCGCGGTGCGTCATGGCCTTGATGCCTTGAATTTGCCGTTGCGACATCAAGGAAGCGGGCAAATCATGCAGCGCCAGCATTTCCTGAAACAAGGCCACACCATCGTCCAGCAAAGATTGATGATTCAAGGACAGCAATGCCAGCAAGCGGGCCTGCGCAGCCAGGTCGGCCTTGAAGCGATACGCCGGACTCGGCTGACGCAACAGGCGTACCGGCAAGGCGCCAGCCGCCCCCTCGTGCCGCAAGTCGCCACCGGGCGCGCCGAATGGCAATGCGCTCGGCAAATCGCGATTGCTGCACGTCAGGTCGACCGATACCGTCGCCATGCCGGCATGCGCATCGTCCTCGTCGCTGTCGACAAACGCCAGGCTGCTTTCGTAACCGGGATGGCTGAGCGCCCGCGCCTCATCGCGCCGCAACACCCAGTAGCGGCGCTTCGCTCCGCCAGCCTGCCCGTGGTGCATGGCATAAAACGGCTGGCAATGCGTGACCGTACTGGCATGCTCGCCCTGCCGCACCAGGCGCACGGCGTCGACACTATGGATGTCATACGCATGCGCATATTTATGTTCGGCGAGCAGCGGATACTCGCTGTGCGTTTGCGTCAGCCTGATCGGCGCTGCCGCCTGCTGGAACAGATTCATCACCGGCGTGCAGGCAAGCAGCAAATTTGTTGCCGATACGGAGCGCAGCAGACGTGCGGCAGCGCTGCTGGCAGCGATGTCCCGCAGGCCCAGGTGCAAGTTCCAGCTCTGGCATCCAGGCGGCAACAGCGGTGTAATCAAGCCGAGGTCGATATCAAAAAACTGGAACTTTTCAGGGAAGGCAAAGTATTCGGTCAGCAAACAATAGGCACGATGCGTGCCTGGCTTGCGCGGCAACAGCGCTTCCTCCGGCAAAAAACCGACGGCGCGCAGCGGCACTTGCGCCAGCGGCAAGCGCACGCCGCCGGCCTCGATCCAGGCATGCGCCGCATGCAGGAACAGGGCATCGCGCAAGGTGGCGGTGAGCGATGGCGTGCCGTCGATGAAGACGCGCAAGTCAGACAAGGTCAATTGCTCCAGCGTGCCGGTGGCTGACGTGGACACGATATCGATGGCGAGCGCGGTCGATATGTCGGGGGGCAGATGGATCGCCGCCGTCGCATCAATGATGGGAAGGAAACGCGCGCCGGCAAGGCTGAGCGGCGCCAGCACCACGTCATAGGCGGTGCGAAACTTGCAGACGACGCCCTGATACTGCGGTGCATGCATCAAGGTTCCACGCGGCAAGGTATCGATGCCGTCGCGCGCCTGGCCCGGTGCGCCACCGGCGTCCACATGGGCAATCGAACACGCTGGAAAGGGCCGCAGGTAGTGCGGAAAATTTACTTCCAGCATGGACTCGGTGAAAACACGGCGTGCATCATCGATTTTCTTGGCCGTGCGGGCATTGCACAGGGCATACGCTTCAATCAGGCGTTCAATGTGCGGATCCTGGCAGTTGCTGCCCACGATACCCAGTGCGGCAGCGACACCAGGATAGCGAGCGGCAAATTCCTGCTGATGCGTACGCAACATGCCCAGTTCGAGTTCATAGTATTTCAGCAAAGATTCCATGCCGGCGACTCCCAAGCAGGACGGGCGACACACGTCGCCAGACGGAAACTGCATTATTCAACAATGATAAAAAAGTAAGTTGCGCAGGAACAATAAGTCCACCTGCGGCGTGGCAGCAGCGGCGTTCCCTGCTGAAATATGCTTGACAGCCCCGCCCGACTTCCCTTACATTGAGTGCATGTCCTCCTTCAAACATTCCTCCCCTTCCCTGCTGTCGCTATCGCGACTACTACCAGCACGCGCATAAGTTTGCCGCATTGCTTCGCCTGGCCACACGCCGGCGTGTTTCAAAAACCCTGGAAGGTTTGATGATGTTTGCACCATCCCCCGCTACACCCGTATTTTCTGACGCGACCGCCGCTGGCGCCGTTGCCGTCCTTTGCCTGCTAAAACTACCGATCGCTTGCCTGGCCTAGTGTTGCGTGGCCGCCCGGCAAGCTTGCGCCACAACCATTGATTTCCCCCTATCTTCAGGAGTACCCGATCATGATGTTGCAGAATCCAGCTTCCAAATACCGCGCCTTTCCTCCAGTTAAATTGACCGACCGTCAATGGCCGAACCAGATCATCAGCAAACCGCCGATCTGGATGAGCACCGACTTGCGCGACGGCAACCAGTCGCTGATCGAGCCGATGAGCGCGGAAAAGAAGCTGCGGTTCTTCGAGATGCTGATCGCCATCGGCCTGAAGGAAATCGAAGTGGGTTTCCCATCGGCATCGCAGACGGATTTCGATTTTGTCCGCAAGCTCGTCGATGAAGGCCGCATCCCGGACGACGTCACCATCATCGTGCTGACACAGTCGCGTGAAGAGCTGATCCGCCGCACGGTGGAATCGGTCGTCGGCGCCAAGCGCGCCATCGTGCACCTGTACAACTCCGTGGCGCCCGTGTTCCGCAAGGTCGTGTTCGGCATGTCGCGCGAGGAAATCACGAACATCGCCACCACCGGCACCACCCTCGTCAAACAGCTGGTGGCCCAGCATCCGCAAACGGAATGGGGCTTTGAATACACGCCGGAATCGTTCTCGACGACGGAACTCGATTTCTCCAAGCATATCTGCGACGCCGTCAGCGCCATCTGGAAGCCGACGCCCGCCAACAAGATGATCATCAACCTGCCATCGACCGTGGAATGCAGCACGCCCAACGTGTATGCGGACCAGATCGAATGGATGTCGCGCAAGCTGGCGCGCCGCGATTCCATCATCATCAGCGTGCACCCGCATAACGACCGCGGCACGGCCGTCGCGTCGGCCGAGCTGGCCGTGATGGCCGGTGCCGACCGTGTGGAAGGCTGCTTGTTCGGCAATGGCGAGCGCACCGGCAACGTCGACCTGGTCACGTTGGCGATGAACCTGTACACGCAGGGCGTGCATCCGGGCCTGGATTTCTCCGACATCGACAGCGTGCGCAAGTGTGTGGAAGAGTGCAACCAGTTGCCCGTCCACCCGCGCCACCCGTATGCGGGCGACCTGGTCTTCACGGCGTTCTCCGGCTCGCACCAGGATGCGATCAAGAAAGGTTTTGCCAAACAACAACCGGACAGCATCTGGGAAGTGCCGTACTTGCCAATCGACCCGGCCGACCTGGGCCGCAGCTACGACGCCGTGATCCGCGTCAACAGCCAGTCCGGCAAGGGCGGCATGGCCTATTTGCTGGAACAGGAATACGGCCTGGTCTTGCCGCGCCGCCTGCAAATCGAATTCTCGCGCGCCGTGCAAGCCGTGGCCGACGCCACGGGCCGCGAAATCGCCGCGCAGGATATCCATGACATCTTCCAGAAGGAATACCTGGAGCAGACGGCGCCGTACGCCTACGCCTCGCACCGCATGGTGGAAGACACGAGCAGCGATGAATCCGTGCAAATCGACATCAGCCTGTCGCACCGCCAGACGCCGCTGGCCCTGCAAGGCGGCGGCAATGGCCCCATCGACGCCTTCGTCAATGCGCTCGGTCTCGACATCAAGCTGATGGATTACCATGAACACTCGATCGGCTCCGGCGCCAACGCGCAAGCGGCTTGCTACGTGGAATTGCGCCTCGACAACGGCCCGACCCTGTTCGGCGCCGCCATCGACAGCAATATCGTCACCGCCTCGTTCAAGGCAGTGCTGTCGGCCGTGAACCGCCGCATCGGGCAGACGGACGCCGAAAAAACAACAGCGGCCGACGTGGCTGCCAGCGCCGCCTGAGTCTTTTCAGCGCGCTCCATAGGGAGAAAAAGCGGTACGGCTTGATCGCCGTGCCGCTTTTTCATTTCTATGAGGCAATTAGTAGTGCAAATCATGTATCGCCAGCCGTATAATCGTTTCATAACAAGACCACCGGAGACAGATCATTAGCTACCGAGGGAATCAGTATGAAATTGACGGACATGAAGATAGGCGTGCGCCTGGGCGCCGGTTTTGGCGTGGTGCTGCTGCTGATGGCAGTGCTGGTGGGCACGGGCCTGCTGCGCCTGGACAAGATCGGCGCGCTCAGCGAAGCCATCATCGAGAAAGACTGGGCCAAGGCCGACGCCATCGCCACGATCCGCAGCACCACGCGTTCGAACGCGGCACTGGTGCTGGAGCTGTTCATCCATGAAGATCCGGCCCGCGCCAACGCCATTCACGGCGAAATCGACGCCAACAAAGCCACCATCACCGATGCGCTGGCCATCCTCGACCGCCTGATCGTACTGCCTGAAGGCAAGGAACTGCTGGCCACCCTGAAGCAGCAGCGCAAGGCTTATGTCGTCTCGTTCAGCCAGGCCGACAAGCTGCTGGTGGAGGGACAGCGCGCGGAAGCGGCCATGCACGTGCGCGACGATACCCTGCCCGCCCTGAACCAGTTGCAACAATCCGTGAACCGCCTGAATGAAATCCAGCGCGGCGTGGTTGTGCATGGCGGCCAGCAGATCAAGCAGAATATTTCCGCGGCGAATGTACTGATGGCCAGCCTGGGCACGGCCGCGCTGCTGCTGGGCGTGCTCTTTGCCTGGCGGGTCACGCGCTCGATCACCACGCCGATCGCGTATGCCCTGCGCGTGGCGCAAGCCGTGGCCGGAGGCGACCTGAGCAGTAAAATCGTGGCCGACGGCAAGGATGAAGCGGGCCAGCTGCTGCAGGCCCTGCGCGACATGAATACCAACCTGGCCACGCTGGTGGGTCAAGTGCGCGGCGGCACGGGCACGATTGCCGTGGCGTCGAGCCAGATCGCCAGCGGCAATGCCGACCTGTCGGCCCGCACGGAAGCGCAAGCCAGCGCGCTGGAAGAGACGGCTTCGTCGATGATCGAACTGACGGGCACCGTGCGCAGCAATAGCGACAATGCGCGCCAGGCCGACAGCCTGGCCCGCTCGGCGTCCGCCATCGCGCAGCGCGGCGGCTCGGCCATGGCGGAAGTGATCGGCACCATGGACGCCATCAATGCCTCGTCGCGCAAGATCGTCGACATCATCGCCGTCATCGACGGCATCGCCTTCCAGACGAATATCCTGGCCCTGAACGCGGCTGTCGAGGCAGCGCGTGCCGGCGAGCAAGGCCGTGGCTTTGCCGTCGTGGCCTCCGAAGTGCGCAACCTGGCGCAACGCTCGGCGGCGGCGGCGAAGGAAATCAAGGAACTGATCGCCGACTCCGTCAGCCGGGTCGACCAGGGCGCGCAACTGGTCAGCCAGGCGGGCGCCACGATGGATGAAGTGGTGGCCAGCGTGGGCCGGGTCAGCGCCATCGTCGGTGAAATCAGCGTCGCCAACCACGAGCAAAGCGAAGGCATCGAGCAAATCAATGCGGCCATCATGCAGATGGATCAGACGACGCAGCAAAACGCGGCCCTCGTCGAGGAAGCCGCCGCGGCGGCGGCAGCCATGCATGAACAGGCGGGCGAACTGGAAACCCTCGTCAGCCAGTTCAAGCTGGAACAGAATGCCGGTGGCAAAGTGCCCTCACCTGCTGTCCCGCGCTTGCACTAAGTTGCTATTCCACCTGGCGTGCCAGGCGGATGCCCGTAAATTGCCAGCGCGCGCCGGCCGGGAAGAAATTGCGGTAGCTGGCGCGTGCATGGCCGGCCGGCGTGGCGCACGACGAGCCGCGCAGCACATACTGATTCAGCATGAACTTGCCGTTGTATTCACCGAGCGCCCCGGGCGCCGTGCGGTAACCGGGATACGGCGCGTAGCTGCTGCTGGTCCACTGCCAGCAGCAGCCGAACATTTGCCGCAATCCCGTTCCCGGCGCGCCGGCGGCCGGATGCAGCTGGCCCACTTCCACGGCGACGCCTTGCGCCGCCACTTCCCACTCCGCTTCCGTCGGCAGGCGCGCGCCAGCCCAGTGCGCATAGGCGTCCGCTTCGAACAGGGACAGATGCGTGGCCGGCGCCTGCCAGTCCAGCGGACGCAAGCCAAATAGCGTGAATTCCTGCCATTGCCCGGCGTCATCGCGCTGCCAGTACAGCGGGCATGCCAGGTGCTGGCTGCGCACCCAGTCCCAGCCTTCGGCCAGCCACAAATGCGCCGTGCGGTAGCCGCCCGCCTCGATGAAAGCGAGATAATCGCCATTCGTCACCAGCGCGCTGGCCAGTTCGAACGGCGCCACGTATTGCGGATGGCGCGGCAATTCATTGTCAAAGCAAAAACCATCGCCCGCATGGCCGATCTGCGCCAGGCCGCCGTCGAAGGCGAGCCAGGCCGTGGGCTGCGCAGCTTGCGGCGCTGGCGGCGCGGCGTTATCAAGGTAAGCGGGAAACAGGGCGCTCTGCGCCAGCAGGTGCTTGACGTCCGTCAACAGCAACTCCTGGTGCTGCTGCTCGTGTTCGAGGCCCAGCGCCAGCAGCATGGTCAGCCGTTCGCGCTCGCCGCGCGCCAGTTCGCCCGCCAGCAGACGCGCGATGCGCGCATCGACGTTGGCCCGGTAGGCGCGCACGACGTCCATGCCGGGCCGCGTCAGCAATCCCCGCTGGGCGCGCGGGTGCTTTTCGCCCACGCCGTTGTAATAGGAATTGAACAGCACGCGGAAGGCCGGGTGGAATGGCGCGAACGCCGCTTCCATGCTTTCCAGGATAAACGTTTCGAAAAACCAGGTGGTATGCGCGAGGTGCCATTTCACGGGACTGGCGTCCGGCATCGACTGGGCGCCGCAATCCTCGTCGGACAGGGGTTCGGCCAGCAGCAGCGAATGCTGGCGCACTTGATGGTAATGATCGATCAGCATCGTTTCTTTCTTAATCCCTGATAACCCGCGCATAGATCACGGCAAACCACTGCTGCGGGTCCGTCCAGACTTGCACGGTGGAAAAACCCGCCTGTTCCAGCAAGCCGACGAAGGTGGCGCGCGTGTATTTGTAGCTGTCTTCCGTATGGATGCGCTCGCCTTTCGCGAAGCGCCGCTGGCCGCCTTTCCAATGGACAAGCTGTTCGCTGCGCGCTTCCAGGTGCATCTCGACGCGGCGCTCGTCGGCGTTGAAAAAGCCGTGGTGCTGCCAGGCGCGCACGTCGAAGTCGGCGCCGATCAGCCCGTTCACGTGGCGCAGCATGTTCAGGTTGAAGGCGGCCGTGACGCCCAAGGCGTCGTCATAGGCCGCGTCGAGGATGGCATCGTCCTTGATCAGGTCGACGCCGATCAGCAGGCCGCCGTCGCCATCCGCATTCGCGCGCAGGCGGCGCAAAAAGGCGGTTGCTTGCTCTGGCGCAAAATTGCCGATCGACGAGCCGGGATAGAAGAATAATCGCCGCGCCTCGCGCACGCTGTCGGGCAAGTCCAGGCGGCTGGAGAAATCCAGGCCCAGGCCCGTCATTTCGATGTGCGGAAAGCGCTGCTGCAGCCGGCTCAGCGATTCGCTGAGGAAATCGTAAGAAATGTCCACGGCGACGTACTGGGCCGGGTGCAGAAGGGGGAACAGGCTGGCGGCCTTGGCGCAATTGCCCGCGCCCAGGTCGATCAGGGTGCTGCCCGGCCCCACGGCATGGGCGATCTCGGCGCCGTGGCGGGCGAAGATGGCCGCTTCCGTGCGCGTCGGGTAGTACTCGGGCAAGGCGCAGATGGCCTCGAACAGTTTCGAACCGAGCGCGTCGTACAGGTACTTGGGCGACGTCCAGGCATCGCGCGCCAGCAGGCCGCTGCTGATCTCGGCTATCGTGGCAGGAGTGGCGCTGGCCGCTTCTGCGTTGCTGGCGGGATACAAATTAAACTGCTGTGGCGCAAGTGGCATGGTCATGGGCTGGCGTCGTCAATGTTAGGTTCACGAAGGGCTTGCACGGTCAGCCACCGGGCGCGCCGCCCCTGCCGTAGCGGTTTGCGGGCGCCTTGCCGATGACTTTTTTCCATCATAACGGAATCCGCGCAAGCCAGCCGTGCGGCAGGTAACTTAAGGTCAAACCGGCAGTGTGAACACAAAAGTGGTATTGCCAAGCAAAAAGCATAAGCCTGTCGTATACTACACATTGCCGGCCAAACAATCCGCGCCCCTTTGCAGTTCCCAGGCCCCCCTCTCCCCCGCGTGCCTCCCTTTACGATAGCCGTTATTAATCAAGATCACCATGCTCGAATTGCGCCATCTGTCGAAGTCCTATGCCAACGCCCGTCCCGTGCTGGCCAACATTTCCTGCCGTTTCAAGGCCGGGGAATTCATCGCCATCATGGGCGACTCGGGCGTGGGCAAGTCGACACTGCTGAACCTGATCGCCGGCCTCGATACGCCCGACGCGGGTGCCGAAGCGTACCCTATCCTGGTGGACGGCATTGCCATGTCCAGCCTCGATGACGCCGCCGCGACCCGGCTGCGTCGCGCCCGCATGGGCTTTATTTTCCAGGCCTTCCACGTCTTGCCGCACCTGACCCTGCTGCAAAACGTGGCCCTGCCGCTGTTGCTCAACGGATTGCCCCAGGAGCGTGCCGCCAGCATGCTCGAGGCGGTCGGCCTGGGCGGACGCGGCGGCGACTTTCCGCAGCAATTGTCCGGCGGCGAAATGCAGCGCGTGGCCATCGCCCGCGCGCTCGTCCACAAGCCGGCGCTGGTGCTGGCCGACGAGCCCACGGGCAACCTCGACCCGGACACGGCGCACAGCATCCTGCAATTGCTGCGCGCCGAAATCAAGGCCAACGGCAGTTGCGCGATCATGGTCACGCATTCGCTGGCCGCCGCCGAAATGGCGGACCGGATCATGATTTTGACGAAAAGCGGATTACAAAATACAACAATCGTCAACCAAATTGATCAAACAATCAGTTAATTTAACTGACCATCTGTCACAAGTTTTGTTATCGTAGTATTATTTAAAACACTTGCCTGGTTATCAATGTTGTAACGCGAATGGTGTACTACGTCACCCGGACAGCCGTACTGCGATGACGAACTATAGCCGGGACCGCGTAAAGTGGTCTCGTCCCTTGCATAACCTGAAGGAGGAGTAAATGAACGTTCGGCAAAAGAAGCTGGAAATGATTGAAGCGATGAACCGGGCGCGTGCGCTCGAACCATCGAGTTTTGTGCCCAACAAGCTGCTCGATACCCTGATCGAGAAGCTGAACCTGAAAAATGATGCGGAACTGTGCCGTGTACTGGAGGTCCAGCCCCCCATCATCAGCAAGATTCGGCACGGCAAACTGTCGGTCGGTGCAACGATTTTATTGCGCATGCATGAAAAATCGGACATCACCATCCGCGAACTGAAGGAACTGTCCGCCACGCCAGTCCATTGATATACCCGCTGTTGTAATGCCATGCCAGGCACCCAGGTCCCCGGCGCCATGAACTTTTGCCATACAATTCGCGCAGTTCGCCCACCGCACCACAACCGGGCACGATAGCGAAGAGACCCAGCCCAAACCATGCTGACCGTTTCTCTGCCTTCCCGCTCCAGCCCTCCCCGCTTCTCCCCTGCATTTCCACTCAAACTTGATCTGACACAACACGCATTGTCCGCGCAGGCATCAAGGTCAGCTTTTAACCAGCGATCCCAACCGCATGTCCAGCGATCCTCTTGCGCCGCCCGTGCTGCGCCTGACGCTCACGCGCGATCCTCTCGCCCATGCCGGCGACTGCCCCGCCGCGCCCGGCTGGCATGCCGACACCCACGTGCTGTCCGGCGCGCGCGGCATCGGCAGTTGCCGCATCGCCCTCGATATCGGCCCGGACGACGTGGTGCAACTGCTGCTGTGCGACGGCAGTTCGCTGCTCGCTGGCAGCCTGGACCTGCCGCGCTACCTGGGGCCGGCCACATTGCCGCGCGACGGCGCCCCCGCCAGCATCGAAGTGGGGCTGGCCTTGCGCCCGCAGGCGGCGCGCCAGCCGCCCGGCGCCAGCCGCGACGGCCTGGGCACCTGGATGCTGCGCGCCGTGCGCGTGTACCGCTGCGGCGCAGCCGCCATGACGGCCCTGGCGGCGGCGGGCGCCTTCCAGGACCGCCAGCTGGACCAGCGCCTGGGCCTGTACCGCTGCGGCATCGAGGCGGGCAGCATGACGGCCGTCGCCAGCCTGCCCGCCGGGCCGGAACCGGTGCTGCTGCTGTTGCACGGCACGGCCTCGTCGACCCAGCGCAGCTTTGCCGGCCTGTGGCGCAACGGCCTGGCGCCGCAACTGGCGGCGCAATATGGCAACCGCATCTATGGCTATGAGCACCGCAGCCTCAGCGACAGCCCCATCGAGAATGCGCTGACCCTCGTGCGCCAGTTGCCGCACGGCGCCGTGCTGCACCTCCTGAGCCATTCGCGCGGCGGCCTGGTGGGCGAATTGCTGGCGCGCGCGCAGCGCATCGACAGCCGCGGCGCCGTCGACCTGGCCGGCGACGGCCTGGAGCGGCTGAGCGAAAACACGGTGGGCGGCGAAGCGTTCAACAGCCACGATATCGACCACTTCACGGCGCAGGCGCGGCTGGGCGCACGCGCCGGCCACGACGCGGATGCGGCGCGCCTGCGCGCACTGAGCGTGGAACTGAAAACGCGCGCCATCCGCATCGCCCGCTTCGTGCGCGTGGCCTGCCCGGCGCGCGGCACCACCCTGATGTCGGGCCGGCTCGACCGCTGGGCCAGCGTGATGTTCAATCTGCTGCTGCACGGCGGCGTACCCGACGGCGCCATGGCTTTCCTGCTGGCCGTGGTGCGGCAGCGCTGCGACGCGCGCATCCTGCCGGGCCTCGAAGCGATGATGCCCGACTCGCCCCTGGTGGCGCTGCTCAACGCGCCCGACGTGCGCGTGGCCAGCCCGCTGCATGTGCTGGCCGGCGCGTGCAGCGGCGATGGCTTGCTGGGCTGGCTGGGCGACTGCCTCGACGACCAGCTGTACGGCGGGCAGAACGACCTGGTGGTCAATTGCGCCTCGATGGCCGGCGGCGCCACGCGCAGCACGCCGGTACGGCAACTGCTGCTGCGCGGGCCGCACGCGCACCACCTGAACTACTTCGAGCGCGCGCCGTCGGGCCAGGCCGCCGTGCAGGCGCTCACCGGCGACGAGACGGCCTACCTGCCGCTGCCCGGCATCGAACACGGCCCGCTGGCGCGCGGCGGCGAAGTGCCGAAACGGCGCGCGCACGCACCGATCGTGCTGCTGCTGCCCGACATCATGGGCAGCCACCTGCAAGTGGGCAGCAACCGCATCTGGTTCGACCCCGTCAACCTCGTCGAAGGGCGCATCGAACGCCTGGCCGTGGGCCAGCCGCACATCGTCAGCGCCGGCTGGATCGAATCTTGCTACGAACCGTTTGCCCGTTTTCTCGCGCAAAGCCAGGAAGTGCGGCCCTTTACCTATGACTGGCGTCTGTCGCTGCAGCACTCCAGCAACGCCTTCCTGCCCGTGCTCGACGACGCCATGCGCGACGCGGAACAGCGCGGACAAGCGTTGCGCATCGTCGCCCACGGCATGGGCGGGCTGGTGGCGCGCCTGGCCCTGAAGGACCGCTGGCAGCGCTTCGGCGCCCTGCCCGGCAGCCGCTTGCTGCAGGTGGGCACGGCCAACCGCGGCACGCAGGCGATGGTGCAAGTGCTGCTGGGACGCGACCGGCTGGTGCAGATGCTGGCCTGCTGGATAGGCTGGAAGCACACGCGGCGCCAGTTCCTCGGCTTCGTGCGCGCCTTTCCCGGCGTGCTGGACATGCTGCCGTGGCCGCAGGCGGGCGGCATCGACTACTTCGATGCCGAGGCCTGGGCGCGGCTGGCCGCCGGCGATGTTCAAGCGGGCCTGCCCGGCGGCTGGCAGGCGCCCGAAGCCCAGGCGCTGGCCGCCGCGCGCGCCACCGTGGCCCTGCTGGAAGCGGCCCCGCTCGACGCGCGCCATTGCAGCTACCTGGCCGGCTGCGCCGCCACGCCGGTGGCGCTGCGCCTGCGCGACGGCGGCATCGAGACGGCCTGGTCACCGGACGGCGATGGCCGCACGCCCTGGCAAGGTGCGGTGCCGGACGGCGTGGCGGCCTGCTACCTGCCGGTGGCGCACGGCGACCTGCTGCTGCAAAAGGACTACTACCCGGCCATCGCGCAGCTGCTCGACAGCGGCCAGGCCGCCGCCCTGCCGCGCCACCCGCCGCACGCGCCCGGCGGCATACCGCCCCGCTTCCATCCATACGCCCCCGACGCCACGCCGCTGTACCCGCAGCCGCAGGAATTGCTCGACGCGGCCATCGGTGCCGCCGGCCCCGCCAGCGCGCCGGAGAGCCGCGCGCCGCAGCTGAGCCTATCCCTCATCCACGGCAGCATGGCCTCGGCCGACGCGCCCGTCATGAGCGGCTGCTACGCCTCCGAATCGCTGCGCGGCAGCATGAGCTTTCTCGACCGCCTGCTGGCCGGCAAGCTGCAGGAAATCCACGCGCTGGGGCGCTTTCCGCAGCGTCCCGACTCCGCCCTCGTGGTGCTGCAGCCCGACGCGGCGCGCCGGCCCGGCGGCGCCATCGTCATCGGCCTGGGCGCGCTGGGCGAGCTGACGCCGGGTGAACTGGCGCGCGCCTTTGCCGGCGGCCTGCTCGAATACGCGTGCGTCTGCCTGCAGGTGCGCGCCGCCGGCCATGTGGCCGCGCCGCCGATGGGCGAACACGGCTTGCGCGTGGCCAGCCTGTTGTCCGGTTCCGGCTATGGCGGCTTGAGCATCGCCCTGTGCGCGCGCGCCCTGATCGATGGCGCGCGCAGCGCCAACCGGCGTCTGGAAGACGCGGGCATGGCGTGCCGCATCGGCCACATCGCCATCTATGAACAGTCCGAGGCGCGCGCCATCGCCGCCGCCGTGGCCATCGAACAGATCATGGCCGAGGCGCGCTACCAGGGCAGCTTCACGTTCGAGCGGCGCATCCGCCACAGCCCGGGCGGCTACCGGCGCATCCTGCCCAGCCTGAGCGGCGACAATGGCTGGCGCCGCGTGCAGATCGTCGCCGCCGACCTTTCCGGCGCCCTGCGCTTCACCGTGCTGACGGACCGCGCGCACAACAGCGTCGACGAAGAGCCGAACCAGCGGCAAGCCGTCGATGGCCTGATCATGGACGCCACCGACAACACCACCGACCAGCCGGGCCTGTCGCGCGCCCTGTACGAACTGATGCTGCCGAATGGCCTGAAGGCTGCCATCCCCGAGATGCGCGGCCTGATCCTGGCAGTCGACCAGAGCGCCGCCATCTATCCGTGGGAGCTGATGCGCGACGAGGCGGGCAGCGAGGAAAGCCCCCTGTCGACGCGCATCGGCATGGTGCGCCAGCTAGCCAGCCTGCGCGAGCAGCCGCCCGCCGTCAGCCCGCCCAGCAACAGCGTGCTGGTGATCGGCGACACCGATTCCGGCCTGCCCGAGCTGCCCGGCGCGCAAGCCGAGGCGCAGGACGTGGCGCGCATGTTCGGCGCGTACGGCTACCAGGTGCGCGAGCTGCTGCGCCCGCAGGCGCAGCGCGTGCTGGTGCACCTGTTCGACGAGCGCTATTTCGCCATCCACCTGGCCGGCCACGGCGAAGTGGCCGGCCCCGGCATCGCCCATACGGGCCTGGTGCTGGGACCGAAGACGCGGCTGACGGCGGCGCAGGTGGGTAAATTGAAGCGCGTGCCGCAATTCGTCTTCATCAATTGCTGCCACTTGGGCGACATGCGCCCGGACGCCATCGCACCGTGGTCGAAACTGGCCGCCAGCCTGGCCACGGCCTTCATCGAAATGGGCTCGCAGGCGGTGATCGCGGCTGGCTGGCGCATCGACGACCAGGCGGCCAGCATCTTCGCGCACAGCTTTTATCACGCCATGCTGAGCGGCGAATACTTCGGCGACGCCGTGCGCCTGGCGCGCGAAGCGGCCTACCTGCAGTTCCCTGCCTCGAACACCTGGGGCGCCTACCAGGCGTATGGCGACGACCGCTACCGCTTTCCGAATACCCAGAGCCGCCCCTGGCAAGCGCCCGACTACCACTACCACGGCCACTTGCTGGCCGACCTGGAAACCCTGCACGCGCGCCTGGCGGGCGCCGATCCTGCGCGCCGCGCGGCCATCGAGGAAAAGCTGGGCAGCATCGAGGAAGCCGTGCGCGCGCGCTTCTTCGGCTGCGCCGACATCCGCGAAAACATGGCCGCCGCGCGCGCCGGCCTCGGTGGCCTGGAGAACACCCTGCGCGCCATCGAACACTATCGGGCGGCGCACAGCGCGGCCGACGGCAAGGTGGGCTTGCGCGCGCTGGCGCACTGGGCGGAACTGGAGATACGCCAGGGCGCTGCCCTGTGCGGGCTTGATGCGGGCGCCGGCATCGAGGTGCCGGCCGTGCCCGATATGGCGCAGGGACGCCAGTTGCTGCAGGATGGAAAACAGCATATAGACCTGCTGGTGGCGCTGGCGCCCACGGCGCAGCGTCTGGCCCTGCTGGGACGCTACTGGGCCTTGCAGGCGCGCCTGGCCTGCACCGAAGGAAGCTCCGGCGCGCCGGCACTGCGCGCCATGACGGATGCCTGCCTGGCCGCGCTGGAAGAAGCGCGGCGGCGCAGCGGCGTGGCCGACTGCGACCTGATTTTCCAGGTGCTGGCGGGCGCCCTGCTGCTGAAAGCCCATGGCGACGGCGGCGCCTGGCGCGCGCTCGATCCGCAGCTGGGCGACTTGCTGCACGACGCCATCGCCTATGCGCGCCAGCGCCACGCGGACGAACACCGCGCCATCGACGCCGGCGCTCCCGTGCGCGCCGCCCTGCTGGCGGCCCTGTGGCAGGTGCCGGACGGCCAGCCTTTCGACGCGCCCGCGCGCGCCGCCTTCCTGGCCCTGTACCACGACGCCGTGCGGCGCCACGGCAGTATCGGCGAACCCGAAACGATCACGGCGCCGCTGCGCTTCCTGCTTGAACTGCTGCCGCCCGACAGCGCGGACACCGGCTTGCGCAGCGCCGTGCAGGCGCTGGCCAGCCAGCTGCAGGCCTCACTTCCCGGCGTCGGCCTTAGCCAGGCACCACGCCATAATGGCGCGCATAGCGCTCGTCCAGATTCGCCAGCGGCATCATCATGAACATGTCAGCGCTTTCGAAATCAGGGTCCCAGGCCGGTTCGCCGCAAATCCAGGCGCCCGAACGCAGGTAACCCTTGATCAGCGGCGGCACCTGCGGCTTGTGCGCCGCTTCCACCTGGTGGATGGGGAACGGCAGGTGCGGCGTGACGCGGTATTCGCTTGGCGCCATGTGCTTCTCGGCCAGCGCCTGGTACACGGCGACGGCGTTATGCCCGCCATCGGCCAGGCTGATGCTGGCGCAGCCGACCAGGTAGTCGCAGCGCTCGCGGCGCATGTACTCGGCCAGGCCCGACCACAGCAGCATGATCACGCTGCCGCCCCGGTATTTCGGGTGGATGCAGGCGCGGCCCGCTTCGACCATGCGTCCGCGCAGGTTCTTCAGGCGGCTCAAGTCGAACTCGTTTTCGGAATACAGCCGGCCGATCTTGGCCGCCTTGGCCGCGCTCAGCACGCGGTAGGTGCCCACCACTTTCAGGGTATCGGCATCGCGCACGATCAGGTGATCGCAGTGCGCGTCGAATTCATCGCTGTCGAGGCCATCGGCGTTGGCCAGCGACGTCAGGCCCATGGTTTCGATAAACACCTTGTAGCGCAAACGCTGGACTTCGCGCACTTCCGCCGCGGTAGTGGCCTGGCTCAGCACCAGTTGGACCGGACGGGCCTTGGCTTCGTTTGATGCGATTATGTTCTGCATGGTTTCATCCCTGTGATCAAGACGACTCCAGCGTACTTGTCTAATATGTCAGGAAAATGACAGCCGAATGTCATTTCCGTGACGCAAGTCAATGTCATTCGGGGATCGTGCATAATTACCACACTCGCCCAGCCCAAAGAGCCCATGAAAGACACCGACGCCGTCCACATCACGCCCTACACCAAGCCCGCCGCCGGCTGGGACGCCTTGAAACACGTGGCCATCAGCCTGCGCCAGGAGCGCGTCGCGCCCGAGAACCTGAAGGCGCTGCTGGCGCAAAACCAGCCCGACGGTTTTGACTGTCCCGGCTGCGCCTGGCCCGACCGCAACCACGCTTCCACGTTTGCCTTTTGCGAAAACGGCGCCAAGGCCGTCGCCGCCGAAGCGACCAGCCGCCGCGCCGGCCCGGAGCTGTTCGCCAGCCATACCGTCACGCAGTTGCTGGAGCAGTCGGACTACGCGCTCGAGCAGCACGGCCGTTTGACGGAACCGATGGTGTACGACACTGCCAGCGACCGCTACGTGCCGATTTCCTGGGATAACGCCTATGCCCTCGTGGGGCGCCACCTGCGCGCCCTGCCCGACCCGAACCAGGCTGCGTTTTATACGTCGGGCCGCGCCAGCAACGAAGCCGCCTTTCTGTACCAGCTGATGGCGCGCCTGTACGGCACCAATAACTTCCCCGACTGCTCCAACCTGTGCCACGAGGCGACCAGCCGCGGCTTGCCGGCCACTGTCGGCATCGGCAAGGGTACGGTGACCCTGGCCGACTTCGAACTGGCCGACACCATCCTCATCTTCGGCCAGAATCCCGCCACCAACCACCCGCGCATGCTGGGCGAACTGCGCGACTGCGCGCGCCGCGGCGGCAGCATCGTCTCCATCAATCCCCTGCGCGAGCGGGGCTTGCAGCGCTTCATGGACCCGCAAAGCGCGCTGGAAATGGCGACCCTGGGCAGCACGCGCCTGGCCGGGCTGTTCGTCCAGCCGACGCTGGGCGGCGACTTCGCCCTGATCAAGGCCGTCGCCAAGAGGGTCGTCGAGCATGACGACGCGGCGCAGGCGGCAGGCAGGCCCGCCGTCATCGACCACGCCTTCATCGCGGAACACTGCAGCGGCTTCGACGCCTTCCGCGACGACTTGCGCGCAGAGAATTGGCAATTGCTCGTGGCAGAATCGGGCGTGGCGCGCGCGCAGATCGAGGCGCTGACGGACATTTTTATTCATGGCCAGCGCATCATCGCCACCTGGGGCATGGGACTGACGCAGCACAAGCACAGCGTGGCGGCCATCCGCATGCTGTCGAACCTGATGATGCTGCGCGGGCAGATCGGCAAGCCGGGCGCCGGGCTATGTCCCGTGCGCGGCCACTCCAACGTGCAGGGTGACCGCACGGTGGGCATCGAGGAAAAGCCGACGGCGGCCTTCCTCGACCGCCTGGGCCAGGTGTATGGTTTCGCGCCGCCGCGCGCACACGGCCACGATGTGGTGGCCAGCATCGAAGCCATGCAGCGCGGCGACGTCAAGGTATTCATCGCGCTGGGCGGTAATTTCGCCGCCGCCACGCCCGATACGCCGCTGACCTTTGCCGCCCTGCGCCAGTGCGCGCTGACGGTGCAGGTGGCCACCAAGCTCAATCGCAGCCACCTGGTCATCGGCAAGGAAGCCCTGCTGCTGCCCACCTTGGGGCGCACGGAAATCGACCTGCAGCACGGCGTGGCGCAGGGCATGACGGTGGAAGACTCGATGAGCATGGTGCATATCTCGTACGGCCGCAATGCGCCCGCTTCGCCGCAGCTGCGCTCGGAAGTGGCCATCGTGGCCGGCATGGCCGAAGCGACCGTGGGGAGCAGCCTGGTGGACTGGCGCGCGTATGCGGCAGACTATGCGCGTATCCGCGACGATATCGAAAAGGTATTCGACGATTTTTACGACTACAACGCCAGGGTGGCGCAGCCGGGCGGCTTTCATCTGACGGTGGCGTCGCGCGAACGCGTGTGGAAGACGGCCAGCGGCAAGGCCAGCTTCCTCGTCGCCCCGCTGCCGCTGGACACGCCGCTGCACCGCGCTAGAGCGCGCCACGGCGAACGCCTGATGGTGTTGATGAGCACGCGCTCGCACGACCAGTACAACACCACCATCTACGGCATGGATGACCGCTACCGCGGCGTGTACGGCACGCGCAAGGTGGTCTTCGCCAACGCGGAAGATATCGCCATGCTGGGCTTTGCCGATGGCGAGCTGGTGGACCTGATCGGCGCCTGGGACGATGGCGTGACGCGCCGCGCCGATGGCTTCCGGCTCGTGGCATACGATATCCCGCGCGGCTGCCTGGGCGCGTACTACCCCGAGACGAACGCGCTGGTGCCGCTGGCCAGCACGGCCGACGGCGCCGGCACGCCGACGTCGAAATCCGTGCCCGTGCTGCTGCAACGCAGTGAAGTTAAAGCGTGATGCCTGGCGTGTAATCGACGTAGGCATCCTGGCGGCAAAAGCCCACCAGCTTCATGCCCGCCTGCGTGGCGATGGAAATGGCCAACGAACTGGGGGCGGAAATCGTCGCCAACAACGGAATCTGCATGCGCGCCGCCTTGCGCGCCAGCTCGTAGCTACCGCGGCTGGACAGGAAGACGAAGCCGCGCCGCATGTCGATATCGTGCAGCGCAAGGTGGCCAATCAGTTTATCGAGACCGTTATGGCGGCCGACATCCTCGAACACGTGCACGATATCGCCGTCGGGCGTGCACCACGCAGCCGCGTGCACGCCGCCCGTTTCCCGCATCAGCGCCTGGTGCTCGCGCAGGCCGCTTGATGCGCGCGCCAATGCGGCCGGCAGGTCGACGCGGATCAGGGACGGCGGCAGCGCTTGCGGCTGCAAGTCGAGCATGTCGATGCTGTCGATGCCGCACACGCCGCAGCCCGTGCGGCCCGTCAGCTGGCGGCGCCGGTCCTTCAGGCGCACGAAGTCTTCCTGGGCGATACTCAACGCCACTTCGGCCGAATCTGCGCGCAGGAACACTTCGCAGTCAAAGATGGCATCTGCGGAAGCGACCACGCCTTCCGTCAGCGCGAAGCCATAGGCAAATGCCTCCAGGTCGCGCGGTGTGGCCATCATGACGACGTGGGAAATGCCATTGAAAACCAGCGCGACGGGGATTTCCTCGGCGACGTGGTCGATGGCTGGGGTAGAGACGCCCGCCTGGTGGCGGACGATGGCGCGCTCGACGAAGCCGGCGCGTTCGATATCTGTATCTTCTGACATGGCAACCATGGGGGAACTATCACAGGCCCCATGGTAAACCAGAACGGCCAGGCAGGGGTGCGGCCCCTGCCCGCGCCATCAATCCTTCTTCGGACGGCCCGTTTTCAGCTGCGGCAAGCCGGCCAGCACGTTTTGCAGGGTGGCCAGGTCGATCTGGCTGATCAGCGCCACGCCGATGCGCAGCAATTCGCTTTTCTTGATTTCGAAACCGGCCTTCAGGCAAGCTTTTTTCACCTGGCCCAGGACTTCGTATTCCGCTTCCGGCATGGTGAAGCTGTCGCGCACGAGTTTCGGCTTGCGGGCTTTTTCCTTGACGGCGGCGACCTTGGCGACCGGCGCTTTTTTCGCCGGCACAGGCTTGGCAGCCGCTTTGGCCACCGGTTTCGCTGGCGGTTTCGCTACCGGTTTGACGGCGGCTTTCGCTGCAGGCTTGGCGGCGGGCTTCGCGGCAACCTTGGCCGCTGGCTTGGCAACGGCTTTGGCGACGACGGCCTTGGCCGCCGGCTTGGCGGCGGGCGCCTTGGCTGCGGCAGCTTTCGCTGCTATTGGTTTCGCTGCTACTGGTTTCGCCGCCACAGGCTTGGCGGCGACAGGCTTGACTGCGGCCGGTTTGGCGGCCACCGGCTTGGCCGCAGGCTTCACGGCTGGCTTGGCTGCAGGCTTGGCGGCTGGCGCGGCCTTGGCCGCTGCCGCATTGATCGAAGCGCTGGTGGGAAACATCGATACGGGTGCGCTGTCGGCTTTTTTCGCTGGGACGGTTTTGGTCATGGATTTTCCAATCTAGTAAATAATATAAACAATATATACTGTTTTTAAAAATATTGCTTGCTGCACATCAAGCCATGCGCACGGCATGGCGCAATGACCCACTATGCGCTGGCGCGGATGGTGAAATCGACCCCAACCTCATCCCAGAATTCCTGCTCCTTCTCGATCCAGAACGACACGGTGGGATGGTGCGCCACCCAGCCGCGCTTGATGTCGAGCTCAATGCGGTTCTTCATGCGCAGGCGCAGTTCGCTGAAATCGGCTTCGATGCGCGCATGCATGAGCAGAATCGACAGGCGCAAGGCCAGCACGGCCTTGGCAAAATCGGGATCGGACAGCACTTCGCCGATCTTGCGCAAGTTGCCCTTCTGCGCCAGGATCAGCCGGCTCATGGTCTTCTGTTCGCGCGTGGTAAAACCGGGCAAGTCGGCGTTTTCCACGATGTAGGAGGCATGCTTGTGGTAGCCCGTCTGCGACACGGCCAAGCCCACTTCGTGCAGCAGGCTGCTCCAGCGCAGGGATTTCACCAGGGCGTCGGAGGTGGGCTTGAGCTGCGCGTACATGGCCAGCGCCTGCTCGGCCACCCGGCCGGCGCGCTGCTGGTCGATATGGAATTTCTCCATGCAGCCCTGCACCGATTGTTCGCGGCGGTCACGCTTGGTCGAACGCAGGTACAAATCCCACATCACGCCCATGCGCAAGCCCGCTTCGATCGGCGTCATGGCGGGAATGGCCAGTTCGCGGAACAGGCCGATCAAGATGGCCAGGCCGCCAACGATGGTGCTGGCGCGGTCGGGACGCAAACCGGGCATGTCGATGCGGCTGGTGTGACCGAGTTCGATGAAGCGGCGCGCCAGCGCGTCGAGGCTGACGCTCGTGAGCAAGCCATCACCGAGCTTGTTGCGGGCGATGATGTCGGCGATGGTGCGGATGGTGCCGGAAGAGCCGTAAGCCGTCTTCCAGTGCTGCGGATGATACGGCGGCGCCGCATCCTCGAAGTGGCTGCGCGCCGACAAAATGGCCGCCTCGAACGACGGCGCGTCGATGCGTCCGCCGATGAAGAACGACAGGCTTTGCTTGACGGTGCCCAGGCTGAACGACTCCACCCGCTCGATATCGTTGCCGCGCCCCAGTATCAGTTCGGTCGAGCCGCCGCCGATGTCCATCACCAGCCGGCGTTCGCCGGGTATGGCCAGCGCATTGGCCACGCCCATGTAGATCAGGCGCCCCTCTTCCTCGCCCGAGATGATCTCGATCGGATGGCCGATGGCTTGCTCGGCCAGCGGCAGGAAGACGGCGCCGTTGCGCGCCACGCGCATGGCCGACGTGGCCACCACGCGCACGGCATCGAGCTCAAAGCCGGCGAGGATGGCGCGAAAGTGCTGCAAACAAGCCAGCGCGCCCTGCATGGCCGCTTCGGTCAGGTCGCCATTGGCGTCCAGACCGGCGGCCAGGCGTATCGGGTCGCGCACGCTCTTGACCACGCGGATCGTGTCGCCATCATGCTTGCCGACGTGTAAACGAAAACTGTTGGACCCCAGGTCCACCGCTGCATACATACTGGCCTCTTGTCTTGTCATTGCAATGCCAACTGAAAAAGTTGGCAAACTCAGTTGCTAAACTATATAAATCATTTAAACGATTTAAAAATCCTACCACACTACCCCCATCGTATGACAGCGGCGTGACAGGATTGTGACAAGAAGTCGCGCAGCGGCGACGTTTACGGCACGATGGTGGTGAATAAATAAACCGCAAAAATCACCAGGTGCACCGTGCCCTGCATGACCGTGGTGCGTCCCGTGCCCAGCGACAGGGTGGCCACCATCAACGACAGCAGCAACAGCACCGTCGACTTGATGTCGAGTCCCAGCGTGATCGTCAGGCCCGTGGCCAGCGACACCACCACCACGGCGGGTATCGTCAGGCCGATGCTGGCCAGCGCGGAACCGAGCGCCAGGTTCAGGCTCGTTTGCAAACGGTTCGCACGCGCGGCGCGCACGGCGGCCAGGCCTTCGGGCAGCAGCACGATGGCGGCGATGACGATGCCGACCAGGGTTTTCGGCGCGCCCATGGCGGCAATCGCCGTCTCCAGCGCGGGCGCCAGCGACTTGGCCAGCAGCACCACTGCGCCCAGGCACACGAGCAGCGCGCCGGCGCTGACCCAGGCGACCGTGGGCGTGGGCGGCGCCGCATGCACCTCTTCATCACCGACGGCTTCCTTGGGCAGGAAGTAATCGCGGTGGCGCACCGTCTGCACCAGCACGAAGGTGCCATACAGGACCAGCGAGATCACGGCGATGAAAATCAGCTGGCTGGAATTGTAGAAAGGACCGGCGGCGCTCGAGGTGTAGTTCGGCAGCACCAGGGTCAGAACGGCAATCGCCGCCAGGGTGGCCAGCGACGCGCTCACGCCCAGCAGGCCGAAGGTTTGCTCGCGATGGCGCCCGGCGCCCAGCAACAGGCAGATGCCGACGATGCCGTTCAAAATGATCATGATGGCGGCAAACACGGTGTCGCGCGCCAGGCCCGTCGTTTCCGGTCCGCCGGCCAGCATCAGCGAGACGATCAGCGCCACCTCGATCAGGGTCACGGCCAGCGCCAGCACCAAGGTGCCATACGGTTCGCCGATGCGATGGGCCACCACTTCCGCGTGGTACACGGCGGCCAGCACGCTGCCGATCAGGCCAGCCACCAGCAGTATCTGGTAGGCGCCGCCAAGATTGAAGGTGGAACCGAACAGGAACAGCCAACCGGCAATCGGGGCGGCAAGCGGCCATACAGGCAGGGATTTGAGCATTTTCATTATGGGCCTGGCAAGAGTAAAAAAGGGGAACTGCGGTGCGAACGGCAAAGGACAGCCTGGCGTGCATGCCATAGCATAACTTGCCTAGCTTAAATGAAAGTTAGGGAATGCACATGCTCGGGTGCCGGCGCCCCGCGCCGCGCTCACCTTTCAATCACCTTGCTGCAGTGCACCTGCTTGCTATCAGTAACTATAGTCCCTTTGGTAACATGCCGTTGCAATTTTCTTGTGTTTTTGCTTCCGGCTGGCGTCATAATGCAGAGCCAGCCCTCGCGGCACCGACCAAGGACAGACCATGATTTCAATAAACAGCACAGCCATGCGCACGCTCATCTTCGCCAGCAGCTTGCTGTGCGCCGCCGCTCATGCGGACACGCCGCCAGCGCCCGAAGCGCAGGTTGACGCGAACTGGGCCACTCCGCCCGCGCCTGCCGCGGAGTCACGCTGGCAAGACAGCCTGCCGCCCGCGCCACCCGTGGCGCCACGCGAAGAAAAGATACTGCCCAAGAGCGAATGGCTGACCGTCGAGCCGATGAAGGCGCCTGACCGGCGCTGCGATCCGGGCCTCGATGCCCTGTTCCTGCCCAAGGAATGCGGCAAGGAACCGAGCTGGCTGGGCTCGCGCAAGAAATAATCCGATTTAAATATGGCTCTGTCATCGGCAAGTAGGGAAATGTCGGAATCTTCCTGTGGCCGTGCTGTCTGACTCTGCATACTCACCTCACAGGGAGCAGAAGATCATGCTGCCAGCCGAATGGATCAGTTTTATCGCGCAGTTTGCTCATTTGAGCCAGCGCCAGCGGCAGGCGGGCATTGCCCTGCTGCGAGGTAACTCTCCACACGACGCGACCGTCGCGCTGCTGGAAAGTGTGGCGCAGTTGCGATTGGCCTGTCCCGCCTGCCACTCGGTGCACTTGCACCGGCACGGCCATGCGCACGGCCTGCAGCGCTACCGCTGCGTGCCCTGCGGTCGCACCTTCAATGCACTCACCGGCACGCCGTTGGCCCGCTTGCGCCATAAAACCTTGTGGCTCGACTACACCGATTGCCTGCTGGCATCGGATTCCGTGCGCAAGGCGGCGTTACAGCTGGGCGTACACCGCAACACGACGTTCCGCTGGCGCCACCGGTTTTTGTCGTTGGCAAAGACGGACAGACCGCATGGTCTGCACGGCATCGCCGAAGCCGACGAGTTATATCTGCTGGAATCGGAAAAGGGATCCAGAAACATGACGCGTCCAGCGCGCCACCGGGGCGGCCATGCCCACAAGCGCGGCATTTCCAATGAACAGGTCTGCATCCTGGTGGCACGCGACCGCACGGGGCAGACGCTCGATTTTGTCACGGGAAAAGGGGCGTTGACGAAAGCGCAGCTGCATCATTGCTTGTTGCCTGTCATCGACAAGGACGTGCTGCTGGTGACCGATGGCCATGCCGCCTACCGGGCCTTTGCGAGGGAAGCGGGCATCAGCCACCAGGCCGTCAACTTGCGCGCCGGCATCCGCGTGCAGGGCGCCGCCCATGTGCAGAACGTCAATGCCTATCACAGCCGTTTGCGGCAATGGCTGGGTCCGTTTCATGGCGTGGCGACGCGCTACCTGCCGAACTACCTGGGCTGGCGCTGGATCCTCGACGCCAGGCGCATCCGTTCACCGGAAACGTTATTGAAAGTAACGCTGGGCGCATTCCCACATTTGACGGTGACATAGCCTTTAAATATCGAGGGTGCTCGCAGCTTGCGCCTCGACGACCCTGTTGCGGCCCGCCTGCTTGGCCGATTGGAGCGCTTCGTCGGCCCGCTTGAACAGGCTGACGGTGCTGTCTTCGGCTCGGATGGTGGTCACGCCCAGGCTGGCCGTCAGTTGCAGCACGGCCCGTTCCGTCTTGACGGGCAGCACTTCGACGGCGGCGCGGATGCGCTCGGCCACCATCAGCGCATCGGCCAGGGTCGTGCGCGGCAGCTGGATGGCGAATTCGGCGCCGCCCAGGCGGCCCATCAGGTCGCTGTCGCGCAACTGCTGGCGGCAGGTGTCGACGATGGTTTTCAGCACCGCATCGCCGACCGGATGGCCATAGCTGTCGTTGACTCGTTTGAAGTGGTCGATATTGAGCACCACCAGCGCCGTCGGCAAGCCGGGCCGGCGCGCCAGCGCCATCCACGGCGCCAGCGCCTGGTAAAAGCCGCGCCGGTTCGGCACGCCCGTGGCCGCGTCGAGCACTTCCAGGCGCGCCAGCTCGCCGCCCAGTTTTTCACGCGACAGCAGCAAATAGCCGAAAGCGTTCGTCAGCATCATCAGGTACAGGGCGCCGAAGCCGGCCAGCTGCAGCAGCTCCGCGTCAAAAGCCGGGATGGTGGCGGCCAGCACGCCGCGCGCGGCGATCAGCAAGGACAGCAGACCCATGCTGACGACGAGGAAGCGGCGCAGCATGCTCGCCTCGCGCCATTTCAGGCACAGCGCGGCCACACCGGCGAGGAAGAAGCCGGCGACGATCAGCGAACCGCCGGCGCTGCGCAGCAGCGGCGCCACGTCGAACAGATAACAGGCGGCAAACAGCCCCACCGACACACCCAGCGCCGGCAAGACATAGCGGCGCCAGCCGCTGCGCCCGGCCGCCTGCCACAGCGCGCCCGCGTCCAGGGCCATGCCGGCAAACAGCAGGCTGTTGCCCAGCAAGATGGAGAGGGAATCGGGCAGCACGCCGCGGAAATACAGCAGACACCAGGCCACGGCCTGGCATTGCTTGGCCACCGCCCAGGTGGACATGCTGAGCGACTTCTTGCGCTCGTACTCGAAGAAGAACAGGGCCGCGCACAGGCTCAGGTTGCCAAGCGCCAGGGCCAGTACCAGGGTCTTGATATCCATGGGCTACGCCGTCGCCGCGCAGGCGCGGCACGCCAGCTCAGATTTCGTGCTCGACATTGGTACTGCCGTCGCCGACCTTGCTGGCCCAGGCCTGCACGAAATACTGCTTTTCCACTTCGCTGGGAACTTCATGCCAGAAGACGATGAGGGTGCCCTTGTGGTCGTGGATTTGCGCCACTTTTTCAATGAAACCGACATTGCCGGCCTGGTCGGCCAGCGCCGCCGCGTAGCCGTACACGCGCGTCAGCCGCTCGATGCGGTCAGGCTCCGTAAAACTGTTCGTCGCCGTAATGATGGGGTGATCCAAAAACATGCTTGTCTCCATGGTGCCCGACTGCGCAGCCGTGCCGCCGCGCGCCGTATGCATATACATATACGCATGCTCGGCGCGGATTAATCGGGTATGCTCACGGGAGCTTATCAGATTTCTCTGAATGCAACAAAGCATCTCCCCCAGTCCACTCAGCGAAGTCGTCCCATGCCGGAAAACAGAAGCACCACCCCGCCTGCCCCGCAGGTGCATACCTGTGGCGACCGGCGCCGCCTGGAATTCCAGCCCGGCATGATCCAGAGCGAAATGCTGCTGTCGCGCCCCGGCCATCTGCTGCTGCGCTACGCGCGCGCCATGATGTGCTTTACCCTGTTCGTGCCGCGCCCGCGGCACATCCTGATGGTGGGACTGGGCGGCGGCTCGCTGCTGAAATTCTGCCACCGCCACCTGCCCGATACGCGCATCACGGTGCTGGAATTGCGCGCCGACGTGATCGCCCTGCGCGAGCAGTTCATGCTGCCGCCCGACGATGCGCGCCTGCGCGTCATCGAGACGGACGCCGTCAGCTATATCCGCCAGCATCCGGGCTGCGCCGACGTGCTGCTGCTCGACGGCTACGACGAAACGGGCCTGCCGCCAGCCTTGGGCAGCGCGCGCTTCTATGCGGATTGCCTGCGCGCGCTGCTGCCCGGCGGCGTGCTGGTGGCCAACCTGTTCAGTTATGACGAGCACTACCCCGCCATGCTGGCGCGCCTGATGCTGACTTTCCGCGGCGCCGTGTGCCACTTCGACGGCATCGCCGGCAATAACCGCATCGTCTTCGCCGCCAAGCCCGAGCCGGGCCAGGACGCCGGCGGCCGCGCCATGCGCATGGTGCGCCTGGTGCGCTGGCGCCGGATGGCCGGCCTGTCTTTCCTGAACCGCTGGCTGCCGGCATGGCAGTTGTGGCGTGTGCGCCGCCGGTCAGGCAGCGACAACGACTGAAAGTCGTCTTCCCGGGTCATAGATATTGTTGCTTATTAGCAGTGTTTTGGTGCAAAATCAGCATGATGGATGTGGTTTATGACAAACTACGGCCTGCGTGGGGCCGGCAGGCGCCGCCGAACCCATGTGTCCATGAAGTGAGATAGGAAAAACCATGCTGCGTGGCCGCCTGCCATTGTCGATTTCCGCCGCGGCCGCGCTGACCTTTGCCTGCGGCGTCAGCGTGACGGCCGTGCTGTTTGCCGCCATCAGCCAGCTCGAATACGACAAGATGGGCCTGAGCCTGCAGCAGCGCGCCGGCGCCAGGGTGGCCGCCATCGAGCAGGGGCTCGACGACGCGGTCGAGGTGCTGACCACGACGAACCAGCTGTTTGCCGCCGTCGTGCCCGTCACGCGCGAACAATTCCACGACTTCACCACGCCGCTGCTGCAGCGCCACCCCTTCATCCAGGCCTTCAATTTCCACCGCATCGTGCCGCATGCGCAGCGCCCTGCATTCGAGGCCGAACTGCGGCGCATCGTGCCCGGCTACGCCATGACGGAAATGCGCGATGGCGTCGTCGTGCCCGCCACCACGCGCGCCAGTTACCTGGTGGTCGATTACCTCGAACCCTTGCAGGACAACGGCCCCGCCTTCGGCCTGAACGTCAGCCCGAGCGGGGTGCTGGCGCGCGCGCTGGAACAGGCGATCATCAGCGGCCAGACCACCGCCACCGGTCTGCTGGCCCTGGCGCAAGGGCCGCAACGGGGCTTCGTCATCGTGCGTCCCGTCTACCGCCACGGCGTGCCCCTGCAAACGATAGCGCAGCGGCGCGCGGCGCTGATCGGCGATACGGCCGTCATCGTGCGCGCCGGGGAACTGGTGCAGAAAATCCTTGCCGGCGCCGACCTGCTGGGCGACTCGCAGCTTGAACTCAGTGTCTACGCGGACGCCGGCGCCGACCCGCGTCAATTGATCTTCCGCCACGGCCAGGCGCCCGTCGACGAGCCGGGCGGCGCCTGGGAGTCCTTGCCCCGCTGGCTGCACTTTGCCTACCACAACCATTATGACCGGGCCTTCACCTCCGCCGGCCGGCCCTGGCACGTGCGCGTGGTGGCCCATCCGCGTCCCTTCCTGGCCGACCATCTGGGCTCATTGTTTACCCTGATCACGGGCTTGCTGTTCAGCACGCTGACGGCCGCCTTCGTGCAGTCGCTGACGCAGCGCTCGCGCCGCGTGCAGCTGCTGGTGGAGCAGCGCACGGCCGACCTCAAGCGCAGCAACGAGCTGCTCAGCGCCGACGTGCGGGCGCGCCAGCGCACGGAGCGCGCCTTGCAGGAAAGCGAAAAGCGCTTCCGCCGCCTGCTGGCCCTGTCCTCGGACTGGTACTGGGAACAGGACGCCCATTTCTGCTTCACCCACATCACCAGCGGTTTCACGGACAAGTCGAACATGCCGCTGGAACGCTTCATCGGCATGACGCGCTGGGACAACAACGCGGAGATGCGCAATTCGCGCTGGGGCAAGCAGCATATCGCCAACCTGGAAGCGCACCTGCCCTTTTCCAACCTCGAATATGCGATGCAGGACCGCGACGGCCAGCTGCGCTGGTTCAGCATCAATGGCGAACCGCTGTTCAACGAGCTCGGTGAATTTCGCGGCTACCGGGGCACGGGCTCCGAAATCACGGAACGCAAGCTGGCCGAGCAGCAAATCCAGCACATCGCCCACCACGACGTGCTGACGGGTTTACCCAACCGCGCGCTGCTGCGCGACCGCCTGGCGCAGGCGATGGCCCTGTCGCGCCGCAAGAACCGCGCCTTGTGGGTGCTGTTGATCGACCTCGACCGCTTCAAGTTCGTCAACGACAGCCTCGGACACAAGGCCGGCGACCTGCTGCTGAAAACCATCGCCACGCGATTGCAGGCCAGCCTGCGCGAAAGCGATACGGTGGCGCGCCTGTCGGGCGACGAATTCGTCGCCATCCTGTGCGAACAGGCCGACGAAGTGCTCAGCGGCGCCATCGTGCAGCGCGTGATGGATGCCGTGGCCCAGCCCGTGCTATTGGACGGCAAGGAATTCTTCGTCACCTGCAGCATCGGCGTGGCCGTGTACGACATGTCGCGCTACGACGCGCCTGGCGACGTGACCCTGAATGGCGAGACGCAGAACCTGATCGAGCAGGCCGACATCGCCATGTACTGCGCCAAGAAACAGGGCCGCAACAACATCAAGTTCTACACAACGGCCATGAATCAGGCCACGCTGGAGCGCCTGCGCATCGAGACGGCGCTGCGCAATGCGCTCGAACGCGAGCAGTTCGTGCTGCATTACCAGCCGCAGGTGGACCTGGCCAGCGGACGCATCGTCGGCGTGGAAGCGCTGCTGCGCTGGCAGCATCCGGATCTGGGCATGGTGGCGCCGCAGCGCTTCATCGCGCTGGCCGAAGACACGGGCCTGATCGTGCCGATCGGCGCCTGGGTCATGCGCGAAGCGTGCGCGCAGGTGAAGCGCTGGCATGCGGCGGGACTCGACACCTTGCGCCTGGCCGTGAACCTGTCGGCGCGCCAGTTCAACGAGCCGAACCTGGTGGCCTCGATTGCTGAAGTGCTGCTGGAAACGGGCCTGCCGCCCGCCTGCCTGGAACTGGAACTGACGGAAAGCCTGTTCATGCACGATGTGGCGCTGGCCGTCAGCCAGCTGCACGACATGAAGGCGCTGGGGGTGCAGCTGTCGATCGACGACTTCGGCACCGGCTATTCCAGCTTCGCCTACCTGCGCACCTTCCCCATCGACGTGCTGAAGATCGACCGCAGCTTCGTCGGCGACGTGGCGCGCGACGCGGACGACGCGGCCATCGTCGTCTCCATCATCGCCCTGGCGCACAATCTGAAACTGCGCGTGGTGGCCGAAGGCGTGGAAACGGCCGAGCAACTCGACTACCTGCGCCGCCATGGCTGCGACGAAGCGCAAGGCTATTATTTCAGCCGGCCGCTGCCCGCGCATGAAGTGGAAGCCCTGCTGCGGGCGGAAGAAACGCCCGTCACACAGTAGCCGGCGGCGGCACCCTGGCGCCCAGTTGCAGCTCCTGCCAATCGGGCTCAATGCCCGCCTGCGCCAAAAACGACGCCACATCCGATGCGCGGGCCGGGTCGATATCCTGTTGCGGATGCGCCCACAACAGATCGCACTCCGAGCAAACGATCACCTGTTGCCCCGTTTTGCGGATGGTCGCATGCAGCAGGTCGCCATATTCGCCGCAGGTGGGGCACTCCATGCTCTTCTCCTTCATGCCCGGCCTTACAGCTTCTGTTGCAGGAATTCGAGGAAGCAGCTGATGCGCTGCGCCAGCTGCGTATTGCGGTAATACACGGCGTGGATCTGCTGCCGGTAGCCCGTATAGAACGGCTGCAGCACCTGCACCAGCCGGCCGGCGGCGATGTCGTCCTTCGTCATGAAGTCGGACAGGCAGACGATGCCCTGGTCGTGCAGGGCCAGCTGGCGCAGGGTTTCGCCGCTGGAGGCGGCCAGCGCGGGCACGATCTGCAGGCTGTTGCCCGCTTCGTGGCGCAGCGGCCAGTTATTCCCCAGTTCATATTGCGCAAAGCCCAGCAGCGCATGGCCGGACAGCGCTTCCGGCGTGGCCGGTTCGCCGTGGCGCGCCAGGTAGGCGGGCGTTGCCAGCACGTGCAGCGGACTGGCACTGAGCGGGCGCGCATGCAGGGTCGAATCGACCAGGGCGCCGATGCGGATGGCGATATCGGTGCGGTGCTCGAGCAGGTCGGCGATCTGGTCGTTGCTGGTCAGTTCCAGGCGGATGTCCGGGTACATGGCGCGAAATTCCGCCACGTGCGGCACCACGCAATGGAGCATGAAGGGCGAGGCGGCGTCGACGGACAGGCGCCCGGCCGGTTTCTGGCGGCGGATGCGGATCGATTCCTCCACGTCTTCCATCGACGCGAGAATGGCGCGCGCCTTGTCGAGGAACAGCTGCCCCTCTTCCGTCAGCTCCATGCGACGCGTGGTGCGCGTCAGGAGCGAGGTGGCCAGCTTGTCTTCCAGGCGTGACAGGGCGCGGCTGACGCCCGACGTGGTTTGCCCCAGGTGCACGGCGGCCGCGCTCAGGGTGCCGCTGTCGATGACGGTGACAAAGATTTTCAGGTCGTCCGAATTGATATCCATTGTTGCCTTATTGTTGTGCTACTTTCACATATCGCGCCATTATAATGGAATAGCGGCAACAGTGAAGGCGGCAGCCAACGTCAGGCAACGTAGAACAAAATGGCGATAAAATGGCAGCTACTGCCGGCCAGCACGAACAGGTGCCAGATGCCGTGGCCATGGCGCAGTTTGTGGTCGGTGGCATAGAAAGCGATGCCGCCCGTGTAGCACAGGCCGCCTGCCACCAGCCACAGGAAGCCGTTCCACTCGAGCGCCGCCAAGAGCGGCTTGATGCCGATGACGATCAGCCAGCCCATGGCCACGTATATCACCAGCGACAGGATGCGCGCGCCTTTCGCGTACACATACTCCTGCACGATGCCAAACAGGGCCAGGCCCCAGACGACGCCGAACAGCGACCAGCCCCACGGCCCGCGCAGGGTCACCAGCATGAAGGGCGTGTAGGTTCCCGCGATGAGCAGGTAGATGGCGCAGTGGTCGAGCCGCTGCAGCACGACCTTGGCCTTGCCGCGCACGCTGTGGTACAGAGTGGATGTCAGGTACAGCGTGAGCAGCATGGCCGCATACACGCTGCAGCTGACGATTTTCCACGGGTCGCCCGTGCGGGCCGCCACGACGATCAGGATGACGCCGCCGATGGCCGCCAGCGCGGCGCCCACCACATGGGAAATGCTGTTGAAGCGTTCGCCGTGGTACATGCTTAAGCCGAGCGTATCGAGACGCAGCAAAATTCCGGGGTCAGACCCGCCGGGACTCGGCGTCCCCGTCCGACCCCAGCCCTTGCTTTCGGGGCTTCAATCAAGCCGCTTCCGCCTTCTTGCGTGCAGGACGGCGTGCCGGCGTCTTGCGCGGCGCCTTGGCTGGCTTGTCTTCCGCCGCGACAGCCACTTCGACCGGAGCAGGCTCAATCACAGGTGCAGCTTCCACTACCGCCTCAACCGCCTTCTTGGCAGGCTTCTTCGCCGCTGCCGCCTTGCGGGCCGGCGTGCGCGGCTTTGCCTTTGGCTTCGCTTCCACTACCGGCTCAGGTACAGGTTCAGGCATGGCTTCGACAACCGGCGCGACCTCGACTTCGACGACTTCGGCGCGCGCTTCGCGGGCGCCATCGCCATTCTTGCGGCCGCCGCGGCCATTGCGGCGCGAGCCACGCTTGGCGTTGCCTTCTTCCGCCACCACCTCGGCGACGGCTTCGGCTACCTCGTGCTGTACCTCCGGCTGCGGCGCCGGCGCGTACGGCTCGACGACGTCTGTTTCCGCGTCGGCCACCGGCACGAAAGCCTGTGGCGCGGACTCGCCGCGGCGCTGCTCGTTCTGCTTGCGGCCGCCACGGCCATTGCGGCGCGAATCGCGGCGGCTGCCGCCATCGCGCTGATTGCCCTCTTCCGCCGCCATGCCGGTCTCGCCAGCCACGATGGCTACGCTGGCGACTTCGCCATTCACGGGCGCGGCGACAGGCACCAGGCCGCTGCTGCGGTAGACGTAGGCGCCCGATTTTTCATCGCGGCCAAATTCCAGCAAGCCGCGCGTCTGCGCTTCTTCCAGCAGGTTGCCGAAGGTGCGGAAACCATAGTACGACTCGCTGAAGTCGGGCTTGCGGCGCTTGATCGCTTCTTTCAGCATCGAGGCCCATATCTTGCCGCTGTCGCCACGTTCGGACACCAGCGCATCGAAGGTGGCAACGGCCATCTCGATCGCCTCCGTCTTGCGCGACTCGTATTTTTCCTTGCGGCGCACTTCTTCGTCCGGCGAACGCTTGGCCGCCGGAGTTTCGCGCGCATCGCGCTTGGCGGCCGTGCGGCGGCTTTCGCGCACCAGGTCATCGTAGAAAATGAATTCGTCGCAATTGGCCACCAGCAGGTCGGAGGTCGACTGCTTGACGCCCACGCCGATCACCTGCTTAGCGTTTTCGCGCAGTTTCGACACGAGCGGCGAAAAGTCGGAATCGCCGCTGATGATGACGAAGGTGTTGACGTGGGCCTTGGTGTAGCACAAGTCCAGCGCATCGACCACGAGGCGGATGTCGGCCGAATTCTTGCCGGACTGGCGCACGTGGGGAATTTCGATCAGTTCGAAATTCGCCTCATGCATGGTGCCCTTGAAACTTTTATAACGGTCCCAGTCGCAATATGCCTTCTTGACAACAATGCTGCCCTTGAGCAGCAAGCGTTCGAGGATGGGCTTGATATCGAATTTTTCGTAATTTGCATCTCGCACGCCGAGCGCGACGTTCTCGAAGTCGCAAAACACGGCCATGCTGAGGTTTTCTGGGGATGACGCCATAAGGGTGAATTCTCGCTGATGATAAGGGCGGACGGGAAGCGCAACGCCTCCCTTTTCGCCTAGTATATTCGCCCATCCCCCGTTTCGGCGACAACTATCGTGCGCGGCAGCCTATTGCGCACCGCCGGCGGCGCTCGCGCTGGCGCCGGCGACGGGCCAAACGACGCTTTCATCGACCGAATACAGCTGGCACGGCACGCTGCTGCGCCGCTGGCACGAGGCCAGCGCGCGCACGTCGGGGCTTTCGCCCTCCTCGGCCCAGCCCCAGGCGCCGCTGGCCGACAGGGCAAAGGCGCGCGGCGCGGTTTTCTCCAGAAAGTCGCGGTAGGCGGCGCGGCCCTGCTCTTCCAGGTAAGGCACGGCGGCGATATCGTCCTGCGGCGCGAAATGCGTGGCCGGCGGCGATGGCGCATCGGCCACGCGGTAGACCTGGCGCACCGGCATGCCGATTTTCTGCAGGAAGCGCTCGGTGGCGGGCAGCCACACGGCCACGCCATCGCGGCTGCCCAGGGTCAGGTGGGCGTCGCGCTTGAACGGGCCATAGGCGACCAGCTGCGCCTGCCCGCCGGACCCCGTAAACGAGCGAAACAGGCGCCGCGCCAGGGCCGGCCCGAAATACGAGTCGTTGGCGCCATACAGCCACAGGCTGGGAATGTGGTTGTAAGCGCCCATCGTGGCAAAGGACTTGGCCAGCGCCGCTTGCCAGTCGCAGCCGGGCATGTCGACGCGCAGCCCGCCGGAAAAATTGAGCACGCCGCGCACGCCGGGCACCACCCGGGTGGCCAGCGCCAGCGCCGCCATGCCGCCATACGACTGGCCCGCGACGACGATGCGCTGCGGGTCGACCCAGCTCTGGCGGCGCGCGTACGCGAGCGCGGCGAGCATGTCGCGCGCCTGGCCCTGGGCGTTGCCCAGCATGTCGCAGCCGACATCGCGGTAGGCGCCCGTGGAACGGGCAAAGCCGGCGCGCATGGGCAGCATCACGGCATAGCCGCGGCGCACGAACTCGGTGGCCATATAGATAAAGCGCTCGCGCTGCTGCAGCCTTGCCGGCCCGGCTTGCTTGCCGTGATTCATCAGCAGCAGGGGAAACGGGCCGGGGCCGGCGGGACGGAACACCGTCGTTTCCAGCGTCTCGCGCAAGCCGTCGCCGGCCGGCAGCATGATGACTTGCTCGTTCAGGCGTGCATCGAGCGGCAATGGCGTGGGGACAAGCTGGGCTTTCAGGGGCAAGCAAAAAAAACTGAGCAGCAAACCCGGGAAAAGAGGGCGAAGCAGGTGAAAAATGGCGGACTCCGTGGATGACTTCCCTGCCAGTCTAGACAGTGAAATGCCACAGAACAATATAAAAAAATTACGTGACGCACATATTTTTTGCGGCAACCACCTGTGGGAAGAATTGTTGCCTTGCACCAACCACTTTTTCCGATGGCGGGAGTAAACTGGAAGCCTACTGAAGGAGTTGCCATGTCCATATCCGCCCTCACCACCGGCACCTCGGGGCTGACCGCCAACCAGCGCGCGCTGGATGTGGCCGCCAACAATATCGCCAATGCGAATACGCCGGGTTTCCAGCCGCAGCAAGCCCAGTTCCAGGAGTCCAGCCCGGCCGGCACGGGCGTCACCCTCTCCGTCGAAGGGCGCAAGCTGGCGGCCAGCGAAAGCGTCAGCGGCGCCAACGCGAATGCGGCCAAGGCGGCCGAAAGCCGGCCGAACGGCGTGGGACTCGCGTCCGAGCTGACGGATAACCTCGTCTACAAGGCCGGCTTTAATTTGTCGGCGAATGTCGTCAAGGCGGCCGACCAGGCCCTGGGCAGCCTGATCGACGTCAAGACTTAAACACGGCGACTATCGACAAGATAGTTTAATTTTTCATTTCCAGCGCCAACGGCGCCAGCGCCGGTTGAATCAGCGCCAGCAGCCGTTCGGCCGGAATGCCGTCGCGCGCCTGCACCGACAGGCCATGCAGCAAGGCCGCATAATAGTCGCCCAGCGCCTGCACGTCCGCCTCCCCTTTCAATTCTTCTGCCAGCTGCGCCGCGCGCAAACGCTCGATGACGGCTTGCGTGCGCGCGCGGCGGTGCTGCGCCAGCCAGTCGGCGATGCCCGCGTTGTCCGCGCTCGTGTTCGTGGCGGCCGTGACCACCATGCAGCCTTGCGGCTGGCCGCTGCGCGTGTACAGCAGCACGGCTTCTTCCAGCATGCGCGCCACCGCGTCGCGCACATTCAGGCTGGCGGCCAGCGCGTGCACGGCAAACGCGCCTTCTCCCGTTTCATACAGTTCCACGGCTTCGCGGAACAGCTGCTCCTTCGAGCCGAACGCCGCATAGATGCGCGCCGAGGCGATGCCCAGCGCCGCCACCAGGTCGGCCATCGACACGCCCTCGTAGCCGCGCGTCCAGAACGCATCGCGCGCTTTTTCCAGCGCCAGCGCGCGGTCAAATTCCCTCGGTCTTCCTGCCATTTTCATCCTCTGCTTGCGAACTGGCGGCCAGTATAACGCCTGGCACCCGCAGCGCATTCGCGATTTATTTTGCATGACCGCCTTGACCGCGCAAAAAATTTCGCCTATTCTTTGTCGATCGACAAACAATAGGAGCCGATATGAAAACCATTCAAGGACCGAGCCTGCATCTGGCACAATTCGCCGCCGACACGGCGCCCTTCAACACCCTGCCCGCCATCGCCGAGTGGGCGGCCGGCATGGGCTTCAAGGCCCTGCAGATTCCCGCCTGGGATGCGCGCCTGTTCGACGTGGCGCAGGCCGCGCACAGCCAGCAATACTGCGACGATCTGGTCGCCATGCTAGCCGGCCATGGCCTCGTCATCAGCGAACTGACGACGCACATCTTCGGCCAGCTGGTGGCCGTGCATCCGGCCTACGACGCGCTGTGCGACAGCTTCGCGCCGGAACACCTGCACGGCCAGCCGGCCGCGCGCACGGCGTGGGCCATCGAGCAGGTCAAGCTGGCGGCCATGGCCTCGAAGCGCCTGGGCCTGACCGACATGGGCACGTTTTCTGGCTCGTTCGCCTGGCCATATTTATTCCCGTTCCCGCAGCGTCCGCCCGGCCTGATCGAGACGGCCTTCGACGAACTGGCGCGCCGCTGGCTGCCCATCCTCGACGTGTGCGAGGAACAGGGCATCAACCTGTGCTACGAAATCCACCCCAGCGAAGACCTGCATGACGGCATCAGCTTCGAAATGTTTTACGAGCGCGTGGGCCGCCATCCGCGCTGCAAGATGCTGTTCGACCCCAGCCACTTCGTGCTGCAGCAGCTGAACTACCTGGAATTCATCGACATCTACAAGGACCATATCCGCATGTTCCATGTGAAGGATGCGGAGTTCAATCCGACGGGGCGGCAAGGCATCTACGGCGGCTACCAGTCGTGGGAAAACCGCGCCGGGCGTTTCCGTTCACTCGGCGATGGCCAGGTCGACTTCAAGGCCATCTTCTCGAAGATGGCGCAGAACGACTACGCGGGCTGGGCCACCCTGGAGTGGGAGTGCTGCCTGAAGGACCAGGAAGTGGGCGCGCGCGAAGGCGTGGCCTTCATCAATGCCCACATCATTCCCGTCACGGACAAGATCTTCGACGACTTCGCCGGCGCCCCCGTCAGCGCAGAGCAGATCCATACCCTGCTGGGCATCCAGCACAACTAATCAAGGAAACCATATGAACGACTTCATTCACGACTACGTCCGCATCGACGGCCAGCGCCTGCATTGCGTCATCGCTGGCGAAGGCAAACCCGTGCTGCTGATCCCCGGCTGGCCGCAAACCTGGTATGCATGGCGCCACGTGATGGCGGCGCTGGCCGCCAACGGCTATCAGGCCATCGCCATCGACCCGCCGGGCAGCGGCCATTCGGACCGTCCGGCCGGCGGCTACGACACGGGCGCCGTGGCAACTACCCTGCACCGCGCCATGCTGGCCCTGGGCCACGCGCAGTACGACGTGGTCGGCCACGACATCGGCATGTGGGTCGGCTACGCGCTGGCCAGCGATTTCCCGCAAGCCGTGACGAAACTGGCGCTGACGGAAGCCGTCATTCCCGGCCTGGCGCCCGCGCCGCCGATTTTTGTCGCGCCGTCCGACAACATCTTCCTGTGGCACTTCATGTTCAACCAGGTGCTGGACTTGCCGGAAATGCTCACGGCAGGCAAGGAGCGCGAGTACATCCGCTTCATCTTCGACCGCTGGTCGTACCGCCGCGACAAGGTGGCCGTCGACGTGTATGCGGACGCCTACGCCACGCCGGGCGCCCTGCGCGCCGGTTTCGCCTACTATCGGGCCATCCCCGAAACCATCCGGCAAAACCTGGAGCGGGCGAACAAGAGCCTGGCCATGCCGGTGCTGGCCATCGGCGCCGACCACGCGACCAACGACGCGCCCCTGCTGACCATGCAGGGCAAGGCGGACAATTTGCAAGGCGCCATCGTCGCCGAATGCGGCCACTTCATCATGGAAGAACAGCCGGAGGCGTTCATCGCCCACCTGCTGCCCTTCCTGGCGGGAGAACCAGTGTGAGTCTCGATCCGCTGATCGCCGCCTGGCTGGAACAGACAAAAGATGCACCGCCGCCCGCCTCGCTGGCACACTTGCGCGCATCCACGGAAACGGGCTTGCGCCAGTTGCATGGGCCATTGGAAGACGTCGCGGCCATCAAGGACTACGTGCTGCCCGGCGAGCATGCGCTGGCCGTGCGCGCCTACGTGCCGGCCGGCGCGGACACGGACCAGCGCTTGCCGGCCATCGTCTTCGCGCATGGCGGCGGCTGGTGTCTGTGCTCGCTGGACCTGTACGACAACCCGTGCCGCGCGCTGGCCAACGCCACCGGCTGCGTGATCTTTTCCGTCGATTACCGGCTGGCGCCCGAGCACAAGTTCCCCGTGCCGCTAGCCGATTTTTACACGGCGCTGTGCTGGGTCGCCGAGCATGCGGCGGCGCTGGGCATCGATGCGCGGCGGCTGGCGGTGGGTGGCGACAGCGCGGGTGGCAACCTGGCGGCAGCCGCCGCCCTGATGGCGCGCGACCAGGCCGGCCCCGCGCTGGCGCACCAGTTGCTGCTGTACCCGGCGCTTGATTTTGCCTTCGATACGCCGTCCTACCAGCGCCATGCGGAAGGCTTTTCGCTGACCCGCGAGGCCATGCGTTTTTGCTGGTCGGCGTACCTGAATGAACCGGCCGATGGCATGCAGCCTTACGCGGCGCCCCTTCGGGCAAGTACGCTGAAGGACTTGCCGCCGGCGACCGTGCTGGTATGCGAGTACGACCCGCTGCACGACGAGGGGATTACGTATGCACAGCGGCTGCGCGACGATGGCGTGGCGGCCGAGTGCGTGCAGCTTGACGGCATGATCCATGCGGCTATGCACATGCTGGGCCTGACGCCAGCGGCGCGGGGATTGTTCGACGTGGCGGGCCAGGCGATGAAAAAAGCACTGGCAATGTAAGAAAATCGGCCGCCGGGGATGGCTCCACGGCGGCCGACCTTGTTACTTCCTTATTCCACCAGCTTGCGCACCTCGATACCGTTCAGCCACTTCACATGGCGCGGCCCCGTACGGATATCCTTGGCCGAGATCAGCGCGATCTCGCCATCGTTGTCATCGAGCGCCTTGCCGTTTTTTTCGTAGTAGACGATGATGCCTTCGCCGGCCGGAGAGTTATACAGCTCACCCCAGGAAAACACCACCGCGTAGCCATCGGTGGCCGTGGCGATGATGGCGAGCTTCTTGACGTCGTTGTGGCCCGGTGCATCGAGCACCGCCTTATCGAGAATGTCGCGCAGGCGCACGCCTTTGTAACTGGTGATGGTTTCGGCCTTGTCGCCATTGTGGCGCGTGACGGCGATTTCCCCGCCGTTGGCCGGCGGCAGCTGGCGCAGGTCGGCCACCTTCAGGGTCAAGGGCGTTGCCACCTTGCCCGTGACAGTCAGCGCGTGGCTCATATTGTCGCGCGCCGGCGCCGGGTCGGCCCACGCGGGCGCCGCCGCCAGCAACGAGGCCGAAGCAAAACCGGCGAATATTTTCTTCAACATGCTGTGTCCTTTCATGGAACGATCAAAAAATCAGAACTGGTATTGCGCATTGGCCAGCCACGTGCGGCCCGCGCTGGGGAAACCGTCGGCCAGCGCGTAATTGCGGTCAGCCAGGTTCGCCACGCCCGCTTCCAGGGTCAAGGCTGGCAAGGGCCGGACCACGGCCTTCAGGTTCAGCGTCGCAAAACCACCGAGCTCCAGGGTGTTCGACACCCAGCGCCCGCTGTTCGATTCCGCAATGGCCACCACGTCGACCTGGCGCGAAGCGTGCAGCACGGCATGCGCCGTCAGCTTGTGGCGCGGCACATCCGTCAGGCGCATGGCGCGGTCGCTGACGTTCTGCATGTCCGTGTAGGTGTAGTTGCCACCCCAGTCCAGCCAGGCGCCGGCGCGCCCGCGCAAGCCCAGTTCCACGCCGCTGATGTACGCCCTGCCCGCGTTGCGCATCTGCGCACGCACGCCCGCCACGTTCGCCACGCTCTGGATCTTGTCCTTCACGTCGCTGTAGAACAGCGCCGCTTCCAGGCTGGCGCCCTGCGCGTTTCCTTGATATCCCAGCTCATAGTTGATCGCCTGTTCCGCACGCAAGGCCGGATTTTCGATATACGTGCCCAGGCGCTGCGAGTAGCGATCCTTCAGTGTCGGCAGGCGCGACTTGCGCGCCACGGTGGCATATACCTTCGCCTCGGGATGCAATTGATGGAACACGCCCGCCTGCAAGTCGGTGGCCGACTGATTCTCCGGCAAGGTATAGGCATTGCCGGCGCTGTAGACGGTGTCGGGGCGCAGTGCATTGCGCGACACGCCCAGCGACAGTTCCGTCGCCGCATTGAGGGCGATGCTGTCTTCCGCGCCCAGGGTCCACAAGGCATCCTTGTACCAGGTGGTGCGCACGCCTTTGCCATCGCGTTCCTGGTGTTCATCGGCCTTGTAGCTGGCCACCACACGCAGGCTGTGCGCGGCCAGGCGGAACGATTCGAGTTCCACCGCGCCGCCATTCGTGCGGTCGTTATAGATGCTGCGCCCGCCGCTCACGCTGCCCTGGCCACTCGCCTTGAGGGTGCTGTAGCTGCCGTTCGTGTAGGACGTGATTTCATTGTCGTAGCTGTCGTGGTACAGGCGCAGTTTCAAACGCTCGGCTTCGCCCAAGCGCGTCTGCGAGACGAAATACACGCTTTCCTTGTTCCAGTACGGCCATTGCCAGTAGCGCGCGCCGACGGGATTCGTCGATGGCGGCTGGCCCTTTTCGCCATGCTGCTTGTAGTAGCTGAGCGCATACTCATCACCAAACTGCGCATCACCGCCCGTGGGCGTGTAGCCCACCTTGAACGACAGCTTGTGATCCTTGCGATATGAGTTGTTACGCATGCCGCCGTCTTCCGTGGCCGTCGGGCGGAAATCGGACGACAGGGGAAAGCCGTCGCTGTCGATATACGACACGCCCGCCTGCAGATACCACAGACCCTGGTTCGTGCCCACGTTGGCCGAGACCTGGCGTTCGCTGCCCGAGCCGAATCCCACGGACACATCGCCTTCCGTCAACGCCGTCGGCTTGCGCGACACCAGGTTGATGGCGCCGCCCAGGGTATTGGCGCCGTATGCCACGGAGCTAAACCCTTTTGCCACCTGGATGGCGGCCAGGTCGCTCGTCGTGAAGCGGTTGAAATCGACATAGCCGTCATACGGCACGTAGACGGGAATGCCGTCGATGTACAGCGGCACCTGGCGCGCATCGAAGCCGCGGATGGCGACGGTTTTTTCGTTGCGCGCATTCGTCGACAGCGATACGCCCGACAGCAGATTCAAGGCGTCGCCCACGTTGTCGCGGTTAAAGCGGCGCATCTCGGCGCGGCTCACTTGCGATCCCACCTGCTGTTCCATCTGCACTGCCTGCTCGCGCTGGCCGACCACCGTTACCGTGCCCAGCACGAACGGCGCCGCCGCATCCGCGTCTTCCTTGCCGGCGGCCTGCTGCGCCAGCGCCAGCATCACGGCGCCCGCCATTACCTGTTTCAACATCGTCGTTAATCTTTCTTTCTCGTTATATATCGCTTTATATAGCGATATGCAAAAAAATACAAAATCGGTCACTCGTGCAGCGGCCGCCATCCAACAGCGCAATATACAGACGTATATAACGATACTCAAGCGACGAGGCCACAAACCGCTGCGCAGGTCAATTTTCGAAGAAAAATTCATGCACAATTTCATGCACTGCACCATTTCGCTGTGCGAACGAATGTTTCACAAAACGGTTGACACGTCCCCTTTGGCTAGGCAAACTGGTTTCCAGGGAGCTTGAAAATGAATGCAAATATGACAAATATTCAGACTGCGGCAGATCCGGAACTGATCGTCTTTGGCGATGACGAGGAAGGCAAGGACCGCCAGTTCGTCAACGCGCTGGCGCGCGGGCTGGAAGTGCTGCGTTGCTTCCGTCCCGGCGAAGTCTATCTGTCGAATGCGGACATGGCCAAGCGCACGGGCATCCCGAAACCGACGATTTCGCGCCTCACCTACACGCTCACCAAACTCGGCTACCTGAACTATTCGGACAGTCTGGGCAAGTACCAGCTGGGCGCCGGCGTGCTGGCCCTCGGTTACCGCATGCTGTCGAACCTCGACGTACGCAAGATGGCGCGCCCCCTGATGGAAGAACTGGCCGAACATGCGCAAGCGTCCGTGTCGCTGGGCACGCGCGACCGCCTCAGCATGGTCTACGTGGAGACGTGCCGCAGCAGCGCCAACGTCACCCTGCGCCTCGACGTCGGCTCGCGCATCCCCCTGATGACGACGGCCATGGGCAAAGCCCTGCTGTGCATCCTGCCGCAGGCCGAGCGCGACTACCTGATGGACCACGCCAGGGTGCACGAGACGGAACGCTGGCCGCGCATCAAGGCCGGCATCGAACAAGGTTTCAAGGATTATCAGGACCGGGGCTTTTGCATTTCGGCCGGCGAGTGGCAGAACGACGTGCATGCCGTGGGCGTGCCCATGCTGGGAGCGGATGGCGAACAGGTGATGGCCTTCAATTGCGGCGGCCCCGCCTTTTTGCTGTCGCGTGAAAAGCTCGAATCGGACCTGGGGCCGCGCCTGGTCGCCCTCGTCAAGACAGTGGAAAAAAACCTGGGCCGCGGTTAGACTGCGCGCCCCCTCTCAACATCGCCTACGAGGACCCTGATGATACGCGACGAAGAAACCCTGAACATCCTGCTCGACAGCATCGCCCGTTTCGTGCGCGAAGTGCTGGTGCCGAACGAGGCGCTGGTGGCGGAAACGGATACGATCCCGCCCGCCATCGTGGCGCAGATGCGCGAACTGGGCCTGTTCGGCCTGTCCATTCCCGAAGCCTACGGCGGCCTGGAACTGAGCATGGAAGAGGAAGTGCGGGTCGCCTTTGAAATTGCCCGCACCTCGCCCGCCTTCCGTTCGCTGATCGGCACCAACAACGGCATCGGCTCGCAAGGCATCGTCATCGACGGCACGGAAGCGCAAAAACAATACTACCTGCCCAAGCTGGCGGCCGGCGACATCATCGGCTCCTTCGCCCTGACGGAAGCGGGATCCGGTTCCGATGCGGCCTCGCTGCGCACGACGGCCGTGCGCGATGGCGATTTTTATATCCTCAACGGCAGCAAGCGCTATATCACCAACGCGCCAGAGGCCAGCATTTTTACCGTCATGGCCCGCACGGATCCCGTCAAGCGGGGCGCCTCGGCCATTTCCGCCTTCATCGTGGAAAAGGATACGCCGGGCCTCTCGCTGGGGAAAATCGACAAGAAGATGGGCCAGCAAGGCGCGCATACCTGCGACGTGATCTTTGAAAACTGCCGCGTCCCGGCCGCAAACGTCATCGGCGGCAAGGAAGGCGTGGGTTTTAAAACGGCCATGAAAGTGCTCGACAAGGGCCGCCTGCACATCGCCGCCGTCTGCGTGGGCGCGGCCGAACGCATGCTGGCCGACGCGCTGGCCTACGCCATGGAGCGCCAGCAGTTCGGCCAGCCCATCGCCGAATTCCAGCTGATCCAGGCCATGCTGGCCGACAGCAAGGCGGAGATTTATGCGGCGCGCAGCATGGTCCTCGACGCGGCGCGCCGGCGCGACAACAAGGAAGACATTTCGACGGAAGCGTCGTGCTGCAAGCTGTTCGCCTCCGAAATGTGCGGCCGGGTGGCCGACCGCTCGGTACAGATCCACGGCGGCGCCGGCTACATCAGCGAATACGCGGCCGAGCGCTTCTACCGCGACGTGCGCCTGTTCCGCATCTACGAAGGCACGACGCAGATCCAGCAGATCGTCATCGCCCGCAACATGATCAAGGCAGCGCAAAAGTGAAGGAGGCCGCGATGGACATCCCTGCCCTGCTGGCCGGCTTGCCGGCGCGCCTGTCGGCCATCCCCGCCTACTGGGCCGCGCGCGCACCGGACGCGCCGGCGCTGCATGAAGGGGGCCGCAGCTGGACTTACGCGCAGCTGCAGCACGGTGTGGAAAACGCAGCACAGCTGCTGCGCCAGCTGGACGTGCGTGCCGGCGACCGCCTGATGGTGGTGGGCGAAAATGGCGCGCTGCAGGTGGCGCTGATTTTCGCGGCCGCCAGCATCGATGCGTGGATCGTCAACGTCAATGCGCGGCTTTCAGCGCGCGAGATCGACACCATTGCCGCGCACAGTTCCGCGCGGCGCGTGCTGTTCCTGGCCGGCGCCTCGCCGGAAGCGGCCGCGCACGCGACGCGGCGCGGCGCCAGCCCTGTCACCGTCGATGGCATGGGCGAGCTGCTGGCGGGAAAGTTGAACGAAGCGTCCATTCCGGAAGCCTGCGTGCCCGGCAACGAACAGGTGGCCGCGCTGATCTACACGACGGGCACGACGGGGCAGTCGAAAGGCGTGATGCTCACGCACCGCAACCTGCTGTTCATCGCCGCCGTCTCCAGCACCCTGCGTGGCCTGACCAGCACCGACCGCGCCTACGGCGTGCTGCCGATTTCGCACGTGTACGGCCTCGCCTCGGTGGCCCTGGGCACCTTGTACGCGGGCGCCGCTTTATATCTGGTGCCGCGCTTTTCCGTCGACGGCCTGCTGGCCGCATTGAAAGACGATGAGTTGACCATCGTGCAGGGCGTGCCCGCCATGTACGCCAAGCTGCTGCAAACCCTGGGCGGCGCGGAAACTCCTTTGCCCACGCGGCTGCGCTTTGCGTATGCGGGCGGCTCGCCGCTGGCGCCGTCGCTCAAGCACGAGGTGGAAAAGCTGCTGGGCACCGCGCTGCACAATGGCTACGGCATGACGGAAAGCGCGCCCACCATCAGCCAGACGCGCCTGGAAACGCCGCGCCGCGACGATTCCGTCGGCATGCCGATTCCCGGCGTGGAAGTGCGCGTGGTGGACCTCGCCGGCCTGGACGTGGCGCCGGGCGAACCGGGAGAATTGTGGATACGCGGGCCGAACATCATGGCCGGCTATTACCGCGAGCCGGCCATGACGGCGGCCACCATGCGCGACGGCGGCTGGCTGAACACGGGCGACATGGCGCGCCAGGATCCGGACGGGGCCCTCTTCATCGTGGGCCGCACCAAGGAACTGATCATCCGCTCCGGCTTCAATGTGTATCCGCTGGAAGTGGAAACGGCCCTGAACGCCCACCCGTCCGTGGTGCAGTCGGCCGTGGTGGGACGCACTGTGGACGATGGCAACGAGGATGTCATCGCCTATGTGGAGCTGGATCCGCGCCAGCCCGCCAGCGTGGCACAATTGCAGGCGTGGCTGGCGCAGACGCTGTCGCCATATAAATGCCCGTCCGCCATCATCGTCATGGATGCGCTGCCGGCCGCCGCCACGGGCAAGATTTTAAAGGGGCAGCTGCGGCAAATGGCGCAGAATGCACGATAAGTTGACCATGTAGTACCAGACCCGACAATAAAACCAAGCCACATCACCGGAGGAGACACGATGAAACGCACCTACACACGCATCGCCATGGCAGCGCTGGTTGCCAGCGCCTGGATGACGCAGGCCAGCGCCGACGAATTCCTGGTCGGCGCGGAAATCCCGCTGACGGGCAACCTGGCGCGCGTCGGCGCCGGCATGCAGGAAGGGATCATGGTCGCGGCCGAAGTCTTCAACAAGACCAACGGCAAGCACACGATCAAGATCATCACCGTCGACGACGAATCGGCGCCCGCCAAGGCCATCGCCGCCGTGGAAAAGCTGGCCAGCCAGGGCGTGGTGGCCATCACGGGCGGCTATGGCTCGAACAATATCTCGCCCGCCTCGGACACGGCGAATAAACTGGGCCTCGTCTACATCACCTCGGGCGGTGTGGACGACAGCCTGGTGACCAGCGGGCGCAAGAATTTTTTCCGCATCAATAACACGGCCGGCTACGAAAAAGCCATGCTGGGATTGCTGCAGGACGTGGGCGCGAAATCCGTCTCCATCGTGTATTCGACCAAGGACGCGACCACGGGCCTGGCCAAGGATGTGGAAAAGGCCCTGGCCGCCAAGGGCGTGAAAGTGACGACGCACTCGTTCGACCCGGCCATTACCGACTTCAAGCCCATCATCAACAAGATCAAGCTGCAGGATAAATCGGAAGTCGTCGCCATGGTCGGCTACGAAAACGACTACGTGGGCATCATCCGCGCCGCCCGCGTCCTGAAACCAAAAATCAAGGCCATGGTGGGCGTGTGGTCGCTGGCCACGCCGAAAATGGCGGCCGATTTCCCCGACCTGATGCCGAACGTGTTCGGCACCGCCCTGCTGCCCTTCCCCACGGAATTCAAGACGGCCGACGGCAAGGCTTTCAGCGACGCCTACAAGCAGCTGTACAAGAAGGAACCGGACTACCTGGGCCAGTTCGGCTATGTGCAATCGATGCTGCTGTTCGAAGCGATCGCGCGCGCGGCCGACAAGGGCACGCTCAAGAAAGGCGGCGTGGCCGAGGAAATGCGCAAGACGGACCGCGAAACCCTGATCGGCCGCGTGCAGTTTGCCGCCAATGGCGACAATCAGAACTTTGTGCACCGCATGGCGCAGCACCAGGACAAGAAAGTGGTGATCGTCTGGCCGAAGGAACACGCGACGGGCAAGCTGGCCTATCCCGCCCTGCCCTGGTAACAGCAGCCTCCCGCTGCACACGCGCGCGCCTGCCGGGCGCGCACCGATGAACGGCAGTCCTGGCGCAGCTTCGCGTTGCGCCAGGGAGGCCTGACGGGATGACGACATGACAGAATTAATCTTGCAAGCCCTGTATTCGGGCTTGCTGCAGGGGGGCTCCTACGCCCTGATCGCACTGGGACTGGCGCTGGTCTTCGGCACCATGAAAGTGATCAACCTGGCCCACGGCGAACTGGTGCTGCTGGCCGCCTACATCGCCTACAGCGTGGAGTCCGGCCTGGGCCTGGGGCCCATGTTCGCCATTCCCATCGCGCTGGTGATCGTCAGCCTCACGTCCGTCGGCGTGTACCTGATCGTCAGCCGCATCAAGAAGGACCGCGAAATCAATTCGCTGATCCTCACCTACGGCATCGGCGTCATCCTCACCAATTTCATCCTGCTGGTCTGGAAGGCCGACATCCGCTCGACGTCGTCAAGCTGGCTGCAGGAAGGGTTTGAAATCGGTCCGTTTTTCAGCATGCGCAGCGAAGTGATTTTCTTTGGCGTCAGCCTGGTGCTGATGGCGGCCCTGTGGCGCTGGTTGTCGACCAGCTGGTATGGCCGCGCCGTGCGGGCCGTGTCCAGCAACCGCGACGCGGCCAAGCTGATGGGCATTGACCCGGGCCGCACGGAACTGGTGTCGTTTTTAGTCGCCGGCATCCTGGCTGCGTTTGCCGGCGTGGCCCTGTTCAGCTATGGGGTGATCCAGCCCGCCTACGGCGGCGCGCTGACGGTGAAAGCCTTCATCATCACGGTATTGGCCGGCATCGGCTCGATTCCCGGCGTGCTGCTGGCCGCCGTGCTGCTGGGCGTTGCCGAAGCCCTGACCGTTACCCTGGCCAGCTCCGCGCTGCAGGAATTGTCGGGCATGGTGCTGTTCCTGCTGGTGCTGTTCATCATGCCGAACGGCTTGTTCGGCGCACAACGGAGGCGCGGATGAAGCGCTCGACACTGATCTCCACGGCGGGCCTGCTGCTGGCCGCCTACATCGCCGTGCCGCTGGCCCTGGGCGCCAACCAGTATGTGATGAGCATGGTGGTGGCGGCCCTGATCATCGGCGGCGTGGCCATGTCCTGGGCCCTGCTGGGGAACCTGGGCGGCATGGTCAGCTTCGGCCACGCGGCCTTCTTCGGCGTGGGCGCGTATGTCTCCGCGCTGGCCACCGTAAAACTGGGCCTGCCCGTGTTTGCCGCCATGCTGCTGGGCGGCGCGGGCGCGGCCATCGCCGCCGTCATCATGCTGCCCGTGCTGCGCCTGCGCGGGCCGTATTTTGCGCTGGCCATCCTCGCCTACGCGCACATCTTCCGCATCCTGGCCACGGAATGGAGCTCGGTGACGGGCGGCGCCGGCGGCATCAACAATATTCCCACCTTGCCCACCGTCTTGGGCTTCGATCTGGCCAGCAAGACGGGCGCCTACCTGGTCGTGCTGACCCTGGTGGTGGCATGCGCATTTGCCTATAGCCGCATCCGTGCCAGCCATTACGGCATCGCCCTGCGCGCCATGCACGACAGCGAAGACGCCACGCGCGTCGTCGGCGTCAACAGCACCTTGCTGAAAGGCGCGATGCTGCTCGTGTCGGCCTTCATGGCGGGCCTGTTCGGCGCCTTCAACGCCCACTACATCAACTTCCTGGAACCGGACTACGCCTTCAACAGCCTGTGGGTGACGTTGCCGATCGTGGCGGCCATCTTCGGCGGCTACCGCACGATACTCGGCCCCGTGCTGGGCGCCGTGGTGGTCTACCTGGTCGACCAGCTGATCTTCAAGTCGCTGATCCCCACGGGCCACCAGCTGGTGCTGGGCGTGCTGCTGGTGGCGATGATCGTCTTCAGTCCGAACGGCTTGCTGCCGCTGCTCCGCAAACTGTTCAACGCGAAGGAGAAAGCACATGCTTGAACTCGATAATGTGTCCGTGCGCTTCGGCGGCCTGACGGCCGTCGATTCCGTCACGTTAAAAGTGGGCAGCCACGACGTGATCGGCCTCGTGGGCGCGAACGGCGCCGGCAAGACCACCCTGTTCAACGCCATTTCCGGCTTGGTGCGCCCCACCAGCGGCAGCATCCGCTTCGAGGGACGCGACATCATGGCCACGCCCATGTACCAGCGCGCCCGCCTGGGACTGGGGCGCACCTTCCAGATTCCGCAACCGATGCATGAACTGACGGTGCGCGAAAACCTCGTCGTGGCGCAGCGCTTCGGCACCGGCAAGGTAGACCAGCGCAAGATCGATGAAATCCTCGATTTCACGAGCCTGGCGGACAAGGCCGGGCGCGACGCGGCCAGCGAACTGGCGCTGACGGAATTGAAAGCGCTGGAAGTGGCCAAGGCGCTGGCGACGAACCCGAAGCTGCTGCTGCTCGATGAAGTGCTGGCGGGCCTGGAAACGAACGGCAAGCGCCGCTTCATGGGCATGCTGAAGGACTTGCACGGCGCCTTTGGCGTGGGCATCGTCATGATCGAGCACGATATTGAAACCATCAGCAATCTGTGCCAGCGCGTGGCCGTGCTCAATTTTGGCCAGCTGATCGCCGATGGCACGCCGGACGCCGTCTTCCGCGATCCGGCCGTCATCGAAAGTTATACAGGGGCAGCCCATGCTTGAGATAGAAAACCTGCGCGCCGGCTATGGCGCCATCAATGTGCTGTGGGACGTGTCGCTGTCCATCCAGAAGGGCAAGCTGACCACCATCATCGGCCCGAACGGCGCCGGCAAGACCACCCTGCTGCGCGCCATCATGGGCTTGCTGCCCGTGGGCGCGGGCAGCATCGCGCTCGATGGCCAGTCCATCAACGGCACGCCGACGTGGAAGATGAGCGACGCGAGGGTGACGATGATACCCGAGGGGCGCATGACCTTCCGCGACATGAGCGTGGAAGAAAACCTGATCATGGGCGCGTTTCCGAAGGAGCACCGCAGCCACATGCCGGCGCGCCTGGCCGAAGCCTACGCCATGTTCCCGCGCCTGCACGAACGGCGCAAGCAGCTGGCCGGGTCACTGTCGGGCGGCGAAGCGCAGATGCTGGCCATGGCGCGGGGCTTGATGTCGGACCCGTCGCTGCTCATCATCGACGAGCCTTCGCTGGGACTGGCGCCGCTGGTGGTCAACGAACTGTTCGAGATCCTCGCGCGCCTGAACGACGGCAAGCGCACCATCATCCTCGTCGAGCAGAATACGGCGCGGGCCGTGGGCGTGGCCGACCACGTCTACCTGATGCAAAGCGGCAAGGTGGCGCTGTCGCAGGCGGCTTCCGAGGTCAACCTCGAGCACCTGCACGAACTGTATTTTGCGCGCTGAGTGATATCCGCTGCCTGCGGCTATTACTCCTCCTCGTCTTCGTCCTCGTCGGCCAGCTTGTCGAACACCAGCAGCTCACTCTTGCCCATTCCGGCCATCACGAAGGGATCGTCGGCAGGAAAGCGGCCCGTATCGACCAGCATGCGCAGTTTGCTCAAGCGCTCGCCCAGCGCCAGCGCGCGGGCCTGCGGATCGGCATCGTCGTGGGCATCGACGCCCGCATGCCCGATCGCGCGGGTCACGGACTCGGGAAACTCCCATAATTCGGCGATACGGACCGACAGGATGCGCGCTTGCGCAAACACCTGGGCGATGAAGGCGTCCGATTGCGGGAAGGCGTCGGGCGCATGCATCTGGTCGATCAGGCGGAACGCCACCACCAGGCCCACATTGGCCATCAATCCCGCCAGATAGGCGTCGAAGGCGTTGGCCTGCATGGCCGGTGCGACCAGATTGGCCGCCAGCGCGCATTTTTCGGACTGGCGCCAGATCAGCGGCGCCGTGCGTATGGTCAGTCCGCCGCTTTGCATGCTGACGATGGGACGGAAGGCGACGCGGGCCAGCAGCATGCGCATGCCGTTTTGCCCGAGCAGCATGATGGCACCTTCCATGTTGTTGATCGACGGGCTGGCGTTATAGCGCGAATGGTAGCGGGGCCGGTTCGCCTCGCGGTAGACTTCGGCCACCAGCAGCACGTCCTGGGCCAGCTGGCGCGACAATTCGGCCGCGCTCATGTTTTCATTTTGCAAGGTCCGCATCAACTGCGGAATGATGGCCGGAATGCGCGGTATCAGCGCGGCGCCGGCGATCGGCTCACTGGCCAGGCGCGTCAATTCGTCCAGAATCTGCTGCTCCGCCTGCTTTGTCGCCTGCGCCGAACCGGCGGCCGCCAGCCAGCGGTAGTAGGTGGCATCGATTTCGGTGATGCTGGCCGGCTGCCGTGCCATCTCGGGCGCCGCCGCTGCCGTGAGGGGCGCAAGTTTGTTTTTTTCGTCGCCGCCGTTCAGTAATTTTCCTATCCAACCCATTTTATTCTTCTAGTCCTATCTGCATCACTATCGCGACATCCGCCCCGCGATTTTACTTGATGACAGCCGTGCCGGTGCGGCGGGCGTGACCGGCGTTGTTCATCTGCCGCAAAGTGCTACAGTGGCGCTCTCGCAGCTTCCCTGCTTTGCAAGGTAAATCATGAGCAATATGCTTGCCCAGTACGTCACCGCTCAGGCCTGCAACAACGCCTGGGCCAACCACCGCCTGCTGAAGGCTTGCGGACAGCTGAGCCAGGCCGAGTTCCAGGCCACGCGCGTCAGCTTTTTCCCCACCATCCAGTCCACCCTGAACCACATCCTCACATGCGACTGGTTTTACCTCGATGCGCTCGAACGCGAGCTGCGCGGCGAAGCGCCACATGCCGACTGCTATGTCTTCTTTGAAAAGGACGAGCCATTTACCGACTGCGCGGCCCTTCACGCGGCGCAGCGCGCGTCGGACCTGCGCCTGATCGCCCATTGCCGCAGCCTGTGCGATGCGGACCTGGCGCGGCCCGTGACGATATTGCGCGACACGCCGCAAGTCGACACGCGACTGCGCATGCTGGCGCATCTGTTCCAGCACCAGATCCACCACCGGGGGCAAGTACACGCCATGCTGGCCGGCACGCGCATCGCGCCGCCGCAGCTCGACGAATTCTATTGCGCCGGCGAGGCGGACGAGCGGGCGCAGGATTTTGCGGAACTGGGCTGGACGGAAGACGCCGTCTGGGGCCAGCGCTGAGTCATTCCCCGGCGTGGCAGCAGACGCACAGCTTGTTGCCATCGAGGTCGCGGAAGTAGGCGCCATAGTAATGGGCGTGGTAATCGGGACGCAGTCCTGGCGGCCCTTCGCACGCGGCGCCCAGCGCCAGCACGGCCTGGTAGCAGCGGTTCACCTGGGCGCGGCTGGCCGCCAGCAAGGCCGTCATCTGTCCATTGCCGGGCGCGGCCGGCAAGCCGTCATGCGGCACCGTCAGCACCAACAGGGGGCGCGGCGCCTCGTTCGCCATCCAGCCGGCCCAGGGTTTGGCCGGGTCGTGGAATTTCTCGATCAAGCCGAGTTCTCCCAGCAGGGTCGTGTAGAAGACGTAGGCGCGTGGAAAGTCGTTGGTGCCGAGGCAAATATGGGACAGCATGCTGCTCCTTGATGAATTCAGGCAGGTGTGCGGCGAAATGCGCCAGCTGATTATAATGGCGCATCGCTTTTTGACACGCTCCCATGCCAGACCTCGACCGCCTTCAGCTACACCCGCCGGCCAGCAGCGACCTTCCCGCCTTGCTGGCCTTTGAACTCGAAAACCGCGCGTATTTTGAAAACTGGGTCACGGCGCGCGCGCCATCCTACTATCACCAGGAAGCCATCGCCGCCGCCATCGAGCAGGCTCAGCGCGAGCGCCAGCAAGACCTCGCCTACCAGTACCTGGCAAAACTGGACGGACAAATCATCGGCCGGGTCAACCTCACGGCCGTTACCCGCCCCTATTTCAATAAAGCAACGCTCGGTTACCGCATCGGCGAACGCTTCGGCGGACGCGGCTACGCCACCCGCGTGGTGGCCCTGCTGCTGGAAGAGGCTTTCGGCCCACTGGAACTGTGGCGCCTGGAAGCGACGGCGCGGCCGCAAAACCTGGGCTCGGTCGCCGTCATGCAGCGCAACGGCTTTCATCAGTATGGCAAGTCGGAACAAGCCATGTTTTTCCAGAATGCCTGGTCGGACTTGCTGTATTTTGAGCGGCGCAACACGCAAGCCATGGCCTGAGATGCCGCATTTTTCCGGCAGCAACGCGACTTTGATACTATCAGGGGCGACTTTGTGCAAACGCAAAGCCGCACCATGATGGACTGATAACTTCAAGGCTCGGGAATCTTCCCAACCTTGCCAAGTCCAACATGAAACTGCGGCTACGCCTGTTCGAACACGTGCTGGTGGTGCTGGCATTGGCCGTCGTCATCTTTGCCGCCGCCATCGTGCTGGCACGGATGACACAGTGGGCGGAAGCGCGGGAACTGCCCGCCTATCTCGTACAAGGCATGCATCTGGTGGGCAAGGTACTGTTTTTCCTGGACGGCTGCATCGTCATTGCCGTCAGCAGCATCCTGGCCGCCCGGCTGTTCCGCATGCTCACCAAGGAGGATTTATGAACGACTTTCACTACCTGCTGACCCTGCGGCATCCGCGCCGCTTCTGGTGCAGCGCCATCGTCATCGCCGTGGTCTCGGCCATCGTGCTGGGGCCCTGGCTCGACAGCAATCCATGGCTGGTGGCGATCCCCTTCGTGGGCGGCGGCTTGCTGGTGGCGCTCGGTGAACTGTGGGATGACATGCACGGCAAGCGGCTGCAGAACGGCGACGACACGCATACACCGTGCCAGCCTCGCTGAAACCGGCGTAGTGATGCGTGCACGCAACAGCGGCACGCCGTCGCGCGCCCTTGCTGGCGCTTTACCGTCCATTTACCTGCGCATTGGCCGCCGTATTGGCACCATTTAAGACTGGCTTCAGCCTCGCCGTGCATCGTGAATATATCGCCAGCAGCCATGGCGCCCCCTTCATCATCACGGGTACAGCCCAGCGAAAGAGCCAACATGAGCACATGGATGCGCGCCAACAAAGGTTTTTTGATGTTTCTCCTGCTGTTCGGCGTGTTCCGCACGGCCGTGGCGGACTGGAATCCCATACCGTCGGCGTCGATGCGCCCCAACCTGCTCGAAGGCGACGTGGTCTTCGTCAACCGCCTGGCATTCAACCTGAAAGTGCCGCTCACCGATATCGTGCTGCAGCGCCTGGGCGAGCCGCAGCGGGGCGACATCGTCACCTTTTCCTCGCCGAAAGACGGCACGCGCTTGATCAAGCGCATCATCGCCCTGCCCGGCGACACGGTGGAAATGCGCAATGAACAGCTGGTCATCAATGGCCAGCCCGCCCAGTACACGGCGCTCGATACGGCGCCGGAGACCATCGCCCACGTGGGCCAGCTGACGGCACAGCGCATCAGCGAACGCAACCAGACCGAGCAGCACCGCATCCAGGTCTTGCCGCAAATCGCCGGTGCGGCCCGCAGCTTTGCCCCCGTGACCGTGCCGGCCGACCATTTCCTCATGTTGGGCGATAACCGCGACAACAGCGCCGACTCGCGCTACTTCGGCTTTGTGCCCCGCGAATTGCTGATCGGCAAGGCCGAGCGCATCCTCGTGTCGGCCAATATCCAGGAGCATTGGCAGCCGCGGCTGCAGCGTTTCGGCATGAAGCTCGAATAAACAGCCCTTGCAACGGCGCCGTGCTTTTCGGTTAGCATGGCGCATCATGCAAAATTTTTCCTCAGCCAGCCAGCAGTCCGCCAGCGACGATCTTGCCCTTGAGCAGTTGGCACAATTCCTGCAGCACCATCCCGACGTGCTGCTGCTGACGGGCGCCGGCATCAGCACGGCGTCCGGCATACCCGACTACCGCGATACAGAAGGCGTGCGGCGCGGCAACGCGCCCGTGCAAGGCCCCGATTTTCGCCGCCAGGAAGCCGTGCGCCGCCGCTACTGGGCACGCAGCATGGTGGGCTGGCCGACCCTGGCGCGCGCCACGCCGAATCCCGGTCACCTGGCCATCGCGCAACTGGCCCAGCGCCAGCACATCGGCGGCCTGGTCACGCAAAACGTGGATGGCCTGCATCAGCAAGCCGGCAGCACCGCCGTCACGGAGTTGCACGGCAGCATACATGGCGTCGTATGCCTCGATTGCCATACCCGTCACACGCGCCGCCTGATCCAGGACCAGCTCGAACGCGACAATCCGCAGCTGCTGGGCGCCACGGCCACGCCGGCGCCCGATGGCGACGCCTTGCTGGAGCCGTCGCAGCTGGCCACCTTCCACGTGCCCGTCTGTCCCCGCTGCGGCGGCACCCTGCAGCCCGACGTGGTATTTTTCGGCGACGGCGTGCCCGCCGCCTGCGCGGCCGAAGCCGAAAGCAAGATGCACACGGCCAGCGCCCTGCTGGTCGTGGGCTCGTCCGTCATGGTGTATTCGAGCTTTCGCCTGTGCCGCATGGCGGCCGAAACGGGCAAGCCCGTGGCCGCCATCAACCTGGGCAAGACGCGCGCCGACCATTTGCTGGCCTTCAAGACCGAAGCCCCGGCACAAGACATCTTGCCTGTATTAGCGGCCATGCTGGGCTGATCCCGAGCCGGCCCTGCGCCGCTCTGGCTATACTGTGAGATTAACGAGGAGAATTCATGCTGGAACTGTTGAGTGAACACGCCTGTTTTGGCGGCGTACAACGCTTTTATCGCCACGACGCGCAAGCCATCGGCTTGCCCATGCGTTTCTCGGCCTTCATTCCCGACACGGCGCCAGGCGCCACGGTCAGCACCAAGCGCCCCGCCCTGTTTTACCTGGCAGGCCTGACCTGCACGGAAGAAACGTTCATGATCAAGGGCGGCGCCCAGCGCGTGGCGGCCGAGGAAGGCTTGATCCTGATCGCGCCCGACACCAGTCCCCGTGGCGCGAACATCGCGGGCGAAAGCGAATCCTGGGATTTCGGCGCGGGCGCCGGCTTTTACGTGGACGCCACCGAGGCGCCATGGCGCAGCCATTATCGGATGTATAGCTACCTGCTGGAACTGCGCGCCCTGCTGGAACAGGAACTGGCGATCGATGCGCAACGCACGGGCATTTTCGGCCACTCGATGGGCGGCCATGGCGCGCTGGTGCTGGCCTTGCGCAATCCTGACCTGTTCCGCTCCGTCTCCGCCTTCGCCCCCATCGCCGCACCGAGCCAGTGTCCGTGGGGCAAGAAGGCGTTTACGGGCTACCTGGGCAGCGATGCGGCCAGCTGGCAGCAGTACGATGCCAGCGCGCTGATGCGCGGCCTGCAGGGCCAGCCACCGCTGTTCCCCGAAGGCATCCTGATCGACCAGGGCCTGGCCGACAAATTCCTGCCCGAACAACTGCACCCCGACGTCTTCGAGGCGGCATGCCGCGATGCAGGCCAGCCATTACGGCTGCGCCGCCATGCCGGCTACGACCACGGCTATTACTTCATCGCCAGCTTCATGGAAGAGCATGTGCGCTTCCATGCGAGGAACTTGCGCGCCATAGAGGAAGCTACCGGAGCAATTTCTTTGATGTCAGTTTTATCATGATACCGTTGATTTCTTAATTAGCAGAATGCATCCTTCCTGCCCCCTGCAATACTAATTCCGTAGCAGAATTTGTGCATTTTTTGCGCACGGAGTCGGTATTGCATCTTTAGGAGAATGAAATGGCAATCTACCAACGTAATGGTCTTTGGCACTGGCGCAAAGTAGTCGATGGCGTAACGCTTACCTGACAGAAATGCGCAACGAAAAACCTCCCGGGGAACTTACACATTGCCATCCAACAGGCCATGCTCATTGGCAAACTCTTCCTCAGCATTAATCAGTTGTCGCTTGCCTCGCTGAAGAAAGTTATCGAGATCGATTACCTTGTCGAACTCCATATTTAGATCACGTTTCAGATCATCTAAAGAAGCGGCCTTTTGAATTTCATGGAAAATCTTGAAAAGTAAGGAACTTGCAATATGAATGTCCCGCTCATGCTTAAGCAGTATCTCTGACAGAGTATTAGGCAAGTCACTAAAAGGTACGGAAGTCACCCTAGCCTTGAAACGCTCGTCGGAAGCCAAATCTCTTTCGATTTTTTCAAGGCCGTCGGTGGTCTGCGCTCGTTCGAGCGAATTTATACCATGCTCAAATTCATCTCTTTGCTTCCGCTCTCTTCGAGCTTGATAGACTTCACGCATCTCCGGATTTTTTTCAGCGTAAGCTTGCAAAGCATTGACGGCCCATTCGGGACAACGTCGACTACTCCGTTTGCCTGTTTGGGCCACCCAAGACTGAAGCGTCCGCTCCGAAACATTTCTTCCTGTTAAGTCTTTCAGGATGTATGCCGCTGCCGTAAAGTCTCCGCCAAAAACACGTTCAAGTAATTGCCGCATGAGCACCTTTAATTCCCCATCCCTTATTACTACTTTCAGTTCCGAAAGTAGTAATAGGACCTGAGATTCGGCTCCTTTAGGTGCCCCATCTGCCAACGAAATACCGACGTCATCAGACGAATAATCAATATTAAAAATGCAATTTGTTGGTATGTGAATTGCTTTTTTACTAGGGTACTGGTACTCCCATTCCATAATTTCTCCATTTGTGCGCACATTTGTACGCACAAATAGTGGCACATAAGTTCAGTATTAACAAGAACATTTGCATCGTCGATACATGGAGGCGAAATGTCATGTCAAGTCTTAGAGGGTGTAGACAAAATCAATATCGGAGTTGTGGCATGCTATCGCGATGTGGGAGGAGCATGCCATGGCAACGAAATCTCCACTCGACGGCACGGAGCCGTCAAGCAGAGCCGGCGGCAGACCACCTGCGTTGAAGCCTGAGCATATCGCAGTTTTACACGATATCTTGATGGAGCGCGCAGGCCAGCTTGCAAGAAATCGCCGACGAACTTCATCACCGCTGTGCTTTACGCGTGTGCGCAGCAACGATTCGTCGCGCGCTAGGTATCGTACGGCTCAAGCCGGTACACCGGACCTTCGCTGTGCGAGCCGAAGGAACGAAGCGGTATGGCTACACAGCAGCCCACAGGCGCGAGGCCATCTCGCCACACAGCACCAACCTGACAGATGCGGAATGGGAGCTGGTTGCCGATTTGTTCGAACGTATGCCGGGACAGCGCGGCAAGCCCGTGCGTTACAGTCGCCGCGATCTCGTCCACGCGTGTTCTTACGTGCTGCGCACCGGCTGCGCATGGCGGCCGCTACCGGAGCGTTTCCACCCTGGCACGCGGTCTACAAGGCGTTTTCGCGCTGGGTTGGCGCAGGTGTATTCGAACAGATGCAAGACCGGCTGCGCGAACAATGGCGTATCCGCATGGGGCCAGCAAGTACGCCAAGCGCGGCGGTAATTGATGCACAGTCCCCCCGTATCTCGCCACAAGGTGGCGAAAGCGGATTTGATGCAGGCAAGAAGATCAAAGGGCGCAAGCGTCATCTCGTGGTCGATACGATGGGGCTGCTCATCGCAGTGTCGGTCACCGCCGCGAGCGTGCATGACCGGGCTGCGCTACAAATGCCGCATTCATGGTTCTTCCCATGCGCTGGGTCGTCGAAAGGACCCATGCGTGGACTGAACGCTGGCGCCGCACGGTAATGCCTCACGACCGCAAACTCGATGTCTCGGTAGCTTGGGGTTGGTTGGCTGAAGCGCGTATGCTACTCAACAGACTCGCTTATAAGAGTTGATTTCGTCTACACCCTGTTATAGAGATGAGACGAAATTTTTCCGGTTGTTCTTTGTTCTAGACCAAAGAATTGATATTCAGCGCTCTTCTGTAGACTGATTGATCGTTAATGCCTGTGCTAAACCATCAAAAACTGGGTGTTATTCAAAAAAATGCCCGTTAATTCTGGGCATTTCAGCGCTATTAGGCGCAGTTGCCTGATCAGACGCTACTGCGCCGTACTGGTATGCCCGTTGAAATGCCGCGTATACCAGTCCGTTGCCAGCAGGGCCGCCTGGTGGCGCGTGTCGGGGCCGCCGGGGGCGGCGATTTGTTCCAGTTGTTTGTCACAGCGCAAGGTGGCGAACGCCATGCGGTTCAGGCCAGCCACATCGGGGTCGCGGCCGCCCACGATCAGCAGCGACGGCACGCGCACGTTTTCCAGCGCCGCCTTGCCGGCCATTTCCACTTGGCCATCGCAGACGGCCAGCGCGGCGATCTCCGCGCTGCGCCAAGCCGCCAGCTGCATCACGACGGCTGCGCTGGTGCCATAGCCGTACAGGCCGCAGGGCAAGCGCCGCGTGGACGGGTCGACTTGCAGCCAGCCCAGGGCTTTTTCCAGTTGGCGCGCCAGCAACACGATATCGCTGCGCACGAAATACGCATGGCCATTGCTGCCGCCGCCAGGCCCGACGCCGGCCTGGTCGAAGCGCAGGGTGGCGATGCCCGCTCGCAAAAAATCCTGGGAAGTGGCGTGGCTGGAGGCGCCCAGATAGTCGCTGTCGGCGCCTGCGCCGTGGGCAAACAGGACGATGCCCACCGGCCGCTCGGGCATGTCGAGCACGCCATCCATTTGAAGTTCATCGGCCGTAATGCTGACAAATTGTTCTTGCATGGTTGCCTCCGCAATCGAGCTGGGATCTTGCCGGGCCGGGCACAGCCTGCATGCCCACGGCGGCTAACCTCAGTGTAGCAGCCTGCGCCCGTTCACGCGCGGCGCACGTCAAATTCGCCGCGCGTCCGCATCAGACGGCGCCGTGCCGGTCCAGCCCCTTGAGCACGGCTTCCGGACGGATCGGCAAATGCCGTACGCGCGAAGCGACGGCGGCAAAGATGGCGTTGCCGATCGCCGGCGCCACGGCCGTCGTGGGTGGTTCGCCCATGCCCGTAGCCGTGTGCGTACTGGCAACAAATTCGATATCGAGTTCGGGCACGTCGGCCATGCGCAGCGGCGTGTAGGTATTCAGGTTGGTATCCTTCACTTCGCCGTTGAGGAAGGCCGTGCCTTCATGCAAGGCCATGCTCACGCCCCACAGGGCGCCCCCTTCCGCCTGCGCCAGCGCGCCATCGGGGTCGACGATGCTGCCCGCGTCGATCACCATGAACAGCTTTTCGACTTTCACCATGCAAGTGCTGCGGTCCACTTTCACTCTAGCAACACAGGCCGTCCAGGTGGGCATGTCGCGTTCCTGGCCGAACGTGGCGGCGATGCCCAGGCCCGTGTCGGGCGGCATGGCCGTGCCCCAACCTGCTTTTTCCGCCACGCGCCGCAGCACATGGGCCAGGCGGGCCGCGCCGCCGACGGCGTTCGGCGCGCTGCCCGCGTTGCGACCCGCAGCCTGCAGCAGGGATAAACGGAAGGCCAGCGGATCGACCTTGGCCGCCTGCGCCGCCTCGTCCATAAAACTTTCCACAGCCCAATTCGTCCAGCCCGGGCCAACGGAGCGCAGCCAGCCGGGGCGGAAACTGCTGTTGGCCAAATCGTTCGACACGGCACGCACGCGCTGCGCGCCCACCGTGTACCAGTGGTCGGCGCCGGCGATGGCAAACGGGTCATACGGATGGCCTTGCTTATCCTTGGCCAGGAAGGCGGGAATCATCGCTTGCGTGGGCCAGCCAGCGCTCGCTTCGTGCACCATCGCCGACACCTTGCCCGCGCCGTCGAACGCCATGCGCACATGCTGCACGGAGGGCGAACGGGGCGAATCGAAACGGGCGTCGTCGGATCGCGTGCAAATCATCTTGACGGGGCGACCCACGGCTTGCGCGGCCAGCGCGGCCGGCACGCAATAATCGCCATTCAGGCGCCGCCCGAAGCCGCCACCGAGCAGATAGGTATGCAGCATCACCTTGCTCTCGGGCACCTTCAACGCTTGCGCCAGCACGGGCAGGATCAGCGATTGCCACTGGTTGCCCGCATGAATGTGCCAGACACCGTCGATTTCCTGCGCCAGCGCATTCACCGGTTCCAGCTGGAAATGCAGCACGGTGCTGGTCGTGTAGTGGCGTTCCAGCTGCAGGCTGGCATCGTTGAACGCTTGCTCCACGCCATCATCATCGACGACGCGGGCGCCCAGGCTGGCATCGGCCAGTTGCTTGGTGGCATAGTTGACAATATCCTGTTCCGCCACGTGGGCCGCCGCGCCGGCCCGCCATTTCACTTGCACCAGGTCGGCCGCGCGCATGGCCGCCGCATACGTTTCGGCCACCACCATGACCCAGCCGGGCACAGTGCCGCTGGGGTCTTGCAAGGCGAACGAACGCAGGTAGCCCTGCACCTTCCTGGCCGCCGAGTCATCGATGGACACCACTTTCGCGCCGTAGCGCGTGGGCGGGATCTTCGGGCGTGCAAACAGCATGCCCTCGATTTCCGCATCGATGCCATACACGGCCGTGCCATTGATTTTCGCGGGAATGTCCAGCGCCTGCACCTGCTGGCCGATCAGGCTGCGCTGCCGCGGCGTTTTCAGCACGATGGCTTTCAGTTGCCCGGGCGTGTACTGGCGCGCCAGCTTGCCACGGCGCACGATGTCGCCATAGCTGATCGAGCGCCCACGGCCATGCACGACGCCCAGCCTGGCGTGGCAGGCGGACACGGGCAGGCGCAACAGGCGCGCCCCCTCCTCGACCAGCGCGAGGCGCCCGGCCGCGCCGGCACGGCTGAGCGGATCGAAATTCTGCCACACGGACCAGCTGCCGCCCGTCACCATCAAGCCCCATTTCGGATCCGTGTCCACGTAATGCAGGCGTACTTTGCTCCAGTCCGCTTCCAGCTCCTCGGCCACGATGCGCGCCAGCGCCGTACCGATGTGCTGGCCCATTTCCGCCTTGGCGATGTTGACGGTGACGATGCCGTCGCGGCCGATCTGGAACCAGATGCTGGGATCGAACACGGGCGCAACGGTTTGTTTCGACGGCACGGATGCCGCCTTGCCAGCAGCCAGGGAGCTGTCGGCGCGCAGGAAGGCCATGGTAAAACCCGTGCCGGCGGCGGCGATCAGGAAACCGCGCCGGCCCAGCGCGCTGGGGCGGGCAGCTGAATTTTCTTTCGGTAACTTAAACACCGGGCGCCTCCTGCATGCCGGCCGCCAGTTTAATGGCCTTGCGGATGCGCACATACGCCATGCAGCGGCACAGGTTGCCGCTCATGACGGCATCGATATTCGCATCCGTCGGCTGCGGATAATCTTTCAATAGTGTGGCCGCTTGCATGATCTGGCCCGACTGGCAATAGCCGCACTGGGGCGCTTGCGTGGCCAGCCACGCCCGCTGCAGCGGGTGCGTGCCATCGGGCGACAGGCCTTCGATGGTGGTGATGGCGCAGCCGGCCACGGCGGCAATCGGCGTGATGCACGAGCGCATGGCGCGGCCATCCACGTGCACGGTGCAGGCGCCGCACATGCCGATGCCGCAGCCAAACTTCGTGCCTTTTAATGTAACTTCGTCGCGCAGCACCCACAGCAGGGGCGTCTCGGCGTTGGCCTCGGTGCCGAAGGGCTGGCCATTGACAATAAGGTTATACATAAGTGTTATACATAAGAAACTTTCAAGAATTACTTGCCGGCGCGCGCGCGTGCCACGGCCGCTTCCAGATTCGTCCAGGCCGGCTGGTGGCTGCGGCTGCGGCGCAGATAGGCGGCCAGCTGGGCCACGTCGTTATCCGTCAGCGAGGCGGCAAAGCCGGGCATCAGCACGCCGGGCATGGCGTCATCCTTGCTGATGCCGTGCAATATCACCTGGATCAGGTTGGCGGGATCGGGCGCGCTGACGGCGCTGTTCAAGCTCAGTTCCGGCCGCAGGGCCGCAGGCTTGCCATCGCTGTTCGAATGGCACGACGCGCAGGCGGCCACGTACAGGCTGGCGCCACGGTCGTTGTCGACCAGGCTGACGCGCTGCGAGCGCTCGATGCCAGCTTTCACCACGGTATCGGTATCGACCTGGCGTTGTTCCGCCCCGGCCAGGCCGGCAAAATACGTTGCCAGCGCGCGGATATCGCTATCGGGCGAAGCGCCCATGCCTTCGTGCACGACGGCCGACATGGGGCCTGCCGCCACGCCGTGCAGGGCCGTCGCCCCCGTGCGCAAAAAGGCGTACAGCTCGTCCTGCGTCCACGGCAAGGGCGCCGTATTGGCGCTGGTCAAGGCCGGCGCATACCAGTGGTCGATGGACGCGCCCAGATACGACGAGCCGGCCAGCTCGGCGCCCAGCGCATTGCGCGGCGTGTGGCAGGCGGCGCAATGGGCCAGGCCTTCGGCCAGGTAGCGGCCCCGGTTCCAGTCCAGGCCTTGCGCAGGATCAAGCTGGAACGTCGCTGGCTTGAAAAACAGCAGCTTCCAGCCTGCCTGCAAGGGACGCAAGTTCAGGGGGAAAGGCACGCTGTTGGCGGGCGCGGCCGCATACACGGGCGGGCGCGTCATGACATACGCGTACAGGGCCGTCAGGTCGGCATCCGAGACAAGATTAAAATGGGTGTACGGAAAGACCGGATACAAATGGGCGCCGTCGCGACCCACGCCTTCGCGCATGGCCCGCTGGAAGGCGGCCAGCGACCAGCGGCCGATGCCCGTTTGCCGGTCGGGCGTGATATTCGTCGCGTATATCGTGCCGAACGGCGTGGCCAGGCCGTGGCCGCCCGCATACTCGGCGCCACCCTGGGCCGTGTGGCAGGCGGCGCAATTGCCCATGCCCGCCAGGATGCGCCCACGCTCCACCACTTGCGGGGAAAAGGCCGTGGCGGCAGGCGGATCGATGGGCGCCAGCGCGGGGCGCCAGTAATACAGGTACGCGGCCAGGGCCGCCACGATGAGCAATGCCAGCGACAGCAGCAAGCCGGTGAAGATTTTCTTGAGCAAAACAGGAGTCCGGTAAGAGGTCAGGCACGCGCCTGCCGCGCACGGACGGCGGCAGCAGGGCAGATTGTGGCAATGAATGGGAGAATCTTACCGCGATTGTGACTTGTTGTATGTACGCAATGACACGCAGGCGATGCCTGCAGGCGGGCTGCGCCTTATAATCAGCGTTTCAGCACGCCGCCGCTCCTTCATGCATACCGTTACCATCATCCTTATCCTCGTGTTGACCGTCGTCCTGTGCGGCTTTCTCGCCCGCTCGCGCTGGGTCAAGCTACCGCTGCCGCTGATTCAGATCGCCGGCGGCACGGGATTGGCCGTGTTTGGCGTGCAAGTGCCGCTCGATCCCGACATTTTCTTCCTGCTCTTCATTCCGCCGCTGCTGTTTCTCGATGGCTGGCGCATTCCCAAGGGCGCCTTCTTTTCCGACGCGCGCTCGATCCTGATGCTGGCCATCGGCCTGGTACTGTTTACGGTGCTGGGCATGGGCTTTTTCATCGACTGGCTGATTCCCAGCGTGCCGCTGGCCGTCGCCTTCGCGCTGGGCGCCATCCTGTCGCCGACGGACCCCGTGGCCGTCTCGGCGATTGCCGCCGGCAACCCGATCCCGCCGCGCCTGATGCACATCCTCGAAGGCGAATCCCTGCTCAACGACGCGTCGGGCCTCGTCTGCTTCACGTTTGCCGTGGGCGCCATGATGACGGGCGGCTTTTCCATCGGCGCCGCCTCGCTCAGCTTCCTGCAGGAAGCGGGCGGCGGCATCATCATCGGCCTGGCCATCTCCTGGGGCGTGGGCCTGGCGAATAAATGGCTGGTGAGCAAGGTGGGCGAAGAGCCGGGCCTGCAAATTCTCATCAGCATCCTGATCCCGTTCGCCGCCTACCTGGGCGCCGAGCAAATCCACGGTTCCGGCATCCTGGCCGCCGCCACGGCGGGCGTGTCCATGCATTACGCCGACCTGATCGGCCGCCCGCTGGCCGCCACGCGCACCCAGCGCAAGGCCGTGTGGGATACCGTGCAACTGGTCTTGAATGGCGTGATCTTCGTCATGCTGGGCGCGCAACTGCCCACCACCGTTGCCGGCTTGCCGGCCGCCTCCGCCGAAATCGGCGCCGGCAGCGCCTGGAAACTGCCGCTGTTCGTCATCGCCATCACGGTGGGACTGACCTTCATGCGCTTCCTGTGGGTCTTCATTTCCATGAAGCTGACCCTGTTCAAGCACCACAAGAAGGTGGCGGGCGAACCGAAGGACGCGGCGCTGCTGGCCCGTCCCAGCCTGCGCTTGCTGCTGGTGGCGTCGTTCGCGGGCGTGCGCGGCGCGCTGACCCTGGCCGGCATCCTGACCCTGCCCTTGTTCTTGCCCGACGGCACGCGCTTTCCCGCGCGCGACCTCGTCATCTTCCTCGCCATGGGGGTGATTTTATTGTCGCTGCTGCTGGCCAGCGTCACCCTGCCCCTGCTGACCAAGGGCCTCGTGTTCGCGCCGCCCGCGCGCCGTTCGACGGAAGAGCGCAACGCCCGCGCCGCTGCCGCCGAAGCGGCCATCGCGCGGCTGGAAAAAGTGTGCGAAGGCATCGACAAGAATGACAAGCAGCAAGTCGTCACGGAGGCGGCCAACCGCCTGATCGAAGCCTACCGGCGCCGCCTGGCGTATGGCGAAAGCAGCAACGACGAGGCGATGCGGCTGCAGGAACTGGCCAAGGCCGAGCGGGCGCTGCGCCTGGAAGCGCTCAATGCGGAGCGGGACGAACTGTTCCGCCGCCGCATCTCGGGCGAACTGGACGACACCATCCATTTGCGCCTGCTGCGCGAAATCGACTTGCTGGAAGCGACATTGGAAGAATAGCAACACTCTGGCGCGGCATGGCAGTGTTGATAAGTAATTCTCATGGCAAAGAATGCAAGTTTTAACATTCGTGTTTATAATGCAAGGTTTATGGCGTAGCGCCGTGATTTACTTTCAACAGGGACTTCCGTAGAGTCTGTGTTGCTGCGTAACTATTTGAATAGCCATCCGACCTGCATAAAGACACCGACGCCGTGCCCTCCTCTTCCCGCCACCGGCAGCGCCCAGCGCCGCCCGTCCTGCTCGCTGTCGTGCTGCTGGCCTCGCTGCTCGCCTGCGCTGCGCTGGCGCCGCGCGACGCGTGGGCGCAATCGGGCGCGGCGGTGGACGCCAGGCGTCCCGCTGAGGTGGCCCAGGTCCTGTTCGGCATCATCAGCTATGTGCGCTGGCCCGTGGCGCGCCAGGAAGTGCGCGTCTGCATGCTCGGCGCGCCCCGCTACGGCGCGGCCATCGTCGACAAGCCCGCTTCCAGCCTGGGCCAGCGCATCCGCGTGAAAATCCCGGCGGTGGCCAGCACGGCCGGCGAATGCGACGTCGTCTACATGGGCAGCCTGCCCGAGGGCGAACGCGAGCATCTGCTGGCGCAGATCATCGGCAAGCCGATCTTGTCGGTCGCCGAACCGGGCACCTCCTGCACCGTGGGCACCATGTTCTGCCTGCGCCTGAACGAGGCGCAGATCGGTTTTGACGTCAACCTCGACGCCATCGCCCGCAGCGGCCTGCGCGTGCATCCGAACGCCTTGCAAATTGCACGTCGCAAGGGACCGCCGCCATGAGCGCCCGCCTGAGCAACAAGCCTACCCGCCAGCCCCGCCCCACGCTCGACAGCGTGCTGCGGCGCGCCCACCTGAGCGTGTCGCTGATCGCCGTGCTGGCGGCCGGCCTGACCCTGACGGCCGTGGCGCTGCTGGCCCTGCGCGTGTATTCGGACCAGAACCTGCGCCTGGTGGCCCGCTCGATGAGCTACACGGTGGAAGGGGCCGTCGTCTTTGGCGATTCCATGGCCGCCAGGGAAGCACTGGCCCTGATCGGCGTGAATGAAGATATCGACCAGGCGCAAGTGAGCGACATGGCCGGCAAAGTGCTGGCCCGCTGGGAACGGGGCGAACACGGCACGCGCTACTACATCGAACGCGCGCTGACGGGCTGGATGCTGCCCGATTCGCTGACCTTCCCCATCACGCGCAATGAACAGGCCATCGGCAGCATCAAGCTGGTGCCGCACAGCCGCAGCCTGCTGCCCTTCCTGCTCAGCGGCCTGACCTGCCTGCTCGCCTGCCTGGTACTGAGCCTGGTCGTCGCCGTGCGCCTGTCGCGCCGCATGGAAACGGAGATCACGTCGCCGCTGCGCCACCTGGCGGAAACGGCGCACCGCGTGCGGCGCGACCGCTCGTTCGAACTGCGCGTGCCGCCAGCCAATATCGCCGAACTGAACCAGATCAATGACGACTTCAACGCCCTGCTCGACGAACTGGAAGCATGGCAAAGCCATCTGCAGAAGGAACACGCCTCGCTGTCGCACCGCGCCAACCACGACAGCCTGACGGGCCTGTCGAACCGCGCCTTCATGGAAGCGGAACTGGAACGCGCCATCCTCGACGCGCGGGTCGGCAATGGCAAGGTGGCCGTGCTGTTCCTCGACAGCGACCGTTTCAAATACATCAACGACACCTTCGGCCACGCCTCGGGCGACCGGGTGCTGGTGACGATCGCCGCGCGCATCAAGCAGCAATTGCGCGAAGGCGACCTGGTGGCGCGCCTGGGCGGCGACGAATTCGCCATCCTGCTCAAGCCGCTGCGCAACAGCAGCGACGCCATGCACATCGCCGACAACATCATCGCAGCCATGGCGCAAGCCATTGAACTGCCCACTGGCAACAGCATCGTCAGCTCGCTGACCATCGGCGTGGCCGTCTTCCCCGATCACGCCATCGACGCCGTCTCGCTGGTGGGCGCGGCGGACGAAGCCATGTACCGCGCCAAGCAGGCGCAACGCGGCACGCGCCAGGTCGCGCGCCTGCCGCAACCCCATATTCACCCCTGAACCAAGGAGCAACACCATGCAATCCATCTACACGCAATTACGCCGCGGCTTCCTCGGCTTGTTCATGCTGGGCCTGCTGGCCGCCTGCCAGAGCACGCCAGAGACCAAACCCGTGTTCAACGCCGAGCAAGTCGCCACCCTGAAGGAGCAAGGCTTCAACCAGACGGACGAAGGCTGGGAACTGAGCTTTACCGACAAGCTGCTGTTCGAGTTCGACGCCGCCAAACTGATCCCGCCCAGCCGCGTCGCCATCCAGAAAATCAGCGCCGCCCTGCTGAAAGTGGGCATCACCCACATGCGCGTGGAAGGCCATACGGATAACGAAGGCACGGAAGCGTACAACAACAAGCTGTCGCTGGCGCGCGCCAACGTGGTGGCCGACGCCATGAGCGCCTCGGGCATTCCACGCGACAACATCACCGTCAAGGGCCTGGGCATGAGTAAACCCGTGGCCTCGAACGCCAGCAAGACGGGCAAGGCGGAAAACCGCCGCGTCACCGTCATCGTGTCGGCGCCTTGATCATGGGCGTGCCCGCCGTGCGCTGGGTCGTGATGGGCGTGTCCGGCTGCGGCAAGAGCGCCGTCAGCAGCCTGCTGGCCGACGCCTTGCACGTGCCCTACGTGGAAGGCGACGATGTGCACTCCCCGGAAAACGTGGCCAAGATGGCGGCCGGCATCGCGCTCGACGATGCCGACCGGGCCGGCTGGCTGGCCGCCCTGCGCGAGCGCATCGCCACGGCCCGCGCGCAAGGCAGCGGCATCGTCGTCTCCTGCTCGGCCCTGAAGCGCGCCTACCGCGACGTGCTGCGCGCAGGCGACCCGGCCCTGCGCTTTGTCCACCTGGACGGCCCGCGCGCCGTGCTGGAAAGCCGCCTGCAGCGCCCTGGCCATTTCATGCCGGCCAGCCTGCTCGACAGCCAGCTGGCCACCCTGCAGCCCCTGCAGGCGGACGAAGCCGGCATCGTGCTCGATATCCGCCAGCCGCTGGCCGTGCTGGTGGAACAGATCCTGCAAGCGCCCTGAGCGGCGGCCGCGCGGCTGGACAGCCCGCGCCCCCCTGTGTAGACTGGCGCGCACTTTCATGAGGGATTTTATGAGCACACCAACGACAAAACCAGCACCGGGCCCGGAATTCTGGGAACGCGCCGACCAGGTCATCGCCCTGGCCAATGAGCAATGCATGCACAGCGGCGGCAATGAAGTGGCCACCTCGCTGCTGTACGCGGCCGCCCGCTTCAACGCCTTCCTCGTCGCCAGCAAGAGCAACGACGTGGCCAAGATGCAGGAAGAAAAGGAAGGCGCCGTGGCCTTCTTCACGGAACAGTACAAGCGCATGCTGACCGACAACTTCAACGACTACATCACCAACTTCGACAAATACACGCAACCATCGTCGGCCCCCAAGGGTTGATGACGGCGGCCAGCCTGGATGGCCACCGCGCCCGCGCCAGCCACGCCGATAGCGTGCTGAACGGTACGGTGCGCTTTGCGCCGTTGCCATCGCTATGGCTGGCCGCCATGCTGGCCGGCGCCGTGACTGGCGCCCTGTGCTTCTTCAGCTGGACGGGCGTGGCGCTGTTTATCGTCAGCACGGCCATCGTCCTGCTGTTCGGCCATTCGCTGGGCAGCCACCGCAAACTGATCCACGACAGCTTTGCATGCCCAAAATGGCTGGAATACCTGCTCGTGTACCTGGGCGTGCTGGTGGGCCTGAGCGGCCCGCTGGCCTTGCTGCGCCAGCATGAGCTGCGCGACTATGCGCAGCGCCTGCCCGCTTGCCACCCCTATCTGCGCCACGGCGCCGGCTTCTGGCGCGATGCGTGGTGGCAACTGCATTGCCGTCTGGACCTCGGCCACCCGCCGCACATCGCCATCGAAGCGCGCATCGCGCACGACCGCTTTTACCGCTTTCTGGAAAGAAGCTGGATGCTGCAGCAACTGCCGTGGGCCGTGCTGTTCTACGTCTGGGGCGGCTGGGGCCTGGTCTGCTGGGGCGTCTGCGCGCGGGTCAGCGCCGGCGTGCTCGGCCACTGGCTGATCGGCTACTTCGCCCACAACCATGGCCAGATGCATTTTCATGTCGATGGCGGCGCCGTGCAAGGCAGGAATATCCGCCTGACGTCGCTGCTGACCATGGGCGAATGCTGGCACAACAACCATCACGCGTATCCGGGTTCAGCCAGGCTGGGCCTGCTGCCGGGCGAATGGGACCCGGGCTGGTGGATGCTGCTGCTGTTGCGGCGCCTGGGCCTCGTGTCCGGCCTGCGCCTGCCGCAAGACCTGGCGCCGCGGCCGGAACTGCGCCGGCTCGACGGCTCCAACGATCAGGCGTCGTCCTGGCCAGCCAGGTAATTGTTCTTCACACGCACGTAGTGCTCCGCTGAATAGCGCAGGTAGGCGATCTCCGCCTCCGTGAGCGCGCGCACCTTGGCGGCGGGGCGGCCCACGTACAAATGGCCGCTTTCCAGCACCTTGCCCGGCGACACCAGGCTGCCCGCGCCCAGCATCACGTGCTTTTCCACCACCACGTCATCCATAACGATGCTGCCCATGCCGATCAGGCACTCGTCGCCGATGGTGCAGCCGTGCAAGATCACGGAATGGCCGATGGTCACGTATTTGCCGATGGTCAAGGGTGAACCGTCGGGCTTGGCCGCATTTTTGTGCGACACATGGCCCATGGAAAAGTCCTGGATATTGCTGCCTTCGCCGATGACGATGCGGTTGACGTCGCCGCGCAGCACGCTGTTGCACCAGATGGAGCAGTCGTCGCCGATCTGCACGTCGCCAATCACTTGCGCCGTGTCATGCAGGTAGACGCGCTCGCCCACGACGGGGCGGGTATTCAGATAGGAACTTATGGGCATAGTCTTCTCGTTTCTTCAATATTAAACAACAGGATTCACACCCAGCCGGCGGCCAGCGCAAAAATCGCCAGACCATGGGCCAGGGACGCGCCCAGCAAGCCGGCACGGCAATATACCAGCCCCGCCACCACGCCTTCGATCACGGTGAACACGACGATGGGCGCACCCACCTGCGTGACGGTGGTGGCAAGAAAAGCGTGGCACAGGCCAAACAGCAGGCCCGACACGAGCGCCGCGCGCCAGGCCGGCAGCCAGGCGCGCAATTGCTGCTGCAGCAAGCCGCGAAACAGCAATTCCTCATAACAGTTGGCGGCCAGCGCAAAACCCAGCAGCAAGGGCAGCAGCGATGGCGCGACGGGTGGCAGGGACGGCAAGGCAAACAGGGCTTTCAAGCCCATGGCCAGCGCGACGATCACGCAAGCGCCCGCCACGCCCAGCAGCACGGACAGGGCCGGGCGCATGCCCAGCCAATGGATCTGGCGACGCGCCTCGCTTTCCAGCCAGCATGTGGAGACCACCAGCCCCAGCGACATGGCGCCCAGCGCCAGCAAGACCAGCGGCGGCGCCGTAAAACGCAAGCCGCCCGCCGCCACTTGCCAGTAGCCATGCGCCGTCATGGCGTCGCGCGCCAGCACGAAAAACAGTATGTGCACGAGCACGCGCAGCAGCGGCACGGTACGTGAAGTTGCCAACAGCAAGACGGCGCAGACGAGGAAGGCGGGCGTGATCGCCAGCAGATACTGCGCCAGGGAAGTCAGGTCGGCCATCGCTCACATCGGGAAAAGGACGGTGCCAACGGGCACGGGCGCAGCAATTGTATGCGGCGGCGGGCAACATGGGCAACCTGTCTTGCTATGCCGCCTTGCGCCAGCCATGCATCAGCCCATGCGCCGCCAGCCCGGCCGCCAGCCCCCACAGGGCGCCGCCCACGCCCAGCAGGGTCACGTTCGCGGCCGTCGCCAGGAAAGTAATCAGGGCCGTTTCGCGCATGCGCACGTCCGCCATGGCCTGCGCCAGGCTGTTGCCGATGGCGCCCAGCAAGGCCAGGCCCGCCAGCGCCGTGATGAAGGGGCGCGGCAAGACCATGAACAGGCTGGCCAGGGTCACGCCGAAGACGCCCACCAGAATGTACAGCACGCCGCACGCCAGGCCCGCGACATAGCGCTTCGACGGGTCCGCATGCGCATCCTTGCCCGTGCAGATGGCGGCCGTGATGGCGGCCACGTTGAAGGCATGCGCGCCGAATGGCGCCATGAGCAGCGAGCCGAGGCCCGTCACCGTCAGAATCGGATTGGCGCTGACCTGGTAGCCGTCATTGCGCAGCACCAGCATGCCGGGCATGTATTGCCCCGTCAGGGTGATCAGGAACAGGGGCAACGCCACGCCCAGCAGGGACGCCACGGAAAAGCGCGGCATCTCGAACACGGGCGCGGCCAGGGCCAGTGCTATGCCTTGCGCATCGATGCGCCCCTGCGCCAGCAGCAGGGCCAGGCCGATCAGCATGATGCCCACGACGGCAAAGCGTGCCGTGAAACGGCGCAGCACGGCGTACGACAGCAGCAATACCACGACCAGTACGGGATCGGCGCTGGCGCCGCCGAATGCATTTACGCCAAACTGCAGCAGGATGCCGGCCAGCAAGCCGGCCGCGATGCCACCGGGGATCAGGCGCACGAGGCGCTCGAAGGCGCCGGACATGCCCAACAAAATGAAGGCGATGGCGGACACGATATAGGCGCCGATCACCTCGGCATATGGCGTGTGCGGCATCACCGTGGCCAGGAAGGCCACGCCGGGCGTGGACCAGGCCGTGATGATGGGCGCGCGGTAACGGTAGCTGAGCCAGATGCCCGTCACGCCCACGCCGATGCTCAGCGACCAGACCCAGGACGCCGTCTGCGCCGCACTCAGCTGGGCCAACTGGGCCGCCTGGAACACCAGCACGAAGGTACCGCCATAGTTGACTAGGACGGAAATGAAGGCGGCCATGGCGGGAGATGCCAGGTCGCGCCAGCGCGCCCGCTCGGCCATGGCGGTTGTTGTGGTTGTTGTCATGTATATGCCTCTGCCATTGAAAGCGAGCATATTAATGGTTACATGGACTGCTCAAGCAGGCCAATCCAAGCACATCCAGCAGACCACTTGAGCAATCACCGCAGTGCGCGGGCCAGGCGGACGATGCCGCTGTCGATCTCGTGCGGCGTGAGCGCCGCAAAGCCCAGCAGCCAGCCACCGCGCGCCGGCGGCGTCGCGTACAAGCGGCTCAGGCCGGGCAGCACGATGCCCGCCTGCGCCGCCAGGCGTAGCGTGTCCAGCTCCTCCCTGCCCTCGTGCAGCAGACAGGGCATCTGCAAGCCGCCCGGCGGCAGCTGCGCCGTGACCACGTGCGGCAAGTGCCGCTGCACGGCCTGCGCCATCGCATCGCGGCGCACGGCGTAGACCTTGCGCATGGCGCGCACGTGGGCCGCGAAATGGCCATCGGCGATGAAACGGGCCAGTGTCAATTGATCGAGTTGCGGCGTGTGGCCATCGAGAATGCTGCGCGCGTACGTCATCGGTTTGACCAGCGCCGGCGGCAGCACCATGTAGCCGATGCGCAGCCCCGGATACAGCGACTTGGCGAAGGTGCCCAGGTAAATCGTGCGCTGCAGCGTGTCCAGCCCCTGCACGCACGCCGTCGGCAAGCCCGCATAGTGGAACTGGCTGTCGTAATCGTCCTCGATGATCCAGCCCTGGCGCTCGGCCGCCCAGGCAGTCAGGGCCAGGCGGCGCTCGAGCGCCAGGGTGGCGCCCGTCGGGTATTGATGCGACGGCGTGACGTACACCGTGTTGGCCCCGCTGCGGTCCGCCCGCAGGTGGTCGATGGACAAGCCATCCGCATCGACGGGCACGGGCACGACGCGCAGCTGCGCCATCTCGAACGCCTTGCGCGCGCCGAAATAGCCGGGGTCTTCCATCAGGATGGGGCCATGCGCATCGGCCAGCACTTGCGCGCACAGGTACAGGGCCTGGCGCGTGCTGCTCAGCACCAGCACCTGGCTGGCCGTGGCCCGCGCGCCCCGCTCCAGATTCACATAATCGGCGATGGCCTGGCGCAAAGGCTCGGCCCCTTGCGGGTCGCCGTGCAGCAGTATGCCGGAACGGTGTTCGCCGGCTGCCTGGCGCCGCAAGCGCTCCCACACATCGAGCGGAAAGGCCCGCGTTTCCGGCAAACCCGTGGCGAAAGCTTTGACGGTCTGCTGGTCGGCCACGCCGCCGCTGGCGAGAATCTGCGCGCCGCGCGCGCTGAGGGCCACCGGCTGCGCCGGCATGGACAGCGGTGCCACCGCCGGCTTGCCCAGCAAGCTCGCGCCTATCGTCGGCGACACAAAACTGCCCGATCCCGATTGCCGCCGCAGATAGCCATCGAGGCGCAGCTGCGCGTACGCCATTTCCACCGTGTCGCGCGATACGCCCAGCGACTGCGCCAGCGCGCGCGTGGCCGGCAGGCGCAGGCCCGGCACCAGCACGCCATCGAGTATCAGCTGGCGCAGCGCGCGCTGCACCCGCACGCGCAAATCGAGCGCCGCCAGTTCGGGCGCGGCGATGCGCATTTTCAGGGTATCGAGTTCGAACTGCGGCGTCATATGGCCTTGGCGCGGGCGGCGGCAACGGCATCCACGGCCGCCATGCTGCTGGCCAGCGAAAAACCGTGCTGCTGCAGCACGGCCACCAGCTGTTCGCCGGCGCAACCCAAACGCAGGTTTTCCGCCACCCAGTCCAGCCACTCGCGGCTGATGTCCGGCATGGCTTCCTCTTCCAGCGCAAGACCCAGTATGCATGTGGCCAGCAAGCCGTTGATGCGCTTCGTGTCGATCAGGTGCTGCACCACGGCGTGGCCCGACTGGGGAAACGGATGCAGGGTAGAGCGGCCGAAGGCGGCCAGGCGCTGCGCGTGCATGGCGTCGAGGTTGACCGATTCGCTGGCGCTGCCTCCCCCGTTGGCAGCGTCAGGCCGCGTACCGAACACCAGGTGCAGCTGCGTGGCGTCCGTCGCCCTGGCGCGGCACAGGGCCGCCAGGTCGTAGTAGCCGGAGGCCGGCGGGTCTTGCGCCAGCGACTCCATCACGGGCAGCCAGCGCAGCTCATGGTACAAGCGCGCCTGCTGCACGTCGAGGAAAGACAGCGGCCCGAAGGCGACGATCTGCTGCACGTCCAGCAGCAAGCCATACATCACGGCCGCATACGCGCCCATGGACTGGCCGACGGTCGTGACCTGGCTCGGCGCGATGCGGCGCACAAGCTCGCGCAGGGCTTGCGCCGTCTCGTCGACGTGGTTGCCCAGGCCCGCGATGCGGCGGTGGTACCAGGCATTGCCCGAATCGCGCACGAGGATTTTATTCAGATGCTGGCCGCTGGCCTGTTCCAGTTTTCTCAGGCGCCCGTAAAAATCGAAGGCGGGACGCGTAGTCCACGAAACGAAGCCGAAGGCGATCACCAGCGGCGCGCCGGGCACGATGCGGTCGACCAACACATCGTCGGCACTGGTGGCGACCAGTCGATTATCCAGCGCTTGCGCTTGCAGCATCGGCCCGGCTCCCCGATCAACGTTAAAACAATAGAAAGCATAAGTTTAATGCCAGGACTGGCAAAATGGAAACAATCACCGCTGCCGTGCGCTGAACGGCGCGAAAAACCTGCTAGTCTGCAGGCATTCCCCCTCACAGGAGCGTCCCATGCCGCATCGCCTGAAATACCTTGCTTTTGCCGCCGCCATCGCCATGGCCGGTGGTTGCGCCGCCACCAGCGACAGCGTCAAGCCGAACGCCAGCCTGACGAATACCTACTGGAAGCTCACGCAGCTCGATGGGACTCCCGTGGCGATGGCGCCGCAACAGGAGCGCGAAGTGCGCATTACCCTCACCGACGATGGCAAGGTCACCGGTTTCACTGGCTGCAACCGCGTCATGGGCGGCTATACCGTGGCCGGCACGACCCTGCGCTTCACCCAGCTGGCTGGCACGCGCATGGCCTGCCCGCCGCCGTTGATGCAGCTGGAAAGCGCCGTGCTGGCCAATTTGAACAGCGTGACGGGCTACCAGCTCGACGGCGAGAAGCTGATCCTGCTCAAGGATGGCGCGCCCGTGGCCAGGTTTGAATCGGTCTACCTGTGAAATAAAAATCGACTGCCGTTACAATGGCTTCCAGCCCATCATCTGGAAGGAAGCCATGTCCGCACTGCCCTCGCCGTCTTCATCCCCGACACCATCGGCCGCCGGCCGCTATCGCGCTTTTCTGTTCGACATGGACGGCACCGTCATCAATTCCATCGCCGCCGCCGAACGCATCTGGGGCACTTGGGCGCAGCGCCAGGGCCTCGATGTGGCGGCGTTCCTGCCTACCATTCACGGCGCGCGCTCGGTCGACACCATCGCCAAACTGCGCTTGCCCGGCGTCGACGCGCAGCGCGAGTCGCAGGGCATCACGGATGCGGAAATCATCGATGTGGAAGGGATTATTGAAATCGCGGGCGCGCTGCGCTTTTTGGAATCGCTGCCGCCCGCGCAATGGGCCATCGTCACCTCGGCGCCGAGGGCACTGGCCACTGCCCGCCTGAAGGCGGCCGGCATGCCGATACCGGCCATCATGGTGACGGCGGAAGACGTCAAGGCCGGCAAACCAAAACCCGATTGCTATCTCCTGGCCGCTGAAAAACTGGGCGTGGCGCCAGCCGACTGCCTGGTGTTCGAAGATGCGTCGGTCGGCATTGAGGCGGGCGAAGCGGCTGGCGCGAAAGTCATCGTCGTCACCGCCACGCACGCGCACCCGCTGGCCACGCGCCACCCTGCCATCGACAATTATGAAGCCATCGTGGCAAGCGTCGATGCCGACGGTTTCATCGTGCTGGCCGAGACGGCTGCAGCACCCGCGACAAGATAGCCTGCTCCAGCGCGGCGAAAGCCGCATGGCCGCGCTGTCGCGGGCGCGGCAAGTCCACCGGCACGTCCATGGTGATCTGGCCATCCTCGATCAGCAGCACCCGGTCGGCCAGGGCCACGGCTTCGGCCACGTCGTGCGTCACCAGCACGGCCGTGAAACCGCGCGCCAGCCATAGCGACTCGATCAGCTGCTGCATCTCGATGCGCGTCAGGGCGTCGAGCGCGCCCAGGGGTTCGTCGAGCAGCAGCAGTTGTGGTTCGTGCACGAGGGCGCGTGCCAGCGCCACGCGCTGCTTCTGCCCGCCCGACAGGGCCGACGGCCAGTCGTCCGCCCGTTCGGCCAGGCCCACCGTCCACAGCGAAGCGGCCGCCGCACCGACGGAGCGGGGTAGCCCCAGGGCCACGTTGTCGAGCACCGTCTTCCACGGCAGCAGACGCGATTCCTGGAACATAATGCGGATGTCGGGCGCGCCCACGCCGCTGCCGATGGCGATGCTACCGTCATCGACGCTTTCCAGCCCCGCGATCGAGCGCAGCAAGGTGCTCTTGCCGCAGCCGCTGCGTCCCACGACGGCGACGAACTCTCCCGCTTCCAGCTGCAGGTCGACGTTTTTCAGCACCGGACGTTCGCCATACGCCTTGCTCAATTGCGTCAGTTCCAAAGGCACGCCACGGCGCGCCAAAGGAGCCTGCGGGGCTACCCTGGCCTGCGGCGGCGCAGTGGCCGGGTCGTACTGCACGAAGTGCGACAAAAAATCCGTTTCGATCTGGATGGGGGCGAGCAGCATGGTAGTTTCTTTCCTCATTTCGTCACTATCGGTAAGCGGGATTCCAGCGCAGGCAGTGGCGCTCCAGCCGGCGCGAGAACAGATCGGCCAGTTTGCCCAGCAAGGCGTACAGCAAAATCCCCACCAGCACCACGTCCGTTTGCAGGAATTCGCGGGCATTCATGGTCATGTAGCCGATGCCGGCCTGCGCCGAGATGGTTTCTGCGACGATCAGCAGCACCCACACGAGGCCCAGCGAAAAGCGCACGCCGACCAGAATCGAGGGCATGGCGGCCGGCAGGATCACGTCGCGGTACAAGGGCCAGCCGGACAAGCCATAGCTTTTCGCCATTTCGATCAAGCCCTGGTCGGCCGAACGGATGCCGTGGAAGGTGTTCAGGTAGACGGGAAAGAAGACGCCGACGGCCAGCAGGAACAGCTTGGCCGTTTCATCGATGCCGAACCACAGGATCACCAGCGGAATCAAAGCCAGGGCCGGGATGTTGCGCACCATTTGCAGGGTCGTGTCGAGCAGGGTTTCCGCGTGGCGGAAGCTGCCCGTCAATAAGCCAAGCAGCAAGCCCAGTCCCGCGCCGATGGCGAAACCGACCGTCGCGCGCCACAAGCTTGTTTTCAGGTGCAGCCACAGTTCGCCCGACACGGCCAGGTGCCAGAAGGCTTTCGCCACGGCCCACGGCTCGGGCAGGATACGGCTCGACAGCCAGCCCCACTGCGCCGCCAGCTGCCATGCCAGCAGCAGCGCCACGGGCAAGGCCCACGGCGCCAGGGAATCACGCCACGGCGCGGCGCCTGCCCGTTGAATCGAGCCGGCCGCCATCTCAGGCCGCCTTTTTCTGTGGCGCGGCAGGCACGATATTGCTGGCCATGACTTCGCCGAAGGGGCCGCTCAAGGACTGCTCACCCACGGCCTTGCCCTTGCCCAGCAGCGGGAACACCAGTTCGGCAAAGCGGTACGATTCTTCCAGATGCGGGTAGCCCGAGAAAATGAAGGTGTCGATACCCAGGTCCGCATACTCCTGCATGCGCGCCACGACGGTCGGGCCGTCGCCGACGAGGGCCGTGCCCGCGCCGCCACGCACCAGGCCCACGCCGGCCCACAGATTCGGCGACACTTCGAGCTTGTCGCGCCGTCCGCCATGCAGGGCCGCCATGCGCTGCTGGCCCACGGAATCCATCTTGCCGAAGGCCGCCTGTGCCTTGGCGATGATGTCGTCGTCCAGATGGCTGATCAGTTCATCGGCCGCGCGCCAGGCCGCCTCGTTCGTTTCGCGCACGATCACGTGCAATCGGATGCCAAACCGCACTGTGCGGCCTTTTTTTGCCGCGCGCGCGCGGATGTCGGCGATTTTCTCGGCGACGGCGGCAGGCGGCTCGCCCCACGTCAGGTACACGTCCATCTGTTCGGCCGCCAGTTCATGCGCGGGCTCCGACGAGCCGCCGAAATACAGCGGTGGATACGGCTTCTGCACGGGCGGATACAGGGTTTTCGCGCCCTTTACCTGGATATGCTTGCCCTCGAAATCGTAGCCGGCCGCGCCGCCCTCGCCCGCCAAGGTGGCGCGCCACACCTTGATGAATTCATCGGAGATTTCATAGCGCTTGGCGTGGTCGGCAAACAGGCCATCCGCTTCCAATTCTCCCTGGTCGCCGCCCGTGACGACGTTGATCAAGAGGCGCCCGTTCGACAGGCGGTCGAACGTGGACGCCATGCGCACGGCCAGGCCCGGCGTGGACAGGCCGGGGCGGATGGCGACAAGGAACTTGAGCTTTTGCGTCACGCTGATCAGCGACGAGGCCACCACCCACGCGTCTTCGCAGGAGCGGCCCGTCGGCAGCAGCACGCCGTCGTAGCCGAGCGTGTCGGCCGCCACGGCCACCTGGCGCAGGTAATCGGCATCGACGGGACGCGCGCCTTGCGACGTGCCCAGATAGCGGCTGTCGCCGTGGGTAGGGATGAACCAGAATATATTCAATGACATGATGTTCTCTATCTCTCTTTGTTTATTTGGTGGCGACTTGCTTGACGGGCAGCAGCGCATCCTTGACAACGATCGGTTTCGGAATCAGCTTCAGGCTGGAAAACGCATCGGCCACCCTTTGCTGCGACGCGATGACGTCGACCGACACGGGTTTCACGCCATACGCATAGCGCGAGGCGGCCAGCGCCACGACATCCTTGCCCAGCCCCGTCTGTGCCGACAGGATCGTCGCCACTTCCTCCGGGTTGTTGCGGCCCCAGTCGTCGACCTTGGCCACTTCATCGAGCACGATGCGCAGGATCTCGGGATTTTTTTCCGCATACGTGCGCGAGGCCAGGTAAAACTGGTAGTTCGCCACCAGGCCCTTGCCATCGGCCAGCACGCGGGCACCCAGCTGCTTTTCGGCGGCCGCCAGGAACGGGTCCCAGATGGCCCACGCATCCACGCTGCCCCGCTCGAATGCGGCGCGCGCATCGGCCGGCGGCAGGAACACGGGCTGGATGTCGGCGTACGCGACGCCGGCCTTTTCCAGCGCTTTCAATAACAGGTAATGCACGTTCGAGCCTTTGTTTAGCGCGATTTTCTTGCCCTTCAAGTCGGCCAGGGTGCGCAGGCCAGAACCCTTGGGCACGACGATGGCTTCGCTGGCCGGTGACGCCGGCTCATTGCCGACATACACCAGATTGGCGCCGGCCGCCTGGGCGAAGATCGGCGGCGCCTCGCCCACGGTGCCGAAATCGATGCTGCCCACGTTCAAGCCTTCCAGCAGCACGGGGCCGGCCGGGAACTCCGTCCATTTCACGCCCACGCCCTGTTCGGCCAGGCGTTTTTCCAGCGTGCCGCGCCCCTTCAACAAGGTCAGGGTGCCGTATTTTTGATAGCCGATACGCACCTCTGCCTTGGCTTGCGCCTGCGCCGCCACCGGCATGCCGGCCGCCATCACGCCGGCGGCGGCAAACAGCAAGCCCAGAGTGGTACGGCGCGAGAGTCGTTGTGCGTGGCGGTGTGTCATGGCAGGTCCTTGGTCGGTGAATAATCAGGCGGCTTGATAGTGGGATGCGTAAGGCTGGTCTTGCAGCGAACGCACGGGGAGCGAAATATCAGCCGGCGCGGGCGGGCGCTGTCCGTGCAGCACGAACAGGCCGGTGGAGAGTTCCTCGATACCGGCCTGCACGCGGTCGGCAATCGGCGCATCCAGGCTCAGGCCCCGCTCCTCGTGCCACGCCAGCTGCTGCGCATTCGCATAGATGCTGGTGAACACTTGCTTGGCGCCCAGCGCATGCAGCACGGGACGCAACGCATAGTCGAGCGCCAGGGTGTGGGCATGACCGCCGCCCGTGGCCAGCGGCAGCACCAGCTTGCCGGCCAGGCCATCTTGCGGCAGCAAGTCGAGGAAGGCTTTCAGCAGCCCTGTATACGACGCCTTGTAGATGGGTGTGGCGATCACGATGGCGTCGGCATCGGCCACGGCGCGCACGGCGCGGGCAATCGCCGCGTCGTCGTAGTCGGCGAGCAGCAAGGCGCGCGCCGGCAGGTCGCGCACATGCAGCTTGGCGTAGCTGTGGCCCTGCAGCGCCAGTTGTTCGCCGATATGCAGCAGCAGGCGGCTGGAACTCGATGGGAGTTGCGGGCTACCGCCCAATAACAAGATGCTCATGTGATGCCCGTCCCTGTAGGTGATCGAAAGTGGCGTTGCTCGAATGCTTGCAGCCTATCGCCATCAGCCGCCCGGCAAAACGAATGCTTTCGCGCTTCGATATGCGTTTTTTGACTATCCGCGCCTGACGCCCCGCAAGCGAAGGCGCCGGTTCGCGCCTGGCTTTTTTCGCATATCCATGCGCGGTTTTCTTCGTGTACGGCGCGTGCCTGGCGGTGCAATATCGGCGTCATCGTCTTTCTGGAATGTCCCTCATGTCTAGCGTTTTTCTCCATGCCGCCCGTCCCCAGCCGCCTGTGCCGGAACCCCTGCAGGACGCCATCCGCATCGCAACAAAGCTGGCCGCGCGCCTGGCCGAAACGGCCAATGCCCGCGACCAGGCCGGCGGCCATGCGGCGCAGGAACGCGAATGGCTGCGCGAATCGGGCTTGCTGACCCTGTCGATCCCCGTGGAATTCGGCGGCCAGGGCGCGTCGTGGCCCCTCGTGTACCAGGTGATCCGCATCCTGGCGCGGGCCGACAGCGCGCTGGCGCATGTCTTCGGCTTCCACCATTTGCAACTGGCCGGCTTGCAGCTGTATGGCAGCGCCCAGCAGCAGCGCCGCCTGCTCACCCTGACCGTTGACGAGCGCCTGTTCTGGGGCAATGCCTTGAACCCGCTCGACAAACGGGTCACGGCCACCGACAGCGACGACGGCTATATCCTCGACGGCATCAAGAGCTTTTCTTCCGGTTCCGTGGGATCGGACTGGCTGACCGTCTCCGCCTGGCACGCGCCCACGCAAACGGCGCTGATCGCAGCCCTGCCCACGCGCCAGGATGGCATCACCGTGCAGGCGGACTGGGACGCCTTCGGCCAGCGCCAGACGGACAGCGGCAATGTGCATTTCCAGGCCGTGGCCCTGCCGCGGGAGCTGGTGCTGCAGGCGCCCGCGCAAGCGGCCACGCCGCAAGCGACCGTGCGCTCGCAGATCGCGCAACTGATCATGAGCAACCTCTATCTGGGCATCGCCGAAGGCGCGTTCGAGGCGGCGCGCCAGTACACGGACGAACAGGCAAAAGCCTGGTTTGCCTCGGGCGTGGACAAGGCAACGGACGACCCATTGGTGCAGCACCGCTACGGCCAGCTGTGGCTCTTGCTGCGCCCCGCGCAAGTGCTGGCCGACTCTGCAGCGCAGGAACTGGAAAAGGTGTTCCGCAAGGGGGCGCTGGTGACGGCGCGCGAACGGGGCTTGCTGGCCGTGTCCGTGGCCGAAGCCAAGTGCCTGGCGCACAAGGCAGGACTCGAGATCAGCAGCCAGATGTTCGAACTGACGGGCGCCCGTTCCACCTCGGCCCAGTATGGATACGACCGCTACTGGCGCAACGTGCGCGTGCATACCCTGCACGACCCCATCGACTACAAGCTGCGCGACCTGGGACGCTTTGCCTTGACCGGCACGGTGCCCGAGCCGACGGCGTACTCGTAAAACCACGGCCTGGGCGAATCGATACATTCACGCCGCAGGCTATTTAGCGGACTTCCGGGGTCAGACCCGGCGGGTCTGACCCCAGTTCTTCACTAAGCAGGAGTTAACATGACCATCGCCCGCCGCAGCATCCTTCTCACCGCCCTGACCCTCGCCCTGGCGAGCAGCTTCGTCCACGCCAAGGACCCGAAAGACATCACCATCGGCACCAGCGCGGGGCCGTACGCGGACCAGATCAAGCTGGGCATCAAGCCTATCCTGGAAAAGCAGGGCTACAAGGTCAGGCTGGTGGAATTCAATGACTACATCCAGCCGAACTTCGCGCTGGCCGAGGGTTCGCTGGACGCCAACGTCTTCCAGCACATCGTCTACCTGAAGAAATTCGCGCTGGAGCACAAGCTGGCCCTGACGGACCTGATCACGATACCCACGGCGCCGATTGCCATTTACAGCAAGAAGCACAAGACGCTGGACGACGTGAAGGAAGGCACGACGGTGGGCTTGCCGAACGATCCGACCAACCAGGCGCGCGCGCTGGTGCTGCTCGACCAGCTGGGATGGATCAAGCTGCGCGCCAGCTTCGACCCCGTGCGCGCGTCGGAAAAGGATATCGCCGTCAATACGAAGAAAATCAAGCTGCTGCCGCTGGAAGCGGCGCAGCTGCCACGTTCGCTGGGCGACACCGATTACTCCTTCATCAACGGCAATTACGCGCTGGCGTCGGGGCTGAAGCTGACGGAGGCGCTGGTGGCCGAGAAAATCTCGCCCAACTACATCAATCTGGTGGCCATCCGCACGGCGGACAAGGACAAGCAGTTCGCCAAGGATCTGGCGGCCGCCTACCGTTCGCGCGAATTCCTCGACATCACGAATAAACACTTTGCCGGCTATTCGAAACCCGACTACCAGCAAGCCTTGCAGACGGCGGCAAAATAAGCCATGGCAAAGACGATACGCTTCAACGCCTTCCAGATGAACACTGTGGGCCACCAGTCGCCGGGACTGTGGACGCATGCGCGCGACCGCAGCCACCGCTACACGGATCCCGCGCACTGGACGGAACTGGCGCAGCTGCTGGAAGCGGGCCTGTTCGACGCGGTGTTCCTGGCCGACGTGCTGGGCGTGTACGACGTGTACCGGGACAGTCTCGACGCGGCCCTGGAACACGGCGTGCAAGTGCCGCTGAACGACCCGCTGGCCCTCGTGCCCATCATGGCGCAAGCGACCACGCACCTGGGTTTCGGCGTCACCTGCGCCCTCACCTACGAACATCCGTACACGTTCGCGCGGCGCATCTCCACGCTCGACCACCTGACGGGTGGGCGCATCGGCTGGAATATCGTCACCGGCTATCTCGATAGCGCGGCGCGCAACCTGGGCTTGAGCCAGCAGCTGGGCCACGACGAGCGCTACGACCTGGCCGACGAATACCTCGACGTCGTCTACAAACTGTGGGAAAAAAGCTGGGACGACGACGCCGTCGTCAATGACAAGGCGCGCGGCATCTATGCCGATCCGGCCAGAGTCCATCCGATCAACCATGCTGGGCGCCACTACCAGGTGCCCGGCATCCATTTGTGCGAGCCGTCGCCCCAGCGCACGCCCCTGCTGTACCAGGCGGGCACCTCGCCGCGCGGCACGCGCTTCGCGGCGCGCCACGCGGAAGCCACCTTTGTCAGCGGCCCCAGCAAGACGGTGGTGAAACGCTATGCGGACGACTTGCGCGCCGCCGTGCGGCAAAGCGGGCGCGATGGCGACGCGCTGCTGATCTACGCGCAGGCGCTGGTCATCACGGGCGCCACGGAAGCGGAAGCGCGCGCCAAGCATGCCGACTACCTGCGCCATGTGAATATCGAGGCGGCCCTCGTGCTGCTGTCCGGCTGGACGGGCGTCGATTTCAGCCGCTACCCGCTCGACGCCACCATCGACTACATCGATTCCCCGGCCGGCCGCTCGGCGCTGGCCTCGTTCAGCCAGGCCGACCCGGACCGCACGTGGACGGTACGCGAAGCGGCCGAATACATCGGCCTGGGCGGGCGCGGCCCGGTACTGGTGGGCGATGCGCGCCAGGTGGCCGACCAGCTGGAAAGCTGGCTCGATGAAACGGGCATCGACGGTTTCAACCTCGCCTTCGCCGTGGCGCACGACAGCATGGCCGACGTGGTGACCCACATCGTGCCGGAACTGCAGCGGCGCGGCCGCTACCGCACCCATTACGAAGAAGGCAGCTTGCGCCACAAGGTCTTCGGCCAGGGCCCGCGCCTGCCCGCCAGCCATGCAGGCCGCCAGGTCAGCATCGCACCCGCCGACACCGCCCTGGCAGCAGCCTGACGCATCCAATTCCCCATTCAAGGACACCATGAAACGCAGAACCATCTTGCAACTGGCCGCCAGCGGCGCCATCAACGTCATACCCACCCTGGCCGAGTACATGCTAACGCTGAAGTGAAATCCCCGCAGCTAGCGTTTGGGGGCGCCGCGGAATAGATAAAGATCAAGCTCGCCATATGGCTTGCCAAATCCGGACACTTGATGAGATGACCGGCAGTTAGCTCCGACACGGGTCTCCTGTCGCTGGCCGGGTCGCACACGATCACTACACGAATACGCTGGAGAATTACTTCTGCCCGGGTAGCCAGGCAACTCGCCTACAGTTATCCGTCGTAGAGTAGAATTGGTTCGTCCTCTGACCAATACGACCAAATGGATATTCCTGCTCTACGCGACATACTTCGTCCTACAGTCGGCGATTTCAAAGATCTCTGTACAAATACGTTTATACCGGAGCGCTGCATTGAGTTAGGGCTGCCAGTTCCGGACGACGTGGGTAGTAAGCGAGACCGCTGGCACGCCGCTTTCGATGCTTTGGAAGATATAGATGTCCCCCGCTTCGCGCAAGGATTGGTCGACCGGCGGCACTTGAGTCCTCAAGTGCGTAATGACGTCCAAGACATCCTTTGGGACGATACACCAGTTGTTGTTATACCGAAACGGCACCGTCGCGACGTCGCGCGCGCACTGCAGTCACTTGTGCTCTTTCACCATTGGGAAAGCTTTGCTCAACTACTCAAAGATGTGTTTGTCATCTACGAGGCAGTAAGCTGGGCATCTTTAACTGGCGAGCCCACTGGAGTACTTGGAGAAATTTTTCGACATTTTGTCCGCAATGAAGAAGACGCCAACGTCGAATGGCTATTCGACTACCTGACGGTGTTTGATCTTTCTGACAATCGATTTAGTGTCTTTCTCAAAGGTCTCACCTCGGCAGACGTCCAGATAGACATTGAGCACCAGATGTCCATCGTAGCGGCGATGAATGTACCTCTTAAGGCATGTGGTGTAGAGATGCGTCACATAGACGAGCACGAAGGCTACCCGGTCTACAGCCTAGTAGCCCTGCATACAGCACACGCCCGACCGAAAAATCTTATCTTCGCATCCTCCATCAAACCAGACATTCGTTTCCGAGACGCGGTAAACAACGACATTGAAATTGCATCAAATGCAAACGACTGCCTCTTCTATGACAGACCAATAGGTGTGGAAGGCCTGCGCTGGAAAGACTTGCAGCAATGGTGGGCGGATACATCGATGGAAAAGGACCCGCAAGCTGCGAAAAAGACGTTGTACCAAAGGCTATTGTCTTGCTTGCCGAAATCTTCACCACCCCAGCGCTTGCTGTTCACATCGTTCTACAGCGCATTCGGGAAGGAGATTCCGGATTTGCCAGCGCTATTACCAGAGGTCTGGTTGCACTGGGATCCTAAGACTGTGGCACAGCGTGGTGTGCACGCACTACTCAACCATCGTATGGACTTCCTTCTTCTACTACCTGGCGGTGCTAGGGTCGTAATTGAAGTTGACGGGGTTCAACACTACGCCGATGATAACTGCCGAGCTGACACGCGCAGGTATGCTCGATTGGCGGCAGGAGACCGGGAACTCAAATTGGCAGGTTATGAGGTTTATCGATTTGGAGGGATTGAACTACAATCCCCTCAGTCATCAATTATGGTTGAACAGTTCTTCAAAGCATTATTTAGTCGTCATCACATCAGAATGAACTAAGTTATGACCATGTCAGCCTGCCACGCGCCCATTACGACGTGGCCGCACGCCGGCGGCGCAAGCCCATTTAAAAGAAACCATCCTCGGCGAACTGCACGCCGCGCACGCGATCTGACACCAGGCGCCATTTGCGTCCAGTCCCGTTCCATGTCAGCATACGCCACCTTGGCAACACGGATAAGGAACGCAATGCCCCCCACTCTTACACGCGCGCTGGCACTGGTGCTGCTGGCAGGCCATGCTTCCCTGGCATGGGCGCAGGCGCCAGTCACGGCGCCGACGCCGGGCTGCGACGTCTGCGCCACCTGGAACGCGGACCAGACACCGTTCCGCATCGTCGGCAATACCTATTATGTGGGCGTGAAAGGCCTCAGTTCCGTGCTGGTGACGTCGCCGCAGGGCCACGTGCTGATCGACGGTGGCTTGCCGGAATCGGCGCCCAAGATCGTCGACAATATCGCCACCCTGGGTTTTCGCATCGAGGACGTCAAGCTGATACTCAATTCGCATGGCCATATCGACCATGCGGGCGGCCTGGCCGAACTGCAGCGTCGCAGCAATGCGCTGGTGGCGGCCAGCCCATCGGCCGCACTGGATCTGGCGTCGGGCGAAGTGGGCCCGGACGACCCGCAATACCACGCGCTGCCCAAGTACCCGCCCGTCAAGGACATGCGCCTGGCGCGCGACGGCGGCCAGTTCAACGTCGGCCCCGTCAACCTGACGGCGCATGCCACGCCGGGCCACACGCCCGGAGGCCTGAGCTGGACGTGGCAATCGTGCGACGGCCCCCGCTGCCTGAACATGGTCTACGCGGACAGCCTCAACGCCGTCTCGCGTCCCGGCTTCAAGTTCAGCGCCAGCAGCGAGTATCCGAACGCGGTGGCGGACTTGCGCCACAGCTTCGAGACCCTGGAAAAACTGCCGTGCGACGTACTGATCTCGGCTCACCCGGAGGCGTCGCAATTATGGGAGCGTCTGGAGGCCAGCGCCACGGCCGGCAGCGAGGCGTTCATCGACCCGCAAGCTTGCCGCGCCTACGTGGCGGCGGCGCGCACCGTGCTCGAGTCCCGGCTGGAACAGGAGCGGTAGGCTTGTCAACCGTGCACGCTGGCGTGGCGCCAATCTGCTACGCTGGCGCCATTCATTTAAAGAAGGATTGCCATGTTCAAACTCGCCAGACTGATTCCCCTCGCCGCCATCGTCGCCATCACCGCCGGCTGCGCGCAAACGCCCGTGCGCAGCGACGCTGCCGCCGCCGCGCCAGGCGCCACCTCGCCCGCCAAGCCGGCGCCGAAGCTGACGGGCACGCAGTGGAAGCTGAAGGAATTGAAGGGCAAGCAAGTGGTGCGCAAGGCGCCCGAGCAGCGCGAAGTGACCCTGCAGCTGGCCGAAGGCCGCGCCAGCGGCAACAGCGGCTGCAATCAGATGATGGGCGGCTACACCAGCGATGGCGTCAGCACCTTGAACTTTGGACAGATGGCCGGCACCATGATGATGTGCCAGCCGCAGGACATGGACCTCGAGCGCCTGCTCTTGAGCACCCTGGGCGAAGTCAATGGCTACCGCTACGCCGACCAGGAATTGCTGCTGCTGAAGGATGGCGTGCCCGTGGCGCGCTATGAAGTGCTGACGGTGAAGTAAACCCAACCGCAAATACCGGGGTCGTACCCTCAGGGTACGACCCCGGGTTCTGCGCTGGGGTTCGTTTTCCCTTCCATTCTTCTCAGTCGTTGCGCATCTGCGCTTGGGATACATTACTCTCAGGCGGCACGCTCTGCGTCAGCCACACATTCCCCCCGATAGTCGATCCCGCGCCGATGGTGATGCGCCCCAGCACGGTTGCGCCTGCGTAGATGACCACGTCGTCCTCGACGATGGGGTGGCGCGGCGTGCCCTTGATCAGCGCACCGCTTGCGTCAGCCGGGAAGCGCTTCGCGCCCAATGTCACGGCCTGATACAGGCGCACCCGCTGGCCGATGATGGCCGTCTCGCCGATCACCACGCCCGTGCCGTGGTCGATGAAGAAGGAGGCGCCGATGTGCGCACCCGGATGGATGTCGATGCCCGTCAGAGTATGCGCGATGTCGGCGATCAGGCGCGCCAGGAACGGTGCACCCAGCGCATGCAGGCGGTGTGCCAGGCGGTGGTACAGGATGGCGATGGTGCCCGGGTAGCACAGCATGATTTCGGCCACCGAGGTGGCGGCCGGGTCGCCCGCATACGCGGCCTGCACGTCCGACACCAGCAGGGCGCGGATGTCGGGCAGGCTGGCGGCAAATGCACGGGTGATGTCGCGCGCCTGCTGCGCCAAGGCCGCATCGTCACTGGCGCCATCCTGCTCCTCGCCGGCAGGCACGGAGAACAGCAGGCCGCGCCGCACCTGTTCGCTGAGGCGGTTCAGGGTGGTGTTGAGGGTGTCGCCGACAAAATAATCGATGCTTTCGTCCGTCAGGTTGGGCCGCCCGTAATGCGTGGGGAACAGGGCCGCCGACAAGCCGTTGACGATGGTGGTGAGCGCTTCGCGCGACGGCAATTCACGCACCCTGCCGTTATGGCGGATCTTGTGCTTGTCTTCGCGCGAGCTGCGCAAGGCCTGGATCACGGGCCCCAGGTTCCACTGGGCCGTGTCGTCGGCGGGCGCCGCGGGGTAAATGCTGTGCATGGCGTATCACTTCCAGAAAACGGCAAACAGGCCGGGTCGCCCCAGCTTAAAGGCGGCACATGACAAAGCAAACGAAGAATTCCAAGCATCCATATGCAAAAAACGTATATGCCTGGCTAAGAGAGGTGGCCGGCAACCCGATTGCTTCCACTAGCGTAAAATGACGGGCTAACAAAAACACTGTTCAACATGACTAAATTATTAACATGGATTTTGGCGGGCCTGGCGATGGTCGGACCGCTTGCAATTGACACCTATCTGCCGTCTTTCCCCGCCATCGTGCAAGATTTCAATGCCAGCCCCCTGCTGGTGCAGCAGACCCTGAGCTTTTTCCTGTTCACGTTCGCCTTCATGATGCTGTTTTACGGCACCCTGTCCGACTCGTTCGGCCGCCGTCCCGTGATTCTCGTCTCGCTGGTGCTGTATGTGATCGCCTCCGTGGGCGCCGCGCTGGCGCCGTCGCTGGGCTGGCTGCTGGCCTGGCGCGTGCTGCAGGGATTGTCGGCGGGCGCCGGCTCCGTGATCGGCCGCGCCATCGTGCAAGACCGTTATTCGGGCGCCGCCGCGCAAAAAATCCTCTCGCACATCATGATGGTGTTCGCGCTGGCGCCGGCCATCGCGCCCGTGCTGGGCGGCTGGCTGCAGGTGGGCCTGGGCTGGCGCTGGATATTCTGGTTCCTGTCGGCCTTCGGCGTGCTGATGTTCGTCGTCGTCTGGCGCGCGCTGCCGGAGAGCTTGCCAAAGGAGCAGCGCCACGCCTTCCACCTGGGCGACATCGCCGTCAATTACTGGAAAGTGCTGTGCCACCGCCAGTTCCTGTTGCTGTCGACGGCCATCGGCGCCGCCTTTGGCGGCTTCGCCCTGTACATCGGTTCGGCCGCCTACTTCATCATCAACATCCTGCACCTGCCGGAAACGGCATTTGCCTGGCTGTTCATTCCCCTGATCAGCGGCATGGTGTTCGGTTCGGCCCTGTCGGCGAAAATCGCCCACCGCTACAGCCAGCGCCAGATGATCTGGGCCGGCTTCATCCTGATGCTGGTGGCGGCCGCCGCCAACATCGGCTACAACTATGTCTTTGCCGCCGAAGTGCCATGGGCCGTGCTGCCGCTGTTCTTCTATTCGTTCGCCCTGTCGATCGCCATGCCGCCGATGACTTTGATGGCCCTGAACCACTTTCCCAACAACAGCGGCCTGGCGTCGTCGATGCAGTCATTCATCCAGATGCTGCTGTTCGCGCTCGTCTCGGGCCTGGTGGCGCCACTGCTGTTCGACAGCGCTTTGAATCTGGCGTATGGCGTGATGGCGGGGCTGCTGGTAAGTTTGGTTTGCTGGGTGTTTGCGCAGGGTAAAAGCGACGCGTAGGTCGGATTAGCGCGCAAGCGCGTAATCCGACAACATTGTTGGCGGGTGACGTCGGATTACGGTCAAGGTTACGGCCAAGGCGCTGGCGTCACATCCAAGTACTGCGCCCCGCCCTGCTCCGGTTCCGCTTCATTTTGCTGCGCTGGCTGGTTCAACGACCCAGCCGGCGAACGCAAGCTCAATATCTCCTTGCGCGATTCGACGAAGTCGGCGGAACTGAGCGGGTGTTGCTGGTCTGGCCAATGGCTGACGGCCCATTCCTGCAACGCTTCAAAGCGCCGCCACAGTTCGGCGATGAATTCGCGGCGCGCTTCTTCGTGCTGCTCCAACGTCTTGTCGGCGCCTTCCCCGGTAGGTACTTGCATGGCTGCTCCCTGGCTGATCAATCGTCCTGCCAGCCTACGCAGCAGCAAACCATACGTCTGTTCGCGAACGAACACAGGACTTATTCAGGCATCTTGCGAAAGCCCACGGCCAGGCGGTTCCAGGTGTTGATGGAGCCGATGGCCAGGGTGACGTTGACCATTTCCGCCGGCGTCAATTGTTCCGCCAGCGCCGCATACACGTCATCCGGTGCCTGGCTTTGCGGCAGCAGGGTCAGCGCTTCCGTCCAGGCCAGCACGGCCCGCTCGCGCGGCGTGAAGAACGGCGTTTCGCGCCAGACGGAGACGGCATACAGGCGGCGCTCCGTTTCGCCGGCCTTGCGCGCGTCGCTCGTGTGCATGTCCACGCAAAAGGCGCAGCCATTGATTTGCGAGGCGCGCAGGCGGATCAGTTCGAGCAGCGAGTGTTCCACGCCCAGCCTGGCGATCGCCGCTTCCAGCGCGTACATGGCCTTGACGGCGTCCGGCGAAGCTTGTGTGAAGTCGAGTCGTTGCTGTGTCATGATGGCATTCCTTGATAAAGTAGAGATGCATCATTGTAAAAGCGCAAGCAGTAAGCGCGGCAGGCCAATCCCCCCGAAAACCGGCAGACCACCAGCAGACACACCATGGAATTACATATCCTGATCGACGGCACGCGCGACCTGGGCGGCCAGCTGTACCGCCAGCTCAGCGAGGCCATCCGCTCGGGCCGGCTGACGGACGGCCAGCAATTGCCGCCATCGCGCCTGCTGGCCAGCCAGCTGGGCCTGTCGCGCAAGACGGTATCCGACGTGTATGACAGGCTCGGCTATGAAAAGCTGCTGGTCGGCAAAGTGGGCGTGGGCAGCTTCGTGCAGACGCCGCACGCCTCGCCGCAGCGCCGCCACGCCAGCACGCCGCTGGCCAGCGCGCAGCGCATCGCCCGCTGGGAAGCGACGCCCACGCCCCTGCGCCGCGCCAGCCAGGAAGAGCCCGCTCGCTACGCCTTCATCGGCGGGCGCGCCACGCCCGCGCACTTCCCGCAGGATGAATGGCGCGCCTGCATGCTGCACGCGCTGCGCCAGGGTGGCCAGGCGCGCGGCCGCTATGGCCCTGTCGCCGGCTTGCCGGCCCTGCGCACAGCGATTGCCGGCCATGCCGCCTTCAGCCGCGGCATCCATTGCACCGAGGAACAAGTGCTCGTCACCAGCGGCGCGCAGCAAGCCTTGCACCTGCTGGCGCTGACCCTGCTGGAAGCGGGCGACACGGTTGCCGTGGAAGAACCTGGCTACCCGGTGGCGCGCGCCGTGTTCGCCAGCCAGGGCGCCCGCGTGGTGGGCGTCGAAGTGGATGAGGATGGCCTCATCGTCGGGCAAATCCCGGACGGCACGCGGCTGATCTATGTCACGCCCGCGCATCAATTTCCGCTGGGCATGCCGATGAGCATGGCGCGCCGCCATGCCTTGCTGGAGCGGGCGCATCAGCTGGGCGCCATCATCATCGAGGACGATTACGACAGCGCCTTCCGCTACGAAGGCCGGCCCGAGGATTCCCTGCAAAGCATGGACCGCTACGGCATCGTCGCCCATGTGGGCAGTTTTTCGAAAATCATGCTGCCAGAATTGCGGCTCGGCTATGCGGTGCTGCCGCAAGCCATCGTGGCCGCCGTGGAAACGGTGAAATACCTGAGCGATTGCCATACGGCCAGCCTGGGCCAGCATGCGCTGGCCAAGTTCATCGGCGATGGCCATTTGCTGCGCCACATACGCCGCTGCCACGATATTTATGCGGGGCGGCGCGAGCGGCTGCTGCACTGGTTCAACGGTCCGCTGGCGCCGTGGTTCCGCCTGGTGCCGGCCAGCGCCGGCTTCCACGTGGCGGCTCTGGCGCAGGCGCCGCTCGATATCGCCGAATTGCTGCGCCGCGCACGCCAGGCCGACGTCAGCCTGTATGCGCTATCGGGCTTTTATCACGGCACCGCCCGCCATGCCGGCCTGTTCCTCGGCTATGGCGCCATCGACAAGCTCGATATCGACACGGCGCTGGCACTCGTGCTGGTGATCCTGCAGGAAATAGCGCCGCTCCCCGTCAACGTGGCTGCCAGCCGGGTTGCCAACGATAGTGCCCCGTGATCGGATAGCTGAACAGAATATTTTCCTCGCGCGCGCCCTCGCCGATGTTGTGGATGATGAGCGGCACGCCGCCCCACGATTGCTTGTCGCTGACGATGCCGATGTGCGTGAGGTTGCGCGGCAGGCGCCAGGTGACGATGTCGCCCGCGCGGTAAGCGTTCGCTTCCTTGCTTGGCGGCAGGCTGGTGCCATGGCGGGCAAAGTAGGTGCCCAGGTTCGGCACGCGGCGGTGGTCGATATTGCGGTCCGGCCCCTTCATTTGCCAGCGCCCCTGCTGCTGGTACACCTGCCACGCCTTGCGCATGTCTTCGTGCACCAGCACCTGCAAATCCTGCCCCAGCTGGCGGTAGGCGCGCACGACCACATCCGTGCACACGCCCCGCTCGAGCGGCACGTCGCCGCCCGGATAGGCGAGCCGTTCGTAGCGCGGGTCGTACTGCACGGTCACCCCCACCTGCTTGCGGGCGGCGGCGACGAGGGCTTGCGGGGTGGCAGGGATTGCCGACGCCAGCATGGGCGCCAGGGCAAGCATCAGGGTGGAAAGCAGTTTGGTCGGCATCAACGTCAGTGTTCGGATGGAAATGCCAACTTTACCTCAGTGGCAAGGAAAACGCCGTACGCCAAGCAACCCCCAATAAATTATTGTGATTTCTGACTTCCATAACCGGCGCTCTGCGGCGTTGCCCGCTGCTAGCAGTGCTCGCACTGCGTCGCAGCGGGCGCCTTGCATAGCATCCGGTTCTGTTCGTCATAATTTCACAATAATTTCCTGAGGATTACTTACGGCGGCCAGCTGCGCCAGGTGGGCGGGGAAATCCACGGCCGGGCCAGCCGCATTGATGGTGTCGAAATAATCATGCCAACCCGTGGCGGCGATGCCGGCCAGCAAGGCGTCCAGTGCGGCCTCGTCCGGGAAGCGCCAGACGGCATAGAATTGCTGGGCAGCCGCATGCAGCTTGCCGCCATCGATGGCGCCCATGGCCAGCGCTTCGGCGCCCATGCCGGACAAGGCCGCCATGCCGGCGCCCACCGTGTCGAAATACGCCTGGCGCGCGGCGCCGTCGAGGGCCAGCCAGGCCGGTTTCGGGCTATACAGTTCTAACAGGTAATGCATGCTTTCTCCTTGGGTAATCAATCGTCAGGCCAGCGAGCGCTGGGCACGCTTGCAGATGCGCTGGGTAGCGGCATTGTCACTTTCCAGCAGCCATTGCGCGCACAGGCTGCGCACCCAGTCCGGCTGGCTCTTGGCCGCATCGTTGAGCCAGTTGGCCACGGAATCCTGCACATAGACGGCTGGATCGGCGCGCAAGGCTTGCAGCATGGGCAAGGCCAGCTGCGGCTGCTCTTTTAAGCGGGCAATATGCGCGCACCAGACGCCGCGCGGGCGCAGCGCTTCGCAGGCGAAACGGCGCACTCTTTCCGACGGGTCCGCCGTCCACGGCGCCAGCAAGGCAATCGCCTCGTCAAGCTGCGCCGCCAGATGGGGCCGCAGCGCCAGCCAGGCCCATTCGCGCACGCCGAAGTGGCCATCGTCGGCCAGCGGCCGCATGGCGGCCAGCCGCTGCGGCAAGGTCCAGCCAGTCTGGGCGGCGATGGCAAAGCAGACCCAGCCGCGTACCGTGTCGGAGGCGTGCGCTTGCAGCAGCGCCAGGTCGGTGTTGGCTTCGAGCAGCAATTGCGCCGCCAGCGCCATGCGTCTGGTGATGCCGGCTGCGGCCTGCGCGCGCAGTTGCTCCAGGCGGGCGGCGCCGACAGCGGGCACGGCCGCGGCCAGCAGCTGGGCGAAATCGATGGCCAGCCCTTCCGTCAGGGTGGCGCTGGGCACGCTGCCCCCGTTCAGCAGGGCCAGGCGCGCGGGAGCGATGTCGGCGACGCCACGGCTCATGCGGCACCTCGATCCGTCTTGCGCCAGGCTTTTTCCAGCAGCGCGCTCAACAACTGCATCTCCTCGGCCGTGAAATCGGCAAACAGGCTGGCGATCCATTGCGCGTGTTCATCGACCAGGGTCGCGGCGGCCATGTCTCCCTTGGGACTCAGGCGCACCAGCAGCTTGCGCCGGTCGACCTGATCCGCATGGCGCGCCAGGAAACCGTCGCGTTCAAGCCCGTCGAGCAAGCCCGTGATGGTGCCGCGCGTCACGCCAGCCCGTTCGGCCAGTTCGTGCGGCGACAGTCCGCCCGGCACGTCGCGCAGCAGGGACAACAAGACAAATTTCCCTTCCGACAAGCCATGCCGGCCCAGGCGTGAGGCGCAATCGCCATCGATGGCGGACGCCAGGCCCAGCACTTCAAAGCACAGGCGCAATTGTGTGATGGAGCGCGTCATGTCGAGACCACTGGCGCGGCGCTGCACATCACCGAGCAGGGCCGTGTATTTCTGTTCGAGTTTTATCATATGGCGCAATATAATATTGCGCCATACAAAATGTCAAATGGAAAACCGCGATGGTTTTCCTGTCGCCTCACAAGCGGGCTTTATCCCTTGCCCAGGCGATGATGGCATTCGTATCGATGGCGCCCGGCTGGCGCGCCACTTCCACGCCCTTGCGGAACAGGGCCAGCGTGGGAATGCTGCGAATATTGAAACGGCTGCCCAGGTCCGGCGACGCTTCCGTATTCACCTTGACGACGCGAAACGCCGGCTCCAGGGTCTTGGCGGCTTGCACATAGAATGGCGCCATGCTGCGGCACGGGCCGCACCACGGCGCCCAGAAGTCGACCAGCACGGGAATGTCGCTGCGCTCGATATGCTTGAGGAAGCGGGCGCTGGCCAGATCCACGGGCTGTCCCGTAAACAAATCCTTCTGGCACTTGCCGCAAGTGGGCTGCTCAATCAGGCGGGCGGCCGGCAGGCGGTTGACGGCGTCGCAATGGGGGCACACGATGTGCAGGGAGTCTGGCGTGGTCGAGGTCATGGCATTCCTGGAAAGGGTAGCGTACAGTTGCCGGACATTTTACGGCGTATCGTGCAAGGCCGTCGGCACGCTGGCGGCACTTATCCGGATAGTCCACTATAGTGTGCCGGAACGGCGCGCATATTGCCGAGCCAGCCAAGGAACACAATGCCTGATGTCGCAGAAAACAGGGAATTGAAGAACGCCGAGCTGGCTGCCGCCCTGGCCTTGCAGCGTGCCGCCTGCCTGGCCCACCCTGTGCCGAGCCTGGCCGAGCGCAAACGCGACCTGCAAACCTTGCAGCGCTTCATACGCGAGCATAAAGACGCGCTCTGCGAAGCGATCAGCGCCGATTATGGCAACCGTTCACGCCACGAAACCTTGCTGGCGGAGATCTTTCCCGCCATCGACGGCATAAGCCATGTATTAAAACACTTGAAAAAATGGATGCGGCCGCAGCGCCGTGGCGTCGACTGGCGCACCTTCCCTGGCGCCCGCAACCGCGTGATGCCGCAGCCGCTGGGCGTGGTGGGCGTCATCGTGCCGTGGAATTTTCCCGTGAACCTGAGCCTCGTGCCCTTGACCTACATTTTTGCCGCCGGCAACCGCGCCATGGTCAAGATGAGCGAAAACTCGCGCCACCTGGCGCGGCTGCTGATCGCCACCATGCCCGCCTATTTTCCACCTGAAAAACTGCAGTTTTTTGACGAGACGGGCGGCGTGGGCATTGACTTCTCGCAACTGCCGTTCGACCATCTGCTGTTTACGGGTTCCGGCCAGACGGGACGCGCCGTCATGGCTGCCGCCGCGCAGAACCTGTGCCCCGTCACCCTGGAGCTGGGCGGCAAGGCGCCGGCCATCGTCTGCGCCGATTTCGACGTGCGCACGGCAGCCGAGCGCATCCTGTTCGTCAAGTACCTGAACGCGGGACAAATCTGCACCAGCGTCGACCACGCCTGGCTACCCGAAGCCAGCATCGCCGCCTTCGTCGACCATGCACGCCAGATCATGCCGGCCCGCTATGCCGGGCTGAATACGCCAGACTACACGTCCATCATCGACGCGGCTGCCTTTGAACGGCTGCTGCAGGCGCTCGACGAGGCGCGCGCACAGGGCGCGCAAGTGATTTCGCTGCTGCCGGGCCCAAGCCACGACCGGGCTACGCGCAAGATCGCGCCGCACATCGTGCTCGACGCACCCGAAGACAGCCTGCTGCTGACGCGGGAAATCTTCGGCCCCATCCTGCCGCTGCGCGGCTACACGAATCTGGAAAGCGTCATCGACAGCATCAACGCGGGGCCGCGCCCGCTGGCCATCTATCCGTTCAGCAATGATGCCCGTACGGTGCAGTTGCTGATCGACCGGGTGATGTCGGGCGGCGTGTCCGTCAACGACGCCCTGTACCACGTGGGCCAGCACGACCTGCCCTTCGGCGGCGTGGGAGAGTCCGGCATGGGCCACTACCATGGCGTGGAAGGTTTCCACACCTTCAGCAAGCTGCGGCCCGTGTTTTACCAGGCCCGCTACAGCGCTTTGAAACTGCTGTGGCCGCCGTATGGCAAGCTGGCCAGCCGCGTGCTGGCCTTCCTGACGCGCTGATGCTTTACAGGAACAACGAGGCGGCGATGGCCCACATGACGAGGGCGATGATGCCGTCGAGCACGCGCCAGGCCATGGGCTTGGCAAACACGGGCGCCAGGTAGCGGGCGCCAAAGCCCAGCAGGAAGAACCACAGGGCCGAAGCCATGATGGCGCCGCCGGCAAAGTAAAAGCGTCCCACGCCTTCATGCTGGCCGCCGATCGAGCCGAGCAAGATGACCGTATCGAGGAAGGCGTGCGGGTTCAGCAGGCTGAACGCCAGCGCCGCGCCGATCACGGCCCAGTAGCCTTCCGGCGATTTGGCGGCCGACACCGTCAGCGCCGTTGGGCGCCAGGCGGATTTGGCCGCGCGCAAGCCGTACGCGATCAGGAAGGTGGCGCCGCCAGCCTTGGCCCACAGCAGGAAATTAGGATTGTCGGCAATGAAGGTGCCCATGCCGGCCACGCCGGCCGTGATCAACATCGCGTCGCACACGAGGCAGACGAGGATACAGGTGAGCACGTAATGGCGTTTCAAGCCCTGCTTGAGCAAGAATGCGTTTTGCGTGCCGATGGCCACGATCAGGCTCGCTCCGAGCCCCATGCCTTTCAAGAAGATTGCGCTGTCCATATCGATTCCTTTATTGCTTTCCATCACGCGCACGGCCGCCCACGCTCTGCCGGCGACGGCAAAGTCATCAAAGGTAGGTGGAGGGTGTAGCGGTACCAGCAGGACCGCGCGGGAGAGTGGAGTTGTTACCCTATTTCAACAGTGTAAAGAAAAAGTGAATATAAGTATAATGAATGATTCTAAACATATATAAGAGAAACTTATGCGCGTCGTCGATTACCGTGGATTGGCCGCCCTCGACGCCGTGATCGGCCTGGGCAGCTTTGAAAAGGCCGCGCAGGCGCTGGCGATCAGCCAGCCGGCCGTGTCGCAGCGCATCCGCACCCTGGAAAACCTGGAAGGCACCTTGCTGATCATCCGCAGCCACCCGCCCCTGCCGACGGAAGCGGGCCAGCGCCTGATCGCCCACTACCGGCAAGTCAAGCTGCTCGAAGCGGCGCTCGACGCCCAGCCCGGCCCGACCACGCAATTGCCGGCACTGGCCATCGCCGTCAACGCCGACAGCGCCGCCACGTGGATTCCGGAAGCGCTGGGGCCGCTGCTGTCGCCGCCATCCTGCCTGCTCGATATCCGCCTCGACGATCAGGATCACACCCTGAGCCAATTGCGCGAAGGGCGCGTGTTTGCCTGCGTCACCAGCGCCAACGACCTGGTGGCCGGCACGACGGCCACGCCGCTGGGCGGCATGCGCTATCTGTGCGTGGCCTCGCCCGCGTTCGCGCAGCAATGGTTTCCCCATGGTTTTACAGTGGAAGCCGTCAGCCAGGCGCCCGCCATCACGTTTGGCAGCAAGGATGCGCTGCACGAGCGCTATCTGCAGCACCGCCTCGGCTACACGGGCCGCTATCCGCACCATGTGCTCGGTTCGGCGCGCGACTTCGTGCGCTTCATCGAAGCGGGCTATGCTTATGGCATGGTGCCCTTGCTGCAGGCGGAAACGGCGCTGGCCGCCGGCAGGCTGGTCGACGTGGCGGCCGGTCAGGCGCTCGACGTGCCCCTGACGTGGCATGCCTGGGATATCCAGACGCCCCTCACGCGCACCCTGTCGGACGCCGTCATCGCCACGGCGCGCAAATGGCTGTTACAGGATTGATTGACGCATGCAACATTTTTCTATGCTATACAGCAACTTCTCCGTGTGCGCCCTGCCCTGCCTGGCCTACACTGCAAGCATCAACCATCACCATCAGGAGCAAGCATGACGATCCTGCGCACCACTCTGCTCGGCGTGCTGGGGGCCATCCCGCTGGCTGCCGGCCTGGCCGCCTGCTCACCCTTGATTGCCATCAATGCATTGTCGTCCGGCAGCGCCTCGCAAGTGACGCGCGGCCTGGCCTACGGCCCCTTGCCGCGGCAAAAGCTCGACGTCTACGCGCCAAAAGTGCGCACGGGACCGGTGCCCGTGGTGGTGTTCTTTTATGGCGGCAACTGGACGACGGGCGAGCGCGCCGACTATGCCTTCGTTGGCCACGCGCTCGCGGCGCGCGGCTACCTGGCCGTGATCGCCGACTACCGGCTGTATCCGGACGTGCATTACCCCGAGATTTTGCAGGATGCGGCCCGCGCCGTGGCCTGGGCCGCGATGGAGTCCAGCCGCCATGGCGGCGACCCGGCGCGTCTGTTCGTCATGGGCCATAGCGCCGGCGCCTACAATGCGGCGATGGTGGCGCTCGACGCCAGCCTGCTGGCGCGCCACGGCATGCGCCCACACGATTTGCGGGGCTGGATAGGCCTGGCCGGCCCCTATGATTTTTTGCCCATCGAAAACACCACCACCCGGCCCGTTTTCTTTTACCCGGACACGCCCGCCGCTTCGCAACCCATCCATCACGTGACGGCCGAGGCCCCGCCCGCCCTGCTGATCGCCCCCTTGCCCGGACAGGATAAACTGGTCGATCCGCAACGCAACACGGGCGGCCTGGCCCAGGCCTTGCGCGCGCTTTCCAGGCCCGTGACGGAAACCTATTTCGACCACGTGGGCCACGCCACCCTGGTTGCCACGCTGGCCAGTCCCTTGCGCAGGCTGGCGCCCACCCTGGACGCCGTCAGCGCTTTTATCGATGCCAACAGCGGCACCGGTGACGCGGTCTCGTCGGCGCTCTTGTCCGCAGATTTGTCCACAGACGTGCCAGCCAAGGCCTTGCCAGCAAGCATAGCCTTGCCGTCCCGCTCAGCGGGCACGGCCACGATCACCCCAGAGCTGCACGCATACGACAAAACGCCCGCCCCGTGAAGGGCGGGCGCTCTGCCCAGACCAATACGCACGATATTGCGTGCCAGCTGGCCGCATGGCTAGCCACATATCAAGGCTCGGCCCTTGCGATGCGGCTTAGCTACAAGCAGCCTCGTGCTTACTCTTTACGGCTGGCGGTGCTGCTTTTGCTTTGTGCGGAGCCCGCTTGCGAGGCGCTGCCGCTGGCCGAGCTTTCGCTGCCGGCCGACTGCTGGCTGCCCTGGTGGCTGCCACTTTGCAGGCTTTGGCCATCACGGCTTTGCGCGCCGCGTTGCTGGTCGCGGCTGGCGCCGTTTTGCTGATAGGCCTGGAACGGTTCGGCGATGCGCTGCATGGCTTCCTGCTGCTTGCGCACGTTTTTCTCCGTTTCTTCCGAAGCAGTGCGGGCGACTTCTTCGGCCAGGGCCTTGGCGGTACGGCTCGTTTCATTCACATGACGCTCTGCCACGTTGGCCAGTTCGACCTGCGTATCGGCTGCCAGACGCGACACTTGTTGCTGGTACTTGCGCAGTTGCTCGGCGGCTGGCTGGCCCGAGGCGGCAGCCACCTGGAACACATCTTCAGCACGCTCGACCGTCAGCAGGTTCTGGCTGGTGACCGTGGTTTCTTCCAGCAAACCTTGCGCCAGTTGCATGTTCAGGTCGCTGAAGTGCTGCACCGACTGAAACAAGGACTTCGACAGGCCATTGAAGAAAGCCAGTTGCGCTTCCAGGTGGTTTTTGGCGGCGGGGGTAACACTACGGGAATATGGATACATGGAGTTCCTCATTAAATAGCGGTTGGGTGGACATAAAGAGATGGCGACCACCGGCAGTCGAACGGTGAGGCAGACGGCCGGGCTACGCCACGAAACGCGAAAAACATATCCGATTGGTGGGAAGATGCTTTGCAACGCGAGTCCCAAGGCTACGTGAGCACCGCAGGTGAGGGATGATCTGGATCAAAGGTGCGCTCGGCTGCGCAGAAAGTTTTGGCTGGACGGCTTGCCCTTGGCAAACGTCAGTGACGGGAAGGAAAATCTGTGCCAGGCACGCTCAAGCAGCGGCGCCCGCGCCCGGCACGACGGGCTTGTAGCCATGGCTGCGCAACGACGCTTCCAGCCAGCGGTTGCCATACCAGCCACGCGCCAGCAGGTAACTGAGCTCCGCGGCGGCCATCAGCAGCATCATCGGGCCGATGCGCAGTTCAGTGGCCAGATGGCTGCCAAACCACAGGCAGGCATCCATCGCCAGCATGAGCAGCAACAGCCACCAGCGGCGCTTGGCGACGGCCCAGAACGAACCCAGGAACAGGGCCGGCCAGGAAAAACCCGCTTTCACGTAGGCATAGCGGCCGGCATCGTCGGCAAACAGGGTGGCGCTGTGCTTCATGCTGCTCTCTTCAGAAAATAACGGTGTCAGGGTTCGGGACGGTGGCAGACGGCTTCGACATTGTGACCATCGGGCCCCAGCACGAAAGCGCCATAGTAATTCGGATGGTACAGGGCGCGGATGCCTGGCGCGCCGTTATCCTTGCCACCCGCTTCCAGCGCGGCCTGGTAAAACGCATCCACCTGGGCACGGTTGTCCGCCGTGAAGGCGAGATGCATGCCGGCATGCGGCGCGCCGCCCACGCCGAACCAGAAATCGGGCTTGCCATCCTTGCCCAGGCCGACCCAGCCCTGCTCTTCCATCACCACCGACACGCCCAAGGGCGCCAGGGCGGCCGAAAAGAAGGCCTTGCTGGCCTGTGCATCGCTGACATTCAAACCAATGTGATCAAGAATCATGATGGTGCTCCCTGGAGGTAGTGGAATGGAAAATATAGTATGCGCCAATATTGCCTTTTAGGCAAGCATAACTGCAGATCCCGCACCGTTGTTCCAGAGAGCGCCAGGCGCCCGCTTAACGCAGATTGCCCGTGTGACCAAGCGAATAGCGGCCCGGCTGCGGCCACACGGTCAGGCCGTGCGGTTCCTGGCCGACTTTCACCTTGGCAACGTCGCCGCTGTTCGTATCGATGCGGTAGACCACATCGTCGAAACGGCCGGACAGCCACAGATACTTGCCGTCGGCGGACACATTGCCCATGTCTGGACTGCCGCCACCGGGAATTGGCCAGTTCGAGACGACTTTTTCCGTGGCGAAATCGATCACGCTGACGCTGCCCTTGCCCTTCGGCTTGCCATGGATGCGGTGCGTGCCGCGGTTGGCCACGTACAATTTTTTGCCGTCACGGCTAGGATACAGGCCGTGCGCGCCCACGCCCGTCTGGATGAAGCCGATTTCCTTCAGGGTGGCGCCATCGACGATGTGCACACCGTCGGCGTCCATGTCGGCGATAAAGAATTTCTTGCCGTCAGGCGAGATGCGTATGTCTTGCGGCATGCCCTTCTTGACGCTGCAGATTTCATTCGCCGGGCCGCCCACGGGACCGGACTCGGCGAAGCGCTTGGCCGGCATCTGCAATTTCAGGTAGCCGTCGACCTTGCGGCCCACCAGGTCGATCTTGGCGATGGTGCCGTCGAACTCGCAGGTGAACATGGCGTAGCGGCCGTCATTTGAAAAATCCGCATGGTTGATGCCGCCGCACTGGGGCGTGTCGATCGAATACTGCACGGCCATGGTCTTCGGATCGCGGAAATCGAGGCGGTGGCGCGCTTCGGCCACGACAATGGCCGACTTGCCGTCCGGCGTGTAATACATATTGTAGGGATCGTCCACGGGCACTTCCTTGCCCGGCTTGCCCGTCAACGGGTCGATCGGCGTCAAACTGCCCTTGTCCGTGCGCTCGGCATTGTTCGCCACCCACAGGGTGCGCAAGTCCCACGATGGCACGACGTGCTGCGGGCCGCTGCCGACCTTGAACTTGTCGACCACTTTCAGGCTGTCTTGGTCGATCACATACACATCGTTCGAGCGCAGGTTGGGCACGTAGACCCGGCGCAAGTGATCCTTGACGACGGGGCTCATATTGCTGCTGGCGATGCTGCCATACACGTTTTTCGGATCCACCAGCGGCGGCATGCCCGGCAGCGGTGAATAGGCGGCGGCCGGCGCTGCGGCGGCTGGAGCCGCTGTGCTGGCGCCGATGACCTGGCTGGCCACGCCCAGGCCGGCCAGTGCGGCAGCCAGGGCGGACAAGGTGACGATGGTGCGTCGTTGAGATTTTTTCATGTGATTTCGCGTCGTTTCGTTGCAAAAAGCCGGAAGTTCAGCACTTCCAGCGGAGTTATTTAGTACGTTGCAGCAGCTGCTTGATGGCAGCCACCGAAGTGTCCACCTGCAGCTTGATACCGATCTGGCCCAGCTCCGCCGTGGCACGGGTCGCGTCGCCGCGCACGCCGTCCGCCACGCCCGGTTTCGGGCCGTGCGCCATGGCCTCGCTGCGTACCAGCGACGGGTCCGTCGCCAGCATCAGCGCCGCGTCCGCCAAACCAGCGTGCAGGCCGATCTCGGCGCTGCTGTGGCCGCGTTTCTGCAGCTCGGCGATATAGGCCGATTGCGTGATGTCATAGTAGTCGAGCAAGGCGTATGCACGCGCATCCTTGGCGGCGGCAGCCTTGCCCCAGGCCCGATTGAGCTTGTTGGCCACGTTCTGCTCGTTCTTTTGATAGCCGCCATGGTCGCCGAGAAAGATGATGTCGCGGAAACCATGCTGGCGCAGGCTGGCGGCCGCCCCTTCCAGCACGGCTTCGAAGGCGGCGGGCGGAATCGAGATCGTGCCGGCAAAGCGCATGTGGCCGGCCGGCGGAGCAATCGCGCCTTCGGGCACGTAGGAAACGACGGGCGCGACGATGGTATTGCCCAGCTTTTGCGCAATCTGCCGCGCCAGCAGCCCGGCGCGCACATTGTGCTTGCCCAGCGCGATATACGGCCCGCTCTGCTCGACGCCGCCTATCGGCACCAGCACGGTCGTGGCGCCGTGGTCTATACGGCTGCGCAACTCCGTGCTGGTCAGCTCTTCCAGCATGACGCTGCTGCTGGCGGGCGCGGCCGCCATGGCGGACGCGGCAGGAATCAGGCAGAACAGGGTAAGTGCAAACAGGGAGCCGAGTGGCTGGGACAGGCTGGATGGCGCGCAAGGCGCCGTTCGCTGGGGGAACTGCAGAGTCATAAGCCAACATCTTTCCGAGGTCATAGCGTGACGCCGTGCCCGGCCTTGCCAGGCAAGCTGGCTGCCACGCAGGAATTGTATTCCATCATGACAGGAAGGGCACGTTAATTTGACGCGGTGCTTTGCAAGGAATTGACGAGGGGAAACTATCTATCAGGCTGTCGTCGCGTTTGCCCCATTCACCTCGCCATCATGGAGAGCCGCGTGGCGTTTCTCGGCATAGGCCTTGAGCGAGCGCATCGTCTTGGGTAGCCCTTGCCGCACTTGTTTGGCAACGCCTGGCCCGAACAGAAAAGCAAGCGCTCCCGTGAACCACACGCGGTGAACGACTTGCGATCCGCCATCTGCGGCAACCACCGTGTGCTCGAAGTGGATGCGGAACAAAGGGATGTAGCCCTCGACGGTGAACGAGCGCCCTGCAGTGCGCTCGGTGACCACCATCGGAATACCCATCCCCTTGTTCGGAACTATCCTGCCCTGTGTTCCCACCGCAAATGGCCCATTGAGCCGGGCTTGCTTGGTGTCCGGATCCCACAGCTGCCATCGGTCGACCTCGCTCCAGATTTGATCAATGACCGTGGGCGGGACCGCAACGTGAATGCTTTCTTCGATTTGCATCAATCGGGTTCTCCCTACTATTATCAATATAATTGCATTCCGGCTGTACTGGCCGGGCCATGAAGAGCGCCTTGTCTATAGCCAGGCTCAAGCGCTATGCCATTGAGCAGGCGCGCTTGACAAGGCCAGTGACCAGGCATGTAGTCACACCTGAGCACGATGCTACCTTAGAAACGCTGCCCAGGGCACCTTGGATGTTGAAAGATGACAAACGAAACACATTGGCGGGTTAAGGAGCTAAAACATCACTCGGCCGATATCGTCTGGCTTGATGCCGAGGGTGCTCGCCGTGCCTATGATTTGGTGGGTCTGCATGATTCGAAGGCGCATCTCGGCTTGAACATTAACACCGTTGATTCCATCGAGCGGTTCGCCTTCGGAGACGACGTGGCCATCGCAACCAGCTGGTTACGGGAGCGCGTACCAGGAATTCAGCAGGTCGTGGTGGTGTTTGGCGAAGACGAATGCTTCGCATGCAGCAGTGTGTTCCTGGTCGAGAACTGGTCGGATATTTTTGTACCGTCACGTGACGACGCGATGATCTATTCGAACGACACGCCGTTCATCCTGTTTTATTGCCATGAAAATGCATTCGAGGTGGGGCAGCGAATTGTCTTTGATTAAAGGCCGAGTTCGGCCAGGAGCGGACATTGGAAAGCACTCATCGGTTCCCCCCAACCATTATTATTAGAGGCGTATTGTTTAGAGATGTGCTTGATCAATCAGAAAATGAAATACCTGGCGTTAAGTGCCATGCTCCTTTGGCCAATAGCTGCGAAGGCCGATATTATTCAACGGCATGTGTTTACGGCTATTTCTAGCGGGAAGGACAGCGAAGGTGCCGAGGTACTCACCGTGGCGGAAACGACTGCATGTGGTGGCAATCAGCTGCGCATGAAGGAGGGGATGCTCGAGAACAAAGACGAATATGCGGACCTCAGATCCGGACTCGTCCAACGGATCCACGATAAGACGCCAATGGCCGTGACCTTGTTTGGCTGCCCTGTAGGGAAAACTGGCGAGGAGGCGGTACCGTTTGCACGCATGATTGCCGGTTGCGGCCCCAGTTCCTGTTTCGACGATAAGGCGCGCCTGTACTTGGACGAAGAACTCATGCCGCAGGTCAAGGAGCGCTCGCCTTATCTGCTGGTGTTGCCCTTGCCGAAAGCAGCGCTTCCCGGTACTTGGAAGGTGGAGATCTTCGATACGATAAGACGCGACGTGGTGCGAATCTCCGGACAGACCGATGCGGCTGATTTTGTTTCAGGCAAGATGGTAGGTGATTACAGGGATTATGATAGCGATGGCAATATCGGATCACAGGTAGAGCTCGATGCAAATGGGCGCAAACATGGAGTCGGGACTACATATTTTGACGACGGCAAGCTGGAGTCGTTGGGGCAATGGCGCAATGGTCTGCCCGTAGGTGTGCAAAACAGTTACCACCGTAACGGTAAGCTATACATTCGGCTAGTTTACAATGAGAAAGGCGAGCTCCTGAGTACTGAGCAGTTCAACGAGCAAGGCGTACTGGTGCATTCAGATGGTCAAATGTCGAAAAAATGAACTGATGCAGTGTGCCAGGTGCCAGGTGCCAGAAGTATGTAGAGAGATGTAGCAACCATGCAAGGCGCCGTAGAGTGTAGGATAGTTTTTCTATTAAGTGAGGTTGACTGAAAGCGGCCATAAGCAGACAAAAAACCACGGGAAAGCCCATGAAGATCAAACTCTTTCCTATGAAATCCTTGTTTTTGGCGCCGCTGTCGGGTATCCCGGCAGTCACATAGCCAGGTATCGCCGGCTCCCAAGCGCGCATCCACGCGACGGCAGCGGCACGCGGCGGTGCCATCGCGGCATTGAGTTTTGTGGAAGAGGACGGCTATTTCATTTTGCCGGTGAAAAAAGACGAGGAGCGTATATCGCTCATCCTTCGGCTGATCGCGTTGCGCTCCGTATTCTTCGCCGGCTGGGGCTGGAATGCGGCCGAGGTGGTAACGTACTACAGGGATCAAGGCCATATCAACGGCCCGTCCAGGATCATCGCCTGGACCGGCCCCGGGCAGTACACGGCCACGTAGCGTCAGGCTTGACGGCCTGCCGTCCATCGCTTAAGTTAATGCAATGGAAAAACACACTGAAACGACACCACTCGATCTGCGTTCTGCCGCATGGGCAAGTCTGATGGATGGTTACGGGGGCGCTGAAAAAATTCCCGCGATGCTGCAAGACCTGCGGCGGGGAGACGCCGAGGCCCTGGACGATTTGTATGGCCATATTTGTCACCAGGGCTCGATTTATCCGGCGTCGGTCGCCGCATTCCCTCACTTGGTTTCCCTGGCGGCGGCGGTGACATCGCAGGACCTGCGCGCCGGCGTGCTGTCGCTGGCGGCGTCGATTCATGAAAGCGCCGGCCTCGACGAGGAATTGAAGGCATCCCCTTATGTCGCGGCCTTTCATGCCGCAGTCCCGGCCGCGCTCGCCATGGCAAGCTCCGACCTGCGGCAGGTCGAGGACACGGTGACTGGCATCTACATGCTTAAGGCCGCCGCTTCATTCGCTGGATTTGCCGGCGTGGCGCGAGTGCTGAGCGGCTTTACCAACGAGGAGTTCTGTCTGGCATGTCCTGCCTGCGGCGTAGAGCTCTATGTCTGGCCGGTAGCGCAAGGGTTGTCGGTCGCCGCCGAGGATCCCGTCTTTACGCCAGCAGCGAAAACGCTGCTGGTGATTGCCGGCCCTGCCGACAATTCACCCCACCTTGCCGCCTTTGCCTGGTTGCAAGCGCAAACGGACGCTTTGCCATTGCTGGATGACATCGCGTTTCGCTTACCTTTTCTGTTTGGCAGCGCATGTTGCGCCGGATGCGGTCACGTTTTTTCACTGATGGATGCGCTGCTCAGCGATGCAGTGGATTAATCCGGCTGCCTCACTGGAGCGCGCTTATTGAAGTCAGGCACAAAACAATAATGTTTGGCACAGGAGGCCGAGGTAGACATGCTCTCGGGGAGTTCCGCTTTCGGCCAAAAGCAGACAATGAAAGACAGGAATATGGCGCAAGTTCGACTGATCGTTTTTGACTTAGACGAAACTCTGGTGCACGCAACCGAGGTCGTTTTGCCTTGCCCTCACGCTTTTCAAATTGGGCCGTACTTTGTCTACGTACGGCCGTTTGCAGCCGAACTGATCAGGTTTTGCGCATCGCACTTCGAGATCGCGGTCTGGTCCTCATCAAGTGAACGTTACGTCGAGACGGTCACAAGCCAGCTGTTCGGCACTTCGTTTCCGGTTGCATTTTCATGGGCGATTTCGAAGTGTGTTCAGAAGGTCGATGCAAAAAGTAACGGTTATGTGTACATCAAGGACCTGCGCAAAGCGTTGAAGTACGGGTATGCGGCAGACGAGATCATTATGATCGACGACAGCCCCGAAAAGATTCAACGGCAGCCGACGCGGCATCTCTGCCTGCCCGCTTTCACAGGCGATCCGCTTGATAATGAGCTTCTTGGCGTTATCGAACGCGTCAAGGCAATGGCGGGAATCCAGTCAGCTACCGCTTAATGGGAATGTCCGCAATGGGGCGCAACCTGCCAACGACGGCAAACGGCCCAGGCTGTGTAAAAACGCAGTTTTGTGTAAACGGATGCCGTTGGGTAAACGTTATGCCAGTATCTCATCAATATGAGCGCCACATGAAACGATTTATCGAGGGTGAATGCCGGGGCCAGGGTACGTTGCTGCCTGAACTGCTGGACGATTACGTTGCCGAGAACAATCCGGTTCGGGTGGTCGATGTATTTGTCGGCCAACTTGACCTGGGCGAACTCGGCTTCGATGGTGTGCAGCCAGCAATAACAGGACGGCCTGCCTATCACCCCGCCGTGCTGCTCAAGCTCTACATCTACGGTTACCTCAATCGTATCCAATCAAGCCGTCGGCTTGAGCGCGAAGCGCAGCGCAACGTCGAACTGATGTGGCTGACACAACGCCTGACGCCGGACTTCAAAACGATCGCGAACTTCCGCAAGGACAATGGCAAGGCAATCCGCAATGTCTGCCGACAGTTCGTCGTCCTGTGCCAGCAATTGGATCTGTTCGCGGACGCGGTCGTTGCGATTGATGGCAGCAAGTTCAAGGCGGTCAATAGTAGTGATCGCAATTTCACGCAAGCCAAGCTTAAGCGTAGGATGGAAGAAGCTGAGGCCAACATCGGTCGCTATCTCACAGAACTTGATACGGCTGACAGACAGGAACCAGCGACCAAGCAAGCGCACAGTGCGCGACTGAACGACAAGATTGCAGCCATGAAATCGCAGATGGCTGCCCTCAAGGAAATCGAAGCGAGGCTGGAAGCGACTGGCGAAACTCAGATATCGCTAACCGATCCGGATGCCCGCTCAATGATGACGCGAGGCTCAGGCATCGTCGGGTACAACGTCCAGACCGTGGTCGATGCGAAGCATCACCTGATCGTGGAGCACGAGGTAACCAATATCGGCAGCGACCGCGATCAACTGTCGGGAATGGCGAAGAAGGCCCGTGCTGCAATTGGGGCAAACTCGCTGACTGCGATTGCTGATCGCGGCTACTTCAAGGGTGAGGAAATCCTGGCTTGCAAGCAGGCCGGCATTGCGGTGCTAGTGCCGGCGACTAAAACCTCCAACGCCAGGGCCGACGGTCGATTCGACAAGGCCGATTTCGTCTACGATCAGGCGAAAAACGAGTACCGTTGCCCGGCTGGTCAATCGCTGATCTGGCGTTTCGCCAGTGTTGAAAAGGGCATGGCGCTTAACCGCTACTGGAGCTCGAACTGCAAGGGCTGCCTGCTCAAGGACAAGTGCACGCCGAGCCAACAGCGCCGGGTGACACGTTGGGAGCATCAGGATGTGCTCGACGACATGCAGGTACAGCTTGATCAAAGTGCGGATGCTATGCGAATCCGGCGTTGCTCGGTCGAGCATCCGTTCGGGACCATCAAGTCCTGGATGGGGGCGACGCACTTCCTGACGAAAGGAATGGAGCGTGTGAAGACGGAAATGAGCCTGCACGTGCTCGCCTATAACTTCAAGCGATTGATTACGCTGCTTGGTGTCGCCGGCATCATGGAGGCTGTCAGGGCGTATGCTCTTATACTGGATCTACAGCGCCTGTTTGGAGCAGTTACCTTGGTGGATGGGTCACCGAATCCAGAATACAGAAACGGCTCTCCTAACGCCTCGTCAACCCGCGACACGGCCGCAACCACGCGCAGTTCGGCCACCTGCAGCTATATTTGAGTTTTTACACAGCCTGGGCCAGGAGCGGACATTTAGCGTTAATGCAGTCGTCACCTAACAAACTTATTTCGGCACGGATAAATGGCGACCTTACTTGAGAACGGCGGGACAGTTGATCTGTGGGGCGGCTGGGTCGTAAGGCTACCGCCTGCATACCATGAGCGGAATGACAATGGCTTGTGGTCTGCATGGGGCGCCGACTGGACAGTCGATGTGCACATCATGGAGGTTGGGGGACAAGCAAACGGCCAGCCTGCGTCACCTGAGGAAATGCTTGGCAAAGAGCGTACAGTCAACGTAAGCGGAAATGGCTGGGTAGGCAGTCGCGAGGTCTTGCATGAGGCCGACAACGGGCGCGAAGTATATCGGCTTGCAGCAAATCTAGCGGCGACAAATACCGTGATGTCTTTCTGGGTTTCGTATTTCGAAGCACACCGGAAGCCTTTCGCCGAAGAACTCATGCTTAACGTTGCGCACAGCGATTAAGGGCAAGGTAAGCAACGGCGCGGAAGTTGCCAATGACTGTAACCGGCCAAAAGCGGCCCTTCATTCCAGTCCGTGTGAAACGTAAGGTCAACAATGAAACGAATTTCAGGCATATCGATAGCGCCGAAGGAATTGGACGAGCTGCAGGCGATCGCCCGAGTGGCGACTCGTACTGCGCTCGACGGATACGAACCAATGCCCGAGGAGTGGGCAAAAAATCTAACGCTTGGAACGGTTTTCGATGGTGACGACCGAATTTTTGAGCTATACATCGCCGCAGAAAAGCCAGCTGACGCTGTGGTAATCAGTACTGCACGGGTCAACCGAAAATCGAGAAATGTCGTGGTCACAATCTCAAATCTCACGGAGCGAAAGCGAAGCTAGTCTCTTAGTTGCTGAGGAATGGCTACTATGGGGCGAAAGCGAACTCACGCGCCCGACAGTGAAGCAGACACCCTGACTGGCGAGGAGCCGGGCGGTGCCCCTCCCTCCGCCCTGCCAGCCCGAACAACTTTACTGCCACTCGCCACAGCTGCAAAACTCAACGCCCCCATCCGACGACGCCAGCACCAAAGAAAAAACCCGGCGTACCGGGGCAGTCACAAGGTTCAAGCGCGGGCGCTGTGACCCGGCAACGCCAGGCGCCGGCTGGCGGCGGCTGTTGCCGGGGCCGGCAAGCCGCCCGCCACTTTCAACGCTTTCCCTTGCGCATCGCCGCTCAGGCGGAACACTGCCACCACGTCGACCAGCTCGATGGCGCGGTCTTGCAGCGAGGAGGCTGCCGCGGCCGCCTCTTCCACCAGGGCCGCGTTTTGCTGGGTGACCTGGTCCATTTGCGAAATGGCCTGGTTCACTTGCTCGATGCCGGCGCTTTGTTCGTGGCTGGCGTTGGCGATGTCGCCCATGATGTCCGTCACGCGCAAGATGCTGGCGACGATTTCTTCCATCGTCGCGCCAGCCTGGTCGACCAGCACGCTGCCCGTGTTGACTTTATCCACGGAGTCCTCGATCAAGCCCTTGATTTCCTTGGCCGCCGCCGCCGAGCGCTGCGCCAGGTTGCGCACCTCGGTGGCCACCACGGCGAAGCCACGGCCCTGCTCGCCCGCTCGGGCCGCTTCGACGGCCGCGTTCAGCGCCAAAATGTTGGTTTGGAAGGCAATGCCGTCGATCACGCCGATAATGTCGGCGATCTTCTTCGCCGATTCGTTGATGGAACCCATCGTGCCCACCACTTGCGCCACCACGGCGCCACCCTTGCGGGCCACGTCCGAGGCGGACACGGCCAGCGCGTTCGCCTGGCGCGCATTGTCCGTGTTCTGACGCACGGCCGAGGTCAGTTCTTCCAGGCTCGACGCCGTTTCTTCCAGCGACGACGCCTGCTGCTCGGTGCGCACGGACAAGTCCGCGTTGCCGGCGGAAATCTGCGCGGCCGCCACGCTGACCGTATCGGCCGAGGCGCGCACGGTGGCGATCACCCCGACGATGCGCTCGAGGAACTTGTTGAAGGCCGTGGCCGTGCGTCCCACTTCATCCATGCGTTCGACGGGCATGGCGGCGGACAGGTCCAGCGAGGCGCTGACACGCTCCAAGGTGTGTTCGATATTGCCCAGGCCGCCGCTGATGGTGCGGTAGATATGCCAGGCCAGCGCACCCGTCAGCAGCACGGCCACGCCGAGCACGGCCAGCATGGTGTTGAACGCCGTGTCGTAGGCGGCCAGGCTTTCGGCCTTCACGTCGTCGACCAGCTTGTTGTTGTAGGCGATATGGTCATCCATGCTTTTCTTGGCGGCGGCGGCCGTGATGGCCAGCGGCGTGCCGGCCAGCAAGGTGGCGCGCACGCCATCCATGTCGCCCGCGTAGGCGGCGGCAAAGAATGGCGCCAGCGCGCGGCGGTAGGCTTCCATGGCGGCCTGGTCGGCGTCGAGCATCTTGCTGTCCGTCGCGTCGTACAGGCGCTCGGCGCGGTAGGTGGCGATGACCTTGTCGAAATTCGTGTTGGCGTCGGCCACGGCCTTGTCCAGCGCCGTCTTGTCAGACAGGTTAGAGAACACGGACAGGCGGTAGCCGGCCAGACGCGAATCGGCCAGGAAACCCTTGGCCGCATTCAAGCCCTGAATACTGGGAATGATGCGGTTTTGCACGGTGTCAAAACGCTCCTGGGCGCGCTGCAGCTGGATGGCGCCGCCGGCGCCCAGCAATAGCAGGGCCAGCAAAGCGATGGTGAGGGTCAGAATTAATTGCTTGGTGATATTCATGGTGTGTCACAGTAAAAAGTGTGGCCTGGCAAGGCCAGGCGGGATAAGAGCTGCCGATCAGGTGGCCGGGATCGCTTGCAGGCGGCTAGGCCGCCAGCGGTGCGGCGTCGGGCAGGCGGCGCAGCAAGTCGCCATGCTGGCGGCAAAACGCCAGGCCCGCCTTGTGGCCCACGTCGAACAGCAGCTGCATGTTCGAGTTCGACCAGTCCAGGGTGTCGGGCCAGTGCTGCTCCGGGATACCGCCCATCAGGTCGAGCTTCAGCAAGCGCCGCTTGGGCTGGCCCGTGCGCGCATCCGTGTTGTGCTCGAGTTCGAACAGGCGCAGCTCGCTTTTGGAAATTTTCACCAGCGGCGTGATGATGGAGCGCACCCAGGCGTCGTACAGGTTGCGCGGCTTGCGCAGCAAGCGCTCGTCGCCGAGGATGTCGAGGATGACCAGGGTGTCGGCGTCATGGTGCTCGCCCTTGCCTTCGATAAACGGGTCGAAATTGAGCGTGTCGAGCGCCGCGCCTTCGATGTAATCATCGCCGGCGATGGTCGTCGGTGCATACAGGAAAGGAAACGACAGGGCTGCACGTACGTGGATCGGCTCGATCTCATGCTTGCCCCAGATTTGCATGCGGTGCTCGCTGAGGTTGTAGGCATTGATGTAAAAATCGGGGCGCATGCGTGCCACGCCCGAAAAATCCACGGCTTTTTCCAGGAAGGGCAAGTGCGCGCACAGGCCCAGGCTTTTCGCCGACAGGTCCGATGGCGACAGCGATGACACCATCAATTTTCCCCAGTCCGACCAGGCTGTTGGCACGCCCGCAAACGTTTGCTGGAACGCCTGAAAAAAAGGATTGTTGGCCGGCGGCTGGAAGGCGTCGCGGAACGTGCTCGCATGCATGCCCGGCTTCTGGAACACCTTGTAGTTGATCGGAATCATCTTGTAGATGCTGTCGGCCACGCCCGTATCGGCCCAGCTTTGCAAGGCCTGGCGCGGCGTGGCTTCATGCGGCGTCGTGTAAAGCAAACCCATCAACACACCGGCGCCCGAGGCGGAAATGACGTCGAACTCGATGCCTTCGTCGAGGAACGCGGCCAGGGCGCCGGCAATCAAAGTGGAATTTGGTGCGCCGCCACCCAGCAGCAGACCCGTTTTGCGGGCCGATTTCGCTGGCGCGGCTGGCGCCGCATCCGGCGGCGTCGTCGTGACTGTCTTCATGCACACTCCCTGAACGGAATGGGGTGATTACCCCTAATTGTTGGTTACTACACGCTTATGGCGCCTCATCATGCACTTATTTCCACAACCATGAAGTTGATGCAATGTTGTGGAAACAGATATTAAATTAACATAAATAAATTCCTTATGGCAATTTAGTTAACGCATGATGGGTATTCAGAAAGGACATAAGGTGACGGCACGCGGCGTAGCGTGGTGCATTGCAACAAATAAATGTTCCGCAATGCTAGGAAAAATCTCTGTAGGGTAGGAATATTCCTCAACCAGCCGCCATGGCGGCTGTCAGAGCATTCAGGGGTTGGAAGGTGGCGAGGAGAAATGCAGGTGGGTACACAAATGGTCAACAAAGACGCGAATCTTGGGCGACAGGTGGCGGCTTGACGGCCACAGCACCCAGAACTTGCTCGAGTACAGCAAGTACTCGGCCAGCACGGCTTGCAGCTCACCCCGTCCGATGGCGTCGCGCACGATAAAGTCTGGCAGGTAGGCGAGGCCCACGCCCTGCGTGGCGGCGCCGATCAAGGCTTCGATATTGTTGCAAGTCAAGGCGGTCGGCAAGCGCAACTCGCCGCCGTTGTCGCCTCCGGCGCGCTGCAACGCCCATTCCTGCAGTTTCCCAGTGGTGGGGAATTTATAGCGCACGCAAGCGTGCCCTTCCAGTGCGCGTGGCGTGGCCGGCACGCCATGGCGGGCGAAATACGCGGGAGAACCGACGATGGCAAAGGCAAACGGTCCCAGTTCGCGCGCCATCAACCGCGAATCGGTGAGCGTACCGCTGCGCACGGCCACGTCGACGCCTTCGGCCACCACGTCGACCAGGCGGTCATTGAAATCGAGGTCGAGCTCGATCTCCGGATACCGCCGTGTAAAGTCCGCCAGCAGGGGCAGGATGATGCGGTAGCCGATCACGGGCAGGCTGACCTTGAGCTTGCCGCGCGGCGCCTCGGCCAGGTGCGATAGTTCCGCCTCGGCATCACCGAGGTCGGCCAGGATGCGCTGGCAGCGCTCGTAAAACAGCGCGCCCTCGTTGCTCAGGCTGATGCGCCGCGTGCTGCGGTTGAGCAGGCGCACGCCCAGCTTTTCTTCCAGCCGCGCCACGCTCTTGCCCACGGCCGAAGCCGACACGCCGAGCAGCCGGCCGGCCGCCACATAACTGGAAGTTTCCGCCGCGCGCACGAAGGCAGCAATGCCGTTCAGATTATCCATGCCGTCTCGCCATCTTGATTAAGGAATATTTGTCCGCTATGAGTGGATTTTCAGCCACTTTTTCATGGATTGCGTCCATATTATCATCAGATTCCCTCTTTCTGGAATCATCCCCATGGATACGAATCTTCCCGCGCAAGCCCCGGAACCAGCGGCAGCACGACGCACGCTGGTGCTGGCCGCCGTCAGCCTGGCCGCGCTATGCATGCCGCTCAGTTTTACGGGACCGGCCATCGCCATTCCCGCCATCGCCGCCGACCTGCACGGCACGCCGCTGGCGCTGGCGTGGATCACGAATGCCTTCATGCTCAGCTTTGGCGGCTGCCTGATGGTGGCCGGCGCGCTGGCCGACCGCTATGGCCGCAAGCGCGTGTTCTTGCTGGGCATGGGCGTGTTTTCCGCCGCCGCGCTGGCGCTGTCGGCCGCGCCCGGCATTGTGTGGCTCGACGTGCTGCGCGCCGTCCAGGGCCTCGGTTGCGCCATGGCCCTGTCGAGCGGACTGGCGGCCCTGGCACAGGAATTCGACGGCCCTGCCCGCGCGCGCGCCTTCAGCCTGATCGGCACGGCCTTCGGCGTGGGCCTGGCCTTCGGCCCCTTCCTGGCAGGCACCTTGATCACCCGCACGGGCTGGCGCGCCATTTTTATCGCCACGGCCGCAGCCGGCCTGGCCGCCCTGCTGGCCGCCACGCACGCCATGCGCGAAACGCGCGACCCGCAGGCGCAAGGCGTCGACTGGCCCGGCGCCCTGACGTTTACCGGTGCGCTGTCCCTGTTTACCTATGGCTTGCTGCAGGCGCCCGACAGTGGCTGGGGCAGCGCCGCCAGCCTGGCGCTGCTCGGTGGCGCGGCCTTGCTGCTGGCCGTTTTCATCCGCGTGGAGCGGCGCGCGGCGCGGCCCATGCTGGACTTGACCCTGTTCCGCCTGCCCGCCTTTGCCGGCGTGCAGCTGCTGGCCGCCGCGCCCGCATTTTCCTTTGTCGTGCTGCTGGTATTGCTGCCGGCCCGCTTCATCGGCATCGAAGGCTACAGTGCGCTGGAGGCGGGACGCATGATGATCGCCCTGTCCGCGCCCATGCTGGTGCTGCCGGTACTGGCCGGCATGGCGGCGCAACGCATCGCCACCGCGCACATTTGCGCCAGCGGCCTGCTGCTGGCGGCGGGCGGCTTGCTGTGGCTATCGACGTGCGCGCCGGGCCAGTCGCCCTACACTTTGCTGGGGCCGCTGCTGCTGATCGGCTGCGGCATCAGCCTGCCGTGGGGTTTGATGGATGGCCTGGCCATCAGCGTCGTGCCCGTGGAGCGGGCAGGCATGGCGGCCGGCATCTTCAATACGACGCGCGTGGCGGGCGAAGGCCTGGCGCTGGCCATCGTCAGCGCGCTGCTGGGTACGTTCAGCGTCGCGGCGCTGGGCGGTGCCGGCGTCGGCGCGCAACAAGCGGCGCACGCCGGCCCCTTCCTGGCGCTGGGCGAGCTGCGCCATGCAGCTACCCTGTTGCCGCAGGCCGGCGCTGGCGAACTGGCGCAAGCGTACGGCACGGCCTTCCGCCATTTGCTGTATGTGCTGGCCAGCATCACGACGGCGTCGGCACTGCTGATCCTGGCATTCCTGCGCCATCCGGCCGGTGCTACCGAACATATTGCCACCGCGCCCGCCAGCAAGACGACAAACTGAGCCGCTAGCATCTCCCCTGCAAGACCGGGCGGCTCACGTGCCGCCCTTCCTCCCCTGATGTTTCTCCGCAACACCTCAAAAGTTTCAAGGAATAAAACTAGTTTACTGATCAAAGCGCTTTGAACTATACTCAAAGCGCTTTGAAACATAACTAAAGCGCTTTGGTTGTGCGAAGTTATGCGCACCGATCCCACACCTATAAAAACACTGGAGACGCAATGAACAAACATTTCTTGAAAACTTTGCCTGCCGCCGTGGCGTTGGCCTTGAGCGCTTCGGCCGCCCAGGCCGCCCTGCCGATCGATTTCGGCGGCTACATCCGCTCGGGCTTCGGCACCAGCAGCGAAGGCGGCAAGGAAGCGTGTTTCGGCCTGGCCGGCGCCTCGTCCAAGTATCGTCTGGGCAATGAGTGCGAAACCTACGGCGAGCTGAAATTCGGCGGCGAAGCCTTCAAGGCGGCCAACGGCACCACCTTCCGCATCAATACCCTGGTGGCGTTTTCCGTCAACCAGAATCAGGATTGGGAACAATCGGACCCGTCGTGGCGCGAAATGAACGTCGTCGCCGACAAGATCGGCACGGGCGCCTTCGCCGAAGCGCGCGCCTGGGTCGGCAAGCGCTACTACGACCGCCAGGACGTGCACATCACCGATTACTACTTCTGGAATAACAGCGGCCCTGGCGCCGGCCTGGAAAACATCGACCTCGGCGCCGCCAAACTGGCCTACGCCATCGTGCGCACGGCCGATGACGGCGACAGCAATCGCATGGGCCTGTCCCACGACTTGCGCTTCTCCGGCATCAAGGTCAACCCGGATGGCGAACTGACCCTGGGCCTGCAATTCAATCAGAAACGCAACGCGCAAGGCGCGGCCCCCATCGCCAGCGGCCACTTGCTGACCATCATGCATACACAAGGCAATCTGCTGGGCGGCTTCAACAAGGTGGCATTGCAGTACGGCAAAGGCAGCGCCGCCAACACGGGCGGCTTCAGCCTGGGCGCCGGCAAGGATGACAAGGTCGTGCGTCTGACGGAACAGATCATGATCCAGCCCAAAGGCGCCTGGTCGGGCATGGGCACCTTCGTCTATGAAGACAAGGAAACGGCAGGCGTGAGCAGCAAGTGGACGTCGATCGGCGCGCGCCCCGTCTACCACTTCACGGACAACTACAGCCTGGCCGTGGAACTGGGCCACGACATCGTCAAGCCGGAAGGCGGCGAAAGCCGCAACCTGACCAAGCTGACCTTCGCGCCGCAACTGTCGGCCGGCAACAGCTTCTGGTCGCGTCCCGTGCTGCGCGCCTTCTACACCTACGCCAAATGGAACAAGGCAGCCCAGTCGGCCGCCGCGGCGGAAACCGCGCTGTCGTCGACGGGCGTGTTTGGTGGCAAGACCAACGGCAGCTCGGTTGGTTTCCAAGTGGAAAGCTGGTGGTAATCGCAGGCATCTAAAACATTGGCAAGCATCCGTAGATGCTTGCCACTGGCAGCAACACCGCCCGCCTTCCTGGGGGCATGCTTTAACCGGACCCACCATTTCGCCGCTGCACGCGATGGCCGGCAGCTTCAATGTAGTGATTCAGCAGTATCCTCTTTTAGCGCGGGCGCCCCTGGGTTTGCCCGCGTATTTTTTTGGGCGCTGCCGCCGCCGGTCATCCCCCTGATCATTCCGGCATTTATCAGATAAACTACTCTGCATCGCTCCCGATCCACCCCAGACGCAGCATCCATGAACCTCAAAAATCTCGCCAAAACGCTAGGAATATCCGAAACCACCGTCAGCCGCGCCTTGAATGGCTATCCGGAAGTGAGCGAACGCACACGCGAGCGGGTGCTGGCGGCCGCGCAGGCCGCCGGCTACCGTCCCAACCCCATGGCGCGCAGCCTGGCCGTGGGACGCACGAATATCGTCGGCATCATCTACCCGCTGATGCCGAACGACCTGGCCGACCCCATGTTCATCGAGATCGTCGGCGGCATGTCGGAAGCGCTGGAAGCGCAGCAGATGGACATGATGATCGCGCCCGCTTCCGCCACCAATGAATTCCACACGTATGAACGCATGGTCAAGGGCCGCCGCATCGATGGCCTGATCGTCGGCCGCACAAAGCCGTTCGACGAGCGCATCGCCTACCTGGCGCAGCAGGGCATGCCGTTTGTCGCGCACGGCCGCACGCAGCTGAACCAGCCGCACGCGTGGTTCGACTATGACAACGAGGCCGGCATGCGCCTGGCCGTCGAGCGCCTGGCGCAGCTGGGCCACCAGCGCATCGGCCTCATCAGCGCCACGCCGGACCTGAACTTCGTGCGCCAGCGCGTCGACAGTTTCCAGCACGCCATGCAGGCGGGCGGCCTGCCCGTCGACCCGGACAACCTGGTCGACAACGCCCATGACCGCCGCGCCGGCTACCAGGCCATCCAGCGCCTGCTGGCCCGCTCGCCCCGCCCCACGGCCGTCATCGTCGACAATCACATGTCGGGCGTAGGCGCCGTGCGCGCCCTGCTCGACGCGGGCATCGCCATCGGCAGCGAGATGTCGCTGATCGTCTGGGGCGTGATGGAAGATTCCCTGGCCGGCCACAACGTCACCACCGTCGTCCAGCCCGACCCGCGCGGCGCCGGCGCGAAGATGATCCACATGCTGCTGGCCCTGATGGACGGCACGCCAGTCACCGACCTGCAGGAACTGTGGCCGTGCGAACTGTTGCCGGGGGAGTCGGCGGGACCGGTAATACGCGCCTGATTTACCCCTAGAGCAAACTACTGGGGTCGGACCCTCAGGGTCCGACCCCAGCCTCCGCTTGGGGTTTCGTAAAACGCCCTCTTCCGCTCTGTTTTGCCCTCCTGAATCACCCTCATAAAAAAATCGTATGTCTGGCGCGTGTATCGCTTTACTTTTCAAAGCGCTTTGAACTATACTCATTTCATACCCAAAGCGCTTTGAATTTTAAAATAAGACGTTCGCCTACCAACCAGCAGCGCCGCCCTGATAGCCACGGCTACAGGCAACTTTTAAGAAATCATTCATGCCGACCATCCAGAACAATCTCGCCCACCTGCCCGCCGACTGGTGGCGCAGCGCCGTCATCTACCAGGTGTATCCACGCAGCTTCCTCGACAGCAATGGCGACGGCATCGGCGACTTGCCCGGCATTACCTCCAAGCTCGATTACATCGCCGCTCTGGGCGCGGACATCGTGTGGATCTCGCCCTTCTTCACGTCGCCGATGAAAGACTTCGGCTACGACGTGGCCGATTTCTGCGACGTCGATCCCATGTTTGGTACTTTGGCCGACTTCGACCGCCTGGTGGCGCGCGCCCATGAACTGGGCTTGAAAGTGATGATCGACCAGGTGCTGTCGCACTCGTCCGACGTCCACCCATGGTTCGTGGAAAGCCGCTCCAGCCGCGACAATCCCAAGGCCGACTGGTATGTCTGGGCCGACCAGAAACCCGATGGCACGGCGCCGAACAACTGGCTGTCCGTGTTCGGCGGTTCGGCCTGGCAATGGGAGCCGCGCCGCGGCCAATATTATCTGCACGATTTCCTCGTCAGCCAGCCCGACCTGAATTTCCACAATCCGGCCGTGCAGCAGGCGCAGCTGGACAATCTGCGTTTCTGGCTGGAACGCGGCGTTGACGGTTTCCGCTTCGATTCCTGCAACTTCCCGTATCACGATCAATTGCTGCGCGACAATCCGCCCGCCGCGCAACGCGATGCGAGCAGCGTATCGGCCATCAACCCGTATGGCATGCAGGCGCACGTGTACGACAAGACGCAGCCGGAAAACATCGCCTACCTGCAGCGCGTGCGCGCCGTGCTCGATGAATACCAGGCCATTTCCATCGGCGAAGTGGGCGACGACAATGCGCTGGCCACCATGGCGGCCTACACGGGCGCCGACAAGCTGCACATGGCCTACAGTTTCAACTTGCTGACGGCGGAGTTTTCCGCCGCGCACATCCGCAAGCAAGTGGAAGAGTTCGAAGCGCAAGTGGCCGACGGCTGGGCTTCCTGGTCCGTGGGCAACCACGACAGCGTGCGCGTCATGACGCGCTGGGGCGGCGAAAACCCGTCGCCGTCGCTGGCCAAGGTGGTGCTGGCCGTGCAGGCCGCGCTGAAAGGCACGCCGTGCCTGTACCAGGGCGACGAGCTGGCCCTGACGGAAGCGGACATTCCTTTCGAGGCGCTGCAAGACCCGTACGGCATCCCGTTCTGGCCCCAGTTCAAGGGCCGCGACGGTTGCCGCACGCCAATGCCATGGGTGGCCGATGCGCCGCACGGCGGCTTCAGTACCACCACGCCGTGGTTGCCAGTGCCGCCGGAACACCTGGCGCGCGCCGCTGACGTCGAAGAAAACGATAGCGGCTCGGCGCTGCGCTTTGCGCAGAACATCCTCGCCTGGCGCCGGACTCTGCCGCAATTGCTGCGCGGCGACATCAGTTTCTTCGATGCGCCGGAACCCGTGCTGGCCCTGCGCCGCGACTTGCCCGGCCAACCGTCCGTCCTGGCTGCCTTCAACCTGGGCACCGAGGCCGTCACCTTCATCTGGCCAGACGCGGCGCCAGCGGCCGATCTTGCCGGTCATGGCTTGCCAGGTAGTAAAGATAACCAACAGCTCAGCCTGCCCCCGCATGGCGGCTGGTTCGGCACCCTGGCGTAAATCGCAGGCTTTGGCGGCCATGCCGCCAATTACAATAACGAGCCCCGCGCATCAGCGGGGCCAAATTGAGATGATGAGGACGACATGGCTGGACTGAAATTAGCAGGGCTGAAAAAGGCATATGGCGACGTGCAAACCCTGCACGGCATCGACCTGGAGATCGCCGACGGCGAATTCATGGTCTTCGTGGGCCCGTCGGGTTGCGGCAAATCCACCTTGCTGCGCAGCATATGCGGCCTGGAAGAAATCAGCGGCGGCGACTTGTATATCGGCAAGACCCGCATGAACGATGTGCCGCCCGCAAAACGCGGCATCGCCATGGTGTTCCAGAGCTACGCCCTGTACCCGCACATGAGCGTGGCGCAAAACATGGCCTTCGGCCTGAAACTGGCCGGCATGAACAAGGTGCAGATCGCCGACGCCGTGCAGCGCGCCGCGCAAATCCTGCGCATCGAGCCTTTGCTGGAACGCAAACCAAAAGACTTGTCGGGCGGCCAGCGCCAGCGCGTGGCTATCGGCCGCGCCATCGTGCGCAAACCCGACGTCTTCCTGTTCGACGAACCGCTGTCCAACCTGGACGCCTCGCTGCGCGTGCAGATGCGCATCGAACTGGCGAATTTGCACCGCGAATTGCGCTCGACCATGATTTACGTCACGCATGACCAGGTCGAAGCGATGACCCTGGCCGACCGCATCGTCGTGCTCAACGCGGGCCGCATCGAACAGGTGGGTGCGCCGCTCGAGCTGTACCACCATCCGGCCAATCTGTTCGTGGCCGGCTTTCTCGGTTCGCCGCGCATGAACTTCCTTAAAGGCAAGATCCACAGCTATGCCGACGGCGTGGCCACCATCGCCACGAACGCAGGCGGCATGCTGCAGGCCGTGTTGACGCAGCCATTGGCCAGCGGCACCCCCGTCACCGTCGGCGCGCGTCCCGAGCATGTGCAAGCGTGCGCGCCCGGCGCCACAGCCGCCCTCACGGCCACCGTGCAGGCGGTGGAAAAACTGGGCGACATCAGCTATCTGTATGTGCAGGTAGCGGGCGGCGACGAGCCGCTGGTGGTGCGCGCCGATGCGGAAACGGACTGGGCCATTGGCCAGTCCGTGGCGCTGCAAGTGGCGCCGGCCCGCGTCCACGTGTTCGACGAGCATGGCCAGACCCGTACCTGACACCCGGCTTTAAGGGCCAGGCGCTACAGGCGCCGCCTGGCCTGGTTGCATCGTTTCAGCCTTGATACTCAACATAAACTTAGCATAAAAAAAGACACTGGAGATTGACATGTCCTTCACGCACCCGAAACGCAGCTTCATCAAAACCACCCTGATCGCCGCCGCCCTGGCCGGCATCGGCAACCTGGCCGCCGTCAGCATGGCGCACGCGGCCGAAGCAGGCACCCTGCTGATCTGGATCAATGGCGACAAAGGCTACAAGGGCCTGGCCAAGGTCGGCGAAGAATTCACCAAGAAGACGGGCATCAAGGTCGTCGTCGAGCATCCGGAAGATGCGCCAAACAAATTCCAGCAGGCGGCCGCCGCCGGCAAGGGTCCGGACATCTGGATCTGGCCGCATGACCGCATCGGCACCTGGATCGACGCCGGCTTGCTGCAACCATTGACGCCAAGCAAGGAAGCGCGCGCCGCCATCCTGCCGCTGGCCTGGAACGCCTTTACGGTGAGCGGCAAGACCTGGGGCTACCCGATCTCCATCGAAGCCGTCGCCCTCGTCTACAACAAGGACCTGGTGCCGACGCCGCCAAAAACCTTCGAGGAAATCGCCGCGCTGGACAAAAAATTGTCAGCACAAGGCAAGAAAGCCATCCTGTGGGATTACACGAACACCTATTTCACGTGGCCATTGCTGGGCGCGGGCGGCGGCTTCCCGTTTGAAGTCAAGTCCGACGGCCGCTACGATGCGGCCAAGACGGGCGTGAACAATGCCGGCTCGCAGGCGGGCGTGAATGCGCTGATGACCCTGATCAACAGCGGCGCCATGCCGAAGGGCGCCGGCTACGCGGAAATGGAAGCCGGCTTCAACCAGGGCAAGATCGCCATGATGATCAACGGCCCATGGTCGTGGGACAATGCGCGCAAGTCGAAGATCAACTTCGGCGTGGCAACGATCCCTACCGTGGCAGGCAAGACGGCCACCCCATTCGTGGGAGTGCTGGGCGCGATGATTTCGAAAGCCAGTCCGAACAAGGACCTGGCCACGGAATTCCTGGAAAACCAGATGCTGCAGCTCAATGGCCTGAAAACCATCAACGCCGATGTCCCGCTGGGCACGCCAGCTAATAAAGTGCTGTTCGCGGAATTGAAAGCCAATCCGAACATCCAGGCGACGATGGAAAGCGCGCAAGCTGGCCGTCCAATGCCGAACAACCCGGAAATGGGCCGCTTCTGGTCGTCGATGCAATCGGCGCTTGAAAACATCACGCAAGGCCGCCAGACGACCAAGGATGGCCTGGATGCGGCGGCGAAGCGGATTACGACGGCGAATTAATCAGTATCGCGCTGCATCACGTCAATTCGCGTAGGTCGGATTAGCGCTTGCGCGTAATCCGACATGTGCAGCCGACAATGTTGTCGGATTACGGCCCTTTGGGCCTAATCCGACCTACACCACAACGCCTTCATCCAGCATCCATCTTCACAGGTATCCATCGTGCGCAAGTTTATCGGCCCTACGGTATTGACCATCAGCATGGCGCTGGGTCTGTATCTGCTCTTCATGTTGTACATTTCCGGCCAGACCATGCTGGCCGCCGTCTTCCTCGGCTTGCTGACCCTGACGACGTTCGTCTTCACGTCGCCGCGCGCCTATGCCTACCGTTATCTGTTTCCCGGCATCACGGCGGTGATCGTCTTCGTGCTGCTGCCGATGGTGTACACGGTGTCGATCGGCTTTACCAATTTCAGTTCGCGCAACCTGCTCACCTATGAACGGGCCACGCAATATTTGCTGGACGAGACGCAGCGGGTGGAAAGCGCCGGCTATGCCATGACCGTGCATGCCGACAATAAAGAATACCGCTTGCGCCTGGAAAGCCCGGACACGGGCGAAGTGCTCTTGACGCAGCCGCTGGCCCTCAAGCGCGCCGTGCCCCTGAACGTGGAAGTGGCGCCGATCGATCCCGTGCAGGCGCCCGTGCTGGCCGCGCCGCTGGGCATCAAGGACATCATCGCCCTGCAAAAGGATTTGAAACTGCTCACCCTCGTGCTGCCGAACAAGATCGAGCTGCGCATGGTGGGCTTGCGCGAATTCGGTCCCGTCGCTCACGTCTACAAGCAGCTGCCCGACAAGACCCTGAAGAAGATCGCCACGGGCGAACTGGTCACGCCGAACTTCAAGACGGGTTTTTATGAAATGCCGGACGGTAGCAAGCTGGAACCGGGCTTCAAAGTGAACGTGGGCTTCGCCAACTTCGTCAAGATTTTCTCCGATGAAGCGTTCCGCGGCCCCTTCCTGCGCATTTTCGTGTGGACCATCGTTTTCGCCCTGATCAGCGTGGCCACCACGACGGGCCTGGGCATGGTGCTGGCTGTTCTGTTGAACTGGGATGCGCTGCGCTTCCGCGGCCTGTACCGCACCCTGCTGTTCCTGCCGTACGCCGTACCGGGCTTCATTTCCATCCTCGTCTTCAAGGGTTTGTTCAACAATAACTTTGGCGAAATCAACCTCGTGCTCGACGCCCTGTTCGGCATCAAGCCCGCCTGGTTCTCGGACACCACCCTGGCCAAGGCCATGATTTTGATCGTCAACACCTGGCTCGGCTATCCGTACATGATGGTGGTGTGCATGGGCCTGATCAAGGCGATCCCGTCGGACCTGTACGAAGCCTCGGCCCTGGCCGGCGCGGGACCGCTGACGAATTTCTTCAAGATCACCCTGCCCCTGATCATCAAACCCCTCACGCCGCTGATGGTGGCCAGCCTGGGTTTCAACTTCAACAATTTCGTACTGATCAGCTTGCTGACGGGCGGGCGTCCCGATTTCCTCGACACGACTTTACCGGCCGGCACGACGGACTTGCTCGTGTCTTACACCTACCGCATCGCGTTCGAGGATTCCGGCCAGAACTTTGGCCTGGCCGCCGCCATCTCGACCCTGATCTTCTTCCTCGTGGCCGCGATTTCGCTGGTCAACATGCGCCTGACGCGCATGAACAAAGCATAAAGGACAGCCATGGCTATCGTTGTCGACCGTTCCAACCGCTGGCGCATCCTGGCGGCCCACGTCGCCGTGATCGCGCTGATCGCGCTGGTGATGTTCCCCTTCCTGATGATCTTGTCGATCTCCCTGCGGCCCGGCAATTTCGCCTCGGGCAGCCTGATCCCTCCCGAGATCAGCTTCGAGCACTGGCGTTTGGCGCTGGGCATGTCCTACCAGGCGCCCAACGGTGCCCTCGTCGAACCGGATTTCCCTGTGCTGCTATGGCTGTGGAATTCCATCAAGGTGGCCAGCATGAGCGCCACCGTCACTGTGCTGCTGTCGACCACCTGCGCGTATGCGTTCGCGCGCATGCAGTTCCGTTTCAAGTCGCAGACGCTGTCCGCGCTGATGCTGCTGCAGATGTTCCCCGCCGTGCTGGCCCTGGTGGCCATCTACGCCATCTTCGACGTGCTGGGCAGCTACGTGCCATGGCTGGGTATCGACCACCACGGCAGCCTGGTGCTGGCCTACACGGGCGGCATCGCCCTGCATATCTGGACCATCAAGGGCTATTATCAAACCATCCCCATCGAAATCGAGGAAGCGGCCAAGGTCGACGGCGCCACGCAGTGGCAGGCCTTCGTCTACGTGCTGCTGCCGATGACGGTGCCCATCCTGATGGTGGTGTTTTTGTTGTCCTTCATCGGCGCCATCATCGAATACCCGATCGCGTCCGTGCTGCTGCATGAACAGAACAACCTGACCCTGGCCGTCGGCTCCAAGCTGTTCCTGTACGAGCAAAAATACCTGTGGGGCGACTTCGCCGCGGCGGCCATCTTGTCCGGCTTGCCCATCACGGCCGTGTTCCTGCTGGCGCAAAAATGGATGATCTCCGGCCTGACGGCTGGCGGCGTGAAAGGCTGACATGAAGACCGTGCTGACCGCCCTCGCCGCTTTGCTCGTCAGCCTGCCGGCGCAGGCGGGCAGTTTTGCAGAGAACCCCATCGTCTACTTTGCCGTGACGGACCGTTTCGCCAACGGCAATCCCGGCAACGACCACAGTTATGGCCGCGCCGCCGACCCGCAAGGCGGCGATGTCGGCAGCTTTCACGGCGGCGACATCGCCGGCATCACGCAGCAACTGAAAGCCGGCTATTTTCAAGACTTGGGCGTCAACGCCCTGTGGATCACGGCGCCGTACGAGCAGATCCACGGCTGGGTAGTGGGAGGCAAGCAGCAATTCCAGCACTACGCCTACCACGGCTACTGGGCGCTCGACTACACGACGATGGACGCCAACATGGGCACGCGCGAGGAATTGCGCGAGATGATCAACACGGCCCACGCGCAAGGCATCCGCGTGCTGTTCGACGTGGTGCTGAACCATCCCGGCTACGCGGACTTGCGCACCCTGGCCGAGTACAAGGTGCCCGTGCTGTGGCCCGGCCATGAAAAGGCCAACCTGCGCGATTATCACAGCTTCATCGACTACAACAACTTCGCATTCGCGCAGTGGTGGGGTCCGGACTGGGTGCGCGCCGGCTTGCCCGGCTATTCAGACGGCGGCAAGGACGATTTCACCATGCAGCTGGCCTACCTGCCCGACTTCCGCACGGAAAGCGGCAAGGCCGTCGGCTTGCCTCCCATCCTGCAACACAAAGCCGACACGCGCGCCGTGGCCCTGCCCGACACCACCGTGCGCGGCTACCTGGTGCAGTGGCTGGCCGACTGGGTGCGCGAATTCGGCGTCGACGGTTTCAGGGCCGACACCGTCAAGCACGTGGAACCAAACAGCTGGCTGGCCCTGCGCGCGGCGGCCACCCATGCCCTGGCCGACTGGAAGGCGCGCCACCCGCAGCAGAAAATCGACGACGCACCATTCTGGATGACGGGCGAAGCATGGGGCCATGGCCCCGAGCGCAGCAGCTGGCATGACGCGGGCTTCGACTCGATGATCAATTTCGACTTTCAAAGCCGCGCTGGCGGCGACTGGAAAAGCATCGACGGCGTGTACCGCCAGTACGCGGGCTTGCTGAATAAGAGCCCCCGCTACGACATTTTGTCGTATATCTCGTCGCACGACACCAGTTTGTTCCCGCGCGACCGATTGAAGCATGGCTTGTCCGCGCTGCTGCTGGCGCCAGGCGGCGTGCAGCTGTTCTACGGCGATGAAAGCGCGCGCCAGCCTGGCGCGGCGCCCATCGGCGACGAACAGCAGGCCACCCGGTCCGACATGAACTGGAACACGCTCGATGCGGCCACCCTGGCCCATGCGCGCAAGCTGGGGCAGTTCCGGCTGCGCCACCCTGCCCTGGCGCGCGGAGAGCATCGCCTGATCGATGAAAAGCCGTATGCGTTCGCCCGCGTGATGCAGGATGACGCCATCATCGCCGTGCCCGAAGCGCAAGGCGCGCTCGAACTCAAAGTACACGGCGTCTTCGCCGATGGCACCCCGCTGCGCGACGCCTATACAAACCAAACCTACATAGTCAAGGACGGCGCCGTCGCGGTACACGCGGCCGGCACCATCCTGCTGGAGAAAGCTGCACCATGAGTACCTATGACATCTTAGTGGTCGGCGGCGCCGGCATCGATACCATCGTGCGCGTGCCCGACCTGCAACTGCCCGTCGCCGACTCCGTCCACGTGCCGCCCATCCGCGACTACGTGGCGCACACGGGCAATGGCGTGGCGCTCGGTTGCCATGCGCTGGGCTTGCGCTGCAAGTTCATCGACTTCATCGGCGACGACGCGCAAGGCGCAGCCATCCTGCAGCGCTACAAAGATGCCAAGCTCGATTTCTCGCACATCGTCGAACCTTCGGGCACGCGGCGCAGCGTCAACCTGGTCGACCCGCAAGGGCGCCGGCTGTCGTTGTACGATGGCCGCCACCCGGAAGACGTGCGCATGCCGGCCGCTTTTTATCTGCCCTACCTGGGACCGGCGCGCCACGCGCATTTTTCCATCATGGGCTGGGTGGCCGAAATGTTTGACGATGCGCTGGTGTGCGGCACGACGGTATCGACCGATCTGCACGACTGGGATGGCGTCAACCCGCACCACAAAAAATTCGCGCTGCGCGCCGACCTGGTGTTTCTCAGTACGGCCGCGCTCGGCGAGCGCCGGGACGACGTCATGCGCGCGATTATCGCGGAAGGCCGCGCGCAAGCCGTCATCGCCATGGCGGGCGCGCACGGCGCCTACCTACTGGAACGGGACGGCGCGTCCGTGCATCACTATCCGACGGCAGGCTTGACGCTGCCCGTGGTGGATACGAATGGCGCCGGCGACTCGTTTGTCGCGGCCTTTTTGCACGCCTGGCTCGATGGCGCGGGCATCGACGCGGCCATGCGCCGTGGCGCCATCGGCGGCGCGTTTGCCTGCGCGCAGAACGGCACGCATGAACGGTTCATCGGACCGGCGGAGCTGAATGACTTATATCAAGACCGCACTAGCTTATGACTTAATATTCTATCAAGCGTAGCATCGAGCTAAGGGGCGCATGGCACAATGGCTGCGGATTTCACCACACAGACTATTGAAACCGGAGACCTCATGAGAATCGAAACCCTGGCCGTGCACGCCGGCTACACCCCCGACCCGACCACCAAGGCCGCCGCCGTCCCCATTTACCAGACGGTGGCCTACGCCTTCGACAATGCCCAGCATGGCGCCGACCTGTTCGACCTCAAGGTGGCAGGCAATATCTATACGCGCATCATGAACCCCACGCAGGACGTGCTGGAAAAGCGCGTCGCGGCGCTGGAAGGCGGCGTGGCCGCGCTGGCCGTGGCCTCTGGCATGGCGGCCATCACCTATGCGATCCAGACGATTGCCGAAGCGGGTGACAATTTCATCTCCGCCAGCCAGCTATATGGCGGCACCTACAACCTGTTTGCACACACCCTGCCGCAGATCGGCATCGAAGTGCGCTTCGCCGACGCGCGCCAGCCGGAAACCTTCGCAGCCCTGATCGATGCGCGCACCAAGGCCATCTTCTGCGAATCGATCGGCAACCCGCTGGGCAACGTGACGGACGTGGCCAAGCTGGCAGAAATCGCGCACGCGCACGGCATCCCGCTGATCGTCGATAACACGGTGCCCAGCCCCTATCTGTTCCGCCCCATCGAGCATGGCGCCGACATCGTCGTCCACTCGCTGACCAAATACCTGGGCGGCCACGGCACCACCGTGGGCGGCGCCATCGTCGACAGCGGCAAATTCCCCTGGTTTGATCACAAGGAGCGCTTCAAGCGCCTGAACGAACCGGACGTGTCGTATCACGGCGTCGTCTACACGGAGGCGTTCGGCCCCGCCGCCTTCATCGGCCGCGCGCGCGTCGTCCCGCTGCGTAACATGGGCGCGGCGATTTCGCCCCTCTCCGCCTTCCAGCTGATCCAGGGCATCGAGACCTTGGCCCTGCGCATGGACCGCATCTGCGACAACACCCTGGCCCTGGCAAAGCATCTGAAACAGCATCCGAAAGTCGCGTGGGTCAATTACGCGGGCCTGGAAGACCACCCGGACCACGCGCTGGTGAAAAAATACATGGGTGGCCGCGCCTCGGGCATCCTGTCCTTCGGTCTGAAGCTGGCCGCCGGCGAGGATCCGCGCGCGGCAGGCGCCCGCGTGCTCGACGCCTTGCAGCTGTTTACGCGCCTCGTCAACATCGGCGACGCCAAGTCGCTGGCCACGCATCCCGCGTCCACCACGCACCGCCAGCTCAATCCCGAGGAACTGGCCAAGGCGGGCGTGTCCGAAGACATGCTGCGCCTGTCCGTCGGCATCGAGCATATCGACGACTTGCGCGAAGACCTGGAACAGGCCTTGAACGCGGCTTGAGTCTGGCGACAATTCAGGCAGCAATTCAAGCAGAAATCAGGCTGAAACCAGGCGGCCAGCCTGTCCCGGCACATGCATGCCGCCCCCGCCGGGACGGGCGCAGCACTCTCTGGAGACCGGTGCCTGCACGAGCCGATGCCTGCCTTCGGCTTGGCCGAGGACAGTACGTTCAGCGATAGAATCTTTCCTTTCAGGCAATATCCAGCTGCGCCACGTTCGTGGCAAAAGTACGCGTCAAGAGAAAGGCGCCGCCCTGATTTTTCATCCCTGGGATGCGCCGGTGCGCCTGGTGCCCGGGAAAGTCAAACGAGGAATCCATTAATACAGATAAATATTGCTCAAATACATATTTTTCCGTTGTTTATTGGCAACATTACACAAACCGTATTCAGCCCGTAGTTGTATAGTTAACTTCGCCTTATGGAGAAGACCATCGACAGTCAATCCATGAGCCTGTTGGCAAAAACGAAGCAACAATAATTTCAGCAGCGTGTCGTTAACTGATACCGCAGACTTGAATTTTGTTGTTTATTAAAAGCAATCAACTATTTACTAGGGCTCGGAGAATATGATTTTTCAAGAAAAAAAGAGCGTTCATGCGGTGAAAATCGCACTGAGCGTCATGGCCGGAAGCATTTTCATCGCCAGTCAGGCGCAAGCGCAGCAAACCGACGTCGCCAACGATAAAATCCAGCGCGTCGTCGTCACCGGTTCCAATATTTCGCGCGTCGATATGGAAGGCCCTACGCCAATCGAGGTCGTCAAGCGTGCCGACATCGCCAAGTCCGGCGCCTCCACCGTGATCGAATTGTTAAGCAAACTGCCGTCGATTTCCGTCGCACTCGACGGCAACAGTAGTTCCACCTTCGCCTCCGGCGCCTCCTCGGCCGCCTTGCGTGGTCTGGACTCCAAGTACACGCTGATTTTGTTGAATGGCCGCCGCCTGGCCAACTACGGCTTCGCGATCGGCGCGGAGAATTCCTTCGTTGACTTGAACAGCCTGCCTTTGTCGGCCATCGAGTCGGTGGAAATCCTGCGTGATGGCGCTTCGGCCATTTATGGCTCCGACGCCGTCGCTGGCGTAATCAACTTCAAGACCCGCACCAACTACCAGGGCGTAGAAGGTACCGCCAACATCGGCGCCAACCAGAAGGGCGACGGCCAGACCGGCAACGTCAGCCTGACGTCAGGCTGGGGCGATCTGGAGCAAGATGGGCGCAACTTGCTGTTGACGCTGGACTTGTATCGCCGCAATCCGCTCGTTTCGAACAAGCATTCGAACCTGGCGGCGCACGATTTCCGCAAGTTCGGCGGCTCCGACAACCGCAAGACCAACGAGTACATGGGCTGGATCCGCAACCAGAGCAGTGGCGACAAGGGCTATGTGATCCCTGGTTGCCAGGGCACGGTGGGCGTCTCCAGCACCGGCGACAATGTCTGCTTCACCAATCCGGCTTCGAACCTGACGCCGAGGCAGGAACGCGCCGGTATTTCCACCATTTTCACGCAGCGCCTCAACAGCAGCGACGAGTTGTTCCTGGAAGCCGCCTACACCCAGAACTCGTCTACCTTTATCGGAAACCCCCCCAACTTTAGCAGCGCCAACTACAGGACGGCCGGCTCGACCAACCCCGGTCTGGCGACGCTGCCGGACGGCAGCGATGGCAGCGTGAACGGCTTCATGCCTGGCGATCTGGTACAGGTTTTCCGCAGCGTCTACGAGGCAGGCAACCGGACCTCGAAGGTAACGAGCAAAACCGCACGCGTGGTCGGCGGCTGGCGCGGTACGCTGGGCAAATGGGATAGCGAAGGTGCAATCAGCCTGAACCAGAACAAGCTGAGCGACGACGCAGACAAGCAATCGCTGCTGGACAAGTCGACGGCGGCCTTGCAAGCTGGCTTGCTGGGCAAAGCGGGTGGCTACGATCCCTTTGTCCTGAATAATCCGGAAAGCGCCTACTTGCCTTTCTTGACAACAACTTCGCACCGCTCTACCTCCAAGCTGAGCAGTGCCGAATGGAAGATGAGCACGCCTGAATTGTTCTCGCTGGCCGGCGAACCCGTTGGCTTCGCCTGGGGCCTGCAGGGCAGCCACGAGTCGATCAACGACGTCGCCGATCCACAGATGACAGCGGGCAACATCGTCAACTTTGGCGCAACCAGCAGCAAGGCCAGCCGCACGGTGTATTCCATCTACGGCGAGTTGAACGTACCGATCGCCAAGCAAGTGGAAATGCAATTGGCGCTGCGCGGCGACCATTACAGCGATTTCGGCAATTCCTACAACCCGAAAGTGGCGCTCGCATGGCGTCCGAACCAGCAAGTGATGTTGCGCGGTTCGGCCACGACCTCGTTCAAGGCGCCGACCTTGCCGGAGATCGCCTCGACCACCACGGCCTACTCCACCGTGGCCGACTGGGCGCGTTGCGGGCCCTTGGGTTACACGGGCGTGCAATGCTCCTACAGCCCCAAGGTTTACCTGTCCGGCAATCCTGATCTGAAGGCGGAAAAAGCGAAGAACTTCTCCCTGGGTATCGTCCTGCAGCCGATCAAGGACCTGTCGGCATCGCTGGATTGGTATAGCGTGCGTCAAAAGGACACGATCCAGACCCTGGATGCGCAATACGTGCTCGATCATGAAGATACGATCCCAGGCTTCGCCGCACTGATCGGCCGCGATCCGCGCAATCCCGCGCTGGAAGCGGCAAATCCCGGTTTGAACAAGGGCCGTATCAAGGACATGACACTGCCTTTCCAAAACGTTGGCAAGACAAATGTCGCAGGCCTGGATCTGGATGTGAAGTACTCATTCAAAGTGGGTGAATACGGCACCGTGAAACTGCGCGAGTCCAATAGCTACAATTTGAAGTACGAGCAAAGCATCGCGCCGGGCAGCGAGCCGACCGATCGCCTGGACGGCATTAACCATCCAAAATGGTCGAACACGCTGCGTATCGGCTTCGAGCGCAACGACAAGGAAGTGGCCCTGACCGCCCGTACCCGCTCCAGCACGAAAAATATTGACGATCCGACGAAACTGCAGGACGCCGCCATTACCAACAAGCGTATTGGCGCGTTCACGGCATGGGACATGAATGTCAACTTCAAGCCCGTCAAAGACCTGGATGTGAGTTTCGGCGTCAACAATATGTTCGATAAAGGTACCGTGTACGCGAACAGTGCGTATGTCGATACCTACGTCAATGCGATGAACGATATCGTCGGCCGTTATATTTACTTGAACGCACGCTACAAGTTTAAATAATCGCTGATTGCACATGGCAGTCCCCGGACTGCCATCGCTGACAATCCTCGCCTGCGGGCGAATGCCGTTCAGTCTAGACTGGACGGCATTTTTTTTGGCTCTGTCATCGATAAATAGGGGATCTGCCTGAATCTTTCCTTGGCTGTGCTGTCTGACTCTGCATACCCACCATGCAGGAGCCGATCATGCAGCCAGCCGAATGGATACACTTTATCGCGCAGTTTGCGCAGTTGAACCGACGCCAGCGGCAGGCAGGAATAGCCTTACTGTGTGGTAATGGGCCACACGATGTGACCGTCACGCTGCTTGAAAACGCTACGCAAGCACGCCTGGGCTGTCCCGCCTGCCAATCGTGTCACCTGCACCGGCATGGCCATGCGCACGGCCTGCAGCGCTACCGCCGTGTATCCTGTGGACGCACATTCAATGCCTTGACGGGTACGCCGCTGGCGCACTTGCGCCATAAATCGCTGTGGCTCGACTATGCGGATTGCCTGCTTGATTCCAGGTCAGTACGCCAGGCCGCTCAGCAGTTGGGACTGCACCGCAACACCACGTTTCGCTGGCGACACCGTTTTCTCAGCGTAGCAAAGACGGATCGGCCGCATTGTCTGCATGGCATTGCCGAGGCCGATGAACTCTACGTGCTGGAATCAGAAAAGGGATCCAGGCAGATGACGCGTCCGGCGCGCCGCCGTGGCGGCCATGCCCATCAGCGCGGCATTTCCAATGAACAGGTTTGCATCCTGGTGGCGCGCGACCGTACGGGCCAGACCCTCGATTTCGTCACGGGCAAAGGGGCGTTGACGAAGGCACAGCTGCATCATTCGCTGCTACCCGTCATCGACAAGGACGTGCTGCTGGTGACCGACGGTTATGCCGCCTATCTGGCTTTTGCGAGGGAAGCAGGCATCAGCCACCAAGCAGTCAACTTGCGCGCTGGCATCCGTGTGCGAGGGGCCGCCCACGTGCAGAACGTCAATGCCTATCACAGCCGCTTGCGCGAATGGCTACGGCCCTTTCACGGCGTGGCGACGCGCTACCTGCCGAACTACCTGGGCTGGCGCTGGATACTCGACGCCAGGCGCATCCGTTCATCGGAAACGTTATTGAAAGCAACGTTGGGTGCATTCCCACACTTGACGGTGACATAGCCTTTTTTTGCCGTGGCGCAGCGACACCCGACATCACCGCGCACGCCAGCAACGTTGTCGGATTACGCCCGTTCGAACCTAATCCACCCCGCGCACGAGCAACTGCGCCACCTGCCCGACCCTGTCATCTACCGAACCTGACACATCGACAAAAGCGATCCCCCGCCGCGCCAGTTCGGCTTGGTACCACGCATGCTGGCGCGCGCGGAAATCCTCGTCGCGGCGCGTGCCATCCTGGATGAACGGGAAGTCGGGGGCGCACAGCAGCACCAGGTCGTAGCCGTGTTCGGCCAGCCGCGCCAGTTCCTGCTCGGCCTTGCCGAACATCTCGACGCAGTAGAAATACGTGGTCATGGGCGAGGTGTCGCAAAACAGCCAGCGCCGCGCCGCCAACAGCGCCTGCGCTTCGCGGCGCAGCTGCTCCCGGCCGATCTTGAGCAGATCGTCATAAACCAAAATACCATCCTGGCTTTCCCACAGTTCGCGCCCATATTCAGCCACCCAGGCCGTCTCGAAATGCGCCGCCAGCGCGGCCGCCAGGGTCGTCTTGCCGCTCGATTCGCCGCCGAGCACGCACACGCGCGCGACAAAATCGGCGCGCACGATGGGCGACAGGAAGGCGCCGTGCGCATGCGGGTCTTGCCGCGCCACGGTGCCCGACACGGGCACCACGGTTCTCGCCTGATCCACGCTCACGTGCGCCACCGTGCCCCGCGCATAATGCTGCTGCAGCACCTGTGCAAAGCCAGGGCCATAGTCTTCGCTGGTGAAGACGGCGTCGACGGGTAGTTCCAGCACCATCCAGCACAGCCAGCCCATGAAGTGGCGATGCAGTTCGCCATCGTCGTCGTTGTGCGGCAGCGCGCGCGATGGCACGCCGCGCGCCGCGCACAGGGCGGCCAGGCGCGCATCGTCCAGCACCACGATCTGCGCCTGCGGGAACTGCGCGCGCAGCCAGCGTTCACGGCGCGCCGACTCGCAGCCGGGAAATTCAGGCTTGGTGTAGCTGACCACCAGCAGTTCTTCGCTGGCGTCTTGCGCACGGTTGATCAACAGTTCGTGGCCCTGGTGCAGCGGGCAAAATTTGCCGACCACGAGGCCGCGTTTATATAGGTTCATGCCACTGCTTCCTGCAAATCCGAGGTGTATTGAATGATCTTGTCTTCCGCCAGCAAAGTCTCGACCGTGATGGCGCCGAAAAAAGGCGCGAGCAAGGCGCGCGCCTGGTCGGCCTGCGGCATGGCGCCCGGCGCCAGGCGCAGCGCGATGGCGCCATCGCCATGCTGGTGCACGCCGAACAGGGCGATGGCCAGCGGTTTCAGGGCGTGCGTGATGTCGATATTGTTGATCCACTCGCCCTTGACCGTGCGATAGCGCAAGGGGCTGCGTCCCGCCAGTCCCACCAGCACGGGACCATGCGGACCATGCGCCAGCGAAGCGTAGTCGCCCGTGCGGTAGCGCACCAGGGGCAGGCAAAAGTTAAAACCGCCCGTCACCGTGATTTCGCCGCGCGCACCCTCGGGCACGGGCTGGCCCGCAGCATCGAGAATTTCCACGTACAACCGGTGCTGCAGCAGCACGTGGCCGCCCGCCCGTTCATCGTAGACGGCGACGGGCCCCACTTCATTGAGCGAATAGATGTCGAGCACGGGGCAGCCAAAACGCGCTTCCAGGCGCGCGCGCATGCCCGGCAACAGCATCATCGAGACGGACATCAGCGCGGCCGGCTTGTGCGTCATGGACAGGGTCAGGAGTTCGGCAAACGAGATAGGGTCGCCCGCGATCAGCTCCGGCGCCATGGCGTCCAGATAGCGCGCGCGATCGTCCGGGTCGCGCCAGTCGTCCACGTGCAGATTGATCTTCGCCAGGCCCGATTCGTTCATCGTCGGCGTGACGGAAACATAAGTGAAGCAGCGGCGCTGGTGCCCCAGCAGCATCACGCCCACCTGGCCCGCGCCATGGCGCAGGGTCACGCCGAAACGGCGCAGCGCGCGCTTGTGGAAGGCCAGGTAACGGCCCGCCACCAGCGGGTGCGAGGCGATCAGCAGCGGGTGGCCCGTGGTGCCCGTCGTCTGGAAATTGATCATGCGCGCCAGGTCCGCATCGTCAGGCACGAAGGCGGCGATGTCGTGCGCCAGTTCGGCGCGGCTGATGGGCGCCACGTCCTGCAAGCGCGCTGGCGGTGAGCCGCAGGCGCGGTAATGCGGCACCGTGGCGTAGGCCGTCCTGAGAAAACCGGACAGCCAGGGCGGCGGCGCATCGGCGCCCCAAGCGACTACCGCGTGCATGACTTCCTGCTCGTAGGCGCGCAGCGCTTCCACTTCCCCGGCCAGCAGCTTGTTGCCGCTGCGGTTGCGGTAGACGGGCGCCGCGGGATGGCTGCGCAGTTTTTCCAGCATGCGCGCGCCCGCCGGCGTCAGGGTGGGACAGTACTCGTGGTCCGATTCCCAGGCACCGCCCGGCAGATTGACGTCAGGTTTGCCAGCGAGCGTCATTCGCGCGACCACTTGTCGGCCGATTCCTCGGCCGCCTTTTTCGCCAGCGCTTCGCGGATTTCGCGCGCACGCTGCTCGGCCAGCCGGCTCGCTTCGAGCAGGCGGCGGCGCTCCGTGCCGCTGATGGCCGACAAGCGGTCCGTGGCCTGCGCCACGCTTTCGTCGCGGGGCCGAAAGCCCAGGCGCGCCAGCACGATGCGCGCCAGTTCCTCGCGCCGTTCGGGGTCTTGCGTGAACTGGTGGGCCGGCGTGGCAGCGGCCAGTTCGCGCGCCGCCTCGCCCAGCAACTGCAACAAATCGTGCTGCGGCAGCCGCTGCCCGATGAACCACTGGTCGGCCAGCAGCCAGCACACGATCATGGCCAGCGCCAGCCGGTTGCGGTCCGCCTTCACCTGCGCGCCGATAAAACTCTGCAGGGACGCGGCCGGCGCGCGGGCGCCATGCAGCAGCAAAATGTCGTTGACGAGCGCCGCCACGGCCACGGCCTGCGCATTGGCGACGCCGGCGATGCGGGGCTCGGCCAGGAATTCGACGGGCGTGTCGGCAAGGCGGTGGGTCAGGGTTTCGAGGTGGGGACCAGAGATATTCATGGGCCTTTTCTTAATACAGTGATGCGCAAATTTAGCCCCAAAAGCAAAGGCTGGGGTCAGACCCGGCGGGTCTGACCCCGGATTTAAACATAGTGGCGCCGGCTGAACGCACGCGCAAAGTCCAGCAAGTCCTCGTAGCGCTCGACGGCGTGGATATCCCAGCCCTGCTCGCGGCGCGCGCGCTTCAAATCATCGTAGGTTTTCTGCAGCCATGTGTGGCTGGCAGCGCCCTCCCAGTCGCGCTCCAGGTTCAGGGCCATGGTGCCGCCCGCGCCCCCCTGCGCCAGCGCCTTGGCGGAAATATCCCAGCCGCTGTTGCCCAGTTCATCCTTGTCGAACATGGTGGTGATGCCATCGTCGGAAATCATCAAAATGTGCGCGGGCCGCTCGCGCTTTGCCGCATAGGTCTGGCGCAGGCGGTGGATGGGGAAACAGGTGCCGCCGCCGAAAAATTCCGTCAGTACGCCCAGGATCATGTCTTCATCGCGCACGAAACCCGGCGTTTGCATCACTTCGTTCTTGCCGCTCCACAGGGTCACCTGCACTTTCGCGCCAGCCCGCAAGGCCGATAGCGCGATGACGGCGCCAGCCAGTGTCAAAAACGAGGTGTGCGCCTGCGGGTTCGGCATGGAGCCGGAACTGTCCACGTACATGTCCAGGTCGACGGGCACGGCGTCGATGGCGCGCGCCGGTTCGCGGCCATACACGCGGCGCACGGTGGTCACACCAGGCACGGGGCGCGGCGACTGCATCACGGATTGCAGCCAGTCGATTTCTTCCAGAGGGTCGCCGATTTCCCACGGCTCCAGCCCTTCCATCTGCGGCTCCTGCGACTCGGGTGCAGGACGGCTGGGGAATGCGACCAGGTGCGGCAAGGCCCGCTCGCGGTAATAGCGGATGGCGATTTCATGGTCGCTCAGGTCCACGCCCGACGCCTTTAGAATGTCGCCCAGCTCGAACGGTTCGCGCAGCTGGCCGCCGCCCTGCCTGGTCGCCGGCTCTGCAGGCGCTTCGTCCCCGTCTAGGCCCGAGATGCGCTTGTCGTGCACGGGATGGATGGCGCCGTCCGCCTCGTCATCCTCGATCTGCTGCGCGCCATACGTCTGGCAGCCACGGGCCGCATCGCGCGTGTCGAGCAGGTAGCGGCTGGGGCTCAGAGCGTCGGTATCCTCGACCAGGTAAGGCAGCAGCAAGGTGGCGAAGCGGCCCGCCGCCAGCATCCAGTCGTTCGCGTAGACGCGGATCAGGCGCGCACCGAGCCAGGCGTCCGTGTCGAGGCGTTCATCGGCCTGGCCGCCTCCCAATTCACCCTTTTCCAGCTGCCACAGGTTTTCATAGATGCGCATGTACAGGGTCCATACGCCACCGCTGGACTTGGCTTCCACAGAGCGTCCCTGTTCCAGCTTTCGGTATATGTCGGCCATGCGCAGGTTCGCCTGGCGCTGCAGGCGGTCGTTGATGAACAGGTCCGTGTACAGATTGGCCACCATGGGCGCGTGCTGTTCCAGGGTGGGCAAGGCGCGGCGCATGCGCGCCAGCAGGCGAAACTGGTCGCTGGCGCTGCCCGGCGCGAGGATGTGGTGGCCGATTTCATGGGCGAGCACTTCCAGCGCATAGTCGTCCAGACCCAGCTCCGTCACCAGCGGCAAGTCCACCACCACGCTCTGGTCCAGCAAGCGGATCATGGCAAAGCTGCCGGACAAACCCTGCTTGCTGGCCTCGACGCGGCTGGCGCACAGGCTCGGGTCGCGCAGGCGCGTAAACTTGCTCCACACGGCAAGGGCCTCGGGCCAAGCGGCGCGCCAGGCGTCGATCAGGGCGGTGTCGGCGGTCGTCTTCATGCGAGCGGCAACAGGCGGATCGCGTGCGTCCATGGCGACGTGATGGCCAAGGTGTGCGCATTGGCGGCAAGCGCGATATCGCCGGCCGGCAGGTCGAGCGCGATGCTGCGCGCGCCGATATGCACGGTCGCGCCATCGAGACGCACGGATGATGGCATGCCGGTATTGGCCTGTTCATACTCCTGCGCCGTGGCGCTGTGCAGCACGGCGCCATAGGCGTCGGCCACCAGCAGGTAGTGGCGCTCGGCGCTGCGCACGACAAAACCGTCGGCCGTCGCGCGCACTTGCGGCGGCGTGCCGAAGTCGCCACCGAGGCCGCTGAAGCTGCCGAACTCCCGGCCCTCGGCATTGCCACGCCAAGGATAGTCCAGCAACTGCGCATGCACCTGCGGCCATTGCGCACCCGGCTCGTCAAACGCGGCCAGCGCCAGCGCGGGCGGCAAGGTGTCGGCGGCGGCCAGCGCGCCCAGACGGAAATGCGCAACGCCGGCGCGCCAGGCCAGCACCTGGCCCACGGCGCGCAGCTGCTCGACGCTGGCGACTTGCGGCGCCACGGCAGCCATCCCGGCCTGCCACTGCGCGGGCCGCGCTCCGGCCACGCTCCCCAGGTGAATGGCCGCGTTGCTGAGCATGCCCAATACATCCACGGGGGCCGTCGCCAGCAGCGGTGCAAACTGCGGCGCCAGTTCTCGCCAGACGGTATTCAAGAAGGTATTTTTCGCGGCCGGTCCGGCCAGGCCATGGCCCACCAGTTCCAGGGCCATGTCGTAGGCGGCCAGGGTCACGCCGCCCACGCGCTCGGGCGCGGCGGCGGCCACGGCCTGCACCAGCGGATCGACGCCGTCGTGCAAGAAGACGCCAAAGGAGGCCATATCGAGCGAGGGGAAACGCCGGCGCGCTTCCACAGCGCGCGCATTGAACTGGGCGCGGCCGCTGGCAAGTATCAAGGCGAAGGCAGGAGAAATCATCGCAGCCTTTCAGTCGCTGTGCGAAAAGTGCAGCAGATAGCGTTCGCCATCACGCTCGAACGCGATCTCGTCCCAGTGGATCGCGTACCACATTGGTGGCGTCATCGTCACGGCGTGCAAGGAAAAATCACCGGATACCTCGTCGATCGATTCCAGGAAGGCGGCCACCAGCTGCGCCCGAAAACGCCCGGGGGGCGCCGCCTGCATGTGCTGCGACGAGAAAAACCAACGTTGGCAGACTTGTTCCAGGTGCGCGCGCCCGCACGGCGCCGCACTAATGTGCCACAGCGGCGCCGGCAAGTCGCGCGCGGGTGCGATGACGTTCAAGGCGTAATCTTCCACGCGCAAGCCCAGCGCCGTCGTCAAATCGGGCGCAGCGGGCAGGCGCTGCAACTCGTAGCTGGCGCACAGATCGCTCGCTTCACTATTGAGTAGCGCCAGCGCTTCCAGGAAGCCTTGACAGCGAAGGACGCTCATTGCGAACGCAGCCAGCTGCGGTAGTTGGTATAGCGCTGGTGCAGATACTTGAGTTTTAACAGATCGTCGTACAGGGGACCGTACAATTTTCTCCCTTTCGTGCGTTCGCCGATCAGCTTTTCGATGCGGTTCAAACGCGCCAGGGTTTCGCGTTCGCTGACGCCGTCGAGGCCCAGGTCGAATTCGGCCGACAACACGCCGACAGGGTCGTCGCGGTCCAGGTCCAGGCGGTTGAATTCATCGTTCGACAAATCGAACAAACGGCGCAGCCAGCCCAGTCTGTCGCTGCGGTAGGCGGCGTTTTCCGGCAGCGCGAAAAATGGCGCGTCCGGGTCCGGCTGCAGCTTGTTATGCAGGACGAATGGCAGCACCTGGCGCAAGTCTTCCAGCTCCACCTCGCCATTGCCGCGGAAGTAAGCCATGGCCTTGGCGTAGATCATCAGCGCCATCAGGGTGCGCACGGAGATGCCGTTCAGGGTCTGGCAGCCCAGGTCTTTCAAACGATCACGCCCATTGTCGGCCGCCTGCGCCTGCCCCCGGTCGGCGCCGGCCAGGCGGGCCGTGTCCTTGGTCATGTATTCGAACTGGCCGCCGGCCGTTTCGAACAGCTCGAACTGGCTGGCGAAGAATTCCAGGCGCCGGCGCACGGCGTCGGGGATACCCACCTGGCGGATCGCTTCGCCGATCTGGTCCACTTCGCCTTCCGTGAAGATGATATCGGGCGGCACCAGCTCTTCGGGGCGCACGTTTTCTTCCACGCGCAGCAGCAACTCGTTCAGAAAGCGCGGGTTGAAGGCCAGCGCCTGCACCGTCACGTCGACCCGGTCGCGCAGCGCTTCGATCACCTGGTAGGTGCCGCCACCCTGGTCGTCGTTGGCCGTCAGATACCAGGCCGCTTCCGGACATTCGTAAATATGATTCAGCACTTCCGCGTAATTGTCGCCCATGACGGTGAGCAGCGCGCTTTGCGTGCGCGTGGGGATGCGGTTGTATTCATCGACGATCTTCACGCGCATGCCCAGCCAGGCGCGCCATGCGATGCGGATATCGTCCATGCTTTGCGCGTTGACCAGATCGGCCGGCAGCGGATTGCCAAGCAGATCGGCCACCGTCATCTGCGGGTGGCCATGCTGCATGGCCCGTTTCACTTCCTTGACGGTGGATCCGGCCAGCACGCCCATCAGCAAGGCGCTGGCCGTCTTGCCCCGCCCCGGCCCGCCGACGAACAGGCATTTGCGGCGCGTGGCAAAGGTCAGCAGCGGCAGCAGGATGAAGCTGGAATAGCTTTGCGCCGACGGCAGATTCAGGGTGCGGCGGCTGTCGCCCACCGAATACGTCTGCGACGGGCCATCGTTGTACTCGATGTCGTAATGGGGGCTGATGATGGCGTGGTTGACGATCCAGAAATAGGCCTGGCGCAGCTTTTCATCGAAAGGCCGCGCCTGCGTCTCGCCTTCCGCTCCCAGCGCGATGGGGCCCTGGTACAGGTCGGCCACGTCGAACTGCCGCGCAACGGGCGCGGACTTGGGTTTGGTGGGGGCTTGGGACAGGCGCTGGAAGAGGTTGAAAGCCATGGACAATTTTCAGAAAATCAGTAATTTCGAACCCAGCCATTTGCCGGGTTCACCTAAGTAAAATTATTACATAAAGTACCAGCTAGCATTGTTCAGTTCGCCAGCCGCGCGCGCCAGTGACAAGCTGCCCGATCCCGTGCGTGACGGTTTTTGCCGGCTGCTGCCGGCAGCATTGCAGAAAAAGAGCCAAGCGACCATGAGCCTGCCTTGCCCCACCACGACAGCACGCCACCGCCCTGGTGTGCCAAGCTTGCATGGTGTACACATGATGGATACCGTCGCTAGCGTTGCGGCCAGAGTACATCAACCTTCTCGTCGTCGGTCAACCACAAGCGCTTTCCGTCCTTGTCCTTGTGCGCACCGAATATTTTCTTGTAGTTATAGCTCTTGCAGTGCAGCTTCAACCAGGCGTGGTAGTAGTCATCAAGAAAAGCGCTGAATGTCTGCTGGAAGCCTGGTTCGCTTGCGTCTTTTTCGGACAGCTCAAAGCGGCCTATCCTGGCAACGATGTGTGCAATGTCCATCCTGCTGACATCGTCAAGTTTCACGGGGTCGGGCAAGGCGATCCTGAACGCCAGCACTTCCGCGCCCTCCTCTTCCCACCACTCGCGCAAATTGAAGCGGGAGATATCTTTTCCCGTTAGCGTCTGCAATTGATCCGCGAGTCTGTCGTATTCGGCATTGTCGTCGTCGCCATGTGCGTCACAGAACTGCGCAAAAGCCTGGATCGATGCCAAAATCATGGCATATCTTTCTTCCGCCACGGCCAGCTGGGGCTCCAACGCTTTCTCTGGTGTCATGTTCATCCTTGTTTGATGACGGATGCTGGCGCCTCGGCGCGCCAGCGCCACCAGCCCAGCGCCACGCACGCTACCAGCAAGGCCAGCAAGCCCGCCACTTCATGGCGGATTTCATACAGCGAGGCGCCCATCTGGTTAAGCGCGACAAAGCCCTGGATGCCGGCCGTCGATGGCAGCAGCCAGCGCAGCCATTGCAGCACGACGGGCATGGACGACACGGGCCAGGTCAGGCCCGCGAGGAACAGCACGGGCATCGAGGTGGCGATCATCAGCTGCGTGCCCCGTTCGCGCGTGCGGAACAGCATGCCCAGCAGCATGCCGAAGGCCGCTTCCGCCAGCGAGAACAGCACCAGCAACAAGAGCATGCCGCCAAAGTTGCCGCCACGGGGGTAATCCTGGAACCAGAAGACAAAGCCGAAGAAATAGCAGCAGTTGAGGAAAGCCACGCAGGCAAACGCCAGCAGCATGCCCATATATCCACCCGCCGTGCGCTTGCCCGCCACGGGGAAACTCTTGCGCTGGTACCAGGTGCCGAACAACATGGTCATGCCGATCAGCAAGGTCTGCTGCACGATCAAGGTGGCCACGCCCGGCACGACATACGCGCCATAGCCTTCCTTGACGTTAAACAGGGGCACGGCGTCGAAGGCGATGGGCGAGCGCTGCTCATTGGCCTGGATGCCCGATGGCGTGCCCGCACCCAAACGCTTGAGTTCGATACCGGCCGACACGGTGCCCACCACTTCGGCCAGGCCATTCAAGGCTACCTTGTTGAGCATCAGATACAAGCCATTGCCCGCCACCTGCGCGTGGGCGGCGCGTCCGGCCAGCACGTCCGTCTGCAAGCCGTCGGGAAGGATCAGCACACCCATGACCTCGTCGCGCCACAGCAGGTCCTGCGCGACGGGCAGGTCCGGCGTGACGGCGATCACTTGCAGCGAGGGATGGGCCATGGCAAAGCGCGTCAACTGGCGCGACATGGCGCTGCGGTCCTGGTCGACGACGGCCACGGGCACGCGCTGGACGATTTCCGTCGAGTATGGCAGCGGATAAAAGAAGGAATAGATGATGCCGCCGATAAACAGCAAGGTCAGCGCGCCCTTGTCCGTCAGCATGGCGCGCCATGTGGCGAGGAAGGATTGCCACATCATGTGCGCCCCCAGCTGGCCGGGGCATTTGCGCGGCGCGCCAGCAGGAACACACCCACGGCGCCGCAGCCGATGGCAAAGCCGGCCAGTATCAGCATTTCCTGCACGCCATAACGCCATGGCGCGCCAGCCAGCCAATATTTCGTTTGCAACTGCAGATAATGCGTGAGCGGCAAGGCTTGCGCCCAGGCGCGGGCTGGCGCCGGCATGGCCATCAAGGGAAAGGCCTGGCCCGCAAACGCGAAGGCCGGCGCCGTGATGAAGGCGGCGCCCGACAAGGCCAGGCGCAGGGATAATGTCGCGGCGATCAGCAAGGTGGCCAGGCCGCAATAGGCCAGCACCAGCAGCAGCATGCTCAGTAGTAACGCCGGCAAGCTGCCCGCCACGGCCCAGCCCCGCGCCAGGCTGAAGAACAGCAGGTACAGCAGCGCCAGCGCAAAATAAGCAAGCAAGGGAAACAGCAGCTTGGCGCCGATGGCGCCCAGCCAGCTGCCCTTCGCCGAGGCCAGCCATTGCGACACTGTGCCGTCGCGCAACTCGCGTCCGATGGAAGTGACGACAGCGACGACGATGAAAATCTGCAGCATGGCCGGCATCAGGGCCAGGGTCAAGAACGCTTCATAGCTGGTGTTTTCGTTGTATAAACTGTTCAAGGTCGTGCGTATCGGTTCGAACTGGGCGGCAGCCTGCACACCCGGCATGCCCTTTTTTGCGCGCGCCGACATCTCGATGCCGGCCGACAAGGTCGTGCTGACCGTGCGCACGTCGCGCAGCAAGGCGCCCGCGTGCGAGGAAAACTGCGCGTTGTACAGCCATTGCACGGTGGCTTGGCGTCCGCCCAGCAGTTTCCGCTCGAAATCGTTGGGGATCAGCAGGTAGCCAAACGCCGTGCGCTCGCGCAGGCGATGCAAGGCTTCATCGCTGGACGCCACTTTCGCCGCCACCTCGATGCCGGGCGACGCGTCGAGCCAGCGCGTGAGCTGGCGCGACAGGGTGGAGTTGTCGTTATCGATGACGACGATGGGCAAGTCGCGCGCGATGCCGGCCGAAAACACCAGCCACAACATGCCGCACAGCACGACTGGAATCCAGCTGAGCATGCCAAAGTCCCAGAAGTCGCCGCGCAAGCGCCGCCACTCGCGTGCCAGCGCCGCCGGCTGCTCTTTGTCAATCTCCCTCATCTCGTATCAGAGCGGTGGAAACACGACCGACATGCCCGGACGCAAGCCCTCGACCTTGATGGCGGGACGCAAGCGGATTTCAAACGTGCGCAAATCCGTGCCACCCGGACGGGCCGCGCGCCACGTGGCGAAGTCCGGCAGCACGGCGACCGAACTGACCTTGAAGCTCAGCTGCTGTTTCAGCGCCGGCACATTCGCCGTATGCGTGCTGCCCATGGCAAACGCGGCCATTTCATCTTCGCGCACCTGCAGCACGGCCCAGGCATCATCGAGGTTCACCAGGGTAATCACGGGAAAGCCCTGCGGCGCCAGTTCACCGGGCTGTATCTGGATCTTGCTGACCTGGCCCGCCACGGGCGCGGCGATCTTCGTTTCGGCCAGAGCGATCTGCGCTTCCGTCAGCACGGCCCCCACCTGGCGCGCCTGGGCGGCGGCGGCCGTCTTGTCTTCCGGACGAGCGCCCTTTTGCGCCATGTCATATTGCGCGCGGGCCGCCTGCGCCAGCTGGTCGGCGGCGCGCCATTGCGCTTGCGCCTCGTCGCGTTTCTGCTGGGCGATCACGCCTTGTTCGTACATATTGTTGACGCGGGTGTACGTGGTTTTGGCGATGGTGGCGCCCGTTTGCGCCCGCTCCCAGTTGGCTTTGGCGGCGGCGACTTCTTCCGGACGCGCTCCCGCTTGCGCCTTTTGCGCCACGGCCTCGGCCGCTTGCGTGGCGGCCGTCGCCTGCGCGATCTTCGCATCCACTTCCGGACTCGTCAACTGGAACAGCAGCTCACCTTTCGGCACCGTCTGGCCCAGCTTTACGTACAGCTCGCCTACCCGGCCCGGCACTTTCGACGAGACATTGACTTCCTGCGCATCCATCTGCCCCTGCAAAGGCAGGCGCTGCGGCTGGAACGCCTGGTACAGGCCCCAGCCGACGAAGGCCAGCACGATCACGGCGGCGACTATGGCCAAGGGTTTTTTGGAGGTACTCATTATTATTTGTCCACAGGTAATTGGATATCGGCCGCGGCGGCCAGGCTGCCCAGGCGCTGCGTCTCGCCCGTCGCTTCCAGCAATTGCGCCAGGCCCATCACATAGTTATAGGCAGTCTGCGCCCGCTGGGTCTCGACCTTGGCCAGGTTCAGGCGCGCGTCGACCACTTCCAGCGACGTCACTTGTCCTTGCTGGAAAGCCACCGTTTGCAAGCGGATATTTTCGCGCGCCAGCTCCACCGACGACGCCGTGGACAGGTACTGGATGCGGGCGTTTTCCAGCGCGCGCCAGTTCTTTTCGATCAGGGTGGGAATGTCGCGCTCGGCCTGGCGCGCCACCACTTCCACCCGCTCCTGGTCCAGCTTGGCGGCGGCGATCATCTTGCCCGTATTGATGCGGTGCACGAGCGGCACGGACACGACCAGGCCGATGGCCCAGTTCGAGCGCACGAGCTTTTCATTGCCGCGATTTAAGTTGTAGTTACCGATGGCAAAGACGGTGGGCGCGTATTCCTTGCCGTGCAGCTTCAAGGCTTGCTCGGCCTGTACGCGCTTGCTGTCGATCTTTTTCCAGTTCGCGTTTTCGCGCATGCCCGTGCTGATGAACGATTGCAAAGTACCGACCGGCAAGCTGTTGACGAACAGCGGCGTGCTGGGCAGCACTTGCGTGCTGACGGCAAGCAAGCGATCAAGCGCCACCTGGGCGATTTCCTCGTCGCTGCGGGCCTGCGCTTCGTCGCTGCGGGCGCTGTCGAGGGCCACATCGGCGCGCAGGCGTTCCGCGCGCGAAATCAGGCCGCCCTTTTCCAGCCTGGCAGCGTCACGCTGGTGCTGCGTCACGCCGGCCGTCACTTCGGCCCGCACGGCCACCACTCTTTTGGCCAGCAGCAACTGGAAGTAGCGCTGCGCCACCAGGGTGGCCAGCTGCTCTTCCGCTTCCGTACGCTCCGCTTGCGCGGCCAGAGTCAGGCTCGATGCGAGTCCCTTGACGGCGTCCAGGCGCCCGCCCGTGTAGATGGGCCACATGCCCAGCAAGCCGAACGACGTCAAATCCGTCACCACTTCGCGGTTCAGGGAATTGGGAATGTGCGGCGTGGGCAAGCCGGGAATCGCCGGCAGCGCGGATTCGATGCCGCCCACCACGCCGGCCAGGCCGCTCGTATCGATACTCAAATCCGTCGACAACCGGCCGCGAAACGCCGTCAAGTCCACGGAAGGACCATCGATATTCGACAAGGCCTCGGCCTTCAGTGTTTTTGCCCGCACGTCGAGCGCGGCGCCCTGCACGGCGCCCGAAGCCTTGGCCGCTTGCTGCAGCGCTTCGTTAAATGTCAGTGGATCCGCTTGGGCGGGCATGGCCGCGCCGAGCGCGCTCGCCAGCAATAATGATAAGTGTCCTTGCAATCTGCCCATGTAGCGTCCAGTCAATGAATGAGGGGAAAGCACGGGGTTGCCATGTTTATACTTTCACAATAGCAATTATATCCATGGATGTCCATTCCAGCCTGCACTATTGGTTACTGGAGTTGGCACATGAAAACGGGCGCCTCTTGCGGGGCGCCCATGTTAAGTGGAAAAGGAAGATGTGCATAAAAAAACATCAATCTCAGGCTGGACAGGAGAGTCTGGAATTAATGTAGATCAATAAAAGCGCAAATACAAAATAAATCTTGCGTGCTGCTCTGGACGGCATGCGCGCCCCTCGCCTACGCTGTTTTTTTATTTGAAAAACAAGAGGAACCCATGCGGACAGCGCGCTTGAATATTATTGGAATGGATCACGAAGGCTGCGCCGACAGGCTGACGGGCGCGCTCGAAGCCGTCACGGGCGTGGCCACCGTGTGCGTCTCGCTGGCGCGCCACGGCGCCACGGTGCAATTCGACGAACGGCTGGCCACGCAGGAGCGCCTGCTGGCCGCCGTCAATGACGCCGGCTTCATGGGCGAGGCCTCCAACGAAGAACAACTGCCGTCCTGCAGCGGCGCCTGCGGCCACTGCCGCCATTGAGTACCGTCACTGCGCGCCGCCATCTTCCCGCTCAGCCTTCCCGCGCGCCCCGGTCGCGCAGATGCGCCAGCACGCGGCGCGGTCCCAGCGCCTGCAGGTCGAACGGCGGCAACTCGATGGCGTCGAGCGTATTCTTGAACAGCAGACCCAGTTCCGTGTCCCCTTCCAGGCTCAGGCGGCGGCTGAAGAACAGGGTGTCGGGATCTTCCTGGCGCCGCGCCAGCAGCATCAGATCATGCACGCTGGCGGCGATGCACAGGTCCGGTACATCGACATAGCGCTCGGCCACGAACACCGTGCCCTGCCACTCGAAATCGAAGGCGATGCCCGCGTCCAGCAGCCGCAAACGCAGGCTGCGCCCTTCCAGGCTGCGCCGCACGTCGTCGGGCAATTGCGGCGCCAGCAGGCGGTTCAGGCCTTGTACGAACAGCCAGGAGGCGGGATACGGCGGCAGCTTGGACAGCAATTCGGCCAGCGGTTCGGGCAGACGGTACGACACGGCGGGCTTGCTCATGGGTGGCTTGGCCGGGACGGGCAATCTTTCCAGTTGATCTTGCATGGTGCTTCCTTTCAATGCGTTCAATGGGCGGCGTGCTGTTCCATGCCGGGCTGGCCGTGCCAGTAGCCGTCACAGGCGCCGGCCGGCTGGCAGGCCGCCAGCTGGGCCTGGGCGCCGATGCCGCTGACCTGGCCGCGGCGGGCGCGGTCGAAGATGGCGATCACCTGTTCCGTGTGCATGGCCTGCGGGCTGATGCGCGCCACCGCCACGCCCATGTCGCGCATGGCGTCGAGTTCGCGCACCAGGTTGTAGACGAGCGCCGACTGCGTCTGCGTGCCGTTCAACACGAGGAACGGCACTTCGTCGCGCGTACGCAGCAGCAGACCATCCGGCTCTTCCAGACAGCTGTAGCCGCAATCGTCCTTCGGCAGGTTGCGGTTGCGCGCCGTGAAGCAGCGCGCGGAAAACGCCAGCGGCATGCGGCCGTAGGCGAACACTTCCGTCTCCAGCCCTTCCGGTTTCTGGCGCTGCATCTCGGCCAGCGCCGTCTGCCCCATTTCCAGCGGCATCACCCAGCGCCGCGCGCCGAGGCGCGCCAGCAACTGCAGGCTGGGGCCATTGAACAGGTTCAGATGGGGGCCGGCGACGAAGGATGTGCCCTTTTCCATGCAGTGCACGGCGCCCATGTCGTTTGCCTCGACGCCGTAGCGGCCATTGCCCGTGATGCGGCGCAGGGTCGCCAGTTCCGCACCCGCCTCGATCAGCGCCTGCGTCGACAGCACCACTTCCTTGCCGGCGGCGGCCAGCATGTCAGCGATATCGAGCCAGTCGGCCAGGCGCACTTCATGCCGGCGCGAGCAGACGGTTTCGCCCAGATACACGATATCGACGGCCGTGCCGGCGATCTGCTGGTAAAACTCGAAGACGGTGGCGCGCGGCCAGTAGTACAGCAAGGGGCCCAAAGAAAGCTTCAGCATGTTCATCCTTTATTTCCAAGATCTATGGTAAGCGCCGAGGGTGTGCTGCTGGCCCTCGGCCAGCTTGTCCATGGCCGCCATCCAGCCCGGCTTGACGGCGTAGCGCGCATTGCCTTCGCGGCAGGCGTCGATCGCTTCGCGCCACACGCGCGTCACCTGCGCCACGTAGGCGGGGCTGCGCTGGCGTCCTTCGATTTTCACGGCGCGCACGCCCATGGCGATCAGCTGCGGCAGCAGCGCCAGCGTGTTCAGACTGGCCGGCTCCTCGATCGCGTAATACTCTTCGTCATTGACTTCGAAACGTCCCTTGCACAGGGTCGGATAGCTGGCGTTTTCGCCCGGTGCATAGCGGTCGATCAGCACGCCGTTCAGGCGCGATTCCAGGCCGTTCGGCGTTTCCAGCCAGCGCACGGATTTCGCCGGCGAGCACACGCCGTGCGTGTTCGGCGCCTCGCCCGTCGCATACGACGACAGCGCGCAGCGCCCTTCGACCATCACGCACAGGCTGCCGAAGCCGAAGACCTCGATCTCGACTTCCGTCTTGCTGATCAACTGTTCCACCTGCGCCATCGACAGCACGCGCGGCAGCACGGCGCGGGCGATGCCGAAGTGCTCGTGATAGAAATTGATGGCTTCGTAGTTGGTGGCCGAGCCCTGCACGGACAGGTGCAAACGCAGCTGCGGGTGGTGCTGGGCCGCATACGCCATCAGGCCCGGATCGGCCACGATCATGGCGTCGATGCCGGCCTGCGCGGCGCGGTCGATGGCGCTGCGCCACACGGCCCAGTTGTGCGGCTGCGGATAGGTATTCAGCGCCAGCAGCACCTTGCGTCCATATTGATGGGCGTAGCGCACGCCCTCGGCGATGGCCTTCTCGTCGAAATTGAGGCCGGCGAAATTGCGCGCATTGGTGGCGTCGCGAAAACCCAGGTAGACGGTGTCGGCGCCATTGTCGATGGCCGCTTTCAGGGCAGGCAGGCTGCCGGCGGGGCAGACCAGTTCCAGCGGTCCGGCCACGCGGGTGGCGGTGGTTGAATCAAGCATCATGATATTCACAGTCCTGTATCGGCTCAGGGTGCAGACTATAGCCCCGCCCATGCCGCCCAGTCCTTGACGCAGGTGAAGGAATGCATGCATGGCTGGCGCGCGTTCAACTTGCTTGACCTGGCTGTAAAATGCCCCACTTTTCACCCTCGTCGATTGACCGCCATGACCCGCAAACCGCTGCTGATTTTCCTGCTTACCTTGTTCCTCACCGCGCTGCAAGTGCAGTGGGCCGGCCCGGCCGATGGCTATGACGCAAACACCATCTCCGTGCTGTCGCCCGAAGTGCTGGGCGCGTATCCGGGCGTGCTGCTGCTGTTCCTGCTGGCCGTGTTCGCGCGCCGCCAACTGCCGCTGCTGCGCCAGGCCGCCATCTGCACGGGCCTGCTGGCCGTCTACTGGCTGCTGGCGAATTACGTGACGTTCGACGCACGCGTGGCCGGCTGGAGTACCTACTCGCCGCTGGAAATCTGGGCACACGTGCTGCCCGCCTCCGTCGCCAGCATCGCCGCCTGCGGCGTCGCATTCTTTTGCGCGAGCTGGCTGATCCTGCGCGAAACGCGCTGGAACAAAACCGGCTGAGGTGGTTTTTTCACCTGCATCAAGGATTCGTCACGCAACTGCACGCACCCTTTGACGCCACTATATTTAGTGATTAATCTCCATAAAAACACCGTATGTTGTGTTTATTGGAGGTTTCATGACGACAAATGCAGTTTCCCCCACACGCGGCCAGGTCGATGTCGCCGCGTCCATCAATGAATACCTGGACCGGCGCGACTGGCGTGTCAACGCCAACGCCAACCAGGGCTACTCGCTGGGCGGCCTGATACTCAATGTGTCGGGCAAGGTCATCGCCAACTACTGGCTGGACCAGGTGTATCCGCCGGAAGTGGGCGCGGCGCACCGCGAAGCGGCGCTGCACATCCACGACCTCGACATGCTGGCCGGCTATTGCGCCGGCTGGTCGCTGCGCACCCTGCTGCACGAAGGCTTGAATGGCGTGCCGGGCAAGATCGAGTCCGGCCCGCCGAAGCACATGTCGAGCGCCATCGGCCAGATCGTCAATTTCCTCGGCACCTTGCAAAACGAGTGGGCTGGCGCGCAGGCGTTCAGCTCCTTCGACACTTACATGGCGCCCTACATCCGCAAGGACAGCCTGCGCTACGAAGACGTGCGCCAGTACATGCAGGAGCTGATCTTCAACCTCAACGTGCCATCGCGCTGGGGCACGCAGACGCCGTTCACCAACCTCACGTTCGACTGGGTCTGCCCGGACGACCTGCGCGAGCAGATTCCCGTCATCGCCGGCCAGGAGATGGACTTCAGCTATGGCGAGCTGCAGGCCGAGATGGACATGATCAACCGCGCCTACATCGAGATCATGATGGCGGGCGACGCCAAGGGCCGGGTCTTCACCTTCCCCATCCCCACCTACAACATCACCGAGGATTTCGACTGGCATAGCGAAAACGCGGAACGCCTGTTCGAGATGACGGCCCGCTACGGCCTGCCCTACTTCCAGAACTTCATCAATTCGGAACTCAAGCCGAACATGATCCGCTCCATGTGCTGCCGCTTGCAGCTGGACTTGCGCGAACTGCTCAAAAGGGGCAATGGCCTGTTCGGTTCCGCCGAGCAGACCGGCTCCCTGGGCGTGGTGACCATCAACTGCGCGCGCCTGGGCCACCTGTGGCGCGGCGACGAGCCTGCGTTGCTGGCCGACCTGGACCGCCTGCTGGAACTGGGCAAGACCAGCCTGGAAATCAAGCGCCGCACCATCGAGGAACTGATGCAGCAAGGCCTGTTCCCGTACACGAAGCGCTACCTGGGCACCTTGCGCAATCACTTTTCCACCCTGGGCGTAAACGGCATCAACGAGATGATCCGCAATTTCAGCGGCGACGCTTACGACATCACGTCCGCCGAGGGCCATGCGCTGGCGATACGTCTGCTCGACCACGTGCGCGCCCGCATGGTGCAATTCCAGGAAGAGACGGGCCATATGTACAACCTGGAAGCGACGCCGGCCGAAGGCACGACCTACCGCTTCGCCCGCGAAGACCGCAAGCGCTATCCGGCCATCCTGCAGGCGGGAACAAGCGACAATCCGTATTACACGAATTCGTCGCAGCTGCCCGTCGGCCACACGGACGATCCGTTCGAGGCGCTGGAATTGCAGGATGCGCTGCAGCGCAAGTACACAGGCGGCACGGTGCTGCACCTGTACATGACGGAAGCGCTGTCGGATGCGAACGCCTGCCGCGAGCTGGTCAAACGCGCACTGAGCCGCTTTTCGCTGCCCTACATCACCGTCACGCCCACGTTTTCCATCTGCCCGCGCCACGGCTACCTGGCCGGCAAACATGAATTCTGTCCCACCTGCGACGCGGAACTGATCGCCCGCAAGCAATCCGATCTCGCTCACCCACTCAAGGAAACGCCATGAACGCACGTCCCGACTTCACTCCCGCCATCACCCTGCTCGACACCGAACGCCAGCGCTGCGAAATCTGGACGCGCGTGATGGGCTACCACCGCCCCGTCGCCTCGTTCAACATCGGCAAGCAGGGCGAATTCCACGAGCGCCAGTATTTTACGGAAGCGAGCGCCAAGGTTGGCCAGCCCGCCTGCCATGGCTGAGTTGAAAGTGGGCGGCCTGACGCCCTTTTCCGCCACCGACTACCCGGGCAAGCTGGCGGCGGTGGTGTTCGTGCAGGGCTGCCCCTGGCGTTGCGGCTATTGCCACAATCCGCATTTGCAGGCGCGCACGCCGGAAGGCGCCATGCCCTGGCAGGACGTCCTGACCTGGCTGCGCCGCCGCGTGGGCCTGGTCGACGCCGTCGTCTTCAGCGGCGGCGAAGCGTGCATGGACCCTGCGCTGGCGCGCGCCATGCAGGACGTCAGGGAGCTGGGGTTCGGCATCGGCCTGCACACGGCCTGCATCTATCCGCAGCGCCTGCAGGAAGTGCTGCCCCTGGTCGATTGGGTCGGCTTCGACATCAAGGCGCCGTTTGCCGATTATCGTCATGTGACCCGCGTGGCCGGCAGCGGCGACCCGGCGCGCGCCTGCCTGGACGCCATCCTCGCCAGCGGCGTGGCCTACGAGTGCCGCACCACCACCCACCCGGACCTGCTGCCGGACGAACAGTTGCTGGCCCTGGCCGCCACCCTGGCTGCCAAGGGCGTCGACAACTACGTGCTGCAGCAGTTCCGCGCCGAAGGCTGCACGGATGCGGCGCTGTCCGGCCGCCCCCTGCACGGCTATCCGGCGGCGCGCACCGTGGCGCAAATCGGCGCCATGTTTCCGCGATTTACATTCCGTAATCATGGCAATTGAGCCTGCAGCCACATACTTGCTGAAAATCCCACAAAATTCCCCGTTCTGCAACGCTGAAATGTCTTGCGTACTGTAATGTATCAACTGTGCCGCGCGCCCTGCGCAGCCCATCAGATTCCTCACTCCGCATTACAGATAAGCGTCATCCATGAACGATTTCACCGCAGTCAGTCCAGGCATCCCTTCCACCCACGCCGACATCCTGTACGGCCCGCCGCGACCGGATCTGCTGCGCAAGGAAGTACTGGCCGACCTGCTGGAAGCGACGGCCCGCCGCTGCCCGGAACAGATCGCCCTGATCGATGGCGCGCGCCGCATCACGTATGCGCAGCTCGATGCGCAGGCCGGCCTGGCCGCGGCACGCCTGGTGGCGGCCGGCGTCAAGCCCGGCGACATCGTGGGCCTGTGGCTGCCGCGCGGCGCCCATCTGCTGCTGATGCAGGCGGCGATTGCCAAGGCGGGCGCCGCCTGGCTGCCAGTCGATGAAGACACGCCCGTCGAGCGCCTGCAGGTGTGCCTCGATGACGCGAATGGCTTTGGTGTCGTCAGCTGCGCCCAATTCGCGCCGCGCCTGGCCGGGGCAGGCATTGGCCGCCCCGTATGGACGGCGGAAAGCCTGCTGGTCCCCGCCACGCCGGGCGAACTGCTGCCCGCGCGCGCCACCGTGCTGCCCGAGCACCCGGCCTATGTGATCTACACGTCCGGCTCCACGGGTAAGCCCAAGGGCATATTGATCAACCAGCGCAGCATCTGCCACTTCCTGCGCAGCGAAAACGCCGTGCTGGAAGTGACGCAAAGCGACACCGTCTACCAGGGCTTTTCCGTCGCTTTCGACATGTCGTTCGAGGAAATCTGGATCGCCTACCTGGTGGGCGCCACCCTGTGGCTGGGCCCCAAGGAGATTTCGGGCGACCCGGAAGCCTTGCCGCGCGCGCTGGCAGCCAACCACGTCACCGTGCTGCACGCCGTGCCGACCTTGCTGGCCCTGTTTGCGGAAGAAGTGCCGAGCCTGCGCCTGATCAACCTGGGCGGCGAGATGTGTCCGGAGTCCTTGGTCGAGCGCTGGTCGCGCCCGGGCCGCGCCATGTTCAACACCTATGGCCCCACGGAGGCGACCGTCTCGTGCAGCCTGGCGCGTTTGCGGCCAGGCGAGCCGGTGACCATCGGCACGCCGCTGCCCAACTACGGTTTGCTGGTGCTGCAGGTGGCCGAAGCGGGAGAAAACCGTCCATTGACTTTGCTGCCGCGCGGCGAGACGGGGGAGCTGTGCATCATCGGCCCCGGCCTGGCCGAGGGCTATCTGGGCCGGCCCGACCTGACGGTGGAAAAATTCCTGCCCAATCCCTGGAGCACGGGCCCTGACGATGTGCGCCTGTACCGCACGGGCGACCTGGCCCGCATCGATCTTGATGGCCAGGTGCTATGCCTGGGCCGCGCCGACGACCAGGTGAAAATACGCGGCTTCCGCGTGGAGCTGGGCGAGATCGAAGCCGTGCTGGCGCAGCAAACGGGCATAGGCACGGTGGCCGTCTTGCTGCGCAAGGATGACGGCATCGACCAGCTGGTGGCGTACATCGTCGGCAGCGACGTGGCGCCGGCCGACGCCCTGGCCGCGAAAACCCTGCGCGCCGCCCTGAACCTGCATTTGCCGCCGTATATGGTACCGGGCCGTTTTGAATTGCTGCCGCTGATGCCGCGCCTCACTTCCGGCAAGATCGACCGGAAAGCCTTGAAAGCCATGCCCCTGTCCACACCGCCGGCTGGCGAAGCGGGAGAGTCGGACGTGCCGGAAACCCCGGCCGAAGCGGCCCTGTTCGCGGCGCTGGCCAAGCTGTTCCCGGGCCAGGCGATTTTGCGCCAGCTGGACTTCTTCAGCGACCTCGGCGGCCACTCCTTCCTGGCCGCGCGCCTGGCCTCCGCCCTGCGCGCCGATCCGGCCTACGCCCACATGACGGTGCGCGATATTTACCAGAACCGGCAGATCGGCAAGATCGCCGCCGTGCTGAATGAAGCGCCGGCGCTGGCCACGCCGGAAGCGGAATGGACGCCGCCATCGGCCCTGAAGCGCTGGATTTGCGGCGCGGCACAGGCGGCGGCCGTGCCTGGCCTCGTCACCCTGCGCATGGCGCAGTGGATGGCGCCGTTCTTCACGTACCACTTCTTCACGGGCGACACGGGCGACACCGTGCCGCGCGCCATCGCCGCCTCCATCGGCGTGTTTTTACTCGCGACCCTGGCCGAATTTGCCATCGCGATCGCCGGCAAGTGGCTGATCGCGGGGCGTTTGAAGCCGGGCAGCTATCCGCTGTGGGGCGTCACCTATTACCGCTGGTGGCTGGCCGACCGCCTGGTCGAATCGGCGCCCGCCTACCTGCTCAGCGGCTCGTCCCTGAATAGCTGGTGGCTGCGCGCGCTGGGCGCCAAAGTGGGCAAGGAAGTCGTCATCGGTTCGATGACCCTGCGCGCGCCCGACCTGCTGTCCATCGGCGACAACGTCAGCGTGGGCAATGCCGTCAACTTTGAAAACGCCCGCGTGGAACGGGGCCGTTTGCTGCTGGGCCGGATCAGCATCGGCGACGATGCTTGCATCAGTTCTTACGCCATTTTGGAAGGCAATACCACAGTGGGCGCCTTCGGCCACCTGGAAGGTCAATCGGCGCTGGCCGATGGCGCGGCGGTGCCGGCAGGAAGAGTCTACACAGGTTCTCCCGCGCGCGACATTGGCGCGTTCGACCCTGCCAGCCAGCCGCCGCGCCCCGCCGTCTCGCGCCTGCGCCTGACGGGCGAAACCCTGTTCTTTTGCTTCGGCATGGTCCTCATCGCCGTGCTGTTCTTCATGCCCGTTTTCCCCAGCTTCGTGCTGATCGACTGGTTCGACGAGCGCGAAATGATGCCGTGGCTGCAGGGCCGCGACGTGACGACCCAGCTGGCCCGTTACTTCCTGCTGGCGTTTCCCGCCAGCGCCGTGCTGATCGTGCTCACGGCCCTGCTGTCGGCCGCCATCCGCTGGGGCGCGCTGCCCCGTTTGAAGCCGGGCAGCTCGCCCGTGCACAGCAATATCTATTGCGCCAAGTGGCTGGTCAGCCATATCCAGGAATCGAGCCTGAACGTCCTGCACGGCATTTACGCCACCGTCTACGCGCCGTACTGGTACCGCCTGCTGGGCGCCAAGGTCGGCAAGGGCGCCGAGATTTCCACGGCCCTGGGCGTGGTGCCCGACATGCTTACCCTGGGCGACGACACCTTCATCGCCGACGCCGTCATGCTGGGCGATGAGCAGATCGACGGCGGCTGGATGACCATGCGTCCCACCGTCGTCTCGCACCGCAGCTTCGTCGGCAACGGCAGCTACATCCCGGACGGCACGGTGCTGCCCGAGCACGTGCTGATCGGCGTGCACACGCATGCGCCGCGCAATGAACAGATGCACAGCGGCGACACGTGGCTCGGCTCCCCGCCCATGCATTTGCCGGCGCGCGAACAGGTCAGCGGCTTTGCCGAACACCTGACGTTCAAGCCGTCGCTGTTGCGCCGCCTGGGTCGCAGCCTGATCGAAGCCTTCCGCATCGTCGCGCCGCACGCGGTGGTGATCGCCGTCGGTTATACCCTGGTGCTGGACGTGATGCCGATCGCGGGCGCGGGACGCTGGGGTGAAGTGGTGAGCGACCTGGCGATTGCCGGCCTGGCCTACGGCGTCGGCAATTTCCTGGTCGTCGTGCTGTTCAAGTGGCTGCTGCTGGGACGCTACCGCAAGCATGCGGCCCCCATGTGGACACCGTTCGTGTGGATTTCGGAAGGCGTGACCAATCTGTACGAAGGCATCGCCGTGCCCAACTTCATGCGCTACCTGCGCGGCACGCCGTGGCTGCCGCTGGCCTTCCGCCTGTTCGGCTGCAAGATCGGCCGCGGCGTCTACATGGACACGACGGACATCACGGAATTCGACTGCGTGCACATCGGCGACTACAGCGAACTGAATGCGCTGACCTGCCCACAGACGCATTTGTTCGAAGACCGCGTGATGAAGATCGACCACGTGGAGATCGGCCAGCGCGTCTACATGGGCCCGCGCAGCTCCGTGCTGTACAGCGCCAAGGTGGGCGACAACGCACGCCTGGGACCGTTGACCCTGGTGATGAAGGGCGAGCACATCCCCGCCGGCAGCAATTGGGCGGGCTGCCCGGCTGCGCCTTTACGCAACGGATCGTAGCTGATGGACTCTACGGTGCTCTGGTCAGGGGATGGCGTGCTGGTGATCGGCATCGCCGCCGTGCTGCCGCGCTTGGAGGCCCGGTTGCACCTCCGCGCCGCCGTACGCGAGGCGGCGGCGCACTGGCTGAAGTTGGGTATCGAGACGATCTCGGTGGAGTCGACGCCGGGCTCCCCTCCCCGTTTGCTGCTGGCCGGCCGCGCGGCCAGCCTGTCGTTCAGCCATGACGAGGGACTGTCGCTGGCCGCCATCGGCCTGCATGGCGCCGTTGGCATCGACGTGATGCGCGTGCAGGACATTGCCGACTGGTTCCATCTGGCGCGCGATTATCTGGGGCCGCAGGTGGCCGAAGCACTGAGCGCCTGCACCGATGCGCAGCGCCCATTGGCCCTGGCGCAGGCGTGGACGGCGCGCGAGGCGGTGCTCAAGTATGCGGGCAGACAGTTGGCGGAGTGGGATGATGCAGCATTGAATTGTCACTTGCAAGCTGTGGAGACACCGCAAAATTTCGTGGCTATGTTAGCGACAATCCGGGGTCAGACCCGACGGGTCTGACCCCAGCTTTACGCTGTTGGGTTGATTCCATCTCAATCCTCTTTACCGTCACCAGCTCCGCCAATCTGGACGAAAATCAGTTTTACGATAATACTGACGAACAGTCCCAGCACCCCGATCAATTCCAGCATGGCCATTCCTTTGCAGTGACAGCAGACCAGGCACTGTAGCGCGAACGGCGGGGCCGGGCCAATATCAAATCAGGCAGTTTCCGATCTCGAAAAGGCATACGATTGATTTCCATCAGACAGTTCCGCTATTTTGTCGAAGTCGTCGATGCGGGCAGCTACTCGCGCGCGGCGGAAAAGCTGTACATCGCGCAGTCGGCCCTGAGCCGCCAGATCAAGGAGCTGGAAGGTGAAGTGCAGGCCCTGCTGCTGACGCGCGACTCTCGCCATATCGAACTCACGCCCGCGGGCCAGGTCTTTTATGAGCGGGCCAAGCGCATCCTCGACGACATCGAGGAAACCGTGCGCCAGACGCGCCACGTGGGACAAGGCGAGCAAGGCATCATCCGCCTGCTGCATTCGAGCTCCGTCACCCTCACGCCCGCCATTGGCGCCGTGCTGAACCGGCTGCTGGCGCAGTTCCCCGGCGTCTCGCTCGATGTATCGAAGGGATCGTCGGAAAACCAGGCTGCCGACATCGAGGAAGGCCGCGCCGACCTGGGCCTCGTGCGCCTACCCACCCTGCGCAAGCATGCCAATATCGTCGTGCGCGAACTGTTTGCGGAAAAGCTGGTGGTGGCCGTGTCAGCAATATCGCCGCTGGCCGCGCTGGAGCGTACGACGATAGCCGCGCTGCGCGACGAAGCGTTCGTCTCGATCCCGCACAAGGACCGCGGAGGCCTGAGCTACCTGGTGGCGGGCCTGTGCCTGGCACAGGGTTTCTTCCCGAAGGCGGCGCGCGCCCTGTCGCGCAAGACCTCGCAGCTGAACCTGATCGAGGCCAACATGGGCATCGCCATCGTTCCCGACAGCATGCGCCTGGTAGCGCCGCCCGGCGTGCGTTTTATCGCGCTGCCCGACGAGGAGTCGCACTCCGTCGTCGGCCTGATCTCGCCGCGCGCGGCCAGCGGCATGGTGGCCGCGTTTACGGAAGCGTTCGTGCGCGAGATGAATACACTCTAGCCTTCCGCATACAGCGCCGCATCCACGTCGCGCACGGCCGCCATCAGCAAGGCCAGCTTCATGACATCGAGCTTGCCATCCGTGCGCACGCGCGAGCACAGGTCGATGCCGTAGGGGCGCACCTGGCGCAGCGCGTCGGCAACGTTGGTGTCGTCCAGCCCACCGGCGAGGAAAACGGGACGGGGACTGGCGCGCACGAAGCGCGCACTGATGGACCAGTCGTGCGTGCGGCCCGTGCCGCCCAGTTCCGGGACCAGCGCGTCAGGGCGGCCCGAATCGAGCAGGAAAGCGTGCACATGGGGCGCGTAGGCGGGGATCAGGTCCAAAGCCTGCGGCCCCTGCACATGGATCACCTGCACGCGCCGCACGTGCGGCAGCAGGCGCGCCAGTTTCTCGACTTCGCCAGGGTCGATATGGCCGACGATCTGCACGGTGGACGGCTGCGTGGCGCGCACGTGTTCGGCGATGGCTTGCGCCGTCGTCTCGGACGTCAGCAGGAACGTGGCCACGGGCGGCGGCGTCCAGGCGGCGATCTGCGCGATGCGCGCGTCGGGAATCGGGCCGGGGCCGGACGGCATGGCCGCCACCAGGCCCAGCGCATCGGCGCCGGCGGCTATGGCCAGTTGCGCTTCGTCGATGGAAGCGATGCAGCAAATCTTGATGCGGGTTCTCATGGCCTTGCGTGTTCAAATGGGATGAGCAACATTACAACACAGGGCGGCGCGCGCGCCAAGACACGCGGTCAAGGCCGCGCCATGCCGCCGCAAAACCATCACCAGCACAGCAACGAGCAAGGGCAGACTCCTTGGCGTCTGATCGTCAGCCCGCGCTGATTGACATGCGCCAGGCGGCGGACGATACTTGATTTATCCCGGATCGCCATTGGAAGCCGCACATGCGTATCGTCGACTTTGAAGTCCGCAAGGAGTGTCCGCCGCAGCTGTGCGACTGCGAGCGCGAGCGCCTGCTCGGCGATGCGCAGGCGGACCTGTCCATCCTGCGCCTGAACCTGACGGAAGAAAAGCGCCTGCTGGCGCACATCGAGGGCATCGCCACCCTTGCCCAGCTGAGGAAGCTGCAATTGCTGTTGCAGAAAAACCTGGGCGTGGAATTGCAGATCACGCCTGGCAGCGGCGAAGTGCGCACCGTGCGCGGCTTCCAGATCCGCCTGCTGGAACGGCCCGGCCTGTGCCGCAAGACGCGTGCCGCCATTCCGGCCGCCGTGCGGCGCTGCCTGGTCGCGCACCCAGAGATCGCGTTTGCGATATTGAATGAAAACGATTTGCTCGGTGGGGGGTGAGCCGAGTAGGTCGGATTAGCGGGCACCGCGTAATCCGACACCATTCTTGGCGTATGTGCGAATGTCGGATTACGCTACGCTAATCCGACCTACGCCGCCACGCTGGCGCGGATGGGAATGACCTTGCCCTTCGCTTCGCGCGCCCGCAGCTGCCCGCAGCCGCCTTCCACGTCCTGCCCGGCCGAATCGCGCAATTTGGTCAGCACGCCGCGCGCGTGCAGGGCGGCGGCAATGGCGCGCGCCTTTTCCCAGCTGGGGCGCTTGAACGGCAAGTCGGCGATGGTGTTATACGGGATCATGTTCAGCACCGCGTACTTGCCCTGCAAGAGCGCGACGATGCCATCCATCTCGTCGTCGCCATCGTTGACGCCTTCCATCAGGGTCCACTGGTACTGCACCGGGTAGCCGGTCAGGCGCGCATATGATTCGCCGAAGTCCACCAGTTCGCGCGGAGTGAGCTTGGGCGCGCGCGGCAGCAGTTGTTCGCGCAGTTCCGGCTTGGTCGTGTGCAGCGACAGCGCCAGCGCCGGCTTGACCCTGCCTTGCGGCAGGCGCTCGAAGGCGCGTGGGTCGCCCACGGTGGAAAACACGAGGTTCTTGTGGCCGATATTTCCCTCGGTGCCCAGCAGCTCGATCGCTTCCATCACATTGTTCAGGTTATGCGCCGGCTCGCCCATGCCCATGAAGACGACTTTTTTCACGGGACGCATAGTGCGCGCCAGTACCACCTGGGCGACGATCTCTCCGCTGGTGATTTGCCGGATCAAGCCGTCGCGGCCCGTCATGCAGAACTGGCAGCCGACGGCGCAACCGACCTGGCTCGATACGCACAAGCCGTCGCGCGGCAGCAGCACGCTTTCCACCGTCTGGCCATCGTGCAGGCCCACCAGCAGGCGCGCGGAACCGTCCGCGCCCGGGTGCGTGCTGAGCAATTTCAGCATGCCCTGCAACTCGAGGTCGAGCGCGGGCAAGGCCTCGCGCACGGGCAGCGGCAAAAAGTCTTCGGCGCGGCGCCGGCCCTGGTCGTGCGGCTGGCCCTGGATCCAGTCGCGCAGCACGCGCTGTTCGTGCAGGGGCTTGGCGCCCAAGGCGCGCAGGCGCTGGCGGAGATGGTCGATTTGCATGGCGTCTGAATAAAAAAACGGCGCGCAGGAATGAAACCGGCGCGCCGTGTTACGGGTAAAAGCTTTAGACCTTCTTGACGAATTCCGTTTTCAGGCTCATGGAACCGAAGCCGTCGATCTTGCAGTCGATATCGTGGTCGCTGTCGACCAGGCGGATGTTCTTGACCTTGGTGCCCATCTTGACGACACCGCCGCCGCCCTTCAATTTCAAGTCCTTGATGACGCTGACCGTGTCGCCATCCTGCAGGATATTGCCGGCCGAATCGCGGTACACCTTGGCGCCCTCTTCCACCGCTTCGCCGGCCGTGGCCGACCATTCATGCGCGCATTCAGGGCAGATCAACTGGCTGCCGTCTTCGTACGTGAATTCGGATTTGCATTGCGGGCATGGTGGTAATGTGCTCATTTTATTCTCTGTCTGGTGAACAGCGCGTGCTGTAAAAGCCGACATTATAAGCGCTACGCCCGCCATCGGCGGGCTTTTTCGCATATGACGTCGCAGCCTTATTTGATATTTTTATCCAGGAAGGCGCGGATCACCGGCCCGATCTCGCGGGCATGCGTTTCAAGGGCGAAGTGGCCGGTGTCGTAGAACCGGATATCGGCGTTGGGCAAATCGCGTTTCCATGCCTGCGCACCGGCTGGCAGGAAAAACGGATCGTTCTTGCCCCAGACGGCCAGCAGCGGCAGTTGCTGCTGGCGGAAATAGGCCTGGAATTGCGGGTACATGCGCACATTGGACGCGTAATCGAGGAGCAGGTCGAGCTGGATGTCGGCGTTGCCAGGACGCGCCACCCGCATGCCTTCCAGGGTATAGCCGTCGGGAGAAACGCTGCTCGGATCGGGCACGCCTTCCAGATATTGCCATTTTATCCCGGCCGGCGTCGGAAAGTCGGCCAGCGCCGCGCGGTTTTGCGCCGTCGGCGCCTGCCAGTATTGCCTGATGCCGTCCCAGCCCTTCGACAGTCCCTCTTCATAGGCGTTGCCGTTCTGCGAGATGATGGCCGTGATGCGCGCAGGATGGGCCAGCGCCAGGCGCCAGCCCACTGGCGCGCCGTAGTCGTGCACCATGATGGCGTAGCGATCCAGCTTCAACTGCTCGGTAAAACGGTCCATGGTCCGGGTGATGTTGTCGAAGGTGTAGGCGTAGTGTTCGCGCGCCGGCGCTTCGGTGTAGCCGAAGGAAGGCAGGTCCGGCGCCACCACGTGATAGCGGTCGCTCAGCGCCGGGATCACGTCGCGGTACATGAACGAGGACCCGGCAAAGCCATGCAGCAGCACGATGGTCGGCGCGGCAGGGTCGCCCGCCTCGCGATAAAAAACATTCACGTCGCCGACTTTTTCAAACCGGTAGTGTACTTGCGCCTTGTCGGCTGCCGACATCGGGGCGGCGCCGGCGCTGGCCGCCATGGCCACGGTGGTGGCGGCGGCGAGAGTGGTGGTCTTGATATTCATGGCAATGTCCTTGTAACCTTTAAAGTGAGTATTTGAAGGTTACAAGCATTTCTGGTAACCTGTCAATATTATTTTCAGAGGTTACAAAGGATTTCAAATGACGCCGCATCCCGAGCACGCTCCGCACTTCATCGGCAACCACCTGGCGCTCGATTTCATCAACAGCGCCTTTGGCATGGGGGATGACAGCTGGGATTGCCTGGCCGACAACGCCGGCGCGCTGGCCTGGCTCAAGGCAGCGGGCCTGCTGGCACCCGACTTCAATACACCGCCTACCGGACTGGCAACGCTGGCACAGTCGCTGCGGACGGCGGCGGGACGGCTGATCGATTTGAACATGCCGCGTGAGCCAACCGACTTCGCGGTGGTGAACCGGATACTGGAGGCTGGCCGCCCTGTGCGCACGCTGGCGCAGGGCGAAGGCGACAACGTCGTATTATGGAAACGGCGCCGCGACGACAGCGCGGCCAGCTTGCTCGAACCGGTGGCAGCGGCGCTGGTCCAGCTGCTGACGCAGGGCGAGCTGGCGCAAGTGCGCCAGTGCGAAGCGCATGATTGCACGCTGCGTTTCCTCGATGTCACCAAATCGGGCCGCCGGCGCTGGTGCAGCATGGCCGTTTGCGGCAACCGGATGAAGGTCGCCGCTTTCCGGGCGCGCAAGGATGCCAGATAGCGCCGGCAGGCAACACCCTAATTTTCACTGACAGGAGTGACCAGTAATGACGACATCCAGCTATCCCGATACCCGCCTTTGATCGCCAACGCATGGGTGGAGGCCAGCGGCGGCAAATCCATACCCGTGCTCAATCCTGCCACCGGGCAGGCCATCGGCACGGTGGCCCATGCCAGCATCGCCGACCTCGATCGCGCGCTTGCCGCCGCCCAGCAGGGTTTCGAAACGTGGCGCGCCGTCGATATCGCCCGGCAGATGACGCAGGAGCAGGGCAAGCCGCTGACCGAAGCGAAAGTGGAAATACTGGCCGGCGCCGACATCATCGACTGGTTTGCCGCCGAAGGCATGCGCGCCTATGGCCGCATCGTGCCGTCGCGCAACCCGGCCGCGCAGCAGCTGGTGCTCAAGGAACCAGTCGGCCCGGTTGCCGCCTTCACGCCGTGGAATTTCCCGATCAACCAGATCGTGCGCAAATTGTCGGCCGCGCTGGCCACCGGTTGCTCCTTCCTGTGCAAGGCCCCGAAAGAAACGCCGGCCTCGCCTGCGGCGCTGATGCAATGCTTCGTCGACGCCGGCCTGCCACCGGGCGTGGTGGGCCTGGTGTTCGGCGACCCGGCCGAAATCTCCGGCTATCTGATCCCGCATCCGGTGATACGCAAGGTGACGTTCACTGGCTCGACGCCGGTAGGCAAGCAGCTGGCCGCGCTGGCCGGCGCCCACATGAAGCGCGTGACGATGGAACTGGGCGGCCGCGCCCCGGTGATCATTGCCGAAGACGCCGATGTGGCACTGGCCGTCAAGGCCGCCGGCGGCGCCAAGTTCCGCAATGCGGGCCATGTGTGCATTTCGCCGACCCGCTTCCTCGTGCACAACGCCGTCAAGGCCGAATTCACCAGCGCGCTGGTCAAGCACGCCGAAAGCCTAAGCTGGGCGATGGCCTGCAACAGGGCACCACGCTGGGGCCGCTGGCCAATGCGCGCCGCCTCAGCGCCATGGCGAAGGTAGTCGAAGACGCGCAGGCCAGAGGCGCCACCCTGGCCACCGGCGGCAGCCGTATTGGCGACACCGGCAACTTTTTCGCGCCGACCGTGTTTGCCGACGTGCCGCTCGACGCGAGCATATTCAACGATGAACCGTTCGGCCCGATCGCCGGCATCCGCGGTTTCGACAGTCTGGAGGAAGCCAACCTTGAAGCGAACCGCCTGCCGTTCGGCCTGGCCGGCTACGCTTTCACGCGCTCGATCAAGAACGCCCACCTGCTGATGAACCGCATGGAGGTGGGCATGTTATGGATCAACCAACCCGCCACCCCGAGCGCCGAAATGCCCTTCGGCGGCATCAAGGATTCGGGACATGGCACGGAAGGCGGGCCGGAGGCGCTGGAGTCCTACCTCAATACCAAGGCCGTATCGCTCGTTGGCGTGTAAGCGGGTATCGGCGACGCCGTCGTTCAGCTACGCAGCACTATCTCGATGGTGCTGTGGACGATTTCCTCGTGGATGCTTATCCGTGCGCGCAGCCGCGCAGCCGTCAGGGTGGGGTCGCGGCTGACCACCGACAGCGCGCACGAGTACAGCTGCTTGCCAACGCGCCAGACATGCAGGTCGACGATGCGCGGCGTGTCGCCCCCCTCTTCCACCTCGACCGCCTCGCGGATTTCCTGCACCACCGGGTGATCCATTTCGCGGTCCAGCAAGACCTTGCCGGTCTGCTGCGTCAGCTTTTTCGCCCACAAGGCCACCAGCACGGCGCCCGCGATGCCCATCACGGGATCGAGCCACTGCCAGCCGTAAGCCCACGCGCCGGCCAGCGCAAGGATGGCCAGCACGGACGTGGCGGCATCGGCCAGCACGTGGATGTAGGCGGCCTTCATGTTCAGGTCTTCGCCATGGCCATGGTGGTCGTGGTGATCGTGGTGGTCATGCCCATGGCCGTGGTCATGATGGTGGTCATGGTGCCCACCGAGGATCAGCGCGCACACGAGGTTGACGGCCAGGCCGAAGGCCGCTACCGCCATGGCCTGCGCATAGTGGATGGGCTGCGGCGAGAACAGGCGCTCGACGGAGGCCACGACCATCAGCACGGCCACCCCCAGCAGCAGGATGGCGCTCGTGTAGCCGGCCAGCACCTCGATCTTCCACGTGCCGAAGGCAAAGCGTGGGTCGCGCGCATAGCGGCGCGCGGCCGCATACGCAAACGCGGCCAGGCCGATGGCCAGCGCGTGCGAACTCATATGCCAGCCATCGGCCAGCAGGGCCATGGAGTTGTACCACCAGCCGGCCACGATTTCCAGCACCATCGTGGCCAGGGTGATCCACATGACGATGCGCGCGCGGCGTTCGGCCTTGCCATTGCTGCTGTCAAAAACGTGTTCGTGCTGCCAGGCGGAGAGGTCTTCCTTGATAAATGTCGTTTGCATGACGGTCTCCTTATTTAAGGTAGGTGCGCAGGATGCCCGCGATGTCGTCGGCGCCCCTGGCCCGCTCCTCGCCGGAGATATCGGGACTGGCCACGTGCTCACGCAAGTGTTCTTCGATGACTTCGGCCATCAGGCCATTGACGGCGCCGCGCACGGCGGCGATCAGCTGCAGCACTTCGCCGCAATCGCGCCCCTCTTCCAGGCCCCGCTCCAGGCCCTCCACCTGGCCCCGAATACGCTTCACGCGATTGAGCAGCTTGGTCTTGTTGTGCGCCGTGTGTCCCATGATTCACCCTCGATAAATACTATAGGGGGGTATACTATCAGAGGGAACCGGACGGCGCGATCTTTTGCAGCTTGCTGGCCAGCGAGGCGTCGGACAATTCGCCCAGGTGCGTATCGACCAGGCGCCCTTGTGCGTCATAAAACAGGGTGGTGGGCAGGGCCGAGGAACCGGCCGCCTTGCCCAGCGCCGCGTCGCTGTCGAGCAGCACGTTGCGCAGGGTCACGCCGCTCCGGTCCAGAAAAGCGCTGGCGGCAGGCGCATCCTCGCGCTGGTTCGCATACACGAAGACGATATCGGCGCGCGCCTGCTGCGCGGCGGCCAGCACGGGCATCTCGCGCCGGCATGGCGGGCACCAGCTGGCCCACAGGTTGACCACCATGGGCTTGCCGCTGGCCAGCGCCGCCAGGGTCACCGGCGCGCCGTCGAGCGCCTGCAACGCCACGGCCGGCAAGGCCGACGGCTTGTCGTACGCCAGCGAGATCCCTGCGCTCAGCACGCCCCAGGCCAGCGCGCCAGTAGCCACGCTGATGGCCAGCGGACGGCGCATGGCCGCCATGGCGGGGCGCCGGCAGCGCCACGCGGCGATGGCCAGCGCGGCCGCGATGCCGGCCGGCGCGAGAAAACCGCCATCGCGGATATTGATGATGGACCACGGCGCCACCAGATATTGTTCGTGCCAGCGTAGAACGAATGCCAGGCGCGCCGCCAGCAGGCCGGCGATCAGCATGTCGGAAACGAGAGGACCGGCGTCCGGCTGTTGGCGATACCGCCTTAGCGACCACGCCACGCCATAAGCGACGCACAGGGAAACGAACAGCAGGACGAGGCCCGTGGGCAGGGCCAGGGGACCGATTTGCAGGGACAGCATGGGCGCTTTCAGGAACGTCGGGGGACGGCCATTGTGGCCCATGCGGATTAAGCAGGCGTTAAGCGGTGCGAAGGTCAGGTGAGCAGCGCTTCCTTGCGCACGAAATGCATGGCTTGCGGCTGGTCCACCAGCACGCACTGCTTGCCCGTGCGCTTGCAGTGGTCGTGCACGCGCCAGTAGGCATCGTGGCTGACGCAGCCCGTCTGGCAAATCACCAGGTCGGCCGCCACCAGGCCCGCTTCCAGCGCCGCTACGTCGTCGGCGCCATCGTCACCGCCAGCATGGTGCAGGAAGCGCCCGCCGGCCTGCTCGATGGCTTGCTGCGCCACATTGGCGCCGGCGGCCTGCTGGCCCGCATTCTGCTCCAGATAGCTGCCCACATACAGCACGGCTTTTTCGCGCACGTCGGCCTGCAGGGCTGGCGCAGGCAGCCACTGCAGGCGCAGCAGCTCGCGCATCAGGTCCTGCACCCGCTCACCGAGCCATTCGACCCGGCGCGCCAGCCTTGCACGCGTCGGCAGGCCCGGCACGCTGGCCGCCAGTTCGGCCAGTTCATCGCGCGCCAGCGCCAGTTTTGTATCGCGGATCACGACCTGCGCCCGCGCGCGCATCAATTCAGACTCCAGCTGCGCGATGCGGGCCGCCTGCGCAGCCATCTGCGCACTGCAGCGCGCCTGCGCGCGGCCATATTCCGCCATCAGCACGCGATGCTCGCGCGCGATCATGTCCTCGTTGCCATACATACTGCCCATCATGCCCTCCTTCACCGACCGTGGCGCCATGGCGCCAGCCCATCGCTACCCCATGGATCCGCATTATAAATGAGAATCATTATTATTTATCCATGCGCGCACGCTCAGTAGGGGTATGCGGTGGCCGCCAGCGTCACGCAGCCGGCGGGCAAGACAGCAGACGCTTCCATACGTCGTCCTGCACCTCCCGCACATACCGCAGGCCATCGGGGCCACGATAGATTCCCAGCGTGTTCGGCCACGCCATATCGATGAACAACAGCCGCGCCGGATCGATCAGCAGGGACTGGCCCACATAGTTCCCCTTGATTTCTCCCTTGTTGACGGTCAGCAGGCGCGCGCCACCGGCAAGCGCCCGCTCGTCCAGCGCCACGCCGCTGCGCTCGGCCACGTCGCGCAGCCAGCGTTCACGCCAGCGCGCCTGCTCGCCGAACTGCCCCTTGGGCGGCCGATCCAGCTTGACGATGGCCGCCACGGGCCCGTCTATCCCCGCCTGCAGCGAAAAGCCCAGGCGTTCCTGCAGTTCGACCGTGTAGGCCTCACCCTTGACGTCGATCTGGTAGCGCCCCACCCCGTCCTGTACCCGCAGGTCAGCCTGATGGTAGGAAGGTTTGACGCAATTGGCGTATTGATGGACGAGCACATCGAGAAACGGCGGTTCGACGGGGGATGTCGCCGCCATGGCGGGCGACAGGCTGGCACACAACATGGCGGCAGCCACGCATTGCATCGTATTCATTCTTGCTCCGGTTATTGCACAATTTTTTTCAATGGTGGAATTGGCAAGATCCGCACTCTACCTGATAGGGAGAAAACAGCCCGCACGACATGGAACGACAGGCCCCGGCGCACAATTCAATTGAATCGCGCTTGTTAAATCATTATTTCTGAGGTGTAATCTTATAAGTAAATCATTGAATTAATTGCAAGCACACTCATCTCGCCACACGGAGTTCCAGTCCATGTCCGAATTGGTCCAAACAAGCGCGTCGTCATCATCCGGTGCAGCACCCGTCGCCAATGGCTACAGCCAGGCCACGCGCCTGCTGAAGCTGAGCACTCCCCTGGGCCCGGACAAGCTGCTGGCCGAATGCGTGCGCGGCGAGGAAGGCCTGGGGCTGGGCTATACCTTCAACATCGCCGCCCTGTCGCTCGACGCGGCCATTCCCCTCAAGTCGCTGATCGGCCAGCCCATCCTGCTGGAATTGCTCATGGCCGATGGCGGCTGGCGCCCGTTCCACGGCCACGTCACCGCCGTCGAACTGGCGGGCGCGAACGGCGGCTTTGCCCGCTACAACCTGACCATGCAGCCGTGGACGGCCTTCCTGGCGCACGGCCGCGACAGCCGCGTCTTCCAGGACCTGGCGGTGCCCGACATCCTCGAAGTCGTCTTTGCCCGCTACCAGGGCCAGGGCATGCTGGCGCCGGCCTGGCGCTTCGATCTGCTCGACCGCGCAATCTATCCGAAACGCAGCATCTGCAGCCAATACCAGGAAAGCGACTGGGCCTTTGCTGAGCGACTGATGAGCGAGGAAGGCCTGTTTTACTATGCCGAACACACGGGCGACGCGGGCAGCGCCAGCCTGGGCAGCCATACCCTCGTCATCGCCGACCACAACGGCAGCTTCAAGCCCAACACCCAGGCCAGCATTGCCTACAGCCAGCCAGGCGCCGTCATGCCGCAAGACACGATGGACCGCTGGCGCATGCAGCTGCGCCAGCAAACCAACGGCATCGAACTGTCCAGCTGGGACTACCGCGCGCTGGGCCAGCGCCCCATCAGCGCCGCCAGCACCCATGACGGAACGATGGCGCTGGTCAGCCGCGACGCGCCCGGCGCCTATGCCTACCCGTCGCGCGAACACGGACAACGGCTTGCCGAGCGCCAGTTGCAGGCGCTGACGGCGTCCAGGGAAGTGTTTACGGGCGCCGGCACCGTGCGCACCCTGGCGCCCGGCACCACGTTTACCCTGAGCGGCCAGGCGCAAACGGATGCGGCGGGCGGTGGCGACGCAGCGACCTTCCTCGTCACCCGCACGGTGCACCTGATGCATAACAACCTCGATGCGGAACTCGGCGGCGGCCTGCTGCAGCGCTTCGGCCAGGGCTTGCTCGACGCGCTGATCGGCGAAGAGGCGGCCGGCAGCCTGCATGCCGTCGGCGACACCATCAGCGAACGCCCGCCCTACCGCAACCGTATCGACGCCATCCGCAGCAAGGTCCCCTACCGCAGCACCTATGCCAACGACCACGGCCAGCTGCTGCATCCACGCCCCGTCATCATGGGCCAGCAGACCGCCATCGTCGTCGGCCCGGCAGGCGCCCAGCTGCATACGGACCGCGACCACCGCATCAAGGTGCAATTCCACTGGCAGCGGGGCGCGCAAAGCCATAGCCGGCTGGCGCATCCGGCCGCCGACGGCCACACGGGCGCGCCCGGCGACGACAGCGCCGGCACGTGGGTGCGGGTGGCCACGCCGCTGGCGCCCGTTGCCGGCGCCAACTGGGGCAGCAACGCGCTTCCCCGCGTGGGCCAGGAAGTGCTCGTCGATTTCCTGGAAGGCAATATCGATCGCCCCGTCGTCATCGGCACGCTGTACAACGGCCGCGGTCAGGCCGACGCGCAAAACAACCAGGTCAGCCAGGGTACGGGCGCGGCGACGGGCAACGCGCCGGCGTGGTTTCCCGGCCAAGCCGGCGCCCACGCCCACCCGGCGGCCTTGTCGGGCATCAAGACGCAAGCCATGCAGGCCAGCCAGGGCGGCGGCGGCGCCTACAGCCAGCTGGTGTTCGACGACAGCCCGGGCCAGGGCCGCGTCGCCCTGCAGCGCCACGCCGGCCCTCACCAGGGCACGGCCGAACTGAACCTGGGCCATTTGCGCCACCAGAGCGACAACCAGCGGCTGGCGCCGGCCGGCTTTGGCGCCGAACTGAAAACGGAACACAGCGCCGCCCTGCGCGCGGGAGCGGGCATGCTGCTGTCGGCGCATGGCCGCGATGCCAGCGGCAGTCAGATGGATGCGCAGGAAGCGCTGGAACAGCTCTGGCAAAGCTTGCAACTGCAGACTTCGCTGACTGAGCAGGCGCAGAAACATTTCGCGCTCGAAATGCCCAGCCCGGCCACAGCCGGTGCGGCCGCGCCAGCTTCCACTGCTACGCCGGATCAGGCGGAGACGCCTTCGCCAGCCGCGCAGCTCCCCGCCCTCGCCCAGATGCGGCACAGCATCGAGGTCCTGGGCGCGACGGCCGAAGGCGCCGCCACGATGGGCCAGGGCCAGCAGGCGGCGGGCGGCGAAGGCCAGGCCAGCGCGTATGGCGACCCGCAACTGCAATTATCCAGCCCGTCCGGCATCGCCGCCACCACGCCAGCCAGCGCCGTGCTGGTCGCGGGCGGCAATGGCAGCCTGACGGCGGGCGCCGATCTCAACTTTGCGGCGCAAGGCAACAGCCTGTACGCGCTGGGCAAGGGCATCAGCCTGTTCACCTACGGCAAGGCCAGCAGCAAGGACAAGCCCAACCAGGAAACCGGTATCCGCCTGCATGCGGCCAGCGGCAAGGTCAGCAGTCAAAGCCAGTCCGATGCGACACGGCTGACGGCGGACAAGGCCATCACCGTCAGCAGCACCGCCAAGAGCGTCACGGCGGCGGCCAAGCAGCACATCCTGATGACGGCCCAGGGCGCGTACATCCGCCTCGAAGGCGGCAACATCATGCTGCATGGACCGGGCAAGGTCGATTTCAACGCCAGCATGAAGGAATTGACGGGACCGGCGAGCAGCACCCCAAAATTACCTTTGTTGCCACAGGCTGGGGACGTAAGCAATTTCATGGAATTGAATTATCGCTGGGATGATTTACAGCCCATGGTGGGGGCGCCATACGCCTTGCTGTTCGACAATGGCACCCGCCTGGAAGGCAAGCTCGATGCAAACGGCTTTGCCCGTCTGGAAAACCTGCCTGATCGCAATGCCGTCGTGATCTACGGCGAAGACGAAAGGGAAGCGGTTCCCCGCCACAAGCAGAAACCGAACCAGCTGGCTGGCAGCAAGCCGAAAAGCGACGACGAGGCGCAATCGGTCCTCGAACGCTATCTGGCGCAAGAGGCCGCTTACTACAAAGACAATTTCTTTCCGGATGAGCTCGCTGAAATGGCTGAAGACTTTCCTGCAGGCGCCACCGTCAGCACACTTGAATATGATTTTCACTACGACGATTATCGCTACAAGGACGAGGACAGCATTGCAGACAAAGCCGCAAGCAAAAGCTACCGGGACTTGCACGATCAGGAAGGCGACGAGTCATGAGCGGCCTCACCCCTACCGTCCCGGCCAGCGCGATCCGTGGCGCCTCGCCTGCCAGCCGGGCGCTCAGGCAGGCCGATGACGGCATCGGTACTTGGCTGAGTGACCTCGTCACTGGTTCGGGCTCATCTCCCGCGCACATCATCATCACCGGCATTCTCGGTGTCGTCCCTGGTGTGGGACAGGCCATGGATGCGCGCGACTTGATCCTTGGCATCATTGTCATCAGCAAATCGCCGTCCGCCATCGGCGCCTGGGTGGAACTGGCCATCACCCTGGTCGGTTGCGTACCCGCCGTGGGCGATACGCTCAAGGTCGGCTTCAAGCTGATGAACAAGGGGCACAATTTTGGCCGTGTGCTGGAAGCCGTCTCGCCCAAGCTGCGCGGCAACGTCGAAAAATTCATGCGCAAGATCGACTGGAACGTACTGGCCCGTGAAAGCAAGAGCTTGTTCAAGGGTGTAATCGATACGTTTATCGACGGCATCGATAGCTGGATCGTCAAAGCCGTGGCGGGAAAGTCGGAAGTCAAGCTGTTGATCCAGGAAATGCAGGCAATCCAGAAGCGCGGACCCAAAATGATCGAGGACGCCTTCGCCGAACTGAAAAAACTGCATGGCAAGATGATGGGCCATGACCTGCCGCACAACACGGCTGCGGTCGGCAACGCGACAGGAAAAGGCGTGCAGCATGCAGCACAGGAGGCGGGAAAGGACATTGCCGGCAAGGAAGCAAAAGCCGCCAGCAAGGCCGAAAAGAGACTTGCAGCGAAAAAGAACAAGGACGTCACCGGCAATCAGGCCAAGCCCAATTCCAGCAAGGTCAATACCAAGAAAAAAGGCGAAAAGAAAAAGCAGGGCTGGCACACCGGCGTACCGGCCGAGCACATCACGGATTACTTCGTGAAGAAAAGACATGCGCTGTTCAAGAAGGCGAACAATGCCGGCAAGCTGACCGAAGAGCATAGCCTGCCGCACGCAGGACTCGATCATCTGTGGTTCAAAGGCGCTGCACTTAGCCAGCCTTTCGTTGTCGGCGAAACCAAGTCGAGCCTGTTCGATTCCTTCCGCCTGATGGCGGCGCTACCGGCCGATCTGCAGGAAAAATTCAGTTCCCTGAGGGCGGACGAAGCGGCGAATCCGACGAAAAACAATAACAAACCGAATATTTTCGAAAATGCGGACCGCGATGCCCATGCAAATCAAGACGTAAAAATAGGGAACCAGGAAGCGGATGAAAAAGAACTGAGAAAGGGCTTGAACAAGGAAAATAAAGAAACGAAGCTGCCGACGCAAATGAGCCACGAATGGATCGCCCGCTCGATAAAATCGGAGAAACTGACGGCTACCGGAGTCACCATCAAGCCGTTGATGAAAAAATACGCGGCAGGCCAGCTGCTCAATCCCAAAGCCAGCCCCCCCTATCTGCGCTGGATTTCACTGGTCACCGGTCGTCAATTGACCAAGCATCGGCAGTCAAAGGGGCGCAATCATGAAATCCAGTTGATGCTGGATATTCCAGAAAATATATTAAGGAAATAAGCATGCAGACACTGGATGAAAAGACTTTTCTCGCATCCCGTAGGGAGTTGCTGTTGTCATACGCCATCTATGTTGAAAGCAAAGACAGCCAGGACGAGTGCTTCGACATGGTGGAGGCAGGCTTGCAACAGCCCGCGGAAGTACTGCAAAATATCCCGCCAGAAAACTTCATGACGGCGACGCGCCAGCGGGCCTGGGAAGGTATCGACCAGCTCACCCTGGCCTACAGCGCCGGCCATACGACAGCCGATCTGCGCGCGCTGTATCCCACGATACTGGAATATTGGGAAGAGTTTGCCAGATATGACACGGCTTTTGACCTGCAGGCCAGCGCCGCGGAACGGGGCTTTCCCCACTTCGCCCTGCCCGATGTCGCATACGAACAAGTCAACCGGATGATCTGCCTTGGCATTCTCCTGGGTTGGGGTAATTTGCTGCCCCGCTTGGCGCCTGTCATCGATTTCAACAACCATGAAAAAGATGGGCTGGTTGAACGCCTGCTGGCATTTTCCATCGATGGCAGGGATACCGACTGGCCGGAATGCACGCGCCACCTGCCCTATTTCAAGACACTCAAGATATTCGCGGCAGAAGAAAAAGATCGTCCGGCGTTGATGCAGGACTACCTGGAAGAATGGTATTACGCCAGCCGCCGTGAACCCTACTATGACAGTCACGAGCGCGATACGTCATTTTTAGGCTACTGGTCATGGGAAGCGGCAGCCATCACCTGCCTGCTCGATATCGACGACAGCAGCTATCGCGATGCCACATTCTATCCGGCAGACCTGACGGCCTTTTTCCGGCAGGCACGCGTGGACTATGAACCGGACGGCGGCGGTCCTGTGCCGGCAAACGAGTTGCGCGCCAAGGCTGGCGACCCCTGCCCCAAGGCGGGAACGTGGGAATCGCTCGATATTCCTCCGCGTGCCATGTCGTATGAGCGGGAACAGCCCATGCTCGACCTCGAGTCAGGATATGGATTGACTGTCTGGCGATATCTGGAAAATTGAATATGCCCGCGGGGCGCCAAGCGCTCAAAAACATCCCAAGGCGGCAAGATGCCGGTTTTCGATGACTCCAACTATGGGGAAACAATTTGGTATTGGAGTACGGAACGGTATCCGGCCATGAAAATCATCCGCGCTGGTACGATGAGCATCTCAAAATCAGCGAAGAAGGCGATGCCGCCTTTTACGGCTACGTGACCTTCGAAGCGGCTGCGACCGTCTTTATGCTCGACCTGGACGACAGCCAGATCGAGCATCTCGTCTCCCCCAAAGACCTGGTCGATTATGCACTACAGTTATGGGAAGAAGGCCGCTACACCAGTCAGGAAACAGAACCACTGATACGCAAGGGACGCGTCTAGGGCGGCCAGTCCTGCCCTCAAACAGGCTTCTGGGAAACCCCAGCAAAATTACACAGCCGCAGTCATTTCGCGCAAGGCCAAGTGATGCCTGTTTTTGATGACGCTGCATACGGTGAAACCATCTGGTATTGGAGTGAAGAACAATAGCCAATTTTCCATCTGGCACAATCAGCGACTGGCCCAGCGCCGAGCTGCGCCAGCGATCAGAAAAACGACGGAAAAACAATGAGGACAACCCCGTTCGACATGCGTCGCCGACAGCAATTTCTCTACGAAGATCTTTATAATAAAACGAGAGCAAATCAATTTGCGTTAATTAACGGGGGTATTGAAAACAAAAAAATAGCCGATTCGACGCTGGAAAATTCTTCAGTGCATCAGTTTTTATATTTAGAAGCGTTCTGGATATGGATGCTCGACTATACGGCGGGCGAGCCGATCGCTGCACTGGCGCCGCGCATCGCCGACATCGTGGATAAGTTTGAAGAGTGGAATAAGGTCGATCAATTCTGTCAGCAGGAAGCAGCGCTCGAGTTTCCAGAGTTTGGGCAGTACGAATATGAGGGAGCACCGGAGTTTCCCATCCTTTCCGACTATCAGGACACACTGCAACTACTCAGCATTGCCATCCTTCTGCGCGACCATCATTCGGTTAAACGCATCATCTACATGCTACGCAGTCACCGTGGCCGCGATGGCCTGTTCGAACAATTGATTGACGGGTATGTGGAGAATGGACAAGCCCTCGACACCTGTATCATCGGCAAGCCCTATAGCACGCTGTTGCAAGTGTTCTATGAGGAAGATGAGAAGGCCACGCTCGACCTGCTCCAAAAATATTTGAGACAGTGGTATCCAGCCATGAAAAATCATCCGCGCTGGTATGACGGGCATCTGAGAATCCGGGACGAAGGCTACGCGCCCTATTACGGTTACTGGGCATTTGAAGCGGGTGCGACGGTTTTTTTACTCGACCTGGACGACAGCCAAATCGACCATCTTGTCTATCCCAAGGACCTGGTCAATTATGCACGTCAGCTGCGGAAAGATGGCCGCCACACTCGCCTGGGCACAGAACCTCTGATACGCAATGTGTGCGTCGAGGGCGGCCAGCCCTGCCCCCAAACTGGTTTCTGGGAAACCCCAGCAAAGTTACACAGCCGTAGCCATTTTGAGCAGGGCCAAATCATGCCTGTTTTTGATGATGCGGCATACGGTGAAACCATCTGGTACTGGAGTGAAGAACAATAGCCAATTTTCCATCTGGCACAGCCAGCGACTGCCCCAGCGCCGAACTGCGTCAGCGCACGAGCCTTTGAAATGGCGCCCCTACGCAGGCCGGTCAGCGGCAAGCACTGGACATTCGGCTGCCAACCCGCAGATTGGAACAGGGCGAGATCATGAGCAATCTGGATGCTGCCTGTGGCTTGACGGTATGGCATTTTCTGAAGGTATAAAAAACAACGACGTGAGAGGAGAAAAGATGAGCACAACGGAACGTTTTTTTACTGCCGAAGATGTAGAGGGAATGGTTGCGGACCTCAAGGAATGGCCAAACATGTCCTGTGACGATGGAAATCAAGATCTAGGTGTGTCTCCATTTACTACTTTCTATTTCCTCTACAACACTAAGCACCACCTTGATACGTCACTGCTGATGGTGGGTATTCATGAGGAATTTGAACGACTGACAGGGAATCCCTATCTTATCGGCACGCATCCCGACTCGGAACGTCCTCACCCTTACGGCTCAAAGCGTTTGCCAGTTCTGCGTGAATTTGCTCGAAAAACAAGAAAAACAGACTATTTCGCCTTCAATTTTACCGATCAGAAAAAACACAACTCGTCTCCTTCTACTGCTGGATATTTCTGGAAAATGCGGGATCATATGAACGATGATCCAGAACCATCAAACAGGGATTACTCATCCATTCAATTCTACTATCGCTGGTCATGGTGGAAGGACAACAAGAATGCGTGGCGGCAGTTTGTTCTGGAAACCATGGAAAAACTAAAACCTGATCAGGTTTACAGCGGCTTTTCGATGGCCAATCCGCTTGCCTTCGGTACCCGCTCGGCAGTGACCGTGTGGGAACGCTCTCTGGCGCCGCGATTTTTTGGCTTGGACATTGATTATCCTTTTTCCATGAGCGGCTCGCTGGCAGACGGCATCCGCCCGCCAACCTGGGGCTTTTTGCTATCGGATACGTGGCGTGAAAAATTGGACCTCAGCCGCGACCAGATAAAACTCGGCCTGCAGCATCCGCAAATCAGGATCGACGAGCTCGACTCCGGCCTATGGATCGAACTGGGCGAGGAGCCGGCGCTCTACCCGGTAGAGGACGGCGTGCCGGAATTGCCGGCGCTGCTCAACAAGCTGCTCAAGCCGATCCGCGACGATCATATGGCGCTGCTGGGCTTTGGCCAATGGGACGGCGATCCCAACGAACGCTTCAACGATGCCGACTCGCTGCGCTGGATGCGGCGCTTCGATGCCGACAGCGACTGGCCCAGCGCCGAGCTGCGTCAGCGCCGCGATGACGGCGGCCCGGATGACACCGCGCCAGCACAGGAGCCATTGGAATTGCGTGCCTACGCCAGCGAGGCCTGCCCGCAGGCCGGACAATGGCAAGCGCTGGACATTCCGCCGCAAACCCGGCGATTTGAACAGGGCGAGATCATGAGCAATCTGGATTCCGCCTATGGCTTGACGGTGTGGCGCTTCCTGAACGCATGAAGAAACAGCGACGGTACTGAGATTCGAGACCATCGACCTGATGCGCGATTGGAAAAGGCAATCATGCATTGCGGTTCGAGATACGCGTACCTTCTTTGACACGAATACAATTTACCCAAGAGAAAAGCACGTAGCCATGGAAGATTTACCCTTTCATCAACGACGTAGACAGCATTTTCTCCATGAAAAACTTTATCAAAAAACACGGACAAATCAACTTTCCTTGATCCGGGGAGGAGAGGAAAACAGAAAGGATGCATATTCGATAGGCGAAAGTTCCTCCGTTCATCATTTTCTGTATCTGGAATTGCTCTGGATATGGATGCTTGACTACACGGCAGGTATAGCCCTCGATCAACTGGCGCCTCGAATCGCCGATATTGTGGACAAATTTGAAGAGTGGAACGAAGTGGATCAAAGGTATCAACAGGAGTGTGCGCTGAAGCTGCCTGAATATGGTCCGTATAAATATTCGGGGGCGCCCGATTTCTCGATACTTTCCGACTACGAAGACACGCTGCAACTGCTGAGCATTGCCATATTGGTACGCGATCAGCGTTCGGTCCAACGCATCATCCACGTACTACGTAGCCATCGCGGTCAAGATGGCCTGTTCGAGCAATTGATCAGTGCTTATGTCGACAACGTCGTAGAGCGCGATACCTGCGTACTTGGCGCCCCTTATGACACCTTGCTACATGTGTTTTATGAAGAAGATGAAACGGCCACACTCACCTTGCTCAAGAAATATCTGCAACAGTGGTATCCGGTAATGAAGGATCATCCACGCTGGCATGACGAGCATCTTAGAATCAGCGAAGGGGGCTATGCCGGCTATTATGGCTATTGGGCATTTGAAGCCGGAGCGGCGGTCTTTATTCTCGACCTGGACGACAGCGTTATTGATCATCTGGTCTACCCCAAAGACTTGGTCAATTATGGCCGCAAGTTACGCGCGGAACACCGTTACACCAGTATGGATACGGACTTAATAAATAAGGCCGGTCGTGTCGAGGGAGGCCAACCCTGCCCGCAAACCGGCCTCTGGGAAACCCCAGCAAAGTTACACAGCCGTAGCCATTTTGAGCAAGGTGACAGAATGCCATTTTTCGATGACTCTAGATATGGAGAAACCATTTGGTATTGGAGTAGGGAACAGTAACCTCCATGACAGCATGGGAGATGCTTCCCTCGAAATTCGTCAGCGCTGATATATATTAACGTTCCACGGTGTTTAGCTTACAGGGAAACAATGAGTACCAGTTCATTCAATGCGCGGCGCCGGCAAAAATTTCTCCATGAAGACATTTACCATAACACGCGAAAAAACCAACTCGAATTATTTGAAGGACAACTTCTCAACAAAAATATCGCTGATTCGACACAAAGTCAAACGGTCATTTACCAGTTTTTGTATTTGGAAGCGTTCTGGATATGGATACTCGACTATACGGCAGGTGAACCGCTTGATGCACTGGCGCCGCGCATTGCAGACATCGTGGATAAATTTGAAGAATGGAACGAGGTGGATCAACTCTATCAGCAAGAATTGGCGCTCGATTTTCCAGAAGATGGGCCATATGAATATGAGGGTGCACCGCAGTTTTCCACCCTTTCCGACTATGAGGACACACTACAACTGCTCAGCATCGCCATCCTGCTGCGCGATCAGCGGTCGGTGCGACGCATCATCCACGTGCTGCGCAGCCACCGTGGCCACGATGGGCTGTTCGAGCAATTGATTGGTGCATATGTCGAGGACAGTCAAGACCTGGACACCTGCATTATCAGCAAGCCCTACAACACTCTGCTGCAAGTATTCTATGAAGAAGACGACAACGCTGCCTTAGCCCTGCTCCAGAAGTATTTGAAACAGTGGTATCCGGCCATGAAAAATCATCCGCGTTGGTACGATGAGCATCTCAACATCAACGAGGAAGGCTATGCCGCGTATTACGGTTACTGGGCCTTTGAAGCGGGGGCGACCGTCTTTATACTCGACCTGGACGACAGCCAGATCGACCATCTGGTCTATCCCAAAGACATGGTCGACTATGCGCGAACATTATGGGAAGAAGGCCGCTACACCAGTCAGGAAACAGAGCCACTGATACGCAAGGGGCGTGTCGAGGGCGGCCTGCCCTGCCCGCAAACAGGCTTCTGGGGAAACCCAGCAAAATTGCACAGCCGTAGCCATTTTGAGCAAGGCCAAATCATGCCTGTTTTTGACGATGCGGTACATGGCGAAACCATCTGGTACTGGAGTGAAGAACAATAATGAGTACAAGGGACAGTTTTCTTGGCAATGACGATATCGAAGAATTTGTTTCCGATCTCAAGGAGTGGCCGAATTCATCTTATGGAAATGACCAGATCACACATAATGTCAGCCCTTTCGTCAGATTTTATTTTCTCTACGACAGCAAGCATTATCTTGATACGTCACTGCTGATGGTGGATATACATGAGCAATTTGAGCGTCTGACGGGAAACCCCCTATCTTATTGGCGCGCACCCTGATTCGGAACGTCCTCACCCTTACGGCTCAAAGCGTTTGCCAGATCTGCGTGAATTTGCCCGAAAAAATGGGCCAGTAGCGAGTCGCATTGCTGCGTGTACCGGAAGACTGCATAGGCGTCGCAGCGAAGGAACCTAAAGAAAAAGAACGAACAGGAAACCAGATTGAGGAATAGACGATGAGCACAACGGAACGTTTTTTTACTGACGAAGATGTAGAGGGAATGGTTGCTGACCTCAAGGAATGGCCAAACATGTCCTGTGACGATGGAAATCAAGATCTGGGAGTGTCTCCTTTTATTACTTTCTATTTCTTATATGATACCAATCACTCTTTAACAACATCGCTACTGATGGTAGACATCCACGAAGATTTTGAGCGTTTAACTGGAATGCCTTATCTTTTCGCCACGCATCCAGATTCAGAACGGCCACATCGTTACGGGTCCAAACGCCTACCTGATTTGCGGGAGTTTGCGCACAAGAGAAAACCCGGTCAATCATTCATTTTCGATTTTTCTGATCAAAAAAATCACAGATCATCTCCTTCCACAGCGGGATATTTTTGGAAGATGAAAGATTACATGAACGATAATTCAGAACCGTCAAACAAGGTTTACTCATCCATTCAATTCTACTATCGCTGGTCATGGTGGAAGGACAACAAGAATGCGTGGCGGCAGTTTGTTCTGGAAACCATGGAAAAACTAAAACCTGATCAGGTTTACAGCGGCTTTTCGATGGCCAATCCGCTTGCCTTCGGTACCCGCTCGGCAGTGACCGTGTGGGAACGCTCTCTGGCGCCGCGATTTTTTGGTTTGGACATTGATTATCCTTTTTCCATGAGCGGCTCGCTGGCAGACGGCATCCGCCCGCCTACCTGGGGCTTTTTGCTATCGGATACGTGGCGTGAAAAATTGGACCTCAGCCGCGACCAGATAAAACTCAGCCTGCAGCATCCGCAAATCCGGATCGACGAGCTCGACTCCGGCCTATGGATCGAACTGGGCGAGGAGCCGGCACTCTACCCGGTAGAGGACGGCGTGCCGGAATTGCCGGCGCTGCTCAACAAGCTGCTCAAGCCGATCCGCAACGACCACATGGCGCTGCTGGGCTTTGGCCAATGGGACGGCGATCCCAACGAACGCTTCAACGATGCCGACTCGCTGCGCTGGATGCGGCGCTTCGACGCCGACAGCGACTGGCCCAGCGCCGAGCTGCGTCAGCGAGCAGCAAAAACGACGGGAAAACAATGATCACCGCCCCGTTCGACGTGCGGCGCCGGCAGAAATTTCTCTACGAAGATCTTTACCATAAAACGCGGGAAAATCAACTCGCGATAATAGATGTTGAACTCGAAAATAAAAGAATAGCCGACTCAATGCAGGGAAATGCTTCCGTCCATCATTTTTTGTATTTAGAAGAATTCTGGATCTGGATGCTCGACTATACCGCTGGTGAACCAATCGAGGCACTGGCGCCGCGCATCGCGGGTATCGTGGATAAATTTGAAGAATGGAATGAAGTCGATCAACTCTATCAGCAGGAAGCGGCGCTCGATCTTTCAGAAGATGGGCCATATGAATACGAGGGTGCGCCGCGGTTTTCCATCCTTTCCGATTATGAAGACACGCTTCAACTGCTCAGCATTGCCATCCTGCTACGCGATCAGCGGTCGGTGCGACGCATCATCCACGTGCTGCGCAGCCACCGTGGCCACGATGGGCTGTTCGAGCAATTGATTGGTGCATATGTCGAGGACAGTCAAGACCTGGACACCTGCATTATCAGCAAGCCCTACAACACTCTGCTGCAAGTGTTCCATGAGGAAGATGAGAAAGCTAGCTTGATCCTGCTTCAAAAATACCTGAAACAGTGGTATCCGGCCATGAAAAATCATCCGCGCTGGTACGATGAGCATCTCAACATCAACGAGGAAGGCTATGCCGCGTATTACGGTTACTGGGCCTTTGAAGCGGGGGCGACCGTCTTTATACTCGACCTGGACGACAGCCAGATCGACCATCTGGTTTACCCCAAAGACCTGGTCGATTATGCGCGAACATTATGGGAAGAAGGCCGCTACACCAGTCAGGAAACAGAGCCACTGATACGCAAGGGGCGCGTCGAGGGCGGCCTGCCCTGCCCGCAAACCGGCTTCTGGGAAAACCCAGCAAAGTTGCACAGCCGTAGCCATTTTGAGCAAGGCCAAATCATGCCTGTTTTTGACGATGCGGTACATGGCGAAACCATCTGGTACTGGAGTGAAGAACAATAATGAGTACAAGGGACAGTTTTCTTGGCAATGACGATATCGAAGGATTTGTTTCCGATCTCAAGGAGTGGCCGAATTCATCTTATGGAAATGACCATATCACACATAATGTCAGTCCTTTCGTCAGCTTTTATTTTCTCTACGACAGCAAGCATTATCTTGATACGTCATTGCTGATGGTGGATATACATGAGCAATTTGAGCATCTGACGGGAAACCCCTATCTTGTTGGCACGCACCCTGATTCGGAACGTCCTCACCCTTACGGCTCAAAGCGTTTGCCAGATCTGCGTGAATTTGCCCGAAAAACAAAAAAAGAAGACTATTTCGCCTTCAATTTTACCGATCAGAAAAATCATATTTCCTCTCCTGCCACGGCAGGATATTTTTGGAAAGTTCGGGACTATATGAACGACGACGCGGTGCCATCAAACAGAACCTATTCGTCGATTCAATTTTACTATCGTTGGTCATGGTGGCTCGAGAATAAAGACGCTTGGAGAAAATTTGTCCTTCAAACGGCTGGAATCCTTGATGCTGCACAGGTATACAGCGGCTTTGCCATGGCGACGCCATTGGCGTATGGCTCCCGATCAGAAGTCTCAGTCTGGGAACGTTCTCTGACAACCCATTTTTACGGACTTGATATCGATGATTATCTCGGCATGCACGGTGAATTGGTGGTAGGTATCCGTCCCCCCACGTGGGGCTTTCTGCTGTCGGACACCTGGCGCGAGAAACTGGATATCAGCCGCGAGCAGGTCAAGCTCAGCCTCCATCATCCAAGCATCAAAATAGAAGAACTCAGCGTGGGGCTATGGATTGAATTGGGCGAAGAGCCGTCGCTTTACCCGGTTGAAGATGGTGTCCCGGCACTGCCGGTATTACTCAACAAATTGCTCAAGCCGATACGTCATGATCATATGGGCCTGCTAAGTGGCGCCCAATGGAATGACGATCCCAACGAACGCTTAAACGACGCCGACTCGCTGCGCTGGATGCGGCGCTTCGATGCCGACAGCGACTGGCCCAGCGCAGAACTGCGTCAGCGAGCAGCAAAAACGACGGGAAAACAATGATCACCGCCCCGTTCGACGTACGGCGCCGGCAGAAATTTCTCTACGAAGATCTTTACCATAAAACGCGGGAAAATCTGCTCGCATTAATTGAAGTCCGACTTGCAAATAAAAAGATAGTGGAATCAACGCTGGAAAACTCTGTGGCGCATCAATTTCTGTATTTGGAAGCGTTCTGGATCTGGATGCTGGACTACACAGCGGGTGAACCGATCGATGCACTGGCGCCGCGTATCCCCGGCATCGTGGACAGGTTTGAAGAATGGAATGAGATCGATCAATTCTGTCAACAGGAGGCGGCGCTCGAGTTTCCGGATTATGGGCCGTACGAATACAACGGAGCGCCGGACTTTTCCACCCTTGCAAATTACGAGAACACGCTACAACTACTCAGCATTGCGATATTATTGCGCGATCAACATTCGGTCTTACGCATCATCCATGTGCTACGCAGTCACCGTGGCCAGGATGGCTTATTTGAGCAATTGATAGGCGCATATGTTGAGGATAAGCAAGATCTCGATTCGTGCATTCTCGAAAAACCCTATGATACTTTGCTTCAGGTTTTCTATGAAAATAATGAGAGAGAGACACTCAAACTGGTCCAGAAATACCTGAAACAGTGGTATCCAGCCATGAAAGGTCATCCCCGCTGGTACGACGGGCATCTGAGAATCAGGGACGAGGGATACGCTCCCTATTACGGTTACTGGGCATTTGAAGCGGGTGCGACGGTTTTTTTACTTGACCTGGACGACAGCCAGATCGACCATCTGGTCTACCCCAAAGACCTGGTCGATTATGCGCGCCAGCTACGGAAAGAGAGCCGCCACAGCAGCGTGGAGATGAAACCATCGGCCAAACGAGAACGCGGCGAATAAAATGAAAAATCCACCATTCGATGATCGCCGCCGCCAACAATTTCTTTGTCGGCAGTTATATGAAAAAACCCTGGAGAATTCACGTGCGCTGCTACAAGTTCAGCTAAGAAACAAGGAATCAGCTGAATGCGCTGGAGACACCAGTTTGGCTTGCCATTTCCTATATCTGGAAAATTTCTGGATCTGGATGCTGGATTACACCGCTGGCGTGCCAATCGAGGAACTTGCGCCACGGCTGTCCGATATCGTGGACAGGTTTTCGGAATGGAACGAAGCCGATCAACATCAACAAAAGAAAATGTTGTCGCAATACCCCGAGTATGGCCCATACAAATACAGGGCGGCGCCAAATTTCGGCGACCTTTCCGATTATGAAGATACGCTGCAATTACTAAGTGTCGCCATATTATTGCACGATCAGCGCTCGGTCATGCGCATCATCCGCATATTTCGCAGCCACCGAGGACAGGACGGCCTGTTTGAACAGCTGATTGGCGCATATGTGGTCGATAAGATGCCCCTCGATACCTGCGTACTGGGCCAGCCCTACGAGACGTTGCTGCAGACGGTATATGAAAGCGATGAAGGTGCGGCACAAACTCTCATTAAAAAATATTTGAAGCAGTGGTACCCTGCCATGAAGGATCATCCACGCTGGTACAACGGCCATCTGCGCATTAGCGACGAAGGCTACGCTCCCTATTACGGTTACTGGGCATTTGAAGCCGGTGCAATGGCCTTTGTGTTTGACCTCGATGACAGCGGTATCGATCATTTCGCCTACCCGACAGATCTCGTTGCGTATGGGCGTGCACTGCGCGAGGAAAACCGTTATACCAGCATAGATATGAATGCGGCGGGCGATGTCGGACATGTCGAAGGCAAACAGCCCTGCCATGACACGGATTTTCGGGAGTAAGGATGCAGACTCTGGACGAACACACTTTTTTGGCTGGTCGAACGCCTGCTGGCCTTTTCCGTCGATGGCAGGGACACCGCCTGGCCAACATGCACGCGCCGCCAGCCCTATGTCAAGACGCTCAAGATATTTGCGGCAGAAAAACAAGCGCGTCCGGCATTGATGCAGGACTACCTGGCAAAATGGTATGACGCCAGCCGCCGCGAACCCTACCATGACAGCCACGCGCGCGACACGTCATTTTCGGGCTACTGGTCATGGGAAGCGGCAGCCATCACCTGCCTGCTCGATATCGACGACAGCAGCTATCGCGATGCCGCATTCTATCCCGCCGACCTGGTGGCATTCCAGCGTCAGCCACCCTCCATGCGATTGGATCCAGCATGAGCAACAAACCCGCCGTGATGGCAGCCTGTCTCATTTTCGCCATGCCCGCGCTTGCGCACGCCACCGACGGCCCCTTCCCAGGGATTTACTCCGTCATCGATCCCGTCACGGGCATGACACAGGATGTGCTGAAGATCAAACCCTTCATCGATGGCGAATTCAACGTCTTTCCCCGTTTCGCGGGCGAACGGGCATGGGCCGGCGTGCTCTCCGCCAAGGTCATGGGCGCCAAGGATCGCTACCTGGCGGAAGCATTATTCCCTCAGGACGGCAAGGTGCGCGCCCTGGCGATAGAGGACATCGGCTACCTCTACTACACGCCCGGCGGAAGTTATTCGCGCGACGGCCGCTCGGATACCGGCTACCTGAGCCATATCTTTGCCATCGGCATCAAGTCCATGCAGCGCCGTCCGCTGCTGGCAGGCCATGCCGAACGGGGCGAGCGCGGCCAGCATGACTACCGGCCTGGGGCCGATGAGGCAAAGATAGCGGTCAGCACCTTGAACTACAGCGCCCGGCCCATCCAGGTCGGCGTCAGCGATGCCGGCAATCCGGCCAACGCCGTCGATACCGATCCCCTGAACCCTTACATGAGCAGCGCCGCCAATTGCTGTTTCTACCTGCCAGCCGCCCCACAGAAGCCGGTACAGCTCAACATCGAGTACCACTGGCTACCGGACGGCAAGCCGGAAACGCGCACCTTGCCGCTGCCGGCCGGCACCGCCACCGAGGAACTGCTGGTCATCGTGCAGGCCGATGGCAAGCTGGCGCTGGAATTTCGCGCCCCGCACGCGTCGCTGTCGATGACGGCCGATGGCAGTGTCGAGGCTGGCAATGGCCGGCTGTATCCGGCCCTGCCCGCCGCCGAGCGCAAGGCCGTGCTGGCCGCGGAACTGGCGCGTCAAAAAAAATCGCTACAAGACATCACCAGGAAACTGGAGAAAATGCCCGCGACGACATCGATGCAGCTCACGCAGCAGGTGGCAGAACAGGTCGCAGAGCGGCAGAGCGCCGTGACCTATCTGGAAGCGTTTTCCGCATGCAAAGCGGCCGTGCGCGAGTGCGACAAGCAAGCCAGGGCGGCGGTCCGCGCCAGATAGCGGCAAAGCCCGTTTCTGCTAGGCTATCGCCGTATCGCCACCTGCCGACGCTTCTTTCGGCACCAGCATCGCCTCTTTTACGCCGCCCAATTCCGGTTTTGAACCCTCATATCGCCAGTAAAGATATTTCTTGCCTCGTTTCCCCATGAAATACTGCCGGTTTCGGGACCAGCGACTGGCTTCAACAAAGCCGATACTGGCGTCAGTCATCTGATTCTTGAATCCCGCAACAGAATCATGCACATAACGATCGAAGAATTTGTCAAATAAAGTCCGCTCCGCAACCGACATCGACTTTCGGAGCTTGCCTTTCCAGGCATCGTAGATCGCGTCTTCCAGCGGTTCCGTGGCACTACGAAAAAAGCCTGTTTTCTTTTCTGCGATGTTCTGCACGTCGCGTTCCCATTCGCTGTCCGTCGTGGTCATGTATTTATCCGGCGTGGCATACATGACGGACTGCCCCTTTGCGATGATGGCTTCGCGTTCTTTGCGCGCCGCGCGCTGGCGTTCCGTGCGCCCCCAGCGCCAATGATAGTAATTGTTCATGTGGCTGATGACTTGTTTCTCGAGCCGCTTGTCTGCGCTGACGTGCTTCATGTAGGTGTCGAAGCATCCCTGCAATTCGCTGCTGATGTTAAACAGCGAGCCATATTCCTGAAGAACCTCTTCGGGAGACTTGAACGGCACCCCCGCCGCATATGCCGACAGATACATATTGCACAGCGGAATGCGCGACAACTCGTTTGAGCGTCCTTCCTGATTCATGTCGTCATAACCGCCGCCCACGTCGGAGTGTGCCCCGGGATAAAGGGTTTCCCGGCAGTTTGAGTCAGTGGCCTGATCGATTCGAATAGAATCGGATGGAAATTTCTCCCGCACTTCATGCGCTGCGACATAATGTTCGCAGAAGCGCACGTATGGTGGAATACGCAGATCGGCGGCCCATTCCGCATGGCCGCCCTCGTCTGCCAAATACATCACGCCCCCCCACACAGGTCCCAGGTAATATTTGAGATCGGACTCAAGGCGACTGCCGCCAAACCCCACCGAGGCCACGGTATCAAAAATGCCGAGGAAGTAAATCACCAGACGCGGCTGAATAAATCCACCACTTTTGGTCCAGATCAGTCCATCTCCTTGCTGATAACATTGTCCTGCCAACTGACGCACAAAGGCCCGCGCCTGGGCTGCCCCCCGACTGAAGCCAAACACCGCAACATTGATTTGATTTACATGCGGCATGTGTTTGTCCACCCGCATCTTGAACTCCTTCAGCATCCAGCTGATCCGGGCCTGCCCTTTTGCAGCAGATGCCATGCCGAGCGCCCCATCGATTCCATCACCACTATCCTGAACCTCTGGAAACGGCGTGCCGACCCCTGGCGCATATATCGCGTAGGTCTTGTTTTTTTCATCTTCAGCCGTATGCGCAAATTTTCCCAATTTCGCAATATTGCTGTACTTTACCTTCGACGAAGCCAGCGAGCCATTGCCATCTTTTTTGAAATTATTTCCAGTGCCGTCAAAAAAACAACTGATCCAGACGGGCTTTCGGCAATCCGACTCCTTCGCACATTTTTCCAGTTCCTTGCGATAAATTCCTCGCGCAAGCCGCTCACTCTTCGTGACGTCGCTAAGCCGGCGTATCGTTGGATTGCTCATGGTCTATTCCCTGTGCGGTGTCCGCGGTATGCCATAAAAAGGATTCTCGATTTCCTGCTTGCAGAACTGGCCTTGGGGAAGGCGCGCCGAATGCAGTTTTACCTGCTCGGCAGCAAGCGGCGCCTGCGTCTTGAATGTGCCCAGATGTGCCTGAACCGTACCATCGGCAAGAAAGTGCAAAAGCACGATGGTTGGGCGCTCGGGCCCTTTGGCGGGCAGGATGTCAACAGTAGCCTGACACCAGCGGCTTCCAGGAGCACTGATCCTGGAAGTGCGTTCGTCATAGTCGACACTCGATTTTCCATCGTGGTAGGTCGTATCGAAAACCACGCTCCAGACCACGCGCACGCGCAGCGGTTTATCCACAGGACTATCCCAGATGAAACAGCAATTTCCACTGCTGAAACTGACTTTTTCACCATTGTCCATTTCCGCCTCGCTTGCGTCGCGAAAAAAAATGGAACCGCCGCTGGGCGCTTCATCGACATTGAATGGCAGTGAAATGCCCTTGAATGCGATCGAATAAATATCGTACGGCGTGTAGTTATATGACGTCGTAGTGAAGGTTTTCTCGTTTAATTCCTGTTGCAAGCGTTCTTCCTTCGCCCTGGAATCGCAAGCGGCCAAAATAAATAGGCACAACACGATGGAGGCCAGTTTTTTCATGTCGGAATCGCATTCATATTGGAAGAGGAAACTTCTTCGAGCGCAGCCCATTGCCCAGGAGTCCAGGCCAGGATCCGGTCACTGAAGGACTGCGCCGTTCCTTCGGCCTGCAAAGCGATGGCGGCGAGTGGCGCCAGATGAAAATCGGCACCTAACATGAGCGACAACATGCAGTAACTTTTCAAGTCTGTGGGCGAACTTAATCCATATGCCTGCGCCCTGCCCAGTTGTTCAAAAAAAAAGTCGTAGCGCTGATCCGGAGGCAAACCATCGAGCGCCTGCGGATCATCGCTCTCCATTTGCTTCATCAGCATGTACGGCGATGCTCTATGCATCAGTTCGAGATATTGATGTTGTGTCAAAAGCATGCGTTCACTGTCAGGCGGGGCAGGCGCCTCATTTTTCTCGCCCGGTACAATTTGTGGCACCCCACGCACGTCCTTGTACAACCAGCCCGTGATGCCTGCGAGTGCAGTCTTGCGCTGCGCCGTTTCCAGCACGTCCAGCCAGTGCGGCAGGATAAGCGGATCGTAGTAGCGCATGATCCACTCGGTACCGTCATCGTGCACCACCTCTGTCAACCAGGTCAGCCGTTCTAACAATTGCTGCAGGGGCTGGCCAGAAACAATCAGCGACATAAAATGGGCGCTGCCAGCAGTGCACAGCAATTTGGCGAGCAAGGGACATTTCTCGCGCTGTATATGCCGCAACAATATCGGGCCAGCGTACAGGGCGTCCGGCTCAGCCAATTCACCCAACAGGGAATACAACTCAACGCTGTGATCGCCAGGCAAGCGGATACGGGCCACACCATCCAACTTGGCACCATCAATCAAGCTGTAGAGGGACTCCCCCTTGTCGAGAGCAGGACTATCGAGCAGCGCAAGCAACTGCAAACCACACGCGGGGGTCCCGCCATCGTTTTCGCGCATGATCATTCCCCCTTCGCGGCAAAGGGCGAGCCGCTCCTGGCCGCATTTAACAGGCATTCCTTGCAAATACTGCGAGGCATTACCGGCAGTGGATAGCTTGCACGGGATGGCCCGTCAAAACTCTTCTTGCCGGCATGCACCGTGATCTTGCCGGGGCACTGCACGGTGATGTTGCCGCCCTCGATGGTGATGTTGGCGCCGCCCGCCGTCGACAGGCGGATGCTTTTCGCCGCCGCCCAGTCGATGTGCGCGGCGGCGCTGACGATATTGACTTCCTCGCGCGCCTGCACGTTGAGCACGTCGGCCTGCGCCTGCAGGTCGATGGCTTGTTTGGCGGCAATCAGTTGCAAGCCGATATTGTTCTCGCCCGCCTTGACGACGCCGGCCAGCGCGCCGATGGCCTGGCCGCTGTGCACGCGCAACTGGCCGCCACCGACGAACTGGGTGTCCTGGCCGCTCATCAGGGAGGTGGTTTCGCCATTGACCAGCTGGATATCCTGGCCCGCCAGCACGCCCAGGCCGGCGCGGGCGGCGATGGCGATGATGGCGTCGCTGCTGTGCGGCAGCTTGTCGTCGCCGGGACTGGTCGGCTTGCCCGCTGCGTCGCTCCTGGCGGCGGCCGTATTTTCCTGGCTCAGCATGCCGGAAACGCTGGTCAGGAACGCCGGCAAGGGTGCCGCCTTTTCGTCGAGCACGCTGGCATTCGCCTTGGCCGGGCCCAGGTGGCTGGCATACGCGACCGTCTTGTGCGTGACGGCGGCGGCGCTGAAGGTTGCACCCAGCTTGGCGGCCTGCTTGAGCAAGACCATGCCGGGCGCATTGTCGCCGGCCGGATCGCGCGCCTGCGCGTCGTGGTTGACGAGGTAGCTGGAAATCAATAGCCCGGCGCCGGCCCGCACGGCGCCGTAAGCGTCGGTGCGCAGCTCGGCGCCCGTGCCGCGCAGGCTGCCCCGGTAATTGTCGGCTGCATGGATCAGGTGGCCAAGATTGAGTTCGCTTGCCGCATGGCTGCTCTTGAGCTGGATGCGCCCTTGCTGGTCGGTATCGTCGAACAGCAACTGGTTATAGCCAGAGCCGGAGCCGGCGGCGCCGAATTCCTTGCTGCGGATGCCCCATTGCGCCGCGCCGTTGCGGTGGCCGGCGCTGCCGCCAGCCGCGCCATGCCAGAGCGGGCTGTTGCCGCCGGCCACGTTGCCCTGCGCCGATGGTGCATGGTCGCGCGCCGGCTCGAAGACGCTGGCGTCCGCGGGCTTGTCCGTGATGCCGCCCGGCGTGGGCGCGACGCCGCCCTCGCCTTGCCCGTTGTACAGGGCGCCGACGATGATGGGCCGGTCGATATCGTTTTCCAGAAATTGCACCAGCACTTCCTGGCCGATGCGCGGCAGGAACTGGCTGCCCATGCCGCCGCCGGCCGAGCGCTGCGCCACGCGCACCCAGCAGGTGGCGCTGCCGTCAAGTTGCCAGTGGAAACGGATGCGTACCCGGCCCAGCTTGTCGCAATGGATTTCGCTGCCGCCGCTGGCGCTGGTGCCGCCGTCGGCGCCGACGACGATGGCGCTCTGGCTGCCGCAGGCCGTCGGTTTCGGGTGGTGGCGCGCGTCGCCGCCGTCATGCACGGGGCGCCATGGCGTATCGGCCGCGATCGCTTCAATATGGTTGGCATAGCCGCTCTCGGCCGCCTGCGCGATCACTTGCTGGAATTGCGCGATATCGCGCGGCGCCAGCGCCTGGCCAGCCAGGCTTTCCTGCAGCAATTCGGGGATGGGGCCGAACAGTTCAGCCAAGCCCTGCCGCGCGGGCGCCGGCAGATTATTCACGCCCACGCTGCATACGCGCAGCACCACCAGTGCCGGCGCCTCGGCGCCGTCCTGCTGCAGCGGTCCCTGCGTCAGGGTAAAGCGCGTGCCGGCACGCAAGGTGCGCACGGTCGAACGCGCCTGCCAGCGCTCGCCGCGCGCTTCGATCGCCTGCATCTGCAGCAAGGCGTAGCGTTCGGCCTGGGCCGCACTGGCATAGAAATACTGGCCCGGCGTGTCATAGCTTTCCAGCGCGGGCGCGTTTTTCCCGCCCGGCGCCAGCCGCGTCGGCACGCTGGCGCTGACGGCTTTCTTGGCCTTGTAATCGTAGCTGAGCACGCTCGCCACCGCCGTGCGCAAGACGCGCGCCCGGCTGAGCGCCTGGATGGAATCGGCCTGTTCCATGGCCCGCGCGCCATGAAAACGGATGCCGCCGCCTTGCGCGCTGCTGGCGTCTTCCGGCACCGCGCTCAAGGCGCTGCTGTCGGCGAACAGCACCAGGCAATGGCCGCCCTCATGTTCTTCAAAACGCCAGGCCAGGCCTTCTTCGCTCAGCAGGCGCGTGACGAAAGCCAGGTCCGACTCGCGGTACTGGCAGCAATAGCTGCGCGGCTGCGCCTCGGCCATGAACGGTCCCGTGTCGCCGCTCCAGCGCCAGTCGGCTTGCGGCGCGTACGCCTGGAACACGCTGTCGACGATCTCGATTACGCTCTTGTCTTGCCAGACGCGGCTGTTGCGTACCTGGCTCAACAGCCATAGCCACGGCGTCAGGCGCAGCCGGAAACGGGCCAGTCCGCCATCGCTGCCCAGCATGGCTGCTGCGCTGATATAGCCGGAAAACTGCGTGCGCGTGCCATCGGCCAGGCTGGCGTGCAGCGCGGCCGGCTTGCCCAGCAACGGCGCCAGCGCCACATTCGCCTGCGTGGACAGCACTATGATGTCGCGCGCGCCCACGGTTTGCAATTGCTCGTCGGCGACAAACGCTTCCACCAGCCACTGTGCCGTCCCGCCCTCGCCGCCGTCCAGCGACAGCTCATACAGCCGCGTCACGCTGCTGAAACCAGCCAGGGAAGCGTTGACCTGATCGGCGCTGGCGGCACTCATTTTCCGCCTTTCGCGGCAACTTGCCCGGCCTTGCATTGCGCGTTGCCGGCATGACCCTGGCAGGCGCGTGCGCGGCACGCCACGGCGGCGTCGCGCTTGAGCGCCGCGCATTGCTGCAACTGGGTCCGCAGGCCGGAAGCGGTTTTCTTCGGCACTGGCGCGGCCTGCGTGTGGGCCAGCAGGGCCGACAGCAGGGCGACATCGCTGTCTTCGGCGCGGCGCGCGGGCGTGGCAGCCGGCCCTTTCACCGGTGGCTTTTTGGCTGCAGGACGGGGGGCCTTGACCGCCGGTTTCACGGCAGCCGGTGGCGGCGATGGCGTTTCCAGCGCCTTGCTCAGCACATCGTCGGGATGCGCGGCACGCGCGTTCCCGGCAGCGGCCGTGGCGGCTGTGGCGGTCGCGCCGGCATCGAGCATCTCGCTCAGGCTCTGCTGCGGCGCCTCGTCATGGATGCTGGCGACGGCCGGCGGCGGCGCCACGGCGGCGGGTGCGGCGGTGGCGGCGGGCAGGGGAAGCGGCGCAGCGTCGTCGCCAGCCCGTTCTCCGCGCTGGCCCAGCCAGATGCCTGCGGCCAACAAGAGCAGCAGCGCGGCCACCGCGCCCATGCCCCCGCGCAGCGCCAGACTGCCGCGCCTGGCCCTGACGGGCGAGCCGGTATTACCACCCTCGAGCGTGGTCAGGATGCGGTTACGGTCGGCCTCCGCCTGCTGCGCCTGGGTCAACAGGCTGGGCCGGGCCGGGAGCCGGGGGCTATCGTCATGAGTTCGCAAAATGTGCGCTCCTGTAATATTTGCAAGACTTTACGCTATTCAACAAAATCATGACGCGTGCCATAAAATCAACAGTGCGCACCCCCCGCACAATTGAAAAAAGCCCCCCTTAATTATCAGTTTTGTAAGATATACTTCCAGGCAATATCCATCGCTTCCCTGTTTTCCCTGATGGACAGCACCGTTCCCCGCAGCCAAACATTTTTTGATTGAGGTTAGCGTGTTCCTACTCGCGGTAGCGCTGTATTTCATCCTGGCATGCCTGATCAGCTGGCTGATCCTGTTTCCTGCCGGGCGCGATTTCGTGCTGCACGCCGTCGATGGCGCGGAGCAGCGCCTCGCCGCCTGCCTGCAGCGCGTGGCCAGGCGCCGGCAGACGGGCATGGCCAGCCTGGGACTGCGCGGCGCCACGCTGTGGGCCCGCACTGCCGACCTGCTGCGCCGTCATTACCTGCTGTGTCTCGCAGGCGTGGTCGCGATCAGCCTGCCGACCCTGCTGGCCCTGATGGCCGACAGCAAATCCATGCTGGGCGCCTACGATGTGTCGACGCGGGAAATGAATACGCAGGTGGCAAGCCTGTTGCAGGGCGAGCAGCTGGTGCCGCCCGTCGACCTGCCGCCGCTGGTGTTTGCCACCGAAGAAGTGCGCCAGGAGCGTCCGCTGCTGGTATCGGCCAGCCGCAACTGGACCTTGCTGAATGTGGAATACGCCCAGCGCCTGCTGCTGGTCTTCAAGATCATGAAGGAAAAACATGGCTACGAGATGGCGCTGCTGGAAGGCTACCGCAGTCCCGAGCGGCAAGACATGTTGGCAGGCATGGGCCCCAACGTCAGCAACGCGGCCGCCTTTCAAAGCTGGCACCAGTACGGCCTGGCGGCCGACTGCGCCTTCCTGCGCAATGGCAAGCTGGTCATATCCGAGAAGGACCCATGGGCCATGCGCGGCTACCAGCTGTATGGCGAAGTGGCCGAATCGGTCGGCATGACCTGGGGCGGACGCTGGAAGATGATGGATTTCGGGCATACGGAACTGCGCCTGCCCGGCGTCATGAAAAAACACTGAAGGGAGCGCGTATGGCGGGTCCGGTAATCAGATTAGGCGACAAGACATCGCATGGAGGCACCGTGCTGGAAGCATCGGCGGTGAGCGACAGCGGCGGCATCGGCATGGCGCGGGTCGGCGACAAGGTCGCCTGTCCCCTGCCCGGCCATGGCGTGTGCCCCATCGTCAGCGGCGACTCCAGCCTCATCGTCGATGGCAAGCCCGTGGCGCGCCACGGCGACAAGACCAGCTGCGGGGCGCTGCTGATCGCCAGCCAGCAAGCCACCACCGACCAGGCATGACGACCCTGCCCATATGCGGAGGAGCCCGCTGATGCGCCCCTGGTTGCGACGCTGCCTGCTGACCGTGTCCGTCTTTGCGCTGAGCTGGACGGGCGCCATCGCCTACTGGCGCGACAGCACGCGCATGCCGACGCCGGGCGAGCTGGCCGGCGCCATGCTGGCGCTGCCGCTGGCCCTGCTATTCATGCTGTGGCTGGGTAAAAAAGTGCTGGCCAGGCTGCTGGCCGGGCCAGCCCTGGCGGCGCCGGGCCCTGCCGCGCCCCTGCAGGCCGAGGCGGCGACACCTCCCGCGGCGGCGGTGCCGCTGCATATCGTGGCCGCCAGCCTGCGCATGCCGGGCGGCGCCACGCCGTCAGAATTGCTGGCCGCCATGCGCTCGCGCCAATGCCGTCCCGCGCTCGACGGCCAGTTGCTCGATGCGGACGGCTATCCCCTGCTGTGCGCCAGGGTGGACGGCATCGACGAAGAGCTGCAGCAGCAATTGCTGGCCGCCTGGCTGCGCGAGCATCCGCAGGCCGGCCTGGCCAGCGAACCGTTTCCCTTCAATCCGGAAGACTTGCGCGCGCTGGCCCTGGGCGCCGTGGTGCTGGCCGAACTGGTGGACGAAGCCCTGCAGCATGCGCTGTCCGCAGGTGCACCGGCCTCGCCAGCCAGCGCGCTGCCCATGCTGCGGCTGCACCTGCTGATGCCGGCCTCGTGGAACGCCGCACAGCACCAGGCCGGCGACGCCTGGCTGCGCCATCTGGCGCGCGAACAGGGGTGGCCGGCGCAGCAATTGCTGCCGCCCACCGAGCCGGCCACCCGGCAAGCGGCGCCGTTTGCCCTGTTGAACCAGCTTGCCGGCCACGCGGCGCCGCTGCAGCCGCCCTGCCTGTCCATCGTGCTGGCCTGCGATTCGCACCTGGGCGAGCTGCGCGTGCATGTCCTGGCGAGCCAGGAGCAGCTGTTCAGCGCCAGCCAGACGAATGGACAGATTCCCGGCGAAGGCGCGGCCGGCCTGCTGCTGGACATCCCAGGCGCGGCGCCACCACTGGACGAGCCGGTGCCAGTCCTGCTGCACCGCGCCGCCACGGGCGAACGGCCGCAAGGCGCCAGCCAGCGGGGAGCGGCCGACAAGAACATGCTGGCGGACCTGGGCAGGCAGGCGCTGGCGGCGGCCGGCGACGATGCGGCGGCCGGCATCGCGCTGGTCAGCGCCGATACCGACCAGCGCGCCAACCGCATGCTCGAACTGATGCAGTGCGCCGGTGCCCTCTTGCCCCAGCTGGACCTGGGCGAACAGGTGCTGGGCGTCGGCGCCGCATGCGGCCAGTGCGGCGCCGTCACGACGCTGGCCGCCCTGGCCATGGCACGGCAGGCGGCAGCCGACGACGGCGCGCAAGTTTTATGTTTCAGCAACCTCGATCCACTCCAGCGCGGCGCCCTCGTCATTGGTCCGCCCGCGCAAAACAGTCACAGCACCACCTGATACACAGCGACGTCCCATTCACGCACCTTAACGGTTTGCACACGATAAAACTATGATGCAACGATTCTGGCACTTCCTGACTTCACGCACCAGCCTGCTCATCCTCGGCATCGCGGCCGCCGTCCTGCTGCTCTTCGCCTGCGCCGTCATTTTCGACTGGCCAGCCATCCGGCTGCTGCCCTTCCTGGCCGCGGCGGCGCTGCTGGGCGCCATCGTGTGGTGGCTGCGCCGCCGCCGACGCCGGCGCGAGGGCGCCAGTTTCAACAGCATGCTGGAGCAGCAGGCGGCCGGCGCCGCGCCCAAGGCCGGCCCGGTGCAGCGCGAGGAAACCGAAGCCATCCGCAAGCGCATGCTCGAAGCGATCAATACCATCAAGACATCGCGGCTGGGCCAGCTGTCGGGCGATGCCGCGCTGTATGAATTGCCGTGGTACATGATCATCGGCAATCCCGCCGCCGGCAAGAGCACGGCGATCGCCAATTCCGGCCTGCAGTTTCCTTTTGTCGACAGCAAAATCGTGCAAGGCATGGGCGGCACGCGCAACTGCGACTGGTTTTTCACCACCGACGGCATCCTGCTCGACACGGCCGGGCGCTACGCCATCAACGATGAAGACCGCGCCGAGTGGTTCGGCTTTCTCAACCTGCTGAAAAAACACCGCAAGCGCGCGCCGATCAACGGCATCATCATCGCCGTCAGCATTGCCGAGCTGACCGGCAGCAAGCCCGAATTCGCCATCGAACTGGCCAAGAACCTGCGCCAGCGCGTGCAGGAACTGACGGAGAAGCTGGAAGTCCATGCGCCCGTGTACGTGGTATTCACCAAGGCCGACCTGATCACCGGCTTCAGCGAATTTTTCCACGATGCCGAGCGCTCCGAACGCGACAAGGTCTGGGGCGCCACCCTGCCCTACGGCGTCAACAACTCGAAGCAGGACGTGCTGGAACAGTTCGACCAGCGTTTCGACGAGCTGTACGATGGCCTGAAAGACCTCAGCCTGGCCAATATGTCGCTGCTGGGACGCGAGCGCATGCCGCCCGGCGTGTTCACCTTCCCGCTGGAATTCAGTTCCGTGAAAGGGCCGCTGCGCGCCTTCATCGCCACCCTGTTCGAGGAAAACCCGTTCCAGTTCAAGCCCGTCTTCCGCGGCTTCTATTTCACCAGCGCGCTGCAGGAAGGCGCTTCCGTCTCCGCCTCGTCGGAACGGGTGGCGCAGCGCTTCGACCTCAAGCCGCAGCCGCAGGAACACCAGGCTGTCCAGGCCCAGGACCAGCACGGCTACTTCCTGCTGAACCTGTTCCGCAAGGTGATCTTCGCCGACCGGGAACTGGTGGCGCAATACGCCAGCCCGCGCAAGACGCGCTTGCGCTATGCCACGTTTTTCACCGCCATCACGCTGGCCGGCCTGGCGCTGGGCGGCTGGAGCTGGTCCTACCTGGCCAACCGCCAGCTGGCGGCCAACGTCCAGGCCGACCTGGAACAAGCCATCAAGGTGCAGGACAAGCGCCTGGATCTGCAGTCGCGCTTCCAGGCCCTGGAAATCATGCAGGACCGCATCGAGCAGCTGGAAGCGTACCGCAGCAAGCGGCCACTGGCGCTCAGCCTGGGCCTGTACCAGGGCGATTTGCTGGAGCGCAAACTGCGCGAGGAGTATTTTTCCGGCCTCAAGGAAGTCATGCTCGCGCCGGTGGCGCAATCGCTGGAATCGTTCCTCGCGGAAGTGAACGCGGGCGCCGACCAGCTGCAGCCGCTGACGGCCGTGCCAGCCGGCACGACGGCCGCGACCACAGCCAGTGCGCCAGTCAGTGCGGCAAGCCAGCCCTTCAAGGATGCCGCGCCGACGAATGTCGAGGATGCCTACAATGCCCTGAAAACCTACCTGATGCTGGGCGACAAGTCGCGCGCCGAGGCCGGCCACCTGAACGACCAGCTGACCCGCTACTGGCGCGGCTGGCTCGACGCCAACCGGGGCAACATGCCGCGCGAACAGATGATCCGCAGCGCCGAGCGCCTGATCTCGTTCTACCTGACGCAGATCGACGATCCGTCCTGGCCGCAGATCGAGAACAAGCGGGCCCTGGCCGACCAGTCGCGCGACAGCCTGCGCCGCGTGGTGCGCGGCATGCCGGCGCGCGACCGCGTGTATGCGGACGTGAAGGCGCGCGCCGCCACGCGCTTCCCGTCGATGACGGTGGCGCGCATCGTTGGCGAGCAGGACAAGGAACTGGTGCTGGGCAGCTACGCCATCCCCGGCACCTTCACGCGCGACGCGTGGGAAAAATACATTCAGCAGGCGTTCCAGGAAGCGGCCAACCGCGAATTGCAAAGCGCCGACTGGGTGCTCAAGACGGCGTCGAAGGATGACCTGACCCTGGAAGGCAGCCCGGAACAGATCCAGAAGGCGCTGGTGGAACTGTACAAGACCGATTACGCCAGGGAGTGGCAGAAATTCCTCCAGGGCGTGAGCATCCGCGAATTGAACGGGTTCGACAACGCGGCGCAGGCGATGAACCGCCTCGGCGATCCGCAAGCGTCGCCCCTCAACAAGCTGATCGAGACGGTGTACCAGGAAACCTCGTGGGACAACCCTTCGCTGCTGGGCCAGGGCTTGCAGCGCGCCCAGCGCGGGGCGATGGACTGGTTCCGCGAAACGGTGCTGCGTCAGAAGCCCGCCGTCGCGGCGCCGGGCCAGGCCGGCGGCGCCATGCCGATGGGACCCGTCGGCCGCGAATTTTCCGGCGTGGCGCGCCTGGTGGTGGCGCGCGACAAGGAAGCCTCGCCCATGCGCGGCTACCTGGCGGCCCTGTCGAAGCTGCGCGTGCGCTTCAACCAGATCAAGAACCAGGGCGACACGGGCCCCGGCGCCAAGCAGCTGATGCAGCAGACGCTCGATGGCAACGGCTCGGAGCTGGCCGACGCGCTCAAGTACGTGGACGAGCAGATGCTGACCGGCATGAGCGACCAGCAAAAGCAGGCCATCCGCCCGCTGCTGGTGCGCCCGCTGATGCAGACCTTCGCCGTCATCGTCAAGCCGACCGAAACGGAGATCAACAAGGTCTGGCTGGCGCAGGTGCTCGAACCGTTCCAGAAAACCCTGGCGCCGAAATATCCGTTCGCGCCCGACTCGCGCATCGAGGCAAGCAATGCCGACATCGGCCAGGTCTTCGGCCCGGAAGGCGCCATCGCCAAGTTCTTCAACACCACCATCGGCCCGCTGGTCGTGCGGCGCGGCGACGCCATCAGCGCCAGGACCTGGGCCGCGATGGGCATCACCCTGGCGCCGCCGGTGGTGGCCAGCCTGCCCGGCTGGGTCGCCCCGCTCAGCGCCAACGGCGTGGCCACGGCGGCCGGCGCCGCCGAAGCGCAGACGCGCTTCGACCTGCAGGCACTGAATGCGCCCGGCGCCGCCGAATACACGATCGAGATCGATGGCCAGGCGCTGCGCTGGCGCGGCCAGCCGCAGCCCTGGGTGCACATGGTCTGGCCCAACCCGCAGGGCGTACCCGGCTCGCGCATCAGCGCCATCACGCCGGAAGGGCGCACCGTGGTGCTGCTGAACGAACCGGGGCATTTCGGCCTGAAGAAGATGATCGACTCGGCCAGGCGCACACGCAAGGAGGGCGGCGTATTCGAACTGAGCTGGGAAAACAGCGGCGTCACCGTGACGGCCAACCTGAAGATCGTGACCGCGCCCGCGCCAGCCGCCACCTCCGCCGGCAACCAGGGTTTCCGTGGCCTGAAACTGCCGGAATCGGTCGCCATCGGCGCGCCGGAAACGGCCACCGCCATCGCCGGGAACACGCCATGAGCCGCCCTACCGTTACCCAGATCGGCTATTTTGGCAAGATCCCCAGCCGCGGCGACTTCATCAAGCACGGCGACAATCCGCCCCTGCTGAAGATGCTCGATGACTGGCTCGCCAACGCCATGGAACTGATGACGGCCGATGCGCGCTGGAAGCTCACCTACGATGCGCTGCCGCCGCTGCATTTCGCCTTCATCGGCCCGCGCCGCGGCCGCGCCATCGCCGGGCATATTGCCGCCAGCAGCGATGCCTCGTCGCGCCGCTTTCCCTTCCTGATGATGGGCGCCATGGAAGTGGCGCAGCCGGCCGGCTTTGTACCAACCAGTCCGCTGGTGCTGTCGCGCCTGTGGAACCGCCTCGATGCCCTGAGCGCCGAGATGTGCGGCGCGGCGGCCGGCGCCGCGCTGCCGGCGGCCGCCGCGGGCGCCAGCATCGAACTGGACTTGCGCGGCAGCGCCTACGAGGCCGCCTTCGACGATTTTCTCGCCTTGCAGACGGTGGGCGCGCTCGACGCCCTGCTGGCGCCCACGGGTTTTGGCGGTTCCGTGCGCCAGGTGCTGCTGGCCCTGGGCATGCTGCTGCAGCCCGTCATGGCCAGCAGCTCCAGCCGGCTGGAAAAAAGCCTGGAACTGCCGCTGCCGGCCGACCCGCTGTACCGCAACCTGGTGGCGGCCTTCTGGATGCACCTGATCTCCCCGTTCCTGGCGCGCGCCGACTTCGAACTGGCGCTGTTCATCACCCGCATCCGCGGCCGCCATGCGCTGGTGCTGGGCTTTTGCGGCGCCTCGGCGCAGACCCTGCACGCCATCATGGAACCGCAGGCGGCGCTGGAGCACCACATCGCCTTCGACGACCTGGCCTGGGTCGAGGAACACGCCGACAGCGACTACGCCATCAAGAAAGCCTCGAGCTACCTCGCACAGGCCAACCTGTCACTCAAATCGGCGCACGACACGTTTCGTGCCGCCTTCATCGGGACTTGATCATGCGCCACATCCACCTTGCCATCCTTCTCAGCCTGGTCTTCGCGCCGGCCGGCGCCAGCGCGCAAAGCGCCGCCGCGCCGGCGGCCACTGTCTCGGCGCCCGCCGCCGCCACGCCGCAGCCGGGCCAGGTCCTGGCCAGCGGCACGGTGCCGGACGAAGCGGCCAAGGCGGCGGTGCTGGTGCGCCTGCGCGAACTGTACGGCGCCGACAAGGTGGTCGACCAGATCGCCGTCGGCCAGGTCGCGCAGCCGGCCAACTGGAACGCCTATGTGCAAAAGCTGCTGACGGCGGACCTCAAGCAGATCCGCCGCGGCCAGCTGAAGATCGAAGGCAGCGTGGTCAGCGTGCGCGGCGAAGTGGCCAACGAGGCGCAGCGGCAAAAGATCGCCAGCGACTTCGCCACCAGCCTCAATCCCACGTACACCGTCAACAACGGCTTGCGCGTGTCCGCCTCCGAGCAGAACATCCTCGACGGCGCGCTGGCCAACCGCACCATCGAATTCGAGAGCGGCAAGACCACGCTGACGCCGTCGGGCCGCGCCATCCTCGACGAAATGAGCGCGGCGCTGCACAAGCTGGCGGGCCGCAAGGTGGACATCATCGGCCACACCGACAACCTGGGACTGCGCGCCAGCAACCAGAACCTGAGCCAGGCGCGCGCCGAGGCGGTCAAGACCTACCTGGCCGGCAAGGGCATCGACGGCGATCTGCTCAGCGCTTCAGGACAGGGCCCGGACCGTCCCATCGCCAGCAATGACAGCGCCGATGGCCGCGCGCGCAACCGCCGCATCGAATTTCGCATGGTCCAGTAAGGCCGCCATGCCGCCAGCAAGCCATCCGCCCCACTGCCGAGAACACACATGATTTCAGCCGACCAGCTCCTACTTCCCATCAGCGCCGAGCAGCCATGCGGCGTCGACCTGTCCTTCTCCACCGACTTCGACGCCATCGGCCAGGCGCGCAAGTTCGACGACCCCACGCTCGACCAGGGCGAGTGGGTCACCGACCTGAAGGAAGCCGACTGGGCCTTCGTCCAGCAGCGCTGCGCCGCCCTGCTGGGCACAAAGAGCAAAGACTTGCGGCTTGCCGCCTGGCTGGCCGAAGCCAGCGCCAGGCAAGACCATTTGCGCGGCCTGGGCGAAGGCTATCGCCTGCTGGCCGGCCTGCTGCGCCAGTACTGGGACCTGGGCCTGTACCCGCAGCCCGATGGCGACGACCACGAGCAACGCATCGGCAACCTGAGCTGGATCCTGGCGCGCACGCCATCCCTGGTGCGCGCCATGGCGCTGACGGACAAGCAATCGGGCGGCTGGTCGACCATCGACTTCGAGACGGCGCGCAAGCGGGCCGCCAGCAACCAGGACGGCGTCAACGGCACCAGGCTGGTGGACATGGAGGCGGCGCGGCGCGCCACGTCGGCGCAGTTCCGCGCCGCCTTTGCCGCCGACGCCCAGTTCTGCCTGGACGCGCTGGCCGAGCTGGAACAGGCCGCCGATAGCCGCCTGGGCAAGGATAGTCCGGGCTTTTCGCTGGCGCGCGAGGCGCTGCAGGCGATGCAGCTGGCCCTGCCCGCCGCAGCCGTCGCCATCCCTGCCGCCAGCGTCGCCGCCGCACCGGTGCCGGCTGGCGGCCTGGCGGCACCGGCCGCCGTACCGGCGCTGCCGCCGGCGGCGCCCGGAGAATTGCAAAGCCGCGCCCAGGCGCTGGCGCAGCTGCGCCAGGTGGCGCAGTACTTCCGCCAGACGGAGCCGCACAGCCCCGTCTCGTACTTCGCCGACAAGGCCGCCAACGCGGGCGAACAGAATTTGCACGAATGGCTGCGCGGCGTGGTCAAGGACGGCGCCTCGCTGGCCCACATCGAGGAGCTGCTGGGCATCGCGCCCGGCAGCGGCCACTGAAGCGGCTTGACGCCTATTTGATCGTATACCGGAACTGGCCCTGCTTGCCGGCGCTGGCCTTGATACGGCTGATGCCCTGCCCTTCGGCCATGCGCGCCAGCACGGCTTCGGCGATTTCCGGCAGCAGGCTGCCATTGAGGATATTGTCGACATTGCGCGCGCCCGAATCGACTTCGGTGCAGCGCGCCAGCACCGCCTCGACCAGCACCTCGTCGTAGATAAACTCGGCCTGGTGATTGGCGGCGATGCGCGCGGCGATGCGGCCCAGCTTCAGGCCGATGATACGGGCCAGCACATCGTCGCCGAGCGGATAAAAGGGGATCACCTTCAGGCGCCCCAGGAACGCGGGCTTGAAGACCTTCAGCAATTGCGGGCGGATGGCCAGCTCCAGCTGCTCCGGCGTCGGCAGCTGCTCTGGCGGCAGGTTCAGGCACGCCTGCATCATGCTGGCCGACGCCACGTTCGAGGTCAGGATGATGATGGTATTCTTGAAATCGATCTCCCGTCCCTCGGCATCGTCCATCACGCCCTTGTCGAAGACCTGGAAGAACAGCTCCATGACATCGGAATGCGCCTTTTCCACCTCGTCGAGCAGCAGCACGCTGTACGGATTGCGGCGCACGGCCTCGGTCAGCACGCCGCCTTCGCCATAGCCGACATAGCCGGGCGGCGAACCCTTCAAGCCCGACACGCTGTGGGCTTCCTGGTACTCGCTCATGTTGATGGAAATGAGCTTGCGCTCGCCGCCATACAGCACGTCGGCCAGCGCCAGCGCCGTTTCCGTCTTGCCGATGCCGGACGGGCCGACGAACAGGAACACGCCCTTCGGCTTGTCCGGGTCGTCCAGGTTGGCGCGCGCCGTGCGCACGCGCTGCGCCACCGCCTCGATCGCGTGGGGCTGGCCCAGCACGCGCTCCTGCAGCAAATCCTTCAGCCGCAGCACCGTCTTGAGTTCATCCTTGACCATCTTGCCCAACGGGATGCCGGTCCAGCCGGCGACGATTTCCGCCACCACGTGGCCGTCGACCTGCACCGGCACCAGCGGCGTCTCGCCCTGCAGCGACGCCAGTTCGGCCTGCAGCGCCAGCAGCTCGCGCCCCTGGCCCGCGTCGGCCGGCGTGCCCTCCTCGAGCTGCCGGCGGATCGCCTGGATCTGTTCCGACAGCGCCTTTTCGCTGTCCCAGCGCGCGGCTAGCTGCGCGTGTTCCTGCGTGGCGGCGCCGCGTTCGGCGTCGAGCAGCTGCAGCCGCGCGCCGTGGCGTGCGCCGCCGCTCTCCTCGCGCGCCAGGGCCGAGGCTTCCGCATCGATGCGCTCGCGCCGGCGCGCCACGCTGTCGAGCAGGGCCGGCGTGGCGCTCTGCCCCAGCGCCACCCTGGCGCAAGCCGTATCGAGCACGCTGATGGCCTTGTCCGGCAGCTGGCGGCCGGCGATGTAGCGGTGCGACAGGCGCACGGCTTCGGTGATCGCCTCGTCGAAGATGCGCACCTTGAAATGCTGTTCCATCAGCGGCGCCATGCCGCGCAACATGGCGCACGCCAGCTCTTCGCTCGGCTCCTCGATCTTGACGACCTGGAAGCGGCGCGCCAGCGCGGCATCCTTTTCAAAATATTTTTTGTATTCGCCCCAGGTGGTGGCGGCGATGGTGCGCAGCTCGCCGCGCGCCAGCGCCGGTTTCAGCAGGTTCGCCGCATCGTTCTGGCCGGCGCTGCCGCCGGCGCCGATCATCGTGTGCGCCTCGTCGATGAAGAGAATGATGGCGTGCGCGCTCTTGCCCACTTCGGCGATAACGTTTTTCAGGCGGTTCTCGAACTCGCCCTTGACGCTGGCGCCGGCCTGCAGCAGGCCCATGTCCAGCGTGTGGATTTCCACGCCCTGCAAAATGTCGGGCACGTCGCCCTGCACGATGCGCAGCGCCAGGCCCTCCACCACGGCCGTCTTGCCGACGCCCGCCTCGCCCGTCAGGATGGGATTGTTCTGGCGCCGCCGCATCAGGATGTCGATCGCCTGGCGGATTTCCATGTCGCGCCCGATCACGGGATCGACCTTGCCGGCGCGCGCGCGGGCCGTCAGGTTGACGGTGAACTGATCCAGCGCCGGCGTTTTCGACGCCGCCGCACCGGCCAGTTCCCCCACGGGATCGCCGCCGGCGTCGCCCGCATCCTCCTGCCCCGTCGCCGCCTCGCCGGCTTCCTGCGACCCCTCGGTCAGCTTGTCGAGCCCGTGCTTGATCTCGTCGAGCTTGAATTCGTGGAACAGCGCCGAACCCCGGTAGGCCAGCTGCGCCAGTTCCGGCTCGGTCAGCAGCGCCTGCAGCAGGTGGCCGCTGCGGATGCTCACCTGCCGCCCGGCGCGCAAATCGAGCGAAGCGATCAGCCAGGCATGCTCGAACAGCTTGGGCAGGCGCACGGAAAACACGGGCGTGCGCGTGTTGCCCGTCTGCAGGCGCGCCACTTCGGCGCGCAAATCCGCTTCCAGCATGCTCACGCTGACGCCGCTCCTGCGCGCAATCAGCACGAAATCGCTGCGCGGCTGCTCCAGCAGCGCGAGGAAGACGTGCTCCAGGTCGACTTCATACTGCCCCAGGCCGACGCAAAGACTGGCCGCCCGCGTGGCGGCCGTGCGGCAGGTGTCGTTCAACTTGCTGATCAGGGTTTTCAGGTTGATGCTCATGGGGCGGCGGTCCTTGTCGGGTAATGGTTGGCGAAATCGGTGGAGCGGCGCGAGGTCAGGCCGGCGCATGCAGTTCATAGCGGACATCGGCGCGGTCGCGCGCCTCGCCGCCGGTGATCAGGAAACTGTCCCAGCCCAGCCGCCCGCCGCTGCGCGGCACCGTCAGCGCTATGCCCTGCACGTCGGCGGCGCGCAGCACCAGCTGCACTTCGTATTCCAGGCACAGGCCGGTGAACATGGCGAGCATCTTCTCGAGCGCGAGGGCGGCCGCGCCGCCAGGCAGGAAGGCGTCGAAGTGGCAGCGGGCCAGCGGGCCGATGGTCAGCCGCAGGCGCAGGTCGCGCTGCCAGACGCGCGCGCCGACCATGGCGGTGGCGCCCAGCAAGGCGTTGCTGCCGCCCAAGGTGCTTTGCTGCTCGCGCGGCACGTCGTACCAGCAGCCGACAAACTGGCTGACGGCGATGCGCTGCCCGAAATACTCGGACAGCACCTGGCCGATCAGCACGGCCGATGGCGGCCGGTGGCGCATGGCGGCGGCAAAGTAGCCCACCGATTCATCGAGCACGCCGGCGCCGTCCCCCGCCAGGCGCTGGCGCAGCGAGGCGTTGCCCAGCCCCGCCAGCGACAGCAGCAGCGGCAGGAACTGGTCCTTGCCGTCGAGCTGGTATTTGAGCTCCAGCCGGTACTTGCGCCACGCTTCATAGAACAGGGCCAGGGCGCGGTTCGAAAACGTGTCGAGGAAGGCGCGCGGCCCCTCGTCCTTTTCATACAGCTGGTGCGTGGCGATGCGTTCCGTATAGTGCAGCGGCAGCGCGCCGGCGACGCCGAGAAAGCCCATGAAGGCCGGCGTGACACGCACGTATTTCAGCTGTCCGCCGCACAGCGCCGAGCCCAGGGCGCTGGCGTCCGAGGCCAGTTCGCGCGGTTCCGGCGCCAGCGCCTCGATCTGGCTGGGGGCGAAGTCGAGCGAAACGGAATTCTGGAAGCGCAGGAAGCTGGCCACCGCATCGTCGTGCGGCAAGCCATTGCGCCTGAGCCAAAGCTCCAGCATGCGTACCGCCTGGAAGTACTGGAAGCGGCAAGGCTGGGCAAACAGGCGCTCGATTACACTAGGCTGGAATCGCCGCTGCGTGGTTTGCATCGCCACAGCTCCTCTCCTGATTTTTTTGCCAGCACCACCAGTTGCGTGAAGCTGTTAGCATGCACATACAAGCCCAGGAAGCACTCGATCACATGCGCAAAGGCGTGGATGCCGCTGCCGACGAAGGCCTCTTCGTCTATCGTCAGCCGCACTTCGACGCCGCGCACCAGGCAGGCGAAGGGATTGCCCGGCAGCCAGGCATTGACGGCCTGGTGGGCGATGGCCGTGATGCCGCGGATTTGCCGCTGCGAAGTGGCCGAGCGCGGCAAGTCGTACAGGGTCAGCATTTCCTGGAACGCTTCCAGGCCGCTGCCGGCCAGCGACAGGTGATTCAGCGCCAGATGCGAAATCAAGCGCCAGTGGGCGCCCCGTCCCCGCTCGAAACGGTGCGACTCGCTGGGTTTGCGCAGCAGGCTGATGCTGCGCACGCTGGAACCGCCTTCGAGGAACAGGTCGCCGCCGTGCAAGCCGTAGGTCAGCTGCGCCGGCAAATCGCGGTTGGTGCAGCTCAGCTCCAGGCTGAGCGTGTCCGTTTCCACCGCGGCCGGATCGAAATCGATGTCGACGATCGATATCTGCGTCTCGTAGCCGGGACTCTTGCCGGCGAGGATCTCGTCGCGCCGCATGACCCAGTAGTGGCCATCCCTGGCCGGGGTCTCGCCATGGCGCAGCGAATAGAAGGGACGGAATTCCACCACGGATTCGCCCTGCGGTGTCTGCCGCACCAGCTTGACCGAGTCGATCGACTGCACCTCGAACGCATAGGCGCGGCGCGCATCGGCCAGCACGGGATAGCTGGCGGCCGTGTGCGTGAGCCGGATAGGCTCGCCGCGCTGGCGGAACAGGTTGACCACCGGCGTGCAGCCCAGCAGCAGATTGTGCGTGTTCATCGTCCCCAGCAGGCGCGCCGTGTTCGAATCGGTGCGCAGGCCGCTCAGCGCCAGGTGCAAGGTGATGCGGCGGCAGCCGGACGGCAGCGCGGCGCACAGCGCACCGAGGTCGATGTCGAAGAAATTGAATTTTTCGGGAAAGCAGAAATACTCGGTCAGCAGCCGGTAGGCCGGATGCGAGCGGGCGGAAAACGGGATCAGCGCATCGTCCTCGGCAAAGCCGGCGCTGCGCACCGGAATGCCGTCGAGCGCGACCCAGCTGCCGCTGCCGTCCGCCTCGGCGTAGGCCTTCACGGTGCGCATGAACAGGGCGTCGCGCAGCGCCGCGCAAAACGAGGGCTGGCCATCGATGAACACGCGCAGTGACGCCAGTCCCAGCTGGCCCGGCGACAGCTGCGCCGCGCTCGACTCGATGGTGATGCGCACGCCCGAGGTGGCATTCGCCGGCAGCAGCACCTGTTCCGGCGCCTCGATGATGGCGGAAAAAGCCGCATGCGTGAGCGCCAGCGGCGCCACCGTCACGGGGTAGGCCGTACGAAAGGTGCAGGCCACGCCCTTCACGGGGCGCGTCGTCAGCTCCGTGCCGCGGGCGATTTCCGCCGGCGCCGTCAGCTGCGCCGCGGCGGCGGCGTAATCCATGCGCGCGATCGAGCACGAGGGAAAAGGCCGCAGGTAATGGGGATACAGCACTTCGAACAGCGCTTCGGTAAATTCGGGATAATCGTCGTCGATGCGCTTCGAGATGCGCGAATTGAGCAGCGCGAACGACTGGATCATGCGCTCGATGTGCGGGTCTTCGCACACTTCGCCGCCCATCAGCAGGCGACCGGCGATCTTCGGGTAGCGCTCGGAAAACTCGCGCGAATAGCGGCGCAGGAAACCCAGTTCGCGCTCGTAATAGGGCAGCAATTCGTCCAAGCTCAGGCTCCCGTGGACGCGGCGCGGCGTCCCTTGCTGATCGTGTAGTGCAGGCTGGAAGGCTGCAGGATGGCGTCGAAGCTGACCGGTTCGTGCGCCGCATGCACCACCAGCAGCGCGCTGATGGCGAAATTGAGGCGGTTGATCGAGCCTTCCTCGATTTCCAGCGATGCGCGCACCTGGCGCAAGCGCGGCTCGTGGCGGGCGATGGCCTTTTCCAGGCACTGGCAGATATAGGCGCGGTCGTCCGTGCTCGACAGGCTAAGCCCGGCGAAATCGTTCAAGCCGTACGTGATGATCGACTTGCCGCATTCGGGAAAGGGTTTGAGCAGCGCCTCGGGCAGCACGGCGCGCGTGTTGAGCAGCGCTTCGAGATCGCGCGCCACGGTGTCTTTCAAGTCCTCGAGCGAAAGGCGCGAGACGGTGCCGCTGGAGGCGCCGTGCACGGGCGTATCCATCAGGCGGTCGAACAGGCCCGGCGTAAAACCTTTCATGGGTTTCCCGTTTCTTGGGTGGCGTGGACGCCGCTGCCGGCGGCCAGGAAAGCCAGCGGCGGCAGAGCGCGCCGCTGGCGTACGCGGTCAGGTACGATCAGGCCGTCTTGTTGGCCGACAGATCCCAGCCGCCCGAGGTGTTGCCGCCCGAACCGCCGCCCACTTTTTGCTGCGTGTATTTCCACTTGACCTTGGAGTACTTGAGCGCCAGGTCTTCGCCGAGTATGTCGCCCGCGGCCACCGATGGCGCCACGCTGCTGATCATCACGTTCTCGAGTTCGATTTCGAAGTACTTGATGCGCTCGCCCTGGCCATCGGCGCGCAGGAACTCGAGTTTGGCTTTCGGGATGGTCTTGCCCGAGGAGCACGTCTGCAGCAGCAAGGGGCTGGCGAGATCGGCCATCTTGGCGATGACGATATCCTTGTGCTCGGTACGTTCGGCGGTATGGCCGCCGCCTGTCGAGGCGGTCGCCGATTTGGGTTGCAACACCTGCCACTGGACCGACTTGCACTCGATCCAATCTTTGTGGCTGTTATCCGTGGATTCGCCTTTGATGCCATCAATTTGCAAGTATACGTCGATTGCCATGTCATTCCTTTCAAGGGTGTGAAGAAAAATACATTACGATTTGGTCGACTGCGGAAGCTCCGCGACCAAACGGAGTGAAACGGACAATTCGTCCAGCTGGAAATGCGGACGCAAAAAGGACACGGCGCGGTACACGCCGGGCCGGCCCGGCACTTCCGCCACCTGCACCGAGGCTTCGCGCAGCGGAAACTGGGCTTTCTGTTCCTGGCTGGCGTTATCGTCGAGCAGCACGTACTGCGTCAGCCAGCGGTTGAGGAAATCTTCCACGTTGGAGGCGGCGGCAAAGCTGCCGATCTTGTCGCGCATCATGGCCTTCATGTAGTGGGCGATGCGCGACACGGCGAAGATGTATTGCAGCTGCGCCGACAGCACGGCGTTCGCGTTGGCGGCGTCGGTATTGTATTTTTTCGCCTTCTGCGCCGACTGGGCGCCGAAAAACGCTGCATAGTCCGTGTTCTTGCAGTGCACCAGGGAGATGAAGCCCAGGTCGCTCAATTCCTTTTCGCGGCGATCCGTGATGGCGATCTCGGTCGGGCATTTCAGCGCCACCTCGCCCTCGTCCGTCTTGAAGGTATGCGTCGGCAAGTCTTCGACCAGGCCGCCCCCCTCCACGCCGCGGATCGCCGCGCACCAGCCGTAATCCTCGAAGGCGGCCGTCAGCTTGGTGCCGAACGCGTAGGCGGCGTTGCACCACAGGTATTTCTGGTGGTCGGTGCCGTCGACGTCCTCGACGAAATTGAAGCCGTCGACGGTGGCGCCATCGAGCGGATTGAACGGCAGCCGGCCCAGGAAGCGGGGCAAGGTCAGGCCCACGTAGCGCGAGTCTTCCGATTCGCGCAGGGATTTCCACTTCGCATACTCGACCGTGTCGAATACCTTGGCCAGGTCGCGCGGCTTGCCAAGATCGCTGTAGCTTTCCAGGCCAAACAGTTCCGGCGACGCGGACGAGATGAACGGCGCGTGCGCGGCGGCGGCCACATGCGACATCTGTTCGATGAAATACATGTCTTCCGGCTGGCGGCTGAATTCGAAGTCGCCCAGCAAGGTACCGAACGGCGCCCCGCCGAAGGTGCCGAATTCCTCTTCGTAGACCTTCTTGAACATGGTCGACTGGTCGAACTCCAGCGCGCTCTGGAAATCCTTGACCAGTTCGCGCTTGGTCGCGTTCATCAGCTTGATTTTCAGGTTCGTGCCGGTGGCCGTGTTCTTCACCAGGTAATGCAGGCCCGTCCAGCTGCTTTCCAGCTTCTGGAATTCGGGCGCGTGCATGATGGCGCTGAGCTGCGCGGAAATGAGCTGGTCCAGTTCGGCCACGCGGGCATCGATGGTGGCGGCCAGGTTGTTCGATACCACCACCGTGCCATCCATGACCTGGCTCACCAGTTCGGAAATCAGATCCTTGGCGCGGGCGTGTTCGACGCTGGACTTGGCCACCTTGCTCTGCTCGACGATCTGGTCGAGCAAATCGATTTCGGCGGCGCCGGCGGCGCTCAATGCGGGGGTCAGTTGTGCGGACATATCAATCTTTCCTGACGTGCGAATGTTGTTCCAGCTGGGCCAGTTTTTCCGTGCTGTTGAGCACGTCATTGAGGATGTCTTCCAGCTTGTCGTTGCCGGCCAGCTTGTTGCGCAGGTCGGCCAGCTTGGTGCGCGCTTCGAGCAGCTTGCGCAGCGGCTCGACCTGCCCGACCACCGCTTCCGGGCGGAAATCGGCGATCGAGCGGAATTTCAGTTCAACGCCAAACTGGTCGCCTCCGGCGCCCAGTTCATTCGGCACGCGGAAGGTGGCGCGCGGCTCGATGCCCTTCATCACTTCATCGAAATTATCGCGGTCGATATCGACGAACTTGCGGTCCTTCAGGCGCTTCTGTTCGAGTTCGGAATTGCCGCCGAAATCGCCGACCACGCCGACCACGAAGGGCAGCTCCTTGTTTTCGATGGCGTCGCCGATCTCGACGTCATACGTCATCTGCACGCGTGGCGGGCGTACCTTTTGCAAGCGCTTCTGCACACTATCTTTCTTCGACATGACATCCCCTTCCAAATATTGGCGGCATCGGCGATGCGCCTGTTGAACTGCGGCGTAGCTGTGCCTGGCTGACTACTTCAGGGCATTGAATGGATTGGCGCTGCCCTCGTCGGCAGTGCGCTTGCTTGGCTGCTTGCGCGACGCGCGCACGGGCGGCTTGTCCGGCGGCGGCACCAGCACGGTTTCGCCGAGGCTCTCGCGCAGCAGCTTGGCCAGATCCTGCGATTCCGCGCGCAGCGGACCGGACAGGTTGTTCTGACGGCTCAGGTCAGCCAGCGCCCGCGTCGACAGGCGCAGTCCGCTGATGGCGATCACGCTGTTGGCCAGCTTGTCGGCAGGATCGCGCACCAGCACTTCCTGGGCGTTGAGGATGGCTTCGCCATACTGGCCGGCATCGTAGCGGCTTTGCGCCATGCGCACCCAGGGCTGCTTGTCGGCGGGCGCGGCGGCTGCGGCCTCCTGCCACAGCGCCAGCGCCGCCGCCTTGTTGCCCGTGTCCACGGCCTGCGTGGCCTTGGCCATCAGCTCCTCCAGCGTCGGCGGCGCCGCGGCGGGCGGCGCTTTGGCCACCGGCGCCGTACTGCAGGCGCTGAGGGCAAAAGCACAGGCGATTACTGCAAGCGTGCGTAGCGAAACCGAGCGTGTCATGTTGGGCTTTCCTTCAAAAAAGAAGACTGTTTGGTGGACTGAAAAGTTGCTTTTTATAGTTGCTAATTATCTATTTTTCGGAGCGTAGCATGATTTGAAAAAATACTGCGTTCAATAGAAAATACGCGAAAACTCACATTACTCACGCCAAAAACGTACAGTACGCGCCATTATTCAAGATAATGTTAAGGTTCTTGCAGTTGCGAAAAAAGCACCACCTTGCGCGATGCGAAGCATGATTTTCAGTCGCTGCCGCGCCTCACTGTGTCTGGCATAGAGGGCAATCCATGAGCATGGCAAACAAATTGTTATGGGGCGAAGGGCTGTTCCTGCGGCCCCAGCATTTCCAGCAGCAAGACCAGTACCACGAGCAGCGCCTGCACGAAAGCGTCAAGGCGCTGCATCCGTATGCGTGGGGCGTGAACCAGTTGCAGATCGACCGCGATGCGCTGGCCAACAACAGCTTGCGCCTGCTGGAACTGTCGCTGGTCTTCCAGGACGGCGAAATCTACAACGCCGCCGGGAGCGATGAACTGCCCGACGCGCTCGACCTGGGCAACGTGCCGTCGTCCTTGCAATCGGTGACCTTTCACGCCGCCTTGCCGGCGTTCAAGCCATTCGGCGGCAACTTCGCCGCCAGCGGCCAGCCCAACAACGCGGCGCGCTATGCCCAGGCCAATCTGAGCACGCCGGACCTGTACACCCAGGCCGCGCAGGCCGAACTGACCTACCTGAAAAAAACCCTGCGCCTGGTCGCCGATGCCGAACCGCGCGATTCCTACGTCAGCTTCCCCCTGCTGCGCCTGCGGCGCCTGTCGACGGGCGGCTTCGAGCAGGATCCGGCCTTCGTGCCGCCCAGCCTGTCCATCCGCAGCGCGCCCCTGCTGTTCCTGCAGCTGCGCCGCCTGATCGACGCGCTGCAAGCCAAGGTCAACGCGCTGTATGGGCATCACCGCGAGCCGAGCAAGAGCGTGATCGAGTTCCGCTCCGGCGACATGTCCTCGTTCTGGCTGCTGCATACGGCCAGCGCGGCCTACGCCTCGCTCAGCCATTATTTCCATCATCCGGCCCTGCATCCGGAGCGGCTGTACGAACAGCTGCTGGGCCTGGCGGGCGGCCTGATGACCTTTTCAAGAAGCCATGCGCTGGCCGACCTGCCGCCGTACCGGCATGCCGATCCCGGTCCCGCGTTCGCCCAGCTGCACGCCATGATCCGCGAATTGCTCGACACCGTGATCTCGTCGAAATACTTCGCCATCGCGCTGACGGAAACCAAACCGTCCTACCATCACGGCAAGCTCGACTCGGAAAAGATCGATGCCAAGACGGCGTTCTACCTGGGCGTGTCGGCCGACATGGCCGGCGTGGAACTGGTCGACGTGGTGCCGCTGCGCTTCAAGGTGGGCGCACCGGACGACGTGGAAAAATTCGTCCTCTCCGCCCTGCCCGGAGTGCGCCTGCAGCATGCGCCGCAGGTGCCGGCCGCCGTGCCGGTGCGCCCCGACATGTTTTACTTCACCATCGAGGCCAAGGGGCAGATGTACGAACGCATGCTGCAGGCGCAGTCGCTGCTGGTGTATGTCCCGTCCGGCATGCGTGAACTGAAACTCGAACTTGTCGCCGTCACTTCCTGAGGTCCAACGATGCACTCCAGCGCTACCCCTTCCCTGATGTCCGGCGGCCAGGCCGCCTATGCCTCCAGCATGGCTGCCGGTCCCGGCACCGAACACACCTTGATGGACTTGATGTACGACGGCTTTTACGCCCTCTTCATGCTGAAGAACGGCAGCGGGCCGCAAGACAATGCCGATTTCATCAGCAAGATGACGCACTTCCTCGATGAGTTCAGCCGCGGCGCGAAAAAACAGGGCGCGTCGGCGGACGACATCGATGCCGCAAAATATGCGTTCTGCGCGGCCGTCGATGAAATCATCCTGCGCTCGCCCTACAGCATCCGCGACGAATGGGCGCGCCGGCCCTTGCAGCTGGTGCTGTTTGGCGACCAGCTGGCCGGCGAAAACTTCTTCATCCGTCTCGAAGCGCTGCGCGCGCGCGGCAGCGCGCACCTGCAGGCGCTCGAAGTCTTCCACATGTGCCTGCTGCTGGGTTTCCAGGGCCGCTACATCCTCGAAGGCCCGGAAAAACTCAACTATCTGACGGCGCGCCTGGGCGATGAAATCGCCCAGATGAAGGGCAAGAAAACCGGCTTCGCCCCGCATGCGGAGCGGCCCGACCAGATCATCCACAAGCTGCGCAACAACGTGCCGGTCTGGGTGCTGTGTTCGGTTTTCGCCCTGATCTGCGCCATGGGCTACCTGGGGCTGCGCACCATGCTGGCCAAACAGACGCAAGCGCAGATCAATGCCTACAACGACATCGTCAAGCTGGCGCCGCGCGTGGCTAACCTGAGCATTACCCTGCCGTGATGAGCGACGCACAAGCAAGCCCCGCAGCGACGGGTCAGTTCGGCACAGGCCTGAGCCAGCATGCGCGGCTCATCACCCTGGCCACGGCGCAGCAGTCCGGGCAGCCGGAATCGCTGATGGCGGAACAGTTCGAGGGCCGCGAGGCCGTCAATGAACTGTTCCGCTTCGAGGTCGACGCCCTGAGCACCGCGGCCAGCCTGGACCTGGCGTCCTTCATCGGCGAGGAAATGACGCTGTGCCTGCTGCAGCCCGACGGCAGCCAGCGCGCCTGGCACGGCATCTGCACCGATTGCGCCTGGATCGGCGCCGACGGCGGCGTGGCGCGCTACCGGCTGCGCCTCGAGCCGGCCCTGGCCCTGCTGCAGCTGCGCCGCGACAGCTATATTTTCCAGGACAAGAGCGCACGCGACATCGTCACCGAGCTGCTGGCCGACTACCCGCAGCTGCGCTTCGAATTCGACGTCAGCCAGGCCTTGGCCACGCGCGCCATCTGTACCCAGTACCGCGAAAGCGACTTCGAATTCTTCGCGCGCCTGCTGGCGGCGGAAGGCCTGAACTGGCGCTTCGAGCACGACCAGCCCGGCGGCGCGCAGGAAGGCGGCGATGGCGACGCGCAGGCCAGGCACAAACTGGTGATCTTCGACAGCAAGGCCGCCGCGCCGCAGACGCCGGGCGGCGCCGACATGCGCTTTCACGGCGTGCGCGCCACCGATACGGACGACGCCATCGACCGCTTCGGCGCGCGCCGCCAGGTGCGGTCGAATGCCGTCAGCATCAGCAGCTGGCATCCGGAACAGGTGACGGCGCCCGCCGCCGAGCAGGTTTCCAGCCTGGAGGCGGGGCAATTGCCGCAGCTGGCCGTGTATGACGGCGCCGGCGAACGCCGGCACGCCGACCGCGCGGCGGCCGGGCCGCACAGCGAGCGCATGCTGCAAGCGCTGGAACTGGACAACAAGCAGTTCGACGGCGCCGGCGCCGTGCGCCGCCTGGCCGCCGGCCACGCCATGCGCCTGCTGCAGCACGAACAGCATGCCGATGGCGCCAACGCCTTCACCGTGCTGTGGGCCGAACACCAGGCGCGCAACAATGCGGGAACAGCCGGCACCAGTCTGGGCGGCATGCTGTCGACGCTGGCCAAGAAGGCCGGCCTGGGCGGCGTGGCCGACTGGATCGCCGGCCAGATCGAACCGGGCACCTACCGCAACCGCTTCGGCTGCGTGCGCACCAGCGTGGCCATCGTGCCGCGCGCCACCGCCGCGCGCGCGCCGGCCGTGGCGCTGGGCCCGCAGACGGCGCTGGTGGTGGGACTGGCCGACAGCGTGGCCACCACGGGCCGCGACCACCAGGTGCGCATCCAGTTCGCCTGGCAGCGCGGCAGCGCCGCCAATCCGGGCGGCCTGGCGCACAATACCGACCAACAGGGCAACGCGCCCGGCAACGAGGCCTCCGGCGCCTGGGTGCGCGTGGCCGAAGCGCTGGCCGGCCCGAACTGGGGTTCGCAATTCACGCCGCGCCTCGGCACGGAAGTGCTGGTCGACTTCATCGAAGGCGACATGGACCGCCCGCTGGTCGTCGCCCAGCTCTACACGGGCAGCGACACGCCGCCGTATGCGGCCGGCGAGGATTCAGGCGTCAACCACGCGGGCGTCCTGTCGGGCATGCACAGCCACAATTTCGACGGCGCCGGCTACAACCAGTGGGTACTCGACGATACCCAGGGCCAGCTGCGCACCCGGCTCGCTTCGAGCAGCGCCGCCACCGAACTCAATCTGGGCTACCTGGTGCAGCAAGGCGCCACCACGGCGCAACGGGGCAGCTACCGCGGCAGCGGCTTTGAATTGCGCACCGATGCCTGGGCCATGCTGCGCGCCGGCGAAGGCATGCTGATCTCGACCACGGCGCGCGCGCGCCAGGGCGCCGGCGTGACGTCGAGCCAGCTCGACACGAAGGAAGCGCTGGCCCTGCTGCGCGGCGCCTGTGAACTGAGCAAGACGGTGGCGACGTCGGCTAGCCAGCAAAACGCCCTCGTCAGCAAGGATGCGAACCAGGCGCAGCTGGACATGGCGACGCAGATCGACCCGCAACAGGATGGCAAGTACCAGGCCGCTGTCGGCGGCCAGGAAGCCAGCAAGGCGGGCAGCGGCACGCGCGCGCCCGATGCGGCGCAGCCCGTGGAACGCTACGCCCAGCCGCTGGTGGTGATGGAGTCGCCCAGCAGCATCAACTGGGCCACGCCCGCGTCGACCGTGCTGTTCGCGGGCCAGCAGTTGCACTGGACGGCGCAGGCCGACCTGCACCTGACGGCTGGCCAGACGGTCGCCTCGGTGGCGGCCAACGCGGCCACGCTGTTCAGCCAGGAAGGCGGCATCAAGGCCGTCGCGGGCAACGGCCCCGTCTCACTCGAAGCGCATACCGACCAGCTGGAAATCCTCGCCGATCAAGCCGTCACGGTGATCTCCGTGAGCGACAGCATCGACATCAAGGCCAATCAGAAAATCGTCCTGCAGGCGGGACAATCGTCGATCACGCTCGAAGGCGGCGACATCACCTTCCGCTGCCCCGGTCATTTCACGGTCAAGGGCGGGCAGCATGTCTTCAACGGCGGCGCCAGCGTCGCCGCCGGCCTGCCGCCGCTGCCCGACAGCCGCTTGAAACTGTTCGACGAAGGCTTCGTGCTGAAAGACCGCGACACGGGCGAACTGATGCCGCGCCAGCCGTACCGCGTCAAGCGCGCCGACGGCAGCATCGAAACGGGCATGACGGACGCCAGGGGCTTGACCCACATCGTGGCGGCTGCCGCCGTCGAGCTACTGGTGATCGAACTGCTCAAATCGCCGGGCGAGTTGCCCGAGACACCGGACAGCCCTGCGCCCGCGCCAGATACGCGCGCCAAGGCGCCCGCGCCCGGCACGACGGCCAAGGCGCCGCCCAAGCCCGAGCCGAAATTCAAGGAAACGGGTACGTCGAGCACCAGCCCCGTCGACAACAAGCAGCGCAAGGAATTGCTGATCAAGCGCCCCGCCTGCTGGATCGCCGACTATGAAAAGGAGATCGACGTCTCCAGCGTGCCGCGCTACAACAATACTTTCGGCACCAATGGCGCGCCGCATAATTATTTCGACACCGTGCGCTACAAGATCTACGTGCCCGTCAAGTCGAATACCAGCATCATCGCCGAATTGCGCGTCAAGGTGGTGACGGTGCTGTCGGCCGAAGACCAGGCGCTGGAAGCGCGCGAGAAGGGTACCCCACAGGCCGCCACGCGGGCCAAGCAGCGCGCCGCCGTCATCAAGTACGTCAAGGAAGTCGCCAGGACGGGCCTGGAACAACACTGGAACAATAAATTCCGCATGGAGATCGTCGATCCGGAATGCGGCACGCGCATCCTGCCCATCGTCTACCGGGTGGAGTACGTGGAAAGCAGGGAGCACTACACCATGCAGATCCACAAACGCTACGACCGCGAAGGCGTGACCGGCACCGTGATCGACGTATCGATGGCCACCAACGCGCAAACCCACGCGCATGAATTCGGCCATTGCTATGGCATACCGGACGAATATTCCTATGTCGACGGCGATGACGAAACCGTCAAGTACATGAAGCCCGACGGCAGCTGGGATGCGCCCGTACCGGCCCTGGCGGACGGCACGGAACCTGACCCGGCGGTTGCCAACATCATGAGTGCCTACGGCTCCGTGATTGTCCTCAAGCGGCACGGCTGGCAAATCGCCATCGAAGTACAAGAATTGCTGCGGGCAAAAATAGGACGGAAAATCAAATGCGATATCATCCTCAATGGCTCGTGACCGGGCTCTTTGCAACCTCCCTACACCTCACAGGACACGCCATGCCGAACGACGTACTTTCCGTTAGCGCCCATTGCCTCGACAATCCGGCCTGCATTTTCACGGGCAGCGACATGCGCATCGAGGTCGTCATCAAAAATACCGGCAGCGCGGCCGTCGGCTATCCGCTCGACTACATCCAGCAGCGCGGCCCCAACCTGCGCCTGGTCGACAACGTGAGCGAACAAAGCCAGGTCCTGAAGACGGGCCTGGCGAACCATGCGCTCAAGCGTGCCTTTACCACCATCGCGCCGGGCCAGTCGATTGCGCTGCAAAGCATCATCAAGCATACGGAGCTGCTGCTGTTCCGCAAGGAATTCGTCGACGTGACGGCGGAAATCGGCGTCTCGGCGGGGATCCGGATCGGCGGCGCCGCCGCATCTGACGCTGGCGAGGAAACGTTGCCGTTCAAGGGCGGGACGAGCTTGAAGATTATTGGCAGGGATACGCTGGAGCGGGAGGCTAAGCGGTGATTTTGGCCGCTACGGCTTGAGATGAGGGGACGGCGCGGGCCGCTGCGCGGCCAGCGGGGCCGCGCGGGGCGCGGCAGAATGGCGATTCGGATAGCCTCGCGCCCCTTAGGGCGCTGCGTCTTCGAATCCCACCGTTCCGTCCAGACAAATAAAAAAGCCTCCCGCAGGGGAGGCTTTTTTATTTGATTCTGGCGGAGACGGTGGGATTCGAACCCACGATACAGGTATAAGCCGTATGCATCCTTAGCAGGGATGTGCCTTCGGCCACTCGGCCACGTCTCCTAGCTGATTACTCAACTATGTCTCTGTAGCTAACTGCGCTGCAGCGACGAACGTCATAATATCGATTGCCCCCCCTTTGGTCAAGGGCGTGGGGCAATTTTTTTGGATATTTAAGCTTTTTCCAGCTCGAACGCCTTATGCAGCGCGCGCACGGCCAGTTCCATGTACTTTTCATCGATCAGCACGGAGATCTTGATCTCGGAAGTGGAGATCATCATGATGTTGATGCCCTCTTCCGACAGGGTGCGGAACATTTGCGAGGCGACGCCAACGTGGCTACGCATGCCCACGCCGACGACGGACAGTTTCGACACTTTCGCGTCGCCCGTGATGCTGGCCGCGCCCAGCGATTCGCGGTTCGCTTCCAGCACGGCCAAGGCGCGCGTGTACTCGCCGCGCGAGACCGTGAAGGTGAAGTCCGTTTTACCGTCGACCGACTGATTCTGTATGATCATGTCGACCTCGATGTTCGCATCCGCCACCGGTCCCAGGATGTGGTACGCCACGCCTGGACGGTCGGGCACGCCGAGCACGGTGATTTTGGCTTCATCGCGGTTGAAGGCGATGCCGGAGATGACTGCTTGTTCCATGTTTGTATCTTCCTCAAACGAAATCAGGGTGCCTGAATTGGCTTCTATTTCCAGCGGCAACATCGGGTCGGTCAGCGACGACAGCACGCGCGTGGGCACGCGGTAGTTGCCGGCAAATTCCACCGAACGCGTTTGCAGCACTTTGGAACCCAGCGAAGCCAGTTCCAGCATTTCTTCAAAGGTGATGGTCTTCAGGCGGCGCGCCTCGGAGACCACGCGCGGGTCGGTCGTGTAGACGCCGTCGACGTCCGTGAAGATCAGGCATTCGGCCGCCTTCATGGCGGCGGCGATCGCCACTGCCGAGGTGTCCGAACCGCCGCGGCCCAGGGTCGCGATGTTGTCGTGTTCGTCAACGCCCTGGAAACCGGTAATGATGACAATCTTGCCCGCATCGAGGTCGCGTTTGACTTTTTCGTCATCGATCGACTGGATGCGTGCCTTGGTAAAGGCGGAATCGGTCTTGATCGCGACTTGCCAGCCAGCATAGGATACGGCTTGTTTGCCGATCGCCAGCAGTGCCATCGACAATAGGCCGACGGACACTTGTTCGCCTGTCGAGGCGATCATGTCAAGTTCACGGGGATCGGGTTGATCCATGATTTCCTTGGCCAGTCCAATCAGGCGGTTCGTTTCGCCCGACATGGCGGATGGCACCACCACGATTTGATGCCCAGCGTCGTGCCACTTGGCAACGCGCTTGGCGACATTCTTGATACGGTCAGTCGAGCCCATCGACGTACCGCCATATTTGTGGACGATTAAAGCCATAAGAGTGAAGTTTCCGCTCAAGAAGAATAAAAAAGGAGGGCTTTACTCTACATGCCGCAATGCAAAATAACAAGCTAAAAAGCGCATTAGCTCATACCGATTGCGCATATGGAAATAACCAATCCATGCAGTCCAGCTGGCTTGGGCAGCCGCTTGGCGGCCACCCCGGGAGTGGCCGTGGCGGCTGGCCCTACGCTCAGCAGGAGACCCAGCGCAAGGCGACGCGGGGACGGTCCAGCAGACTCAGGCAATGGCAATCGAGGCCGATACCGGCCGCGAACAGCAATTGTTGCGCCGCACAGACAAGGGGCAGGCGTGCGCGCTCCCAAGCGGGCACGTCAAACGCCTGGTAGTGGTATTTCAAGCTCTTGGTGGGGCGGTTCAAGGCCAGTTTCAGGCGCTCGCCACCCTGGCGGAAGTCTATCGTCAAGGTTTGAGATTGCAGCCAGGCAATATCGATACCTTGCCCGCCCTCTTCCACCGCATCGAAATGCAGCACGCCGCCATACGCGGGAAAGGCCAGGCTGGCCTCGCCTAGCCAGCTAAATTGCTGGCTGGCCTTTTCCAGGCCGGGAATGCCCGCGTCGCTTTTGTCGCGCATGCCGGCCAGGTCATTCAGCTTCGGCGTCAGATACAAACGGTCGCGGTGGCGCCGCACGTGGCATTCGGGATGCGTGACCAGCAATTGCGCATCGGGCCGCGCTTCCAGCAACTGCGCCAGCATTTCCGCCAGCCACGCCGTCGACGGCATGCGCAAGCCGCGCGTGCCGAACCAGTGGCGCAGCAGGTTGTAGCAGCGGTCCGCGCTCAACTCGCGCAATTTCGCCAGCTCGATGCAGTCGCCATCGAGGCACGCCGCCAGATCCTGCGTCGCCAGTTCCGTCAGCAGGCGCTGCGCCGATTGCGCATGCTGGGCGCTGCGGGCAAAGCGTTCCTGGAAACCGGGAAACGCCTGCGCCAGCACGGGCATGACCTGATGCCGCAATGCATTGCGGGCAAAACGGGGATCGTCGTTCGATTCATCGTGGATGTGCGCGATCGCATGTTTTTCCACGTAGCTTTCCAGCTGTTTGCGCGACACGGGCAGCAAGGGGCGCGCCATCACCAGATCCGGGTTGCCCAGCAGCTCGGGCGCGCTGTTGGCGCCATCCATGCCCGACAAGCCCGCCGTGCCGGAGCCGCGCAGCAATTGCAGCAGCACCGTTTCGGCCTGGTCGTCCTGGTGGTGGGCGGTCAGGAGCAGGCGCACGCCGTGCGCGGCGCACAGCTCGCCCAGGGCCGCGTAACGGCGCTTGCGGGCCGCCTCTTCCGTGCCCGTCTTCGCATTCTTTTCCAGGGTGACACGGCGTGCCTCGAAGGCAATGCCCATGCCTTCGCACAATTGTTCACAGTGGGCCAGCCAGGCATCCGCATTCGGGCTCAGGCCGTGATGCACGTGGAAGGCGTGCAAGGCCACGCCATGCTCTTGCGCCCAGGCATGCGCCAGGTGCAGCAGGGCCGAGGAATCGAGGCCGCCGCTAAGGGCGATGCCGACCGTCTCGCCGGCTTGGGGTGCGCAGGCGTCCAGCGCATGGGCAAAGATATCGGCGACGGTGGCGGTTTGTTGCTTTTTCAATCAGGACTCCGGGAATGCAAAGAGGGACAGGCTGCTAAACGGATGATGTCGTTTAGCGGACTGTCCCTGGTGTCGTTTTAACCCAAGACCTTGAAAAGCCGGGGTCAGACCCTGAGGGTCTGACCCCAGACTCTGCCGTTGGGTTTAAATATTACTCGCTCGGCGTCGTTTCCTTGAACTTGCCGTAGCTCAGCAGTTTTTCATGGCGCGCGGCCAGCAAGTCCTTGGTTTTCATGCCGTGGAACTGGCGCAGGGTGTCGGCCAAGGCGCGTTTGAGCAAGGTCGCCATCTGTTTCGGATCGCGGTGGGCGCCGCCCAGCGGTTCGTTGATGATCTTGTCGATCAGGCCCATGGCTTTCAGGCGGTGCGCCGTCAAGCCCAACGCTTCGGCTGCGTCGGAGGCGCGCTCGGCGCTCTTCCACAGGATCGAGGCGCAGCCTTCCGGCGAGATCACGGCATAGGTCGAGTATTGCAGCATCAGCACGGCGTCGCCCACGGCAATGGCCAGTGCGCCGCCGGAACCGCCTTCACCGATGATGGTGGCGATCAGCGGTACTTTCAGTTCGGCCATCACGTACAGGTTGTGGCCGATGGCTTCCGACTGGCCGCGCTCTTCCGCGTCGATGCCGGGGAAGGCGCCTGGCGTGTCAACGAAAGTAAAGATCGGCAGGTTGAACTTTTCAGCCACCTTCATCAGGCGCATGGCCTTGCGGTAGCCTTCCGGCTTCGGCATGCCGAAATTGCGCATGGCGCGCTCTTTCGTGTCGCGGCCCTTCTGGTGGCCGATGACCATGCACGGCTGGCCATTGAAGCGGGCCAGGCCGCCCACGACGGACAGATCGTCCGCGTAGCTGCGGTCGCCATGCAATTCGTGGAAATCGGTAAAGATTTCATTCACGTAATCCATGGTGTAGGGGCGCTGCGGGTGGCGCGCGATCTGCGCCACTTGCCAAGGGGTCAGCTTGGCGTAGATATCTTTGGTCAGCTGCTGGCTCTTCTTGGCCAGGCGGTCGATCTCTTCCGAGATGTCGACGGCCGAATCGTCTTGCACGAAGCGCAACTCTTCGATCTTGGAATCGAGTTCCGCGATCGGCTGTTCAAAATTGAGGAAAGTCGTTTTAGTCATTGTACCTCCAGGTTTTACCGGCCACGGCGCCAGGGCGCGCGGCGTCATCTATGTTTATTTTACCGTACCGGCTGGTGCGCCGGGGGCTGCATCGGGTGCGGCAGGGGCGGCTGCAGGGTCGAGACTGCGCCACAAATACCACGTCGCCACGGTGCGCCACGGTTCCCAATTGGCGGAAACTTCGCGCGCATCGCTGCGGGAAACTGGTTCGCCGGAGAAGTAATTGACGCTGATGCCCTGGATCAAACCGGGGTCGTCGAGCGGCAAGACATTCGGCCGGAGCAGATTAAATATCAAAAACATCTCGGCTGTCCAGCGGCCGATGCCGCGGATCTGCACCAGTTCGGCGATGACGGCTTCGTCATCCATCTGGTCCCACTGGCTCGCGTGCACGCGTTTGGCCTTGAAATGGTCAGCCAGGTCGAGGATGTATTCGGTCTTGCGTTTGGACAAACCACAGGCGGACAGCTGCTCGGCGCCCGCCTTCAGCACTTGCGAGGGCGTGCATTTCGGGCAAGCCAGCAGCAGCTTTTTCCAGGCGGCATCTGCCGCCTTGGGCGTGATCTGCTGCCCCACCAGCGAACGGGCCAGGGTGGTAAACGGGTCGCTATGGCCGACCAGGTGCAGGTCGCCAAATTGCGGGATGAGCTTTTTCATGATGCGGTCGCGCTTCATCAGCTCGATCTTCGCCTCTTCCCAGTAGTGCGGCACCTGGATCACTTGCGCCAAGTCCGTCACCTTGGGGGCTTCCCCGTTTTCCCTGGACGTAGGCATCATGCGCGGCGCCAGTTGGTCGAGCCGTCAGGCTTGTCTTCAAGAATGATGCCCGCCGCCAGCAGTTCGGCGCGAATCTTGTCGGACTGCGCAAAATCGCGCGCCTTTTTCGCCGCGCTGCGCGCCGCGATGGCCGCTTCGATGCCTGCAGCCTCGTCCTGGCCGCCGGCGGCGGCGCCGACGGTTGCTTGCAGGAATTGCTGCGGCGTGCGTTCCAGCAAGCCGAACACGCCCGCCAGGCCCTTCAATTGACGCGCCAGGGCCGGCGACTTGCTCTTGTTCACTTCCGTTGCCAGGTCGAACAGGGCGGCCACGGCCAGGGGCGTGTTGAAATCGTCGTCCATCGCTTCGCGCACGCGCAGGGCATGGGCTTCGCTCCAGTCGATGGCGCTCTCTTCCACCGCCACGTCGGCCAGCGCCGTGTACAAGCGGGTCAGCGACAGGCGCGCGTCATCGAGGTGCACGTCCGAGTAATTCAGGGGGCTGCGGTAGTGCGCGCGCAAGATGAAGAAGCGGATCACTTCGGCATCGAATTTTTGCAGCACTTCGCGGATGGTGAAGAAGTTGCCGAGCGACTTGGACATTTTTTCATTGTCCAGGCGCACGAAACCGTTATGTATCCAGTAATTGACGCTGGTATGGCCGAACGCACCTTCGGACTGGGCGATCTCGTTTTCGTGGTGCGGGAATTGCAAGTCCGCGCCGCCGCCATGGATGTCGAACTGTTCACCAAGCAAGGCGCAGGACATGGCCGAGCACTCGATATGCCAGCCCGGGCGGCCGCGGCCCCACTTCGAATCCCATTTGACTTCTTCCGGTTCCGATTCTTTCGACGACTTCCACAGCACGAAGTCGAGCGGATCGCGCTTGCCCGTGTTCACGTCGACTCTTTCGCCCGCGCGCAGGTCGTCGAGCGACTTGCCCGACAGCTTGCCGTAGTGGGGGAAATTGCGCACGGCATAGTTCACATCGCCATCCGCGCCCTGGTAAGCCAGGTCCTTCGCTTCCAGCTGCTCGATCAGGCGCAGCATCTGCGGCACGTATTCGGTGGCGCGCGGCGTGTGATCGGGCGTCAAGATGCCCAGCGCGGCCGTGTCTTCATCCATGTACTGGGTGAAACGCGTCGTCAGCTGGGAAATCGTCTCGCCGTTTTCCACGGCGCGGCGGATGATCTTGTCGTCGATGTCCGTAATGTTGCGCACATAGGTGACGTCGAAACCGGACGCCTTCAGCCAGCGGTAGATGACGTCGAACGCCATCATCATGCGCGCATGGCCGATATGGCAATAGTCGTAGATGGTCATGCCGCACACGTACATGCGTACCTTGCCCGCTTCCATCGGGACGAATACCTGCTTTTCGCGAGCCAGGGTGTTGTAAATCTTTAGATTGCTCATCGTGCTTTGCAAGTGGAGCGGCCGCCAGCCTGGCAAAACGACAGACAGGCGCGGACACCGGGGGTGCCGCGCCACTGAACTGCCGTGTGCGCCGAAGACTGGTCGACCCGCTATATTGTTGTTCTTGTTTGTTAGAATTAGGGCGTTAGCGGTCAAGTATAACATTGATAAAAACCATACTGGCCCGATATGAATCAGGTTTTTACGATGTTCAACCGAAACTCATTTCTTTAGCACGACAGCAAGTTTAAAGAAAAATAACGATCAAGGACGCCTTCATGCAAGAAATCAAATCGAAACGCCTGTCTTTCCTGGCCCGCTTTTGTACCGTGTTTGCCGGCCTGACCCTGGGCAGCGCCGTCGTGGCAGCCGCTCCGGCGACCGCCCTCGACCCGACGCCGCACGTGGCCCTGAAAACCAGCATGGGCGAGATCGTGCTGGAACTGGACCAGGAAAAAGCGCCGAAAAGCGTGGCCAACTTCCTGCAGTACGTCAACAGCGGTTACTACAAGGGCACGGTGTTTCACCGCGTCATCGACGGCTTCATGATACAGGGCGGCGGCTTCGACAAGAACATGAAGCAGAAAGCCACCAAGGCGCCGATCAAGAATGAAGCGCAAAACGGCTTGCAGAATGTCACTTACAGCATCGCCATGGCGCGCACGGGCGACCCGCATTCGGCCACTGCGCAATTCTTTATCAACGTCAACGACAATGGCGCGCTCGACTATCCTGGCCGCGACGGCTTCGGCTACACGGTGTTCGGCAAAGTCGTCAGTGGCATGGACGTGGTCGACAAGATCAAGGCCGTGCCCGTGGCCGACAAGGGTCCGCACCAGAACGTGCCGGTCACCCCTGTGGTGATCGAATCGGCGACTTTACTCAAGACAGCGCCCGCAAAACTGTAAAATAGCGTTTTTGCGGCCCCGAACGACACGGGCCGTTGAATCATTTATCATCCAATTTATTAAGGATCATCATGACCTCCGTCATCATCACCACCAATCTGGGCAAGATCACCGCTGAACTGGACGCCGAGAAAGCGCCGAAAACGGTTGCCAACTTCCTGGCCTACATGCAAGCCGGTCACTATGACAACACGATTTTCCACCGCGTCATCGACGGCTTCATGATCCAGGGCGGCGGTTTCGAGCCAGGCATGAAACAAAAGCCAGCCGACACCACCGTGGAAAACGAAGCCAAGAACGGCCTGAAAAACGACACGTACACGCTGGCCATGGCCCGCACGTCGGATCCGCATTCGGCATCGGCCCAGTTCTTCATCAACATCAAGAACAACAGCTTCCTCGACTACCCAGGCCAGGACGGCTGGGGCTATGCCGTGTTCGGTAAAGTCACCGAAGGCAAGGAAGTCGTCGACGCCATCCGCGCCGTGAAAACCTCGCGCGCCGGCATGTTCGCCGATGTGCCAGTGACGGATGTGATCATCGAGAAGGTAGAAGCCGCGTAATCAGGCTTCAGCATCATGAAAAACAGGCATTGCAGCGTTTGCGCTTTTCCATGCACATCACTTTTTGGGAGCGTTGAACGATGACAATGCCTGCCGCACTCTTTATTTCCGACCTGCATCTGCAGAGCTCGCACCCGCGCACCAGCGCGGCGTTTCTTTCTTTCCTCGAACACCATGCGCAATATGCGCAAGCGCTGTATCTATTAGGCGACCTGTTCGAGTACTGGGCCGGCGACGATGACCTGGAAGACCCGTTCAATGCGCGCATGACGGCCGCCATCCGCGCCGTCAGCGATGCGGGCGTGCACGTCTACTGGATCGCCGGCAACCGCGATTTTCTCGTCGGCTCCGGCTTTGCGGCCGCCGCCGGCGCTACCCTGCTCAGCGAACCGCATGTGGCCACGCTTGCCGGCCGGCGCGTCGTCTTGCTGCATGGCGACGCCGAATGCACGAAAGACGTACAATACATGGAGTTTCGCGCCATGGTGCGCCAGCCCGCCTGGCAAAAACAGTTCCTGTCCATGCCGCTGGCGCAGCGCAAGGCCATCATCGACGGTTTGCGCCAAAGCAGCCGCGAGCACAATGGCGAAAAGTCCATGGACATCATGGATGTCACGCCCGATTCTGTCGCGCAAGTATTTGCCGAACATGCGAGCACTGTCATGATCCACGGCCACACGCACCGCCCCGCCCTGCACCAGGTCGGCCATACTCTGCGCTACGTCTTGCCCGACTGGGAATGCGATGTGACACCGCCGCAACAGCCGCGCGGCGGCTGGATCGCCATCGATACGCGCGGCAACATCACGCGCCACGACCTGAACGGCGACATCATCGACTAGCTCTGCGCCGACGGCGGCACGGGCGTTTGTCCGATAGCCGCGCCCGCCTGGCCCTGCTGTAATGGCGCCATGCACCCTGTTTACATCGGCACGGCCGGCTGGAGTATTTCCAGCGCCGCCGCCAGCCACTTCCCCCTCGATGGCAGCCATCTGCAGCGCTATGCCCAGGTGCTCAGCTGCGTGGAAATCAACAGTTCCTTCTACCGTTCGCACCAGAGCGCCACCTATGCGCGCTGGGCCGCCAGCGTACCCGACCACTTCCGCTTCAGCGTGAAATTGCCGCGCAGCATCACGCACGAACGGCGCTTGCGCGACTGTGCAGCCGAACTCGATCGTTTTGCGGGAGAAGTGATGCAACTGGGGAATAAACTGGGCTGCGTGCTGGTGCAGATGCCGCCCAGCCTGCGATTCGAAGCGGACGTGGCCTTTGACTTCCTGACTGCGCTACGGCAACGCTTCGACGGCATGCTCGCGTGCGAGGCGCGCCACCCCAGCTGGTTCGAGGCAGGCGCCACCGAGCTATTGAGGATGCAGCGCATCACCCGCGTGCGCGCCGATCCGCCAGCCGGGCAGCCGGGGCCGCACGTGCCGACGACCAGCGTGGCCTACCTGCGCCTGCACGGCAGCCCGAGAATATACTACTCGGACTACCCTGCCGAGTACCTGGCGACGCTGGCCGTCGAATTGCGAACTCAGATGCACCCGGACAGCTGGTGCATCTTCGACAATACGGCGGCCGGGGCCGCCCTGTTCAATGCGCTGGACTTGCAGGCGCGGCTGTCGGACTCATTAGCCGCGCCTGCGCATCGTTCCATTTAAGGCACCGGCATCTGGACGATGGCGCGGGCGGTATAGCCATACAAGGTACCGTTGCCAAAAGCCAGAACCTCCACGATGGGATTGCCCCATGCCAGTTGCGGTGAGGAAATGACCCCGGCCGTATCGATCTTGCGTACGCCATCCTGGCCGCTCAGGTACAGGTTGTCGGCCTTGTCGACGGCCAGACTGGGCATGCCGGCAAAGGACAGGCTGCCCACGCCAGGCCCACCATCGGCATTTTTAGTCGAGTACAAGGTGCCGGCAAACACCGTCACGGTGCCGGAACGATCCGCCTTGAAAATCACCTGATGATAAAAGTCATCAAAATACAAATCACCTTTGCTGTTAAACACCATGCTGTAAGGCAAAACATCTTGCAAGCCGAGATCGCTATCGCCGAAGGAGCGCGTGAGCGTTTCAAAGGACACAAACAAGGAAAATACGCCACCAGGCGGGCGCCGATAAATCCCCCCGCTCAAAGCCTCCGTCCAGGTGACATAGCCATCCTTGTCCACCGCCAGAATATACTGCTGAAGGCCAAAACCGCCTGCCGGCAATGGCTCGACGGTGGACATGATCCCGTCAGCATTGATCTTGCGCAAATTAAAGGAAGGGGAATTCAGCGCCTTGTCCGCCACATACACGGCGCCATCCGCACCACAAGCGATCGCCACGGGGCCGGCCATGGTCGCGCTGAGCCGCGCCCCATCGTCGATGCCGGCGCGGCCGGCAATCCCCGCATAGACATCCAGCTTGCCGTTCGGCGCCAGCCGGCGCAGCACTTTGCTGGCCGCATCGAGCAGATAGACATTCCCGGCTGGGTCGCTGCACATGTCCGAGGCCCTGACATTGCCCACGCGGGCGGCGGCGCCCACGCCGTCCGCCGGCCCCATACTGCTCAGCATGAGAGGAATAGTCGCGATCCCGTTGCCGGCATCCACCCTGCTCAAGCGCAGCAGGCTGGCATCGAAGACCAGCATGTTGCCTGCATCCCCGATCGATATCTGGGTCAGGCTTTTCCAGTCGAGATATTTTCCTCCCGCGTCAGGCACCAAGCGCCCCACCACCGTCGTCACCTCGCCAGCGGGCGTCATGCGGCGGATGGCATCGCGGTCGGCCAGTAACAAATTGCCGCTACGCTCAAACACCATGCCGCGCACGCCCCTGAAGCTGGCATTGACGCCCTTGCCGTCATAGCCGGTCGTCATCGCATTTCCGGCAACCAGGGAGGCCACGCCATTATTATCAAGGCGATATATCTTGCTGCCGTTAGTGTTGCTCAAGTAAATGACACCGTTGGCATCGACTGCCATCTGGCCCACTCGTCCTGCGCGCGGCAGGCCATTCGGCTCGGCCAACATGACAATGTAGGAACTGACTACGCCAGCTGGCGTCACACGGCGAACCTGGAGCTGTCCATCGTCGACGAGCAGCAAGTCACCGTTCGGATCCATGACCATGCTGGCGATCACGCCAAACCGGGCTTGCGTCCCCGGCCCATCGGCATGCACAGGCACGCCATCCGGCTCTGCCGGTGTCGCACTGCAATTGGCACGGCGCTTGCCGGCCAGTGTACTGACCACGCCAGCCGGCGTAATTTTCCTTATCTGACCATTGCAGGTGTCGGCCACATACAGGTTCCCCTTGCCGTCGATCACCAGCGGTGCACGGCCCCCCATGTAAAAAGTCGCGCTGGCGGCAGGCCCATCAACGGCGCCAGCCTTGCCTGGCATACCGGCATAGATACTCAGGCTGCCGTCAGGGGCCAGCTTGTGAATCACCTGCGTGGAAGCATCGGCGAAGTAATAATTGCCCGCGCCATCCTGCGCCATGCCATCGACACGCTGGATCCGCTCCTGCACGCCGGCCAGCAGAGTCGGCAGGCAACGCACGGCAAGGCTGCTGACGTCCGCGCTGCCCATGGTGGCCGCGCCTTGCGCGATGCTGCAAGCGAGGCCTGCGGAAGCGCTGTCAACCTTGCCTTCATAACTGGCGCCCGCCGCCAGCTTGCCGGCAAAGCTGAAGGGGCCGTTGGCCGTGACGGTCACTTTATCCGTGCCGTTCGCCAGCACGACACTGGCGCCAGGCAGCAGGCCGCTGACCGTGCCGCCCAGCAAATAGCGCGACGTCTCGACCGGCGCCACGGGTGTCGGTGGCGGCGTGGACGTGCCGCCACCGGAACCTCCGCCACAGGCGCTCAGCAGCGCCAACAGGACGACGCCGCCACCGGCACGCCTGAACAGTTTTTGTACTTCCCCAAAGCAATTTATCATTTCTGCTTTCATGGTTGCGGCGACATGCACGCCAAAAGTTATCAAGTAAGATTTTCAAACACGCAATATTATAGTTTCCTTGTGGATAGAAAAACATGAATATGTTGACATTTTGATTTTCACTGTTATAGTTAACTACAACACCAACTCAATACATCACGGAGCTTCGATGCCTACAGCATTTTTCATGCGCCGCACCGCCCCGCCCTTGTCGGAGCGCATCCCATGAGCGCGGAATGGAATGACAATAGCCCCATCTACCGCCAGCTCAAGGCCAGAGTGGTGGGCATGATGCTCGATGGCGTGCTGCAATCCGGCGACGCCTTGCCTTCGGTGCGCCAGGTGGCGGCCGATTATCAATTGAATCCCATCACGGTCTCGCGCGCCTACCAGGAACTGGTCGACGATGCCCTGGTGGAAAAACGCAGAGGACTCGGCATGTATGTACTGGAAGGCGCCCGCGACAAATTGCTGGCCAGTGAACGCGAACGCTTCCTGCGCGAAGAATGGCCAGCCTTGCTGGAACACATCACGCGCCTGGGCCTCGACCTCGATCAACTGCTGCAAGCGAGCCGCGACGCCGGCGCACACGGAGAGAACGCATGAATGCATTGAACAAGGACAGCGTCATCAGCGCGCGCGGCCTGCGCAAGCAGTATGGCAAGCAGGTGGCCATCAATGGCATCAGCTTCGATATCGCGCCGGGGCGCATCGTCGGCTTGATCGGGCCTAATGGTTCCGGCAAGACCACCACCCTGAAAGCCATCCTGGGCCTGACGGGCTTCGAGGGCGACTTGTCGGTGCTGGGGCGCGATCCCCGCGTGCAGCGCGACGCGCTGATGGAAGACGTCTGCTTCATCGCCGACGTGGCGATTTTGCCGGGCTGGCTGCGCGTGGCCGACGCCATCGATTTCGTTGCCGGCGTGCATCCACGTTTCGACCGCAGCAAGGCCGAACGCTACCTGGCCCACACCAAGCTGTCGCCGAAGATGAAGGTCAAGGCCATGTCGAAAGGCATGGTGGTGCAGTTGCACCTGGCACTGGTGATGGCGATCGACGCCAAACTGCTGGTGCTCGACGAGCCGACCCTGGGCCTGGACATTCTTTACCGCAAGCAGTTCTACCAGAACTTGCTGGAAGACTATTTCGATGAAAACAAGACCATCGTCATCACCACGCACCAGATCGAGGAAGTGGAACACATCCTCAGCGACCTGATGTTCATTCGCGACGGCCAGATCGTGCTCGCGTCGAGCATGGAAGAAGTAGGCGAGCGCTACATCGAGGTGATGGTGGGTCCGCAGCACGTCAATCCGGCGCGCGCCCTGCAGCCGATCAGCGAACGCAGCGTGTTCGGCAAGTCGGTGATGCTGTTCGATGGGGTCGCCCGCACCCAGCTGGCGGCCCTCGGCGAAGTACGCACGCCCAGCCTGGCTGACCTGTTTGTCGCGACCATGAAAGGATCGTACCAATGAGTATTTCCCCTGTAAACAAGATGCAATGGCTGCTCCGGCGCGAGTTGTGGGAACACAAGGGCATGCTGGTGTGGACGCCGGCCCTGATCGGCGTCGTCATGACGGTGCTGGGCTCCCTGATGGCGATAGGCACCATCGCCAAGACCAAGATGCGCACGGCACTCATCGTCAACGGCGAGGAAATTTCCTGGAGTACCGTCTTCAATACGCGCTCCTTCGGTCCGCGCCGCACGGAAATCATCGACGCCGTCGCCAACAACTATACGTACGCGGCCGCGCCGCTGTTCCTGGCGCTGGGTTTCCTCGTGTTTTTCTATTGCCTGAGCGCCCTGCACGACGACCGCCGCGACCGCAGCGTGCTGTTCTGGAAGTCGCTGCCCATCTCGGATGCGCAGACGGTGCTGTCGAAAGCGGCCGTCGCCCTGCTGGTCGCGCCGCTGATCGTGACCGCCGCCGCCAGCCTGACGTCGCTGGCCCTGATCCTGATCCTCAGCGGCGTGCTGGCGGCCAACGGCATCCACGTGTTTGCCGAACTGCTGGCCACCCCGGGCCTGTACCTGGGACCGCTGCGCGTGTTCGGCTTGCTGCCCGTGTATTGCCTGTGGGCCTTGCCGACCGTCGGCTGGCTGCTGATGGTGTCGAGCTGGGCCAGGTCGAAAGTCTTCCTGTGGGCCGTCGGCGTGCCGCTGCTGCTGCTCATCCTGACAGTCTGGGCAGGCAAGCTGACGCAGACGGAAAGCGGCGTCGAGTGGATACAGATGAATGTCATCGGACGCGCCCTGCTGGGCACCCTCCCCGGCAGCTGGTATCTGTTCGAGCCGGAACTGCTGCCGCGCATGCACGCCCTGGCGGAAGGGAGTTCGCACATGACACGCATCGATGTGTTCAGCAATTCCTGGTCCAGCCTGGCCTTGCCTGCCGTCTGGCTGGGCGCGGCGGCAGGTGCGGCGCTGATTTACGCCGCCATCCGCCTGCGCCGCTGGCGCGAAGAAGGCTGACAGCGCACTGTCTCTTCCCCTAAAAACGCCCCGCCCGTCGGGGCGTTTTGCATTTTCCGCCCCATTCAAGTCAATGAAACAATAACTACTTTACTGATAGTTATTATGAAAAATCCTCTTCATTCAATACCGGCTATCCGATCGATAGCAATAAATCGATATGATAATTACAAATAATTATTTCTATCGTATTTTATTCCCAATCACATTTGATAATCACCACACAAAAAAGCAACAACTAGCAATTCGATAGCGATATGTTTTTTGAATAAAAGACGCAGAAACACTGGCGCATGTTGGCGAATTCAGCCGGAAAGCTCCATTTCGTGACAATTCGTGATGTTTTGGGAAAGCAAAGCTTGACAGAATAGAGTCATGAAAAATGATCAAAATGAAATTGAAAGTTTCAAAATTGAAACTATCATCAGAGTGGAAGCAGATAGGTATCGCCTGTAAATACCGCATTCCGCGAGTGAATGTCAGCCGGCAATCCAGTTGCAATAGAAACAAAATACAAAAAGATGACGCCATATGAAACAACTATAAAAATGGCATTTTTATAGTTTCTGAATAAATGTTCTGTTGTGCCAGCGTTTTTTTGCCAGTTATGTTTTACTTGCCATTATCGACATCGGTAACACCCAAGTTCGACCACGGCCCAAGCCTCGCCGGAGCAAGCAAGGAATCGAATCAGATTATTGATTTTTTATTATTTTAGAAAATTGAACGAGTACATAACCTTTTCCGGAGACTTCCAAATGGCCACCACCCAAAATCCAGCCCAAGTTCCCGTCAATGCCGAAGGCGCAGTCGCCAGGATCACGACGCCGGCAAAAAAAGCCGTCAATCCAAAAGACGGCGAGCGCAAGCAGTATGACGAAGACGAACTGATCAAAGGGGCCGATGCCAGCGCGACCATGCCGCCTGAAAATGTCGTGGAAGTCACGGGAAGCGCCGAGAGCGGCAATGCCGCCGCCCTGGGCACGGCCGCGGCGCTGGCTGCGGCAGCCGCCCTGGCAGCCGGCGGCAGTGGTGCGGCGGCCGGTCAGGCGGGCAACGGCGGCGCCGATTCCGGCACGCCGCAAAGCGACAACAACGGTGGCGCCGCTGGCGCCGGCGCCGGGGCGGCCGGCATCCCCAGCGGCAGTGTGGTCGATGTCGCCGGGGCTTCGGCTGGCGCGGGTGCAGGTGCCGGCGCTACAGGCGGGCTGGGCGGACTTGGCGTGCTGGGCGCGCTCGGCGGCCTTGGCCTGGTTGCCGCCGCGGCAGGCGGTGGCGGAGGCGGTGGCGCTGCGGCCGGCGGCTCCGGCACCGGTGGCACGGGCGGTACCGGTGGTGGCACCGGCGGTGGCACGGGCACCGGCGGCACTGGCGGCGGTACGGGCACTGGCGGCACCGGCGGTGGCACGGGGACAGGAGGTACAGGCGGTACCGGTGGCACGGGCGGCTCGACCGGCGGTGGCACCGGCAATCAATCCACCACCACCGTCGTCACCGACGCAGCCATACTGGCCGCCGCCGCGGCTGTCGCCGCCGCCAGCAATGCTTTGGCCGATGACGCCGCCGCCGCCGCGGCAGCGGCCACGGCAGCAGCTTCGCTGGCAGCGGCGAATGCCGCCATCCTGGCCGACCAACTGGCGGCGCAGGCCGCCGCTGCGGCGGCGGCAGCTTTGCTCGCCGCCAATACCGCCACCAGCGACGACACGCTGGCGGCCAGCACGGCGGCCGTCGTCCCCGGCGCGCAAGCGGCCGCTGGCGCCGCCACGGATGACGACAGCGCGGCCGCCGCCGCTGCCGCCACCGCCGCCATATCCCTTGCCGCCACCACCTCGGCCCAAAATGCCGATGCGGCCGCCGCCACGGCCGCCGCCAACGCCGCCGCCGCGCACGCCGCTGCCGATGCGGCGCAAACGCAAGCGGACCAGACCAACGCCCCGGCGCTGCAAGCCGTCGCCGATGCCGCCGACGTGGTCGCCGCCGCGGCCAACACCCAGGCAGCGCTGACCGATGCGGCAGCCCTTGGCGTCATCGCGGCCAACGATGCCGCCGCCGCTGCCGCCGCCACGGCGCTGGCCAATGCCACGGACGCCGCCGCGCTGGACCTGGCGGCAACGGCCGCCGCCAACGCCGCCGTCGCCGCAGGCATCCAGGCCAGCTTTACCGATGCCGACGCCCTGGCCCTCATCTCGGATGCGGATGCCGCCGCGTCTGCCGCCGCGACCGAACTGGCCGATGTGACCGATGCCGCCGCCCTGGCCGCCGCCGCCAGCGCCGCCGCCACGGCCGCCGCCGATGCGGCGACAGCGGCCAATGCCAGCGACGCCACGGCACTGGGCATCGCCGCCACCGCCGCCGCGAACGCAGCCACCGCCGCCGCCACCCAAGCGGGGCTGACCGACGCCGTCACCTTGAGCATGGCAGCCGATGCCGCCGCCGGCGTTGCCGCCCAGGACGCCACCATCGCCAACGCCACCGACGCCGTCGCCCTGCAAGCGGCAGCCAATGCCGCCGCGACAAACGCCGCCAATGCCCAGACACAAGCGAACATGACGGACGCGCCCACCCTGGGCCTGATCGCCGATGCCGCCACCCTGGCATCGGACGCCGCGCAACTCCAGGCCGGCCTGACGGATGCGGCCGCGCTGGCCCTGATTTCCGATGCCGATGCCGCCACGGCGGCCGCCGCCGCCCTGGCCGCCAGTAGCGATGCCGCCGCGCTCGACGCGGCCGCTGCCCTTGCCGCCACGGTGGCGGCGAATGCCGTCGTCACGGCCAGCCTGAGCGACGCGGCCGCCCTGCAAATCACGGCCGATGCAGCCGCCAGCACAGCCGCCAGCGCCGCCACGCAAGCGGCATTGACGGACGCGGCCGCCCTGCAAGTGATTTCCGACGCCGATGCCGCCGCCGCGCTGACGGCGCAAACGACGGCCAACCAGACGGATGCGGCCGCCCTGGCCGCTGCCGACGCAGCCGCCGCCAGCGATGCCGCGAATGCGCAAACAGTGGCTGACCAGACCGATGTCGTCGCCCTGCAGCAAGCGGCCGACCAGGCCGATGCCGATGCCGATGCGGCGAATGCGCAAGCCAGCCTGCTGGACGTCAATGTCGCGCTCAATGCCTTCAATCTCGCCAACCTCGCCGCCCTGGCCGCCAACGTCACGGCTGGCCAAACCAGCGTGCTCGACCTGACGGCCACCGTCAATAGCTTGCAGCTCGGCGCCGATAACGCCGATATCACTGCCGCCCTGTTCGATGCCACCATTCTTGCCGGCATCTCCACCGCCGATGCGCTGACGGCCACCGGCCTGCAAGCCATCGCCGCCGCGACCGATGCCGATGCACTCATCGCCACGGCGGCATCTGCCGTCTCGGCGGCGGAAATAGCCGCCGGGCTGGGCGGGGTCGACATCTCGGCCGTCAGCGCGGCTGCCGCGGCGCAGGCCACCGCCACTGCCGCAGCCGCCACTGCCGCATTGACCGATGCCGGCGCGCTGGGCCTCGTTTCCACCACCGACGCCGCCGCTGAACTTGCCGCCCAGACCGCCGTCAACACGCTGAGCGCTGCCAATACCTTGGCACAAGCGGCAGCCACGGCTGCGCAAAACACGGCCAACCTGACCGACGCCGTGGCCCTGGGCCTCGTCTCGACGGCCGCCGACGCGGCCGCGGGCCTGGCCTTGACGACGGCTGGCCAGACCGATGCCACCGCGCTGAGCCTCATCTCGAATGCCGATGCGCTGGTCGCCTCCTCGGCAGCCAGCCTGGCGGCGCTGACGGACGCCACGGCGCTGGGCCTGATCTCGACCGCCGATGCCACCGTGGCCGCCACCCTGCAGACAACGGCCAACCTGACGGATGCCGCCGCACTGGGCCTGCTCGCCACGGCCGCCGCAGCCGCCGCCAATACGGCGACGAATGTTGCCAACCTGACCGATGCGGTGGCCCTGGGCACGCTCTCGACCGCTGCCACCACGGCCGCCAATACGGCTGCCGCCACCGCCGCGCTGACCGACGCCACGGCCCTGGGCCTGGTCGCCACGGCCGACGCGGCTGCCGCTGCCGCCCTGCAAACGACGGCCAACCTGACCGACGCCGTGGCGCTGGGCCTCGTGTCGACGGCCGCCAACACGGCCGCCAGCACCGCTGCCGCCGTTGCCGGCCTGACCGACGCCGTGGCGCTGGGCACCGTCTCGACAGCCGCCACGGCCGCCGCCAACACGGCAGCGGCCACGGCCGCCCTGACCGATGCCGTCGCCCTGGGCCTGGTAGCGACCGTCGATGCGGCCGCCGCCACCGCGGCGCAAACGACGGCCAACCTGACGGACGCCGTCGCCCTGGGCCTGGCAGCGACAGTCAATGCCACCGCCTCCACGGCCGCCGCCGCCGTCGCCGGCCTCACCGACGCCGTCCTGCTGGGGACGGCCCACACGCTCAACGTCACGGCCGCCACCGTGGCGGCCACCAAGGCCGCCTTGACGGATGCCGCCGCCATGACCACCGTCGCCAACAACGATGCCGCGAATGCCGCTTCCCTGGCCGCTTATTCGCAGGCCCATCCTTTCGATGTGGCGGCAGCGCTGGCGGCCACCCTCGCCGCCACCACGGCATCCTTGTCGCTCGCCGCCGCGCAATCGGCGCAGGCCGATGACGCGGCTGCCGCCTCGACAGCAGCCACGGCGGCGGCATCCCTGACCGCCCTGAACAATGCGCTGGCGGCCGACAGTGCCGCCACCGCCGCTGCCACCCTGGCCCTGACCTCGCAAGCTGCGGCCACAGCAGCGGCGCTCGACGACACGCTCGCCGCCACCGCCGCCGGCGTGGCTGCCACCTCGCTGGCAGCGGCCCAGGCTGCGCAAGCGGCCGATGCCGCCGCCGCCGCGACAGCCGCGACGGCCGCCAATGCCCTGGCCGCCCTGAATGCGGCCCTGCAAGCGGATGCGAATGCGGCCGCCACGGCCGCTGCCGCCATCACGGCGAGTGCGGCCACCGCTGCCGCCGTCGCCGACGATCTGGCCGCTGCGACAGCCGCCACTGTCGCCAACGTCTCGCAAGCGGCCGCGCAAGCGGCGCAACTGGCCGACAATGCCGCCGCCAGCGCCGCCACCATCGCCGCCAACGCGCTCGCGTCCCTGAATGCAGCCCTGGCCGACGACGCGGCAGCCGCTGCGGCTGTGCTGAACTCCACCAATGCCACGGCCGCCGCGGTTGCCGCCGCCACCGCCGACACGGCCGCCGCGGCCGCCGCCGCCGTGGCAGCCATCTCGGCCGCCGCCACGCAGCATGCGCAGGCGGACGATATCGCCGCTGCCACCGCCGCCCTCACGGCGTCCATCTCGCTGGCAGCCACCCAGGCCGCACAGGCCGCCGATCTCGCCGTCGGCACGACCGCGGCAGCGGCAGCGAGCGCGCTGGCCGCATTGAACCAGGCCCTGAACGACGACAGCCTCGCCGCGGCGGCAGCCACGGCGGCGGCCAACGCGCAAACGGCACTGAATAACGCCACGACGGCACTCAACGCGGCGATATTGACGGCCAGCGCCTCGCTCGCGGCCGCCAATGCCGCCGCGGCCGACGACGCCACGGCGGCAAGCACGGCGGCGGCCGCCGCAGCGGCACAGCTCCTTGCCAATGCGGCCTTGCTGGCCGATACCGACCTGGCCTTGCTCGCCACGGCGGCCAACAACGCATTGAAGGCCGCCAGCCTGGCCCTGGCCGCCGACGATGCCGCCGACGATGCCGCGCACACGGCCGCGCTCTCGGCGGCCGCCACCCTGGCGGCGCAACTGGCCGATACGGCAGCCCTGAACGCCCATGCCGCACTCAACGCGGCCATCGCCAACCTGACCGCCGCCGTGACGGCCGATGTCAACGCCACGGATGCCGACAATGACAAGACGCTGAAACTGAACCTCCTGCTCGCCGCCCAAGGTGCGGCCGATGACGCGGCCCAGGCCAATGCCAATGCGGCTGCCGCCCATGCGGCGCTGGCGGCAGCCCAGGCCGACGACACGGCGGCCGCCACCGCTGCCGCCAATGCGGTTGCCGCGCATGCGGCGGCCGTCGCCGCGCAAAACGCCGATGCCGCCGCGGCAGCGGCAGCGGCGCAAGCGGCCACCTCGATGGCCAACACGCTCAATGCCCAGGCCGACGACGCCACGGCGGCAGCGGCCGCCACGGCCGCCGCCAATGCGCAACTGGCGCTGGACGCCGCCATCGCCGCCGACGCCAACGTCGCCGCCACCGCGGCCGCAGCCGCAGCCGCCCAGCTGGCGGCGCAAAACGCGCACGACGCCGATGTCGCGGCAGCGGCAGCGGCCGTTGCCGCCGCCATCACCCTGGCAGCCACGCAGGCGGCGCAGGCCGACGACGCGGCAGCCGCACTGGCAGCGGCCAACGCCGCCAACGCCCAGGCGGCGCACAACGCCGCCGTCGCCGACGACCAGGCCGCCGCGGATGCCGCCGCCACCGCAGCGCTGGCGCAAGCGGCTGCCACCGCAGCGGCAGCGGCCGATGCCGCCGCCACCGCCAGCGCCGCCGCAGCGGCGGCATCGCTGCTCGCCGCACAGGCGGCGCAGGCCGACGACACGGCCGCCAACCAGGCAGCGGCCAATGCCGCCGCCGCCGCCGCCGCGCATACGGCCGCCATCGCCGCCGATGCCCTGGCCGTCAGTACGGCAACCGCGGCAGCGAGCGCACTGGCTGCCGCCACGGCAGCGCAGAACGACGACGACGCTGCCGCGGCCGCAGCCGCCCAGGCAGCCTCCTCGCTGGCCGACACGCAGCAGGCACAGGCCGACGATGCGGCGGCGGCAGCCGCCACGGTCAATGCCAATACTGCGATCGCAGCGGCAGCGGCGGCCCATGCGGCCGATGCGGCCGCGCCGCTGGCGCAGGCGCAGGCCGCCGCCTCCCTGCTGGCCCTGCAAGCGGCGCAAGCCGACGATGCGGCCGCCGCCAGCGCGGCCGCTGCGGCGGCGCAAGCGCACGCCAATGCGAATGCCGCGCAGGCGGACGACGCGGCAGCGGCCCAGGCCAATGCCGACGCGCAGGCTGCCGACGTGGTCCTGGCACAAGCGAACGCCCTCGCCGCGCAGACCGACGCCAGCGCCCTGGCCGTGGTGTCGAATGCGGACGCCGCCGCTGCCGCCGCCGCGCAGGCGCTGGCCGACCAGACCGATGCCGTGGCACTCACCCAGGCTGCCGATGCGGCGGCGGCAGCGGCGCTGGCGGCGGCGCAGACGGCCGCCCTGACGGACGCCAATGCCCTGCACCTGGCAGCCGATGCGGCGGCCGCCGCCGCCGTGCAGGCGCAGGCGCAGGCAGACCTGACGGACGCCAGCTCGCTGACGGTGGCGGCGAATGCCGATGCCGCCGCGGCGGCGGCGGCGCAGGCGCAAGCGGACCTGACGGACGCGAGCCAGCTGTTCGTGCTGAGCCAGAATGCCCTGCACAACCCGCTGACGGTAGCCGACTTCAGCACCGGTCTGCCGGCCGCCGGCGGCGACGTGATCGACATGTCGGCCATCGCCGACCTGACGGCTGCCGTGGCCGTGGGCGTCAACCTGAGCACGGACTTTGGCAACGACAACCTGTTCATCTTCGACGGCACGTCCGTGTCGATCGGCGCGGCGGCCAGCGCTATCGCGGCCGACAGCAGCGTCTTGTCGGGCCAGGGCTACATCGTCATCGCCGATGCGCAAAACAGCGGCGCCGTGACGGTGTATCACTCGAGTGACCTGAGCAACGCCAACGCCATCGACACGGCGCTGGTGCTGCTGAGCGGGGTGAACATCACGCAACTGACGGCGGCCAACTTCGTCGTCTGAAGCCGGGCACCCACGCCAGGCGCCGCGCCTGGCACGGCGGCGGGAGCGCAACGCAACACGGCGCGCTCCCGCCACACCTAGAAATGCGTCAGGCCTGGTGCCGGAAAAATACGGGATGAGATTACGCGGTTTCCCAGCATTGTCTTCACTGCCACGCATCGCGGCCCTGCTGGCGGCCGTGGCCATGGCATCGGTATCGTCTTTCGCCGGCGCCCAGGGCGCCACCGCCTGGAGCTTCGACCAGGTCTTGCAGCAGGCGCTGCAAAACCATCCCGCCGTGCAGGGCAGGCGCTCGGCGCAGGCGGCCGCGCGCGCCGAACTCGATGGCGCGCAATGGCAGCGCTATCCCAGCCTGTCGGCGGAAGTGCCCACCGGTTCGCAGGAAACGGGCGGCGTGGTGCGCATCGAGCAGCCGCTGTGGAGCGGCGGGCGCATCGACGCCGGCATCGATGCGGCCGGCAGCCGGGTCGACGCGGCCGGCGCCGCCATCGAGGAAGAACGCCTGAGCCTCTCGCTGCGCGTGATCGCCGCCTACACGGAAGCGCTGCGCCAGACGGCGCGCGTGCGCTCGGCGGAAGGGGGACTGGCCGAGCACCAGCGCCTGCTGGACATGATCAAGCGCCGCGTGGCGCAGTCGGTCAGCTCGCAAACGGACCAGCGTCTGGCCGAATCGCGCGCCTACCAGGCGGCCAACGACGTATCGAATGCGCGCCAGGCGCTGGAAAACGCGCTGGCGCAGCTGTCGCAACTGGCCGGCAAACCCGTGCGCCTCGTCAGCGCCGCAGGCATCGGCGTGGGCGAACCGCTGCCCGACGCCAGCCTGGATCGGGTCATGCGCCAAGCCATCGACTACTCCCCTACCCTGCACCGCCTCGAGTTCGAGGCGCAGGCAGCCGATTCCGACATCACCCTGCAGCGCTCGGCCTACATGCCGAAAGTGGTGCTGCGCATGGAAAAGCCCACGGGCGGCGGCATCAATGCCGACAACCGCACGCGCGCCATGCTGGTGCTGCAGGCGCAGCCGGGCGCCGGCCTGTCGGCCAAGGCCGGCGTGGATGCCGCCGTGGCCCGGCGCGAAGGCGCGCGCGCCGCGCACGATGTGGCCGAACGCGAGGTGCGCGAGCGTTTCACCCTGGACTGGAACGAGGCCGAGGCGAGCCGCCAGCGCCTGGGCAACGCGGGCGAAGCCAGCACCACATCGACGCAGGTATTCGAATCGTATGCGCGCCAGTACGTGATCGGCCGCAAGAGCTGGAACGACGTGCTCAATGCCGTGCGCGAAGCGACCCAGGCGCAGTTTTCGCTGGAAGACACGCGCGCGCAGGCGATTGCCGCCAGCCTGCGCCTGGCAGCGCAAACGGGCACCCTGGCCGGGCGCACTGCGCCGGCCGGCATGATGCGCGCGAATTGACACCGACATGATGCACACAGGAGACAGCGTGGATACCTCCATCAAACATGGCTTGCTGACACTCGTCGAGCGCGCCGCCCGCCTGACGGGCCAGCACGTGCCTGCCGCGCGCCTGGCCGACCTGCAGCGCCAGCTCGATGACATCGACGACAACGGCGCGCCCAGCGCGGTACTGACCACGATCTGGCAGGCGGCCGGTCTGGAAGGCGCGGCGCGCCCGCTGCACGAGCCGACGCCGGGCGAGCTGCCGTTCGCCGTCTACAGCGCCAGCACGGGCTGGGGCTTGCTGCAGTCGCGCGGCGCCGACGGCGCCTGGCGCGGCGAAGGCATCGATGGGCGCGCCTTGCAACTGGCGACACTGGCTGGCCTGGCTTGCGTGGGCCTGCCGCGCCGCAGCGAAAAAAGCGGCGCCCGCCCCGGCGCCCTGGGGCTGGTGCGCAACGCCCTGTGGCTGAAGAAAAGCGTGTTTGTCGACGCCGTGCTGGCCACCGCGCTGGTGACCCTGCTGACCATGGCCACCTCGCTGTTTTCCATGCAGGTGTACGACCGCGTGATCCCGAACCAGAGCTTCAGCACCCTGTGGGTGCTGGTGGTGGGCGTGGCCCTGTCGATCGGCCTGGAATTCATCCTCAAGCAGGTCCGCAGCCGCATCGTCGACCACTCGTGCAATGACGTCGACCATGAATTGTCCGAGTGGTTTTTCCAGCGCATGCTGGGCATCCGCATGGAGGCGCGTCCCGCTTCCGTCGGCACCCTGGCGGCGCAGGTAAAAGGTTTTGAAATGGTGCGCGGCGTGCTGACGTCGACCTCGCTGTTCGTGCTCACGGACGTGCCCTTCGCGGTGATTTTTCTCGCCATGATCACCATCATCGGCGGCTGGCTGGTGGTGGTGCCGCTGGTGGCCCTGCCGCTGGCCCTCGTGTGCGGCCTGATGTTCCAGCGCGCCATCGAGAGCCATACGCGCAAGAACCTCAACGCCAGCAACCGCAAGGCGGGCTTGCTGGTGGAAGCCGTCGATGGCGTCGAAACCCTCAAGGGCAGCAGCGCGGAATGGATGATGCAGGCGCGCTGGGCCGAACTGGTGGCAGAGAGCAGCCACGCGGAGCAGAATATCCGCGACTATGCGGCCCTGTCGCAAAACATCACGGCCGCCTTCCAGCAGCTGACCAACGTGGCGCTGATCTCCATGGGCGCGTGGTTCGTGGCGGAAAACCAGATGACCATGGGCGCCCTGATGGCGTGCACCATCATCAGCAACCGCGCCCTGATGCCCATCGTGCAACTGCCCGCCGTGATGGTGCAGTGGGCGCATGCGCGCGCCTCCATCGACGGCCTGGAACAGGTCATCAGCCTGCCCAACGAAGCGGACAACGCGCAGTTCGCGCTGACGCCGCGCAGCCTCGATACGGGCTTGCGCTTCGAACGCATCCGCTTTACGTATGGCGGCGCGCAAAAGGTGGCGCTGGAAGTGGAAAGCCTGGCCATCCGCCCCGGCGAACGGGTCGGCCTGGTGGGCGCCATCGGCTCGGGCAAGAGCACCCTGCTGAAACTGGCCTCGGGCCTGTACCAGCCGGCCGAGGGCAAGGCCTACCTGGGCGACGTCGACATGGCCCTGCTGGCGCCGGCCGTGGTGCGCGAAATGGTCGGCTATCTGCCGCAGGAAACGCGGCTGTTCAGCGGCACCCTGCGCGACAACCTGCTGTTGGGACTGGCCGACCCGGGCGAGGAAGCGATCCTGGCGGCGGCCAAGCGCACGGGATTGATCGAACTGATACTGGGCCAGCCACGGGGGCTGGCGCTGGGCATCACCGAGGGCGGGCGCGGCGTGTCGGGCGGCCAGCGGCAATTGATCGCCGTCACGCGTTTGCTGCTGGCCAAGCCGCGCATCTGGCTGCTCGATGAACCGACGGGCGCCATGGATGCGAAGACGGAAGCGCGCATCGTCGGCCTGCTGGGCGAACTGGCGGCCGAAGGCGTGACCATGGTCGCCACCACGCACAAGAACGCCCTCTTGCCCCTGCTCGACCGCCTGGTGGTGCTGCAGGCGGGAAGAGTACTGCTCGACGGTCCGCGCGATGCCGTGCTGGCCAAGCTGTCGGGCAAGCCGCAGGCCGTGCCCAGTTCCGCAACCGCGCCGGTGGCGCAAGGAGCCGTCGCATGAAGCTGGCCAGGGTCGAAGCGAAAGAGGAAGCGAAACGGGGCCGCGTGCTGATCTGGAGCTGCACGGCGGCGCTGGCCGGTGTCATCGCCTGGGCTTCGTGGGCGGAGCTGGACCAGGTCACGCGCGCCAACGGCCAGGTCATTGCCAGCTCGCGCAACCAGATCATCCAGGTGGCCGATGGCGGCGTGCTGGCCGAGCTGCGCGTGCATGAAGGCAGCGTCGTGAAAAAGGGAGCATTGCTGGCGCGCTTCGACCGCACGCGGGCCGAAACGAGCTACCTGGAAAGCACGGCCAAGGCGGCCGGTTTGAAGGCGGCCGTGGCACGCCTGCAAGCCGAGGTGTTTGGCGGCGCGCCGAAGTTCCCGCCCGAACTGCAGGCGTTCCCGGAATTTCGCGCCAACCAACTGGCCCTGTTCAGCAAGCGCCAGGGCGCCGTGCAGGCGGAAGTGAGCTCGCTGGAAAGCGCCATGAAGCTGATCAAGGAAGAGCTGGAAATGAATCTGCCGCTGCTGCAAACGGGAGATGTGAGCCGCGCCGAGGTGCTGAAACTGCGGCGGCAAGTGGTCGACATCCAGGCGCAGATCACCAACCGGCGCAACAAATACCTGCAGGACAGCCAGACGGACTTGGTAAAAGCCCAGGAAGACCTGGCCGGCGTGCTGCAGACGGTGACGCAGCGCAAGGAGCAGCTGGGCTCGACGGATATCTACGCGCCCACGGACGGCATCGTGCGCAACGTGCGCCTCACTACCCTGGGCGGCGTGGCCAAGCCGGGCGAGGAAATCCTGCAAATCGTGCCGACGGACGATGACCTGATCATCGAAGCGAAAGTCAAACCGGCCGACATCGCCTTCATCAAGCCCGGCCTGCCCACGGCCGTGAAACTCGACGCCTACGACTACGGCATCTACGGGCGCCTGCGCGGCACCGTCAGCTACATCAGCGCGGACACCTTAAGTGAGGACAACAAGGGCAACGAGCAGCCCTACTACCGCGTGCAGATCAAGACCAGCGGGCGCAATCTGATGGGCAAGAATGGCGAACCGATCCTGATCCAGCCCGGCATGACGGCCACCGTGGAAATCAACACGGGCCGCAAGACGGTCTTGCGCTACCTGACGAAACCGATCACCAAGACGTTCTCGGAATCGATGGGAGAGCGGTAAGCTGGCGGGCTGTTAACCGGCAGGCTTCAGGCGGCCAATAACGCTGGCCACCTTGGCCGTGATCATGTCGACCGCGGGGCCATTCGCGCCATGCGGCAAGATGACATCGGCATTGCGCTTGGTCGGCTCGATGAATTGCTTGTGCATCGGACGCACGGTTTCCAGATACTGCTCGATGACGCTTTCCACCGAGCGGCCGCGCTCCGTGATGTCGCGTTGCATGCGGCGGATGAAGCGCACGTCGGAGGCCGTGTCGACAAAAATCTTCAGCGACATCATGTCGCGCAAGTTCTCGTCATACAGGGCAAACAGGCCTTCGATGACGATCACCGGCGCCGGCTTGACGGGTATGGTCCGGCTGGAGCGATTGTGCAGCGTGAAGTCGTACTCGGGCATCTCGATCGCTTCGCCATTGCGCAAGGCCTGGATGTGCTGCACCAGCAATGGCCACTCGAACGCCTGCGGATGGTCGTAATTCTGCTGGCGCCGGACTTCAGGGGAAAGATGGGTTTGGTCGCAGTAGTAGTCGTCCTGCATCACGACCGAGACCATGTCGGCGCCAAAGGACGCCAGCACTTGTTGGGATACGGTGGACTTGCCACTGCCGCTTCCGCCAGCGACACCAATAACAAACGGTTGGAAGGAAATAGTATTCATGCCGAATGATACCGGAAACATGAGCGGACTGACAGGGAGCGGCTGCAAAGCCGGGCCTGTCACGCGCCATGCACCAGCCGCGCATACAGCTCGGCCACCCGCTCTGCCGTGATGCCGTCGCGCTGTTCGATGGCCAGCGGATGCTCCGTCGGCTCCAGCTCGATGGATGGGCGCACGCCATCGTCGCGCAGGTGGACGCGGGTTTTCAGGTTCAGGGTATCCGGGTACACGGGCAGCTGCGTGCTGAGCCAGCCGAAGAAGGGGCCGATGTGCGCCCGCTGCGCGTCATTGAAGCAGGCATCCCAGGAGTCGAAGCTCTCGCCGCTCAGTGACACCCACACGCCCCAGCTGAACGGCTCATCCGAGCCATGCACGGGGATGTCGATGGTGGCGCGCACGAAACAGTGTTCTTCGTCGACGATGCAGGCGTCGCTGTCGAGCTGGCAGCGCGCTTCGCGCTCTGCGGGCGCCATCTGCTCATACAGCCACGGCGCATCGGCGCCGAAGCTGGGCATGCCCGTGTGGGTTTCGCCGCAGGAGCGGCACAGGAAGGAAAAAGTCATGCGTGCAGTGACGTTATTCGAACTGCTTGCGGAATGCCTCGAACTGCGCCGCCAGGCCATCGAAGTCGCTGCGCAATTGCAGCACTTCCTGTTCCAGCTGAGCGACACGGCTGCCCTGCTGCGGCGCGCTGACGGCACCCGCAAAACCGGCCGCCGTCTCGATCTGCGCCAGCGCCTCTTCACCGCCGAGCAAGTGTCCGTAGCGCGGTTCCTTGGCGCCAGGAGCGACGGCCAGCTTGGCCACCAGCGGCGGGTATTTGTCGATCAAAAATTGCAGGCCGGATTCCACTTCCGCCACGGACTTGAATTCATGTACGCGGCCGCTGCGGCTGCGGATCTCGCCCGCCGTCTGCAAGCCGCGCAGCATCAATATGGTCAGGATGGCCAGCTTGTCCTGTTCCAGCGACCACTTGATGCGCATGCGGTGTTCATACTTGGCGACCCGCGCGCCCGCCTGCGTGATGCCGTTGACGAACTTGCGCTGCATCAGCCGCTGCAGCACGTCGTAGACGGTTTCCTCGGACAGGGCCATGACGGGGTCGCGGCTCGATAGCTGGTTGCAGCCGTTCGTCAGCGCGTTGAGCGACAGCGGATAGCTGTCCGGCGTCAGCGCTTCCTTTTCGGCCAGCACGGCCAGCACGCGGATCTCGAAGGGGTCGAGCAGATTCGGATTGTCAGTGCTTTTTTCTGCTGCGTTTTCAGCTATGTTTGCGTCTGTAGTCATGCCTGTATCCTTAATCAACCAGCTTGTTCATTTGCTCGGAATCGAATTTATCACACTCGGGCACAGCCTGGCAGCAGATACCGGCCGCCTTCAGCGTGGCGAGGATGGTTTCGATGCGCTGTTCCTGCGCCACGGCATGCGTGATCAAGCCTTGCAGGGCTTTCGACAGCGGATCGTCGCCGTTGGGCGTGACGCCATACGCGGCGAACAGGTGGGCCGTGCTGCCCTCGCGCAGGGCGCTGACATCCTTTTGCACGATGTGCGCGGGGTTGCCGACGGCCGTCGCGCCGGACGGCACGGGTTTCAACAGCACGGCGTTCGAACCCACCTTGGCGTACTCGCCCACCGTGAAGCTGCCCAGCACCTGCGCGCCGGCGCCGACGATGACGCCGCGCTCCAGGGTCGGATGGCGCTTGGCGCCGCTGTGCAGCGAGGTGCCGCCCAAAGTAACGCCCTGGTAGATGGTGCAGTCGTCGCCGACGACGGCCGTCTCGCCGATCACCACGCCGAAGCCGTGGTCGATGAAGACGCGCCGGCCGATGACGGCACCCGGATGGATCTCGATGCCCGTGATGATGCGGGCGATATACGAAATGAAGCGCCCCACCCACTTCATGCGCCGCGTCCAGCACCAGTGCGCCCAGCCATGCATGACGATGGCGTGCAAGCCCGGATAACAGGTCAGCACCTCCCAGCCATTGCGGGCGGCCGGGTCACGTTCGATGATGCTGTTGATGTCTTCGCGCAGGTGGTGGAACATAATGACAATGGATAAGGTGGAACGCAAATGGTAGCGTATTCGGAGGGGGAGTGCTGGAGGGGCTGACGTCGAGAGGCTCCTCAACGGCAAGCTGGGGTCAGACCCGACGGGTCTGACCCCAAGTGACGCTAGCTTATGCTTCTAAAGCAATCCGCTGGCGGCGCGCTTCGTAGAGACAGACACCGGAAGCGACCGACACGTTCAGACTCTCGACGGAGCCGAACATCGGGATGCTGACGAGGATGTCGCAGGTGTCGCGCGTCAAGCGGCGCATGCCTTCGCCTTCGGAACCCATGACGAGAGCCGTCGGGCCCGTGAAATCGGCTTCGTACAAGCCTTTTTCGCCGTCGTCCGAGGTGCCGATCAGCCAGATGCCGCGATCCTTCAATTCACGCATGGTGCGCGCCAGATTCGTCACGGTGATGTACGGGACGGTTTCGGCGGCGCCGCTGGCGACCTTGGCGGCCGTGGTATTAAGACCCACGGCGCGGTCCTTCGGCACGATGACGGCATGTGCGCCGACGCCGTCGGCCACGCGCAGGCAGGCGCCCAGGTTGTGCGGGTCGGTGATGCCGTCGAGAATCAACAGCAGCGGCGGGCCATCGATGGCGTCCAGCAGCTCATCGAGATTGCGCGCCAGCGACAGTTGCGACGCAAACGCGATCACGCCCTGATGGCGGCGCGTGCCGACGATTTTATCGAGACGCGACGAATCGACGGGCATGACGCGCACGTTGGCAGCCTTGGCGGCGGCGATCATGTCCTTCATGCGGCCGTCGACGCGGCTGGCATCGACGAAAATTTCTTCCACGGACGACGCTTCATGACGCAGACGCGAGGTGACGGCGTGGAAGCCGAAAATCATTTTATTCTTCATTTGTTATCGTTTCTTTTATCGCTTGTTCTTGCTTGATTTTGATACAGTTTTTGCTGCACGTGGTGCCGCCGCAGCGGGTGCCACGGCTGGTTTCTTGCTGCGCTTCGGCGCGGCGGCCTTGGGGGCTTCCTTCAGCGCTGCCTTGGCTGCAGGCTTGGCTTGCGCCTTGGCGCCATTGGAACGGCCGCCGGAACCCTTGCCGGGTTTGCCACCGTTGTTGCCGCCGGTGTTGACGCTGGCTTTGATCTCGTGGCGCTGCTCGGTCGCGGGACCGGGCTTGACCATCGATTTCTTTTCGCCCTTGCGCTTGCCGCCAGCTTGCTTGGCTGGCGCTTCTTCGCCCGCCAGTTCCGCATCGGTGACCAAGCGCAGGTCGATCTTGCGCGTTTCCAGGTCGACACGTGCCACTTGCACCGTCAGACGGTCGGTCAATTGATAACGCTTGCCCGTGCGTTCGCCGCGCAATTCATGGCGCGCATCGTCGTACTGGAAGTAATCGGTGCCCAGCTCGGTGACGTGCACCAGGCCTTCGACAAACAGGGTGTCGAGTTGCACGAACACGCCGAAGGTGGTCACGCCGGTGATCGTGCCGGTGAACTCCTCGCCCAGTTTGTCTTGCATGAAGTAGCACTTCAGCCAGGCTTCGACGTCGCGCGACGCTTCGTCGGCACGGCGCTCGTTGGCCGAGCAATGCACGCCCAGCGCGTCCCAGATCGTCAGATCCGTCTTCTTCGGCTTGCCGTCGGCCTTGTCCTTGGCCTGCTGCTTGCGCGTGGCGTTCGACACGTTCGTGTTCAGCACGGTCTTCTCGGACAACTTCGGCTCGTATTTCTTGCCTTGCAAAATGGCCTTGATGGCGCGGTGCGTCAGCAGGTCGGGATAGCGGCGGATCGGGCTGGTGAAGTGGGCATATGCCTCGTACGCCAGGCCGAAGTGGCCGATATTGTCCGGGCTGTAGACGGCTTGCTGCATCGAGCGCAGCAACATCGTTTGCAGCAGGGCCGCGTCGGGACGCTGCTTGATCTGCTGCATCAGGGTCTGGTAATCGGATGCCGATGGCGTGTCGCCGCCCGTCAGGTTCAGGCCGACTTGCTTGAGGAAGGTGCGCACTTGCGTGAGCTTTTCCTTGGTCGGGCTGGCGTGGATGCGGTAGGTGCCTGGATGCTTATTACGCAGCAACAGATCGGCCGCGCAGACGTTGGCCGCCAGCATGCACTCTTCGATGATCTTGTGCGCTTCGTTGCGCGTGCGGGGGATGATCTTTTCGATCTTGCCAGCCGTATTGCAGACGATATAGGTTTCCGTCGTCTCGAAATCGATGGCGCCCCGCTCCGTGCGCGCTTTCAGCAAGGCGCGGTAGACGGCTTCCAGATTCTGCAGGTGCGGCAGGATGTCCGCGCGGCGTGCCGCTTCGGGGCCCTTGGTGTTGCCCAGCACGGCAGCGACTTCGTCATACGTGAGACGCGCGGCCGAATGGATCACGGCCGGGTAGAACTGGTACGCCTTCAGCTCGCCCTTGTCGCTGACGACGGCGTCGCAGACGAGGGTCAAACGGTCGACGGCCGGGTTCAGCGAGCACAAACCATTCGACAGTTTTTCCGGCAGCATCGGGATCACGCGGCGCGGGAAGTAGACGGACGTGCTGCGTTCGAGCGCATCGGCATCGAGCGCGTCGTTCGGTTTCACGTAATGGCTGACGTCGGCAATCGCCACGATCAGGCGGAAGCAGTTGGCGCGGCCGATCTTGACGGGTTCGCAATACACGGCATCGTCGAAATCGCGCGCGTCCTCGCCATCGATGGTAACGAGCGGCACGTCGCGCAGGTCGACACGGTCTTTCAGGTCGGCGGCGCGCACTTCGAACGGCAGCTTTTCAGCTTGCTTGAGGGCAGCGGCGGAAAAGATGTGCGGCACGTTGAATTTGCGCACGGCAATTTCAATTTCCATGCCGGGATCATCGAGCGCACCGAGCACTTCGACGATCTTGCCGACCGGCTGCTTGAAGCGCATCGGTTGCTCGGTCAGTTCGACGCTGACGATCTGGCCGGCTTTTGCCTTGCCGACCGAACCGGTGACGAGGATGTCCTGGCCGATGCGCTGGTCTTCCGGCGCCACGACCCAGGTGCCGTTTTCATGGATCAAACGGCCGATGACGTGGGTATTGGCGCGGTAGGTGACTTCGACGATCGTGCCTTCAGGGCGGCCGCGGCGGTCCGTGCCGACGATGCGGGCCATGACCTTGTCGCCATGCAGTACTTTCTGCATTTCTTTCTCGGGCAGGAACAGGTCGGCGCTGGCGTCGTCGGGAATGACGAAGCCGAAGCCATCGCGGTGGCTGGTGACGCGACCGGCGACAAGCGCGCTCTGGTCGGCCAGACTGAAAACACCGCTGGCGTCAGACTTGAGCTGGCCGTCGCGCTCCATCGCCTTCAGGCGACGGACCAGGACATCCATGGAATCGGCATGCACTTGCAGCGTTTTCCCGAGAGACTGCGGGTCGAGAGGCGCGTTGACGCTGCGGAATATGCCGAGAATGTCCTCCCGGCTGGGGATGGTGTGGGTATTTTGGCTCAAAAGTATTTCTATAGTTGTTATTGACAGTGATCAAACGGAAGACAAAGACCGATGACATCACCGTCAATATTGACACGGTGATGTCCGGTAGTGTACCGGAGGACGCCTTGGTTTGCCTAACGGACAGCGTAGCGGAAACCGAACAAGTGCCCCGCCGATGAAAAAAAGGAGAAAAGCTGCGCAATGCATTTGACTTCGGCAAATATTGCTCTATAATCTCGGTCTCTTGCAGCGACAAACCTTCACGGGAATGCAGTTGCAGGAAAGCGGTACAGGGTTGATGTGCAGTATGGAGCGAAAGCTCATCTGGCGCAAAACTCTTCAAGTCGCTATAATAGCAGAATTGTTGTGAAGTTATTTTTCAACAAGTAGTAATAGCAGCATCAGTGCCCACGTGGCGGAATTGGTAGACGCGCATGGTTCAGGTCCATGTGCCTTCGGGTGTAGGGGTTCGAGTCCCTTCGTGGGCACCATTACCTAATTCGCAAAAAGGCCGCAAACTTTCACGAGTTTGCGGCTTTTTTCATTTCCGCAGCAAAAAGCACCCTCCCCCCAGGCAGCCGGATCACCTGACACGCGTACGGACGGAAAGCTGCGGAAAAGCGCTGAAAAAAGAGGCAGATCCAGCCATTTTTCATAGGGAACAGCCCTTTTCAGACGAAAAAACATGTTTCTTGAAGAAAAGTGCAAAATGTTGATTGACCGAATGCGCGCCAGCCCTTATGATTTTGTCCTCGCTGCAGAACACGCAGCGACAAGCAGCAAGCAGTAACAATGCCCACGTGGCGGAATTGGTAGACGCGCATGGTTCAGGTCCATGTGCCTTCGGGTGTAGGGGTTCGAGTCCCTTCGTGGGCACCACCAGCAACAAGTTGTTCATTGTTGTGATCCGCAGTACAGTAGTAAGATAGCAGCAACAAGCAGCACAATGCCCACGTGGCGGAATTGGTAGACGCGCATGGTTCAGGTCCATGTGCCTTCGGGTGTAGGGGTTCGAGTCCCTTCGTGGGCACCACCAGCAACGGGTTGTTTTCGTTGTAGTCCGCAGTACAGTAGTGAGATATCGTTGTAAGCAGCATCAGTGCCCACGTGGCGGAATTGGTAGACGCGCATGGTTCAGGTCCATGTGCCTTCGGGTGTAGGGGTTCGAGTCCCTTCGTGGGCACCATTACCTAATTCGCAAAAAAGCCGCAAACTTTCACGAGTTTGCGGCTTTTTTCATTTCCGGATGCCGTGCTGCCACGGCATCCTCCCTCCCCTTACTTCGCCAGCGCCACCTTCACGGCGTCAAGCAGGCTCGTCGTCGGACGGCCGATCAGCGCGCTCAATTGCTTGCCATGGTCTTCCAGGCCGCCCTTGGCCGTGCCCGCATCGGAATCAGCCAGCAGGTCGGCAAAGCCTTCCGGCACACCCACGCCCACCAGCGCCGCCTTGAAGTCCGCCTGCGGCAAATCCTTGTACACAATCGGCTTGCCCGACTGGCGCGCCACTTCGGCCGCATATTCCGCCAGGGTAAAGCCCTGGTCGCCCGCCAGTTCATAGATGGCTTGCGGTTTATCCGCTGTCAGCACGGCAGCGGCGGCGGCAGCGTAATCAAGACGCGCGGCCGACGAGAAACGCCCGTCTTGCGCCGCGCCCAGCACGACGCCATGCTCGAGCACGGGCGCCAGGTGTTCCGTATGGTTTTCCAGGTACCAGCCGTTGCGCAGGAAACTGTAAGGCAGGCCGGATGCGCGAATCGCCGCTTCCGTGATCACGTGCTCGGCGGCCAGGCCCAGCGGCGACGTGTCGGCGCGCAAGACGCTGGTGTAGGCCAGCAGGGCCACGCCGGCCCGCTTGGCCGCATCGATGACGTTCTGGTGCTGCTGCGCGCGCTGACCCACTTCGCTCGACGAAATCAGCAGGATTTTCGTCGCGCCCTTGAATGCCGCATCGAGGCTGGCGCCATCGTTGTAATCGGCCTGGCGCACTTGCACGCCCTGCGCGGCCAGATTGCCGGCCTTGGCCGGATTGCGCACGGCGGCGATGATGCTGGCTGCGGGGACGGACTTGAGCAGGCTGGCGATGACGTGCTGGCCCAGATTGCCTGTGGCGCCGGTGACGACGATCATGATTTCTCCTTGGTACGTGGGTGGTAAAACCCTATAATAGGACTATTACTTACTTATTGTAAGTACGTACCTTTTGGTAAGTATGAGTGAAATCTCAATTAACAAGGCCAACTATCATGTCCACAGACACTCCCGGCGCCAGCCTGCGCGCCGCCCTCGCCCGGCAAACCCAGGGCGCGCACCTGCTGGCGGCCGCCTGCCCGTCGCGCGCCGTGCTCAGCCATCTCACCAGCCGCTGGGCCGTGCTGGTGCTGGTACTGCTGCTGAGCGGCACCCGGCGCTTCAGCGAACTGCGCCGCGAAGTGGGCGGCGTCAGCGAAAAAATGCTGGCGCAAACCCTGGAAGCGCTGGCTGGCGACGGCTTCGTGCTGCGCCAGGCGTATCTGGTGATCCCGCCCAAGGTGGAATACAGCCTCACGCCGCTGGGACGCGAGGCGGCCGAACGCCTGGCCGTGCTGGTCGACTGGATCGAGGATAATTACCCGCGCATCGAGCAGGCGCGCGCCGATCTGGCGCCGCAGGCCGCACAAAACGCCGCCTGAACGAGTGCTGCGACCCTTGCTTTTGGTCATCAAGAATTATCGTTTACTCCTACTTGCCTTGATGTAATACTAGGCCCATGAAACGCGTAAGGGCGCGATACCATGAATCAGTTGATTTCTTCCATCACCGACCGGGCCAATGTGCTGCTGGTCAGCAATTCGCCGAACGAAGTGCGCGAACTGCTGTATGTGCTGGACCGGCATAACCTGGGCACGGGACTGGCGGGCGATATCGACGAGGGCGTGGAACTGGCGGCCGGCGGCACGGACCTGATCCTGCTTGACGCGGCCCTGGCGGGCTCGAATATCGGCGCCACCTGCATGCGCCTGCGCAATGCGGGTGGACGCCACAGCGTGCCCCTGCTGCTGATGTCGGCCACCCCCAGCGCCGAGGAGCAGGGCCGCAGCGTGGGCGCCGGCGCCAGCGACTACATCAAGATGCCCTTCAATGCACGCGACGTGGCGGAAAAAATCCTCATGGAACTGGCGCTGCACAGGGCCGAGGCGCCCGCGCCGCATGCCGTCACACCGCCGCGCCCCCTGCATCCGCAAACGCTGGAAGTCAATTACCACTCCATCCTGGCCGGTTCGCCCGACGCCGTGCTGCTGTTCGATATCGACAACGGCCTGCTGATCGACGCCAACCACCTGGCCGAGGAACTGTTCGGCATGCCGCTGGCCGAGCTGCTGCAAGGCGGCATGGAACCGCTGTTCCCCAGGCATCAGGGCGATGGCCGCGCCTCGCCGCAACTGCTGGAAGAAAAGATCCGCGATACCTTGCAAGGCAAGATCGTCGTCTTCCGCGCCAGCTGCTGCCACCGCGACAACCACCCGATCGCCTGCGAAATCCGCCTGATGCGATTGTCCGTGCCGGGCCGCCAGCTGGTGCATGCGCGCATCATCGACTTGACCGAACGCAACCTCGCCGAAGCCATGCGCTCGGGCCAGAGCGCCCTGCTGGAAATGGTCGCCAAGGGCGCACCTTTGACCCCCACCCTGAACCACTTGCTGCTCTTGATCGAAGGCCAGTCGCGCGGCGTGCTCTGTTCCATCATGCTGCTCGACGACGACGGCGTCCACATGCACAGCGCGGCCGGGCCCAGCCTGCCGCCCGAGTACATGGCCCTGCTCGAAGGCGTGGCCATCGGCGACGGCGTGGGTTCCTGCGGCACGGCCATGTTCCTGCGCCAACCGGTGGTCGTCACCGACATCATGCACGACCCGCTGTGGGCGCCCTACCGCGAGCTGGCCGCGCCGTTCGGCTTGCGCGCCTGCTGGTCGCGTCCCATCTTCAGCCAGGATGGCGCCGTGCTCGGCTCGTTTGCCATGTACTACCGCGAAGTGCGCAAGCCAGACGCGCGCGACCTGGAACTGATCGACACGGCGACCGACCTGGCCGGCATCGCGATTGGCCGCATGCGACACGAACGCGAACTGCAGCGCCACCGCGCCCACCTGGAAGACCTGGTGGCCGAACGCACGGCAGCGCTGACGCTGGCCAAGGAACACTCGGAGCAAACGAACCTGGAACTGGCCGCCGCGCTGGAAAACCTGTCCATCACGCAGGAAGAACTGGTGCGCCGCGACAAGCTGGCCGCGCTCGGCGCGCTGGTGGCCGGCATCGCGCATGAACTCAATACGCCGATCGGCAACGGCCTGGTGGTGGCCACCACCATGGCCGAACGCACGCGTGAAATCCAGGCCAGCTTCCTCGACGGCTTGCGCCGCTCCGAACTGGGGGCCTACCTGACGCAAGCCAGCGAGGCGGACGCCATCATGCTGCGCAACCTGCAGCGCGCCGCCGACCTCGTGTCGAGCTTCAAGCAGATCGCCGTCGACCGCGCCAGCTCGCAGCGCCGCCACTTCCTGCTGCGCCAGTTCGTCGCCGAGCTGATGCTGCCCCTGTCCACGCAGCTCAAGGCCGCCGGCTTGACGCTGACGCAGGACGTGCCCGAGGGCCTGGCCATGGACAGCTATCCCGGTCCGCTGGGCCAGGTGCTGAGCAACCTGCTGGAAAACTGCCTGCGCCACGCCTTCGAGGGCCGCAGCGGCGGCACCATTCACATCAGGGCGCGTGGCAGCGACGACGGCAAGACGATCACCATGTCCATCGCCGACACGGGCGTGGGCATCGCCGCCGACGACCTCGTGCACGTCTACGACCCCTTCTTCACGACCAAGCTCGGTTCCGGCGGTTCGGGCCTGGGCCTGCATGTGGCGCACAACATCGTCACGGGCGTGCTGGGCGGCCATATCGACGCCACCAGCAGCACCGGCGATGGCAGCGGCACCACCTTCACCCTGCAGCTGCCCGCCGCCGCGCCGCAAGCGCCCGCCCCCTGAATGGCAAGCGCGCTACAATGCCCGCAAGCATTTCTTTCGGAGCACCCATGAAATACCTGACCGCCGCCGCCCTGCTGGCAGTTTGCGCCTGCGCAATGGCCGGACCCGCCCCCTGGTACAAATGGCGCAGCAAGATCGACGGCACCCTGTCGTGCGCCCAATCGACCTTGGGATTTGGCTGGGAACTGGCCTCGGGACCGTACAAAGATAGCCGTTGCGAAAAACCGGCGCTTGTTAAATAATGGGGCCATGACCACACGGGGCACCGGCTTGAGATCAAGCGATGGCATTGCGGCGTCGAAAGAGTATGGAACGATAAGAACGTATCTATTCAAACCGAGGAGACCACATGTTTACGAATCCCGAACAATTCGCAACGGCCACCAAGGCCCTGTTTGAATTCCAGCTGATGACCTTCAACACCCTCACCTCCAAGGCAGTGCAAGGCGTGGAACAGGTATTGGCACTGAACATGGCCACCGCCAGGTCCGGCATCGAGGATGGCATCGCCGCCGGCAAGGAAATCAGCCAGGCCAAGGATCCGAAGGCCGCCATGGCCGCCGCCGCCGCCCAGTTGCAACCGGGCGTGGCCGGCGCGAAAGCATATAAACAGCAGCTCGACGACATCATCAAGGAAATCCACACGGAATTCACCACGGCCGCCGAAGCCCATGTGGCCGAAGCGAAAAGCAATCTGAGCGCCCTGATCTACGACGTCACGAAAAATGTACCGCCAGGCTCGGAAAACGCCGTCGCCATCGTCAAGGCCGCCATCGACAACGCCTTCCTCGGTTACGAACAAGTCACCAAGGCCACGAAACAGGCCGTCAAAACAGTGGAAGAGCAGATCGCCAAGGCCAGCGCGCAAGTAGCGCAGGCAACGGAAAAGGTGACGGCCGGCGCTACGGCAACAGCTGAAAAGGCGTCGCCTGCCGCCAAGCCGAAGGCGGCCAAAAAATAAGGTCACTCAATATGGGGTCAGACCCGCCGGGTCTGACCCCAGCCTTTGCTTGGGTTCATCTCACCGGCACAATCCGGTACACGCAGCGCTTTCCCCCCTCCAGCAGATATTCGCTGCGCTCCACCGTGCAATCGCCCCCCAATACCCGTTGAAAGATGGCCAGCTCCGAGCGGCAAAAATTCTGGCACGCCGTGGCGGCTGCGCAAATCGGGCAATGGTTTTCCACCAGCAAGACACTGCCATCGTCCTGCGGCTCGGCATGGGCCATGTAACCTTCGCCATCGCGCGCCCGCGCCAGGCTGTCCACTCGTTGCGCCAAGTCAAGCCGAGGGTCGACCAGCTTGCCGTAGGCCGCTTCACTGCTGCGTTCGCGCGCGCCGATCAATTTATCCAGGCCCTCGTCGCCGAACAGGGTTTTCACTTGCGCGATCAATTCCAGGGTCAGGTCGGCATGCCGGTCGGGAAAGCGCGCGTGGCCTTGCTGCGTCAACTGCCAGCGCCGCGACGGGCGTCCCACCTTGTCGGCCACGTCCTCGAAAGCCACCAGGCCACGCTCGTGCGCCGCTTCCAGCTGGCGCCGCGCGCCCATGGAGGTGATATCGAGCAAGGCCGCCAGTTGCTGCGCCGTCTGCGGCCCGCGCATCTTCAGCAGGAACAGCGTCTGCTCCGACGTGCTCATGCTCATGCTCATGCTCATGCTCATGCTCATGCTCATGCCACCGCCTTCGCGTCAACGGCGCCAGCCAGCTGGCGCCGCCAGGCGACCATGCGCCACGCGGCCCAGGCGGCGGACACGGCGCCCGCGATGAGGATCAGCCGCGTATCGATCAGGGTCAGCACGGAGCCGCTGAGGGCGACGACGATGTTGGCGATGCAAAAGGTGGTGGCCAGCAAGCCCATCACGGCGCCCTGCCCGTGCGCGCTGAAGCGCTCGGCGCACCAGCCCTGTATCACCGTGTTGTACAGCGCATTTGGAATGCCGAACAGTACGATGGCCGCGATACCCACCCAGATATTACCCAATGCCAATATCCCCACGGCCAGCGCCACGCCGCAGGCATACCAGCTGGCGCGCAGCAAGGGCGCATGGCGGCTGGGACCGCCCGCCAGCAAGGACGTGATGGTCATCGTGCCACACAGGCCCACATTCACCCAGGCAATCTCCTGTGCATGGTAATTGGCCGTTTCGACCAGCCACAGCGGATAGAACTCGTAGAAGCTGGCCACGCCGCACGTAAATGCCAGTTGCACGATGAACAGCGTGCGCAGCTCCTCATGGCGCAGCAAGTTGAGCGAATGGCGGTCGCGCGCCACTTGCCACCACGACGTCGTCAATAGCGAAGGCGTTTCGCGCGGCAAGCCGGCGGCTACCAGCACGGCGACGAGCATCAGCGCGGCCGCGGCGATCCAGAACGGCACCGTCACGCCCCAATGCAGGGTCGCGCCCGCCAGGATCGGCCCTACCAGCCAGCCCAGGTAAAACGCGCCGTTCAGCCATGACATGGCGCGCAGGCGCAGCGGCCCCGTCAGCTGGTCGGCCAGCATGGCGCGCGCCACGGCGCCGTTCCCTTCCAGCAAACCCGTGATGAAACGGGCGACGATGAACAGCGGGTAGGACTGGATCACCAGCGCCCAGGCCGTGATGGCGTGACCGATGGCGGCGCCCACGGCAGTGCGCATCAGCAAGGGACGGCGGCCATAACGGTCGGACAAGGGGCCCAGCAAGGCCGAGCCAATCAGCAAGCCCAGCGGATTGATGGTCAGCGCCAGGCCGAACAGCAATTTCGACGGCAAGCCCAGAAAATTATTAAAGGCATTCGGCGCTTCGGCCGCGAACAGGGGCGGCAGGATAGGATATGGCAGCGAGGCGCCGATGGTCGACAACAGCGCCAGCAGGCAAGCGGCGGAAATTAATATGATGTTTTTCATGCAGGCTCGATGGATATAGTCTGGCAAGATTACGTGAGCACGCCACATAAGTAAACTAAAATGTTTATTAATTATGTCCATCACTGCTGCCATGGCGCCAACCGTGCGCGCCATCGCCTCGACTATCATTTGCCCATCACTCACGTTTAACGGGGCAAACATGACACTGTCAGAAATTGAACGGCAACACGGCTTCACCTATCCCGCATTGTATCGGCAGCTGGAGCGCGACGGCATGCTGGCCGTGGGCGAATATGGGCCCGACTGGCATAAGCTGGTCTATCCCACCTTGACGGAGCGGCCCACCCTGCTGTTGCATGCGGACGATTTTGAATTGCTCAACATCGAGGCCGTTGCCGCGGAAGTGGACGCGCTGCTGGATACGGACGATTACCGGCAGATCGACCCCGCCTTCCAGTTCATCCCGTTCGCGCAAACGGGCGCGGGCGACCACTACTGCTTTTTCGCGTCAGGCGAGCAAGACGGCGAGATGCCCATCGTGCTGCTGTGGCATGACGACAATGAAGCCCGGTACCTGGCGAAAAACCTGCAAGATTTCATGGTTCACATGTTGTTGAACAGCATGGCCGACCAGGATACGTACAACGACGTCAGCGACGAGGCATTCAAGGATCAACTGACGAAAACCCTGGGCACGCATGCGCGCTACCTGACGGCGCGGCAAGCCGACGTGCTGCAGGGCCTGCTGGCCCGGGACATCATCGATTACGACGTGGCGTTGCCGAAAGGACGCACGGAGGCGCACCGGGGCTTGCTGACCGATATCGAACTGGCCAGCCTGCGCGCGGAACTGATTCCCTACGAAAAGTTCGACAGCGGTTTTGCCTACAGCGCGGCTGACTGAACATAATTCGCTGGGCAAGCGGCGGCTGAAGGTTTAAACTGTATATAAACACAGTAAAACCCATCACCTTGCATCTTGCCCTATTGCCATCCCCATGTTGAGAGTCCTGGAAAATCCCCTGTACTATCTGGATAATTTCCAGGATGTGCTGAACTGGATAGCCGCGCGTTACGCCGATCTGCTGAGCCCTGAAGAAACGCAATTCATCGCCGCCTTCGGCGCCCTGCCGCAACCATCGCGCGCCCTGTTCGTGCGCCTCGTCATGCGCAAGGGCTGCCTGTTTCGCGCCAGCAAGCTCAATTACCCGGAAATCGGCGACACGCGCGCGGCCGCCCTGCCCTTGCTCGCCACGGGCTGGGTGGAAGCCGATCCTGCCATTTCGCTCGATGAACTGTTCGACCTGCTGCTGAAAGCGGAAATCGCCCAGGCCTTCGACCTCGACGCGCCCCTGAAGGCGGCGCGCAAGGCGGAACAACTGGACGCCTTGCGCGAGCAGCATGGGGAAAATAAAGCGTTTTCCGCCTGGCATCCGGCTTCCACTGATTTGCTGTACCGCATCGGCCTGCAAGCGCTGTGCGACCGCCTGCGCCTGATTTACTTTGGCAATTATCATCAGGACTGGTCGGAATTCGTGCTGTCCGACCTCGGCGTGTACCAATACGAAAAAGTGGAATTCTCGCCGCAGTCACGCGGTTTTCGCACGCGCCAGGATATCGAGCACTATGAAGTGCTGCACCAGTGCCGCGAACGCTACAACGACAGCGCGCCGGCCGACGAGGTGCTGCAGGAACTGGCTGCGCTGCCCTTGTTCGAGGACAACACCTGGCTGGCCAGCCGGCGCGACAAGCTGCGCTTCCAGATCGCCCAGCACCTGGAAAAATGCCAGGACTGGTCGGCAGCCTACCGCGCCTACGCCGATTGCCGCTATCCGGGCGCGCGTGGCCGCGCCATCCGCGTGCTGGAGAAAGATGAGCAGCCGCAAGCGGCCTACGAGCGCCTGACGATCGCCCTGGCCGCGCCGGAAAGCGAAGCGGAACAGCAATTGCTGCTGCGCATGGCCCCCCGTTTGCGGCGCAAGCTGGGCCATGCGAAGCAGGCGGCCGACACAGCCGCCGCCGTGGAACGCATCGACCTGCTGCTGCCCTGCCCGAAACAGGCGTGCTACGTGGAAGGAGTGGTGCAGCAACATCTGATGCAGGACGACGCCCCCGTGTATTACGTGGAAAACACCCTGATCAACTCGCTGTTCGGCCTGCTGTGCTGGCCCGCCATCTTCAAGCCCATGCCGGGCGCCTTCTTTCACCCGTTCCACCGTGGACCAGCCGACTTGCACAGCGCCGATTTTTACCAGCGCCGCAGCGGCGACTTCGCCGCTTGCCTGGCGCAACTGGACGACGGCCGCTACCACGCTGCCATCCGCGCCACGCTTGCCGCCAAGCACGGCATCGTCTCGCCCTTCGTCAGCTGGGGCATACTGGAAGACGGCTTGCTGGACCTGGCGCTGGACTGCATCCCGGCCGCGCACCTGAAGAAGTCGTTCGAGCGCATCTTGCTCGACATCAAAAGCAACCGCAGCGGCTTTCCCGACCTGATCCAGTTCTGGCCTGCGGAACGGCGCTACCGCATGATCGAAGTCAAGGGTCCGGGCGACCGCCTGCAAGACAACCAGCTGCGCTGGATCGCGTATTGTGCCGAGCACGCCATGCCCGTCAGCGTGTGCTACCTGCAATGGCAGGCGGCGGCATGAGCCGCAACACTTACACCATCGCCGTGCGCGCCCTGTGCGAATTCACGGCCAAGGTGGGCGACCTGGACTTGCGTTTGACGCCGTCCCCCACGGCGCAGGAAGGCATGGCGGGCCACGCCACCGTCACGAGCCGGCGCGATGATGATTACCAGCGTGAAATCAGCCTGTGCGGCGACTTCGGCCCGCTGCACGTGCGGGGCCGCGCCGATGGCTACGACCCGGCGCGGCGCCAGCTGGAAGAAATCAAGACCTACCGGGGCGAACTCGACGCGATGCCCGCCAACCACCGCCAGCTGCACTGGGCGCAGGCGCGCATCTACGGCCATCTGCTGTGCCAGCAGCTGAACTTGCCCATGCTGCGCGTGGCGCTCGTGTATTTCGATATCGTGAGCCAGAAGGAAACCGTCATGCACGAGGAATGCACGGCCGAGGCGCTGCGTCTGTTCTTCGAGCAGCATTGCACGCTGTTTCTCGACTGGGCCGAGCAGGAAATGGCGCACCGGGCCAGCCGCGACGCGCAACTCACCAGCATGGCCTTTCCCCATGCGGACTTCCGCCCGGGGCAGCGGCAATTGGCCGAAGCCATGTACAAGGCCAGCAGCCGTGGCTGCGGCTTGCTGGCGCAGGCGCCGACCGGCATCGGCAAGACGGTGGGCAGCCTGTTCCCCATGTTGAAAGCGACGGCCGCGCATGGCCTCGATAAACTATTTTTTCTCGCCGCCAAGGTACCGGGCCGGCAAATGGCGCTCGACGCCTGCGCCATCCTCAAGGACAGCGCCCCGCTGCTGCCGCTGCGCGTGCTGGAACTGAGCGCCAGGAGCAGCGCCTGCGAGCATCCGGACAAGGCGTGCCATGGCGAATCATGTCCGCTGGCCAAGGGATTTTACGACCGCCTGCCGCTGGCACGCGAAGTGGCGCTGGCCAGCGGCTTGATCCTCGACAAGGAAGCCGTGCGCGCCATCGCCTTGCAGCAGGGTATCTGTCCGTATTACTTGGGCATGGAGCTGGCGCGCTGGAGCGACGTCGTCATCGGTGACTACAATTATTACTTCGACCTCAGCGCCATGCTGTACGGCATGACCCTGGCCCACGACTGGAAAGTCAATGTGCTGGTCGACGAAGCGCACAATATGGTGTCGCGCGCGCGCAGCATGTATACCGCCGAACTGGCGCAGATCGACCTGAAAATGCTGCGCAAGTTCGCGCCCGAAGGACTGAAAAAGCCGCTCGACCGCCTCTCGCGCCAGTGGACGGCTTTGCTGAAAGAACAGGATGGCGATTACCACGTGCATCCCGCCTTGCCCGACAAATTCTTTGGCGCCCTGCAAGCGGTGGCGACGGCCATCGGCGACTACATGGCCGAACACGCGGCCGCGCTCGATGAAGACTTGCAGCGTTTCTATTTCGATGTGCTGCTGATCAACCGCCTGGCGGAAAGTTTCGGCGCGCATTCGCTGTTCGACGTCAGCAAAACGGAGACGGGTTCCACCGTCTGCATCCGCAACATCGTGCCCGCGCCGTTTCTCAGGGAACGCTTCGCGGCCAGCCACAGCACGGCCCTGTTTTCCGCCACCCTGAGCCCGTGGAATTACTACAGCGACACCCTGGGCATGCCAGCCAACACGGCCTGGGTCGATGTGGAATCGCCGTTCCAGGCGGAACAATTGTCCGTGCGCGTGGCCGACACCATTTCCACACGCTACCAGCACCGCGCCGCCTCCTTGCTGCCCATCGCCCAGCTGATGGCGAAGCAATACGCTGAAACGCCGGGCAACTACCTGGCCTTCTTCAGCAGTTTTGACTACATGGAAAAGACGGCCCACTTGTTTGCCCAGCATTACCCTGACGTGCCGATCTGGCAGCAGCCGCGCCGCATGGACGACGCTGCCCGCGCGCAATTCCTGGGCCGCTTCGGCCTGGACACGCGCGGCATCGGCTTTGCCGTTTTGGGCGGTGCGTTTGGCGAAGGCATCGACTTGCCCGGCGCGCGCCTGATCGGCGCCTTCATCGCCACCCTCGGTTTGCCGCAGATCAACCCCGTCAACGAGCAGATCCGCCAGCGCATGGGCGACATCTTCGGCGCCGGCTACGACTACACGTATCTGTATCCGGGCATGCAAAAGGTGGTGCAGGCCGCCGGCCGTGTGATCCGCACGCAGTCGGACAAGGGCGTCGTCTACCTGATCGACGACCGTTTTTCGCGCCCGGAAATACGCCAGCTCTTGCCGACGTGGTGGAATGTGCAGCTAGCTACTGGATAAAGCAGCTTCAGGCGTTGCCAGCCCGCTTGCGCGACACGCCGGCTTTCCGCTTTCCTGGGGGCGTCGCAGGCGTAGCAAGTGCACTGTCACGGACATCGGCATCAACTTCCTGGCTGCGCAGAAAATTTTGCAGTTCGATACGCACGCCGTTTTGCGCAACGACCGACATCTCCAATGTCATGCCCAGCGATTGCAAAAAACGGCGCAAGGTCGAGACATAAGTATCGGTACGCTTTTCCAGTTGGGAAACGGCATGCTGTTGAATCCCCAGCTCCTTCGCAACTTCCGCCTGGGTTTTGCCTACTGCCTTGCGGAAATCCGTCAGCGTGGCGGCGTGCGCGATCATTTCGTGCATCTTTTCCTGGGATAGAGCCGCAATTTTTGCCTGCCGCTCGGCCGGCAAACTGTGGATGACGTCGTTCACATTTCTTCCCATGACAAACTCCTGCTCCTGAAATCATCTACTGCCTTTGTCCTGCCTCGCCTTCGCCGCAGCCAGGTTGGTGAGATGTTGCTCATAGCGAGCATTTGCCTTGAATAACAAATCCCTGTAAAACTTGTCCTCATTGACACCTTGCTTGGCCGCCGCAACCAGAATGACCGCCTCACGCCTCGTATCGAAAGCAAAGACCGCGCGCCACACCTCTACCCCGTTATTGGCCTTGAAACGCAGCTCTTTCATGTTCGGGTGTTTAGGATTCTTCAACGTCCCAACGTGAGGACGCCCGGCAGCCGGACCCAGCTTCGACAGCGCATCGGCACTCGCCAGCAATTCATCTTGAACATCTACCGGCAGAGCATCGAATTCCGCATCGAAGTCATCGTGAAACGTGACCGGCCATGTCCTCGGCACATTCACTATCACCTCCAGATGATATCATGCGTAGATGATTATGCATCTACGCCAGCGAAAATGCTAACCCACCAATAATCTGAGCTTCTGATACCCCGCCTTGCTGACGGGTATCCTCGTATCATCGCGCAAGATAGCCACGTGGCTGTCTTTCGTTGCCGCCTCGATGCGGCGGATACCGTCGATATTGAGCAGATACGACCTGTGTACGCGCAGGAACTTGGCGGGATCGAGCTGAGTCTCCAGTTCCGCCAGCGTCTGGCTTTTCAGGTAGGACTTGCCTTCGGAACGGATGCTGATGTAATCGTCCTGCGCCTCGATGTAGTCGATGCGCGCGCTGGCGATCACGTGGACCTTGGCGCCGTCGCGTATCAGCACGCGGTCCAGCGGCGCGCGGCGCGTGGCCGCCTCGCGTGCCAGCGTCAGCACAGTCTCGGGAGTGCTGACGCTGGCGCGCGCATGGGCCAGCGCCTGGTCGAAGCGCTGTTCGCTGAATGGTTTCAGCAGATAGTCCAGAGCATGGCATTCGAACGCTTTCAAGGCATACTGGTCGTAGGCCGTGACAAAGATCAGCTTTGTCTTCGCGCCGATCAATTCGGCCACTTCGAAGCCGTCCAGGCGCGGCATCTGGATGTCGAGAAACACCAGTTCCGGTGCCAGGTCCGCGATGGCCTTGACGGCTTCGAAGCCGTTGGCGCACTCGGCCACGATGTCGATATCGTCATGGCGCGCCAGGTATTCGCGCAACACGCTGCGCGCCAGCAATTCGTCATCAACGATGGCGACCCGCATTCTTGCCTGCATCATGCTTCCTCCGTGTCGCCGGTCTGCGCCGGCATGGAAATCATCACTTCGAAATGGCCGTCGCGCCGGCCCCAGTGCACGCTGGCCTCATGGCCATACGCGCCGGCCAGGCGCTGGCGCACGTTCTCCAGGCCGACGCCATTGCCGCGCTCTGGCCCTTGATCCGCATCCACCGGATTGCGCACGGCGAGCTGCAGCAGGCTGCCCACGCGCCGGGCCTCGATGGCGATCAGGCCGCCTTCCGTCAAGCCGCAGATACCATGCTTGACGGCATTTTCCACCAGCGGCTGTATCAGCATGGGTGGCAGCAGACACGCCAGCGCGGCAGTGTCGAGGCTTTCCGCCACTTGCAGGCGTGCGCCGAAACGCACGTGCTCGATGGCGAGAAAGTGGCGGATCAGCACCAGTTCCTGCTCCACGGTAATGTGCTTGTGCGCTTCCAGGCTCAGGCTCTGGCGAAAGAAACTGGCCAGTTGCACCGTCATCTGGCGCGCACCCTTCGCATCGATAGACGTCAGGGCGCTGATGGAGTTCAGGCTGTTGAACAGGAAATGCGGATCGATCTGCGTGCGCAGCATGCGCAACTGCGCTTCCTGCGCCGTCAGTTGCGCTTCCAGCCCCCGCTGCTCGGCCATCCTGGCGCGCACGAATTCCAGCAACAGATAATGCACGGCGGCAGCCAGGCAATACAGCAGCGCACCGAGGCCGAAGAACAGGGCCAGCAGCGATTGCGTCAGGTTCACGCCCAGCCAGCGCAGCTCCAGCAACAGGCTGACGCTGTTCAAAAATTGCAGCAGGGTGGCCCACAGCAAGCCCGCGAACAGCGCCGCCACGCCCATCACGCCGGCGATGGCGAATGGATGGCGGGCGTGCAAGGGATAGGCGCGGCACAGGTAGTACGCGGAAAAACCCGAACCGATCGCATACACGAGCGTGGCGGGCACCACCAGCACGACGGCATTGAGCCAGGGCGCGTGCGCCACCCTGGCCAGGATGGAAGCCAGGGCCAGGCCCAGCGTGATGCAGACCAGGAACACCACCACGGCGCCACGCCGCTTCGACAAGGGCCCCGACATGCGCGCCTAGTTGCGGATTTCCAGGCCGCCCATGATGGCGTAGCCCGTCACGTACAGGCGCTTGGCCTGGTTCGGCGGCACGATGGTCTTTTCCTCGAAGCCGCCGAGGATGGGCGTGCCCTGCAGCACGACGCTCCAGTCGGGCGGAATCTTGATGGTGACGCCGCCGCACAGGGCGAACACGTTGAGCACGGCTTCGCCTTCGATCGACGCCTGGCGCAAGTCGATTTCGCAGCCGGCCATGATGACATTGATATCGCCGCCCTTGAAGCGCTGCGACGACACGCGCCGCACGTAGCCGCCGAGGATGGCCGTCACTTCGATGATGCTGTCATCGTCCGATTGTCCGCTGGCGCCGGGCGCCGCTGTGGCATCGGCGGCATCCTTGTCGAGCGACACGGCGCCATTTCTGGCCTGGCCGAACGAGTCAGGCGCTGCGGGGCCATCCTGCTGCGCCCCAAAGCGCCGGCGGCGCTGGCGCTGCTGCGCGCCGGGCAAGGATTTCGACACCACGGCCACGCCCAGGCCAATGATCAGCAAGGGCCACAGCAAGTCCCAGTTCATGTAGAAGATACCCATGTGCTTGAGGGTCCAGGCCACGCCCAGCAGCACCAGCATGCCGCCCAATAAATAACCGTTCGCGCTGCGGCTTTGCGACAGTTTCAGCAGGCCAAACACGATCAGCGCCGTGGGCCAGAAGCGGAAGGTATAGCGCACATCGATGAAACCGAGGTTATCGAGCAGAAACAGCAGCCCCAAGCCGATGACGATAACGCCCAGCACGATCTGCGATGGCGAGTGCAGCGGCGGTTTATTTTTCATGCTCGGACTCCCGGTAGGCAATAAAATGTTTGTTCAACAGCGGTTCCAGCACGAGGCCCACGCCCCAGGCGATCAGCAAGGCGGGCCAGCTATTGTAAAAATGCAAGTTCCACAGTTCTTCATACGATAGATACCACCACGCGGCGAAAAAGATCAGCCACAGGCCGCTCAGTACCTGCTTGGCGGACACGGGCGTGAGCAGCTTGTTCAAGCCGAAGACGACCAGTATCACCGGCCAATAATGCCATAGTGAATAGTAATCGTGGAGATAGATCACATCGAGCCGGTCCAGCAGGACGATGGCGCCGATGGCGATCAGCAGCACGCCCCACAGCAGCTGGGTACGGCGGCAATAGGCTGGTTCAGGTTTCACGGTCACCCCTTGAAGTTGGTTGATCGTAAAGATACGCGGATTTCGGGCATGGGGAAACACCGCTTCGGCGAATGGCGGAAAGACAGCGGTGAATGGCGCAACGGTGGAAATGACGGGCAAAAAACAGGCAAAAAAAAGACCGGCTAGGCCGGCCTTGAAGGGGTTCGCAGTCCACACCGCGACCTGGAGTTGCAGTGCACAGCCGCGTGGCGCAGGGCGCAAACGCGAACAGAAATCTGGTGCCGATCCTCGAGGCGACCGGCTGACCTGCTGGAAGATCGAACATGCCGCCAACCTCACGGCAGTGCGTCTCAACCAAGCAGAGACATCATACTCCCGATCGTCAGACAGCACCGTTCGCTAGCGCACACTGATGGAGTTTTGCTGAGCTGCATCAACCCGTGACGGCGTGAAGCATGTCGTTCCCGATCCATGCCAGCACGGACGGTCCCTGCGGCTGCCAGCCCAGCAGCTTGCGCGCCCGCTCGCCGCGCACGCGGCTGTTGGAACCGAGGCCATACGACGCCATCTCGTAACCCCATTCGGCAATCGCCTCGGGCAGCGGCCAGTCCTGCGCGGGGCCCAGGTCCAGCGCGATGGCGATGGCGGCCGTCATGTCGCGGAAAGCCGCTTCGCCCGACTCGACGAAGTAAAAGGTGCCGGCCGGCGACTTTTCCAGCGCCAGCAGATACAGGCTGACGACATCGTCGATATGCACATTGGACCAGATGTTACGGCCCGGCCCCACGTGGCGCACGATGCCGCTCTTGCGCGCCTGTTTCAGCAGGCGTGGCAACTGCACGCTGTCGCGCGGCAAGGCGCCATGGCCGTAGATCAGGGTGTTGCACAACACGCTCGCGCGCACGCCCTGGCTTGCGCTGGCCAGGACTAGGTCGTCGATGGCGACGCGGGCCGCCTTGTCGGCCGTGGGCGCCGGCAGCTTGTCTTCGTAATAGATCTGTTCCGTGCCCTCGCCGCCCGAGGCGTCGCCCACGATGGACGAGCCGCTGGTGTGCAAAAACACTTTGTTGGTGCCGGCCAGCGCTTCAATAATGGCTTCGACGGCGCCCCGGTGGTCGCTGCTGGCCGCATTGATGACGGCGTCCGCCGCCCTCGCCTGCTCGATGATGAGCTCGCGGTCGTTCAAGGTACCGACGATGCCGTGCACGCCGATGGTGCTCAGCTCGGCCACCTGCTCCGGCTTGCGCACGAGGCCCGTGACCTGATGGCCGGCGCTCACGAGGCCCGCCGCGATGGAACTGCCAATAAATCCCGCTGCGCCCGTAACAAATACCTTCATGTCTTGCTCCTTTGTTGGTTCAGATTGCAATCAATCACACCAACAAAGTATGCCCGCTTTCGTCTTTCGCAAAAAGCAGCCACACAGCAAAAGATCTATGACTTGGACGCAACAGTCTTCTGTTTCAGCTGCAGGGCGGCAATGTAGCGGCTTTGGTAAGCAGGGTCTTCCGGCGTCAGCAAGGTGAGCCTGTCGCGCGCGCGGGTGGCGGCCACATAGAAACGGTTTTCTTCTTCCAGCGGGTCGGTCTTGCTGCGCGGGAATTCATCGACGGCCAGATAGGGCAAGATCACGTGGTTGTATTCGAGACCCTTGATCTGGTCGATGCAGGCGATGACCAGCTTGGCCTTGCCGGTCGAGACCGTCACAGCTTCCTCCATCTCGCCCAGCCAGCCGGCAAAGCCGCCCAGCGCCACGCCCGCCTCGCGGCACACGGCAATAAAACCATGCAGGGAACGGGCGACAACCCGCGCCTGTGCCGGGTCGACATAGATGCGGCGTGCCGTCTGTTCCAGCTGCATCAGGCCAAAGATGTGCTGCAGGGCGTCACCGGCCAGGGCGTCGGGGGGCAGCGCGCGCAGGTAATCGACGGCGGCCAGGGTCAGCGCCGCCTTGTCCTGGTTCTGCGACTTGGCCAGCTGGTTCGTCAAAAAGCCTTCCAGCAAGTCGGGATAGTTGGCCACGTCGGCCTTGGCTTGCTGTAATTCCGCGCGCGTAAAAGGGATTTCCGCGAAGGCCACCAGGGCTTCGAGGATTTCACCGCGGCGCGGGCCGCTCTTGATCGCGTGCAAATCCTTGCGGGCGATGGCGACCATGCCGCGCAACATCAGCACTTCCAGGCTCAGCAGATAGCTGTTCATGTCCACCAGCCCATACGCGATGCCGCTCTGGAACAGCGCCGTTTCCACGCGGATGGCCTGGTCGCGGTCGCGCAGCAAGATCGCCGTCGTGCCCGCATGCGCATGTTCGAGCGCGGCGATCAGCTGGGCGCTGCACGCCTGCGGCTGCGTATGCTCGTACTGCAACACTTCGATGTGGGTGGCGCGCGACAGGGCCGACACGCTGGCCTTGTTTTTCAGCACGCCGACAGCCTGCGCCAGCTGCGGACCGTAGCGGTAGGAAGCCGTCAGCGGCAGGCGCTGCAAGGCAGGGAATTCCTGCTCGAAGCGCTGGCGCAGGAAGCGGTGGTCGGCGCCCGACCACGTGTAGATGACTTGATCCTTGTCGCCGGCGCCGCAGAAAAACGCGTTGCCGCGGCGTATCAGCATGGTCAGTAAGCGGAACGACGCTTCGTTCAAATCGTGCAATTCATCGGCCACGATGATCTGGAAGGCCGGCAATTGCTGGCGCAGCGGCTCGTCGCCGTCGAGCATGCGCACGAGGTCGTAGGTGGCGTCGAACGGTGCGCGGAACTGGATGTCGCCCGTGTCGGCGCCGCGCAAGCCTTCGTATTCGCGCAGCCACAGATAATGCGTGCGCGACATGCCCAGCAGCTCCAGGTTATCGTCCAGGGAATTGCTCTCGAAGTCAGGATTTTGAAAGTCCAGGCGCGCCTTGGTGCGCAACTGCAATTTCAAGAATTCGGCAATCGCCCCGTTGGTCGTATTAATTTCCAGCGGGTAACGGTGCGCGTATTTCTCCGATACGACTTCCAGCGCTTCCCAGGCTACCGGGCGCAGCTCTTCATCGCTGCGCATGGATGCCACCTGCATATTTTCCAGCTGCAGCAGCACCTTGCCGGCAAACGCATCGAAAGTGTCGACCGTCAGGCGCTTGACGACACCGAGCGGCACGCCCACTTCCAGCAGGCGCTGGCGCAGGGCCACGCGCGCCGCTTCCGTGAAGACCAGGGCCAACATGCGCTCGGGCGCGCGGCCCCGGTGCAGCGCCTCGGCCAGGCGCAGGGCCAGGGTCGTCGTCTTGGCGGCGCCGGCATTGGCGTCGATCAAGACCACTTTCTTTTGCGCCGTCTGGATGGCGACCTGCTCCGGCGTGGGCGTGATGCGTTTGGGAATGAACTGCGGGGCGTTATCTGTACTCAAGGGTATCCTGAAATAATGTCTGTTCTCGGCGCGCTACCAGGCGCAAGTGCGAAGGCCGGCAAAGATGTCACCCCGTTCGGGCGCATGGAAGGCGCGCATGCGGGCCGAATGCAGGCGCGGCGGCGTGGCGAAGGCGGCGCCGCGCAGCACCTGGTGCTGCATGAAATATGGCGCGGAATATTCGCGCCAGGCATCCACCGCAAAGCCCGGATACGGTTCGAACGGCGTCGCCGTCCACTCCCACACCTGGCCCCAGTGAAAGCGCGGATGGCCGGACAGCGCAGCATACTCCCATTCCGCCTCGGTCGCCAGGCGGCGCCCCACCCAGGCGCAGTACGCCTGCGCTTCATACAGGTTGATGTGACGCACGGCTTCGTTCGGCGGCAAGGTCGTGCGCTGGCCGAAACGCATGGTGCGCCACTGTGTTGCTTCGCGCAGCCAGTACAGGGGCGACGAGCGCTCCTGCTGCATCAGCCAGGCGCTGCCTGCCGCGCTCCAGAACTGGCGGTTCTGGTAGCCGCCGTCGGCGACAAAATCGGCAAACTGGGCGTTTGATACGGCGCAAGCATCGATGGAAAACGGCGGCACATAAACGGCATGGGGCGGTGATTCATTGTCGAAGGCAAACCCGGCCCCGCGCGGCGAGCCCAGTTCGATGCTGCCCCCAGGAAAAGCGATCTCGCCCGCGCCTGGCGGCAAGGCCGGGCTGGCTGCCAGGGATTCCGGCGCTTCCAGGCCCAGCCATTGCAAGCCTGCCAGCATTTCTTCGCCACACAAGTCTTCATGTGCCAAGGCCAGCCGGTATGGCGCCAGGGCGCTGTCGACATTGGCTTCGCGCGAGAGTTTATCGAGCACCCGGTCGAGTACTTCGCGGCAATACGTTTTCACGGCGCCCGGACTGGGCAGTTCCAGCTTCCAGCGCGCGCGGTGCTCGACCATGTTGGCGTCGAACAAGTCGTCGCCGCGCGTCAGCAGGGAGTTATAAATGGCGTCGGCCGGATGGCTGGTAGCGGCTTCGCGCAGGATGAACCACTCGGCAAACCAGGCGATCTGCGCGAGTTGCCACAAGGGCGGAACGAGGCGCGGATGGCGGGGCAAGCCGGCCACCACGTCCAGGCCGGCGCTGACATAACAGTCGAACAGGGAAAGCGTATCCTGGCGCGCGGCCTGCAGCGACTGGGCCAGTTGCTGCGCGCCGGCGTGGCGAAAAGAGGCGTTGATTAAAGTCATGGCCTGATTGTAACGACTTATGCCAACCTTGCACTAGTCGCACAGGAAACATTGGGGGGCCATGCCCCCCAGCCTACTTGACCAGCAGCTCGCCCTGTAGCGGCGTGACGACGGATTTTGGCATGCTGACAATAAAGCTGCTGCCCTTGTCGGCCACGGACTGGATGGCCAGGGTGCCGCCGTGGCGCAGCAGCACGTGCTTGACGATGGCCAGGCCCAGGCCCGTGCCCTGGGTTTCGCGCGAACGGCTCTTGTCGACGCGGTAAAAACGTTCCGTCAGGCGCGAAATATGTTCCTGGCTGATGCCGATGCCCGTATCTTGCGCGATGAATTGCGGTCCGGCCGGGCCATCCTGCCAGCGCAAAGTGATGGTGCCGCCGGCCGGCGTGTAGCGCACGGCGTTCGATGCCAGGTTGCCAAAAGCGCTGTACAGCTCATCGTAGCTGCCCAATACGTCGGGACCGTTGCATTCCATGGTCACTTCATGCTTGCCGGCCGACAGCCCCTTGGCGTCGCGCAAGACTTGCTGCATGAGCTTTTTGGTATCCACGGGCTCGGGGCGCAGCGGGTAGTCGACCGATTCCAGGCGCGACAGGGTCAGCATGTCCTCGATCAGATGCTGCATGCGGTGGCCCTGCTCCGTCATCAGCTTGAGGTGGGCGGCGCGCGTGGCGGCGTCCAGGTCCAGCTCGGCGGAAGCAATTTCCAGGAAGCCGACGATGACCGTCAGCGGCGTGCGCAGTTCGTGCGAGGCGTTGGCGATGAAGTCGCGGCGCATCATTTCGATGCGTTCCGTCTCCGTCACATCGTGCGTGACGAGGATCTGGCGGCGGTTTTCAAATGGAATGATCTGCACGATCAGCTTGCGGTTGCGGAAAGTGATCGTCAGCGGCTGGTCGTAGCGGCCCAGGATGATGTAATCCATGAACTCGGGGCTGCGGATCAGATTCGTCACGCGCATGCCCTTGTCGCGCTCGTGCGTGAGGCCCAGGTGTTTCTCGGCGGCCGGGTTGCACCATTCGAGGAACAGCACGTCGTCCATGATGACGACGCCGTCCGGCAACAGATGCATGGCTTGGCGGAAACGCGCCAGCCATTCCGTCAGCTCGGCCTGGTTTTTCTCGTCGTCGCGGCGCATGCGGTACAGGCGCGCGAAGATGCTGGTCCAGGCGCCCCAGCCGTCGGGCAGCTTGGCGCTTTGCGGATTGTCCAGCCAGTTACTCAGCTGGAACAGATACGACAGCTGCACGAACACCATCATGGCCATCAGCACGAAAGCGATGCCCAGCGCATACGTGGCGCCAAACAGATACCAGACGACGGCCACGCCCAGCAGCGCCAGCACCATGCGCAAGGCGGCCGGTACCCAGAACAGCAATTTCGGATTCATAGAGGCTAGCTTTACTTTTCAGACAACATGTAGCCGACGCTGCGCACCGTCTTGATCAGGCTTTCCGCCTCTTTCAAGGCTTTGCGCAAGCGCAATACGTGGACATCGACCGTGCGTTCCTCGATCACCACATGGTCGCCCCACACCTTGTCAAGCAGCTGGCTGCGCGAAAACACGCGTTCCGGATGGGCCAGCAGGAATTTCAGCAGCTTGTATTCGGCATGGCCGATATCGATCTTCTGTTCATCCATCATCACGGTGCAGCTGACGGGATCCAGCGCCACATTGCCGGCGCGCATGGGCGCCTGCGCGTGTTCCGGACTCTTGCGTCGCAAGAGAGCCTTGGCGCGGGCCAGCAGTTCGCGCGGCGAGAACGGCTTGGTGACGTAATCGTCGGCCCCGCTGTTCAGGCCAGCCAGCTTGTCTTCTTCCATGCTCTTGGCGGTGAGCATGATGACGGGGATGGCGGCGAAATTGCGGTCGGCGCGGATGCGGGACAGCAGGCGCAAGCCCGTCTGGTCCGGCAGCATCCAGTCCAGCAGGATCAGATGCGGCGTGCGGTGCTGGATGAACTCCCAGGCATCGGCAACGTTTTGTACGGAACAGCAATTCCAGCCGGATTCGCGCAACGAATAGGTGACCAGTTCAACGATGGCCGGCTCATCTTCAACAATCAATACCGTGGTTTTATCAGATGCCATAAAGCTTACTCAGGGAGCTCCTCGGAAATGGCGGGAGCAGCCACCTTGGTGTGGCGGATGTCCTTGCCTTCAACCACGTAAATCACGTATTCGGCGATGTTCTTCGCATGGTCGCCGATCCGTTCGATGGCCTTGGCCACCCACAGGGTATCGAGCGCCGCCGAAATCGTGCGCGGGTCTTCCATCATAAAGGTGATCAAGTTGCGCATGATAGACCGAAACTCATGGTCGATGATGGCATCTTGTGCAATTAATTGTAAGGCTTGCTTGCCATCGTTGCGCGCGAACGCGTCCAGCGCGTCGTGCAGCATGTCGGTGGCCGTGTTAGCGATGCCGCGCACCATCTCGTAATGGTTGACGACGCCGTTACCGCGCTTGTGCAGATTCTTCGCCACGCGGGCGATTTTCGTCGCCTCGTCGCCTACGCGCTCGAGGTCGGTAATCACCTTGATGGTGGCCATGATGGTGCGCAAGTCGTTGGCGGCGGGCTGGCGGCGCACGATCAGATGGCTGCAGGCGTCGTCGAGCGACACTTCGAGCTGGTTGACGACGTCGTCTTCGCGCATCACGCGGTCGGCGCGCTCGGCATTGCCGATGCGGAAGCACGTCATCGCGTCGAGGAACTGGGTTTCAACGATGCCGCCCATCAGGAGCACTTTCGAGCGGATCGCTTCGAGTTCGTTGTCGTATTGCTTGGATGAATGTTCGCCTATCATGCTGTCTCTCCGTATTCAGTTGTCTTGTGTATAGCGATGCGGCGCGGATCAGCCGAAGCGGCCCGTGATGTAATCCTGCGTTTCCTTGCGGGCCGGATTCATGAAGATCTGGTCCGTTTCGCCGAATTCCACCAGCTCGCCCAGGTACATATAGGCCGTGTAGTCGGAGCAGCGCGCCGCCTGTTGCATATTGTGCGTCACGATGGCGATCGTGTAATCCTGTTTCAGTTCGCTGATCAGTTCTTCCACTTTCGAGGTCGAGATCGGGTCCAGCGCCGAGGTCGGTTCATCGAGCAGCAAGACGTCCGGCTTGACGGCCACGCCGCGCGCGATGCACAAACGCTGCTGCTGGCCGCCCGACAGCGACAGGCCGCTCTTGCTCAGCTTGTCCTTGACCTCGCCCCACAGCGCCGCCTTTTTCAGGGCCCACTCGACGCGCTCGTCCATTTCGCCCTTCGACAGGTCTTCATACAGGCGCACGCCGAAGGCGATGTTGTCGTAGACGGACATGGGGAACGGCGTCGGCTTCTGAAACACCATGCCGACCTTGGCGCGCAGCATGTTGACGTCCTGGTCCGCGTCGAGCACGTTGCGGCCGCGGTACAGGATCGAGCCTTCCGCGCGCTGGCCCGGATACAGGTCGTACATGCGGTTCAGGGTGCGCAACAGGGTCGACTTGCCGCAACCGGACGGGCCGATGAAGGCCGTGACCTTCTTCTCGTGGATGTCCAGGTTGACGTTATGCAAGCTTTGCGTTTTGCCGTAAAAAAAGTTCAGGCCCGAAATCTCGATGGTTTTTTTCTTTGGTGCCAGGTCTTGTGCTGGATTCATTTGCGTATTCATAGGGGTTCGCTTCGCTCGGTATCTGTTTAATTAGGGACTTTTTGGCTGAACACGGTGCGCGACAGGATATTCAAGGCCAGCACGCTGAAGGTGATCAGCAGTGCACCACCCCAGGCCAGCGAGCGCCAGTTGTCGTACGGGCTCATCGCAAACGATGCGATGACGGACGGCAAGTTGGCCATCGGCGCATTCATGTTGAAGCTTTGGAACTGGTTATTCAGGGCCGTGAACAGCAGCGGCGCCGTTTCGCCGGCGATGCGGGCCAATGCCAGCAGTACGCCGGTGATCACGCCCGCCTTGACGGCGCGCAAGCGCACCAGGGTGGCGACCTTCCAGCGCGGCGCGCCGAGAGCAAACGCGGCTTCGAGCAGGCTGTTCGGTACCAAACGCAGCATATTGTCCGTCGTGCGCACCACCACCGGCACGGCGATCAGGGACAGCGCGATGGCGCCGGCGTAACCGGAGAAGTGTTTGACGTGTGCCACGTACAGCGCATACACGAACAGGCCGATGACGATCGATGGCGCCGACAGCATGATGTCCGTCACAAAACGCGTCACTTGCGCCAGCTTGTTTTCTTCGCCGTATTCGGCCAGGTAGATGCCGGCCAGGATGCCGATCGGGGTGCTGACGACAGTCGCCAGGCCCACCATCAGGGCGCTGCCGACGATGGCATTGATCAAGCCGCCGCCTTCGCTGCCGGGCGCCGGCGTCGTTTGCGTGAACAGATCGACGGACAGGGCGCCGAAGCCCTTGATCACCAGGGTGAACAGGATCCACACGAGCACGGCCAGGCCCAGGGCCATGGCGGCCACCGACAGGGCGATGCCGATGCGGTGCATCAGCAGGCGCTTGCGGTAGACGGGATTCATGGCCGGCTTGACCGGAGCGTCGAGAGTGCTTACTTGGCTCATTTCGTGCCTTCCTTGCGGGACATGCCAGCCAGCATCAGCTTGGCGGCGGATAAGACGATAAAGGTGATGACAAACAAGATCAGGGCCAGCGAGAACAGCGAGGCCACGTGCAGCTCGGATTGCGCTTCGCCAAATTCATTGGCCAGCAGGGAGGTGATGCTGTTACCGGCGGCAAACAGCGACCACGACAGCTTATTCGCGTTACCGATGACGAAGGTCACGGCCATGGTTTCGCCCAGCGCGCGGCCCAGGCCCAGCATGACGCCGCCGACGACGCCGGTCTTGGTGTATGGCAAGACGATCTTGCGCACGACTTCCCAGCGCGTGCAGCCCAGGCCGTATGCGGATTCCTTCAGCACGGCAGGAACGATCTCGAACACGTCGCGCATCACGGAAGCGATGAAAGGGATGATCATGATGGCCAGCACCAGACCGGCCGTCAGCAGGCCGATGCCCATCATGGGGCCACTGAACAGCTGGCCGATGACGGGCACGTTGCCGAGGGTGGCTTTCAGGATGGGCTGGACGTGGTCGGCAAACAGGGGCGCGAAGACGAACAGGCCCCAGATGCCGTAGATGATCGACGGCACGCCGGCCAGCAGTTCGACAGCCGTGCCCAGCGGACGGCGCAGCCAGGCCGGGCAGATTTCCGTGAGGAACAGGGCGATGCCGAAGCTGACGGGAAAGGCGATCAGCAAGGCGATAACGGAGGTCACCAGGGTGCCGATGATGGGGATCAGGGCGCCGTACTGGTCATTGACGGGATCCCATTCCGCGGACACGATGAAATGCAGGCCGAAGGTCTTGAAGGCCGGTATCGATTCCATGATCAGCGAAATGATGATGCCGACCAGGACGATCAGCACCGACAGGGCGAACAGCATCGTCACCTTGTGGAACATGAAATCCTGGAAGCGCTGCTTGCGCATGGTGGAAAGCATTTGCGCGTGACTGATGGAATCGGTCATGGTGCCGCCTGGCATGGGGATCGTGGAAGAGGTAGATTGTGCGCTCATATTGTGCCAGATGTGGGTGGTACTGCCGGTATTGCTGTTTTGAACTCTTGTTTTATCTTGCTTTTTTAGCCAGGACCGTCTGCAAGGGCTTGCGGGCGGTCCTGGCTAACTCCCTGCCCCGCCGTGCTGCTGGCGGGGACAAGGATGGGTACTTATCTGGTCAAGCTATCAAATTAATAGATCGCTTTGCCCGATGCATCTTTCAAATTGGCTTTCCACGACTCTTGCACCAGTTTCACGACCGATGCCGGCATCGGCACGTAGTCCAGTTCAACGGCAGCGGCGCCGCCGTTCTTGTAGGCCCAGTCGAAGAATTTCAGGACTTCTTTGGCCTTGGCTGCGTCAGCCTGAACTTTGTGCATCAGGATGAACGACACGCCGGTGATAGGCCAGCTGTTCTTGCCAGCCTGGTCGGTCAGGACCACGCCGAAGCCTGGGGTTTGCGTCCAAGGTGCCGAAGCGGCTGCTGCCTTGAAGTTTTCGTCGTCAGGCTGCAGGAAGTTGCCGTCCTTGTTTTGCAGCTGGGTGTGCGACATCTTGTTTTTCTTGGCGTAAGCCCACTCGACGTAGCCGATCGAACCCTTGATACGCTGCACGTTGGCGGCGACGCCTTCGTTACCCTTGCCGCCCACGCCCACGGCCCATTTCACAGCCGAGCCAGCGCCGATTTTCGATTTGAATTCCGGGTTGGTTTTCGACAGGAAGTCGGTGAACAGGAAGGACGTGCCCGAACCGTCGGCGCGGTGCACCACGGTGATTTCCGTGTCCGGCAGCTTGACGCCACTGTTCAACGCGGCGATTTCAGGCGCGCTCCACTTGGTGATCTTGCCCAGGTAGATGTCGCCAACGACTTTACCCGTCATTTTCAGCTGGCCTGGGGTTACGCCGTCCAGGTTGACGATGGTGACCACGCCGCCCATGATGGCCGGGAACTGCATCAGGCCCGCTTCTTCCAGCTCTTCCGCCTTCAAAGGCATGTCCGAAGCGCCGAATTCAACAGTCTTGGCCTTGATTTGCTTGATGCCAGCACCGGAACCGACGGACTGGTAATTCAGGCCGTTGCCCGTATTGGCTTTGTACGTCTCGGCCCATTTGGCGTAGATCGGGTACGGGAAGGTTGCGCCAGCACCTGTCATATCTGCCGCCATGACGGAAGCGGAAGAAAATGCCATCGCTGCCGAAGCACCCACGACGATAAATTTGAACATTTGCTTCATTTGCATATCAAGTCCTCAGGGTTGTTAGGGCTCAAAGTCCCGGTTGAATGCTGCGCAGTCTAGCAAGCGAATATGACAGCTTTATGACATGGGTAAAAAATCCTGAAATAATTGCCTACGCCCCGAGGGTGGCCATTTTCGGCATGAAAAATGACAGGACGGGCGACGCTTTATGACAGCTTATGTCACGCTTACGTCATATTTCATGATTACACTCACAACGCGTCATACATGATGAAATACGGCTAGAATTAACTATCTGCAAAGACAAAAGAATATGAAACCTGAACTGCACACGGAAGTGACCAAATCGGGCATCCTGCTTGACCGCGAGCTGTCGCAACTGACTTTCAACCGGCGCGTGATGGCCCAGGCGGAAGACCCGAACATTCCGCTGCTCGAGCGTCTGCGCTACCTGTGCATCGTCAGCAGTAACATGGATGAGTTTTTCGAAGTGCGCGTGGCCAGCCTGCTGGCGGCCGGCAGCATCGGCGGTACGCTGGCCGGCCACCCTGCCCTGGCGGCCAACCTGGAGCGCATCGGCAAGGAATGCCATGCGCTGGTGGAACGCCAGTACGAGATATTAAATAGCGACGTCTTGCCGGCCCTGCGCGAAGCAGGCGTGCATTTGCTGCGCGACAGCGACCGCAACGAGGCGCAGCGCGCGTGGGTCAAGCAATACTTCGACCGCGAAGTGCGCCCCCTGCTGACGCCGATCGGCCTCGACCCGGCCCACCCGTTCCCGCAGGTAGTCAATAAAAGTCTCAATTTCATCGTCTCGCTGAGCGGCAAGGATGCGTTTGGCCGCGGCACGGCGATCGCCATCGTCAAGGCGCCACGCGTCTTGCCGCGCGTCATCAAGCTGCCGGACGAGATTTCGGGCGATGGCGTGTCCTTCTGTTTATTGTCGTCCGTCATCCATGCGCACATTTCCGACTTGTTCGCCGGGCGCGAAGTGATCGCCTATTCGCAATTCCGCGTCACGCGCGACAGCGACCTGTGGGTCGATGAGGATGAAGTCAAGAATCTGCGCCAGGCCCTGAAAGGCGAGCTGGTGGGACGCCAGTTCGGCACCTCGGTGCGCCTGGAAGTGGCGCGCAATTGTCCGCCGGAACTGTCGCAGTTCCTGCTCGACCAGTTCAGCCTGGATCAAAGCCGGCTGTACCGCGTCAACGGCCCCGTGAACCTGGTGCGCCTGTCGGAAATGATCGACCACGTCAAGCAACCGGAGCTGCGCTTCCCGCCGTTCTTCCCCGGCCTCGCGCATAAAGCCATCGGCAACGACATCTTCGCCGCGCTGACCAAACACGACATCCTGCTGCACCACCCGTATCAATCGTTCCAGACGGTGATCGACTTCATCCGCAGCGCCGCCTACGATCCCTCCGTCGTCGCCATCAAGCAGACGATCTACCGCACGGGCATGAATTCGGACTTGATGGAATCCTTGATCACGGCGGCGAAGATGGGCAAGGAAGTGACCGTCATCGTGGAATTGATGGCGCGTTTCGACGAAGAAGCCAATATCAACTGGGCCGACAAGCTCGAGCAAGCCGGTGCGCAGGTCGTGTACGGCGTGGTGGGATTGAAAACCCATGCCAAGGTGGCGCTCGTCATCCGCCGCGAGGAAGGCGCACTGCGCTTCTATGCCCACTTGGGCACCGGCAACTACCACCCCACGACCACCAAGCTGTACACGGATTTTGGCTTGCTGACGGCCAACCAGGATCTGGCCGTGGAAGTCAATGAAGTCTTCATCCACCTGACCAGCCTGACCAAGCCGCACAACCTGAACCATTTGTGGCTGGCGCCGTTCGGCCTGCAAAGCGAGATCATCAAGGCCATCCGCAACGAGGCCAAGATCGCCCGCTCGGGCCGGCGCGGGCGCATCATCGTGAAAGTCAACGCGCTGGTCGACGAATCCGTGATCCGCGCCCTGTATGCGGCCTCGACCGATGGCGTGAAGATCGACCTGATCGTGCGCGGCGCCTGCACCCTGAAGCCGGGCGTGCCGGGCCTGTCGGAAAATATCAAGGTGCGCTCCGTGATCGGCCGTTTCCTCGAACACAGCCGCATTTACTACTTCCGCAACGACCTGGCGCACGATGTCTACCTGGCCAGCGCCGACTGGATGAGCCGCAACCTGTTCCGCAGGGTGGAAGTGGCTTTCCCGGTACTTGACCGGGCGCTGAAACGGCGCGTGATCGCCGAGGGCCTGAACCCGTATTTGAAGGATAATACAAATGCATGGGAACTGGAGCCGACGGGCCATTACGCGCGCCGCAAGCCGCGCGGCAAGCAAACGCCGTTCAGCGCCCAGCAATACCTGATGCATACACTGGGCACGCCGGGCGCGGAGGTCGGCGAATAGGCAATTCTACACAGAGGAGTACAGCATGGATCTCATCTTGTGGCGACACGCAGAAGCCGAGCCGGGCGTTCCCGACCTCGAACGCGCCCTGACCGTCAAAGGCCAGAAACAGGCGCGCCGCATGGGCGAATGGCTGGCCTCGCAACTACCGGAAAATTGCCGTATCCTCGTCAGCCCCGCCCTGCGCACCCTGCAAACGGCGGAAGCGCTGGGGCGCAAGTTCAAGCTGATGCCTGAACTGGCGCCCGGCGCCGAGGCGGAAGATATCCTCAAGGCGGCCAACTGGCCCGGCGGCAAGGAAACCGTGCTCATCGTCGGCCACCAGCCCACGCTGGGCCAGGCGGCCGCCCTGCTATTGACGGGCGAGGAGCAGGAATGGGAAATGCGCAAGGCCAGCGCGTGGTGGTTTTCGCAGCGCGAGCCGGGCGACCCGATCAGCGTCTACTTAAAAGCCGTGATGGCGCATGACCTTGTGGTGAAATAAGGGAAATGCGCAAAAAGTGCGCTGGGACAAATACTGGCAGAAATTACAACACGGCAGCCTTGTAAAGCGCTGCCGATCTGCTAGAGTTTAATTGCATCAACTACGTGCTGGAGCACCGCTCTGGCACATTGAGCAACCCAGCGGACAGCCGTCCAACGGCGGCTGAAAGACCATGTTAACCTTCCTCGTTTTTCTCTTCATCGCCATCTTCGCCGCCATCATCGGCTTCGTCGCCTTTGAACTGGTCGAAGAAATGCGCGGCAGTCACCACAAGCTGATGGACCGCTACCACGAGTAGTGTTCACCTCGGCAATATCGCATGGCGCCAGCGACGGCATATCTCCGTCCCTCGCGCCATCCTTGTATTTACACTCCCGTCTTACACTCCCGTTTTGAACTTCGTATAGATGCGCGTCATCAGGCGGCGGATATCGGCCGTGGTCGCTTCCGGCGCGGCCATGCGCTGCTTGTCGGCGTCCGACAGGAAGATCGCCTTGTTCTCGCCTATGTCCTTGCGCACATACTTGATGCTGGCCGGATTCGGATTCGCGTAGAAGACCTTGTTGCTCAGGCTGGCATGCACTTGCGGGCGCAAAATGTAGTTGATGAACAGGTGCGCATTGGTCGGGTGCGGCGCGTCGGCGGGAATCGCCATGGTGTCGAACATCAGGGCCGCCGTCTTCGGCACCAGCACCTGGATCACGTTGCCGTTCTTCGCATCGATGGCGCGCTGGCGGGCGATATTGATGTCGCCAGACCAGCCCAGCGCCACACAGACGGAACCGTTGGCCATGTCATTGATGTAGCCGGACGAGCTGAACAGGGTCACGTAGGGACGGATCGCCTGCAGCACCTTGCCCGCTTCCTGGTAATCGGAGGCCGTTTTCGAGTACGCGGGCTTGCCCAGGTATTGCAGCGCGGCCGGCAGCACTTCGGACGGCGAGTCGAGGAAGGACACGCCGCACGATTTCAGCTTGGCCGCATATTTCGGGTCGAAGATCAGGTCCCACGCGTTGTCGGGCATGGCCATGCCGCCCAGCGCGGCCTTGACCTTGTTGACGTTGATGCCCACCGTCGTGTAGCCCCACAGCCAGTCGACCAGGTAATCGTTGTTCGGGTCGATCTTCGACAGCTTGGCCTGCAGGTTCGGGTCCAGGTTGCCCAGGTTCGTCAGCTTGCTCTTGTCGAGTTTACGCAGCAAGCCCGCATCGATCTGCAGGCGCGCCCACTGGGCCGTCGGCACGACGATGTCGTAACCGGACTTGCCCGCCACCAGTTTCGCATTGAGGATTTCGTTATTGTCGAAAACGTCGTAGCGCACCTTGATGCCCGTTTCCTTCTCAAAATTCTTGATCGTATCGTCGCCGATATAGTCGGACCAGTTATAGATGTTCAGGACTTTCTCTTCCTGAGCCTGAGCTTGCGCAGACAAGGCCAGTGCGGCCGCCGCCAAGGCCAGTCCCACTCCAATGCGCCGCCCTGCTTGCCATGTGTTTGCCATCGTACCGCCTCCGGAATTAGTCAGAAAATAGTGACGATGATAGCAAGAAGGGCGGCATCAGGTCTAGCCTGATACCGCCCTGCTTTCACCGCTGGGGTCAGACCCTCAACACCGCCAACGCAAAATTCAGCGCTGACAATGACGGGGGTCTGACCCCGGCCTTTGCGACATTACACCTTATCCAGCCCCACCTGCGCGCCCGTAAACACCAGGTTGCCGTTCTGGGCGTCGATGCGGATCTCGTCTTTCGGGCCAAACTTGCCTTCCAGGATCAGCTTCGACAGCGGATTTTCGATCTGCTGCTGGATCGCCCGTTTCAGCGGACGGGCGCCATACACCGGGTCGTAGCCCGCTTCGGCGATTTGCTGCAATGCCGCGTCCGTCAAGCTCAGCTGCATATCCATGCGCGCCAGGCGTTCTTCGAGGATTTTCAGCTGGATCTTCGCGATCGCGCCGATGTTTTTCTCGTCGAGGCCGTGGAACACGACGATTTCGTCGATGCGGTTGACGAACTCGGGACGGAAGTGCGAGCGTACCTCGGCCATCACGGCCAGCTTCACGACACCGGGATCATCGCTATCCATGGCCTGGATTTTATGCGAACCCAGGTTCGAGGTCATGATGATGACGGTATTCTTGAAGTCCACCGTGCGGCCCTGGCCGTCCGTCATGCGTCCATCGTCGAGCACTTGCAGCAGCACGTTGAAGACGTCGGCATGCGCCTTTTCCACTTCGTCGAGCAGGATCACGCTGTACGGCTTGCGGCGCACGGCTTCCGTCAGGTAGCCGCCCTCGTCGTAGCCCACGTAGCCCGGTGGCGCACCGATCAATCGGGCCACGGAATGCTTCTCCATGAACTCGCTCATGTCGATGCGTATCATCGATTCTTCCGTATCGAACAGGAAGGTCGCCAGCGCCTTGCTCAGCTCCGTCTTGCCGACGCCCGTCGGTCCCAGGAACATGAAGGAACCATATGGACGGTTCGGATCGCTCAAGCCGGCGCGCGAGCGGCGGATGGCGTCTGCCACGGCCGTGATCGCTTCATCCTGGCCCACGACGCGCTCATGCAGCTTCTCTTCGATGTGCAGCAGCTTGTCGCGCTCGCCCTGCATCATGCGCGACACGGGAATACCCGTCGCGCGCGACACCACTTCGGCGATTTCCTCGGCGCCCACTTCCGTGCGCAGCAGTTTCGGCTGGTCGGGATCGAGTTTCGGGATGCCGCTGTCTGCCTGCTTGAGCTGGGCTTCCAGCTGCGGCAGCTTGCCGTACTGCAGCTCCGACACTTTCTGCCAGTTGCTCTCGCGCGTGGCCTGCTCCATCTGCAGCTTGACTTGTTCGATCTCTTCCTTGATGTGCGTACTGCCCTGCACCACGGCTTTTTCCGCCTTCAGGATTTCCTCGAAGTCATTGTATTCGCGCTGCAGCTTGACGATCTCTTCCTCGATCAGGCCCAGGCGGCGCAACGATGCCTCGTCTTTTTCCTTCTTGACGGCTTCGCGCTCGATTTTCAGCTGGATCAGACGGCGTTCCAGCTTGTCCATCACCTCCGGCTTCGAGTCGATCTCGATCTTGATCTTCGCCGCCGCTTCATCGATCAGGTCGATCGCCTTGTCCGGCAAAAAACGGTCCGTGATGTAGCGGTGCGACAGCTCGGCAGCGGCGATGATGGCAGCATCCGTAATTTCCACCTTGTGGTGCAACGCATATTTATCCTGCAAGCCGCGCAGGATGGCGATCGTCGCCTCCACGGTCGGCTCGTCGACGAGCACTTTCTGGAAGCGGCGCTCCAGCGCGGCATCCTTCTCGATGTACTTGCGGTACTCGTCAAGCGTGGTGGCGCCCACGCAGTGCAGCTCGCCGCGCGCCAGCGCCGGTTTGAGCATATTGCCGGCATCCATCGCGCCGTCGGCCTTGCCCGCGCCCACCATGGTGTGCATCTCGTCGATGAAGACGATGGTTTGCCCTTCATCCATGGCCAGTTCCTTGAGCACGGACTTCAGGCGCTCTTCGAACTCGCCGCGGAACTTGGCACCGGCAACCAGGGCGGCCATGTCCAGCGCCAGCACGCGCTTGCCTTTCAGGGACTCGGGCACTTCGCCATTGACGATGCGCTGCGCCAGGCCTTCGACGATGGCCGTCTTGCCCACGCCCGGTTCGCCGATCAGCACGGGATTGTTCTTGCTGCGGCGCTGCAGGATCTGGATGGTGCGGCGGATTTCATCGTCGCGGCCGATGACGGGGTCGAGCTTGCCCTTGCGCGCCCGCTCCGTCAGGTCCAGGGTGTATTTTTTCAGGGCTTCGCGCTGGCCTTCGGCTTCTTGCGAGTCGACCTTGTTGCCGCCGCGCACAGCCTCGATGGCCGCTTCCAGGGCCTTGCGGGTCAGGCCGTTTTCGCGCGCCAGCTTGCCGCAGTCGGACTTGTCCTCCGTCATGGCCAGCAAGACCATTTCGCTGGACACGAACTGGTCGCCCGCCTTTTGCGCTTCCTTGTCGGCCAGGTTCAGCAAGGCCACGAATTCGCGGCTGACCTGCACGTCGCCGCCCGTGCCCGACACTTTCGGCAAGCGTTCGAGGGACGCGCCCAGGGCCTTGGACAGGCCGCCCACGTTGACGCCGGCCCGCTGCAACAGCGAGCGGGCGCCGCCGTCGTCCTGGTTCAACAGGGCCGTCAGCAAATGGACTGGTTCGATATAGGGGTTGTCGTTACCCACGGCCAAGCTTTGCGCATCGGCCAGGGCTTCCTGTAATTTGGTAGTGAGTTTGTCTTGTCGCATGAAAAGCGCTCCCGGTTAATTAGTTGTTAACCAAATTGGGGTGAGGCAGTACTTTTCAAGCATACACAAAGCAGAAAACCGATGCTTTTGGACAAAAGCTAGGGTGCGGGGCGCGTACGATTCAGATGGCGCTTGCTTTTACGGCCCACTTGTCCAGCGCCGTCTCATCGCTGTCGCGCGCATCAACCCAGCGCGCCCCTTCCGGCGTGTCTTCCTTCTTCCAGAATGGCGCTTCCGTCTTCAGGTAGTCGATGATGAACTCGCAGGCGGCAAACGCCTCGCCCCGGTGTGCGGACGAGACCGCCACCAGCACGATCTGCTCCTGTGGCAGCAGCGGCCCCACGCGGTGAATCACCAGCGCGCCAGACAAGGGCCAGCGTTCCCGCGCCTGCTCGACGATGGCGACGATGGACTTTTCCGTCATGCCCGGATAGTGTTCGAGCTCCATGGCGGCCACGTCCAGCCCTTCGTTCATGTCGCGCACCGTGCCGACGAAGCCGACGACGGCGCCCACCTTGGGGTTGCCTGCACGCAATTGTGCGATTTCTTGACTCAAGTCAAAATCAGCTTGCTGGATGCGGACGCTGGTACTCATTTGGCATGGCCTCCAATGCGACGCAGCAAGGTTTCGATGCGGCTGGCCGTGCGCGCATCGGTGGCGGCGGCAATCGCGCACAACTGCATCAGCTGCGACGCTTGCGTGAGCGGCTTCTGGCCTGATTTGAGCGACGATTGCAGCACTTCCACCTGCATTTTCAGGCGGTCACGGGCAAATTCGGCGCCGCTGTCGACGCCGGCGACGATTTCCAGGCGCAAGACTTCCTCGAGCAAGCGCTCCTGGTTCGATTGCAATTGCTGCACGTAAGCGGCGCTGCCTTCGCCCAGCGCGGCCTGGGCCGCGGCAAAGCGCTGCTGCAGGCCGCGTTCGTACTGGGCGTCGAGCGGCGGCAAGGCGCTCCAGCGCTCGCTCCACGCTTGCGCGTCGGTGGCGGCACCGGCGTCAAGCAGCGCCGCTTCCAGCGATTGCACCAGGCGCAGCTTGTCGCGCAGGGCATTGGCTTGCGCCGCACCGGCCCGTTCGGCGATGGCGTCCGCCTGCGCTTGCACGCCGGCCACGGCCGCCTGGTAGCGCTGCTCGATCTTCGCTTCGCTGGCGCGCGGCACGGGGCCCGTGGCGTTCCAGGCGGCGCGCGTGTCGCGCAGCAAGTGGTTGATGAAGGCGGAGCGGCTCTTGTCGTCACCCTCGGGCACGACGGCCGTTTCCAGCGCGGCGCACAGCGCTTCGCGCGCATGCAGGTGTTCGCGGCGTTCGTGGTCGGCCGCGTGGGCCGTTTCCTTGCGTCGGGCGAAGATGTCGTCGCAGGCGGCGCGGAAACGCTGCCACAGCGCCTGCTCCGCGCGGCGCTCCAGCGGCAGGGCTTTCGCCAGTTCCTGCCATTTATCCTGCAAGGCTTTCAGCATGTCGACCGTGTTGCGCTCGGATGGCTTGAGCAAGCCCACTTCGACGATCAATTGTTCGCGACGCGCCGTCTCGATCTGGCGCTGGGTATCGAGCGGCTTCGACAGGGCGTCCAGCGCGGCGCCGAACTCCGTATCCAGGCGTTTCTTTTCCTTGCGGTCGATGGTGCCCAGGCGCGTCCACGCCTGGCGCAAGCGCTGCGAGGCGGAAGCAACGTGTTTCCAGTCGGTGCTTTCCTCGGCCGCCAGGGCCGCCGTTTCCGCGATCAGTTCCTGCGCCTTGGCCGCATTGCCGTGGCGCTCTTCGGCCAATTGCTTGAAATGCTGGGCCGCCGGCGCATACGCCACGCTGCAGGCCGCGTCGAAACGCTCCCACAGGGACTTCGGCGCCGGGCCGGACAGGGTGTCGAGCGACTTCCAGCGCTCGCGCAGGCTGCCCACTTTCTTGGCCAGCTCGGCCATTGGGAGTTGCTGCGCCGGCAATTCCTCGCCCGCCTTGACCAGTTCCTCGCGCGAGACGTTGCCGCCCCAGCGCGCCCAGTCGGCCAGGCGCTTGAACTCTCCGCGCACATGGGCCAGGCGATCCGCTTGCGCCGGCGTCAATCGGCCGTGCTTGGTGTCGCGCAAGGTCTTGTCATGCTCGGAAGCCACGTGCAACAAGCCATCCTGCAGGGCCGCTTCCATGGCGTCAAGCACTTTGAAGAATTGCTCCGTCGCTTCTTTCGACACGGGCGCGTGCTCCTGGCGCGGCTTGCGCAGCACAGGTACAGGCTCGGCATGGGCCGCTGCGGCCTCTGGCGCCGCCGACTGCACGGGCGCCGGCGCGCTGGCCAGCAGGGCCGCAAATTGCTGCTGCAGGCTGTCGGACAGACTGGATTCGGGCAGGCGCGGCAGGGCTTGCCACGCGCGTTTCAAGACATCGACGTCGAGGCTGGCGGCGTCTTGCGCCTGCCATTCGGCCAGCGCGGCCTGGCGCGCGTCGAACACGGCCTGGTGTTGCTGCAGCGCCTGCAGGGCGGACTGCGCCTGCTCGCGCGCCTGGCTGAAATCGCTTTCCAGGTGTTTCGGCAAGGAAGCGCGCTCAGGCGATTGCGCATGCCGCGCATGGTCCGCATCGAGACGGGCCAGCGCCTGCGCCAGCTCGCCGGCGGACTGGCCATTGCTGGCCAGCGCGCGCATGGCACCCACGGCGTCGATCACGGCGCGCTGCAGCAGCACTTGCGCTTCCAGGCGGGCGGCCAGCGCGGCGCGCGCGGCGGCAAACGCCATCGCCAGCTCGGGCGTAGCCTTGATGACTTGCCATTGGCGGTCCAGCTCGGCTACCTGGTTCGGGCTCAGTTTTTCATCGTTCAACAGGCGCTGGGCCGTGTCGATGCTGGCCTGGGCGCGCTGCGTCTCGGCCGCCTGGTGGCGGATCAGGTCGATGCGGCCCTGCATCAGCTTGGCCACGCGGCGGTCCGTGTTGCGCATGGCGTGGTGGACTTTTTCCAGCAAAGGCAAGGCATGAACGTGTTCGGCCGCGATCAGACGGGCATCGGCAAATTCGCTGGACAGGATGAAATCGGCAGCTGCGGCTTCGTCGCCGGCCACGGCATGGGCACGCGCAACCTGTTCAGCGCGGCGCGATGCGCTCTGCGCCGAGGCGGCGGCCTGTTCTGCCACGACAGGATCGGGTGCGGCAGTCTTGCTGGCAGAACGCTTGAAGAGAAATTCGAACATGACGGGTTTCGCGTGGATCAAAACCACCATCATAACAAAGCCCCGGGTATTGCATCGGACAGGACTGAACAAGTTATCAAATGAATAAAGCGAATCTTTCCCTATATCTTTTCCCTATGACGGCGCGCCAGTGATCATCATAAAAAAGCCCCCGGCAGATAGCGCCTGGCGGGGTGTGCGCTTGCTACCCACTCAAGCCTGCGCGCGCAGCGGCTGTGGCGGCACGGGGAGCGTGAAAGCGGCGCCATCCGCTGCCGTTTCAGCGCTGCCGCCGGCTGCCTGCAAGGGCGCTGGCAAAACAAAGGGCAGCACTTGCGCCTTGCCACGGCGCGCTTCCTGCGCGCGCGCATCGTGGGCGAGGAACTGGTAGGCGATGGCAAACCACGCTTCGCCGACGATGACCTTGCGCGCCAGCGCGAACAGCTCGCGCTCTTCCTTTTCCAGGCGCTGCAGCAAGGCCGCGCAAAAGGCGTCGATGGCGGCGCACAGCTGCCCGGCCTGCAATTCGGAATGGTCGATGGCGGCGCCCGCGCGCTGCTGCACCACATTGATGCTTTCCAGCGCCGCATGGTTCAAGCCATTGAGCTCATTGAGCAAGCCGTCGGCATGCGGTGCGGCCTGGCGGATGGCGGGGATCAGATACATCTCCACCTTGCGCCAGTAGCCCCCCTGGTACAGCCGGTTCAGCCAGTCGCCCGCATATTGCAGTTGCGCCAGGCTGAGCTGGCTCTGATGGCGCAGCTGCACATGCATGTACTTCTGAAAAGCCAGCAAGCTCAAGCGGATGCTGGCCTGTTCCACCGACAGAGAAACCAATATATATGTTGCCGTAAGCATGCACTCACTCCCGAAAACGCGCTGGATGTCTCATCCTGGAAGTGAAAGTGTAAAGACTACCGACAGGGGTGGGCTTGATCCTGCACAAACCCGCGGCGGGCCAGCCGCGCTTTCTTTTACGGCGTGCGCAAGCCGATATGCAGGTTCACGACGCCAGGCTCTTCCGACGGCGTGACTTCGCCGCCAAAGCTTTTCACCAGCCGCTGCATGCCCTTGTTGCGCGCCATGGCCTCGCCCACCAGCGCCTCCGTGCCGCGGCTGCGGAAATAATCGACGAGCTTTTCAAACAGGATATGCCCCAGCCCCTTGCCCTTCAGGGCCGAGCGCACGGCGATGGCGAAATCGGCGTGGATATTGTCCGGGTCGGCCACGGCGCGCACCACGCCCAGGGTTTCCGGCTTGCCGTCCGGCCCCGTGTGCGTGGCGATGAAGGCCATGGCGCGGTCGTAATCGATCTGCGTCAGGCGCGCCAGTTGCGACACGGGCAGCTCGCGCATGGACGTGAAGAAGCGCAGGCGCACGTCGTCCGGGTCCAGCGCATGGAACAGCTCCATGTGCTGCGGCGCGTCCTCGGGACGGATGGGGCGCAGCAGAATCGACTGGTCCATCCACGTCACCTGCTCTTCCAGTTCCTGCGGATACGGGCGGATGGCCAGGCGGTCGCGCTGCTGGCCCGGCTGCAAACGGATGCGCGCGTCGAGGGCGATCACGCCGTCCGCGTCGGCCACCAGCGGGTTGATGTCCAGTTCGGCCAGCTCGCCGATGTCGGCCACCAGTTCGGCCACCTGGATCAGGGTGTAGCAGATGGCGTCGATGTCGGCCGGCGGCTGGTTGCGGTAGCCGGCCAGCAGTTTCGACACGCGCGTGCGCGCCAGCATGTCGCGCGCCAGCACCATGTTCAGCGGCGGCAGGCCGATGGCGTGATCGGCCGTCACTTCCACGGCGATGCCGCCCTGCCCCACCAGTATCACGGGGCCAAAAGCGGCGTCGGTGGTGACGCCGACAATCAGTTCATGCGATTGCGGCCGGCGCGCCATCTGCTGCACGGTAAAACCGTCGATCAGCGCGTCGGGACGCATGCGCCGCACGCGCTTGAGCATGGCGGCGGCGGCCGTGCGCAGGATGTCGGGCGTGTCGAGGTCGAGCGCCACGCCGCCCACGTCGGATTTGTGGGCGATGTCGGGCGAATGGATTTTCAGCGCGACGGGATAGCCGATGTCCGCCGCCACGGCCAGCGCTTCTTCCACGTCGGCCGCCATGCGCGTGGTGGCGACGGGAATGCCGTAGGCGGCCAAAATCTCTTTCGAGCGGCATTCACCGAGCACCGTCTGGCCGGCCGCCAGCGCGGCGGCGACGATTTCGCGCACCCTGGCGCGGCGCGGCGTGGCCGACATGGGCAGCTGCGCCGGCACCTGCATCAGGGTTTCCTGGTTGCGCCGGTACTGCACGATCTGCATGAAGCCATGCACGGCCTTTTCCGGCGTGTCGTAGGTGGGAATGCCGGCCCGGTTGAAGACCTGGCGCGCGGGCGCCACGGTGGTGCCGCCCAAGAGGCAAGACAGCACCGTGCGCGAGGTCGCCTTGATCAGCGGCGTGACGGCTTCGGCGATGTCGATCGACGACACCATGGCCGTGGGCGCATGCAGCAGCAGCAAGGCGTCCGCCTGCGGCTCGTCGAGCAAGGGCTTGATGGCGTCGGCATAGCGCTGCACTGCCGCGTCGCCGGGCAAGCCGACGGGGTTGTCGTGCGACCAGCCCCGTGGCAGCGCCTTTTCCAGCGCGATGACGGTATCGGGCGACAGTTCGGCCAGCTTGCCGCCGCTGCTCACCAGCGCATCGGTGGCCATCACGCCCAGGCCGCCGCCGTTGCACAAAATAGCCAGGCGCTCGCCGCGTTGCGAGCGGATGTGCGTGAGGGTTTCCACGGCGTCGAACAGTTCTTCGGCCGAATACACGCGCAGCATGCCGGCGCGGCGGATGGCCGCGTCGTACACGGCGTCGGAACCGGCCAGCGCGCCCGTATGCCAGGCCGCCATGGCCGCGCCTTCCGCCTCGCGCCCCGCTTTCAGGACGATGACGGGTTTGCTGCGCGCGGCGGCCCGCGCCGCCGACATGAATTTGCGCGCCGCCTGGATGTCTTCCATGTACAGCAGGATGGCGGCCGTGTCGATGTCGCCGGCCAGGTAATCGAGCAGGTCGCCGAAATCGATGTCGTAGCTGGCGCCCAGCGAAATGAACTTGGAAAAGCCCACGCCGTGCGCATTGGCCCAGTCGAGCACGCCCGACACCAGCGCCCCCGATTGCGAGACGAAGGCGATCTTGCCGCTGGTCGCGCCGACATGGGCGAAGCTGGCGTTCAAGCCCAGTTTCGGCACCAGCAGCCCCATGCTGTTGGGGCCGAGGATGCGCAGCAGGTGCGGCTTGGCCGCCTTCAGCATGGCCAGGCGCAGCGACTGCTCGCGCACGGGATCGAGGCCCGACGTCATGACGATGGCCGCGCGCGTGCCCAGCGCGCCCAGTTCGCGGATCAGCGCCGTGATGGTGGCAGGCGGCGTACAGATGATGGCCAGGTCCGGCGCCTTGGGCAAGTGCGCCAGCTTGCGGTAGCATTTCAGGCCCATCAGCTCGTCATACTTGGGATTCACGGGCCAGATTTCCCCTTGGTAGCCGCCGCCCAGCAGGTTGTACAGGGCGATGGCGCCCAGCTTGCGCTCGCGCGCCGTGGCGCCGATCAGGGCCACCGAGGCCGGCTTGAACAGCTTGTCGAGATTACGGATGCTCATGTTCTGGCCTCATGGATTGCCGGAGTGGCTTGCTTGGTAACGCCCCAGTGTAAAGGATGCGTTGCCAAAAAAATTTGACCTTGCGATGCGTTTCACAAAAAACCATGCGCCTACCAGCGCGAGCGGTGGCTTTCCGTCACCCCGGCCAATTGCGCCACGATGCGCTTGGGCGACTCCGCGCTGGCGCGCACCCAGCCGCTGAACGTGCCGATCGGCTGGATGTAGCGGCTGGCGGCGATCCACAGGTTTTTATCCTCGCGCCGCGCGCCTTCCGGCTTGAAGTGCAGGTCCAGCAGATCGTCGTCCGTCCACACATGCCACGGCGCCAGCGGATTGTCGGGATTGAAATCGAAATGCGCGCGGCCCAGCGGATACAGCTGGCCATCGAGCCACAGCGCGTTTTCATGCGCGCCGAAATAGCCGGCCTGCAGATTGAAACCCAGGTCCAGGCTGTGCGCCGAGGCCCAGCGCCATTCCGTCTCGCGCGCCAGCAAGCCGTTCGAATAATCGAAGCTGGCCACGCCGTCATCGAGGCTGTAGCCCATGGCGCCGCAGCGCACGGTGCCCCACAAGGGCAGGCCGCCCGACTTTTGCGTCGCATGCACGCTGCCGCCCTCGCCCACGGGGCCCACGGCCAGCAAGGTGGGCGCCACGGGCGGGCCGCATTCCGCATCGATGCCGAAATGGCCGCAATCGAGCCGCAAACGGTAGCGCTGCTGCGGCAGGGCCTCGATGGAGATCACTTGCGAAAGGAAGCGAAAACGGCTGCTGGCGCCCGCGTGCGGCGCGACAGTAGCGGACAGGCCCGGCACGCCATCCTGCGAAAAAGCCGCCACGATCTTGCCCTTGTGGCGGTCGAAGGCATACGCGAAGGCCGTGCTGGTCCAGCCCAGGTCGACGATGGCCACGCCGCAAAACAGAGTGGGCGTGGACAGGGCCACGTAATGCCAGCGCTTGTGGTGGAACAGCCGCCAGAGGGCGCCGCGTGCATGCGGCGGCGCCAGCGCGGCATAGTCGAAGGCGTCCAGTTGGCCCGTGTAGCGGCCGAAGCGGGGCTGGCCGTCGGCGTTGAGCAGGTGGGAAGGAGCAGCTGGCAGCGTCATGCGGCCTGCCTTGCGGCAGCGCCGCCGTCGTGCAGCGCCTCGGCCAGCTGCTGGCCAAATAGCGCCGGCTGCGCCTGCGCAATATCAATATCGGGACAGGCATGCCAGAGCGCCAGGCGCCGCACGGCGCCTGCCACGTCCTGCACCAGGCGGGCACTGAGGCGCACGCCCACTTCCAGCGCCAGCGACTTGATCTCGAAGCGCCCCTGCGCGCGGTGCGCCTTGGCGTCCAGCCGTCCCACCAGCGCGCCACGCCGCAAGATCGGCAAGGTGAAGTAGCCATAGCGGCGTTTTTCAGCGGGCGTGTAGCATTCGAGCCGGTAGTCAAAGCCGAACAGTTCCAGCGCGCGGCGCCGGTCCCACACGACGGGATCAAACGGCGACAAGATCGTCGTCAGGGTGGGCGCCAGCTTGCCGGCCGCCGCGTCGCGCAGCAACTCCCCATGTTCCGCATGCACGTAGACGGCGTCAACCCAGCCATCGACCGTGCAGCGCAGCAGCGCGCCCTCGTCCACCAGCGCCTGCAAATCGTGCACCAGGCTGGCACGCGACTGCTTGGTGCGGAAGTAGTCGCTGATCCAGCTGGCGCGCGCCAGTCCCAGCGCCTTCACGCTGGCCAGCAGCAGGCGGCGGCGCACCTGTTCTTCCGGCGGCAGCAAGCCGTCGTGCCAACCCCGCAAGACGCGTTCGGCCAGGTCGTAATAGCGCTGGAAATTATGGCGCTTGGCGATCATCAGCACGCCCGAGGTAAACAAGACTTCCAGCGAGCGCTTTTCCGGTTTCCAGCTCCACCAGCCGCCCGCCTGGCCATCCGTGCGCTCGAAGTCCGCCGAGCGCGCGGCGCCGTTCACGCGGATATGTTCGAGCACGGAGGCCACGGCATCGCCCTGTTCGGCCATCCATTTGACGGAGTATTTCCAGCCCATGGCGGCCGGGTCCAGCATGCGGTGGCGGTACAAGCCATAGTCTTCGATGGGCACGAAGCACGCTTCATGCGCCCAGTATTCGAACAGCGCGCCCTCGGCCAGCAATTGCTCCAGCCACGGCTGCGGATAGTCGCCCAGCCGGCTCCACAGCACCAGGTAAGGGCTGCGCGCGACCACGTGGATGGTGTCGATCTGCAGCACGCCCATCTGGCGGATGGCGGCCAGCACGTCGGCCTTGACGGCCTTCTTGCGGCGCGCCTGCAGCAAGCCCTGCGCGGCCAGGTGCAAGGCGCGCGCGGCGGGCAGCGAGAGCGGCGCGAGTATCGGTGTGGCGGGCGGAATCGGCAAGGTCAGTTCTTCCTCAAAAAAGGGACGCGCAGTCGGCAGGCATTTCAGGAAGATACCGCATTCCCGTCGCGCGCCACGCATTTCTTCCTGAATTTTATTCATGCCATCGCCCATTCTTATTCATCTTGCGCACCAGCATAGTGCAAAAAACCCGGACGACATGAACAGTTGACGACAAGTCCACGAGACTTCTTGACATGCCTCATGCGCTTCTATAACTTAAGAAAATTATTGCCATACGGCAATTAAAACTGCTCCCCCATCTTTGCCCGCCATGCCCCTCCTTGCCGCCCCTGGCCGCAAGGCGCTGCCGTGACGCTGCAGCATGCGCAACACCATTGACGGGGATGCGGAGACGGCCAGTCTGACCAATCTTGCATAATCAATAAAAACAAGGAAGATAGCATGCACACATCCCTGCTTCGGCCCCTGCAGCACCAAACCGGCTTTATCCACTTTTCCATGCGGCGCTTGCCGCTGGCCCTGGCCCTGCTGCTGGCCGCGTGCGGCGGTGGTGGCGGTGGCGGCGACAACCCGGCCACGCCCGCCATGGCGCAGCGCCTGCTGGCGCAAACATCGGCGGAAACGGCGCTGACGCCCGTCGTCGCCACGGCCAGTTCGGCGGAACGGGGCGATCTGTCAGCCAGCGCCGCGATCGACCGCAACGACAGCACGCGCTGGGGCAGCGGCTTTAGCGACAACGAATATCTGACCCTCGATTTCGGCACTTCGCAGCGCATCACCCGCGTGCATATCGCCTGGGAAAACGCGCACGCCAGCGCCTACCTGCTGCAGGTATCGGACGACAATACGCACTGGACCACCATCCAGAACGTCAGCGACAGCAAGGGCGGCATCGAGGACCTCACGGGATTCGACGCGCAAGGACGCTATCTGCGCATGCAGGGCGTGAAACGCGCGGGCCAGTACGGTTACTCCATCTTTGAAATCCAGGCATTTTCGGGTACGCCCGTCCTGCCGCCCGTGACGCCGCCCGTCACCGAACCGCCCCCGGTCACCATCGATCCGGGCCAGCCCGGCGTGGAGATCCGCCCCGTGGCCGCCACTTCCTCACCCGTGGAAAACAACGGCATGTCGGCCGCCATGGCGATCGACGGCAAGACGGGCACGCGCTGGGCCAGCAAGTTCGAGGACGGCGCCTGGATACAGTTCGACTTCGGCGCGAAGACGCCCGTCGGCTACATGAAACTGCTGTGGGAAAACGCGTACGGCAAGCAGTACGCGCTGCAGGTATCCGACGACGGGCAACACTGGTCGCAAGTGCGCTATGTCAGCAATGGCCGCGGCGGCATGGAGGAATTCTTCAACCTGGGCATCCATGCCCGCTACATCCGCCTGCAGGGCGTGGCGCGCGCCACGCAGTATGGCTACTCGCTGCTGGAAGTGAGCTTCAAGACGCCGGGCAGCGACAACAGCCTGCCGTCCACCACCACCTCGGCGCTGAAATTCCCCGCCAACGGCACCGGCTGGACACCGCTGCCGGCGGCCGCCCAGCCACTGGAAAGCCTGCAATTCACCCTGGCCGACGGCACCCTGGTGACGCGCTTCGGCGCGCGCGGCCTGGCGCGCCATGGCCGCGAGCGGGGCGAGGAATGGAATGAGATCGGCTACGGCCCGAATGAAACGGTCGATCCCGCCACGGGCCTGCCGCAAGACAAGGGACCGGGCAATTACCTCACCTTCGTGCCGCAGTACTTCAAGAACCGCACCTGGGGCGTGGAAATCATCGACAACAGCAAGGTACGCGGCGTTACCAAGCCCACCTTGATCGTCAACCAGTACACCACCGTCGATTTCCTGTCCGGCGGCGTGGCCTTCTTCCGCGGCTTCGACCGCCCTGGCGTAACGGGCTACGGCTGGATGTCGCCTGGCGAACTGGTGGACCGCAACGTCCCCGTCTGCAAGCCGACGGCCTACCCGGCCAACGACAGACTGACGAACGCCAACGGCATCAATGGCGCCTGTACCCTCTTGATCAAGGAATACCCGGGCCATGGCGGCCTCGATGCCGCCGGCATGCCGAACGGCGCGGACGTCAAGGCGCGCGCGCTGACGGCGGGCGACATCATCGAAGTCTCGCCATCGATGTTTTCCACCACCGCCTCGATGGCATCGAAAGGCGATGATGGCGGCATCCGCTACTACTCGTACGAATGGACCTATGTGGTGGGCGCGGGCCTGCGGCCGTGGTACGGCGTGCAGCCGCGCCTCAATGGCGTGCCGCTGCCGGAAGAAACGCTGTCCGGCGGCCTCGGTTCCGTGTCATATAACTACTCGGACAACGCCCTGTTCATGTTCCAGCAGCCGCACAACAATATCGGCATGCAGAACATGCAGCGCTTCGTCGAAGGCCGCCGCCTGGTGCACACGAACTTCACCACCGGCGAGCATAACGAAGGCGGCAACGACCGCTACGCGCCCGCCGTCGGCCTGCAGGGACAGCGCTACGGGCAGTCGGCCTGCATCGCCTGCCACGTCAACAATGGCCGCAGCCCCGCGCCGATGGCCGTGAATCAGCGCCTCGACACGATGGCCGTGCGCGTCGCCAGCCTGAATGCGGCGGGACAGCAGGTGCCGCACCCGCAATACGGCACGGCGATCCAGATGAATGCAGTCTCGCCGTCCGGCGTGCCGCAAAACTGGGGCAACAGCGTCAGCGTGGGCGGTTTTACGGCACGCAAGACCACCCTGGCCGATGGCACGCAGGTCGAACTGCGCAAACCAACGCTGGCCTTCGAAGGCCCCGTGCCGCAAGTCGTCTCGCTGCGCGCGGCGCCGCCGATGATAGGCACGGGCTTGCTGGAAGCCGTGCCGGAAGCCGACATCCTGGCGCGCGCCCGCAGCACGCCGGATGCCGACGGCGTCAAGGGCCTGCCCAACTATGTGTATGAACCAGAGACGGGCGCCGTGCGCCTGGGACGCTTCGGCTGGAAGGCATCGAAAGCCACCTTGCGCCACCAGGCCGCCGACGCGCTGCTGCTGGACATGGCCGTCACTTCTCCCGTGTACCGCAACCGCGCCTGCATGGCCGGACCGGTGGCTTGTGCGGCGGGCGGCGCCCAGCCCGGCATCTCGGAAGCGGACCTGCAGTCGATCACGCAATACCTGGCACTGGTGGCCATACCGGCCCAGCGCAGCATCGCCAGCGGTTTCCCGAAAGGCGTGGCACCGATCGAGGAACTCAAGGTCGACCCGCAGCAGGTTGCCGCCGGTTCGAAGCTGTTCCAGGGCATGCGCTGCGCCGCCTGCCACACGGTGGAAATGAAGACGGGCGCGGGCCACCTGTTTGCAGAGTTACGCAACCAGACCATCCGTCCCTACACCGACCTGCTGCTGCACGACATGGGCCCCGAACTGGCCGACACCTTCACGGAAGGTCTGGCGCAAGGCAGCATGTGGCGCACGGCGCCCTTGTGGGGTATCGGCTACACGGAAAAAGTCATGGGCAATGGCGGCAAGGCTGGTTACCTGCACGACGGCCGCGCGCGCAACCTGACGGAAGCGATCCTGTGGCATGGCGGCGAAGGGACTAAAGCGCGCCAGCGTTTCGAGAACCTGTCGAAGACGGACCGCGATGCGCTGCTGGCTTTCCTGAAGTCGCTGTAAGCGTTTGAAGAGCGGCTGGTGCTGCTGTCATGGAAACATGACCGTCACCGCCAGCCCCCGCCCCTGCAAGCCGGCGCCAAGAACAATCTGCGCGCCATGCCGTTCGGCGATGCGGCGCACGATGGACAATCCCAGGCCGCTGCCGGGCAGCTGTCCGCCGCCCAGGCGCACGAAGCGTTCGAACACGCGCTCATGCAATTCCTCGGCGACGCCCGGCCCCGTATCGGCCACGCGCAGGTAGCTGCGCCCCGCTTCCACGCCGCAGCTGACGGCCACAAAGCCCGGCGCCGGCGTATAGCGCAGCGCATTCTCGACCAGGTTGCGCAGCAATATCTGCAGGCTGCCCGCATGCAGCGCGCACGGCGCCGGCGCAAGGTTCACGGCCAGCGACAGCCCGTATGGCGCGGCCAGCGCCTGCCACTGCGCGGCCTGCCGAGACAGAAGCTCGGCCAGGTCGCCCGGCGCCAGCGCTGTCTCCGCCTGCGACTGCGGATCGAGCTGCGCCAGCGCCAGCAACTGGTTGACGAGGCGCGTGGCGCGCTCCACGCTGGCGCCCAGGGCGGCGATGAATTCCTCGCGCTCGTCCGCGCTGCGGGCCCGCTGCAGCACTTGCAGATTGGTCTTGATGGCGGCCAGCGGCGTGCGCAGCTCGTGCGCCGCATCGGCCGTGAAGCGCTGCTCGTTGTCGCGGCTTTGCCGCACCCTGCCGAACAGGCGGTTTATTTCCAGCAGCAGCGGATGCAGCTCGGCGGGCGCGCCAGCGAGCCTGACGTCGGCCAGTTCATCAGGCGTGCGCGCCGACACTTCATCGGCGGATGCCTGCAGCACGCGAAACACGCGGTGGATGCTCCACCAGATGGCAATCGTGGCCAGCGCCACCAGCAGCAGGCCGAACACGGCGATGCGGTAAAAGAAGCCGCGGCTGATGTCGTCGCGGTGGCTGGTCGGCTCGGCCACCAGCAGTTGCAGGCTGCGCTGCGGGTCCCACAGCGAAAACAATCGCCAGCGCTGGCCGGCTATGCTGGTCCACGACAGACCGTCCGGCGCGCTGCGCGACAGGGCGATGTCGGTCGCCGCATCGTTGCGGTACAGCACGCGCTGCTGCGCGTCGCGCACCTTGAACAGCAAATACTGGTGGGGATTCGGCTGGCCGCGCAGCGGCAGGTCGATCGGTCCCGTCAAGCCGTGTTGGCGCGCATCCTTTTCCACCAGCGACAGCAGCAAATGGCCCGTCTCGATCAGCGACTGGTCGAACAACTCCTGGCTTTCGCGGCGCGCTTCCACGTAGACGATGGCGGCGCTGCCCACCCACAGGGCCAGGGTCAGGCCCAGCAGCACGGCCAGCAAGGTACGCCGCAAAGACCAGGTTTTCACCTTGTCGCCAGCCGTTAAGAATCTCTTAAGAACTTCTGCGCAAGATCCGGAGCGAAATATTTTTTGGGTAGCCATGGGCGCAATTGTAAATGATTCTTATTGCGTCAATGATTCCCATTAGCTTGCACGAGCAACATCAACCGATAACTCATCCACCATCAGGAGTTTGCATGTCCAACAACCCCCGCCGCGCGCGCCTGCCGCGTCCCACCACCCTGGCCCTGGCCTTGGCCGCCCTGTCCTGCCTGCCGGCGCACGCCCAGACTGGCGCGCCGGCCAGCATGCCCGAAGTGGTGGTGTCCGCCTCCGGCTTCGAGCAGGACATCAAGCAGGCGCCGGCATCGATCACGGTGCTGACGCGCCAGGAACTGTCGAAGGAGCGCTTCGGCAACCTGACGCAGGCACTGGAAAGCGTGGAAGGCATCGACGTGGGCGCGGCGGGCGACAAGACGGGCGGCATGAACATCAGCATCCGCGGCATGCCCAGCGACTACACCCTGGTGCTGATCGACGGGCGCCGCCAGAACGCGGCCGGCAACGTCACACCGAACGGCTTCGGCGGCACGCAGACGAGCTTCATGCCGCCGCTGGCCGCCATCGAGCGCATCGAGATCATCCGCGGCCCCATGTCGACCCTGTACGGCTCGGACGCCATGGGCGGCGTGATCAACATCATCACGCGCAAGGTAGGCAAGCAGTGGATGGGTTCTATCTCGGCTGACTACACCGTGCAGGAAGAATCCGATTTCGGCGACGTGAAAAGCGGCCGCTTCTACCTGAGCGGCCCCATCGCCACCGACCTGCTGGGCCTGTCGCTGCGCGGCAGCAAGCAGCGCCGCGATGCGGCCAACATCCGCTACAACGACGCGGCCGGTGGGGAAAATGTGCCGGGCATGGGCGCCAACCCCGTGCGCGCGGACATTGAAAACTTTGGCGCGCGCCTGGCCTTCACGCCAAACCGCTACCACACCGTCATCCTCGACGCGGACGCGGGCCGCCAGACCTACGACAATTCGAAGAAGCAGCTGGGCACCCTGGGCTTGCAAGGCGGCTACGGTCCCGAGCAGAAATACAACCGCGACCAGTGGACCCTGTCGCACACGGGCCGCTTCGGCTTCGGCACGCTGGATAGCAGCTATATGGTGAACAAGACGGAAACTCTGGGCCGCACGATTCCGCCGGGCACGCCAGGCGCCGTCGCCGGCAGCGCACGCACGCTGGAAGTGGAAAGCCAGGTGTTCGACACCAAGCTGGTCATGCCTTTGGGCAAGCACATGGCGACCGTCGGCGCGCAATGGTGGAAGGCGGAAATGACGGATGGCGTGGCGCCGAAGACATTCGAATTCACGCAAAAAGCCTTGTTCGTGGAAGACGAATGGCAAGTGCTGGAGAATCTCGCCCTGACCTTCGGCGCCCGTTATGACGATCACAGCATCTTCGGCGGCCAGACCAGCCCCCGTGCCTATGCCGTGTGGAACGCAACGCCACGCTGGATCGTCAAGGGCGGCGTCAGCAAGGGCTACAAGACGCCGCGCGTGGAGCAACTGTCGCCAGGCATCAACGGTTTTGGCGGCCAAGGCACGATTCCCCTCGTCGGCAGCCCGAACCTGAAGCCGGAAACGAGCACGACAACGGAGATCGGCGCCTACTTCGACAACCTGGCCGGCTGGACGGCCAGCGGCTCCCTGTTCAACAATGAGTTCAAGGACAAGATCACGACGGGTACGGGCCTCGTCAATTGCGATTATCGCCCTTCGCCCAACCGTCCCGGCTGCGTCAGCTTCGGCAACTGGCCCAACGTCGATGCGTTTGGCCAGTCCGTCAACGTGGATGAGGCCGTCACGCGCGGCGTCGAGCTGAACACGCGCTTCCCGCTGAGCAAGACCTTGTCGGCCAGCGCCAACTACACGTACACGGAAAGCGAACAGAAGAGCGGCAGCAACGCGGGCAAGCCCCTGAGCGACACGCCGAAGCACGCCGTCAACGCACGCTTGAGCTGGGATATCTCGCGCGAATGGAACGGCTGGCTGCGCGCCGAATACCGCAGCGAGCGCGTCCGCGATCCGGGCACCTCGGCTTCCACGCGCGCCGCCAAGGCCGCGCTGGGCGACTACAAGGGCTACACCATGCTGCACCTGGGCACCAGCTACCAGCTGAACAAACGCGTGACATTGAACGCGGCCGTGTACAACTTGCTCAACAAGGACTTCATCGACTACCAGCCGTACCGTGGTTCATCGGCGCCGACCTTGACCTACGCCAACCGCTATGTCAACAGCCTGGATGGACGCCGCCTGTGGTTGTCGGCCACCGTCGATTTCTAATCAAGCGGGCGGCCTACGAGCCGCCCGTTTTTTTCGTCAAGCAGCTTTAGGCTTGTCGATGCAATAACCGATCGCATGCACGGTGCGTATCAGGTCCCGTCCCAGCTTCTTGCGCAGGTGGTGGATGTGCACTTGCACGGCATTGCTTTCCACCTCGCCGCCCCAGCTGTACAGGTTTTTCTCCAGCTGTTCCCGGCTCAGCACCCGGCCGCCGTGTTCCAGCAGCAGTTGCAGGATGCGAAATTCCTTCACCGTCAGCAGCACGGGCAAGCCCCCTTGCTTCACTTGCCGGTCGGCGATATCGAGCACCAGGTCGCCGTGCACGAGATTTTCGCGCAGGCGGCCGGCGGCGCGGCGGCAGGCGCTGCGGATGCGCGCGGCCAGTTCGTCGAGGTCAAACGGTTTCACGATGAAGTCGTCGGCGCCCGCGTCGAGGCCGGCGATGCGCTCGCCCACCGTGTCGCGCGCCGTGACGACCAGCACGGCGCCGCTGTAGCCGTTATCGCGCAGCACGCCCAGCGCCTGCATGCCGTCCTGCCCCGGCAAGCCCAGGTCGAGCAAAATGCAGCCGTAGTCGTGCAGACGCACAGCCGTGTGCGCGTGTTCGGCGCTCGTGACCCAGTCGACGGCATGGCCGCCCTGTTCCAGGCCGATTTGCGTGGCGCGGCCCAGCTGCGGGTCGTCTTCGGTCAGCAAGATGCGCATGGGGAAAGCGGCGCGGCCCGCTCAGTCCTTTTTCTTGATCAGGCCCGCCAGCGCGGCAAACGGATTGTGCGTGGCCGGCGCCACCTCGGCCGACAGCAGGCCGGCGCCACGGTCCGCTTCCAGGTAGCGCGAGTGCTCATTGTCGTGGCAATACAGGCACAGCAGTTCCCAGTTGCTTCCATCGGGCGGATTGTTGTCATGGTTGTGGTCGCGGTGGTGCACGGTCAGCTGCTGCACGTTGGCGCGTGTAAATTCGCGCATGCAGCGGCCGCACACCCACGGGTACATCTTCAGCGAGCGCTCGCGGTAGCCGCTCTCGCGCTGGTCGGCGGCGCGGCGCGCTTCGGCCACGATCTTGTCCAGCCGTGCCGCATCGGGCTTTTTACTCTGCATGACAACTTTCGATATGGGAGGTAGAAGCGCCCATTTTAATGAGGATGGGGGCGCAATTGTACTTTTTCTGCCACGCCGCCAGCCCGTGTCGCCGCCGGCGTGCTTTTTTTAGCGTGCGCGGCACCACAATTACTTGATTTAACGCAAAATAAGCCCAGCGACAGACCGCGAACAGACGATGGGCATGGCGGCGACGGGCTTATGCGCAAGGCAGCCGATTTCGGCTATCATGCGCGCCACGCCGCCCCTCCCTTTTTCCATGAATCTAGCCTGCAAGCGCCCGTGATAGCGATAACGAGACCCCTGCAACGCCTTGCCCGCCGCCTGTACCGCATCAGTCTGGTGCCCCTGTTCGCGCTCATCCTGCTGCTGGCGCTGTGGGCGGCCGTCTTTTACCAGGTGGGCCAGGAGCGGGCCAGCGCCGTGCGCGACGCCGTCGCCGTCAGCCAGTCGCTGGCGCGTACCCTGGCCGACCATACCAGTTTCACCCTGCGCCAGACGGACCACGCCACACAGCTGTTCAAGCTCAAATACGAGGAAACGGGCGGCGGCCTGCGCCTGAATGAATTCACGCGCCGCCAGGGCCTGCTCGACAGCGTGCTGCCATCGAAGCTGGAACTGCCGATCGCCCTCATCGACGCGCACGGCAATGTGCTCGACAGCGCACACGCCTATCTGCCGGAAAACCTGGCCACGCAGCCTTTTTTCAGGGCACTGGCCGCCAATGCGTCCGACACGGCCCTGGTCGACACCCCCATGCTCGACGCGGACGGCAAGCGCTGGACCATCCGCCTGGCGCGCCGCCTGAACGATGCGCGGGGCCGCTTCGCCGGCGCCATCGTCATCCACGTCGACCCCACGTATTTCGTCGACGACTACGACCGCCTGAACCTCGATGAACAGGGCGCGCTGATGCTGGTGGCGCGCGACAGCGGCCTGACGGTGGGGCGCATCGGCGAACAATTGATACTCAGCGACCGCATCGACTTCCGCATGCCGGGACCGCCGCAGCACGCCGCCGAGGAACTGCTGATCGAGCCGCCCGTCGATGCGACGCAGCGCATCTACAGCTACCACGAGCTGCCGCGCTACCCGCTGCTGGCCGTGGTGGGCGTGAGCCGCACCGTCGCCCTGGCGCGCTTCGAACACCGCCGCCTCGTGTATGTGGGCGCGCTGCTCGCCGCCAGCGTGCTCATTGCCGGCTTCACGGCCCTGCTGATGCGCCAGAGCGCGCGCCTGCGCCGCAGCATCCGCCAGGCCACGGAAACGCAAGCCTTGCTGCGCGCGGCGCACCAGGGCAGCCTCGATGCCGTGCTGCTGCTGAAAGCCTGGCGCTCCGCGCCGGGCAAGCCGGTGGAAGACTTCACCTTTGCCGACATCAACGAGCGGGCCGCCGACATGCTGGGCAAGCCACGCTCCGAGCTGCTGGGCCAGCGCGTGCTGCCGCTGATGCCGCTGCTGCGCGGCGAGCGTTTCTTCAAGCGCTTCGTACTGGTGATGGAAACGGGCCAGCCGCTGGAAGATGAATTCGAGCTGCCGCTGGCCTCGGGCGGCACGCGCTGGCTGCGCCACCAGGTGGTGCCGATCACCGACGGCGTGGCCGTCACCTCGCGCGACATCAGCGCGCGCAAACACGACGAACTGGCGCTGCAGGACAACCGCAGCTTCCTGCAGTCGCTGATCGACCATTTGCCCGTGCTGGTCTACGTGAAAAGCGCGCGCCCGGAAAATTTCGGCCAGATGGAAGTGTGGAACAAGGCGGCCGAGGACATCACCGGCCACCTGGCCGCCGACGTCATCGGCAAGACGGATTGCCAGGCCTTCCCGCCCGACTTCGGCCTGCACGATGCCGAGGATGACCGCGCCATTCTGGCCGAGCGCGGCGTCATCGACCATACGGAAAAGCCGCTGCGCCTGCCCGATGGCAGCCTGCGCTACCTGCACGCCGTCTCCGTGCCCGTGTTCGACGAGCGCCAGCAGATCGAACATATCCTCGGCATCGCCGAAGACATCTCGCAGCGCCGCCAGCAGGAGCTGGAACTGCGGCAGAAACAGGCCGAACTGGCCGCCGTCAACGACGCCTCGCCGCTCGGCCTCGTGCGCCTGGACCGCCAGCGCCGCTGCACCTACGTCAACCGCACCTTCGAATCGATCACGGGCCTGCCGCGCGCGGCCGCCTTGGGCGCCGGCTGGACCAGCGCCCTGCACCCGGACGACTATCCGCTGATGCACGTGGCGCTGGAACAGCTCACGCGCAGCCATGCGCCGTTCCAGTCCACCCTGCGCTGCCTGCAGCGCGATGGCAGGCTGGTGTGGGTTTCCGTCAAAATCGCCCCCATCCTCATCGACGGCCAGATCGAGGGCTACGTGGGAACCCTGGACGACATCACCACCTTGCGCGAATCGGAAGTGGCGCTGCTGGAAAGCGAAGCGCGCCTGCGCACCATCGCCGACACCTTGCCGGCCATGATCGCCTACATCGACGCCGACCAGGTCTACCGCTTCCTGAACATCGCCTACGAACGCGAATTCGGCCTGACGGGCCGGCTGGTGCTGGGCAAGAGCGTGCGCGATACGGTGGGCGAAGCGCGCTACGGCACCGTGGCGCCGTATATCGAAAGAGTGCTGGCCGGCGAAACGTTGAGCTTCGAGGAAGAAGATGACAAGGAGGGCATCGAGCGCTGCATGGAAGTGATCTACATCCCGCAGATCGGCGAAGACAAGCTGCAGGTGGTGGGCTTTCACGTGATGCGCCAGGATATCACCGTGCAAAAGCGCGAAAAACAGCGCCTGCTGAAACTGGCCCAGGTCGACGCGCTGACGGGCTTGTCGAACCGCGCCGGCTTCCAGCAAAAACTCAGCGACGCCATGCACGCGAGCCGCCAGCAGCAGCACCTGATGGCCGTCATGTACATGGATATCGACCGCTTCAAGCCCGTCAACGACACGCACGGCCACGGCACCGGCGACGCCCTGCTGCGCGCCTTCGCCCAGCGCCTGACGCAGACCATGCGCGCCACCGACATCATCGCCCGCCTGGGCGGCGACGAATTCACCATCATCATGGAACAGATCACCCGGCCCGACGACGCGGCAGTGCTGGCGGAAAAAATCGTCGCCGCCATGCAGCAGCCTTTCGAACTCGATGGCATCACCGTGCGCATTTCCGCCAGCATCGGCCTGGCCTTCTACCGCGACGAAGACATTTCGCCCGCCGTACTGCTGCAGCGGGCCGACGTGCTGCTGTACAAGGCCAAGCAGGATGGGCGCAATACATACAGAGCCGGCGCCTTGACGGCTTGATATAGCCGCTGGCGCATGCCGTCATTCCTGCTATATTGGCGCCTGTCTCCCCTACCCTTGCCACACCATGCGCCTGCTGCACACTTCCGACTGGCATCTGGGCCAGACCCTGCACAATTTTGAAAGGGGCTACGAACACCAGCGCTTCCTCGACTGGCTGCTCGACACGCTCGTCGCCGAACAGGTCGACGTGCTGCTGGTGGCGGGCGACGTGTTCGACAACGCCAACCCGTCGGCCGCCTCACAAAAGCAGCTATATGTCTTCCTGCAGCAGGCGCGCGCGCGCCTGCCCGCGCTGCAGCTGGTCGTCGTCGCCGGCAACCACGATTCGGCGGGGCGGCTGGAAGCGCCCGGCCCCCTGCTGGCCGCGCATGGCACGCACGTGATCGGCCATCTGCTGCGCGACGAGGCAGGCAATATCGACCTGGAACGCCTGCTGCTGGCGCTCGCCGGCAGCGACGGGCAAGTGCAGGCCTGGTGCCTGGCCGTGCCCTTTTTGCGCCCCGGCGACGTGCCGAAACTGCCGGCCGGCGATACGCAGGACGCCTATCTGGGCGGCATCGCCCTGCTGTACCGGCAATTGACGGACCTGGCGCTGGCGCGCCGCCAGCCCGGCCAAGCCATCATCGCCATGGGCCACTGCCACATGGTGGGCGGCGAAATGTCGAACGATTCCGAACGCCGCATCGTCATCGGTGGCACGGAGATGCTGCCGTCGGGGATTTTTGATACCGCCATCGCGTATGCGGCGCTGGGCCATTTGCACAAGGCGCAGGCCGTGGGCAGCCAGGAGCACATCCGCTACTGCGGCAGCCCGATTCCCCTGTCCTTCGCGGAGGTGAACTACCGCCACCAGGTGCTGTGCCTCGACATCGATGGCGACGCTTTGCAGTCCGTGCGCGCCATCGAAGTGCCGCGCGCCGTGCCCCTGCTGCGCGTGCCTGCCACGCCGGCGCCCATCAACGAGGTACTGGCGCAGCTGGCCGCCCTCGACGTGCCCGCCGCGCCAGCCGAAGCGCAGCCTTTCCTGGAAGTGCGCGTGCGCCTCGATGCGCCGGAACCGGGCCTGCGCACACGCATCGAAACGGCGCTCGACGGCAAGCCCGTGCGCCTGGCGAAGATCGAAACGTCGAGCACCGCGCGCAGCAGCGCGCCCGAAAACCTGACACTCGACCAGTTGGCCCAGCTGCAGCCCGACGACATCTTCCGCCGCCTGTACCTGCAAAAATACGGCAAGGAAGCGCCGCCCGAACAACTGTCCGCCCTGGCCGAACTGCTGCTGCCCGGCGCGTGAGCGCAACTGAAGAACCATGAAAATCCTGAAAATCAGCGGCAAGAACCTGGCCTCGCTGGCCGGCGAATTTGAAGTCGACTTCCAGCAGGAACCGCTGGCGTCATCCGGCCTGTTCGCCATCAGCGGTCCCACGGGCGCGGGCAAGAGCACCCTGCTCGACGCCCTGTGCCTGGCCCTGTACGACGCCACGCCGCGTTTGCTGAAAGTGCTGGGACGGGGCAGCGCCCTGCCCGACGTGGGCAAGGAAACCGTCAACGCCCAGGATACGCGCACCCTGCTGCGCCGCGGCACGCCGGACGGTTACGCGCAAGTGGACTTCGTCGGCAACGACGGAGCAAGCTACCGCGCGCGCTGGAGCGTGCGCCGCTCGCGCACCAAGGCGGAGGGGGCGCTGCAGGCGACCGCCATGAGCTTGCACCAGCTGCCCGCGCTGCAGCCCATCGGCGGCACCAAGACGGAAGTCAAGGAAGAAATCGAAAAGCGCATCGGCCTGTCGTTCGACCAGTTTACGCGCGCGGTGCTGCTGGCGCAGAACGAGTTTTCCACCTTCCTCAAGACGGAAGACAATGAACGGGGCGAGTTGCTGGAAACCCTGACCGGCAGCAGCATCTATACCGACATTTCCATGCGCGCCTTCGAGCGGGCGAAAAAGGAAAAGCAGGTCCTCGAACGCCTGGGCGAAAAGCTGGCCGACCAGCGGCCGCTGTCGCCGGAAGAACGGGCCGAGACGGCAACCTTGGGCGAGGCGGCCGAAGCCACCCTGCACACCATCGACTTGCGCAAGGCCGTACTGGAACTGCAGCAGCGCTGGCACCAGGAGACGCACAAGCTGCAAAGCCAGATAACAGTGGCGCAGGAAGTGCTCGATGGCGCGGATGCCGAACGGGCCGCCGCCGAAGAGCGCCGCGCAGCGCTGGCGCAGTGGGAATTGCTGCAGCCGGCGCGGCCCCTGATCGACGGCGTGGCGCGCCTGGCCGGCGAGATCGCCAGCACCGGCGCCGCGCTGGAAGCGTCGCGCCTGCAGGCCGCACAAGCCGTGGCCAGCGAGACGCAGCTGGCGCAGGCCGTGCAGCTGGCGGCGGCGGACTTGCTGGCCAGGGAAGCGGCGCTGCGCGATGCGGCACCCCTGCTCGACCAGGCCAAGGCGCTCGACGCAGGCATTGCGGCACACTTGCCCGCGCATGAGCAGGCAAAGCAAGCGGCGCAAGGTGCCGACCAGGCCAACGAGGCGGCGCGCGCCGCGCTGTACACGCTGCAGCAGCGCCAGCAGACCGCGCAGGCGGAACAGGAAGCGGGCCGCCAGTGGCTGACATCGCACCAGCAGTGGCAGGCGCTGGCGCAATCGTGGCAGTTGTGGGATCAATTGTTTGCCCAGGCCGGGCAAGCGGCCGCGCAAGCCGATGCGGCCGACGCCAGCATGGCAGCATCGGCGCGCCAGGTGCGCCAGGCCCTTGACGCCACACAGGCGGCGCAAACGGCGCTGGACAGTGCCGCGGCCGTCCTGACGCTGCGCGATACCGAGCGGCGCGAGGCGCTGGCGGCCATGCAAGCCATCGATGGCCAGGGGCTGCAGGAACAGCGCGGCCAGCTGGAGGCACACGCGCGCATGTTGAGCAGCGCGGAAAAAACCTGGAGCGAACTGGCGCGCCAGCAGCAGGCGCTGGCGCACTGGCAAGCGAGGGCAGCCCAGCTGACGCAGGCCGCTCAAACGGAAAGCACGGCACTGGCGGTGGAAGCGGCGCAAACGGCGCTGCTGGAAGCGCGCCTGGCGCAGGCGGAAAAATCCTTGAAGGGCGCCGAAGCGGCATGCGCAGTCAGCGTCGAGCAGTTGCGGGCCAATTTGCAGGACGAGCAGCCCTGCCCTGTCTGCGGTGCGCTGGAACACCCATATATCCACGCTGGCCACGTCGACGAGGCCTTGCAGGCGATGCTGGCCAGCTTGCAGGATGAGGTGCTGGCTTGCCGCACGCAGGCGCGCGGCAATCTGGAACGGCTGGCCACGCACAAGGCGGCACTGGCCGCCCATCTGCACGAACAGGCGCAGACGGCGGAAGAACTATCTGCACTGCCGTCCATCATCGACAGCCTGAATGCACAGTGGCAGCCGCATGCCGACATCTTGCCGCTGCCGCAGGAAGACCAGCGCGCGGACTGGTTCGCGCAGCAACTGGCGGCCAATGCGGCAGGCTTGCAGGCGCTGGCGCAGCAGGAAGCGGCGCTGCGCCAGGCCAGTACACTGCGCGAGCAGGCGCAGGCGGCGCATGAACTGGCGTCCAGCGAGCACGCGCGCTGCACCAGCACCGTCGCCGAGGCGCAAGCGCGGCTGGCCCAGCTGCAGGCGCAGCAAGCGGGCAACGCCGACAAGGGCGAGACGGCGCGCGCCGCGCTCGATGCCTTGCTGGCGCAGCTCGATGCCGCGTTTGACGACGTGGAAGGCGCCGAAGGCTGGAAAGACAACTGGCGTGCCGGTCCGGCCGCCTTCCGCGCGGCGCGGGAATCGGAAAGCCGGCAATGGCTGAAACAGCAAACGGACCAGGACCAGCGCGGCCACGCGCTGGCGACCCTGGCCGCGCAACTGGAAGCGGCGCTGCTGGCCGCCGGCAAGGCGCAGCACACGGCGCAGGAAGCCCACGCCGCCTTTGCGGCCGCCGATAAACAGCGCACGGCCCTGCAAACGCGGCGCAGCGCGCTATGGCAGGGCCAGAGCGTGGCCGAGGTCGAGCGCAGCCTGACAGACGCCATCGCGCAGGCCAAAGAACATCTGGCGCAGCAGCAAACGGCGGCGCAGTCGGCCAGCCAGCAGCGCACGCGCCTCGATGAAGCGTGCGCGCAGCTGTCGCAGCGCCTGGCCGCCTTGCGGGAACAGGAACACGGCGCCACCGCCGCCCTGCACGACTGGCTGCAGCAGTTCCAGCAGCGTCACGCCGGCCACGCGCCCGCCACGCTCGACGCGCTGCGCGCGCGCCTGGCCATCGCGCCGGACGCCATGCGCGCCGAACGCGACGCCCTGCAAGTGATCGCCGACCGCCACACGGCTGCCGTTTCCGTGCTGGCCGAACGCCGGCAGCAGCTGGCGATGCACGTGCAACAGCCGCCGGAGGCGCTGGAAATGGACGTGGCCGTGCTGCAGGCCGCGCTCGACGCGCTGCTGCAGGAACGCCAGGCGGCGAACCAGGAAGCGACGCGCTTGCGCCTGGCCATCGCGCAGGACGACGCACGGCGCCACAGCGCGCAAGCGATGCTGGCGCAAATCGAGGCGCAAGCCGTCATCGAGCGGCGCTGGGCCAGCCTGAATGAATTGATCGGCTCGGCCGACGGCAAGAAATTCCGCAACTACGCGCAGCAATTCACGCTGGAAGTGCTGCTCGGCTATGCCAACGCGCACCTGAACCACCTGGCGCGCCGCTATCAGCTGGAACGCATCGACAACCCGAACAATCCGTCGCTGGGCCTGATGGTGCGCGACCAGGACATGGGCGGCGAGCTGCGCTCCGTGCACTCGCTGTCGGGCGGCGAATCGTTCCTCGTTTCGCTGGCCCTGGCGCTGGGCCTGGCCTCGCTGTCCTCGAACCGCGTGCGCGTGGAGTCGCTGTTCATCGACGAAGGCTTCGGCAGCCTGGACACGGAAACCCTGCGCGTGGCCATGGATGCGCTCGACGGCCTGCAAGCGATGGGCCGCAAGGTGGGCGTCATCTCGCACGTGCAGGAAATGACGGAGCGCATCGCCACCCGCATCCTCGTGCAGCCGGGGTCTGGCGGTAAGAGCGTGGTGACGGTGCGCTGAGAACACCTGTCAAAACCTACTGCGCGTCGCGGTTCGCGGTTTCCGATGCTCACTGTGCATTCGCACAGTTCCGCGTCTCAACCACAACCCACTTCCGCTCGCTACGGTTTTGTCAGGCGTTGTAAACCACTAACGGCTGGCCGGCTCCCGGCACAGCCTGAGCATATCCCAGCCCAGTTCGCGGCGGATCTGCTCGGGGTCGGGCGGCGGCCGGCGCTGTTCCAGCTCCGCTTTCAGCCACTTCCTGACCAGCTCCTTGGCGGGCTGTGCAGGCTTTTCCTTGTCATGCTTGTCCATGGTGCTACCTCTTCAATGGCGGTCAGACGACCTCCTATATACGCTCAACGTCATGACGCGGATTCAGTTGACGTACGCGTGGCGCAGATGCAACAACGTGTAACGATGACCGGAGTGCGTTAAAATCGCCGCCTTCGCGTAGATGAACTCTACGCCCCGCAACAGTTCAAGGAAACCCATGAAAGCCGCCCGCAGCCTCACCTTCAAGTGCGTAAAATGTCACAAATCCATGCAGGTCTACCTGCAAAAAGTCTCCGCCTGCTCGCATATCCAGCCATACCAGGGCATTTGCGCATGCGGCGAACTCAAGCGCCATGCCACGGGCCAGGCCGATGCCGTCAAGTCTTACCTGGAGTCGGCGGACGGTAGCTGGTCGCACCACCACTAATGGTTAAAGAATGGGCGTAGAACGCCGTTAATAACGGTACTTCGCTCATTGAGAAACCGCCATGTCCCAGCTACCCGCCCTTGCCAGCCGTCAACCCGCCTCGAATACGCTGGCTGGCCAGCAGCCGTCCCGCACGGGCAGCGGCGCCACGGGGTTGGCAGGCTCGTCCCTGATGCAGCGCACGGCGCAAGACGTGGTGGCGCTGTCGAAAAATGGCCTGGACCTGTCGGCCAAGGGACTGTCGCAACGCACCGATGCGCTGGGCAACGCCACCGTCGACGTGGCGCAGGATTTTCTGAACAACATGACGCGCCAGCTATTTGGCGACGGCGCCACTGTCTCCTTCGATTCGGTCGACCTGCAAGCCGGGTCCAGCTTCAGCAGTGGCAGCGCCAGCGTCTCGGGCGCGGGCGGCAGCAGCCGCGCGGCAGCCTTCAGCCTCGATGAAAACGCCCATTTCATCGGCAAGGGCAAGATCACGACGGCCGATGGCCAGACCTTCGACTTCGAAGTGGAAGTGCAATATCAATCGAACATCAGCGCGGGCATGCTTGAGCAAACGCAGAATGCCGCCGAGGAAGCAGGCTCCGCCGATGACACAAACCTGCCCGCGAAAGAGTTGCCGGCCACGCACTTCGGCGGCAATCTGCACGACCTGTTCAAGCTGCTGGGCCAGCAATTGCAAAGCAACATTTTTAACAGCAACGCCGATGGCGCCAGCGCCAGCGGCAAGGATGGCGACCTGGCGGGCAGCCTGAGCTTGCGTTTGCTCAAGCTGGTGCAGCCGGATACAGCGGTCGACGCCGCCAAGGAAGAGCAGGCGCGCGCCCGTGCGCTGGCGCTGGCCTATGGCACGGACACGGCAAACAGCACGGCCAGCAACGTATAATGGAAGACGGCCTGCGCAGGCGACCATGCCGCGCGCCCCCTTCTATCGATTGAATCCCATGTCCGACACTTCTTCACCTACCGTTCATCCGCAGATCCACTGGAGCGAAAACGGCGCCGAGCATTCGGCCCGCTGGCGCTCGGAAAGCGGCATGCCGCCGCCCAAGCGCGTCGTCATCGCCGATGACCGCACGACGGCCGACCAGGCTTACCGCCTGGCCTGCGAAGGCACGGCCATGCTGTGGCGCGGCGACTTCCAGAACGCGCGCCAGCTGCTGCAGGCGCTGGCGCGGCGCGCCGACCACAAGAACGACAAGCCGAGCAAAAAGGCCAAGGCCGCCAAACTGGCCAAGCCGGAACCGTCCGCCACGGAAGCGTTTCACTTGCACCGCCAAGCCCAGTCGCAGCGCGCCCGCACCTTGGCCATGCTGCTGCTGCCTTTTGATGCCGACTACACGATTCCGCTGCGCCGCGCGCCGGACGTGAAACTGGCCTGCAATGAAGCGTATGGCCGCGGCGAAGAAGCGTTCGTCGCCTCGCTGCGCGAACTGCTGGGCCTGATCGGCGCGCACGAATGGCGCCGCACGGGCGTGGAACTGCCGGCCCTGGGCCAGCGCATCCACCCGCATTACGGCGTGTTCGCGCCGATCCGCGGCGAATACGTGGGTCTGGTGATGGAAGCGCCGCTGCCCGCGCGCGCCAAGCTGGCCTTCGACATCGGCACCGGCACGGGCGTGCTGGCCGCCGTGCTGGCGCAGCGCGGCGTCCAGCGCATCGTCGCCACCGACCAGGACCCGCGCGCCCTGTCCTGCGCGCGCGAAAACCTGGCCCGCCTCGATGTGATCGACAAGGTCGAGGTGGTGCAGGCCGACCTGTTCCCTGCCGGCCGCGCCCCGCTCGTCGTGTGCAATCCGCCATGGCTGCCGGCCCGCCCAAGCTCGCCGATCGAATACGCCGTCTACGATCCGGACAGCCGCATGCTGCGCGGCTTCCTCGCCGGTCTGGCCGACCACCTGGAGCCGGGCGGCGAAGGCTGGCTGATTTTGTCGGACCTGGCCGAGCACCTGGGCCTGCGCCCGCGCGCGCAATTGCTGGAATGGATCACGCAAGCGGGCTTGAAAGTCATCGACCGCCTGGACGTGAAACCCACGCACCCGCGCGCGCAGGATGCCACGGACAGCCTGCATGCGGCCCGCTCGCAGGAAATCACCTCGCTGTGGCGCCTGGCGGCGGCGTAATCGAGGATCTGAAAGCCGGCCATTGCGCATTGCAGCAAACCCCGCTATAATTCGCCTGCGGGGTGGAGCAGTCTGGCAGCTCGTCGGGCTCATAACCCGAAGGTCACAGGTTCAAATCCTGTCCCCGCAACCAACATATAAAAGCCGCTGATTCCTGCAAGGGGATCGGCGGCTTTTTCCATTGCGGCGCAGCATGCCCATGCCCCTCCTGCACACCAAATGCCCCCGCTTGCAATGCGCTCTTTCGCAATGCAACAAACTGGTATATAATTCGCCTGCGGGGTGGAGCAGTCTGGCAGCTCGTCGGGCTCATAACCCGAAGGTCACAGGTTCAAATCCTGTCCCCGCAACCAATACATAAAAACCGCTGACTCCTGCAAGGGATTCAGCGGTTTTTTCATTTCAGGCCGGGCCAGTACTTTTACACGGCGACGCTGGCCCTGATCTGCCTGGCCGCCGCGTGCAGGCTGGCCGCTACTCTTTCCAGCTTGTCGGCGCCCGCCGTTTCGGCCAGCGCGGCAAAGGCGCTGATATGGAACGTCGCCACCATCGCTGGCGACACTTCCAGCTCCAGCGCCGTCTTGCTCAATTCCGTCGACGCTTCAAGATAGGGCTCGCTGCCCGCCTCGAACGCCTGCTTGGTTTCCAGCAATTCCTGGCCGCCTTCGGCCTTGGCAAGGCAAGCGTCGACCTTTTGCTGGAAGGCCGGCAAGGTGTCGCGCACGGGGCCGGGTTCAGGCGCCGCTTCGGGTTCCACTGGCGCAGGCGCGGCTGCGGCCGGCTTGTCCGCCGCCGGCATGTCGCGCATAGTCAGCCAGCGCTCGACGGCGAGGAAATCGGCAAACGGCTCGGCCACCTTGGGATTCATCAGCCAGACTTCGCCCGTGCGCCAGTCGATCCGGGCGCCGCGCTCATTTCTCGCCAACAGGATATCCTTGCCGCCATCGGGATTCGACACCCGGCCGATGTCGAGCCAGTTCATCAGTTCCGCCTGGCGCGACATCGCGTTGACCCGGTGAAAAAAGGCCAACCATAAGAATCTGGCGACCAGGAGAACCAGGGCACCGCCAACCATCCACATCATTTTTCGCTCCGCACCACATCGACAAGCCGCATTTTCTCACATGAAAGCTTGCGCCAAGGAAACTTTTACATCTGCCGTGCGCAGGCGCAAATCCGGCACCGCACACGAGCCGGGCTTGCAGTCGCATTTCAGCAACGCCGTGTTTTCCTGATTGCCTGGCGCGCGCCGCTGCGCTATTATGAGAACAATTCTCATTTAGATTAAGCCGCATTCCACCCGCCATGCTGTCCGCCCCTTCCCCGTCGTCCGATTTCCAGGCCCTGTATGCCGAGCATCATTCCTGGCTGCTGCACTGGCTGAAGCGCCGCCTGCACGATGCGGGGCTGGCCGGCGACCTGGCGCAAGATACCTTCATCAAGATTTTCGTCGCGCGCAGCAGCGCCGGGATCGCGCAGCCGCGCCCCTTCCTGGCCACCATCGCCAAGCGCCTGCTGGCCAACCACTGCCGGCGCGAAGCGCTCGAACGGGCCTACCTCGACGCCCTGCTGCACCAGCCGCAAGCGAGCACGCCGTCGCCGGAAGCGATGTCCCTCCTGCTCGAATCGCTGCAACTGGTCGACCGCGCACTGGACCAGCTGTCCGCCAAGGCCAAGGCCGCTTTTTTGCTGGCCCACCTGGACGGCATGACCTACGCCGAGATCGCGGCCGAACTGGACACCACCACGCATTCCGTCAAAAAATACCTGAGCAAGGCCAATCTGCTGTGCTTTTTTGCCGTGCCCGATTTTGCCGCATCCTGACATGCGCGGCGCCACCGTCTACGCACAGGGCCAGCCCATCGACCTGGCCATCGCCATGCAGGCGGCCGAATGGCTGGCCACCCTGATGAGCGGCGAAACCACGCCGGCGGAAAAAACGGCCTGGCACGAGTGGCGCCAGGCGCACCCCGACCATGAACGGGCGTGGAAACACATCGAAAGCGTCAGCGGCGGCTTGCGCGAACTCGATGCGCAGGCCAGCCGCAAGGCGTTGACACAGCGCTCCCGCCCTGCCTCGACCATCTCGCGCCGCCGCAGCCTGCAGTTGCTGGCGTGGGCAGCCACCATCGGCCTCACGGGCTGGTTCGGCGCGCGCTCGGACTCTGCGCCCGTCCTTGCCCGCGCCGCGCTGGCCGACCTGTCCACGGGCGTGGGCGAACGCCGCGAGCTGACCCTGCCCGACGGCAGCCGTCTGCACCTGAACAGCGGCAGCGCCGTCAACATCCGCTACACGGGCACGCGGCGCCTGCTGCAACTGGTGCAGGGCGAAGTGTTCATCGCCACGGCCCGCGAAACGGGCCGCCCTTACCGCCCCTTCCTCGTCGAAACGGCGCAAGGCCAGGCGCAGGCGCTGGGCACGCGCTACTCGGTGCGCCAGGCCGATGGCAGCACGCTGGTCGCCGTCGAGGAAGGCGCCGTCCGGCTGATGCCGCGCCATGGCGACGCCAGTCCCGTGCTCCGCGCGGGCCAGGGCGGCGGCATGACGGCGCACGATGCCCTGCCCGCGCACGCCGTCTCGCCCGACATCTGGGCCTGGCGCCAGGGTTTGCTGCTGGCCGACGCCATGCCGCTGCGCGACTTCCTGCATGAACTGAGCCGCTACCGCCACGGCTTGCTGGGCTGCGACGACGCCGTCGCCGGCCTGCGCATCTCCGGCGTCTTCCCCCTGGCCGACCTGGACGCCGTGCTGCTGTCGCTGCCCGATTCGTTGCCGGTGGACGTGCGCCTGCGCACGCGCTACTGGGTGCAGGTGGAAGCGCGCCCGCAGCGCTGACTATGTATTTTGATGCCAGCACAAAAAAAGTACCCGCTTTCGTTTCTCGCGTGACCTGTGTAGGCAACGTTCTTTTTGACGACTACACCACAAGGTAACCATGTCTCTTGCCATTCATTCCCAGCCGCGCATCAAGCGCATGGCGCATGCCATTCAACTCGTCTTCATCGGTTCGGCCCTGCTGCTGAACGCCCAGGCGCCAGCCCTGGCGCAGGAAAGCGCCGCAGCGCCAGCCACCAGTCAGGATTTCCAGGTACCGGCCGGCGACCTGGCCACGGCGCTGCGCCAGGTCGCCAGCCAGTCGCGGGTCATTCTCAGCTTCACGCCGGAGCAGACGCGCGGCAAGACGTCGGCCGGCTTGAGCGGCCGCCACGACGTGCTGGCCGCCCTGAACGGCGTGCTGCGCGGCACGGGCCTGAAGGCCGAGCGCAGCGCCAACGGCAGCTTTGTCCTGCGTCCGGCCGATGCGGCGGCCGGTGGCGAAGCGCTGTCGATGATGCCGGAAGTGTCGGTCAAGGCGCAGCAGGATGCGACGGAAGGCTCGGGCGCGTATGTCTCCACCCTGCCGATCGCCACGGCCACGCCGCTGGGCCTGTCCGTAAAGGAAACGCCGCAATCGGTCAGCGTCATCACGCAGCAGCGCATGCAGGACCAGGGCTTGAGCACGATTGCGCAAGTGATGGCGCAAACGCCGGGCATCACGCTGTATTCGCTGGGCAGCGAACGCACGGGCTTTACTTCGCGCGGCTATTCGATCAGCAATTACCAGCTCGATGGCGTCAGCACGCACTCGGAAACCATGGGCCTCAATGCGATACCGTCGCAAAGCCTGGCCGACATGGCGCTATACGACCGCATCGAAGTGCTGCGCGGCGCCTCGGGCCTGATGACGGGTGCGGGCGATGCCTCGGGCGCCATCAACATGGTGCGCAAGAAGCCGACGGCGCAGTTCCAGGCGTCCGTCGAAGGCGAGCTGGGTTCCCACGATGAGCGGCGCGCCATGGCCGACATCGCGGGTCCGCTGAACGAGGCAGGCACCGTGCGCGGCCGCCTGGTGACGGTGTACGAGGAAGGCGACAGCATCGTCGACGGCTACAACCGCGACAAGAAAGTGGTCTACGGCGTGGTCGAGGCGGATCTGTCCGCCGACACGAAGCTGACGGCGGGCGTCACGCACCAGCGCAAGCGCACGAATGGATCGTTGTCCTACCTGGGCTTTCCCCTGTTCTACAGCAACGGCGCCAGGACGGACCTGCCGCGCTCGTTCAGCCCGGCGGCCAAATCGAACCGCTTCGACACCAATTCGACCGACCTCTTCGCCACTGTGGAACACGCGCTGGCAAACGACTGGAAGCTGAAAATATCGGCCAACCGCGTGCAGTCGTCGCAGGAAGAGCGCGCCGTCTACCTGAACGTCAGTGGCGGCTTGCCCGACCAGGCCACGGGCGATGGCCTGCGCTTGAACGCCGACTACCGCGACTACCAGCTCCAGATCAACAGCGTGGATGTCAATGTGCGCGGACCGTTCAGCGCATTCGGCCGCCAGCACGAACTGGTGCTGGGCATGGACTACAGCGAATTTCAAAGCACGACGGATGCCCGTTTCGACAAAAGCATCGAGCGCACGCCCGCCAACCTGTACCGCTGGAATCGCACGGCGACGCCCGTGTTTGGCGGCACCTATGGCACCAACGACAGCACGCGCCGCCAGGCCAGCGTGTATGCCGCCACGCGCCTCCACCTCTCCGAGCGCCTGAAATTGATCGCCGGGGCAAAAGTGCTGCGCTACGACGAAAATTACATCTCGAACACGCCTGCCGAGTCCTATTACAACGCGGCGCCAGCCTCGGACAGCCGCGTCGTCACGCCGTATGGCGGCCTGGTGTTCGACATCGACGGCACGCACAGCGCCTACGCCAGCTACTCCACCATCCATCAGCCGCAAGCATCGCAGGACCGCTATGGCCAGCTGCTGGCGCCGCGCGAAGGCAAGACCCTGGAAGCGGGCGTCAAGAGCGGCTGGCTCGATGGGCGCCTGAACACGGCCGCCGCGCTGTACCAGATCCGCCAGAACAACCTGGCCGAGTCGGATCCAGGCTACTACGTGCCTGGCACCCAAAATTTCGCCAGCCGCGCCATCAAGGGCGCCAAAACCCAGGGCGTGGACCTGGAAGCGACGGGCGCCCTGACGCCGGACTGGAACATCTCGGCCTCGTGGTCGTACAGCCAGACGGAAAACAATGAAGGCAAGGCCATCCTGGGCACCTTCCCGCGCCACCTGGTGAAACTGTGGACCACTTACCGCCTGCCCGGCGAGCTGCATCGCCTGACGGTGGGCGGCGGCATGAACTGGCAGAGCCGCGTGTATTCCGACATCGACGCATGGCAGATCAAGAGTACCCTGCACTGGGAACAGAAGGCCTACTCGGTGGCCAGCCTGATGGCGCGCTACGACGTCAACGACAAGCTGTCGGCCACCGTCAACGTGTCCAACCTGTTCGACAAGCAGTACACGGCCTCGATCTCGGACTGGTGGTACTCGGGCATGTATGGCCCGGCGCGCAAGGTGGCATTAAGCGTGCGCTATCAATTCTAGGCCGGGCTGAATATTTCACATTGGCGCAGGGCCGGTGATACAATTTTCCCGCTTCACGGGCGTTGCCGGCCATTGCCGTCAACGCCCGTGCCCATAGAGACACCCAAGGAGAATGTGTGAAGGACCTCGCCCCCGCCCTGCCAGCCGATCCGGCCGACCAACCCGCCAATCCCTCGCGCCGGCGCATTTTCCAGGCCGCTTCCGCAGTCGGCCTGGCCGCCAGCCTGCCGGCCCTGGCCGACGCCGCGCCAGCAAAAAAGACCATCGCCAAGGGTTCGCTCGACGCGAAACTCAAGACGCACGTCAAGAACGTGGTCGTGATCTACCTGGAAAACCGCAGCTTCAACAACCTGTTCGCCAACTTCCCCGGCACCAGCGCGCCCCTGTCCGCCGTCACGGCAGAACAGGCGCAGCAGCTGGACCGCGACGGCAAGCCGCTGGCCACCCTGCCGAAGATCTGGGGCGGCCTCGTGCCGAACCAGCAAAATATCGGCGGCACCGATTACCTGATCAAGGAAGAGCAGATTTCCGGCCTGCCGAACGCGCCCTACAAATTGAGCGACGCAGCCGGCAAGCCCCTGCCCGAGAGCATCATCACGCGCGACCTCGTGCACCGCTTCTATAACAACCAGATGCAGATCAACGGCGGCAAGAACGACGGCTTTGCCGCGTGGGCCGACAGCGGCGGCCTGGTGATGGGCCACTACGGCGAAACGTCGAAAAACCTGAACCTGTGGCAAATCGCCGAGCAGTACACGCTGTGCGACAACTTCTTCATGGCGGCCTTCGGCGGCTCCTACATGAACCACCAGTTCCTGGTGACGGGGCGCGCCAACGAATACTTCAATGCGCTTGATACGGCGGCGAAGAAAAAGATCGCCGTGCTGTCCGACGGCCCGCAAGGCGTGCGCCTGGCGATCTCGCCCGACTGCCCCGCCTCCGCGCTGGACGGCAAACCGAAATACGTGAACGACGGCGCCCTCACGCCGGACGGCTACGCCGTCAACACCATGGCGCCGCCCTACCAGCCAAGCTACATCCGGCCCGCGTTTGACGGCGACCCGCTGCATGCCGATCCGGCTGACGCGAATACCCTGCCGCCGCAAACCTACGACACCATCGGCGACCTGCTGTCGCGCAAGGGCGTCAGCTGGGCGTGGTATGGCGGCGGCTGGCAAGCGGCGCTCGACCACAAGGGCGGCGGCAGCAAGCCGAACTTCCAGTTCCACCACCAGCCGCTGAACTACTTCAAGCAGTTCGCGCCCGGCACGGCCGCGCGCACCGAGCACCTGCGCGATGGCGGCACGGGCGACAGCCCCATCTCGAACAAATTCCTCGCCGCCGCCGTGGCGGGCAAGCTGCCGGCCGTGACCTTCTACAAGCCGCAGGGCAATCTGAACCTGCACGCCGGGTACTCGGATATCGAGTCGGGCGACCAGCACGTGGCCAACGTCATCCAGCATCTGAAGGAATCGCCGCAGTGGAAAGACATGATCGTGGTGATCACGTTCGATGAAAACGGCGGCTGGTGGGACCACGTGGCGCCGCCAAAAGGCGACCGCTGGGGTCCGGGCACGCGCATTCCCGCCATCGTCGTCTCGCCGTACGCGAAGAAAGGCGCCGTCGACCACAGTTTTTATGACACGACGTCGATCCTGCGCCTGATCACGCGCCTGCACGACCTGCCGCTGCTCGAAGGCCTGAAAGTGCGCAATGACGCATTCGCGTCCCGTGGCGCGCTGCCGCCGGGTGACCTGACGGGCGCTCTGAGCTTCCGCTAAGCCACCCACAATGCGGCACGCCTGTGATACACTGCGTGCCGCACTTAAATCCGCAGGACAAGTTTTCCTGCAGGTTGTCCCAACAATGAGCCCGACTCCAGTAGCCGGGCTTTTGTTTTGTGGATGAAGTTAAAGCGTATAGACATAGGCGGGCAGCACCTTGCCCGCCCCCTGGCTTTCGCAGGCCAGGGACAGAGGTTAGCAAATGAGAGATAAAAAAGACAACGCCACCATCGACTTGCCCGGCTTCGGCCCGCCGCCAGCGCACGAGGCCCAAGAGCCGGCGCCTGAGCCGCAGCGCCGCGCGCGCGCGCGCAAGGTGGCTTTGAAGCAGGTGCAGCTCGAATTGCTGGAGCCGACCGATGCCTCAGGCCTGCCCGTGTGGACGCGCGACGCCGGCCTTGATCTCACCGGTTTGCCCATCTGGGCGCCCGACAATTAGTATCCATGCCGGCGGCCGTTTGCCGCCAGCTTCCACACCACCATCCGCACAAGGGCGTAGAACGCCTGTAGACTGTGCCCATCCACCCGCTTTTTACCGGTTCCCGCCCCTATGAACACCACCACTGCCACTACCACTTCCTTTTCCAGCCTGCCGCTGACGCCCGCCTTTTTGGCCAACCTCGATTCGCTCGGCTACCACGAGATGACCACCATCCAGGCGCAAAGCCTGCCGGCGGTGCTCGATGGCCGCGACCTGATCGCCCAGGCGAAAACGGGCAGCGGCAAGACGGCCGCCTTCGGCATCGGCATCCTGCACAAGCTCAATCCGGCCTGGTTTGCCGTGCAGGGCCTGGTGCTATGCCCCACGCGCGAACTGGCAGACCAGGTGGCCAATGAGCTGCGCCGTCTGGCCCGCGCGGCCGGCAACATCAAGATCCTGACCCTCACGGGCGGCGCGCCGATGCGCCCGCAAATCGCCTCGCTGGAACACGGCGCCCACATCGTCGTCGGCACGCCGGGCCGTTTGCGCGACCACCTGGGCCGCGGCACCATCAACCTGAACCACGTGCAAACCCTGGTGCTCGATGAAGCGGACCGCATGACGGACATGGGCTTTTACGAGGAAATCGCCGGCATCGTCAGCGCCTGCCCGGCGCGCCGCCAGACCTTGCTGTTCTCGGCCACGTATCCGGAAGACATCCGCCGCGCCACGGCGTCGTTCCTCGTCAATCCGCTGGAAGTGACGGTCGAGGCGCAGCACGACAACGACAAGATCGAACAGCGCTTCTATGAAATCGGCTTCGACGAGCGCAATGGCGCCGTCGGCAAGCTGTTGAAACACTTCAAGCCGGAATCCACGCTGGCCTTCTGCAACACCAAGGTGCATTGCCGCGAACTGGCCGACGAACTGCGCCAGCAAGGCTTTTCCGCGCTGGCCCTGTACGGCGAGCTGGAACAGCGCGAGCGCGATGAAATCCTCGTGCTGTTCGCCAACCGCAGCTGCTCCGTGCTGGTCGCCACCGACGTCGCCGCGCGCGGCCTCGATATTTCCGACCTGGGCGCCGTGATCAACGTCGACGTGTCGAAGGACACGGAAGTGCACATCCACCGCATCGGCCGCACGGGCCGCGGCAGCAAGAAGGGCCTGGCCCTGTCGCTGTGCGCGCCGAACGAGAAAAAATGGGTCAAGCTGATCGAGCAATACCAGAACAGCGCCGCCGAATGGCACGACCTGAAGGAACTGGCGGAAGATGACGGCATGGAGGCGCTGCCGGCGCCGATGGTCACCCTGTGCATCATGGGCGGCAAGAAGGACAAGCTGCGCCCGGGCGACTTGCTGGGCGCGCTGACGGGCGACGCCGGCCTCACCAAGGAACAAGTGGGCAAGATCAACGTGTTCGAGTTCATGACCTACGTGGCGCTGGACCGCAAGGTGGCCGAAGCGGCCTTCAAGCGCCTCAACGCGGGCAATACCCTGGGGCGCGACTTCGGCAACATCAAGGGCCGCAGCTTCAAGATGCGCTTTATCGAGGCGTAAGCACCTGCAAGGCACGCAGGGCCGCCATGGCCCTGCGTCCCGGATAGTCTTCCCACACGGGATACTGCCGGCGGTAGTAGCAGTTCCAGTAGCTGATGGCGCGCCGCTCCAGGGTGGCCACATAGGCGGGATTGTCCCGCAGGTAGCGTGCCAGCGCCTGCGTATTCCAGGCCGGCAGCGCCGCGCCAATTACCTCGATAATCTCCAGCACGTATTCGCCGCACAGGTGCACGACGAAGGGCACCGTCCACGCCCGCTCCTGCAGCAGCAACTGCCTCAAACACGCTTCGCGCACATGGCCGTCATGGTGGCGCGCGCCCAGGCACAGGGCGAGCACGCCCGCGTCGCCGGGCAGCCGCGTGCAGGCCAGCAAGCGCTCGCGGTCGTAATACGTGCGCGTCGGAATCAGCAAGGCCTGTCCATCCTGGCGCACGGCAAATGGCGGATGTGCGGGGCGGCTCCCCAGCGCGGGCAGCAGCTGCGCCACGGCGCCGGCCAGCGCGGCCGGAAAGGCATCCGCTTCAGCCATCGCCAGCTTCCTTGCACACCTTGCGCACGCCCAGCGCAGGCATGTCGACCTTTTCAAAGATCACATTCGAATACCATGCGGCAGGATCGCCTTCGGTGGGCTTGCCCAGCGAGATATAAAAGCCGCCATGCGTGAACAGCGCCGTGGTTTCCTTGCCAGGCCTGGCGGCTTGCAGGAAGCCGGGCCAGGCCGCCTTGTCGACGGGCGTAAAACGCGCGGCCAGCAGCGCCAGCAAACGCGCATGCGTGGCCGGCGCATACGGGAACAGGTACAGGTATTCGACCAGTTCGCCGCCGTCCGCCAGGCGCGTGACGGCGGATGTCGCCGCATCCACGGCTTCCTTGCCCGCGCCAAAACGACAGAGCACCCCGCCGCTGTAGGCGAAATCGATGACGGTCGCCGGCGCGCACGCCTGCCGTTCGCGGTCGACGCCGACGGGCGGCAGCGCGCGCACTTGCGCCAGCAGCGTGTCGCCGGAGGTGGCCAGCGCGGGAAAGCCCGGACACTCGCTGGCCGCCTGCGCGCAGGAAAAGGACAGGCAACAACTCAATAGCAGCAAACCACGCTTCACGGCATCTCCCGCGTTTATAAGGCGGCCATTATGCATGGCCGCCACAGATACGGCCACACGCTCACAGGGGACGCGCCTGCTGGCCCTGCGGCGTATCGTCGATGTCATAGCCGGCCGCACGCGCCAGTGCGCGCAAGCGGTCCGCCTCGGCCCACTGGCGCTGCGCGCGGGCGATGGCCCGTTCCGCCATCCATGCCTGCACCGGCTGCGGCACTTCCACCTGCGCCGGCTGCCAGGCCAGCAGATCGAGTCCCAGGGCCGCATCGAAACGGGCCATGGTGGCCTTTTTGACGGCATCCGGCAGCTCGCTTTTCAACAGTTCCCAGGCCATGGCCAGGGCGCGTGGAAAGTTCAGGTCATCGTTGATCTGCGCCGCGAAGCGCGCCAGCCATGCAAGATCAGGAGCGGCCTCACTATCCGCCTGGCCCAGCCCATGTACGCTGACCCGCAGGCGCGCCAGGCCGCTGCTGGCGGCACGCAGGGCTTCGTCCGTGAAATTGAGGCTGCTGCGGTAATGGGCGCCCAGGCACAGGTAGCGGTAGGCCAGCGGATCGACGCCCTGCGCCACCAGGCTTTGCAAACGCAAAAAGTCGCCCGAGGATTTCGACATCTTCGCGTCCTGTGTTTTCAGGAAGGCGCCGTGCAGCCAGAAGTTGGCCAGGCGCGTGCCGTGGCGCGCTTCCGTTTGCGCGATCTCGTTGCTGTGGTGGACGGCCACGTGGTCTTCGCCGCCGCAATGGATGTCGAAATACGCGCCCAGATGCTTTTCCGCCATGGCCGAGCATTCGATATGCCAGCCGGGGAAACCCAGGCCCCACGGGCTGTCCCACTCCATTTGCCGCTGTCCCGGCACGCCGCTGAACTTCCACAGCGCGAAGTCGCAGATGTCGCGCTTTTCTCCCAGGTCCACCCTTTTCCCCGCCTGCAGGCCGTCGCGGTTCAGTCGCGCCAGTTTTCCATAGCTGTCCTGGCGCGTCGTGTCGAAATAGATGCCGTCGTCCGTGCGGTAAGTGTAGCCCTTCGCTTCCAGGTCGAGGATGAAGGCGATCTGCTCGGCGATGTGGTCGGTGGCGCGGCACCAGACGGTGGGCGGCAGGATATTCAGCGCGTGCAGGTCATCCTCGAACGCGCGCGTGAATTCAGCGGCGATATCCCAGGCCGACTTGCCGCTGCGGGCGCTGCGCGCCTCGATCTTGTCGTCGCCGCTGTCCGCATCCGACGTCAGATGGCCGACGTCCGTGATGTTCATCACGTGGCGCACCTGCAAGCCGTTGAATTCGAGCGCGCGGCGCAAGCCGTCGACGAACAGATAGGTGCGCAGGTTGCCGATGTGCGCGTAATCGTAGACGGTGGGACCGCAGGCATACAGGCCCGCCTGGCCCGGGGCGATGGTCTCGAAGGGCCGCAGGCTGCGGCTATACGTGTCGTACAAATGAAGTGTCATGCGGGACTTTCATGAGCGTTGCGGAAAAAGAAAATGGCCACAGGTTTTTCAACGCTGTGGCCATCGGAATGAGGAGTAAAAATTTAACGGCGCCGGGCCGCATCCTCGCGAAGCCAGGTACACGGACACAGCGCAGCGGCGGCGCGGTATGCAAGGACTGGATGGAGGATGGAAGAGATCATGGAGACAATATCGCATGCGCGCGGGCGGGCCGTCAAGCCCTCCCGCGGCGCCAGCTTATTTTTTCGCCTGCTCGATATGCGGCAGCAGCACCGTCAACATGCCCAGCAGCGGCAGGTAGGAGCAGATTTTGTACACATAGGCGATGCCTGCCACGTCGGCCAGGTGGCCCATGGCGGCGGCCGCGATGCCGGACACGCCGAACATCAGGCCAAAGAAAATCCCCGCGATCATGCCCACCTTGCCCGGCACCAGTTCCTGCGCGAAGACGACGATGGCGGAAAATGCGGACGAAATCACGAAGCCGATGATCACCGTCAGCACGGCCGTCCAGAACAGGTCGACGTAGGGCAGCAGCAGGGTAAACGGCGCCGCACCCAGGATGGAAATCCAGATCACGCGCTTGCGGCCGATGCGGTCGCCGATGGGGCCGCCCATGAAGGTGCCGGCCGCCACGGCGGCGAGGAACAGGAACAAATACAGCTGGGCATCGCTGAGCGACAAGTGGAATTTGTCGATCAGGTAAAACGTGTAATAGCTCGACAGGCTGGCCATGTAGATGTACTTCGAAAACACCAGCAGGGCCAGCACGCCCAGCGCGCCAATCACCTTGTTGCGCGACAAGTTCGGTCCAAGGCCGCCCGTCTTCGGCTTGAAGCTGGCCAGGTGGCCGCTGTACCAGTGGCTGACCTTGTACAGCACGCCGATGGCCAGCGCGGCCAGCAAACTGAACCAGGCGACATTGCCGTGGCCACGATTGACGATGACGGCGGCCGCCAGCAGCGGCCCCAGCGCGGAACCGATGTTGCCGCCCACCTGGAACAGCGACTGGGCAAAGCCGTAGCGTCCGCCCGAGGCCATGCGCGCCACGCGCGACGCTTCCGGGTGGAAGGTCGACGAGCCGACGCCGATCAGGCCAGCGGCGATCAGCAGAGTCGGAAAGGTCGACACGACGGACAGCATCAACACGCCGGCCAGGGTAAAGCACATGCCGACGGGCAACAGGAATGGCAGCGGACGGCGGTCCGTGTACAAGCCGATCCAGGGCTGCAACAGCGATGCCGTGCACTGGAACGTCAGGGTAATGAGGCCGACCTGGGTAAAACTGAGTGAAAACTCGGCTTTCAGCATCGGATAAATCGACGGCAATAATGCCTGGATCAAGTCATTGAGCAAATGCACGAAGGCGACGGCGCCCAGGATGTGCATGGCCAGACCGGATTGTTGTTGGGAACGATGAAGCGAAGGAGCCGCCGGCACGGACTTGGCCAATGCTGGGGCAGTTGTGGTTGTGTGCATGTGTCATCCGCAATAATCGGGCACGGCGGGCGGCCCGGCAAAGAAGCCAGTATAGTATGGTCACTGAACTGATAACTTCCAATAATCGTCGCCCAAGTGACAACCGAGAGACAAGCCAACACCCCACATGTACACCCAGCAACCCGCCCAGACCCATCCCGACGGCGTGCCGTTCAGCCGCAGCACCAGCTCGCACGATTACCAGCACGTGCCGCGCCCCGTGACGGCCATGTCCAGGCAATATGCGGCCGGCGACTACACGGCGCCGCACAGCCACGTGCGGGCGCAGCTGCTGTATGCGACGGAAGGCGTGATGCGCGTGTCCACCGAACACGGCGTGTGGATCTTGCCGCCGCGGCGCGCCCTGCTGATCCCCGTGGGCGTCGTGCATGAAGTCCACATCTTGAGCGAACTGAGCATGCGCACCGTGTACATCGATGCGCAAGTGGCGGCCCCGTATGGCGACGATTGCAAGGTGCTGGAAGTGAGCCGGCTGTTGCGCGAGCTGATCCTGGCCTTGCTGGCCGAACCGGTCGAATATGCGCTGGCGGGGCGCGGCGACTGGCTGGCGCACCTGATCCTGTCGGAACTGGCAGCGGCCGATACCGTACCCCTCGCCATCCCCTGGCCGCGCGACCGGCGCCTGGTGGCCGTCTGCTCGGCCATCATGAGCGCGCCCGGCAGCCGGCGCAGCATCGAAGAGTGGGCGCAGGATGCGGGCGCCAGCGCGCGCACCCTGATCCGTTTATTCCCCAAGGAGACGGGCTTGCACTACCGCCAATGGCTGCAGCAAGTCCACCTGGCCGAGGCCTTCTGCCGCCTGGACCGGGGCGAAGGCGTGGCGGCCATCGCCTATGCGCTGGGCTACGCCAGCCCCAGCGCCTTCAGCGCCATGTTCCGCCGCATCCTGGGCCGCACGCCGCAACACTACCTGAGCGAGTGGCGCGCCGCCGACTAAACGAAAAAAGCAGCCCGCAGGATGCTTTCGTCAAGTGGTTTGCCGGCAATTGTCAATTGTCGGCTTACGCCCTGCGGGCTAAGCCGACCTACGACGATGTCGGCGTACCGGGCAAGGCGCCAATGATGGGCGCCGCGTAGGTCGGCTTAGCGTGGCAACGCCGCGCGTAAGCCGACAAGCTGCGTTGCCGGCATTGTCGGCTTACGCCCTGCGGGCTAAACTGGCCTACTCTTTTTCGCCCGCAATCAGGCGGTAAGCCAGCGCGCCCAGCAAGGCACCGATGATCGGTGCCAGCCAGAACAGCCACAGCTGGCTGGTGGCCCAGTCGCCCACATACAGGGCCACGCCCGTGCTGCGGGCAGGGTTGACGGAAGTATTCGTGACGGGAATGCTGATCAGGTGGATCAGCGTCAGCGCCAGGCCGATCGGCAGCGGGGCGAAGCCGGCCGGCGCGCGCTTGTCGGTGGCGCCCAGGATGACGATCAGGAAGAACATCGTCAGCACGATTTCAATGACCAGCGCCGACAGCATCGAATAGCCGCCCGGCGAGTGGGCGCCGAAACCGTTCGAGGCAAAGCCCTTGCTGACATCGAAGCCGGCCTGGCCGCTGGCGATCACGTACAGCACGCCGCCAGCGACGATGGCGCCCAGCACTTGCGCGATGATGTACGGCAAAAGTTTATTGGCGGGAAAACGGCCGCCGGCCCACAAGCCGATCGAGACGGCAGGATTCAGGTGGCAGCCCGAGATGTGGCCGATGGCGTAAGCCATGGTCAGCACCGTCAAGCCAAACGCCAGCGCCACGCCGACAAAACCGATGCCGAGGCCGGGAAAAGCGGCGGCCAGCACGGCGCTGCCGCAACCGCCCAGGACCAGCCAGAACGTGCCGAGAAATTCGGCGCCATATTGTTTCATGATGTATTCCTTTAAATAGTCGAGAAAACGTACCAGGGGACGACCAGACAGACCGCTCATTGAGCTCGCCCTCACCGCATGGCGATGGCAAAGCAAAACACCAGCAAAGTACGGCTACGCAATCGCAGCACAGCGCGCATAATGACATGTTGTCATTATCAAGGCAATATTAATCTCATGCAACAATAGTAATGGTTATCCTGGAATCAACTATTAATTTAATAACCATTATGGCGCGGGGCGGCGCATGTATTTGTGCGGCGCCTCCAGTGGCGCAAAACCAAAGCCCGCATACAGGCCATGCGCATCATCGGTCCCCAGCATCCAGGCGACCTCGCGCAAGCGCTCGTCGCCGAGCACGGCGGCCACCATCTGCTTGCCATAGCCCCGCCCCTGGTATGGCGGCAGCACGAACACGTCGCGCAGGTAGGCAAAATCCGTGTAGTCGGTGATGACCCTGGCGAACGCCACTTGCTGGCCACCCACGTAGCCACCGAAGCACAGGGCATTGGCGATCCCCTTGCGCACGGTTTCAATCGCCACGCCGCGCTTCCAGTACGACTGCTCGCTCAGGTAGCGGTGGATCATGGGCACGTCCAGGTCGCCGCGCTCGCTGGAAATGTGTAGTGGCGCGTGCATCAGTTCTTGTACAGCAAGTCGGCCTCAGCGATGCTGGGCTCGCCGAAATACACGGTGCGCAGTTCGCCCTTGGCATCGCTGCCCATGTACACGCCCGTCATGCTGCGCTGGGCCGGATCGTACAGAATAGAATAGCGGTGGCCGCAATTGTGCGGCTCGCAAACACTGCTCAGCAGACGCGCCTTGCCGTCGATCTCGACGGGCTTGAGCGGACTGGCCACGCCATCGGGCACCCAGCGCTGCCGCTTCAGGCCGGCCTTTTTCAGGCCGATATTGAAAGCCTTGCGAAAGGCGTAGTCAGACTTGTAAACATCGGGGAAATACGGGCAGGCAGGGCCGCCGTCGCAGCTTTGCGCCTGCTCGATCAGCGACAGTTTGGGCGTACGCGCTTGCGCAGGCATGGCAGCCAGCGTCACGGCGGCGCCAAGGAACAGGGGTAAGAGCAAACGTGCGGACATGCAATCTCCTAAAAGCATCCAATAATGGGTGCAGCATAGCAGAATGGCATGCTTGCGCAGCGGCCTCAGGGAGAACAGCGGATGCCGACCACCCCGTTGACCTTGCCTTCCGCCCAGCCCGTCTCGCGCCAGCGGTACACGCCGGGCGCGACGATGATCAACTGCCATTCCACCAGCTTGCCAGCGGCATTGACACGGGTTTCATTGTCATAGCGCAACGTCAAGCTATGCTCCGTTTCCGCCACCACGGTCGCGGCGAAGCGGTTGGTTTCACCCAACTTGCTTTTCCACGTCCGGTCATTAAAGATCGCCAGCCGCTGATGATCGTCAGACAACTGCATGCGCGTAAAGTGCCGCGCTTCTTCGCACACACTATTCGTATTCACGCTGTCGGACCAGCTGCCAGACAATTGCGTGGCGTCGAAAGGAGTCGGGGTGGCGGCCACGGCCGCGCTCAGCAGCAAGATTGCAAGCATAATTTATCGCAAGAAAACGAAAAGAATCATCATGGCAGGCGCAGCGCCAGGGTAATGCTCGACGGCAGCGCCGGCGTGCGCCGGTGCAAGGTCGCCTGCTCGTAGGCGTACGCCATCGCAATGAGCTGCATGTCACCGTGGGCAGGACCGATGAAGGACAAACCGACCGGCGCGCCGCCGGCCACGCCGGCCGGCACCGTGATATGCGGCAAGGCCGACGGCGCCTGCGCCACGCCATGACAGGTAGGCCCCACCAGCGCATCGAACCCATGCGAGCACAGCAACGCTTCGATGCCGCCAGGCACGGGCGCGGCCGGGATCTCGATCAGTTGCGCGCCCTGTTCGCGCAACGCCAGCAGCGCCTGCCCGATCACGGCATCGGTCCCGGCACACTGGCCGAACAGGCTGCGCGCCACGCCGATGCGGCGCCCATGCAAACCGGCAGTATCGAGCACCACACCATCGGCCAGGCGCTCGCCGCTCAAGGCTGCGAGCAGCCAGGCCGCCTCACGCACGCTGGGCGCCATCGGTCCGGCCGTGGCTGGCTCACCGCCCTGCCCCGCGGCAGTCCTGCCCGTGGGCTTGATGGCGACCAGGCCGCAGTTTGAAGCAGGCGCGACGATGGAGCCGTCCGCCGCGCTGTCGACGGCCAGGATGGTCAGCCCGGCCCAGCTGGCAGTGGCATGCGGCACGCTGACGGCGGCCCACTGGCGCAAATTGCTTTTGCCGATGATGACGGCGCCGGCCGCGCGCAGGCGCGCCGCCACGAAGGAATCGCAGCCGGCATGCGTGGCCAGCGGTGACTGCGTGCGCGTCTTCATGCGGTCGCCCGTGGCGATATTGTCGCGCAAGACGACGGGAATGCCATGCAAGGGACCGCGCACCTTGTGCACTTGCCGTTCCCGGTCCATTTCCAGGGCAATTTTCAGCGCATCGGGATTGATTTCAATGCCGGGATAGGCGCGCGCGCCGATGCTGCACAGGGAGCGGATACGCCCCAGGTACTGCGACGTCAGCGCATGGGAACTGAGTTTGCCTGCCTGCATCATCTGCTGTTGCGGCAAGACGCCCGCATCGAGCAGATGGGCCATGGGACTGGCGGGCGCCGTGGCACGGGCCAATACGGGACGCGACGCGCCACCGCGTAACATCTGACTGCGCTGCATGGTATCTCCAGGAAACTTCAATGTTTCTACCGCAATAATGTTCTAGCCATAGCATAGCAGTCCTTGCAACACAATTGTTGTTGAAGGGAATTATTTTTTAAGCAAAAAAAACGCTGCCCGAAGGCAGCGTTTCTTGATGATTTGGCACTGGGGCAAATCAGTTGCGTACAACACGCTTGTATTCGTTGGTACGGGTGTCGATTTCGATGACGTCGTCCTGTGCCACGAACAGCGGCACTTGCACGGTGTGGCGATGTGCGTCGATGGCGTTTTCGATCTTGGCTTCTTTCAGGACGTTGCCCGAGGTGTTGCCCTTGACCGCTGGCTCCGAGTACACCACTTGACGGGCGATGGTCGTAGGCAGTTCAACGGAGATCGCTTTGCCGTCGTAGAAAATGGCTTCGCATTCCATGCCATCTTTCAGGTAGTTCAGCGCTTCGCCCAGGTTTTCTTCTTCGATTTCGTACTGGTTGTACTCGGTGTCCATGAACACGAACAGCGGGTCGGCGAAGTACGAATACGTCACTGGCTTTTTATCCAGAACAACAACGTCGAACTTGTCGTCGCCGCGGAACACGTTTTCCATCGGGGTGTTCGTCAGAAGATTTTTCATCTTCCATTTGTAGGTGAAGCCCGTGCGGCTCGAACCGTTGACATCAGAACGCAACACGATCATTGGCTTGCTGTCGACCATGATGATATTGCCAACACGAATTTCTTTTGCGGGTTTCATAGGAATGTACGTAAAAAGTGGGTTGCATGAAGACCATCTGCCGCCTGTGCGCCATCAGCGCCGCAAGCTTGCGTTTGATCGGTTAAAAATACGTTAGAAATAACCGGGCATTTTACCTTAATTTTTGGCAAGCGCCTATCTCGTCGCGCCAGCGAACGCCAGCAGCTTACTTGCCAGATCGCCATTAGCCTGCATCTGCCGCTGCCAGGCCTGCGCGCGCGCCCGGATGCGCGGCAGATCGGCCTGCAATGCGGGCCACAGCCGCGTCCATGGCGAGGCATCCGCGCTGGCGCCATTCCAGGCCAGCGCCGCTTGCACCAGGCTGTCGATGGCGCCGTCCGCGTCCATCGCATAGCGCTGCAGGAAGGCGCGCAATTTCACGTGATGCAAGTTTTCATCCTGCACATAGATATGCCAGAGAAACGGCTGGCCGGCCCATTGCGCGCGCACGAAGGAATCTTCGCCGCGCACGAGGTTGACGTCGCAAGCCCACAGCAGGCGGTCGTAATCGTCTTGCGGCACGAACGGCAGCACGCGCACGGTGAGCGCGCCGCGCGTGCGCGCCGCGCCGGCCTTCGCCGCATCGTCGCCGATAAACGCCTGAACGGCATCGAACGCGACGCCTTC